>JAWKOU010000001.1:6420000-11220000 GCA_041391085.1 Caldilineaceae bacterium
GCGGTGGGTAAGGATCAGAGTTATGCCAACTGGGCGGATGAAAAGTTATATGACCTGCTCGACCAAACCCTGACGACTGCCGATGTGGATGCGCGTGCCGATCTCTACGCACAAATTCAAAGCTACATGCAGGAGACCATGCCCTTCGTCTTCCTCTACTTGCCCCAGGCTTTTGAAGGCGTCAACAATCGTGTGCAAAACTACCAACCCCGCGGCGCCGAGAACTATTACCTGTGGGATGTGAGTATCAGTGAATAAGCATTGGTGATTGGTGATTGAGCGGGGGCCCTCAGGGCGCGAAATCACCCAATCACCAATCACCAATCACCCAATTACCAACCATGCAACGCTATCTACTCTCTATCTTCAGCCAAGCGATTCTGGTCCTCCTGGGGGTCTTTATCCTCGTCTTCGTCATGGTGCGCCTGACGGGTGACCCGACTGCGGTGATGTTGGCCCGTGAAGCCAGCCCCGCACAACGCGCCGAATTTCGGGCGCGCATGGGCTTTGACCGGCCGCTGCCGGTGCAATTTATAGACTTTGTGGCGAAGGCGGCGACCGGTGATTTTGGCAACTCGCTCCACTATCGCCTGCCCGCACTGCCGTTGGTGCTGGAACGGTTGCCGGCTTCATTAGAACTGGCCTTTATCGGTCTGTTTATGGCGGTGGTGATTGCCATTCCGTTGGGCCTAGCCGGCGGAACACGCCCTGGCTCGCTCGCCGATACCATCGGCCGCGCCATCGGCTTGCTCGGGCAGACCGTACCGGCTTACTGGTTAGCCCTTGTGATGATTATTATTTTTTCGGTCCGTTTGGGTTGGTTGCCCACCTCGGGCCGCTCTGGCTGGGGCTCTGTGATCATGCCGGCCTTTACGTTGGCGCTCCCCACCATGGGCCGGCTGGTGCGTCTTACCCGTTCGGCCGTCATGGAGATTATGGGCGACGATTATGTACGCACGGCGCGTGGCAAGGGGCTTTCTGACCAGACGATCTTCTACCGCCATGTCCTGCGCAATGCCGCCATTGCTCTCGTCAGCGTCATGGGCGTACAATTTGCCTACATGCTGGGTGGCTCGGTACTGATTGAAAATGTCTTTTCCTGGCCGGGCTTGGGGAAGTTGGCCTACGAATCAATCTCTAACCGGGATTTCCCATTGGTGCAGGCCATTGCGCTCTTTTCCAGCCTGGTTGTAATTGCGGTCAACCTGCTGGTGGATCTGGCCTACCCCTTAATCGATCCGAGGATTCGCTATGGCTAATCAACTCATGTCACCCACTGCTCTGGATGGCGCATCCGATGCATCTCCCTGGCTAGAAGGGCTGCGCTCCTTTGGTCGCCTCCTGGTACGCGATCAGGCGGGCATCATCGGCCTGCTGCTCTTTCTCTCCATCGTCTTTGCCGCGATCTTTGCCCCTTGGCTTGCGCCTCATGATCCGCTGATCCAAGATCTGAAGTCGAGCAAACTGCCGCCGGCCTGGATGGAAGGCGGAGATTGGTCCTACCCGCTGGGCACTGATCCGCTAGGCCGTGATCTCTTTAGCCGCATCCTCTATGGCAGCCGCGTCTCGTTAGAGGTGGGCTTCTTTGGCGTCATCATTGCCGGCGGGCTGGGGCTGGTAGTGGGGCTCTTCTCCGGCTTTGTGGGTGGGCGCACTGATAACGCCATTATGACCATCGTCAACATCGTGCTGGCCTTGCCCTACCTGCTCTTTGTCGTCTTTATTGCCGGCATTTTGGGACGTAGCCTCTTCAATGTCATTATGATCTTTGGCATTACCGATGCCCCGATCTTTGTGCGTGTGGTGCGGGGCGAAGTGCTGCGCATTCGTGAGTCAGTCTACGTCGAAGCCGCGCAGAGCACCGGCGTCTCCCAAAGTCGCATCCTCTTTCAGCACATTTTACCCAACTTGATCGGTCCCTTCCTGACTGTGGCCACCTTTGAGATGTCGGCCATGATCCTCTATGAAGCGGGGCTGGGTTTTCTTGGCCTCAGCGTGCCGCCCGACGTGCCAAGTTGGGGGAACATGCTGGAAGCCGGCCGCCAATACTTGCAACGCTACTGGTGGATCGCCACCTTCCCTGGCCTGGCCATTATGATTGCCTCGTTGGGCATGAATCTAGTGGGCGATTGGCTGCGCGATGCGCTTGACCCGCGTTTGCGGCGGTTGAAAAGATGAGCTATAGTATAAGGAATCCTTATGTCTCGACCTCTTCCAAATCAGGTGCGGCGTGTCGCTGTAATCGGTGCTGGTGTGATTGGCGGGGGCTGGGCGGCTCATTTTTTGCGCAATGGCATGAGCGTGGTTGCCTATGATCCTGCACTAGACGCAGAAGCCAAATTGCGCACCCGCATTGACGCGGTCTGGCCTACCTTAACCCGTTTAGGCTTACAACCTGGCGCCACGCCTGGTCGCTTGCATTTTGCCGGCAGCCTGGCCGAAGCTGTCGCCGATGCCGAGTTTGTCCAAGAGAATGCCCCGGAACGCGCCCAGATCAAAATTGACACCTTGGCTGCTATCGACGCGGCAGCGCCCGTTGAGACCATCATCGCCAGCAGCACCTCCGGCTATGCCATGACTATGATGGCGCAAAATTGCCGTCACCCGGAGCGCTGTGTCGTTGCCCATCCCTTTAATCCACCCTACCTCATGCCGGTGGTCGAAGTGGTGGCCGGCGCTAAGACCGATCCTGTGGCCCATGAGTGGGCCGTTGCTTTTTACCGCGCCACTGGTAAGCAACCACTCAAGTTGACCAAAGAGATCCCTGGCTTTGTCGCCGACCGTCTCATGGAAGCAATCTGGCGCGAGGCGCTGCACATGATTGACAACGACATGGCCACGGTGGAGGAGATTGATGCCGCCGTGCGCTATGGTCCGGGGCTCCGTTGGGCGCTCATGGGACCATTGACTGTGCTGCATCTAGGGGGCGGTGAAGGGGGCATGGCTCACCTGCTCCACCAATTTGGACCTTCGCTCCTGGAGCCGTGGACCTTTCTGGAAGCGCCGGCGTTGACCGACGAACTGGCGCAAAAGGTCATCGACGGTTGCGCCCGCTTAACCGCGGGCCGTTCTATCCAAGAACTGGAGCAAGAGCGTGACGATCTCCTGCTGCGCCTGATCGCCATGCTTGACCAGAGTGCGCTCTGGCATTTAGGTAATCAATCCGCCAAGGAGGGAGCATGACCGCTCACCCCATCCCCACGCCTGATTTTGAACGGTATAGCATGGCCATGCCGCTGACCGCCGCCACCGTTGCCGTGGATGCGGTTGCAGTAACCTGGGCCGACGGTCATCAAAGTCGCTTTCACTGCATGTGGCTGCGCGACAACTGTGCCTGTGAACATTGCATCGATCACGGCTCACGCGAACGAGTTAACTCCATTTTGCTCATCCCCGCTGAGCCACGACCGGCGGCGGTGAGCATCAGCCCGCAGGGCGGGTTGCTGGTGACCTGGGTCGAGCCGGTTGGCGCATGTGTGGTCAGCCACTACCATCCGGGCTGGCTGCGCGCCTTTGACTATGCCAATGGTCTGCGGCCAGTTGACACCTGGGAGACCACGTGTTGGGGCCAAGAGTTGGAAAGCCATCCACCCATCTTCAACGCGGCAGAGGTCTTTGACAATGAGGATGTACGCTACGAATTTCTCACCACCATTCGTCGTTTGGGCCTGGCCATTGTCACCGACATGTCCAAGGATCTGGCCGCCTTTGAGCGAATTTCTACCCAGGTTGGGCTGCTCCGTGATATGAATTGGGGCAAGATCTTTGAAATCGTGGCCAAACCGGAGGGCGAATACATTGCCAACCGCGGCATTGCCCTCGACGCTCACTCTGACGCCTCTACGCGCGAATATATGCCCGGCTTTCAGATTTTTCAGTGTGTGGAAAATACCTCACCTGGTGGCGAGAGTTTCTGGGTCGATGGCTTTCACATTGCTGCGCTGCTGCGCGCCCGCCACCCCGACGCCTATGAACTGTTGACAACCGTCCCCTGGGAATTTGCCAATCGCGCCCGCGGCAGCCACTACCGTTGGAACGCGCCGATCCTGGAACTGGACCGCCACGGCCAGTTGAGTTCGGTGCGCGACACCACCTGGCTACGCGCACCGCTTTGTCTTGACTTTGATCGGGTCCCCCAACTCTTCCGCGCCTACCGCCTCTTTGCCGGCCTCAAAGCCGCGCGTGAGAGTCAGGTCGAGCGTAAATTGGTGGAGGGAGATGTCGCCTTTGTCGATAACCGCCGTGTGCTCCACGGTCGGCGCGCCTTTGACCCAACCCACGGCTTGCGTCATATCCGCACCTGCTACGGCGAACGGGAGGAACTACTCTCCTCGATCCGCATGATTGAGCGGGCGCGGGCGGCGCGGGCATCTGGATAGATTGGTTCATCTCAATTTCTGATGAAGGAGTCTCAATAATCCCGGAAGCTCCCCAAGCTTCTGGGATTATTGAGACGGTCGTCCGTAGCTATATCGAAAGATATGGATTTAAGTGCGTAACCACGGCGCCTGCACAACCCACCCTGCTGGCTCCCTGTGATCTTCGTATAGCCGTTGCGCAGCCGCCGCGCCAGACTTTAAGGCCGCGTGCACCGTGCCATAGTGGGTCAAGTCGGTGGCTTCGCCGGCAAAGTAGAGCTTCTGTGCCACGGGCTCGGCGTAAAGCAGACGGTCGGTGGGAGTGTTGCCCACCGCCGGATAGGAGTAGCTGCCTTGGGCCCATGGGTCGCTTAGCCAGCGGGTGATAGTATAGGCGACGGGGTCGGGGACAGTACGGCCAAACATGCGCTGCAAGACGGCAAGCGCCTGTGCCACAATGGTTGCATCCATCTCATGCCGATCAAAATGGGCCCCATTGTAGCCGCTCATAAAGGACATGAGCACCGGCGCACCGACCAAGGCTTCCAGGCTGATCCAGGAAGAAAAAAGGCCACGCTTGCTTTGGTCGTCCAAGAGCGAAAGAAAACGGTTGCTCGTCTCCGGCCAAAACGTGTAAGGGAAGCGTAGCAGGATCTTGTTGAGTGACGCATCGCCGCCGTAGCCAATGCGGCTGATCGCCCCTGCTTTGGCGCTGGGCAACGGCGGATCAAAGATAATGGCGCCACGCGCCAGCATGCCTACGGGAATCGTGATAACCACTGCGTCAGCGCTGTAACATCCTGTGGTGGTCAAGACTTCTACCTGCTCCTGATAGCGTACTGTACGCACTGCCTCATCTAGCCGAATTTCCAGACTTTGGGCCGCATCGTTAATTAGCTGCGTATAGCCACCGATGGGCAGGGCATTGACCATAGCCGTCTCTTTGGGAAACCACTCGCGAATATCCAACTGATCCGCCGGCGCACCTTGCACCCCCTCGGCGACGGAGAGTTGCCACGCCAGCACACGGCGATCTAGCGGGCGCAACCGGCGACCAGTCAACAGCGGCTCCACGGCAGTAGCCAGCGAGAGGCGGGGTATGCGACCGGCTTGTACTTCCCGTTGCGCGCGGGCGGTCAGACGGGTGATGGCGCGGTTCATGGCCAGGCGACTGCGCCAGGCGCGCTTTTCGATCTCCCACTCTTCCTGCTCTTTCCCCTGCATAAAGAAGAAACGCGTTTCCTCCGAGGTGACCGCCAGTTCAATACCCAGTGCCCGACACCAATTCGTAATTGGGTTATTGTCCGCCCCATGGACCCAAGAGGCGCCCAGATCACAGGGGCCGCCCAGCGTGTTGTCCGTCCAAATGCGCCCCCCGAGCCGTTGTCGTGCTTCTACCACGATGACTTTACAACCACCATCATGCAAAAGCCGCGCCGCCACCAATCCCGCCATACCCGCACCGATCACGATCACAGTGGGACGCGGGCGCTCGGCTGACGCGGGTGCTACGTCTGCCATCCATCTCCCTGAATATCTCTGCATATTACACCTGTATAAATTTGCTGTTTACTTCGAGTCGCTCTATTCTACCTAAGGCGCACCTTGTACACAAGCCTGGAACGGTAAGAGGCATGACAACCGCGCCTTTCTCGGCAGTATATACTGAGTACTGCGTAAATTAGATTGCCTAGCATTTCTTGAAGGGGCATCCGCTTGTCGGCACCCTAGGGCGACCGCAAGGGTACGCCCCTACGAATACCAATTTACTTATTTAACGCAGTACTAGCTACCATAGGGTTTTGAAAGATCGGCGTACGCCAGGGGCTGAAGACCCCTGGCTACAGAAAGACGCCCGGTTTACCGGGCGCTGTCCATAGCCCTGTGATTAATCGCAGGGCGGTTTCCCAGTGCAGCCCAAACCCTACGGTCCCTAGAACGCAGTACTGAATAGCGCTGTAAAGAAGTAGCTATAAAGAGATAGCCTGTCATCTCAAAGCCGTTAAGTCATTACGGCTGTTGTGAATTTATAACAAGAAATAAAAAGCAGTGTGACGGTGCTAAATGCTTAGTCCTGTCTATGCTGCATACGGAAAGGATTCAATATGTACTATGTTCACAAGGGTTGGTTCATGGTCGGTGTGATTCTGCTCTTGCTCATGAGCGCTTGTGGGGGCAGTAGTATGAGCGATGATGAAAAAGAGATTGCCGTTGCCGTGGCGTTGACGCAAACAGCATCGGCGCTTGATCAGGCCCCTACCTCGCCCCCGGCAACGCCGCTCCCCGCCGAGACGGCCACCCCGCTGTCGGCTGACACTCCAGTACCACCGGTTGATACCCCCGCACCTGCTGTCGAGAAGGCGTCTACTGCTACCCCACTAACCGAGCCTACTGCTGTTCCCGCAGCCCGCGCCGCTACCATTGGCGCCGAACCCTTGCCGGTGACCCAATCTGCCACCAAGGTGCGCACGCTATTGGTGGCGCCGGGTGAACCGGGCGCCCTCTATGCGCTGCTGAGCGACGAACCTGATGACACAGCCCCAGTGAAGAATGGTCGACTGCTGATCAGTCGCGATTTTGGCGTCACCTGGGCCCCCGCGCCGAGCGGCTTGCCGGGCGCTGAGGGGTGTCTAAACAATGTTAGCATGGACTACTACGGCGCTACGGCGCTCTATGCCAGCACCTGCCAGGGACTCTATCGCTGGTCAGAGGCGCAGCCGACCTGGACTTTGCTCTCGCCGGAGCCAACCGGCATGGTGGCTGTAACCTATGGCAATGCCGATCTGATCTGGGGAACCAAGCCGTTTGGCGTCGAAGGCGCACCAGTCATGCGCAGCCAGGATGGCGGTAAAAGTTGGACCGATGTAGCGATGGCCCATACGCAGGGCGTGGCGACCCTTGGCATTAGCCCCCATGATAGTCGGACAGGCTATGCCATTACCTGGCCTGACGCTACCGGCAGCAATTTGCGCCGAGGCTCTTTCTTTAGTGATTGGCAAGTCATGCCGACGCCGCTCAACAGTGCGGTGATTAGTCCTGCCATGACCATTGACGGCGGTACAGGCGCCCTCTATGTAACGACCACGGCGAATGGTGCGCAACTCTGGCGCAGCACCAATCCGGACACGTCGAATGTCGAGAATGTACAGTGGGAAAAAGTCTATGACTTCCAACCGAGTGATCAGGTTGAACTGCTAGCTTCCGGCTGGAGTTCGGCCAAGGACGAGTTGGCCATTTATGCCAATCTCCACCAAATGACGGACGGTGCACAAAAGTTCACCCTCATCCGTTCCGTGGACAGTGGCCGCAATTGGGAACCCCTGGTGATTGGGGAGTGAGTCAGTGAGACAGTAAGTCAGTGGGACAGTAGTTCAGTGTGCTCGACTACTCACTGTCTCACTGTCCTACTGACTCCTGGCGCGGTCTAACAGCCGCTGGCGGCGCGCCAGGCGTTCCTGGCGGATCTGTTCGCTCATGGTGAGTGCTGGCCCATGCCGCATGACATTGATGATCTCCGCCATGATACAGACCGCGATTTCGGCGGGGGTGCGGGCGCCGATGTCAATCCCAATCGGCGCGTGAATGCGGTCAAACTTAGCGGGGGGAATCCCCTGCTCATTCTCCAGCAGTTCAAAGACGGCACGGATGCGACGTTGGCTGCCGATCATGCCAATGTAGGCCACCGGATCATCGAGCACTTCTAGCAACGACTCAATATCATATTGATGGCCGCGCGTCACCAACACAATGTAGGTGTGGTTGTTGTAAAGCGCACGGTTGCTCCGCAGTTTTTGGAGTTCTCCACGGAAAGGACCGGCGATCACCCGCTCTACAGTGGGGAAACGGGCTGGGTGGGCAAATTGGGCCCGGTCATCAATAACGGTCACCTCAAAGTCATTGAGCTTGGCAATCGCCGCCAGCGGCACGGCAATATGGCCCGCCCCCACAATGATCAGGTGCGAGGGCTGCGCCTGCACTTCGACAAAGATCTTGATCGAGCCCTGGTCCGTTGTGTAATTGAGATGGCGATGCTGTCGTTGCGCCAGCGCATCACGCGCTGCCGCATAGACGCGCTCAGTCAACTCGCCTACGCCTAAATCACCCACGGGGGTGCGACTTTCATCGAGCCAGAGCAGCAGATGGTGGCCCACCAAATTGGCAAATTCACCACTGCCGGCAGTAACGCTCAGGAGCGCTACCGCCTCGCGCGCCTCCAGCGATTCTAACAATGCAGCCAGAAGTTGTTCATTCATTGCGCTGTATCACTTTTCACTGGGCTGCTCTTCACGCTGCCACTGTTCGACATAGACATTCATAATCCCGCCGCAGACACCCAGACTATTCATGCTGATCTCTTCGGTCAGGTCCACTTTCACATTGCGCGGCTCGCCATCTTGGATGACATCCAATCCAGCGCGGATCACATCCGCCTCGCCACAGCCGCCGCCAACTGTGCCTACATGTTGGCCCAAGGGGTGGATAATCATCTTGGCGCCGACCTCACGGGGCACAGAGCCTTTGACATCGGTAATGGTGGCTACGGCAACGGTAAGCCCCTGCCCTAACAACTGATCGAGATGATGATAAAAGATGGCTGACATTCTGGTAACTTTCTAGAGTATGCGATTGGAACGCGGTATTGCTATGAATTATACGAAAAATTACTGGGTTGCATCGGTGCGAAGCGCTGCATAATCGGCCGGAGTGTCCATATCGCGCAAAATGGCGTCACTTGCCACATCGACATAGCGGATTGACCCTTGCTGGCTCACCACCACCGTGCGTAGCGTTTCATTTTCACCCAATGTGAGTAACCTTTGCCACAGATGACGGGGCAGATAGATCGGATGACCGCGGTGATCGTGATAGCGGGGAATGACCATCTGTTCAGGACTTTGCCGGATCTCTTCAATCAGTTGGGCCAGGAGCGTCACGGGAATGTGGGGCTGATCGCCCAAGGTTAGCAGCGCACCTACACATGCTTCATCGACAAGTGTGCCAATTCCTACCTGATAAGAGCTAAGCATTTCACCGGTAAGATAATGGGTATTGTAGACAATTTGCGTGGGGCTGCCTGTTAGCGCACTTGCAATTGCCGCGTGTTCGTGGCCTGTGACCGTGATAATCGGTCTGGCGTCAGCGGCAAAGAGATTGGCAACTACTGCCTCAATCACGGTCTTGCCATGCCAAGGCAGCAGTTGTTTGGGTTCACCCATACGTCGGCTACGACCGGCCGCGGCAATGACGGCTGCCACGGCCAATGGCTGATCAGGCTGCTTCATTCAGTTGGGCCTGTCCTCTCCGTCCCCGCATATATTCCCAAATCATGGGAACAATGGAGATTAAGATAATGGCGACGACGACAAATTCAAAGTTGGCCTTGATAAAGGGAATGTTGCCAAAAAAGTAACCGCTAAAGGTAAAGATGGCTGTCCACAGAAAGCCCCCCATCAAATTATAGGTAATGAATTTACCGTAGTGCATGGTGCCAACACCGGCGACAAAGGGTGCAAAGGTGCGTACAATCGGCACAAAGCGGGCCAACACGACAGTCTTGCCGCCATGTTTGGCATAGAACCGTTGGGTCTGTTCTAGATATTCGCGTTTGAGAAACCGATAATTTCGTTCAAAGACGCGCGGGCCAATCAGATCACCAATCCAGTAATTTACGGTATCACCCAACACCGCGGCCACAAACAAGAGCACGAAGAGCAGCCACACATTGAGGGTTGATCCGCCTATGGCGGCCAAGGCGCCGGCGGCAAAGAGCAACGAATCACCCGGCAAAAAGGGCGTCACCACCAGGCCAGTCTCCATGAAAATGATCAGAAAGAGGAGCACATAGGTCCAAACGCCATAGGTTTGGATCACCGCATTCAAATGTTCGTCCAGGTGTAAAAATAGATCAATCAGGGTTTTTAGAAAATCCATGGTCTACCTTTCATATACCGTTTATGGCTCATCTATGAAAAGTGTGAGTTGCCTGAGGCAATACCAAACCCTTTGGGTGCTTAACTCACACTTTCGGCTGATGAGCGACCGTTTATAGAAACGTATCAGCGCACAAAGATAACCGATCTGCGCAAAAGTTGCAAACAACTCACCCACTCACCAACACCGGGCCATCCAGACAGAGCACCTTGCCTTCATGTTCACAGGCGCCACAGATGCCAATGCCGCAGCGCATATACGCCTCCCAGCTAAGCTGACAAGGTAGCTGTGCGTCTTGGGCCAAACGCTCCAGTGCGGCTAACATGCCATGCGGGCCGCACGCATAGAGGCCGTCAACTGAGTGTGTAGCCAACAGCGGCTGCAAGGCGGCGGTGACGCGTCCACGCTGCCCCACGGATCCATCCTCGGTGGTCAAGTGCAGCGTCAGGTTTGTGTATTCCTGTTGCAGTCGCTGAAAGCGTTCGGCAAAAAGGATCTCTGCCGCAGTGCGTGCGCCGATAATGACATCAATCGTTGCCGCCCGTGCGATCTGTGTCCGCGCCAGCCAGTAGAGGGGGGCAACCCCATAGCCGCCCCCCACCAGCGCCAGCCGTTGTTCTGTGGCTGGAACATGATAGCCCTGGCCGAAGGGGCCGCGCAGCCACAGCCGTTCACCAACCTCTTTGGTATGCACCAACCGGCTAAAGGGCCCCACTGCTGTAATCATCAAGGTGACAGGGTTGTCGTTGACCAGGGAAAAGGGCTTCTCGTCAAAACGGGGCAGCCAGAGCATGACAAATTGCCCAGGGTACCCCGACAAGTTGGTATCAAGGACAAATGTCTTGGTGCGGTAATTTTCTTCGTAAACTGCCGTGATGGTGGCAGGAGTAGGAAATGCGATCATTAGGTTTCTGGCTCGTGATTATAATTAACAAAATGTAATTATGCAAAAAATCTACGTAATTTTGCCGATGGTATCCGCCGCCGAGTCGTGCTATAATAGCAACGGGATAGGGTTGTGGGGTAAAAGTTGGTTTTCTCCTTTTCCTCTCTGTGTGCGGGCCGGTTTCTGCTTATGCGGAACCGGCCCACGCCTTTTTATGCGCCTTTATACTTTATACTTTGCGTGTTGCGTGTTCTGATTTTTTTGTGCGCGATGCGCATGCTTACTGAACGGCAACGGCTAGGACGCCCACTGTCTCACTGTCTCACTTTGTTCACCTTACACAGTAGTATGAAGTCGCCATTTTTCTAGCAAGGCGTTTTCTTTTTCGGCGCGAAGACCCGCACGCCAGGTGATTGGTTCTGGTCGTGTCGCGTGCCAAGCCAATGTATCCCGAATCGTGGTGCTCAAGGGCCGATAGGTGAGACCAGCCGCCATGGCTTTGGCGCAATTCACTTGTTCCAGGCCGGCCATTGCCGCCGGCACCCACAGCGGCAACTCCACAAAGGCGCCCACCTCTTGCTCGACCAAAAATGCTTCATCTACCCAGGTCAATTGTGCGTCACTCTGGCTTACTGCTTTGCACTCGGCTAAGAAACTCTGCATCGACAAGGGCTGTGCCGGGCCAGTGGCGTTATAGACGCCATTTTGACCTATTTCCACCATATGGATCGTCCAGGCTGCCAGATCGCGCACATCGATTACTTGCACCCTTTGTTGTGGATCACCCGGTGCCAAGACCGCACCCCCGGCTGCCACGCGCGCCGGCCAGTATGTAAAGCGGTCAGTGGGGTCATGGGGTCCAACGATCAGGCCCGGGCGGATGATCAAGGCGCGGCTAGGCAACGCATCCTCCGCCGCGGCTTCGCAAAGCGCCTTGAGCGGGCCATAAGTTTCACCTGTCACTTCCTCAACCGTGGGATCGTCGAGAACACCGACCGGTTCACTTTCGTCAATACCGGCTCGACTATAGTCGGGATAGACTGAAATTGTCGAGATAAAGACATATTGATCAACCTGATCTGCTAATAACTCGGCTGATGCCCGCACGGCGCGTGGGATATAGCCACAGGTGTCGATGACCGCATCCCACTGCCGGTTGCGCAGTGCATCCAGTTGACCGTCGCGGTCACCGCGTAGCTTTTCCACCTCTGGAAAAAGGTCGGGGTTATGTTGCCCTCGATTAAATAAAGTGACAGTATGACCCCGCTCTAAGGCCGCCTCCACCAAATGGCGTCCTAGAAAAACAGTGCCGCCCAGAATAAGTAGCTGCATTTTTGTGCTCCCTGATCATTAGTTATTGGTCAATAGTCATTGGTCACCACTAAGGCCCAATGACTATCCGTGGCGGCAAAACCAACCTACAAAGTTTTCAGTAGACAGGAATCAGTAGGCAGTGACCAGAGTACAGACGACTATCTACTGAAAACTGAGCACTGATTACCTACATTTGTATGTTCCTTTTGCGGCTACTGATGACCAATGGCCAATGACAACCTTGTTCTGTACTGAAATCGCTGTTTCTGATTATAGCAGATGTCTTAGCTGAATCCTCTATTTTGTACAGGCTCACGTATGACTTACCTCCACCAAAGCAAAGGGTCCGACGTATAAACGTCAGACCCTTTGCCGTGCAAGGAGGAAAATTTTGAGGGTAACACTTGGTTGCTGCCGACGGAAGCGTGAGCAGTGCATCCGTCTATAGTATTAATCGTAAATTCCTATACAAATCCTTCGCGGACTTTGCAAAATTCGTAAAATTCGTTTGAATTGGTCTGATTTTGCGCTTATTCTAGCGGTTTGGCGGGCAAACGGTCGTAAGTAGTGCGGCGCATGACCTGTTCAATGAGCGGCGGAAAGAATCTGCCCAACCACGCCGCAGCCTGATTGTTGATGCCGGGGATCAACTGGCGTCGCCCTTTTTGCACACTTGCCAGGATCAACTGGGCTAAACGTTCCGGCGCCATCCGCCGTTCTTCCCGGCTGTTGTTGGGGCTATAGCGCCGCGCATGGGCCGTGCGCGTGGGGCCAGGATAGACGGTCAGCACTTTCATGCCTTGGGGCGCCAAAGCTACGGCCAGGCTACGCGCATAGGCAGCCACACCATCTTTGCTGGCGGCATAGACGCTGGCCCCAGGGTAGCCGGCAAAGTGGGAGAGTGAAGAGATAAAGACCAGCGAACTCTGGGGCGCCAACCGTTTGGCTTGGAGAAGCGCAGCGGTGAGGCGCAAAGGCATATTCAAATTTAACGCAAGCACCCGTTGTTGCGCGGCCAGCTCCAGGTCAACAAAAGCGCCCACCGCACTGATGCCGGCATTGTGAATGAAAACGGTGATGGGAGGCCGGGTCGCCAGCACATCCAGCACGTTCTCCACTGCATTGGGCGCCAAAAGGTCGGCAATCAAAAAGCGCGCCTGGCCGCCGGCGTTGATAATGTCGGCCTGGGTCTGCATGGCGCGCGGGGCATCGACATCAATGCCGGTCACCACATAGCCGGCCGCAGCAAAGACCTGCGCCAGTGCCCGACCAATGCCATCGGCCGCGCCGGTAATGACACAGTGGGGTGGTGTCTCCAAAGCTTGTACTGCTTCTAGTAACGCCGGCACGCCAAAGGGCGGCGTCATGGCGCGATCCACTAATGCCGGCCACGTATGGCCCACCGTGTAGGCCAGCCCATTCGCAACGCCGATCGAAAAGGCGCGACGATCGGTGCGCAGCGCATGGGCAATCTGGCTGGCGACTCGTTCCGGTGTGGGAAAGCGCTCCCAGTGCATGGTGGCCGGATCGGCGCCGCTTTTGGTGTGCATGTGGGTGCGTGTGGCGCCAGGGCGGATAATCTGGGCGGTCACCGGCGCTTTGCTGGCGGCCAACTCGATCTGCCAACTGCGCACAAAACCCTCTAGCGCTGCTTTGGTTACCGTGTAGATGGCATAATTGGGTCCAGGCAACCCGGCCGCGACTGAACTGATAAAGCCAAAACGGCCTTTCGCTTTGGCCACCCATGGATAGAGACTGTGGGTCAGGGCAATCGGCGTCCACAGATTGACCTGGAGCAATTGGTTGATGTTCGAAATGGGCTGCGCGATCAGATCGCCTACATAACCAAGCGCGGCATTATGGATGACCAGATCGAGTTGTTCAATCTGCTTTGCCTGGAGCCATGCCACAATCATAGCCGGACTTTCAGGCGTCGCCAGATCGACCTGACAGTAACGCTCCGGTGTAAAGAGGGTATGATCCAACTGCGCCAGGTCACGGCGACCGACCAGAATCGGGCGTATATCATGCTCTGCATAGAAACGCGCCAGCGCCAATCCTATGCCATCGGTGGCGCCGGTGATTAAGATATTCATGGCCGACTACTTTCGTTCTATTTATATTCGTTCTATTTTATATGATGTACTTTGCAGTCAGTTCGGTAGTAGCCCCAAATTAACAGTTAATGATTCTTTATTTTCCATTAATTATTGCTCTAGGAACTGTTCGCCGATCCCATACGTTTGAATAGCGATCTATGCGCATTGATCCAATGAACGATGTGAGTCGGGACGACTCGTCAGGAATATTGCCGGTTTAGGCATCTGTCATCGTCCCAAAGTCTCTTGGCGATTTGGTAACTCTTGGTTATGCTTGAGGCGACTTCCACAAATAATTAAATCGAAGTGGCGCATTTGTGCAAGGACGCCACCGTTCAGCCTCTTCAGCAACAAAATAGAGAGTTGTCAAATGATCCGCCAAGCGACTAAGCCTAGTCTTTAGCTATTTTGTCCCATTTCGCTGGGAGCTGCCGCAAAATTTGCTGAAGGATTAGCAATGTCCACCACTAGTTGAAGGAGCATGCACGATGAAACGAGGATTCACTGTAGGTCAAATCGCACGCGCGTTACGCTGCCATGAACGTTCAGCACGTCTTTATCTCCACGAAGTGAACCAGGCCATTGACCACTACTCGGACAATTTTGGCGAACTGGTCGATATTCAAACCGTCGTCGCCCTCTGTAGCAAATATCGCGATTCTATCATCGGTCGTCGCTTGGCTGTGCTCTTGCAGGCCACCGGATAACAATTCCACCTTTGCTAAAGTCCCTTGCCAATAGAATGTGGATTTTGTCGGGGGGCGGATTTACGTGGATCAAAAGTCCATCACAATCCGTTCGATTTGCACAAGCCGCGTTCTATTGGCAGGAGAATGTAGCCTCGCCGCATGAATGCCTCCAGTATGTATGACAATCTCAAATTTTCAATGCAGGAGCCAACTGCTCCTCGGTGGGCTCTGCTCAACAGTACCACGGCTCGCTGAGGCGTGGGGCAAAGACGCTGTGGCGCTGGCTACGGGCGTTGGTGGGCGGCTCGGTCAAGCGAATGCCCCCCGCGGCTTGGTAGGCTTCCTGGGCCAAACGCCAAACCTTGGCGTAAATTGCTGGGCGATCTAATCCCTCTTTTTCTGCTTGTTGTACTTCTTGGATCACAGCTTGTTGTAACTGATCGACGCGGGGATCAGGGTGCTGCCAGGGATAGACCAGCGCGCTTTGATCAAAGGGGTGGATCAGCGCTTGTATGCTAGGCAAGGTCAGCAGCCGCGACTCGGCGGTGATGAGCAGGCGAATCGCATATTGAATGGGCGCAACGTGATCCACCAACCCCAATTCGCCAATGACCCATAGCAGGTCAAGATAACCCTCCAAGGAGATCCATGGATTAAAGGCGACAAAGGTGGGTGTAAGCGTCAAGCCGACCTGACGACATGCTGCAATCGCGGCCATAAAATCGGCGCGTGTATGACCCTTGTCGAGCAGCCGCAAAATCTGGTCATCCACCGCTTCAACCGCGCTGACCACAAAGCGACAGCCGGTGTCCCGCAGGATCGGCAGCAGCTCGTGGTGCCGAAGCAAATGTTCGACCTTGATCGTCACATCATAGCTGAGATCGGGAAATTCGGCGTGGAGCGCCTGCACCAAGGGAATAGCGTGACCGGGCCCGTTAAAGAAATCGGGGTCGCCAAAGGTGATATGTTGCGCACCCATCGTCACTTGGTTGCGAATGTCGGCCAGGACCACATCGCGCTGCACCACCCGAAAGTGACCATTGTAGACCGGCACAATCGGGCAATGACGACAGAGATGTTTGCAACCGCGTGTGGCCTCAGTGTAGCCGACCGTGCGTCGCTCGTCGTCGCCTAGATCGAGAAAGGCATAGTGCGCGAGCGCCGGTAGGTCATGGCGATCTGGCGTCTGGAAGCGCTGTCGCGCCAGGCTAATGGCCGGGCCCGTCTGACCTATCACCCGTTGATGCTGTTGCAACTCTTGCGCCAACGCTGCCAGCCCCGTTTCAAACTCACCGCCCAGAATCGTCTGGACGCCCAAGCCCCGTAAGAGCTGTTCATTGAGCGGGGCGTAGAGGCCATAACAGCAAAGGTGGGCATGAGTGTTGAGCCGGTGCACACGCTCAATCAGCGGCGCGGCAATGCGCGTTGCGGTGTGCATGGGCAGGTAGAAGGCTATGATGTCGGCCTGCCTGATCAATCCCTCGTCGAGCGCCGTAATCGCCAAATCCAGACAGGCGACCTGCGTCCCCAGGCCTCGCAGCCACGCCGCCGGCGACGCCAACCCAAAAGGCTGTCGGCCTAATTCGTAAGTGGAAAGCAAAACAATGTTCATGGTTTTATATTTAGTAGGGCAAAGGTGACGGGCAGTTGCCAAGTGCCGCTCACCTGGAAATTACCTACGCAAAAATCTTATCAATGGTCAATCGAATCCTAAGCTTCTGATCGACCACCTCGCCTTGGGCAAAAGTCTCCCATTGATCAATGGCAGCGTAGACCGTGACGGTGTTAATTGCCGGTTCAATTAACCAGCACGATTGGACACCCAACAAGAAGTAGACGCGGAATTTGCCAATCAACTCATAGAGACCCTGCCGCGGTGAGACGATTTCGATGGCCAGTAGCGGCATTTCGTTCATTTTGAGAATATCCTGCGGACGGCTCAGGCCCCGTTTGGGGTAGACACTAATATCCGGTTTGATCTCCTCTTTGCTGCGTAAGCCAAACTGGCGTATATCAATGCCCTGCGCCTCGATCTCACTGATGTCCAACGTCAACTCGCTGACCGGGGTATAATCACCGGCTTGGGCTAACAAGGCTCCCAATTGCATTTGGACATAACCATGATTGAACGAACCCATTGGATCAATTTCCTCCGATGTTTCCTCGTCGAGATCGGGTGCAAACTCTTCTTGATAAGGCGCTTCGAGTAGGGTGGAAGCCATGGGCAGCTCCTTTTTTGGATAAATTCACCAGCAGCACAAAAAGTAACCTGCCACTCTGTAGAAAGTGTTACTTTTTGGCGCTCGTTAGCATAATTACGCTACGACAGCAAGTTCCACCGCAGCGCCACTAGCTACGGTGCGTAACACCGCCACATCATCCAGCACGCGCCCGACTACATTGACGGGGCTATAGGCGCGTGGTTCCTCGCCGCGGCTAACCGGCGTGGGGCCAAAGAAGATGCAGAAGGCATTGCCCGGCGGCCAATAGGCCAGATCGCCCACGGCAACCTCGGCCTGTGCATCTGTTGCTTCGGCCAGCTCGACGGGGATGGCAAAGTAAAATTCGTCGCCCCAGCGCGTCGCCTGGGCGCGAAGCGGCAGCGCCGCGGCAATGGCCTGGGCGCTGGCCGTCTCGTTCAATTCGGCCGCGAGTTCATGTCCACCAATCGTGATGGTAATTCTGGTCATTTTGTCCTCTTGTCCTCTTGTCCTCTTGTCATCCTGTCATCTTGCCCAGCTAGGCCATGGCCCAATCGACGACCTTGGCTTTGCCTGGCCAGCCCAAGCTAATGCGGCCGCGTTCCTTTTCCACCTTCTGGATTTCCACCGTAACGATCTCGCCCACATTGAGTACCGTGCCCCGTGGAATCTGGCTGCGGTGGAGCAGACCATCCTGCTTGACGCCAATATCAATAAAGGCCCCAAAATCGACCACGTTGCGCACGGTGCCTTCCAGTTCCAATCCAGGGTAGAGGTCATCCATGCTCAGCACATCGCTGCGTAGAATGGGAGCCGGCAGATCCTCGCGCGGGTCGCGACCAGGGCGCAGCAACTGCTCAAAGATGTCGGCCAACGTCGGTTCACCGGTCTGCAGCTCGGCGGCCAGGGTAGCCAAGGGGCGCTGGGCGCGTAACTGGCTCAGCTTGGCTTCACGCTCTTCCAATGGCGCGTTGGCTGCGAGGTTGAGCTGCTTGAGCACCTTGTAGGCCACGGCGTAACTTTCGGGGTGAATCGCGCTAGCATCGAGCGGCTCATCACCCTCACGAATGCGCAAGAAGCCGGCCGACTGTTCAAAGGCTTTGGGGCCAAGGCCGCTTACCTTGAGCAGCGCCTTGCGGTTGGCAAAGGGGCCATTCTCGTCGCGGTGGGCCACGACGCGCTCGGCCAATTTGGGGCCAATGCCGGCCACATAGGTGAGTAGCGCCGGTGACGCCGTGTTGACATCAACGCCCACCTGGTTGACTACACTCTCCACCACGCCATCCAAGGATTGGGCCAACGCCTTCTGGTTCACATCATGTTGATACATGCCCACGCCGATGGATTTGGGGTCGATCTTGACCAACTCGGCCAGCGGATCCTGGACCCGACGCGCAAGGGAGACCGCACTGCGCACGCTCACGTCCAGCCCAGGCAACTCAGCCTTGGCCAGGGGGCTGGCGCTGTAGACACTGGCGCCGGCCTCATTGACCATCAGGTAATGCAAGCTGGTCCCTTTGGGCTGGGCACGGATAAAGTCAGCCACCAACTGTTCCGTCTCGCGCGAGGCGGTGCCGTTACCGATGACAATGAGCGTGACGGCGTGGCGTTGCACCAAGTCGGCCAGGGTGCGCAGGGTGGCCCCGGTCTGCTTCTGGGGCGGATGAGGGTAGACGGTTTCGGTTGCCAGCAATTTGCCCGACGGGTCGATCACTGCCACCTTACAGCCAGTGCGATAGCCGGGGTCGAGGGCGAGTACGGTCTGTCCGGCCAGCGGCGGCTGAGTCAAGAGGCCGCGCAGATTGGCGGCAAAGACCTGGATGGCGTGCATTTCGGCGCTCTCGGTCAGGGTGTTGCGCACATCACGCTCTATGGCCGGCAGCAAGAGCCGCTTGGCCGCGTCGTCAATCGCCGTTTCCAGTTGCTCCCACAGCGGCGAAAGCTGATTGGGACGAAAGACCGCGGTGATCGCACTGCGCCAATCCCGCTCGGGTGTCTCAATCGAGACGCGCAGCACCTTTTGCGCTTCGCCCCGGTTGATAGCCAGCACCTGATGAGGACGCACCTTGTCCACGCGCAGTTCAAAGTCATAATAGAGGGCGTAGACCTCGCGTTCATCCACGGCGTCTTCAATCTTGCCGACGCGGGTGGCGCCAAATTTGAGCGTCTTCTCACGCGTGACCCGGCGCACCTCTGGGTGATCACTAATGGCCTCGGCGACAATATCACGTGCTCCGTCTAACGCTTCTTCGGTGGTTGACACCATCTCATTCAAGAATGGCGCGGCCAGGCTTTCCACGTCCTCGCGCCCGCGTGCTTGGGCCAGGATCAGGTCGGCTAATGGCTGTAACCCTTTCTCGCGCGCGATGCTGGCGCGGGTGCGGCGTTTGGGCTTATAGGGTTGGTAGAGATCTTCCAGCGCGGTCAGGGTTGTCGCAGCTAATAACTCTGCGCGCAACTCATCGGTCAGCTTGCCCTGTTCTTCAATGGAAGCGAGAATCGCGGCGCGGCGCTCATCCAACTTGCGTAGCGCCTCCACCTGGCTTTGAATGGTGCGCAGTTGTTCTTCATCCAATCCGCCGGTCACTTCCTTACGATAGCGGGCGATAAAGGGAATGGTGTTGCCTTCATCCAGCAGCCCAATCGTTGCCGCCACCTGTTGCGGGCGGACCTTCAGCTCGGCTGCGATCTTGTTTGCATACTCTTGCACAGTTTCTTCCACAGTTCGTCTTCCTTCTCTTAACCGGACCAAGCCCAAACTTATTAACAGCCAACAGCTATCAGCCAGCAGCCAATAGCCACCAGCCCATTATACCAGAAACCGGGGGATACTCTCCAGCCAGCTCTTCTCGAAAAAGCGTGTTCCATTGAGCAGCACCTGCAATTGGATATCGACGTGAAACTCGGTGGCGGTGCTGCGAATAGAGCCGGTGGCGCGAATCTCAATTGCGTGACCAAATTCGTGCAGTTCATAGATCACCTCGTTGTAGAGGCGCGTGTGGGCCGGATCATGGTTGTATGCCGTCATTTCCAGCATTTCGGAATTGGCAATGACCAGCCCGTTGGGCAATCGTGCACTGTCGCCGCCAAAGACCTTGACCGTGACCGAATTTTGGATGACATCCTGTGTTATCTGCCAGATCGGCGGTTCATCGCGACTTTCGCCTAGATCAATTAAGGTGGGTGGTGTGCGTTTCATCGGCGGTAAGGGCCTAGGCTCTGGCGCCGGCGGCAACACCGGCAAGATCAGCCGAGATGGCGTAGCGCCTCCCCAATAAAGATAGTTGTCTGCCGGGTAGGGTGAGGGCCAGATCACCGGCCACCAACCGCTGGCCACGCTCACACGCAGGCGATGACCTACCTGGAAACGATAGCCGGTCGCCTTGAGCGTAATGGAGACGGCGTAGATCTCCTCCGGTTGGAGCGATTCCGGTGCACTGTGGCTGGTGCGATGGGTCAAATTCAACATGCCAACCGCTACCTGTGCTGAAGTTCCGTCGGGTGCAACATCCGTGAGACGCACTACCACGTTGGCCACAGGGGCTGTCGCTTGCAGATGAAGCACCACCTGGGGAAACCCGACGACATCGAGCGGTTCTGCCAAGGGTGCACTGGTATAGGTCAAGGCGAGCGCTTCATCGGGGCGCAGATCGCGGGCCAGACCATTGGGGGCAGCGCCGCCGCCATAGCAGAGACTGGCCGCAGTGCCCAAAGTGGGGTGGTGAGGATAGAAATCAACGCCATGTTCCTGGCTAGGCTCTGGTTGCAACGTTTGTGCCCCCAAATAGAAGATTTGCTCCTGCCGCCGTGGACTTGGATAACCCACTTCCGCTTGCCATACGCCCGGTAGGGTGGGTGGGAAGGCTATGGGCGGCGCGTATTCTCGGCGATAAAAGATAAAGGTCGGCTCCTCCATGATACCGTTATCCTCGTCCTTAAGCCAATGGTCAAAGAAGCGCACCGTAGCGTCAAGCCAATCGAAAGTCGGACCTGGGTAGGCGTAATCGGGCAGTTGATGGACCCAATTGCCGATGATCGCCTTGCGTGGTGCAGCGGTACAGTGTTCCATCATGCGCAGAACGGAATTCGTATAGCTATCGTGCCAGCCACCGATCAACAACATAGCGCATTCAATGCGTGTGTAGTCCGGCGCCAACGATCCATTGCGCCAGTAGGGACCATCTGTTTGATGGCGCAACCAACTTAGCAGCCACGGCGGCGTCTCTTCCAGCCGCTCTTGCCACTGCTTAGACCAGTGGATGCCGGCATAGTCGCTGCGTGGGGGGAGGGCGTTCATGGCTAATTGGCTGATCGCGTATTGGGCCATTTCACTGGCAGTTTTGCAGCCGCCAATGTAGTGCACATCATCGGTGTAGCGGTCATCGGTGGCGTAGACCGGGACAATCGCCTTGAGGCTGGGGGGCTGCAACATGGCGACCTGGATCGATGTAAAGCCGCCATAGCTGATCCCCCACATCCCCACCTTGCCATTTGACCAAAGCTGTTGTGCCAACCATTCAACAATGTCATAGCCGTCGTAGGTTTCGTCCAGGGTGTATTCATCCAACGCAATGCCGGGGCTGCTGCCGGTGCCGCGGATATCGACGCGACAGCCGACATAGCCCCGTTCGGCCAGGTAGGTCATGATCTGGTGGTCACTGATATAGCGCCACCCATCCTTGCGATAGGGAATCATTTCGAGCACGGCGGGGAAACGTTCGTTGGGGTAGTGCGCCACGGGTATAAAGAGATTGGCCGACAGATAGAGGCCATCGCGCACGGGAATTTGCACATTATAGTGAATTTGGACCTGATACATGAAATTTGCTACTGGGTTAGATGGTTGCACGGCTGAGTGACCGTAGGCAATCATCGAATTCGCTAAGGATGGATTCCAAGTTTAGAAGAAAGGTGACTGTCACTGGGCAGAGCGTTGCTTAGTTTGCCCAAATTGGTTGTTGCCCAGTGACAGTCACCTCGCTTGCCTAAAAGCGAAATGCACCCATTCGCTAAGTTTACATTGACATTATACCAGCAAAGGGATATACTCCCGAATACCTCCCACGATTATTAAAATTTGCTCATTGGACGGCATTGTACAAAGCCGATTATTCTCCTTCCGGCGCGGCCTTCATTTATGCAATTGGCGTGGATGAGCCTTAATGTTTTGTCTATGACCTGAGCTAATTATCTCACGGAAAAATAAAAAATATACAACCTATACTGCGGTTGTGATGAAAATTGGCATTGCTCGCCTAGCACGCACCCGATGGTAATTCCGATTTCATACGGAGCTATAGTCTATCAACGTATAGATTTAAGTTTGTCGTTAGTCTTGCTATTTAGGAGAAACCTATGTTGCGACGAATGCTTTTTGCTCTATTCCTTGTTGTTCTGCTTGGGCTGGCGGCCTGTACCGCGCCGACGGCTAATGCACCTGCGGCTACTGGTGACAGCGGTGCAACTGCAGGGCCGGCTGTCCTTCATGTAGGTTGGCCTGGCAGTCCTGATACACTCAACCCTGGCACCGGTATCCTGGCCGAAGCCTATACTATCTATGATCTGGTCTACAACACGCTCTACAAACTGAACTTCGACGGCACCTTTGCCTTAGATGCGGCAGAAAGTGTGACAACCAGTGCAGATGGCAAAACGTGGACCTTTAAGCTTCACCAGGGGCTTACCTTTCATGATGGACAGCCATTGACGGCTAAGGATGTCGCTTTTTCGCTGAACCTTTACAAATCCCATGAAGATTTCCCCTATCTCAACTTCTACACCGTCTATTTTGATAGCATCGAAGCGCCGGATGATGACACTGTCGTGCTGACCCTCACCGAGGCAATTCCCAATCTGGAAAGCCAACTGTTGGCGCTCTACATTTTGCCTGAACATATTTGGTCCCAATATGCCGAAGGCAACGCCGCAGCCGAGTTTGAAAATCCAGAGATGATCGGCAGTGGCCCCTTCAAGCTCAAGGAATACAAACAAAATGAGTTTGTACACCTAGTGGCCAATGACGACTATTTTGCCGGACGCCCCAAGGTCGATGAGGTGATCTTCCAGACTTTTGGCAACGAAGATGCATTGGTGCAGGCGTTGGTCACCGGCCAGTTGGATATGATTACGGAGATGCCCAGTACGGCGGTGCCTGTCCTCAAGCGTACAGAGAATGTGAACGTGGTCAGTGGTGCGCCTCTTTCACCCTCGGTGCGTGATATTATTTTCAACCAGGTAGCGCCCGAAAATTGTCCGCCAGATGACGGCAAGTGTACAGGCCATCCGGCTTTGCTTGACCGCAATGTGCGGCTGGCGTTGGCCCATGCCACCGATAAGCAAAACATCATAGATGTGGCTATGTTAGGGCTTGCCCAACCGGGGTTGACCCTGGTTGCGGCCGGCCAGGCCTATTGGTACAACGACCAACTACAAGATTATGCCTTTGACATTGCCCAAGCCAACCAGATTCTGGATGATGCTGGGTACAAGGATAGTGACGGTGACGGCGTGCGTGAAATGCCCGACGGTACGCACCCGCTCACCTTCCGGCTGCAATGGCCTAATGATATTCCCGAAGCGCCGCGCATTGCGGAACTCTTGGGCCAAAGTTGGGGCCAAATTGGGGTCAAGATCGAACCCCAGTCGGTTGACCCGGATGCGCTCACGGCGGCATGTTGTCCGGCCTTTGATTTCGATATTATGATTTGGGGCTGGAGCTGGGGGCCGGACCCGAATGACCCGCTAGGCGTGATGCGCACTGATCAAATCCCCACCGGCAGCAGCGAAACCGGTTATGCCAATCCCGACTATGATGCGCTCTATGATCAGCAGGCCGTTGAACTGGATCGTGAAAAGCGCCGTGCCATCGTTTTCCAGATGCAAGAACTGGTCTTTAATGATGTGGTCTACATCATTCCATACTATCAGCAGACCGTGCAAGCATACCGCACCGATCGCTTCACCGGCTGGGTCACCGACGCACCCACCTTGATGCTGGAAAGTCCTTTAGTGCTGACGAAAGTGGAGAAGGTGAAGTAGGGAGACGGGAGTAGGGAGACGGGAGACAGAAGACGGAAGGGGCAGTCTTCCTACTTCCTACTTCCTACTCCCGTCTCCCCTAACATATGAATTATTACATCCTGCGCAAATTAGGCTGGGCAGTGGTGACAGTTGTCTTTGTCGTTGTGCTCAACTTTTTTCTATTTCGGATTCTGCCCGGCGACCCGGCGCGCGCGGTCAAGGATCCGCGCCTGACGCAGCAGAGTATTGAGGCGATTCAGCGGCGCTTTGGGCTGGATCAGCCGCTCTATGTCCAGTTTCTGCTCTATGTACGCAATCTATTGGAAGGCGACATGGGCTCCAGTTTTCACCAGCAGCGACCGGTCACGACGATCTTGGCCGAAAGCCTGTGGAACACCCTCCTCTTGATTGGCGCCGGCACGCTCTTTTCCATCATTTTGGGCATCGCCCTAGGCATTGTGGCGGCCTGGAAATCGCAGACCCCCCTTGATTATGGTGTGTTGATCGGCAGCCTGGTCGCGTGGGCTGCACCTACCTTCTGGTTCGGGATTATTCTGCTCTTCTGGGGCTCCAGCCACTTGGGGCTGCCGATTGGTGGTAAATTGACGGTGGGGATGAACTATGCGGGTTGGTGGGAACGGTGGCTCGACATTGGGCGCCATATGTTCCTACCAACCCTCACTTACACAGTAATCTATGCCGGCCAGTACACGCTCTTTATGCGTAGCGCCATCCTGGAGATCTTTTCGGAAGATTATATTCTGACTGCCAAGGCCAAAGGCTTGCGCTCCATGCAGATCTTACGTGACCACGCCCTGCGCAATGCAATGTTACCCACGGTAACCGTGGTGGCGTTAAATCTAGGCTTTACCGTGGCCGGCGCCATTGAAATCGAGACGGTTTTCTCTTGGCCGGGGCTGGGGCAGGCCATTGTCGAAGCGGTCGATCGTCAGGATTACCCCGTGTTGCAAGGAGCGTTTTTGTTGCTGGCCGTGAGCGTCATTTGCGCGAATCTTATGGCCGATCTACTCTACAGCTATCTTGATCCACGGGTGCGGGTTGGGTAGGGGATAGTATAGGTAGATTAGTAAATCCGTAGATAGGTAAATCGGTAGATAGGTAGGTGAGCTGTCTCTACTAATCTACCTATCTACTAATCTACCTATTTACTAATCTGCTGCCCAGATGAAGGTTTTGTCAACATGGAACTTGCTGCTTTTTGGGGTGCTTTTTTTCGTAATCGGATGGCCGTACTGGGCGCTTTACTGTTATTGGTGGTCGTGGGGATGGCGCTGTTTGCGCGTTGGATCGCGCCCTTCGATCCAATGGCCGCAGTGCGGGTGACGATTGAAAATATCTACGCACCGCCGAATGAAACCCATTGGCTGGGCACGGATGACGCCGGCAAGGATGTGCTGGCTAACTTGATCTACGGGGCGCGCGTCTCCTTGATTGTGGGCTTTTTTGCCTCCTTTATCTCATTAGTGATTGGGGGTCTGGTTGGCATCGTGGCTGGCTTTTATGGCGGACGTGTTGACGGGGTCCTCATGCGTATCACCGATATTCTGTTGGTCATCCCCGACTTGCCTCTGATGATTGTGCTGATTGCCCTGTTGGGGCGCGGGCTAGGTATTCTGATTTTGGTCATTGGCATTCTGGGCTGGACTGGTACGGCGCGGGTGGTGCGCGCCCAGACGTTGTCGGTGCGTGAACGCAAATTTATCCAGCGCGCGCGCGCTATCGGCGCCGGCAACCTCTACATTGTGCGTCGGCACGTTTTCCCACTTGTCTTCCCGCTCATGGTGGTCAACGCGGTGTTGGTCATTTCCGCTGCCATTCTCAATGAGAGCACCCTCTCCTTTCTGGGGTTGGGGGACCCCACGCGCCTGAGTTGGGGCCAAATGCTCAACTTTGCCTTTCGGCGGGGCGCCATGAGCGCCGGCGCCTGGTGGGCTTTAACCCCGCCTGGCGTTGCCATTATCTGGGTGGTGTTGGGGCTCACCTTGTTAGGCAATGGGTTGGAACGGATCTTTAACCCCAAGCTGGAAACCCATCATCTGGCCGTTGGCGATGAAATGGTGGCGCGCCCAGTGGTAGAGAAGATCGCAGTTGAAATACCGGTCCAGTAGGCTATACTAAAATCCAAAGGAAAACAGACTTCGGAGACTGGAGATTAGAGATTACACACAAGTCTCTAATCTCCAGTCTCTAATCTCCGGTCTCTAATTTCTACAAAACTCAGGATCTCATTTGAACTGATTATAGGATCACTTCATGAACGTAAGTAACGATGATAATCCCCCCCTTATTCTTGATGTGCGCAACCTCTCCGTTGATTACATCACACGTGGTGAGCCGCCGACCCATGCCCTGCAAGCGGTGAGCTTCCAACTGCACCGGGGTGAAATCTTGGGCATTGTGGGGGAAAGCGGCTGTGGCAAAAGCACCCTCATGCTCAGCCTCATGCGCCTCTTGCCTGCTGCTGGGCGGATTGTAGCCGGCGAAGTAAATTTTTTAGGCCATGATCTCCTCAGCTTTACAGAAAATGAAATGGCCGATGTGCGTTGGAAGAACATTTCCATGATTTTTCAAGGCGCCATGAATGCCCTCAACCCTGTGCGCACTGTTGGCAGCCAAATTGCCGAACCAATTGCCCGCCATACTATGAGTACCAGCGCCTCATGGTTGCCCCAAGCTAGAGTGTCTGCTCCAACAAATGGTTTTCATGGACAGCCGAATGGGCTGCAATCCGTCAACCCAACCCGCACCGTTGGCAGCCAACTTGCCGAGACAATTCGTGCCCATGAACAGATCGCGGATAAGGCCATCTTACGCCGCAAAGTAGATGAGTTGTTAGATCTGGTTGGTATCAATCCGAATCGCCGGGAACAATATCCTCATCAATACTCAGGGGGAATGCGCCAGCGTGCCATGATCGCGATGGCGCTGGCCTGCTATCCTGATGTCGTAATTGCTGATGAGCCCACCACGGCGCTGGATGTCATGGTGCAGGCGCAAATTCTGGAGCTGCTGGCCAACTTGCGCAAGGAATTGGGCCTCTCGATCCTTTTTGTCACCCATGACTTGGGCGTGGTAGCCGAAATGTGTGATACGGTGCTGGTGATGTATGGGGGTGTCACCGCGGAATATGCCGATGTGGATACGATCTTCAATGCGCCCCAACATCCCTATACCCAGCAACTGCTCCACGCCTTTCCCGACGTGACCCGCCCCGGTGAAAAGCTAGTCTCGATTCCCGGCTATCCGCCGGCGCTCAATCCGCCGCCTTCCGGCTGTCGCTTTGCCGCCCGTTGTCCTGCCGTCTTTGACCGCTGTCATGTGGAACAGCCGGCAATCCACCAGGTGGCGTGCGATCATTTTGCCAGTTGCCATCTGCTTGACAGTGCAACAGCAGGGAGCAAGCAATGATGGCAACGATGCAAAGTAATGGCCATCAATCGGCGGCTGGCGCCCAGCCACTCCTGGTGGCCCAGGATTTGCGTATGCTTTTTCCGGTCGGCAGAAGTCGTCTACTGGGAGGTGAGGCGTTATTTGTTCATGCATTGGATGGGGTTAGCTTTGCGTTGGACCAACAGGAGGTGTTGGCCGTCGTGGGGGAAAGTGGCTGCGGCAAATCGACGCTGGCGCTGACTTTGATGGGCCTGGAGCAGCCCACCGCGGGGCAGATCTTTTTTGAGGGAAAGGAGGTCACCCATGCCGCCGGTGCAGAGCGCAAGGCGCTACGGCGCCGCATGCAGATGATCTTTCAGGATCCCTATGAGTCGCTCAACCCGATGATGACAATTGGTGAGATTGTGGCCGAACCGCTAGTGGTGCATGGCTTGGGGGGCTCGAAAGCGGAGCGCATGGCATTGGTGACGCGCGCGTTGGTAGATGCCGGCCTAAAACCGGCGGCTACCTACCTGCACCGCTTACCCCATGAACTTTCCGGCGGCCAGCGGCAACGGGTGGTTATTGCGAGCGCGTTGGTCCTGGAGCCCCATTTGCTGTTGGCCGATGAGCCGGTCTCCATGCTTGATGTCAGCATTCGAGCCGAGATTCTCAACCTGTTGGCTGAGTTGCGCGCCAGCCGCGGCATCTCCATTCTCTTCATCACCCATGACCTGAGCACCGTTGCCTATTTCGCCGACCGAATCGCGGTCATGTACCTGGGGCGTATTGTGGAACTTGGCCCTACCGCGGCGGTCCTACAAAATCCACAACACCCTTACACCAAAGCGCTGCTTTCAGTGGTGCCTGCACCCAACCCGCGCTTGCGCCGTGAGCGCGTTATCCTCCAAGGGGAGACACCCAACCCTATTCATCTGCCCAGCGGCTGTCGTTTTCATCCCCGCTGCCCCGCCGCCTTCGCTCGCTGCCTGCACGAGGATCCCACGCTCGTCACTGCCGGGCCAGGACAACAGGCTGCCTGTTGGTTGGTAGCGGAGGCGCATTAGCCACTAATGACCAAAGACTTCTTTTGAAAGGAACCAGCGATGAAGACCGGCGTATCCTACATGGGGCACCATAACCCAAAACATATGGCCACGGACATGCGCGAGATGCAGGCGTTGCAACTTGACGATCTCTTTCTCTGTATGCAAGAGGTGGACTTTGTCCATTTCCCCGGCAAGATCCGCTTTGGACCCCCGTTGGCGCGTGAACATGGCGTTCGTCCATTGGCCCTCTTCTGGGGCGCGCTCAATCTCTTTGGCGGCGGACGCTCTAGCCACTTTTTACTCGATCACCCTGAATGCTTTCAGGTAGGTCTTGATGGCTCCCAGCGCGCCGCCGGCTGTTATAACAACCCCGTGGCGGTCGCTTATATCCAAAGCTTGATCGATGTAATCGCCGAAGCTGGCTTTGCCGGTTACTTTATTGATGAACCGACGCCGCTGCGTGATTGCTATTGTCCAGCGTGTCGGGCCGTCTTTGCCGCCCGCTACGATGCCGATCTAACAACCGCACCGACAGAGCAACAGGATGCCTTTCGCCAACAGGCGGTCGTGGACTATGTGAAGGTAATTGCAGACTATTGCAAGGCCAACCATCCCCAACTAGAGACCTTTTGCTGCCTCATGCCCCATGACGATGCCCTTTGGGAACCGGTGGCGCAGATTGCATCACTCGACAACATTGGCACCGACATCTACTGGACTAATAACGACCGCCCGCTGACTGAGATGGAGCCCATTCTGACCAACATGGCCGCAGTTGCGCAACGTTATAGCAAGGTGCACCACGAGTGGCTGGAATGTTGGCGCGCGAATGCGGGGCGCGAAGCGCGCATTCTTGCCCAAGGTGAAGTGATGGTGCGTCATCAGCCAGACGCCCTCTATGTCTGGGCGTGGGAAGGGCAGATCGGCACGAAGGAGAGTTGTGACAATCCTCAACTGGCTTGGGCGCATGCCTGTGACGTGCTGCGCCTGGCCAAGGGTTAGTTTAAGGCAAATCCTCTCAAGTCATTATTCCACCATTGCGTGGCGAGTTGCGCGCGCGCCTCTAAGGCAGTTTTAGAAAAATAAATATCCAAAGTAACTGTTACTGGCGATAACAACGCCGCTTGGCAAACCTGCGCATAGCCAGTGACAGTCACCTGATACTGGCTAGTTAATTCTTTGAAAACGCCTAATCCTTCAACGATTGTTCTATCCTATTTTACATTACTGGATTTTGTAAACTTGGCAAAGTGTATTAATATCTAGATAATGAAAATTTCAACAATGTAAGTATATCTATTTGAGCTATGTTACATGTAGCCTTATTTGGAACACCTCAGTTTAAGCTGGGTAACCGAGCATTAGACAGAGAGCTGACGGGCAGGGTCTTGGCCCTTTTTACTTTTCTTGCGGTTACAGGAAGAGTGCATGATCGTGGCATCTTGGCCGATCTACTTTGGGATGAGATCTCGGAACACCAGGCCAAGACTAATTTGCGCTATGTGCTCTATGATCTACGCCAGATTGTCGGTGACTACCTTACTGGTGTACAGCAGATGAGACAAGCGCTTTCCCGTTCAGCAATACTGCTGCCACGAAATCCAGGGCAGTGGCTGCCAACCTCCGTCTTGCGCAGCGACGGCGGCCGGTGGTTAATTGGGATGCGGTTCCTTCCTTAGAACACTTTGGGGGACGCCATGTGGAACTGGCACGCTTAGATTACTGGGTGCGCAGTGGCGGCACACAACTGATTGGCCTCTTTGGACTTGGGGGAGAGGGCAAAAGCGCGCTCTGTGCTGCGTTCGTGCAACGCATGGCCGACAGTGTCGATGAATCCCCTCCGGGTTGTCTGCAACGGATCAAGGAAAGTGCATCAATCGGGCGCCATGCGCCGCCAGTTAATGGACAGCCTCTGGGTGGGCAAAGTAAGAAAGGCGGAACGGCCAGCGGCCAGGTGGAACAGATACTCTGGTGTTCACTGTCGAATTTTTCGACCTTGAACCAACTGCTACACTTTTGGTTGCAACATGTTACACTGGGAACAGGGCTAGCGCCATTGCCTAGCCACGTGCCGATCGGAGCTATGTCTATCTACTTTGAAGCACAATTGACGCAACTACTGGAGGCGCTACGCCAGGGTTCAATTTTATTGATTTTGGACCAAGTTGAAGCGATTCTTGCCCCTACCCAGCAGCCAGCTTATCTGCCCGGCTGGGAATGGTTTGGAGAGTTACTGCGTCGTCTGGCTGAAAGCGAGCATCGGAGCTGCCTTCTGTTGACTAGCCGCGAGAAACCCCAGGAATGGGTGCGGTTGGCGCGCCGCTCATCCGCCGTGCGTAGCCTTTATTTGCAGGGTCTTACACTTGCCGAAAGTGTTGCGCTGCTGTGCTCTCAAGGTCTTGACCTTGCCGAGGAATTGCTAACGACGGTGGCTCTGCGCTATCAGGGACACCCGTTGGCCTTGACTCTCGTCCTTGAGTTAGTAAACGAGTTCCCGTCGGCGACAGTACAAACATTATTGGAAGATGAAACACTGTTTTTCGATGAGCTACGCGGTCTGTTGACCCAGCACATGGCGCGCCTTTCCGCGGCTGAACAAGAGCTTCTGATTGATTTGACGCTTGAAGATTCTTCACCTATGTCAGAAGTGCTCTGGAATCATCGCCGGCAGACGCCGCAACGGATCCCCTCTTTGGAAGCTTGGCGTCTGTTGCAACGACGCTGTCTAATTCATCTAAATCTGGCTACCACTCAGGGTCTAGCACCACAACTACCTTCACTGGTGTCGCTCTACATCATCCAGCATATGGTCGAAACAATTTGTCACGAACTGATCTTTCTCCGCACAATGGTGGCGCCATTCATATCCGCGCCTGCCGCGGTTGTCCTTTCTGATGAGCAGCCCTTGCCTTTGGCGCATGCCTATCTACAGTACAATGAACACATTCGTAAAATTACAACGTATACCGGCTTCAATGGTCAATATCCAGCGGAACCTGGTTATGTCGCCTTGCCGCTTGCCCTTGCAGAGCCCTTTGCCGGCGATTTGTTGGCTGCGCAAAGTGGCTTTGCCTCGAATAATGTGTTAAGATTCTCTAGAATTTCGCTCGATTTGCTCTATTTGCATCGCTGTCGACTTGCCCTGCCATCGTCAATGGGCACTGCAAGGGACAATTCAGTTGTTAATCGAGTTACCAATTGCGCCGCGCCCCGTTCCAAGATCCTAGAATCGATCACGGCTCAATTGGCGGCACGGTGGGGAGATCGCTGCCTCAACCAAACGTTGCACATGCTGTTCCGTTTTATACAAGATGATGCGCTCTTGAGCAGTGGCTATGCTGGTGTCAATCTCCGTGCGTTGCTTGAGATATTGACGCGCAGCACAAAAAGCAACCTGGCTTGCGAGCACTGACAGTGGTGTTTGGTCAGTAGCTGTCATTTTAAGGAATGGTCGTATCTTATGTTAACCATTGGTGGATTGTTGGTAACCGGCGGAACCGTTTACGCTGCTCATCGGCTTGTAAAAGCCCGGCATCTCCGTTTGCGGCTGCCTTGGCCAAAACGCCGCACTCATGCTGCGCAGATCGAAACGTATAATTCCGAAGCCGCGCCCGACACACTCTATGCAAAGCGCGCCCTTGGTGTGGCCAATCGGGCTGTTGCTTTGTCCTCTGCTTCACTGGGATTGGCCGCTGCCGGTGTGGTGTTTCACCCGGTTTTGATTGTTGTCAGTGTCCCAATCACCCTTTACATCTTTATACCGACTTTTCAATCTGCCTATCATTCCTTGCGCCAGGAGCGCCGCGTGACAACGCCTGTGCTGGATGCCACCCGGATCACCGTCTGCATCGTCATGGGCTATTACTGGGCGGCTGCGCTCAACGCGTGGCTACAGAGCTTGAGCCAAAAGGTTCTAACCCAAAGCGAGGTTGATTTCAAACGCGCACTACAACAATATGCTGGCGCAGCCGACGAGTCGGTCTGGCTCTTTACGCAAGGCGCGGATGTGGCCACAGCGCGCCGGCAGTTGACTGTGGGCGATGTGGTGGCAGTCGATGCTGAGCATGTGGTTATGGCTACGGGTGTTGTGCTCTATGGCTCTGCATTGGTGGATGAGCGGCTGGTAACGGGGGAAATTGAGCCAGTGCGAAAAGAAGTCGGTGATCTGCTCTACGCCGCCACGCGCTTGCTCTCTGGCTCCCTCTATTTGCAAATAACCGAAATGCCTGTGCAGTTGACGACCGACGTCGTGCGTGGCGCCCTACAGAAGACTGTTGAAGGCAAGCTGTATACCCAACAGTGGGGCGAGCATAGTGGCCAACACGCAGCGCCGCGTATGTTGGCACTCTTTGCCCTACTCCTCCCTTTTTGGGATGCAAATCGGGCGGCTGGCTTCTTAACCACAAGCTTTGGCGCACAAATGCGCACCCTTTCGCCCTTTACACTACAAAATTTTGTGGCACTAGCTGCCCAACAGGAAATCTTGATCAAAGATGGCCGTGCTTTAGAACGAGTGAATTTGGTCAACGCGATTTTGCTTGATGCCGCTAGTCTGACTGATAAAGCCGCAATAGAGCAAGCAAAGGACGTAATTTATGCACTGCGCCGGCGTTTCTGGCCGATGCAAAGGCTTGCCCCCTATCCATTTGCAATCTATCTTGTCGCAACCGATGAGGCCGTGGGTCGCGCCCTCGCTGCGGAGCTTGGCTGTGATGATTATTTTGTTGCGCCGCAACTCTATGGCCGCGTTGCCCTTGTCGAGCGACTGCAAGCGAGTGGCCGCTCAGTTTGTTATGTTGGCGATGGTATAACGCAAGCGCCGGTTATGGACAAGGCGGTCGTAGGAATTTCCATCGCGGGGGCCGCAACAGTGGCGCAGGATGCTGCGCAAATTGTATTGGTTACTCAGGATTTAGCGCCGCTGGCCCAGGTCTTTGAGCTGGGTGCACAATTTATTACCAAACAAGGCTTTAATCTAGCCTGGCCGCTACTAATGGATGTGGTGGATATTAGCACCACCGTTTTTTGGCATCTTGGCCTCGTCTATTCGCTTTGCTTTAGCTATAGTGGCCTTCTCCTGAGTGCGCTCAATGCGCGTGCCCCTTTGCGCCGCTATCAACGTACACAATGGGCACAAGAATCTCAGCCTGACAATCAACATGCACTCGTCCCTGCGCGCTAAGGCTGATCCAAGAAATTGAATTCCTTTTTTAGGTGACTGTCACTAGCCTAGGCAACCTAGGATTACGCCAGACTTGGTGGCCAGTGACAGTCACTGCCGGGCGATAGATACTTTTACGGAACATCGCGTGGGCAGTGACTGTCATCTTGGCAAAGCCTCGTTGTGCTATTAGGTAAGGTTGAATGAGACTTTGGCGTAAGTTGACCCAAAAATATTCAATTTATTACTGGTTCCGAACACTTAAGCTAGACAAAAAAAGCCCTTTAGTAAATACTTTGTAAACTCTTCTCCTCTCTAGATTTCCAGATAAATCTAGAATTTTTGGACCTCTTTGCTTCAATAGTTTGTTAGGTAACGCTTGATTTTAGCAAAAGCTTACAACATTGACAGTATTCATAGCTGAATATGCGTGTATAATAGTTAGCGCCAAAGGTTCCATTTGCGGAACATACCAACCCATTTAGATACAACATTTGTACAATGACTTTATCTGTTTCTATGAGAAGGTTGACCGATTTTTCGCCGCACACCATTCGTCATAAGCTGTTGCTAGGTCTACTGCCTGGCTTTGTTGCGCTGTTGATTGTGCTGGCCATCGGCATCTACGCGTTTAAAATTTTGGCTGATGCTAATACATTTGTGGTTGATGTTGTCGAAGAATTAGCCGTTACCCGCTCCTTACGCTCAAATGTGCAAGAAGTCCTGTTGCTGATCAGCACCAATAGCACAGGGAAAAGCTATATTGCGGTCAATCTTCGCCAATTTATCGTCATTGCTGACGAAATTGATAAGCAACTTGCGGAAGCTACTGTTTTCTATGGCGAAGTCGACGAACAAATACTACTTGCCCGCGCCACCACCAACTGGAAATATGTCCGCTTACAACTGACCAAGCTTTTGGTGGAACCTCAGTCAAGTGCACGCAATTTACAGGCACAACAACTGCTGGCAAACCTGGAAACGACGGTTAATTCAGTTGGGCGTGACCTCGAAGCGCTCCATGCCCTTGTCATCTCTGAAACAACCACAATGTTGGCCACCAATCAATCGGAGTGGCATAGGGCAATGGTCCTCCTCACTGTAACTTTGGTGCTGGCAGTCACCAGCACAGGTGTCTTCTTGGTTCTGTTTCCCCGCAGCATTACCAGGCCGCTCGAAACCTTGCGTACAGGCGTTGAGCGCATCGGCAAGGGCGATTTAACCTACCGACTGCATGTAGATGGCAACGACGAATTGAGTATCTTAGCGCGTGAGTTCAACGTGATGAGCCAACGCCTGCAAGATGCCTATGCCCAAATGGAACAGCGCAATCAAGAGTTGGCTACGGTCAGCCGTGAACGTAGTCGTTATGCGGCGAAATTGCGCCATGTGCTCAGTTACAATGTGCGCGTACAAGAGGCTGAGCGCAAGCGAATTGCCAATGGCATTCATGATGGCGTCAGTCAATGGTTAATGGGCGCGCTCTTTGAGTTGCAGGCGGCGCGTGTGCGGCTACCCTCTGATTTGGCTCAAAGCAATCATCACTTGGTTGAAGCGCAGCGTATCCTACGCTTTGTGAAGGAAGAACTGCGCCGCGTCATCTACAACTTGCATCCTCCTGTATTGGAGTCAAGCGGTCTGGTCGAAGCGATCCGTTGCTATCTTGTCGAAGTACAGCAGCACCATGCCCTCCGTTGTGCTTTCACTGTCGAAGGGGCTCCCCGACGCTTGGCGCAACAACGGGAGCTTGAACTCTACCGTATTTTGCAGGAAGCGTTAAATAACGTGATCAAACATGCAGATGCGGAAGCGGTTACCATTCTGTTACGCTATGATGAGGGGACAGTGACGTTGACGATTACGGATGGCGGCAAGGGCTTTGAACCCCAGCACATGCAGCAACCGCGCCGCGCCGGCCTAGGTTTGGTGAGTATGCGCGAGCGGGTAATTGCAATGGGCGGGAAGTGGTCCTTTGATTCTAAGCCTGGCTACGGCACCAAAGTCAAAGTGGTGGCGCCAATTGTGGAGGTTGCCGAACTGCTCGAAGAAGGTGATCATTCTTCTGTCGATGGTAACGGTGAATTTATCTTAGATGAGGTGCTGTAGTGGAGCAAGCGAACGTTCTGATTGTTGACGATCATCCAATCGTGCGCCAAGGTGTACGTAGCCTTTTGAGTGCTTATCCAGATATTTGTATTGTGGGTGAAGCGGATTCACCCCAATGTGCGATCGCCCAAATTCAGTCTGCCAAACCGGATGTTGTGCTGTTGGACATTCGCTTGGGCCAACATAATGGAATCTCGGTGGCGCGTTATCTCAAGGAAACCCATCCTGAGAGTCGTGTGATTGTACTTACCACTTATGACGACGATGAAAGCATTTTTAGTGCCTTGGAAGCCGGCGCCTACGCCTATCTACTGAAGGATGTAGCCTTGGATGAACTTCCCGAAGTCATCCGTACCGTCTGCAAAGGACAACGTTGTCTGAGCCCAAAGCTGTTGGACCGAGTTCTGGTGGAGTTCCAGCAGAACTTATCTACGAAACAGGTGCAAGGCATCCAGTTATCTGCCGCCGATCAAGAGATCCTTTCCCTGATGGCCGAGGGTTTAACCAATCGCGAAATAGGCGACCACCTGCACTTTAGTGAAGTGACCGTTAAAAAAAAGGTCCAAGCAATCTTGGAAGAACTTGGTGTCGCCAATCGAACGCAGGCGGTTGCTCTGGCCATCCGGCAGAATATAATTTAAAAACCACGTCTCTATGATCAACCACTTCCATCCATCATACTTAGTTCCAGAAGTCGGGGTTTCATTTCGGTTGCAGCATAACTCTTACCTCTGGCTGCGACGAAGTGTCAATGGGAATTAGTCGGAACTGTGTTGGGTAAATGTTTTGTAGTCGAGCGGTATACTTAAGACAAATGATGGATATACGTTTGGCCATTGCTATCAGTAGTCTTATCCATGTATACTATATAAACAACTGCTTCTTGTGCTTATTGTTGTATATAAGCGCCCGGTAACTTGATGCTAAATTCTGTTGACATTTCGGAATGCACCAGTGGTACACCTGTCAGGTGTCCAACACCTGACAGGTGTAAGCGCCACATTTATAACTATCTTACAGATGTTAAATCAATCGATATCAGCCATGTAATCTTTCATATCTTAACTCCTCGGTAGTAAGTTCTTGTTAGTCGCGCCAAAGCCCAACTCCACTGTAAATGGCTGCAAGCAGAATCAATAGAATATTTCTTATGTCCATCATGCCAATTGTCAGAAAGGAGCGGACACTTATTGCCCTTTTTTGTCATGAAAAAGTAAGTTAGATGATTTTTGTCTGAATTTTCCTTGTTGTTTGTTATAGGGTTATGCACATTTTATGTTGCATTCGTTATTGTTGTGCCTATCCCCTTTAAATTTTTGGCTCATATCGGTATGCGACTGAAATTGCCCACCTTAGCTTGAGGGCAAGCAGTGCAATTTCAGTGAGTCGCCCATATGAGCGAAATTTTTTATTCTGTATTGCGCATAGGGGGAACTGAGTATGGATTTATTGTGTAAGTCTGTTTTTGATTTACTTTTTTTCTGCGTAACGGAGGTATAGATAATGCAGAAATATCCCGATCCCGTAGCCACCTCACTCCGGCTGGTGGTCTTGTTTGCCCTGTTGTTTGGCATGTTGCCGACCGTCACCTTTACGGTTGCTTCAGCTGCGCCTGCGCCTGCACCGGCTGCACAGGTAGCCACTACCAATGATCTGACCCTGCAAGTTGTCAGCGCCCGCACTGAGCCCAATGCCCCCAATGGCCCCGTGGTTAAGGGTGATGAGGTTTCAGAGTACAAGTATTTGATTAACGTAGACAACACCGGTGATCCGAGCGATGACACCGGTTGCACCTCGACCGATGCCGGCTACCCGGATAGCTGTGACTGGCCCTCGTTGCGTGAGTTGCCCGGTTCGGCGCCGATCTACACGCAAGGCGACCAAAGTGACTTTGCCGGCGGTGGCAGCTTGACCTTACCCGATGGCAAATATCTAATCACCGTCATGGCCGATGGTTACAAATTAGATGGTCTGCACTTCACCTTGCCGCGGCCGGACACAGGGCCGCTGATTGTCCAGGTGCAGCCCCACCCGCTGCCTGCCGCCACCATGCGTATCAAGGTCTTTGAGGACATCTCACCCGTCAACGGCCAATTTGATGCGCCAGCCGAGCAAGGGCTTGCAGGCTTCCTGCTGGTCATCAACGATATCGCCGGTCAGGTCTCAACCGATGTTTTCGGCAATCCGCTCTGCACCACCTATGATGCGGATATGAATGTTACCGGACAGACCGACTGTCTTCACAGCGATGCTAACGGCGATATTGCCGTCCCCAACTTGGGTCCCAATCGCTTTGATGTCGTAGTCATCCCGCCCGACGGCACCAACTGGACGGAAACTACTACCCTCGAAGGCTCACCCAGTTGGGACACCTGGCTCATGGAAGGTGGCACTGGCCTGGACAATGAATTTGTGGTCGCCGGCGAACCGTTCCCGTGGACTATCTTTGGCTTTGTACGCCCTCAGGATGACCTGAATAACTCCTTCTACACCGGTGGTGTCAAGGGCACGATTGTCTCCGCTTCGGTCTACTCGCCGCAACAGGGCGCCTTGCCCTACTTTGGCAATATTTGGACTGGCTTTAGCGGCACCAAGGTCAATGGGCCGGTTGAAGATGCCTGGGTGGCATTGACTGGCCTACAGGTGGGTGACACGGCCCTCTATATCGGCCAGGCCAATCCCGATGGCACCTTCCAGATTGACAATGTGCCCGACGGCAACTATCAGCTTACCTGGTGGGACACCAACCTTAACTACATTCTGGACTGGATTCAGGTTACCGTCAGTAATGGCGAAATCTATGACATGGGTACTCCCTTTCTCACCGGTTGGTTTACCAAGGTGGAAGGCTATGTCTTTAACGACACCAATAAGAATGGGGTAAAAGATCCCGGTGAGGCCGGCATTGGCGGTTATCCTGTCGTTTTGCGTGACCGCGATAATAGCGAAATTGATCGTATGTCTATCTTGGTGGTTACCGACCCCACCGGCTACTATGTCCTGGAAAAAGCCTATCCCATGGGCTCGTGGATGGTGCTGGAAGCGTATAACGATCGCTACTATACCACTGGTGTCACCTACCAGGTGGAAAACCAGCCAACGCCGACTACGGTGTTGGGCAATGGCGTCGATGTCGGCGTCTTACCCATTTTGGGCCAGGCTGGTCGACTGGACTGGGGCGTTCATTCCTATGAGGCTGGCACCAACGGTGGTATTGTCGGTACGGTCTTTTATGATACCACCCGCAACGAATTAGATCCCCGCTTTGCTGCGGTGGAAGGCTGGGCGCCTGGCATTCCCGGGCTGACCGTCAACCTCTATTCGCTAGTTGACTGTGGCACAACCGGCGCGCCTTGTGATGATGCGACCGGTTGGTATGAACTGAACCCTGACGGCTCCTATGCCAAAGGCAATCTGCTCAATACAACTGAGACCGAAATTTGGCAGCAGCCCACCGATTGTATCGCCCGCGATGCCAATGGCGTCGAACTGACCAATCCTGAGGATCAGCAACTGCTGCCACCCGATCCGACCGGCAAGCGCTGTATTGAGGCGCCGCTGTCGGGCACCCAATTTCAAAGCGACTTTGCTACGCTGGATGGCAACTACGGCTTTGGCGATGGCTGTTTTGACAATGGCGTGGCTGGCGTCTTTGATCCTGGAACGGGCGATTGTAGCGCTGGCGTGCTTGAACCATTGCCGGCCAATGATTACTTGGTTGAAGTGGTTATTCCTGAGGATGACCGCGGTCGTCCGCTCTATAAAGTGGAGCGTGAAGAAGATATCAACGTCTTTGGCGGTGATCAGTTCGCCCCAGCCGTGCCACCGCCTGCTTGTGCGGGCGCGCTGCACACCGTCGATGTAGCTGGCGCTGGGACTGATGGTTACCCAGAAACAGTCCTGCCCAATGGTGTGACGGTGTCGGCCTCTACGCCCACCATCAACCCCAGCTTTGTCGATGCCGGTGACATTGCCTACGAGGGTCTCCACAGACCGCTTTGTGATATTAAATTGGTGACGCTGGACAACGGCAAGTCGATTGCGCCGCTCTTTACGCTCTTTACCGATGTGCCGATTCCGGGCAAGTGGAAGGGTTACATTATTGATGATCTGACCATTTCGACCGACCCGACCTCGTTGAACTATGGTGAAAAGGCGGGCATTCCCAACTCACCGATTGGCATCTATGACTTTACCAATCGCCTGATCACGACCATTCAGTCCGATCCGAATGGCGTCTTTGAGGTGTTGCTGCCTTCAACCTATTCGATCAACTGTCCGACGCCCTCCGGCGTTTGCCCCAATGTCTACTATATGTTGGGCAACGACCCTGGTCAACCGGAACAGGCGAACCCGAACTACAATCCCCAATATCGGACGATTGGGGCCAGCTTTGAAATCTACCCGGGTCTGGTAATCCCTTCCGACCTGGCGCCGACACAGATTGTGCCTGGCGTGCTGGCCGCCGGTTCACTCTTTGGCACGCCGCCGCAGTGTACCTTGGACGTAGCGACGCCACAGATCTTTCGCGTCTCGCAGCCCTTTGCCGTGATTCAAGGCACGACCATTCAAGACACCTTTACCATTCAGGGCATCGGTTTTGGCGCCCAAGGGCTCGACAGTCAGGTGACATTGGGTGGTGTTCATCCTTTGCAAATTAACACTTGGACCGACACGGACATCTCTGTCACCGTGCCGTCAGGCACGCCGGTAGGTCCGCTGCAATTAGCTGTCACGACCGATAGCGGTCTTACAACAGTCAACGGTCTTACCTTCCATGTCATTGGTGTGGGCTACCGCCCACGGCGCTATGAAGTGCCAAGTGGTCTCTATCCCACGATTCAAAGTGCGTTGGATCGCGCTGCGCAGCCCGATCGCGCGGATGAAGATTCGTTGATTATCGTCTATCCCGATGCTCCGGTGCAGTGGAATCCGGCCGGCGCCTACTTTGAAAATCTGATTGTCTATAACAATGTCAAGTTACAAGGTGTTGGCCCTGGCGGTGTCTATACCAATGGCACAACCGTGCTTGGCTCTGTGATTGATGGGCGTGGGATTGCAGGAGACACAGCTTATGCAACTGCCTGGCGCGACCAGATTACGGCAATCCCGTGGGATGGCAATCAGGCCATCTATGAAGGCGCCGTGGTGACCGTGGTGGCCGAAGATGGCGAGTTTAGTCAAAGCTATAAGACGGCCATTGACGGTTTCCGCATTCAGGGTGGTGATCAGCAAGGCTTTGCCGCTAATCTGACGCCAACCGACCCGGCGACCAGAAACTTTGCGGCGGTCCAGGGTGGCGGCATCTTTGCCAATGCTTACGCCCGCTACTTGCAGATCACCAACAACATTATGGAGAGCAATGGCGGCTCTTACGGCGCTGCAGTTCGCATTGGTACGCCTCATCTGTCGGCGCCCTATGACGATGGCCATAACGACAACATCCGCATTGCCAACAACCGCATTCTGGCTAACGGTGGCACCAACCTGGCCGGCGCCGTTGGTCTCTTCTCCGGTTCCACTGGCTATGAAGTAGCCTACAACGACATCTGCGGTAACTTCTCGGCTGAGTATGGCGGCGGCATTAGCCACTATGGCTATAGCCCCGACGGTAAGATCCATCACAACCGGATCTACTTCAATCGCTCCTATGACGAAGGTGGCGGCATCATGATTGCCGGGGAATTGCCGGCCGATCCAGCCATCCTTTCGCCTGGCGCCGGTCCGGTTAACATCTATAACAACCTGATTCAGGCCAATCTGGCCAATGATGACGGTGGCGGCCTGCGCTTCTTAATGGCGGGCGACTTCCCGTACAACGTCTACAACAACATTATCGTCAATAATGTCTCGACCCACGAAGGTGGTGGCGTTGCCCTGAACGATACGCCCGATGTGCGCTTTATCAACAATACGGTGATGAAGAACATCACGACGGCTACGGCGGTGACTAGCAACGGTTTCCCGGCGCCAGCTGGCTTCTCGACATCGCTCAACAGCAATCTGCTGCAAGCTACCCTGGCCCTGGACGCACCGCTCTTTAGCAATCCCAAGATGTTCAACAACATCTTCTGGGATAATCGAGCCGGCACCTTCACCGGCGGCACGGTGGCCGGGATTGGCCTGACCGGTGATCCAAATCCGGTTAACTACTGGGATGTGGGCACGGCCGACAACAGTGGTCTGCTAGAACCTACCAGCTCGATCTTGCAGGTGGCCACCGGCACAACAGGCGATGCATCGAACATTAGCAGCGATCCCTTGGTCGTGCAGACCTATGACACTTCAGTTAGCGTGCAGCCGTGGCGCGGTAATCCTCGCTTTGTCGATATTCTAATGGTGACGACTGATGCCACACCAAATCTGCTGGGGGACTACCATATCACCAGCGGTTCACCGGCAGCCGCCGCCGGTGTCGGCAGCGCGGTGGTCCAGGGCACGACGCTCAACGTTCCGCTCGTGGACATCGATGATGAGATTCGCGGTGCAGACATGGACTACGAAATCGGGGCGGATGAGATTCCGACGGTTGGCAATTCCTTCCCGGCCAATGCTGTGTTGGACGACTTCAACCGGCCCAATGGTGGCGTGAATACCTTGGGCACTTGGGGTGGCCAGATCGGGCGCTTCCGCATCCGCACGAATGTCGCTCAGGTCCGTGGAGATATTTCGACTATGCAGTGGGATACGCCCTTTGGCGCGAACCAAGAGGCCTATTTCACCTTTAACCAGATCGGTTCAACGGCAGTCGAACAGGGCTTTGTGCTGAAGCTGAGCAATGGCACCAATGCACGTCAGAATAGTGCTACCTTTATCCAGGTTGCCTATAGCGATGCCAATGATGAGGTGATCGTCTACACCCATACGCCAAGTCATTGGGTGGATCAGGCGCACTTCCCGGGGATTACCTTCCAGGTTGGTGATCAGTTTGGGGCCCGCGCCTTTGATGACGGCACTGTGAGTATCTATCGCAATGGCAATTTGCTGGGTTACACCAATGTGACAACGACGGCAGATCCGTGGCCGACGGGTTTGGCCGCCGCAGGTGGCCAGATCGGTGTCTACTTCATCATGGGCTCCAACTGGCAAGGACGCTTGGATGACTTTGGTGGTGGTGATGTACCGCCGGCGTTGGCCCTGAACATGGCCCGCAGTTGGTCAACCCTGATCAAGCCAGTCTTTGTCGACGAAACGGCCATTAACCCGTTGAAGGAAGTCTATGACGAGCGCACAACGGGCAGCGACTATGAGGATTATGTGGAAGAGGCAGAAGTAACCATGGACCAGACGCTCTTCCTCCCGTTTGTAATCGAGCAGTAAACCTGGTTGAAAGCTAAGGGGCGCCTATTCCCATAGGTTTGGGCGCCCCATAAGGCTAAACGATGAAGCTCTAAAGTGCCTAGTTCAACCTGCTTTGCGAACTCTGGGAGACAAATAATGACCAAACCAATAACCCGACGTAATTTTATGAAACTCGCGGGTGGTGTGGCGGTGACGGCCGCCGCTGCGCCGTGGGCCCCTAAGTTGGCCCGCAATGTGCTCTACCCCATCCAGGCTGGTGTCGCCACCGCCCAGGATGGGCCGCCGGATCTCTACTTTGCCGGCACCGACGGCTGGATTAGCTTACCCAGTGCACCGGCGATCCCACCCTTTCACCCCGATGATCTGGCGCCGGCGCCCTTTACCAACTATATTTTCGGTTTTCGTAACATTACGGGCCTGACCGAAACTCAGATCCAGAATCAAAAGAACAAAGCGCAACACAGCGCCCCACTCTTCTGGATTCAAGAAAATGTTCCTTTCCGTCTGCAACTGACCAATCTGGGGTTGGCCTTGCGTCCCGATCTGGTTGATGCGCATACCTTGCACTGGCATGGCTTCCGTAACGTCATTCCCTTTTTTGATGGTGAGCCTTCCACCTCGGTCTCGGTGCCGATTGGCCGCAACTTTACCTATGTCTATGTAGCGCACGATCCCGGCACCTATATGTTCCACTGCCATGTGGAAGATGTAGAGCATGTGCAGATGGGTATGACGGGGCTGGTCTTTGTGCGTCCGGCGCAGGACGGCAACACAACCTTCTACCCGAGCGGCAAATATGCCTATAACGATGGCGACGGCTCCACCGGCTATGACCGTGAGTACGCCATGTTTCTGAGCGAACTGTGGGTGGAATCCCACTGGGCCGACTCGCATATTCAGTTGCCCGAATGGAGCGACTATCATGTGGACTTTGCCATGCTCAACGGACGCGTCTATCCCGACACCATCGCGCCTAACGGCTCTATCGACCCCTTTAACCCGGTGCGGGACGTCGACGGCGATCTGATTCCAACGCCCGGCTATGAGCATCTGCAATACCAACCGCTCTCTTCCCTGGTGACCTGCAATGAAGGCGAACGGGTGCTCTTGCGCTTTGCCAACCTTGGCTTTACCGAAGCCTCCATGCACCTCACCGGCATTAAGCTGCGCGTGGTTGGCAAGGACGCCACCCTCATGCGCGGGATTGATGGCACCGATACCAGCTACGTCACCAACACGCTCTCCTTTGGCGCCGGTGAAAGCATTGATGCTATCTTTGAGGCGCCGGCCTATCAAGGCCCAGAACCCTATGACACCTATCTGCTCTACAACCGCAGCTATAGCAAGAGCGATAATCTCAGCCCCTCCGGCTATGGCGGTCAGATGACGGAAGTGCGCGTCTATCCGACCGGCACGTTGGGTGCACAGACTTTGCCAAACACCTAACCTATTGATTTGATTAGGTGTTTACAACAAGGAGTTTTAAAATGCACAAATCTCGATCGAAATGGTTCCGGTTGGGGCTGATCTTGGTGGCTAGCTTTGTTCTTTTTTCTTATATGGCGCCACCTTCCTACCCAATCGTCAAAGCCGGACCACCGCATGAAGGTATCATCTGCACCACCAATGCCACCAGCACCTTTGATTTGACGACGACGACCGGCTACATCGGCACGCCGGATGACAATGTGGTTTTCATGTGGGGCTACTCAACAAGCGGCAGCCCCTTCCAACATCCCAGCCCGGTGCTCTGTGTCAATGAAGGGGATACAGTTACCATCATCCTGCACAATACCTTGCCGCAGGATGTTTCGATTGCCTTCCCTGGCCAGGAAAATGTCATGGCCAATGGCGCACCGGCGCAGCCCCAATTTGATGGCAGCGGCAATCTGACTTCCCTGACCAACGTGGCGGCCGCCAATGGCGGCAGCATGACCTATAGCTTTGTGGCCTCTAAGCCCGGCACCTATCTCTACCAGAGTGGCACCAATCCCGCGATCCAGGTGCGTATGGGGCTCTTTGGCGCCTTGATTGTGCGGCCGGCCCTGGGGGGCAACTTCGCCTATGACCGGACCGACAGTGAATTCAACGCTAACACAGAGTTTATGGTCCTGCTCTCAGAGATCGATCCCTATCTAAATCAGGCTGTACAGCGTGGCCGCACCTTTAATATGGAGAACTACCGAGCGCGCTACTGGCTCATCAATGGCCGTGGTTTCCCAGATACCATTGCGCCCAACTTTGCCGACTGGTTGCCCACCCAACCCTATGGTGCCCTGGCCCGCATTCAACCCTATGATGCGACCGTCAACCCGCAGCCGGGTATTGCCCGTTATATCAACGTTGGCACCACCGAATTCCCTTTCCATCCCCACGGCAACAATGGGCGGGTCGTCGGGCGTGATGGTCATCCGTTAGAAGGCGCCGGTGGCGAGGATCTCTCCTTTGAGAAATTCGCCATCAATCTCGGCCCCGGCCAGACTTGGGATGTGCTCTTCCGCTGGTATGATGCGGAGAGCTACGATGTCACAGACAATCCGATTGATGTGACGGTCCCCAACCTCCAAAATCTGGTGGTCGGTCAATATTACAGTGGTGATCCCTACTTGGGCAACCAAGGTCCGATTCCAGTGGGCGAGGCTGTCACCAATGAATGTGGCGAATATTACATTATCTCGCACAACCATGCCCTGCACCAGATCACATCCTGGGGTGTACCGATGACCGGCCCGATTACGTACTTGCGGATTGATCCGCCTTCGCCTAACACCTGCAGCCCGTAAGGAGAAACTCATGTTGATTAGTCTAACTAAACATAAGCTCTATATAGGCGTGTGGGCGCTCCTGGCGGCAATCTTTTTGCTCCCACAAGTGGCCCATGCCGCCCCAAATGCAGTGACTGTGCCTATCGATCTTTGCGCCACTGCCGGTTCAGAGACGATGCCCGATGGCGTCACCGTCAAAACCCTGGGGTACACCCTGGGCGACTGCGCGGGAAGCCCGACGGCGGAATTGCCTGGCCCCACCTTAGCCGTGACCGAAGGCGACCGGGTTGAGGTGACGCTGTACAATAACATTGGAATGACGACCTCGCTCAACTTTCCGGGCCAGGCCATAAAACCAGATTTAGTCGGTGTCAGTATGACACTCTCTAAAACCTATGTCTTTACCGCGACTGACCCTGGCGTCTTTCTCTACGAAGCCGGTTTGAGCCCTAATACGCAGCACCAGGTTGCCATGGGAATGTATGGCGCACTGCTTGTGCGACCAGCCGCGGCTGCCAATCAGGTCTATGTGGATGCCTCGACAGCCTTCACCACCGAGGCGGTCATTGTGCTCAGTGAAATTGACCCGGACCTGAACAACAGCCTTACGCCAGAAACCTTTGACATGCGCACCTATAAAGCGCGCTACCGGCTGATCAACGGCAAAGCTTACCCTGACACCGAGCCCATTGCAATTGGTGTGGGGGACACGCTTGCCCTGCGCTACATCAATGCCGGCCTGGAACATCATTCGCTGACGACGCTGGGCTTGCAGCAGACAATCCTGGGCATGGATGGCAACCCGTTGGCACATCCCTACACTGTGGCGGCGGAGACCATGGCGCCCGGCGAAACGCTGGATGTGCTGGTGCAGATTCCTGCAACGTTGACTACCGACATGCGTTACGCCCTCTATGCCGGTGATCTCTTGCTGCGCAATCGCAATACAGCCGGCTTTGGCGGCATGATGACCTTCCTCAGTTATACGCCCGGTGTGGTCAGCACAGACACAACCGGCCCAGCGGTGCAGGCTCCCACGCTAACGCCGAACCCGACCGATGGCACGGTTGATGTCACGGTGGCGGCCACGGTCAGTGACGCGGCGACGGGCAACGCCAATGTAACTGCCGCCGAATTCTACATTGATGACACCGCCAGCACACCTATTGCCATGACCGGCGCCTTTGCATCACCCACCGAGAGTGTCTCCGGCATCATTGATACTGCAACGTTGGCAGGACTGGCCGCCGGCAACCATACCATCTATATCCGTGGTCAGGATAGCGTTGGCAACTGGGGCACCTTTAACTTTGCTGTGCTCAATCTAGACAAAGTTGGGCCTGCCACCACCTCACTGAGCCTGGCGCCTAATCCCAGTGGCGGCAATGTGGGCGTGACCCTCACCGGCGCCGCCGACGACAGCGCCACCGGCAACAGCAATATTATTGCCGCTGAATACTTCGTCGATGCTCCTAGCGCCGATGGCACAGGCATTGCCATGAATCTGAATGGCGGTACGGCAGTGGTGGGGATCGACGCGGTGATCCCGGCTGGCTTAAGTGAGGGGGTCCACCCCATCCATGTCCACGGCCAGGATGCCTTTGGCCACTGGGGCGCCTTCTCCATCATTGATCTCTATGTCGATCAGACTGGTCCGACGGCGGTCGGCTTTGTTGCCGCTCCTAACCCGAACAACGGTGCGAATCCGATCAACCCGAGCCAGCCTGCGGTGCGTGTGGATGTGACCATTAGCGACACCACCAATGCCGGTGTGCTCTCCACCATTCAGACGGCTGAGTTCTTTATCGACTACCAGGGTCCGGCTACCGACCTTGACGGCACCGGCGTACCCATGACCCCCAACGATGGTCTCTTCGATAGTATTGTCGAAAATGCTTACGCCTTTATACCGCTGCCCACAGTCAATGCGCTGAGTGAAGGGCCGCACACCCTAGCGGTGCACGGTCTGGATGCTTCCGGCAACTGGGGTGCAATTGTCAGCATTCCCTTTATCATTGATAAGACGGCGCCGACGCTCGCCAACGTCGCTGTGGCGCCAAACCCGACCGATGGCGCCACCAGTGTCACCTTGACGGCAGACGCCTATGACGACGCAACTGAGATTACCTATGCCGAATGGTTTGTCGATGTCGATCCAGGGCTGGGTAATGGTCTGCCTATGTCGATTACGCCGGACACCATCAACGGCGGCTATGACCTGGAAGCGATCATCAACATCATCACCTGGGTCAATGGCGACTACACGCTTTATGTCCGGGCCCGGGATGGCGCCGGCAACTGGACGCCAACCGGCAACGTGGTGCTCCATGTGACCAACTCGATTGCGCTCTATGGACTTTACTTCTCCACTGTGGGTAACGCAAGTGTGCCGGGCGTTGCTGGTCCTTATGACAGCTCCGACGTGTACAACTGGAATGGCGCCGCCTTTGCCCGCATCTGGGATGCGAGCGCCGATGGTGGTCTAGGGGCGGCCAATGTCGATGGTCTGGCGATGCTCAATCATAATCAGTTCTACCTCTCCTTTGCCCTGGAAGCAGGCACCGCGGTGCCGGGGTTGGGGTTGGTGCAAGATGAAGATATTGTCTACTATGACAACGGCGCTTGGTCACTCTGGTTTGATGGCTCTGTCTATGGCCTGACGGCGGATCAGCACGACGTTGACGCCTTTGACATTGCCGACGGTGTACTCTACTTCTCCACCATCGGGAATGGCTCTATCCCTGGCGTAGCGGGACCATTCGATGATGCCGATATCTACACCTGGGACAGTAACACCGGTCTATTCGGTCGCTTGCTGGATGCGTCGACCATCGGTATGCCGACCAACGCCGATGTCGATGGCTTTAGCATCGTGGGTGCGGATGATGTCTACTTCTCCTTTGTGCTCAACACTGGCACCACACTGCCGGCGCCGTTGGGGCTGGTCCAGGATGAGAGTGTCGTTCACTACAATATCGCCACGCAACAGTGGTCGATGTACTTTGCAGGAACGCCCGAAGGACTCGCCGCCAATGGTCAAGACATTGATGGCTTTGACCTACCGTAAGTTTTGTTGGTCTTGTAAGCATCATCCGACCAGGAAGGGACAGCTTCCTGGTCGGATGATGCGACAGATTATAGGATCGAATTACTTAAATTGTTGTAGAAAAATAAATCAAAAAGCATGTGTAATTATCAAAATTGTAAGCAATTGGTTAATCTGAAAGCTTTTAGCACAACAATCCATGATACACTAAAAGGTACATGCGCATGACGACAATGCCACTTGCCCGCACCCGACCCAGTAATGTTATCTACAGTTACCAGAGTTGGCAGCTAGCTGCTCTGCTTTTGTTAGCTGCGCTGGCAGGTTGGATGCTAGCTGCGCAATATACAATGGCGCCTGTTCCTGACCTTCACTTGAGCGACCAAACCCGTTTTGAAGCGGCTACCGGTCTACGCGTTACCCAAGTAATGCTTACCGCACCACGTAATATTGTTGATGTGCGCTACCAAGTGCTCGATCCTGATAAGGTCTTAGTGGTGCACGATGATGCACAACCGCCAACCATCATTAATGAAAAGACAGGCGCCGTGCTCAGTATTCCTACCCATCAACATCATCTTACCCCTCGTGAAGTAGGGCGGATCTACCGCCTGCACATCATCAATCCTGATCGGATTGTAAAGCGGGGTGATCGTGTAAGTCTTGTAGTGGGGGACATGCGTCTAGAAAATCTTGTGGTAGAATAAGCAGGTCCCGACAATTTATAAAACTAACGTAATTGTTTACTTACTACGAGGTGTTTACATGCCAAAGATTACCCCAGAAGCGATGTGTATTGTATGTTCAAGAGAAGTAAGGAGAGCGCGCTGGCTTTTCCTCTTCGCGCCCTGTATTGTCGGTCTGCTTTTATGTGTTGCTCCAGTCTATGCCCAAACGTCAATCACTGTCACGACTGATCAAGATACGGTCGCAGCAGATGGTCTCTGTTCCTTACGTGAAGCGGTAATTGCCGCCAACACTGATGGCGCCTTCAACGACTGCCCGGCCGGCAGCGGCGCCGACACCATTACTTTTAGCAGCAATCTACCCTTGCCGCTTACCATTGTACTGACCCAAACCGGCCAGAATGAGGACAACGCCGCCACCGGCGATCTGGACATTGCCGGCGAGTTGACCATTGCCGGTGAGCAAGTCACCATTGATGGCAACGACGCCGACCGCGTCTTCGAGATTCTGTCGGGCGCACGTGTCACCATGACCGGCCTGACTGTCCGCAACGGCAATCCTGGCGCCGGTAAAAATGGCGGTGGTCTGCTGCTTGACCTGACCGCGCGGTTGACCATGACCAACAGCCAGGTTATTAGCAATACGGCGCTCCAGGGTGGCGGTCTTTTCGTCTTGGGGGGGCTCACCCTCAATGACAGCACGGTGGACTCTAACCGGGGTGGCGGCATCCAAAATAGCGGTGGTCTGGTGACCCTCAATCACAGCAATGTCACCAATCACAGCAACGGTTATGCCATTCGTAATGAGGGATCAGGCAGCCTGACCGTCAACGGTGGTCTGATCGATAACAACCAAGGCGGCGTCTATAACAGCGTGGCGACAGCAACCCTAACCGGCGTCACCGTCTCCAACAATAAGGGCAATGGCGGTGTCAGCAATCTAGGTGATGTCGTCACCAAACTGACGGTCCAGCAGACGCTCTTCCTGTTGAACCGGGCGGCTAACGGCGGCGCCATCCTCAACCAGGGGACCGGTGCCAATGCTACGGTCCGCGATTCACTCTTTATGAGCAATACGGCCACAGCCAGTGGCGGCGCCATCTTTACCTTTGGCGGCATGGGGGTGAGCGGCAGCACCTTTACCGGCAACCATGCCCGCTCCGGTGGCGCCATCCGCAATGCTAGTGGCAATCTTGGCCTCACCAATGTAACCATAAGCCAAAATAGCGCAGCCGACAATGGTGGCGGTCTGTATAATGGCAGTGATACCAGCAGTGCGGTCCTCAAGCATGTGACGCTGGCGGCCAACCGCGCCAATGGCGCTAATACCGGCGGCAATATTTTTAACGATGAGTCGTCACTCTCGATTGTCAACAGCATCGTGGCTGACGCTACAGCAGGCGGCAACTGCGCCAACAGCAGTGGCTTCCTGACCTCACAGGGGCACAACCTGGAGAGCACCAACACCTGTAGCTTTACCGCGGCTGGCGATCTGGTCAATACCGCGCCGCTGCTTGGGCTGCTGCAGAACAATGGCGGCCATACCTTTACCCGTGCTCTGTTGGTGGATAGCCCGGCATTGGATCAAGCCGATAGCGCTAACTGTACGCCAACTGACCAACGTGGGGTGAGCCGTCCGCAGGGCACAGCCTGTGATGTAGGGGCCTATGAGCGCTTTGTAACGCCACCGGCATCCACTGCAACCATTACCGTAGAGCCGGCCGCGCCGACCACTAGCGATCCGATCTCGATTACGGTGGCCGGTGAATTGCCCAACAGTTGCACCCCCCATCGCGAGTCCTTTGCCATGAATGGGCATGCCATCGATATTGTCAGTGGCCCCACCGACGCACAGATCTGCTTGCCGGTCTCGACCGCCTGGTCCTACAGTGTGCAAGTTGGCCCGCTGGCTGCCGGTGTCTACACCATCACCCATCACTTGATCGATGCGGTGTCGGTCTCTACCTTTACCGTGAGCGCCATTGTGGTCACGCCCATCACTGGCTTAAGCGCGGCGAATGACAGTCCGACCCCCTTAGGCGCGCTGACCCATCTGTCGGCGACGATTACGGCCGGCAGTGATGTGACCTATCTCTGGGACTTTGGCGACGGCGCAAGCGGTAACCGCGCCAACCTGAGCCACATCTACCCCGCCGTGGGCGCCTATACCGCTACAGTAACGGCGACCAATAGCCTCAGCAGCACAACCGCAACCACCGTGGTCTCGGTTGTGTCACCGACCGTCACCACTGGGGTGACGATTACGGTGCAGCCCACCATGCCCAACAGCAGCGATCTGATCACGATTACGTTGGGTGGCATCTATCGCAACAGTTGCACGCCCAGCTACGCGTCCCATGAAGTGGCCGGCAACGTGATCGAGATCCGCAGCCAGCCCTCGGGCGAGTTGTTCTGTCTGCCGGCAGAGACGCCCTGGCACTATAGTGTGACGGTCGGTCCGCTGGCATCGGGCCAGTATACCATTGTCCATCGTCTGGAGACGCAGGTGGATTCCCTGCCCTTGACCGTGGTTGCCGTCATCGGTAACGGTTCGCCGTTCTTCGAGACACCGCGTGAACCTGTCGCTGTGACCATTGGCATGCCCTTTACCTTTACGATTAAGGCCGTTGGCGACCCCTCGCCGACTTATACCTTGCTCTCTGGTCCGGTCGGCATGACGATTGATGCCCAGAGCGGTGAAGTGCACTGGACCCCGACTGCTGACTACATGGGCGAGGTGACGGTCAAGGTGCAAGCGGCCAACAGCCAGGGCGTGGCCGAAGAGAGTTTTACCTTTATTGTCCAGCCGGTCATGAATGAACAGCTTTTTTTACCGGTGATTGCACGGGATAGGTCATGAAAGTACGTGTGATTCTTGTGCTTGCACTTTGTCTGTCGGTGCAAGTGGTAGCAATGGCCTCGGCGCATAGCCTGACGCTGCTGAAGTCTGAACCGGCGGCTGGCGCCTTGTTGAAAACCGCGCCAACCCAAGTTGACTTATGGTTTGCCGAAGAGGTTGTGAGCCAAGCGAGCACGCTCTACGTCACCAATCGCGCCGGCGATGTCATTGATGTTGGGGATGGCGGCGTCAATCTGGACGATCCGCAACATGCCTCCATGCGCGTGACCTTGCCGGCGCCCCTGCCTCATGATCTCTACACCGTGCATTGGCAGATTCAACTGCTGGATGGCGATGCGAGTGCCGCTACCTTTGCCTTTGCGGTTGGCGAGGAATATGGCGCCGCGCTATCACAGGCGGTGCAGGCCATAAGCGCAGCAGAGGTAGCGGAAGAACGTACACCGGCTGTCGGTGATGAAGATCAGTCGCTTTTGCTGAATGATGTGGCAGTGACCTCCCTCCCCCTGACCACCCTCCCGATCTTGGTTGCTGTGGTGGTGCTGGTTGTGGTGGCTGGGGTCATTGGCCACTTGGATTGGAAGCGCAGAACGTCGTAGAGGAGTTCGTCATTGTGAGAAAACTTTCGTGCAAGGGGATGCGTTGGCTCCCGCTGCTCATCTTGTTACTCTGGTTGGGAAATGTGAACCCGGTCTCTGCCCACGCTACCCTTGTGCGTTCGGATCCGGTCGACAGCGCGACCTTATCCGACGCCCCGCGCGCGGTGTACCTCTGGTTTGATGAACCGGTGGCAGCGCGCTTTAGCACCGTGCGTCTCTTTGATGCCAAAAACCAGGCCATTCCGGTGGTGAGTGTAGTGTCTGACCCGGATGACCCGAATGCGCTGATCATTACGCTGGCGGAATTGCCCCACGGCGTGTACAGCTTGCTCTACAAAGTGCTGGCCCAATCTGATGGCCACTACTCGCAGGGTAGCCTGGTCTTTGGCATCGGTGCAACGGTGGAGGAACAGCGCGCTCAAGGCGGCGCAGTGGCGGTCGTTCCGCCCTGGCCAGAGGTTTTGCTGCGCTGGCTCAACTTATGGCTCTTGACTGGTATGATCGGTGCATTGGCCATGGTGCAGCTGCTCCTGGGGCCGACGCCAGAACGTCGCTACATCAGCGTCGCCATCCGCCGGCTTGCCCGCCGTCGTGTTCTGACGCTGGCATTGAGTATGGCTGGCGTGCTGTTATTGGTGGGCCTTGGAACCGTAAGCTGGCAGTATGCTGTCTTGCGAAATAGCTTACCAGACACCCTGCGCGCGCCCGCGGTGTTGCGTCAAGTTGTGATGGAGACCCAATGGGGGCGACTGTGGGTGGCGCGTCAGAGTGTCATGCTTGTGCTGACGCTGCTGCTGTTTGCCCTTTGCCGGCGTGATCTGCGGCGGCATGGTCGCCATGATCACCGTGCCATTGGGGCGCTCTGGTGGGGGATTGGCACGCTGATCCCGCTGCTGTTGCTGGTCCAGTCTCTGACCAGCCATGCCGCTAGTGTCACCCACCATCAACCGCTGGCTGTCGCGGTCGACATGGTCCACCTGTTGGCGGCCGCACTCTGGGTTGGCGGTCTACTGGCGCTAGCGGTGGGGCTGTTGCTATTCTTGCCCCAACGCAAACGTCTGCTCTTAGTGCTGGTAGCTAACACTTGGCGCTCCTTTAGTGCGATTGCGGCCTTCAGTGTTTTGCTGTTGATCGGCACCGGCCTCTACAGCACCGGGCGGCAAGTGGTCTCGCTCGATGCCTTGATTACGACTTTGTATGGACGTTTCTTGATCGCCAAGGTGTTCTTGGTGCTTTTGGTGAGCGGCTGCGGTCTGCTCAATAGCCTGATTTTACATCCGCAACTGACAAAGTGGTTGCCCTGGCGACGTGGCGCGGTGACGCAGCCTTTCCTGCCGCTGCAACGGCTGCCAGTGCTTGTAACAGCGGAGGTGGGATTGGCGCTCTGTGTGCTGCTGGCGACCGGCCTGGTGACGGCCAGCGCCGCGCCGCGAGGCGCTGAATATACAGTTGCCGCCGAGGATGTGCCCACGGCCTTGAGCCAAAGTGTTGACGATCTGATGATCACCCTGGGGATTAAGCCCAATCGTCCGGGGCGCAATGTCTTTACCATTTTCGCCGGCAGCAAACTGCGTCCACCCGCGGCTAACATTATGCGTGTGATCGTGCGGATGCGCCATCTGGAGCAGGATACCGGCCTTTTAGAGGTTGACGCCGATTTGATTGAGCCGGACCGTTACCTGGTCACCTCCAATTATTTGAGTTTGCCGGGGCCGTGGGAGATCAATGTCATTGTGCGCCGGCAGGGGGTGGAGGATAGCGTCGCCCGCTTTTATTGGCTGACGCCGCCGCCTGGGCAGGTCAAGCCTGTGGTGCTTTCCAAATACCCTTGGCAGCCAGCGCTGACCCAGATTGCCGTGCTGTTGCTGCTGGCCATGTTGATCGTGGGTGGTGGCCTTGAATGGCGGCGTCGCACCAACTTGGGGCGCGGGGCGGCTACGTCGCCCCGCGCGCGCCAGAACATTCCAGAGGATGGTGTGCCTTCTGCACCGGTTGCACGGGAATCTTTGGGAGTTACCATTCGCTCGTAGTTCTGCAAGAGGTAATCGCGTAAGTGGTAGTACAGTGTTACCTAAATTCTGCTAGAGTAGAGGTGGCCACCCAAGTCTTCCTGGAAGGGGCGGCGGATGGTGAAAGGCAGGAGGTGTGCGTTGCCCCTTCCAGGAAGACGCACGCCGGCGCACCCGCATTGGCTAAACTCGCATAACTTCGGACACACTGTAGTAGTACACTGTAAGCGAAGTTATGCTAGATTAGAAGAACCCCCTCCCAGCCTCCCCCAGGTTGTAGGAGGAGCCGATCTCGGGCCCTGTGCGCTCACGGTTCCCTCCCCAACCTGGGGAGCGGGTGCCAACTGGGCGCGGGTGGGGTTTTATTTATCAAACCTTAGTTTACGCTGTAGTAGTCGCATAAGCGGTAGTCGTGCAAGAGTAGGGATTGGGATGTTGTTATGAAGCTTGGCGTAGTGACGATCTTAGCTTGTCTACTTGTGTTGGCGTTGGTGGTGCGCGGCCTGTTGCCGGGCGATCAGCTGATCGCGTCTGCCGCGCCAATGCCACGCGAGGCACGTCCGCAACAACAAGCGACGCCTACAGGCCGGAAGATGGATCAGCGCACCAAGAACAGAGTCCGCAACGCCAAGAGCATTGAACTGATCCCTGTCTTTGTCAAGCTCGAAGTTGAGACCGAGTTGCGGGATATTAAAGACGAACGGCGTGAACACCGCATCAAAAAGGTGATTCAACGGCTGCGTAAGACGGCGGATGACAATCAAAAAGGGCTGTTGCAGCTGTTAAAACGGCGCCAAGCCCAGGGCGTCGTCGCCGATATTCAGCCGCTTTGGATCGTCAACGGCATTGCCTTTAAAGCCACTCAGGCCGTTATTGACGAACTCTCGGCCTTAGCCGAGGTAGAAACGGTCGAACTGGACGATGCGCCGATTAAACCTGTCGGCCGGACCGCAGCTGGCAGTCCAGTGGGCCAAAACCTGACCCAGATCAACACACAGACGCTATGGAATCTGGGCTTTCAGGGGCAGGGCATCATCATTGCCAGCCTGGATACTGGTGTGGATCTCGCTCACCCGGAACTGACCAACAAATGGCGGGGTGGGACCAATAGCTGGTTTGACCCCTATGGTGAAAATCTCATCCAGCCGGTGGATATGGCCGGCGCGGCCAGCGGTCATGGCACTGGCATCATGGGGACCATGGTGGCCGGCGACGCCAGCGGCAATGCGCTGGGGGTGGCGCCCAACGCCCAGTGGATTGCGGCCAAAATTTTTAACAACCAGGGCTCAGCGACAGTGGCTGGGATTCATGCCGCCTTCCAGTGGCTGTTGGACCCCGACGGCGACCCCAATACGGACGACGCACCCGATGTAGTCAATAACTCGTGGACCTTTCAAGCTCCCGGCTGTGATCTGGAATTTGAAGCCGACCTGCAAGCTCTGCGCGTGGCCGGCATCTTGCCCATCTTTGCCGCCGGCAACAGTGGTCCTTACCCCAACACGAGCATTAGCCCCAGCAACAATCCCAGCGCTTTTGCGGTGGGGGCCGTGGGGGCGCAGGATCAGATCTATGGCTATAGCAGCCGCGGGCCTACAACCTGTGGTGGTGCAACCCGGACTTTTCCGTCCATCGTCGCGCCCGGTATGAATATTTATAGCACGGACCGCTATGGACTCTATCAATATTCGACCGGCACCTCCGCGGCGGCGCCTCATGCCACAGGCGCGTTGGCGCTGTTGTTGCAAGCCTTCCCCGGTCTGACTGTGGCGGAGCAAGAAGCCGCGCTGCTTAATGGTGTGGTGGATCTGGGCAGCGCCGGCGCTGACAATGACTTTGGCCAGGGACGCCTGGATCTGGCGGTCGCTTATCAGTGGCTGGAAAATTACAAAGTGCCACAACTGCGATTTGAGTCGTTGGTTGCACCGGCGGTGGGTGACACCTATACCACGGTCAATCTCCAGAATAGCTATATTCAACCAGTCGTGCTCTGTACGCCTGCGTATGTCCATAACACCTCACCGGTGGTGGTGCGTGTCAATCAGGTGACGAGCCTTAGTTTTGACTTACGTTTGCAAAATCCCGGTGATCTCACATCTGTGTTGGCGGAGGATGTGCACTGCTTTGTCATTGAAGAGGGCGCCTGGACTCTGCCCGATGGCCGCGCCCTAGAAGCCCATCGCTACCTTAGCACCGTCACCGACCACTATGGTGCATGGATTGGTGAAGTGCAGAGCTATGCCCACACCTACGCCCAGCCGGTGGTGATCGGCCAGGTCATGAGTGAAAGCGATCCCGCCTGGTCCACCTTCTGGGCGCGAGGAACGACGGCGACCAATCCGCCGGCGGCAACGACGCTCTATACCGGCAAGCATGTGGGCCAAGATGCCAATGTCAACCGCGCCAATGAAGAGATCGGCTATCTGGTTATCGAGGCGGGCGCCGGGTCAGTCAACGGCGTGCCCTATGCCGCCGCGCTCTCCGGTGATATTGTGCAGGGGACCAAAAACTCACCACCCTTTGCCGCCGCCTTTGCCCAGCCTTTTGACCAAACGCCCGCGGTGGGGGTTGCCAGCATGGCCGCGATGGATGGCGCTGACGGCGCATGGGTCTATCTCTATGGTCCTACTGCCTTGACTACCAACGCGATCGAGTTGGCGGTGGATGAAGACCAGATTGGTGATGGTGAACGGAGCCATACTACAGAGCAGGTGAACTACTTGGTCTTTGGTGCGCCGCTGGCCTACGTCGAGCCGGTGAGTACACCCACCCCAACCAGTACACCGACCGCCACCGCGACGGCTACACCAACATCGTTATCGACCAACACGGCCACGAACACAGCAACACCGGTGCTTGTGCCAACCGATACTGCAACGTCGACGCCAACTGCGACGCCTACTCTGTTGCCAACGGGCACACCGACCGAAGTACCAACAGCTACGCCAACGCCCATGCCGACCGACACGCCGACATTCACGCCAACCAGCACGGCAACCGCGACAGCCACGGCTACGGCGACAACCGTACCGACGGGCACCCCGACGCTCTTGCCTACGGCTACGGCGACGCCTCTCCCGACCGACACGCCAACGCAAGTACCCACCAGTACAGCGACTGCGATGGCAACAGACACGGCAACGCCAGCGCCAACCGGTACAGCGACAGCGACGGCCACGGCTACGGCAACTCTGTTACCGACGGACACCCCGACGCTCTTGCCTACGGACACGGCGACGCCTCTCCCGACCGACACGCCAACGCTAGCGCCAACCGACACGGCGACTCCCGCACCGACGGCTACACCAACGCTAGCGCCAACCGACACTGCAACGCCTGTGCCAACCGACACGCCGACGCTTGCGTCAACCGCTACAGCAACCGCCACGGCTACGGACACCGCGACAGTCACGCCAACGGGCACTGCAACATGGTTGCCAACTGCAACGCCAACGGATACTGCGCTGGCGACTGCTACGCCGACCTTCGTACCAACCAGCACGGCAACCGCCACAGCCACGGACACGCCAACACCGCTACCAACCGCCACTGCGACGGCCACGGACACCGCGATGCCAACCCCGACCGCCACCGCGACCCCCACAGCTACAGCGGTGGCCACGCCAACCGGCGCCCTCTATTTCTCCTTCAAGGATGCCGGCGCGATTGACATTGGCGGCGCGCTTGGCGTGCGTGACGAGGACATTGTTGCCTTTGACGGTGTGAACTTTAGCTTGCTCTTTGATGGCTCCGATGTCGGTGTGGGCGGGCTTGATCTCAACGCCGTACATGTAGTAGATGCCGATACAATCCTCATGTCGTTCCAGCAGCCAACTGTCCTTGATGGTGTGGCCATCGATGATTCGGACATCGTCGAATTCAATGCCACCTCTTTGGGTGAAAATACCGCCGGTACCTTTACGCTTTACTTTGATGGTTCGGCCGTGGGATTGACGACCAACGGTGAAGACATTGACGCCATTGATCTGCTGCCCGATGGCCGCCTGCTAATTTCGACCGTCGGTTCCAATAGCGTGCCCGGCATTAGTGGCACCAATCAAGATGAGGATGTCCTGGTCTTCACGCCGCAAGCCCTCTATGGGGCCACCAGTGGTACGTGGGATATTTATCTCGACGGTTCGGATGTTGGCCTAGCAGATACACTCGATGAGGAAGTGGTTGGCGTTGTGCTCGGCGCTGATGGCAAGCTCTATCTGAATACGTTGGGCGATTTCGCGGTGGACGGCATCTCCGGCGTAGGCGCCGATGTCTTCGTCTGTGCGCCCGTCACGCTGGGGACGGATTCGAGTTGTAATTTTGAGCCTGTACTCTACTTTGCCAGCAATGCCTATGGGCTAAACATGTTACACTTTGACGCCTTGGATATTCCGTGACAGGTACCATCATTGTAGAGTTCAGCGATCTAGAAAAGTTTTGCTCCACATCGCCTCTTTGTCATTGCTACGAAACTTTTTCCAAACAACGCCCAACGGGTGCGTCCTATTTTCGGGGACCGAGTCGAGTGTTCCCAATTTCTCTGTTAGAGCGTCTCCGAAAATGGGGTACGCATCCATGTCCAAGTGGAAGGGCCAAAAAGGAGAGGATGGAGGTCAATTATTGTCCAAGTAAAGTTGAGTGCCCATAAGCAAAGAAGAGCGTACAGTTGAGATGTGGCCCAAGCGGCGCATAATTTTCTGTGTGCAAATGGTCTGTTTAAATTAGTTTAAATTCAACAATGGAGAGAGTCAGATGAAACGATTTGTACTCATAGTCACGGCTGCATGGATTGGCGCCCTGATGTTGAGCCTTGTGTTTAGTGTAACGCCGTGGACGCCTAGCGCCCACGCGGCGGCGATGGTCAATACGGATGCCGTCTGTGCCTCGGTGAGCGATATCGATGAGGGTGAATGCCGTGCGTTGGTCGCCCTCTATACCAGTGCCGATGGCGCTAACTGGAGCGATAACACCAATTGGCTGAGCGGCAGTCAGGCCTGTGCCTGGGCCGGCGTCCTCTGCAATGAGGGGCATGTGGTTGAACTCTACCTGCCCAACAATGGCTTAAAAGGAACCCTGCCGCGTGAACTGGGCAACCTGACCCACATAGAATTTTTTGATGTTTCGTTCAATCAAATGCATGGGCAGGTGCCGCGCGAATTGGCCAGCCTGAGCAACCTGCAGGAAATTTATCTGAACGACAGCGGTCTCAACGGCTCGTTGAATGATGCCTTTGCAGAATTGACCGACCTTAATGTATTGGACATTTCCGACACGAACCTCTGTGTAGCGTCATCCGCCCGCTCCAGCACCTGGTTGGCGCAACTGGATCAGGAAGAGGAAATGCCCACCGTCGTAAGCTGTGAGGCCATGCCGCTGGAAATTAAGTTCTACCTGCCTTTCGTGTCGCTGGACCAGTAGGGCTAGTACATTGATTTAAAGTAACCGGCACTTTCAAAGTGCCGGTTACTTTAATGGTTCGACGTCCACCTCATACAAACAAAGCCTCGCTCGCTCCCTTCAACGATGCTTATCCTCCTCCATCTTCTTACGCAAACTGAGTGGGCGCATATCTGTCCATACGTCCTTGATATAAGTCAGACATTCGTCTTTCGTGCCTTGCTGGCCCACATCATTCCAGCCGAGGGGTATTTCCCGATCTGCCGGCCAGATGGAGTACTGCTCCTCGTGATTGACGACTACCTTGTAGATTGTTTGATCTTCTTGATCTTCCCCAGACATACGATCCTCCTCATTTGTTAAAATGAACGTTAAGTAGTAAATAGGGCTGACTATGGCAATGTGAGTGGCGTGGATTTAACCTAAACGAGCGGCTTAGAGGCTGAACAGCTAGTGAAAGAAAATGCCGCTTCATTCGGTTAACTTAAGTCTATTGTAGCTTATCATGCTTTATCGAAAGCTAGAAATCTGCAAACCGCATGTTGTCACTGCCGCCAAAGTTGTATTATAATAGCGTCATGCCTCACATGAACATCAACGGTGCCAAGCTCTATTATGAAGCAACGGGTAGCGGACCTGCCACCATTGTTTTTGCCCACGGCCTGATTTGGAGTGGGCGCATGTTCGACAACCAGGTAAATGCCTTACAAGATCGCTACCGTTGTGTAACCTTTGACTTTCGCGGCCAGGGCCAGAGCGAAGTGACCCAAGCCGGCTATGACATGGATACGCTCACCGCTGACGCCGCGGCGTTGATTCAGGCATTGGCGTGTGCGCCCTGTCATTTTCTGGGCCTCTCCATGGGTGGCTTTGTCGGCATGAGGCTGGCCATTCGCCAACCGGAACTGTTGCGCTCACTGCTCCTGTTCGAGACTACCGCCGACCCTGAGCCCTTTGCTGCCAAATATCGCCGGTTGAATTTTGTTGCCCGTTGGTTTGGTCTACGTCCCGTGGCCACGCCGGTGATGAACATCTTGTTTGGGCAGAAGTTTATGCAAGATCCTGCCCGTGCTGCTTTGCGTGCACAGTGGCGGCAGCACCTGGTGCGCAACGACCGCATTGGCATCACCCGCGCCGTCACGGGGGTGATTGAACGCCAGGGCGTCTATGACCAACTTGATCAGATCCAGACGCCAACGTTGATCGCGGTCGGCGATCAAGATGTGGCGACCGTGCCGGCCAAGGCGGAACGGATCCATGCCCGTATCCCCGGCTCGACACTCCATATCATTCCCGGCGCAGGCCACACCTCAACCGTGGAAGAACCTGCGCTCGTCAATCGGCTAATCGAAAACTTTTTGAGCACCGTGGTAATCTAGCCATCTACAACATCCATCCCCCCTATCATGCTCATCACCTCATGCAGTTTCACATGGCCGATCACAAATCCGTTGTCCCCGTCATCCGTTGTTGTGCTACACTAAACGACATTGCCAAGGAGTCACATCATGATCCGATCCTACCAAGCCACCGATCTCGATGACTTGCTTACTGTGTGGGCGGCGGCGACGGCGGTGGGCCATCCCTTTTTGGTGGAGGCATTTCTCCAGCAAGAGCGGGAAAATATTACCAACATTTATCTGCCCCAGGCTGAAACGTGGGTGTGGGAAGTGGAGGGGCGAGTCGTGGGCTTTATCGCCCTGAACGGCAACGAGGTCGGTGGCCTTTTTCTTGATCCCCGTTATCACGGCCAGGGCATTGGCCGCGCGCTGATGGATCATGCCCGGTCATTGCGCGCTGAACTCGAAGTGGAGGTCTTTGTGGCCAATCCGATTGGACGGCGTTTCTATGACCGCTATGGCTTCGTCGTCATGGCGGAGACGATCGGTAGCGCCAGCGGGTTCCCGGTGCTGCGGCTTAGGTTGCCGGCGACAGCGGCAAGAGAATAAGATCCTGTTGCCGCCCATTGGGTGGCGCAGTGGCAGGCAGGCAAACCTTCATGGATAAGATGAATTCATTCCTTACCCCGTTGGCGGCTAAGACTTATTCACGCACACGATCAGTCCAGGTGTTGTAGCCACACAGTTCGCAGGCGGGGAGGGGTTCCTCTGCGGCAAATTGTTTGGTATAACCACAGCGGGCACAGCCGAGATAGTCTGTCGTTTGCACGATCTCTCCCTGCAACAGCCAGCGTGGAATCTCCCAATCCCACGGCGGCACGATGGCGAGGCCGGCATGGCCTTCTGCGGCCGGATAGCGAAAGACACTCAGTTGTCCGCTCTGTTCAATATAAACTGCGCGCACGGTTCCAAGCTGTTCCACTCCTTGCAACCGCAAGTACTGAAACAACTCATCCCGATTGAGATTCAAGTGATCCAAATTTTCATAGTCGATCAGCCCATTGTTGATCAGCCGCACCGGCGTCCCTTCGATGAAGCGCTCCGCCGTATCATTCCGGGTTACCAACAGATCAAGCCCCCGATTGAGGAGCACTATCACCGTCATTACCACCATGGCGTGGAGCAGCGGCACATTGGGATAAAACATCGGATCCCCAACAGCTGATCCCAGCGCAACCACCAGTAGAAATTCAATCAGGGAAAGCTGGCCCACGGCGCGCCGGCTCAACCAGCGGATCAGCAACAGCGCAAAGAGATAGATCACGACGGTGCGAAAGACAACTTCAAGCGTAAAAGACCAGGGGAGGTCGCCCAAAAAGATGCGGTGAAAATCAAAGAGGTGAAATGATGGATCGCTTGACATGACAACTCCCCAAAAGATAAAACAGAACAACCGGCACGTACCACAATGCGTGGTATATTGATCAAGACCACAGATGAGATTAAAAATGTACCACTGGCTCAGGTGTACGGCCAAGTTGCTCAAACCGTTGTTGGGACTTTAGCAAGGTTTGTAACTACTCAGGCATAGGTTGAGTAGTGGGAAGAAAAGGCTGTCCAGCAAGGGAGTGACGAATAGCAGAAATCACATTAATACCGTGCTTGCGAACGGTAGAAATGTAGGAACGAATGGCACAAAAGGTGTCGGCACCGTCGGAAGTCCGGAAAGCACCAGAAACTTTCTGCTTGACTTTAATCATGCGCACGTCTCGCTCTGCGAGATTATTGTCAAAAGGAACGCGGAAATCAGACATGAAGGCAAGGACACCTTCTTTGTGGATTGCGAGGCGGTCGAGTAAGTTTTTCGGCGGGGATTGTTTGGGCTTGCCCTGTTTCTTGGGAGGGGGTTCGGAGGGAGGAGGATTCTCCTCCAAGCCCAGTTGCAAAATGGCATCGTAGCGTTGTTCAAAGTCAAAGCACTGGCCAGTGGAGAGAGAATTGTTCTCCGGGGGTGCCGTTTCAACCGCAGCTTTAATCTCAAGCAGCAACTGACTCATCTGAGTCGGCCAAGCTTGTTGATACTGCTCAGCGATAAAGCGCAGTTCGCGCAGATGATGGGCATTGCAGAAGGCATGCGCCACCTGGTCAAAGGCAAGGTAAGATTGCCAATGGTCATGGACAATGCGTCCGGTGGCATCGGGGAGAATCCCGATCGCTTTCATGCCCTCTTGGCCCCGCTTAGCATGGACTGCATAATGGGTGAGGCGCTCTGTAGTGCTGACATGGAGCCATTCGAGATGACCCTCTACTCGTACCCCACTTTCATCATGGTGGGTGACCTCTTCCTGGATGAGTGCCTGCTTGATGGCCTCAAGCGCAGGTTCGCTGCCCGCTTGGACGGCTTGATTCGCTTCCTGGATGATCGCTTCTGCTGGTTGGTGACCATAGAAATCCCCCAGTAGCTCACAACTGCGGGCGATTGGCAGGAGTTGATAGGTGTTGAGATAGGAGGCTTGGGCTTTGAATAATTCGCCATATTGCACCGGTTGCGTCACACCGGCTGGGAAGTTGGCTTTCACCCGCTTCCGACAACAAGGACAAACTTTGATTTCGCTGCGATGTTCGGTCACTTCCAACCTCACTGGCGGCACATCATAGACTTGACGGCGCATCTGTTCAGTGACCTCTATCTGACTCAAGTCATGGGCACACTCTGGACAAACCGACAAGTCATGCACGATTACATGGTCTGGCGTTTCGCTCATTTGGAGCGTATGTCCTTGATGCCCTTTCTGTCCACCGCTCTTGCGACCGCTTTTTTGACGCAAACTCTCGGTTCGCCGTTTCTTCAGTCCGTCACTGCTTGGTGGCTTCCCACTGTTGTGGCTATCTTTCGCTACTTGATCTTTCAGTCGCTGGATTTCGTTTGCTTGTTCTTTGATTTGCTTGCGCAGTTCTTCGTTCTCGGCGCGCAATTCTTGCGTTTGAGCCCATAGCAACTTTTCCAATGCCGATAGCTCGGTTTGGTTTATCAACCTTTCTATTTGTTGCTCTCGTTGCTTTTCTGGCTCTCTCATAATTTTACACTTTACCCCTACTCTCTTTGTTTTACGTTAGCATTCCGTTTGCTTTTTGGTTCAACTTGTATGCCTGAGTAGTTACGAAGAAGATTTAGTGGAAGCGCGCCGCGAACTGTGGCGGCGTTCGGGAGCATGAAACTTCTCATGATGACCTGGAAAACGATCCACAAACAGCTGATCATACAAACATGACCGGCATCTCCGAGATGCCAGTCATGTTTCATTTTCTCAGCTACCCCACCAACCACAACACCGGCGTTGCTACCAACTGGCGCACGCGGTCTAGGAAGCGGGCGGCCGGCGCACCATCGACCACGCGATGGTCAAAGGTGAGGCTGAGCGCCACCATCTCACGCGCGACAATTTGGTCATCGACCACCGCTGGCTTCTTTGCAATGCGCCCAACACCCAGAATCGCGCACTGGGGCGGGTTGATGATGGGCGTAAAGGCGTCGATGTTATAACTGCCCAGATTGGTGATGGTAAAGGTGCCGCCCTGTAACTCGGCGGCGCTGAGCTTGTGGGTCTGCGCCTTTTCGATCAGCGTTTTGGCTTGGGTGGCCAGGGCACGCAAACTTTGCGATTCCACATTGCGCAGCACCGGCACGAGTAACCCCTCCGACGTATCGACCGCCAATCCAATGTGAATTTCCCGGTTAAGCACAATTTCATCCCCCTGCCAGCGCGCGTTGAGCAGCGGATGCTCCTGCAAGGCAACGGCGGTCAGCTTCGCAAAGAGATCGTTGTAGGTCGGCGCATCGGCGCCAAAGGCTGCTTTGAGCTGCTTGCGCAAAGCGACCAACTCGGCGGCGTCCACCTCGGTCGTCAAGGTAACGGCGGCGGTGCTCTGCGCGCTCTCGCTCATGCGCTGGGCAATGAGGCGGCGAACGGTGGTGACGGGAATGGTCTCTGTGGCGGGGGGCGTTGTGGTGGGGGGCGTTGTGGCGGGTGGCGCAGCCGGGACGCTCGTTCGGGCGGCAATGGCGGCCTCTACATCGGCGCGGTCAATGCGTTCGCCTAGTTTTTGCGCCGCCAGTTCCATCAGATCAATCCCCGCTTCTTGGGCCATGCGCACGGCAATTGGCGTGGCGCGCACCTTCTCTTCCGGTGCTGCCGCGGGTTGGGCCGCCGATGCAGCCGCGGCGCGTACATCCCGCTCCACAATCCGCCCCGTGCGTCCACTGCCGGTTAACGTAGACCAGTCAACGCCCAATTCTTTGGCAATGCGGCGGGCGCGGGGAGAGATGGGGGCGCTGCTGCGTGTTGCGTGTTGCGTGTTGCGTGTTGCGTGTTGCGTCGCTGTTTGGACTGCTACTACCCCAGAGGCGGGTTGCTTATTCTGTTGTTGTGCGGTGAAGGGGGGGGCTTCGCCGGGGGCAACCATGTAGGCGAGGATGACGCCGACAGGGATGACGTCGCCCGGTTTGGCTGCGTTGGGGGGCAGACGCAGGATGCCGTCGTCAAAGGCTTCGATCTCCTGGGTGGCTTTATCGCCTTCAATCGTAAAGAGGAAGTCACCGGCCTTGACCGCGTCACCATCCCCTTTGAGCCACTCGCCAAAGATGCCTTCTTCCATGGTCCAGCCTAGGCGGGGCATACGAATTTCTATGGCCATGATATTACTCCGCTAGTAGATCGCGTATTGCTTGCTCGATGCTCTCGCCGGTGGGCACAATGGCCCCTTCTAACGTGGGGCTATAGGGCACATGGGTGTGCGCACCGTTGAGTCGCTTGATGGGCGCGTCCAGATCGTCAAAGCCCTGATCGCCAACCCGCGCGGCGATCTCGGCGCCCACGCCACAGGGGCCAAAGTTCTCATCGACAATGAGCAGCCGGCCAGTCTTGTGCACCGAAGTCAGGATGGTGTCCAGGTCGAGGGGGGCCACGGTGCGCGGGTCGATCACCTCCAGAGACAACCCTTCCTGGGCCAGCTTCTCACAGACGGCCAGCGTCTTATCGACCATGACTGTGAGCGCGACCACCGTGGCATCGCTCCCTTCCCGGGCAATGCGCGCCTGGCCAAAGGGGATGGTGTAATCCTCCTCCGGCACATGGGTCTTGTTAAAGATGATCGACTTGTGCTCCAGAAAGATGACCGGGTCGTCGCTGCGCAGTGCGCTGGCAAAGAGTCCTTTGGCGTCATAGGCGTTGGAGGGGAGCACAACGCGAAAGCCGGGAATGTTGACAAAGAAGGGATAGTAACTGCCGGAATGATGGGTTGCGGCGGAGTGACCAACGCCGATACAGCCGCGCAGCAACACCGGCATCTTGAGCCGACCACTGCTCATGTATTGAATCTTGGAAATCTGGTTCATCAACTCACCCATGGCGTCAAGAATAAAGTCGATAAACATAAAGTCAATCACGGGCCGGGTGCCGGTCATGGCTGCCCCCGTGGCCAGACCGACAAAGCCCCGCTCACAGATCGGCGTGTCACAGAGCCGTTCCGGGCCAAAGCGGTCATAGAGCCCTAACGTCGTGGTAAAGTTGCCGCCCCGTTTGCCAATGCCCTCGCCCATGACAAAGATGGTCGGGTCTTGCTCCATCGCGGTGGTGAGCGCCTCACGGGTCGCTTCAATAAAGGTAATTTCACGCATAAGAAACCTCTGTTGTTTGTTCATAACCCCACCCTAGCCCTCACTGCCATTCAGTGAACAGTCCTCAGTTATCAGTAATCAGTTCGTCATCCGGGGAATGCACTGATGACTGAGCACTGAGCACTGATTCCGCTTGACACATAAACGCTCAACTTAATGGCAGTGGGGCTGGGAGGGGGTAGCTAAATGATCAGGCACTGTAAATGTAGTCGGTGGCGGTCGCCCCATCAGGCCAGGGGCTGTTCTTGGCAAATTCAGAGGCATCTTCGATCAAAGCTTGGGTGTCGGCCTCGATCTCTTCAAAATCCTCTGCCGGCAGGCCGTTGTCGAGTAACTTCTGTTTGTAGGTTTTGAGCGGGTCGCGCGTCTTCCACGCCTCGACCTCATCTTGGGTGCGGTAGCCGGCATCGCGCATCCCTTCGGCATGGGCGCGCGTGCGATAGGTCTTGCACTCGATCAAGGTGGGCCCTTCCCCTGCCCGGGCGCGGCGCACGGCTTCATCAGCCACCTCGTAAACAGCCAGCACATCGTTGCCATCGACAATATGGCCAGGGATATTATACGCTACGGCGCGGTTGCCGACATCGGGATTCCCACCCGAATACGCAATCGGCACTTCGGTGGCGTAGAGGTTATTCTCACAGACAAAGATCACCGGCAGCTTCCAGATCGCGGCCATATTCAGCCCTTCGTGGAAGGCGCCGTTGTTAGAGGCGCCATCGCCAAAGAAGGCCACCCCGACATTGTCCTTTTTGAGCAGCTTAAAGGAGTACCCCGCCCCGGTCGCTTGAAGGATACAAGGGCCGACAATACCGCTGGTGCCCATCATCCCCACCTCTGGCGAAAAAAGGTGCATACTGCCGCCGCGGCCCTGGGAGACACCGGTGGCGCGCCCCAGCAATTCAGCGATCAGCGCCCGTGGATGAACCCCTTTGGCCAGGGCATGACCATGACCGCGATGGGTGCTAAAGACGGCGTCCTCCGGGCGCAGATGAGCGCAGACCCCGACCGCCACCGCCTCTTCGCCTACATAGGTGTGGCACGCACCGTGGACCAGCCCGGCGGCATGGTTGCGCGCCAGTTGCTCTTCGCACCAACGGATCACCAGCATGTTGCGATAAAGGGTGAGGAGCTGTTCTTTGTTTAGATCGATTTGTGTTTGTTCCGTCATCGAAATGGACTCTCCGTAATTTCAGCACTAGATTTCATAGATAGTTTGATCTATAATCGAGAATAGATGTTGTCGGCATAGAATTGTTGGCTCTTCGGAAATTCATGTGGTTGACAAGATGTAGGTGCGGTATGGAAACCGCACGTTCTCGGTCAGACGAAGCTCGTGCGCGCCTAGAAGGCAACGGAAACCACACCTACCATGATTTCCGCTGTGTTGCAACCACATGAGATCCTGTTGAGCCGAATTGTTTCAACAGAAAGGGAGGCATCAATGCAACCACAAAGCTGTGACACCATGGTAGCACTCGCCAACGCGACTGCTACTGGTCAGACCATCTTTGCCAAAAATAGTGACCGCCCGGCTGACGAATGCCAGCCGCTCGTGCTGCGTGAACGGCAAACTCACGCACCCGGCGCGCTGACCCGCTGTCAATTTGTCACGATCCCCCAGGTCGCCACCACCTATCGTCACATCGGCTCGCGCCCCTATTGGTGCTGGGGCTATGAACATGGCTTTAACGAACACCAGGTGGCCATCGGCAATGAGGCGCTCCATTCCAAATTTCCCGAAGCGACAGAAGCCAAACTCGTCGGCATGGAAATTTTGCGCCTGGGGCTGGAACGCGCCCGCACTGCCGCCGAGGCCGTCGATGTCATTACCGGCCTGGTCAGCGTCTATGGTCAGGGCAAATTTGCCAATGACGCCGGTGTGCGCACCTATGACAACGGCTACATTGTCGCTGACCCCCATGAAGCCTATGTGATCGAAACGGCTGGTCACGAGTGGGTGGTCAAACAGGTGCCAAGTGCGCTCGGCATCAGCAATGTCTACTCGGTCGAAACCGATTGGCAACGCATCTCACCAACCGCCGAAGCCACCGCCGTGACCCAAGGCTGGTGGCAGCCAAACCAGGACAATGGCAATGGCGCAGGGCGCTTCAACTTTGCCGACGCTTACACCGTTTCCAGTCGCAGTGAAGGCAGTGGCGCCATGCGGCGCACCCGTTCGTGTGCTGTCTTAAAGCTGCGCACCGGCGCCATTGACGCCCGCACCATGATGGCCATTCTCAGTGACCACGCTGACGGTCAGTCCCCAGCAGAAGATTGGCAAACGGCAGTGCGTTCCGGCGTCGGCATCTGTCGTCACCCGGATGCCAATGGCGAAGGCGGCTGCACCGCGGCCAGCCTGGTGGCTGAGTTTTGCGCCGACGGCGCCCGCTTGCCCATCTACTGGTGTAGCCTCTATTCGCCCTGTCTCAGTCTCTTTCTGCCCATTTTTATTGAGGGGACATTGCCCACCAGCTTAACCATCGGCGACCGCGCCCCCAGCAACGGCAGCCCCTGGTGGCTCTTCCATAAACTTAATCAACAGGTGCTGAATAGTTCTCCCACCGCCGCCGATCGGATCCGCGCTCGTTGGCAGCCCATGCAGGATGAACTCTTTGCCAGCGCCCACGCTCTCGCCCATGAGGCTCAACAACTGATCGATGATGGTCATGGTGACGAGGCCAAAGCGCAGTTGACCCGCTACATGGCCACCAACGCCGCCCACATGATCACCACGGTCAAGGAGCTTCATGCCGAATTAACGGGGGAACGGGTGGTGGCGTAATACAACAACGGATTCAGAAGGGAACGGATTTTTTGTTGGTTTGAAAAGAGATCTGCTTTGCAGTAGCCTGACCGAATTAGTTAGTACTTGTTGCGAAACTCAGTTTTCACCGCGAAGGACGCGAAGAGAGCGAAGGATTTTCTCTGGCGATGTTTAGCGCTCTTGGCGGTAGTTTCGTGTGTTTCGCAACACAAACTAGCTAATTTGATTAGCTCACTTTCGTCCGGCAGATGTCAAATCCGTTCCTTCCTAAATCCGTTGTTGTGTGCCCCTATCCCGTCGTCGCCCCCGGCATGCCCGGATGGGAGCCGCCGGCATTTTTGGCCAGGTTCCCACCGTCAAGGGGAATCAATGCGCCGGTGATAAAGGACGAGGCGTCAGAGGCCAGGAAGATGGCCAACCCCTTGATGTCCTCTGGCTTGCCCAGGTGCCCGATGGGCAGGCCACGCAGGTAGGCATCGCGCAGGTTGGGGTCGCCGGCCATGCGCTCTTCCAGCCCCTTGTTGGTGATCTGGGCGCAGACAATGGCATTGATGCGCACACCGCCGCTGGCCCACTCGGTGCTCAACTCGCGCGTCATCTGCCCCACTGCGGCCATGGCCATGCTATAGGCAATGTGGCTGCGGCCCAACGCCGAGAGGCCGGCAATCGAGACAATGCTCATGATGCTGCCCTTGCCCTGGTTGAGCATCCGTTTGGCCGACTCCTGCGTGGCGATATAGCGCCCAACAACCAGATTTTGATAGGCCCGTTGAATCTGCTCTTCGTTAAGTTCCAACGGATCGGCGCGCACGCCTTCGCCGGCCACGTTGCCCAGCACATCAATGCGGCCATATTCCTGGTCAAGCTTATTAAACATGGCGCGGATCTGGTCGGGCTGGGAAATATCACAGACCACCGGCAGCGCACGGCGGCCCAAACCGGCAATAGTGTGGGCGGTCTCGTCCATGCCCGCCGGATTAATGTCAGCCAGCACCAGATCCGCGCCGACTTCCGCCAGCGCAATCGACATTTGGCGGCCCATGCCACTGGCCGCACCGGAGACCAAGGCAACACGGCCGGTTAGATCAAAAAGGGGATGGGTCATAGGAGTAGACTCCTTCTAGTACATTTGGGCGTAAATACTTATGGCGATAAATCGTTACTGTTTTGTAAAATAAATAATGATGGATGTTGTAGGGGCATCCGCTTGCCGGTGCCCGAGGGCGAGCGCAAGGGTCGCGTCCAAAGGACACCTGCTTCTAGGCGCCTACAACCTATTATTACTTATCTGACAAAACATTACAGCTACTCAATTGAAAGTAGTAATTGATCTGTGTAACGATTTACGCCGAGATTTACTAGTGGTAGATTGATAGAATCTTGATAAGAACACCATGAAAAATAGTACATTTGCTGTAACAAGCGAGTTTATCGACTTTCTGGTTCAAGGCCCTTCTTATGCACAGATCATCGATTTTAAGGTTTCATCGGATGTTCAAGCACGTTTGGAAACCCTGTTGGACATGAACCGAGAGGGCGTGCTGTCCCCTCAAGCGCAAGCTGAACTGGATGCTTATGAACAGGTTAATCATCTTATGATTCTACTGAAAGCACGCGCCCGCCAAGCGCTTGACGCATAACAATCCAGCCTGCAAATCGTAGGTGCGGTTTCCATACCGCACGATTGCGGTTACCCAGGAGCGTGCGGTATGGAAACCGCACCTACGTAGCTTGCATTCCTGCAGAATCGGTAAGGTCACACCTTCTGCTCAAACTCAGCAATTTCCTCCGCGCCGTCCAACACGCCAATCTCCAGATGGAATTCACGCACTTCGCCAGGCTGAATATGTTGCAGATAGCCATGTTTGCGGTTCCAGGCGCGGCCCAACATGCTGGCGTTGCCCGGCTCCACGCCAGTGACATAGGTGCCGCGGATAAAGTGCTGCCACTGGTTGACCAGCGGAATCTCGCTGATGGGAAACTTCCAGTACAGCCCCAATTGCAGCTTGTCGTTGATGAGTCCCACCCGGACATTGCCCGCGGCGTCGGCAATGGGGCGATGGACAAAGACATTGTCGTCAAAGCTTGGCTGCGGCCCTTGGGCGACGGTGTAGACCTCCGGCCCGACCTCGCGATCTTCCTTCCATTCGGTGGTCTTGGCGCTGTTGATCACAAAGCGCGTACCCGCATCCAGCACGGGAAAGCCTGGATTGCAGTGGTAGACAAACATGAGCGGCGAGCGGTCGATGCTGAGATTTTCAATGCGGTCGTGGATGCGGAAACATTTTTCCCCTAACACCGTGGAGATTTCGCGCGTCAATTCCAGGTTAGTCTTAAACACTTCAGCCTCGCGGATCTTGCCCCGCACGCGAATGACATAGTCTTCTCCTTCCCAGTTGCCGTCGGCGACTACATGTTTGGCCGGCAAAAAGGAGAGACGGCCGTGCAGCCCCCGCTCTTCGTTTTCCTCTTCTGGGTCCACTTCCGGGTGACCGGTAAAGGTCATGCCACAACTGAGCACCAGGCCGCCAAAAAAGCCGCGCATCCAGCCATAGCCTTGCGGTTCGTAGAAGGCTGGCCCTACGTCGCCCGTGTTGCCACGGAAGCAGAGCGACATGCCCTTATAGTGAGCCGATGCGACATCCAGTGCGCGGCCCGGCAAAAGCGAGAAGCAGAGTCCAGAAGCGTTGAAAACCTCGATTAGATCCGAACCGCGCTCAATGCCTTCGGTCATGGCGGCTTTGCGCGCGTTGGCCACTTGGGTCACATCGCCGACCCGATCAAGTAATTCGCGTTTGGTGTAGGTGTGACCAAAGAGATTGGGCATGACTTTCCTCCTTTGCGTTTTGGGTTTTAGTCTTTTACATATGTCACCGGCAACTTAGGCAACATCAATTTGGGGCATCGCTACCGCCATAGATTACGACGCGGGGCGTTGAGAAGCCGAGTCTACGCCAGCGCGTAAGGCACGAGTATTCTGTATACTGGCGAGACCAAATCCGCTGCTTTCTAAATCCGTTGTTGTGTTCCTGATTGTATTACGCACCCAGTTGATCTGCCAAGTCATTAAAATCGGTCGCCACCAGGTCAAACGTGGGATCGGGTGTTTGGTCACGCGTGTTGCCCGGCCCATATTCCAGGGGACGGGGTATAAAGGCCGTCTTCATGCCCACAGCTTGCGCGCCGCGTAGATCATGTTGGTGGGCCGCGACCATGAGCACCTGTGCTGGTGGTAGCCCTAAGAGAGCCGCCGCGGTCTGGTAGACTTGCGGATCCGGCTTGTAGTGGCGGGCTAGTTCAGCCGAGAGAATGCAATCCCACGGTAGGCCGCTATATTTGGCCATGTTGGTGAGCAGCGCCATGTTGCCGTTGGAGAGCGCGGCGATCACATAGCGCGCCTTCAGTCGCGTCAAGCCCGGAATGCTGTCAGGCCAGGGAATCAGCCGATGCCAGACGCGATTCCAATGATCCTTCTCAGCCTCACTCAGCCCGGTGATCTGATACTTAACCAAGAGATCATCCAAGATCAGGCGATGGAGTGCATCAATGTTGAGCCAAGGCAACTCGCCGCGCCGCACCCGTGCCATGGCCGGTTCATAGCCGCCACGCCAATCTAGCGCAAATTGCGCCCAATCGATGGTAATGCCCTTGGCCGCGCTCCACGTCCGGCCCTCTTGGATGATGGTGCTATACCAATCCACGACTGTGCCGAAGATGTCGAAGGTGAGGGCTTTGATAGTGGGTTGGTTCATGAAGCTATGCTTTCTGATGATTGGGTGATTGGTCATTGGGTGATCGCAAAGCGGGTGCTGTGCACCATTGGTCATTGAGCCTGTCGAAATCACCCAATCACCCAATGACCTAATTACACCTGATTCGCCGGCGCACGCGGTGGCTGTCCTTGCAGCACCCGTACAACCTCTTCGGCGGCGCGGGTGCGCATTTCGATCTTGGCCTCTTCGGAATACCAGGCGCTGTGGGGGGTGATCAGGATGCGTTCTTCCTGGAGCAACGGATTGTCGGCGGCAGGGGGTTCAACATTGAGCACATCGAGCGCGGCGCCGGCAATGGCGCCATTGCGCACAGCGGTCAGCAACGCCATTTCGTCGACCAGGGGACCGCGCGCTGCATTGATCAGGTAGGCGGTTGGTTTCATCAGGGCTAATAAATCGGCATTCACCAGATGGCGCGTGCTCTCTTGCAAGGGCGTGTGGAGGGAGATATAGTCAGACTCACGCGCCAGAGTTGGCAGATCGACCGGGGTGACGCCAATGCGTTGCGCCGCCTCCTCATTGAGCAGCGGGTCATGCACCAGCACACGTAAGCCTAAGCCGCGCCCCTTTGCGGCCGTAGCCTGACCGATGCGCCCAAAGCCAATGACACCCAACGTTTGCTCGCGCAGCCGGTACACCGGCCCAGAGCGCATGGGATCCCAGCCGCCGCTACGTGTCGACTGGACGAGGGGCAGCAGCCCCCGCGCCTGGGCCAACAGAAGGGCAATGGCGTGGGTGGAGACTTCGTCAATGGAATAGTCGGGCACATAGGCCACCCAAATCCCGCGCGCCGTTGCTGCCGGAATGTCAATCGTGTCTAGCCCCGTGCCGGCGCGACTGATGATGCGGCAGTGTTGCATGCTGTTGATAATCGGCGCCGTCACACGCTCCAGCGTCACCATCAGCGCGGCGGCCTCTTCGACGGCGGCCAACGCATCTGGCTCGGTCAAGTTGCCAGTGTGGACAATCTCCACATCCAGTTGGCGCAGCACCCCGCGCTCAACGGCCAGATCATCACCAAAGGAGGTGTGGGCTATAACGACGGTTGGTTTCATCGACAATCTCTCCTTCTTCCCTTTTCAGGCCGACCATCCTATCGGCGACAGTGTCTTCGGATGTTCATCGTAGGGGCGGCCGCTTGCCGGCGCTCTTAGGTGAGCACAAGGGCGCGCCCCTCCCAGATGATGCGCACCCCTACCCCCAGCGCTGCAAATCTTGCTCTGTTGTCACTCGAATGCGTGCGTCAGGGCGCTGTATCAATTCAGGGCGGAGGGCAACCCCCAACCCAGGCGTCTCATCCAACGTAAGTTGGCCCTCTGCCACTTGCAGCGGGCGGGTCACGACATCGTTATACCAGCCGCCGTCGGCCCAGTAGCCCCGCACCCCTTCCATCATCATGGCGTTGGGCAGATGCAACACCAAGTGCGCCGAGGCCCAAAGGGCCACCGGTCCCACGGTGTCGTGGAGGGTGACAGGGAGATAGTAGGTGTCGGCCTGGTTGCAGATCTTGCGCGTCTCGGTAATGCCGCCACCCCACGCCACATCGGGCATGATCATGTCGGCCACCGGCTGTTCGATCACCTGGCGGAAGCCGAAACGGGTAAAGAGCCGTTCACTCTGGCACAGGGGCACACTGGTTGCCGCTTTGAGTCGCACAAAGGCTTCAGGGTTGTCGGGCGGCATAATTTCCTCTAGCCAGAGAATGTCATAGGGTTCCAAGGCGCGGGCAATGCGGATGGCTGTGGGCAGATCCCAACGGGCATGCCCCTCAATCGCGATGGCCATTTTGTTGCCCACCGCGGCGCGGATGTCGGCGACGACCTGAAGGCCGCGCTGAAGATCGTCATTGCTGATCGAGTGGCTAAGCGGCCCGGCGGCAGATTCCCCACCCCAAATGCGCACCTTTTCGCGCGGCTTGGCCGGCCCGGCCAGCGTCACCCCAAATTGGTCAAAGGGCCAAATCTTCATCGCCTGAATGCCTTGGCGCAGGAGGCTTGCAGCCACCTCGCCGGCGTGGCCATCAAGCCACCCCCAGTCACTGGCGTAATTGCCATAACCGACACAGGTATTGTAGAGCGGAATGCGATCGCGGCTGCGGCCACCTAGCAGATTGTAAATCGGTTGGCCAGTAGCCTGACCCAGCAGATCCCACAGCGCAATATCGACGGCGGAGATAGCGCGCATCTCCGCACCGGCAAAGCCGCAAAAGTTAACCAGCGCAAAAAGATTGGCCCAGTGATTCTCAATGTCCCGTGCGTCACGGCCGATCAGCAGCGGCGCATAAACATCATGAACAATGGCGCTCGTGGCCGAGGGAATGTAATAGGTCTCGCCCAACCCGACCAGCCCATTGTCGGTGTAGATGCGCACCCACAGGTTGTTGGGCACGGCCTGGCGTGATTGCCCCATTTGCTGTTGCCACTCACCTTTGGGCATGGCTTCAAACCAGATTGTTTCTAGCTTGGTGATTTGCATGAGATTGTTTTGTTCCTGGGATAGCTATACTGCGGTTGTGATGAAAACCGGCATTTCCCCTGTAGGGGTAGCCGGGCGATGAACGCCAGTTTTCATTCAGAGCAAAGTATAGCAGGCTGATATAGTATATTGTATACCAAGATTTGACAACCTGTCAATCTGTTATTAAACTACCTACTATAGAGGCAATCTACCGGCTTCTATACCTTCATTCCAACATGAACAGTTTATAAAAGCCAAAATCTCATCGCTCATCAGGCGAAATTGTGTAAAGGCGACGATTGTACGCTGGCCCCAATACGCTAGCCAAAGTCGCTAGCCCAAAGCTGCGTTTGCACAATCTGCCTAGCTGAGCCAATTATCATTCATGGGGTTTGCCGCGCTGCTCCGGTGCACGGTTAGGATTTGCTTTCATAAAACCCGGAAAGTTTCCCATCAATTCAAGGAGAAGGTCAAGATGATGCAAAAATCGCAACAAATGAGCCGCCGCGAGTTTCTCAAAGCTGCTGCTGTGGTAGGTGCAGGCGCCACATTGGCAGCCTGTGCTCCGCCTGGCGCTGCGCCCAGTGGCTCAGCCGCTGCCCCGGCCGTCAACACCGGCGCCAAGCAGACGGTGCGCTATCTATCGTGGTGGTTCGAGGAAGGCAACCGCGGCGCCACCTGGCTGGCATTTGTCAAAGAATTCAACGAATCGCAAAATGACATCGAAGTTGTCACCGAAAATATTCCCTTTGACGCCTACACAACAAAAACCATCGTCGGTGCGCAATCCGGTGAACTGGACGGCGACATTATCATGGCTACCCCCGAGTTGGCGCCACGCCTGATTCAGTCCAATCTGCTGGCCCCACTGGACGATGTCCTCACAACCAACAATATCACCGACCTTAGTTCGGCCCATGATGCCTTGCGTAAGGATGGTCACCTCTATGGTCTTGACATGGTGACGGTTGCCTTTGGCTTGCTCTATAACACGCAACGCTACGAGGAAGCTGGAGTCACGCCGGCCTCCTCGCCGGAGGAATGGATCGAGGTCAGCAAGGCATTGACCAACCGCGATGAGCAGAAGTATGGCTTCTTCACCAACCACCTGGTCAGCGAAGCCTCCGATTTCTGGTTCCAGCTTGAGGTGTGGTGTATGCCGTATGAAGGTGTGTGGGCCGAAGGCAAGACGCCGCTATTGACTTCTGAGCCAATCCTCAAGGGGTTGAGCCTTTTCAAGGAAATGTATGATGGCGCCATGCCTCAGGGCACTGACGGCCCCACCGGCCACCGCCTCTTTGGCACCGGTGATGTGGCGCAGGAATTTATCGTCTCAGCCGCAGTCGGCAGCCTAAAGCCCGATTTCCCAGACCTCTATCCATTGTTGGCCAGCGCCCCAATTCCGTGGCCCAGCAACAAATCGATTGCGCGCATCCATCCCATGATGGTCAATGCCAGTTCTGAGGTCAAGGATGCCGCCATCGAATTTGTCACCTATATGTACAAGCCGGACAATTACCGGCGCATGGTGGAAGGCTGTGAGGATGTCATCTTTGCGCAACCTTCGGCTGCACGCCAGGAATATCTGGACAATCTGCACTGGTTGAAGCCCGGCTTCGATGGTGTTGACTATTTGACCCCGTTCGACGTGGTGGGCGATTTCGTCTATAATTTCAATGAGTTCGGTCAGATCGTGATCACCAACTTCGCCGATGTGCTCAATGGCAACAAATCGGTCGAAGATGCCATGACGGTCGCGCAAACACAGGCAGAAGAACTCGCTGCGCGCATTTCATAAGATGTGCTTAGAGATCTTGCGAGCACAACAGGATCTCGTGTAGTTAAACTTAAACAAGGGGAAATTATGGTAGGTGCGGTTTCCATACCGCACGATCATTTTATAATCGAATTCGTGCGGTATGGAAACCGCACCTACCTTTTTTCGTCCCATGGGGACGGTTGAGTTTAGGAGATCGTATAGTTTGATGAACCAGACGAATGCCGTACAGGTCGGTAAACCGCCCATCAAGCATACCAACCAGAGGCATCGCCGCAATCTGCTGCCCTTGGCCCTGGTGCTGCCCATCATCCTGTATGAAGGCGTACTGCTGCTCTACCCCATTGCCCAAGGCATCATTGGCAGCTTTCAGCGGATCGAACTGGCGGCCAATCGCGCACCGGAGTGGGTTGGTTGGGACAATTACCGGCGCATGTTCAATGACCCCGGCTTCTGGGATGTGCTACAGGTGACGTTAATCTTTACCGGATTGGTCATCATAACGGCCATTGGCGCAGGGCTCTTTACGGCGCTGCTCTTCAATCGTCCCTTTCGCTTTCGTCCCGCCGCGCGTGGGATGATGATGATGCCGTGGGCCATGCCCGAGGTGCCGGTGGTCATGATCTTTATTTGGATCCTCAACCCACAATTCGGGGTGATCAACATCTTTGCCCGCTGGATCCCCGGCGTCACCACCAATCCCCAATGGTTGCAAGAGCCTACGCTCGCGATGGGCTGGATGGTCTTGATTGCCGCCTGGAAAGCGTTCCCCTTTTACAGTCTGGTGATCCTGGCTGCATTACAATCAGTGCCCGATGAGCTTTACGAGGCCGCGCGCGTGGATGGCGCTAATCCGTGGCAGTTGTTCCGCCATATCACACTGCCCGGCATTGGCACAACGCTGGAACTGCTGGTCGTGCTGGCCTGTATCTTTTCGTTTAAACAGTTCACCATCATCTACCTGATGACCGGGGGCGGTCCATCCGGCGCAACCGAAACCATTGTGATCCGCATCTATAACACTGCCTTTCGTTTCTATGACTATTCCTACGCCACCGCGCTGGGCGTCGCCGGCTTTGTCGTCTCATTGGTCATTGCGCTCTTCTTTATTATCTTGCAGGTGCGACGGAGCCAAGAAAATGGCTAATCTAACGACAACTCACACGGAAGAGCGGAGCACAGTCGCGACCCCCGAGCGGAAGGTGCAACCGCAACGGCGTCGGCTAGGGCGCACCGTGATCAACCTGGTGCTCTATGGCATGGTCATTGTGGTGGCTGTGGTGACCTTCTTTCCGATCTACTGGATGTTGGTCAGCACCTTCCAACCCAATCAGTACACCTTGCACTTTCCGCCGCCACTCTTCCCCAAGGCGATCACCACGCGTCAATTTGCCGAACTCTTTGTCAATCATCCGCTGGCGCTCTGGCTACGCAACTCCTTTATCATTGCCACCATCACCATGCTCGTTTGTATGATCCTCGCAGTCATGGGCGCCTATGCGCTGTCGAGCCTGCGCTGGACGGGGCGCAATCTCTTTGGTCTCTTTCTGCTGGTCACGCAGATGCTGCCCGAAATCCTGGTCCTGATCCCGATCTATGGTATCTACCGTCGGCTCGATCTGCTCAACAGCCTGACCAGTCTTTCGATCATTGACGCCGCCTTCATTCTGCCGATTTGCATTTGGATCTTAAAGGGCGTCTTTGACACCGTCCCGCCGGAGGTGCTCGATGCCGCGGTGGTGGATGGTTGTACACAATTGAGTGTGGTGTGGCGTATTGTGCTGCCCTTAACCGTGCCGGGGTTGGTGGCGGTGGCGGTGGTCGCATTCTTTTTTGCCTGGAATGAATATCTCTACGCCAGCATCATGTTGGGCCAGGCCCAGTTGATGCCGGCCTCCGTGGGCCTCTCGACGCTCAAGGCCATCGGCCGGACACCAGTAGAGCAGTACATGGCCGCCGGGTTAACCTTTGCTATTTTGCCGGTGGCCTTCTACCTCTTTATGCAGCGCTATATTGTCTCAGGCCTTACTGCGGGCGCAGTGAAGGGGTAATGTTCAAAAATGTCGTTCGCTATGCTTGGATGGATCTGGTATACTGGTTTTTAAAACAACAATAAGCCATAATACCCCGTGTCCCAGGTACACCATGTCCAAAATTATGCCAGTTTAGATTGTCCCATAGGGACGGATGAGTTTAGGAACAGAAAACCCTCATCTCCGCCTAAATTCAAGTGTCCCTACGGGACGGATTAAACCCTTACGATTCGGTAACAGTGTAATAGCCACATCAGTGCAAAAGAATATCAAAGGAGGAGATTGTCATGGCATTTTCAACTTCGCACCCCTTGAGTCGTCGCACCTTTTTACGCGGGGCAGGGATGATGGCCGTCAGCGCCGCGGCACTGACGGCCTGTGTACCGGCGGCTGCCCCCGCCGGCGCGCCCGCCGCAGAGGCGCCGGCTGCCCCCGCCGCCGAAGGCGCCACCGTGCGCTTTTTGGGTGGCCCCTGGTCGTTTCTGCCCGAACTGGACACAGTGATCGAGAATTTTGCCAACCAGTGGGCGGCAGAAAACAACGCCACCGTCACCTTTGAACGCGATGCCCAAGTGCTGCCCAAGATCCAGACCGCGATTGAGACCGGCAGCGGCGCCAATATCATTCAATACGCTTCGCCACCACAAATTTTTGCCAACGCGTTGGTCGATGTCTCTGAATTGACCGCTGTGATCGGCGAAGAGGGCGGCGGCTACCTGCCCAATGCCTCCTACCAAATGGGCACGGAAGATGGCAAGTGGTTGGGCGTACCGCTGGGCCAGCACAACTGGTTTATCAACTATCGCCAGGATTGGCTCCAGGAGGAAGGCTATGATGTCTTCCCGGACACCTGGGAGGAAGCACTGGTGGTTGGCAAGGCGCTCAAAGAGAAGGGCCGTCCCTATGGCATGACCTTCTCCGATCAGGCCGGTGGTGACGGCAATGGTGTGCCGCGCTTGGTGCTCTGGGCCTTTGGCGGCAAGGAATTTAACGAAGATGGCTCCCTGGCGCTCGACAGTGAGGAGACGCTGGCCGCGCTCGAATTTGCGATTCAACTGCACAACGACGCCGGCGATCCTGGTGAAATTGGTTACGACGACGGCGCCAACAACGCCGCCTTCCTGGCCAGCAAGCTCTCCATGACCGCTAATGTCAACACCATCTATCTCCCGGCGACCAAGAATGATCCGGCGCTGGCCGAGGCGATGAACCATGCGCTGCCGCCCAAAGGGCCAGCCGGGCGCTTTGGCTATGGCCAGTTGCCCTGGTGGGGGGTCTTGAACCAGACCACGGGCGCCGATCTTGATGCCACGCTCGGCCTCATCCGCGAATTTTTCAAGATGGAGAACTTCGGCGCCTTCTACAAAGCCGGCCAGGGCTACATCCTGCCGCTCCTCCCCAACTATGAGAATGAGCCGATCTGGCCGGATGATCCCAAGCTGGCCATTGCGAAAGACATGTTCAAGCTGGCGTTGCCCGCCGGTCATGCGCTGCCCCAACAGACCAAGCTGGCCGCCTTGATCCAAGATAAGATCCTGATTGGCAAACTCTTCTCCCAAGCCTGTTCGACCGGTGATGCGCGTGCCGCGCTTGACGGCGTAATGAAGGATATTGATGACCTGCAACTGTTGATCTGAGATGATGACAAACTGACAAGATGACTGGATGACAAGATGTATATCCCCAAAGCCTGTCATCCCTTCATCTTGTCATCCGATCACCTTGTCTGCATTTCACCCCGCCAGCCATGAGGAAAACTGATGGATTCGACCAAACATGCGCAGCCCAACTCAATGGGGGCGTTTATCGGCCGGCTGCTCCATAAAGATAGTACACTGGGCTATGTGCTGCTAGGACCAGGCTTTCTCTTCCTAGCGGTGATGATGGCCTATCCCTTTGTTTATGCTGTCTTTCTCAGCTTTACCGACAAGCAGATCGGGGGTGTCGCCCACTTTACCGGTCTAGAAAATTACACCAAGTTACTGCGCACCAATCTCTTTACGAGCACGGTGATCAACTCCGTGGTCTACACCCTCTTTGCGCTGGTCTTTAAATTCTGTGGTGGACTGGTGCTGGCGGTTATGCTCAATCGCCCCTTTATCGGGCAGCGCTTGGTCAAGGCGTTGTTGCTCCTGCCTTGGATCATGCCGACCGTCTTCAGCACCATGATCTGGTCCTGGATCTTTCATCCGACCTTTAGCATTGTCAACGAGATCCTGGTCAACAAACTGGCACTGTTGACCGAGCCCATTCCCTTTCTGCGCGATGAAACGTGGGCCATGGCGTCGCTGATCTTTGTCAATGTCTGGCGCGGCGTGCCCTTCTTTGGCATCACTTTTCTGGCCGCCATTCAAGGGGTCTCCACCGAGATTATTGAGGCGAGTAAGATCGATGGCGCGTCCCGTTGGGCCTCCTTTTGGCGCATCACTTTTCCTATGATCCTGCCGGTAGTGATCATTGTGGTGCTGATCTCCACCATTGGCACGTTGGGCGACTTTGATCTACCCTTCTTGCTCACGCATGGTGGGCCAAATGACGCCACCACCCTCTTTGCGCTCACGGCCTACACGCTCTCCCTGTCCTCGGGGATGATCGGCTTGGGCGCGGCCGTGACAATGACGATGTTCCCCCTCTTGGTGGTTTTGGTCATCATCTCGCTGCTCAGTGTGCGGCGCCAACAGTTGGGGTAGGGAGGAAGCTATCATGACAATTGCTCGCTTTGCACGCAAAAGCCGTGGTGCACTTCTCTTCTATCTGCTGTTGGCAGCGGTGACGGCCATCTTGCTTTTCCCCTTCTACTGGGGCTTTATCACCTCACTCAAGTATGAGGTGGATATCTATGATTTTAGCGGCAATTTCCTGATCCCCAAGCGTCCGAGTCTGGATAATTATGTCACCCTCTTCACCACCTCGGGCTATTTCCTCTGGTTCTGGAATACGCTGCTGGTCTCGACCGTCACGACCGTGGTTTCGGTGGTGATCTCGGTGATGGCTGGCTTTGCCATTGCCCGGCTGCACTTTAAGGGGGCCGCGCTGGCCGGGACGCTGGTCTTTATCACCTATCTCGCACCCAAAGGCTTTCTCTTTGTACCCTTGGCGCAAATCCTGAAAAATTGGGGGCTGCTGGGAGGATTACCGGCGTTGATGCTCACCTATCCCACCAACCTGATCCCCTTCTGTGCCTGGCTGCTTAGCGGCTATTTTGCCGGCCTGCCCCATGAACCGGAGGAGTGTGCCATGGTCGATGGGGCCAGTCGGATTGGCGCGATTGTACGCATTACCCTGCCCATGGCTTTGCCCGGCATTATCACCGCCGCGATCTTTTCCTTTACTGCTTCGTGGAATGAGCTGCTCTACTCGATTGTCTTTGTGAGCGGGGAACAGAACAAAATGTTGACCAATGGCGTTATCGGCGCCTTCACCGGCGGTGACTGGTTCTCGTGGGGGCCACTCATGGCCGCGGCGACGGTCTCGTCCCTACCCATTGCCCTGCTCTACCTACTCTTTACCGACCGCTTTGTCAGTGGCATCACTGCGGGATCAACCAAAGGCTGACAATCTACGATTTTAGATTTACGATTTTAGATTTACGAATCACCCTCCGCGCAGGGGGCGCAAATCGTAAATCTAAAATCCAAAATCGTAAATATGATTGAGAAGTGACTATGTTTGACCAATACAAAATTGTTCGCTTAACCGCCCCGATCTTTCAGCCCAGTGCACAGGAACTGGCGGCCTATGCCGCGGCGGGGCTGCCGGTGGCAGTGGTCGATGCCGAAGCGCCGGCGGAGCTGATCCCCCTGTTGCGTGATGCTGATATTGTGGCGTTGGTCGGCACCGTCTTGCCGGCAGCGGTGGTGGAGGCGATGACGCAGTGTCGGGCCATCTCGCGCCAGGGCACGGGCACCGACAAGATCGCCGTGGATCGCGCCACCGAGTTGGGCATTGTGGTGACCAATACCCCCTATTTTTGTATTGAGGAGCAGGCTGATCACACAATGGCGATGATCCTGAGTCTGGCGCGCAAGTTGACGGTGGCTGAGCGAGCAATGGCTGATGGGAATGTGATGCGGGCGCGGCAAGCGGTCAGCAGTAACCAGCGCATGAGTACAACGACGTTGGGGTTGGTGGGCTTTGGCCGCAGCGCGATCCATACCGCACAGCGGGCGCGTGGCTTTGGGATGCGGGTGCTGGCGACGCGCAACAACAAAAACGCGCCGACCGACACTGCCGATGCGTTGGGCGTGATCATGACCGATCTTGACACCATTCTACGTGAATCTGACTTTGTCTCGCTGCACTTACCCTTAAACGCCGCCACCTATCACATGGTCGACGACGCGGCGCTGCGCAAGATGAAACCGACGGCTTATTTGATCAACACCTCGCGCGGCGCGCTGGTCGATGAAGCAGCGTTGATCGATGCCCTGCAACAAGGGCGCCTAGCCGGCGCCGGCATCGACACCTATGAAATGATCGACATCTTTGCCGAGCAACTGCCACCCCGTCTGCACCCGCTCACCGGTATGGAGAATGTGATCCTGACGCCCCATGTGGCCGCGGGCTCCGTGCAGGCCAGTGCCGAGATCTATGCGACGGGCATCCAGAATGTGGTAGATATTTTAAGTGGACGCTGGCCCTTGGCGGAGAATATTGTCAACCCAACGGTCGTGCCCCGTTTTCCGTTGGCAGCGCGTACGACGGAATAGCTGCTCTGCTGTAACCCACGTTCTGTCAACAAGCCGGTCAACCACGCTTCCTCGGCCTTGCTTAGAGTAACCGGCAGCATTTGCCGATAATCGATCCGCAGATCATAACCGCCGACGTCAGAACAGCGTGTAAAGACCGCCAGGTGAGTGCTCATTAGTAGCATTGCGCCGGACACTATAGGCGCTCCTTTTTTGCAGTGCCAAAAGAATGAGATGCACCCCAGCCGGCAGCCAAAAAGGCGCTGATTTTGGCAAAAATGTGGTCCGGCTGTTGAATTTACCGGCGACACAATAGCCTTTATGTCTCAGATTGCTCGACGCCGATCAATGTGATTTCCTGGGCGCGATGACAACTGACCCACCGTTCTGGTTCAATTTCTACCAGCGGTGGGCTGACTTGCTTGCACTTGTCCACGGCAAAGCGACAGCGAGGATGAAAGTAGCAGCCGCTAGGTGGCTTGGCCGGATTGGCTACTTCCCCTTGGAGCGGCGCACGGGCCTGGCGTTGGCGGGGGTCGGCCTTGGGCAAAGAGGCCAGGAGTGCCGCGGTGTAGGGATGCTTGGGCGCGGTAAAAAGTTGTTGCGGCGTGGCCACCTCGGCAATTTTCCCCACATACATGACCACCACCCGGTCGCTGATCTGGTTGACCACACTTAGGTCATGCGAGACAAAGAGATAGGTCAGCCCCAGTTCATCTTGCAGATCGAGCATGAGGTTGAGCACCTGCGCCTGCACCGAAACATCCAATGCCGATACCGCTTCATCGGCCACAATGAAGCGGGGGTTGAGCGCCAGCGCGCGGGCAATGCCAATGCGTTGGCGCTGACCACCGCTAAAGGCGTGGGGAAAGCGGTCCATATATTCGGGCCGCAACCCCACCTGTTTCAACAACTGCTCCACCCGATCCTGCCGCTCGCGCCGGCTGGTGACGCCATTGACCAACAACGGTTCCCCGACCACATCAAAGATGGTCATACGCGGGTTGAGGGAAGAGAAAGGATCCTGGAAAATCATCTGCATATCGCGGCGCAAGGGACGGATTTGCGTTTCCGTGAGTTGGGCCAGATCGACTGTCTTCCCGGTGTGGGCGCGCAACAAAATTTCGCCAGCAGTAGGGTCAATGGCGCGCAGAACACAGCGGGCCGTCGTCGTCTTGCCACAGCCGCTCTCACCCACCAGGCTCAAGGTTTCACCCTCATTGAGCGTAAAACTAATATCATCCACCGCCCGCACCTGACCGACCACGCGACGCAAAAAGCCCTTTTGGATCGGGAAGAATTTGGTCAAGTTTTTAACTTCAAGCAATGGCGCACCACTTTTTCCGCGCCGTTCCTTGGCGGGCGCAGTGTGCCCATTTGCCGCAACAATTTCAATTTGGGAGGCGCCCACCACTCTATCCTGGCGCGCCTTGCCTGGTTGCTCGTAGAGAAAACAACTAACCCGCTGTGTCGGTGTCAGTTCAATCAGATCCGGCTCCGCTTGTTCACAGACACCTGGCATAAACGATGGGCAGCGCGGATGAAACGCGCAGCCGCTAGGCCGGTTGAGCGGATGGGGAATGGAGCCCTGGATCGACGGCAGCCGCGTGCGCGATTGGCTGTAGATAGTGGGCATAGAGGTGAGCAGCGCCCGCGTGTAGGGATGTTGCGGGGCATGAAAAATCTGCTCTACCGGCGCTTCCTCGACGACCCGGCCCAGATACATGACCGCCACATCGTCGGCAATCTCGGCAATGACGCCCAGGTCGTGGGTGATAAAGATAATCGCCATGCCATGTTCGGCTTGCAACTCGCCCAGCAGATCGAGGATCTGCGCCTGGGTGGTCACATCAAGCGCAGTCGAAGGCTCATCGGCAATCAGAATCCGCGGGTTGCAGCAGAGCGCCATCGCGATCATGGCCCGCTGGCGCAGACCGCCGCTCAGTTGGTAGGGATATTCGTTCATGCGCTGGGCCGCGTTGGGCATATGGACGCGTTGGAGCCACTCAATCGCTTGTTCGCGTGCGGCGGCCTTGCTAATGTCCTGGTGCAGCCGGATCGCCTCCATGATCTGGTTGCCGATAGTATGCACCGGGCTAAAGGAGGTCATGGGCTCCTGGAAGATGAGGCCAATATCGCCGCCGCGGATCGCGTTCATCTGCGCGCCTTCGGGGTCGACGGTGGCTAAATCTAGAACTTGATGACTGTTAGCCGGCTGGTAGAAGATGGAGCCATCGACAATGCGCCCCGGCGGATCGACGATCTGAAGCAGCGCCCGCGTCGTTACGCTCTTACCACAGCCACTTTCGCCGACAATGCCCAACGTGCGCCCCATGTGGACCTCAAAACTGGCCCCATCCACGGCGCGGACGGTGCCCTCATTGAGCATGAAATGAACTTTGAGGTCACGGACAGATAAGATCGGTGTGGCGCGGGTTGCATCACTCATGGATAGATTACCAGTTTCATTGTTAATTGCTGTAAGGGTCCGCCGCATCGCGCAGCCCATCGCCCAGGAAATTGAAAGCCAGAATCGCCACAATCACCGGCACGGCAGGGATCAACAGCCAGGGCGTGGTGGCTACGCTTTGGATGTTTTGCGCGGCTTGCAGCAGTGTGCCCCAACTGATGGCCGGCGGGCGCAAGCCCAGCCCCAGAAAGCTCAACGAAGTTTCGCTCACAATCATGGCGGGAATGGCCAGGGTCACGGCCGCGATGATGTGGCTGTAAAAGGAAGGCAGCATGTGGGCAAAGATAATGCGCCAAGGCTTGGCCCCTGCCAGGCGTGCGGCGGCCACAAAATCTTCTTCACGCAGCGCCAGAAAGCGGCCACGCACCACGCGTGCCAGATCAGTCCAGGCAAAGAGCGAGATGATCAACGTAATCGCAAAGTAAACCTGCAAGACCGACCAGTGGCGCGGCAGCGCGGCTGCTAGCCCCATCCACAAGGGGATCGTCGGCACGGCACGCGTAATCTCGATCACACGCTGGATCACCGTGTCCAGGTAGCCGCCATAGTAACCGGAGATGCCGCCCAAGACAATGCCCAAGATCAGGCTCAACCCGACGCCGACCAGGCCAATGCTCAGCGAGACCTGTGTCCCCAACATAAGACGTGACCAGAGATCGCGACCCTGTACATCAGTGCCGAGTAGGAAGAGTGTCTCTTCGCTTTTGTAGCCGTCGCCCACACCAATGAGATGCCGGTTAGTGGAAAAGATTCCCAGAAATTTGTATCGATAGCCGGTCGTAAAAAAGACCAGCGGCACCCGGATATTACAGTCAGGCTTATAGACCTTTTTAAAGGTCATGAGATCGCGTTGCCCAGTAATGGCACAGACATGAGGCGACCACGTACCATCGGCAAAGAAGCGGATTGGCTGGGGGGGCATATAATTGAGCAGGGCGTCGGAATGTTCGGGATCAGTAATGGCCAGGAAATTGGCACCCAGCGCGCTCAGGTAAAAGAGTAAAATGACGACGCCGGAGATCATGGCCAGCTTGTGCTTGCGGAAACGCCACCAGATCAATTGCCGTTGTGAGGCGACGCTGACCCGTTCTTCAGCCGCACTACCGACGCCGGATAAACTTGCGACATTGGTTGCCATACGCACTTAGCCCTCTAATTTGATGCGTGGGTCGGCCCAGATTAGCAGCAGGTCCGATAGGAAAGTGCCGATCACCGTCATGAGCCCAATCAGCAAGATGATGCTGCCGGCCAGAAACATATCCTGCGAAAGCAGCGACCGTAGCAAGATCGGCCCCACCGTGGGCAAACTCAACACCACCGAGACAATGACGCTGCCAGAGACCAGATAGGGCCAGACGTAGGCCGTGACGCTGATGACCGGATTCAACGCAATGCGCACCGGGTACTTGACAATCAGCCGCCAGCCCGACAACCCCTTGGCGCGCGCTGTCACTACATAGGGTTTGCGCAATTCGTCGAGCACATTGGCGCGGGTGATGCGCATGATCTGCGCCGTCCCGGCCATACCCAAGATCACCACTGGTAGCCAGAGATGCTTAATCAGGTCCCATACGCGCGCCCAACTCCACTCCGCCGAAAGATATTGGGGCGAGAAGAGCCCGCCCACGCTGAGGCCAAAGACCGCAAAACCGACCCACATGAGCAGGAGCGCCAGCAGAAAGTTGGGAATGGCCAACCCGATAAAGCCCAGAAAGGTAAAGATATAATCCCAGACTGAATATTGGCGCACCGCCGAAAAGATTCCGATCGGGATGGCCAGCGTCCAGGTAAAGAGTACCGAAGCAAAGGCTAGAATCATGGTCAAGAGCAGCCGCTCGCCAATCACATCCTTGACTGGCTTCTGGTGCTCAAAGGAAAAGCCAAAGTCACCGTGAGCCATGCGGTCTAACCACAGATAATATTGATAGTACATGGGTCGATCCAGCCCATAGTAGGCGCGCAAATTCTCCGCTTCGGACATGCCTAGCGTTGACCCTTGCACCGCCAGTTGCGCCAGATAAGCCGTTACATAATCACCCGGCGGTAGCTGAATGATCACAAACGAGACCACTGAAACGGCCCACACCGTCAAAATCGCATAGAAGAGCCGCCGTATTAAATAAGCAAACATGCACGTTCCCTGAAATTCTTAGACAAGATGACAGGATGAAGGGATGACAAGATGACCTGTCATCCTGTCATCCTGTCATCCTGTCTCTACCTACGGCGTCTCATCATCCGTAATGTACCAGGTTTCCGGGTAGGTGTTGCCCGGAGATTGGCCGACGGTGGTGAAGGGGAAGCCTACGGCCAGATTGTGGAAGTTGTTCTTGACAATGCCAGTCCACGCCGGAGTGCCGGTCACGGTGCCGATGTAGAAGACATTATCACAACTGAGGGCGCGAATCTTTTGGCCATAGGGAATACGCTCTTCACGTGGCAATTTGGAACCTTCCTCAAAAGCAAGCTGCTGCTCGCGGATTGGGCCCGTCGGCTCGCGGCCTACACTGTGGTCCTGTAGCCATTGACCAGAAAGGGGACCGGTGCCGCTTTCCCACTGGTAGGCGAAGACGTGGTTGGGGAAGAGGAAGACTGCCTCCGAATTATCCGCGCCCCAGAAGTTGGTCATGGTGTCGTTGTTGGTCAGGCGCGTGTTGCGCAGGCTGCGTTCCACTGCCTGCACTTCGCTGTCAATGCCCACATTGTTCTTCCAATGTTGCCCAAACATTTCGCCAATCCCAGGATAGTCGAAGAAGGCGCCGGAGACGGCCATCATCTCGACTACCACGCGTTCGCCATTGGGGAGCAGACGGAAGCCTTCGCTATCCTTCTTGTCCAGGCCAATCGAGTCGAGCAATTCATTCGCCTTGGCGACATCCAGCTGGCTATACAACTGATCGTACTCTTCGCCGGGGGCGTAGGGCGGGTCGGGCCAGGCGCAGGGCGAAGAAGGGCGACCCAAACCGAGGAAGAAGGCCTCATTGATCTGATCCCGATCAATCGCCATGGAGAGCGCCCGCCGGAAGTCGGGATTGGTGATATATTCCGCCATGGCCGGGTTTTTGTCATAATCCTGGTTAAAGGCTAACGCCACCGCCGAACCGCCGCGACTGCGGAAAAATTCGATTTTATAGTTGCCCTTTTCGGCATTTTCTAAGAAAACGGGCAACTTTGCGATGTCGATGTGGCGGGCCTGCATGTCATACTCGCCGGCAATCGCCTTGAGGTTGAGCACCTCCAGATCCTCGGCCAGGGTGAGAACAATGCGATCGAGGTAGGGCAGTTGGTTGCCTTCGGTGTCCACAGCCCAGTAGTAGGGGTTGCGTTCGAGAATTACTTGCTGATCTGAGAAGCTGGTTGTCGGCACCCAGGCCGTGGTGACGGGTGATTCCGGGTTTAGGTTCGGGTCGTCCATAAAGCAGAACAGCTTGGCCCAGTTGTCAAAGCCTTTTTCTGCCGCCAGCGCATTGGCTTCATCCAATCCGATATAGTCAGCATGGAACTGGGTCATGTAGTGCTTGGGGGCAAAGCCGCCACTACACGGCTCTAACTGCGCATAGTGACCATTGACCGTTAGTCCGGCCACCAATTCAAAAAAGGTGCCATAGGGCTGAATGAAAGAGACTTTGAAGGTATAGTCATCAATCTTTTCCCAAACGCCAATTTCGCCACCAGCTTTGGCCCACCCTGGCTTGGCCGGCACCAGGTCATCGTTGAGCATAATGTCCTGATACCAGAACATGATGTCATCGGCGGTAAACGGTTCGCCATCGGACCACTTCATCCCCTCGCGCAAGTGGAAAGTGAACTCGGTGTTGTCGGCGTTGGCCTCAAAAGCGCGGGCAATGTGGGGCTGCACCGTGGTCATACCCGTGTCCCAGAAGAGCATGTGATTCTTCAACATACGCTCGGCGTTTTGCTGGTCCGCCGGCCCAGTAAAGGCGCCATTCAATGTGCCGCCGTAGGTGCCAATCTGTTCCGATGGCTTGAGCACCATGGGTTCTTTGGGGAGCCGTTCGGCGACTGGCGGTAACTCGCCGGCCGCGACTTTTTCGGCCAGCGCGGGCGCTTCATGGAATTCGGCGGGAATCGCATCAAAGACCTGCTCCGGGAAGCGGGGCACAGAATCATCAATAATATAAGGGTTGACTGGCTGGGCCTCGGCAGCTTCTTGAGCTGGGGCTGCTTCCGCCGGCGCCGCGGGTGCGGCCGCGTCACCCTCTGTTGCAGCCGGAGCTGCTGGTGGGGCGGCGCCGCCACCACAGGCCGCGAGCAGCGCACAGAGTAATAGCACAGTAATGAACAGCGAAAAACGTTGCATGGCTGGCTCCCTTGTTCTTGATTGTTCGAGCACATTGACTATTTGTAGATTGAGTTATGAGCACAGAAGATAAAGCGACACCTGTGAGGAACAGGCTCATTATACGGGAATTAATCTTTTTGTCAAACGGCTAAAATTTTGGCTCTGAATAGATTCCAAGGATCTGCGGAAAACATTCTGGGAATGCGCCAAGCGAGCGTCCTGCCTCCAGTGTATTGGGGGCGCATTCCCGGAATGTCCAACCTCTGATGCCAGAGATCCTTGAAACACATATAGAGCCAAAATTTTAACTGGGTGGCGGGGGCGGGTGGCAAGTGGCAGGAGCCTAAAAACACTTGACGCTTCCAGTCGTGTGTGCTACTATTCCCGGCACAACCATACCGTAGCGTGAACAGGACGGGACGAATAGGACGATATAATTGCCATTGAAGTAACCCTGGTGAAGTAACCCTGGTGAAGTAACCCTGGTGAAGTGAAGTAACACTGTCGCCTATACATGTAGATCCATGTTCCACTGCGTCCCAATGTAAACCACGCCCTGTTTTAGAGAGGAACCAAACATGGCGATTACACTTGCCCAGATTGAAAAAGTTCAACAAGCGGTCAATCCGCAGCGTTTGCTTGAGACCGCCATCGCGCTGGTCGAAGTGCCGAGTCCTACCTGTTCGGCAGGGGCCGTGGCGGATCGGTTGGCTGAATTGTTACGGGCGGATGGCTTTTCTGTAGAACGTCCCGTAGCGGATTGGCCAGAGGCGCCGGCGGTGCTGGTGCGCTTTGCATCGGGCAAGCCGGGCCGCACCTTGCAATTTGATGGCCACCTGGATACCGTCCATCTGCCCTTTGTATCGCCGCGCGTCGAGGACGGCGTCCTCTATGGCTCCGGTGCGTCTGACATGAAAGGGGGGATCGCCGCCTTTGTCGAAGCGCTGCGCGTTTTGCGTGAGACCGACACGCTCACCGGCGGCGCCATCTTGCTCACCGCCCACGATCACCATGAAGGGCCGTGGGGCGACCGGCGCCAGGTCTACGCCTTTATCCGGGAGGGGCTCATGGGGGATGCCGTCATGTTGCCCGAGTATCTGGCCGACCGGCTGCCGGTGGCGGGGCGCGGCATGGCCATCTTTGACGTGGAAATTACACGCAACGGTGAACCGGTCCATGAGGTGCTGCGGCCAGCCAATACGCCCGACGTGGTGCAGACTGGAGCGGAATTAGTGCGGCGTTTACAGCAATTGCATGAACGCATCAAAACGACGACCCATCCCTACGCCGGCCATGATTCGACCTTTGTCGGGCGCATCCAGGCTGGCGAAATCTACAACCAGTCGCCGACACTATGTAGTATCAGCGGCACGCGCCGCTGGGTGACGCCAGGCCAGGGGCAGGCGGTCAAAGCCGAGTTTGATCAACTTTTGCACGAACTGGCGCAGGAGAGCGGTACACAGATTACGGCTGAATTCCACATCCAAGGTGACGCGTTTGAGGTTGATGTGAACGATCCCATTGTGACCGCCTTTCAAGCAGCCTACTGCGCAGTGACAGGGGCGCCGCTGCCGCTGGGCAACAAACCTTTTGTGGACGATGGTAGCGCCTATATTGCGGTTGGGCGGATTCCGGCCTTGACCCACGGCCCGGCCGCAACCGGCGCCCATACCTTGCATGAGGCCGTGCCTGTGGCCGAATTGGTGCGGGTTGCCCAGGTCTACGCCCTGACCGCGATTGGTTTTTGTTAACGTGTACAAGCGCGTCTCCCATGAGGGGCGATAGCCGAGAAGCAAAAATGGAGCTTGCTGGTGCTTTGCCCCCCTTGTGGTACGTACCCAAAAGTCATAGAAGCATTGACAAGCAGCCCATCAAATGGCATAATCACCCCATTCTGCATTTCTCTGGTCTGCTGCGCTTGTCACACAAAGCAGAATTTTCAGCAGCGACACCAGAAAAATACACTCCGGGCGCCGCGCCAATTGGGCGTGTGAATTGCATTCTAAGAGTTCCCATCCTTAGGCGCGAATATTTTTCATACAGAGCGAAATCTAGACGAAATTGGGCAATCCTCTATGACACGCTATATCGATCCGAAAACTGATTTTGGTTTCAAACGGCTCTTTGCGCAGGAAGATAGTAAGGATATTCTCAGACAATTTCTCTTTGATGTGATTCCATTGCAACATCCCATCCAAGAACTGACCTATATCCCCACTGAGCAACTGCCTCAGGGGGCCGATGAGCGGGTCGGCGTCTATGATGTCTACTGCACCGACGTGATTGGCCAACGTTTTATTGTGGAGATGCAACGGGGCTACCAGACCTTTATCCGTGATCGCGTGCTCTACTACAGCACCTTCCCCATGATCCACCAGGCCAAAAAGGGGACAACCTGGCAATTTGAGTTGTTGCCCATTTACTGCATTGCAGTAGTAAATTTTGCCATTGATACCAAGCGCCAATATCTACGCCGCGTCAAGTTGATGGACACGGATGAGAAAACGGTCTTCTATGAAAAGCTTACCTACGTCTATATCGAGCTGCCCAAATTTGGCAAGCAGCCTGGTGAGTTGATGAGTGAGGCAGATAAGTGGATTTATCTCCTCAAATACATGCCCGAGTTGCAAGATATTCCGGCTGAATTGGCCAGCGAACCCTTTACCCATGCCTTTGAGGTCTCTGAACAGGCCGCGCTCTCACCGCGTGATCGTATGTTATATGAAGCCAGCTTAAAGAGCGCGCGCGATGCTTACGCCGAAATCATGAGCGCCCGCCAAAAAGGTCACGAAGAGGGGCGTGAAGAGGGGCGTGAAGAGGGGCGTGAAGAGGGCCGCAAAGAAGGAGAGCGTCAGCGCACAGATGCCATTGCCCGTTCGATGCACGCTCGTGGGCTAGAACTCACCTTGATTGCCGAAGTCACCGGACTAGATGAAACGACGCTGCGTCGTCTACTGCACCAGTAAATCCAGCGTGGGCGCGTCCATTTTGGGGGACTGGTCGAGCAACTAAAAATTTGTTAACCAGTGTAAGCCCCCGAATGGGGTACACACCCATCCGGCGAAATAGATGCGACGGAATGTTGAAGTGTATTTTCGATGAAGGAGAGATGATGATGAAACGGTCAGGCCTATCTATGACTGTTGTACTATTGCTGGCGTTAGTAATCCAGACGCTACCGCTGCCGCAATGGAGTGGCGCTCTAGCGCAGGGAGATGATCAAGCGCCGGCCTATGTGCCTGGCCAGCTCATCATTGGCTTTCGCCCTGGCGTCACACAGGAACAGATCGCTGATTTCTATGCCACCTATGGTTTGGCAGAGAAAGAAGATCTGGACAGCAATCCAGAAGACACCGACCAGGGGCAAAAGCTCGCTTCAGTCCAGGTTGATGTTACACCGGATCTGATCCAGTTGCTGGAGAGTGACCCGCGCGTGCGCTATGCAGAGCCTAACTATCTACTCCATATTGCCCGTACACCCGATGATCCAGATTTTGACAAGCTCTGGGGCTTGCGCAATGTAGGCCAGACCGGCGGCTTAAATGGCGCCGATGTCAGTGCAATGGAGGCATGGGATGTTTCCACCGGCTCCAAGGATATTGTCATCGCCATTATCGACACCGGCATTGACTACAACCATGAAGATCTAGCCGCCAATATTTGGGTCAACAAAAAGGAATGTCCACAGGGCTACGGCAAGTGTCAAGCCGATGGCAAAGACGACGACAACAATGGCTATGTTGACGACTTCTACGGCGCCAACACCATCAACGATACCGGCGAAATCATGGATGACTTTGGTCATGGCACCCACGTGGCCGGCACCATCGGCGGCGTCGGCAACAATGGCACCGGCGTCGTCGGCGTCAATTGGAATATCCAGATTCTTGGCTGTAAATTCCTCAGCGCCAGCGGCAGCGGTACGACCTCCAATGCCATCAAGTGCTTCAACTATGTGGACGAACTCAAGAACAAACAAGGCTATAACATTGTTCTGACCAGCAACAGTTGGGGCGGCGGTCTCTATTCGGAGGCGTTGTTGGAGGCGATGGGTGGTCCGAATGCGCCGCTCCATGTCTGCGCCGCCGGCAACGCCAACAGTAGCCGGATTAGCTACCCTGCCGGCTATGAACTCGATAACATTATTTCAGTAGCCGCCACCGACCACGAAGATCTCTACGCCAGCTTCTCCAACTGGGGCGCCGACTGGGTTGATCTGGCCGCGCCCGGTGTGGACATCTACTCCACCGTGCCCCAAGGCTCCTGCGCCATGTGTGATTCCAGTGGCTATCGCAGCGCCAGTGGCACCTCCATGGCTACGCCCCATGTCTCCGGCGCGGCCGCACTGGTCTGGGCCAAATATCCCAACCTAACGGCGGAGCAGGTCAAAGATCGGCTACTCTCCGGGGCCGATCCGCTCAATGACCAAAGCAAACAGACGTTGACCAACGCCCGTCTCAATCTGCTCAATGCTATGGAAGATGACCAAACCGCGCCGGCGCCGATCACCAACCTGGCTGTCTCCGGCGTGCTGATGACCCAGGTGAATCTGACTTGGACCGCCACCGGCGATGATGGGCTTCAGGGCTCGGCCAATGCGTATGACATTCGCTACGCCACCTCACCCATTTCCGACGCGACGTGGAAGGATGCCCACCAGGTTGAGAATGAACCGGCGCCACAGCCGGCCGGCTCGATTGAACGCTTTACCGTCACCGACCTGCAACCGGCCACCACCTACTACTTTGCCATGAAGGCAATGGACAATGTGGGCAATGAGTCTGATCTCTCCAACATCGTCGTGGTTGCCACCAGCGCCGGTACGATTGTCTTTGAGGACAACATGGAGAATGGCGCGGGCGACTGGGATAGCGGCGATGCGGACAGTCTTTGGCATCTCTCGCAACTGCGTTCCAATAGCCCCAGCAACGCCTGGTATTATGGCAAGGAAGATACACATAACTACGACACCGGCAAGACCAACCGCGGCTACCTCACCTCGCCGGCCATTACCCTGGTCGATGCCGATGAGGTCATGCTAACCTTCTATGAGTGGAGCCAACTCCAGACCAACGAGGACTTTGACCGCACGCGGGTGCAAGTCTCGACCGATGGCGACATCTGGCAGACGGTCTTTGAATCCCACGGCACCGAAGAGGGCTGGGTCAAGCGTACTGTCAGCCTCTCGCCTTATATTGAGCGCAGCGGCGTGGTTCATGTCCGCTTCTACTTCGACACGGTCAATGACCGCTTTAACAACTTTGAAGGCTGGTACATTGACGATGTCCAGGTGTTGGTGGCCAAGCTAGCCCGCCCCGGCGAAGAACAGCCCATGGCCAACCTGGTGGTGCGTAGCGAGAATGTTGGCTTTAACCCGCTGCACCCGCAAGAGGGTGATCAGGTAGTGATTCACGCCGTGGTCCTCAACAATGGACAAGACGAGGCCAATGATGTGGCCGTCTACGTGGCCGATGTGACCAGTGGCGAACCGATTCCGATTAGCCAAAGCCAGAATATCGCCACGATTCCAGCCGGCGGCAGCGGCGCGGTGGAAGTGCTCTATAACACGACCGGTAAGGTCGGTGAACGGACTATCCAGGTGGTGGCCGACCCTGGCAACTTTGTCCCCGAAGTGAGCAATACGGACAACAGTGCCGAGGCGACCCTTACCGTTGCCGATCGCCCAGCGCCCAATTTGGCGATTGAAGCGGGCAACATTGGCTTTGATCCGTCACCTGCCAACCCCGGTGATCAGGTGACGGTCTACGCCATGATCCGCAACGATGGCGATGCCGATGCCAGTGATATTCAGGTCCAATTTGTCGATGCAACCGGCACCGGCACCGCGCCCATTGGCGACGTACAAACCATTGATGTTATCCCCGCCGGCGGCAGCGCCACCTTGCAGGTGACCTATGACACCGCCGGCCTCAACAGTGACCGCGATATTGGCGTGGTCATTGATCCCAATAACGTGATTGAGGAGACGCGTGAGAGCGACAACAGCGCCGAAAAACGGCTTAGCCTCATTGCCCCGGCCGCGCCCAACCTCGTCATGCTCAAGACCAATATTGGCTTTGACCCCATTAGCCCCACCGAGGGCGACACCGTCACGCTGCGCGCCTCGGTGCTCAACGATGGCAACACCGAGGCGCGCGATGTGCTGGTGCAATTTGTCGATGGCACCGGCAATGCATCGACGCCGATTGGCGAACAGCAGACCATTGAAGTGATTCCCGCCGGCGGCAGCGGCATTGCGGAGGTGACCTATGACACTGCCAGCCGCGCCGGCGATCGTAAGATCAAGGTAGTGGTCGATCCCCACAACTTTGTGGCGGAAACCAAAGAGACCGACAACAGCAGCGAGGATACGCTCAAGGTTGCCCTGCCGCCTACGGCCAATCTGTCGGTGCAGGCCGGTAATATTGGCATCAGCCCAATCTCACCGGTGGAAGGCGCGGTGATCACCATCTACGCCACCATCGTTAACAATGGCGATGCCGATGCCGGCGAGACGGTGGTCCAATTTATCGATGTGACCGACGGCGGCGCGCTGCCGATTGGCGATAAACAGACCATTGAAAGCATTGCCGCCGGCGGCAGCGACACCGTACAGGTAAACTACAATACGGCCCACCGCGCTGGCGAACGCATCATTCAGGTGGTGGTGGACCCCGGCAACTTTATCAAGGAGACCGATGAAACCGACAATGCGGTGAAGAAGACGGTGAATATCCTTGCGCCGCCCTTGGCCAACCTAGTCATCCTGGCCAACAACATTGAATTTACGCCGCCCGACCCGACCGATCGCGCCCGCGTCAACCTCCACGCCGTGGTGCTCAACAATGGCGCCGACGATGCCCATCATGTCCTTGTCCAATTCATTGACATGACCACAGGCGTCGCCATCCCGATTGGGGGTGAGCAATTCATCGAACTGATTCCGGTCGGTGGCAGTGGTGAGGTGGAAGCGACCCTCAACCTGACCGGCGAAGTCAAAGATCGCAAGATTCAGGTGCAAGTTGATTCTAACAACTTGATCCCCGAAAGCAACGAGCGCGACAACACCGCCACCAAGACGCTGCCGGTGAGCGCGTCTCCCCTGCCCAATCTGGCCGTCATGGCCGAGACCTTTGGCTTTGCTCCCAGCCAGCCTAAACAGGGGGATGTGGTGACATTGACGGCGGTGGTCCTCAACAACGGCGCTGCGGACGCACAAAATATTGCTGTCCAATTCGCTGATGTGACCAATGGCCGTCCAATACCGATTGGTGAACAGCAGATCATTGATGCGCTGCCGGTGGGCAGTAGCAGTATGGTCAGTGTGCACTTTGACACCAGTATGCTGGCTGCGCTGCCGGCTACCGGGCTAAGCGAGCGACGGATTCGCGTCGAGGTGGATCCCAACAACTTCATCCGTGAGTTGGACGAGATTGACAACAAAGATACGGCCACCCTGAGCATTGAACCGCCGCCGGCGCCCAATCTGGTGGTGCAGGCTAGCAACATTGGCTTTGCCCCGCCCAGCCCGCGCAATGGCGACCAAGTTAGTGTGACGGTGACGATCCTCAACGCCGGTGTGCTGGATGCCGGCCAGGTGCTGGTCCAATTTGTCGATGTGACCGATGGCGCGATGACCCCGGTGGGCGCCAAGCAGACCATTGCGCTCATCCCGGCCGGCGGCAGCGCCACCACCGGTGTGAGCTATGACACAACCGACAAGGAAGGGGCGCGCAAGATCCAGGTGCTGGTCGATCCCCACGCCATGATCCAGGAGAGCAGCGAGAGCGACAACAGCGCCATCCAGACCTTGACGGTCATGCCGGCGCCGGCGCCCAACCTGGTGGTGCAGGCCGCCAACATTGGCGTGAACCCAATCAACCCCAGCGAAGGCGAAGTGGTGACCCTGCGCGCGACTGTCCTCAACAGCGGCGAAACCGACGCCAGTGATGTGGTCGTCCAATTTGTTGATGTGACCGAGAAGAGCCCGGTGCCGATTGGCGCTAACCAGACCATTGCGCTGATCCCCGCCGGCGGCAGCGGCGTGGCCGAAGTGACCTATGACACCACCGGCAAGGTCAACGGCAGCCAGAGCGCACGCAAGATCCAGGTGATTGCCGACCGCAACAATCTGATTGTGGAGAGCAACGAAAATGACAACAGCGCCACGCAGACCGTCAGCATCTCACCGCTGCCGGCGCCCAACCTGATGGTGCAGGTAAGCAACATCGGTTTCGACCCGGTGCAACCTAATCCGGGTGATCAGGTGACCGTTTACGCTACCATCATTAACAATGGCACATCAGACGCCACCAATGTCATGGTGCAGTTGGTCGACGCCACCAACAGCAGCGCCACCAGCCCGATTGGTCAGCCCCAGACCATTGAGGCGATTCCGGCCGGCGGCAGTGGCGTGGTGCAACTGGTCTATGACACCACCGGCAAGAGCGGTGACCGCAAGATTCTGGTGGTGGTCGATCCCAATAACTTTGTCCAGGAGACCAACGAGCGGGACAATAACGCCACCAAGACGCTGAGCCTGGTGCCCGAATCGGCGCCCAACCTGGTGATCAGCAGCAACAATGTGATCTTTACGCCATCAGAGCCCCGTGACGGCGAATTGACCATCATTCGCGCGCTGGTGATCAATGACGGCAATGCGCTGGCAAACAATGTTGTGGTCCAGTTTATGGATGTGACCGACAGCAGCAATAGCTTCACCATTGGCCAGCCCCAAGTTATCGACACCATTGCCGTCGGCGGCAGCGGGACAGCTCAAGTCAGCTACAACACGGCAGGGCTGGCGGCGGGGGCTCCCGATGGGGCGCGCAAGATCAAAGTAGTGGTGGATCCCAACAACTTTATTGCCGAGTCCAAGGAGACTGACAACCAGGTGAGCAGCAAGACGCTGACCGTCGATCCGCCGGCCGGCATCAACCTGACCATGCATTCCGGCAATATCGGCTTCAACCCGGCTCAACCGGTCGAGGGTGATCGTATTGCCATCCATGCCGTCGTGGTCAACAGCGGTGTCAATGACGCCAATGATATTACGGTCCAATTTGTCGATGTGACCGCCGGCGGCAACACGCCGATTGGCGCCCCGCAGGTAATTGACAGCATTCCGGCCGGCAGCAGTGGCACGGCCCAGGTGTTGCTCGACAGCGAAGGCAGCAATGGCGAACGGCGCATTCAGGTGACGGTGGATCCCAACAACTTTATCCCCGAAACGAATGAAGGGGACAATGAGGCCGCGGCCGTGCTGACCATCTCGGCGCCGCCCGCACCCAATCTGATGTTGTTGGCCGGCAATGTGAAGTTTACACCGGCGGAACCGGCTGAGGGCAATCCAGTGACCATAACCGTCACTTTGCTCAATGGCGGCAGCGCCGACGCCACTGATGTAGTGGTGCAACTGCTCGATGTAACTGGTGGCGGTTCACGGCCAATTGGACCGGAACAGGTCATTGACGAACTGCCGGCGGGCGGCAACACGACGCTCAATGTGATCTATGAGAACACCGACCAGGCCGGCGAACGTCAGATCCAGGTGACCGCCGACCCCAATGACGCGATTGCCGAAAGCGATGAGGGCGACAACCGCGCCGTCAAGACGCTGACCATTTCCCCGCCCAAGATTCCGAACCTGGTGGTGCGTGGCGACGGTATCCAATTCAGTGATGCCAAGCCGATCGTCGGTGACCAGGTGGGCATTACCGCAACTGTGCGTAATGACGGCAATGTCGAGGTGACCAATGTGTTGGTCCACATTGTGGATGCAACCGATGGCGGCATCGAGTTGATCGGTGATCCGCAGACCATCGACCGTATCGCCGCCGGTGGCAGCGCTGATGTGGTGGTCGAGTATGACACGACCGACAAGGCTGGTGACCGCCGCATTCGGGTGACGGCTGACCCCGATGACAAGATCTTCGAGACCAACGAGCTGGATAACGAAGCGACCAAGACCCTGCGCGTTGCCTCCGAGTCGGAGGAACCGCCGGATCTGCCCAACCTGGTGCTCTTCTCCGGCAACGTGCGCTTTGAGCCGAGCAGCCCCAAGGCGGGCGACACGGTGACGGCCACGGTGACCGTGCTTAATGAGGGTACGCAGCCGGCCGAACAGGTGGGCGTGCGTCTGGTCGATGTGACCGACGGCGGCTCTGATCTGCTGGGCGAGGGCATGATCACCGACACCATCGTGCCGGGTGAGAGTGGCGTCTTTAGCGTCACCTTTAGCACCGCGGACAAGAGCGGTACACGCCAGATCGAGATCACCGTGGACCCGGACAACACCATCCCAGAGACCAACGAGGATGACAACCAAGTGACCAAGTCGCTGTCGATTGGGGCGGCGGTCGCAGAGGCGCAAAGTCGTGAGGTCGCGGGGGCTGCGGTCGTGGGTCGTTCTGCGGATGAAAGCGTGAATCTGACGGTGCAGATTGAGGGGGTGAGTGTGGAGGCGCTGGGCGAGAATGACAGCCTGCTGACCGTCACCGCCCTGGTCGAGAATCTGGGAGATGCCCCGGCGGCGGGGGTACTGGTGCAATTTGTCGATGGCACGGCGGGCGCCGGCGGCCTGGGTGGTCTGCAACGGCTGGCCCAGGTGGCGCCGGGTGCGAATGCCGAAGCGCAGTTTAGCTTTGTCCTCCCCGGCGCGGCCGATAACCTCGACTCACGGGAGTTGGCCGTAACGGTAGATCCCTATGACACCCTGGCTGAGGCCGACGAAAGCGACAATGTGGCCACCCTGGCTGTGGATGTGGCCGCGCTGCGGGCGCGGCCGCTGGAGGTGTCGGTAGTGCCGTAGGATGTAATGTAAGATATGGAAAGGGCGGGGCGAGTAGGCACCCCGCCCTTTTTCATCAATTGCGGAAATGTAGTATGATTTTGAATATTGATATTGGTTCCGGCAGCAGCACGTCGTACAGCCTTTTGTAAACCGCTCGGGTCAAGATGATGACGACGCACAATCTTCGTTCTTGGGTCTACCGAGAGATTTTCAGAAGGAAAGACATATTGCCAATACCATTCACGATCCGCATTTGGGTATTTGCGCGCCAATGCAAAGGGTAGTTCAACCGAGCCATAGCCATGAGCAAGATCGGTTTCATGTAGTTGCTTAACGGTGAGCAAATGTTGCTTGAGCAAAGGTGTTACACTTTGGGGTAAGATGGTTACCCGATCTTCGTTGCCCTTGGTATCGCGAATCATCAGTTGGCAACGCTCAAATTCAATATCTTTCACGCGTAAACGTAGACACTCCATTAGACGAATGCCACTGCCATAGAGCAACTTTGCCATCATTTGGTGTAAGCCGGACATCTGGGCAATGACTTGTTGAACTTCGGCTTTGGTCAGTACAACCGGCAATCGTTTGTCCGGCTGGGCGCGCACTGCATCAATACGACCAGTTAGTTCGATATCAAGTACATGGCGGTATAGAAAAAGTAGTGCACTGAGCGCTTGATTTTGCGTAGAAGGCGAGACATTTTGTTGGACAGCGAGGTACGTTAGAAAAGCTTCAATCTCAGGCGAATTCATCTCGCGCGGATGGCGGAGTTTGTGAAAGCGAATAAACCTTTCAATCCAATCAACATAGGTCTTTTCTGTACTGTAGGCATAGTTCTTTAGGCGAATGGCGTCGCGAACTTGGTCAAGGAGTTTTTTAGGCTTGTGTTCCATCTTAAGGCTCGCAAAAATCTAGTTGACATTGTGGTTAAAAGTAAGTATACTAACTATTAGTAGATCATTCTTCTTAGAACAGTCGTTCTTGGCAGAGTAGAATAACACAAAATTCCAATCATAAGAAGTGACAAAGATCTGACAAATTTCGCTTTCGTCCAAGGATCTTATACGGACAGGTTTTGTGACAATAGGCGGAAGCGGCGACTATCCTTATAGACGGACACCGTAGAAGATCCTCGGTACACAAGGCGAGTGGGGAAATAGACGGACGCCGTAGAAACATAGTTCGGCTATTAACTGTTCTAGCCCTATTCTCTGATCGACATATCTCAATTAGAAAATTGTTCCTCAATAAAAAAAATCGGCTGTTACCTGAGGTAAGTTATGTCATTACAGAAACGACTAAAAAATGCTCAAATGAGTAACTTTGTAGGGAGAGAAGAACAGCTTGACATTTTTCGTAGAAATATTACATCTAGGATTCCTGAATATCCTTTCGTATTGATTGCCGGTCAAGGTGGGGTCGGCAAGAGTACATTACTTGAACACTTCAGAGCAGTGTGTGAGAAGCACTCTGTACTTCACGCATCTACTGACTATCCAGATCGTACTCCGATATCTGTAATGAGTCGTTTAATAGAGAATCTTAAAAGGGCAGGGTATCAACTCAACTCTTTTCAAGAGCGTTATCAGAGATATCTATATTTAGAGGAGAAAATTCAACAGGAAGATGATAAGCCAACTACCTTTGGAAATATTTTGGGCCAGCTAACTGAGATCAGCAATAGCTATCGTTTTGCCCAAAATTCTACGAAATACTCCCTACTACGAAGTGCGTTAGCCAATTTATATTCTGATGAGCCCAGCATGCGTCGTATCGTTAGTGATACTGGCCTTGATTTATCACATATCGTCCTTAGCCCTAATATAAGTGCAATAAACAATTGGCATTCAATTTTGTTAGAAATCGAAAAAGTGGGTCGCATTGATGATTTGCTAAAAGTAGTTGAACGTGAATATGGAAGCTCTAATAGCGAATTTCGAGATGCCTGTGTTATGTACCGGCATAAGGTAATTGAAACCGACAGAGCAGATATGGATTGGATTGGGAAAGATATTTTTGCGCAGAAAGGTACCTCGCTTTCAGATTATCTTTCCCAAAAATTGGAGGCCAAGGATGATGTTCAACTATTTTTGAATCCACTTGTTGAACTCACACCTTTATTTATAGAAAGCCTCAATGAGATCGCAATGGATCGGCAACTAGTATTGATGTTTGACACAGTTGAAGAAACGAAAGAAAAATTATTGCCCTGGTTGATGGCTTTATTCAACGGCCAATATGGAGAAATTTCAGAATATACCAGCTTTGTTTTTGCTGGGCGATCTTTTAATCATCATGACTGGTTACTTATTGAACCCTTATCAATATATTGCGATTTAGAACCCTTTACACTGGAAGAAACATCTCTCTATTTAAGACGTCATGGTATAGATGATTCGAGTGAAGTGGACAACATTTTTCATGTCACAGGTGGTTTACCAGTACACGTAGCAATGTTGGCTATGGCAGGTCAGCCCTCCGGTGGAAAGATGACGCGCACCGTTGTTGACAGATTTTTAAGTAGTGTCCCGAATTCTGTCCAACGACAGGTTGCTTTGCAACTTTCGCTGACTCGGAAATTTAATCTAGATATCCTCGTTCTCCTATTTTCTTCTGAGGTTGACGCACAACAGGGCGAAGACATTTTTTCGTGGCTCATCGAATTACCTTTTGTACAAAACAGTCCTGAATCCTGGAGCTACCATCCGATTGTGCGCGCTCAAATGGTTACATATCAACGATCCCAGTCACCCACTAGGTTTGCAAAGATACATCAGCAGTTAGCTGAGTATTACTTTTCACTGGCAGAACAGGCAGGTCAATTTAGCAAGAAGAAATGGCAGGATCGACAGTGGTGGTCCTATTATGTTGAAGCAACCTACCATTTTCTATGCGCAAGCCCATATGAGAATTTATCTGAAATACAAAAAAATATCGCAGATATTATTCTTAATATTGACAGCGAGATGATGACATCATGGGTTTCCGCCTTAAACCAAGCTGCGATAGATTTAGGTGATTTTGATCCTGCCCTACAGTTAGCATCACTGATTGAGGCAGGAATCTCAGCAATAAAGACTTACAAATTGAATGAAGCATTTCAACTATTCGACACATTTGAACTGCTGATAAAAGAGCCGTACAATCTGGATTTTGGAGAAGGGAATGACGCTCAACAAACTCCTGTTGGTTGGATTGGCAGTGGTGGTAGTTATCAAATTGGGTTTGATAGCCAAATCACTTATAGTGGAAAACCTACCATTTATCTTAAATCAAATGCTGAAAGGAATGAGTCTGGTAAACTACTACAAATTATCAAAGCAGAGAGTTACCTTGGAAAACGAGTCAGGTTTTCTGGCTATGTCAAATCCCAAAAAGTCAGAGAATGGGCAGGCTTATGGATGCGGGTTGACGGGCAATCGTCGATTAGATTGAGCTTTGACAATATGCTCGATCGACCAATAATAGGCACAACAAACTGGCAAAAATGTGAAATCGTGCTAGATATCCCCAAAGAAAGTAGCCGGATTGTTTATGGTGTCTGGTTACAAGGGCAAGGTCATCTTTGGATGGCTGATTTTATGTTTGAAGTTGTTGGTCAAGAGACTCCATTGACCGGTATTGAAAATAAATATGATCCAGAAAATTTGGATTTTGCACAAAGTGTAATCGGAAGTGAGCAACTTCCGATTGGTTGGTTGCGAGCCGGCAGTAATCCGCAAGACTACATAATGGGAGTTGATAGGTCAACAACTTATCAAGGCAAAATAAGCGCCTGTCTCAGGTCAAGAACAAAGGACGCTAAGCGTTTTGGAACATTAATGCAGAGTTTTCAGGCTGACAAATATATTGGCCAACGCCTCCAAATGTCTGCTTATGTAAAGTCGAAAGAAATTGAAGATTGGGCTGGTTTGTGGATGCGAGTTGATGGAGTAAATTCCAAAAGGTCATTGCATTTTGATAACATGCAAGAACGTCCAATTACTGGTACAACGGAATGGCAAAATTATCAGATAATTCTCGATATCCCAGAAGGAGCTACCGCGATTGCTTTTGGAGCTTTGATGGGAGGTTCCGGACAGATCTGGGTAAATAACTTTCGATTTGAGCAAGTTAGTCATGATATACCTTCTACTGAGCAAGTTCGAGTTGGACCAACAAATCCAGATTTTGAAGAGAGCATAAACGGGAAATCACCATCAGGTTGGATTCTTGCTGGGAATAAGCCTGAGGACTATAGTATCGGTACAGATAGCAACGAAGCCTACAAAGGATCGGCTAGTGGGTTTCTTAAGTCGAAGGTAGAGAAAATAGATGGTTTTGGAACACTAATGCAAAGTTTTCGTGCCGATCTTTATGTTACGCAGCGGTTGAGAATGACGGCTTACGCAAAATCAGAAGCAGTTGAAGACTGGGCAGGTTTATGGATGCGGGTTGATGGACCGAAACCCAACAAATCACTAAGTTTCGATAATATGCAGGGAAGACCAATCAAGGGAACAACGGAGTGGCAAGAATATCAAATAGTTCTAGAAGTTCCAATAGAAAGTGTGAACATAGCCTTTGGCATTCTTCTCAGTGGTACTGGACAGGTTTGGGTTGATGATTTCCGTTTCGAAGCTGTAAATCAAGACATTGCCGTAACCAGTCGCCCTGAAGATCTTATCGCAGAGTATTCTGAAGCTATCAAATATGAACCCAATGATGCATCGATATTTTGTCGCCGAGCGGGTGTTTATGCCGAGATCAAAAACTATGAAAAGGCAATTGATGATTATACCCAAGCTCTTCACTTAAGTCCTGATTATGCCGATGCGTATAGTAGACGGGGGTTGGTTTACTTAATTCAAGGAAAACTTGAGTTAAGTATTTTTGACTACACTCAGTCACTTCGTGTTAATCCACAGAATCCTAGTGCTTACTATAACCTAGCTTGTGCATACGCTCTGCAAAAGAATCTCAAAGCTAGCCTACAAACATTGCGGTATTGCTTAGAACTCGGTGATTGCAAGCGCTATCTGAAGCTAATTTCTAATGATTCTGATTTTGATTATATTCGCAACGATCCTCGGTTTCACGCGCTTCTGATCGAATTTTCTGAATCTTCATGATGCAAAAAAGTAGTTCTTTCAAGTTAGCCAAAGCTTCTGTTACTTGGAACTGGTAGTGCATGAAGCATTCCTAGCCGAACATCCATTGCAGTTGACCCCAGGAATCGCGCTCGATGTCGACGTTCATCGCCCGTTTGGGAATCGGTTGGTTCGGGATGTTATCGGCCACGTCGTCCTGGGGCAACTGAATGTGGCGTTAGCGGCTCGAAATGCATCTCTAGGGAAAATATATCGTACTGAGCTATTATTTATCAAGATAACGATGAGCAGAGTAATTAGGAACCATTTACATAGGATAGTGATGTACTTGCTCGCTATTATATTCTTGACTGGATCGCAAACTTATGCACAGTCCAATCCGCCTGTGACACCAACTCCTCAGCCAACTTGGTGGGAGTCATGGATTCCTACCGACCCAGAAGAAGTGCGCAAAGCACTATTTGGCGCTGTTATTGCACTAATCGGCGCATTAGTCGTTATCTACTTCCAAAAAATCGTCACCGCTATGGGGAGTTTCTTCGAATGGGTGTGGACCCGCTTTCGCGTGGAACATGCGATTGAAAACACCTATCGTAAAAAGTTGGCCAGCGAACTGCGCTCGATCCAGCTTTTGACCATGCCGGAAGCCAAGGATTTGGAGACGTTCTACATTCCGTTGCGCATTGTACGGTGGATGGAACCGGAACTGCGTGCGAAGAATAGTACTCAGAATGATCAGCCGATTTATTTGCATGAGGCGCTGGAACGCTTTCAGCGCATTGCGATTGTGGGCAACCCAGGTGCGGGGAAAACGACGATTACTAGCCATGCCGCGGCCACCATGGCGGACCAAAAGCTGAGAATCAACGACAAAGAGTATTTCCCGGTTTATATCCAGTTGCGGCGACTACGTGAATTTTTAGAGAGCGAATCTTATTCGCAAAAGTCCCTTTTAGATCTAGCGCGTGAGCATCTAGATCGCTACAAATTTCCCGATTCGGGTGGATTGCTGGGGCGACGATTGCAGAATGGTACGTGCTTACTGGTTTTGGATGGCTTTGATGAGCTGGCAGATCGGGAGGCGCTTCTGCAGCAGCGGTTGGCCAACAAAGTACGTGACTTTATCGACGGCATCCATGCTGACAATCGTATCATTTTGACCTCACGCTCAGCGGGTTATACGCCAGCCTGGTTTCAGGGTTTTAACGTGTTGGAGATGAGCGAACTATCGCTTGACCAAACTAAGCAATTTATTGAGGGTTGGTTTGGCTATGTGCAGGGTGATAAAAGCCAGGCGTTGAGCAAAGTGCTGGATGAGAATCACCGGCTGCAGATGCTGGTGACCAACCCGCTGATGCTGGCTATTGTCTGCTTTGTTTATGGGACCAAGAAACCAAGCGACAATTTTCTGCCCCAGCGACGCGCTGATCTCTATGATCGCTGTATTGAAGCGCTGATTGTAGAGTGGGACAGAAGCCGGAGCGTCAACCGGGATCCACTTTTTACCCCCGAAGAGATCGAAACGGTGCTGCAATTTGTGGCCTATGACGCACTGCTCCAAGAGACGATTGACTTCACCTCCAAGGAACTGGAAGCCTTAGTGCGTACCTATATGAATGAAGCAGGGCTGCGCCAGTACAAAAGCGAGGATTTTCTCAAGGAAGTCTTGGAACACACCGGGCTGTTCAAAGAGAAGGGCGAAAACAAAGTAGGATTCATTCACCAGACCTTTCAGGAATATTTAGCGGCCAAAGTGATTGAGCGCAATGTGCTGGATGGCGTAAAGATCAAGGATGTGCGCGCCAAGATTGGTGATGTGCTGCGCCACAGCATTAACCCGGCCTGGGCGGAACCGATTGCGCTGGCAGCAGGCATTATGCGCGGGCGTACCGAACTGGTGGATGAACTCTATGCCTACTATCAGAGGCAGCCGGGACCGGAATTAGAAATGTTGCTGGCACTCTGTTTGCGTGACGCGGATTTAGATAATTTTGAGTTTGACCCGCAACATTTGCAGCAGCGGGATGAAATTTTGAGCAACACGGTGAATTTGGCGCTGGAGGGGGCTGACTAATGCATAGTGAAACCATTGCCGCAAAAGAAACGGCCCAGCTACTTCTGCGCGAGATGGGGCAACCTCATCTGCTGCGATATTTTCGAGAACGATTGAACGCCGGGCTGAAGCTGCCAACGCGGCCGCAGCTTATACGCGCGTATGCACAGCTAGCTGGTGCGGGGGCCAAAGAGTTGCTCCGGCAGATTGTCGCGGACATTGATGAACTGCCGGTTAGTCAAAGTATGGCCATTGAGATGCTTGCGGATTTGGAGCTTGCCACTTCAGGAGGGGCTTCCGGGGATGTAATTAAAGCAATTGCCGCACACCTTGACAATCCGGCCAGCCAGGTTTTGAGTGCAGCGGCGGGCGCTTTAGTGAAGCTGGATGTACAGGAATCGGTCAACAAGCTGCGCAACTTGTTGGCGCACGGTAAACTTGATGCAAGTGTGGAAAATGAGGTGCGTACGTTTGTACAGAATACAGTGGCTACGTCGGTTGACCAGATCATTCCGCCGATACCTGAAGACATGATGTTTGAAAGACAATCTGTGATACAAGCGATTCATAATGCTCTTCAAATCGAAGGTAGCCGTGCTGCACATATTGTTACCCTGAGTGGTATGGCTGGAATTGGCAAAACTACCCTGGCGGCTCGATATGCCAGACAGGCACCTTTTGATTTAGTCTTTTGGTTTGCGGCGCATCACCAGACTGACGAGGCGGATTTTCTGGGTCGGCTTGTGCAGCAGTTTGATTTGCAGCGTCCTAACATAGTTTCGGATACCATTTATAGAACCTTGGATGAGTCATTTAGACTTGATTCCACGCTTCAACAACTCAGTTCACTTCTAGCAGATCACAAATCTTTGCTGGTTATCGATGATTTTGACGCCAGCCAGCATCAGCGTGAGTTAGGTCACTTGATCGAGTCTCTGTTAAGCCGCGTGCCCAATATGCGATGTTTGATTACAAGCCGTCGCTCACCATCACATTTGAAGAGTAAACCAATTGTGTTGAATACCCTTTCTGATGAAGATGCCATTCGATTTGTTCGCCTAAAGATGATGGAGCGCAAAATTGACTACTCCCCTGACGTAGCAGAACAAATAGTGGAAATGTCCGGTAGTCTGCCACTGGTAATCCGGTTAATGGTTCAGAATCTTGGTACATATGGCCATTTACCGTCGGAGCGCGAACAACATCTTGTCTTACGAGAAGTACTGAATCAAACTGTTGCTGAACTTTCGCCAGGCCAGCTCCGCTTTCTCGAGATTCTTGCTCACTTTGAGGATGGTGTCAACCTGAACGATGCACGATTTTTAGAGATGCTCAAATATGAAAGACTAGAGCTTAGTCAAAACGATATCCAGGCCTTGATGGATTCCGCGCTTATTGCCGACCTACCAGAAGGCAGAATCGATGTATCGCACCTACTTATCCGTGAATATTTTCAACAAGCAGCCGATCAGCGTACCCGTCTACGTACAAATCGAGCGGCAGCTGAATATTATCTGGCGCAAGGCGATGTGTTACGGGCGGCTAGGCATTATGCATTGGGACAAGACTACCAGCGCGCTGTTGGTGAAATCTCCAAATCTCTTCGTACCTTGATCAATCAAGGACATGCGCAGGAAGTCTTACGTTTACTCTCGGAAGAATTTAAAGATGGTGAGTCTGAACAGCGTAATGAGATAGAGAGACTAAACATTATTGGGGATTTGCGTCATTTGCTCGGTAATCTCCATGAAGCACAGGAGGCCTACCAGCAATCTCTGTCAATTGTGCTTGCTCTTGGTGACCGCAAGGCGGAGTCGGATGTTTACAACTCGCTTGGCAATATCTATGCAGATCTAAAATTACTCGACGAAGCAGCCAAATATTATCAGGACAGTTTGGCAATCAAGGAACAAATCAATGACAACGGCATCGCTCAAGTGCTTCATAATCTTGGTGGTGTTTACCAGCGTCGCAGTAATCTAGACGAAGCGCTTGAACTGTATGAGCGATCCTTGGGCCTCAAGATGAAGGAGAATGATCGCCATGGCCAAGCTACAACACTAAATAATCTGGGCTTAATTTATGCGAATAGAGGCGATGTCGACCGGACAATTGCTTCTTTTGAAGAGGCGCTATCGATTTTTGAGCAGATGGGTGACTTAGTAAGTATTGCAGATACGAAAGCCAACCTAGCGAATGTGTTAGTTTCTCGGGGAGATTTAGACGAGGCGATAATTTACTATATACAAGCTCAAGAAGGATTTGGAAAAATTGGTGATCGTCTTGCATTGGCAAATACAATCGTAAATCTTAGCAATCTTTACCAATCTAAAGGCGCTTGGGGTGAAGCCATAGCTAGTTATGAACAAGCACTGGGCCTGTTTGAAAGTATGAGTAACAAACAGGGAGTCTCCCAAATCTATAACAATTTGGGAAACACATATAGGCATATAGGCGATTTGGATAAGGCTCGTAAATCTTACGAACAGTCACTGCTAATAAGCAAGGAGATAAATGATATTGTAGGCGAAGCGCTTACCCTTACCAACATAGGTGGTGTTTACTCAGACCTTGGAGACAAGCAGCAGGCTCTGGAACTTTACTCCCAGGCACTCCCTCTGAGGCGTAGAGTCGGCGATATCAGTGGTGAAGCAACTACTCTGTTTAGTATGGGTGCTGTCTATTCAGACCTCGGAGAGAAGCAGCAGGCTTTGGACTTTTTTACACAGGCTTTGCCACTTGTACGCAAGGTTGGCGATATTAGTGGTGAAGCGACTACTCTCACCAACATGGGTGGCGTCTATTCAGACCTTGGAGAGAAGCAGCAGGCTTTGGACTTTTATCATCAGGCGCTTCCTTTATTTCGGAAAGTCGGTAACACTAGTGGCGAAGCGACTACTCTCACCAACATGGGTGGCGTCTATTCAGACCTTGGAGAGAAGCAGCAGGCTTTGGACTTTTATCATCAGGCGCTTCCTTTATTTCGGAAAGTTGGTAACATTAGTGGCGAAGCGACTACTCTCACCAATATGGGTGGTGTTTACTCAGATCTTGGCAACAAGCAGCAGGCTCTGGAACTTTACCACCAAGCACTTCCTCTCAGGCGTAAAGTTGGCGATATTAGTGGAGAGGCATCTACTCTTACCAATATGGGTGGTATTTACTCAGATCTTGGCAACAAGCAGCAGGCTCTGGAACTTTACCATCAAGCACTTCCTCTTAGGCGTAAAGTTGGCGATATTAGTGGAGAGGCGTCTACTCTTACCAACATGGGAGTCGTTTACTCGGCACTTGGAAACATGCAACAGGCTCTGGACTTATATCATCAGGCGCTTCCGCTCAGACGTAAAGTTGGCGATATTGGTGGAGAGGCATCTACCCTGGCTAACATGGCGGTTGTATACTCCAACCTGGGACAGGAGCAGAATGCGCTCGACCTTTTCACGCAAGCCCTGTCACTTGTGCGTAGGACAGGCGATAGGTATGGCGAAGCGATTACTCTTACAAATTTGGGATCTATATTTGAGGCACTGGATGAATTTGAACAAGCAGTTGACTGCTTTCAGCAGGCATTAGGTATCTATCGAGCTATTAGCCTTCGTTTTGGTGAAGAGCATGCGTTACGAAAATTAGGTGAGCTAGCGCTTAGGGATGGTCAGTTAGACAAGGCAGAAGACTACTTTCAGTTAGCAACGGACATTGGCAGCGGGATAGGCTATTCGCCAGGTATCTTTGACCAACGTGGTCAGATAGTAAGTGGCAGCCAAACAAATATTGCTGGCGACGCCAACATCATCACCGAAAGCACCACTCACCAACCTGAAAGAAACAAACGCAAATAACATCTATATTCTCACCGCCGCTAACATCCGCTGTACCGGACCAGGGGGTGCTCGGTGCGTTTTTGCGTGGTCGGTTTGGGAAGGTGCTTCGCTCGCAGGGTGTTGGTCGGTCCATGCCCCTGGCCAGTAAGCTCTACGTTCGGCTACCTCATGAGGAGGAGAAAGACGAGGAGAGTCATGAGTAACAAAGATATCTTGGCAGGCCATTCGTCGACTGGTCACCAACTTTCGAATGCGGAGTTTATTGACACTCACTACGCCGTTTGTCGGAAGTCTTACGAAGCGATGCTGCATGCTGTTGGTATTCAGCTAGGCTGGCATGTTTTGGATGCTGGCTGTGGTAGCGGTAGTTTTTTGCCACTGATGGCTGAGCTAGTTGGGTTAAGTGGCAGGATTGACGCATTCGATCTGGCACCAGAAAATATTAAGCAGGTCGAAGTTATGACCAAAGAATGGGATGTTCCGGTTACAGCCAAAGTAGGTAGCCTAATGGAGCTACCTTATGATAATGATACGTTCGATGTGGTATGGAATGCTAATGTTACCCAATATTTGACGGATAGTGAAACGACTCAAGTGTTGCAAGAGCTAGTACGCGTAGTTAAACCGGGGGGATATGTAGCCATCAAAGAATCAGATTGGACCACACATCAGTTATACCCCTTCGATACATTTGTTTATTGGCGTTATCGGGAACAAATAGCACAAACACATGAGGCTTGGCTTAGAGTACATAATCTACCTGGTTGGCTTACAAGGGCCGGATTGATCGATATAACTCAAGAGACTTTTTTGGAAGAGATACGTGCTCCACTTCCAGATTATGTGCACAGCTTTATTGCAGCAGTCACACGCTTCTTCTCAAACGAAGTAGAAGGCTTATCATTACCTGAGACGGATAAAGAACAATGGCGGCTATTCCAAGATCCGAAATCGCCGAATAATCCCGTCAATCACCCTGAATTTTATTTCCGCGAAGGTATGACTCTTGTTCTAGGTCAGAAGCCTCCAACTAACTGATAAATCTTTGGTGATTCACCACTTATGTCACTCTGTATTGCCAGTTTGATATAGGTTACTGAGCCTAATCACGCACTAGGTTTTAATCGCCGAACGCGTGCTGCTGATTACTATCTTCTCCAGGGTGTTTCAGCGTTTTCAGGCCGCTTAGTGCTTGGATAGGGCTGACTATTGCTAGTGAATTTGGAACTGGGTAGCGACTTATTTTCCTGGTATAATGAAGCTATGAGCATAATAAAAAAGTGTTACAGTGTTGGTAAGGAGATGATAGAATGACAGTCCAAGAAACGGTTCAACAGCTTCAGTATACACCTTTGACTTATCGTATCCAGGTGATTGAACTCTTGCTTCAGTCTCTCAAGGATGAAATTGCCCAAAACGAAGCTATGTCTGCCCCGCGTAAACCTTTTCGCGTGCAGACGTTTGATCTTGGCGCAGATGTTACCGTTGATCGTGAAGAGATGTATGCGGATAGAGTTTCTTGACCATGTACGCGCTTGACACAAATCTTCTGGTTTATGCGCATAACACCACGTCACTGTTCCATCCGCGAGCCAAAGCATTTATCGAAAAGGTCATGAATGAACGAGATGCTGAGGGGAAATTATCCATTTGCATCCCAGGACAAGTGCTAATGGAGTTTTTGAATGTCATTACGCGGCAGCAACTCGAACCACCGTTGTCACTCCATGATGCGGTGCAACTTGTTCAAGACTACGTTGATACGGGCGTTACGATTCTCTACCCAAAGTCAACCCAACTGACTACACTGTTGGATTTGCTCAAGTCTGTGACAACCAGACAAAAGGTCTTTGATGTGGCTTTGGTTGCCACATTGAAAGATCACCGGATTTCTGGGTTGTATACGGTAAACACGAGCGATTTTGAACAATTCACGTTTCTCGATGTCAAGAATCCTTTGTAGAAACATAGGCTGTAGCTGCTCGCTTGTAGCACGCCCAGCCGAACATGCATTCCAGTTGACCCCAGAAACCGCGCTCGTTTGGCGCTGATTGCCCGCTTGGGAATCGGTTAGTCTCAGGGCGTTATCGCCACGCATTTCTGTGGCAACTGAATGATTCGTTCGCCGGCGACTCCAAAGTTACGGGACATATGAACTTGAACAACAGAAAATCATGGATTATCAGTTGCGTGACATATGCTTATTGATCAAAGTTGGGAAGAATTTGAGCGCCAAAACCCTCTTGCCAAGTTTTCATTCTATCTTTGGGGGCGAGTAAGTGTGCTTTTTGATATACGAATCGAAATACTCCAATGTCTAGACAATGCTTTCGCTAATGATCTCATTGCACACGAAAGTTTGTCACGTGCGGAGATGTTGTCTTGGCTTTGGATATTAGGGGCATATGAAGTAGTACGGACGATGTGTCAGGCCGATACATGTTTCTCCCCTGAGGCGGCAGCAAAGCTTAGTACTCTCAAACGTAAACTTGCCATCGTTAGAATGCCAGCAGCCAAAATGGAAAAGATTGGTAAATCTATTCCCGTAACTTCAGGTAGATCGGCCGCCGGTATTGACCTGAGAGCGTATTTGAAAAGTCGGGACTGGTACAATAGGGTTGGAAAGCAACCATTTGACCAAACCGGAGGAAGACATTGTCAGACCAACGCAAAGTATACTCGAGCGACTTAACCGACCGCCAGTGGGGATGGCTTGAGCCGCAGCTGGAAGATCGATTGACGCAGAATCGGCTAGGCCGGCCGATGGAACTGGACTTACGTGAAGTGATTAATACGATTTTGTATGTCGTACGCAACGGCGTCATCTGGGCAGATGTGCCGCACGACTTGCTCAATCCGAACAGTGTCTACTATCACTTTCGCAAGTGGTGTCTCGACGGCACGTGGCGCTATCTGAACGAAGCGCTGCGGCGTTATGACCGGCTACAACGGAACCGCTCACCCAAGCCAAGTGCTGGGATGATTGACAGCCAAAGTGTTAAAACGACCGAAGCCGGTGGCACTCGTGGCTATGACGCAGGCAAGAAGGTGAAAGGACGTAAGCGCCACATTGTAGTTGATACCTGCGGCAATTTGCTCGATGTCGTGGTCCATGCGGCCAACATTCAGGACTACCACGGTGCCAAACATATCCTCGAGAAAGTCACCGCAACGGTCGATACCCTCCAGCGGATTTGGGCCGATGGTATCTACGAAAAAGGCGGCCTTGTTGACTGGGTACAGGAAACCCTTCAGATTGCGCTTGAGGTTGTGAAACGCCCACCGGACCAGACGGGCTTTGTGCTTCTGGCACGGCGTTGGGTTGTTGAGCGTACTTTTGCCTGGCTTGGCCGTTACCGGCGCTTAAGTAAAGACTATGAGCGCTGCACCCAGAGTAGTGAAGGCATGATTTATGCCGCTTCGATTCACACCATGTTACGCCGCATTACTGCCTGACTTTGACTTTTCAAATACGCTCTAAAAAACAAAGATATATTGGTTGGAGACCCATCTGAAGGTCATTCGGCACGCGAATTGCTAAATCACTTTTACACAGTTTTTTCTTCGTTACAAGAGGATGACGTACTTGCACAACATGAAAGCAGGTATCGCAACAAAAATTGATACTTCGGTCAACAGCAGAGTAGTTGGGTAGGATACGCCCAACTTTTTTGTTATAATAGGTTTAATAGCGACTGCGTTTAGCGATTTTGAAGAGTTCGCAAAAGGCTTAACAGGAGGCGACAATGACACTGGTCGAAATATTACCGACGATTCGGCAGCTACCAGCATTTGAAAAATTACGTTTAATTCGCATTCTCGCGGAAGAGTTGGATACAAACGCGGAGATTTATCCATTGGAGCATCATAAGACCTACATGTTGCCGACCCCTTATGATATGTTTGGCGCCGGGCAAGCATTGGCCGAAGCATTGGCAGCCTTTGAAGCCAGGGAACAGTAAACAATGCGTTTTCCGTATACAGTCACTGGTCCAGCTCAGACCGAATTTGATAGCTTACCGCGCTTGCCACTTACGCTACAACTTGATCACCAACGAGTTGAAGCAGTTGGATTGGTAGATAGCGGCGCAACCGTGAACGTGTTGCCTTATGACATGGGCTTACAGCTAGGTGAGTTGTGGGAGGAACGGAAGGCAACCATCAAACTCGCTGGCAATCTTGGCGGTTTCGCAGCACAGCCGATCTTTGCGATGGCAACCATTGGTGACCTTGCACCTATTCGTCTCGTTTTTGCCTGGACTCGCAATAACAACGTGTCACTGATTTTGGGGCAGATGAATTTCTTCATGGAGTTCGAAGTTTGTTTCTTTCGTAAACAGCGGGAGTTTGAGATAAAACTAGCCTCCACGTAAAGACGCCACTGCCGAACATCATATGGAGCAGACCAGGGGAACAGCAGCGCACATGGAAGTGGTTTCCACGTACAACCTTCCAGGGTCTTGAACGTTATCCGCTCGCTTTCCCCTGGCTGCTCATATCGGCGTTGGCTTCCGCTAAAGACGATGAGAATGAAGTCGAGATAGTGTTTTGCTTTTAGCTGATGGCGCACAATCAATGAATGTACACCAAGGATATGATTGTATCGCTTTAGCAACCAAAAAGAAGTTATCTATATAGCCCAATGAACTTGTAAGGATAGACAATATGACAAAATTTTTATCAGTAGTAGGTGTTATATTGGTCATTACGTCTTCTGTAGTTCGTCCGGTAAAATCCATAGAAATTAGTGACAAGCCTGAACTTGGTTACATAATTGGCATAAGTGGCCTAAGTAACTTGGGGCGAGCATCATCTATTGCAGTTGACACAACAACAGGACATCTTTATATAGGTATCGATAATACAGGATTTGCAGAACTATCTCCTGATGGTCAGTTGTTGAATACTTTTACAATATCTGGCCCGATAGTTGATAATTCAGGATTTGATTACAATCCACTGACAGGAAATTTGCTATTTGTCAACGGATTAAATGCCACAAACCCCGAGCCGATTATTGAGATATCGATAACAGGTACCTTGATATCTGAAATCTCTTCGCCTATTATTGAAGGTACTGGGCTAGCGATTGATCCACAAACAAATAATCTATTTATATTGGATATAGTTAGCACCTCTTCTCATTTAGTCAGGGAGCTAAATTTAGATGAAAATAATTATACGGAAGTAAATTCATTTGCGCTTCCAACTATCTTGGGTGATGCCTCCGATGCGGGCTTAGATTTCAACCCATCTACAGGCAATTTATCTGTCACAGGCGAATCTGGCCAGAATCCTGGTATTGTTTTTGAGGTTGACAGAGATGGCAATAACGTTCAAGAATATATCGATACAGGATTATCGAATGGTATTTCAGGTATTGCCTTCGATAATGAACCATTCCGGCTTTACGTATTAGCTGGCTATGACAAACAAATTTACGTGTATGGCTCTTTTGAAAAAATCTACTTACCTATAGTCACAAACAATTAGGCCGGTGTTATTAAAGCAGGATAACAGATGGCAGTTACACAGACAATATATCACTGAGCAGTATGGGTAGCAGACGCAACAGTAACGGTGCGCTAGTAACCAGCGCACTGTTGGTAAATGGACAGGGTGGCGTTGATACCACTAGATGACACTGCGCTACTGAATGACCTCGAGTTCAGCAGCTTTTAGCAAACACAAAACCTTAACGCAAATTGCATCTAATTTTCAACACCTCATCCGTGATCAGCCAAGATGATTCAGCCTTACTCATCTAGCTCTAGCTCATCTTTGAGCAGTCGATCACAAGACACCTCAAACAGCTCCATAATTTTCAATAATAACTCGACAGAGGGTTTGCTTTTACCTGATTCAATTTGCACGATATGACTATGCGAGTTGACGTTAAGTTTCATTGCCAATTCTCGCACAGTCATATCGTGTCGCAGTCGTAGTGTCCGCAGCTTTTCCCCAAATCGCTCCATATATCGATCTCACTAATAACATCATCTATTTTTACGCGTGAAAATAATGGGACTTGACACCCACTCTATGCTGTGATACAATTTTGGTCACTAAAAATGACCAATCGGTTAATTCAAAAAAGGAGAATCAAAATGGCAGCCATCACACCCGCCGAACTCTTACAACAGTGGCGCTTGGCACAGATCACGCCCGAAATGGCCATCGGGCAGTTGATCCAAAACCAAGTCACGCAGCAAGCATTGCTCGAACAGAACAGCCGCTCACTTTCCAACCTACGCGCTGACGCAGATCGCTTGATTACCCACACAAAGCTGTCGGCAAGCGCGACAACCAAACGAAAACCGCCAACACAAAGCTGATATCGCTTTGCGAGCAATCACGCAAATCAACACCAACTAGCCCTGCGCAGTCTCATCCACTGTGGAGGGCGTTTCTCTATGATACGCAGAAGGGGCGATTTGTGCAAAGTTGTGAGTTGAATGCAAACTGTCAACATCAGTGGTATAATGGAGACACAACAATGATTTGGAGGAGGCATGGCGAATCCATTTGATGATACCGCGAAGACGCGGTATCGGGTTTTCTTCGAGAGGCGCGGGATTCGGGCAATTCCGCAGTATGAAGTCTTTTCGCTCAGTCGGGCGACTGATTTGGTGGTCGAATGTACTCAGGAAGATACACAGCGGTTGCAGGATACGATCTTTGCCCATTTCCGGCGTATCAACGCATTGGAATTCAAGGGTGTTCATGATCCGTTAACGACGACTAATCCTAATGTGATCATGATGCGTGCATGGGGGATTGGTGCGCGTGACAATAGTCAACAAGAAGAAGCAGATGAGGCAGCCCAGCAACTCACGTTCCTGAGTGTCAAAGAGATTGCTGAAATGCCTCGTCAACGGACAGCCACCATAGTTTGTGTGACGCGACCGCAAAGAGTCTTGGACACGCTCAAAGATGAATTTAGCTTTGAGCCAACAGGCGAACCAGGTATTTATTGCGACAATGCCAAAAAGATGCCGACTTGGATCATTCATCCGACCGAGTTAGAGCTAAAGCCGATCAATTATGCATTGTTGCCACTGGCACGTGGTGAGAAGTTGGAGCAGTTCATTGAATTGTGTTTGGCTGAAGGTTTGGTAGAATATTTACAACTGACGTTGGATATTGGGCTTGTGAGCGACCCCGATGTGATTTGGCGTAAGATTATGGAGGTGACTAAAATGGAACTGACAATTCGTGAAGAAACGTGGCCGTATATTGATGAGTTTTTCCGCAATGTGCCGGAGGCAATGCGGAAAGTGCCTACGTTTCAGGAAGCATTAGCTGAATCCGCTCTAGAATCTCAACGGAAGACGCTTATTCGGGTACTTCATCACAAATTTGAAGAGATTCCAGAGGATGTATTGCAACTCATTGCAGAGACCAGTGATTCTGCCCAGCTGGATAAATGGCTCGATCAAGCTTTGGACGTAGAGTTGCTAACGGACATTAAATTCATTTCTGAGACGGATAAACCAGATCCAGAAACTGATGCCTAGTGGCAATGTCGATTTGTATGTAACGTTTCGTAGAGTAGTCGGTGGTACATTGGCGACCCCGACACTGCCGAACATCATATGGAGCAGACCAGGGGAACAGCAGCACGCTTGGAAGTGTTTTCCACGTACAATCTTCTGGGGGCATAAATGGTATCCGCTCGCTTTCCCCTGGCTGCTCATATCGGCGTTCGGCTTGCCCATGTGACAGGGCGACACAGTCTATAATACAAAGGTTGTTCCTTTCCGTACACATTTGCCCTTGACGTTTAACGCCAAACGTTATACACTGGCAATATGATCCAAAGTTTCAAAGATGATGAAGCTGAAAAGATTTTCAACCGGCAACGATCCCGAAAGCTGCCTTCAGATATTCAATCTGTTGCATTGCGAAAGTTGCGTATGCTCAATCGTGCCCAATCGCTACAAGATTTGCGCGTGCCACCGGCCAACCGTTTGGAACGGTTGAGTGGTGATCGAGCAGGACAGTATAGCATTCGCATTAATGATCAGTGGCGGGTTTGCTTCGAATAGGACAATGGTCATGTCTGGCAAGTAGAGATTGTTGATTATCATTAAGGTGCAATGATGAATCATGATGAGAAGTTACAGCCTGTTCATCCGGGCGAAGTGTTATTAGAAGAATTCTTGAAACCGCTGCAGTTGAGCCAAAATCAGCTCGCCTTAGCATTGCGTGTACCAGCGCGACGAATCAATGAAATTGTACTGGGCAAACGTCGCATTACCGCAGATACGGCATTACGCTTGGCGCGCTATTTCAAGATGTCCCCACAATTCTGGTTGGGTTTGCAGATGGACTATGATCTAGATATAGCAGAAGATACACTTGGTGAACGTCTTGACTATGAAGTGGCTGTACCAGCCTGATTTTGCTCTATACCTACTGTCAAGACGCAATTAGTGTCATCCACCTGAACCCGTGCTGTAAGATCGGTTATTCTAGCTTGGAAATCTGATCTGCACAGGATCTTCCCTGCCGAACATCCATTCCAGTTGACCCCAGGAACAGTCGCGATTGCGGCGTTCTTTGCCCGCTGGGGAATGGTTGGTTTGGTGCGTTGTCGGCCACGGCATCCTGGGGTAACTGAATGTGACGTTCGGGTGCGACACGAAGTCGTGTGGATAGCTGTTACACAGGAGAAATCTCGATGTAACCTTGTATTCTGCTACGAGTACCCTACCCCAAGTGGGTCGCTGGTAACAGCGGGGTGCGAAGCAAAGGGACAATGTATCCTCGTTTTTTTTAACGGTCGTCAATGTATGAACAGGAGCGGCGATGCCCAACAGCGGGGCGTCGGGGACTAGGGTTGTGTGATATGACCAACAAATGTGAATCGCTACAGCCTCGTTACACATGACAGGTGAAAGCTGTTGATACACCTGGGCCAAAAAGGCAAGAGGTTAGGTCTGGATGCTCCGAACTCATCCAGCGCAGACGATGCACCTCCGGGGTAGAGGCGGGGTCTACGTCACACAGGTATCCACACGGAACGTGGTAAGCCTGTTCTCACCTGTCTTAGCGAATATGGCACTGGATGGTCTGGAATCATTGCTGCAGAAGCGGTACCCACGCCGCAAGGGAATGAAGGTACATCTAGTGCGCTATGCGAATGACTTCATCATCACCTGTAGCGACCGCCAACTCTTCGAACAAGAGATTCGTCCACAAGTAGAAGCGTTCTTGGCAGCGCGGGTTTACGATTGTCACCAGAAAAGACGGTCATCATCCACATCAATGATGGCTTTGACTTTCTTGGCTTCACCATCCCTAAGTTCAAGGGCAAACTGATCATCAAGCCATCCCGCAAGAGTCAGCAAACCTTACTTGAAAAGATGCGCCTGATCATCAAAGTAGAAGGAAAACAGCTTTCTGCCTATGGTCTCATCCGGCGACTGAACCCCATCCTCCAAGGCTGGTGCAACTACCATCGTCATGTGGTGGCATCCCGCACCTTCAAACGGATTGATGACCAATTGTACCGAATGCTTTGGGCATGGGCGAAAGCTAGACATCGCAACAAGTCACAGCGCTGGATTTATCAGCAGTACTTCAGCGATTGTCATGGTCGTCGGCAACCATTCCAAGCTTCCACCATTGATGAAGCCGGACAACAAGTGATGGCCACGCTGTTTCGACCGGCGCTTGTTCCGATTCGTCGTCACATCAAACTCTACGGTGCGGCCAATCCCTATGACCCCGCTTGGGAGCCTTACTTTGAGCAACGTCGCTTCCGCAAAACCGCTGATGAACTGCCAAAGCGCTTCCAGTTGCGGGCACTTTGGCGTCTACAACGGGGGCTTTGTCCAGTCTGTGGTAAACTTATCAATCGTACTACGGGTTGGCATATTCACCATCTACTCTGGCGAGTCTACGGTGGTGATGATGAACTGGACAATCTAGTGCTGCTTCATCCGGCTTGTCATACCCAAGTTCATCACCCTGATTACAATGGTCCTTCGTTGCGTCCAGCAATGGGCGCTTGAGGTGCTTGAGCGGCACCTAAGAGGTAACCGGATGAAAGTCGCCCGCACCGTTCTGAGGGGAGGGGATGGCAGTAATGCCATCCCCTTACCCGACCCGCACCTCAGCCCGTACCGCAGTTGCCGGTTCGTTCAGATAATGGCGCACCACGTGTACCGTACACGATGCTGTGTGCGGTAGAATATAGAGATTGTAGATGCGTAGCATCGCTTGGCTTTGAGATATGGAGCATCGATTATGTCAGATCACCTACCAAATCACGCACAGAATCCCTTGCATCTCGCCCTCCGCAGCGAGCTTGAAATCACACGTCAGGCATTCCACGCCTTGCTTGCCCTCCTCGCACCTGAAGACTGGGATCGGCCAAGCCATAACCCGGCCTGGACAATCGGCGAACTCCTTTGGCATATCACTAGCTACCTCCTTGTGATCCCGCAACAACTCATCTGGCTTCAAACCAATACCTTTCCCGATCCATTTACTGCGTCTGCAGATGAGTTGAATGCAGAGAATGAACAGCAAACGCGCGAGGAGGCACGTGGGCACACCGTGAGCTCCATCGCGCAGACGTATGAGGCAGGTCATGCTGCCGCTCTTGCAGCCTTGGATCGCGTGCGCGACGATCAATGGCAGTGTGGAGTGCAGCTGCCGGACATGGGACCGACCTTTCATGATGAGTACCGCACGATTGAAGGATTGTTTCGCTATCATGGGCGGCATTTTGCTGAACACGCTCCTCAAATCCCAACGGCGACGGTGAGCGCGTAGCAAGAGACGGACAGCGCGCTCGTACGAATACGGAACGCTTGCCGGAATGCTGCCCGTCGCCCATTCAATCCCCGGTCCAACATCGCTCGCAGGCGACGCCGCTGGCGCGGCCTACAACCTGGTGTTTTTCAACATGTGGTTGCGTGCCACCAGCCGTGCCGGTTTATCGATGCTGCCAGCGGCGCGCCTGAAGCGTGGCGTTGGGCTGCCCTGATGGAGCATGAATTACTCATTCGAAAACGAGACGCAAGCATTATGTCTACTAAAGCAAATATTACTTCCATTATTGTTTTTATATTTGCGGTAGTCTTCGCCGCCTTCTTTGACATCACGAAACAAAATCTTTACCTCTCGCCAGTAAATCCTTTTGCAGACGACCCATATGACGCAATCGGAAGTTTTGCCTTTCAAGCCGCAGTTTTTTTTGGGTTGCTCTCTCTTTTTCGTGCTTTCCGACCTTATCGCAAGGAGCAGCCATCTCTGTGACAGCCACACACCGTGTCGTTTGTCCATTGTAGGAAGGGGGCGCCCACTGACATATCTCATAGGTGCACGCGAATCGGTTACTGTAACCACCCGGTAAATTGCAGGCGAAGCTTCACCCCCCAAATCCAAGTAACAAGATTCCTGAACATGGGCGTGCGGATGCTGTCAATAATGGCCCTCTCGTTGGGAGTAAGATTTTGATGGAAAGGGGCGATTTTGCTGGTACGGGTCAAAGGATTCCTCCTGACACTTATTGCAAGTGCTCACTTGCGATAAGTGTAGCTCAATTTTTATTGCAAGTCAACACTTGCTTATGCTATAATCTCCTTCGCCCATACAAGCGTTTATATTTTCATTCACAACATCTTTAAAGGAACCCTTATGAATCGTAACTACGATGTTGCTGTTGTCGGTAATGGGATGATTGGCGCGGCGGCTACACGCTATTTGAGCGCGCATGGCCTCCAGGTTGTTGCCATTGGGCCCAGTGAGCCGGTTGACTGGCAGACCCATGCCGGCGTCTTTGCCAGCCACTATGACCAAGGGCGGATCACCCGTATCATTGATGCGGATCCGGTCTGGGCGCAACTGGCCGCCCGTTCAATCGCCGTCTATCCAGAAATCGAACAAAAGAGTGGAATCACCTTTCATTACCGTTCCGGCGGCCTCTGGCTCTACCCGGCTCTGCCCGCAGCCATGGCGCGTCTGCAGCAATCCGAAGTGACCGGACAAACTTTTGACGCCGACTTTGCGCGGCTGACCGACAGCCAGGTGGTCGCCCAGTTTCCGTTTCTCTACGTGCCCCCGGGCACCATGGGCCTGTGGGAGCGCGGCGCGGCCGGCCATATCAATCCCCGCGCCATGGTGCAGGCTCAGTTGACCGTTGCCGCCCAGCAAGGGGCAACGATTGTACGTGAAACCGTGACGGCGTTGAGCCAACGCAACGGCATGGTTGAATTAACCACCGATGGCGGGCAACGGGTGCAGGCAAAAAAAGTGCTCATTGCCGCCGGTAGCTATACCAACCACCTGTTACCCCGCCCGCTGGCCATGCAACGCAAAGCCCGCACCGTACTGCTGGCGGAAATCGACGCCGCCGAGGCAGAACGGCTGCAAGCGTTTACGACAACGATTGTGTGGCTGGCCGACAACCCCGTGCTGGATTCCGTCTATTCGACGCCGGCTGTGCGCTATGCCGATGGCAAGCTCTGTATCAAGATCGGCGGCTCCCGCCATACACCCTACCTGCTGGAAACGCCTGCTGAATTTCGCCAGTGGTTTCAGAGCGCCGGCGACCCGGAAGAGCTGGACGCGCTGCGCGCGGTGTTGCTGGCCCTCTTGCCCAATCTGCGTGTGGCCTCCTTTGGCGCCAAACCCTGTGTTGTCGCCTACACCGCCCACAACCGGCCCTACATTGATTGTGTAGAGCAGGATCAGATCTTTATTGCCACCGGCGGCTGTGGCGCAGGGGCCAAATCCTGTGACGAGATTGGGCGCATTGCCGCCCTCCTCGTCGAGCATGGCGCCTGGCGCTATGATTTGCCGGCAGCAACCTTTGCCGCCCAGTGGCAATAGCTAGGTTGTGTTGATATTTACAGTACTCCCTCCAGGAAACTTATCTCGAAATGCACAATCTTTCTCTGGAGGGCGGTGAAATGTCAACAGAATCTAGCTAGGGGTGCATATTGCTTTGCAAGCGAGTAAGAGGGAAAAACAATGGCAGAGTTTCGACCCAAATATATTACTTTTGATTGCTATGGTACGTTAATCGATTTCCAGATCAGCACGATGACGCGCACACTCCTTGCCTCACAGATCGATGAGGCGCACATGCCGGCGTTCCTCGCCGATTTCAGCGCATATCGTTTTGATGAGGCCCTCGGCGCCTGGCAGCCCTATGCCGATCTCATCCAGACAGCGCTGCATCGCTGTTGCCAACGCTGGGGACTGCCTGCTCATGATGCTGCGGCCCAGCAACTCTATGCCGCCATTCCCAACTGGGGACCGCACCCAGATGTCCCGGCGGGGTTGGCCGCAGTCGCCAAGGAATTCCCCCTCGTTATCCTGTCGAACGCAGCCGACCATCAGATCCACCACAATGTTGCAAAGCTAGGCGCGCCCTTTCATGGTGTCTATACTGCCGAGCAGGCCCAGGCTTATAAACCGCGGCTGCGGGCCTTTGAATACATGATCGACCAACTGCGCTGCAACCCCGCTGACCTGCTGCATGTCTCATCCAGTCTTCGCTATGATCTGATGTCGGCCTACGACGTGGGCATTCGCCACACCGTCTACATTGAGCGTGGTCATGGTCCCTCGACCAGCTACTATGGCTATCCAACCCTGCAAAATTTGGGAGGACTGGCCACGCTGGTTGGGGTAGGCTAAAGGCCCACTCGGGTGGAATGGCAGATGAAAGGGTGGTGATCATGTGAAGCGGATACTGTTGACGGGCATGTCGGGGACCGGCAAGTCCACGGTGATCGAGAAGTTGGCTGAATTATGGACACGAATTTGGCGAGCGCGATTGAATCAGCTTAGTGTTACACTGTCGAAGTAGAAACGTACAAGAAGTGAATCATGTCATCAACAACACACACAGACAATACAACCGATCCCTTTGATTTGCAGCGTTTTGTCAGCGCACAAGCGCCAACCTATGCAACCGCGCTCACAGAATTGCGCAATGGCCGGAAGCGCAGCCACTGGATGTGGTTCATCTTCCCCCAAATTGTAGGCTTGGGCCACAGTCCTACCTCTCAGCGCTATGCCATCAAAAGCCGTGAAGAAGCAAGCCACTATCTGGAACACCCGCTTCTGGGGCCAAGGCTTCGCGAATGTGCCGCCACGCTCTTGGCGGTCGATGGCCACTCTGCCTGGGAGATCTTTGGTTCACCTGATGATCTAAAGCTGAAATCCTCCATGACCTTGTTTGCCCAGGTTACACCGCCGGACTCCGTCTTTGCCAAAGTGCTTGCTAAGTACTTTACGGGCCAGCGCGACGCCAAAACGCTCGCTATTCTCGAACAACGCAAAAGCCATGACAAGGCGGATGGCAAGTAGCGCGCCCAGAGGACTCCTGCGGGTAATGCGCTACTCGTGGGAACCCTTTGGGCGCGCTACTCGCCACCCGCTACTTGCCACTGATTCATCCACTAACCCGCTCAGATCCAGCACCGCTTGCCGTACATGGCCACGGCTCACCACCAAACGTCGCTGGGCTTCCGCTGCGTCGACGCCGGCCAGCCCCATGACGACGGCGGGCTTGACTTGCCATCCGGTGGCATCAAGCAGTTGCTGTGCGATAGCTTCGTCAACACCGGCGCTGCTGCTGACAATCCGCAGGGCCCGCTGACGCAATTTGGCATTGGTGGGGCGAACATCGACCATTAAGTTGCTATAGACTTTGCCCAGCTTGACCATCGCGCCGGTGCTGAGCATATTCAACACCAGCTTGGTGGCGGTGCCGGCGCGCAGCCGTGTGCTGCCTGTGAGCACTTCGGGGCCAGTGACCAATTCAATGGCGACCTGTGCCGCTGCGGCAATCGGTGATTGCGCCGTACAGACAATGGCCGCGGTGGGCGCACCCAGGCTAGCGGCATAGCGCAGGCCACCCAGCACATAAGGGGTGCGCCCACTGGCCGCCACGCCGACTAAGAGATCCTGGGCGCAAAAATCATGATGCTCCAGGTCACGTCGGCCTTGGTCGGCGTCATCTTCGGCCCCTTCTACAGAGTGAAACATGGCGCGTTCGCCGCCAGCCAAAAGGGGGATGACCACACCGGCCGCCACACTAAAAGTGGGCAGCAACTCCACGGCATCAAGCACCGCCAGGCGACCGCTGGTGCCGGCGCCTTGGTAGAAGAGCCGCCCGCCCGCATCGAGCGTGGCTGTGATCTGATCGACCGTGGCGGCAATCTGTGGCAACGCTTCGGCGACGACCACTGGAATGGTCGCATCGAGTTGGTTCATGAGCCGCATCATGGCTAGCGTACTGAGTTTGTCGAGGTCGCTGCTGAGGGGATTGCGCTGCTCAGTTACCGGCAGTGTGCTCATCTTGGCTACCTTTTTGCAAATGCTTCAGGGCCAGGAGCGCCGCCCCCAACGCCGGCTCGGCATTGGTGCGGATAATTTGTGCGTTGGGCGTCAGTCCGCCCAGGTGCTGCACGACCAGATTGCTGAGCAGCCCCGGCAACAGATTGCGCCCTGCCATGACAATCGGAATTTGCTCGTTGAGCAGGTGTAGGTTACGCACGACCACCTCGACCGCGGCGGCTAGATCGATGGCCGCTTCCTGGATAATTGTTTGGGCAACGGGGTCATTCTGTTGGGCGCATTCGACTACCAGCGGCGCCAATTCGGCAATACGCGCCCAACTCAGATCGGCATAGGCCCAAGGGATTAGGGCTTGCGGTGTGCTAAGATCCAGATAATCGAGGATCGCTCCTTCCAGTGCGGTGGCTGGTCCCAAGCCATCTACCGCCTGCGCAATCGCCGTCAGTGCAGCCTTGCCGATGGCGTAACCGCTGCCTTTGTCGCGAAAGAGTGGTCCCCAACCGCCGGCGCGTCGTGTGCGACCTTCGCGGTCGATGCCATAGACGATCATGCCGGTGCCGCTTACCGCAGCCACACCAAAAAGATCTCCTTGTGTTCCTCCGGCTAACGCGATCAGTGCATCATTTTGAATCTCATTGGGCACACCCGGCAATATTTCGTGGATCCAGCTACTGATCAGAGTGCGTTCTGCTGGGCGGTCCACACCGGCCATGCCAACACAAATGGCGCCAATCATTGCTGTCTGACAGCCGGCGCTGGCCAATGCTTCCTGAATGGCATGTTGTAAATTGGCGCGTGCTGTCTCATCCCCAACACTATTACGGTTACTGGAACCAGTACGACTTTGGCCCAATACTTTCTGTCTGCGATTCATCACGATGCAGACGGTCTTGGTGCCACCGCCATCCACCCCCAGAAATATTTTATCGGAGCTTTCGCTATCTCTTTCCATGGTTGTTTTTTATCTCTCTCGTACTTTCGGCTGTACGACCGCCACGATTTGTACGGCCACTTGATGCGAGTAAAATCTAGTACAATCCACACTCATGTTGGGTACGTCCCCAACTGGGGGGATGAACGAGAAGCTCAATTGGCCCTGCTGGTGCTTCGCCCCATTGGTGGTACGCACCCCTTATGTTGGAATTGAGCGATAGTGTATTCGTTGTTGAAGGTCATGATAGTTACGACCTGGCGCAATCTGGCCTAAAATCTGCTCTTGAGTTGCCCCGGTACAGGCAGGTACATTGCCGGCATGGCCATGGATCGCAAGAAATGCTAACAAAGCAAAGGCCAGTGCCTCTTTCGCCTTATCATCAATGCCTAATGCTTGATGGGTGCACAGCGTTACCGGCTGCGGCAGGCGTTGCGCCAGGTGATACTCCAAACGGGCCAGTAACACTGGGTTGCGCGCCCCCCCACCGCCCACGACCACCTCATCCACCGGCGCCGGTGCATAGTCGGCATAAGCTTTGGCAATACTGGCCGCAGTCAACTCTGTGACGGTTGCGACAAAGTCGTGGGCGCTCAGACCATCTGCGGCTGCTGCGCTCCACCACTGCCGAGCAAGTTGTTGGCCAAAAAGCTCACGTCCGGTTGTTTTCGGGGGGGGCTGTTGGAAATAGGGCAGCGTCAGCCACTGTTCGACTAACGCTGTATGGACCTGCCCTTGTGTTGCCAACATACCATCGCGATCAAAGGTGCGCTGGCCGTCGGTAGCCAACCCAGCCGCCCAGTCAATTAACGCATTGCCGGGCCCTGTATCAAATGCTAGCGGGGATGCGTTCAGGTTCAGCGGAGGAAGAAAAGTGACATTGCCGATTCCACCGATGTTTTGTACTGCGCGCCAACCACTTTTAACGCCGTTCCGTTGCGCGAGGGGGCGAAGGAGGTGCCAATCAAAGGTAGAGACAAGCGGCGCCCCTTGTCCACCTACGGCTACATCCGCGACGCGAAAATTGCCAATGGTTGTAACACCGGTGCGGGCGGCAATTACCGAGGGATCACCTAGCTGTAATGTGCTCGTGACATGACCGTCTGCATTGACGTCATGCCAAAGGGTTTGGCCATGACTCCCAATCAGGTCGATGGACGCCAAAGGAATTCCTGTTGCTTCGAGCGTCTGTAACAGAGCCGCAGCAAAATGTTCGCCTAAGCCAAAATTCGCACGACAGAGCGCGGCGGCTGTTGTTGCCTGATCGAAGAGCGTAAAAATCTCATGCCGAATCTGCCCCTCCCATGGCACAGTGAGAAAGGCCAGTTGTTCAATTTGCAGCGCAGCAGAATGGGGTGCATTCGTAATGTCTGCCACAGCCACGTCAATGCCATCCACCGACGTGCCACTAATCATACCGATAATACGCATATTTTTGCAAGTTTCCTGAACGTTGTTTGGTACTTTGTTCGTATATCCAAATGCTTTTTAACATTAATTGCTGCTGCATTTTCCTGGTGAGAGCCTTCGTCTGCCACGTCATGTAGCTTACGCTAAAACGGAAAATAATGCAACACCTGGTTTATCTTAAGCCTCAGATTAGGTCAGATGGCTCTTCAGGTGCTAGTGGGTCAATTCAGTGGCAAGTGGTGGGTTATGCGCGGGAGCCCTTGGGGCGCGCTATCCGCCACCTGCTATGTCTAGCACACTCTGTCGCAAAGAGCCGGTTAGATTAGCTACTAAAATTCACTAGGCCTACATAGCCGGCGCCGGGGCCGGCCTGACAGGGAAAAATAGCCGGAATGCGGTTGTGTTGTGTGCGAAAGCTATGTTGAACCTGCTCTGCAAAGTCTGTTACGGCGGCTTCATGCACCAAGGCCACCATGCAACCGCCCCAACCGGCGCCGGTGAGGCGGGCTCCGGCCACGCCCGCAACCGCGCGTGCGCTCATTGTCAACGTTTCTAGCTCTGGGCAACTGATGGCGTAATCATCGCGCGCGCTGTAGTGAGCCTCATTGAGTAACTGCCCAAGTTGGCCAATATCGCCACGGTGCATGGCTGCCAGCGCAGCTTCCACCCGGTGATTCTCGCTCCACACATGGCGGCAGCAGGCGCGCACCCGCAACGGGGCATGGGGGTCCAGCCCAGGAATTTCCCCCAAGCTAACTCCTTGTTCCTGCAGCGCAGCAGCGGCGATCTGCTCCGGCAGCAACGCTTCCAGACTCTGCCAATCCGCCCCATGGAGATCGCGCAGATGCGTGATCTCTGGCTGCTCACGCTTGAGCAAGGCTACGCCGGCGCGACAGGCCGCCACCCGCTGATTAAATTCTCCCCGCACATTGCCATGATGGACGCCACTGTCGGCAACCAAGAGACGATAGTCGCTGGGCAAAGGGATCGTCTGATAGTGATAGATCCCAGCGTGGTCGGGGCGGCAATCGAGAAAGAGCGCATGGTCGCGCTCGCTGTAGAGCGAGACAAATTGGTCCATAATCCCGCCCCGCGTTCCCACATACCACTCGGCATCGGAACAGAGCTGGGCAAAGTGAGAACTGCTGCTTTGCCAGCCGCTAAGGTGGGCTAGGGCAACGGCAGCGACCACGGTAAAGGCTGACGAGGAGCTGAGCCCAGCGCCGCGCGGTACGCCATAGGGCGCCGCGCCCACTACCATTGCGTTGACACCCGGCGGTCGCTTCCCCATGACTTGGGTTAAGGTTTGGGCCGCCCCACGTACATAGTTGCTCCAATCTCCCGGCGGCGCGCTCGGAATGGCTTCACTAATGGTAAAGCTGACCGCTGGAAAAGCCGCCTCGAAGTTGATCAACTGGAACTGGTCATCACCCCGCTCTTGCACCAGCAGCAGCACATCTTTATCGAGTGCCGCCGGCATAACAAAGCCGTGGTTATAGTCGGTGTGTTCGCCGATCAAGTTGACCCGACCAGGCGCGCGAAAGATAGTAACGGGGCCGCCCCCGCCAAAGTGCTGGCCAAAGGCTGCTAGGGCTGCCTGATAACGCTCTAGTTGCGCAGCGGCGCTAGCGCCGTAAATGGTTTGCAGAGTCTCTTCTAATAAGTCCATAGGAATATAGTTATTTATGGTTACATGAGTAATACTTTTGTAAACGCAAAAGGCGCCCTTTTTCTGTTAGAGCGCAATTAATTCTTTTGCCCACTCGACTAACTGCTCCGCTTTCGCGTCATTGTCCGCCTCGGCAAAGATGCGCAGCAGCGGTTCGGTGCCGGAGAAGCGAAGGAGGAGCCAGTTGTCATTTTCCAGATAGAATTTGACGCCATCTTGGTGTGAGGTCTGTAGCACAGGATAGCCGGCAATTGCACTGATGGCGCCGGCGCCCACTTTGCGCTGCACGATCACCTTCATCTCAGGCGTGGCCGGTAGATTGATCTCCTTGCCTACCAGCCGACCAATGTGGCCATAGATTTCGGCCAACATATCCGCAACGGTGCGCCCGGTGCGCGCCATCATCTCGACGACCAACGCGCACGCAAAGATGCCGTCCTTGCCTAAGATGTGGCCACGAATGGTAAGCCCACCGCTGCTTTCGCCGGCGAGCAACACATTGTGCGCTTTCATGCTGGCAGCAATATGTTTGAAACCGACCGGCACCTCATAGGCTTTTTCACCAAAGTGAGCTGCCAACCGGTCGAGCAAATGGGTTGTGGCCAGGTTGCGGGTAATGCCCCCCCGTTCGCCGCGCACTTCGTGCAAATAATAGTAGACCAACAACAGCAACTCGTTGGTTGTAATATACGCTCCGGTATTGTCAATGATGGCAATGCGGTCAGCGTCGCCGTCCATGGCCAGCCCCAGGTGATAATTGCCTTCTTGGACCAGCGAGATTAGTTGGACCAACTCTTTGGGGTCGGGCGCCGGGCTGCGTCCACCAAAGAGGGGATCATGACGAGCGTGGATGGTGTCGATGCGGCAGCGCGCTTCCGTGAGAATAATGTCAAGCGTCACCTGACCGACGCCATGCATGGCATCCAACACCACACGCAGGCCGGCATCACGGATCACCTGCAGGTCGATTAGCGCCTCGACAGCATCGACGTAGGCGTTGGTGTAATCAACATCCTGCACCATGCCGCTACGGCGGGCAATGGGCAACTCGGTGCGGACAATCGTGTCGGCGCTCAGATGATTGGCCTCTTCTTCAATCACCTTGGTCTCTTCGTCCAGGGGCAGTGAGCCATCAGTGGCAAAGACCTTGAGGCCATTCCACTGGGGGGGATTGTGGCTGGCCGTGAACATCAAGCCATAGGCCGCCTGCTCTCTGGCCGTGGCATAGGTGAGCAGCGGGGTAGGCGTGTCACCGCGCTGTAACTTAACGGGGATATTATTGCCGGCAAAGACCTCGGCGGCCACCTCGGCAGCGCTGTCACTGAGAAAGCGGCGGTCATAGCCAATGATGACCCCTTGTTGCTCACGATTTTGGCGCAGTACATCATTGGCCAGTGCCTGACAGAGGCGACGTACGTTGGCTAGGGTGAACGCCTCGCCAATGAGCGCACGCCAGCCACCGGTGCCAAAGCGAATCAAATTGCGCTCTTCATCCCGGCGCGGGCGTAATTGGCGCTTTTGTAAAATAAAGGCTGCCTGCTCCAGATCTGCCGGTGTATTGATGCCTAATAATTCGTCTGTATCCAAGAGGCGATGGCCGGCGATGGCGTGGCCACTGCGTGCCAGGTGATGGATGACATCGGTGAAATGTTGGGCCGCATGAGGACTGGCTGCAATGACCTGTTGCAGCGCCAGCCATAACACATCCGCTTCCGCAACATAGGCGCCGACATTCAGCTCCTGGACGCCGCGGTTTGGTTTCAGGTTAGCCTTTGTCTCTACCACATCGACAATGGCGCCGGCGGTGTTACGTACAATGCGCCCATAAGGCAGCGGTTCTGTGCTCAACGCTGACAGAAGAGTGAGGCCGGCTTGCTTCTGCTGATGGCGGTTAACCAGACCCAAAATCGAAGAGCGACGGAGCAGGGCTGTATCGCCATAGAGGATCAATAGTGCGCCCGTGTAATCGGTTAACGCTTGCCGAGCCTGGAGCACGGCATGGCCCGTGCCGCGCAACTCCTGTTGTACGACATAGTGATAGTTTGGGCCCAGGTGCTGCATAATCGCATTAGCTTCAGCATTGACCACGACAACAATTTCATCTGCGCTGGCCACCTGCCTGGCCAGTTCAACGACATAGTCGAGCATGGCGCGATCACCTAGCTTTTGTAATACCCAGGGGGTCGTGCGGTCGTCGCGGGGGGAGCCCGCGGCGAGGATGATTGCTTTCATAAACTTCTTGATTCTCCAGCTTTATTTGCTGCCGGCGGCATTGTTAAGTATTGTCGTTTATGTTACACCATTTATGCTACAGTCACTTACTATAACGTTATTCACATCTCTTTAGAGTCACGGCGTTTACCGGTAAATACTTACAATGTTGCAAGCGATTGCCGTTTCTCCTCCCTACGCAGTGGCAGTCGCCCATGCCTCTGTTAGAAGGGAAACACTCTTCGGCATGGCGCTTGCGGCCGGCTCCGCGCCTTCCATTTCGATGGAGACATAGCCTTTAAAGCCATTGGCCAGCAACAGCTTGAAGATGCGGGCATAATCCAGTTCCAGACTATACCATGTACCGCCCCCATGATAGGTCTTGGCATGTGCCAACCAGACGTGGTGGGCAATGCGTTCCACCGCAGCATACATATCCTCTTCAAAGAGAAAGTTGCCCATATCCAGGATTGCCTTGAACCAGGGCGAGTCGATCGTCTCGATGAGGTGGGCCATGTCGGCGGCAAAGGTGGTGAGCCCCCAGTGATTCTCCAGTAGCAGCACGACGCCCCGCTTTTCAGCATGGGGCAGACAGGCATGGATGGCGTCGATGCACCATTTCATGCCATCATCCTTCGTGTAGCCAGGCCAGGGAGCAACCCAGCCCTTGGCTTTGATCAGGTCATCAAAGCTGCCTTGCTTGCGCCAGCCACCTGAGTTGACGCGAATTGAACCGATGCCCATCTCATGGGCCAAATCGATACAGTGCAGCGTGTGGTCAATATGTTTCTGCCGTTCCCCTGCTTCCTCCCAGACAAAGTCCTGGTGGATACTCAGGTTGTAGAGATCGAGGCCCAGGTGAAAGGCGTGGCGTTTGATCTGTTGCAAATAGCCGTTCTCTTCACTGGCCAGTTGACGGTGGAGGATTTCAATGCCGTGAAGCCCCAGCTTATGCGCTTCATCAAGGACAGTTTCAATCGGCGTCTTTTCGGGTAAAAAGTGCCAGTAGGAGTAGGTGGAGGTGCCGAGACGCAAGGTTGGTTGAGACATAGTGAGCCTTTCTGTTTACTCAAATCGTCTTGAGCATTGTGTGCAGTTGCGCTGCAAGTTCAGGATATTCAGGGGTACTTTTCTGGCCGGTGTCAAGGGCAATGCGTTCGCCAGCTACCTCGACCCAGCCCAGTGGCCCGTGTTGTTGTAGATAAGCTGCGTAAGCGTCCATGTCCGCATCATAGCGATGAATCGGATGGCGCTCGCCTTGTTCCTTGCGCGCCCGGTGCCGTTGCGCGACGATTGCCGGATCCGCCTCACAGCGTATTTGAATAATGCGCAGCGGGTACTGTTCCAGCAACTGCTGCCAGCGGAGCGTAGCTCGAGTCGGGGGAAAGTTGCTCTCTGCAATGTGTGAGACACGGGCCCGCAGCAGCGCCTCCACCAGATGGTAGAGCAATTCCCACGTCGCAGCCCCTAATTTAAGTGACCACTCGTCGTCGGACCAACCCAGGGTATCGGCTAGTGTCTCTTTCAGCCCATCGCGATGGAGTAGCGGCAGCCCAAGTTCCCGTGCCAAATAGTGGGCTAACGCAGTTTTGCCGGTGGCCGGGTGACCGGTAATGAGAATGACAGTTGTTGGCTGTGTCATGTTCGTGAGCATCTTTCTGGAACGTGACCGGCATCTCTAAGATGCCGGTCACGCTTAACCTTCAAGGGGTGCGTCCCATTTTGGGGGGCCGAGTCAGGTATCTCCAATTTCACTGCCAGAGTACCCCCGAAAATGTGGTACGCACCCACCTTCAAGCAAAGTATTGTGACCTCTCCATAAAGTCTGCAAACTGCGTCGCATCATATCCATCATCGGGATCATTCAAGTAGGACCACAATCGATAAAAGGCACGAAAAGGGGCAAATGGCGGTAACTTGCCGTAATCTTCATAACCACGCCGAAACGCCATCGGCACGGTTAATGACATTTCCAACATGGCCAACTCCCACTCACATGGGCCAATGACATAGGCATCCAGATCGACCACACCGGCGATCTGCTGATTGTGGTAGACGAACTGGTTAGCAGAAATATCTGTCATGATCAGTGCTGCACTGCTGAAGATCGCCTCCTGCGTGGTCGCTATCGTCAATCGCTCAAGCTGTTCCTGGAGAGCCGGCTCATTACCCCAAAATTCACGAATAATGCGCCGCATTTGCCCCACCATTGCCGCGAAAAAGTGGGCTTGGGGCTGTAACGCTGGCATGAGCAAATTACCATAGCCGTGATAGGATTGGGTGTGTAAATAGCCTACATAGTGGCCAAGCTGCTCGTGCAGCGCCTCACTGGCGGGAAACGCATCCGGCTCGTGGGCCACACCGGCCAAATGGGTGACCAACGCATAGGACTGTTCAGGATCAGCCGCGTTGGGTTCGACATGGATTACGTGCGGTATGGGGATGATTGGCTGTTGCTGTAAGTGCGCCGCTATCGCCGGCAGCACACTGATCTGCGTTGTGCTGTTGATGCCAAAGAGGGCATCCATCTGCTGCCAAAAGGGCGAGCAATCTTCGCGCACTGGCTTGGGCTGTTTCAGCACATAGCGCTGACCCGAAGTAGTCTCCACCTGATAGACGCGATTCGAGCCATAAGCAACGCCAAGGGGATGTATTGCGGCTATTTGTTCATCAAGATATTGGCTAAAGATATGTGCAAAATGCAGATCAACGTTCATTGCTTACTTGATCAACTTGGCTTAAATTGCAAGATTGGCCGTATAACGGAAGTTTTTCTGCCTGGCGCTATCCCATAGGGATGGCTGAATTTAGGATAGAATCCTCATTCTCTTCATCCTAAACCCAAATGTCCCTATGGGACAAGCAGTGGTTTCCCGCCGCTGTCACAATGTACAAAATTGTTGCATCGATTGTTAGCCGTGACTGAGTTTCACCACCTGTCCACTCTCCGCCGACCGATAGGCCGCCAACGCCACCTCCAAGGCGCGCAGCCCATCCAGCCCGGTGATGGCGGGCGCGCTGCCGTTGCGGATCGTGGTGACAAAGTCGGTGACCAACCCCAGATCCATGTTGCTGCCCCACTGGCGCCATTTGGTGTTGCCGCGCTGGTTCGAACTGACCGCCAGATGTTGGCGGAAAGCGTCCACCAAAACGATGCCCTTCTCGCCGGTGACCTCAATCTTCACATCGCCGCCGGTCGTGTAGCTGGACGGGCGCGACCAACTGGTGTCGAGCGTGCCATAGACGCCATTGGCCAGCGTAAAAGAGAGCAGCCCCACATCGTCAGTGCCCAAGCCAGGATGAAGCAGATCGTAGCCGATTTCGGCGTAGACCTCGGTGACCTCTGTGCCCCAGAACCAGCGCAACAGATCGATCACATGGACCGTATGGTCGATGACCGCGCCGCCACCTGCCAGCGCTTTGTCAATAAACCAGCCGCCGGGCATGGAGCCATGGTTGGTCGTCTGTACGGCATAGATTTTGCCTAACTCTCCTTGGTCCAAAGTGGTTTTTAACCATTGAATGGGGGGCGAGTAGCGCACCGGAAAGGCAATCTGCAGTTGCGTGTTGGTGCGTTGACAAATGTCGATCATCGCCTGGCCATCAGCGACCGTGGTGGCAATCGGCTTCTCACAGAGAATATACCCTACCCCTCCGGCCACGGCTTCGACCATTGCGCGATGGTTGGCATTTTCAGAGCAGATCATCACACCGTCAAGCTGCTGATCTAGTAGGGCCTCAGCCGTAGCGAAGAAAGTGCTATGATAACGCTGCGCCGCGGCCATCCCTCGTTCTACATTGTCGTCATAGATGCCGACCAACGTCACGCCAAGAATATTTTGCAGCGTCGTGGCATAGCTGTGGGCATGGCCGTGGGCAAAGCTCATGATGCCAACTCTGATGGGTGCATCGCTCATGGGACATTCTCCTGAAAGGTGGCTATCTCCACCGGCTTGCCTGTGCGCACTGACTCAATTGCCGCCAGCGCCACCTTGACTGCCATCAGGCCATCATGGGGCGTCACCCGCGTCGGTTCGCCTGTCTCCAGACAGTGGAGAAAGTGGGCCAATTCGGCCTTATAGGGGTAAATGTCTGGGCCGTAGGGGCTGAGGGTGGAGCGGACTTTACCGTCACCGGTTTCATTGAGCATAATGCGCGTAATCGGCGCATCGCCCTCTGAATCCCATTCCATCATGCCTTCATCGCCGGAGATTTCCAGGCGCGTGCGCCACTGCCCCACCGGGCTGGCCCAACTGGCTTCAATATGGCCCACGCCACCATTGGCAAAGCGCAGCGTGACCAGCGCGTGATCCCGTTGTGGCTCACCGGCAAAGGTAAGGCCACGCGCAAAGACCCGTACCACCTCGCCCATACACCAGCGGTGGAAGTCAATGTCATGGATGCCCACGTCCAGAATCACACCGCCACTTTTGTCAAAGTTGCCATAGAAGCTGCCCAGCGTGCGCGGGAACGCGCCGGCGCGAATGGTGCGGATGACCCCCGGTTTGCCAATGGCGCCGCTCTCAATGACCGCTTTGGCATTGGCAAATTCGGGGAAGAAGCGCACCACTTGGGCGACAAAGAGGGGAACGCCGGCGGCTGTACAGGCCGCGACCATCTCTTCGCAGTCCGCTAGATGACGGGCCAGCGGCTTTTCACAGACCATGGGCTTGCCCGCCGCCGCCGCCGCCAGCACGTTTTCCTTGTGGGCCGCGGCAGGGGTGCAAATGTCCACAATATCGACCAGATCAAAAAATTCATCCAGGCTGGTGCACGCCTTGCCGCCATATTGTTCCGCCGCCCGCTGCGCCATCTCTGGACGCAGATCATAGTGCGCGGCAATCTCAACCGGCAACTGCTGCCAACCCGCCAGATGCACCTGCGCAATCGCCCCCGGCCCAAGGATCCCGATACGTTTCATGCTATATTATCATCTTTCGTAATTCTCGGCTCAATGGTCTGTAATGTTACTTGGAAGTCTTGAAAATTTGCTACTTGTACAGCGGTTTTATGAAGCAAGGTAAGAGTTTCTTCATCATTGACTTTTTTGAGACGCTGTTCAATCTGCTGATAGACAGAACTTGGAGGATCAAAACGCCACACGAGCGCATTTAAGATATCTTGTCGATGCGTTTCGACGCGCTCCTCCGCACGAACACGACGTAAAAAAGGTGTGTTCATCAACAAGCCGTCTTCTTTGATCATTTCTTCGATCATCTTGATTATCTCCTGATCATCAATTAGCGCCATCATGTCAAACAACAAGTGACGACGTAATTCTTCGTCCGGGATTAAGCGGAGTTGTTCAACAACTTTTGCAATGATTGTGCGGGGCTCGTCGATTTTTGTTTGCCCGACTAAGGCCAATAATGCAGGACGATTTAGAGCCAATAAATCTGTCGCATTGATTTTCCAGAGGTGAACAACTTGATAGCGCCAATGCAATACGATTTGTCCATTGGCATCAGCAATCTGATGATTGCCTGTATCCAACGCACCAACCCCTTCACCAACATAAAAGACTACACTATGTAAATTCAATTCACGCTCACTGCGTACAATCCGTGTCATATAGTCGAGCATCCTAAAACGCACGGGATGACTGGTGCTGCGTCCTTGAAACTCAATGTGAAGCGTAGCCTGTCGTCCATCAGCCAACCAAACTTGAAAGAGCCGGTCCACCCGTGCATCCTGGCCAGGAAATTCTATATTGACGGCCTGCGCGTCTCTCACCTCTGCGTCAAGTAGCCAGGCAGCAAAATCAACGATACTGGTCTCTACCAAATCTTTAAGGGGGCTATCTGTTTGCGCCATACCAATGGGTTCCCGACTGTAAGCTGATCGAGTTTCGCTCATATGGGCGGCAAACTGAAATTGCACCATTTCCCAGAGAGAAAAATGGCAATTTCAGCCGCATACCGATATGAGCCTCGAGTTTATAGAGTCTGTGTATGACTCAGATCCCATAGTAATCATCAATTTCCTGCTGATAGTTGTTGACTTCGCCGCTAAGCATCTCATCCATGGTCACGGCGCGACCCAGGTGGGAGGATTCAATCATGGCATAGGCCGCGGCCAAGTCTTTGACTCCTGCTTCGCCATCGGTCTCTGGCTGGCCGCCCCGCTCAATGGCCTGGAGCCAATCGAGTTGCGAGACAGTGTAGGGATCGCGGATGCCATGGGGAAAGAACGCCGCTTTGGTCGCTGCATCGGCATCGGCCTCCAAGAGATCGATGGCGGCAACGCGCGTGCCATCATCCAAAATCACCTCGCCCCCTTTGATGCAGCCCTTGGCGCCAAAGTAGGCAGGCGTGCCGGGAATGGAGAGCGCTTCGCCATGACCGCCCCAAGACCAGAGCAGTTGCCCAATCGCCCCATTCCAGAAGTTGATGGTGGCAAAATAGGTGTCATCGACATTGGCGTCCACACTCTTGAGAACAGTACCGGCGCTGTCCCGCAACTCGCGCACCGGTTCAAAGGTGCGCACCGCCGCCTGCACCGAGAAGATCTGGCCAATCACATATTGAACCATATGCATGACATGAACGCCAATGTCAATCGCACCGCCGCCGCCCCCTTCCAATTTGCGATGACGCCACGGCGTCTCGGCCACAATTTTTGTCGGTGACCAGAAGCCACCAATGCTGCCCAAGAGCACCATCTGTGGATCGCCAATGATGCCCTGTTGGATCACCCAATGTGCGGCGCGGTTGCCGGGCGCCTGGCGCACATTTTCAAAGAGGCCAAAGGTCAGCCCCTTGGCTTTGGCCAGCTCGACTAATTTCTGACCTGCTTTCACCGAAATGGTCAACGGCTTCTGGGTGAGCAGATGTTTACCCGCGTTAAAGGCATACTCGCCCACCTGATGGTGCATATAGAGGGAGGTGAAATCGTTGATAGCGTCAACCTCGCCCGAATCGATCATCTCTTTGTAATCGGTAAAGACGCTGACATCGGTGTCTGGTTGAAAGTCACTCAAATAAATATGGGGCGCGGCCAGCGGATCTTTGGTAGCGGGGTCGATGACCGGCGGGCGCGGTGTTGGCCCTTCGCCCCGTTTGCGAAACATGAGCGCATCATCGCGGTTGCGTGCACAGAGCGCCGTAATACGAAAATTATCAAAACCGGCCTCGCGCAATTGGCGGTAGCCTTGGAGATGAGCGTTAAGAATGCGGCCACAGCCGACAATACCGATGCGGATCATAGTGAGAGTTCCTCCTTGCCGTAATTGACTACTGATGGTTGCTAGTTAATCAATTATCAATGGTCAACGATCAATTGTCAATTGTGAATCCTGACCTCGACGAGTGGAGTATTGGGACGCACCCGTGAGCAATTCGTCTGTTGACTTGCCCATCCCCCTATGCTATTCTAGGTGCAGATGGGCTAGTCTGCCTTTTATCAATCAGGGAGAGAAGCACCAATGCGAACGATTGAAGTTGATCGCGTAGACAGCATTCACCAAAGTACAGTACTACGTGCCGCACTCCATGACCTGAGCAAGGGTCTCCAGGCGCTTTATGGGGCTAAAAAACCGCAAATGATCTTATATGGCTCTTACGCGCGCGGCGAAGCGCATGAAGATTCGGATGTAGATCTTTTGCTATTATTTAATGAGCAAGTACAACCAGGGCCGGAAATCAGGCGACTTAGCTATCTTGCTGCAGATTTGAATTTACGCTATCAATTACTGGTTTCACTCCAGCCAATTACTCAGGCCCAACTTCACCATGCTGTTGGTCCATTTTGGACAAATGTTCGTCGCGAAGGGATTACAATTCATGGACTCTGATGGATTGTTGACAAAAGCCGAACAGTATTTACAGTCGGCACAGCTATTAAGAGATCATGGTGATTATGATTCATCCGTTTCGCGTGCTTATTATGCAATGTTTTTTGTGGCAGAGGCGCTGCTCTTCCGTTTAGGCTTTTCCTTTTCTAGTCATCATGCTGTTACTGCTGCGTATGGGCAACACTTTGCAAAAACAAAAATTTTGGAGCCAGGTTTTCACCGAGCTTTGTTATCCGCTTTTGATATGCGCCAAAGAGGTGATTATCAAGCCCTTTCTGGTCTCACCATGCAGGATGCGAATTCAACCATCATTGATGCTCTTGCCTTTCTAGCCGCTGCGCGCCAATGGTTAGCGGATACCCCCTCCCTCCAGCAAGGGAAATAACCCTCATCCGCTGGGTACAGGCGACTGCACCTTACTTGTTTGATAGCGCAACAACAAAAAGCAGATCGCGGCGCCTAGTGCTAGCGTGGCGCAGACCCCATACAAAAAGTGAAAACCGAAGGCTTGCACCAGCGTGCCGCCCAAAAAACTGCCCATGAGCGAGCCGGCGCTGGAGACCGTGTTAAAGAGGCCACTTTTGCTGCCGCGGCTCTTCTGCTCCGTATGTTCGGTGGCGAAGGTCATGGCGGTGGTGGTGTAGCTGCCAAAGCCAAAGCCACGTAAGACTTGAATGCCCAGGAGGAAGGGGAAGAAGCCAGCCAACAACAGATAGCCCCAATTGGTAAGGCTAATAAAGGCGCCGCCAGCCATGAGCAACGGCGCGCGCCCCACTACGTCAGAAAGGTTGCCGGCCACCATCATGGCCGGAAATTCGATCAGCGCAGCCAAACCCCAAAGAGAACTACTCTGTGTCTTTGTATAGCCAAAGGTCTGCATATAGTTAGGCCACATGGAGGCCGACGCAGAATGGGCCGCGGTCCAGAGTATGACACCACCCAGGAAAAAGATGGGCAGTGATTTGAAATTTTCGATGGCCGATTTGCGCTTTGCGCGGGAAACCTGTGACGTCGGGTCTATAGGCTGTGGCGTCGGGCGAACGTCGCGGATGGCCAGGGCGACGAGGGCCGCGGTCAAGTGCAGGCCGGAGCAGACCATGAGTGTTTGCGCGATGGAGGTGGCGTCGGCTAGGCGCCCACCAATGATGGCGCCGAGAAAGAAGCCAAAGGAGCCAATGCCGCGGAAGACCCCCATGCGGCGCCCTTTCTGCTTTTCGTGCTCCAGCAGATCGCCCATAATGGCCAGGCTTAGCGTGCCATAGGCGGCGGTGCCGGTGCCTTCAAAGATACGTGCGGCCCAGGCGTAATTGCCATTGGGCACACGGCTCAGGAGAAAAAAGGCGGTTGATAAAATAAGCAGCCCCGTGATCAAAATGGGCTTGCGCCGGCCTAGCCGATCCGAAAGCCAGCCCCAGCCGTAGTTGGCAAAGAACATGGTAATCGTGACACTGGCCAAGATCAACGAAATTTGCGCGTAGCTAGCGCCCAATGACTCCAGATAGAGGGTGATCAGCGGGGAACTGATACCAATAGCAATATAGAAGATTGCTGAAATTAAGGTAAGTAAGCGGATACTGTTCATATATTTTTAAAATCATGGAGAAAGGCCGACGGATTCCGTCGGCCTTTCTCTTTGCTGGTAAATTAGTTCACTACAGCGACACTATTGATCTTGCAACACGTTATTGCCCTGCTGGGTGGAGGGTGCCATCCAGGATTTGGATGATCACAAACGAGTCCGCATAGGGGCTGTTCTTGTAAATCGGATCATCGTCGGGCAGCCAACCGGCGGCAAAGCGGCTGGGCACTGGGTTATTACCATAGCGTTCCCAAAGCGGGACCGCAGGCAGCAACTCGTTGTAAATCAGTGCCAATTTGCTGATCGCTTCCTTTTGGGCATCCATATCGGCGCCCTGGCCTGATTCGTCGATCAGGGCGTTGATGTCTACATCACCAAGAACATCGGTAGTCTGCATCAGATCAAAGTCCATACCCGGTTTGCTTACATCACCGTTACCGCTCTTCGCTGAATTGTAAACACGGAAATCGTTGTCGTAGCTAAAGGACGGGTGTGGATTGCCGGAGCCAAAGGTCAATGAAGCGAGTTGGAATTTGCCGTCATTGACTTCGGTTGGAAATTGGGTGTAAGTGATACTACGCCCGGTGCAATTGATGCCAAAGGCGGTGAGTTGTTCACAGGCATTCTTCGCGGCCGCAGACCAGTCAGCAAATTCGGCCTGAAAGAGGAATTCGACTTGGATCAATTTGCCGGTGTCATCATGCCAGCCATCATTCTCTTTAGTAAAACCAATCCCGGTCAAGATTTCTTCTGCTTTGGCCGGATCGTAGTCATAGGTGTTTAACTTGCTCTTGGCATCTTCCGTAAGCCACATATCGACAAAGTTGTCGGACATGCCAGTCATATACTTAACCGGAACACCGGAATCACCAAAGGCAATCTTGCCATTTTGCACGCGATCCACGGCGTAGGCAATGGCCTGGCGGAACTCTTTCACCTCAAAGGGATGAATGGCATAATTAAAACCGATGACCGGACCATTGTAAATCGGCGGGCGCAAAATACGATAGCCCTGCTCCTCAAATTGCTTGACGGTGGCTGGCGGGAAGCCGTGGGTTGCGTAGTCAACATCACCGGAGAGCACCAGTGGCGTAATGACCGGTGTTTCACCGTTGTAATTAACCATGCGGTCAAACTTGACCTTATCTGCCCACCAGGAGGTTGGCACCTTGTTCAAAATCATGGTCGCTTCAGTGATGCTGGACGGATCGATCTTGTAGGGACCCAACACAACCATATCATCTGGGCGGAATTTGTTGAATTCAACGAGTAGATCTTTCCACTCCTGATCCTCAGGTGTCTTGCCGGCAGCAACCAAATCAGCCACCTTTTGCGCCCACTCACCGTAGACGGACGAAGCGTGGATCTGGGCATTGCGCAGCACATAGCGCGGTACGATGTTGGAAGGTTCGCCTAAAACAAACTGCACTGTAGTATCATCAACCGCCACGACATCGGTGAGGTAGCGCCAAGCAGTGGTATTTTGGAGCCGGTAGATCATCATTGTATCGACGACATCTTTGCTCGTAAAGTCACTGCCGTCACTCCACTTGGCGCCTTCAATCAACTTGACTTCCAAGGTCACGTCATCTTTCCATTCCCAGGATTGACCCGCAATTGGAATCCAAGTGGCATCCGCCCATTTGTACATAAAGAGCGACGGCTCCATCAGCTGTTGGTAGATGCCACCACTGAGCAGCCCATCTGGGGCAAAGGTATTAAAGTGACCGGTGGGTGGTGGCGAATAGGGCCACGCAGGGTGAAACTCGCTGACCGCCGCTCCTGCTGACGCGGCTGCCTGTGATTCACCACCCGCCGCCGGCGCTGCTGCACCGCCAGCAGGAGCATTGGGATTCTGGCAACCGGCAAATGCCAATACCAGGATCAGAAGTAGTCCCAACCATCTGAACTTTTGCATAGATTTTCCTCCTACAAAACAGACAGAATGAAAAGAAATTGGTTTATCAGTAAATCCTGACGCTTGCTTAGCGGCTGAAAGCTTTACCTGTGGAGTTGCCCAATCCCGTTAAGCAGGCCAGGATCTACTGTTTATGGTGAACTGTGGTGAAGACTCAAGTGCTTGTACACAGTTTACACGCCATTGTAATATTGGTCGTCACATTTTGCGTTGAGTAAAACGTACTAAAATCACAACGATGAGCATAAAAATCAAACCTAAGATAAAGGTAAACAGGGTGATCGCATACTCAGCTGTTCCTCGCGGCAGTAACAGTAGTAAAATTCCGGCGACAAAGACAAAATAAAATGCGATATGAAACCCAGCACGGCCGATTTGACTGTTCATCGTAGCTTTCCTGCTTACACCAGCAACTGAATTGATTCTCGCCTACGCACGGGACAAGCCACGCTGCCTCCTTCGCTAATGCGCTCCAGCTGTGGTATCTCCTTATCACATTGTCCTGGTACAAAATAGGGACAACGGGGATGAAAAGTGCAACCTGGCGGCAGATTGAGCAGGCTTGGAATGTCGGCGCTGCGCAGTTCGAGCTGCCGTTTGCGATGAGCAAGTTCCGGATCCGCTTCAGGCACTGCCGCCAATAGTGCTTGTGTGTAGGGGTGACGTGGGTCAGTGATTACGCGTGAAGTGGGCCCTTCTTCCACAATGCGGCCCAAATACATAACCACAATCCGCCCCTCCCAGGCAAAGTACTTAGCCAGCGCTAGATCATGAGTGATAAACAAGAAGGTGACATCAAACTGATTTTTAAGCCGAGAAAGCATATTGAGCAGGCTTACCCTGATGGAAACATCCACCATTGAAACAGCTTCGTCGGCTACAATGAACTTCGGCTCTACAGTGAGTGAGCGCGCGACAGAGACACGTTGCCGTTGTCCTCCACTGAGTTGGTGAGGAAATTTATCCATAAAATCGCGAGCCGGCGTTAAGTCAACAACCTCTAAGATTTCAACCGCACGCCGTTCGGCTTGGGCTCTGTCTTTTACCTTTCTGTGATGCAGCAGCGGTGCAGTCAATATTTGGCGTACAGTTTGCGTGGGGTTCAGTGATGCATAGGGATCTTGATGGACAATCTGCACTGCCTGGCGGTATGCTTGAAACTCAGTGCGGGATAACTGAGCAATCGTTTTGCCTTGAAACTTCAACTCGCCTGTCGAGATAGGCAATAAGCCGGCGGCCATACGTCCCGTTGTGCTCTTGCCGCAACCACTCTCACCGACCAGGCAAACGATTTCGCCGGCTTCGACGGTCAACGAAATATTGTCGACTGCGGTCACGCGCTCCTTGCCTCGACCAAAATATTTAGTTACATTTGTAAGTTCAATAATTGGAGCCACGACTATCCCCTAAATTAGGGCCTCTGAAGTAACAATAGCTTACACGCTCAGTAGCCTGTAATGATAACAGATATTGAATTAGCCGACTCTGGACCACACGACTTTGCAACTGCGAACTACTGATCCTATGTTTGGGGGAAATATTCAACCCTTGCCGCGCAACGACGACTGTTCAATCTCGCGTTCAACCTCTGGCCAATGCCAACAGGCCGCAAAGTGTTGTACGCCCACTTCCTCAAGTTCCGGCTCATGTTGCACGCACTTATCGGTGGCAAAGGGACAGCGTGGGTGAAAAGGACAGCCGCTGGGCAGGTTGATTAGATCTGGAGGTGAACCAGGGATCGATGATAACTCTTTAAATCCACCGGTCACGGTTGGCACTGCGCGAATTAACCCCAATGTATAGGGATGACGCGGGCGGTAGAAAATGTCATCAGTTTTGCCCAGTTCTACCATCCGCCCCGCATACATCGTTGCAACGCGATCGGCCAATTCCGCAGCAATCGCCAGGTCGTGTGAAATAAAGAGCATGGTAAAATTCTGCTCTTCCTTGAGACGACGTAACAAGCCGATAATGGTGCGTTGGGTCAGAATGTCAAGCGCAGTGGTTGGTTCATCTAAGATTAAAATCTGCGGATCGAGCAGCAGTGACATGGCAAGCAAGGCACGTTGGCGCATACCACCACTCAACTCGTGCGGAAAGGCATTGATGACACGATTGGGGTCAAGCTGTACAAACTTGAGCAGATCCCAAAAGCGCTCACGCACTGCTTTTCGATCACTCCAGCCATGGGCGCGCGCAGTATCCCATACTTGATCGGAAATACGCAAGACTGGGTTAAATGCATTGAGCGCTGATTGAAAGACCATGGCACAATCGCGCCAGCGAAATGAACGGAGATCGTTGCCGCGCAATTTCAACACATCCGTCTCATGTCCATCGCGCCGATAGATAATTTCACCAGGCGCAATCCGGGCTGTATCTGCCAAAAGACGTACTATCGCCAGCCCCAGTGTTGTTTTGCCGGAACCGCTTTCCCCAATCAAGGCGAGGCTCTCACCAGCCAAAAGGTCAATGGAAACCCCGCGCACGGCTTGCACATCACCGCGCCGCGTCTCATAGTTTATGTGGACATTTTGCAAACTAAGCGGCGGTTTTTGGTCGCGAGTTGAAGCCTGCTGCCACTCCAGATTCACATTGCTCATGCAACATCCTTGCGATTTTCGTTAACTGCCACTGCGCAGTCGTGGATTAAACACAACTTCCAAAGATCGAGTCATCGTGATTACGGAGAGTTGTAAAAGCGCAATTGCAACAATTGGTGACATGATGTACCAAACGCTGTCCTTAAAGAATAGTGCACCATGATTCCAACCCCACGAGATCATGAGACCCCAATTGCTGCTATTAAAGGGCACCAGACCCAACAGGATCAAGCCCACTTGCCCATAGATTGCACCGGTGAAGGCCAGGGCAAAACTAATGGCAATGTAGGTCATCATGTTGGGTAACATTTCCCGAAAGACAATATGCATAGCGCCTAGATCCAACGCACGCGCCGCTTCAATAAAGTCACGCTCCTTGAGCGAAAGTGTTTGGGCACGTACTGCACGCAATAGAAAAGGCCAACCCAACGCTCCTAACAGTAGTCCAAGCAAGGTAAAGTTGTTGAGTTTTACAAAGGTTGCCAAAACCGCCAGGAGCGGAAAAGTGGGAATTGTGAGAAAAATGTCGGTGACGATCACAACGATGCTATCGATCCAACCGCCCAAAAAACCGGCCAGTGAACCAAAGGTCACGGCAATGATTGTGGAAATAAGGGCTGCTACCAATGCCGCGTAGATCACATCTTTGCCGCCGTTAATAATTTGCACCCAATTGTCCTTGCCCGCGTCATCAGTTCCCAGCCAATGTTGGGCAGAGGGCGGCTCAAAAATTTCGCCCAAGTCGCCGAGGATTTCGGTAGGCCAGAAATAAGGTCCGATATAAGAGGCAAGGACGATGAAAAGCACGCCAAGAAAACCTATGAAACCGACTTTATTATAGGTGAGCAAACGGAGTGTTGTGGTAATTCCCCCAAGTAGTGAACGTAGCATGTTTACTCCTGATTTCCCAGCTTAATACGTGGGTCAATCCAACTATAAAGCAGGTCGGCAAAGAAGTTGGCAAAGACCACGGAGAGCGTAATCACCAAAAAGATGCCTTGCATGACAGTGTAGTCGCGACGGGCAATGGCACTGCCAAGGGAGGCGCCAATCCCTTGGTAGACAAAGATGGTCTCGATCAGAAAGGACCCACCGACCACTGCGCCAATGCTGATTGCTAATTGCGTGAATAGGGGCAAAGAGGCGTTGCGACCAACATAAGCGGTTGTGATCCGCCAATCACGGAGACCGCGCGCTTTGGCAACCGTTACATAATCTTCGCCTAAGGTGCTGATGGTGCTGCTTTTCATGCTCAACATCCAGCGTCCGACCGTTGTAATAAAATAGGTGGCAATGGGCAATGCAGCATGAAAAAACGCATCAGAAAAGAAGGCCCAAGTAAACCCAGGCACGGTGTTGGGAGAGAGTGACCCACGCATCGCGGCAATTGGCACCAACTTCCACTGAATACCAAGCCATACAATCATCATCAGTCCGATCAGATAATCGGGCACTGAGCTAAAGATTGAAGCAAAGACCGTTAACGCATGGTCGAACAGTCCATCACGCCGATAGGCCATAAACATGCCCAAGCCCATACCGACAATAAAGCTTAAGATCAAGCCAGTGCCGACGCTAAAGATTGTCCAAGGTAAGAATTTTAACACAATAGAGGAAACGGTTGTGCCTGGCGAAAGCAACGAGTAACCCAGATCCCCACGCAAGGTCTTACCCAAATAATCAAGATATTGGAGAAAAAGCGGTTGGTTTAAATCAATGGCATAAAGTGCTGCCGCTTGATCCTTGGCTTCCTTCATGGACATGCCATAAACATTGATAAGTTGAAAGACCATCTGTTCAACTGGGTTGCCGGGCAACAAACGGACCAGAAAAAAGGTAAAGGTAATAACAACAAAGATGGTAAAGGCTGTCTTCAGCAACTTTTGGACATAATAGGAGCGAATCAAGCCGCTCAGCAGATTTTGTCGCTTTACATTAAGGACGACCTGTTCTGGTGGTGCGCTGAATGTCGTTGCCACAGTAGGATTACTCCTTTACTCAATCTGCAAAAGTTTTTTCCGGATTGGTCAAGAGGGGGTAGATGTAATACTCGTCTCTTCTGGCTGTGAAAAGGCAGGATGTTAACGGTAAGCCAAAACTATAGTTGTCTAAATCATACCAACGATTACAAAAATAGTCCAAGTTCATGGGCCAGCAATGTTGCGGCGGCGCCCATCATGATTTGGTTGGAGAGATCAGTGGCCAAGCTGGCCATTGCAATGTGGGGCTCGTTGATGCGGCCCACCAGGGTCAGTTGTGCCACCTCATGGCGGATCGCCGCGAGCAGAGGTTCGCCAAAGCCGGTCACACTGCCACAGAGCAACACACGGGGCATACCCACCACCGCCAATAGATGGGCAATCATTAATCCTAAATAATAAGCAACCTTGGCCACTAGCGCTTGAATCTCGGGATCCCCAGCTTGAAAGGCTTGGATCACCGTCTGAATGGTGATCGCCTCCGGCGCTGGCGCTAAGGCATGTAAAGACGAAGTGTGATTTTGACGGGCAATGGCTTGCGCCTGTTTGACAATCGCTCGGCTGCTGGCCACCGTCTCTAAACAGCCATGGCCGCCACAACGACACGGCTCGCCATCCTTCACCACCACCACATGACCAATTTCACCCGCACCGGTCCCATTGCCGTGCAGTAACTGGCCATTGGCCAAAACACCGGCGCCAATGCCATTGCCGATGCGCACAACCACCATATCTGCGGTATGTTTGTAATTGCCAAAGAGAAACTCGGCCAATAAAACTGCCTGATTATCATTGACAATCTGTGCCTGTAGACCAAAATGTTCAGTCAGCTTTTCGCCAAGCGCCAGATTCTCCCAGCCCAAATTGGCCGCACGCCGGATCAAATTATGGTTGAGATCAATAATGCCTGGCGCACCAATGCCAATCCCCAATAAAGGGCTGTGCGCGTGGGGCAGCAGGCTCTCGATCAACGTCAGAACGAGTGTGACCGCTTCGTCGCCTGTAGAACCGGCTACGGGCAGACTTTGGCGTTGTTGTATCTCGCCGCGCAGATTCAGAATGGCGCCTTGAAACTCATGCCGAGAAAGGTCTAACGCAATGACATGACGTGCATCTTTGACCAGGCTGACCAAGGTCGGTGGCTTGCCTCGCTCGGTGGCAAGCGATCCGATCTCTTCCACCAGGCCATCGGCGATCAGTTTGCTGATGACAGTTGAAACCGTTGTTGCGGTAAGGTTTGTGCTGCGCGCAATCTCGGCCCGACTGATAGGTCCTTGATCATAGACCATTTTTAACACAAGCCGGTTATTGTGGCGTCGCGTTTGGGCGTGCGTTGCTTTTCCCGTACCGGTATGCATTGGTTGCTCTTTGATCTAAATAGAACAGGCCAATCGTTTCAGCGTTGATTGCGCTATTGACTGAGTTTACCTAAGTTTTCACTAATTTTATAGCGTCGAGCAGCACAGGAAATAATTCATGCTTGTTGTAGAAAGTGTACCTTTCTGCTGCTCACCAGTAACTGTATAATAATATATCACCTGACGAATTATTTTTGGCTCCTATAGGTCTGCTGGTGAAACCGCTCAATTTCTCTCTGGTGCTTGCGGCGCTTTCACCTCTTCGCCCATAGGAACGTTATTTTTTACAACGGATTATTTTTTGTATGGGTAAAAATGTACTTATGGGCTGCTGCGGTGTATAATAAAGCAGAGCCTTTATTAAATCAACTGGATTTAATAAATCGAATTTGATACCGAAGGATTAAATCATAGTTTGGTTATTCTGTCAATTTTTCAGCAGTTTGTAATTTTTAAGCTGATTGTAATGTTTTTATTGGAAAATATGGAGTATAATAAGTTATTAATCTATCCTACGGTTGTGATGAAAGCCCGAGTTTTCTATGGAGCTTTATTCAAAAAGGGAACTCCGGTTTTTATTTAGAGCAAAGTATAGATAGCACGGGCAAAACTTTGCTTTATCTGTGAAAAATTGTACAATGCTGCGGCTTGCAGTTTAACTTATAGATTGTACTGGGTGACATATGGAAACTATCATCGAATATGTGCGTGAGATCTGGGCAAGTGTCCACGGCGGTGTTTGGCCGGAACTTGGCATCTGGAGTTATGTACTCCTGGCACTTCTGGTGGCGACAGAAGGTCCCGTCAGCACATTGCTTGGCGCAACAGCCGCGGCAGCAGGAATTTTAGATATTCGTTACGTGGCGATTTCCGCTTTTATTGGGAATGTTGTCGGCGATTGTCTTTGGTACTCAGTGGGCTACTTGAACAACCTCAACTCAATCTACCGTTCCGGCCGTTGGTTCGGTCTGCGTCGCCATCATCTGGACCGCCTCGAAGTGGAAATGCACACCCATGCCATGAAATTAATTGCACTTTCAAAGCTAGCCATCGGGCTGATTATTCCCACCTTGGTTGCCGCAGGGCTAGCGCGTGTTCCCTGGCGTCGTTGGTTTCCGCTGGTGTTGGTCATTGAGACACTCTGGACCATCTTCATGGTCAATCTTGGCTATCATAGCGCTGGTCTCATTACCCAAATGGAACGTAATCTGCAATTGACTGGCGTTGCCTTGCTCTTATTGGTCCTCTTTGGTATTTTTAGCTATGCCCGTCGTCTCTATCGTAAAAATGAAGAAGCCTTTGCGGCTGAGCAACATTTGCTGCCAGAACCGTCCACCCCTGCTGAACCGCACCACGCTGAGCTGCCATCGTTGTCTGCCTCTTCTGCCACTGACACGCCTACCAAAGTCTCAACGTCGCATACACCCGTTCACTCTTCTGCTAAGCTCAACGGCGCCACGGTTAAGAAACGCACTGTAAACTTGGTTTTAGAAGAAGCTGCTTAATTTGAGTCAGACTGCTTGTGAAAACCGCGTATAAGCAAAAGGCTGCAAAAGCGGGGCGCGCTTCCCTGTAAAGACCCATTCTGCCACTAACCGTCCAAGGGCAGGGGCAATCGCCCAGCCATGTCCAGACCAACCGGCGCCAAAATAGAGATTGTCACACTGTGGGCTGCGGTCGATGATAGGAATATGGTCGGCGCATTCGGTTTCCCAGCGATCGGCGGCCGCCTGCTGGATAGGGACTTCTTGCAAGCATGGATAGACGGCGCGCGCATCTGCCAAATTGCTCTGGACTTGATCCAGTTCTGTACTGCCCCGTTTTGTTGCTGAATTCCAACGACCTAGCCAGCCACCGGAAATCATCACCCGGCCATCTGGGTTGGCCTTCATGGCCAGCCGCCGATGAGCATGGCCGATTAAATGCTGTACAGGCATCGGCTCCACCACGGCGGTTAAGATGATCTGTGGCAGCCGCGCCCAAAGCGGCAACTCCAGCGCAAATGGTGTTTGCAGCAGGGCCGCGGCGCCGGCATTCGCCAACACCACCAGCGCCTTCTTCACCAGAATGCGTTCCTCTGCTTCCGTAATGACTGCGCTGACCTGATTACCCTTCTGCTCGATGGCTGTAACGCGTGTCTGTTCACGCAAGAATGCGCCAGCCTTTTGCGCTGCTTTGGCCATGCTCCGTGTGGTCAGTGCATGGTCGGCCACCCCATCGTTGGGACAATAGAGTGCGCCAAGCACCTGCTCGCTTACATAGGGTTCCAACTCACGAGTTTGTGACTGACTGAGAAAATGGGTTTCGATCCCTTGTTGGTTTTGCATCCACGCCTGCGCAGGCGCCCCAACTAGATCGCGCTGCCGTTCGATGAGCAAAAGATGCCCTGTGCGCACATAACCCGTGGCGCCACCGATGGCTTCATGTAGCGTGGGCCACTGCACATACGCCAGACGCATGAGCGGCAATTCTCGCAAGTCACGGCCATTGGCGCGTACACCCCGGCGGCCTAGCCCACCCGAGGCGCCGCCGGCCACCTCGCCTGCTTCCAAGACCATGACCCCGGCGCCCAGTTGGGCTAATTCCCAGGCGACTGTACAGCCATAAATGCCGCCGCCAATGATAACAAAGTCCATCTTACTGTCGCTTTCGTTTGCGTTTTTTAGAGTTGATTGGAGCCGATTCTGCTGCGGAAGGGCTTTCTTCCGTCGGTGTGGGTGGCTGCCAACTGCCTGTCGCAGCCAAAGGCGGCAGCGAGTGATCGGACTTGCGTAACTTCTGCTTGGTGAGAAAGAGTTCGGCAATGCGCAAGACCTTTTCCGGCGTCAGTGCGCTGGTGTCAATCTTTAGGTCGGCATGGTCGCGGGCGTGGGTAAGTCGCTCCCGTTCACTCTGTAACCATTGTCGATCCCAGGAAACATCAGTGCGCCGCTGTTGCTGTGTCTCTAGATTTGTCTCCAAGTAAATCAAAGCCGCCGTCGGATCAAATTCCTGCCATAGCGTAGCTATCTGGCTATGTTCTTGACTCACGGGCCGCGCATTGTAACCGGCGCGGCGTAAGCCAGTCACCAGCGTCGATTTGCCGCTGGCGCTAACGCCGACCACCTTGATAATCGGCAGTGCCTCGTCATCCTTTGGCCTGTTCTCCATAGACTTTATCTGCCTTTCACACAGCCAACCTACGAGCATTAAATGGGAAAGCGCATAAATAAGCGTCGAATTTGCTCTGGCTGGGTCTGCGCCAACAACTTCACGACTAACACAGTAATATCATCCTGGGGGCGCTGTTGGTCGAGGCGTAGAGCTTCCGCCAAAATTGCATTGGCCACCGTTTGGGCATCATACGCGCTGTTGGGGTCTGCGTGCTCGACTAGCAGCGGCAGGTCAATTTTGCTGCCGACGCGACTGCCTGCTCCCCAAACACCATCGGTAAAGGCAATTAGCGTCATGTCAGGCTGGAGTGCGAACTCTGTAATCGCGGGCTTAGTATAGCGATAAATGCCAACGGCGCTGGTTGCACTATCCAGCCACGCAAATTGGCCCTGGTGGCGTAACAGCGTTGGGCAATGTGTATTGCGACTGACCACTAAGGTTTTGGAGACCAGGTCAACGCTGGCAATGACCAACTCGGCGCTGACCTTGCCGCCCCTTTGCAGGTGAAGATAGTCATGGGTTGCCCGGGCGACGGCCCCATCGCGCACGCCTTCCGCCAATAAACTAATCGCTTTGCGCACGACAATATTGCTGATCGCTTTGGCGCTGCGCCCACTGCGCTGACCATCCGCCATGACAACGCTAATGCCGCCATGCGGACGTTCTGTAATCTCGACCGTATCACCACTTTCGGCAACTGCATACTTGTTTACTTTTGCCACCGCAACTTGCGCTTCAATTCGCATCGGTATAATAGACATAGCCCGCTGTTGAATCTTTGTGAAAATTGTCTGTGTATAAGGAAGGATCATCGATCCTATTCAATATCGACACCGAGCAGATCGTTTACCCCAATGCCATAACAGTTGGCCACGGTGCGCAATTGGTCAAGGGTTAGCCGTCGCTCCTTATATTCGACATCATAGAGCAACTGTTGCGAGAGGCCCGACTCTGCCGCCAGCGTTTCATAGCTGTAACCATGCGCTCCCCGCAATTGGCGCAGCAGACTGCTGACGCGGCTGCGGGCCGCTGTGCTTACTGACTGGCGTAACTTTTCCTCGGCTGTGTCAACCGGTGTCAGGCTGCGCTCCTTCTGCTCTTGAAGGTCGAGCACCGTGTTACGAATGCGTTTGACAAGTTGGTCATCAATCATACGTATCACCTTCACTGTGCACTGCTCTATCTTCAGATGTAACCGACGGTAAGTAGATCAAGACGGTATTGACGGCTAGCCCTTCTGTACTTTCGACCTCAATGCGGATATCCTTATCAGTGATCGTTTCACCAGGTTGGGCCACCCGACCCAATGTGGCCATAATAAGCCCCCCTACTGTGTCCGCCTCCTCATGGGTCAGATCCAGTTCATAATGTTGGTTCAACTCATCAAGCAACAGATCCCCGCGGACACGCAAAGTATCCGGCGCAATTTCGTGAAAGGGCGGAATTTCAATATCAAACTCGTCCTGGATTTCCCCGATAATTTCTTCAGCCAAATCCTCCAACGTGATCAGACCGGCGGTGCCACCAAACTCATCGACGGCAATGGCGATCTGAATATGCTCACGGCGAAAGCGATCCAACATCTGTTCCAACGCCAAGGTTTCCGGCACAAAGGTGGCTGGTCGCATCAGCGTCTCTACCTGGATCGTCGCCAGGGTTTCACCTTGCGCCAGCTGTTGAATATGGCGCGCCAGATCCTTGATATGGAGAATGCCGACCACATGATCGCGATCTTCACGGTAGATGGGGTAGCGGGAATAGTGATTGTCACGAATCGTGGCTAAGAGATCATCCAAAGAGGCATCAAGCGGCAACGCCGCCATTCGTGTGCGTGGAGTCATTACCTGGCCGACCGACCGCTCGCCAAAGTCCAGCACATTCTCCAAATAGAGTTGCTCCTCCGGGTCGAGCAAGCCCCCCTCGGTGCTCTCTTCCACAATATATTCCAATTCTGCCGAAGAGACAAGGCGCGCGCTGGCGTCAACCTTGGCAATGCCGAGCAGATGCATGAGCAGATCGGCAGTCTTGTTCAAGACGACAGTCAGCGGCAAAAAAAGGCGATCCATCAGCGCCATGATCCCACTAAGCTGAATCGCAGCTCGATCCGCAGCCTGCAACGCAAGGGACTTTGGGATCATTTCACCCAAGACCACATGGAGATAGGTCAGCATAGCGACGGACAGTACCGTAGCAACCGTATGCGCCGCCGCCACCCCCAGCCAGCCCCAATGGGCCAATGGCTCGTAGAACCATTCTGCCAATACATGTTCGCCATACATACCTAGCCCAAGACTGGCCAGCGTAATGCCGACTTGTGCCGTCGAGATGTAACGATTGAGCAGCTCTGGCTGACGCAAAACCGTCAGGACACGGCGCGCTGCACTGGAGCCGCTGCTGGCCATTTGCGCAATCCGCGCACGCGGGACTGCGGCAATGGCAAATTCTGCCGCCACAAAGAGTCCGTTGATCAGGATCAAACAGAGTAAGATCAGGAGAGGAATGGCGATTTCACTCATAAGGTTGCTGCTTCAAGTTTCTCCACTTGTGCGGGTGATAGCGCAAGACTAATTTCAATGACGCTATTCTCTTCCATCTTCTCAATGCGCAGTTGGGTGTTGCTAAACTGGGCCTCTTCACCAACCGCAGGGATGCGTCCTAATGCGCTGGCCACCAGCCCGCCAACGGTGTCAACTTCGTCAGCCGGCAGATAAATCCCCAACAGGTCGTTCAAGTCGTCGATCTGCACATCCCCACGCACTACCAGTCGATTGCCTGGTTGTAACTGTAAGGGCGGATTTTCCGTGTCGAACTCATCTTGAAAATCACCGATGATCTCTTCGATTAAATTTTCAAAGCTAATCATGCCGGCGGTGCCGCCATACTCATCCACCACAATTGCAATGTTGGTATGGCTCTTCTGCATCAACGCCATGGCATCGTCAATCAACATTGAGTCCGGCACAAACTGGACGCTATGAATAATTGGGCTAAGATCGGGCTCTGTGGCCATCGGCGCATGCTCGCGAAGCCGGTTGCACTGGAGCAGTAGCAGATCCTTGAGGTGAACCACGCCGACAATCTTATCAATGGTCTCTTCATAAAGGGGGAGCCGTGAATAGGGCGATTCTGCCAGTAAGTTAAAAAGCTCGGTGCAGGATCGGTCAACCGGTGCAGCCATCATGCGGTTGCGCGGGATCATGGCTTTGCGCGCCGTGACGTTGCGTAGCTGCAAGGTGTTGACCAGCAAGCGTCGCTCTTCTTGATCTAGCACACCCCCTGCACTGCTTTCCTCCACCATGATCAAAATCTCTTCCGGTGAATGGATGTGCGCATGTTCCGCAACAGGGTTAGTGCCCAGCAAGCGTAAGAGCAACTGCCCGCTGCCGTTAAAGACCCAGATCAAAGGACGAAAGAGCCAGGTGGACCAATACATGGGGGCTGAGGTAAAGATCGCCAATTGCTCCGGATATTGTAGCCCTATATTCTTGGGTAACAGTTCTCCAAAGATCACCTGCAAGATCGTCAGAAAAATCAAAATGACGCTGGCGCTAATCGACTGCGCAACTAACTGTATATTGGCGTTCAATTGCAATAGCAAAGGTTCCAGCCAGACGGCAATGCGCGCCTGGCCATAAAACCCTAGCACCAGACTGGAAAGCGTAATACCAAGTTGGCAGGCCGCAACATAGGCATCAAAGCGGTGCGGATCTTCCACAACCGCGAGCATCCGTTGTGCGCTATGATTGCCTTCATCGGCCAATTGGGCTAGGCGCGACCGCTTGGAGCTTACGGTCGAGAATTCAGCAGCAACATAAAAGCCGTTAACGACAATCAAAAGTGCCAGAACGGCAAGGATAAGCAAAATTTCCATGGGGTTGTCGATGGGTCCGTAATTCCAAATTTTGCTCATAGGGGCGGCAAACTGAAATTGCACTATTTTCCAGAGAGAAAAAGCGCAGTTGCAGCTGCACCCTATATAAGCCTCAATTTCACTGATTTTCTGCTTCTGCTGCCACAACTTCGACAGTAACAACTTCGGATGTGATCGAGCCACCTGATCCTTCGCTGAGGGCGCGTAGCTGATACATCGCATGCTGGCCGGAGACGCCGACCGGCACGGTGATGCGCAGTGCAATGTAGGCTGTGTTGCCGGGGCCAATCTCACTCAGCGCTAGCTTAGAGGTGCTACAGACGCCATCCTGGCGACAGAGCAGCGCCTGCCATGAATCGGATGACGCGATTTCGACCGCAATTGTATCTGTGCTGTCACCGACATTGGAGGCCAACACGCCGATTGCGCATTCGGAATCTACGTTACATTGGCGATGGGCATCCCCCTCAATTCCTAGCGTCACGCCGTAGACCACATTGGGCGTCGGCGTCAATGTCGGTGGCTCCGGCGTCCAGGTTTCGGTTGGAATTAATTCGGGCGTAAAGCTGGGCGTAGGTGTTGGCGTGGCGGTTGGCCACAGCACACCGACCGTAGCCGTGTAGATATGGGTCTGACCATCGCCCAGTATAATGGTTAGCGCGTAGGTGTCTGCCTCTTTTTTAATGCATTCTTCATGGACACCATCACCAAGCGCCGCTTGATTTTCATAGTAGACGGCGCGCACATTTTCCACATGCCAGCGCAGCTTGGTGCATTCGCCGGGCGGCACCAGTTGTTCATCCGGACTAAAGATGACCACGGGCGTGCCGACAATTACTGCTGTGGCCGTGGCCGTTGGTTCCACCGGCACCGCTGTGGACGTAGGCAGCTCAAATTCTGGGGTGGGGCGGCGGGTCGGCACTGGCTGCAATACGTCGATCACGGGAACCGGCGTCGGTTCTACCGGCGGTAAGAGCAAATTTTGGGGCGTTACGACCACTGGCGCAGCCTGTCCTGCGTCTGAATTCGCGCCATTGGTGGGGGTGGGTTGTGCGCCTACAATAACGGGGACAGGCGTTGGCGTCACGGCGACAGGAAAGGCATTCTGCTGGAGCTGGGCAGGTGCACCACTCCCCTCATCGACCGGCGCCGCAGGCGTAGGCAGCGCGGCATCAGACTCCGTTGGGGCCTGATTCACCGCCGTAACGACTAGAAAGAGCGGTTGTGCGGCTGCCTGACCACTGGGTAAGGTGCTAACCTCATTCTGCCGGGCAAGGGCCAGGTTTTCTTGCGCCAATTGCCAGCCTGTGTAGGCCGCAATAATACCGCCGACCAGAAAGACGCTCACAAAAATAATGCCGGCGCCCACCCAAGTCCAAAATTGACTGGGCTGCGGACGGCTGCTCCAATGCGGTTCGTCAGCGGTTGGGGCGTCCTCTTCCCATTCCGACGGCGGCGTGGCTGACTGGGGCGCTTGTTGCCGGCTGGTGGCGCGCCTTGGGCCGGCGGCGGAGCTACGGGATGATGGCGTGTCGGCTCCATCCGGGCGGAAAGCTTGTTCCGTTCCTGTTGTCCCATATGCGTGTGGTATATGCCCTGACGCCGGCTGACCTGCGCGTGGATCCGTGGCGGCGGCGGTTGTCCACTGTTGCGCTAGATAGTGATCACAGAGGCGGTAGCTACCGGAAAGGCAGAAGGTGGCCTGGTCGGCCAGGACCAGCATCGTCTCATCGCCAAGTGCGCGGCAGTGGTTCTCAAAGCTGGGGTAGTCAATCGGGGCGGCAAAACGCCCCTGGCCGTCTGTACGGGTGAGATAGGGACAGATGGATGGGGCCATTATGATTTACCCTTTGATTCGCGTAGCCATTCGGAGGCCAACGTGAGCGCCTCTTCTGTGGTGGCAACTTCGCCTGCCGCTTGCGCTTCCAGCAACTGTTCCAGCAATTGGCCGACCTGACGGCCGGGTGGCAGACCTAGTCGGCGCATTAACGTATGGCCGTCCACCAGCGGCTGTGCTTTGGTCTCAGCCAGACCGTTGGCGTCTAGTCCGTAGCGCAACAATTGGTCGATGTGGGTGAGATAGGCATCCCAATTAGGCGGCGGCGAGACGCGATAGGTGGCGCTATAATCGGCAATGGCCAATAGTAGGGTGTCTAGCCCTGCCGGCTCTTCGCTCTGTCGGCTGCCTGTGCTGCGATAGAAACGATAGCTGGCGCGTTTGCTGACGGACTGGTCCGTAAAGGCTGCGCTGAGCAGGTGGGGGCGCATATGGTTGGCAATGACTGTGGCTGCCAACTGCACTTCCTGTCTGCTAAAGCGTAGTGCATTCAATCGCTGCTCAGCCATGCCAGCCCCTACGCGCTCGTGTTCCAAAAAACGATAGCGAATTCGATTGTCCGGCTGGGGCTCGGCTGTGCGGGTCACTGCTTTGCCAATATCATGCAACAGGGCGTGCCAGACCAGCCATTCGGCGCGCAGATGGCCGGTGGCTAGCGGCATTGTAAAATGGTGGCGCAGCTCTGTGAACAGTGGGGCAAACTTCTGTTGCCAACTTGCGGTTACCTCATCCTGATCGGGAATGGGACGGCCCAATAACCAATTGCGCAACTGTACAGCATGGCGCACAACGCGCAATGTATGTTGGTAGCCATCTTCATGGTGCGGATAGGATTGCGCCAGCCCGTCCAACGTGGCAAGTTCGGGCAACATGTAGGTGAGAAGACCAAGGCTTTGCAATGTCTCCAGGCCAATGGTGGGGCGGTCGGCGGCCATCATCTTCCACAACTCATCACGCACCCGTTCAGCACTGGCCAACGTAATTGTGCTGCACATGCGTTTGATCTGGAGCAAGGTCTGCTCTTCTATGGTGAAGCCCAATTGCACAGCAAAGCGAACCGCGCGCAACATGCGTACCGGATCATCGGCCATGCTGGCGGCAGAGACGCGCCGTAACTGCCGTTGGCTCAGGTCTGCCTGGCCACGCCATGGGTCGAGCAGTGTGACCTCACCTTTCTTTTCCCCACCTTTCTTTCCCCCACCTTTATTTTCTATGGCAAAGGCCATGGCGTTGATGGTAAAGTCACGATATAACAGATCATTCTCGATCGTACCGCCCCGCATCCCGGCAATATCACAGGCCAAGGGCGCACTGGGGTTGGCCGTAAAGACCAGGCGCGCGACATCACGGGCTTCGTCCAATGGATAGTAAGCCCACCCTAGTTGATCGGCGACACGCTGGCCAATGGCCAATGCCGAGCGTTCAACCACAATATCCAGATCAGTGACTTTTTGCTGCCGGCCAAGCAAGTGATCGCGCACCACACCGCCCACAACATAGACCGGTCTGGTCTGTTGCAACAGCGCGGTCAACAACGCTTGAAAGGCCGGGTGCTGCGGTTTCCATTCCATGAGCCTATTATAACAGAGGGTCGGGCAAAACTAGGAAGTGACGGTTGCGTTAGGTGATCTCTAGCTCTTACGATAAATATTATAGGATAAATATTATAACAGGCGGAGGATCATTGTCAATTCAAGTTTTGTTGAGGGAGCATTTCTGTTTTAGGGTGAGTTTGCGCTGGCCACCAAGCAACGTGCCGGGGACGGATCAAGCCTTGGTGCGTATACAGGGCTACGTGGGGTCCGTCCCCGGCACGTTCCCCCAAAGTGCAATACACCCTCTGTCGAATAAACTCCCGCCACTCGCCACTCACACTCGCCACCCTTTCGGAGTCTACCTTCCCCGACGGTGGCAGCACAATTTTGACAGTTGCCGTTACATTGCCTACAATGCCGAACAGTAATTGAACCAACCCATCACAGTGTAATCGAAATTATGCTGTACTAGCCATCGTAAGGAGATTGTCTCATGCAAGTTCAAGGTACACATACCTTTCAAGCGCCGCGCAAGGTGGTCTGGGAAGCACTGTTGGATCCAACCATTCTGGCCAGTGCGCTGCCAGGTGGCGAACAACTGGAAAAATTGAGCGAGAATGAATATAAGGCAGCGATGAATGTCCGTGTAGGGCCTGTGCAGGGTAAGTTTGATGGCAAAATCGAGTTGACCGATATTGATGAGCCGAATAGCTACCGCATGAAGGTGAGTGGCCAAGGCGCACCCGGCTTTGTGAATGGCGAAGGTGCAGTGCAGCTGGAGGAAAAGGGGACAGAGACGGTCATGCATTACACCGGTGATGTTCAGGTTGGCGGCAAGATTGCCGGTGTGGGACAGCGGCTTATTGACAGCACCGCAAAATCGATGATCCGCCAAGGATTGGCGGCCTTAGATCCGCAGATCCAGGCCCGTGCTGCGCAAGCTGCCGCACCGGCTGCGCCGGCAACAGCGCCAACTGCGCCTGTGACAAATACAGACGGCGCGGCTGCTGCTACTGCGCCTGCGCCAATCCCTGCGCCAAAACCAGCCGCGGCGCCGCCACCTCCCTCAGCCGCCAAAATCGCCACCGCCGTCGCCAAGGATGTGGCGCGTGATCTTGCCTCTGACGTGGTCCCTCTTCACTCACAAGAGAAGGTGCTCTGGTTTGCCATGGGTGCAATCGCTATGTTGGTGGTAGTTTTGTTGTTGCGGGCAATTTTCTAGAGGGTTGCAAAACGACCGCGCATGGGTTCAGTTGGAGTTCGGCGTAAATTGTGGAGGGAGCCAAAGTAAACCCGGAATCTCTAAAAGATTCCGGGTTTATTTTCACGAAAATCCGTTATAGTTACTGTGCTGCGCTTAGCTTTGTGGGAAATTCACGGTGGCGCTTAGGCCGGGAAAGTTAAAGATCAACTGTAACTGTTGCAACTGGCTAGCCATATCCGGTCCGGCCATGGCGCCAGCCAGGGACAAGAGATTAGTAATTTCATCGGCGCTTGACCATTGGAGGTAGGGCAAGGTGTTGCCATTAAGGCGCAACAACAGACCACCCTGAACCGTGGTAACGCCCAAGCTCTGGATGCCTTGATCGGCAATGCTCTTTATTTGGTCTGGGGGCAGGGCCAGCGCCGCCGGGTTCAGCCCGATCATGTTTAACATAAAAGGCGCAATCCCGCCAATCGTCACATTGCCGGCGGCATCATAATCCAGGGTGAGATTGATGCTGGGCTGGGTGGCTTTCGCGGCAGCCAACGCCTTTAACGCCGCATCGCTGGTCAAGGTCGCCCCCTTGACTGGCTGCAACGGAATTGCCTGCGTGCCTGACGGAACCGGCATCTGCAGCGCCAAACCCACGCCCAGGTTGGGTAGCAAAGGCGCCAAAGCACTTAACGGGCCGGCATCTGTTCCCATCGCGCTCAAAGTTTCGGCCAGGGCGCTCATAGCTTCCTCATCCCAAATGATGGCCGGCAGCGGGTTGCTGTTCATATAGATACGCAGCACATTCGGCTGATTGTCGATTTGAATATGCTGAATCTTCCCGGCGGTCATCTTGCCGATCGTATCTGCAGACAGTGACAACGCCGAGAGATCGGTTCCCAATATGGCGCCAAGTTCTGAAACTGGACGATTAAAAACGGTGGCTTCGCCCTGCGCGTCATATTGCACCAGAATGGCCGGCAAGTCCAGGTAGAAGGTGTCCGGGCTGGCGTTCGCTGCCACTTTGCCAGCGCTGATGCGTGGCGCACAGCCGGCCAAAAGTAGAATCATGGTTAACGCCAGGGAGATGATGGGTAGGGAGCGTCGGTCACGTTTGATCATAATACCATTCCCTCTTCTGTGGATGTACGCTTATCGCGCGGAGAACTACACTTTGTCTGCTGCCATCGATAAGCCTGGATTGATAAGCTGATTAATCACTAGTTTACCGTGAAGTTGCGTTCTTGCCAAGTAGCCGACTGGGTCAGTAACATATTGCTATACTCAGTTCAAAATGAGATTCGGAGTTTGGTAGAGACTAGAGACTTTAGTCTTCAGTCTCCAGTCTCCAGTCTCAGAAGCCGAATTTCACCGTAGACTAAACAATCTGATTGACCAGTGTACTTTCGCCACGCCAGAGCCGCTGTAAATTTTCCAGCAAAATGTCGAGAACGTTCTCTTCATAACGTCGGGTCTCACCCCCGGTGTGGGGCGTGATCAGCACATTGGTCATCTCCCACAGCGGCGACTCCTGCGCCAATGGCTCATCCCACACACAATCCAACCCGGCGCCAGCTAGAGCTCCTGCTTGCAGCGCCGCAATAAGGGCCGGCTCGTTGACAACTTTGCCCCGGGCCATATTGATCAGGTAAGCATCCTGCTTCATAGCGGCCAGCGCCGTCGCGTCAATCAGGTCTGTCGTCGCCGGTGTCAGCGGACAAGTCAGCGCCACATAATCGGCGCGCGGCAACAAGTCTACTAATTGATCCGAGCCATAGACTTCATCGGCAGCGCCGGCGCCGGTGGATGGGTCGCGTTTGGTGGCGATCACATGCATGTCAAAGGCTTTGGCCAGATGCGCCAGGCGCGACCCAATCCCGCCCAGACCAACAATCAGCAGAGTTTTGCTACCCAACTCATCCTCGCGCCGGCTAATGTCAGAGATCATGCCGCGCCAGAAGTGTTTGTGTTGGTTGTCACGCCCGGTGTGAATATGGCGGGCAAAGCTGAGAATATGGGCCATGGCATGTTCGCTGACCGCATTTTTGTTGACCCCGCGTGCGCTGGCCAGACGAATGCCACGGCGGCGCAGTTCAGTTTGTGAAAATTGATCGACACCCGCGCCAATTGATTGAATAAAGCACAGGTTCGGCGCGATTTCCAACAGGTCATTGCGCCAAAAGCCGGAAACCACCAACACGTGAGCTGTGCCAATTTGGGCAGTAAGTTCGGCCGGCGTCCACGCCTGGCTGTGGTGAATGTCGATTGCGCGCGCCGCAAAACAGGCGGCCATGGGATAGGCAACGTGGGCGAAGCAAATATGCAGTGTTTCTTGGGCTGGGATAAGCGAGTCTGGCATGTTCTGTTTTCCTTTGGCTCATCTAAGAAAATTGTGCAAACCGATGTTTTCACCAGCAGTAAGATATTGCGTTTGCCCAATTTCGTCTGATGAGCATTTCCCTTTGATGGTCGTGAGGGGGGTAATCTGCTAGGCTCTGATGACATCGAGGGGTTAACAGAGATGACTGTCTCTCATTGGTAGCAGCCTGTCCAACAACTGACCTGTGACTGTTACCTTCTTCAATGTCAACAAGAGCTAGTTTAACACGAATGCGGGGCTTTTACAAAGTGGGTGGTGGGGAACAGACGCGGATTAGGGAAACGCGGATTTGATCCGCGTCATCTGGAGCCGCGCTCCCCGGATCCACGTTCCCCAGATCAGCGTCTGTTCCCTGCCGACCATCCGCATCCTTACTCGTAGGCTAAAACCTCGCGCACGGTCAGCCGCGAGGCATTGCGCGCCGGCAGATAGCTGGCGACGGTGGCCAGGATCACGACCACCAGCAACCATTGGAAGACGCCATTGCTGGAGAAAATGTAGTTGAGCGGCGTCTGGAAGAGCGCAATCCCCACGGCATTGCTCATGGCATAACCGACTGGAAAGGCCAGCGCCGCGCCAATGATCCAACTGATGGTGCCGATGAGCATGCCCTCCACCAACACAATGCGCAGCACCGCCCCATCAGACGCGCCAATCGCCCGCATGACGCCGATCTCGCGCGTGCGCTCCAATACATTGGTGCTCATGGTGCCGGCCAACCCCAACGCACCGACGGAGGCAATCAGGACGCCCATGACCAGCAACAAGGAAATAATAATATTGAAAAAATTGCTGGTGAAAGTGCGGATCCGGGCGACGGTATTGACTGACCCAACATCAAGACCCTCTTTTTCCAGCGTGCTTTCCAGCAGGTCGGCGGTTGCCTGGATCGAAGAGGGCGCATCCGGTTTTAGCTTCAATAAGACGCGACTTGACGCACCGACCCGATTCGTGATCCATGTAAAATAACTGTAGGTCACATAAGCGCTAATATTGCCGCCAAATTCAGTGGTTTGGGCAAAGCCTACCACCGTCCACTGGCGGTCGGTGCCATCGATCCGCAAGGTAATCGGATCGCCCAGCTGAATATCCGGCTCGTTGGTCAGGATCGACTGACTGACCACCAGCGCATTTTCATCGCTGGGCAAGAGCCAACGCCCGCTGACCAAGGTGGGCGCGACCATTTCGCTGTCGGCCGGCAATGCCGTAAGCGAAATGGGGTCACTCTCAACGCCATCAGGCCGGATGCGCGTGGCTTGTCCATTGGACCAATTCTCAATGCGGCCAATGCCGGGGACGCTACTCACCGCCTGGGCTAACTTGTCATTGCGATAGGTGCGACCGAATTGAATTTGGATGTCAAACTGATTATAGGCCAAAACCTCTTCAACGCGTCCCTGCAATGAACTGCGCACACTGCCGACCGTCATGAAGATCATACCGCCCATGACCAAGGTAATCAGCGTCAGGGCCAGGCGCGCCCGCCGCCGAAAGGTATTGCGCAATGAAATCTTAACCGGCTGGGAAAGCCCTTGAAGCCTTGCCATGACCCGGTCCAGCCAACTAGTCCCATATTGCCCTTTGCCCACACCATAGTCGCTAATGGCTTCGCGTACGGAAATGGCCGTGCCCCGGATAATAGGCCAAAGCGCAGCCAACAGCGGCACCAAGAACCCTATACTCACCTGGAGAATAAAGACGCTGGGGGGCATATAAAACCCTGGTGTGGTGAGATTAATAAAGCCGCCCAAAAACCCTTCCAGCGCAGAGGCAAGCAGAATGGTAAGGGGAATCGCCACGGCTAAAGCTGCTACACTATAAATCACCACCGCACCGATATAAAGCCGGGTGACCTGGCCGCGTAGACCGCCAATGGCTTTCATGATGCCAATCTGGCGCGTCTGCTGCGCCATGAGCGCCGACATGGTGTTAATGACGAGAAAGGATCCCAAAATCAAGGCCAGGAGCCCTAATGGCGTCAGAATCAGGCTGATCGCATCAAAGAGATCTTGCAGCGGCAGACGACCGGGGCGGAAGACCTGCACACGCTGCACCGGGATGCCGCTCTTTTCAATTTTGCTGGCGACCTCATCGGCTATCTCCCGGACATAGTCAATGTCACGGATCTGGGCGGCGCTGCCCGCAATTCGAATCGCCACTGCGGAATAGGTTGCCGGTCCGCCGAGCCATTCAAAAGTTTTGGCATCGACAAAGCCTTTGCCTGCGCCGGTAAAGGCCGACGGTGGACTGTTGGCATCATAACCAAAGCCGCTCACCGTGACCATGCGTGAACGTTTATTTGCAGTTTCCAGATGCAACACGCTGCCCACAGCCAAAGTCGCCGGCAGCGCGTCGGCGGCTTTGAGTGAACTGCGTTCGATCAAGATCTCATTTTTGCCCGGCCATCTGGTCTGGGCGGCGTTGCGCTGGTTGTCACCATCCAGTTGGTAGATCGGCTCAATTTTGTTGAGCTTCATCTCGGCCTGTGGCGGAATGCGCGCAATCGTAAGCGCTGTCCAGGCGCCGGGGGTCACTTCGACATTAATAGAGAGCGAACTTGTACCTTGGGCCAGCGCAACATTCGGCATCCGACTGATCACCGTGAGAATGTCATCAGTAATGCCGTTGGCAATAATGGTGGCATGGGCCGAATTGCTGGCCAGATAGACCCGTTGCATTTCGCCCACAACGACACTGCGAATATGTTGCACCACCCCCACGGCGAAGATACCCACCACAATCGATGCAATCACGAGGGCTGTACGGGCTCGGTTGCCGGCAATATCGCGCCAGACTTTGCGCCAGCGGGGGCTAAGCATGGGCGGCGCTGGCCTCTGGCTCTGCAACTAGTGCAGTCTCCGGATCGTTGTCCCCACCATTGCTGATTGCGGCGGTGCGCACCGTCTGGTTGTCGCCCACGATCTCGCCGTCGGCAATGGTCAGGGTGCGCGAGACGCGATGGGCCAGGTCATCATCGTGGGTCACCATCAAGATGGTCTTGCCACCCTCGACCAACTGGGCAAAGAGCTGAAAGATAGCGTCCGCCGTGCGCGAGTCAAGGTTGCCGGTCGGTTCATCCGCCATGAGGATCGGCGGATCATTGGCCAGGGCGCGCGCGATAGCCGCCCGCTGCTGCTGACCGCCGGAGATGGCCGTCGGCAGTTTATCGGCTTGGTCAGCCATTTCCACCTGTTCCAAGAGGTGGAGCCCACGGCGGCGGCGTTCGCCGGGGCTATACATATTGCAAAAATCCATGGGCAACATTACATTTTCCAGCACGGTGAGGGTCGGCAACAGTTGGAAAAATTGAAAGACAACCCCAATCGTGCGCCCGCGCCAGCGTGCGATCTGATTTTCGTTTAACTTATGGATCGGTGTTCCATCGACCACTACCTCGCCGGTGCTGGGCCGGTCGATGCCGGTGATCATGTTGATGAGCGTCGATTTCCCACTGCCCGATTTGCCGACGACCGCCACAAATTCACCTGGGTTGACCTGTAGGTTGATCCCCTTAAGGGCGCGAAATTGGCCGGCCGCGGTGTCGTAAATCTTGACTACGTCATGCAAATCAATCAGGCTCTTCTCCTGCTGAACCTTGGTCACCCCATTGCTCGCTTGTGCGCGCTTCTTTCCCCAACCAAACATGAATACTCTCCCTCTCCACCTGCCTACTGACCAGTTGTAAAGGTGACGACAGCCGTCATATTCCACAGTAGCCGCGGATCTTGTGTTGTCGGCACAACGACAACGCGATAGACAATATCACCGCTGCTGTTTTCGCCAAAGGTGCGGATGCTCTTGACTCTGCCCTCCAACTCTAGATCAGGGATGGCGTCAAAGGTGATTTGGGCGACTGCACCCGTCTGTAACCCCACTACCTGGAGTTCGGTCAGATCTTCGGTCTCTACCTGCCAGGCGTTGGTACCCGCCAATTGGATCAGCGCTGTGCCGGGGCTGGCCTGTTCACCGGGGTTGATATTGAGCGCGGCTACCGTGCCGGCAAAGGGCGCACGTATTTCTGTCTGCCCCAATGCAATCAACTGTTGCTGTAACGAAGCGGTGGCGGCCATGACATCGGCCTGGGCCGCGGCAATATCAGCGTCGGTCGAGCCCGCTTTTAACTTGGCAAGCTGCGCCTCGGCATTCCGCACATCCGCCTGCAAGGCCGCCAGGTCGGATGGGCGCGAGGCTTTGAGCGCTTCTAACTGAGCATTGGCTTGGCTCACCTGGGCGTTGGCGGCATTGATCTCGGCCGGGCGCGGGCCATTGACCAAATTGTCATAGCGCGCTTGGGCGGCTTCAAAGTTGTTGGTTGCCTGTTGCAACTGGGCCGACTGGGGCAGCGCACCAATGTCATCACGCCATTTTACCTGATCGTAGGCTCGTTGTGCTTGTTGTAGTGTGGCGCGTGAATTGGCAATGTCCGCTTTGGCGGCAATCAACTCTTGCTCGGTTGCGCCATCCAGCACACGCTGTAGGTTGGCGCTGGCATTGGCGACTGAGGCTTGCGCCGCTGCGACGTCACCGGCATCGGTGCTTTGGCGCAGTCGTTCCAAGCGGGCCTGGGCGGCATCGACCAAAGCTTGTGCAGCATCCAGATCTTGTTGGCGGGGGCCATCGGTTTTGGCCTTGAGATTGGCCTGGGCGCGCATCAGATCGGCTTCGGCTTTGCCCACCGCAGCCCGCGCCTGCGCCTGATCGAGCCGGAGCAGCACCTGCTCCTCTTCCACTTGGTCCCCTTCCTGCACCAGCACCTCTGCCACAATGCCACTCACTTGGGCGCTAATGCCGGCGCGCTGCACCGGCACGACGCGCGCCTCGGCGACAATCCGATCCGTGGCAATGACCGGCGGGATGGGGGTGGCCGTCGCTTGGTCTGCGGGCGCACCGATCGCTGCTTCCCCGCCGCGGTTGAGAGAAAGATAGCCCATCCGGTTGGCAGCAAAGAGTCCGCCTGCGGCGAGGACAAGAAGAATAATTATAATGATAACTACGCGTCTCATTTCGTCGATCCTTACTCGTCTGTAGTGCAATCGCCTCGACAAAACGTTCTGCGCGGATTAGCACGCTTATTGTTTCTCATCGGGCGACTTGCTTAAAATACGTTAGTAAAAGAGCGCCAGGCTGAAAAGCCGGCTGCCGGCAAGCGCGGCCTGCTTCCCGGTTATACCCACACTTTTTCTAACAAAATATTGATGCTTACTACTTGAAATACGTATATTCGCCTGCCAAGTTGCAGGAGCGCGTCCCGCTGGCAGCATATCGGTTGCTTACTACATAATGATAGGATTATGCGATACGATAGGATATTATGTGATAGGATGACGTTATGTCCAAGTTTACCTAAATGCTAATGACTTTAATGCCAAAGCCTTCCTGCTTAGGAATAGCGGTTAAATAAGTCGGCCAAAATGACCGGCACTTCCGAAGTGCCGGTCATTTTAAATCGATGAGTTATTTGATCGCCAATCCTTAGCATAAAACAACCAGACAAGTATACCTGGGACATGGGGCGATCTACTGCAAGGATTTTCACATATTGGCCTCATTGGCTGACCGCCGAGGCAGTTTTAACTGCCGGCTAACAGCGAAAAGCCGCCTCAGCGGCTGGATAGATAGCTGTTGAGGCGGCTTCTCACTGTCAGCAGCAGGTTCTAACCCTGCCTGGCTTGAGTGGGTTCAGTTATCAGCCTGCAATTGATTGCAAGGCTGGTGTGCGGCTACAAGCACGCATTTACGGCTTTACTGACTGATTGCAAGGCTCACTTGGCCTGCGGCGTTGGCGCCAATGGCTCCAGATCTGGTCCGCGCAGCCCGACCAGGACCGCGTTGCCGGCGCTGTCCACATGGAGTTCGCCATAGCGTGCATTTTGATAGACCTCACGGTTGCCTTCCTGGAAGAAAAAGGCATTTGGTCCGATTTCCACCTGTTGGTCGCGCAGGTAATACTTCAACCGCCGTTCATCAGCAGCCAACGGCGTTATGCCATAATCCAGGCGCACAAAAGTGGCTACATCCCGCTCATCACGCCGCACCACTAAGGTCCCACGCGGCGGTAACGCCTCTTCTCCCTCCAACTCTACCGCCATGCGATAGCGCAGCGCCATGTAATCACCCTGGATCAGCGAACGTGGATCCACCGGCGCCAATTCCAGAAAGAGCGGTTCGCCATCGTGGATTAGCTGCTCTTTGCCATAGATTGAATAGTTGACAAAGGCCAGACCGACGAGCGCGACGGCCCATAAAATGACAAGTCGAATCTTCATGATTCACTCCCTTCCACCATCGCCGGCGCTGTCATCCGCTGGATGCGCATAAATGCCATGTGTACCACCAACAGCACCACGCCTGTACCCATAAGGATGTAAGATTTGTTCAACAGGGTAATGTCCAGATTATAGTAATAGGCGCTCAGGAAAAAGAGCAGAAAGAGTGTGGCCAACCCCATGAGCAGCCCATTGCCCCGCCAGCGGCCCAAGCAGAGCACGATGAGCGCCGCCAGGATGCCGGGGGTCTGGTAGGCCGGGATCAGGGTAATGAGAATGGCGCCCACGACCCAAAAGGTCATAGGATTCAGCCCGGTGTAGCCAAGCTCGCGCAGCAGCAGGATGCTGAGATAGAGCAACACCAGCGCCAATCCTACGGCAGAGACCCACCAATAGTTCGTATCAATTTCGCCAACCAGCGAGAGAAGCGTAATGCCAAACAGCGTCAGCGGCAGGCCGTAGCCCAGCGGCGCTCGGTAGGGGGACCAACGGTTGGCCAACAGCCGCAACTCCTGTTGCCAGACCACCACCGTACCCAACCCCAGCGCGATGACCAGCGCGTGGACGCCATCGAGCAGTTTCTGATCATAGAGCAGACCGACCAGCGCAACCCCAATCGCCAGAACCGAAAGGGTGCGATGAAAGGTGTCGGGATAGGCGAAGAAGAGCACCAACTCCAAGCCCACGGTAAAGAGCATCGTCAGGGTAAGATCTTCGCTTTGCATTCCCACGCCGACAATGAGTAAACCCTGCCCCACCAGGCTAAAGGCAAAGGCCATCTGGTGCCAGAAGAGCGCGGTGCGGACCAACCGGCGTAACGCCAACGCGGCTACAGCCATAATGGCACCCCAGAGCAACATAGAGGTCGCCGAATCAATTAGGCCGGCAATGCCAAAGAAGCTGAGCAGAAACCCTGCGGCAATCCATCCAGCCACGCCGATCATGGCTTTGACATACCAGGGGGTCGCTTCCAGATCGTTCGCTTCACTCAAGGCCGCTGGCAACGGTCGTTCTTCAGCCGGGGCCGGCACCAGACCGCGCAGCGCCAACTCTCCCAACAGTTCACGTAAGGTCAAAGGATTCGTTCTCATGCTGTCTCCTCCCAGCGGTGCGCAATGCGGCGCAGAATACCCACCGCCACCGCAGCTTGAATGATGACCACAATGCTAGTGACAAAGTAGGCGAGTAACTCGTCAACCTCCACCAGCGCACGCGCCACCAAGGTTGTGATGACGACAAGCACACTAAAAAGGGTAACGGTTAACATAAAGAGATCGGGCTTGAGACGGTAATAGACAAACCAGACGCTAGCGGCAAAGATGCCATAGATAAGCGGCCCAAAACGGTGAATGAGCGCCAACTCAAAGGATGGGTCAAAGAGATAGAAGATCAGCGCCAACGTTGGCCAGCCGATCCAGGCAAAGGCCGCCAGGGCCGTGACGCGCGGCAGCCACCGCTGTTGGATCCACATCCAACGGCGCGCCGCCAATTCCCAGCCCAACAAGGCCACGGCATTCAGCGCAAAGAGCGATTCGGGCTGTGGGTAAAGGTCGCTGGGGTAGCGTTGGTTCCAAAAGAGGAAGAGGGTCACGTTTAGGAGCACCAGGAAGATGGCCCAAAGCAGGTCAAAGTTGCCGATGAGCACCCAGCCCAACACAAGCAGCGCCCAGTTGCCAAAGAGCAGATAAGAATCCGCGCCAGTTTGATACTCCTGGCCAAAGATTGCCAGCAGGGCGCCCACCAAGAGGGTTGCGACCGTCAACGCTAGCTTGCCCCCCAGCCGGTTCAGCCCCACCCAATGGGTGATGGCCACAGCCAGCACAATGACCCCTTCCAGCAGCCCAAAGCGGGTGAACCGCGAGAGATCTTCCCAATTATAGGCGACAAAGAAAAAGATACCACTGGTCAGAAAGAGCGCGCCGAGGGTTAACAGCAGGTAATCCAAAAAGCTGCCCCAGGCCGCGCGATCGGGAATGCCGCCAATGCGCCGCAGGCCGGCGTCTAGCGCGGCCGCGTCCAAATAGCCCAGGCGCGCCAACTTGCGCAGCCGGCCTGGCGTTGCCTGTAAATCCGTCAATTCCGTCGTCATATAGAAACCCTCATCCTTATCGTAAGCGCTATGTTTAAATGGATTAAAAATCGGCCTCGCAATTGTTATACTGCGGTTGTGATGGAAACTGGAGTTTTCTATACGGCTTTACTCAAGCACGAAACTCCGGTTTTCATACAGAGCGAAGTATATAAAGATCACGATTTGCTCAACAGTATACCAGAAAGTACAATGGAAGGCAGTACGTCAGCGACACATTTTTGTGCGTATATCGACAGATTTTTGTACTTCGGGCGCGGCAAAGGTAGAGAAAATTGCGCAGGCGCATATGGAAATAGCGAATGAATCGAGCTGAATTCGGCCAGCTAGTGGTGGCCTTACGCAAAGAAAATATCGATCTGCTGGAGGGCAAGATCTGGACGCAGAAACACCTGGCGGCGCGGGCGAACTTGCCCGAGCGCATGATCGGCCAGCTTGAGCAGGGCAACAAGATGAACCTGGAACCGACCGTCATTGCGCAACTGGCCCAGGCGCTTGGGCTGACCAGTATGGAGCGCGCCGCCTTTCATGCCGCCGCGGCTGAGGTGGATGTCAATTCCTTTGTTTCGCTGCAGAAGCCACCAGCCATCATCTTTGCCGAATTGCTGGCAGCAACCAATGATGTACGGCTGCCTACTTATATCTACGACGCCTATGGCACCGTGGTGGCGCTCAACGCTGCCATGCGCGCGCTCTCCATCCTGCCCGAAGCGATGTGGGCCACCGGCAATGAGTCGCCAGCCGGCTTTAACCTGTTGCGCTACTATTTTGCATCCGATTCACCCATCCGCACCTTTCTCGGCATTAATTGGACACAGTTTGCTGTGCGTACAGTCCAGCACTTTCGGGCCACGTCGCTCAAATATCGGCATACGACGCGCTTTCACACCATCTTTCGTGATCTCTATCAATATCCAGCTTTTCAGGATTTTTGGGCGCGCTCCAAATATGTTGATGAAGATGTCTACCACCGTTGGGATGGTATTGCTTATCATCATCCGCAATTAGGCCCACTAAATTATATTGTGACCGAAGCTGCCACCCTGACTGGACGTGAGGAACTATTTTTGGTGATCTATGTGCCGCGTGACCGGCAGACCGCCGAGACTTTTGAAGCGTTAGCCCAGCGCGTGGGCGTTAACATGCACAAAGCAGCGTCGTGGCCCTACGCAGATGAGTTGGAAAGTAGTTAGGTCGCTTTGTGTTGCCGGCTTGCCAGAAACGCCGCGATTCGTTCTTGGGTGTCGCTGCTCTCCAAACAGCGATAAGAGGCGTTGGCTTCAGCTAGCCCATTTTCGTCGATGGTCGTGTCCAGGCTGTCATCCAGGAGGAGTTTCATTTGCGCCACGGCCAATGGGCTGCAACTGCGGATGCTGTTAAGCAACTCGTCCAGATAAGCCTGCATGGCCTCTTTGTCTCCCACAAAATCGACTAACCCCATCTGATAGGCGCTGGCCGCATCCACAATTTTGCCGGTGAAGAAGAGTTCTTTGGCGCGGCCCATGCCGACGCGCCGCGGTAAGCGATGGCTGCCGCCCCAGCCGGAGACAAGCCCCAACCGCGCTTCCGGTTGACCCAACTTGGCCGTATCCGCGGCCAAGATTAGGTCACACGCTAGCGCCAGTTCTAAACCGCCGCCCAATGCATAGCCTTCCACCCAGGCAATCACCGGCAAGGGCAGTTCCGTCAACCAATTGAAGACCTCATGGCCCCGTTGCACCCAAGGCCCGATGGTCATGGTATCCAACTCGCGGAGGGCGTTGACATTGGCCCCCACCACAAAATACTTGGCCGATTCGCTGCGGATAATGACGGCGCGCAACTGTTCCTGTTCCGCCTCAATTCGTTCCAGCACAGCCGCGAGGCGGTCAAGCACCTCTAGATCAAGGGTGGGCGGTTTGGTGGATGTTTCCCCGGCAAAGGTAAGGGTTACAATATCTTTTTGGCGTTTGTAATGAATGTGGGTTTGCATAAGATCTCTCCGCCCGACCTGCTAGTAAATCTCGGCGTAAATAAACCAATCGTTAGTCAGTGAGACAGTAGAACAGTCATTGTCTCACTATCCTACTGTCTCACTGAACTACTGGCTTACTTCCGCCACAGTAGCTTAGGAAAAAATGGCCGGATCCATGATCGCTACTTCCTCGGCAAGGTGAGGACGAAAGGCCATCTGTGCCAGTACGTCCCGTTCTAGATCAACGCCTGGGGCAATCTCTTGCAGCGTCATGCCGGCTGCTGTCAACTGAAAAACCGCCCGCTCGGTTACATAGAGAATGGTCTGTGGACCCTGGCGCGCCAGCGCGCCGCTAAAGGTAATCTGGTCTACTGCTTCGACAAATTTGGGAATGTCCCCCTCCCGGTCGATCTGCAGCCGGCCATTACCCACCGTACACTGCAAGCCTTTGGCCGTAAAGGTACCACAGAAGACCACCTTCTTGGCATTCTGCGAAATATTAATAAAGCCGCCGCAGCCGGTCAACATGTCGCCGATCTTGCTCACATTGACGTTGCCCATCGCGTCGGCTTGGGCCATGCCCAAACAGGTGACATCCAACCCGCCGCCGTCATAGAAATTAAACTGGGCGTCCTGCGCAATGATCGCTTCGGGATTGTAGGCCACCCCAAAGATGACCCCGCCCGCAGGCATACCCCCGATAATGCCATGTTCCACCGTTAAGGTCAAGTCGTGGATCAGCCCTGTCTCGGTGGCAACCGCCGCCACGCCATCGGGCATGCCCACACCCAGGTTCACCACCGCGCCGGGAAAGAGTTCCTGAGCCGCCCGGCGCGCCACCACCTTACGCATGTCCAGGGGCAGCGGCGGCAGGCTGGCCAGCGGAATTTTGACCTGGCCCGTGAAGGCGGGATTATAGAAGTCCAGACAGGTCTGCTTCTGTTCGGGATCAACGACAAGATGATCGACAAAAATGCCGGGAATTTTGACCTGGCGCGGGTCGCGCGAGCCGGCCTCGGCCAGATACTTGACCTGGGCAATGACGATCCCGCCACACGCCTTGGCGGCCTGGGCAATGGCGATGCCTTCGTGGATGGCGGCCTCTTCTTCGCTGGTAATGTTGCCTTTGGTGTCCGCCGTCGTGCCGCGCACCAGCGCCACATTGACGTGAAAGCGGGGGAAGAAGAGCCACTCCTCGCCCCCGATCTCCAGCACCTGCACCAGATCTTCGGTGGTAATGGCGTTCATCTTGCCGCCTTCGACGCGTGGGTCAATGTAGGTATAGAGTCCCACCTTGGTAAAGACCCCCGGCTTGCGCGCCGCAATTGCGCTGTACATCTGCGAAAGGACCCCCTGTGGAAAGTTGTAACACTCCACCTGGTTGGCCGTAATCAGGCGCGCTAGCTTGGGCGCCATGCCCAGGTGGCCGGCAATATCGCGCTTGACCAACCCTGGCTGGGCCAGGTAGTCACAGCCGATCTCCTGTTTGTCGCCCAAGCCGGTGGCGTGGCAGAGGGTAAGGGCGCGGGGCAGACCCTCGGCTTGGAAGCGCTGGCCCAGCGCCCGCAGCAGCGCCGTCGGCTCGGCCACCCCGCCGCCCGCGCCTTGAATGGCCACAAAATCACCGTCTTGAATCAGCCGGGCCGCTGCGGCTGCACTGATTACCTTGTTCTGCACAGAGGATTCCTTCTTGTTTGTCTTGGGTATGGGTTCAGCGTTGCGCTTGTTGACGCGTTAGTATAGCGCATCTGCGACGGATGGCCAAGGTTGCGTAGGTGAATTGTTGTAGCAGATGTGATTTGCGTAGGAACTTTTAGGATCGTGCCAACGTCCAAAAATAAACCCTATACACATTGGAGGTTCCTATGCAACTTGATTGGAGCAAATGGATTTTAACGTTAGTGATGTTGTTGTCCTTATTCGTAAGCGCGTGCACCATGATCAAACCCGACTTGCCTTCCTCTACCCCAAGCGCGATTGATACAACTCCGTTGCCGACTACCTTACCGGCCACCTCGCCTGCTACTCCTGAAGCTACCGCAAGTAGTGAGCCGCTCACGCTCAGTGATCAGGTGGATGAGGCGGCAATGCCACTGGTGGCGCTGGCAAGCGAACATTTGGCCAGTAAACTGAGCATTCCCGTTGATCAGATTTTTGTCTTTACGGTGGAACCAATGACCTGGCCGGACTCTAACTTGGGCTGTCCGCAGTCAGGCCTAGCTGCGGCACAGGTAGAGACCCCTGGCTACTCAATTTTGCTGGAGGCAGGAGGCAAGACCTATAACTATCACACAGATGCTGTTGACCGTGTGATTTTGTGCGAAGCGCGTGGTCCTGGCGAAATTTACAACCCACCTTGATCTATCAAAATACCCGTCGTTCCAGAGCGTGACGGGTATGGGGGTAGATTTCAGGCGGTGAATTCAAAATAATCCCGGAATCTCCAAAAGATTCCGGGATTATTTTGATGGCTCTACATGTCTATGGTAACAATACTACCGCTTGTTTACCTTTACTTCCAAGAAGCTGCCTGGCTTGTCTTCCATGCTTTCCACACGGATCTTGACGCCATAGCCTGGCAGCGGCACACTCGCCCATCCAAAGTGGCTAATCGAAGGTTCGGGCGGGAACCAGTAACTTTGGGTGTCGTCAAAGAGAGGATTCCCTTTGAGGCCGCCATAGCATTGCACAGTGCTTGTGTTTGTGTGGAGGCAGATCTTGTCGGTTCGCTCCTTGGTGAAGGTTGAGTCATAGGACTGGATGCGTGGCCGCCAGACCTGGCCATTGTCCGGTCGTAAGAGCAGATCCGGGTGCGCATCTACCGGTAGGAAGAGGCCACCACAGCGACCGGAAGCACAGTTATCTCCTACATTATTATCTGGGAATGAATAGTCGAGATACCAGACCAACAGACCGTCCTGATAGGGGAAGTGCTCGACCCAGTTGGGTTTGGTGTCCCCAAAGCCAAAGTTGTACGGGCCAGTGCGTAGCGAGCGATCATAGCCAACATATTGGCGATACTCAGCGATGTAGTAGTTGGCAAAGGATAGAACATTCGTCCCGGTTGTACGTACAAAACCACTGTAGGCCCAACCTGGCTCACTTTCCGCATCGTCGGTGGCCAGGCCAGTAACCATAATGTCATCCACGCTAAAGCCCGTTTCTGCCACGGCGCCATCGGTCCAATAACGGAAGCCAAGCGTAACGGTTTGACCGGCATAGGCCGAGAGATCGGCGGTCAGATCAACCCAGGCCCCGTCCGATGAACCGGTAATGCCAAAACCAAAGTTCTGACCATTGGGATTCGTGTCTGTGGAAAGATTGGTGGCAACCGGAGTGCCGTTAACGGTCAGGTAAGCGTAGTCCCAGTCCATTTCAATCGCGTAGCGCACTTTTGCGCTAAGCGCAACCGTACCTGCTAGTAAAGTGACACTGCGTGTCATGGTGTTATCCAGATCATTGCCGGAGCCGGAGTAGTAGAAATAGCTGCCGGCATAGGGATCGCCGATTGTAAAGGCAACTTGCTTGTCCGGCAACGTTACGATCAACTGTTGTGCTGCTTTGGTGTTATATTCGGCCGGCCCCAGCTTTACCTCGGCTCGTTGGTTATAGTTGACTACTTTGTAGTTTGACCAACCAAGGAAGAGCTTTTCATAGGCACTCATGTGCACTGGCTCGCTGCCAATGCCATCTTCTGGCTTGCCGGAGTTACCATAGGAGCCGCTGGCGTACAACGACCAGAAGCCGACAGAATTCTCCGCGCCACCCGTATTGCCGGAGGTGTCATAAAGATCGGGCAGACCCAAGTCGTGACCAAATTCATGGGCAAAGACGCCCACACCGCCATTTTCTGGCTCGACTGTATAGTCGCCAATCCAGTAGTTGCTATTACCAACGCGCACACCGCCATAATCGTTCGGGCCAGTGCCATCGGGACCGTTAGCGCTGTAATAGGCATACCAACGGTGGCTCCAGATCGCATCTGTACCTTGGGCGCCGCCGCCAGTTTCCTGCCCTTCACCGGCATGGACAATCTGGAAGTGGTCAATATAGCCATCCGGCTCATTGAAGTTGCCATCACCATCCACATCATAGCGATCCCAGACATCATACTGCGCTAAATAGGCATTGATTTCGGCCTCTGTCTTGCCGGCCGCGACCTGCTTGTTATACCAGGCGTCGATTGAATCGTCCACAAAGCGCCAGGTTTGTGCACAAACGATGCTACCACAGTAATCACGACCATAGTGCGCCGCGTTGTAGGGAACCTGCACCCAATCCTCGACGGTCCCGTTGACGGCATAGCGATTGGATGATTGTTCGATATAGAAATTGCGCATGGAAATTGCACCACGGGCCTCAGAGAAAAGCATATTCTCATAATAGTCCTTGGTGAAGTCCGGCGCCCAAATGGTGGTGTTATCTACCCTGCGGTCTGGTTCAGGGATCTCATTGTGCAAAGGGCCAGGGATGCCGGATTTCAGGATAGTAAAGGGCGAGTCCTGCGAGCCAAACTCGCCGATGATTGTCCAAATCGTATCTTCCCCTTCCCGGTCGAGCTCAATGTAGTGTCTTCTGGAAACACGATAGGTTTTGTCACCATCTCTGGTTTTGCCGTGCAATTGGGCGCCGATGGCCAACGCTTTGGCTTCACGTTGGATCGCGCCCAAAGGATGGGGAGCGTCATCACTGTCGGACCCTACCATAAGCAGTTCACCTGTGACAGGCACAGATTGTGCTGCACTGACCTCTTGCGCGTCACTCGTTGCTGTGCCTGTGGTGCTAATCAACGGTAGATAGACGGTATTGTCCATCGTATCGCTGTTGCTCTGATCCTGGGCTAATAGGGGCATTGCGCTCAATAGAACAACGACAACCGCTAGTAACGTGGCGAGTCGTTTCATCGTGATCTCCTTGTTATTATGATTTAGAAATTGCGGGATAAATACACTGTAGGGCAGCTCATGAACAATCGAACTTTACGGGAACCTTGTTTGGGCTAATTCTGACTGTCAAAAGAGTCTGCTCCAAAAGATGAGGTAGGTGCAGATGATCTCCTTTCCAGATGACTAAAGCAAGACGCTCATCTGACGAAACTGTGCAAACGCATTGTTTTACCGCTGGTGGCACTATCGGTTTGTACAATTTTCTTAGATGAGCTAAGCGAGATTGTTCTGAAATTATATACTCAGCGATGCCACAAAGGTACATTTTTGCAGGAGTAAAAACGTTACTACGGGCTGTTGCAAAGTATAACACAGAGATGCACAATAAATGTCTTCAGTGTTGGGTGCAATGTGGAAAGAAAGACAAAAACTTAAAATTAACATACAGCTTATTATGGAGGGGGAATTAGAAAATTGTATCAGGGATATGAGCTGAAAGTCTAGCATAGGTGCAAGTTACTGTCAAGCCAAGGCTTTTGCAAGGTTACTGTCAATATGATTACATATATTTGTTGCGTTGAACGAGAAAAAAACTTGAAAAATTGATTCTCCTTACTGCTCCTTAACCTGCTCTCTATATAAACTCTATATAAGTAGTATACCGCGCTTGCCTTGTCACTTGCAGATCTGGTGGAGAACGATTACCATACAGAAAACAATCATTTCAGCCCTAGAAAGTCCAACCCATGACAGTCCAACCAATCGTAAGTGCGCCCGCGGTGCGTGACGATTTTTTTCTGCGCCGTGATTGGCGCTTGCTCAACAATGGCTCTTTTGGCGCCTGTCCTAAGCCGGTTTTTGATGTATACCAACAGTGGCAGCGCGAATTTGAAAAGCACCCTGGCGGTTACATGAGCGTCTCCCGCGAAAATATGACCAAAGCGCGCACCCGTCTGGCCGACTACCTCCAGACCGACCAACATCGCCTCGGTTTTGTTACCAATGCGACCATGGGCGTCAACGTGGCGACCCATTCCCTGCGCAGCGTCCTCAAGCCCGGCGACGAAGTGCTGACCACCAACCATGAATATGGCGCCTGTAACCACGCCTGGCAATTTAACTGTGGCAAGGTCGGCGCACACTACATCAACCTCCCCATTCGCCTGCCGATTTACTCGGATGAGCAATTTATCGAGGAGTTCTGGGCCGGCGTGACGCCGCGCACCAAAGTGATCTATCTGAGCCACACCACCTCGCCCACCGCGCTGACCTTTCCACTTCAGGAACTTTGCCGCCGGGCGCGCGAAGCCGGCATCCTCAGCGTCATCGATGCCGCGCATGTGCCGGGCCAACGCGATCTCGCCCTGGATGAGATCGGCGCCGATTTTTATACGGGTAATTGTCACAAGTGGATGAACGCTCCCAAGGGCACGGCCTTTCTCTATGTGCGCGATGAGGTGCAACATCTGATCGAGCCGCTGATTGTGGGTCATGGCTGGTTCCCCGATAAGCAGTCAGAGCAGCCATTGGTGGATTACGTAGAACAATTTGGCACGCGGGATCTGGCCGGTTTTCTGGCGGTGCCGGCCGCGCTTGACTATATGGAGGCGCACGATTGGCCCCAAGTGCGCGCCCGCTGTCACGCCATGGCCTTGGCCACCAAACGGACGCTGGAACAGACCTTTGACACGGAAGCGATCTGCCCGGAGACCTTTGCATGGTTTAGCCAACTCTGCCCCATTCGCCTGCCCGACAACACCGACATGGGCAAACTGGGCCAGATCTTCCGTGATCAGTACCAGATCGAGATGCCGCTCATCAACTGGAACGGTGTCAAGCTTGCCCGGCTGTCGGTGCAGATCTATACGGAACAGGCGGATCTGGATCTCTTCATTGAGGCGGCCAAGCGTCATGTTCCGGAGTGTCTGGTCAGCAGTGAATAAGCATCAGAGCAAGGAACAAATTTGCATGACTCAGTCTGTATCACCATCGGTTGAAGTGCACGACTCCGCCATTCTCGCGCAGGCTCGCTCTTTGCTGGACGCCAGCGAATCCCCGCGTGATTGGGCCAACGCCGTGTTGGATGCGGTGAAGCGCAACGACGAATGGCGCGGCCAACGTTGCATCAACCTCTTAGCTCCTGAAGCACCCACCAGCCCCACCGTGCGCGCCCTGCTCGCTTCAGAAATTGGCACCCGCGCCGCCGAGGGGCACATTGGGCGGGTCAACCGCTGGTTTGCCGGCACCCAGCACATTGACGAAGTGGAAGCGCTCTGTGTGGAACTCCTAAAGCTGGCCTTTCGCTGTCGCTATGCCGATCACCGGCTCATGGGCAGCATGTTGGGCAATCTGGCCGTCTACCAGGCCATGACCCAGCCCGGCGACACCATTATGAGCGCGGCCCAACCCTTTGGCGGCCATTCCAGCAACCGCGTCGATGGCCCTGCCGGCACGCGCGGTCTGCAGATCGTGGATGTTCCTTTTGCCGCAGCAGAGCTAGAAGTCGACCTGGACGCCTTTGCCCGGATCGCACGCCAGGTGCGCCCCAAGTTGGTGGTGATGGGCATGTCGATGACGCTCTTCCCCCTGCCGGTGCGCGCAATGAGTGCGATCATCAGCGAGTGGGGCGGACAATTTATCTTTGATGGCGCGCATCAGGCTGGTCTGATTGCCGGCGGTCAATTTCAAGATCCGCTCAATGAGGGCGCGGCTGTGCTCACCGGTTCGGCAGGCAAGACCTTTAGTGGTCCGCAAAGTGGCATGATGATGTGGAATGACCCCGCATTGACCGTGCCGTTGACCGCTGCCATCTTCCCCGTTTTGGTCGCGACCCATCAGGTAAACCGTGTCGCCGCGCTGGCCGTGGCCGCGGCCGAGATGTTGGAATATGGCAAACGTTACATGGCGCAAATTGTCAGCAACGCTCAAGCGCTCGCCCGCGCCCTGGACGAACGCGGCATTCCCGTCCTCTGCGCCCACAAAGGCTACACCCGCACCCACCAGGTGATTGCCAATGTCAAGCAATTTGGCGGCGGGCTAGAGGTGGCCCATCGGCTGGCCCAAGCCAACCTGATTACCAACAAGAATCTGGTGCCCGGCGATGGTCCGGCAGATTGGGATCATCCTAGTGGTCTGCGCATGGGCACGATTGAGGTGACCCGCCTGGGGCTGCGTGAAGAGGATATGGCCACCATTGCCGACTTTATCGCGCGTGTTTTGGTGCAGGGCGAGGAGCCCGCAGCGGTAGGCCGCGCCGTGTTGGACTTTCGTCTGCCCCACCAAACGATCTACTATAACTTTGACCACGGTTTGCCGCCTTGGTGCTAAGCAGGTGCGCAGCACTGGCAGAATTACGCTGTGATCCAGATCGGTTATGGCCAGTGCTGTGCACCTTAATCACATAGCCTAGAATTGACGATAAGATGAACACAACGTTGCTGTTGCCGCGGGTGCAGGCCGCCTATCGCTGGTACATTTTGGCCCTGGCCGCATTGACCCATACCTTGGTGGTGGGGATGCCCACCATGTCGCTGCCGGTGCTCTTTCCCACCATCGCCCAAGATCTGAAGCTATCGGTTGTCCAGATCGGGGTTGTTTGGGGGATGGGTTCGCTGACAGGCATTGTCATGGTGCTGCTGGGCGGGATGATTGGGGACCGGATTGGGGCCAAGCGGACACTGGTGATCATGACGTTGTTGACCGGCCTTTTGGGCGGCGCGCGTGGGTTGGCGCTCAACTATCCGCTCTTGCTCGTCACCGTCTTTCTCACGGGATTGGTGCAGCCGGTGGTGCCGATCAATGTGCACAAGACCTGCGGTAACTGGTTTCCCGGTCGCCAACTGGGCATGGCCAATGGCATTGTCTCTATGGGCATGGCGCTGGGCTTTATGCTGGGATCACTGCTGAGCGCCAGTGTCCTCGCCCCGTGGTTGGGCGGCTGGCGTAATGTGCTCTTGTTTTATGGCGCAATCGCCCTGCTGGTCAGCGCGGCGTGGTCCGTAACCCAGCCTTTGCCCACTGGCGGCGGCGACAAAGGTTCCACCGTAATGTCTGCCGCGCCGCCCATGCGGTTGGCCTTGCACGAGGGCATTCTCCAGGTGCTCCGCCTGCGCAATGTCTGGTTTCTGGGCTTTGCCATGTTTGGCATTGGCGGCGCGATTCAGGGCGCATTGGGCTATCTGCCTCTCTATTTGCAAGGCGTAGGCTGGCCGGCGGCAATGGCTGACAGCGCGCTGGCCACCTTTCACGCCGTCAGCATGATCTTTGCCATCCCCATTGCCATCTTCTCCGACCGTCTGGGCTCACGGCGCAGCATTCTGCTGGTGACTAGCCTGATGATTACCACCGGTATTGGTCTACTCACCGTCACCGCCGGCCCTTGGGTCTGGCCGGCAGTGATCCTGGCCGGCATCAGTCGCGATGGCTTTATGGCTGTGCTCATTACCTCGATTATGGAAGTGAAAGGTGTTGGCGCCCAGTCCGGCGTCGCCATTGGCCTGGTCATGGCCTGTTCCATGTTGGCCAGCGTCCTTGCCCCGCCCCTGGGCAACAGCCTCGCCGCCTCTGCCCCTGGCCTGCCCTATGCCCTGTGGGCCGGTATGGCGTTGCTAGGCTGGTTTGGCTTTGTGCTGTTTCGGGAACAGTAGATAGGTAGATAGGTAGATAAGTAAATCGGTAAATAAGGAAATCAGTAGATCGGGATTTGTCATCACACCCTATCTACTTATCTACTTATCTACTTATCTACCTATCTACCTATCTACCTATCTACCTATCTACTGACCTACCCAGCTTAGGAAGGAAAGAAACTCATGCTCGAAGTTGTTGCACCGGCGACCGTTGGTTTGGACGGTTCCCGGCTGAACAAGATTGCCCCCCACTTTAATCGCTATGTTGATGAGGGTAAATTGCCCGGCTATCTGGTCTTGGTGGCCCGGCATGGTCGGGTGGCCTATCTCCACCACTACGGGCTGCGCGATGTGGAGCGGCAGACACCTGTCACTGAAGACACCATCTTTCGCATCTACTCCATGACCAAGCCGATTACCAGTGTGGCACTCCTGCAGCTCTATGAACAGGGGCGCTTTCAACTCGATAATCCAGTATCACGCTTTATTCCTGCTTTTAAGGATCTCCAGGTCTATGCCGGCGGCGAAGGTGACAATATTCAGACCGTGCCGCCGGCGCGTGAGGTCACCATCCGTGATCTCTTTACCCACACGGCGGGCTTGACCTATGGCCTCTTTAATCCCCACCCGGTTGATCAGCTCTATGTCAACCGCGGGGTCATGGCCGGCACATTGGAAGAGTTAGTCAACAAGGTTACCACACTGCCGCTGGTCTTTACGCCGGGTAGCCGCTGGAACTACAGTGTCGCCACCGATGTGCTCGGCTATTTGGTGGAGCTGATCTCCGGCCAGTCGCTTGACCACTACTTTGCCGATCACATCTTAGGACCGTTGGGCATGGTCGATACGGCCTTTACCGTGCCTGCCGCCAAGCAAGCGCGCTTTGCCGCCAACTACAACGCCCATGCAGGAGGTCTGCGGCTGATCGACGACCCGCAGACCAGCCATTATCTCCAGGCGCCGCGCTTGCGCTCCGGTGGTGGCGGGCTTGTCTCCACTGCCGCCGACTACCTGCGCTTTGCCCAGATGTTGTTAAACAAAGGTGAACTGGATGGCGTGCGCATTTTGGGGCGCAAAACTGTGGAGTTGATGACTGCCAACCACATGCCCAACCATGGTGACCTCAGCAGCATGGGCATGCCTGTCTTTAGCGAAACACCCTATGACGGCATTGGCTTTGGCCTGGGGGTCTCGGTCATGCTCAACCCGGCCAAGGCGCAAATCCTGGGCTCGCCCGGTGAGTATGCCTGGGGCGGCGCAGCCAGCACCGCCTTCTGGGTTGACCCACAGGAGGAACAGATCGTCATCTTCCTGACCCAACTCATGCCCTCCTCCACCTACCCGATTCGCCGAGAGTTGCGGGTGCTGAGCTATGGGGCGATAGTATAAGAGATTGGAGTCTGGTGCTTTTTCTGAATTACACGAGAGATTGGTAATTAGGTGATTCGTAATTTTCTCCTGTAATCCCAAATTCGTGGAGTCCAGTAAGTGGCATGACCGTCATCTTTCAAGATGACGGTCATGTTTACCCGTTTGGCTAGTCATGCTTTGGTCCCATCGCCGTCATCCTGCCCAGCGAATGCGATAGAGCGCGCCACCCCGTGCGGTCAACACGTAGAGATTGCCATCAGCGCCGGTGCTGATCTGGACGAGGCCGGCAAAGCCGGTGGCAAACTCTTTGACCTGCACATTGCTGCCGGCGCCGGTTAGCATCCAGATCGTGCCGACGTTGTAGTCGCCAAAGAAGTAGGCGCCGCGATACTCAGCGGGAAAGGCGGCGCCGGCGTAGTAATCGCCACCGATAATCGCCACGCGCCCCTCGGTATGGGGGTAGGCATATTGGGGAAAGACGACTTGCCGGGGATTAGCCTGGATCTTGTCACAGGGTGGCGTGGCCAACCCCGGGTCGCTGCTCTCAAAACAGGGCCAGCCAAAGTTGGCGCCGGCACGCCCGCGATTGACTTCTTCCCACGAACTCTTGCCCACATCGCCGATGACGAGTTCGCCCGTGGTGGGGTGAAAGGTAAAACGGAAGGGATTGCGCAGCCCTAACATGTAGACCTTGGCGCGGTTGCTCTGTGGGTCACGGTTGTAATAAGGATTGCTAGCATAGCCCATGCCGGTCATGGGGTTGATGCGCAGCATTTTGCCGGAGAGGCTGTCAAGATCCTGGGCGCGTAGGCCGGCCGTCTCGGCCTCACTGCCATCACCTACGCCCACATAGAGCGCACCATCGCGGCCAAAGCGCAGCATGTTGGCCTGATGAGCCGTGCCTTCGACGGGGATGCAGTCGCGCATGGCTTTGCCATTGTCATCTTCGCAGCTAAAGGGTGGGCGGTCCGGGTTATCGGGGTTGCCGATCTGTTCGAACTCGCCGCCCGCGCCCAGGATCACCACCTCGCTCCCTGGCAGCGCTTTGTCCAGGTTGGCCGAGTCGGCCGAGACGCGCATGACCCGCGAGAGCCGCGCCCCAATCTCCTTGTGCTGGTAGGCTTCCTGTGGCTGGTAGACATAAGCCAGATAGACATAGGGGGTGCGCGGGAAGTTGGGATGGAGGGCAATCCCCACCAGCCCACGGTTGTAGGCATGGTTCACCTGTTGGCTAATGTCAATAAAATTTTCTGCTATCAGTTGGTTGTCATGCCAGACGCGCACTGTCCCCGACTTCTGCGTAAAGTAGATGCGTCCATCGGGTGCCATAACAAAGGCCGTGGGGCCGTCAAGCTTTTCGGTGACAAGTTCTTGGGTAAAGCCGGGGGGAACAGTTGGTTGATTGGTTTGAGCACGTAAATGTGAATTGCGATTGAATGGTGTTAAGAAAAGAAGCGCGCACAATGTGCTAAGTAGAAAGAGTCTAGTTGTCAGAGTTATCGTCGGTGCCATAAGTATTCCTTATTCAGGTATCTGGTTTTGTGATTCTCACACCTTATTTTTGATCAAATGCGACACATTTCTATTCTTTTGGCTCAAACAGAGCTGTTTTGAGCGTATTCTGGGCCTTTGAACACTCAAATTTAGATTGCTAAGTCTAGCGAAGTTTTGCTAGATCGGTTGAAATGGCCACTCTTACACTGCATTTATAAAGAGCAACCAGGTCTGTTCGCGCTAAAACCAGGTCAAATTGAATTGAAATCGCCCCTGTTTGAATTAAAACATTCAAAAATAAGGTCACAAGCTATTTCGGGTCATAAGGACAGGAACATGATGTTGTCCGAGAAAGTTTTCTAATCTGATTTGCTCACATCCGATTCGATATGCTTGTTCAATTGTACGTCCAGCCCCTAAAGCCTGATAAAATCCTGTTGTAAAAGCTATTGCTGCGTCGTCGTTAATCTCGCTGTGCATGCCTATTACATAATCGATGTGTTTTGCAAGCGCCTCAGCTAGGACATTTGAAAAACATGCATTTAACAAAATACACTGCACAATATCTGCAAATTCTCTAAATAATCCTGCCAGCGCATCTGGAGATACAGGATGGGTGTTGCCGTTTTTGTCTTCAAAGCACAGTTTGCCCCCACCGAGGCCATGTCCTGAGAAATGAACGATCCTTGGATTTTCATCTAACAATGCTTGAGTTAAGTCTGTTGGACGCACTGATAGTCGTTGATTTAATATAAAATTATCTCGCAGCGTTGCCAATCGCAATTTTTCTGCGATCTCACGAATTTCTTCACCGAGCCTTAGTTTAGTTTGATCTTTTGGGTCTGCAGCAACAAATAATATGACAGTTTTGTCGTTAGTATGTCTTTTATCCTGGTTTAGTCTAGTTTTCTTGGAATCCAGGCCATCAAGTGGAGTGAGAAGGGGAAATTCAATTACTTTCAATATCAGTGGAGATATTGAAGGGCGACATACTCGTCCGTTGGCGAGATAAGAAAAATAAGTGATTTCTAAGCGAAAGTCACCTGGTTTGTTAGCTGTTATCAATAATGAACGGGTGCATACTTCGTTAGCATCTAGGAAATCTTTTTCCAGTTCTCTTTTTTCCAAGAGTAGCCCAGCTGGGCTCACTTGAAGTTTGAGGTGGATATTAGTGCAAAGTTCTGATCCACAATTTTTAATTTGCAAATCAACTTCTCTTTTTTCATTTAGATAAATTGCTTGCGGCTCAATTGATAGCTTGATCATCCTATTTTCCTCCGCCATAAAAACAGATGTAGATGATTGGCTCTTGCGCAGGTCATACAGTGGCAAGCACCATCTATATCTCCTACAAGTTGGTGTCTCCAAAATGGGATCCACAAAGCTACATACCTTAGGAATCGACCAATATAGTCCTTTAAATATTTTCTAATACCTTCTACCAAATTTGAAAAGGCTGGATCGTAAGGGATAAAAATGCAGTGATCCCTGCACAACAACTTACCACAGTGATGACAAACAACTTCTGCCTGTTTACTACATAATGAGCATTCTATTGCCATGAGCACCCCCGATAGTCGTATTGTAATCTATATTTATTGATCACCTTGAGATAAGAATGTTTCATCGATGACTTCTTGCAACTCTTCTTTTGAATCATCTACTATTTTCTGCATCTTTTTGTCAGTTACAAATGCTTGGACATATAAATCTGCCGTTGCTGAGTTTCTACCATCCTGGTCCTGATTGAATTTGCCAGTTAAGACCAAGTGGAAATCAACGGGATAAATACCTTTGTAGTGTCGACCAGTAATATCCCAGAAATAATTTGTGATATGAGCATTGGTTTTATCTGTATGGGCAGGATTTTCGACTACCCGTTTCACATACGCATTAATACTATTTAGATTTCGTATTACTCTAGAAATTACACGGTGATCCAGAACAACATTAGAATATATTTTTGAGTGGTCAGTATCCGAATACTCTGGATATGGCTTGGGGCAGCGCAGCCCGGATAGGTCTATCTCGAAATCTAACTTCAATTTTGTTTCCAGCCTAACTTTTGATTGGATCTCTTCGTCACTAAGTTTTTTTCCCCAGGAATAAAATAACATAACCGTTTGAAGTCCGGACAAGGTGCCTTTTAATGTCATGATTAGCTGTCCAACTAATTTCATATCCATTAGTGTTTTACGATCGTAGAGCCGAATATTATTTTGAAAACGCATATAATGGCTGCGATAACAATGCCAATCCTGACTGGGATCTTCTGTTGTGAATTCACTTGTTGACTGACGAACCCTGTCATTTGCACTTAGCATTACCCAAGTAGCAGTTAAAGTGGAGTTAGAAATTCTTGCCGGTGGATGGACAAAGTTAATTTTGCTTGCATATGCAGGAGCAGATACTGTAAGTTGATCAATGCGCGCTGACTCAACCTGTATGAGAGATCCAATTCCAGGGCGTGATTGTATTTCTAGAGCGACTGCGTCATCCTTTACAAGTACAGGTACCAGTTGAATAGGAAATGGAATCTCCTTCTTATCAGATCGCGATATTTTATATGGTAAAATGTAATGCAATTGATTTGCTAATTTTTCTGTTGAGTTTCCCGATAAGAATCCCTGTTCATTGAGTTTCCCAAACATCTCAAATGTGTATTTTGCGTGTTTATCTAATGGATCAATCTGTAAGCGATTGGCTGTAGCAGACTGCGTGAAATGCAAATTTGAGGTTTCGTTTGCAATTACAAAACCAGCATGAAATAGTAAGTCATTGGATTTCGGTTTATACTTGCGATAATACGATTTTATTCTTTCGCGGTCGGTGTCATTGAATTGCAATATAAGTTCAATATCTCCTATTGGTTGTAATGATTTGATGCTTTCCACATACTTTCCTGATTCATTAAGTGAGACGTGAGCTTCCATTTCTTCTTTGATTAAGATTTTAGATATATTAGGTACTGTAGGAAGTGTCGGTTGGTACTCTTCAGAATATTGTTGTTTCCATCTGAATGGAAACAGCCGGCTAAGACGTCGCCAAAATAGCCGTTTATGGTAGATTTCTTTCGCACAGTCATGACAGTGCACTACATCCTTTATTCTGAATGGAGTAGCGTTTAAAGAAAATCTTGAAAACTCAGGATTCCGAATGACGAATTCGCTTTTATGATCCTTACAAATAGCTCTGCCACAGTGATGGCATACTTTATCAATAATTCTGCTATGACAAATGTAGCAATGTGGTTGAGGTGATTGTGGAATAATTTCAGGTTTCACTTTCCCTCCTAATCAATTGTACTTATATGGTAAAACTGCTCTTTCAATCGATTGTGAATTAGATTCATGCTTTCAAGAAGGCTCTTGGGATTTCCTTTAATACGGCCATACATGTTAAGAGTCATGTGTCCAGTCTCTAAGATCGTCTTAAATGTATGTTCGCCTGGGATTGTTCGTTCGCGAGTTGTTTGTGTTAATTTCCCTTTAACTATTATCCAGAGCTTTATTTGCTCAGGACTGTCCCCTTTTTCGCCAGTAATAAAGTAGAATTCATTTTTTACAATTTTGATGGCTTTGGATTTAAAACCAATGTCCATCAGGACATTATTTATGTCAATTACACGCAATTCATTTAAGACAACACCTTCAAATTCGAGTTGTTGGTTAGGGATATACCGTTTTTGGTCAAAGCTGCTTTTTAAAAATAGCTTAAATTTTATTAACAATGTTGTTTGATACTCCAAGACTTCCGGTTGCTTTTTGCCGAAGGTATTGAAATAGTTTATTTCTACACCAGATAGCGCACACGGAATTTTTACCTCGATTTCTCCTTCTACGTGTTCTTTGTGGTATAATTCACCAGGTTGTATAACATCTAGGCGAACTGTTGGTGTCACGTAATCATATAGCTCAGTTCCTGGTGATATGGAAAGCGGTGAAATGAAACCAATATCATGCCATTCCACAGCACCTTTTTCAGGATCATAAATTCTGTATTTGGTCTTACCTTCTACATGCAGTATGGCTGCCCTATGAGAAATTTCGATTGGCCATTGGAGGGCCAGTCGAGCAATTCGAGGAATATTTTCATCAAGCTCCCGTTCCTTGCCATTTGAGGATTCGTTAGCATCTTTACTTAATTTTTTGTCATTTGATATAGTACTGTCATCCTCTGGCAACGCTTGAATTTTTTGCGAATTAAGACGATAAGGTATGCTAAGGGCGAATTTAAAATAGAAAATTAAAACTCGATTAAAGTGTGTATATTCTGCTAGCCATTTTTCGATATTGCTAGCGGTTTCTTGATTGTGCTTCCACTGCTCCAGCCTATCTAGCCAATGTTCCCTTTTATTCGAGATGTCTGCTTCATCCAAAACATCAACTCTAAGCTGTACTGGGATTGCATCAGGCCATTCTGGGGTATATTCGTGGATAAACTGGCAGGGAAACAGTTGGCCTGATCTATGTACATCTTCCAATTCTTCTATATTGATAGATATATCTAAAGGTAATATATCTGAAGAATTAAGATCTAGGTCGTTAGTAATATCAGAGGATTCGTAGTCTGAGAACCCTAAATAACCAATACGGATGTCAACATTCCCCTGCTTTATAAATAGCGGTGCCTGCCGTTTGATGTCTTGGAATGTCTGAGAAGTTACAAGAATTTCCATGTCGTAAGGTATGCTGATCTCCAGATGTCCTTGAGGATTTTCATCACCTAGATCAACTAGGTCATTAATCGGGTCAACCTCAATGTAATACGTATACTTTTCTGTCAATTTGATAGATTTAGGTTGGGCACGAGCGAATATTAAGGACTGAGTCATGGGGGACTCCTATAAAAGTAGTGCCTGCCGTGAATTTACAGGCACGGCGTGTATAGAAACAACATTATTTTGTTGCTTATGATTATACAGGAAGTTTACTCATTCGGCTAGTTTCATTTAAGACAGTGGTATATTTATGGATCTGAGTCATCGTTTCGATCCGTCGGCTAAACCCGACTGGGGCTATCACTCTGAGCTTTAGTTCGGGTTGTATCGCGATTGAAATGGTAACTATCACCTATTTGTGGTTATTGCCCTCAACGAGAGACTCACGCGACTGGTTCGACGATGATCTTTGGCTAATTGGGCGGTGATGATATAAGCAAAAGTCCAAATCGTGACAAATGTATCCAGCAAAGCATACATTTGTCACAATTTGGAGTTGGTAATATTGTCCCCTACGATTGCAGATTGTGTAGGGGACATCTATTACCCCTAAAACTTCTAAAAATTTTGGTGCAGTGACCTATGGTATAAATCTACTCTTCAGCCGTGATGAACGGTAAATAAATGTGATTCGCACCGTCACTGTCGTTGCCTGACAGGGATTGACTGGCCTGTACGGTAAATGTACAGGAAACGCCATTGAGTGTAAATGCACTCGGCGGTTGATTGGCGCCGCTGTAATTGGCATTAAACCCAAAGCTTACCGTGCCACCAGATGAGATTGTGCCGTTCCAAGTCGCATTCGTTACCTGTACTGTCGCACCGTTTTGCGTCCGCGCACCATTCCACAAATCGTAAATCGTCTGGTTGCCGGGGAAGGTCCAGATCAAACTCCAGCCGTTGAGTTGGGCGCCGTTCTGGTTGGTGATAATCACATCCGCGTTAAAGGCGCTGCCCCAATCACTGTTGACCCGATAGGTGACGGCGCAAGTCGCCGCGCCCGGCGTGTTGGTTGGGGTCGGTAAGGGTGTATTGGTTGCGGTTGGTACTGGCGTGCCGGTCGCCGTCGGTAGCGCGGTTGGCGTCGCCGCCGGCGTGTTGGTCGGCGTCGATGAAGGACCAGCCGCGGGTGTGTTGGTCGGGATCGGTGTGGCGCTTGGCGTCGGTGAAGGCACAATCGTCGGGGTATGGATCGGTGTATTCGCTACGGTCGGTGTGGGCGCAGTGCCGTCCGGCAACAGTCCCCAAACCAGTGTGCCACTGTCATAGAGGGGCAGATGGCTTACCTTCACCGGCGCCGCCCCGGGATTGGCCGGCAATTCCGTAAAGGACCAGTCATTGCTTGTGTCCCAACTGCCGCTGCTGGTCAAGCGGAATTGCACTTCCTTGCGGTAGTTGGATTGGCCACCGGGATAGACCTTTGTGCCGACACAACTGACTTCCACATAATAGGTGTTGCCGCTGTAGGCATGGGGGCCACTGACATTGTTGCCGCCACATTGGCTGTAGTTAGCGTTGACACTGATCTGGTTACTGGTCGTCCCTGCATCCAGGGTGAAGAAGTAGCGGAAGGTCAAATGGTCTGTGACCCGCGCCGGCCAGCCCGATTTGTTGATAAAGTGGGCCTTCACTTCGGTGAAGTTGCTGCCGGATGCATTGACCGCAGCCATGACATAGAGATCGTCATCATCGCGGCTCTCTGTCGGTGGAAAGTTGGGCAATGGCGCGCCGCCAAATTCTTGCACAAGCCGGGCCAGTGCGCCGGTAAAGCCGGCATTGTAGTCGGTCGCCACTTCATTCTTGACATAGTCGGAACGGCTATCGGTGTAGCTATCGCTCTGATCCGGCCCACCCACCAACGCGCCGTAGAGAGTGTGGCGTTGATAGCTTGGCTCGCTGATATTGTCCGCCCAGGAACCGTGGGCAGTGCGGTGGTGCGGATTCTGGGGCGGGTTGTTGCCAAAGCCGACGACGTAGCTGCGGTTGGCAGGGTTACTGCCGAGCATGTAGTTGATCTGGTTCACGGCAAAGTCATGATAGCGGGCCACCAGGGCGCCATCGCCACCGTTGCGCTGGAGCCAGTCGCTATAAACCAGGGCCAGGAAGGCCGTGTTCGCGGTGTAGCGCAGCGATCCCCACTGGTCAAGCCAGGCGAGCCCGCCCGGGGTGTAGGTAATCCGCTGGCCGTTGGCGCCGACGGTCCAGTAGTCGAGCCACTGTTGCACGGCTTGTTGGTAAACACTGTTGCCGGTCAACTGGGCCAGGAGCACACGGCTGCCATAGGATTTGTCATCCCAGGCGTGGGTCCACTTGAAATCTTGCCCCAGATTGTTGGCATAACTTTGGGCTTTGGTCAGGTAGCTATTGTCGCCGGTGGCGCGGTAGAGCCAGAGCGCACCCCAGACCAGCTCGTCGTTATAGCCGCTCCATGAGTTGTAAAACGCGGCGGCGTCGGTGATGCAGTCGGAATATTTGCCGCGGTAGGTATCGGCAAAGGTATAAAGCTGTGCGGCGTGAGTGCGCAGGGTGCTAGCATAGGCCGCGTCGCTTGGGGCGAAGACCAGGGCGGCGGCGGCCAATGCGGCCGCGGTTTCGCCAGCTAAATCCGAGCCCGGACAGCTTGCATCGATCTTGTAGGAAGGCCGCGCCATCTGCATCACCTCAGCCGGCCCCCACCACGCATGATCGACACTCCCTTGGCCGACCTGTCCCCAGAGTTCATTGGGCGCGGTGTGCGCCTTGAGGAAATAGTCGGTGGCCCACTTGAGATTTCCCAGTGCAATGTCAAGTTGACCGGTGGCGACATAGGCGTCACGGTAGTCAATCAGGCTCCACGCCAACAAGGTTGCCGAAGAGGCCATGGGAAAGCCGAATTTCACATGGTCACCGGCGTCGTACCAGCCACCGGTCAGATCCACGCCATGATCGGCGCCATCGCTGAGCCCGGAAGGGCCACGCCATTCGATGCGATTGTTGGTGGGTAATGGCCCTGAGCGCTGGGCTTCGTAGAAGAAGAGCGATTTTTGCAGTGCTTCGGCATAGTTGTACGCGCCGTTGCCAGGAGTGAAGGTGGGGGTTGGCGTCCCGGCAGGGGTGTTGGTGGCTGCCGGTGTTGGTGTGGCTGTGGCGACGGACGGCGGCGTGTTCGTCGAGGTCGCCGCACCGGTCGCCACTGGTGTGGGTGTCGGCGAAGGAGTCGCGGCAGGCGTCACTGTTGCCAGCGTAGAGGAACCGTTATTACAGAGGAAATTGAGCGGCGACGAATTAGCGCCGCTGTAGCTACCTTGAAAGCCAAAGGTCACGCTGGCCCCCGGCGCCACTGTCTGATTCCACTCGGCATTGGTCACCGCCACCTGGCTGCCATCCTGGGTATATGTTCCATTCCAAAGATTGGTCACTTGTTGATTGTCACTAAAGCCCCAGGTCACACGCCAGCCGTTCCAGACCAATGTGCTGTGGTTCATCAAGGTGATATCAGCAGTAAAACCATTGCCCCAGTCGTTGGTGATCCGATAGTCCACGTGACAGGCATTGGGGTCAGGCGTCGGGGTTGGGGCTGGCGTGACTGGGATCGGTGTCACATTGCTCTCAGCAAAGACCACATCCATACAGGTGTAAAACGCTTCGGTGCTGTCGCTGCGCTGCCAAATGTTATAGATCACATGCTTCCCGCTTTTGTTCTGCGGCAGCGGGCAGGTCATCTTGTAGCGTCCATCGGCCAGGGTGACGCTGGTGATCCGGCAGAATGGCTCGTCTTCGAGATCGGACCATTTGAGCGGCTGGGTGGGGTCATAGCCATCTTTGGTCACATAAAAGTCAAAATATTTTGTGGCGTGGGGCGCCCAGGCAATAAAGGTGAAGTCATAGTTGCCGTAGGCATCGGGCGCAATCGTCTGCGCAACCCAATCCGCGCGCGCCAGGTCGAGGCCGGCATGGCTGGCCTTGCCACCGCTGCATAACTGGCCATCAGGGATAATGGTGCGGTGTTGGTCATTGGCGTCAAAGCGGTTGATGGCGCTCCAGTCATAAAACTGCTGGGTGCCGGCCAGTTGAATCGCGGCCCAGCAGGCTTGGGAATCGGGGCTTTCGGGGTTTTCCAGGTAACACTGATAGACGCGGCTTACGGGATCTTCCATCGTGCCGTGGGCATAAGCATCGCTTGGAAAGAAGAGAAGTGCGAGAAAAAGCCAGCACAACAGGAGCAGAAATCGGTTTAACCTTTGTTGCATAAATCACCTTACGTTAATAGGGTGGACATGGATTCCACAGATTGCGGTTTTGGTAGGATAGGACATTACTACCTAACAATTATGGTTCAACCACGTGGTGCTACTGCAAAGAAGAACCACAAATTACTCATTTTACCATGCAATATAATAAGATAAACGATTGTTGGATTACGCTATTCTAACGGAAGTCTTGTCGTTTGTATACTGTCTTTTGGTCAGTGTCAGTACAGTATTTGCTACCTGTACCATTTACGATCACATGGATTATACCGACGAGCGCCAGGAAGTATCATTTTGTACAGGAGTAAAATGATACTTCCTGTGCTGCTCGCGAATACACCACGAATCCTCCACCAAAGAACATTGGCGGAATGAGAAAGCCGGTTTCTGGCATCCGTCAAGCTAAGGATTTGGCTCATATAGGTCTTCGGGTGAAATCGTTTGTTCTTTCTCTAGCCTTTGAAACGATTTCACCTCTTCGCCCATATGAGCGAAGGATTTTGTAAAGCCCTAGCCTCCGAAAAATCCTGATTGACAGTCTAATTGATAGTAAGTATAATTTTTATGTCCTTCCCATCCATGTCTTCCCATCATAACCAAAGAGAAAGGGAACCCAAATGCACTCCATTCGCTTTCGTCCTCTGTTCACCATGCTGTGCATCGGCGTGATACTCTTTGTCACTGCCTGCCAGCCACAACAACAGGGGGATGTTCCACGCAACCGCACGCTCATTATCACGCCATGGGGCTACGGCCCGTTGACTAATCCGGAAGATTGGCATATTTACCAGACCGGTAACCAAAACCAGCGCCAAATGGGCAGCAAGACGATCTATGAAGCGCTCATGTACACCAATCTGAATACGGGAGAGCTCATTCCGTGGCAGGCCACAGGCTTTAAGTACAATGACGACTACACTGAGATCACGGTCAATTTGCGCGATGGGGTGGAATGGGCAGACGGCGAACCATTTACGTGTGATGATGTGAGGTTTACGCTGGAGTTGTTGCGCAACAATGCGCCGGAATTGACCTATGCCTATATCTATGAAGAGTGGCTGAAGAGTGTTGAGTGTGTCGACGATCTCACCGTTTTTATCACACTCAACAAGCCAGGGCCGCGCTGGTTCCAAAGTAACCTCGCCTTAGGCCACGAAAATCACCAGGTAATCTTGCCGGAACATATTTGGGCCGATAAGGATCCGCAGGAATTCACCAACTTCGATCTTGCACAGGGCTGGCCCATTGGCACCGGCGCCTACAAGCTGGTCAGTTCCAACGCCCAGCAGATGATCTTTGAGCGCCGCGCTGAGTGGTGGGGCGAAAAGGTCGGATTCATGGATATGCCGGCGCCGGAACGGATTATTGTGATTGGCTCCAATAGTGATGAATCCATGGGGCAACTTTATATCACAAACGACTTGGATAGTGGACAGGCGCTCCAGCCCGGCACCTTCACTGCGGCTTTAGAACGCAATCCCAAGCTGCGTTCGTGGCACGATCAGGGGCCGATTTGGGGTGCACCGGACGGCTGCGGCTACAATCTGGTCTTTAACCTGGATCGGGAGCCCTGGTCAAATCGGGACGTGCGCATCGCCATCAACTATGCCCTGGATCGACAGGAACTCTCCACGCTCGGTTATGAGAATGCCAACTACCCCATGATCATCCCGTACTCAACCTATATGGCTGAGCGCTGGATGACGCCTGAAACACAAGCTATTCTTGACAAGTATGACCGCAACAAGACGGATTACGCGCTGGTGGATGAGCATATGCAGGCCGCCGGTTATGCCAAAAATGGCGATGGCGTGTGGGCCAAAGAGGGCGCGGTGCTGACCATTCCGCTGCGCACGCCTCAGTGGTTGGCGCCCTTGACACCGGTGGTGGCCGCGCAATTGCAGCAGGCCGGCTTTAACGCGGTGGAGATGCTCGAACCGGAAGGGTCGACGGCGTGGACCAATGACATGTTGCTTGGTGACTTCGACACGATCTTCCGCGTTCACTGCGGCAGCCTCTCTGAGCCCTTTGAGACGCTAAAGGATCAACACAGCCGTTATGCCACGCCGTTGGGTGAACCATGCCCTAGCATCCAGGCCTGTTCCCGCTATCGCAACGAAGAGTATGACGCCTTGATTGATGAGATGGAAGCAATGGTTGGCTCGCCGAATAACGCCCGCTATGTGGAACTGAGTAACCAAGCGCTGGATATTTACCTGCGGGATATGCCCGAATTGATGTTACTGGAAGAACTGCATGTGGTGATCTTTAATGAGACCTACTGGACCGGCTGGCCCAATGAATCTGACCCCTACGTCGCCCCTTACCCGCCGTGGGAGGCATGGAACCTGATCGTCCACAACATTCAACCGGTTGAGTAACCGATCTGCCGACGGAATCGGATATTACCTTTGCAAGTCATTACCGCTGGTATGACAACGTTGTCATACCAGCGGTAATGACTTGCATGATGGAAAATCTACACTCATATGGGCGGTAAACTGAAATTGCACTATTATCCAGAGAGAAACAACGCAATTTCAGCCGCATACCTATATGAGCCAAAATCTATTTCTAACGATCTATAGGTTCCCGGAATGCTGGCTGGGCGCCTACTTTGCTGGAACTGCTTAGGCTCAACGGAGCGCTGGGAAGCCATGCTGGTCTCGGTGGTATTGGGAATCAAAGCGCTGAGTGCTTTTGAACCACTCGTGGCGACCGTCTGTGGCTTCCGGGAGGACAGCGGAGCGTAGTTGCGCCTGCTCTTCTGGCGACATCTGTGTGAAGGTACGGGCGATTTCCACGTCCTGCTGCAAGTTTGCCATCGATTCAATGCCACAAACCAGTGTACTGACTTGCTGTGAGAGCGTGTATCGGCGGCATTGTTGGGCCGTCAACCCCAGGCTTGTGATCATTTGGCCGGCGCCCCCCAGACTTTTCATGGCAATCACCCCGATCTGGCGGCGATTCACTTCCGGTAAGAACTCAGCCTGGAAACTCCGATAATGCGCATCAGGGATATTGACAGGAAATTGGCAGGTGTCCCATGCAAAATCGTGCGCCAACATTTTCTGCAAAATATGGGGACTCTTGTGGCCGGTAAAGCCGATAAAGCGGACCTTGCCCGCCTGACGGGCTGCCACTGCGGCTTCGATCGCACCATCCGCTTGGAAAATCCAATCGGGATCGTTGTCATAGTTGACCTCGTGAAACTGCCAAACATCAATGACATCAGTCTGAAGGCGGCGCAGACTGTCATGCAATTGCTCCTCGGCCGTTTTGCGGTCACGGGCACAGACCTTGGTCATCAGCGTCACCTGATCGCGACGACCTTTGAGCGCCAACCCCATCCGCCGCTCCGATTCCCCGTCGTGATACTCCCAAGCCGTGTCCATGAAGGTGACGCCCGCATCGATTGCGGCGTGCACCAGGCTCACGGATGCCTGTTCATCAAGCGTTGAACGGACAAAGTGCCCGCCACCAAAGCCGATAATGGAGACCTTTAGTCCAGTTTTACCTAAGGGGCGGACGGGAATACCGCTGCTATTGCGTTCAATGTCTTGGGTCATTGGTTTGCTCCTCATGTTTTCGTTACGGTTCGTGTCGAGGTGACTGTCACTGCCCAGAAATAGATCATTAGTTATCTAGCTTCTCGTGGGCAGTGACAGTCACCTTTGCAAAGTCTCGTTGTCGGATTAGGAATAGCGATTAAATAAATGAGTGAAAGTGACCGGCACTTTCAAAGTGCCGGTCACTTGAAGTCGATGGGTTATTCGCTACCACCCACCCAAGCTACAGCCCAGGATCCGCCGGCGGGCCGGCATAGGGTGGCGCCTCAAAGCGACAGGGGCTCTCGACCACCCGCGGATCTGCCTGTTCCTGTAGTACACCCATGAGTTGCGTCGCCAATTCTTCGCGGATGGCATCGTAGGCGGGGTCGTTGGCCAAGTTGTGCATATAGTCGGGGTCTACCCGCAGATCGTAAAGCTCCTCCCGCGGCCGCTTGCCAAAGCCCAACTCAAAAAGTGGCCAGACCGCCGGCTCGGCGCGGTGGTGGATCAGCCAGGCTTTGGTCGGTCCACCATCAATATCCGAATAGGCAATGCGCGTGTTGTTACAGAGTTCGTCAAAGCTGGGCGCCGGCGCCGTGGGATCATCCAACCCTTGTGGATCGCCGATAGGCCAGCGGTCCGGGGCAAAGTTGTGGACATAGAGAAAATCCTGCGTGCGAATTGCCCGTTGCGGATAGGGTAGACACCCCTCACGCGCCGCCCACACATGCCGTTCGCGACCCAACACAACATAGGTGCGGTCGGCTTCGACCTGCCCACTGGCCTCACTCTGCAACAGCGGCCACAGACTCTTGCCCGTCATCGTGCCGGGAATGGTGACGCCGGCGGCATCCAGAAAGGTCGGCCCCAGATCCATTAGATTCACAAAATCCTCAACGGCGCGCCCCGGCTGGATCTGCCCTGGCCAACGCGCCGCCAACGCAACTTCACAGCCGATGTTGTACAAGTTGCACTTGGCGCGCGGAATGCCGGGGATGCCGTGGTCGCCACTCACAAAGATCAACGTGTTATCGAGTTCGCCGATCTCCTCTAACCGCGCCAACAACACCCCAAGCCCAGCATCAACGGCCAGACACTCACCCAAATAGTCGGCGACATCCTCCCGCACCTCATGCACATCGGGTAGAAAGGCGGGCAGGCGCCCTGTCAGGTCATCCGGCTCCAGCCCCCACAGCGCCTTGCCCGAACCGCGCTCCCACGTGCGATGGGTGTTGGTCGGTCCCCACCAGTAGCAGAAAGGCGTAGCGGCGGGGCGGGCGGCGAGAAAGGCGTCAAAGTTCTGGCGTGTCTCAGCATAGAGTTCCTGCTTGGCCGCCTCGACGCCGATCTCTGCTGCCCGTTCGGTGACATAGTGGGAAAAGCGGCGGTAGTGGTTGCCGGCCGGCTCATAGCGGGTGCGTTCAGCGCCATAGGGGGCGTTGTGGGCCCGGCCCGGCGACCAGACCTTGTAGGTATAGCCGATATGATAGCCATTTTTTTCTAATTCTAGCGGATAGGTGGGGATGGTTTCATCCCAAATGGCGCCCTCTAGAATTGCGCCCAGCCCAGTCTGCCAAAAATATTGACCGGAGAGAATCGAACTGCGGCAGGGGGTACAGGTCGGCGCCGGGACAAAGGCGTTCTGGAAGAGCACCCCTTCACGGGCTATCCGGTCGAAGTTGGGCGTCTCGATCAACTGGTTGAGCGAATTTTCACCTTCAAATTGGCGATAGGCGCTGGCATAACGTCCCCAATCATCGGCAAAAGCGAAGAGAATGTTGGGACGGCGAGATGGTGTGGACATGGGCACTCCTGTCAAGTCGTTAGTGGATTTAGTCATCTTTGGACCGGAACAATCGTATTTCTAACATGACCGGCATCTCCAAGATGCCGGTCATGTTGCAGACAACCTGTCGTCCTTACTCTGCACGATACTTTTGGACAGCTTCATGATTGAGCCGCACGCCCAGGCCAGGCTTGTCGGACAAAATGATGTCACCCCTGTCAAGCTGTAACGGCTCATCCAACAGTTCATCAATCCAGGGCACATCACCCAGTTGATATTCGAGGATCATAAAATTGGCTGTGGACGCGCAAACGTGGGCCGACGCAATCGTACAGACCGGCCCGACCATGTTGTGGGGCGCAAGGGGCACGCGATAGGTCTCCGCCGCGGCGGCAATCCGTTTGAGTTCCATGACACCGCCCGTGCGCGCCAGATCAGGCATGATAATGTCGGCGGCCTGCTCTTCAAGCAGTTCACGGAAGGCAAAGCGCGTTTCAAGCAATTCCCCCGTGCAGATCGGTGTGACCGATTCTAGCGCCACCCGCGCCATGGTCTTGAGATTGTTCATCGAGACCGGATCTTCAATCCAGAGCAGATCATAGTCGCGCAAGACTTGGTCGAGCCGCAGTGCCGAGGGCAGGTCAAAGGCGCCGTGGCCATCAATGCAGAGATCCACATCCGCGCCAACGGCCTCGCGCACCGAGCGCACCATCGCTTCCGTGAGGCGGAGGTCGGCGCCGGTCAACACACCGTTGAGTGAGTGACCGGAGGCAATCGGCTCATCCACATCCATCTTAAGCGCGGTCAACCCCAGCTCAACCGCTTCGACCGCCTTGGCGGCATACTCCTCCTCCACATAATCCGCGCCGCGGAAGAAACCATCGGCATAGACGCGCACTCGCTCATGGCAAAGGCCGCCCAGCAGTTGGTAGATGGGCACACCCAAGCTTTGGCCAAGGATATCCCACAGCGCGGTCTCAATACCGCTAATCGCGGCCATGTGCACACCCTTGCGCACCAATCCTTGCCAGATTGCCTCAATCCGCCGGGGGTCCGCGCCAATCAGTGTCGCCCCGGCTTCTTCAATTGACTGGGCGACACCACTGGCTTTATACCCCAGCGCCTCGCCCAAGCCAGTGAGACCGGCATCGGTCTCAATTTCCACAAAAAACATAGGAAAGCGCGGCCAATGCCGGCCCTTGACGGGGTGCACGTTGACGGCGGTGATTTTCATGGGAAGCATCCTTTGTTCTGAACATGATCAAGCGAGAGCACCGACCGCGAGGGCAATCAAGGGACCATAGGGACTCTGCTTGCAAATATGATTGACAGGTTGAAACTATTACGCTATGATATGTCTATCTTCGTGTTATTGCAACTGGAGCGCATTGATATGCAGAAACCGATTACAGAAATTATCAATGGTGAAACATATGAATACTATCCCTTGAGTGAACATATTGTACGTGCGCGTGATGTATGTGGGGGGCGTCCTACCTTTAAGTATACACGCATTGAAATCACTGGAGCCTTGGATCGGATAGCCGCCGGTGAGTCGATTGATGAGATTGTTACTGGTTATCGAGGGCGCGTGTCACGTGAAGCGATTCTGGAAGCGTTTCACCTTGTGACCACACAATTTGTGGCGGCTCTGCCTCAGTTGGAACCGGTTTGATGATCGTTTTAGATGAACAATTAATGGGCCGTAACCTTGAGATTGAAATTGCCCATTGGTATCGTGGTGCAGTCTGCTTCATTACTGACTTGCGTCCTGCTACAGTTATCAAAGATGACGGGATACCGACTTTATTGCAACAACAAAATCAACCTACATTTGTGACCATTAATGAAATCGACTTTTGGCGTAAAGTCAGAGTTAATCGTCGTTATTGTATTGTCTGTTTCACTCTCTCTGACGCCCGCGCTAATGAACTTCCAGCACGTTTGCGACAACTAGTCAATCATCCCCTTTTTACTACAAAAGAGCAACGAATGGGAAAAGCCATTCGAGTGACGGAGCACGAAATCAGCTACTATACTTTCACAAGCCGTACAGTGCAGTCAATCCACTTGTAGATGCCTGCATTGTCGCTAGCTTGAGGGTTGGGCAGCACGGTTGTTTTCATTCCATTAAGCATTGCTTCGGTTACAGCAGTCTGGCTTAGGATCCCCTTGTCGAGATCGTTGTATTGGCCCGCTCCATCGGGCCATCGCCATTGGCCTTCTACCTAGAAAGGCAATGTTGGCGCAAAAAAGGCGTTTGACAGTGATCTAGACTTCTGCTAGACTTCCCCGTAAGATTGAACTCTTTCTAATCCATCTATGTGATTTCGCCTGTGTAATTTACCTGTGTAGTTTGTCCGTGTTTCCATCTTCCATCATTGTTTTCCCCTTTATTCCAGGAGGCTAAACATGCTCAAGCAGACATTGACTCGACGAGATTTTCTCCGCTTCACCGCGGCCAGTGGCGCCATTGCCGCACTGGCTGGCTGTGTACCCGCGGCACCCGGCGCTGCACCCGCTGAGTCCGGCGGCGCACCAGCCGCACAGGCGCTCGAAATTGCCTATTGGGGCCATGCTTTTGAGGAGCGCGTTGCTTTGGACAAGGTGTATATTGAACAGTTTATGGCGGAGAACACCGACATTACGGTCGTTCAGGAAACGCCGGGGGATTTTAACACAATGCTGCCCACCGCGCTGGCTGCCGGCACCGCGGGCGATCTTTTTGCCCACTCCAGCCTCTATCTGGCCGAATATTTCCGCCAAAAAGCGATTATCCCAGTGCAATTTGAAGCCTTTGGTCTAGACAATGGCGGCTTCTTAGATCTCTATATTGAGCCACAAAATACGCTGGCCGGCGCCACCTTTGAGGGTGAACTTTACGGCATTCCCAATGAGGTGAGCATTTACGCACTGCACATTAACAATGGTCTCTTTACTGAAGCGGGGCTCGACCCTGCCACTGACTACCCCAAAACCTGGCAAGAGTTCACCGACATTGCTGAAAAACTAACCAAGCGTGATGACAGCGGCCAACTGGTGCAGCGAGGGGCCATGTTGGGATGGAAGACCGCCGGCGTTTGTAGCAATATCTTTGGCGGTCAGTTGCATCAATTGGGTGGCTCACCCGTCTCCGATGATTACACCCAGTCCGCCATTAACAGCCCCGAAGCGAGCCAGGTGATGGAATTCTGGCAGTACTTCTCCGAGAATAATCTAGATGGCCCACAATATATCCAAGATCAATCACAAATGTTACAAGGTGACATTGCCATGTGGATGAATACGGGCTCCTGGCGCCGTCCCGGTCTGGTGGATGCGGGGATCGACTATACGGTATATCCGGCGCCGCGTTTTGAGAATGCGGTGAACGACTCCGGTTTTCATACCTATGCTTACTTCCACATGGTGAATGCCCAGTCCGACCCAGAAAAACAACTCGCTGCCTGGAAATTGGCTTGGTTCCTCGATTCTCACCCCGGCGATTATCTAGAGAAAACTGGCCTGTTGCAAACGCAAAAGGCTGTTTTAGAGTCTGAGGCGTACAAGAATACACCTTTCCTCAATGTCTTCTTGGATGAAATGACCAAGAGCGTCTACGCTCCTACCCCCCCTGGCTGGCGCCAGATTGTCGATTCGCTGGACCGTATGCGCGACGGCATGGTGGAGGGGGCGTCGATTCCCGAAGTTTTGACGGCCGCCGACGAAGAGATCAACGACATTCTGGATGAAGCGTGGAAAGCGCTTGAATAACGGTGAATGGTGAATGGTTAATGCTAAACGGTTAATAATTAGCCATTCACCATTCACCATTTTCATACCTCATTCGCTTGCGTGAAAGACTTTTGAGAAGATGGACTGAACTATGAACGCACGCCAACCCATTGCGCTGGCACAAGGCAAACGCCGCGAGCAATCTTTGGCGCCACCGCGTCGCCGCTTTCGCTTCCGACGTGAATATTATGGCTTGCTCTTTGTGCTCCCGGCCATGCTCTTTTTTCTAATTTTCAGCATCTACCCCATGTTTAGCGGCCTGTATTATAGTTTGACCCGCTTTACTTTGCTGAAACCGCCGGTCTTTGTTGGTCTTGATAACTTCACCAAGTTGCTGGCCGACAAGCAATTTCAGAATGCCGCCTTGGTTACCTTTGCCTTTGTGGTGGGCACTACCGTACCGCAATGGATTCTGTCACTGGGACTGGCGTTGCTCTTCCGTGGTAACTTTCGCTTTAAGCAAGCCTACAAAGTGCTCTTTTTTACGCCAGCCCTCCTCTCGGGCGTGGTGGTGTCATTGGTCTGGAAGTTGCTCTTTGATCCCAGAGGCTTGATCAATGTCTTGATCGAACCCTTGGCCGGCACGCGTGAAGTCTTTTGGTTGGGCACTAGCGCATTGGCCCCCTATGCGCTGATGATCGTTGCTAACTGGGCTGAATTTGGCTATTTGATGTTGATCTGGCTGGCTGGACTAGTGAGCATCCCGCGTGAGTTCTATGACGCCGCCGCAATTGATGGCGCCAACCGCTGGCAAAATTTTCGCCACATCACCTTACCCCTCTTAAAACCGACAACCGTTTTTGTGATGGTGACAACGCTGATCGGCACCTTCCAGGCCTTTAACCTCCAATTTGTGATGACCGAAGGCGGGCCTAAGGATTCAACTACAACAATGGCGCTGCTAGTCTACAAAAACGGCTTTCAATACTTCAAGATGGGGGAAGCAGCCGCCATTTCCGTCTTTATGTTTCTGATTATCATTACGATTACCTTGCTTCAGGTGCGGATTATGCGGGCAGAAGAGGTTTCGTATTCCTAATCCAGCGTAATGGTTAATCGTTAATAAGGTTACGGCTCGTAGGCGCGGTTTCTACATCGCTTGATCTGGTGTAATGAGAAAATCTTATGAATGCATCTATGGTAACAACACGCACCCTATCCACTCGTTCACTTGGGCGCAAGACTGCGGGCTTGGCAGGGCAAGTGGCTATCCACGCACTCCTGATTGCTGGGGTGATTTTTACTTGTCTACCTCTCTTCTACATGGTATCTTCCAGCTTCAAGACCGAGGCAGAGATCTTTGCCGTGCCCATCCACTGGTTCCCTCATGACTTTCAAGGCTTTGCCAACTATGCCAAAGCCCTTCAAGTGGCGCCCTTTGGCCATTTCTTTTTGAACAGTGTTATTGTCTCGGTCACGCGGGTGGTTGGTGTGCTCTTTTTCAGCGCATTGGCCGGATATGGGCTGGCCAAGTTTGCCTTTCCCGGCAATCGTTTCTGTTTCCTGCTAATTCTGAGCACCATGATGGTGCCTTTCCAGATCTTGCTCCTCCCGCTCTATATTCTGGTCTATAAACTAGGTTGGGTCAATACCTATCTGGGCTTGATTATCCCCGGTATGGTCAGCGCCTTTGGCGTCTTTCTCATGCGCCAGTTCTGCCTAACTATCCCCGATGAACTGATGGACGCCGCACGTATTGATGGCGCCGGCGAGTTTCGTATCTTTCTCGCCGTCGTCTTTCCCCTGCTGGCGCCGCCCCTCGCCACCCTGGCAATTCTTACCTTTATGTGGAGTTGGAATAGCCTCTTCTGGCCCATGATCGTCGCCACACGCACCAACGTCATGACGCTTACCGTGGGCATGACCTTCTTCCAACAGCCGCTACGTGAACCTTACTGGACCTATATCATGGCCATCTCCACCCTCGCCACGCTGCCGGTGATTGTGCTCTTCTTGTCGTTACAGCGCTACTTTGTCCAAGGCGTTGTTCTGTCGGGGGTGAAGTAGGGGGAGACGGGAGTAGGGAGTAGGGAGTAGGGAGTAAGGAGTAGGGAGTAGGGCATTCCTCCTCCCGTCTCCCTACTTCTGTCTCCCTACTTCCGTCTCCCTACTTCCCATCATGAGAGGAAAAACTTATGGAACTACGTGCTGCGTTTGGTCGGGCGGATGTGACGCCCAAGGTGGGCTGTCGCCTGATGGGGTATGGCAATCGGGCGAGCGGGGCGACAGCGGTGCATGACCGTCTTTTTGCGCGCACGCTGGTGCTGGAGACGGCAGGGACGTTGTGGGTGCTGATCTCCTGTGAGTTCTGCTACTTGAATGTGAGTACGATCCAGGCGATTCGCACCGCTATTCAACAGCGGTCCGGCATTGCCCCAACCAATGTCTTTATTGCCACGACCCACACCCACTCCGGTCCCAGTGATCAGGATGTTGACAATTGGGAACAGCCGCTGGCGACCTTGGTGGCCGACGCGGTTGATGAAGCCGTAGCTCGTCTGCAGCCGGCCCACATTGCCAGCGGCTACGGGATGCTTTACGGCTATTCGATTAACCGGCGCTGGATTGATCGTCCGGTCGATCCGGGGGTCGGTGTGATTCGGATTGACAGTATCGCAGGTCAACCCCTGGGCTTGGTGGCTAACTTTGCTTGCCATGCGGTGGTGATGGGGCCGGACAACTTGCAGATCAGCGCTGACTGGCCTGGCCATGCCTCCGCCAAACTGGAGTCGGCGCTGGGCAATGGGGCGACTTGTCTCTTTTTCCAGGGGGGCGCCGGTAACATTAACCCGTTGGTGGCCGGCGTGCGTGCTGCGCTGCAAAGTGGTCGCCCTGTCGTCTCGATTGGCAACATTAGCGCCTACTATGGTGCACCGGCCAGTGGTGATGTTTATAACATTGGCAACCGCACCGGCGGCACATTTGCCGAAGTGGCGGAGGTGGGCGATGCCTTCACTGCCGAAGTATTGCGCATTCATCGTGGGCTGCAACCGGCTGCACTCCAACAACCGCTGTGGGCAGAGCAGATCACCGTCAAGGCCGCCATTAGCCCTGACGAGCCGGAGGAGTCGGCGGCGCTGCGCTCAACCACCATTGTCAATTATGATGCCCTCTATGCCGCCGGGCTGCCGACGGAGATCATGCTCTTCCAACTAGGTGATGCCCTGCTGGTGGGGCAGCCGGGCGAAGTCTTTAGCGAAACCAGCGTGTGGTTAAAAAGCCATCTGCGCGCCTTGGGTTACCAGACGCCGCTGCTGGTCAGCTACGCCAACGGCTGGTTTAGCTACCTGCCGGAGCCGGATGATTTTCCCGAAGGCGGCTATGAAGTGGGTCGCGCCCACGGCACGCGTGTCAGCCGCTACTACCAACCGCGCGTGCGTGAGGCCATTGAGCCGGTGGTGCAACGCCATGCGCCCAAGCCGGTATGATGGAAAGCGGCGTGTGTCGTTATTCAGAGGTGTGAATAAGATGGACAATCCCCTGTCCGCCATCGACCAGCACGCGGTCGCCGGTGCGGAGTTGGGTGGTGGCAATGCCACAGCCGACCACGGCGGGAATACCCAGTTCACGCGCTACGATGGCGGCGTGGGAGAGCGGCGCACCGATGTCAGTAATAATTGCGGCAGCTTTGGGAAAGAGCGGTGTCCAGCCCACATTGGTGGTGGCGGCGACCAGAATCTCACCAGGCAGCAGGCTATCGCCCTCTTCTGGGCGTTGTAGAATGCGTACGGTTCCTTCTACCCGCCCCGCCGCGCCAGGGATGCCGCGCAATTCCGCCTGATTCGTCTGTTCGACCGGCAACATTGGATCGTAGATATCCAAGCGACGGTTGGGATCCTTGATCCATTCCTCCGGCCGAAAGCGTCCCCGGATGACTGACGGCAAGGGCGGTAAACTCTGGTAATACGCATAGTTGGCCTTGCGCGCAGGGATGTGTGCGACGGCGCGATCATCACCAGCAAGCAGCGTCTCAATATCCGCACTGTAGAGGAAGAAGATATCATCGTCTAATCCGGTCAGTTCACCGGCCCGCAACGCAAAAGCGCGGACGACGCGGAAGGTGCGGGTAAACTCAGAGCGCGCCCGCTCACGGAGCTGGGCGCCCTGCGCCACTTGTTTGAGCTGTTTGTCGAGCCATTTGCCCTTGCCGGGGTACTGTTGGATAAAACGCGCTTTGGCTGCTTCAAAGGCCGCCTCCTGGCTCGCCAACAAGCCATCGGCATCCAATTCGGTCTTAGCGTTATCCGCCAGTTGCTGCTCCAGCCAGATCGGATCTTCAGCGGGATGCGGAATCGACAGTTCAAATTCATGTGGGCCACGGTGGCCATATTGCGCCAGATACTCCTCACGACTCATTTCTCCTCTACGCACTTTGGCAATGCCGGTGACGGGACCGAGGCTGGCCAATTCACTGCCACCGCGCAGGTTCGACAGCAGCGTGTTGGCATCCTCTGCGCCGACCAGCTTGCGCAACTTGCGCTCCAGCACCATCGTGTTAACGAGCCGGCTGCCGCCCGCGGTGTGGGCCCACCACGCCTTGTAGAGATAGGGCTCCAATTCCTGCCGCCACAAACGTAACAGATCCGCCTGGCTGCTGATTGCCCCAATCCTGGTTGTGAACGCACGGCAGCGCGCCGGATTCTCACGCGCAAACTTGCTCAGCGTCAGATAGCCGGTAAGCGTTTTCCAGATCACGCGGCCAATGCCGGGCACAAACTCTCGCACCACGTCCCCACGCGCAAAAGGGTAGAGCGGCATGTTCACGCGATCGAGCGAACGTCCAAACAGGTCGCCGAGCAGCCCCACGATCCGTTCGGTCGTCATCCCGGTCATCGCATGGGCGGCCGAGACGCGCCGACTGATGTTCGAGTAGACGTGACCACAGATGTTGCCCGACCAGACATAGTAGCCGGGAATGAAGTTCAGTTCCTCGTCAATGCCGCGGATGATGCTCCAGGTGAGCGGTGAAAAGACATCGGGCACGGCCTCGGCCACATTGGTGTTGACCCACAGCGCCTCCTCGATCAGCGACTCGTTGATCTCATAGTCATCCAGATTGCCCGCAGAGAGCGTCGTGATTGGGCGCGCCTGCAAGATGTAGAGTTTACCCTGCGCCACTGCCCACTCAATATCTTGCGGTCCACCCAGCGTCTGCTCCAATTTGGCCGCGACGCGGAAGAGTTCCTTGGCGTATGCTTTCAATGCAGGGGGACCGGCATACTTCCCTTTGGGGCGAGACAGCGTAAAGTTTTCGGCGTCGGCCTCGCCGGAGACCAGCGCTTCGCCCAAGCCATGGACATAGTTGCCGATCATCGCACTGTAACTGCCGCTGACCGGGTCGGCGGTGAACAAGACACCAGCAAGTTCCGCGGGCGCCATGCGCTGCACGACGACTGCAATGCGTTGCGCAACGTCAACGCCATGGGCCGCGCTGTAGGCGCGCACTCGCTCCGTTTGCGCCGAGCGGTAGACCCGATCCAGCGCGGCCCAGAATTCAGCATCCGTCCGCACATTGAGCACCGTTTCAAACTCGCCGGCAAAGGAGGTCTGCGCGCTGTCTTCGGCCAGCGCCGATGAGCGTACGGCCACGGGGACATCTGCCCCATTCCCGCGTAATCTTTGCAGATGAGCCGCAATTTGCTGCCGTCCATCCGGGCTAAGTTCGCCACCTGCGCCAAACGCGGTGGCGAGAATCACAAAGCCGGCCGGCACGCGATACCCTAGTTGCACAAGCCTAGCCAACGTGCTGCCTTTGCCGCCGGCAAGGGGCCAATCGTCCGGCGTCAGCGTCTCAAACCCCTTGACAAGCTCACTCATCTCTTTCATTCCTCTCTACTCCGTCCATCTTTTCTATGCCAAAGCGAATTAGCGCCAAAAACTGTTCGCGCTCAGCGAGAAACGCCTGGATCTGCGCTTCATCCAGCTCCGTTTTGTTCAGCATCTCTTGCAGGTATTTGCGCTCAAAATGTTCGATCACCAATGTAAACAGCTCAAAGGCCTGTTTGCGATCAACACCGGCGCGCAAGGGAACGTCGGCAAAAAGGTCCCACCATAGCGTATGCCGTTCCTGCATGGATGTGTCATAGAGCGCGGCAATATCTTCCTGGATTTCTTCCGGCGTGGCGAAAAATGCCTCCTTGAGCAGTTGGTAGGCCGCGGGATGGTCACGGTTGAAACGGTATTTATTGATGCTGAATTGTTTTCGAGCGGCAAAAAAGTCGAGCCCGTGGTAGTCATCCAGCGTGGCAATGCCCAGCGCCGCACGTCCATTCTCAATACACTGCGCCACCAGTGCCAAATATAGATCTTTCTTACTGCCAAAGTGGTGAAAGATCAGTGCTTTGGAAATGCCGGCGGCTTCGGCCAACATCGCGGTGGAGGTGTTGGCATAGCCATGCTGGGCGAAGACGGTGAGACAGGCCTCTAAAATTTGTTCTTTCTCATATAGTTGAGTTGGCAACAGGCGCTCCTTGCTATAGATCGGGACTTACGCAGCCATCCGAGGGTGAGCAGTGTGTTAGCCTCTCCTGCTCACTGGACATCCCTTCTCCGTGCCTAAGTCGTGTATATGCTAACCGGCCGGTCAGCAATATCATACCATATGCTGACCGGCCGGTCAATATCTTTCTTGTTAAGAATTGCTGGCAACGGTAAAGCGAATTATAATGTCTTACAAACAAACCCTTGCTGAGCAAACACTTATGCCACCTATTTATTCAAACATCATTGCCCACCTGCCCAATGTGGACCAACTCTTTACACGCATTGGCTGGCAGATCGACCACCTGATGGCCCTTGACACACGCGGCAAGGGTCATATTCCCGCGCTCTATCAGGCCGCGGCTGATCTGATTGCCGCACCGTTGGCCATGACCGCGGCGCAGCGGCTGCGGGAAGCCGTGGCGCCAGGGGATGTGGTGGGGATCATTACCGGCTTTCCCTCGCGCTCGTTTCTGGGGCGCGGCATTACCGAGACCGATGGCCCGGTGGGTGCGGTCTACCTGGCGCGGGTGCTGGATGAGGTGCTCAACGCCGTACCCATTATCATCATTGACCCGGAACTCCAACATTACTGCGCCAAACCGAGCGCCAATGCTGGCCTGCTGGTAACTTCGGTCGAGCAAGCCCTGCTGGCCAAGCGGGGTAAGGTCAAGGCCGCGGCGGTCAGCTTCTTTGACTGTCCTGTCGATGAGGCGGCTGCTCACACCGCGGCCGCACGCTTGCTGCAAGAGGCCCAACCCAAAGCCTTGATCGCTGTCGAGATGCCCGGCAAGGCGGCTGACGGCTTTGCCCACACCGCCAGTGGTCGCGCCATTGTCGATGAACATCTGGCTAAGGCTGATCCTTTTTTTGCCTTGGCCCAAGCTCAAGGCATCCTACGCATTGGGTTAGGGGATGGGGGCAATGAACTGGGCATGGGCAATCTGCGCACGACGTTGGCTCAACTTTCACCGCTGGGCGAGACGATTGCCGCCGTGGCCGAGTCCGATGTGCCGGTGGTGGGCGCTAGCTCTAACTGGGCAGCCTATGCGATTGGTGTATGCCTGGAAGCGTTGGGCGGTTCGACCCAAGTCAACCGCGCCATCGATCTGGCCGGTATCATCCGCCGCTGTGCCGAGGAGGGAGCCATTGACGGGATTAGCTCGCGCCCGGAGGCCAAGGTGGACGGCACACCCATCTCTATGAACCTGGGCGTGGTTGAACTCATGTGTTGGGTGGTTGATGTAGCTCTGGCGGAAGCAGGGCAGGGCTGGCTGAAGAGTGACGGGATGACAAGAGGATAGGATGACAAGAGGATAGGATGACAAGAGGATAGGATGACAAGATGGATCCTCTGATATTGGGATTGGATCTTGGCACAACCAACGCTAAAGCCGCGGCCTATACCTTGACCGGTGCGGCAGTTGCGAGCGCCACAGAGACCTACCCCACCCGCTTTCCTCGACCAGGCTGGGCGGAACAACGACCGCGTGATTGGATCGCAGCTCTGACGGCCGCAACGCAACAGGTGATGGCGCAGCTTGGCGACCGCAAGCGCGCCTTGGTCGCCGTTGGTCTTTCTGCGCATGGGCCAGGTGTCGTGCTCGTTGATGAGGCGGGAGATCCTGTACTAGCAACAAGCCCTACCTGGCAGGATACACGCTGTCTGGCCCAAGGCGAACGGCTGATCGAGCAGGTGGGGTTGGGATGGGCTGGCCAGGGGCTGCCGGAGAATAGCTTTCCGCCTAAGCTATGCTGGATTATAGAACATCATCGCGCCGTGGCCAGTCAGGCGCGCTACGCCTTGGGCATTAAAGATTTTCTCGTGCACTGGCTGACTGGCGAAGTTGCCACCGAGCCAACGACCACTGCCGGCGCTGATATATGGTGGACGCCTGTGTTTGACGCCTGTGGTTGGCCTCTGGAAAAGTTGCCAATGATTGTCCCCGCCACGACTGTGATTGGTCCGGTTTTGCCAAAGGTTGCCGATGCGTTGGGCCTGCCGCCCGCGCTGCCGGTTGTGATGGGCATCAATGATGGCGCGGCGGCGACCCTCTCCATGGGAGCCCTCCGCCCGGGGGATGTGGTGGTGACGCTGGCAACGGCTGGCTCAATTCGTGTAGTGATAGAAAAACCTGTCGAGCCCCAGGTTCGGTTGCAGCACAATCTCTTTTATTGGCCTTATGTGGCGGGGCAGTGGATTGTGGGTGGTCAACTGAAAGCTGCCGCCAGTGCGTTGGATTGGTTTGCACGCGGTTACATGGGTTTAGTCACCGTCGCGCAGTTGTTGGCCGAAGCCGAACAAAGCCCGCCCGGCAGCCGTGGCGTGCTCTTCATTCCCTATCTGATGGGGCGGGGCAGTCCTTTGCCTGATGCCAATGCAACGGGCGCTTTTCTTGGCTTAACGATGCAGAGCGGGCGGGGTGATCAGGCGCGCGCCATCCTGGAGGGCGTTGCCTATGAGCTGCGCACCTTGTTGGACACATTGCTGGCCTTGGGCCATCCCTGCACCGAACTGCGTATGAGCGGCGGCGGCGCCCGTAGCCCTCTGTGGCGAGAGATCCTGGCGGCAGTGTTGGCGCGACCGATTCCCCACTACACCGCCGATTCGACATTGGGGGCAGCAATCATGGCTGCGGTGGGTGGCGGGTATCAGGAGAGTCTAGATACAGCAGTGGCGCAGATGGTGCGCTGTGATGGGGTAACGTTGGTTCCGTCAGAGCAAGTTGAAGAGTATGTGAAAACTTATCAGATGTACGTTCGGTGGCGGGAGCAACTATTCCCTTGATCAACTATATGACCTGTGTCCCCTGGTTCTGTTGACAGGACATTTAATACCCCAGGATCCTCTCCTATTTGTCAAGTCCCAATTTTGTTTGCAGCACACCACGTTCGAGCAGGGGCTGGACCCACCAGAAACGGCGTCGGTAGACAAGCTGACGAAGCGCGAGGGTGCGTCCCATTTTCGGGGGCCAAGTCGAGTCCCCCCAATTTCTCTGCCAGCACTCCCCCGAAAATGTGGTACGCACCCGAAGCGCGAAAGATGTATTGACAGAATCCACTATTTCCTGTAAACTTCCAGTAAGTAAAAAGTGTACCGCTCAGATGGGCGAAGCGGTGAAATCGTTACCGTCACCAGCGAAGCATAGAACGATTTCGCCCGGGGGCCTAGATGAGCCAACGTGTAAAGTGGCGCCCGTTCCCAATCCACTGCCGAGAGGCCACAAAGTCCAGCAGCAGGCTCTAGCCAATAGACCGATAACACCGACGCAGCGCACCCTGGCAGACTGCGGTTTTGCACAGTGGTTTGCCGGGGTTGTAGGCGCCCCAACTTCATTGCTCACATGTTTTAACACCGGTGGCTGAGCCTGTCGAAGCCACCGCGCACCGTTCGACATACCTAGAAAGAATCATTCATGCTCACCGGCGAAATTCGTTCGCAAGTTGACCGGGTTTGGGATGCCTTCTGGACCGGCGGTATCTCCAACTCGTTAGAGGTGATCGAACAGGTCACCTATCTGCTCTTTATCAAGCGGCTCGATGAGATCCACACGCGCGAGCTGGCCCGGGCCAACCGGCTGCACCAACCGTTGGCAAAACCGCTCTTCCCCGACGGCGTGTACATCGAGCTAGTCGACGAGACCGCAACCGCCGCCGGTGAAGAACCGAAGAAACGGCCCATCACTTATGATGACCTGCGCTGGACGCGCTTCAAAGATCGGGAAGCGCGGGCGATGTACCAGTTGATCACCCAAGCGGTCTTTCCCTTTGTCAAGAGTCTGGGCAGCGCGGAGAGCGCCTTTGCCGTCCACATGCGCGATGCGCGCTTTACCTTGCCGCCGGAGAAGGCGGGGCTGCTGGCCAAAGTGGTGGAGATCATTGACAAGATCCCGATGGAGGATCGCGACACCAAGGGCGATCTCTACGAGTACATGTTGAGCAAATTGGCGGCGGCGGGACAGAATGGCCAGTTTCGCACGCCGCGCCACATTATCAAGCTGATGGTGGAGATGGTGGCGCCCGCGCCCAAGGATGAGATCTGCGACCCGGCTTGTGGCACCGCCGGTTTTCTGGTCGCCGCGGCGGAATATCTGGACAAGCACCACCGTAGTGCGATTTATGGTGACGACACCTTGCAGGCGCGCTACAACGGCCCCATGTTCCACGGTTTTGACTTTGACTCGACGATGTTGCGCGTGGCGACGATGAATATGTTGCTGCATGGCGTGGAACAGCCGGACATTGCCAACCGCGACAGCCTGTCGGAAAATCATGGCGGCGTCGAGGAGCAATTTACGCTGCTGCTGGCCAACCCGCCCTTTGCCGGGTCGCTCGACTATGAGACGACGGCCAAGGATCTGCTCGACGTGGTCAAAACCAAGAAGACCGAGCTGCTCTTTGTGGCGCTCTTTTTGCGCCTGCTCAAACCGGGTGGCCGCGCCGCGGTGATTGTGCCCGATGGCGTGCTCTTTGGTTCGAGCAACGCGCACAAGACGCTGCGCCAGATTTTGGTCGAAGAGCAGAAGCTTGACGCGATTGTCTCCATGCCCTCGGGGGTCTTCAAGCCCTATGCCGGCGTCTCGACCGCAATCCTCTTCTTTACCAAGACCAACAGCGGCGGCACCGACCACGTCTGGTTCTACGACATGCAGGCCGACGGCTATTCGCTCGACGACAAGCGCACGCCGCTCGACCCGACCAAGCACGAGCAGAACAACCTGCCCGACATTCTCACCCGTTGGCGCAACCGGGCCGCTGAGGGCGACCGCCAGCGCACCGAGCAATCGTTCCTCGTGCCCAAGGCCGAGATTGCCGGGAACGACTATGACCTGAGCATCAACCGCTACAAGGAGATTGTCTACGACGAGGTGGAGTACGACCCGCCGGCGGTGATCTTGGCTGAGTTGGAGACGCTGGAGGCGGAGATTCAGGCCGGGATGGCGGAATTGCGGAGGATGTTGGCGTGAATGAGTTAGCAACGGCACCACTTAGCGATCTTATTCTCGATGCCCAATCTGGATTTGCATCCGGTGCAAAAACTGAAGATGGTATTGCTCAGATTCGTATGAATAACATCACACTTGACGGGTCGCTTGATATGTCAAGCATTCGTCGAGTGCCGCAGAATGCAGTAAGCAACATTGATAGATATCTGCTGAATGATGGCGATATTCTTTTTAATGCTACGAATAGTCCTAACCTCGTGGGCAAAACGGCACGATTTGTTGATCAAGGTGAACCTTTTGTATTTAGTAATCATTTCGTGCGACTGGCTGTTAATCCTGACAGATTGGACAGCAGCTATCTTGCGCGATGGTTAACGCTACAACAGCAACGGGGAGTTTTTGAGCTACTGTGTACACGTTGGGTCAATCAAGCATCTGTCCGGAAGGAAGATTTACTATCACAAAATATTCCCTTCCCACCGCTGGCCGAGCAGAAGCGCATCGCCGCGATTCTCGACCAGGCGGATGCGCTGCGGGCGAAGCGGCGGGCGGCGTTGGCCCGGTTGGATGCGCTGGTGCAGTCGGTCTTCCTGGAGATGTTCGGCGACCCGGTGACGAATCCGATGGGGTGGGAGGTGGGGAAGCTTGAACAGGTAGGAACATTGGAAAGAGGCAAGTCCAAGCATCGCCCGCGGAACGCGCCAGAACTATTGAATGGGCCATATCCTTTGGTTCAAACTGGTGATATTGCGAATGCAGAAGGTGGGTACTTGACGAGCTATTCACAAACTTACTCTGAAATTGGCTTGAAGCAAAGCCGCATGTGGAAAGCAGGTGTGCTATGTATCACAATTGCCGCAAATATCGCCGAAACAGCAATCACAACCTTTGACGCCTGTTTTCCAGACAGCGTTGTAGGCTTTATTCCCAACTCCAATGTGCGTACTGAGTATGTTCAACGTTGGTTATCTTTCTTGAAAAAGATACTGGAAGAAAATGCGCCTCAAGTGGCTCAGAAAAATATCAATTTACAAGTTTTAAGAGAACTTGCTATTCCCATACCGCCAATTCAGTATCAAGAACAATTTGTGCAACGTATTGAACAAATTCGTTTTATGCGACGATCGCATAAACAATATCTTCAGGCATGTGATAATTTCTTTTTCTCTCTCCAGCAACGCGCCTTTCGAGGAGAGCTATAAGGCCAAGACTCCGTGCCTACGAGGTGGGAGCCTTCCTGGAAGGGGCAACGCGAATTGAGTAGAGACGAGATGTTGGCGCCCCTTCCCGGAAGGCGGATTACCCCCTGCCCCGGCGGCCACTCCTCCCGGAAGGGCGGTCGGCCGCACACCCTGTCGCAACGAGGGGGAGCCTTCCTGGAAGGGGCAAAGCGGATTGAGTAGAGACGAACTGTTGGCGCCCCTTCCAGGAAGGCGGATTACCCCCTGCCCCGGCGGCCACCCCTCCCGGAAGGACGGTCGGCCGCACACCCTGTCGCACCGAGGTGGAGCCTTCCTGGAAGGGGCGAAGCGGATTGAGTAGAGACGAACTGTTGGCGCCTCTTCCAGGAAGGCGGATTACCCCCTGCCCCGGCGGCCACTCCTCCCGGAAGGGCGGTCGGTGACACACACTATCGCAACGAGGGGGAGCCTTCCTAGAAGGGGCAACGCGAATTGAGTAGAGACGAACTGTTGGCGCCCCTTCCCGGAAGGCGGATTACCCCCCTGCCCTGGCGGCCACTCCTCCTGGAAGGGCGGTCGGCCGCACACCCTGTCGCACCGAGGGGGAGCCTTCCTGGAAGGGGCGAAGCGGATTGAGTAGAGACGAGATGTTGGCGCCCCTTCCAGGAAGGCGGGTTCTCTCCCCCACGCCCCCGGCGGCCACTCCTCCCGGAAGGGCGGTCGGTGATACACACTATCGCAACGAGGGGGAGCCTTCCTGGAAGGGGCAAAGCGGATTGAGTAGAGACGAACTGTTGGCGCCCCTTCCAGGAAGGCGGATTACCCCCACGCCCCCGGCGGCCACTCCTCCCGGAAGGTCGGTCGGCCGCACACCCTGTCGCAACGAGGTGGGAGCCTTCCTGGAAGGGGCAAAGCGGATTGAGTAGAGACGAACTGTTGGCGCCCCTTCCAGGAAGGCGGATTGCCCCCAACGTCAATCAAAACGACAACTATCGATAACATTTATGCCAAAACGTAAAGTTCAGTTTGTCCAAGGCCACTATTATCACCTGTACAATCGCGGAGCGGGACAGCAGTCGATCTTTCGCCGTGATGAGGATTACGTCAGGCTGCTGTGGCTGATCAAAGAGGTGGCGATCGAGTGCCAAATTGCGATCATCGCCTACTGCCTGCTGCCCAACCACTACCATTGGCTCGTCCGCCAGGATGGGGTAATTACGCCGCAGAAGGTAGTGGGGCGTATCTTTGGCAGCTATAGTCAGTCCTTTAATTTAAGCTATCAACGCAGTGGCACGCTGTTTGAAGGTCCTTTTGAGGCCAAGCATGTGGGTAACGATCGCTATTTGCGCGCCCTTTGTTGTTACATCCATGCTAATCCGGTGTACCACGGAATTGCCGACGCACCGGCGCTTTGGCCCTATTCCAACTACCTGGATTGGATCGGCAAACGCAACGGCGAATTATTAGATAAAAACTTTATTGCAACCCATTTTCCCGATATGCGTGGCTACCAGCACGCTGTGCGCGACTATCTGACCGGCAAAGCTACGCTTTCACCGGCAATCAAGCGCTTTTTAGAGAACTTGGCGTAGCGCGGAGGGTCTTCCGGGAAAGGGTCAGCTCATTGTCGGTTGACCAGACCACCTGAGACCCCTTCCCGGAAGGCCCTCCGCCGCCTTGAACCTTGACAACAGGCAAATCCTATGAGCAATTTCACCTTTCTCAAGACCGACGAGTGGCAGTATATCTACAGCACCGCGCAACAGGCCGAACGTTACACGCGTGGCGACCCGCGCGTCGCGCTCTTCTATGGCCGTCGCGCGGCGGAGTTGCTCGTCAACTGGCTCTATGACTTTGACCCCGCCTATACACGCCCCTATGATGACGGCTTGAACGCGCTGTTGCGCGACATCTCGGTCCAGCGCAATGTGCCGGTCGCCGTGCAGAACAAGCTGGACCTCATCCGCAAAGAGGGCAACCTGGCTGTCCATGACCGCCGGCAAGTCGCACCCGCCACGGCCATGGGCGTCATGCAGGAACTCTTCCACGTCGCCCACTGGTTTGCCCGCACCTACACCAAGGGCGATCCCAACGCCATCCCCACCACCTTCGATGAAGCAGCCGTGCCTGTTTCCGACCGCCAACTGGCGCGCTACAGCATCACCAAGCTCAAAGAACTTGATGCCAAACATCAGCAGCAAGATGAAGAGCTACGCAAAGAACGGGCCGAGAGCGCCCGGCTGCGCGAACAGTTGGCCGCCATGCAGCAGGTCGCACAGCAAAAGGCCGCCAACGAGGCGATCCCCGACCCGCACGACTACTCCGAGGCCGAGACGCGCGAACGGCTCATCGATGTCTATCTGCGCGAGGCTGGCTGGGAGCCCTATGGCGACCGGGTGCGCGAAGTGCCTGTCCACCCTATGCCCAATCCCAGCGGTGTGGGTTACGCCGACTATGTGCTCTGGGGCGATGATGGGTTGCCGCTGGCGGTGGTGGAGGCCAAACGGGCCAGCGTGAGCCTGGAGAAGGGCAAACAGCAGGCCAAGCTCTATGCCGATGCGCTGGAGCAGATGGTGGGCCGCCGCCCCATTATTTTCTACACCAACGGCTATGCTATCGAACTGTGGGATGACAGCCACTACCCGCCCCGCCGCGTCCAGGGCTTCTACACCAAAGACCAACTCGAACTACTCATCCAACGACGCAAAACCGCCGCCCATCTGCCCGCGGTGGCGACCAGCAACACCATTGTCGACCGCCACTATCAGGAAGAGGCAATCCGGCGCGTCGCCGCGCATCTGCAAGCGCGCTACCGCAAAGCGTTGCTCGTCATGGCTACCGGCACCGGCAAGACGCGCACCACCATTGCGCTCATCGACTTGCTCATGCGCGCCAACTGGGTCAAGCGGGTCCTTTTCCTGGCCGACCGCAAAACACTGGTGCGTCAGGCGGTCAAAGCCTTCAAAGCACACCTGCCCGCCAGCAACCCGGTCAACCTGCTTGAAGAGAAAGAGGCGCACGAGAGCCGCGTCGTCGTCTCGACCTATCACACCATCATGAATCTGATCGATGACGTGGCTGAAGGAGAGCGCAAGCGTTTTGGCGTCGGCCACTTTGATCTGATCATTATCGACGAGGCGCACCGCTCGGTCTACCAGAAATTTGGCGCGATCTTCCAATACTTTGACGGCCTGCTTATCGGCCTCACCGCCACGCCCAAAGATGACGTGGACCGCAACACCTACGGCCTCTTTGACCTGGAAAATGGCGTGCCGACCTTTGCCTACGATCTCGACCAGGCCATTGCCGACGGCTATCTCGTCTGGCCCACGCCCAAAACGGTGCCGGTCAAATTTCTGCGCCAAGGCATCCGCTATGATGACCTCTCGGAAGCAGAACAGGAGGAGTGGGATCTGCTGGAGTGGGATGAAAGCGGTGACCCGCCCGATAAGGTCGATGCGGCAGCACTCAACCAATGGCTCTTTAACGAGGATACTGTAGACAAAGTGCTGCAGCAGCTCATGGCGGCGGGGCTCAACGTGGACGGCGGCGATCGTTTGGGTAAGACGATTATTTTCGCCAAGAATCGTAAACATGCTGAATTTATCGAGAAGCAGTTCAACAAGAACTATCCCCACTACCAGGGGCACTTTGCGCGCGTGATCGAGCATGAGACCAAATATGTTGACACGATCATTGATGACTTTGGGAAACGCGCAAGCGCACCGCATATTGCCATTTCCGTGGACATGCTCGACACCGGCGTCGATGTGCCGGAAGTGGTCAACCTGGTCTTTTTCAAGCCGGTGCGTTCCAAGACCAAATTCTTCCAGATGCTCGGCCGTGGCACGCGCCTCTGTCCCGATCTCTTTGGACTGGAGGAAGACAAGGAGTGTTTCTACATCTTCGACTGTTGCGGCAACTTTGAGTTCTTCAACTACAGCCCCAAGGGCATTGAAGGTAAGCTCCAACTGCCCCTGCGCCAACGCATCTTCAGCGAACGGCTCGACCTGCTCTTTGCGCTCCATCCCATTCAACATACCGACGCCGCCCTCGCCGCGCTGGCCACTGCGCTGGCCGACACGCTCCACGCCTATGTCGCTGCCATGCCGCTGGAAAACTTCCTCGTGCGCCCCAACCGCCAATATGTCGATCCCTTTCGGCCACGCGCCCGCTGGGAGAGCCTTACCCGCAGCGATGTCAGCGACCTGACCCGCTACGTGGCCGGCCTGCCCAGCCAACTGCCCGATGAGCCCGAGCCGGCCAAGCGCTTTGACCTCCAAATTCTCCAATTGCAGAGTGCGCTGCTTGCAGAAAAGTCGGCCATCATCCGTAACGCCCGCAACCGTATCATGACGATTGCCCATCAACTCCAGGACAAAACCGAGATCCCCGCCGTGCGCAACCAACTCGATCTGCTCCACGCCGTGCAGACCGAGGTCTACTGGGAGAATCTCTCCCTGCCTGGCCTCGAGCAACTTCGGCTGGCCCTACGTGACCTGGTGCAACATATCGACCGCAAAGAACGCAAGACCCTTATCACCAACTTCACCGATGAGGTCGGCCTCATTCGCGATGCCAAGGTTCCCTATCTCACCGGCGGCGTTGATATTGCCCAGTATCGCAAGAAGGTCGAGCAGTTCCTGCGCAGCCATCAGGACCATATCGTCATCCACAAGCTGCGCCGCGCCCAGCCGCTCACGCCGCTCGACCTCAGCGAGTTGGAGCGCTTCTTTTTTGAGGCCGCCGACGTAGGCACCCGTGCGGAATTTGCCGCAGCCTATCCCGATGTGCCCAGCCTTGGCGCCTTTATCCGCGGCCTTGTCGGCCTCGACCGCCGCGCCGCCAAGGAACGCTTCGCCCGCTACCTCGACGACCAAACCTGTAGCCCCGACCAGATTCGCTTTGTGGACATGATGATCGACGAACTGACGAAACGGGGCAGCATGGAGCCGGGCCGGCTTTATGAACGCCCCTTTATTGACGTGAATGATCGGGGGCTAGAGGGGCTCTTTGCGGATGATCAGGCCAATGGCATTATCCAGTTGCTGCGCGAGATCAACGAGAGCGTGAATGTGAAGGTGGCGTAGTAATGTCATCTTGCTTGCCGCAAATCTTTTAGTAGCGAATTTGTTATTCCATTTGTGATTCATTTATACTGATGTTGACACTTACAATTTCTTCCTAGCCACTTCGTTGCCTTTGTAAGGTTTGCCCGTACCTCATAAATGATTCAAATCAACATCAATAGTGCGTGGTGTTGTAGTTCGCGCGTTCATGTAATTAATTTTATCGTTGATATAATAACAATATAAAAGAGAAGTGATCAATGGCTCGTCTTATCCCCAAGATTGATCCCAAAACTATTAGCAACACTGGTGAGCGTCTAGTAGCGCAAGCTCTATTGCAACAGCTCCCGGCAGACTACATTGTGTACCACAGTTACCCTTGGTTACGCCCGCGCCGCCACGAGAAGACGCAGAAAGATTTCCTTCAGCCAGGTGAAGCTGACTTTGTGGTTTTACATCCACGGAAGGGGCTGTTGGTGTTGGAAATCAAAGGTGGTGAAATTAAGTTTCAGGCCGATACCCACCAGTGGATTCGTACCGAAAATGGGAGTGGTCGGCAATATGAAATCCAAGATCCATTTGTACAGGCCGAGCGTAACAAGTATGCATTACGCGATCGGATCCAGGAGCATGACCTTTTTCGCCTCAGCGGTCCGCTTAACTTCACCATTGGTCACTCCGTTATCTTTCCTGACTGCCGCTATGAAGGTACATTGCCGGCTCACGTCCAGGATCCCATTCTCTTTAGTGCTGATGATCTGGCCATACTCAGCCGTAAAATTGACCATGCTTATGACGCTTGGTGTCCAGTTAACAACCAGCGTGCTATGCCATCTATCGAATTTGATGCGATCCTGGAAGCGCTAAGTCCCGTTTTTCGCTTGACTCCCGTGTTGTGGCGTACTCTAGATGACCAGGAGGAACGTATCAAGCGGCTGACTGACGCCCAAACCCGCCTGCTGGAGATGCTGCAAAACCAGGATCGAGCAGCCATCGAAGGTGTTGCAGGTTCGGGAAAAACGATTCTCGCCATATCGCAAGCGCAACGTTTTGCTCGGTCCGGCAAGAGGACCCTTTTCGTTTGCTACAATCGACCGCTGGCTGATTGGCTGCGCAACCTGCTTCCCAACCAATACCGAGATGCAATTGTAATCGAAACCTACCATCAGCTTTGTCGCGAAATGTGCCGTGTTGCTCGGTTACCTTTCCCCGCCACATCGTTTAATCAGGATTTCTGGGACTATGAAGCTCCTGAACTGCTTGAGCAAGCGGCGCAATTGGTAGATGATGAGCAGCGTTTTGATGCTATTGTGGTGGACGAAGGGCAGGATTTTCGCGACTTCTGGTGGCTAACGCTAGAGAAGCTCTATCGCTCTGACGCAGTACATGGTCCACTTTATATCTTCTATGACCCAAAACAGAACATCTATGTTGAGAATCCGACTATTCCGGCAGATATGGGATACCCTTTTGTTCTGCCAACCAACTGTCGCAATACTCAACGTATAGCTGCGCATTGTGCAGCAATTGTAGGCATTGAACCGGCAGTTCACGAGGACGCCCCTGAAGGAATCGAGCCGCACATCGTAAAAGTAAGTGGCATGAAACAGGTCCTACATCAAACCAAACAGATCATGCAGGGATGGTGTCTACGTGAGCGTGGGGGACTGGCTTACAGTCGGGTTGCAATTCTAACGCCAACGAATGTAGACAAATGGCCGGATGCATTTGGTAATATCCATCTAGTGCAGGATTATGCAGAATGGCAGGCCAGTGCTGGAGTGCTGCTTACCACCCACCGACGCTTTAAAGGGCTAGAAGCAGATGCAATTATCCTGGCAGGCATGCCCGAACCTGGAACAAAACCGTTTTATTCGGTTGCTGATTATTACGTAGCTTCTTCTCGCGCAAAGCACCTATTAGAGATAATTATGGATAGCTAGCGGTTTATATAACTTAAGCGATAAGTTATGTCTAAACGGTCACAACTAAAACAACTGACGCGTATACTTCACTGTTCCCGAAGAGAAGCGCAAGCATTTAGCAACGAAGTAAATCAAATTTTGGCGCGCCATAGACATCGTACTGCTTCGCTTAAAGAAATTGCAGCGACCCTTAAGCAACACAATTCTTATAACCCAACACCACAAGCGATTGCGCTCTTGCTGGCAAGTATCGATCAGATAAGTGAGCCAATTGAAAACACTTCATTACCAGAGCGTAGGCCATCGGTACTTCCTGAGGTAACATTGCCTCTACCAAAAAGCAATGTACTTGACTCAATCCTGGCAACTGTGCCCACCCAAGTCACCTATCGACAGATTGAAGAATCCATGACGGTCTGTGGGCTCAATCCACAAACGCATGAAGACGAGTATTTATGGCTCATTGAACAATTTGAAGCTCAAAATATCTTAGTTGTTGATCAACTTTTGCGTGACCAGGATACGCTTGCTAAGCTGGAAGAGGAGGTGAAGGCCGATGCTGAAGAGGTGCACCAAATACTACGAGAAATCTTTGGCAACTATGATGAAAACCATGATCTTCTGACACCTGAAGAACAACGACGTTTGCTAGAAATCGTACACATAGCCCGCCAGGCTAAAACTAAGTTAGCTGTTGCTCCCACTGAACGGATAAAAGCAGAGTTGCAGCAACAAATTACCGACGGCGAACAAGCCTTCGAAACGTTGATGGTCCGTAATCGAAGACTTGTGGCGTCAGTAGCATTAAAATACGGTAGATATGCGAATCACCTCGAGTTTGACGACTTATTTCAAGAGGGAATAATTGGGTTGCATAAAGCAATTGAGCGGTTTGACCTCGATTTCAAAATGCAGCTATCCACATATGCCACTTGGTGGATTCGTCAAGCGATCACCCGATCAATTGCTGACCAGGACCGCACGATTCGGTTGCCGGTCCACCGTATGGAATCAATTTATCAATATCGCAAGGCTGTCAATGATTTGGACTCGGAACTTATGCGCCAACCCACTGATATTGAAATTGCTGAACGACTAAACAAACTTTCTCCCCGATTTGTGGCAGAACTCAAACGTGTTGCGAATAATAAGGTAACTTTGACGGAAGAGATGTCTACTATAGTAGCTGAGGCGGTTGCATATGTGAAGCTGATGGAGCAGTTGGCCAACCTCCACCCATTGAGCCTAGATCAGCCTACGAAAGCTGATGCTGATTTGTTGTTGGGTGACCTTATTCCCGATCCAAATGGAGATAGCACGGAAGCTACAGTGTTCTCACTTCTACTTAAGGCAGAAATCGAAAGAATATTTGGTACGATCTCTACAAGAGAATGCCTTGTTCTTACAAAGCGTTTTGGACTTGACGGCGATGGTGAACATACACTAGAGCAAGTTGGTGCCATGTTGAACGGTGTAACACGCGAACGTATACGCCAGATTGAAGCAAGAGCACTGCGAAAAATCCGGCACCCTCTGCGGTCGAGAGGGTTAATTGAGTTTTTCGATGGGCCTATAAAGGAATATGAAGATGAGTATTGAAGTCATGATTCGCTGCCGCGAGCATAATCGCCGACAAAAACTGCCGCTCGATGTATTGCAGTTTGCCCGTGACAGTGATGGCAAGAAGGTGATGCGCCGTCTAACTGTCAGCAAAGATGTCATTAAGGGACCATGGCAATATGACGCGCGTCCATTTAAAACTGGACTTTATTGCCAGTACTGCCTAAATGAAGGTCAACGGACTCCCCTTAGTGTAGATGAAGAAGATCTTCCGGACCTGGATCTAGCAGATCAACCCGTGGTCTTTTTAGATCCCGAAATGTTCCGTGTAGATGAAACAGTAAAAGCGCTGCAAGAAAGCTTTCCTTCGATTCAGCAGTATATTCACGAATTGGAAGCGGTTCCTGCAAGCTACGGAGATATCACCATTCTGGAGCGGCTTATGCCAGAATTGAGGCGAGCTGTCCAAGAGCTCATTCTCGGTCCGCATGGTCAACTCTACGCATTCCAAACCGAAGCCATCAATGCTGCTTTGGACGGGAGTGATGTTGTTGTAACAACACCGACAGCAAGTGGAAAATCATTAACATATATGTTGCCTATAGTTGATACGCTGTTGCGCGATCCGAGCGCAACTGCCCTATACCTATCACCCTTAGTAGCCCTTACTGAGGATCAAATGGAATCGATCACTCGACTAGATGGATCCGGCACCAATTGGGAGGTAAAAGGTGCTCGTTTCTCACATCATCGGGTATGTAGGAAGCTGGAACTGGGAAAACAAAGCGTGACGATTGCTCGTTATGAGGGGTCAGTGTCTCCTGGTGATCGCCAGTATATTCGACGCACGCAGCCGCAATACATTTTAACGACGCCTGATATGCTCCATGTCGCACTTCTAAATGGCGCTTTTGATGAGAAACAGTGGGACTACTTATTTGCGGGTTTGCGTTACGTGGTAATTGATGAGTTACATACTTATAAGGGAATTTTTGGCGCGTCGTTTGCAAATCTTATTCGACGCCTATTACGCGTCTGTATAGCCCATGGAACTTCACCGGCATTTCTATGCGCTTCTGCCACAATACAAGAACCTATAGCAACAGTAGAAAAACTGATCGGGCGCCAACCTTTTGTTGTTGACGGAGGCACAACTGGTGCACCTCAAAAACGTCGCAAGTTTGTCCTGTGGTCAAATTCCATCGCTCAGGATACACGCGCACTCTCTACGCAAGCCAAAGATGTGCTCTTGTTCACTCTTAAAAACCGAATCCGATCCATTGCATTTGCCCGATCGATAAGTGAAATTAATGACATCTATCGTTTTGTTACAGCTGAGTTGCGTGAAAGTGATCATGAGGAGATTCGTATTACACCTTTCATGCGGGAGCTTCGCTTAGATCAAAAGCGACAGATTATCCGTGATTTAAAAGCTGGCACAGTTCACGGTGTAATTTCGACGAATGCGCTCTCTATGGGTGTAGATATTGGAAATCTATCAGCTGCGGTAATTATTGGCTTTCCCGGCTCTATTGCGGCGCTTTGGCAGCAAGCTGGCCGCGCCGGTCGCGCTGGAGAAGGTCTCGTTGTATTAATTGCAGATACGAACCCGCTCGATCAATTCTTCGTAAATCATCCAGCGGTACTTTTTGATTTGAACGCTGAACCGATCTACTGCAACCCAGATAACCCTTATCTCGTGGAAGGTCATTTACTGTGTGCTGCTCGGGAACTTCCGCTAGAAAATAGTGAGATCGAACAATTTGGTCCATCCGCAAAAAACCTTGTGCAGACCCTACTAGATAACGGTATGTTGATTCGTGAGTCAGATACCCATCGGTTGCTTCTAAGCAATGCGGCACGTAGTGAGTTTGAAGGTATATCCCTAAGAAACATCAGTTTTTCCATTGATGTTTTGAGTGAAAATAATCGCGATCTCGTTGCGCAGGTAGATGCGGCCAGAGCGCAACGAGTGCTCCACCGGTATGCTCATTATCAATATTTGAATCAGTACTTTGAAGTTACTCGCTTTGATGTGGATTTTCAGTCTCGACGAGGTTCAATTTTGATTAAGGAGCTAGAAAAACCAGAGTATACGACAACGGCAAAAGTTAATCGTGACGTGAGTGTGAAGAAGTGTATAATCCAACAACCAAATGCTACATATATAGCGCACTTTGGCATCGTACAGTCTAAAACGGAGGTAGAAGGCTACTATAAGGTGCCACTATTTGTACGCAATGAGCCGTTTAAATATCAGCCACTCGGCATCGCTGCCCCACCGCCTCTCGCATATGATACGCATGCTCTATGGCTGACCTTTGATGAACGTTGTTTGTTCCATCATTCTGTCGAAGAAAAATGCGCTGGCCTTTATTCACTGGCAGAAGCTATGCGCTTAGCGACCGCAATTGAGGAACTATGTGATCCATCAGATTTGGATGCCATCAGCTTTCTCTGCCATCCCGATACCCAACAGCCGACGATTATGGTGTATGATACAACCCCAGGGGGGATTGGCATTACCGAATCTGCACATCGAAAGATCTATAAAGTTCTACTACGAGCACTACAGATTCTAGATGAGTGTCCTTACTGCTCCAAGTACTCAGAATCGCGCGGGTGTCCATATTGTGTAACCGCCCGATATGGTGATGAAACTACGATTAATCGTCACATAGCTATTGATATTATACAAATGCTTTTGAGTAGCTGATCGTGTCAAGCAATGGTCGTCCTGCTGAGTTCCTATCGCCGAACAGCCTGTTTTTTATGTAAGCAATCTTTTGGAATCAATAGGGTTCATCTTTGCTGAATAGGTGGCCGTTTCCTTCTACCGTTATGTGGTAAAGTGGCGATGTTGATACCAAAGACTATTGCGTCTCGTAAGGGAGGAAGAAAAATGGCGGTTAGAGTATTGAGTAGTCAAGAAGTCCAAAATAATTTGCCGGCTATCCTTGACGCTTCAAGTGAAAATCAGGATACCATCATTGCGCGTGCCAACCAGCCGGTGGCGGCGGTCATTCCCTATGCGGATTACATCGCGCTGTTGGATGTCCTCAACCGCTTACGGCAAAAACGGGCCGCACCCTTGGTCACTACGCAGGAGCCAGCGGAATCACTCACGACAGCCAATGGTCAGGCCAGCGATGCTAGTGATAGTTTGCTGGCCTTGGCTGGGCGCTTTGCCAGCGGCATTGCAGACACCGCCGACCGTGCCGAGGAGATATTAGAGGCAGAAGCCGATCCAGTCAGCGGCTTGAGTGTGCCGTAATGGCGGCGCTCGTCGACACCGGCTTTCTTTATGCCCTGCTCGACCGATCAGATCGTCAGCACAGTATCACATCCTCCCTCATGACAGGTAGGACCACATGGGAAGGTCGCTCAGGATCATGGAAGATGCTGTTGTGTGCGACTTGGCCTGCCGTTTCCACACCAAAGGGCCCACCGGTGTTCAGATTGCGGTCATAGCGCGGGAAATCGCTGCTGGTGACGTGGATCCGAATGCGGTGGCCGGGCAGGAAGGTCTGGGCGGTGGCGGCCATCTCGATTGTGTAGCAGTAGACTTTCCCCGGCTCTAACAGATCCTCCTTTTCAAGCGAGTTACGAAAGCGCGCCCGCACGACGCCATCGCAGATGCTGACGGATCGACCATCAGGCCAGACGTCGCACAGGCGCACCAGCCAGTCGGTGTCGGGGGCTGAGGACGCAGCGTACAGCACCGCCTTTACCGGCCCAACCACGACAACGGGTTCGCGCAAGGGTTCCGAGGTATAGGTCAGCAGCCGCCCTTCGCGTTCCCGTTGATCCGGCTGCGGGGTGAGTGAGGAACGTTCGTGACCGATGATGGGATCGGCAGGGTCATAGGTGTAACGATCCGGCTGTTCTGCCGTGCTGGGGGCTTCCAGGGTCAAATGGCCATTGTTGAGTGAGGCCGCGTTTTGGCCGGTGCCGTGGCGCAGGTAAAATGGGGTATAGGTGAGATTGGCCGGCGGCCACTGCTTCAGATCGAGCCAACGGTTTTCCCCCATGAGGAAGACGCGTACCGGGGGGTCAGCGGCCAGACCGTTGTCGATCCCTTTGAGCCAATGGTCAAACCAGCGCAGGGCCAATGCTTTGAAGTCGAGCCGCGCCGCGTCGCCAAAGTCCAATGGCGGCGGGATGGTCGGGGCATTGCAGTGGCCATGTTGCCACGGACCTATCACCAAGCGCTGGGTTGCGCGGCAGCGCGCGGAGCGACCCTGATTGACCAGCCCAGTGTAATGTTCAAGCGTGCCGTTCGTGTAGAGATCATACCAACCACCTACATGCAAGATCGGCACATCGATTTCCGCCAGCTTGGTCCGGGCATCGGTCTGCGCCCACCAGGCAAGATCGGTCTGATGCCGGAGGTGCTCAAAGTGCCACGGCGCGACGCCGGCCAGGGCAGGCGTGTCCGTCACCGGCAGTTGCCAGACCCACGAAGCGGGATCGGCCCGCGCCGCCAGCAGACGCGCCCGCACCGCTTCACGTTCTGCGGGCGCAACCTCGCTCTCCAGACAGTTGAGCGCCATCCAGATCGCCCAGGCCCGATGTTCTTCCAGGCGATAAAGACCATTGGGAAAGACCGTCTCGTGGATGTTGCTGCCAAAGAAGGGCATACACGCTTTGAGGCTGGGCGGGCGCGTCGGCGCCGTGGTGTATTGGGCGAAGGCATCAACCGAGGTGCCAAAGAGGCCGACCTTGCCGTCGGACCACGGCTGGCGCGCGGCCCACTCCACGCTGTCATAACCGTCCTGCTGTTCCCCCCACGCGTCGTTGATGAGTGGGAGAAACGCACCCTCCGATTGGTAGGCGCCGCGCATGTTGTTATAGACAAAGACGTAGCCGCGCCGGCTAAAATAGGCGCCCAATTCGTGATGGGTTTCGTCAGCGGGATCACCAACGAAACGCATGAGGATGACCGGCCAGCGGCCCTCGCCTTTGGGACGATAGACGTCGGCACGCAGGATGATGCCATCGCGCATGGGGATCGCTATGTTGTGGTCGATGTGGATGTCGTTGTATTGTGTTTGCTTCGCCATAGATGATCTCCTAAGAACATATCGCAGCTGCGGGAGCCCCTTGGGCGCGCCGCTGTCTTCCGTTTCTTACTGCTTGATTTGCTGGGAGCCCCCTGGGCACGGCGGTGGCGCTACGCCTAAGAGAGTGGCGATCAAATAACTCATCGATTTAAAATGACCGGCACTTCCGAAGTGCCGGTCATTTTGGCCGACTTATTTAATCGCTACGCCTAAGAGAGTGGTGATGGTGAGCTGACCTACGACAACCAGCCTTTTCTTGTCAACCACACGAATTCCCAAAGAGCCCCAACGTTGGTTATTGCGGAACAATCAGATCGGCTTGACCACTGGGGCATAGTTCGAGATGACCACCCTGCACCGCATTTCCGATTACTTGGCCGATTTTGCTGGCTATCGTCGTGTCGTCATCCATGAGAAAGGGGATCTCCATGAAGCCGATGAGCCATGATAGCGTCATGCTTCCCGGCTTAAGCCAATGGGCCTTGAGTTTCGGTATATCTATCTCCGGGTTTCCATCCTCAGTACAGGTGTAATGGATCGCGTAAATGAACTGCCCAGTGTAGTTTCGAGGGAAGGGTGGCATCGCCAATGTCTTGCTAATTTCAACAGTGACAAAAACATGTAGCGGACCTGGCGAAGCATCGGTGTCTCTAATCACATTGATCTGCTGCGGCTTATCGGGCAGCACTTTGACTTCAATAAAGCTCGAATCGTGTAGATACTTGTTCTCTTCGGTAAAGATATTTCTGTATTTTCGCTCTGGCGCGGGCAATTGTTCATAGAGATTTGTCAAATGTGCGCCGGTCATTGAAGAAAAGAGGGCCGCTTCGCACAGAATAACAAGCGCAGCGACGCCCCACAGTGAACGCCGCCGCAACCGCAGATTGACCATAGGCAGATATTCGCCGAGCAGGAAAGGGGTCAGGATAATGACCATCATCCCAAGGCCGGCAGCCAGCTTGGACAACAGCCCCCAATCCGTCACATAGTCGAGCGCGTTGGTTGAGACAACCGCCACCAAGAGACCGCCGATGATCTGGATCAGGTGATCGCCGACGAAGGCGGTCAAGGCGCCTAAGCGTCCACACACTGGGTTCTGTGCTTGAAAATCGACCAGTCCTTGGTTGAGTGCCGACGCCTTCGCTGGATATTCGTTTTGGATAACGCCGATCAAGTTGTTGAGCTTGTTGCGCCGGCACGCTTCTACCAAGAGATTGTGCCAGTCGGTAATCGGTGCATTGTCCAGATTGACCGCCCGATCCGGGATGCCAGCGTCGTAGGCAATCCGCCGAATATCGTCGTTTTCTGGATAGAGATCAGCCAATTCAGTTGCGAGTGTTGACATGCTATCCTCTGTGTGTTGTAAGTGATGCTACTACAGATATGGACTCAGCGCCAGTTCGACATTAATGCAAGAAATATTAAAATTTCCTGGCTAAGGATAACAGAACAACTCCGTTCAATATGATCATCAATGGGAATATCATGAAAGCCCAAGTGATGGGCACAATTGCGCCCGATAAATCTGCAAAGAGCGTCTTCGTTTTGACAAGAGTTTCCTTCTGCTTTTTGAGTTCATCAATAAACGTCGGAATTTCATGGGTCGAGATATCGATAATGGTACCCTGCGTTTTTTCCAGAGCATCCCCCACCTGTTTCAACGTTTTGGCGACATCACCTTGGGGCGCCAAGAGGTTAGATAGTGCAATCAAAGATTGCGATGTATCACTAATCGCAGCTGCGGTGGAAATTAGCTGAGAGCCAGTCTTGACCAGGAGCGCTTTCTCATCCTTCATTAATTCACGATATTCTACCTTGACCGTATCTGGTACATTGAACTCAATGTGCTCAAAAGTAGGTGCATGGATGCGCGGTATGTTAAAGTTGAACTCTTTGAAACCAATGTCAATTGAGTGGGGAACATTAAACTCCAATTTGCCCATCTCAACTTCAATGCCACAGGGATAGCTGATCCCAACGCCTGCAATTCTTTTATTACAGTTCCTCACTTTGGCGCCTTTGGGATAGTTGATACCTTCTTTCTGTACCTTGGCTTCTGCACTTGCGGGATAATTGAATCCCATTTTGTCCTGGCGAATATCTAATCCGGTGGGAATATCAAATGACACTGGTTTGACCTGTACTTCCACGGCGGGGACTCGGATGGGAAGTTGCTGTTGAAAGGTATCCATGATGTGAGAGGCATCAAGGACAATGGTCGAAAATTGTTGCGATTCATTACCCCAGGTGGCTGCCGTCTTTGACAGCGCCGTAGAGGATGTCCTCACACTGCTAATCGTTTCTTGATAGGTATCAACGGTTCCACCCATATCCCCAAGTGTTGCATTGAACTTAGTGAGAACTTGAATGCTTACATCTAATTGATTTTCAACGGATGTGAGGAGGCCGTTTGCTTGACTAAGAGAAGTTTGTAAGCTATCTGTATAGGTTGATGAGATAAAAAGAATGAGTGCAGCTAGTGCTACGCCTAGTATGATTTGCCCCCAACAAAACAAAATATTGACATGTTTCATGATTTCCTCCTGATTGGTCATGACTTATACCCAGGCTGAGCCGAAAAACCGAAGGCCGTTGCAAGGAATAGATTACCTTGCTGAGGTGACTCTCACTGGCCACCAGATCTGGCGTAATCCTAGGTTGCCTAGGCCAGTGACAGTCACCTACAAAAGGGATTCAATTTTTTGGATCAGCCTTATCCAAATCGTCCGACCGGATCCATTGGTTGTCTTTGTGTCAGCCGAGTTTCACAAGCAGATCGGTCAAGATGTTAAGAGTATAGCGGGCGCAGCGTTGCGTAACCGTTTCTTGGTGAAGCAACGAGCGTTTCTTTGTTTGATGCAAGCAACGCAAGGACCTTCATGGAATGTTGTATACGCGCGGCGCCGGGTCGATGGCATGACTAGCCCACTACTCGATCCACCCCAATTCGCGCAGGGCCCAGGGCGCGTTCCAGATTTTGGTCATCTTCGCCACTTGATTGTCCGCATTCATGGTCAACACATAGACATAGTGAGAATGGGTCTCTTGATGGGTGGGCGGAACGGGGCCGCCGGCGCCCGTATGTTTGGCATGGTAGGTGGCAAAGAAGACCGCGGTGCGGGTCGCTTCGTCATAACTGGCCGTGTGCAGGTCATAGGTCGCGCCGGGCACGGTGACGGTGGCAAAGCCATGCATCCATTCACAGTACGCTTCCACGGTAGTGAGCTCCACCAAAGGTTCACTTTGGGCGACAAAGGGTGCATTCTCCGCCACATATTGCTTACAGCCGGCCCAACCAGCCGGTTGTTCACAGGCGTCAAAAAACTTTTTGGCATTCTCAAACGCGTTCATCGGATCTCCTTGTACGTTGGTTTCAAAACAAAAGTGCTTCTTCCAAAGTGCAATGCGCCAACAGTGAGACAGTGGGACAGTAAGCCAGTAAGCCAGTGACTGTCCGACTGTCTCACTGTCCGACTGTCTCACTGTCTCACTGTCCTATAACGTGCTACTCGACCGGGATCACCAAGAACTCATAGGGCGTCTCATCCCAAACAATCCACGGCAGACCAGAGGTGTAATCGGTGCCGAAGTCCGCGGCAGCAAAGCCACCGGGCGCAATCAACATGACATGGGGCGGCGGCACGACCCAATCTTTACCGGTCGGCGGTTCCATCGCGGTGGGATCGGTATTGTCAGCAAATGCGCCGCCGGACAGCATGTAGGAGACGCCCAACGTCGTCACATCAGGCGCTTCGCCCGCCATAAAGGAGCCCATCCACGCGGTCCAACTGGGGTCGAAGCACATGGGGTCATTGGGCGGCGTGGCGGGCCAATCGGGCACACAGAGCCATTCGGCGCCGCCGGCGCGTAACTGTGCCTGCTCACCGCCCGGCGCCGCGGGCCAATCCATCATCGTTGCCTCATCGACAATGACTTGGGGGGCCGCCCCCATAATGTTGGCGATCTTGGCGTCGACACTGTCGCTCATGGCAACGGGGCCGGTTGGCGCGGTCGCCGGTGTCGTGGGAATGATCAGAAACTCATAGGGCGTATCGTCCCACATGATCCAGGGCTTGCCGGAGATGTAATCGGTGCCGAAGTAGGCCGCGTCAAAGCCACCGGGCGCGATCAACATGACATGGGGCGGCGGCACCACCCAATTTTCACCCGGCGCCGGTTCCGTGGCAAAGGGATCGGTGTTGCTGGCCGCGGCGCCGCCGGCCAACATGTAGGAGATGCCCAGCTTGGTGATCACAGGTTCTTCACCGGCCATGAACGCCTGCATCCACGCTGCCCACGTTTCATCCAAACACATGGGGTCGTTATCCGGGGTGGCCGGCCAGTCGGGCATGCAGGTCCAGGTGTTGCTACCCTCACGCAGGATCGCCTGTTCGCCGCCCGGTGCGGTGGGCCAATCGATGATGGTGGCATTTTCGGCAACTACCGGTGGTCCGGCGCTCATGGCGCTCTCGATTTTTGCTGCAGTGACGGCTTGCTCGGCGGATTGGTCCGCCGCACCAGTCCCGGTCCCTGCGTTGGCGACCGGTTGAATGGGTTGGCACGCCAGCAGGAGGAGTGCGGCCGGCGCCAAGAACATGGCAATTCGTGAAACATGGGTACTCATTAGATGTCCCTTCTTTGCTTGATTTGCACGGTAAAACGATGTAGAATAGAGCGAGTACGATCAGAAAATCTCACGCTAATGCATCATAGCGCGCGGAATTGCCGGTTGGTGCACAAAGATGTGCCAGTTGCTGCAAAAGTTTTTTGCATATGACCTACTATCCCGAATTTGCCCGTCTCCTCAACGAGGAACTTCAACGCCAGGAACGGCCGGCGTCGTGGCTGGCGCAACGGCTGGGGGTTAGCCCCAGCACGGTGGCGCGCTGGCTGAATCATGGCACGCGCCCTCGTTCACCGGAGGTTGTCCGGCAGATTGTCGATAGTTTGGGGGTAACGGCACACTATCAGAGTTTCCTCGCCGCGGCGGGGTTTGGCTATCAACCCAGCGCGCCCACGTCCTCGATGGAACCACCCATTGCTGAGCGACTACCAGGAATCGGGCAGACAGAAAACGCGCCGACGCTGGTCACTGAGCCAGCAACGCGTTTAGCGCGGCTGCCCACGCCCACCACACCGCTGATTGGGCGGAAAGTCGAATGTGCGCAACTGGCGGAGTGGCTTGCCGATCCGGCCCTACACCTGGTGACAATTGTCGGTCCCGGTGGGATGGGCAAGACGCGTCTGGCGCTGGCAGTGGCGCAACAGCAAATTGCGGATAGCCGTTACCAACATGGTGTGGTCTTTGTCGATCTGGCCCCGCTCACCGCCGTGGATCAGATCCCCGCGGCGATTGCGCAGGCGGTCGGTTTGCCGTTGGAGAGTAGTAGTGACCCAAACCGTTCTTCCCGCCAACAAGTGCTTGACTTTTTGGCGGACCGGCGCTTGCTGTTGCTCCTCGACAATGCCGAACATCTGCTCGATGGCGCGGCGTTCATCGCCGCTATTCTCGCCACCGCGCCCCATGTGCAGATTCTGGTCACCTCGCGGGCGCCGTTGCGTCTGCCCGGTGAGCAGCGCTATCCGCTACACGGTCTCGACTACACGACGGAAGCCATAGGTGCGCGCACAGAAAACGCCGCCGCCGTGGTGCTCTTCTTGCAAGCGGCCCGCCGCGTTCGCCCCGATTACGGTGTCGATGCCCATAGCGAACAGCGTGCCCACACCGCGACGGAACAGAGCGCGATCGCGGCGATCTGCAGCTTGGTGGAGGGGATGCCGCTGGCGATTGAGTTGGCAGCTTCCTGGGTGACCATGATGTCGGCGGCGGAAATCCTGGCGGCGATTCACGCAAGCTTGCACTTTTTAGAGACCGATCTGCGTGGGGTTTCGGCGCGCCACCGCAGTATGGAGGCGGTCTTTGATGCCACCTGGCAACGGCTCAACCAGACGGAGCGGCAGATCTTTGCCCAGCTTTCTGTCTTTCGCGGCGGCTTTACCCAAGCGGCCATCAGCCGGGTGACAGGGGCCACGCCGCACCAGTTGCGTTCGTTGGCGACCAGTTCGTTGATCGTCTACAACCACGAGCGCGAGCGCTATACCATCCACGAATTGCTGCGTCAATACGGTGCGCTGCGGCTGGCCGAGACACCGGAGGTTGAAGCGGCAACCAACCACGCGCATAGCGCGTTTTATCTTGATCTACTGACCTGTCGCCAGGACGCCCTCAAGAGTAGGGGACTCCAAACCGATCTAGCTGTCCTTGATGCCGAAGTGGATAATCTGAGCCAGGCCTGGCGTTGGGCCGCGCAACAGGGCCATGTCGACCGGCTCACCGCAACGATGGATGGCTGGGGTCTCTATCTCCAGTGGCGTGGGCGGGCGGCGGAAGGGGAAACAGCCTTTCAGTGGGCGGCAATGGCATTGGAACGGGCCAATGCGCTGCGTTGGTTGCCTCGCACGCTCACCTGGCAAGCCATCTTTGCCCGCATCCTTGGCCAGGCCGACCGGGCGATGCAACTGCTGGGACGCAGCCGCCGGTTGCTCACCGATCCCACCTTGGCGCATGAAGATCTCCGCTCCGAACACGCCTTTGTGCTCATGCAACTCGGTGCCGCCGCCGCCGGTCAGGATACAGTGGCGGCGCAACACTATTATGAGCAGAGCTTGGCGTTGTTCCAAGCGCTACAGGAGCAGTGGTTTGCGGCGGAAGTGCTCTTGGGCTTGGGGCAGGTCTGTCTTGTGCAGGGGGATTTTGCTGGCCAACGCGCCTATGTACAGGAGGCATTGGAGACCTATCGGACGTTGGGCAATGTGCGCGGCACCGCCGCTGCGTTGTCCATGCTGGCCGATATTGACACCTATCGTGGTCAACTGCTGCGGGGTCTGGATCTGGGGTTAGAAAGCCTAGCTGCCTTTCGTTCGCTGGGCGATCCACACGGCACGGCCACCTGCCTTTCCCGCATTGGAATGACCTACATGGATCTGGGCGATCTGACCAATGCGCGCCAGGTCGTGACGGAGAGCGCCGCGCTCTTTGCCGACATTGGCTCACGCCGCGATGAGGTGATTGCCTACGCCTTTCTCTGTGCGATTGAGCTGATGGCGGGTGACTATCCACAGGCGCTGGCCAATGCCGAACGTTCGCATACGATTGCCGGCAAGTTGGACGATCAATTTGTGCAAGGGGTGGCGATTGGTTTTGTGGGGTGGGCGCAACTTTATGCCGGCAACCTCCACGGCGCGTTGCAGACTTTGCGTAAAGCGGTCATCATCACAAAGCAGACCGGCGCCACCATGGACCAAGTTCGTTGGTCTTCCCAACTGGGGCTTGCCCAATGGCAGAATGGACAGGGCCAACAAGCGCGCTTTTATTGCTATGAGAGTTTACGGCTGAGTGCGCAAGTCGCCGATCCGTGGAGCTTGCTGACGGCGATCAGCTCCACCATCGCCATTCTAGCCGACGGTGAGAATCCCGTGCGGGCAGTGGAACTCCACAGCATGCTCATGGAGGATAGCCTTTGCGCCGCCAGTCAGTGGTATGCGGATGGGGTTGGTTGCCGGGTCAACAAGGCAATGGCGCAACTACCAACGTCCGTGATCGAGGCCGCCCAATTGAAGGGGATAACGCTGAACCAACAAGCGGCAGCGGCACAATTGTTGGCAGAAGTACAGGCGTTGGGGTGGGATCGGTAAACTCTGCAATCACCGTGTTGGCTGCGCAACGGGTTCCGCCAATGTCTGCGCTGCGAATCCAGCCAAGGCAACCTGCCGAATTTCTTTCAAAATCGCCAATACCTGATACAGATCGTTGCCGGGATTCAGCAGATCAAAGACCCGTGAGAGAGCATAAGTCGGCGGCTCATCCATCACCAATTTAACAAATAGATAGCTTCCGCCGTTGGTAATCAACCCATAGGAGGGCACGCTTGGGGTGGGGTTGGCAAGCATGTAGGCCAGAATCTGGGCCAGTCCTACCTTTACCGAAAATTCGGCCCGCTTTGATTCGATCACCAATACCCAAAAGTTTTCTTTGAGGATCAGCACGTCGATCCGGCCCTCAATCGTCATCTCGCCGTCAGAGGTGGACAAAACGATGGAAGTCTCGGTTTGCAGGTGAAATGGATCTAGCAGCAGATTCGCCAAATGCAGCAAGGGGGAAAGCACCGTTAGCTGCACAGCATTTTCCAACATGGCCGGATATTTGATGAGATTCAAGTAACCGGCTTTTGCCAGATCGAGTAGTTTTTGCTCGTCAGCCGGCGGCACAGGGCTATTAATTTGCCACTCCGGGAAAAACTGACTGTCATCACTCCGTTGTAGGTGAAACTGTTTTTCCAGGTCGTGAAGCGTAATTTCTTTGGCAATTAGTTTCGTACTCATCGCTCACCTTTTCGCCATAGGGGCAACAAATGGCGCCAACCAATCCAATGTTCAACTATTATACCCCAACTATTTGACCATTGGAAGGAGCGCGCACCACAAATGGGGCGAAGTACCAGCAAAGCTGAGGTACGCGCTTGCGCTAAGAATAAAGTTGCCCAAATCGACGCCAAAGTTGCAGCGCTGCAACAGATGCGGGATGCCTTATCCCATCTGATCGACCAATGCCAAGGAGATGGCCCAACTGACGACTGTCCGATTCTTGAGGCAATGGAACTGCATACTTTTCGTAACGCAGATGAGTAGCAGAGACCGTGTAAACAAGGTCCGACCACTGAACCCAAATCCATACGAACGGCTTCGTTGTCTAGAAAGGTAAGATCCAATGTCAACCCATCCTGAACGCACAGAATCTGGACACACAGAAGAAAACAGTACCCCCATACAACACACCCACATGAGCCATGATGCGCCAATGCAACAAGAGCATCTATCACGTAGCGGCTCGAGCCAGCGCGAACATGCCGAACCCAGTGAACAGAACATTCACGGTGGGCATGACCAGCCCAATGGACCCGACGACCATAGCGCCCACGTCGACCACACTGGACACGAATTCATGTTTCGCAATCGATTTTGGATCTGCCTGTTGCTCTCCATACCCGTGCTGCTCTACAGTCCCGCCCTCCAGGCGTGGTTAAACTTCTCTACGCCGGCCTTTCCCGGCAGCAATTGGATTACACCAATTTTTGCTGTGATCGTCTTTATTTATGGGGGCCTGCCTTTCTTGCAAATGGCGCTACCGGAACTCCAGAATAAACAGCCAGGCATGATGACCTTGATCTCGCTGGCGATTACGGTAGCCTTTGTCTACAGTCTGGCGGCACTCATCCTGCCCAACCGCATGAGCTTCTTTTGGGAATTGGTGACGCTGATCGACATCATGCTGCTGGGCCATTGGATCGAAATGCGCAGCGTACGGCAAGCCTCGGGTGCGCTCAATGAACTGGCCAAACTCATGCCCGATACGGCGGAACGGATTCGCGCTGACGGCAGCACCGAAGAGGTCGCCACTAGTGCTTTACAGGAGGGCGACCTGCTTTTGGTGCGTCCTGGCGCCAGTGTGCCGGCCGATGGCGAAGTCGAAACCGGTGAGTCTGACGTCAATGAAGCCATGATTACCGGTGAATCGAAGCCGGTGCGCAAAGAGGTCGGTGATTCGGTCATTGCCGGCACGATCAACGGTGACGGCAGTTTGCGCATTCGTGTGAAGGCGACCGGCGACGAAACGGCGCTCGCCGGCATCATGCGCCTGGTGGAGGAAGCACAACAGAGTAAATCCAACACGCAGATCCTGGCGGACCGGGCGGCGGGCTGGCTCTTCTATGTGGCGCTTGCGGTGGCCATCCTCACTGCAATTGGCTGGACCATTGGTGTCGGCTTTGGGGTAGATGTGATTGCGCGTGTGGCGACCGTGTTGGTCATTGCTTGTCCCCATGCGTTGGGCTTAGCGGTGCCGTTGGTGGTGGCCATCAGCACCTCGTTGGCCGCACGCAATGGGATTCTGGTGCGCAACCGTTTGGCACTGGAGGAGGCGCGCCAGCTTGACACAGTTGTCTTTGACAAGACCGGAACGCTAACCAAGGGCGAGTTTGGTGTGGTCGCCACGGCAACTGCCGCAGGTTGGTCGGAAGACGATGCGCTTGCCTTGGCCGTTGCGTTGGAAGGCGATTCCGAGCATACGATTGCACGCGGGATCCGGTCCGCGGCGGCAAATCGCACTTTGACGTTGCCCGAGATTACCAACTTTGAGGCGATGAAAGGCCGTGGTGTACGCGCCCAACATAACGGCAGCACAGTCTACATCGGCGGACCGCGACTATTGGAAGCGCTGGAAATTACGCCCAGCAATGATATGGCGCACTTCACAGAACAAACTGGCGCCAAAGGGCAGACGCTTGTCTATTTGGTGCATGACCAAGAGATTGCCGCAGCCTTCTCGCTAGCCGATGTCATTCGCACGGAAAGTCGTGCTGCAGTCAAACAGCTTCACGACATGGGTGTAGAAGTGGCGATGCTCACCGGCGATAGCGAAGCGGTGGCCAAAGCGGTGGCCGAAGAATTGGACATTGATACCTATTTTGCAGAAGTGCTACCGGAACACAAAGACCAGAAGGTCATGGAGTTACAACGGCAAGGGAAGCGGGTGGCGATGGTGGGTGATGGCGTCAACGATGCTCCGGCCTTAACCCGCGCCGATGTCGGCATTGCCATTGGCAGCGGCACCGATGTTGCGGTCGAGTCTGCTGATATTATTCTCGTGCAGAGCAACCCGCTCGACATCGTCAAAATTGTCGGATTGAGCCGAGCCAGCTATAGCAAGATGATCCAGAACTTGTGGTGGGCGGCAGGCTACAATATTGTGGCATTACCCTTGGCTGCCGGTGTACTGGCGCCAATGGGAATTATTTTATCGCCTGCCGTCGGGGCGATTCTTATGTCACTGAGCACGGTGGTTGTGGCCATCAACGCTCAGCTTCTACGCCGCACCGAGTTAGCCGGCGCTGGCACGGTAAGGTGAATCAGCTTTGCAACGAGGACTGAGGTGCCCATTGGGCGCGGCTAATAAGCTGCAAGAAACAGACGGGTGTGGCGCACCTAGGGGGCTCCCGCTGCTATGATATGTTTCTTAGGAGCCGACAAGTGCACCGGCGCCGTCTTTTATAGAGGAGAATTTCACATGAAGCGACAGGTGTTTATCACGATAGCAGCGCTCGTCATTGTGCTGTTGGTCACCGCCTGCACGCCAAGCGGTTTCGGACCATTTACACGCTTTGCTTCCAATGGCGAACGCATCTACTTTACCGGAACCAGTGCCAATGGACCTATCAGCTACAGCGGTGGCGATTATGGCCCGATGGCTGGCCGTGGTATGATGGGGCGCGGCATGATGCGTGGGATCAGTTTGGCCTGTGCAGACTGTCATGGTAGTGATGCCAAAGGGGGGCAACATTTTATGCATATGCAACTCATGGACGCACCCGATATCCGTTGGCGTACGTTGACGTCCGGTGAAGAAGCGGGGGATACCCACGCCGATGAAGGCGGGCACGAGATGGCACACGAACCGTATACGCCGGAAACGTTTGCCCGGGCCGTGCGCAACGGCATCGACCCTGCGGGCAATCCGCTGGATGCTGCAATGCCGCGTTGGCAGATGTCGGATCAAGACATTACCGATCTGATCGAGTTCTTGCAGACAAAGTAACCGCCCCTTTGCATTTCAGTGCAAGCCTTTGGGTTCATGACCCTTCATGAACAACCAGCACTGAGCACCGCGCCAGCGAAGCAACGGAGTTGGCGGCGCTGCTTAAGAAATAGCCGGGAGTGGAATGACGACCGATGATCAGCAGATCCGGCCTTTGCGCCTGCGCGACCGCCAAAACGGTCTCCATGAGTTTGCCGCGCTGGACGCGTAGGGCATTGCGGGGCAATCCTGCTGCTTCCAGCTTGGAAATTGTCTCGCGCACAAAATTTGCCAACGGTGTATTTTGCTCCAGCAGGCTATCCAGGGCAACCATTTCGTCGCCAACGGTCGCTGGCCTTTGCAGATAGACGCCACGCGCTAAAATCTCGTCAAGCGGCATATCATTGGTGACTGACCAGATCAAGTGTGGCTCGTGTTCAGGAATAAGGCTGTGGACGAGTTGGAGTTCTGCCCCAAGCGCCTTTGCCCACTGAATGGCCATTTCCACAATGTGCGTGTCATCGACAGCCACACAAGCCAGAAGCTTACGCAACCTAGGCCGTTTGACGATCAGGACAGATGCGGGTGCATATTGTAGCAGATGATGGGCTGTCGTGCCTATATCTGCCACTGATCCTGCTCCACGATCCTGAAACGCCCCCATGACAAACAAATCGAACTTGTGGGCTTCTAGATAATTGCCGACCACTTCATCGGCTGGGCCAACCAGAGGAATCAGCTCCGGCACTGGTTCCAGCGTGCGGACAAGCTCCTGGGTGGCCTGCATTATTTGCTGCGCATAGGCTACGCCAACTCGACCACGCACAGTCACCAATACTTTCAGGCTTGCTTGCAGTGCGTGGGCCAGATGGCCGGCCAAAACGACAGCTTGCTGGGTGTGCACCGTGCCGTCCGTTGCGGCTGCAATCGTCAGCCGGCCACGCAGTTCACGCGTGTACAAACTAGTCGTAGCGGTTGATGGTTCACCTGGATGTAATACGAGGCTTCTCTCTCTTTGCATAATCATATCTCCTAATAAACAATATCGCCCGATTACACAGGTGGGGTAAAGGGGTGAAAGCAAGTGCAGGTTACTGGCTGCTGCAGGTCGCTCACTGAGATTGAGAGGCAACCTTAATTATAGCAGATTTTTCTTCGATTGGCAACCAATTTTCACTTACCCCAACCGGAAATACACCCAGTTTTATAACCTTATCTATACCTTGGACACAAGATTTCAGTTTCCACGTCCACTATACTGATTCGGCTCATGTAGGTCTGCGGGTGAAATCGCGTTATTGCTTGCTGTTAATGGTAGCGATTGCATCTCTTCGTCCATGTGAGCCTCATCGCATTGTTTGTGGGTGGAAGTAGCTTGGTGCAGCGTCTGTGCCGAAAGCGGTAACTGCCTGAAAGGATTAAGTTGACATGAGTAAACAGTCGTTCCTGGACCTGGGGCAACTTGCCCAGGGGGTTGACAGCCCTACAGCAGCCGACACCGCAGAGAACGATCCGGCGACAGGCGAGGGTACAGCCGCGTTGGCCGCGGTTCACAGCCGATCGGTTACCGTCTCTAATGCAGATGTCGCCTGGATGGAGGCCACGCGCGGTCTCCAAAATAACTTGGTGCGTTCTTTGCAAAATTACAAGACAGGGTGGCGTGACCGCAAAATTGTCGCCGAACACCGGCAACGCATGGTCGATGAAGTGATGACGCAATATGTAGACTATCTGCGGGAAGAGGCAAAGCTCGCTTCCCAGGCAGCTCTACAGGCGCGCGATGCTGTCTTGCGCCAAGAACTGGGCAAACTGCGGGCGCAACTCTTTACCCAACTCGCCGATATTACCGGTAAAGCGGTGAACGATATCGAGCAGATCTTTCAGGGCCACGCCGCAACGCTTACATCACCATTCCTCCAAGAAGCCTATGCGAAATTTGTCATGAGCCGGGTATTAGAGCTGCTCGAGCAGTCAGGCCGGTGAGATTGTAGCCTGCTGTAACGAGCCAGAAACGTGTTATATCTACGAGAACTTGCCTACAGCCTCTATCTATACTTAGCGGAGTATCCGTTGGTCTTTCTGATTACGATTGGTATTACGCTCTATGCCGGGGCCGCCATCAGTCGGCGGACGCTCACGGATCTTGCGGTTTTTAACCGCGTGCGCAGGGAATTCCGCCGTGTGGGTGTACGGCCTTCCCCGCAACAGGAGCAAGCGCTCCGGGATGACTTTGCTGCGATCACTGCCGAAAATGCACGCCGACTGTTGCGCGAGCGCCTGCAACACCAAGAGCGGCTAAGCCATGAGCAAGCGCAATTGGACCACATTGCCTATGTCTCGCAAGCCCATGTGGCCCTCGTGAAGGACATCGGCGTTACCTTGCAAGCGTTGGAAGCAGAATACCAAAAAGGTAAACAGACTCTAGCCAGCGCCCAGGCCAGAGAAGCCTTGCGGCTCGTGGTGGAGCAGGCAGTCGTGCAAATCACGACGCTGGCGACTACCTCGCCCCCCACGCTGCCCACCTTTGATGTACAGGGCGCGGACAAAGTTCATCACAGCAAGAATAATGACCACGCTACGGCATAACCTATCAGCATGGCTGTATGCATGTGGCTCGTGACAGTCACCTTGAGTAACCAGCCCACGTCAACAGACCCTAAAACAGTGGCACATCGATCCAAACACCGCCCTGCATGGCCGATTCATGCGCGCAGATGCCGGGGGCAGTAAAGTCGATGGCGCGGGCGATGTCGATCGGGGGCTGTGTGTTGGTTTCGATGGCGTTGATAAAATCACGCACCATGTAATATTCAGAAGTGCCGTGACCACCCTGGAGCGCCTCCGCCGGCGCGTTGGGGTCCACAGTGAGACAATCGATCGCCTGCGCACCCTCCTTTTTGCTCATCTCCTCTTCCAAATATAGTCGCCCCTGGGTGCCACCCCAGCCACCTTCGCGGCCATTTTCGACAAAGCCCTTAGTGCCGTAAAGGCTGTAGAAGATCAACTCATGGTGGCGCGGCGCAACCTGGCTGCGCAGGATTTTGATCGTTGCACCCTTCTGGGTTTGGAAGAGGCCAACTTCCATGTCGAGAAAGCCCAGCCCTTCCTCATTGGGGAAGATGTTCTTACCGGAGTGGACACCCGTGGCTTTGACAATCCGATCATCCATGAGCGTCAACAGCGGCCCTAGACAGTGGGCGCAATACCAGATGGGGGCGCGCGGATAGCGCCAACGCCGTTTGCCTGTCTGCGGGTCAATGAGCAGATCGACAATCTCATGAAGATATTCGCCCTCAGCGTGAAAAATTTTGCCCAGTTTGCCCTGGTCGATCAGCGCTTTCCACTGGCGAATATAGTGGAAATAACAGTAATTTTCGGCCATCATGTAGACACGGCCACTGTTCCGCACGGCATGGACTAGCTGTTCACATTCAGTCAGGGTGTACGCCGCCGTCTGCTCACAGAGGACATGTTTGCCGCTTTCTAGCGCGGCAATCGCCTGTGGAGCATGGAACTCAATGGGGGTGGCGATGACTACAATGTCGATGGGGGCATTGACAAACTCATCAAAGCGGGTGTACACCTGCTGGTCAGCGACATGAAAGTCAGCGGCCAGTTTACTCAGTGCATTTTCGTCCAGATCACAGAGCGCCGCCACCTCAACATGCGGATGGCCGGCCAGGCTCCGCACCAAACCACTGCCGCGGCGTAATCCGACAAAGCCTACTTGCAATTTGTTTGTCATGGTTCTTTTTCCTTTTCTTGCCACAATTCTTGAAGTAGCTCAATCGCTGTATTCACAATGCGCTCAATGCCTGCCAGCGCGACACGATTCGGTCCTACCAATGTCTCATAGCCTTGCTCGGTAAAGGCTGCTGCGGTAGGCTGATACATGATGATGTCATTGGTTAACTCGGCCACTACGGTATGGGGGAAGGGAGAACGCTGCTTGATGGTCAGACCGTGTTCCACAAAGAGTTCGCCCGGATTCGAGGCAACGGCAAAAGGGCCAATGTATGCTGCATTGACCGGCACGATCAGCGGATCCGGCATGGCCGCCACATGGGTTAGCATGGGTTCAAAGACATCGGCTCGGCCGCCCCGGTCGCCCCAATGCAAACGGTGAATTGCTTCCGGCGGCTGGGTGGCTGGGTCTCGGCGGGGAGCCGTCACCTCCCGCCGCTTAGCCCCCACCTGGATTGGCCCAGTGATCGCTTTCGCGCGTTTGGCCGCCGTCACGGCTTGTTCGGCAAAGTACTCCGCTCCTTCACGCCAGCGTGGTCCACCCATGGTGGGGTTGATATTGGCACATGCGCCAGGGGTATAGACGGTAACGGTTTGGTCGCCAAAGGCAGCGCGCATGGCTTCCGCCACCACGCCCGGGTAGTCTGCCGACCAGGTGTTACCAAAGTGGGAGTTGGTGTGCAGGGTAAAGTTAAAAAAGACACCCAGCGTCTGTCCCTCCTGATTGTCAAAGCGCACCACCCACAGCTCTGGGTCAACCGGTCCACAGGTGCCAAGCACCTGGGGAACCAGATCCAGGTCATTGAGGGCGTCGCTCATCCAGGTGTTAAAGGCTTTGCCATCGGGGCAGAGGACGCGGCGATTGTGCAGACCATGATGGACCAAGGCGCGCCCGATGTGCATGGTGGCCGGCTGGCAAGCCGCATTGGCCTTGGCCACACTGGTCGCCACCAGATTGGGCAAGGTGGCTAGGTAGGCGGCGTCGGTGACATCAAAGGCGTAAACCCCTTCAATCGTATAGGGTCCACTGTGCGTATGGCTACCTGAAATCAGAATAGCGGCCGGATCGATGCCCGTGCGTTCACTCACGGCGGCAATGATCTGATCGGCCAGTGCCTTGGGCACGCCGATCAGATCCACCCCCACAATCGCAATTTTTTGATTACCGCTGGCGGCCACCAAGGTGTTGGCCATGAGCGGATCGGTCGTGCCCACATTTTTTCGTGGATCTAAGCTGCCACACATCAACAGGCCCGTTGGCGGCGTGATCTCAACAGATCCAAAGCCGATGTGTAATGCGTTATTATTCATATTGTTGCCTCGTCTTCATAGTAGACCCAGCGCCTGGCTAGACGAAATTGTATGATTGTCAGGAGAACAAGAATCATGAAGAGGATCCAGGAGAGGGCGCTGGCATAGCCCATACGAAAATAAAAGAATCCTTGATTGTAGATATAAACCACCCAGAAGAGCAGCGAATCCATAGGGCCGGCTGCCGCCTGGCCATAATTTGCTCCCCCCAGTAAAAAGACAGGTGTAAAAATTTGAAAGCTACCGATAATGCCCATAACCAGCACAAAGAAAATAGTTGGGGAAATTAAAGGAATGGTAATGCTCCAGAAGCGCCGAAATGCCCCGGCACCATCAATAGCCGCCGCTTCATGGAGCGCTTCGGGTATCCCTTGCAGACCGGCCAGGTAGATGATCATACCGCCGCCAATGCCCCACAAACTCCAGATCACCAGAGATGGCTTGGACCAGAGGGGGCTGGTTAACCAGTTGGGACCGACAACGTTGAAAACCTGATAGAGCACCTCATTGAGCAGGCCAAAGCGATCGTGCAAAATATAGATAAAGAGCGCCACTGAAGCCACGGCGGGGACAATCGAGGGCATGTAGAAGAGCGTGCGAAAGAGCGTAATCCCACGTACTTTCTGGTTCAACAACAAGGCCAGCAGTAACCCAAGGACAACGCCCGGCAACACAGATGCGCCCACATACCACACCGTGTTATACACAGCCAGCCAGAATTTATCGTCGTCAAAGAGCACCTTCTGGTAATTGGCCAGCCCAAGCCAGCGCGGTGCGGTAAGGCCGTCGTATTCAGTCAGGCTATAGTAGAAACCAGCCAGAAACGGTCCCAGGATAAAGATCAGTAAACCCAAGAACCAGGGCAAGATAAAAAGATAGCCGTCCAGCGCTTCACGGCGACGCAACGGATTTGACCAAAAGCCCCGTATGCGCCGGGCTGGTTGCGTAACTGTTTCGGTTTGCAACTGATGCGCGTCTTTCGCTGTTGTTGTCATGGATAAACCTCCTTTGCCGGCTAACCCTTCAGCCCTGACATCACTACGCCTTGGATAAAATACTGCTGAAAGAAAAAGAAGACGAGCAAAACCGGCAATGTCATCAACAGTGCCATCGCCATCATTTCCTGGAAACGTACTTCGGTCAGCGCCATAAAGCGGCGTAACCCCAGCGTCAATGTGAATTTTTCTGGGCTGTTCAAATAGATAAGCGGCGCTAGAAAATCATTCCAGTGTTGCATAAAGCCAAAGATGGCCACAGTTGACAACGCCGGTTTTGAGAGTGGCAACAGAATTTGCCAGTAGATCCGGTAGTTAGAGGCGCCGTCAATCGTGGCTTGCTCAAAGAGTTCGGGTGGCAACGTCCGAAAGAATTGGCGCAACAGAAAAATGAAAAAGGCGCCCCCGCCAAAGTAAGCTGGCACAATCAGTGGCTTAAAACTGTTGAGCCAACCCAAGTTCTTAAACAGCACGTAGGTGGGAATCAGTGTCACCACATAGGGCAGCATCATGGTCGCCAGTAAGAGGCCAAACAAGAACTCACGGCCAGGAAAACGCAAACGGGCAAAGCCAAATGCTGCCATTGAAGCTGTGAGTAATTGGCCGATAGTGGCGAGCACTGTAATGGTGGTTGTATTCAAGAAGTAAAGGCTAAAATTGCCTGAAGTCCATGCCGTATAAAAGTGATCCCAGCGCAGTGGCGTTGGAATCCAGACCGGCGGCCAAAGCGCCATTTGCGCATCATCTTTGAGGGAGGTTGAAATTAACCAAACTAGCGGTGTTGTAAACAGTACGGCCAGGCTGATTAATAGGAGGTATAGAATGAATTGCCAGATAATTTTCTGCGTTCGGTTGCCGATCATCACGCTACTCGCCATGTTTCACCTCCTGCCGCTCCTATGCATGCCCCACCCTGATACACTGGTAGAGGCGATAGACGGAATGGTCCACCGCCTCTATACCAGTGTATACCCGCACTAATCAATCTACGAAGGCACGGGATAGGCGTTGTGCTTGTCCAGTAGTTCTTGCATTTTTTCCTGCGCCGTGTCCAATTCGTTCTGCATATTTTGGCCGCCAATGAGAATGTTATCAAACATCGTAGCCATGAAACCCAACGATTCTAGGACACCGGCAAAGATGGGGATCCAACGTACCGTGTTGGCGGTGGAAACAAAGACCTCACGCCGCGGATCTATTTTAGCCCATTCGGCCCCAACATCCGAGCGTGCCGGCAACGAGGCAAACTTGTCGGCATAGGCAAGAAAGGTTTTGGACTCCATGGTAAACTCAACGAAATCCCATGCTTCGGTAAAGTTCCCGCCCTTTTTAAAGAAGAACCAACCGCCGCCGCCATCATAGTTAGCATGGATGTCATACTCTGGGAAGACAGGACCGGGAATCATGCTGTACTCTAAATCAGGTGCATATTGATCATAGGTTCGCAGTACCCATTGCCCATTCATTGCTAACCCCACTTTACCTGCGGAAAAGGCGTCGATCCCTTCGGCTAGACTCAGGCCCTTGGTAAAAGCTACCGCTGCTTCATATCCCCCTTGGTCATCCAACATCTGTTTGAGGAAGGTCATGGCCTCCTCGCCCTTGTCCGTAATCGTAATCTGGGTCATATCTTCATTCACCATATCGCTGCCCAGACACCAAATCATGGTGAGGAACATAAGGTAAACGGGTGGATTGCCAAAGCTAGGGGTAAAGCCGATCTGATCTAGCCGGCCGGCTGCATCCTGCTTGGTCAGCTTGATGGCCATTTGATGAAGTTCATCCCATGTCTGCGGTGGCGCTTCTGGATCAAGCCCCGCCTCTGTCAGTAAGGTCTTGTTATAGAAGAGGGCGCGCGTATCGGTTGTATAGGGTACGATCCATTTCTTACCCCAGGAAATAGAATCTTTCTGCAGACGTTCCCAGATATTCTCCCACTTGAAATTCTTGGCGGTCGCAATGGCATCGTCCAGGACAACCAATGCATCGCGCACGGCTAGATCGGTCGTCTGCCAGCGACCTAGGTAGGCCACTGGTGGTGGGGTGCCTGCGGCCAAAGCGGCAATGATTTTAGTGGAACTGTCATATTCACCAAGTTCCCACGTAGCTTTTACGCCTTGTTCCGCCTCGTTAAAGGCATTCATCAGGAACTCACCCTGTTCCTGCCAGGGAAACCAAAAGACAATTTCGGTGGCCGCTGGTTGGCCCGCTGCTTCTGGCGCAAGTGCGCCTGGCGCCGCACAAGCGGCCAGTGAGAGCCCAGCCGCACTTGCACCCATCAAACGTAGAAATTCGCGACGACTCAGATTTTGCTGCTGTTTCATTTTTTGCTCCTTTTCGTCATCGTAACCACCTTGAACCAAAAACGAAAACACTCAGTAGACGGTGATCCACTGATACTTCCCCTACGGAATCTTAGACAAGCCTACCTGCCAAAGAGTTGCCCCAACAACTGCCCCGTCGTTTCGATCATGAGCCACCCGGCTTCGGGCACAAGCCGCGTGTGGCTGGCCGACAAGGCGCTGTAGCCGCCGTGGCGGATGGCCTCAGGCGTGGGGACATAGCCACAGTAGCCGTCGCTCAGCTCGCCCACCAGCGTCACCTGGGCCGGCGATTGCCGTTTGATGGCCAGGCCAAATTCCACATACAATTCGGCGGGGTTGAGACAGATGGCCGCATCCCCCACCCGCACCACATGCAGCCGCACCGCGACCGGATTCTCTTCTTGCAAAAGACGTGGCCAGTCCATGCGGCTCTGCTCGAAAAATTCCAACATGCCCCCCTTGAACTCTGCCAGATCAGCCCAGGCATCCCACTCCCGCATGGGAATGGCCAACGCGGTCTGGGCATGACGCAGCACCGGTGTCGGCATGGGGTCAACCTGGCCAGCGATCACCTTGAGGATCTCGCCGCCTAAATAGTCGCCGGAGCGCCGCAACCCTGTTTCGCCGCGCCACGGCTGGATCGCCTGCGGATTGTTTTCCATGATCGAGGGCGCGGTGTTGCCTGCCGCCCCGGTGAGATAGACAACCCCCACCTGTTCGCCCAGCGCCCCGCGCAACACCCGCCGCACCTGCCCCGGCAAGTCGGCGCTGTAGTAACTTTCGCCTTCGACACAGTTGGGATGGGTGGCAAAGGAAGGGATGACCATCTTGACTTGGCCATCGGGCTTGCGAGCAAAGATAACTCCCACTTCACCGTCACGCGGCCCTTCAATGCCCACAAAATCTTCTTTCCAACTGCCCCAATACATGTGACAACTGCCGTCGCGGCGCATGCCCCGCCGGTTCCAGCCCATCTGCTCCAGATAGCCGCGTCCGGCAAAGAGATCGCAGGGTTCCCGATCAGCAAGCGCCCGGCTCACCGCTTGCACCACCGCTTCCTCCAGCCGCGCCAAAAAGGCGGGATCGGGATCACCCACAATCCGGTCAGTGGTGCAGGGCGCGACATGGGTATGGGTGGCGGCAATGATGACCGCCTCCGCCGCAATCCCGGTTGCTCTGGCACAGGCGGCTTGCAGCGTGCGTACCAAGGCGTCGGGCAGCACACAGACATCCACCGAAAGCAGCGCCACCTGCTGCTCGCCCTCGGTAAAGAGCACGGCATTGACGGTCAGGGGATCATGCGTATATTCGCCCAGCCGCACATGCATCTGCCCCAACAGCGGCAGCGGTCGATCCGGCGTAATTTCTTCCCAAGCTGTTCCGATGAGCATAGTTCCTCCTTCTGTGACAAGATGACAGGATGACAAGATGATCTTGTGTATATACTCCGGCAGAAACAGGAAAACATCATCCCGTCATCCCTTCATCCTGTCATTCCTTCACTGCGCCACGTTGCATCAATGCCGATATAATTCGCCACCAGCGGCTGCACGTGGACCGGTTGCGCTTGGACAAAGGCTTGGCCTGCCGCAGAAAGGGGCCACGGCGCCGCGACCTGGACCTGGCGCGGGCGGAAGTTCAGTCCGCAGGAGAGACGCACCCGGTCGGTCTGGTTAGGAAAGGCGGCGTGATAGGTGCGGTGGGCAAAGACGATCATATCGCCGGGGTCAGTAAAGAGCGGCACGATACCCGGCACGTCAAAGCCGACATAGCCTTTGGGTTCGCCGCCGTTGGGGTAAAAGGAGGCGCCATCTTCGGTCAAGGTGAAGCCTTCCGGCCCCGACCAATCTGCGACATGGGAATTTTCGATCACCGCCAGGCCGCCATGCTGTGGGTTGGAACCGGTGAGATAGAACCAGATGCCCGACGGCCAGTCGCCCCGGTTGAGGATCTCATTGGCCTGACGGGGCGCGCCTTTGTGGAAACCGCGCCAATCCGAATGCCAGACCAGCGGCGCCGAACCGGGGTTGCGAATGATGGCCGCCGAGCGGTTGAGCGTCAACTCATCAGCTTGGGTAAAGACCCGCTGCGAACGCATAAATTGCTCATCGTCAAGCAGCTTCCACATGGCCGGTGCATGTTCCATAAAGGAGGTGTGGGTGCGACTCTGGCCTGGGCCGAGTTCATGATTGGGATCGACAACGTCCAGCACAGCGGCTTGCAGTTCAGCCACCCGTGCCTCATCCAGCATCTGTTTGACCACGGCAAAGCCATGCGCTTCGACACAGGCTTGGGCCGCGTCCAGTTCATCCACAGCAAATTCATAGCGGTAAGCCAGTTGTGGCTTTGAGAAATCAGTGTAGTTCATAGCAAGTTCCTTTGCTCAGTCGCTGCGGCGACTTCTTGATGTCAGCAGCAGGGGAATTTATTCCCACTTTCTTTCAATCACCCCGACGTCGCCTAAGAGGGCGAAATAGGTGGTGAGTTGCGCAAGGGGAAAAACGCCAAGCTCACCTGCCACCAGCCGCGCGATCTGCGCTACAGTCCGGCGGCCATCGACATAATTGAGCGCGGCAATGGCCTTGTCCTCAAAATCCGTGACGGCCGCGCGTAGCTCCTGGAGGGTGGTTTTGGCGGCGGCGTGCTCTTTTTCGATTTTGCCCAGGTTCAACGGCCAGGGTTCCAGCCGCCGCCACCGTTGGCCATCATCAGCCGCTGCCGCACCCAAGTCACCCATTGTTTGTTGCACCAGTTGATCCAGCGCATTCTGCCGATGGGTCACGGCGTCTGCCAGGGAGAGCTGCTCCTGGAGCGGCAGCGCATTGAGCACCGATTGCAACGCCCCCTTTTCCCGTTCGCCCAGGGCCCACAGCCGATCCCACTGCTTCGATGCGGCGTCGGTTGGGTCATTGCTACGCGCCTCTAGTTTAACGGCGCGCTCGCCTTCGATCTCCATCAAGTTGATCAGATCCTTGGCCAACGCCGGTTGCATGGTGGCGGCAGCCAAGGCCAGGGTCGCCGCCACCGTGCCCACCCGTTCAAACTCACGCGGATCGAGCTTTTCGGGGGTATCCAGATCGGTGTGGTAGTAGCGATGGGGCCAGTAGAAAAAGAAGAGACCGGGAATGGCGTAGCGGCTGTTGAGCGCCACATCGTGATCCGATCCCTTGTCATAGGGATTGAGGGCATAGAGCCAGTCACGCACCGGCGTCTGGTTGATGTGCGAATGGCTGCCCAAACTCACCTGCTCCAACACATAGGCGCCCAGATGATTGAGGTAGGAGGGCCGACTCCACGGCGTCTGCACCAGGCGACAGTAGGCGCCGGTCTGGGCATAGCTGGCGCCGACCATGTCCAGATTGAACAGGGCAACGACCTGATCTATCTGTTCTTGATAGCGATCCATATAGGCCTGAGTCCCGCTCATTTCGGGCAAGAGCAGCAGCCGTAGTGTGCGGCGGGGGCGCGCCAGGTTGCCGTCACGCACCAACGCGGCCAGGGTGCGCATGATCTCAACACCCAGCGCGACGCCGCTGGCATTGTCACAAGCGCCTGGTTTGGGGTGGCAAAGGTGGGCCGTGATCCAGACTTCCTCGGCGGCCAAATCGGTGCCCTGCAGGGTGCCGCTCACGACCAGCAGTTCGCCCGGCTTATTCTCGGCTTCGACTGTCGCCTGAATGGTGACCGGGCCCTGGCGTGCCAGATCACGCAGCCGTTCGGCATGACGATAGGTGATGGAGAAGACCGGCGCGTCCCGCCGTTTTTCCGCACTGTAATAGAGGCGCGCCAGATGGGTGGCGTCGGGCAGATCGAGCATGGTGCGCTTGACGGCAGGTAAGTTCGACCAATCATACATGTTGGTGGTCATCACACAGGCCGCGCCATAGGTTTCGACCGCCAGGTTGTAGACATCGGTCGTAAGGCCGGTCGCCAGCACGGCCTTGCCGGCCACATCCACATCTGCGTAGTGGGCCGGTTGGTCGCCCCGTCCCACATCGACAACCGTGGCGCGCACGCCACCGGCGGGTGTGGCCGGGCAGCCGGAGGGCAGACACATGGGCGTCACTGCAAAGTCAGCAATCACATAACGCTCCGGCGCGATCACTTCCAGCCGGGCGCTGTGTGGCTCCCAGGCCGGGGCAAAGACGCGCCCCGTGTACTGCTGTTGACCATCAATCGGAAAGCGCTCAATCTCAGCCGTATCCAGCCCGTACTCCGCCAGTTGCCGGCAGAGCAACTCCGCGGCGGCGGCATAATCACGCGACCCCACGATCCGGTTGTAGCGCGCCACCGCCCACACCGTATCCACCGCCCGCTCCCCGGAGAGCGCCGGTTGTACTGTCTGTATCAGTCGATCAATCTGTTTCATTGCTTGCAATCCTACATAATGTTCAATGGTCAACGATGTCATCGGGACAGACGTCAATCGTCAATCTAAAATCTAAAATCGTCAATCGATAAGGGGATCCAGCGCATCGCGCAGCCCGTCGCCCAGAAAGGTGAAGGCCAGCAGCACCACGCCCAAGGTGCAGGCGGGAAAGACGATCATATGGGGATAGGAGCGCATGACGGGCAGCCCTTCCGAAATCATGCCGCCCCAACTGGGCAAGGGAGGTTGAATGCCCAAGCCCAGATAGCTTAAACTGGCTTCCAACATGATGGCGCCGGGAATGCCAAAGGCAGCGGCCACAATCACCGGCGCCAAAATGTTGGGCAGCAGATGGACGCGCAAGAGGCGCGGTGTCGTCAAGCCGACCCCACGCGCGGCTTCGATAAACTCACGCTCCCGGAGCGAAAGCACCTGGCCCCGTACAATGCGCGCCACGCCGATCCAGTAGGTCAGCGCCATGACCAGAAAGACGGCGATCAACCCGCCGCTCGACTTATCCAGTTGCTTCCAGAGCCAGAGTGATTGGGCATCTTCCACCGCGGCCGAGAGATTGGCGCGCAGGTAGGAGATAATCAGAATGGTCAGCAGCAGATTGGGAAAGGCATAGAGAATATCGATGAGCCGGGTAATGAGCGCGTCGATAGCACCGCCCCAGTAGCCGCTGATCAGCCCCAGGGGGACGCCAATCCCGATGATGACAAGTTGGGCGGCCAGGGCCACGGCAAAAGAGATGCGCGCGCCATAGATGAGCCGCGAAAAGAGATCGCGCCCCAGTTGGTCCGTCCCCATGAGATGGGCCGCATCGGGCGCCTGGCTGGTGTGATCCAGATCTTGCGCTTCATAGCTATAGGGCGCGACGTAGGGGGCGAAGAGCGCCAGCAAGGCAAAGAGGGTAATCACCGTCAGCGCCGCCACCGCCGCCCTATTGCGCAAGAGCCGCCGCCAGGCATCCACCCATAAACTGCGGCTCTCGCGCATAGTGGCCAACTGCACACGGTGGCGGGTAGCTGGCATAATCGATTCGGTCATAGCGTTCCTTCAATAACCAACCTAACTTTGCGCCTTCATCCGCACGCGCGGGTCCAGATAGTTATACAGTAGATCGACAACGAAGTTCATCAGCCAGATGATCGCGGCATAGAGCAAGGTGACCGCGATCAACAGGGGATAGTCAAGATCCAGCACCGTGCGTACAAAGAAACGGCCCAGCCCTGGCACCTGCGAGATGCTTTCGACAAAGAAGGAGCCGGTGATCAGGTTGGTCAGGATCGGTCCGGCCAGCGTCAAGACAGGGATGAGCGCGTTGGGCAGGGCATGACGCACAATGACCAGCCGTCCCCGCAATCCCTTGGCGCGCGCCGTGCGTACATAGTCAGCGCCGATCACCTCCAGCAGGCTGGCGCGGGTGTAGCGCGCCAGCAAGGCCGTTGGCCCCAACGCCAGCGTAATGGCCGGAATCAGGGCGCGCACGTCAAAGATGCCGCCCCAGCCGCCGGTGGGCACCAGGTGTAGCCGGATGGCCAGGAGCACGATCAGGAGTGTGGTGATCACATAGGCTGGGGTAGAGATGCCAATCACAGAAAAGAGCATGGTGACATAGTCCACCCACGTGTTATGGCGAACCGCGGCGATGATGCCCAAGGTGATCCCCAGCACCAGCGCGATGACAAAGGCCAACAGCCCCAGTTGCAGCGACACCGGGAAGGTGTCACGGATGATCTCATTGGCGGTGCGGCCCCCCTTGAGCGACGGGCCAAAGTCAAAGCGGCTGACCACACCCCATAGGTAGCTGCCATATTGCTGCCACAACGGTTTGTCCAGCCCATACTTGACCTTGAGATTGTTGAGCACCGCTGCCGGCAACGGGCGTTCGGTCTTGTCCCACGGCCCGCCGGGGGTGGCGTGCATCACCACAAAGACCAGCGTGTAGACCGCCAGCATCACGGGAATAAACATCAACAACCGTTGGAAAATATAAGTTCGCATCGACTAAGCATTCTCCCCAATCGCGTTTACAATGAAATTGGTAGCTGGTAGCTGGTAGCTGGTAGCTGGTAGCTGGTAGCTGCTGGCTGCTAGCTGCTGGCTGCTGGCTGTTAGCCGCTTGGAGATTAAGAAAATCATCAGGGAAAAGAAACCCCACCCGGGGACCCTTTGGGTGCCTCCCCAGGTTGGCTTACCCTTACCCACAAGCCGGGGGATGAACTCCCCCGGCTAAGCGCAGCGTCCGCTGAAGCGGACTTGACCGAGCCCGCTTGCTAGCCCCACCCAGAGAGTTCCCGTTGATCGCAGGGCGACGTCCGTGCCGCCTTCCCGCCTGCACCGAAAGATGTGGGCAAGGGTTAGCCCAACCTGGGGGAGGTTGGGAGGGGGTTCTGTGTCTCCCCGCTTATTTATTTAAACTCACACCAGCCATCAGCCACCAGCCACCAGCCACCAGCTATCAGCCACCAGCCATCAGCCACCAACCCTAAACAGCCACAAGCTTGGCCATGCGATAGTTGGGATAGCCAATCAGGTTGCGCGGCACGAGCCCCTGCACCCGCGGCTTGATGACCCAAATCTGGCTGGGGTAGAGAATGGGAATGATCGGCGCATCGGCAATCAGATCGGTTTCGGCGGCTTCGTACATCTGGCGCCGCTTCTCGCTATCCAACTCCACCTTGGCCGCGTTGGCAGCCGCGATCCACTTTTCGTTGGCATAGTGGCTAGAGCCGTGATCCTCCACCATGAGCAGGTTGTGCCAATCCTGCGGATCTTCATAGTCGGCGTACCAGCGCCCCAGGTAGAGGTCGTAAGGTTCTGTCTTGATCAGTTCGCGCCAGTTGTTGGGCGCCGGCGTCAGTTCGACATCAATGTTGAGCGTTTCTTTCCACATACCGGCAAGCGCCTGGGCAATGAGCGGCGCATCCCCTTGGGTCTGGACAAAGACAAACTTAAAGCCGGGGAAACCGGCGCCATCGGGATAGCCGGCGTCGGCCAGCAACTGTTTGGCGTTGTCGACTGAGCCTTGCAGCCGGGCGTTGGGGTTGTAGCCCACGGTGCCGGGGGGCAGGAAGGTCCAGGCCGGTTTCATGGTGCCCTTGAGCACGTTGTTGGCCAGGCGCTCGCGATCGATGGTCAAGTACAGCGCCTGGCGCACTCGTTGGTCGTGGAGTGGGGACTGTTCATTGCTCATGTCCAGCCGCAGTTGCCAGTTGGCCGAGCGTGTCCACACGTTGAGTTCGTGTTGCAGGGTCGCATCGTTTGACGCCCGCTCCATATCGGCGGCGGAAACCAGAGCAATGTCCAGTTCGTCCGCTTCATAGGCGGCCAGCGCTTGGGTTTCATCGTTTTCAAAGAGCGTGTACTCGACCCGTTCAATGGCGGGCAGGGTGTCCCAGTAATTCTCGTTGCGTACCACCGTCCATTTCTGGTCGGCTTCCCAACTCTGCACGCGGAAGGGGCCATTGGTGATCGCATTTTCAGGATGCCACCATTCGGCGCCGAACTTTTCGATCAGGTCGCGTTTGAGTGGATAGGTGACCCAAAGCGCCGTAAGCATGGGCAGGTAGGGGGTCGGCTCGCGCAGGCGAATCTCCAGATGGGTGTCATCCAGCGCCTTGACGCCGACGGTGCTGGGGTCATCGGTTTGACCGGAGTTGTACGCCTCGCCGCCTTCGATCTGGTAGAGCGCCCAGGCATATTGGGAGGCGGTCGCCGGGTCAAAGTTGCGCTTGATGGCAAATTCAAAGTCCTGGGCAGTGACCGGTGAACCATCAGACCAGGTGACATCGTTGCGCAAGGTGAAGTGCACCACCGCGCCATTCTCCAGAAACTCCCACGATTCGGCCACCTTGGGGCGCGGTTCACCGGTGGTGGGATCCAACTCGGTCAGGCCATCCATCAGTTCCAGCCCCATAGTCAGGCCAAAGCCGCCGCCGGAAAGGGTATAGTCCCAATTGCCGGTGACTTCGTTGGTCATGGGATAGCGCAACACTTGGGCCGGCGCGTCGCTCTCGCTGGCCTGGTCTGGCCCACTGGTGGCCCCAGGCGCCGGCGGCGTACAGGCGGCGAGCATACCGGCGCCGGCGCTCAGGGCCGTGATCTTGAGAAATTGACGGCGACTCAGCGGGGGTATTGATTTGTGCAGCATCATAACTTGTGCTCCTTTATCAGAAGAAAGGGTCTCCGCGACATAGTGTGCTTGATAAATTGAGTGGCGGGTAGCGAGTGGTGGGTGGCGCACAACCCGCCACCCGCCACTCGCCACTAACGCGCGAAGAGCAAAAGACGAATTAACCCTTTAACGAACCGATGGTGATACCCTCAATCATCTGTTTTTGCATGAGCAGGAACGCAACAATGGGCAGAATCGACATTAAAATGGCGGCGGCCATGCCAATGCCATAGGACGGTCCGGCCCCCTGTATCTGGTACATGATAATTGAAACGCCCACCGGCAGGGTGTAGATCTGTTGTTTGTTCAGGACCAGCAGCGGCCAGAGAAAGTCGTTCCAATGGGCAACAAAGGTGAAGATGGCCAGCGTTGCCAACACGGGCCGTGCCAGGGGCAGCGCAATGCGCCACCAGAGTTGCACCTCACTGGCGCCGTCGATCTTGGCCGCTTGAAAGAGTTCTTCGGGCAAGGTAATGGCAAATTGGCGAAAGAGAAAGACGGCAAAGGGTGACGCCATTCCTGGCAAAATCAGCACCCAGTAGGTGTCGTGCAGCCCCATCTTCAGGGTCAGCACATAGGTGGCAATAATCGTAGACCAGCCGGGCACCAGCATCGTACTGATGATGAGCCAGAAGATCAGATCGCGGCCGGGGAAACGCTTGCGGGCAAAGCTATAGCCGGCCAGCGAAGTTAGCAACACAACGCCTGTGGTTGAGACAATACTGGTAAAGACGCTGTTCCAAAACCAGCGCACGACAGGTGCATTGGCCACACCTGTGCCGCGAATCAAGTCCGTGTAATTGGTAAGCGCCAAGCGTTCGACGAGAAAGGAAGGGGGCACCGTCGCCACGTCTTGCGGATCTTTGAAGCTGGTAATGACCGCCCAGTAGAGGGGAAAGAGCGAGATGACAGCCAGCACCAGAATCAGCAAAAGCGAGATGTAACGCAGCAGACTAGCGCTGCCTTCGGGGAAGAAGATCATGCGCAGGCGCGCCAGCCCGACGGGACGCCGTTGACGCACAGATTTGAGCGATTGTTCGCTAGCGATCATGCTAGACTCCTAAAACTCTACCACCTGAGAAAAGCGGCGAAATTGAAAGATCGTCAGGCCAACGGTGGCAATGAGCAGCAGCAAACCAGCCGCGGCAGCCGTGCCGGCATTGTGGAAAAAGACCAGTTGGTTGTAGATATAATAACCGGCCGTCATCGTGCTGTTGACCGGTCCGCCACGAGTCAGCACATAGACGGGCACAAAGACCTGCAAGGCGCCCAGCGTAGAGACAACCAACACATAAAGCAGGGCAGGCGTGAGCAAAGGAAAGGTTATAGCCCACTGGCGCCGCCAAAAATTAGCGCCATCCACCGCGGCGGCATCGTAGAGATCGGTGGGAATGCTGAGCAGCGCCGCACAAAAAATAATGACGGCGACGCCGTTGCCGGCCAGGATCGCCATGCCGGCCAGGGAGGGTAACGCAGTGTAGATGTTGCCCAACCAGTTGACCGCGTCGATTCCGACCAATGAGAGAAAGTAGTTGAGCACCCCGACATGGAAGTCAAAGACAAAGCGCCAGATAATCGCCACCGCTAGCCCTGAAATGACGCCAGGCAGATAGAAGGTCGCCTGGAAAAAGCTGCGCAGGGCACGACTGCGCAAAGAGACAATCAAGATAGCGGTAAAGAGTGAAAGGCCCGTCGAAATCGGCACGACAATCAGCGCATAGTAGAAGGAATTGAGCAGGGCCTTCTGCGCCGCACTCATGGTGACGACGTTGAGATAGTTCTGAAAGCCAATAAACTCCGTCACCCCGCGCGGATGCCAATCGACAAAACTCAGCCAGATCACCATGCCATAGGGCACCAGGGTGAAGACCGCAAAGAAAGCCATAAAGGGCGCAATAAACAAATAGCCCCATAATTTTTCCAGCGTTGCATAGCGCATCAGCAATATCCTTGCAAGAAAGCGTGCATCCAATCGGGGACTATGGTGATTGGTGATTGAGCTTATCGAAATCACCAATCGCCAATCATCTAACTGCAAGTGGGGGCGAGACGAGTTGAACACTCAGCCTACCCGCCACCGGCCACGCGTACTATGCCCAATCCAACGCTTCCACCGTGCTGCAAAATTCCTGGACGGCTTCCTCTGGTGGTGTGGGGAGGAAGAGCTTCTGTAAGACCAACTCTAACGCAGTGACAACTTCGAGCGCTTTGCCGCCGTTGGCTTCCATACGCTGGCGTCCATAGGGGATATAGTTCTCAAAGTGCCATTGGAGCATGGGATCTTCCACCCCTTCCAGCGCCGACATGCGCGCCGGCAAGAGGTATTGCGCCAACCACTTCTGATTCTCCCGATTGGCAAGCCAGAGCGCGAAATCGATCGTGGGCTGGACCGCGCTGTCATCACCGGTGCGGTAAGGCACAATGTTCACATCCAAGAGCGGGCCACCCCAGACCGAGGAATGCTCCACATCGGGGTTGGTGGGCGGCTGGACAAAGATCCAGTCAAAGCCATGTTCACTGTCGGTCACCACCAGTGTCTCGGGGTTCACACTCATGTTGGGCCGCCGCGCCCAGCCAATGTCTGGGCCAATGCCACCCAATAGCGATTTCTGATTCCAATATTCCCAGCGGCTGGCACTGAGACCAGAGGGATTGGGGATTACTTGGTGGACCTGATAGAGATCCTGTAACCATTGGAGCCAGGCCAATCCTTTTTCCTCGTTGAGGCGACAACTCCAGACCCCATTCTCATTTTTCACTGTATCGGTGCCCCAATTCCAACTAAGCACCTGTTCCGGCCAGTAGAAGAAGGGGTTGGTTTGGGCGGTTGAGAAGACCGCACCCCAGACCTGCGTGCCATCGCTGCGCTCAAAGGTGCACGCTTTCATCATCTCCAAATACTGATCGAAGTTCCAGGTGCGTGCCGGTGCTGCGGGTACAAGATCCATTACACCCGCTTCTTCGGCCAGCGAGAGGTTGATCGCCATGCCGGAGCCCAGTGTGTAGAAGGGTACCATGTAATTCTTGCCCTGGTAGAGCATACCCTCATACCAGCCGCCCGGCAGATCATCCTTAAACTCCTCCGGCAGCTCCACCTCCAGCGCGACGTCGCCTTCAATCGCGTAGAGAATTTGGTCGATGCCGCCGCGCAAGATCAGGTTGGGGGGATTGCCAGCCGTGATCGCGGTGGCCATTTTGCTCAGCGCATCCCAGCCCATGGCCTGATAGGCAATCGTCACCTCGGGGTGCTCCTGCATATAGGCATCGGCCCACTCCTGTTCCCGCTGCCCGTGGGGATAAAGGTCAGCGGGCAACCCTAATCCGAAAGACCACCATTGTAATTCGACCTGCTCCGCAGCCGGCGCACCGCCCTCGGCCGTGCCTGACGTTGTCACCGCGGCACAGCCGGCCAGCATTGCCCCACCTATGGCTATGCCGGCTGCCTGCAAAAACCCTCGTCGTGAAAGTGTTGTCATTGCCATTTTGAACTCTCTCCTCTGAATTTCCAAAGAACCAAAAGTTATGTAAGATTGCGGGTGGATCAGCGTCGGAGATCAACTGCTCCACCAACAACACCAGCTAGCCATTAGCGCAACTGACGTTTGGTAAAGAAGGTCACGAACTGTGTGGTCTCTACTATCATTTCGGGAGTAAGCAGGGGATGCCGCCAGCGAAGATCTATGCCTGTAATAGCATTCCCGCCGTTGCTCTCTTATTATAAACTCACTTTATTCTAGGGGTCAAAGTGATTTTTTTGCCAGGATGTGCGCCATTTGTTCTGGATGGGGAGTGCGGGCGTAATGCTGGTTCCTCACGCTCCGCACTTAGGATTATAAAGAGATGCTCGTCACGATCGGGAACCCTGGGGGCGCCTACTAGGCGCGGACGCAGAGCGTCTCACCGGGCATTCCACGCGGAGCATGGAACGAGTTTTCCCTTAAATTGACACGTATGGCTTACTAATAAATCGTTATGCTACTGGTACACCAAAGAGATCAGACAAAAAAAGAGCAGGTCGCTTGCGCATGAACCCTCTCACAATCCAGAGCGTCCATCCCCAAACAACCTACTCCCTACTTCCTACTCCCTACTTCCTACTCCCTACTTCCTACTCCCTACTTCCGTCCCCCTACCCACCACTGCGGGCATCCCAGTAGGACTGAATGGCACTATCCCAACCAGTAATGTTCAGATCCTCATCGTAGCTGAAGGTAGGTGCATCTTGCAGTTCCGCTTCTGTGATATCGATGGTCAGCAGCGAATCAGAATCAGCTGTAGCTGGGATCCAGGTAAACTCACGGGGCGGGACGGCATAGTAATTGTCGCCGATGCCCAGGAAGCCACCAAAGGAAACGATGACGTAATCCACCTGGCCTGATTCCAACTTCACAATCAGATCCTCAATGGAGCCCAGATTCTCGTTCGCCGAGTTGTCAATGCTATGTCCGATCAAAGTGGTGGCGGGGACATTTTCGCCCTGCGCACCAGGGAAGCCCATCGACGTCGTGTCTGTCATGGGGCTTGTGTCCGTCATTGTGCCAAGACGACTATCCCAGTAATTGCGAATCGCAGCGTCCCAACCGGCCACATTCAGGTCATCATCATAGGTAAAGACTGGGGCATCTTGCAATTCTTGTTCCGTAATGTCAATACTCAGGCGAGCATCGGTCTCGGCTGTGGCAGGGATCCAATTAAAAGCTTCCGGGGGAATCGCATAATAGGTGTCACCAAGACCCAAAAAACCGCCAAAGGATACGACCACGTAGTGAATTTGGGCAGAATCTAGATTAACAACTAGATCTTCTACTGAACCGAGATCTTCATCTGCCGAGTTGCGAATGTCGTAGCCAATAATGGTAGAGGCTGGGACACTTTCACCTGCTGCGCCCGGAAAGCCGTACCGGTTCATCGTGGCTGCACCGGCGCTGCTCACGCCTGTGGTGCTGGTCATCGGTTCTGTACCGGTCATAATGTCAGTGCCGGTCATTTCCTCACTACCGCCAATGCCGCTCGTGCCGGTCATCGTCTCGGTGCCGGTCATGATCTCGGTGTCGGTCATGACGTCAGTGCCGGTCAACTCTTCACTGCCGCTAATGCCGCTCGTGCCGGTCATAGGCTCTGTACCAGTCATAGTTTCTGTGCCAGTCAGAATCTCCGTGCCGGTTATGACCTCAGCCGGAGTTACCGCAACCTCTAGTGTTGGTGTGGCTTCCACAGCGATGGTGGGCACGACGGTTGGCGGCACTTCGGCCCCTGTGTCGTCACCGCAAGCGCTAAGTATGAGTGCACAGAGCAACAAAACGCCTGCCAATACCACTGTATACCGCTTGGTCTTCATACAATTCCCCTTTTCTTATGCAATTCTACAGAAAAAATAGTGGCAGAGCCCACCTAGTTTGCGGGCTGATTAATCCTACCTAACCAACCTACCAACAGCAGTAAGTGCTCTGCGTGGTGGCAGTATAGTGTGGAAGCGCTTAGGTGCATATAGGCAATTCGATTGTAATTAGATACATCTGAAGTTATAGGCTTACCTGAGAGGTTGTGTCTGTTATCTGCTTTGAGGAAGCTTACCCTGTGTGCCCTGCCCATTCGCTCGATCAATCACACCTGAACTCCAATGGTGCAAGCCGCTTACGATCTTGCTGATTGCCTGGGGCAGCACGCCAATGACATGGGATTTCTCAACGTAGCCACTTGCGCCAGCCTTTAGTGCCAAGGGTCCGTAGATCGTTTCATCTTGCCCAGAGACCACCAAAACAGGGATTTGTGGGTAAAGTTGCTTCAATATTTTTAGTAGCTCTAGACCACTGGTGTCGGGCAAAGAAAGATCGAGCAGGATAATATCAGGCTTGTGTTCTTGCAGTAGACGCAGTGCTTCCTTCCCTGTCATGGCTTCGCCGACAATCTGTAAGTTGGATTCACGTGCAATATAGTGACGGTATACGGCCCGAATTGCGGGTTGATCTTCAATAACGAAGAGTTGATAAATCATAAGTTTTTAGCCCCAGCGCGCAGTGCGCAACCCAATCTTGCACCTTAAGGTTTTGGCTTACATAGGTTGCGATTGAAATTGCTCTCTTCTGGGCAATAATTTTCGGTGATAGTTTTCGATGATGAAATCGTGCAATTTCAGTTTTCTACCCATATGAGCGAAAGTTATTGTGCCTTTCTTGAACTGCCCTATTGACGAACAGATTCCAGCTCTGCTACAGAGGGCGCAAAGGGCGCTCTGTAGCGGAAAAATGAGATTTGTCAGTCAGCCCGCTCATCAGCAGTAAAGTCGTCTACGGATCACATACGCAACATCGGCGGGTCATGTACGCACATACGCAATCATTACAGCTTTTCTGTTTACTGTAACCAACTTAGATACAAGGAGTGGGTACAGGACATGGTACATCCAGTCCGCACCCTTGCTGCGGGTGCACTTCACTTTTAGGCGAATTTTTATAGGGCTAACCCCCGCCCAAAAGTGAAATGCACCCCCTTGTTGCCAGTAGCTTGTCTAATCGTCAAGAGTTGGCTATTATTACTCGTTATATTCTGCTTTTCGTTACAACCGCAGTATGGTACTTGTTGCGAAATGTATTAAACTAGCGCTAAGGACGTAAAGCACGCAAAGCGCCTCAGAGAAGAACCTTCGTGCCCTTGTGCCTTTAGTGGTGACAGTTGAGTTTCGCAACAGAAACTGGAGAGTAGAGACTGGAGAGTAGAGACTGGAGAGTAGAGACTATTGACACCAGTCTCCAATCTCTGGTCTCCAGTCCCAGAACCTTAATCGGGGTGCGGCTATGGGACACGGCGTAAGTAGAAGGCGTTATCAACGATGAGCGAGCGTACAAAAAGAACAAAGAGACAACTCATGCAACAGGAATCTCCTTCTTTCACGCCTTTGTTCCCTGTGGTCGGGATTGTTGGTTCGGCCGGAAGCCGGCAGGCGTTGGAGATGTTCTTGCGCAATTTACCGGTGGATAGTGGCATGGCCTTTGTCGTCATGGTCACTAGCGGACGTAGTCAAATGAATGGGCTGTCCACGCTTCTGCAAAAACGCACCCATCTTCCTGTCGTCGCTGTGGTCGATGATGTGCTGCTGGAGGCTGACCAAATTTATGTGGCGCCAGCCGGTGTGCAACTGCTGCTAGAGGGAGAATGTCTCAAGGTTGAGGCAACGAGTGGCAAGGTTGCGAAGGGAGCTATCTCAGGTGTCCATGATACTTTTTTAACTGCGCTGGCCGACACCTATGGCGGCGATGCCCTGGCCGTGCTACTCTCCGGCACAGGCAAAGATGGGATTGCGGGCCTGCAACGCCTCAAACAGCAGGGTGGATTGATTTTTATCCAAGATCCAGAGGAAGCCGCCCATGCGGCACTGCCGCGCCGGGCCGTCGCCGCTTGTCCGGATGCTGTCGTGGCGACAGCCGGTGAATTAGCTCGCCAGTTAGTGCAGGCAAAGGGTGATCTCGCCGATCCTGTAACGATCCGTGAGCCGGAAAGTATTGACACGTTTGCTACCCACTATGCCACCATCATCGACCACGTTGCCCGCCACATTGGCCATGATTTGAGCCACTACAAAATGTCAACGCTTTACCGGCGTATCGCGCGCCGCATGGGGATGGCCAACATTCCTGAATTAGCCCAATATGTGGAAAAGCTGCGCACCGACCCCGTCGAGTCAGGCACGCTTTTTCGGGACTTACTTGTTTCTGTAACCAGCTTCTTTCGCGATCCGGACGCCTATGGTATGTTGGAACGCGACTGTATTCCCCAACTCTTTGCTGAAAAGAGTGGCAGTGACTATGTACGCGTTTGGATTGCGGGCTGTGCGACCGGGCAAGAAGCCTATTCCGTGGCCATGCAACTGGTGGAATACGCTGCGCAAGTGGGAGAGCCGCCCCGTCTGCAGGTCTTCGCCACCGACTTGGATGAAGAGGCCATTGCGTTTGCCCGCCAAGGGGTCTATCCTCTCTCGGTCGCTGAGGAGATGACATCGGAACGGCTTGGGCGCTTCTTTATCAAGGATAGCAACGGCTATCGTGTCAAGCCTGAAATTCGCGAACATGTGCTCTTTGCTGTTCATGATCTGCTCAAAGATCCGCCTTTTTCGCGGCTTGACCTGGTGACCTGTCGCAATGTACTGATTTACTTCAACCGTGAAGCACAGGAAAAAATCTTTGGCATCTTGCACTATGCGCTCAACGACAGCGGTTATCTCTTCTTGGGTAGCTCGGAATCAGCCGATGCCGCGCCCGATCTCTTTGCTGTGCTCGATAAATACTGTCACCTCTATCAGCGGCGCGCTGTGGCGCTCTCATCAACGCGCCGCCTGCCGACTGCTACCCTGGCTGCGCTGGAAGGACGTTCCTTGGTTCGGCCAAATAGCACAGATATTGTTCCCACGCGCACGCTCGAAGAACTCTATACAACCTGGTCTTTGCGGGTGCATACGCCCCCGCGTCTGCTGGTCAACGCTAACTATGAAATCACCCACCTCTTTGGCGAAGTCAGTCGCTATTTGCGCGATCCAGAGGGGCCCGTCACACAGAATATTTTGCAGCGCGTGCTGCCGGAGTTGCGCCTAGATCTACGCTCGGCGCTCTATCAAGCCTTTAATCAACAGGAACGGTCTGTTTCGCGGGGCTTGCGGGTTGAATTAAAGGATGATGTCCACCTTGTCCACCTCCATGTGGGCCCTGTGCGCGAGGCAGGGTTCCCGGCCGGTTATGTTGAAGTGGTTTTTGTGGCCCAAGCGGGAGCTGATGTTCTGGCGCTGGCTAACACCGGCGAAGCCATTGAAACCGATCTGGCTCTGGTAATGCGTATGGAAGAAGAGCTAATGCGCACCCGCGAGCGTTTGCAAACGATCATTGAAGAGTACGAAGATTCAAGCCAGGAGCTAAAAACCTCCAACGAAGAGTTGCAGTCGATTAATGAGGAGCTAAAGTCGACCACCGAAGAGCTGGAGACGAGCAAAGAAGAACTGCAGTCGATGAACGAGGAGCTGGTCACTGTCAACACTGAATTGACCGACAAGATTGAAGAACTCAATCGCGTCAACAGTGACCTGAGTAACCTGATTGCTTCGACCGATGTCGGCGTTATCTTTTTGGATAAGACGCTACGGATTAGCCGCTTTACGCCCCGTGCCACCGATCTCTTTAACTTAATCGACGCCGATCGCGGGCGTCCTATTGCCCATGTCACCCATCGCATTCGCCATACTGGTGTTGCTGCGCTGGCCGCGCATGTACAGGAGCGCGCCGAACGGGTGGAAGAGACTGTCCAGGATGAAAATGACCGCTGGTATATTTTGCGTCTCTTCCCCTATCGGGCCAACCAGGGGGAGAGTGGCGGCGTTGTCATCACCTTTGTTGATATTAGTGACCTTAAGCGGGCAGAGAGTGAAGAGCGTCAACGCCGCCAGCAACAGACGTTGGCCGCCTTGAGCCGTCAAGCAATGGCCGATGATGACCTCAATCTTCTCTTGGCGGAAACCACGCGCTGTGTGGCCCAGGTGCTTGGTATGGAATTTTGCAAGGTGCTCGAACTGCAAGCGGAGCAAGGTGTGCTGCTGCTGCGCGCCGGCGTCGGCTGGCAAGCTGGCGCGGTGGGGACGGCAACCGTACCAGCCAATATGCAGTCACAGGCCGGCTACACGCTGCAGGCCCAGTCGCCCGTGGTGGTGCGCGATCTGCGCACCGAAAGCCGTTTTCAGGCGCCGGCCCTGCTGACCGAGCATGGAGTCCGCAGCGGGATGAGCGTGACCATTAACGGTCCCCAAGGGCCCTATGGCGTCTTGGGCGTACATAGCCAGCAGGTGCGCAGCTTTGCCACCTATGATGTGGACTTTTTGCAGGCAGTGGCCAACACGCTGGCCGCTGCCATTGGCCGGCAACAGATGGTGGCTGAGCTACGCACCCGTGAAGCCGCATTACGCCGCTATGTCAATATGATCCAAAGTTCATACGACGCCATTATTGTCTGGAGTGTAACCCACGGCATTGAGTTCTGGAACCGGGGCGCCGAGGAACTTTATGGTTACCTGGCCAGCGAAGCGCTTGGCCATGCGACTCATCAGTTATTGGCTACGATCCACCCCCAGCCCCTTAGCCAGATTATGCAAGCGCTAATGGAACGGGGAGAGTGGGAAGGAGAGATCACCCATACCACGAAAGATGGACGCACCATTATCGTCTCCACCCGCCACCAACTGATGCAGGATAATGCTGGGGATCTGGTGATCCTTGAGATCAATCGTGACATTACGGAGAGTAAATCCATTGAAGCAGAACTCCACAGCGCACATAAGACCCTGGCCTTGACGCAACGGGTGTCGCAGAGTGGTGTCTGGGATTGGGATATAGCTCACAGTCAGAACTTCTGGTCTCCGGAGTATTATGAACTCTATGGGTTTGACCCAGCAACAGAGCCAAGCCATGCGCGGTGGTTGGCGGCGCTCCATCCCGATGATCGGGCGCGCATTGAGCAACGCTTGCGCGAAGTCTTTGCCCAGCACGGCGACTGGAATGAGGAATTTCGTATTATCCACCCCACGCGCGGTGAGCGTTGGTTGCTGGGCATTGGCAAAGTCCATTATGATGAGCATGATGAGCCCGTCCGCTTTACCGGCATTAACCTTGATATTACTGAACGCAAAGTAGCTGAGGCGCAACTCCGTTATCAAGCCTATTTGCTGGAGAATGTACATGACGCAGTCATCTCGACCGATCTGGATTTTCGCATTCGTACGTGGAACCGGGGCGCCGAACAGCTCTATGGCTGGAGCGCTTCAGAAGCAGTGGGAAAGTTGGCGCGCGATCTGCTGACCACGGACTATTTAGATGTTGACTCCAATGTTGTCGCACAGACCTTTTTAACCGAAGGCCGCTGGCAAGGAGAGGTTGTGCAACTTCATAAAAATGGGACACCCCTGACCATTTCTAATATGACAATCTTGCTGCGTGACGAGGCCGGCAATCCCACAGGCGCGGTTGCGGTTAATCGAGATGTCACCGCCCAAAGGGCGGCCGAGACGGCGTTGCGGTCCAGCGAAGAGCGCTTCCGCGCCGTCCAGCAAGTTACGCCGGACGGCTTTATGATCTTTGAAAGTGTGCGTGATGAAAGCGGCACGATCGTGGATTTTCGGTGGCTCTACACGAATTCGGCTGGCGAACGTATCGTAGGGCGCAGCCATGCTGATCTGGTGGGCAAACAGTTGTTGGAAGAGATGCCGGGCAACCGCACCGATGGCCTCTTTGCTGCTTATGTCGGTGTAGTGGAGAGTGGCGAGGTCTGGTTTCGAGAGTTTCGGTATCAGCACGAAGGATTCGACCATTGGTTCCGTACGACAGCGGCTAGGGCTGGCGACGGGATTGCGGTGGTCTTTAGCGACATTACTGAACACAAAGCGGTTGAGGCGGCGTTAGCCGAAAGCGAGGAGCGCTTCCGCACCACCTTTGAGCAGGCGGCTGTGGGTATGGCCCATACCGATCAGGACGGGCGCTACCTTCAGGTCAATGACCGCCTCTGCGCGGTTCTTGGCTATACCCGCGCCGAACTGTTGACGATGAAATTTGCCGATCTCGTCCATCCAGAGGATCGCGCGCGCAGCATGGCGTTGAACGACCAATTGGTGGCTGGTGCAATTCCTAGCTATACAATGGAAAAGCGCTACATTCGCCACGATGGCTCCGTCATCTGGATCAACCTCACCGTTTCTGCCGTGCGGGCGTCCAATGGCGACTTTCGCTATCGTCTTGCCGTGATTGAAGATATTTCGGCTCGTAAAGCAGCTGAGGCCAAATTACAAGATCTGAACGCAACGCTGGAGAGCCGTATCGCCGCACGCACCGCAGAACTGGAGCGGAGCAACCGCGATCTGGATGAGTTTGCCTACATTGCCTCTCATGATCTGCGGGCGCCGCTGCGTGCCATTGAGCATTTGGCGGCGTGGATTGCTGAAGATGCCGCGGCAAAATTGCCTGCCGCTTCCCAGGAGCATTTGCAGAAATTGCGTGGACGCGTCCACCGCATGGAGCTGCTGCTGGAAGATCTGCTGGTTTATTCGCGCGCAGGCCGCATTCGCGATGACGCTGTCGCCATTGATCTGGGCGAACTCGTGGACAATGTGGCTGCGTTGATGACGCCCCCCTCGGGCTTTGAGATCATACATGCGGCAGAGATGCCCACCATTACAACCTACCGCGCCCCCCTTGAACTTGTTTTGCGCAACCTGATTGGCAATGCCATCAAACATCATCACCAACCATCAGGCCGTGTGCAGATTGAGGCTGTAATCCAGAACGAATTTATCAAATTCACTGTGACGGATGACGGCCCTGGGATTGCACCCGAATATCAAGCACGTATCTTTGGCATGTTCCAGACCCTGCGCCCCCGCGATGAAGTCGAGGGCAGCGGAATCGGTCTGGCCGTAGTCAAAAAGACAGTCGAAAGTATGGGTGGTGAAGTATGGGTCGAGTCTGTGCCAGGCCAAGGCGCCACCTTCCATTTTACCTGGCCGCGCACGCTATAGATGTTCAGATAATTTTTCGAGCTATCCAACACCTGTCAGGTGTGCCTCGGATCTTTTTCTAAATGTCTATACTTTACAAAAGGTGCTCTGATGTCATTGGAAAAAATACAGATCCTACTGATTGAAGACGATAAAGTCGATCGCGAGTTGGTGCGTCGCTTTTTAGAGCCGATCTATAATTTGCGTGAAGCTGCCACCGGTAGGGAGGGACTTGCTGCCGTTGCTCTGCTGCGCCCGCAGCTGGTGTTGCTTGATTATCGGTTGCCTGACATGAATAGCGTAGATCTTTTGCAAAAATTAGTAGCCGCTGACCTGCCTGTGATTATGTTGACGGGGGAAGAGGAGCCCAATGTGATTGTACAGGCTATGCAACGGGGTGCGCAGGATTATCTGATCAAGGGACAGCTTTCAACAAGCACGCTAGAGCACGCCGTTACGAATGCACTGGAAAAGGTTGCACTGCGGCGTAATGTGGCTGAACAGCAGCACCAGCTCGCGGCGCAAGCCGAAACCTTAGCGGAGCAGAATCGACAGATTCGTGTCCTGGCTTCTGCCCTCACATTGGCCGAGCAACGCGAGCGTAGGCGGGTTGCCCAACTGCTCCATGACCAAGTCCAGCAGTTGCTTTACGGGCTACAGATGCGCTTTCACCTGATCACCGAAGACATGCCCTCCAGCGCGCCGCCTGATTTACAGCGCACAATGGCGGAAGCGACAAGCTTGCTGACGGATGTGATTGTCGCCGTGCGTTCGCTATCGGTGGACCTGAGCCCGCCAATTTTACAAGATGAGGGGATTGACGTCGCACTACAGTGGCTGGCCACCCATACGGCGCGTGTCCATGGCCTGCAGGTGGATCTTCAGATCGAGGAAGGGTATAAGTATCAGATTAAGAGCGAAGAATTGCATGTGCTGATCTTTCATCTGGTCCGTGAACTGCTCTCGAATGTCGTCAAACATGCGAATGTGAGAGAAGCGCGTGTGCATCTCTTTATCGAAGATGGGCAGCCGAAGATTACCATAGAGGATGAAGGGGTGGGCTTTGAGGCAGCGCAAATTGTGCAGCCGGTGTGGGATCCAAACCAGGGCTACGGGCTCTACAGCGTGCGCGAGCGTCTGGCCCTTTTTGGCGGCCAACTAAAGGTTGATTCACATCCTGGTAACGGGACATACATTGAAATTATCCTTCCCAAAAATCTGTGGTCTTAGGCTTACAACGGGACGCCGAGGCGACAGTCACTGCCCGGTAGTAGATACTTTTGTTGAATATCGCGTGGGTAGTGGCTGTTACCTGCAATCCCCCGCAAGCTGGTTGTAGGATTAGGACCGGTGCCTATGCTCCTGCTGCAGCGTGTAAAGCTACGCAGACTCCTCTTGTCGGCTTGAGACGAAGCTGCACAAATATTTGCAAAACTTGTGTCTCTCTTTCTATCCTTTACTCCTATCACTACACATCGCTTCCTCTGCATTTCTTGCTATCTTAGGGTAAGACCATCCTAGTACAGTGCGGCCTAAGTAAATCAGTGATCAGTAAGACAGTTATCAGTGACCAGTGATCAGTCTTCAGTAACTCAGTCACTGACCACTGTCTACTGACTACTGTCTACTGATCACTGTCTACTGATCACTGTCTACTGTCTACTGACTACTGTCTACTGACTACTGTCTACTGACTACTGTCTACTGACTACTGTCTACTGACTACTGTCTACTGACTACTGTCTACTGACTACTGTCTACTGTCTAACTGTGAAAGGAAATGCTATGGAATTAGTGAAGCAAGAAATCGATCATCTTACCCGAGAGACGCTAAGGGAATTGGCTCACATTGTGGCCCCACGCTGTCTTTCGCTCTATATGCCGACCCACCGGAGTGGCAATGAAACCGAACAAGATCCCATTCGCTTAAAAAATCTGCTCGCCCAAGCTGAGGATGAGTTGCTGGCGGCTGGCGATCGCAGACCCACTGTGGTTGATCTGCTGGAGCCAATGCAAGAGCTGGTGGACAACTATGAATTTTGGCAACACCAAAGCGAGGGGTTGGCTATATTTCGGACGCCGGAGTACATCCAGCTCTATCGCCTGCCTTTACCCTTTGCCGAGCAGGTTGTGATCAGCGAACGTCCCCACATAAAACCACTGCTGCCATTGGTGACCACCAATGGGCATTTCTATTTGTTGGCGCTCAGCCAAAATCAGGTGCGCTTTTGGGAGGGGACGCGGCGTCAAATCGGCGAGATTAGCCTGGATGATACGCCCACTAGCCTGGCGGAGGCCATGCGCTTTGATGAATTTAATGATCAACTCCAATTTCATACACAGACCGGCGCCAATACCGACGGCGGGCGTGCCGCAATCTTTCATGGTCACAGCAATGCCGGTGACGAAGCCGTCGTTAAAGAAAACATTAAGCGCTTTTTAAACAGAGTTGATGATGGCGTCTGTGACCATGTGGAGGATCAACGCACACCCCTGGTGTTGGCCGGTGTAGAAGTGATGCGCGGTCTCTACCAAGAAGTGGCAAATTATCAAACTATAGTTGACGCTGGGGTGGATGGAAATCCGGAAAGGCTCAGCGCCCAAGAATTGCATGCACAGGCTTGGCCGCTGGTGGAGCCACGCTTTGCCCAAGCACAACAAGCGGCCGTAGATGGATATCTACATTTGGCCGGCACTAACGATGCCCGCGCCTCTGCCGATCTCAACGAGATTGTCGCCGGCGCCTACTTTCAACGTGTCGATACACTATTTGTCCCGCTAGATGTGCAACAGTGGGGTCGCTTTGAGCCGGAAGCCAACCGTGTTGACCGACATGATGAGCAACAGACAGGCGATTTTGACCTGCTTGACTTTGCCGCCGTTCATACACTAATCAATGGTGGCGTTGTCTATGCGCTAGCACCTGAGGAAATGCCTGGCCATCACCTGGTGGCAGCGATCTTTCGGCATGGCTAGTTGTCTGGCTGCTTAATTTTTAGAAATCCTGATGACTTGTACTTGAGTCGTGATTTCTAAAAATTAAATGTTCGCGGCACTAGTACTACCACGAGACTTTGCAAAGGTGATTGTCACTGCCCACGAGAAGCCGGATAGCAATGAGCTAGCTCTGGGCAGTGACAATCACCTCGAAGCTTCCGAAATCTCGTTGTAGTGCTGGGAGAGATTCCCTATCTTTTTATATATCCCTATTTTGTACATGGATAGGGACAGCGTGCCTAAAGGGTATGCTATCCTTACTTTAGAAGCACACAGAAAATTTCTAGATGATCAACCATCCTCATGTGCAGACTATACTGTTGGTGTGCTCGCCGCCAGGTGCTCTGGAGAACCCAGGCGTCTGATGGTGGTCTGCTGACCATGGTTAAAGAGAGATAACAGAGAACTTGGTATCGTGCCTTTCGAGCAGGTACGAGAGAACGTAATGTGAAAGGAGATCCCATGAATAAGGATACATTAAAAGGTCAATGGAAACAATTTACCGGCAGTATTAAAGAACGCTGGGGTAAATTGACCGATGATGATCTGACGGAGAGTCAAGGTAATTACGAACAGTTGGTAGGCAAGCTCCAGGAGCGTTATGGCTATCAACGCGAGCGCGCTGAACGTGAAGTGAATGACTGGATGGAGACAGAGCGCCGCTAATCAGGGCTTAACTTTACCAACAGCGACTAAGTACTGGGTTAAATCAGGAATTCGGTATTACCGGTAGGGGCATCCGCTTGCCGGCGCCCTAAGACGACTGCAAGGGTACGTCCCTACACAATGCAATAATTAATTTAACACAGTCTCAACAAGGAGTGTACGGAGGGTGAAGCTGCTAAACAAGTGCTTTATCCTCCGTACACTCCTCATAAGTTAAGGAGTCACTATGCTTAAATGGTCTATTATCTTTTTAGTCATTGCGCTGGTTGCCGCTGTCCTGGGCTTTTCCGGCGTGGCCGGCGCCGCAAGTAACATTGCCTGGATTTTGTTTGTGGTTTTCCTGATTATTTTTGTTGTATCGCTGTTTATGGGGCGAAGTGCAGTTTAATCTGCGAAACAAGCAAACAAACTTTTACGCTCATATGGGCGAAGAGGTAAAATCGCAATAAATACCACGGTAAAGTAAAGCGATTTCACCCGGAGACCTATATGAGCCAACTTTTAAATGGCGACCATAGTCGCCATTTTGCTTTTGTAGAATTAGTTCAAGGATCAATTTGCGGGCGGTTGCGTAGCCGACAGGAACAAGGGTAACGCTCATATGGGCGAAGAGGTGAAGTCGTTGCAATTACTAGAGAAGAAGGGGCGATTTCACCCGGAGACCTATATGAGCCTAAGAGTAAAGCAGGGGGACAGCAATGCTTTTTAAGGACTGGGGTTCTGGCCCATCTGCAGACGATCAAGCGCATCGTTCAGTTGTTCTTCAAGCGCATCCAACTCATCTGCCGTCTCTGCCGGTTGTTTATCCGCCAGCTCTTCGCGAATGACGGCAATCCGTAAATGATTGGACTGATCCGCGGCGGAGGCTTCTTCTTTCTCTCCTTCTGGCTGTGTATCGCGTGACCAATGCAGGGTTGCCAGCCGGGATTTGAGTTCGCGGCGCAACAACTCGTGAAAAGGTGTTTGGAACTCACCCTTGGTGACCTCCAGCTTGGTGATAATGCTGTTCAGACGATCCTTCTCATCCATGGTCAAGTTCTCGCGCATTGCCTGCAACGCTTGCATGCGCGCCAACAAGTCGCCGCCGGACATCTCTACTTTTTGATTGCCCCTACCTGTACTCACCAGAATTGTACGGTAGACCTCACTCTTAACAATATAGGCCTCTAGTTCGTCGGCCATCGCTTCTAGAACGTTCAATTCATAGGCAATACGTTCTTTTAGTTGGGGATTCCTCTCACTCATAGTACCTTCTTTCCATCTTGACTTTAGCGCCAGCGGTTGAAAGCGCCCCAGGGCGCGTGGTGTGAGCCACATGCGCTCCCGAAGCGCCGTAAAGTTTTGTGATTGTTATCCGTTGGTGGGGCGAATCTTTGCGGGAACCTGCATTGCGTCAAGCTCTGTATCCGAAAACTGGACTTGTGGCGGTGTAATGACCGTCCATCCGAAATCGTTGGTGATCCGTGCCTCATTGCCGGGCACTGTCTGTGGTACGGCCGTAGGCGCCGGGTTGTCGGTGGCTGCCTGATTTTGTAGGTACATAATCATGGGGCCCCCACTTGATTCCACCCCCACTGGCGCAAGGCTGACGCGCGCCCAGTCGTCAACTACGGCTTCGACTTGTGCCTCATATTCGGGCACGCTGGTCTCGCGTACAAAGTAGCCGACAGCCACATTCTTGATCTGTTCCTCCTCTGTCGGCGGTAGCACTGCCCCTTGCTGGTCACAGGCCGTAATCCACAGCGTTGTCATCAGCATCAGTAAAGCGATAGCGGACCGCCAGCTATTCGTTAACTGCATAACATTCCTCCTCTTCCGAGTGCGACGCAGCACAGCCACGCACTGGCGCGTCTGTGCTGCGTCGCACCCAAGCTTTATTGCTGTAAAGCGGCTACTAATCGATGAATCCGTTCATGTTCGCCCTTGAGGAGTGAAAATTGATTGCGTAGCAAAGTTTCCACATCACCAGGCAAAGATTCGTTGACCGCATCGTGATAGAGGTCCAGCGCCAACTCGGCGCCACGGTCACATTCAACCAAAACGGCTGCATCGTCGCCACTCACTGTACTTCGTATATTCATCCAGATGTCTTGCATGAGGCCGCCAAAGCTTTGCACGTCTGGGGGCGCAGCGTCATACTGACTCATCATACGGACTAATTCCTCAATAAAATGCTTGCGTTGCTCGGCAAACTCTTGACAGATCTGGGCGTACTGATCGTTGGACAACAGGTCGACAGCCATTTCATAAGCGCCGACGCCATGCCGATTGAGGGTAACCAGGTGCTCAAGTCTCTTCTGGATATGCTCCTTGCGCTCCGTCCCTAGCTCGTTCGTTGTTGACGTTGTTGACCTTGTCGTTCTTCCATTCATAGATTATCCCCCTTGAAATTGATGTCCAGCATAAGCCTCTGACCCGAGCAGAGGCTTATGCTTTACGCAGCTGCTTACTACCGCTCCGACCAGTCGCGTAAGATGCGCTCTGTCTCTTCGGCATGGCCGGTTTCGTCGGCCACAATATCCTCAAGCTGGACCACTAGACCTTTGTCGCCGAACTCTTCGGCCTCCTTGGCCCGTTTGGTATAGTCACCGATGGCCCGTCGTTCCGCTTGCAGCACCGCCTGTAACATTTCGTGGTTGGTCTCCGCCGCTTGTACAGGGCGTGGCTCTGTCTGCGGTTCCCCGCCCAAAGCGACAATCTTTTCGGCCAAAAATTGCGCATGGCGTTGTTCATCCGGCACTTCATCCAGATAAAATTGTTTGAGCTGCGGTCGGTAGGGTCCGGTAGCTTTGGCGGCATAGGTAATATATTGTGTGATGGCAGAAAGTTCACCTGCCAAATCTTCATTTAAATGCTTGATTAATGTCTGCTTGTCCATCAATAATTTCCTCCTGTAGTATTAAGATTTTCCAAAATTTAAATTATCCAACACAACAACAGATTTAGGATGTAACTGATTTTTGGTTTGTCCAGGGTAAAATCCGTTCTACCTAAATCCGTTATAGTATTTTGTGGGCAATTGGATAATGGCTCATATAGGTTTCCGGGTGAAATCACTTTATTTTTCCCTGGTATTTATTTGCGATTTCACCTCTTCGCCCATATGAGCGTTGGATAATTATTTTTCCGGACCATCCTTAATCAATGTTGAGTGGTAGATTTATTGTGCTGTGTAGCCGCCGTCGATCAGATGATAGGAACCACTAATAAAAGAGGCTTCGTCCGAACAAAGAAAGGCTACCAGGTTGGCAACTTCCTGTGCCTCACCGAGTCGTCCAATCGGGTGGAGCTTGGCCAACATGTTCAGCGTATCTGCGTTAAGATTGGCATCGAGTAAAGGCGTTTTGATAAAGCCGGGCCCCACCGCGTTGATGCGAATCCCCTGACCGGAATACTCAAGGGCGGCGTTTTGGGTCATACCTACGACACCATGTTTGGCACTCACATAAGCGACCGCGGTTGCAAACCCTACCGTGCCCAGAATGGAAGCCATATTGACAATGGCGCCACCATGTTCAAGCATCTGTGGAATTTCGTAGCGCATACAGTAAAAGACACCGTTGAGATTTACATCAATCACTTGTCGCCAGCTCTCAACGCTATATTCGCCGGTCGGCTTGGCTTCACCGCCAATGCCTGCATTATTTACGGCGATGTCGAGCTGGCCATAGTGGTTGATGGCGTGCTGCACCATCTGCTCGACGCTGGGCGGATCGGCTACATTCACATGAATAAAGCTGGCTTCACTACCCTTCTGGGTCAAGGTGTCGGTGACCCGCTGGCCTCCCTTGTTATCTAGATCAGCTACAACGACGCGGGCGCCACCGGCAGCAAAGGTACGGGCACACGCTTCACCAATCCCCGAACCGCCACCAGTCACAAGGGCGACTTTATGCGTAAAGTCAAAATTCATGCGTGTACCCTCCCTTTAGAAATCGCTAAGTTTCACACCAACCTACGCAGCCATTGGGTGGTCGCGGCAGTCGTTACGCCGTAGACAAGATGCATAGCTAGCCGGTTCACATGGGTGGTGACGCCAGACGCGGTAGGTCCCTCTTGCAGTCCTAACATGGGCACGGCCATCTCATCCCCCAGCAGCCAAAGGGCTGTGCCAAAGGCCAAACCACCCGGCAGATCAAACCCATCGACCGGGCCGCGCATAGAAGCATAGACACCGCCTTGACCAATGCCATAGCCCCAGTGGACCAGATAGCTTAAGGTGCTCTTGGTCTGCTTATCGGGGTCTTCATCCGTGGCCCAGTGATAAAGAATGCGGCCCAGGGCCGCGGTGGAGGATTCGTTGGAGCGATGGTGTTGCCCAATCACAGCGATTGAATCCAGCGGCTGTTCTTGCTTACTGCTTTGCTGTCCACTCTGCTTTCCGCCACCTTTTTCCTTTTCATCGCTCTGGGTAAGCATCGGCATAACCTGTTGCGAGAAAATATCCATGGCAATAACGCCGGCCACGCCCCCTAGCAGCCCTATGACCACATCATGCATAGAACTTTCTGCCTTTGCGCGCGGTCGGTAGTATCTGCCATCATCGTAGGGCGTGTTTTGGTAGCGCAAATCTTGATAGCCACTATTCTGATAGCGGGCGTCTTGATGGCCTCGATCTTGATAGCCTCTATCTTCACCGTCGCGATCCTGGTAGCCTCTCTCTTGATAAGCTGGGGTCTGGTAGGCCGTGGCTTGATAATCTCTATCCATCTCTCTCTCTTGGTAAGTCATCGTTGTTGTTTCCTTCTTAAATTTGGCTCTTCGCATGTAATAGATCAAGAAAAGATCATTAGCGGGTTGCAGGTGGGCGTAGCGAAGACTCGCCACTCGCAACCCGTCACTCAATCACTTACTATGTTGCGTAGAACCTAAACTCCAATTCCCTATGCGCCTTCCAGCGCTAGCCGGCGCGATGCTCCTTCTACTTTGGCCTGGTGCGCAATGCGCTTTTCTGTATCAAAGTAGCTTTCCAGTGCTAGCAGCAGATAGTTCAACACCAGCGCCAGCAGTGCCACCACAATCGAGCCAGCCAAAATCTTGTCATAGCGATTTTGGGCAATGCCGTTGAAGAGCAGCGTACCCAGTCCCCCGGCGCCAAATTTGGCGCCAATGGTGGCAATGGCAATGGCGACCACTGTCGCCAGCCGTACGCCAGCCAGGATCACTGGCAGCGCCAGGGGCAGTTGCACCTGCAGCCAGCGTTGCCAGCCATTCATCCCCGCCCCTTTGGCTGCATCAAGCAGAATGGGTGAGACGCCCTGTAACCCCGCAACAATGTTGCGCACCAAAATGATTTGGGTGTAGACCACCAATGCTACAATCACCGACCGCTGATTTAAGCCAAAGATGGGCAGCAGCAGAATCAGCAGCGCAATGCTGGGAATGGTATAGAGCGTGCCCAGGATCCCCATAATGACGGTGGTCAACCGCGCCGAACGGGCCATGAACACGGAGAGCGGTAATGCAATCAGTAGCGAAATTGCCAGCGCAGTGCCCACCATCGTCAGATGTTCACCACTCAGTTGCAGGATTTCACTGCCATTGTGCCAAATGTAGCTCATTGTCTATTTCGCTATTCTTCACGTTCACCGTTGTTCACACTTTCGGCGTGGGCGCGTATATCATCCAGCGAAAGCAGGCCCGTCTGGGCGCCTTGCTCAGTCACGATCAATTCGGCTGTGTCGCCCCGCAATAAGTGCGATAACGCTTCACGCAAAGAACGGCCCCTTTCAATGGTCGGCTGCCCATTGCCTTGAAAGGCAGCGGGCAATCTCTGCATAGCGGCTTCCACGCGCACCAGACTGAGCTGGCGCACCATGTCATCGCCACCCACCAACTGATTGACAAAATCATTGGCGGGGCTACTCAGCAGTTCCAGCGGCGTAGCATATTGCACGATACGTCCAGCCTGCATAATCACAATCTGGTCGGCCAGACGCAGCGCCTCATCCACATCGTGGGTGACAAACAAAATGGTCTTGTGCACTTTGCGTTGTAATGCCAACATCTCATTCTGTAAACTCTCGCGTGTAATCGCATCGACTGCGCCAAAAGGTTCATCCATTAAGATCACATCGGGATTGCCGGCCAATGCCCGCGCCACCCCCACCCGTTGCTGCTGACCACCGGAAAGCTGGGCGGGATAGCGCTCGCGGTATTCGCCGGGCGGTAGATCGACCAGGTCAAGCAGTTCGTCAACACGCCGGGCGGTGCGCGCTTGATCCCACCGGAGCAGACGAGGCACAACGCTTATATTCTGCGCCACCGTCATATGAGGAAAAAGCCCGATCTGTTGGATCACATACCCGATTTGACGGCGCAGTTCGGTGGCGTTGATCTGTTGCACATCTTTGCCATCCAGATAGATTGTGCCGGACGAAGGGTCGTAAAGGCGATTGACCATCTTCATTAAGGTAGTCTTGCCACAGCCCGATGGCCCCAGGATGACGACAAATTTGCCATCGCTTACCTCCAGGCTACAATGGTCCACCGCCGGCCGGCTCATGCCGGGAAACTCCTTGCTGACCTGCTCGAAACGGATTGCGCCCACAAGGCTAGCTCCCTTGAATCAGGTTATTATCGATCAAAAATTGGTGGGCCACCGCAGCCGGCTCCTGTCCTTCGCCGCTTACCTGGTTATTCAGCCGCTGCATTGTCTCCGTCGTCAGCAGCGGCGCCAATGCGTTTAGTGTGTCAGCAATGGCAGGGTTGGCATCAAGCACCGGCGTGCGCACTACCGGCGCCACCTGATAGGGCGGATAGAAGTTTTTATCATCTTTTAAAACAACCAGATTATTCGCAGCCAGCTCGCCATCGGTGCCAAAGGCCACCACCACATCGGCTTCGCCATTGAGCAGCGCCTGATAGCGCAACCCCGGATCGATTGCCAGAAAATCAGCAAACTCAAAGCCACCATAGGCTTGTTGGAGACCGGGCAACCCATCTTCCCGCTCGGCAAATTCCGGCGGCCCCACCAGCACCAATTGATCGGCCTGCGCGGCTAAATCAGAAAAGGTCTGGATGCCCAGTTCATCGGCACGCGCCTGGGTCATGGCCAGGGCCTGCGTGTTGTTCATGGGCGCCGGCTCCAGCCAGGTTAGATTAAATTGCTCCTGGTATTGCGTCTTGACTTCATCGTAGACGGCTTGGGGATCGCTCATGACATCTTCTTTTAATACCGTCAACAGCCCTGTCCCGGTATACTCGGGATAGAGGTCAATCTCCCCGTTGAGCAACGCCTGGTGGGCCACCGGCGTACCGCCCAAGTTGATCTTGCGCTCTACAGTAAAACCGGCATTTTCCAACAACTGAGCATACATTTCACCCAAGATAAACTCTTCGGTAAAGTCTTTGGAAGCGACCACAATGGGTTCCGTGCTTTGATTGCCAGACGCGCCACTGTTAGCTGTAGCAGAGGCTGCCGGAGTATCGGCGTTATTGGCGGCCGGCATAGCACAACCGCTCAGCGCCACGATACCAACCACCACAAGGCTTGTCAGCAGCCAACGAGAGGATCTTAGAAGATTATTCATTGTATTTGGTTCTCCATCAATACACGCACTACGAAACAAGGGTGCAACTACGCATGGGGCGGCTCAAATGCATGCTGAAGACCGCTCAAAGATAGCTCTGCCAGCAAGGTGAGCAGCGCCACCGGAATCGCTCCCACCAATAAAATCGGAATGCTAAACATAGCCAGCCCACGCACCACATAGAGCCCAAAGCCGCCACTGCCGATAAAGGCCGCCAGGGTGGCGCTGGCAATTACTTCGGTGGTGGCAGTGCGAATACCGGCCAGAATCACTGGTAGGGCCAGCGGCGTCTCGACGCGCCAGAGGATCTGGCTGGCCGTCATACCCATACCGCGCGCCGCCTCACGCATCGCGGCATCGACCGAACGGTAACCCGCATCGGTGTTGATCAGCACAGGGGGCAGCGCCAGCAACGTTAAGGCGATCACCGCCGAGGTGAGGGAAAGACCAAAGTAGGGAATGGCCAAAAAGAGAATCGCCAAACTGGGGATGACGCGCAGCGCGTTAAAGGCATTAATCACGGTAAGCGCAGCAAGACGCGAGCGCGATGTCCAGATGCCAAGGGGAACACAGAGCACAATACTGATTCCCAAGGCAGCTGCCACTAACAGCAGATGCTGACCCAGCGCTTCCTGTAACTCTGGAATGTGGCTGAGCGCATATTGATATGCCTCCTGCAAAAGGTCAATCATAGTGTTATCCCGGACTTGATGCCCCGGTCTTTACGCCCCAAATTTTTCCAGCCGCAGCGCATTCGCCAGCGCTAGCGGCATTAGTTCGGCGGCAGGAAAACGGGGGCCCAGTGCGCCGGCAATACAAGGCCGTTCACCAAAGTGCTTCACTTCATCGGGCCGACAATAGGGCGACCAGAGCAACACCGGCACCGGATGCCAACTGTGCGCACGCAGCACGGCCGGTGTCGAATGATCGCCTGTCACCATGACCACATCCGGGTCAAGCGCCAGCAGCCGGGGAATTTGGGTGTCGACCGCTTCGATCAAGGCCACCTTGCGCGCAAAATCGCCATCTTCCCCAGCACTGTCCGTGCGCTTGATGTGGACAAAAAAGAAATCAAAGTCACGCCAACGCTTGGTCAGCACAGCAAATTTGGCTGCCGGCTCTTCTTCGGTCTCCAGCGGCTCCATGCCCAACAAGCGCGCTACACCTCGATACATGGGATAGGCGGCGATAGCGGCGGCATGGAGACCATAAGCTTCGGCCAACGTGGGCCAGTTGGGACGCTGGGCAAAGCCGCGCAAGAGCACCATGTTGGCGGGGTGATGATCCGCCAAACGCTTCTGTGCTTCCGCTAAAAATTGTTGCACTAATTCGGCTGTCTCTTTGGCGGCGGCCGTACGCGGCTGGGGCGCCAATGGTTCCACACCGGTCGTCTGGGGGTCGGTGTCGGTCACAGCGGCGGCAAGTCCTTCACCCCGCAGCACCAGCAAGAAGCGGTACTCCTCCACCGGCTGTACAAAGACCTCAACGCCGGGTAAGGTAACCTCATTGAGCAGCGCACACAGTTCCTTGCCTTTGGCGCTGGCAATGCGCCCCGCACGCCGGTCAGTGATCCTGCCCTGTTCATCGACGCTACAAAAGTTGCCGCGCGCCGCCACGTCTTGCGGCTGAAGGTCAAAGTTAACACCCAATGCCGAAAGCGCCCCGCGCCCGATCTGATAGGTCAGCGGCTCATAGCCAAAGAGGGCCAGATGCCCAGGTCCGCTGCCGGAGGTAATGCCGGTGGCCACCGGTTGTTGCAGCCCACAAATGCCGCGTGCCGCCAAGCTATCCAGGTTCGGGGTCTTGGCCGTCTCCAGTTCAGTTTGTCCCCCTTCCGCTTGGGGATGACCCCCCAACCCATCCATCACCAGCAGCACCATTTTGCTCGCATTACGTTTGATCAGCTTTTGCAGAAAGGGCAGTCCTGTGCCGTGGGCCGGGGTGGACGTAGGCGCGCCGTCATTTTCTGGCGCCTCTGTAACGGGCTCTGGCGCCCACGCATGATTCTGGGTCACAAATTGGGTCTCCGCTTTGTTGTCGTCGGGAAAGCGATTGGGCTGCTGACCCACATACTCCGGCTCCGGCACGCCATAGCCGGTTGAGTAGGGGACCCCGGCGCGGTCGCCCACCGTAGCGTCCTCTGCGTTGGTGCGTACAGGTTTTGCTTGCTCTTCTGTCTGCATGAAGCTCTCCCTGTCTGCAAGGTTAATGCAGACGGATCTCAGGTGACTTACTAAGTGTCTGTCCGTAAATTCTCTGTGCCCAAGTCCACAACTCGACCAAGTACTGGACGCCACAACCGAATTTACGGATAGGTTCTAAGCATTAAATACACCTAAATCAATTTCAGGCTAATGGCACAAGTCGGCGAAGGATGACTGCCAATTACCAATCAACCAATCACCAATGTAATCAATGAAAAACGCCGAACCCCAGCTAGGAACTACGCCCGTTAGCGCTCCGGCTTAGCCGGTACGGAAATGGTCTCTAGGGTGGCGCCGGCCAAATTTTGGTTATCAGTATCGACGGCCAGATCGCCTAGCGACACAATGCCAACTAACTCCTTGGCGCGGTTCACAATGGGCAGGCGGCGAATCTGATAGCGCTGCATGGTGATGGCGGCGTCATGCACAAGTTGATCATCAAAGCAATAATGTAACTCATCGGTCATCACCTCCGTCACCTTGGTCTGCGCGGGATTGCGACCATCCGCCACCGCGCGTAGGGTGATGTCCCGATCCGTGATCATGCCCTGAATCTTTTTCCCATCACAGACCGGCAACGAACCGACATCCAGCGCCTTCATCTGCTTGGCCGCATCCTGCACGGTAGCCTCTGGCCTGATGGTTTCTACATTGTGTGTCATCATCTCTTTAATTAACATAATTTTTCTCCTTGGTTGGAGCTATGACCCAACTCTTCTGTATTGTTGCAGTATCAGCACAAAAATGACATCTATCGGGTTAGGCGCAAAAGATATAGGGCCAGGTACATTTGTCCTGTGGGGAAACAAAAAGTTCGACTTCGCCAAGAAGTCGAACCTTTGATCCTATCAATTCAGCGTAGTTTCCCTAGCCCACTGTCTGGGCTGTGTTGCCAGTCTACAGGTGGTCACGCAGGTCTTCCTGGAAGGAGGAGGCTGAGGGTGAAATGCAGGAGGTGCGTCGCCCCCTTCCAGGAAGACAAATGCCGGAGCGCCCTTATTGGCTAAACTAGCCTAATTCCGTTAACAGTGTAGTTGTCCCGCACCCCGGGCTTGTGATCAGGCGTGCGCGGCTGCATTGGCGCTGCGGTAGTCATGCACTTCGATGGGCACTTCCTGCCACTGCTCCATTTGACTGTAGGTAGGCCGTTGGACGCGCTTCAACTTGTTCTCTTCTGCTTGTCTGTCGCGTAGCCAAGCATAGGCTGCGCCGCCAAGCAAACCCAGGGCTGCCAGCTTTAAGCCATTGGCATGGGTGTTGGCCCACAACTGCCAACTGTGATCTTTGGCGCGCTGGTCAAAATCCCCATGCGCGCCATGATCACCACCACCCGGACCATCCACCGGCTCCCATAGATTGTAGGGGCGCATGGGATCGCGCGGGGCGTTGGTCTGCTGGCCGCTGTAGCCGGTTTGGGCCAGATACCAATCGCCAAAGCTGGGGAAGAATTTGTTGCCCCACAAAATTACACTGTTCATTCCCCCGACGGTCAATTCACGCCGGTGGTTGTGGGCGGCCCAGACAATGGCTTCGGCGGCAACCTCCGGTTGATAGATCGGGGGCACCGGCTGTGCCTTGTGGGGTAAGCGACTCTTGACCCAACCAAATTGGGGCGTGTTGAGCGCAGGCATCTGCACCATGGTGACTTGCACATTGCTGCCATCGTGGACCAACTCGCTCCACAGGGAGTCGCAGAAGCCTTGGATGGCATGTTTAGCGCCACAATAGGCGGCCTGGAGCGGAATGCCCCGGTAGGCCAACGCCGAGCCGACCTGCACGATCGAGCCGCGGTCGCGCGGCAACATCCGGTGTAGCGCAGCCAGCGTGCCGTAGACCACCCCCAAATAGGTCACTTCTGTAACGCGCTTAAACTCCGCCGGTGTCATCTCTTTTATTGGCGAGAAGACCGAAGTCATCGCGTTGTTGACCCAAATGTCGATGGGGCCGAAGCTTGCCTCCACCTGCGCCGCCGCGGCCTCGACGGCGTCGGCATCCGCGACATCGGTGGGAATGGCAATGGCGCGGCCGCCCAATGCTTCTACATCGCGCTGGGCGCCGGCCAAGCCTTCTGTGCCGCGCGCGAGCAGACCAATGTGGGCGCCGCGTTGGGCAAAGGCGCGCGCGGCTGCCCGCCCCACGCCGGCCGAAGCGCCCGTAATGACGACCACTTCGTGTTGCTTGCGCTGCGGCTGCCGCTTCGATTGTGCCCTGTTACCCTGTTGCCCGTTGTACTGCTGCCCGTTGTACTGCTGTCCATTATATTGACTTTCCATAAAACTCTCTCAATCTCTTTTCAGCAATGTCCAATCTAACATTTTCTCTTGTATAGAGAGCATCCGCAGGTGGGGCATTGCTGGTCTCTTTCACGAATTACTGCTCAACCAACCACCCGTAAAACCGGCGCGGCGCAGTCCCTGTACAATGGGAGAAGCATGGTGCATTAGCCGCCACAATAATTCCGTGCGGTAGTTCTCGATCATCAGAATGATCGGTCCTTGGTTGAGCGCATAGTACCAGGGGGAGACCCAGACGGTTTCACCGTCAATCTTATCCAAAGTCAAGGATTCTTTTTCCGCACGGGTGTGGTAGGTGGCATTGTAGGTCGCACGAAAGCCGTAACCCTGACTGCGCAAGGCTTCTAGATCCAGTTCCTCAAAACGCGCAATGGTGGGTAATACGATCTCTGGGGCAAAGGGGAGCGACGCCACCGCAGCCCAAGGTGCAATGGTGCCGTCATCGGGACCAAAGGGCGCCCCCCGCTGTTCATAGCCAAAAAAACGGCGGTCAATGCCATTCACCTGGCGCGCCTCAGGCCCTGGGCCATCACTGGCGGTGAAGCCCCAACAATCCTTGGCGTAAACATGGAAACGAAAGGGGTTGTGCACCGCATATTCCTGCTGAATGTATACAGCGCGGCGGCTGTTCTCGAAGTAATCAAACCCTTTGGCGCGCATTGGTTCATCTTGAATGTTGCGCAGATCCAGCCAAATTTGCGGGAGCTGGTGGATAAAGAGCGAGCCGGCATAGAGCACCTCACGTCCGTAGATTTCCTTCCAGTGCTCGTCATAGCCGGCGGTAAAGGCTTGGTAACTTTCCGGCGGCAGCGGATGGGTGGGGGAGCCTAAGCCCAAAATGTAGAGTAGCAGCGCCTCGTTATACCCCTTCCAACGATATGTGATAAAGCCACTCTCGGGTTTCCAGCCATGCACAACCGTTGCCTCTCCATTGCACGCCCATGTCCAATCCGCACGCCGGTAAAGTTTGTCGGCGAGTTCGCGAATTTCCTGTTCATGGACATTGTCCGCCTGAAAATAGGCGGCCGCGGTCAGCGCGCCGGCCAACAGGATAGCCGTGTCAATGGTGGATAACTCCGAGCGTCGGGCGCGTAGCCCAGTTTCCATATCTAAAAAATGATAATAAAAGCCCTTATAGCCTGTGGCCTCGGGCCCATCGCTCTGTTCGCTGTGCCAGAAAAAACGCAACGCCGCCAATGTGCGGCGCACTGCTTCGTCGCGCGTAAAATAGCCCCGTTCCACCGCCACCGGGTAGACGGTAAAGGCCAGCCCGACTGCCGCGATGCTGGAAAATGATGCTTCTTTTGTAGAGTCTGCCACCAGACCGTTGACAGAGTTGACCTCACCGCGAAAGTAGCGCAGTGCATTCTGCTGAAGTTGGTCCAGCATCTGTTCGTCTGATGATTTCGCCATAGCTGCTCCCCTCATTGTTGTGATGTGCGGTCACGATAGGATGATCGCACTTGATTTGGGGCTCATATAGGCATGCGGCTGAAATTGCACCATTTTTCAGAAAGAAAAGGTGCAATTTCACTTTGTCGCCCCTATGAGCGTAATTTTTACGGCTCAACAGGATCTCATGTGGTTGATAGGTACGACCGTCAAAATAATCCCGGAATCTTTCCGAGATTCCGGGATTATTTTGACTCTCCCACCCGAAATCCAGATGAACCATTTTACTTCAAAATAACCGCCGCCACCGCCTGGGGGGGCATGGTCACTTTGAGCTGCACCTTTCCTGCACGATACTCAACCGTTAGCGGCTCGTGGTGCAGTTCTGACGCCTGCTGCAGCTGCGCCACCTGTTCCGCATTTAGATAATTAGGTTTACCCATTTCCTCCCAAAGGCGTCGTGGATTGGCATGATCTTCATCAATGCGCACGATCTGTATGGATTGGGGCACCTGGGCGCGCGTAAGTTCAAGATGAACCTGCTCTGTCGCAATCGGGTGGTGCGGCAAGGCAAAGTTCGTGAGCAGAACAGTACTGCGATCGGGGCGGTGGGTGGCCCACGCGTCTACCGTCGCATGAGCACCTTGCACCTCCAGCAACTCATCACCTAATTCGTGTAGTAGTTGGTAGGCGCGGTAGGTCGGTTTGGGAATGCCGTAGAGATTAAGCAGACCAAAGCCGCCGTGGAAAGGCTGGGATGGAAAGTAGTTCTCCGCGAAGATGTCGGAGAAAGTCCAAAAACTATAGCCTTTTACCAGCCCAATGGCTTCCAGATTGGTTTTGACAATAAACGCGGCTGCGTAGGGGTAATCATGCAGGGGATCGCGCGGGTTGGATGAGCTATTCCATTCCGTGTAATAGAGTGGGCGGCCTTGGGCTTGTTGCTGCGCCTGGACAGCCTGCTCGCGCAGCACACTGCGGTGGCTCTTGGCCAATTGCTCCTCAGTATTATCCCCCTCTGCGCCAAAGGCGTCGGTGGGATAGTGATGGGTCGTGATAAAGTCTGCTGGCGTATCGTGCTGTTCGCAGTAGTTGACAAACGCATCGATCCATTCATTTTTGGCGGTAGCCGGCCCACCTACCCGCAGGTCGGGATCGATACCTTTGATCGCCTCCACGGTGTAGCGATAGAGCTTGAAGTAGTCGGCCTGGGAACCGGTCCAAAAAGAGTTGAGGTTGGGTTCATTCCAGACCTCAAAGTACCACTGCTGCACCTCTTCCAGCCCATAGCGGTCCACCCAATGGCGCACCAGTTTGCGGATCAACGTTGCCCATTGGCCATAGTCAGCCGGCGGCGTCACATTGGCGGCATAGTTAAAGACTCTTTTATCGCCCGAGGCCAGCGTGGTAGGCATAAAGCTCAACTCCATAAACGGTTTCATGCCAATATCAAGCAGAAAATCGACAATCTGATCGGCGTTAAAAAAAGAGTAGAGCAACTCATTCTTATGACAGATCAATGTCCCCATATCGTCGGAGAGTAGACCATGAAAGCGCACGTGGCGAAAGCCCAATTCGTGATGAGACTGGCGCAACTGTGCTTGCCAATCAGCGCGTAACGCCAGCGGCGCGTGACCGCTGCCTACGGTATGGCTCCAGTGCGGGGTAAAGGGTTTGGGCGTCGCTTCTAAGTTACAGGTAAAATGGGGTTGGGTCTGCTTACTAGCCATGATCTACTCTTCTTTCTCTGTAAGGCTTATCCAAGAAATTGAATTCCTTTTTTAGGTGACTGTCACTGGCCTAGGCAACCTAGGATTACGCCAGACTTGGTGGCCAGTGACAGTCACCTCAGCGCGGTAATCTATTCCTTGGAACGGCCTAAGTGTCGCTATAATTGCTGCATGATTGCTTCTGCTACGACATTTACTACACTTTCTCGTATTATTATGATTCATCCTCGGTCACGGCCAGGGCGTTCACGGTGGTAAAGCGTGCGCCATCGGGCCAGGTAATCGGTAACTGTTCCCAACTGATCCCGCCATCTGCCGAGCGGTAGAGATCGTGGCGGGTGGCGGCGTAGAAAACACCGAGCTCAGCCGGGTTGGTGGCAAGCACATAGGCGCGGGTCCCCTCGGCGGCGGGCAAACCAATATGGTCAGCTTGCCACGGACCGCTGTTGGTGCGCCGATAGAGCAGCGCCTTGGCCTGTTGATCATTATGCGCCGCACCCGGACCTGGCGAGGCCGAGACGAGAACGGTGGTGGGATCCCCCGGGTCGACGGCCAACCCCCATAGATAGTGGTAGCGCCGGCCGCGGTCATCCCGTTGCCAGGTGGCGCCGCCATCGTAGCTTTCGGCAAAGCCACCCCCGGCCGCTTCATAGAGCAGTCCGGGCGCCAGCGGATGGGTGCGTAGGGTGTGGCAATCGTGCTGTGATTGGGCTTTGCGATCTTCCCAGGTGGCGCCGCCATCCAAGCTGCGCATGACGCCTCCCAACTCTATACCGATAAAGAGGCGGTCGGCATCGGTGGCGTCCGCCTCAATCCAGCGCACGTGGTGGGTCCAAGGCCGGGGTGGAAAGCTCCAAGTCGCTTTGGAGGGAAGAGATTGGAGGCCGCTCTGTTCTTGCCAGCTTCGGCCGCTATCCTCGGAGCGAAAGAGCGCACTCGGCTCGGTGCCGGCCCAAAGTACGCCTGCGCCGGCTTGTTCTGCATGGGGGCTGACTGCCACCGCCATCACCGCCTGATGGGGAAGCGCCGCCGTGACCGGATCCCAGGTGACGCCGGCATCGTCACTCAGCCATAGGCCGGCATCAAAGGCGCCACAGTAGACCCGTTGCGGACGGTGCGGGTCTACTGCCAGACATTGGCATTTGCGCTCAAAGAGGGAGAGGGTCGCCACCCAATGGCTACCCTGTTGGCGCAGGACCGCCAGACCGCCGTCAAAGGCTAGATAAATCTGTGTCATGAGGTTCTCGCTCTTAACTGAATGGTTGGCCCATTTTGTTGCGGTGCGCCACTTCGCCCAGGGCTTTACGATCTTTCTTGCCTTGGCCGATTTCCTGATCAGGATAGCCAAAGGGGACAACGGTCAAAATCATTCTATCTTGGGGCACATTGAGCAGTTGCTTGATCTCTGCCGTATTGACATTGCCCACCCAGTTGGAGCCAATCCCGGCGTCCCAGGCTACCAGCATCATATCTTGTACAGCCCGCGTGCCGTCGATGTAACCCACCGGTGAATCAGGCACAACCACCGCAATGGCCAGCGGCGCGTTGGCAATATAAGGGCCAGTCGAGGCCTGTTTACCCAGCGCTTTTAAGGTGTGGGCATCCTGCACCACAACAAAGTTCCACTGCTGCGTATTGCGTGAACTGCCGGTCAGGCGCGCTGCTTCTACAATCCGCTTGACTGTCTCTGCCGGAATGGTGTCGCCGCGAAAGCTGCGCACTGCAAGCATCGTTTTCACTGCTTCAAATACATCCATAGTTCCCCTTTCCTTCCCTCTTCATCCTATCTATCTCTTTACCCTATCCTTGCGCCGTCTTACTCTCTCAAGTTAGCGTTGTGTAATTTCTTACTCATTGTGGTTTTGCCCACGTAACCGGACAAGCAAGAGTACCGCACTCACCGCAACGAGAATGATCCAGGCCAGGGGCAGGGCGCGGCGTGGCTCTTTGCGGATCTGTTCAAACTGCTCTTGCAAGGTGTCGCGGGCCCGCTCACTATACGCTTGTACGTAGTTCTCGACTTCTTTGATGGCGTGCTCATTACTGTAACCATAGCGCTCCTGAAACAGATTAACCATACGATCCAACGTCTTCTCAATTGTGTCCAAGTCACTTTGGCTAAGTTTATCCCACTGTTGCTTCAGGGTCTTACGTGCCTCGCGCACTCTTTTCTTCATCTCTCGTTGATTCATTGTCTTCCTCTCCCGTTTGCCTTGGTGGATTGGGTCTATAATTGGGTCTATAAGGGTAAAAGCTGTTCTTTAATCCAGTTTGGCACTTTTCTCTATACAGTGCAATCTAATTAGATATAGCATAAGGATGGATAGCGAGATACAATTTGTCGAGTGAATTTCACTTCGCCTATATGGGCTATTTCACTTTTAGGAAACATGCCGGGGGTGAGCGAGAAGTTACCGGTCAAACCGAATGGGTCGTTGCTTGTCCCCGGCATGTTTCCTTAGGACCAGCGCGAATTTGCCCTAAGATAGAAATGCACCCGCGCTTGCCGGAGATTCCCACTTCTAAATGGGTCTCCTGGCAAGCGCGCTGTAAGTGTTAACAGAACTTATCATGTAGTTGTATCGCCGTGGGTGTATCAAAGTGCATCGACCCGATAGCGCAGCCTGTATTTACCCCCTTCGGCAGCGGCCGTGGTTGCGGCCAGGGCATGGGATGGGTGCTCTTGAGAAAAGAGGCCAATGGCTTCATTCTCAATGCTTGAGTTCAGGCTCAAGCCCAGGCTGAGAAAACCGTCTCTGATCTTGCCCGCGTTGTCGCCTCCTGCGCTGGTGTCCATAACCTTGGCCCACGAGAGACCAATGTTCTTCCCCATCAGGCCATTAATCTCGTCCGCCTCGCGGCCGCAGGCAGTAATGTGAATGCGGTCATCAGGGTGAAGGTCCAGGGTGATAGCATAGTTGAGTGTCTCCGTATCACCGCCAATGCTCTCCCACACCTTCCAACGACCATTAACGCCAACGTACACGTACCATTCATCACCGCTCAAGGGATCCAGATTTGCGTCCATAAAGATCTTCTCCACCGTCACGCGCAAGCGCCGAATGCGGGCTGACTCTGTACCACGGGGATCGCTCCAGCCACCGGCAATGATCGCACCATATTCATCTGGGTGGGGCCGCTCTCCTTTAAGGGGGACGGTGATGCGCAGGAGACGAGGCTCATCAGCCGGGAAGGGGTTGATACGGGGCTGGACAGGCAGGCGACCAGTTTTGGCCGTCACCTTCCAGATGGGTTTGGCTTCGGCATAAGGCTTGGGCGGCAGGTGTAAGTCAAAGACGTAGTCCTGATTGTTGATCGGCTGCCGCCAATAACCGCCGTTGCGTCCAATATAGAGAATTGCGTTGCTGGCGCGGGTCGGTCCCCCATTTTGGCGAAACTTGACGGCTTCTGTGCGAAAAGAGGCTACGGCTTTGGGCGGATGAATTTCGGTCTTGTGGCCGTGGTCGGCAGGATGGCCACAGTCATAGATCCAGCGCCCTACCATCCAGATCCGGTCGCCACGCTGCGGCCAGGCCCAGTCGGGGAGAAAGGCCGTATCCCATTCACACTCGATCACGCCGCGATGATCGCGAAAATCATTGAGGTTGCTCTCACTGTTGAGATAGGTGTACTGCTTGTCCACCAGGACATAGAAATTCCAATCATAATAGGTATGCCATGGCTTAAAGGGAAAGTCGGTGTGGGTGGCTTTGCTCTGGGTCAGCACCCCCTCGACGGTGCGGGTTTCCCCCTCATAATCACGGCGCAGGCGGAGGGTTGTTTGCCCAGTGCGATGATCGCGGACGCGGACCAGCCTTGTGTTGCCGGCTACAGGCACCCACGAGGGCAGCACGCCCCCCAAATCTTTGCCCCCGATGCCGGGCACACCAATCTGGATGGAATTGGGGTGGCGACAGCCTCGGGCAAAGCCATTACCGCTGGTCGGGTCAAGGAAGCGCCGATGCGCCTCCCGCAGCCCTAATTTGAGACCCTGCGGATGGTTACTTAAGGCATGGCGTAGGCTGATGACATCATGGTCGATCCCACGCCGGCTGAACAATTCGCGCATACTAACAGCCATGCTGCTTTTCTCCTACTCTATTCTTCCTTCTTCTATTCTTCCTTCTTCTGTTCTTCCTTCTTTGACGCTACTGCAACGCAATCAGGATTGGGATGAGACCCTGTCCCTCGGGCAATGGCCGCAGCGCCTTGCCAATTACCGCACCAAAAGCCTGCATGGCATCGGCCGCTTTCATTGCATGGCCCGGTGTAGGGGACGTGGTTAGCAGATCGCCCACAGCAATTGGCCCAAAGTGGGCATCGACCTTGCAGTACACCTTGCCGGACAGCGCCAGCGGCATTCTTGGCTGTATCGATGGATCCTGTCCAGATGGATCCTGCCCAGATGGATCCTGCCCAGATGGATCCTGCCCAGATGGATCCTGCGTAGTGGTTTGTCGGTCCAATACAATGCCAGGCCGATAGGCGCCTGCACCGGAAAGAACACCGGCCACCCGTTTGTCATAGGCCGCGGTGCTTTGCTGCAACCGCTCCTCGTCACCGATGACCATCACCGTGCCTGGGGTCAACGTGGACACTGCGGCTACATCAAACTCCTCGGCACAGTCGGCTCCTTCCAGCCGCACATCACCGGTGGCCAGGATATTCCCGTTCACCTCTAGCGTCTCGCGTGGGTGGATTTTGCCAATGCCCACCCGGCCATTCCCGCGCACAGTCAAAACCTCGTCGGCGTTGTCTTCATCGCTATTCAAAAACGCAAAGCGCGCCTGATGGCCGTTGAGGTGGAGCCGAAAGGTGCCGGCGGTAATGCCCAGGCCATAGCTATTGCCCGCATCGGTTTCATAGAGGGCAAGTTTCGTCCGGCCCAGGGATGAGCCTAAGGAGAGTTGAAAGGCCGGTTTGGTTGTACCCACCCCTACATTTCCCTCCGGTGTCATGCTGATAGCGGTGGTCACAGAGCCGCCGGGACGGCTATAAGTTTGCAGTTGTAATTCGTTGCCGCCTGCTTCGTGGACGCGAATATTGGCGACCGCTTCGCCGTTGATTAGAAAATTTACATTGGGGTTGGTGTGGCTGGCCGCATCAAGCTTGAGCGTATGACCGCCCGCACCCCTTGCCTCAAAAACGTGGAGGGGTGCGCTTGGGGTAGTGGTGCCGACGCCGACCTTATCGGACGAGAGCGCCAGAGACGTACGGTGACCCTCCTGATCCTGAACTGACTGCACTTCGCTATCGAGGGCCTGTTCAATCTGTAAATTGGATGCCATCTTGATCCTCTCTTTATCCATGGTAGGAACAGTTACTTTACTCACATTTTTAGGCTATTTCAGAAAAACCAGTCGCCACGGTGACTCCGCTTGTAGGCAGGAAATTTTCTGCAACCGCCTTAGCCACCGCTGCTTTGGGCCAGTTCAATGTCTTTGCACCAGCGATGTTCGTCGGCAATGCCATGTGGCCCAAACTCGGTGGCCTCGGCGCACGCGCGGGCGCCGCCAGGCTCAAAGACGGCGACACTTTGCGCCACGGCCGTGGCATCCCACAGTTGGCGCGCACCATTGGCACAGATATCGATGCTGTGGCCAACGGCAAAGGCCTGGGTCGTGCTTTGCGCCACCCGCACCTGTAGGTCGAACATCTGCCCATCCTCCCAGCAGACGGCGTGGCCCGTGGCGAGGAGTTGACCACCATCCACGCTGATGGTCAAGACATCACTAATCCCAAAGGGAATCGAAATGGCGCGGAGTGCAGCAGGAGCCGGCAGTACGCTGGCCTGGACATCGGCTTGGGTCGCGGCTGCGGGTGCGGCAACAGAGACACCCTCCGTCGAGCCCAACAGGACGATCACTGCCCCCAGGAAAACCAGAGTCGTAATCACGGTGACAATCGTTGTGCTCATCCGCAGTAGATGGCTTCGCATAAATATATCCTTTCTGTAGAGTACTTCTTGCTTTACTTCACCTGACATTTCTAGTGGCGTCAGTCCAATAGCAATCATCAAGCGGGGCTGTTCCTACCCCAAGATCTAGATCAATGGTTCATGGTGTAACGGTTAACCGTTACACCATGAACCGTTAATCATGAACCGTTGAGTCGGCTTCGCCGCAGTAAATATCGACAATTTTTTGTCGATGTTTGCGCCCTTAGTGCCTGCCGCTTTTTGTCTACATATCTACAGTACACTTGGTCTGTGGAACAGCTACCTACGATCCGTCAGAAGCGACGCTGGTGGAAGGTTGAGGAAAGGGACAATGACGCCGCTACGATGCGTCAACTGCGCTTTGTGTGCAGCTAGATGTCATTGTTGCAAAGACGCAGAGAGAGAGGAAGCGATCTGCTCCCATGCCGTGGGTACAAATAGAGGTACATTTATAAGGGCCATTGACAAGAGCATGCTACTAATCTGTTGCCAAATAAAAAAAGCGGGCCTCCTGCAGAGGCCCGCTTTTGTAGGCAAATAATCATCCAGAACTTATGCTTGATCTTCAATATAGCGCTTAAAGTTACGCAAATCCTGCTGTAACTTCTCATCAGGGTCATCAAAGAGGGTGGTGATGGCCTCCCCGATAAGTCCCGCCGGGGGTACATAACGCAGAACGACAGTGACCTCCACCTCGCGGTCAGGCAGAGCGTTAAAGGTAACCTGGCCACTTGTCTTCAGATCACCATCAGTGCTGCTCCAGGCAATGCGCTTGTTCTCCTCCAAGCGCGTGGTTTCCGCATCCCATTCCAGCGTCGTGCTAAGGGGGCCTTCCATCATCCAGTGACTGGTGCGTGCGCCGGTCTTGTGCACAGACTTAATGTGGCGCATAAAGCGCGGAAAGTTTTCGAAATTGGCCCAGGTTTGATAGATGTTGGACAACTCACCTTTGACCAGAATGCTTTGGGTCGTGGTAAAGCCGTTACCAGCAGTGGTTCCCAGCCAACGCTTCCGGGCCGTTTTGTTCTTGCGCCACTGGCCAGACAAAGGCCATTCATCGGTTAAGGCGTAGTAGACCAATCCGACGCCGATTCCAGCCAGCGTTAAGCTTCCCAACGAGCGCCTCAGGCCATAGATGGCCAGAAAGCTACCACTGATGAGCGATGCCCAATATTTTATACCGTCACGTGGCAAGGTGATTCCTGCCAAGTTCAACGTAGACGAACTTTGGCCAAAGCTCTGCACCTCTTCCCGCACCTGTTTGCTCAGTTCCCGCAGTTGGCTGGGAACGGCTGACATTTCTGCACTACGCTGCCGCCCACTGGCTTGGTCTGATCTGCCTCGTACTTTTGTCTGCTCATGGACAGAGGATTGAGTGGTGCTCGGTGTGTAGTAGGCGGGGTCATTGGGGCCTTCTGCCTGGCCTGGCGTGCGACCGGGCTCGGTAACGGTAAAGGGGCCTTCTTTTTGGTTTTCCTGTTCACGGAAATCTTGGACTGACATTCACTTTTCTCCTTTTCTTTTGATCAAATTTGGATAACTATTGAGGCTATAGCTGCCTGGCGGTGGCAATCACCGGCTACGACAAGGTCACTTTACAAGCTGACGCCCAACCCGTGACTCTCACCTGATACGGATAGGGGATTCCCTGCAAACGCCTTGAAGTTTGCCCAGCAACAAGCGAGACGCTTAGCTGGCCACCGGATGGACGCCGTCACCAAAGGTTTCCTCGGTGTGGAGCTGTAGCCAGCGTATAATATCGCGGCGGCGCAGCACCCCAACTAGATGTCCATGGTCCACTACCGGCACCTGTCGTATATCACGTTGGGCGAGCATGGTAAGGGCATCCGCCGCATCTTCTTCGGGCGGGGCAACGATCAGCCGATCGCGTGGCGTCATTACCGCACGCACGCTGGTTGTCTCCCATTCGCCACGCGCCACTTTGCGTATATCATCCAAAGTGATCAGCCCCACAAGCTGGTCATCCTCCATCACAGGGAAGGCATGGTCGTCGGTCCCCATAATATGGTTGTGCACCACATCGGCGATCGATTCATTGGCAGGCACGGTGGGGGCGTCTTTGCGCATGAGCCGGGCAACCGGCACGTCGGCCAGAATATCATGCACGACCACTTGTTGATAGCTTTGGTTCGATGCGCTGCTGAGAAACCAACCGATAAAGGCCAACCAAATACCGCCGATAAATCCTGTACCAAAGAAGGGGATCTGCGCCCCAAAGACCATGGCAATGCCGGCAATGATCAACAGCCAGGCAATCGTCTGGCCAACCCAAGAGGCCCAACGGGTGGCTTGGCGCAGGTTGTCAGTGCCGGCCCACAGGATCGAGCGCAAAATCCGTCCCCCATCGAGCGGAAAGCCCGGGATTAAGTTAAAGAGCCCCAGGATAATGTTGATTGACCCCAGCCACAGTAAGATTGTGGCGGTGGGCGTAAGCTGGGACGCCACTGCCATGGGATTGGTCACGTTAATTGCCTGTTGCCCTACGCTCAACGCTGCCAGCCAGGAGATCAAGAGTCCCAGCACAATGCTGGTCAAGGGACCCACAATGGTAATCAGGAACTCCGCGCGGGGCGACGGTGGCTCGCGCTGAATATTGGAAACGCCGCCAAAGAGAAAAAGGGTAATATTCCGCACAGGAATGCCCTGCAGCTTGGCTACCAGCGAATGGGCTAATTCGTGGGCTAACACCGAGGCAAAAAAGAGCAGCGCCGCCAGCGCCGCCAATGACCAGCGTATACCGGCGCCCCAAGCTGGGTGAAGCTGGGCAAAGCCAATGGCCAGATTCCAGGTGACCAATAGGAAGATGAAGAACCAACTCCAATCAACTTCAATGCCAATTCCAAAAATACGCCCAATGTGGAGTCCGCCACGCATCATAGCAACCACCTTTCCCCGCGAGTGCACAGGCTTTTACAGAATCTCTGTACTATCATTGCCGGTACAATTATTTCATTTTTAATTAGGATAGCACTTAGTGCCAAAGTGACAATGGATAGCGGTAGAGCAAATAGGCACATGGAGCGGTATATCTTTGTAGGCTAGCGCCTGCCCTCACATAGTAGGGTATGGGGGCTGTTGGCTGCTGGCTGTTGGCTGTTGGCGATCTTTATATCTAGGCGCTAAGCGCACACAGATCGACAAAAAGTTGTCGATGTTTGCTGCGACGAAGCCGACTCAATGGGTAATGGTGTAATGGTTAACAGTTAATCATTAACCATTACACCATTACCCATTGATCTAGATACTAACTGCGGAAGCTTGTCCATACACGGCGTAGCGATAGCGTCTCGCCGCTGAGCAGCGTTTGGGCGCGGAAGAGCCGGGCCATGAACCCGAGCATGGCAAGACCAGTCAGCGCCAGCAGCAGCAGGCTAATCCCCAACTGCCAACGCGGGACAGCGGTTGCGGTAAGACGCATGAGCATTGCTGCTGGTGCGGAGAAAGGAAAGAGGCTCAACACGACGGCAAGCCGGCCATTGGGGGCGGCAACAATCGCCGTCCAGACGTAGATGGGCAGTAACATTGGCAATGTCACAATAAAGATCCAGGCGCGGTTGTTTTCGACATTGGATGTGACCGCACCAATGCCGGCCATAAGGGCTGCATAGAGGAGATAGCCGCCCAGAGCATAGAGAACCACGAAAAACAGATCGCCAAGCGTGAGGTCAATGCTGGAGAGCGCCTGAGTGTTATTGAGATCCAGCAAGGGGAGCGCCACCAGCGCAATGAGCGCCCAAATTAGATACTGCACTAACGTAAGCACACCCAAGCCTAAGACTTTGCCGCTGAGCAATTGGTACGGACGCAGCGAAAGCAACAGGATTTCCATGACGCGACTGCTCTTTTCCTGGACCAGACTTTGAAAAAGATAGCCGCCACCTGTAAAGAGGGGAATGATGACGGCCAGCGTCACCGCAAAGGGCAGCCAGTTGAGGTCGCCATTGGCCGTTTCTCGTGGCGCCGGCCCCACTTGCACAATCTGGAGTTGATCGCTGTTGAAGGGGTGGCGCACCTGGGCGCGCACCCCAGAATCGACATTCTCCAACAGGCTCGTCAGCAAGAATGCCTCAAATGGGTCGGTATTGGGCGGGGCAATGGGTAACTCGGCGCCGACCCAGCGAATAGCGCCGGTCTCGCGATAGTTGGGGGGGATAATATAGTAGTCGGTAATCTCACCACGCGCCAGGGCCGCGCCGGCTGCCTCTTCGTCGGCAAAGGAGCGGAAGTGATCCTCGGCGCTAGCGTTTAACGCCCTTTGGATTAGTCCAGCCTCGTCCACATAGCCAATTACGCCCGCGGGAAGGCTGGGCGGGGCTGCCGGCGTGGTGGGTGCTGCGGCGCCGGCAAAACTCGTCACGACCCCAACCACAATCACAAGGATGGGGATCAGGAGCACCTGAATCAGAAAGCCGCGTGAACGCACCCGCTGGCGAAACTCACGCCACGCCACCAAAAGCGTCTTGTTCATTCATCTCTCCCCATGGGCAAGTTCAGGCTGTGCGTAGCGCCTGCCAGATGGCGCGCGGTCGCACCGATTGGCCGTAAAGCAACATAGCCGTGCGAAAGATACGGGCGACAAACCAAACACTAACGAGCAAACTAATGAGGATCAGCGCAAACGCCGTACTCAACTGCCAGAGTGGCACAGTGGTCAGCGCCATGCGCAACAGACTAATCATGGGGCTGGTTAGCGGGAAGAGGGTCAGCGCCAATGTGAGCCGACTATTGGGCGCCCCGATGATAATCCCGATAAACCAGAAGGGCGCTAATCCCAGAAAACCGAGAATGCCCGCCAACTGTTGCGCCTGTTGACTATCGCCGGCGATAATGCCCAGTCCAGCCGCCAACACAGCATAGAGAAAGTACGCAGGAATGCCCAGCAGCATTGCCCAAATCAGTGCCTGCCACGGAATGGTAAGGGTCTGGAAATCGATGGCGCCGGCAAAAGCCAGTGTGACCGCCACTGCACCGCCGAGCGTCCAAATGCCAATTTGCGTGAGGCTGAGTAGCGTCAACCCAAGCACCTTGCCCATCACCAATTGACGGGGCGTCAGCGAGGTAATCACCATTTCCAGAGCACGCTGGTCTTTTTCGCGCACCATGGCCGACCCCATTTGGCTGGCGCCGGTGAAGACCATCAACCCAAAGAGCAGCGCCAAAGCGATGGGCGTCAAGATACGAATGAACAGTCCCACGCCGCCGGCAACCTCGGCCCCAGGAGTGTTGGTTGTGTAGGTGAAGGTGGCGGGATGCGCCAGCCGCGCCGGCAGCCAGGTGGGCGCGCCCGGCAACAGGGCGCGGCGTAAAAAGTCGGCCAATCCACGTTCCAGGCGCCCACCCTGCCCGGCTGTAGCATAGAGCGTAGGCGGCGCTCCTGCAAAGTAGCCTGGGGGAACCACAAGATAAGCGCCAATCTCACCACGTTGTTGCGCGGCTGCGGCCTGTTCTTGGTCTGTGTAGGTGTGCAAGGTGAGGGATGGGCCGTTGACTGAAAGCTGATGTACTGGGACTAGCTCTCCTGTCTCATCCACCACACCGACTACAGACAGGGTGTTCACGCTACCTTCCAGAAAAAAGGGGATCGACCCGGCAATGACCATGATGATAGGCAGGCCCAATGTCAGCACCAAAAAGGAGCCGGTGCGTACGCGCTGCTGATAGGTGGAAAGGGCGATCAGCCAAGTTTTTCTCATGGGGCCGGCCTCTCTGCTGGCGCTAACTCTTCAGCGGCCACATCACGCCCGACCACCCGGATGAAGATTTCGTCCAGAGACATCTGCACCCGCTCAAAACGGTCAACCTTTACGTTGGGCATCTGCACGAGCGTTCTAAGCACCTCGTCGGGCTGCACATTCTCTTCAAGCAACAGATGATAGCTGCCGTTGACACTGACCAAGTGTGCAACGCCTGGCATCTGCTCCAATTGCCCCTGGAGTTCGATCTCCACGGCGTTGTCGGCAAATTGACGCCGGATCTCGTGTAGCGGGCCATAGAGTACCTGATGCCCTCGATCAATAAGCAAAATACGTTGACACATCTCTTCCACCTGATGCATCTGGTGCGTGCTCATAACAATCGCGGCGCCACGGTCGCACATGGTGTAGATCAGTTGCTTGATGATGCGGGTGTTGACCGGATCCAGTCCACTAAAGGGTTCGTCAATAATGATCAAGTCAGGTTCATGCAAAATGGCCGCCACAAACTGCGCCTTTTGATTCATGCCCCGGCTCAACGCTCTGATTTGACGATCGTGCACCGCCCACAGATCGACCTCGCGCAGGTAAAATTCGGCGCGTTCACGGGCGCGCTGACGACTGAGCCCCTTTAGCTGCCCGAGAAAGAGCAGCGTATCCAACAGCTTCATATCCTCATAGAGACCGCGCTCTTCGGGTAGATAGCCGATATGGGCTTTGGTCTCCTCACGCATCGGGCCACCCAGCACACTGATTTGACCCGCGCTTGGCTTGATGATATCGAGGATCATACGGATAGTAGTGGTTTTGCCTGCACCATTGGGCCCCAGCAGACCAAAGATCTCGCCATAGTTGACGGTAAAGCTCAGGTCATTGACCGCTTGCACGGCGGCATAGCGCTTGGTGAGCTGGTGTACCTCAAGGGCAGGGACGGCTTCTGGGCGGACAGGTTGCATGTTGTTGGTCATAGGAATCGGGTAATGATGCAGATATAGGGGGCATACGGTGACTTAGTCTACACCGCCAACCCTTGCACGTCAACTCTTGCCTGAGAAGCTAGTGTTTTTCAGATCAGAAATGATAGGTGGTAGGCGCCTAGAAGCAGCGGGAGCCTCTTGGGCGCCTTTGGACGCGACTCTTGCAGCGGTGGCCTTCTAGGCGCCAGGGCACCGGCAAGCGGATGCCCCTACGGTATCCATCAGAACTTACTTTACAAAACACTAGAATCATTAAATGGCCTTACTGATCTTCTGGGCGGGGCGCTACCACTTTGCGGGGGACGGCGCCACCCAGCCCTGTCGCTAAGGAGTCTTCGCGGCTAATCGTTTCATCAATCTCTTCAATGCGTTGCAGGAAATCAAAGAGGATGCGATCAAAGGCATCAGGTCTTTCCAGACTGGGCAAGTGGGCAGTGCGCTCGATCTTAGTCCAATCAGCGGCGGGAATGCGGTCAACCAGCAGGTCCCCTGCACGCTGAATGCTCTCGTCATCCTGTGCTCCAACAATTACCAGGGTTGGCACCGTAATCTCTGCTAGCCGGTCCAACGCCGGCTGTGCTGCGGCGTGTGCGCCCGTGAAATCGACTGCACCCGTCGCCAGCACCTCGCCAATCATCGTCCGCACCTGGGCGCGGAGATCGGCATCCACCTGATCCGGTCGACGTTGGGGGCCATCCAGCCAAAGCTGCGTGGCAAGCTCGGCTGCCTGTGCGAGATTGCCTGTTTGACAGGCGCCCACAAACGCTTGGAGTGTGGGGGGCATCGCTCCGGTATAGTCAAAGCCACTGGGCACGGCGTTGACCAGCACCAATGCTTTAATTATGGTCGGCTGTTCCAGGGCAAAGTCCAGCGCCGTTGTACCGCCCAGGGAACAACCCACCAGCGTGGCGGTTTCTATGTCCAGGGCGCGTAACAGCAGGTAGAGATCCTGGGCGTGGACATAAGCAGCTTCGCCGACGGTGGAGTTGCCATAGCCACGGATGTCATAGCGGAGCACCTGATAATCTTTGGCAAAGTTATAAAATTGAGTATCCCACATGCGGCGGTCGGCAATGCCAGCATGGAGGAAGACGACCGTCTCACCGGTGCCAGCCATTTCATAGTAAAGGCGAGCATCATGGACATCTGCATAGCCGGTGGTTACGCCGTCAGGCTGAGTCGTAGACTGGGTCCTGCTTTGTGTTGTACGTTTGGTGTTTGTCATGAGAATCTCCTTGGTCTGGCTGTTCTGCGCTACGTGTCTCATCCTGGTTTGGCGCTTGGGGCGCTGGATTGGGCGGACGTTTACTGGCAATAGTTACTTCGTTGCTTTTGCGCAATGAGTAGGGCGGCGCGAGCTGCAGCCCATAGCGGCGCAGCATCCATAGTTCGGGAATAACTTCAGAAATAAGTTCACCATCATCAAAGATCCGCACGACGGCGCTTTCAGACACGACTACCGCCATGGCCGCCGTCTCTTTGGTAATGGAAGCCGCGGCCATGTGACGACTCCCCAACCCGAGAGGGAGTTCAACACCTTCCGCGGATGCACTGACATAGCGACAGGCCGACACGACGGTGCCGGCATTCGAGACAATAAAGGCTCCATCCAATTGGGCCAACTCTTTAATTGTCTCACGCATATTGGGATCATCAATGCGCTTTTTCTCCGGCGGATGATGCCAGAGCGGGTCGAGAATCAGACAGCGTGAATGCTTGAGTGTCGCCTCTGTATCGCCCACGACAAACAGGGTGCCGATCTTGCGCCCCTCACGCCCCTCGCGCGCAATTTCAACTGCAAGCCCAATGACCCGCTCTAAGGTGTAACGATTGATTCCGCAATCTTCTGCACATATGCTCTCACAGAGTAATTCTGCCATCTCTGCTTCACTCATCACTGTTTTGCTGACATTGACTGATTTTAGCAAAAGTCTTTCCTTTACGCTCATAGGAGCGGTAAACTGCAATTGTGCCAATTTCCAAGAGAAATATGGCAATTGCAGCCCATACCTATACGAGCCTTCCTTGCTGTTGCCTAGCGCTCGTTGATCCAGTCTGTAACCAACTGAGCCGGCGTCACCTCAAAATAAATATTTTTGGGAATAACATGGGCGTAGACAGGCGCGCCCAACTCTGTCGGGTCCATTGCCTCCAGTTCAAGCGGCGGCATGGCTGCACGGCGGCGTTTAAAGCTTTCGCAGCAGACATAAAAGGGTCGATCATGCGCCTTGGCCGCCAGCGCCAGCAGATAAGTGCCGGCTTTGTTCACCACCCCACCATCCGGCAACAGACTGTCCGCCCCTACAAGAGCAACGTCTGCCGCTTGGATAAAGAAACCCATCTGCGCATCGGTAATCAATGTCGTCGGTATGGCCCACGCTGACAGTTGTTTGGCTAATTGGTAGCCCTCACAGCGCGGCCGCGCTTCCGTGACAATCACCTTGATCTGCCGATCTGTTAACTCCCCCAGAATTGCTACCACAGTCGAGCTAAGGCTATGGGTAATGATAGTCTGCCCTGGCCTCACCAGTTGGGCGCCACGCTTGGCAATCACGGCGACGGCCCGGCGTGATGCTTGGGCAATGTGCTCTGCGCACTGCGCGCTCTGGGTACGGAGTGCGGCCAGATCCTCAGCCTCAATCTGATCGACCTCCTCACGCCAGCACGCCAGCAAATTATAAATGGGCGCCATTGATGGATGCGCAGCGGTGAGAGCATTTGCCAGGCGGTAGAGCAGATCACGCAGCGCATCCGCGTCATCTGCGGGCTGTTCACGGGCTGCAACGCCGACAATCTCCAGGGCGCGTCGCGCTAATTCACTCGCACCGTGTGCACGATCTGTTACGACCTCTGCAATTGCTTGACGCAGATCCGCGGGGAGTTCTTTATGCACGGGGGCCTTTCTCTGCTGCCAGGCAAGCGCTTAAGGCCACAGCCAGCGCGGGCACAGTCGGATAGTCGGCGACTTCGTCTGGCTGCACCCAACGCAACTCAAGATTTTCCCAATCCAGTTGAATAGCGGCCGGGTCAGCAATCTCGAAGAGAAAGGGATGGACAACCCAGCTTTTGCCCAGCTCCGGCGCCGGTATGGGAATGGGCGGCGCCTGCGCCACCAGGCGCACCTGTTCATCCGTCAACCCTGTCTCTTCCCGAATTTCACGCCGCGCTTGGGCCAACGCCGTGGGGTCTTCCAAGTAGCCGCTGATGCCAGCCCACTGTCCCTGATAGCTGCCCACGGCATTGCTACGCCGCACCAACAGAATTTTGCCGGCGTGGCGCAGAAAGGCGGTCACAACCGGTTGTTCGGGTAAATTTTCAGGCTTTGTGTGGTTCAAGGCGCGTCCTTCTTGACTGATAGCGTTGGCCTATCTTAGGCCATTGCGCAGAAATCACTATCCAATCCCTTGACTCTTTAGTTCAAGGCAACCCACCAGGAATTTTCTATCGAAAAATTAGGCCGGTTCGCCCTGGTACTCCGGCACCTGTTCGAGCGTATGCGCATCTACCGCCAGCTCGATCTCATCTTCGTCCACCGTGCGAATCCACTCGACTGGAATGGCGCGCTTTGCCTGGAAGAGCCACCCCTCGGTAATGAGCAGATGGGTCGCCCGATTCAACTCATTGTTCGTAAAGACACGCTCTACGTGCCCTACATGTTTGCCGTCGGCACTAACCACTCTGGCGCCTTCGCGCAGACCAACCGTCCCTTCTGGGATGTTGCGTTCAGTATGGGAGACATAAGGCGCCAGGGGATAGCCATAGTAGCCGGTATAATAGCCGGACCATGCTGCCCCAACAGGAGGATACCAGTAGAGCGAAGGTGCATAGTCCGCCGGGTAGGCATCGTCCGCAGCTTCGCCGGGTGGCACATAATAGACCTCCTCGAATTGGGGCAGTTCGTCAAGATTCTGCACATCTGCGCGCAACTGTACGCGATCCGCAACCGCCCTATCGATTAAACGGGTCGGCACCACCTTGTCTTCGGTAAAGAGCCACCCTTCACGCACCACTATGTGGCTAATCTCGTCTGTTTGCGGATCAAGCACAACCCGCTCAATTGCGCCGACATCTTTGCCGTCAGCGGTGTAGACATGGGTTCCTTCTTTGAATTGCATAGACAGCCTCCTCTTTCCTCTATTATCCCCTCTTTACTACACTCTTTTTTACTAACTCTTCTTTCTTTACTATAGCCAGTTGATCTGCCCTGTCAATCGCTCTCGATAGAGAAAAAAGGTACACATGAGATACAAAAGCGCTAAGAATTTTCCGAAATCTAAATCATCCAACACAACAACTGATTTAGGGTGTAACTGATTTGTGGTTTGTCAAGGATGAATCCGTTCTTCAGTAGAGCGGTAAATTAGCCACTGTCTACTGATAACTGATTTACTGCTCTACGCTCTCACTGTCTCGCTGTCCTACACAAACCATCCCAAGCAGAGGGCAACCCAATTCAACCCCGAGATCGCTTCTATTTGCCGGACCCTTGCCGCTCAATTATGCTGCTTATGTTCTGCGCTGCACATGTTGTAGCGCTGCCAAGACCAACCCCGGGTTTTCATGATGGACGGTATGGCCACTGCCGGTGACTGTCACCAGTTGGGCATTCGGCAGTGCCTTTTGTAGGGGGATAGCCTGGTTTTCTGGTTGATCGATTTGGTCATTCGTGCCGTCGATGATGGTGACGGGCAAGGCGATCTCGCCATAGCGTGCGCTTTGTGCACGCAAGTCAGCCTGCAAATGCTTGAGTTCATTGGCCAGGGTGCGGAAGTGACGAGGGCGCACTGTGAAGGCTTTTAGCATCGTCACGAAACCAGCCGGCGGCGAGTTCGGTGCAAAGAGCCCGGCGGCAAAGCGTGGGGCAGCGATCTGGGCAAACGGCGCCAGCAAAGTGTGCAAAAATAACTTGCCCAACACCGGCGGCTCGGTGAGGAGGAAGAGGGGCGGAATCGGCTGCTCCGCGGCATAGGCGTTAGGCGCAATCAGTACCAACCCTGCCACTGCATCCGGGTAGGTCAGCGCATAGTGCAGCGCCACCGATGTCCCCGCCGAGTGGCCAAGCAGGATCGGTTTTTCAACGGCGAGTTGCTGAAGCGCACCGTGGAGCAGCCGCGCGTTGAGCGCCAACGTCAATGGCTCACCCTGTGGCCATTCGCTGTAGCCATAGCCGGGCCGGTCAAACGCGATGGCCGCGTAGGAAGCCGCTACTTGATCGAGGATCGACGCTTGAAAATCCTGCAAAGTCAGAGCGCTGCCATGCAACAACACAACCGGCTGCCCCGTCCCGCGACGCAGATAGTGCAGGCGCACACCCTCTACGCATACAAATTCGCCAATGGCAGGTACTTTGGCTTTGGCCCGCTGTACACTATAGATGCTGTAGCATTTCAGGAGCGCCAGGATGGCCCCCAGCGCACCCAGCCACCAAAGCCAGATCCGTTGTTGCCGTTCACCAAAGACAGTTGTTGTCGTGTCGTTTATGACCTGTTGCATAGGGAACTCCTCGCACCACACATGGATTGCTCGTTACCAAATCATTGATGACTAACGTCACTTCAGTATTGCCCTCGGCTACACATACACATCTGAATTACCTTCTTGATGAGCTAGTGTTCTGTCAGATCAGAAATGATAGGTGGTAGGCGCCTAGAAGCAGCGGGAGCCCTTTGGGCGCCTTTGGACGCGACCCTTGCGGCGTGGCCTTCTAGGCGCCAGGGCACCGGCAAGCGGATGCCCCTACAACATCCATCATTATTTATTTGACAAAGCACTAGTGTTTTGTCAGGGAAGTTTGGCTAGAGTAGAGATGGTCACCCAGGTCTTCCTGGAAGGGGCGGCTGATGGTAAAAAACAGGAGGTGTGCGGCGCCCCTTCCAGAAAGACGCACGCCGGCGCACCCGCACTGGCTAAACTATTATAACTTAGGTAACACTGTGCTAGGCGAAGCGCACGCCCAACAAACCTGTCACAAGACCGACAACGACACCAAGTACACAGAGCGTCAGCCAGATATAACGCTGGCGTGGCTGCTCTAGGTAGTACCATCCAACGAGGCCAAATAAAATCCCTTCGATCAAAAACCAGGGCTCATACAGCACCAGATCCCACACCACATACGCATGCTCGCTCAGATCAAAAGGCGCGGATTCCACGGTCGCAACGCCCGCAATTTGCAGGATGCGGTCGACAATGCCATAAATCCCGTGCGAAGCTGCCACGGAACAGCCGGCCAAGGCGATGGCGAGCAGCAACCAACTGACGAAGCCGCGCCTCCTGATGTAAACAAAGGCCAGGCCAATGAGTCCCGCCCCGGTGAGAAATACAGAAGCAGCCCAGTTAATCAGTTCCCACTGGGGCAATTCTAAAATCGACGGTCTGAGCAACGCCTGTCCGGCCGTGCCCCCAAGCGCCCAATAGAGGTGCGGCAGCATATAACCGATGGACCAAATAAATACGGCGTAGCCTGACCACACCAAAGCGCGCGGTCGCGGCGAGTGCAATTGTGGGCTAGACAGCCTGGATTGGTGTGCTGCATAATGAATCATTGAGCGCCTCCTTTCGACGCGGAACGCCTGTGCATATTGCGTGTGCGACCAATCCAACGACCAACCGAGGCTGCATACCTCTGATAGTGCTCACCAAAGTTGGCGGCGAGATACCGCTCTTCCGGCACAATGAGCACATAGTGACAGGCGATGATGGCCGGCAGGAGCAGTACGAGCCCCCAGGGGAGATTGAGTGCCAGGGCAAGCCCCACCAAGACGCAAATGCCGCCAAGGTAGAGTGGATTGCGTGAAACAGAGAAAACGCCCGTTGTGACGAGCTTATGGGTTGGCTGCCCGGGGTTGGTCGGCTGGTCATACCGTGCCAACGCCCGACGCGCAAGGATGACGATGGTTATACCCGCAATGATGAGAAGCACGCCCACAGAGATGAGAACTGGCGTGAGCAGGCCGCGGGGGAACGCAAGCGGCGCCGCGAATTGCAGGGCAATGGCGACAAGCAAAGGAATGCCAAAGACTACTTCGAAGATTTGCCACCACCGTTTGTGCGCAACATCGGTTGCCACGTGGGTGCCCCCTTCTCTATATTCTGTCTCAAATTTGGTCATGCGCTTTCCGCACCGCTTGCGAATGCATTGTTGGCCCTGGCTTCCTTGGGCGGCGCGCCTGCCGACCACAGCCGGAAGCCAAGATAGCCGAGCGCCCCCATGAGCAACACCGGCCCCAGATTCGAGAGCAAGTTGATGGCCAGATTGGCCGCTGGGCCACTTGGCGCGAGCAGTGTCCCTGCCACTGTCCAGAGCGCCGCGCCGGGCAGCAGATAGCCAACCCAACGGGGCTGCGTGCGCCCCCGAATAAATGGGATTGCGAAGAGTACGCATCCGACAAATTCAATGGTCAGCGCCGCGATGTACGCGGTGAGCATGGCCGCAGGCAGAGACGCAGATGCATCAACGAGTGCGGACGCTTGGTCCGCCAACCACGGCACGACCAGCATACTGTATAGGCTCAAGAACAGACCGAAAAACATCCAGGTCAATGCAATCAGCGCGACACCGAATAAACCGAGCCAGCCGGTCGGCCTGGCCAGCTTCGCGTACAATACAGGCAATCCGAAAAGCACCAGCGCAGCGCCCACCGCGCCCAGTGCGTTGATCGGCGCCCAAACGCCTTGCTGTGCAAAGGTGACAGGATCCACACCGGCAGTCACCAATGACCGTAACACGATGTGAACCATGAATGCGAGGGCGCCGATGAGCAGGCCAAGTCCACTGATGCGGTAAAATTGTGCGGTAATCATTTTTCTTTTCCTTTCCGCAACACTCAATTGCAGCTACGTTAAGAATACAAATTCCTGCGTTATCCACTATTTAACTCGCTCAAAGGTGTAGGCCACCGCGCCTTGACCAAAGTTGACGATCAGCGCTTCTGTGGCGAGGAAGCCGGTCCATGTCGCCGGGTCATCTTCTTGTTCAAAAGACAGCAACGGCACTGCCAATTCGCCGGCGTCGGCGATGAGCGTGCCATCTTCCATACACTATTCCAGCGTCCCCAGCACTCGGTTACGATAGGCGCCCAAAGTTTCCTAAGTACGAAACCGGCGGAAAAAGGCTCTTATATCGCCAACCAGCAGGTCAGGCGCGTCGTGGGTGGCCCAGTGGCTGCCGCGGTCAAATTAGCTCCAAGAGACGATGTTCTTGAGGTCCCGTTCGGCGAATTTGCGGATCGGTCGAAAGTCAAAGGCAAAGCTTGCCAGCCCAATCGGCACGGTGGTCGGCTCAGTCGGGTGTGCAGCGTGCTTGTTTTCGTAATAAAAGCGGGCCGCGGAACTTGTGTCGCCACCATTGGCGCCTGGATCAGTCAGCGGCTCGATCAGTTCGAGGATATTCCAACACAGTGTTGGGCCAGCCGTGTGTAAGGATCAGCAGCATGGCGTCAGACTCTGGGGAGCGTACATGCAGAAAGTGGATGTTTTGCCCATCAATGGTGGTGAACTGTGGGTAAGCGTTTAGTTTCGCTTCCCAAACCCGCCAGTCATAGTCATTGCGCCAGTACTCGACTAGCTCCTTCACATAGGAAACCGGGACGCCATATTCCCAGCCCGGCGGGACGAGCCCCGTCTGGGGGCCACCTGAATCGAGCGGTAACTCGTTGGCCCAGCGGGTGCGGGCCAATCGACCAGCCAAATCGTCAAGGTCGGCTTGGGGAATATTAATAGTGAAAGGTGTTAGATTCATTCGGTTTTCCTTTCGCAATAGTGCCTGTCACTTAGTCTCGAAACCAACACTAGCTAGCGAAGCATTGCCGCAAACGCACAATGATTGGCACACAGATTTTCTGGCGCCAAATAGTTTAGTGTTACCGATTGCTTGTGGCAGAGCAATGTATCCAGGCACAGAGGCTCGGTAGAAAAGCAGAGGGAGATCCAACCTTCACAACACCTTACCGACCGATAAACAGCAGGGTGAAGGTCGCTTTAACGGCGCGTCCGCCGCGCCAACCATAGGCCGCGTACCAGGCCATTCACCACGCCAAGCACCCCGCACAGCCCCAACCAACTCATCACCCCCACCATTGACCGGAAGAGGGTGAGATAGCCGAAGGCGCGGCCCGAGGATCGTAGGACAATGGCGGGCATGGCAAGGACAAAGGCGACCGGCATCAGTGACCAGAGGACGCCCAATAGCAACCGCCATGTCGGTCTAATCGCCGCCTGCTGTCGCCAGCGGGGCAACCGGACCAACCCACGCACTTCCAAGGCAACGCTCAAGAGGGTAATAAGCGCAATCACAATACTCCAGAGGCTGACATTAAAACCGCCGGTTGCGACCGGCCTGTTCGTCAGTAGGTCAATCAATCCAGCCTTGATGGCTGGCACCCCAAAGACATCCTGGGCTAGACTGTGAATGTTGTAGAGCAGCACAAAGCTCTGCCCCGTTTGCGGCAAGAGCACCATCTCCGCATAAAAGGTCGAGAGCACGCCGTTGTGCTCCAGGTACGATGTGCCGTCGGCTGTTGTCGCCGTCCACCAGCCCATGGCATAGGGGCTGTCGATTGTCGCTGGCGGTGTATGGAGCAAGGCCACACTCCGGGGCGAAAGCAACTGAGCGCCTTGAAAGCTGCCGCCGTTGTTCTGCATAACCAGATAATGGGCCATATCTTCTGCGGTGGAAACCACGCCGCCACTGCCACCCAAAAAGCCATTTTCTTCACCGGAAGGCAGCGGCAGACCAAACGCGAGCAGATGCCCTTGGGCCAGGGCCGCGGGCCTTTGCGCCAGGTCCGCCGATGTAATCAGGTTGACCGTGTGCTCCATCTGCAAGGGCGTAAAGATCTCTCGCTGTAAATAGGTAGAAAAGGGTTGATCACTGACGACCTCGACCAGGCGCGCGAGAATCTGGTAATTGACGTTAAAGTAGTGATAGGCACTCCTTGGCGCACTTACGGTCTGCGCAGTGCGCAAGGTGGTAATTCGTTCTGCCAATGAAGCCGGCGCTGGCAAACGCATTTCAGGGAAACCGGCATCGGCCAGGCCACTCACCTGATTGAGCAATTGTCGTACCGTGATCGATGCGGCTGCGGCTGGATCGGCAAGGCCGAAGGAGGGCAGATAGCGTTGCACGGGGGCGTCCAGGTCCAGCTTGCCGGCTTCAACCAATTGTAAGACGGCGACGGCCGTAAACGATTTGGACAAAGACGCCAGCAAAAATTGTGTCTGCGCAGTGACTGGTTCACTGGCGCGGGCCGCGCCATAGCCTTGCACATATAGAATCTCATCGCCCTGGACAATGGCCAACGCCAGCCCAGGCACACGCTGTGCCGCCATCTGCTGGGTGATAAAGCTGTTGATTGTCGCAACAGGCGGCAGACCAAGCGCCTGCCGTGCAGCCCTGTCTTCACCTAGCAAGTTGATGCTTCCTACAATGCTTAGCATCAGAAAAAAGATGCTCAAATTCAAATGTACTTTCATGGGTGGCGCCTAATCCTCACGCTTGCTGGCTGCCACGCGTCGGCTGGCGATCCCAAGCAATAAAATGGTGCCAAGTGCAAAGAGTGCATACCCCATTGTTCATGGCCATATCCATCGTTGCACCCATTTAGGCGGCGATGGCCATATCAAGCGCCATCATGCCGCCATTGCCTTGCAGCCACGGCCAGCACGACCCCCAGATTCACATAGGAATGCCATGAAATGGCTCGCTCCAATCAATCTTGCTGGGGACAAACATGAGGACAATCATGCAAAACCAATCAACAGAGGTGCTTCCAAGAGATAAATCGTGCTGAGGCTCTTGACAATCAGTGGTAACCACTTACGCACCATGCGCCTACGCATTCTTACTCAATGGTAAAGGTTATGCTGTAGTTGGTGCTGGGCGTATGATCAGCCTTTTGCAACGTCACCACATAGTCACCCGTCGCCGGCAGCACAAACTGCGCGCCGATGGCATAACCGCCTTGGACCTCGCGCATTTCGGGAATAGTGGAAAAGCCGGTGGGATCCTTGATCATCATGCTGAGGGGTGTACCATCACTGGTGGCGTCGACGGTCATCGTCTGCCCCTCGTTGGCGGCCAACACATATTGCAGCGTTCCCGGACCGGAAGGCAACATACCACTACGTTCGGCAGAGGTTGTGCCCGGTGCAAATTCAATGTGTTCTGCTTCGACCGGACTAGGTGTCGCGGGCTGGCTGCCACTGCCATCAATTGTAAAGGTGACATCATAGCGCGTGGCGCCCTTGTTGGCCGGAACGGTTAAAGAAACAACGTAGTCGCCGTTGCTGGGCAATGTCACCTGCGCCGTGTAGATATAAACTTCACTACCCTTGGCCTCGCCAGACCAACTGCCGCCGCCGGGGCCGTGGATCGTAAATTCGACTGGTGCGCTATAGCCGACCGTCTGCACATGCATAGTTTGGCCGGCGCTGGCAGTCAACACATACTCTTTGACGCCGCCTTCCGGCAACGCGCCGCTGCGGCTGGCAGAAGTTTCACCAGGGGCAAATTCCACTTGTTCGGCGCCGTTGTTGTTCCCCAAGGGCTCAACCCAAACCTGCAAGGTGTAATCGGTTGCCGGCCCCACTGAAACTGCCTCAATCAAGTAATCCTGCGTAGCGGGCAGCGTGCTGGTCCACGTGGGTGGGCCATTTTGGTAACGCTTGAGGGGCGTGCCATCCGCGCCAATGACGCTCAGCAGCACATCGTTGTTGGGCGAGGTAATCGCTACGGACATGATCTGCCCTTGCTGCGCCTGTAAGACATAGGTATCGGTGGCGCGCTCGGCCAGGGTTGAGGTAAATTCAGCACTACTTGCGCCGGGGGCAAAGTTGATGCGATGTGCGTCCGTGGGCAAGCCCCCTTCCTCGGCTGGCGTCGCCGTAGGGAGTGGTGTTGATGCTTCAGTGGGCATGGTGGTGGGTTCTGCCGTAGATTCCGCTGTGGTCGGCGCGGGTGTTGGTGCAGTGCCGGCGGTGAAGATCAATTTGCTATTGTCGTTGTCATACCAGATCGTCAGTTGATCCCCATCCACGGCAAAGCGGTCTGCGCTGTGTAGGGCATCCAGGTACTGCTGTTCCTGTGTCATTATGTCAGCATCGGTGCAGGCCATCAGGGTGGCAGCCATCTCACTAAAGGTGATGCTCTCGCCTTGGACAGTGTAGGTGCCGCCATAGGAGTTGCAACCGCTGTTGCCGCCAGCTTGAGTGTCAGAGGTAAATTCCAAGGTCACCATGCTGCCGGCTACAACAGGTGTAGAGCCACCGTTATCTTCAAAAGTGGTCAACTGCCAACTGGTATTAGCCAAAGGATTTGGTGCATCGGTCGGAATGGTACCGCCCATGGTAGGCTCGGGTGTAACGAGCGGTGATAGCGTAATGGTGCAGCCAGTCAGCATCAGCAGTGCTACGAGCAGGGACGCCAATGGATAATAACTTTTTCTACCCATTTGATTCTCAGTCATTGTCAGTGTTTCCTTTCGCTATGGACATCACAGGCTATGGGACATCACAGGATGGTACATCCCGGCAGCACAACTTCTAGTGCCGCGACCACTTATTAGACTCCTTGGCGGGTGCATTTGCCGTGTATCCTGGTAGAGAAAAGGGGTAGATAAAGAGGGGTGTCTCTGAATCGCTGAGGTGACTGTCACTGGCCACCAAGTCTGGCGTAATCCTAGGTTGCCTAGGCCAGTGACAGTCACCTTCCATATCATTTCCGTTTTGTATTTAGCGTATATTGGGGATTACTTGCGCGCCGGCTCATAAATGAGCGCAGTCACACCGGATCTGAATGTGCGCGCATCGACAAGCTGCAACGTGGCTGTAACCCCCTCGTCAAAGAGCCGCTTGCCTTTGCCCAGCACCACCGGGTAGACCAGCAACCGATAAACGTCGACCAGCCCGTGCTGCATCAGCCACCGCGCCAGGGTGCCACTGCCGTGGACAACCAGATTCTCACCTTCCTGCTGCTTGAGCTTGTTGATTTCTTGCAGAATGTCGCCGCGGATGATCTGCGAGTTATTCCACTCGGCTTTGTCCAGCGTATTGGAGACTACATATTTGCGCACGCCGTTAAAGTACTTGCCGCCGGAGGCTTCATCGGTCCGTTGCGGCCAGGCTTCGGCAAAGCCTTCATAGGTGACGCGTCCGAGGAGTAGAATGTCATTGGGGGTTGTCTCCTCTGCCTTGAACTGTGCGATTTCGTCATTCCAGTAGGGGAAGGTCCATTGTGGATTTTCCATCACGCCATCCAGTGACAGAAATTCGGTGACGATGATTTTTCGCATGGTTGTCTGCTCCTTTTTTTGGAAACTTGTTGAAAATCAATAATCTGATTCTACCACAGCGGGCAGTTTGCTGTCTTGAACAAAAACGACACATCTATCCATCTTCGCTCATATGAGCACGAAACCTTACTTCGGTAACCGGGCCAGCAGTTTTTCGAGATGCTCTTGGTGATGGTCATAGGTAGCGAGCAGGACAAGTGCAAGCGGGTGTCCTTCCAGCCAGGCATATGCCCCAGCGTTCAGCAGCTTTTGTTCAGGAATCTGAGCGGCTAATGTTAGAAGGCGCAGAAATCCTTCACGCCACTGTGCATAGACCACAGACCAGGGTCGTTGATGATACGTTTCATATAGCCAGGCATTCAATTGATCCGGCTCGCCTTCCATCTCCGGGTCAAGGTCCGCCGGCCATGCAGGATACGCTGGTTCTTGATTGAGCACGGCGGCTTCAACCCGCGCAATCGAACGCAGTTGCCAGGCATACAAATGGGCGATCTCATCCTTGATCGACCAACCAGAGTCGTGTTGCGGAACAGTGATCTGCGCGTCCTCAAAACCGGCCAGCAGATCCTCCCAAGCATCGATTTGCTCGCGCAGTGCAGCCAGGATATGTTCTTTCATATGATGTCATTCCTTTCTCAAAGTACTATCCACCGTAATGTACGCTCTAGAAACAAATCGAGGTAGACGCTCAATGGCTATTCGATTCGCAGCGGCACCGCATACCGTAACTCGGCAAAGCCCGCACCGATCTGTCGCACAGAGACGAGCCGGAACGGTGGCTGCGTGACTCGACGCGGGAAGAGTGGTTTGCCTTGCCCCAACGCCACGGAGCCAACCTGTACAATAATTTCATCCAACAGGCCGGCGTCAAAGAACTGGCCGGCCAGATCGCCGCCCCCGACAATCCAGATGTTTTTCGACCCAGCCGCGTCGCGCATGGCCGCGTGAACTGGGCGAACATCTCCCTGCACGAAGCGAATGTCGGCGCCCGGTACCGCCAGCAGGCGCCGGCTGGAAAAGACCCAAGTTGGCGGCACATAAGGCCAAGCTGCCCCCATGTCGGCAGCGACTTGATCCGCGTGACGAAGCATCCACTCGTAGGTGGCTGAACCCATCGCCAATGCGCCCACACCCGCGATGAAGGCGGGATACCCTGTGTCATTCAGGTCGCCAAGCGGAAACAGCCAATCCAACGAGTCGTCCTCGGTGGCGATGAAACCATCCAGACTTGTTGCCGTATAGTATTGCGTTTTCATACCGTTTTCTTTCCGACTTTTCGGTAAGTCATATTGAAGCCGCATTCGCCCAGAAAACCGCCACTCGATTTTGCGTAATGAATGGTAATGTTATGTGCGCTAGACTCTTTAACTCGGCTATAACGCTATGGCTAAGAGTCGCGTAACGACGACCGAAAATCTTGATTCCACCTAAGCTCTTGCCTCGCCTTTGCCACAGCAACCGTACCATCATCTTCGGCTATGTTGTAGACACCGGGCCGACCATGGGTCATACTTAAACGGGCGGCATGAGCCGCAGCATCCACATAAACAGGTGCTTGTTCAGGTGGAATCATGGTCCAGGTGTTTGGTCCATATAGCCGCCCGTAACGCAGGACAATGCCGTCAAGCCCACAGCCCAACACCAATTGCTCAAGCCTGACAACCGACGGATATGCTAAGACATCAAGAGGCGCATCCTCAGTGTATGGTAATTCCCCTGGAGCGTAGGCAAACGCAATGCTCTGGGCAACAATGCGCGTTGCGCCTGAGGCTACTGCTGCATCTATTGAGTGTAAATTCATGATCTGAAGCTGCGTCACGCTTCATCATACTCGTCGGGGAAACGAAGGCGCTGATGCCTGGGAAGTCGCCACGCACACGCCAACTCTCATCCCACGGCGTTCCGGCCTTGGCGACCTGTGCCTCGGTCCGGAAATGGACGAGCACTGGGGCAACTCGCTCGTCAACAGTTGCGTGGAGTCGTAGTTGAAGTCGCTGCCCCACGAGGAGTACCAGGGAAACGTCCAGCCCATCCGCGCGCGGAATGCATTGATTTTGTCATCTTTGCCCTCCTACAGCTATTCTTCTTTTCTCCGCCAGCGCCAATATTATTCCTTATCGTTTATGTTCTGTGGCATGTTTTGCTCCTTATGGACTGATCCTACTTTCACCGTAGTACGGCAAGTAAGCTGTACCTCTCTGACCGGAAGCCAATTACGGTGACGCGCCGCCAAACCCAATCTCGTTGCCGTCGGGATCGCGGTAAGTGATTTTGCGCACGCCATTCTCGTACGTTTCCTGCAGCGCCGGCTCAAGTCCTCGAGTGGCAATCTGGGCAATGATAGCGTCCACGTTATCAACAAAGAGCGTGAACTTGGCGTGGCCGGCATGTTCCGGTCGCTGCTCTATGTACACATACCGGTGCTCTGCTAACTCCCACACGGCCTCAATGTCGTCGGGAAAGAAGGTGGGCGGGAAGCCCAACAGCCGTTCGTACCACACCAGCGCCGCCGCGTAGTCGGCGATTGGAATGCCTGCGAACAGGTCAAGATTCTTGGCTTGTATCATTGAGTTGTCTCCATTGTGGATTCCAGACAATTTCCCACAAATGGCCGTCGGGATCCTGAATGTAGCCTGAGTTTAGATCCTTTAGGCCAGCACCGATCCCCCCGCCACGTCAAGGATAATGCCCGTGACCCATGAAGACGCGTCTGCAGCCAAATAGAGCGCTGCCTGCGCCACGTCCTCTGGTGTACCCAAGCGCCGGATGGGGTGAGTTTGGATCATCTGCTGCTGCATCTCGATCGGAATCTGTTGCTGGTTGCGTTCGGTCAGAATAGACTCAGGGGCAATACAATTCACCCGGATGCCGTGGGGACCAAGTTCATCGGCTAAATCCTGCGTCAGAAGCTGAATGCCTGCTTTGGCGACGGCATAGGGAATGGGTGAGCGCGCCGAGGGACGGCGGGCCGCGGCTGAAGACATTGTGATAATGTTGCCAGCCCTTCGTTCTTTCATGCCCGGCAGGAAGCTCTTAATCGTCAAGAAGGTTGCAGTGAGGTTGGTGTCGAGAGAGGCGTGCCAGCCCTCTTCGCTAATCTGCTCGAAAGGAATGTGCGGTGGGGTGAGATTCGCCCCAGCGTTGGCAACGAGGATATTGACCGCGCCCAGTTCAGCTTCAATGGTACGCCGGATCGCCTCAAGTTCACTGAACTTGGTCACGTCACCTACGACCTCGATCGCGCGTCCACCAGCCTGCTCAATATCTGCGCGCGCCTGCGCCAGCGCTGCTTGATCCCTGCCGTGAACGGCAACTTTGGCGCCTTCCCGCGCAAATAGTTGAGCAATCGCTGCTCCGATGCCCCGCGAACTACCTGTGATGAGTGCCACCTTATCTTGCAAAATTCCCATAAGAATCACCGTCCTTGCCATGTTTTTTCATTAGTTGCTAAATCAGGACCAATTGGAAATACTCTAGTACCAGTGGGCAGAAGTCAGTAGACAGAAGTCAGTAGACAGTTATCAGTCATCACTGTCTACTGACTTCTGCCTACTGATAACTGTCTACTGATAACTGATAACTGTCTACATATTTACGCCAAACTGTACCAGTCATGCTTCCTCGTACTTCCTCCTAAAGTGTCGGCTTAGCCACCATTGCCCACACTGCCGAGAGCAGCAAGAGCAAGTTGATGAGGTTGAGCGTTGTCAACTGCCGTTGCAACACAGTAAGACGTGAATCATCATGCGTCGTGGCTGCTGCCAATACGCGCACTTGCTCGGCAGTGCGGCGTATCATGGTTGCGCCGAGAGCCACAGATAAAATAATTACGACAAAGCCCCAGATCACCCAAAGTGGTGCGCCGAAGCCGAAGAAAGTAATCATAGCAATGCCAGTAATCAGGGCAACGCCTGAAGAAGGCCCAATCACAACCATGCCATTTAAGCGCATCAGACGGGTAAGTTCTACCAGTACCGCTGCGTTGCTCTCTCGGACGATGCGGGCATTCAGAAGAGTAAAGCTCGCAATTCCGCCGATCCAGCCAATAGCTCCGACGATGTGTAGAAACTTGAAGAGCGTATAAAGTGTCACGTTGCATCCTCCATCTGCATTTTACACTGATTTCGTGAACTACATGGTTCCAGTGTATCGACAGGTTGTGAACAGAATGTGAAGAAGTAAGGCAGATCTTTGATAATAATGAATCAATGCCGTTGCCAGATGCGTAGTTGTCTGGCTGCTTAATTTTTACAAATCCCAGGCGGTGTCTACACTGGCGGTGATTTGTAAAAATTAAATATTCGCAGCACTAGCTTGTCACACGGTGTTCACTTGATGGCACGACGAATAGGGCAAATAGTCCGGCAAGTGCATAGAGTGCAGCCGACGCGATCAGGACTGGGCTGATGCCAATCCTATCTCCGAGTACACTAGCGGTACTCGTACCAATCAATAACATCAATCCGTTCGCTGCGCGATACACACCAAATACACGCCCACGTAGTGCATCGGTTACGCCACTTTGAAGGAGCGATTGCTGAGTTGACAACCACCCAATGGTTGCCATACCAAGGAGCAACATACAACTGGCAATAACCCAAAAGCTAGGAATAGCGACTGCGACGAGCACCGCCGACCCAAGAACGAGCAAACTAACACCAAGTAAAGTCTTCGGTGTTAGTACCTGCGCCCATAGTGGAACGAGCAATCCGCCAAAAAGGCCGGCCGCACCACGGATTGAAAAGATCAAACCAACCGCTTGCACCCCTTGGTTCGCGACCGTATCGATAAAGGGTACGAGTAGGGCGCTCAAGATGCTATCACCAAGAATTGCTATGCCTGTCACACAAAATATAGAGGTAAGAAAGCGGCTCATCTGTATAATCCGTAGCCCGGCAAACCACTCGCGAAAAAAGTCTGCCCATTGGCTGCTCTTTGCTTGTGATGGTTGGTAAGCAATTCGTGTGCGGGCTGCTGGTGTTTGCATCAGCCCAATCAGAACACCGGCAAAGAGAAAGGTTATGCTATCGACAATCACAACACCCAATAGGCTAAAGGCTGCAAACACAACTCCTCCGATGACTGGGCCAATGATGCGGCCAAGATTGTCGTTCAACGAATTGAGTGCGTTGGCTGTGACGAGATGATCTTCGCCGACCAAATTCGGCAAGAGGGCATTTTCGGAAGTAGTAAAGAATTGACTGAGCGTTGATTGTACGATAGTAACAGCAAAGATCAGCCAGATCGTGGTGTCAGAGCGAACCAATAACAACAACAAAATGACAGCGGCCTGCAGAAAACTGACGACCATCATGATTTTCTTGCGATTCCAGCGGTCAGCGAACACACCAGCAAATGAGCCAAGGAGCAACGCTGGTACTGCATATGCCAAGTTAAGAGAACCTGCAACGAAGGTTGAACCCGTCTGATTATAGAGAAAATAAGGAAGTACAGTGATGACTACCCAATCGCCTGTGATCGATATCAGTCCGCCAAACCAAAGCAGACCAAAATTCCGCTGCTTGAGCAATGAAAGCATGTATACATCCCTTTGGGTTAGACAACTGCCACAAGAAGGTGTGGAGCAGTATAGGTAAAGGTCATCGGGAATTAGCCAGATTGACACTGGCTCATCAGCAGCCGCCACAAGCCGCCCACTGCTATAATCAGCGCTGTCGCCAAACCGCGAATACCTCCTTACATGGTCTATCCGCTTTCTTCAGGGGCGCCTTGATGGCTCTAGGGTGTGCATCGATTTCATTTGGTCCTGGTATAGATCAGATCAAAGTCAAGTTCCCATTGCGAACCGTCACTCGATGACTCCCAACGACCGCGAATCGTTTTGCCGTCTTCGCTAAATTTGCCGGTGAAGCGTTGCCAAAAGCCGGGCGCTTCTCGCCACTGTTGCCAGGCGCCCTCACCCAGGCTCATTTGATAGATGCGCGAGATTGAGCGTGAGTCGCTATGAAGCACACAGTAGCTCTCCAATGTGTCATCACCACTGATGATCGCGATGCTATTGGGAAAATCCGGCGATTCTGATTCGGTCTGTTCGATCAGAAAGGCACCGCCTTCAAGCCAGGCGAAGACCTTCGACCCCTGTCCGATCGTCTGCCCCTGCACCGTTGCCACCCAGCGCCACTCCCCTACGAATATGGCGAGTCGCGCCAAGACTGGATTCGCAATGACGAGATTATCTTTCATAGTTGCCTCACCCTGACCATTGGGGGTTCCAGACAATTTCCCACAGGTGGCCATCGGGATCCTGAAAGTAGCCTGAGTATCCGCCCCAAAAGGTCTCGTGTGCTGGCTTGACAATTTTTGCGCCCGCGGAAGTCGCTTTTTCCATGATTGCATCAACTTCTGATTTGGCAGAGACGTTGTGACCTAACGTCATTTCTGTAGGGCTGGCGGGGGTCACAGCAAGCCCTGTGTCATGCGCAATACTTGTGCGTGGCCAGAGTGCGAGTCGCAATCCAGCTTGCAGATCGATAAATACAACGGCGCCATAGTCAAATTCTTTACCCATGATGCCTTCAGTAGCAAAGCCCAAGCCATCGCGGTAAAAGCGTAAAGACCGCTCCAGATCATCAACACCGATGGTAATAACTGTAATTCTTGGTTTCATTTGATTGGCTCCTATATCTCTGACTTCAGCTTTAAGGATATGACGACGCCGCAAGTGTTGCCATCGGCGCTAAAGACATCTTTGTGTCTAGCGTCGATTGGTTGGCTCATAAGTTAAGATCACCACACCGACATTTCCACCCGTTCGCGTTGGCCCAGTTCGGCCTGCTCTCCATGCTGCTGTGGGGATATGCCATACATGGCAGGCGCTTGGCAACCGCCAATCTCATATAATCGATGCCATCTGGGTTCCTTCTCATATAGGGTTTCCAGATCATCGACCGGCTCAGCGGCGGACGCGATAGCGGATGTGCGTGGCTTCCGACGTATCAATCACCCGCACGATTTCCAACTCGATGCGCGATGGCAACAGCTCAAAGAGCCGACGGCCACCACCGAAGAGCACCGGGATTTGGTGAATCTGCAACTCGTCCAGCACGCCGGCTTCGAGCGCCCGCTGCGCCGTGTACGCGCCGTGCACCAGCACTTCGCGCTCCCCGGCCGCGCCCTTGGCCTGCGCCATCGCGCTGACGATCCCATCCGTCACATAGGTCACCAACGGATATTTAGTGACCGAGGGATCGGGTGGGCGGTGACTTGGTACAAAGATGCGGACACCGTGACGATTACCGCCCCAGTGATCCACTTGTTCCACCGTCCGCCGTCCGGCTACGATTGCGCCGTATGCCTCCATGTGTTCTACGAGTTGTCTGGCTTCCTCAGGCAACGGACCGACCCGCACCGCACCGTGTGCGTCCAACGGTTCTGCCGATTGGCTGTCCCCCTCGGATGACGAACTGGTCATGTCGCCCTCGCCGAAGTGAAACCACTCGTGCAGCCGCATAAAGCCATCGCCGCCGGGGTTGTCCGGTGTGTCATTCGGGCCTGCGATGTAGCCGTCGAGGGACATCGACATGTAAAGCACGGATACCGCCATTTTGAGCTCCTGTGATCGAATTGAGTTAAATAGTTGGCCGGTCAGAGTGTCCGACTCGACTGCTTACTGGCACACCTGAGGCTTCAGCCTCAGACTGATAAAAGAAGCTGCGCTGAAGCGTACCCTGATCCTAGCCCGCTTGAGCGTGTTTCTTTTAGCAGCCACGGGGCTTCAGCCTGTGGCGACGCTAACCCGACTGGCCGACTGACTTCCATACAGTCTATCCCCCAAGCTCTTCCGCAAGCCCGATCAGAATCCCTTCGGGGCCGCGGAGGTAACAGAGTCGATACACATCTTCGTACCGAACCACTTCGCCGACGAGCTGTGCGCCGTGTTTACTGAGACGGGCGAGCGTATCGTCGAGATCCTCCACTGCGAACATGGCGCGCAGGTAGCCGAGCGCGTTCACTGGGGCGGTGCGGTGGTCGGCAATCACCGGCGGGGCGAGAAAGCGTGAGAGTTCGAGCCGGCTGTGGCCATCGGGCGTGACCATCATGGCGACCTCAACATTTTGGTTGCCCAGTCCAGTGACGCGCCCGGCCCATTCTCCTTCAATCGAGGCGCGCCCCTCGAGCTTGAGGCCCAGTTCTGTGAAGAATGCAACGGTGGCATCGAGATCTTCGACCACAATGCCAATGTTGTCCATGCGTTTGACTGTCATACTCTCTCCTTGGTATTCCGTTTCGTGAGCACAATATGGGTGGCCTTGGCCGTCTGCACATGTTCGGTGAGCGCGTAACCGAGTTTGCGCATGTCGATACCTGCCAATAGATGTTCACCCGATCCGAGTAGAATCGGCGCAATCGCAAGGTGCAATTGGTCAATCAGTCCGGCCTGTAGATATTGGCGGATGGCCGCCACGCCACCGGACAGGCGAATATCTTTGCCGTTGGCCGCGTCCCTGGCGCGTTGGAGCGCGGTGTGAATACCGTCAGTCACGAAATGGAAAGTCGTGCCCCCCGCCATCGTGATCGACGCCCGCGGATGGTGGGTAAGCACGAAGACCGGCGCGTGATAGGGCGGGTTATCCCCCCACCAGCCCTTCCAGGTGTCATCGACCCAGTCGCCGCCTTGCGGTGGTCCAAACATGTTGCGCCCCATGATAAACGCGCCGAGGTTCTCGGTACCGCGCGCCGCAAAATCATCGTCAACCCCGGTCTCGCCGCCGGCCTGGCCGGCCATCTGGTGAAAGGTGCGCGTTACCACGAACCAGTCGTGCAGGGATTCCCCGCCGACGCCGAGCGGGTACTCCAAACTCTGCTGCGGACCTGCACCGTACCCATCCAGTGAAATTGCAAAGACATCGACACGTAGTTTTGTCATTTATCGGCCCCTCCTTTTTTGATGACTATCCATAGAATTCAGTGCACAGTTTTCAGTAATCAGTGTTCAGTACACAGTCTCCAGTGTGCGCTTCACCACTGAGCACTGAATTTTTTTCAGTGCACAGTTTTCAGTAATCAGCGTTCAGTACACAGTCTCCAGGGTGCGCTTCACCACTGACCACTGAGCACTGAAAACTGAAAACTTTGCCTGCGCCTTTTACGGCTACTGATATACTTTATTCCCAAATGCCCACGCGACCATCAGCGAAAACTCTGCTCGCCACATCGCGGCGTCGTGCCCGGCGTCGCGCGCGTGCAGCACGACATCTGCATCTGCCGCGCGCAGCGCGTCCGCCCAGCGCGTCGCGTTCTCGAGGAAAAACGGTTCCTGGGTGCCGGCCACAAGATAGGTGCGCGGCAACGAACGCGGCATCACATCCGGCGGCTGGTATCCGGCTCCGGGCGAGGCTGAGAAGGTCGCGCCGTAGTGGTCGGGATGGCGAAGCCCTAGGGCAAGCGCCAGCTCACCACCTGCCGAAACACCAAATACCGCCGTGCGCGCGGTCGGCAACGTCACACCGAAACGGGAGCGCACCCACGCCCCCACGTCCCCAACAAAAAACCGCTCGTGTGCGGCAAACCGCTCCGGATCAAACTTGGGCGAATACTCGTGTAGCCGCAGCGTCTCATCGGCCACACGGTGCACGCCAACGATCATGGTCGGCGGCAAATGCGCCGCTTCCAGCGTTTCGCCCCACGGCGCGATCAGCTGACCGTCACCGGCGAAGACGATCGCCTCCGGTGGAGCGGGCGGGACATACACCGTGACCTGCCGACCATTATCATAGTTGAACGTCTCGGTAATAACTTCGCCTGCGATTGGCATCTGTTAAAATTCCTTACTCCGGCCTCACGACTCTGGATCAAACCCGAATACGCGAAGCTCCTGATCGCAGCGACACGCTTGCGCGAACCGTGCGGCCCAGGCGATGGCCTCTTTACTTGAAGGTAGCTCAAGTACCGTGAATCCACCATTGAGCGGAGGCGCCCACGGGTAGCCTCCCTCAGTGACTGCGCCATTGGCCGAAACGAGAACGGGCGGTACTGTTTCATCAATCCCACCGCCGAAAACGTAGACATCCGCTTCCTTCGCCGCGCGTATCACGGCGTGAGCGTCTCGACCCACCGCCTCCCACTCGCTGTCGGGTACATTCATTGCAGCACTGGGAAATGAAATTAGATGCTTTGCCATGATCTTCTTTCTCTCTAATAGATAAACCCCTTAAAAGTCGCACAGTCACTCTCGTGTAAAAGCGTCGCATATTCGTGCGACTTTTAAATGGGTTGTCCATAAGAATTTTGCGGTTGGTGGTACAGGCCATGCCTAACGCCGGAATTCAGCCGCGGCGCGCAGCAGTGTTGGCCTGCATGAATACCCTATTGTACCCCAAAATAGAACAGATGTCTTGTAAAAAATCAATCAATTTGGTAAGACATGCACCCAACTGTCGCGTTCGGGATCTATGGCATAGGATTGGTGACGGCGCGAGCGCGCTCGATTAGCAGTGCGCGTTCACGTTCATTTTGGGTGAGTGCGGCCGCACGTTCAAACTCAGCGGCGGCCTCTGCAGAGCGCCCCAATTTGGCCAGCAGATCCCCGCGGACGCTGGGCAGCAGATGATAGTTGGCCAGGGATGGTTCGGCATTCAGCAGATCGGCCAGCTCCAGCCCAACCGCCGGACCATAGGCCATGCCCAGCGCCACGGCCCGATTCAATTCAATAATCGGTGATGGCGTCAGTTGCGCCAGCGCATCATAGAGCGCCGCAATCCGTTCCCAATCCGTCTCCTCCGCGGTGCGCGCCCGCGCATGACAAGCGGCAATCGCGGCCTGCAATGTGTAGGGACCCAGCGCCCCGCCCAGCTTCTGCGCCCGCGCCAGCGCAGCCAGCCCACGCCGGATCAGCAGTTGATCCCACTGCGCCCGGCTCTGGTCAAGCAGGAGAATGGGTTCACCCCTTGGCCCCACCCGCGCCCGCAGCCGCGACGCCTGGATCTCCATGAGAGCGACCAGACCATGGACTTCTGCCTCCTGTGGTGTTAACTCGGCCAGGATGCGTCCCAACCGCAACGCTTCCTCACACAACGTGGGGCGGATCCAGCTATCTCCAGCAGTGGCGGCGTATCCTTCGTTGAAGATAAGATAGATCACCTCCAACACAGAAGCGAGGCGCGCCAGCCGTTGGCTGGCCGGCGGCGCCTCAAAGGGAATCTGCGCCGCCGAGAGCGTACGCTTGGCCCGCGTAATGCGCTGGGCGATGGTCGGGGTTGGCACGAGAAAGGCTCGCGCAATTTCTTCGGTCGTCAACCCGCCCAGCAGGCGCAGCGTCAGCGTGACCCGCGCCTCGGTGGAAAGCACAGGGTGACAAGCGATAAAGATGAGGCGCAGCAGATCGTCCTCCACCTCATCGCTGACGACGCGCTCAACCGCTGATACACCTTGCTCCCCTTCAGCTTCCAACTGGCGGCTGAGTTCCGCATATTTCCGTTCCGATAGTTTATCCCGTCGAATCCGGTCAATGGCCCGGCGCTTGGCAACGGTCATCAACCAAGCGCCGGGCTTAGCGGGAATCCCTTCCGTTGGCCACTGTTCCAGAGCCGCCACCAGCGCATCCTGCGCCAGGTCTTCAGCCAGCCCCACATCATTGACCAGCTTGGCTAGGGCCGCAATCAGTTTGGCCGATTCGATGCGCCAGATGGCGTCGATAGTGCGTTGGATGGTAGATGTAGTCATAGGTTACTTTGGGATTCCTCTAACGATTTAGGCTCAAGACCGTTCCAATAAGGTGGAGCAAGCATTCTCTAATGTGATTGGTCCTCGACCAGACCGTGTTAGAGAACACCTACTCCACTAGCTCAATCGTCTTGCCCCGCTGAGGTGACTGTCACTGGCCACCACGTCTGGCGTACTCCTAGGTTGCCTAGGCCAGTGACAGTCACCTAAAAAAGGAATTCAATTTCTTGGATCAGCCTTAGCTGAGTGGTCTTGAATCTAGGCTATGCCAAGAAAATAAACATAAGGAGCAGTTTCCGTGTTGCGTGCTGCGTGAACTCACCGAGGTGTTTACTCTGCTCATTGATAATTTATTCCGCTCATATGGACGAAGGGGTGAAATCGCCGCGAGCACCAGAGTGAAATTGAGCGATTTCACCCGTAGACCGATATGAGCCATTTATTCTTGAGAGTGGCCTCAGGCAGTTTGGGCTGGCGAAAATATTCTAACTAGGGGGCGGACCTTCCAACGCATATAGGCGACAAAGGTCACCAAGACCAGTAAGACAGCCGTAGTGATGGCTGAGCTACCCTCCCCGCGGTAGCCATGCAGCGCGGTGGCGCTTACCATGACGATCATCAGCCCGGCCGCGGCTAGCGGCGTCAGCCAGGTGAGCCGGCGGGCCAGACCGGGAACAATCAATGCCAGCGCAGCCAGCACCTCCGCTATACCGATAAAGAGGCTAAAGGCGCGCCCCAGTTCGGCGTTAATGATCACCGCATACTCGGCGGGCGGCGCCACCATGAATAGCCCATGCGCCAAGAAGACGGCTGCTAAAAGAATCTGTAGAATCCAGAGTATGATTTCCATGCGATTTTCTCCTTAATTGGTATCCTGTGGGCCACAGAAGATATTGACACCTGTCAGGCGCCCGGCGCCTGACAGGTGTGAGCGCCCAAACGCCAACCGAACTAACCTATCACAGCGCGTTTGCTTCAGATTGCGCCCGCAAACGCGCATCCCGCTCGCGCAACTCTGGGGTGAGTTGGTCGCCAAAGTCCTCCGCTTCAAAGACGGGGCGTAACTCCAGTTGTCCCGCCTGAAACGGGCTGCGTTTGGCCCACTCGACTGCTTCCTCCATCGACTTGACCTGCCACATCCAGAAACCAGCGACGACTTCTTTGGCTTCGGTGAAGGGCCCGTCCATCACGTTGCGTTGCTTACCGTCAAAATAGATGCGCACGCCCTTTGAAGTGGGATGCAGTCCTTCACCAGCGAGCATGACGCCTGCTTTGACCAACTCTTCATTGAACAGACCCATTTCGGCCAATTCTTCTGTGGTGGGCATCACGCCGGCTTCGGTTTCATTATTCGCTTTGACAAAGACCATGACTCTCATTGTTCAATCTCCTTTTTGATTTGTTACCGCTATGTTTCTTCGACCACTCTTTGTTAGGGGGGATTTCAACAGGAAATCATCCCTCTACTTATACGTCGAACGAGACGGTGCGGAATTCGACATGAGTTTTCAATTTTGCTTTATTTGAGAATTCGATACTGATATGAGTTATATCGATCGCCGCGCGAAAAGCCTACATTGTAGGACAACACAATATCCCAAAGCAGAACAAATATCTTGTAAAAAATCAATCAATATGGCAACACATGGACGAGGCGGTCTCGTTCGGGGTTTATGGCATGGGATTGGCGACGCAGTCGAAGATAGTCAGTGGGGTTTTGGCCGGTGAATGACCGAAAATCTTTGTTGAAGTGAGCTTGATCGTAGTAGTTAGATTGGTGCGCAATCTGCGTCCAATCCACAGCTTGGGTTGGGTCAATTGAATGGAGGATGTGCTTTAGGCGACAGAGACGCGCCATGGCTTTGGGCGAGATGCCAACCATCCGTTTGAACTGGGTGAGCAGGTGGTTATGGCTGATGCCCATCTGATCACCCAATGCCTTGATTGATAGCGCCCCGTTGTGCCGGGCGATCTCCGCAACGCCGTGGCGCACAGCGTCAAGGCCATGGGGTGCATCATGTAAACGGGTACGCAGTAGCTCCTCGAAAAGCAGCAACCGCGTCTGTATCGATGGCGCAGTAGACAGTCGTTCACAGAGTTCGGCCGCGAAACCACCCCAGAGGGCCTCTGCCGCAACAATCTGGTTTTGCAGCACGGAGAGTGGAAAGTTCAGGAAGGGATAGGCGCCACCAGGTTTGAAGTGAATGCCCATCAACTGGGTATATGGCGGCCATTTCACTGTGCCATAGGTGTTCCAAACACCGACCCACCAGCACTGGATACAGGTCGCAACCGGTTTGATGCCGGTGGCATCATAGATCTGAATTGCACTGCCAAGATTGACCTCCAGATCTAACCACCCGGTAGGCAAAATCTTCTCGCGGGGGTAGGGCATCACGCCGTCAATGTAATAGAAATAGTCAATATAGGTGCCCAATGGTGGAGATGGGATGTGACGAATATAGGTGTAAGTCATCCAGGAACTCCTTGATCGATACCCCGTTGGTTTGACAATCCCTATTGCCAAATACGCCCATGCCGCGACGCACCGCTGAACCCAATCTCGTTGTCGTCTTGATTGCTGTAGATGATTTTTCGCACACCATTATAACACAGTTGCCTTGCATCGAAACCGTTAGCTTGCTCCCGCCATGTTACTGGGCAACCGCGTCTCAAAATCAATCACGCCGACCCACGCCGGTCGCAGCGCAATGCGCGCCATCGTCGTGCCAGTTTCATCGAATTGGGCGAGATAGCCGGCCGCCTCTTCCTGGCCCAGGTAGCGCTGGGCGGCCAGTGCATATTCGGGCACAACACCTGGCATCTCCGTGATCGATACCTTCCCGCGCATGAGTAAGACATGGGGTGGAAAACTTTCGGTGTCGATCGTGACCGCAACACTGGGGTTGGCCCGCAATGCCTTCAAGCGGGCGGCCGGGCGATGCATATGGGGCGCGGCCACAAATGTCGCCGTCACCAGATCCTCGCCCGTCCAGTGAAACCAAGTGGGCAGCACGCGCGGCGCGCCATCCGGTGCGATGTAGGCCAAGCGCGCCGGTATGGTCGATGCAAGCAAGCGCTGCGCCTGTTCACTCTCCAATAGCTGCAGGTCGCCTTGGGCTAGTTTTGACTTGTCTGTCATCAAGCTCTCTCCTCTCCCTTCACATACCGCAAATTCACTACGCCATTGGCATAGGATTTGCTGGCAACCAAGCGCAGCGGCGCTTTGGTGGGCAGCGCGGTCAAGAGTGGCTTGCCCTGACCGATCACCAGCGGATGGACCAACATATCAAGCCCGTCCCACAAGTCATGCTCCAGAAACGAGCGCCAGGCGCCCTCGCCGGAATCGACAGTGATGTCTTTGCCCGGCATCCCCTTGAGCCGCACAATCGCCGCCTTGAACGCTGCGCTATCTTTGGCGCGCAACAACTCCGAATTGCGCCAGACGAGTTCTACGTCGTTGTGCGACAGGACGTATTTCTGCAGTTCGTTGACCTGTTTGGCAAAGGCCCGCTCTTCTGCAGAAGTAGCCGAGGTTTCCGCGTCCTGCCAATAGGACGCCAGTGGCGCATAGTTGTTGTTGCCGAAAATGATGGCATCGACCGTGTCGTGAAAGGCACTCCCGTCTCGCATTGCCTCAGCGGTGAATGATACCCATTGTTCCACGTTGGAGACGATGCCATCCAGCGTGATGGCAAAATGTAAAAAGATTTTTCTCATGATGTTGCTCCTGTTTCCTCTACCAAATTATGCAGACCGATTCAGAGCCGCAGACCGCCGCTCGCCACGATATACTGGCCAGTGATCCAGCCGCTGTCGGCGGAGGCAAGCAGCGCCACCGCATTGGCAATATCGGTCGGCGTGCCGACACGGCCTAAGGCTGTCATATCAGAGAGATGCTGGCGCACCTCGGGTTTGTCGAACATGGCGGCATTCATTTCGGTTGCGGTTGCACCCGGCGCAATCGTATTGGCCGTAATCTGGCACTTGCCCAGATTGGCGGCCAGCGAAAGAGTGAAAGCGTCGAGCGCCGCCTTGCTCATGCTGTAGGCCACCGAAATTGGCGGCGACGCGCCCTTGGAGGCATCCGACGAAATGTTGATGATGCGCCCGCCATCGCGCAGGCGCGGGATGGCCAATTGGGTGACGAAGAAGGCCCCGCGTACGTTGACGGCGAAGAGCCCATCAAATTGTTCTGATGTCATCTGATCATAGGGACTTAGCCCGCTGACACCAGCGTTGTTGACCAAAATATCAAATTGGTTGCTACCCGTGCGTTGCCTCAGTTCACCATCAAGTGTTTGATAAAGTTGCTCGATCTGCGCGACTTCCGCCAAATCTGCCTGCACGGCAAACGCCGCGCCCCTATTGGACTCGATATCATCGACTGTTTGTCGAGCAGCTTCTTCATTATGGCCATAGTGAACAACCACCAATGCACCATCCTGGGCTAGGCGCTGGGCGATGGCGCGCCCGATACCGCGGCTACCACCTGTGACCAACGCGACTTTACTTGTCAATGACATGGATCCTCCTTGTGACAAAACGCAATTTTTTTGCAAAGCGGGTATCTCCTGGCTGAAATTCACCCCAAGTGCCAGAGAACCCATTGCGAGACCATTTTTTCTTCCGCAGCAGAAACTACCGCTTCAATGAATTTTGTGCATAGGCTTGTTGTAACGCTGCAATGTCAAGTTTTTTCATTTGGAACATGGCCTCGGTCACGCGCTGCGTCTTTTCTGGGTTAGGGTCGCGCAGATATTCAAACATTGCCGTGGGTACAATTTGCCAAGACAGACCGTATTTGTCTTTCAACCAGCCACAAGGACCTTCTGCGCCACCTTCTGTGAGTTTTGCCCACAACTCATCGATTTCTGCTTGCGTCTTGCAATTAACGAAAAGTGAGACAGCCTCATTAAATTTGAATTCTGGCCCGCCGTTTAAGGCCATAAACATTTGCCCCTCAAGTTGGAATGTGATCGTCATGACGCTGCCTTCTGCACCGGGACCAGCTTTGCCATAGCGAGTAACCTCCGTGACCTGCGCGTCGTCAAAAATCGAGGTATAAAATTTGACAGCTTCTTCCGCCTGGTTGTCGAACCAGAGAAAGGTAACAATTTTCTGCATAGTTGTCTTCCTGTCTAGCAAAGAGGGAAGTCTAAATCAGTTGCAGGCTCCCCCAATTACTTAATGGGGGCGACGCGCAAGCTGTACGCCGGCAATCCCGCTGATCAGCAGCCCAGAGAAGCGACCAACCGGGATGATCCATCCCGCCGGTTCTGCCAGCAGATAAAGCGGGGTAAGCATGCCCGCCGCGCCTGACGCCAACGCTGCCTGCGCCAGCCGACGATGGAGCTTGCCAGTCCGTAGCCCAGCCCAACCCAATGCACCAACGAGTAGTCCAAAGCCCACCCCATGCACAAGACCGCCACCCAGAAACGCCCAGCGGCTCAATGACGTCGCCTGTTCTGGATCCTCTCCGGCCTCTCCGATCAACGCCACGGCGCACAAGGCTGAAGTGGCTAGTCCAGCCGTTGCCAGTCCACCGCCGGCAATGGTTACCGTCTCCAACCCGCGAGCATCTTCAGCCGATTCTTCGACCAGCTTGAGCACGGTGGTGGTGAACGCCAGCACCGCCACACTGGACAGTAACTGGCCCGCCGCTGAGATGCGGGCTGACGACGCCTCCCCCTGAAAGTAGCGCTGAATCTGCGCCGGTGTGGCGTCCGGGCGCGGATAGGGCGCCGTGGCCCTGGCCATTGCCGTAATGAAGCTGGCCAGAAAGGTCAAGCCGATCAGTGGGCCGGCGAGCGCTGTTGGATCTTGGATAGTACTGCCGGCAGACTTCCCTGTTGCATCTCTGTTGACGAATTGTTGTGCGAAGGGTCTAAGGTTGACCCCATTATGTTGGGTTCTAGCTTTGGTTTGCATCAATAATCTCCTTTCAGCCTGCTGTGCAATGATGCGTTTGTCTCATGCCGCCGTATGTGCCCTGATCACCGCGGCGGTGTCCACATATTCGCAAAAGCGGATGACCTGGCCATCTTTGATGGTCCAAACATGCGCCCAATCGGGCTCATGATTGTTCTCCAAAGCCTTTGCCTTTTACGCCTAGCGGTTGGGCGCTCTCATTAGGCGCTTGATTCTGCCGGCTCGTAGGTGGCGACCACTACACCTTTGTCAGTTGGTTTAGCGATGACTAACCGCAGCGTGGCAGGTATGCCGCCTTGCGGGAAGAGCCGACGGCCCTCGCCCAACACGAGCGGATGGATCAAAAGCAGGTAACGGTCAATCAGATTGTGTGGCATAAGCGTCTGGATAAGTTCGCCGCTGCCCATGATGACCAGATTTTTGTCGGTTTGTTCCTTAAGCTGAGCCACCGCCTTGGGCACATCGCCTTTGAGCAGGGTTGAGTTGCTCCAGGCAAGGGGTTCGGCCAATGTGGTGGAGGCCACGTATTTGGGCATACGATTAAGCCGTTCTGTAAATGGACTATTGGTTTGCTTGGGCCAGAAGGCGTAGAAGTCTTCGTAGGTGCGGCGGCCCATCAGTAGAGCATCAATGCCAGGCAGACTTTCGCCGACTGCGCTGCTCTGCATGGCAGCATAAGGAACTCCCCAGCCGCCGTATGCAAAGCCACCGCGGCGATCCTCGTCCGATCGCCCAGGCCCCTGCATCACACCGTCGAGGGTCAAATTGGTGAAGACAATGATTTTGCCCATATGTTTCCCTTAAACCTTTCATCGCTATGCGACACCTGAATCTGCTACGGTTTCAGGTCTAGTGATGCTTTGCCCGTTTCGCCATCAAACGGCACCGATTGATGCTCATGGACGATCAGCCAGCTGCCATCCTGCTTGTGAAAGCCGACGGTCGCCCGCACCCACATGTCAACCGCCCCGCCTTCTTGGAGGGTGCCGGTGACACGGTAAAGATAGGTGCAAAATGCTACGTCAGCGCCTGCGGTTATGTTCAAGTCGCGTACGTCATAGCCTATCTCACTCTGATAGGCTGCGAACCAGTGGGCGGCACGGTCGCGGATCGTCTCGTCTCCCCGATTTTGGAGTGGATTGAGCACGTCAAATGATAAGACATCGGAGGCATGGTGCGCCATTAAGGCGTTGAGATCCTTGGCGTGAACGGCGCTGATTCGCTCTTCAATGAGCGCGCGAATTGACGCTTCGTCCGACGATTTGGTCGCTTCAGGCCTTGCCTGATTGTCGCTGCTAGCTATGCGATTCATCGTCTATCCTCCTTGTTTTAACTCACGCTGGAGAAAGCCCACCAGCTCATCATTCACCTCGGCGGCGCGCTCCTGTTGCAGCCAGTGACCGGCGCTTTTGTCAAAGATAACCTTGCGCAATTTGGGCACAGCGGCAATCATCGGGTCAAACTGACCAAAGAGCACGGGCGGATCAACTTTGCCGCCCATAAAAACGGTGGGTTGCATCAGCTTGCCCACGCCCAGTTGTGGCAGTTCGTACCAATCTCGATCCATCGTGCGATACAAGTTGAGCGGGCCGCGAAAGCCCGTGCGGCGGTAGGCCCTAGCAAATTCATCGAGATCCGCTTCCGTCAGCCAGGCCGGCAACTCGTTCGGATCCCGCTCCAGCTCGGCTTCGGCCACGCCCGGTTTTTGGAAATAGCTGTTGAAGGAAAAGTGATTGCCGGCAAATTGGGCGATCAGCGTGCTGGGCGGCTCGTCTCCCCGTTCCTTATACGGCACACTCAAAATGAAGAGCGACGCGATTCGTTCGGGAGCCAGCTGTGCACAGGCCCAGGCCAGGTTGGCGCCCCAGTCGTGGCCGACGAGCACACATTGGTCCGCCTGTAGTACATCCAGTAGCCCAATCACATCGGCGACACGATTCTTCATGGAATAGCTGGCAATATCCGATGGCGCGTCTGTGTTGCCAAAGCCCCGCAAGTCGGGCGCGACGGCGTGAAAGCCCGCTGCGGCGACTGCAGGTAATTGATGACGCCACGAATACCAGAGTTCAGGAAAGCCATGCAGAAACAGAACCGGATAGCCAGTCCCCGCTTCGGTAATGTGCATATGAATGCCATTGGTTTTAAACGTGTGGTGTATGATTTTCATTAAAATCGTCCTTCCTTATAAACCCACCACCCTGAAAGCGGTTAATCCTTCCATGCGCTTACTGTCGAGACCCCAATCCCATTGGCATCGATCAGGTCGGGAATGAAAGTCGTTGCGAAGGTCTCCAGATCCAGTAACATGACACCGCCTTCCCGCGGTTCGGCATTCGGCTCTAACATCTCCGGCGGCACCAGGACGTTCGATACCCAGGCGCGGCTACCGTCTGCATCCACCATTAGCGGGCTGCCGGTTTCAACTCGCTGCGCAACCTCTCCTGTCGCTGCGTCGATCATCAGCACAACGCCATCCAGCACGACGGGTGCCAATAGCCAGCGGCCGTCAGGCGTCGCCGACGGATAGAAGATCTGGGCATCGGCCAGATCCCCGATCCGGGATGCGATCGTCAGATCGTCAGGATTCAGGAAGACAAGTTCGTTCTTGCCGCCAACGATGAGGTGCTGCTGGTCCGCCGTCCACGCCAGGCCGCGTGGGGCGGTAATCGTAATCGAGGCAACAACATCTCCTTGCTCCGGGTCAATCCGCAGTACAGTGTCTGTCGTCGTAAACGCAAACAACGCGCTTCTTTCCCCATCGAAGAATGGGTTGAATATGCACTTCAGCGTGATGGCAAAGTGCAATAGGTTTCTCATCATGGTTTTCCTTGATTTTTTGACGTGCAAATCCCACAGCGGGTCGCCAGGTGTTTGGCAAGGTAGCGTGCGTCCTCGCCAACGCCGCCAATTGTTATAATTCCACTTCTCATTCTGATGTTGGCTTAGAGCATTACGTCCGGTAGCGCGCTCATCAGCCGCACCGACAGCGCCGACAGCCACGACCAGGCCAGCACAACCCCGATCCAGAAACCGAGGATCGTCCATGGGTTGCCCTGCCCCGAGGCGATGCCGGTAAAGGCCGCAAAAAAGACCACACCGGTAATGATCGAGTAGAACAGCCAGCCTCGTTCCTACTGGCGGGCAAAGCGCGCAGTCAGTGCGATGCCTTTGCGTTTGATCCCCACGTCGAGGCGGTTAGCCGTGGGCTGCACAATGCCAAACTTTTTGTGCCGCGCGTCAGGTTGACATAGGTATTATCCCAATACGATTGGAAAATTTCTAGTCGCGTTCAGATTTTTCCGGCATGCTTGCTCTCCTGGTTTGCTATTTCTTTTGGGATTGATTGCGTTCCACCGCGCTGCGAATCAACCCCCGCAAGGCCGTCTCATTGATGACATCACCCTCGTGCAGGTCGATCGAGCGCGTTGCCTTTGCCTCTAACCCGGCGTTGAAAAGGCCGTCCGGATCCGCGAGGGCAGCCCCTTTGAAAAAGTTGAGCTTGACGTGGTCTTTAAAGACGCCAAGCGCCAGCACATTGCCTTTGTGCGCAAAGACAGGCGTCTCCCACTTCCATTCCTCGCTCAATTCTGGCGCACTGTCGAGAATCAGCGTACGCAAGTGCGTCAGCAGAGAGCCGCGCCAGTCGGTTATGCCGGCAATATAGGCATCGATCCTTTGGGTTGGTGTCGAAGCTTCGCCTGAGTCTTTGGTTTGCATCCATTTCTCCTAATAAAAATCACATGTGCCAGGGAATTAATAGAGCGAATTTTTCGCCGATGCGCCATGTTCTGACATAATCAGAGATAGACCTCATGCAGCGAACGATTGTAGTGCAACTCATGGCCGACGATGATCCAGGCCAGCGCGCGCACGCTGACCAGACTGCCGCTGGCACGCCGCTATTGCAGCGTCACTGCGCGTGGTCGCGGCTTGCTTCTTTGGGGCAAGTTGAACTGCAATCTTATGGCGGTTGGTCCAGCCCAGCACACCAATTGCCAGGATAAGCAAAACGACAATGATGAGGAGCGTTCGCTTGTTGGGTTTATTAGTCACGCCTCGTATCCTAATTAGACAATTACCTGACTGCGTCGCCGCCACCAGACCAGCCCCATGCTCAGCGCCGCTGCGCCAAGGGTAATGACCCACGGTGACCACTGGCGCGCCGGCTGATCAGTAACAAGGCGATAGAGCAGCGGCATTGCGCCGACCCGGTTCGCCTCCAAATTGCCCAACACATAGTGGCGAAAGCTGGGGGTGCCAAACTGCTGCCAAAAGAAGCGCAGCAGGCTTTCGTCCCAGCGGGCATGGTTGATGAGCGTATAATCGGATTGCTCCCCATTTAAGGGCGCCAGCAGAATCGAATTGTCCATCCCAGTCTCCTTGACATACCAGTCGGCCAGGTAATCCCATAATTGCAGCGTAACTTCAGGGTCGTCGCCCACAAAGTAGTTAAAGAGAAACAAGCCTTGTCGATCCTCATCGACGTCGCCAACGCGGCGGGCGTTGCGTGCCGTCATAATGTGCATGTCGCTAGCAGCACTGTGTAGGGTATCCACCAGCGTGCGATAGGTCGGCAACGCCTGTACATCATCGATTACAGCCGGGGTGGTCGTTTCGATCAACACAACCACATCAAAGCGCGGGGTATGGATTGCCTCACCGCGTTCGCGCAGATAAGGGCTAAAACGGGCGACTGGCGGAATGACAATGGCGTCAAATAGAGTGACCCGTTCGACTGCTGTCTCTTGTTCCAGCCGCTGCGCCAGTTCTTGCGAGCGCACCAGCAGCGCCGTCTTATCACGACCAGTGGGCAGGATGAACGAAAGCGGGGGCATCTGCGGTTCTACCGCAGCCGCCAGGTGGATATAGCCCAGCGTGGTAGGTTCCAACAGCCGCACTTTCTGATAATGCGCATCGGGGTTGGCCAGCGTGAGTTCGTTATGTTCAGCAATGGTGGTCATTGTTATCTCCTCTAGAATTTCCGCTCTCCAACTTCCATTTAGATGGGCGGGCGTTGCGTCTGTGACGGGAAAGTCACCACAAAACAGGATATTACGCAACAGGATTGTTGCCAAGAGCCACTTGCGAACCAAAGCATGGGACCACTTTATCCCTGTCTCAAGCATAGAGATCCATTGCACCCAAAACCGCGCCCGAACAGGATGCGCTATGAGCGCTAGTGCGGTGCGTAGGCATAGAATCGGCGCTGCCAGAGGGTGCCCTTCCTATTGATCTTCTCCGTGATCTTGCCAACGCTCCTGCAACCACGTCGTTGCCTCTGTGATCGCCTGCTCTGCCTCTTCCAGCAGATCGGGCATGGCAAAAAAGCCGTGGATCATGCCGGGGTAGCGGATCTGCGTGGTTGGGACATGGGCGCGCAGCAGCCGAACGGCGTAGCGCTCGCCTTCATCGCGCAAGATGTCATACTGGGCGGTGATGATCAGCGCCGGCGGCAGATCGCGCAGGTCGGGCGCGGCCAGGGGAAAGGCATAGGGATGGGCGGCCTCGGCGGCACTTACGTAGTGCTGCAGATACCAGATCAGCCGCGCCCGCGTCAGCAAATAGCCAGTAGCATAGGCCAACCCCGATGGCGTCGGCGGCGTGGGATAGGCGGTGAGCGGGCAGAGCAGCAGTTGCGCCACCAGCGGCGGCCCTCCGTCATCGCGACAGCGCAAGGCCGTCACCGCGGCCAGCCCGCCGCCCGAGCTGTCGCCGGCCACCGCCATACGGGTCGGATCGGCGTTGAGTTCTGCTGCGTGCTGAGCGGTCCACCGGGTAGCCGCCAGGCAGTCATCGGTCGCGGCTGGGAAGCGCGCCTCCGGCGCCAGGCGATAGTCAACGGCCACGACTACACAGCCGGCATCGCTACAGAAGGCTCGACAGAGGTAGTCATGATGGGGCAAGCTGGGCAGGACAAAACCACCGCCGTGAAAATAGAGCAGCAAGGGGAAAGGTCCGGCGCCGAACGGCGTGTAAATTCTTCCCGTTAACTCCCCCCCTGGCCCTGGCAGCGAATGTTTTGCCACCGCAGCCACCTGCGGGGAGACGCCGCTCACCCTAGCCTGAGCAAGCGTGCGGTTCCGATGTTCCGCCGCGGTTAGGGTATCGAGCGGGGGTTCTTTCTGGTGATTCAGGCGCGCCAACAGCGCCTGCGCTTTTGGATCAAGCGGCATGGTCTCTATCCTTCCTTGGGTTCAGTGTGAACGTTTGTTGCTCTCTATTCGTTCGGCCCAATCAAGATAGAACATAATCAGGGCGTTGACCAGATCCGATCTCCGATCAACTTATGGGACCATTTCCGGTTTTTGCCCCCTTGGCCACACAAGCCGCATGACCTTTGCCAATTTGTCCACCGCCTGCTGCATCTCTTCTATGGCATGATCGCCATACCCGATGACCAATCCCTCACGCGCCAGGGGTTCAATGCTATATTGGGAGACCAGCCAAAGGTTAAGGTCGTTGGCCGCAGCCTGATGGGCCAGCCGTAGCCCATCCATGCCGGCGGGCAGCCAACCCACACAGTGACTGCCCACGGGAAAGGCATGAATGTCAAGGGGTAGCTCGCCCAGGGCTGCCAACAGCGCCGTACGCCGTTCGGCGAAAAGCGCGCGCATGCGGCGTAAATGACGCCCAAAATGGCCTTCGGCGATGAAGTCGGCCAGCACGGCCTGTTCTAAAATGGGCAAGTGGAAATCGATCAGCCGCCGCACGGTCAAGAATGGCTCAACCAGCAGTGGCGGCAGGATTAAGTAGCCAATGCGTAAGGCCGGCGCCAGCACTTTGCTAAAGGTACCAATGTAAATCACCCGGTCTGCACTATCCAGCCCTTGTACGGTCGCCAAGGGCCGGCCGGCAAAGCGATATTCGCTGTCGTAATCGTCTTCCAGAATATAGGCATTGGCATGTTTAGCCCACTCCAGCAGCGCCAACCGCCGCGCTAGACTCATGGTCACGCCCAGGGGAAATTGGTGGGAGGGCGTGATATAGGCCAGTCGGGCCTCCGGCGCCCGTTCCATGCCTACATCTACCATTAACCCTTCATGATCAATCGGCACCGGTACAATTGCGGCGCCGGCGCCCAACAGAGCGCCACGCGCCCCCACATAGCCGGGGTCTTCCAGCCAAACCGGGTCGCCTTCGTTGATCAACATGCGCGCGGCCAGATCGAGCCCCCCTTGCGCACCCGCCACAATGACAACCTGTTCGGCGGTACACCGTACACTGCGCGAGACGTTAACATGGGCGGCAATCGCTTCGCGCAGCAGTGGGTACCCGGCTGGATCTTGATAGGTGATGGCGCTAACACCCATACGCCGCGCTCGGCGGGCCACAAGGCGCGCCCACAGTTGATAGGGAAAGGCGTCGAGCGCAGATAGGCCGAGCCGGAAGGGCCGTGGCCGTCCATTGGCAAATGGAAGCAACCGCGAGTAGATTTGGGGTGAGGTCAGTTGTGCCTTGGCCCGCTCAGAAAGATAGCACTCTGATGTGGAGGCGCGGCGCGATTTGGGCGGCTGTCGGGGCTGCTGTTCCGGTGTTGTCATCAACTGCTCTGGCAGTACATCGGCAACAAAAGTGCCGCTGCCTTCTATGCCCTCAATGTAGCCTTCGGCGGTCAACTGGTCATAGGCCGTGAGTACGGTGTTGCGCGAAACCAACAATTCATCCGCCAACGCGCGCGTCGAAGGCAGCTTCATCCCGCCGGGCAAGCGACCGGCCAAGATTGCCGACTGTAAATGGGCATAGAGTTGCTGATAGAGCGGCATGTTAGGCGCCGGTTCAAAAGGATGGTCGTCGAAGATACCCATAGATTGCTCCTGTTTCAGGAAATGTGTACTGCTTATCAAGGCATGATGTGGCCGCCGGCAATGACGACCGCCACCTTGGTTCCCTCCTTTTTAGGTGACTGTCGCTGGCCACCAATCGCAGGGATATGCTGACTCGCTCCGGCCAGTGACAGTCACCTCGCCGAGGAACCTTGGATCGGCCTAAACATGTCATGACCCGCGTTCCGCCCGCGCCGCCGCATTGGCGAGCGCCTCCACAACCGCCGGAACGACCGGATCGGGCATATTGTGGCCGAGACCGGGCATCATGCGCAGCTCGGCGTTAGGGATTAACTGGGCCAACTCTTCGGCCGCGGCGACGGGCACAATCGGATCGGCGTCGCCCTGCACAATAACAGTGGGCGCGGCGATAGTTTGCAAATGGCTGTGCCGGTAGGCGGTTGGTTCGTAGCGGTCAACCAGGATCGCAGTACCCTGGCGTGCAAAGCCTGCGGGATCGTAGCCGCGTGCAAAGTCACGCACGGCCCATTCGTGCAGCGTCGCTTCATCCAAGGGATAGCCAGGGCCGGTGAGCGCCTGCCAGGTTTTCACTTGCCACTCAATATATGCCGCTTCGTCGCCAGCGTCCTGTGGTTGCGGCGGCACATGGGCAAAGGCTTCAGGTTTGGCGATGACCGGCAACGCAGGGTTAGCCGAATCGGCCATGAGCAAGGTCAGCGAACGCACCCGTTCGGGATGGTCGATGGCGACATACTGGGCAATGGCGCCGCCTTGCGACGCGCCGACAATGTGCGCCTGGTCAATGGCCAAAGCGTCCAGCAGGCCAACGGCATCCTCTGCCATATCGCGCACAGTGTAGGGCAACTTTGGCATTTCACCAGCCTTGAGCGCCTGTTCAATTGCCGCGCTATCCGGCAGCCCTGCTTCGTCCAAATGGGTGGAAAGGCCGCTATCACGGTTGTCAAAGCGGATCACCTGATAGCCCTGGGCCGTCAACGCATCGATCAGCGTCATGGGCCAATCGACCATCTGCATCCCTGTGCCGGCAATCAGCAGGACCGGTTCGTCGTCGGTTGGACCGAAGCGTTGATAGGCCAGAGTGATGCCATTGGCTTCGACTCGTTTGGTACTGTCATCGATACCTGGCGTGGTGTTCGGCACTGGGGACGATGGGATTGTAGTGTTGGGTGCAAGGGGTGCGCATCCCACCAGGCCGAGAAGCATGGCTACAATCCCCAGTACCCATATATCCGCTATCGTTTTCTGCATTTTGTTCATATGGCTTCCTTTCTGCGCTTGTCGGGCTGGTCCGATTTGTCTACTATAACGCGCATCTGGATCTGCGCCAAGTGCCAATTTATGAGCAATCCATGGATCCACTTTATGGGTTCACTGCGTGCATACCTTTTTGCCAGGCAGTAATGACAAAGAGCAGGCCACCTAGCCCCTAGTAGAAGATCAATGTGTCAAAGAGAAAGGCTCACGGCTGCTGCAAACTCACCTCATCGAGTTGAAGAGCAAACGTACCGGGCGTGGGGCCGGTCGAGAAGACGATGCCTTGCACACCGGTCGTGTCACAGCCACCCATATCGGCCAGGTTGAAGGTAAATTCTTGCCATTCGTTGGTCACGGTGAAAGGCTGGTTGACCGGCGTTTGGCCCAGGTTGGCACAGAAGAGTTGGACGCGATAATCCCGATCATCGCCCTTGGCCCAGAAGTGCAACACCGGCTTACTGGAGAGATCAAAGGGGGCAAAGGCCGTGGCGCCGGGCATGAAAATCGCGCCGGCCCAGGCAAAGGGAACGGCAGCAGTTACTTCACCATTGATGGCCAGGGCACCGTTGCTCCCGTTGGCGCCAGCGTCAGCCACTGTAAGTTCTGCGGTGGAGGCGCCGCCGGCCAATTCATCGGTCGAGGATTGCCAGCCCGATCCGAAATTTGCCGTCAACTCTCCGGCATCAAAGCTACTGACCAACGCCGTGTCGCCTTCATTGAAAGCACTGCGTTGACTTTCAGCCGTGGACCGCTGCGCTGCCAGGTTTGCCAAATATCCCGCCCGATCGACCGGCACACCCAGTTTCCAAACCCCCGCAATATCACGGGTTGCCGTAATTTCGGTAGTCGGGTCGCCATTAACCAGCAGCAGGTCGGCACGCAGGCCGGGGGCAATGCGGCCGCGGTCGGTCAGCGAGAAGGTGTCGGCGGTGACGGATGTAGCCGCGCGCAGCGCTTCTAGCGGCGATAAACCGGCGTCGGTCAGCAGCACCAGTTCGCGGTGCAGACTGGCGCCGTGCGCTGTGCCGGGATTGGGCGCATCGGTGCCGGCCAGGATGGGGACACCGGCGTCAAAGAGCAGGTTGACCGCTTGCTGCCCATTGGCCAGACTCAAATCGGCAAAGCCGCTGTACGGGTTCTCCAGCGATTGGATATCGGCGTCGGTCAGGTAAGGCGAGAGAAGCGGATCGTCGATCACGCTGCGATCGGCCGGTTCGCTGCCGATATTCTGGAAGACGGCCAGCGTTGGAATGACAAATAAGTTGCTGTCCACTGCCTGCTGAATAAAGTCTTCATCGGGCACGGCGTCGGTAAAGATGTGGGCCAGACCATCGACCCCGGCGTCGAGCGCCTCTTGGGCCGCAGCGTAGGTCTGGACATGGACCAGCGCCAGTTTGTCATGCGCGTGCGCCGCGCCGACGAGCGCGGCCACGGTGGCCGCGTCCAACGTGGGCAAATCGAGGCCAATCTCGTGGCCGTTCTCAATGATAATCTTGATGTAATCCGCGCCGGCGGCAACGCGATCCGCCACAAAGGCTTCGGCTTGATCCGGCCCGGTCAGGGTGGGAATGATGAGACCAAACTGTGTGCCGTGGCCGCCCGGCGCGGTGGCCAAAGTGCCGGCGGAAAAGAGATCGGCGCGGTCAACGGCGCCAGTGGCAGCCTGTTCCGCCCGCAGTTGGGCAGCCAACGCTTCGTCCATAAACATGTCCAGTTCGGTGGTGACGCCAAAGATGAGCGCCTGCCGCAGCGCATCAGGGCTGAAGACATGGGTATGGGCATCAATTAGGCCGGGTAACAGCGTTTTCCCCGCGCCATCGATCACTTGGGCGGCGGGCGGCCGCTCTACGTCCGGGCCAACGGCAGTGATCAGACCGTCCTCAACCACCACCGTTGTTGAGGGGATGACCGTCTCGCCGTCAAAGAGGCGCACATTGGTAAAGACCAGCGGCGAATTCTGCGCTGCCGCGCCCGTCCCCGTCATTACGTCCGTCGCGGTGGGTGCCAACGTTGCGGTCAGCGGGACCGTCGCGGTTGGCATTCCGGTTGCCGTGGGTGTTGCCGCGGGTGTAGTCGTGGCGGTCAGGGTAGTCGTCGGGGTGATGGCCTGTGTGCCCGTCAGCGTGGTGCTGCTGGTTATGGTCATTGACGATGCCAGCGTGCTGATGAGGGCGCCGGTGAGGCCGGCAAAGCGCGCTTCGTCCACCGCGGCATCGCTGCGGTTTTGGGTGGCCGTCACACAATAGGTTGCACCATCTGGGCTTTCTAGCCAATAGGTCAAGTTAATCACACCCACTTCCGAGCCGCCTTTATAGGCTACATGAGCCCAGGCGGCCGGATTGGCAATGGCCGGACCGGGACTAACGCTCATCATATCGAGGCCCTGCACCTGCGCCATCAGGTCACAGAGTTCTTTGGCTGTAAAAAACCACTCGACAGTCAACGTTGGCGTGCTGGTAATCTCTGCCGGCGTCGGCAGCGATCGCGCGGCCAAATCCGTTAGCACCTGCCGTTTCACCGCTTCGTCCCCCCCCTGATACCTTGCCAACAGGTCGGCATTGGCGGCTGTTTTCAGCTTGAACGCTTCTTGCGTAGCCAAGAAAGGCCGGTTGCGGGTGGTGTAGTCTTCCACTGCGTTGCGGTCGACAACGTGCAGCAAACTGTCGGCGGCCGTGTTATCACTGATCGAGATCATCAGCGTCGCGAGGGTGTGAAGGGTCAGTGGGCTGTTGTCCGGCCAAGTCTGTAAGATACCGCTAGGCAGGCTCTTCCAGGCCGGATCGAGCTGGACGACCTCATCCCAGGTGTGTTCATCGGCGGCGATCTGATCACGGAGGGCATTCAGAACCGCCAGTTTAAAGGCAGAACCGACCGCCAGGGGTTCATCAGCGTTGAGGGTCGCCAACGGCTCGCCGGCGCGTGTTACCAACACGCCCACCGCACCGGGAAGCGCCGCAAACTGGGTGATGGCCGCATCCAAGGTAGCAATGGTCGGGATCGGCGGGTGAAAGAAAAGGCCCGCAATGCGTCCCTCGCTATCCAATGCGATCTCAGCGCTGATGGTGGCATGGGCCAGGCGGACGGTGAAGGGACTGTTGGCGCCTGCGACCTGCACAAAGTCGCCGAATTGTTTCGTCCATTGAGCAAGGATCGTCTCAATTTGGGTCGGAGAGACCTGAGCGAGAAAGGCGTTACTGAACCAGTCACTTTCCAGCGTAGCGCTGGTAAAGAGCCGTTCCAGCGCTGCTTTGGGGGTGATGGTGGGCGCTGGCGGGTTGGTAGTGGTTGCCGGCTGTGGCTGAGTGATGCGGAGACCGGCGATCTTGCCGCTTGCATCCAGAGTGATGGCGGCGGTGGCGCGACCTTGGGCAAAGATCACGGTGAAGGGGCTTGCTGTGCCTTCAATGTGCTGAAACGCGCCCAGTTGCTCGGAGATCTGCTGCCGGAGATCCTCGATCTGCGGCAGTGGGACCTGCGCCAAAAAGTCATCAGTAAACCAATCAGCCTGTAGTTGGTCGCTGGTGAAAAAGCGCTCCAACGCGCTAGCGGGGGTAAGCGGCTGCACAAAGGCCGTCAGAGTCAGCACAAGCAAGGCCCCTAGTAGATAGGGTAGCGGGCTCGTTTTTGCGGTTGTCTTCCTAAACAGGTTTCTCATCATTCCTCCGTTGGGTATGCTTCGTAGATCGATTCACAACCAGCAGCGCCGCCAGCGCAGCGGTGGCCAAAAGCGGTGGACCATGTTGGTCACGCAACAAGGTTAAGATCAGCCCACCGAGTAGACCAGCCATGCCATACCAAGGCGCTCGCCGGGGCCAGTAGGCTGTGCGTTGACGCACCTGGATTAACACCGCGGCCACGACGCCCGCCGCCACCATTGCACCAACGAAACTGTGGAGCGCCATACCGATTAGCTCAGTGACAAATGTCAGCACCACCACGGCGACAAACCACGGGCCAACCGGCGCCTGACGGAGCGCCAAGACCAGCCAGGCGCCGATAATTCCGCAAATCCCCACCGAGGCGCCGGCGCCGTGGGGCGCCCAGGCAAAGCTGACCAATTCTCCGATGAGCCCACCTATCAGCCAGAAGAGCATCCAGCGTCCAGAGCCGACCTGGCGTTCGACGGATGGACCTACTACGGCGAGAATAGCCAGCAGAAAATACTGAGGCCAGATCTCCGGCTGCACCAGGCGCGGTGTGATCAAGCGCCACCACTGGCCAGCCAAAAGCGCAGCCAGATTGCGATCCAGCAGGGACAAGAGCGGCGGGTTCCAAAGCTGCCAGGTGGTGATAAACGCCGTCAACGCAACGACAAGCAACGTGGCCAGCGGCAGAGGACGCCATCCTATATCCTCGCGCGTCCTGTTGCGCGAGGACGGCAAAATCGGCGGTGCGGTTTTCATGCTAGCGCCAGATCTTGCGGATGTTTACTATCTCCGACGATTTGAGTTCGGGCCCATTGCTGCCCACCACGATCTGCACCCGGTTGGCTGTCCAGACGGTGTCGGGCTGTAGATCCCCCAAGAGTCCTAGTCCATCGTCACAGAGATAGTTGAGCCGTTCGCCGTTGACGCCGGTGGTGGCGCCGGTGGCAAAGTTACAGAGGGCGCCATCGGCCAGTAACACCAACCAACCATTGACTGCTGCCTGCGCCTGTGCCTGGGCGGGAATATCGGGCGCCGGCAATGGTTTGGTCAAGTGCAGCGGAAAGCCGGGCTGATCATTGGCTGGGTTAGCGTCACAGACCACCGTATTCGCCTGCTCCGGTAACGTAAAGCAGGGATCATAGATGGCATTGCCCGCCATGCAGCGCCATGCATCCGCCCGCGTTGTCGAGAGAGAATTGGTCCAACATGAGCCATCTTGGGTTGGTGCGTCTGGCAGCGGCGGCGTAAAAGTAATGATCTGGGTCATGGTGATGGGTTGACTGACCGTGCTGGACTGGCTCGCTGGTGGCGCCACGGTGAGTGAGCTAATCAGGTCATCGAGTGCGTGCAAGTCGGGTGTAAAGCGCGCCGGCGCCAGCGAATTGAGCGCAGCGGTGACCTCGGCAATGTTTTGTGCCGGGTCGAAAGTCTGGCCGACGGAGCGGGGCGCGATGGTGTCGGGCAGGATGGTGGCGCTAATCGGAAAGGTGGCCGAGACATAGTAGCGGTTGTCGTCTGTTAGTCCTTGAAAGGTGTACAACAGATCTTCATTGCTGATGGGATAGGCGCCCTGCCGAAAAACGGTCAGATAGCGAATCCCGGCGCCGCCATCAAAGGCAAGGTACTGCGCCGCTGCACGCATGATTTGGGCGGCATTGACCAACGGCAAGTAGGGCAAATTTTCCTGAACATTGAGCGCAGGTCTGTCACGTAGCAGAGAGTGCAACAGGTTGATTGCCGGCTTGACCGGCTCGGCGCCCAGCGCTTCATAGGCGCCAACCGGATAAACATTCAGCTGCGCGGGAAAACGGGGCGCTTCTTCACCTGTGAAGCCTACTAATTCGATGTGAATATGTTCCGGCGCCAGCGCAAAGGCCGGCAGCGTTATCTGTTCTGTCGTGGATAGTTCCGGCGCCGGGACTATCGCAAGCGAGATGCTGTTGAGGGTCAGCGTCGGAGGGACAGTAAAACGTACATTTTCATAGCCGACCTGCTGACCATCGGCCAGTAGGGAGGTCGGGGTTGCGGTGGGCGTCGCAGCATAAGCATTGCCCTTCTGCGCTGTATCAGCCGGCTTGGCCGCCGGCTGTAAGGCATGCAAAGTCTGCTCAAGGGATGGAGATGAGGCCGCTCGCACGGAAAGGCTGCGGACGCCAAACAGGCTGAGGGTAACGAGCAGCAGAAGAGAAAACCAACGGATCATGAATAACTCCTTTCTCAAGAGATCTCAGTGCGGATACGAGGTTCGGCCAGCGAGGGCGCGTCGGGCGGCATGGGAGCGCCGACCTGCTGGAAGCGCTCTTCAATCATCTCACCATCGGGACGACCGGGATAGCGGTGGGTGGCGTATGGATCATGCCGGTTGCCAACCGCGGTAGTACGACGTCCATAGGGGCGGTCGGCGTACTGATCGTGGGCAGCAGAAAGGCTATTAAAGGTTTGGGCAGTAACCCAGCCAAAGAGCAGTTGCAGGCCGGTCATCATGGCGGTTTGGGCCAAAGGCTCACGGGTAGGGGGTGGCGCAAGCTTGAGCGCCGGCACCACCGTGGTGGCCGTCGTCCCCACAATCAAGCCTAACATCAAGCCATGGGTATTAGGGGGTAATTGCAGACGATCTTGGGCCAGTGCATAGATGACACCCCAGGTTGCGCCGTAGCCCCAATGGATAAATTGTCCACCCACGGCTTTGGTCTGCTGGCTTGGCAGCGTACCCCACAGCGCCAGCATCACATCTTCCACCAATTTGACATTGGGTTCTTCCGGTTGATCCCGTTGCGGATCCAGCGGACCATCTTGCGGTAGTAGGTGGGGCATTACCATCATACCGGCCGTGAGGGCTGCGGTGCCGGCAAGGCCGGCGAGCGCGCCTTTGGTAATTAATTCTAGTATGTTTGCTTGCTGTCTCATAACTTATTTGCTCCTGTTCGATTTTCTACTGTACTTTTGCCTACGATTTTGCTTGATTTACTCTAGAGAAAGAGATTGGCTTATACGCCCCAAGGATAGGTATCCGGCGGCTTGTCGGTCTGTGGTTCCAGGTGAAGGGGGTGAAGTGCTGTTGTTTCATTGAGAAAGAGAAAGGCATCGTAGCGCTGGGGCAGAATCGTCGGTACATAGTTGAGCCCCTCGCGCTCCGGTTGATAGACCACGCCAATGGCGCGCTGGCCGCGTGGGGCCAATGTTGCTTTGTGCGCCTGCAACTCGTGGGAGAGCAGCAGCTGATCGCCGGGGTTGCTCTGATGTAGCACCATCTCCCAACTGTTGGGCTGGGCAGTGGGGACCGCCATACGGCGCATGGGGGCTCCCCATTCCTCCCCGGCAATGACACTGCCGTGATAAGTGCCACAGCCAACCAATACGACGCCTTCCCGTTCATGCTGTTCGCGCACAAGCTGACCGACATTGACCATACCGGCGCGGCTCATATCGGTGGCGCGGGCATCACCAATGTGGGTGTTATGTTCCCACACAATCGCCTTGGCCTTGCCGTCCGGGTGTAGGTTAGCATGATGGGCCATCAGACGCGCCAGGGTGGCGACCATGTGGCGGTCACGCACATTCCACGAACCGGCGCCACCCCGCACCATGGCGCGATAGTAGCGTTCAGCATCAACGGTAATCAGCGCATTCTGTTCCACATCAAAGCTCGTTTCGGGGTCGGTGGGATAGCGGGAGACATTGCGTCGCACGGTTTGTAACAGCTCAACTACTTCATCTTCGCACGTTTCGGGTACGATGCTGGTGCGCCAGGCATAGGACTGCACATCTTTACCATAGGGTTCAAAGCAGAGATAGGCGCGCCGGGCGATGTCCAGCGCCTCGGGTACATGCTTGGTCAAATAGTCGATAATACTCGCCATCGATGCCCAGAGGCTGTAGACATCCAACCCATAAAAGCCAACCTGGGCCGCTCCTTGCCGGTTGCCTGCCTGGTTGTAAGCACGTAGCCACTCTGTCAGCGCCACAATCTCCCAGTTCGCCCACATCCAGGTTGGCCAGCGACTAAAGTTTTGCAGCACCGCCCGTGCGCTTGTACCGGCGTCGCGGTAGCCCTTGACATAGCGGTTAACGGCGTAACAGTCGGGCCAGTCCCCTTCCACAGCAATAAAGGAAAAGCCCTTTTCGGTGATGAGCCGCTGTGAGAGGCGCGCCCGCCAGGTGTAGTAGTCCGATGTACCGTGGGAAGCCTCACCTAGCAGAACATAGCGTGCATCGCCAATGTGCTCCAGGAGCGGATCAAGGTCGTCATTGCTGGCCAAGGGATGGCTCAACTTACTGATGGTAGCGCTCAGCGTCTCTGTTGTGTGTTCGGTGTCAGGACTTGGATCAGTCGTCATTGCCCTTCTCCCTTCCTAGGTGACGCTGAAACCAGTGACGCGCCAGTGGCGCCATCGCGGCCAATGTGCCCGGTTCTTCAAAAAGAAACATAATCAATCTTTTCCTCACGGGGGTCAGCAGGTCGAAGAGGAGGGGCGCCAGTCCTCCCTCATAGAGGACATCACTCTGCCGTGTAATGTTGTTACTCATCGTGCTGCCTTTCTTGTGCGGCGGATGGACTCTCTGCGCGCTGGGCGTAGGGCATCTGCCGCACCTCTTCTAGCAGCCTGCGCACCTCATCGTCCGTCGTTTGGTTGAAATTTTCGTACCAAAAGCCAACGCCCATAAAAGGTTGAGGCGTCTCTGCACAGACGATTTCGTCTACCTTGTCTTCAAACATCTCACAAGTCTCTGGGGCTGCGGTCGGTACGGCTACGACAATTTGCGCTGGGTGTTGGGTGCGCAGACCGGCGACTGCGGCGCTCATGCTAGCGCCGGTGGCCAACCCATCGTCCACCAGAATCACCGTGCGCCCCTCTAGCTGGAGTGCAGAATGGCCGCTGCGATAGAGCTGCTCACGCCGAGCCAGTTCCTGCTGTTCGTGCGCCGCCACGCGGTCGATTACTTGCATGGGGATGCGCAAGGGCTGCACCACATCCTGGTTGAGGATCTGCACTCCCCCCGACGCAATCGCCCCCATTGCCAACTCTTCATGGCCTGGCACCCCTAGCTTGCGCACCAGAAAGATGTCAAGTGGCGCCCGCAATTCTTTTGCCACCTCGGCCGCAACGGGAACGCCACCGCGCGGCAGGCCCAGCACGACAACGTCAGTGCGGCCGGCGTAGGCGCTTAACTTTTGCGCCAACTGTAGACCGGCGTCGACGCGGTCGGCAAAGAGCGCTGTGCGTGGGCGTAGGATATTCATCATTGTGTGACTCCCTTTCATCCTTGGCTGATGTGAAAATAGCTGGTCGCTGCTGGCTGCTAGCTGATGGCCAGCAGCGAATTACCTGCGACTCGCCACCCGCCACCTTCATTTTCATCGTTTTCGGTGCCGGAGGCATGTCACCTGTTCTGAAAATGGCTGGTAGCTGCTGGCTGGTAGCCGCTGGCCAGCGAAGAATTACCCGCGACTCGCCACCCCGCTACCCGTCACCCGCCACACTTTCATCATATGAGCTTTTATCCTTTGACCGAACCGGCCAATATGCCCTTGACAAAATATTGTTGTAACGAGAGAAAGACCAGCAGCGGCAATGTCATGGAGATAAAGGCCGCGGCAGTCAGTACTTGCCAATTGCCACCAAGCGAGTTGACCAGATTGCTGATCGTGACCGTCATGGGCGCCACTGAGGGTGTACCGCCCAAATAGATCAGCGCCACTAGGAGATCGTTCCAGACCCACATAAATTGAAAGATGACCAGCGAGGCTAGCGAAGGGACGGAAAGGGGCAAGACCAGGCGGAAGAAAATAGAAAAGGGCCCTGCCCCATCCAGGCGCGCCGACTCAAAGAGATCGCGCGGCAGTGCGCCAAAAAAGTTGCGCAGCAAGTAGATGGCAAAGGGCAAGCCATAGGCGGCATGGGCCAGCCACACACCGAGGAAGGTGCCTGTCAAGCCCACCGTGTTATAGATGCGCAGAATAGGAATAAAGGTTAACTGCAAGGGCACCACCAACAGCCCAATGACCAGGACAAAGAGCAGATTGCGCCCGGGAAACTCCATCCAGGCAAAGGCATAGGCGGCAAAGGCGGCGACCATAATCGGGATCACGGTGGCCGGGATGGAGATAAAGAGGCTGTTAATAAAGCTCTGCGCCATGCCCTCGCTCGTAAGCGCCTCTCTGTAGAGTTCTGTGGTCAGCACTACTGGTGGCGTAAAGACTGTCCACCATCCTGTGGAGGCAATGGCGCGCGCTGGCCGAAAGGAGCTAACGAGCAACGCCAGTGACGGAATAAACCAGATCAGGGCAATTCCAATGACGGCTACATGCAGCAGGATCCGACCCCAGTTGGGTGTACTTCGGTCTTTCATCGCAGCGCCTCCTGTTCGCGAAAGCGATTAATATTGATCACCATCACCGGGATAACAGCCAGCAGCAGAATCACAGCAATGGCGCTGGCTCGGCCAAAGTGGCGAAAGTTGAACATTTCCTTGTACATGCGGTTGGCAATGACCTCTGTATCCAGGTTGCCGTTGGTCATTACATAGACAATATCAAAGACCTTGAGCACATTGATGATCAGGGTCGTCGTTACCACGGCAATGGTCGATTGCAAAATGGGAATGGTGATGCCCCAGAAAATTTGCCATTCATTGGCGCCATCCACCCGCGCTGCCTCCAGCAGGTCATTCGAGATACTTTTCAATCCTGCCGATAAGATCACCATGGCATAGCCGGTCCACATCCAAATGCCGATGATGATCAGGGCGGCGTTATTGGTGGCGCGGTTAAACAACCATGCCTGGGGCTGAAAGTTCGGTAGGATGGTCGTCAACAACGCATTGATGGTTCCCGTCTGGGGCTGTCCAGCCGGCTCAAATTCATACATAAGCTTCCAGATGACGCCGGCTGCCACAAACGAGATAGCCATGGGCAAAAAAATAAGCGCCTTGGCCACCGCCTCGTAGCGCACCCGGTCGGTTAACACAGCAATTACCAGTCCAAAGACGACCGTCGCTGTGGTAAAAAAGATTAGCCAAAAAAGATTATTCCGAAATGCAATCAACATATCGGGGTCGGTAAAGGCAAAGCGATAGTTGTCAAAACCAACCGCCGCCGTCGAGTTGGCATTCAGAAAGCTGAGATAGATGGTGTTGATGGTGGGGTAGACGAGGTAAAATAACAACAACAGACCCGCCGGGGCGAACCACAGCCAAGGGCGCCATTGGGCGCGCCGGCGACTGGGCATACGCGCCAGCAGCCATTCAATCGCCGCCACGTAAAGCACGGTAGCAGCCGGTACACCGATGACTACAATCAAGGCGATTAGGAGGCGGTTCATAGCGTGGATCCTTTGTGAACTTGAGAGCGTACCACAAAACGTGTAAATGGAAGCGGACTCCAGTGTACATAATTTGCACACACTTTGGTACTACAACGAGATTTCGGGCAGTTCCAGGTGACTGTCACTGCCCGGAGCTAAGTCCTCTCTACCCGGCTACTCGTGGGCAGTGACAGTCACTTTCGCAAAGTCTCGTTGTAATATTGGGACACTCACGTGAACTTTGACAAGAAGTCCGGCTTTTCCAGAAAAGCCGGACTTCTACACGGTCGATTTATCCCTGCGGCCAGGAGCAATGGTTGCCCCTCATAACCCTATTACTTTCTAACCTGGCATAGAGCCATCGTAATGACTATTGGTATGCATCCTGTGCGGCAGCTTCAATATTTTGCAGCACAGAGTCCAGATCGCTCGGTGTGCTTACGTAATCCAGAATGCCGCTGAGGAAGCTGTTGTTGACTGCCTCCGGCATGAGGTCCGAACCGTCAAAGCGGACGGCGGTGCTGGTTGTCAGCATTTGTGCGATCTGTTGCGTAAGCTGATCGGGGTAGACAGACGGATCCACCTGTTTGTTGGCAGAAAGAAAACCGCCGCGTTTTGCCCAAATGGACTGTGCATCGACCGTCACCAGATATTGCATCAACGCACGCGCTTCGGGGGTGTCGTTAAACATGCCAAAGAGATCACCGGCCACCAACAGTGGCTTGCCTTGATCGGCATTGATCGGTGGAAACTCAAAGAAGTTGAAATCCGTACCCGGCTGCAGATCCGGATACTGTTGCTGGATAAAGCTGGTGATAAAGCTGGCTTGACGATGCAGGTAGCAACCGGGGTTGTCGGCAAAGAGCGGGAAAGGCGCCTCACCAAAGTTGGTGGCCAACATGCCCTGCGTCCCGCCATAGACCATATCCGGGTTTGCCACAATCGTGCCCCAGGTCTCCCAGGCATTCTTGACCACGGGGTCGGTCCAGGCAATTTCGTGGTTTACCCATTGGTCATAGACTTGGGGGCCACCTGTACGCAACATAATGTCTTCGATCCAGTCGGTGCCGGGCCAACCGGAGGCGGCGCCCGATTCTAGCCCAATGCACCAGGGCGTCTTGCCGTCCGCAATAATCTGATTGGAGAGGGCAATCATTTCATCCCAGGTGGTGGGAATGGTGTAGCCAGCGGCCTCAAAGGCCTTGGGGTTATACCAGATCAAGCTCTTAACGGAGGCTTTAATAAAGATGCCGTAGAGATTATTGTTCACCGTGGCCAACTGCAGGAAGCCCGGATCATACTGCTCCTGCATGGCCTGCATATCCAGTACGTCATTGAGCGCAACCAGGTTACCGCCGCGCGCATATTCGAGCAATTGGCCGGGGCCGGGCAGGCCGGCCAAATCGGGTGGATTGCCCCCTTCAATGCGTGTCGTGAGCACGGCATTCAGATCGCGTGTCCCCTCATACTCCACCTGGATGCCGGTCGACGCTTCAAAGGGTGCGATCATAGCGCGAAAATTGTCCAACTCATCACCACCCCACACCGCCAGCACACTGACTGTGCCGCCGGAGGATGTGGTCGCAGTGGCTTGGGCGCCCGGTGCGCCGACTGTCCCCGGCTGACAGGCCGCACCCAGCAGCGCAGCAACCAGCAATCCGGTGAGCACACTCCATAAGGTTCTTGTACGCATGGTTTCTCTCCTTTTAATGCTCTAGTTGAGGCTCGTACTGCTGTTCTTCGTGTTGCATGCCGGTTGACTCTGCATTGCTCGCAGCCTCCTGCATGGCATTGAACTGCGGCCGTAGACGCAGCAGCAACAGTGTCGCTCCCACGGCAACGGCTGCTCCCCAAAGGACCATGAAGATGCGTAGTGGCTTGGTACGCAATTGTCCAAACGGCCCACCGACGTTAGTGCGCACACGCTCGCCATAGTTGTTGACATAACGGGTCAGCTCTTTGGCCGCGCGCTGTCGGGTGTAGCCATACCGTTTCTGCAGAAGGCCAATGACACGGTCGAGTTCCCCCTCCAGGCGGCTCCGATCGTTGTAGGTGAATTTGCCCCAATTACGTTTAAGCTCGCCGCGCATTTCGCGCATGGCGCCGCGCATGATATGTCGATTCATACTGTTCTCCTTACTCCTGCTTTTCTTACTCCTGCTTCTTACTCCCGCCTTGGGTTACCCTCTGTTGCCAGTTGTTGACGCAAACGGTGGATTGTTTCCAGCAACTCTTTTTCGCGCTGTTGTTTCTCTTCATGCAGCTTCTGCACCTCTTGTTGTAGTTGAAAGATCTGTTCACGCAGATGCAACACCACTTCGATTGCACCCAAATCGAGCGCGACTTCTTCACGCAGGCGGCGAATGGTGACCAGCCGTCGGATCTCTGCCGCGCTATAGCCGACGATGCCGCCGATGCGCGTCTGTAGCCGCACCAGCCCGGCCCGACGATACTGTTCAAGCGCTTGCCGGCTAACGCCTGCCAACGCCGCGGCCACATCCGGCAGATAAAGTGGTTCGGCATCGTGACGCCGCACCAGGGCATAGCGGACGCGTAGTTGTGCCATGTTTTTCCTCCCCTATGCCTGTGTGGTGGCGCCTGGGCGGCTTAGCGCCCGCAATTGCTCAAAGAGTTGGCGTTGCGCCGCGGTCAGCCGGGTGGGCACCTGGACATCCACCTCCACATAGAGATCGCCGCGCTCATCCGGGTTGCGCAAGTGGGGCATCCCCAAGTTGCGTAGACGAAAAGCCTTGCCATTTTGGGTGCCGGGTGGGATCTTTAACAGGACCGGCTGCTCCAATGTCGGCACCTGAACCTCACCGCCCAGGACGATGGTATACAAGTCCACAGGCAGCGAAAGACGCAGATCGTCCCATTCGCGGGTAAAGCGTGCGTGGGGGAGCACCTCGACATTTAGATAGAGATCGCCGGCAGTGGCGCTGTTGCTGCCGGTTTCTCCCTCGCCGCCAAGGCGAATGCGGGAACCAGTCCTGACGCCGCGAGGGATCTGGGCTTCGAGACGTTGACCATTTTCGCGCTGTAATAGCCGTGTGGCGCCGTGAAAAGCCTCTTCCAATGTAAGCTGAACGGTCGCCTCAATATCGCGCCCACGCCGCACCCGTTCTCTACCGGTGCGGGCCCGTTGCCCGCCACCAAAAAGTGTCTCGAAAAAGTCGGAAAAGCCCTCCTCGTTGGCGGCTCTCCTGCCGCCCTGAAAGCCGCCAAAGCCGCCCGTACTGCCAAAGATCTCGGCAAACTCTTCGGGGGTCATCGTACGCGTATAGGCGCGGGCGCCACCGGGTCCAGCTGCTTGTCCACGACGTGCAAACTCTTCCGGATTGATGCCGGCAGCCTGCGCCCGTTGATACTCTTCCCATTGAGCGCCAAAGCGGTCATAGAGTTGACGCTTCTCGGGGTCCGACAGCACTGTATAAGCTTCGTTGATCTCTTTGAAACGCTGCTCAGCCTCCGGGTTGTTGGGATTGACATCGGGGTGATGCTGGCGCGCCAATTTACGAAAGGCGCGGCGCAACTCCTTTTCATCAGCACTGCGTGAGACTCCCAAAATGCTATAGTAGTCCTTATAGTCCACTAGGCTTCCGCTTCCCCTGCGTCTTCCGCTTCTGCTGCCCCGCGACTTACAACTACGCGCGCCGGGCGAATTACCTGGTCACCTTCTATATAGCCAGGTTGCATCACCGTAACGACATGTCCGGCCGGCACTGTCGTACTAGGCATCTGGCTAATGGCTTCTTGTTGCGCCGGGTCAAATGGCTCGCCTCGTGGATCAATGCGGCGCACGCCATATTGTGCGAGTGCATGGAGAAACGCATCTTTGGTGCTTTCTAAATTTTGGCGGAGACGCGCCATCTGCTCCTCGGCGCCATCCGGCGTAATTTGATCGCTGTAGCGAAGCGCCAGATCCAGATGGTCGGCCAAGGGCGCCATATCTTTAAAAATGCGGTGACGCTCGCCGGTCAGGGCGTGGTCATACTGGCGATCCAGACGCTTTTTGTAGTTCTCCATCTCTGCCTGCAGACGCAAGGCGCGCTCGCGCCAATCAATCGGTTGTTTCTTGGCATCACCCTCTGGCCCCTGCTGCAAGACCGCGGATGCGTCTGCTGCAGGCTGGCTCTGCTCAGCATCTTGCTGCTGTTCCATCATGACTCCTCACTGCCACTGGCTCCTTGCCGGCTCACTAAACGGGACGGTATTCGCCTTCGACTACGTCGTCCGGAGTGCCTTCGCCACTAGGGCCGGCACCGTCGCTGGACTGGCCGGGCTGGCCGGGCTGCTGCTGATACATCTGCTGACTCAGGGCATGGCTGGCCTGTTGCAACTGCTCTGTTAATTGGCGGATGCGGCTCAGATCTGAACCTGCCATTGCCTGGCGTAGATCGCTGATCGTCTGCTCAATACGTTCACGGTCATTGGTCGGCACCTGATCCCCCAATTCGCGCAAGGCTTTTTCGGTGGCGTAGATCAGGCTATCGCCCTGGTTACGCGCTTCAACCAACTCGCGCTGGGTGCGATCTTCGTTTTCGTGCTCTTTGGCTTCGCGCACCAGCCGATCCACTTCCCCTTCGGACAGATTGGTGGTGGCGGTGATTTGGACACTTTGTTCCCGATTGGTGGCCCGATCTTTGGCCGTGACATTGAGAATGCCATTTGCGTCAATGTCAAAGGTGACCTCCACCTGTGGCACACCCCGTGGCGCCGGCGGAATCCCATCCAGGCGGAAGTTGCCCAGCAGCTTGTTAGCATTGGCCATAGGCCGTTCCCCCTGTAGCACATGAATATCGACGGCACTCTGACTATCTTCGGCGGTGCTAAAGGTTTCGGACTTTTGGGTGGGAATGGTGGTGTTGCGCGGGATCAAGGTTGTCATAACGCCGCCCAAGGTCTCTACGCCGAGGCTCAGTGGTGTCACATCCAGCAGCAGCAGTTCATCGACCTCACCGCCCAGTACGCCGGCCTGTAACGCGGCCCCCAATGCCACCACCTCATCGGGGTTGACGCCCTTGTGTGGCTCTTTGTTGGTCAACTTGCGGATCAACTCCTGAATCATAGGCATACGCGTAGCGCCACCGACCAGGATGACCTCATCCAGATCGCTGGCCTTTAAGTTGGCGTCTTTGAGCGCATTTTCAAAGGGTGCACGGCAGCGCTCCACCAGATCCTCTGTCAACTGTTCAAATTTGCTGCGCGTTAATGTCATGGTTAAATGTTTGGGGCCGCTGGCGTCTGCCGTAATAAAGGGAAGATTGATTTCGGTTTGGGGCGTAGAAGAGAGTTCAACCTTGGCCTTTTCCGCGGCCTCGCGCAAGCGTTGGAGCGCCTGGCGGTCCTCACTGAGAGTAATCCCTTGTTGCTTTTTGAATTCGTCAACCAGCCACTGCACAATGCGCTCGTCCCAATCATCGCCGCCAAGGTGGGTGTCACCGTTGGTTGATTGGACCTCCACCACGCCTTCGCCCACATCCAGAACCGAGACATCAAAGGTGCCGCCCCCTAGATCCCAGACAAGGATCCGTTGATCTTCTTGTTTATCCATGCCATAGGCAATCGCGGCTGCGGTCGGTTCGTTGACAATGCGCAATACCTCAAGTCCGGCAATTTCGCCGGCATCTTTGGTGGCTTGGCGCTGACTGTCATTGAAGTAGGCTGGCACGGTGATGACCGCCTGTTTGACATCTTCCCCCAAATAGGATTCGGCGTCCCGTTTGAGTTTGGCTAGGATCATGGCGCTGATCTCCTGAGGCGTATAGTTGCGATTTTTGACGGGGATGGAGACGCGCGCATCGTTGTGTGAACCCGCCGTGATCTGGTAAGGAACCATCGCCATAGTGCGCTTGGTCTCCGGTTCATCCATACTGCGCCCCATCAAGCGCTTAATGGAATAGACGGTGTTTTCCGGGTTGACCACTGCTTGGCGTTTGGCGGTTACACCCACCAGGCGCTCGCCGTTCTTGGTAAAGGCAACGACCGATGGGGTTAGACGTCCGCCCTCTGTATTAGGAATGACAGTGGCGTCGCCACCTTCGATGACGGCAACCGCACTGTTGGTGGTGCCTAAGTCAATACCGATAATTTTTGCCATGTTATACCTCCGCTAGTTTTCATGATCTTTAGTTCATCCATGGTTGGACGTTTTCCAAACAGTGTAGCAAATTTCGTATAGATGACCAGGTATCTACATCTAGCTAGTGGATACAAACTAGATACATAATCGGGCGCGCCCGCTGTCATTGGTCATTGGTCATTGGTCATTGGTCACCCCTATACGCAGACAGAAACGCCAGCGCACAAGGTGAAAAAGTTACCCAATTTGTACCTCTCGCCTGTGCCAGGAGCTATAGCTGTTGTGTGTGGAAAGAGTAAAATAAACCATGAACAAGGGACAGGCATTGGGGGCAGAGAGAAAAGATAGTGAACAAGGGAAAGAGGAAAAAGTTATGTTTACGCACATTCTTGCGCCACTTGATCGGTCAGAGTTGGCTGAGTGCATTTTGCCCCATGCTGTGGCCGTTGCCCATGCTTTTGACGCCAAACTAACCATATTGCATGTTGCTGAGCCAGTGGAAGCCGATGGCGAGAGTGCCATGGTCGATCCTTTGCATTGGGAGATGCAAAAAACCGAAGCGCAAGCCTACCTGGACGAAATTGCGACAAAATTGCGTACCGCAGATGTGCCGGTAGCGACGCATCTGCTCGAAGGACGGGCGGCTGAGTCGATCATCAATTTTGTCCATCAGGAAGAGGTTGACCTGATCCTATTGAGCAGTCATGGCCAGAGTGGCTTGAGCCGATGGAATGTAGGGAGCGTGGCGCAAAAGGTGATTGTCGAAGCGCCCGCTTCATTCATGTTGGTGCGTTCCTACCAGACGCAGGACGCTGACCTGACCGAAGCACGCTACCAGCGCATCTTGGCCCCATTGGATGGCTCCCAGCGCTCTGAATGTATTTTGGCAAGTGTGGAAGGTCTCGCCCATTATCACAAGGCGCAACTGCTGCTGGCTCATGTCGTGCGTCGTCCGGAAATTCCCCGTCACATTCCGCTTTCTGCTGAAGAGACGGAACTCTATGAGCGTACGACGGCACTCAATCGTACGGTAGCGGCGGAATATCTTAAACAGCTACAGGAACGGCTGCCCCTAAAGAGCGAAACTCATCTACTTGATAGTGATGATGTGGCGTCGGCCTTGCATGAATTGGCTAGACAAGTGAACGCCGACTTAATTGTGTTAGGGGCGCATGGCTACTCTGGCAGCACCAAGTGGCCCTATGGCAGCATGACTACTAGTTTTATTACCTATGGCGCTCAGCCCCTACTGATTATCCAAGATCTCACACAGGAAGAGATCGAGCCGACCCCAGCTCAACAAGCTGCTCGCGAAATAGCAGGCCATTGAGGCGCGCAAACCCCGCGCAGGTAGTTCCGAAAGTAATGGACGCCCCATTCCGTAGGAGCGTGTGGTGCGGCACAAAGGCTTTTGTCGGGGGACCTTATGGCTCTTACGCTGCACCGCCTCGCCCCTACATGACCCTATGCGCCGACTTAGACTGATCCAAGAAATGAATCCCTTTTGTAGGTGACTGTCACTGGCCTAGGCAACCTAGGATTACGCCAGACTTAGTGGCCAGTGACAGTCACCTCAGCGCGGTAATCTATTTCTTGGATCAGCCTAAGACTCGCTGTGTCTCGTAGATGCCTAGTCTACTTACATAGGCAGCCAGATCTGCCACGCGCCGGGCATAACCCCACTCGTTGTCATACCAGGCCAGAACCTTTACCGTGTGGTCGCCCAGCACCATGGTAGATGGCGCATCTATCAACGCGGAATAGGTGCTGCCGATGATGTCGGACGAAACAATCTCCTCGTCGCTTACGCCTAAGATGTTCTGCAACGCATCATCTTGTGCAGCCTGGCGAAAGGCGTCGTTCACCTTCTCGACCGTGACCGGCTTCGTGGTTCGGACCACAAAGTCAATAATGGAGCCGGCAGGCACCGGCACCCGCATGGCCAGGCCATCCATTTTGCCTGCTAGCTGGGGCAAAACCTTGGTGGTGGCAACGGCCGCCCCAGTGGTAGTAGGGACAATGTTAACCGCACCGGCGCGACCGCGCCGCCACTTTTTCTTGGGCGAATCCACAATGGACTGCGAACTGGTATAAGCATGAACCGTGGTTAGAAAGCCATTTTCAATCCCGAAAGCCTCATCCAACACCTTGGCCACCGGCGCCAAGCAGTTGGTCGTACAAGAGGCATTGGAGAGCACCTTCTGGTCGCTGGGGCGAAAGACCCCCTCGTTTACGCCCATACAGATGGTGACATCAGCGTCTTTGGATGGCGCGGTGATAATGACATAGTCGGCGCCCGCTTCCAGATGTTGCGCAGCCTGGGCACGTTCGGTGAAGACGCCACTAGCCTCAATCACAAGCTGTACATTCATTTCGTCCCAAGGCAACTCCGTGGGGTTGCGCACGCTTGTAAAGTGAACGGTCTGATCTTTCCACAGAATGACATCCTGCGCACCCCCCACAAAGACGCCCGGTTCAGCTTGCACTGAATCATGGCGTAGTAAATAGACCAAATTGTCGAGCGGCGCAATATCATTAACCGCCACTACTTCCAAATTATTGTTTTGCATAAGCTGGCGAAAGACCAAACGTCCAATCCGTCCAAAGCCATTCACTGCAATGCGCGTTTTCATAGAGCATTTCCTCTTTGCATTTTGAACCTAGTTCACCAAGTTTAGATGGGCGTGGCGCCAAGCGCTACCTGATCTTGGTAAAGATTTTTTCCTTTACCTGCGCATCATAGACCTGCCATTTGAGCGTCTGGTATTCCTCGCGCCCACCCCCCCCATCGGCTAGGAAGCCCACCGGAATTTCGAAGCCACCGGCGGCCCGGCGGCCACCGCCAAAATAATGGCCCGTGGCATCTTTGCCAAAGACATCCTTGATAAATTCATCGGGATCAATGGTAATCTTGGTTGTGCGCATAGAACCGATGAGCACTTCCTTGCCTTGCTCATCGGCCAGAATGCCGTAGACAATGGCCGTGTGGACATTTTCCTCACTCATGAGAAACTCCGCAGCCTGCGGAATCGAGTCACGGTCGGCCACACGCAAGTAGCCGATGCCGGCAATCGAATAGTTCTCCACCGTCATGCGATTCTCCAGCGCCCGGCGGATATTTTCCATGGTCTGCTTGCTGCGCGCCTGGTTCATCACCTGGCGTAGCAGATCGGCATCACGGATGTTACTCAAATAGGCCGCGGCTTGAAAATCGGCAGGCTGGGCAAAGACAAAGCTGCTGGTGTCGCTGATGATGCCATGCAACAGGGCTGTCGCCGCCGCGACATGTTCTTTGCGCGCTTTTTCCAATGTGAGCAGCCCTTGTTCAAGATAGTCGGTGTAAATGGTGGAGGTGGCGCTCACTGTACGTCGAATATCGGCAAAGGCCGGCTGCAAGCGATCTTGCGCCTCGTGATGGTCTATGATCATCAACGGCGGCACCTTATTTTCCTCCAGCATCTGGACAATTTCCCTGGCGGTCGTCCCCTGGTTGTCAACAAAGATCGCGGCATCATAGGCTGCCAAATCGACAGCGGGTGTGTAACGGGTCAGGTCGAAGCCCAGCAATTTGACCAATGCGATATTTTGCTGGTGACTGATACGACCACTGTAGAGAATATCCACATCAATATCATATTCGGCGCTAAGCAGCCGGTGTACAAAAGCGGACGCAATGGCATCTGGATCGGGAAAATCTTGCAGGACAATCACATGATGTTCACCGCGATGCGCTTCCAAGGCGTCGGCAAAGGTTGCATAGCGTTCGACCGTCGCTCCTGTACTGGCATCCTCCTCTGACGCTTCATTTGGCTTTTCCAACAGATTATCGGCCGTTGGAATCATCTCATTAAATCGAAATTGATTGGTAGCCTTTATTATTTGACCATTGTTTTTTGTTGCAGACTCAGTCATCGCAGGTTTACCCCAGTTGCTTAGGTAAGTACATACCCCTCAAGCAGATTTAGGCTGACCCAAGAAATTGAACCCTTTTTTAGGTGACTGTCACTGGCCTAGGCAGCCTAGGATTACGCCAGACGTGGTGGCCAGTAACAGTCACCTCAGCGGGGTACTCTATTCCTTGAAACGGCCTTAGAAAATTAACATTCTAATACTCTCATTGTAACCATTTGTCGGTAAAGTCTTGTAGACCTCTATTCATACTACAGGCATAAAAGGAGATACATGTATCCGGCAATGTAACCGTGCTGCGTGACGTTGCCTATGATATTGTCTATGATTTTGTCACTACCCTGTAAATACTGGGCTCATACAGGGATGCGGCGAAAATTGCGCTGTTTCCCTCTGGGGAATCATGCAATTTCGGTTTGCCGCCCAGATGAGGGAAATACTGCGTCTTAGGTGTTCAATGCCGACAGAACCGAGAGAACAGTGCAACAAACTGTGCTGTAAAGTTCGGCTGAGAGGTCTCCGGTCTAAAGAGAAGAGAATTTATGGAAAAGCCACTGATGTCAATTGGTTGGGTGCTTGCTGCAGATGCTCAAAGTGCTGAGGTGCGCCGCGCCTATGACCAAGCACGTACAAAACTACTCGATCTCCTTCAGGAGCAATTCCCTCAATTTTATTGGCAAATGGAACTCTATGCGGAATATCGCTATTCGCCCTATGGCGCACTTGAGCTGCTGCCGCTGTTGGAACTGGGCGTGCACGAGAAGCTTTCGCACGGTTGGGATTTTGCCCTGGTCCTGGTCCCAAATGAACTGATGCCAAGGACGCGCACCTTTACTGTCGGTGTGCCGTCTTCTGCGCTAGAGGTGGCAGCGCTCTCAAGTGCACGGCTGGGGGTGGCAAAGGAACTGAGTGAAGGGCTGGCGGCGTTGGCGCTCCACCTGTTAGGACACGTTTGGGGATTGGAGCATGAAGCGCAAGGCCCCATGTGCCCGCCCGAGGCGTGTGAAGCATTGCATCTGCAACCTTTCCCGTCTCATCAACAGCAGAGTGTAGCCCAGCGTTTATCCGAAGTGGCCGATGCCCGCGTTGAAGAGGAGGAACCTAATCGGGGACGCCTTGCCTTTTACTGGCGCTCCTTTTGGGCCGACCCTTCCAGTATTCTGATCGATACTTGGGGCTATGCTCCCTGGCGTATGCCCTTCCGTATGGGGCGCTTGACCGCTGCCGCCATGGTCTCCATTGTCTTTCTGCTGCTCGGCGCCGAAGCCTGGGAAGTGGGCGTCCACACAACAGGGCTTCAGCTAACCGCCAGTGCGATTGTTGCAGTCTTGATGGCAACCTTTTTTCTCTTTTGGGGGCAAAACTTGGGCGAGATTGCGCGCCACATTGGCTGGCGTGAACAGCTTGTGCGCACCCGCATTGTCGTTTTTGTTACGCTTTTGATCGGTCTGAGTTCGTTGTGGGTGGTGCTCTTTGGTCTCTCGTACTTGGCGGCCGCCTATGTCCCTGCTAAGGTGCCGCTTAAGTGGCTGGGGGAACCCATTGGTCCAGGTGCGTTGGTGCGCCATGCCGCCTTTATGGCGACGTTGGGTGTGCTCGCCGGCGCACTCGGTGGCAATTTGGAAGAGGAAGACACGCTAAAGGCCGAGCTGTTCTTTGATGAAGAGACGTAGAATTCTCTATACCTCGTAAGCCTTGCTGGAAGAGGCCAGGGCGCAGGGTCAACGCAACAGCGCATCGTCTCTTCCAGCAAGGCAAACCACAGGAGATCTGTCTGAGCCGGGTTAGACCTTCTGTAAAAACTCTTTGGCGTCATACTCAAACTCCTGCGTCTGTACATCAACCTCGGCGCCGTCATCCAAAGGCGCGACTTGGACCAACACATAGCCGCCGGCGCCGGAAAAATGGATGGCGCCGACATTGCGTTGATCGATGGTCAGCCCTACCCCATCCGGTCCAAAATGTGCGACAGCAGCCTTTAAAATCTCTTCTGGACGTTGTTTGCTCTCTTTGCTAATGTGTAACATGGCAGCGAGTTACCTCCTATAGAGTGGGCGGATTTATGGAGCTTATATTTCCCGCTTACATCCAACAAATCTGCTCAACCGTCATTCAAGGGTTCAATTGGTATTATCAGGCCATATGCCGCGCCCCCAGGGCCCCCGAGCGCCGATAACGACGAAAATCGCTGCTGCTATCTGCTGGCTGCTAGCCAGCGGCTACCAGCCAACAGCTACCAGCTATTTGCATATCTGGCCTGTACGCAGCAAATGTCAACAGAACACCACTACGGTTGAACGCGCACTTTGGACGCTTCCGACGCGTCCAGGTTGATTAGCGCCAGCCCCGTTTTGTCATCGATCTGGCGGCGCAGATGGGCTGGCGTCTCTTCGAGCACAACCTCCAACGTGGGGCGTACATGGGCTTCCATAATGTGGCCGCCCACTGCCGTGCCATCGGCTTTGCCAACCACCACATGCGCATGGATTTTGGGCTCATGATGCTCCTCTTTGATGGCCACATTGCCGGCCATGGTCAGCACTTCCACCTGTTCGTTGACCGGGATCTTCTTGTACTGCTTTGTATCCATTTTGAAGTAACCCAGCGTCACATCTTCAAAGGCGCCCACCGCGGTAAAGCTGGCCGCGTCGATCTTTTCATCCTTGGCAAAGGCGGTCATCTCTTCGATCACTTCATCCCCTTCCTCAAAGATCAGGGCAAAGGTCTTCTTACCGCCGGTGACATCCAGCAATTTGCTTTTCATTTTGTGTCTCCTCTCTTTCTTCTCAGTCTCGAGCCACTGTTGCCTGAGCTTGTCGAAGGCAACGGTCTGCTTATAGCTTCAATCGGCCTTTTCTTCTGCGGTTTCCCCATGCTGTACAATATCCCCTTCTTTGAAGAGAATATTTTTCATAATGGTGCGCCACTGTGGTTTGCGCCGCAACAGAAATTCCAGATCCATGCCAAAGTGCTTGAACTCTTCACCCTGCGCATTCTCCATAATGGCACGTGCCTGGGCGTCTTTTTCCAGTGACAGCCGCTGTTCATACCAGCCGATTGCCTCGGCTTCTTCGGTCATTGATGCGATCATACGCGCAAAGGTGCGCGTTTCCTGGCTAAGCTCTTGTGCTGGTTCGTGATATTGGTCAAAACCCACAATTAGTCCCCCTTAATTATTATCTTTTCGATCATGCCAACAGTTGCTTGAGCGCCATTTTGGCTTCCGGCCACACACGCGGCGCCGCTGCAACCGTGACGCCGGCTGCGAGCAGACACCAGCTACACAACGCCTTCTGTTTTGTGATCTGGTCAATGCTGAGGCGAATCCCTTGAAAAGCATCAAAGCTCACTTTGGCTGCCAAAGCCAGTGGGATCAACGGCATGGTATGGGCGCGGTCGGCATCCCCCATGGCCGCAAGGGCAGCGGTCGCCGCATAGGAAGTAACTCCCAGAAACGCATCGGGCGTATGAAATCGTGAATAGGCTTCCACTGAGGCATCGACCTTATCAGCATTGAGCAGCGGAAGCGGCGGTTCGGGCAGGTGCTTGATGATGCCCAACTGGTAGAGCGCAATCACGCCCATGGCCCCGGCAGCCAAAAGCGATAGTCCGGCCACTGTGCGCCGCTGCCGCAAAGCAGGCGTAACGCCGTTTCGCAATTCGTTACTTAGATGCCGTGCCTGTGCTGGTTTTTGGTTTATGAAATCCATGCTAGTGCCTCCGGAATTATCCTGCCTTATAAGTAACCACACATGATCAATCAACTTTGGCTACGTTAATCAACGTCGGCCATGTCGCGGCGAACGCTTCTGATAACGCCGCAACAGCGACAACACCGCCAGCAAGGCTCCGGCGCCAACCAACAGTGTAACCGGTGTGCGCCAGCCAGGCTTGTCCGTGTCTATCCGGTTGTAGTGCCGCTCCGGATAGGCGCCCGCAGCGCTCGCATCACCCTCGCGTAGTGCCATCTGTAGTACCTGTGCCACATGCAGCGCCTGGCGGTCCGTTGTCTGCTGGATCTGCTCACGACAGCTAAAGCCGTCGGCGATGATCAGCGTCTCCTTCTCGGCCTGGCGCACAATGGGTAAGAGCACGCGCTCGCCGGCGCCAATGGACACATCATATTTGCTCGCTTCAAAGCCAAAGGAGCCGGCCATGCCACAACAGCCCGAGTCTGGCAAGTCGTAGTCGAGCCCCATCTTCTTGAGCAGTGCCATCTCGGCGTCCATATGCATAATCGCTTTGTGATGACAATGGCCGTGCACCAGGGCCTTGCGCTGCAATTGGGGTGGTTCGTAATTTTCGTGTTCCAGAAATTCGCTAAAGAGATAGGTCTGCTGGCTCAAGCGCTTGGCGTCTTCATCATTCGGGAAGAGATTGACTAACTCATCGCGGAAGGTCGCCACACAACTGGGTTCCAGCCCCACTACGGGAATGCCGGCGCGAATCCAGGGGCGCAATGTCGTCAGCGTCTGCCGCCAGAGCCCTTTGGCCATGTCCAACATACCCCAGTCATAGAGGGGACGACCACAGCACAAGGGCCGCGGCGGAATTTCTACTTCATAGCCGGCGGCTTCCAACACCTCCACCGCGGCCTTGGCTGCCGGCGGCATGAGATAGTTGTTAAAGGTGTCTGGCCAGAGCAGTACGCGTTTTTGTGCAAATGGCTGCTCGTGTTGCTGCTGGTTGAGCACCTGCGTGTCAGGCTTTTCATCGTAGGTGTCACTCTGGTAGCGCGGCACATCACCATGGTGTAACTGATTCGCCGCGACGGCCTGCGGATTCCACTGCGCTCTGTGTTCCCGTTCCGCCGCATGGGGTTCGTGGTGGCGGAACCAGTCGGTAAAGGTCTGGGTGGCAAAAGTCGGCATCCGACGTTGGGGCGCAATGCCGCCCAGCCGTTTGACCAGCGTCGCAAAGGGTTCGCGCTGCGTGAAGAAGTTGGCCACCTGTGGCAGGCGCGAGGCCAGCCGCGCCCACCAATAGATCAGTCCCATGCTATAGGCTGCCATTGGACGCAGCCGACCGGCGTAGTAATGGGCGAGAAATTCCGCCTTATAGGTCGCCATATCCACATTGACCGGGCAATCGTTTTTGCAGCCCTTGCAGGCCAGACAGAGATCGAGCGCCTCGCGCACATGGTCATCGCGCCAGCCGTCGGCGATGACGTCCCCTTGCAGCATCTCAAAGAGCAGACGGGCGCGTCCGCGTGTTGAATCCTCTTCCTCGCGCGTCACCATGTAGCTGGGGCACATGGTGCCATCGCCCATACGCCGACACTTGCCCACGCCGACACAGCGGGCGGCGGCTTTGGCAAAGCTGCCGTCATCGTTAGGGAATTGAAAATAGGTTTGCACCTGTTTTGGGTTGTAGTTAGGCCCCATGCGCAGATTCTCGTCCGGCTGATAGGGGTCTACTACCTTGCCCGGATTCATCTTCCACGCCGGGTCCCAGATCGATTTGAACTTGCGGAAAGCATTGACTAAATCTTCGCCATACATCTTGGGCAGCAGCGCGGCGCGTGCTTGTCCATCGCCATGCTCGCCAGAGAGGGAGCCGCCATAGCTGACCACCAGATCGGCGGCCTGATCGATAAAGGCTAGATACTTGCGCACCCCCTTGGCTGTCTCCAGATCAAAGTCGATGCGACAGTGGATGCAGCCCTGGCCAAAGTGGCCATAGAGTGCGGCGTGATAGCCAAAGTCATTGAGCAACTGGCGGAAATCACGCAGGTAGGCGCCCACCTTGTCGTGGGGTACGCCGGCGTCTTCCCAGCCGGGATGGGTTGTGCTCAGGCCGGGGACGTGGGCGGTGGCGCCCAGACCAGATTCGCGCACTTCCCACAACTTCTGCTCTTCCCAGCGGTCCTTAAAGAGCTTCATGGAGGGCGGGTTGTCTTGCGCTTGCAACTCATCCATCAGCTGCTGGGCTTGGTGCTCGGCCGCTTCCTTGGTGTCGTCGCCAAACTCGACCAGCAGCCAGCCGGCGCCATCGGGCAGCAACTCGACATCATTGGGATGCAGCCCCTTCTTCTTCATATAATCCACCAACTCATCGTCGATGCCTTCCAGCCCAATCGGCTTGTGCGCCATGATCTGCGGCGTATGGTCGCCGGCCGTATAGACATCTGGGTAGCCCAAAACCAGCAGCGCCCGTGCCGGATGGCGCTGGGTCAGCTTGACCGTGGCCTGCAGAATGGTGACACAGGTGCCCTCGGAGCCGACCAATGCTTTGGCCACATTAAAGCCATTCTCCGGCAGCAGATGGGGCAGGTTATAACCGGAGACGCGGCGCAGGATGTGGGGGTAGCGACCCCGAATCTCGTCTGCGTAGCGGTCGCGCAGGTCGCGCAGGTGCGTGTAAATTTCGCCGCGCCGGCCACCGGCAGCAATGATCTGCGCCAGATCCTCTTCGCTGGTGGGGCCGACGGTCATGCGCACGCCGTCATAGGTAAGAATATCCAGACTCTCAATGTTGTCCTCGGTGCGCGGACCGGGCCCATAAAATTGGGCCATGACCGAGTGAATGCCACACGAATTGTTGCCGATCATGCCGCCCAACGTGTTGTGGCTGTGGGTGGCCGGATCGGGGCCAAAGGTCAGCGCATGGGGTTCGGTAGCTGTACGCAGAGTGTCGAGGACACAGCCTGGCTCGACCACGGCCAACTTACGTTCTGGGTCGATACTTAGCACCCGGTTAAGATACTTGGAAAAGTCCAGAATAACCGCTACATTGCAACACTGGCCAGCCAAACTGGTGCCGCCACCGCGCGAGGTGACGGGCACGCCATATTGATGGCAGAGGCGCACGGTGCTGATGACATCTGCGACGGTGCGGGGAATCACAACGCCAATCGGAATCTGGCGGTAGTTGGAGGCGTCGGTGGAGTAGGCGCCGCGGCTGCCATTGTCAAAGCGCACTTCGCCGTCAAGGGCGACGCGTAATTCCGCAGCCAATGCCTCAGCGGCGCTACTGGATAAGTCTAGTGATTTAGCGTGAAAGCCATTGGACCGACCATTCGTCGTCGGTAAGGGCTCGACGCGTGTTTCAAAACGAATTTCTTGTAGCATAAACTTTTCCTTATCAGAAGCAGGTTTCAACCCTGCCAAAATTCAATCATCTCCTGCCGCCATAGCCGAACGACTCTCGCCCTCGATATTTTCCCGCCCTTCCCAATGGAGTGGCCAGCCCGGCAGAAAGGCGCCCAACAGTAGCGCCAGCAACGCGGCGTAAAAGGTCCACAGGTAAGCCCGCTCAAAGCCAACGATATATTCTCGACAAAAGGTGTTGATGTCACTTGTGACATTGGCAGGTAGGGGAAGATTGCTGTTAGGCAGGTTACAGAGCGCAGGGGTGGCGCCGGTGGCTGTGCTGGTGTTTGTTGACCCTGTGCTTGGCGCTCCGCTTGACTGTGTCGCAGCTGGCGGCGCCTGTTGTTGATACTGCTCCATGCGGCTGGCTAGCCCTGGCGTGAGTGCTGCCGTCAATACAGTGGCCAAAAACGCAACTGCTAATGACTGCACCACCTGGCGCGTTGAGTTGATCAACGCCGAGGCGCGTGAGACCTTCGGGCCTTCCACTGTTGCCAGGGCTGTGACCAGGGTCGTCTGCACCGTCAAGCCCAAGGCCAGCCCGCGTAGCGTCAGCAGAAAGAGGATCCAGGGAATGGTGGTGTCAAGGGTCAACTGCGAAAGCTGCCAAGTGTTGACCGCCAAAATCGAAAAGCCCAGCACTACCAGTGGCCGCGCACCAATGCTGTCGTAGAGGCGTCCAGCCACCGGTGTAGCAATCGCCGCGGCCACAGCCAGCGGCAGCAGGATAAAGCCTGTCTCTAGGGCTGTGCGCCCGCGTAAGACCTGCAAGTAAAGGGGCAGGAGAAACTCGGCGCCAAAGAGTGCCACCACACTCACCCAACCCACAAAGGCCGCGTTGGCAAAGACGCGGCTTTGAAAGAGGCGTAGATCCAGCAGTGGCGTCTCGGCCACAAAGAGTTCAATCAGGCCAAAGGTAACCAGCCCTACTAGGCCCACAGCAAAGAAGATGAGGACGCGCGGCGCCGTCCACCCCTGATCGGCGGCAACGGAACCGGCGTAGAGGATGGCGCCGAAACCAATTGTTGAGGCAATCAAGCCCCACAGATCGAGGGCCAAACCAGCCTGGCGCTCCTGCCTGCGTAGCCACCAGAGTCCCAGACCAATGCCCAGCAAGCCAATCGGGATGTTGACAAAAAAGATCCAGCGCCACAACCCTTGATCGACCAGATAGCCGCCCAAGATGGGGCCGAGCGCTGGCGCAGTCACAATGGCAATTCCAAAGATGCCGAGCGCCGTGCCCTGTTCTCTGGGCGGAAAGGCCGAGAAGAGCAGGGCTGTCCCTAGCGGCAGCGCAATGCCGCCGCCAAAGCCTTGCAGCGTCCGCGCCCCAATCAGCAGCCAGAGGCTGGGCGAGATACCGCATAGAAACGAGCCAAGTATAAAGATGCCCAGCCCAGTCACATAGGTGCGCTTCATGCCAAAGCGGTCGCCCAAAAAGCCCGAAAGGGGCGTGCTGATACCGAGGGCAAGGACGTAGATGCTGATGATCCACTGCGACTCGTTGACCCCAGCCGCAAATTCTTCCTGTAGCGTGCGAAAGGCAATGTTTACAATCGTCGTGTCAAGAATGACCATGAAGATGCCAAAGATGACCGAAATCAAGACTTTCCATTTATAGGCCAAGCCACCCGACTCATCTTGCTGCGCTTGTCTATTGTCTGAACTCATAAGTAGACGTTCTTTTTTCTGCTTCTAAAATTTTAAGCTTCTGCGCACTGTCGTGTACCTAGCCAAGCAGTGGCGGGTGGCGAGTCGCGTATCGCCTGCCACTTACCGCCTGCGAAAGCCCCTGGGTGCGCAGAGCTAATTTTCTATGATTAGGGAGGGCATGTTAGCCCACACGCCACTGTTCGGCGTCCTGCCGCTTGAAGGTTAACCCCAGCCCTGGCCGCGTTGTGTCGGGTTGCAGGCAGCCCTCGGCTGGCTCCAGCACCCCCTCAAAGAGCATCTTTTCAATGCGTACATGGTCGTAAAAGTACTCGACATGGGCGAGCTGCGGCGCAGCACAGCCCACATGAGCGTGGAGCGCAGGCGCGGTGTGCGCGGAAAAGGGAATATCAAAGCCGTAGGCCAGATCGGCGGCCATGAGCCAACCCGTAAAGCCGAGACAGCGGGTAGCATCTGCCTGCAAAATATCGACTGCATCGGCCCGCAACATGCGCCGGAAATACCAAGGATCGTAGCCGTATTCACCAGCGGCAATGTCCAGTGGTGTCTGTTGGCGCACAAAGGCTAACTGTGCAAGTTGATCTGACGAGACCGGCTCTTCAAAATAGGTGACGCCCTGTTCGGCAAAGTGGGCGGCCTGGCGCACCGCTTCTTTCACTGTATAGCCACCATTGGCGTCGACAAAAAGTGCGGCGGTGGGGCCAATCGCCTCACGCGCTGCGCGCACCCGTTCCACATCTTCGGCGAGGGCCGTGCCCCAGCCTTTGCCGATCTTCATCTTAACGCGGCTAATGCCCTGCGCCACCCAGCCGCCTAATTGCTCAGTTAGTTCTGCTATGGTATACGTCGTAAAGCCGCCACTGCCATAGATGGGCACGCGGTCCCGATGCATGGGCAGGAGTTGGATGAGAGGACAATCGAGCACCTGCGCTTTGAGATCCCACAGGGCAATATCGACGGCTGCAATCGCGCTGGCAGCCACACCAGGGCGCCCCAAGTTGCGCACGCGGTTGACCATCTTTTCCCAGGCGTGGCCTGTTGCCCAGACAGGAGTGCCTATTACCGCCGGCGCCAGCGTCTGCTGCACAATGGCGGCAGCCGCGGCGTCGGCGTAGGCAAAACCCAGCCCCCGTTGGCCAGATGGTACAGTCGCCTCGACCAGCACCAGCGTGGTAGCGTCCCAGTGGATTGTACCGTCGGCTTCAGGGCGGTCGGTGGGAATGCGATAGACCGCGACGGCCAGTTCCTGCACATTCATCAGACTAGCTCGCGCACTTTATCCGCAAAGACGGTGCCGGCGATCTTCATGCGGTTGGGCTCACCCTTGGCCAGCGATTCGGCAAACTTGATGGCCTGGTTAGGTTTAATCTGGGCCGGCATGGGCGGCTCAAAGGGATCCACCACTGCCTCTACGATGACAGGACCCTGGGTGTTAAGCGCCTGTTCCAAAATGGCGCCACAGTCGGCGGGATCTTCGATCGTAAAGCCCGTGCCGCCACAGGCGCGGGCAAAGGCGGCAAAGTCAATTGGCTCCAACTTAACGCCATACTCTGGATTGCCCAAAAAGACCATCTGCTCCCACTTAATCTGCCCCAATGTGTTGTTCTTGATAATCACCACCTTAATGGGCAAATTGTATTTGACCGCGGTCGAGAAGTCAGCCATTAGCATGGAAAAGCCGCCATCGCCAATAAAGGCTACGCATTGACGGTCAGGATAGGCCACTTGGGCCGCCAGGGCATACGGCAAACCATTGGCCATCGTGGCCAAGTTGCCCGAGAGCGAATGCATTTGGCCGCGCTTGACCGGAATCTGGCGCGCCCACCAGGTTGTGATGGTGCCACTGTCACAAGAGACAATAGCGTCGTTGCGTAGCCGCTTGCCTAACTCCCAAGCCACCACTTGGGGTTTCATTGGCTTATCCTCGCGGGTGCCACGCTCTTCCATGGTCTGCCACCACTCCTCCATCCCCTTTTGCGCCTTTTCCAGAAAACTGCGTTTTTCCTTGCGTTGGAGAAGGGGCATCAGGTGGAGCAGCGTTTCGCGGCTATCACCCACCAACCCTACCTCTACCGGATAGCGTAAGCCAATGCGCATGGGGTCGAGATCGATCTGGATCGCGCGTGCTTTGCCTGGTTCCGGGTAGAACTCAATGTAGGGAAAGGAGGTGCCGATCATGAGCAGTGTGTCACAATTCTTCAGTGCTTCCTCCGAAGGCGCTGTGCCCAAGAGCCCAATGCCACCGGTGGTAAAGGGGCTGTCGTCAGGCACGGCGGCTTTGCCCAGCAGCGCCTTAATAATCGGCGCACCCAACGTATCCGCAAGTTGCTCTAATTCGTTGGTGGCGCCCAGCGCGCCGGCGCCCACCAACATAGTTACCTTTTTCCCTTCATTTAGGATTTCGGCTGCTTGGTGGAGCGAGCGTTCGGCGGGCAGACCTGCGCTGCGGGCGAAGGCATCTGAGGTATGATGACGGACGTTACGTTTGGTCCGCTCGCTTTTGCTCATCTCCATATCCTGCATATCGGTGGGGAAGGTAATGTGGGCGACGCCGCGATACATAAAGGCAGTGCGACAGGCCAAGGCGGTCACATTTTCGACGTGAGCCGGCCCCATAATGCGGTTGTTGTAGACTGCCACATTTTCAAAAAGCTTATCCAACTCCACATCCTGCTGGGTATGGGTGTGGATCAGGTCATGAAAGGCCATGCCCGTAATGGCCAGGACCGGTTGGCTATCTAATTTAGCGTCGTAGAGACCGTTGAGTAGGTGAATCCCACCTGGTCCGGAGGTAGCCAGGCAGACGCCTAACTTGCCGGTGTACTTCGCATAGGCACACGCCATAAAGGCGGCCGCTTCTTCATGGCGGACATGAATAAAGCGGATCTGTTCCTGATGGGTGCGCAATGTCTCCATAATTCCATTAATGCCATCACCGGGCAGGCCAAAGATCACTTCGACTCCCCAGTCAAGCAGGGTTTCGACCATTACATCTGCTGCTGTATTTGCCATAATCTCCTCATAACTCTCTGACGCTCAAAAACGCGTTATTGTCTTGTCTAAACCTGATGTGAAAGTGGCTGCTAGCTGTTGGCTGAAAGCTGTCGGCGCGCAAGCGCAACGGCGCGCTAGCAGCAACCAGCCAGCAGCAGCGATTTTCATGATTATCTGTGCCCGTTTGCCTCCTAGACGCGGGATGTTACCAGTTCTTTTATACTTTGCTCTGTATGAAAACGTTGCCGCCTCCGGCCACTTCGTGAACGGCAGAGTTCACGTCAACGCCCAAAGTTTGCTTCTTAAGTAAATCCAAGCGGAAAATTCACGTTTTCATACAGCTTCGTTGCTCTCATTGCGCTGGATCAGAAACCAGGTTTCTCGGAGAAACCTGGTTTCTGGTGCGCTAGATTCTGCTGGCATTATTGGCCAACAGTATACCTGACCAATTTCCAAAACTTGTTAGTCTGTGCTGCGCAAATGTCAACATGGGCCTAGGGAACTCTTGATTGACGTGCAGCACCGTAGTAACTAAAGAAACCGGCAAAGAACGAGGTAATAGCAACCATGGTCAGCGCCCACCCTAAATCCAAGGTAGGAAAGATGAGCGCAATGATCCAGGTAACGATTAGATTCACAATCAGTGAAACAATACCTGCCATAACGGCGCCGCCCATAGGGCTGCTTGTCGTAGTGGTCGGGTCATTTCTAGTAACGGTTGGTTCATTTCTAATTGTCATATTATTTTCTCCTTTACGGCTGCAACAAATCTATAACCAGTGGTAGCCCGAGTCGTGTGTAAATTTGATTTGTGCCTCTGAAAAGGCTACGATTCACACAATTCACGATATACCACCCTACAACCTCACTGTATCATGAAGGTAGGCAGGTCATCATGTATCCTCTCAGCAAAACAAGATACAAAATTAGATATGAATTGCCTTGCGCTAGACGTAAGCGTTGGTGACAAGACCACAAAACTGTGTGCTTTAGCACCTCAGCCTTTGTGGCTGCTCTCTGCCTGACATGTAATACAGAGTGTCGCATAAGGCAGCGCCTCAAGGCGTTCGGCATGGATAGGTTGGTGGCACTGCACACATAGGCCGTAGGTTCCCTGTTCAATTTGCGCCAGCGCACGCTCGATTTGGCCAAGCGTCTGTTGATGCATGGTACGCAAAGCCAACTGGCGATCTTTACTGTGGTAGGCCTGGGCCAAAGCTGTGCGATCAGGGTTAGCGTTTGGTCCGCTGTTGTCGTTGCTGTTCTCTTCCAGATCGGCCAGCAACTGATCGCGCTTCGCTTGTAGCTGCTGTTGAATTGTTTCTAACTCAAGAATGGCAAGCATGGTTACTCCTTGTAATATTTTTGACACTCTGCCTCGCGTCCGCGGACGACGCGTCGTCCATGCAGTGGACCTTGGGCTTCGGTGACAACTGTGTTCTGTTCTTCGGCCTCTGCATTGTGATCTGCTGCGGAAGATTGGGGACGATAGTAGATGACCACCCAGTCATCAGTCTTGTTGAGTTCATGGGCACGCGCTGTGTTGGAAAAGAGGACAGTAAAGCGCCACTCCCCACGCGTGGTGTGCAGAATGGGCAGCCATGCTTCGTTTTGGGGGTTAAAGCGGCGTGGGGCTATTTTCTCTAGCTCACCGGCTGCGGCTCGACGCCGATACTCTTGATCTACATCAAGCAGAGCGGCTACCGCGGGGCGCTGGCCAGCATGTGTTGTCGCTGCCTTCGTGCGTTGGCGACTGCGACGCCGGGCCGACGCGCTTAAAATTCCGGCCAGACTGCTCCGTACCGCTTGTACACGGCGGGAGCCAAAGCCTTCCACCGCGGCTAACCGTCCGTCATGGGCTGCTTGTTCGAGTTGGGGCAGTGTCTTGATGTCAAGCTGTTCTACAATGCGCGCCGCCAGCGTCTTTCCAATGCCGGGCACCTGGACTAGCGTACTTTGGGGGGAAGATTCTGCCCGTAACTGGGCATGGAGACTAGATTGGCCACTGCTGACGTACTCACCAATAACCGCCGCCAGCCCTTCTGCGATGTTGGGCATGGACTGGAGCGTGTCAGTTCCATTGCTGGTGACGAGGTCGGCGACCGCACAGTCTGCCTTGCGCACGGTGCGCGCTCCTTCACGGTAGGCACGCACGCGAAAAGGGTTTTCCTCACCTCTTTCTAATTGACGTGCTATGTCATCAAGCAGATCGGCGATCTGAGCATTGGTGGGCTTACCGTTGTCCATAGTTCACTCGGCTGGTCTCGACTTATATCCAACGCCACGCTGCATCGATCGCCGCCGGTTCAAAGTGCTTCACCTGTGGGCTGATCAGTGCGCCACTTACTTTGGTGATCCATTCCACCAACGAACTGTCACCGACAATGGCACAGCGTTCAATATCATCCATGTGCTCCAAAGCAAAGCGTAGATCCTCATCGACCACGCCCCATTCGGTCGCGGGCAGTTCCGGCATCGAGATTAGGAGACGAATCCCACCATATTCAACAATCGCCTGATGCAATTCGACCCGTAGCGCCTGATATTCTTCCTCAGTCACTCGCCCAGTGATCTCATAGCCAAAGACGTTGCCGTGGCTTGCATTCAATTTCTTATACATGATCTGCTCTCAGCCCCTCGCTTAACTATACTCAAATTAAAATGAGATCCGTAGTTTTGTGGCGATCGGGGAGTAGAGACTGGAGACTCATGCGGGCAAGCTCACGTCTCTACCCCCGATCACAGAGGTCGGGTTTGCATGTCGATTGCGGTATAATGGTTGCGGCACTTTAAACGCGGTCACGTTCATGGACATGGGCCGGTGGATGGGTCGCTTCGATCGCCGTAAATGGCTCCAGAATTTCATAGCGGTGGCGCGCCCCTTTGGGCACCACCCAGGAATCGCCTGGCTCTAACACCACGTTCTGCCCTTCAGAATGCAATTGGGCGCGCCCAGACAGGACGTAACCTACAGTTTCATAGTCGCGGGCATGCAACTCCAATGGGTGATCGGATTGTTCGGCTTGCCATAGCCGCATCGCAACACCAACCCCAGAAGCCAAATATTTTTGACCCATATTCCCCTTCGGCGAGTAGGCAGAATCAATTTTGGTAATCGTTGTATCAGGCATATCTAGTCCTCCCAAAAGTGCAGAGCAATAATCTATTCGCTCATATGGGCGACTCACTGAAATTGCACTGCTTGCCCTCAAGCTAAGGTCGGCAATTTCAGTCGCATACCGATATGAGCCAATCTATTAAAGATTGACACACTGTGTAATACAATAAAATGGAATATACACCCTAATTAGGTACAAACCCAGATACATCTTCCCCTGCGCTCTTGCGGCTGGCCTATGCGGGTAAACGAGAGGTTCTATATTGCCTGTGCTACAGGTGGAACGGTGGGCAAAATCACAACAACCTGAGCTACTTAATGCTTACATTCTGTTAGTAAAGCGATAACAGAATGTTGAACAACTGTTGTTATTCTAAGTCTAGCAGCCACAGGCAAACTATTCGCTCATCAAAAGTCTGCCGGGCAGACCCTAAGATAAGTTTTGTACAACGACCTTATCGCAAAGGAGGGAGTACCATGGACAGCAATGCTATACCCTATCTCCATGTGTTGGACGGACGCATACGTGCCAAAATTGCCGCAGTCAAGCGTTCTCCGGCCTATGCATCCCGGCTTGAGCAGACGTTACGCCTCATGGACGGTGTAATCCAGGTCAAGGTGAATCTGACGACCGGCAGTGTTTTAATTCAATTTGCACCTACTGTCGTCAGCGCTGAACAGATTCTGCAAGAACTTTCCAAACTTTGCCAATCACCCAGTGACCAGTGCACAACTGGACATACGCAAAGCTCGCACCGCGCCCAGCCCGAAAGCCAGCATCAGAGCCAGTCTTTCCACACCAAACTCGCGCACGTCGTTGCGTGGAAGGCGGCAGAGATTGCAACCGAGCGGCTGCTCCTTGCGCTTATTTAGCTTTACCTTTGTTCTCTCGGCTTATCCTCGATGAGAGGGCTGTTAAGTAAGGGGCGGAGCGCATTTACACCAGCCAATACGGCCGAGCCGTTGTTAATGATAGTCGCGCCAAACGGACCAAGCGCACCTGTCAAAATCAACCCTATGGCTACAGTGTTGGGGATGGCAATCAGTTGCCAATTTTGCTGAATTAAATTGACGCTTTCACGCGCAATGTCAATGGCACGCAGAATTTGCCAGAGGTCGCCTTTGTGCAACACAACATCCGCAGTTTCTTGTGCAACATCAATACCCCCGTTGACAGCAATGCCCACGTCGGCCTGAGCCAATGCCGGCGAGTCGTTGATGCCATCACCCACGACACCCACCTTGTAGCCCTTCTTCTGTAACGCTTTGACCACCTGCACTTTTTCTGCAGGAAAGACATTGGCCACATAGTGGCAGATGCCCAAATCTTTGGCCACACGCGCGGCAACCGTTTCCTGGTCGCCCGTCAGCATGACGATCTCCCTGATGCCCTTTTTGCGCAACTGTTTGATCATGCTGGCTGCTTCAGGACGGATCGGGTCGGCTAGCCCTAAGAGACCAATAATGACGCCATCCACGGCAACGCAGAGTGGAGAGACTGACTGCTTGGCAATTTCGGTCAGCATTTCTTGGACAAAGGGAGACAGCCTAACGCCTTTATGTTCCAAAAAACGGCGACTGCCCACCAACAATGTTCTGCCTTCAACCCCTGCTTCAATGCCAAGTCCAATGGCGTATTCAGAGGTCACCCGTTCCGGCAAAGTTAGACCACGGGCATAGGCGGCCTTGACCAGTGCTTGGGCTACGGGATGACGAAGACGTTGTTCCGCCGCGGCGGCCAGGCGCAGCACTTCCTCCTCCGTGATGTCGGTGGAGCAGGGCACAATGCTCACGATCTCCGGCGCACCGGTCGTTAATGTCCCCGTTTTGTCAAAGACGAGGGCATCGATCTCCGCTAGTTGTTCAAGGTGGCGGCCACCTTTGATCAGGATGCCCTGTTTGGCCGCCTGCGTCATAGAGCTGAGCACAGTTGTGGGCGCTGCCACGCGGATGCCGGTGCCATAGTCAATCACCAAAATGGAGGCGGCGCGATTGAGGCCGCCGGCCAATAAGGCAGATGCACTGGCCCCGGCAAAGCTGTAGGGCACCAACTGATCGGCCCACAGTTCCGCATAGTTTTGAACGCGGGTATCTTGCGTCGGTGCGGTTTGCACCAGATGAATGATTTTGGCGACTTCGGTCTCATTCCCAATCTGCTCAGTGCGCACATAGATTTTGCCGTCATGGACGACGGTGGCAGCATAGACACGATCGCCGACCTCTTTTTTCAGGGGCAGTGACTCACCGGTGAGCGTGTGTTGATCCACCAAGGCTTGGCCCGACAGCACGGTGCCATCCACTTCAATTCGCTCACCGGGATAGATAACGACGACATCGCCAACCTTGATCTCGTCGACGGGGATGCGCACCTTCTCATCCCCTCGCACAACCCAGGCTGAGCGATTATGATAGGCGAGCATTGCAGTAATGGCCTGGCGTGATTTTTCTTGAGTGGCAAAGCGAATGTAATCGGCCATATTGACCAGCCAAACGATTAAAGAGGCCGTGAGCATCTGCCCTTGTAGAGCTAGCACTGTGGTGGCCGAAACGTCGAGTACATCTACATTTAATTTGCGCTTTTGCGTAACCGAGGTATAGGCGCGCTGGAACATGGAACGTGCGCTACTGAGCAAAAAGAGCGAGGCCAGGGGGCCGGCCACGGGGCCGGCCAACAGTCCCAGCGCAACGGCTGCACTGGCAAGGGCCAGTTCTGTCTTCGGATTGGGGCTTACTGGCTCTTCTTGCGGGGATGCGGCTCTCCCTGTTGTGGCTTCGGTTTCCTTTGAGTTAGAGGACTGCATAATAGAAGATGGGCATTCACTGGCGCTGACACGCAAAAATTTAACAACCATGCCGGTGATCTGTGCTGGCGTCAACTGACCGGCACTGTAGCAGATCACCACACTGGCCGCACTCCGATTAACGCGCACAGCGGAGATCATCGGCTGCTGCTCCAAAAATTCCTGAAGCGTTGTCGCTAGAATTGCTTCGGTTTTTAGCGCGGGTATGCGTAGCCGGATCCTGCCCGGCAGTGCGTGCGCAACTTCACAAAAAAGCATTGTCATATGAGTTGTGTTTCTGCTTTTGAACGTCAGAGGGGCAGATCTGACTTTGATGTTGCTTGACTCTTTGCTGAGTCGAAGATCATAAAGGCGCTGAATGCATACCAAAAGTAGTCATACCAGGCAGGAAAGAGTAACCGCTCTGCACTTAACAGGCGACCTATCCCTAACAGCGCCAACATTAACGGCAAAAGATCCTTCAGATCGGCTTTGCCGGCGGAGACTTCATCCACCGAAGTGTTGAGACTTTGAAAGAATGACCTGATGTCATCAGCAACCGTAGAGGAGGAGCCATCCCGATTTGCGTCATTCGTACTGCCACTATACGGAGCCCGCAACTGCTCCCACTCCATCTCCTGGGGAATCAGTCCGATTGATTTGGCCATGGCGAGTGCTGCTGCGGGGGAAGCACCTGCTTCAGGCACATATAGAACCAGCAGACTGCCGGTGGTCGGGCTAAAGGTAACCTGATCGACGCCCTCGACGGTGGCAAGAGCCTGCTCAATCTGCTTGCCCTGGGCGCCGTTCCCCTTCAGTTGGGGTAGCTTGACGCGGATGCGCCCAGGGCTAAAATGGGTAACCTGAACCTCGCCTATTCTAGCTGTATCAACTATCATAAATGCTTACACCTTGTCCCATTGCCTTGCCGCCACATCGGTTGTTTTGCTCATTTTCCATTGTTTTCTTGCAACCATTGTAAGACAGCCGCCTGGCGTGCTTTACCAATGCCCGGTAATTCACGCAATTTGTCATTTTCGGCAGCAGTTCGAATGTCGTCAAACGAGCGATAACCTGCCTGCCACGCTGCCTCTGCCGTCTCTGCCTTAAACTCTGGAATTTGTTCAAACTGATGCCAGGAAGGTTCTGCCGCGGGCGCGGTATTGGGGGGCTTGGTCAGATCTGTCAGCGTGGGCGCAAAAAGGATCTCCTTTTTGGGGGCGGACGTGGTCTCTACTTCGGCTTTGACTTCCGCCATCAAGTCACCCCATTTTTCGCCGGTTTCGGCTACATATTCCTTAACTTTGTCAGCGGCCAGCAGCCCGCCTTTGACAATCTGTTTGGTGACAGGACGTAAGACAGGTACCGTCACCGGCGCCACTAACACAACGCCAACGCCGAGCAAAAGACTACCCCCTAAACCCTCAAATAGCACTTCTCCAACTCTATCCAATAGGGCCACGCTTCTCTCCTTTCCCTTCCGATCCAGATCCTTCTGTTCGCTCAATATTACTGCGTATGCACAGGGATTGGAGTCGCCTCAGACTTTTCTGAATTTACTTCGGCTTTGGCTTCGGCCACCAAATCGCTCCATTTCTCGCCTGTCTCGACTGTATATTCCTTTACTTTATCGGCGACAAGCAAGCCACCCTTAATAATCTGCTTGGTGACTGGGCGCAGCACAGGCAATGCCACCGGCGCCACAAGTACGGCGCCGACGCCCAGCAACAGACCGCCACCCAAATCTTCAAACAACAATTCACCTATTCTGCCAAACATAGTTTCCTCATCCTTTCTTGTATCCTGAGAACGCTACTGCGCTCACCACTCAAGCTGTAGCTATACGATTGATGCACAATATTCTGAATACTGAGCAGTGCCATGAAGTGCATTTTCCGTTTTGAGGGGTGAAGAAGTGAAATCATTTCAAGCACTGGAGAAAAAATGAATGATTTCACCCAGAGATCTATATTGAGCCACAATTTTTACAAACGCTCATATGGGCGGCAAACTAAAATTGCACCATTAAGTAGTAAGGGCAGTGATTGCGCTAATGCCTGTACCTGGATAGAAAAAGGGGTACAAAGTTAGGTGCGTTCCGGTTCATCTGGACTAGTGGGACGGACGTATCAACCATATGAGATCCTGTTGAGCCGGTGTATTCCTTGCTGCGCGTCTCTACTGCCCTTATGGCCAATTACCCTTTCTTGGCGTTCTGAAAGTTTTGGTTTACCTGATTCCAGTCCACCACGTTCCACCAATTTTTGACATAGGCGCCGCGATTGTTCTGGTATTTCAGATAGTAGGCATGTTCCCAGACATCAAGCCCCATCAGCGGTTTGTCACCTTGCATCAGGGGGCTATCTTGGTTGGGCATGCTGTAGATCTTGGGCTTATTGCTGTTGTCGAGCACCAGCCAGGCCCAGCCCGAACCAAAGCGACTGCTGGCCGCATTTTCAAATTCATCTTTAAAGCTCTGGAACGAGCCAAAGCTGTTGCGAATCGCCTCTGCCAACTCGCCAGAGGGTTCGCCGCCCCCGTTGGGGCTCATAATTTTCCAGAAAAGGTCATGGTTGGCATACCCACCACCGTTATTGCGCACGGCCGTGGGTAGGCTCTCTGCGCCACGGCGCAGAATCTCTTCAATGGACTTGCCTTCCATATCGGTGCCTTGTATAGCATCATTGAGTTTTTGCGTATAGCCGGCATGGTGCTTGTCATGGTGGATTTCCATGGTGCGTGCATCAATGGTCGGCTCCAACGCATTATAGCTGTAGGGTAAGTTTGGTAATTGAAACGCCATAGTCGTCCTCTCTTCTTGGTATATCTATACAATTCAGTAGTCCGCAGTCGCGTGGCCCAAGGTCGGTTAAGCCAACCTCTGTTGCGGTTTACTGATTATTGAAGGCTCATATAGGTCTCCAAGTGAAATCGCTTTATTTTCCCCTGGTATTCATTGCGATTTCACCTTTTCGCCCATATGAGCGTTATTGAATTACTTACTTATCGTGTCGTGCCCCGCTAGTTTTACAAACTTGTTATAGAGACCCAGAATCAAGAAAGGCGCAGCCCACTGACCAACAAACAAACTGGCATGCTTATAACTCCTCATACCGAAAACAAGCGAGACTGCCATCGAGATCAACGCTGCCCACAAAAAGAGATCCGAAGGCAATTTGGCTGTCTGATCTTCAATGGCACGGGCAACAGCTCCCTCGCGATGGCTCGGGTTCATGTTTTGCGGGACTCCAGGTTGAGTTGACATAATCTATTTCCTTAGCTCTATACAGTCCATTTGACTTGACGTATGACTTGACATAGTCCATTTGACAAACGTTTTGGAGGATACCCCAGCTTACTGCAAAGGCTCATTTTCAGGTATGGATGGAGGTACAGAAGCGGGGTACAAGAGTGGATTCTATTTTGGGAGAGGAATGACCTTCAGAGATTCTATCCCTCTTCAAGTGGTGGCTCTGGCATCAATATAACTGGCTATGTATCTCTTGCCACTGCTAGGTATATGTTCGGCTTGCCTCGCTACGCCTATACTGAGTGGGTAACAATAGCCAACATAGAAATAGCAAGGAGCAGCCGTGATGTCGTTTTCTACGCTTACTACACGAGTTTCACAGTGGCCCGTCGTCAAACAGCTACAAAACAAAGATCCGCTGGCGCTGGGCGAGACGGCCTATTCGGCGCGCAGCCAGACACTTAGCCCACGCACTCGCGCCGCCGATAAAGTTGTCCAGTCCATCTGTCCCTATTGCGCCGTGGGCTGTGGCCAACTGGTCTATGTGCAGGATGCAAAGGTGACTGATATTGAAGGGGATCCGACGTCGCCCATCTCGCGTGGCCGGCTCTGTCCTAAGGGCGCAGCGACCTTTCAACTAGTGACCGGCTCGCACCGCATCCAGCACGTCCTCTATCGTCGTCCCTATGGCACGAAGTGGGAGCAGCTTCCACTGGAACAGGCCATGGCGATGGTGGCGGAACGAGTGCAGGCAACGCGCGATACCACTTGGGAAAGTGAAACCAAGGATGGCAACCCGTTGCGGCGCACATTAGGGATTGCCCATCTGGGGGGCGCCACCCTCGACAACGAGGAGAACTACCTAATCAAGAAGCTCTTTACCGGGCTCGGCGTGGTCCAGGTTGAAAACCAGGCCCGTATATGACACTCCTCTACCGTCCCCGGTCTGGGGATCTCATTCGGTAGAGGGGGGGCCACCACCTTTCAGCAGGATCTGCAAAATGCCGACTGTATTGTCATTGAAGGCTCCAATATGGCTGAATGTCATCCGGTGGGCTTTCAATGGGTCATGGAGGCCAAGGCGCGTGGCGCCACGATTATTCATGTTGACCCGCGCTTTACGCGTACCAGCGCGATGGCTGACATTCACGTGCCGCTGCGGGCCGGGACTGATGTGGTATTCCTGGGCGCGCTGGCCAATTACATCATCACCAATGAGCGCTACTTCAAGGAGTATGTGGTCAATTACACCAATGCCACGGCGATTGTGAATGAAGAGTTTCAAGACACCGAGGATCTCGATGGTCTCTTTAGCGGCTGGAACGAACAAAAAGGCCAATATGAGATTGACTCGTGGCAGTACAAAGATGTGCGCATTTCTGCTGCCGCGGGCAACCGGGAGATGTTTACCGGTGAACCCAAATCGGAACGGGGCACACAACTGCGCTCCGTTCATCACGATCCCTCCTTACAGGACCCGCATTGCGTCTTTCAGATTGTCAAACGCCACTTTATGCGCTATACCCCGGCAATGGTCGAAGAGGTCTGTGGTGTGCCGCAAGCGCTCTTCCTCAAGGTAGCCGAGGCGCTCTGTCGCAACTCCGGGCGCGAACGCACCGCTGCCTTCTGCTATGCGGTGGGCTGGACGCAACATTCAATCGGCGTGCAGTACATTCGCACGGCGGCGATTGTACAACTGCTCTTGGGCAATATCGGACGCCCGGGTGGCGGTATTCTGGCGCTGCGCGGCCACGCTTCGATTCAAGGCTCGACCGATATTCCCACACTCTATAACCTGTTGCCTGGCTACTTGGCCATGCCCAAGGCCAAGTCTGACGTTTCGTTTGATAAATACGTTGAGGCGAACCGTTCGGATAGTGGCTGGTGGGGCGAGTTTCCCAAATATATCGTTTCGCTGCTCAAAGCCTATTATGGGGACGCAGCGAGTGCCGAAAACAACTGGTGCTATGACCATCTCCCACATATTAGCGGCGACCATTCGCATATGACCACCGTTGCGGCCATGGCCGATGGGGTGGTCAAGGGCTACTTCATCGTGGGTGAAAATCCGGTGGTTGGTTCGATGAATGGCGCCTTCCACCGGGAGGCCATGCGTCAACTCGACTGGTTGGTGGTGCGCGACTTTGCGCCTACAGAAACTGCCGAGTTCTGGCGCGTGGCGCCGGAGATCGAGCGGGGTGAGGTGCGCCCGGAAGAGATCGGCACGGAAGTCTTCTTCTTCCCCTGTGCTGCCCACACCGAAAAGGATGGCAGCTTTACCAACACACAGCGGCTCCTCCAGTGGCACCACAAAGCGGTCGATCCGCCAGGTGATTGTCGCAGCGATCTACACTTTTTCTATCATCTGGGACAACGGCTGCGCCAGCGTTATGCCAATTCACCTGACCCCAAAGACCAACCCCTGCGCGATTTGACCTGGGACTATCCCACCAAAGGAGCCAATGCTGACCCCGACGCCGAAGCGATCCTGCGCGAGATCAATGGCTGGACTGTGGCTGACCAAAAGCCCGTAAGCGGCTTTGCTGATCTTAAGGATGATGGCTCCACCGCCTGTGGCTGTTGGATTTACTCGGGCTGCTATGCCGACAACGTGAACAAGTCGGCGCGACGCAAAGCTGGCTCCGAGCAGGATTGGGTGGCGCTGGAATGGGGGTGGGCCTGGCCAAGCAACCGCCGCATCCTCTATAACCGTGCCTCGGCTGATCCCGAGGGCAAACCCTGGTCTGAACGGAAGCAGTATGTCTGGTGGGATGAAAGCCAAGGCAAGTGGACCGGCTACGACACCCCTGACTTTATCACTGACCGTTCGCCTGCCTATCGTCCGGACCAAGAGGCTAAGGGCAAAGATACCCTGGCTGGTGACGAGCCCTTTATTATGCAGGGAGACGGCAAGGGCTGGCTCTATGCCCCTAACGGGCTGCTTGATGGGCCGCTGCCCAGCCACTATGAACCGGAGGAATCGGTGGCCGAAAATGCGCTCTATGGCCAGCAGTGCAACCCGGCGCGGATGGAGTGGGCGCGCAAGGAGAACCCTTATCACAAGGCCTTTAACGACCCCCGTTTTCCCTATCTGCTCACGACCTATCGCCTCACTGAACATCATACTGCTGGCGGCATGTCGCGCTGGCTCTCCTGGCTCTCTGAACTGCAGCCAGAGATGTTCTGCGAAGTGTCGCCGACGCTGGCCGCCGAGGTTGGGCTGACGAATGGTGATTGGGCCACCATTACCACTATACGCGGCGAAATTGAGGCGCGTGTGTTGGTAACAGAGCGCATTATGCCCTTGCGCATCCGTGGGCGCACGATTCAACAGATTGGCTTGCCCTATCACTGGGGATCACAAGGGCTGGTAAGCGGGGACAGCACCAGTGAGTTGATTGCCTTTGTCGCCGATCCCAATGTGTCGATCCAGGAGTCCAAGGCGCTTACCGGCAACATTGTGGCCGGGCGGCGCAGCCGTGAGCGGCGGGCAGCCACGAGCGGGCCATTGGTTCCTCCTCTCCCTGGCGGAGGAGAGAGTGGTAGCCCAGATGAGCGTGATCTCCCGCCTGTTCAGCATAAGCCAGTGGGTAAACATGGTGTACGCAGCGGCAGATCGAAACAGACAGAAGAGACGTAGGAGGGGGGGACAGGAGACGGGAGGGGTAGCCTCTACTTCCTACTCCCGTCTCCCATCTCCCTACTTCCTACTTCCGTCTACCACAAAGGAGAGACAAATGGGGGCGAAAGGCTTTTTTACAGATACCACCATCTGCATTGGCTGTAAGGCGTGCGAGGTGGCGTGCAAGGAATGGAATCAACTGCCTGATGATGGCTTCTTCTTCAGCGGCATGTCCTATGACAACACTGTTGATTTGGGGGCTTCGACTTGGCGGCATGTGGAATTTATTGAGCGTCCGGTGGCGCTGTCGGGGCAGGAGACGGGGCTGGGCAACTTTTCCTGGCTGCTGATGTCGGATGTGTGTAAACATTGTGCCGACGCCGGTTGTCTCGATGCCTGCCCGACCGGCTCGCTGATCCGCACCGAATTTGAATCGGTTTACGTGCAGCCAGACATCTGCAATGGCTGTGGCTACTGTATTACGGCCTGTCCCTTTGGCGTGATCGACCGGCGTGAGGATGATGGCCGGGCCTGGAAATGTACCCTCTGCTATGACCGGCTCAAGGGCGATATGGAGCCTGCCTGTGCTAAAGCCTGTCCCACCAAGTCAATTCACTTTGGCGACTTGATTGAACTCAAGAGCATGGCCGAAAACCGTGTGCGCGAGTTGCATCAGGCGGGCGTGGATGAAGCCTATCTCTATGGCGCCGATGCCGCCGCGCAACCCGGCACCGAAGGGTTAAATGCCTTTTTCCTGCTGGTCGATCAGCCGGAGGTTTATAACCTGCCGCCGGAGCCGGTAGCGCCGCGCAAACGGGTGAGGCAGAGTTGGATCACGATGGCCGCCGCCGGGCTGGCCATGGCGGTGGTCGCTGTTGGCGCCGTACTGGCAGGAGCGCAGCAAGCGTAGATTTCGCACAGAGGCTAGGTTAGCCAACGGAGATGCTCCGTTACTCGTCTTCCTGGAAGGAGGCGACAACTGGGGAGGGACAGGCGCTGCGCTCTTTCAGGAAGACCTAACTTTGAAAACAGTGCAACAGGAAGGTTAGACGATGGGGATAAATTCTAGGGGAAAAATCCGGGATGCCGTGCGAACCTTTTTTAGCAATGGCCAGACAGAGGACCCCACGCGCGTGGGTGCTGGCGCGCTGGCCGCCAATCAAGATCATGGCCAGGGCGATGGCCGCAACATTGACCTCACGCTGGCCGGGCTAATGGGCGAAGCTGCACAACAGCGACATGTCACCGCCCGCGCCCATCCCAATCAAACGCAACAACCTGTGTGGGAAGAGACGCCGACTGCCGATCAGCGCAGGACTCCCGGGCCTACCTACTATGATCGACCGGTGGTGAAAGAGCCGGTTTGGATCTGGACGGTGCCGCTCTACTTCTTTGTGGGCGGCGCGGCCGGCGCGGCGGCGGTTTTGGGCGCCGCCGCGCAATGGTTTGGCGGTGCACAACTGCGAGGCTTGGTGACCCGCTGCCGCTGGCTGGCTGCGATTGGGGCCAATCTGGGGGCGGTGTTGCTCATTGCCGATTTGGGACGTCCGGGGCGTTTTCTCCACATGTTGCGTGTCTTCCGCCCAACGTCACCTATGAGCATGGGATCTTGGCTGCTGGCCAGCTCCGGCGGAGCCATGACCTTGAGTGCGCTCTTAGACCGGCGCCGTGGCTGGCTCCGTTGGGTGGGTGATGGCGTCGGCGCCGTTAACAGCCTCTTGGGCATTGGCCTTGCCGGCTATACAGGTGTGCTGCTGGCCAATAGCGTGGTGCCGCTATGGGTGGCGGCGCGGCGTTCGCTGCCAGTCCTCTTTGTCACCTCCGGGATTGCCAGCGCGGCAGCCTTATTAGATTTCACGCGCCTTAATCCACGTGAAGCCAATGTGGTGCGCGCTTTTGGCCTGGTGGGGAGAGTGGCGGAACTGCTGGCGGCAACGGCTGTAGAGCGAGAAGCTAAAGGCATTGAACGTGTTGGGCGCCCTTTGCAGGAGGGTCGCAGCGGCGCAATGTGGAAGATGAGCAAATATCTGGGCATCTTGGGATTACTGGTTGCCTTGCTGCCCGGTAATTCGCGTAGCAAACGTAGCGTGGCCGCTCTTGCTACGGCAGTCAGTTCGCTCTTGTTGCGCTATGGGCTGATGGCTGCCGGTAAAGCGTCGGCGCGTGACCCCCAGGCCACCTTTCAACAGCAAAGGTCTGCCACCCAGTAATGGGGGCGTCTTTCCCTTTGGGGTAGAGGCGCCAGGGGTGGTGAGCAACGGGTCAGTGACATTGCTGCTCATCAGCCGCCCTGGGCACGTCTGCTCTAGATTCAAAGTATATCTCTCTTTATACCAAAATCTGTATCTATAGCTATGGCTATCAAAGCTACTTTCCCGTATGCTACAGCTATGCTGCACCCAAATAAACTTGTTGCGCTATAGACGATCAAGCATGATGCTATTTATCATGAGTAGTAAACCAAAGGAGTTAATAGCAGCGAGGGTTATGGGCAGCAGGAGGAGGCTACACTATGTTAAGAAAGTTAAATGATTTACGCGGTTTTACTATTGCTGCCACCGACGGCGAGATTGGCTCAGTGGATGATTTCTACTTTGACGATCAAAGCTGGGAGATTCGCTACGTGGTGGTTGATACGGGGCCATGGATTTTAGGCCGACGCGTGCTAATTTCAGCGGTCGTCATGGAGGCGCCGCAGTGGGAGAGCGAAATTCTACCTGTACGTCTTACCAAAGACCAGGTGGAAAACAGTCCGGATATAGATCTTGATGCGCCGATCTCCCGTCAACATGAAATCAGTTTGCACCGCCACTATGGCTGGTCTGGGTACTGGTACGCCGCACCAACCATGACTACGCCTATCGGCGGCATGTACACGACGCCGGTTCCGCCGACAGCGGTGCTGCCGGCCGAGGAGGAGATGACGGCTCACACCGAAGAACAGGGCGATCCGAACCTACGCAGTATGCGCGAGGTGCTGGGGTATAACATCCAGGCCACAGATGATCCTATCGGCCATGTGGATGACCTTTTTGCCGGCGAAGAAGATTGGCGGATCCGCTATCTCCTGATTGATACACGGAATTGGTTGCCCGGCCGCAAAGTACTGGTGGCAGTCGATTGGATCGATCATATAGATTGGACCGCTGAAGATCTCTTTGTCAGTATAACCCGTGAGCAGGTGGAAGGAAGCCCGGAATATAATCCGCAGGAACCACTTACGCGTCACTACGAGAGGGATTTGTACGGTTACTATAATTTCCCGGGATATTGGTTTTAATCATGACACAAGAATTTACTTTTGAGTTTCGTAATGAGGTGGAAGACCTCAGTGCCGCGGTTGAAGAGAGGCTACGCCAGGACACAGAAGAACGGCTACGCCAGCTTGGCCAAGGTCACAATGACGTCATTGGCGCAGCGATGAGTCTGGAAGCGCCCGCCAAAGCGCAGGGCTCCTCCTATCTTTACCGCGCAAACGTGGTCGTCTATGCCAGACCGGAAAATGTTGCCGCCGTCTCTGAGCAGAAGGATGTGAGCAGCGCTGCCCACCAGGCGTTAGAGAAAGTAGAGCGGCAGATCCGCGAGCGGCGAGAAAAGCTGCAAGAACGTAGGCGCAAAGCTACTGCGATTGGCGCCAATGACGGATTATATGAACTGAGCGCCCGTGAAATTTATGCCACCTATGCGGGTAACAGCTTGCCCGATATGTGGCTTGAACTATCACGTGAAGAAATCGCTACAGATCTGATGACCAATGAGCAATTAAATCAGGGTGATGCTTACTATGCGGCCGATCAGATCTTGGCCGTTGCGCAGGACATTGTCGATAACCCGGATACGCAAAGGGTTATGTAAATAAAGAGAGGAATCCGATGACAAAACTCCAGGAAGCGTATGATCAGATCGGCCAATCTATCTGGCTCGATTATATTCGACGTTCGCTGATGACATCGGGCGAGTTAGAGCAGCTCATCAAGGATGGATTGCGCGGATTGACGTCGAATCCGTCTATTTTTGCTGAAGCGATTGGAGAAAGTGAGGATTACGATCAAACCATTCAACAGCTTATGCAAGAACGGAAGTCGGTTGACCAGATCTACGAAGCACTTGCACTAGAGGACATTCGTGCTGCCGCCGACCGTTTCCGCCCTCTCTATGATGCCAGCGACTATAGCGATGGCTATGTCAGTTGGGAAGCCAACCCCGCCTTAGCGCATGATACGAAAGGGACGATTAAAGAGGCGCGCCGTCTCTTTACCCTCGCTGATCGTCCTAATGTAATGATCAAGGTGCCGGCGACCACCGAAGGCATCCCCGCGATTAGCACCCTGATCGGTGAAGGGATCAACATCAATGTTACCCTCATGTTTTCCCTTGAACACTACGAAGCAGTCTCTGAAGCCTATCTTCAGGGGATGGAAGTGTTGGCCCAACGTGAGGGGGATTTGCCACGTCTTGCTTCGGTCGCTTCCTTCTTTGTCAGCCGTGTTGACAGTGAGGTGGACGAACGATTGACGGCGATCGGCAATCAGGATCTTCAAGGCAAAATTGGGATTGCCAATGCCAAAATGGCCTATGCCCACTATTTGACGACCTTTAGCAGTGCGCGCTGGAATCGGCTGGCCAAGCTGGGCGCCAAGCCGCAACGGATTCTCTTTGGCAGTACGAGTGTAAAAAATTCTGCCTACCCCGACACCCTCTATGTAGATAGTCTGATGGGCGCTAATACGGTCAATACATTACCTCGCAACACGATTCAAGCAATGCGCGAACACGCCACCATTGCGCCAGGATTGACGAAAGATTTGGAAGAGGCGCGCCGACAACTGGTGCGTCTGGCCCAACTTGGCATCGACCTGGCAGAAGTGACGCAGAAATTGCAAAATGTGGGTGTAGATAAATTTGTAAAGTCGTTTCTTACCTTGCAAGAAGCGATTACGCAAAAAATTTCGGCATAACAGCTTGTCGTCTCGGTAGGAAAGGAACGCACTTGTGACTACAGATCCACCCCGCTTTGAATTTCGCATATTTGGTGCAGAATGTCTCGCATTGGGTGCACGGGTTCAACACCAAGCCGAGTTAGGCGAGGCTCAACTGGAGAGTGAAGACGAGGACCAAGACGTCTACATCTTGGCTCCATCCGCCCTTGACCAAAATTGCAAAATTCGTGACGGTCACCTGGAAGTAAAGTCACTCTTAGCCTACAAAGCTGGCTTAGAGCAGTGGCAGCCTACCTTGGATATTGCTTTTCCTGTGCCGGCTGATTGGCTAGGGGACGAACTTTTTCTAACTTTGCAGGCAGAGAAACCCAGCTTTGAGAGAGTAAGGTATACTCCCCATCAGTTGCTACAGGAGATTGTTGCGCCGCATCCACTGTTGCAAGCAGTTTCCGTCTATAAGCAACGGCATCACTACCGTTGGAACGAATGTCAGGTGGAGCTGGGTGAAATCCGCATCACTCATGGGGACGAAGCGCTGCAATCGCTACAAATACCAGCAAGCAAGGAAGCGATTTCAGCCGCAGACCTAAATGAGCTAACCCGCAATAAAGAAGAGTCTTTTCTGTTGACAGTTGCTTTGGAGGCTGAAAGCGCTGCGGCCGTGCAGGGAATACGAGAACTGCTAGGGCTACGTGATCATACAAATGTCAACTATGTGCAACTGCTTGAGCGCTTTACCATAGATAAAGCGCAATAGGTTGTGTTGACATTGGCAAAGCATATACCCGACAGGTGTACCACTGACCAATTCAGCAATGTCGACAGAATTTGGCTAAACATAGCGATTCTGCTGCAAGCATAATGTTCTTTCAAATTACCAGTTTATATGTTGTATCTGCATACGGGCAGATATAGGGTTTTGTTCAATGGAGACAACTATGAATAAGTTACAGGTTTTGGGACGAGAAGGTCATCGAGAATTGGTGTGGGATCCAGAGGAAGTGGAGGCCGGCGATTTGGAAGCCGCCGAAGTGATTGCAGAAGCGGAACGGATCTTAGATGATGCGGTCGCACGGGGTCACTTAGCGCTCAGAGTCGATGCGCCCGACGAACCGGCTCAACGGATTGAGAAATTTGACTATACGGCGCCGCGTACCGTAATCGTGCCACGCATTGCTGGCGGATGAGCAATTCTCTACAACCAGTGCGAATGAAACGAATTGAGTAGACTTCTACTGATTTTCATCGAATTCTCTCAATTCGTTTCATCCGCACCTTTCATCCGCACCTTATATTTGAGCGGGGATAGACCAGGGAAGGAGACCTAAACATGACAGAGTTTTTTATGATAATTGCCACAGTATTGACAGTGGTGATCTTATTTTACCTAATCAAGAGGTTCCTGGTTAGAAGGATCATGGATTGGGTGCAGCTCTCCTTTCGGGCGCATACCACAGAAGTCGCAATTGAACGCGCCGAAGCGCTGCTGCGCGCCAGCATTTCACCACAAGAGTATGCTCTTTTGCGCAGCCGGGGCTACTTAGAAATTCCGAGCCGTCTTCACCCGAACCGAATCTACCAGATTCCACGCGATCGGCGGCGCGTGCGCGTCTATGAAATTTTGCCTAGCGAGAGCCAGCCTCAGTATAAAAAACTGGGGGAACTGTGTGTAATCTCTTGTACCCCTGTCCCCGATGCCGACATGGTCTTGACGCACAAGTGGCTACTGGAAGCCGATGAAAGAAACTACTTGGCAACTGCAAATTGGATTTCTTCGATCTATACATAGAGCTACCGTTGCGCCAGCAGCCACTCCGTCCATGTCGTTAAGCCTTCCCCATTACGACACGATACTTCAAAGATGGGGGCTCGTGGGTTAAGCGCCTGCACCGCTGCATAAAAGGACGCTCGCTCAAAGTCCACCACCTCGATCAGATCAATTTTATTGAGCACAATGACATCGCTAACACGAAAAAGTTCAGGATATTTTATGGGCTTATCGTGTCCTTCGGCGGTGCTAAGCACACATAGTTTAATAGCCTCACCCAAAGCCCACTGGGTTGGACAGACCAAATTGCCTACATTTTCCACAAAGAGCAGATCAAGCGCTTCCAGCTTAAAGTGGTCCAGCGCCTGTCGGACCATAGCTGCCTCCAAATGGCACCCACCCCCGGTGTTGATTTGGTAGGCTTGGTCGGCGCCGGCGGCCAACACTTTCTCGGTGTCAATAGCGCCGGCTATATCCCCTTCGATGACGCCAATGCGTGCACGTCCTTTTAGCTGTGCGATGGTCTTGATAATTAAACTGGTCTTGCCACTACCCGGCGCTGCCATAATGTTAATGGCTAACACGCCGGCCTGTTGCAGGCGACAGCGGTTATGCGCGGCGATTGCATCATTGCCGGCCAAGATCGGTTGCACCACGCTGATTTGCTGCACGCTCATTCTCTGCCATCCTTTACTGTGTGATCACTTACCTTTATCATCAACTTCGATTTCAAGACTCTCCACCAGGAATTCGCTGCCGGTTAGGGTAATCTCACCTACAGCCCCGCAAGTCGGACATTGAAAATTGGCGCCGACTGGCGCATAGGTGGCGGCACATGGGGTACAGTAGAAGTGCGTTTTCACATAACGTAGGTGGAGAACTGCACCTTCTAGCACCGAGCCAGCTGTCAGCATGTCGAAGTAGAACTGCAATGAATTCTCGACCAAGCCCATGCGGTCACCGATGAGCAGGTTAACCACCAATATGCGACGAGCCTGGAGTTCCTGCGCCTTCTGCTCCACTGCCTCCACAAGTTGGCTCATGATACCGAATTCGTGCATGATGTTCTAAGATCTACTCTGTATTGAGTTGCGTAATCAACTCTTTAATCATCACAACGGCATCATCCACCAACGGGCGCAGCACTTCGCTTAGGCCCAGTTGATCATCCTCCGCCAAGAGTGTGGCTGGTTCGCAGCCGACCAAAAAGAGCCGGCCAGGCTCGCCGCCCATGGTCTTGACCAGATGCAGCGCCGCCGCCGGGTTCATGCGATGCCCATCGACAGGCTCCCGCGCGACCTTATCCAACTCATGGCCATCCGGCTCAATGAGATAGAGTGTGCCCGGGGTGCCGCCCTGGTGTGTGGCATCCACCAAAATTGATACATCATAGCCATCCATGAGCGCATAGGCGAGATCATAGCTGCGAATGCCAAAATCGCGCACCTCGACGCCAGCCGGCAACTCCTGGCGCGCCAACCGCTGCGCCACCTCGACGCCAAATGCGTCGTCCCCTAAAAAGATATTGCCGACACCGGCCACCAGAATGCGCTTTGCTACTGTTGCCGCCATTGTCGGCGTTGGCTGGTTTAAGCACGAAGGCGCGGTCATGCCGGCTCCCCCAGCACTTCAACTTCATCCGGTGCATAAAAAAAGCGGTGCCCTGGCTGGCGCAACATTCCCAACTCCTTCCCTGGGTCATCGTCGAGCACAATCGCCAGGTAGATTCGTTCCTCAAAATCCTGTTCCACCGCTTCAATCACACCTGTGCGCCCCGCCAACACCAGATCCATCACGTCGGCGCCCGCTTTGGGCCGTAGCCGCACTGGGTCGCCGACGCAGTAGGTGATGTCACCAACGGTGACTTGGGTCAAGCCTGCGGTCTCACCAAAGAAATCTAAATTGCCCATGGGATTCCCCACTGCTACATTGAGCGCATCTTGAGACAGCGCTTACATTAAGCGCATCTTTAAATAGCGTTGGATTTCGGGCAGCGAATTGACTGCCGTCATCCCCGCTGCTACCAACGCAACTATAAATAGCATTTGAATGAGCGTTGATGCTTTCATGGTGCTCCTCCTTTTCCTGGGGGAACTGTAACGCTTTGGCTTGGTAAATAGGGCAAGCGCGACTTGCCGAAAAGCAGGGTTAGAAACCCGCTGCTGACAGTGAGAAGCCGCGCCCAGTGGGCACCCGGCGGCTGAAAACCAAGCGGTTGCACCCAAAGAGTACCCGCACTTATCGCTGTCAGTAGCCCAATTTATTGGTGCTATTACGAAGTCGCGATTGCCCTAACCTAAACCGGGAAGCTACTGCATAAGATTACTTATTCGGCTTGCGCATCCAGCACCCGAAATTCCCGGATCGCGCCATGTAAGTGCATAAAGTCGTCGGCGGTCAGCGCCTCACAACGTTCCAAAATCGTGCGTGCGTGGGGATCGGTGGCGCGCATCTCTGCTTTCTCCGCATCCGTGAGCGACAGGATATTGAGCAGCAGCAACTGGTCGATCTCGCCTCCGTCAAAGAGATCGCCGGGACTTTCGGGCGCAACTTGTGGATAATCGTAAAGGATCATTGGCGAAGAAAGCATGACGTGGCGCTCTCCCTCCGCACCGGCCAAGACGGGCCACGTCTTAACGTTTTTACACGCTGCGGTGGCATCATACAATGGCGCTGGTGGATCCATCAGCGAAACAAACTCACCACCCGCTGCCGTCAGAATCGTATGGGTGGAGACAAAAGTCTGGCGCAGCGTCTCCGCACGGCCCAGCCAGGCCCACGGCGTCGTGTTCACAATGCGTATCGTCAGCCGCCAGAGCGCTTCTGCCACGGCAGTTGCCTGCACTTCCACCGCACCCTCCAGGGTGCGCCACCAGCGCACCAGGGCGCCTGCTTCTGCTCCATCGGGCGCGGTCAGTGTTTCCTCCCTGCGGCCGGCTGGGATGAATAGCGGAATAGAGCGGGCTGCGGTCAGCTCCGGCAGCGCCAGCTCATCGATCTGCACCGCCCGCTCCGTCGCTTCGTCCCAGGTGAGGTACTGTTCTCGGCCAACCCAGAGCGCATCGACAGCTGCGAACGCCCCGCTTTCACCTTTTTGCATGACCTGGCGCGCCACTACCTGCAGAAAACGGACACAGACCGAGACGACGGGACGTTCCCCAGTCACCAAACATTCGGTCTGCATCAGCCACGGATTATCGGGGTGTAGGGCGCTATAGCGCTGAGGGTAGACGCCGCCCAACGTCCAGCGCTGCTGGTTTTTACGCGCCGACCGCCGGTAGGGCCAGAGCAAATAGCCTTCATAGAGAACGGTGGCGGCAATCTTTTCAATGGAAGCGATCATGAGACTTTCTCCAACACAGGTGCGGACAAACCAGAAACGGATACCGCAGTGGCAGGCACAGCAGTATCCGCGGGAGCGGACGTCACCTCCGGCAACAGCTCTTCCAAAGCCGCTTCCCAGGTGGCAAGGCCGTGGCGCATCTTATAGGCGTGGAGGCGATCAAAAATATCGCGGCGCAGGCGTAGCCAAGTGCTGTTGGGAAAGTAGTGGTCCATCAAGGCCCGCCACAGGCCCACCGGGAGACGGTGGTGCGCCTCTTTCTCCCACGAGATCTGCGCCGCCTGTAGGCCCATGCTTCCCGTGTAGAAGATTGTTCCACTAAAGAGAAACTCAAGGGGGATGTCGCCCTCTTGCAGTGCATGAAAGTACTTGGCGCTTACGACCTCAAAGTCATAGGTGCAGGGGATAGGCAGATCGACGAGGGTGCTGTCATTAAAAGCCGGAACAAGCACGGTCGTCTGTGTCCATAGCACCGGCTTCAGCGTGGTCGACCAGCGCGCCGGTTCGCCAAAAAGTTCCCACAGCCGGGCCTGCTCTTCTTCGCTGTAGGGCCGCTGTGCCGTTGGAATCTGGAGCTGCACCTTAAGCATAATCGAGCGCACCCTCTCAAGCGTCCTATTGTCGATGCGCAGCTTGAAGAGCAACGTCGGCACCGCGCCATAGGGCAAAATGTCGGCGCTCTCAATAGAAAAGTTTAAATCCGGCATCAGAAGCTCCTTCCATTGGATTGATTATCAGAAGTTTGACTTCTCCAAGAAGTCGAACTTCTTCTAGTCATGGCGTATGTCACTCAAGCCGGCGACAGATTGGGCATATTGGGTTCAATCGGGTTGCGATTGACCGGATTGATCCCCGTGGATCGTTCGGCTGTTCCTTTGGCGCGATCCCCGACAAAACGAATGCCCGGCTGACGTTTTTCCGGGTCATTGCCGGAGCGAACACCACGAGTGTGTGCGGCGAGCGACATTGAGACATCTGCTTTGCCCACACGAACATTTCCAATGATTTTCATGAATTTGCTCCTGTTTCTCTGTTTATAGAACTGATCACGCAGTTGGCTTTCAAGCTTGCAAAGAAGCGGCCAATCTCGTGCCACACTTCCTCGCCGCCACTCAAGCCACGCCAGCGGGTGCGCAACAGACCCACCAGTCGATAACACTCGTCGATGGGGACCAGAAAGTGTTCAGCGCCAGCGGCGGCTGTCCGTGGGCTGCGGTTGACCAACAATGCCTCTATATCGGGCGTCATGGTGGTCAGCACCAGATTGTCATGCATCAGATCCGTCCAGGCGGCCGGTTGTAGCAGCGATTCGGTTGGACCCATAGGGCTAGGGTAGTAGACCACCGCTCGTCCCACCGGCGTGCTGTGGAAAAAAAAAGCCAGCCCCACGGGAATACGCAGCCGCTCCCACTGTAGGTCGCTCATCCGAAAGTCAGGGAGATAGAGACGGCGGTCCAAAATGAGCTGGTAGCGTCCCACGCTGGCCTCACGCTTGTCAAAGAGAATTGAGCAGGGCTGGCAGACGCAGAAGATTTCACGGCTGGCTACCTCCAACAGATGACGATGTTGCGGCGCCAGTGAGGCGCTGCAAAACTCACACTGCGCCGGTGGCTCTGCTGCCGCAGCGAAGGGGGCGCGCGGTTGCACAAAGCGCCGCATGATGGCAAAGCTGCCAAGGGTCGAGCGTTCACTCATGGACGGCGATTCCTTCTAAGGCGATGGGCATGGCGTTTGGTCGCTTCGCCAGCGCGTTGGCGGTGATTCCCTTGACTTCAATGTCTACCAGATCGGGAGCGTACTGCTCAATCGCCTGCTCTACCCGTTGTTGTAGGGTCAGGGTAGAGGCGGGACAGCCACTGCAGCTACCTAGTAGGCGTAGACGCGCGACACCTGCCTCCACCCCTAACAACTCAACACTGCCGCCGTGGTCTGCCATGTATGGCCTTACCTCATCCAGCGCTTGCTCGATGCGTTCCTCGACGGTGGCAGGATGAAGATCGTGGAGCAGCAGCAGATGGCTGATCAACTCATCGGTCGTATAAGCTTGCAAGAGCGCATCACTGCCCAGCTGAGTTGTCTGCGCCATCATGCGCGCCAGCCCTTCGCCATAGAGTTCGAGCAAGATCTGCACCGCGGTCATGGCGACCGTTCTGGCCTGGGGATCGGCGAGATTCTCGATCTGTGCCAACAGCGCTTCTGCCTGTGCCACACGTGCGCGGACTTCCTCATTGTTCATGCTGCGCTTCCCTTTCCCTTATCCCCTGGGCTGATGGCCAAACATGGGCGTGTGCCGCTGTTCTAATACTTTCCCGTTGCCGAGATACATATGGACGCCGCAGGGCAGACAGGGGTCAAAGCTGCGCACGGTGCGCATAATGTCGATACCCTTAAAGTTCGCCTGCCCATTTTCCTCAAAAATCTTGAGTCCTTGTACTGCATCTTCATAAGGACCGGGAGTGCCGTAGCTATCGCGCGGGCTGGCGTTCCAGGGTGTGGGTGGATAGGGGTGATAGTTGGCAATTTTGCCATCGCGGATGACCAGGTGATGAGAGAGGACACCGCGCACAGCTTCATGAAAACCGCAGCCAATGGCTTCTTCGGGCACGGCAAAATCCTGAAAGACCTTGACATCGCCCTGCCGGATATGCTCCATTGCCTTCTCCAAGAAGAAAACGGCCATTGCTGCGCTGTAGGCGATAAAGTAGACACGCGCCCGATCCCGTTCAATGGTATTGCTCCACTGGGGCACCTTCCATTCAAATTCCATTGCGGGCATCGAGGCCGACTTGGGCAAACTGATCTGCACGCTGTTGCCGGTGGCCTTGACATAGGGTGTGTCTACCAGCCCGGCCAGTGCCGTTGACCAGAGCCGGGCCAGCGCACCGCCGCCAGTATCCAGCGGCAGATGGTCGCCGCTGCGCTTGTCATACCAGCGCGGGCTCATAACCCAACTGTAGTTGCCATCTTCTAGGTTGCGTTTTTGCGGTTTGGGCAGCGTGGTCTGGTTCCACGGGTGGCGCTTGTCCACTGGGTTGCCGAGCGGATCCTTTTGCACAAAGGTCTCTTCGTTGGCCCAGTCGTCATAGAAAGAGCTGCCCAACAGAATCCGAATGCCCAGGTTAATATCGACCAGGTCGGTGGTGATCAGCTCGCCATCGACCACGATGCCGGGGGTCACAAACATGGCGCGGCCCCATTTCGACATAGAGGCATAGCGGTAGTCGCAGACAGCAGGGTCTTGAAAGGAGCCCCAGCAGCCGAGCAAGATGCGCCGTTCGCCCACATGTTCATAGCCGGGCAGCGCCGCGTAAAAGAAGTCAAACAGATCATCGTTGAGGGGCACGGCCTTTTTGACAAATTCGAGGAACTTCATCAGGCGCACCAAATAGTCAGTAAAGAGTTGGGGCGTCGCCACGGTGCCGACGCCGCCGGGATAGAGGGTGGAGGGATGGACATGGCGCCCTTCCATCAGACAGAACATCTCACGTGTGACCCGGCTCATGTGCAGCGCCTCTTTGTACATTTCGCCCTCAAAGGGATTAAAGGCGCGCATAATATCGGCAATGGTGCGGTACCCATGAATGTCGGCGTGAGGGGCTGCCGTGTTTTCGGCCTTTTCCAGCAGGCTGGGGTTGGTCTCCTTGACCATCTTTTCGCAAAAGTCCACAAAGACCAGGTTGTCTTGGAAGATGGAATGGTCGAACATATACTCGGCCGCTTCGCCCAAGTTGTAGATCCATTCGGCCAATGGCGGCATTTTGATGCCATAGGCCATATTCTGAGCATAGACCGAGCAGGTAGCGTGGTTGTCGCCACAGATGCCACAGATGCGGCTGGTGATGAAGTGGGCGTCGCGCGGGTCTTTGCCTTTCATAAAGACGCTGTAGCCACGAAAGAGAGAGGAGGTGCTCTTACACTCGACGACTTCACCGTTGGCAAAGTCGATTTTGGTGTAGATGCCCAGATTGCCGATAATGCGCGTAATGGGGTCCCAAGCCATCTCCACCAACTCACGATTGTTTTGGTCAGCCATGATTCTATCTCTTTCTGCCGGTGTATCACCGACAATGGATTACGAGCGCCACAGTGCCGGATGGTAAAGGATGCCTGTTAATGGGGCCAGCGTGGATTGTAGCCGGAGGTGAGTTCGCCTCGATTGTGACGCCATTTGGGTTCTTGGTTGAGGGTGTGGTTGGTGATGCTGCGCAGCCGGCGAATTAGCCCACCGTAGATGCTGACTAACCCGGTCGAAAAGGTGCCACCGGGCGGCTCGTCCATAAAGGGCATGAATTTGTCGGGGAAGCCGGGCATGGTGCAGCCAATGCAGATGCCGCCTACATTGGGGCAGCCGCCAAGGCCGGCCATCCAGCCGCGCTTGGGCACGTTACAATTGACCACTGGGCCCCAGCAGCCGATCTTTACCTGACACTTGGGTGAGTTGTAATCTCCGGCAAAGTCACCCTGTTCGTAGTAGCCGGCGCGGTCACAGCCTTCGTGCACAGTTTTGCCAAAGAGCCAGGTCGGGCGCAGTTGCTCGTCGAGTGGAATCATGGGTGACAGGCCCGCAGCCTGGTAGAGGAGCCAGGTGAGCGTCTCCATAAAGTTGTCGGGTTGTACAGGGCAGCCCGGCACGTTAATAATGGGGATGCCGGCCTTGGAGCGGAAATCCCAGCCCAGATAGTCGGCCAACCCCATACAGCCGGTGGGGTTGCCGGCCATGGCATGGATGCCGCCATAAGTGGCACAGGTGCCAATCGCGACCACGGCCCACGCCTTGGGCGCTAGCTTGTCCAGCCATTCAGTGAGCTTGATCGGCTGGCCTGTCTCTGGATTGTTGCCAAAGCCCGTCCAGTAGCCTTCACCGTTGATGCGCTCATTGGGAATGGAGCCTTCTATCACCAGTACAAAGGGATCGAGTTCGCCCCGCACGCCTTGATGGAAGGCTGTGAGAAACTCCTCGCCGGTTTCATAGGCCAGCACCTTGTTATGTAGATGCACCGTCGGTAGGCCAGGGATGACACCCAGCAGCACATCTTCCAGGCTAGGCTGGGTGGCGGCGGTGATCGAGACCGAATCGCCATCACAACTCATGCCCTCGGAAATCCAGAGAATGTGAACCTCCCCAGCTCCTTGCTTTGCTATAGCCATACAATCTCCCCCCTCACTATGTCTGCCGCCTAGGACAGAGCCCGTTGTGGTGCGTCATTATCTATAATAGAAGTTATCTGAGAGGTTATTTAAAAGTTAGTGTAGCCTTTTCATAAGCACAAATCATCTATCCCCTTAAGACGAGGGGTACAAATGAAGATACATTTTTGTAGCTCTCCACCTCTACCCCAGTACAGTGTCAGGGAAGTCTGGCTGAATTAGAGGTGGTCACGCAGGTCTTCCTGGAAGGGGCGGCGGATGGTGAAAGACAAGAGGTGTGCGTTGCCCCTTCCAGAAAGACGCACGCCGGCGCACCCGCATTGGCTAATCTGGCAAAACTTAGTACACACTGCACTAGCAAAGCTACGGATACGCTGAATTAGTCTGGTGCTAACTTTTACCCACAAACGGGGATGCTGTTTCCTCATCATGTTCCTGCACAATGACATCTGAAATTGTTATTTACGGAATGGTTCACGGAGCAAACTGACCAGCGAAACCGCACCGATCACGCCAACCGCCAGTGCCAAATCCACCGCTGATCTTACCACCCGGCGGCGTAGTCTCTTGGTGCGTACATGTTGGTGCCCTGATTCTCGTTCTGCCCGGAAGGAATCAGCCTCATCAGGCTCCTCATCCAGCAGTTCGTGCTCTGTCCAACGTGTGCCATAGGTGCGCGTGTAGACCTGCGTAAATTCTGCCCCCAAAAAAAAGATCTGGGCCGAATAATAGGTCCAGACCAGGAGCAGCGCCAGGGACCCGGCCGCACCATAGGCCGAGGCAACGGTGCTATAGCCCATATAGAGGCTAATGAGATAGCGTCCCACCGAGAAGAGTAGCGCCGTCGCCAGCGCACCAATCCAAACATCACCCCACGCAATCGTACGTTCAGGGACAAAGCGGTAGATGAGGGCAAAGATCAACGTAGTCAGGATAAAGAGAAAAAGGAAACTAACCACCTGGCTGAGCCCGCTCCAGCCAAAGGGTAGTAACCGCACCCAGTCGGCGGCGCTGGTCAGAATAATATTTAGCAACAGCGACGAGAGCAAAACGATACCACTGCCAATGACCATGATCAAAGCTAAGATACGATCCCGAATCAACTCGCGGATGCCGCCTTCATTTTCCCACGGCACATCCCAAATAAAATTAAGGGTGGTGCGCAACTCGCTAAAGATCGCAGTTGCGCCAAAGAAGAGGCCAAAGAGACTGAGAGTGGTGGCCAAAATACTCTGTTGCGGTGTGCTGACATTGTCTAGAATGCCTCGCACCAGTTCTGCAACTTCCTGGCTTTTGCTATATTGTTGGACCCAGCCCACAATCTGCTCCTGAATCGCTTGCTGACCAACAAAGACACCGGCAATGGCGACAGCAATGACCAGCAGGGGAGCCAGCGAAAAGAGCGTGTAAAAGGCCAGCGCGGCAGCATGATGGGCCGCGTTATCATCTGCCCATTCCTTAAAGGTCATTGTGAACAAGTACCAAGGGGAGGTGGGATCGTTTTCTGCGCTCATGCTGTAAATAGGCTAGACCAACCACCGCCGTAACGCCCTGTAATCTTTCCGTGGACCAGGGCGAGCGCGCCAATGATGAGACCCACAATCAGGCTGTTGACCAACGGGCGCAACGGGTAGACCAGCAGCCACGGTGCAACCAATAGCCAAATTCCCAATAACAAGTTGACCCGGCGCAAAGCGCGCGTCACCTCCCACAGTGCCACAGTGGCGATGGTAATGACCAGTGGCCCCACAATGCGATCATTGATGCTGGCCGGCGTCGTGTAGCCCAACACTGCAGGAGCCACCATTAACCAGACGCCCAGAGCAATGTTCAGCAAGCGGGCAATGATGGCAAACTTCATGCTCTACTCTCCAATCCCCAGAAGGCGCGCCAGAGTGAGCCGCCCTCTCGGTGGACACGTTTCAGATATTGCAAACTGGCCAGCATCTCATCCATGGCCGGACCAATCATCAGAATGGAAATCGCGGCCGAGGCCAGGCAGAGCGTGCACCAGGCATGAAAGAACACCGGCTGAAAGATAACCAACATAATGCTGACTGCGCCAAGCGGGCCAACGGCCAGGCCAAAGAGTACCACAATCCAGGGCATGGTCCGCCAGCGTTTGGTGCCACCGATGACGCCGGTGACGGCGTCAACAAGGTAACCTAGTGCCCCCAGCGCGGCATCAGGAATGGGCAGCACGCTTGACACCCACGAGTTGAGGATCGTACGGGTGCCGTCGCCAAAGAAAGGGTCCCACACAGTCGGGAGAATCTCCCATTGGTAAAGGGATAAATAGCCGGCAATGAGAAAACCGACCCCCGCCAGCCCCACAATCGGCAAGCGTTGGCTCCAGGTGGCGGGATTGTAACCCCACCCAGGGGGGATGCCATCGGCGCCTTCGGACAAGTGCGCTTGCGCTACACCTGCCGAAGACGCCGTCGGTTGCGCCCTCGTTTCTACGGGCATTATGCATTATCCTTGCTGACCCATTTGCCATCGTCATTCTTTTCATACTTCTGCTTGACCGCCGACCAGGCCACACGATGAGCGGTCTCCTCATGCGAGGCGTCACCCCGTCGGTCTTCTGGATCTTTGTATTCATCCCAGGCGCTGTTGTACGCCTCCTTGTAGATCTCCTGCGCATGTTTGGGCAGATTATCTTTTACCGAATCCGGTAGTTCAGCTAAACTGTGATACGGCATCTTGCTTTCTCCATTCTCTTGTTACACAACAAACTTTTGCCACAGGCCATAGCGCTCGCGGACAACACCGCGTGGAATGCTGAGTAGGGCAATGAACAAACCGACTGCCACGCTATTCCAGAGGCCACTGGCGGTGGCGCCGGTCACAATAAAGGGCGCAGCGATTACCCATAAGCCGAGTAACCCATTGAGGTAACGGCCGGCGCGTACAACCTCGCCCATGCTGATGACGGAAATCGTAATCACCAGCGCTCCAATCAGGTGATCGCTGTCGGCCATACGCGCCGTGTTGCCCAGCAGCGCAGGGGTCACCATTAACCAGATGCCCAACAGGGTGGTAAGCGCCAGCGTCCATGGCACGCTCATGCCCCAGACCATGGCCGGTATGACCCGTTGCGGCGCCGCCGCCAGTGTAGTCAGCGCAGGTGAACGACGATCCTCGCCTTCGCCTGTGGTCGTACCCCCACGCCAGAAGGTGCGCCAAAAAGGCTTGCCCTCCCGCTTGGTCTGCACCATAAATTGGCACATGGCAATGACTTCGTCAATTTCAAGCGGAATCATCGGCAACATAATGGTCGCAGCCAGCAAGCAGAAAGTGCACCAATGGCCCACCAGCACCGGCTGTGACATGATCAGCAACACATGGGTTAGCCCCAATGGGATCACCAGAATGCCAAAGAGCAACACCATCCAGGGCATAGTGCGCCAGCGGGCCGGGCTGCCCATAAAGCCCATCAGCGCCTCAAAGGTATAGGTAAAGGCGCCTAGACCGCCATCAGAGACCGGCCACAGATGAGAGACGGTCGAGTTGAGTACACGGATGCTGCCGTCACCAAAGAAAGGCTCCCAGATATGGGGAATGTAACCGAGCTGATAAGCGCCCAGATAGCGGGAGACAAACCAGCCGGCAATGCCTGTGGCGATCATGATCCAACGTTGGGGCCAGGAAGAAGGGTTATAGCTCCACCCTTTGGGCACTTGCGGTCCATGCTCCATCATCATGATCATCCACGGCATACCAGGAATGAGCACCGTGAGCGCCACAACCAGTGCACCGACCAGGGTGTTGTTGGTATAACCCCAGGCCGTAGGTGACCAAAAGAGCAACGGCGCAAAGTTCATCCACACCCCAACGAGACAAGCGCCCCACAATGCCTTAGGCCGAAAAGGATTGAGCGAGAGCCACCCCAACACAACCAACAGTGCCCCACTAATCACATCACTCCAAAACATTAGGCTCTGTCGGGTTGCCAGTGACCAGGGCAGCCAGCGATCGCCGGCGACCTCGACCACGCCATTTTGATAGCCAAAAGTAACGGCGCTCGCCACCATCCAAAAGCCCAGCAAAATAATTGTCCAATAGACCCAGAGCGTCTGTTGGTGGTGCTCTGCTTGCATAGCCCGGCGCTCAGCTTCGCTCATGCCACCGTGACCATTTTCTCTGTTTTGGTCTTTATGCTTGGGGTCTTTCTTCTGGTGCTGTTGCTCCGTTGTCTCGTCCTGGGCCTGGCGCGCCATTGCCATGCGCGTCACTCCTCGCCGTCCCATCTCTCCTTTGCTGTGTTGTTGCCCTGGTGGCGCACTCTGATCTTGGCGCGTCTTAGGCTGGTTCATGGCGCTTCTCGTTCTCTCTCTGGTTCACGGACGGTGCTGTTTCAGGCAGATCGGCCGGTGGCTCCAATTCGTGGTGCTCATACCAACCTGCTGGGTCAGCATGAAGCGCCTGTACCATTGCCGGCAGCGTATCGATCAGCCGGTGTTGTGGCTCCCACCCAAGCAGATGGCGAGCGCGGCTAATGTTTAACTCATAGTGGTCGTCGGCCAGGTCGATCATCCACGGCTTGATAAAGGGTTCCTCAACACCAGGGACTTTCCCCTGAAGCCATGCCCCCACTTTGGCCATCTCTTTGGGGATCGTCTCCGTCTTCCATGTTGCGTCGCCATGGAGAAGGCGTCCTAACGCCTGTTGTAACTGACCATAGCTATAGGTTTCGGGTTCACCGATCAAAATCGTGGCTTCCTCCGGCAGATCATTGCGCTGTTGCACGGTTTGCAAAATGGCCGTCACTGTATCGTCAAGATGGACAAAGGACTGGCCGTGGCTCAGATTACCGGGGTAGAGATGGCTGGTCAGGCGATTTTCATAGATGCGCCGAATCTGCTGTGCAATAGGGATGGAGTCACACTCATTGGTATAGACGCCGGCGATGCGCAGGAGCGCTACCGGCATGCCCTCACGTTCACGACAAATCAGTTCTTCCGTTTCAATCTTGGATTGGGGATAGTCCCATTTGCCTGCTAACGGCCACTCCTCATGGATGGGCTGGCCAGGCTGGGTTGGTTTATGGACCAACATGGTGCTGGAAAAGATAAAGCGCTCGACGGTAAAGCCACGTAAGGCATGGAGCAGACGCTCCGTGCCGCGCACGGTCAATGCTTCATAGAGGGGGCTTGGATCGCCGGAGAAGTCATAGTAGGCTGCCAGATGAACCACTGCCGCAATCTGGTCGCCATAGGCGTAGCGTACCCGGGCCATGCCCCGGGTAAGACTTTCCGCGTCGGTCAGGTCAATGGGTACGTTTTCTGCTTGCGCCGGCGGAAAGGGAAAGCCTACGTTGTCAAAGCCAATAATCTGGTAGCGCTGTGCCATCTGTTTGATCAGTGCAGTCCCAATCAGACCACTGCTGCCGGTGACCAACACGACCGGCTTATTATGCTTTGCTTCTTCTCCAAACCCCATGCAATTCCTCCTCCTTGTTTCGCTTCACCTTTGTGTTACGCTCTACATACGCACTACGCAACATTTATCAACGATTAGTCGCCGACTGCGGGCCCAAAACTATTTCCTCATAGGCGTTTATTTTCAGCTCTGCGCAGAGCGGGCGCGTACCTCTTCCCAGGCGTGGCGGACGGCATCACGGTAATCTTCCCACATAAAGCGGCTGTGATATTCTCGCTCCCACATAGCCTGCACCTCCGGCTCCACATCGGACCAGGTGCGCAAGTTATAGTCCGGGTCGACTGCCATCGTATAGCCGTAGCTGTAGATCGGTTCAAAGTGTTCAAAGGTCTCTTCGGTGTCCGGGAAGGCGGTGACAAAATGTTGCTCAAATGCTGGCCGATGGTGCTCAAACCCCTCGTGATGGTGAACACGCAGCCTATCGGGGTCACGTTCTTCGATCCAGCCGTAGTGGACTGCGTCGGCGACGTCGGACCAGGCGCTGGTATGGTGGGAAGCCCAATGTTCCTGCGCCTCCTGTTCGACCGCATGCCACGCTGCACCGTTGTGCTCTGCGCTTAGTTGATAGCCGTAACGGTAAGCCGGCGCATAGAAGGATTTGTAATCATGGGCGCCATCGGCATAGTTCAACTGGTAATGGCGGCGGAAACTGGCATCGTGTGTATTGTAGTCATCTTCAATTGGATGTTTATCCTGTCCTGTGACTGTGGCATCAGCCACTGACGATGGATTTGTCACAACAGTTTGTGTATCAGTCTTCATTATTTCTCCTTTCTTGTGGCTCCAACCGTAGGCTCTTTAATGGCGCAAGGCAAAGATGGTCTGCATCTCATCCTCGGTTAGGGCAAAGTCAAAAATGGTAAAATTTGCCTTGCGATGCTCGGCGCTGCCGGCTTTGGGAATGGCGGCAACACCTTGCTGGACAAGCCAGCGTAGCGCTACCTGAGCAACGCTTTTGTTATAGCGGCTGCCGATTTCCTGTAACACCGGATCATTTTGAATCTCCCCACGCGCAAGTGGGCTGTAGGCGGTCAGCATATAACCGTGAGCCTTTGCCTGCTGTACAAGTCCGTGGGGTTGTTCATAGGGATGGTACTTGACCTGATTGCAAAAGATGGTGGCATGCAACTCAGCATCCTCTACCTGTGCGGTAGAAAAGTTACTGACACCAATGTGGCGAATGCGCCCATCGCCTTGCAATTCGTTAAAGGCATCCAGCGTTTCGCGTAGCGGAACGTCCGGGTTAGGCCAGTGCATCAGCAATAGATCCACATAATCAACCCCCAATTTTTTCAAACTTTCCTGCGTGCTGCTGAGAACGCGATCGTGGGCAAAGTTCTGCGGGCGAACCTTGGTCACCAGAAAAACATCTTCCCGAGCTACATCCGTTGTACGCAGGGCCTGACCGACTTCAGCTTCATTCTCATAGGCCTGGGCGGTGTCAAGGTGGCGATAGCCAAGAGCCAACGCATCTGCCACCGCCTCCCTGCATTGCTTGCCTTGCAATTGCCAGGTGCCAAAGCCAAGGGCAGGGACCGCTTCACCTTTGATTGTTAGATTCACTGTCATCTCCTTAGTCGATCCAGACTTTTTAAGCGTGTTGCTTCGTGTGGATGCCCTCGCCAATTTCTTCGATCATTTTCCGATTAAAGGCGGGGATGTCATCGGGGTTGCGGCTGGTAACCAGCCCTGCATCGACCACAACTTCCTGGTCCACCCAATTGACGCCGGCATTTTTCAGGTCAGTCTGGATCGAGTGATAGGAAGTCATCGTGCGCCCTTTGGCCACACCTGCTTCAATCAGCGACCATGGCCCATGACAGATCGCGGCCACCGGTTTGTGCGCCTGAAAGAAGTCACGGATAAAGTCGAGTGCTTGGGGATTGGTGCGCAACTTGTCAGGATTCATGACCCCGCCCGGCAGGAGCAGCGCATCGTAATTGCCGGCCTTGGCCTGCTGCAAAGCCACATCAACCGTAAAGGTGTCGCCCCACTCTGTGTGATCCCAACCTTTGACCTTATCGGCATGGGGTGAAATAATGTATGTCTGTGCGCCGGCTTCCTCTAGCGCCTCTTTAGGCCCAGTAAGCTCTACCTGTTCAAAGCCATTTTCCACCAAAATGGCAACTTTCTTGCCTTCTAATTTCTGAGTTGCTTTTCCATTTGTATTGTGTTGCATAAGTTACTTCCTTTCTCGTAACACTTTCGCCTTCCACTATACATTGCATCTTTCTCTCCTTCCAGGTGTAAATACACAGGAATAGGGTACAGCATACGATATACAGCGGACCCCGCTACATCGCCCATAGGAGCGTTGGCCAAAATCTTGGCGCGCGACGCAGTGGCGCTCCTCCTCTGCTCCTGTGTCGCAAATTGTATCCGATGCGTATGTCTAGATAGACTCTGTTTGCATAGAGTTGTAGTAGCATGAGGAGACCGATCTGCCCGAAAAGGAGAGAATTATGGCGCAGTACAAATACTTGATCGTCGGCGGTGGCATGACGGCGAATGCAGCTATGAAAGGGATTCGCAGTATCGATCAGGATGGCACTATCGGTGTGATCTCTGCAGAAGCCGATAGACCTTATGATCGACCGCCGCTGACCAAAGGACTATGGAAGAATGAGACAAACATAGACAAGATTGTGCATGAGTTACCTGCCGGTGTTGAGCTTCATCCTCAGCGGCGTGTACGGTCATTGAGCATACCCAAAAAAGAAGTTATGGATGACCAAGAGCAAATCTACAGCTATGAAAAGCTACTCTTGGCGACGGGCGGCACACCAAAACGGTTGCCCTTTGATGACGAGGGGAAAGTTCTCTACTATCGCACCTTGCGCGATTATCGGAATCTTCGCCGGTTGACGGAACAATACGAGAAATTTGTCGTGATTGGAGGTAGCTTCATTGGCTCTGAACTTGCCGCCGCGCTCAACTTAAACAACAAAGATGTGACGCTGATCTTTCCAGAGGATAGCATCTGCGCGCGACTGCTGCCAGCCGACGTGAGCGGCTACCTGAATCGTTATTACGAAAGCAAGGGTGTAACCGTACAACCCAGTACCAAGCTAACAGGCATAGAGGGCGAGTTAGGGCATTACCAACTCCAAACCGACCAGCAGGAGGAGATCACGGCTGAGGTGGTGGTGGCTGGGATTGGCATTGCGCCCGATGTTGCGCTGGCAGAGACGGCAGGTTTGCGTGTAGCCAATGGCATTATGGTCAATGGCGGCTTACAGACCAGTGCGCCTAATATTTATGCGGCAGGCGATGTGGCCAACTTTGAGGATAAAGTTCTTGGCGAACGCCGACGTGTTGAACATGAGGACAATGCCACTGCAATGGGCGAGGCGGCGGGGCGGGCTATGGCCGGCGCCAAAATCACCTATGACTACTCGCCTATGTTTTATTCCGATCTCTTCGATTTGGGCTACGAAGCCGTAGGTAAATTGCAGGCCGATCTCACCACCTATGTGGATTGGCAAGAAGAGTATACCAAGGGTGTTATTTACTATCTGCAGGATAACCGAGTATGTGGTGTGCTCTTATGGAATGTTTGGAAACAGCTAGATGCGGCCCGGGCGCTGATTGCGAGTCGAGAGAAGTTACCAACATCTGCATTAAAAGGGCGAATTGGTTAAAAGAAAATCCTCCCTGCCATATACGACCTGTAAGCTACTGCGCCGCACCTCGTGCCTACCGGACATGATTAATTTGAAGTAGCCCCAATCAAAGCAGCACAAAGGAGCCACAATGAAACAAGTAAATACAAAGACTACTGAACTATCCACTGAACTATATAGCGGTAAAGATCTGCATAGTTTTACCGTGCAGGCCAGTGATGGTGAGATCGGACAGGTGAGTGATTTTATTTTTGCGCCATCGGACTGGGTGATTCGCTATTTTGTCATTGACACAGGCAACTGGTTGACCGGCAAAAAAGTAGTGGTGCCGGCGGCCTGGATTGATCAAGTGGAGTGGGATCAACAGCGTGTGAGCGTCTCAATCACCTGTCAACAGGTCAAAGAGAGCCCGACGCTGGATGAAATCGATGAAATCGATCGTGCTTTTGAAGCGCGCTTATTTGATTACTACCAGCGTCCAGCCTATTGGATCAAGGAATCGAAAGTCGATGAGGCGTCCTGGGAGTCATTCCCGGCTAGCGACCCGCCAGCCAGATGGTAGCTCGTTAAAAGAAAAGGGAATTGCCACTGACTGCAGTAAGCGAGGAGCGGGAAACGATGTATCGTTTCCCGCTCCTCGCTTATCATTTGTTAGAAGTTTCTACTACAGTAGTATTTCAAAAGCCTTGGGAGCTAGATAAAGTTTTTTCTCCGTTCTTATTGGTTGAATCATTTACGCGCCAGCGCACCCTCGTTGGCGAAACTAGCCTTATTTCGTTGACACTCACTGTACCTAGCTATTGAGTAAGCGCTTCTCTAGGTGCTTGAGGAGAAGAGGAGGGGGATGGGCACGAGGCAACAGTTACTGGCGCTGAGGGGTTCTTATCATTGCTATCGTTGTCGTCAGTAACTGTACCTTGTGCCGCTTGCAACGCTATCTACGCTGGGTGCTCTATGCCGGGACATTGCCTACCTCGCGTTGATGCCACATTTGTAGAATTTGCGCGGCGCGGGTGTGATTGTCCTTGGTCGTCTGCACACTCACCACAATAGCATCCTGACCTGGCCGATAGCGAACCAAGCTTGCATCATCTTCTGCAATGCCACGACCTAACAGAAAGCCAAAGAGGCTGCCAAAAGATCCCCCGACAAGCAGCCCAATTGCCCCAGAGAACAATGTGCTGGCCCAAAGCGGCGCTGTCTGCGGTAAGACGGCAACGGGACTCATCCCTGGACTTATATAACCGGCGAACAGACCGAAGAGTGCGCCTAGTACAGCCCCAATCAGGGCTCCAACCAGAGTGGCATCAACCGTAGAGTGAACGCGCTCTTCGGCATCCGCCTGATATTGAGTAATCTGATGGATCGGCGTAACCATGATCTGCTTATCTGTAAAGCCAGAGCCGCTCAATTCTTCAACGGCCTGTTCTGCCTCGGTAGAATCATCGTAGAGGCGTACAATCCATTCATCGCGGGCAACAACACGCTGCAACCATTCATGAATGCGCTGTACCCATTCACGTTGCCGCTTTAGCTCACTCATGGCAAACTCAGGAAGCGGCAACTGCAAAGCTTGATTGTACCGTTCAAGCAAGTTACCTTCACTCTCGTCGCTTTTGGCGGCCGCGGCTGCCTGGCGATTGGTGCGCCCCACGATCATTGCAATACGAATATCCATCCAACCGCGCTGGAGAGAATTCCTAAAACGACCCGCGGGGGCGAGTGTGAAGCCAATCTGTTGTGCCAGATCTTCCTGCTGCTGGGCGAAACGGCTGTGTTGTTGTGCAAAACGCTTGAACAAGCCTTTTAACCCACGGTTCTGCATCTGTTCACTGGCGGCGTGCAGATCTTCTTCGCTGATTCTACAAGCATTGTATAACTCTTGTAATGCTGCCCGTAGCTCCTGTCGGTTGATAGAAGTCATAATTTACCTCCTCCTACCCCATCTTTTGACGCCCCTTCTCTACCCGTTGTTCGACATCACTTTGAGCGTCCTTTGCTTTTTGTTCAGCAACGTCTTTCGCATGTTGAGCTGCCTCTTGCGTATCATGGAGCGCGCTCTTACCAGCATTCTTCAGATCGTCCGCCACTTTCTGCGCTGTATTTTCCAACTCGGGGCGGATCTCATCAACTGCTTCCTGTGCACGCTGCACCACATCGGAAGCTGCGGCACGGCCCGTGTCCCATACCTGATCACTGGCTGGGCCCATCCATTGGTTCTCGCGTTGGGTTTGGGGCAACATCAAGCCAATCACTGCGCCGGCAGCCAATGCAATGGCGCCCAATGTGAGCGGGTTTTCTTCGATGGTCTCTTGGATCTGGTGGCCCGCGGCATAGGCGTAATGGCGTGCTTGCTGGCCTGCCTGTTCTGCATAATGCTGCGTCTGCTCACCGGCAGATTGAGCATAAGAACCAATTTGATCAGCGGTGTCACGGGCAAAGGAGCGGGTCTGGTCAGCCGCACTTGCTGCATAGTCTGCGGCCTGTCTGCCATAGTCATTGACGTTGCTGCCCGTATGTTGCGTATAGCGATGGCCTTCCCCTTGCCATTCATTTACCTTGTCTTGTGCGTCCATGGCGGCTAGATGACCTTGCAGGCGCGCCTCATCGCGTAAATACTGGGCTTGATTCGTTACACCACGCACACGCTCGCCGGCTTCGTTGGTCCATTCACGCGCCTTCTCTTTCACTGCGCCCGCCGCATTGCTGACTGTCTCACCCACTTTGTCCATCATGCTCTGCCCACTGTTGCTCTCATAGTTGTTTCCATAGCGGTATGCTTCAGATGGATAGGCGCCTGATTCTTCGTAGCGTCTGCCGTACGTGCCAGATGTAGCCGCCGCGCCAGTTCCATAACGCAAGGTAGAGCGTTTAGCAAGCGGGTATTCCCTCTCTGCACCATTTTCATGGCCCATATTTTCAACCACCAACCAGCCTATGCCTAGTCCGATTAGCGCAGCTGGCACCGGGTTTGATTTAACCGTGTTGACAATGGTGGAGCCTACTTGCTGCCAATTCTCGCTGATGTACTGAGTAATCGAATCAGCCGTCGCCGTTGCAAATTCATTTGCGGCCTCACGCGCCTGTGCTTTAATTTTTTCAGGACTTAAATGATTTTGAATGGCGTCAATTTTGCGGCTCATATCATGCCGCGTCTCTTCAATTTCTTCGCGAATCTCCTCTGAATGTTCTTGGTATGTCATTGTACTTGCTCCTTTGCCCAGCGGGCATCATTTCTGAGTGTTTCAACAGTCTTCTCCGGGGTAAGCGTCAGATTGCTAAGGGCGCTGCGTCCTGCAAAGTAGAGAATGGCCGCTGCAATCAGAACCGCCACCCCCACAATGAGCCACGAGATCCAATAAACACCAATCGCGGCGTTAATTAGATCTGCAATCACAATCAGGATGGCAATAAAGCCTGCATAGCCCACCAATCCGGCTGCCACCATTAGGGTGACACTACGCGTCGCCTTGCTTACCTTCTCCATCGTTTCGGTGCGCGCCAGTTCAACTTCTTTGCGTATCAGGTAGCTGAAATCTTCAGAGAGTGCATTGAAGAGTTCGCCGAGTGTGCTTACCTCGTTATTAATACTAGTTTGGATGTCTGGCCGTTGCGCCGCTTCCTCATCCCGTCTTTGCGTTCTTTGATCGCTAGCCATTATGTCTTCTCCTCAGTGCGACTATTTTGAACGTCCTCTTTACGGTCTTGTTTACGGTCTTGTGTCTCTGCTGCTGGGGTCGTCTGGCCATATTCGTTGGTTTGGTAATCTGCACCCCAATCTGCGCCCGTGACGGCCGGATCTCTGCCTTGGCCGGTTTGGTATTCTGTGGATGTGGAGCGTTCACCATTGAAGGCAGTGGCGCCACCACGAAAATCATGCTCAGTTTGTGCCGCCTTGGCGCTTTCACTCTGGCCATAGCTTGAACTATAGGTCGCCGAGCCTGCCACCGGCTGGTACTCACCCGCCGGATAGGACTGTTGCCGCGATTCGTAGTAATCGGCATAGGCTTGATCGGCCCCCTGATAGGCACTGCCCCGATAGGTGTTGCCGCCATTCTGATAACGGGGATATTGGTCACTCCGGTATTGGCTGCTGGCCGGACTGCGCTCGGAACTCTTAAAAAAGCGCCCTAACAAGAAGCCGCCTGCCAACATGCTGGCCACAAACAGTTCGGGCTGACGATGGGCCAAAGCCCGCACATCATGCACTACATCATTCATACTCTTGCTACGCACGTAACTGGAGAAATGCTCCACCTGTTCCGCCGCTGCATCCGCATATTGGGCAAGCGTCTCTTGATCGTTAGAGCGCAATTCCTGGCTCGATTGGCGCAATGCGCTGGCCACGTGTTGCACTTGGTCCGCGGTTTGGTTCTTCTGTTGTTCAAAGGTGCTCTGCGCCTTTGATTTCAATTCTTGTGTAACTTCCTCACCTTTTGCTTTGGCCTGCGTTGTCCACTCGTTGGCCTTGGCCTGTACGGTGTCGGCCATTTCGCCGGCTTTCTCTTTGGCGGTCTGCGCTGTCTGCTGAGCATCGGCGCGCGCCTTTTCTGTTGCTTTTGTCGTCTTTTCCGCCACTGTACTTGTTTTATCCTTTTCTGAATTCATGAGATTCCTCTCTTACCTAAAGTCGTTTTCCCAATTCTCATTACAACATTTCCATCACAACTACAGTCTACTCTCAGGGAAGTTGTGTAAGGGTAGAGGTGGCTGCCTAGGTCTTCCTGACAGGGAGCGGTAGGTGAGGGGTGACCGGCGTAGTCGCTCCTGCCGGAAGACTCTCGCCATCTTCCTCTGCTCGCTCATCGCATATAATTTCCCTGACACTGTACTGCATCTGTGGTCCCACGTTACAGTTACTTCAAGCTATACCTATCCTCCAATACTACTTGCTATCGCTTTCATTTTGGGGACAACCGCAGCACGGAACTGCACCTAGGATAGTACAGGACAGAATAAAATTCATGTACAGAAGTCATAGATAAAAGATACAAAAATAGGTATAGGTTATAGTTGTATCTCTTCATGTAACCGTAAATGTACCTGTATCTATAGGTTCTTTTTCCCCACCTATATATATTTAAATTTACATATGCTGAGTCATGCACGCGATTTTGAGTCATGCACGCGATTTGATGCACATGATTTCAGTACAATTCTTCAGTACAATTCTTCAGTACAACCTGACGAGAAAGAGTGTAGGGATGTGCTGGCAACGGGAAAAGGACATGGCAATGAGTACTAAGACAATTTTGGTTACCGGAGGAGCAGGTTTTATTGGCTCCCACCTCTGTGATGAGCTGCTTGTACAGGGACATGAAGTACGTGTACTCGATAATCTGCTTGACCAGGTCCACGGTCCGTCGGCCAGCCCACCCGCTTATTTAAATCGCCACGTTAAATTTTTTCTTGGTGATCTAGGGGATTCCCAAGTTGTTGCGCGCGCCTGTCGTGGGGTCGACGTTGTCTTTCATTTGGGCGCACGGGTAGGGGTGGGGCAGAGTATGTATCAGATTGCTGACTATACTGCCACCAACAATCTCGGTACGGCTGTGCTCTTACAGGAGTTGATCAAAAACCCGGTTGAAAAGCTAATTGTTGCCTCAAGCATGAGCATCTATGGCGAAGGGTTGTATTGTCGCCCAGACGGGGCCATCCGCACCATTCACCAACGTTCGTTTGAACAGCTCAAGGCAGGGCTGTGGGAAGTCACCGACGAAGATGGCACACCGCTCCAGCCGATAGCTACGCCAGAGACAAAAGCGCCTGCACTGGCTTCCATCTACGCCCTTTCCAAATATGACCAGGAGTCTATGTGTCTCATTACAGGACGCGCCTATCATATTCCCACCGTGGCCCTGCGCTTCTTTAATACCTATGGTGCACGCCAAGCACTCTCCAATCCCTACACTGGGGTGTTAGCCATCTTTGCCGCGCGCCTGCTCAATCATAATCCGCCCCTGATTTATGAAGATGGTCAGCAAAAGCGTGATTTTGTCCATGTCACAGACGTGGCGCGCGCCTGTCGGTTGGCCATGGATACGCCTGCGGCTGATGGTCGGATCTTTAATGTTGGGAGCGGTAATGTCTACACGATCTGTGAGTTGGCCGCGCGAATGGCCGCGGTCATGGGCAAACAACAGCTTCAGCCAGAGATTACCGGCAAATATCGCGTCGGCGACATCCGCCACTGTTTTGCCGACATTAGTCAAGCTCGCCAGATCCTGGGCTATGCGCCGCTGATCCCGCTTGAGGTGGGGATAGAACAGTTAGCTGAATGGCTGGCCGGCCAGACCGCGACTGACAAGGTTGCCTACGCTCAGGTTGAATTAGCGACCCATGGGTTGACGATTTGAAAGCGCGATTGAAGGAGTGAAACGTGACACATACACACCTGTTGAATTTCAACGCTGTTGCCCCAGCTTCCGCTAGTGAGGGGTATGTTCTCATTACCGGCGGTGCGGGTTTTGTGGGGACCAATCTGGCCCATCGCTACCTCTCGAGCGGCAAGCGCGTCCTCATCTATGACAATCTCTCTCGCCCGGGTGTTGAGCAGAATTTGGCTTGGCTTCAGGCTGAACATGGTGACCGTCTCCTGGTCGAGATTGCCGACATGCGCGACCGTCAAAAATTGGCAGCGGCAGTAGAGAATGCCACGGCCGTCTTTCATTTGGCTGCCCAAGTTGCCGTCACAACCAGTCTACAGGACCCACTCCATGACTTTGAAGTGAACGCCAGAGGTACACTCAATTTGTTGGAGGCGTTGCGCTTGCGTGGCGATCCTGTCCCTCTGGTCTTCACCTCTACCAACAAAGTCTACGGCGATCTGGCGGATCTGCTTCTCTTTGAGCGCGCCACCCACTATGCACCCTGTGACGATCTGATTGAGGCCAGCGGTATCTCTGAAGAGCAGCCTCTCAACTTTCACAGCCCCTATGGCGCATCAAAAGGGGCTGCGGATCAATATGTGCTCGACTACGCACATACCTTTGGTCTGCCTGCCACGGTGCTGCGCATGAGCTGCATCTATGGGCCCCATCAATTTGGCACAGAAGATCAGGGCTGGGTAGCTCACTTCCTGCTCTGCGCGCTGAACCAACAACCCATCACTATCTATGGCGACGGTAAGCAAGTGCGTGATATCTTGTTTGTGAGCGATTTGGTGGACGTCTTTGTCCGTGCGCATCAGTCGATTGACGCGATGGCCGGCCGCGCCTTCAACATTGGCGGTGGCCCCAAGAATACTATCAGTCTTCTCGAATTGCTCGATTTTATTGAGAAACTCCACGGCTCCGCGCCGGCCTACACCTTTGCCTGCCAACGCCGCGCCGATCAACGCTACTATGTCTCCAATACCGGACAGCTTGAAGAGGTATTGCACTGGCGTCCCCAAGTGGATGCTTTTGAGGGGATCGCATACCTCTATGATTGGCTGCTACACAACCGCAGCAATGGGGCGGCAAAAGCGGCAAAAGATGTAGACAAGGGGACGCTTCCTGTGAATGGCCAGGGCGGAGTAGATGCCAAAGAAGGCGCGCCAGCACGATCTGCGCCCACTGCCTTGGATCAGGTAGTGCAACGTTACCGCAAGATTGAACATGCGCTGTGAGGCAAGTGAACTATGATTATTGAAACAACCCAGTTAGAAACAAAACGGGCAGAAACAACAGAGTTACACGCCAAACAGGCTCAAGCAACATCGTCCCAGCCAAAATCTATGATCGCTGCGGTAATTACTGCGCCAGGCGAGGTGCGTATAGAGGAGGTGCCCTTGCCCAAGCCTGGCTATCAAGAAGTTTTAGTAGCACTAGAGGGCTGCGGTGTCTGCGCTTCCAACCTGCCGGTCTGGGAAGGTCGCGAATGGTTCAACTATCCATTGCCGCCGGGGAACCCGGGCCATGAAGGGTGGGGGCGTATCGTGGCCGTGGGCTCCGGCGCCGCCGCTTTCAAGGTAGGTGACCGAGTGGCCTTTTTGTCACAGAATGCCTATGCCTCGCATGACCTCGCCTCCATCAATTCACTCGTAAAGCTGCCACCTGCGCTGAACGGACAGCCGGTGCCCGCAGAGCCGCTCGCTTGTGCCTTTAATGTCTTTGCCCGCAGTCAGATTGCACCCGGCAGCCGTGTAGCAGTTATCGGCATTGGCTTTTTGGGCGCCCTGCTGACCCACCTGGCAAAACAAGCTGGCGCCGAAGTGATTGCCATTTCGCGGCGTCCCTTTGCCCTGGAGATGGCGCAAAAGTTTGGCGCCGCCCATCTCATCCCGATGCAGGATCATTGGGAAATCATTGACCAGGTCATGACCATCACCAAGGGCAAGGGCTGTGAGTGTGTCATCGAAGCGGTTGGCCAGCAGTGGCCGCTCGATTTAGCCGGCGAACTAACCGCGGTGCGCGGCCGCCTGATCGTTGCTGGCTATCACCAAGATGGTCCACGTCAGGTCAATATGCAACTGTGGAACTGGCGTGGGCTGGATGTGATCAACGCACACGAACGCGACCCTGCTATCTATCTCTCTGGCATGAAGTCGGCGATACGGGCGCTTGCCCACGATCAACTCGATCCTACCCCCCTTTATACCCATACTTTGCCGTTGGACCGGCTCGACCAAGCCTTTGCGCTGCTACAGGAGCGCCCCCACGGCTTCTTCAAAGCGTTGGTGACGCCATGAAGATCTTGATGACAGCCGACACGGTCGGTGGTGTTTGGACTTATGCGCTAGATCTGGTCGCGGCGCTTAGCCCGCAGCACTACAAAGTTACAATGGCGACGATGGGCGCACCGCTGACGCGCACCCAATGGCAGGCAACCCTGTGTTACCCACACCTCTCGGTCTGTGAAAGCGCCTATAAGTTAGAATGGATGGATGATCCTTGGGGCGATGTAACCGCCGCCGGGCGCTGGCTGCTCTATTTAGCCCAGGAATTCAAGCCTGATCTTATTCATCTCAATGGCTATGTCCACGCCACCTTGCCTTGGGGCGCGCCTGTGCTGGTGGTGGGCCATTCGTGTGTGCTCTCGTGGTGGCGCTCCGTCAAGGCAGTTACGGCGCCCGCCCCCTACGACACCTATCGGCGCTTGGTGGGGGCCGGATTGCACGCCGCCGCTGCCGTTGTCGCTCCCACACATGCCATGCTCACGGCGTTGCAGGATGAATATGGTCCGCTGGCGCAGAGCCGCGTTATTCCCAATGGGCGTGACACCACCCTTTTTGCGCCGGCGCCGGTGAAAATTCCCTTGATCTTTAGCATAGGCCGTCTGTGGGACGAGGCGAAAAATGTGCGCGCCCTGGACGAGGCGGCGTCTGGCCTGCCCTGGCCTGTACATGTGGCCGGCTGTAGCGCCCACCCGGCCGGTCATGAACTTGCGCTGCACCATGCCCATCCAGAGGGGGTGTTGACGCCGCCAGCGGTGGCGCGCTGGTTGGCGCGCGCCAGCATCTATGCGCTGCCGGCCCGCTATGAACCCTTTGGCCTGTCAGTCCTGGAAGCGGCCCTGTCCGAGTGTGCGCTTGTCCTGGGCGACATCCCCAGTCTGCGTGAAAATTGGCAGGGGGCCGCCCTCTTTGTCAATCCCGATGATTCGCAGGCGCTGCACACAGCCCTCTCACTGCTGATCAACGACCCGCGTCTGCGTGCTGCGCTGGGCGCAGCCGCCCTGCGTCGTGCGCAAAGGTTCACCCTGGCAAAATTGGGCGGCGCCTATGCCCAACTCTATCGCGACCTGTGTCAAGAGGCTGCACCTGGCCAGGAGGGCCCAACGACTCTCTACGGCGCCTTGCCAATAGATTCTCAACCCTTAGCGCCTGCCCTCAGCGCTTTTCAAGCCTTTGAAGGTCAAGCATAAATTACAGCAATGGAGAGCTAAGCAGAACCCTATGAACATCGTGCTCTTTTATCATTCGCTGGTTTCCGACTGGAATCATGGCAATGCCCATTTTTTGCGCGGGATTGTGACTGCGCTCCAGCGCCGGGGGCACCAGGTTACCGTCTACGAACCGCGCGACGGCTGGAGTGTGCAGAACCTGGTGCGGGAACAAGGGGCGGAAGCCATTACCCAATTTTTGCATACGTTTCCTCATTTACGCAGCGAACGCTATACACTGGCCACGCTGGAACTGGACCAAGCGCTGGCAGAGGCCGATCTGGTCATTGTCCACGAATGGAACGAAATGGAGCTGATTCACCGCCTGGGCGCGCACCGGCGGCACAACGACCATTATCGGCTCCTTTTCCACGATACTCACCATCGCTCTGTCTCTGACAGCGCAACGCTTGCGGCCTACCGGTTGGATGATTATGATGGCGTGCTGGCTTTTGGCCAGGTCGTGCGTGACCGCTATCTGGAGCAAGGCTGGGCGCAGGCAGCCTGGACCTGGCATGAGGCCGCCGACACCAGCCACTTCTATCCCAGACCGGCGGCATCCAAGGCTGGCGATCTGCTCTGGATCGGCAACTGGGGTGACGATGAGCGGAGCGCAGAGCTTCATCATTATCTGATTGAGCCAGTGCGTCGTCTGGGGTTGTCCGCCCGCATCCATGGCGTGCGCTACCCCACAGCCGCGCTAGATACACTGGCTGCGGCTGGCATCGACTACTGTGGCTGGTTGCCTAATTATGAAGCGCCCGATCTCTACAGCCGCTTTCGCGTGACGGTCCACATCCCGCGTGCACCCTATGTACAGATGCTGCCCGGCATCCCTACCATCCGTGTCTTTGAAGCCTTAGCCTGTGGCATTCCTCTGATCTGTGCGCCCTGGGAAGATACTGAGGCACTCTTTACACCAGGCTGTGACTATCTGGTGGCCCATTCTGGGACAGAGATGGAGCAACTGCTGCGCATGGTGTTGCACGAGCCGGCGGTGGCACAGCGGTTGGTGGAGCATGGCCTGGCGACGATCCGCCGGCGCCACACCTGTGATCATCGCGTCGAGGAGCTGCTGGCCATTTGCCGTAACGATTTGGCCCTGGTTGGCTAGGTTCTGGTACACCTGTCAGGTGTCCAACACCTGACAGGTGTACGCGCCACAAATGTCAACAGAAAGTAACAGCGTAAGGTATCATAGGATGAATATAGCCTTTTTTGGTTCGAGTCTGGTCTCTGCTTATTGGAATGGCGCCGCCACCTACTACCGCGGTATCGTGCGTGAACTGCATGAACGTGGCCATAGCGTGACTTTCTATGAGCCTGACGCCTATGAGCGCCAAAAACATCGGGATCTTGCGGACCCGCCGTGGGCGCGCGTTGTGGTCTATGGCGCCGAAGATGAAGGACCGGTGCGCGCCGCGTTGGCCGAGGCACGCCAAGCGGATATGATCATTAAGGCGAGCGGTGTAGGAGTTTTTGATGAGTTGTTAGAAGCGGCGGTGCTCGAGCTTAAGCGTCCCAACAACCTGGTTGTCTTTTGGGACGTAGACGCACCTGCCACCCTTGACCGCGTACAGCAAGATTCGCTTGACCCCTTTCGGCAGCTCATCCCGTGCTACGACTGTATCTTGACCTATGGTGGTGGTGCGCCGGTGGTGGATGCCTATACGGCGTTGGGGGCGCGGGGGTGCTATCCCATTTATAACGCGCTTGACCCGCTGACGCACTATCCTGTGGCGCCAGAACCCCGGTTTGCCGGCCTCTGTAGCTTTCTGGGCCATCGCCTGCCCGACCGCGAAGCGCGCGTGGAGGAGTTTTTCTTTACCTGTGCTGCCGCTCTGCCCAAAGAGCGCTTTGTCTTGGGGGGTAATGCCTGGGGCGATAAAGCTATGCCGGCAAATGTCGCCTATGTCGGTTATGTTTCGCCACGCGAGCACAATGCCTTTAACGCTTCACCGCGTGCCCTGCTCAACATCAATCGCGGCAGTATGGCCCGCTATGGGTTTTCGCCGCCCACCCGCGTTTTTGAGGCCGCCGGCGCGGCCGCTTGTCTCATTACAGATGCTTGGCAAGGCATTGACCTCTTTTTGCAGCCTGGTGAGGAGGTGCTGGTGGCGGCAGATGGGAAAGCCGTGGTTGAACACCTGGTTGACTTGACCGACGCGCGTGCCGGCGCGATCGGGCGCGCGGCGCGCCGGCGCGTGTTGGCGCACCATACCTATCACCACCGGGTGCTGGAATTGGAAAAAATTTTAGATATACAACACAAAGAAAGATCGGGGTAACGTGGATGAGGCGTTCGTTAGATATTGTGATTCTCGGCTTGTCAATCTCCTCTTCGTGGGGCAATGGCCATGCAACTACTTATCGCGCCTTGCTCAAGGGGCTCCATCAACGGGGACACAGAGTCCTCTTCTTGGAGCGTGATGTCCCCTGGTATGCCAACCATCGCGACTTTCGCGAGGCCGACTATTGCACGATCCTGCTCTATCATGATCTGACCGATTTAGCTGACTATCATGCGGCGCATATCCGTGCTGCCGACCTGGTGATAGTTGGCTCCTATGTGCCGGAGGGCGTGGCCGTCGGCGCTTGGGTGTTGGAGACGGCGCGCGGTATCACCGCCTTCTATGACATCGATACACCGGTCACGCTGGCCAAGCTAGAACGGGGGGATACGGAATATCTGGCGCGGGATCAAATTCCGCGCTATGACCTCTATCTAACCTTTGCCGGTGGCCCCACCTTAGATCGCTTGGAAAAGTGCTATGGCGCCCAATATGCACGCCCCCTCTACTGCTCGGTCGACCCCGATCTCTATTTCCCAGAGCAGGAAGCTGGGCAGTGGGATCTGGGCTATATGGGCACCTATAGCCCGGATCGCCAGCCTGGACTGGAGGAGTTGTTGCTCAAGCCGGCCCAGTGCAATATGCAGCGACGCTTTGTCGTTGCCGGCCCCAACTACCCGGCGGAGGTGGTGTGGCCCTCCAACGTGGCGCGGATTGATCACTTGCCGCCCAGTGAGCATCGCCGTTTTTATAATGCCCAGCGCTTTACCCTCAATATTACACGTAATGATATGAAGCAGGCCGGCTACGCGCCCAGCGTGCGCCTCTTTGAAGCGGCCGCCTGTGGCACGCCGATCATTAGCGACTTCTGGCCTGGTCTCGATACCTTCTTTACACTGGGAGAGGAAATTCTGGTGGCCAAGTCAGATGAAGATGTCTGCACCTATCTGCGTGTTACTTCGTCGGCAGAAGCCCAGGCCATTGGTCAACGAGCCCGTGCGGTCGTGCTCCAACAACATACGGCCACCCAGCGCGCCAAAGAGTTAGAGGGGTACATCCATGAGCTATGTCGCTAAATCCGTAATGCAAGAGATTGCCGAATTGGCGCCCTGGTTTCATAATCTTCATCTACCGTCAGGGGTCGAAACCAACCCCGATCATGTGCTTGGCGATTTTCCTACCTTTAAGTGGCAACAGATTGCGGATTACATTCCCCACGACTTGACCGGCTGGCGTGTGTTGGATATTGGCTGTAACGCCGGCTTCTACTCCTTTGAACTGGCCAAACGGGGCGCCCGGGTGCTGGGCATTGATGTCAACCCGCACTACCTGGCCCAGGCCCACTGGGCGGCGCACCACTTTGCGCTAACCGACCAGGTGGAGTTTCGGCAGATGCAGATCTATGACCTGGCCCACCAGGACGAAACCTTTGACCTTGTCCTCTTTATGGGGCTCTTTTACCATCTGCGCTATCCGCTGTTGGGACTAGATATTGTGACACAGAAGGTGACGCAACTGCTCATTTTTCAGACCTTGCTGATGGCGGGTGACGAAGAGATCGCGCAGACGCGCGGGCTCTTGCTACAGGATCGCGCTCCCTTGTCCGAGCCGGGGTGGCCTAAGCTGGCCTTTCTGGAACATGAGTTTGCCGGCGACCCTACCAACTGGTGGGTAGCCAATCGGGCAGGAATGTGTGCAATGCTGCGTTCGAGTGGCATGACGATCGAGGCACAACCGGAGCGGGAGATCTTTATCTGTCGCCCCGATCTGGCCCATCCCGCCAGCACACAGAGCTGGAATGCCGCCGAACTGTTGGCTGCAACTGGGCAACCCTGGCAGCAGCATGTCGCGGGCCTCTTTGGCTAAGAACCTATCCGTAAATTCGGTTGTGGCGTGCATTACTTTGTCGAGTTGTAGACTTGAGCACAGAGAATTTACGGACAGACACTAAGTTATCGGCCGTTATGTTAGCCGTGACTACGCTCTACGCACCCCGTTGCGCTGGAACGTAACATGGCCAGCACCACCGCCAGCGACTGCACAGCATCGGTGTAGGGGCTGCGAATCTGGCTGGCATCCCCACTGCGCACGGCGGCGAGAAAGACCTTGAGCGCTTCGCAATGGGGCGGATCGGGCGGGTCCGTAGGGAGACGGTTGTCGGGAATGCGCCCACTGCGTCCCATGGGCGGCCCTTGCGGGAAGGTCTCGTCGATCACGCGTTGCTCTGTGCTGGGCCACCCCAGAATCCCCTGGACACGGGGCGGACTGTGGGGGCGGAGGGCGAGCGAGAAATCGGCGCCTAGAATGGTCAGCGTATCCATGCCTTTGGGGACAGCCCACGAGTGAATATGCGACCCCGACGCGCCGTTGGCAAAGCGCAAATTGGTGCAGGTGCTGTCTTCAATCGTAAAATCGGCGGCCTTGGGACAGAGCACATTGTTGCCAAAGGTCTGCACCTGGGTAATGTCGCCCACCACAAAGCGCAGCAGGTCGATCACATGAATCGCCTGATCCATAACCGGCCCGCCTGATTTCTCTTGGATAAAGAACCAGCCATCCAGCGAGCGGGTAAGCGCCGCTGGACTGGCCATGATGCTCTGCACCAGGTTGACCGGACGACCGGCAGTCAAAGCGCGAAAGCGGTCCACCGCCGGTGAGTAGCGCATGTGAAAGCCGACGCTACAGATCATCCCACTCTCCCGCACGATTTGCGCGATCTTGTGCGCTTCGTCCAGTGTGTTGGCCGGCGGCTTCTCACAGTAGACGGCTAACTTGTGTTCCGCTGCCAAGGTAAAGAGGACGCGGCGCACCGTCGGCGGCGTGCAGAGGATCAAGGCGTCGAGTTGAGGTTCCTGCGCGACCATTGTCTGCCAATCGGTGTAGACATTGGCGCCACAGGGGACAGCCAGCGTTGCCGCCCGGGCGCGATCGATGTCACAGATGGCGGCGACCCGGTTATCGCCTAGAAATTGCAGATTGGCCAGATGGCGCGTGGCAATGTTGCCGGCGCCAATCAAGGCCACGGCGATTGGATTATCCTTCACGTTGGTTTCCCTCCTTGGCCAGCGCCACAAAGGTCTGCCACTCCTGCGTGGCCCAGCGCTGACGTTGTTGTTGTAAGGCATCGATCAAGACATCGCGTGTGTAGGGGCTGTCCACAAAGGCGCCGCCTTGAAAATAGCGGATCAAGCCATCGACCTGGTGGAGACATTGCTGTTGCAATTGACGCCCCAGCCGCGCCTGATCGACTTCACTGCCGCCGCGTTGTTGGAGGGTTGCCAGTCGTTGACGATATGGCTGCAACCAGGGGGCTGGGATGACACCGTCATTGGCAACCGCCTCGGCGGCGCGTAGTTTATCCTCCACCTGCCGCTGCATTATGACGACGGCCCAGCGCGTCAGCCAACGGACAAAGAAGATTATTAGCGTAAAGGCCAGGGCCAGCCACAAGAACAGTTCCCACACAGCCTACCCAATTCCTTCCAGCGACAAACTTTCTGCATAGTGACAGCGGACAAAGTGGTCCGGCGTAATTTCACGCAGGGCGGGCGCTTCCGCTTGACAACGCGCCCCATCACTGTAGCGACAGCGCGGGTGAAAATAGCAGCCACTCGGCGGCGCCGACGGGCTAGCAATCTCGCCGGCCAATGGGATCTCCTGCAAGGGACGGTCGGGGTCGGGCTTGGGTACGGCTGAGAGCAGCGCCTCTGTGTACGGGTGTTGCGGGCGGGAGAAGAGATCGGCGGTCTCTGCCATCTCCACCAGTTGCCCCACATACATGACCGCCACCCGGTCGGCAATATGCTGCACCACGCTCAGGTCATGGGCGATAAAGAGATAGGTGAGGTTAAACTCCTGTTGCAGATCTTGAAAGAGATTGAGAATCTGTGCTTGCACCGAGACATCAAGGGCCGACACCGGTTCGTCACAGACGATCAATTCGGGATTCAAGGCCAGGGCGCGCGCCAGCCCGATACGCTGGCGCTGTCCGCCACTAAAAGCGTGGGGATAGCGGTAGAGATAGCGCACATTCAACCCCACAATCTCGACCAATTCTTTCACCCGCGCTTCCAAGGCGCGCCCCTTGGCCACCTTGTTCATGCGCAGCGGTTCGCCCACAATGTCCAGGATCGTCTTGCGCGGGTCGAGGCTGGAGTAGGGGTCTTGAAAGACCATCTGCATGTGGCGACGCACCGGGCGCAGCTTTTTGGCGGACAAATCAGTCACATCAATGCGCTGATCATTGACATGCAGCAAGACCTGCCCCGCAGTGGGACTGATGGCGCGCAAGATACAGCGGCCCAAGGTCGTCTTGCCCGAACCGGACTCCCCCACCAGCCCCAGCGTCTGGCCCTTGGCAATGGTAAAGCTTACATCATCCACCGCCCGCACCTGGCCGACGACGCGGCGCAAGAAGCCCTTTTCAATCGGGAAGAATTTGCGCAGGCCGCGGACTTCCAAGAGTGGCGAGTGGCGGGTGGTGAGTGGCGGGTGTTTGTCGTCGGTCATGGGTTAGCCCTCTCCACAGGGCTGTTCATGGATTCTTGCTGGGCTGACAGTGGTTGGGGCGTTGTTTGTTCGGCATAGAGTACGCAGCGCACCCAGTGACCACTTTCCGTTTCCAACAGGTCCGGCACACGCTGGTCACACTCGCCGGCGATGAAGTGGGTGCAGCGGTCGGCAAAGGGGCAGATGGCTGGCGGGTTCAGGGGGATCGGCACCATGCCACCGATGACCGTCAACCGCTCTTTTTGGCCCATCTGGGGGATGGAACGGAGCAGTGCCTGGGTATAGGGATGTTGCGGGCGATGAAAGATTTGGCGCACGCTGCCAACTTCGACAATCTTGCCCAGATACATCACCGCCACCTCGTCAGCCATGTTGGCGATGACGCCCAGATCGTGGGTGATAAAGATGATGGCCATGCCCAATTCCGCTTGTAGATTTTTCATCAGCCGCAGGATCTGGGCCTGGATCGTCACATCGAGCGCCGTGGTCGGCTCGTCGGCAATCAGCAGTTTGGGCTGGAGAGCCAGCGCCATGGCGATCATGGCCCGTTGGCGCATGCCGCCGGAAAGTTGATAGGCATACTCATCGACACGCTGTTCGGGCGAGGCAATGCCGACATGACGCAGCAATTCCACGGTGCGTTCGCGCGCCACCGCTTTGCTCACCGGCTCGTGCAGGAGAATCGCCTCCATGATCTGATTGCCGATGGTGTGGACGGGTGAAAAGGCGGTCATCGGCTCCTGAAAGATCATGGCGATCTCCTTGCCCCGCAACTCACGAATCTCCCGGCCATTGGGGGGCAGTGTCACCAGATCCGTCACCTGGCCATCATGGTGGAACAGAATCTCCCCCTCGACACGCCCCGGCTTGGGCACAATTCCCAGGATCGAATGCACCGTGACACTCTTGCCACAGCCCGACTCGCCCACGATGCCCAAGGTGCGGTTCTTGTGGAGGGTAAACGATACATCATCCACCGCCTTGAGTGTCCCTTCGTCCAGGGCAAAGTAGGTGCGTAGATTTTTGACTTCTAACAACAGATTATTCATTACGATTGTCGATTTACGATTGTCGATTTACGATTGTCGATTTACGATTGTCGATTTACGATTGTCGATTTACGATTGTCGATTTACGATTGTCGATTTACGATTGTCGGTACGGGCGCGCAGGGTATTGATAGAAGCAACGGTCATGGCGAGGATCTCATCAGTCTCCTTCATTAGGTCGTGGAGAAGTTCTTCTGGCATCAGACCGGCTTCGATGATTAATTCTAACCAATATAGGGTTTCGTCGGCTTCCTCTTCGACGATTTTAAGTTTGTTAATCATATCAGCCGTCGATTTGGCGCGATCGGCGGCTCGATAGTTTGCCCCAATGGAAGTACCAGCACGTAGCAACTGTCTACCAATCACCTCCCCTTCGACCCCAACCGGCAGCGCACGCACCAAACGAATCACCCGCAACGCCAATTGCTTTGTCCGCCGCTTAAACTCCCATCGATCCATCCATAACCCCTCTTTTTAAAGTCGTTTCAATGAAATGTACTACAAGTGCCAAGCGGATACATCTGTACAATCAATCGACAATCGACAATCGTCAATCGACAATCACTTATATGGGTCCGCTGCATCGCGTAAGCCGTCGCCCACAAAATTAAAGAGCAACACCGCCAGAATCACAAAGAGCGCCGGGGTGAGCATCCAGGGATGGACGGCAATGCTCTGCACATTCTGGGCGTCTTGCAGCAGCGTACCCCAACTGACGGCGGGCGGTTGGATGCCCAACCCCAGAAAGCTGAGCGCGGTCTCGCCCAGGATCATGTTGGGCACGGCCAGGGTCAGGTGGACGATAAGATAGCTGGCAAAGCCGGGCAGCAGATGCTCCACGATGATCTGCATGTCGCCCGCTCCGGCCAGTTTGGCGGCGATGACAAAGTCATTTTCGCGCAGTTCCAGCAGCTTGCCCCGCACCACCCGCGCCAGCCCCGCCCAGCCAATAATCGAGAGAATAATCGTAATGGCAAAGTAGACCTTGACCGGCGACCAGTTGGGCGGCACCGCCGCGCTCAGCGCCATCCAGAGCGGAATCGTCGGCACCGAGATCATAAACTCGATCACACGCTGGATGATCAGATCGACCACGCCGCCAAAGTAGCCGGAGATGCCGCCCAGGAGACAGCCCAGCACAAAGCTGAGCAACACCCCTACGAGCCCCACGGTCAGGCTGATGCGGCTGCCGGCCAAGATGCGCGAAAAGAGGTCGCGGCCCAGGTTGTCGGTGCCCAGCAAAAAGAGATGTCCTTCCCCCTCTGCCCCAAAGAAGTGCAGGTCCGTCTGCCACAGACCCCAGAACTTGTATGGCTCACCCCGATAGAAAAAACGAAGGGGATAGATGCGTTCGGGATCTTCGGTGTAGACGCGCGTAAAGGTCGCAAAGTCAATCTCGCCTTCCAGCCCATAGACAAAGGGCCAACGAAATTGACCGCTGCTGTCAAAGACGTGGATGCGCACCGGTCCGGCGTTGAGGAAATCCTCATGTTGGGCCGTTGGGTTATAGGGCGCCCAAAACTCAAAGGTGAGCGCCACCAAGTAGAGCAGCCCCAGCAACACCGCCGAGACCACCGCCAGTTTATGCCGCCCAAACTTGCGCCAGACCAACTGCCATTGCGAGGCCAGATAGTAGCGCTCATCGACTGCGGTGGATTGACGATTGGCGATTGACGATTGACGATTGACGACTGCTAGTTGATCGTTGACCATTGACGACTGACCATTGACGATTGACGATTGACGATTGACGATTGACGATTGACGACTGACGATTGACGATTGACAAAACAACTACCTGACCAAACGACTACCTGACTAAGCGACCACACGACTTTCACTGGCTCTTGCGCTCGTAGCGGATGCGCGGGTCGACGATGACGAGTAAGATGTCCGAGAGAAAGGTGCCGATGAGGGTGAGAATGCCCAACATCATGACAATGCTGCCGGCCATAAACATGTCCTGGCTGAGCAGGGATCGGAAGAGCAGCGGGCCTGTCGTCGGCAGGCTGAGCACAATGGCCACAATGGTCTCGCCGGAGACAATGCGCGGCAGTTGCCAACCAATCGTGCTGACGATGGGGTTGATGGCCACACGCACCGGGTATTTAAAGAGCAGCTTGCCCTCTGGCACCCCCTTGGCGCGGGCGGTGATCACATATTGACGACCCAGTTCATCCAGCAGTGTGCCGCGCATGACGCGAATGATGCCCGCCGTGCCGGAGGTGCCGATGACAATGATGGGCACCCACAGATGTTTGATCATGTCCCACAGCTTGGCCAGACTCCACGGCGCCAGTGCGTATTCGGCAGAAAAAAGACCGCCTACGCTGACGCCAAAGTACTTGAAAAAGAGAAACATGAGAATGAGCGCCAGCAGAAAGTTGGGGGTCGCCAGCCCGGCCAGACCGACAAAGGTAAAGAGATAGTCACTAAAACTATATTGCCGCGTCGCCACATAGATGCCAATCGGCACCGCAACAATGTAAGTAAAAAAGAGCGTCAACATGGAGAGCAGAATGGTATAGGGCAGCCGCTCCTGGAGCAACGCTACCACCGGCTGGTTCCATTCAAACGAGCGCCCCATGTCACCGCGCAGGAACTTGCCAAACCAGCGTACATACTGCTCAATCGGCCCGGCGTCCAGCCCATACTGCTGCCGGAGCGCGGCAATCTCCGCCTGATCCACCACCCCGCCCGTCTCCTGCAACGCTTGAATATAGCTGGTCAAGAAGTCGCCCGGCGGCAGTTGGATCACAATAAAGACCACAATGCTCAACACCCAGAAGGTGATAATGGCGTAGAATAAACGTTGAATAATGTAACCGGTCATAGTGAAGTTGGGATGCTGTAAATGGGTAGATAGGTAGATAGGTAAATTGGTAAATCGGTAGATAGGTAAATCGGTAGATAGGTACATCAGTAAATCGGTAGATAGGTACATCAGTCCGTCTACTTATCTACTTATCTACCTATCTACCTATCTACTTATCTACTTATCTACTAATTTACCTACCTACCTAACGTAATCATTCTGCCCTCGTCAATCGCCTGCTGTGCCTTGATCGCGATCTCGGTAACACGGAAGGCGTCATCCACACTGATAAAGGATTCACCCGCGCCACGGATGGATTGGACAAAGGCCGTGTACCAATGGGAGGTGGTTGGGTTGGCCAAGGCGGTGACGCCTTGCGCCTCATTGATCAGCGTGGCCGTGCCGTCGTTGGCAAAGCTTTCCACTACGCCGCGACTGCCGACAATGCGCACCCGTTCATCACCGTGGGTCGGCGCGGTGGAAGGGCGCAGGAAATCGAGTGACACAGTTGCCACGCCGCCGTTGCGCAGTTGAAAGAGCAAACCGGCCTGACTGGCGCACGCCGGATAGTCCGGATGCGCAATGGTGGTTTCCCAGCCGCTGACCGCCGTCAACACATCGCCCATGGCCCACATGAGCCAATCGACCACATGGGCGCCGATGAAAGGTGCAATGCCGGGGAAAGTTTCTCGTGAGCGGAAATAGTCTGGCCGCCGCGCCCCCCAGCGATAGGAGATTTGGCTGTAGCTGCCCAACGGTTCGCCGATCTGGCCGCTGCGTACAGCTTGCGCAACCGCCTCAAAGTGCTTCATCCGCCGGTAGCCATGCAAGGGCGCCAGCGGAATCTGCGCGGCTTTGACCACGTCGTACAAATGTGCCAGCGTTGTCAGATCCATGGCCAGCGGCTTTTCGGCCATAACGGCAATGCCCCGCTGTGCACAGCGTTCGATCCACACCGGAATCAAGTGCGGCTGCACACAGATCTGCACCAGGTCGGGCTGCACCCTGTCCAACATCTGCTCAGCATCGGTATAGCGCGGGGTTGCAGCGGTCACACCCGGCGCCTTTGCAAAGGCATCCAGCGTTTCGCCCGGCGAGGCCAGGGCGACCGCCGCCACCTGGACATCCGGCAGATCATGTAGGATTTGTTCATAGTAGGTCAAATGGCCTGTGTGGCCAAGGAGGGCGAATTTCATTTAACTCTCCTGGATTAAGCGCTCAATCTCGTCCACAACTTGCGAGAGATTGGGTTTAGTAAAGCTAAGCCCGGGTGCAGGAACTCGATTGCGTTTAATATTTGGAGGTACATGTTTATGATGAGGGTGTGTTGAAGCCAACGTTGGATCATTCGGATGCGGATAATCGTCATACCAATACAGTTTCTCCTCGCCCTGATAGACTTCATATCCATAGGATGTGATCAAAGCTGCTTCAAAATCCAATTCTTCCCGTAGACGCAAACGAAATCCTTTGCTGAAAAAGACTTCACCTTCTGCAACGCCAGTATAGGGGCTAGCTGGCCAAATCGAAACCGTCGAACGGTTAATAGTCGAACGGTTAATCTGTTCAACGACAAAGTTACTGTAAGCACTAAGTGATTCTAGAGGGTTGCTAGGCATTCTGGTACTCAGTTCAAAGTGGGCAATACCAGCACTTTAATAGGCAGGCTGAAAGCGTAATGAGTCAGCTACATCATGCTGTTTTAATTGCGTAGCGTAGTTTTGGTGACGACGCAGCCATGTTTCGTAAATTCCTTTCCAACGGCTGAAATCCGCACGCGTTTCATCATACTCATCGAAACGTTCCAACTTTCCAGCCATCAGTGCCTGGTAAAAGTCCTCACTAAGAATGCCATATTTTTCTTCATACAGAGTTAGACGGCGCTCTAACAGCTTCATCTCAATGACTAGTTCGTGTAGTTCCATTGCTATTTTGCTCGCTTCCAATCAAAGCCAACAGACTTTTACCAAATTACTTTGCGCTCATCAGCCGAAAGTACAAGTCAATGCTTTGCTGTCACTAGTGGACTGATCGCTCCTCACACTTTTCACAGATGCGCCATTACTTTGGTGGCTGTCCGTTGGCTGTTAACAGATGACTTGATCGTTGCTTGCTATTGTAGCATGGTTGAAACATTCTCTATAATAAGCGGTTTCCCCGCGCTGCCCACAGTTCCTCGTCGGTATACTGCTGGGGCGGCGTCACCGGGGTGGCCGGCAGGGTCCACGCCGGGCGGAAGCGGTGGATCAGCGCCACGGCATTTTGGTAGGCAAGGCGATCTTTGGTCGCTTCGTCCAATAGCGCGTTTTCTATCTGCGCTTGGACCAACCGGAAGTTGTAGTAGGGCGCATCGCTGCCAAACACGAGGCGTTCCCGCCCCAGCGCGTTGACCAGATGAACCAGATCCCAACTTTCGTCGGCGCCTTCCGGTTTTTGGGCAATGTCAAAGAGAATATTCTCACAGGGGCCACAGTGCTCAATCGCATCAAAGTGACCCGGTTTGCTCATGGAGACATGGCCCATAAGAAAGGTGACAGTGGGGAAGCGCCGGGCATAGTCGGCAATATTGGCCGTCGAGCCGGCCTGGTGCAGCAAACACAATCCCTTGTGCATAGCCACCACTTCCAGGAAAGGATGCAACTCCCCGCGCAGCGAATGGCCAGAGAGCGCGGGATGGCAGGCAAAGCCCATCAACCCGCCCACATCCATTGCCCGCGCCAACTCGGCCACCCCCGCCCCTTCATGGCGCACCTCCACCACACCCAGCCCTAGCGGAAAGCGGTCGGGATAGCGGCGACAGGCCTGACTGATCACCTCATCCTGATCCTGCGTGTCCAACACGCCCCGCGCCTGCGGCCCGCCGGAGGTAGGACAAAGAATCGCCGCCACGACGCCGGCCGATGCCATGCGCCCCATATAGCGGCCCACACTCTGCCCCACCACCGGCGCACGCGAAACCGTCATCCCAATATGACAATGAACATCAATATAAGGTCGCATAAGAGTCCACTTTTCAGCAAAACAACAACGGCTTTAGGAAGGATCTAATTTTTTACAAAATAGGTATAATTTTCTGAATAGTTATGTTATGCAGGAAGATCACACCTGAAAGAATGGACAAATCCGTTCCTTTCCTAATCCGTTGTTGTGTTTAGGTTACCTCAATCGCGCGCCGTTCATCACTGGCCCGGCGGGCGGCTTCAATGATGGCCAGGTTATGGCGCGCCATTTCACCGGTGACCGGCATGGTGTCGCCATTGGCCAACGCTGTAAAGGTGGCGGCAAAGAAACCGGCATGGCCAACCAGCCCCGGCGCGCCCAGGGCTATCGCTTCCGCCTGACCGGGCGCATCCATCGAGGTCCAGCCGCCGTCGCGTTGGTAACGCCAGAGCGGCTCATCCTTGCGATGATGAACGCGCAGAGAACCGTGGGCGGCATGGACTTCGCACCACCGACCACTTTCAGCGGCCATGGCCGGCGCACACCACGAAGCCGAAACAGTCGAGACGGCGCCGTTTTCATGCTCGAATAACATGAGCGCCAGGTCATCCACATCAATATCAAAGAGCATGGTCTTGACCCGCCCTTCCACATAGCGAATGGGCGATCCCATGAGCGCCTCGACCGAATAGATCTCGTGATAAGACGTGTCGATAATACAGCCACCGCCGGCGGCCTTGGTGGCGCGCCAGGCTTGCGCCGGGTCACGGTAGTTGGCTGATAGATCCGCCGGTTTCAGCGCCAGCAGTTGTCCCCGTCCCATGTGCGGCTGCCCTAGCTTGTCGGCGCGCAGTTCGGCCAGGGCGGTCTGCATGGGCGGGGTGAAGAGCAGGTTGTGCACTACAGCATAGGGCACATTGGCCCGCTCGACAGCCGCCAGAATGGCATCCGCCTCGTCCAGTGAAGTGGCCATCGGTTTTTCCGAAATGATCGCCATCCCCGCCTCAGCCGCCGCAATGACCTGTTCGGCATGGGCGGAGTGGGGCGTGGCAATCATCACTGCATCCAGATCGGCTTTGGCCAAGAGCGTGCGGTAATCCTGGTAGCGCTGGTTGGCAGGCACCCCCAGCAACTCGCCCATGCGCGCCAGATTATCGGGTAACAGGTCAGCCAGCGCCACCACCTGCACAAGGTCGGGCAGCGCCTGATAGACCGGAATGTGGTTGAGGCGGGCAATGCCGCCACAACCGATCAAGCCCAGCCGAATGGGCTTTTTGAGCGGCACAGTACGTTGCGCCATAACTACTCCTGGATATACCATTGCGCCGGCAGATAGGGCGCATAGAAGTTGGTGTCCGACCCCCACCAGATGTCTTCGGCGGGGACATTGTGCAGGCGATTGCTTACCAGCATGGGCACCGGGCCCAGGCCAACTGTGCCGATCATAGGCAGTTCATTGGCAAAGTAGGCGTAATATTGCGCGCCCAGTTCATTGAAGCCCGGTGTGCCAGGCAGGGTGCGCTGGAAATCCTCAAAGAGTGCCTTTAGGTCTTTAATTTCCGCCGGCGGCTCTTCGCCTTCAGCACCGTTGGTGGTAAACCAGGTGGCCCACTGGACTGCCCAGCGTTGCTGGCTGGGACTGGTAAAGCCAAACCAGAGTGGGTCGGCGCGGCCAAAAAGACCAGCGCGATCCAGGTGCCAGGTGGCGACGACCAGTTCGTTACCCAGGTTGCGCTGGGTGTAGAGACTGCCTTCGGTCTCCTTGCAGGTCGCCTCAATGCCGATCTGCTCCCAGTGCGCTTTGACCAGTTCACAGATCTGCATCTTGGGCCCTTCTTGCGAACCGATTTCGACCAACAGATTGATGCGTCCGCCGCCATCAGAACGCAGACGAAAGCCATCGCTGTCGCGCTCGGTCAACCCCAGCCCATCAAGTAGTTGATTGGCCTGATCGGGGTCATGTTGGATATATTCCTCGGCCCACTCGGGTTGGAAATAACTGTTGGCCGGCAGCGGAATCGCGGGGAAGGGCTTGGCCAAGCCAAAGAAGACGGCGTCGTTGATGGCGTCACGGTCAATGCCCAGCGAGAGAGCGACCCGAAAATCCTTGTTGTTAAAGAGATCGCGCAGCACGGCATCTTGCACGGTGCGGTTGGGCATGAGGGCAAATTCCGAGGTGCGCAGACTTTGGGCCATGCGCACGTCATAATTACCCTGCTCTTTGTTCTGTTGCAGCACCGGCATCTCACTCAGCGAGAGATACCAGGCTTCCAGATCTAACTCACCGGAGGAGGCTTTTAAAATCTGCACTTCTTTGTTGCCGGTAATCGCCACGTCAATGCGGTCGATGTAGGGCAGTTGGTTGCCGGCCGTGTCCACCTGATAGAAATAGGGGTTGCGCACGGCGACGGCGCGGTCGCTGGTGATCTGCTCCGGCATCCAGGCGTTGAGCACGGGGCGTCCCACTTCAAAGTTGTTGCTGGGGTAGGCATGGGCGCGGAAGGCGTCCATCCACGTTTCAAAATTTTCTTCTTTGGCCACGGCTTCGGCGTCTGGATTATATTTCAGGTGCCATTTTTGGAGATATTGTTTGGGCAGCATAAATTGCGGGTCAGCCGAGAACCAACTGCGCCCCATCAGATCCACCACCACGGGGTAGGGCACGGCAAAAGTGATCTCCAACTCGGTGTCGCTGATCTTTTTAAAGACTGCCGGTTCGCCGCCGGGGCTCCAGAAGCCGCCGGGGCCCGCCGGGCTGAGATCGGGATTATTGGCCACATCTTCCCAACGGAACATAATGTCATCCACGGTAAAGGGCGTGCCATCCGACCATTTCTGTCCTTGGCGCAGTTGAATGCGCAATGTTTTCAGGTCATCGGAGAACTCAAATGACTTGGCCATATCGGCGGTCACTTCGCTATTTTCTTGGTTGTAGCGGAAGAGACCGCTGGTGCGCAGGCAGGTGAAGTTCCACAGATTGGTCTCGACCACACCAAAGCGCATAGTGCCGCCATAGACGCCGATCCCCTCGACAGGGTCGAGCACCAATGGATCGACGGGGAGGCGCTCCTCCAGCGGCGGCAATTCACCATTGGCCACCATCTCCGCCAGCATGGGCGCCTCACCACCTTGCGCGGCAGCTTCTGCCGGCGCCGCGGCGGGTTGGCTCTCAGCCGCGGCCGGTTGGGTGTCGGGCGCCGCAGCGGGTGCGGCCGCTTGGCTACAGGCGCTGGTAACCAGTACAAGTACAAGACTAGCGATAAATAAAAAGGCTGATGAGCGAATGATTCGTTGCATGATTCCTCCTTAATTGGGCAACGTGGTTGCGAAACATAGGTCGCGTACATACCTCTTGACAGGTTATTTGAATCGGCGAAAGGTGCGTAGGGGAACATCAAGCAATGAAAGGTTGTGATTTAACTCAGGGGTGAGTATAAATCGACCGAATGGAGACCGGCGTTGGTCGCACGGCGCTAAAGCGACCGTGCTCCCTAACGGCGCCCCATCAATGGGGCTTCCTGTGCTTGCCACCGGCGTCCAAGCCTGCTTGAGCAGGCGCTGTTGTCGAGCCCCGTGGCTTCAGCCCGGGGCGATCAACTATTATGCATACCCCTCATTTAACTGTAAGCGCTTACGGCTATAGGTTCATAGTATAGTAGGATAAAATCCTTCTGTCAAACGCCTAAAATCGGCCTGCTTCCCTCCTGGCCTTCTGTCCGTTGGGAAGACAAGGTGTAGGAAGAGAGGGCATTTGCTCGTTGCCTAGCCCTTGATGCCGGTCATGACAATGCCTTGGACAAACTGGCGCTGGGCCAGGAAGAAAAGAATGAGGATGGGGAGCAGCATGATCAGCGCCACTGCCATCATGTAGTTCCAGGCAAGCTGGTATTCGCCGCGAAATGCCTGTAAGCCCAGCGCCAGCGTGCGCAGTTCCGGGCGACCAAGATAGATCAATGGGCGCAGAAACTCGTTCCAGTGATGAATGAAACTGAGGATGGCCATCGTTGCCAGCACTGCTTTCGACAGCGGAACGATGATTGTCCACCAAATGCGGATTGTGCCGGCGCCGTCAACGCGCGCGGCCTCGTCCAACTCAAGCGGAATGGTCAGACAATATTGGCGGAAGAGGAAGACGGCAAAGGAACTGCCGGCCAGGCTCCAGGGCACAATGAGCGGGAGGAAGGTGTTGACCCAGCCGACACGCCGGAAGAGAATAAACTCGGGAATCAGCGTGACGATTTCCGGCAGCATGAGCGAGGCAATGCAGAGGGTAAAAAAGAAGTCGCGTCCGGGAAATTGGATGCGCGCAAAGCCATAGCCGGCCAAGCTAGCTGTCAATACCCCAAAGGTCGTGGCGATCAGCGTGATCGTCACCGAGTTACGGATGTACAGCGTCAACGGCACCTGTACAAAGACGTCAATGTAGTTGCCCCAAACGATAGGATTGGGAAACCATTGCGGTGGAATTACCATCTCGCTTCCCGTCTCTTTTAGGCTAGTGGAGATCATCCAGTATAACGGCAGCAGGTAAAGAACGGACAACACAATGAGGACGCCATAGAGCATGAGATCCTTTACCCGGACTTTAAACCGAGCGCGTCTATGCGTCGCCTCCGTCTGCCTTAAAAGAGCAGTCGCGTTCTGGTCAACCTGTTGTAGGCTCATGCGCGTTCGCTCCCTTCATAGTAGACCCAGCGGCGCGCCAGCAGGAATTGAATCCCGGTCATCACCATGATGATCAAGAAGAGGACCCAAGCTAATGCCGCGGCGTACCCCATCTTAAAATCCTGAAAGGCGCGAAAGTAAATGTAGACCACGTAGATCAATGTCGCATAAACGGGACCGCCGCCAGTGGTTAGGAAGACAATGGTAAAGAAGCCCTGAAACGAGGCAATGATCCCGATAATCAGGTTGAAGAAGATTACCGGGCTGAGCATGGGGATGGTCACATGGCGAAAGCGCGCCAAAGCTCCGGCGCCGTCGAGCGATGCTGCCTCATAGAGGGACTGTGGCACTCCTTGTAGCCCGGCCAGAAAGATGATCATCGGCACGCCGATACCCGACCAGAGCGTGATCAGGATGAGGGAGGGCTTGGCTAACTGTAGGTCAAATAGCCAGTTCTGTGTCGGTAGGCCGACTGCACTGAGGAGTGCGTTGGCCAGGCCAAAGTCTGGGTGGTAGATCCAGTTCCAGAGAAATGCTGTAGCAACAAGCGGCGTTTGCGAGGGCAGATAGAAGATCGTTCGAAACATCGGCATGGCGCGCAGCTTCTCATTGAGCATCAACGCAAATAAAAACGCGACGGCAAGCTGGGCCGGGACGGAGAGAAAACTGAGATAGGCCGTATTATAGAGAGCGTTATACCAGCGCGGGTCGGTGAGCATCGTCTGGAAATTCTCCAGGCCGACCCAACGCGGCGGCTGTAGGGCATCCCACCGTGTCATCCCGATAACCAACGAGGCCGCCATTGGGCCAAACTTGAAACAGATGAATCCAATCAGCCAAGGGAGAATACAGAGCAGCCCCTCTAGCTCCTGCCGGCGTCGGTATCGGCTGCGCCGGCGCACGACACGGCCGGCTTGGCCCCCCAGCTTTGCAACGTTTGTGATTGACATTGGCGCCTTCTTGTGTTCTTCTATGGGTATTGGGTCATTGGGTTATTATGCACACAATAACCCAATGACCCAATACCCCAATAGCGAACCTGATTAGCTGTTCGGCAGCTTCAGCAGTTCGTTCATTTCGGGCGTGATGCGGGCCAAGGCTTCGGCCGGTTGCGCCTGCCCAAGCAGGATTTCGTCGATTGCCGCCTTGAAGACCCGTTGCCATTCTGCGGCCTGACCCGGATTGCGCCAGTTGCGCACGGTCTGCGCCGCCTCCAGGTGGACTTCGGCGCGCTCGAAGGGTCGCAGGGCATCATAAAAATACTTGGAGTCTTTTAACGACTGGCGCACCGGGAATGAACGGCCGGAGGCCAGGTAGGTGGGAGCGCCTTCTTCGCCGCCCATAAAGAGACCGAACTCGAAGGCCAGATCCTTGTACTTGCTGCCGGTGGCCGAACCGACGCCATTCGGACCGTCCCGGTTAATGCGTCCAGCCGGCCCCTTGGGTGTTGGGGCATGGCCGACCGTAAAGTTGTCGCCGGGGATGGAAACCGCGTGTGCTTTGATGCCCCAGGCGATCGCCAGGCGTCCGGTGTCGAACATCCGGGTAATGCCCTGGAGATCGGCCGGCATGACCAACGACTTGTCCTTGAGCGCCATATCCTGATGCCACTGAATGACATTGATGATCTCTTCTTGATCAAACTGCCATTCGGTCTCATCTTTGTTGATGAACTCGACGCCACTGGTCCACCACGGCACGCAGAGATAGTAGTGAATGTTATGGGGATTCTGGGCTGCGTCCCAGCCCAGCGTCCGCTCCATCCCTTCGCCGCCGGTGGTCTGCCGGGCCAGATCGATCAGCGTCTCCCAAGTCCAGGTGCCCTCTTGCTCATGCTCCCAGGGGGTTTTGAGGCCCTTTTCGCGGAAGATGTCCTCGTTGTACCAAATACAGCTTGGCCCAGAGTAATAGGGGAGGGCATAGAGTCCGCCGTTGTACGAGTAAAAGCCCAACTGCGCCGGGAAGTAGTCATCGAGATTGGCCGCAGGATTGGCCTCGGCGTAGGGCGTCCAGTCGACAAGCTGCCCTGCGTTGGCAACCTGCACCATCCAGGCAACGTGCACCGCGAAGATGTCCGGCGGCGTCCCGGCAGCCATGTTCGTCATCAGCTTCTCAAGATGATTGGCGCTCGTGTCATCAAAGGTGATTTTAACGCCGGGGTGCCGCTCCTCGAACGCCGTGAACGTGTCTGTCAGCACCTTCGCATCCCGGGGCGAGTCCGACCACCAGAACGCGAGCATCTCAATCTCTTCGGGCCCAGCTGCTTCAGAAGAGGCTGGCGCCGCGCCAGGCGCTGGCGCCACTGGGCAGGCCGTCAGTAAGGGCAGGAGCGCCCCGGCTGCTGTGGCAGCGAGACCACCCCGCATCAGGTCGCGACGCGAGAACTTTCCTGGTGATTGCTTGTTATTACTCATGGTATCCTCCAATGGTTGATAAGTTGGACAAACGCCTGCTATCTGGTGCAGCGTGGCAGGAGCATTTCGACATCCTCTGCCACGCTGTTTAGCCAGCAATCGATGAAGGCAACACTGGATTCACCCCTTGGCCCACCTGTGAGCCGAATCTTATATACAGGGCGATTGGATCTAAACTCGGATGACACTTTCATGTTCTGGGTGTATGAGCATGGCAAAGCTAAACTCAAAGCGGAATGAGATCGCGAGCGCCAGCCTTTCTGGAAGGTGCTACCGCATTCCTTTATTGGTGGAAAAATCCGTTTCCCAGGCTATCGAATTTACATGTAACGGCGGTGCCCAATATAGCATACGGGTCAGCACCTGTCAAACAAGATTTATTTGGCCCTTGTTGGGGAGATTAAACTGCAAAACTGGCGTAATACCGTCATTGAGCGACTGCCTCACACCGAATCAAGCGGGCTGGTTCGGCGCCACCATTCGTCACCGTCTGCGCTTCACTGGGCGGCACAAAGGCCACCCCACGCGTGGGAATGGCAAGCGTCTCCCCATTGGCTGCCAGGGTCGCCGTACCCACCCAAACAAACCAGACTGATTCACCAGATGCCGCCGACGTCGTGACTTCTCCACCGGGTTCTAGTTCGTAGTAGGTGAGTCGCATCTCCTTGGTGCCGGTCGATGGCGCGACGGGCAGCCAACGTTTGCCGCCGGCCACGGATGTGCTCTCACCACTCGTAAGCTGGTCAATGCGCACCTTGCTCACGTGGCCGGGCGGCGGTTTGGGGACAACGCCGGTATTGGACGGGTCCCGTTCGCCGCGGTAGAGCGCGCTATCGGGAGGCGCTTGAAAGCTGATGAGAATGGACTGGCCAGCCGTGGTGTTGACGGTGCCATGGACCTCTCCCGGTGGGATGTAGGCAAAGTCGCCCACCTGGATCGGCGTGTACTGGTCGCCCTGGCGCACCGAGACGCCCCCTTCCAGCACAATAAAGATGTCCGCCGATACATCGTGAAAGTGTTGGGGGAACTCATGGCCCGGCTGGAAGATCGAATAGTTCATGGTGATACCCTGCGCCCCGATCTCCGGGCTGACCAGATGGCGTGAGTCACCCTTGCCCATCTGAAAGCGTTTGCCTTGCTCGAGTGAAATTACTTGTGCCATACTACCATTCCTTTATCATGGGAAATGTTAGATACTAGGTCGAATGTATTGTGACAAGATGACTGGATGACAAGATGACAAAACAAATCGATCTAATATCTATCGTTGATTCGTTTATCTGCTCACCGCCGCCAATGCCGCCGCCAGTGTCTGATAGGAAAATTGCGCTGCGGCCAGGGCGTCGTAGCCGGGGGCGTTGAAAAGCTGACCGCTGATCTCGACCGTAATCGCACCCTCATAGCCGGCTGCTTGTAAGCGGTGCACATAGTCGCGATAGTCCAACGTGCCTTCACCTGGCAGCAGGAACTTAAAAGCGGGATAGCGTCCCTGTACATCCTTGACATGCACGCCGACCGCATGGGGCATCAACTGCTGAAGTGCATCGGCCAACGGAATGTCCATCAGTTCAAAGTGGCTATAATCGAAGTTGAGCTTCAGGTGGGGATGATTCACCTGGTCCAACAGCCAGCGCGCCCGTTCCGGTGTGTGAATGATGCCCCCCACATGAGGCTCAAAGCCAAAGGTCCCGTCATAATCAGCCGCAACCGTGGCCCAGTCGCGGACACAGGCCGCCAGCATCTCTCGTTTTTGATCCCAATCCTCAATTCGCCCGCCCAGCGTGCTGGTGACAATCGGCCGCGTCAGCCCCAGGTCAGCGGCCAGCTCAAAAATCTGGCGCAGCCCAGCCAGATGCGCCGCGTGCTGGTCGGCGTCTGCTTCTAAAACGGGCACTTTGGCCAGCAACAGACTGTCAATCGTGATCTGCTGCTCGGCCAACAACCGGCGTAATGTTGCCCGATCGGCCGATGAGAGCGCATCCGGCGCCGTCGGATAGCCGGGTGCGACGCAAAGCTCCAATCCCATGTAGCCAATCGCAGCCACCTGCTGGATCATGGTAGGATAAGGCGTGTGCGGCATCCCATAGTTGCCGTAAGCGATATGCATAGTTACTCCTCCAAAACAACAACGGGGCCCAGCGGGCACCCCAGAATGCAACGGATTGATTATCGGATTCACTATATTGCTGCAATTACAGTATGTCATCTAGATATATAATCGGGTCTACGCGTGTTAGTGGATCGAAACAAAGCACACTTTGTTGCGAAGAGCCATATAATCTTGTCGACTAAAGACGTTCTATTGATTCCTTTAGCTCGTCTATTCCGTGACAAATCCGCTCCTGTCTGAATCCGCTGTTGTGCCCATTACCCCCAATCAAACAACACCCCCATGTATGCGTCCGGCTTGGTTTGCAGACCGGCAAAGGCCGCGGCCGCGTCTTCCGGTTGAAAAACGTGGGTGATCAGCGGTGCGGTCTGGAGCTTGCCTTGGGCCATGAGCCGGAAGATGATAGCGGCGTTGCGCTGCATAGAGTGTTTTTGGAAAGGCGTCTGCGCCAGCGGATAGCGCCACTCGTGCGCACCGCGCAGGGTGACCGAGCCGTTGCGCCAGAGGTGGACATGGTTGAGAAAGGAAGTCAGATTGGTTTCGTGCTCCTTGCGCGGCGACCCCAGCAGGACAACAATTCCCTCCCCCTGTTTACCGGTGAGCGCTACCGCTAGTTCCGCGGCTTGGGCCGTGCCCGACGCTTCCACCACCACATCGACGCCTTTGCCCTGGGTCAGCGCCATGACCGCCGCGATGGGATCGGTCTCATGCGCGTGGATGACCTGGTCAATGCCACAGGCTTGCGCCTTGGTCAGGCGACCGGGCGTCAGGTCAATGGCGATCACCTCGGCGCCGGCCAGATGCAGCAGTTGCGCGGCCAGGTTGCCCACCAACCCCAGCCCGATCACGGCTACACGGTCGCCCAGTTCCACCTGGCCGACGCGCAGCGCCGTCATTGCCACCAGCGCCAACCCCACCAGCGCACTGGCCTGCGGATCGACGTCGGCTGGAATGGGGACGCAGAGCCGGGTGGCCAGGGCGTGGCTCACATGGGGTGTGTGGCTAAAGACAAAGTCGCCCACGGCAAACTCAGTGACGGCGTCACCCACGGCGATCACCTCACCCACGGCCCGGTTGCCCGGCACAAAGGGATAGGCGACCTGTTGCAGAGCGGTCAACTTGGCCAGTTCGGTGCCGGCGCTGACGAGGCTGTAGCGGGTTTGAATCAGCACGTCGTCGGGCTGCAAGTTAAACGTCTGTGGCTCGATGACGGTCGCCACCTGGTGTGGGGTGGGGAAGGTAATTTTCTGGACTGAAATAGGTTTATGCATCGTTGTGTACCTGCTGGAACATGGTTAGGAGCCGTTCCGCCATACCCTCCTGCGCTTCGCCAATCAAGCCAATGCGCGTAAAGAGGTTTTGATAGCCGGCGGCATGATTCACCTGGGTTTGCATGAGAAAGTCCAATAAGCGCTGTTGCATCGCCTGGACAACGGCGCTATGCGCGGGCGAGGCAATGAGATTGTGCACTTCATAGGGATCGGCGTCTAGGTCAAAGAGATGCGCCTGCCCATTCTGGACAAACCATTTGTATTGTGCTGTGCGCACCATATAGTTGAGTTGATCACCCCGCCCAATTTCGGAAAAGACGGCGTCGTGGACGGCGTCCGTGGCGCCGGTGGCGACCGGCAGCAGCGACTGGCCAAAGCGCCCCGGCGACATGACGCCGCCAATGGCGTCAATGATCGTCGGGTAGATGTCGATCCACTGGGCCAGCGCGTCGCTCTGGTGGCCGGCGCGGAGATGGCCTGGCCAATGCATGAGCAGCGGAATGCGGGCTGACTCCTCTTCAAAGCCCCCTTTGGCTAGCTTGCCGTGGCTGCCCAGATATTCGCCATGATCGGCGGCAAAGATGAGCAGCGTGTTCTCCCAGGTGCCGCGCTGTTTGAGCGCGGCCACCAACTGCCCCACCCGGTCGTCGAGATGGGCGAGCTTGCCGTAGTAGTTGGCCTGCGCCCGGCGGATGTGGTCCCGGTCAAATTTCTGGCGCACGACCGCGGGCACATTGGGCGCCAAGACCATCGCCGCCGGATCAAACAGCTCGGCGTAGTGCCCGGGCGCGTCAAAGGGCGTGTGCGGTCCCGGCAAGCTGACACAGAGAAAGAGGGGCTTGTCAGTGGGGCAGCGTTCCAGGTAGGCGAGCGCCTGGTGGGTGATGTAGCCGTCCTGATGGTCATCGGGCGGCAGCGGTGACGGGCGCACCACATCAAAGTCACCGATGGCAAAGCGCTCGGCAATGTCGGCCAGATAGGCGTCCAAGAGACCGCGCGTTTGCAGATGCGCAGTGTACCCGTTGCGTAGATAGGGTCCCATGTAGGGGGTCGGCAACTCCTGCGCCCAGTCCAGCCCCAAGGCGTCATAGTAGGCTTGGTGGTCGCGGTAATCTTCGCCCCATTCCAGGTTGTAGTAATGAAACTTGCCGATCTTGGCCGTGGTATAGCCGGCGCGCTGAATGTCGCGGAAGAGGGTAATCTCTTCGGCGGGGAACTTGCGCCCGGTGAAGTTCATCCAAAAGCCGTGGTTGTGAGGGTAGCGACCGCTGGCCAGCGAACAGCGCGCCGGCATACAGACCGGGCTTTGCGTATAGGCGCGGCGAAACAAGACCCCCTCCGCCGCCAACGCATCCAAATGGGGCGTGCGCACCACTGGATCGCCGGCGCAGCCCATCATGCGTGGGTTCCATTGGTCGGTCAAAATGAGCAGTACATCCGGTTTCGTTGGCATAACCCGGTTACCCTTTGCTCCCGGTGAGGACCAGCCCTTGCACCAGTTGGCGTTGGGCAATGATGTAGAGTAGGATGGGCGGGATGGCAGCCACAATCGAAGCCGCCATGAGCAAGTGGGTGGTCGGTTCGCCGGAGATGTCGCTGGTGGCCTGGGTGGCCAGAAAGCGCAGCCCCACCGAGATGGTCAGTTTCTCTGTGCTTTGCAGATAGATCAAAGGCTGGAGAAAGTCCTCCCATTCGGCCAGAAAGCCCAGAATCGCCAGGGCCAGCAGGGCCGAACGCGAGAGGGGCAGCAGAATGGTAAAAAAGATGCGCCAATAGCCGGCGCCGTCAATGCGCGCCGCTTCGTCCATTTCCAGCGGGATGTTCTTGAAAAATTGGCGCAAGAGAAAAATGGCAAAGGCGCTGCCGCCAAAGTAGGCCGGCACGATCAACGGCAGAAAGGTGTTGATCCACCCCAGCTTGAAAAAGAGCACAAAGCGCGGAATCAGCGTTACATGGATAGGCAACATCAAGGTCGAGAGCATGACCAGAAAGAGCGGGTCGCGTAGGGGAAAGCGAAAGCGGGCAAAGCCGTAGGCCACCATCGAGGCGGTCAACAACTGACCGGCCAGCGAGAGCAACGCGATGATCAGCGTATTGCCCATAAAACGGGCCAGCGGCACAATCTGCCAAATCTCCAGATAGTTGCTCCAGTAGATCGGGTCCGGGATCCACTGCGGTGGGAATTGCTGGACCTGGTAGCCGTTTTTGAGCGAACCGGAAATGGCCCAGAGAAAGGGTGCGACAAAGAAGAGCGCCGCCAGCCAATAGCTGCCATAGATCAAGAGCGTGCGCGCCCAAGTGGGCAGGCCCCGCCGCCGTGAGGGCAAGGAGTTGGTCAAGCCGTCAGCTGCCATAATGCACCCACCTTTCGGAACTGCGCATCTGGAGCCAGGTAAAGAGCAGCAGGATGATCACCAACACCCAGGCCAGCGCCGAGGCATAGCCCATCTGGAAACTCTGAAACGCCTGTTGATAGAGATGCAACACATAGAAGTAGGTGGCATAGGCCGGACCGCCGCGTGTGCCCACATAGGCCGCTGTAAAGGTCTGAAAGGTGCCGATAATGGTCAGGATCAGCACAAAGAAGATGGCCGGCGTCAAGAGCGGGATGGTAATGTGGCGCTGGAGACGCAGCCAGGTCGCCCCATCGACTTTGGCCGCCTCGTAGTAGCTGACGGGGATCTCCTGCAGCGCGGAGAGAAAGATCACTGCGCTTGTGCCGCCGATGGAGCCCCAGATGCCCAAGAGCACCAGCGAAGGCACCGCCCAATTTGGGTCACCCAGCCAGGCCGGCCCCTCAATGCCGACGGCGCGCAGCCAGTAATTCACCAGGCCATAGTTGGGGTCCAACACCCAGGTCCAGACCAGAATCGCGGCCACGGCGGGGGTGATCGAGGGAATGAAGAAGAGCGAACGGTAGATGACGCGCCCTTTGATCGTCTGGTTGAGCATAATCGCACAGCAGAGCGCGCCCACCACCGTAGGCGGCACGCGCAGCACCACATAGTAGAAGGTCACCCGTAGCGACTGCCAGAAGCGCGGGTCGGCGGTCACCATGTAGCGGTAGTTTTCTAGCCCCAGCCATTCCGGCGGCCGCAGCACATTATACTCGGTGAGGCTAAAGTAGAGCGATGCCAGCATCGGCCCCAGTTGAAAGAGCAGAAAGCCCACAATCCAGGGCGAAATGAAGAACAACCCCCAGCGCGCCTCATGGCGCGCCAGGCGTCCGTTCCCCAAAAAGCGACGGGATTGGCGCGCTTGCTCCCTTGTCCGGTCGTTGCCCAATGCCGCCGGCGAAGTGCTCATAACAAGTTAGGCCTTTACGTATTATCAGTGCATGAAGAACACAACAACGGATTTAGGAAGGAACGGATTTGCTACAGGCGCGTCCTACAATTCAGAAGGAAAGTGGGCCACGGCTGCATAAGCAGGATCGTCTCGTCCTTATCCGTGGATGGGCTCGCCCTCTCATATAGTTTCATTAAGCGACAAAAAATCCGTTGCTTCCTCAATCTGTTGTTGTACTACGCCGGATCCTTATCCAGGATGGTCTGCACTTCGCGATCGACCTGTTCGATCACCGTGGCCAGTGCTTCCGTCTTGAGCCAGGCGGCTTCCAGCCCGCTCTGGAGCGCGGCGAAGACTTCACTGGAGCGGCCATTGGCGGCGCTAGGCGCGGGCAATGGCGGGTTGGCGATCCACTGCCGTACATAAAATTCATACTGGGGACTGACCAAGGCCGCCGGATCGAGCAGCGCCGCTTCGGTCGGCAGCGGGATATAGCGCGCTTCCTGCACGCGGCGAACGCCTTGCTCGGTTTCCAACAAGCCTTTCACCCATGCCCAAGCCAGATCAACCTGACCGGAGGCGGCAGCAATGGCCGGTGTGTCAGCAATCAGGCCACCGCGCGGTTTGTCGCCTTCATTGGGGATGAGGAAGGTGTCAAACTCAAACGTCGTCACCATCTCGCGCAGGAAGGACTCCCGGTAGCCGTTGTCATTGGCTAGCATGATCTTGCCCTCGGCAAAGGGTGGTTTCCAGTCGGTCACCTCGGTGGGCTGGGCTGCAACCCCTTCCTCAGCAATCAGCGCATACATGAGATTCCAGAAACGCCACGCTTCTTCCGTATTAATCAGGGATTTAGTCCCTTCCTCGTCGATCAGGTCACCACCCATGCTGCGCACGCCACACATATACCCCTCGAAGTTGGCGCGGATCCAGGCGCCAAAGACCTGGTTGTCCGGGTCGGCCACCTTGCGCACGACATCGGCATACTCTTCCCAGGTCCAATCCGGGTTGTCCAGCGTGATACCCTGCTCGGTTAGGTGGGTTTTGTTATAGAAAAGGTATTGAGAACTGGGGTGGGCGCCAAAGGGAATGCCATATTGCTTGCCGCGCAGTTGGAAGGTTTCCAGGCTACCGGGCAAAAAGGTGTCGAGATACTCGCCATAATTGTCACGCGCGATCAGGTCATCCAGCGCCAGGGTTACATCACTCAGGGCAAATTGAGCAAAATTCTCGACATTGACCGAACGGAAAATGTCCGGCGGCGCGCCGGCGGCAATGCCGGCCAGAATCTTCTGGGGGAATTCTTGATTAGGGGCGACTTCGATTTCCACGGTGGCGCCGTTGTGGGCGGGGCCAAAGGTCTCATCGGCATATTTCTGGAAATACTCCACCAATGCCGTCTGGGAGACCCAAAGAATCTGCAAATGATCGGCCGCGGCAGCCGGCGCCGCCGCACCGCTCCCGGGACTCGCCGGCGCGACAGCCGGGGTGCAGGCGGCCACTGTAACGCCCAGCCCGACAAGGCCGGCTGCCTGCAAAAAATGACGTCGGCTCAATGGTTGGTTCATCATCCTCGGTTCCCTCCTGTTCTCCGTAGCCGTTGAATCAATTGGATGAAACTAAAATTGTGCGTAACTACTCAGCCCGCTCTTAGCCAGTCCGTGACCGGCGCCAGTCACGGACTGGCTAAGAGCGGGTAGGCTGAGTAGTTACAATCGTGCTTGCTGATGTCAGTGGGGAAGCAGCGTAAACGCTTACGGCAATTGATTATACTGGACAAAACGCTGCTTGTCAAATGAGCCGTAAGCGCTTACGGGCTAGTGGATCATCGCCAGCGCGTCCTCCAATGGATACTCATAGAGAAAACAAATAAAATAACATCCCCCCATCGCTCTATTTTCTTAAAATGGCCTAATTGATGATATAACTAAGGCATGGCAACTTCAAGTAAGAATGGGAAAGTCAGTATCTATACCGTGGCGGAGGCAGCCGGTGTCTCCTATGGCACCGTCTCGCGTGCGCTCAACAACCGACCGGATGTCAACCCTGCAACCCGACAACGGGTCTTGGAAACAGCCCAGCGCCTGGGCTATGTACCCAACCCCATTGCCCGTGGCCTCAGCACCAAGGCCACCACCGCGTTCGGCATCATTGTCCCCGGTCTTGCCGATCCTTTTTTTATGCCCATTACCCAGAGCATTGAGCAAGTGGCGCGCCAGTTGGGCTACGCCACGCTGCTGCGCGATACGGGGCGCTCTGCTGCTGCTGCGGTGGAGGGCGCCACCGTCTTTGCGCATTTCCGTGTCAGCGGTGTCATTATCTTAGGCGGCAGCCAACAATTGGATGAAGCACTGGCCCAACAACTGGAGGGCATTCCGACCGTCATTGTGTTGCGTCCTGCCTTGAATCAGCTCCTGCCGGCGGTCTATATTGACCACGCCGCCGGCGCCAAACAGGTGATGGAGCATTTGGTTGCTACGCAGCGACGCCGGATTGCTTTTGTCTGTGGTGATAACGACTCAGTCGCCGCGCACACACGGCTCCAGGGCTATCAGGCCGCGTTGCAAGCGCATGATCTGCCCCTGGTCGAGCAGTGGATTGTCCGGGGTGAATTTACGATCGAAGGCAGCGCGGCAGCTACGGGCCAACTGCTGGCTCTCCCACCGGCTCAACGACCCGATGCCATCTTCTACGCCAGTGACGCCATGGCCTTAGCTGGCCTGCACCGGTTGCATGGCGCCGGTGTGCGCATCCCCAATGATATTGCTGTGGCCGGTTATGGGAATATTGCCTTTGCCGCCATTAGCGAACCGCCATTGACCACCGTGCGCGTCGGCAAACAACAACTGGGCGTGCGGGCGGTCCAGATGTTGCAACAGATGATCGCCCGTCCCACCGAGCGACCAGCTGACGTGACCGTCGCCACCGAGTTGATCGTGCGCGCTTCATCGTTCAGATAATACTGCGACTGATGACACAAGGAGACAAGCGATGACAGAAAACCGACCGGCTGAATATCCGGCTACCCTGGACAAGACCGATTGGGCGGCGTTCGATACGGCACAGCGCATCAGACACCTGGAGCTAGAGGGCTTTGTTATTTTGCCTTCGCTCCTGAGCCGCGACGAGGTGAATGCTATCAAAACGGAGTTGGATCGTTTACCCACCATCGCCACCGATTATAGCGAGAACCAACGGGGCCACAGCAATGTGCAGTGGTCGAACTCTCCCCATTGCATTGACCTGATCGCCCACCCCGCCATCACCGGCTTTCTGGAAACGCTCTTTGGGGATGAATTAGTGGTCACCTCCTGTGTCTTTGCGCTCTCTCGGCCTGGTCATCCGGGTATTGCCATCCACACCGACGCCCAACCCTATGGCTCGCAGATCTTTGGCATGCAAGCGAGTGCGCCCAAACTGGTGCGCGTCCTCTGGTATCTGGATGACCTTACGCCGGAAAAATCACCTCTGCTTGTGCTGCCCCATTCGCATCTCTCGCTACACAGCGACGGCAATCCCTACAAACGCTATTTGACCCATCCCGAGTCGGTCATGGTCTGTTGTCCGGCCGGCTCGGCGGCGATCATCCATCAGGGACTCTTCCATGCCAACTATCCTAACCGCAGCCAGGAGGATCGGCGACTGTTGGCCATCGCCTACCGTCCGGCGTGGGCGCCGCCCATTGTCGAAGTGCCGGATTGGGAGCCAGAGAAGGTGGCTGCCCTGCCGCCCCATGTGCGTCCCCTGTTCAAGAGCCTAAACACCGGCAACTTTGATTTTAATGTGCCGAACCGTCCCGCCAACATGGCCAATGCGGCGCCGGGCATCAATCCCAGCCGCTGGCATGTATAACCTGATATTGCTGCAGGTGTTGTTGGAGAACGCGCATGACTTTGGTTACCTGGTTCCAACAGTTACCTTTCCACACCATTCATACCCTGGCTGGTGTGGGTTATCGCACCGGCCTACCGGCCAAGGAGGCCGATGCCGGCTGGCCGATGGGGGTGGTGCGCCGTCCCGATGGGGATCTGATTGTCGTTGACTATCATGCCCACCGTCTCTGGCGCATTGATGGGGCAGGCATTCTCCACACCTTTGCGGGGGATGGCATTCCCGGCAACCGCGGTGATGGCGGTCCGGCGCTAGCAGCGCGCTTCTATTGGCCCCATGATCTGACCCAGGATCGGGCGGGTAACCTCTACCTGAGCGACCTAGGCAACCAGGTGATCCGGCGCATTGACTACCACACCGGCATCATCACGCGCGTGGCTGGCTCAGGCAAGGTGGGGCGGGGCGGCGATGGCGGTCCGGCGCTAGCGGCGGAGTTGGACACCACCTGTGGCGTGGCGGTTGACGCCGCCGGCAACCTCTATCTCTCCAGCGAATGGGCCAACAACATCCGTCGGGTCGATGGTGTAACGGGCATTATTACCACCTTCGCTGGTCAAAATGCCCGTTACTATCCGGCTGAGCGTGAAGCCAGCCGTCCTTATGGCGGCCCAGGCGTTAGCTTCATGGGCTATCATGGCGATGGCGGCCCGGCCAGCGAAGCCGCCTTTCGCCACCCTGAACATCTGGCCTTTGACCACGCATGCTGCAACCTCTATGTCTGTGACAACTCGAATGACCGAGTGCGCAAGATCGACATGCAGAGCGGGTTGATCAGCACGGTGCTGGGCAATGGCCAACGCGCCTCCAACGGTGACGGTGGCTCGGCGGTCGAAGCCAGCACCCTTATGCCCGATGCCATCTGTCTGGACGTGCATGACAATCTTTATGTGGGGGAGAAATATGGCTACCGGGTGCGCAAGGTGGAGGCGGCCACGGACATTGTGCGCACATTGGTGGGCAATGGCGTGCCCGGCTTTGGCGAAGAGGGCCTACCCGGCAGCCAGACCCACTGCAACGCGGTCGAAGCAGGCATCTGGGCTGATCCAGATGGCACAGTCTATTGGAGCGATTGTTCCGGGCGGCTGCGGCGTTATGATGGACAAACGGGGCTGGTAACCACCGTGCTCGGCGGTATAAGCGTGCATGATGAGGAGGTGGCCACCGCGGGTTTTCTCAACGGTCCCGGCGGGTTGGCGGTTGGTCCCGAGGGCGCGATCTACATTGCTGATGTCTGGAATCAACGCATCCGCCGCATTGACCCAGCCAGTGGTATGATCCAGACGGTGGCGGGTAACGGGGCGCGGGCTTTCGGCGGCGACAATGAAGCGGCCACTGCTGCCTACCTGGGCAACCCGCACGATGTGGCGGTTGATCAACAAGGCCGCGTTCTCATTGCCGACACCCGCAATGGACGCATCCGCCGCGTCGAGCGCGACGGCACAATCCGCACCATTGCCGGCACTACCCTGCCCTGGGATGCCGGCGAAGGGCGTTGGGATAAAGGCGATGGCGGCCCGGCTGTCAGTGCCTGCATCGCCCATGTGGAAGCGGTTGCAGTTGGACCCAACGGCGACATTTACCTGGGCGACAGCGCGGTCGGGCGTATCCGCAAGATCGACGCAACTACCGGCATGATCACCACCATTGCCGGTGTAGGACTGCCGGGCTACACCGGTGACGGGAGTCTGGCAGCGCAAGCCCGCATCGGCGCCCCCACCGCGATCCGCTTTGATGCCACAGGCGCACTCTACTTCACCGACCGCGCCTATCATGTCGTGCGCAGGGTGGATGCAGCGGGGATGATTACCACTGTAGTAGGGTGTGGCGCACCCGGTTTTTCACCCGACGGCACGCCCGCACGCCAGGCCAAGCTAGATCAACCCTACGGCCTTGCCTTGACGACCGATGGGACAATCTATCTAGCCGATTCACGCAACAACCGCGTGCGCCGCGTGAATGCCCAGGGGATATTAGAAACGGTGGCAGGCAGCGAAAGGGCCGGGGATGGCGTCGACGGCGACCTGGCGACTGCGACCCAACTGAACGAGCCCCATGGCCTCTGTTTTTATGGCCCCAATATATTGCTGATTAGCGACCACTATAACAATCGGGTCAAAGTGGTTAAGGTAAAGTAACCTGCTGGGCTATCGCCGCTCAGCCGCAGACGATGTTGCTGTACGGTTGGGTGGTGAGTGGCGGGTAACGGGTGGCAAGTGATATTTCATTCACCACTCGCCACCCGCCACTTGCCACATATACACGTGAAGAGCCGTTTTTGTAAATCCTGGAGGATCTATGTCTTCAGCAACCGCAATTATCGTTGGTGGTGGCGTCATTGGCCTGAGCACCGCGTATCATCTGGCGCACAAAGGCTTTGGCAAAGTGATTTTGTTGGAGAAAGATGCAGTGGGCGACGGCTCCAGCAGTCGCGCTGGCGGTATTATCACCGGCTTGATGTGGAGTGAAACGGGTGTGCGGGCGCGCAAACTCAGCCTAGCGCTCTATCGAGAGTTGTCCGAAGAGTTGCCCGGCTATCGCTTTGGCGCGGTGGGCTGTTTGAATCTCTTTGACCCGGCTTCCTGGCCGGAACGGTTGCGTCTCCTGCCCCTCTATGATCGCCTGGGCGCACCCTATGAAATCTTAGACGCCGACGAGATGCGCCACCGTTGGCCAGAGTTGACCCCCGCGGCAACGGACATCGGTCTGTTTGACCCATTGGGCGGCTACAGTGAGCCAGAAGAGTATGTGCCGGAGTTGGCCCAACGCTGTCGCCAACTGGGCGTCGATCTGCGCGAAGGGCAACTGGTGACCGGTTTGGTGCAGCGCAACGGCCGTGTGACGGGCGTCGCCACAGCCGACGGCCCCGTTGAAGGCGATGCCGTCATCTGCACGCTCCATAGCTGGACACAGCAGTTGTTGACTCAACTGGGCTGGTCGGCGCCCTTCAAAGCGTTTGTCCACCAGCGCTATGTCTCGACGCCGCTTTCACCGGAGCCCCAGGCCATGAGCCACCTGCCGGCGATCAACGCCAACCCCTATCACGGCTACATTCGTCCCGCCCGCGGCCATCGACTGTTGGCCGGCGCGGAAACAGCCCAACGCGCGGAATTTCGCACCCCCGCGCCCACTTTCCACATGTCAACCCTGCAAGCCCCTGACTATGTCAAAGACAAATTGGCGACTGACCTTACGCCGCTTGTTCCTGCATTGGGTCGCACTCGCTGGGAAAGTGAAAAGGTGGGGTTAATCGCTTTTGCGCTTGACGGTGAGCCTTTGTTAGGGCCGCTAACCCAGTTACCTGGCATCTACATCGGCTGCGCCTTTCACTCGGGTGGCTTTGCCTACAACCCGGCGGCGGGACTTTTGCTGGCTGAATATGTCGCTGCCGGCCGCACCCAGATCGACGTCAGCGCGTTTGCGCCGGAGCGCTTTGCCCCTGAAGAGGTGACGGAATATCTGGCGACAACCGTGGTGCAGGAAGCCGCCGTGCGCTGGCGCCATTAGTTGGAACTCCGGTGCACTAGTACGCTGTCAGCGAAATTTTGAGTATTTAGAACGGTGTCATTCCGAGGAGCTTGCGACGAGGAATCTCTGCTTCCGAAAGAGGAGATTCTTCGCCAAAAAGCAGGCTCAGAATGTCAATCCTAAATACGCATAACTTGCATTACACTGCACTAGTACAGTGTCAACGAAATTCTGAAAGTTTCGCCAACGCGGGTGCGCTAGCGTGCGTCTTCCAGGAAGGGGGACACCGTACACCGCCTGTATTTCACCATCAGCCGCCCCCTTCCAGGAAGACCTGGGTGACTACCGCTTACCGAGCAGAACTTCCCTGACGCTGGACTCGTACATGACGGTGTAAATATGCCAATAATAAGTCAATGAGACAATAAGTCAGTGGGTGAGTCACTGTCTCACTGTCTTACTGTCTCACTGATTACTCAATGTCGTTAAGTTAAGCAATGATCGTGTCAAAGTAATCAGTGATCAGTGCTCAGTTTCCAGTGTGTGGTTCGAGACTGGCTACTGAAAACTGGGCACTGATGACTGTTAACTGAATGACATTGACTGATTACTGACTTACTGCCGCAGTACACTAGGTCAGCTTAAAGACCCGCCGTACATTTTCGCGCAGGATCAACTCTGCCTCCCGCTCGTTTTGGAATGCATCCAAATAGGCGCCATATTCAAACCAGGGAGCAAAGAGCGGCTGATCGGTGCCAAAGAAGATGCGCTCAGGGCCGAGTAGGTCGATCACCCGACGAATGCGCCCCGGCTGAATGCCACTGCTGCAAAATTCAAAATAGACATTGGGCAGATCCAAAATCTGGCGCGCCCCGTCCACGTCATCGCCGTGGGCTTTGATGATCACCAGATCGAAATTGCGTAAGGCCGCCTGGCGCAACCCCGGGTAGGGTGAGCCACCTTCATCCATATGAATCTTTACGGGGCGGCCAAACTTGGCGACTTCATCCAACAAATCCTGCATACGCTGGGTTGCCATATTGCCGCCAAAGGGACAGTAGAGCTTGACGCCCACAAAGCGCGCGTCCTGGAGGTAGCGCGTCATCTGCTCGACGGAGCCGGGGATATCGCGCGGGTCACAGGTGACATAGCCGCGTAGGGTCGGGTAGCGATCCAGGAACTGCTGCGTGTCAGCGTTGCCTTGGCGCATGTCGTAGTTGATGGCGTTATAGGATGAGACAAAGGTCAGTTCAATGTTGCAACGCGCCGAGAGTTCTGGGACATTGCTCTCGGTGCGGCTGTTGAAGGGCTGCGCCACATGGAAGCCGGAGACATGGGCGTGCATGTCGATGATGGGCCGGTCGGGCAGGTCTGCTTGGGTGCGGATTAGCAGGGGCTCAACCCCTAACGCTTCAATGTCTTTGCCCAGTAGCCGCAGCGCGTTGCCGCCCAAAATCGCCTGCTTCTGCTCAGCGCTGAGGCGCGCCATCAACACCTGGTTGCGCAACGCCGTGATCGAATATTTGGGGGCATTGCTGCCGTAGAGCAGCCGGTCGCCGACGCCTGCTTCTACCATCACCTCCAACCCATCAGCCAGACAGAGCCAGCGGATGGCGGCGTAGACGTTGGGGTACTCCTGCATGACCGTAATCAACTCGCCCATATAGCCATAACTGACTTCGTTCAACACCACCGGCACATCACAGCGCTGGGTCGTCTCTGCGACAATGTGAATCCATTCCAACGCCTCTTTGCCCGCACCGTTAAAATCGACAATCAGTGGCAGCGGCTCTTTGGTGGCGGCTTGACCCACCGCTGCGACCATTTTGCGGAAGATGAGCGTATTGGGTGACCAGTTTTGCGGCCCTGGCGCCATGCGCATGGCGACACAACCCCCTGCGACACAGGTGTGCAGATCCTCTTGCCAACCGAGATAGTGGCGCGGGTCAAGCAGGCCCACCGGCAGCAGCCGCGGATGTTGTTTGACGACCTCTAGTGTTTCGGCAATGGCTTCCTTAGGCACCTGATTCATCAAGCCCCGTTTGGAGGTGGTCAGGGTGAGGGTGGTGTTATGTTTTTCAGTCTGCGCCAGCAATTGCGCCAGCGTAGTGTCCGGTTCGGCAATCGGATCGACGCTAAAGTCAGAGATAAAATCGATGGCGTACATGGTATGGTTTCTTGGTTGATGATGGGGAATACGAAAGGATCTTATTCCTTGGAACGGCCTGATTGCTCATTCACAGACAAAGTTGGCAGCTTGCGCAGAACGAGATAGGTCAACAGACCATCCAGTTGCGCCCAGTCGGACCAGAGAATGTTCTGTTCACGCGCCAGTGTCTCGGCTTCCTGGGTCAACCCGGCGTAAGCAAAGAGCCACATGCGAATGTTCGAGGTGGGAAACTCGATTTGGACGGCTTGGGATTGAGCCATCAGTTCTTGGAGCACAGCGACACCGATCTTATGGGTTGTCACCCACTTGCTTTGGCAGACCCACTTGTCGAGACCAATGGCGCCCAGCAGATCGATCTCACGCCTCTTGCCCGATTGCAGCCGCACACGATGATTGACATAGCTCAGTGGCCAATCCATCTGGATGTCACGTTCACTGTTGAAAAAGCGCCCGGGGAAGGGTAACTTACTCTTATCTTGGCTATTCAACAAGACCTGGCTCATATAGACTTCGCCGAGATAGCCCTGGTATTCGAGGATCTGGCGCTCCAACCGTTTGTACTGATCTACCAAAGCATCACGCACCCGGCGTGGATTCTGACCTTCGACCTCAATACGACCCCATACCTTCAAAAATTCCAACAAGATGGGGTCATCGACTTTACGAAACCAGCCGCCCAATTCCAGATATTCGACCAGATCACCGCGTGACAAACGCACCAATACGTCACGAATGGTGTCGAGCGGCACTTTTTTGCCCTCGCGTTCCCACAGTTCCTGAATTCCTCTGCCTTCTTTACCTGAGCAGGTGGCTCAAACCGCCTGATGCCAGGGCTACAGGAACTCCTGTAATATTGGTTATCAGTATACCGGTAAACGGAAATTTCTTCAAGCAAAGGCGTTTCTTCATTTCTTCGGATGGTTTGAGCAGCCTCAGCAGAGCTGGGGGTGAGATCGATATCCGCCCAAATCATAAGTGTTGACATAAGGATTGTAGCCTGTCATTCTGAAGGAGCCGGAGCGACTAAAGAATCTCTACCCTCGGCTACGCCTGAAGATTCTTCGCTCTGCTCAGAATGACACATCCGCCGCTTAAGTCAACACTTATGCCGCCCAAATAATCCAGATGAACTGACTAATCCAACTGATTGTGACAGCGAAACTCCAGATAGCCATATTCGTTTGGCGCTGCCGCTGTTTGCACAAAACCGGCGCGTTCTACCAGACGGCGGGCGCTTGTATGATCTTGGGCAATATACAACACATGGTCATCAATGCCTTGCCCACGGTGTAACGCCAGGATCTGCTGTAAAACCGCTGTCCCGATACCCTGGCCGCGCAGATTGGGTCTGACAGCAATGGCGGTGATGGCAGCCGGTAGCTGTTGCTGAGGATCAAAGACCGTTTCAAGCACAGCAACAAATTCTGCGTCGCGATAGACTGCCCAGGTAATGCCCTCGGTCTCCTGCCCAGCCAGCACGTAGTCAAGCCACTCCTGATTCATAGGCCCAAGCCGGCGATCCAGTTCAGGGTCCGCAAACCAAGCCTTGTAGACCGGATAATGCGCCTGATCAAAGCGGCGGAAGTCAAGCTTCATGGGTTGCTGCCTTCATTGCGCCACCAGCGCAGTTCATTGCTGCCGCGCTCTGCCGTAGCTATGATGTCCAAGCGCCCATCGCCATTGAGATCGGCGACGATGACCTGATTGGCGCGCACCCAACCGTCTTTGAGGATCTGCCTATCCCACAGCCCGCGCGGGTCGCCGCGATGTTTAAAGAGCGCGACTCGCCCGCTCATATCCCAGGCCGTCGCCACCACTTCCATCTGGCCGTCGTTGTCCAAGTCGGCGGCCACGGCTTCAAAGGCATGGGGGAAATAGTCACAGATGATGTGTTTTTGCCACGGGCCAGTGGTGGGGTCACCGTTATGCTCATACCAGACAAGCTGGTGGTGTTTATAGCCGACGCCCCCATGTTCATGCTCCGGCGGCAACATGCCCAATGCCATCACCACGTCCACATCGCCGTCGCCGTCCATATCTACCGGGTGGCCGTGGATCGGTTGGGGCGCGTCATCAATGATATGTTTGCGCCAGGGATCCGTGGTAGGATCGCCGGGATTCTGATACCAAACTACCTGGTTGCCGCGCTCAGAAGGCCCCCGCGCCGTGCCCAGCAGATCAATCTTGCCGTCGCCGTCAATATCCGTGGCGCAAATGGTGCGCGTCTCGCCGATGTTCTCTTCAATGGGATGACGAAGCCACTGGCCATCCCGTTGCTCAAACCAATCAAAACGGTTGCCCTTGCGCCAACTGGAGGCTGCCACATCAAGCACGCCATCGCCGTTAAAGTCCGCCACCGTCACATCATAGGCGCCCGGCAGCCCGCCTTCGATAATGTAATGATAGCGCCAGTTCTTGCGTTCACGCGGGTCGCCCGCAAAGGCAAAGTAGAGCAGGCTGCCGTTGAGATTATCGACAATCACAATCTCTGGGCGGCCGTCCCCGTTAATGTCGGCCACGGCGCAACGCTCCAACCATTCGTCGGTGCGTTTGTGGATGATATGTTGGGTGAAGTTGCCCTGCCCGTCATTCTCAAACCAATACAGCCCGACAATGGTATCAGCAGAGACAATGTCCAAGACACCGTTGCCAGTCAGATCAGCTGTGGCAATGCCATAGGCGTAGTTGTAACCGCCAGCGATAAGGTGTTCAGTAAAGCGGATCAGCTCAACCATTGGCGACCTTTGCTGCCCCACTTGCGGCGAGTGCTTGCTGGGCAATTTGCCCAAAAGGTGAAGCGGGATCGCGTTTGACAATGCGGCGTAACTGTAATTGGGCGTGCGGGTCGCCTTGTTTGGCCAGTTCGACCGCCTCGGCAAAGCCCTTTTCGGCAAAACTGGTGTCACGCGCCACGACCGGATTGTCATACGCTTGCCAGTAATACTTTAAATCATCGGTTTTCCAGGTGGCGTAGACCTCTTCCCAGCTCAACTTCGCACTCAGGCTCAGATGGGGTTGCAACATGTGTTCAGCAATCGGATCGCCGATGGCCTGGTAACGGTTGTCGAGCGAGACGCGCAGTCGATCTTCGGTGTAGTTGGGCAGCGCCTTATGAACGGTCAGCGCCGGAAAGATCAACGAGTCGCCGATCTCGTAGTCGGTGGAGTGCCAGGCCACATCTAGTTCTTTGTGGGTTTTGGCATCTTGATCAGTATTGACATAGAGACCGCCAGCTCCCAGGGAAAAGTGATGATCGAGCACCTGGTTGACCTTATGCGAACCGGGCAAGACTGCCAGCCCGCCCAACTCAATCGGACAATCGCCCACCGGCGCCCAGCAAGTCAAGTTCGCAAAACTGCCCTGAAAGTGGACAAAATCCTGGTGAATCGGCGTGGTATGCTCGGTGTATTTGGGAAACCAGATGCGGGCGACCTTCTGTGGCTGTGCCATCACCGGGCGGCCCATCAAGGTTTCCATCATGGTCAGCACCTCCGGCCAGTGGGCGGAACGGTGAAAGCTCTCCAACTTGTAGACTTCATGATAGACATCGGTGTAGCCCAGGTCGCCCTCGGTGCATTGGGCCGCTACGTTGGCGATGCCCTCCAACGGATCCGTGCCGGCTACCAGCCAGCCCCCGCGCTGAATCACGGTGAACATCTCACGCCGTAAGTCACGCAGTTTATCCGGGTCTTGCAACCGCTTGAAAAAGACATAACCTTCCTCATCCAGCCGGCGGCGTAGCTCTGCGGGGTCGTGCATCGCGTCATTGGAGACGCGTAATTCTTTTAGTTCTTCGGGCATGACTTACTCCTTTAGCGAACAGATGCTGTTATGTAAAGTAAGCATTGAGGCGTTGGCGTACTCTGGTTGTGGGCTTTTGTCCCGTAGGGACGGGTTTATCCATTCTACCGCACGCGATAATGCTCGGCCACTTTCCGAATGGCGATGCCAAAGTTTTCGACATCCTGTTCAGTATACGATGGATTCATCGGGACGACAATCGCCGTCTCCAGGAAGCGCTCAGAGCTGGTGAGTGAGAGCGAACCATAATCAATATCATGCGCCACATTGGGATAGGTCCACGGAAAACCTGATGTACCATAAGTGCGCCGTTGGGCCAGGGCCGGATATTGGTAGATGGGGTAGACGAGGTAGGGGGAGTTGGCCGGCACACCCTCGGCTTGTAGCGCGGCGGCAAATTGTTTAGCCGGAACGCGAAAGGCGGTTGGCTCCATGTGAAAAGCAAAGACCCAATAAGAGTGGCGCGCCTCTGGCAGCACAGCTTGCAAGGATAAGCCCGGCTCACTGACGACGACTTCGTTCAACTGGTTAGCGGCCCACTGCTTTTTCGCCACTGCGGCGCCGACTTTCTTGAGTTGAGCCAGCCCCACCGCACCTTGCAAATCGGTCATACGGTAGTTGGGGGCGAGGTAGTGGTGCTCATAGACCGGCTGGCGCGGGTTGCCCTTGTCAGTGAACCACTTAAGGCGGTCGGCCAGATCGTCGCAATTCGTAATGACCATGCCGCCGTCGCCGGTGGTCATGTGCTTACCGCCAAAACTGAAGCAGCCCAGATCGCCCCACGAGCCGACCGGTCGCCCTTTGTATTCTGCCAACTGTGATTGGGCGCAATCTTCAATGAGATAGAGATTGTGGGCGCGCGCCAGTTCGACAAAGGGGGTCAGGTCGCCAGGGTTGCCAAAGAGATGGACCAGCACAATCGCTTTGGTGCGTTCGGTGATCTTGGCCGCCACATCATTGACATCCAGGTTGCCGGTGACAGGGTCAATGTCGGCAAAGATGGGAATGGCGTTCTGGTAGAGGATGCCAATAACCGTGCCAAAGTCGGTGATGCTGGTGGTAATAATTTCGTCGCCGGGGTTGGGGTCGATGACGCCGATGGCGGTGTGGACTGCCGCCGTGCCGGAGGTGACCGCTTGGGCATACTTGACCCCCTGCTTGGTAGCGAAATCTTGCTCAAATTGGTTGACCTTGCTGCCCCCCAACCGGCTCAACTTGCCGGAACGGATCACGTCGATTAGTTGCTCGATCTCCTCCTCGCCCAGATCCCATTGGGGGCCAAAGGCGCCGGCGCGGACAGGGGGAGCGTTGCGTTCGATTGCAATGGCCATAACTGGTTCTCCTGTGGATTGACACGAGCACAGTTTTAGAGAAATTATGCGCGGCAAAACGTACCGCAGATTGTATTAGCAAGACTGTGTAAGATAAGGAAGTCCGACTTTTGCCCAAAGTCGGACTTCTTTTTCCACCGACGACGGTGCCGGGCTAGCCTCAGCCGCGCGGCAGGGGTAATGGAATCTTGGCGCTCCCCTGGTCTTGGGAAATAAGTGCGGCCAGCATGATTTCCAGCGAGTTGCGCGCCCGCTGGGGTGGTGAGCTATTCGGTGCATCGTGCAGCACCATCTGGGCGATCTCTTGCACCGCCGGGATCAGGTTTTCGCCAAAGTAGTCAATGTAGCCACGTCCCTCTGGCGGCGCGACTTCCGTCGGTGTTCCCTCTGGCTTATCGGTCTTCCACGCTTTGCAGAATCTATCGGTCAGCCAGTAGCGCCCGCCTGGCCCTTGCAGGTCAAATTCAAAGATTGCCGGGGTTTGTTTGGCGCTGTTGATTAGGCCGCGCACGCCATTGGCAAATTCAATGATGATGGTTGAGCCGGGGTCAAGCATGGGGTCTTTGCCCCCCTCGCCCTTATAGTCAATACCGTAATCCTCAAAGCCTCGCTCATGGGCGGCAATGACCCAGACCGGATCGGCATTGGCAAAGTAGCAGACAGCATCGACCAGGTGGGTGCCATTGCGGAATAACATGGAGCGGCGACCACCCATGTGCGCAACGATGCGGGTCAGCCCACCAATGTCACCGGCGGTCCAAATGGCATTTTTCACAGCCTGATAGGCGGGAATGTAGCTGCGTGTGTGGTCGATCGCCATTTTGGCGCCGGTGCGTTCCATCGTGGCGACAATCCGGTCGGCGTCGGCCACGGTGGTGCAGAGCGGCTTTTCACAGAAAATGCCCTTGATGCCCGCCTCTGCCGCATCACAGACCGGGTCGGTGTGCAGGTGGTCAGGCGTGGCCACGCTCACCACATCTAAGTTTTCTTTGGTGAACATCTCCTGGTAGTCGGTGTATTCGCGAATGGAGCCGCGTTCAATTTGGGCGCGCTCAAAGAAGCGATCAAAGGCCGCCGGATTGATGTCACAGGCGGCGACCAATTCGTACTCCTCAGCACGAGCATAGGCGTAGCCATGATGCCCACCTAATCCGCCACCAATGACAGCGGCGCGTAGTTTCCGGTTTGACATATATTCTCTCTTTTAGGTTTTATGACTAATCAATGTCATCGTCCAAGGACGCTAGCCCGATGGCTGCATAGTAATAATCATGCTCAGACCAAGCCAACATGAATGCTTTTTCCGGGATTAGCTGTGGCGCCTGATCAAAATCAGGATCATTGATATAAATGACAGCGTCATCGTCGGCCAAGCCGACTATAACAACGGCGTGATCAGTTTGCCGTTCATCGTCATTGATGTCCGATCTTGTTTGCCAGTGGGGCAGATCTCTTGTATAAACGGCAGTGATAAGCGGCAAACCAATTTCAAGATACTTACGTACTATCGCCAAATTACCCTCACTTCGGCGCACAAAGACACCGCGCGATGCTAATCGATCCAGGTTATGAAAGGGTGTACCGATCTTACCCGTCAATAGAGTTTTGATGATACGTTCATAATCGAAGGGAATATGTAGATAGATAAGCACCATAGCGGCGCAAGCAGCTAAACAGTCAGCTTGTTGCTGCTGCCGAAAATTCGAGACTGGCAGCAGCAGCTTCAGCACGGCCTTTCATCTCTGCAATTTGAGGATCACTAAGGGGGAAGACTTCGCCTGTGCCAGCATCTATATCAATAAAACCAACTGTGGCAACTCTGCCATAACCACGTAAACGTAAAAATGTAGTCATCCGCCAGCGCACCGGCATACCGGGGATCAACATGGGTTCGTCCGCTTTAATGAAGAGGGAGACATTGGCCGTTAAGTACCCATTCGCCTTCCGCCGGGCTAATTCAGACGATATAAACGAGCTATTCGGTTTTACCGAAGTAATCTGGATATTCTCAACCAAATTTTGCATTATATACTTGGCTCATATCGGTATGCGACTGAAATTGCCGACCTTGTCTTGAGGGCAAGCAGTGCAATTTCAGTGAGTCGCCCATATGAGCGATATACTTTCACAGGAAGCGCTGTTTGTAGCCGCCAATTTCCACGATAGTTGTGATGCAAATCAAACCAATCACCGTGCATAATTGTAGCGTACAGTTTTGAAAAATGCAATGGTCATCTGGCTGGCGGGTGCATTTCTGTTTTAGGGGAAATTTGCGCTGGTCCTAAGGAAACATGCCGGGGGTTGCCGAGCCTGTCGAAGCAACGCCCAATCACCAATCCCCTATGTGAATTCAACTATTAACGGGGTGTGATCACTATGGTCACACCAGGGTGTAAAGGGAGCTACGGTCACGGCCTTCAGCCGGGCCAGCCAGGCTTGCGGGACAAAACAGTAGTCCAAATGATAGCCCTTGTGCGGACTGCGCTGGTGAAAATAGGTGGACTGTTGCTCCTGGCCGTGGGCTTCCCCAAAATATTCATGGTAGACGCTGACCAGACCCGCTTCAGCTAACAGCTTTACCAGAGCCGAATGGTTACTGACGGCGCGTTCGCGATCCCAAATGGCGTTGCTGTTGAAATCACCCAGCACGATAGTGGGGCGTTCGCGCAGAAAGTCGGCATAGTGCAGCACGGCATGGTAGACCTGACCTACATAGCTGCGCGCTTTCTGGCGATGCCCCATGGCCCAGACGGCCAACAGGTGCAGATCCGGTTCGCCCTGGCTGCGCAACGGAATGCAGTGGCGAAAAGCGGGATCATAGCGTTCATCCAGTGCCAACCGCCAATCACCAAAGGCAAAGACGCCTACCCCTTTATCCAGATTCTCCCCTTGCCACAAAAAATCATCGGCGGGATGGTACCCCGCCGGCATACGCAATTTCGTCGGACACTCGCACTCCTGGATTGCCACCAGGGTCGGTTGTAATGCCGTCAACAGGGGCGCTTTCTTGCGAAAAGCGCCCTGACAGTTCCACGTCAGCAGTTTCATTAAATCGCTTTACTCGACTTCGGATTCAGTGCATCATTCAGCCCGTCGCCCAAGAAGTTGATGCCCAGGGTGACAATCGCCAATGTGATCGCCGGCACGGCCACCAGCCAGGGCCGGTAGGACCAACTGCCGATGTTCGAGGCGATCATGTTGCCCCAACTGGCCTGGGGCGGCTTAATCCCCACCCCCAAATAGCTGAGGGAGGATTCGAGCACCATCGCGCCGGAGAGGCTAAAGGTCATGGCCACAATCACGGGTCCCAGGGCGTTGGGCAGGAGATGGCGTAGGGCAATCTTCAGTTCGGAAACGCCAATCGACTTTGCCGCCTGTACATATTGCTCTTCGCGCAGGGCAAAGATTTGCCCGCGAATGAGGCGCGCATAGCCCGGCCACTGAATCAGGGCCAACCCGCCAAAGACCACCAGTAGATCCAGCCAGGTGGTGTCGGCAAAGAGCGGGAAGCCGCTTTCAGCATAGACCCGTTGCGCCCAGCCTACGATTGGCTCCTTGAGCGTGACTGCGATCAGCGCCGCCAACAACAGCCCCGGAATCGACATCACCACATCGATCAGCCGGCCCACGATCATGTCGGCCCACCGTCCGCCATAGCCAGCCAGCACCCCTAACATGAGCCCAAGTAACATACTGACCGAGGTGCTGAAGAAGGAGACCAGGGTGGCGGTACGCGCGCCATAGAGGACGCGGCTGAAGAGATCACGGCCAATTTCGTCGGTGCCCAGCCAATGTTCGGCATTGGGCATTTGCGCCACATGGGTCAGATCCTGGTCGGTGTAGGAATAGGGCGCCAGGGTGGGGCCAAAGATAGCGACAAAAATCAAGAGCAGGGTAATAGTCAGCCCCACCACCGACAACCGATTATGCATCAGACGCCGTAGCGCATCGCTCCAAAGGGAACGTTGCTTGGTGGTCAGGGTTAGAGCCCCTGGCGTGTCGGGCGCCGACGCCCCTTGCTGTGTTTGGGCAGCCGTTTGCCCTGGTTGTGAAACAGATTGTGTCATCTTAGTCTAATTTTATTAGTCTAACTTGATCCGTGGGTCGAGGAAGGGATAGATCAAATCGACCACCAGGTTGGTGAGAATGATCATCAGTGAAGAAATCATCGTGACACCCAAGATCACCGGGTAGTCAAAGCCGCGATAAGCATCTTCCACAACGCCGCCAAAGCCGGGAATGGCAAAAATCCGATCTAAAAAGATGCTGCCAATGATCAGGCCCTCAATGACAAAGCCCAGTGTCGTCACTACCGGGATCAGGGCATTACGCAGGATATGGCGGGCGATGATCAGCCACAGCGCCAGACCCTTCATCTTGGCAGTACGGATATAATCCTGGGAAAAGATCTCCAACACCGCCGCGCGCGTCTGCCGAATAATCACGGGCAGCGGTCCTAACATCAAAATGCAGATAGGCAGGATCGTTTTGGTCTGAAAGAGGCCATCCCAACCGCGCGGGACCTTCATAATGCCCAGAATCAGCACAAAGAGCACCAGCAGCAGCGGCGCCAACACAAAGACCGGCAGCGAACGAAAGACCAGCGATCCACCGACAACGCTGTAGTCGATCCAGGTGTTTTGTTTTAACGCTGCCAGCGCACCCAGCGGAACACCGACGAGCATGGTGAGGATCGCACCGGCCAATCCCAGTTGCAGCGAAATGGGAAAGGTGGTGCGGATCATGCGCAACACATCGCGCTGCCCATTGATCGAGATGCCCAGATCGCCCTGGGCCAGGCGTTGCAGATATTTGGTGAATTGCACCAAGAAGGTGTCATCCAACCCATATTGAGCACGAATGCGTGTGACCAAGTCTTCTTGTTGCATACTGTCGAGGGTGCTTTCATACTTTTGCATCATGATCGTCACTGGGTCAAAGGGACTCAGCGTAGTGAGCAAAAAGGTAATAAAGAGCACCGCCAGAAAGGTAGGCGCCGCAATGGCAAGGCGGCTAAGGGTGTATTTGAGCATGGGTGATTGGGTGAATGGTGATTAGTTGATTGGGTGATTGAGCGGGTGCCTTTGGGGTGCAGAATCACTCAATCAACTAATCACCAATAAAATCAATGTTCCGCAATATACATATCCAACAGCCCGGTCCAGTTGTTATCGACATTGGTGTCAAAGTTCTTGACCCAAGGCTTGACGTTGTATTCGTAGAGATCCCAGATCATGGGCAGGATGTAGTAATGACCGAGAAGTTTCGCTTCGACAGCCTGCACCTTGTCACAGTAATCGGGTGCATCGGGCGCAACCGTGGCGAGATCTTCGACCATGGCATCCAATTCTGGATCGTTGATGGCCACGGTTTCCGGGTTGGCGGCATTTTTGTAGAGACCGCTCAAGAAGGCAGCCGGATCGGGAATGGTGGCGCCGGCGCTGGCCCGTTGGACCTGCACTTCACTGGCCTCCTGGCCCCAAGCATCCAGCGGACCGGGGCGAACTTCAACATCGGTGATCCCCAACACATTCTTCCACTGCTCAATCATGATTTCGGCGGTGCGAATGTAGTTGGGCGATTGGCCATTAGGGGTAATCCGAATTTTGGGCAGATTTGCGGCCGAGCCGTACTTGGAAGCGGCCAATTCCTGCTTCGCCAGTTCCGGGTCATAGCCATAGTCCGGCCAGTTGTCTGCCTTGTAGCAGGCCAGTTCCGGCGTCAGATGAGTCTTCATCACCCGGTCATTGCGCGCATTCTCCCAGGCTGCGCTAATCGCTGTATCCCAATCCACGGCATGGACCAGCGCACGCCGCACATTGATGTCATCCATCGGTTCGAGCGAGGTGTAGAGCCGGAAGAAGAAGTTGGTGGCGTAGGGGATTAGCACAAAGGTATCTGGCTCGGTAGCCCGCAGCGGTTCCCGGATATTGGTCAGCCAGTGGGCAATATCGACTTCATCGTTTTGCCACATGATAAAAGAGACATTTTCGTCCTGCGAAGGCTGGGCGATAATCTTCTGAAGGTAAGGCTTCGTCTCGCCCCACCAGTTGGGATTTTGGACAATCACATGCTTTTGGGCGTCGACATCCCACTCTTCAATCATAAAAGGGCCGTTGACACGGGTGCTGGCGCTGGCGGCGAATTCATCCTTATCCACATCTTCCATCTTGACAAAGCCGGTGTTGTAATGGGCCAGATTGCTGATAAAGGTGGGATAGGGATCGGTGAGATGAATCTCCAGCGTCTTGTCATCGACCGCCACCAACCCTGGGATCGTATCGGCTGTACCATCAATGACCGCCTTGGCGCCGTCGATCAGCTGCATACCGACCAGGAAGGACGTATAGCAGGTGACGCAGCGGGGGCTAAGGGCATAGGTCCAGTAGTCAATTGCATCCTGGGCCACGACCGGCGAACCATCGGACCAAACGGCTTCTGGGTGAATGTTGATGGTATAGACCAGGCCATCGTCACTGACCGTGTAGTCGGTGGCCAGCCAGGGGTGGACCTGGTGCTCCCGATCACGCAGGAAGAAGGGCATCCACATAAATGAGGTGAAGGGGCGCCCAAAGCCACCTTCTGAGGCCGGATTGAGCCGGCTAAAGTTACGGGTGACATAGTGCAGGGTTTGGTCGGCGGCGGCATCGGCCGGCAACGCACGACCACCACTTTCGGCAGCCGCTTCGCCACTGCCCGTTTCGGCGGCCGGGGCGGGCGCGGCGGGCGCCGTTGGCGCACACGCCGACAACAGCATACTCAAGATCATCAAAACGGTGAGGATTATTCCAACACGTGATCCCATTCTAGCCAACATGCATAATCTCCTTTACGCTTCGCAAGGGTGGGATGATAGTAAGGTCAACAAGCGACCAAGCGGCAAAAATGCGCTCCGGCTGCTTGAGAACGACATTCTAATAACAGTTCACGGTTTTACGGCGAAGATGTTTTTCACTACTGATTCGCCCATATGTGCGAGCATCAATTTCATGAACGACTGAAGCTGCGGGTTGGGAGATAAGAACAAACGCGACTGTGATGGCTGGTTTGCACAGTTCAGCATCATGCGTAGCTAGCCTAGATTATAACAACGGTAAAAGCTGCTGTCAAATGACTTTTTTAGGCCGGGTGCGTACCACAAATGGGGCGAAGCACCAACAAGGGCATGAGATCCTCCCCCATCGCCCCTAATTTGGGCCGCACCCTTTTCGGCTGCCATTACTCCTCCCCATCCGTCAGTCCATAGCGGAACTTGGGTCCAGCCGTCGCGTCAAGAAACCAGGTGGGCCGCGCGGCAGTGGCCTGCTGTTGGATCAACCACTGGTCGCATTGATCGCCCAACCTGACGCGGCAGCCGAGCCAGCCGTTCTGCTCGAAATCACGACCGACCCATTCGACCGCAGTGATGGCCAGCGTTGTACGGAACGGGTGAAAGAGGGTCAGAAATGCAGCGGTTCTCCCAATCCGCCGCTGAAGAAGGGTGGTGAACTGGTCTGTCGGTGGATTGCCTGGCGCCAAAGCGGTAATCACCTCTGTTGCTGGCGCGCCGGCGCCCCATAGTTGCAGTCCAACCGCGCCGACTTGCCAGGTTGCCTGCAAAGGCTCGTCGGTGCGGCTGTGCTGGGGCTGGCCAAGGTGCTGATAGCCTTCGCCTTCGTCCCTCAGCGCTGGGTAAGCGGTCAGTGGTAGTGTACTCTGTAACTGGCCAGCGTTGCGATAGATCCAGTCGATGCGATGGGGCTGTGGTGCATCGACCAGAAAGAGATCGAGGAAGTAATCCGGTCGCGCCAGCACCACCCGCCGCAGGGTGACGCCATGATAGGGACCGCCATCCAGTGGCCACTGCACGCTGGCATCGGCAATTTGAAAGTCGCCCGCAGCCCGAAAGTGATGGATCTGCCCCGTGGCTGCCGGCTGTGAACGACCATTGAGGGTGACCGTATTGTGACAGACGGTCTGGCGATACCAGCTTGTAAAGAGATCTACCCCATAGCCCGGTGTCCCCAAATCGGGTGACAACCGTTGGCCGTGGGCAGAGAGGATCAAGTTCAGTTTGTCGGGGTGACCGTGGCCGCCGCCATGCGGGCCATATTTGAGCAGCAGATAGCGCTGCTCGGTTTCCGGTTGCGGCGGTGTGGCGGCGGTTGTGGGCAGCGCGCGCAGGATAGCGTACCCAGACGCCTGTAGATGGACGCTGGACAAGGCGGATAAAGGCGTCGTCGGCAATTCGGCAGGTCCAAAGAGCAGCGCATCCAGGCTATCGCGTGGCCCCTGTTGATAGGCGCGCTGCAGAACTTCGCCAAAGCGTGGCTCGTCATACCAGGCGTAGCCGATCTCGTAAAAGGCCGGCCCCGGCGGCACGCCGTGACAACAGTCACTCAAGAGGCTGGTGAAATACCAGCAATCATTGGGCGCGGGCAACGACCAGTCGGGGTAGGCCGATTGAATCGGCGCCAGCAACATGGCGTGCAGTTCCGGGCGTTGGTGCAGGTCATAGCCAGGCTGATGGCGCAGCGCCTTGGCCAAGGTCAACAGCGCATAGAGGGTGTAAAAATGATAGCTAAATGAGCCCTCAAACCAGAGCCCATCGGCCAGCACGCCGCGCTGGAGTTGGTTGATAGCGCCAAAGTCGCTCTCCAGCGCAAAGGCGACCAGGTCGGCGCGGTCGAGCACCACGCCAATCGTGCCGATGGCAGCATTGTGCCAACAGGCAAAGTTATGAATCCCGCCAAAGTGGTGGGCAATCAAATGGGCCGCCACCGGGGCAAAGAGCTGCTGGGCGATCTGATCGTGAGTGGTTGGCGCAAGTTGGTCGCGCACCAGCTCAAAGGCCCACGCCAGCGGCAGCACCCAAACTGACTCGTCCAGGGTGGTGTAGGTCGCTACACCTGGGTTCGCCACCGTGCGCGGAACTTTCTGGTAGGTGGTGTACTGTTCAGCATAGCCGGTCAAGGTCTGCACGACAGGGGCCAAGTGGGCCGGATTCCCTTCCAGCCGCCAGTGCAATGCCAAGCGCAGCGCACCCTCCGCCAGCCGGTTGTTGACAAACCAGCGCCAGGCCGCATCAAAGCGTTCACCCTGCCAGACCACGTTATCAATCGGGCAATGGTGAGCATGGGGTGACGCCGGGTCAAAGCGCAGTTGCACCCCATGCTCTGGACAGAAATAGTCATGATAATAACCGCCCGGTGCGGTGGGTACGGCCACGGGGCGTGCGAGCAAATCATCGACTTCATACCGCAAGCGTTGCCTAGCCGGAGCAAAGGTGGGCAAGCCGGCGCGGGTTTGGATGGATTGCCAGTCGGCTTCGGAGAGTAACATGTGCAAAACCGCATACTTTCTTGTAAAATTTATTCTTCCAACCGTTCCACTGAGTTCTCTAACACCCCCAGCGCTTCGATCTCACCACGAATGCGGTCACCGGGATTGAGGCGCAGCTTTTTGGTATGGCCAACGCCGGCGGGCGTGCCGGTGCTGATCATATCCCCTGGCTGCAAGGTGACAAATTGCGAAATAAAGGCAATGGCCTCGGCGGGCGAGAAGATCATCTGACCCGTGTTGGCATCCTGTTGCAATTGGCCATTGTACCACAGTTGCATGCGCAGATTGTCAGGGCGCGCCACCTCATCTGCCGTCGTCATCCAAGGCCCCATTGGCCCAAAGGTGTCGAGCCACTTGCCCACCAGCCAATCAAAGAACCAGTCGCCTTCTTGGAGCGGTAGCTCTTGGCGGAAGGTCAGCTCGCGGGCCGAGATGTCGTTAAAGATGGTGTAACCCCCAATGTGCTCAACCGCCTGCGCCGCCGTCAAGTTACGCCCAGTTTTGCCGATAACCACGGCCAGTTCCAATTCCCAGTCGGCAAAGCCGGTGGAGGCCGGCACGCGAATGGCATCGCCCGTGCCGATGACCGCAGTACAAGGCTTGCTGAAAAAGCGCGGAATCATCTTGGCCTTGCCAGCAAATTTCCCACCCCCTTCCTCAATGTGCGAGGCGTAGTTGCCCGCCAGACAGAGCAGCTTGCCGGGGCAAGGGATCGGCGCACAGAGTTTGACCTGGTCCAGCGGCTGTGATCCCTCCCCCCGCGCCTGCGCCCAGGTCACAGCCGCGTCGGCCTCCGTCAGAGCGCGTGGTCCGCCCGCCAACAAGCTCAACATGGATGCCGCCTGGGCCGGATCGCCTTTGCCGCTGGCTTGCAGGGCAGCGGCGAGATCAAATATCTGATCATTGACCACCGCGCCCACGCATGGTTGTTGATTGTAAAGATAAGTCGCAAGTTTCATGGTCTTCTCTCCTGATCATGATTTAGGTTGGTCCAGAAAAATAATCATCCAATTGTCTATGAAACACAACAACGGATTTAGCTAGGAACGGATTTTTCCCTCGCCAAACCACAAATCGGTTACCTCCTAAATCTGTTGTTGTGTTGGATGATTTAAATTTTGGAAAATCTTTAGCGGTTGTCCTTGATCTGGGCCAGTAAAAACTCTGCCCCCGCCCGTCGCCATGGATCAGCCAGCGTGTGACCGGGGGCATCGACCAGATGAAATTGCAACGCGGGTAGCTGATCACGCTGTGCTGCCCTGGCTTCCAGCAACCGCAACACAAAGCGCACACAGGCATCGCTGCCGACGCGGGCGTCATCATGGCCAATGGCGACGTAGAGCGCCTGTCCTGCCAGTTGCGCCGCCCAATGTTCGAGCGCTAGTGCTGCCACGGTGGGTTGGTCGCGCACGGCGGCAAATTCTTGCAAGCGCCGCCAATCGGTGACTGGCGCCAGCGCGGCCACCGCACGGATCCGCGGCTCCGCCGCCGCCAACCGCAGCGCACAGTAGCCGGCGCGCGAGACGCCACAAGCCACAATCCCACCTTGGCCAATGCCCTGGGCAAGACAGGCATGGATGACCGCTTGGGCCTGCTCAATAAATTGGGCAAAGGGATCGGTGCCAGCGCAAAAGGCGGCGCAGAAGCCTGCAATGCCCTGTCCAAAGTGATTGATCTGCGCGCCGTGGTTGGGCAGATCAAAGCTGACCACCGCATGGCCTGCGGCGGCAAACAGGTGCGCGGGGATCGCCTGGGGCTCCTCATAAAAGGCTGCCTGGCGCGTGGAACAGAAGGTCAGCAACAGGGCCGTGGCCGTTGCTTGGGATCGGGCGGGCGGATGCAGCCAATAGGTAAGCTGCCGGGCGCCAGGGGCGCTCATGCCAGTGGCGATCATTGATGAGGTGACGGTTGCCTCAGTAATGGTAAACATTCGGTTATGCCTGGTATGCTGCCACAGTGCGACGGCCAATGGTCACCCAGTCCAAGGATTGCGCCCGGACATAGGCCGCTTGCCGGAGTGGCGTCAGGTCACGTTGTTGTATCGCGCGCATGGCCGCGGGCAAGGCGTCTGCTTTCTGTTGATCATAGCAGATGCCCACCCTGTCATCGACCAACTCCGGCAAACAACCCACCGCCGGGACAATCACTGGCAGGCCAAAAGAGAGGGCCGTGATGGTCGAGCCAGAGGTGAGAACATCAACAAAGGGCAAGACCCCCACATCGGCGGCGTTGAAAAAAAGCTGGAACTCTTCATTGGCAAAGAAACGCGAAGACCGAATGATGATGCGCGGGTCGCGCTGGCGAGCCTGCTCCACAAAGTCATCGCCATACGCATTGAAGACTTTGGCCGCCAGCAGCAGCACGCTGTTGGGATCGGGCAGTTCATGAAAGGTCGCCAAAAGCTGTTCCAACCCTTTATAGCGGCGCACATTGCCAAAAAAGAGATAGACAAAGCGATCATCTCCAATGTCCAGTTGGCGCCGCGCTTCGGCTCGGCTTATGCTGTTGGGATAGGCGTCGATAAAATGGCCGTGGGGAATGACAAAGACCTTCTCCGTGCGCTGAAAATGGTGCTGCACCAGGCGGCGAGCCTCTTCACAATGGACGATCAGCGCCGTGCAATATTGAACCAGCGCTAGCCGGATTAGCCGATCCAACTCGTGGTTTTGGCTGTCGTGGGGAAAGAGATTGTGCACGGTCCAGACAACCTTATAGCCCAGTTCACGCGCCAGGGCCAGGTTGGCGATGAACTCGGCCCCGCGCGCCACCCGTTCGGCCAGTTCGGGCGCATCATACAGGGTATGGGGCCAGTTGATGTGCAGCACATCGACCACGCCTCGATTCGCTTCCACCCACGCCCGATTGAACTCTTTGGCGTAACCGGCCACCAACTCCACCCCTGCCGCCGCCAAGCCACGCGCCAGCAACCCACCATAGGGATTGGCCTGGGTGAGGGAGAGACCGGCGCCTTCCCAGAAAAAGACAGAACGCATAAACGGTTCCTTACCCCTGGTTGACCACAATTTCACGATCTGTGCGCAATGATTGATCGATGGCCGCTGCCACCCGAATCGCTGCCAGCCCATCAGCGCCCGTCACCACGGGCGGCTGCTCATTGCGCACAACCCCGACAAAGTGGTGCAACAGACGGCGGAAGATGCCCTCCTGCTGGTCGTGGATCACTGGGGTGTAGCCGATATCCGGGTATACGGGCGCGCTGCCGGCGTGATAGACAGCAACGCCACTCTGATTGTTCAGCAATTCGACCATGCCCGCCGTACCGCGCACCGTAAATTGCTCGGTCACTGGTTGCCCTGTCACGGCAGGCGCGCCCCAGGAACTCTCCAACACGCCGATTGCGCCGTTGGCAAAGGTGAGGACAGCAATAATAAAATCGACCCGTTCTTTGCCCCCTGCCCGTGCATAGGCCATGACCTTTTGCACGGGGCTGCTGGTGGTCCAGTGCATCATGTCGATGTCGTGGGGCGCCAACCAAAAGGCCAGCGGAAAGCGACCGAGGACGCGTTCGACGGCGCGTTGGGATGTGTAGCGCCGCGCATAGAGATGCAACACCTCGCCGACCGCACCTGTAACGACGGCCTGGCGCAGGGCGGCAAAGCGCAGATCAAAGCGCAGGCTGTGGCAGACCATGAGTTGAACGCCGGCCTGGGTCGCCTGCTGTACCATGCTGGTTGCGTCGGCCACACTGAGCGCCATTGGCTTTTCCACCAGGACATGTTTACCCGCCGCCAAGCTGGCCAACACCGGCTCCAGATGGGCCCACTCCGAAGCGGCGACGATCACGGCATCGATCTCTGGGTGGGCGGCCAGCATGGTCTGGTAGTCACTGTTCGCATAGCCAGGCGCCTGGTGCGCAGCCGCGACCGCTTGAGTTGCATCTGCACGGTGGCCACAGATGGCGGCAACGCGCATGGTGGCCGACTCGGCGGCGATCCGCGCATAGAGTTGTCCCATCCGTCCGGGACCGACAATGGCCAGGTTGACCGGCGTAAGGTTAGGTTGCATGGGTTAATTCACTCATCGTCTATGGTTGCTGTCATGTAAGACCCTGTCGTCCGGTGCCGTAGTCATTCGTTCAGCATAAATGACCCCCTACAAATTGTCAAACGGTTAAAATAGGGGACTAGGCCCTATTTTAGCCATTTTGTGTCGCCTTATAGCTAGCGTATAATAGGCGCGATAGGACGTCGGTCAGTTGATTTTATAAAGGAGAACGTTCATGACGCTCACGGCTGAACAAAAGGCATTTTTCCAGGAAAATGGTTATCTGAAGTATGATAAACGGGTGTTAAGTGACGCTGAAATCGAAGGGTTGCGCCAGCGCAGTGAAGATATTGTCGCCGGTCGTCTCAACCACATCCCGCCCCGCTATATCCAACTGGAGGCCAAGTTTCGCGACAGCGAGGATCCCTCGATTGAAATGTTGGACAAAGTGCGCAAGATGACCCAACTCTGCTACTTCGATGATCTCTTTGGCGCGGTGGCCAAGAAGGCCGCGATTGTCGATGTGATCGAGGATCTGCTGGGTCCCAACCTCAAACTCTATACCGACCAACTGATGATGAAGCCCCGCTTTAACGGCACCGTCACGGACTGGCATCAGGACTCGGTGGCGTGGCCTATGTTTGCGCCCCAGGAGCATGTCAGTTGCTGGGTGGCGTTGGATGACGCGACGGTGGACAATGGCTGTATGACGGTGATTCCGGGCAGCCACCACTGGGGGCCGATTGCCCGTGAATATCGCGATGCTTTTCTGGACAATCCCCTCTTAGCCAAACCGACGCCAGTGGAGGTCAAGGCTGGCTACTGTATGTTCCACCACGGTCTCAACTTTCACCGCACGGGCGCCAACAGCACCCCCAGCCGTCGCCGGGGGCTGGCACTCCACTATATCCGCGCCGAGACCATGTACCTGGGTACAGCCGATGAAGAAGCGCGCCTGCGCACCGAATGCGAAAAGCCACGCGGCGAATTCCGCTTCATGCTGGTCCGCGGCCAGGAATTCCCAGGACGAGTGTGAGGAGGAGGAGACGGGGGTAGGGAGACGGGAGACGGGAGACAGGAGACTTATCTACCGATTTACCTATCTACCGATTTCCCGATTTCCCTATCTACATACCCGCCAATGTCACGCGCTGACCGGTGCGTGACGATTCATAGGCGGCGTCGATGATCTGGAGAATGCGGTAGCCATCGTCCAGGTTGACGGGGGGACGGGCGCCGGTGCGAATGGCGTGGATAAAGTCGGCCACAAAGTCGTAGCCCCACTGGTCAGCATAGACAGGACGTGGCGCGACCTCCAGATGGAAGGTGCGCGTTGGTGCGCTCTGCCAAGCCGGATGGGTGCTGGTCACCGTAATCATTCCCGTAAGCGGCCACTGCACCGCACCCATTTGGCCACGCAGGATGAAATTCAGGTCGTTGCGGGCGCCGATGCCGGTGAGCATGTAGCCCATGTGCAACAGCGCATGAACGCCGTTGTCAAATTCCAGCGCCACTGTGGCCACATCTTCTAGCCCTGCTTCGATCGCGTCGGTCACCCGGTTGCAGAGCGCAGTGACCGTGCGAACCTGGGCGCCGGTAAAATAGTGGAAGAGGCTGAGCCAATGGCCTCCTTCCATGTGCAGGATACCACCGCCTTGGCCGGTGCTGCGGTACATCCAATGGCCTGGGTCGCGCAGCCCTGGGCGCACCTGTGTTGTCACCAGCCGGGCTTCCAGGGCGAGCAACCGGCCAAGTAGACCGGCGTCCAGCAACTCCTTGATCTGGCGGGCGGCAGGATGGCGCTGCCACGGATAGTCGATCTGGACTACCACACCCTGTTGTGTCGTCAACGCCGCGAGCGGACGCACTTCGGCGGCGCGGCGCGCCACATTTTTCTCGATAAAGAGATGCTTGCCCGCCTGGGCCAGCGCCAGGGCTGCCCCAATTGCCTCACTGGGTGGGAGCAGAATGACGGCGAGATCAAAGGCTGCTTGGGCGATTAGATCGTCCACGCTGGTGTAGAAGTGCGCCTGGGGATCGGCCTGGCGCAATGCTGTCATGGCGTCGGCCTGCCCTGCATCCCACTCGCAATAGGCCACCACCGTCACCTCAGGCTGCGCCTGAAAGGACTTGATCAGCCCATGCCCCGTATCCGGCGCCAACGTCCCCGCGTGATTGCGTAATCCGACAATGGCGGCTCTTAATCGATCGCCCATATCGCCTCCTTGTCGTCATTGACGTTTCGGCCTACTGGGTCTTCGGTGAAGCTGTTTCGGATCATAAAATCTCCCCTCACTTCGGGCTTTCAATTTACCCCCTTTGATGGTATACTGCAATCTGATAAAGGAGGCATGATGAATACAGTTATATTCGACACAACAACAGAGATTGCAGAGCCGGAGCACGATTGGCTGCCTGTATTTGAAGCTGCATTGCGTGTCGGTAAATTTTCATCTCTCGATGACTTGATTTATCGCGCGCTCAATGCGTGGCTGGCCCAACTTGCCCCCGAATTGCGCTGGAAGATTGCCGTTGAACTTTATACAAACGATCAGGTTAGCACCGGTAGAGCTGCGCAAATAGCCGGGCTTAATTACGTTGTCTTTATGGAAAAACTGCGCGAACACAAAATCCCCTTCCTGGCTCCCGTGCCGGCAACGGATGAGGAACGGATCAAAGAAGAGGCGCTCCTTCATGTCGGCTTCAACTTCCCCCAAGCCTAATGGCTATATTTTAGATACGAATGTGTTATCGCTTTTCGCCAAGATAGACCGTCTTGACTTGCTCTTACACCTAGCTGCTGTCCCTCTCTACCTTACGCCTACAATCCAATTTGAACTTCAGACGGGCCTTGATCATGGCGTCGAGTATCTGGCGAATGCTTTACGCTTGGTTCACACGGACAAATTGCAGATAATTCCACTTAACGAAATTGATCGGCAATTTATGCGAGTATTGCCCAACAAGCTAGCTGATGGCGAGGCTGAGGCAATTGCGTTATGTCGCCGCATCGGTCTCACTCTCATCAGCCATGATCGAAAAGCCCTTAACTACTGCAAACAGGAAGGGATCAACGCGGTCCGTTTGACAACGCTGGTTGACCAACTGAAGAATATTGGCTTGTTAACTGAAGTTGAGATCCAAACAATGTTTTCGTAATCTGCCTCAATCAACGCTCCCTCCACCACGACAATCCCCCGTTACCGCAAGGGATTGTCGTGGTGGAGGGAGCGTTGTTGGCTTTTGATGAATGTTATGGCCCTATAAAATTACGGTCTGCCCACTACGCCCAGCTTCGTGCGCGGCCTCAATAATCTGCAACGAGCGGATGGCATCTTCCACGGTGTAACCGCTGTGGCCTTCGCCGCGGATGGCGGCCACCAATTGCAGGATCGCGGCGCGCCCTTCGGCGCCATAGCCGCCAACCTCGGCGGAGGGCATGGCAAATTTGCGCTGCGGCGCGCTGGTCCACTCCGGATGAGTGCTCTTGATGGTGACCGCCTTCTCCGCCTCCTCCCATTTGACCCAGCCTTCGGCGCCGCGCAGGCCAAAGGAGATTTCGCCATCACCGGCGGTAAAATAGCCGGCGTGGAGGCTGCCGATCATGCCGTTGGCAAATTGCAGCGCGACCGCGGCCGCATCTTCCACATCGATGGGCTGACCGCTCACATTAGCTTCAATTGCGCTGACCTTGACCACCTCGGACGAGGTAATAAAGCGCATCAGGTCAAACCAGTGACAGCCCAGCCAGTTAAGGATGCCGCCACCCGCGGCGGCGCGCTGCATGTACCAGGTGTTAGGGTTGCGCCGCGCCACGCTGGAGGTGAGAAAACGCATCTCAATTGAATACGGTTTGCCCAGCAGGCCGGCGTCATAGGTGGCCTTAATTAACTGGCTAATGGGGTGAAAGCGCCAGGTGTAACCACAGGAAAAGTGCAGGTTGTTGCGCTGGACCGCCTCGGCCACCGGCAGCAGTTGGCTCGAATGAAGCGCAAAGGGTTTGTCCGCCCAGACATTGACGCCAGCCTCGGCCACCTGTAACATCCAGGTGGGCATATCTTTGAGATAGGTGGAGACCATGACCACATCGGGTTGCGCCTGCTCCAACAGGTCAGCCAACGAGGCGTAAAAGGGCACATGTTGGGCATTGGGTTTGAGCTTGGGGCGCACGCTCTCCGGGTCGGGGTCATAAAAGCCGACCAATTCGATCTCGTCGGGCAGGAGCAACAACGTATCGCGGTAGGCATTGGCGTGGATCATCGCCACGCCGGCTTGGGCAAAACGAATTTTACGCACAAAAGGTCTCCTTTCAAGAGCCATGGGTCAAGCATTATCGCCAACGGTCGGATAAGAACAAAATTATAGAGAAAACCAAAGCGCCGTGGGTGATCGCTTTGGCTGCAATGCGGGACAAATGTTGCGTTATGTGCGCCCCAACAAACGGCGTGCATTTTCGCCCAGAATCAGTCGTTTGGCTGCCGCCGAAATCTGGGCGGTAATGATCTTGCCGATTTGGGGCCGCGGGTCCATCAAAGGCAGGTCAGAACCATAGAGGATGCGGTCGGCGCCCGCTTCAGTCACCAACTGTTCGATTACGCCTGGCGTGCGAAAAGTAGAGCTGGTCTCTAGATAGACATTGGCATTGGCCTGCACCGCGGCAAGCGCCTGGGCCCGTTCCACCGGCGTATTGCCGGCGTGACCGATGACAAAGTTGGCGCGGGGATAATGGGGCGCGATTTCACCTACAAACTTGGGCAATGATTGTGGCTCCGGCCCTGTATGAAAGATAATGGTCAGGCCACGCGCGTTGGCAAAGCGGTAGACCGGCGCCCACACCGCGTCGTTGAGCGGCCAGGGGGTGTAGGGCGGGTAGAGCTTGATGGCGGCAAAGTTCAACTGGTCAATCGCACGCGTCAACTCGGACGTCATGGTCGCCGACGCCAGCGGCGAGACATAAGCAAAGCCGACAAAGCGATCCGGGTGTTGCGCCACAAAGCGAGCCGTCAGATCGTTGCTGGTGGCGCCGTCGGGGTGGAAGATATGAAAGAGACAGGCCAAATCGATGCCGGCCTTGTCCAGCGCGTGCAAAATCTTGGCGGGGTCGTCGATCATGCCATAACGATCCCAGCGTCCGACATGACCGTGAAAATCGATAACGTGCAGACCGTCGATCATGGCTTTGCCCTCCCCAAAATTCGTTCTAGATTGCCGGCGCAGACCATGGTCAGCTCTTCCGTGGTCAGGTCCGTATGGTGCAGATAAAACAACATTGGCCCCAGGGCGTAACGCCAATACCACGAACCATAGAGGAACCGCTGGGCGCCAAACTCATCGCACAGCGCTTCGATCTCGCCAATGGGCTCGTACCGGCTCAACTCCAGATGCGTGTTGGGCAGCAAACGCAAGAGGGGACGCACCAGCAGATGATGGACATAGTGCGCGCCCACCAACACCGTCACCAGGTTGGGATGGCCCTGCAAGGTGGTCACCAATTCATCGGCGTCCTGTTCGGGCAAGGGAATCCACAGAGGAATCTGCCGGGCGCTGAGCCAGGTGAGCAACTCGCCATAGGCCCACGGTCGGAAGGGCAGACTGGCCGCGCGTGTGTCATGCAGCCGCACCGCGGCGACGCGACCCTGCTCATAGAGCGCTTGTACTTGACGCATGGAGGCCGCCGTGGGCAGGATCGACCATTGCGGGATCAGTCGCTCATCTGCCCCCAGCCATTCTTCCAGCAAGAGATTGCCCTCGACTGGGCTGATCATTTCGCTCTGGGCATGGTAAATGAGCGCGCGCCCGACGCCGTGGCGATCTAATTCTGCCAGCAAGCCGGCGCGGTCGCGCCAAGGGGCAAGCGCATCATGGCAATCACCGACGCGCACATTGGCGTCAAAAACTGGCACACGCGGTTGAAAGTTGAGCACACTCATGGTGAAACTCCCCTGATTGGTTCAAGAATCCTATTATATACTTGACTTGCGCATAGATGAGCGTGGCACACCTGTGTATCGGGTCCGTTTTTATTTTCAGCTATAGCAGTCAAGAGTATAGCACTCGCAGCCGCGCCCAACGAATGTGCGTCAGGCTGGCGTAGGTGCACCACCAACTGGCATAGAGGTCGCCTGCCTGGGTGGTCGTCAAAGTCGGCGCGCCAAAGGCAATCGTGTCGTGGCTGCGCGGATATTTGTCGGGCGAGCTGATGCCCAAGTGCGTCCAGCCGGTGGCATCCCAGACGCGCACCTGATTTTCCAGATCCCAACTTTGTCCCAGATCGGGGGAGAGCGCCATCATAAAGCCGGGCTGCGCTGTGTCACGCAAGGTGTAGATGGCGGCCAGCGCACCACTAGGCAATTGGGCCGGCCAGTTGGTCTGTCCCGGCAAGGTGGTGGGCTGGGGCATGGGCCACTGTGCCGCCTGGGGGTCGGTGATGGCATAGTGAATGGGCAAGTTAATCGGCCCCTGCGCCGGCTGGGTCATATCAGCCGCCCAATAGAGGGTGAAGAGCCGGTCGTCATGCAGGCGCAGGGTCTTGCCATGCCAGAAGCCTTTGCCGATGGGCGCGCCATCGGCCATTACCTGCAACTCACTCCAGGTGTGACCCCGATCCGCCGAAGTCATCGCCAGCATGATCGGCTGGTAGGGGCGGTCGTCGTGGTAGCCATGCCACTGGTCAAAGGTAGCCAGCCAACGCCCGTCCGCCAGTTCCGTAATGGTGCTGGCGGCGGTGGCCACCATTCCCGGCGGCAGGTTGATTGGTTGCGGCCCTTGCCAAGTGTACCCATTATCCGCCGAGGTAAAGAGGATTGGCTCGTTGTCGATCAGCCCGCCGCTGGGGCTAAACATGGGCCGGTCGGGCATAGAGCGGTCGGCGCGGAAGGCAAAGACTACCAACGTCCCATCGGTCAGTCGGGAGAGAAAACCATCATGGTAGGAATAGGGGCGGTCGTCGCCCCTGGTATCATGTAAAAAGCCCTGAAGCTGCCAGGTAACGCCGCCATCGTGCGAACGGGTCAGGGCAATGTTCTGATTGGCCGCATACATGCCATCCCCCCGACTAAAGGTGGCGATCCACTCCTGGCCCTCAATCTGCACCGGATGTGCGTGCGAGGCGAAGACATGATAGTGGGCCGGGTCGGGGTTAATGTAAAGAATACCGCTGTCGATTAGCGCAAGTTTTGCCAAGTTGATGCTCCTTCTCTTGTCATCTTGTCATCCTTCCACCTTCTCCACCGTCACCCGCACCAACCACACACTGTTGGTGTCATCCATCTCCTCCGGGATCGGATGCCAGCCATTGGCAAGCCGGTCATAGATGTAGAGAAAATGCCGATCATCAATTGCGATCACTTCGGTATAGGCGGAGGTCTGCTGCTGATGATTGTGCTCCGTGTAGGTCGCAATGGCCTCGTTGGGATGACAGGCGTTGTGATGCGCTTGTATGTCAATGTCCTGCCAGCTCAGCCCGTTGCCGTCGGCGTTGAGCCAGAGATGGAGGCCCGGGCGCCCGCCGCCCAGCGCAATGACGCCATCGGGCCGCGTTGCCAGGCTGGGCTGCACCGAGAAGACGCCATCCATCGCCACTGGCGCGCTCCAGGTTTTGCCCTCGTCGTTGCTCCAACATTGCCCATAGTTCGAACGTGAACCCACGCGAAAGACACAGAGAATGCGCCCATCATTGAGCCGCAGTAGCGCCGATTCGGTGGGGCCTTCTTTGCCGGCCACCTCGCAACTTTTGTCGGCAATCAGCGTGTCGATCACCCAATGGACGCCATCGCTGGATGTGACGGTAAAGATGCGATAGCCTGATGGCTCCGTCAATTCGCCGTAGACGGTGGCCAGATAGCTGCCGTCTTTGCGTTGCAGCGTCTGCCCATTAAAGGAAAAACCGGCCATGTCCAAGCCTGGTATCACCATTTTGGGGGGCGCCGGCCAGCCAGTGACACTCACCCCGCTGGGCACATATTCCACCCTGCGTGTACCGGCCGGAATGCGATTGTAGGGCGCGCCAATTCCATCGGGGCGGGGGCGCAGATCGTAGGGTAGCAGAATGGCGTCGCCATTGGCCAGTTGCAACAAGGTCTGGCCGCCGTCATTGGTCACAATCGGTTCGCTCCAGGTCGGGAGCCCATTGGGCGCATCATGGCGCGACCAGGTGACCAGATAGGGGATCGACGACATGTGGATGTCGGCTACCGGCGAAATGGTCGCCAGCAGATCGCCGCTGGGCATCTGCCAGAGGTTGGGGAACCAGAAGTAGCCGCGGCTGCGGCCAATGGCGATTGGCGTCGCCAGTGTGACCTTCAGCCCTTGTAGGGCGATGGTTTGATGATCTTGCCAGGTATTGGTCATCTTTTCCTCCCGAGTAACGCTCGGCCTCAATGATTGCCCGAAATACTATCTTTGATCGCCAGCTGTATTTACGCCCAATCGCAGTAGAGGGGTTGCGCGTTAGACAGCCTTTGTCAGGTAAACCGCATATAATTTTGCATCTTCCGGGCGCAGACCGGTAAAGTGGACGCAGACCCGAATGCGCCCGGAGGCCGTAATCTGCGCTTGCTCCCCCCAAGTGACCGGCTGCCGCAAACCATCGGTGGTAGGCGGGGAGCAGCGATCAGCCGTGTAGCCGGGCAACTGTACAAAGCGCTCATCCAGCAGTTCGACGGTTACACCGCTCTGTGGGCTCAGTCCATCCACATTTAAGGCGAGGTGTGCGGCGTCGCCCTCCAACTCGATTGGGGCTGAAACAAAGTGCGCTTCCTGCCGTGAAGCCATGCGCCCGCCTAGAAAAGGCTGGAAATAGCCGAGCCGATCGCGCGGCCAACTTGCCACGCGCACACCGTCGCTGCTCTGTTCGGGCCAAGGGGCATACCAGAAAAGACTCTCGTCGCCCAGATTAGCAAAGCCCTGCCCCTGGATCAGCGCTGGAAAATCGACCGTGCTGTGACCGTGGGGCAACTGCTGCCAGCCATCTTCTGCCGCCGACACTATCGGGAAGTCGGGGATCGGTTCACGGTAGTGCAGACAATCGTTGCTCACCGCCAGACCTAAGTCCATTGTGAGCAGGCGCCGGTCATTGGAAGGGTGCCCGTTCCACATGCCATAGAAGCCCAAGACCACGTTGCCGCGATTCCAAAGCCCCGCGCCCAGGTGGATCTGCTCGCCCGCGTTGCGCCCGGCCGTTGTCGGCTGCGGGGTGATGTTGCTGCGCTGCATACTCCGGCACGAGGCGGCCAGCCAGTGCTCGAAGTCATAGGAAGCGTAGGTCACCAATTGGCGCAAGCCGCCGGCATGGTTGCCGCCTTGACCCGTGAGATAGTAACAGCCGTTGAACCGCGTGCCGCCTGCCATCTCGAACCAGCGCCCCACCGGGTTATGGGGTGACTCGCGCCAGGTCAGACCATCGGTGCTGTAGGCCGCGGCAAAGACGCTCTTGTACTGGCGCGTCTGAAAGGCCATCTTAAACCGGCGTTGTGGGTCCGGGTCGTCCGGGTCATGAAAGACCACACAGGATTGGACATGGTGCGCCCCTTGGTTGAGATCGACCAGGTTATTATTGCGGTTGCCTCGGTATTCCACCAATCCCAAATTGGGGCGTTCCCAGTGATAACCATCCTTGCTCTTGGCCAGGCAGACCCGCTCAAACCAGCCGGCCTCCTGGCGGTTCTGCCCCAAATACCACATGTACAGTTCATCACCCACCTGCTGCACTGCCCCGTAATAGACGACATGGCTGTCATCCGGCGCACCTTCTTCGCCCAGACCGAGGACGATCTTGGTACGACCGCAAGGGGTGGTATGGCCCACCAATTTTAGTTCCACGCCATTTTGAAAAGGAATGCTGTGGTCGTCAAAGGGAAAAAGGACGAGTTCCGCTAAGCTTTGCTGCGGTCCGCCATTGTGGATAATCATCGAAAGCTCCTTTGGCTGCGGGTGGGATAGGCTAAGTATTAGACATCCGTGGCGGCAAAAGGAACATACAAAGTTTTCAGTAGACAGGAATCAGTAGACAGTGACCAGGGGTACAGACGACTGGATACTGAAAACTGAGCACTGATTACCCATATTTGTGTGTTCCTTTTTCGGCTACTGTTAGACATTGATCCGGTGTGAGCGCTTCACGATCAACTGGTGGTCGGACGCGCGGGCGGCGTTGAGCGCGTGCTCAGTGACCGGTAGATAGTTGTGAGTTTCGGCATTCATGGTAATAAAGCCTTCGGCATAGGCCACACCGCCGGCATTGCCAAAGGCACCGTCACTGGTCTCAATCCGTTTGCGCGCATAGGCGCCGCCATAGCCCTGGCTCACCATACAGTCAAGCGCGGCCAATTTCTGTTCGATCACGTCACCAATGTCAATAAAGAGATCGTTGTAATAACCACCGGCCGCGTTCCAAACGTTGCGCGGTAAGGGCGCGGCGCCGGTGCCAAAGAAGAAGATCTGCGCCACCTTGTGCGGCGGGTGGCGATCACCCGGATCGACGCTGGCCGCCAACTGGACGGCGCCCAGTACAATCTGCCCGGCCACGGCATGAGGGTTGAGGATCCCATCCCCCTCACGCGGGAAATGCGTCAGGATCAGGTCAGGGCGCTTTGCGCGCAGAAGCTGCGCTAGGCGGCGCACCAATTCTTCCGTTACCAACAAAACCGCATCATCCGCGCCAAAGAAGGTGACATCTTCCACCCCTAATAGGGCGCAAGCACGGCGTGTCTCTTCGGCTTTGACATCCGAGCGTTCCGCCATCAATGTTTGCAATTCGTCGGCCGCGGGGATTTCCTGGCGGTGAAACATGGCGTCGCTGATAATGGCGTCGTGCACGCGCGCGCCGTGGGTTAGCACCACACAACCCACCCAGTCGCCCCGCCTGATATGATGGGCCATCGTGCCCCCCGATTGGTCAAAAATGTCGGCGGGATGGGCGCCAATTGAGAGAATACGTAGAGTCATGACAAGTTCCTTTTTGCGTTTGGACAGACACTATAGAAGTCCCAGCATTTGACCGCGCCAATAGGCATCCAGCCAAAAGACTACGGTACGGGTATTGAAGAGCAACGGTGGTGGATTTTCTCGGTAGGCCGGCGGTATTTGCGCCGGGTCGCCGGCAAGATAGCCGCGGCGGTCGCCGGTTTCGGCGGGGGTAATTCGTGCGAGCAGTTGTTGGCCCACTGCGCCCGCCTCGGGGTCATAGCCCAACTCGTGTATTAACATAGCCAGCCCTGCCATTTGGGCGGTGGAGGCAGGATGCGGGGCCGCGGTTTTCCAATAGCCGTGGTGGACATCGTCGATGGGGCCGGGTTCATAACGTTCAACCAGGCCGTCAGCCGTAAAGTTGCCCATGCCAATGCACCAACCATCGGGTTGGATCGTACTCTTGCCGGCCCGCCAACAGGCCTGAATCAGGCGCGGCCAGTCGGTTTCATCGGCCAGTTCGGTCTCGCGCAGGAAGTAAGCGTACATTTCTGCCCAGTGATAGAGATCTTTGGTCTCGCCGCGTGGGCCGTGGTGCATGGTCAACGCACCGTCGCTGATGCCCTGGCGCAAAATACGCACACACTCGTCGCGCAACTTTTTGTCGCCAGTCACCTGGTAGGCAATGTGCATGCCGATTGGGATCTTGAGCGCGCCGCTGGGCGAGGTGATGCGTTGGCCAAAGACGGCCCAACGCTCCCCCAGGTAATCATAGTGGTAGTCATGGCGGATCCACCAGTGACCGTGGGCCTGGAGCGCCGCGCCAATCGCGCTTTTTTCTGTGTCATCGGCCAGGTGCTGATAGTAGCGCCAGAGGGCAATCACCGGTGAATAGGCTTGATCGACGCTCGTCTCAGTGTAGATCTTATCCACTGCGCAGTCACCCACCAGGGCGCCATAGGGTTTGGGCCAGTAGCCCGGTTCTATTTTTGCACCCTCGTGGTACGGATAGATGGTGGCCTGATAGGCGCGTTGGGCGTCCAGGCGCGCCGCATCGCTCTGCGTCGCCAGCCAACGCCAGACCTGGGCCACCAAATAACGATTGCCCACATAGCTGGCGTCTTCGTACATGGCATAGGCTGGTGTGCCGGCCAGTGGATGCCACTTCTTCCCTGTGCTTTGCCGTTCCAGCTTTTCCTGACGCACATGTTCTAACAGATCGGCTGGAATGGGTTTGCGATCGGGGTAGGTTAGCTTGTGGCGGATCAAGCCGTACTCATCACGGGCGTCGTCAATCACCATGCGGTTGAAAGTTGCCGCGCATTCCTGCAGGTTCATAGGACAGGATCTCCTTGCTTGTTGGGTTAACTTTGCCTGAGCTTTCTTGCCGTAAAATTAAGCTGTTGGCTGTTAACGGTGGGCATTAGACGACGCGCCAAGTTGTCATACGCGTGTGCTCTAACGTTGCCGCCAAACCTTGGCAGACAAAGCCTAGTGACTGAAAGACCGCCTGTTTTTCAGTGTCTTCCGCTGCAATCAGCGCACCCACCTCTGTTGCACCGTAGGCGCGCGCCCAGCTACAGGCGGCCTCGATCAAAGCCGGCCAGGTCGCGGCAAAACGCTGATGGACAAAGCCGTCGATCTGGCAGTCGCCGGCGACCGCTTCTTGCTTTGCGGGTAGGGCGGTCGCCAATCCGACTACCCGTCCATCATCCGTGCGCGCCGCAAAGCACGCGCCTTGGCGCTCCTGCAAACCGCGCACATAGCGGGGATACAGTCCCATGCAAGAATTCTGGGTGCGATAACGGCACGAGTAGATCTCTACATTGGCATCTAAGACCAGGCTGTCATGGGGCGTCAGGATCAAGGGAATCATCGGCACGCGCACATCGGGACCGACTGGGCCAATGGTTACTTGCCCTGGCCGCCGGAAATAATCGACGAGAAACTCTTCGGGTGATAGCGCAGCGGTCAGATTGACCATCACATTGGCGCCCGCCAACTTACGCCAGCCCAGCCGGTGATAGATACGCGCCGCCACGGGGTTGACTGTGCCAAGGAAGAGCGCCTCGCCGCCGGCGGCGCGCAAATCGGCGACGGCCTGACTGCAAAGTTCGGTGGCAATGCCACGGCCACGCAAGTGAGGATCGGTGGCCACCTCGCCCAAGCCCGCCAATGCCGGCGCCGCCGTGGCGTGCATCATAAAACAGGTGCCGGCCACTTGTTCCCCCTCACGGCGTAGATAGAGCTTGCTGCGGCTGTAGGCCTCCTCCGCCCCCAGGAAAACGGCGCGCTCAATGTCGGGCAGGCCATCGCCAAAGATGGTGGCCCAGAAGGGGATCAACTCATCGACCAATGGCGCGGCCAGCGGGATCGCGTAGCGCATAGAACGCGGTCATCCTTCCTGTTACGGTGCAATGGTTCCAATCATAAACGCGTTGCTGCAATTGCTCAAGGCCGGGTCAACCGTCTCGCCACCGGCAGCATAGATCACGTCGCCGGCAATGGTGGCGCGCAGGTCGTTGAGGCCAATGGGCATGCGGTCATCCAAGCGGTGATAATGGTTTGCTGCAATGTCATAGACAAAGACCTGGTCGGAATAAGCGCCGATGACCCGTTGCCGCGTTGTACCTGTCTCCAGTGTGTGATAGGTGTGAGAGGTCGCTTCGGCCCCATTCGCCTGGAAGGTAAGTGCGCCGCCGAGCAAGATAATGCTGTTTTGATAGGGCACGGCGCACCAGCCCGAAGCCATACAGGGGAAATCAGCCAGCCGAGTCCAGGCGTCATGGGCAAAGTCATAGCGCCAGGCGCTGCCGTCACGCCGGATCTGCCGTTGGTTGGCGGCGGTCCAACATTCGTAGCCGCCAAAGAGATAGGTTGCCCCACCCACGCTGGCAAAGGCCGAGCCAACCAGCGAAGGGAAGGGCAGTGGGCCCTTGTCTTGCCAACCGGCGTCCAGATTGTCCAAATCGAGAATTTCATAGTGCGTAAGCTGGCGGGTGACAAAGGCTCCGCCTTGGGAACGCTCCCACTCGCCGCCCCCCAAGGCCAGCACTTGGTTGCCCGCTACACCAATGGTGGGGATGGCGCGGGGGTAGTTCATGGGGGGTAAGGGTGTCCAGGTAAAACCACCGCGGTGACGGCGCAGCCACCAGCCATCGCGCAGACTCACCCGCCCCTCTGGCTGTGACTTGCGCCCACCCAGCACCAACAGGCCATCCTGCAACGTGCTGCCGTGGGTGTAGGCGCGCCCTAGCGTGAGCGACGGCTCCACTGGGAACCAGTCGCCGCGCTCTGTATCCCAAAGCCACGTCTGCTCCGTCTCCCGCCAGGGGTAGGTGCAACCGGCGGCGTAGACCGGTGCGCCATCTACCATACCGAGCGCACCGCCCTTGATAAAGGTGGGCATGCCACGCGCCATTTGCCAGGTAATGTTCATTAGTTTTCTGCCTTTATCGGCTACCCAGTCCCAACTTCTGTCGCGTGGCTGTGGTAACTGCCTTCGACCGTAGAATAGACCTGATTGTCTATCACAATACAATATCCAATCCCAGCCAATGATACAAGGCAACGAAATGCCAAGTCGGGAATGCAATTAGTGCTTAATAGCGGGCAGTACGTGTCATATATCCCTAATCCGATGTCATCACGAATCTTCTGCCAACCGAATAACAGCATACTCATAATCTCGATTTGCCCATGCCAGCAAGAAAGTGCCAATGTCAACCGCCAGTGGTGCTTCGGCCTGAGCGGGATCGTTGACAAAGACATGGGCCTCATCAAAACCAATGACAATCACTGCATGATCCCGATAATAGGGCCAATACGCGGTATGATCGGCATCGACTGCTACGATGACGGGCAATCCTGATTCAATGTAAGGTTCAAACAGCCTCAAATCATCTTGCCAGGAACTGCGCTCAACGACCAATCCAAGGTCAGTAGCCAGATTCTGAACTTTTGAAAAAGGTGTGATCGATCCTGCCCGTAACTGTTTCCACAGCCATTCTTCGTCTTTGTCAATGCCCAAATAGCCGAGAATCATCTGACAACAAACCACCAAACAACCGTACTCATCTTGTTGCTGTTTGTTTCTGATACCGGATAGCAGCACTGACGGCCTCCTGAATGGTTTGAATTTGGGTTTCCGTCAATGGTATTACTTGTCCGGTGCTGGCATCGACATCAATCGCGCCGAATAAATTTGTTTCGAGGCTGTGTAGATAGCAAATGATGGAAAAACGCCAAATGGGTGACTCTTGATCAAGGAACTGGCCGTCTTCTGCTCCGATTTTCATACCCACATGGTCGCTAAGCCAACGGCTGGCTTTGATCCAGGCATGACGGCGCAATACATAGCCGTCAACATTGCGCGCCAGTTCATTGCGTGCTTGTGCAGCTTGCACAGCGCCCGCTTCGCGCATGTTGCGGATCTGATCATAGGTTAGTTTTTGTATCTGACCGCTGAGGGCATCAACGACTATACTGCCTACAACCGGAACACGCGTCATGTCGGCCCGTTGATTGGTTACTATGAACACCCAGCCGCCATTACGCAGTTCACCTCGGCCGGCACGATAGGCTGTACCTAACGCATTCGCTAAATATTGATCAACAGCTGTGCGACATTCTGTTTCTGTCAGTTCCAGTGTAGCAATCATTTATACCTCCTGATGGGCATTTAGACAAGACTTGGCAAGATTATAGCACAGCCACAGGCTACAGCCTAGATGTATACTTTAGCTTGTCTCCTTTATAAACTGAAACGCATAGAGACTTGCTTCGTTCAATTCAAACCGGATGCGCACCGGCTTGTTCCAGAGGGAGCGTACATCGCGGTTGCCTTGCCAAGCGACTGTATGCCAGATCCGGTCGCGCGGGCCAACCACAGGGTCACACTCGTCTGCGGCGAAGCCCGGATAGGGTTGGAAGTGGGGATCGAGCAACTCGACGCGAATTGATCCAAAGCTACAGTCAGCGTTGAGCCGGAGCGTGTCGCCTTCAAAGACAAACTGGCGGGTGATCACCTGCCCGGTCTCATAGGTGGGGTGTAGCTCCGCCCAGCCATCCTCGCGCAGGATCAAGGCGTTGATGGCGCGCTCCCATTGGGGCAGATCTGCGGTCAACTGGCGGCGCGTCTCCCAGGCAGCGCGGGCGGCTTGGAACGTGGCCTCAGGCATGAGCGCGGCGTTGGGGGTGGCGCTAAACCAATGTTGCTTGTCGGGGATGGCGTTGTAGAGGATGTGGGTTTTGCCGTTGTGGACCAGTTGACCAGCTACGGTGGGCGCAACAAAGCCGTAGTCGCAACTGCCGGGACCGCGATTGTCGGCCCAAGGCTCCAGACCGCCGGCCCGTTGCCAGCGTTTGCCATCGCGGCTGCTGTAGAGGCTGAGGCGGGCATGGGCAAAGTCGCGCCAGTTGCTCCCATCGCGCTCAGCCCAGATCGGCTCGGCCATAAACTCGGTGACCAGGCCGATGTACAGACCGCCCTCCTTACGCACGGACATATCGTGAAACTCCAGGTGGGGTGGCAGGTTGGGATCCCAGTCGGCGGAGAGCACCACCTCCTTGGGCGACCAGTGGATAAAATCGGCGCTCTCCTGGCGACCGACCTGACGTTTGCGATGGAGAAAATTCCAGTGATGGGAGTATTGACTGTAAGCAATCCAGCGCTGGATCGCCTCGTCCCAAATGATGCGTTGAAAGTGGTGATGGCGTTGGGGCGTATCCTCGCTGATGATCTGCCAGCGCAGGCCATCGGGTGAGGCGGCCACCGACGACATGGTATGATGGCCCAGCGCACGTGCTTTGTCATGAGGGTTGTAGACTAGCAGGTATTTGCGCGCCGGGTCGTGCTGATCATGGTTGCGCACCAAGCCAATGTGGTGGCCCGAATCGAGCAGCACAATGTTGGTGGCGCGGTGCTCGCCAAAGGGCAGGCACTGCTCACTCAGGGGCTTCTCCCAGTGCAGACAGTCGTGTGATTCGGCATAACAGAGCGCTTGACCGTGATCACCATAGGCATCCTCAGCCAGCGGGATCACATACCAGAGCTTGAATTTGCCCTCCTCCGGGTCATGGAGCGCGGCGGTGGGAAAAGGGTTGCCCCGCGCCTCCCACGGCAAGTCACCGACGCGAAAGACCGGCGTCTCTGGCCGGTCGGGCTTGGGGAAGCGGCGCGTTACATCAGTCAAGTGGTCGAGGATAAAGTTGTCCAGGAAAAGCTGTTTTTGTGTGCCGATATGGAGAAAAGGCACGGTATAATCAGGCGGAAAATAGGGATAGCGGCGCGCATCAATCGGCCGCTGGCCAGCGCGTGTCTCAGCAATTTTGCGCTCAAGATCGAGCGCCTCTGTGTGGCTCTGGGGTTCAGGCAGATTTGTCATCATGATTTTTACCAAGCCCCAATCAACCTACCGTGCCAATAAGCGACCAGCCAAACGGCGGGGACTTCTGGGCCAAAGATGTTGAGCAGCGGTTTCAACTCAGTCGGCAGCGTACCGTCATCCCACCACCAACGCATTTTGTCTTCATCCAGCCGCAGGAGGATGCGCCGCGCCGCCTGGTGTGCATCGGCATCCAGTCCGTGAGATTGCGCCAGGATGCCGAGCGCGGCAGCCATACCGGCGGTCAGCGCGCGGTTAGAGAGGCTGGTGGCCGAGACCCAACGCCGTGCATTCTTACTGGGGTCGGTGACTCCCAGCCGGTCGGCCCCGCTGCGATCCACCCACTGATTGGGATAAGGGGTAAAGGTGTGGTTGACCGCGTCATACGCGCCAAAGCGGTAGATGCCTTCCGCATCAAAAGAGAGCTGCATCGCCCGCCAATAGTGATCGATATAGCCAATCCAGTCCATTTCCTGCGCTAGCGCGCTACGGCTCCAGTAGTTAGCAAGCAGGGCATAGTAATAGGCGTTGTGATTGAGTTCATACGGGTTGGTCGGCCAAGGCAGGCGACCACCGGCCTGGATCTGGCGCAGGTAGTAAAAGGCGGCGTCGCGGAAGCGCACTTCACCCGTCAACTCATAAGCGGCGTGGATACAGGCCAGATATTTCATCGTGCTCGTATGAGCTGGATCGACAATGCGGGTGAGGTGGCCGTGATGGTTCATCACCCAGTTGCGGCGCAGATAGTACTCACCATGGGCAGCCAGATTGGCCTCCGCTACAGCCCGTTCTGCCGGGGTGGCCAGTTCTTGGGCGTAGATGGCGTAGAAGAGCACAGGCGACGCGGCCTGGTCAAAGCTGGTGGTGGCGCCCGGACGACCGCCGTGTGGTTTGCCCAATAGTCCGGGCTCGATCTGGCCGGAAAGCTGAAAGAGATGGTTGAGATCGGCAAAACATTTGCGCGCCGTTATCAGGGCGGCTGCATCTTGCGTGGCGCGATAACGCAGAATCTGCGACCAGAGGAACCAGCCCGTTGCCCAAAGCGTGTTCTCGCCATAGAGCCAGTCGGCAATGGTCGGTTTAGGGGTGTTACCGCCCCAGACGCCGTCGAGATGGCTGGTCAGATACTCATGGGGCGTTTCGCCCTCTTGGAAAGGGCGGCGCGTGTCATAGCGCACAAAGGAAGCGAGCAGCCCGCCTGGCCCATAGGCCACATCAAGAATGATGTCATGATAGTGCGCGGCGCGTGCGGCTAATTGATCTGTCACCGGCATTGATCGTCCTCTTCCTATCTGTCACTGCAATCGTATAATCGAATTGCGTGTCGCCAGGCGCACCGTTCGGGCATAGTGATTCACGGCGATCTCGTCATTGAGCGGAGTTGGCACGCGCAGAATAAACTCAGCCCAATCCGGCGCGTTATAGGCCACATAGGCTAAGTGAAAGCTCTCCATGATCTGGTCAAAGGGCAATGAGAAGTCGGGGAAGAGTATCGGTCCCGTATCGGTCTGATAGATCTGATCGCGTTCGCTGGCGTTGATGGTCTTGATCGGGAAATCCAAGGTCACATCAAAGCGATCCAAGGCGCTGAACTCGATCCGCCCGGTCAGCCCTTCGTCGGCCAAGGTCGCTTGCACAATGGCCGCGGTGGTGGTCAAAGGCTCGCCTTCCGTCATGCGTACATTGATCTTAATGCAGTCAAAGGCGTCGGCCACCTTGCCAAGCTGACGTTCCGGCTGTGGCCCGCGCGTAGGAGGATAGAACATGACCCCCTTGTTATGCTTATCCCAACTTTTGAGGATGAGAAAATCCTCATCAGAAAGAACACAACAGAAATCGGCGTTGGGCTGGAGCCAGAGGTCAGCCTTCAACCCCACCTGTTCTGTTTTGCAAGATGCCCCCAAAACATAGGTGGTGGCGATGCCTGTCTGCCGGTCGTGGATCAGGCAGCGCGTTTCCAAGAGAATACGCGCATTGTTGAGCGTAAAAGGCGGTTTGGCTGAAACCGTGATTGCCGGCTGCTTTTGCAGGTCGATGCGAAAGGTCAAAAAGGAACGTAAAAGGTCAGGAACGAGCATCTTCTTCTCCATCCACCCAGATCGGGCTAGACCAGGCGAGATCGCCATTGGTTTGCACCACACGCAAATAGTAAAAATCCCCGGGCGTTAGATCAACCTCGTCGATGATGGCAACGTGTAGCGTGGTTTCGCCTTCACCCGTTTTGTGCAAGATCTGATTGTTTTTCAGTACAGCCACATAGGCAAGGGGCGCCGTGCCGACCACACGGGCTTCAATGTGGCGGGGACCTTCCAGGGTGATCTCCTCGCCCATCCAGTGATCGTTAATGCGAAAGTCGAGGAGAATGCGGTCGGTGGCGGCGTAACAGCGGCGGTGATAGAGCGCCGCAAAGACTGCCGCGCGCGTATTCTCCTCTGCATAAATGCCGGTCAAGCCATAGGGGCGAGAGCCATAGCCGGGGGTGCCTTTGGTCAGGCTGTGACGGCGGCCGGGCATACTGGCGTGGGTGTCGGAGCTGCCGAGCAAGCCAAAGCGGAAACCGTCGGCCAACGCCGCTTGCACACTACTGCCCGTATCGATCACCCCGCGCGTGTAGGGTAAGCCGGGCGCTTCGCTGGAGAGCATAAAGGAGTAGATCTGTACCAGCCGCTCCATCTGTCCCGTCGGATCGACCTGCGGCCAGCGTTGGCCCATTCCGGGCAGGTCATGACGCATGAGCAGCGCATTGCCGTCGCGCGCCAACAACGCCACAAAGTCGGTGTAGTGGCGGCTGGCGGCTGCATAGGCCGGATAGTAATTGCCCACCCCGGCCTTGAAAAGTACATTGAGGGACTGCACTAAATCTCCGGTCCACTCATACCCCAAAAAGGTGGTATAGGCGTGCGGCTCGTTATAACGTTCGGCTACCTGCACCAACGCTTGCCATACCTCCTGGCTGATGGTGTCGTGTTCGGTCAAAGCGCAGACGTCTAGAAAACCGACGGTGCGGCCATAGTGATAGTAGAATTCCGGCGCGTGCGTGCCATCCGTACACCAGGTATGACCGTGGAGATCGGCCCAGAGCAGCTTGGGTTCATCGGCTGGCGGTGGAGGGCTCTGATAGGATGATAAGATGACAAGATGACAAGATGATTCGTCCGCGCTCTGGTTAGCGCGGCTAGCGGTTGCTGATATTGAGAGCGACCGACAGTCGGTGGGGTTGCTTGTGCCAGCCAGTGGCGTCTCCCCATCAACAAGGGAAGTGACATGAACGCGGTGCACCCCCGGTTGGGTGAAGACAACGCTGGCGGGGAAGCGTTTTGACCCGCTATCTGCCGCAGTGATGACAAAAGCGGCTGTGACATACCCACCACCTTCAATAGTCACTTGGAATTGCCCGGTATACGCTTCGACAGGGTTGCCGTAACGATCAACTACCGTGATCTGTAAGTCGCTCGCCTGGTTGGGCTGTGTCTGTGAGGGGAGATGCACCAACAGTTCGTGTGGCGCACCAGTGACGACCCGCAAGATGGGGGTAGCGACCTGTTCGACAAAGTTGTCATTCCCTAAAGCGTCGACGGTGCAGCGCAACCGCCAATCCCCGTAGGTGGGGTGATGCACGACTTCGATGCCAGGGCCGCCGGCGCTGCGGTCGCCAATCACCACCACCAGCCGATCCCCTGCATCTAGCCCATGCGGACAGCACAAGGTAAAGAAGCAATGCCCTTTTTCCAGTTCAATTTGCACGGGCCGACCAGAGGCCGCGGTTGCCGTGAGATAGCCGATCGCTTGTGGATTGCTGGTCTGAAAGTGAACCCGATGATAGAAGACAAAGCCCTTGGCCGACATCCCATAGCTTGGCGGCTGGTCATAGTAAGGTGATTGCGTGAAATAGAAACGAATGCGCGCCTGATGCGCCAATCCTGTTTGCACCTCTAGCTGTAAGGTGCAGGTAGTCAGCGTGCCGCAAACCAGCGGTGTCGTAGGGTGGGCAGAACAGGCGATCAGACGCGTTTCGTCAACCATGTTGTTTCTCATTATGTGATGAAGGAATAGCAGAATGAAGGGATGACAAGATGAATGAATCGTCCATCATCCCTTCATCTTGTCATCCTACCACCTCTAATGTGCTGCAATCCACACATCCTGCATATTGTAGTAGTTGGAAACCTGGCTTTCTTCAAAATTCATAAGCCAAGGCTGTTCCTGTCGCCAACTCTTGATGTAAGCCATAGGGATCAAGAGCGCCTGGTCGAGCGTTTTCTGGTAGAAATCTTGCACCGCTTGGCAATACCCGGCGGATGTCGGATCCATAGAGCGAATCTCGTCAATCTCGGTATCCCACTCATCAGTGCGATAGTGGGTGCCATTGTCCACCGTCCAGGTGCCGGTGCGGAAGACGTTGCCTAGCCATACGCCAGGATCCGGGAAGGCCGCACCGGAACTGGCCGTGCGGATGGCAATGGTTTCTGCCCCCTCGGTGAACTCAGTCTCTTCCTGGTGCATTTCAATGTTCTCAATACCCAGGTTGGTGCGCCACATTTCGGCGATGATCTGTGAGGCGCGCTGGCGGGGCGCGTCAGTCTCTAGGCGCATACGAATCTTCGGCACATTTGACCCGTCGGGGCCATAGTTGGATTGGGCGAGATATTCTTTGGCCTTCACCAGATCAAAGGGATAAGGCGCCCAATCATCTGGGCGGCAGTTCATGCCGGGTGGCATGGTCTGCCCATTCTCAACGGGGGGTTGCTCGCCTTCCCATGCCACCTGGGCCACCTTTTCCCACTCAATTGCATGGAGCAAGGCTTTGCGCAAGTTCAGATCATCCGACGGCTCGCGGTCGGTGTAGAAGAACATGGAAAAGAAGGCCCAGACTTTCTTTTCTTTGAAAACGTCGGGCATCATTTTGCGCAGATTAACTGCCGCGGGGCCGACTACATAAGCCAAATCCAGTTCCTCGTTTTCAAACATCAAGCTAAAGGTCTGGTGGTCGCGCATGGTAATATTTTCAATCCGCGTGAGCTTGGGCGGTGCGCCCCACCAGTTGGGATTGACGACGAAATTATAGACGCCTTCCGGTTCGGGGCGCATGGTCTCAAATTTAAAAGGGCCGGAGACGATCAGATTGGCGGCGTTATCACCCATCCAGACCTGGCTCATAGCTTCATACTGCGCCTTGCCGGCCTCCACCCCTTTGACGACATCCGCATATTGCTCAACACGCCCCGGCGCGGCATAGATAGTCGCCATGCTGTAGCGGAACGACGGACCGGGCTTCTCCAGCGTGATCTGCAAGGTCTGATCATCGACGGCGACCACCCCTTCTAGTGTGTCAGCCCGGCGCTCCTGAAAGGCCACCCAACCTTTGATCTGGTTAAAGTTGCTAGCAGAAGGTCCACTGATACGGTCGGGGCTCCAGATAAAATTATACCAATCCACAATCTGTTGCGCCGTCAGCGGTTCGCCATCAGACCAGACGGCTGCCGGGTCGAGATGATAGATAAATTCAGTCTGTTCGGCATTGACATCAAAATTGGTCGCTAGGCCCGGCACAAATTCACCGTTGCCATCGACGTGCATAAGCGACCAGTAGGTGGCGCCCGGCAGACCGGCGACGCCAAAATCCAACCCTGGCACGGGACCGTTGCCCGGACCACTATCAACAGCCATATGCAACACCTGTTCATCGGCGGCGCCCTCCGGGAGCGCCGGTGCGGCGGCTTGTTCGGCAGCCGCGGGCTGGTCGACAACCGCTTCGCCGGCGGCTGGTGCACCGTTCCCCACACAGGCGCCGAGCAACGAGGTAACAATCACGAGCACACTCAACAGAGCGTGCCAACGAACGTTTACAGTCATGGATACCCTCCTTCAGTGAGATAGACAAACACGTTACGACAAGAATTATGATCTAGCGGCGCTGTTTTCAAAACAGATCAACGCTTGGGGTAACAAGTCTCTATACTTCGCTCTGAATGAAAACCGAAGTTTTTGTCCCGACTAAAGCACCAAGGAAAATCACCGGTTTTCATCACAACCGCAATATAACTACCTTCTACGCAACTGCAAGTTACTGATCGGCTTGTTGCGGGTTGAGCGCATCATTCAACCCGTCGCCTAAGAAATTGATGCCTAACGAGATTAGGCCGATGGTAAAGCCCGGCACAGCCACCAACCAGGGACGATAGCGCCAACTCAGTGCGTTGTCTCTGATCATGGTTCCCCAACTGGGTTGGGGTGGCTGCACCCCAACGCCCAAAAAGCTGAGCGCAGCTTCCGCCACGATCGCGCCGGCAAAGCCAAAGGTAACGGCGACAATGATTGGCCCCAAAGCGTTAGGGATCAAATATTGAAAGAGGATACGCCATTGATGCACCCCAACCGCGCGCGCGCCTTCGACAAACTCTTTTGCGCGTAACGAGAGGATCTGTCCGCGGATCAAGCGTGCATAGCCCGGCCATTGGATAAAGGCCAGCGCGCCAAAGACCACAATCAGATCCACATAGGCTGGCGTGGCAAAAAGACTCCAACCGGTGCGGGTGTACATCCTATCCACCCAGCCGGCTACCGGTGAGCGAAAGGTGGAGGCGACAAGCGAGGCTACCAGCAATTGGGGGATCGACATGGTCACATCAACCAACCGGGCAATGAGCCAATCGACCCAACCGCCGGCAAAGGCGCCCAAGGAACCCAGAACGACGCCGACCGTTAGGCTCATGGTGGTAGAGATAATGGCAACAATGCCCGCAGTACGCGCACCCCACAAGATGCGGCTCAACATGTCGCGCCCCAGGTCATCCGTACCGAGCCAGTAGTCCCAACTGGGTGTCTCGGCCACGCGGTCCAGGTTTTGCTCCATATAGGGGTAAGGCGCCAGCGCCGGCCCAAAGATTGCCATGACGACCAGCCAGGTAAAAATAAGCAGGCCGAGCAGGGAAAGCTTGTTGCGCACTAGTCGCCGGCCGGCATCACGCCATAAGTTACGTCGATGGCGACTGGTATTGTTATTTAGTTGCAATTCACGCTTGAGTACAGCCTGTTTACCGGCGGCTTCTGCCATGTCATCCCCCGCAAACAGTTCACCATTTATCTAGTGTTCTGTCAGATAAGTAATGATAGCTAGTAGGCGCCTAGAAGGCCACCGACTCTTGCAGCGGTGGCCTTCTAGGCGCCAGGGCACCGGCAAGCGGATGCCCCTACCGCATCCATCAGAACTAATTTTACAAAACACTAGTAAATCCCGGCGTAAATGATTGCAGCACTACTGCAAATTTCTAAAAATGTCGATGCAATCATTTACGCCGGGATTTACTAGCAAGTCAATCATACGCCACTCGCGGATCCAAGAGCGGGTAGAGCAGATCGATCAACAGATTCACCATCATCGTCAAAAATGCCGTAAAGATTACAATGCCATAGATAAAGTTAAAATCACGTGAGCTAAGCCCCTGCTCAAAGAGCCGCCCTAGGCCAGGCAAATTGAAGGCCAGATCAATAAAGACCGCACCCCACATAAAATCGTCAACCATTAAACCCAACTGGGTCACAACCGGAATGAGCGAGTTGCGCAATACATGACGCGTCAGCACCCGGATTTCACGCAAGCCTTTGGCGCGCGCGGTGCGGATATAATCATTGGCCAACACATCTAACATGCCGGCGCGCGTCTGGCGAACCACTACGGCCAGCGTCCGCAATGACATCAGCGCTGCGGCTAAGACAAAATGGGGGTGAAAGATCCCTTTCCAGCCATGCGGCACTGTCATTAGATTCAGCCACAGGACAAAGACAATCAACGAGACAGGCACCAACACATAAACCGGCACAGCGTTGAGAAAGAGGCTCCCCCCGACGATCACATAGTCAATCACGGTATTGTGAAAGCGTGCTGCCAGGATGCCCAGTGGAATGCCCAGGACAATCAGGATTACCATCGCCCCTAATGCGATTGAGCCGGAGACGGGCAAAGCGGCGATAATACGCGGTAAGACAGGAGATGCATCGCGATAGGAGTAGCCGAAGCTGCCGTGTAACAGGTTATTGAGATAGGTGCCGAATTGAGCTAGAAAGGGGCGATCCAGCCCGTATTGGTGGCGCAGGTCGGCAATTTGTGCCGGCGTGTAATAAATGCCGCGCGCAGCATTTTCCCTTGCCATAATCATCACCGGATCTACAGGCCCCAAATAGCCCAGCAAAAAGGTGATAAAGAGTACGATCAAGAGTGTGGGGATCAGGATGAAGATTCGTCCAACAAAATAGTGCAACATAGCATCCCAGTCTACCATGCCATAATTTATCGCACAAGTCGAAAATTTGCCACCTCGGGGACCTCCTCAGCCTGCTACTATCAGGTCAATGCACTATTCAACCAGCCGCTCCACCGCCGCGATCAACTCAGCTTCGTCCCACGTCACGGCAATGGCGTAGTAATCGCGCGCCAGGTAACGGCTTTCGACCGCACGATCTTGATGTTGCCACGGTTTTCTGACGGACGGGTTATAGTAATACATCGTCACCCCTTGACCGTGGCCCGCGTTGCGGCGCACCACGCTGGAGGGATAGCCCAGGTCTGTGGGGCGTTCCGGCGGCAAGTGGTAGCCATAGAGTTGGCCGGAGAAGGTGAGCAAGGGGGGAAGCCAACTGCGCCCGCCATCGCGGCTAATGCGCCCTTCAATGCGGTAGGGCGCGGTGCGGTTGCCATAGGTCATGAGGATGGCGCCATTGGCCAGTTGCACCAGGTCGGCCGGATGTTGGCGCGGACCGGTCACCTGCACCGGCGGCGACCAGCTCCAGCCGCCATCGCTGGAACGCGCGGCGTGGAGCGCCTGGTCCGGGGGGATCCCGCGCATAGCAGCCACCACAGTGTCGTCCGGCAGCACAGTGAGCGCGGTCTCATTCATGTTGACGCCGATCAGCGATGGTTCACCCCAGGTGACGCCCTCATCGTGGGAACGCACCAGATAGCTGCAATCGCCGTCACCAGTCATGTCACCGGCGCGGCTGCCCAGCAGGGCGTCAATTGGACGCGCATAAATGGGCAGCAACAAGGTGCCATCGTTCAGCGTGACGATTTTGCCAAAGGGCGAGCCGGCGGCCAGCAGCTCCACGCCCAGCGGCGCGGGTGTCGTCCAGGTGAGACCCCGGTCCTGTGAGCGAGTGACCATAATCTCGACGCGCCGTTCCTCCATCGCTTCGCGGCGCCGCCAGTTGCCGGCCTCGTCGTAGTTGCCCTGGCGGTGGTAGGACAGAACCAGTACGCCACTATGCGTGACGCCAAAGGCCGGGTTGCGGTCATCAAAGTCACTGTCGGCCACCACCGCCGGCGGCGACCAGGTGCGACCGGCGTCGTGCGAACGCACCACCTCCATGCGGCCATCCAGCCCCAAATGGCCGGCGCCGCCGCGTAGGGCGGCGACTACCGTGTCGCCGGTAAGGGCCAATACGGGAAATAAGCCGCCATCTTGATAGGCAATCACTTGATGTGCGCCAGGCAGGCCGCGTACATCAAGTATGGGTGTTGGTTGAATCGACATCGATTTTACCTCACTGACTGGGATATTCGATTTTGATGGTGTCAAACTCGACCACGCCGCTGGGCAGATAGGCATAGTCGGGCTGATAGTCGCGATGGGTGCGCAGGAAGTCGCGTTGTTCGTAGGGGGCGTCGAGCGGGACGACATTGAGCGGGAAGAGCACGATGATCAGGTCACAATTTACATCCTTGAGCGCCGCACGAATATCGCCATAGCCATAGAGTTTGGTCAAGTCATGCCGACCGCCGACACAAAGCCATTGGGCAGGGTCGGCAGTGAGCAGCAGGGTCTGCTCACTCCAATCCGGTGTGACCGCTAACGACTGACCGGTAAGGACAAAGTTGGGACGGGTGTCGCCAATATCTGCCTGCACCCAAAGGGTAAGTTTGGCCCCTTTGAGATCGACATTGCCACGCAGCCGCACGGTCATGCGGGCGTTGGTCAGATCGCGATCTTTATCGTCCGCCAGAAAACGGTTGATGCCAACTTCTGCCGCGATTGGTTCCGTATAATAAGTTGGATGGGTGTAGAGATAGGTGAGCAGGTGCAGATAACCCGCCCCCGGCGAGCTGTGGTTGGGGTCAACGCGCCAGGGCCCGCGCGTGATCAGGACGCCATCCTTGAGTTCAGGCAGATACGCGCCCGTGCCCCAGGCGCACCAACCGCCGGGGCCGTTGTCGAAGGTTTCAATGTAGGGTGTGCGATCCATTGTATCGTGTTGTTCCTTTTCTATCTAACCCCAATCGTACACCGCCCCCAACAAACCTGATTCACGCCGTCCCAGCCGTGCATAGAGCGTCGGCCCTTCCTCGGGCGTAAAGCGATGGGTGATGGCGGGAGCTAGTGTAAATTTTCCCTGACCAAGCAGGTCAAGACTTTGGCGCGTGTTGTCGTGAATGGTAAAGCGCCAGATGTGTGGCGGGTAACCCTCGGCCGGGTCGTTGGAACAGCCGACCAGACGCAACTCCTTGCTGTGAAAGTTTTGCAAATATGCCTGATAGAGGCGCGCGGTCATGGTCGGATCAGGGGGATCGGGGCGGTAGATGCCAAGGATTGCGACCCGACCCCACTTGCGCGTCAACTCCATTGCCTGCACCAGACCGTGATAGCTGCCGGTGGCGTCCACCGTGACATCGATTCCTTTGTCGCCAACGAGTGCCGCCAACTGGGCGGCAAAGGTGGGCGCCATCGGGTTGAGCGCATGGCGCACCCCCAGTTGGCGTGCAATGGCTAGGCGCGAATCGTCCGTGTCCAGAGCGATGAGTGGAATGCTCAGCGCCTCGGCCAGCGTACAGCCCATGAGGCCGACAACGCCCTGCCCAATCACACAGGCGGTCTCGCCCAACCGATAATCGCAGAGCCGCAGAGCATGGAGCACCAGCGTTGGCAAGTAGGCAAAGGCAGCCTGGTCAAAAGGGACGCCGGCGGGGATCGGCAAGGCGCCTGCAACCGGCGTCAGCACATATTCGTGATGGGGACCGCTGGTGCGCACACGGTCGCCGGGCCGGATCTGCTCAACACCAGGGCCGACCGCCTCGACTACACCGGCGCCCAAATAGCCAATGTCCGGCCCCGCGCCGGCCAGATAGCGAATCACTTCGCTGCCGGTGCTGATGGCGGTCACCTGATGGCGCACGAGCACTTGCCCCGGACCCGGGATGGGGATGGGTAATTCCTGCAATACAAGTTGGCGGGGGCCGGTGAGGACCAGTGCTTTCAAGGCTAGCTCACTTTTTGAATCGGGCAGAGCAAATTATGTAATCAATAATACTTCCCTCACTGCCCCGTCGTCCGCGGATCAAAAGCGTCGCGTAGACCATCGCCGATGAAATTGATGGCGAGCACCGTGAGCAAGATCATGATGCCGGGGGGCAGCCAGAACCAGGGATTTTCCTGCAAACGGCTCAGCGAACGGGCGGCGTTGAGCATATTGCCCCAACTGGGCGTGGGGGGCAGCACGCCAAAGCCGAGGAAACTGAGCGCCGCCTCGGTCAGAATCGCACCGGCGACGCCAAAGGTTGCAGCGACCAACACCGGCGCAACTGAGTTGGGCAAGATATGCACCAACATGATCCGCCAATCCGGAATGCCGATACTCTTGGCGGCCCTGATAAAGTCGCGCTCGCGCACGGAGAGGATCTGGGCGCGTAGCAGGCGCGCCATCCCCGGCCAGCCCAAGATGCCGATGGCAGCCATGACATTGTAGATGCTGGGCCCCAATACAGAGACGGCGGCCATGATAATCACCAAACCGGGGATGGTCATCACAATGTCGGTCAGCCGCATGATGACCATGTCAACGGCGCCACCATAATAGCCGGAGAGGACGCCCAAGAGCAGCGCAATCAGCAGCGAGATGCCGACCGCTACAATGCCGACCGACAGTGAAACGCGAATGGAATAGACGGTGCGACTCCACACATCGCGCCCAACCGGGTCTGTGCCCAGCCAATACGTGCTATTCGGGGGAACAAGTGAATCGATCAAACTGGTCTTTAAGGGGTCTTTCGGGGCGACAAGGGGTGCGAAAATGCCCATGAAGGCGATAATGCCAATGAAGAAAAGACCGGCGATGGCCAGCTTATGGCGGCGAAAGCGGCGCCAGGTGCGCACACGCGGACTTTCGGCCATGCTGGGCGCGCTCTGCTGCAAGCGCGATCCGGTCAAGTCAACGCGGTCGACACCACGCTCTTTGATCATGCTTCACTCCCCACCCAGCGCGATACGTGGATCGGCAAAGGCATAGGCTACATCGGCCAAAAGATTGCTGACCAGCACGGTGATGCCCGATAACAGAATCCCGCCCATCATGACCGGATAGTCGCTATTGCCCGTTGCCTCCACCATGGTCGAACCAATGCCCGGGATGCTAAAGATCGTCTCGATAATCACGGCGCCGCCAAAGAGGCCAGGAATTTGCAGCCCCAGAATGGTAATAATCGGCAAGGCGGCGTTTTTGAACGCATGGCGCACATTGATTATTCTGGCCGAGAGCCCTTTGGCGCGCGCCGTGGTAATGTACTCTTCCTGCAAAACCTCCAACATGCTGGAACGAGTGTAGCGTAACAGGCTGGCCGTACCACCAATGGAGAGGGCAATCAGCGGTAGCACCATGTGCATAAAGCGGTCACTGAGCGAGGAAGGTGCGCCCGGCGTGATCAGGCCCGAGGTTGGGAACCAGCCCAACCAGAGCGCACCGACAAAAATCAGAATCAAGGCAAAGAAAAAACTGGGCATGGCAACGCCGGAAAAGGAGAGCGCGGTCAGCGTGTAATCCAGCCAGGAATAGGGATAGAGCGCGGAAATAATCCCCAAGAGCACACCGACGATGGTGGTGAAGATGAGGGAAAAGATCATCAAGGTAATTGTGTTTCTGATCCCGTCGCGCATCAACCGCGCCACCGGCTGCGCCTTGATATAGGAATGACCCAAGTTGCCGGTGGCTACCTCTTTTACCCAGAGTAGATAGCGCACTGGAATCGGTTGATCCAGGCCCAATGCCGCCCGTCGGCGCGCAATATCTTCATCGGTCATCTGCCTCATCTCCGCTGGATCGAGCATGGCGGTAATCGGGTCGCCCGGCGCCAGGTTGATAAAGGTGAAGTCGATGGCCGTAATCCCCAACAGCAGAATGGGAATCAGGATGAGCCGACGTAGAATGTATTGTCCCATGCCTATCCTTCATAATTTACGAATTACGAATTATGAATTACGATTTATGCTTGTTCAGCATACGGCGCTAAGCGTAAACCGTAATTCATCAACCGTAAATCCGCTCTAGCTTTCCACCCATGCGTTCTGGATGCCGCCCCAGTCGTTAAAGCCGGTGGCGGCGTAGATGGGCAACACATCATGCACGCGCTTGTTGATGGCCCAGATATTGGGCGTCGGGCAGATCATCAGGAAGAGCGCCTCTTCAGCCAGGATCTCTTGCATCTCATAGATGACGGCCTTCATCTCTTCATCGGGCAAGCGCTGCACCGATTTGTCGGCCAGTTCCTCATAGCGTGCGTTTTTGAAGCCGGTGTAATAAGCTTCGGCGACGCGTGAATCGAAGTAGGAGGCAAATTCGGTGGGGTGGCCGATGGGATAGGAACTCCAGTAGAGGTCAAAGTCCCAATCAGGGCCACGACCGGCGGTGAGATCGGCGTTGATCTGGAACTCGGCCTGCACACCCACCTCCGCCCAGTAACCGTTGATGGCATCCCAAATTGAGGTGTCGGCGGGGACCTTATCCGTCAACCAACGGATCTTGGTTTGGCTATCCCAACCCGCTTCCTGCAACAGTTGCTTGGCTTTTTCAGGGTCATAGTTATACCGTTGTAGGTTGGGACTGTCGCCATATTTCGGGATCTGAATCAAGGTGTCGATCTTTTCCGAGGCGCCGGCGTAGATCTTCTCAATAATGGTGTCGCGATCGATGGCGTGGAGCAGCGCCTGCCGCACCCGTTTGTCCTGCAAATAGGGCCGCGCACTGTTGATCACCGTGCCGACCGTTAGCGTCGCTTTCGGTGTGCGGAAGTTGAGAAAATCAAGCTCCTGCATGCGCTTATATTCGGTGTCAGGAATCCAACCGATGTCGATCTCTTTCTTTTCAATCGCGGCGGCTACGGTTTGGCGATCTTGATAGGAATGATAGACGAGCTGGTCCACCTTGGGCTTGCCAAAGTGATAGTCGGGATTGGGTTCGTAGATAATATACTGGTCGGCCACATATTCGACGACCTTAAAGGGCCCGATCCCCACATGTTTGGCGGTCGTCGCCCATTCGCTCTGCAAAATCTCCTGGGCCTTTTCACGGTCGAGATACTCTTTAAGGATGTGCTCCGGCGCCATACAGGTGTTGTTGAACGCGCCAAAGATCAGATCCTCGTTAGCCGGGTCGATCAAGTCAAAGCGCACGGTGTGATCATCCACCACGGTTAATCCGGTGATTCGGTCGGCCTCGTTGTCGATCCACTCGCGTGCACCCACCACGTAGGGGGCCAAATAGCGGGTCAAAATATAGCCGCCCAAGTCAAGCCCCGCCATGTGAAAGGTAAAATCGACATCTTTGGCGGTAAAGGGCTCGCCATCATGCCACTTCAACTCTGGACGTAGATGAAAGGTAAGCGTTTTGCCATCCTCTGAAAATTCCCAACTTTCGGCCAGATCTGGATAGAACTCCTTGGTCGGCTCATGCAACTGAACCAGCTTGCCCTGCAGCATGAGCCGGTTATAGATCGTCTCGCCGCCGGCATAGCTGCGCAGGTGCATAAAGTGACTGTAGCTCGTCTTCTGGCCATAGCCAATGTTGAGCGTACCGCCGGCGGCTGGTTGGGCCGCCTCTGCACTTTCCGCAGCGGGTTGCGCGGCCGGCGCCGCCCCGGGCGCGCCCGGGGCACAGGCGGCCAGTAACCCAACACCGGCGCCCAAAGCCGTGATCTGCATAAATTTACGACGGGTCAATTGCTTTGCCATAACGCGCATTCTCCTTCTGCTAAAAAGATCGACGAATACGTGAAAGGGAAGATGACTATATTTTTTACTTGCATTCTTCACTGCACTTTTCACTGTCATAGATGCGAATGAAAAGGCACTGTCTAGACTTTGTGTCATTCCCATTTACGCGCGGTAAAGTATGGATTGCAGTTGTGCTGAAAAGCGGCGTTTTTCACTCACCATTCACTAGAAACAAAAGGCCGCTTTTTATACAGCGCAAAGGATACTAGCTAAGGGGAAGATCCAGGGAAACAAGCAAATTGTCTGTACTTTAATCTTCGCTTATCCGCCGAAAGTGTAAAACCACAATCATGCTCCGGCGGTAAAGTCAGGGGTTTTCACACTTTTCACAGATGAGCCTTAATCTTACCATGCATCCTGGACGATCTGTCAAACCGTCAAAATTCGTCAGGTCAAGTGTCGCTGCCAACCCTAATTTCAGATAGCCTCCCTGTAGAAAGTTGTTCGTATCGATTCAGGTTCACAGAAAACGCTAAGATTTCACAGAGATGCCCAGAGAATTGGGGAGAATTCTTCTCTTTACAAGGAGATTATCCAATTTCAATGGGCAGGAGAAATATGCGGTTGCGTTCGTCGGAAGCCGCCGGGGTGGGCTGCCAGCCAAAAGGGGTGCGATCATAGGCCAACAGCAGGCGATTGGGCGCGACTTCAATGATTTCGGTGTAGGCCGTGGTCTGTGCGGCTGCGATCTGAAAGCCGGCATGGGGCGCCCAGCGATTGTGATGCGCCAACAGGTCAATCGACTGCCACCGCACGCCGCGGTCATCAGTTGACAGCCAGAGAAAAATCCCAGGCCGTCCGGTGGCAAGGGCGAGAACGCCATTTTGCAGCCGTTTCAAACTGGGCTCCACACTGGCCGCCGGCAGCGGATCAGGCGTAGACCAGGTCTGTCCACCATCGCTGCTGTAGCTGCGGCGCAAAGGAAATTCCGCGCCGCCCCCCATACGCATGACACACATCAGATCGCCATTGGCCAGTTGCACCAACGAGGGTTCGCCAGGGCCGTGACCGCGCGGCTCCACTGCGGGCACAGCTTCCGGACCGGCCACGGTGGCCAGGTAATGCCAGGTGCGACCGCCATCCACCGAGGTGGCTACCACGACGCGATAAAAGGCTTCTCCCAGCCGGGTGCCATAAAGGGTGGCGATCAGATGCCCGTTGACTGCGAGCGCATCACCATCAAAACAAAGATTGACGCGCAGCAAGTTGGGGCGGTAAGGGTTGGGGAGGATCGCTACCGGCCACGGCCAATCAACCAGGCGTATGCCCTGTGGCTCAAAGATCACCCGCCGTCCGGCCTCTTCAAAGCGCATAGCCGCGCCACAGAAGTTATGGTGATCGCCGGCTGCTACGGCATAAAGATAGGCCGGCAGGGCAAAAAGTGCGCCGTCGGGTTGCGGCAGGTAGATCATCGGCTGGTGTTCCGGAATGATGTCATAGCGGGGCGTCCAACTGTGGCCGCCGTCAGCAGAGACTTGATAGCCCGAAAGGTCAAAGTGATTTTCGTTGGTGTCGGCGGCCAATGAGTAAGTCAGCAGCAACTCGCCGGTGGGGAAGCGGGCCAACGCGGGAAACCAGCCATGTCCTACACTCTCCATGACGGGAATGGGCTCGCCCAGGTGGACAGAGACGCCGTTTACTTGCAGGGTGACTGTGTCGCTCCGATAAAAGTTGGCATAGTCAATACTCATAGCAGATCTACTCCTGCTGGCTAGGGCACAAGGGTGCGTCCTAAATTTTCGCGAGCAAGGTGACAGTCACTGGGCGGGGAGCTGTTCTCTAGTGCAAAGCCGCGTAGCGCCCAGTGACTATCACCTCCCTGCCCCTTTGGTGAGACGCACCTAGGGCGCAAAAAGGGTTTGACAGGGCCATCCGCCTGTATTAAGATCCTGTGTTAGGCGATTGATCGATCATACCGGATCCGCAGAGGACTTGTCAACCATTCCAAAAAGGCGGGTGCGTACCACAAATGGGGCGAAGCAGCAAAAGACAAATTTATGATGCTCGTCTCTCGCCCCCAATTGGGGACGCACCCAAAAAGGCCAAAGTTGTATCTCGATCTAGTAAATCTCGGCGTAAATAAGGCCATAGTTATTTACCTGTTTTCCCAGTGGTAGCTACCCTTGTTTACTGCCGCACCCAGAGGGTTGCCGATTTATGCTCAACTTTACTAGCGGATTTCAACGGGTACTCGCTTTGGTCAATCGGGCAAAATCAGCCCACTATTTTAGATTGGCTCATATAGGTATGCGGCTGAAATTGCCATTTTTCCCTCTGGGGAATCGTGCAATTTCAGTTTGCCGCCCATATGAGCGTTTAGATTTACGATCTACGTTGCGGGGTTGCTATGAAAATTATTGGTGCGGATCATACCAGTTTTACGGTCTCTAATTTGGAGCAGTCGATTGCGTTTTATGTGGAACACCTGGGTTTTGAACTGCTCTATGTGCGCCCGGAGATCAAGAATCGCTACTTTCGGGCGATTATCGGTTGGCCTGATGCCGTACTCAAAGGCGCCATGTTGGCGATACCGGGGACGACCCATCAACTGGAACTCTTCGAGTATGTTCACCCACGGGGGACGCCGGCGGATGTGCGCACCAATAATCCCGGCAGCGCGCACGTCTCTTACTATGTGGATGACCTCAACGCCTTTTATGCAACGTTAAGCACCAAAGGTGTGCGCTTCTGTTCGCCGCCGGTGGCGCTTGATGAAGGCCCTAACCAGGGCGGTTTTGCCCTCTACATGCTCGACCCCGATGGGATTACGATTGAACTTTTTCAACCTCCGCGCTAAGGGCGCGGCCCACACCCCATCAATTTTGCATAAATTGCGATTGACAGCACCAAATATCTATGCTATTATCGGCAAAATTGGTAGGACCACCTACTACCCACCGTTTCCCCAGTGATGGCGATGGGTGATGTAGAACAAGACCTAGATTACACCCTGTATGCAAAATCGACCATCATACAAGTTAACACCTATCAACCGGACCAGTATCAAGGAGCTAGCGCTTGAACAACTCAAACGGTATATTGTGGCAAGTGATCTGGCTCCGGGTCAGCGCCTACCGTCTGAGCGTGATCTAGCCGAACAATTAGGGGTTGGGCGCAACAGCGTGCGGGAAGCACTGAAAGTCTTGGAAGCTGTAGGGGTAGTTGAGTCACGGATTGGGGAAGGCACTTTTATCACCGCCCACACCGGGGCTAGCTTTGGGCGGACCTTAGGGTTTGGTCTGGCCGCATGGGGCGGATCCATTATGGAAATCCTGGAAGCGCGTCAGATTATTGAGGTTGAAGCGGTGCGGACCGCGGCGGAGAAGGCCAATGCGGAGGATCTACGTCAACTCGAAGGGGAACTGCTGCAAATGGAAGCCGTGCAGGAATTCTCGCCTGCCTACCTTAAAGCAGATATGAATTTTCATCGGTTGATTGGACAGGCGACGCACAACGCAATTGTGGCGCAAATTGTCACTGATCTGATCGACCTTTTGGAAGTGACCCTGGCCGAGGCGCACACCGACCGGCTGCCTATCACCGCTGAAGGAACTGGCAGTCATCGCGCGGTCTTTGCTGCGCTCCAACAACGTGATGCCGCCACCGCGAGTCGGATGATGCGCCGACATTTGCAGTTTAGCATCGAACTCTGGCAGACATTGATCTCGCTTGGTGCTGCGGCGAAGTAATCACTCCGAATAATTCACAACTTTCGACAACGCGTCAAACGTTTAACATAGACGTTCAAACATAATCTCAAGTTGTTCGCACCGAAGGAGGAAGACCATGAAGGCTCAGGAGAGGATTGCGGGAACGTGGAATCGGCGTCAATTTCTGACGCTCACCGCCGGGATGGCTGGCGCAACGTTGCTGGCATCATGTGTAGCGGCGTCCCCAAGCGGCGGTGCTGATGCGCCAGATAGTGAAGTAACCGAGATTGGCTTTGCCTGGTGGACCGGCGGCGAAGGCGCGAATAAACTCTTTGAAGAGGCAGTTGATCACTTTGAGGAAAAGCACCCAGAATATTCAGTCAATCGAATTTCGACGCCTTTCGGTGAATTTGGCACCAAGATTCTCACCATGTACGGCAGCGGCAATGCACCGGACGCGCATGGCGTGCCGTGGGGCACTGTCTGGTCTTGGGCCAATAAAGGAGTTTTGCTCGATCTCACTTCCTTTGTCGAAAGCGACGACAGCATCGATTGGGAGGGTATGTGGCCGGCTGTCACCGGTGGCTGTTACTTCCCGGAAAACAAGATTGTTGCGCTGCCGCGCGAATCCTTTGGTCTCAGCTTGTACGTGTACAACAAGGCCATTTTTGAGGACGCCGGCGTTGAGACGCCCGATAAGGATATGGCTGCCGGCAACTGGACTTGGGATACCTGGCGCGCCAAGGCTAAGGATCTGACCAAATTTGATGGAAATGACCGGCGCGCGATTATGGGGGCGAATGCCGGCGCCAGCTATTGGGATCTTCAGGTGGTGATGCCTTCCTATGGCGTCTCCATGTTTAACCAGGATTTGACCCACTTCAATCTGGATGATCCCAATGTGGTCAAATGGCTCTCCCTGTTGCCGGCCATGATGAATGAGGACCGTTCCCTGGGCAAACCGGACGAAACCAAGGAATTTGATTGGGGATCAAGTGGCAAACAAGCCATCAATCAATCGGCGACGTGGTCTATTCCTAATATGCGCGAAACGTGGGCCGATATTGAGTGGGACTTTGTGCCACCGCCCAAAGGCGCTTGCTGTCATTCCAACTTTGTGGGGTGCGATTATCATGTCATCAACGGCAGTGACTATGCCAAATGGGATGCTGCTTGGGAGTTACTGAAGTTTATCAATAGCCCCGAAGAAGATCTCTGGTGGGCGCTCCACTTCTTCGGCGCACCCTTCCGCAAGAGTAATGTGGAAGCATGGTCTTCCCAACTGAACGACGTTTTACCCCTCAATGGTTGGCAATATGTGTTGGAAATGACCGAAAACGCCACACCCTGGACGCCGATTCCTTTCCAAGACGAGTTGAACACCATCCATGACAATGAAATCAGTCAAGCCATCACGGGAGAGCGCTCTGTGGAAGAAGTGGTGGAGAGCATTACGACCAAGGTAGATGAGATGATTACAAAGTTTGGCTAAGGATAATGACTGGGCGAGGTGGCAGATCATAGATTGGGGCATCCTGCCGCCTTGCCACGCTGCCATAAGGAGTGTGGAGTGACAGCATTTAACAACGCCGCGGTTAGGGTGCAGGGCGTCCAGAGCCGCAAATCCAAAATGAGCCAGATGGCGCGACGCGAGGAGTTGACCGGCTGGCTGATGGCTGCACCCTGGCTGGTTGGTTTTCTGCTCTGGATCGCCGGTCCCTTTGGCGCAGCCGCCTATCTCTCCTTTACCGACTATGACATCCTGAGTTCGGCCAAGTTTATCGGTCTGGAAAACTTCCGCACGATGCTCTTTGAGGATGAACTCTTCTGGGTTGCCATACGCGTCACCACGGTCTATGCCGTGGTGTCGATTCCCTTGCAGATTATCTTGGGGCTTTTTCTGGCCATCCTGCTCAACACGCGCATTCGAGGATTGGCCTGGCTGCGCACCCTCTATTATCTGCCGGCGGTGCTGTCGGGGGTGGCGGTCTCTTTTCTCTGGATCTGGGTTTTCTCCGCTGACTGGGGCGTGCTCAACTATGCCTTATCCCTGATTGGGATTCAAGGACCGAGTTGGCTCACCAGCGAGGATTGGGCGTTGTCTGCTTTGATCCTCATGAGTCTATGGGGCGTGGGCGCTGGATTGGTCATCTACCTGGCCGGGCTGCAAGGCGTGCCTACCGAACTCTATGAAGCCGCCGACATTGATGGCGCTGGGCGTTGGCGACAATTTTGGAATATTACCTTGCCCATGATTTCACCGGTTATCCTCTTCCAACTCATTATGGGGATTATTGGTGCGCTGCAAACGTTTACCCAGGGCTATGTGATGACCCAAGGTGGGCCCAATAACGCGACCCTTTTCTTTTTGCTCTACCTGTGGCGTAATGCCTTTAAGTTTCTCAATATGGGCTATGCCAGCGCCTTGGCCTGGGCAATCTTTGCCTACATTTTGGTGCTCACTGTGCTGGTGCTGCGCTCTTCGGAAAGTTGGGTCTTTTACACCGGTGAAATTAAGGGACGACGGTGAGTGGAGTTACGAGGTACGATTTGTGAGTTAGGATTTGTGATTTACGGTTTACAATCAGCGTTTAGGCCATTCCAGGAAAATAAGTATACGCGGAGACCGCATTCTCTAATGCGGCGCCTGTCCGACGCCTCCGGCGTTAGAGAACGCCTCCTCCGCAATTGACGAACATTTATTTTTGGGGAGTGGCCTTATGAGATGGTCGCTGGTCGGTCTTGACGGTTTTTGGGGAATTGGTCCATGAGCACCTATACGACACATCGCACACCATGGGGCGTCACACTGGCCAAGGCGCTGGAAAAGGCGTTTATTTACTTGATTCTCCTGGGTGGCGGCATCCTCATTCTGATTCCGCTTTGGTGGATGCTTACGACATCCCTCAAGCGTCCAGCCGAGGTCTTTACCTTTCCGCCCACCCTGTTGCCGCAGACGGTGCGCTGGCAAAACTATGTAGATATTTTTGAAAAAGCGCCCTTTGGTCTTTACTTTCTCAACACCACCTATGTGGTTCTAATGGATATGGTCGGCACGCTTCTGTCCGCCAGCATGGTGGGTTTTGCCTTTGCCCGTTTGCGCTGGCGTGGTCGGGATTTTTTCTTTATCTTAACGCTGGCCACCATGATGTTGCCGGGAGCCGTTACGCTGATTCCGCGCTATTTGATCTTCAAAGAATTTCATTGGCTCGATACCTTTTTACCCCTGTGGGTTCCCTCGTTTTTTGGCTTCCCTTTCTTTATCTTTCTCATGCGGCAATTTTATGCCACCATTCCCTACGAACTGGATGATGCCGCGCGCATCGATGGTTGCAGCGACTTTGCCGTCTGGTGGCGGATCAATTTGCCCTTGACTATTCCAGCGCTGGCGGCCTGTGGGATCTTCACCTTTAACGCCACCTGGAATGACTTTTTGGGTCCTTTGATCTACCTCAGCTCCCAAAACAAGTTGACGCTGGCGTTGGGGCTCTTGGCCTTTCGCGGCCCCCATGTAACCGACTGGCACTACTTGATGGCCAGTTCCGTCGTTGCCATGCTACCGGTGGTGCTGCTCTTTTTCTTTGCGCAGAAGATCTTTATTCAGGGAATTACCTTTATGGGGGTCAAAGGATAAACTATGTATCAACAAAATGAAAGGGATTTCTTTTTGGAGCATGGCTATCTCCATGCAACAGGCGTGCTCAGTAAGGATGAAGTGGCGCATTACCGCGCCGAATTTGATCGGGTGTGGGAGGCAGAGAAGCCCAAGGTCAACCAACATCGCCTGCTCAAGTATCCTTCGTTTATTCAGTTAATCGAACATCCGGCGATTCTTAAGCGGCAGCAAGCCATCTTTGGCGCACAGACCCAACTGCTTCAGTATGATTTGCTCCGCCAGGGGCCACAGAGTACCATGCCGGCGCGCAGTTGGCACCGTGATTTCATCTTTCCCGGTGACCGTCCGCTCTCCATTAACACGATCCTCTATTTGGATGAGATGACCGAGGAGCGCGGTCCTACGCGTGTGGTGCCCGGCACGCACCGCGGTGAAGCCTATCCTCCTGCTGACGCGCGCCATGACGCATTGCCTGGTGAGGTGGCCGTCTATGCCGCGGCGGGCGACGCCGTCTTTATCAACGGCGCGATCTGGCACACCGGCGGCTCCAACCAAACCGATGGGCTGCGCCGCGGCGTCTATCTCTATTATGGCTATTGGTGGATGAAACGCTACGAAGCGGAAACCGTGCTGCCGTGGCAAGCGCTGGAGAATGCGAGTGAACAGCGGTTACGGTTGCTGGGCGTCAAAATGCCCGACCGTGATATTCATCAATATGACCCAAACGCATAAAGGATAGGAGCGAAGGAGGAATGATATGCAGCAGACTGACCGCGAATTTTTCGCACAAAATGGTTTTTTGAATCTAGGGAAAGTGCTTGACGGGGCCGAGTTGGCCTATTTCCAAGAACTCTTTGACCAGGACCGCGAAAAGTACCGCTATTTCTGGCACCGCTATGGCCACCATCAAGTGGCCAACTATGACGCTTTAATCACGACCCCCAAATTCGACGAACTCATTCGTCATCCAAAAATCCTACCTACTGTAGAAGCCCTCATGGGGGGACCACTCTGTTTCGGCGAGATTGGGCTACGCTGGATGGGACCCTATGATGGTGAGTTTAATCAGGGCTGGCATCGCGACCGACCGCATTGGCCCGAACATCCCTTGCGCATGGACTATATTCAGTTGATGGTCTATCTGAGCGATGTGGACGCGACTACTCACTGTTTTTCTCTCTCGCCCGAGGCCATTGACCAGGAGATCCTGCAAGATCATCAAGCCCAGTTTGCCCGCGGCGGTGTCTATGATCTCCATGGCCCAGCCGGCACCTGTGCCCTCTTCAATGTTTCTGTCCTGCATACAGCCACGACGCGACCCACCCAGGCCATCCGCAAAACTGTCCAAATCTACTACGGGCATCGCAACCATGCCCCCTTGGCTAACGACTCCGGCATCCCGGCCACTCTCTGGCGTGACCATCCTGATGCAGAGACGCGCGCCTTTTATGGTGTGCTGAATGAGCGAACGCAACTCTATCGGGCGGCCTTTGGCTAAGAACCTATCCGTAAATTCGGTTGTGGCGTCCATGACTTGGTAGAGTTGTGGACTTGAGCACAGAGAATTTACGGACAGACACTAAGCTCGACTTTGTACAAAAAGGACATTAACAAGTTAATAAATGAAGGGACAAAGGCAACTTTACGCTAAGATAGGAGTGACGAAACCACCATCAAAGCGAGGAGAAGCCAATGTCCCTTCCAGCAGAAATCATACCATTGTTTGCGGCATTTCGCCCAGCGTTCACGCAGCCAACGTATCAAAAAGTCATCATCCTGGTGATCGGAACGATCTTGGCGCGAGGAAGAAGGACGGTAACGGCGGCGTTGCGAGTACTCGGTCTGGAAGCAAAGGGAGACTGGTCGAAATATCACCATGTGCTCAATCGTGCCAAGTGGGATGGGCTGTTGTTGGCACAGATCTTGTTGGAATTGATTGTGAAGACGTTCGTCGCCATAAGTACGATCATCTACATCACAGTCGATGAGACGTTAGAACGACGATGGGGACCCCAGATTCGCAAATGTGGTCACTGGCGCGATAGTCTCGCGTCAAGTCGCAAGGTCAATGTGAGCACGAAGGGCATTCGCTGGCTGACCTTTGCCGTGGTAGTGCAGTTGCCATGGAGCCCCCATGGCTGTGCCTTGCCTTTCCTCTCGGTGCCGCTGACAACCCCGAAGGTGAGTGCGGCGCTGGGCATTCATCATCGCACGGTGGCCAAACGGACGATGCAGGTTGTGGCTTGGCTACGCCGACACTTACCTGGCTGGCGTATCCATCTCATCGGCGATGGGGCGTACGCCGTGATCGAATTAGGCTTACGTGCACAGGCGAACGGCATCACGCTGATTGCCCCATTGCGATTGGATGCACGGCTCTTTGATGAGCCACCATCCCGGTATCGCGAGGATGGCAAGAAGCGGCGGGGCCGGCCTGCCCTCGTTGGGGAACGGCTACCGAATCTGACCGACGTTGCCACGGCCAAGAGCACTCGCTGGCAGCGCAGTCGTATCGCCTGGTATGGTGGCGAAACCGAAATCGTTGACTGGACTACCGGTACCGCCCTTTGGTATTCCACGGGGACACCGCCCCTGCGCATTCGCTGGGTTTTGGTCCGTGAGCCCAACGGCGAACGCCGGACCGTTGCCTATTTCTCAACCGATATGCATCAATCGGCACCGACCATCATCACGGATTTCGTCAAGCGCTGGTCCCATGAGGTCACCTTTGAAGATGCCCGCGCTCAGTTGGGCCTCGAGACCCAACGCCAGTGGAGTGATAAGGCTATTGAACGGACGACCCCTGCACTCTTTGGACTCTTCAGCATCGTTGTCCTCATGGCTTATGCCTTTTATCCGCATGGACAACTCCCTTTGTCGCAGGCGGCCTGGTATCCCAAGTCCCATGCCACCTTTCACGATCTACTCGCTCTGGTGCGCAGGCGCCTTTGGTCTCATTTGCTTTTCCAGACAACTGCCCAAACACCGGCTCTCTGTTTATTCTACAGCTTCCCGGTACAGCGCTTGCTTTCTGCTGTTTCTTATTAACTTGTTAATGTGCTAACTCGTACAAAGTCGAACTAAGTGCGACAGCCTTTTAATCTGAGCCGTGCAGGTGACGGGCACTGGCCAATTTGGACCACGCGATTTTGCAACTGTGGACTGTTTATGGCTGTAAGCGCGCCCAATGGAGATCCATGGCCGCCGCCGTCCCAGCATAATAGACCACGAGCACTTCCCCAGTGGGCAGGACCTCGGCGTAGGGTAGGCCAAAGCTCCAAAGGCCCATTTCGGCCAGCAGTTCACCGGTATTGTCATCCTGTTTCGCCGCTGCGCCATGTGTGTAGAGGGTCACGTCGCTGTGGGGATCAAACGGGGCGTCGACTGCCGGCGCACATCGGGCATGGATGGCGTGGCTCTGAAACCGATCGACGTAAGCGAGCACCACCTGGCCATTGGCCAACATGGCCGGGTGCGCGGCCTGGTCGGCAAAACCCAGATCAACCGGATCTGACCAACTGTGGCCATGATCGGTGCTGATGCGACGGTGGATGTTCAAATAGCGTGTGGTTTGGGTGTCATAGGTCCAGGCAAAGGTGGCGATACGGCCATCCGGCGCAACGCCACAGCGGAGATCCCAGTTAAAGATATGTCCCGTTGGGTCTTCGCCCGCCACCACCGGCGCGCCCCAGCTTTGGCCCTGGTCCTGCGAATAAAAGAAGAGCACCTTTTGCAGCCAGCGGGCGCGGTCGTGATAATGTTTGTTGGTCTCAATGCTCATAGCGAGCCCGCCATCGGCAAGCTTGAGAAGGGGGCTGGTTAAACTGGCCGGCCCCACTGCAGCCGGCATGGGAACAACGCGCCACGGAGACCAGGTTGCACCCTGATCATACGAATCGGTCAGAATGATGGACATGGGGAGACAACCTTCGGTCTCTGGGTTAAAGAGGGGCTGGCCGGGATAGCTTGTGCGGTCGATCCACATCGACGCGGCCAACAGGTGATCGGGTTCCAATTCCGTCAGGTAACAGAGCTTGATGGTGCCCTGCTTGCCGTCAATGGTGGGGCTGGTAAAGGGGCGCCACGGCGCACTCCAGTTTCTGCCGCTGTCCATGGAGCGCGCAAATTCAATGCTTTCGTCCTCGGCATCTTTGGTCGATCCGGCGCGCCATGTTGCCAGTAACGTGCCGCCCGCCAACGCAGTGACGGTGGGAAAGGTCAGATTGGCGCGATCCGTATTGGGTTGGCTGCGGCTAAGCAAGCCGCGTTCGATGAGTCGCAATCTCTCCTCCTGTAATTTGGCTCCCTTGCCTGACCGCACAAGAACGCAAAAAGCGTATAGCATCTTTAGGCGAGACCTCGTACGCTTCACACCCTTAGCGGTGAAAATTGAATTGCATAACAAAACTAGTCTACACGACTTCATCTTTTGCGCAAGAAACGGGTGGTGCAGTGCAGCGATTGTGGCTATACTAGGGCTATACTGACGAGCAGCACAAAAAGTGTGGTTGCTTGGTGCTCGTTCGTATAACAGAAGCTCGCAAGCAGCTGAATAGCCATGAAAATTGTTTGTAGAGAGGGTTGACTATGCTTACCGACTATCAACGGATTGCCCAGGCCATTGAATATTTAGAGACGAACTATCGCGACCAACCGTCGCTGGACGATCTAGCGCGCCATTTAAACCTAAGCCCGTTCCATCTACAGCGCCTCTTTACCCGGTGGGCCGGCGTCAGCCCAAAGCGCTTTCTCCAATATCTCACCGTGGAACATGCCAAAGAATTGCTGGACAATGCCGAGAGCGTGCTGGACGCCACCTACGCCACCGGGCTTTCCGGCCCCAGCCGGCTCCATGATCTCTTCATCGCGACTGAAGCAGTGACACCGGGCGAATTTAAGCGGCAGGGGCAAGGCATGGTGATCCACTATGGGCGTCACCCCACCCCCTTTGGCGACTGTCTGTTGGCGACCACGCCTCGGGGCATCTGCATGCTCACCTTCCTGGACGCCAGCGACTGGGAGACAGCGCGCACCGAACTGCAGACGCGCTGGCAAGCAGCCACATTGGTCGAGGATCAAGCGGGTACGGCAGCCTATATTGACCAGATTTTCCCGCACAATGGCGTCGTTGCACAGCCGTTGCACCTGCACTTACAGGGCACCAATTTTCAGATCAGAGTCTGGGAAGCGCTCTTGCGTATCCCGCCCGGAGCAGCGTGTTCCTATGCAGATGTGGCGCACGCGATCGGCCAAGCCAACGCGGCGCGCGCCGTTGGCAGTGCAGTCGGCGCTAACCAGATTGCCTATCTAATCCCTTGCCATCGGGTCATCCGCAAAAGCGGCATTGTCAATGAATATCGCTGGGGCCCAACGCGCAAGAAGGCACTGTTGGCGTGGGAGGCGGCGCAGCTTGAACAGCGATTGGTGGCGTGAGGGGGATTGGGGGATTGGTGATTGGTGATTCTGTTGCTCTGCCTTATCTTAGGATTCAGGTTCATTGCTTTGCCAGTCGCAGGCGACTTCTCAGTAAAGTATTTCCAGTCGCTGCGGCGACTTCTCAGTAAAGTATTTCCAGTCGCTGCGGCGACTTCTCGGTGTTAGCAGGGGATTTCAATCCCACTGAACTAAACGTGATTGAGTGGAGTGTTGGAGCAGATCGCTGAGCCACGGTAGGGCTTCGGGATAGGCGGTGGTATCCAGCACAAATTCCTGGCCGCGGTGGGCGCTGCGCAGATGGACAAAATCGTCGGCCAGCGTCCAGCGCGTGCGGTCACTGTGATAGCTGAGGGGTGGACGCCCATTATGGGGATAGAACCAGCGAGGCAGGCGCCATTCGGCCCGTTTGCGCCCAGGCGCGGTCAGGACGCGCTGCCCATGATAATGGGTAAAGACGCCGGCGCCCCCTAACAACAGGTGCGCGCCCGGCAAAGTCAATTGCGGCGCAGCACAATACAAGGTGTTGCGCACCGTGTAGCCCGCCCGACAGTGGGGATGATAACGCGCCCAAGAGGGCGCTGTTTGCCACCACTCCCCGCCGGACCAGACTTCGCCCACTTGCAGCCAGCCATAGAGCAGATGCTGATCAGGGGCATTCCGCACAAAGCGATAGCCGTCGCCGTTCGCCTCCACTTGACGAAACCAGCCAAAGAAGAGAAAGAGATCTCCCTCCGCCACCCCTTGATTCACCAAATGACTTTGGGCCGCGCCATCCTGACCGAAAAGAGGACGCCAGTCGGGTCGATGTGGATAGAGCGTCGTGTAGATGTCGGGATCAAGGTGGGCCGTGGCCCCACGGGAGATACGCCCGCGCGTCAGACTTTCCACCAAGGGGCCCAGCGCAACAGACTCCCAGGTCAACTCATCATAACGGACCGTCCCGTTGGGATCGGGAATAGGCAGCGAGACGATCCGGCCATCGGGGAAAATGGGACTAGCCACACCGCCGGCGCTGGCATCGAAACCTTTGCGGCTCAGGATCACTTTCATTGGCGCACTTTAATCTGCCGGCGCCGCGCGGGTCGCCAGCGCCTTCGCTGCCGCTGTACGCCGCACCAACCAAAGCGCTGGTATAATCAGCAGGAGTGAGAGCAGTCCGCTGAGCCAATAAGGGAGCGTTGGGTGCCAGGCAAAGAGTACACCGGCAATGGCTGTGCTGATGATGACAGCCAGATTGGTGGTCGATTGATAGATGCCCAAGACGCCGCCGCGCATGGTGTCATCCACAGCGCTGGTCGCCAGGGATTGGAGTGGCGGCATCAAAAGCCCCATGCCCACCGCAAAGAAGATCGAACCAAAGGCGCCCAACCACGGCGTGGTGATCACCGCAAAGATAAACATGCCGATCATGCGCGAAGTTGTGCCAATCACCACCAACCACGCATCGCCATAACGGCGGAGCAGCGGGCGTAACAGGAGCGTCTGCGTAAACAATTGCCCTACACCGACTGCCGCCAGCAAGAGCCCCACCCCCAGACTGACACTATCGGGGTTATAACCTTGAAAGAGCACCGCTTCGCCGTAGAGGGCAAAGGTGCTCTGAAAGAGGCCAAAGGCAAATTGGCCAAAGAAGGCCAACCCCAGAATCAACAGCAGCGGATAGTTGCCGAGAATTTCGGCCAGGCTCAAGGCGCCGCGGCGCACGGCGCGGCTGGCCATGCGCTGCTCCGGTGTCAGCGTCTCGTCTAATGTTAGCCAGGTCAAAACCACGGTCAGCACTGCCGCCACCGCCGCAATGAGATAGGGCGTGCGCGCACCATAGGCGGCCGAGAGCATACCGCCCAGTGCCGGCCCGATGATAAAGCCCAAGCCAAAGACGGCAAAGATATAGCCCAGTGCCTGCGTGCGCTGTTCACGGGGCGTAATGTCGGTCACATAGGCCTGCGCGACAATGATGTTGCCGCCGGTAATGCCATCCAGCACGCGTGCGGCAAAGAGCCAGGCCACGCTGGGGGCAAAGGCCAACATGACAAAGCTAAGCGCAGTGCCGATCTGGCTGACAATCAACACCGGTAGGCGACCGATCCGGTCCGAAAGGCGTCCTAAATAGGGGCCGGCAATAAATTGCGCAGCAAAGAAGGACGAATTGAGCAACGTAATCACCGATGGCGTCATATGATATTGACGCTGGGCATAAAGTGGCAAAATGGGCAGAATCAGCGCCGCCCCGACAATCCCCACAAAGACAATCAAAAGAATCGTAATCAGACGACGATCAACATTTTTTAAGCGCATAAAGAGCTTCAGCTTCTATCTGGCGCCGCCAGAGTTTAGTAGGACAGTGGACAGTAGACAGTAGGACAGTGACAAACTCACGACTTTACGACTTTACGACTTCACGACCCCGCGACTACAATATTACCACTCTTCTTCCCACACCGTATGATAGGCGCCAATCCGATCAAAATAATCGAGCAGCCGACCGTAAAAAGGATCGCCGCCAATGGTGGCGCTGTCGCCAATGACAATCAACTTGCGGCGCGCCCGCGTCAGAGCAACATTCATCCGCCGTGTGTCGGCCAGAAAGCCAAGCTCCCCCGTATCATTCGACCGCACCAGCGAAAGAATGACGGCCTCTTTTTCACGTCCCTGTAACCCATCAATCGTGCCCACCTCTAAGCCTTGCGCCAGCTCCGCCGCCAACCGCTCGCGCAACAGGCGCGCCTGGGCCGCATAGGGTGTGATGACGGCCAGGTCCACCACATTGACGCCGGCGGCCAGCAACGCGGCCACTCTGTGCGCAACCAGCGTGGCCTCCCCATCATTGAAGCGACTCTCGCCATCGGGTTCCAACGCTTCTTGATAATCGGCGCCGGCGGTGTCAATAAAGTGAACCGGCGTTGCCGTTAGCGGTGTTGTGGCCACCTCAGGCAGATCGCAGAGGAGGTGATGCTGCACCGTCGCATGGGCGAGCAGAGAGCCGTCATAAAACTCCTCGGAAGAAAAGCCCATAATCTGTTGATGCATCCGGTACTGGACATCAAGACGGCGGGCCAGCAGCGTTGGATCGGAACTCTGCTGCATGAGTCGCTCCATCAAGCTCACCGCCAGCCCCTCGGCGGCCGCCTGGGGCGAGATCACCGTCGGCGGCAACTGCCAGTGGTCGCCCGCCAGGACCAGCCGTTGGCTATAACGCAGCGGGATCCAGCAGCCCGGTTCGGTGCTCTGGGCGGCTTCATCGATAACACAGAGGTCAAAATGTTCATCGCGCAGCAATTGCTCATCTAAGCCGGTTAGGGTGGCGCAGACGACACGGGCGGCGCCAAAGATGCGCGCGACCAGTTGCGCTTCGAGCCGCCGTGCATCAGTCAGAAGCGCCTTGGCTTCCTGGCGCAGTTCACGACGTTCGCCCGGTGCGGGTTTAGCACGCGTGAAGCGGGCCGCATCGGCCTGCAAGGCATGGGCCTCTTTGGTCAGCTTGCGTACGAGCTTCATGTCAGGATGATTTTCGACCAACAGCTCTAGGGTCTGGTCGCGTAGCGCCGGCAGCACACGGGCCGGATGGCCAATCCGCACAACCGGGCTCAGTCCATTGGCGCTGGCGTCCAATTCAGGCGCCAGCAGCAGCCGTTCAAAGAGATTGTCAACGGCCAGATTGCTCGGTGCGCAGGCCAACACCCGGTCGCCCCGCAGCACCGCCTGCCGGATCAACTCGACCACTGCGGTGGTCTTGCCGGTGCCCGGCGGGCCGTGGATAATGGCCACATCTTCCGCAGCCAGAGCATGCTGGACAGCTGCCTGTTGCGATGGATTGAGCAGCGGATCCAGCGGCAGCAGCGCTGGTGGCGCAACAAAGTAGGGAGTCGCATCACCCAACAACACACTGCGCAGCGCCGCCAGCCGGTTGCCCCTAGCATTGGCGGCATGGGCCAGCGCCGCCGCTTCTCGCTGGTGACCAATCTCATCGCTGGCCAGATCGAGGCGCCAGGTGGGCCGGTCACTTACGCTTTCCGGCCACTGGTTGAGAGCAACCTGGACTGTCTGCCGGTCCAGTTGGCTAATGACGCCGCGCCATCCTTCTGCATCGGCCAAATTCTCTTCGGACAACTGGACCGGCGCGCCGACCCGCAGCCGCGTCCACGGCAAGGCGATTTCCTGGTTGCGTTTGCCCAGGATCAATAACACACGACCGCCTAAGCCTGTGGTCTCAGTGCGGATGACCAGTTGGATCAGCGCGTTGCCGGTGCGCTCGGCCTCGCTGGGAGCGATACGCTGTAACTGTTGCTGGAGTTTTTCACGCTCCGCCTGGGCTTCCAACGCCATGAGCTGGGCCAGATGACGGAAGTGTTGATGCTGGTCATGGGTCATACGCGGGGTGACAGCTCATGCCCTTCCAAAGCCTCTATGCGCGCTTTGAGTTCGGGCGGCATGAGCGCTTTTTGCAGTTCACTGTAGTTGTAAGTCACGATGACACCGCTGCCCGCCGCGGCCACTTTGCGATGACGATAGCTGACAATCACCGTTTCCATCTCAAAGCGGTCGGCCTGGATGGTGGTAACCCGCGCGCCCACCGCGACCGTGTCTGGATAGGTCAGCGGAATGCGGAAGCGACAGTTGACCGACGCCAAAATCGGGCCGATCCCCGTAACGGCGCGCAGGTCATTCATAGCGAGCCGGTCAAAGTAAGCAATGCGCGCGCTCTCAAAATAGCGAAAATAGACTGTGTTGTTGACATGTTGATAGGCATCCATATCACCCCAGGCCACGGGGATGTCAATGATCACGGGAAAGCCTTCTAACAACGCCAAAATGCCGACATCCCGTGTGGCGGGCTGCTGGTCATGCATGGGTAAATACTCCTCCTGTTAAAGTAAGTGAGACAGTGGATCAGTGAGACAGTAGACAGTAGACAGTAGACAGTAGACAGTAGACAGTGGGACAGTGAGACAGTAGGGTCTTTAGCTGGCGGTTGTGGGAACCACAGAGCCAACAAATTATAAGGACAGTGACTGACCTACTGGCTTCCATTGGGTTTTGAACTGTCGCTGTACGCAAGGGGATTTCATCCCCTTGCTAGACAACAGCGCCCGATAAAATTGGGCTCACGACAGGCGGCGCAGCCCGCGCCTAGGGGGCGCCCGATCTGGCGCTGTTCGTAGCCCCACGATGATGAAGGTTATTTAATTGTTTCGGTAATGGCTCTAGCCGGGTCCGTGACCCGGCGAGTGTCTCAGGAGCGCTGGGTCACGGACCCGGCTAGAGCGGCCTTTTACCGGTTTATTTTCATAACCTTCATCATCGCAGGGCGGATCCCCGCTGCAACGAAAACTCTACGGTAGCTAGACTGTCCTACTGTCTACTGCCTACTGTCCTACTGACCCAGCCCCCAGCCTGTCACCATGGGCGGGTTGCCGGGGTCGTCGGCAAGTAGGTCCCGGTAATTCTCGGCCACTTTGCGATAGGCTTGGGCATACTGTTCGATGACGGCTGGTCGATAATGTTTGAACCATGGAATCGAATAGGTATGGGCGCCGATCTGCTCGCTGACCGGCAAGCTCCCCTGTTCGTGGATCAAGTCCCGCTCGGCAAAGGCGATGCGGGTGGGGCGGTCATGGCCATAGACATCGCACTCAGTGAGCAGCGGGTGGACATGCAAGGGCTTGTTAACCCCCGGCGTACAGCGGAAACCCTCAGCGGTGACGGCTGCGGCGAAACGGGTGACGGAAAGGCCCTCCACCTCTTCCGGGCGATAGAGCCCAGCGGGAGCATACCAGCCGGCCATGTCACTCTCTGTCGCTTCATCCACACGGTGCGCGCGCAATCCGGGCGCACCCTCCAGCAGATCCCAGAAGTAGTTCATGGCTTTGCGGATTTCGGCGGTGCGCGCCGCGTAATGCTTGATCTGCACCCGCCCCATGGCCGACGCCAGTTGGTTGATGCGATACTTGTAGCCGCCCAAGGGCAGATGGCGATAGGGACGCAAGGCAGGTGACGTAATGCTGTCATCAAAGCGGCGATAGTGGCCAAAAGCCACAGCTCGCTCGTAGATCTCCTGATCATCCGTTGCGAGCATACCCCCTTCGCCAATCGCAAAGGATTTACCACTCATGAGCGACATGGCTGCGACATCGCCCAAAGTGCCCAGCATCCGTCCCTTATAGTGGCCGCCTTGGGCATGGGAGACATCCTCGATGACCTTCAATCCATAGCGCTGAGCCAGGGCAAGGATCGGATCCATATCAACCGGATGGCCCAGATAGTGCACCACCATGATCGCTTTAGTGCGCGGGCTAATGTGTCGTTCAATATCGCCCGGGTCAATACAGAGGGTCTGCGGGTCAATATCGGCAAAGACCACGCTGGCGCCCAGCGAAAAGACCTGGAGCGCTGACGCCCAATAGGTCACCCCCGGACAGATCAATTCATCGCCCACGCCGAGGCCCACGCCATACATGGCGGCGTGAAGCGCGGCGGTGCCATTACAGTGGGCTAGGGCATAGCGACGCCCCTGCCAAGCGGCAAACTCCTTTTCAAATTCAAGGGTCACATCAAGGCCGGACATCGCGCCGCGGCGCAGGACATCAAGCACTGCCGCCTCATCCTCGGCTGTGACAATCGGCCATTGAAACATATCACCCGGATCCACCTGAATGGCTGGCGTGCCCCCCAACAGGGCAAGCCGTCGTTCTGTGTTGCTCATAAGCTTCCTCCCAAACGTGTCAATCACGACAAAAGCTGTTAGAATGGGTCACTTGTTTGGTTATTGGTTATTGGTTATTGGTCATTGGCGGTTTGGGGCGGTTATTCTACTGTTTTCCAGTTGTCGATGGTCAATGCAAAGGACAAAGGACCAATGACAAGTCAACTAGTTTCGGGGATAATCGCTATGCAACAACGCCAAGCTTTGCACTTGCAACGAATTGTATTTTTCTTAATCACCACTATATGGGTGGCAGCGTGTGGTCCGGCTTCGTCAACGGAAGCAGTGCCCCCGACCCGCACGCCGGTGCCGACCTTTACCCCAACCGCGCTGGTCGAGGCGCCGGCGACGCTAGCGCCCACGGCTACGGCCGTGCCTGAGGTAGCACTTGCGCCAACTGCCACGATTGCCACGGTTAGCGCAACCGTGGCAATCACTACGACAACACTGGCGATCGCCCCCACTATTGCCGTAGCAGCCGAACCGAGCCTGACCATTACTGGCGCTGCGGTCAATCTGCGCAATGGACCGGACACCACCTTTGCCATTGTCGGCGCAGCCACCCAGGGGGAGCGCTTTCCCTTGACGGCGCGCAATGCCCAGGGAGACTGGTGGGAAATCTGCTGCATCAATGACGCGTCGGCGTGGGTCTATGGTGAACTGGCCACCGTGGAGAATGCTGACAATCTGGCCATCGCCGCCGAGATCCCCACCCCCGTCCAGCCAACACCCGCACCCGTTGCCGAAGCGCCCACCGCGACCTCGGCCCCCGTCGCAGCACAGCCGCCGGCCTCCACCGATCCCAGCGCGGGTGACTTCAACCCCGACGCCGCCTACCAGATCGTCCAGTTCCGTGTGCTGGGTTTGGACGAAAACAATGGGGGCATTCGTGACAGCCGGGCGCAGCACATCATCTTTGTCACCGTGCTGGACCAGAATGGCAACGGCGTCGAGGGCGCCGTGCTGGAAAACCTGGTTGGCGAGAAAGGGTTGATCCAGACGGGCAGCAAAGGGCCAGGTAAGACGGAAATCATGATGTACTACGAGCCCTTTAAACTACGCGTTGCCTCCGATCCCTCCGGGCCGGTGACCAGTCAGGTCTCCAACCAAATGGGCCTTGCCTTCCCCCACCTGCCTGACATTGTCGGCAAATTGGGGGGCCTTGACTACGAATACGCCGTCTGTCCCACCATTGATGTTAAGTGCGCCTGGCCGATCCAGGCCGTCCATTTCTCCTATGAAATCACCTTCCAGCGGGTGAAATAGTGGGATGACCGGATGACAAGATGACCGGATGACAAGATGACCGCGCCCCCGTGGGCTCCCGCCGGATGACTGGATGACTTTCGTTATAACAGCACGGACATAGTCTCATTGTCATCCAGTCATCTTGTCATCCAGTCATCCAGTCATCTTGTCATCTTGTCATCACAGGCCGGTCATAAACTGAAAGATCGTATCCCCGTTCCCCGGCAGATTCTCGTGGGCAAAGTCGGGGTAGATGGTCAGAGACTTTTTGCTCGAAATTTTGTTATACGCCGCAAATTGGGTGGACGGTGGGCAGACTGTGTCCATGAGCCCCACCGCCATGAGCACTTCACCGCGGATACGTGGGGCCAGATGTTGGACATCAATATAGCCGAGCTGGGTGAAGATCTCTGTTTTGCGTTCGTGGCGCGGGTCAAAGCGGCGGAAATATTCACGCAATTCGGCATAGGCGTCCTTGTCCTGGTCAATATCCCAGACCCGCTGGTAGTCGCAGAGGAAGGGGAAGACCGGCGCCACCAATTTGATGCGCGGTTCCAGGGAGGCGCAGGCCAGTGTTAACCCACCGCCCTGACTGCCGCCCGTTGCGCCCACCCGCGTCGCATCTACATCGGGCATCTCCATGACAAGCTTGGCCAGTTGCGCCGTGTCGAGGAACATCTGGCGATAGTAGAGCTTCTCCGGCGCATCATCCAGCCCACGGATGATATGGCCGCGCAAGGTCCAGCCTTTGACGCCGCCCACATCCTCGGACAAACCGCCCTGGCCACGACAGTCGAGCGCCGCTACGGTATAGCCTTGGGCCACATAGCCCAGCTTATCCAGCCAATCGCCGGCGCTGCCCGAATAGCCATGAAACATCAGCACGGCGGGGTGCGGCTCGCCGGCGCGCAGTGGCTGCAGCAGCTTGGCATGGATGCGTGCCCCGCCGACGCCGGTGAAATAGAGATGACTGCACTGGGCAAAGGAGGTCTGAAAGTCAGCCGGGACAATTTCAACTTGGGGATCAATCGCGTTCATCTCCGCCAACGCACGGTCCCAGTAGTCATCGAAATCCGTCGGTCGTGGATTGGTGCCCTCATAGGTGTGCAACTTCTCAAAGGGCATATCAAATAAGAGTGGCATACAAGTCTCCTGATTAGGTGTTGAGTAGTTGAATAATTAGTAGTCCGCAGTCGCAACGTCGCGTGGTCCATGGTCGGCTAATCCAACCGCTGTTACCATTGCGGTCTCCTGATAATAAGTTAGTTGGTCAGTTCTTCTACATAGGCGCCGCTGCTGGCGCGCGTGGTATAGACTTCGGGCCAAATGTTGGTAACTTTGGGGTATTTATCATAGACAATGTCGGCGACATCTTGCTCGGCGCCCGGCGCGACCAGTGCCACCGTGCAGCCGCCAAAGCCGGCGCCGGTCAAGCGTGCGCCATAGCAGCCGGGTGCGCTGCGCATAGCCATAACCATGGCGTCAAGCGCCTCGCTGCTTACCTCATAGTCATCACGCAAGCTGTCGTGGCTGGCATTCATCAAGCGGCCAACGGTGGCCAGATCATTTGTCTGCAACGCAGCCACCGTCTGCAACACCCGTTCGTTTTCACTCACCACATGGCGGCAGCGGCGGTAGACAATAGGAGGCAGGAGCGTTTTGTGCTCCTCCAGCTGGGCGCTGCTCACATCGCGTAGGGCGGTGATGCCGGGCAAGACTTGCTGGAGCAAGGCAACGCCTTCTTCACACTCCTTGCGCCGTTGGTTATAGGCGCTACTGGCCAGTGAGCGGCTTGCTTTGGTATTGCCGATGACGAGCGCGGCATTTTCGGGAAAAGGCACCAGTTGGTAATCGAGGGAGCGGCAGTCGATAAGCAGCGCATGGTTTTCCTCTCCCAACATGCTGATGAATTGGTCCATAATGCCGCAGTTCACGCCCACAAACTCATTCTCCGCGCGCTGGGCCGCCTTTGCCACCTGGGGCCCGGTCAGACGATCACGCTCGCCCGCTGCATGCATAAAGGCATGGGCGGTGGCAATCTCTAGCGCCGCCGAACTGCTCAGCCCGCTGCCTTTGGGCACATTGCCGCTAACCACACCATCCAAACCACAGAGTTGCAACCCCGCCGTCTGCAGAGACCAAGCCACTCCCTGAATGTAGTTGCTCCACAAGGTCTCTTTGTTATAGGCCAGATGGTCTAGGTCGAATTCATAAGCGCCGTCATATTCCACCGAGAGCAGGCGTACATGGCGATCCGCCCGCGGCCGAAAGATTAGCCGCACATCACGCTTCAAGGCAACCGGCAAGACATAGCCATCATTATAGTCGGTATGTTCGCCGATCAAGTTGACGCGACCGGGGCCCACCGCCATTGCCGTCGGCGATGTCTGAAAGTGTTGCTGAAAGGCATCAACTAGCGCTTGGGTGCGTTCATCATACATAGTTACATCGTCCCCTTACAGGATTTCAAAATGGCATAAAGGTTTAAATTCCCCTCTTTGCCGTCCGCATAAAACATGGTTGTAACTGCCAGCCCGGTATCTGTGGCCAGCCGTCTCATTTCCGCTTCATCAATTTGATGGACATAGCGCACCGCATAGTGGCCCTGGCGCCACGGCAGCAATGCATCGCCTGCCTCAACCGCCTGCGCCTGTAACCCGATAGTTTGCCACGCAATCTGCTTGCGCACAAACCGTTCGCTGGTCAGAAATTGCCAGTGCGAAAAAATCAACACCCCTGCCGGCGCCAGCAGGTTGGCTAACTCCTGCACTACCTGCCGGCGTAGCGCATAGCCCGGCACATGGTGGAGGGCAGCCAGACAGACCACCAGATCAAAGCTGTGGGACGCCAGTCCTACTGTCGCAGCCCAGCCGGCGCGCGTAAAGTCAACCTGCTGGAAATGTGACGTCACGCCAGGCAACGCTGCCGTATTTTCGGTGGCCAGCGCCAGCAATCTGGCATCGCCATCAACGCCCAGGTAGGTGCAGGGCACATGCCATTGCGCCAGGGCGCGGGCAAAGCGGCCATTGCCACAGCCTACATCGAGCACCTGTAATGCTGTCGCCGCGGCGGAGTGGGGCAAATAGGGTTTCAACTGTTGCCAGCCAATCGGCAGCCCGGCCCGTGTGGCGTCGAAGGATTCGGCCACCGTGGCGTAAAATTCCCGGTTCAATGCCAAAAGCCGCTGTGCGGTGGCTTCCTCCATCTGGTTGGCCGGCGCAACCTGTGTTATACTTTGTGTTATGTTGTTACAATCGTTACCGGTTGTATTGTAATTTGTGGAAGCCATGTTTAATTATAGTTGATCCTTTGCCAATATCATGAAACGAATTATTCCTCTTGAAGAAATACCGGAAGATGTCCTCCAAAAGAGCGCAGCGTGGAACCGCAAGCGTAGCGGCTATGATCCTGCGGCCCACAGCGCTCAGCTCAACGCGATCTTTCAACTGATCGCCAAAGTGCCGGAGACGGAGTGGGATCAACGCACCTCTTTAAAACGTATTTTATCCCGCTTCCCCAAAGAGGGCAAAGGCTTTTATTCCAAAGCTGATCTCATTGCCGGCTATCGCTATCTGGTGGCCGAGGGGGATCTGGAGGCCGACCCGCTGTTGATGAAGCGCATTCGCATGAAGCCCATGCGCACCCAGAGCGGCGTGGCGCCGGTGACGGTGCTGACTGCGCCTGCCGGTTGTCCGGGCAAGTGCATCTTCTGCCCCGACGATTGGCGCATGCCCAAGAGCTATATCTATGACGAACCGGGCTGCCAGCGGGCCGAGCGTGATGGCTTTGACCCCTACCGCCAGACCTATGGCCGCATTCAATCCTTTGAGAGCATTGGCCATGACGCGGACAAGGTGGAACTGCTCATTCTGGGTGGGACCTGGAGCGCCTATAGTCGTGATTACCGCGAATGGTTTGTGCAGCGCTGCTTTGATGCTATGAACGCCAGCGGCGACCCCAGCTATATAGGCTCTGCGTCGTTGGCTGCGGCGCAGGAACACAATGTGAACGCGCAACATCGCAATGTGGGGCTGGTGGTGGAGACACGCCCCGATTGGGTGACACCGGAGGAGATCCGCCATCTGCGCAAGTTGGGGGTGACCAAGGTGCAGATCGGCGTGCAGAGTCTAGATGATGAGATCCTGGCGCGCAACAAGCGCGGCCATGATGTGGCCGCGGTGCGCCAGGCGTTGGGGCTTCTGCGCACGGCTGGTTTTAAGCTGCACCTACATTGGATGCCGAATCTCTATGGCGCCACACCCGACACGGATCGGGCCGACTTTGCTCGCTTCTTTAGCGACCCAGCCATCTGTCCCGATGAGCTAAAGATCTATCCCTGTTCGCTGATCAAGGAGACCGAGCTTTATGACCTATGGCAGCAGGGTGCCTACCACCCGTATGCAGAGGATGAACTGGTGGCGCTGCTGGCTGATGTCAAGCCGACCATTCCGCCCTACACGCGCGTCAACCGCCTCTTTCGGGACATTCCCGCCCACCATATCCAGGCCGGCGTCAAGCTCAGCAATCTACGCCAGGTCGTACAGGATGAATTGGCGCGGCGCGGGCAGCAGTGTGGCTGTATTCGCTGTCATGAAGTCAAACGGCGTATGGTGACGGTCGATGAGTTGGTCCTGCGCTGCTACACCTATGATACCGACCTGACGCGTGAGCACTTTCTCTATTTTGCCACCCACGACCAGAGTGCACAACCGGGATTGATTGCTGGTTTTCTGCGTCTGAGCTTGCCCTTGCGACCTGGGGTGGGAAGCCGCGCCTTCTTGGATGAAATTGCCGACAGCGCCATGATCCGCGAAGTGCATGTCTATGGGCCAGCCTTGGCCATTGGCCAAGAAAGTGAGGGACAGGCCCAGCATACGGGTCTGGGCAGTCGCCTGCTTGAGGAAGCGCGGCGCATGAGCCGCGCCGCCGGCTTCCGCCGCATCAGTGTCATCGCCGCCACCGGCACGCGGAGTTATTACGCAGCGCGCGGTTTTGAGCAGGGCGAGTTGTATATGACCGGTGCTATCTAAAATGCATTTACTGTTCGTGTGAGATTGATAAAGGAAAATCCTGATGAGTTCTGAAACCATTCCTGTAGATGCCAAGCAGCACTACGAAAATCCCTTAACAGAAGTTGCCGCATCAGTGCGCTATATGACTGATGCTAGAGGTGATAGGACTGACGTCGTCTTGCCGCTGCCGCTTTGGGAAAAACTGATTGAGTGGCTGGAAGATGTAGAAGATCGCACCCTCACCCGACTTTGGCAGCAAAAGTTAAGCCAAGGTCCCAAAGTCACCGGCGCATTACGCTGGGACACAGTTGCTGACGAGTGGGATGATGACGAAACCATATGATGTTTATATTGAACCTGATGTTCATGCGCAACGGAAAGATTTGCCGGGACATTTGCGTCAGCGGGTTCGTAGATTGATCAATGAGTTAGCCAATCAGCCACGCCCGTATAACAGCAAGGTGTTGGATGCAATAGGTATTGATTTGCCGCTAACCGTTGAGATAAGACGGCTACGAATTGAACAGTGGCGCATTATCTATTACATCAACGAAGAAGAACGTCTGGTCTGGGTATGGGCGATACGCAAGCGTCCACCTTATGATTATGAAGATATTACAATGTTGTTAGAACAACTCTAATTTTGTCTGTATGACAATGCGGCGCGCTCATATGATGTAGGTCATCATTAACCATTAATCGTTTCCATTTTCAATTAGTTATTATCATGTCTTTCTCTTTACCCGTCTCACCTGACCTCTTGTGCCAACGCTTCGACGCACCGGGGGTCAACGCGCTGGTGATCATGGGCAGCCATGCCCGCGGCGACGCCGGACCCTATAGCGACATCGATCTGGTGCGCTTGGTCGATGAGGCAAAGGCCGAGGTAGCCGGCGCCGGCTCCCATCTGCTGGGCGATATCCTGGTGGTGGTGAGCAATGTCACGCCAAGCAAGGCCGAACGCTGGTTCACCGAGCCGACGGCCGCCGTCGAGAGCATCGTTGGCGTGCGCCAGGCCCGACCGCTGCTGGACCGGCAGGCTGCCTTTGCTGCCATCCAGGCGCGCGCCCATGCCTTTGCCTGGGATGAAACATTGCAGATGAAGGCCGACCTGTGGGCCAGTGAGCAGATGGTGGGGTGGGTCGAAGAAGCGCATAAGGGATTGGAAGGTCTGCGTCGACAAGATCCGGGCCGGCTGCTCAACGCTTGCTTTGGCCTCTCTTGGGGCTTGACAAGCGTGGTCAAGGTGCAGCGGGGGATCTTGACCAGCGGCGACAATGGGTTCTACCACGAAGTGCGGGCAGCCGTGGGCGCAGAGAGCCTCTGGTCGCAGCTCTGTGCAATTTCATTTGGTGTCGCCGAGGTGCATGATCGTCCCCCCTCCTTGCGTGAGCGGGTCGTTGCCGGCTTGAGCCTCTATGTGGCCACCGCGGAACTCTTGCGCGATGCCCTACAACCGGAACATGCCCCCCTGATCGCCCAAACTGTCACCCTCATCCAAAACAAACTAGAGGATGCCTATCATGGCGCAAGCTAAGCTGACCACCGCTGTGATTTTGGCGGCGGGCCGCGGCAGCAAATTCTGGCCCTATAACGTCGTGCGCCAGAAAGCCGCCTTCCCCATTGCCAATGTGCCGGCGATCCGGCGTTTGGTTGATACTTTGTTTGCCCTGGGCATCTCACGCATCATTGTGGTGGTTGGTGTCGGCGCGGCCAGTGTACGCGCTGCGCTGCATGGACTGGAAGGCATTGTCTATGCGGAACAACGCCGACCGGAGGGTACAGCCGCGGCGCTCTTGGCCGCGTCGCCTTGGCTAGAGGAAAATTTTCTGGTGTTGGCCGGCGATGTGGTGACGGATGCAGATAACCTGCGCGCCCTCTGCACCCGTTTTGAGGCCGAAGCGCCCCTGGCCGCCGCGCTCATTCAGCCCTTAGATCAGGAATCACCACGCGAGTGGTTGGTTGCCCATCAGGATGGCGATTATCTGCGCGCATTGGAGGGACATAGCCGCGGCGGGAAACACCGCTTGGCGGGCATCTATGCGTTACAGCCGGCCGCGCTTGCCTATGTGCGGGACAACCCCGGTGTCATGACCAGCGTACCGGTGGGGGGCATGCCGCCGTTGGAGGCAGAGCTGGCTCAGTCGCTGCAGATGATGCTTGATGATGGTCACGCCATTCCCGCCATTCCCACCGTAGGCTATCATGTGGATCTGGATAAGCCCTGGCACATTTTAGAGGCAAACCACCAACTCATTGCCGCCCAGTGCAGTCGACCGGATGAATCCATTATTCCCGCTTCTGCCCGTATTCACGATGGCGCGGAAATCCAAGGGCGGCTCTTTTTGGGGGAAGGCTGCGAAATCGGCAATCGGGTGGTCATTAAGGGGGACCTTTGGCTGGGCGACCATGCGCGCGTGCTCAACGGTGCGATCGTTGATGGACCGGCAGTCATTGGTTCCCATACACTGGTGCAAAATTACTGTCAGATTGGCGGCTACACAACGCTAGGCGCACATGGTCACTATGGCCACGGCGCCGAGTTTGACGGCGTTACCCTGGACAAGGTCTATTGTTATCACTATATGGAGATCTGGGGCGTGGTGGGACAGGCGGTGGATTTTGGCGCCGCCACTGTCTGTGGCAATCTCCGCTTTGATGACGGCGAGACCCTGTGGCAGGTCAACGGTCATCGCGCACGCCCGACTGTGGGCGCCAACGCCGCCTACTTTGGCGACTTCTGCCGTACTGGCGTCAATGCCATCATCATGCCTGGCCGCCGCATTGGCGTCTACAGTGTCGTCGGCCCTGGTGTCGTGCTCTATGACGACTTGCCCGACCGCACGCTGGTCACTGTGCAACAGCAGTTAACGACCCGGCCTTGGGGGCCGGAACGGTATGGGTGGTGATGCGACTTGTGCTATTCTTCACCCCATCTGTGGTACGCACCCGCGTGTATCGTGGGCTACTTGGCAAAACAAATGTTCGATAGTATACTTATGACAGTGAGTCTAGTGAAAAAATGGCATGTTGTATGTCACAGCTTACATGGTTCGCTTATAAAAGGTGTATATAATGCTCAAGACAATCGAAATTCCTGTTAGCCTTGCTCATTTTCGCCTACCCGATGCTGTACAGGCGTGTCTCCAGTTTTTGTTAGACCAACAAGATGCGGGTCAGCTACTAACGCTTGCAGAGCGACGAGAGGCTGAAGGGTTGGTGGCGCTAGCAGAATTTTTGTCTCTACTCAATTTGCGTGCAGCCCGCGCTGATTTAGCGGTATAAATGCGTTATATTTCTGCTTGACTACGTCGTTTGGTGATTGAGCGTGCTAATAATCGTTGCGAATATTATGGTTTAGCTCAGGTTGGTCAGGCAGCAACCTTTCATATAGATCATATTCTTCCTGTCACAGCTGGTGGCCAAACCATTACGGACAACCTTGCGTTGGCATGTGTGTCCTGTTCACTTCGCAAATCGGCCCGCCAAACAGCTATTGATCTGGTTACTGGTAAAGACGAACCAATTTTTCATCCCCGCCCGCAACTCTGGTCTGACCACTTTCGCTGGGATGGGCTATCTGCTACAGGCTTGACGCCAACCGGACGAGCCACCGTTGCTGCGCTGGATATGAATCGCCCAGTGATCCTTGCGATCCGTGCAGAGGAAAGTTTTTTTCATCGTCATCCCCCTGATGAGGAATCATAGCTTGTAACAAGCCCGGCATCGTCAAAGATGCCGGGCTTGTTTGTCTAACGCCCCTTTACCGCGCTTGAATCAACGGCAGGTAGATGGACGAAGTGTCAGATGAGCTTTCCTGGGACTCGCGTTGGAAGATGCCCAGGGTGGCCGGTTGATTGAAGGTGACCGTAATGGTCTGGTGGGTTGGGTCAATGGTGGCCGGCTGTGCTTCCCACCGGTTGGCTGCGCCATTCCAGCGTTGTAGATAGAGCGGCGCATCGGCTGCCACACTGGCTTGTAACTGCGCATAGTTGAGCTGTAGTGTCACCGGTTGGGCAAAGCTGTCGAGATAAATGCCGTCCCCATCAAAAGCTTGCATCGTAAAAATGGTTCCTAGCAAAGTAAAGCTATTGGGCAGCGCGGTGTCATTCAGGCCATGCAGTAGCACCGTAACCGGCCGGTCCACCGCACCGGCCGCGAATGTAGCTGTCACTGTCAACTCATCGACAGTCCCTGCAATCGACGCGGCGCGGTCCGGCTGTACCGCACCGGCCAACGCTGGATGTTCCTCAGGGATGATGATGTAGGCATCTTCCAGTTCTTCGAGTTCTTCCTCATCCAAGGCCGCAGCATTGATCGCAGTGGCGGAGCCAATATAGCTCTGGCGGCGCGAGACAAAGTCATCAAAATAGTAGGCGCCGCGCGTGCCGCTGTCAAGACTAGTCAGTGGCCCCAGCCGGATTGAATCCATGCGGCGCGTATCATTATCCAACCCGGAAATGTTGTTCAAGGGCAGGCCGTCAATCCAGAGCGTCAGGAACCCATCATTGGCGCCGGCGGTGGTCGACGCACGCCACTCCATTTCAATGGTGTGGCTGGCGTCGCTAATCGCGTACCAACTGGTAATCTTCCAGGTGCTGCCATTTTCTAGCGCCCCGACCCGGATTTGATATTGACCCTTGGAATTGCGGAATTCCATACGCAGGATACGCGATGACCCCTGATAGCCGCCAAAGATATAGTGCGAGTCGCCACTGGCCATTGGAATGGAGTTAGGGTCAAAGTAGAAGCGCACTCGATAATGTGTCTCACTGTTGGGGCTGTTATCGGTGAGATAGGTTCCGGTGTTGCTGGTAATCGAAAAGGCTACCCCGCGCTGGCCAACCTGTGCGGCCGCTGAAGACACCTGGATGGCGCTACCGTTGGTGTTGGAAGACCAGGCTGCCAGCGTCCCCCCTTCAAAAGTATCACTAAAGATGAGATCAGCAGCATCGGGCGTCGCTGTCGGGGCGCTGGCCGGCGTTTGGGTAGGCGTCGCGGTTGAACCGCTTGCTTGGGGTGTGGGTGTTTTGGTGGGGGTGTTGGTCGGCGTCACCGGTGTATTGGTCGGGGTGTTGGCGGGTGTTGAGCCGTTGGTCAGGCTATAGGTGTCAACGACTTTTCCTGTGACGTCGATAAAGCGAAAGGTCAGGGTGGTATTGTCGGCGTCGACCAGCAGCGCGCCATGTTCCTTGATATAGGTAACCTGGCTGCCGGAGATGGGGGACATTTTGGAGGTGATACTTCTACCCCCTAGCCCATCGACTAGATAGAGTTGGTTGCTGATCAGCAGGCGTTCGTAGTCATGATCGTGGCCTGTGATTACCGCATCCACACCCCAGCTAGAGAAAGGCCAACGTAGGGTTCTAAAGGAGCCGGCTGTACCGGATGTATAGGGGGGATGGTGGAAGAGCACAAGATGCCACGGCGCTGTTGACGAAGCCAGGCGCGCTTGCAACCATGCCGCCTGCGCCGAGCTTTGGCTGACCCCATCCGGTTCATCGGAATCACTGTCAATGATAAAGAGGTGAACTGGCCCTTTGACAAAATCGTAGTAGCGTTCGTTGCCCGGCAAGGTAAAGTAGTCAAAATGGGGGCCCTGACAGGTGTTGTTGGCGCAACTCAGCGCATACCAGTCATGGTTGCCCAGCGTAGGATAGAAGCGGTTGCCACTAGGGCTGCCGCTGCCATACGTGCCATGATAGGGCGCAATATACTCCTGGTAATATTTGCCGATGGTCCGATCCATCGTGGAGGCGGCGCCGCTGGGGTAGTTGTTATCACCTACTGTGACGATAAAGTCGGGGTTCCAACTTTTAACCAGGGTGGCTACTGCGGCTTCATGGCTGTCATCGACGCCAAAGTCGCCGATAATGGCAAAATGGGTGGTAGCGGCGGTGGCGCCGGTGTCGTTGGCGGCTGCGGCTATTACATTCAGCCCAAGCAGAGGTGCATGCTGACCATAGCTGTAGAGTAGCAACAGCACTAACGCAATACCGAGCAAACCTAAAATTTTAAACACCCTTGAATACGCCAAAACCAAACGGCCAAGAATACGCATTCTTAGCCCTGCGCCTGATACGCTTGACATAGCTCTTTTCCTTCTCCACAGAGTGAGAAATTATTCAGTACACTGACCCTGAAAGCGGTGAGGCTGTGAATCACAGACCCACCACTCCATTTTTCTGTCTATGACTTTTCCAAACGGCGCACTCAGCCAGTTGTAGCACTGGTGCAATTTTACGTCAAATTGGCGTAATGTCGCATTGCGGTTGCGTCAATTGTTACAGAATCTTATCAGTATACCAGGAAAAGTATGCTATGGTACTTACAGTACGCTTGCTCTTTGCGCGGGGATTTCGCTTTGCACGGGCGCATCCTCATACAGATAGCAGGCCACCACACGCTGAGAGTTGGTCTGATAGAGCGGGGGCGTCTGCGTCCGACAGCGCGCCATCACCTGGGGACAGCGGTCAGCAAAGGTGCAGCCATGTTGGGCGGTGTGGTTGTTGCTTTGTCGTGGCTGAATTTCACGCTGACCCCAATGGACTTTGGGGTTGGGGAGCGGAATTGAATCAATGAGCAGTTGAGTGTAGGGATGTTGTGGCTCTTTAATGACCAGGTTCACATCACCGGCCTCTACCACATTGCCCTGGTACATCATCAGAATGCGTTCACTGAGTTGGTAGGCCGTGGTCAGGTCATGGGTGATGTAGATAATGGAAATGTTATAGGCTTTGTGCGCCCTGAGTAAGCTCTCCAAAATGGTGGCGCGCAGCGAGGCATCGACCATGGAGACCGGTTCGTCGGCGACAATAATGCGCGGCTGAAGTAGCAACGCTCTTGCCACCATAACCCGCTGCCGTTGACCGCCACTTAATTGATGGGGATAGCGGCCCAAGGTCTCTTCGGGTCGCAAGCCCACCGCCTGCAGGGCTTCCTCGATCATATGCTGTGTTTCTGCTGCAGACGCTTTGGGAAAAAACTTGCTGATGGGTGTGGTCAAAGCGTGGTCAACTTTATAGAAAGGGTTGTAGACCTCAAAGGGATCTTGGAAGACCGCCTGCACCTCGCGGCGAAAGATGCGCTGCTGCTGGCTATCCAGTTGTTGCAGATTCTGTCCTTTGTAGAGAATCTGGCCACTGGTTGGCGGCGTCATGCCCAGCAGCAGACGGGCCAACGTTGTCTTGCCACTGCCGCTTTCGCCGGCAATCGCAATAATGGTCGGCGTTTCATCTTCTATGGTCACCGAAGCCATGGCCAAGGCCGTGGTCTGTTGGCGATGGAGAAACCCACCGCCGTAAATTTTGCTAACGTTACGTGCTTCTAACAGAGGAGTCATAGTGATTGGTAATTAGGTAATTGGTGATTAGGTGATTAGTAATTCGTAGATGCGGTTTCCATACCGCATGACCTTGGCTGAAACCCTGCGTAACATGAGTTAGTACAACAGACAAGAGACCCACCGTCCTGGTCGGATTTCCTGTAACACAGGCACTTCTGATTGGCAGCGTCCCATCGCTTGGGGGCAGCGGGGGTGGAAAGTGCAGCCGGGCGGCGGGTTGAGCAATGACGGCGTAATGCCCGGAATGCCTTTGAAGACCCCTTTGCCTTCCAACGAAGGGAGACTGGCAATCAGCAGTTGCGTATAGGGATGGAGTGGCTCCTCGAAGATATCATCAACTGGCCCTACCTCGACCAACTTGCCTGCATACATGACGCCAATCGTGTCTACAAACTGGGCCATTAGCCCCATATCGTGCCCCACCAAAATAAGCGAAGCGCCGATCTCCTCCTGCACGCGGCCCAACGTCTCCATCACCTGGCGTTGGACCACCACATCAAGGGCGCTCGTCGGCTCATCGGCCAAAATGACCTGGGGCTGGAGTGAAATGCCCATCGCAATGCAGACACGCTGTTTCATGCCGCCGCTCAATTCATGGGGATACATATTCGCAACGGCGCGATCTAACCCTACAGATTCCAGTAATTGTTGGATATGACTTTGAATCGCGGCCTGGGTCAGGTTGCCATCCCGGTTGTGATAGCGAATGGTGTCGGCTAACTGGCTGCGAATGCGCATCACCGGGTTGAGCGAATTCATGGCCCCTTGCGGAATCAGCGCAATCTGCGAAAAGCGCGCCGCGCGCATCTGAGCATCAGAGAGTTTGAGTAGATCGGTGTCACCCAACAGGACACGCCCAGCCTCTATGCGCGCCGGCGGCTTTAACATACGTAATAGCGCCAGCACCATGGTCGATTTGCCTGAGCCGGATTCGCCGACCAACCCCAGTCTCTCGCCTTTTTGCAAAGCAAACGAGACATTTTCCACCGCCCGCACTGGACCAAATCTAGTGTGGTAATGCACCTGTAAATTTTCAACCTGTAAAACAGCCGTCATGCGATGAACCTGATCTGTTGTTGCGTAGTGCGTGTTGCGTGTTGCGTAAAAAATTATATAGCACTTATCGTCTAAGTTGTCCGGCGTGCGCGTGGGTTGGCAATTTCGTCCAGGCCGGCAGAGATCATAAAGAGCGAAATAAAGAGCACAATGATAATGATAACCGGCGGTCCCCACCACCACCACATGCCGCGGGGCAGACCATTGTAGTAGCGGGCCCAGTAGATGGTCATGCCTAAGGTCGGTTCACTTTGTGGGCCTAGCCCTAACGCTTCCAGACCAATGGCTGCCAATACCGCAGCGCTGACCGCGCCAACAAAGCTGGCCGCTAGATAAGGCAGCAGATTGGGCAACAGTTCTTTAAAGATGATCTCTAGATTATTTAACCCATTGAGCCGCGCCACCTCAACATAGGCGCGCTCGCGCATCGTCAGGACCTGAGAACGGATCGTGCGTGTCGGAAACATCCAGGCCAGCGCAGAGATAATTAAGGCCAAAATTTCGGGACTCAGGGTCTTGGTGATCACCGAGGCAATTACCACCAGCACAGCTAGCGCCGGTACGGTGAGCGCTACATCGGCGATACTGCGGATAACAGCATCAATCGCGCCGCCAAAGTAGCCTGCGGTAAATCCCAAGATCGTACCGATGAGCATGCCCAGCGCGCCGGCAATCAGCCCAATCTCCAGTGTTGTGGGCGTCCCGGCCACCATGACGGCCAGCAACTGACGTCCGGCGCTATCGGTGCCCAGCAGATATTCACGCGAGGGGCGTAGATCGGTCGGTGCAGAGAGGGGCGCAGCCTGTTTGATATCGACCATATTGTAGCCCACCAGCCATAATATGCCCATGAGTGTGAGCAGGATGATGCCGGCGGTTAACATACCATTGCGGCGTACATGATAGAAGAAGGTAGCCAACCTTGTCATCCTTTCTGATAGCGAATACGGGGATCTAAAAGGGGATAGATGAGATCCAAGACCAGCGTTGCCAGTGCGATTGTCACGACAATCATAAAGACAATGCCATAAATTACAAAGTAATCAAAGCCGGTGATGGCGGTAAAGAGGGCGGAGCCGATTCCCGGATAGTTGAACATAATCTCCACCAGCAAGGCGCCGGAGAGAATCGTCCCCAAGGAGAGCGCCAACGCAGTGGTTTGGGGCAACAATGCATTGCGCATGGCATACCAGAGAAAGACTCGTCCGTTGGGTAACCCCTTAGCTTCGGCCAGCGTAATGTAATCTTCCCCTTCCACTGTGATCATCATGCCGCGCATAGAGAGTGACCAAAAGCCAACGGAGGCCAATACAATTGAGAGAGCTGGCAGAATCGAGTGATAGACCAATTCAACGAAGTAGCCAACCGTAAACGAAGGCATGGTCAAAATCTGTGAACCGCCTGTTAGCGGGAACCACCTAAGCCGAAAGGCAAAAAGATAGATGAGGATCAGCCCGAGCAGATAATAGGGAATGGCGGAAAAGGTAAAAAGTGGTGGCAGCAGCAAGTGTAGCCAGCGCGGCGTCCCCTGCCAGGCCAACATGCCGCCCAAGACGCTGCCCAACGTAAATGCAATTAGCGTAGAAACCGTTAGGAGCGCGATTGTCCAGGGCACGGCCGGTGCAATGACATCAACTACACGCGTGGGGAATTTGGCCAGTGAATAGCCTAAGTTAAAGTGGGCAATGTCATTGAGGTAGTTCAGATACTGTTTCCAGAGCGGTTGATCCAGGCCAAATTTGGTCTCGTAGGCTTGCGCCAGCCGCTCGACATTTTCGGCATTCATCCCGCCCATCGCCGCCATCATCCCCAGCCGTTCGCGAACAGGATCGCGGCCCGGGGCCAGACGGGGCAGAAAAAAGATCAAGGTGACCCCCGCCCAAACCACCACAAAAAAGAAGACCAGGCGGCCAAGTACATACCGTAAACTCATAACGATTCCTCTAAATACGTCAACTACTAGTGTGACTGAAACAACTTGTGTGATTTCAGTTATTGACTTTTCGAATAAAGTGGATTGGCGATTAATCTACCACAGCGTTTTGCTCATGTCAAACGGCCTAATATCACCGGGTGCGTCCCACGCAAGTGGCGAGAAGGTGACTGTCACTGGGCGCAGGGCGTTGCAGTGCCTCCTACCCCGTGTTGCCCAGTGACAGTCACCTCTGGCCCCAAAAATGTGGGACATACCCAATATCACCATTTTATTATGTGGAAAAAATAAATGATTCATGAAAATAAACAATTTGTGGAGTAAAACCGGGTTGTGTATACTGTAGGAACTCCCCACCACATTACTTCAACACCATTTCAATATTTTGTGTCCGCAAGGAGAGAACTATGTACAGACGCTGGCATGGCATTTTTCCGTTGTTAATGATTTTTGTATTGTTGTTAAGCGCTTGTGGCACCCCGGAGCTACCCGCGGCGGCGCCAGCAGGTGGTGATAGCAGCAGCGCGAGCAGCGAAGCACAGCCGGCTGCCCCAGCCCAAGCGGCTGAGGCTCAGCCCAGCGGCCTCAAGGATGTACCGCGCAACCGCACGCTGATCATGGCCGGTCTTGGCGGTGAACAACCGGGCGCCTTTACTGATATTGAGCTGTTTAATTCCTATGCCCCTGGCCTGTCACGTAGCGGTTTTACGCAAGCGTGCACCGAGGCACTCTTTTACTATAACATGATTGGGGATGAATTCATTCCCTGGATGGCCGAAGGTTATACCTATAATGATGACTTTACCGAAGTCGTCGTTAAAATTCGCGACGGTGTGGAGTGGAGTGACGGTGTGCCGTTTACGGCGAATGACGTGGCTTTTTCATTGAATATGTTATTGGAACACCCCGACCTTAACTATGCAGGTGAAATCATTGACACAGTCAAAAGCGCAGAAGTCATTGATGATCTCAATGTCAAAATTACCTTAAACGGTGTCAACCCGCGCTTTATTTTTGACAAACTGACCTTCCATGCTGACTTAGGCGTGCCGCTGGTCGCTGAACATGTCTGGAAGGATCAGGATCCGGCAACCTTTTCCAACTACGATCCTGAAAAAGGTTGGCCCATCTGCACCGGCGCCTGGAAGCTAGTCTATACGGATGTGCAGCGCAAAATTTGGGACCTACGTGAGGATTGGTGGGGCGCCAAGACCGGTTTTCATGCACTGCCCAAGGTGGAGCGCATGGTCTTCTTGCCAGGCATGGACGAAAATACGATGGTCCAGTTGATCAGCAACAACGAAATTGATCTGGCCTTCTCGTTTACGCCGCAAAATATGGAACTGGCCAAAAGCCAAAATCCCAAGATTACGACCTTTAGTGACCAGCCGCCCTATGGCTTTATGGATTGGTGGCCGATCAGCCTGGCCTTTAATGACAGTGAAGCGCCCTTTGACAACCCCGACATTCGTTGGGCCATTAGCTATTCGCTCGACCGCGACCAGATCATTGATGTCGCTTTTAAGGGCACAACCACCGCGATCAAGCTGCCCTACCCCGGCTATCCCGGCATGAAACCCTTTATCGATTCGGTCAGCGATCTGTTGGAACAATATCCCACCACCGAGTTCAACCTGGATAAAGCGGCCGAATTGATGACCAAGAACGGTTATGAGAAGGATAGCGAAGGGTTCTGGGTCAAGGATGGCGAGCGCATCACCTTTGAGATTATTACCTTCCCACAGCACCCGTCAACAACGCCCCAGGCGCCGGTCGTCACCGAACAGTTGCGCAAGGCCGGCTTTGACGCCAGCTTCCTGCTGCCGGCGGACTTTGTCACGCGTATCCAGACCGGTGCAGCTAAAGCGTTCCTTTGGGGGCATGGCGGCTCCATGCGTGATCCCTATGCCACGCTGGAACGGTTATATCACATCAAGCATGTCAAACCGACCGGTGAGGCAATTCCCTTTACGAACCTCTATCGCTGGTCCAATCAAGAGTTTAGTGATATTGTCGATCAGATGACCGGTGTCGCCGAAGATGATCCCAAACTCAAGGAACTCTTCCATCAGGCGATGGAGATCTGGCTGCCCCAACTGCCCGATGTCATGACGATTGAAACAGTGATCTTGCTGCCGCGCAACACCACCTACTGGACCAACTGGCCCAGCGCCGAAAATCCCTATGTCCACGAGGGTTTCTGGCACCGCACAGCCAATCTCTTCCTGGTTGAATTGCAACCGACCCAGTAAAGGTAACCAGAAGCTGACGCAACGCTAATGTAACCGTAGTGGCCTCTTGTAAGGACCCCCACAGTTTTCTGTGGGGGTCCTTTTCCCGTACTGCAAAAAGCAGGCTGCCCATATCGTCTCCATATCCGCCCAAAATATGAAACGTATCGCGATGCAGCAAAGGTGTTGACTTATTAAGCTTTGAACAGTATGATATAGAAAATAGGGCGCTCATATGGGCGAAGAGGTGAAATCGCAATAACTACCAGGGAAGAATAAAGGGATTTCACCCAGAGACCTTATGAGCCAAATAAGACAGAATAGGAGAAAAATAAAGTCACGATGTCAGATCAGACGCTTACCGTGACGTTGCCGGAACCGCTGATTCATAGATTACAACGAGCAGCTGCACTGACCTATCGCACTGTTGATGATGTGGTGGCCAGTGTCGTTGATATAACCTTACATGCCCCTCCTGATCTACCGCCAGAGCTTGCTGATGAAATTGCAGCAATGGCATTATTTACTGATGATGCCCTGTGGTCGGCCAGTGAATCCTCCCTTTCTCGCGCCCAACAACGACGAATGGTTCAGCTTACGCAAAAGAGTAGAGAACAAAGCTTAACTCCTGCCGAGTCAACCGAGCTAGATCGTCTCCTAGAGCAATATGATCAAGCTGTTCTGCGCCGAGCCTATGCATTAGCGCTGTTAACTCAGCGTGGCTATCAGCTTCCCGGTCCAAGTCAACTCAACTTAAGTACTGAGGATAGCATTGAAGATCCCGAAGCATTTGGATGAAGTGGTGCGTGCGCGTGCTAATCATCGTTGTGAGTACTGTCAGGCTGGCGAATGGTTGGTTGGGCAGCGATTTCATGTCGATCATATTATTCCCCGTGTACTTGGCGGAGAGACAAGTCTAGGGAATTTGTGTTTAGCTTGTCCTGGCTGTAACGGTTCAAAACGTGACCGAACTTATGCTACCGATCTAGAAACTGGTGAAGTTGTTCCGCTTTTTCATCCGCGGCGTGATCTTTGGTCCGAACATTTCATCTGGCGTGATAATGGGCTACGCATTGGTGGGCTTACTTCATCTGGACGTGCAACAGTAGAAATGCTTAAGATGAATCGTCCTTTGGCTATTTCTGCAGGTGCGGTATGGATCAGTGTAAATCGCCATCCTCCAGCAGACTGATCGCGCCAACGTAGCGAGTCTCCAAGTAGTGCTGCGCCATTTGTACTTGCTGCGCTACTCTCAGCTTGAAGGTGGCCACCAGTGTAAGCATCAAATCACCGATAATAAGCTGAGACCCACCTTGTTGAGGCGTCATAGCGCGTCTGAGCGCGTCCTGTTTGCGCATGTTGGCTTGTGGACGAGGGAGAGGAACATCGGGCAGCAGCTTGGTAAGCGCATCTGCCTCGATCGTGGCAAAGATTTGTTCAAAACGGGTCAGGTGGAGCATGCGTCGCGCCGCCGGCGCGAGGAAGGGCGCCAGGTGCATATGACCATTGATGGCGCGACAGCGTTTGAAGATATAGACCAGCACCGCAACACCGGCAGAATCCAGGAGTGGCGTTTGGGCTAAGTCAATAATGATGTGGGTAATGCCACGCGCAAAGAGTTGGTCGGCAAGTTGGCGCACTTGGGTCGCCGTAAAGGCATCTAGGCGCCCCGTTAACGCAATCATCGCCACATGATGATTTTCATAAACTTTAACCCCATTCATGGCCCATACCCCAGATAATTTTGTTATGCAGAAAACTATTCCTCTTTTCACTAATATTACACTCATTCACTTTTCTTTTTTATTACATGTTCATTGCAACGAGCTTAAAAAATAATGCTGCAGTATGGGGTTCCCAGGTAGCGTGCAAACAAAGGTGAGTCATCTACCATAAAGCAACTTGCCTGGCATCTCCAGAGATGCCAGGCAAGTTGTTATACCTCTTTGTTAATTTGGAGGGTATTGAAGATCTAGTAATTCGCTGGCGCTGTGGTCCCCACAACCGCCAACGAAGATCCTATTGTTGCACAATGGGCAAATAGAGCAGCGATGGCTGAATGTTGGCGTCTGTCACTGTTAGATAGACGGTGACGTTCTCTTGTTTGTCATCTGCGCGTAGAAGAACCTGGGCCTGATAGAGTCCCGGTGTCATGAAACGGGGCCAACTGGTTAGCATTACGCTTGTCGGCCCATACCCTTGTGTGCGCATGGCCAACCAAGGTGCATCACTCTCTGTTTGCCAGGCGCCGCCGTAGGGCAGATGCAGGGCCAACGGCTTGGCATCCAGGTCGCGCAGATAGAAGACCCTTCGCTCAGCTTGGGGCGCGCCGGCCACACCAATGGCAATGTCATCAAGCCAGAAGGCGCCCTGGCCGGCGCCAAATTCAAAGGCCACCTGTAGGACCGTAATTTGCTGCAGATTGAGACCCTGCGCCACAAAGATACTCAGGGGAATCTGCACCTGCCGCCACTGTGCATCGGGGATGACATAGGCATCCAGGGGCACGCGCGCCCGCGTCGTCTGGTCGGCAAGATAGAAGGTGGGCAGCAGCGTCTGGTTGGCGCCCCTGACCCAAAAGGTCAGATAGCCATCGGCGGGAGCATGAATGTTGTTTAATGGGCTTTGCCAGAGGGCATAGCCGCCATTGGTCACATTGTAATCCATGCGCAGGGATTGGCCGCCTGGCGTCGTGGCATCCTGTTGCTCTAGCGTCACTTGCAGGCTGCTGCCGGGGGCGCTCTGCCAGTAGCCCAAGCCCTGGCTGTTGGTCTGTAAATTACCGTCATCAAAGGTGTCGATCACCACCGGGGTGGCCAGACCGGTAAAGCGTATCTCTTTGATATAGACGCGCCCTGCCGTCGGTGCATAGCTGTGGTCAAAGCTCAGACTCAGGCTGGTCAGCTTGCTGCGATCAAGTTCCGTCGGATAGGAAGAGAGCGGAATCTGCACCCATTGCCAGCTAGTAGTCAGTCCACCGGGCAACAGATCACCGACGCTGACCCGCGGTTCATAGCAATTTTCATCACGCAGGCTCACCAACAATGGTTCCCCACCTCGCGCGCCCCGCACCAACAAGTTGAGGGTGGTGTAGGCGCTGGCATCCAAGTTGCCCAACAGACTAAAGTAGCCGGCATATTGTTGTGATTGGGCTACGTCAAAGTCAAGCGCCAACTGTCGCTCAATCTGGTAGGCGCGCAAGAGACCGCCGGCCGCGGGATTATTAAAGACGCCGCTGCTTTGCGCCAAGCGATTGAGCAGATGACCGCCCCCAAAATCATCCACCAATAACCCAATCCGATCATCGACACGGTAGCGGTAGAAGGTGGCTGGCGCATCCAACGGCTCGCGACTGCTGTAGCCATTGTTATAGTGCGCTTCAAGATAATAGAGCACGTCGGAGCCCAACGGCTGGCCCGGAATGGCGCCGCCAAAGTGGAGGCCGGCTTCATCACTGCTCTGTTGCGTCAGTTGCAACGGCGTAAAGGTAGCACCATCGTCAACGCTATAGTACAGTTGCAGTTGGTCGACAGCCGCGTCCGCCGGCGCGACCACTTCGATGGCGCGCGCCCCCGTCTCTGCCCCATCGGCGGGCGCCTGCGAGATGGTCAGGAGACCGCTGTTGGTAAAGCTGACCTGGTCCAAAGAGAGTTGTAGCGGCTGGCCGGTTGCTTCCGCATTGAGCCAGATCACTGCGCTCACTTCGTTCAGTGCCAAAGGCGCGGCTACGCCAAAGCCTCGTTGTGTAAATTGTGCGAGCGGAATCACATATTGACGCCACTCCTGCGCCGGTGTAAAGACAGTCTGATGGTAGTCACCGTCGCTAATGTTCTTGGTCTCCAGGAGCAGCCGCACAGGGACGCCGCTCCCTTTGGCCCAGAAGCGCAGCGCCTGATAGGGGCTGACATCGACGGCGCGGCCATTGGGGTTCAATGTACGCCCAACGCCGGCTTCGTCGGCCATCTGCACCGGATCGGTGGTCACTGTCGCGCAGCCGGCGAGCAATAGATCACGTTTGTCCACTTCATCCAGCGTGCGGCAGGTGTCAAAGGTGATTGCGCTTTGTGCACCTGCCTCGTGGGTCACGGGAAACCACAGACCGCCTCCAGTGTAGATTTTATCGGTAAAGCCGTTGCTCTCGACATAAATGGTTGCATCCAGCAATTCGGGAAAGGGCAAGGTCAATTCACTGCTCGCATTGGGCAAGGTAAAGGCATAGGTAAAGGGCACGTCGTTTTGGCGCTCCCGTTGGCTGCGCCAAGCGCCATAGATACGGACCGGCTGCGAGGTTGCGTTCTGATTGAGGATGCGAAGCTGAACCCCGTTGGCGCTCTCTGCCACCTGCTGTACAAAAAGCTGCGGCTGTGGCGGCGCGCTGTGGTTGTGATAGATCACCTGCCAGACGCCACCCTCCATCGTCGCTAGCCGTTGCAGAATGGCCTGCAAGAGCGCCTGGCTATCGGCCAGATCTTTGCTCCACACTTGCATGTTAAAGACATAGTCAAAGGCAAAGTCGAAGGTGGCGGGATAGGTATCCTGGGTCCAGCGGCTATCAATGTGCAACTGCTTGCCGGCTTCATCGACAAAGATGTGGAAGATCAGCGCCTCTTCCCGGATGGTCTCGCCTTTGGTGGCGCGTGAATGCCAGAACCACTCCTCGCTACCAGCCGGCGTCCGGATTGGCGTTGCGCCAATCTCTTCAAACTCATAATCTTTAAAGCGATTGCAGACGCCGTAGTCGTGCTCATAGGGCGCACCCACCGAGAGGATGCCCAGCACCACTGCCTTTACCTGCTCGTTGGCGTCCACAAAGTCAACCGCTTTGGCATCCGGCGCATTGGTCACCGCCAACACCTCCACCGGCATGGCGGCCTTGGGTGTTGTGCCCGCCGGCCCTTGCGCCGGCATCAGGTCATCCAGATGGAGATTCATCGCCGTCAGTAGGCGCGCCTTGTGCCATTGCTCTGTTTGACGCTGGCGCGCCGCCGCGGTGGCTTCTGCTTGCTCGTTCTCACCAATGCCACCCAGGAATGTGCTGGGCGGCTCATCTGCGCTCAGGGGACCTGATTCCAAACCACCATCGCCGCCGCTGCCCACATTGGGATCCGGCGTTGCCGTCGGTGTTGGCTCATCAATGATTGCGCGGCTGCGTAAGCCGATGCCAATGGTGGGATAATCGTCGTTATACTTCTGTTGGGCGCCACTCGCGGCGGCCTGATAAGGTCGAATCACGGTGGCGCAGGCTGCCAAGGCGCGGAAGGTGTATTCCACATAATCATCGCTGCTGCGGCGGTAGTTGTTCAGTCCGGAAAGATAAAGCTGATCGACGAAGGGCGTATTGCTAATGCTGCTGAGCAAGAGTTCACTCCGCTCTAGCCGCAGACAGGCCGGGTCGAAGTCGGTGTTCCCCAAAGGCTGAAGCCAAGTGTCATAGGCTTTGTCGGGGCCTTTGCCAATGTTGCCCAGTTCAAAGCCAGCCAGACGCACCCGGATCTGTTCACCTTTGTTCACCGTTGCGGGGGTGACCAGCACCATCGCGCCCTTCGGTTGGATTTTATTGGCTGCGGCGCTGATGACTGAGCGCGGCTTGAGCTTGTCGTCTATATCGCGATCACAATCACTGCCGCCGCTCACCCAGACATGGTACTCATAGTCAACGTCAGTGCTCAACGGATAAGTTGCCGCCCAGTAGACGGCAACGCTCTTCCCCGCCGGCAATGTGTCAATGGTGCGTGTAGCCGCTTCATTTTGCAGTAGCGCAATGCTGGCTCTTTCTTCTACAGGAAAATGACCGGCTACTTTGCCGTCACCGATTTGTACAACCAAATCTTGTTGGGAATCAGCCCCCTGGTTGGTGACGCGGACACCTAACGTTGTCACGCGCGGTCCTTGCGTCCCAGCTTTGTTGCTATCTACAACGGCATAGGGCGCGCTGATCATTGTGAGCGCCAATTTGCACTCTTTCTCTCGATCAGCCGGAGACGCAGCGAGCGCACTTTGCGGAGGGCTGAGATAAAGTTGCAGCAATAATAGCAATAATAGGCTGAGTAATCGCTGAGGTGTGCGCCCGCGTGTCTGTATGAGTGTCAACATGATCCACCTACCTAGGCCTACACTGATCCTATCCCGAAACTGATTGCCATTTACCAACATGAGTACAATGGGCAAAGGCTTTGACGTGATGGTTAAAATCAAGTTACGCATAATTAAGCTTACTATTCAGAAATCATTGACTTGACGTAAACTGTAGGCTGTTTTGCCTACCTGCGCCTATGCCTTTTTCGCCACCCATACCAGCCGATTATACTCAACAACAGTAGCGTGTATGTAAGGAGAGTGAGCCAAAAAGGTTTGACAATGTAGGCCCATTTAGGTGGCGTCGGTGCGCTAAGCGCAGCCTTGGGCGCGACAAGGGAAGCGGCAGCCTTGGCGCGGCCATCGCGGCGGAAAAGCCCCATGTGCGCCTGGGCGCCGCGCTGCCAGGGATAGCGAAATTCAGCCAGTGGCACGACGTCAAAGTCGTGCAGCGTCCAAACCAGGTACCCAGGGCTCTGGAGGGTGCGCTGCTGTTGTAATATGGCGGTATAGTAGCGTGCCTGTTCAGCTTCGGTGTGGCCTGGGAAGAAAGGGGAGTTCCAGGTGGAAAAGGTGAACTCTTCCAACAGGAGCGGCTTATCTCCCACCGCGGCCTGCAACTGTTTGAACCGTTGCGTGTATGTAGCAGGTTCGTCAAAGTAATGAAAAGCGACAAAATCGACCACATCCGCTAAGCTTGCGGCCGCTTCCGGGTTTGACCAGCCAATGGTCAGCAAATGATTAGGGTCATGGCCGCGTACATGGCGCGCCACAAAGCGCAGCCAGCCATCCCCCAAAGCTTGGGTATTGTACTCATAGTCTCGATCGGGTTCATTCTTAATATCCCAGGCCAGAATCGTGGGGTTGTCGGCAAAGTAGGGCAGCAGCGTGGCCAGATGACGCGCGTCGGCGGCCCAGGTGGCGGGGTGGTGATCGGTGTGGTGATCAAAAAGGGTGACGATGACCTTGAGCCCGGCTTGGTCGGCGCGGGCGAGAAAATCAGCTAACTTTGCGCGCATCTCCGGCAACACCTGTGCTCCGCCTAAGTCAGCGTAGGAGAGAAAGATGCGCACAGTGTTCAGCTTGAGCAAACGAATGAGTTGCAGGTCCGCGCTCGTCTGTGCGGGGTCATATTCCGGCCAGAACTTGGTCCAGGGGGAACGTTGGGGATAGTAGTTGACCCCTGCCACCGTGTAGGGCGCACCGTCGACCCAAAGTTGGTTCCCCCGGATTGTCGCCATACCAGCCAGTGGTTGTGCCGGATGTGTGGGCATCGGCGCGGCAGGGTCGATCCAGGATTTGGTGGCAACTGGCGCCGCGTCTCCCCGCCGCTGCCACTGATAGATGCGCCAGTTGCCATCCTGCAACAGCATGACCACATCATAGCGATGGCTGCTCTCCAACAAATAAGATTCACCAGTTGTATGGTTGCGGAAATTTTGCACCAACTGCAGGTTGCGATCGGTAAAAGCCACAATCGAGCCGTCATCCGCGTAGAAATGTAACTCCAACTCATGGTGCACATTGCTCTGCAGCAGTTGCCAGCCCGCGGCCACCGTGGTGGTCACCTGTTGGGTGACGCCGGCCAACGCCGGCCCTGAAAAGTAAGTTTTCAGTCCATAGGGCTGCCCCACTTCATAGGCAATGGCCCACTGGGCCCAGGCGCGCAGATAGCTGTCCGTAATCTGCTCACGCGTTGTCGGTTCCATGACACGTTGTAACGGCGAGAGCGGTCGATCAGGCAGCCAATGTAGCCGTTCGGCTAGGTCGGGTGGCGCCACGGGGAGACTATTGAGTGCAGTGGCGGGATCCGCGCCGGTGGACAGGTAGACAACCAGTTTGCCCAGCCCCACCACCAAACCGCCGGTTAGCAACAGGGTCACCCCCAAAAAGAGCCACCAGACCTGTACCTTCGTTCGTTCAATCGGCATTGCTCGGAGTGTATCTTGCTAGTAAATTCCGCCAGAAATTCTCCGACGGTTGCCACCAGTGGTCGAGTCTCTGAATTTCTGGCGTGGTATTTACGCCGAACTGTACTAGCATAAAGGCCGTTTGACCGCGGTTGGCGCCCGCCTGCACCGTTACCTGATAGGCGCCCGGCAGCAGTGCTGCGCGGCGTAGGCGTCCTGTGGCAAAACCACCATCGGCCAGCGCGTCTACCCGATACATTGCACCGGAACTGTGGACAAGTTCAAAAGTGACAATGCTGCCATCTGGAACATACTGGCTTAGCAGCCCCAACAGTGGTCCGGCGCGCAGTTGGATCTCCTCCGTGGCGCTAATGACTTGGGTAATAATAGGGGCGACGGCTAATCCGGCTGTAAAGTGCAAGGTTAGGGGGCTGCTGCGTGAATCCAACACCTGGGCTTGTATGGTCAATGTGCCGGGGTCGGAAGGTGCTTGCAGCCGGATCTCGGCCTGACCATTCACCAATTGTGTCGGCAGCGAACGGGCTGTGCTGTTCTCATCTTGCACCCAAAAGGTAACAATCGTCCCATCGAGCAGGAGATTTTCAAAGGGATCGACCAGTGCGCTGGTGCGTATGGTCACCAACTGCCGGCCATCGGCGATCAAATGAGCGGCGTCAGCGCGAAGCGTAAAGGGCAAAGGCAGCCCAGGCACGGCCCGCACCATCCGCTCCGCGCTGTGGGCATTGCCACTGTTGGCCGCGATGAGCATGGCGCCCGCCGTGGTACGGCCATAGATCCGCGCTGCCGCCAGCAGATATTGGGTCTGTACGCGCAAGGTCTCCAGATCGTTGTCTACAATAGTGCTGGTGGTTGGTGCGGGGTGGAGGGCGCGGACCGTTACGGCTGTATCATCGGCCACAGGATTCCCGTAGCGATCTTGCGGAATGGCCACCAACATGGCCCAGTGATCGGTGTCGGCTGTAATCGACCGCGGGCCGACCAAGGCCAGGAGTGGCTCGACCGGAGCGCCAGCCTGGATCACCAACTCGCTGGTTGCCCGTACTGTGCCGCTCTGTGCTGTCAGCCGGAAGCGTCCAGCCTGTTCTGTAAGCGATGTCGGCAGGGCAAAGGTGGCAATCCCGTTAGCCAACTCACCGGTGAGCAACGTTGTGCCATAGGTTCCCACTATGGTCAGGTAGAGAGGTTGTTGCGGGTTAGCGCCTATAGCGCTCACTGTAATGGTCACCGGCGCGTCCGCTTGGACTTCAGTCGGCGCATGAAGGGTGAGCGCACGGAGCGATGTCTGGGGCTGTTCATTGCCTATTTGCCGTAACGTGGCTGCATAGCTTGTCCGACAAGCGCTAAACAGAATACTCAACCCAATGAGCGTCACAACTGCCCAAAAGCGTGTCGCACACAACCGTACCTGTACATCTTGGTCTATTCTGAAGATGGCTGCTGGCTGGTAGCCGGTGGCTGCTGGCTGGTGGCTGCTGGCTGGCCAACAGCTACCAGCCAGCAGCCACCAGCCATCTTCATGGTTATCGGCGCCTCTAGACATAGCGCCTGTTCTCGTGTGCAGTGGCATACTTATTCCTCCACAAAGTAGTTGACGCTGACGCGCAGGTAATGATAGCCCAGCGTTGGCGGCAGGGTTACAAAATCCAGGCGCGGCGTGTGGAGGGTGACCGCGTCATTCAGTGAATTGGTGTAGATTTTGCCCGGCACATCAACTCCGTGTATATCGGTCGCAGGTGTCAATGGCACGCGAAAGGGTTGGGCATATTGAGGGCGGATCGCCAGTGGCAAATAGTGCTGATCCACCCAGCGCACCTGCCCCGCCTCGTCATAAAAGGTAATGAGCAGATGGGGCACAGTGGCCACCCGCAGGTCGTTGTTAATCATTACCCCGGAAAGCCACCACTGGCCTGTGTCGTCTTGTTGAACGCGCAGTTCCTGCACCCCCACTTGACGCAACAGGTCGTGTTGGGTGACTACGGCTTTCGCCGTCACCTCAAACGCACTGATTGTCTGGGAGATGGGCAGCGCATAGTCCCAGCGTGCGCCTGGTGTAAAGCTCAGATCAGTCGCAACATCGGCCAACGCCGCGCCCGCCACCCCTTCAAAGTCGATGCGAAAGGGTGTGATCTCCAGGGGAAACAATTTATGCATGATCATATCCCCCGCGTTGTACCAGGTGAGCAACCGTCCCTGGTCATCGTAAATTAGACCACTCACGGTCACATCCGCCGGATCGACATCACGATTGAGCAATTCCCCCACCAGACTAAAGTGGCCAGGGGGACATACAACCAGACGCGCAGAGAGCACCGCCAACTCCGGTCGATCCAGCACATCGGCGAAGTTGGTCGTGTTGCCTGTTACCCGTCGTCGCCCCTGTGCCAGCCAGTTGACTTCAGCGCGCCGTAGGAATTGTTCCGGCGGCGTCGCCGGATCGGTAGGCGCGGGATCAATGAACCATTGTCCAGCCGGCGCTCTCTCCAAGGTCAGCGTATTGGTGGCAGTGTAATAGGCAAGCGCTGTGATGTACCGGGCCGTCACCGCCACCTGTTGATAGTCGGATTCCCAGCTCAGGGTCGTCAACGTCAGGCTGTCCAGTTTACTGTAAGAGGGTAACAGTCCTCCCTCTACCGAAAGCTCAAGCATATATTGGGCAAAGGTGGGCCGCTTGGCTGGGTTGAGCCGAAAGTAGGCAGCTTGAAAACGTTTAAAATCGAGGTCATCATAATAGGCGGCGATGACCGCAGCCGACTGGTTGCGTCGATAGTGCTGCCAGAGCAGTACGCCGTAGAAGGTCAGTACGAAGGTGATCAGCAAGAGCAGAATGTTGCGACGTTGGGTGACCGGACTCACTGCCACAAAGATCGCCTCCGCACGCTGTTGTGCCATGCGCATCCAAAACTGCCAGGGCGGCTCCGGTGCTTCGGCCACAACCGGCAGTTGGGAGGCTGCCAACAAACGTTGATCCAGTTGGCGCCAAATTCTCTTGCCTATCCGCTGCCAACGCTGCCGCAAGCCGACGAGCAGGGGGGGCGTCTGCATGGACCAATCTTGCCAGCCCAATACTTCCACCATAAGACGCAGTGGCGCCTTTCCATAGGGGCCCAGCGTAATCGCAAGGGCGGCCAACAGCGCCAGCGGCGGCAGCGTGCCAAACATGATCCGTTGATAGAGCGGAATCTCCCTGCGGGGCAACACTTCGGGCAGGGCCACAATATCTTCCCGTTCCCAGACAACAATATTGTTCTCCAACTGCTCCAGCCGGTGCCAGCCATAGAAAAAGAGGAGCGGGTCGTAGAAATTGTCGTTGGCGAAGATATATTTCAAATTAAACTTTTCCGGCACGTTGAGAAACTGTTGCAGTGAACCAATGCCCGGAATGCCCCGAAACTTGGCCCCTTCCAGCCGCTCCACCGCGGTGGTGGTCATCTCCGGCAGGCGACGCGCGGCGTGATAGTTGCCGTCCACCTGGCTGGCACTGGTGCGGATGGAGAGCCAGGCCATCTGGTCGCCAAAGCCCAGGGTGAGAAAGCGCCAACGCCCATGTTGATCTTTGTCGATAAAGTTGAGGATCGGCTGCATGTCGATCGGCGCCGGCTGAAAGCGCCGAAATTGTGGTAAGCTCACCGTCAGCACAAAGACGGTAATAATTCCCAACGCATAACCGAGTTGCAAACTATGCCAGGTCACCCGCCCAAAATGGATCTGCAAGAGGCGCGCGAGGCTCCCTTGCTTGAGGCTAACGACAAAATGGCCGGCCAGCGGCAACATGAGCACCGCGGCCCAGAGGGTAAAGCGGTCTAGGGTTAAAATATCAAAGGCGCCACGGAGCAACAGACGTGGGATCGGCGTAGTGCCGCCAGTGCCCAACAGGGCTAGCAGCGTAATGGAGGCGGTCAATGGCCAGGCGCGGCTAAAGAAACCCCTGACAAAGAGGTAGGGCATGATCGGCAGCAACATGCCATAGGGAACCAGCCAGAAGATCAGCCCGGCATTGAGATTGACCAAATAGTTGTCGCGGCTGGCGTGGGGGATGGGCACCTGGCTAATTGGGTCGAGTCGACTCCAGACCCAATAGGGCCAGACAATTACCAGGAGCAAGAGAATCGCGACGACGCCAAAGAGCGCAGTGCGCAAAAGAGGCCCCAGCAGCCGACGAAGACGACGCAGGCTCAGCGCACGCCAATTGGCGCGCGTCCAGTAGCGTGGCTGCACCGGCGGTTCATCGGCCAGAGGTGTATGAAAGTGTTGTAACAGGGCCAGCATAATCACTGGCGCAATGATAAAGACGGCGCCAAAAAGGGTGGTTACATGATGCGCGCCCGTCGTCGCCGCCACCAGTGCCCAGCTACAGAGCAGGTCATAGTAACGCCCCTCATCCGCCCAGCGATAGAGAGAGGGCAAGGCATTAAGCAGGAGGGCAAGGGAGAAAATGGTCGGTAACTGGCCAAAGACATGGACCGTTTCTGCCAGCGCCGATGAACAGACAACCCAGATCGCCGCCCACTGTGCCGCCTCTTCCGTCACCCAAAGGCGGGCAAAGCGATACATGCCCAGCGTCAGCCCCACCATGGTACTGCTCTGCACCAGCACAAAGGCCGTGCGCAGGTCACCCGTAAAATAGCTTAGAATCGCTACCGATTGGTGCGAAAGGGGCGGATAACTGGTCATGGTAAAGCCGGTGTACCAGCGGGGCTCCCAAGGGTCGAACCAGCCGCGCACCCAGTGGTCGGCAAAGAACATATGAATGTAGGCGTCATAAGTGTTGGCATAGCTGCCATAGAGCCCCAATGCGCCGTGCACCAGGAGTGCACCGAACAAAGCGACCAACAAAAGTGGCCGCGGTGGTTGCCATCCGGCGACCGTCATAGTCGCTTTTTCATGCCATTGGGCTCTCTTTATCATAATTCTCAAGACGAAAAGATTACGAATAATTATGCATAAGCATTTGTCAAAGTGCTTATTTCCGTCCTACTATAATAAAACGGTAAGTTAATCTTTGGTATGCGTAAAATATCGTATGTATCCGTCTCGCTACCATTGGCCGGCTGCAACCAAAAGCAGCAACTGGGCTGACTGATCTAGTCGATTTTTGGGGGCTCATATAAGAATGCGGCTGAAATTGCGCTTTTTCTCTCTGGAAAATGATGCAATTTCAGTTTACCGCCCATAGGAGCGCACTAGGTTGAGGATCTGTCTGATTACAGTGTGGGACTAGAGCCATTGTTGGCGGAGGATAGGGGCAAATACTCAGTAGTAGCGCCATAGCCGCAAATGGCAACGCAGGTCTCTAAAAACAGACTGTCGCGGCTTGTGCTGCTACGGTAAGTTTCTTAGTAGATCGCAATACAGTTAGGGTTGACCAAATCGACTCTGGATTACGCGACTACGCGACTACGCGACTGTAGACTACTGCCACTTGATTTCATCCTTGTCTTGCCAGCCACCAATCCCATCCGATCAACAGCAAAAGCAATCCGCCCATTAACAAAAGCTGGATCACTACCACTTGATAGAGTGTAGCGTGCAAGAGGATGAGCGTGATCACCTGAAAAACGCCTGCCAGCAAAGCCAGCAGCGTCCCCACGCGATCGCCCAAGGCCAAGTGGTAGTTGATAAAGACATTGGCTAGGGCAAAGAGTGTCGTGGCGGTGGCATAGAGCGCCAGCAGCGGTACAATCGCCAGATAATCCGTGCCAAAGAGGAGTTGCACAATGAGTGTGGGCGCCCACATGGTTACCGCAATGATGCCTAGGGAGACCACCACCACCATGACCAGACTGGCGCCCAACAGGTGGCGATGGGGTTCCTGACGCTGCTGCTTTTGCGCCACCAAGGGAAACATAGTAATGACCACCGACCAGGTGGCAAAGAAGACGATGCGTCCAATCAAGGCCAGCGCCGCGTACTGGCCTGCGCTCACGCCATCGAAGAAACGTTTAACAATCAGCACGTCGCTGTTGTTGATTAGAATCAGACTTGTTTCGGCCAGCAGCACAGGCAGGGCAAAGGCGATCAAGGAGCGGACCTCGTCGTGGGTTAAGTGGCGCGGTTGGTCTTCGCGATCTGCCTCCGGCGCCTGGAGCTTGCGCAGCGCATAGGTGGAAACAAGCCAGGTTGCCAACACCGACAAGGTGAGACCCACGATCGCGCCGTGGGCGGCCCACCCCCACCCAACCAACAGCAGGCCAACCAGCAGCCGCACCCACATCTCTGCCTGATAGCTGGCGGCCAGAATGGCAAAATGGGTTTGTCCTTGCAAAATGCCGCGATCAACGCCTTGAACAAAATAAATGGGCAAGCCCAGCGCAAAGATGACAAAGATCCAGGGCGAGGTGGTGTGAAAGAAGCGCTGCCAAAAGAGCGCCCCGCCGCCGATGATGACCAAACAGAGCAAACCAATGAGCCGCGCGCGGCGGTTCAGCCACTGCCGTAGCGCATAGAGTTGTGCCGTATCATGCTCGACACTATAGATGGCAGCAAATTTGGCGGCCGTCTGTTGCAGACCGGCGGTTACAAAGGTGAGCAACAGAAACAGCGTCACAATGATGCTTACATCGGCAAAGATGGCCGGTCCCAGCCACCGCCCCAACAGCAAGTTGAAAAGATAGTTGCCGCCATTGACAATCGTTGTGCTCACAAAAAAGAGGGCGCTGCCGGTAAGTAAAGGATTGGCAGCTAGCTTTTCTCGCAGTCGACGCCAAACCGTCGGCGCATGCGCCGCGCCGACCGTCGATTCAGATGTTCTCAGCATAGCCAATCTCCTTAGCGGTGCAGATGACCGAATCAGTCACAAATTTGCATAAGGCTAAGGTGACAGTCACTGCCCACTACGCACTCCCAGTCAAAGTTTGCTAACGGACAGTGACTGTCACCTTAGTTAATGCTTTAACAGTGTCTCCATATGGAGCAAGTACCAGTCGACGACATCGGCCAGGGGCAAACCGCGGGCCGCCCAGTAATTTTGGCGGCCCATTTCCACCCTCCGTTCTGGTTGCTCTATAATGCGCGTGACTGCATCGGCTAGGCTTTGGGCATCATCGGGCTCAAAGAACTCACCGGTGTAGCCTTCCTCAGCCACGAGTTCAGCCAAGTCGCCAATGTTGGGTAGCACCACCGCCTTGCCATAGTCGCCGGCCTGGTGCAAAACCCCGGAACTGCCGGTGGTGCTAGTGTAGGGAAAGACAATGGCGGTCGCTTCACCAAAGATACGTGGCACATCAGCTTCCGGCACATAACCGGTAAAACGAATATTGGGCACAGTGGCATATTGTTGGGCAATATTCTCTAAATAATTAGGGGCATTGGGACTATTGGTGCCGGCAATCACCAGTTCCAACTCGCTCTGCTGCTTGTGTTGCAAAAGTGCAAAGGCTTCCACCAACGTCTCTACCCGTTTATAGGTGCCAAATTTGCCAAAGGTCATGATCCGCAACGGACCATCCGGCAGGTCAAAGGTCGGCGCAACTGTTTCCATTTCAAAGGAGCCATGGGGCGCGAGCAGCACATTTTCGGCGTCGTAGCGGGCTTCCAAGATCTCTACATATTTAGGAATCGTGACCGCCACCAAATCCGCATGCAAAATCAGGTGGGTCACCAGCCATCCGGCAAAGCGAATTATCCGTTCCAGCAGTGGCTTGTCGGCAAAGCCGGCATTTTTGAGATCGACAGTCTCCATAATGTTGTGCAATAACACCACTGTCGGCACGGCCAGTAGCCGCAGCAAGGCCGGCAGCAGCAGCCCTAAAGTGGCAGGGACTTTGCGATCACCAAAGCTGGCAAATTGGATGTTAAAGAGCAATACGTCAGGCCTGGCCTGGCGGACTGCCTGAAGGACGCGCCAGAGGTTGATGTTGCTGTTAAAGCGCCAGCAGGGCACAAACTGCAACGGCGCCTGTGCTAATGTTGTGGCGTCAGCGTATAGAGGCGCTGTGCTGTCCGATGCATCGTAGTTTTGACCTGCCGGCAATTCATCAACGAAGAGGATAATCTCCTCCACTTCCGGCTTGTGACGCAGTGCCCGCACGAAATGAAAGGCATACTCGTTGAGTGAGCCTGTGCCAGGAGGATAGGTGGTCACAAGTCCGATACGCAATTTACGTTTTAGCATAGACACCTCGCAAATCGGTGAATTTGAGGATGGATGGGAGATTTGCACCCAATGTAACAGCTTTCGCTGTCTTATTATAGCGGCTTATTTTAGGCAGACAATCAACTATTTGGCGTATAACACGCCGTGCTTTTTATGGGTCATCAGGTGTCGATTTGGGAAAAGGGTGATACAGCCTGCGAAGGGAATCAACGAACATGTACGGGTGCAGAATGATAAGCCAGGAAAAGAAAAGAGCACTACCCATAAGAGTAGTGCTCTTTTCTCGATTCAAGGAGGAACCATAGAGAACCAAAGGAGGTATGAGAAGTCACAGCAATACTAAGCTCCCCAGATTAGTATCGTTCGCTGTGCCTATAGTATAGCAGATGTGGGCAGCGGGCGCATTGTGCAGTTTGCACAATAAGTGTGAAAAGGTATGTGAAATTTTGCACAAAATCAACTTGTGCCGTGCGCTTTTTGCTCGATCACCTTACCATTGCGTAGATAAATAACTGCACGCCACTGCTCTTGCCCCGTACCTATTTTCACGCCTCCCTGCCGCCAGTTACTTTGGTAGTGAACCGAGAAAGGTTCGTCGTAGGCCACATAATAGAGGCCGTCGTTGCGGTAGAACTCGACGTAATCAATGCTTTCGGGGTAAAGGCTGGCCAAACGCAGCCAGCGCTCGCCCCCATAGTGCAGCTCTGGCTCAAGCCCTTGTAAATAGTACTGTTCCGTCTCTGCCAATGGTGACAGCGCAATGCCAATTCCAGCGGCCATCCGCCGCGCAAAGAAGAGATCTTCGCCTGGGGTCACTCCCCAGTTAGCCGGCGGCTCTTGCTTGGTCATATTATTGTAGTAGCCCCACGAGGTATGCGTTTGATAGGCCACCGCCAGTTGGCCAATCGCCTGTGAATCCTCGTTGCAAACAATGGGCCGCTTCAAGTTCCAGCTTCGCACTTCGCCGATCATATTGTAGAGGCGCTGGCGGGTGCAGCCGTTGCCGTGGATCAAGATCACATCACTGGCTTCGGCAATCTCCCGGTTGATCGAGCCGCCCTTGCCGCTACAGCCAGTGGGCAAGCCGCCCGACTCCTGGCGCGCTAGGTCAATGAGGGTTGCCACCCCTTCCGGGTGATAGAGCAGCGGGTGTTGTTGGAAGGGTGGAATGTCATATTCATTAGCCACCTCAATGATCACATTGGTATAGCCTCCTTCCTTGAGAAAGCGAGAGGCAGTCGTCACCGCTGCGCGCACGGCCCGGCCATCGCGCAGCTGACGGGCCTGATCGCCATAGAAATAGCTAACGATCACTGCCATCCCCACCGCATCTGCACCACGGATCAGACGGTCCAGCCGATCAGCATAGGCTGGATCCAGCGTCGTGCCAGTGGCGCCAAAAGGGTTATTATCGATGGTTAAATTGTTGATGGTAAAACAGGGGCCACCCCCTTGCAGCCCGACGGTAAAGGCGCGCAGGCCATAACCATACCACTCCGGCAAGGCCGCAATCAGCGCCTCCGTATGCCGTTCGGGATCCCACTCATTTTGGCCCCACCGGGCGAAGCGGCTGGGATCGGCTTTATCATCAAAGACGCCCTGGATAAAACGGGCATTCATCAGCAACCCGTGGGCGTTTGGGTTGCTCCCCGCAATGTCACGATAGGTAAGTTGACCATTGATCAGGAAGGACTCTCCCTGAATGGCCAGTGCGGTCTTGGGCATAGGGTGCTCCTTTTGGGTGATTGGGTGATTGGTTACTATTCAGGGAAGCGCTGTAGGTAACCGAAAAACCTTGTCCGTACTATGATTCTGATGATTCTATGAGTGCTATGATTCCGCTTGGCGGATATTCGTCGTCATTTCCTTCTCCCTACCCGCGATACGAAATCATAGTCCATCACCTCATCATTTGAATCATAATTTAGACTCCCATTGCGCCTCACATCAGGATTATACGCTTGAAGAGCCTGAATAGTAACAGTGATTGGGTGATTGGCGATGAATCACTAATCACCCAATGACCAATCACCCAATCCTTTCTTGGCTCATATCGGTATGCGACTGAAATTGCCGACCTTAGCTTGAGGGCAAGCAGTGCAATTTCAGTGAGTCGCCCATATGAGCGCCTTTCTTATACATACTTGGCGTGCAGGTCGGCTAGGTTGATACGTCCGCTTTGATCCTGGCTGATGGCGACGTTGGCTTCAACTTCAGCCACAGTGCGCATGCCTACCAGCGCCACATCGACCAGGGGGTTGGAGAGGACAAAGTGGAGGAGGGCCGGTGTGTAGTCAAAGGTGTTGGCCGAGTTAGCCTGCTGGATCCACTTTTGTAGGAGGCCGGAGGTGAGTGTGCGCATGGTGACCACCCCCATCCCCTGCTGATCCGCTTCGATGATCGAACCAAAAGGGCGTGTCGTCTCGTAGGCATGTTGGTGGAGCAGATTATAGCAGATCTGCATCACATCAAAGCGCCCGGAACGAATAAAAGCAAAGACCGCTGCGTTGTTGTCCTCGCTGGTAAAGCCGAGCGCGCGGATCAGCCCTTCCTCCCGCAGCGCCTCCAGTTGTGCTAATAACCCCTGTGGCGCCAGGATCACGGCGCTCTGCTCCGGCGTATAGGAGGAGCCGTGCAACTGCACCAGATCGAGCGTGTCGCGGCGCAGCCGCGTGAGGCTGGCTTCGATACTGGCGCGTACGTGCGTCTCATCACGGTTGATCTTGGTGGCCACAAAGACAGGGCTTGTGACCGCCGCCAATGCCTCGCCAAAGATGCTTTCACTGGCGCCGCGGCCATAGCCAGGTGCGGTGTCAAAGTAAGTAATGCCTAGCTCAACCGCGCGCTGAATCGCCGCAATTACCCCTTCACGCTGTTGGTCATCCTCCGGCGAATAGGGGGAAAGATAGTTGGTCAGCCCGGCCGGTGCGCCGCCAAAGCCCAGGCGACTGACCGTCACGCCGGTGCGACCGAGTTGGGTGCTTTCCATGGTGATTGCCCTTTACTCCTCTGGTAGTTGGGCTGGTTGGGCCTGGCCTACTTCGTAGAGGGCGGCGCCCCGCCGGCGCCCTGCCGGTAGCCCGGTGTCCTGGGCTGCGGCATCGGTGACAGTCAGACGCGCCAACAGCTCCTCATCAAAGGTAATGCCCAACCCCGGTGTATCACCCAACACAATCCAGCCATCCTCAATGCGCGTGTCCACCTTCATGCCCCTGGTGCGGCCGGCGTTAAAGACCTCCATCCAGATATGATTGGGCAGCGCTGCGGCAAAGTGGGCCATAAAGCTGCCGGGGCAGTTCATGACCGAAACAGGAATTTCAAAGGCGTAGGCCAGATCGGCCACCTGAAGCCCGCCGGTAATGCCGGAACAACCGCGGCCAATTTGAATCACGTCAACGGCATGATTGGCGACCAACGGCATAAACTCGCTGACATGGTCCAGATTTTCCCCAGTGGCAACCGCGGCGCTAATGCTTTGGGAAACCTGGCGCAGCCCCCGATAGTCCCAACGCCGCGCCGGCTCCTCGGCCCAGAAAAGATCGTAGTGCTGTTCAAAGGTGCGTAGGTGACGGATGGCCTGTTTGGGTGACCAATACTCGTTGGAGTCTACCATGAGTTCCGGCTTTTTGCCGGAGGTGGCCAACGCCTCGCGCATGATTCCAATCCGGTGCAGATCCGTATCCGGGTCCAACCCCACCTTCAACTTACCGGCTTGAATGCCTTTGGCGGCCATCTCCAAATAGAAGGTGCGCAATTCATCATCATTTAACGGCAGGTCGAGCCCGCTGGCGTAGGCGCGCACCCGTCGGTTGGAGGCGCCCAGGGTTTTCCACAGTGGCTCGCCGTTGATCTTGGCCTTGAGATCCCAGAGTGCCACATCAAGCGCAGAGAGGGCGTCATTCACAATCCCGCGGTTATTGCCCTTAAAGACGCGATCGACCATGCGCTGCCACAGCCCACGCACGCCGCGCGGATCCGCGCCGACCAATAGCTGCTCAACAAAAGCATGAATATGGCGGCGTGCACTGCCGGAGCTAATCGTGACGCCACTGAGGCCTTCGTCAGTGTCAATCCAGACGGCCAAATGGCTAGTCCGTTTACGACCATCAGGCCCATTGGCGTCGCCCAAGGGACGGGTGGTTTCAAATTGATAGAGTAAGGTGCGAACACCGGTGATTTTCATTGGTTCTCCTTGTCTAAATTGACCGTGTGTCTGTCAAAATAATCCAGGAATCTTGGAGAGATTCCCGGATTATTTTGACGCTACTTTGTTACCCGTAAACAGTCTGTAACAGCGCGCGAATATACCCAATGGCATAGGCCTTGCCCACCCATGCTGAATGACTGTGGGGAAAGGTTGGGGTGTGGTCCATCATGTAGGGGCCATTAAAACCATTGTCACGGTAGATCGTCATGGCCCGCTGCATATCAATATCCCCTTCATCGATGAAGACCTCGGCAAAGCGAGGCAACTGACCACGCACATTGCGAAAATGAACCCACGCAATCTTTTGCTGCGACGCCATCTCGGCAATGGCGTCATAGACCCCTTGTCCCAACAACTCGGTCATGCAGCCCTGGCAAAAGAGCATCATGTGATTGGGGCTGGGTGTCAGCGCAAAGATGCGTCGGAACTGTTCCAGCGTCGAGCAGATCTGCGCCACGCCACCCAAGGGCTCCGGCACCGGCGGATCGTCAGGATGGAGGGCCATGCGTACACCCGCCTTTTCGGCTACGGGGATAACGGTGGCCAGGAATTGCTCCATACGCTCCCACATCTCCATGTCGGTCACTGCCGGCTCATGCAACTGCGGCCGGTTGCGCATAAATTCGGCGTAGTCAAAGGTGCTGTACTTAACGCCGCCCCGTCCTATGTCTGATGGCGTGCGGAAGTTGCCCTTGGGTTTGAAATTCCAGCCCAAATAGGGAATGCCGGCTTGGCCCAGGCTTTCGAGCATGCGGCACCAAGCCTCTAATTTGGCCTCTCGATCGGGGTGCGCCAGGGTGATCTCATCCCAGCAGGACATGAAAACATTGTTCAGCTTCATGCCATGCGCTTCCACCTTTTCCCGGGCCCGAGCAAAGAGTTCGGTGCTATCACGACCATCACGCAGGTCAGAGGTCGGATCGACGCCACTCACGCCGCTGCGCAGATCAAGATGGATCAGATCGACGCCCAGGGCGCGATAAAAGCTCAACGTCTCATCATCAAAATTTCGCCAATTCACAGCTTCTTGAATATACATAGTATGTCCTTTGGATGAACTCATCCGATAGTGAAATCAAACTGAAAACCCGACCCTTGAGACTGGAGACTGGAGACTGGAGACTAGTGACTGGAGATCTGAGTGTGCAATCTAGTCTTCACTCTCTGCCAAACGCCGGATCTCCTTGTGCACTAAATACAATCATCGATTGACAGGAAAAAGACAGACTCCCTCATCCTTGCCTACGATATACTTACGGAAAATGAAACACTGCTCTCAACAACCAAGGGGAAGCAAACGATGTTGCGTATTATACAAAACATTTTCACAAAACAATATCATCGTTTTTGGGTAACGGTCGGCGCTTGGGCTATGGTAGCCCTCTACGTGGGCACAATTCCAATTGCGGCAAAAAAAGGGGGAGACTTTGTCCACCTCTGGATCGGCGGCCATCTGGTTGCCACTGGGCAGATGGCGCAGCTTTATGCGCCACCTGTGCATAAAGCCATTGTCACTGCACTGAACTTGCCTTTGTCGGATTATTGGGGGGCGCGCTACGATATTTTGGGGGTTTTCTTCTATCCACCCCTGACCGGCCTGCTCTATGCCCCCTTGGGCGCGTTACCCCTCTATTGGGCGCAAGCGACCCAGGCCGCCATCAATATTGGTTTGGGCGTCTGCTCGGCCTGGCTGTTGAGCCGGATCCTGGCGGGGCGGCTGCGCTTTGCCACGGTGCTCATATTGTTCTTTACTTTTCCCTCTTTCTTTTATGCCTACTCGCTAGGGCAGAATGGCATCTTTACAACGACACTGGTGCTGGCAAGTTGGTATCTCTGGCAAAGAGGAGCAGCTTGGCAGGCGGGCGCGGCGGTGAGCCTGTTGGCGTATAAACCAAACTGGCTGCTGGCAATAGGCTGGATTCCGCTGGTGCAACGCCGCTGGCGCGTGCTTGTTGGGATCGGCGGCGGATTGCTCTTTCTGCTGTTCTTTATGGTCAGTGTGATGGGGCTTACGCCACTGCGGACTTATCTGGAGATTTTTGTCGAATTGACCGACCTGCACGATCTGCCCAACTACCCACTCAGTATCCAATATAGCTTGCTTTCCCTCTTTCGGCGCTATCTGGGGATGAGTTCAGCCGCCAGTCTGTTAGGATGGGGACTGGCGCTACTGATCATGGCTATGTCCGCCTGGTGCATCCAGCGCCCGCACATAGGTAAAAGGGCCAACGGTGCATTTTCTCTGTCGGCGATGGCGCTAAGCTGGGTAGCAGCCGTCTGCCTGAATCCCCATTTACATCATTACGATCTCACCTTGGTAGGGGCTGCTATGATCGTCGCATTAAGTGAATGGCGGGAACTCAGCCATCTGCACCGTTGGCTGTTGGGGGGACTCTTTGTCTTTAACCACCTTGCCTTTGTGGTGAGCAACTTCTTTGCAATTAACGAGACGTTGCCGCTGCCCATCTTTGCCATGTTGGCGGCCTGGGGGTGGTTGCTCTTCCGCGCGCATGTCACACGGGGACGACGGGCACGCGCGACCAAACGCGAGGAACGCCAACTTGAAAGTTACGCCGCCCAAATGGCCTAGAGCAAGGGAACCGGCACTTGCCAAGTGCCAGTTACCTTAATATCGCAATACATCGCAAGCGCGCATAGATGAGCATAACGTACCGGTGTAGATGATACGTTTTTATGGTTATCTATGGCCTTGCTCCGTCTATCCCTAAATTTACCCAGTAAACTTAAAGGTTGGTGCGCCTTGCACGCCGGGCTGGACGGCAAAGAGGCCGCCGGCATGAGGCTGTTCGGCAAGGGCCGCGGCATCTAGACCATTGGCGGCGCTCGTAATATACATGGTGCTTAGGTCTGGGCCACCAAAAGCGCAGGCGGTAATCTGCTTAGCGGGCAGGTCAATCTGATCGATGACCTTGCCTGTCTGTGGATCCCAACGGCGCACACAGCCGCCGCCAAAGTGGCCCACCCACAACATGCCCTCCGCGTCAATGGCCATGCCATCGGGCAAGCCCATCTCCGGCGTACAGCGAGCGATGACTCGTTCATTGCTGATGGCGCCTGTGCTGTTGTCATAGTCAAAGGCGCGGATGGTGCCTGGCGTAGAGTCTATGTAATACATCGTGGTGGCATCCAGACTCCAAACAATGCCGTTGGAGACGCCAATCTCGCCCAGCATCTTGTGAATCGAGCCGTCCGTGTCCATGCGATAGAGGCTACCTTGGGTGCTCTGGTTGGCATAGGCCATGGTGCCGGCCCAGAAGCGGCCCGCCGGGTCACATTTGCCGTCATTAAAGCGGTTGTCGGGCAGATCGCTCTCCGGATCGCCCAGCAGTGTCAGTTGTTCGGTTGTCAGGTCAAAGGCGGCAAAGCCATCATAAACGGCCAGCATCACACCGCCAGATGCGCGCGGCACCACCGTACCCACATGTTGCCCTACATTATAAGTGCGATTTTCCCCACTCTTCGGATCGTAGCAGTAGAGCTTGCTTGACAGAATATCAACCCAATAAAGCTGCTCAATTGCTTCATCCCAAATTGGCCCTTCGCCTACGATGGCATGGGCGTCTACCAACAACTGTACATCCCTGCTCATTGGTTCTCTCCTCTATATCTGTGCCATTTGTCTATTGATTGATTGCAGTAACCGTGGTATATCCATTATAGCCTAAGGGTGGGGTAACGAGCAATGGCTACGCACCGCCGGCTTGCCCCTAGCACCGCCGGCTACTTGTTTTCATGTCGTTCATCATATAAACTATAGTTGGCTTCCGCCGCTGGCACAGAACGGCCAACGTTGTGCATTTCCCCACCCATTCCCTATACACCGATTGACAATCAACGATCAATACGCAACCAAAGGAGCTTTCTATGCCCGAACAGCCCAACGTCCTCCTCATCTCCACCGACCATTGGCCGGCCGCGTTGTTGGGGGTCGCCGGCCATCCGGTGATTCAGACGCCCACGCTCGATGAACTGGCGCGCAGTGGCACGCGCTTTACCAACTGCTATGCCGAATGCCCCGTCTGTATTCCGGCCCGGCGCACGTTGATGACCGGCACGCCACCCCGCACCCACGGCGACCGCGTCTTCAAGGAACTGTTGCCCATGCCCAAACTGCCGACACTGGCGGAGACCTTTGGCAACGCCGGCTACCAGACCTATGCTGTGGGCAAGTTGCATGTCTACCCACAACGCAATCGCATTGGCTTTGATGATGTGATCCTGGATGAGGAGGGACGCCAACAGTATGGCGCGGTCGATGACTTTGAACTCTTTCTGGGTGATGAGGGCTATGCTGGCCAGCATTTTGGCCACGGCATGAGCAACAACGAATATAGCGCGCGTCCCTGGCATCTGCCCGAATATACCCATCCCACTAACTGGGCGACGACGCAGATGTGCCGCACAATCAAACGCCGCGACCCCACCCGCCCCGCCTTCTGGTTTCTCTCCTATCGCCATCCTCACCCACCATTGGTGCCGTTGCAGAGTTACCTGGATCTCTATCGCGACCTGGCAATCGATGAGCCTACCATCGGTCTGTGGGCCGATGGCAACGAATCTCTGCCCTATAGCTTACAGGGCAAACAGGCCGTAGGCCACAAACACAATGCGACCCAGATCCGCCTGGCCCGCCGCGCCTTCTATGCCCTCTGCACCCATATCGACCATCAACTGCGCGTCGTCATTGGGACCTTGCGTGAGGAAGGGTTGCTCAATGATACGATTCTGCTCTTTACTTCGGACCATGGGGATATGTTGGGCAACCACGGTATGTGGGCCAAACGGCTCTTCTACGAGCAATCGGCCAACATTCCCATGATCCTGCTGGGGCCAGCGGGGGACCAACGGGTGGGCCATCATCGCGTCGATGAACGGCTGGTCGGTTGGCAGGACATCATGCCCACCCTGCTGGATCTGGCCGGCGTGCCCATTCCAGCGAGCGTCGAGGGGATTTCGATGGTAGGCGAGGCGAAACGACCGTGGTTCTATGGCGAGATTGACGAAGGCGCGCACGCCACGCGCATGATCCACGATGGACGTTATAAGCTTATCTACTATGCCGCTGGCAACCATCGGCAACTCTTTGACCTTCAGGAAGATCCAGGAGAGCAACTTGATCGTGCCCGCGATGCCACCTATGCCGAGCCGCTGGAACGCTTGACCCAACTGCTGATCAGCCAACTCTATGGCGGTGATGAAGTGTGGGTGGAGGATGACAAGCTGGTGGGACTGCCCGACCGCGACTTTACGCCCGGTCCTAATCGTGGACTGACGAGCCAACGGGGCGCGCATTGGCCTCAACCGCCGGCCACCAACATGCCCCAAATTGAATGGCACGGTGAGAGTGGCGGCAATCGATAGTTCGGGGGGTATGGAACGCGGATTGTGCGGGTCTGATACGCAAATGGCTGGTGGCCAGCCGCCAGCCGCCGCCAGCCAGCAGCCAGCAGCTATTAGTCTACTCCCGCTCCAGCCAATCCACTAGGAATTGGAGTAGCGCTTCTGTGCTGACCTGGCCGACGGCGGCGGAGGCATGGCCGCGTGGGTCAATGCCCGCCAGCCCATAGCAGGGGTGGCCACGGTATTCATCGCCCATCCAGTTGATGTGCTCATCTGGGCCGCCAATGTCGTCGGTCGGTGGGCCGCCAAGCGGGGTGAGATCGACGGTGGTGGGGTCCAGATAGAGCATGGCCGAAGTCTCGAATTTGGCCGCGTGATCGCCGCCCACGCCCGGCGCTTCGTTCTCCACCAAAGCCAACACGCGCATGGTTCCGCCCGCTTGTTGGTAGGCTGCCACGGCGGCATCGAGATATTGGCTGCGGTTGGGGTAGTGGCCAGAGAGCAAAACGGCGTGGGTGTAGCCGTCGCGTGTAAAGCCTTGGAGTAGTTCACGGATTACCTGGACCATAGGCTGTGGGCTGACCATGTAGGAATGGGGCCACTGCGTGTGCCCCCCGCCCGCGCCTAGGTAAAGGGGAGGATAGACAATACCGCCCGCGCACAGAGCCAATCCTACCAACTGCTCGTGGGCCTTTAAAGCGTCCAGCCCAACGGGGTTATGGTAACCGTGCCACTCCAGCGCGCCAATGGGCAGGTAAATGGCCGCCCGCCGCGCCTTGGCCGCGTCAATCTGGGCTGGACGCATCCGTTCCAGACGCACTTCCTCGCTCAATTGGTCTGTATAATGTCCCATCGGATTGCTCCTATCGCGTAAAGATCGGTCGTTAAATATTTCATAGCAGGTGACCGGCACTTGCCAAGTGCCGGTCACCTTTGCCCAATAGGTCACTTGATCCGCGTGTGCTCGAAATTCGCGTGCATTGTCAGATAGCGCACCCAAATGGTAACTGGAACTTCGCCCATGCCATTGTGCAACGCTTGCCCTGTTTCGGCCACGCCCTTTTGTTGGAGGGTGCGCACCAGATCAAGGGTCGTTTGACGGGTCTGCGCAAACTCAGCGCGCAGGGCCTGAAAGTCTAGCGATTCCGCCGGTTGGTAGCCGTCATATTCATCCTGAAGCAGCGGTTCACCCAAGAGCGTTTGGAGCCGGCGCTGGCCCCAGCGCTCGATGCCGATAATGTGGCGCAGTTGCTTGCGATTCTCCGGCGTATCTGCTTTATCCGCCAGCGCGTGCGAGATATTCTGCCCGCTTGCTGCGGCGGCTGCCACAAGCTCGTCCAAAGATTTACCACGCGTTTGGAAGCGCATAACGGTGCGAAATATAAAGCTGATTGGATTCATGATCTTTTCTCAGGCGGGCTGTTTTGTCCCGTAGGGACGGCTGATTTGAGGAAGTAGGATCAGGGGGAAGGGGGAAGGGGGTAGATAAGTAGATAAGTAGATAAGTAGATAGGTAAATCGGTAGATAAGTAGATAAGTAGTAATCTACTGATTTACCGATCTACCGATTTACCTATCTACCGATCGCAATATCTATGACAAAACGCGCTAGCCGCGTTCTAAATCAATAATCGCCTGGCATTCATCTTGCACCGTTTGCATGCCCTCCTCAAAGCCGACTTCGCCATAGAAGAGTTCGGTGCTGGTGTTGGCCCAGGTATCCTGCAACTCTTGGAAGCGCAGGTTATAAGGCATGGGGAAGGGACCGTTGTAGCTGGCCATCCAGTCGAGCGCCCGTTTGAAGATCGGGTGCAGGTCGGCCAGCTCCGGTGATTCCCAGACCGACTTGCGCGCGGTGGGCTGGTTGCTGCTCTCTAAGACCGAGCGCACACCTACGTCAGTAGAAGTCTCCTTGACAATCAAGTCAAAGGCTAAGTCAGGATTCTTGGACTTCGCATAGACCGAGAAGCACTCAATAAAACCCTGGTAACCGCGCACGCCGTCAGGGCCGGTGGGGTGTAACACAATTTCCCACTCAAACTTGTCGGCGATGGTCTCTTCCAAACTGCGCACTGCATAGGTGCCCAGGGTGGAGGTATAGAGGTTGCCGGCCGCAAATTGGATGCCCTGGGATTCCTCACGCATGGGCGCAGCATTGAGCTTGGTGCGCAGATCCACAATCCACTGGCACGCCTCCACTGATTTGGGATCGGTGTTAAAGGTGAAATTGCGCCCATCCTCACTCAAAATATCACCACCGTAACAGCGGGCGAGGGAGCAGAAGTCATAGTAGTTGCCGGGTAGATAGTTGGTGCCATAGACGCCCTTGTCCGCGTCGGTGGCCGCCGCCACCATTTCGGCATAGTCGAGTGTCGTCCAATCATCAGAAGTCTGCACTTCAATGCCTTTTTCACCCAAGAGGTTCTTATTCTGAATAATCAGGGCGGGATTGCCGGGGTGCAGCAGATAGGGCAGGCCATAGACCTTGCCATCCAAGCTAGAGCCGGCAATGGAAGCGTCAAAGAAATCCTCAATGTCAAAATTGGTGGAGGCGATCAAATCGTCCAAGGCGAGAAATGCGCCCTTGCTCACCGTATAGGGGAACCACTTGACACCACTAAAAGAAACATCCCAAAGCGTATCGGTGGCCAACGCGGCCAACTGCTTCTTGGACATTTCGCCGTAGATGACTTCGTCAATGTTCAATTCGACATCGGCATGTTCCGCTGCCCATTCTTTGGCGGCGGTGCGCTGCCACTCATTGCGTGGGTCGGCATAGGTGGCAATGCTAAGGGCCACTTTATCCCCGGCGGGCGCTGCCCCACCTTCACTACCGGTCGCTGCCGGCCCTCCGGCTGGGGCACAGGCAGCCAGCGCCGCGACCGAGGCGCCAACCCCCATGAGCTTTAAGAGATCACGCCGGGTCAACTTACTTTGGTTCATGAAAGTACTCCTTGATTAGATAATAGTTTTGATGAGCTTAGCCCTTAATGCCTGACAGTACAATTCCCTGTACAAAATAGCGTTGGGCGGCAAAGAAGAGAATTAGCACCGGTATAATCACCATGACCGAAGCGGCCATAAGCAAGTGATCCAACGGCATGCCAGACGATTCGGGTACGCTTTTGAAATAGTTAAGCCCAATCGAGAGCGTAAACTTTTCGGGGGAGTTGAGATAGATCAGCGGATTGATAAAGTCATTCCAACCGGCAATAAAGGAGATCACCGCGATGGTCGCCAGCACCGGCTTGCAGAGGGGCAGCAAGATATTCCAGAGCACGCGGACATAGCTGGCGCCGTCGATAATGGCCGCTTCATCCAACTCGCGGGGTAGGGTCATAATGAATTGGCGGAAGAGAAAGATGGCAAAGGCGCCGCCGCCAAACCAGGCCGGGATCCAGAGCGGTTTGAGGGTGTTGATCCAGCCCAATTTGTAAAAGAGCACAAATTGGGGGATTAAGGTGACCTGGGCCGGCAACATCATGGTGCCCAGGGTAATCATAAAGATAAAATTTTTGCCGGGGTAGCGGAACCGGGCAAAGGAATAGGCAACGACAAAGGCCGACAGAATCGTTCCCATTGTGCTTAAGATGACCACATAGACACTGTTCCACGCCCAGAGCAAAAAGGTCACCTTTTCTAATACCCGTGCATAGTTATGCCATTGCGGGACAGCTGGGAGCCAGGTGGGCGGAAAGGTCTGCAACTCCCACACATCTTTGAGCGAGCTGGAGACTGTCCAGAAGAAGGGAAACATAAAGATGAGCGCAAGCACGGTCAGCAACAGATAGATAGCCAGATCGCTGACCTGTAATTTGGTGTGTCCGCGCCCTTGGCTCGGTTGCTTGGCGTTAACACTGGTGAGAAGATCGCTGCGCGCTGCCACTATTCACCTTCCCCTGCATAGTAGACCCACCGTCGCGACCAATTGAGTTGGAGGTAGGTAAAGAAGAGCAAAAGCACCACAAAGAGCCATGCCAACGCCGAGCCGTAGCCCATGCGGAAATATTCAAAGGCTTGCCGATAAATGTGAAGCGCATAGAACCAGGTGGCGTAGGAGGGGCCCCCCAAGGTCGCGACAAAGGCCAGTGTAAAGACCTTGAGCGCGCCGATGACGCCCAGGATTAAGTTAAAGAGCAAGGTGGGGGAGATCATGGGCAAGGTCACATTAAAGAATTTCGCCACCGCGCCGGCCCCATCGATTTCGGCGGCCTCATAAAGTTCCTGGGGCACGCCTTGCAGGCCGGCCAGAAAGATGAGCATGGTATTGCCGCCCAGCGCCGCCCACAGACTAATAATCATGATCGAGGGCAGCGCCCACTCTTTGCTGCTCAACCAGCCGGGACCGTGGATGCCCACCCAACTCAACGCCACATTGATGGGACCGACACTGGGATGAAAGAGCCAGGTCCAGAGCAGCGCCAGCGCCACCGCCGGGGTCAGGCTCGGCAAAAAGAAGAGCGTGCGGTAAATATTGGTTCCCTTGAGCCCGCGGTTGAGCAAAATGGCCAGCAAGAGCGACCCCGTTAAGCCCACTGGCACCACGATCAGGGCATAGCGCAGGGTGCGCCCTAGCGATGGCCAGAAGAGATTGTCATCGAAGAGCGCTTTGGCGTAATTTTGCACACCAACAAATTTGGGGGAAGTCAGAACATCATATTCAGTAAAACTGAAGTAGGCGGAAGCAATAATGGGCCCCAAAATAAAGAAGAGCAACCCCAGCACCCAGGGCAACAAAAAGATATAGCCCCACACTGCCTCACGCACGCGTAACGCAGAAGTCAATCCGGCCCGGCGCGCCAACCTGCTTGGCGGGCGACTGGCCATGGAAGTAGTTGTCTGTACAGCAGCCATTTCCTCTCCTCCACAGACCTATGTCAACTGTATATTTATGACATAGCAAAATCTGCTAAGCATACAACACTAAATTTTAACCCTTACGGGTAAGGTTATCTGGATTGGAATGATTGTAGCATAAAGGAAGGACACTCACAAATTATTTTTGTAATGCAAGGTGAGAAATTTATTCATTTGTGGTATAATCACGCTTGAGCAATAGTATTATTGATGATTGGCTTCATGATATTATGAGTAAGATACGTGGGCGGCTAGATGCAAAGTTATACTGACACCGAATTAGAAATAATGCTTACGGATCTGGAATCGGATCGCGTCGAACGCAAAGAATCTTTCCGCGGCGATGCACCTCAAAAAGCCCGAGAAGCAGTCTGTGCTTTTGCCAATGATCTGCCCAATTATCAACAAGCCGGGGTAATCTTTATTGGTGCGACCGATAAAGGCGCTCCGGCCGGCTTATCGATCACTGATGATCTTTTGACCCAACTTGCCGATATTAAAACTGACGGCAATACACTGCCGCCGCCAACCATTACTGTCACAAAACGTACTTTGTTAGGAGCAGAAGTCGCAGTAATTCTTGTAAAACCCTCAGACTCACCGCCCGTTCGTTACCGTGGGCGGATCTATATTCGCATTGGTCCACGACGCGGCATCGCCACGGCCCAAGATGAACGGATTCTTAATGAAAAGCGCCGCTTCCGTGATCTGCCCTTTGACGCCCAACCAGTGCCGTTAGCAACGATTGCTGACCTCAACCGCCGTTCATTTGAAGAAGAGTACCTGCCGCTGGCCTTTGCCCCTGATGTCTTGCTGGCTAATGAGCGGACTTATGAACAACGGCTAGCAGCAACCAAAATGGTTGCCACTGCCGCTGATCCGACACCCACTGTTGTCGGCTTGCTTACTATTGGCAACCAGGCGCGTGACTTTTTGCCAGGCGCCTATATTGAATTTTTGCGTGTTGATGGCACTGAATGGACCGACGCCGTCATTGACAATGCGCTGATCAGCGGTCCCTTGCCACAAATGATTCGACGACTCGATGAAAAATTAGCCGCACATAATCGTATTGCTGTCGATTTTACTTCCGGGCCAACCGAACGGCGCACACCCACCTATGCACCCGTAGCGCTACAGCAACTCACACGCAATGCACTTATGCACCGTACTTATGAAGCAACCAATGCACCGACACGCGTTTACTGGTTTAACAATCGCATTGAAATTATCAATCCAGGCGGACCCTTTGGCATCGTCACTCCGGAAAATTTCGGTTCCCCCGGTGTTACAGACTATCGCAACCCCAATATCGCCGAAGCCATGCGCGTCTTGGGCTTTGTGCAACGCTTTGGTTTTGGAATTCAGATTGCACGCGCTGAATTACGCAAAAACGGTCAGCCCGCCCCAGAATTTGAAGTAAGTCCCCAAACCGTTATCTGTCGTATCTATAGCCGTAGTGGGAAATAGATATCACTCATATGGGCGAAGCGGTGAAATCGTTGCAATTACCAGTGAAGAATGGAACAATTTCACCCGGAGACCTATATGAGCCCATATACTCTCGACTGCCATAGATGAGAATAAAAACGCACCAAATACACGAGCGCGCTATTCTCATCTATGAGGGAGTCGAGTATACATAGTCGGTCTGCTATCCCTATCCCTGGCTGCGGAACCAAACGCGCATCTCGCCAGCCTCCCGGTTATCCCAAACAGAGTAGGGAATGGCTGTCACCTGGGTGGGCTGGGTCGTCGCCGGCTGATCGTGGCGATAGAGCAGCGTCTCATCCCAACCTTCTTCATCAATCAGGGAAGCCGGCCCTTGCAACACCGTTACGCCGCCTAACAAGTCGGCCTGATACGTGGGCGTGAAGGAACTGATTTGGCTGGGATCCAGGGCAATGCGGTCCAGGTTTTCCACATCATTATCGACCCCTTCCAGGCAGTAGACAAGCGGCCCCCGTTGCAACGCCAGCCGCCCCTGCATCTGGCGCACGGCCGGATGGGCCCACACACTCTGCACCGGCATGGCCAGTGTAAGTTCCACCACATCACCAGGCCGCCAAATCTGGGTAATGGCCAGGTAACCATTTTGCGGCGGTAGGTCCATGCGCAGCGGCGCGCCATTGATCGTGACTCTGTACTCATCACACCAGCCGGGAATGCGCAGGTGGAGCGTAAAGGGGCGTGCTTCTGCTGGCTCAAGCGTCAGTTGGATCTGGCCATCCCACGGGTATTGGGTCACCTGACGCACCTCCACCGCCACCCCGTTGACGGTCACGTTAGCTGTGTTTTGCCCATAGAGATGGACCCAAAGCGCGTGGTCGCCGGTCGAGTAGAAGTAGTTGCCCAGGCTGGCGAGGATGCGCCCCACATTGGGCGGACAGCAGGGGCAGACAAACCAAGGTGTGCGGTGATGGTTGCCGGCGCTGGCCAGCGGGTTGACATAGAAGAAGCCCTTGCCGTCAAGCGAGAGCCCACTGATAAAGCCGTTGTAGAGCGTCTGCTCAATAATGTCGGCATATTTCCCCTCGCCGCGGAATTGGAGCAGGCGGTGATTCCACATGATCAGCGCGATCGAGGCGCAGGTCTCGGCATAGGCCGTTTCGTCGGGCAGGTCATAGTCGGTGGTAAAGCCTTCGTTGTGGCGTGAGGGGCCAATGCCGCCGGTGAGATACATGCGCTGGTAGACCAGATTCTGCCAGAGCCGTTCACAGGTCTCCAGCAACGACAGGTCATTGTATTCATGGGCCAGGTCAGCGACGCCGGCCATCAAATACATAACGCGCACGGCATGGCCCACCACCTTGTCTTGCTGGCGAATAGGGGCATGGGCCTGGCAATACTCATAGTTTTTGGCCCAGAATTTCTTCGGATCATCGCCGCGTGCAATGGCCTCCACATCGTAATAGTGGGGGTCACTTTGGCCCCGTTCTTCCACAAAAAACTTCGCAAGTTCCAGATAGCGCCGTTTATTGGTGGCGTGATAAAGGCGCACCAACGCCAGTTCAATCTCTGGGTGACCGCCATAGCCCGGCTTCTTCTCCGGCTCCGGACCAAAGAGGCTGTCAATGAGATCGGCGTAGCGGCTGAGCGCGTTGAGCAGTTTGGGGTCACCGGTGGCCTGGTGGTGGGCGACAGCCGCTTCCATCAGGTGGCCGGCACAGTACATCTCATGCCAATCGCGTAGATTTTTCCAGCGCATTTCCGGCTGGATGGCGGTAAAATGGGTATTGAGGTAACCGTCGGCCTGCTGGGCGCTAATAATCTGGTTGGCCACATCATCGACCAGCTTGGCCAGCGTCGGGTCGGGCGCGGTCGCCAGGGCATAGCTGGCCGCCTCTAGCCACTTGGCCGGGTCCGAATCGCCAAAGATGAGCACAATGGGTGAGGGCACTTCCCGTTCAAAATCAAGGCTGAACGCGGCCAGCCGTCCAGTCTCGACCAACATCTGATGCATGTGCGGAATGGTGATGGTGCGATTGGTCGCCTGACGCGGCGCCCAAAAGGGATCCTCCAGGGTGACCTGGGTAAATGGTACGGGGGTCAGTTGGTATTGCGCTGATTGTGTACTCATTGTATGTACTTTTGCTAGGCTTGGTTGAAAAGGGTTAGGTAAAAAAGAGTTTTAGCTAAAAATCTCATGTAATGGCAGCCGTACACCCACGACGTCGTCCACCACCTCACCTTGGGCGAAGAGCTTAAAGTTATCGGGCGCGTGATAGACCGCGATAGCATTCGCATAGGGATAGACCAACCAACAAGATTGTACACCCAAGGCAAAATAGATCTTGAATTTATCGACCAGGATTTTGACGCCTTGCATGGGCGACAATATTTCAATCGCCAGAATCGGCATGCGCGCTGCTTTGACAACATCATTCTGGAAATCGACCGGCCACTGCTCATAGACTGCAATATCAGGCTTCAATAAATCGACGGTTGCTGCCAACGCCGGGTCAGCGAGTTCAGAAAGATCCAGGCTTAATTCTGAGGAAGGCGTGAAATTGGGTAGTTTTAAAAAGTATGAGCCAATTTTAAGCTGTAAATACCCATGGTTAAATGAACCTATTTCCGCTAATCCCTCTGGTGCAATCTCTTCATCCACTTCGCTTGTGCGCGGTTCAAGTAATAAGGTCATGCTCAACCTCCGGCGAGAGTGATCACATTGACAAATTTGTCAGGCTCTTCAAGAATTCAGGGGGTGACAGCCACAGCTGTCTCAAGAATCCCGGAATCTCTCAAAAATTCCAGAATTCTTGGGACGCCCCCCTCGCATTTCAGTTGAACCTTTTATCATTTACTGATTATATCATAACTTGAATGAGACACGAGTAAAAATTGCGCAAGGACGCGTCCGCAGTGGGGCGACAGCGACAAAATTTGACACCTTGCCTGGATCGGGCTACAATCGCACTGTCTCTTCACCCACACCAACTGATTTGTAAGCAGAAGAAGGACCACTGCCATGAAGGCCATTATGGTCATGTTTGATACCCTCAATCGCCACATGTTGCCCCCCTATGGTTGTGATTGGGTCCACGCCCCCAACTTTCAGCGTTTGGCGGAACGCACCGTCACCTTTACCAACAGCTACGTCGGCAGTATGCCCTGTATGCCCGCCCGCCGTGAACTGCATACCGGCCGCTACAACTTTCTCCATCGCTCTTGGGGGCCGCTCGAACCTTTTGACGACTCCATGCCGGAACTGCTCAAAACCCATGATGTCTACACCCATCTGGTTACCGACCATCAACATTATTTTGAGGATGGCGGCGCCAGCTACCATGAACGGTACAACAGTTGGGAGTTCCTGCGTGGCCAAGAAGGGGATGCGTGGATCGGTCGGGTCGCCGATCCTGAGATGCCGGAGGCGTTGGTCAAACCGCCGCCAGGCATGCCCAAATGGGTGACCAACCTACGCCGCCAGGATTGGGTCAATCGCGCCTATATGACCGACGAGCGCATGATGCCCCAGGCCCAGACCTTTGCCCGCGGTCTTGAGTTTATTGAGGCCAATCATGACCAGGACAATTGGTTTCTGCAACTAGAGACCTTTGACCCCCATGAGCCCTTCTTTACGCCCCAAAAATACAAAGATCTCTACCCGCACGAGTACGACGGTCCTCACTTTGACTGGCCGCCCTATCGCCCCGTGCAGGAGACGCCGGAACAGATCGACCACATGCGCTATGAATATGCCGCACTTTTGAGCATGTGTGACGCCTACCTGGGCAAAGTGCTCGATCTGATGGATGAGCTGAATCTGTGGGAGGACACCCTGCTCATTGTCAACACCGACCACGGCTTTTTGCTGGGCGAGCATGATTGGTGGGCCAAGATGGTGCAGCCGCTCTATCAGGAGGTGGCCCACACGCCGCTCTTTATCTGGGATCCGCGCTGTCGGCGCCAGGGGGAACAGTGTGACGCGCTAGTCCAAACGATTGACCTGGCCCCTACCTTACTGGAATTTTTCGGTGTCGCACGTCCCGCGGCCATGCAAGGCTTGCCGTTGCGTGATGCCATTGCCCATAACGCCCCTGTACGCGCGGCGGCGCTCTTTGGCGGTCATGGTTGCCACGTCAATGTAACCGACGGGCGCTATGTCTACATGCGTGGCGCAGCCACTGTAGAAAATCGCCCCCTCTATGAGTACACCCTCATGCCGACACATATGCGCACGCCCTTTGCCCCGGCCGAATTGCAGGAGACAGAGTTGGTGGAGCCCTTCTCTTTTATGAAAGGCTGCCGCGTCATGAAGATTCCGGCGCGTGGCTGGCACGGCATGAACCCTTTTGACTTTGGCACACTGCTTTTTGATGTAGTTGCCGACCCGCAACAGGCGCAGGTGCTAACAGACCCCGCCATCGAGCAACGCATGATCGACCACCTGCTCCGCCTCATGCAGGAAAACGAGGCGCCGGCGGAGCAATATGAACGATTGGGGTTGACGCGATGAAAGCCATTATGGTCATGTTTGACACCCTCAATCGCCACATGTTGCCTCCTTATGGCTGTGATTGGGTCCACGCTCCCAACTTTCAGCGCCTGGCCGAGCGCACCGTCACCTTTACCAACAGCTACGTCGGCAGTATGCCCTGTATGCCCGCCCGCCGTGAACTGCATACGGGGCGCTATAACTTCCTCCACCGCTCGTGGGGACCGCTCGAACCGTTTGATGATTCCATGCCGGAGTTGCTCAAAAACAATGACATCTACATCCATCTGATCACCGACCATCTGCACTACTTTGAAGATGGCGGCGCCACCTATCACACACGCTATACCAGTTGGGAATATCTGCGCGGGCAGCAGGGCGACCCGTGGATCGGCCGGGTGCAAGATCCGCCCATGCCGGAGATGCTGCTGCCGATCCCGGCAGAAGCGCCGCGCTGGTTCAAAACCATTCGCCGCCAGGATTGGGTGAATCGCGCCTATATGGCAGCGGAAGAACAGCAGCCGCAGCCCCAAACCTTTGCTCGGGGGCTGGAATTTATCCGCGCCAATCATGCCGAGGACAACTGGTTTCTGCACCTGGAGACCTTTGACCCCCACGAGCCCTTTTTTAGCCCGCAGGGGTTCAAGGATCTCTACCCTCACGACTATGACGGTCCCCATGTGGATTGGCCGCCCTATCGCCGTGTCCAAGAGACACCGGAGCAAGTGGCCCACGTTCGCTATGAATATGCGGCGCTGTTGAGCATGTGTGATGCCTACCTGGGCAAGGTCCTCGACCTGATGGATGAACTTGATCTGTGGAACGATACCCTGCTCATTGTCAACACCGACCACGGCTTTTTGTTGGGTGAGCATGATTGGTGGGCCAAGGTGGTGCAGCCCTTTTATCAAGAAGTGGCTCACACGCCGCTCTTTATTTGGGATCCACGGGCAAGAGGGCAAGGAACCACCTGTAATGCGCTCGTGCAGACCATTGACCTGGCGCCCACGTTGTTGGAGTTTTTCGGCGTAGAACGACCAGCGACGATGCAAGGTGTGCCGTTGCGGGCGGCGCTGGCCGAGAATGCATCTGTGCGTGAGGCCGCCCTCTTTGGCGTGCATGGTGGCCACGTCAATGTGACCGATGGGCGCTATGTCTACATGCGTGCACCGGCGGCGCCCGACAATACGCCGCTCTATGAATACACGCTCATGCCCACCCACATGCGCCTGCCCTTTGCGCCAGAGGAACTGCGCTCAATTGAGATCGCCGCGCCATTCTCCTTCATGAAGGAGTGCCAGGTCATGAAGATCCCTGGGCGGAGTTGGGGTGGGCGGAATTACTTTCAGCATGGCACATTGCTCTTTGATCTGCTCAACGATCCGCAGCAGGAACAACCCCTGCATGACCCAGCCATTGAACAACAGATGATCGACCACCTGGTCCGACTTATGCGCGCGAATGACGCACCGGTGGAGCAGTATACGCGATTGGGATTGGCTACGTCATAAGCTGTTGAAAGGAAAAGCATGACTTGCCCATTTTGTGCGCCTTTGCTGGATGAACAGGAGATCAAACTGGAAAACGAACTCTGTCTTTTCTTGCAACGACCGCTGCCAGTGCTCAATGGCTCTGGATTGATCATCCCGAAAGCTCATCGGCGGACCTTCTTTGAGCTGACGGCAGCAGAGTGGGCGGCCACCTATGAGCTGTTGCAAACTGTCAAAGCGCAGTTGGATCAGACTCTGCAACCAGACGGCTACAATGTGGGTTGGAACTGTGAGCAAGTGGGTGGCCAGGAGGTTTTCCACGCCCATCTACATGTGATTCCCCGTTTTGTCGATGAACCGCTAGCGGGCAAAGGCATCCGCTATTGGCTCAAGCAAGCGGATAATCGCCGGCCAGCCAGATAACATGAAACTTAGGCGATTTTAATCTGATGGCCTAACGGGATGACAAGATGAAAGGTGATGGTGATATTTCACCCTGCCAGTCTGCCGCAAGTGTACAAGATAAACTACAATCTGTGTAACTTATATGAAGGAGTAACTTATGAACCGACAGATAATGACGCGCCGCAGTTTTCTGCGCCTAAGCGCCTCCAGCGCAGTGGGAATGGCCTTAGTCGCCTGTGCGCCGGCCGCCGCGCCCGCTGGTGAAAGTAGTGGCAGTGAAGCCGCGGCGCCCGCGGCGGAACGCAAAGAATTGAGCATCTCCGTGGTGGATTATGTGGAGGAGACACAAAAGGTGCTGGAAGAGACCATCTTCCCCTCCTTTGAAGCAGCTACCATTACGCCCAACTACACGGCTTGGGATCGCTACAACGAAGAGATGACCACGGCCTTTGCCGGCGGCGTGACTCCCGATCTTTTCCAGGGTGGCGCGGTTTGGGCCCCACAAATGGCTAAGCGCGGCTGGTCCTTGCCATTGGACGATTTTATCGCCGCGGCCAGTGAGGAGTGGAATTGGAATGATTGGTTCCCGGCGCTGCAAGATGACGCCACGATTGAGGGCCAGGTGGTCGCCATTCCCTATCGCTTTGACATTCGCAGCTTCTGGTATCGCCAGGATGTGCTCGACGAAATCGGCGCGGCCGGCCCACCCACCAACTGGGAAGAGTTGCGCGAATTTGCCAATGCGGCTACCGTGCGCGATGGTGACACGATCACACGCGAAGGTTTCCACTACTCTAGCCCTGGCGGTTGGCAGAACGATCTCCAGCCCTACATGTACTTCATGGAGATGGCCGATGGTCAGTTCCTGAGCGACGACCTGCGCACCTGCACCCTGGATTCAGATCCCTGTGTTGAAGCCCTGGACTATATTCACACCCTGATTGTGGAAGACAAAGTGCAGCCTTATCCCGGCTTTGAGAATCAAGGTGATCTGGAGCCGCTTGTGGCCGGCATGGCAGCTTCGACCATGGCGTCATCCAGCCCGGAACGGATCTCGAAGCAGTATGCCCCTGATCAATCTGACCTGCTTCACGTCACCCTGCCGCTGGCACATACGGTGCAGGCCACCCATGTCTGGGTCAACAAGTGGTTTATCTCCAGCCTGAGCAAGGATCCCGAACTTACCTGGGATCTCCTCACCCATATGACCAGCAAGGAAAATCAGGCGCTGTACAGTGGTTCGGGGCTCTATCAACCACCGCGTCAATCATTGGAAAACGCCGATTTCATGACCGACCAAATGAAGGTGCTGTTTCAATCCACTACCTACGCCCGCCCCTATCCCAAGCACTGGCGGCTGATCGAACTCTTCCGCCCCTTTGCCCAGGAACTGGAACTCTGCCTAAGCGGTCAGAAGTCGCCGGCCGATACAATGCACGCGACGGTTGAGGCGATCAACGCGATTTTGGCTGAGGACGCGTAGATGATACTGATGGATTGCCTTACAACGGGATTCAAATCCAGTCCTGACAATGAGAAGGCGCTTCAGCGGCTGGATATATTGGACTCGGTGTGCACCCATCGGATGATCGGGCTTCTGACTGTAAATAGGAGGGTTGAAAGACTTGGTTCTAGCTTGGGGTGACAACGAGGCTTATCGACAACCATGTGAGCGCATAAACCCATATTTCACGTACGCGTGAGGCAAATAAAAAGCCGAGACGTTTCTGGCTTGGCTTTTTATTTGAGGGGTGTGCATAATTCCCACCTCTGGAAAGCATGTCATAAAACGGTCACAAACAGGTTGTTTGATAGGTTTTGACAGCTTTCCTGAGTGCAGTTATGCAGCCAAAATTTGCCCAAAATGTGCGTCTACCACTGGTAGATATTTATGCCATAAGTGTAAACTTAGTGAGAAGCTCGTGCCACGCAGAGCGTGAGGAACCAAAACCGCTTAAGTTTACACTTATGATATTTATGCACACCCCTCATCTAACAGAACCAAAAAGACTACAAAGAAAAACAAACTGGCTAGCTACGGAATATATAGGGCTTGGCTAGTACAGGCGGATGGAGAGGGACTGGTAAGATAGTCGAAATCAGCCATGCTGCACGCCGTAAGCCACTTGCCATGCAAGGAACTATCATTCCACGGATAAATAGGGGATGACTCCAAAACTCTCCATGGAGTAACAGATTTGTGAGATCCGGCCTTTCTATTCGAGCAGTCCATGCTGTAGAAAGTGTATGGGCCACTGGTGGGGCTAGAACTATACCGCCAAGATGTACAAAACGCATAGTCCATCCAGTATGAGTCCTGCCACTTAATAGTAACGGCACCGTTATTGTCTACGCCAAATGAAGAGTAGCTGTAATATCCACCGTAGTAGTAGTACCATAACCTAGAATTATCATTCGGCTGAATGAACCCAGGGTCGCAGGAATACAAATCATAATACGACCCATTGATGAGGCCAGAGGACAAGACGCCATCCATGATAGAATTCGAGTTGGGGTTACACAATCCGCCATCGAGATATTGATCTCCGAGACCAAGAAGGTGGCCCATCTCATGAATAAAGGTTTTCTTATGGAGATTAGCTCCGCCCCAGTACATGGGATGCCCATCAGGAGAAAGGGCGCCATCAGGGATAGCGTAAATGGTGGCTTTGGTCCATGAATTAACATCGAACCCGTCAAGAGTAGCCCACTGAGTGACATTGACACATCCAGCCGCAAAAAAATCGTAAGGACACAGGGCGGTTGTGAACTTGACATTAGCCGATCCAGACGAACTAGTATTAACTGGATCGGCAATCATAGTAGGCAGGGATTCGGCAATCCAGGCGCCAACAGCATAGTTAGCGTCAGAGTAGTTGCCGGTGCTAGCATACCACTTCCAGGCGCGCTTTCCAATCTTTGCATCGCGATACGCATCGGCGTAAATAATGTGCTCGGTCCACTGACTAGAGCTACTGCTGCCACCAGGAACAGAACCAGAAACCTGATACTGTGGATCGGCGAAATCGTATGGAAACGCATAAGCAGAAAAATATGTTGCCAGGCAAAGAACCAAAGAAAGAGAAACGGAAAGAATCTTACTCTTCATAGAAATCCCCAAAAAATAAAGATGATAATTATTTACCGCGAGACATAGCGAGCTGGGCAATAAGCCAACCGAACCGGCGTCGAGACGCAGCCTTGGCAGCTTCGGAACGAGGAGAACCGTCCCTGGACGACGACGCATCCCTGATATTACCGCTCCTAGCAGCAACGATAATGACATCGTCGCTATCCTTATATCGAAGAGCGTATGCAGGGTACTCTGGACAGGGTTGAGGATTATCAGGAAAGTAAATACACATGGCATCAAGGATGTACGCATCAACGTAAACATCTTCTGGCAGCTTGATAGGAATACCACCAGGGTTGATTGTAATCCCGGCTGTATCTAGTCCAGATGATGCGAACTCGGCCGATGCGGCACTCTCACCAAGTTTGGTGGTAAGCCTGCGCGCCTCTTCGATCTCAAAATCACTCGGAACATAGGTTGGGACAAGAGAATCTGGAATGTCGTATATTTCAACATGGGTGCTTGCCGAGTGAGGGAGATAAAAGAAAGCAGAAACAAGTGCAATCGCAATGAAAGACAAAATGTACTTCCTCAAAATGCCCTCCTGTGGTTAAGGATATGGACTATAAAAGTAAGATAACGGAAACAATTGTACCACAGATACGAAAAACAAGCAACGAGAGGAAGGCGAAGGGGGCATTTCACTTTTTGGGTAAGTTTTTGCCAGTAGCCGAGCGACATGCAGGGGACGGACCTCACGCAGTCCTGTATACGCACCTGGTCTTGGTCTGTCCCCGGCATGTTTCCCCCTGGCAAGCGAGAACTCGCCATAAAACAGAAATACACCCTTCTTAGATCGCAGAGATGACAGCTTCCGGCAGTTGTGCTATACTTGAAATTAGGTGGCTGCTTGGCTTAAGTTTGGCATTTGGGCAAGTTTATCTTCTCACACTAAGTCCACCTTTCCTAATTTATTTCTATGATACTCTCCGCTAGTTGTAGAAGACAGGATGAGTTTAATCTCACCGCGTAAGATAGTGCAACGTATGACCTTGTCAGGAACAACTGCCATGATCGACAAACTTTACAAGATCGTCGAAGGGTTGAACAACCGCTTCCCAGACGGGCGCGATCCCTTCATGATCGTCACGCGACTGGCCGAGGAGTGTGGTGAAGTGGCGGCGGAGGTGAATCACTTTGAGCGCAAGGGGCGCAAGGTAGAAGCGTTGGGGGCACCCGACCGCCAGAAGTTTGCCAAGGAGTTGCAAGATGTCATGCGTGCGGTCTTGGATCTGGCCCAGTATTATGCGCTGCAGGATGAACTGGCCCAGTCAATCGACCACTACTACCAGCGGGTGGTGGCCGAAGGCTTGGTCGAGCCGCTGGCCGATCATGATAATAGCTAGGTAGGTGCGGTTTCCATACCGCACAAATTTATAACAGTTCGCACAGTATGGGAGCTGCACCGACAGGGGGATTATGGCTACACTAACGGCAAATTCGAGCAGGGCAAGGGCTGCGCACTCCGCGCCATCGGCGCGGGAGCGGTGGCAAAGGTTTACAGCAAGTGAGGCGTTTACCGCCTATCTCTTTCTGTTGGCGCCGCTCTTGATTCTCTTTACGATCAAGATCTACCCCGTCTTTTACAATGTCTTTCTGAGCTTTACCAACTATGATCTCTTCTCGCCGCTCAAGTTTGTGGGGTTGAAGAATTACCGCGATGTCTTTGGCGCCGATGTCAACATCAAGGCGATCCGCAACACCATCCTCTTTGCCGTGGGCGCCGTGCCGATTGGGACGACGCTGGCGTTGGTGGTGGCAGGGCTGCTCAACCAGCCGATTCGGGGGCGCATTCTCTTTCGCTTTCTCTTCTACCTGCCGGTGATTACCTCGGTGGTGGTTTCGGCCATGATCTGGCGTTACATCTATAGCCCCCAATTTGGCCTGCTCAACTACGTGCTAGGCTTCCTGGGCATTCCGCCGCAACAGTGGCTCAATAATCCCATGTTGGCCATGCCATCCCTCATCGTGATCACCATTTGGGGCGCCCTCGGCGGCCATATGATTATCTTTCTCGCCGCGCTGCAAGATGTGCCCAACGAGTTACGCGAAGCCGCCGCGATTGACGGCGCCAAGGGCTGGGAGATCTTTGCCTATGTGGTTGTGCCACTGCTGCGCCCGGTGATCCTCTTTGTGGTGGTCACCTACACGATTGGCATCTTCCGCAACTTTGGGCTGATCTTCCTGCTTACCCAAGGAGGGCCGCAAAATACGACCAACACCCTGGTCTGGGAAGTCTACCAAAATGCCTTTGGCTATCTGCGCTTTGGGCGTGCGGCCGCACTGGCCATGGTGCTGCTCTTTACCATTTTGGTGATCACCGCGTTCAACTTCCGTCTCCTACGTGAAGAGAATACCTAAGGAAGGAATCTATACAATGGCTGCTGTAGAAACACGCAACCGGCTGATGGGGCCGCGCTTTTCTTGGGGCTTGGGGACCGTTTATGTCGTGCTAATCTTCGTGGCAATTGTCACCACCATGCCCTTCCTTTGGATGGTGGCCACTTCGGTGAAGTATGACCCAGACATTTTTTCCTATCCACCCCGTTGGCTGCCGACCCAAGGGTTTGACTTTGGCAACTATCGCGATGCCTACGCGGCCATTGATATGGGCCGTCTCTTTCAGAACACCGCCTTTATCACCCTGATTGATGTGCTGGCACAGATCCTGTTGGGCGCGATGGCCGGCTATGTCTTTGCCCGTTTAAACTTCCCCGGCAAAAAGCTAATCTTCTTCAGCCTGTTGGCGACGATGATGGTGCCCTTTGAGGTGCTGGTGCTGCCCATCTTTCTCTTCGTGCGCGCCTTTCCACTGGCCGGCGGCAATGACCTGTTGGGCCACGGGGGCACTGGCTTGCTCAACACCTACAGTGGCGTCATCTTTCCCAACCTGGTTTCGGTCTTTGGCATCTTTCTCTTTCGCCAGTTCTTTCTCGCTTTTCCGCGCGAGGTTGAAGAAGCGGCCATTATTGACGGCTGCTCCCTGGCGCGCGTCTTTTGGGTGATCCTGCTGCCCAATGCCAAGCCGGTCATGGGCACCATGGCGCTCTTTGCCTTTCTCTGGACCTGGAATGATTTTCTCTGGCCGCTGCTGGTCATCAAACAGGACAGCCTGAACACCCTGCAACTGGGCCTCTCTTCCTTCAACCAGGAAACAGGCACCCGCTGGGCCGAGCTAATGGCCGGCTCCGTCATGGTGACAATCCCCGTGATCCTGCTCTATCTCTTCTTACAGCGCTTCTTAAACCAGGGCATTGCGACGACGGGGCTGAAAGGGTAGCTAGCTATGAACAACGGGGGGCCTGGTTTGTGCTGCGTGAGAATGGCTACGTGGAACTCACTCCTGATGAAGCCGGTATCCTTCGCAGCACAATCGTCCCTGGCTTATGGCTACAACCATCTGCCATTTGGGACAACAACCTGGCCGCGATCCTCGCCACCCTTCAAGCAGGTGTTGCTGCGCCCGAACATATGGCCTTTGTGCAAGACCGATAACTGCTCAGGCGGTGTGCATCGGAGGTGACAGTCACTAGCCGGGGCGATCGTGGTCACTGAAAAGCGCGTTTGGCCAGTGACTGTCACCTGAAAGTTCCTCTACCGAAAACGCCATCGACTAAAACTTCGCGCCTAAAATTCCTTCGTTGGGTTACGCCCGTAGGGTGATGTCTGATCTAGTTCATAGACTGCGCCGTTGGTGGGGTAGGACTCATCGGAGATCCAGAAGACTACATGCGAAGCGACCTGCTCCGGCGTAAAGAGCTTGCCAAAGGGCGCGTAGACCTTGGGCACACTATCCTGCCACCCGTGGGGCAACCCTTCCCGCTCTTTCAGGGCAATTTCGTTGGGGGTGGTGGTCCAGCCGACATTTAATTGGTTGACGCGAATCTTCTCGCCGGCCAGGGCGTTGGCCAGGTTGCGCGTCATCGTCTGCATGCCGCCTTTGGACATGGAATAGACGAGCAGGTTGGGTTCACCGGAAAGCGCGTTGATCGAACCGATATTAAGAATCGTCCCGCCTCCCTGGCGGCGAAAGTGGGGCACAGCTTCCCGAATAATGAGCATCGGCGCCCGCAAGTTGACGCTCATAATGCGTTCAAACATGGCCACATCACTGGCTGCCAAGTTGCTGCGTGTCGTCAGCGCCGCGTTGTTGACGACACAGTGCAGCGCGCCAAAGTGCGTAACGGTGGCCTGCACCACCTCGGCACAGACCGCCGGATCGCCCAAATCACCAATCACGTAGTGGGTGTTCTCACCCAATTCCGCGCACAGTGCCTGTGCCGCCTCTGCGCGCCGGCCATGCACCATTACCTTGGCGCCTTCCGCCACGGCGCGGCGCACGCTCGATTCACCAATTCCCGTGGTTGAACCGGTAATTAAAACGACCTTGTCCTGTAATAGCATAATTGCTCCATGACTGTGGTTTGCAGGCGGTAGCGCACAAATTGTGTAAAGCGCGTTTTGTCCAGCAGGGCATCCGAGCTTGACACAGGATTGGTCATACCGCTTTCGGTATCAGCTCCTATAGATTAGGCGAATTATGCCTTACTCGCGCAAGCTGTACAAATTGCTACCGTTGCGTTGCGGCCCTACTTTCATGGATCAACTGGAGCATCGGCAGCACGTAGCCCAGCCGTTTCTGGGTCTCTGCGACGCTTTGTTCCCGCTCCAACCGGAGTTGGGCTGCATCCCGCCCTAGAAGAAAGGGATCTTCCCAGGCCAGCCAATCCACCTCTTTGGTTTGGATCGTCGCTTGAAGCAGGAGCACCAACTCGGTACAGATACGAAGATCATGGTGTTGTACCTGCGGCAGAATCGCCTGCAACTGGCCGGCTGGCGCAACCAAGTGGCACCAAGCTGGGTCCAATGTCTTGCGGAAGTACCCCTCGGTGACAGCAATCAACATGCCTTCAATCGCGGCATAATTGCGTGGATGCGTGGCCCAGGCTGCCGCAGAACGCAGAAAGATCAAGGGCGCATCCGCGGTGGTCACCGCTTGTAGATCCGCCATGAACCGGGCGCGGTAGTCGCTTTGCAGGGCAAAGGCGACGCGGTCAATAAAGCAGAGATGCAAAAGCGTCTCCGGTGCACAGGTGGCCGCGGCGTGGGCGTAAAGCTGGACAAACTCATCACCCACCGCCAAGCCTGCATCCAGGTCAAGCACCTGGAAAAAATCATCGGCCCGACAACATTCCACCCAAGCCGCCTGTTGCTGGCGCGTGCCAGGCGGGATGCTAATGAGGGCGCGAGCAAAGCACTGCTTTAACAAGGGCATAATCGCGATCAGGTGGGGAAAATAAAGACCGGTGGGGTCATGCATGGGCATGACGATGGCAGAGCTTAGATGCGCGTTCATGCTGTCGTCGCCGTCCGCTGTATAACCCGATCCTCAGTCCAGTGGTCGCGATACCAGGTGCAGCATTCAAAGGTGTCGTTGATTGCCGCGAGTTGCTCTTGCAATTGAGTACGAAATGATGCCAGCGCGCCTGCATAGACAGGGTCATCAACCAGGTTATTCATCTGGTGCGGGTCGGCCAGATTGTCAAAGAGAAGTTCGCTGCCGTCGGCGCGGTAAATGGCATAGGTGTACTGCTTGCTGCGTAGAGCCCGCCATTCGTGGCCATCCTCAAAGATGGCGGTGGCGCCCATGCCTTGCAACAACGCGGCCTCCGGTTCTGCCCCTGGTTGGCCCAAAACGTAATGGCTCAAATCCATCCCTTCGACGCCGGCGGGAATGGGCAGAGCTAGTAGCCCCAACAAAGTCGGCATAATATCGGGGGTATTTAAGCAGACATCGCTGACATCGCGCTGGCTATGGGCCGGCCAACGCAGTAGAAATGGCACGCGCACAGCTTCTTCGTAAAAGATATTCTTCGCCCGTCGCCCCTGCGCGCCAAACATCTCACCATGGTCGGAGGTGAAGACCAAGATGGTGTTGTCGCGCAATCCCAGTTGGTCAATGGCATCCAACAAGCGCCCCAGATTCCAGTCCAGATTGGCTGTCATGGCATAGTAGACGCGCATCCACTCCGGCAATTGCGCCCGTTCTGCCGGACTAAGCACGGCCCACTTGTCGCCATAGGGGTCATCCTCTGGTTTGTAGTTAGGGGGCAGGGGAAAGTCAACATCGGCAAAGCGGGCCAGGTATTCTGCCGGCACATTCTCTGGCCCCCAGGGATCATGGGGTGTGCCAAGGGAGAAGAAGAGCGCAAAGGGCTGGTCGGCAGCCGCGGCTTCGGTCAGTTTGGCAATGGCCAGATCGGTTTGGCCATCAGGCTCATAGCCGGGCAGGGTGATCTTCGCCGGGCTTTCTTCGTGGTAATATTGATCCCAGTAGGTATGATGAAAGCCGTAAGCAGCCCAATAGCCGTCGAAGCCAAGCCGATCAGGACCGCGGGGCGTAAAGGAATTCTTGGGATCATCGTGGTGACCCAGTTGGTTGGCGTAGAGGTGCCACTTGCCGATGTAATAAGTGGTGTAACCGCCTTGGGTCAGCACCTGGCCCAGCCCTGTATGCTGCGTTGGATTGAGCCGCAACTCATTGATGACCATGCCGGTGCTGCTCGAATATTTGCCGGTAAAGAGCGAGGCGCGATAAGGCGCGCACATAGGGTGGCTGGAGGTTGCATTGATAAAGTTGACGCTCTCCGTCGCCAGCCGGTCCATGTTGGGCGTTTGCGCCTTAGGGTCGCCGGCAAAGCCACACGACTGGTAGCGCAATTGGTCTGCAAAAACGTAGATCAGGTTTGGTCGTTGGGTCTGCATGGTTAATCCCAATAAACCTCCCCTTCCCACAGGTTCGCCCGCAGCACATCATCTACCAGGGTGATGCCCAGACCCGGTTTGTCGGGCACTCGCAGTTTCCCGTTAGCCACCTGCATTCCGTCGACGTTCATCTCAGCAAAGAGGCCGCCCTGAGGAATGCGGCACTCAGTCATGACAAAGTTGCGGCAAGAGGCGCCAAAGTGGGCGGTGGCCAACAGTTGCACCAGGCTGCCGACATTGTGCGTCACCACCGGCGCCGCGAACAACTCCGCCAGGTCGGCGATCTTGCGCATGCCGGTGATACCGCCCACAAAGGCAATATCGGGGTGAACGACGTGGACGGCGCCATTACTCAGAAATTGCAAAAACTCAGCGACTAACTCCAGCTTTTCACCCGTCATGACCCGTACCGGCGACGCATCGTGGAACGCACGCCAGCTATCGGAGTAGACCACCGGCAGCGCATCTTCAATCCAAAGGGGCCGGATCGACGCCACGGCCTCAGCGATGCCTAGGGCCGTCGGCAGATCCCATTCATTATGACAGTGGACGATGATGTCGATCTCCCAGCCCAGCGCTTCTCGGCAATTTTCATAACCCTGGCGAATGCGGCGCAACTCGCTCGGTTTGAGCATATCACAGAGAAAACCGGGACGCCGTCCCGCGTGTTGGGGCAACTGCCGCCCCAGCATGGCTTCAAAGCCAAACTTGACGGTCTGGAAGCCATAGGGATCGGCCTTGACCTCGTCGGCCCACGCGCGGCAGGCGCCTGGATCAAACCAATCAACCGGCCCGTGTGTGTTGACGTAAAGTTCAATCTCATCGCGAAAACGGCCGGTCAAGAGCTTCGAGATGGGCCGGTGGAAGACCTTGCCGGCAATATCCCACAGCGCAATGTCGATGCCGCTAATCGTTGGATTTTGCACCCAATGTGCGTGCCACTGGGCGCGCATCCGCGTCATGTCGGCATAACACTTTTCAATGGCCAGCGCATCCTGACCAATCAGATCATCTGCCATCGTTTTGATATAGGCCCGGGCCACCGCCGCCGGTGCACCGATTTCCCCCAGGCCATAGACGCCGCCATCAGTCTCCACCTTGACCAGTGACTGAATGCCATGTTCCTTCAGTTGGATCACCTTGATAGCAGTAATGTGAAGCTGGTCCCGTTCACCGGCGGCCAGTTGTTGCAGCGTGTCAGTCATAGAACCATCTCTTTCCGCATAGGAGCGACAGCCATAGTCCATCCGTTCGTTAAGAATTTAACTAATATGAGTCTGCGGGTAAAATCGCTTCATTGCTCTTGAGGATTTGTTACGATTTCACCGCTTCGCCCATATGAGCGGAGAATTTAGAGGGATGATAAAGGGTTGCGGATAAAATCAGGCTGCTTCCAATCCACTTCACGCTTCAGCATCCCTACTCCCTCCTCCCGCCTCCCTACTCTCCACTCCCGTCTCCCATCTCCAACTGCGCCTGTGTAAAGAGTGCGCGCAGGCGTAACCCGGCCTTTGCTAGGTTTTCCCGGCCACCGGCCTGGCGATCGATCACACAGAGCACATTCTCGACGACAGCGCCCAAACCGCGCAAGGCCAACGCCGACTCGATCACCTGGCCACCGGAGGTGACGACATCTTCAATGATGACCAGGGTGCGCCCAGCTACATCGCCGCCCTCCGCCAACTGGCAAGTGCCATAGGGCTTGGCGGTCTTACGTACAAAGCGCGCGGGGATGCCGGTCAGTTGCGAGAGCATGGTCGCCACGGGAATGCCGCCCATCTCGAGTCCGGCCAGCGCATCCACATCGACCGGCAGTAGCTCTTGCATGGCCAGCCCGATTTGGCGCAAGGTGGCGGGATCAGCTTCAAAGCGGTACTTGTCAAAATATTCGTGGCTGATTGCGCCTGAACGTAAACGGAATTCGCCCTGCAAATGGGCTAATTGATAGAGCCGCCGCGCCAGGGCCGGGCGCTCCAGTGCTGCTTCGTCTGTCGCTGCCTGTATGGGTGGCACAAGCTTGTCCGGCGCCGGCATTGCCGTAAATTGGACAGCCTGGACGGTTGTCAACCCTAGCAGCCATGCCTTGGCCAGCCGGTGTCCGCCATCCATGAGCGTACCGTCGGGGGCCAGGATAATGGGATAGGCAAGGTCGGCGGCCTGGATTTGTTGGGCATGGCGGGCCACTGTGCGACAGGTGGCCGGCGTACTGCCGAACCAACAATCCTGGTCAAATTCAGGAATACTCTCAATGGCCACGGCTTGCACCGGTAGCTCGCGCGCTAATGCCCAAAGCCGTTCCGTGTACCAGATGGCGCGGCCTTGTGGCGTAAGGCGTGAATGAGTTTGGGGCATAGAGGAGCCTTTCCTAGTTAGGCGGGGTGGGCTGTTGCTAGCAATGACCTTGTGATCCTACCAGGCAAACGGACTCATGTCAAAAGAGGTTCTTGATTGCACAAGGATTTCACTTGGATCTATCCCTGTCAATCGGGTATAATGGCTATAGATAAGCGCGTTGGTGATTTATACCGACGAGCGCCAGGAAGGTTCATTTTGTACAGGAGTAAAATGAACCTTCCTGGCGCTCGTGAGTATACAAAGGGAAGTGCAAATGACAACAATAGCGTATGAAAAAAAAGAACCGCAGGTTAACCACAACAACGGCGCGCCACCGCTCGAAGCCGGTGATTATCTAACGCGCCCCGAATTTGAACGCCGCTATCATGCGCACCCTGAACTCAAAAAAGCCGAACTCATTGAAGGAGTCGTCTATATGCCCTCGCCTGTCCGCATTGATAAACATGGCGATCCTCATTTTGATATCATTACTTTCCTCGGTACATATCGAGTTGCAACTCCTGGCGTACGCGGTAGCGACAATGGAACCGTACGCTTTGATTTGCTTAACGAACCGCAGCCCGATGCCTTACTGCGCCTGGATCCGGCAGTTGGTGGTAATTCCTGGATTGATGGTGACGGCTATCTGCAGGGCGCGCCTGAATTGGTCGTCGAAATTGCGGCCAGCAGCGCCAGCTATGATTTGCACCAGAAGAAGGCCACCTATGCCCGCCATGGGGTGCAGGAATATCTCGTCTTTCAGATGAATGAGCGGCAGGTGAGTTGGTTCACCCTGCGTGATGGCAACTATGAGATGTCCACTGCCGATGCCGATGGCATTTTCCGTAGCCGCGTCTTCCCTGGCCTTTGGCTACATGCTGCTGCGTTCTGGGCCGATAAGATGGCGACCGTGCTGGCGGTATTGCAGCAAGGATTAGCATCGCCGGAACATCAAGCTTTTCTAGAAGAATTGTCACGGCGCTAGCTGCGTCTGCCACACCCGAATTGCCTCAATCGGATAGAGCAGCATCAACACGTTGAGCAGCAGGCTGTCCCGAATCCATAGCGTCAACACGATTTCGGTGATGATAAAGAGCGCTAGGGTGCGTCGGAAGCCCCAGTGGCGCGCCAGCACTACCCCCACGCCGCAGAGCAAAATATCACTCAGCGAATTGATGATCGTGTCACCGTTATAGCCCAAGGCCAAGGTCGCCGCGCGGTAGCGTTGGATGATCGCTTCCGAATTCTCCGCCACTTCCCATGCCGCTTCTACCAAGAGCGCCAGCCAGAGTTGCCAACCAAAGTCCAGCCGCGGCAGCAGCCAACGGATCACCCAAAAGAAGACAAAGCCATGCAAAATGTGGGTGAAGCTATAAGGGTCAAAGAGGTGCTGCGAATTGTCCGCGCTCCAAATATCGCCTGCCCAGAGCAACACCCGGCCACAGGCACAGATCCAAAGCCGCCCCTGCTGATCCAACAGATAGGCAGCCAGGGCGCAGGTCAATAAAATTGCCAACCAAGGCAAATAAATGTTATCACTAGCTTTCACAGACCACATTTAACCACGGCTTACCCCTTTAACCCGCTCAGCACAATCCCTTCGATAAAGTAGCGTTGGGCAAAGAAGAAGAGCAGCAGCACCGGCACAATCATGGCCGTGGAGGCCGCCATGAGCAGATCCCAGCGTGTGCGCATGACGCTGCGGAAGGTGGCCAGCCCAATTGCCACCGTGAATTTGTCCGGCGAGCTGATGTAGAGCAAGGGACCAATAAAGTCATTCCAACCATTGAGAAAGGTAAAGATCGCTACCGTGGCCAGCGCCGGTTTGGCCAGCGGCATAAAGATGCGCCAGTAGATGCTAAATTCGCCACAGCCATCAATTCGCGCCGCGTCGGCCAGTTCCGGCGGCAGGGTGCGGAAAAATTGACGCAGCAGAAAGATGTTAAAGGCGCCGCCGCCAAAGAAGAAGGGCACCGTCAGCGGCAGGTAGCTGTTGGTCCAGCCCAGACGGCTAAAGATCACAAATTGCGGGATCATCATCACAAAATAGGGCACCATGAGGGTGGAGAGCACAATGGCAAACCAGAAATCGCGGCCAGGAAACTGGATGCGCGCAAAACCATAGGCGCAGAGCGAAGCCGATCCCACAATAGCAATCTCATTGAGAATCACAATCGTCAACGTGTTGACAATATAGGTGCCAAAAGGCTTGTAGGTCAGCGCGTCCACATAGTTTTGGATGCGCACCGGGTTGGGGATCCACTTGGGTGGGAAGAGAAAGATCTCCTGTTCCGGCTTGAGCGAACTACTCAGCAACCACAGGAAGGGCAAGGCCATGATCAAGGCCCCGCCAAAGAGGATCACCAGCGTCAACAGCCGCCAACGCTGCTCCTCATTGCCCAACGCCGCCAACACCCCGGCCGTGCCAGAAGATTTACGCGCAATGACACGCTGCCCTGCTCCGGGAATCTGTTCCACTTGATTCATGACAAATTATCCTTTTGTCTTTGGTCAATGGGTCGAGTGGTCGCGGAGTCGATTGATCATCCTGCCCGCGACCCCCAACCTGACAACTCCTTGACTCCATGACCCTGCAACTCCACGACCTCGCGACTAAACGGTATCCTCATAATGCACCATGCCACCCACATACTTAAAGACAAAGAGGGTCAGCGCCATCACGATCAAAAAGAGCACCCAGGCCAGCGCCGCAGAATAGCCCATCTTCAGGTACTCAAAGCCATTGCGGTAGAGATAGAGCACATAGAAGAGCGTGCTATTTTGCGGGCCGCCGTCGGTGATCAGGAAACCGGCCGTAAAGACCTGGAAGGTGCCGATAATGCCGATAATCAGGTTAAAGAAGATAACAGGTGACATCAATGGAACCGTGATATGGCGCAATTGCGACCAGCGCCCGGCGCCGTCGATCTCGGCGGCTTCGTAAAAGACCGACGGAATCCCCTGTAACCCAGCCAGGTAGATGACCATGCTGGCGCCCAACCCCCAGAGGCTCATAAGAATCAGCGCCGGTAGCGCCCAATCGGGGTCTTGCAGCCACTGCACCTTGGGTAGGCCAAGGGTGGTCAACACCACATTGGCCAGGCCAAAGTCGGTGTTAAAGATCCACGCCCAGAGCACCGCGCTGGCCACCGCCGGCACAATGCTGGGTAAGTAGTAGACCGTGCGGAAGAAGGAAATGCCGCGCACCTTGGTGTTCATGAGCAGCGCCAGCAAAAAGCTGACCACCAGCCCCACCGGCACCGAGGCCAGGGTGTAAATGGTGGTCACCTTCAACGACTGCCAAAAGAGTTGATCCTTGCCTAGTTGTAAAATGTTATCCAACCCCACATAGCGCGGCGGTCGAATCAGATTCCAATCCGTAAAGGTGAGCCAGACCGCGGTCAACGCCGGGATCAAAAACCAAAACAAGAAGCCCAAAATAAAAGGCGAAATAAAGAGATAGCCAGTCACCGTGCGCCGCTGCAAATTGGTCTTCGGACGCAATGGGTTAAACCAAAGATCGCTTGCTGCCATAAGGATTCTCCGCCAAGGTGAATTGGTGATTGGTTGATTAGTGGTTAGTCAATGTCGTTAAGTTAAGCAATGATCGTGTCAAAGTAATCAGTGATCAGTGCTCAGTTTCCAGTGTGTGGTTCGAGACTGGCCACTGAAAACTGGGCACTGATGACTGTTAACTGAATGACATTGAGTGATTAGTTGAGCGGTAGTTCAACGCCAATCAACTAATCAACCAATCAACCAATGACCTAATTACTAACTCTGATTCTTCTGCAAAATCTCATTGGCGCCCGGTACGGCGGCGGCCATGGCCTCTTCGGCGCTCTGATCGCCAATCCAGACGGCGTCCAAGGCCGGGGTGATGACAGCCGAGGCTTCATTCCAACCCACCGGCTGATAGAGCACGTGACCAAAGCGGGTCACAAAGTCAGTGGCGATTTGGGTGTAGCCTTCGGGGTGGACACCCTCGGTGATCCAGGTGTTGAGCCCCTCTTCGGTCATGAGCGCGGTCTGGCTCGGCAGCCAGAGACCAATTTTGCAGAACTGGGTCTGGTAGAAGGGCGTGGAGAGGAAGCGCACCCAGCGCCAGGCTTCTTGCGGATATTGCGTTGCCGCCAGCGCCGAGTGGAGATGGGCCTGCATATTGGTGGCGGTGTGCTTGAGCCCCGGTAGGGCGGCCGTGCCCAGGGTGGCGCTAATCTTGTGCATCCACGCCAGCGCCCAGGAACCGTCAATGGCCATGGCCAGTTTGCCATTTTCCAACATCTGCGTGTTAGTCATGCCCAGCGCTTCCATCGCAGTCGCCTGGGGCATTACCTGATGGACCAGCACCAGGTCGGCCAGAGCCTGAATCGCCTGGGTCGCTTCGGGCTGGTCAATGGCGAGGAGACCAGTATCTGGGTCGATCCAAAGGCCATCATTGCTGGCGATCAGCGAGTGGACCGGAATCCACCAGGTGGGCCAGTGAACGCCATAGCGGTCGACGTTGTCGGGGTCAAAGCCACTGTCGCCGGGGTGGTTGCCATTGGCATCGACCGTCAGTTGCTTGGCCACATCCACAAAGTGATCCCAGGCCCAGGCTTCATCGGGATTGTTGGTCGGCGGCTCAATACCTGCTTCGGTAAAGATGTCGGCGTTGTAATAAATATGAGGCGCCACCCAGCAGGAGCCAATGCCATACCACTTGCCATCCTGTGTACAGCGTTCGGTCTCCTGGGGCTCAATAAAGTAGCCGTCGGCGCCCACCAACTCGTCGGCCTGCAACTGGTCGGTAATGTCCATCAGGACGCCATCACGGACATAGGTGCGGTAAACATCACCCGGAATAAAGGCGGTGTCGGGCGGGTTGCCGGCGGCAATGTTGGCCAGGAACTTCTCGCCGTAGTTGTCGGGCGTATGGAGCCAGGTGACCTTAATGGCCGGCTCTTCCTGCTGGAAAACATCGATGGCGGCGCGCACGCCTTCATCTTCCTCGGTGCCGCCCCAGCCCATAAAGGTGATCTCCACCACCTCTGCGCTGGGGGCGCTGCCGCCTGTGCCCCCAGCGGGCGCCGCGCCCGGCGCCGCACAGGCCGCCAATGCCGCCACTCCTGCTATCCCGGCCGTGGCCTGCAGAAAAGCGCGGCGGGAGAGTTTGCTCAAAGTACCTTGTGAATTCATGGTTGATTCCTCCTGATTATCGAGAAAAGAAAAGAATACCCACATCAGTCGCTCGTAACCGCGCTCTAGTGTTTTGTAAAGTAAGTTCTGATGGATACCGTAGGGGCGTACCCTTGCGGTCGCCCTCGGGCACCGGCAAGCGGATGCCCCTACCACCTATCATTATTTACCTGACAAAACACTAGTGCACTGTAAACGAAATTTTCCTATATGAGAGGTGGTCACCCAGGTCTTCCTGGAAAGGGCGGCGGATGGTGAAAACAGGCGGTGTGCGTCGCCCTTTCCAGGAAGACGCGCGCCAGCGCACCCGCATTGGCTAACCTACCAGAATTTCGTTTACACTGTACTTGTAAGTTAAAAATTACGTGGGTATAAAACCCCTCCTAACTCCCCGACATCGGGGACGGGGCCAGGGATGGGGTTCACCCGCTTATTTTCTTAATCCCACACTGCGTGATTACAGCATTTGGACACGCTGCGTCCATTGCGCACCCCTACCCACTGCCGTAGCTTTACGCACAAGTCCGGTACGAGAAGGTTAGGTAGCCAGGGGACTTTATCCCCTGGCTAGCCGACAGCGTCCGGTTAAGCCCGCTTTAGCGGGCGCTGTTGCTAGCCCCGCGATTCATCGCAGGGCGGTGGCGAAGACCCAATGCAAGGGACGCTCCGCGACCCAGCTTACATTCCACGCTCAGCGTGGAACGCGGTTAACCTCGTTTGACCCACACCGCCATTTCGCCCACCCCCCGGTGCGCCCAAGCGTAGTAGGGGATGAAGGTCAGGTTGCCGCTTGGCTGGTAGGCGCGCACGACGACGACCCCGTGCAGCAGGTCAGAAACAAATTCGGTTGCCAACGGGGCGTCATCCGGCAGCACCGCCGCCAGCACCTGGCCACCGTTGTCGATCCCTTCGGCACAGTAGACCAGCGGCCCCCGCTCCAGCGCCACCTTGCCCCCATTCTCCGCCACCGCGGGATGAGCGGCCACCCGGCGGACGGGCATGGGCAAGGTCAGTTCGACCACATCACCGGCCTGCCAGGTGCGGTTGAGGAGGGCGTAACCTTGCGCCAAGGTCAACGCCACCGCGCCCCCATTCACTGTAAGCGTGATGGGTTCAGCCGCAGCATCCAGGTAATGATAGAGGTCGCTCGGCACGGGTTGCCCTTGCGCCCAGCCGGGAATGCGGATGCAGAGGGTGAATGCGGTCGGCTGCGCCGGCTGCACCGTGAGCTTAATGGCGCCGTCCCACGGATAGTGGGTCGCCTGGGTGAGCTGCACCGGGGCGCCGGCCATTTCGACCGTCGTCTGGCTGCTCATAAAAAGATTGACATAGAGCCGGTCGGCGGTCGTCGCATACACGTAGCCGCCCAGCGACGGGAAGACGCGCACCACGTTGGTGGGGCAGCAGGAGCAGTTAAACCAGCCCAAGCGCACATGAGAGTTGTCGCGGTTGAAATTGGTTTTGCCGTCAAATGCGAGGGGGTTCACGTAAAAGAAGCGGTCGCCGCTAAAGGCAACGCCGGGCAAGAAGCCACTGTAGAGCGAGCGCTCCAGCACATCTATATATTTGGCGTCGCCGTGGAGCTGGAACATGCGCTGATTCCAGAAGACATTGGCAATCGCGGCGCAGGTCTCATTATAAGCGGTGGCGTTGGGGAGTTCATAGTTGGCGCCAAAGGTCTCGCCGTGATGACGGGCGCCAATGCCACCGGTGAGGGCGAGCTTCTTGCTGACTACATTCGTCCAGATGCGGTCAAGCGCGTCAATATACGCCTCTTCACCTGTCAAGGCGGCCACATCGGCCATGCCGGTGTACATGTAGACCGCACGCACGGCATGACCCAACGCCTCATCCTGCTCCACCACCGGCAGATGATCCTGCGTATAGGCGTCATTACCATAGTTCCCATAGCGTTCACGCTCATGGTAGTGGCCCCGCTCGTCCAAGAAAAACTTGGCCAAGCGCAGATAGCGTTCGTTGCCGGTCAGGTTATAGAGCTTGACCAGGCCAATCTCAATCTCCTGGTGACCGGGCACATCGCGCCGCTTGTCTGGCCCGAAGACTTGGTCGATAAGGTCGGCATTTTTCTGCGCCACATCCAGCAAGGCGCGCTTGCCGGTGGCGAGATAGTGCGCCACCGCCGCCTCATACAGGTGGCCGACGTTGTACAACTCATGATTCACCAGCAGATGAGACCAGCGGGTCTGCCCTTCCACATCGGCGCGCAGCCGCTCTGGTGTGCCGTTGCGCTCGGCAATCGTGCGCGCGGTATAGAGATAGCCATCGGCCTCCTGCGCCGCGCCAATCCGTTCGATCAAATCGTCCAGATAGCGCTCTAGCTCAGGATCAGGATGTAGGTGGAGCGAATAAGCCGCCCCTTCAATAATCTTAAAAACATCTGAGTCATTAAAGAAGATGCCTTCATGGTCGCCCGTCATGCGCCCGGCGGCCTTGTCAAAGTTGCGCAGGCGGCCTGTCTCTTCACTCTTCTGAAAGTCATAGCCAATCGTCACCGTGCGGTTGGTCTCCATGCGCGGCGACCAGAAGGCGTCATTCACTGTGACGGCGGTAAAGGGGACGGGCGTAATTGGGTAATGCGCATGTTCTGATGAGATGTCAGTCGGTGGAACAGTAGCCATAGTGTTATCTAGCTTGTCTTGTGTTGATTGGTCTTTGTCAAGGGATTATTTAACCCCGCCCTCACAATCTGGTCAAACCTAACTGTGCGCCATTGCTTATGGCTGTTGTGGCTGTTTGCCGATTAGGCGATGGCGCACGGTGGTGCCCACATCCAGCTCATCATGGGTGCGCAGGGCAGCGTCGGCGCCACAGGATTCACGGATGTAGAGCCAGCCACAGATCTTCACTTCATCCAGGTCGGCCTGTTCGCCCTGGATCTTCTGCCAGAGCAATTCCGCCGCTTTCCTGCCCATCCGATAGGCAGGCAGGCTGACGGTGGTCAATTTGGGTGACAGGGCGCGGCTCAATTCCCGGTTGTCGTAACTGGCTAACGCCATGTCGTTGGGGACCTGTAGCCCTGCCCGGCGTAGCGCTTCCAGCGCGCCCAGGGCCATCATATCATTGGCCACAAAGAGGGCGCTGGGCCAGGGCTGGTGGGTCAGCAGCTGGGTCATGGCCGCCATGCCCCCTTCAAACTCCCAGTCGCTCACCACAATATAGGCCGGCTCCACCGGCAAACCGTGGCGGTGCAGACTCGCGACATAGCTCTGCAAGCGCTGTTGCGCCGAATGCCAATTCTGGGGGCCGGCAATGTGGGCAATGCGCCGGTGGCCCAACGCCAGCAGATGCTCCATGACCAACTGTGCGCCGCCATAATCATCGGGCGCCACCGAATTTTGCACCGAAGCGCCAAAGAGCCGGTGGACAAACATATAGGGCTTCTGCGAGTCGATTAGTTCCTGGGTCGGCGCCAGGTGGCCCGATTCGACAAAAATGATGCCTTCCACGGCGCGGCTAAGGAGTGTGCTGATGGCCTCCTGCTCCAGCGTCGGGTCCCAGTCTGAATTGACAATCAGGCCCAGATAGTCAATCGTCTTTAGATAATCTTGGATGCCGCGGATAATCGGCGGCGTAAAGGGGGATAAGAGATCATCAGCAATGATGCCAATGGTATTGGTCCGCTCTGTGCGCATACTGCGCGCCAGCAGATTGGGGCGGTACTCCATGGCTTCCGCTAGCTGCAACACCCGCTGGCGCGTCTCGGCGCGAATGGGGTGGCTGCTATTGCTCAGCACCCGCGACGCGGTGGCCATGGAGACGCCGGCGGCCCTGGCAACTTGCTCAAGGGTGACGGACAAAGTTATTTACCTTCAACGCGATTCTGGATAATGGGAAAAGAAAACTTATCGGAAAACGATTGCTTTAAAGACTCCTAGGAAAACGATTGCTTTAAAGACTCCTAGGAAAACGATTGCTTTAAAGACTCCTAGGAAAACGATTGCTTTAAAGACTCCTAGGAAAACGATTGCTTTAAAGACTCCTAGGAAAACGATTTCCTTGGGGGCTATTGTAGAAGAAAAATTGCTCTTTGTCAAGTTGGCTTACCATTACCCACAAGTTGATTGGTCGGCGAGTGTCGCTCTGGAAGGTGACCGGCATCTCCGAGATGCCGGTCATCTTAAACCCACGCCCTACCTCTGGGCGAAAAAGATGTGGGTAAGCCCAAGCTGGGGAGGGGTTTCAAAAAACCTACCCCTGCAAGGGCCACGCCACCCGCACCCAGAAAGATTCCTCACGTTAGCATCATTTCACACTTCTATGCTATACTACTGCCGCAGGTTGTCTGGCCCGCTTTTGGCACTTAGATGCCGTACCCTCGGGCAGTCAACCTGCCTCTCGCCCCAATCTAGAGATTGACCCATCGTCAATGACCTGTGAAGTGCACCCATTAATTGGAGGAGGTGATCCTATGCCGGAAACAACGTATGCCGTCTTGCAAGTCGGCGATCCTATGCCCGATCTCACCCTGGCTGACATCAACGGTGGCGAAATTCAGCTTGCCCGTTATGCTGGCCAGAAGTACATTATTTACATGTGGGCCTCGTGGTGAGGGTGTCGCATGCAACTGCCAGTTTGGCAGGACTTTTATGTCGCCAATCAGCAGCAGGGCGTCGAGTTGCTGGCCGTGGCCATTGATTTTCAAGGGGCAGCGCTACCCCGCCCCTATGTCGAACAGGCCAAGCCGACCTATGCCAACGCGGTCGATACCGAGAATCTGCTTGGTCTGCACTTTGGCTTTCGCGCCGTGCCTAATGTGGTCTTTGTGGATGAGGCTGGGATCATTCGGTACACGAAGTTTGGTGGCTTTGATATCCGCAAGCCCGCCGATCGGCAACGCGCCGAAGCGTTTGCTACGGCCGCATTGATGCTGCCGACGCCCGCCGAGGAGACCGTGGGTGGCTTTCGGAACGACGAAGCGCGCACGCACTTCAACCGGGGTCTAACCCTCTTCCAGCAAGGTGAGCAGGAACAAGCGCTCGCCGAATGGCGCAAGGGCTTAGCCTATGAACCCGAGAATTGGATCATCCGCAAACAGATCTGGGCGATTGAACACCCAGACAAATTCTACAACGGCGATGTCGACTTTGACTGGCAACGGGAACAGATACAAGTGGGACAGTAGGTCAGTCTCGGATACTGTCTTACTGTCTCACTGCCTCACTGTCTCACTGTCCTACTATCATCCAGCAACCCCAAAGGAAGGGAAAGTATGCTTGTCGGCTATGTGAGTGATGAACGTTATGTTGCGCTCCCCGGTGTGTTGCTTGAATTTGAACGGGAGGGGCGTTCGGTGGAGGCGACCTCGCGCGCCACCGGCGCAGTCTATGCTGCGCTGGAGCCGGGCCCTTATAAGGTGACCCTCTACAAGGCCGGCTATGGCCAGAAGAGCGTCATGATGACGGTGCAACCGGATACGCCCTATCAATTTCGCCTGTTACAGGATGGGCTGCTCAGCTATATGTGGCCCAAGTGGGTGCGCGCCGGCGAACGGGCCGAGTTCCGCGTCCATGCCGTCGAGGAGTATAAGTTGGAACTGTGGCGCTATGGTCGGCAAAAGGAATTTATCCGCCCGATCGGCTGGTATGACGAACATGGCCCGCGCGCCACCATGCAGATCACCCCTGATGGCGACTACACCCAAAGCGGTGTCCAGTGGAACAAATTTGGTTACACCAGCCCCCATCACCGCCAATATGTGACCGCACCGGAGCGCTCCGGTCTCTACTATCTCCACGCCAGCACCCCCTCCGGTCGTTTCTTTGCCGCCCCCTGGATCGTGGCGCCGGCCGCGCCGACGGCCAAACTGGCGGTCCTGGCCTCTAACATGACCTGGAACGCCTATAACAACTTTGGCGGGCGCAGCAACTACATCAATCCTGTGCAACTGCCGCCCACCCCCACCGTCAACGCCCGCATGGATCTCAAGCGCTACACCGACCCGACCCATATGGACTATGACGCCGACACCTACGCCCCCCTCTCCTTTGACCGGCCGGAGCCCATCAACCATGTGCCGCTCCACGTACAACTGACCGACCCGATTGCTGGGCGTGCGCCCAACCACATTGCGCCGGCCGAGTGGCGCTTCCTGGGTTGGCTGGAGCAGCAGGGCTTTGCCTATGACCTCTACGCCGAGACGCAATTTCATCACGGTGTCCTCAACCTGGATGCGTACAAGGTGCTGGCGCTCACCACCCACCCAGAGTATTGGTCGCGCAAGATGTACTTTGATCTGAAAGCGTGGGTCCATGAACGGGGCGGCAAGTTGCTCTACCTGGGGGGCAATGGCTTAAATGCCGAGGTGGAATTTGTGGATGACACGACCGTAATCATCCAGAATGCCAATGGCCATCAGTGGCAGCAAGACCCGACCATTGAAAGCCGCTTTCACGCCCGTGTCGGCGAGTCGGAAGCGAATCTGCTCGGCGTGGTTTACAACGACAAGGGCATTATGACCGCTGCCCCCTATCAGGTGGTGGAGGCGGAGCATTGGGTCTTTGCCGGCACGGCGCTGCACGAGGGCGACACCTTTGGTGCGGCCAGCCTGCACGAGCGGGTGCCCGGCGGCGCTTCCGGCCATGAGACCGACAAAATCTCGCCCTCTTCCCCCAAAACTGTGCGTCTCCTGGCTCAGGGCCTCAACCCCAATCAGGGCGGCGCGCATATGGTCCACTATGACACAGCCAGCGGCGGCGAAGTCTTCTCCGTCGGCTCCATCACCTGGGTCAGCTCGATTTTGGTCGATGAGCACGTCGCGCGCATTACCGCCAATGTCTTGACCCGCTTTTTGCGCTAAGGCCAGTCCACAGCCATAAGCACGCCAAGACTGCCGGGGACGGGCCAATCGGTTTTCATTCTCCTAGAGAACATGTGGCCCGTCCCCGGCAGATCGGTGTGTTGACCCGATCTTTGCGGTTGTTGGTTACTCGGGTGATTAGTGATTCATCTGTTAACTGTGTAGGGAGCACCCTCAGATGTGGCTCACTTTACGCCCACGCCCCGAGACGCAGAGCGTCTCATAGGGCATTCCACGCGGAGCGTGGAACGGGTTTTTCCTTAAGTTTATACGTAAAGTTTATACGTATGGCACCCAATTCAACCCTCCCTGACGGACAAAGCGACCTTGCGACATCCCGATGCCGCGACCGCGCAACTTCACGACTTCACGACTTCACGACTTCACGACCCCGCGACCATAGACCAGAAAGGAGCTTCCCATGACCAACATAACCAGCCGTGAAATCCGGCTAAAACAGCGTCCGGTGGGCATGCCCACGCCGGATGACTTTGATCTGACCACCGTGACCCTGGCCGAGCCGGGCGCCGGCGAGGTGCTGGTGCAAAATCTCTACATGTCCGTCGATCCCTATATGCGCGGGCGGATGGCCGACCGCAAGAGTTACGTGCCGCCCTTTGCATTGGGAGAAGCGCTTCAGGGCGGTGCGGTGGGGCAGGTGGTGCGTTCCAACCATCCCAACTTTCAGTCCGGCGACTATGTGTTGAGCATGTTGGGCTGGCGCGAGTACTTTGTGAGTGATGGCCGTGGGCTGCGGGTCATTACCCCGGGTGGCGCGCCGTTGCAAGCGTTTCTGGGTGTGGCGGGGATGCCGGGGCAGACAGCCTATTTTGGCCTGCTCGACATTGGCCAGCCCAAGGCGGGCGAAACGGTCTTTGTCTCGGCCGCAGCCGGTGCGGTCGGTTCGGTGGTCTGTCAGATCGCCAAACTTAAGGGCTGTCGCGTCGTCGGCAGCGCCGGCGCGGCTGACAAAGTGGCGTGGCTGCGGGATGAGATTGGAATCGACGCCGCCTTCAATTACAAGGAGAACGCTGATCTCAAAGCGACGGTGGCCGAGCACTGCCCCAATGGCATTGACATCTACTTTGAAAATGTGGGGGGCGCGCATCTGGAAGCTGCCCTGGCCGTCATGAACAACCATGGCCGCATCCCCGTCTGTGGCATGATCTCCCTTTACAATGCCACCACCGCCACCGCCGCGCCCACCAATCTGGGCAACATCATCGGCAAGCGACTCAAGCTGCAGGGCTTTATCGTCACCGACTATCAAGCCCGCGCCGGTGAGTTCTATGCCGAGATGCTGCCGTGGATTGCCGCGGGCAAAATCAAGTGGCAAGAGACCATCGTCGAGGGCATCGACCAGGCGCCCGCCGCCTTTATGGGTCTCTTTACCGGCGATAACCTGGGCAAGATGCTGGTGAAGCTGGCCTAAGAGTGTTCCTAGTGTACTCAAGTAGAACAGTGAGTCAGTAGTCAGTAATCAGTGAGTCAGTGAGACATGTACAACTGTCCACTGTCCACTGTCCACTGTCCACTGCCCACTGTCCCACTGCCTCACTGTCCCAGCACAACATAAGGCAAATAGAGCGGCGTGCTTTGTTGGCCGGTCACCATGTGCTCTGACTGCACTTGGACGTGGACTAGGTGATCTTGGTCGCTTGCCTCGACGGTTAGGGTAATGGCGGTTGCCGCATCCTTGAGATCGGGATCGATGGAAACCGCAAAGGTCACGGTTCCAGTCGCGCCGATGGCAAGATCGCCCACGGTGAGCAGACAGCGCGCACCTGGCGTCGTGGCGGCGCAATGCCAGCCGACGTCGCTGGCGCCGGGCAAAAAGGTCGTATACGCCGGCAGTTGCAGTTGCAAGGTTACATTGGTCAGGGGTGCCAGTCCGTTGTTGTGGTAGCCAATGGCATAGGTGAGTGGCTCGCCCGCCTTGGGTTCGAGCGGTGTACTGGCGAGACTCAGGCGCAAAGATGCCTTCGGTGCTGCCGTTGGTGTTGCCGTGGGGGTGGGTGTTGCCGTCGGGGTTGGCGTGAGGGTTGGCATAGGCGTCACCGTCGACAGCGGCGCCTGCGGATCATAGACGCCGACGGTGTAGGCTGCATAGTTATTGGCGCTATCACTCTCCTGGGCCAGATTCGCGGCATCCAGTTGCGTGTAGATCGTATAGTCACCCGGTTCTAGCGGCGTCCAGGTCAATGTTTCGGTGGCAGGTGTGCGACAATTGGGGGGCACTTGCGCCATAACGGGACCGGCGCCAAGCGGTTGCCCGCCCGTGCGCGGGTCGCCCTGCCAAAAGCGTACCACCACATCTTGGGCGTTCACCCCACCTTGATTGATGTAAGTGGTGGCAAGCTGGATCGGCGTATTGACATAGGCAATCGGTGGTTCAGTCAGAAAACTGGTCACCGCCAGATCCATGGTGTTGACCGTCACACCTTGGGTATAGTCGGCAAAGTCAAGTCCCAAGGGCGTAATCTGCCGGCTGTCGTGGTCAAAGAGGTTGCCGTTGAGGCCCACATAGGTGTCGATGTTGAATTCATAGTAATTCAGACTAAACCAGGCAAATTCCTGCACCAGGCGATTTTCATCTTCCGGGTAACCCAACTCACTATCGGTAGCGTTGAGCATATAGTCAAAGCTGGCCAACATGTAGTCGCGCACCCGTGAGTAGGAAAACCCATGATATTTGGAGAGGAGAATGCCATATTCAGAGATGATCAGCGGCCGGTAGCGATAGCCATGCTCCTGCATCCACTGGCGAAAAGCGCGGATCTGGGCTTTGAAGATCTCAATATTGCCGTGCTCATCCAATGTGGCGGGGCAGGCAATGCCTTCGGTCCGAAATTCTTCCATGTTGGGCGGAATGCCTGCGCCCCAGGAGCAATTTTCCGGCAAGATAAAATTATGCAGATCCCAGATCTCCACCGGCAGCTCTTCGCCATAGCGTTGCTGGTAGGCCGCCAGCACCAGCTCCAGATAGTGTAGGCGGATGGGGGTCGGTTGCACAACGCCGGCAATAGCAATGCGACTGGTAGGGTCGCGCCCTTTGAGAAAGGTATAGAGGTCGTGATAAAACGCTGCATAGTCGGCTGCGGGCAGGTTATCCTGGCCGTGGCGGTCCGGTTCATTGCCCAGGATCCACAGATCCCCAGGATTGGCGTCCACCACAGGCGCAAGCTTTTGCAGCAGCGCGGGAATCTGCGCCTCCGCTCGGGCGCGCACCATCTGGTGATGCGCAATGTTGCCGGGGTGGAGAGGGGTTTTTTCAAAAGTATAGTTGTGATACCAGCCGGCGCCAAGCCGTACGCTGTCATAATCAGAGATGCGCACGCCGTTATCTTGGGTGACATTAAAACCAATGCGTTGGTGGGGGGAAGGATAGAGCGGGCAACTTTGCGCCAATGCGGTGGCGGTGGTCAAGCCGCACCAGAGCAATGCCAGCAAGAGGTTGCGCCGCCAACGTTGGATGACGAACCTCCAGAGGGCGCAAAGTTGGTCCCGTTGGGAAAATGCGGTCACGAGTCTCCTTTCGATAGTGGGACAGTGGACAGTGGACAGTGGACAGTGGACAGTGGGACAGTGGACAGTGGACAGTGGGACAGTGGACAGTGGACAGTGGGACAGTGGACATTGGACAGTGGACAGTAGGACATGTCTCACTGATTACTGACTCACTGATTACTGACTCACTGACTACTGACTCACTGACTACTGACTCACTGATTACTGACTCACTGATTACTGACTCACTGATTACTGACTCACTGACTACTGACTCACTGATTACTGACTCACTGTCTACTGTCTCACTGACTACTGTTTGGCCAGGAAGGGCAGATAGAGGAACTGATTCTGTTCCATATTCACAGTCGTCTCCAGATCCTGGCTGAGGAGATAGATTCCATCGGCCCCCAGCACCTGCACAGACAATATCAATTGGATATCTTTGTCGGTTAGGATGCTGTCCAGCGTCACAACAAACTCAACCGCGCCATCCGCACCGGGGGCAATATCGCCCAAATTGTAAGTGCAGAGCGAGCCAGGCGCCGTCCCGGTGCAGCTCCAGCCGGCGCTGCTTGCACCTGTATTAAAGGTGGTGTGCTCCGGTACGGTCAGGCGCAACACAATATGGCTCATCGTAGCCGAGCCGTTGTTGCGATAGTGCAGGGTATAGGAAATGTCGTCCCCTGGATGTGGATTGAGTGGCCGGACCGAAAACTCCAGTTCAAACGCACCGCCGGTTGATGGTGCAATGGCGGTCGGTGTGGCGGTTGCCGGGGGCGGCACGGTCGGCACTGCGCCATCACTAGTGGCGGTCGGTGTTGGCGTGGTGGTTGGTGTGGCGGTCTCGGGTGCCGGCACCGTGGGCACGGTGGCGCCTGTGGTCGCGGTGGGGGTTGGGGTGGCCGTTGCATCACTGCCATTATCCCCACCGTCGTCCCCGCCATTGTCCCCGCCATTGTCATCGGTTGCAACAATGGTCGGCGTTGGCGTCGCTGTGGGCGTACCTTGGGTGTATAACTTGGAAATAAAGTAGACCCAAACGCCGCTGGTCCCGACCGGACTGCTGATGGACTGAGCGCTCACAGGCAATTTCGGATTGAGCTGCGCGATCGCCGGCGCAATCGATTGTAATTGGAAACAGGCATAAGTCGCGCCGGGCGGAATGTCGATGCTATTGGAATAGTTATCCCACTGTTCGCCCGCTTTGGCTGCCAAAGGCGCGGTGGCGGTCAAGGGGGGTCCATCCAAGATCATACCGGCGCCATTCCGGATCAGCTCTTTCGGTGGATCCCCGGCGCCCACCAGATACCAAATGGCGTTGTTGTTGCCGCCGCTTTCCGCACCACCCACGCTTAGGGTAAAGTCCAAGGTGCGCGTGGTTGCCGCTGCTGGAATATCGAGACAGAGTACTTCGCTGTTGGGGCCAAATGGGTCTTCATAGCGGTGATGGAAGCCATCTAGCCCAAAGCGGAAGTTGACCCGCGTGTCAAGACATTGAGTGCTTTCAGAGATGACCACCATGCTCAGGCCAAAGGCCTGGTTGCCCTCGGTGTTGGCTGTCTTTAAATCGCTGACCGTGACATTGAACATGCCGGACAAGAGAGCGTTGAAGCGTTTATCACGGACCAGATTGGAGGAACGATAGGTGTAGTGATAGGCATCGCCGTCGCCGGTATAGGCACTTTTGGCGCTCTGCTCTTGCACAGAGATGGGATCACCCCCATTGATGGCGATCTTTACCCAATCATCCCCATTATTCATGCCGGGATAGGCGCCGGCCCAGTAGAGATAGGCGCGCACCGGCGTGCCCGGCACATTCATCTGGAACGAGCCGGCGCCATCAGCCATCAGACCAACGCCGCCTGTAGTCACACAATAATTGCCAACTAATGGACTAAAAACACTCTCCCGTAAGACACGGTCGTCATCATTGTCACAGTCACTATCATCACCACAACCTTCATCGTCATCATCGTCGTCATCATCCTCATCCGGTGTCGGCGCCACCGTCGGCTGGGTCGGCACGACAGTCGGTTGGGTCGGCACAATGGTCGGCTGTGTGGGAACGACGGTTGGCTGCGTAGGTACGACAGTCGGCTGGGTCGGCACCGGATCGGCGCCGTTCATTGCTACACTAGGTGCGGCAGAGATTGAACCATTTTCTGTGGTGCTGAAGAGTGTACGGGCTAAGGCGACCGATTTGCTGCGGACCAATGTTGTGCCCAACAGCAGTAGCGCCACTAGAACAATCAGCGCCTTTGTGGAGATACGCCGTTTGTTTTGATACATAACATTCCCTTTCAAGTGATACTTTCTCCTGTATTCAACCTTTTGCTGATGTGAATAGTTGTATTTTCTCCCAGGTGTGATAGAGTTGGCTTGCCCTGACAATGCAGGAGTGGCACCTCTCGCTACTACAAAACGATAAAGTTGTGTGTATGAGGTGGCTTATGCAGTGTGTTAATTCTTTAGTTCATGGCGTTTCCTTTCTCTCAAACGCAGATCAAGCAAAATTGCTCTATCTAATAAAATGGGCACAACCCTGCTTCGATAGTGCGACGAGAGAAGTAGATGAGAGGATCCTTGTAGGCGCGGTTGTACTGTACTATTATATTACAAAATTGTCATTTGTAGTGCTTACAAATGAACTTTTATACTTACATTTACGTAATAAACCGTAAATATACTGGTGCATAACAACCTGAGACACCAAAATTTGCCTGTAATTTAGTGCTCTATTATTGACATCTAGGCCAACAATAGAGTCATTCGACCATCGATCAAATTTCGTATCCGCGCACCTGCCAGCAGCCAACCGCTAGCAGCCAGCCCTATCTGAGAGGAATTAAGCATGATTCAGCGTTGGGACATTATTACGATTGGCAACCTATCTCGGAATCGTTATTGGAGTGAGCGTGATGACCAAGCTTACCGGGCGGCCCTCTGCACCTGCACCCTCATTCAGGGGGATGGCTTTCGGCTGCTGGTTGATCCGTCACTTAAAGAGGAAACCGCCATGGCCGGCGAGCTCAACCGGCGTACGGGCTTACAACTGACCGACGTGGACGCCATCTTCATCACCCATGCCCACGGCGACCACCACTATGGACTCAAACATTTTGGGCAGGCGACGTGGTGGGCGGCGCCGCCGGTGGCAGAACTACTAAACCAATCCGGCAATTACACCCAAGCCGTGACTGGCGCAGCGGGGCCACTCTTTGGGGAGATCGAGGTGCTGCACACCCCTGGTCACACCTATCATCATTACAGTTTGCGCTTTAGCTGGATGGGGCAGCGGGTCATTGTGGCGGCTGATGCGGCGGTGACACGCGATTTCTGGCATGACCGGCGCGGCTATTTCAATTCTGAGGACTTTGCCGCAGCCTCACGCACCATTGAGCAGCTTGCCGGCCAGGGGGATATTATCATCCCCGGCCATGACAACTACTTTATCAATGCTTGATCAACGCCAGTGCTTTGAGTACATAGGGGTAGAGGGTGTTGACGACAATCGCATAGCCCGCCGCCGTGGGGTGGATAAAATCGTCTTGATTTAGCTTCGGGTCGCCGGCCACCCCTTCGAGCAGAAACGGAATCAGAATCAGATCATACTTGGCGGCCACGGCGGGATAAATTGCACGGAAGGCGTTGGTGTAGCTCTCGCCCAGATTCTGTACGGTCTGCATCCCGGCCAGCACCACCACCACATGCGCTTGCTGAAAACGTTCCACCAGCTTTTCCAGATTGGCCTGGGTCAGCGCCGGGTCGATGGCGCGCAGGCTGTCATTGCCGCCGGTCGCTAGGATCACAATATCCGGCTTGAGGGTCAAGACCCAATCCACCCTGGCCAGCGCACCACTGCTCGTCTCGCCGCTAACGCCGGCGTTGATCACGGTGTAGTTATAGCCGTCGGCGTGCAACTTTTGCTCCAGTTGGGCAGGATACGCCTCCTCCGGATCGACGCCCAGTCCTTCCGTCAAGCTGTCACCCATGGCCACGATAACACCAGCGCTGACCGGCGTCGGGGGGAGGGTGCTGATGGCCACCGGAGGTGGCGTTGGGTTGCTACCGCACGCGGTCAGGAGCGCCAGGCCAAGAAGGATGCTCCAGCAAAGTTTAGCTAGACTGTTCTTATCTATTGGTATGGGCCGTGAATAACCTGTGTATTTTAGGTAGTCGGCACTGCCCAACTTTATGAATTCCCATGCCATAATAAAACGCCTTATTCCGTCGCCGTCAACTCACGCAGGATCAAAATCGGCTTACTCTCCAAAATCGAGAGTGATGCGGTCATGCCCACCACGGTGACCAGCGCCATGGTCGCCGCCACCATGAGCAGACTGGCGCCAAGGGCGGGGTGATAGTCAATTTCAAAGAGATACGTACAGAGCGCCCAACTGCCGGTCTGCGCCATCAAGAGCGCGAGCCCGGCGCTAATCAACCCTAGCAGCAGATTCTCCACTGTAAAGACCAGCAGCACAAAACGGCGTTTGGCCCCCAATACTTTGTAGTAGACCGCCTCTTGCACCCGCGCCTGACGGGTGGCAAAAACAGAGCTGACCACGATCAAGATGCCGGCCAAGACGCTGAAGAGCGAAAAGAAGCGGATCACCTGAGCCAACCGCTGGGCAATGGCCGCCGCGTCGGTGACCGCCTGGGTAATATCGACCACGGTGACATTGGGCAGCGCCGCCACCACCCGATTGCGCAGCGGGCCAATTTCAGCCGGCGGCATGCGCACCGCCGTAAAAATCGTCTGCGGCGCAGCCTGGAGCACCGCTGTGGGAAAGACAAAGTAGAAGAAAGGCCGGAACGAATCTTCGCTCCGCTTGCGGATGCTGCTGACGGTCGCCTCCAACGGGACGCCCTGAATGCGAAAGGTAATGCGGTCACCTAATTGAAAGTCATACAGCTCTAGCAGATCCGACTGAATCGAGACCTGCGCTTCGTCTGGTCTGGTTGGGTCAAAGAGTGTAGCACCACGGATCAGCTCTTCATTGGGGGCCAGTTGGTCATGATAGGTCAGGTTAAAGGGCCGCGCTAGGTTGTCGCCACGCCGCCGTTCTTCTTGCGCCGGCTTGATGGGCTGGCCGTTGATCGCCGCAATGGTCGCTCGAATTACTGGATAATAGTCGGCATCCCGCCCCAACAGCGCTGCCACGGTCTCGACCTGGTCGGGCTGAATGTCCAGAAAGACAACATTGGGGGCATCTTGGGGATAGCTCTCGACAAAGGCGGTGTCGAGATTCTGTTCCAACAGATAGATGCAAAAGATCACCGCCAAGGCCGCCGAGAGGGTGATCACAATGGCATGGGTGGCATTGCGGGGACGGAAGAGGCCGCGCATAGCCTGGCGCACCGGCATAGCGCGCCACTCGACCCGCTGCAACGCCCAGAGTGCGCCATAGGTCAAAAGCGCAGCCAGCAACAGCAGCCCGATAATCCCACCCACAAAGTAGAGCCCCAGCCGCACATTTTGCAACTGCCAGAGCACCATCGCCACAAAGAAGGTCGCCAACGCCAGCAGCACCAGATAATAGGGTGTCCGTTTGACCAGGCGTGACGCTTCTTTGCGAAAGATGAAATTGGGTTTGAGGTCGTCAAGTTGGTAAAGCGGCAGCACAGTGAAACAGCCAACCACGATCAGTCCCAGCAAAACCCCTTCCCCCAACGTGCGGCCGGTAATGGCTAATGTTACATTGGGGGGGAGTAGATTGCCCAACAGCCAGGGAAAGATCTGCTCCACCACCAAACCGGCGCCAATCCCCAACGTAGTGCCAATCACCCCCAACAGCGCCACGACGGCCAAGAAGTTGACGGTTACAAAACGCCCTGTGGCCCCAAGCGTTTTGATCACGGCAATCGTGTTATCCCGTTCACGCAGCAGCGCGGTGAGTGCGCTTTGGATGCCAATGCCGGCCAGGAGCAGGGTAAAGATGGCGACTAAGCCCAAAAAAATGAGCAGGTTATCAAAGAAGCGTTGGACGCCGGAGCGAGCTGAGCGGTAGGTCTGCACCGACTCCTGGGGCTCCAACACGCCGCGGATCTCATCGGTCAGCCGGTTAAGGTTATTCTCATTCGCCACCTTGAGCAGCACATCGTACCCAATGCGGCTGCCTGGCTTGATCAGATCGAGCGCCGCCAAATCCGCACTGTTGACAAAGACGCGCGGTCCTAAGGTGAAAAAGTTGACTGGCCGATCCGGCTCAAAGGTCACCACATCGCCAATGGTCAGTGTCGCCTGGCCAATCTGTAGTGCGTCGCCTACCTTCACTTGCAAACGTTCCAGCAACTCGGGTGCGACCACAATCACGCCGGAGGTCAGCACGGCATGAAAGGGCCGCCCAGAGGCCAACGTCACCTGGCCATAAAAGGGGTAGCCGGCATCGACGACCTTGAGATTCACCGCCAACGTCGCGTCACCCTTGGCCACCCGCGCCACCGAGAGAAATTCATAGGTACGCGCCACCTCAGCCAGACCGGTGCTTTTGATCTGCTCTAGCTTGTCCAGCAGCGGCTGGGACAGGGGAAAGTTGGAACTGACCACAATGTCGGCAGCCTGCAAGGAGCGGGCGTCCCGCAGCAGTGCGCGCTGGACGCTGTCCCCAAAGCCACGCAGCGCCACCAACGTCACCATAGAGAGCGCCACACAGAGGATCAGCACGGTTGACTGTTTGCGCGCTGTGGTCACTTGGCGGCGGATAAAGGTGAAGTTCAATAGTGAGAATAACTGTTGCAGGCGTGTCATGGCTCGACCAAATCCAAGGTGTGTTGCAAGCCATTAGCATGGACAAGGCCAGTTGCGCTATCTTCTACCACCCGGCCATCATGCAGGGTAATGACCCGCCGGGCGCGCGCCGCAATTTCGGGGCTGTGGGTGACCAAAACGAGGGTAGTGGCGCGTTCTTGGTGCAGATCCAGGAGCAGGTCAAGGATCGCTGTGCCATTCTTGGAATCAAGATTGCCGGTGGGTTCGTCGGCAAAGAGAATGGGCGGTTCGTTGATCAGCGCCCGACAGAGCGCCACCCGCTGCTTCTCCCCGCCGGAGAGCTGGTGGGGGAAATTCTTAATCCGCTGCCCCAGGCCCACCCGCTCCAGCAGCGCTACGGCCTTGGCGCGCGCCTGTCGATCCCCTCGTAATTCGGCCGGAAACATGACATTTTCCAGCGCCGAAAGCGAAGGCACCAGATGAAAGGACTGAAAGACAAAGCCAATGGTCTCGTTGCGCAGCGGCGCTAGTTGATCTTCTGTCCAATCGGTAATGTCGGTGGCGTCGACCAGAATGCGGCCGGTGGTGGGGCTATCGAGCCCGGAGAGCAAACTCAGCAGGGTTGTCTTGCCGCTGCCGCTGCTGCCCATGATCACCACAAACTCGCCGGCGCTGATCGCGAGGGAGACATTGTCAAGCACAGTCAAGGTACGTGCGTCCACCCGATAACTTTTGGTGACGTCACGCGCTTCCAGAATAGTCGATGAAAGAGAAGTTGGTCCGTTTGTCATAGCTCTATGATACTACCGGTTGGCCGCTTTGGGCTAGTGAGCCCCCATCCACTTGGGGAATTCGGTGGCGAGTTGCGGGTGGTGCGTGACTCACGACTTGCCACCCGCAACTCGCCACCCACCACTCGCCACCCGCAACTCGCCACCCGCCCCCCACAGCCAAGTCAAGCCACTTAATGACCAGGTTGCACAGGATGGCTTGATGCCGTTACAATAGCATGAGAGATTCAACAGCGACAGCGCTTTTCCCCAGATCATTCACGCACAAGAAGGAGCCACGCATGGAAAATAGCGCGCAATTGCGCATTACTGACATCAAGTTACACCGTCTGCGCACGATCCAGGAGGTCGGGTCGATTGAACCAGCCTGGAGTCCGGGCAGCCAAATGGCCTTTGCCTTGGGTGGCGGGTCGGTCGTCGAGATCTTTACCGACCAAGGCATTAGCGGTATTGGCCCTGGCTGCCATCCGGAAGTGCTGGCGGCGGCGCAAGCCCATCTAATTGGCCAGGATCCCTTTGCCACTGAGCAACATGTGCGCACGCTGCGCTACTATGCCGCCGGCCTGCCCTATCGGGGCGCGGCCGGCATTGATATTGCTCTGTGGGACATCATTGGCAAGGCGTGTGGCCAGCCGCTCTACAAACTCTGGGGGGGCAACAAGAGCAAGGTGCCGGCCTACGCCAGCATGGTGCGCCTCTCGACGCCGGAAGAGCGGGCCGACCTGGCGGTGCAGCTGGCCGACGAGGGCTGGCAGGCGATCAAGCTGCGCATCCATCATCCCACGCTACAAGAGGATATTCGCACGGTGGCCACCGTGCGCGACGCCGTGGGCGACCGCATGACCATCATGGTGGATGCCAACCAGGCCCAATCCAGCGGCAACTGGCAGCCGGGCATTCTTTGGGACTTTCGCCGCGCGCTGGAGACGGCCAAGGCGCTCGACCAGCTCAACGTCTACTGGCTGGAAGAGCCGTTGCCCCGCTTCTCCTTTAAAGAGTTGGCCAAGATCAACGCCGAAGTGGCCATGCCCCTTGCCGGCGGCGAAAACAACCGCGCCTTCCATGAATTTGTGCAGATGGTGCAGGAGGATGTCTACGATGTGCTCCAGCCGGAGAGCATGGTCTGCGAGGGCATTACCACGCTGCGTAAGATTGGCGTGTTGGCCGAAGCCTTTGGCAAGCAGGTCGTGCCCCATCATGGCGGACGCAACCTGGGCACCATTGCCCATCTCCATCTGGTCGCCTCGTGGCCCCATTCGCCCTACCTGGAGGTGCTCCACGACCCGCCCATTGGCGAATATCAGAATGGCTTCTCCATCCTCGCCACGCCGCCGGTGATCGACAGCGAGGGCTTTATCGCCGTGCCCCAAGGGCCAGGGTTGGGTGTCGAGATCCGGCGCGATCTAATTTTGCCGTAGAACAACAACTGATTTAGAAAGCAACGGGGATTTGTCGTGTCGGCAAGCGTAAGTTTCGGATGAAACTGGTGCTTGTACAGACAATTTTTGGGGCCTACGCGTGTTAGTGGAGCGAAACAGAGCAGGGTGGCGCGCCCAGAGAGTTCCCGCGAGTGGCGAGTCGCGAACCTGCCACTCGCGGAACTCTCTGGGCGCGCCACCTTCCTTGTCAAGTACACTTTGTTGCGAAGAGCCAATTTTTTGTTATGTACGACAGTTTCCTGAAAGAGATAATAAATCCGTTCCGCCCGGGGAGCCCACTGGGCCCAATTGTTGTGTTACGCCCTATCCGTGATCTAGAATTTTGCCTATCATGCGTTTTCCTTTTGCTTTGGCACATGATGAAAGCCGGAGTTTGACCTTTGCGTAATGGTATATCGAAAGCTCCGGTTTTCATGCCCGCCCTATCGGGCCACCTCAAAGTTGTGACCGTCGGCGTTCGCGGCTGGTTACGCGACTGGCGCAACCGGCATGGTGATTTTCTGTTGCTGCTGATCCTCTTTGGGGTTTTTCGGCTCTTTAGTGTTTGGTTTTTGCGTCCCGGCGGCTACACCCGCGACTATAGCGACCTGATCTACTACCAGGGGCGCGCCAGTTGGCAAGCCTTTGAGCTGCTGCCCTACCGCGACTACTGGTCCGAATATCCCCCGCTCTTTGCCTGGTTTACCCTTTGGGTGGACAAGCTGACCCGCAACATTCCGCTCTGGGAGGATCAACGGCTCTGGTATGGTGCGCTCTTTGGCCTCTGCACTGTGGCTGCCGAGACGGTGACCTTTGTGGCGCTCTACACGCTGGCGCGCCGCCTCTATGGCGACAAGGCCCTGCGCCCGCTTTGGCTCTATGCCGGGCTCTTTCTGCCGGTCTACATGTTGGGGGGCTGGTTTGACGCACTGCCCCTTGCCACCATCTTCAGTGCATTGGCCCTGGCCATCAGTTGGCCGACCGGCGTGGGCATGATCGTGGTGGGCGTGCTTTTGGGGATTGGGGCGCTGCTCAAGTTAGTGCCGTTAGCATTGCTGGCGATCTTGCCGTTGGTCAATCGCCAATGGTGGAAGACCCTGGTCGCCGGGGGGATGGCCCTGGCGGTGACTGCGGCTGGCTATGGTTGGGCCTATCTGCATGGCCCGGTCATGACCCTGGCTTCCCTGCGCTCGCTGGTTGACCGCTCCGGCTGGAGCACCCTCTACGCCTGGTACAGCGGCTATACGCGCCTGGGCAAGGTGCTAGGTGATGTCTTTGACCCCACCGTCAACATGACACTCTACACCCCAAGCTATCCGAGCAAGCTGGTGTGGGGTGGTTGGTTACTGCTGGGGCTCGTGCTGTTGATTGCCGCACGTCACCGCCGGTCTGCACCCCAGTCGGCCCAACGGGTGGTGACCTTTGCTGCGCTCACCTATGGCCTGCTGCTCCTGGCCTATCCGGCCTGGAACCCCCAATATGCGCTCTATCTGCTGCCCTTTCTGGTGCTGCTCTGGCCCAATAGCCGCGGCCTCTGCTATGCCCTGACGCTTACCTTGCTGATGCTGGTCGAGCATCCGCTTTATCACAACCTGATCGGGCCCGGCTATCCGCCGGCAACCGAGCAACTGCTTACGGTGGATTATCGGCAACTCTTTTGGCTTATCATTGTGCTACGCACCGCACTCTTAGGCGCGATCACCCTGGATCTGGCCCTGAGCCTGTGGGTTGCCCTGCGTTGGCGTCGGCTGATCCCGGTGGTGGCGCTGCTGGCAATGGGTGTGCTGCTGGCGGCAACGCCGCGCTTTGCCCAAGCCTACAAGGCTGGGCGGCTGGCGACGAGCGACGTGCGCCCCTTAGCCCTCTATCTCAACACCCAGGAGACGGCACTGCCGGTGTTGAGCCAGCAGCTTGTCCTGGGGCGTGCGCTGCGTCCCTTCTTGGTCAACCCGGATCGTCTCCAGTTGATTGGCGGGCGTCCTGGCTCAGACGCTACACTGGCCCAACTCGCCGCCGCAGGACCCTTTCTCTTTCTGCATACCCAAGACGATGATGCCGATCTGGTCAACCAGGTGGCGCAAGCCGCCCCTTGTGCACCGCCGCTCCATCTGGCCGCCTGGGAACTTTGGCCTTGTCACGGAGCCGCGCATGAACCCTTGGCCCAATTTGACCAGGGCATCATGCTGGCCGAGACAACCGCACCCATCATCGGCTGGGACGGCGATCGTCTGTATATGACCCTCTTTTGGCAGAGCAGTATGCCCATTACGACGGCCTATACCGTCTTTGTCCATGTGATGGACGCCCAAGGCGCGCTGGTGGGGCAGTGGGATCAGCCGCCCGCCGCCGGCGTCGCGCCCACCACCAGTTGGGAAGCAAACCACCTGGTGCCCGACGACTATAATGTGCCGCTGTCGCCCGGCGGGAGTGGCCCGCTGACCATTTATGTCGGTATGTATGACCCGGTCAGCGGTGCGCGTTTGCCCATCCTGCAGAGCGCAGACGCTGTTACCGATAATCGCCTGCACCTGTTTACCATTGAGCGTCCGTAATGAATCAATTTGTGTATAACCCCATGACCCTCCCCACCCAAACAAGGACAACGCGTATGCGCTGGTGGGAGTGGCTGCTCTTGCTGGCCCTTCTTGGCCTCTTTGCGGGGCAGGATCTGGCGGCTTCGCCCCACAAGTCAGCCGCTTTTGATGAGCAATATCATCTGACTGCTGGCTACGCCTATTTGCGCACCGGTGATTTTCGCCTAGCCACCACCCATCCACCGCTCATGGGCATGATCGCCGGCGCGGCGTTGCTGGGCCGTTCGGATATTACCCTGCCCACCGACCAGCCGGCGTGGGCGGCCGCGGACCGTTTCCTCTTCTCCGACCTCTTTTTGTGGGAAGCCAATGGCAATGGCCCGGCCCTGGTGGAAGCGGCGCGGCGGCCAATCATTGGGGTGGGACTTTTGCTGCTGGTGGGGCTTTTTTGCTGGAGTCGGCAACTGTTGGGCGCGGCGGCCAGTTGGTTCGTCCTGCTGCTCGCCACCTTTGACCCCAATCTGCTGGCCAATGCCCGTGTTATCACCACCGATTTGGGGCTGACCTGTTTTCTTACCCTGGCGCTTTGGTGGCTCTGGGCCTGGCTGGAGGTGCGTAGCTGGCGCAATCTGCTCTTAACCGGACTCTGCGCCGGGCTGGCCATGGGCGCCAAATATACGGGCCTTTTCTTCTGGCCTGCCGCCTTGCTCATCCTGGCCCTCTATCCGCGCCAGCGCGGTCAAGATGGCATCGTCCGGCGCCTTGGTGGCTTGGTGCTCATGGGCGTGGCCGCCTATGCCACCCTGTGGGCCATCTTTCGTTTCACCGTCGGTCCCATTCCTAATCTGGCGGCACTCAACTGGCCGGGTATCCAGTGGTTGCGGGATGTGCCGGTGCCGGCGCCCTTTTATTGGCAGCAGTTGCTCAACACCTTCTTGCGGATCGTCAACCTGCAAGGCGCACGGCTGGATTTCCTGCTGGGGGAACCCTCCAACCAGGGCTGGTGGTACTATTTCCCGGTGGCCTTAGCGGTGAAGACGCCGCTGCCCTTGCTCATTATGGCCAGCGGCGGTGCCTGGCTCATGTTGCGGCGTGGCCAGTGGCGGCGTTTGAGCGTGCTCTGGGTGCTGCCGCTGCTCTTTTTAGGGCTGGGGCTCTCCGGCATCCTGACCATTGGCTACCGTCATATTTTGCCGGCAGTGCCGTTGCTCATCCTGCTGGCTGCCCAGAGTATAGTCCGGTTGCCCAAGCCTGGGCGGTCGCATCTGCTCTATTGGGGCGCGCAGGGCGCTTTACTTCTCTGGTTGGTCGTAGGCACGGTGCGTCTGTGGCCTGACCAGGAAGCTTTCTTTAACGGCTTGGCCGGCGATTGGCGCAACTGGAGCAACATCCTGGTCGATTCCAACCTGGATTGGGGCCAAGATCTGCCGGCGCTGCGCCAGACCATGACCGACCTGAGCATTAGCACCGTCAATCTGGCCTACTTTGGCAAAGCAGTGCCCGAAGCTTATGGCGTAACCTATCGTCCTCTTCCCAGCTATCTGCGCTTTGTTGAAGGGGTTGAGTTGAGTGCCTATAACCCCTATACTCCCGAACCAGGCTGGTATGCCATTAGCGCCACCAGTCTGCGTCTGGGCTTGATGCAGCCCGAGAGTGTCGATCTCTACGCCTATTTTCGCCAACTGGAACCCATGGCGCGCGCCGGCTATTCCATCTATCTCTACCATGTCACCTATCCGGCGGGAATGCCGGTGGATCGCATTCAAGTGGTCGGGGAGCCGCTCTTCAGGCTGCCACCAGACGCACTGGGCGTCCAACCGGAGCGGCGTCTCCAGGTGAAATGGGTGCGCGATGCCGCCGCGGCTACCATCTATCCCCTTGACAGCGCCGAGGCCCAAAATGGTGTGGACGCTCAATGGACGCCGCCTGATCTGGCTGACGACCTCGTGTTTGAGCCGGTCAACGCCGACTTTAGCCAGGTCTTTACACTGTTGGGCTACAGTCGCCCAGTAGCGACTAGCCACCCCGGCGGCGCTATGCCCTTGACCCTCTATTGGCAGGTGGGGACGCACCTTATGCCCATGCCGGCGCCGACCAAGGGGGCGCCCCTCTCGGCTTTTGTCCAACTCACCACCGAGGATCCCGGCGCAAAGGTGGCCCAATATGATGGCTGGGCCACGGCGTTACGCGGTCTGGAGGTCGGAGACATCATTGTTCAACCGGTTACGCTAGAGATAGCCGAGACGGCGGCGCCGGGTGATTATCATCTGCGCATTGGCTTGTATTCGCCGCAAAATTGGGAGCGGCTGGCGGTGCAGAGCGGCGCCGGGGAAAGTGACCATGCCGATGTAGGCGCCGTGCGAATCGAGTAGCGCCATGCGTATCTTCTGGACAGTAACTCGCATCATTGCTTGGGCTTACGTGGTGGCAGGCGTCGCGCTCTTGTTGATGAACAACACGATGACCCCTGCTCTGTCACGCCTGTGGCCAGCCAGCTTTCTGATCTTCGTGCCGGGGTGGCTGCGCGCCGGTGCGGCGGTGCTATTGGTATTGGCAGCGGTGCTGGTAAGCGTGCCCATCTGGCCACGCCGGCTGATCATGCCGGGGCTAGCACGAAGGGCAAGCGCCCTGGCGCGGCTGCCGATGTGGTTTTGGGTGATGGGCGCCGGCGTGCTTTTCTGGCTGGCGCGCGAACAGACCTATTACGGTGACGCCCAACTCAAGCTCCAACTCCTGCGCACCGCCACCTTGCAGAGCGACCCCTATGTCTGGAAGGAGCCATTGGACAGTCTGTTGGCCTACCAACTGACCGCCTTTTTACGCCCGTGGGGATGGGGTCCCGATGTGGCCGTGGCGCTTCTGAGTTGTGCGGCCGGCATGGTCTTTCTCTTTGCCGTGCTCCTGGCGGCCCACACCTTGCGCCCCACGGTGCGCGGCCGGCTGCTGGTGGTGCTGGGTCTGTTGGCGCTGGGCAGCAGTCAGCTTTGGTTTGGGCATATTGAGAACTATAGCCTGGTGACCGCTTTCACGCTGCTGTCCATTGTGCTGGCACTCCGCTATCTCCAGGGGCGCGCCTCGCTCTGGCTAGTGGGGCTGGCGAGTGGAGTGGCGGTTAGCTTTCACCCTCAGGCGCTCTTTCCCGCGTTGGCGCTGCTTTTGTTGTTGCGATCCCGGCAGTGGCCGCGGCAGGTGATGACGTTGGCGCTGGGCGGCGCCGTGGGGCCGCTGCTGACCGCCGGTGCGCTCTGGTGGTTGGGCGCACCCTGGCCGGACTTGCGCCACGGCTATGCCGGCGACCCGCAGCTTTTCTGGCGGCTCGATCAACTCATGCAGCCGGGGCGCTTGCTTGATATTTTCAACAATCTGTGGCTGGTGGCGCCGTTGCTGCCCCTGTGGCTCTTGGCGGCGGTGGCGGCCTGGTCGCAGCCTGCCTTGCGCCGTGACCAGGGGGTGCGTTATCTCACCGGGGTTGCCGCCGGGTTACTGCTCTATCATGTAACCTTTCAAAATGACCTGCCGCGCCAGGCGGATTGGGATCTCTTTGCGATTGTGGGGCCAGGGGTGACGCTCTGGGGGCTCTATCTCTGGTGCAAGTTGGCGCCCCAGACGGCAGTGGACCGTTCCCGCGCCGACCGCCTCTGGGCGCTGGGACCGGCGCTGAGTTGTGCGCTGCTCTTTACGCTGCTCTGGGTGGGGGTGAACCATAGCTTTACCTTGGTGCGGCCCAACGCAGCCCAGCGCGACCTCTATCTTGGTCGCTATGGTCTGCTCGACCTGACGACGCTGCTCGACCAGGCGACCATTAGCCCGGATGCCCCCATCTGTGCCGACGCCACCGGCTGTGAACGGGTCGCTCTGACCAGCTTTACCATGCCGCAGACAGGCGACAGCCGGCCGGTGATCTTTGCCCATGCCCCCGCCCGGATTGCCCTGCCCTTAGCGCTGCCGGCGGAGCGCACTTTTCTATGGCTAAGTCCGGCATTGGACCCTATGGCCTGGGGCTGGGGCGGCGATGGGGTCACCTTTGTGGTGGCGATCGACGATGGCAGCGGCGAAAACGTTCTCTGGTCACGTCACCTGACGCCTGACACGCCGGCGGACCTTGACTGGCAGGAAGCGTTGATCACGCTGGCGCCCTATCGGGGGCAGCAGGTGACGCTCATTCTGCGCACAGACCCAGGCCCGGCCGGCAACGACGCCGGTGATCGCGCCGGCTGGGGGATGCCCTATCTGATGCGGGGCACGCCGGATGTGCGGTGAGGATGATAGAGAAGCAGGTGAGCGGCACTTGCCAAGTGCCGCTCACCTTTCATCGCGGCAGGCTATGCGTCCAGTTTGATGACGCGGGCGCGGGTAAGTTTGATGAGATCCTTGACCGGCACCAGGAGATTGGCGCCCCGTTCGCCGGCGCTGACGGCAATGGCGTCAAATTGGAGGGCGCGGTCGTCGAGGTAGGCGTCAAAGCCTTTGTTGATGAGCGCCAGCGGACTAATGCCGCCGGTCTGGAGCCCGGTCAGCGCTTCGGCCTGGTCATGGGGGGCCATCTTGGCCTTTTTGAGCTTGGCCGCCTTGGCCAGCACCTTCAGGTCCAAGGTGGCCGGCCCGGGAATGATGACCAACATCGGTTTGCGCGTCGCCTCGTCGGGCAGGGTGACCAGCGTTTTGAAGACCTGTGCCGGCGGCAGGCCAATCGCGTTGGCGACTTCGACCGCGGACTGGACGCCGGCGTCATAGTCATAGGTAAAGGCGGTAAAGGGGACGCGTTTGCTCTCTAAAAATCGGGTCACATTATTTTTGAATTCCATGCGCGATTGTCCATGAATGATACCTTGTTTCGTGAATACCTCAATAGTTGGGTGGGCAACAACTACACCTTTGCTGCGCTCTTGGCCGTTGTAATTCTCTGTGCCTGGGGAGTGGCAGCGTGGCACCATCTGCGCCGGGGTCAGGCGTTTTTACAGGCGGCGGGCCAGAGTGTGCGCGGCGAGATGGTCAACATCCGTCCCCCTGGGGCACGGGGCTTCTTTGTCCACGTCCAACCGCCGCCCGACCCTTTTCTCCACCTGGCGCTGACCTTTCAGATTACCGCCAATCCGGTGGAGTGGCTCTTCTGGTTGCTGATGGGCCGGCAGACGCAGTTGGTCATTCAGGCTACCCTGCGCGAACGGCCGCGGGCCGAACTCATCTGGCAGCGGGGCAAAATTCCGGGGCGAGCCCTCAGCCGCGCCGGATCCCCCACCTTATGGGTGCAACAGCACTTAGACTTCCTCCGCTATGAGTACGCCACTCGGGGCATTAACACCGGCGCCATTGTCCACGTCTTTACCGATCTGCAAACCCGCTTTGGTCCACTGCTGGAGAAGGTGAGCATCCAGGCCGACGCCAGGCCAGAGGTGGAGATTGTCCTGCGCACCAACGGCCTCAACCCCGAAGAGATTCCGGCCCTCATCACCACCATTCGCAGCGCCGGTCGAGCCGCGTTGCTGCGGTAGCGCCTATTATACATGGCATCAGCTTGCCGCGCACAACGTCAACCATCAGAAAATGGCCCACCGTTTTGCGACAATCAAGTCCCAGTTTCGACCAAAATGGGCGTGACGATGACGCCGGTCGCCGTGTCGTTGTAGATGACCTCAAATTTTTGCCGATTGGCATCATCCACATGGTCCACAAAGAGCACCAGGGCGATTTCCGTAATGGCCAATTGTTGGGCATAGTGCGCGGCCTGGTCAAGCGCCTTGCGGTATTCACGTTGGTTGAGAAAGCTCTTGACTTCCAGCCCATAGATGCGCCCGGCATAATAAATCAACAGATCCAATTTGCCATTGCCAGTAGGGAATTCGGGCGTTACACTGCCGTCATAGCTCTGCAAAAATTGCATGAGATACATGTAGAGGTTAAAGTGGTAGACTGCCTCAAACAGACGATCATCGGTCTTGCGGCGGGGTGCGTTTCTAAAGAGCCAGTTGCGATTACTTCGCAGATAAAGTTCATAGCGCCGCATGAGATTTTTGATATGCAGACTTTCGTCGGTGATGGTATCTTGTAAGTCGGCAAATGGATCGTAAAGCACGCCTGGATTGGGAAAGATTTCGCGAGCAAAGTAATTGAAGAGCCGCTTCTGGACAAAAGGGTTGGCAAATTTTACAAAGTAGTCGGTCTTGCCCTCTTGCACTGCAGCAATCACGCCATTGGTGTAGAGAAAATTGATGCTGGGGTCATCATAGGCAAAAGGAATTTGCACGCCGGTTTTGAAGAGTTCTAAAACCAGCTGCCGATGAGGCTGTTGTTTCGCCTTACTGACAATGTTGAGGATATTGTTATTGGGCAGCAGCTTGAGCGCCGCGGCGTAGACCTCTGCAAAGAGCGCCGGGGTCAACGGCGCCTGTGCTTGCTGATTATAGGTTTCGGTGAGCAACTCGCCCAACCAGCCGACAAGTCCTGGTTGTCCCTGCGTTTCATAAAAGACGCGCTCAATCACCGTTTGCTCCACAGCCTGGCCACTCTCTGCTTCATACCAGCGAAACATGCCTTCCACTTCAGCCGGGGTCAGGTTAGGGATGTGTAGGCTGCGTTGCACATTAAAGGGTGAGCCTGTCTCATTTTCAATACCTAGTACGGCACGGACCCCGATGAGCGCGACACTGTGCAGCAAATACTCTTTTTCCCACGTCGGTTTATCAGCCTCTTGGCGACGTCGTACATAAATATTGCGCAAGACACCGGCCACACCGCTGATCGCATCATTGGTCAAGGCATCAAACTCATCCATGATCAGAATCAACGGCTTATCGAGCACAGTGCGGGAAAAGATGGCTTCAAAATCGGCCAGGCTCTCTGGTCGCGCCACCGGCTTGTTGACCACTTTGGCGATTTCCGCGGCAATGACTTGCAACGCCTCCATCAGTGGGGCATCCTTGAGATGTTGAAGATTGAGCTTGCCTACGTCAAAGCGTGGCGATTGCTTTTGGAGCCGAAAGAGCGCCTCTTGCATCACCCACGTTTTGCCACTCTGCCGTGGGGCCCATACGGTGATATAGTGGCCACCCTTAGCGGGGTTCTCGCCCAGAAGCTGCTGACAAGCCTGATCAATCAAACTTGTTCTGGGCGCATAATAGTGCAATTCTGTATCAATCGGTCCATAGGACGAAAATTTACGCATAATGGAGAGCTTTCCGCACACATATAGATGCCGAGTCAAGTGGCTAGTACAGTTGGGCGTAAATACCTAGACAGAAATAATTAGAACTTTTCACTGGAGAATGGCAAAATTACCTGTCTAATTATTTCTGTCTGGATTTACTAGTCGCGATTTTACCATTTTCGGCTGTAAATCACAATTAAAACGAATGAAATGCATCTGACGCATTAATTTTCGGCCTCTGCGCGGATGCGTTAAAATAGAGGTTAGGATCACGAGTAAATCGTCTGCTCATAGGGGCGAAGCGGTGAAATTGCAACAGGGGCCAGAGAGAAATAAAGCGATTTCACCCGCAGACCTATATGAGCCAAATCGTTAGGCCAAGCAAAGAGGGCAACTGTCCATGACCGGCACACGGGTGAAATTTCCCTATGGAAACAATGATTTTTACCAACTGATTACGGAAGATTATTGCTATGTGGACCGCACCGACCGAATTGCACGACTGGAGGAGACCGGCAAAACGCTGCTCTTGCTGCGTCCACGCCGCTATGGCAAAAGTCTGCTGCTTTCCACTCTGGAAAATTACTATGACATTGCCAAGGCCGACGAATTTGCACGGCTCTTTGGCGCTCTAGCCATTGGCGCGCAACCGACACCATTACACAATCAGTATCTGATCCTACGTTGGGATTTTTCGATAGTCGCGCCTAAGCCCGATTATCAACAACAGCAGCAGGTCTTGACCGACTATCTCAATGCCGAGATCAAAGCCTTTGCCCTTAAATATCAGGATTGGCTGTTAAGTTCGGTTGAAATCAACCCAACCAATGCAACGGCTTCGTTCTGGTCGCTGTTGAGTGTGGTGCAGCAGGCAAACCACAAAATTTACCTGCTGGTGGATGAATATGACAACTTTGCCAATGAACTGCTGATGGCGGAGCGTCCGCAAAATCAGGCGCGTTATGAAGCATTAGTCTTTGGTGAAGGTGAGTTCAAGGCGGTCTTTAAGGCGATCAAAGGCGCAATGAGCGGGCGCGGGGTGGACCGCACCTTTATTGTCGGCGTCTCTCCGGTGGTGCTGCATGACGTCTCCAGCGGTTTCAACATTGCCGAGAATATCTATTTCCGCGAAGATTTTAATGACCTCTGTGGCTTTACCGAAGCGGAGATAACACAACTGTTGACGCAAGTGGCGGAAACGTGCAACCTAGCGGCAGAGCAGCGCACAGAAGCGCTCCATCTGATGCGCACCTTCTACAACGGTGCTCTTTTTAGCCACGAAGGCGGGGAATGTATTTACAACCCCACCTCCACCTTTCACTTCCTCAAATATCTCCAACGCACCTGTCGCTATCCGCGCAATATGCTGGATACCAACTTAGGCACTGATCATGAAAAGCTAGCCTATGTCGCGGGGCTGCCCAAGGGGGAAGAAGTCATTTTACAAATCATGGACACCGAACACCCACCGGCTGTCGTCGCTTTGGAAGAGCGTTTTGGCGTCCATGAGATGTTGGCCGAGTCCAATACCGAGCCGTTCATGTTGTCGCTGCTCTACTATTTGGGTGTGTTAACATTAGATGGTGGCTTGACACGGGAGGGTGAGTTGATTTTGCGTATACCGAATCTGGTCATGCAGCAACTCTACGCGGAACGTTTGCTGCGTATGTTGTTGCCGGATGCTGCAGCGCGCGATCACGGACAAGCAGCGGCCAAAGAGCTTTATAGCAATGCTTGATCTCCTGCTTGAGTTCAAGTTTGTCAAGCTTAACAAGCTCGGCTTGCGCGGGGAGGCGGTGCGTGCAAAAACCGATGAGGAATTGCGTGCACTGGATGCTGTTAAGACAGAGATGAGCACAGCCAAGCAACAGTTGCAACACTATGCTGCTATCTTAAAGACAAAATATGGTGAAAAGTTACGGTTACACACTTTTGCCGTGGTTGCTGTCGGCTTTGAAAGAGTGGTGTGGGAAGAAATGAAGGACGAAACAAGATCATGACCAACCCTTTACCCTTGCCGGAGAATTACAACCCCGCCACCTATATGCTGGCCAAGCGTACAGAGTTTGGCCTGTTTCATGAGACGCGCCAGGCCGCACGCTTTGCCGCCCAGTTGGTTGCCAATGGCGCCGCCGCGGATCTGGCTCTGGCTGCCAAGGTGTTGGATGCGCTCCTCGTCTGCCAGGAGCGCGACCCCGCCGATCCCCACTGTGGCAACTTCTACTGGATGCGCGAAGATAGCGTGGTGGAGGATCTGAATGCCGTGGAATTCAACCTGGAGTCGCTGATCCCCATGATGGCGCAGTACAGTGGTCGGCTTCCCGTTGCATTACGCCAACGGCTCTTACAAAGCATTCGCCTGGGGCTGGCGGAGATTGCCAGGCTGGATGTGCTGGTGGCCTACACCAATATCACGGCACTTGATATTCTCAACACCTGCCTGGGCGGTGAGCTACTGAACGAGCCGGCCATTGCGCAACGGGGCTATGCCAAGCTGGCTGCCTGGATTGACTACACCAACCGCCACGGCCACCCGTTGGAGTATAACAGCCCCACCTACACTGCCGTCACTCTGCGTGCCTTGAAGCGACTGGTCGATGGGGTGCAAGATGGGGCGACACGGGCACGAGCCCAAGCCATGATGGCGCGCTTGGCGCTCAGCGTCGCGCTCCACATCCACAGCGGCACGGGACGCTGGGCGGGACCCCACGGCCGCGCCTATCAGCCGTCGGTCGTCTGTGAGACGCCGCCGGAGATCGAACTGCTGCGCACCTGGCTGGCCGATGGTACGGCGCCGGCGTGGGTGGCCGATCTGCTGGCCAAGCGCCCCGCCACCTTTCAGGTGACCGAAACCGCCGAACGCGATCGTAAGCTGGCGCTCACCACCTATCACACACCGGCCTACGCCTTGGGTACGGCCACCAGCAGCTTCAACCCCCAGGCCAATGTCTGCATGGTGCACTATCGCCGACCCCAGGCTGACCGCCCCGGCGTGCTCTACACCCGCTACATCACCGACGACAAATGGTTTGGCGACGCCTATCACGCCACCGACCGCACCAAGACACGCAACCTGCCCGACGAAGGCGATTTTTTCAGCGTGCAGCAGGAGAATCGCTGCATCGGTGTCTACTCGCCCCAGAACTTCCGCCACGGCAAGAGCGCCAAGGCGGTGCTGATCTGGACCCAGCGCGAGCAGATTGATGAGATCTGGGTGGGGGCGCAGCGGGTGGAGACACTGCCCCAGGTCGTCACGCCGGATCAAGTGGTGGTCATCGGCAGTGGCGAGGTTTACATGGCCGTGCGCCCTTTGCTGGTCACCCCGTTGGGTAAAACAACACCGATCCACCTGGTCGAACGGGCCGGGGATCTGGTGCTGGAGTGTTATAACTACCAAGGGCCGGAGAAACGCTTCTGGGAACAGGGCTGGCCGGGTGCTTTCTACCAGGGCAAGCCTGTTGCCGCCTTCTATCTGGAGGTGGCCGAACGCCGCGCATATGAGGATGGCGCCGCCTTGGCCCAAGCCGTGGCCGCAGGGGAGATTGTCCAACATTTGGATGCGCCCTACACCTACCCCGGTGCAGGCGAACGGCGCTTTGCCGTCCTCTACCGGCGCGCGGAGCGGGAGATAGGTATCGAACTGGACCTAATGAGTTGGGACCTAAAACGACGCTGGACCGAGACCGGCGACCTCGGCTGGCCCAAGCTGGCGACTACGTTTGAGTTGGGGGAGGTGATTGATGAGGAGATACTGCCCTAAACATCTGAATCGATGTTTCTGGCGCATTAACGATTAGGATGAGAGGGTGGACGATGCTGGCAGGTAACGCTGCACATTCATTTTGCCCAAAGTTAAGCGTGCCTGAGCCAAATCATAGGCAGTCTGCATACGCAACCAGAACTCCGCTGTACTGCCAAAAGCTGCTGATAAGCGCAGTGCCATCTCTGGCGAGATTGCAGAGTGCCCGTTGATAACACGCGATAAGGTGGGACGAGTAACATCCAGAATAGCAGATGCTTCCGTGATACTGAGTCCTAAATCCTCTATACAATCTCTGATCACACCGCCTGGATGTGGTGGATTCTGCATTGGCATGAATTTCAACTCCTAATGATAGTCTTCTAGATCAACGTCATAAACGTTGCCATCTTCAAAACGAAATGTGATTCGCCAGTTTCCAGTAACACGAATGCTCCACGTTCCCTGACGATTGCCTGTTAGTTGATGAAGTCGATAACCAGGAATATTGATTTCTTCAATCGTTTGCGCCTGATCCAGTACAAACAGGATTCTTTCTACCCGATCTCGAATATGGGCTCCAATTCCGCTTCTGTCGCCACGTTCATAAAGCCTTTGTAAATTCCTGTGTCGAATGCTTTCAATCATACTTTATTGTAGCGCGTAATGTTATACGTTACAAATTTTTCTCCTGCGGCGTACGACAATCCCCAGCAAAAAGCAAAGCCGAGTGACCGCCAGTCGACTTGTTGGTTACATCGACAAGCACAACAGAAATCAAAAATCCCGTGGCAACCGCCACGGGAAGCTAGTGTATCCACCAACGGTTTAGCCCTGACGAGGGATGCGCATTTCCAGTGGCAATACAGCAGATCATGTAGCTGTAGGGTAGCACATTTATCGGGTTATGTCAATAACAATTTTCTGACCGGGGGTAAGGCAATCACGAACCAGATAAAATGTCAGGTGCTCGTTTTTTTAAGCTGACAACTGATCGCAAAAGTACGCCCCTAGCCTATGCGAGCATGCCCAAATTGAGTACACAATGCCGATTCGTCGGCGTTTTAGTTACGATGAAGATGCACTTTGATTCATATCTTTAAGGTACGCGATTGCCTTATGACTGGGGGTGTATTGCTGCTTTAAAGTGCGAAGCCAAACGCGTGATCACTGTCGTGCTTTGCGGGCAGGACCGCAGTTGCAACTGGGCGGCGCGTCCGCTGCTTGCATCGGTCGCACGCAAGCGCGCAATGCCGACTGCCGCTCCTGGGCCGCAGGTGCGCGCAGCGTACCGATCAGATCACTGAGCGCCTCTGGGGCCAAGAAGTGGTCGAGCAAGGCGCAGCAGTAAGAACGAACTCCTGCATTCTGGTGTCGTAGGTCCGCGCACACAACGGAGACCACTGCCAAGCCCATGCGAAAGAGCGTACGGTAGACGCTGGCCGCCCGATGTTGGATGCCAGGTTGATTCAGTAGTTCTATTGTTGCCATCGCAGCCTCATACGTTTTCTCAACTATTCGATGAGCGAAAAACTGATCTATGGATGTACAGCGCTCCATCTGCAGAACGAAGCAATAAAGCGCAAGGGGATTGCGAGCGCATAGCATTGATAACGAACAAACTATGAGACGGGCCAGAGATTTGGAGCGCCCGATTACCCCTTGTCGCCTTCATTGGGTGTTCGGCCTCGCTGGAGCGGGTAAGTTACCCGGTACTTTGCTTCGTGGCAAAGCTGCTGTCTTTGAGACGCCGCCCAACCTATGCATCCACACAAACAGGGGCGTGTTGGTGAGTTATATCACTCTTCAAGAGACCTCGCAGACAGTAACTTGTATATTCCCACAGATTGATAACCGATAATTGATTGGGAACTTCACATCCGTATTCACTATCTTTATTCAGCTGCGGTATGTTTTTCCCAAAGTGATAAAAGGATTGATCACGTAAAATAATACCTTCGTGAAGATACTTTGACCTTTTGCCATAATACTCTTTAAAAAATTTAACAATATGTGACGGCAAGAACTTGGCTACAAGATCTGTGACACGTTGGCTGATTTTATAGGTCGGCTGACCGCAACTCGGGCATGGAACTGCCTTAATATTATGAAGATTAGATGCAACTTCAAGAGCAGATACACATAGTACTGTAATCGTTTCTTCTGAGCTAACCTCTCTGGCTGTGTAGAAGTGTTTACAAGCTGATAGGAATTTTTCCCGCGTTTGAATATCATTTTGTGCGCAACTTGCAATCCACTCTATAAATTCTACTCCTTCCTTAGAAATGTACAGCAGATTGTCCTTTCTAGGCCATCCATCGAGCCAATCTGTATCTTCAAAATACTTATTTCCATGTAATACTTCAAGATCCTTCTCTGTGCCAATGGTCACACTGCCCAATCGAAACGAAACGTTTGTTTCAATTGACAAAAAATGGAGTACCTTATGCGCAATCTTTACGTATGTGACTGAGGCATCTAGAGCGTCATATCCAAAAACTGAAATTGTTAACTTTGAAGTATCACTTTGTAGGTCATTCTTTATAGAAAATCTATCGCCAGAATACTCTGCAAGTAATATTTTGTGTTGTGAATCTAAGCATCCAGTTACTGTAAACAAGCGAGGCATCTCATAATTTTTGCTCGCTGCTTCGAGCGCTTGGTACAAAATTGCTTCTATCCGAAAATGGATTTCCGCAGACTCATCGCCAAGATGGTCAAGAAATATTGATTCTATTCCCCCTCGTCGTTCATACGTGATACCAACATATATTCTTTCAGTTTTGTTTATTAGGTGAAGAAAACCAAAAGTGACGTATTTTTGCTTACCCTCTTTTTTCGGAGAATACAACCAAACACAGCTAGGATCACGCAATCTAATTTCTGCCCAAAGTGCCCGCAAAAACTGATTGGCTTTTTCTTGATCCTGTATGCTGATTTCCATTCTAGCCATTCTCAATAACCCTATCTTTACTGGTCAACTCATATTTACTAACCGCAATCAGTGTAGCTTTGCGTGATTTGTGTACTGAATTTAATGTGACCTTGAACGTGCTCACTCCGCTTGTTGCCTTCCTGTGATTGTGGCTTACGGTTTAGGCCGAACCCCTAGCTCACCTGTGAGCGAGGAAAGCCCAACCACACCGCTGGCCCAAATCCACCGCCGGAGGAAACAAGCCCAGATCACCTCTGAGCGCAGCGAATCTGGTGCAGCGAATGTTCGGCTGGCTATCCTTGTAAGAGTTGCGACCACTGCTCTGCTGTCATCATAATATTGTTGCCAGTATAAGCAGATGGAAGTTTGAATTGCACTCCAGGGATCAGCTTAGCGATCGCGACTAATAGTGAGCGAAGTTCTGATTTCTTTTCCTCGCCTACTTGCTGGCCTTCATGAATGATACAATTTCTTGTTTTGATGGCCTCTAACGTGTCCTCTATTTCATTTGGTGTAATATTTTGTGTAAGACTCGCTGCGATAGCAACTTGAGTATACAATGGTAGATTCCAAAATGATTGAATTTTCTCCATCAGTGCACTATTGTGAAAAAGCCTATCACGGACAAGTTCATTCAAGGCCAGTTCTAGAGCAGTAACACCCTCAATAAATGCCTGGCGATAACTGCCGGAGTCAAGTAATTGGTGCGTCGTAATAAGTGCATTTGACGCTAGTGACGGTTTGTATCCAGAATTGACTAAGTCCTTTAGCTCTAGCCAATCGTCTTCCGTCAAATACTGGCTGAATGTCTTTTCCCCCGGTGTAATGCTCGTCACACTACCATAACTCACCGGTTCATCAGGTATGAACTCCCGCCACTGATCTCCATTATCCAAGCTATATTTTAAATGAAGTATGCCGTGGCAATAGGCACCCAACGTATGTCTACGAGAATCCCACTTTTCAAGTGGTTCAATCCAGTACTGACCGAAACGTACCCTTAAAGTATCGATTAAGCGGGATAGTATGGGATAAAGCACCTTGATAACGCGCTTGCCAAGAGTAGCATATTCCTGCTCACCCGTTTTGTCTTCCTGCAAGACCGTTACCATCTCTTGGTCAATATTCTTGATTGTGAGTAAGCCTCGAAGTGGGCCAGCATCTAAGATTGCTTGTTTCTCAACAAGGGCTTCGTCTACTTCTCTCCGTTGATAATCAAATCGAATTAACTCTCCGAAACCTAGATAGCCTCTTTGCTCAAACCATACGCGAACACCTATATCTGCATCAGTAGATGCTATAGCCAGTGCATCACTTTCCCCATTTGGTAGCCAGCGATGAAAAAGCGGTCCATAAAGCTCATGAATCGGCTTGATCTCAGAATTATGAAGTCGGACAGCAAACCGTAGACTAATAGTTGTCATCTGCACCAAAGATATCTAGCTTCATGTATAAAGTTCACGCTAAACCTTGCCAAACGTAGGTTGAGATTGACGCCAGTGGCCGAACGAAGAAAGGGATAAGCGGCGGCGAAAAGAGAAAACACCAGTAACCCCGGATAATGAGCCGCCGTTTATCGCTTGTTAAACAAAGCCGGGTTGCAAGAAACAGGTTGTCTATGGAATTTAAGGCGCCAGATGATGTAACGGTAACCAACGTGAAAGGTTGTTAACTAAGGCCATTGTACCCCCAAAGGTAGGAAAAAGCAACCCCCTATTTTGAAAATAGCTTGGAAAGTAGGCGGTCAACGCGAAGCGGTAGGTCTGCGGGTTGCGGAAGCAGCGCAGCAAGCGGGCGCCAAACGCGTCAAAAAGAAGGGCAGCAGTGACGCCCTTCTCTTGACCCGCATTCTGGTTTAGCAGCCCACCTATGTCGTCCCGTTTGTCCTAGGGTGGACAGCGGCTACGTGGTCGGATGATCTGGACGCAATCTGACCGCACTTTGGGCAAGGCCGCACAGTCTCATTGGCGTTGAGCGTCAAGGAAGCAGATGCTGCCGTCGGTTCTGCGTGGGAGTATGGAAAACCACGCTGCCGGGGATGGGCCACTCGGTTTTCATGATCTCAGAAAACGTGTGGCCCATCCCCGGCAGCGCTTGGCGTGCTGATTGCTGCGCAATGGCTAAGGGTAGAACGTTAGATGCTCGATTTTCCCCCGCGGTAATCGGGAACCGGCACCAATTCCCCACCGCGGAGTGACGATTCATTGGCGCAGATGCCGGGTGCGGTCCAATTTGCCGACTGATAGACATCAATCGCTGGAGGACGGCCCTCTACGATGCTCGTGACAAACTCGTGGGCCAGGTGGGGGTGCGAACCGCCGTGGCCGCCATTGGCAAACCCAGCGATGGCCTCCGGCAGGAGGTCGGGCCGATAGGGGACGGTCACCTGCTCGGTGGTGACAGGCCGCCCCCGTCGTGATGGCTGCACCGGTTCTAGGGTGAACAACAACGGCTTTTCATGTTCGAGCAGCCACTCAAAGCCCCGCTTATCCCCATAGACACTAAAGGTCTCGGTATAGGGGTGCGCTACCTGGAACCAAGAGCGCGTCACTTCGGCCACAACGTTGCTCTCTGCTAGTTGGAAGAGGCCGGTCTGTAAGGGGAAGGTGGTGCCATTCGGCTGCTGAATATCGGGCCGTAGCTGCCCCGAACCCATGCACGCGACCTTCTCAACCCGCTTTTCGGTGATCGCGAGCAGGGGGGCAAGCGCGTGGGTCAGATAGTGCATGGGTGGCTGCGCCCGCCAATAGGAGGGATAATTGCCTTCCAAATCTTGATAATAGGTGCCGCGCAAAAAGGTGAGTGTGCCCAGTTCACCGCGTGTATACAGATCTTTGACAAAAAAGGTCTCGCGCAAGTAGGCGCCGGTTTCCATCATCATGTAATGCTTGCCGGACGCCTCCTGCGCGGCGATAATGCGCTCCAGATCCGTCAGGCTGGTCGCCATGGGCACGGCACAGGCGCAATGTTTGCCTGCGTTGAGCACGGCCAGCGTCTGCTCCACGTGCAACGGCACGGGCGTGAGCAGATGCACCGCATCGTAGCGTGCATCTGCCAGTAGATCTTCTAGCCGTGTAAACCTGTCTTCAATCCCGAAGCGATCCCCCACCCGTTGCAGCACTGCTGGATCCAGGTCGCAGATCGCCACCTCCTCCACATCCGGATGTTGCTGGTAGATTGGCACAAACTCCGCGCCAAAGTGCAGACCAACGACGCCGATACGCATGGCCATTACTCCTTCGCTGGGGGCAGAATCGTGCAACCGGGAATTTCGCGCAGCAACCGCTCCGAACCCGCCGGCGCGTAGATAATGATCAGCCGCATTGACTCATCCCCGGCGTTAAAGGTCGAATGGTAGACACCATCGGGGATAAAGACGCACGCGCCTGGGCCAATGCGCACCGGCGGCTGATCATCCACCATCTGTTCGCCCTCGCCGGACAAGACGTAGATGATCTCCTCGGCGCCGGGGTGGTTGTGCCGCCCATGCCCGCCACCAGGGAGCACCTCGGTGACGCCAAAGCTGTGGCGCTGTGCCCCCGTGACCAGTGGCTCACTCAGCATATGGATCGTGCCCCAGTCAAAGGCCAATGTATCCACATCCGCTGTCGTTGTAATGGTTCCTGCTCCCAATTTCTGCATAATTCTCCTCTATATATCCTGCCCTGGGTTGGGCACTAAGTCTTTAAAACGTCGGGTTTGCGCCTCGATGGCCGGCTCGGTCGACAGGCGTTCAATGCTTGATGCACCAAAGAAGCCGGCAATGCCCTCGGTGTGATCGAAGATGTATTGGGCATCTTCCGGCTCTGCAATCGGCCCGCCATGACAGAGCACTAGAATATCGGGCCGAATTTTGACAGCCGCATCGCGCAGGGCCTGTACGCTTTTGGCGGCCTCCGCCAGCGTCATGGCGGTCTGCGCGCCAATCGCCCCTTTCACCGTTGTACCCATATGGGGCACAATAATATCGACGCCCGCGTTGGTCATGTCGACCGCTTCGTCCTCGGTAAAGACATAGGCACAGGTGAGCATGTCGAGCCGATTTGCTTCCCGCATCATGTCCACCTCCAGACCATAGCTGAAGCCGGTCTCTTCGCAGTAGGCGCGAATGCGGCCATCGAAGAGGCCAATGGTGGGGAAGTTCTGTACCCCGTCAAAGCCCATTTCCTTTAACTGGCGCAGAAAGACCGGCATTAACCGAAAGGGATCGGTGCCGTTGACGCCGGCGAGGACGGGGGTGTTTTTTACCACCGGCAGCACCTCACGCGCCATATCGACCACAATTTCGTTGGCATCACCATAGGCCAGCACACCGGCCATGCTGCCGCGGCCGGCCATGCGATAGCGGCCGGAATTGTAGATAATAATGATGTCGACACCGCCGCGTTCGGCGAATTTGGCCGAGATGCCGGTGCCTGCGCCGGCGCCCAACAAGGCGCGGCCCGCGGCCACCTGGTCGCGCAGGCGCCGCAATGATTCACTTCGTGGAATGAAAGGCATTGTTACACTCTGATCATTTGTGGCTCTATGGGATTTCTCGGTGTAGGGGCGTACTCTTGCGGTCGTCCCCGAGGGCAGGCGCAAGGCCATGCCCCTACAGGGTCCTGTTGAGCCTTATGTGTTATTTATCTGAACTTGCGCGAGCGCGGTCAATAGGTGGTCGGCCAGCGCGTCGGCAAATTCAGGGTCGTTGATGTGCAGATCCAGTTCAATCAGATCCACCGGCGGTGTGCGCACATGGCGGCGCAGGGCGTCGAACAAGGCAGCGTCGGCCTCTGGGTCATAAAAGGATGCACCTTTGCTGTCCAACATGCTGACGCCCTTTAGCGGCACCAGGAGCGTGGTCGGACCGGTTGACCTGTTGAGCTTTTCGGCAATGATGTGCCCCAACTCGGCACACTCTGCTGGGGTCGTGCGCATGAGCGTCACATTCGCGTTGTGGATGTGAAAGTGCCGATCTTTGAAGCGGGCCGGAATGCTCTCAAAAGGTCCCAGGAAATTCACCATATCCAGCGCACCGCAGGAGACCACCTGCGGCACCCCTTGTCGAGCCGCCGCCTCCAGTCGATGGGGTCCCGCACCCAACATGCCGCCCACCAATTCATCGGCCCATTCGGTGGTCGTCACATCGGCAACCCCCGCGACCAACCCACCGGCAATCAGCGCCTCCATCGCGCGTCCGCCATTGCCGGTGGCATGAAAGACCAGCACTTCATAGCCCGCGCCTTCGAGCCGTTCCCGCAGGTGTGTCACACAAGGCGTGGTGACACCAAACATGGTCGCCGTGATCAAGGGGCGGTCGGCAGCCTGATCCGTGGTCATGGCCTGCTGCTCCACCATGCCGCAGACCGCGCCCACTGCATTCATCAGCACCCGGCGCGAGATGCGGTTGAGGCCGGCGATGTCTACAACTGAATGGAGCATGGTGATGTCCACGGCGCCCACATAGGGCCCGACATCACCCGACGCAATGGTCGAGACCATAACCTTGGGCACGCCAATTGGCAACTCACGCATCACCGCAGTGGCTAACGCTGTGCCCCCCGAACCGCCTAGACCGAGCACGGCGTCAAAGCGGCCTTCGGCAAAGAGTTGGCGCGCCAGCGCTACACAACCTTGGGTCATGATCACCAGCGCTTGGTTACGATCCCCTTGTTCGCGCAGCGCGACTAGATCGCTGCCGCCGGCTTGGGCGACCTGCGCCGCATCGATGTCCGGCATCAACGGCGCGGCGCGCGCCGTTGCCGTGCTGTCAAAAACGCTCGCATCCATTACCAGCGTGCGATGGCCACGCCGCTGGATCAGATCGCGCAAATAGGCGTACTCGTGTGCTTTCGTGTCGAGGGTGCCAATGAGCAGAATGGTTTTTGTGTCAGCCATAGGTTCTCAATTTGCTGGATTCAGCACGGCGTAAAATACGTTTTGCGGTATTGCAGGCCCTCACCCCTGGGACCTCTCCCACCGTGGGAGAAGCGCGCCTAAAAGCGGGTATCCCTTGGGTGCGCCTATGGGCGCGGGATGAGGGCACAAAGGCCGAAATTTCAATTGTAATCGGTAACTGTTACCTATCTACCGATTTACCTATCTACCTATCTACCTATCTACCGATATACGCGGTACTTACGCTTGGGCCAGGATGGGATCGACCACATCTCGAATCTGCTGAGCCATCGTGGCCGCGTCGATTTCGCCCAGACCCCACAGATCCCAGGAGGGCAACAGCGCATCGTAGAGCTCATCCCATTTCGCCGTAAAGGGGAAAGAATGGGCGTAGTTGGCCGCATTGATCCACACTTGCTGTTCTTCAGGGGGCAGAGGCTTGAAGAGATCGGCGCTGCGGTCGGCCACAACCGAACGCAGGATGGGCAGCCCCAGGGCTGAATTGCTGACCAGATAGTTCTGGGCGTCCGCACCCGCCATAAATTGTAGGAATTTCCAGGACTCCTCGGGATTCTTGGCGCCGGTCGGCATGACCCACGCATCTACATAGTTGCCAGTGTATCTATACGTTCCGGCGGGCACCGGCGCCACCCCCCACTCGAAGTCCTCAATCTTCGCCATGGCCGGCATTTGCCACATACCATCCAAATACATGCCCACGCGGCCAGTCATAAATGCCTCTGCGGTGCTGCCGTTGCTGAGTTGTTGCGGTGTCAACCAACTCTGGTCAGTGCGGATCAACTCTTGGGCAAATTGGAGCCCTTGCACCGCCTCTGGCGAATCAATAATCGCTTGAGTGTGTTCGGCATTGACAAAATCGCCGCCGTAGGCCCAGACGAAATGAATCACCCAGCGCAAGTCCCAGTTGGTGGCAAAGCCATAGCGCTTTTCCGCGCCTTCGCCGGAGGTCAACTGTGCAGCCGTTGCGCGGAACGCATCCAAGTTCCAACTGTCGTCGTCCCAGTCAGTGGGAAGGTGGGGAATGCCCAATTCGTCGAACATGCTTTTGTTGTAATAGATCGCCATGTTGTAGATGCCGGCTGGGATCCCATAGAGTTTACCATCGACGCGCCATTCGTTAAACGCGCTTTCATAGTAATCATCCATCGAGATGCCGGACTGGTCAAAGAAGGGGGTGAGATCGCTGATATAGCCGTTGCTAATATACGAAGGCTGGTGAATAATCGCAATGCGCGCCACGTCATGGGTGCTACCGGCGGCCACTTCGGTAATGTACTTGCGGCTAAAGTCCTCCCAGGAGCCGGCAATGCGGTCGAAGGTCCAGTGGCCGCTGCCCACCGTTTCGTTGTACGTGTCGGCCAGCCCATCAAAAATCGGCGCTTCGGCATCACCGCTAATCGTCATAAAACTATAGTTATCCCCGGTGGCGGGACCGACATCGGTCTGTCCGGCTGCGGTAGCGTCTTGCGCCGCCGACTGCGCTTCCCCACCGCTCTCCGTGCTGGAAACACCGGCGCATGCTGCCAGTGCCAGCGCACTGGCACTCATCGTTGACCATTGCAGAAATTGACGCCTTGAAAGTGATCGCTGTTCCATACCTATCGCTCCTCTAAGATAAATGTAGACAATTTATATAAAATACATTTACTACGGCTCCAGTGGCCAGTTATCAGTGGACAGTTATCAGTAGTTCGGTAAATCAGTTACTGTTCACTGTCCACTGTTCACTGTCTCACTGTCCACTGTCCAACTGAAACCACTACCCTTTCAACCCACTCAGCGCGATGCCCTGCACAAAATAGCGCTGGCCGAAAATGTAGACCACGATCACGGGGACCAGTGCAAGGGTCGCTGCGGCCATCAGCAATTCCCAATCGGTAATGTAGGCGCCTTGAAAGGTCGCCAACATGAGCGGGATCGTAAACTTCTGGAGGGAATTGAGATAGATCAAGGGCAGCAGAAATTCGTTCCAGTGATACAAGAAGGCAAAGATGCCCAATGTGACAAGCGCAGGGACACTCAATGGCAAATAAATATACCAGTAAATCTGGAAGGGATTGCAGCCATCAATTTCACTTGCGTCACCGAGTTCACTCGGCAAACTCATAAAGAACTGGCGCAGCAGAAAGACCCCGTAGGCGTTGGTTAACGAAGCGGGCACAATCAATGGCCAGTGGGTGTCGATCCAGTTGATCCACTTAAAGAGGATAAACAACGGAATGAGCGTCACTTGCACGGGGATCATCAGCGTCGCGAGCAAAATCAGAAAGAGCACGTGCCGACCACGAAAGCGCAGTTTGGCAAAGGCGAACGCGGCTAACGATGATGTAAATAGCGTCCCGGCGGTCGTCAACGTGCTGATTTTGAGACTGTTCAGATAGGCCAAATCCATCGGTTTGAGCGTCCAACTTTTGGCATAGTTTGACCATAGAATGGGGTCGGGAATCCACTGTGGGGGAAAGATAAAGACGTCGCCCGGCGCTTTCAGCGAAGTTGAGAGCATCCAGAGAAAGGGCAAGATCATAAAGAACGCACCGAGCGACAAAAGCACGTGGAGGATGATATGCCGTAGTCGTGTCTGGCGGCGTTGCGAGGTCTGTTGCACCGCGGGTTGAGTGCGGGCCTCGATATTGGCTAACTCCTGCGGTGCATCAACCATAATGAACCCATTTCCGTGCAACCGTGAAGTTAATCAGGGTGAGTGTGAAGAGAATCAAGAAGAGCGCCCACGAAACCGCGGAAGCTTCCCCGATCTTGAATAAGCGGAAGGCTAGAATGTAGATGTGCAACAGGACCACCCGGGTGGCGTTAGCGGGCCCGCCGTTGGTCATGATGTAGATCTGGTTAAAGGCCTGGAAGCCGCCGATCGTGGCGGTGACCAGAATAAAAAAGGTGGTGGGCGAGAGCAGGGGTAAGGTAATATGGCGAAAGCGCTGCCAGGCGTTGGCGCCGTCAATTTCTGCCGCTTCGTAAAATTGGTCGGCGATGCCCTGGAGGCCCGCCAGGAAGATCACCATGTTGTAGCCGACCGTCTGCCAAATGCTCATGATGATCACCGACGGCATGGCCCAACGCAGGCTGTTGAGCCAGGGGAGGGTTGGCAAACTGACCGCCGACAAAATGGCGTTGAAGAGGCCGAATTCAGGATTGTAGAGCCAGCGCCACACCATGCTCACGGCGACGGCGCTGGTGACCACGGGCAGAAAATAGATGCCGCGGTAGATGGTCACGCCCCGCAGCTTCTCATTGAGGGCCAGGGCCAGGGCAAGTGAGAGCACAATGCTGCCCGCCACCGTGGCCACCACATAGTAGAGGGTGTTGCCCCACGTTTGCCAAAAGACATCCGCTTGGAAGCTTACTCGGTAATTTTGGAGTCCGATCCACCGTGGCGGCGCCACCAGATTCCATTCCGAGAAGCTCAAGAACAACGTTGCAAGAACAGGGCCTATGATAAAACAGAGTAACCCCAGGTATTGAGGCAGGAGAAACAAATAGGCCCATCGTTCCTCCTGGCGACGCAACTTACTTGGTCTGCTTGCCATACAAATATTCTGCCCTTTTTTCACCATAAAACCAACCAGGCGCTGTTTATTGGCGCATACCTATCTTTGCGTGACGCAGCGCCTTTCGTCGCGTCAACCTATCGCATGCCAAAGGTACTCCAGTGCATTTTTGTGCATGAGACGACAAACTCATTGAAAATCGTTTTCAGGCGCAATCAGCAGCTATACTTGGGGATAAAGTAGGATTCCGACCGCTACATCACAAGTTGGCCTTTGGGCATGGGGAGCGTTTGGCAGAATTTCCAAAGACCAGCCATTCTTGAGTATAGGATAGTATAGAACGCAACTTGTGTCAAAGGGCTTTTTTCTCTCCTCATTGGCTTCATATTGACTCTGAATTTGACTCACCTGCTTGCTTATTCTCTCTAAATTGCCGAATTTCAGCGCAAAAAGGTGCGTCCCATTTTGTGGGATTTTATCGGAATAACAGCAAAGGACTCCTATCCACATCTGGCGCAATGCAAAAAATGTGGCGCGCGCCTAGCGCAAAAAGGTGCGTCCCAAATTAGGGGCGACAGACGAGAAGATCAAATTGGCCTTGCTGATGCTTCGCCCCATTTGTGGTACGCACCCAGCGCAAAACATGCGATTGCGCGGCCCCAACAAGTATGCTAGACTAGTTTCTGTTGCGAAACGCACTCTCTACACTGATGTTCCTTTCGAAGTGCTAGGTGTACAAACTAAGTTTCGCAACAAGAACTAGACTAGTCCTAATTTACTCCGGCAGCGGCACTAACGAAAGGCATGCCACCGATGATTGCACCACTACGCATCAAAGAGATTGAACGTATCACCCTCTGTGTCCCCTTTACGCCCCGTACTGCCAAATGGAACGCGCTGCTCGCCTGGCAATGGCAGATCGTTGAGATCATCCGTATCACCACCGATGATGGCACAATCGGCTACGGCGAAACCCTGCCTCACTACACCTGGGGACGGGTGCCGGAGCAAGCCATCGAACGGGTCAAGGGGCGTAACCCAATCGAACTATTGGGTGATGACAGCTTGGGTGCGGGGTTGCAGATGGCGCTTTATGATGCCGTGGGCAAGGCGTTTGGCGTGCCGGTCCATCGGCTTTTCAATCTGCCCCAAGTGCGCGAGTGGTGTCCGATTGCGTGGTGGAACACAAAGACGAGCCCCGAAGATCTGGCGGCCGAGGCACAGGACGCGCTCAAGGCCGGTTACATCTTCCACAAGTTCAAAGCACGCCCCTTTATCTGTGTCTACGAACAGGTTGAAGCGGTCAGCGCGGTGACGCCGCCTCACTATCGCCTTGATATCGATTGGAATGGACTGTTACGTGATGTGGGGAGTGCGGTCCCCGTGCTCCAACGCCTCGACCAATATGAGCGCATCTCGATCTACGAGGGGCCGATACCCCAGGATGATGTTGAAGGGTTGCGTGAACTGCGCAGCAAAATTGCCCATCCCGTTGCTTTACACTTTGGTGTGCCCCCCTTCCCGACCGCGATCCAAGAGGGCGTCTGCGACGGCTTCGTCATCAACGGCGGTGTGAGCCGAATTTTGCAACAAGGTACATTGGCTGCAGAATTCAAGAAGCCTTTTTGGCTACAAATGGTTGGTGTGGGGCTGGTGACCGCGCTCTCGGCCCACTTGGGCGCCGTCCTCCCCTACGCCCGTTGGCCCACAATCACCTGTCTCAACAACTACAGCGATTCGCTGCTCACCACACCGCTCACGATTCAGGGTGGCTATTTACAAGTACCCGACGAGCCGGGGCTGGGCGTCGAAATGAATGAAGATGCGCTGAGCAAATACAGGATCGATCCCCCCTACCTTGCACCGGAGGAGCGACGGATTGTCTCAGTTGTCTGGCCTGGTGGGCGGGTCGTCCACTTTGCCGATATCCGCAACCAATGCCGTCCCTGGTTTCTGGCCGGTAACGGCCCAATCCAGGAGCCGGGCGTGCGACTCGAGGTTTGGACGGAGGATGGCACGCCGGAGTGGGCGGATTTGCATTCGCGAGTCCAGGTGGCGCCGGTGCATGAGCAGCGGGGGTAGGGACAGTGGGACGGTTGGGGCGGTAGGGCACTATTCGGTGTTCGCTTTTGAAATACTACACAAAGATGCAACTCTCATCACACAGGCAGTTAACGCCTGGCTTCAAGACAACCTGGCAGATGTAGATGGCAACATCTTGCACTATAGGATTCAAATCAACTCCAGGCACGTGATGTTGGCGTTGGCCAGCATGAGCCACCACGCCGACACCTAGCGATGTGAGCATGGCCCACAGGGGTGGCTGCCGGTCCGCGCAATGCGTGAAGCGCGCGGAGCGGTTGATCGCAGGAAAGCTCCAGGATTGTTTCGCCCCTCTCTACCCCGACCCCCGCTCCACCAACTCCGTCACCGGCAGGATCAGCTCCGGAAAGGTCTGTTCCGGCTGGGCGATCATCTCCAGCAGCCGTTGCATCTGTTGGCGACCCACCGCGAACGTATCGACACGCACGGTCGTCAGCGGCGGATCGACCATGGCCGCCAGGTCGGTGTCGTTGTAGCCGATGACGGCGCACTCCGCGGGCACGCGCCTGCCTCCTTCACGACAGGCTTTCATCGCCCCAATCGCCACCAGGTCGTTGTGGGCGCAGAGGGCAGTCACCTCCGGCACGGTGGCGAAGAGGTGGCGGGCCGATTGATAGCCCCCCTCCATCGTCAGCGGGCCATGCACGATCCAGCGCCCATCCAGGGTTAACCCAGCGCAGCTCATGGCGCGGCGGAACTCATTGAGGCGTAGCGCATTGCTCATGGTCGGCGCGACCATGGGGCCGGCCAACATGGCGATCTTCGTGTGGCCCTGCCGCTGCAGATGTTGGATCACCAGCCGCATACCGCTGGCGTGGTCACTGCGCACCAGGCTGGCGTTGGGGTGGGTAAAGAGGCGTCCACCCAAGACAATGGGGCGGTAGCTGTCACAAAAGGCGGTCAGCGCTTCATCGCTGCTGCGCGCACTGCAGAGGATAATGCCATCGACCGGATGCGCGGCCAGCGAGTGGAGCAGTTGCAGCTCCTCTGGCGGTTCCCAATTGGTGTTGCCCAGCAGGACGCTGTAGTGCTGGGCGCGCGCCGCCTCCTGCGCGCCGTGGGCAATCTCCGCAAAGTAGGGGTTGGCAATGTTGGGCACCAGGAGACCGACGGTTTGTGTCCGCTGCATGGCCAGACTGCGCGCTGTGCGGCTGGGGCGATAGTTCAATCGCTGAATCGCCTCCAACACCCGGCTGCGTGTCGCCGGGCTTAGTTCCTCGCTGCCGTTGATGACGCGCGAGACAGTTTGGTGCGAAACCCCCGCCGCCCGCGCCACATCGCGAATGGTTACTCGTTGTTTCATAGCCATTGATTGTAGCACAAGCAATCAATTTTCAGGAACGCGCGCAGCAGCTTAGGGTGTAGTCTATTTTAAGGCGAGTTCTTGCTGGCCACAAAGAACCGTGTTGGGGACGAGCGCAAAGCTACGGGGCAACCCATTGATGCTAATGTGGAGTTTCTAGCCGCTGAGGCGGCTTCTCAGTGTTAGCAGCCAGTTTCAACTGCGCTGCACCCCACCCCGACCAGCAAACCCAATTTGACAACGCCCTACATCTATGGTATCTTGCGCCTTATGTGACCGGTCACATAGCTCCGCCAATTATTGATTCCGTAACAAAATTGATTTGCTCGCTGCCTGATTTGTACGATCTCCCACCACTGTGTAAAGCTAATCACTTGCTCCAAAGGAGGACTTCTATGTGTGCGAAAGCGTTCGATCACGCGCCTCAACGCCCCCCTGTGCGCCTCATCAGCCGCCGCCAGTTTTTGCTCTCGTCGTCTATGACTGCGGCCGGCTTGGCGCTTATTGCCTGCACCCCCGCCAACGCTCCGGTAGAATCGGCCCCGGCGGCCGCCCCGGCCGCACCCGCCGCGGCCAACGCTGCTGAACCGGCCGTCGCCGGCCAGAAGTACAAAGAAGCGCCCATGTTGGCCGAACAGGTGAAGGCGGGAACGCTCCCCTCGGTCGATGAGCGATTGCCGGCCAACCCCATTGTGGTCGACCCGGTTGACAGCATCGGTCAGTATGGTGGTGAGTGGTTTGGCGGCACGATTGAGACCAACGGCAACTTCTGGGTTCGCAATGGTGGTTACCAACAACTCCTGCGCTGGACGCCCGATTGGGACGCCATTATCCCCAACCTGGCCGAATCTTACGAGGTGAACGATGAGGCCACCGAGTTTACCTTCCGCCTGCGCCAGGGCGTGCGTTACTCGGATGGTGAGCCGCTGACCGCCGATGACATCATGTTTTGGTATGAAGATGTGCTCATGAACGAAGAGTTGACGCCCACCGTGCCCACCTGGCTGCGTCGGAATGATGTCCCCGTTGTCGTTGAAAAGCTCGACGATTACACCGTGAAATTCACCTTCGCCATCCCTCACGGTCTCTTTATTAAAATCGCCACCCAGACCCAGTTCGATGTCTTTGCCTATTACCCACGTCATTACCTGGAGCAGTTCCACGCCAAGTACAACGAAAATGTGGAGGCTGATGCTAAGGCCGCCGGCTTTGACACCTGGGTGGACTACTTTGGCGCCAAATCCACCATCCACCAGAACGCCGAACTGCCCAACCTGCGCCCCTGGCTCATGGAGACCGGCATTGGCGAATCGAGCACGGGGCGGATCATTGCTAACCGCAACCCCTACTTTTTCAAGGTGGACACCGACGGCAACCAACTGCCTTATATGGACCGCTACACTGTAGACATTGTCTCCGACACGCAGGTGCTGGTGCTCAAAGCGCTCAACGGTGAACTGGACTATCAGGAGCGCTTTATCTCTGACCCCAGCAATAAAGCAGTCTTCTTTGACAACCGCGAGCAGGGACAATTCGACTTCTATGAACTCTACCCCACCACGGTCAATGAGTTTATCATTCAGTTCAACATGAACACCACTAACGACGTGCTGCGCGAGATCTTTCGCAATAAAGATTTCCGCGTTGCCATGTCTCACGCCATAGATCGCCAGGCTATTATCGACTTGGTCCATGTAGGGCAAGGGCAGCCATGGCAGGCGTCACCGCGGCCGGAATCGCGCTACCATCATGAGCGGCTGGCTACGCAGTACACTGAATACAACCCCGATTTGGCCAATGAACATCTGGACAAAGCGGGTTACACCGAACGGGATGCTGACGGTTTCCGTTTGGGGCCGGACGGCAAACGCATCTCCTTTGTCATGGATCTCGATTCAGGGCGCACCACCTATATTGACGCGATGGCGCTGATCAAACCGCAGTGGGAGGCTGTGGGGGTGGAGTGCATTATCAACACGATGGAACGTTCTCTGTGGGAAGAGCGCTGTCGCGGTCGTAGCCTGGATTTCCATGTCTCCGGCCATCGTTTTGGCGGCGGCAGCGGTGACGCGGTCATGTTGGATGCCCGCTACTGGCTGCCCATTGACAGTGGCAACTCCATGTTTGCCAAGGCTTGGGCCTTTTGGTACAACAACCACGATGATGAATTGGCCGAAGAGCCGCCGGAAAATGTGAAGCACGCCATGGAATTGTATGATCAGCTTGGCTTGACGGGCGACGACGAGGAACAGTTCAAGATCATGATGCAGGTCCTGGACATTGCCGCCGATGAGTTCTATGCCATCGGCACCGTGCTGGAACCCAACGCCTTTGGTATTGTCACCAACCGCATGCGCAATGTGCCCAAAAATCTGCCCAATTCCTGGATCTACCCAACGCCCGGACCGTACAATCCGGAACAGTTCTGGGTGGAAAATGCCTAAATAATGGTTAATGGAGAACGGTTAATGGTTAATTGTTACCTGTCATAGATCGCGTTACACTTTTTTCGCCAATTTACCAGAGGTAGAGGTCGTCAAAATATTTAACGCGAACGGTGGCAGGTAACAGTTCATGGTTACGCTCATAGGGGCAATGAACTTTTTAGGCTCCTCGCGACAAAGTGTACTTGACAAGGAAGGTGGCGCGCCCAGAGGGCTCTCGCGGGTGGCAGGTTTGCGATTCGCCACCCGCCACTCGCCACCCGCCACCATGCTCTGTTTCGATCCACCGACACGCGTAGACCCACTCTTTATTGGTCTTGCTGAATCAGGGGGAGGTAAAGCATCTCCTTCGGCTCGTCAGTCGGTGGTATGGCTGTGGGAATTGCTGTGGGAATTGCTGTGGCAATGGGGGTAGCCGTGGCACTAGGGCTTTGCCCAGTTATGCAGGGGAGGGCCCCTCGATCAGTGCCATTTTCACCGGAGTCACAGGCCGGGCTACTGCTCTGCGGCGTATAATCTTCGGCGTCCAACGCAGTTAGGTTGGGGTTACTTGTCAATGATTGGGTGCAAGTAAAGGTTTGATTGCCCCTTTGGGTTACCCCAAAAAGAAGGTTATAGCTGCAGCTATAGACGAAATTCGGCGCCTCTGTATTGTCATCAATCCGCGTCTGATAAAAGATGTTGTTGGTTATCATTGTGCTGTTAGGGGTGACCGGCGGCGATTGACTCAATCCATCCCCGCGTCCAAGTTTGAGTGTCCCATGAATCATGGTGTTATGGTCGAAAATCACATTTTCCGCCCGCCAGATCAACAGGCCGTCTGCATCGCTGGTGTCAGGATTGAGGAAGAGATTGTAACGCAGCGTGCCACTGCTGTTGGCGTCGCCCCCTTCGGACGCAAAGCGGATCACGGTGTTGCGACAGTTCCGAAAGTAATTGTGCTCGATCAAGTGGTTTTCGGGATGGCCATCGGCCTCGTGAATCACCATACAGCCGGTCGCCCCGTCTTTGCTATTGCCATCTTGATGTAGGGTTGCGCCATCAAAGCGATTGTACTGGATCACCAGCGGTGCTGTGACTGCTTTAATGTCGACACACTGCTCCATGCGGGAGCCGTTTTCGCAACTGTTATGGGTAAAGCTGATTTGACGCGCACCGTGCACCTGGAACATATCTTCAGAGGCGATGCCGGTGCTCTGAAAATAGACTTTGGTAAGGCGGTTGTTGGTGATCACGATGTTGTCGGGCGACTTGGCTGGGTTGACTGGCGACACTTCGGTGGTGACAGAAATATCGTGCCCTACCTTGCCGCCATCAATGTTGTTGCCGGAGAGTTCCACCCCCACCACATCATCGTTAATCCGGACCGCATGTACTTCGCCACCCACAATGGTGTTATTGCGGATTACGACGGTGCGTAGTGCGCTATTATTTTTGCCGTCGACCCGGATGACATAGGTGAGATCCTCCGGGGACAGCCCCTGGCCTTCGATACGCAGCCCCGCCATTACCGTATACGATTGGGGTGCGAAGCTGCCACGCAGCGTCACTGCTTCACAATTATAGGGTTTGACGGTGACTAGCCGACCAGATTGGCCGGCTGAAATTTTTAATTGTTGCGTGGCCTGATAGACGCCACCCTGCAAGAGGAAGGTTGTCCCCGGTGCAGCACTTTTTAGGGCATTTTGCCAATTATCGGATGGCGTCAAAACAATTGTATCGGCGATTGTAACTGGCGTATCGCACGATTCTAGGGATTCGCCCACCTGCGCCGCTGCGCCTATGGGGTCGGCGGCAGACGCGACCAATGTTAACGGGTCGACCGTGACCATTTGCGTATTCGCTTGAGCAATGGCTGCCTTGGTTTGTGGCCGCAACAGCCCAAAACCAACCAAGCAGGGAAGGACGAACAGCAAAAGGAGGCCGATAAAACGCGGTGCAAGACGTCGATCAACTTTGAATGGCTGTTGTAAATGACCATCACGAGGGATCTTTGTGGACATGCGAAGTAATCTCCTATGCAAGTTTATGGGATTAATCAATAGCAGTCGGGTGTAAGGTAAGCGGGATTAGTTTAGCGTAACCCAAATTGGAAGTCAATAGAAAGTTTGATGAAGTGGGTGTAGCGTTGATCTAGTGTATGCCGTAAGTAGAATTACAGTAGGTGTTGTTGTCATTCCGTTCGTAATGCGTCTAAGGCGGCGAGGAAAAGAATCTCTTATACACATTGTACCAGGATTATAGAATAGAAAAATTTATGCTAACTCAACCACAAAATACTTTTACTGATTGGTTCGACCGCCCGATGCGTTGGGCGCAGCTTACCCTGGTGGAAAATGACCCCGCCCAGTATGATCCGCAATTCTGGCTGAACTATTTTAAACGTATTCACGCCGACGCCGCCTGTCTCAGCGCCGGTGGCTGTGTGGCCTATTACCCGACCGCAATCCCCTTTCACCATCGCTCCGCCTGGCTGGGCGATGGCGACCCTCTGGGTGACCTGATCCAAGGGTGCCGCGAGTTGGGCATGGTGGTTATTGTGCGCACCGACCCCCACGCCATGCGTGACGACGCCTATGCCGCCCACCCAGAGTGGGTGGCCGTCGATGCTGAGGGCAACCCGCGCCGCCACTGGGCGCGGCCAGAGTTGTGGGTCACCTGTGCGCTGGGCCCCTACAACTTTGACTTTATGACTGAAGTCCACCGCGAGATTATGACTCGCTACCAGGTCGAGGGCATCTTTAGCAACCGCTGGTCCGGCCATGGCATCTGCTACTGTGAGCACTGCCGGCGCAATTTTCAGGCCGCGCATGGCCTGGCGCTACCCCTTAAACGCGACCCAGGCGATCCCGCCTATCGCGCTTATTACCAGTGGCGGCAGGATCGTCTCTTTGCCCTGTGGCGGCAGTGGGACGAGGTGATCCGGGGCATCAATCCTAATGCCCGCTTTATTGCCAACAGTGGCGGCGGCGCGCTGAGCACGCTCAACATGAAGACCATCGGCGAACTGTCGGAGATTCTCTTTGCCGATCGCCAAGCGCGCCATGGGACGATGCCCATCTGGGCCAATGGCAAAAACGGCAAGGAGTATCGTGCCACCTTGGGCAACAAACCCATTGGCGGCATCTTTAGCGTGGGCGTGGAGGAAAAGTATCGCTGGAAAGATTCGGTGCAGAGCGAAGCCGAAATCCGCCTATGGGTGGCCGACGGCATCGCCAATGACCTGCGCCCTTGGTTTACCAAATTTGGCGGCGTCCTTTATGACCAGCGCTGGCTCAAGCCGGTCGAGGAGATCTACACCTGGCACCATGCGAATGAGCGCTATCTGCGTAATGAACGCCCGTTGGCGCGTGTGGCCCTGGTCTATTCGCAACAGACCGCCGCCTACTATGGCGGTGACCAGGCGCGGGCCAAGGTGGAAGATCATACGCTGGGCTGGTATCAGGCGCTGGTCGAAGCACGCATCCCCTTTGAGATGGTCCATGACCAACTGCTCGACGCCGACCATGTAGACCAGTTTAAAACACTGATCCTGCCCAACATTGCCGTTCTCTCGGATGCTCAATGCCAGCAACTGCGTGACTTTGTGGCGCGCGGCGGCAGCCTGATTGCCACCTTTGAAACTTCACTCTATGACGAGCAGGGCCAACGCCGATCCACCTTTGGCCTGGCCGATCTCTTTGGCGTAGATGTGACCGGTACAGTGGAAGGCCCCATGCAGAACTCTTATCTGCGCCTGGAGCGAGACCCGGCCACCAGTGACTTTCATCCGCTATTGACGGGTATTACTGACACCGAGCGGATCATCAACGGTGCGCAACGGCTGCCGGTGCAGGCGCGGGAACCGGTCACCAATCCGCCCTTGACGCTGATTCCTTCGTATCCTGATTTACCGATGGAAGAGGTCTATCCCCGCACAGACCACACCGGCATTCCCGAAGTCTATTTGCATGAGATGGGTGATAGCCGCGTCGTCTACTTTCCCTGGGATATTGACCGCACCTTCTGGGAAGTGCTCTGTGTGGATCATGGCCAACTGCTGGCCAATGCCGTCGATTGGGCGACCAACGAGGAACGTCCGGTCACTGTCACCGGTCCTGGCGTGCTCGATGTGACGGTCTGGCAGCAGGCCGCGTCGATGACGGTGCATCTGGTCAACCTGACCAACGCCATGTTTATGAAAGGGCCGGTGCGTGAGTTGTTGCCAGTCGATGAACAGGTGGTGCGGGTGCAGTTGCCGAAGGGGAAAAGCGCACAACAGGTGCGGTTGCTCCGTAGTGATGTGACGCCGGTATGGCAGGTGGTGGAAGGTATACTACAGGTCACGGTGCCAACCGTGGTGGACCACGAGGTGGTGGCCATTGATTTTTAGGGCTTACGCTATTCAGCAAGGATGATCAATAGAAAATCATGGACAATTATAACACAAATGAGACGACAAGGTATAAACCATCATGACAAATCCAAATCTTCCTGCCTTCCCCTACGGCGCAGTCTATTTTCGCAAATCAAACCCACCCCAGGCGGACTGGGTGCGTGACTATGGCGTCGCCGCCGCAGATGGCATGAATATCTTCCGCCACTGGGTGCTCTGGTCAGCGATTGAGATCGAGCCGGGCAACTTTGACTGGGCCGACTATGATCGCCAACTGGATCTGGCCGCTGAAAATGGCCTCAAGACCATCATCGCCGAGTTCAGCATGGCCGCACCCGAATGGGCCTTTCGTCGCTATGCCCACGCCCGTTATGAGACCATTGAGGGGCGCCCGGTCGAGAGCCAGATGAGCGGCAGTTGCGCCACGGGCGGCTTCCCTGGCCTTTGTCTGGACAATGATGATTACAAGGATCTGGTGGGCAACTTCTTGACAACCCTGGTCAACCGCTACAAAGATCACCCAGGCATGGGCGGTTACGATGTGTGGAACGAATCCAACTACCGGCCCGATGTCTGCTACTGTGCGGGCACGGCACAGAAATTCCGCGCCTGGCTGCAAGCCAAATATGGCGACCTGCGCACCTTGGGCCGGGCGTGGCAGCGCCATAGCTTTGCTGAATGGGAGGATATTACCGCGCCGCGCCATCTCGGTCCCTACCCCCACGTCCTCGACTGGCTCCAATTTCGCATCGATCGCGCCTATGAATTGATGCACTGGAAGGTGGAACTGATCCGCAGCTTGGATAGCAAAAACGCGGTCACCGCGCACGGCATTGCCGCCAGCCTCACGCGCATGGCCAATGGCGGCGCCGACGATTGGCGCGCCGCCGCCGAGGTAGAGAGCTATGGCTACACCTGGGGCTCCTCGCGCCACGGCGACGAACCGTGGAAGCAATTCCACGCTGTCGATCTGGTGCGTGCCGCCTCACGGGGCAAACCCTTCTGGCACGCCGAAACCTACGCCGGCCCGCTCTGGATGCAACCCCAGGTTGTCGGCAAGCCACGCAACGAAGGGCGCATTGCCGGCGTCGAAGATATTCGTTACTGGGACATGACCAGTTTTATGCTGGGCGCCACGGGGATGCTCTATCTGCGCTGGCGCCCCTTGTTGGATGGCCCGCTCTTTGGCGCCTTTGGCGGCTATGGCATGGACGGCTCTCGCACGCCGCGTTCCGAGATGGTGCGCCAGGTGGGCCAGTGGGCGACCGCGCCCGCCCAAGCCGATCTCTGGAAGTCACGCCCGATTCAGGGTGAGGTGGGGATCGTCTATGTGCCGGAGACGCAACAGTTTATCTACGCCCAACAGGGCAAGACCGACTTTTACAGCCAATCGATGCAGGGCGCCTACCAGGGCTTTTTTTCCAATAACATTCAGGCCGACTGGGTGCACCTGGATGACATTGACCAATATGATTTCCTCTACCTGCCCATCCCCGTCATGTTGACCCAAGCCACCGCGGATAAGCTGCGCAACTGGGTTGCCGCCGGTGGCGTGCTGGTGGCCGAAGGGTGTCCCGCCTACTGGGGCGACCGCGCCCATGTGGGGACGGTGCAGCCAAACCTGGGCTTGGCTGACCTCTTTGGCTGCCGGGAAAGCAATGTCGAGTTCACACCGGATATTCTGGGCGATCTCAAGTTCAACTTGAGCGGCATCCCCACGTGGGGCGGCATCTTCCTGCAAGCCTATACCCCCACCACCGGCACACCGGTTGGCTGGTATGCCGATGGCCAGGTAGCAGCCGTGGATAACAGCGTTGGTCAGGGCAAGACGCGCCTGTTGGGGACCATGGTCGGCGCGGGCTATGCAGGGCATTCACAGGAAGGCGCTTCGCCTTTCTTTGCCGACCTGCTCGATTTTGCCGGCAAGGAGCAGCACATCCGCAGCAGCGACCCGCAGATCAAGGCCAGGCTGCACACCGGTGACGGTGGAATCTACCTCTGGGTGGCCAACCCTACACGCCAGGCACGACCGGCGCGCTTGGCGTTGGGCAGCGCTTGGCGATCCTTTACCGACAGTGCTACACTGTGGGGCGCCCAAGCAACGGTGGCTGGACAAACCGTAGTGTTGACGGCGCCGGCGCGTGATGTGACAGTGCTTAAGTTGCGCTAATTGCTGGCCAAACTAAACGCAGATGTGTCCTACATTGGGGAAGATAGACAGTACATAAAATTTGCTTTCCTGTGTTGCACCTCATGCATGATGTGCATTCCAAATCTTGACGGTTGACTGCCTATGAACAATCCAACGCCAAAACAACTTCATTTCCCCAAGCCCTTTGCCCATGAACACCCGCCCGTGCGCGATGTCAACGAAGTGTATGAGGCGCAGTTGACGGTTGGCGCGCGGGCCGCCGATTGGATTGCCAACACCATGGGCTCGTGGACCTTTATTGTGGTGCAGTCCATTTTATTGACATTTTGGATTGTGCTCAATGTGCTGGCGTGGGTGCGCCACTGGGATCCCTATCCCTTCATTTTGATGAACCTTGTCCTTTCTATGCAGGCGGCCTATGCCGCACCCATCATTATGATGAGCCAGAATCGTCAGGCGGCCAAGGATCGGCTGGAAGCGCACAATGATTTTCAGATCAATCAGAAGGCCGAAGAAGAGATCCGCGCCATCTTGGACCATCTTGCCGCCCAGGATCAGGCGTTGACCCACATGCACCAAATGTTAACTGAAGTCCAGACTCGGCTGGAGCAGATTGCGCCCGAAAGTAACACCCACCGCTAATTTTACCAACAAGCCCTGGTCGATAGTATAGGTGTAGACCTACGCTATCGACCTGCGTTTTTCTCTCCAATCCCTGGCCGCGTTGCTAGTCCATTGCCTGATCCTCAAAAGATTTCTCCGTTATATACTGCTTATGAAGAATAGAACGATTTCATCCGAAGACTTATATGAGCTAACCAATAAAAGAGGATATGATGAGTAATCAACAAAGTGCAGAAGCTGCCCTCTACAGCCTCAATGATCCAACACAAAGTGTCTATGTGCGTGAGCAGGCGCTGCGCATCCTGGCCCAAACGCCGACTTCGGAACATCTGGCGCGAATGATTCAGGCGTTGGAGGATGAACATTTTGGCGTGCGCTGGGAAGCGGCCGCGCTGCTGGCTGAGTTAGGTGAAGTCGCTTTACGTCCCCTGTTGCGTGCACTGGTCTATCAACACGACAGCGTCTGGTTGCGCGAAGGCGCCCATCACATCTGTTACTATTCCTCCAGCCCCCAAGTGCGTGAATGGACACAGCCACTCCAGAAAGCATTGCGTGGCTCTGCGGCAGAAGTTGCCACTACAGATGCCGCCGCGAAATTATTGCAAAGCTTATCCTATTAGTCAGGAGGGAAGCCTTATGGAGACTAAAAGAATCATGGTGGTTGATGATGACCGCGCCATGCGGCGCGCCATTGCCATGAGTCTAGCCAAAGGGGGCTTTGAGGTTCATCCCGCCGAAAATGCAGAGACGGCCTTTGCGCTGCTGCCACAGTGGCAACCCCATTTGATCTTGCTCGATATTGGGTTGCCAGGCATGGATGGTCTGGAGGCGTTGCGTCACTTTCGCCAACGTATCACCGCTCCGGTCATCTTTGTAACGAGCCGCCGCCGCGAACTAGATGAGATCATTGGTCTGGAATTGGGGGCGGACGACTATATTACCAAGCCCTTTAATTTGGATGTGCTCCTGGCGCGCGTCAAAACGGCGTTGCGTCATGCCCTTAACGCCCAGCCAGAAACAACCAAGGGACGCGTGAGTGCGGGCGATCTTGCGATAGATTCTGCCACCTTTTGTGCCACCCTGGACGGTAGCAAATTAGAGCTTACACCCAAAGAGTTTGATCTCTTGTACTATCTGGTCACGCGCGCCAATGAAGTCGTGACAGTGGAGGATATTTTGACCCATGTGTGGGGGGAAGAGTGGATCGGCGAATCCCAGACGGTCTACGTCCATATCCGTTGGTTACGCAAAAAGATTGAAGCGGACCCCGCCCATCCGCAACGGCTCCTCACCCTACGCGGGGTTGGTTATAAATTGGTTACACAATCGCCTACCTGACAAGTTTCTTAAGATTCGCCGATACACCGGACAACAGTTCATGTTACGAACATTACAGTCACGCTTTGCACTCAGCCATCTGTTACCGGTCCTGTTGGTCATCCCATTGATTGGCTTGACCACCATTTATCTAGTCGAATCGCGCTATTTTCTGGATGATCTGGCCGCCGAATTAGTTGGCCAGGGCTCCCTCATTGCCGAGTTGATCGAAGGCGATCAACAGCTTTGGAGCGACCCAACCGCAGGTGGGCAACTGGTAGCTCGCTTGCAGCCCAAGCTGCATGCCAGAGTGATGCTGCTGGATGGCAGCGGGCGCATGCTCTCATCCAGCCTAGGCGAGGATACCACCCGAAGAGGAGAGATCATCCAGGCGCCGGTTATTGCAGTAGCGCGCAACGGTACGGTGGACTGGCAGACCGAATATAGCACCGGTCTGCAGGATTGGGTTGTGGATGTGGCGATCCCAGTCTTTGATGGCCAGGGTAAAGTTGTCGGCATTATCCGTCTCTCCCATCGTTTGAGCCAGGTGCGCGCTCGGCTATCGATGCTGCGTTGGGCACTGGTGTTACCCTTCTCGGCGGGGATTATCATTGCCATTATGCTGGCGCTCTTTTTAGCCCGTTCGCTGGCGCTACCAATCATACAGTTGCGCAATGCTATGTCTGAGTGGGATATTGCAAGGCCACCCCAGCCGGTAATCGCGCATGGTCCCGAACCGATCAGCGCTTTGATCACGCAATTTAATGGTATGGCCAGCCGGCTCTATGAACTGGAACAAGGTCGCCGCCAACTGCTGGCGGCTGTGGTGCATGAACTCGGTCGTCCCATTGGCGCGATTAAGCTTACTGCCCAGTATTTGGCGCAGTATTCCGCGGATGACCCCACCGCTACTACGGAAATGGTTGGCGAGATTGACGATCAGGCCGAGCACCTGCGGCGGCTGCTCGATGATCTGGTTTTGCTGGCGCAAAGCGCGTCTGGTCGCTTTGACTTGAAGATGCAGGTGGCGGATGTTACGCCGCTTTTGCATACACAGCTTGATCGGGTGGCACGCCAGATTGCAGAAAAAGAAATTACATTACTTCGCAGCGTACCACCTGATCTGCCGCCGGTGTCGGTAGATCCCATGCGTTTCACACAGATCGTCAGTAATTTATTGGACAACGCCGGCAAATATACCACTGCTGGCGGCCACATCACACTCACCGCAGCCACTGTGCTGCATGAAGGACAGCCCCAACTTGAAATTCGTATCAGCGACAGCGGTCCGGGGATTGCACCGGCGGAGCAGGAGAAGATTTTTCACTTCTTCTACCGCAGTCCTGATCAAGCCGCCATTCAACGGGGTATGGGCATCGGGCTGGCGCTGGCCCACCAGTTGGCCGAAGCGCAGGGTGGGCAACTGACGGTCGAAAGTAGCCTTGGTGCAGGCGCCACCTTTATTTTACGTTTTTCCTTACGCACCCCTCTTTCTTCACCACTTTAACAGTAGAAAATCCTCTAAATTCTTAAAATCAATTTAAGCATTAGATAATATCGGAATAATGACATAGCTTTGCCATCCCCTTACAATACTAGTAGAGAAGAAAAATCAACAGCCCCTCTGATTCGAGGTCTGCATGAACCACGTTCCTCTTTTTGTTGCTATAGTGCTGGTGAGCAGCATCGTCTTGCTTCTCATAACCTGGTGGCATGAGCAGCGGATCAATCACCATCGTGCCTTTTGGCGCGCCTTTGAGGCCAATACGCTGTTATTGATCGGCTTAACCATCCTCGCCTTTGCTGTGATAATTGTTTCGATTATCTTCGCCATCTGGTTTTAGTGAGTGTCTGTTGCGAAAGATGAGGTGACAGTCACTTTCGAACGCTTTGTCTATCAGCTCACACTGGACGTTGTAAGTGACTGTCACCTTTACCCCAAGTTTCGCAACAGACACTAGCTAGTACAGTGTTCCGAAATTCTGCTGAAGTAGAGGTGGTCACCCAGGTCTTCCTGGAAGGGGCGGCGGATGGTGAAAGACAGGAAGTGTGCGTTGCCCCTTTCAGGAAGACGCACGCTGGCGCACCCGCATAGGCTAGACTCGCATAATTGCGGTTACAGTACACTAGTCTATGGACCAGGGCAGAAGCTACACCATTGGGCGCGGACTTTTGTACTGCCGATGGGTGCGGCTACTCCCTTTGCGATGTACACTAGGCAAAAGAATCTTACTTTCTGTTTGCGACGAAGGAGAAGGATTATGGAACTCACCCTAAATGTCGATGTGGAATGCACGGAAGGCAAACTTGGCCGTGCGACCTATCTGATTATCAACCCAATTTCACAGGAAGCCACTCATTTGGTGGTGCGGAGTCATCGGTTGCCTTTTGAAGAGCGACTGCTCCCAACGGCATGGATCAAAGAGAGTAACCATGACAGGGTCACCGTGCAATGTTCCTACGCTGATTGGGGGAAGTTGGAGCCATTTTATGAAACCGAGTATGTCAGAATGCCGGTGCCCCAGTTTGCGAGTGAAGGTTTTGGGTGGCCCTACACCACGACCACTACGTACACGCAAGAGTATGAGCCGGTGAAACACAAACATATTCCCGTTCATACATGCGAGTTGCATCGCGGTTCAGCGGTCGAGGCCAGTGATGGGCCAATCGGCAAGGTTGAGGAACTGTTGGTTGATGCACAGAATAAGCACATTACCCATCTTGTGCTGAGTAAGGGACATCTATGGGGCGAGAAAGATATTGTAGTGCCTGTGGCTGCCATTAAACGGATCGATGATGACCGGATCCTGCTTAATCTGGACAAAGCTGCCATTGAGGTGCTACCGACCGTCCCGCTTCACCGTCACGTTACGGAAACAGAGTGACGCGCGGCTGAACTCGCCTTACGCAGATTTTTTGGCATGTTTTAGTGGGAACTAGTCTATCGACCAGGGAAAAAGCTGCACCATCGAAGCTTCGTTTTTTCTACCATTGGTGGGTGCGGAAGTTCCATAATCCATGTACACTAATAGGGGAAAGGAGAATCGAGATGACTTTAGCACAAGAAAAGGTTGGCGGCCACTTGCTGATTGCGATCAGTAATACCGCATCGGCCTTGGATTTAGTCCGCAGGGTTGCGGACCAGCTTGCCGAACCGGAAAAGGTTCATATCACGCTGATGCACTACATGTTGCCCATCAACTGGGAACATGGTGGTGGCGATAGCCCAGCGGAGATCGCACAACGGCTGCGCACAGAGGAAAGGGCGCGGCAAAACGAGCTTTACGAAGAAAGAGTAGAAGAACGCTACTTTGACAAAGCGCGGGCAATTCTAGAGGAGGTCGGCGTACCGGCCAGCCAAATTAAGACCAGTGAGCATTGGGACTCTATGGATGCTGCTCATGCTATCTTGGATGAGCTACAGCAAGGCGCCTATTCCACCGTCGTGGTTGGCGAGCACCATCATAATCTGCTAGAAAGTCTCTTTAGCACCTCTGTGGCAGATTTTCTGGAAAGCCATACCCGTGGCGTCAAACTTTGGGCCATTCCCCTGCCGACGTAACCCTCGCGCTCATAGGGGCGAAGTGGTGAAATCTTTGCAATTACCAGAGCAGAATGGCGTAATTTCACCCAGAAACCTAGATGAGCCGACCCTCAAAGGAGACTCTTATGCGCCAACACCGATCCCTAACGCAAAGGCTACATCTATATCTACCGCTCTGTGTGCTCATCGTGTTGGCTTGGGTGGGCGCTTCCTGCACGCCTATCCAGCCCACAAGCAATACAGTTGCCCCCGAAGACGCGGTGCGCGCGATTGAAGATAGGTTACAAAAAGCCTTTGCCACCCTGCCTCCGGCCATGGCGACGCAGGATTTTACTACATTCAATCAATATGTTGCCACCAAAGAGCAAAGCGCCGACGAGCAAGGATTAAATAACATCTATAGTTGGCTACAAGATGTGCGGCTCAAAGGCACGGCGCCGGCCGCCACCTCTGAATATAAACTCAATGAACTGCGCATTACCAATCTACAGATGCGCGGCAATGACGCCACCGCCCATGTCTATCTTGATATGACCAAAGTGGCGAATGGCGATCAAGCCAATGCCGCCTTTACGGTCGATCAGGACATTGCCCTGGTTTTGGTCAATGGGCAGTGGCTAATTAGCGGCGCTGACCAGGCGAAAATTACCGATAAACTGAAGGCGCCGCAGTGATATAAGGAAAATAAATTATGGCTACAACAGCTGACACTCATACCAGTCAACAAAAATTTCCCCAGGACAGAGTCAAAACGCTTTCTGACCCGCCTGTTGCACGGGCGCTCTTTGGCGATGTGCGCTGGGCGTGGATCTGGCTCATTTTGCGCCTCTATGTTGGGTGGGAATGGCTGGATGCCGGTTGGGGCAAGCTCAACAATCCGGCGTGGACAGGCGCCAACGCCGGCGCGGCCATTAGCGGCTTTGTCAATGGCGCATTAGCCAAAACCGAGGGCGCCCATCCCGATGTACAGGGCTGGTATGGCGCCTTCCTCCAAACCTTTGTCTTGCCCTACCCCGCCTTTTGGGGCTACCTCATTAGCTGGGGCGAACTGCTGGTTGGCATTGCCCTGATTGTGGGTCTCTTCACCGGCATTGCCGCTTTCTTTGGTAGCTTTATGAATATTAACTACCTGTTGGCAGGCACAGTGAGCACCAATCCCGTGCTCTTTGTCATCGCGACCTGGCTTGTCCTGGCCTGGAAGACGGCCGGCTGGTGGGGCTTGGATCGCTGGGTATTGCCGGCATTGGGGACGCCGTGGCGTCCTGGGCTGGTCTTTCACACACGCGCAGAGAATTTGCCTAGAACTGATTAAACCTGGGCGCGTATCACAAATGGGGCGAAGCACCAGAAAGTAGGCAGTGACCAGGTACAGACGACTGTCTACTGAAAATTGAGCACTGATTCCCCACATTTGTATGTTCCTTTTACGGCTACTGTTAAACTTTGGGGCCAGCGTTCAGGTTTCTACATTGCATCTATGCCAACGAGCGCCAGGCGGTAACACTTTTTATATGCATAATTGGTTACTGCTTGTGCTGCTCGGCAGTATACTAAGGAGAAACGCTATGATTCGATTGCTACTCGTCTACCCCGTGCGTATTACTTGCGAGTTGCTCGCAGCCGTGCTGCGCGCGGAAGAGGATATCACTGTGGTTGGCTATGTCCACAGTAGTGAGGAGGCACTAACCGCGATCACCAAAGCACAGTGCAACACTGTTCTGATTGACATCAATCTGCCTAACAATAGCGCACTGCCGTTGGCCCATACATTGCATCAGATGGACCCCACTAGGAAAGTATTAATGACCGGGCTGCTCAAGTCGAACACGGTAATTTTGCAGTGTATCGAAGAAGGGGCCGCCGGCTATGTGTTTGAGGAAGAGTCTCTGGCCGACCTGGTCAAAAAGATCCATGCTGTCCATGAAGATAAATTTCTGCTCTCTCCTGCCATAGCATCGGCCTTGATGGCGCGCGTGGCCGAACTCAAACAGATGACCATGGAGTTATACGGGATTAATGTCAATCAGGCCAGCGATCTCTTTACGGAACTGACCCCGCGCGAATGGGAAGTGTTACAGTTAATCGAACAGGGCTACAATAATCAGGAGATTGCAGAAGAGCTAATCATTGAAAAGGGCACCGTCAAGAACCATGTCCATAAGATCCTAGAGAAGCTTGATGTGCGCTGCCGTGAACAAGCAGCCCTGTTAGCGCGTCAACTCTTTGGTGAACAGTGCGAAACGCGTGAGGCTGAAGACAAAGCGCCTTCAATACCCTATTCTTGGTCATTTGGCGCCGTCGCCAAGGAACAGCAATTTGCTGCGAAAATGCCATGACTCAATCACCTACCATCACCACCCTTTTTCTAGATATTGGGGGCGTCCTGCTGACCAATGGTTGGGACCACCTGGCGCGTCAACGCGCCGCCGCCACCTTCCACCTTGATTATGAAGAACTCAACGAACGCCACCACTTGACCTTTGACACCTACGAAGAGGGAAAGTTAAGCCTGTACGACTATTTGGAACGCGTAATTTTCCATGAAGAGCGTCCCTTTTCGGTAGAAGAGTTTAAGGCGTTTATGTTTGCACAATCGCAGCCCTACCCCCAGATGCTCGATCTCTTCCGCAGTCTCAAAGCCCAATATGGGTTGCAGGTTGCGGCCATTAGCAACGAAGGCCGCGAACTGACGATCTATCGCATTCAACAGTTCAAGCTCAAGGAACTCTTTGATTGCTTTATCGCGTCAGCCTTTGTCCACTACCGCAAGCCGGACCCCGATATCTACCATCTGGCGTTGGATGTGGCCCAAGCCGCGCCGGAAGAATCGATCTACATTGATGACCGCGCCATGTTCGTCAACGTAGCCCAACGCCTGGGTTTGCAGGGCATTCACCATCGTGACTATGCTACAACGTGCGCCGCGTTACAGTCATTTGGGCTGGCGCCCAACTATAATAGGAGCTAGCTATGCAAAGAGGGATCTATCAAATTGGCATGGTCGGCCTTGGCGTCATGGGTCGCAATCTCGTGCTCAACATGGCCGACCATGGCTTTGCGGTCGTAGGCTATGATCGCGCTGAACATCAGGTGACGCAACTGCAAAAAGAGGCCGAGCAGCGCCCTATTGCCGCGGTTAACCGGCTTGAGGAATTTGTGGCGGCGCTCTCCGCACCCCGCGCCGTCATGCTGTTGGTGCCGGCCGGCAAGCCGGTCGATGCCGTCATTCATGATCTGTTACCCTATCTCGCCCCAGGCGATCTGCTCATTGACGGTGGTAACTCCTATTACAAGGACACCACCCTGCGCGCCAAGGCGCTCGCCGCCAAGCACATTGACTACCTGGGCGTTGGTATCTCCGGCGGCGAAGCGGGCGCCCGCCACGGCCCCAGCATTATGCCCGGCGGTTCACACCATGCCTATCAACGCGTACAACCCATCTTTGCCGCCGCCGCGGCACAGGTGAATGGCGAGCCCTGTGTTGCCTACTTGGGGCCGGATGCGGCTGGTCACTATGTGAAAATGGTCCACAACGGCATTGAATATGGCCTGATGCAACTGTTGGCCGAAAGTTATGATCTCATGAAGCGGGGGTTGGGCCTGCGTGATCAAGAAATTCAGCAAGTCTACAGTCGCTGGAATGAAACCGAGTTGAACAGCTACTTGCTGGAGATCACCGCCGACATCTTCCAACAAAAGGACGCCACGACAGGCGGGTGGCTGATTGATGAAATCCTGGATGCCGCCCGACAAAAGGGCACCGGCAAGTGGACTTCGCAGGATGCCATGGATCTAGGCGCGCCCGTGCCGACGATTGACGTGGCCGTCGCCATGCGCAACCTTTCTGCTTACAAAGAGGAACGCGTCGCGGCCCAGTCACTGCTCAAGGGGCCTACCCCGACCCTGCAAGGCGACCGCGCCACCTTGATTGAAACATTACGCAACGCCTTATATTTTGGCATGATTACCACCTATGCCCAAGGCATGGCTCAACTGCAGCAAGCGTCTACCGCCTATGACTATGATCTCAACTTGGCGGAGGTGGCGCGTATCTGGCGGGGCGGCTGCATTATTCGGGCTGCGTTGCTGGAAGATATCCGCACCGCCTATACAGCACAACCCGCGCTGCCAAACCTGCTGCTCGATCCTGGCTTTGGTCAGCGGCTCATGGAACATCAGGCGGCGTTGCGCACAATTGTGCAGACCGCCGCCGCCTTGGGCATTGCCGCGCCGGGCTTCATGACGGCATTGGCCTATTTTGATGGCTACCGCAGCGCTTGGCTGCCGGCGAACCTGATCCAGGCTCAACGCGACTACTTTGGCGCACACACCTACGAGCGTGTCGACGAAAAAGGCATCTTCCATACCCAATGGCAGCAGGATCTGCCGGGAGCAGAACAGACACAATGAACGGCAATTCGTTAAAACTCAGGCCGACGGTGTTGGTCATCTTTGGCGCCGGGGGTGATTTAACCTGGCGCAAGCTCGTCCCCGCCCTCTATAATCTCTTTTTGGAAGGGTGGCTGCCGGAACACTTCGCCATCGTCGGTGTCGACCGCAAAGCCATGACCGGTGAAGAATTTACTGAGCACCTGCGCACCGGGGTTAACCAATTTTCCCGGCGCGGCAAAACCGAGGCGGAACGTTGGTCTGAATTTGCGCAACATCTCAGCTATCGGACAGCCGACTTTGATGATCAAGGCGCCTATCAACAATTGGCCGCGCAAATCGCCACCGACCGCAAAGCCTGGGCGACCAATCCCGAATGCATCTTCTACCTGGCCATTCCCCCGGCGCTCATTGAAATGGTGGTGGTCCACCTGGGCAAAGCCAAGTTGGCCCGCGATCGCGGCCATGCCCGTGTCGTGGTCGAAAAACCCTTTGGCCATGACCTCGCTTCAGCCCAGGCCCTAACCCGGCAGATTACCAAAGTCTTTGACGAGGCGCAAATCTATCGGATTGACCACTACCTGGGCAAGGAGACGGTGCAAAATATCCTGGCCTTTCGCTTTGCCAATGCCCTCTTTGAGCCGATTTGGGACCGGCGCTACATTGACCATATTCAAATTACCGTGGCCGAAGCGGTGGGGGTGGAGCATCGTGGTGGCTACTATGAACACGCTGGCGCCCTGCGGGACATGGTGCAGAGCCACTTGATGCAGCTTCTCTGCCTAATTGCGATGGAGCCGCCCGTTTCCTTTGTGGCCGACGAAATTCGTAATAAAAAGATCGATGTCCTGCGTGCGCTGCGTCCACTGCCCCCGGAGCACATTCATAAATTTGCGGTGCGTGGGCAATATGGCAGTGGCTGGCTTCAAGGCGAGCATGTGCCTGCCTATCGGGAAGAGCCGGATGTGGCCGCCGCTTCCACCACTGAAACCTTTGCCGCGCTCAAACTCTTTGTGGACAATTGGCGCTGGCAGGATGTCACCTTCTATCTGCGCACGGGCAAACGTATGCCCGAAAAACAGTCAACCATTGTCATCCAATTTCGCCCAGTGCCCCATCAATCCTTTCCTAGCTCGGCGGCTATGGGCTGGGAGCCAAACCGACTGCTCATGCGCATTCAACCGCAGGAAGGCATTATCCTCCGCTTTCAGGCCAAACAGCCCGGCCCGCTCATGCGCCTCAGCTCGATGGATATGCACTTTGCCTATGCGGAGGCCTTTAAGACGACGCCACCCGAAGCCTACGAAACTTTGCTGCTCGACGCCATTCTGGGCGATGCCACCCTCTTCATGCGCGCCGACCAAGTGGAAATTGCCTGGTCGATCATGGCGCCCATTCTCGCAGCCTGGGCCACTGTCCCCCCCACGGACTTTCCCAATTACCCTGCCGGCGCCTGGGGACCTGAGGCTGCCGAAGCGCTCATTGCCCAGGATGGCCGCAGTTGGCTGCTGCCGGCACTTGAACAAGACTAGGTCTTGATCAATAATTAATGGAAAATAGTTAATAATTAACAATTAATTGTTCTCCCTTAATTATTGAAAATACTTTCGGCGCCTAGATCAACCCCTTCCTGACCCTATTTGCGCGCTTCTAGAAAGGTGACCAACTCATCGACTTCGGTGGGGGTTAAAGTGTCGGCGTAGGGGGGCATGAGGGCACCGCCGGCGAGAATACGGATGGTCAACTGGTTGTGGGAAAGACGGTCTCCAACCTTGGATAAATCGGGCCCACGCTGTCCACCTTGGCCGTCGATCGTATGGCAATATTCACAGCCTTTTTGGCTAAACAACTGCGCACCTTGGGCAGTGGGGCCACTCGTCGCACCAATCACGGAAGCTTGCAGCGGCTGGGCTGTAAAATCTGGCGACCAGGGCGAACGGACGCCGGCTAGCCAGAGCGGCCCAATTAAGACAAAGACCCCAATCACCACGGCGATCGCCCAGGGCCGTCGCAGAGGATGACGTTCACCGCGGTTGGAGAGCAAGGGCAGCAGGATCAATGCGGCGCCGAGTAACACGGGCGCCAGCACGATCACATAATCCTCAAGCTGCCCCGGCAACAGCGCCAACGCAGCAAAGATCCACAAAAAATACCAGTCCGGCCGTGGGTAGGCATTCAGGTCGGTGGGGTCCGGTCGGGCGCCCAACGCAGGCGGGCCGATCAGCAGCGCGAGCAGGAAGATCACCCCAATGATGCCAACCCCAACGATCACATCACGCCAGGCTGCATTCGGCCAAAAGGGCACCCCCTCCCGCTCCAGCATCGCATGATACCAGTCCCGGTAGTGCTGTGGGTCAACCAGCCGGCCGATTCGGGGTGGCTCGGAAATGCCGTTGCGCAGGACCAGGGCCAGGTGGATCCCAATAAACGTAAAGATGATGGCAGGGATAAAGAAGATATGAAAGCTGTAGAAGCGACTTAGTGTGGCGGCGCCGACGGTCTGTCCCGCCAGAATCAGTTGCGCTAGCTGATGGCCGACGAAGGGCATGCGCCCGGCCATCTCGGTGGCGATAAAGACCGACCAGAGGCCATCTTGGTCCCAGCGGATGAGCTGACCGGTAAAGCCCATGGCCAGTGTTACAGCAAAGAGCACCACCCCCGAAAGCCAGTTCACCTCGCGCGGGTATTTATAGGCGGCAAAGAGAAAGACCTGAATCATGTGGATACCAATGAGGATGATCATGGCCGAGGCGCCAAAATTGTGGAGTCCGCGCAGCAGATTGCCAAAGGGCGCTTCATTTGTAATAAATTGCAGACTGTCGTAGGCGCCATTCGTTGACGGCACATAGGCGCTGGCCAGTGCAATGCCGGTTACCACCTGTAGGATAAAGACAAAGAGGGTGGCGCTGCCAAAGACATACCACCAAGTCGCGCCTGGGGGCACTGGGTGGCGGGCAATCGCATTGAACATGGTGCTTAGCCCAGTGCGGTCATCCAACCACTCCCAGAGCCGTTTCAGGATATGCATTCACCTGTCTCCTCAAATTATACTTAGCAGAAATGAAAGGGACCCATACTCAAGTAGGACAGCAAGGCAGTAGGTCAGTCCCCATCCCACCGTCCCACTGTCCCACTGTCTCACTGTTGACGCAGCAGCTAGAACGGTGTAACCGGCACCGACGTTGTGCGGATCTCGACCTGCCCATTGGTAACGCGCACGGGATAGCGCATCAGTGCGCGGGGCGGTGGCCCGGCCACCACCTGCCCTTGCTCGTTATAAACGCCACCATGACATGGGCACATAAAGAGTCGGGCATCAGCTAGCCAGCGCACCGGGCAGCCTAGATGGGTGCAATTGACCGAAAAGGCAACAAATTCCTGGTCACTGTTGCGCCGGAGCCAGGCCGCCGTCTTGGCCGCTACGCCCGCCCATGGCAAAGGAGAGGCATCTTCAAAGGAGACCTCGACCGTCTGACCAATGGTAAACTTATCGATATTTCCCACGGTGCGCCATACTTCTGGCGTCTTACGCAGCAAGGGCGAGAGCATGAAGCCCAATATTGGCACGCCGGCCAGCGTTGCCCCCAGCGCGCCTAAACCAAGGCTGAGCCTGGTCAGCAGACGGCGGCGTGAGAGCAAAGCAGGATCGCTCTTTTGCGCTGGTGTGTGTGGGGTGGATGGATGCTCACTCATGGCGTAACTCTACAATCCAGCCGCCTAGCGCGATTGCCAAGAGAATCAGGCCCAGGCCCGAAATCAGCAGTGAGGTCACAAAGCCCCAGAGTAAAAAGGTGGCGCCTAAAGCCAACAACGCCGGCCAGTAAGTAAGCGGTGGTATGGGCGCGACCGGGAGATCGGTCCACTCTGCGGCTGCGGCAACGGTGTGCTGATCTTTTGCTTCTGACATGGTGCAATCCTTTATCGCTGTTATTGTTACACAAATAAGCCACCCAAATAGATCACGCCATAGAGGATGATCCAGACTACATCCACAAAGTGCCAGTAGAGGGCAATGGCGCCCAACGCACGCGAGTGTGGCCCTTGAAGCTCGCCCAGCCACGCCAGCACCAGCAAAACCGCCAGTGCCAACAGGCCCACCAAAACATGCAAGCCGTGGAAGCCAGTTGCGAGATAGAAGCTGGCGCCAAAAAGGGTGCCGCCGACCGTGACATCCTGGGCAAAGAGTGTTCGGTATTCCAGCCCCTGCCCCACCAGAAAGAGGGCGCCTAGGCAGAAGGTGACCGCCAACCACCTGAATAGATGTCCTTGTTCGGCCAAGGCGCGTTCGGTCCGCCACATGGTAAAGCTACTGGCGACGAGAAAAAGCGTGTTAATGCCGGCCCGCAAGGGATCCAAGCTCTGCGCCGCGGTCGGCCCTCCAGCGGAGGCGTTGTGTAGCAGCGCATAGGCCACAATCAACAGCAAAAAGAAATTGGCCTCACCCAGCAAAAAGACACCGACGCCTAATTTGTTCTTCTCAATGTCCAGCGGCGGATCCTGCGCCCCGCCTCGTCCTTCAGGATGACGCCAGTCCGGATCCTCAGGGTGTGCCACATCCCACAGCGGGCGGCGGCTGCGAATGGGGGGCAAGCGATGAAAGTTGTCATCCGGTGGCGGCGATGTCGTGGCCCACTCCAACGTCCAGGCTCGCCACGGATTGTCACCGGCCGTTGCGCCCTGCCGCAGACTCACAATCAGATTCCAACCAAAGACCAGCATCGCCAACGCCATGATAAAAGCGCCGCCTGTGGAGAGCAGATTCATCCAGCCCCAGCCAGGGAGTGCGGGATAGGTGTAGACCCGCCGGGGCATACCGAGCAGCCCCAGAATATGCTGGATAAAAAAGGTCAGGTTGAAGCCAATCAAGAGCAGCCAGAAGTGCCAACGCCCCAACCGTTCCGAAAGCAAGCGCCCGGTAACCTTGGGAAACCAGTAGTAGAAACCGGCCATCATGGCAAAGAAGGTGCCGCCAAAGAGCACATAGTGAAAGTGGGCCACGACAAAATAGGTGTCGGTGGTCTGCCAGTCGATGGGTACGGCGGCAAACATGACGCCGGTGATGCCGCCTATCGTAAAGAGAATGAGAAAGGCGGTGGCAAAGAGCATGGCTGTGGTAAAGCGAATGGCGCCGCCCCACATGGTGGCCATCCAGTTAAAGATCTTGACCCCGGTGGGAATGGCGATCAACATGCTCGACGCGCCAAAGAGGCTGTTGACGGGCAGGCCCAGCCCCACCACAAACATGTGATGGACCCACACCCCCAGACTGAGCAGCCCAATCGCCGCCGTCGAGGTCGCGACAAAACGATAGCCAAAGATCGGCTGTCGGGAGAAGACGGGGATTACCTCGGAGATGATGCCAAAGGCCGGCAGCACCATGATATAGACTTCGGGATGGCCAAAGAGCCAGAAGTAATGTTGCCAGAGCAGCGCCGACCCGCCATTGGCAGGTTGGAAAAAGTTCGCCTCCAGCAGTCTGTCAAAGATCAACATGACCAACGCCGCGTTAAAGAGCGACAGCGCAATGACGATCAACAACGAGTTGACCAGTATCATCCAGACAAAGAGCGGCAGGCGGGTCAAGGTCAAGCCGGGCGCCCGCAACTTGAGGATGGTGACCACAAAGTTGATACCCGCCGAGACCGTGCCGACCCCCGTCACCAGCAGTCCCAGCCCCCAATAGGTCATGCCGTTATTAAACGAGTAGGGCTGCTCACTAAGGGGCGCGTAACTAAACCAACCAGCCGCCGGCGCCCCCGCAGCCGGACCCCCAATAAAGCTAAAATAGAGCAGCAGCCCCCCAAAGAAGAGCATCCAAAATCCCAGCGCATTGAGCCGGGGAAAGGCCATGTCGCGCGCGCCAATCATGAGCGGCACCAGGTAGTTGCCAAAGCCAATGAGCATCGGCATCACCACCAGGAAGATCATGGTGGTGCCATGCATAGTAAAGATCTGATTGTAGAGTTCGGGCGAGAGGAAAGTATTTTCGGGCTGTGCCAGTTGGACCCGGAGCAGCAGTGCTTCCAGCCCACCAACGACAAAAAAGAAGAGGGTGAGCAGCACGTAGAGGATGCCAATTTTCTTGTGATCGGTGGTCGCCAGCCAATGGGTCAACCCGGCGTCCGTACGCAAGGTTGGAAACGGTGTGGCCACCTCAGGCGCGAGCGAGCTTTCAGTCATTGTAGTGTCTCCAAATAGGCAACCAGCGCCGCAACATCCGCCTGGCTGAGTTGAAAGTGGGGCATCTGATTGCCAGGTTTGACAGCCTGTGGATTTTCGATCCACTTTTGTAGATTGGCCGGCGTGTTCTCCAGGACGCCGGCGCCCAGGGTCTGCCGGCTGGCCACGTGGGTCAAGTTCGGGCCAACCGTGGCGGTGGCGCCTGTCCCCGCAATAGCATGACAGTTTTTACAGGTTAATGCTTGAAAGCGCTGTGCACCCTGCACGGCCAACGTCATACTGGCCGTCGCTGTAATGGCGCTGGCCGCGGTCACGCGCTGCGCCACGGTGGCAGAGACAGGCGCGGTCGCTGTCAGCGCACCAGCGGCAACCAAGGGCGGCGGACTTTGCAACTGACCTTGTTGCCAGGCATCGAATGCGGCCGGTGTTTGAGCAATGACCCGCAGCCGCATCCACGCATGTTGCGCCCCACAAAATTCCGAGCAGGCGCCCAGATAGAGGCCCGGTGTGCTGGCTTCGACCCAGAGATAGTTGGTGTGGCCCGGTATCATATCCATCTTGCGCCCCAACTTGGGCACCCAAAAATCATGGATCACATCCGCCGCTTCGAGCTGCACAAGGAGCCGTTGGCCCGCAGGCAGGTGGATCTCATTCGCCGTAACAAAACCCGCTTTGGGATAGGCAACCTCCCACCACCACTGATGCCCGGTGATAATCAGGTCCGGCGCTTGACCATGCACGGCCGGGTCTGCCTGCTGCATGGTACTGACGGTGAGGATAAAGAGTGACGTCAACAGCAGAAAGGGACCGACGGTCCAAATCATCTCCAAGCGGGGGTGGCCAAAGATCTGGCGTGGTTCGGCGTTCTCTGCTGCCTCTGCGCGGCGGCGATAACGGATTGAACTGTAAAGCGTCACCCCTACGACAAGCGCCAGAATGACGGCAGAGATGAGGGTGAGCAGGATAAAGAGCTGCAAGATCGCTGCAGCCTGTGGCGATCCTGGTTCAAAGATTGAGCTATTTACCCCCATAGATTCCTCCGTTGGTCCGCGCTAGTAACCCAGACAGAAATAAGTAGACAGATTCATCCCTATACTATAGCGGCTCTAAGCTGCTGTCGTCATTATGCCAACTTTGTCTAGAGATTAAAGTGATATTAAGAAGGGCTCATTTGCGTTGTCGCGCGCACCTCCTGGCCGATAGACCAGGCGAAAATCTGCCCTATTGACCCTTTGTGTTTTGTCCTATCGGCGGATCCAGCCAAGAGATTGCAGGCATATACTCAGTGAGAGAGATTTCATCAAAGAATAGGAATTTAGTAACTTCGTGTTTCACAAGAGAGTGGAGATTAGAGAATGTAAAGACATAATCTCCAGGCTCTTGTCTCCGTTCGCACAAGTTATTGACGCTTCATTCCTAAACAAAACACAAGGAGTAATTCACGCATGACACAAATGCAACCGCAAAAGCAATCACCCGATTCTTCAGCAGAGACACCCCCGCCTTGGAAAAATGCAGTCCAAATAATCCAGTGGATTGTGCTCCTGGTGTTGGTCATCTGGAGCCTCAACACCCTGTTGCCTACCGGCAGTGGGCCAATTGTCGAACTCCCCTACAGCACATTTTTAGAGCAAATCCGCACCGGCAACGTGAAAGAGGTCAACATTGACGGTTCACAGATTAAAGGGAGCTTGAACCAGGCGATTCTGTGGCCGCCGACCCCAACCCCTACGGCCACGGTGGCGGCCAGTCAGCCAACCGCCGTGGCCACGCCGGCCACCGCACTTCCAGGGTTAGCTGCCTCCGCCGTGCAAACGACCAGTGTGCCTTATAGTGATTTTACCACCAACTTTCCCACCGATGTGGGAGACCCCAATCTGTTGCCTCTGCTTGAAAGCCACAATGTTCTGGTCACGGTGAGCGCCCCGTCGACTCCCTGGTTGGGCATCTTGCTGACCAGTGGGCTCCCCTTCCTGCTGTTGCTGCTCTACTTTGGCTTTATGGGACGCCAGATGATGAAGCAACAATCCAACATCTTTAATTTTGGCAACTCGAATGCCCGGCAAAAGGCGGTCAGCCACTACCCCGATGTTACCTTTAATGATGTGGCCGGCGCCGACGAGGCCAAGGCTGATCTACATGAGATTATAGACTTTCTCAGAAACCCCGGCCATTATCGTGAGCTTGGGGCGCGGATGCCGCGCGGGGTGTTGTTGGTTGGCCCGCCCGGCACCGGCAAAACGCTGCTCGCCCGCGCGGTGGCCGGTGAGGCTGGCGTTCCCTTCTTTAACTTAAGCGGTTCCGAATTTGTCGAAATGTTTGTGGGCGTCGGCGCCAGCCGCGTGCGCGACCTCTTCCGCCAGGCCAAAGAGGCCGGTTCTGCCATCATCTTTATCGATGAATTGGATGCCGTGGGCCGTCGGCGAGGGGCAGGCTTGGGCAACACGAATGATGAGCGGGAACAGACACTCAATCAGTTGCTGGTCGAAATGGATGGCTTTGACGAACATCTGGAGATTGTGGTGTTGGCCGCCACCAATCGGCCCGATGTGCTTGACCCGGCGCTCTTGCGTCCCGGTCGCTTTGATCGTCAGGTGGTCGTCGCCTTGCCAGATATGCGGGGACGCACAGAGATTTTGCGCATTCATAGCAAACAGTTACAATTGGCAGACGATGTGGATCTGACCAAACTGGCGCAAGCCACCGTCGGCATGAGTGGCGCCGATCTGGCAAACTTATGCAACGAAGCGGCGTTGGGCGCGGCGCGGCAACGCCATCATCAGGTGATGATGGGCGATTTTGAAGCAGCCATCGATAAAGTGGTGTTGGGCAGTGAGCGACCGCTGGTCATGAGCAAGGAAGCACGGCGCGTCGTCGCTTATCACGAGGCTGGTCATGCTGTGGTGGCTTGGCTTTTGCCCAGTGCAGATCCTGTGCATAAGGTGACGATTATCCCGCATGGTCGCGCTTTGGGGGTGACGGAACAACTACCCACCGAAGAGCAGTATAACTACAGCCGTGCCTATCTGGAGACGCGGCTGGCCGTTATGTTGGGCGGTCGTACGGCGGAAGAAATCGCAATTGGGGATATTACCACCGGTGCAGAAAATGATCTGGTTGAAGCGACGCGCTTGGCGCGACGGATGGTGACGCGTTGGGGCATGAGCGAGGTGGGGTTGGCTGCCTTTGACAGCGATGACACGCAACCCTTCCTGGGCTATGAATTGGCCCAAGGGCGCGCGTATAGTGAGACGACGGCGGCGCGCATTGACGGGATGGTGCAGCAGTTTTTATGTGAACGCCACCAACAGGTCACCAACCTGCTGACCAAACAACGCACCCTGTTGGATGCATTAGCCGAGGAGTTGCTCGCGCACGAAACTGTGCTGCAACCAAAGCTGATTGAAATTCTGGGTGAGCGGCCCTGTAACGAGTCACCCCACCGTGTCATTGCCTGATGGGGCAAAGGGCCTGTCGCATTGTGTGTTATAACAAGTAGTGGCATGGTTCAAATTATATCGAAGATGGTTAACAATTGTGTTGTCGTAGGTGCGGTTTCCATACCGCACGTTATTGTTTATCCAGGAACGTGCGGTATGGAAACCGCACCTACAAATTGTCAACCTGATTTTCATCGCCATGCTCCATGCCCAAATAGTGCAAAATAAGAACCTGTGAAGGATCGTGTTGTCTACAGCGTATGAAGATTTATCAACATCGTATCAGCTTCCAAAGTTGGCTGGCCCTGCTTGCGCTGGTGCTGGTAAGTTGGTTTATCATCAACCACATTACACTGCTATTGGAGTTAATCTGGATTCTCTTTGGCGCCTTTATTCTGAGTATGATTATTCGTCCGGTGGCCGAGCGCCTGGCGCAACAACACATTCCACGCGGCCTCACCGTGATTCTGGCCTATACATTGATCGTAGCCTTTGTCTATGCCATCTTTCATTTGTTAGCGCCAGTTGTCACGGTTGAGGCCGCCAGTCTGCGCCGGGTGGCGCCAACCTTAGCAGAGCAGGCCACAGCTAGAATCCACAACACGACGGTGGCCCAATGGTTGCCATCGACCGATAATTTGCTCCAGAGACTTAACCAACAACTCGACACCCTCCTCTTTGGTGCGCTCACAACGGTGGAAGGACTAGGGGCAGCGCTCCTAGATCTACTGATCATTCTGATTCTTGCCTATTTCTTTACAACGGCCACGTACGCCCGCGAACAGCTTTTCTGGCGTTGGCTTAGCCCAATGCAGCGTAGCCATCTCCAAGCTATCTTTGCCACTAGCTACCAGCGCTTGACCCGTTGGGTGTGGACACAGTTGGGCTTGGGACTCTATCACGCCATCTTTTTTGTGATTGGCCTGCTCGTTTTGAAGGTTCCGTTTGCGCTGACCATTGGGCTATTGGGTGGCGTCTTATCACTGATTCCCTACCTAGGTGTAGCCCTGGCGGCACTCCTGGCGGCGCTCAGTGTCTTGCCCCATAATCCTTTCTTATCGCTTTGGGTGATCCTGTATATGGTCGCCGTTGCCGTGATTGGCAGCCATGTGGTTACCCCGATCTTCTATGGCCGCACCGTCGGCTTGAACTCGACTGTTGTCTTGGTCGCGCTCTTTGTGGGCGCACAACTGCAGGGCATCATTGGCGTGATCTTTGCGATCCCGATTGCCGTGATCATTAGCACCATCTACCAGGAATTCACCTTGGTGCTGCCGGCGGTTCAAGACAAACCAGTACAACCAACCACCCTTGACCAGCAACAGGAGGGATCACTGCATGCGTAGAAGTTGGTTGCTGTGGCCGCTCACTATCGCCTTTGTTTGGGCGGTGCTCACCCATATTCACGACCTAGAACAGCTCGGCCATACGGTAGCCGGCGGTAAGTGGCAATGGTTGGGTGCGGCCATTGTCTTACAACTCCTCTACTACGTCGCCTACACGGCCGTCTATCGCTACGCCTTTGCGACCGTTGACGTTCGCAGCACGGTTTGGGAGCTGCTGCCGGTGACCTATGCCTCGCTCTTTGTCAACCTGGCGGCGCCCACCGGTGGCGCCGCCGGCGCCGCCCTCTTTGTCGACGAAGTCGCACGCCGCGGCCAATCGCGCACGCACGCCACCGTCGGTGTCCTGCTCATGATGGTGCTGGACTTTGGCGTGCTGGGGCTGATTGTCCTGGTCAGCCTGGGTGTGCTGGCGGTGATGGGTGATCTGAAGCTCTATGAGGTCGTTGCGGCTATCGTCTTGTTTCTCTTTGTCGGGATCATGGCCGCCGCGCTGCTGGGCGGCCTCTGGCGTCCCCACTGGCTAGAGGCAATCCTGGCCTGGTTGCAAGCGCGCATCAATTGGCTGGGCGCACGCTTTTTTCGTCCCCAACTGCTCGCCGCCGGCTGGAGCGCACGCATTGCCGCCGAGTTTACCACCGCCGCCCAAGCGATGGTGACACGGCCCGGCGCCCTGATTGGCACGATGGTCGTCGCGCTCGTCGCCCACGCGTTGAATCTGCTTAGCCTCTATAGCCTCTTTTTTGCCTTTCAACAGCCGGTCTCTGCCGGCGTTTTGCTGGTTGGCTATGCCATGACCATCCTCTTTACCATTGTCTCCCCCACGCCCAATGGGGTGGGCATTGTCGAGGGGCTGATGCCGGTGATCTACACCTCGCTGGGGTTACCCTTGCCGACAGCTACGGTCATCAGCCTGGTCTTTCGGGGCATTACTTTTTGGCTGCCCATGCTGGCCGGTTTTCTGTTGCTGCGCCGGCTCCGCCTCTTTACCTTGCCGGAACGCGCCTTGGCCGAACGAGAACAGCCCCACTTTGTAGCCATTGCCACCGCGGCCATGGGGGTGATCAATGTACTCTCCGGCGCTGTGCCCAGCCTGGCTGACCGGGTGCGTTTGATCGCAGCCTACTCTCCACTAGAAGTACGCCAGGGTGGCCATTTGACGGCCGTCTTGGCTGGTTTTGCGCTCCTGCTCTTGGCGCGCGGGCTGTGGCGGCGCAAGGTCATGGCCTGGCGGTTGACCTTGTTCGTGCTGGTTCTCTCCGTTTTGGTCAACCTTGTCAAAGGGCTTGACTATGAAGAGGCGCTCCTGGCGCTGGTCCTTGCCGTCAGTCTCTGGCTACAACGCTCTCACTTTCACGCCCTCTCCGATCCTCCTTCTTTTTGGCAGGGTGTTGGCGTGTTGGCCGCTGCCGCCCTCTTTACGCTTACCTATGGGGTAATTGGCTTTTATCTGCTGGACCGCCATTTCCATGTCCGTTACAGCTTTGAGGCCGCCGTACGCCAGACCCTGGTCATGTTTACCCAGTTTTACGACCCGGGGCTCCAACCGCTCACCGGCTTTGGCCGCTACTTTGCCTGGTCGATCTACGTCATCGGCGCCACGACCCTGGGCTACGCGCTGATTATGCTCCTCCGGCCCGTGCTCCTCCACAGGCCGGCCGGCCTCGGTGATCGACGGCGCGCAGCCCGGATTGTCCAACAACATGGTCGTTCGTCGCTAGCGCGCTTTACGCTCTTCCCCGACAAATTCTACTTTTTCTCGCCCGGTGGCTCTATGGTCGCTTATGTGGCCAAAGGTCATATTGCCATTGCCTTGGGTGACCCGATCGGTCCGCAGGATGATGCGTCGGCGGCGATTGCGGCCTTCCAACAATTTTGTGCCCGCAATGATTGGAAGGCGGTCTTCTACCAGACCATGCCGGATTACTTAGAGGAGTATCGCGCGGCCGGCTTTGAAACACTCTGTATTGGTCATGAAGGGATCGTTGCTTTGGACGCTTTTAGCCTGAGCGGCGGGCACAATAAAAATCTACGCGCCATTACCAACCGCTTTCTCCGAGCCGGCTACCAGGCCGTTGTCCATGAACCGCCCCTGGCGCCGGCCTTGCTGACCGAATTGAGCGCAGTCAGTGATGAGTGGCTCACAATGGTGCAGGGCAGCGAACAACGCTTTTCGTTGGGCTGGTTTGATGAGGCGTATGTCGGCAATTCCCAGGTGATGGCGGTCCATACGCCAGCGGGAGCGATCTCTGCCTTTGCCAATTTTGTCCCCGAATATCAACGCAATGAAGTGGGATTGGATCTGATGCGGCGGCGCTGTGAAGTGGCGCCGGACACCATGGAATTTCTCTTTGTTTCCTTTTTGCACTGGGCGAAGGAACGCGGGTATACAAGCTTCAATCTGGGTTTGAGCGCGCTTTCCGGTGTGGGCGAAGCGGGGGATGACCCGGCCTTAGAGCAACTGCTCCACTACCTCTACGGCCATCTTAATCAGTTCTATAACTTTAAAGGTTTGCATGATTTTAAAGCCAAATTTCACCCTGAGTGGTCACCCCGCTATCTCGTCTATCCCCATGCCACCGCACTGCCAGCGATTTTCACCGCACTGGTGCGCATCAGCGCCGGCGATGATTTTCTCTTTGGCTATCTCAACCGACGCCTAAAAGCGGAGTGAGCGAAAACTACGAGTTAACCATTCAAATAGCCCCAGGGGTAAGCCCAACCAGAGCACACCGATGGCCCAGCCGGTGCAAAGGTCGCTCAGAAAGCCCTGACTTTGTACAAGCACCAGGACGCCATTGCCAATGACTGCAAACGCTGCCAACGTGTAGAGATTAATGCGCACCGGCCAAGTGCGCTCCCACCCGAAGAAGAGCGCTAGCCAACCATAGACGACTACTGTGAGCAACGCACTGAGATTGGGCAGGCTGTAGCTGGTGGAACCCCAGTAGCTTTCTGCCTCTGGCGGCAGGGGGCGCTGTAACCAAAGCTGCAGACCCCACGCCAGGGCTAGCGCGCCTACGGTGTTGAGGAGTGTTAACAGCGCGCTGTAGCGTCGCTGCTGGCGCAGTTGCCATAGGGCTGCCACAAGTGTGACAGCCAAAAGCAAGCGAAGATCCCCTAGCCACGCCAGCGCGTCCACCCACAGCGGCGACTCGGTGACACCACCTTTGAGCCAGGGTGTCAACGCGCGATCCAGGGTAAAGAGTAGCGGATCTTGCTCCAGCCAGGCATCAATTACAAAGCCGCAGAGCCAACCGGCGCCGACCAACAGCGCAAGATAGGCGACAATGCCAACTGTTTTACTGCGCACCGTTAACCGAGTAAAGAGTCGCTGTGGTGCGTTCAATAGCTTTCCCAACAGACCTGTGCGTAACCGTTCCTCATTCCGCTGCCAGCGCCGGTTGACCCAGAAAAGCAACAGGGCAACCACCACCAACACGACAATGGCCACACCCATACGGCGCATAATACGCTCAACCAGCGGCAGGTTTTGGCCAAAGAAGTAACCAATGATACTGACATAGATCGCCCAGATAATGCCGCCGAGGGCATTATAAAAGATAAAGGTGCGGGCTGGCATGTGGTTGCTGCCGGCTAACGGCGCCGCCAACATCCGCAACACGGGGATAAAACGAGCAAGAAAGACTGTTTTGGGACCATGCCGCTGAAAAAAGCGTTCACTTTTGTGCAACTGCCCCTCATCCAGCCTGAGCAAGCGGGTGAGCATGACAGGGCCATAACGGCGACCGAGAAAATAGCCTACGTTGTCGCCTGCTATCGCCCCCAAAGCCGCACTGACAACCACGAAGTAGATGTTGAGTTGGCCATTCGCGGCCAACACTGCACCGATAAGCACTAACGTCTCGCCCGGCGTGGGCAGCCCGATACTCTCCAAGCCAATTCCCAAGGCAATTAGTGGATAGCCAAAAATTTGTAACAGTTGTTGCCAATTCATCTTAGACTCTCTCACCTGGGGCAGAGGTAGCAGCGTCGTCTTGGCTTGTCGGTGTAGTAGGGTGGCTTTGATAGTGGCGATAGCCACCGATAACGGTGCCTAGCCAGAGCAGCCCAATGGAAAGGGATGCCAGTACATCGCTCGGATAATGCACCCCCAAGTAGATACGGCTAAACGCAATGAGCAGGGCAAAAGCCGCAGTCAAAATAGCCCCCACGCGCCGCTGATGCTGCCAGAGTAGATAGGCGATAAAGCCATAGAAGGCGATCGAGACCCAAGTATGGCCGCTGGGGAAGCTATAGGTTTGCTCTGTTAACAGAGGCGGAAAAACCGTTGGTCGCGGTCGTGCAAAGAGAAGTTTGAGGGAACCGCTGAGGAGCGCAGCGCCAATGACGCTTACCATTAGGGCAATTGCGGCTGCGGGCTTTCGTCGGCGTAGCCAAAGCCAGCCCGCAGCAAGCGGAGCAAGCAGAATAATGCCAGGCGAACCGATCCAGGTAATGGCAATCATTAGTGTATTCAACCACGGCGTGCTCAGTTGATGTACAGCCAGCATGACAGGTGCATCCCAAGCAAAGGCCTCTTTCATCCATACATCCTCGGCCAGTTGTAGAAAACTACCTAAGAGTCCAATCGCAATGAACCCTGACACCCAGATGGGCCAACTTGTGCGTAAACGCTGCAACACGCGTTGGAGGTAGGAACTGTCGGTGCTATTCACCGTGGAATCAACCTTGTTTTTTGGCACATTCATCTTGCTTTTCCATTGCTCAATCTACTCCGGTCGGAACGTGCCGCTGATCTGAGCAAATGTAGGCGTCATTGTCGCTGCAATATCGCTACGGGCGACCATGGTCAGCAGATAGAGATGGTCATTAGCGATCAAGCCGACGGCCGTGACCGCAAGCTTGTCGGCAACGCCAACCGCACTCAAGTCCGCCGTGGCCGATGCTCGCACTGCTGGTAGGTTGTTCACAACATCTGATTTGATAACAACGTTCGTAAGCTTTGCATACGAATCCAGCAAGCCTAAATTGCTCTTGATGGTGTTCTCGACGTAGGCCGCATCGGAACCTTGGGGCAAAGGGATTACCGATACATTAAGCAAGGGGGGAATCTTCCCTTGCATAAGGCTGAACATATCCAACTGCAGTGCTACTTTGCCAACGGCCTGACCTTCTTTGGTGGCCAGGAACGTTTGGAGTTGCTGCAACGCTTTGCCCTGGCCCATCATGCCGGCCATGGTAGCAATTTGGGAGCCGCGCAGGTCGAGTTCGCTCCACCCAGTTGGGACGGCCAGTGAATAGCCTAGCCGAGTATCTTTGATCGCGGTCCAGCCGCTGGGAATGGTTACCTGGGGTGTAGGAATGGCTGTCGGGGTGGCAGTAATGATTGTGTTGGAGGAAACCGTTGCCGTTGGTTTGGCTGTGGACGCCGCGGCTAGGGTCGTTGTCACTGCTGTGGTAGCCGTAGGGGCATTGGTGGCGGTCGGCGCTGGCGTAGGGGTGGAAGCTCGCGTGGCGGTTGGCGCTGTGGTTGGTGTAGAAGCTTGTGTGGACGCCGCTGTACTGGTAGGTGCTGACGCCTGGCTATGCTGCGGCGCAGCCGGTGCTGCACAAGCCGTTACGCTCACGAAGGTCACCACAACTAGGGTCATACGGATGGTTGTTGGTGATAGCCAACCTGGCTTTTCAAGCGTTTTCATCTTTTCTCCTTGAGTATAATATGTATTTAGGGGTTGGGCATGAGGTTACCGATGATCAAGGATCAGTAACCGGACAAAAAGGGGATTGAATTGTAGACAATCCCCTTCGTCTAATTATTACACAAGTTGCGAGCCCAGAGATCAGGCAATAGCATAGTCATGCTGAATCAGTCGGCCAGGTAGACGCCTGGTCTTTCGGCTGTGGTTCTCGTCTTTGCTAAACAATTGAGGATAGGTACATGCGGTAGGCGAATCGTAAAGCGGGTGCCTATTGTCGGCGTGCTGCTGACATTGACAATTCCACCATGAGCTTGCACGATCTCTTGGACAATCGCTAGCCCAAGCCCGCTGCCGCCGCCGGCGCGATTGCGGGATGGATCGACGCGATAGAAGCGGTCAAAAAGATGGGGCAGATGTTCGGACGCAATTCCTGGGCCGTTGTCGGCGATTGTAATGGTTGCCCAATGATCCTGTGCCATTCCCTGAATCGTTACAATACTACCCGGTGCATAAACAAAGGCATTTTCCAGCAGATTGGTAAAAACCTGGATCAGTCGGTCTGCATCCCCATTGATGGGCAAAATGACCGGTAGATCGACATGAAGCGCCACCCCAGCCGCCATTGCTTGCGGTTGCAACAATTCGAGCAGTACGCCTAGGAGATCGGCCAGATCGAGCGCCTCGCGCTGGAGGGTCAACTGAGTGTTATCATTGCGCGCCAGCCACAAGAGATCGTTCACCAGGCGCTCCATGCGGCTGGTTTCGCTGCCAATGCTCTGGAGTGCTTCGATATAGTCTGCCGGTCGGCGCGGGCGTTCCAGGGTCACATCACATTCACCGCGAATGACGGCCAGTGGCGTGCGCAACTCATGAGAAGCATCAGCGACGAAGCGTTGTTGGGCCTGGAAGCTGGCCTGTAGCCGCGCTAACATTTGATCAAAAGTACGGGCCAGCCGTCCCACTTCATCATCCGGCAGCGCCAGATTGAGCCGTTGCTGCAGATCCTGTGCACTGATTGTGGCAGCCTGACGCCGAATCGCCTCAATGGGGTGGAGTGTGCGCCCAGCCAACCAGTAACCGCACAGCGCGGTGGCCAGCAAGAGCATCGGCACCAGTAACAGTAAGAGCAGCAGCAATTCATTGAGCGTCTCATGCAGCGCCGCCATCGTGCGCCCCACCTGCACCCAGGCCAGTTGACGGCCATTGATGACGACGGGAATGCTCACAATCCGTAATTTGTTTTGGAAGCCATCACTCGACAGGACGAGCGCAGGGAGGGGCGTTTGCTCTGCCTGGTGCGGGGCATTGATCGTCATGAAGAATGGCCCTGCTCCTTGCATAGGCGGAATCTGGTCAGGTATGGTGGTGCTGCCCTGGCTAGCAGTAATCGTTCCATCCAACATGACCAAACGGAGCAAATCGTTGGTAGCCCGCGGTGTGTCAGACGCTACGTCACCATGACCAAAGACAAGGTGCCCATTTTCATTTTCCACGGTGGCGAGCAACTGCTCGGCGCTAAAGCGTAAGCCATCATCCAGTGTTTGCAATAATTGGGTGCGCAAGCTGAAGTAAAGAAAAGCACCGGAGAGGAGCAGGAGTGCCAACATTAGCAGTGTGAGCATAAGCGCAATGCGAGCGCGAATTGTCTTGAGCATCCTATGCCTCTGGTTCGCCAAGGTTCAAAAGTCGATAGCCCATGCCGCGCACTGTCTGAATGAGTTTCATAGCAAAAGGATCATCGATCTTGCGGCGCAAATAGCGAATGTAGACATCGACGACATTGGATTCGTTGTAAAAATCATAATCCCAAACATGTTCCGCAATTAGTGTGCGGCTAAGCACCTGGTTGGGATGGCGCATGAGCATTTCCAACAGTGCAAACTCTTTGGCGGAAAGGTCTATCACTTGGCCGGCGCGTTCGGCTTGATGGGTTAACAGATTTAGCGTTAAATCGCCCACGGTCAGGCTGGTGATGCGTGACTGGTCGGTGCTGCGCCGGCGGACCGCACGCAGCCGAGCCAACAGCTCGCCAAAGGCAAAGGGTTTCACCAGATAATCGTCGGCCCCGGCGTCCAGACCGGCAATGCGATCGGCCACTGTGTCCTTCGCCGACAACATGATGAGATTGGCGTGATTGCCTTCGGCGCGCAGCCGTTGACAAAGTTCCAATCCGTTCACCTTAGGCAGCATGAGATCAAGCACAATAAAGTCATAGTCAAAATTACGCGCCCATTCATACCCTTCCGCGCCATCATGGGCTACATCGACGGCATAGGCATGTTCTTCCAGCCCACGCTTGATAAAAGCGGCAATCTTGGCTTCATCCTCAATGACTAATACTCGCATAAAAACCCTCCATATCTTTCCAAGCGGTCTACGGATTATAGATCTGTGAGGTTAATATGAGTTGAAATGGGGAAATCTCATGCGGTCGCTTTGTGCGAATCCTATATGCTGTTGGCGGACCTACCGACGCCCGCCAACGTTGGCGTTGCTGCCGCTCCTTCCGATTGCAGCACAACATTCATGTATGGATAGGGGAGTTCAATATCTTCTTGTGCAAAACGGGTTAGCACTTGCTCATAGATTGCATATTCAACCTCTTGTGCGTCACCGGTATTCGCACACCAAGCACGCAAACTTAGCGTAACCGCATATGCGCCCAGTGAAATCAGCGGGCAGCCCACCACCTCTTGCACCAATGGATGCACCTTCGCTAGATCGATCAGGATACGGCGCGCCTTTGCCAGATCGGACTGATAGCTAATTGGGATAGGGATAATTGTCATTGCACGAGGATTGACACGCGTCAGATTGACCGTGATCTGACTAGCCATAACACTATTCGGCACAACAATATGGCGGTTATCAAAAGTCTCTAAGATTGTGTAGCCAAGGGTCAGGCTATTCACGATGTCGGTTTCAAGTCCCGTGGGTGCATTAACTTGGATCCGATCACCGACATTAAAAGGGCGATAGAGTAAGAGCGCAATGCTTGCAATAAAATTGCTGAGCGTGCTCTGCGCCGCCAAGCCGACCACGACCGCCGAAATACTAACGCCGGTAAGCAACGCGCTCCCCAAGGAATTGAGAACCGGTATGATATGAGCATAAAGCGTAAATGCCACAATATAGATAACAATCTGTATGACTTGAGCGAGAAATGATGCGGTTGTACGGTTAATTACGCCATAGGTGTCCCGTTTGAGCGCCTGTGTGAACAAGATGCGTATTGCACGTGCAGCAACCGTGGCGATGAGCATAAAAGCTATCAAATAGAAAGCAAGAGACCGGGGACGAGACATTGCGCCCATACCCGGTCTTCTTACTTACTTATACATTTGTCAGCCAAAGTTGCGCCATCTATGACGTTTACTGACCTACCGCATCCTCTGCGCCTGACGCTTCGTTGGTGTCGTCCGGTTGGCCATCCTGTTCATCTTGGAGATTATCCGTGTCGCTGGCCTCATCCTGTTCGCCAGCTTGGGTTTCATCCTGGATATTGTCGGTGTCGCCGGCCTGATCGTTCTCAGCGCTTTCATTGGCCTCATCGACTTCACCGTCTGCGTTACCTTCACTGCCTTCATTGGCCTGATCAGTGTGGAGAATGGCGCCGTTGCCGGCATCCACCTTGACATCCAAACCATTGCTCAATTCAACACTGTAAACCAGGGAACCATTCTCATTGTCGAGGCTGCTCTTTACCACAGTCGCGCCAGGATTGGCCGCGAGCGCGGCAGCTTCCGCCGTCGCAGTATCAATCTTGGCCAATCCTTGGAGCGCGGCAGTTTCATCCGCTTCGCTCAGACCGTCGGTTTTTGAGCCATCAACAGGAATCGTGCCTGTATAGCTGGGATCCTGCACAGTGTCGCCGGCTTCGCCCGCCGGTTGTGTCTGCGCCACCAGTTTGGCGTAGCTGGTAAAAGCCGTGACGCCCAAACCGCCCAACGCTAATGTGGCAACGGCGGCAAGACCCAAAAAGTGTTGTCGTACATTCGTTTTCATCTTGAATACTCCTGCTACATTTATCTGACTGATTTGACGACCGCCAATCCGTTTGATTGACTTGTTGATCAGGATAGCAGGTGAGTATGGCACGACAATTAAACGTTCATTACAAACTTCTAAAAAACATAGCGTAGCAGCACATCGCCACACCAGTCTGCTTCTTACAGCTTGAATGGCTGTTGGTGACGATGGCGCTACTTCTAATGGAGGTTGCCGGTAGATTGGCCAGTCGATTGGCCAGTCGATTGTACAGCGCGTCCGATCTGTTTGCGCACCACCCAGAGCAGCGCCAGGAGTAAAAGAACGTTGCCGGCGATCGTCGCGATTTGAAGCCCTTGCTCAAATTGGGTGATATATTGCCCAAGCAAGAGACCGATGAGCATCAGACTGCCGGTCCAAATCAATTCGCCCAATAGTTGGATCGGTACAACGCGCTGCCATGCAACACGCGCCATTCCCGCCGCCACCAGTGTAGGAATTGAGGCGATACCCAAAGAGAGCTTAGCAAACAGCAACATTTGGGGGGCATTTTTCGCCGTGATTGCCTTTAGGCGGGCAATCTGTGGTTCTATTTTTGCGAGCGCGGGAAACCAGCGCATAAGACGCTCAAAGCAGCCAAAATAGCCCAGGATATACCACACCAAATCACCGCAAAGATTGCCGGCGCCTGCCATCAACGAGACCACCAGCGGATTGAGCGCTCCTGTTCCGGCCAGCGCTGCGGCCGCGAGCGTGACCGCAGGGCCCTCGATCGCGACCAGTAGAAAAATTAAGAGATACTGCCAAGTCAAGCTCATGGGCTGCCTTTCCGTCTGTGATCGCTGGAATAGCAGGGGTAAAACCCGCGACTGACAGCGAAAAGTCGCCTCAGCGACTGGACTCATAAAGGATGTAAAGCAGGGCGCGATTCACAAGATTTACAGGATTTGTTTGCCCTTACCTGGGTTAAAAATCTTGTGAACCTTGTGAATCCTGTCTAACTTTGCTATGCGGTCGACTCATCTTCTGTCGGTATAACAGATGGCGTATCATCTGTGTCAGGCTCCATGGTCGTCGCTTCGCTCGTGTCGGGTTCGCCAATCGTCACCGCTGTGGGGGACGGGGCTACGGTCGTCGCCGGATTTTCTACTGGCTCGCCTAACAGATCTTGCCGGATAGTTTCATACTCGGCGCGTGAAATTTCACCTTTGGCATAGCGTAGTTTGAGCACCTCCATGGGCGAGACGCCCATGGCTTGGGACGAAGATCCACCTGGGGTTGCAACGCCCGGCAGGTTCGTGCTTCCTGCTCCTGCCATTACCGGCGTCTGCCGATTGCGCAACCATGACCAGATGGCCCAAAAGAGTAGGAGCATGAGGACGATGGCCAAGAATCCCATGAACAAACCACCCGGAAAGAATCCATGTCCCATTCTCAACATTCGCCCATCACCGATCCATCCATCTAAGAAACTGTGCATTGATACGTGCATTTTACTTCTCCTGATTACTTACATTAGTCTACATTGATTTACCGCTATTTACTGTAGTCTGGCATTTACTATAGTTTGGTTCTGGTTACTATACTAATGCGCGCCAAGGAGGTACACTTTTTACACGAGTAATGCGTTACTTCTTGTGCTGTTCATCAGTATAGCTTTCCAGCAGCGCCGGCAATCCACAGCCCCAAAGCCACAAGAGCAGTGAAGTCGCACCGGCTTCCATCTCTATCGTAGATGTCAAATGTAAAGAAATCATGGAGAAGACCTTCACATTTTGTTAAAAGTGATCTCGTTCAGCGCCATTGGTCTGCTTTTGACGTTGGTCGCCATTGGGCTTATGCTGAGTATGGGCGCCACCACGATCGTACTCCGCCGTCTGGCGCCCGCGCAGATTTTGCGGCACACCTAGCCCATCCCGGCGGAACGCAGGATGACTACGAGCATAAATTGCTAGAACAGGCGGCGCAGAACAATCTGCGTCGCCTCAACTCGTCCCAGAGGGACGCTTGACTTTAGGGGAAGAGAAATGCGCGTTTTAGTCGTAGAAGATGAACCGCGGATGGCGAAGCTCATCCGCCAGGGCTTAGAAGAAGACGCCTACGCCGTTGATGTGATCGGCAATGGCGCTGACGTGTTAGAGTGGGTGCAGAGCGCCGATTATGATCTGCTGTTGTTGGACATTATGCTGCCCGGTATGGATGGGCTGGCGGTCTGTCGTCAGTTGCGCGCCCACGGCTACACCATGCCGATTCTGATGTTGACCGCGCTGGGCGCGTTGCCCGATAAGGTGAGCGGGCTCGACAGCGGCGCCGATGACTATCTGGTCAAACCCTTTGCCATTGAGGAGCTGACGGCGCGTATGCGGGCGCTGGCGCGGCGCGATAGCGCCCAAAAAAGTGTAACCTTACAGGTTGGCGACCTGCTCCTCAATACCGCCACCAAACAGGCACAACGAGGTGACCGCCAGATTGAACTGACCGCCAAAGAGTATGCGCTCCTGGAGACGCTCATGCGCAATCCTAACCGGGTCTTGAGTCGTGATCAGCTGATCGAGCATGGCTGGAATATGGACTTCGATGCTGAATCTAAGGTGATCGAGGTCTATATCTATAACCTGCGCAAGAAGATCGACGATGGGTTTGAACCGAAGTTGCTCCAGACCGTGCGCGGGCTGGGCTATCGGATGGTGAGCCAAGAAACGACCGGAGCGTAACGCAATGCAACAATTCGCGGCAACAGAGCGAAGTATAGTGGCTAGGCTCTTTACCCCCAGCCGCAACAGCCTGCGTTTGCGGTTAGTGCTCTGGGCAGTGACGTTAGAGGCGATCTTGCTGCTGGTGTTGGGTGGCGTGCTGCTCTTTGTGGTGCAAAAGCTAGAAAACCAGCAAGTCAAAGACACCCTACGTTTGGCTGCATCGCAACTCAATGCTGTCATCGATGTGCGCGACGGGCAGTATGCCATTGAGCCCGCCGACATCACTGCCCTGCGCCGCCAAGATATTTTGGCCTGGGCGCTGACCGGGGAAGGCAAGCTGATCCTCACGATTGGTGCAGCCGACCAATGGCCGCTGCCCACCACCTTGCCGGACTTTGGTCAATTTGCCGATGTCACCTTGCCCGATGGCGCCAAAGCGCGCCTGCTGACCGCACCCTTTGAGGAAAATGGCCAAATTCTAGGTACGCTGGTGCTGGCGCTGACGTTGCGCGACAGTCAGGAAGTGCTCCGTCTGATTCTGCTTAGTCTGGCGATTGCCATTCCGGTGGCGCTGATTCTGTCATTGGCCGGTGGCCTCTTTCTGGCCGGCCGGGCGTTGGCGCCGGTCAGCACCATTACGGCGATGGCGCAGCAGATTAGCGCCGCCGATCTCAGTCAACGGCTGCAACTCGATCTGCCCAACGATGAGATTGGCCAATTAGCGCACACCTTTAACGCTATGCTCGAGCGGCTCGACCAAGCCTTTCAACGGGAACGACAGTTGACAGCCGACGTCTCGCACGAATTGCGCACGCCGTTGGCCATGCTCAAAACACAACTGAGCCTGGCGCGCTCGCGCCCGCGCGAGGTGTCCACCCTACAAGAGATGATGGCCGACATGGAAGGTGATGTTGACCGGATGACGCGCCTGATTGAGCAGATGTTGATGTTGGCGGTCATGGAACAGGGCGAGGCCCTGCCATCGGCGCCCGTAGCGCTTACACCATTGCTGACGCAGGTGGTGGCGCAACTTGCCCCGGTCGCTGCCGCCAAAGGTGTAATACTGCAATATGACTTATCCGCCACAACCCCATTGCAGGGGGATGGTCACAGTTTGGGTCAGGTCTTTACCAATTTGCTGGAGAATGCCATCAAATATACACCTACGGGCGGTCAAGTGACCCTCTGCGCCGCACAGGAAGATGGGCAGATCCGCGTGACCGTCATCGATAGTGGTATCGGCATTGCCGCGGAACATCTGCCGCATTTGTTCAAACGCTTCTATCGCGCTGACCCGGCGCGCACACGGGAGAGTGGCGGTTTTGGTTTAGGGCTTGCCATCAGCCGCGCGATTGTCCAATTACATGGCGGCCAGATCGATGTACAGAGTATCGCCGGCCAAGGCGCCACCTTCACAGTAAGCTTACCCTGCTTTTGTCCAACTGCTCAATTGTCTTGAATAATGCAGCATAAAACGGTGGGAACATTGCGTAGGGACGCAACGTCTCCACTGGGCTGAATTTTTATCAGCAGCTAAATTTACACAATACTACCTGGTGGACTGCTGGCAAAGCTGTACGCGGGTAGGAATGTCAAGCGATTCTTGACAAGAAAGGGACAAAGAGCATGAAATCCTATCGTTTACAAACATTGATTGCCGGCTTGACCATTGCTGCGCTGATCATCCTCGGTTCATGGGGCAAAGCAAGCCCCACCATTGTCCATGCGCAAACCGCTGATGACACGACCACCCCACCACGGACCATTACCGTCGTGGGTGAAGGCAAAGTGAGTATCAAACCGGATACGGCGCAGGCCAATATTGGGGTGGAAGTGGTGAAGCCCACGGTCAAAGAAGCGAGCGCCGAGAACAAGCAGATCTTCGAGACCATGTTGGCCGCGTTGAAAGAGCAAGGGATCGCTGAAAAAGATATTCAGACCTCCGGCTTTAACATCTGGGCGGAACGGACCAGTGACCCGGGCAGCACCGAGATGAAGACACTCTATCATGTCACCAATAATGTCACGGTAATCATCCGGGACTTGGATAAGGTGGGCAATGTGTTGGATGCCGCGATCGAAGCCGGCGCCAACAACATCTATGGCGTCAACTTTAGCCTCGACAAGATGGATGCGGCCCAATCGCAGGCGCGTGAGGCTGCGATCCAGAATGCCAATGCCAAAGCGGAAGAGCTGGCCCAATTGACCAATGTCAAGGTCGGTGAAGTGGTCTCCGTCAGCGAGGTGATTGGTGGCGGTTATCCGATGGCTGCCTATGCCATGCAAAGCGGCTTGGGCGGCGGCGCCGCACCGATTTCGCCGGGTGAGCTGCAGGTGACCCTGCAAGTACAGGTCACTTATATGATTGCCCAATAGTACTCTGCCAATGTTCTTTTGCAGGATAAGAAACCAGGTTTCTCCAAGAAACCTGGTTTCTAGGACCCTAGTATAATCTACTGCCCCTGGCCGATGCAGGAAATTTCTTGCCGTGGTTTGACCACTAGCCAATCGGCCAGGGGCTTTCTATTCTCTCGGCTAGTGACAGCGTAAGGCAGGTATGTGATACTATTTAGGTGGTGTTTTGTGCGCAGCAGCGGCCAATGGAGCAGACAAGGAGAAATGGACCATGAGTATCAAAATAGAAAAACCCGAAGAAGACCAAGGCGAAGCATCAAATATTACCTTTACGCCGCCACCTACTACGTCACCTACCCCGCCATTAGCCACTCCACCACCTTCTGGCGATTGGCGCGAATTGCGCGAACAAGAGCGTGCCGAACGGCGCGCGGCCAAACGGGCTGCACGTCATTCCGGCTCCTATGGCTGGGTAGGCGGTGCGGTTCTGATCCTATTAGGTGCTATCTTTCTGTTGCAAAACATGGGGCTGATCACCAACTTTGCCAACTGGTGGGCGCTCTTTTTACTAATCCCAGCGGCGAGTGCATTGATCACTGCCTGGAATCTCTATCAACAAGCGGACCAGCAGTGGACATCCGCCGCCACTGGCTCTCTTATCGGCGGTGGCATCTTATTGCTGTTGGCGGCAGCCTTCCTGTTTGGTTTCGACTTTGGATTGGTGTGGCCATTCTTACTAATTGCCGGCGGCTTGGCGCTGTTATTGCGGCGCGGGTGGCAGTAACCTCAAACAGCAGAATAGTACGGCCAAACGAATGGCCCGCTTATTTGGAAATCGTATGCAAAACACAAAGACATCTGAAGTAAAACACAAAATTCTGGCCCACATCTTGTTATGGCTGTTGGCGTTACCGCTGCTGACTCAAGCGTTTACCGCGTGTGCAATCAAACCGATCACGCCGGTCGCCACACCGGCGGCGCAGGCACCGGCTGCTGACAGCACCACCTCACTTACCCCAGCCATTGAGGTACGCTGGCAGAGTGCCGACACCTGCCAAATGGCGACCATACAAGCGGACGACGCTCTGTTGCAGGGCCCCTGTGACGGCGGGCAAAGTGCGGTGAATTTCAGCAGTGACACTCCTGCTGCCGCTGAGGATTTTCGTCATCTGACCAGCACCTTTGCCTCTTTTACGGCGGAAACGGCTGTCGGCGCCGTACAATTTACTGGCAGTGGCCAGGAGCAAGCGACGCCGGCGCAACAGCGTATGATCGCCGAGTGGAGCCGTTGGGTCAGCGACGCAGCCGTGGCGGGACGCACCAGTGCCGCCGCCCAACTAGCCCTTGCCTGGCATCGCGAAGGAGGCATTGCCGGCTTCTGTGATGACCTGGCCGTCTATACCTATGGCGTGGCCGTGGCCACCTCTTGTCGCGGTCAAGCGCCTACCGACAAGGGGCGGCATTGGCTGACGGCGGAGCAACTGGCGCAGATCTACAGTTGGGTCGATGAGTTGGGCAACGCTGAGATTGTGCAGAAAGATCCGGCTGTCGCTGACGCAATGAGCCAGACGCTGGCCTTTAGGGGCAACGGCGCGCACCAGCCCAGTGATGCGCAAGAACAGGCAATGGTCGATTTTGCTAATAGGCTCTACGCAGAGTTTGACTAAATCAGCTACGAGTGGCGAGTGGCGAGTGGTGGGTAATGCCCTACTCGCCACTCAATTTTTCAAGTACCTTATATCGTTATATTGTTGCGCAGCGTTAAATTAAACAGCTAGCAATCATTCTTCTGTTGAAGGAATACCCGACATGACCGTACAGTCTCTGCAGACGCGCCCTCTTCTTACTGCGGTACTGATCCTGATTGCGTACCTTGTGATCGCCACCTTGTGCGGCTTCGCGGCCCAGCTTTGGTTTCCACAATACCAGGCCGACTTTGTGGCGCTGATCGCGCTCTCGATCCTGCTTGCCATCACGTTGACCTTGTTGGGCTGGTGGCGGGTGACTGGCTTTAATGGCCCAGCGGCATGGCGGCGATTGCCTTGGGCCTGGATTCCTTTTGTCATTGTGCTTGTCTTGCCTTTTCTACGGGGCTTGCAAACCAGCGACTGGAACACGTTTGTCTATCTGCTCATTGGCTATGCCCTCACCGGCTTTATGGAAGAGGGATTGATGCGCGGCATCGTCATGCGTGTGCTACGCCCGACCGGCGTGACACGCACAGTTGTCATCTCTGCGCTGCTCTTTGGTTTTATGCATATCGGCAACCTGCTCTACCGCAATCCCGCCATTGTCGCAGCGCAGATGTTGGGCGCCTTTGTGCATGGGATTGGGCTGGGCGCGATCCGCTTACGCACGAATACGATCTGGGTGGTTGTGCTTTTGCATGGCCTCCACGATCTTGCTTTGAAATATACCAACTTTCCTGCGATCCCATTAGACGTTGTGCAGGTTACGCTGTTGATGCTCTATGGCCTTTATCTAATGCGAGATCAAAAAGCGCTGGCTGCGAATTTATAGCAATCAACCACGGTGTGAGATGGTGAAGCTTGCTCACACCCCAACTTAAAATGTAGTGACCCTATGGCTCGAAAAACATCCAAATCCTCCCATTCTGCAGAAAGCAAGCCAGCAGTAACAAAACACGAAGAGCTTGGTTTAGAGCGCCTCATCTTTTTTAGCGATGCGGTCTTTGCCATCGCGATTACGCTGCTGGCGTTAGAGATCCGCTTGCCAGCGGCTGAGGGACCGTTGAGCAATGGCGAATTAATCCAGGCCCTCTTGGCGATCTGGCCCAAGTATTTGGCCTATGGCATCAGCTTTTTGGTGCTCGGTGCTTTTTGGCTAAGCCACCACCGCAAGTTCCAACTGATCCAACGGTACGACCGCATTCTACTCTTGCTCAATCTGCTTCTACTCATGGCGGTTGCCTTGATTCCCTTTCCCACGGCCGTGCTCAGCGAGTATGGCAATCAAGCCGCGACCATCTTCTACGCATTGGCTGTGGCCGTGGCAAATCTTCTGGCCGCTGTATTGTGGTGGTACGTTGCACGGCGCCACCGGTTGATCGATCCCCATGTCAGTGAGCAGCAACGCCGCCGTGAGTTATGGGCGCCGCTGCTCGTCTCTGCGATTTTTCTACTCTCGATTGGGCTGGCCTTCATCAATGATGATCTGGCGAAGTTCTCCTGGATCTCGATCATTGTTGTGCCGCTTGTACTGTAACTTGCCATTGTCAGCATAATACACTGCGCCGCCGTACCCCAACATAACCTGTGCATATCCTCTACCCAAAGGCTTCTCTATCTACACGGCTTGGGGAAAGGTGGCAATGGCTAGTGTCTTAAAAAACTAGTCTATCGGCCAAAGGGGACTATACCAAGGACTAATGTTGAAAGGACCAATTGCAGGTATAGTATAGTGACAGATCTGTTAACGCATTAATCAGATAGAAAGAACTCTATGGAAGGTATTAAATTCCTCAACCTGCTGTTGCGCTTTGTATTGGAACTGTGTGACTTGGCGTCGTTGGGCTACTGGGGCTTCCAGACTGAGCAGCCACTGCTCACCAAGATCGGTCTGAGCATCGGCAGCCCATTGCTCTTTGCCATGTTTTGGGGTGTCTTTTTGGCGCCTGCTTCCCCCTGGCGTTTGCATGAGCCCTGGCTGTTGGGCGCAGAACTAGCCATCTTCGGGTTGGCAATTGTGGCGCTCTACAGCACCGGTCAACGCGCCTGGGCATTGGCTTTTGGCGTTCTCTATATCCTTAATAAGATTTTGCTGATTATTTGGCAACAGTAAGTCACTTCCTCTGCATTGAATTATGCTTGAACCACAACAAATCTCCACGATTCATGAGTTTATTCAGCGCAATGAAGTGAAAGAATTACGCCATTTAATTGCCGGTTGGACGCCGCCGGAGTTGGCCAATCTATTGGAGGAATTGCCGCGCGAAGAAGACGCCGTGCTCTTTCGCCTGCTACCCCGCAAATTGGCCACGGCGACTTTTGAGTTTCTCGACACCGAGACGCAACAGAAGTTGATCCGTACGCTGGCAGCAGAACAGGAGCGGTTGGTGGCGCTCATCAACGGCCTTTCACCCGATGACCGTACCGCGCTGCTGGAAGAGACGCCGGGGCCGGTGGCGCAACAGTTGCTCAATCTACTCTCGCCGAAAGAGCGCAAGATCGCCGACACATTGTTGGGGTACCCAGAGGATAGTATTGGGCGCCTGATGACGACTGAGTATGTGGCGGTGCATCCGGAGTGGACCATTCCTCAGGTGTTGGAGCACATTCGCCGCGTCGGTCACGACAGTGAAACGCTCAACAGTATCTATGTGGTCGATGAACGCTCGCATCTGCTCGATGATCTGCGCATTCGGGAGATTCTCCTGGCCAAGCCGGATGTTCATGTGGCCGACCTTATGGATCATCGCTATACAGCGTTGGTGGCTACGGATGACCAAGAGAAGGCGGTCCATATCTTCCGCGACATGGGACGGGTGGCGCTGCCGGTAACTGACAGTCAGGGCGTGCTCATCGGCATTGTCACCGTTGATGATGTGCTGGATGTGGCAGCCGAGGAGGCAAGCGAAGACCTACAAAAGATTGGCGGCGCTGAAGTGTTGGAGACTCCCTATCTGGCCACTCCTTTTACCATGCTGGTTAACAAGCGGGCGCGCTGGCTGGTGGTGCTCTTCCTCAGTGAGATGCTGACTGCGACCGCCATGAGCTATTTTCAGGATGAAATCGCCCGTGCCGTGATCCTGGCGCTCTTTGTGCCGCTGATCATTTCTAGCGGCGGCAACAGCGGTTCGCAGGCGGCAACGCTCATTATTCGTGCCCTGGCCCTGGGTGAAGTGACACTGGGTGATTGGTGGCAGGTCATGCGCCGTGAGTTGCTCTCTGGGCTGGCGCTCGGCATGATTTTGGGCGTCATCGGCTTTGCCCGTATCTGGGTCTGGCAGCAGCTTTTTGGCCTTTATGGCGCGCATTGGATTTTAATTGCGCTGACGGTGGCGCTCTCGCTAGTGGGCGTCGTGATGTGGGGTACGCTCTCTGGTTCTATGTTGCCCCTCTTGCTCAAAAAACTGGGCGCCGATCCGGCGGCATCTTCGGCGCCCTTTGTGGCCACCTTGGTGGATGTTACCGGCCTGGTTATCTATTTTTCCGTAGCCGCATTGGTGCTGCAAGGTGTACTCTTGTAGTATGATGGAAGCCTAAAATAGAATACCACTGTTACAGTTCGGCTTAAATAAGCCAGGGTTCTGTCATTCTGAGGAGCAACTTTTTGCTCCGAAGAATCTCCATGCTATCCCTAGGTTTATTTCTGCAGCGGTATACTAGCGGATTTTGCCGATTAGGCTCTATCAAAGGTTGGAAAGAGATGAACGTAAAAATTTCTCTTGCGCATATAATCCTCGTTGTCGCTATCGTCCAGGTTATGTTGCCTGCCGTTTTACAGCCACTCTCTGCCCAGGAGCTGGTGCAGACGATGACCTATGCACCAAGTTCTGTGGATAAATCCCAACTCGCCGCACCCAACACCCTTATTCTCTATACGGCGCCAAATAAGGACGACACAAACCCCACCGATCCGATGTGGGGCTTGCGCACTATGCCAGAGATTGCGCCCTTTACGGACGCGCGTTTTGCAACGACCTATGAACGGTTGGGTAGTAGTGAAGGCTTTACACTCCTTTTCTTTTCAGCTAGACCACAACCCTCGCCCGACGGGCGTTACCTGTTGGTGTCGGGCCTGGAGCCACGCAACGACATTACCGAACCGGGAAAATCGTACCTACTGCTCGTGGATCTCTGGACAGGAACCCAGCGCCAAGTTCTTGATGAAGCGTTGCTGACGACGTGGAATCCCACTAGTGACCGCTTTGCCTATGTCACGAGCGGAACTCTTTTTGTCCGGAGTGTGGCCAAGGACGCTGAACCCAAAGCGATCTTTACCCATGAAGCGCTCAACAATGGTTTTACCCAGTGGTCGCCTGACGGCAAATGGATTGCCGTCACTTCGTTTCAGCAAGGTGAACCGGCAACACCCAATGCCTACCCACCGCAGCTCGAAACGGTCTGGCTTGTCCCCTCCGCTGGCGGAGTGGCACATCAATTGGCAACAGTTCCTATCGCGGCCATTGAACATGTGCCACAAGAATTGGCGTGGTCGTCAGATAGCCGCTACCTTAGCTTCCTGGGCTACGTATTAGGAGTGGATGGCGCAGCACAGGAATTATCTGATGTCGGCCTTGTCAATCGTTGGCTGCCCAATGCACCACTCCTGTTGGTCAATCGGTCAATAGGGTTGGAACTGCTCAATCCAAATGGAGAAACTGTTGCACACATTGCCGACCAAGGTGTCATACTTTTCAACAGTGCATTTGCCCACGACGGCCAGCAGCTTGCCTATACTCAGCGTAGCAGTGATGGCGATCTACAGCTGTGGATCTACAATATCGCAACACGACGCAATGTACCTATCAGTGTTTTGCCGCCGGAAACGGCCAATGGCCTCAGCTATATGCAGTGGAGCGCTGACGACAGCGCAATTCTCTTTGATGACAACAGCCGCGACAGCCCGATCTGGGCAATACCGGCGCAACCGGAGAGCCAACCGACAGTCATTATCGCAACTGGCTTGCTGCTCAAGGCTGTCGCGTTGCCATCAGAACAACTGTTGACCGCGGCGTATCTGGATGGTGACCCATTGACGGCTGTTCCATCCTTTGATCCTACAGTGTATCAGACGAGCACGCAAACGTTAGCCTCGCCCGATGGTCGCTGGCTTGCCGAAGTGGACGTCGCTTTACCGAATGAATCAAGTAACAATGCACCGCTAGACTATTACCAGCAACTCACCATTTCCCGCGTGGACGGTAGCCAGCGTTTTGCCCCGCTCCGTCTCTGGTCGCCCTTTGGCTTGGGGTGGGATGCACCGCAGTTGGAGCGCTGGTCGAGTGACAGCAAATCGCTTTACTTTACTGTAGCTGGGGTGACGGATGGCTGTGGAGTCTTTAGCAGTGGGAGCAAGCTCCAGCGTTTTAATGTGGTCGATAATACCATTACCCGGGTGCTCTTTGGCGACCGCTGGGCCACTTTTGCGCCCGATGAGCAGCATGTCGCCTATTTAAGCAGCACTGGGCTGGTCATCCAGGATTTAGCGACCCGTGAGCAGCAGCAGGCCGACCGTCAACTGACCTGGCCCACCCTGGGGGGACATCTGGTTTGGTCACCTGATGGCACGCACGTGGCTTACACGGTGGCCAACAATCCCTGTATGAACGGCTGGACCGACTCCACCACCCTGGTGCTTGTTGCGACAGCCACCATGACGCAGACGGAGTTGCTTTCTAATGACAAACGTCGCTTTGTGACCAGCCAGTGGCTTGATGAAGAACATCTGCTGGTGACAGATCGTGAAAGCGCCCGTTATTTTTCGCTAGACATCAATAGTGGCGCAGTGACCGCGATGGGTGAGGCGAGTGTGATCGCTGAACACGACAACTGGACGCTGCGCACGAATACCGAACTAGGTGGTTTGACGGCGCAGCGCAGTGATGGTTCCCCTGTCTGGGAAGTGTTACCGCCTGGTGTTGCGATTGGCGAAATCAGTTGGCGACCAGGTGGCGCAACCGTCGTTGTTGAAGAGCGCAACTGGCATGTAGATCAGCAGGGTCTGCCGGCTGTTGTTGCAGAGAAGCCGCTGCGCCTGTGGGTCATCAATTTGGAAAGTGCGCTGGGGCTCAACGCTCAGCCAATCTTCATTCAGTCTCCTCCTTCATATGGCGCATCTGACGGCAGCGGACCCATGCAAGTGCGCTTTGGCAGTTGGTCACCGAATGGTCAGCACCTTCTCTTCTGGTCCGGTCCCCTTGGCGCCTCGATCATGGCCGATGGGTTACCGGTCTTTGTGCTGAATATACAGACAGGGCAGGTCACACCACTGGCCGACTATGCGCTGCTCAACGAGCGCTATTATAGTTGGTCGCCTGATGGCACAGGGTTGGCCATCACGGTCGGCGGCGGACGGGAAGCACAGTCCCATAAGTGGCTCAACCTCTTCGACAGCGCCACTGGCGCCGTCACCACCGTCATCAGTCAAAGTGCGCAGATTCCGGGCAGCGTGGCGTGGTCACCCCAGGGCGACTGGATCGCCTACGCCGCTATTGCTGCGGCTGACGCCACCGACGATCCGTTGATGACCTTTGACAACCCGGCCATTGCCGCACGCCGTATCTGGTTGCTCGACCCGCGGACCGGCAAACGCAAGCGACTCAACGCCGTGGACGACTTTCAGGATGCGCCTGTATGGAGCGAAGACGGGACAATGCTCTACTATGTACAGCGTCAAAATAGTACAGTGGTGCTAGCCGCAACCGACATGCGCACCGGTAAGCTGACAATCCTGGAAGCATCGCGCCAACCTGCGCCTGTCACCGTAGGCTATTATGGTCAAGGTGATTGGGCAGGGATGTTGGCGTATCGTCTCCGCTATAGTCCCCAATAATTATAGTCTCCCAATAAGAGACATCCGTCAAAATAATCCTGGAATCGCCGCCAAATTCCGAGATTATTTCGATTTGCCTCTCAATCCGGTTGAACCGACCTTTTCCGATCGCGACTTTTTAAGGGATGGGCGTTGCATTTTTGTAGGGAAGACGGGTACAATACGTTCGTTAATAGGTACGATGCCAATTACTCATCCCAAAAGTCAAACAACGCTCATAGAGGCGGCATACTAAAATTGCACGATTGCCCAGAGCGGAAAAGCGCAATTTCAGCCGCATCCCTCTAGGAGCCTCAAACAATAAGGAAAAAGAGCGCATGACCACAACAGCAGATAGTGCACCAACCACGGCATCTGCTCAAGCCGTAGCTGCGTTGTCCTACGAAGACGCTTTTGCGCGTCTGGAGACAATTTTGAATAAGTTAGAGAGCAATGATCTGCCGCTGGAAGAGTCCCTTTCGCTTTATGAGCAAGGCGTGCAACTGATTGACCATTGCACCCAACAGCTAGATCATGCGGAACTACGCGTAAGTCGCTGGCAAGCCGACGGTAGGACAACAGCCTTTACGGAATGGCAGGAAGGGTAGGTCGGCATGGTGGCACTTTGGTCTAACCTTGCGCTGTGGATACCGGTTAGCATAGCGGTGCTGATTCAAGTCTTTAAGTTTTTTTGGGAATGGGTCTTTACTGGTCGGCCCGACTTTCGTGTGCTTAGCCGTTCCGGCGGCATGCCGAGCAGTCACACGGCATTAGTCTGTAGCCTGGGCACAGTAATGGGTTACCAATATGGCCTCGATAGCCCTTTTTTTGCAATCGCGATTATCCTGACTGTCATTGTCATGTATGATGCCACCGGTGTACGCCAGCAAAGCGGCAAACACGCACGCGTGCTGAATCAGATCCTTCGTGAGCTTTTTAGCGGTCAACCGATCAGTGAAGAAGAGCTAAAGGAGTTGCTTGGCCATACTGCGTTTGAAGTGTTGGTCGGCGCCTTGGTGAGCATTGCCTATACCTTATCGCTTCTAGCTTGGCTGGAGTCTATGAGCAAGGGATGAGCAGGCTTCTCGCTACCCTGGTGAATTTTTATGAAGTTTTTTTGATTAATTTCTTGTTCATCGCTGCTCATCTATGTTATGATATACAAATTAGGGAAATTATTGGAAGAAATTAATTAAAAAGGGTCTACGCGTGTTAGTGGATCGAAACAGAGCAAGGTGGCGGGTGGCAGGTTTGCGACTCGCCACCCGCAGGAGCTCTCTGGGCGCGCCACCTTGCTCGTCAAATACACTTTGTCGCGAAGAGCCATTAAAAACTTGCTGTTTAGAGCAAGGTATAAACTGGTAGTGGAGGAATTATGCGACGTGTTGTGCTCATTCAGCCCAAACGTGATGGCCGTGTCTTTGGCAAGGCGCCCGGCTCTCCTTATACGCTCATGCGCCTAGCTTCACTGGTGCCTGAGGAAATCCCCGTAGAAATCTGGGATGAAAATGTACGCGATCTGGCGCTGGACACCCTCCGCGAAGGCGATTTGGTCGGCATCACCTCGATGACGGTGACCATTGAGGGCGCAGAACAGATTGCCCGGCGCGCCATGGCCCAAGGCGCCGGTGTCGTGCTTGGTGGCGTCCATGCCACGTTGATGCAGGAGCACAGCAAGACTTTTTCGCATAGTATTATGGTCGGGGAAGGGTACTTTACCTGGCAACAACTCCTGGAAGATTTTGCCAATCATGGCATCAAGGGAATGCAGCCTGTCTATGAAGATGAGAGCTGGGCCGACCTGACGGGGATTGCGTCGATCAGCGATCGCGTCATCAAGATGGTCGATGAACGCAATAATTACTGGACACCCTATTTGGAGATTACGCGGGGCTGTCCGCGCAATTGTTCTTTCTGTACCGCAATCCGGGTGAGCGGGCGTAAAATGCGGCTGCGTCCAGTGGACGAAGTGGTGGATGAGATCCAACGCCGGGGCATCAAACGTTTTTTCCTCACCGACGACAATTTTGGTCTAAATTTTACCACCGATCCCGACTATTGCGCCCAACTTTTTGAGGCCTTGGCTAAGTTGGATCTGCATGGCTGGACTTGTCAGTCTGAGATGAGTATTGCTAAATTCCCCAATCTGTTGGAGATGAGCGTCGCTGCCCACTTGGATAAGCACTTTATTGGCTTTGAAAGTGTCAATCCCGACAACAAAGGCGAACTGGGCGGGAAATCCCGTGGCGTGGCCCAACAAGCCACCGAAGCAATTCACACCATTCGCGCCACAGGAGTCGGCGTGGTGGGACTCTTTGTCATGGGCTTTGACGAAGATACCCCTGCCACCTTCCAGGCCATGTGGGATTTTGTGCGCAACAGTGAATTGGACAGTGTCAGTGCCACCATGCTCACACCTTATCCCGGCACACCCTTCCGTGATCAAGTGGAAGCTGAGAATCGCCTCTTAGATGTGCCGTGGAGTCACTATGACACCGCGCATGTGACCTTTGTCCCCAAGAACTTTACGGTGGATGAGTTGCGCAGCGCCTATGATTGGCTCTGCCGCAAGCTCTACAGTCCCAGCCAAATTGCGCGGCGTGGCCTCCGCTCCATGGGGCGCTATCCGTTGGCGCAGGCGAGCAAAAAGCTCTTTGGCAGTTTCAGCACAGATTATGGCTATCGGCGCACCTACGCCTATCGGAACATTTTATAATTAGGTTTCTATATCCTGATATATGAGCGTAGCTTATACTTGTTCTCTCGCAAATAGAGCATTTTGGGATAAGATAGTGTGGATAAGTGCAAGCTGAATCCAACTGATGACGTAAGTCCGATCACAGAAGTTTGTTTAGCGTATCAATTATGCTGCCTGCACATGGCGAAAGCAAAAGGTATCGTGATGGTTGTGTGCAGTAAAAAGGATTGTGACTGCGATTGGAAGGAGATGATTGGTTGGAGGAACTACAGTGCCAAAAGGAATTTGCTCAAGACCAATGGCCCGTGTTGGATAGTGAACTGGAACAACCGGTTTCGATTGTGATCTATGTCAGCAAAGATTGTTTTGTCTGTGACTATGCCTATGAGGTGGCGGCGACCATTCGCCGTGAGTTTCCCGAGGTCGCGATCGACATTGTGGATATTGCCGAGACGACAACCACGATTCCGGAAAGTGTCTTTGCCACGCCGACCTATCTGCTCAATGGGCGGCTTTGGTCGTTAGGGAATCCTGCGCCAGAGAAAGTTACGACAACACTGCGTGGCTTGTGTAAAGCTATTGGGCCAAGATAATTTCATTCCTTCCGCTTGTTGTGGACCAACATCGCTTTGGCGCTGGCCAGAGAGTGGAGCGGAGCATAAGAAGGAGCGTAGCAAGTGAAAGCTGATGAACGAACCTTGATGCAGCCGGCTGAAAAGATGCGTTATCTTTCTGAATTGGCCGTTTTCCAAGATCTTTCCCCGCGTGAAATGGAAGAACTGAATCGGATTACAACCATGAGCACGGTTACGAAAGGGCGTGTCTTTTACCGGCCCGAAGAACCGGGCGAGGTGTTGTTTATCCTCAAGGAAGGTCGGGTACAACTCTATCGTATCAGCCCAGAGGGCAAGAAGCTGGTGATCACGACATTGGGGCCCCATACGCTCTTTGGCGAAATGGCGTTGTTGGGCACAAAGATGCACAACACCTTTGCCGAGGCCATTGAAGATTGCCTGATCTGTGTCATGAGTCGTACCGACCTAGAACGCCTGATCCTCAATAAGCCGCAAGTCGCTTTACGCATCTTGGATATTACTGGCAAACGGCTACGAGAAGCTGAGGAACGACTGGAAAACATGGCCTTTAAAGGGATTCCTGCCCGGCTGGCCAGCCTGTTGTTGCGCCTGGCGGCCGAACAAGCAAGCGAAACAATTACTGGTCTAACCCATCAGGATTTGGCTGAGAGTGTCGGCACCTATCGAGAAACTGCTACCCAGGTGCTCAATGATCTGAAGACCGAAGGATTGATCGAGATTGGACGGAAGCGGATTACGATTTTGGAGCGCGAAGGATTGGAACTTGTGGCAGAAAGCTGAAGGCAGGCGCCAAGCGAGCCTGTTCTGCAAATGGCTGATAGCGGGTAGCTGTTGGCTATCGGTCAGCAGCTACCCGCTATTTTCATCATTATTGGTGCCCGGTTGCCTCCTAGGCGCAGCAAGGTACCTGTTCTGAAAATAACGAGCGGCGCGTGATGAGTGGGGAGTGGCGAATTACCCGCTACTCGCCACCCGTTACCCGCCCCGTTTTCCTCCTTTGTGGTGCCGGAGGCCTGGTGCCTGATGGAAAGATAGGCTCACCGCTTTAGCCTAAAAATCATGCTTTACGACCGTCAACAGTTGACATTTTGGGGAAAGACAAGTACAATCCAACTATTGAGACTTTGTGCAATAGCGCACAAACATAAATATTTACGCTCATATGAGTGAAACGGTGAAATCGTGGCAATGGTAAGCTTGATGGCAAAGCCAACGCCATGCACCATCACCAGAGAAAACTAAACGATATTGATTTCCTTTAAAGTGGGCTCTGTTTGAAAATCGTAGTTTTTATACAACAGAAACTACGATTTTCAAAGCAACCGCACGATAGAAACACTAACCTGCTGGTCATGGTTTAGGAGGGTTTGTTTAAATGACGCACGTAGTATTTGACGAGTGTATCCGTGACGGAGCATGTGCACAAGTTTGTCCAGTTGAATGCCTGGTGGCCGGTCAGCCAGAAGATGAGTGGCCCTGGTATTACATTGATCCGGAAACTTGCATTGATTGTGGCGCATGTGTTCCCGAATGTCCCGTGGCTGCCATTTTGCCGCTAGAAGATCTGTCGGAAGAAACTGGGTACTGTTACGAACTGAACGTACTCTTTTTTACGGAAGGGCCCGGTTATAAGGCATTGGAAATGGCTGGTTAGGGTTGATATAGTGAGGATAGAGGCCCTGCACGTGGCCGAAATTATAGCGCGGTGACTTAGCTTAGTGATAACCTAGGAAAATCAAAGACCTCTGCATAGCAGGCAGAGGTCTTTTGTTATCACCCAACTTTGGGTGCGTCCCAAGTGAGGACGATGGGTAAGAAGCACAGATTGGCCTTGCTGGTGCTGCGCCCGATTTGTGGTACGCACCCCCAACTTTGACGGAGTTGATGATAGTAATGACAGAAAGCAAACCTTTCCTGGACCCAGATTGGACCAATGTACAGCGCGTGCTGGTGATTATGGCCCACCCTGATGATCCCGATTTTACCTGTGCCGGCACGGCCACGTTGCTGGCGCGCCAAGGCATTGAAGTGACCTACATGATCTTGACCAATGGCGATAAGGGTAACCACAATCCTGAGATCACCCGCAACCAATTGATTGCCCTGCGCAAGATCGAGCAGCGCAACGCCGCCGAAGTTTGCGGCGTCCAGAGCGTCCTCTTTATGGGCGAAGAAGATGGCTTTCTGCGCCCGACTAAGCGCATCCGCGAGCGCGTGACCCGTGAGATCCGGCGCATTCGTCCACAACTGATTATCAGCACCGACCCTGATCGCTATCTGGTGGGTGACGGCTACATCAATCATCCCGACCATCGCAACGCCGGCCTCATCGCGCTGGAGGCCATCTTCCCGGCCGCGGATAATCCCATGTTCTATCCCGAAATGGCCGACGAAGGCTATCTGCCCCACAAGATCAGCCAACTCTATGTCTTTGGCCACAGCGACTCCACCACCAGAATCGACATCACCGACGTGCTTGAGACCAAAATTGCAGCCATCCTCCGCCACAAAACCCAGATCTCCGACCCCGAAAACGCCCCCCAACGCTGGCGTGAGCGCTGGGGCGAGACCCAAGCCGATGGCAGCGTGCGCTACTATGAACGCTTTAAGGCCATGCGCCTGGGGTAGATCGCTACCGGTGGCCGCCAAAATCAAAGGTGAGCAGCACCATATAGCCTGGCTCATGATTAGACAATAAAGCCCCCATCAGGTTATGCTCACATTTTGTTTGCGTTTTCTCTTGCTTGTTCGATCATACCTTGCGCCCATTGCCACTGTTCCGCTGAAAGGGGCGGGGCTGGTGGTTGGGTGTAATCAATGGCCAGATCGTAGCTGCCTTCCTCATAAATAGTATGCAAAAGCCGGTTGAACAAAAGTAATGGCTCTGCTTCCCCGTAACGGAGCGGCACCGGCAGATCGGGAATGGGATTGCGAATTCCAAAGAGATAGACATCTGCCTTGGGGCGATAATGGGCGCGGCTGATGACAATCCGATAATCGCTTGCTTTGGGGGAGCGATTGCCCGGCAACTTGACCGCCAAGGGTTTGCCTGTACGGAGCAGATCGATTTCGATGAGATTGGTTGAACTGCTGAGGGTGTCCGCGCGCTTTTGTTCGTATTGGCGGCGACCCTCTCTGGTTGTCTTGTTGGTGGGGGACAAAATTTCGATCACCGTGACAACCTCTTGGGTCTCTATGTCACGTATCTCCAAGTATCGTTCGCGAACTTCCTCCGGCGCGGGCAGTTCGCCAACCACCGGTTCAATGGTAACTGCATCAACCACAGCCGACGGGTATGCGCGTGGTTGCTGTTCAGTCTGTTGGGGAATAATAAGCACATTGGGAATACCAACCAATTCCTCATCTGGAGCCAATAACGCCAGATAATTACGCTGTTCAATCGCCACCCGGTAGCGCGGCCGCAAGAGCGGGTTGAGGAAACGCTGGATCGCAACAATCAAACTGGTATGGATCTCTTTCCACAAGCTAGGCCGTTCCAAATACGGATCCATGCCAGGAAATGGGGTTGACATAACGTGATCTCCTCTTTTTGTAATCGAAGCGCTACGTAGCGACCGGGATACTGTTGTAATAACTGTGGTTTCAAGCGTTCAAAGTGCGCTATTTCTGCCTCGAAGGCTTGAATGCGTTGTTCCCGTTGGAAAGCCGCAGGCTCCTTCTGTTGGGCAAGAATAAAGACCCCGTCTCTATCAACGAGCCGTAAGTGATCACCCGTGTGGATTTGATACTGCTCGCACAACTCCGGCGGCAGCACGACAACACCATGCGGTTGGACTTCAATCATGGTTTCCATGCACTCCTCATCCCTGCTTCTTGTTAACAATATGACTATTATACTAATTATAGCATAAGCTTGACCCCTGCACCCTCTCTAGCCGCGGTCTACACACGGACTGGTGTAGGCTCTTTCTTATGGCACATTCAGATAGGTGTTCCGGTTTCGTTTCCTGATGGTCAGAACCGTAATCAACTGATCTGCTTCATCAACCTTATAAATAATTCGCCATCCATTGATTTTTAGGCGGAGGCGGTGGGTCAATTCATCTTCTAGTTGGCTCCCAACAGGATAGGGTTCATCCAGCAAGGCTTCCATTTCATCAAGGATCTCACTGCGCAGGTAATCTGATGGAATTGCTTTTAGTTGGCGCCATGCCAACTCGCTAAGCTTAAGCCGATACATGAGTGGGAGGCTTCATCATCTCAGCCCGAAAGGCCGCAAAATCAGCGATCTCTGTAGCCCCTTCCTCCCCTTTTGCCAAGGCCAACTCAGCTTTCAGGGCAGCGATCAGATCTTCTTGATCTTCTAATAATTGCGCGATCTTGTTCCATTCATCAGGATGTACACAGACAAGTTTGGGTGTTGCCCTGCTATAGACAACAACCGGATGCTGGGAGACTTGCCGGTAAATAGCCGATGGATTGTCTCTTAATTCGGCGGTTGTTACAGTGGGATAGAGTTGATTCATCATTTTCTCCTTATCCAGATCTTTAGAAAATAATTTTCTTGAAAACTATACAACAGTAATTACAACAGTAATTACAACAGTAATTACTGTTGTAATTATAATCCGACTTGTTCTCTAAGTCAATTATTTGCTCACCATATGGGGTCACTATCTGATGAAACCACCCCTTAGCTGGTGATTCTTGGCTGATCACACAACCTATGAGGACTTGATGGGAATTGCGCAGACAAATGCAGAACGAGCCTACACCTTCTCCGCGCACGGTCCACACACGGAGTGATGTAGGCTTTTCGTCCTGAGGGCTGTGCTTCAGAGGGATATACTGACAGGCGTAACTCACCCCTGCGGGGCACCCCGATAACGTCTAACTCATTATAAGACAGTGGACAGCGAGGTAGCGGTAAACAGTACCGATTTACCTATCTACTGATTTACCTATCTACTGATTTACCGACACATAGGGCATTATCAATAGGCCGCAACGGCAACAGAGGAGTGTTGCAAGCAGCGCACCTTCACGCCCACTGTAGGAAAATTCCGCGCTGCCCGAATCCGCAGCTCTATTCCTCCGCCGCCTGTAGTGCCAACCCAAACTGTTGCAACCACCCTAAATCATCATGAACGCCCCAACCCTTCACCATTTTGCCGTCCACGATGCGGGCGTAGTCGATGCCGTGGAGCACCACTTCCTTCCCGATCGCGCTGTCGGGGATGCCAAAGAAGTCGGGCAAGCCGCCGGCATAGGCGCCCATGGTATTGGTAATCGTAACGACCACCATGTCCCCGTCCACCATCATGTCGCCATAGCTGATCTGCATGGTCGGGAAGGCAGTGCGGAACAGCTCGACCGTCCCCTTCAGCGGTTCCTGTCCCACTTGGCCAGAGAAGCCATCCTCGAAATCGGCGGCGACAAAGGTATCGACGAAGCTCATATCCCCTTGATTCCAGAGTTCATCATAGAAACGGCGAATGATCTCTTTTTTGGCCTCTTTATCCAGCGCCGCGGCCAATTTGGCCTGCGATTCCTTGCTAAAGGTCACCGTATAGGCCCGCAGCAGACCCTCTTGCACAATGGCCACCAGCTCCGAGCGCATGGGCGCCACCCCCAGGGCGCGGAAGCCATCCTCAGAGACATAGCTTGTCATCATGACCATATTGCCTTTCACGGTGAGGTCAATGATCTCCGTCTCCGGATGCCAGCCAACAAAGGTCTCCCACCAGGTGCGGATCTCCGCCTTACCCACCAGGCTGGGGTTGACGCCTGGCGGTGGTGGCGAAAAAGTAAGCACGGCGTCATCCGCGACATAGGCCAACGCACCGTCAACATCGCCACTGTTCAAGGCCACAAAGATGGCGCGTACGACCGCACCAGGATCGACCTGGGGTGCAGCTGGTTGGGCCGTAACTTGTCCTGGCGTCAAAAGAATGCCAATGACGCTTACCAACAGGAAACATCTACGCAGATAAATCATCGGTTGCTCCTTACTCTACATGGACTCTGTATGAAATAGACAAAGTTTGCCGGCGGTATGCCAAATTCTGTGTAGATCTCAAAATGCTCTCTGGATAAGACTGGATCTACACAATTTGTGCGATACCGCCAGGTGGCCAGCGTCTGATCAACTGGTGACATCTAATGGTTGACATCAACTTTGGGTCAGACGCCAACTTCACTCTACCCCGCAGCCGTCTACCAAACGTCTAGGAACGCGTCTAGAAAACAAGCTATCTGCCCTAGCACTCTGCCAATGTTCTTTTGCGGGATAAGAAACCAGGTTTCTCCGAGAAACCTGGTTTCTAACATCCGTCAATCTAAGTTTGGCGAACTACTAGTACACTGTGTCCGAAGTTATGCGAGTTTCGCCAATGCGGGTGCGCTGGCGTGCATCTTCCTGGAAGGGGCAACACACACACACTGTCTTTCACCATCCGCCGCCCCTTCCAGGAAGACCTGGGTGACCACCTCTAAACTAGCAAAATTTCAGTTACACTGTACTAGACGCGTTTTACAGATATTGTCGTTTCTTTTACAATAGCGCTATGGCCGCAGACAGATCAAAACTGACCCTACGTCTCTTTGGCCCACCCCAGGCTGAACTAGATGGTGTTGTCCTAGACTTGGAACACCGTAAACCCGCCGCGCTCCTGGCCTATCTGGCGGTGACGGGGCAAGTTCACACGCGTGACGCTTTAGCGGCGCACTTTTGGCCCGAGACGGCGCGCAGTCGCACCTATTTACGCAACAGTCTATGGATCATCACCAAGGCATTAGGGGCTATGGCCGATCGCTGGCTGTTGGTGGAGCATGACACTGTCGGCTTGCGTCAACAGCCGGCGCTTTGGGTCGATGTGACCCGCTTTCGTCAACTTTGGGCTGCCTGGCAAAGCCATCGACATCCCCAAGGCGTACTCTGCTCCGATTGCCTTGATAGGTTGACTCAAGCCGTTCATCTCTATCAGAGGGACTTTCTGGCCGGCTTTACTTTGCGTGATTGTCCGAACTTTGATGAGTGGTCCCTTTTTCAAAGCGAGCAGTTGCGCCAAGGTCTGGCTGGCATACTGGAGAATCTGACGCACTATTACCAAGCGAAAGGTGAATTTGATGTTGCCCTTGTCCATGCCCAACGGCGTTTAGCCCTGGATAACTTGCATGAGCCGGCCCACTATGATCTGATCTATCTTTACGCCCGCGCCAGCCAGCGCGCGGCCGCGCTCCGCCAATATGAACTGTGCACCCACCTGCTCAGAACCGAATTAGACGCATCGCCCATGGCTGAAACCACCGCGCTTTACAATGCCGTCATTCATGGACCATCGGTGACGATGGTGGGACCGGGGATGGGAAAGTCTACCCAGAATCTTCAACCAGCCACAACCGCGGTCGCGGCTTGGCCCAACCCAGCGCTGCCGCACGCCAACCCGCAGCCAGCCCTGTCGGATCACCCCTTTGAACAGTTGTTGGCACAGTTCAGCCCGCTTATTGGTCGCGACGAGGAGCGTACTGCGTTACAAAGGCTCTGTTGCGACCCTACCATCCGTCTAATCACCGTGACCGGGCCAGGTGGCATTGGCAAAACTCGTCTAGCGTTACAGGTGGCCTCTGATCTGCTTGCAACCTTTGCCGACGGCTGCTACTTTGTGGCGTTAGCGCCTATCCGTGAACCCGCCTTGGTGATGGCCGCGATTGCCCAGACGCTAGGCGTATCTGAAAGCAGCGCGCAAAGTTGGCTGCAGCAGGTGACAGCCTTGCTGCACCACAGAACGAGCCTATTGGTGCTTGACAACTTTGAACAGGTGATTAGCGCTGCCTCCCTACTCTCCGAATTACTGGTAGCCTGCCCTGGCTTGACCCTCATGGTGACCAGCCGTGAGCGTCTACGCTTGCTGCACGAACATGAATTCCCAACGCCGCCCTTGGCCTGGGCGCCCTCTACCACGGCGCCAATAAGCCCAATGGCAACATTCCCACCACAACTTCAGTCAGCGGCAGTGCGGCTCTTTGGGGAACGCGCCCGGACCGTTAAGGCTGACTTTATTGTCGATCCGAGCAATGTGTCGACCGTTGCTGAAATTTGTGCCCGTGTGGATGGGTTGCCCCTGGCCATTGAACTCGCTGCGGCGCGCATTCAACTTTTCTCGCCCCAGGCCTTGCTGCGGCGGTTGACCAGCCAGGAGCGGGCAACGCTCAAATATCTGCGCGGTGGGCGGCGTGATCTTCCTGTTCGTCACCACACCTTGTATGACACAATTGCCTGGAGTTATGATCTCTTAACCTCAGCCGAGCAGACGCTTTTTCGGCGGCTGGCCATCTTCGTTGGCGGCTGCACGCTAGAAGGGGCCGAAGCCGTTGGTGCTGATGGCGCCGACGCCGGCGATCTCCAGGCCGACGAGATATTGGACCTTCTGCGCTCACTGCTTGACAAAAACTTGATCACCCACCAACTCCAGGCCGATGGTGAGCCGCGCTTTGGGATATTGGAGACTATCCGCGAATTTGGATTGGCGCAATTGGAGGCAACCGGCGAACTCTTTACCGTCCAAGCACACCATGCGGCTTACTACCTTCAATTGGCGTTGCTGGCCAAGCCTCATTTCCGGGTTGCCACGGAGCGACGCTGGGTGGCGCAATTGGAATTGGAGCACCACAATTTGCGCATGGCGCTTGACTGGGCCATTGCTCAACCCAATTTGGAGCAAGCCATCCGCTTGGGCGAAGCGCTGTTAGAGTTTTGGATTCGCACCAACCACTGGTGGGAAGGGGCGGCAAGACTCAAGCGCATCCTGGCGTTGACGGTGGATCTGCCGCCATCCTCCTTGCTCGCTCGGTTTCTCTTCTGTGTGGGCCTAGCGCTTGAACCCAAAGAGGGCATTGGCTCTGTAAAGCCGCTCTACGAACGCAGCCTGGCCATGAGTCGTGCGTTACAAGACAAAGGCAACATCACCTTTGCGCTCAATAAACTGGGAGATATTGCCTTTGCGTGTGGTGAGTACGCCACCTGGGAAAAGAATCTGCGCGAATCAGAGCCATTGAAGCTGGAGGTGGGCGATCATTTTCACTACGCGTTGATCTTGGGCAGGACCGGCTATAATTTGTGTCAGTTAGGCCGCTTTGCAGAAGGACTGGCCTGTTGCGCAAAGGCTGTCATGCTGCATCGTCAACTGGGCGACCGCTGGGGGCTGATCGGTGCGTTGGGCCATCACAGCCAAGCCCTATTATTATCGGGTACTTTAACGAAGGCAGAGCAAGTGGCGCACGAATGTCTGACATTGGCAGAAGCCTTGGGCGCTGAAGCGCGCATAGCCGAGAGCCATTATGTCATGGGCTGTATTTTGCTTGCACAGGGCAAGGTTGCTAAGGCCAAGCCACTGTTACAGCGCGCCCTCGCTGTTCATGTCAGAGAAGAGCGGCGCTATCGCATCCTTGCTGTGCTGGAGGCGTTGGCTGCGCTGGCGTTGGCGCAAAATCAATTTCGTGATGCCCTGACACTGGCTACGTTCATTGCCCGCGAACGCAGGCTAGCCGGCCTTGTGTCGGCACCGGTAGTGCAAGAACAGTTTGACGGACTGATTGCTGCAGCGCGCCAAGCATTGCCCGAAGCCGCGCGCGCAGCGGCAGTGGCTGCCGGTGAGAAAATGACTGTGACAGAAGCGGTGGACTATGTTATACTCCGCTGCAGCACATAGTAACATTTTCATCCGTGTGCAAAATGTTACTTTATGGCGAAGCTTAGTATATGCTCAGTTCAAAATGAGAGATGGAGTTTTGTAGAGTTGTCTAGTAGTCGACCAAACTTAAACTGCAGGATAGCAGAAACCAGGTTTCTTTGAGAAACCTCGTTTCTTACCCGGCAAAATAGCTTTGGTGGACTACTAGAGGAAAGACTGCTTGTGCATGGAACAACGCGTAAATTTCAATCAGTGTACATTGCCCTTCTTAGACAAAACCTTTGGTCTCCGGCGTGCGCTTGAGCTACCGGATTTGACCCAATGGTTGGTGGAAAGTCGGGAAATTGTGATCTCTGAACTTGATATGTCCAAGCTGGCTGACTTACAAGAGTTGCTGTTGCTCAATGCTGACAGTTGGAATGAGCAAGAATTATCCTTGCACTTTATTGGCTCACTCTTTGGGATGGTGAAGTTTACGGAGTTATATCGCTACAATCTTTTTGCCCAGCGTCACATTGAAGCCGTTGTTGACACATATCTGTTGACAGGTGAACCAGACGGCTTAGTTGCTTCAGGCTATTATGAACCGGAGATTCCGTACTTTGCCTTTGCTGAATATAAGCGAGAGCGTGACCCTAACGGTGACCCAGCTGGTCAAGCGCTTGCCGCTATGTTGGTGGGGCAAAAGCTGAATGGCAGTCAACATCCCATTTATGGCAGTTATGTCATTTTTTACCCAACAAAATGCATAGATGGCCTTGAGTCTGCTACGGGAATTTACACAAAAATTTGTGAAATTGGGGGGTTGACAAAGTGAAAAAGCTGTGCTATCTTGTTCCTTGTAACTTTTTATGATGAATTTACAGTGACCCTGTCTATAAAAACAGCTCTGATAAAAATAGGGTCCGATAAAAACGGGTCTGTTCCTACTAATCTGTTTCTATTAAGAGGAAAATAATGTTTGGTCGTCCATCAAATCTAAAAGCACAACCGAATAGCAGTTGGCAGATAGATTCTGTGGAGCATGCCCTCTATCGGACAGCCTGTGAAGCGACCTTCATCTCTGTCAACCGAATGCCTGCGTTGGTTGGTTATCACGTTTTCGCCTGGCGAACCTCTCCTAGCACGAAGTGGAGTCAGGGCGGCAACTAACTTTACCGCCATCTAGAATGCAAACGCAGGCTGCAGAGTCTGCGTTTTTTGTTTTGTGGCAACGGTTCAGGCTGATCGCACAAGCCGCGCCCGGTGGGTTACCGGGATGACGATTAGACCGGCCCACTTTAATGGACTTCAGTTTTCAGCCTGAACCTGATTTCAAGGCTGAGTCGTTCCTGCAATTCGGGTTCAGTCGTGAACCTGAGTATCCGACAATATCATGCAACCATTTTTTCTTGAGCAAGTGAATCAAAAACAATCAATAAATGATCATGCTTTTGCTGTAAAGCGCGTTAGCATGTTAGAGATTGGCCGCGCTACCGGAGCCTTCTTATCCGATGCCCAACGCACCAGCGCCTATTGTGGCGTCCAGTTGGCCGCCCATGATTGGCTTAGCCATTTTGTGTCCGATGACGCGCGTACAGAATCGTTGCCTGAAAGCGGTATGCTGCCGCAGACGCGGCAATTGGCCTGGCCCTACCCAAGGTGGATCACGAGGGAATAGTCTATTCTCTCGTTCAGATCACCAAAGGCGGGCCAAGCGGCTCGCCTTTTTTGATTGGCAAGTCAGCCTTGGGTAAATCTGGGTTGTTACGGTCTCGTAGAGGAGTATGGAGTCCTCGCTGGCCTGTCGAGCCGGAGATCGTCGGTTCGAATCCGATCGGGACCGCCATTGCGCTAGCATGAAAAAGCGGAGATAGGTTGAAAGACGCCTGTTTTGCACGGTGTTAGCTTTGCTGTGCAATAAAATTTGTCAAATTTTATTGCTAAATTAAGATGCGTTCTATAGGGTGATCGGCTGTCAGCAGCCACTGACGAACAGACAGTCGCCCTGAGATAGACGAAGGTGGGTAGCTCAATAGGCAGAGCACTGGTCTCCAAAACCAGCGGTTGCAGGTTCACACCCAGATTCTCTCATCACATCTGCTCGGAAGATGTGATATCTGGGTTCCCGCTGTCCCACCTGCCTGGTTTGATGCGGGGTAGCTCAATGGGCGGAGCGGCCGACTGTTAATTGGCAGGTTGAGGGTTCGAGTCCCTCCTCCGCAGCTAGCATATATAGGGGCGTAGCTCAACGGCTAGAGCGCTATGCCGACGCCACAACTTGACTGTGTATCCACGGATAGGCGGGCCGGAGGTTGTTGGTTATCGACTGCAGATCGAGAGGTTGCGGGTTCGAGTCCCGCCGTCCCTACTGATATGAAAGTCGCGTGGCCAGATGGTCGTGTCGTCGTGTCGTCCAGACACTGCGACTACGCGACTACGCGATAATCCGACTACATCCCTGTGGCGCAACTGGAGAGCGCATCTCCCCGCGACGGAGAAGGTTGCAGGTTCAACTCCTGCCAGGGATGCCAGGGCAAATGTTGCTTATGCTTCGGGGTGTGGTGTAGCGGATGCATCCTGCGTTTGGGGCGCAGTGGTCGGAGGTTCGATTCCTTCCACCCCGACTAAGGAATAATGGTTAAATACGTCGGCCAAAATGACCGGCATTTCCGAAATGCCGGTCATTTTAAATCGGTGAATCTGTTTGGGCGCCAATCCTAAATGGAGCGTGCGGGTATAGTTTAACGGTAAAACACTTGTATGCCATGTAAGTGATATGGGTTCGATTCCCATTTCCCGCTCCTATACTGCGATTGTGATGAAAGCCGAAGTTTTCTATATTTTCCATGAATGATTACTTTTGTTGGCCCTATCGTCTAGTGGTGAGGACGCCCGCCTTTCAAGCAGGCAACGTGGGTTCGATTCCCACTGGGGTCACTGTTACTATAGGATTGCCGCGATAGCTCAGTCTGGTAGAGCGCCTGCGTGAAGAACAGGAGGTCTTCAGTTCGACTCTGAATCCCGGCACTGTGGTATGGAAGATCATCAAAAAGCATCGTCAAAAAGTAGGGCTTTACTGCGTTTATTGCAAGAGAAGCTTGTTTTATTGTAAATGATTCATAAGCCATCAGTCCAAAGCGAGGGAAAGCAATGAATGTATTGCAATTAGAAACGCAGGGAGCAGAAGCGGTCCTAGCGGATGAACTGATCTATTGTCCGCAACATCCAACCGTTGCCACCCAAATGCGGTGCAACAAATGCGGAAAGTTGATCTGTTTAAAGTGTGCCGTGCAGACACCGGTGGGCTATCGCTGTCGCACCTGTGTCTATCAACAGCAGAATGTCTATTTTAATGCCAAAGGCCACGATGATCTACTTGCTTTCGTAATTGCGCTAGGCCTGGCACTGGTGTCTACCCCAATCGTTGCTATCATTGCCGATTCCTTTTATTTCGGTGCGTTTTATCTGGCTTTTCTGGGTGGCCCAGGGGCCGGCGCAATTTTGGTGCAGTTGATCCGGGCCGCGGTGGGGCGACGCCGTAGCCGGTACACGGGTTATTTTGTGCTAGGTGGGCTGATGACTGGTGTTCTGGTCGGCATTGGGGTGGCCTTACTTGGCGCTGGTCTGCTGGTGTTGACCAATTTGCCCATGTGGATCTTTGTGGGCATGGCTGCCACCACCGCCTATCGGATGTTAAGGGTATAGTACTGTTCGATTGCCCCCTGGCTTGTTCCTTATAGCCCTGCCAAACGGAATTGGTTGGGTGTTCCTAGAACAGGGCAAGCCGGGGTGGCTAGCGAATAAAATATGGCAGCGGGCCGGCGTTCATGGGTTATCTCATTTTGAACATGATCAGCCCCCATGAACACTCCCTTGTCCGCTGCCTTGCTATCAAATTCACGTAACAAGGAAAGATTGAGATGGTTTTGGAACTGGTCAAGCAATTACGCGCCGCGACCCATGCCCCGGTCGCACTCTGCAAGGCTGCTGCGCAACAGGCCAACGGTGATCTGGCCCAAGCGCGCGCCTATCTCGACCAACATTGGCAGCCGCCCAAGCCCAAAGCTGAAGGCGAAGCGGCCGGCCAAATTTATACCTACGTCCATCAGGGGCGGGTCGGCGTTATGGTCGATTTGCGCTGTGCCACAGACTTTGTGGCGCGCACTGAGCAGTTTCAGACGCTCTGCAAAGAGGTGGCCCTCCAGGTGGCTGCCGGGCTGGATGAAGCGGAATTGCTGGCACAGCCCTATATCCGCAATCCCAAACAGACCGTTGCGGATCTGATTGCACAGACCAGTCGCCAGGTCAACGAAGTGATCAGCGTGAAACGAACTATGCGCTGGTCGCTGGAGGATGAGTAAATTAGCTAATGCCTAGCGCTGCGGGCCGAACTGTTTACGTTACCATCTGTTTTCCACCAGACGAGGATTTCTCACGTAAACAGATCACTTGTCCGCAGCAAATCAGCGCACGACGGGCCGGAGTTCGTGGATTATCGTATATCAACTGTGGGTCGCAGGTGCGAATCCTGCCACGGTGTGGCTTGCCATACTGTGTAGCTCAGCAGCAGAGCAGCAGGCTTCCTTCGGGGAGCTTATCCACGGCGCCACTTGCCCGTCGGCGCACAACATAGATGTATTGGAGGTGGAAGATGAAGTTGACCAAGTACTTTGCCAAGCACCGTACACCCCAGAACGCACCCATCCCCGGCGCCAACCAAGTCGCCAATTCGGCCGGTGGCTTTGCGTGGGCGGTCGATGATTGGACCCGCCTGGACCGTTTCCTGGTGCTTGGCGCCGAAGGCGGCACCTACTATATCAGCGAACGCAAGCTGACCCTGGAAAATGCTCAAGCGGTGCAAACGTGTATTGCCGCTGATGGTCAACGTGTGGTCGCCCGTGTGGTCGAGATCAGCGAAGCTGGCCGCGCCCCAAAGAATGACCCGGCGCTCTTTGTTCTGGCCATGTGCGCGGGCCTGGGTGACGACGCCACGCGTAAGGCAGCCCTGGCTGCTTTGCCCAAGGTGGCCCGCATTGGCACCCACCTCTTCCACTTTCTGGCTTATGCCGAGTTGTTCCGTGGTTGGGGCCGCGCCATGCGCCGTGCTGTGGCCGAATGGTACAACGCCATGCCCACAGCACGCCTGGCCTACCAGGCGGTCAAATACCAGCAGCGTGACGGTTGGAGCCACCGCGATGCCTTGCGTCTGGCCCACCCGCAGACTGCGGATGCCCAGCGCAATGCGATCTACCACTGGATTACGCGGGGCTGGCCCACCATTGGCGCTGAGCCACACCCGGATGCCGTGTTGCGCCAACTGTGGGCCTTTGAACGGGCCAAGGTGGTGAGCGACGAAACTGCCATCGTTGACCTGATCAAGCAGCATGATCTGCCCTGGGAGGCGATCCCCACCCAGTGGTTGGGCAGTGCCGAGGTCTGGCAGGCCCTCTTGCCTACGCTGCCCATGACGGCGCTGATCCGCAACCTGGCGCGCATGACCGCCAATGGTCTGTTGACGCAGCGCAATAAGGCCACACGCACCATTGCGCACCGGCTCACCAGCCAGGAGCAATTGCGCAAAGCGCGTATCCACCCGATCGCGGTGCTGTCGGCGCTGCACACCTACAGCCGCGGCAAGGGCGCCCGTGGTAGCCTGACCTGGAAGCCGGTGCAGCCCCTTGTGGATGCGTTAGATCGAGCCTTCTACCTGTCCTTTGGCAATGTGCAGCCAACGGGCAAGCGCATTGTGTTGGCGTTGGATGTCTCCGGTTCCATGAGCATGGGTGAAATTGCCGGCGTGCCGGGCCTAAGCCCCCGTGTCGCCTCGGCCGCAATGGCCATGGTGACCGCCGCGGTCGAAAGCCAAGTGGCCACCGTTGCCTTTGCCCATGAGATGAAGCGGATCAACATCACACCGCAACAGCGGCTGGACGATATAATCGCCTATCTGAGCCACATGAGCTTTGGCGGCACTGACTGCGCACTGCCTATGCTCTGGGCGCAGCGGAACGGCGTCAAGGCGGATGCGTTCATTATCTATACCGATAGTGAAACCTGGTATGGCAAGGTGCATCCGGCCCAGGCGCTGCGCGACTACCGCCGCAATACAGGCATTCCGGCCAAACTGATCATCGTGGGCATGATCTCCAATGGCTTCACTATTGCCGATCCGAATGACGCCGGCATGTTGGACGTGGTGGGTTTTGATAGCGCTACACCGCAACTGATGGCTGACTTTATGAAAGAGCCGATGAGAAAGTAAACCCTTCTGTTCTCCTGCGTTTCCCTTGACGCAGGAGAACAATTCCTCACTTCCTCACTTTACTCAGGTTAGCTATCTTGCTATACTGTACTTAGCTAATCTGAACATCGACTGGCTGCCTCTGCATGTCAGAATGCAAGACACAAGCTGTATTGCACTGCTGAAATTCAGCAAATGTTCATTTTACGTTAATCTTCTGTGAATGTTGATCCTTATACTGGACGCTATACCAGTGAATTTTTGTAGTGAGTTGACGAAATGAGTTGGTGCAATGAAGTAGTAAAATAAGTTGGTGAAGTGATGAGTGCAATCCTACTGCTGAATGCAAGTTATGAACCGCTGGCGGTGATTCCTGCGCGACGCGCGCTCTCATTGCTCTTACGCGAGCGGGTTGACGCGGTCACCGATGAGCGTGTCAAAATTCCTACTGCCAGTAATGACCTGGCGATCCCTTCGGTGTTGCGGCTACGGCGCTATGCGCGCGTGCCCAAGCGGGGGGTGCGTTGGAGCCGACGCAGCGTTTTTCAACGGGATGGGTATCGCTGTATTTACTGTGGCATCCATGCTGGTGACCGGCAGGGCGGCGAGGTGATTACCAAGCGTGACTTTACGCTCGACCATATTCTGCCTAAAAGTCGTGGCGGACGCAACACCTGGGGGAACACCGCCTGTGCCTGCCCCAAGTGCAACCAGCGCAAAGGGAATCGAACGCCGCACGAAGCCGGCATGCCCATGTTGTGGGAGCCCAAAACGCCTAGGGTGGACTATCTGGTGGCGTCGGGTGAAGTGCCTACGGCGTGGAAGTTTTATCTTGAACTATAGTATCACAGAAAAGAGGGCCGACAGCGTACATGCTGTTGGCTCTTTTCATAGCTGGTTATTATTGCAGGTTGCGATAGGCCCATCCAATGCGCTGGCTTGCGGTGTAGAGGACGAGTACGGCCATGATAGTGAAGAGCAATGCAATCTGATTAGGAAGCAAATAAAAGAGCGTGTAGAGAAAAATCGTCTCTGCCCCTTCCACCAAGCCGGTGGGCATCTCCATGCTAGTTAAGCGGTTGACGGTCTGGCGTTGCCGTTTCTCCAGGAGCGCGGCCAGGGTTGTCCAGGAGATCGTATTGAGCACATAAGAGGCAATAAGGGCAAGGCCAGCCCACAGGTTAGCAACCGTTGGCATTGCTGCGACAAAGGCCAACGGCACTGCCAGATAGATAATGAAATCAAGAAATAAATCCAAATAGCCGCCAAAGTCACTCTGCTTCTGGTGTACGCGCGCGATCACGCCGTCGAAGCCATCAATGATACGGTTCAGCAACCATAAACCCAAACCCACCCAATAGAGCTGCAACAAAATCGCCACAGCCGAGCCAAGCCCGATACCCATTGCCACCAGCGAGACAACATTCGGATGAATGGTGGCAAACATGGATCCGGCCATCGGTGTCAACAAACGATCCTTTTGACGACGAAGAAATGCATCTTGCATAGCGCCCCCTTTTCAGTTGCTGGCTTGCATGTGTGATAATGGCATTGCGATCTGACGAGAGATTCTCGGTGCTAGCTATATTGTAAAGTTCACGGTGGCTGAACTATACCCCTGATAAGGGGATTCTTCTGTAATTGCCTCTACACGCGACGGGTGAGTTTATCCTGGCTTGTTCCATCGTCCCAGCAGGACGGTTGAGTATAGGTGCTATGTAGTTGCGCCTGAACCATTTCAGGCGCAACTACAAAAGCCTTTGGCTGTAAACACCGATATTTTTTGTCGATGTTGTCGCTCTTACGCCTACTACGCAATAACCGTCATGCCGCCCATATAGGGACGCAACACTTCCGGAACTGTAACCGTGCCATCGGCCCGTTGATAGTTTTCTAGAATTGCAATGATAATGCGTGGCAGCGCCAGCCCAGAGCCATTGAGCGTGTGCACATAGTCAGGCCGTTCGCCCTCGGCTGGACGGTAACGGATATTGGCGCGCCGCGCCTGAAAATCGCGGAACCAGGAACAAGAGCTGACCTCCAGCCATTCGTTGCAGCCCGCCGCCCACACTTCCAAGTCATATTTCATACAGGCGACAAAGGAAAGATCACCTGTGGCAATGGCCACCCGACGATAGGTGAGCCCCAGCCGTTCCAGCAACTCTTCGGCATCGCGTGTCAAAGATTCCAACTCGGCGCGCCCCTGCTCCGGCGCGACAAATTTCACCATCTCCACCTTTTGGAACTGATGGACGCGCTTGATTCCACGCACATCTTTGCCGGCGGAGACCTTCTCGCGCCGGAAACAGGGCGTGGAGGCGACATGGTAGATGGGCAGGCGCCCTGGCTCAATGATCTCATCCCGGTACATATTGGTAACCGGCACTTCGGCCGTGGGGATTAACCAATAATCTTCCTCTGCATCGCGATAGAGATTGTCGCCAAATTTGGGTAGGTTGCCCGTCCCTTCCATACAGAGTTCGCGCACCATATAGGGTGGGTAGACCTCTTCATAGCCATGTTCGGTGGTATGGACATCCAAAAACCAGCTTGCCAGCGCCCGTTGCAGCCGCGCGCCGGCGCCGCGCAACATGTAAAAGCGGCTGCCGGCCAGTTTCACGCCCCGTTCCAGGTCGATAATGCCCAGCTTTTCACCCAGTTCCCAATGGGGTTGTGGCGTAAAGTCAAACTCGGGTAAGTCGCCCCAAACTTTGAGCGTCACATTGCCCGATTCGTCTTCCGCTACCGGCACTTCGGGGTCGGGCGGGTTGGGAATGCGCAACATGGCATCGCGGAATTCAATTTCAACTACCGCCAGCCGTTCATCGATCGTAGCAATCTCGCCGCCGATGGCGCTCATGCGTGCTTTGAGCGCGTTGGCTTCCTCACTTTTCTTTTCCCGCATCAGCGCCCCTACTTGTTTGGAGCCGCTGTTGCGCTCGGCCCGCAAAACTTCCACTTTGGTTAGCAATTCCCGGCGCTCTTCATCGAGCGCCAATGCCTTTTCCCAGGGCGCGTCCTTGTCATTAAGTTTGCGCATTGCCTCGGCCAGCGCCTCTCGATTCTCGCGCATCCAACGAATGTCAAGCATACGTTATAAACTCCTTTTTGCATAAACGATAAAAACAAAAAATCCCTTTCGCCTGATTGCTCAGGACGAAAGGGACTCCGTGGTGCCACCTGATTTCGTAGGCGCGCTGATCAAACGCCTACCTCATCACACGGTAACGGGTGTAAACCGCCCAACCATTAGCCTGTTGCTCGCCCGATAGCGCGCACTGTGCAACCAGCGTTCCGATTGAGAACTCAAGAGGAGCTAACGATGCCGCTTCTTATCGCCTCGCACCAACCGGCGACTCTCTGTCAAGAAGAAGGCGACGTCATGGCCTCTGTCACTGTTTTAACTTAACTATTCACTTATGTAACATAGTTCCCACACTACAAGTGGAATAACTTTACCATGATTGGGGCGAAATTGCAAACCAAGCTCCGTTTGCCGGGTGTATCTCAGTTAGGGTTCGCTTTACGCCGCCGGCACATGGGTGCTGCGGACTTCCTGAATGGTGGCGCGCCGTTGTCCGCTGGGCTGCTCTTCAGCGGCAATAATCACCGGGGCAGATTCGCCGGCTGCCACCATGCGGGCAAGCAATCGTTCGCGTAGCGCTTGCTTGATTGGCGCATACGCGGTCTGGTGAATGAGGTTGGTGAGTTCGTGAGGGTCGGCTTCCAGGTCGTAGAGAAATTCTTCTACATATTCATCCGCACCCGGAGCGCTGTTGCCGCTGACGCCGGGGACAGAGACACTATATTTCCAGCGGTCGGTGCGTAGGGCGCGCCCGATCTGCGCTTCGCTGATCTGAATAAAAACCTCTTCCGGCCAATCTTGGCTTTCGCCGCGCAGTAACGGTAGAATGGAGCGTCCCTGCATTTGTGCAGGAATCGGTAGCCCGGCGGCATCCAAAAGAGTCGGGGGTAGATCGATCAAGCTGACCAATTGACGGATGCGCCCGCCCCCTTGAAAGCCAGGGCCGGTGAACGCGGTCGGCACGCGGATTGAACTTTCGTGGCAGGATCGTTTATACTCACTGTTGCGCGTCTTAAAGTGACAGCCATGATCAGAGGTAAAGAGGATAATGGTGTCATCAAGTAAATTGAGACTTTTGAGCGCATCCAGCAGCCGTCCCAGCGCCTCATCCAGCCGTTTGATCATCCCGTAGTAGCCACCCAAGTGTGCATGGGTCGAACCGCCCAGTGCAGCCAGGTCGGCCGGGATATGTTTGCCGGTGTAACGCTTGCGGTAGCCGTCAGGCGGCGGATAGTCGTCCATGTTATTCTGATGGTGGGGCTCAATATAGGAAACAAAGAGAAAAAAAGGTTCGTGTTGATGTTGATCCACGTAGCGAATCACCGCATCGGTCTGGGCATCGACGCGATAGCCCGGCAATTTTACGGATTGATTGTCATTGTCATACATCACCAGATCATAGGGGCCGGAAGTGAATTCCAGCAGGTTTGAGGCCAACCAATAGTCGTAGCCGCCCCGTTGATCTGCCGGTACTGGCTCCTGTGCGGCTAAATGCCATTTACCAATATAGCCGGTGGCATAGCCGGCCTGGCCGAAACAGCGGGCCAGTGTCACCGCATCGGTTGCCAGTGTGCGGCTATTTTTCCAGACCTCGGTCTGGGTGGCGTACATCCCCGTCTGCAAACAGGAGCGCGCGGGGCCACAGACGGGTTGGCAGGTAAAGGAGTAGTGGACATCAGTTCCCTGTTGCGCCATGCGGTCAAAGTTGGGAGTCAGATCGAGGGGGTTGCCGTGGATGCCAGTCGAGTCCCAACGTTGCTGATCGGTAAAAAAAACGATCACATTGGGGCGTCGTTGTTGGTGTGAATTTGTCATAAGCACCTTCCGTAATCAAGATGAATCGCTCATAGGGGCAAAGCGGTGAACTCGCTATCAATATTAGAGAGCAATGCAGCGATTTCACCCGCACACTTGCATGAGCCCAGCTGAATAGTGTTATAAAACTTCAGGCGCGCCCCGAGGGTGCTCGCGCAACAAAACAGAATGTAAGAGTCGTTATTATAACGTCCACAGCGGCGCTGAGCAATTAAACAGACACAACTACGCTCTATGCGCGGAATAGTGGGACTGAAAGCTGGTATCGTGTTTTCATAATTGTTAACATTTACACTTCATGGATTTAGGTTTACAATAGTAAAAAAATCGTAAGTCATCATTTGTTGCATCGTACAATGCGGAGTGAGGGGGAATCCTATGAGCAAAGGTAAGGAAAAAACACCCGATATGGGCCTTGCGGGCAGTGTAACTGATTCAGCGGAAAAGGTGGAGCGCATTCGTGAACTCATCTTTGGGAGCCACATGCGTGATTATGCGCAGCAATTTAGCACCCATACCGGTGATCTGGCAAAGCTCACCCAGGAGGTCGCGCGACTGAACACCCTGTTGCAGGAGCAAGAGGCTAACTTTAACCGGGCGCTGCGCCAGGAAGCGGATCGACTCGTGGCACAGATGCAGGAGCAGGAAAAACGGACACAGCAGCAGATCCAGCAACTCGACCAACGCTTGACGACTCAACTTAAAGATCTGGATCAAAAGCATACACAGATGACCCAAGAGCTGGCCGGCAATCTGGCGCGCACAGAGCGAGCCCTGCGTGATGAGTTGCACGAGCTGTCACAACAACTCAACACCATGAAAGTGGATCGACCTACATTGGGGGATCTCTTAATCGACCTGGGCTCAAGTTTAAAGTCAAACGAACCGACTCCCTTGCCGGTCGCATCTGATCTGCTTGATTTGCTGAGCGAAGAGTTGGCGTAGCATTGGCGCAATACTGTGAGTGATTCAATGATAGCTGCAACCTCCGAACCTAACGAAGTGAATCGTTTGGTGGAAGAGACGCATTCGGCTGTCGCCACGGAACTGGATATAGCTGCAAAATTGGATGAACCAGGCGCGGTTGATGTGAGCGCGACGGCGGCTCTGGCTCTGGCCGATGACGAAGCATTAGAATTGCTGCGCGACCTGCTCTGTGGCGATTATCGACGCCAGGTCTTTCGTTTGCGCAATGAATTAGCTGAACTCGAAAATTTGCTGGACGAGATGGAACGGCAACTGCGTGACAAAGAGGCGTTGGTGGCAACCATTACGCCCGTGATGGCCGGCGCCATCCGCACCAGTATCAGTGAATCGCGCAACGAGATGGTGGATGCGCTCTATCCTATCATGGGCAAACTGGTGCAGCGCTCGGTCACTGAAGCAATGCGCGATCTGGCGCGGCGCATCGATCAGCAGATGCGCCGCACCTTCCAGATTAAGAGTGCTTTTCAGCGCTTTGCTGCCCGTCTGCGTGGCGTCTCTGACGCCGAATTTGCCATGCGCGCTGCGCTGCCGACTGAAGTGTTGGAGATCTTTCTGATTCACCGGGAAACGGGGTTGCTCCTGCTGCACGTCTCTGCGCCGTCGCCGATGACCGCTGATAGTGCATCTCTTGATACTTCTCCTGTTACAACGGCGCAAGGCAAGCTTGAGGGGCCAGAGGTTGATGAGCCAGAAGGGGATGACAGCGATCTGATCAGCGGCATGCTTACTGCCATCCGCGATTTTGCTGAGGATGCTTTTGGCCGCGGTGAAGAGGGTGACTTAAACGAAATTCAGTATGGCGACAAAACGATCTTGATCGAAGGGGCGCATCTGGTCTATATAGCAACCGTAATGCGTGGTATCCAGCGTGGCAATCTGCGCGCCGAAATGCGCGAGACCATGATCGCCATCGAACATCAACATGCCAACGCACTTGAAGCGTATGATGGCAATGCCGCCCGTTTTGAATCTGATAAAGCATCGTTAGCGGCTTTACTTACTTTGTAGGAGCGGCGCAGTAGGTGATTAGAAAATAATCGGGTAAAGAGGCTGAGCGGGTGTCCTGCGGAACGGGCGTGATATAACGGCGCCGAGCGTCGTCACGAGTACTAAACTGGCAAAACTTCGGAAACAATGTACCAGGTTCCATAGTAAGGTCAGCTTGTGAATAGGGTTAGCTTGTGAATACATACAGCAAAAAAGTTTGTTTGTTGGGCGATTTCGCGGTGGGGAAAACCAGTCTGGTGCGGCGCTTTGTCCACAATCGCTTTGACGATCAATATATCAGCACCATTGGGGTCAAGGTGAGCCGTAAAACTGTGATGGCGCCCTATCATGGGGAGGTGGTCGAGCTGACCATGATGCTCTGGGATTTGGCCGGTAGCCAGGAATTTAACAGTGTCACCGGTAGCTATCTGCGCGGCGCCGCCGGTGCGATCCTGGTCTGTGACATGACACGCGCCGAGACGCTCAACAATTTGCAGCGCTATGTCGATGACCTGGCCAAGGTCAACACCCAGATCAAACTTGTGATCGCCGCCAACAAAAATGACCTTCCCGATCAATTCCAACTTACTGTGGAGCAGGTCAACGCCTATGCCGCTACCCTCAACACTGTTTGTTTCCTCACCAGCGCAAAACAGGGCGCCGAGGTGGACACCATGTTTCGCCATCTGGGCAAGCTGTTGTTGGCATAGGTTCACCTAATGTTTGATAACCATGTCGCTCAGTTAGTGCTCCAACAGCGCAGCATTGCCTATCTAATTACGGACGCAACCTTTACTGTGCAAACAGTAGGTGGCAAAGCTGCGCTTCTCCAAAATCATCAACACACCATTGGTGTAGGCGATTCCCTCTATGAAGCCGCGCCGGAGTTGGTGGGCTACGAAGAAGAACTGGCTGCGTTGCTGACTGGCTCTTTGCCTCTGTTGCAATTGGAATTGGTCAATCGGGAAACTGCCGAGGGCGCGCTTTATTATGTAACGCTGCACAACTACCCCCACAGTCTCTATGATGATGAAATCTCAGGCATCCTTCATATCATTGAGGATGTGACCCTGGTGGGACAGACCAATCAGCGGCTAACCCAACAGCGTAATGAACTGATCCTGTTGCGTGACGAATTGGCTCGTTCTAACCTGCAATTGGAGGTTGCGAACACGGAGTTGCGCGCGTTGGATGAACTCAAATCAAAGTTTGTCGCCATTGCCGCCCACGAATTGCGCACGCCCTTGGCCTCGATTATCGGCTATGTCGATTTCTTACTGGTCGATCTGCCGGAAGCTATCCACCCGGATTTACAGTCGAGCATTGAAACCATTGGGAAGGGCGCCAAACGGCTGCTGGCAATTACAAACAACCTGCTGGATGTGACGCGCATCGAGGCCGGCCGTCTTGAACTGACCTTGCAGAGCGTTGCGTTACCCAAGCTAATCGATCTTGTCCTGCACGAGCAGCGTTACCAGATTGCCGAAAAAGAGCATACGGTGCGCATTGATGCGCCGGCCACTTTGCCCCTTGCCCTTTGTGATGAGACACGCACAACGCAGATCCTTAGCAATTTGCTCAGCAATGCCATCAAATATACGCCGGCACAAGGTGAAATCCAGCTACGTCTGCACTACGCTGTGGCGGAAGAAGCCGTGATTGTCGAAGTCGCCGACAATGGCATTGGCATACCGGAACAAGATCTGCAAAATATCGGGAAAAATTTCTTTCGCGCCAGCAATGTATACCTGGCCAGAACCAGCGGCGCCGGCCTCGGGCTCAACATCACCCGTTCGTTGGTTGAATTACAAGGGGGCCGCTTCTGGATCGAGAGCGCCGTCAACCGTGGCACTACTGTTTTTGTCACCCTCCCCGTTGATGATGGACTCCTTGCTAATCAGTAATTGAAAATAATCACGCACCAACAATTGGTGATGTTAGATTTAAGCTGAAATTTGGCATTGTGCCATAGGCGCGGTACAATACTCTTTATGCCTTTTGTTCTGCATGTTGCGTGGTTACGCGTGGAAGACCCTGTTCAAGCTGGGCGTCTTTTTTTCTGGGCTGAAGAAAACCAAGGCCAGAGCGCGTCAGAAACTAAAGAATTGGCGGCGCAACCAATTGGGAGTGACAGCCGCCCGTTAGATGTGCGTGGACGAGCGTCAAAGCCGCTTTCACACCCAATGCAGGTCTCTGCTGGCCAATTGCGCGCGCAGTTGCATAGTGCCTTTCCGGCCTTAAAAGACCAAGCATTAAAACTCACCAGCACAACTGTATGGCTGCCCACCCGTAATGGCGCGCCCTTAACGCATGGCCAAAATCAACGCCATAAAATGACTGGCCGTCATAGCACTGCCACCCGCCAGCCCGCGACACACCTCGTCGAATGGCAGGTGACTGGTGTCACTGTGTCGCCCTTTGCCGCCTTGCGTTTCCTCACCCACCTCAATACGCAAATGGGGGAATTCTTTTCCACCGATACACTCTTGACGTCTATGCGGTTGGGCAATGATCTACTCTTCTGGAGTAACGCTGCTAAATATGCGTTGCAACTATTGGCCGCCCAACAATTTTTGCCGACTTTGCGCCCACAAAACAGCAACCATTTGCTTGCCGGCTGGCAACCGCTGCTGGCCGAGCCACAGGATCGGGCCTTTGAACAGCTCATCGCCACGATGCCGCCTCTCTGTCGCGCCTATACTTTGACAACGCCCGCCGATGCGCCCACTGCGGCTGAACTGCTAAGCGGCTTTGTGGCCACTATGCTGGACGCAGCAATTCGCCAGTGGGGGAGCGGGCTGGCTACAGATTCGCCCACACCCAGTCGCCAGTGGTTTGCGCGGCTGGTGACCCCACAACCCTACCTGGAGTTGCCGCCCCAGGACGCCTTTCATTTTTACCAAACTTGGCGCACGTGGAGTGAACAACTCCATGTAATTCGGGATGCCAACTTTCGCATCTGCTTCCGGCTTGATGCGCCATCCTCTGAAGATGGCGTGCACACGGCTGTGAATGGCGTCGCGGGCAGCGCCGACCTGTGGAACTTGCGCTACTTTTTGCAGGCGCGCGACCATCTGAACTTGATGGTGGCGGCGACGGATGTATGGGAGCAGCAAAATCACTCGCTCCAATTGGGCTCGCGCCTGTTGGATCAACCGCAAGAGCGCTTGTTGGCCGGTCTCACGGTGGCGGCACGGATCTCGCCGCCAATTCAACGCAGTTTGCGTTCGCCTCGCCCTGATGGCGCACACTTGACGACTGAGGAAGCCTATCAATTCTTACATGAGACCGCAACGCTGTTGGAGAGCAGTGGCTTTGGCATTATCCTGCCCGAATGGTGGCGCGCCAATCAGTGGACGCGCTTGGGGCTACGCCTGCGTCTGATGAGCGACGATGATGAATTTTCTGATGAGTTTGCGGTGGCTGCGCAGAGCAATGGCGCGCCGTTACGTCAGCCGGGCAAGTTTGCTGGCCAGGTGCGCTACGATTGGGAGTTGGTGCTGGGCAATCGCACCCTGTCGCGGGTGGAGTTTGAACAGTTGGCGGCCCTCCAATCACCATTGGTGCGCCTCGAGGATGAGTGGGTTGAGCTTGATCCGGAGCAGGTGCAGCTGGCCCAACGCTTTTTGCGCGAGCAGAGCGCCAGCGGCGTGATTAGCTTTTTGCGCGCGCTGCGGATTGCCCAGACCTATCTGCCCCAAGACGCAGTCACTACCCCCGGCGCAGAGCCGCACTATAGTGAACAGAATCATGAAGAGCGCAACGCACTACTGGCAGAATTGCTTTCTGATCAGATTCCAGCCACCTTGCCGATTAATGGCGTCGATGTAAGCGGTTGGTTGGCCACGACCCTGGGGCGTTTGAGCCGCCAACAAGATTTTGCGCCGCTGCCGAAACCAGAACATTTTATCGGTGAATTGCGCCCCTACCAGCACCGTGGCGCCGGTTGGCTAGATTACCTGCGCAACTTGGGCCTTGGCGCCTGTCTTGCCGATGATATGGGCCTGGGCAAGACCATTCAGTCGATCGCGCTGTTGTTGGCCATCCGCGAACGGAGCAACACGCCGCCACCGGCTGCGCTTTTGCTCTGTCCCACGAGTGTGGTGGCCAACTGGCGGCGCGAGGTAGAGCGCTTTGCGCCGACCTTGCGCACGTTGGTCCATCATGGCAGCGGCCGTCTGAGTGGCGACCTCTTCTATGCAAATTTGCCGGACTATGACCTGGTCATTACCAGCTACGGCACGGCGCGGCGCGATGTCGAACTGCTCAGCCAATTTACCTGGAGTGATTTGATTCTGGATGAAGCCCAGAATATCAAAAATCCCAGCGCCAAGCAGACCCAAGCCGTGCGTCGGCTCCAGTCCCAGAACCGAATTGCCCTGACCGGTACGCCGGTGGAAAATCGGCTAGCCGAGTTGTGGAGCATCATGGAATTTTTGAATCCTGGCTATCTGGAGAACTACGAACGCTTCCGGCGACGCTATATTATTCCAGTGGAACGCTACAACGATGACACCCAGGTGCATGCGTTACGCCAACTCGTCCAGCCCTTTCTGCTGCGCCGGTTAAAGTCTGATCCGACAATTATTGCCGATCTGCCTGAGAAAAATGAAATGGTGGTCTTCTGCTCCCTCACCAAGGAACAGGCTGACCTCTATGCCCGGGTGGTTGACACTGCGCTGACCGATCTGGATCAGAGCCAGGGGTTGCAACGGCGGGGCATGGTGTTGGCGCTTTTGACCAAGCTCAAGCAGATCTGTAACCACCCCGCCCACTACTTAAAAGAAGAGGGGCCATTGGCCGGGCGTAGCGGCAAGCTCAGTCGGCTCACCGAAATGATGGAAGAGGTGCTGGCAGTGGGGGACTCCGCCCTGGTCTTTACCCAGTTTGTGGAAATGGGCGAGTTGCTGCAAAAGCATCTCAGCGAGACCTTCAAGGTGGATGTGCTCTTTTTGCATGGGCGTACCAGCGCAGCCCAGCGGGAACGCATGGTGGTTGCCTTCCAGGAAGCTGAAACGCCCACCATCTTTATCCTGAGCTTACGGGCCGGCGGTGCGGGCTTAAACCTGACACGCGCCAATCATGTCTTTCATTTTGACCGCTGGTGGAATCCAGCGGTGGAAAACCAGGCGACAGACCGCGCCTTCCGGATTGGGCAGCGGCGCGATGTGCAGGTGCATAAATATGTGGTTGCCGGAACGTTGGAAGAGCATATCCATCAGATCTTAGAAGACAAACGCTCCTTGGCTGAGACCGTGGTCGGCAGCGGTGAACAGTGGCTTACCGAACTAAGCACCGATCAATTGCGTGATCTGCTGTTGTTGCGCACCGACCTGGCCAGTGATGAGTAGCGCAGTGGCGAGTAGAATGGGGGGCTGACGTGGCATCGTTGTCCGCAAATCGGCGCTGGGCCAGACAGTGGCTAGCGGCGCTGACAAAATTAAATTTGATTTCGTCTGACAGCAATGCAGAACGCCAACGCTCACGACAGCCAGGTTATCGCATTAAACGGCTGGAGGTGCACACGGGTATGGTCGAGGCGGAGGTGCAAGATCCCGATCGCCATCTCCATCAGGTCACCATCCACTTTGCCCCTTTGGCGGCGGCTGACCATCAACGGCTGTTGGAACTGTTGGAAGCGGCCGCCGCAAGCAGTGGCCAACGCCAACTCAACGATCTCCTGCCGGAGAGTGATCCGCTCTTTGGGGAACTGAGTGCACTGCTCTTGCCGGCCGCCGCCGCTGAAATACGCGTCATCTGTAAAAGCTGTCACATCAAGGGGACGGTAGCGGCACCTTGTCCAACCCTGTTGCCCATCTACCGCCAACTGGCGGCAATGATCGAGGAAGAGGCAATTATTCTGCTGCGGCTGCGCGGCTACGATTGGCAGGAATTGCAACAGGCGCTGCAGATGCGCCGCACTCCGGATTATGGCGCTGCGTCAGGCGGCGCTGCCACTTCTCCCCAACTGGCGCCAACGGCTGTCCAGCACAACGGACTGTCGTTACAAGGTACTGGTGACGTAGCACGTCAGCCGTTGCTAGAGAGTCACGCAGACGCCAATGCATTGGCCGCAGAGATGGACCATTTTTGGGGCTCGCGCAAAGAGATGGAAAGCTTTCATTATCATATCGCGGCGCCGGCGATTGACTTGGCGCTGTTACGCCGGCTCGGTGCGCTGCCCAATGTGGCGGAAGCTGACGAACTCTATCAACAACTGGCTGCGCTCTACCGCGTTGTCACTGTAGAAGCGCAAGCCTTGGCCTATGCATCCGATGGGCAGGAGGTTGAGCATGAGTGAGCCTGCCCAGGGGATTTTCTGGCCCCATCGCGCCTACCAATGGCTTGCCTTGCTTTGCCTCTTAATACTTGCCCTCTTGCTGCGCATGTTGTTCGCTCGCTCCGACCTGGAGACGCTGTTTTTTTGTACCATCATGTTGCTGGCGGCGCTATGGTTCGGGTACAATGCTTTCTGTCGGGTTGAGATAAATGCCACTACGCTTATCTTGCACAAACCCATAGGCGCCAGCGCGGTGGTGACCTTTCAGCAATTGGTCAGCGCAACCGAAAGTGGGCGGCTTATTACCGCCTTGACGCTGCTCTATCACCCCAGACAGCCAGATGGTTTGCTGGATCTTGATAGTGCGCAGAGTTTGAACATCCCGGCTGTCCAAAACCAAGAGCAGTTACACGAGACCATTCTTGCCAAAATTCCATGATCCCAGTTGCACCGTCGCTGATCATTCGCCCCCTCCTTGCCGAAGAACTCCCCTTTATCCGTCTGGCTGTTAACCGTCTGTTGCAGCGCGCTCAACTCAGCCGCACCATGGACGAAGACGCGGCGGCAGCCCAATTCCTGCGCCCTAATCCTCCTTCACTCTACCCTGTCCGCTGGCAACATGTACAACGACTTTGTGCCTGGCGCGCCGGCGAATTGGAAGGTTTCGTGGATGTTGCCATTGGTTTTGACCAGGCGAGCCTGGACGAACCAGAGTATCGCCCCATTGGTCTGTTGCGTTTTCTGGTTTTGCCGGAAAAGCCGGAACTGTTGGAGGAAGTGGCCACCGGCTTGCTACAGCATAGCGAAGCATTTTGGCGACGGGGTAGCGTCGGTTATATCAAAGCGTTTCACATGAGCACCGGCTATCCTGAATTTCAAGCTGGCCTGGGCGTATTGCCCGGCGATTGGACGGAGCATATCCGCATTTTAACGGCAGACGGCTACCAATTTAGCGAACGCTTCTACTGTCTGCGTCGGGCGCTCGACCAGCCATTGGAAGAGACCATGCCGGACGCACGTGTTAGCCTACTGTTGCGCGCCGCGTCCGGCGCCTCCTTGCAAAGTGACCGCCACTATCAGCTCTATCGCCACACCGAATGGATCGGCCAGGCGCGTGTGACCAGCCTAACCATCCCGGCGGGAGGGCGCATGGTGCGTCTGGCCAACCTGGTGGATCTGCAAATTGTCCCGGCGTGGCGTAGCCGGGATATTGGTAAGTGGCTCTTGCGCCGCCTGATCAACGACGCCATTTTGCAAGGGTTTCATCAAATGATCGTTCACGTTCCCAACGGCGCCATCGCCGCGCTCAATCTCTTTATGCAGATGGGCTTTGAGGAAGAAAATTATCGGGGCTATTCTCTGGAGAAGGCGCTGACCACCTAAGATGCATATTCTCTTTGTCACGGGTGAGTATCCTCCGCTACGGGGTGGCGTCGGCGCCTACACCGCAGAACTGGCGCAGGCGTTGGCGGCGATTGGCACTCAGGTTAGTGTGGTCACCTCCACCACTGCACGGGATGACGCCAACCTGCCCATGTCGTCCTCAGTCCAATGCTACCCGGTCATTCACCGCTGGGATTGGGTGATCGGACAGCAGATCCCGGTGCTGGCCCGGCAGATTGGGGCCGATTGGTGTCATGTTCAATATCAGACTGCCGCCTTTGCCATGCATCCTGCGATTAACTTTGCTCCCTTCTGGTGGCGTAAAGTTAATCGCGGAATGCAGGTGGCCTGGACTTATCATGATTTGCTCGTTCCCTATCTCTTTCCCAAGGCTGGCGCCCGTCTGCGCCGCTGGGTGACGGAACGGCCCGCCCACAGCAGCCACGTAGTCATTACGACGAATGCCGGCGACTACCAGCAACTAGCCGCCAAGGGGCTGTCGGCGCTCTATAAAATTCCCATTGGCAGCAATATCGCGCTCCCCAAGACACCGCTTGTGGCGCCGTCGGTGTTGCGCGCCCGCCTTGGCTATGCGCCGACGGCGCTGCTGATTGGCTACTTTGGCTTTCTTAACCGCAGCAAAGGGGGGCTAACCTTGATCCACACTCTGCACCGGCTGGTTGAAAGGGGGCATGACGCCCATCTGCGCATGATCGGCGAACGAGTCGGCGCCAGCGATCCCACCAACTTTTCTTATTTGCAGGAGGTCGAAGCGCTGATTGCCGCCTATGGCCTAACGGACCGCGTGCGCTGGACCGGTCATCTGGATGACGCCGCCGTTAGTGAAAACTTGCTGGCCTGTGATCTGCTGCTGTTGCCCTATGTCGATGGCGCCAGCCTGCGCCGCGGCACCCTGATGGCCGGCCTGGCCCACGGCTGCGCGATTGTCACCACGACACCTCAGGCGCCGCTGCCCGAGTTGGTGGCCGGCGCCGATCTCTGGTACGTTCCGCCCGAAGATCCCGACGCTGCGGCCCACGCTGTGGCGCAGTTGGCCGCCAACCCCGGCTTGCGCTCCGCCTTGGGCGAACAGGCGCAGCGCAAGAGTCGTCAATTTACCTGGCCCGCGATTGCCCAGCAACATCTCGCTGCCTATGGCTGCTAAAAAGATCACGCTGCACTTGGGCCCAGGGCTGCTACTCGCTCTATTGGCCATTCCTGCGCTCTTACCCTTTTACCAGGAAGGTCTGCCCCGTTCCTTTGATGGGGGCTTGCACCTGTTGCGGCTGGGGATCTTGGACAGCTATGTGCAGCAGGGGATTTTATTGCCGCGCTGGGTCCCCTCGTTGCTGCTGGGGTATGGCTATCCGCTCTTTCATTTCTATGCCCCCGGCGCCTACTATCTAGCAGAAATCCTGCATTTATCGGGCTTGAGCCTCTACTATGCCTTTATCGCCGCCTTTGGGCTAGAAATCGTGCTTGCTGGACTGGGCATGTATTGGTTGGCGTTGGACAGCTTTGGGGGACGACGGAACGCCGCACTGCTGGCGGCTGTGGCGTACATGTATGCGCCCTATTTGCTGACCAATGTCTATATCCGCGGCGCGCTGGCGGAAGCCGGGGCACAGGCCTTGCTGCCCTGGATCTTCTGGAGTGGCCGGCGCATCTGCCATGCGGAGGGGCCGGCCAGCGATTGGCTGCTCTTCATCTTGACGCTGGGCGGCTTGGCCATTACCCACAACATTACCTTGCTCTTTCTGCCGCCGGTGTTGCTCCTCTATTTGGGGGTGCAGTGGCGCGCCACCGGCTATCCGCGTGCACGGTTGGCGTGGCTGGCGACAGCCTTACTCGTCGCGATGGGGATCAGCACCTTTTTCTGGCTGCCGCTGCTGGCCGAACGGGGCTATCTAGCGGACACAGCTTATACCATTGCCCGTCAGGTCTGGTTGCCTGGTAGCGTCTGGAGCTGGCAGAACTTTCTGGATCTTAATTTTTACTATCAACACACCTTTGCCCGCCCCATTCGTCTCGGCAGTGTGCAACTGGGGGCGGCGTTGGCGGGCTTGCTCCTGGCGCGACGGCGTGACGCGGAGTGGCTCTACTGGCTGAGTGTCGCCATCGTTGCCAGTGCGCTGATGAGCGCCTGGGCCTTGCCCCTCTGGCTCAGTAATGACATTCTGCCGGTGGCGCAATTCACCTGGCGCTTGCTCTCGATGTTGTCGTTGCCGCTGGCCCTCTTGGCCGGGGGCATTGTGCTACGGCTACCGCAGCCTTGGTTACAGAGCGGCGTCACAGTTGCGGTGATTGCGCTCATGATCGTGGCGCAGCAGCCGCGCCTGGCTTGGATGGATGTCTATGCCGCAGTGGGGGCGACGGTCAATCTACCCGCCTTTGCCCAGCTTGAAGTCGATAAGGGAGCGATTATCGGTGGCGAAGGCAATAGTTCGGTGCAAGAGTTCCGCCCCCGCTGGGCCGAAAGCACGTTGTTGCTGGCGTCGACTGAGCAGCCCCTGGACGGATGTGCTGATTGCGCACACTTCACACTGGACGCGGCCAATGATTTTGCGCTCGCTGCCACTGTCACCGTCACCCAGGCGACGCCGCTGCGTTTGGGCACCTTTTATTTTCCTGGTTGGCAGGTACAGGTAGATGGCGCGCCTACGTCGCTCTATCCCAGCACGCCCTTGGGCTTGCTCACGGTTGACCTGCCCATTGGCGTCCACCAACTGCAGGTGCGTTGGGTGGGGACCACGCTACAGCATTGGGCGAATGGCATCTCGCTGCTGACGCTGGCGCTGTTGTTTGGTTACTGCCTCTGGCGACGGCCTCGTTGGGGAGCGTTAGCGCCGGGCGTGTTACTGGGGCTAGCGGTGGGGACGCTGCTCTGGCCACAGCCCATGCGGGCTATCGAACAACCGCTGCAAAGGCGCCTTTCGCCAACGGCCGTCCCCGATGCGCTGGAACTGCTCGGTTACCGCACCGCGACACCAGAGGCAGGCTATCTCTACCTCTATCCCTATTGGTATGTGCGGCAACCCTTGCCAGCGGATCTGCGCATCCGCTGGCAGCTCTTGACCGCCGAGCGTGCTTCCACTGCGGGCAAGGAAGAGAGCAACCCGGCAACGGCAGCGGTCGTCAGTGACTTTATCAGCCGACCCTATTTTAACGCCTTCCCCGCTGAGAATTGGCCTGTGGGCGCCATCATGGACGACGCCTATCGTTTGCCCTTACCCGCGGCGTTGCCCTCAGGGTCCTATCAGGTGCGCGCTCAACTGCAAAGCCCAGATAACCCCAATCCATCAGATTGGCTGGAAGTGGGAGAAGTGACGCTTACCGCGCCTGCACCCGACGCGGTGGCAAGCACGGAGCCAATGACGATTCCTTTTGGCGACCATATCCAACTGACAGGCTTTGATCTGGCCATCAACCATCAGCCACCATTGCCGGCGGGCGCGCCGCTGCCGGTGCTGCACAGCGGTGACTATCTGCACTACACGCTCTATTGGCAGACGACGGGCGCGCCGGCAACGCGCTATATCAAGGAGAACTATCATTCCTTTCTACATCTGACCGATGTGACAGGCGCGCCTCTGGAGCAGGAGGATCAATTGCCTGGCGCCCTGTTTCATCCGCCCACGCTCTGGGACAGCTACCGGCCTCAGCGCGATGGCTACCTCCTGCGCATTCCACCCGCGGCGCCCAGCGGCCTTTACTGGCCGTGGGTAGGACTCTACACCTTTGCGACGCTAGAGCGGCTCCCCGTCGATGAGGAAGGGCGCGATCACGGTGCATTGCCACCGATCAAGGTTGTCAACCCGGCGCCTGGTGCGCCACAGAGAGCGCTGCAAGCTCGATTTGGTGACATTGTAGAACTCTTGGGGTATACTATAGACGGAACGCAGCCCCTGCGGGCCGGCGATCAGGTCACGCTTACTCTGTATTACCGCGTCCTTGCTTCCACCAAACAGAATTTGACGCGCTTTGTACAGCTTTATGCGCCGGGCCCAGGCATGGCTGCACAACAAGATAGTCCCCCCCAACAAGGCGGCAATCCCTCTTGGTCATGGCAGCCGGGCGAGGTGATCGTCGATCAAGTGCCACTGCCAATCAGGGAAGACGCGGCAGCCGGCGTCTATACAGTTTATATCGGTTTTTATGATGCCGCTGATGGTCAGCGGTTGCCGGTGCAAGATGGCACAGGGGCAACAATTCCAGAGGCATGGGCAAAACTCACAGAATTACAGATAACGAACCAATGAGAGATTCATCGACCGCGTCTGCGCCCGCGCTTCTTCTAACCCTGGTGCGCGGGGCTCTGCTGCTCTGCTTGCTCGTCGCCTTTGGTGTACGCGCCTATCACCTGGACTTTCAGAGCTTCTGGAGCGATGAGGGGATCAGCTTGTTGCGCAGCGCACTGCCGTTGCCAGAACTGTTGGCGAGTATGCCTGTTGAACACTTGCCCGGCTATTTTGTGCTTTTGCACTTTTGGATCCCTTTGGCCGGCCAGGCGGACTTTGCCCTGCGCTTCTTTGCCCTCTGGCCCAGTGTGTTGACGGTAGCTGTGAGCTATCGGCTGGCTACTGATCTGGCTGACCGCACTACGGGGCTGGTGGCCGCCGCGCTGCTGGCCACCAATGCTTTTCAGGTTTGGTATGGGCAGGAGTTGCGCACCTACAGCTGGCTGCTGGCTACAAGCCTGTTGGCCACCTGGTTTTTCTGGCGTATGCTCAGCCGGCCTAAGGAACAGCCTGTGCTCTACTGGGTTGGCTACGTCAGCGCGATGACCCTCACGGTCTATCAGCACTACTACGGCTTTCTGACGCCGCTGGCCCACACCCTCTTTGCAATCGGCTGGACACTCTATGCACGGGACTGGCGCTTCCTGTGGCGCTGGGCCAGCGCAGGGGTGATCACCTTGCTCTGCTTTCTGCCCTGGCTGCCACGCGCGCTCCAGATCTTTGGCTTTTCCGGTTGGCGGGATCCGATTGATCCATGGCAGATCCCCTGGCGCGTCCTGACTGTCTATACGGTCAGTGACACCATGACTTCGGTCTGGCGCGAGTGGATCATCTGGCTCTACCTTGCGCTCATTGTGGCGGGGCTGGTCACGTGGGCTGTGCGGCGCGGGCGGGCCTTCTTTTTTCTGGGGGTCACGGTGGGGGCGCCCTTGGCGATTGTGTTGGGGCTGGCCCTGCGTAACCCTGATTTTCACGAGCGTTACACCATTTCAATCAGCGCGCTTCTGTTAATTTGCGTGGCCGGCGCGATCACTTTCCTGCCCCGCCTGGCGCGCGGCAGTGGCGGCGGACAGCGCATTCTGCGGCTCCTGCTCTCATCCTTCGCGACGCTATTGATTGGCGTGCTGCTAGCCGGTAATCTGCAAGCGTTGCAGCAGTTGTATACCAATACCAGCTTTCACAAGCCAGATTTTCGGGGCGCCGCGCGCATGATTGAAGCTTGGGGCGAACCGGGCGACGTGGTGCTGGTGGATGGGCCAGACCCCAACATCGTCTTTCTGCACTATTACGGGGCCGACTACCCTGTCCAGGATTTACGCTTTCTGCTGACGGCCAAGAGTGAGGAGGTGGACGCCACCCTCCAGGTGCTCACAGCTGACGCCAAACGTGTTTGGGAAGTACTCTATTTCCATGAGCCCTTTCGGGTGCAAGCTTGGCTGGCGCAACATGGGTGGACCAGCCCACCGACCGACTATAATGGCATCCGCCTTGACCTCTATGGCATGGCCGATCCGACCCTCGCCACCTATCCCTTGGGGATTCCCTTTGGCAACGCATTGGTCTTGACCGCTGCCGAACTGCCTGGCTCGCCGTTGCTGCCGGGCCAACTGGCCCGCGTCAGCACCCATTGGCAGGTGGTGGCGCCGCCGCCGGACTATAAGTTTAGCTTGCGTTTGCAACAGGTCAATGGCGAGATGGTGCAGGCCCAGGATTATGTGCCCCTCAATTGGTTTGCGCCCACGCCAAGCTGGCCGGTGGGCGGAGAAATGGTGGAGCGACGCAGTTTCGTGCTACCTAAAGATTTGCCGCAAGGAGATTATCAGGTAACATTACGATTGTATGAACCGGCAACGGGTGCGGTGGCAGAGACACCCAATGGGCAAGATGTGCTGCTGGGTGTATTTACGGTAGGAGAATAAAGCTTATCGCTATGCAACGTTATGAACTCCCCCGCCAATTCGCTTCACCAACAGCACCAACGCCAACTCCAGCTTGGAGTCGCTGGCTGCTGCTCTTTTTTATCTTGGTGACCTTTGCCCGCGTCACCTGGCGGTTGGATGCCAACAATCTGTGGTGGGATGAAAGCTTGAGTCTGCAACGGGCTGAATCGGCCTGGTTGCCGCTCTTGCGCGGGGATTTGGTCATGCACGATGGCTTTTCGACCCTGCCGACGACCGATCAACATCCCTTTTTCTTTTTTGTCGTGTTGGGGGTGCTGATTCGTCTGGCCGGCATTAGTGAATATGTATTACGCTTTCCTGCGGTCATGGCTGTCACCTTATTGACGCCGGTGGCGTGGGTGCTGGCCCGTTATTATATCCGGCGCGCGGTCTTCCCGCCTACGGCAGAACTTTGGGCGGCCGGTTTTGCCGCCGTACATCCCTTTTTCCTCTGGTACGGACAAGAGGCGCGGCCCTATGCCCTGTGGGCCATGTTGATGTTGTTGAGCCTCTACCTGCTCTTGCGCTGTGTCGAAACGCCAACCCCTGCGCCGGCGCTGGTGGTCGGCTATGCGCTGGTGACCCTCATGGCGCTGGCCAGCCACTACTACGCCGTCTTTTGGCTGCCACTCCATGCCCTCTTGCTCTACCAGTGGCTCTCCGGTCGTAGTCGCACCTTGGGCTTAGCCGCCGGCATTGGCATTTTGGCAGGGGGCGCGCTGATTAGCGCCTTTGTTGCTTGGCTGATTTTAAGTCAAGGGGGCGGCAGCAATTTCCCAGAAATCTCGCTGGGCATCCTGATCCCCGATCTCGTCAATGCCTTTAGCATGGGGCTGAGCGTCACCTTGGATGACCCTGTACATTGGCTTGGTTGGCTCTTTGGCGTGCTGGCCCTGTTGGGCGCCGGCTGGAGTCTGCGTTCGCAAAAGGCGCTGCGCAACAGCGGCTGGCTGCTTCCTGTGGCCGTTATCCTGCCCATTGGCGCAGTCCTGGTGCTAAACATCATTCAGCCCGCCTACATGAATGCGCGCCACCTGAGCCTGATCGGTGGCGCGTACATTTTGTTGGTGGGTGGTGGTCTGGCCCTGCTCTGGCGCTATCAACAGTGGCTGGGGAGTGTTGTGGGAATCGTGCTGTTGGCCGGGCTGATTTACAGTAGCGCCAATTATTTTGATCAGCCCGAATTTGGTAAGGATGACTATCAGGCGATGGGCGCCTACCTGACCGAAAATTTGCTGCCGGGCGATCTGCTGTTGCTGAGCCCGCCTTTTTCCTGGCGCATCTTTAATTACTACCTGCCTATCGCTGAAATTGATCACGCCGCCCAAGCTGGGCGCAAGGTCGCCCACTATGGGACGCCCTTGTTGAGTGGTGATTGGGATGGCACCTACGCCAAGTTAGCTGAATTTACCACCCAATACCGGCGCATTTGGCTGGCCCGCTCCGGCACCCACCCCTATCTGGATCCTGAGGGACGAGTGGGGGTGTGGCTTGCAGAGCATTCGGCCAGTCGGCTACGCGAGATCAAATTTTTCAGTCCAACCTCATTTCTGGATCTGGAACTATTTCTCCCCCAACCCCCGGTCTATGAAAGCATGGAGCCGCCGGCGCAGCAGCGGGTTGATATTCGGTTTGGCGAGAAGTTACACCTGGTGGGCTATGATCTGCTGCCCCCCTTGACGCCGACCAGTGCCCTGCCGGTCACCCTTTACTGGCAAGTCGATCAGAAGCCGACGGCACGCTATAAATATATTTTACAACTTGTCACGGTAGATGCCGCGGGCCAACTACAAGTATTGACCCAAATGGAGCAAGAGCCCTACAATGGCGAAATCCCCACCATCTGGTGGGATCCGGGGAAGACAATTGTAGAGTATACGAATCTGCCCCCTTTGGTAGATGCAACACCTATCGACGTTGCCGTCAAATCGGCTTTCGATGCCGGCCAGCGCTATCAACTTGCCCTACAAATCTATGATGCGGAAAGCCTGGAAAAGCTGCCGGTGGTGGAACATGAAGCTGCCCAACTCGGCCAAGATACGGTGACCGCGCTAATGCCCTTTGTCCTGCCGGCGCAACGGTAAGTGCTATGCAAGGGAGCCTTATGCAATCGGTAACATCTATGCACACCCATGTCACTTATCGCGCTCAGCAACTTGAGCGAAGACTACTGGGGGGGATTCTCGCGCTTTTTCTGGGGATTGGTCTCTGGTATAGCCTGGCTGTGCCGCCCTTTGAGACACCCGATGAACTCTTTCACTATGGTTTTGTGCACCATCTTGCCCAAGGCAATGGGCTGCCCATACAGCAGGCGGAGGTGGAGGGGCCATGGGCGCAGGAAGGCAGCCAAGCGCCCCTCTACTACTGGATCGTCGGCCGGCTGACGGCCTGGATCGACCAGAGCGACTTTGCCCAGCTTAGCGTGCGTAACCCACGCGCCAACATTGGCGATCCGCTCTTTCCCGGTAACAAGAATTTCATGCTCTACAGTGCCGCTCCACATCCACTGCGCGGCGCCAATCTGGCGCTGCACATTGGGCGGTGGTTTTCACTCTTGCTGGGGCTGTTGACTATCGTCTTCACCTATGCCACGGCGCGGCTGGTCTTTACGGATGACCGAACCAATCCGCCTGCCGTAACGCGACACAAGCCGCAGGTGCTCTCTTTGGCGCTCATTGCCGTTGCTTGGGTGGCTGCACTTCCTCAGTTTGCCTTTATCAGCGCTTCCTGTTCCAACGACAGCTTGATTATTGCCGTCAGCGTCATCACCCTCTATTGGCTGGCGCGCATTGTGCGCACTGCCTATGTGCGTCCTATCCACGACTGGGAATGGCTGGTGGCGGGCCTGCTGTTGGGCCTCGCCGCCTTAAGCAAACTCCAGGGCCTAGGGCTTATGCCGTTGGCCGGCCTGGTCGTCGTATGGCTTGCGATCCGTCGGCGCGATTGGCGGTTGCTGCTGCGGGCGGGGCTCTGGCTGGCGCTGCCCGCGCTGATCGTGGCCGGCTGGTGGTACTGGCGCAACTATACCCTCTATGGCGACTGGTTTGGCATTTCCCATCTCCTGGCCAACAATGGGCAGCGGGGTAAACAACTGACCTGGCGCAGCTTTGGCGGCGAATTTCGTGGTCTGCGCTACTCTTTCTGGGGCATTTTGGGCTGGTTCAACCTGCTGCTGCCGGGCTGGATCTACGGAGTGCTGGATGGGGTGACGCTCTTAGCACTGGTTGGTTGGCCGCTGGCTTGGTGGCGAACAGAGCGCAATGAGAAATATTCGCATAGCCACGCTAGTGCCGTACTGAGACTTCTGGTAAGCTGGCTGCTCATTGCGCTCGCCATTCTGGCCTATTGGATCTATCGCGCCACCGGCAGCCAGGGACGGCTCTTCTTCCCAGCCCTCAGCGCCTTTATGATCCTGCTCGTCTGGGGATTGGAGGGCTGGCGCATGCTCCTGTCCAGGCGCTGGCAGCAACTGCTCCAGGGCCGGGCGCTGCTCTTGACCGCGCCGTGCTTGATGGTGGGCGCATCGTTCTATACATTGTTGGTGCTTTTGCCGGCTAGCTATGGCGCGCCCAAGCCGGTCGCCGCACTGCCCGCAGACGCGCGGCCCATCGATGTTGTTTACAGCGCAACCATCGATGGCGTCACCGATGAACTCTATCTGTTGGGATTGGAGATTCCCCCGGAGCGTTATCGACGGGGGGAGCGTGTGCCGGTGACGCTCTATCTGCAAGCGCGGGCGCCGCTCCATGCTGATTATCAGCTCTTTATCCAATTTCTGGATGAAACAGGGCGAGAAGTGGGGAATTTGACAACCCATCCAGCCTGGGGGCGTAACCCCACGTCGCTCTGGCAGCCAGGCGTAATTTACCGGGACCATTACCCGGTGCTGGTCGAGGGAGAGATCGATGCGCGTTCACCGCTGTTGGCGCGCGCCTATATCGGCTTTGTCGATCCGACCACAGAAAAGAGCGGCCGCTTTCCCATTACCGCGCGTACCAGTGATGGCGTTAAGATTACCGAGGGTCCATTCTTAGGCCATGTAGCGATTAGCCCAGCCCAGCCGCCAACGGTGGATGAGGCCCACCTCCACCGCAGCGAAGTGCAGTTAGGCAATGTCATCCAACTCACCGGGGTGGAGTTGCCCGCGTCGAGCCTTACTCCTAGCGCTCCTTTCACGCTGACCGTTGTGTGGGATGGCCTGGGTAGCCCTGCCACCGACTACACGGCCTTTGTCCACCTGGCGGATGCCAAGGGGGCGCCGGCTGGCGGCTTTGACCAAGCGCCGGCGCCTCGCTTCCCGACCAGTTATTGGCGCGCCGGTGACCGTATTCTTAGCCACTTTCCGCTCACTGCGCCCGCTACGCCGGGCAGCTATGCAGTGTGGATCGGCCTCTACGCCGCCGACAGTGATGGCGCGCTGCGCCTGCCCATTACCGCCGACGCCGGCCAGACCACAGGGGATGGCGAGGTATTGGTGGGGGAGATTGTGGTGCAATAAAGAGAGGGTGCAGGTGACTGTCACTGGGCAGAGCGTTGGTAAACTTGCCCCAAATAGGTTATTGGCAAGTGACAGTCACCTCTTCGCCCAAAAGTGAAATACACCCTAAAGCAAGGCGACAGTTGAATATTTTAGATCTTTCGGGTATGATAGGCGCACCGATGAATCAGCATATCACCTGTAGCATCCAACACAAACAAAGTGGTGTTCTATGTCCTCTAACAAAACCGTAGCAATGATCCTAGCCGGCGGCGCCGGTACACGCTTAACAGTTTTGTCAGAACAGCGTGCGAAGCCAGCCGTCCCCTTTGCCGGTAAATTTCGTATTATCGACTTTACGTTAAGCAATTGTGTTAACAGCGGTATCTATACCGTTGGTGTCCTAACCCAATATCTTCCCCACAGTTTGAATGACCACATCGGCATCGGCAAGCCTTGGGATCTGGATCGTGGCCGGGGTGGTATCCGTATGCTCCATCCCTACGAGGGGCGTAAGGGCAGCCAGTGGTACGCCGGCACAGCCGACGCGATTGCCCAAAATCTTAATTTTATCCAAGAAAATCGGGCCGACCTTGTTGTCATTCTGTCTGGCGACCATATTTATAAGATGGATTATCGCCCGATGATCGATTACCACCGCGCCAAGGGCGCCGATCTGACCGTGGCGGTCATGCCGGTGCCCTTGGAAGAGACCCATCGCTTTGGGATTATGCAGGTGGATGAAGAGCAGCGAATTGTACAATTTTATGAGAAGCCCAAAGAGCGCGACAAAGGCAATCTGGCCTCTATGGGCATCTACATCTTTAGCGCACACACGCTGGCGCAGCGGCTCAATGAACACAGCACTGAGACGCCCCGCACCGATTTTGGCCACCATGTGATCCCCGCCATGATCAGCGCTGGTGATAGCATCTATGCCTATCGTTATGAAGATTACTGGGTGGATGTCGGCACCATTGACTCTTACTGGGCTACCAATCTGGCCCTATTACAGGCAAACCCCGCCTTGGATCTCTATGGTGACCACTGGCCCATCCACACCAAATCGGAAGAGCGACCGGCGACTAAGGTAGGGCCGGAAGCTAAAATTATTAATAGCATGGTCTCCAATGGCTGTGTCGTCCGTGGCTTTGTCACCAACAGCATGCTCAGCCCCGGCGTCTATGTGAGTCCCGGCGCCGTGGTCAAAGATAGCATCGTCATGAATGACACCTGGATTGGTCCTGGCGCTCTGCTGGACAAGGTTGTGATTGACAAACAGGTGGTGATTGGGGCCGGCGCGGTGATCGGGGTGGGCGATGAAGCGGTCGCCAATGAACAGATGCCGGATAAGCTTTTTGCCGGCATTACTGTCATCGGCAAAAATGCCTATGTCCCCGATCGTATCCAAATTGGACGGAATGTATTAATCAATAGCGGACGGGATGAGACAGCTTATCCGGTCGACAAAGTCGTTGCAGACGGCAAAACGGTTTGAGGTGGACTATGGCAGAAGCATTCGCAATGATTATGGGCGGCGGCTCCAGCGAGAGTCTTAGCGTGTTGACCGAAGTGCGTTCCGAACCGGCGGCGCCCTTTGGCGGCAAATTTCGCGTCATCGACTTCCCCTTAAGCAACTGTGTAAACAGTGAAATCTATAGCGTGGCGGTGCTCACCCAATATCGCCCGCACAGTCTGAACAATCATATTGGCATTGGTAAGCCGTGGGATCTGGATCGGGCTAGCGGCGGCGTGCGCCTCTTGCAGCCCTATCAGGGGGGACCCTGGGGAGATTGGCAACTAGGCAATGCCGATGCAGTGCGGCGTAATCTTGACTTTGTCGAACGCCAGCCCGAAGAGCATGTTCTGATTTTGGCCGGCAATCACATCTATCTAATGGACTATCGGCCGATGTTGCGCCAACATGTGCGCAGCGACGCTGACGCCACCGTGGCGGTGCGCCGGGTGAACATGCATGAGACGCACCGTTTTGGCATGGTCTCGCTCGGCGCCGATGATCGGATTCTAAGCTTCGAGGAAAAGCCGAAACGCACCCGAGAAACACTGGCCTCCATGGGCATTTATGTCTTTCGTAAAGAGGTGCTTTGCGAGCTTTTGGGTGATACTAGTCGGGTGGATTTTGGCCGGCATGTTTTGCCGGCCATGGTGCAGGGCAGCCACAATGTTTTGGCCTACACCTTTCCTGGGTATTGGGCCAATGTGGGCACAGTCCAGGCGTATTGGGAAGCGAATATGAGCCTGTTGGCCGAGGAACCGGCGCTGGATCTCTACAATCCGGATTGGGTAATTCACACCCGCAGTGAAGAGCGCGCCCCAGCCAAGGTCGGCGCGCATGCCCAAGTAGGGGGCAATCTGCTCTCTAACGGCTGCCAAGTCGATGGCATTGTCGAGCGGAGTGTGCTCTCGCCTGGTGTCTTTGTTGCCGAAGGCGCCGTCGTGCGCAACAGTGTAATTTTGAACGACACCATCATTGAAGCCGGCGCTGTGGTGGACCGTTGCATTGTTGATAAGAATGTGGTCATCCACCAGGGCGCCCAGGTTGGGGTGGGTGATGACAATACCCCGAACAAAGAGATGCCGGAACAGATCAACACCGGTCTATCGCTGGTGGGAAAACGCGCCATTGTGCCGGAGAATGTGACCATCGGTCGGAACGTCGTGGTCCATCCTTACGCTGATGCCAAAGCCTATGGGCGTCGCAAAAATGTGGCCAGTGGCGCGGATATTGGGAAGAATATGCGCTAGATAATGAGTACTATCGTCGTAACCACGTTGCAGCCGGAGCACTTTGCCCCGTTGACCGAATTACAACAGATCTGCTACCCAACATTGGGCAGCCACGAGTTGATGACGGTCGCTCACTTTGCCAGCCAATACCGCATCTTTCCTAAAGGGCAGATTGTGGTCTTGGTCGATGGCGACGTAGTGGGGCAGGGCTCCGGCTTCTTTATCGACTTTGATTTTGATCACCCCAATCACACCTTTAGCGGTATTTGCGCCGGTTTTTATTTTACCAGCCACGACCCTACTGGCGACTATTACTACGGCGCCGATATTAGCGTCCATCCTGACTACCGCGGCAGGGGGATTGGCGGTCGGATCTATGCTGCGCGTCAGGCTCTGGTGCGCCGCTACAATCGGCGCGGTATCGTAGCTGGCGGTTTGATTCCCGGTTATGTGCACTACAAGGCAGCGATGACACCCCATGCTTATGTGGACCGAGTAGTGGCCGGTGAACTGTACGATCCGACCCTCTCTTTTCAGTTGCGCAACGGCTTTCGTGTGCGGGGCATGATTGAAAACTACATTGAAGATGCCGCGTCCGACAATTGGTCCACCTTGATTGAGTGGGTCAATCCTGATTACCAGCCCAATTTGTAATTCCCATGTTGCGTTCTACTGCCCAGCGGTCGTCTATCACCGCCCACGCGGTTACATCACCTACTGTGTCACCTGCTGCGTCACCCTCCAGCCTACGCATCACACAACGTCTGCTGTTACTGCTGTTGTTGCTGGCTGCCTTTGCGCTACGCCTGCAGGAACTCACCCGCCAGAATATCTGGTGGGATGAAGCGCGCAACATTGATGTGGCGTTGCGTCCTTTTCTGCAAATCGCCACTGCGCCTGAACTGGATATTCATCCTCCGGTTTACTTTTGGCTGCTGCACCTATGGCTTGCCCCCTACGCTCTGTATGTGGGGGACGCACCGGTGGTCATCGCCTTTCTGGCCCGCATGTTGAGCGTAAGCGGCGCCATGCTGGCAACTGCCCTGCTCTTTCCCGTGGCGCGGCTCTGTAAGGCAACCAATGCCGGTTTGATTGCCGTGATGCTGGCGGCCTTGGCCCCTTTCTGGCTGGCCGAAAGCCAGGAGACGCGCATGTACACCGTTGGTTTTGCCCTGCTCACCGCCGCCGCATACTTTCTGCTCAAAGTGGTGATGGACCAAAGTTCGCAACCGTCCCTAGCTCCCTCTACGCTGAGCGCGCCCAATCCGCCACTCGCTACTCGCCACTCGCCACTCCGCTACGCCCCCTTCATCATCCTGGCCGCCCTTGCCCTATTGACCCACTACAATGCCGTTTTTATTCTGGTGGCCTGGTATGGTTGGTGGGCTCTCTGGGTGCTGTGGCAGCCCGACCGCTGGCGGCAGTTACGCACCATTTTCCTGGTGGGTCTGGTGATGACTGCATTGGTGGCGCCTGTGACCCCCATTGCCCTGCGGCAGATCCCCACCTACGCCAATCCCAATCTGGTGGTTCCTTCGCTGCGCGACTACCTCCAACAAAATTGGCAAGCGTACATTGGCGGCTATGCCTACGACCCTGCCTTTCTGGGTGGCTGGGGCAATGGCTGGCTTTGGGCCGTGCTTGTTCTTTTGCTCACTGGTCTGCTCTTGTATTTCTGGGTTACGCTTGCTCGCTCTGGCTCCGTAAATGCATCAATCATGGATGTTGTTGCACCGCTGTTGAATGTTTCTGATACCCCACCCCAGCCCTCTCCTGAGAGGGAAGGGAGCCGCAGTCGCCGCGCCGAGAGCACGGTTCCTCCCTCACCCTGGGTAGGAGGGGGTAAAACTTCTCCTCCTGAAAAGCTCTCCCGGCCCCCCGCCACCGCGCCACTCACTCTCTTGCTGGTTTGGCTCTTTGGCGGACTGGGCCTATACTATATCGCCGTCCTTGATCGCGGCGCCTTTAATGTCCGCTATAGCAGTTTTATTACGCCAGCGCTCTATCTCTTGCTGGGATTGGCGCTAAGCGCGTGGGGGCGCCTTAGTCGCTGGTTGGCCGTGGCGGGGGTGGTGGCAGTCGCGGCGGGGCTGGTCGCCGGGGTGCAGGGTGACCTCTATGATACACGCTTTGCCCGTGAGGACATTGCCGGCGTGACGGCGTGGCTGCGCAGCGAGGCCGGGCCGGATGATCTGATTCTGGTGGACCAAAAGTACCCCTTTGGCTTTTACTATCAGCGTTACGCCATTGCGCCGGAGGTTACACCAACGGGGGAGGAAGCGGCGCCGGCGCGCTATCTCTTTGTAGATATTAACACGCTTGATCAACGGCTCAATGCAGTGGCTGGGCGCGCCCAACGGGTTTTCTGGGTGCAGTGGTTCGAGAGCGACACCGACCCCCGGCACGCCGTCCGCTTTTTGTTGAATAAAGCCGGAGTGCAGGCCGGCGAACGTGATTTTCAGGGTTACTCGGTGGACTGGTGGCAGTTGACGCCCCCCACCCACTTTGAGTTGGCGTCTAGTTGGTCGCCCTTGCAGCTGCGCTTTGCCGATGCTGTGCAAACGGTGGAACTCTCTTTGCCGGCTACGCCCATTCCCGTGGGTGGCAAGGTCCCGGTGGTCATCCGTTGGCAGCGGGTGGCGCAGGGCAACGCCGGCCCCCCTTTAAAGGCGCGGGTAGCGCTTTATGACGCACAAGATAGCCGGCTGGTGCAAAGTGACGAGCGGCTGCTCAATGACCGGCATCTGGCACCGGCAGAGTGGCATGAGGGCGATCAGCCGTTGAATGTCTATCTGCTGGAGCTGCCGTCAGAGTTGGGCCCCGGTCGCTATACGGTGCGGCTGCTGGTCTATCTGGCAGATACGCTGGAGCCGCTCACCCTGATCGATGAGGCCGGCAACCCAGCCGGGATTGAAGCGCCGATTGGCGAAGTGGAGTTGAGTGGGCAGTAGGACAGTGGGACAGTCAGTCAGTCTCGTACACTGTCTCACGCTCCACGATGGGCGTCCCTAGGGATATTTGATGCAATACGCAACACGTAACAGGACAGCAGCATGAAACCAACACAACTTATGTTGGACTATCTAGAACATGAGAGTGCGCCGCGTGGCGCACAATTTATTCCCATCTATGCGCCGACACTGGGGCCTGCTGAAGAAGCCAATGTGCAGCAGGCCATGCGCAGCGGCTGGATTAGCAGCTTGGGCAAGTTTATCCCTGAATTTGAGCGCCTCTTTGCCGACTTTTGTGGTGTGGGCCATGGTGTCAGCACCAGCAATGGCACCACTGCGCTGCATCTGGCGCTCTACGCGTTGGGCATTGGCCCCGGTGACGAAGTCATTGTGCCGGCGCTGACCTTTATTGCTTCTGCCAATACTGTCCACTATACTGGGGCCACGCCTATCTTTGCTGATGTCGATCCGGTGACATGGACGGTAGATCCCGCTGCGGTGGAAAGGGTGCTTTCACCACGCGCTAAAGCAATTATGCCGGTCCATCTTTACGGTCACCCGGCACCGATGGCTGCGCTGCGCGAGTTGGCCGGTAGCCACAATCTCTTGCTCATTGAAGATGCAGCCGAAGCGCATGGCGCCAAGGTGGCTGAGCAGCGCGTCGGCGCACTGGGCCGAGCCGCGGCCTTTAGCTTCTATGCCAACAAGATTATCACCACTGGTGAGGGTGGCATGGTGACAACGGATGACGCGGATCTGGCTGCGCGCTGCCGTATGTTGCGCGATCATGGGATGCCGCCGGCCCGCCGCTATTGGCATGACGAAGTGGGCTTTAATTATCGCATGACCAATCTCCAGGCCGCCGTGGGGGTGGCACAGATGGCGCGCATTGAGGAGTTTATTGCGCGCAAGCGGGAGATTGCTCAACAATACAGCGCTGCGCTGGCGGATCTCCCCGGTGTGACCCTCCCGGTAGAGCGGCCAGATTATACCAATGTCTACTGGATGTATTCGATCCTGGTAGACACGCCCTACCCGCTTACCCGCGATGAATTGATGGTGGCGCTGCATGAACAGAACATCGACAGCCGACCTTTCTTCTATCCGCTTGATACGTTGCCGCCTTACCGCACCGCCACACCTTGTCCCATCGCGCTGCACCTGAGCCGGCATGGGTTGAATTTGCCAAGCGCCCCGGCCTTGACTGCTGAGCAAGTGGATCGGATCTGTGCGGTGATACGGAAGCTGGCCCTATGAGCGCTGCCGCAGTGGCCTTTGATGTATCGATCATTTTGCCGACCTACAACGAGCGCGATAATATCTGTGATCTCATTGATGTGATCACCGGTCGCCTGGCCGCGACGACTAGCTGCTTTGAAATTTTGGTCATGGATGACAATAGTCCCGACGGCACTGCCCAAGTTGTCACCGCGCGCTATGGTTTGACGGCGGCGCCCCATGCCGTTGATGGCACTGGCGCGACCGGTACAACCGAGTGCAGTGCCGCCGCCGCGGTGGGCAAAGGCATAATTCGCCTCTGTGTGCGCACCCAGGACAAAGGCTTGGCCCAGGCCATTCGCGCCGGCCTGGAGCGCGCCCAAGGGCATACGCTGGTGGTGATGGACACCGACTTTAACCACGATCCGGCCATGATCCCACAGATGGTCGATCTCCTGCGCTACTATGACCTGGTCATCGGCAGCCGTTTTGTCATGCGCGGGGGGATGGAAGATAAATGGCGCTATCGTGCCAGCCTGCTCTATAATTTTTTTATTCGTGTACTCTTTGCCACCCAAATTCAGGACAACCTGAGCGGCTTCTTTGCCGTGCGCCGTGACCATTTTCTGCAACTGACGCCCATGTACGACCGCATCTTCTTTGGCTATGGCGACTACTTTATTCGGCTCTTATTGGTCGCGTGGCGCCAGAATTGGAAGATCTTAGAGGTGCCGGTCTTTTACATCCTGCGCCGTCACGGGGATAGTAAGACCGGTTTCTGGTCGATCTTTTGTGACTATACCAAAGCGGTGCTCAAGTTGCGCTTTTGGGGTTTATAATCAATTATGTCAAATCGTGCTTTTGGCCTGATCATTTTGATGGCCTTGTTGTTTACGCTCTACACCTTGACCAGCGCCGGCAGATTTCACATTGTGGACGAGGTCAGTCTCTTTGCCGTGACCGAGTCGTTGGTGCTGCGGGGTGATGTAGATACAAACGCCATTGCCTGGACGCAGTGGGTCAACAGCCCAGGCGAGGTCTTGGGCGCCTTTGGGCCGGATGGTCAGGTCTATAGCAAAAAGGGACCTGCGCCTGCGTTTGTGGCGACCCTTTGGTATGCGTTGCTGCATATGATCGCCCACGTCGATATTGCCATCGGCATGGTGCAGGGAACGCTCCTCTGGAACGGATTGGTCACTGCGCTGACCGCGGCTTTGCTCTGGCTTACGGTGGTGCGGCTGGGCTATAGCGACCGCACCGGCGTGGTGTTGGGGCTGCTCTTTGGCCTCTGCACCATTGCCTGGCCCTATGCCAACCACTTTTTTGGCGAGCCGCTCAGCGCCTTGGGTCTGTTGGCCTGCTTTTACTGTTTGCTTAGCTTTCGCCAGACCGCACGCTGGCCGTGGATGGCTGCGGCTGGCTGCGCGGCTGGCTTGGTCGTTGCCACCGTCGTAGCCCATTTGTTGCTGGTGGCGCTGCTGGCGCTCTATTGGTTGCTGACGCTATTCGTCTCTCCCAATCAGAAATTCCTTGTTGGTGGCGCAGATGAGGTGGCGCGGCCGACCCTAGGTCGCATTCCGCGTCTGTTTATCGGCGGCAGCGCCTTTGCCCTGCCGCTCCTTGTGACCGGCGCACTGCTGCTCTGGTATAACAGCGCGCGCTTTGGCAATCCCTTTGACACCGGCTATCATTTTGATAGTGGCGAAGGCTTTACGGCGCCGCTGCTGCAAGGGTTGTGGGGGCTTTTGTTCAGCCCCTACCGAGGTGTCTTCTGGTACTCACCGATCTTGATCCTGGCACTCGTGCTCTTTGGCGCTTTTGTGCGGCGTCATTGGGCGGAGGGGCTGCTGGTGGCCGCGTTGAGCCTGGTGTTGGTGGGTCTCTACAGTCGCTGGTGGATGTGGTGGGGCGGCTTTGCCTGGGGGCCGCGCTTTTTAGTGCCGTTGACTCCTTTCTGGATCTTGCCCTTGGCGCCCCTGGTGCAGCGTCTGACGGCGCCGCTTGTGCGCGGCGACAGCACAGGCCCGTTCTATCGCCTGGCATTGCGCCGCTTGGGGCTAGCTGGCTTGCTGCTCGTGGGGCTGGCATTCGTCTCATTGGTGGTGCAAGTGTTGGCTGTAAGCGTCAACTATGTCAACTATGAGATCAAATTGCGCGATATCTTTCCCACCAACTGGGAAGACCCCCTTCAATTTGGGCCGCCGGCCCAAGGGCTGGCCGACTGGCTCTACAGTCCCGTCTTGGGCCAGTGGCAGTTGCTGCGTGAGAATTTGCGCGCCAACACCGATCTGGCCTGGTTCCGCGCCGACGGCACTATCTACTGGTTGACTGTCCTGGTGGGGTTGGCGGCGCTCATCACCCTGAGTATCATATTGGTCAACGTCTATCTAGCCGGCCGCGCCGGGCGCAATCCGGTTGCGGCCAGCACGCTCATGGCCTGGATCACGCCGCTGATTCCCTTAACCGTCCTCGCAGTATGGCTGGGGCAAAGTGCGGCTGATCCGCACTACGGCGCCCCAGAACAGGGCTATCGCGCAGTGTTGACCGAGATCTGCCAGCAGGTGAAGCCGACCGACGCCGTGGTTACGGTTGCTCCCTATGCCTATCAAGTTGCGATGAATTGGCTGCCGGGGCTCTGCCAATACCACCCGCCCATCTATGGCTATGCGACCAACAGTCTAGCGCATCCCGAGGCAGAGGCGGTAATGACTGAACTGATGCAGACGGTGGATCGGCTCTGGTTTGTCACCGGCGGCCTGCCCGCCAATGACCCGGACAATAGTCTCGAGCGCTGGTTGGCCAACACCGCATATGAGGTGGACGACCGTTGGTTTGATGATTACCGGCTGGTGCGCTTTGGCACGCCTCTACGGCTCTTTGGCAGCATCACCACCCAACTGGATATGCCGCTGAGTCGCCCAGAGTTGGCGGGAACGCCGCCAGAGGTGATGTTGCTCTCCTTCCGCGCACCCACATCAGTGGCCGTCGGCGCCATCTTCCCGGTGCAGATGAGCTATGAACTGGGCCAGCCGCTGGACGCCGATCTCCATTGGTTTGTCCAACTCCTCTCGGCGGAAGGCTACCCGATTGCGTTGGTGGACACTACCCCGGTCCACGGCTATGCCTCCTTTCCCACCTTGCCGGTGGGCGAAGTGTTAGTGGAACGGGTGGGGCTGCAATTACCGGATAATGTACAGCAGGGCCTCTATCGGTTGATTGCCGGTCTCTATGATCCCACCGTAGCTGGGGGAGAACGGTTGCAACTGCCCAATGGCAAAGATGTGGTGGATCTGGGTATGATTGAAGTATTTCGGTAGATGAACATGCATCCTTGGCTTGCCTTTTGTCGTCGTCATGGCAGCGTCTTGGCTGGCTTTGGTGGTCTGGCGCTGCTCTTTTACGCGCCCATCGTGCTTGGTATACGCACCTTTCCCGACGGCGATTTCACCCATCACTTCCTGCCCTTTAGCCTCTTCCAACAGGCCGCCCTGGCACATGGTGAACTGCCCATCTGGAATCCCTACACCTATGGCGGCCACCCATTTCTGGCCGATACCCAGGCGGCGGTCTTTTACCCACTAAACAATTTGCTGCTCGTATTGACCTTGCCCTGGCAGACACCAGGGGCGCGCCTTTATTGGTTAGAGATGGAGGCCGTGCTGCAGATTATCCTGGCCGGTTATTTTACCTATCTGTTGACGCACTCCTTGACCGGCAGCCGTCCCGCTGCCTTTGCCGCCGGCTGTGCTTTTGCCTTTTCCGGCTACTTGACGGGCTATCCACCGCTGCAATTGGCCATCTTGCGCACCGCGATCTGGTTGCCGCTGCTGTTGTACCTCTTGTTACGGGCGGCCCAGCAACCAACCGCGTGGCGTTGGTGGGCTGGCGCGGCGCTGGCCTATGTGACTGCCTTTTGGGCCGGCCATCCGCAGACCTTTCTTTACCTTACCTACATCACAGCGGCGTGGCTGTTCTTCCTGGCTGTGCAAACCCATCAAGCCGCGGGTTGGTGGAGCCCGTTGCGCCGGGTGCAAGCTGCCGGTCTACTTTTTTTCCTGGCCGCAAGTAGTGGCTTGAGCGCAGCCCAACTTCTGCCCAGCCTTGAGTTTACCGGGCTCAGTGTCCGCGCCCAGGTTGATTATGACTTTGTCAGCGGCGGTTTACCGCACCAGGATACCTGGCAACTGTTGCTGCCGGGTGTCCTGACCTATTTCTCGCCACTTTACATCGGTGTGGTCGGGATTGGCTTGGGGCTCATTGGGCTAGGGCTGACGCCGCGTGCAGTGGCGCAACCGGCGGATGCCAGCGCATCGACTATGCCAGGCATCGCGCGCGGCGGGCAGTTCTTTTTCTTGGCGCTAGCCGTCATTGCCTTGCTCCTGGCTTATGGTGGCAACGGCTGGCTCTATCCCGTTTTTTATCGCTTTGCGCCGGGTTGGAAGCTTTTTCGGGGCCAGGAGCGCGCCGCCTTGGGTGTGGCCTTGGGTCTGAGTGTGCTGGCCGGCTATGGCTTGGCCGCGCTGCCGCGCCTGGCCTACGCCCGCCGGCGTCGCCTGGCTGTGCTTTTCGCGCTGCTTGTGGCGGCAGGGGTCTACGGCTTTGGCCTCTTCTGGCAATTACTGGGTCACAGCGCTGTGAGCAACGGGCGTTATCTGGCCATTGCGTTGGTGACGCTGGCTCTGGCGTTGGCGCTGATCACCGTGGTGAGTCTACCCGGCTGGAGTGGACGGCGCACGGGGCTAGTCGTGGCCCTGCTTTTTGTCAACCTCTTCTGGACCAATGTGGCCACCAACCTTGATCAATTTAGCCCAGCGCGCAAGACGATCCTGGCGCCGGAAATGGAAGTGCTGGCGGAGGCAGTGGCCAATGCGCCGGTGTCTGCCACGGGCTTGCCCGGCCGTATCTACAACGAATTTCGTGTCTACGAAGATTATGGGATGCGCCAGCAGCTTGAGGATGTGTGGGGCAGCAGTCCTTTGCGGCTGGCTCGTTATGCCGCGCTCTTTGACCAATTTCCCCTGGATCGCATGTGGCGGCTGCTGGGCGTGGCGCATGTGCTGACCTGGCGGCGCGAGCTATTTGGCCCCAGCACCCTGTTGGCTGAATTCCCGCAGAGCAGCGACACGACCTATTTGCACCGTCTGCCCGCTGCCAACCCGCGCGCCTGGTTTGTCAACGAAGTTCGCCCCAGGGATGATGGGACCGCGTTAACGCTCCTGGCTGACCATACCTTTAACCTTGACCAGATTGCCTTACTGTCACCCGCGGAACTCACTTCCATACAACGCCTGAATCCGGGCGTAAACACCGTACAATTGACGCGCTTGGCCGCCAATCGAATCCAGGTTACGGCGACCAGCGCACAGGGCGGTTTGCTGGTCATCAGCGAAAATTGGATGCCAGGCTGGCGGGTGGAAAATGTGCACTGTGAGACGACACCTTGCCCGACATCTCTGTTATCGGATCTGCCGCGACTGACCGTCCAACGCACGGATTTGACCCTGCTGGGTGTTGTTGTGCCGGCGGGAACGGTGCACTTTGTGTTGCGCTATTGGCCGGCCAGCGTGCAGATTGGGCTCTGGATCAGTGGCGGCACAGGGCTCTTACTGCTGCTTGGGGGCTGGTGTCGTCAGCGTGGGAAGTGGCTATGAGTATGGCCATCCTGCGCCGTGGCGTGCTGCTGAGTCTGCTGTTGCTGGCTTGGGGGTTGCGCCTGTGGCGGCTTGACTACCAGGAACTGCGCGGCGACGAAGTCTTTGGTTACTTTTTCAGCTTACGCCCTATCACAGAGATTGTCCCTGCGACGCTGGCGCTGCAGGAGCCGCACCCGGTCGCCAGCTATTATCTGCAACATGGCTGGCTGGCCTGGGCCGGGCACAGCGAGTTTGCCCTACGCTTTTCCAGTCTCTGGATGGGGGTGCTGGCGGTGGCGCTGCTCTACCGGCTGGCGCTGGCACTGCAATTACCGCCACCTACTGCTCTGTTGGCCACCTGTCTGCTGACGCTCAGCCCTTATGCCATCTGGCACAGCCAAGATGCGCGCATGTACAGCATGAGCCTGGCCCTGACCATCGCCAGCACCTGGCTGATGTTGGAATGGCTTCAGCACCGGCGGCTGGTGTGGGCGCTGGGCTACCTCCTGGTGAGCTGGCTGGCGCTCCACACCCACTATTTTAGTGTCTTTGTGCTGGCGGCCCAGAATCTCTTTCTGCTGGGCTGGGCTGTGGTCGAGCCGCGGCTACGCACCCCCTATTGGGCCTGGCTGGGCTGGCAGGCGGCGTTGGCGCTGCTCTATGCGCCCTGGCTCTGGCGCGCCCAAGCTATTCTGACCCGCTACAGCGGCAACGGTGACTCGCCTGGCTTGGGCGCCATGCTCTGGCGCGCCGGCAGTGTATTGGCCGTGGGCGAGAGTACACCGCCGGGGCAACGCCTGGCCTGGGCTGGCCTGGCGGCGCTATTGCTGCTGCTGGGTGCGATGCGGCTGGCGCGCGGTGGCCCGGAACAACGGCGCGCGCTGGCGTTGCTACTTTGTTACCTCGCCATTCCGCTGCTGGCCACCTGGTGGAGCGCCACCCAACGACCTATTTTCAACGAACGCTATCTCGTCGCCGCGCTTCCGCCCTTTCTACTCCTGTTGGCATCGGCCTTGCCACGTGCTGCAAGTGCGGTTTCCATACCGCACGTTCCCATCCATACCGTAGGTGCGGTTTCCATACCGCACGTTCGTGGTGATATTAAACATGTGCGGTATGGAAACCGCACCTACGTTGTTTATGCTGCCTCTGTCTATCTGGTGGCGCTGCTTCTGGTGACCGGTCTGATGCTGGGGCTCTATCGCCACTACACCGATCCGGCCTATAGCAAGACGCGCGGGTGGCGTGAACTGGCGCAGCGGCTGAGCCAGTTGAGCGCCCAATTGCCCGCCGACCAAGTGCGCATTGCCCAGAATTTCCCCGACCCGACACTCTGGTACTACTACCGTGGCCCGGTTGACCATGTGGTGCTGCCCCCTGCGCCCCATGCCGCCGCGGATGCACAGAAACTGGTCGCTGAACTGGCGGACGCTGGGACACAACGCATTCTCTTACCGCTGCAGCCGGCGTCTAATTGGGATGAGAGCCAGATTGCGCCGCGCACCCTGGCCACAGCCTTTACGTTGGTGGCTGAGCCGCAGGTCGGCGTCTGGCCGCTACAGATCTATGTCGCGCCGCCGGTGGTGGTGACGCCGTTGCAGGTTGCCTTCCAAAATGGCGTGCACCTGACTGGCTTTGCCTTGCAGCCGGAACAGTTGACACCGGGCAATCTGCTGACGGTGCAACTGGCGTGGCAAGTGGAGGGCGCCCAGTTGACTGGCGCCGAAAAGATCTTTGTCCAACTGCTTGATCACGCCGGCGCGTTGGTGGCTCAGGATGATCGCCCGTTGGTTGTCGATCCTGCCGCACGCACGCAACCTACTTGGGGAATCTATGGTATACTGTTGCCGGAGACGCTGGCTGCGGGTGACTATCAATTGATTGCGGGGCTGTATGATCCGGGTATAGAGGCGATGCCCCGTATCCTGACCGACGATGGTTCTGATCATGTTGTGTTGGCGACGGTGAGACGGTAGGCTGCACGATATAGTAGGAAAAACACAACAACGGATGAGGGCGGCAACCGATTGATCACGCCACCGTTCATGATAATGGTGGTCTACCTTACAACAAGCTTTGAATTCCAGTCGCTGCGGCGACTTCTCGCTGTCAGCAAGGGATTTGAATCCCAGTTCTATAATTGACATGAAATCAAATTTATCTCTTTCACCGGCCGAATGGTTACAACGGTTTATCTATCCCCACAACCCGCCGGCGCGCTGGCTGGCGCTGGGTGCGCTTTTGTTGGCGGGGGCGCTGCTGATCGCCCTCTTTATCGGCGTTGTCGGGCCGCTAATTGCGTTGGCGGTGGCCATCGCGCTCATTGGTGGGGTGCTGATCCTGGCTGATACCCACTGGGGCTTTGTGGCGTTGGCCGGCGTGGTCTTTGTGTTGCCCTTTGCCACCTTTCCCTACAGCATTGGCTTCAAACCGAGCTTTATTGACCTGGCGCTGGGCGCGCTCTTCTTTGTCTGGATCTTTAAGCTGGTGATTGGGCTGGAGCGGGAATTTCTCCTCTCGCCGCTGGGGCTCTTGGTGGGGCTCTTTATGGTGATGGCGCTCTTTAGCTTTGCCTACGGCCTAAGCCACAGCAGCGCGTCCAGCTTCTTTATCCGCCGCTTTGGCGAGATTCTCCTTGGGATTGGCCTCTTCTTTGTCGCGATCAACACCGTGCGCACCGAAGCGGAACTGGCTTGGGTGGTGCGCTGGCTGATGTTGGCGGGCTGGGGTTGCGCGATGATTGCCGTTGCGTTTTATCTGCTGCCCGAGGCTGTTACAGTGGCGATCCTCAACCGGCTGGTGCGCTTTGATTACCCTGGCGGCTATGGTGCGCTGCGCTTTATTGAAGATGACCCTAACGGCGTCATGCGCGCGATTGGCACCGCCGTCGACCCCAATGTGTTGGGGGGCATGATGATTTTGGTGGCAGGCTTGTTGGCGCCCCAGCTTTTTGCCGCGCGCACCCTCTGGCCCCGTTGGCTCACGCTGGTCATGCTTGTGACCGCGGCGTTGGCGCTCTATCTCACCTACAGTCGCTCGGCCTTGGTTGGATTGGCGGCGTCGTTGGGGCTGTTGGCGCTCTTAAAGTATCGGCGGTTGATCCCATTGGGCATGGTGGGACTGCTGCTGCTACTGCTGTTGCCCCAGACGCAAGCCTACGTTCTGCGCTTCCAGGAGGGGCTGGCCGGCCAGGATTTGGCGACGCAGATGCGCTTTGGCGAGTATAAAGATGCGCTGATCCTCATTAGCCGCTACCCGCTCTTTGGTGTCGGCTTTACCGGCGTGCCCGACATTGACATCTATCTGGGCGTCAGTATGCTCTATCTGATCATTGCCGAAAATATGGGACTGATTGGATTGCTCATCTTTCTGGCGACCATGCTAGGCTTTTTCGCGCTGGTCTTCTACTCCTGGCGCCAGGGCTATTCGCCGCGGTTGGAGGCCATTCTCCTGGGGCTGGCCGGCGCCATCGCCGGTGCGCTGGTGAGCGGCGTCTTTGACCACTACTGGTTCAATATGACCTATCCACACATGACCGTGCTCTTCTGGTTATATCTAGGGCTGGGCATGGCGACGATTTTGATCCAGCAACAAGGTCAAAATTCTCTAGAAGATAGGAACCACCCCAACGTAGACGAAAGCGGTGTAAAGGTGTATACTAGGGTTAACTAAGGAAGAGTAGGAAGCGTACAACAACGGATGAGGGAAAGAACAGATTTGTCACCTTTTGCCTGAGATAATCATACAGGGTGAAGATTGAAGGATGACATAGGTGATTCGTTCCGAAATGTCGATTTGCCTTAACAAATCATTTCCGGCCTAAATCCGTTGTTGTGTGGTGCTCCCACCAGCTTTTAATTGCTAAGTAACGGTAACCATGCTATGACCCAAATCACAAAGACCCAGAATCAATTTGGCACGATCACTCTGGAACCGGCGCCGCTGCCAGACAACAGTGCACCTGGTCAGCTGACGCGTGGACGTCGCCCGCCCTGGTTGCGCGTCAGGGCGGCGGATAGTCCCAAATATCATGAATTGCGCGGCCTTTTTCGGGGCAAGCATCTGCACACGGTCTGTGAAGAGGCCATGTGTCCTAACCTGGGTGAATGTTGGGGGCGAGGCACGGCGACCTTCCTGTTGATGGGTGACACCTGTACGCGCAGCTGCGGCTTTTGCAAGATCAAGACTGGCCGCCCCGGCGCGCTGGATCCCGACGAACCCCGGCGCGTGGCGGAGAGCGTCCAGGCCATGAGCTTGAACCATGCCGTATTGACCAGCGTCAACCGCGATGAACAGCCCGACGGCGGCGCCTGGGTCTTTGCCGAGAGCATCCGTTGGATCCGGCAGTTGGTGCCTGGCTGCACCATTGAGGTGCTCATTCCCGATTTCAAGGGAGATGGGGATGCGCTGCAGACGGTCATGGCCGCCAAGCCGGAGATCCTCAATCATAACACCGAAACGGTGCCGCGCCTCTACCGGACCGTCCGCCCCCAAGCCAAATATCCGCGCTCGCTAGAGCTTTTGCGGCGCGCCAAAATGATGGATCCGCTGGCGCTCACCAAATCGGGCATTATGTTGGGGTTAGGCGAAACGTATGACGAAATCTTACAGGTGATGGATGACCTGCACGCCCACCATGTGGACATTCTGACTATGGGCCAATATCTCCAGCCCAGCCGTTTTCACTTGCCCATTGAACGCTATTACACGCCTGACGAGTTTGCCCAACTCAAAGCAGAAGGCGAAGCGCGCGGCTTCCAATGGGTCGAAAGTGGCCCATTGGTGCGCAGCAGCTACCATGCCGACGGCCAAGCTCATTTGAGTCCGCGTACTGGTTAATGGCAATGGGTGGCGGGTTGCGAGTGGCGGCTGATACGCCACCCGCAACCCGCCACCTTACTTGTCAAGTACACTTTGCCGCGAAGAGTCGTAATTATTCTCAGCCCGTGCCAAACTGGCGGTCGCCGGCGTCACCTAAGCCAGGCCAGATGTAGCCGGAGGGGAAGACGTCGTCCTTGTTGGTGAGCCGTTCATCAATGGCGGCAACATGGATATCAACCGCCGGATGGTGCTGTTGTAGGGCTGCGATCCCTTCCGGCGCGGCAATGAGCCCTACAAATTTGACCCGTTCCACCCCCCAGCGCTTGAGCACATCGACCGCAGCAATGGCGGAGCCGCCCGTGGCCAACATCGGATCCAAAACTAGGCAGAGTTGCACCGTGGGCGCAGTCGGCAGTTTATTATAATACTCCACCGGCTGCAGTGTCCGCTCATCGCGATAGAGGCCCAAATGCCAAACTTCGGCCTGCGGCAAGAGACGCCAGGCCCCTTCCACCATGCCCAACCCGGCGCGCAAGATCGGCACCAACCCCACCTTTTCGCCCATGACCAGGCCGCGTGTAGTGGTGAGAGGCGTTTCCACCTCATAAGGCACCACCGGCAGGTCATGGGTCGCTTCATAGATCATCATGGTGGCAAGTTCATTGACCAATTCGCGAAATTTTTTGGGTTCAGTCGTCCGTCGTCGCAACAGGGTTAACTTGTGCTGCGCCAGGGGATGGGGTGATGGGTAGACATTGCCAGACACAGATTACTCCTTGGATTGCGCTTACCACTGGATTTGACGTGTATTGCGACCGCGCCGGCTCAGCCGTTCCACCTCGGCCTGACAGGTGACGCAGAGGGTGGCATCCGGCTTTACCTCTAGCCGGCCCGGTTCAATCGGCTTGCCACAGCGCGCACAGATGCCATAGTTGCCCTTTTCAATGGAGCGCAGCGCAGCCTGAATATCCTGTAGTTTGCTTTCCAAGACCGCGATCAGTGCCGCGTTCTTTTCACGCTCGGTAAATTCGGCGTCACCTTCATCTGGGTCAATGTCAACTTCTGCCAACATCAATTCGCGTAAATGTTCTAGTTCGTTCCGGGTCTGCTCTTCCTCTTGCAGCAAACGTTCTCTGTCATCTGCCACATAATTTGGTTGTGACATGAATGCTATCCTCCATTTATCATTGCAATCAACCCATTAGTGACGCAGCGCTGAAGCGGGGTGCGCCGGTGCAGGTTGATCGCAAGCATAAGCAGTCAACCGACTTGCTTTTTAATCATTAAATTTCGTCACGGATAATCAATAAGACCATGACCTTCACCAAGCCTTGCTAGGCAATGGTAAGGGCTCTACGATATGCGCTGACGAAAAGTTAGACACAGGTTATAGCAGCTTTTCCGCTAAAGGTCAAACTGCCATAACCTGTGATCGATAGTTAGCAAACTGTAATCGTTTACAGATGGATTCAGTTGGGAAATGGGCGGGTTTAGGGTCACTCTGTGTTTGGATGCAACACATTTGTGCAACCATAATTACCCTTGTACGTTTCTTGGGTGCGTCCCAAATTCGGGGTGACAGACGAGATGTTTCCATTTGGCTTGCTGGCGCTTTGCCCCATTTGTGGTACGCACCCCGTTTCTTTGATGACTTTGTGCTGGCTATGACTTCTGCTATAATAATATAGAATAGAACAAACGTGCAAATAGGCGCTAAGGGCGCATGTATCGACAAAATATTGTCGATGTTGTCGCATCGTAGATGCCCTAATAATTAATTATTTTCCATTAATTATTAATTAGACTTTAATTGAAAGAAATTTTTTATGGCTGATGAACGCAGCATGAGTGGCCGAAAGCCGACGGAGCGCCAACCGGCGCCTGACCGCGCCATAGATGGTGAGGCGCAGAGCGGTGATATCAAGGTTGATCACGCGCTCCGTCCCCGCTCTCTCAAAGAGATGATCGGGCAAGAACGTCTCCGCGAAAAAATTGGTATTTTGGTGGAAGCGGCGCGCCAGCGCGGCGACCCGCTGGATCATGTGCTGCTCTATGGCCCGCCCGGGTTAGGCAAGACTACGCTCAGCCATATTTTGGCCAATGAGATGGGCGGCAACCTTAAAGTCACCGCCGGTCCGGCGATTGAGAAGGCGGGTGACCTGGCAGCCATTCTCACCAACTTACGTAAGGGGGACATCCTCTTTATCGATGAGATCCATCGCCTGGGGCGTGCGGTGGAAGAGATCCTCTACCCGGCTATGGAAGATTTTGCGCTAGATATTGTGGTGGGCAGTGGACCGGGGGCGCGCAATATTCGTCTCTCGTTGCCCAAATTTACGGTGGTCGGCGCGACGACCCGTCTGGCGTTGATGACTTCGCCCTTGCGCGCCCGCTTTGGGGTGGTGGAACGCTTTGATTTTTACACAGTAGATGCGCTGCAGGAGATCGTCACCCGTGGCGCTAATCTATTAGGCGTAGAGATTGAGCCGACCGGGGCTCAGGAAATCGCACGCCGCTCGCGTGGCACCCCCCGCATTGCCTTGCGCCTGCTACGCCGCGTGCGTGATTATGCCGAGGTGCGCGCGGAGGGGCGTATTGTACAGGATGTCGCGGAGCAAGCGCTGGCCATGATGGAGATCGATTGGCTGGGATTGGATGACCTGGATCGGCGGGTCTTGTTGGCGATCATTGAGAAGTTTAACGGTGGCCCAGTTGGATTGGAAACGTTAGCGGCCAGCATCAGCGAGGAAGGGGACACTATTATGGATGTCGTAGAGCCCTATCTGTTGCAACTCGGCTTTTTGGACCGTACCCCGCGCGGCCGTATTGCCACCCGCACCGCCTATGCCCACTTCAATATCACCTACCCAGAGCGTACAGAACAGGCGTCGCTGTTTGGGTAATGGGTGATTGGTGATTGGATTGACCATGACCCATCCTGCCAATAGCCAATCACCCAATCATCTAAGCCCTATATAAAGTCGCCGCAGATTCTCTAAATGACGTGTTTCGTTGGTAGCGCGATAGGCGGCCGGCAAAAGGGAGGGTGCGAGGGCGGTTATTTCGGTAAGGGGCGCCTGGCGTTGGGCCAAGGGCAACAGCGCCCGCCGCAGGCTGTGCAGATAGGCCACATTCGCGGCTAAACGCTCCATGACTTCCACCGCGTTTTTGCTCAGCGCACCCACCCTTGGAATGTAGAGTTGCAACGGTCGTTGCTTAACCAAACGCGCCAACAGCCGGAGCGTCTCTAACTCATCATCGCCGTTGGAGCCGGTCGCCACAGCAGGCAAACAGGCGTCGCTGCCAAAGTCGCCGCCACAGAGGATATTGAGTGCCGGCAAGCAGATAATGTTGGTGTGGCGCTGTGAATAGAGATCGAGGAAGTGCTGCCCCACACGCAGATGGGCCACGCCGCCGGGGCGCGTCTCTACCAGAGGCAAGCCCACCGGCTGTTGCTCCCCCGTGAAGAGCGCTGCTGTATCGTCGGCGAGCCGGAAGCGTTGGGCGACATCGACTGGCGGGTCGATGACCAGCAACTGCTCCTGTGCCGGTTCTGCTGCTGCTATTGCGGCTGCCAGCGTCCGGTCCAAAATAAAGAGTGTGTGCTGGGGCGGCTCGCCTAGGCTGAACAATTCCAACTCGGCATAGAGTTGGGTGATTTTGCTTACGCTACTATCCTTGGCCCCATTGCCAGATGCGTTGCTGTGGAGAAATCCGTTCGCAGCAGGGTCAATCATTACGGCGTTGCGTTGTTGGCTCAACAGCGCCCAATGCCGGCACAATGGCGGCTAGTTCAGCCGGCAGGTCGGCGACCACCACTCGCCCATCCGGCAAAATATAGATCTCGGTCTCCACCGGCAGCAGTGGCCAGGCCGAATTTTCCTGTGCCGGGGTTAGCACTTCCTCTGTTGTAGCCGCCAACTCCGTCGCTTTAGGTGGCGTTGATGGTGACGTGGGCGTCGCTGCTGTAGTCATAGTACTCTCCGGTATGCGCCGCTTCTTCAATCTTGCCTAACTGTTCGAGCAGCGCGCTAATGTTCTCACAGGCATTGCCCTTGACGCCTTTGATCGTATATTCAACCCGACCATCAGGTAGAATCGAAATTTCAATTTCCTGTTGTTGCATGAGCCTGCTTCCTTAACTCCAGCGTCGTACCGTGAGCCGGATCACCTGATCCTGGCCGACCCGCTCTTCCACTAAGTTGAAACCGGCCTTGGCCGTCTCGTCCACGACCTTATGGTAGGCATAACGCTGTTGCACCTGATCCATGGTCTTGCGAATCGTCGCCATCTGCATATCATCGCCAATTACTTCGTAGCTCTCATCGGCGCCCACCCGTAAGCCAAACTCGGCGCGGGGTTGGCGAATGAGCAGGGGCACTTTGCCCTTGAAGCTGCTCCAGTGATGAACATAGGTGGCGTTTTCCCGGTATTCCAGCTTCAAATCTTCCAACGCTCGCTTGATAAAGGTCAGATCGCGTAGTTCGGTCTGAACGCGTACAAATTTTGACATAACATCCTCACCCTTTCCATGCTGTCTTCACGGATCAGCAACACTATACAGTTGGGCGTAAATACTTAGTGTCTGTCCGTAAATTCTCTGTGACGAAGTCCGCGACCAGAGTACATCACGGACACCACAACCGAATTTACGGATAGGCTCTTACTACTTACCGTAGGCCATTGCCAGTAGTTGCATTGTATGCCAGACCGGCAAAGCTTGTCCTTGCGCCGTCAGATGGCTTTGGATCTGCATCATACACCCTATATTACCAGTGACCACGGCTTTTGCGCCAGTTGACAAAATGTTGCGCGCCTTTCGTTCGCCTAATTGGGCCGCCAGTGTGGGCTGTTCAATATTATAAGTGCCGGCCGAGCCACAGCAAAGTTCTCCTTCGGGAACTTCATACAAGGTCACATTGGGAATGGCCCTCAACAACTGGCGCGGCTCTTGGGTCACCCGCTGTGCGTGAGCGAGATGGCAGGCATCATGATAGGCCACTTGCAGCGCTTCCGGCAGCGGCGGTGGAGGTACTAGCCCAAGCTGCTGCAGAAAGACCGAAACATCCTGGGTCTTGGCGGCAAAGGCGCGCGCCTCTGTTGCTTCCGGTTGGCCGGCAAAGAGTAAGCCATATTCCCGCATCCCCGATCCGCAGCCGGCAGCATTGGTCAAAATCGCATCGACATCGGTTGGAAAGGCGTGCAGATTTTTGCGCGCCAGCCGCATTGCCTCGCCGGCATCACCTGTATGCATGGCCAGCGAACCACAGCAGCCCTGGCTGGTGGGGATGACCACCTCGACGCCATTGTGCGCCAACACCCGCAACGTTGCCCAGTTGATGGCCGGCGCTAGCACCTGTTGTACACAGCCGCTCAGCAGCGCCACGCGCGCCCGACGCGTGCCTTCAGCCGGATAGAGCGCCGGTAGGGGCTGGGCCTCAGGCAGCGCGGCGGGCAGCAGATCAAGCATGGCGGCAAAGGTGGCGGGCAGCAGTGGACGTAATGGTTTGCCGACCTTACCCAGGGTGGCGGCCAAGCGAAAGCGGTTGGGGTAGGGCAACGTTTCCCGCACGAGCAAGCGCGTCAGCCGCTCCAGGGGGGTGCGGCTCCGCTCGGGTTCGCTCTGGCCCCGGAAGGGCGTCAACAGTTCGCCATATTCGACGCCGGAAGGACAGGCCGTAACACAGGCCATACAGCCCAAACAGCGGTCGATGTAGGGCGTCACCTCATCAATGGCCAGCGACCCTTCCAAATTCTCTTTCATTAAATAGATGCGGCCACGGGGCGAGTCCATCTCTTCGCCCAGCACTTTATACGTGGGGCAGGCAGAGAGGCAAAAGCCACAGTGGACACATTTATCAACGGCTTCGGCCATGGCGTGGCCTTGTGGGCCGAGTGTATCAGTTGGGATTGTATGTTGCATGATTTTGATCGTGTTGCGTGTTGCGTAAATTTTCTGCCGGCATCGTGTTGGTTTAATCACTATAAGTAGTTAGGCAAGCGACCTTCAGGATCCAGCGCTTGTTTGATGCGTTGTGCAAATGCGCCACCGCTACGTAGCCCCAGCAGTGGCCGGTCGGTTTCGCCTTGGATGACCAAGCCGCTGCTTTTCTGTTGGCACAGTAGCTCGTCCAGCGTAGCCAGGCTCCCCGGCCAGGCCAGCCACAGTAAATCGCCGCCCACTGCATAGCGCCGCTGGCTGCTGTGTGGCGCCACCGCTGCTTCCAATTCGGCTAGCTTGCCTACGGTGGTGGCGATCTTGACCAGTGTGCTGTCCGCTGGACGCCAGGCAAATTCCTTGACATCTTGCCAGAGCGCCGCTTCCTCGGCGCCGGTGAGCACCTCCCCGGCGCCGACGACTGAACGCATCTGGTCAATGCGTTGGTGCAGCACATTTTCCATACCCCCCAGCCGAACGTACAGGGTATAAACCGGTGCTCTCTCGGCCAGCGAGGTGACGGCGAGGTCCAGGGCATGGATGTCAAATTGGGCGCCTTTGACCTTGGCCAACGCGGTAAGCACCGCGGCTAGTTCACTGTAAGTGGCCTGCAAAGTACTGTAAGTGGCCGGGCGCGGAAAGACCTTAAAGCTCACCTCCGTGAGAATACCAAATTGCCCCAGGCTACCGACCATCAGCTTGGGCAGATCAAAGCCGGCCGCATTTTTCACTACTTTGCCCCCACCACGCACCAGACGACCCTGGCCATCGACAAAGCGGACGCCGATCAAAAAGTCGCGCACGCCGCCAAAGCGATAGCGCCCTGATCCACTGACACCGGTGGCGACTGTGCCGCCCAGCGTCGCCCCTGCTTGCACCAATGGGGGATCAAAGGGCATATACTGATCATGTTCGGCCAACGCCGCGGCTACCGTGGCTAAGGAGGTGCCGGCCTGCGCTGTAAAGGTATATTCGCCCGGTTCATATTCAAGAATGCCGCTTAGGTTGCGCAGGTCAAGTTGGGTGGGCGCCATGCCCGCCACTTGCACCACTTGCTGGGGCTGCGTCTGCTTGGTGGCGGCGCCAAAGGGGATAATCTGGCCGGCGTCGGCCAGCAAATTTTGAATTTCTTCCACTGTCGTTGGCGCGACTGTTGTCATGCTCTACTCCCGTGAGATAATGCCCTGTTGCTCTAGTGGGTGGGGACCATGCATGTGCAACGCCGGCGCCTCAGCGCCGGGCAGCATCTTGCCCCGGTTGGCTAGTTCCGCTGGATCAATACTCTGTCGAATCTCGCGCATGACGGCCAGGTCGGTGGCATTAAACATGTCATCCATGTATTGCCGCTTTTCGACACCGACGCCATGTTCACCGGTAATGGAGCCACCCAGGTCGATACACATCTGAAGGATCTTGCCGGCCAATGTCTCGGCCCGTTCCAGTGCACCCGCTTCACGTCCATTATAGAGGATCAGCGGATGGAGATTGCCGTCACCGGCATGAAAAACATTAGCAACGCGCAGATTGTACTCTCCGCTTAGCCGCTCAATCTGCGCCAATGCATGGCCCAGATGGCTGCGCGGCACTACGCCATCTTGCACAATGTAATCAGGGCTGAGCCGACCCACCGCCGAAAAGGCGCCCTTACGTCCCTTCCAAATGCGCATACGATCCGCCTCGTCGGCGGCCACGCGCACTTCACTGGCGTCTGACTCTTCAATCACCTGGAGCAGGTGGGCAAATTCAGCCTCCACCTGCACCTCTTCGCCTTCTAATTCGACAATCAGGAGTGCTGCCACATCCGGATAATTGGCGTGGACCGCCGCCTCTGCCGCCTCTATCGCCAGCCGATCCATAATCTCCATGGCGCCCGGTAAGAGACCGGAGGCCACCACCTTGGCCACCGCGTCACCGGCGGCCTGGAGCGAATCATAGGCGGCCAGCACGGTGCGGTAGAGCGCCGGCTTGGGCAAAAGACGTAGGGTGATCTCCAGCGCAATGCCAAAGAGCCCTTCCGACCCTACAAAAAAGCCGGCCAGATCCGGCCCTACCTGTTCCAAGCTGCTGCCGCCCAGTTGCACAACCTCGCCATCGGGCAACACGGCCTTGATGCCCAGTACATGGTTGGCCGTCATGCCATATTTGAGACAGTGGGCGCCCCCCGAATTAAAGGCCACGTTGCCGCCAATGGTGCAGATCAACTGGCTTGACGGATCCGGCGCATAGTAGAGACCGTGCGCGGCGGCTGCCTTCGAGACATCCAGATTGATTACGCCTGGCTCCACCACGGCAGTCCGTTCTTGCGGCGAGATGCGAATAATGCGGTTGAGCCGGTTGAGCCCAATGACCAGCCCATCTTGAATGGGCAGCGAGCCGCCGGAAAGGCTGGTGCCGCTGCCGCGCGCCACAAAGGGGACGCCATGCCGGTGGCAATGCTGCACAATGGTTATCACCTCGGCCTGGGTCTCCGGCAACACCACCGCGGCGGGGCGCGAACGAAACGCCGTCAACGCGTCTGATTCATACGGAGCCAGTTGGGGCGCTTTTTGCAACAAGCGGGTGGGGGGGAAATGGCGGGCCAGTTCGGTTAATAAGGGTTCGGCGCTCATGGTTATGTTCTACGACCTCGGGCTATGTGACTATACTGCAGTTGTGACGAAAACCGGAGTTTTCCGCTCGGATTTACGCAAGAAACAAACTCTAGTTTTTGTATAGAGTAAAGTATAAGCGACTGTTGAGTACTGAGATTGTAGCGTAGATTGTTGAGGAGCGCCAATTGACGCACAAACGCTCATGTAGTTGTCGGGGAAAGTGACAAAAGATCATATCAAAGGCAGAGGAAGATACCGAATTGGTCGCAAGATTTGTGTAAGCCTTTGTGCTAAACTTTACCTGGCTGTCACTGGTCATTGGTCATTGGTTGTTAGTCACTGGTCATTTGTCTTTGGTTGCGATGACCACTGCTCAATGACTAGTAACTAGTGACCACTGACCAGTAACCAGTGACAATCGACCAATGACCAATGACCAATAGCAGGGAGTAAAGAGCGTCATGATGAGGCGTGAGCGTAACAAACACATTTCGGCTGTCTCGGCGTTCTCTGTGATGCTTTTGACCGCACTAATTTTATTGGGAGCAGTGGGGCTGGAGCTGGCCAATCCTGTGGCCGTGGCGGCGCCCGTGGCAACTACGACGGAACTGCCCACGGTGCTAACCCAAGCAGCGGCGCAGGCCGCGTTGGCCGTCCGCGCGTATGTGATCCAGTCACAGAGCCACTGGAATGAGGAAAAGACCCTCATCGAAACTGACCATACGCTTGCTGTGCGCTATGTCTTATGGGGCAAGGCGCCTGCAACGCTGGTCGTTCGAACTAGTGGCGGTTTTCTGCCCAATGAGGGCATTGGCCTGCGCACCTCGCATACGGCCTACCTCAATCCTGGTGAAGAAGCATTCCTCTTTTTGCAACAAACAGGCGCAGTTTATACGATTGCCGGCGGTGATGGAGGGAAATATACGGTACTCGACCGCCAGGTGATTGGCGAACATGCACAGCAGTCAAGCGATCTCTCCGACTTTATTGTCGGCTTGCAACAGGTAGCCACCCGCAGTGGACGGTCACTGCGCGCGCCGGCAAATTGGCAGGCGCAGGAGCCCGATCCACGCCGCACCGCCCAAATGGCGCTGCCCAACATTCTGTTGGTGGATCCCAAATGGCCGGGCGAGCATCCTAAGCTTGCTGCGCAATTTAACAACAACTCACAAGCCGCCGATGGGGCAGGCGGAACAGCCGAACAGTTCCTGGCTGCTGTTAAAAGCGCCCTGCGCACATGGAGCATGGTAGGTGATGCGGATTATACGTTGACCTACGGTGGCAGCACAGACGCTGTTGCCACCGGCTATGATGGCAGCAATGAGATCGTCTTTATGCATAAGGGCGCTAACAGCCAGGTGGGACAGGCGCAGATTTGGTTTACATCAAGCGGCACTATTTTGGAAGCCGATATCTGGCTAAATGATGATTACCAATTTGACGCTACGGGGGCGCCCAGCGCGGATGAGATCGATTTGGAAAGCGCTGTGCTGCACGAAATGGGCCATTGGCTGCCCTTGATGCATTTGTCTAATCCTGACTCGGTGATGTATAGCGTTTTGGCCAAGAGTACAGTGAAACGGGTGCTGCATGCGGATGACATTGCTGCGATGGAGGCGCTCTATCCCTGTGTGGCTACTCCTTGTATCGATGCTGAGTATGCTGACGCTGCTACACCGACGGCAACGGCTAGCGCAAGCCCCAGCGTTACGCCTACCGTTACCCCCACCGCCACACCAACAATTATACCTACCGTGGATGATAGCGGCATACTGACGCCAACCTCGGTCACGCCGGCCACATCCACGCCTGCACCCATCCTCGAAACAAAGAGTTATTTGCCCGTGGTGATCAATAACTAATTTCCATTCAAAATTTCTGCACCCACCTTATCTGCTTCAATCAATACGGTTTCTGTTGGAATAAAGCCACCGTAGACCTTCTCCAGATCCGTATTGATCTGCTCGACCAAGGGCTGAAAGCCCACGCCCAATTGCCAGACCTGCGCCTGGTCAATACCACTTTGGTAGGCGCGATAGTCGGGATAGGCAATCGCCCACGCTGGCCCCAGGGCGCGGCGCGCCGGCAACAGGGCGTTGAGCGAAATCCAACTCGTCTGTACGTCGGCGCTGGTCAAAAATTGGATGAGCTGTACACCGGCGTCTGGGCTAGGGGCGTTGATTGGCAGTGCATAGCAGGCGCCAAAGATCACCGTCGTATTGGCCATCGGCCCCATCGGCAGTGGCGCTACGCCATAGTCCAGCGTTGGCGCGTTCGCTTGCAAATAGGGGATCATCCAATTGCCCTCCATGATCATCGCCACACGTTCTTGGGCAAAGGCCTGGCCGGCCCACTGGCTGTCCACCGTTGCCGGCGTTGCCGCAATGCTATCCCGGATCAACTTTACATAGAAATCGAGGGCTGACTGCGCTGCAGGTTCGGTGAGGGTCATTGCACTAAAGTCTGCCGTGGTCACCGCCCCGCCGGCCTGATAGAGAAAGGGCAGCCAGCGGGAAAAGTCGGGCGCAACGATCAGGCCGTAGCGTCCCTGGGTGGGCTCCGCCAGGGCTGCGGCTGTGCTGCGCAACGCTTCCCAGTCCCACGCTGCGGTGGGGTAGGGGAGATTGGCGGCGTCAAAAATCTGTTTGTTGTAGAGCAGCGCCAGCGTTGCAGCCGTGCTGGGGATACAGTAGGGCACGCCATTGACCTGGAGCGCATTACGCAGCACCGGTAATGGATCCGCCTGTTCAAGCAACTGTGGATCTAACGGCGCCAGCAGCCCTTTGGCCACCAGATCAGGCAAGGCGAATAAGTTTAGATGGACGACATCAGGCGCGCGGGTGGTGGTGGTTTGCTCGGCCAAAACCCCGGCAACCCGGTTTTCAAAGTTTTCCTGTACAAGCAACTGTGGCGCCAGGTCGGGCTGGCGGCGTTGCAAGAGAGCGAGGATCTGATCCAGATGTTCCATTTCTGTGGGAGGGCCGGGCCAGGTCAATAGGGTGACGGGCGTCGTCGCCGGCCGCGGTGTCGGCGTTGGGACAAGGACGCGCTGCGCTTGTGACCACTGTGGCAGCGGCAGCGATAGACAAGCCGCAAGCCAAAGTGCAGCCGTTGCCAATAGCAGGGCGATCCCGGCCCGCTGGCACAACTGATAGGGGGAGGGCAACTTGGGCCGGTGACTGGGGCGGGATCGCTTGTTATGCATAGTGGTGGATAAAAGGCGGTTAGTGGGCAGTCTCTTCAACAAATTTAGCATAGGCGTCTGCGTTCATCAGCGCCGCCAATTCAGTCTCTAGCTTGTTCGTCGGCTGGATCTTGAAGAACCAGGCTGTATAGGGGGTTTCATTGACGAGTTCGGGCGCGTCAAGCAATTCTTCGTTGACCGCGGTAATAACACCGCTGACTGGCGCCAATACATTTTCCGCTGCCTTCACCGACTCAACCACGGCGATCTCATCGCCTGCTTTAACCTCGCTGCCCACCTCGGGCAATTCGACAAAGACAACATCACTTAGCAGATCCTGGGCCGTATCAGAGATACCGACTACGGCGACCCCCTCTTCGATCCGCACCCATTCATGGCTTTCGGCATATTTTACATGTTTCTCAAATTTGTATTCAGACATAATGATTCCTTATTGCTTATTCTTTTTTATACTGTGGCTGATAGAAGGGCCGTTTGACCACTTTGGCGCGCTTGGGTTGGCCCCGCACCAAAATATCGATCTCCGTCCCGATTTTGCTCAACCCGCGGGGTACATAGCCCAGACCCAGAAAGCGATCCAGCGAGGGGCTTTTCATGCCCGTGGTGACATAGCCTACCACCGCGCCGTCGGCTGCAATTGCGTAGTGTTCACGCGGCACCGCACGGTCGATCATCTCAAAACCGATCAGCAGACGAGAGGGTTGCTCCAATTTGGTCTTGAGCAGTGCCGCGCGGCCAATAAACTCACTCTCCCAACTCACCGTCCAGCCCAAGCGCGCCTCCAGGGGATTGATCGTCGCGTCAATTTCGTGACCATAAAGAGGCATGCACGCCTCAAAGCGCAGACTATCGCGTGCAGCCAAGCCACAGGGCAGCAACCCATCGGCCTGTCCGGCCTCAAGCAGCGCCTGCCAGAGGGTTACAGCATGGGTGGCCGGAAAGTAGAGTTCAAAGCCATCCTCGCCGGTGTAGCCGGTGCGTCCCAATAGCGTGGGTGTGCCGGCTAGGTCGGCCTCCAGCGCCTTACGCGCCGCCACCTGGCTCAGGTCGTGGTCGGTGAGGCGTTGCAAAATCAGCTCCGCCTTGGGGCCTTGCAGGGCGAGCATACAGGTCGGGTCGGAAATGTCGGTTAGGGTAATCTCAAAGCCCAGGGCATTGGCCTCAAGCCAGGCCAAATCTTTTGCCCGATTGGCGGCGTTAACCACAATCAGCCAGCGTTCCGGCAGGCGATAGAGAAAGATGTCATCGACCAGCGTGCCGTCATGATAGAGCAGCAGACTGTAGTGGGCGTCGTAGGGGGCCATCTGGTCAATGTCCCAGACCTGTATATATTGCAGGAAGACATCGGCGTCGGGACCGCTCAGCTCAAATTGGCCCATATGATCAATGTCAAAGAGACCGGCGGCTGTGCGCACGGCGTTATGCTCTGTCGTTGGTCCGGTTGAGTACTGGACCGGTAGTGCCCAGCCGGCAAAATCAACCATGCGCCCACCCAGCGCGACATGGTTATCATAAAGTGGCGTTTTTTGCACAGCGTCTCCTTTCTATGTTTTTGAATAAATGGCGGGATCGTCTCTGCGCAACTAATAAAACGACCCATTGACTTCGCAACCTCTTGACTTACCTGCGAGTATAACCGGGGGCGTAAGAGTTGGCAAATATAGGTGAGCAATTGTAAAGGGTGCTTGCTCTACGAGTCGCGGTCTACTGATTGTGCTTCCGACAAATAAATTATGTGACAAAAGAGAACGAATGTGCTATAATTGCGCTTGATGTGAAATCCCCGTTGTAGTTGGAATAAGAGGAAATTGTAATGGCCTTTAAGAAGATGCAAAAAATTCAATATCCGCCCCGGCAGTGGGCGTTGGTGGGGTATCCTGGTAGCGGCAAGAGCACCTTTGCGGCGCAGATGGCTGGCCCTCTGCTGGTGGTGGATGCCGACCATCGCTTTGCCGAGGTGGCCCGTTTTGCCAGTGATGAGGTCTTTCAGTTGAGTGATGAACCGGCTGACAATGTCAACGCAGAGCGCATCGCCGCGCTGCTTAAGGAAAATATGAGTGGGTCGGGTGTCAAAACGGTTGTGATCGATAGTTTGACGAGCATTTTGTCGCCCCTGATTGTCGAAGCGATTTTGGACAACGACGCTGGTCGTAATAAAAATCGAGTGGCCTCCTTTAAGGATAAAGCACTTGCCATGCGGCTGCTTCAAGATACGGTCACCGGGTGGGGAGTGGACACACTCTGGATCTATCACCTACGCACTGGGTTGGATGGGCAGGCGCGTGAAGTGGAGAGCACGACCATTAGCGTAGTCGAATTAGCCCGGTTGCGCCGATCGCTTAACCTGCAACTACGCCTGGTCGAAGAGCAAAATCGACATGGTGTTTACGTGGAGTGGGCGCGCCGTGGCCGTTCCGCGCCTACTGGGCTCCCGATCCTGTGGGATGAGAGTGGTTCGTGGCAAGGGATGCCGGCCAAGATCGAGGCGGCAGTCTATGGTGGCCTCACGGCTGAAGAGATGCTGGCGCTTGAGGAATACCCGCCAGTCGCCTTTAGTGGGCCGGAGGATGCGATTGCCTGGGGCGTCGAGCAAGGTTGTTTCCGTGACACGGTCCACGCCAAAAACGCCTATGATAAGATCAAGCGCGAAAAGAGACCGCAAACCGCCCCTGACATGTGGCAGTGGTGGATTGAGGAAGTCGAACAGCGCAAACAAACGGTGGTCGAAGAGCTGGAGCTTTAGCTTGCAGGGGATTCAACTTTGACTTACGCAACAGAGTTCCGGTATAATGACATCTGTGGTATGAGCCCCCTTAGCTCAGATGGATAGAGCAACGGACTTCTAATCCGTAGGTCGTAGGTTCGAATCCTACAGGGGGTGCTCTCTACAGGTGTAAAAAGGCGCTAAAAATGGCAAGCCGTCTCCAAAAAGGAGGCGGCTTTTTCTTATGTTAGAGCAGAGTACACCACTTTCTGACGTACTAGAATTGTTCATTCTGGACTGCCAGGCGCAAAGCTTCACCCATCATACCATTCGATTCTATAAGGAGCGACTAACGCTCTTTGTAGGCTGGTTGGATGAAGAGCAAGGCGTTCTAGACCTTCGCGATGTAACCTCAAATCACATTAAGCAATACTTTGTTAGTTTGCGTAGTCGTAATCTGTCATCCTCTTATGTTCATAGTCATGGGCGGGCCATTCGCTCCTTCCTCAATTACAGCGTTCGTGATGGGTTATTGGCTAAATCACCCTTTGAAGGGGTGAAGATGCCGCGGCTAGAGCGCAAGATCCTTGCTTCCTTGAGTGATGACGAAGCGCAGAAGATTTTAGAAGCCTGCACATTGGTGCGCGACAAGGCAATCTTCCTGATGCTGACTGACTCCGGTCTCCGGGCGTCCGAACTGGCCACGTTGGACGTTGGCGACGTGCAGATGGGCACCGGCGCCGTGACGGTGCGATTGGGCAAGCGACAGAAGGACAGGACTAGCTTCGTCGGCGCCAAGACGCGCAAGCAGTTGCGCCTTTATCTCATGCAGCGGGGCAAGGTGCAGAATGCCGACCCGCTCTTTATCTCCGAACGGGGCGGTGAGCGGCTGACCTACAGCGGCGTTGCTCAGTTGATGAAGCGCCTACGCAAGAAGACAGGAATTAAGCATCTGAGCGCCCACACCTGCCGGCGCACTTTTGCTATCAATTGCCTGCGTAATGGGATGGATCTGTTTATGCTGGCCAGACTAATGGGCCATGAGGATATTGCCATCTTGCGCCCTTACCTGGAAATCATCAACGACGATCTGGAAGAGGCGCACAGCAAGTTTGGGCCGATTGATAACATGTTATAGGGTTTACCGCCTGTACGCAGTGGTGAAAACACTACGCACAGGCTAACCATAACTCGCTGACCAAACCAGCGGGCAGGCTAGCGCTATTATAGCCGCCCATCAGCGAGACTAACAATTTCGTTGGTGGGCGGCTTTTTGTTGCCCACCTCATGACACCCGGAGGTGTGCATTATGTTGTTCCTAGTTGCTTCGTTTTATGTTCCCCAAGGCGCCGGCGTCTGTCTGCGCTGCCTGTGGTCGGCTCTTCTCTGTGCGGTCGGCCTGGCGTTGGCCGTGGTCGCTGCGCTCTTGCTGGTGACCACGTTCGGCGCCGTGTTGCTCCAGTTGGGGGCCGGCCTGGCGCTGACGGCCGTGTTTGCCCTGGCCACCATGCCCAAGGCGGTGCGGCCATGCTAATAGACCACGCCGAGCAGCGCGCCCAGCGTGACGGCCGTGGGCGCTTCACCAAAGGCAACCAGCTAAGCGCAGCGGGTGGCCGGGCCAGAGCCAAGGCATTGACCCCACGGCGCCGGCGGGCAATCAGCCGCCGTGGTTGGCGCGCCATGGTGCGCCGCCACTTCGCCGGCGATGACCGGGCGGCAAAGGCCTGGTTGGGGGCGCTGGGCGCATGGGCCTATGACCAAGCTGCCGGGGCCGGTAATGGCGTCATTGTGGGCGTCTACTCGCACCCGGGTGCACCTGGTGAGTTCCTTAGCCGGCGCTATCAACTGAGTTTGTTTGACGCGCTGAACGTTGATGTCAGCTTTTACAAGGCGGTGCGGTGATGGAAATTCTCCTCCTGCTCTTCCTTGTGTTGGTGGCGGTTGGTCTGGGTTGGCTGAACCATGCGAGTAGTCCTGATGATAACCGTGAGCCCTACTTGCGCGATGATGCCGGCCAGGTCTGGGCGCTGTATGTGGCGGGGCCGGTGGGGGATGTACCCAGTCACGAACGGTTCATCCATGACGGTACGCCCCATCAGAACCCGGCAGTACGTGACTATGTGGGTACGCGTTGGGTCCTGATTTTTCCCTTCCCGGAGGAACGCCAGGAGCGCTATTATCCCATCACCGTCAACGGTCCGGCCATTGACTTGGGGGCAATTCAGCGGCGGATTGACGGCGCCAGGCTACGCCGGGGTCAAGTGGTGGAGTTGGTGACCATGCCGCGGTGGGCTGAACGAATGGCCATTCGGCGCGAGGATGGCGAACAGTTGGGGCGGGGCGTACCTTCGGGCAAGTTAGAAAGGGGGCGGTGATGACGCCTGACGAGATGACGCAGCGATTAGGCTTTATTCGATACCTGATTCGTGACCTGATGGCAGATCTACGCACCGGTGGCCATGCGCCGGCTGTTGACCTGGTGCACGCGGCAGCCCTGGAAGAATTACGGAACGCACGCCAGGCGATTGACGACATTGCCGGCATGTTGCGTGACATACTGGACGATGACGAGGTGAGAGCCCATGAGTAACCGATATGACCTGACAGAGAACTTTGTAGCGCCGGTGACTGGCGAAATCGTCAACGACTCCGGGCACGAAATCACGACGGCGGAAGCGCAGTTAATGAGCAGCGGTCATCACCTGGCCAACGTGGCGCTGTCGGGCCGCAGCGGCTTGAGCCGAGCGCAGCAAGAAGACACGGCGGTCACCCATGCCGCGGCGCACCTGGTCGCTAGTGCGCCGGTTGTGGTGGCGCTCCTGGCCTCGACCACAGGGATTGTGCTGCTGGGCTACCTGGTGATGGGCGGTTCGTTCGGCGTCTGGTTTGGCGTGGAGCTCGTGATTGTCGGTCTTGGCGCCCTTGTGGCGCTGGTGCGGTCGCGCCGGGCCGGCCTGGAACATACGCCGGCGGGCGTCGAGCGGCACGAGATCGACCAACGGGCGGCGGTGGCCATGCACGCCATTGACCGCCACTGCGAGATGGTCGAACGGCTCAAGGGGGTGCGGCAATGATGTCACCAGAGCAACGAATACGGGTTTTGGAGAGTGAACTCCGGGTGGCCTATGGCGAACTGGCCAAGTTGCGCCGGCGGCTGAATGAGAGCGGATCCCACGGCAAGCGCGTCGACCGCGCCTATCGTGACGCGCTGCTTTTGGCTGAACTGGCCATTGGCTACCAACCAACGACACGCGCCTTTGCCGAAAAGTACGCCGGCATCACGCACGTTCGTTGGGAGAATGCTATGGCGCTCTTGCGCCTGGCACGGGTCCACAGCGGCAAAAAGTGGCTGCTGCACGACCTGGCTGCGATTGAGAAAAAGCTATCGGCTGCGGTCGAAAAGGCGCATGAAACGCCGGAAGCCTTCCGGGCTCGATTGCCCAAACATGCGCGGGGGAGTGGGTGAACGGGTCCACAATTGCGGGGCCCGTCCTACCGGTGGCCGGGTGACGGAATTGAAGAAAACTACCCAATCAGGTGGTCGATAGGGCGGGTGAAAAGTCGTGTGAGTGGGGCAATGTCAACCGTGGTCGCCAAACTCCTCACCCACACGTGCGCACGGGGCCGCAGCGCAATCGTAACGTTAGCGTTTGTCCACTGTTACGGAAGGGAAAAACGATGAATAAGATTTGTGAACATTGCAAAGAGCCGATGGAATGTGATCCAACGGGCCGCGAGCGGCTCTTTTGTTCCGACAAGTGCCGGCAGGCGGCGTATCGCCGGCGCCGTGGTGGCGGGGCTCGACGACCACGCCGGCAGCGCGTGACGATTGAGGTGGCGACCTTGGAACGCTTCATTATCGAAACCTGGGTTGCCGCGGGTGATGGTATTGGGGCCGCGGCGCTGCTCAGTTTTGCTGACCACATCCAAGCACCAATTGACTATTTGGTGATTGAACGGGCCGTAGAACGGCGCCAGGCAGAAACCGAGCGGGCGCGGCGTGGGCTCGATGCGTTGTTGGACTTCGCGTTGTGATTGCTTACGCAGAACAAATAATTAGAACACTTGTTTGGTGATTGGGATGAGTTGACTATAATTGACGATTAACAAAAAATTGCCCACCAGACCGGACAGTCAAAAGGTGGGCAACTCCAAACATTTAGGGCAACGTCGCGTATTTTACCACGTGCCGCTGTCCCAACCAAACAAAGGCGGCATGATGAAACGACATATCGGTACATTTGTAGGCACAAGAGCGCAATTCATCCAACAGGCGCGGGCTTTTGGTGATGAATACAAAGGGGGGATTGTCACGGCAGGCGACAAGGTGACGCTAGTATCGAGCGATTGGTTCCCATCACATGATGAGGGCGAGGATCACGCCGGGGCAACTGCCACAATCACCGCAAGAGAGTTGCGTAACGATTGGTGCAATTTGTTTGCAGAGTCTGGCGACTGGCCAAAAATCGAGGAGCGTTACACCCTATTCTGTGACTGGCTGCGCGAGGCCGGGTGGCTTGAAACGGTCGATCTCAAGCCGGTGGCTGATAAAATAGTCCAGGCATTAGACGGCCTCTCAACATTGCAAGTTGTGTTAAAAGAGGCAAACTCCCCCCAGCGAATTTACCAGAATGTCCGCAAGACCTTGGACGATATGTTAGCCGGCCAGGTCTCTATACCTGTGAGCAATCCCCACACGGAGGTTGAACAGTCAGAGAATAATTCAACGGTCAACAAAGGGCCGCGTGGCTACGAGAAGGACAAAAAACGTGCAATTGTTGAGAGATACTTGGATATTCAATCAACTGTTACACAGGAGGATTACGCTGGACAGTATGATATTGACGAACGAACATTACGCAGATGGATTGTCAAATACAAATCGGGGAAATTGTGACCGGACATTGACCGGGCATGTGTCCGCTATTATGTCCGCCACTGTGTCCGCTATTTGTCCGCCACTGTGTGCTATAGTTGGGACATGCAAATGGAGGTGAGTATGGCCAGGTTTATTGATTTGAAAATCTCGCTGGATAAATCCGAATGGCTGGCACTGCGCACCTATGCGCAGCAGGAGCGACGCGAGCCGGCTGCCCAGGTCGCAGTGATTTTGCGTTCAGTCCTACTGGGGGGCAGCAATGACCGCCCGACGATTGAGCGATTGCTAGTCGATTCCGACCGGCTAGTCGAGCCCAGCCCATAAAAAAAACCAAAACCCAGACTGGCGTGTCTGGGCTGGCGTTTGTGGCGAGGCGACCACGGAGCCGCACACAATCGTGTGCGGCGGGAATTTTGCACCCATCAACCGGGCTAGTCAATGGAGTAAACTAATTATGCCACGTAGAAACGGCGCGGTCAAACCACTGCGCACCCACAAAAAATACCCAGTTCCCAACGCGCACCCGCCACGGTGCGCCGGATGGGGCTATTTCAATCAGGGTTTATTTCGGTCAACCCGGTCATCAAATGGCCGGCGCTATGGCAATGATGAACTAGCCATATTGGAATCAATCATTGACGAGATCGAGCGCGATGGCCTATCCCGCGTCGAAATTGTTATCGATTACAACACAATGAAAAAATCGATATGTTATGGAACCACGGTCGCCACCCTCCGCGCCCACGGCCGGCGCGTGCTGGGGGTTTCCGGGCCGGAATTGGCGATGGATCGATGTCTATGGTCGATTGATGGGGCTGAGCCAACCGGGCCGGTTGATGCACGAGAATTGACTATTGAGCAGATGAGTTTGTTTTGAGAGGGGGGATTGTGAAAGTTGATGTTTTGGAATCTATGGTGGTGGATGTTCCATTAGGGGATACACCGCCCGACGAACAAGACGATTTGGATGAGCGTAACCCGTTGGATGTAGATCTGACACCCAATTTAAACCTTGGCTGGATTAATGAATTCGCTGAGCTAACAACCGAACTCACTGCCTCCCCTTATGAGTTCAATGAGTTGACTGGCCTAATGGTCGCTTCGGTTTCGTTAGGGAGGAATGCCTACATTGAACTATGGGACAACATTTACGCCAACATCTATGCTGCGCTCATTTCCCCATCAACCGTGTTTCACAAAAGCACGGCCCTTGGTCGGTCCCGTGACATTCTCAAGCGCGGCTTTCTTGAAAATCTCCTCTATGCTAACGACATGACTTACGAAGGTCTTATTAAAATGATGAGCCGGCGCAACGCAGGACTGATTGTCAATAATGAGATCCATCGGATTTTGGGCAGCCATAACACCCGCTATTTGCTCAATCTCAAGCCGGCATTGACCGATTTGTACGACTGCGACAAGTACGAACGAGAATTGAGTTCAGGCACAATCACAATCCCAGAACCCTATCTGTGTCTTTATGGCGCCACCACACCAAGCCGATTCCATAGCAGCGTCAACTATATTGACTGGATGGATGGCTTTCTTGTTCGCTGGCTATTTGTCTTGCCGGAAAGCGATCCAGACTTTGAGACCGTTCCACCGATGCGAACAGCAGCCCACGCTCAGAAGCTGAATAATCTGGCTATGACACTGGCCGATATTGCCAAGCAGCGCCCCACTTCATTTGTGCTTGATTCCGAAGCCTACGATCTTTGGAATCAGTGGCGTATAGCTGGTGATAAAAGGGCCTGGAGCTATGGCGATGAAGTTGTTCAGTACATTACGGGCCGCTATTCAACCTATGCCTTGAAATTCAGTCTGATCCTAAGCGCTGTCAATGGATCTTGGGGGCAAATTGGCACTGAGACAATGCAGACCGCTATTCACCTGACGGACAACTATAAACGCAACATCTACCGACTGATTGAGGACAAAAGTCGTTATGCCGTGACAGGTAGTAAAGTGCTGAAGGTCTTCTCTATCATCAAGCGCGAAGGGGATCCTTCCACATCCACCATTATGAAAATGGCCAATATGAAAAAAGCTGAGCTAACACCAGTGCTGGAAAAGATGGATGAGGCGGGGTATATCGGATCGAACCCAGCCGGGAAGAATGGCAAACATGGAAGGCGTTACTACACATTGGTTGATGCAATTCCTGTCAGGGCATTACGTTAGGCTTAATTTTGGGGGGTGTTTTGGTTGGATATAACTACACTTACTACACTTACTACAGTCTTCGTATAGGAGATAATTTTCCAGAGTAAATGTAAGGCTGGTAAGTGTAGTAATAGTGTAGTAAGTGTAGTAAATACCGTACTGTAGTAAGTGTAGTAAAGTGTAGTAATAGTAGTAACAGTAGTAAGTGTAGTTAAGTGTAGTAAGTGTAGTAAAAATATTGCTATCCGAAGTCAATTTCACCGGTGAACGCCTCATTACTGACTGTTGAGTGGTAGAACTACAGCACTACACTACTACACTTTAATATCCGGGGGGCTCATGACAACTATTGACCTAGATCGAATCAAGGCCGAAATACCAGTTGAGTCACTGATTGCCCAATCGCTGACTGTGGTGGGCAAGGGCCACATCTTAACGACAGAAGAGCATGACAGCCTGAAAATCTTCACGACCAACAATAGTTGGGCCTGGTACAGCCGCAGCGGGCGCGACGGCAAAGCGCTGGGCGGATCGCCCATTGATTGGTATGCCTATGTCAACCGGTGCAGCACGGGCGAGGCTATCCGCGCCTTGGCGGCCATGTTGGACGGTGGCGCCATCCCGCCGATGCCTAAGCCGCGCGAGGTGGCGCCCAAGGCCACGGCGGCAGCCTGGAAGGGGGAGCGGTGGCAAGGTGATGCACGCCGGCTGATAGAGCAAGGGATCGCCACCCTATGGAACGATGGCGATCCGGTGGGGCAGGTGGCCAGGGATGAGTTAGCGCGGCGCTCTATTCGTGAAGACGTAGCAGTCGCCTTTGACCTGGGGGCGGCGCTGGTCTGGAATAGCAAGGCGAAACGCAAGCTACCGGCGATCCTCATTCCCTGGCAGAATCGGCAGGTGACGGCGGTTAAATATCGGTTCGTCGGTGTGGGCAAGGAGGATGGTGCAAATCGCTATGAGCAGTTAAAAGGCGGGCAAACGCTAATGTTTGGTCTACAACATTGCGTAGAAGCCGAGCCAGGCCAGTTACAAAACCTCTTCCTTGTCGAGGGTGAGCTAAACGGCGTTGCGCTCTTCCAAGCGTCCTATGGCCTCTATCCTTGCGATGTTCTCAGTTTTGGGCCGCAGGACAATCTGCGCAATGCTGGCGTTGCGCCCTTGGCTGCCAAAGTTGCTGAGCGATACCGGCGTGTGATCCTATGGGCCGATGAGCCGGAAGCGGCGCTAAGGGCATTAAAGGCCATCCCCAACGCCGTGCCAGTCCGTTCCCCGGAGATCGACAGTAAGGCGTTCGATGCCAACGACCTTTTGATGGCCGGGTTGTTGGACGAGGTGGTTTTCGATTTGTTGACTATGAATAGGGAGGGTTTTTGATGAGCGAAGAACGAACGAGATACACAGCAAACGAAATACTGTCAGCGGATTTCCCCCCGGAGACCGCAGAGGAAGCGTACCGGCGCGGCTACGTTGACGGGATGATTGTCTACGCCGATTACCTTGCGGAGGGCGTACCGGCTGATTGGTTAGCACGCTTCCGTGAGCGCGTTCTGTTCGAGTGGATGCGGACAGAGACTGATAAGGAGATTTGGCCGCCACTGCCTGATTTGTGGATCGAAACCGACGAAGGGTTCAGGCTGCGCACCGATGACGATCCAAAAGACGTGTGGACGATTTATGGAAAGTGAGGGGGGGGACTATGCCATTTGTGGCTATTCATTCGGAATCACGGCGCCGGGTCGATGTGACCAGTTTGGCCAATCCGCGCAATGATGCACCCAAGGGTGAATATGAGTGCCCTTTGTGCAATGGTCGCATGTTCCTGCGAGTGGGATACATCAAAGCCGCTCACTTTGCCCACTTCGCCGGCGAGTGCGTGACTGACATTGCGACTCACCCGGAGTCGCATGAGCATCTATATGCTAAGCGGCGGATTGCCGAGTACTTGCGCCGGCAGCCAGACACAGAGAGTGTAGAGCTTGAGGTCATCATCGAATCGGCTCTACGGCGCGCCGATATTATGTTGACCACGACCAACGGTTGCCGGGTTGCGCACGAGGTGCAGCTATCGCCGATTACCCCACAGGAACTAGAGGCGCGCACCAATGATTATGCGGCCCAAGGAATTGATACATTTTGGTGGCTAGGGGAGAAAGCAGACACAGATGTCAACAGTAGGTGGTGTCTCCTTAACACAGGTGCAGCGGGTCGCATCGCTTTCAGTTACGCGACTGACAAGGTTACGCTCGATTGATGTAGTGAGCATTCGCGCTAGGATTGCCTTGCCCGATGATATGTTTGACGCTATTCCTGATCACGAGATTGAGTCAATCGCTGGTAGCCTGGAAATCGAGTCAATGCCCGACAGAGTGACGATTGAGCAGATAGCCGACGCGCATTCAATTGATGCAGACTACACCCATCTATCGGCGCTACGCGTCGAATGCAAACGGTTAAGGCAGGTCAATCTTGGCATCACCCGTTACCCATCAAGGGCGGAATTGCTTAATCGCCTCAGTGCTCTCAGCCAGGGGCGGGCAGAATCTTTGCAGGAGATCAAGGAGCTGGTGACAGTCTTGCGTTCCTACGGCTTTCACACCCTAGTTGACTTCGCTGCGGCGACAGTCTCAAGCACCGGATTTGGAAACGCTGATTGGACCTTGACTAGACTGGCTGAACTGATTGACCTGGTGCGTCATGCCTAAATCAATCATCACCGCCTACCGGCGCACCGCATGTTGGGGTGACCCGCCCATCTTCCGCACTGATGACGACGCGCTACATTGGGCGGTGGGGCAAGGGGCGTTTGCCGACATCGATGCCGCCGGCGGCGTCTATGCCCGGATGGAAAAGTGTTTCCCGGGAAACACCTGGCCGCGGTGGCTGGCAGTGGTGGCGGCTCTGCTTGCCCAAAAAGAAAGGGGGCGACAGTGGCAAAATCGTATTGGCGGGCCAGGGCACGGTCGGTCATCCTTCGGGTGATTGCTGACAACCCAGGGGTCGAAGGGGCGGCGCTGCGGGCGCTAATCAGCCAGGCTTACCCATTTGGCGAGCGGCGCTATCACCCGTACAAAATCTGGCTGAGCGAGGTTAAGCGGGTGCTAGGCGAGCAAGCACAGCCAGGCAGCGTGCGCTACATGTGGCTGGCCGGCGAGCAACCGTAACGCTGGCGAACGCCCATTGTTACGTTTTATCCAAGAAAGTAAAGTGAGGTGTGAACGTGAAGTCAATCGAAAATCTACTGACCGAGGCTGACCGGCTGCTGACTGATCTGATTCTGGCTGATGCCGAACTGGCCACAGCCCTGGAGGATGATAGCAGCGCCCGCCGGCAGCTTAAAGACGCAGAGCAGGCGCTGAGCCTGGTCGAAGCCGAGCTTGTGACGACGGCCGTCATCCAGGCCAAGGAAAAGCAAGGGCCGTTGGCGGGGTTGGCCGTCACCTCCGATGCGTACAAAATGGCGGTGGCGCTCATGCTGGCCAAAGCTCATGCCGGCAGTCTGCAAAGCTTAGCGCAGCGGGTGCAGCATTGGCAGATCCAAGCGGACGGTGCACGGGTCCAGCTCGAGCAGACGCAGACGCGGTTTTCAGCCATCCGCCATGCCTCTAACTTGGTGGCCAGCATGTTGGCGGCCGCATCTACAGTCAATGAAGGGAGCGTGAAATGAGTACTACAGCACTTGCGACCTTGGGCAAACAAGAGATCCAACTGAGCGAAGCCCAAAGTGCAGTTATGGCCGAAATGAACCGGGAAGATGAGCGCAAAGCGTTTGAATTCATGCCGCCACGCATCAAGCTGCCATCGGGCGGGATTGACATGTATGTGACCGGTGACGGCGAAGCATTCAAGACCTTTGATGCCATCGTCGCGGTTAGCCAAATGGCGCGGGCCTACTGGCCAACCAAGAGCGCCAACGGGTTGCCGCCGATCTGCTCTTCGCCCGACAGTGCGGTCGGCTGGCTGAATCTGCCGGCAGACAAAGACCAGGTGCGCGCGGCGGTGGCTGCCCCCATCCGCCACCCTGGGCTGCTGGATCTGAACGCCAGTAGCACCGGGCCGTTCACATGCGACCGTTGCCCATTGTCCGGTTGGGGCACCTCATTGGATGGGGGCCGGGGCCAGGCGTGCAAGACGTTGCGCCGGCTGCTCTTGCTGGTGGACGGGTGGACCACGCCGGCGGTGATGACCCTGCCACCCACAAGCTGCAAGGTTTGGGACCTGTACGCGTCCAGTCGGTCGCGCACCCCTGGCCAGGCGTATTTTACGGTGCGCACCCGCTTTGAACTGGAGCGCAAGACCAACGCCGGCGGCACAACTTACAGCGTAGTTAAGCTGGTGGCGGCCACGCCATTGACCGATGAGGAGATCGGCGCCGTGCTGGCCATTCGCACCCAATACAGTGACCTGGTGCGCAACCTGGCGATTGAGCCGGCAGAGTATGAGGAAGTGCCGTTCTGATGTTCACGCGGCTGTGTCTACAATTGGCGAATGTCTACCCTGGTGGACATTCGCCAATTGGGCAAATCGTTTCCCCCAATGGGGGACAAGAAAATGTCGCCAATTGGCGACAAGCGCCATTCCCCAATTGGGGAATCAGATAGGAATTGTGATGTCGAAGTATCGTAGTTTCAAGGGCACCGAGCGCACCATGGCGCGGCGGTTGGGTGGCAAGCGCACCGGGCATCTTGGCGGCCAGGATGTTGACGCCGGCTGGCTGTCAGTGGAAGTGAAGCACAGGAAAGCGTTGCCTACCTGGCTACTTGACGCCATCAGCCAAGCGCGCCGGCACGCCGGGGCCGACCAACTGGCCGTGGTCATCTTGCACCAACACGGCAGCCGGCATGACGACAACCTGGTCGTGTTGCGCCTGGCGGACTTTGAGACTTGGTTTGGTAACGCCGATGAACTCGCAACTGCTGACCATGATGATTGACGCCGGCGCCGGCGATGCCCAAGCTGCGGCCTGGCTGGATGTCTGCGCACCGGATTGGCGAACACTTGTTCCGCAATTGCATGATGAATGTGGTATACTCGCTGTAATGCGTTCGTTAGCTAGCAGCGAGGTTGGTATGAGGGTAAAATCAACGTGTCGATGGCTGGGCAATGGCGCCGATCCTCACATTGAACTCCTGATTGCCATCTTCCGACAAGCGTACAAAGACGCCGCCGGCGTCACAGGCTGCCAGGCATACGAGCGCGACCGGTGGCAGCAAGACGCCCAAGAATTTTTGAATGAACTCGCTTTTCCCATTGTGCAGGGGCGCGGTGGGGGTGAGCGATGACAGATATAACACAACCGGCCAGCACCGCGCAGGGGCGTGGAATGCCGGCAGCCCGAAGGCCGAAAAAGTGGCCCCTGGGGCAAATGTCCAAACTATTGTGATGGCAGATGGGGCACGCAGGGGCGGCCACTGATGCCAACGTGCAGCCGATGGGCTGCTATCAAGAAGGTGGTTACTACTATGACAGAGGGAGAGTGGCAGACACGGAGGCGGCGAATGCAGCTTGAGACGATTGAACGTCAAGACCTCATAGCCGACGGTAAACGGATTCAAGGGCTGATTGATGATCCAAAAACGCCCGAATCCGCCAAGAAGATTATGCGCCAATCGCTCCAATTGACATTGGACCGGCTAGAGGAATTGCGCACCGGGGCCACCGTGGGCCGACGAACCAAGCGGGAAAGTTGGCGTGCGGAGGGGAGTTTTGCCTGATGGGCAGAGACTTGCGGTTTCTGGTGGAGGATTACGCAGCGGAGCCGGCCACGTACGGCTCGACTCCGTTGCGGGGCTATGCGGCGGTGTTCAACAGTTTTAGCGTGGACATGGGCGACTGGCGCGAGGTCATCCGTCCCGGTGCGTTTGCCTGGACACTGTCCCGCAAACCGGATGTGCGCGTAACGGTTGATCACGCCGGCGGATTCACGATGCTAGGCCGCACGACCAACGGCACGCTGAAATTGAGCGAGGACGCCCACGGGCTGCGGGTCGAGATTACGCCGGCCAACACAACCGTTGGGCGCGACATTGCCGAGCTGGTGCGCCGGGGTGACTTGACGCAGATGTCGTTTGCATTTTTCACCCGGCGTGACAACTGGCTGAAAACTGAAAACGGTCTCGTCCGAGAGTTGATCGAAGCAGACCTTGACGGCGGCGATGTGGCGGTGGTCACGTACCCCGCCTATCCAGCAACATCAATCGGTGTGCGAACGGCGCCCGATTACGGTGTGATGCGCCGGCGTTTGCAACTAATGGAAATGGAGTCAGAATTATGGCCACAACAATGGCAGAGCGGAAAAAGCGACTAGAAGAGGCCGAGGCGGATATGCGCGGGCTCGATTGGCCGGCAGATCCACGGGATGAGCCCAAAGGCGGCGCCGGCTCGATGACGATTGCGCAACACAAGGCGCAACTGAAGCGGCAGGAGGAGGCTGAACAGAAGCGTCGGCGCGCTGAGCTTGACAAAATTCAGGCGAGCCATGCTCAGTATGCCGAAACGCATCAAAAATGGCTCGACAGCATCATCGGCCAGAACCCCAAGGTCGACGCGCTGGCCGCCGACCTGGCCGAACGTGAGGCCGAGTTTGATGAGTTGGTCATCGAGCATAGCCGGGTGTGCGCTCAGCTGCGCGCCCTGGATGATAACACCAAGGCCGACTTCTCCCAGGTGAGCATGAAGGAATTGCTTGCGACGGCCGCCACCCGTGAGAAAGCCCGGGTGATTGAACAGGCGGCGCTTATCTCGACACGGGACGAATTACAACGCCGGGTGGGATTGGCTGAGGGAGCCGTGGTCGAAGCCCGTGCAGCCTGGCTGCGGGAACGTCGCATTGCAGTCCACCATCGATGTGACCAACTCATTGCCGAGATGCGCCCGGCGCTTGAGGGGGCACACGCCCTGTTCGATGAGTTACGGAAATGCGAGGATGCAGTGAGGGGCCTGGGCGCGCCGCGCCAGACATTCGGATTCCTGAGACTGACCAGCTCGCTAGCTACGTTGGTTGACAATTGGGACGAAGACTTGAAGAATGTTGTTCGTTTCTCCGAACGCTACGACCGAGGTTGAACGGTTGTGGTTGGTCGGTCCAGGGGTAATGGGGGTCAAATCGCTACGCCCGCTTGCCCAGGGACCGACCATCGCAGTAAAACTCTCGCGCCGGTGAAAAACCGCTATTGTCCTAGAAAGGGGGTCTGATGGGCCGCAAGGCCACGCCAACGCCAATCAAAAAGTTACGGGGTGGTGACCCGCGCAACATCAACGATGGCCGGCCAGAGTTCAGCGCACCAGCAACCATGCGCCCGCCGGCGTTCTTGGGCAAGCATGGCCGCCAACACTGGAAAGACCTCTTCCCCCTGTTGGTGGAGCATGACTTGCTCACCGCCGGCGACCTGGGTGCGTTCGTGAATCTGTGTGCGGCCTATGACATGATGATTGAAGCGCTGACTGCGCTCAAATCCCAGGGGCTGACCCGCCTTGACGAAAATAAGGTCGAGCGGAAACACCCCATGCACCAGATTTGGCGCGATAGCCTAACGCAGTATCTCAAGCTGGCGGATGCGTTCGGTTTAACGCCAAGCGCCCGCGAGGGCTTGCACATTACGACGCCGGCGCTGGACCCCTACGAGGAATACTTGCGAGGTAAACATGAAGATTGATCTACCCGATGGTTTGGTAGGCGGCGGTTTCGTCTGCCTGCTCGTTGGCGTCTGGCTGCTGGCTGGGTTCGGCGCCGTGTGCGCAGTCGCCGGCCTGGCGCTGATTGCCGTGGGTCTGCTCTTGGGCCGGAAGGCGAGACCGTCATGACGATGAGTGATCTACTCGCTGACCTGATTGGCCAGCGCGTTTGTGTCTGGTTTCAAGGTCGGTTGGCGGTGGGGGTCTGCCTTGGCTTTGCTGATGGCCTGGTTGGCGTTGATGTGGCCGCACCCGATGGTGCGACCGTGCGCACCTTCATCAGCATGGCAGCGGTGACGGCCATCCGCACCATGGCCAGCCCCCAGGATTGACAGGCGGTGCGCAGATAGCGCTGCGCACCCGGTAAAGGTTCGTTTGTCACGAACGCACGTTCTAGCGTCTCTGATTGCGTCAGCAGGAAGGGCTAGGGCGTGCGTTTTTGCGTCCACAGGACGTTTGACACCTCTCATTGCCGAATCGGCGTTCTGGGGCATTCCTGTGAGGTCATTTTCTATGAACAAATGGATAGAACTGCGCGACACAGACGGCCGGCTCTATGGCCGGCTCGATCTGTGCTCGTTGCGGTTGGAGACGAAGCGGGCCGGGCGCCTGATCCACTTTGACCTGTTGGCGTCGGTGCGTGAGCGGCGTCCCGTGGTGGTGCGACTGGACACGCATTTGCATCACGATAAATTGGGGGATTGACACAGACTCAAAGCCGTGATAGGATGCCAGACATAAAGCAGAGTACACGCTATTATCGACTATCACGGCTTGCAATTTTTTTCGCCGGTCACATCTGGTGCACTCCCAGGGGTTCGCGATGGATAGAGCAACGGACTTCTAATCCGTAGGTCGTAGGTTCGAATCCTACAGGGGGTGCTCTCTACAGGTGTAAAAAGGCGCTAAAAATGGCAAGCCGCCTCCTTTTTGGAGACGGCTTTTTTTATTGACCAAAGCCAAAATCGACTGCGCTAAAGAAGATGATGGGCATGAGGATCGCGCCGGCAAAGATGGCCAGGATCTCCAGGTAGACCCAGCCCTGCGCCACGCGTAACCACAGCCGTGGCCAGGTGTGGGGCGCCCAGTGTCGTTGTTGGTAGAGATAGCGCACCGTGTACATCTCCTCGGGGCGTACAGTTTCCAATGGCTGTATATCCCACCCGGCATGTTGAAGCAGTCGGGGTAAACTGAGCACCAAGCGGTGGGCCAGATAGCCCAGGGGCAGCACAATTACCAGCACAAACAGGGGAACGCTTATGAGCAGATTGAGCCAACGCAGGCTAAGTGGGCTCCAATATTGAAAGATATCCACCCACAGCCAAAGGATAAAGATCAGCGTCGGCGAGGCCAAGAGCCAATGGCCCAGACCGCCCATGCCCGGTGTGGCTTCGATCAGATCCGCCGCCACTTTACGCCGGACAAATTGGGTTTCATTGTTACTCATGGGTTGACTCCTGTTTTGCCTCCTGCTTTGTCCCCTGTTTTACCATTGCCAGCGTGCGCCGCCAATGGATTTCGTCCTGCTGCCGGTTGCGCCAACGCCACCATAACCCGACCGGATAGCCGGCCATCTTGGCTATATCTCCGACGACACGAATGACCGGTATGAGTACGGCTGCACCCAGGCGTGCGCGCCAGGCGAGTTTCGCGCCAATGACCGGCAGCCGTTGCCACGGGCGCGCACAGTAGATGATACCACCGGCCAGCAGACCGAGCCAACCCAGCCAGGATGCAGTGGCTCCCCCCAACGCGTAACCGAACAAGAGCGGCAGGGCGACAAGATAGGTCAAATAGCGTACAAGATGCCGTTTGCGCCAAAGGTCCGCCTTGCCGTCGCCGCGCGCATAGCGGTAGTATTGGCGCGCAAACGCGGTGAGTGACTCCCGTGGGCGAAAGTAGACCAGTGCTTCCGGCGCCCACACAAAGGCCGTTGCTGCAAGGGGGCGTTGCGCATTGACGGCAAAATCAAAGATCAGATCTTCGCAATAATCGAGCCACTCCGGATAGCCGCCGGTGGCATGCCAGACAGCCTTGGTAAAGGCGACCGAACGGCTACTCGGCAAAAATTGCTCCGGCTGAATATCTTCACGTAAAGGCAAAACCGTGGCCGCCATGGCGCAAAGAAAGAGGGCGGGGGGGGAATCAGGCTTCAGAGGCTGGCTTGCGACATCGGGCTGGAAGAAGCCGGCCACGGCGAGCGGTGGTTCCTCGCCTTGCACCGCTGTCTGCCACGGTGCGGTGAGCGTTTCCAACCAGTGCGGAGTTAGGCGCACGCCGGCATCCGTTGCCGCAATAATGGACCCTTTGGCCGCCGCGATCGCCAGATTGCGGCCAAGGCTAATATTGGCGCCAGGCACAACCAGTAGCCGTAACGGTAACCGATCCTTGGTTTGATCCATAAAGGCGCGAATTAACGCAACTGTGTTGTCTGTACTGCCGCCGTCACAGATAACCACCTCATCCGGCAGACGGCTTTGAGTTACCAAAGATTGGAGCAGACGTTCAATGGCGCGGCTTTCATTATAGACGGTAACAATAACAGAGATATGATAAGTATTCAACAGTTAGGCCATGTAAGAGAATGTAAACTATAGCGGAAAAGAGTCTTTCTCATAATCGAATTTTTGTAGGATCTCTTTGTGTCAGAGTTCAGGTATCCTCATTGCAGTGCAATGATAACGATTCAGCGCACGTCGGCTGAACAGTTACTTGCAATTTTACTATATACGTAATAGGTAGGCTCATATAGGTCTTCGAGTGCCATCGTTCCATTCTTCGCTAGGGATTGCAACGGTTGCACCTCTTCGTCCATATGAGCGATATGCTTCTCTATTGTGCCTCAAAACCGTAAACTTTGCACCTTTGTCGTCCTTGCAGTCACATTCTTAAGGGAAGAGAGGCGGGTTGTGCGGAGGGTAAAATGTCTAGAAAATTTAAACGTGGTAAGGGGGTAGTGACCGCAGTCATTGCGGCAATCATCTTGCTGAATGGCTTTAATCTGCTGCTTGCGCATTCATTGCTTTTTCAGTGGTATGCTGATTTTATGACCGGAGTTGGGCAAACACCTCTAAGCCGGACAGAAGTTGCCCAAATCAATGGGGCATTCGTAACGGGACCTGCCTTGAATACAGAGCTACTTTGGGCAGAGCAGGCTATGAACTTTGGCTTTGTCTTGCTGTGCGCCACTATTCTGTATCTTGGCTATGGCTGGATCCGCTGGCTATGGGGCATTGGCTGGCTGATCAAAGGTGGAACAGGAATCGTTGCGGCGCTGTTGGTGGCGACTCATCTGGGCAAGTTACCTAATCTGGTCCTGGCTGGCCTTTGCATCTCGACCATCTACGCAATTTGTGCCCTGTTGCTCCTCTTCTCGCCGAGCGTCCATCATTACATGCAACGAATGCAGCGCTCTTCTTGATCTAAGCTGAAGTCGCAATGAAACCCCGACTTTGTGGCTGGAGAGTAGAGACTGAAGATTACAGATACCAGTCTTCAGTCTCGAGTCTTCAGCCTTCAGTCTCTACTCTCCAGTAATAGTACCGCCGACTTTATTGCGTAAACCCAATTCATAAATAGCAAAGATCGATTGGTATCCTGTATAATGGGGCAACAACATGAACTTAGGCTCATATAGGTCTACGGCTGAAATTGCTTCAATGTTCGCGGATATTGGTAGTGATTTCAGCGCTTCGCCCCTATGAGCAGTAAACTGAACTTGCCCGAGCGCTGCAAACCCAGCTAGTGCGCTCCTAGAAGTGAGGCCCCATGACAGGGCGTGTCTACGTCGCGCTCGACCTCGAAACAACTGGATTGGATGCCAAGCGCGATCAAATTATTGAGATCGGTGCAGTCTGCTTTCAAGGCGATCACATTCTAGATCGCTTTGTAACCTATGTCAACCCAGCGCGGACGATCCCGTTGCGGGTGCAACAGATGACCGGCATTCGCAACAGTGATATCGCCGATGCCCCTACCCTCGCCGATATCGCACCGGAACTGCTTGCTTTTGTGCGCAGTGATGTCGTCGCAATCGTTGCCCACAACGCAAGCTTTGACATTGGCTTTTTGCGCGCCGCCGGTATCCAATTCCATCGGCCGATTTTGGATACCTTTGAATTGGCCACTATCCTGCTGCCGACCATGAGCAGCTATAGCCTGGGCGCGCTCTGTCAAAGCCTTTCTATCTCCATGACCCAAGCTCACCGCGCGCTTACCGATGCTGAAGCCGCCGCCCAACTCTTTATGGTATTGCGGCAACGCCTATATAGCTTACCCTCTGCCACCTTGTACACCATTCTGGAAAGTGGTGAAGGCGCCGATTGGCCCCCTCTTATGCTCTTTGAAGCGGCCGTCCAACCTTCGCTGTTTGACCGCACCGGCCCACGTGAGCAGTGGCCAGCGCCGCCAACGCCTGGCTATACGCGCTTTATCGATATCACGACGCCGCTGCCGGATGATTATCCCATTCAACAACAGGTTGAAGCGTCTGTCATTGAGCACTTTTTCGCAGCAGACGGTCCGCTGGCTCAACAATTTGGCCCAGGCTATGAGGCGCGGAGTGGTCAAGTGCAAATGGCCCAGCAAGTGGTGCAGGCCCTCAATCGCGGTGACCATCTTTTGGTGGAGGCGGGCACCGGCACGGGCAAAAGTCTTGCCTATCTGATGCCTGCCGCTCTGTGGAGTGTGGCCAATCACCGGCGCGTGGTCATTGCCACCAATACCATACCGCTCCAAGAACAACTGTTAAACAGGGAAATTCCGCGGCTCCAGCAACTTTTGCACCAAAGCGGTCAACCGGCGCCCCAAGCTGCCCTACTGAAGGGACGGAACAACTATCTCTGCACCCGACGGCTCCATGCCTGGCGCACCAGCCGCCGCTTGTCGGCTGCCGAGTTGACCTTGTTGGCCAAGGTTTTGATCTGGTTGCCCCATACAACCACCGGAGATGTCAGTGAACTATTTCTGGCGAGTCCGGTGGAGCGGGCGCTTTGGCAACAGATTTGCTCCGACCAGGCGACCTGCACTCCCGAGCGCTGTGGTGGTCAACACACACACCACACGACAACAACCCAAACAGGAGCAGATGCGTCGACCACCGGCGATTTCTTCTACCATGCTCACCAACAGGCCGAACGTGCCCATCTGTTGATTGTCAACCATGCCCTGTTGATTGCGGATCTGGCCACGGGAGGCCGTGTTTTGCCGCCCTATAGCCACCTGATCGTGGACGAAGCCCACCGCTTAGATGAGGCCGCCACCACCCAACTGACCTATCGCCTTGAGTGGCCCTGGGTGCTTGCCCTCCTGCAGCGGCTAAGCGCAGAGGGACGTCTCTTGCCTCATCTACGGCGACTAGGCCAAGCCGATGAAGTGATTGAGCGTGTTACCCGCGCTTTGCCCCACAGCGCAGCGCGTGTTGAGGCGGCGCTGCCCGGTTTCCGCGAACGACTGCTCTACTTTGCCCAACATCAGAATGAGGTGCGGCGAGATGCAGGTTATACCCAGCAACTCTATCTGAACAGCGCCAAGCGCACCCAAGCGCAGTGGGGCCAGATCGAGCTAGAATGGGATCAGCTGCGCACCACCCTACAGGTGATCCAGGAACAACTGGCGCAGTTAATTCAACGCCTAACGGCGCTACAATGGTGGCACACCGAACCCTACGCCATTGCGCTAAGCGAGGTGCAAAGCATGGGCGCCCAGCTTCAGGAAGTGGTGGCGCAGATGGATAGCATTATCTGGCAGGATGGCGGCGGTGATGCTGAACATAAAGTTACCTGGCTGGAGATTAACGAAGCCGGGACCGATGTGAGCTTGTTGGTGGCGCCGCTTTATGTTAATGAGATTCTGGAAAAATCGCTTGTACTGCAGCAACGCACCATTGTCCTGACCGGCGCAACCTTACGCACCGGTTCCGGCTTTAGCTTTATGCGCGAGCGGCTAGGGCTCTGGCACGCCACCACCTTTACCGTTGACAGTCCCTTTGACTATCAGCAAAGTGTCCTGTTGTATATGCCGCGCGATCTGCCTATGCCTGATCATCCACGCTACCAACAGGCGGTGGAGCGCGCCATCATTGATGCCGCGCTGGCCACTGGCGGACGTTCCCTGGCGCTTTTTACCAGCTATGCCCAATTGCGCGCCACGGCTGAAGCAATTCGTTCTGAACTTGATCGCGCCGGCATCACTGTGTTAGAACATGGCGCAAGCAGCCGTAGCCGTCTGCTCCGTGAGTATCGTCGCCTGGACAAGGCCGTGTTGCTGGGGACGCGCAGCTTTTGGGAGGGGGTTGATCTGCCGGGTGACGAATTACAGTGTCTGCTGATCGTGCGGCTACCCTTTGCCGTGCCCAGCGATCCAGTGGTGGCGGCGCGCTGTGCGGAGCTGGAAAATTCATTTAGTGATTATATGTTGCCCGACGCGATCCTGCGCTTTCGCCAGGGCTTTGGCCGGCTGATTCGGCGCACAACGGATCGCGGGGTGGTGGTGCTGTTGGACAGTCGCCTCTGGCGTAAAGAGTATGGCAGTGCTTTCCTAGAATCGCTGCCCACCTGCACAACCAGCCAGGCGCCGCTCGCCAATCTGGGTGAAGAGATTACAAATTGGCTTTTTTAATGATTTCTGAGACAATTTCCGGACAAGAACCAGGGGATTCGGCAGCGCAGTCACGGTTGGAAGTGGCGCGTTCCCTTTGGTTGCTTCTTTGCCGCACGCCTCTGCTGGCCATCAGTGGCGGCGCCGTTGGCCTACTGCTGATCTGCGCATTGGTGGTGCGGCAGTTGCCGCGACAGTTGAATGATGACCCCGTGGCCGCGGCCCGTTGGCTGTTGAGTGCACGTGAGCAATATGGCGCGGTGGGCAATGTGCTGCATGCCTTGGGTCTTTTCAATGTCTTGTACAATCCACTGCTGCAACTGTTAATAGCTATCATTACGTTGATCTTGCTGATCCGTCTAGGGAATATGCTGAGCTTACTTTGGCGGCTGCGCCAGGCGGCGCGTTGGGTTGTGGAACCAGTTGCGACCGTGGGTGCGCCGGTTCAAATAAGCGTCATCCAACCCCTCTATCGTTATCGTCAAGCTTTCCCCGGCGCGCCTGTTGCCTTGCTGCCCAAATTACAGGGAATGCTACGGTTGCGCTTTGCTGATGTGCAACATACAACGGTGGCGACGGCCCCCTACACGTCCTCCGCAGCGATTGGCGCCGTACCCGCCGCCGAGGAAGCTGAGTCGGAATCGACGACACCGCCGGCAACCGTGACAGAAGAGCGGCTGTTCGGCATTCGCAATCCCTGGCAGACGTTGCTGCGCCCTTTGCTGCTGCTAGGGTTCTTGTTGGCGCTCATGGGAGTCTGGACCATCTTGCTGTATGGCTGGGAAGCGGTTTCACCGCCGCTGGCGCCCGGTGATATTTTTCGTGTAGCCACACGGGATATTGCCTTCACCTATAGTCGCACCGTAGGGGTGGATACGGCTGCGCTCATGCCGCACCTGTCGGTTCAGATCGGCAGTGTAAAGCAACCATTGGCGCTGAAGTCGGTGGTGCGTAAGGAGTGGGGCCAGTTAACGTTGCGCAGCTATGCTGACGCGCCGGCGCTTTTGGTTCGTGTGGCTGAGGGCGCACCGTTATTGGCGCGCCCAGGACAGCCACAACATACAGATGCCATTGGCTTGGTCTTTCCCAGTAGCGGCAGTGAAGATTCCGTGGTCCTGGCCGATAGTGTGGGGCTACAAATTGTGCGCATTGGTACGGATGAGGAGCTTGCCCTGCCCATGACTACCACCATGGTCTCACCGACGCAGGCGCCCTCTTCGTCATCTGCACAATTTATGCTGGAGATCTACCCGCGCGACCCGGCACAGCCGGTGCGGCGCACCCCGATCTATGGTGCGACTACAGAAACCATTGCCATTGACGGACGCCCCTATGTGGTGACCTTTACGCCTGTGCCAAGCATGGTTGTCCGTGTCCAGTATCAACCGGGTAATTGGCTGCTCTGGCTGGCTCTGCTTCTGGCCCTTGTTGGTCTAGTGGGCTTTGGCTATCAACCTGCCTTTGTTTTGATCCAGCTTGCGCCCTGGCCGAATGACCGTTCGGTTGTCGTCTTGCAAAGTGATACGGCGGCGGAGACGCAGGCGTTACAGGCGCAACTGGCTGCCTTGGGAAGTGATTAGCATTACAGCAAGATGTCTATGACAACCTTTACTCCTTTTATTATTGGGGTCGCGGGGGGCAGCGGCAGCGGGAAAACCACCGTCAGCCATCATCTGCAGGAGATCTTCGGCTCTGAGATCATTGCCTACTTGCAACATGATAGCTACTACCATGACCTGAGTTATCTGACGTCGGTGGCGCGCGCCGCCCACAACTACGATCATCCCGACAGCTTGGATACAGCCTTGTTGGTTGAACACTTGCAGCGCTTGCGCCAGGGCAAGCCCGTGGCGGTTCCGATCTATGACTTTGCCACCCACACGCGCAGCCAAAGCACCCGCCTGGTTGCGCCGGCGCCTATTATCTTGGTGGAAGGTATTTTGATTTTGGCCGAGCGCGCCCTCTACGATCTGATGGATCTGCGCATCTATATTGACACTGACGCCGATCTACGTTTTATTCGCCGGCTACAGCGCGATGTGCGCGAGCGCGGGCGCACCGTCGAATCGGTGATTGAGCAATATCTAGCGACGGTGCGCCCAATGCATCTGCAATTTGTGGAAGCCAGCCGCCGCTCCGCCGATGTGATTATCCCGGAGGGCGGCAAAAATCAGGTGGCGTTGGAAATGATCGTCAGCCGGCTCCAAGCGGTGCTGGAACGGCGTCAGTGGGTGTAACGGTTATGCCCAATCAGAAACTTCCCCTGCCTGTAACCCTGGATGTTGGCCCGGCTGTGCACCAATACGCTGGGTTAAGTCGCTATGCCTCGCGGCTCGCTGCCCAACTGCTAGCCGATCACAGTGATGAGGTGGCGCTTACGCTCTTTTACAACGCACATAGTGGCCACACCCTGCCGCCAGCTTTGCAACAGGCGCCGCAGCACACGCTGTCCATGGGCCAATACCCATGGCGTTTGAGCGCGTTGGCTACCCAACTCTTGCGCTGGCGCTACTATGAAAGCAAAGTTCCCGTCGGCGCACTCTATCATGCCACCGAACATCTCTTGCCCCATCTCTGCCGGCCCACGGTGCTTACGGTCCACGATCTGATCTTTGAACGCTATCCCCAGCACCACACCTGGACCAATCGTCTCTTTCTCAAGGTGGGTATGCGGCTCTTTGTGCAGGCCGCTGATGCTATTATTGCGGTCAGCCAGCAGACGCGGCGGGATCTTATGGAGCTCTATGGGGCGCCTGCGACCAAAATTCAGGTCATCTATCAGGGCATTGACGACACCTTTGCACCTGCCACGCCGACGCTGGTGGAACACGTGCGCACAAAATATGGCTTGCACACAGAAAACGGCGCCCCCCGTCCTTATCTGCTGATGTTGGGTACCTTAGAGCCGCGCAAAAACCATCTGACGGCCATGCGTGCGCTGGCGCGGCTCAAGGCGGCAGGGCTGCCCCATTCGTTGCTGATTGTGGGGGGCGCAGGGTGGCTCTTTGCACCGGTGCAAGCGCAGGTGGCGGCGCTCGGTCTTAGCGGCGATGTCCACTTTACCGGCTATGCTCCAGGCGACCTGCTGCCGGCGCTCTATAGTGGCGCGACAGCGGTGTTGCAGCCGAGTCTCTATGAAGGTTTTGGGTTTCCTGTTCTGGAGGCAATGGCCTGTGGCGCGCCGGTCATCTGTAGCAATGTGAGCAGTCTGCCCGAAGCCGCCGGTGACGCGGCGCTGCAGGTCGCGCCCCTAGATGACGCGGCGCTGGCGGCCGCGATTCTACGCCTGGTGCAAGAGCCGGCGTTGGCGGCGACGTTGCGCCTGCGCGGTCAACGCCATGCCCAAAGCTTTCGCTGGGAAAACTGTGCCACCCAGACCGTGGAACTTTACCAAGTGGTCGGCAAGTCGCAAGATTCGTCTCTGTTTACTGGCGGGTGATGACCACGCGTGTCCCTGGCTGAAGCCCTGTTACTTCACTCAGGTAACCGTCGGGCCAACGAATTTCCAGGTAGCTAATGATGGCGTCGGGGGGGAGGCCAAAGTGTAGGCGCGCTGGGTCGCCAGCCAGATAGCCGCTGGCGGCGCGTACGTCGCGGCTATAGGCGCCTTGGCTTGTGTACAGCCGTAGCCGGGCGCCCAGCGCGGCTCGGTTCTGTACGGCAGGCCACTGGAGATCCACCTCTAGCGCCTGGCCGCCGCAGAGTTGGTTTGCAAAGAGTTGCGCCGGCGCACGCAGGTTGTTGACCACAATCTCCAAATCACCATCTTCATCCAGATCAGCCATGATCATGCTGCGCCCACTGGCGGACGAGCCAAGCTGCCACGCGGCCATCGGTGCAAAGCGCCTGCCGCCAAGGTTGCGGAAAACTTGGTTGTGCTCCACCAATTCATGGTTGGGCAGATGGGCAAAGATGCGCTCTTCAATCATGCCGTTGACTACATAGAGATCAAGGTAGCCGTCGTTGTCCAGATCGCCAAATTTGCCCGACCAACTCCACCCAGTGGCGGCGACGCCGGCCTGATCGGCCAGATCGCGCCAGTCGCCGTAGCGAGTGGGCTCTTGTAACACGTTTGCCATCTCCTGTGGATCGTCGCTCGTGCGCTGATGGTCAGTCTCCATGTCCTTGATCACCGGCAACCAGGCCGCTAACGTTGCCGGTGCAATGTCATAGGGGTTCATATCCGTGGCAAAAAGTTCGGGAACGCCATCATTGTTCATGTCTCCTTGGTCGATGCTCATGGTGCTATAGGTGGTGACAGCAAAGGGCGCCGCTGCCTCCCAGCCGGCTAAGCTTCGCAGCCACGCTTGATCGCGTACGGCAAAATCATTGCCCACGAGAATGTCCAACCGCTGATCCCGATTCAGATCCACCAGTGCCACCGCTAGCGCTTGCGCCTCTGTTTCCAGTCGGGTTGGCTGAAACCCATCGCCTTGTCGTTCATAGATAAAGACGCCACCCTGCTGCTCCAGCAGATAGCTGTTGCCGCGGTCGGTCAAAAAGCCGGCGTCATAGGAAGCAGTCACCAGGTCGAGATCGCCGTCGCGGTCCAGATCCCCCCAGTTGATGACATAGGCGGGGTAAGCCACCCCAGCCAGCACCCGTTGCACAAAGGTGCGATCGCCCTGGTTGTGCCAATAATTGATGGCGCCGATATTGGTCGTGAGCACAATGTCGCGTAACCCGTCAGCGTCTACATCAATAAGGGTAACCGCGCGGGTTGGGCCTTGACCCAGCGTGCGCTTGGTAAAGGTCAGCGCACCTTCGTTCCATAAAATGGTGTTGGGGCCACTTTCGCTGCCCAAAAAGAGATCCAAATGGCCATCATTGTCCAGATCATTGCTGGCCATGCCGGCGCCATTGGCTTGAAACATACGCACCATGCCATCGGCAGTGGTCGTCAGATGATCAAGCGTATGGGTGACAAAATAGTCACGGCAGCGCGCTGGTGCGTTGAGTGAATATGTGGTAAGGTGAACGACTGCTTGTGCTTCCGGTAGGGGATGGCGCCTCTGGCTGATCGCCGGCTGCGATGCACGACAGCCAGGGATGAAGAGCGTCAGCCAGAAAATGGCGGCCAAAACCGTAGGTAGTCGCCAAGGCATACGGCCGCGTATAGATGCAGTAGTCCGGTGTTTAGGATAGCGCACACTAGAGAGTGGCGTTAGATCGAATTTAGTAAACTTGGCCATATACTAGGTTGATTTACAACAAATTTGGCAAAAATGTTGACAATCCGTTACAGTGTACTCTATCATAGCAGACCGTCTGCTCGAACCGAAATCAAAAACCAGCCATAAATGGGATGGTTACCTACGGTATGCAGCATTACTTTGCTGCTACCTACATATAGGTTATTTTGTGTAAATAGGGCTTGCGCAAAGATGAGGACGCAGCCATTGCGTAAACCCATGAAATTATTGATGATAGATAATGGTTAACTTATTGACTTATGACAAAATTAGTGATTGTTGAATCTCCCACCAAGGCGCGGACGATCCGCAACTTCTTGCCCAAAGAATATCATGTGGAAGCGAGCATGGGCCATGTACGCGATCTGCCCGCTTCGGCGGCTGAGGTGCCGGCGGCCCAAAAAGGCGAAGCCTGGTCACGGCTGGGCGTTAATGTCGAGCACGATTTTGATCCGCTCTATGTGATACCTTCTAGCAAGAAAAAGGTTGTGACCGAACTGCGCAAACAACTGAAAGAGGCCGATGAACTGATTCTGGCCACCGATGAAGATCGCGAAGGTGAAAGCATTGGCTGGCACCTCTTTGAAGTGCTGAAGCCCAAAGTGCCGGTGCGGCGTATGGTCTTCCATGAAATTACCCGCGAGGCAATCCAACAGGCGCTGCGCGAGACCCGGTCGATTGACCAGGCCCTGGTACGCGCACAAGAGACGCGGCGGATTCTGGACCGGCTAGTTGGCTACACCGTATCACCTTTGCTCTGGAAAAAGATTGCCCCCAAATTGTCCGCCGGACGGGTACAGAGTGTGGCAGTGCGGCTGCTGGTTATGCGCGAGCGTGAACGGCGCGCCTTCCGCTCCGGTCAATATTGGGATCTTAAAGCGTTGCTCAACAAACGGCCCGACAGCCCTGAGAACCGCTTTGAGGCGCAACTGATCTCGGTCGGCGGTGTGCGTGTGGCCAGTGGCCGCGACTTTGATGAAAATACAGGCAAGATCCCTGATGGCAAGGATGTCCTGTTGCTCAACCAGCGCGAGGCCGAGACTTTACTGGCGCGCCTGCGCAATGGCGTCTGGCGTGTCACCGAGTTGGAGGAGCGCGACGCCACCCGTGCGCCGGCGCCCCCTTTTACGACCAGCACGTTACAACAGGAGGCGAATCGCAAGCTGAGCATGAGCGCCAAAGAGACCATGCGGGTCGCCCAGTCGCTCTATGAAAATGGCTATATCACCTACATGCGTACTGACTCGGTAAATCTGAGTGACCAGGCGATTACCGCGGCTCGGCGGCGGGTGACAGAGCTTTATGGCGAACAATATCTCAGCGACAAACCCCGGCGCTATTCGAGCAAGACCAAAAATGCACAGGAAGCTCATGAGGCAATCCGGCCAGCGGGCGACCGCATGTTGCCGGTCGATCAGCTGCCGCTTAGTGGGGACGAGCGTCGGCTCTATGACCTGATCTGGAAGCGCACGGTGGCGACACAGATGGCCAATGCCCGTCTCCGTTTCACCACCGCCACCATCGGCGTCGATGATTCCCTCTTCCGCGCCAGTGGCCGCACTGTGCTCTTCCCCGGCTTCTTCCGCGCCTATGTCGAAGGCTCGGATGACCCCGAAGCTGCGCTGGAGAGCCAGGAGTCACCGTTGCCGCCTTTGGCCGTTGATGAGGAAGTCGATTGTCGCGATCTGGAGGCGATTGGTCACGAAACCAAGCCGCCGGCCCGCTATACCGAAGCTACGCTGGTCAAGGCGTTGGAAGCCGAAGGCATTGGCCGCCCCAGCACCTACGCCAGCATTATCGACACGATCTTGCAGCGTGGCTACGCGTTTAAGCTGCGCCGTGAGCTGGCGCCTACCTTTACCGCCTTTGCCGTGACCAGACTGCTGGAAGAGCACTTCTTCGACCTGGTGGATCTGAACTTTACGGCCACCATGGAGCAGAAACTGGATGACATTGCCAATGGCGAGACCGACTGGCTGGCCTACCTGCGCAATTTCTACCAGGGCCAGGCTGGGCTGGAAAACCAGGTCAAAGCGAAAGATAACGACATCGACCCGCGGCTGGCCAGCGGCGTCGATCTGGAAGATCTTTCGGCTGAGGTGCGGATTGGTCAGTTTGGCCCATTTCTGGCCAAGGAGGTCAATGGCGAGCGCCTGACCGCCGGTCTGCCGCCTGATCTGCCGCCGGCAGATCTTTCGGAAGAACTGGCCGAACAGTTGTTTACCCAGAAGAATGATGGCCCCAAGGCGCTGGGTGTTGATCCGGAGAGTGAACAGCCAGTCTTGCTCAAGGTTGGCCCGTATGGCCCTTATGTCCAGCTTGGCGATGATGACCTGGACAGCAAAAAGAAGCCTAAACGCGTCAGTCTGCTCAAAGAGATGGATCCAGAAGCAGTTGACCTGGATCTGGCCATGCAACTGCTCAACTTGCCGCGTACTTTGGGTGAGCACCCCGAGACCGGCAAGGTGGTCAAAGCTGGTGTGGGCCGTTTTGGTCCCTTTGTGGTTCATGATGGCGTCTTTGCCAGCCTGAAAAAGGACGACAATGTGCTGGAGGTCGATCTGGATCGAGCGATAGATTTGCTGGCTGCCTCTGCCGCACGGAAAGGCAAACGGGGCGCCGGCGGTGGACGCACCAGCACCAAGAATGTGCTGAAAGCATTGGGCGATCACCCCGACGGCGGCCCAATTCAGGTGTTGGATGGCCGCTATGGACCCTATGTCAATTGGCAGAAGGTCAATGTGACGCTGCCCAAGGAAATGGATCCGCAGAGCGTGACCCAAGAGCAGGCGCTGGTCTGGCTGGCGGAAAAAGCCGGCGCCAAGCAGGGCAGCGCCAAGCGCGGCCGCGCCACCAAAAGCAGCCCCCTTAGTGGCAGTACTGCCAAAAGCACTGCCACTAAGGGGGCTGCTGCAAAAACCACAACAAAGAAGAGCACAACAAAAAAGAGTTCAACAAAGAAGAGCACAACGAAAAAGTCTACTAAGTAACAAACATGTCGTAGCAGCGGGACCCTCTGGGCGCGCCGCCGTATTCTGTTTTTAGCCGCCTGATTTGCCGCGCCCCAGGGGCACTAGGGCGATGGCGCTACTACTAAGAAAGCGTAGGTGCTATGACCGCAACCATGAAACAGCGTGTCGCTGGCCTGGTCACGGCGTTGATCATGGCCTATATTCTTTTTCGTGTCCTGGATCGGCTCTTGATTGTCGTCTGGGTGCATGTGCCTTGGTGGGGCTTGATCGTCGCGGCCCTCGTGCTCTATCTGATTATCGATCATTTGGTGCAACGCATCTTCCGGTGAGAGCATGGAACTCTTTATACTCAGCTCAAAATGAGATCCGGCGTTTTGTAGAGACTGGAGATTAGCGATTACGCACACAAGTCTCTAGTCTCCAGTCTCTAGCCTCCGCTCTCTCGTATGCAAACAAAGTCCTGTTTCGCCCCGGCCTGTTGCCCACAAACAGAAATACATCCACCCTCGTTTTGCCATTTGAACAGGGTGCACACCACAAATGATACCGCTGGCGAATTCGGTGATGGTTGAAACCACCACCTGCTAGACCAAACCTGCTTCGGGCGCCCCTCGGGCGCGGTTTCAACCTGGGTTTGATAATTCGCCAGCAGTATCTAATTTGGGACGCACCCATTTGAACATGCTCCCCAATCTGATCTATACTAAGAAACTGCGCTTGTGCATTATTTGTGTTTCTAACTGATTGGCTAACAAATTTAATGGCGCCGCAGCGGACACAGAGACCGCAGTGCGCTCCTGCCTCTAAGAACGCGGTAAGTTATCGCGGTAAATTATAATACAGTGTAACCGAAATTCTGCTAGGGTAGAGGTGGTCACCCAGGAAGACGCACGCCGCCGCACCCACGTGAGCTAAACTCGCAAAATTTCGTTGACACTGTAATAGCCGTGGTAAAAGGAGTTTTGTCCGCTAATCAGATGTTTCCAGTTAAATATAGGGCTCATCTAAGAAAATGGTGCAAATTGGTGATTTCACCCCTGGTAAATGATTGCATTGGCACAATTTCGTCTGATGAGCGAATTTCCAGTCATAAAGGAATTGTATGAGTCAGCAGATCTTTACCTTTGACGGGCTCTTTTCGCGCAATGTGGTGGAACCGCGCGTGTTGGGCATGGGCATGGCCAGACGGCCCAAGTATGACTTTGCCATCTCCTATCCCGATCCAGCCTCGCTGCCGCTACAAGGTTTATCAGATGCACTGCAGCGGGCGCTGGCTGAAGAGGGACCAGACCTGGCGCTCTACCTTAGTTCCCAAGGCTATGGCCCCTTGCGGGAATTTGTGGCGGCTAAATTAGCGCGCGACCGCCAGATCCAGGTTGGCGCGGATGAAATTATGCTGACCGGCGGCGCCGGCCAGGCCATTCATGTGGTGCTCGAATCTCTGATCAACCCAGGCGATGTGGTGCTGACCGATGACTTCACTTATGGCGGTGCGCTGCACCAGATGCGCCGCTTCCAGGCCGACATTCGCGGCGTGACCACCGATCTGGAAGGCGTTCTGCCCGACCTGTTGGAGGATGCAATCGGTCAGGCACAGCGGGAAGGCAAGCGGGTCAAGCTCTTTTACACGGTCCCCACCTTCCAAAATCCGCAAGGCTGGAGCATGTCGTTGCCACGGCGCAAAGCGTTGGTGGCGTTAGCGCAAAAATATGATATGCCCATTCTGGAAGATGACTGCTACGCCGACCTACGCTATGATGGCCAGGATCTGCCGCCCCTCTATACCCTGGATGGAACTGGGCGGGTCATCTATGTCAGCTCTTTTTCCAAGACGATTGCCCCCGGCATGCGCGCCGGCTTTATGACTGCGGCGCCAGAGTTGCTCAAACGGGCTATGGCCGCGAAGAGCGGCGGTCCTGTTCCCCTCTTTGTAACGCTGGCCATTCACCGTTTTGCCACTGATGGCCTGACTTCGCACATTGAGGTAATTAACGACATCCAACGTCAGCGGCGTGACGCCATGAGCGCGGCGTTAGAGGAGCACTTCACCGGCAGCGCCACCTGGATTAAGCCGGAAGGCGGCCTCTGCATTTGGGTCAAATTCCCGGAAGGCACAGACATCACGGTGATGCGCGACCGGATCTTCCAGGCTACCGACGCCGCTTATGGCACCGGCCCCAACTTTGCACCCGACCGCGTCGCCGGCAAACACCTTATGCGTCTGAGTTTTGGCTTTAACACCCCGGCCGAGATTACCGAAGGAATGGGGCTACTGGCCGAGGGCTTCCGCCGTGAAGGGATTTTATGCTAATGCCACCGAATATTCTCTGGATCTGCACCGACCAACAGCGCTATGACACGATTGGCGCGCTGGGCAACCCCTATATCTCAACGCCCAACATGGACCGGCTGGTGGCCGAGGGGGTCGCCTTTACCCACGCCTATTGCCAGAGCCCCATCTGTACGCCCAGTCGCGCCAGCTTCTTGACGGGCCAGTACCCAAGCACCGTCCACATTAACGGCAATGGTCTGGCTTCCTTCCCCGCTCATCCGCCGCTGGTTACCCGCCTGCTGGCCGACCAGGGCTATGATTGCGGCCTCATTGGGAAGCTCCATCTGGCCAGCGCCTATCAACGGATTGAGCCGCGCGTGGAGGATGGCTATCGCTACTGGCAATATAGCCACGCCCCCAGGGATGACTGGCCCCAAGGCCATGACTATGCGGACTGGGTGCGCGCTCAGGGCTATGTATTGGGGGAGTTAACCAAAGATCCCGATGGCGTGCCCGCCGAGTTGCACCAGACCACCTGGTGCGCCGAGAAGACGATTGACTTTATCCGCCAGGCGCGGTCGGGACCGTGGCTGGCCAGCGTCAATATCTATGACCCCCATCCGCCCTTTAACCCACCGGCTACCTACCGTGCGCGCTTTGACCCGGCGCGAATGCCCGGCCCGCTCTTCCAGGAGAGCGACCTGATCCAGCAGCAAAAATTGGCCGCGGTCGATTTTCAATCAAGCGCACGTCCGCCCCAAGATCTTGACATCAAAAGCCCTGTCTTGCCCGCGTCGCCCCTCAATCCCGACTGGCTAGGCCATGCGAGCGCCGGTAAGCGCGATGCATGGACCTTGCAGGCAGCCTACTACGCGATGATCAAGCTGATTGACGATCAACTGGGGCGTATTCTGGACACATTGGAAGAGACCGGTCAGCGCGACAACACAGTAGTCATCTTTACCAGCGATCACGGTGAAACGTTGGGCGATCATGGGCTGATTCAGAAGGGCTGTCGCTTCTATGAAGGGCTGGTGCGGGTGCCACTCATCTGGTCGTGGCCTGGTCATTTTGCCGCAGGATTGCGCAGTGATGCGCTGGTGGAATTGACCGACAAAGCGCCCACGCTGTTGGCCCTGGCCGGGCAGACGCCGCCGACGTACATGCAAGGCCGTTCGCTGCTCCCGATTCTCACCGGCGAAGCTGACCCCGACCACCATCGCGACTTTGTGCGTTGTGAATATTACGACGCCCTGGGCCTGGCCGATGGCACCTTTGCCACCATGTATCGTGACCGCCGCTATAAGCTCGTGCTCTATCATGGCCATGGTCTGGGCGAGTTGTATGACCTGGAGCAAGATCCCCATGAGTTTACCAACTTGTGGGACGAGCCGGCTCAGCAGTCGTTAAAGCTGGAACTGCTGCAACGAAGCTTTGACGCCGCCATGCTCGCCGCCGGCCGCGGCCCGCAGCGGATTGGTCCTATGTAAGGCAGGCGTATCATGGCCAATGTGTTGGAAAAAGTCACCGCCTTTGTCGTGCGCATCCATCGGGATGAACATCAACTTCTGCTCTTTGAACATCCTACGGCGGGGATTCAAGTGCCGGCGGGGACGGTCGAGGCTGGCGAAGCACCGGCAACGGCAGCCCTTCGTGAAGCGCAAGAGGAGACCGGGCTAGCCGAATTTACCGGCTGTCACTATCTGGCCACCACCCAAGATCGACTGGCGGAAGATGAACAGGTCATTTTCCAGACAACGCCCATTTACGGCCGACCCGCAGCCGATGCGATTGTGTGGGCGACCTTGCGCAACGGTCTACGGGTGAAGGTTGTACGCCAGCAGGACAGCTTTACCCAAGTGACCTACCAAGAATATGATCGCGTCCCTGACCCGACCTATGTGAGTCTCTCGATTACGGGTTGGGCGCCCGCCAGCGCATTGGCAACGATGCAAGTGCGCCATTTTTATCTGCTGCCCTTTGCCGGCGCGAGCGCAGCGCGTTGGCAAGTGCATAATGACCATTACTGGTTCACCCTCTTCTGGGCGCCGCTCCACCAGTTGCCCCCGTTGGTCCCCCCACAGCAGCCGTGGTTAAGCTACATTGAGCGCTATTTTAATATTGATTGATCAGGTGATTGGTGATTAGGTGATTGGTGATTGCTGGTCTGGCCATAAGAAAATCACCAATCACCTAATCAACCAATTACTAATCACCCAATTACCTAATCACCCAATGCTCGATCTTATATATCTTCCAAGGAGATCTCATGCAAGCGATTACAATCGACACCACCCAGGCCGATCGGCCATTACGTTGGACGGAGAGCCCTGACCCGACCTATGGTCCCGATGAAGTGTTGGTGCAGGTCCATGCCACAGCGTTAAATCGGGCCGATCTGGCGCAGCGCGCCGGCCACTATCCGCCGCCACCTGGTGCGTCAGAGATTTTAGGGCTGGAAATGGCCGGCGCTATCGCTGCGGTGGGCGCCAATGTACAGGGGTGGCAGGTGGGCGACCGTGTCTGCGCCCTTTTGCCCGGTGGCGGCTATGCCGAGCAGGTTACCGTGCCCCAGGGAATGCTTATGCCGATTCCCGCAGCGTGGGACTATTTGACCGCGGCCGGGTTGCCTGAAGTCTATTTGACCGCCTTTGTCAACCTTTTCATGGAAGCCGCGCTGCAACCGGGCGAGACGGTCTTGGTGCACGGTGGAGCCAGTGGTGTCGGTACGGCGGCTATCCAACTGCTCAAGGCCAGTGGCAACCCGATCCTTGTCACAGCCGGCACGGCCGAGAAGTGCGCGGCCTGTACGGAACTGGGCGCCGACTTGGCCATCAACTATCGGGAGACGGATTTTGTCGAGGCGGTGCGCACCTTTACCGCCGGCCAGGGGGTGGATGTGATCATGGATATGGTGGGGGCCGATTATCTGGCGCGCAACCTGGGGTTACTCAAACTCAAGGGGCGGTTGGTCTTTATTGCCACCCTGAGCGGCGCGCAAAGTGAGATCGACCTGCGTCTGCTCATGGGCAAACGGCTGCGGCTGATTGGGTCAGTCCTGCGCAGCCGCGCCCTGGCCGAAAAGATTGCCATTAAAGAGAACTTTATGGCACGTTTCTGGCCCCAGCTGGAGGCTGGCGCCATCAAGCCAATTGTTGACACCGTCTACCCGATTGACCAGGCCAATGCCGCCCAGACGCAAATGGCGGAAAATCAAAATATTGGCAAGATCGTCTTGCGGGTGCGCTAAATGTAACATTGTCGAACTAATCTGAAATCGTTGCCGAGGCGCAAAGCGTTCATAGAAAATAGCTTTGCGCCTCGGCGCGTCTTGGCGCAGCGAGCGGTTGTGCCTGCCCACTTTTGCGTTTGCCTCTTTCCTGCCTTCTCTCCTGAATTCAACCCTAATTAGCTCCTAAGCTTCTAAATTTTACGGTGGCTACACCCATTTGGCACCCATTGGGCTACGTAGCAGATATACACACGGATAGTCTGGCTTAGCCGTTTGGGTCGGCGCCGCTGTAAAAGGTGGCCGTATAAAAAGAAAAATGACCTGACAATATGCTGAATGCTCACCATCGGAAAGTCACTTGATAACCGTCAGGCGGCAGTGTATAAATGAGCAGACAGTTCGTAAGTAAGCGTTCAAGAAATGCCTAGATTGCGTGTCCCGGTTAGTGAGCGAGGGGATGCCCAACGTAAAGCAGGCTTAAGTAATCTGTGTCATACTCTGCATCGCTTATAAGCAAAAGCTGTTGATGAACCAAGTGATAGTTTCTAAGGTGAATTTTCTCACACTGTTGCCCCATTGCCCCCAACCTCGCCTGACCATTGTTCTCCACCTTTCGCCGACGCGTCTCATCTGGTTCATGTGGATTGTGACGGACGCTCGTTTAGATCATTGACGCCTTTACACCCTACAAATTTAAGCGACGCTCATAGGGGCGAAGAGGTGAAATTGCTATCAGTACCACAGAGAAGTGGCGCGATTTCACCCGTAGACCCATATCAGCCTTTAAGCGAATGTCGCGTGGTTTTCTTGCTGAGCGTTCACGCTCAGGCAAGTGTCATGCTGCGTCATGCTTGCAACCGGCCATTTCTACCCAGTGCAAGGAGGGTTTTCCGGTTGCAAGCAGAGCAAAGTGTAAGGAGTGTTATACATGCGAACCATTTATGGAGTAGTTGTGGTTGTTCTGCTCGGGCTGGCTTTGCTGACTGGTTCAATGACCAGGGTCGTGCTAGCCGATGATTGGATTGAGAGCCCCTTTACGATTGAGGTCGTCAGCGGCCCTACGGATGGTGAAGTTGATCTGAAAGATCAGGCGCTCTATTTTAGCGCACCGGGTCATTATCAACTGCGCGTTGTGACCGACCCAGAGATCGCGACGGGGACAGATGATGAAATCGCCCTGGGTATAACTGCTATAGGTCCGGTCGATTTTGACCTGACGCTGGCTGACGGCCCGGTGGGCGGGCAGGTTGCCCTTGATGCCTATGCGCTCAAGTTTAGCGAGCCCGGACCCTATCGGTTACGCTTCAGTGCTGTAGGTTCTACCGGCGCCCAAGTGCTGGATGATCAGATAGAAGTGGACGTAAAATCTAGCGCACAGACGAAAGCAGAACTGGCGGCCATTACTGAAGCGGCGCCGGCCATGCAATTTGCCGACTCGGCCACCATGGATACTTTCCAACTCTTTTTGCCCCTTGTCACCGCTGGCCAGGACGCGGCAATGACCGAGCAGCAGCCGGCTGTGACAGCGCTTGAACCGGTGGCGGCTGCGGCTAGCGCGGTGACGGCCTTTGGGGCCTTTGACAAGCGCTACATCCCCATCGAGTTACAAGCGTGGTGGACGCCAGCTTATGGTCATTTACACCTGGCCGCGTTAGTCCCCTTTGCGCAACCGGTGAGTGGCAAGCTGGAGATTCCCGTGCGTGTTGTGCTGCATGCCAATCCGAGTGTATTGCGTTATTTGAGTGTACACACCGATGAAAAAGCGCAACTCCGGGTAAAGTTGGGGGATCTACGTTGTAGCCAGCCGGTCTGTGCCTGGGCCTTTACCATCACCCTGGACACCACCAAGATGAGTAGCGGCTGGCGCGAGCTGCGCCTGCGGGCCGAAACCGTGTCGCCTGATGGCAGTCGCTACTTTAACAGTAGCAACGTGCCGGTCCTGGTGCAGAACGGCGGAACAGTCAAAAATGCCAAGCAATTCTGTGACCACACAGCCCTCATTGGCCGCGGCTGGTACGATGGCTTTGACTACACCAACGCGATTATCGAATGTGTGCCCACGGCGCCGGTCCACGGTGCGGTCACCTTCCGTGTGCGCGCCCAAAACCCCAGCCAACATCTGAAGGTGGATCTGGACAAGACGCACATGATTCCAGCGGTCGGTCTCTGGCCTCTTCAAGCTGCCATCACTGGCGCCACCCTCTTTGACAAGGATGGTGATTTCAGCGGTTCCAAAGATTGGGTCAGCATCCCGATTGACACCCGGACGCTGAGCAACGGTTGGCATAGCCTTGCTGTACAGTCCACAGGACCCAAAGGTGCAGTCAGCCAATGTAGCGGCTGTCCCACGGAGAAGAGCTTCCCCGCCGGTGTGGCCAAAATGTGGTTCTACGTGCAAAATTGAGGGTTAGTACTTAGCCATTAAAATAATCCCGGAAGCTCCCAAGCTTCCGGGATTATTTTGACACCACCTTTAAAAGATTAGAACAACTGGAGTGTACCCTGCGCCTGTACACTAAAGTGGTCATACTCCAGGTCAGGATTGGGAATCGCGATGGTGTAGGCGGAGCTTTCACCACGGGCCAGATTGGGCTTGCTGACGGTCCCTTGGTAAACCTCGACCACTGTGCCGGTGTCATCATAGAAGGTGACGACCACCACAATGTTGGCGACAGCGACCGAGCCATCATTTTGCAACTCGCCAACCACTTCTAAACCGTTCTCCTCGTGCGTCTCGGCGCTGAGAATGGTCAATTCCTCATAGTCAATAATGCTAATGTCTTCCCAAACCAAGGTTAGCTCATAGCGGCTAATGTTCGCTGCGCCATTGGTCACCTCCAACTTGAAGGGGCTGCTTAGCTCTGGCTCAATTTGCACCAGGTCAGTCACACTTTCTTGGGCTGCGACCAGATTGCCGTTGCTGTCGTAGAAGGAGCCAATTACCTTAACGTTGAAGACCGGGAATGATTCGCCATTGATCACTTCACCCACCACCACATAGGTGGAATCGACCAAGGCGCCGCGATGGCTGCCCAGGAAGACTGTCCCCGGAATGGGCGTCGGCGTGGCCGGTGGCGTGCCTGCCGTGGCTGTGGCCGCCGGTGTCCGTATAGGCGTCTGCGTCGCTGTCCGCGTCGGAGAGGGCGTAGCGGCACTGGTAGGTGAGCGTGTAGGTGATGGGGTGACGCCACTGGTCGGCGCGGCGGTGCGTGTGCCCGGTGATGGTGTGGATGCGGTGGGGGTGCGGGAAACTGTGCCAATGGGGGTGCGTGTGCCGGTGGCAATCGCGGTGGTGGTTGCGCGTGGCGTTCCCGTGGTGGTAACCGGTGTGGTTGCGGTCATCGTCACTGTGGCAGAAATGGGCGGCATTGGCGTCCCTGTGGTGGTGACCGGCGCGGTTGCCGTCATGGTCACTGTGGCTGTGAGCGTGGCGCTACTGGTGGCTGTCGCGGTGACGGGTGTCGTTGCTGGCGCCGTCCCTGTTAGGGACGGTGTCGCCGTTAGGGTGCGCGCGTCGCCCACTGCGGTGGGCGCGGTGCTGATCAGGGTCGGTGTTGCCGTCAGCGCGCGCGCGTCGCTGACGGCAGTGGGCGCGGTGCTGATCAGAGTTGGTGTTGCGTTAAATTCTTGAAAGGGGGGGAGATCAATGCGGATGCCGCCATCTGGCCGAATCTGGACGATGCAGCCGGCAAGCAGGAAGAGCAACAATAGGGCAAGCAACACTGCAAACAATGTGGACCGTTTCATCATGCCTTCCCTTCCCATGCGGTAACTATGACCTGATTTAGCCTCTCTGTTGTTGCACCTGAACTGGTTCAGGCGGCGCCTCTGTTGTTACGCCTAAAATGGTTCAGGCGGCGCCTCTGTTGTTACGCCTAAAATGGTTCAGGCGGCGCCTCTGTTGTTACGCCTAAAATGGTTCAGGCGGCGATTGCATGAACTATGCCATGCACAGCAACAAGAAGGCGTAAATCAGTTATAACGTTTCGGTAGATGCTGTGTACAGTGCCATCTTATCATTAAATGGTTAAGATGAAAAGTGATGTGCTCCAGATGTGTGAAGATCATGAGTGATTTGGGCAAAACAGATGTTCGATGTTATACTATTTGTCAGTTTTTTCGTGTGGAGCCAAGATGGTGTAAGGGTGCGTCCCAAATTAGGGGCGATAGGCGAGAAGCTCCTGGTGGCCTTGCTGGTGCTTCGCCCCATTTGTGGTACGCACCCATGGTGTAAGTCTGGCTGGATTAACGCCTTGTGGTCGTGCTATGGTTGATGTGTTACATCTCAACAGTCAGTGGATCATGCAGGCCCGCCGAATTTGGCTTATCGCCGGAATTTATCCCCCTTTGGACTAAGCGGCTCTATATCAATGTGCGGCAAGCAGTACTATGGCTCGCAATTCAACGCAATCTCTACTCAATTCCATCCTCTGCACTGTTTAAGGATGACAACGTGACCAGACCCAACTTCATTATTTTTATGACCGACGATCAGGGCTATGGCGACCTCTCCTGTATGGGCGCCACCGATTTTCGCACGCCCCATCTGGATCGCCTGGCAGCTTCCGGGGTGCGCTTTACCAATTGGTACTCCAACTCGCCGGTCTGTTCGCCTTCGCGCGCGGCGCTCTTAACGGGGCGCTATCCGGGCAATGCCGGCGTACGCTCGATCCTGGCCGGCCATCGCCAAGCCAGCGGACTGCCCCAGGCCACACCCACGCTGGCCACTGCCCTGCGCGATCAGGGCTACCAAACCGCACTCTTTGGCAAGTGGCACCTGGGCTTGGCCGCGGGCAGTCGTCCCCATGAACATGGCTTTGACGAGTGGTTTGGTTTTTTGGCCGGCTGTGTAGATTACTATTCGCATATCTTCTACTGGGGCAGCAACCGCGGTGGACCGGGCAACGACCCGACCCATGATCTCTGGCACAACAACCGTGAGGTCTATGCCAATGGCGAGTATCTGACCGAACTGATCACCGAGAAAGCGGTGCGCTATATCCGAGATGCCGCACAGGCAGAACAGCCATTCTTGCTCTATGTGGCCTACAACGCACCCCACTACCCCATGCACGCACCCCAAAAATACATTGACCGTTTCCCCAATCTCCCTTGGGATCGCCAGATCATGGCTGCCATGCTCAGCGCCGTGGATGATGGCGTGGGTGAGATTCGCAGCGAACTGGAGCGCCAGGGCATTCTGGAGAACACAGTCATCTACTTTCAATCGGACAATGGCCCCTCGCGCGAGACACGCAACTGGCTCGACGGCACGCAAGATCCTTACTATGGCGGCACGGCGGGCAAGCTCAAAGGACACAAGTTCAGCCTCTACGAAGGGGGCATCCGCGTGCCGGGGCTGCTCAGTTGGCCCGGCGTCATCCCCGCCGGCCAGGTGATCGACGAAATGGGCGCGGCCATGGACATCTTTCCCACCCTGTTCAAAATAGCCGGCGGCGATCCCGCAGCCTATGCAGTGGATGGCTTGGATATTCTGCCCATGGTGACCGCCGGTGCGCCGACGCCCCACCAGGAACTCTGCTGGGAGCAGGGTCAACAGACCGCCATCCGCCGCGGCCCTTGGAAGCTGGTGCTCAACGGTCAACTGGTGGAAGGTGCGCCACCGGAGGATGCTGTGCACCTGGCCAATTTGGATGAGGATATGGGCGAACGCAATAACCTGGCGCACGCACAGCCAACCCTGACCGCCGAATTGCAAGCCGCGGCTGAAGCCTGGCGCGCCGGGATTGAAGCGCGCTGGGAACAGGAGTGGCAGCCAAGGTTGGCGGGGATGGCATAGCAAAAAAAGTCGCCTCCAGGAACATAATGAGCAGACTTCCGACCACGAGTGAAACGCATCCCGTTGAGCGAAAATGATTTGAAACAAACGGGGCGTGCGATGGTATACTATTGAGATTATGTATCGTTTTTGACCAAGGAACCTACGATAAAAATGCAACCATCACAAATCGTGTTTGAACAAATCCGCCCTTGGCTTGTCCAACTGAGTGATGCTGAACGTCTAGCGTTGATTCGCGCCATCGCTACGCTGCCGGCGTCTCAGCTAGTCAGTGGCGACGCACCTGATACATCGTCAACCGGACAAAATGGTGGGGAACAACTCCATCCCTCTAGTGCCGACCTCATTGAAGCACAGCTTCTGGTTGAGCAAACAGCATGGTATCATCGCTCTCCTGCTGAACGAGCAGAGTATCAAAATGGGTTTGTTGCGCTTTACCAGGGTGAGGTGGTAGATCACGATCCCGACCGTCTTACGTTGTTGCGACGTGTACGCCAAAAGTTTGGACGGACGCCAGTGGCTGTTATTCCAGTAGAACAAACCGCGTTGCCGGAATATCTGATTCATCATCCTCTGGTGGCTGAATAAAGCGAGATGCCATATCGATCTGATGATTGGCAATGAGCGGCTATCTGCCATTGAAGTTGCTGCTGACAAGCAAGACAATAGAATTTTGCTTGGCCGCAATCTGCTGAATAGGCTTATTCTGCTGTTAGATGGCGTTCACGCATCGACTGATCTTCTCACTCGTCGCCCATCGCGCTTGCCCGTCATTGGTGGGTGATTTTCCATCAGGCGGCAATCGAACTTCATGCCAAACCTCATGCTAGCGATTCTCCGGGACAACGGTCAGCGGGGGCAAATCTATGCTTGACCGTTGTCCGGAGTTTGGCAATCAGGGTGATTTTACTCGCCGGTAATCAGTGGGAGATAAATAGTGTTCGTCTCATCCGGTGGAGGCGTATGATTCTCCACATTTTCAGCATCTGCTTTTTCGCCTGAGGGTGTGGTCATAGGAGGGATATTCTCACCGTTGGTTGTTCCCGCTAGTTCGACGACTTCTGGATCTCTAGCTGCGTTGACATCTACTGCGGTTGGATTGCGGATTTGGAACTGATAGGTGCCGGTCGTATCGGTATAGGCCCAGGCATAGATCGTATATTCGCCGCCCAAGGTTAGCGTGTATACGTTGGCTAACCATACCACAAAAAGTGTAGTGATGACCTACACAAAACCTCTAGTGTTTCTACAGCAAAAAACGGGCAGACTTGAGAGCAGCGCCATCGCCCAGGGAGCTCCTGAGGATTAAACCGACTCATTGACAGAGGAATTTCAGCTTAGCCACAGAGAACACAGCGCACACGAAGGAAAGGGGGATTTCTCCGTGCGCGCTGTGTTCTCTGTGGTAGAAAAAAGGGACGGTCAGTCTATCAACTGTGTCACCGCATGATCAGCGGCAAATAGAGTTGCATGGCCATTGTATCTTCTACAATCACCTGCGCCGGGTCAAAGACGGTGACGGTGTAGGTAAAGGTGCGTGCGTCGCCGGCGATGATTACATTGGTAATGGTGACCTGATAAGCGGTGTCAGCTGTAGGCTGGGGCCAGCTTTGGGCTGCCTGTACGACGCTGGGCGTCCAGACCAGTGTATTCTCGCCATAGCCGTTCTTGACGGCAGCCTGGGTGACCGTAATCGCTTCACCATTTTGCATCATGGTGACCTGGGCGTTGCTAAAGTCGGCGGCAGGGTAGGCAAAGGACCAACGCGGAAAGACCACGGGATAGGGCACATAGCCGGCCGGCGGCCAGGCCACAAATTCCTCACGCGTGGCGGGCCGTTCGCTGTGGGCATAGTTATCAATCACCCACAATGCATTCGCAGCACGATAACCATTGCCGCCCGGAATATCCCCCGTGCCCATGAACTGTGTCCGTGGATTGAGAATCCAACGCCGATGACCGACCGCATCGTTGTTATCACCTGAATCTTGAATATAGCCGTCAATGGCCGCCGGACCAAAGACGCCCAGATAGAGATTGGCGTGCCCGGCCGCAGAGGCCCCATCGGTGCTGTAACAATCCCAATCTGCTGGGGGCGTATGATCTAACTCCTTGTTGGCGCTCATCATGAGCGCGGCCTGTTGCGCCTTTTGGTTGTACTCATCCAGTAGGGTGATAGCGGCAGGGACGCCGGCCATGGCGCGAAAATAGTTGATGCGCAGGACAATCGCGGCGCGGAAGTCCGCTGTCACGTCGCCGGCAGCACAGTTGGCTTGATCGCCACTCCAGTTGTGGGCAGGAGTAGTGACTTCGTGATAGCTTTGGAAGAAGGTAAGCGCTGCTTGGCGGCTCTGCGGGTTGACCGCAAAGCTGGTGCGCGCTGCCGCATACTGATGGGCCTTGCGCTCTTCTGTGTCAACTCGTTGTGGCGGTGTGCCCGGAGTGGGCTCATCAGCCAAAGCTGGTGTAACGTGGCAAAACAGGAGTAAAACAATCAGTATCCATCCCCAGCAACGACAACTCCGGGGGAAAAGTGGTATGCGGTTCATGTGATTGCTCCTACAGAATCAAGCTGTTTGTTTATTAGTTAACAGAGAGTGGTTGGATTCGTAAGATACAATACCAGATGCTAGGGTGCTCCACTTGCCTATTGTGAGGTTAGTCGCCTACCCAAACCTTACATATTACCTTTAAACTGTCTGACGGTTTGTCTATCTCTATCAATCATATGCCATACGCTACTACGACGAGAAGCCAATGACTATCCATAACAATAACCACGTGATTAGGTGCGTACCACAAATGGGGCGAAGCACCAACAAGGCAATTTGATCTTCTTGTCTGTCGCCCATAATTTGGGACGCACTCACGTGATTTGTTTTCGGCTTTGCTCTGCCCAATTTTAAAGACTCCAAGGAAAACGATTTCCTCGCCTTACACTGAAGGCTTATATTATTCTCCTAATTGGCTGAAATGGTGCCGAAATGGTATAGTGCACTGTGTATGGTGAATGAAGCGAACAGAGCTTAGCTTTTCTGAGCTAATCTCTTTTTTCGTCCGTTTTCTGTTCATATCCCATACATTAGGCAGCACGGAGAAAATCATGTACGCTGATGACAAATTGCACGAAGAGTGCGGCATCTTTGGGATCTTTGCGCCAAAACGTGAGGTGGCGCGTCATAGTTTTTTTGCTCTCTATGCCTTGCAGCACCGCGGTCAGGAAGGGGCCGGGATTGTCACCTGTGATGGGCGCACGGCCCATATTCATAAAGGCATGGGGCTGGTCTCCCAGGTCTTTAATGAGGAAAATCTCAGCCATCTGCGCGGCCATCTTTCGATTGGCCACACCCGCTATTCGACCACCGGCTCCTCGAAATTACGCAACACACAACCCTATCTGCTGGAAACCTTGGATGGCCCTTTGGCCATTGGCCACAACGGGAACTTGATCAACGCGCCCCAATTACGCCGTGAATTGCTGGAGCGCGGCGTAGGGCTGCAAACCTCTACCGACAGCGAGGTAATCATCCATCTCCTGGCCGGCGCCGGTGGCTCGGATTGGATGACCCGGATTCGGATTTTGATGGCCAAGGCCGAAGGCGCCTACAGCCTGGTGATTTTGACCAGAGACGCCATCTATGCCGTGCGCGATCCCTGGGGTCTGCGCCCGCTGGTCCTGGGCGAGGTCGATGGCGGCTATGCGGTTGCCTCAGAGAGTTGCGCTTTTGCCACCATCGGCGGCCGGCTGGTGCGCGAGGTCAAACCGGGTGAGGTAGTGCGCTTGGACGCCGATGGCTATGAAATCATGCAAGGCGCGCCGCCCCAGAAACTGGCCTTCTGCACCTTTGAACAGATCTACTTTGCCCGCCCAGACAGTCTCTTGAATGGCAAGCTCGTCCATCGGGTGCGCCAGAAATTGGGCGCGCAACTGGCCAGTGAAGCGCCGGCCAAGGCCGACATTGTGGTGCCGGTTCCTGACTCCGGCACGCCCCATGCGATTGGCTATGCCCAGAAGAGCAAAATTCCCTATAGTGAAGGCTTGATCAAGAGCCGTTATATTGGGCGCACCTTTATCCAGCCCAGCAACGAGTTGCGCAAGGTCGGTGTGGCCATGAAGTTTAACCCGCTGCCCGACAATCTGGCCAAAAAGCGGGTCGTGGTCATTGACGATTCGATTGTGCGCGGCAATACCTCTGGCCCGCTGGTCAAAATGTTGCGCGAGGCCGGCGCCAAAGAGGTGCATCTGCGGGTGGCCTGCCCGCCGATTAAGTTTCCTTGCTTTATGGGGGTCGATATGGCCTCACAAACTGAACTGATTGCCGCAAATATGACCGTTGCTGAGATCTGCGACCATATTGGCGCCGATTCGCTGGCCTTTCTTTCCATTGCGGGAATGATGAAGGCGCTGAAAGCCGAGGACGGCTATTGCAACGCCTGCTTCACTGGTGAATATCCCTTTGCTAGCCCGATTCCGCTCTTTGAGTTGCAAGAGAAAGAAAAGTTTGCTGCGGTCTGGGGGGACTAACTTACTCGGCTCTGGAAAAAATTTGTGCTGACAGAAGAGACTGTCATTTGTCATTTGTCACTCAATGTCATTCAGTTAACAGTCATCAGTTTGCAGTTTTCAGTAGCCAGTCTCGAACCACACATTGGAAACTGAGCACTGATCACTGATTACTTTGACACGATCATTGCTTAACTTAACGACATTGACTTGTCACTCGTACGCACACGAAAAAACGCCAGAGCCCAGTGACTTATTGCAGAAAAATAAGATCTTTAGTCAACCAGGGGATTGACCGTTGTATGTAGACTAACCAAGAAGAGAGACGATTATGGCCGAGGAACAGGGTATTCTTTATGCGGTTGAGCAAGGTGTCGCCACCATTACGCTCAACCGACCGGAGCGGCGTAATGCGTTGACGCCGGCCATGTTACAGCATTTGCAGAGTGCAGTGGACCGGGCCGGGACCGATCGGGCGGTGCGCGCGGTGCTGATTGCCGGCGCCGGTAAAGGCTTCTGCGCCGGCCAGGATCTGAGCATCTTTGACGCCATTCCCAAGCCGGAGGAAGTGCGTGATATTGTGCTCACCTACTATCGGCCGACCATTCTCGCCCTTTGTCGCTTGCCCAAGCCGGTGATTGCCGCCATTCAGGGCGTCGCCGCCGGCGCTGGCGCATCGTTGGCGCTGGCCTGTGATCTGCGCATCATGGCTGAGGATGCTAGCCTGCTGATGGCCTTTAGCAATATCGGGCTGGCGCCCGACGCCGGGGCCAGTTGGTTTCTGACCCGCCTGGTCGGCTATAGTCGCGCCTACGAAATTGCGATTGCAGGCGAACGGGTCAGCGCGCTGCGCGCCTTAGAATTGGGATTGGCCAACCGGATCACCCTGGCCGATGCCCTGGCGGCTGACGCCTGGCAGTGGGCGCATCGGTTGGCGCAACGGCCTACGGTGGCGCTGGGGCTAACCAAGGCGGCGATGCTCCAGGCAACTGAGCAATCCCTAGAGACCATTTTAGCCCTGGAAGCTGACCTGCAGGCCCAAGCGTCCGCCACCGCCGACCATCGCGAAGGGCTACTCGCCTTTACCGAAAAGCGGGCGCCGCGCTTCCAGGGTGACTGAACTAGGTAGATAGGTAAATCGGTAGATAGGTAGATAGGTAGTAGTATCCACCGATTTACTGATATACCGATTTACCCTCAAGAAAGAGTGATCATGAGCCAATCATCACCATCTGTACAACCCAACTTCGACCTGACCAACAAGATTGCGTTGATCACAGGCGCGTCGCGCGGCATTGGGGAAGCGATTGCCCACTGCTACGCCGCAGCCGGCGCCAAAGTCGTCCTCAGTAGCCGCAAGCAAGAAGGGGTGACGGCCGCGGCGGAACGGATCCGCGCCGCCGGTGGCGAAGCGCTGGCCGTGGCCGCCCATACAGGGGATGCGGCTGCCGTGGCTGCACTGGTGGCGCGCACGGTGGAACACTTTGGCGGCGTCGACATTTTGGTCAACAATGCAGCAACCAACCCGCATTTTGGCCCGCTGCTGACGGCGGAAGAGAGCCATTGGGATAAGATTTTGGATGTCAATGTCAAAGGCTATTTTCGGATGGTGCAACAATGTGTGCCCCACATGCGCGCGCGGGGTGGTGGCAAGATTATCAACATCGCTTCGATTGCCGGCAAGAAGCCCCATCCGGCCATGGGCATCTATTGTGTCAGCAAGGCGGCCGTTTTGATGCTGACCGAGGTCTTGGCCGTGGAATTGGCGGCGGACAACATCCAGGTGAATGCAATTGCCCCAGGGTTTATCAAGACGGCCTTTAGCCGCGCCATTTGGGATAATCCCACGCTCCATAGCCAACTGCTTGAGGATATTCCGCAGCAGCGGCTGGGTGGCGTCGAAGAACTGACCGGCATGGCGCTCTACTTGGCTTCCGCCGCATCAAGCTTTACCACCGGCGCCACCATTGTCATTGATGGCGGGCAAACCATTCATCCCTAATCCCATCCTTAACGTGAGTTTATGTTCAACCGGATTTCGAGGGGGAGCAAAATAGTCCCGGGATCTTGGAGATTCCGGAACTATTGCGACGACCGCCGGTGCTAATTCCTTGAATTGTCCCATACACAACGTTAGAAAGCAACAGCGTGACCCAACTCTTTCCCATTTTTCTGAATATTCTGGCGCCTGTCTTTGTCCTGGTGCTGATCGGCTACGTGGTCGGCCCTCGCTTGCAAATGGAGGCGCGCACCCTTTCGCGCTTTGCCTATTTCATCATTATGCCGGCCTTTACCTTTAATATTTTTAGCGTCGCGGAAATCCCCTTCACCCTTGCGCTGCACATGGCGGCGTTTATTGTCGTGGTGACCATCGGCACGGTGCTGAGCGCGTGGCTCATTGCGCGTCTGTTGCGTTGTTCTCCTGAAATGACGGCGGCCTATGTGTTGGCGGCGGCCTTTGGCAATGTGGGTAACTTTGGTCTGCCCATTGTCCAGTTTAGATTTGGCGAAGCGGCCTTGGTCGCAGCCTCTTTTTATTTCCTGGTGCTGAGCTTCTTTGGCTTTGTGGTCGGCGTCACGGCGGCAACCTGGCACAAAGGGTCGGGCCTGAGTGCAGTGGGCGCGGCCTTCAAAACCCCAGCCGTCGTGGCTGTGTTGCCTGCCTTTCTCTTCAACTGGTTTGACATTCCCGTGCCGCTCTTTGTCGGTCGCGCGGTGGGCTTGTTAGCCGGCGCGTTGATTCCAGTAATGTTGGTGACCTTGGGCGTGCAACTGGCCGGCATGGGCATCCCGCGCCTGACGCGCGATGTGATGGTGGCTAGTATTACGCGCCTGCTGGTGGGGCCGGCGCTGGCCTTGGGACTGGCCACATTTTTTACGCTGCCGCCACTTGAGCGCGGCGCCGGCATTGTACAGGCCAGCATGCCGGTGGCCGTGCTGGCGGCGCTCATTGCGCTGGAACATCAGCTCTTGCCCGACTTTGTCACCACCGTGGCGCTCTTTTCGACCCTAGCCAGCGCCATTACCTTGACGGTCGTGCTGACTTTGGTGTAGGAGATTATAAACTATTGTAAAAATTAACTACTTGTGGGGCGACCGCAAGGGCGTGCTCCTACGATCGCCTCTATGCTATGGGTGGATTATGCAAAACCGTCTTAGAAAAGACCGCGTATGATCAACAAAATACCCAGGCCAGCCAGTGGAATGCCTACCACTGCGCCAATCACTGTCAGGCTGACGACAATGCCGACCACGACGAAGACAAAGCCCAAGACAACACCTAATAGTCTGCCGGTTAACGCAAAGATGAATTTGACCAATTGCCAGACCGCCCAAAAGGGCCACAAAATCCAGGGAACGTGATTGTTTCGTTCTGTTCGTGCCATATGATTATGCCTCCTTTTCTGCAAGATCCACTACGCCCATTTGGCGGAAAAGTTTCATCCTTTTGCGGGCAATTGACCACTCGCGTCCGCTTGGAAGCAATGGAAGGCATTGAGGGTGGCCAACACGACGCGCTATGCAGAAATATTACAGATCTGGTATGATAACTCTTGGTGGTGCACGTTGCTACCCCGGACGCGCGGAGGCAAAGGAGACAGGCCATGCGACCACGAGCGGTGGATTGGGCGCTCTTGTTCCTGGTGACAGTTGAGTTTCTGTCGGGTCTGGGATCGTTTTTGATTGGCAGGCCAAGCGGCCGCGCACTTTTTGTATTCCACAGTGGGCTCGGATTGGCGATCGTACTGCTCCTATTCTGGAAGTTGCGCCGGGTCTATCGCCGTGTCGTTGTGCCGACACAGTGGCAACCTGCAACTGGTGTCTCCGTATTGACGACCCTAGCCGTAATTCTTACCATTGGCACCGGTGTTGTTTGGGTGGTGGTGCAGCGGCCGGTTGACTATCCCAATGGTATGATTTTACACACAACGGCCGCGATCCTGTTGCTTATCCTTGTGCTGTGGCATATGCTGTTGCGCTTTAAGCCCCTACGCACCCGCGATGTACAGGATCGGCGCACGGCGCTGCGTTTTCTAAGGCTGGTTAAAAAAATAAACTATCCAAAACAAGCGTGGTAAAATGCTCTCCAAAAAGGGAGAGAACAATGAAACTAACGGACGAATTCAAAGAGACGTTGAACGAAACACAAGCGACGCTAAGCGGCTATGAGCGACGGCATTTCATGGCCAAAATCGTTGAGACGGTGTATGGCGGGAAACCGAGCCACGCAGAACAGGAGCTTGGCTGGAATCGAACGACCTTGCGCAAAGCGTTAGCAGAACTGCACGGTGACTTCTGTTACATCGACCGCTATCACGAACGCGGTCGCAAGAAAAGCGAAGACCATCTGCCCGACTTGCTGAGTGACATTCGTGCGCTTGTCGACAGTCAGAGTCAGACAGATCCAACCTTTCGGACTACTCGCTTGTACACTCGTCTGAGTGCAGCCGAAGTGCGTCGGCAGTTGATTGAGCAGAAAGACTATTGCGATGATGAACTGCCTTGTGCTGCGACGATTGGCAACAAACTCAATCAATTGGGATACAGGCTACGTGCCGTCCAGAAAAGTCGCCCTCAAAAAAACGGCTGAAACCGATGCGATCTTTACCCAGCTTGAGCAGCTACGGCTTGCCGCACGAGCAGACAAGAGTGTACTTCGGTTCTCAATGGATGCCAAAGCAACGGTTTGGATTGGCGACTATGCGCGTGGGGGCAAAACCCGGCTGCACATCAAAGCCGCCGATCATGACTTTCAACCCGATGCAAAATTGACACCCTACTGTATCTTCTTACCCGATTACGACCGGGCGTATCTCTATTTCACCTACAGTCGGGTAACGAGTGATTTCATTGCCGATTGTTTCCTCGATTGTTGGACTCAGATTCAACACGAGTTTCCAGAGGTCAAGACGCTCATGCTTTTGCAAGACAATGGCCCGGAAAACCATAGTCGCCGTACACAATTCATGTTTCGTATGGTCCAACTCGCTGACCACCTGCAACTTGCTATCCGTCTTGTCTACTATCCGCCTTACCATAGCAAGTATAATCCTGTTGAGCGCTTTTGGGGCGTCCTTGAGCAACACTGGAATGGCGATTTGCTTGACTCGGTTGATGCTGTACTCAACTTTGCCAAATCCATGACCTGGAACAAACTCCATCCTGTCGTTACCTTAGTCCACAAGCTCTATCATAAAGGCGTTCGTCTTTCCACAAAGGCGATGGCTCTTCTCGAACAGCGCTTTGCGCGGCTACCTGGCTTGGAAAAGTATTTTGTGCTCATTCCCCCTCTTCCTGGATAGTTATTTCTTTGAAATCGCCTAAGTGTTTTGCTCTTTGGTGGTCTGTGGTGGGGAACGCAGGAAGATGGAAATCGGCTGCTGCAAACGCCTGGCCTACGCCGCCGTTTTACGGGCTCGCACAATGTTGGCCAAGCCAACGGCAACAGTGCCTTCCCGGTAACCATGTGGATGTTTGATCGGCCTGCGGTCATTGACCAAACCAGGTGGCGCTTGCAGGTGACCGGCGCCGTCGCAAAGCCACTTACATTCGCCTATGCTGAGCTGGCAGCCTTACCACAGCATGAAATGCAGGCCATTCTCGACTGTACCGGTGGTTGGTATTCAGCCCAAAGCTGGCAGGGGGTCATGGTTGACGAGCTATTGCAACAGGCGCGCTTGGAGCAGGACGCACTGGCGATTAGCTTTGTCGCGGTCACTGGGTATCGTTGGAGCTTACCCCTGGGCGAAGCGCGCACTGCTCTGCTCGCGTTGCGCGTCGGTGGTGAAGCGTTAACCCACGGCCACGGTGCGCCGCTCCGGCTGGTTGCGCCTGGACGACGTGGCTTTCAGTGGGTCAAGTGGGTGACTGAAATCAAAGTCTTGACCGCGACAGATTGGCGCCAATGGTCTGTAATCTTTACCAGCGGTCTAAAGCTACCCTGATCCCTGTCCACTACTGTGGTGTTTTTGGGGATTGTGCAAAGCATGGTTGAATCGCTCACTAGCTACCGAAGGGTTTTAGATTTGAGCGGGAAATCGCCCTGCGATGAATCCCCTTGTGGTCAGCGGTACTTCAAACCCTACTGTAGCTAAAATCTCTCATAGCGGCAAAGAGGTGAAATCGTGACGACTACCAGAGAGAAATAAAGCGATTTTATTTGCAGAGCTAGATGAGCCCGGTTGAATAGCGAGGATCATTATGCAAGGTGTTGCCAAACTTGCCCCCGGTGAGGGGAATGTAGGTCTGCTGGATGTGCCGCTGCCGGAAATCCGCCCAGGCCACGTGATCATTGAAGTCAAGGCCGCCGGTGTCTGTGGCACCGACATCCATATCTATCACGGCGAGTACGCATCCAACCCGCCGGTGATTATGGGGCATGAGGTCGCCGGCGTCGTGGCCGAGGTGGGAGCGGGCGTTACTAACTGTCGCACCGGTGACCGAGTGACCTGTGAGACCTATTTTTCGGTCTGTGGTCAGTGTGATTACTGCCGGAGCGGTTGGCCCAACCTCTGCCTGCAGCGTAAATCGATTGGCAGTGGCGTCCATGGCGGCTTTACCCAATATGTCCTCGTGCCGGACCATAATATCCACCATCTGCCTGCAAGTGTCGATCTTATTGCCGGCGCGCTGAGCGAACCATTGACCTGCTGTGTCCACGCCCTGGAACGCACCCATGTCGATCCCGGCGAAACGGTCGTTGTCTCCGGTCCCGGCGCGATTGGGCTGCTCATGACCCAGGTGGTCAAGGCTGCGGGCGCCAGGACCGTCGTACTAGGCACCAACGCCGACCAACATCGGCTTGATCTGGCCAAAAGCTTGGGCGCTGATCTGACCATCAATGTGCAAACCGCAGCCGCCGACCAGATCGTCGCCGAACTGACCGATGGGCGGGGTGCGGATGTGGTCTTTGAGTGCGCCGGCGCTGGGGCTTCGGCGCGCAGTTGTCTCAATTTGGTGCGGCGGCGGGGTCGTTATGGCCAGGTGGGGCTCTTTGGAAGGTCGATTGAACTTGACCTGGATCTCGTCTGCTACAAGGAACTAGAGGTGCACGGCAGCTTTGCCCACTTGCCCAGCGCCTGGCGCAAAGCGCTTAATCTGCTCGCCTCCGGTCAGGTGCAGACGCGCCCCCTCGTCTCCGCCATCCTCCCCATTACCGAGTGGCAAGCCGCCTTCGACGCGTTTGAACGGCGGGAGGGGTTGAAGCTTGTGTTGACACCGGTTTAACAAGAGTCACATGTTTACAACCGTAACTCGATCCCTTCCCCAACCGCTAACGCCTTTACCTCCCCAGCGCCCCCCAATCGTCGGTAGGTGTCGGCCAACAGTTGCGGGTCGAGCGTGGCTTGTTCACCACCGGTAAAATCTTTCCACAGTTGGTGGTGCATGGGGATCACGACCTTTAGCCCTAATTGCCAGGCCAGCAAGGCGGCTTCATGCGCGTTCATGTTGCCGCCGGCGCCATTGATGACCAACATGCCGGTGTGCAGCGGCGGTTGTTGGTTATAGGCCAATGCACGCAGACGCAGGTCATACTCGGTGTCGCCACTGTGATAGACGCGCAGCCCGTCAAAGTCGAGCAGCAAGCCAATCGCGTCCTCGGTCTCCCAGCCGGGGATGCCGGCCACATGGCGCGCCGCCACCGCTGTGATCTTTACATCCTTAAATTGATGGGTTTGCCCAACCGTGAACGCGGTCATACGATCACGGCCAATCATCCACCCGGCCATCCGTGAAATGCAAGATGGCGGCGCGAGAAACTGGGTGTCACTGTGCTGTGCGACCAGCGGAATGCCTTCAGGATCGAGATGATCTTCGTGCCAATGGGTCGCAATGAGCAGATCAGGGCGCGCGGCTGCGGCCGGAATCGGTGGCGGGAAGGCGCGCTCAACGCCAAAGATGGCCGCGACGCAATTGCTGAAGTAGGGATCGACATAGATTTGGGTGCCGGCCGCGGTCTTGAAAACAAAACCAGTTCCTCCCAACCACCAGGTCATGACGGAACCGGAGGGCACTTGCGTGCGAGCAATTGTAGCTATTAATGGTTCTGCAGTCATCATCGATTACCCTTTGTGGAATGGTCTCATGCCTTGGTGTATTTCAAGATTTGGGTGCAAAGGTGACTGTCACTGGGCCACAACCCATTTGGGCAAGCTCACCAACGTGTAGCCCAGTGACAGTCACCTCGCTTACCCTAAAACAGAAACGCATCCTTCACGCTTTGGATGGATCATACTTCTGCTGCTCATCCGACACTTCGATATGGACATCGGCGCGTGTGAGGACTTCCGGACGCAGGGCTGTGCCCAACCCTGGCTTGCCCGGCAGCGCACACATGCCGTCGGCAATCGGCAGCGGCTCGGTCATAAAGTCATTGTACCAACCCAGATAATAGGCGCGCACCGTCTCCATGATCATGGCGTTGGGGATATGCAACAACATGTGCGCCGACGACCAGGCCGCCACCGGGCCAATACAATCATGGGTGCAGACCGGCAGATAGTAGGTGTCGGCCATGGCGCAAATCTTACGCGTTTCGGTGATGCCACCGGTCCAGGCCATGTCGGGCATGATAATGTCGGCGGCATTCTTCTCAATGATCTGGCGGAAGCCAAAACGGGTAAAGAGCCGTTCACTCACGCAGACCGGCACCTTCACCGCGGCCTTGAGGCGCGCATAGGCGTCGGCATTGTCGGGCGGGATAATCTCTTCCAGCCATAAGATGTCATAGGGTTCCAGCGCGCGTCCGATTTCAATCGCTTCAGGCAGATTCCAGCGTGCGTGCCCTTCAATGGCAATCTCCATCTTGTCGCCGACGGTCTGGCGGATGTCTTCGACATAGGAGAGCCCTTTTTGCATATTTTCCTTGCTGAGAAAGTGGGTGACCGGCCCTACCGCCTCTGCACCGGCGCGGCTGCCGATCGGCCCGCCCAATGACGCGCCAAATTGGTCAAAGGGCCAGATCTTCATGGCCCGAATGCCATTCGCCAGCAGTTCCTCGGCCAATGCGCCCGTGCGCCCTTCCCGCCACCGATGGAAATCTTGATAGGCGCCGTGGCTGACGCAGGTGTTATAGATCTGAATGCGGTCACGGTTGCGGCCCCCCAACAAGTTGTAGATGGGTTGGCCCACGTATTGGCCGACAATGTCCCACAGCGCCACATCCACGGCGCTGATGGCGCGTGTCTCGGCGCCGGCAAAGCCAAAGAAGTTCACCGTTGAGAACATGTTGTTCCAATGATTCTCAATGTCCAGCGGGCTACGTCCCAGGAGCAGATTCGCAAAAACATCGTGGATAATGGCGCTCACGGCGCGGGGCACGTAAAAGGTCTCGCCCAGGCCGACCAACCCATCATCGGTGTGGATCTGCAACCAAAGCGTGTTGGGCTGCTCGTCAACCCAGATTGTTTCCAGACGTGTAATTTTCATGGTTCCACCTGAATCTCTTTCGCTGTGAGTAGCTTGGCGAACTTTGAGTTTATGGTGAGAAATTACCAATTACCCAATCACCAATCCCCCGTGTAGTTCGTAAAAATGCCGGGTTCACTCACCCGCGCGCTGACTCTGCCATTTCCATCCGCGCTTTGGCCGAGAGCGCCGGCAGATGCGCTTCATGCGCCATGACCTGCTGTAAATGGACCATGCGTGCTGGGGAAGCAGTCTGACGCATACTATCCGAGTGCATGTGGTCGATCCAGAAGCGGGCATGGGCCGCCACGTACTTTTCCAGATCTTCGATTTCTGCTGCGCTGGTGCAGTGTGCGCAGTTGTTGAGGGTGAACATACGCCGCCGTGTGCTACCGCCAAAGGAGGCGTGCATGAGATTGTGGTTAAAGGCCACCACATCGCCCGGCTGCGATTCCAGCGCAACATGCGGTACGGCGCGCTGGTCAATGCCCCATAATTCGGGTGCGTTACGCGCCTGACGCGCAGCCCATGTATCGTAGAGGTCAATTCGGTGCGAACCAGGGATGACGCGCAGACAGCCGCTCTCCCGCCCCACCGGGTCGAGATAGAGCGCCACCTTGAGGAATTTGCCTACATGGTGAAAGCCATCGCTGTGCCAGGCGGTGTCGCCGGCATAAAAATTGCCGTCGCCGCCCACATAGTTAAAGTCATCACCCAACAAACCGCTGATCAAACCGACGATCTTGGGATGATCAAGCAGAGTGCACAACCGCGCCCGTTGGTCGATAAAGGGAACGACCGTGGAGCGCTTGGTGCCATCATGGGTTACACCGCGATCCTGAAAGACCGCTTCAAATTCCGCGGTGATCCACTCAATATCATCTTTCACCAACCCCGGCAGAACAAGATAGCCAAAGGTCTCGAAAAAGTGTTTTTGTTCTTGAGTTAACATTTTGATAACCCTCCTTAATCTATCATCGAGTTTGTATCAAGCTTTTAAGTCGGTCATTATAATGCCGCGCACAAATTGTTTGGAGGCGATGGCGTAACTGGTAAGACCGTTAACATGGAGCCGGCGGCATAGAGTTCATAGCGCGACCAATAGAGGCTGCGTAAGCCAGCCAGCACCAGAGGCAAGGTCTGATTTTCCGGGCTGGTCAGCACCAACAACGGCCGGATGTCATTAAGGAAAATAGTAGGGATTTCTTACAGATTACCACCACACATAGGGTTTGTCAACAGCACAAGAAGAGGTCACATTCATGGTTGCCCTGGCGGAGGACGCAAAAAAACGACCACCCCAACAGCGCCCCCCGCGTGGGCCAAATGTTGTCAAAGCGGCCGTTGATTTGATCACACCTGACAAGGCAGATACAATACTCTCAGCCACCAAGACTGCTCGTTCAGTTTGGCGGGTCAGCCGCCTTGAGGGTTGGGCGGTTTGTCAAATGGCGGAAAAATAGTAAGGAGCGCACCTGCGCCGGCTGGGCCTGTTCCAATGCATGAAGCGTTGCTTTCACCCAAGACATGTTGGTTTGCTTTTAACATAATGATTGACGTGAGTGAGCAAGTTGCCCATAATCTACCATCACGATAAGAATATGTCAATCATCCAATTTGTTGCGAGTGCGTACCACATTTGGGGGATTACACCGGACGATTTAGACGATCCTTCTCTGTAATCCCCCAAAATGGGACGCACCCATTTGTTGCCATTAGAGCCGTCTCCAGTCGAGGCTGCTGCGCACGGCGACGTTGATTTGACAAGTTTATAGGACGATCTTATAATCGGCGGAACAATATACATTAATTGCCGAAAAGAGGGTGTAATATGCATAAGATGCCACCAACCATACCAATTTCAAATCTCCGCAATGACCAGGATGAAATTTTGGCTATGATGGACGAGCAACCGGTGATGCTGACGCAGCGCGGTAAGGCGCGTGCAGCCTTAGTGAGTATTGAACAGTGGAACCATCTCATGGATCTGTTAGAGATGTACCGCGCGCATTGGCGCGCCGAATCGATGCGCGTACAGGGTGAGATGGCCGATCAGGCTTGGGTCGACGCAGACGCACAGATCGATCAGTGGGCTGTAAAACATGGAGTGGGCGTGCATGTTCCGCTTCCAGTGGAGTAAAGAGGTTCTCAACTATCTCAAGGATAATCAGGGACTGATCAACGATTTAGAACTAGCCTTTGCAGAATATCGCGCAGAAGGAACGCAAATACCGACACAGGGCGTACTCGATATGATCGCTCCAATGCAATATATTTGGGGCATTCACAATCATATTGTTCTGCTTCGTCTAGTGTTGGAAGATGCTCAATGGAAGATTCGGATTGAAGTGGTTAAGCCGACCCGATCACCCTATGATGAGATATTTTTGGGATAGTCCAGACTGTTCTTCTCTTGCAGGCCCAAGTTTTACGTCTATAGCATTCCAATGATCATAGAAGCGATAGGTCAATCTTATCACAAGTGTTAACTTAACGTGTACTATGCATCCTCAAATGCGCCGGGTCTATAGAACGCCCGCATTTAAAGATGCGTAGTACACTACCCTTAAGTTAACACGTATGGTCAATTTATAATCACCAATCAACCAATCACCAATCAACCAATCACCTAATCCCCCAACCTCACCAAATCTTCCCGATAGCGCACCAATACCCGATACCCTCCATTCCACGGCGCTTCACGGGCAAATTGGCTGACGATGCCGGTCACCTGCCAGCGTTCGCCTTTGTTGACATAGGGCCGTCTCCAGCCAAGGCTGCTGCGCACGGTGACGCGCACGGCCTCCACGGTGGGATCGGCGGGGTCGCTGAGGATGATGCTGTCACCCTGCCAGCCGCTGACCGCGCCGGTAAAGGTGACCAGGCGGCCTTCTAGGCTTTCGCCAATCTCAGCCAAGGTGACCGGCAGCGGTTCTAAGGGCGCGCCGCCCTCAATCCGCCAGATCTGCTCAGGGTTCTCCAGCACGATCTCCATTTCGCCTCGAAAGGATTGCAAGAGGCCGCGCACGCCCACCCGATCCCCTTCCACCAAAGATGGGAAGGCGCCATGCCACAGATAAACATTGAGGCTGATACCGGCATAGGGCCCCATTGGGCTGGTGGGCGCAGGGTCGGCCACATAGATGCTGGCGTTGAATAGGCCGGGCGGCGCTGTCACCACGGCCCGAAATTCGACCCACGCATCCAGCCCCGACAACTTAGATTGGGCAATCGAGCCGGGGGCGCCGCCGACCTGACCATAAGTCGGCTCCAGCCGCACCGGGGGCGGTTCGTCATCCCGCTCATGGCGGTTGTTGCTGTTGCTCTGATTGGATGACGAGTCGGCACCGGCCCGATTCGGTTGGCCGGGCGTGGCTATGCCTTCTTGCCAGGCGCCGGCGTCAGGCAGACGACTCAGCGAACGTCCGCCGCGTGGGCTCTTCTCCCAGCCAATCTGGTCGATTGCTTCCCCGGTGTCATTGAGCAGACGAATGTGGTCCGCTTCGTTGTTGAGGCTAACGCCTGTCTCGGTGCGGTAGAGCACAAGGTGTTCGCCGCCGCCGATGTAGCGCCCAGGGCCAAAGGTAAAGCGCCGCGTCGGCGCTTCATCGCCGGCAACATCACTCAGTTGCCAGCCGACCAGGGAAAGGGGCTGGTCACCGGGATTGAAGAGTTCGACAAATTCGTCATCGCTGTTGATGGCGCCATCGCCATTGTGGTCATGACCGGGCGCCGGCAGCACCTCGTTAAGGATCACCGCGCCCCCCGGCGCGGGCAAGACACGCAAAGGGGCGGTGACGGCAAAATCACCATCGGCTTGGGTGGCCACCACATAGAGAAAGCTGTTGGGAATGGCCGGCAGCGTCAGCTTCCAGTGCCCGTCGCCGGGGGGCGTGGCAAGCTGGCGGATGGGCTTGTCATCCTGCCAGATGGCCAGCCCGGCAACTTCGCCACGGCGGTCGCCATAGAAAATATCAAGCGTGATCTGATTATCGGCCTGGATTGTGGCGCCCATCCACTGGCGTTGCCCCTGCGGATCGGTCGCCTGGACGGTGAGCCAGATTCCTGGGGCGCTCATGATCCAGCCGCGCTGGGCTTGCAGTGCCGCCAGGAGCGCGCCCTGGTCCAATCCGGTAACAGCCAGCCCAGTGTAGCGGGGCGTTGGATTGACGGCGCCGGGTAAGGGTGGCGTGGCATTGCCGGCGGGTAAGAGCGGTGCTCCCAGCGCAAACCAACTTGCATAAAGTTTAGGGAGAGTGGCCGGCACGGCCAGGGTGTCGGCAGCCAGGGCCGGAACCTGGGTGTGGAGCGGAGGCGTACCTTGTCGCCATTGGGCCAGTGCGTTATGGTCGGTGAGAAAGGTCAGCAACGCGGCCTGGTCGGCCAACTGCGCCTGCTCAGTGCTGTAGATGACGACCTGGGTCTTGTCAAGCTGCCATTGCCAGGCCGGCAAAGCCAACACCGACGTAGGATTCTGCCACAGGGTCGCGCCCAGCGGGTCTGCCAGGGCGAGGAAATCGAGCCCTTGGGCGCCGGCTGTTGCCAATACCATGTGCGGGGGTGCGGTGCCGTCGGCGCTAAAGTTGCTCTGCGCGCCCAAAGAGCCCCAGACCGCCTGCAGACCGTCAGCGAGGGGAATGGGGGCGAGGGCGGGTGCGCTGGGCAGTGTTTGGGCCGTAAAGGGCTCAGGCGGCGCAAAGAGGAAGCGATGGCGCACCTCGCGCATGGTGGGGAAGCGGGCATCGGGCACACGGTGCAGGGCATAGCCCTTGGCCGGATCGAGCACGCCAGTTAGGCCAACCTGCGCGTAGTCACCATTAGCAAAAGCCACCGCGTCGGCCAACTCACCGGCGGGGTTGAGCAGCAGCACTTCGTCGCCACTGTCGTTGAGCGCCAGCGTGCCGGTGGCCAGATCACGGCGGCGCGCTAGATCTGGTGTGTTCTCATCACTGGCCTCAAATTCGGCGTGGGCTGGGGAGCCCCAGCGGTTGCGAAAGGCGACGCCATTGCGCGCAAGCACCAAGAGTTCGCCCGGCGCCAGCGCGAGACCGCTGGGCAACGCATACATGCCTTCGCCTTTGCCGGACGTCTGCGCATCGCCAATGACCCAACCACTCAAATCCAGCGTGCTGCTGCCACTGTTTTGTAAGGTAATAAACTCCTCATCGCTGCCGCTGTAGAGCACCTGGGCAATTTGCAGATCGCTGGGGGCGGCGGCCAGCGGCCAAGCGGCTACCGGTGTACTCCCTGGCAGTGGGGTGCTGGTGGGTGCGGTGGCAGGTGGTTGATAGGGACTGCCTGGTGTGCCTTTGTCGCCGGCAGAGCCGGACCATAGGTCGGTGCTGCTCTCCCACGGTGCGTTGCCCGCCGGCATAGTGCGCTGGAGGCTAGCACCGGCTTTGACCGTCAACCCTCTCCCATCACCCCAGAGGACGCGATCCACTTCCTCGCCGGTAGGTGCATATAAAATAAGTTCGTCCGTGCTGTTGGCCAGCGCGAGATTCGTGTAGCCATATGAGGCCAGCACACCGCCATTGATCGATGAATCTGTATTGCGCGCCAGCACTAGATATTGGCCAGGCTGAATCGACACATCGACTGTGATGGTGTGGCGGTCACTCCCAAGGTCGGCCAGACTCCAGCCGTGCAGATTGACGGCGTAAGTGTCGGCGTTATAGAGTTCGAGCCATTCACCCATTTCGTCCGGGACACTCTTAGGATCGGCAAGGAATTCGGTGATGAAGAGTTGTGGGGGCGGCGTGGCGATGGGCGTGGCGGTGGGCGGTGATGTGGGGAAAAGGGGTGTCGCCGTCGGTGCTGCCACTGCGGGCAATGGCGTGGCAGTTGCTGTAGCCGTGAAGGTCGGTGGTGGGGGCGTCTCTGTTGGCATGGACGGAGGCGTCGCAGTGGGTGTCGCCGTAAATGGCTCGGTGGGTATTTCAGTAGGCGTCTCAGTAAGGGGCTCAGTCGGCCGTTCTACGGCTGTCTCTGTTGGTGTAGAGGATGGCAAGTCGGTGGGCGTCTCCGTTGGTGTCTCTGTGGAGGGCACGGCCGCCGCCTCTGGTGGCGTAGGGGTGGGTTCGACAGCGAACGGCGCACATGGATTGGGGGTGCCTGCAAGCTTACGCGGCCGCAACTCGCCCTGTTTAAAGTCAGCGGTATTTGGGTTGGTGTCATTGCAATCACCGTTTTCCTGTAACGCCGCTGTGGAAGAGGCAACAGGGGCTTGGGCTTGCACTAAGGATTGCCTGCCGTCCCCCCAAGCTAAATAGAGCGTGGCGACAAGCAAGCAGTGCAGGACGAGTGTGCGCAACCGGCGTTGCTGCCAGACTTGACGACTGCGCAGGGTGAGGTGGCAAAAGACCCGCATGATGACCTCCAGGTCTGTGTTGTGTGCAATGGATGGTAGATTCTACACGCCTGGTTCGCGCTTGAGACGTTTGACCGAGCGTTGGCGTAAGGTAGATCTAAGCATAGATGGAGGCATCAGCAATCGGTGTTATGTTGGATTTTCCTAAGTTAATTTAACCCATATGTCTACATGAATTATATTATTGCAAGCAAATTGTAATCATTTTGTCAATATATTTGTTATATACTTGCAACCGCAGCATCTTGTTGTGTATGATATGATATTATGTGCTGCCATCTGAATATTGAGCTGCAAATCCTTCTTACGGTAACTGGAGTTTTGCCCGACTCTAACTTTAGTTTTAAGCAACTGTTGGAAGATAACGTATTATTTGACGGTGAGAAATAAGCGTAATCAGGCTCAGTAAATCAAGATGCTTTAGCGGAAAAATGGAGGTGATACCTATTAGACCAAGCAAAAAATATAATTGATTGAGCTGATTATTGTGTGGCTAACTTGATAGTAACGGTTTTGCAGGAATTTACTAGGGCAGCAAACCGCTAATATCGAATAAATCTCACTATAATAGCGAAATCCTAACTGCGATAGCACCGGCATTACAGCCATGATCATAGTTGTTTCCCCTGCAATCTCACGACTGTTACTATGCTGCGCAGCGCCGTGAAATAACACTTTTTCAGGAGTAGAAAATGTTACCGTGTGCTGCTGCGAAGTATAACAATGAAACAATGACATCAAAATTCGCAGGATAGATATGAGCAAATATAACCTGATCCCACTGCGCAGATTGGGGTCGCTATCAGCACCTAAATCTGTGGTGTTCTTTCTTCCCCTAACTGTTATCCTAATTTCCGCATTTGTTTTTCTTCATCTTTTCTCATTACCCGGCAACTTTATTTTGTTTCAGCGCTCTGCCGAACTAGGGCCATTTTTCTTGTGGCAGCGAATCTGGCAGCGAGCATGGTCAGTTTCGCCAACCGGTTTTGTGGGCTTTGGCCTTGCCGGTATCATTTCTTGGTCTCTCTGGCTCATGCGGATTATCGCAGCCAGATTTTATAAACCCATTGTCAGTGATTTTCGGACCACTACTTCTGTGGTTGTTCCTTCCTACCGTGAAGATCCCGATGTGATTGTCCGCTGCCTGGAAAGCTGGCTGGCGAACAACCCAACCGAGGTGATTATCGTCGTTGATATAGATGACACAAACGTTTTGGAACGCTTGCATGACTATGAACACGATCCACGCTTACGCGTCATCCCCTTTAAGCATCAGGGAAAACGTTCGGCGTTGGGGGTGGGGATTCGGGCGGCCCGTTATGAAGTGCTGGTGCTGGCTGATTCGGACACGGCGTGGGAGCCGGGTTTGTTGGCTGCTGTCCAGATGCCTTTTGCCGATCCAGCCGTTGGCGGGGTAGGCACGCGCCAAAACGCCTATCTGCGCGCAAGCAGCGTCTGGCGCGTTATTGCCGATTGGTTTATCAACATTCGCTATCTCGATTACGTCCCCATTGAAAGCATCTTTGGCGGCGTTGCCTGTCTCTCTGGGCGGACCGCGGCCTATCGGCTTGCGCTTGTGAAGCCGGTAGTGGAAGATCTGGAGTATGAATATTTCATGGGCAAGCTCTGTGTGGCCGGCGATGATGGCCGTCTTACCTGGCTGGTCTTGAGCCAAGGGTACAAGACCGTCTACCAAAGCAATGCCAGGGCCTGGTCCATGTTTCCCAATCAGTTGCGGGCCTTTATTCGCCAGCGCATTCGCTGGAGCCGCAACTCCTGTCGCTGTTATCTAACTGCCATCTATCACGGTTGGCTGTGGCAGCAACCTTTGGTAACCCAGATCCGTGCACTGCAAATTTTGCTGACGCCAGTCACCCAATTTTTTGCGCTGGTTTACATCTTGGTGGTTGCGCTCCAACTCAACTGGCTCCTGGTCGCGACGGGCGTGCTCTGGCTCTTTATGAGCCGCCTGATCCGCAGCCTTTCTCATCTGCGGGAATATCCTAGAGATATTTTCTTTTTGCCGTTGGCCACTGCCTGCGTCATCTTCATTGCATTGCCCATTAAAACTTGGGCCTTTTTTACGATGAACAAGCATGGCTGGCTGACGCGCAGAGCAGACTCTGTCGGTGGTGAGGCTCAATCCGAAGCCTCGCTTCATCGCCTGGCCGAGGCGTTAGAGGTCAGTGACTTTAAAGCGCCCTTCTCAGTTGAACAGGCCTAGGAGGACGCCATGCAAATATCCTATCACCTGTTCCGTATGTTTCTGGCAGGGTGGCTTTGCCTTGCCCTCGGTTTGAGTCTTACCACCGGACGCGCGCGGGCGACGACGACCCAAGAAGAAGGAACTCCTGCTGCTGATCGCGCTTTTCTGCTGGAGCAGAAGGCAAATGAATGGCAGATTGTGCGTGAATTGGGACTGCTTACCGCAGCACCGGATACGCAGTTTCTCCCAACCTATGACACCCTCCCCTTCACGGTCAAGGCAGATGGGAAAGTCAGCGTAGAGGATGTCACCTATGACAGATATGTGGAGGTCTCCTCTGCGGCAGAGTTGACCCGCGCCCTGGCCAAGGCGGAGGCAGGTGATTTTATCCACCTGCTGGATGGGCTCTATCCTGACAACTTTGCAATCGAGCGTTCGGGGCTGACCGATAAGCCGATCGCACTCTACGGTTCGCGCCAGGCGGTGTTGGATGGCCAAAGTCTAGAAAGCGGCTATGGCTTGCACCTGATGGCTGACCATTGGCTGCTCATGGGCTTTACCATCCGCAATGCGGCCAAAGGGCTCATGACCGATGGCGCGAATCACAATTTGATCCGTGGCCTTGAACTCTATCAGATCGGGGATGAGGCGCTCCATCTGCGCACCTTTAGCAGCCATAATCGCATTGAAAAGCTCTGGATCCACGATACCGGGTTGGTGAATCCTGTCTATGGCGAAGGCGTCTATATTGGCAGTGCGGTCTCGAATTGGCCTACCTATACAGAAGACAAGCCGGACCGCAGCGACAATAATCTTGTCATCGGCAATGTGCTGGGCCCGCACCTGACTGCGGAAGGAGTGGATCTGAAAGAAGGCACCACCGGTGGCGCGGTCCAAAATAACACTTTTTTGACGGATGACAAGCTAATGGCCGATAGCTGGATTGACATCAAGGGCAATGATTACACAGTGAGCCGCAACCTGGGCGCCTATTATACAGGGAGCAAATTCCGTATGGCGGTCGATCTTCAGCAACCTGCTGTCGGTTGGGGCCAAAATAATGCTGTTTATGAAAATCAAGCCTTTGGCATCCATGACACAACGCCTAAGCCGTTCTTTGTGACCACCACGAGCGCGACTGAACAAGTGCGCAAGAGTTTTACGAAAAGCGCCTATCTCATTCTCCCGGCGCGTCCTCTGCCCTACACCTTGAGTGAAATCGCAGCCTATTTCCCTGCTTCGGTGCAATCTTTGGGCCCCGCTACACTCTTCTTACAAGAAAATATCCTGGTTGGACGCAATGCCGCTCTTCAAATCACGACAGATGACGCTGCACGTGTACGTATGTTGAGTACACCGGAACGATTTGTAACGATAAATAGTGTCTTGGGTCAAATTACCATCAAAGGCGCACCGGAATTGCGCTTGGATTTTGAAGCTTGGGATGCCGTTAACGCCCAACCTGATCTAACAAGAGAAGATGGCCGATCCTATATTCTGGCGGTGGGCAGCCGCATGGATATTGACTACGCCGGCTTTTTTGATTTAGGCTATGAAGAGGGAACGGTCTCGGGTGTTGCCTGGAAATCGTTGGCAATCGATGGCGGCAGTGTCCTGGGGCGCGGTGATGTCAGCCATTCACACTTTATCCGCAACTACTTTGGGGCGTATACCTTTGAAGCGGTTGAAATGCACTGGATTGCCAATACCTTTGCCAACAATATTAAGTATGGCTTTGATCCGCATGATTTTAGCAACTATTTTCTGACAGAAGATAATCTTGCCTATGGCAATGGCAGCCATGGTATCATCTTTTCGCGCGGTTGCGATTATAACATTTTACGCCGCAACAAAAGCTATGACAATGTCGGCCACGGCATTATGATCGACGATGGCAAAGTCATTCCTGATGGCGATAATGTACGCTACTTGGCGGCAGTGCCTTCCAACCACAATGTCATTGAAGACAACTTTATTGCTAACAATCAGGACGGCATTGTTCTCGAAGGCGGCGCTAGCAATGTTATCCGCAACAATCTAATCATGGGCCCTCATCGCTATGGTGTGCGCCTGAAGGATGATGTGCGTGACACAGTGGTCGTCAGCAACACCATCGAACATAGCGATCGTCTGGCTATCTTTGTCTATAACCACTCCACCAACAACCGCTTCCAGCACAATACGATCACCACCACCCCTGGCGGTGTCGGTTTACAGGATGCACCCGGCAACACGATTATCGACAACCGTATGAACAATATTCGCGGGGCGGCGCTTGTGCTCAAAGGCGATCTCTCCAACTCGGTCATTGCCAATAACACCTTTGTTGGTTCAGGCAGCCAACCGCTACGCACAGAAGCTGCACGCGGCGTAGACCTGGAAGCGGTGCGCAAAGCCAATGATCTCAGCCAATGGCGTCATCAGTTGCCGACAATCGTACCAACCATGGTGCTCGGTTCCTGGTCACTCATCTTTTTTGTGCCGATCTTTATGACCTTGCGGCGCATTCTTTTGCGCAAGTAGGTAAGTGGGACAGTGAGACAGTGAGACAGTAATTCAGGCTAGGTGACCGGCACTTGCCAAGACAGTGCTGGTGACTTCTGTCACGAAAAAGCCTGCTTCAGCAGGCACTGTTGACTAGCCCGGCGATTGATCGCCGGGCGGTCAGTTATGGCTGCGCCGTCACGCCTGCAGCATCAAGGCGTGCTTTGGCCGTCGCCAACCGATCGGCGGGCAGTGGGCCAGCCTCGACGGCTTTGATATTGTCGGCCAGATGGTCCAAGCTTTTGGTGCCGATGATGGTGGTGTGAAGGGCAGGGTGGGAGATGGCAAAGCGTAATAAGAATTGCGCCGCGCTCTCGCCGGAAGCACGCAGATCGTCCAACCCCAGTTGGGTGACCGCGTCGGCCAGCGAGTCCCACGGGTCGATCCGGCGCACGACGCCGCGGATGATCATCCCTTTGCCGCGGTCGGCTGCTTCGGCTATCGCATTTTCGCTGGCCCTAGTGAGCGCCGAATACCAGACCTGGATCGCCTCAAACTCATCCCAATCGCCGGCCAAATAGGGGCGCAACTGGCCATAGCCATGTCCTTCTGCCCGCCCGCTCATGCTGACCGCGATGTGGCGCACCTTGCCTTCTTCCTTGATTTTGAGCATCGTTTCCAGCACATCGCTGGCGGCCAATTCCGCCGGTTCGGCGCTGTGCACCTGCCATACATCCACATAATCGGTTTTGAGCCGGCGCAGGCTATGTTCAATGTTGTGGCGCACCTGCGCGCCGGTCCAAATATGGCGTGGCGCATCCTCGCCCCCTTGGACAGGAACATTACAGCCGCACTTGGTCGCCAGGTAATACTCATCTCGGCGGTGGGCAATAAACTTGCCAATCAGATCTTCGCTGGGACCATAGTCAGGGGAAGTGTCGATAAAATTAATGCCGGCATCCAAGACGCCATTGAGCAGCCGCTCCGCTTGCGCTTCCTCTACATGGCGCAATTCCATCGCGCCGTAACCGAGCGTGGTGACCGTTAAGCCAGTGTTACCAAAGGCACGTTTTTGCATGATGGTTTTCCCTTCTGTTAGAGATTCCGATAGAAAAATAAGCCATTGCCATCCAGGTCATAAAAGGCGAACTCGCGCGTGCCCCAAGCCGTATCCTGTAGCGCCGTCCTGGCCTGGAAAACTCCCTTGTCCTGGTACCCGGCAAAGAGTGCATCGACGTCATCAATGACAAAACGCATGGCTGGCTGGTTGACACCGGTGAAGGTGGCTTCGTCATGCCATTGCAGATGCAGTTGCACCTGATCCCGGCCAACACCGGCATAGGTCGGATTCTTTTCGGCATCTTGAAAGAGCAGGCGAAAACCTAGACGCTCTGTATAATAGGTGACGGCGGCAGAGACATTCCGAACTGGGAGCACCGGGTGAAGCTGTTGAAAGGACGCAGGTGGCATAATTCCTCCAGTTTTGCTATAGCAACGTAATTGTGCAAGCACAACTCACTGAACACTTGGGGCAGCAGCGACAGGACAGCAGCAACAAAGGACAAACGACTCTTTCCCTAGTATCGAATAAAGGCGGTTGATTGTCAACTTATTTAAACTAAATTGACAGCCCCTGGTGACCATGCTACTATGCTTTTCCACATCACCTTGTGGCACTGACTGACCTTTACACTGACCTATGCTAAGAGGATATGAGCAGACAAAATGGATCTACAACGGCAGACAACCTATGCTGGTAAGGTAAAGTACATATTCTGTGGCGTGGTGCTCTTCTTACTGGCGGCCTGCGGCAGCCAACTGACGCCGGAACCAACCCCCGCGCCGCCGCGTCAACTCCGAGTTGTGCTCTTTGCTTCTTTCTCCGCTACTGCCGACGCCGCCATGCAAGATTTGGTGCAGCAGTGGGGCGAACAGCATCAAGTGGAAGTCCAAATCCTCAACACGATGCCGGTAAACCCAGACGACTCGCTCGCTTCCGGCCAATTCCCCGACTGTGGCATGATTGGGGAACTCAACGAATGGATTGTCAACGGCGTCCTGGTCGAGACCACCGACTTGATCGCCGAACTCGACGCGGCTGAAGGCGGCTACCTGGAAAATAGCTTGTTGCCCAGCCGGATTGAGGGCAAGCAGTGGGCGATCCCCTTTGCCCTGGTCAACAGCGTCTTCTTTGTGCGCCAAGATAAGCTCACCGCCGCCGGCTTACCCTTGCCGACCACATGGGAAGATGTGCGCCTGGCGGCTGAAGCCATTACCATCCCTGATCAATTCTGGGGCTGGGGCATGCAAATTGGCCCGTCGGGCGATACCGAAACCGCCTTTCGCACCAAGCTTTGGTCCTACGGGGGCAGCGTCTGGGATGCCGAAGGCAAGCCGGCCATTGATTCCGTGGCCACGCGCCAGGTGCTGGAGTTCATGCAGGCGGCCTGGCTCGCTGGCCTCATGCCACCCGATGCACCGACCTGGGATGATAGCTCCAACAACGACGCCTACATGAGCGGTACGGTGGGCATGGTGCTTAACGCCGGCAGTTTACTCGATCGCCTGCAGGCAGAAGATCCGGCGCTGTTGGCCAACACGGCGGTCTTACCGGCGCCCGCCGGGCCGGCTGGCCGCTTTGCGCCAGGCGATATTCGCCACTGGGCCATCTTTAAGACGGAGAATGCGGATCTCTGTCTGCAACTGACGGCTTGGCTCCTGGCGCCGACGCAAATGCGCAGCTTCTATAGCGCCGGCAGCGGTTACTTTCTGCCCGTCCACCGCAATCTGCTCAACGATCCCATGTGGCAGGAACCCTACCAAAAGGTGCTGGCTGAACAGGCGCCTAACACCGTCGTCACCGGCTACCCGGGCCCGATAACGCCGTGGGCGATGGAGGCGCGGTCGAATGGCATCCTCAGCGCCATGATCCGTCAAGTCTTAGTGGATGGCAGGGACATTGACGCCGCCATTGCTGAGGCAGACGCCGCCCTCTGGCAGTTATACGATAGCTGGCAGGCGCGGCGTGCCGTGTCGCAATAATGAAAGAGATATTTTCCTATGAATCACGCTTCGACCCTTTCTACGGTTACGCCACTCACTCGTCGATTAGCGGAAACCCTGGCCAACACCACCTATGCCCTGTTGCCCTCATCTGTGATTGTTGACGCGCAACGCAGTGTCTTGGATTGGCTGGGTTCGGCGTTGGCGGGCTCCTTAGAGGCGCCAGCGCGCATGGCGCAAACCGTTGTCGCCACTTTAGGACGGGCCGAAGATGCGACGGTCTTTAGCGCCGGCCGTTCGTCGGCTGCGGGGGCCGCATTGGCCAATGGCGTCGCCTCGCATATTCTAGAACTGGATGATGTGCATAAGGGCTCGACGTTGCATGGCGCCGCACCGATTATCCCAGCCGCGCTGGCTGTGGCGGAACGGGAACAGGCCACTGGCCAGGCCTTCTTGTTAGCGGTCGTCCTGGGCTATGAAGCGGCGCTGCGCATTGGCGAGGCGGTCAACCCCAGCCACTATCGCTTCTGGCATCCCACCGGCACGGCGGCCACCTTTGGCGCGGCGGCTGCGGCTGGGTCACTCCTGCGTTTGACGCCTGAGCAAATGCTCCATGCCCTGGGCAGCGCCGGCACCCAAGCTGCGGGGCTGTGGGAGTTTAACGCTGACGGCGCCATGAGCAAGCATCTCCATCCCGGCAAGGCGGCCATGAATGGCGTGCTCGCCGCCGATCTAGCCAAAGTGGGCTTTACCGGCGCCAGCCGCATTTTGGAGGGGGAGCGGGGCTTTTTCCAGGCCATGAGCCAGGAGTATGACCCCACCCGAATTACCGATGGCTTGGGCGAACGGTGGAAAATCAGTGAAAATTGTTATAAGCTCTACGCCTGCTGCGGTCATACCCACACCGCGATTGACACGGCGCTGGATCTGCGCGCCCAACTTGGTTGGCAGGACGACGAAGCCTTGACCCAAGTACAGATGTTGACTATTGAAACCTATGGCCCCGGCTATGCCATTGTCAAGGAGATGAATCCACGCACGCCCTACCAAGCCAAATTTAGCCTGGCCTATGTGGCGGCGGCGGCGCTCTTGGAAGGCTGGGTGGGCTTAGAACAGTTTACCCCGGAGCGCTTTACTGCAACCGGTGTCGCAGCGCCAAAGCTGGCAGCGTTGCTGCCGCGTATTCAGGTCCGCGTGCGAGAGGAGTTGACGGCCATGTATCCCGCGGCCTGGCCGGCGCGGCTGAGTTTGACGCTGGCCGACGGGACGGTGCTCCATGCCGGCAGTGATTACCCGCGCGGCAACCCCGAAAATCCGGTGACCACCGCAACGCTAGCCGCAAAGTTTCGCGCCCTGGTTGCCCCCCGCTTGAGTGAAGACGCCGCACAACAGTGGCTCCACTTTGTCCAGACGCTGAAGGAGGCTGGACCTCTGTCGCCTCATTTAGTAGATTAATCTCAGAATTTTTTGCTCATATGGGCGGCGAATTGAAATTGCACGACTTTCCCAGAGGAAAAGAGAGCAATTTTAGCCGCATACCTAGTGCACTGTCAGGGAAGTTTGGCTAGAGTAGAGGCGGTCACCCAAGTCTTCCTGGAAGGGGCGGCAGAGGGTGAAAAACAGGAGGTGTGCGGCGCCCCTTCCAGGAAGACGCACGCCGGCGCACCCGCGTGGGCTAAACTCGCAAAATTTCGGTTACAATCAACTGAGCAACTGAAAGTCTGGAAAAGCACATTTGGTAATTTTGAAGATCCTGCTCACATCCTGAACAGTCCAGACTTTTACTTTCGTGAAGCATATGGTGTGGTAACAGGACAACTACCGCAGTAGGTGATTCGGCAAGGTCACATTCGCGCTCGCGTTGTCAGCGGCGCAAACGTGGCCTTGCCGAACTACTTCCTCTTGCAACTACTTTTTTACTGAGCTACATAGGGCAAATAAATATCCGCTGCGGCGGCGGGCGGCAACACCGGCTGCACCCGGAATTGGCTGACAATTGCCGGCGTGCGGTCGATGATGCCCGCCGGGTCGGTGGCAATGTCATTTGCGGTGTAGGCGGGCACGCCATAGGTGGTGACGGTTAGGACCTGGGTGGCGGCGTCAATGTCAAACTCGCTCCAGCCAAAGGTGTGAACGGCGAAATAATCACCCTGGAGCAACGTGGCGCTGTAGGGCAGCGTTAGCCCCAGCGAACTGTCCAACCCAATTTTATCGTAGCCCAACAGACCCAGTTGATAGTCCAAGAATGATTTGACCAGATCATCTTTGTCGTTGGGGATGCTGTCCGGGTCGTTCATCACCGGCAACGTATTATACGTTGATACGGTGGTTGGGGTAATCAAGCCGGCGTCGGCTCCAATGGTAACGACTGTCGGCCCAAAAGGTGCATCATAGGCCAAGGAACCGGTGGTCACCTCAAACGCACCGCTATCCTTTTGGCTTTGGCCGAAACCCTCTTGGTAGGTCACGTTGTTGACAAAGGTGCCGTGGATGTCGGCGCTGACAAAGACGACATTGGTGATCTCATTTTCCGCAATAAACTTGAGCAGCGCGGCGCGTTCCGCGGCGTACCCCTCAAAGCGATCTTCAGCGGCAATGGGCCCGATATTCTGAATCGGCTCTGGGATGGCCACAAATTTCCAGGTGATCCCTTTCTGCTGCGCATCAAGCAGATCGCGTTGTAGATCTTGAAGTTGTTGCGAGCCCAAAAGGGTGCGACCTGCTGTAAAGGCCTGGTTCAGAAAGCGCAGTGTGTCGAAGACAACGTTATTCAGGTCAACCGCCTGAATGGGCGCATCGCGGAAGGAGCGGCTGTCCAGCACGAAAAGGGCCGCGTCGCTGCCAAAAGTGCGGTAACGGTAAAAACGATGTTCGTTATCCATGCGGCCATCACCGCCGACCACGCCGTAGTACTCGGTTTGAATCGGATAGTACTCGCCAAAAGCCTGTGTGCCCAGCTCATAGAGGGAGGTATCGTTGATAAAGCCGGAGGTTTCGGCGAAGCGGGGATCGGTGCTTGCATTGGCGCCGCCAGAGAAGTTATTGTTGACTTCATGGTCATCAATGGTGGCAAAGAGCGCCATGTTGGCACGGATATCGACCAGCGTGTTCATGTCCAGATTGCGGGAAAGGGGTTCCGTGTGCTTCAACCGAAACTCCTGCAAGGTAGTGGCTTGGGTGAGGGGCACCTGGGGCGAAGGCACATCTGCATAAGCGGTATCCCCTAGCGCTATAAAGAAATTCAGGTCACGGTCAATGGCATTGCGCGCGGCCGGATAGGGGACCAACTCCCCGCGCCAGTCGCCACTGACCCCAAAGCGGAGCCCGGCTTTGGCGCCCACCGCGGCCGCCGTCTGAAAAGTGCCAGTGATCCCGCGCCGGAAGGCATTGACCACGGTATAGGTGTAGCGCGTGCCGGCGCTGAGTCCATTGACGGTCACGGTCAGTGGTTTGTAGGGATCGACGACGGCGCGGGTAACCTGGATAGTGCTGCTTACGTCTGAATGATAGCTAAAAGTGATGACGCCGGGAAATTCACTGCGCGTCCAGAGCACCACACTTTCCTGGCTAACGTCACCGGCAGCAATCCCGTTGGGCAACGAATCGACCGGTGGCACGGTCGGCACCGCCGCAAGTTCGTCGGCATTGGTCACCGACCACCCAGTAATGAAGAGAATGAGCGCGCTGCACAAGCTGAGCGCGATAAAGAGGACCGCGCCAATTTTGGCACGCAAGTAACGAATCCCGGTGTGCGTTTTGGTGCAAGGTTGGCTAATTGGGTGCATGGGTGTAACCTTTCTGCTGTTAGATTGCTATGTTCTTGCGCCGGAAATGGTTCAGGCGCAACAGTTGCCTTCGGCACGAAACATCGACAAAATATCATCAATGTTGTCGCCCTTAGCGTCTCCTGTTACAATCGCTTATATCCACTAATATATTAAGTTGCCAAAGAGTAGTTTACGCTGTTTGTTCGCCCCTGGCAATCCTGACGGACTTTGTAAAGCTATATGAGCAATTGTCACTCTATAAAAGACACTGCTTTTCGCGTTCTCTGCCAATCTCGTATATACTTGTGGATAACACATGATGGCTCATATAGGTTTCCGGGTGAAATTGCTTTATTTTCTCTGGTATTTATTGCGATTTCACCGCTTCGCCCATATGAGCGATGCATGATTTATGCTCCAGCCCGACGTGCCGGGGACAGACCAAGCGAACTGTGGTTGACCAGGCTTATTCTGGCCTGTCCCCGGCACGTCAGCTGAGGAGTTACCAAGGGTGCGTCCCAAATTAGGGGCGACAGACAAGAGGCTCAAATTGGCCTTGCTGGTGCTTCGCCCCATTTGTGGTACGCACCCTTTACCAAATAGGAATAAAATGGGTTAAAACTATGGAATTTCTTGGCGGACCATTATTTGCCGTGGCCGGCGCCGGTGAGTCACATGGCCCGGCGATTACCACCATCGTCTATGGCTGCCCACCGGGGCTGCACCTGAGCCGCACCCAGATTCAGCGTTACCTGGACCGTCGGCGGCCAGGCAGCAACAAACATGGCACGCCGCGCAATGAGAAGGATAAAGTGCTACTGCTCTCCGGTCTTTACTGCGAAAATCATGACGAGCTGACCAGCGGACCGGCGCTCCAGAGCACCATCGATGACTTCGCTGCCGCCACGACAACCTATGAACAGGGTTACACCACCGGTGAGCCTTTGGCGGCGCTGGTGCTGACCACATCCCAGAAATCGGGCGATTATGGTCAGTTTACGGGCTTGACCGGGGAAGTGCGCCCTGGTCACACCGACCTGGTTAAATACCATAAAGCGCAAGGCTTTGTTGATGTGCGCGGCGGCGGACGTTCCAGCTACCGCTCCACCATTACCGACGTTATTGGCGGCTCGGTGGCCCGTCTCTATTTGGCCGAACACTTTGGGACGGTAATCCTTTCTTCGATCTGCCAGGTGGGTCCCCTACAGGCCAAGGCGACGTTGAGCAGCTATCTCGAAAATATACTTGAAGCCACGGGGCAGCATACTCTGCCACTGGCTACGCTAGAACGAATTGAGGCTGAGATGGATGACGCGGAAATCCACTCGTTGGATGCCGATTTCGCCCAAGCAGCGGCCCAACTGATCAAACAGACGCGCATTGATGGCGACTCTTTGGGCGCGCTGGTGGAAGTGGTGGCGGTCAATGTGCCGGCGCTGGTGGGCGAGCCCCTTTACCAAAGCCTGAAAATGCGGCTAATGGGCGCACTAGGCGGACTCCATGCCGTGCAATCCTGTGAAATTGGCGATGGTCGGGAAGTGGTGGCGCGGCGAGGCAGCGAAAACAACGATCCAATCCGTAAAGAGGGCTACCAACGCAACAGCCACGGCGGCCTGATCGGCGGCATGACCACCGGTATGCCCCTGATCTGCCGCGTGGGCTTTAAGCCCACCTCCACCATTGTCAAGCCGCAGCAGTCGGTGCGCAAAAATCTGGAAGAGATCGAATTTCTGCTCGCCAAAGGGCGCCATGACCCCTGTGTGGGGGTGCGCGCCGGCGTCACGTTGGAGTCGCGCCTGGCGATTGAGTTGATGAATGGGGTGTTGCTGCACCAGGCCGGTCGGGTGGACACGGCTAACTTCCGCCTATTTGGGCAAGATTAACTGCCCCATGTATCTAGTTGCCATGAAGGGCCACCCGGCGACGGGCAAAAGTACACTGGCGCATGCGTTGGCACATACTTTACATTGGCCTTTGCTCGACAAAGATGATATAAAGGACCATACGCTCGGCTTGCCGGACGCCAATGAGTTGGCCTATGCGATTCTGTGGCAAATAGTTGCGACTCAACTCCAACTGGGTGTAAGTGTCATTGTGGATTCCCCCTTGGCTTATCCAACCATGTACGCCACTGCCCAAACGCTGGCCACGCGCTACCAGGCGCAACTGCTGGTCGTAGAGACCGTGCTGGATGAAAGCGTGTGGCGTGAACGGCTGGAGGCGCGTGGACCAGAGGAGTCAACCCACAAAATTCGGGGCTGGGCGGCCATGCAGGCGCACTTGCAGTACTATGCCGGTTGTTGGCGCTATCCGATTCAGCCGGAACAGCATCTGCCGGTTGATACAACGTTGCCGCTGGCGCAGTTGGTGGTCGCCGTGCAACAGCGGATTAAAATAATCCAGTAGACCGCAACGGCAATAGAGGTTGGGTTCGCCGCCTCTGGACTATGCGACTTTGCGACTGCGGACTAGTGATAATAGATAAGAAGAACCAATGAGTGACCTAGGCACCAAAAATATTGTCCTGACTGGCTTTATGGGAACGGGCAAGACGACTGTAGGCCGGCTGCTGGCGCAACGGCTGCAACGTCACTTTGTCGATATGGACGACCGGCTCGAAGCCCACTTTGGTCAACCGATCCGTACAGTCTTTGCGGAACAGGGCGAGGCCGTCTTTCGCCAGGCGGAAGCCCAACTCTGTGCGCAACTGGCCAAGGAAGAGGGGTTGGTGATCAGCACGGGCGGCGGCGCCCTTGTCAGCCAGGAGAACCGGGATGTCTTGGGCGCAAGCGGCATCCTCCTCTGTCTGACGGCCACCAGCGACGAGATTCTTCGCCGTGTTGCCGGCACTGGCGTGCGTCCTTTGCTGCCGGGGACACCGGATGAACAACTGACCCATATCCGCACCCTGCTCAACGCCCGACGTCCGGCCTATACCGCCATTCCCCATCAGATCCAGACCACCAGCCAGACACCGGAAACGCTGGTCGAGCAGATCCTGGAAACGGTGGCCGGCGATCAGGAAGTGGCGCAGATGACGCGCATCAAAGTGACAGGGCCCACCGCAAGTTACCATATTTGCATTGGTGAGGGTCTGCTGCAAGAGAGTGGCCGGCTATTGCGCAACCGGGGCCTGCGCGCAGGACCGGTGGCCGTGGTCTCCAATCCGCAGATTGCCCCCCACCACGCTGAACCGCTGCTGGCCAGTTTGCGCACGGCCGGTTTCGAGCCGACGCTCTGCCTCTTGCCCGAAGGCGAACAGCACAAGACGCTGGCCAGCATCGCAAATCTCTATGATCAATTTTTGGCGGCGGGCCTGGACCGGCGCAGCGCCGTCATTGCCCTGGGGGGCGGTGTCATTGGCGATATGACCGGCTTTGCCGCGGCCACCTATCTGCGTGGCGTGCCCTTTGTCCAAATTCCTACCACGTTGCTGGCCATGGTCGATGCCTCGGTGGGGGGCAAGACCGGCGTTGACCTGCCGCAGGGCAAAAATCTTGTCGGCGCCTTTGTGCAGCCCCATGTCGTGATCATGGACACGGCGGTTATGGCCAGTCTGCCCGCCGCCGAGTTCCGCTCTGGGCTGGCCGAGGTGATCAAACATGGGTTGATTGGCGCGCCTGCGCTCTTTGCCCAGTTTGAAGATTACGGCGCCGGCTCGCTGCAACAGTTGGTGGCCGAGGCCGTGCGCGTGAAAGTTCAAGTCGTGGAGGAGGATCCCTTTGAACAAGGCCGGCGCGCCGTGCTCAACCTGGGGCACACCTTTGGCCATGCGCTGGAACTGGTGAGCAACTTTACGCTGCGGCATGGTGAAGGCGTCGCCGTTGGTATGGTGGCGGCAACGGAGATGGCCGCAGCGCTGGGGCGCTGTGAACCCGAGTTGGTGACAAGAGTGCGCAATGTGATCGAACGGGTCGAATTGCCTGTGCAGCTTGCCGGCTATGACCCAGAAGCGGTGATCGAAGCCATGGGCCATGACAAAAAGCGGGCCGGCAAAACCTTGCGCTTTATCATCCCTCAAGCGGTGGGCGATGTCGTGGTGATTGATAACCCAGGCTGGGATTATGTGACCGACGCGCTCCAAAAAATCTTACGATAATAGATAGCCAGAAAATGCTTTGGGCGCGCCAGAGGTGACAGTCATTGGCCGGTGCGATTTGGATTGGTGAATATAGCGTTTTGCCAGTGACTGTCATCTTGAACCCGTCGAATAATTGTAGCTAGAAAGAAGGATAGACTTTGACTTCCATTGCTGTTTTACATGGCCCCAACCTCAACCTCTTGGGTACCCGTGAAACTCACATCTATGGCAGCATGACGCTGGCCAAGATCGAAGCCGAGTTGCGCACGCTAGCTGGGACGTCCCATGAGTTACGCTTTTTGCAGAGCAACCATGAAGGCGTGCTGATCGATTTTATCCACGAGGCGCGCGATTGGGCCGCGGGCATTTTGATCAACCCCGGCGCCTATACCCACTATTCCTATGCCCTGCGCGATGCCATCTCCGGTGTCAAATTGCCCACGGTGGAGGTGCATCTGAGCAACATCCACAGCCGTGAGGCATTTCGTCATACGTCGGTCCTGGCCCCGGTCTGTGTCGGCCAGATCTGTGGCTTTGGCTGGCGCAGCTATCTACACGGCCTCCAGGCGCTGCTCGATTATCTGGCCGATCAAGCGAAAGCGTAATTGCTATGCTCACTGCATTTGCCGCTCAACCAGCCCGTCGTTTTCCTACGCGCGCGGCGTGGCCGCAGGGTGCCCTACTGCTTATGACGCTGCTCCTGCTCTTGCTGGCCGGCTGTAATGACCAGACCCCGACACCCACTGCTGCGGTGACCCCGGCGCCGGCCCCTGCGCACACGGACACGGCCGCCGCGCTTGCCCCCGCGGCTGGATTAATGCCAGCGCCGACTGCGGCGCCTGCCACCCCCATTCCGGATGTGGCAGGGACAGTCGTGCTCTGGCACAGTTGGTCCGGCGCCGACGCCGATGCGTTGGCCACGATCTTACTGACCTTGCAGCAAAAGTATCCCAAACTCAAGGTGGATACGCTCTTTGTCGCCTACGATGATCTGCCCCAAAGCTATGCCGATGCGGTGCAGGCGGGCGGTGGGCCTGATCTGATCCTGGCGCCGAATTGGTGGCTGGGCGAGATGGTGGCAGCTGGTGTTGTGCAGCCTTTAGATGATCTGGTGCCCCCGGAGCGGCTGGACGCGTTTTGGCCGGCGACGCTGGCGAACCTGTACTGGCAGGGGGCGCTCTATGGTTTGCCCACGAATTTTGAATTGGTCACCCTCTTTTATAACCGCGTACTGATCGAGGAGACAGCGCTACCCAAGACCACCGCTGATCTGTTGGCCCTAGCACAACAGGGGCCGCAGACGGGGATTGGCCTCTATGCCAGCCTCTACCATCTCTACTGGGGGTTGCCGGCCTATGGTGCGCAACTCTTTGCCGACGATGGGAAGGTGTTGTTGGATCAGAGCACAGGGGCGGCTAATTTTTTAGGTTGGCTGGCGACGCTGAATCAGGTTGATGGCGCCTATGTCGATGAAGATTACAGCATGTTGCTGGATCGCTTTAAAAAGGGTGAATTTGCCTTTCTGGTCGATGGCCCATGGAGTGTTGCCGATTTGCAAAGTGCGCTAGGCGACCAACTAGGGGTAACCTTATTGCCCGATGGCCCCACCGCGCCGGCGCAACCCTGGTTGAGCGCAGATGGGGTTTTTATGAACCCCACCATTACGCCGGAGCAACAGCGGTTGGCGTTGGTGGCCGCGGAACATTTTACCAGCGCCGAAAGTGGCGCAGCGCTGGCGACGTTTGCCCATCGCTTGCCGGCCAACCGTAACGCCACTGTCACTGATCCACTGCTACAAGGCTTTATCCACCAGGCCGCCACCGCGCAACCGCTGCCCATGATTGCGGCGATGGATCAGGTGTGGGGCTATGGCGGTGATATGTTTGTCCGTGTGCTGGATGGCAACGAGGATCCCACGACGGTGGTCAAGGAAACGACGGCGTTGATCAATGACGCGAATGGCAAGTAATCCTGCACATGGCGTCCCACGAAAACTTTCAACTCTTTAACCTGGCCACGATGGCCGGCGTCTTTCCCGGCGCCCGCACCAAGCTTTTTCAGCGTCTGCGGGTGGAATCGCTGGTTGGCGAGCCTCCGGAACGTGCGTGGATTCAGTTGCTGTGGTACGATCAGCCGGCGGCATGTGTGGCCTATCTCTTGCCCCCGAGTGTGCCCGCCGGCAAAACCGACGCAACTCAGCCAATAGCACACAAAGCGGGGGCGTACAAAGAGGGTGGAGCGGAGGTGGCGGAGCAACGCGTACTGCTACGCCTACCTGATCCCTCTGCCGGTGATCTGAATCAGCGCTTGCAAGCTGCCCTCTACGCGGCCGGCTGGCAGTTGCTCACCTGTGGCAGTTGTGCTCATTGGCAGCGGACGGCGCTGGTGAACCCCGATGGGCTGGCTACAGGTGACTGTCGGTGGCGTAGTGGCGACACTGGTGCAGAAACCGCCGGCGCCCAGGCGACGCCGCTGATGGTGCAGGGCGAGTTTGCGCTGCTCTGTTCCGGCTGGCGTAAGCTGACGGGTGCGACCACCATGCCTGTTGCTGATGGAAAGGTCCCTGCGCCGGGGGCGTTGACGCCGTTGGCCAAGGCCGCGGAAAGTGCTGAAATCCGCTTGCCCTGGTGGCAGCGCTGGCGTAACCGTTGGCGACGACGGCGCATGGCGCCAAGCGCGCAGCGTGCGCTAGCTGTGGCGTGGGAAACCAGCCTGGTGGAGCGGAGTGGCGTGGGCGCCGGTACCGAGCCCTGCTTTGCCTGCCAAGGGCGGATTGCCAACCTGGGGGCGCTAACAACCGCTACCCCCGAAGGGGATAAAGAGACCTTTAGCGTCTGGCGCTGTCGGCACTGCTACACCCTCTATCTCAATCACTGGATCGATCGCTGGGAGCGGCTGGACACGTTGGAGACAGAGGAACGCTACTATCGCGTCGCACCGGCTGAGGCGCGTGCGTTGCTTGCGCTTATCCACCAGGCGCCCGGCGCAGAACATCCCCACCGGCGTCAGGAGCGGCAGGCCGAACGTAGCTATTTTCTCGATTTTCTGGCGGGTCGTGCTCCGCTGAGTCACCAGATTCGGCAGGGGAGATGAATTGGGTGATTGGGTGATTGGTGATTTCGATAGGACTTCGGCGTGAGCCGCACCTTAGGGCGTCCACGTGCGAACACCTAATCACTAATTACCAATCACCTAATCACCAATCACCCAATATTACAAAGATAGGAATTCAATTGGCAGAGCAAGAGCAAACTTCAAGTGAGCAGGCTGTACCTGAGCCGGGGGCGTGTGCGAATCCGGGGCAACTGCCTGATGCGCCTTTTCTGCATATGGAAAGCCGTCCGGCGCGGCTGATCGCGGCGCGCTACGGGGAACTGCCCTTCCCTACCCTGGGCCCCATGCAAGAGGTGGTCTTTGATTTGGGCATGACCGCGGTGCGGGAGACCATTACATTGCAGGGGGTGGTGATCAAGGGTTACAACGACCATCAGTTGCTCTTTGAGCAGCGTTGGCCGGCGCGCATGATCCGGCAGCGGGCCGGTGAGGAAGATCTGACGATTCCTGTGGGCACTGGTTTGGCGCTGCAGAGCATGCACTTTATGTTGCACGGCTATGAACCGCTGACCCTGGTGGAGATCACCGCCGTGGGCAAGGTCGAAGCCGATGGGCAACAAACCCAATCGGTGCTGCAGCTGCCGGTGGTCTCCCATGAAAATAAGACGGACCTCTACTTCCCACTGCGTGGTGCCTGGTGGGTAATTCAAGGTTCGGATTGGAGCGACCGCCATAAGCAGGAAGCCTTTAGCCAGACCTATGCCCTCGATTTTGTAAAGTTGGGCAGCGACAATCTGTTTTTCTGCCAGAGCGGCATGGCCCTGGAAGATCACTACAGCTGGGATCAACCGGTCTATGCCACGGCTGGCGGCAAAGTGGCCTACGTCTGTTACGATCTGCCCGATCTACAGCCGGGGCTGCCGGCCGACCCGCGTATGTTTCGGGAGGATCCGCGGCGTCTGTTGGGCAATGCCGTGGCCATTAGTCATGCCAATGGCGAGTTTAGCTTTTATGGCTGTCTGCAACAGGCGAGTTTGCAGGTGGCCGAAGGCGAGCTAATCCGGCGCGGCGCCCTGTTGGGGCGCGTGGGCAACAGCGGCAACACGCCAGGACCACACCTTCACTTTCATTTAATGGAAGGGCCCAACCCTTTTATCGATCAAGGGTTGCCGGCCAAGTTTAGCCACTTTATTGCGGGGGGCCAGTACTTTGCGCAACCCATCACCATTCCGACGCGTATGATCGTGATCGGCCCTGAGCCGTCTACACCAGAGAGCTGAGTGGAGCCTATGTCAAACAACGCAGAAGATCTGGATCTCTACACGGTCGTGGATGAAGAACTCTATGATGAGCTAGCCGAGCTAGCCGGGCAGAAGGTCGTCTATGTGGAGGTGTGGGAAGAGTCGCTTGGGGATCTGTTGGCCGCCGCCGCCGAGCCAGAGGCTGTACAAGATGCTTTTGACATCGACCTTTATTTGGAAGGGGGCATCTACTTTGAACTCTACAGCGTCCTCTGTTATCCTGACCTGGAGAGTGAACCGCTGTTGGGGCTGGAGCCGGTGCAAGAGCGGTTGGTAACATTGGCCAAAGGTGGCCTCTGGTTGGAAGAGGTGGCTGTTGATGAGGAGAATGGCTTAGTGCTTGTGCTGGCTCGCCAACACCGTGTACAACTCTATTTGGTCATTGGCGGCTGGGCGGTGGCCGAGTGGGATGAGTTGCCGAGCGAATAGCGGTTGCATTGGCTCATCCAAGAAAATTGTATAAACTGCAGAATGCACCCTAGCCAATGGAGTAGATTGCCCTTTTCGTAGTTTTATGGTATATGATAGTTATCAAACTCATTCCCCCAAATCCATTGGTTCTTCGCAGCACAATGTAATCGGTAATCAGGTGGCGAGTAGCGTATCACCCGTCACCAACATGATCCACTAATGCGCGCGGACCCAATCAATTCTACCCAAATCAATGAGGAGAAAGTGCCATGATTCCATTAGCCGCCATGACCAAACGCCCCGCGGGTAACCCTATGCTTGCCTCACTCTATGCCGGCGTCTTCACCGCGATTATTGCTTATGCCGCCGTTTTTTTTCTGCAGTCTGACCAATTAATTCTGTTTGTGGTGGCGCTGTTGCTGACCGGCATTGGCCCGGTGATCGGCTATGGCTTAGCCTCCGGCCATATGGGGGTTAGCATTCCCGGCATGATTGGCGGCATCATCGGCAGCATCCCCGTAATCAGTGTCATTTTGTGGCCAATTTTGGTCGGCGCGCTGACCAAAACCCAGTCCGTGGGTAAGTTGCTGGTGGGCAGCATCATCGGCGCGATTCTGGGGCTGGCGGTCTTCTTCTTGATGGCTTCCATGATGGGTCAAGATCCAAGCTGGTTTGGCGCCGGTTTTATTCTGTTGCTGGCGGTATGGGGCGGCGCCTGTGGCGCAATCATGACGGCTTGGGCCAAAGCCTAGGCTTGGAATGGGGTGATAATTTCATGACGATTCAGCCGTTGCCTGAGCTTGTCGAAGGCAACGGCTGAATCGTCATGTTTTTGCAAAAGCACCCTCGTAGAAGGCTAAATCATCATACGATGTGCAAAAGGGCGAGTGAAACAAGTCACTCGCCTTTTTTTATCCAATATCTTCTAGATTAACAAGCGCGGTTAATTGTATGATTTGCACAATTTGTTTTGCGGAATTGTCTAAAATCTGTTTCTGTTATATACTTTTCTGTGGATTCTATTGTGCTAATTGCTGATTTGCTGGATTGCTTCATGATATTCCCGAAGTGCCGATACACTGTAAGGTAGAATGTGAATTATGTACAAAAGCTCTGTTACCCTTGAAGATATATTGCGGCTTGCCCTACCCGCAGAAACTAAACTGCTCGTTGGCGAAGATTTACTGGACCGCACTGTGAGTTGGGCTTGCAGTTTGCGTCCTAGCCCGCCTGCCTTTCCCAAATTGGATGGCAACGAGCTAGCGTTGGTCGATATGGAGGACCTCTATCGGCTTGACCCCAAAATGCAGTTGGCCCGTGTGGTGCGTAGCTTGGAGAGCGCCCGCATTGCCGCCATTGCTGTGTTGGGGCCGATCGATGAGCTTGCGATCAAGGCCGCGCAGGCCAGCCGGATCGTTCTCTTTCACCTGCCTGCTCATGTGCCTTTGGTCCAGGTTGAGCGTGTGGTGATCCGGCTCATTGTCGACCGGGCCGGTTATATTGCGCAACGCTCGGCTGAGTTACAACGAGAGTTGAACCAAATCGCGCTGGATGGCGGGGGCGTTGCCCGTCTTACTCAACACATTGTGAAATTTGCCCAACAGCCCATGCTCCTCTTGCGCGAGGATGGCCAACTGGCCGCTCATGCCGGACTGGAACATCTTTCGACCTTGCGCCAACAGAATATTCTGGGCATGGCGCCCAATGTCACAACCCTGCGCAGTTGGGCGGCCACCCAGTCTGCCGCCACTTTGAACAAAGCGGTAGGAACGCTGTTGTTGACCAGCGCGTCCGAGGCTGTTGGCTATGGCGAGACAGTTGTGGCGCCAATTATTGCCATGGAATCAATTCGCGGCTATTGTCTTTTGCTGCGCCCAACTGGCAATGTCGGTCAGAGTGTTAGTGCGGTGGAGGAAATTGCCGTGACACAGGGCGCCGCGGCCGCGGCGTTGGAATGGGCCAAACAAAATGCGGTGGGGCTGGCCGAGGAACGGATGCGCGCCGCCTTTGTCGATGAATTGCTGGCCGCCGAAATTGCCGATGAGCAGGCATGGATCCAGCGCGGCGCTTCCCTCGATTATGACCTGACCCGACCCCATGTGGCGTGGGTGGTCGAGGCGAAGAATGTACCCGAATGGCCCGCACCGTTGCTGCGCTTTATCAGTGAGCAGGGGGCCAATGTGCTGGTCAGCCGGCGCGATATTGGCATCCTGCTCTTTTGGCCGATTGATAATCCCAAGAGTGGCCGCGAGTTGAAGACAGTGGCCAATGCCTTTGCCGAGCGCCTGTTGGGCCAATTTGCCAAAGCGCAATTGGTGATTGGCATTGGTCGACCGGCCACCAGCCCTAGCAACTGGCTGCAAAGCCAACAACAGGCGCGCGAGAGTTGGCGTTTGGGCAAAGAGTGGAAAGGCGCGCCCGTCACCTACTTTGGCGATCTGGGACTCTATCAGCTGTTAACGACGCTGGGCAGCAATGGTGAAGCAACGCGCTTCTATCGCAAGACCCTGGGGCGCTTGCTCGGTTATGACGAGAGTAAGAACGCCGAATTGGTGCAGACGCTGGAAGCCTTCTTTGAATGTCATGGCAACTTGAGCCAGACCGCGGCGCGCCTCCATATCCATCGCAACACCCTGACCTATCGCCTGGAACAGATTTCCACCATCACTCAGCTCGACCTCAACGACGCCGACGCCCGTTTTTCCTTGCAATTTGCACTAAAGCTACGGCCAGTGGTCCGTTAGGAGATCAGTAGGATAGTAATCAGTAGATCAGTAGGACAGTAAATCAGTAAAAACTGTCCACTGTCCACTGTCTACTGTCCACTGTCTACTGTCCTTGCGGCTGCTCTTTGGCTGGAATTACACCATTTTTGACATCGGCATAGCTCACCAACTGGATGCCCCGGTCGGCAATGATCGCTTTGACTTCGGCGTCGGTCCAGGCCGTGGTCACGCCGTGACGGTCGGTGGCGACGCCTTCATAGCCCACATGATGGATGGCGCGCGTTTCGGGCGTGTCATAGGCGGGGTGGTCTACATGGATCCAGCGGCCGGGCTCCAACATGGCCAGATTTTGGCGCAGCGCCGCGGTCTTCTCTGCCGCAGTGAGCGCCTGATTATTTTCGCCAAAGGGACGCCAGCGTTCAAAGCCATGCGCGGCCAGGTCTACCGCTAATCCATACTCTGCCACGAGCTTGTCAACGACGCCCTGGAAGTCAGGATTGTCGCGCAATCCCCCCATGTGGGTGGTCAGATGGCTAGTCCAGGGAACATGTCTGAGGATCAGTTCAATTTGGGCGCGCAATTCCTTTTCCACATCTTCCGGCGTCCACTTGCTCTGCTCAAAGGTGATTTCGTCGGGATAATTGTTGTTCTTGCGATAGGTGCGGTAGAAGTAGCCATCTTCGGTGGCAATCGATTTGGCGTCGGAGACGGGGCGCCATTTCATATTCTCCCACTCGCTGGTTAGAGTAAGGTGGACGCCCACATCATAGTCACGGTGAGCGTGGAGCAACTTGACGGCCTGGGGAAACCAGGGGCAGGGCGCCATCAGTTCGACTGAACGGCAGATGCCTTGGGTAAAGACATCAATACAGGCCTGGTTGGCCGCTTGGCAAAAACCGATATCGTCGGCGCGCACAAGGAGATAAATAGATTCCTGTGACATACAAAGCTTTCCTTCGTGAATGTGGATAGTAGATTATTTCAAGTAAGGCAGTGGGACAGTGGGACAGTGGACAGTGAGACAGTGGACAGTGAGACAGTGGACAGTGAGACAGTGGATACTTCACTGACCTACTGACTTACTGATTTACTGATTTACTGATTTACTGACCTACTGATTTACTGACCTACTGTCCCACTGCCTTACTGCCCTATAAAAAGATCTGCAACTTTGCTCATGCACTCTTTCAGATTTTAACGGAATCGGGTAAAATCACCAAACGTACTGATGGTGACGGGGAATGGGAAAGCGCGGATCTTCACATGTTCTTTATATCTTGCTCATGATCTGCTAATCTCGTTTTGGTGGAATTTATGGTATAGTGCCTTCGAGGTGCATCTATGACCAATGAAACCATACGTAACCTGTTTGTATCTCAACTGAAACTCTGGCGGCAAGGATGGCAACGTCTGCGCACCCATGTCAGGCGGGGTCTGTCATTTTATCTGGCTGTGATCGGCGCTCTCCTTGGGGTATATCTGTATGATGCCTTTACGCCTCCTCCTCCGCAACTAACCACCAGAGATGTCGATGGCATTGTCGCCGAAGCCATTGCCTCGGTGACGCCGGCGCCAGCCTATTCAACACTCGTCTACCAGGCCATCCTCCCCTCGTTTGTATTGATCAAAGCCCATGATTCAATTCCGCTGGATAATACGGCGCCGGTGAAATTCACCGCACCGACGCGACCGAACCCTCTGCTGACCAATGTAAAGCTTGAAGCCGTGCCGGGATATTACCAAGGTGGCAACGGGGATGGCGGAAATGGCGATGGCGGCAATGGTGGCGGTGAGGAAGCGAAATATGGTGTTGGCAGTGGCGTTGTTGTGAATGACAACGGCGACATTCTTACCGCCTTGCATGTAGTGCGGGGCGCCGGTGTAATTGAAGTCACCTTTGCCGATGGCACCCAATCCAACGCAGCGATTGCGGCCGCGGATCCGGCCAAAGATATTGCGATCTTGCAGGCCGAGCAATTGCCGGAACTCTTTGTCCCCGCCACATTGGGCAATCCCAACGCGATGCAGATTGGCGATGAAGTCTATGCCGTCGGCAACCCCTTAGGTTTAAGCGCCTCTATGAGCGCCGGCGTTGTCTCTGGCCTCAACCGTTCTTTTCAGCCCTCCTACGTTGACCAAAAACTAGAAGGCTTAATTCAATTTGACGCAGCGGTGAATCCTGGTAATTCCGGCGGACCGCTGCTCAACCGCAATGGCCAGGTGATTGGCATTGTCACCGGCCTCATCAACCCGACGACCCAAGATGTGTTTATTGGCATTGGTCTGGCGGTGCCCATCGATGTAGCCGCCGGCGCCGGTGGCCGCGGCCCTGCGCAGTAGAGGCATTGGGTGATTAGTTGATTGGTGATTTCGTGCCCAGGACTCCCGCTCAATCACCAATGAGCCAATCCCCAATCACCCAGTCACCCATTAAAACAAGGAAAAGGAAAGCAGATGGATCCAACTCTAGATCTCCAGAACAAGAAACCAATGGAGCGTGTGCTGTATGAGGTCAAAAAGATTATTGTCGGGCAGGATCATCTGCTGGAGCGCTTGATCGTTGCCCTGCTGGCGCGGGGCCATATTCTTGTAGAAGGCGTGCCCGGTCTGGCCAAGACGATGGCGATCAAGACATTGGCGCAGGCGATTGGCGGCGAGTTCCACCGCATTCAGTTTACCCCTGATCTGGTGCCGGCTGATTTGGTCGGTACACGTATCTACAATCAGAAGACCGGCGAATTTAACACCGCGTTGGGGCCGGTCTTTACCAACCTGCTGCTGGCCGACGAGATTAACCGGGCGCCGGCCAAGGTGCAGAGCGCCTTGCTGGAGGTAATGCAGGAACGGCAGGTGACCATTGGGCGTGAAACCTATAAGGTGCCCAATCCTTTCCTGGTCATGGCAACACAAAACCCCATTGAGTCGGAGGGCACCTACCCGCTGCCGGAAGCGCAGGTAGACCGCTTTATGCTCAAGGTGTTGGTAGGCTATCCCACCCCCACCGAAGAGTTTGTGATTGTCGAGCGCATGATCAACGCGCTGCAGGCGGTGCAGGTAATCCTGAGCACCGACCAACTCTTTGAACTGCAAAAAGAAGCAGACCGCGTCTATGTCGATCCGGCCCTGATCGAGTATGCGGTCAAAATGGTGACCGCTACGCGTCGGCCGCAAGAGGCGGGGCTGCCCGATCTGAAGCACTATATTATGTTTGGGGCCAGCCCGCGTGCCTCGATCAATATGATTGTGGCCGCCCGCGCCCTGGCTTTCCTACGCGGTCGGCCCTATGTGCTGCCCCAGGAGGTAAAGGAGATGGCGCTGGATGTCATGCGTCATCGCCTGGTGCTTTCCTATGAAGCCCTCTCCGACAATGTGAGCGGCGATCAGTTGTTAAAGCAGATTATCGAACGTATTCCAGAGCCACAGGTGCCATTGCATGAGTATCGCGAGCGGAGCAGCCGCCACAACTGAACAGGTAACACCCGACCAGATCTTGCATCGGCTCGACTGGCATGTCATTCGCCGCTTGGATGGCCTGTTGCAGGGAGATTACCGCACCCTCTTTTATGGTCAGGGGGTAGACTTTGCTGACCTGCGTGAGTACCAGCCCGGCGACGATATCCGCCATATTGACTGGAATGTGACCGCGCGCATGGAAATCCCCCATGTGCGTCAGTATCTGGCCGACCGCGAGATTACCGCCTGGTTCCTGCTCGACCTCAGCCCCTCCATGGCCTTTGGTGCGGTTGACCGCCAGAAGCGGCTGGTGCTGGTCGATTTTGTCACCACCTTGACGCGCCTGCTCACGCGCAATGGCAATCGGGTGGGCGCCATTCTTTATGGCAACCGCACTGAGTTGACGATCCCGCCGCACGGTGGACGCACTCAGGTGTTGCGGATTGCCAATGAGTTACTCAAACGCCAGACGCCACCCGCTGATGTAATGACCAATTTGTCGCCGCTGTTGGAGACTGCCCTCGGTACGTTGCAGCGCCGGTCCCAGGTCTTTCTGATCTCCGATTTTATCAGCGAGCCAGGGTGGGAGCGGCCGCTCCACCTGCTCAACCGGCGCCATGATGTCGTGGCCATTCGGCTTTGGGACCCACGGGAAATGGAATTACCCGACGTGGGCCTGATTATTATGGAAGATGCCGAAACTGGTGAGCAACTTTATGTGGATACAAGTGACCGCAGTTTTCGGCGTCGTTTTGCCGCAGCCGCACAGGCGCGTGAAAGCATGATGCAGGAAGCTTTTCGTCGCGCCGGTGTCGACCTGTTGGCCCTTTCGACCGAAGAAGATTTGGTGCGCGCCATTGTTCGTTTTGTGTCGTTAAGACAGCGGCGCTCTGCGGCCGCACGTAGCCGGGTCTAGCGCTATGTCCTTTATTTGGCCCTGGATGCTGACTACGTTGCTGCTGGTGCCGGTGTTGGTCTGGCTTTATTGGCGCTTGCAGAAAGCACGTGCGCGCGTCGCGTCGGCGTTGGGGTCGTTGGGCGTTGTCCAGAATCGCGCGGGCGTTACGTTGGGCTGGCGCCGTCATCTGCCGTTTGTCTGTTTCTTTCTGGCCCTGGCTTTGCTGTTGGTCGGTGCGGCGCGGCCAGAGATGGAGGTGGCGCTGCCCCATGTCGAGGGAACGGTGATCCTGGCCTTTGATGTCTCCAACAGCATGATGGCCGACGATCTGGAGCCAACGCGCATGGAGGCGGCCAAGACGGCGGCGCGCGCCTTTGTCGAAGCGCAGCCCAGCACCGTTGCGATTGGCGTGGTGGCCTTTAGCAATGGCGGTATTATTGTGCAGCCGCCGACCAATCTGCAAGCAGATGTGCTGGCAACTATTGATCGCCTGACACCGCAGGGGGGCACGTCGTTAGGCCAGGGCGTCTTTACTTCGCTCAATGCCATTGCCGGTAAGGCCATTATTGCGGATGAAAAGACACCGAATGGGAATGGTGGGGACCGTCAAAACGGGGGTAGTCAAAACGGGGGGCAAGATGGCCAAACGCAAGGGCCTTTCAATCAAGATGGCGAGCTTGACCTCGCCTCGGTCCATATTGATTATTACCCATCAGGCGTGATTGTGTTGCTGACCGATGGCGAAAATACAGGGCCGCCTGACCCCATGGCCGTGGCGCAACTGGCTGCCGAGGCCGGGGTGCGCATCTTTACGGTGGGCATTGGCAGTGCACAGGGGGCTGTGTTAGAGATCGATGGCTTTAAAGTCGTCACCCAGCTCAATGAGCCCTTGCTGCAAGATATGGCCAAGTTGACCAATGGGACGTATTACTACGCCGCTGATGCCGAAGCGTTGCAGGAGATCTACAAGACGATCAATCTGCAGTTGACCATGCGTGGGGAAAAGATGGAGATTACCCCGCTTGTTGCCGGCGCCAGCTTTTTGGTGCTCTTGGTGGGCGGCTTGTTCTCGATGTATTGGTTGGGGAGAATGCCGTAGGATCATGAATGTACTCTGGCCTTGGTCTTTATCGTTGCTCTTGCTCATTCCGCTGTTGGTGGCGCTCTATCTTTGGCTGCGACGGCGGAAGCGCAACTTTGCTGTGCGCTATTCCAGCCTCTCGCTCATTCGCGCCGCCCAGCCAGAGCGATCACGCTGGCGGCAACATCTGCCCCTGGCCCTCTTTTTGCTGGCGCTGGCCAGTTTGACCACCGCGATGGCGCGGCCGGTGGCGCAGGTGGAAGTACCGCTGAGTCGCACAACCATTATCCTGGCCATCGACATTTCGCGCAGTATGTGTGCTACAGATGTGCCGCCCAACCGGCTGACCGTGGCGCAGGATGCCGCGCTGGCTTTTATTGATGAGCAGCCGGCGGGGATGCAGATCGGGCTGGTTGCGTTTGCCCGCTTTGCTGAGATCGCGGTGCCGCCGACTGACGATAAGAAGGCGCTACAAGAGGCGATTAAGAGCTTCACGACTTCGTTAGGGACGGCCATTGGCAGCGCCACCTTAAAATCAATCGACGCCATTGCTGAGGTCAATACCGACGTTGCGCCGAGCGCGGTCGATTTGAGTCTCCAGCCGGAGGCTAATGGGGGAGCAGCAGAAGCGGCGCCTGAAGCAACACCAGCGGAACCAACCTACCAACCTGACATCATCGTGCTACTGACCGATGGCGCGAACAGTGACGGTCCCTTCCCCTTAGATGCTGCCCAGCAGGCCGCCGACCGCCGCCTGCGCATCTACACCATTGGCTTTGGCACAAGCGATCCGGGGCGGATGATCTGTTCACGCGAGCAATTGGGCGGCGATCTCTTTAGTGGCGGTGCGTTTGGCGGCGGGAACTTTGGCGGTGGCTTTGGGGGTGGTTTCGGCGGCGGCTTTGGGGGCGGTGGTTTTCGTCGCTTCCTGGTCATTGATGAAGACACCTTGCAGGCCATGGCCGATATGACCGGCGGCGCCTACTTTCGGGCTGAGAATGCCGATCAGTTATTAGATGTCTTTCATAACCTGCCGACCCAACTGGTGTTACAAAAAAAGAACCTGGAACTTAGTGTCTTCTTTGCCATTGCCGGCGCACTCTTCGCCACCGTCGCCGTTACCTTATCATTGCTCTGGAATCGCTTCCCATAACCTTTTACTATGACCTTTATCTGGCCCTGGCTGCTTCTGACCCTCTTATTACTCCCGCTCTGTGCGCTGCCCTATGTGCGCGCCCAACGGCGCCGCCGGCAGTGGGCCACCAATTTGGGCACACTGGGGTTGGTGCAAGATACACGTGGGAAGCCGTTAGGTTGGCGCCGCCATCTGCCCATGCTATTTTTCATGGTGGCGCTGGCGCTGTTGTGCTTGGCGTTGGCGCGGCCTGTCATGGAACTGGATCTGCCGCGTATTGAGGGCACAGTGATCCTAGCCTTTGACGTATCGGCCAGTATGGCCGCTGACGATCTGGAGCCCACACGCATGGAGGCGGCTAAAGCGGCTGCCGAAGCCTTTATCCGCAAGCAGCCGAGCACCGTGCGCATTGGGATTGTGTCCTTTAGCGACGGTGGGCTAGTGGTGCAGCAGCCCACCAATGATCAACTGGCACTGCTCGATACCATTAACCGGCTGGCCCCCCAAAGTGGCACCTCGGTCGGCCAGGGCATTATTGCCGGGCTCAACATGATTTTGGGGGATGACCAGCCTGCACCTACCGCGAGCGCCGACGCCACACCGGTGCCGACGCCCTTGCCTTCCGGCTCCTTTACTTCGTCGATTATTGTGCTGCTGACGGATGGCGAAAATACCGAAGCGCCCGACCCAATGGACGCTGCCGAAAAAGCCGCTGACTATGGCGTGCGCGTCTATGCCGTCGGCATTGGCAGTACGGAGGGGGCCGTTTTAAACATTGATGGCTTTAATGTCTTTACGCAGTTAGATGAACAGACGTTGCGTCAGATTGCCGACACCACGAACGGCATCTATTACAATGCGACGAGTGAGGAAGATCTACAGTCGATCTATACTGAGCTGGGCCGGCAGTTGGTGGTCAGAGGCGAGGAGACCGAGGTGACTGCGCTCTTTGCCGGTCTCAGCGTCGTCATCTTGTTGATCGGTGGCGCCATTTCGTTGTTCTGGTTTGGGCGCTTGCCGTGAGAGGAGATCCGCAATGAATTTTCTATGGCCTTGGTTTTCACTGGCGCTCGTGCTCGTGCCGTTGTTGATCGCGGCTTATCTGTGGGTGTTACGCCGGCGGCGACGCTTTACCATTCGTTACTCCAGCCTTTCGCTGATCCGGGCGGCCATGCCGGAACGCTCGCGCTGGCGGCGTCACTTGCCTTTTGCCCTCTTTGTTGTCGCCATTGCGAGCTTGATCTTAGCCTTGACGCGCCCGGTAGCCGTGCTCGCCGTGCCCATGGGGCGGGCGACGGTCATCCTGGCGCTGGATGTGTCGCGCAGCATGTGTTCGTCGGATATCCCGCCCAATCGACTGGCGGCAGCGCAGGCCGCAGCCAAATCTTTTATTGAGAATCAAGAGCCCGGCACTCAAATTGGCATTGTCGCCTTTGCCGGTTTTGCCGAGCTAGTGATGGCGCCCACGAATGACCGCAAGGCGCTCTTGGCCGCGGTCGATGGGCTGACCACGGCGCGGCGCACCGCCATTGGCAGCGCCATCTTGCGCTCGCTGGACGCCATTGCCGAGATCAACCCTAACGTCGCGCCGGTGAATATGGGGCGCGGCGCCGGCGAAGCCACGCCCACGCCTGTGCCTGAAGGTGTTTACCAGGCAGATATTGTTGTGTTGCTGACCGATGGGGCCAGCAACCAGGGCGCCTGGCCGCTGGATGCCGCCCAAATTGCCGCGGACCGTGGCATTCACGTCTATACGATTGGCTTTGGTACGGAACGTGGGTCGGCCTTTGGTTGCACCGCGCAGCAACAAGGGGGCGCCTCGCTCTTTGGGGACGGCAATTTTGGTGGCGGGTTTGGCGGTGGCTTCGGCGGCGGTGGGGGTGGTCGTTTTCGCCGCGGGATTGACGAAGAGACTCTCAAGGCCATTGCTGACATGACTGGCGCTGACTATTACATGGCCGAAAGCGCCGATGAACTCCAGACCGTCTTTGCCAACTTGCCCAAATATTACGTGACCTTGGAAGAGACCCGCGAACTCTCCGTGGTCTTTGCTGCCCTGGGTGCGCTCCTGGCCGTGCTCGCGATTGGGCTGGCGCAGTGGTGGAATCCGTTGCCGTAAAGGGGAATATAACCTTATCTATGCCGGCATAACCACTTCGACAGTCAACCAATTACCTTCGATGCTGTACACCACAATGTGGTCAAGTATGACCCAAACATGCGTATCGTCTGATAGGTAATGATGTCCTTGCAGAGGGGTTCCATCGGTAAAGACCAATCCTTCAATTGCAACATGTAAGTCGAAGGTCAATTCCCCGTTATCGAGGAAGTAGTTTGATGCCTCCCTTTCATATCTTGTTCGCAGCATCGCCATAACGCTCCGCGAGTTTGGCTTTCAATTCTTCACCGGTGATGGTTTCCATGCCGGCTGCGCGCTTTTGGTATGCTTTGGCAACGGCCTGCATTTCCATTGCGCTGAAACGACGTTCGGAAAGTTGCGTCACCATTTCATTCCATTGATCTGGATGTACTACGACGGCGACGGTTCGACCATGTTGTGTCAACAGTAAGGGTTGCTGGGCAATCTTTTTCACAACTTCATTAGGTCCATTTTTGAATGACGTAATGGGTACAGCTTCAAGTGCTAGTTGCATATTCCCTCCAGTTATGACCGAATAAAGACTTTTACCAGTCATATTTTACCATTGCTACAGTGGGATGTCAACGCTCCCTGCATTTGGGGTGCGTACCCCATTTTCGGGGGCGCTCGACTCGACCCCCGAAAATGGGATGCACCCTTCATTTGTTCCCGCGCGACCCGTTCGAGGATCTTCACATCGTTGGGCATCATCTCTTCATAGCGCACATGGCCTGTCCGCCATTACTCAAACCTTCACCTTCCTAAAATCGGTTATCTTGGCATTTGCTCGTAGTGCCAAAATGTAGTACCATTTTTTATGCCTCATCCAAGCCCGAACACTGACAAGGGAGCGGTGGCAAGCGTCCGTCGCTGGTTGGAGCAACACGGGTAACACCATGAATTTGATGACCGTTGATAATCATCATGCCAAAATCGAGTATGATGCCGATCTTGACATGTTCCGCGGTGAGATTCTCGGCTTAAATGGTGGCGCCGATTTCTACGGACGTACACCTGATGAATTACGGACGGAGTTCCGCAAATCACTTGAAGTCTTCCTCGCCGTCTGCCATGAGAAAGGCATTGCACCCTACCGCAGCTACTCCGGCAGGTTCAATATCCGTATTCCAACCCAATTACATGAGCGGTTCGCCATTATGGCCGAGGCGGAAGGCAAAAGCCTCAATGCGTTGGCCCAGGAGGCTTTACAAAAAATCGCACAGTAGTATAAAGTTTATTCCGATTTAACACAATGCAGGGACAAGATGACAAGAGGACAGGATGAAATCGTCATGGTCCTCTTGTCCTCTTGTCATCTTGCGGGAGCCCTCTGGGCGCTGTCATCTTGTCACACGAGTGAAAAATAAATCGGAATAACATCTTATCTTTAGTTGGCGGTTGTAGGAACCACAGAGCCAACAAATTCCAAGCGCTGAATCAACAACGCTACCGACATACGGTCAATTCACCGCCACAATTGTCCAAAGCTATATGCTGCGTTACAATAGCCTGACAGATTATTCATTTCAGTGAATCCTCACAACAAAACGTATGCGGACAAGGTGGCGGTCAAGCTGTAGGCCACGCAACAGGCGTGGCAAGCCTCCGACCCATAAGCAAGCGCAGCTAGGATCAAACCGATGGAGTATCTCGACTTCAATTTGGCGATTGGGCCCGGCCAAGGGCGCGCCTATCCGGTGACGGTGCATTCACCGGCGGGTGAAGCCCATGTCACCATGACCTTCCCATTTGATACCTTGGCGCTGGACAATCGCCTGAAAGATTTACAGATTGCGCTCTTAAGTTCGGGCGGCACGCGTCGGGGGTTGTTGCCCGAAGAAGAGACCGTCCAGACCTTTGGCCGCGAACTCTTTGATCTGCTCATCACCGGCGAGGTGCGCAGCCGCTACGATGTCAGCCAGGAACGGGCGCGCCAGCAGGGCAAGGGCTTGCGCCTGAAGCTGAGCATCCAACCGCCGACCCTGGCCGCGCTGCCGTGGGAATATCTCTACGACGCCCGCACAGGCGCCTACATCTGTTTGGCGCTCGACACGCCCATTGTACGCTATCTCGATCTGGCCCAACCGATTGCCCCGTTAGCAGTGACGCCGCCATTGCGCATTTTGGGCATGGTCGTGAGTCCGCGCGATCTGCAACGGCTGGATGTGCAGGTGGAAAAGCAACGGGTGGAACGCGCGGTCAAGGCATTACAGGACCAAGGGTTGGTCGAGTTGACCTGGCTGGCGGGGCAAAGCTGGCGTGAACTGCGCCGCACCCTATTGGGCAGTCAGTGGCAGATCTTCCATTTTGTCGGCCATGGCAGCTTTGACAGTCGCCATGAAGAGGGAACCATTGCCCTAGCCGACGGGGCCGGCGACGCCCGCTTTTTCACGGCCACTGAATTCGGTCATCTGCTGGCCGACCATCGTTCGCTGCGGCTGGTGCTGCTCAATGCCTGTCTGGGTGCACGGGGGAGCAAGCAGGATGTCTTCTCCAGCACCGCGGCCACGTTGGTGCGCCGGGGCATCCCCGCCGTGGTGGCCATGCAGGAGGCCATTACCGATCAGGCGGCCATTGAGTTTGCCCAGACCTTTTATGAGAACCTAGCAAGCGGGCTACCGGTGGACGCCGCCGTGGCCGAAGCGCGCAAAGCCATTCTCTTTGAAATTGCCAATACGCTGGAGTGGGGCACGCCGGTGCTCTACATGCGCGCCGCCGATGGTCGCATCTTTGATCTGCCCAGCCTGCCCAAGCCGGCAAGCGAACCCACGCCATCCGCACCGGTTGCGCAGCCGACGCATGAACAGGACACTACGCGAAAACCGCAAGCGACGGTACGGAAAACCAGAGTGCTATGGCAGTGGGGTGTGATGGTTGTGCTCTTGCTGGCGCTGGGCTTGGGTGGATTTCAATACAGAGACGAAATCATGTCCGCTTTGGGGTTTGGCGTCGGCGCTCCACCGCCAACCACAGCCACACCTGCGCCACCCACCAATACCCCCGCGCCTACAGTAACACCGACGTTGATGGCCGGGGCAACCCGAATCAAAGATGACATTATTTATGTTTACATCCCGGCTGGTGAATTTATGATGGGATCGGGTGAGGAAGATACGCTTGCACAAGGTGATGAGAAACCCCAACATCCAGTCTATGTAGATGCGTTCTGGATCATGCAGACCGAGGTGACTAATGAGCACTACCAGCGCTGTGTTGACGCCAATGGTTGTACAGAGCCCAACAACAGCCGTTGGGACGATCCCGCTTATGCAGAACGCCCGGTCACCAATGTAACCTGGACGCAGGCCAACGCCTATGCCGACTGGATGGATGGTCAGTTGCCCACGGAAGCCCAATGGGAGAAGGCGTGTCGGGGTCCAGACAATTCCATCTATCCCTGGAGCAATGAACCACCCACCGCGGAACGTTTGAATTTCAACAACAATGTTAGAGGCACAAAAGAGGTCAGCAGTTATACAGCGGGCACCTATGGCCTCTATGACATGGCCGGCAATGTTTGGGAATGGACGGCAGACTGGTATAATAAAGAATATTATCAGAGTTCACTCGATCGTAATCCAATGGGTCCAGAGGAGGGCATCCTCCGCACGTTGCGTGGCGGTTCGTGGCTTAATTCTGAGATTAACGTTCGTTGCGCTAGCCGTAACTGGTCCGATCCGGACTTCGTCAGCGACAGCCGAGGATTTCGGGTGGTTTTTTCGTCCCCCGGCTTTTGATCGTGCAACGGGCGCAAAGCGCCATCTCTGAAAACTCCGACTCTCTGGCCTCTGGTTTTTGCTCTGTTCTCTCTGGGGGTTGGTTACTCTTTATCCATCAGTTGGTGGACGACCGTCGTCAGACGGGTACGAGGAGCGGCGGTCGGGATTGGGGGAACAAGGCATGATATATCTCGCCGCTCCTCATACCCCTACACGATGGGGCGACAGTGCTGTAGGGGTATGAGGACGGGCGGGCATCGTCTTCTCTGGCCGAATCGTGTTGCGGCCGCCCGTTCGCGTGCCCGTACTAACCGCGTATATTTTATTTTTTGGTTTGGCCTAATGGCGCCAAAGGTGTCGCATAATTTTTTTACGGAACAAGGATGAGACCCTGTCGGCAACGTGCCCGGCATCTCGCAGATGCTGGGCACGTGTTGGGCAAGAAATTGGCTCCCAATGAAGATACCAAATTGGCTATTTATCGATGAAGAAGAGTTGAACAACGGCCAAACTGCGCACATCGAATATGATCGCGAAGGGGATACTTTAGAAATTTTCTTCGCCGATGGGCCAGGTCGTGGTCTGGAACTGGCAGATGAGATCATATTGCGTTACGATATAGAGAGTGGTCATCCCCTCAGCTTGATTTTTCTCACGTCTTCCAAGCTCATACAACCAACCCCCTATGGCTCGGAAAGTTTTTACCTGCATGGACTTGAACGGCTATCTGCCGCTGAACAGCAACAAGTCGTGCAGATTTTAAGCTCGCCACCAGTCAATCAGTATCTGCATGTTTCCGCTTTGGCCTAGCCAAGCCAATCTTAAACATAAGCGTTCCTATTTCGAGGGGTGGCCGGTGCTCTAACCCGTTCAGCCGGTGACCAGGGCTACCGGCTGAGACTGATTGTGCGTCGGTTCGGTTGTCAACTTGGCAATTTCGAGTAAGTATTCGGGGGCGAAGTCAGCGCCAGTCGGCCACTCAACAGTCTGCCCAGTCAAGACAAATTGCTGAAAAAGAGCAAGGTCTTTTAGCGGTTCAAACACCTCGCCATATAGCTCTTCTTCTAGATCCACGATACCTTCCGCACCATTATTGAATTTCAATTTCAATCGATATTCTTTATCATATTCGGCGTCTACAATATGTAGGAACATTTGCGACCTCCTTCATGTGTATCTTCTGGGAAACTATAATGGTACCAAAATCGTAGCGCGATCAAGCTTGGGTTATGTTCTTATTCCAAAGGTGCAACCGGCCGTAACGCTTGCCGATTGCGCGCCCGCGCCCAGTTCTCTGCGACTTCTTCACGATGCTCATCAAGCCAACTCCAAATCAACCTTAGTGCCCGGCGTGGCATCCTGCCGGTTATGCTACCATTTACAATTTCTACGGTCACCTCGTAATCTTGATACTTCGCATGAAAGTGAGGCGGCAAGTGATCATTGTAATTCATAGTAATTTGGATTCCATAGAATTGTGAAATTGTCGGCATCTGTTTCTCTCGGCCCTAAAATGGTTTAGCGGTTGTAACATGTTTCCATTATATCAGAAAAGTTGAACAGGTTCTATTGTTCCTGTCAGCTGGGAGCATCTCAGCAGCCCACTACTGGAAGATGGATCATTCTATAAGAAGCGGTACAACCTCAGATAGATAGTCAACATAATTGGAATCCTGTCGGCCACGTGACCGGCATCTTGAAGATGCCGGTCACGTGGTGGAAGAGGAATATATTTCACTGCATGAGACCGGCCGTCAGCAATTGATCCCGTACATGGAGAAAGGTATCCGCCTCGGCTTGGGTGATTGTCCCCGCTTCTGTGAGTGCCGTCAGCATGGCTTCCTGTTGATTCATCATGGGGCCGGAAGCGGTTGGGGGCCGGTTTGCTGCCATGTATGCATCCAGCGCGCGGTGGACGGCCAGGAAGGTGTCCCCCTCGGCTTGGGTAATCACTCCCTGCTCGACCCCGGCCCGTACCATTGCTTCATGCAGCGCCGCCTCAGCAGCCGGATCGGCAGCCAGGCTGGAGCCCAGGTTACGCATGTAGTTGATCAGATCCCAACGGGTCTGCTCATCCAGGGCCACATCCCAAGCCGGCATGGCCGTGGCAAAGTGGGCGCCCCCTTCACTGATGCGCCAGAAGAGATAGCCGTCACTCAGCATCTGACTCGTCCGCGCAATCGGCGCCGGCGCCGGGTCTAGGGTTTGCGCCGCAACGCCATCGCCCATGCCACTTTCCCCGTGACAACTGGTGCAATAGAGGCCATAGGTCGCTTCGCCACGCGCCAGTGAGGCTTCATCGGCCGCAATGGGATTCGACAGGTTGGCATATGCTGCGGGGATTTCCGCATGGTGGAAGGTCATCAGCGTGCGGTTACTATCCATCCCCATCCCCATGCCCATGCCCATGCTCATTCCTCTGCCCACGCCCATGTTTGTGCTCCCATTGCCCTGCATCATCAGGGCATTGTGGTTCATCACACCGGCAAGCGCCGGTTGAACCGCGCGCAGGACCAGAACGGCCAGCGCAACGATCATTAGGACATTGATCAAAAGGCCAAGCTGTATAAAAGCGGGCTTCTCGTGTTCCATAATTTCCCCCTTCATCTGATATACTGAGCCCTGCCATAGATAAGAAAGATTTGAACCGATTTATACCGGTAGGTCATTCTCATCTATGTGCGAGTGCGGTATAAAATAGGTATTGTTCACTCTTGTCCTTAGCGTACCAGGCAAACGTGAAGGGATTATGAAGAAGATTTGCACTGAACATGAATGTGACTCTGCGTACCCTATTGCAAGGTAGTGGCGATGAACTCGACGATTATCTTGATCGGTCCGCTGGGGGTTGGTAAAACCACCGTGGGGCGTTTATTAGCGGAAAAGTTAGCTTTACCCCTTTGTTCAATCGATGATGTTCGTGCGACCTATTACGCGCAAGCGGGCTATGATCAAGCCATCGCTGCCAAAATTGCTGCCGACCAGGGCATCCGCGGCGTCTTACGTTATGCCCAACCCTTTGATGCGCAAATGGTAGCAATGGTGTTGGCCGACTATCCGCAGCGTATCATCGATTTTGGGGCCAGCAACTCGGTCTATGAAGATGAGACTTTGTTGGCAGGGGTGAAACGTATCCTGGCGCCTTACCCCAATGTGACCCTGCTGCTTCCCTCACCGGATCTGGCTGAATCAGTTGCGATCTTACAAGAGCGCTTAACCCGGATGTTGACCGCCGCGGGCAAAACCTTTACCGATGAACTGTTTGCACTCAATCACTACTTCATCCAACATCCGTCCAATCAGCAATTGGCAAAGCGGGTCATTTACACAAAAGACAAAACACCGGCAACTGTTTGTGATGAGATTATGCAAACGATTGTATAACTAAAGCCTGTCATTTTGCTTGGAAACACCCTTACTTCTCCGTCGAATTATTCAGCCGTGACACCAGCAACAGAAAAATAAAGGACATTACGGTGTTGTTGGATCATACAAGGGTATACCTAACACCGCGGCTAGCTGTACAAAGTCGGCGTCCAGCGTCCAAAGGGCTGCACCGGTTGGCACTTGCAGGATGATGATCACATCTCCCAATGGCCAACAGCTTGTTTGCCCCAAGGAAGTGCGTGGATCCTCAAGTACAGCAGCTAGTAGGCGCTGTACTCGCCGTTGATCTTTTATCGCCCGTGGATGGGCTGCCAGATAATCGGCGATTGCTTGCAATTCAGTCTGGTGCTCAGCTAGAAAATCTGGCAGGTGGCAGGCTGCACTTTCTTTGCGACAACTCGCTGCGACATCGTAATCACCCGTAGGTAGGCGGATGATCCCGGTTAGCACTAGATCGCAAACAATGGGATCCGGCAATGACGTGACGTGGGTCCAAAACAGTAGTCGCAGCCGTCGGCGCAATGCCTGTTCCACCAGTAGCTGGGCATAGCGCCAGTCTGCTTGGCTGTCGTTATAGAGAAGCCCTAGTATTTGCGTGCAACGGACTGCCGAACGTGAACGAAATCCGCGTTGACCATCCAGCAGATGCGCCATAACATCACCCCAACTGTGATGACTGTTTAACAACCTGTGTATATGGGCATAATCTGCCATGACGGTGCGTTGGAATTCCATCCAGATATAGTGTGTGCTGTATAGTCTGGTCGCAACGGTTGCAACTTGTCGTTCTATTTGTTCGCGTACAGAATGGGGGGCCAGTATGCGATGGATCTGTATAGAGGTTTCAACAAAAATGTTTGGCAGGGTCACAGTTCATCCATGTAGAGCTGTACAAGTGATTCACTGCCGCTCATGAGGGTTGACAAGCCGGATGCAAGCAACTGGCGCTCACACGATTCGATGGCCGTTTCAGTAGGCGCACCGTCCTGTAGCAGGCGGAGACAATGACGTAAAGCAGCAAGTTGCTCGATCGTGACAGATTCCATAGAAAGACGGTGGGCCGCCATATCTAGTGTCACACATAAATCTTGTGCATCTGCTGGACATAGCTTCCAGAGCGCATGAGTGCCAGTTGGGAAAGCATCGACAAATCGCCGGCGCGCATTACTGTCTACCCATTGTTTTTCGGCTCCATCTAGCTGCTGGTCAAGTTGTCGCAACTGTATCTGAAAGAATTGCCGCTCTTTACGTTGTAATTCTTCATAGACACTTGATTCCAGCAAAACAACCATTGGTTCCAAAGTATCTTCCGTTGTCAACATAATCGGACGATGGGTCACTTGGGTGCGTTGGACCAGAGCACGCAACTGTTCATTTTCCGCCTCACGCACAGTCAATGTAATTGGTGTCATATGCATATGCTCTCTTTGTCACTATTCACCTCATTATCTACTATTGATTTAGTATAACATGAAACGGGTATGGCTACAATCATTTGCCCAATTGGGGGTGCAATTTCCCTGTTTGCACGCACCGGTGTAAGCCGGTATACTACGGTTGCAACTACCCTTCATCACACAGGTTACTGAAGCGATAAAATCCAACGCTCATCTGGGTGGCACACTGCAATTGCACCATTTTCCAGAGAGAAAAAGCGCAATTGCAGTCGCATCCCTATATGAGCCGAATCTAAAGAGCAAAGGAGCGCCCGTAATGCCGAAGAAGATCGTCGCCTATGGCATGGACGGTTTTATTACGCCCATGATGAAGCACTTTGCCGCCGAGGGCAGCCTGCCCAACTTTGCCCGTATGTTGCGCGAGGGGGTCGTGAATCAGACGCTGCCCTCGTTCCCGGTCTGGACGCCGACCAATTGGGCCACCCTCTCCACCGGCGCGCACACCGGCACCCACGATGTCACCACCTGGTTCACAGAGATTGCACCAGGCAAGTCAGTTAACAGCTTTGATGGCCGCGCCAACAAGGCCGAACGCATCTGGAATGCCCTGGAACGGGCTGGGCTGAAAGGCGCGGCAGTTCACTATCCCGGCGCATATCCGTCAGGTGTCACCATTGGCTACGTGGTCGATGGTTTTGGTCACCCTGGCCACAATGCCACCGACTTTGAGATCGCCTCCTGCCATGCCTACACGACCACGGCTGATGCCGACGCCGCGGTGGTTATGGCCCATGATGGCAGCGCCGCGGGTGGCGAACGTAGTGTCGAGCCAATTCCGCCGCCAACGCCGGCCACGGATTGGGCCAACTTACCCGTCAGCCAATCGCAACCCCTGGCCACCAGCTTTGTCGTCAAGGCGCGGCTGGGCGGTGATCGCAATCTCTTTCATCTGTTGTTGCTGGCGCGCCACAGCCAGGAGTATGACACGGTGCTTATTTGTCGGGAGAAGGATGGCCAGAGCAAGCTGTCCGCCGCAGTCGTTGGCCAGTGGAGTGAATGGGCGATTGCGTCATTTCAGATCGACGGACGTGAGCAGCGCGCCGCTGTCCGCTTTAAATTACTGGAACTCTCCGCCGATGGCACACAACTGAAACTCTATCGCTCGCAGGTGACTTATGTCGATGGCTTCACCTATGGCAATCCAGCGCTGGCCGCCGACTTGATTGCGCGCTTTGGCCCCTACCAGGAACACGCTTCTATGACCCCCTACACCGCCGGCATGTGTGATTATGCCACCGCCCTGGAGGAGTGCGAATATCAGGGGTTTTGGTTTGCCGATGTGGCCAACTACCTGTTGCACGAGAAGGGGTGCAGCTATTTTACCTGTCACTGGCATCTCTACGACTATCTCAACCACATCCACCTCAACGATGTAGATCCCGTCTGTCCCGGCTATGACCCGGCCAACGCCGAATGGGCCATGGACTACTTCCGCCGTGCCTACCAGGTGGGTGACCGCATTCTGGGCAAGCTGTGGGCGGCCGCTGACAAAGAGACTTATGTGGGCATTGTGGCTGACCACGGCGCCTACCCGGACATTCGCATTACCAACATCAGTCAATTCCTTCACGACCGCGGCTTTCTGAGGCTCAAAAAAGGGCACGAACGGCTCGTGCGCGATGACATCCACTATGGCCCTGGCGTCGAGGTGGATATGGAGAAGACCCAAGCGTACATGAAACGGCGCGGCTTTGACATTACCATCAATGCCGAACCGGGCAGCGTTCGCTTTCGGGAGATTGAGCGTGAGTTACTGACAGCCCTGCGCACTTGGGTGGATGAAGAGACCGGCTGCACGCCGATTGCCATTGCCCTGCCCAAGCGTGATGCCTATCTACTCGGCCAGTGGGGTGACCAGTGTGGCGACATAATCTTTGCCTGGGATCATGGTTATGTGAGCGGCTATCTGGTGCAGTGGAAAGAGATCGTTGGCGGGGACGCGGTGGGCGCGCCCAAGTTCTATGGCGCCCATCACGGTGGCTTCTTACCCACGGATAATGGCTTCTCCTCTACCTATGGCACCATGATCCTGGCCGGGCCCGGTCTCAAGCAGGGCTATACGCGGCCCACGGATCGGTTAGGCTATATCCACGCCGTGGACGTTGTGCCCACCTTCTGCCATATCTTAGGGATTGATCCGCCGGCGCAGAGTCAGGGGGCAGTTGCCTATGATCTGCTTGCCGGTCATGAGATGGTGCGCGCAAGGAGTGTTACATGACAATCAGTGGTCAATTGCGCCGTTCCACCACCGACAAGGTCATCGGCGATGTCTATGGCGGCTTAGCACGCTACTTCGCCATTGTTGCGGGGCTGGTACGTGTGGGTGGAAGAGTCCTGGGTGGTCGCAGTGACTATGCACGCGCTGGCCTCTTCTAGGAAAGCTATAGACGACTTCTGGTCAACCGCATGGAATCCCAATGAGCCAACACCACAAGCTGGTGTGGCAGCGTGCGTTGCACTGGTTAAGCCTAGAAGCCTTTGTGTTACTGGGGCAGGACCACCCATCCGGCTTGCTGCGCCGCGGCTTGGGTGCGAATGGCCTCATGGATCGTTTTGCCCAGGACAACGGGCATGGTCTTGACCCCCGTCGCTTTTTGCAGCAAAGCTGCCCGCGTTAGCGCCCGGGCCAGATCATGCTCATCGACGACCCAGGAAATCTCGCCAGCCAAATAGAGTTCAGAACGATCTTCATGGCTTTGACCATACGTGACCACATCCACCAATTTGAGATCTTCTGCCTCTGCACCACTTAGGCGCCCCTGATCCACCGCATCTTCAGCAATTCGGGCCACTGCGGCAATCTCAACAAGTTGTAATCGACGTGCAAAACGACTGAGATAGACCGTCGCGCGCTCACGTACGCGGCGTTCCAGCCCATCACCTTTTAGATCAGCCACATCATTCTTGACAACCGACATATCCGTCTTCAAGACAGCCACGTCGGACTTCAAGACAGCCACATCAGACTTCAAGACAGCCACATCAGACTTCAAGACAGTTACATCGGACTTCAAGACAGCCACGTCGGACTTTAAGACAGTTACATCGGACTTAATTTCACCGGTGTCGCTCTCAATGCGCTCAAAGCGTGTTTCGTTACGCTGGTTCGCGCTGGCCAGTTCAGCTTGTAACTGGGCAAATCGCTCATCATTGCGTTTGCCTGCTTCGATCAGCTCACGGACACTCACGGACAATTCGTGAATCTCTCGCGGTAAGTTCAGAATATCATCGGTGAGGATAAGACGACGCATTTCCGCACGCCAGCTCGGTTGCGTCTCCATAATGTCGACTAAATCGTGAAAATCACGTACGGTAAAAGCCATAATCAACATAACTCCATAATTCCAATAAATTGATTTTCAGAACTATTATACCACCAAGTAGTTTTAATATAAAGCGGCAAATGTTAGTTGGGTGCGTCCCACATTTGGGGGCTTACTCTGGTTAACGCATTTTAGTTGCTTGACCAGCCCCCCCAAATGGGACGCACCCATGTCAGTAGGGTGCATACCACAAATGGGGCGAAGCACCAGCAAGGCCAATTGGAGCTTCTCGCCCATCGCCCCTACTTTGGGACGCATCCTGTCAGTTTCAGCTTGCCGCATTGTAAATTCTGCATGTCTCACAACCTTTCTAGAGTCCCTTGACAATCCCTTGAGATTCAGGCGCGACAATGAAGGCATCAAAGCAACATTGTTGAGGCTGAATCTTTCAGCGCATAAGGGAGTAACACAATGCAAACGCAAGTACAAACGCAAAAACCAAGTCGCACCACCATCAACTACCTGGTGGACAGTACAATTTTTCTGGCTTTTCTCGTAGCGATGAATCCACACATGACCGGCATGGCCGTCCATGAATGGCTCGGGCTTTCCTTTGGCGCCGGCATTCTGACCCACCTGTTGTTGCACTGGCAGTGGATTGTGGGGGTGACCACCCGCCTTTTCGGCAAGGTGGCCAAGGAAGCGCGCATCAACTATATCGTCAATCTGTTGTTCTTTATCGACATGGTCATTGTCATCTTTACTGGCGTCATGATCTCGGAGTCGGCGCTGCCGACGTTAGGCATTACATTGGCCCATAGCTTTCTCTGGCGCGGCGTCCATACCACTGCGGCCAATGGTGCATTAGTCTTGTTGGGGGTGCATGTTGCCTTACACTGGCGCTGGATCGTGAGCACTACCAAACGCTATTTCGCTCGGCTACACGGCCCGCATCGCGCTGCCAATCCCACGGTCACCTTGCCCCGTGGCGTAGTCCAGAAGGGAGCCTAATCATGCGCACACTCTGGCAAATTAGCAGTCGCACGTTCATGATCTTGGCGGCGGCCGCAGTGATTGTAGGGGGACTGCTGGCCATCGGTAATCGCAGTGGTGGTGTCCAAAGCGCCCCTGTTCAAGGTGAAACAGTATTCGCCAGCAGCAGTGCAGACGGTGCGCAGGTAGCCCAGCCGCCGGCTGGCCAACCAAGCCACGATCGTGAATTCGACGGTGGACATGATGGCGCAAATCTGGGCTTTGGTCTCTTGGGCGTGGCACAAAGTACTGCTATCATTATGGTCATTGTCCTGGTAATCACCGGGGGTGAACGTTTACTAAACAGGCGAAAGACGACGAGCGCAACCTAGATAGGGTTGGACGAGGGGCAAGAAGTTCGACTTCTCTGAGAAGTCGAACTTCTTAACGCTAAGCACACCTAGGCTGTCGTGTACCAGTGCCTGAGGGCACATCTCGTTGTTATACTGCGGTTGTGATGAAAACTGGTGTTTCTCTACCAGAGTAATAGGCAGAAGCAAAACACCGGTTTTCATTCAGAGCTTAGTATAGTTGCCGGTTTTAACGGTGCCATAAGCAAGAGGAGCAACAGATGAGTAAAGAACGCATTTTGGTCGTGGATGATGACCGGTCGATTGTCAAGGTGGTGCGCAGCTATTTGGAGCAAGCCGCTTATCAGGTGACCGTGGCCTATGATGGCGAAGGCGCCTTGCACGCGTTGCGCAGCGAAAAGCCCGACCTAATGGTGCTCGACCTTATGCTGCCTGATCGCGATGGGTGGGAGATCACCCGTCTTGTACGGGGCGATACGACGTTGGCTGCTCTGCCGATCATTATGTTAACGGCCCGTGTGGAAGACACCGATAAGATCGTGGGGCTTGAGTTGGGCGCCGATGATTATATCACCAAGCCTTTTAACGCCCGCGAGATTGTGGCCAGAGTGCGCGCGTTGCTGCGGCGGGCCCACTTTGCGCAAGCGACACCCCCCCAGCAATTGCGCGTCGGCGGATTGGCGCTGGACATAGACCAACGCCAGCTAACGATTGACGACACACCGGTGGATCTGACGCGCACCGAGTTTACGCTCTTACAGTTGCTCATGGCCAATCCGGGCCACACCTTTACCCGCGATGAACTGCTGGAAAAGTGTATGGGTTACGCTTACGAAGGCATGGGGCGCACGCTGGACACACATATGAGCAATCTGCGCAAAAAGGTCGAGCCGGACCCAAGCGCGCCCATCTATATTCAGACCGTCTATGGTGTCGGCTACCGCTTGGCCAAAGAACGATAAGCAGGGGGGATCCATGCGACGATTATGGGTGCGCATGAGCATTGTGTTGAGCGGCCTCTTTTTGCTCTTCACCATTTTGCCTTTATTCACCTTTTTGGTGCTGCCAGAGCCGCCCCAAAAGCCGCCGCCTGTAACAGAACAGGTGCAGGCGGTCGCAACACCGGCTGGTGTGACCGCGAGCGGCCAGGAAGGAAACGTAAGTGGCGGCGCGGCCACAGACGCCACTGGCGGAAGCGTCGATAGGAATCATCCGCCAAGACCGGGGGGGGATCGCCATTTTTTCAGCCCCTGGTCCAATTTGCCGGAAAATCTGTTGAAGGCGATCCTGGTGGCTGGCGGTTTAGGCATTGTTGGCGGTGTGACGGTCAGTCGTATTTTGGTGGCGCCCATTACCAGGCTGGCAACCGCAGCCCATACGATTGGCGCCGGCGATTTGAGCGCACGCGTCCATATCCCGCGCAGCAGTCTGGAACTGGATGAGTTAGCCAACGCTTTTAACAAAATGGCAAGCGATCTGCAACACGCGGCCGAGGTGCGCAACAACTTGATGGCTGACGTCTCCCATGAACTGCGCACACCGCTCACCGTGCTGGAGGGCAATCTGCGCGCTGCGCTCGACCAGGTCTATGAACTGGATGAGGAGCAGATCGCCAACCTCTATGCCCAAACCCATCACCTGATCCAGCTTGTCAGTGAACTGCGCGAGTTGACCCTGGCCGAGGCGGCGCAGTTGCCATTGGACAAGCAGCCGCTCGATCTTTCACACTTGGTGCAGGAGACTACTGCCGTCTTTGAGCCGCTGGCCGAGGAAGAGGGCGTTGCCCTAACAGTGGACCTGCCGCCGTCATTGCCAACTGTCCAGGCCGACCGGCAGCGGCTGCGGCAGGTGCTCCATAACCTGTTGGCCAATGCGTTGCGCCATACTCCCGATGGTGGTATGGTGACAGTGGCCGCCAACGCCACCAGTAACCAAGTTTCCCTCTCGGTGCAAGATACCGGTGAAGGCGTGGAACCGCAGCATATCAGCCACATCTTTGACCGCTTCTATCGCACCGACCCTTCACGCAGCCGAGCAACGGGCGGCAGCGGTCTGGGGCTGGCCATCGTAAAGGCGATTATTGAAGCGCATGGCGGCTCCGTCACTGCTGCCAGCGCCGGGCTGGGCCAGGGCACGGTTTTTACTATTTATTTGGATGCGAGTTAATCACAAAAGGTTACCTATTCAGGGCTGCGCAGTAGGTAACAAAAACCCTTGTCCGTACTATGATTCAAATGATTAGGTGATGGGCTATGAGTTCGTATGGCAGGGAGGGAGAAGGAAATGACAACGAATATCCTTCAGGCGGAATCATAGCACTCATAAAATCATTTGAAGCATAGTAACATACACACCCATCAACAGGAGGCTACGCACGCATGACCAACGTGACGCGCACAGAGTTAGAAGCGCTGAGCAAGGAAGAACTGATCGATCGTCTATTAACCGAACAGCGCCGGCGCCGGCAGCAGCAGCGACGTTTGGTGCTGACAGGCTTTGTGCTCGCGCTGTTGGTTGTGGGCCTGTTTAGTTTTCGCGCCGTCACCCGCTGGCGCACACGCCCTACCTATGAGCCGATTCAAGGCTGGATGAATATTCCGCATATTGCGCGCGCCTACGATGTGCCACCCCGTGTGCTGGCAGAAGCGTTAGGGCTGCCGCCGGATCACCCGGATCGCCGCCCCATTGAGGTGATTGCTAAGGAGCAGGATCGCGATCTCGATCTGGTGATTGCCCTACTTAATGATGCCATTCGCAAGGCGACGCCACCCGACCGGCGCCCGCCGCCCGCCGGTACTACCACCACTGTGCTTAACCCGTCCTCTACCCAAACACCGACACCGTGAGCGTCTATGGATCTACAAACTCAAGTTTTAAGCGCACTTGCGCTCTATGGCGTCCCGGCCGTTTTTGGCATTTTGGTCTGCTCCTCCACCGGTTTACCGCTGCCGGGCAGCTTTCTGCTCATTGTTGCCGGCTCTTTTGTCGCCCAGGGCGAAATGGACTTTTGGGCGCTGATCGCGGCCGGCATTGGTGGCGCCGTGATCGGTGATCATATCGGCTATGGGTTGGGCCGAGTGGGGGGCCGGGGTGTGCTTGATTGGTCGGCTCGGCTGCTTGCCAGTGAAGCACGCACGCAGCAAGCTGAAAATGCCATGCGACGCTGGGGTGGTGTCAGCGTCTTTCTCACGCGCTGGTTGCTGAGCCCGGTGGGGCCTTGGATCAACCTGATCAGCGGCATCACCGGCTATTCCCTGCCTCACTTTTCCTTTTGGGATGTCGCCGGCGAGACGGTCTGGGTCTTTCTCTATGTGTGGCTGGGCATGATCTTCTCCTATCAACTGGATACACTCAACAGCATGTTGGGCGATCTGACCTGGGTTGCCCTGGGCATAGTCGTGGTAATTGGGTTGGGTTGGAAATTAGTGCAGATGTACCGCGAATGATAACTCCATTAAAGAAATCATAGAAATTTCTGATCTCTTCTTAACAATATCTTGAGATTTATCTGCTATAGTAAAGGATGGCGCGTAATTTACGCGCCATCTGAGCAGCTATCTGTGGTGACGCCAGTTTGATGGCATTTTACCGTAGACTGCTCATGGTCGCGCCTAAAAAAGATCGCGATGGTTATCAGTAACTGGGGTTCGGCGAATTTTGCGGTCACAGGTGAAAAATTACCAATTAACTAATTACCAATCACCAGTGTAATCAGTGAAAAACGCCAGAGTCCAGTCAGCAAAAGAGTCAAAAAGTACAGGAGAAAGTATGAAACGGTTTTTACGGAATGCAGGGTTGGTCATTATTGGGTTACTCATTATCATACAATTTATTCCGCTCCAGCGCACCAACCCGCCCGTCACCCGTGAGGTCAATTGGGATTCGCCGGAAACACGCGCCCTCGCCCAGCGCGCCTGCTTTGACTGCCACAGCAACGAGACGGTGTGGCCCTGGTATGCCTATGTGGCGCCAGTCTCGTTGCAGGTGACGCATCATGTGACTGAAGGGCGCGAGCATCTGAATTTCTCGGCCTGGGATCAGCCCAATGAAAATTTTAATGAAATCGAAAAGGCGATCAATGGCGGAGAAATGCCGACGTGGGATTATTTGTTAATGCATTCCGCAGCGAAACTGAGTGATGCCGAGAAACAAGCGTTACTTGATGGCTTGCGCGCCACGCTGGCCAACGATCAGCCGGTCGCCCGCCAACGGGGTCCGCGCCGGTAGTACACGATAGCCTAAGTTCCTCCTCAGCCAGCCATTGGTTTATTGATGCCGCTGTACTAATACTCCAACGAGATTGCGGTGAGGCTCAGGTGACAGTCACTGTCAAGTAAGGTGGCGCGCCCAGAGAGCTCCCGCGGGTGGCGAGTCGCAAACCTGCCATCCGCGGCAGCTCTCTGGGCGCGCTACCTTGCTCTGTTTCGATCTACCAACACACGTAGACCCACATTTTGGTATGATCATTCGACAGGATTTACAGGATTCACAATGTTATACTGAGAGAAATCCTGTGAATCCTGTAAGTCCTGTCTGATACAGATGGCAGAAAACCAACTTTAAGAACTTGTTGAGTTTTAGGTTTCGACAAAGTCTGGGGAGCTGTTTGACAATGTCTTGAGATTTACCTGGTAGAGTGAGCGTAGGGTAAGAGTTACCAAGCAAAGCATAGAAACAAGGTCACTAAACAAGAACATTGTCAACAAAAGGAAAATAAGATGACTGACATTACCAAAGTATCTAATCAAGCTGGGATGGCAATCGATAATGACGATCTGCCTGTAGGTCGGATTCTCAGCCGCCGTGAGATCCTCTCTCTTTTGGGCGCGACTGGCGCGGTGGCCATGCTGAGCGCCTGCATGCCGCTTGGCGCCGGACCCGGTGGCCCGGGTGGTCCTGGTGGTCCTGGCGGTGAAGCAAGCCCGGACTTGGCTGCTATCGAAGAGGAGAATGCGAGCCTGCCCACTGGCTGTGTGGTGCGTCCAGAGCTAACGGAGGGGCCAGTCTTTGTCGAAGAAGATCTGAACCGTTCTGACATTCGCCTTGACCCATCCAATGGTAAAATGAGCGAAGGAGTGCAACTGGATCTGACCTTCGGCGTCATGAAGATTGCCAATAATGCCTGTACACCGGCGAGTGGCATTCAGGTGGATGTCTGGCACTGCGATGCCGAAGGGATCTATTCGGACACCACTCAATTAGGGATGCATACGGTGGGGCAAAAATTCCTGCGCGGCTTTCAGGTGACCGATGCAAATGGCATTGCCAGCTTCACCACTATCTATCCCGGTTGGTACGAGGGGCGCGCCGTCCACATTCATTTCAAGATGCGCACGGGAGATGGCTATGATTTTACCTCCCAACTCTTCTTTGATGACACGCTCACCGACGCAGTCTTTGCCAATGCGCCCTACAATACGCGCGGCGAGCGCAAACTGCGCAATGCAGATGACGGCATTTATGGTCAAAGTGGTGGCCAAATGCTGCTGGCCGTCAACCAAGTTAATACGGGCTATGCGGCCACCTTTGATGTTGCGCTAGATCTGACGTAAGGTGATCGCAGCGAATAAAAGAAGGCAGCTTGAGCCACAGCAGGCGCAGCGCATTTTTTAGTTGGCTCTTCATGGATTCCGCGGATCTGCGCAAAACATTCCGGGAATGCGCCAAACAATCGTTCTGTCTCCACGGTAGCTTTGGCGCATTCCCGGAATGTCCAACCGATGGCGGCGATTCTCGCAACGCATGGAAAGCCTTTTAGTTGATATTGCGTCCGCTGTGGCCGAAATGGGGAATCAATCTATGCTCAACCATCGCAGTCCTGGCGTGCTTACCCAACCAAGGAGCCGCCTGTTTTTCCTGCTAGTTTTGCCCCTGCTTATGACGGCCTGTGGCGTACAGGCAACGCCGTCCCTGTTCGACCAACCCCTTGCTGTCATCGCTTTTGGTTCTTGCGCCAACCAAAGCAAACCCCAACCCATTTGGGATGCTATTGGGGCCAACCGTCCCGATCTCTTTGTCTTCTTGGGCGATAACATCTATGGCGACACCGAAGATATGAACCTGCTGCGCGCCCGCTATGCACAGTTGGCAGCCATCCCCGGCTACCAACACCTGCGCGACAACACACCCATCATTGCCACCTGGGATGACCATGACTATGGTGTCAACGATGGGGGCGCCGACTATCCCATGAAGCAGGAATCCAAAAAGGTCTTTCTCGATTTCTTTGGTGAACCGGCCAACAGCGAACGGCGCTTGCGTGCTGGCGGCATTTACACCGCCTATGCCTATGGTCCACCAGGACAACGCGTCCAGATCATTTTGCTGGATACACGCTGGGATCGTACACCGTTAACCAAAGTCAGTGATCAGGAGTATGCCGAGCGGCGCCGCCAACGCATTGGCCCCTATACAGCCAGCACCGACCCTAATGCCCACCTGTTAGGCGAAGATCAATGGCGTTGGCTGGCAGAGCAGTTGCGCCAACCGGCTGATCTGCGCCTTATCGCCACCAGCATCCCCTATCTCCAGATCGGCACCGGTTGGGAGACGTGGGAGAATTTCCCTGCTGAACGCGCACGGCTGCTTACCCTGATTACCACGACGCAGGCCAATGGCGTGCTCTTTATCACCGGCGACACCCATCGCGCCCAGTTTTCCAAGCGCACGCAAGACGCACCCTATCCGCTGTGGGAGATTAACTCCAGTGGGCTCACCGAAAATGTAGACTGGCCCGCGCCCGATGCCAGCCGCTTGGGCGGCTACTACACCGATGATAACTTTGGCCTCATTCGCATTGACTGGCGCGAAGCCGACCCCGAAATTACCATGGAGATCCGCGCCGTCGACAATGACCTCGTGCTGCAAAACACCATTCGTTTGAGTGAATTGCAAATGCCTTAGGCGATTTCAAGCAAATAAATCCCTCAGGTCTGTCACTGGCTGGGGCGAACCAGGGTATTTCTGCGATGGATGGCCAGTGACAGTCACCTCGCCGGGAAATCAGTTGCTTCCCAAATCCGTTGTTGTGCGTGCTCTCGCCTTAATGTGCTGCCGACGCACGCACTACCACCCACCGGCGATATTCGTGGTGGAGGAGCAATAGGGAAAGTGCGATGACCGTCATCAAGAAGCCGTTGATGCGGATAGCAACCAACGGCCCTAGGGCGTTGCCTAACCATCCTACCAGCAGCGCACCGATCGGCTGGGCGCCGGTAGAGAGCATCTGGGAAACGCTGAGCAGACGCGCCCGCATGTCCGCGGGGGAAAGCAGTTGCACCAAAGCCCCCACGCCGGCCAAAACTACCGGAATGTTGACGCTGTAAAAGAAGATGCCCATAATAGTCAAGGGCGCCCAGGTAAAGAAGGAGGTAAAGACCAGCCAGAGGCCCGACCAGAGCAGCGCGCCGCTGAGCGCCATGCCTGCCCGTTCAATGCGTTGCACCTGGGGGGCCACCAGTAACACCCCAACAAGCGCGCCTGCGCCCGAAGCCGCCAACATATAGCCCACCAATTGCGGACCGCCATGCAGCACAACGTCGGCAATGGGAGCCGAGAGTTGTAGGCTAGAGAAGACAAAGAGCGTGATCGAGAGGCTGCAGAGCAGCAGGTCGACAAGGCGCGGCTGTTTGCGCACGTAACGGACCGCTTCGCTGAAATTCTGCAACAGGTTACCGCTGGGAGGGCGGCGGATCTGCTGCGCCCGCACCCAAAAGAGGCTGATAATGACGGCGCTAAAACTCAGACCGTTGAGAAAAAAGGCCGTGGCCGTATTAAATTGCGCCACCACCAGGCCGGCGAGCGCCGGGCCCACAAAGCGACCAGTCTCAATGGCTAGGGCATAGAGCATCATCGATTTGCGAATCTCCCCCATGCCGCTTAGATCGCCGATAAAGGCGCCTTGGGTGGGAAAGTTGAAGGCGGCAGTAACCCCTAAAATGAGGGCAAAAAGCAAAATCGGCCAAATCACATGTAGCCCGCGGAAGATCAAGAGTGATAACAGCAGCGCCAGCGTCATTTCGATCGCCTGGGTGATAATGAGCACCTTGCGGCGATCGACCCGGTCGGCAATGGCGCCGGTAAAGGGCATCAGAAAAAAGGAAGGCGCGAAGGTGGTGGCGGCCACAATCCCCACCCAGCGCGTATCTTGGGTGATCTCCCAGATAAACCACTGTAACGCCATCTGCTGCATAAAGGTGCCGGTGAGCGAGATGCCCTGCCCTAGCAAGTAGGTGCGGAAGTTCTTGTTCACCAACGGCGAAAAACTGTCCAGAAAAGATGATGTGATGGATGCCATAGTCTTCTATCAAGTCGTTTCTATCAAATTATCACTAGGGGCTGGCGCGGCAACAACGCATTTGCTGCATCGGCAGACCCTTGGAATGATGAGGCGGATCTACAGCGTGTTGACGCAGCGATCTGCATTACAAAATTGATGATAGTATACCATAACTCACTGTAACCCCTTCAATTGCCAATTGTCAGTGGTGCGTCCCAAATTAGGGGCGGTAGACGAGACGCTCAAATGGGCCTTGCTGGTGCTTCGCCCCCTTTGTGGTAAGCACCCATTGTCAGAGAGTAGCCATCCATGAATGATTCATTTGCCTTGGCCGTAGCTGCCTATGATCTCGCTCCCCCCGTCACCCTGTTTGAACTGCCTGGTGGCGCCAATAATACCGTTGTTGGTCTGCACACCGGCGCCGGTGACTTTGTGCTCAAAAAGGTGACGACCCACACCGATCCGGCGGCGCTGCACTATGAGCATCAGTTATTGCGTTGGCTGGCGACACAGTCCCTTTCCTTTGCGGTCCCCATGCCCCTGGCCACGCGTGTCGGCGAGTTATTTTGGGCTACCGCAGCGGGTAGTTGGCTGCTCCTTCCCTATTTATCCGGACGGCGGCCTGATTACACCCAACCAGAGGAAATGACGGCGGTCGGTGCGGCATTGGCGGAGTTGCATATAACCCTAGCTCACTATCCAATGACGCCCCATCCCAACCGAGGGCCCTATGCGGCGCTGGACGAAGTCCATCCCGCCGTGCCGGCGCCGGCCACACTGACGCCGGCGCACCTTGGCCTGCCCAGCAGCACCGCCAACGAAGAGGCCCTCGCTTGGTGGCGGGAGGAGGTGGCGCGCCTACAAAGCTTCTGTCGCGGACCCTATCAGGAGTTGCCGCAACAGGTAATCCACAGCGATTTTGGCCACAGCAATACCCTCTATGCCGATGGGCGCATCACGGCTATCATCGATTTTGAGTTTGCCGCGCCTGATGTGCGCGTCATGGATCTGGCGTCGGCGCTCTACTTTGGGTTGCGCATCTGGGAAAATCCGCAGCCTTTGCTCAATGGCGCTGCCCTGGTTGAGGGCTATGCGCGCCACATTCGGCTTACTCCAGTGGAAATAGCCGCGCTCCCCTGGCTTATCCGCCTGCGCAACGCTGTCTCCACCATCTGGTGGTTTGGGCGAGCATTGGCCGGGGGCGCCAACCAGGTCCAGTTGACACGGCTGGAAGATATGCAAGCAATGGTAGCCTGGCTAGAGCGCCATAGTGGCGATTTGGTTAAACTTTTCACCTATCCCACTGTGACAAATTGATAGGTGAGCTCGTCCCGAAGGGACGCTTGAGTTTAGGACAGAGGTATCATCTTTTTCCTCTCTAAACTCATCTGCCCCTACGGGACAAAACCGCATTCCCATATCTGTTTTTGTCCGTATAGATTTGACAGATATTGTATTATCTGCTAGATTTCTAATCGATTAGAAATTGATTTACAAAAACTTAAATTTCCAAAAGAAAAAGCGTTCAGTTGAGGATAATTTCATGCTTTATCTTGTAGGTGGTGCGGCTCGTTCCGGCAAATCCACCGTCGCACAACGTTTTGTGGTCCAGACAGTCATTCCTTATTTTTGTCTTGACTATCTGATGATGGGCTTTGCCAACGGCGCACCAAGTTTTGGGGTTAACCCGGAGGATGACGAACTGCAGGTGGCCACCTTGCTGACGCCTGTCATTCGTAGTATGGCCGTGGCCATGCTTGAAAATGGTGAAGAGTATTTGCTCGAAGGGGTGCAACTTCACCCCCGGCTCGCAGCTGAGTTGTGTCGTGAGTTTCCGGGCCAGGTGCGCGTCTGTTTCTTGGGATATGCTGAGGCTGATCTAAACACCAAAATGCATCAAATTCGCCATTTAAATGGTGGAACCAATGATTGGCTGCGCGATTATGATGATGGGCAATTGCTCACCACCGTTGCGCGCCTGCAGCATCTCAGCGCAACCGTACAGGGGGAATGCATTCGCCATGGGCTGCCCTATTTTGAGACAGCCGTACATTTCGAGAGGGTGGTAGATGAGGTTGTCACTTTTCTCAGAACGGGTTCAGCCTCGCCGATGTCAAGCCCACGCCGGCAGGATGAGTCCGCGCGCTCTATGCCAGCCCGCAATCGCCCCATACAGAGCAGAGGACTTGAGGTTTTCTCCAACACTGCGCTGCTTTGAAAGATGGGTGCATTTCACGTTTTCTAACGCTGCACCCCATGAGGCGCCAATGGCAACGCCCGCAGCCTCACGCCGGTCGCTTGGAAGATCGCATTCCCAATCGCCGGCGCAATGGCCACAATCGGCGTCTCACCGGCGCCGGCGGGGGATATGTCGCGTCGGTCCAGCAACACAACCTCAATGGTGGGGATGTCACCAAAGCGGGGGACGCGATAGCCGCCAAAGTTGGCGTTGAGCAGCCGGCCATTGGCAAAGGTGATCCGCTCAAAGAGCGCGCCACCCAGCCCCTGCACCAGCGCCCCTTCCACCTGGTTACGCACCGTGTCGGGGTTGATAATGGCGCCACAATCATAGGCCGCCACCACCCGCACCACCTTTACTTGCCCATTGGCTGGGTTCACGTAAACCTCGGCGCAGGTGGCAATGTAGGAATTTTTGTCAAAGCCGCCGGCCAGGCCAAAGCCATGATGGGCTGCCGGCGTGCTCTTGCCCCAGCCAAAGCCATCCGCCGCCGCTGTCAACACCGCCTTCATCCGCTCATCCTGCAAGTTGCGATAGCGAATTTCCAACGGATCAATGCCCAGGCTGTGCGCGATCTCATCCAGAAAGGTCTCACGCGCAAAGTGGTTGGCCGGCGCCGCCAGGGAACGATAAGAGCCTTGGGGCAGCGGTGAGTCGGCCGGCTGATAGGCAATATGCCGGTTGGGGATAGCATAGAGTGTCTCAATGCCCGCCGCACCTGAATTGGTATTGAGTAGTTGCAGCGCGGTAAAGCGCCCCTCCGCATCGACGCCGCCGGTCACTTCGATGATGCCGGCTGGGCGTAGATAGGCCCAGGTAAACTCTTCCTCACGCGTCCAGACCAATTTGACCGGCGCACCAACCGCCTTCGCCAGGCGCGCCGCTTCAATGGCCGCCTGTCCCGTATGTTTGCCGCCGTAGCCCGACCCCGTGTCCGGCACGATCACGCGGATCTGCGTTTCGGGCAGACCAAAGGCCAACGCCAACTCTGTGCGTACGCCAAAGGGGCGCGAGGTGCCGGTCCAGACGGTGAGCTGGCCGTCCTGCCACTGGGCTACCGCCGCGCGCGGCTCCAACGGTGCATGGGCAATGTATTCAACAGTGTACTGCTGGGACAGGGTGAAATGGGCCGCGGCCAACCCCTCTTCCACCGAGCCCTCAACCGCCAGATAGGGGCCACGCCGCCCTTCCCCTTCAACGGGATTGGCTTTGAGATACTCAAAAAGTTCCGGCTGCGAAACCTGCAATGGCGTCTGCCAGCGGGTGCGGATTGCGTCCAGCGCTTGGCTGGCAGTAAACTCATCGGGCCCCACCACGCCCACAAAGTCCTCTTCATCATGGCGTTCCTGCACCACCGTCACACCTGCTATGGCCGCGGCTGCGCTGCTGTCAATCGACACAAGTTTGGCCTGGTAAGCAGGCGGGCGCAGGACTTTCCCATAGTACATGGCCGGCAGCGCTGTATCCGAGGCATAGGGATGCTGCCCCGTTACAAAGGCTTGGCCATTAACTTTGGCGCGGGGCTGGCCGGCTGCCGTGGTCCAGGCCGACGGGGGCGTAATTGGCGCGTCATCCGGCGCAATGCGCAGGAGGTTGCGGTCACGCGCCAGGTCGCCAAAGGTGGCGCTGCGCCCTGATGCGGGATGGCTGACAACGCCGCCGGTAATCTGCAACGTCGTGCGCGCTACGCTCCACGCCGCCGCGGCCAAATCAAGCAACAGTTCACGCGCGGTCGCCCCCACGCGCCAGAGTTGCGCCCCAGTGACTGGCGTCGTGCGGCTGCCGAAGGTGCCCATGTCAAAGGGGGTGAGACCGGTGTCGCCCAAGACCACGCGCACCATATCCGCGCTTATGCGCAGTTCCTCGGCCACGATCTGCGCCAGGGTGGTGCGAATGTTCTGCCCCACCTCTGCCTTGCCCACACAGACGGTAATCGCACCTTCGCCGTCAATATGCACCCAGGGGCCAATGTCTTGTAACTCCCGCTCTTCCGGCGCAGGAATTTCAGCATCTTCACCATAGCGCGCCATAACCAGATCCGGGCAGGGGTAGGCGACAAAGATGCCTTCGTCGTTCTTCGTAGGTACAGGCTCAGCCGTGTCAAAGGGACGCATTACAGCCACCTCTGTGCTGATCACTGGATTGACTGCATCACCCGTTTGCAGGATGGCCGCGGCGCGCTGGATGGCCGCCACAATGCGCTGGTACGCGCCACAGCGGCAGACATTGTCTTGCATAAAGTGGTTGATTTCGGCCAGACTTGGCTGTGGATGGGCATCCAACAGCGCTGCCGCCGACATGAGCATGCCAGGGGTGCAGTAGCCACATTGCAGCGCTCCTATCTCCAGAAACGCGCTCTGGATCGGGTGCAGCCGGCCATTGGCGGCTAAGCCCTCCACGGTGGTAAGGCGACTGCCAGCGGCGGCCCCTACAGTGACGCTGCACGCCTGCACCGGGTTGCCATCCATGAGCACCGTACAGGCGCCGCATTTGCCCTCACCACAGCCATATTTAGGGCCAGTGACGCCCAGTTCCTCACGCAGGACGCTGAGTAGTGTGCGGTCCGGGTCAACGTGGAGGTTATGTATGTTGTTGTTGATATGGAGTTGTAGCTGGATTTGCATGGCTGAATTCTTTCTTGGCTAACGTCGGGGTTGAAACTTTAAGCTGACCGGCACTTGCCAAGTGCCGGTCAGCTTAGCGAATTGTCACCGCGGCGACCGACATGGGTGGCAGTTCCACCTGCACCTGCCGACCTTGCTGGCTGATTGTGTCTAACGTAGTTGGCCTAACGGCGTCAGGCTGGTCAAAGGTGTTATGGGTCTGCATGGCGTCCGCCGTTACGATGCGCCCCGTGGCTGCCGCAATCGCCTCCATCCCGGTCAGGTTGAGCGTCACCGTGGCGCCGTTGTGGCTGTCTACGTTGCACAAGGTGATATGCACCGCGCCGGCGCTATCGCGTGAAGCCGACACGCTGATTTGGGGCAAACTCGCGCCTTTATGGACATAGTTGGCGCCCTGCTCCACCGTGGTCGCCAGCAGTGTTCCGTCCTGATGCACCTGATAGAGGTCAAAGACATGGTAAGTCGGTGTCAGGAGAAAGCGGGCGCCGTCGGTCAGGATCAGCGCCTGTAGCACATTAATGGTCTGCGCCAGGTTGGCCATATGCACACGGTCACAGTGCTGGTTAAAGATATTGAGCGTCACACCGGCCACCAGCGCATCGCGCAGGCTGTTCTGTTGGTAGAGAAAGCCCGGATTGCTCCCCGGCTCTACATCATACCAGGTTCCCCACTCATCGACAATCAAGCCCACCCGCTTGTCGGGGTCATAGCCATCCATAATCGCGCTGTGTTTGGCCACGATCTCTTCCATGCGCAGCGCCTTCTTCAGGGTGAGGAACCACTCGTCCTCGGTAAAGTCGGTGGCCGAACCCTTGTGCGCCCAGGTGTGAGTGACCGTGTAATAGTGGAGGCTCAGCCCATCCATGCGCCGTCCGGCCTCGCGCATGAGCGTTTCCGTCCAGTCATAGTTGAAATCGCTGGCGCCACAGGCAATTTTATAGACCTTGTTGTCGCCATAGCTGCGCACATAGGTCTGGTAACGGCGATAGATGGCGGCATATTCGGCCGCGGTCATGTTGCCGCCACAGCCCCAATTTTCATTGCCCACGCCAAAGTATTTGACCCGCCACGGTTCCTGGCGTCCATGGGCGCGGCGCTGCGCGGCCAGGGTGGAGTCACCGCCGAAGGTCATGTATTCGACCCAATCCTGCATCTCCTGCACCGTGCCGCTGCCTACATTGCCGGCGATATAGGGTTCGCATTGGAGTAACTCACAGAGGTGGAGAAATTCATGGGTGCCGAAATGGTTGTTTTCAATCACACCACCCCAATGGGTGTTGACGGCGCGCCGCCGTTCTTCACGGGGACCGATACCATCTTGCCAGTGGTATTCGTCGGCAAAGCAGCCCCCCGGCCAACGTAGATTGGGAATGCGAATACGACGCAGCGCATCCAGCACATCGTTGCGGATGCCGTCGGTGTTGGGAATGGGGGAGTCTGGTCCGACCCACAGCCCTTCATAGATACAGCGCCCCAGGTGCTCGGCAAAGTGGCCGTAGATGTGACGGCTGATCGTGCCTTGATGCTGGGTAGTGTCAACAGTGATCGTGGTTTGCATGGTGCTTCCTGTAGATTCATATTTTAGGCATGGTTCACGGTTAGGCAATATTTTGTCGGCGCGTAGGTGCGGTTGCAAACCCATACGCATCAAGCTAAAGCGCGAACACTCGAGTGACTATCGCTCCAAGCAGGTCCGTGACCTGCGGTGTCTGTGGGCATCGCCCTGAGTAAATCCGCCGGGTCCATGACCCGGCTAGAGCTTACCTTGATGCGTATGGGTTTCCATACCGCACAAATCTATTTACGCAGAAACGTGCGGTTTCCATACCGCACCTACAAATTGTAACCAGCATTCTTCTCATTGTTGAACCATGCCATATTTTGCTGGGGTACCACAAGAGCAGGTTGACCCTTGCTAAAAGTCAACCTGCTGGTTATTTTACTCAACTCCCAAACCCCTGCCCTTGCAGCCACTCACCAAAACGCTCGATCCAATGGTCGCTGGGCGTACCTTGTGTTCTCATGCCAAAGCCGTGGCCGCCTTGAGCGTAGATATGCATCTCCACTGACCGACTGGCAGCCCGCCAATCGGCAAAAAGCTGTGTGCTGCGCGTGGCCGCCATCTCATCATCATTGGCGCAGAGCAGAAAGAGGGGCGGCGCATCCGCCGGCACCGCGAGATCACCCCCTGGCGGCGCGCCGTAGATAACCGCGGCAAAGTCTGGACGGCAGTCAGCATCGTACTGCATCGCCACGCTGCTGGTCACCGCACCGCCGGCTGAAAAGCCCATGATGCCAATGCGATCGGGGGTAATTCCCCATTCAGCCGCTCGTGCGCGCACCAGCCGCACGGCCTGCTGTCCATCCGCCAGAATCAGCGGGCGCAACATTTCCATGAGCGCCCCCATTTTGGGGCGGTCGCCTAGGGTGGCGCGCACCTGTTGGTTTAGCTCCTCGCCAGTGCCGGCTGCCGTCCGCAGCAGCCGATATTTGAGCATAAAGGCGGCAATGCCACGTGCGTTGAGCCACTGTGCCACCTCCGTGCCTTCATGGGCCGTGGCCAGAAAGTGAAAGGCCCCGCCAGGGCAGACAATCACGGCCGTGCCGGTGGCGGTAGCCGCATCAGGCAGATAGGCCGTCAGCGTGGGTTCCGTGACATTGTGGACGACCGGCAGGCCATTGGGCAAAACCGCCTCCGCCTCCTGCTGTGTCCAATCTTCGGAGCCGGGCGCGCCGTTGGGCCAAAGGGGAATGACGGTGGAATGAGTTTGAGTGGTTGGATTGGTTGTCATAATGGTTTCCTGTTTTATAGATTACCAAGGAACTCCTGCACCACCGCCATGTAGCGCGCGAATTGCTCGCGGCGGATGCTATGGCCGGCGTCGGGAATGTGTTCGACCTGCGCTTGGGGCAAGATCGCCTGGAACGCGGCCGCGGCTTCGGCGGAGACAATGGCGCCCTGTTCCGGGTCGGCGGTGATGAGGAGCGTGGGGCAGGTGATCTGCTTGACTGTGGCCGGCCAGTCGACTGCGGCGGAGCTCCCTTGATTGAGCACATAGAAGCTGAGGCGTAGCTTGGAGTCGGCCCACGGTCCTAGCTCGGCCTCTGACCAACGGGGCGAACTGGCGTGCTGCTCGGCGATCATCTCTTCCCGTGTCTTGCGTTTCAGATTCACAATCCGATCGCCAAAACGCCCGCGCCGATTGCCGGCAGCCGCGGGGTTATTAAACCACCACGCCGGCGGATCTTCCAACAGGATCGCGCCCGGCAGATCGGGGTAGAGACCGGCCAGTGCCAGCGCGGTCGCTGCCCCCATGGAATGACCCAAGACGGCCGGCTTTTGCAAGCCCAGCCCCGCAATGACACCGGCCAAATCTGCCGCCGACTCAGCAGAGCCATAGCCCTCTTCCGGTCCGTCGGAGCGACCATGTCCCCGGGCATCGACCATAATCACATCATAATCGGCGGCCAGGATTTGGGCCACCGGCGTCCAACAGAGACCATCATCGGAAAAGCCGTGGGCCAGAATTACCGGTGGCTTAGCGCCACCGGTGCGCGTATAGTGGAGGCGCAAGCCGTTAGTTTCAATAAACGCTGATTGCCACATTGTTTTCTCCTTGTAAGCTTAAGAGGAATACACCCAGATTAAGATCACTACTTGATTTTCGTCTAATTTTCGTCTATAATTAGACGAAAGGGGAGTTGCTATGTTTCAGCCACGATACCACATTTCGCCGCAATTGTTAAATACAATCAAACGCATCACAATTTTGATCCATGAACTGAACCAGCGCCATGTTGCACCTGTTGTTCTGACGGAACTGCAGCGGGAAGCGATTGTCACTTCGACCTATGCGTCCACCAGCATCGAAGGCAATCCACTACCGTTGACTGAAGTGCGTCGTATCCTGAAAAACCAACCCGACCATGTGCGGCAAAGTGAACAGGAAGTGCTCAACTACAACCAAATTCTGGTCGCATTAAACGACAATCCACAAATCCCTTTTACCGCTGATCTGTTGCTTCACATCCACCGCGCTGTGACAGCCAAATTGTTACCGTCCCATCAAGTGGGGGCGTGGCGTCAGGAGCCGGTTGTTGTCTATGAACCGCGTACAGGGGGGATCGTCTATTTGCCGCCGGACCACCAAGAGGTAGAGTCGCTGATCCATGAGTTGGTTGACTTTGTGCAGGACCAACGTGGCATTCTCGATCCACTCCTGCTGGCTGGGATCTTTCACAAACAATTTGTCGTGATCCATCCCTTTATTGATGGCAATGGCCGAACAGCCCGTCTGGCGACCAAGGTGTTGTTGGCTGGACTTGATTTGAGTCTGTTTACACTTCTGAATTTTGAGAACTATTACAACCAGAATGTCACGCGTTATTTTCAGCAAGTTGGCCTCTTTGGCAATTATTATGATCTGGTGGCAACGGTCGATTTTACAGCTTGGCTGGAGTATTTTGCCGAAGGAACGCTTGATGAGTTGTTACGTCTGGACAAAAGCCTGGCGACACGTGAAGCTACACCGGCAACGCGTCTGCAACCACATCACCAGCTCATTCTGGATTATATTGATCAACATGGCTTTATTACCGACCGTGACTATGCACAACTCACCTCACGTGCCAAGGCCACACGTAGCCTGGACTTTAAAAAGCTCATTGAGTTGGGCCTGCTTGAGCGCCAAGGGCGTGGCCGTAGCATCTACTATCAGCGACGGGCTTCGCAGTAAAGTGTTCATCGTTACCGCCCGTCGCGAATCAGCCGTTCCGCCACCTGCATATTTTGCTGCCAAAACGCATTGCCTACCTGGTCGCGGCGGATGGCCCAGGCCAGCGAAGCCAACGCATTTTGCAGCTCGTTCAGGGGCAGTGCGGCTGCCAGATCAGGCAGTGGGCGCACGGCGGCATAGCCGCTCAGAAAGGGCGCTTCTGTGGCTGGATTGTTCAGCCACAGTTCCTCGCGCATTTTGACGAAATCCCGCTCTGCTGAACCGCCGCGCGCCGACTCAAAATCGATCAGGCCCGTGATCGCTTCACCATCCACCAAAATGTTGCCTGGCCGATAATCCATGTGGACGAGGCAGGGGCCATCGGGCGGCGGTAGCCGCTGTAACAGGGTCTGATAGGTGGTAACAGCCTGCTGGACAAAGGTCGTCGGCAATGCTGGGCTGCACTCCGTTTCCCAACTGCTAATGTACTCAACCAAGCGAGCCTGCCAATCAGTGCTCTGTGATGGGGTGTCATAGTCATCACCAAAACCCCTGGTGCGCACCTGGTGGAGTTGGGCTAACAGTTCACCCATGCCATAGGCTAACGCTGGTGTGGCATCGTTGGTTGCCGGCGCGCCGGGGAGCCAGGATAGCAAGAGCGCACCCGCGGTTGTCTCATCACCCTGCCAACTAGCCAGCACGGTCGGCACCGGTAAACGCCCTTGCAACAAGGTTAAAATGCGTGTCTCCCGCTGTAATTTGCGCTGGTTGAAGGGGAGTTTGAGCACAACCTTTGCACCATCACTTAATGTCAGGACGCGTACAATGGAACTGAAGGACTCCGGCACGGCTTCCACCGTGGTCACGGCCAGACCAAAATGGCGGATGGCGGCTTGAATTTGTGAGTCGGCTGGGGTCTTGTTGGACATGATCAATCTTTGCAGGCGTCAAGTTCGTTGAACGGCTTGCTCTGTCGCGCTGGTGTACAACGCTCATATGGGCGAAGCGGTGAAATCGTCGCAATCACCAGAGAAGAATAGAACGATTTCACCCGGAGACCTATATGAGCCAGTATACAATGAGAGCAAGTATAACAGATCTGTTTGGCACGCGCTACCCTGCCTTCTGGCAAGTTATGTTAAAATAAACGTAAGTCGCTCAGATGAGCCAACGCAAGCAAAGACTTGTCGTACTCACTCCGAATAAACAGTGAAAGGGAAGAGAATGAAGGTTGTCAGAACCGCGATAATCATATTGGTGCTCTTGGGCGTGTTGGTGGCGTCCGGTCCCAGAGTGGTGATTGATACCACCATTCACCCACCCCAACTTGCCCAAGATCTGGATGCTTATCTGGCCGCTGCCGAAGCGCGTTTTCCCGATATTAAGCCAGGTACAGAGAAGACCATCATTTGGGCCGATCCTGTGCAGAAAAGCAAGGCGCCGGTTGCCGTGGTCTATATTCATGGCTTTTCTGCTACTTGGCACGAGTCGGCGCCGCTCAGTGAGCGAATCGCCGCCAAGTTGGGGGGGAACCTCTTTTACACCCGGCTAGCCGGTCATGGGCGCAGTGATGATGCGCTGGGGGAGGCCACGGTCAATGCTTGGCTCAATGATGCGGTCGAAGCGGTTGCGATCGGGGAGCAGCTTGGCGACCAGGTGGTCTTGATCGCCAGTTCAACCTCGGCGGCGCTCCTGACTTGGCTGGCCGCCAATGACCACCTTGGCCAACGGGTGAGCGCGCTGGTCTTTCTCTCGCCCAACTTTGGTCTGCACGATGCTAATAGTGAACTGTTGCTTTGGCCCTGGGGAAAACAGATCGCCCAACTGGTGGTCGGACGCTACCGCGAGTGGGAGCCGCTCAACGAGCAACATGGCTACTACTGGACCCACCGCTACCCGGTGAGCGCGTTGCTGCCCATGATGGCTTCCGTCAAATTGGCGCGCGAAACTGACTTTAGCGCCGTACACCAGCCGCTCCTCATTCTCTACACCAAAGAAGATATTGTCGTCGACCAGAGCAAGACGGAGCAATTCTTCCCCCAAATTGGGTCGGAACCGAAGCAACTGGTGGCGGTGACAACCGAACACCCCTGGGGTCATGTGCTGGCCGGTGACATCCTGTCGCCCGGCACCACCGAGCCGCTGGCGCAACGGATTGTCGACTTTCTATTGCCCGTTTTGGATGCGCCGGAAGTAGGTCAGTAAATCGGTAAATTAGTAAATCGGTAGATAAGTAGATAGGTAGATAGGTAAATCAGTAAATCGGTAGATTAGTAGATAGGTAAATCAGTATACACTGTTGCCACCTATCTACCTATCTACCTACCTATCTATCCACCTATCTACAGTAGCCAAGCCGGGATTGATTGGATTGTGGCCGTAATGGGCAATGGTTGTGCCACTAGACAAATCACGCCGCCAGCCCCTGTTTGGAGACCGACTTGCTCCAGGATCTTAAAATGGCGTACATCACGCATGTCCGGCGCGGCTGTCTTTTTAATCTCCAGCGGATAGGCTTTGCCATCCTGCACTATCAACAAATCGATCTCCCGTTGGTCCCGGTCGCGGTAGAAATAAAAGGGCGCGCGGCGGCCATTATGCCAATAGGATTTGAGCAATTCGGCCACAACCCAGCTTTCAAAGATTGGGCCGGAAAATGCGCCGGCCTCTAAAGTTTCTGGGGTGGCCCATTCGGTCAGATAGGTGGCCAACCCCGTATCAAGAAAGTAAAGTTTAGGCGCCTTGACCAAACGGCTGGTCAAGTGAGTGTAGTATGGCTCCAACAGGTAGAGCAGATTGGAGGTCTGTAAGATCGAAAGCCAACTTTTGGCCGTATTGGGTGCAATATCGGCATCGCGGGCTAATTCAGCGAGATTGAGCAGTTGCCCTGTACGGGCAGCACAGGCGCGTAGAAAGCGCAAAAACGCCATTTCATCACCGATCCGCGCCAGATCGCGTACATCGCGCTGCAGATAGGTCTGGACGTAGGAACTATAAAAAAGGTCGCGGTCGATCTGTGGATTGAGTGCAACCGCCGGAAACGCGCCCCGCCAGATGATCTGATAGAGTTCTGGCAACAGGAGTGGCTTCCCCACAGCTTCACGCGTCTGCACTATATCCGGCGCCGGCAAGAAAGGCGCGTCACTCCGCCCCTGTCCAATCAACTCACGTCGGGATAAACCCAACAGATTGATAATGGCGACCCGCCCTGCTAATGATTCCGAGACACCTTGCATGAGATGAAACTGTTGCGACCCAGTCAGCCAGAAAAGGCCCGCTTCCTGGCGCTCATCGACGATCATTTTGATGTAGGGCAACAACTCCGGCGCATATTGGATCTCATCGATCAGCACTGGTGGTGCAAAGCGTTGTAGAAATAAAGCTGGCTCACTCTTGGCCAGATTTAAGAGCAGCGGATCGTCAAGGGTGACATAACTTCTTGCGTTTTCGCTCAGATGCTTTAAAACAGTGGTTTTGCCGACCTGCCGGGCGCCGGTCACCAAGATGATGGGAAATTGATCGGCTCCCCGTTTAATAAAAGTTTCCAACGTGCGCTCTATGTACATGACAGTGGCGTTCCTGTATAGCTCCGTTCAGTCTGCAATCGCTCTGCATTATAGACGAAGTCCTATTGTTCGTCAAATCCTCTCAAATCGCGGGTGCGTACCCCATTTTCGGGGACGCTCTGGCAAGGCCACTTAGGCTTCTCACTTACGTCAGTGTGCTAGATATGGTCACATGCTACCTCGTTCACATTTGAGAATGCTCCCTACAGATAATGGATTTGGGTGCAGGGTTATCGGCGTGGTACGATGTCAGCCCGCACGACCACAAACAGAAGCAGCAAGGAGCCTATCATGCCGCAGTCAACCGCACCATTAATCGATAAAGTCGCCCTGGTCACCGGCGCCAGTAAGGGCATTGGGAAAGCCATTGCCCTGGCTTTTGGCGCGGCCGGCGCTAAGGTGGCATTGACCGCGCGCACCACCGCTGAAATCGAAACGGTTGCGGCGCAGATCGAGCAGGGAGGGAGTGCAGCACTGGCGATTACTGCCGATCTGAGCCAGCCCGACGCCGTTGCACAAATTACCCGCGCTACCCTCGACCGCTTTGGTCGTATTGACATCCTGGTCAACAACGCCGCCATCATCCATCCGCCCATCAACCTGGTGGACTTTGACGCCGCGCTCTGGCGCCAGGTGCTGGAGGTGAACCTGACCGCGGCTGCGCTCCTCACCAAGGCGGTGCTGCCTACTATGATCGCCAATCGTCGCGGCAAGATCATCAACATTGCCAGCATTGGCGGGCGCAAGGGGGGCAAAGGGCGCAGCGCCTACCGCGTGACCAAGGCCGGTCTGATCAGCCTGACCGAAAGTGTGGCGGCGGAGGTTAAGCCCTATGGCATTGATGTCAACTGCATCTGCCCCGGCGGCGTCGACACTGAAGGCTTCCGTGAAGCCTTCAACAGCCAGGGCCGCGCCGAGAATCCCAAACTCATGGAGCCGGCGGAGATTGCCGCGCTGGCCCTCTTCCTGGCCTCCGACGCCAGCTCCGCCATCACCGGCAGCGCCATCGACGCCTTTGGGGGGACGAATCCCCTCTTTGCCTAAGCGTAACGGCTTGCGTAGCCATAGATGCCGACTTAAATATTCTAACTCTTCGCGACTTGGTGACCAGTTGGGTGGCGAGTGGCGGGTGGCGGGTCAAGCGCCACTCACCACCCGCCACTCGCTTTGTCGCGTAGGGAGTCAAAACTTAGGCATCCCTACGGGATTTGTTATTGGCGATCGGTCGCGGTATGGTAAAATTAGATCAGCAATACAGGGTGCGGTGCCAGCGACAATCTATGCCGGTGAAGATTGGAAAGGTAGGCCATGCCGCTCAGACTTGATTCTTTCGAACACGAAACGATTGAGCGCAAGGCGCGCCATTTTGCCCATTGGTATCCTACAACAAACGCGCACCTGGAGCAGTTGGCGCAAATGGCCGCCTTTGCCGCACATTTTAACCCACAGTGGAAGAGCGCGAACATGGTTACCAATGCAACCCAACTTTTTGCCGCCTTAGAGCATCAACAGGCGCGCTATCTGGTCATCGGCGGTTTTGCCGCCACGATTTATGGCGTATCGCGCTTCACCTAGGCTGTTGCCCTCTTTGTTGAAAACACGCCGGAAAATATTGTAGCCATCCTTGACGCCTTGATTGAACTCGGCTCCGACATGGCGGCTATTGTCAAAGCCACCGGTTCCCGGCTTGTCACCACACCATTGCCCGCGCCGATTTGATCAAAGCCAAGCGCGCCGCCGGTCGGCCACAAGATCTGGAAGACGCCAAAGCACTCGAAGCCCTGGCAAACGACGAGGCCGCTGGGGAATAAGCTCCTTACCCTACCGCGCGAGCCTAAAGGATAGCACGAAGCGTGTCGAACATTCCGGGAATGGGCCGCGCTTCGGGGCAAGCTTCTCGATGGCAAGCATGATGCTCTCGCCTAAACCTGGGCCATTCCCGGAACGTAACCAGCAGATCCTTGAAACGCATCAAGCGCCAAACAGAAATGCATCCTGCCCATCCTATAGAGATTCAGATAATCATTCGGGGTAGAGAAACCAGGTTTCTGCCAGAAACCTGGTTTCTTGGCACGGATCTTTTTCTAAACATCTATAGCACTTGACAAATCCATGCTATTAGCTATACTTATCTCATATTATAATTTTGTATCTCATTATGTGAGACGAAAATTTGTGGGTAAGTAGGGGATTATGGGCCAATCAGAAAAAGCCAATGCCATTGAAAAGGCGCTTGAAGTCTTGTTGGCCTTTGCGCCCCATAACCAGGAACTGGGCACCACCGAGCTGAGTGAAAAACTCAACTTTCATAAAGCCACAGCCTCACGCATCCTGTTGACCTTGACCGACTATGGCTTTCTGCAGCAAAACCCAACCACCAAGAAGTTTAGTCTAGGCAGGTCGATCCACATGCTAGGGACGGCTCTGACCGCCTCGTTGGCCAACAACTTTATCCAAATTGCCAAACCCCATGTTGATGCATTACGTAACCAACTGGATGAAGCCGTAGGGCTCGAATTTTGGGCCGATGGCGGCAGCACGTGGGCCTACTCTACCGAAAGTAGTCGGCCCATCACGGTGGGGGGGCGGCCAGGTCGGCGTCTGCCTTTTTATGCCGCCGCCGGCGCCAAGGCCATCTTGGCCTTTCGCCCGGAGCATGAAGTGGAGACGCTCCTACAGCAGCCCCTCGCCGCGCTGACGCCGGCCACCATGACCGACCCCCACTGCCTGCGCCAACAGTTGGCGGAAATTCGCGCCCAAGGCTTTGCCATTGACCGGGAAGAGTTACGCACTGGCATCTGTGCGGTGGGCGCGCCAATCTTCCAGCATGATGGCACGGCCTTTGCCGCGGTTGTGGTGATTATTCCCACCCAACACCTGATCGTAACCGCGGAAGCGCCACTGGTCGTCGCCTTGCAGCAAAGCGCGGCGGCCATTTCAACCCACTACTTTTACAACAAGGAGTAAGCATTTCCCATGCCGGCAACGCGCAAGCTAGGCCAATTTCTCAAACCCTATTGGCACTGGGCCACCCTGGCCCCGCTCCTCATGGTGCTGGAAGTGAGTATGGATCTGCTCCAACCCCACTTTGTGGAGCAGATGATCGACCAAGGCATTGCTCAGTCAGATCTGTCCACGGTGATCCACATTGGCCTCTGGATGGTGGTGGTCGCCACCATTGGGCTGATTGGGGGCGTGGGCTGTGGCGTCTTTACCGTGCTCGCCGCGCAGAACTTTGGCGCTGACCTGCGTCACACTCTCTTTGCCAAGGTGCAGGCGCTCTCCTTTGGCAACCTGGACAAGCTGGAGACCGGCGCGCTCATTACCCGCCTGACGAACGACGTAACTCAGGTGCAGGAGACCGTCTCTATGTTGTTGCGCGTCATGGTGCGCGTGCCCTTGTTGTTGGTCGGCAGTCTGATCATGGGCATCATCACTAGCCCGCGGCTGGCACTGCTCTTTCTGCTGCTGATTCCGGTGGTGACGGTGGTGCTGGTGCAGGTCATCAACCGCGCCTATCCGTTCTTTGGCGGCGTCCAGGCGCGGCTCGACAAACTCAACACGGTGATGCAGGAAAATCTGGCCGGCGTGCGCGTGGTCAAAGCCTTTGTGCGCGCCCAGCATGAGTTGCAACGCTTTCGCCACGCCAACAACGACCTTATGACCCAAAACATCACGGCCGTGCGTACTGTGGCCGTGACGATGCCGCTCATGATGCTGGCGCTCAACGGCGGGATTGTGGCAGCGCTTTGGATTGGCGGCGTCCAAGTCGATCAGGGCGCTATGCAGGTGGGCCAGGTGGTCGCCTTTATCAACTACCTCATGCAGGCGCTCATGTCGCTCATGATGGTGAGTATGTTGACCATGCGCTTCTCCCGTTCGGAAGCGTCCGCCGCACGCATCGATGAGGTATTGAGCAGCGAACCACAGATCAAGAATCGACCCAACGCCACTTCTCACTTCACGCTCCAGGGGGAAGTGCGCTTTGAGGATGTCACTTTTAGTTATAATGGCGACAATCACGATCCTGTGCTCAAGGGAGTGAGCTTTACTGCCGCGCCAGGCGAGACGGTGGCGCTGCTGGGCGCCACCGGCGCGGGCAAGTCGAGCCTCATCAGTTTGATTCCCCGCTTCTATGATGTAACCGGTGGGCGCGTCACCATTGATGAGGTCGATGTGCGGGATCTGGACGAAGGGACACTGCGCAGCCAGATCGGTTTTGCCCTGCAAGAGTCGGTGCTCTTTACCGGCACGATTCGCGACAACATCCGCTACGGGCGTCCCGATGCCTGTGATGAGGAGGTGATCGCCGCGGCCCAAGCAGCCCAAGCCCATGACTTTATCCTGCGCTTTCCTAACGGCTATGATTCCTTGGTAGGTCAGCGGGGCGTCAACCTTTCCGGCGGGCAGAAACAGCGCATTGCCATTGCCCGCGCCCTGCTGACCCAGCCGGCGCTGCTGATTCTGGATGACAGCACCAGTGCCGTCGATGTCGAGACCGAGGCCAAGATTCAGGCCGCATTAGCCAGCGCACGCCAGGGGCGCACCAGCTTTGTCGTGGCGCAGCGCATTAGCACTGTCCTCAGCGCCGACAAAATCCTGGTGCTCGACGATGGCCGTGTCGTCGCCGTGGGTGATCATGCCGAGTTGATGGAGAGCAGCCCGATTTACCGGGAGATTTATGCGTCACAGCTGGATAATGGCGTGGTGGTTGATGGGTGAAGAAAGCGGATTAAGGTACAACGAATAAATAAGTCGGCCAAAGTGACCGGCACTTCCGAAGTGCCGGTCACTTTAAGTCAGCGAATAATCGACATCATCGTCTGTTTCACGGATAAATTGCGCAAGTGTGAAATCACGCCATTGGGTTGTACTCCAATCGACATAAGTTGTCCACTGTCGGCGCGTGGTAACAAATGCAATAAAAAGGGAAATGGTAATCAATGACCGAGACGCATAGAAACGGGGCGCACGCACCCCAAGCCCAAACGCAACCCCAGGAGCGCCCCCACAGTGACCTGGCCACCTCGATGATGGGCCGGCGGGGTGGACCGGGGGGGATGATGCTGGGCAAGGTGGAGAAAGCCAAAGACGCGCGCGGCACTGTGCGCCGGCTGTGGGACTATCTGCGCAAACAGCGCGTTACCCTCCTTTGGGCCGGGGTCATTGTGGTCGCCAATACGCTGCTGACCCTGGTTGGCCCCTACCTGTTAGCGCGCGCCATTGACGGCTACATTATCCCTGGCGACCTGCCCGGGCTCTGGCGCATTGGCGGGCTGATGCTGGTGGTTTATGCCCTCAATTCGCTCACCACCTGGCTGCAAGCCTATATCATGGCTGGCGCCGCGCAACAAACGGTGCGCGACCTGCGCGACCATCTCTTTGCCCGTTTGCAGACCTTCTCCCTGCGCTACTTTGACAGCCACCCCCACGGTGACCTCATGAGCCGGCTGACCAACGACATTGAGAATGTCAACGCGGTGCTCTCGGAAAATGTAACCCAGCTCATCTCCGGTCTGTTGAGCCTGGTGGGCGTCGCCGCCATGATGCTTTGGCTTAACCCCTACCTGGCCCTGGTCAGCCTGACGATCCAGCCGCTGCTGGTCTTTACCTTGGCCCGTTGGGTCGCCACGCGCACGCGCACCGGCTTTCGTGACCAGCAGGCCGCGCTGGGGACGCTCAACGGCCTGATCGAAGAGACGGTCACCGGCCAGCGCGTAGTCAAAGCCTACAGTCGGGAGCCAACGGTTATGGCCGACTTTGACCGGCAGAATACGACACTGCGCACTGCAGCAACCCGCGCCCAGATCTATGCCGGCTTTATGGGGCCGACCATGAACTTTATCAGCAACCTGGGCTTGGCGATCCTGGTGAGCACCGGCGGTTGGCTGGCCGTCAATGACCTGGCGACGGTGGGGGTGATCGCCGCCTTTATCAACTATGCGCGCCAATTTGGCCGTCCGCTCAACGAGATCGCTAATCTCTACAACCAGTTGCAGAGCGCGGTAGCCGGCGCGGAGCGGGTCTTTGCCACGATTGACGAAGAGGCCGAGTTGGTTGATGTCGCCGACGCGCTCTCCTTGACTGCGCTGCGGGGTGATGTACGGTTTGAGAATGTTTGCTTTAGCTATGACGGGGTGACACCGGTGCTCAAAGCGGTGAGCCTCCACGCCAAACCGGGTGAGATTGTGGCGCTGGTAGGGCCGACAGGCGCGGGCAAGACAACGATTGTCAACCTGCTCACCCGTTTCTATGACATCGACAGCGGCCACATTGTGATTGACGGCCATGACCTGGGTCAGCTCAACCGTCACGATCTGCGCCGCCAACTGGGCATTGTGCTCCAGGACACCTTTCTCTTTGCCGCCAGCGTCCTGGAGAATATCCGCTACGGCCGTCTTGACGCCACCGATGACGAGGTGATCGCAGCGGCCAAACTGGCCAATGCCGATCAATTTATTCACCGCCTGCCCCAGGGCTACAACACCCCCCTCTCTGAACGGGGTAGCAATCTGAGCCAAGGCCAGCGCCAACTGCTGGCCATTGCCCGCGCCATCCTGGCCAACCCGAAGATCCTGATCCTGGACGAGGCAACCAGTTCGGTCGATACGCGCACCGAACAGCACATTCAGGAGGCCATGTTGCGCCTCATGGCCGGGCGCACCAGCTTTGTCATTGCCCACCGCCTCAGCACCATCCGCAACGCCGACCAGATCTTGGTCATCAACCACGGCGAACTCATCGAGCGCGGGACCCATGAAGCGTTGCTGGCACAGGAAGGCTTCTACTATCAGCTCTATACAAGCCAATTTCGGGCCAATGCACCCGCTGCCGCTCTTATAGCCCATTAGCCATAGAGATAAAGTAGATGTTTGCCCGACATGACGCGTCAGGGGGTACAAAAGGCACTCTCGGCCAATGGCAATCCACGCCTCGATAATATCAACGCCATTATGCGCGCCATAGGCTATCAACTGCTACCCCACCGTCTCGAAGTTTTTTAGGGACAAGTCATCTCTGTTCACGCGACGTTCAATCCGTTACTTCCCTAATCCGCTGTTGTGTCCTTCACCGCCATCGCCGTGTAGATCTCGCCCAGGAACGACGATGGTTCACGGGTGACGATGTACGCCTCGTGCAGACCGGTTGCGCGCATTAACGCCAGGCAGCGTTCATCACGCAACGGATAGGGGACGGCGCCATTGCCCCGGTCGGCGTTGTATTCGATGATGATGACCGCGCCGCCTGGCCGCAGCAAGCCAACCAACTGGGTGAGCACGGGCTCTTTCTGGCGTACAAAGTGGAGCGAGTTGGCCAGCAGCAGACCGTCAAGCGGTGCGGGGTCGGGCAGGGACAAGGGCTGGGTGAAGTCGGCCCGGAGGGGCTGGACGGCGGTGCGCGCTTGGGCTGGCAACGCCTGCACTAATCGGCGCAGCGCTCCCTGATCCCGATCTACCGCCACCACGGTGCTGCCGGGCGCCAGCCATTCCACCAGCAGGCGCGTAAAGACCCCATCACCACAACCAATGTCGGCCCACCGCCCACCCAGTGTGGCCGTCATGGCCGGACGTAAGAGTAGGCGCGCTTTACGCGCGCGGCGGTCGTTCCAACTAGACATTTAAATCTCCGGTAAAATAAATTGATAATCAGGAGGTTGTCAAATGGATCACGTAAATGTGCCTGCCGCCTATCCGGCTTTAGTGAAACGGGCACTGCAAGAATACAAAACCACACTTGTAGAAAACGCGCTTGATCCGCTGCCCTATGAGCTGGCTTTGATCTTTGATGATGAACACCAGCAATATATTGTCCGCAGTATTGGCTGGCAAAAGAACAAGCGGATCCTCACCAACATTTTGCATGTAGCGATTCGCGGCGGCAAACTTTGGATTGAAGAAGACTGGACCGAAGATGGCATTGCCACCTACTTCCTGGAACATGGCGTGCCCAATGATCAGATTGTGCTGGGCTTCCAGGCGCCAGCCATGCGCCCCTATACCGAATTTGCCGTGGCGTGAGCGGCGCAACTCTTGCCCCGCACCGGCCAAGCTGACCGGCACTTGCCTAGTGCCGGTCAGCTTTCTCTCGCCCCATCCTCGCTAGTGGCCAATATGGCCTGCACCAACGCCTGGACTTCTGTTTCCGGCAGGCGGGCTAGGTGGGCCACCGGATCGGCGTGGCCTTGGGCTTGTTCCAGTACACAATAGAGATAGTTTTCATATTGGCTGTATGTCGACGCTGTTGCGTGAGTGGATCGACGAACGGCTGGATCTGCCGCTGCGCGCCAATGGTGGATAGGTCAGTAGGGCAGTTAGACAGTGACTGCCCTACTGTCTAACTGTCCTGCTACTCACTCCTCGGTTAATTTACACCGCGCTCTATGACCCGCCATTGCTCAGCGCCTGGCGCACGCGCGGCGCGGTCATGGGTAACTCGGTCAGGCGCACGCCTAGGGCATCGCGGATGGCGTTGCCGATGGCCCCGGCGGTGGGGGTGACCGGCGGTTCGCCCACCCCTTTGGCGCCATAAGGGCCAAAGTCACTGGGCACCTCGACCAGCACCGTCTCCATGGACTTGACCGCCTGGGTAAAGTTGGGCACATTGTAATCCATCCACGAGGCGGTGAGGGGCTGACCGTACTCGTCATAGACCATGCCCTCATAGAGGGCCCAGCCCACGCCCTGCATGGCGCCGCCCATCATCTGGCCTTCCACCGCGGCCGGGTTGATGGCGCGCCCCACATCCTGCACCACCACCAACTTATGCACCTGCACCGCGCCGGTCTCCTTGTCCACCTCCACCTCGGCCAGTTGGGCGGAAAAGCCGGGCGATTGGGAGGTGACAGCGTGACGGCCATGCCCCAAGATGGGCGCAAAGCGGCCGCCAAATTGCATGGTCCGGTTGGCAATCTCGGCCAGACTAATCGCGGTGCTGGGACTGCCCTTGACCTGCACCTTGCCATCGACAATCTCCAGATCTTCGGTGTCCACTTCCAACATTTGCGCCACCGTCTCCAATGTCTGGCGGCGCACTTCGGTCACCGCCTGCACCACGGCATGACCCACCGTGTAGGTGATCTTACTGCCGCCGGCGTTGAGGGCAAAGGCGGGCAGATTAGTGTCGCCGTTGACAATCTTGACCTTGTCCGGGGAGATACCAAAGGCTTCGGCGGCCATGAGGGCAAAGCCGGTGTTGGTGCCGCTAATGTCCACCGAACCAAGCTGGACGTGTAACTGGCCATCCCGTTCCAACTGACAGGCGGCCGAGGCCGGCCCGGTGCCGCCCAACCAGCCGCCGACGGCAATGCCCACGCCGCGTCCGGCGGCGCGTGCTTGTTCCCGCTGCTGCCAGGCGGGGTGAGCTTGCAACGCCTGCAATACCTCGGTCATCCCCATCTTGGGCCAGGGATTGCCGTTAATGAGCGGGTCACCCGGTTGGGCCGCATTCTGCAGCCGCAATTCGAAGGGATCCAGGTCAAGCTGGCGGGCAATCTCATCGACCACACTCTCCAGCGCAAACATGCTCTGGGGGATGCCTGGCGCGCGATAGGCGCCGACCGACTGTTTGAAGGAGAGCACATCCAGGCCGGTGACCTGCACATTGGGCACATGGTACATGCTGCCGGTGATGAGCAGCGAGATGCCAATGGGGGAACCAGGGTAGCAGCCGCTGTTAAAGGCCACCTCGCTCTCAAGCGCGGTAAAGGTGCCATCCCGTTTGGCGCCTACTTTGATGCGAATACGTCCCTCTGGTGTGGGGTTGGCGGCGACCATCTCTTCATAGCGGGTGAGGATCAGGCGCACCGGGCGACCCACAATACGCGCTGCCAGTGCAATCAGTGGGTCGTAGAGCACACCTTTACCACCAAAGCCGCCGCCTACCGGTGTGCCAAAACAGCGCACGGCAGAGTCGGGCAGGCCCAGAATTTCCGCCACCTGTTGGCGCACAGCAAAGGGGCCTTGGGTGCTACTCCATACGGAGACCTGCTCGTTGTAGGGGTCAATCTGGACGGCGCAGCCGTGAGGCTCCAGTGGACTCTGGTGGACAGCCGAGAGGGCAAAGGTGCGTTCCACCACCAGATCGGCGGCGGCAAAGCCAGCGGCCAAGTCGCCACGGGTAAACTGACTGCGGTTGGCGACGTTGCTGGCTTTGTTCTCGCTCTTTTCCTCACCCCCCACATCAGCGCCATGCGCAGCGGCCTCCTCTGATTCGCCCGGTTTGCCGCCCGGCCAGACCAACGGCGCACCAGAAGCCAGGGCCTGGTCTAGGGTGACGGCGGCGGGCAGGGGTTCATACTCAACCACAACCTGTTCCAGCGCGTCTTCGGTAATGGCTTCGCTTTCGGCCAGGATGAGCGCCACCGGCTGGCCGGCAAAGATGACGCGGCCACGAGCCAGCAGCAGTCGCTGGCGGCTAGCCGGCGGGATGTTGGGCAGATCGTTGGCGGTCAAAACTGCGGCGACGCCGGGCATGGCGGCTGCCGCCGCGGTGTCAATCTTCACGATGCGGGCGTGGGCGTGGGGGCTGGTGACCAGGCGCCCATGGAGCATACCCGGTAATTTTACGTCGCTGACAAAGCGAATCTTGCCGGTAATTTTGGCCTCGCCTTCAATCAGACGGGTGCGTTTGCCAATGGCAGAGGGGGTGGAAGGCGCAGTCGTAGCTTCTGTCATGATGTTCTCCGTTTGGGTTGAGATGATGCTGGTATACGAACGAGCGCCAAGCAGGTACACTTTTTACACGAGTAATGGGTTACTTCTTGTGCTGCTCGTCAGTATAATTTGAACAGTAAGGCGTCTTTGCCTACAGCGTTAGAAACTGCTCAGCCCTCCCCTGAGCTTGTCGATAGGGGAGGGCTGAGCAGTGACCTGCGTAAGGAATTGGGCATGGTTACGCCTTGGTGGCTTTGGGGAAATTGAGAGCGTTGGTATGTATCGCCGTTAAAATAGTCCCAGATTCTCCAAAGAATCCGGGATTATTTTGACTCTCCCGTAACTCTTTTAACCTTTGGGTGACCATGCCGATCACTGCACTTTAAGGTTTAGAGTTATTATACCATGCACAGTTGGGGATAGCGAAAGCGCATGAGTTTTATTCCACTACGCTTGCCCTTCCTCAAGCCGGGCCACCAGCCGTTCCGCGGCGCGCAGACAGAGGGCCCAGATGGTCAGGGTTGGGTTGATGCCCGGGCAGGAGGGGAAGGCAGTTCCTCCAAAAACATAAAGGCCAGGCGTGTCGTGAACGCCCAGTTCGGCATTGAGGACCGTCGTGGCCGGGTCGTGCCCAAAGCGACAGCCTCCCAGATCATGGCTGCTGCCGACGCCGGTGAAGCGGGGGCCGCGCCAACACTTACTTGCGCCCATGATGCGCAGAATCTCCTCGGCTTTGCCCTCCATCCAGTCGGCCAGGCGCTGTTCGTTGGCGCGCATGTCATAGGTAATGCGGACGACCGGCAGACCATAGCCGCTGCGGTCACGGTGGTGAGGGTCGAGATCTAGGTAGTTGGTTACATAGGGCAGCGTATCGGGCTGAATGCGGACCACGCCAAAGTGCTGCCACTGCAGCAGGTGCTCTTTGTAGCCTTGACCCCAAGTGGATACGTCGGGCGGCAACGCTTCGCGGCTGATCTGGATGGGCAGAAATTGCTGTTCCGCACCCAGGGTCGCCCCGCCCACAAAGCCATGACGCACCGAGTCAAAGTCATCGGCCAGATAATCGTCCAGGATGATCCCCTGTGAGGCCGGCCCAGTATGGCGGTTAAAGACGACGTCAGGAAAATAGCCATCGACATGGGCGAACATCTTGGTCATAAAGTGGCGGCCTACTTGGCCCTGGTTGTTGCCCAATCCTTGGGGATGGCGCTGATCGCCGGAGAGCAGGAGCAGGCGCACATTTTCAAAGGTATAGCTGCACAGAATGACCGTGCGCGCTCGCTGCACCTGGCGTTTACCGTTGGCGTCCACATACTCCACTCCATCGGCATGGCCCTGGCTATCGGTCAGAATGCGTAAGACACGACAGTGGGTGCGCAGGGTGAGATTGCCGGTGGCCAGGGCTTGGGGCACGCTGGTCAGACCCGGTTGCCACTTGGCATCATTAAAGCAGCCAAAGCCATTGACCCAGGCCGTGTAAGTCGTAGCCGGCCGGCTGGCATAGGGCACACTGTTGAGGCCTACAGGCACCGGATAGGGATGAAGGCCCAGGCTTTGGGTTGCCTGGGTGAAAAATTCGCCCAAGCGGAAGGGACGCAGCGGGGGCATGGGGTGGGCAGCGCGGCGGGGGATAAAGGGCGTCTCGGCCGGTCCGGCAATGCCGATCAAATGGTCGAGTTGGTCGTAGTAGGGTTCCAGATCGGCATAGGTCACCGGCCAGTCGTCCAGGGTGCAGCCTGTGGGCAGAACGTCCACGCCCCACCGCTCAGCTACACGGGTGTGCGGCGCAAAATGATGGGGATGGAAACGGCGCAGCCAGGCCCCATAATGAATGGCCGAACCGCCCACACCGTTGACCATACGCCCTAGGGAAAAGGTGGCCGGCTCGGTTTCGTCCCCGCTGTTGCGTCGCCATTGGGGGCTTTCGCTTAGAAACTTGCTGCCCATGTTGGCGCGTCCGTAGTAGGTTGCGCCCAGTTCATCAGGCAGAAAGTCCATTTTGGTGCGATAGGGTCCCGCTTCCAGCGCCACCACGCGCAGACCTGCCTCGGCCAGCACCGGGGCAATCAGACCCCCCACCGCGCCCAAGCCCACGAGAATGACATCGGCCGCGCCCGTTGGCGGCTGCGCGCCCAATTGGGGATCATAACCGATGCTTGCTGCTGGCGCGACCGCGGTTTGGCCGGTTGCTTGGGCCGCTAATGGATAGCCTAGATCGGCCATGGATTGGATGACGCCGCCTTTGGTCACCGGCGCAGCGCTCAGATTTTCGGCAGCCGAGTTTTCCAGCCAGACACCGGGGTGGCCCAAAGTAGCCCACCCCAATTTGTTCTGGTTCCCGCCATAAAGCGGGTCGGCAAAGAGCCCTTCTTGCAAGTGGGTGCGCAACAGCGCAAAGAAGTGGCTTTGCACTGGCGTATAAAAGTCGGGTAAAGCGCCCTGCTCCAAATCAGCCAGGAGCTTATTCTGTTGGGCTACGGTGCAACCGGCAAAGGGGGCGCCATGCCGCCGGCGCGCCACCCGGTCAAGGGCCGCCAGTCCGGTATGATAGATGGCGGCCTGGTCACTGTAGGCACCGGCCAGAGCACGATCGACATAATCAACTACACCGATATCGGTGGCGCCGGCTGTCTGTTGATCGGCTGGAAACATGCGTTCAAAAATTGCCGTGGCCGTGCGTGCTTCGTACGAATTGAAAGCGGTATAGGCTGACGTGGGCGCGGTTGATGTTGACATTGACATTGGGTATAACCCTCCTGGCTGGCTCTTGCTGCTGTGGTGGAAACAAAGAGATTGGCTCTATTTTCACGCACATCGGTTGGAAATGCAATTGCATAAGCGGGGAAGCATTTCAATTTGGAGGTAGACGTGCCGGACAGGCGAGCAATGGGTCAATGAACAGAGCTTCTCACCGCCTATCCTCGGCACGTTTACCCTGGCTGGCGTAACTTCGCCCCATTTGTGGTGCGCACCTATAAGCGTAGGCGGCTTGACTTACCCTGCCATTGCAAGTATGCTAGGCGCAGTTGTTTTTGCGCAAAGCAAGGAAAGTACGATGTCGCCCAAGGAGTCTATGCAGAACGCTATTCTATCCGCCTCGGCACTTGAGATTTCGAGCTTACAAAATACACGTGTCAAAAATCTGGTTAAGTTGACCAAACGACGTGAGCGTGACCAACAGCAACTTACCACGGTTGAAGGGGTGCGCGAGATCGACCACGCGCTGGCTGCCGGCGTGATCCCGACTGCCGCCTATATCTGTCTGCCTTTGTTGAATGAGGAAGCCGCACCCATTGTGGTGCACTTACAGCAGCTTGCCAAGACAACTCACCTTAGTCTGGTCACGGTGACGCCGGCGGTCTTCAGCAAAATTGCCTATCGTGGCGATAGTGGTGGATTGCTGGTGGTTGTGCCCTATTTGCGCCGGCGTTTGGAGGATTTGCCCTTGCCGTCGACGCCCTTCTTGGTGGTGGTGGAAGGGGTGGAAAAGCCGGGCAACTTAGGCGCCATTTTGCGTACCGCGGATGCCGCCGGCGTCGATGGGGTGGTGATCTGTGCCGGCGCCACCGATATCCATAACCCTAATGTCATCCGCGCCAGCCTGGGGGCGCTCTTTACCGTGCCCATTGCCGAAGCGTCATCTGCGGCGGTATTGCAGTGGCTGCGGGCACAGCAGATCCAGATCCTGGCCGCCACACCAGTCGGCGCCACGCTGTATACCACTCCGGACATGACCGGTCCGGTGGCGATTGTTATGGGCAGTGAGGCGCAAGGGCTTTCGCCTGTTTGGCTAACGGCGGCTGATTACTTGCTCAAAATTCCTATGCAAGGTGTGGTGGACAGCCTAAATCTTTCAGCGGCTACTGCTATTTTGCTTTACGAGGTAATCCGCCAACGTCAGGGGTTCGACCCACATCCTACCCGTTAAGTGTCATAATCCCTGCCTTTAGTGTGTCTAGTATCAGTAGACCACAACGGAGATAGAGGTTGGCTTAGCCGGCTCTGGAGCACGCGGCTACGCGATTGCGGACTACTGAATATGGCCCACAATCGTGGAAGGGTGACTACTACATTGTTGGCAAAAACAGAGTAAACTATAGCACGCTGAGGCTGAAAGCGCTCTCCTACGAGGTTTGGTGGCGAGCCTCTGTCAAATGAAAAATGCAGGTTGCATACAGCAGTAGTGTGGGCAAAGTATAGAGGAAGTAGGCGCACAGTATGGCGCTCATCTTACGAACAAACGTTTTCAAAATTCGTGGTTATTGACGTAGCCTCATCAGTGTGATAGACTGTAACCTGCATGGAGTACAGCTCTTTGTTCCCAAAGCCCAATACTGCCAAAATACTGCCAAGATTTAGTGCCAGATTGAAAACTGGTGAAGTATACTGGGAATTTATAATATATTTTGTCATAAAGCCAAATAAATTTCAAGTTGAATCAGGCGTTGAACGCAGTTCGGATCAATCTCTATACTGCGGTTGTGATGAAGACCGGCGTTTTCCCCATGAGATTGCTCAAGAAGCAAATGCCGGTTTTATACAGAGCAAAGTATAGTTGTGTTAATTATTAAGTGTCTGCATAGGAAATCAGATGAATTCAATTAACCTACGTAGCGGCATCGTTTATTTGTTAATAATTGTCGCCCTGGGCGCTTTCTTGTACATTTCAATTGTGCGGCGCTCCACCCCACAAAGCGAAACAATTCCCATTGCCCAAGTCGCACAGATGGTGCGCAGTCAAGAGATTGAGCGACTATCGGTAAAAGATGATAAGGTTACCGTTGTTAAAAAGACGGGCGAAACTTTTGTATCGCGTAAGGAAGTGGATACAGGGCTGGTGGAAACTCTGCGCAATCTTGGTGTCACCCCACAGGAGTTGGCGCGGGTGGAGTTTGGTGTCGAGACGCCCAAATTTTGGGAGAATTGGAGTGGCGTTCTGCTGGCTTTGCTGCCGCTGATCCTGCTCGGCGCCTTCTTTTTCTTTATCTTGCGTCAAGCGCAGGGGGCGGGTAATCAGGCCTTTAGCTTTGGCAAGAGTCGGGCCCGTATGTTTACCGGTGATCGACCCACGGTGACCTTTACCGACGTGGCGGGGAATGATGAAGCCAAAGAGGAACTAAAGGAAGTCGTTGAGTTCCTCAAAGAGCCGGAAAAATTTGCAGCATTGGGCGCGCGCATCCCCAAAGGTGTGCTGTTGGTGGGCCCGCCTGGTACCGGCAAGACGCTGATGGCCAAGGCCGTTTCTGGGGAAGCCGGCGTGCCTTTCTTTAGCATTTCCGGTTCTGAGTTCGTGGAAATGTTTGTGGGTGTCGGCGCCAGTCGCGTGCGCGATCTCTTTGAGCAGGCCAAGAAGAATTCGCCCTGTATCATCTTTGTGGATGAGATCGACGCGGTTGGTCGTCACCGTGGTGCGGGGTTAGGTGGCTCCCATGATGAACGTGAGCAGACCCTCAATCAGATTCTGGTTGAGATGGATGGCTTTGATACGGATACCAATGTAATCTTGATCGCTGCCACCAATCGTCCGGACATTCTGGATCCCGCGCTGTTGCGCCCTGGTCGTTTTGATCGACGCGTCACGATGGATTCACCCGATCTGCGCGGCCGACGCGCTATTTTGGAAGTGCACGTGCGTGGCAAGCCGCTGGCGGCTGACGTGGATCTGGATGTGATTGCCAAGCAGACCCCGGGCTTTGCAGGGGCAGATATTGAAAATCTGGTCAACGAGGCTGCGATTTTGGCAGCGCGGCGCAACCGCCGTTCGATTAGTACGGAAGAGCTACAGGAAGCGATTGAACGGGTAATTGCCGGCCCGGAACGCCGGAGTCGGTTGATTACACCCAAGGAAAAAGAGATCGTGGCCTACCATGAGGCAGGTCATGCCGTCGCTATGCACTTTTTGCCATTACATGACCCCGTCCACAAGGTGACCATTGTGCCGCGCGGCATGGCTGGCGGTTACACCATGCCCTTGCCCGATGAAGAGACCTTATTGCAGACGCGCGATAAGTTCCGTGATCAGTTGGTGGGGTTGCTAGGTGGCCGTGTGGCGGAGGAGTTGCGCTTCAAAGATATTACGACCGGCGCCAGCAATGATCTGGAGCGGGTGTCGAATCTGGCGCGAGCCATGGTGACCCAATGGGGGATGAGCGAAAAGCTGGGCCCGATTCGTTATGGCGCACGTGAGGAATTGGTCTTCCTAAGCCGACAGATCAGCGAACATCGCAATTACAGCGATAAAATTGCCCAAGAGATTGACGAAGAGGTTTCCCATTTGGTGGAAGAGGCGCATGAGCGCTGTCACGAAATTCTCTCCCAGCATTGGGACAAGATGGAGGCATTGGTCAAGCGTCTGCTGGAGATCGAGACGATCAATGCACCTGAGTTCGAAGCGATTATGCGGGGCGAAACACCAGTGGAACGGACTGACAAAGGTGTCGAGGCGCGCCGACCGTTGCGTGGTACGCAGGATGGATCGCGGACCAATGATGACAAACGTGGCCTCGATTTGGGGGGGACGTTGCCGGCTCCTGCTTAGACTTTGTTGGCGCTTAATTATTAATTGCACGCCGGTACGACCACAAATAGATCACTGTAGCTTGCCGGAGTAGATGGGTGAAATTTATCCAATCCACACCTTCACTGAACGGAAAATATGAGGCCTCGCCAGGGACAAGCGGGGCCTCTGTTATTAGTCAGCCCCGAACAGAGTTTCCCCAGGCTCATTTAACCCATTCGCTGCGTTCTTTGCTCTATTACAGCAGCCGTCTGTTGCTGGGTGGCATTCCACTTTTGCGCTGGCTGATGGGCGTTGATGTCGTCCTGGCTGTGGTGTGGGCAGTGGGCAAGTTGCCGGGACAGTGGTGGGTAGTTGCGCTATTGTTGGCTCTCCTGTCTGCGCTGCTCGCTGCCTTGCACTATTGGCGCCGGCGTGATTTTGTAACCCTCGTGGTAGAACAGCCTCCAATCCCTGTGCCGGCTCCTCTGCCGGCGCAGGAAAAATTGCCCTTGTATGTTACAGGGTACTTTGGCGTAGAGAACAAATATCAGCGCTTTACCTGGCTGCCTGGCTTTTATCGCACCTTTGCCACACGTGAACATGCACTGCTCTGCCAAGTTACACCACGCCAATCACTGCCGCTTGGGCGGTGGCCCGGCGAAGAGGTGGGGTTGTGGTATATCTTCTTTATGCCCAGAGATATTAGCCGCGTGGCCTGGGGACAGTTATGTTTTGGGCGGCGCGCCCAGCGTATGATTGCCATCACCCATCAGATCACGATCCCGAAGCGCGGCCGTTTTCGTCCCGAACAACAGCGGGAAGAGACGGTTTATTTGGCGCTTGAAAGTGAGACCGATGCGTTGACGATTTGGGCTGATTTGCACCACGACCTGCCCTCCTCTGCCGTTGTCCAAATGCCATCGACAGCGAGTACATAAATTTGGATGTTGCACGCGCTTCTCTTGCTCGCCAACGGGCTCGCTCCCTGAACATCGGCACAGTTGTATTCGCCCTGCTGCGCTTGCTACGTCTGACCAATTCGATTCCTACCGCGCTCTTGGTGTTGCTGGGCGCGCACTTAATTGGCGCACCGTTGGCTCAGCCGCGCTTGTGGCTGGCAATGGGCGCTATGTGGTTTGTGACGGCCTTTGGCTATTTGAGCAATGACCTGGCCGATCTTGCCGAAGATGAGATCAATAAACCAGATCGCCCACTTCCCTCTGGTGTAGTTTCGCTGCCAACCGCGCGTGGCTTGGGTGCTCTATTGGTGGGCGGGGCCTTACTGCTGAGTGGACGGCTGGGCGCCTTGCCGCTGTTGGTGGCAGGGATGGTGCTGTTGCTACTGCTGCTTTACAACTGGAAGCTCAAGGCGATGCCTGCCATTGGCAATGGGTTGATTGCGGTGTTAGCTGCTGCGGCCTTGCTGACGGGTGCAGTGGCGATTTATGGGCTGCAGTGGCAAGTGCTCCGGCAACTGCTATCGCCGATGTTGCCGTTGGCACTCTTTATTACGGCCCGTGAAATGATCAAGACATTGGAAGATAGAGAAGGGGACTGGCAGGCCGGCAAGGCGACGGTGGCGACAGTCTGGGGTAGTCAGGGGACACAGCGAGTGCTTTGGTTGCTGGCCGTGCTGTTACTGCTGAGTAGTGTCGCACCGGTGTTGCTCGCTGGTTACTCATTTCACTATCTGCTGGTCATTCTCGTGGGTGTGAATCTGCCGCTCTGGTATACACTCTATCAACTTGCACTGGACGACGCGCCTGCCAATGTGAGCCACACATTGGTTCTCCTAAAACTCAGTTACCTAGCCGGCTTGTTGGCGCTATGGTTGGCGTAGGTGCGATGAGAGCCTGCCCGCGCTAAATCAAGACGGATGCTCCGTGACGCGATACCATTGGACACAGAGCAAGAGTAACAAAGGAATACCGGCATATTGGGAAAGGCGCAGTAAGTTTTGGCGCGCCCAGGCGACCAATTGTTGCTCTCCCCAACCATTTTGGGATAACTCAATGGCCAGCACCCATAAAAAGACCAACGTTCCCAAAAAAATTCCATAAATAATTAGTGGAATGGTTATATTCAAGGGCAAAATAGCCGTTGTCGATGCCGACCAGATTGAAGCTACGGCAAGAATGACCAGCACATGCACCAATTGATCGGCCACAAAACTAAAGGTCTGATATCTATTGGGCAATCGTACCTTGACAAAGTCCACCACAAAATGGGTTACTCCAAGTGTGACCAGGAGGGGCCAATTGGCGAGCGGCGCTGTGATTAAAGGAACTGTTGCCAACACGTGGATCAAGGAATGCAGGGCTATGCCGGTCCAGCGTTCGGTCTTGAGCTTATAGATCCAATCGGTTTGAAGTGGAAAATCGCCCACTAAATGTGCTAGAAAGAGTGCTGCAACTAGATGCATTGTGCTTTATTCACCTTTGCTGATTGAATTGATTAATTCCAAGGCGGCCCCCAAGCACATGTTTAGGAGGCTGTCAAGTTGTAACTTTGTTAAGGTATAGTTTAAGGGAAACCTGACGAAATCGACTTGTCGGTATCATAACAAAATTTATAATATTGTATACATTTTTTGATAAAAATGGTAATTTTTCTAATCGGTATACTACTGTTCCAATCTAATTTCACGGTGGGGCGCTTTTAAAGTGTACTCAGTTCAAAATGCGAGTGGGCGTTTTGTAGGAACGGGAGATTAGAGACTGGAGATTCCATACACAAGTCTTCAATCTCTAGCCTCCAGTCTCAAAAGTCAGGTTTTCATTTCGATTGCAGTATAGAAAACGGATCTCGTGGCTAGGATAGATTTTTGCTAGAGTACCATGGGCAGACAAACTTTGGTATTTTCCGGAAAGTTTGTGATAAGCCCGTGTTAGCGTAAGCTTTGGGAAAATAAGCGATTGGAGCGATATAAGATTTGACAGAAACAGACAACTAGCATATAGTGGTGCAAAAGTTGAATAATAAACAACGCTGAACCGGAATAGTAGCGCGCAAAGCGAACTGCAGAGAGCCTTCTCAAATCAGTATTGTTGCTGGGTCAATTGGTTGTTGATGAGTTGTATGGCCAGTCAATTGAGTAACCGTTGAACAATGGTCTGTTGTGGTGAAAAGAAGGCAGTAGCGCAGTGTGTGAATGGGCCGGGGAGTTGGAAACTGAAGTGTGATTGAGTCATGGGCCATGTCTGGTCTGATCATTACTTGGTCACGTAGTAGGGGTTCCCGGAAACGCCACCGTTATCAGGGCGCTGAAAATCGGAATAGCTGCTTTACTCTGGTATTTTGCCTAAGCTAGCAGGGAAGTTCCCGTTTTCGTAAGAGTGAGACTGGCTGCAATCCTTGCGTTTCGCTATGCAAGGATTTTTTGATTGGCGTCTGCCTAGGTATTTACGCTAAGCTGTACTAGGCAATGCGCCAACCAAAGGAATGCCGGTCTAAGTGGGGTGGCACCACGGGGAGCAATCATACGTTGCTGGGAATTCCCAGCAAGTACGCAAACCCTCGTCCCCATCGCCTCTGTCTGCTTGGACAGAGGCGATGGGGACGAGGGTTTTTTTATTGGCTCGTATTTGAATAGGGGAGGCAAAAGCGCATGACACCGCAATACAAACCAACTTTGGATGAAGTGCGGAATCTGGCCGCACAGGGCAACATTATTGCTATCCACCGTGAGTTGCCCGCGGATCTGGAAACGCCGGTTTCGGTCTACATGAAGCTTTCCCAGCAGAATGGCACTTCCCCCAGTTTTCTGCTGGAATCAGTTGAACGGGGGGAGCAGGTGGGCCGCTATAGCTTTATTGGCGTTCACCCACCTATGACTGTCGCCGCGCTGGGGGATCAGGTGACCATTGGTGGGGCCGGTGGTGCAGTGTTGGAGACCCAACAGGGAGACCCGCTGTTGTTGGTGAAGGAACTGATGGCCGGCCGCCAGTCGGTGAAGCAGGCCGGCTTGCCGCTTTTCAATGGGGGCATGGTTGGTTATTTTGGCTATGATTTGGTGCGCTTTATGGAGCGGTTGCCGGCGACCGCTACCCGTACACTGGATGTGCCGGATATGGTGCTGCTGTTGACCGACAATCTGGTGGTCTTTGATCATGTGCGCCACAAACTGATTGTTATTGCCAATATGCGGGTGGAGGAGAATCTGCGCGCCGCCTATGCCGACGCGATTGCGCGCATTGAAAAGATTATTACCCAACTCAATCAGCCGTTGCTACCACCCAAATTGCAGATCAGCACCGCCACTCAGGATTGGAAGAGTAACTTGGGCCAAACAGCTTTTGAAGCCAATGTGCGCCAGGCCAAAGAATATATTGCGGCGGGGGATATTTTCCAGGTGGTTCTCAGCCAACGGTTGAGCCGAACGACCGAAGCAGAGCCCTTTACCATCTACCGGGCGCTGCGTATGCTTAATCCTTCGCCCTATATGTTCTTCCTCGATTTGCAAGGGGTGGCTGGGCTTAATGGCGAACCGGTGCGGCTCATTGGCTCTAGCCCAGAGATGCATGTGCGGCTGCAAGATGGTATCGCCTTCCTCCATCCGATTGCCGGCACCCGTTGGCGCGGCAAAACGCAAGAAGAGGACGATCAACTGGCGGAAGAACTCTTAGCCGATCCCAAGGAGCGCGCCGAACATGTCATGCTGGTCGACCTGGGGCGAAATGATCTGGGGCGGGTCTGTCACTATGGCACCGTCAATGTGCCGACGATGATGGTGATCGAACGCTACAGCCACGTGATGCACATTGTCAGCGATGTCCGAGGCAAGGTGCGGCCCGACCAGGATGCGTATAGCCTGCTGCGGGCGACCTTCCCTGCCGGCACGCTGAGCGGCGCACCCAAGGTGCGGGCTATGGAGATCATTGAGGAATTGGAGGGGGTCAAGCGAGGGCCTTATGGCGGTGCGGTCGGCTATATTGACTATGACGGCAATATGGACACCTGCATTACCATTCGCACTATTACCATGAAGGGCAAAACCTGCTATCTGCAAGCCGGTGGTGGTATTGTGGCCGACAGTGACCCGACCTATGAGTTTAATGAATCGATGAACAAGATGAAGGCTCTAGCGGTGGCAGTGGAACAGGCGGAAAGGGGGTTACTCTAATGGCGCAAATTAAGATCTATGGCCACAAAGCGTACTTGAATCCAATCAAGCAGCGCTTGTCCGATGTGATCCATTCCTGTGTGGTGGAGGCGCTACACTTTCCCCAGGATAAGCGGGCGCATCGCTTCTTTCCGCTGGAGGGCGAAGACTTCTTCTATCCGGCGGGACGTACAGATGCCTATACGATTATTGAGATTACGATGATCGCAGGCCGGAGCGTCGAAGCCAAGAAGCGGCTGGTGCGGCTTCTCTTTGATCGGGTGCATGAGGCGCTGGGCATTGCGCCCCAGGATTTGGAGATCTGTATCACTGAATCGCCGGCCCACCATTGGGGCTTCCGTGGCATGCATGGTGATGAAATTAAGTTGGACTATAAGATCGAAGTCTGAGTAGGCGCTAAGGGCGCATGTATCGACAATTTTTTGTCGATGTCTAATGCAAAGCCTTTGTTGCGCGGGTGCCCTGGGGGCGCCTGAACCATTTCAGGCGCAACAAATTAGAGTGTAAGGAGAAAACTATGGCTACCAAAAAACGAATTTTAACGGGCGACCGAACCACCGGCAAATTGCATCTTGGCCACTTTATCGGCAGTCACCGCCATCGGCTGGCTTTCCAGGAAGAGTATGAGTGCTTTTTCCTGTTGGCCGACCTCCACATGTTGACGACCAAGCCGGACAAAAGCGACATCGAGAAAACCGCCGATAACGGTCGCGCAATTGTCATGGATCATCTGGCCATTGGCATTGATCCCCAGCGGGTGACCTTCTGTCTGCAATCGGCGATCCACGAGACCTATGAACTGCAACTGTTGGTCAGCAGTCTGGTGACAGTGGAGCGGCTGCTGCAATTGCCCACGATCAAGGACATGGCCGCGGCCGCCGGCATGGAACAGACCCCCTACAACCTGCTTGGCTATCCGGTGCTGCAGGCGGCTGACATTCTCTTGCCCCGCGCCAATTTGGTGCCGGTGGGCAAAGATAATGAAAGCCATGTGGAGATCACACGCCAGATCGCGCGGCGCTTTAACAATGCCTACGGTGAGGTCTTCCCCATCCCGGAAGCCTATGTGGTCGGCGGCACGCTGGTCGGCACGGATGGGCAGGCTAAGATGAGCAAGAGCCTGGGCAACACGATTATGCTGAGCGATGATGAAAAGACGGTGCAGCGCCAGGTCATGGGCATGTATACAGACCCCAACCGGGTGCGCTCCGATGTCCCCGGCACAGTGGAAGGCAACCCCGTCTTTATCTATCACGACTACTTTAACCCCGATAAGGCCGAGGTGGAGGATCTCAAGACCCGCTACCGCGAGGGGCGTGTGGGCGATGTTGAGGTGAAAGAAAAGCTCATTGTTGCACTGCACAATTTCTTGGAGCCCACCCGTGAGCGCCGCGCCTATTACGAAAGCCAGACCGGCTATGTCGATGAATTGATCTATGAAGGGACTTTGCGCGCGCGTGAAGAGGCCAAAGCCACCATTATCGAAGTCAAGAAAGCCATGGGGTTGACCGGCGTCTGGAACCGCATTAGTCGTGCAGCAGAGCGCCGACGCAAGAAGCAGGAATAATAATTAATTGACAATGGAAAATTGAGAATGACTAAGGGTCGCGAGGCTTGTAGCACTGAGCACTGCCATAGATGAGAATCAAAAGGAGTACTATACTTGACAGAGTTCGCTCCGTTTTATTCTCATCCGTGCGTGAGTGCGGTATCCCAAGGGAAGGCAGCTTATGGCAATGACATTGGAGCAGGTGGTGCCGTGGGGGCGGTCATTGGATGAGTATCGGCATATGTTTGACCTTTCTCCGACCAACCTGGCAAGCAAGATCCTCGGCTGTGGCGATGGCCCGGCCAGCTTTAATGCCGAACTGACGGCGCAGGGCGGGCAGGTAATTTCGGTAGATCCGATCTATGCCTATAGTCGGGAACAGATTGAAGCACGCGTCAACGCCACCCACACGGTGGTAGTGACGCAGGTGCAGCAGACGCTGGAGGACTACCGCTGGACAGAGTTTGCCAATCCCGCCGCACTGGGGCGGCATCGGCTGGCGACCATGCAACGTTTTCTGGCTGACTATGCGGCGGGACACCGTGCTGGGCGTTATCGAGTGGAGGCGTTGCCGGCGCTCTCCTTCGCTGATGATACCTTTGATCTGGCGCTCTGTTCACACTTTCTCTTTCTCTATTCCGAGCAGTTGGACTATGCCTTTCATCGGGCTGGCATTTTGGAACTTTGCCGCGTGGCGCGTGAGGTGCGCATCTTCCCGTTGCTCGATTTAAAGTGTCGGCTATCCCAACATCTCCAGCCCCTCTGTGTTGCATTGCAACAGCAGGGCTATGACGCCCGCGTCGTCTCGGTTCCCTATGAATTTCAACGGGGCGGCAACCAAATGTTACAGATCGCAAGGAAAAGGAGCACACAATGATCGCCGTAATCGACAATTACGACAGTTTCACCTACAATTTAGTACAGTTTTTGGGTGAGATCGGCGCCAAGGATATTCAGGTCTGGCGTAACGATGTCATTGATGTCGAAGAATTGGCCGAGTTCGGTCCGACTCATATTGTCATCAGCCCCGGGCCCGGTACACCGGAAAAAGACAGCGGCATCAGCAATGATATAATCCGTGTCCTGGGAAAACAGACACCTGTGTTGGGGGTGTGTTTGGGGCAGCAATGTATTGGCTATGTCTTTGGCGGACATGTGATTCGCGCCCCGCGTCTCATGCATGGCAAGGTGAGTCCGGTGGAGCACGACGGCAAGGGTATTTTTAAAGGGCTGCCTTCCCCCTTTACCGCCACCCGCTATCACAGCTTGATTGTGGAAGAGCCCTTGCCCGATGTCTTAGAAGCGACTGCACATACCGCCGAAGGCGAACTAATGGGGTTGCGCCACAAAACGCTGCCCATTTATGGTGTCCAGTTTCATCCAGAGAGTATTCTGACGGAGCATGGCAAAGATATTTTGGCTAACTTTCTCAAGCTATAACGAGCCAACCAATACGTGATAAAGGAGCAAACACCAAGATGATCCGCGCCCTGTTGACCGACCTGGACGGTGTTCTGCGGCTTTGGCCATCTGCCCATGAGCGTACGCTAGAACAGAACTGGGGGCTGCCGGCTGGGGCCATCCGGCAAGCTGCCTTTGCGCCGGAACTGCTCCTGCCGGCGATTACCGGCCAGGTGACTGATGGGGCGTGGCGCACCACAGTGGCCGAACGCCTGGCCAACACCTTTGCGCATCTTACACCGTCGCTGGATGCGGTGCAACTTGTGCAAGCATGGTCTGCCCCCTGTGGTGAGGTCGATCTGGGCATGCTTGAACTGCTGCGTCGCTGTCGTACCAAGGTGACGCTGGTGCTGGTGACCAACGCGACTTCGCGTCTGCCTGCCGATCTGCAACAGCTAGGCTTAGCGGCAGAGTTTGATCATGTGGTCAATTCATCGGCGGTGGGTTATAGCAAACCCGATCGGCAAATTTTTGATGCTGCTTTAGCCGCGGCCAAGGTGACTGCAGCAGAGGCACTATTTGTGGATGATAGCGCCGCCAATGTGGCCGCCGCCATGCAGCTCGGGATCAGCGGTCATCATTACCGAGAATTGGCCTTGCTACAAGGCGAACTCAAGCGGATTGGAGTAGGTTAGGATTGAAACTTTGGAACAATTAACGGCAGCCATTTATAGCTACTTGACGACGAGCCCCGGCAGCAACTTTCGTGACCGCCCTGTGACGGTGGTGGCAGCATGGGAAGGTCGCCAAAATCTGCTCTGGCGCGTCACCGCCGATGGTCATGATGCGGTGGTCAAGCTCTATCTTGATGCCGGACAGGCACGCGGCAGACGCCAGTATGATGGGCAGAGCCTCTTTAGTCCGCTGGGTATTGCCCCGCCGCCGCTTTGGTTTGACCGCTATCCAACCGGGCTGGCGCGTCAGGTGTTGGTCTATCACTGGGCGCCGGGCGCAACGTTGGCGGGGGATGATTCCGCCCAGTTGGCGCAACTGGCGCAGGTGGTAGCGCAAGTGCATAGGGGGGACCCTGCTGAGGTGCGGCGCTTCTGTCCCAATCCTGTCAACCTGGATTATCTGTGGCGGGTGATTGCGGGCGGTCTGCCACCAATCCAGCAGTGGTTGGCGGCGCAACCGGCTACGGCGTTCCAGTCGCTCTTTTCTCAATTGACGGCCAATGCACAAGCGCTGGTCGAGGCCACCTTGCCCCTATGGCAACAGGTGGCGCCAACGCCGGTGCATGGCGATCTGCGGTTGGAAAATGCCGTGTATGGTCTGGGGACAGTGCAACTGTTGGATTGGGAACTCTTTGGCCTGGGCGATCCGGCCTACGATGTCGCCGCCTTTTTGCAACAAAGCCAGACCGCGCTGAGTGACGATGCGTCAGTCATGTGGTTGGAGCACTATCTCGCACATTTTGAGCAACCCAATCTGGCGCAGCGAATTGGCGTCTATCAACGCATCATGCCATTGCAGTCGGTCTGCTATCTGCTAGACGGACTGCGCCACTATGTGACCAGTGACCCGACCAGCATCCGTGAAAATCGCACCATGCTGGCGGCGACCCTTGACGCGGCCTTTGCCCAAACGATGGCTGCGCTATCAATTGATAGCAACAAGTACAGCACAGTGATAGCTGAATTTCTGGATCAGTTGATGTAATGAACGGAATATCATTTAGAACGTACTAGTGCCGCGAAGATTTAATTTTTAGAAATCACCACACAAGCATAACTCGTCAGAGATTTCTAAAAATTAAGCGGCCAGACAACTAGGAGGAGAAGATCATGTCACAAAGTGCAATTCAGCAGTCGATTCATCAACTCTTTGAGCGACAGAATTTGACCACAGCCCAGGCTGACGCAGCCATGAGTGAGATCATGGGCGGTGAAGCAACGCCGGCCCAAATTGGTGCATTTCTGGCTGCACTACGTATGAAAGGCGAAACGGTCGATGAAATTACCGGTTGCGCCCAAGCGATGAAGCGCAGTGCGGTGCAAGTGCGTCCCAATATTGGCGACGCCATGTTGGTCGATGTGGTCGGCACCGGCGGTGATGGCGCCCACACCTTTAATATCAGCACCACCGCGGCCTTTGTCGTCGCCGGCCATGGCGTCAAGGTTGCGAAACATGGCAACCGCTCGGTGAGCAGCAAATGTGGCGCCGCGGATGTGTTAGGCGCCTTGGGCGTCAATATCCAACTGACGGCGGAGCAGGCCGCCACCTGTATTGAAGAGGTGGGGATTGCTTTTCTCTTTGCGCCCGTCTATCACCCGGCTATGCGTTACGCCATTGGCCCGCGCCGTGAATTGGCGGCGCGCACCGTCTTCAATATCCTGGGGCCACTCACCAATCCAGCCAGCGCCACTAATCTGCATGTGGGGGTCTATGACCCTAATTTGACTGAGCCTATGGCGCAAGTCCTGGGGCAGATGGGCTGTCGCGCTGCGTTTGTGGTGCATGGTGCTGATGCGCTTGACGAATTAAGTGTTACGGGTGTTAACCGCGTCAGCCATCTCCATGAGGGTGCGGTGCGCACCTTTACGCTGGACCCGCAAGAACTAGGGTTAACCCCGGCTACCATTGCCGACCTGCGCGGCGGTGAGGCCGAAGAAAATGCGGCGATTACACGTAGCATCCTCCGCGGGGAAATCCGCGGCGCCAAGCGGGATGCTGTTTTGCTCAATGCCGCGGCCGCACTGAGTACAGAATGTGGTGACCTGGCGGCAGGTCTGGAAGAGGCGCGCGCCAGTATTGATAGCGGCGCCGCACTGCGTGTGTTGGATGCCTTTGTGACCAAAAGTCAGAGCTTTGCGCAAGGATAGCAAACGATGAAACCTTCTAAACTGGAGATTGCCAAACACAAAGGGGAAGTGCTCGACGAGATCATGGCTTGGAAGCGTGAAGAAGTGCCGCGCCAGATGGCGGAAGTGCCGTTACCCCAGGTGAAGGCTTTTGCACGGGTGGCGCCGGCCGCCATTGACTTTGCGGCCGCGCTCACGGCTCGCCCAGGCGCCAGCCTGATCGCCGAAGTCAAGCGCGCCAGCCCTTCCAAAGGCTTGATCGCGCAGGAGTGGGATCCGGAACTGATTGCCGAAACTTATGCACGCAATGGCGCCGCTGCGATCTCGTGCCTAACTGACAGCCGCTTTTTTCAGGGCCAACTGGAATATCTGACCGCGATCAAAGAGCGCTTGCGTGATCTGGACCTGGCTGTGCCAGTGTTGCGTAAAGAGTTTATCTACCATGAGTATCAGATCTACGAAGCGCGTATGGCCGGCGCCGATGCCTTGCTGCTGATTGTGGGTGTCCTGAGTGACACGGAACTGCGCACCCTTTATGATCTGACCTATAAACTGGGTATGCAGGCGCTGGTGGAGGTGCACGGCGAAGCCGAACTGGGGCGCGCTCTGGCCATTAATGCGCACATAATTGGCGTTAACAACCGCAACCTCCGCACCTTTCAGGTGGACATTGAAAACACAGGGCGGCTGCGCACCCAGATCCCCGTCGGCAAGGTGGTGGTGGGCGAAAGTGGCATTCGTGATGGGGCTGATGTGCAACGGATGCGCGCCATGGGCTGCGATGCAATCCTGGTGGGGGAAACTTTTTGCAAATTGCCCCAACGAGAACGCGCCGCTAAGGTGCGCGAGTTTGTTGATGCAGGCGCCGCCACAGTATCATAAGGGCAGCAACATTCTATACTGCGGTTTCGTACAGGGCCAAATATAGCCGAGGAAGAAGGAGTGATCTATGCAAGTTCGTGAGATGATGAGCAGCCCGGCGGTGACGGTGACGCCGGAGACCAAAATCCCGGAAATCGCGCGTCTCATGCGTGAAAAGCAGATCAGCGGCTTGCCGGTCGTTGATGGCACAAGCAAGCTGTTGGGTCTCATTACCGAATTAGATTTGATTGAGCGCAACGCACCGTTGAAAGAACCGCGGTATCTGGCTGTGCTTGCCGGTTTGATTCCCGTAAGCCTTGATGAATACAGTGACTACCGGGAGCAGGTGCGCCATGTGTTGGCCACCAATGCACAGGAGATCATGAGCAAGCCGGCCCATATTGTGACGCCTGCAACCGACATGGAGACTGTAATGCGGCTGATGATGGATCCGACCAACACACTGCTGCCGGTCGTCGAAAATGAGCAGGTGATTGGGGTGATCACACGCACCGATCTTGTGCGTGTGATCGAGCAATTAGAGATGGCCGTTGAAGAGGATGGGCAGGGGAAGTAAGACAGTGAGACAGTAGGACAGTCACTGACCCACTGCCTCACTGATTACTGTCTCACTGATTACTGTCTCACTGATTACTGTCTCACTGATTACTGTCTCACTGATTACTGTGTCGGCGGCCAGGTGCGGGGATTGCCTGCTTCGTCGATAATTAGTGAGGGCGTTCCCGGCGGCAAAACTTGGAGTGATTTGAGAAATTCAATGACAGCTCTCTGCTCATAGTCGCTTAGTGCCTCATAGGCCAGACGGGTTGTGTGCGCCTCACCATCGTGGGCCAGGATCGCGTCGCGCAGGGTTGTGTAGAGTCCGTGATGGAAGTAGGGCGGTTCATTGGCGGCGCCCCACAGCCGTTTGGTCAGGAAGTAGCGGTTGCCGAGGAAAAACTCATTCGAGTTGAGCGGCTGATTCATGTCCAACGGCTCCACATTGGGGTCATACTCCTCAGCAGTAATGTTATGCAATTTCAGATCAGTATAGGCTGGGACATAGACAACGCCGCCGATTGAGTGCAGACGTGGCTGTGGTAGTTCATCGCTGGTGAGATCAACGCGCAGAATTGAAGCATCACCAACGCGCAGATTCTTCGCTGGGTTATAAGGATTAGGCTCCGTAAAGATCCATCCCTCATTGTCCAATGGCAGTTGTGCAACATGACAGCTTGTACAGCCAATCCTATCAAAGCGCTGCTCACCAGTCCAGACCGCCGCTTCAATCACCGGGTTACGGGGAATAACCCTCCCCGGTACGGCCATTGTTGCCTGAAATAAGGTGACCGCCGTGACATCAGCGCGCGTCAATTCGTTAATGACGCCATCGCCATCCTCATCAATATCCACGCCAAACCGTTCGGTCGATTGGATGCCGTGATGTTGATTAAAGCCATTATTGGTAAATTGACGTAACGAAACGACTGAGCCCGACTGATGAAATGGGCGGATGATCAGGCTAGGCGGATCATTGGGCCCGGTTGTAATAAGGCTTTGGGCAGGGATGCCTTCGACAAGAGATGTGTCCCAGGCGCCATCTGCTCTTCGTTGCAACATGCCAAATGCGATCCCCTTGACCGAGAGTGGACGCAACTCATTCGGTTGGATTGTGTCACGAATGGTCTGAAGTTCTGTGGTCATCTGGCGTGCTAGCATTTCAAGGTAACCGGCGCCAAAGAGACCGGTGGTAGCGCGGCTGTTGCCAATGGTCTGCAGGGTGACCGGTTTGCCCAGTTCATCCTTGCCCTCTTCAAGCGGCATCAGGCTTTCCTGATCAAAGGTAGCAAAGTCAAAGCGTTGCGCCAGGACAAAGACATTGGCGACGATATCGCCGCCGCCGCCCGGGATATTATAGGGCCGATTATGGCAGGCGGCGCAGGAATTTGCATCAGGCCCGGAAATGCGGTTAAAGTTGCGGGGAAAAGCCAAAGGGCGAGCGTCATTAGCTAACCCGCCTCCCATGCCGTTGGAAAATGGCCGACCGGCGCCGTCGGCAGTGGTCCACACGGTTGTAAAGAGGGTTTCACCCTGTTGGAGTAGCGTCGCCAATGGCAGGGAATACTCGTCTCCATCGCGGAGATGTTGGGCAAGCCCGTTTTCCATGCCCAAGTGTGCCAGCGCCACTTCGTCTGCAGCGGACGCTGCTTGTGTGGATGGCGACAGTGATTCTACTTCCAAGGCCAGTTCGGTTTGGGTGACAAGCGCTGTGACAACCACAGTGCTTGTCGCGGAGAGCGCCGCTGTCGTTGTGATGGGTGTCGTTACCGGTGGCGGTGCCACAACTGTGGGAGAACTGGTGGCAAGCGCAGCTTGTCCCAGCTCCACCGTAGCCGGACCGCGGTCCGGATAGATATTTAAGACAATTGAACAGCCGCTCATAGTCAAAAGCAGGCCATAAATCAGGCCATAAATAATGACGAGATGGGCAAATTTGCCTCCAAGTTTTGGGACGTTCATGGTTTTGTCTTTCCGTAGAATAGTAGCTCATCGATCCTTTTCCGATCTTACTACCGGCGTTAGGAAAGACAATCAATCATTTGTCCAATTCCCAATGGCTGATTGTTCTAGTCGGCTGACAGAAGATGACAATGCAAAAAGTCGGCCATTTGGGTAAAGCTGTCAATGCGATTGGCGAGTTTGCTAAATTTGTGACCTTCATCGGCATAATGGATAAAGTGTACGGCGCCGCCGGCCGCGCGTACGCGCTCAGCAACTTGTTCTGATTCATAGAGGGGAACGCGCGGATCATTGTCCCCTGCCAGCACCATCAACGGGGCTTGAATGTGGTCGATCTTGTGGATAGGCGAGATTTGGGCCAGAAATTCACGGTGTTGTTCCAGAGAGCCATATTCAAACTCGCGATGTGCGCGGCGCCAGGGGCTGGTGCGTTCTAGGAAAGTTACCCAATTGGCAATGCCGACCACATCAATGCCGGCAGCAAAGAGGTTGGGGTATTCGGTCATGGCAGCCAATACCATAAAGCCACCGTAGCTGCGGCCATAGATAGCAATTTGGCGGCTGTTGATCTCCTCTTGTTCAGCTAACCAGGCGACGGCATATTTTAGATCGACCACGCTATCCATTCGTTTTTCAACTTCGTCCAACATCATGTAAGTGCGCCCATAGCCGCTGCTCCCCCGCACATTCGTGGCCAGAATTGCGTAGCCCTGGCCCAAGAAATATTGAAAACGTACGTCGAACTCAGGTCGCAACTGGCTAGCTGGCCCGCCATGCACATAGAGAATACAGGGGTAGCCGGCGGCAGGCGGAGCACTGTGGGGGCGAAAATAGAAGGCCGGAATTTGGCGCTCGTCAAAGGTCGGGTAGCGGATCAACTGCGGCGCGACAAAGGTGGATGCGGCAATGCCGGCACGATTACTATAGGTGACCTGGGTGCATGTATCATCAGGCAGGTGGAGCATCCAAATATCCTGTGGCGCGGTGGGGCTCTGCAGGTCAAAAAGCACGGTTGTGCTATCTGCGCTAAAGGTTAGCGAGGTAATGACACCCGCTGGTATGGTGGCGACTTGACGGCTGCTCTGTGTAATGAGATCGACGAGCAACAGACGACTCCACCCTTCGATATTGTAGAGCAGTGCTGCGGTCTGTCCATCCGGCGCGACCTTCAGGAGATCGACCTCCCCTTGTTCATCGCCGGTGGCGGCCAAGAGTGTGGGAAGCAGTGGCGCTAACTCACCTGTTTCTAGATCAAGCCGACAGAGCGTGCCTTGATCATGCAGTCGATCGCTCAGCAAATAGATGCCATGATCACGCCACTGCACGGCATCATACCGCGCGGCGGGTTGTTGTGCGGTAATGTGGCGTTCCTCGTCTGTGCAAAGATCAAAGAGGTAAAGCTCAACTTGGGTCGAAGAGACATCTTCTTTGCACAACATGTAACGTTCATCGGGTGATAGCGCAGCAATCGTCCGCCGCCCGGAGGTTTGGTGTAGCAATTCTGCCTTGGCTGTGACGACATCCATGCGATAGAGGTCAAAATCTACATTATTGCGCGCGTTGCTGGTGTAATAGATCTGTTGGCCATCGCGACTCCAGGCCCCGAAGCGGTGGATTGCTTCCGCGTCGGTAGTGAGTTTGCGAATTTCATGGCCCTCTGCTTGCCCCTCGGCGGCGTCATAGTTGCTGATTAGATAAAATTGCTGTCGTTCATTACCGCCAATATCGCTTGAGGCCAGCAAATGGGACGCGGCCGGCGTGCCATAGATTTCCCATACCTTATCGGCAAAAAAGGTCAACTGACGTGGCCACCCTTCTTCCCTTTGCCCCCCCAAACCGACACTCCACACCTGTAGATTACCGGTTATGTCACTAAGAAAAGCGACGCGTTGCCCATCGGCAGAAAGCAATGGCATTGTGGCGCTGCGTATATTCAAGTAACGTGCAAATTCATAGGGCATGACAGACTCCTTTTAACGAAAATAAGCGAATGCTTTTACTGTATACCTCATGATTATATCGTTAAATTCCGTTAATAGCTTACTTTCCAATCCAATTGAACTATGTTAAAATGCTGATAGATGGTCTATCCTGTGACTTTTCAACATTGATTGATTGATCTTTGATGATTGAATCAGAAAATTAAATCCCCACGCTGTGTCATCAGTTTCTTTGCCAACCGATCTTTGTAGGAGATATCTGTGAGAGATACTTACCGAAAAGATTGACAGGATAGTATCAAGGGGGAACTTATACATTTTTTAGGACATCATCACGGATTAGGAGAACTCTTACCATGAAATTGCCTTCACCTATACAAATAGTTGTGTTAGCAACCATTGCATTGTTGCTAACCATGATGTTGGCGCCTGGCTGGAATACAGTGCGCGTCGTTTCTGCACAATCTGCCGCAGTAGAGACAACTGTGACAGAACCGGCCACTGATACACCCACCGCAACGCCCACAGATACGCCTGTGGCTACGGATACACCCACTGCAACGCCCACAGATACGCCTGTGGCCACTGCTACATCTACCCAAGTGATTGTCACGCTGCCGCCTGATACGGTGACGCCAGTGCCGCCTACGGCGGTGCCGCCAGCCCCCGTGCCGATTCCAGAACCCGTTACGGTTGTCCTCTTTGGCACAGGACTTGCTGCCCTTTCCGCTGCAGTTGCGTCGCGGCGCAAAAATGGCCAGTAATTTGGGTGTCATCACTTTGGACTAAGAGTTTGGCCCTCAGTAGATCTTCCATCGCGTGGCTATAAGAGCTTCTTAAGGTAAAGCTTGCGCTGTAATAGGCGCTGCATTCCGTCAACAAGACGGAATGCAGCGCCTATTTTGTTTTCTTAAACTTATCTTCATGCACAATTTTGTGAAAATATATTGTGTAATATTAGAATGTCAAGGAAGTGTCAGCCTATTATAAGCAACAAAAAAATATATCTAACGTCGCTATTGATAGGCGAATCAACTCTTGTTCTAAACTACATGAATTTCGGGATAGCTTCAGGGTGTGATTCTATGGTATAGCATTGTAGTTATGGAGGTATGTACATGGATCATAAAAAATTTCACCTGAATAAGCTTGTTTCCCTAATTGTTGCTACATTTATAACCTTTATGGGGAATTTTCCTATACAGGCACAGACTGTTCAACCAGCCAATACGGCTGATGCACTTCAGATCGCTGAAATGAACGACACTGTAACCATTACTTGGCCCAATCCGCAGCAGGTAAATGCCTCTGCCGCGACTGCATTGCAACAGCTACCCCGAGTCCGCTACCAAGGGTATGAACTGCCGATGCAACTCATCACCCTACAAAGTGATAATCTCGCGGCAGTCGAGCTGACCATTACACAGCTCGACACCAGTCCATGGGGGCAGACGCTACAGCCGGCTGCACCGTTGGAGCCGCCGGCCATCGACTGGACAGCCCTGGCTGACCCAAATGCGGTTGTGGAAACAACTGCCTTGCCTACCGCGCCGGTTTTTATCCTGCGTCAGGGCAAGATCAACGGCCAGTGGATCACAGTGGTTGCGGTGAGCCCACTTTATAGCAAAGAGGGCGTCGTCCAAATTGCCACTGGGTTACGCGCCACTGTACCCCATGCCCGTGCAATCGAGCCACTGTCACTGCAAGTGGCGCGACCATCGGCCGCACGCGCAACACTAACGACCGATTTGCCGCCCCAAAATGGGGACGCTACACGTCAAGCGGTTAAGATTAGGGTCAGTGTTGCCGGGATGCAAGAAATAAGTGGGCAAATGTTGGCTACGGCGGGTGTTGATCTGGCGACTGCCAATCCGGCCCACTTACAGATAAAATACCAGGGCCAACCCGTGGCAATTCAAGTGGATGGGTTGGTAAACAATAAGCTTACCACCTCGTCTACCTTGCGTTTTTATGCGCCTGATGTCGGCGATCGATGGAATCTACAGACGATCTATTGGCTCACAGAAGAGGCTGCTGATGGCCTGCGCATGGCTGAACGCTCCGTCGCACCCGATCAAGCGGCTACGCGTGCCACCGCTTTTGAGCAAGGCGTCTGGAGCGAAAATCAATTGTACGACTCGCGCTACGGCGGGATTGACGGAGATCACTGGTTTCATGAGAAGCTACCTGTGACGCTTATCACCGACAGTGCAACGAGTGCAGCCACCGACGTCGCGTCAGATGCTATCGTCCCTATTACAGTTACGCATGTGCTGCCACAGATCGAGGCGTTGGCCACCTTTACGGTGGCGGTTACCACCAACATTCGTGGTGAACATGATCTGCGGGCCAATGTGAACAGCCAGATACAAGAGATCCAGTGGAACAGTGCCGACGTTACCGGCTTTACACAGAATTGGCAACATGCAATTACCTTTACGACGAGCAGTAACGTCCTGGATCTCACGCTGATTGGCGTAAAACCCCAATCTTCCCAGAGTGACAACACCGTTTTATTGGACCGCGTCGAGTGGCAACTGCCCGTGGCCTTGAATTTTGGGGGGAGCGGCGCGCAATTTGTTGGCGTCAGTGGGCTGTGGCGCTACACCTGGTCTAACCTACCTGCAAATTATCAGTTCTACGATGTGACCAACGCACAGACGCCGGTTCGTCTGGCCGGTGCAACCGCGGCGGCTTTCCAGGATGGCCCTATCGCACGGCGTTATTTAGTCACTGGTCCTGGTACATTACAGACGCCTACCGTGGCTGCCCATGCTCCTGTAGCCTTGCCGGCTACCAAGGGTGCTGACGCCATCTACATTGCGCCAGCTCAGTTTATGAATAGCCTTGCACCCCTGACAAAATTGCGCCGCGACCAAGGCTATCAAATCGCTGTGGTCAATGTGCAGGAAATCTATGATTTGTGGAGCTATGGCATGGTTTCAGCAGAGGCTATTCGGACTTTTCTGCGTTACGCCGCGGCCACCTGGCAGCTGGCGCCCCAAGCAGTTACCTTGGTGGGGGATGGCACCTGGGATCCCCATAACTATGAAGGCAAGGACAACATCGACTTTATTCCACCTTATTTGGTCGAGGTCGATCCCTGGTTGGGTGAAGCGGCCTGTGAAAATTGCTATGTGCAACTGGATGGGGATGATCCAGTTACGGGCGATGATCCGGCCGGTCACTTTTTTGCTATAGATCTGTGGTTGGGGCGTCTGCCTGTGAAGAGTAGCGGTGAACTGGACGCGCTGGTTAACAAAATCGTTCAATACGAAACCATGCAAGCGATTGGACCGTGGCAAAATCGCGAGCTTTTCATTGCTGACAATTACATCAAGTCGGTGAGCAATACCGGCGTCGTCACCAAAGATCTAGCGGGGGATTTTGCCCAGTACTCAGAAGGGATTGCCGAATTATCACCACCGACTATGCAGGTGGAGCGCATCTACTATGATCCTTACCCAAAAATCAGCGATCCGACCGGAACCGAGAACTGGCGCATCGCGAACGCCAAACAGGCTTTTGAGCAGGTAATGTCTACTCTGAGCAGTGGCGTCAGCCTCGTGACCTATAATGGCCATAGCCACCACTGGCAGTGGGCAATCACCGATGAAACACCCGGCGCCTCGCCCAACTATCTGCTTGGCCTCTATGATACAGATGCATTGACTAACAAAGATCGATACTTTATTACTTTGTCCATGACCTGTCTCACTTCTCAATTCCCCAAACCTGCCTTTTCGGGTACAGTGCTGGATGAACGGATGATTTTAAATCCACAGGGCGGCGCGGTTGCTGTGTGGGGGCCGGCTGGGCTGAGCGTAGCTTTTGGCCATGATCTGTTGCAACGTGGGTTCTATAAAGCGCTCTGGACTACTCCCCCTATGACTGCAAAAATTGGTGCATTGGTGACAGCCGGTTACACGGAACTGTTGACCCAAGGCACATGTTGTCAGGATACGCTGCGCACCTTCTTGCTGTTAGGGGACCCCCTGATGACCGTACACGTTTGGCCACAGGCCATCCCGACTCTCTATTTGCCGATTATTGAGAAGTAAAGATAACTGGCATGCGCTTAGATGGTTCGTTAGAAACTAACGAACCATCTAAGCATATGAATTCCTGAAGGGCTGCAGTGACCCCTATCTGGGGCTTTCCGAAGTCTCATTTGGCTGCATGTTGAAAGTCAGCTAATGTGCGTTGTACGAAAGTCTAACCAACCGGTTGGATGGGGTGTAAAGTCTGTAACATTGCTACGCATAGCCATCAGGGTAGGCTTAAAGTAAGGAATAATGACCGCACCCTCTTCCATCAGTAACTTCTGCGCCTGTTGATAGAGGGCCATACGTTTTTCCCGGTTACGTTCACCGCGCGCTTCATCTACCAGGGCGTCTAAGGCGGGATCGTGCCAATTGCTTTCATTGCCCTTGGAAGTGGAATGGTAGGCGACCATAAAAGTTTCGTCAATGCTGGGCCGAAAGCCCCAATTGCCGGTATGAAAGGGAACGCGACCAGCATAATCGCTCCAATAGACTTGGGCGGGCACCCGAATCACTTGGATGTTGACCCCAGCGCTTTGCGCCATTTCTTTAAAAGCTAACGCCATTGCCTCCATCCCTGGCCGCACGGTTGAAGTGATCAGGTCCAGTTGCAGTCCCTTTGGGTAACCAGCGCGACTCAGTAACGAACGGGCTCGATCAGGATCATACTCCCGTAGGGGAAGATCGGCCCAGAATGGACTGACATGGGAAACCGGGTGATCATCGCCTAGCACTCCCATATAGCCCAAGACGCGCTGCCGCATTGCCTGCCGGTCCACACAATATTTTAATGCTTCGCGTACGGCTGGCTTATGAAAGGGCCGCTCCGTCGCACGCATGACAATGTTCTGATAAGCGCCGCTTTCAACCTCCAGCACGACCACGGACGGATCCTGTTTTAATAAGGTAAATTCTGTCGTCCCCAGTTGCGCGATCATGTCGATCTGCCCGCGTTGCAATGCCACACTTTGCTGCTCATAGACCATGAAGTCAAACTCAAGCTCATCAAGCAGCGGACGATCCTCTTGCCAATAAGCGGGATTGCGGGCGAGATGGGTGCTTTCGCCCACACTGTGGCTCACCAATTGAAAAGGACCAGTGCCTGAGGGATTGGTGGCTAAGGTTTCGGCTGGATAGTCATGGGGCACAATGCGTGCTTGGGGCGCGCCCAACAAAAGGGGTAGCTCTGCACTCGGGCTTGCTAGTTGAAAGCGCACAGTGTAGTCGTCGATAGCTTTGACCGTTTTAATGAAACCGATAGTGCTGCGAAATGGCGAGCCAACCTGCGGATCCAACATGCGGGTAAAGGTGTGCACGACATCTTGGGCAGAAAATGCTGTACCGTGGTGAAAGGTGGCATCTTTGCGTAGTTTAAAGGTCCATTGTAACAGATTGTTGCTGGATTCCCACGCTTCGGCCAACATTGGCTGGGGCGTTAATGTGTGGTCCACCCAAACCAAGCCGTCAAAGATGGCAAAGCCCAATTGATATTCTTCGATGACCGAGTAAAAGGCCGGATCAAGCTGTTTGCTAATACCGGAAAATGCTACGCGTAACTTCGCTTTAGTTGCTGCCGTTCGTGGTGTAGGCGTCGGCGTTGGAGTCTCCCCTACTAAAGCTAAGGCCGGCATACAGGCTTGGAGTAACAAGGTTGATGCGCTGCCGTGAACAATGTATTTTAATAAGTTGCGCCGACTGATCATAGAATTACAAGTTTATAGCTCCCAGAACTGCTCTACTATTCTCAGTAGACCGCAGCAGAGAAGACGTTCCCTAACGCCTGGCAGCCTTTTAGGCGCGTTCGGACTAGAGAATGCTCACTCCACGTCGCGATCTTACTAATTCTAAACAATCCAAAACGAAATTTTACCACAAAAGTCAGAAAGTTATCAATAAGATATTCAACTTAGGCTCATTTGCACAAATGGTGTAGATCGATTTTCTTGGTAGGGAAAACATTGTGTTACGCCTTTTTCCTGGATAGGCACTGACTTAGTGCTTTGGTTGGAGACTATGTTCCTATAAATATCCGATAGACGAATTAAGGAATCGCGGGTAAAGTAATCACCTTGTAAGTTGAATTTAAATCCCAGAGAGCCACTGGCTTTTACATCCGTGCTTAACCTGCTATGTTTTCTTTGTTGCCAAGACTATCGTGCTGCGTGCGACTGCGGCCACCAGTAGCTGCGCTTGCCATTACAGGCACTGCAAGCCTTATCTTGCTGTTAACTCTGCTTTTCATCGCTACAAAGGCTGCTATTGCCCAAAGTGTACCTGCGGACCTCGCCTATATTGGCGCCGAGATTGCCGGTCTTGCCGGTCCGGCACCAGTTAACTGCGCCGATCCAACCTATCGCGCCGCTCAGTCGCGCTTGGATGAACAGCGTTCAACTTGGCTTACTGCCGCCATCAATGCCCTGCCCGGCGCGCTGCCTTTGGCTTCGATGCTCAGTGGCCCTTCTGGTGTAGCCGTTGATGGGCCGCTTGTGCTCACGCAGCCGGATGGCTTTGCAATCACGGTTGTCCCGGTGAATGTCGCCCTGGCGGAGGGGTGGGCGAGCGGCTCTGCTACACCTGGCTCGCCCACCTTTAGCAATGTGCAGATCAATGGCAGTCCCAGTGGGTGCATGATGCAGGATAATGCCCCACGGCCTTCCACGGCAGCAGGTGGCGACTACTACTTTAATCAATTAAACAATACGCGCGGCCTGAATGGCGTGCGCTTCTCCTTTAGCGAACCGGTACGCGCCTTTGGCGCCTTCTGGGGTGATCTGGAAACCAGTGACCGGGGTACCACCGCGTTTATGCGATTGTTAGCCGCTGATGGCGCCTTGATTGCGGATGTTCCCATCCGTTCGACATTGGGGCTCAACGGTGGCGTTGCTGCCGAGGATGCGGTTTGCGATCAGAGCAACGCGCCCGATGTGCACGTGGCCGCGCAAGGGCTATTCCCCGGCTGTGGCAATGGCACGACGCGCTGGATCGGCTTTGTCAGTGACACACCGGTGGCGCAAGCGCTTTGGGTTGTAGGCGATAACGATCCGCTGCCAGGCGGCCTGGGACTTACGGAAAAATTGAGTTTTATGGGACCAACGGTGGTGCGCCTGCTACCGCCGGCAGAGGTGACATTGCATAAAGCGGCGCCACTCACTGTCACCGTCGGGACACCCTTTCTCTATACGCTGCTTGTTTCCAACACCAGCGCTAACCTGGCTGGAGGTGTTGTTCTGACCGACGTCGCACCGGCCGGCATTGCTTTTCACGCGGTTGCGGGCACCGGCTGTCAATTAGAAGCCAATACTGTACGCTGTGCTGTCGGCACGCTGTCCGCCGGCCAAAGCGAAACGATTCAGATTCAAGCGACCGCGGCTCTTACAACGACCCTCACCAACAGTGCTGTTGTCACCGCGACCAATGATGCTGATCCAAACAACAATCACGCGGTTGCGACGATTACACCGCTGGCTGCGCCGCCCATTGATTACTGTGCCAACCCCAATGATAGTAGCAATGCCGCCCTGATCATTAATGAGGTGATGTATAACGAAATCGGGACGGATGGCGATGAATGGGTTGAACTTTATACCGTGCGTGCGCTGCCTGCCGGCGTCACCTATTTTATTTCTGATGATGAGGCAAGTAGCGGTGGTTTCAACCGCATCATTGTTGCACCCAGTGGTGGTATCCCGGCTGGCGTCTATATTGTCATTCATGATGACAGCGGCGTGGACGATCTCGACCCAACCGATGGCCTTATCGAACTGTGGGGCGCCGGTACGAGCCCCACCTCGACCAGTCTGCGCAATAGCAGCGATAATCTCACCTTATATGAGGGCGCTGCCGCGGACCCGGCTTATGCAATTGATTACCTGCGTTATGGGGATAGCACCACGAGTGGCACCAACGATGATCCGCCGGCTGCTCTGCTGTGGAGCGGCGCCGCGCCGGGGGGTGCTAGTGATGGACAGAGCATTGCGCGCATCGTCAATGGCGTTGATGGCCAAAGTGGCGCGGATTGGGCGCTGGCCGGTGAGAACTCGACACTAGGAACGAGCACACCAGGGGCTAGCAATACGGGGAAGGTGCTCTGTAACGTGGCGGTGGCGAAAGATGGCCCGCTCCTCAATGTAACGGGTGAGCCGTTCGCCTATCGCATTCTGGTTACCAATACCACCGGTGTCACCATGACGGGGGTCACTGTCACCGACACACAACCGAGCGGTCTAATTTTTACTGAGGTAAGTGGCAGCGGCTGTAACCTGGCGGGGGGCATCGTTGCCTGCACATTGGGACAGATGGCGCCTTATGCTTCCCAGATGATCACGGTGACCGCCGTAGCCGCCAACACTGGCGCGATTACCAATACAGTCATCGTGACTGCTGCCAGTGATGCTCTGGCCGCCGATAATCAGGCGTTTCACCCCATGACGATGTTGTCGCTCGGCGCAATTGGCGACTTTATCTATTGGGATGCCAACCACAATGGTCAGCAGGAGAGCGATGAATTGATCCCACTGAACGGCGTGCCCGTGCTGTTGATGGATGCCAATGGCTACACCATGACGACGACGACGGTCGACGGGCTTTATACTTTCCCCAATCTCTGGCCAGGGCACTACACCGTGACCGTAGGCAGTGTGGCCGGCTATACGCTGACCACCAGCACTAACCATGTGGTCGATCTGGCTGACGGCGAACTCTATACCAACGCTGATTTTGGCTTTGATTATGTGGCGGCAAATTTGCAGGTAGCCAAAGCTGCGCCGGCTTGGGTGATGATCGGCGATGAGTTTGTCTACACCATTACGCTACAAGCTCCGTCCGGCTATGCCCACGAAGTGATCATGACTGACACTGCGCCCAGCGGTATTCACTTTCAACATGTGAATGATTTGCGCTGTGGACTCTATAGGAATGCAGTGGCCTGTTCCCTGGGAACGCTGGCCGCGGCGGCGCCTGTTCAGATCGTTCTCACCGCGACGGCTGAGGTAGCCGGCAGTTGGGGCAATCACGCCTGGATCACGGCCACCAATGACCTTAACCCGAATGATAATGGGGCTACCGCTACCACAATAGTCTATGTGCCTGACCTTGCCCTGGCCAAGTATACTAATGGGCAAGCTGCCAACAGTTTTCCTGGGCCAATGCTTACCGTTGGCGCACCCGTAACCTGGACTTATGTGCTTACCAATACCGGTACAGTCACCCTAACTGATCTGCTGGTGACTGACGATCAAGAGGGCCTGATCGGCGCCAACATCACGTTAGCCCCTCTGGCGACACTGTGGCTGACCACCACCGGTGTGGTGCGAGCGGGTGTCTACAGTAACACCGCAACCGTTAACGGCAGCAACGCATTACGCCGCTCCCAAACCCTTAGCGCCACTGCGGTTAACTATTATTCGGGCCTTGTGCCAACAGCGACGGTGACCCCAACATCAACACCAACTGCCACCGCAACCGGTACAGCTACGGCAACGAACACGGCAACGGCCACTACCACCCAGACGACAACGGCGACAGAGCCACCAACAGCAACAGTGACGCCAACGCCAACCGCGACCGCCACCGGCACAGCCACAGCAACGACTACGTCCACTGCGACTGCCACCCAAAGTGCCACCGCAACAGAGCCACCAACGGCGACGGTCACCGCCACGCCAACGCCAACACCAACTGCGACGGCCACTGGTACACCCACACCAACGCTGACGCCAACACCAACCGCAAGCGCCACCGGTACAGCTACAGCAACGACTACGCCGCCGGCCACTGCAACAAAGCTACCAACGGCGACGGGGACAGTAACAACTACGCCAACCGCTACTGCAACAGTGCTGCCAAGCCATACGCCAACGGTAACTATAGAACCAACCACAACGGTGACTGCTACAGCTACAGCAACGCCCAGCGCTACCTCCACGGCAACAGTAATAGATCTGTCAACGGCCACTGCGACGGTGACCGCGACACCTGTGCCAAGCCATACGCCGTCTGCTACTACGACTGGCACTGCAACGGTGACAGCAACATCACCTCATACGCCAACCACGACGGCTACTGCTCTCCCCACGGTAGCGGCGACACCCGTGCCCAGCCAGACATCGACGCTAACGCCAATACCAACCGCCACAGCTACTCTAACCATTACAGCCACGCCTATGCCAAGCTTTACGGCGACAGAGCTGCCCACCGCCACCGAGACCGTGGCCCCGACATCCACGCCGAGCATTACGCCGACTGCGACCGTTACTATAACAACGACTGCTATAGCGATCCCTACACCGACAGCAACTATGACGCCAACGGCAACCGCCACGGCTGTGCGCGTGCCCACTCAGACACCCACTGCGACTGCCCTTGTAAGTGTAACAGTAGCGCCCGTCCCTAGCCAGACGGCGGTAGCAACAGTAGCTGTCACAGCTACTGCGACCGGCACAGCCACCACCATTGCCACTCTCCCTATGCCGATCACAGCAACGCCGCTGCCAACCGCTACACCGACGGTGACTGCGCTTGCAACCACTACTGCCACCACGGCGGACGTTCCAATTGCGACTGCGGTGCTACCTACTCTTACGCCGACGGCTACGATGCAGGCAAGTGCGACCGTGCCTGCTACCGCTACTGTTACCGCGACAGCAATACTCACGCCAAGCTCAACCGCAACGGCAGCAGCGCCACCCACGGCGACAACCATAGAGATGGTGACGGCCACTTCGGCGCCGAGCCCGACGCAGACACCCTATGTAGAGCCAACCGCGACGGCCTCTGCCACGACAACCAGCACATCAACGGCGACAGCTACGGCAATTGAGAGTGGTGCTGCCACCGCTACCGCATCTGTTACCGCGACTGCGGCCGATTTGCCAACAGCGACTGCAACGCCAATATCAGACGCCACACCTACGCCAACTGCAGTACCAACCGCGACGATAACTGCCAGCGCAACAGCAACCGTAACTGCAACTGCAATAGCTACACCGACGCCAAATCAAATGCCGACCACAAGCGCTACACCAACTGCAATGCCCAGCCCAACTGCGACCGCGACCGCTACGCCATCGCCGATTGATGGGGCAAATCTAGGGGGGCAGGTTTGGTCTGACCTAGACGGCGATGGTATGCAAGACGCAGGCGAATCTGGTATCGCGGGCATAACGGTCAATCTTTATGCCATTACAGGAGCGCTTATCGCAACGGTAACGACCGGGGCTGATGGTCTCTATCTTTTTACAAATCTGCCAGCCGGCTCGTACTATCTGCAGTTTGTTGCTCCAGATGGCCTTACGTTTAGCCCAACGCAGGGGAATGACGAGTATGAGATTGATAACAAGGCAGCGCCGGAAAGTGGACAGACTGAGATATTTACCCTAGGACCTGGCACCACTTTTTTGGGGTGGAATGCCGGCCTCTACCCCAGTCAAGAGACAACCGCACTGGAGGCAGCCGAAGAACCATTGCAGCCTTTGCCCTATAGACTTTATCTTCCGTTTGTAAGCCACTAAGTTTCTGTCCGTAAATTCTCTGTGCCTAAGTCCACAACTCGACAAAGTAATGGACGTCACAACCGAATTTACGGATAGGTTCTAAGGCCAACCCCAAATAATTAGAGTTTATTCCGATTTAACACAATGCAGGGACAAGAGGACAAGAGGACAGGATGAAATCGTCATGGTCATCTTGCGGGAGCCCTCTGGGCGCTGTCATCTTGTCACACGAGTGAAAAATAAATCGCAATAACATCTATTGTCGCTTACTTATATTTTTTCCCTTGCCTCATGCCACCACTGCATGCATCCTGGCTAAACTTTTTTGAGTGCGACAGATAGTATTTTGTCACGAAATCTGGGAAGACTCTCTTGTATACTGTTAGTGGATTTATCACAGGCGTCTCCATGTAATTAGTGACATTGCGTGGTGTAGGCACGCAATGATTTACGGATTAGTGTCTTTCAACCTAAAGTCTACGGATGAAATAACGAGTAAAGCATGAAATACAGAAGTAATCGGTTTACGGCAAAATTCAGTTCCATTTGCTTTCTGGAGCGCAATACGAAAAATTTGATGGAACAAAAAAATCTATATCCCTTTTGTGCCTTTTGGATCGTTCTTGCTTTGCTCATGCCAGTGCCCAGTTCCGCTCAAAGCTACAGTGGCGTGCACAAAATTCAAGGGTATCTCGCCCAACTGGCGCAGCATGAACCTGATGAAGTCATTCCGCTGATTGTGCAAACGTATGGCGACAGTGATGAAGCTGAGCGTCTGGTCCGTGCCAATGGTGGCGAGGTTACCCGTCGCTTCAGTATCATCAACGCATTTGCTGCCGTTGCGCCTACCCATGTTATTGCTCAGTTGGCCACAAGTCCAACAGTACGTTGGGTGGCGCTTGATGCACCGATGGAAAGTCAAACTACCGCTGTAGAAGGCAGTGTTAGCGCGCAAGATGAATTTACCTCGCTTAGCTTTCATGGTAGCGATGGCGCCTTTGCCTGGCAAAGTGACTGGCAAGAGCTTGGCGAAACGGATGGCGCTAGTCAAGGTGATATAGCGGTTGCCAATTTCTGGGGTGGTGCTCTGCAAGGGTTGCGTCTACAAGGCGCGGCAAAAGGCGCGCTCCGCCATATTGATCTGACCAACACGTCAGCTACTAAAGTGCACGTTGCCTATCGGCGCAAAAGTTTTCTCCAAACCAGTGACTATGTAACCCTGGAACTCTCAAAGGATGAAGGCGCCACTTGGACCGAGCTCGTTCGCTGGTCGGGGCCTATGACGGATGTTGAAATCCAGCATGAAGCTTATGACATTGCTAGCTATCAGGGGGCACAGGTAGCCCTGCGCTTCGTCACATCACCGACCATGGGGCCAGATGCGCGTTTCTATCTTGATCGTATAGCGGTGGAATTTGTGCCTACCTGGGAAGCACGCGATCTAGCCGCCCACAGCCTCTATTTGCCCTTTGTCAGCAACCAGACCACCGCTGATTCCGGTTATAAAGTGGCCGCCACACAGGATAAAATGGGTGATCTACGGCAGATCGGCCAGGCGCGTTCCTCCTATTGCTGGAGTTGTATCAACCTAAATCTGTTGCAAAGCACTTATGTCAAAGCTATCCATGCCAATGACCTGTGGAATGTCTGGCCCTATCCTCGTGGTTGGGGTATTACGGTAGCCGTGGTGGACAGCGGCATCTCGCCTCACCCGGATCTTAAAGATTATTGGGGCGCCAGCCGCATTGTCAAGCAAGTGAACTTTGTACCCGACAGTTCGTCGCCCGATGACTTCTATGGCCACGGCACCCATGTTGCCGGTACGATTGCCGGCTTGGGGCAGGCGTCGGGGGGGCACTATCTCGGCGTTGCGCCTGAAGCCAAACTGGTCGATGTCAAGGTTATGGATGATTGGGGTTACGGCACTACTTCGGATGTGATTGCCGGCCTGCAATGGGTCTATGAGAACCGTGCTACCTATAATATCAAAGTGGTGAATCTGTCGCTTAACAGTCGCGTCATTGAATCCTATCACGAAAGCGCACTTGATGCGGCGTTGGAGGTGCTCTGGTTTAACAAAATCGTCGTCGTAGTTTCGGCCGGCAACGGGGGGAAGCAACAACTCTACCCACCGGCCAATGATCCCTTTGTAATTACCGTTGGCGCGGCTGACGATGTGGGTACAGCCACTATCGGTGATGATGCGCTACCTTCTTTTTCAGCCTATGGCATGACGGCTGATGGTTTTCTCAAGCCTGATTTGGTTGCGCCTGGGGCAAACATTGTGGCGCCCCTTTCCAGTGACGATAACAATTTGACCTGGGCACATCCGGAGAATAAGATGCCCTGGCCCTACGACACGACCTACTATCGTATGTCCGGCACTTCAATGGCAGCCGGTGTGGTGGCCGGCGCGGTGGCCATTCTCTTGGAGGATGAGCCAAACCTTACCCCTGACCAGGTAAAGTATCGCCTCATGGCCACCGCACAGCCATTTAACCAAGGCGAAAGCTGCACTACGGGAGCCGGCTATCTTGACATTTATAACGCAGTTAACAGCAAAACGACCCAAAGTGCTAATACTGGTGTCCAAGCCAGCCAAATGCTGTGGTCCGGCAGTAACCCGATCACCTGGGGCAGTGTCAGTTGGAATAGTGTGAGCTGGAATAGTGTAAGCTGGAACAGCGTGAGTTGGAACAGCGTGAGTTGGAATAGTGTGAGTTGGAATAGTGTGAGTTGGAACAGCAACATAGGGAACAACGCCGGCAGTGGTAGTTGTACATCCGCCTTTAAAAAGGTCATGTTGGTCAACGCCGATACTGACCGTGACATTCAGCCACTCTTTGACAGCGCCATTATCAATATTGATGCCCTTGGTACACGAAATCTGTCGGTGCGTGTAGAGACAGTGGGCAGTGTCGAAAGTGTCAAGTTTGATCTAAATAATGGCGCTTATACGAAAGTAGAAAATGCCGAACCCTATGCACTGGCCGGCGACAATAATGGTGACTATGCTGCCTATAATATGGCCAACGGCATCTATACCTTACAAGCGACTGCATACCCCAATGATAATGCTGGCGGTGCGCCTGGCGCACATCTGGCAATGCAAGTCATTGTCGCCGGCGCTAATCGCTGTGAACTGGAGGGCGAGCTTACATCACAAAACGCTAACACGCCAATGCACTTTAAAGTGGACAATGATTCCAGTCAGACCTTAGAGCTTTTCTGGCTCGATTACAATGGGCAACGTCAGAGCTATGGCATGGTTCTGCCTGGCAAGAAGTGGTCAATTACCACTTATGTGAGCTACCCCTGGGTGATTGCCCGCGACTGGGATAATAGTTGTGTGCGTCTGGTGCCCGATCCGGGCGCAGAAGCCAAAGTGAAGATCACAGATAGCGATCTGGCGACTGGCCTTAATACGGATAGTGGCTTTGAGACTGGAACCAACAATAACTGGGGGCGGAATGGCGCTACTGTTGTGAACACAAACGCCCGCAGCGGCAACTATGCTATGCGTATTACCGGCAATGACCGCGGCATATGGCAGACTGTTGGTGGCTTGCAACCCAATACCACCTATCGTTTGCATGGGTTTCTCAAAGGCGGTACGGTGAACAATGGCGGTTATCTCTATGTCAAAAACTATGGTGGTAATGAGATCTCTACGTATAACCAGCGCAATGATGTGAAGCAGAACAGGTATAGCGAATTTACGGTCACTTTTACTACAGGCTCTACCAACACTGATGCTCAAATCGGCGTTTGGCGCTTAAATAGTGGCAGCGGCGAGCTTTATGTGGACGATCTGCAGTTGGCGAAAGTAACCTTTGACGGTATTGCTGTCCTCACGGCCGTCCATAGTGGCCGTGTCTTGGATGTTGCGGCGGGCAATATGGGCGATGGCGCCAATGTGTTGCAATGGGATTATCACGACAGTGCGAATCAAAAGTGGCGCATTGAACCGATGGCTGCTGGCGGCTATCAACTGGTCTCTGTTAATAGTGGTAAATGTCTAGATGTGGCAGGCAACAGTACTGGCGACGGCGCTAATGTGCTCCAATGGACCTGCCACGGTGGCGCCAACCAGCAATGGCGTCTTGAGTCCTTGACCGGCGGTATATACCAACTGGTCGCCGTCCACAGTAACAAATGTTTGGATGTTGCCAGTGCTAGTCCAGCGAATAGCGCCAATGTGCAACAGTGGACTTGTAATGGCACTACTGCCCAACAGTGGAGAGTAGATCAATGATTTTTCGGCAATAAGACTTAGAACTTACCGTATCGTTAACTTTGATTTGGCGTCTTCATTGGTAACGGACTGTTTACGATGAAGGTTAATAGATTATGATACGGTATCGAGGGATCATTTTATTTACTCTGGTGTGGCTCTTTTGCGCTTGGCTATCGAGTAATCAGCTTTGGGCAAAACCATTGCCACTTATACAAGTGCCACCTGAACACGCTTTGACTTCTCGCGCGGAGTCTAACATTATTTTCGCGCAACTAGAACAAGCGGGCCTATATCAGCAGCAACTTGGTGGCACTATTCCAGGCACGATTCCGGTTGATGATGACCACGATGGCATTCCCAACCTACAAGAAGATCTGGATGGCAATGGCGACCTGACCAATGACGACACCGATCAGGATGGCCTGCCCAATTACCTCGATGCTGATGATGATGGCGATACCATTTTGACTAGCGGTGAAGATCTTAACCACAATGGCAACCCTTTGGATGATGATGGGGATGGGGACGGGATTCCCGATTGCTTGCAGCCTAACGATACCATTGCTGGTTTAGTTTGGCGCGACCAAAATGGTGACGGGATTCGTCAACTAAGCGATCCTTTTATCCCTGGTACGACGGTCTCGCTCTTCTATCACTCTCTCGATCCGGTGTCCGCTAGCGCCTTGCCCGCGGAACCGGTGCTGACAGCCACAACGACCATTACCGGTTGGTATCACTTTGCTGGCTTGGTTGGCGGGTCCTATTATCTGACCTTTACGCCGCCTGGCCAAATGTTGCCGACCTTTGTCGATCAAGAACCGACCGACCGATTAGACAATGATGCCGCACGTGTAATGGATACCTTTACAAGCCGTACTATGTCCATCCCACTTGGCTATCGTGGCCGTGAAATGCGCTTTGATGCCGGCTTTGTTACACCGGGGCATATCGACCTTTATGTCTACCATGATCTCTCTGACGATGGGCGACGCCAATTAGGTGAACCTTTGGTGGCAGGCGCAGTGGTGACATTGACAAATGCAGACGGCCAAGAGGTGGGGCATACCGCAACGGGCAACGATGGCTCGTTTCGTTTTGCATATCTATTGCCTGGGCGCTATGAATTTACAGTGTTACCGCCCGAAGGATTTCATCCTAATTGGGGCGAGCGCACATTGACGATTGACCTGTCACCAGCGACGGTTATTCGCTATGAGATTCCATTAAAGACGCAGCCCCAAGCGATTACGTTAGTGCATTTCCGTGCAACCCCTGTGGCAGAAGAAATCACCCTTGCGTGGGAGACCTCTGCCGAGATCGATACCGTGGGCTATTATTTGTATCTCAGTGCAAGCACGATGTGGGCCGACGCCTTGCGTTTAAATGGAGCAATGATTGGCACAAAAGGCGCAACTGGCGGGCGTTATGCTTATGATATGCCCTATAACCCACTGTACGATCCACCGTTAACAGAGCTAAACTTCTGGATTGTTGAGATCGAGCGCTCAGGGCGCATGAATCGTTATGGTCCTTTCCCTGTCGCGGCAGCTGATCACCTTCTCTTTCTACCTCTTGTGCGCCATGAACATGTGATGCAATAAGATTTAATTGAAAATGACCGGCTAGTGAATAGTTAGACCATTTGTTCTGGCTTCGATTTGCTGATAACAAAAACTCCAGTTATAATAGGGTTAGAACAAATGTTCTTAATTTTGGGTTATGATAGGAGATTGTTTATGCAGTACATGCTTCACAATGGTCCGTATCGAGTGCGTTCACGACAAAGCCCCTTGCGGACATTGGCGCAACGCTTACTGAGCGGCTATGCTTTCTTTCTAAAACTTCTATTGATTGGCTGTGTCAGTGTTGTCTTTTTTCAGTTGGTGGCCTTGCTCTTGACATTATCCGATAGCCTGCTTGTCCAGGTAGCTGCACTGGCCGCCTGGTCCTGCGGTGCTATTCCGCTCAGCTATCTGCTGTGGAAATTGGATCTCAGTGCAAATTTACCTATGCTTTCTTCCTCAAAAAGCTCGGCTCGCACCAGCCACATTGCCTAATATAAATCTTGCCTGGCTGAAGAGCAGGCCCCAAAGTTGACAGCTATGTGAAAGGTGTTGCCAGCTAATTCTGTGGTATCCTGTTGATGGAAGGGTGTTTGCATGGTGATTTCTCCTTTGGTTGATGGTATTGTTGCCTACTGGTGTGGGCAAACAAAAAGGTCGGCGCTAGCGCCGACCTTTTTGTTTGCTCTGTGCATTTCCTCTAACTGTGGGGACAGTTCGGGGTGCTGCAGTGCCTAGACGTTTCCGATGAAGATCCAACACTCAGTGAATCGACTGTAGTTCCCAGAGTTCAAGCGCAGTGACAGCCACATCGCCATCTGTAACCAGCTCAACCCCTACATCCGCCACTGGCGCCTCAATGACACGCGTTACCGCAACACGGCCGCCATTGACAAAGAGTTCCAGCAATGATTTGTCTAGGAAGAGATGCAACTTTAACGGCTCATCATGCCCCAAGGTCAAAGGGACCTGCGTGCCGGCAACGGTAAGCTGCGCCCCATCATAGGCAACATCAACACTACGGCTGCCATCGGTAGAACGGCGCAAGCGTAAGGTGACGGCGCCGTGACTGAACGCCAGTAGGGTCTGAACTTCTAAGGCATCACCCTGAATTTCCGGTCGGATCGACGAACTGTTTTGGTGAACAGGGCTTATGCATTGGTAACGTTCTGTACGTAAGGTTTGCAGTTGTGGAATCGGCATCTGCTGAGGATGTCCATCCGGCCCAATGGTCAGGATACGCGGTAACGCCAGACAGCCATTCCAGCCATGCCCTTTGGGAAAGCCACGCGCCCAACCGAGCAGAATGCAACGACCTTGTTCATCGTAAAGAATGTTGGAAGCATAAAAATTGGGTACATCGGAAAAGCCGGGGTCAAGCACCCCTTGGGCTGTTGGTGCAAAGGTCAACGTCTCCAAGTCGAAATCCCCGACAAGATATTCAATAGGCTGATAGGGGGAAGTTAATAGCATCCATTTGTTGCCAACTTTGAAAAAGTTAGGGCACTCAAAAAAGCGAATGACGCTGCGCGGCTGTTGGTAGAGCAACTTGCGATAGCGCCAGTTGACCAGTGTTTGGTCGGCTGCTTCATAGAGCGCCACACCGGCTATATCGTCATAGGCTCCACCCAAGACCATAAAAGTGCGTCCTCCCTCGCTGAAGATAAAGGGATCGCGCCACTCCCCTTCAAAGGGTGGCCCACCGTGGCTTTGCAAACTGAGGGCAGGGTTGGCTGGATGTTTTTGCCAGGTGATCCAGTCAGCATCCCCTCGCGCAACCCACTGCTCATTCGCAGGTCGTTGCTCCCGATCGCCCGGCCCAACTCTGGTGTACAGAAGCAAGGGCTGGCCCTCCCCATCAATTGCTGCACAGCCGGAGAAACAGTGCTCCTCCCCTAATTCATGGGAAGGCCACAGGGCAATGGGCAGATGCTCCCAGTGCACCAAATCGGTGCTGCGGGCGTGACCCCAATGCATGTGTCCCCACTCGTCCCCATAGGGATTGTGCTGGTAGAAAAGATGGTAATAGCCATTGTGATAGATAGTGCCGTTGGGATCATTCATCCAATTGGCTGGTGGGCAGAAGTGGTAGATCGGCCGCGTTGGATCGCCTTGGGCTCGCTCTGCCGCAGCAGCAACGCTGGCCGTTGCCTGGGCAATCGCCGGATTTGTCGGATTTGTCATGAGAATCTCAATAATTTTTTACTGGAAAAGTTGATTGTGCGAAAAGTTGATAGGATTACTCTGCCAACGGATCGGCAAAGATTTCGGCCACCGGCAACTCGAACCCTGGCAACACCTCGCCACCGGTTACCAGATCACCTTCAAACAGAATTTCCACATCACCATCCAGGCTGTAAACTTCCACCATGCGTTGTTGTGGATAGACCAGCCAGACCAATTCCACACCGTTGGCCAGGTAATATTCAGCCTTGTCCCGGAACTGTTTGACCGAATCATCGGGTGATTTGATCTCAATGGCAATATTGGGAAAATGAGGCACGCCACCGCGTTTGACAACGGGGCGTTGGGCGCGGGTAAATGAAATATCGAGTAACCGTGAATTTAGCGAATCTGAGTGAACTTGATGACGAACTTCAATACCAACACGCCCAACCTTATGCCGTTTGACAAATGACCCAAGTTCGATATTGATATTGGACGCGATCATCCCACGTTCTTCAGTTGGCATCTTCTCCACGATCTTTCCATTAATTAATTCGAGCAGCCGATCTCTGTTTTCAGGTAACCGGAGGAATTGCTCAAATTCTGTGATTGTGTAGGAGCGTTCTAACACGGTCACTGTCTCACCTCCTTGCGCGAATACACTGCTTGTGTGGCCGCTTAATTTTTAGAAATCCCCGATAACTTATTCCCGAGTGGTGATTTCTAAAAATTAAATGTTCGCGGCACTACGCCTTCAAGCCACCCATCATAATACCCTCGATCAGGTAGCGTTGTCCAAAGAGATAGACGACCATCACTGGAATCATGGAGAGAACAATGCCGGCCAGCACCACGGAAATGCTGCCGGTCATCATGTAGCCTTGGAGGTTAAAGAGCCCTAAGGGAATCGTGAATTTATCCTGGCTAATCATAAAGACCAGTGGTCGAAAGAATTCATTCCAATGAAAATTAAAGGTAAGCACGGCCAGCACTGCCAATCCGCTTGAGACCAATGGCAGATAGATGCGGTAGAAGACCTGCCACGGATTGGCGCCGTCAATGACCGCAGCCTCTTCAAATTCCTTGGGAATAGTCAGGAAATATTGACGTAAAAGGAAGGTGCCAAAAGCAGTGGGTAAGGCCGGCAGGATCAATGCCGTGAGGGTGTCGGCTAGATTCATATACTTACTGATTAAGATAAAAACAGGAATAATTGTTGCCTGGATCGGCACCATCATCGTCGCCATAACCAGCCAGAAGAGTAAGGCTTTGCCGGGAAAGCGTAAATGGGCAAAAGCATAGCCGGCCAGTGAAGCCGTTATCAGTTGGCCCACCACAATGCTGACGCTGACCAAGAAGCTGTTAAAGATCTGGCGCCAAAACGGAATTCGTTCAAAGACCTGCTCATAATTGCTAAAGTCCGGATCGACCGGAACCCACTGGGGCGGCACACTAAAAGATTCAGCCGGCAGTCGTAATGAGGTGGCCAGCACCCAGGCAAAAGGCGCCAGCACCACAATACTAAAGGCGCCCAGTAATAGTAAGCTTACCCAATAGCCAAAACGATAGCGAATCCTAGTAACAATTGCATCCCTGCTGCTCGCCCGCGGCGCAGCATAAGTTGTCGTCGTTTGCATACTTCATTCCTCGTGCACCAGCTATCCTACACAGCAACGCAAACTATTGGGGTAATCGACCAACATCCAAAATCGACTTCCCGCGCTTTATCCGATTTGTGACGTCACCTCAATACTTGAACCCACACCCAATGACTAATGACCAATCAACCAATCACTCTATTGATAAAAGACCCAACGTTTGCTCAACCAAAATTGAAAGATTGTGACGGTCATGATCAGTAAGAAGAGAATTACCGTCACTGAAGAGCCATAGCCCAATTCAATATTCTTGAACGCCGCTTCATACATCGACATAACGGCGGTGCGGGTGGCGTCTCCTGGCCCGCCGCGGGTCATAATGTAAGGTTCCTCAAAGACTTGGAGGGCGCCAATCACCGCTACCACAATGGCAAAGAGCAGCGTCGGACTGAGCATGGGTAGGATGACATGCCACAGCCGTCGCCAGCCGGTGGCTCCATCGACATCGGCAGCGTCAAGCACCTCTTGAGAGATATTGGTGATCCCGCCAATGAAGATAATAAAGGTAAAGCCCAGGCCATGCCAGACCGCGGTGATGATAATTGATGCCATTCCCCAAAAGGCTGAATTGAGCCAGGGAATGCGCGGCACCCCTAAAAAGCCCAGATAATAATTAATGACGCCAAATTCTTTGTGGAACATGTACCCCAATGAAATGGCCACGGCCGCGCCCGACATGAGCAGCGGCAGGAAGAAGGCCGAACGAAAATAGTAGCGGCAGACTTTACCCATACGCTGCTGCACCCCCAGCGCCAGCAGCAACGCCAGCACGATTTGGGCAGTCACGGCCATCAAAACAAAGCGAATCGTATTCCAAAAGCTGATGCGCATGGTCTGGTCGGCAAGGAGTCGCTCGTAGTGTGCCAGACCCAAGAATGACGGTGGCTTAAAGACATTCCATTTATAAAAGCTAAGGGCAAAGGAGGCGAGTACCGGTCCGGCTGTAAAGATTAAAATACCGAGAATGGTTGGCAACAGAAAGAGATAGCCCATCAGTGCCTTGCGCCGCCTCATGCCGTGAATCGTGTTTTCCGTCAGCCACCCCATGAAGCCGGCGGGTTTGCGCGCTTTTGTTGTCATCGTTGCTGCTCCCATTGGTCGCTACCTCCAATCATGACAGAGGGACAAGATGACAGGATGACAAGATGACCGTGCAATATCTTGTCATCCTGTCATCCCGTCATCTGCTCAACCTACACACCACGTGCAAAGATTTCTTCTAATTCTTTCTGCAAGCCATCCATCGCTTCCTGGGCCGTCATTTCGCCACTCATAGCCAGACCAGTGTACTTGGTGTAGGCTGTGGTCATGGGGTTGGAGACTGGCGGCGCCGGAATGGGGGCGGTGTCAGGATGCTCGTCCAGCGTGTTGTAGAAGACCTCCCAGTGGGCTGGCCCGGTTAGGCTGTAGCGTTCGGCGGTGTTCATAGAGCGTCGCGCTGGCGTCGTCCGTGTTACTGGGTTGAACCAAGCATGCGCTTCCATCGACTCTTTCTGAATGCGATGCTTGATATATTCCCACCCTAGGTCCATAGAGGTGGAGTTCTGTGTGTTGACCACAAAAAAGTTGGCCGTGCCAAATTGATGCCGTTGTGACTTCCATTTGGGCCACAATTGTACATCAAAGGCATCAGGCGCCATACCGGCATTGTGTAGGCCACCAGTCCAGAAGCCGCCGGCCGGAATCATACCCAATTTGCCACTCTGGAAAAAGCCTTCGAGTGAACTGCCACCACCCAACTCAATTGCTGGTGCAATACCTTCTTGAGTCAACTGCTGGACAAATTCCAGCGCCTCGACCACTTCGGGACTGTTGGCTTTGGGCCCCGGCCAATTCCAGCCACCACCCCGGTCTGCCGCCGCGGGATCATCCTTGTAGTGGGCGTCCCACAGCCAGTCCCCGCCAGGGTATTGCTCCTCGACCAGAATGTTACCGCCGTTGACAAAATACCACGGCGTCCAGCTTCCCCACAGACGATTGGTCCAGCCAAAGCCAAAGATTTCCGTCTCGCCGGCCGCGTTTTTCTTGGTAATGGCCTGGGCAATCGCATAAAAATCATCTTTGCTCCAATCGGGGGCCGGATGTTCAAAGCCGGCTTCTTTGAAGAGCGCCGTGTTATAGTACATGTTGGCGGCATTAAAGTCAAAGGGAAGCTGATAGAGGCTGCCCTGCCACATCATTGCTTCCACTAAGGAAGGATGTACATCATCAAAGTACTCTTGCAACTCACCGCCATCGCGGATGATCCAATCGTCCAATTTGGCAGCTAGCTCTTGGCCGGCATAGAGTTGGGTGGCTTCCGTTGCGGCATAGCCCAGATCCAATGGCTGACCGGCAGCTAACATGGCGAGAATCTTGCTGGCCACCTCTTCATGGTCGATACCGGTAACGGTGATGAACTCAAATTCGACATTGTTGTGTTTGTCCTTGAACATACCGGCAACGCTCTTCTCATCCTCCTCATTCACCTGGAGGTGGAGCACTACATTTTCGGAGGTGGCGGTATTATTTCCACCTTCGGCAGCCGGAACTGGCGCCCCGCCAGGGGCGACACAAGCAGCCAAAGCCAATGTCGCTGACCCTAGTCCGGCAATCTGTAAGAATTGACGACGACTCAAATTTTGTGTTTGCAACTCACGCATAGCATTCTCCTTGATTTACACCTTAAATAGAATCACGATGAATATACGGACAGTGCAGTTTGGTCTGCACCGGAGGTAAGTTGGGTTGATTGGTATGGGTCATTAGATAATTCACCGCCCATTGTCCCATCTTATAGTGGGGGAGTTCCATGGTGGAGAGCGACGGATGAAGGTTGGCAGCGATCACTTCCTGGTTGTCAAAGCCCATGACGGCAATATCGGTTGGAATGGTTTTGCCTACCTTGCGTAGTGCATTATAGGCGCCCATGGCCATACGGTCATTAAAACAGAAGAGTGCAGTTGGTGGGTCCGGCAGTTGCATGAGAGCGAGTGTACCGTCATAACCGGCATCCGCTTCACCATAACGCTCACAGACCAAAGTCGCATCATAGCCTATGCCGTGGTCGCTCAACGCCTGTTGATAGCCGGCATGGCGCCCAACTTTGGCGGGAATATCTTCTGTCAAATTGATCAAGCCAATCCGTCGATGTCCTTTGGCCAGTAGATGGGTGGTTGCGTCATAACCGCCTTGCACCTCGTCCGGTGTCACCGAGGGCAGTCGGCCATCTTCGCTGTAGCAATCGACCAAAACAGCCGGTAATTGATAAATGTTTTCTGGCAGCGTAACCGGCTGGTGGAACATGGCTGCATAGATAAGCCCTTCTACCTGACGGTCCAACATTACCTCAATCGCGGCGGTCAAGAGATCAGGGTTACGGTTGGTATTGACTAAAAAGAGCAGCTTGTTATGTTCCCACGCCGCATCCTGCGCCCCTCGAATCACATTGCCGGCAAAAGGTGTTGTGGCAATCTCGTCTGTAATAAAGCCAATGACATTGGTCTGGCTGGTGCGCAGAATTTGTGCTGCCGACTTGGGCCGATAGCCATGTTTGGCAATCACTTCCAATACATGATCGCGGGTCGCCTCGCTCACATTGGGGCTGCCGTTGAGCACGCGCGAAACCGTGCCAACACCAACGCCGGCATGGCGGGCAATATCGTGAATTGTTGCATTGAGTTTGCGGCTCATCTTGAGAAAACCATTATCAGAGTGCTATGGAATCGATTCCATGATAGCATCAGGTGAATGGCTCTGTCAAATATGCAATGTCTCTAATCCATGCTGTCGAGAGGATGTTACCAACGGTTTATCGGTCAGGCAGGTGGCGCGTTTTTCCAACAAGGTGCGCCCGATGGCGAATAGTTCTGCGGCGCGCCGGTCACCTTGCGCGCGTAAGACTTGCGCGCAGAGCAGACAGACGCGCACTGGCTCCTCCAGACCCTCTAGCGTGGCCGTTGCCATAAATTCCAGCACGCTTTGCACATGGGCGACCGCTGCTGCTGAATCACCCCGTTGTTGGGTGACAAAGGCCAACCATGCCTGCATTTCGGCCACCAAATGGGGCTGGCGCAATTCCTGCCGTAGGTGCACGGCGCACTCCAACATCACGGCTGCTTCCGCAAAACGCTGCAAGCCCGCCAATGCTCGCCCAATATTGGCCTTGCTGTGAGCCTGCCCCAAACGATCCCCCAGTTGATCAAAGAGTGCTGCCGCCTGTTGGGCCATGGTCAGGGCTAGGGCGTGGCGGTTGGTCTGCTGATAGAGCAGACTGCGACAGAGCAGATTCCAACCGATCCCGCGCTGAAAGCCAATTGCGTGGGCCGTGCTGCTGCTCTGCTGAAAGAGGGCCTCAGCTTCGGCAAAGTGCCCCACTTCCCGCTGCACAATACCTAGATTGGTTTGAGCAATGCTTGCGCCGCGGCGGTCGCCAATCTGGCGCGCCAGCCGTTCCACTGCCTGATAGTGCGCCTGAGCCGCCAAAAAAGACCCTTGGTAAAGATCCAGATCACCCAGCGTGTTGAGGATTCGTCCCTCGCTATGGACATCGTCGGTTTGATGGGCAATCGCTAGTCCCTCTTGCAAAAATTGGCGCGCTTGCTCATATTGTCCCTGGTTGCGATGGACAGTGCCCAGGCAGTAGAGCACTCGTCCGGTTCGATAGGCGTCGTGCAGTGCAAGGCTAAGCTGATGGCTGGCGTCATACCAGGCTGTTGCTTGGGTATATTCACCCCGGCGCACCGCAATGAGCCCCAACAGGCAAAGCACATCGGCTCGCAGTTCCGAAACGGCCCAGTCAATTGACTTATCTGCATCGAGTTGTTGGCGCGCATGGTGCAGGAGCAACTCAGCCTCATCGATCCGCCCTTGATACCAATGCGCTTCCGCCCGGTAAACAAGGATTGCCGCGCTGAGTTGTATATATCGGCACTGGTCAGCCGTGAGACGGTTGGTCAGCAACTGCTCCGCCTCGGCAAGGTGCGCGAGGGTGGCGCGATAGTTGGCTTGGGCATTTTCCAATGTGGCCAATTGAGTTAAAAGGCGAACGGCAAGTAGATCGGTGGTATGTGTGTCCTCTGGTGTAGAGTGCGCACGCACCTGGGTCACCGCCTCTAGTAGTGCGTTGCTTCCTTCGCGTAGTAAGCTGCCTATGGTGCAAAAGAGTGTGAACGCGTTGAGACTTTGTTCGAGCTGCTGCCAGTCGTGGTTTGCCACAGCCCAACGCCAAGCCTGGCGTACATTGTCTAGGTCGCGGCGCAATTGAGTCAAAATGGGCTGTCGTTCATAGCCTTTGAGCGTCGCTTCTGCATTCCGCAAGCACTTGAGATAATAGTCACTGTGCCGCTGCTGAATGTTCTGCAAGCGGGTGCTTCCTGTTACGCCGGCTTCTTCCAACTTTTCGCGACAGAACTGACGTAAAAGTTCGTGGAGCAGATAGCGTCCCTGTTCATCGCGCTGCAACATTGACTTGTTGATCAGTGCGGTTAGTATGCCTACGCCTTGTTGGGTGATTGCGTGAATGGCTTCCCGGTCACAGCCGCCACGGAAGGCCGTCAACTCCAGCAGAGTCTGTTGTTCCTGACTGGAAAGCAAGCGCCACGAATACTCAAAGACAGCACGCATGTTGCGATGGCGCGCCGGCACATTGCGCAGTGTCGTCGCCAGAAAATCAAGTCCCTGTTCGACCTCCTGTGCAATCTCCGTACAACTCATCTGCGCCAGCCAGTTGGTCGCCAATTCAATCCCCAGCGGCAATCCACGGACATAGCGACAAATGCTCAGCAGCGCTTGCCAATTATCGCCATTCATTGTGAACTCTGGTGCAACCCGCTGCGCAGCCTGCACAAAGAGCGTAGTGCTGTCCCACTGCGCCACCTCGGCCGGTTCTTTTGGAAAGTCGGTGGTTGCTTGTGGCAGTGACAGGCCGTGTAGCGGAAAGCGCCATTCTTCCTGTAACTCTAGCGGCGTGCGCGCGGTCACCAGCATCTGCACCCCAGTCGCCCGCGCCAAGATGGTGCTCAGGAATAGAGCGTTATCGACCAAGTGTTCAAAGTTGTCGAGAATGAGCAGGAGTTGTTTGCCGGCCAGCGCATCAGACAGCAGGCTCTGTGGCGGACGAGGGTCTGTGAGCCGCAACTGCAATGCATCGGCAATCGCAGTTGCCAATACCGCCTCACTCTGTGGTTGCTGCTCGATGGCGGCCAGGGGCACAAACCAAATGCCATCGGGAAATGGCGCCATGAATGGAGCTGCACCAGTGTCAAGCAGCGCATCGGCCACCGCAAGCGCCAAACGCGTCTTCCCCACGCCCCCTTCACCCAGCACTGTAACCAATGGGCGTCGCTCCTGCACAAGAAGCTTGTGCAGCGCCGCCACTTCCTGGATGCGCCCGACAAAAGGAGTGCGATTGCGGGGCAGGTTGTGGGCAGGGGCTGCCGCAGGCGCTGCAAAGGTTCCCACCAGAATCTGCTGATGGAGCGTCACCGTCTCTGGCGCTGGTTCTGCCGCCACCTCCTCGGCCAGGATCTTGCGACACAGTTCAAACTGCGCCAGGGCCGCCGAGGGTTGCCCGGTGCTGGCCAGCAACTGCATCAGTTGCCGATGCGCCGCTTCGCGCCACGGTTCAAGGGTGAGCAGCCGGGTAAGCAATGCCTGCGCACGGGCACTTTCCCCTCTGCTGCGGTGCTGTTCGATCAGCTGTTCCAGGAGGGTGATCACCCGTTGTCGCCACCGCTCACGCTCCTGTAGCAGCCAAAGCTCTAGATCTGACGAGTCGTCAGCGCTGATGCCATCAAGGAAGTCGCCACGCCAGAGCGCAACGGCCTGTTCCAGTGACTCTGTACGTTCTTCTTTGACCAGCCGCTCAAATTCCAGCAGATCTACCCCAAGCGCAGATTGCGGCATAAATTGCAAGGTGTAGCGGGTTACGGTCAGCGTGTTGGGCAGCAGGTTGGTCAAGTTATTGATGACCCAGCGTAGGTTGGTGCGCGCTTTAGTATCAGGGTGGTCGGGCCAGAGCACGGCAGCCAAACGGGAGCGGCTCTGTTCTTGCGGGTTGGTCACCAGGTAGGCGAGAAGCAGCAGACTCTTCTGTGAACCCAACTTTTGTACGGGCGTTCCATTGTGTTCAATTTGTACCGGGCCGAGTAGAGCTAGGCGCGCTGTCGTGTTCATACCAAGATCGTTTGACTACCTCAGATTGCAAGAGGAAATCGGTGCTTATGCAGAGAGGCAGCAACGAAAAGCGCGACCATCATACTACAAGGCTGCGGTAGCGTTTGTACGCTTCCTTCCCACCACAAACGATTGGCGCGATGCGCGATATGGATGCGATTACGCACCCAGCACCCGTTGCACCAGATCGGCATCGATCTGGCGATCCACTTATTCGTGGGACAAGGTTATCAGTTGAATTCGTGCTGGATCTGCTGGCTTCCGGCATGTCAGAAGCTGAGATTCTCGAAGATTATTCACACATTACACAAGCCGATATTCAAGCCTGTCTGCGCTATGCGGCACGTGCGTTCAAAAATGAAGTATATCTGGAACTTGAACCCCTCACCGCATGAAATTCCGGCAGATTAAAATCCTTACTGATGAGAATATCTCGCCCAAAGTTGTTGCCTTTTTGCGTGAGAACTTCATTGATGTCCGTGATACCAAAGAAGAGCAATGGCATGGGACAGCAAACATTGATCTTAGATCGCACCACGTATGATATGGGTCATTGAAGAGAAACGTATTCGCATTCGCTATCTTGACCAAGAATAGATTACCGCGTCAAAGTGTAGATGATGAATGCAACCTATCACCCCATCCAATTGTCACCAAAATGCTCCTGACACCACGCTTTGAGCGGCACATCAGCGTCGGTGGGGATGAAATAGCCCAGGTGTGACGCTTTGTAGCCCAACAGTTGCTTACCAATGGGCGTACATTTGGCCAGTAATGCGGGCGGCATCTGTTCAAAGTCGATGGGCCGGAAGACGCGGTAGCCATAGCCATAGTAGAGCACGACGCGCGTTTGGGTCGAATAGTTGGGGGCGCCGGCGTGCCAGACACCCTGTTGAAAGATGACTGCATCGCCGGCGTGAACCTTCAACTCCACCGCGCCAATCGGATCCCGGCTATCGGGTGCAAAGGGCGGGCTGCCCTGCAAGCGATGGCTCCCCGGCACGACCATAAGCGACCCCATATTGGGCTCCAGCAGATCGGTCAAGAAGAAGCCCACCTTCAGGCTGCCAAAAGCGCGAATGCCATTGACGCGCAATGCCGGACTGCCGCCATCATCATGCCAGCCAATATTGCGCTTTTCCGGGTGGGGCGGCACCATAATCAGGTGTGAGGTCATCAATTGGATGCTAAAATGGTTGAGAAAACGTACGGCCAACGGAAAGGTCGTCGGCCACTCCATCAGATCGATAAAGGTGTCATCCTTATCGACAATGGGGCGAATATCCAGGCCATAGACCTCTTTGCGATGATTTGACCGCTCAAAATCAGTCTTTAACCGCTCAATGGCCTGCATGAGTTCCTGCACTTTGCCCTGTGGCAAGGCATTGCGCACCACAATGTAGCCAAATTCATCAAATTCGTCGATCTGCTCTTGGGTAACGATTGACTTGGTTGCTTCCATCAACATGATTTTCTCTCCAATATAGACATACTCTTTCCTGCTATTGCTCTTTCGCCCGTGCCCGTTGTGCGGCGGCAAGATAATTCTGTTCGACCTGCAAAATGTGTTCCAGCACCTGGATGGCCGACCAGCCGCCGTCATCCGGTTGCAGGGTTGCGCGCTCGTCGGTAAGGCCCACGGTGGCGGCCAGCAGTTGCCCCCAGGCGCGCTCCGCCTCGGCCAACATGCGTTGGGGCATGGTCGGACCGGTGCCTACCTTTTGCCGTGAATCTTCAAGTTGGTTGCTATGTTCGCGCATGTGTTCGCCAAAGCGCAACAACACACGGCGCAAGTCGTCCCACCGTTTCAGGTCGGTGGGCGTGGCAAATTCCGCTTCGGTAGCATCATTCAAACTGGCCAGCGTCTCCAGCCGGACCGTGCGAATTTGGGTTAAAAGATCATCAATTTGTTGGCGTGACATAAATGGGTGCCTTTGGTGATTGGTGATTGGGTGACTGAGTGATTGGTGATTAGGTGATTGGTAATTAGGTGTTCGCAAAGCGGGCGCTCCGCGCCATTGAGCCTGTTTAAATCACCTAATCACCAATCACCCAATCATTTAAAAACATTCACAACCGTCTGTTCCGGCCCAAAGTGGCGGGCGACGGGGAGGCCATGCTCTTTGCACCAATCTTTGAGGGGGTTGGCGCCGCCGTTGGGTTGGAAGCTCACTTCGTCGTCCCACTGTTCACCGACCAGGTAACGTTCCAGAGGTGACAGCTTCTCGACAAAACTGGCTTCCTGCTTGCGGAAATCCATCGGCATGACCCAGCGGTAGCCGTAGCCGATCATGATCCCTTTACGGATCCAGGTCGAAAGGTTAGCGCCGCCGGCGTGCCAGGTGCGATTCTCAAAGATGAGACAGTCCCCAGGGTTGAGCAACGGCTCGACCGTGTTATCAGGATCAACCTGCCCTGCCGAGATTTCAATCTTCTCCTTGAGTTGATTACTGCCCGGCGCCACCAGCGTGACGCCGGTATTGGGTTCGCTCAGGTCGGTAAAGTAGTATGCGCATTTCAGTTCAATACGCGGAATTGTGTAGTGGCCGAGATCGTGCATGGCCTGGGCATAGTCGCGATGCCAGCCAGGTGTGCGGTGAGTAGACGGCGTGCCCGGCGGATCGGGGTGTTTGTAAATCAGATGCGAGGTCATCAAATGGAGATTCGCCCCCAACAGTTGCACCACAAGGGGCAAGATGGTGGGATGGGTCATGAGGGGAATGTAGGCATCCTCCAACGTCACCGCATTGCGAAAGCCATCATAAAGGCCATTGGCCGTGCGCTGGCGATTGATCTTAAGATCACTGGCGATCAGACGGTCGCTCGCTTCAATCAAGTTGCTGACGGTGGCGCTGTCCAGTGCATTGCGCACAATCAGATACCCCCCCTGGTCAAACTGGCGCAGTTGCTCCGGATCAAGCGGTGTGTAGGCAAGCATCGCGTGGATTGTCCTTTCAATCTTGTTCAAGTTGCTTGAGCATTTGATCGAACTGTGTGCGCAGTTCCGGGTGCGTGGTCCAGCGGATGTCCTGGCCATCGCCCTGCTTTCGTGGGACAATGTGAAAATGGATATGAAAGACATCCTGTTGCGCTTCCGTCCCCGAACTGTTGACGATCTGCACATGGTTGATCCCCAGCTTTTCATTATACAGCATTACCGTCTTTTTGACAGCCGCCATGACGCGCAGCAACTCATGCTCCGGGATATCAAAGATATTTTCATAATGGTGTTTAGGAATCACCAAGGTGTGGTAGGGGCTGACCGGCTCAATATCCAGAAAGACATAAACCGCCTCGTCATCATAGACCTTCCATGAGTTTGCTGCACCGCTGGCAATCTTGCAGAAAATGCAATCATCCATTGCAATCACCTAACCCTTGAGACCGGTCAATGTGACCCCTTGGACAAAATAGCGCTGGAAGATGGCAAAAACCACCAACATAGGCAATACCATGAGCACCGATGCCGCCATCATCTGGTTGTAGAGCGAGCCTTGGCCAGGCATGGCCTTGAAGGTATAGAGCCCCAGCGCCAGCGTGTGCATCCGTTCATCGTTGAGGTAGATGAGCGGTCCCAGAAAGTCATTCCAGGCGGCTTGAAAAGAGAAAATGGCGACAACAATTACCGCTGGACCGGAAAGGGGCAGGATAATGCGCGCCCAGATGCCCAACTCCGAGGAACCATCAATGCGTGCGGCGTCGATTAACTCTTCAGGAATGGTCATAAAAAATTGGCGCAGTAAGAAGACAAAGAAGGGATTGGCAAAGAAGGCCGGCACAATCAGCGGCAAAAAGGTGTTGACCCAGCCCAGCTTGCTAAAGCCAATGTAGAGGGGTACCATACGCACGGCAAAGGGCAACATCATCGTGCTGAGCAGAATGACAAAAAGCGTATCACGCCCCGGAAAGCGCAGCCGGGCAAAGCCGTAAGCCACCAGTGTGCAGGAGAGTAACTCACCGATCACACTCAGACCTGTGATGACGCTCGTGTTCTGAAAGCTGCGCCCAAAGTGCCAGAAGGTGAGCGCCTTGCTGTAGTTTTCCCACTGCACCGGATTGGGGATCCACTCAATCGGCCATTTGCCAATCTGCTCCAATGGCATGAGCGACGCCACAAAGAGCCATAGCAGCGGGATCAGAAAAAGCAGACTCAACCCGGCCAGCGCCCCATAGGTGATCGTCAACCAAAAGCGCCGCTGCCAGCGCGCCCCCTGATAAAATGATGTTGTCGCCGTTCCGGTTGCTGCACTCATCCTGTTTTCCTCACTCGTGCTCTTGAATCTACAAAAATTGTGCGGTATAGAAACCGCGTCTACAAAAATTGTGTAATTTCCACACCGCACCTACGTGTTGTTCAACCCCTCAGGCTTTGCCGACTTATCGTGTCACTTTGTCATCTTGCCACTGTTCAATTGCCGTAGAAGACCCATCGATCCGAGGTCTTAACCATGAGCAACGTCAGTGCCAGAATGATCATAAAGAGAATCCAGGCCAGCGCTGATGCATAGCCCATTTTGAAAAAGCTAAAGGCGAAGTCATAGAGATAGAGCATGTAGAAGAGGGTTGAATTGAGCGGCCCGCCTTTGGTCATAATGAAAGCCTGGACGAAGACCTGGAAGGCGTTGATTACATTGATCAGCAGGTTGAAGTAGATCGTTGGTGTGACCATCGGAATGGTTACATTGAGCAACTGCTGCCAGGCCGTCGCGCCATCCAATTTGGCTGCTTCATAGAGATGTTCCGGAATACCCTGTAAACCGGCCAAAAAGATGACCATGGTGCCCCCCACCCACCAGACGCTCATCAACACCAGTGCCGGCTTGGACCAATCTGGATTGGTTAGCCACGGGATTGCTTTAATGCCCATCAGCGACAATCCATAATTGATCAGGCCAAATTTGGGGTTGAGCAGAAAGAGCCAAAGCACCGTCGTCGCTACAATTGGCGTCACCGAAGGCACGTAGAAGAGGGTGCGCCATAAGGATAGGGCGCGCACCTTGGTGTTCAGCAGCAGTGCCAACAAAAAGGCCAACACGACGCGCAAGGGCACCGACGCCAAAACATAATAGGTCGTGTTCCAGAGCGACTTCCAGAAGAGCGGCTCATCGCTAAAAGCTTTGCTATAGTTTTCTAAACCGATCCATTGGCCGGGCTGCAAGATTGAATAGGTGGTAAAGCCCAGATAAAAGGAGGTCAGAAAGGGACCCAGCGTAAAGAGCAAAAAGCCAATCAGCCAGGGCGAAATAAAGAGCAAACCCAACAGCGCTTCCTTGCGCCGCATGGTCCCCATGCCCCGCCAACCGCCGGTGCGTTTGTTGGTGATCGCGGTCATTGAGTGTATCCCTTGGTTGATTAGTTGATTGGTGATTGGTTGATTGGTAATTGGCACATCCAATGTTGCGACAATTACCAATCAACCAATCACCTAATCACCACTACTTCCCCGCCCAAAACTCATCCAACAGCCCCTGAATCTCTTCAGCGGCCCAGTTGATTGCTTCTTCCGGCGTGCGCACACCAAAGTAGGCTTCTTCGGTCATCTGGGCCAGAATCTGCTCCACCTGCGGTTGCACTGGGCTAATCGGCACCCACACATCCTGGCTCATCACATCAATGATCTGATCCCAATATTGGTTGCCTTCCGCCGAGGCCGGATCTTCGTTACAGGCTTTGAGCGGCGACGGGCGCTGCTGCTCTTGCAAGAACCAGCAAGCGCCATCCATCTCCGTGGTCAGCCAGCTCGTCAGCAACCATGCTTCTTCGGGATGGGGTGCGTTACGCGGGATAACATAGCCCCAGCCGCCATAGGCAATACCATGGGATTCGCCATTGGGGCCATGGGGAATCGCCGCGATGGTCATATTGTCCACCAGGGTGGGGGCAAAGTCCTTGATCTTGAAAAACTCCCACGAGCCATTGATCTGCATGGCCTCAAAATCGTTGTAGAAGGGGCCATTTTCCCACTCACCCGTTTGGGCATAGAAGGCGTTGACCTCTTCGATGCCGCCATTGATGTTGTTGGTATAATCAACCATCCACTGCAAGGTTTGCAGACCTGTGGGGCTGTTGAACTCCACCGTGCGCAAGTCATCACTAATCCAGGAGCCGCCATTGGCATAGAGCCAGGTCATAAAGTCGTTGGCAGAGACATTGATACCCACCTTTTGCAGCGAACCATCTTCCACAATGGAGAGTTGTTTGCCCATTTCTTCCAGATCGGCCCAAGTTTGGGGCGGTTGGGCGGGATCAAAGCCGGCGCTCTCCAGCCAAGTGTTATTGATCCAGAGAATCTTGAGCGCCCCAGCGGTCGGCAGCGGCAAAATCCAGGTTTGGCCATTGTATTGCGTGCCGCGGAATTCCGCTTCATAGAACATGTCGGCGGTGATACCATCGCGCTGCATCCATTCATCCAGCGCCATCAGCGCGTCTTGCTCGACAAAGGCCGGCACATCTTGGCGGCCCAACATAGTGACATCGGGCGGGTCACCGGCGGCAACGCCAGTAAGAATCTTTTCCAGCCGCTGCTCCCATGGTTGTAACGTCATTTCTACTGTAATCCAGGGATATTTCTCCTCAAAGCGTTTAATCTGCTCTTCCATCAGCGGCACTCGATTGCCGCCCCAGTGGTGCCAGAAGCGTAAGGTCACGGGCTCATGTTCACCGCTGCTACTGCTGCCACTGGCAACTGCCGGTTGTGCGGGCGCGGCAGGCGCAGTAGTAGGTGCACAGGCCGCCACCAACAGCGTCACAATGAGCAGAGTTGTCCACAGCAAGCGCAATTTGTTCATGGGTGGTTTCTCCTTCCAATAAATTCAGATAGGCAAACTTGACAGTTGGGGAACTTCGCAAGCAAGAACGTTACAACATTACAAAAGGATACAATGCCGAAGCAACCGCAGCTAGCTTTGGGAGGGTGCGCTACCTGCGAGCAGAACACCAGGGATAGTGATTCTAGGAAGAGCTACGAATTACCAATTGTGTCGGTAGGACGACGGACCAAGCGCGTTTGTCTTGCTCCTCAACCAACATCTGCAGTCGTTGTGCCGCGATTATGCCCATACCTTGCATATCAAAGCTCACGGAGGTCAGGGGCGGATCGGTAAAGCGGCCAATTTCATAATTGTAAAAACCAGTGATGGCCACATCCTGCGGCACCTCGTAACCCTGCTCTTTGAGGGCATGTAAGCCACCCATCGCCATATTATCGTCGCCATAGACAACGGCATCTAGATCGGGCGCTTGCTGTAAAAGTTGGCGCGTCTGTTGATAACCGGCTTCGGCTGTAAAGTCACTAGCCACTACCCGATTTGCACAATAGGGCAAATCGTGAAGCGCCAACGCTAGGCGATAGCCATTAAACTTCTCGGCGCTGCTGGTCGTTGTAGGGAGTCCATTGACCAGCCCGATAGCGCGACGGCCCTGCTGAATCAGATGGGTAACCGCTTGCTCAATGCCAGTCTGGTAGTCAGCCATCACGCAGTTCACCTGCAGTGGCTGTACATGGGAGCCGGCAACGACAAAAGGAACCTGCAGCCGTTGCAAATTAGCAATAAAATCACGATTGACGACACCCCCCAGCAAGATCAGACCGGCGATCGTTGCATCGTTGGTATATAACTGGACCTCGGTGGCCGTGGTCCGCAAATGTTGGACACGCGTGGTAATGCCTAGCGGCTCAAAAACGGATTGCGCCCCTAACGCGATTGCCCGCTCAATCCCGGCCAACATCTCTGGCTGTGACTTTTCTTGGGGAAAGCGTGTCAACAGCAGAATGGTATGGGCAGCGGGCGGCGGCGCCCGCCGCAAGTTTTCAATTGGGTAGCCCAGTTCTTCTGCGGCTTGTAACACCACTGTACGCGTCTCTTCGCCAACATAGGGATAGTTATTTAACACCCTAGATACAGTGGAGGAGGAAACTTTCGCACGCTGCGCCACATCCCGTAAGGTCAAACTCATCAAACAATCCTGTCAAGCTTATGCGTTGGGCGCACACCCCAAATAGAGTGAAACAACGGTCGGTAGAGTTTGTGCCCGTCTCTATCGCCCTTAATTTAGGACACGTGATCGACGTATTTACAAAGGGAAAAAAGGCTTGCTCTCTAAATCTGTGAATTTTCGAATCGGTAATTTGTGAAATTAAAAATAAGACTTGGGGAAAGAAGGTTATGTTGCCAATATACCATAACCCGTTGCAACTTGTCAACTGTTAATTGAAATCTTGCAAGCTTGTTGCAACGAGATTGCAAGATTGCTGGCAGTATAAATGACGCCAAAGAATAAACCAAACAAACAAAGAACAAAAGCAAACAGGCGATATTGCATCAGGATCCCGTTGAGTAACAAAAGTTTGCTTCTGCTATAATCCGCACAACTGCGGCGCCTGTCCTATTACCCAATAAATTGCATAGACCTCTCGGTGTATGTTGGCTGTGGTGGGCTGCTAAGACGCACCCATTCGTGAGTATCTAGAGAAGGATCTGAGTATGCATCTGTTACCGCTTCCCCCAAAAATACGCTATTGCTTAAGCGCCGTGGCTCTCGTCATTGCCGCCCTCCTCTTGACTTGTGGCTGGTTTGGCCTCAATGCGCCAGTAGCTACCGGCGCTGATCCGTTGCCGCCCATCATCTTTGTGGCGCGCAGCCATCTGGCCACGCCCGACACGATCTTTCGGCAAGAGCTGGGCCCGGCCGGCCAATTTGGCACGGGGCTGACCAAATTTGCGCCGGGCAGCAAGTTGGTGCGCCGCAACGCCGATGGGTCGCTCTTTGTCTATGTGACGCCAGGGCTGGTGGATCTTCAATCCCCCGATGTCAACTTTGACGCCACCAAGATTGTCTTTGCCGGCGCCACCACCTTGATCCCAGAGACCAACAATTCCGGCTGGCGTCTCTATGAGATCAACGTCGATGGCAGCGGCTTTCACCAACTGACCTTCTCGGATCGCATCATCGAAATTCCCAATGCTGAACATTTCCTCAACCAAGAAAGCTATGGTGTCTATGCTGATCTCTTTCCCGCCTATCTGGCCGATGGGCGCATTGTCTTTGCCTCATCGCGCTACCCCGCGCGTGCCCACTATGACGAGCGCCGCACCTTCAATCTGTATGTGATCAACGGCGATGGCAGCGACCTCCATCGCATTACATCGGAGCGGGGCGGCTTCCTGCACCCGACGCCATTACCTGATGGGCGGATTTTGGCGACGCGCTGGTGGAACCAATTTAACCAGCCGAGCGAAACCGGCATCTACAACCGCATTGACAACGCCCCCACCGACCAGACGCTGGCCGACGGCACCGTTGTGTTGGCGAATTCAGATGAAACTTTTAACCCTGCTAAAGGGAAGTTGGCTGACGGCTTTGAGATTCGAGATGCCCCCAACTCTTGGCATCTAATGGCGCTGAATCCTGACGGCACAGGTCTGCAACGGTACGCCTGGACGCCGGTGGCGCGTTGGGAGCTTGACACCGACAGCGGCTTTTATGACACCTACCATGCCACCCAGCCCGCCCTTGTCCAACAGGGGGAGACGTGGCTGGTGGCCTTTACCTCTCAACAAGACAGCACCATGGTCCACACCACGTTGCGGACCGGTATCCGCGTCGCCTACCCCGGCGTGGCCATGATCTATGCCAATGCCCGCGATGCAATTGCCGGTTTGACCTATCAGAAAGCCTGGGAGCAAGATGACACGTCACCGCCTTATGCTTTGCATCCCTGGGGTCTGCCTGATGGCCGGTTGCTCTATTCCCAGACGCGTGAAGATAGCAGCCTCCCCCAAAGCGGCCAACAGGCCGAGGGCGGTCATGTTTACAAGCTCCAGGGCTCTACTCTACGCTATGAACTCTACATCATGGACCTTGACGGCAACAACAAAAGTGCCGTGGCTGTCGATCTGGCCGGCATCAATCTGACGAATGCAGACATGATGGATGCCAAACCCATTGTGGCGCGCACCGGCTGGCATACGCGTGCTGACACCACTACCGCCATCGCCAATGATGACCCACGTCTGGGGAACCTGCCCAATACGCTCACCCAATATGGATTTAGCCAGCGTGGCCCTGATGAAATTCAAACGGCAACTTTGCACAACACCAACATCTATGCCAATCCGGCTCTCGATTTGCCCTACGTCAACAATTCGCCGCCGCCTGGCACGGTTGCCAAGGTACAGCTTTGGGTCGACGCCAACCAATTTACCGGCGCCGGCTGCTACGACGACTGGCCCGAGCCCTGCGCTGATTTCCGCCAGGATACACAGGTGCGCGCCGTGCTCTGGGCCGAAGCGCCGGTGACACCGGCCGGCGCCTTTACGTTGACTGTACCGGCTGATACGCCGGCCTTCTTTGTATTGCGCGACGGCAATGGCCGCGTGGTGCGCAACTGGAACCGGGGCTATATTTCGATTGCCCAGGGCAACGCCTGGGCGCGACCGGGTGAAACCGTCACTTGTACTGGCTGTCACATGGGCCATGTGAGTGGGTCGGTCGATGCCGTGTTGGCAACGGCTGCGCAAGGGTGGACCAATGTCGCGCCCTATGCCGAAGTCAAGGCCAGCAGCTTTTACGACTACAACGACCCCAATGCGCCCGACTATCAGCCTTTTCGTCCTTACTTTGTCAACGACCGCCGTGGTTGGATTCCTGTGCCGGCTGGTGGCCCGCCGGCTCCTTTTGGTGAGGAGAGCTTGCTGACCATGCGCAACACCGTTGCCAATCTTGTTGCCAAAGTAGGCGGCATGGGTGGTCAAGAGTTGCAACGACGCATAGACCAAGTGGTCCAACGCCCACCTCAAGCCCGTGATACGTTGGCGGCAACCTATCAGGATGATGAGTCGAGTTGGCTTGCGGCCAAGGGGCAGGCCGTCGATGAATGGATTGAACTGCGCTGGTCCCAGGCCTATCGCATCAGTGCCATTCGTTTGATTGGCGTGCCCCCTAATGGCGGCGACTGGAAAGGCTTTGGTGAACCGGCCGCGGCGGGGCCTTACTATGTCGAATCTGGGTCACTGGAATTCTTTAAAAATGGGGCGGCTGCCGGCGAGGCCATTGCGGTGGACCGCGTGGAGCCATTGGAAAATGGCGGCACAACCATTACTCTGGCTACGCCGTTAGAAGCGGACCGGCTGCGCTTTACCATAAAGTCGATTAGCGGCCGCTGGTGGTCAGAGGAGATCGCCGCGCTCAGTGAAATCGAAGTGACAGGCATGGCCACCGCCGCAGCTACACCGCCAGTGGTCGAACAGAATGAATATCTCTATCTGCCACTGGTTTCGCAGTAAGACCATGCTGAAGCAATAAAAACGTTAGGAGGATCTTATGTCCGAAATGCGAACGAACCGAGTGGCTGCCATCAGTGGCGGCAGCCGCGGTATCGGCAAGGCGATTGCACTGCGCCTGGCGCAAGACGGCTGTGACTGTCTGCTGGCGGCGCGCAGTAGGGAGAATCTGCGCGCCGCGGCGCAATTGATTACACAAGAAACGGGGCGACGTGTCGAAATCTGCCCGACGGATCTCAGGACCTTGGCTGGATGTCAGACGGTTTATGAGATGGCGGAACAAACCTTTGGCCAGGTCGACATTTTGGTGAATTGCGCCGGTGCAACGCAGGGTGGACGCTTTTTGGAGCAAGCTGATAGTCTCTGGGAAGATGGCTTTGCGCTCAAGTTCTATGGCGCGGTCCGCCTATCGCGCCTCTTCTGGCCCCTCTTGGTGCGCAGCCACGGCATCGTGATCAACATTATTGGCGGTGCGGCGCGTGCGCCGGATCCCGACTTTATGATTGGCGGTGCGGTCAATGCGGCGTTAGCCAATTTTAGCAAAGCATTGGCCGGTCTTGGTCTGCGCGATGATGTCAATGTCAATGCGATCCACCCGGGGATGACGGTCACCGAACGGCTGGAAGAGATCTTTGCCCGTCGCGCCCAATTGGCTGGCACCACGATTGCAGAGGCGAAAGAAGCAAGCATGGAGAAAGCAGCTATTCGCCGGCTTGGCACGCCCGCAGATGTGGCAGAGCTGGTTTGCTTTCTCTGTTCGCCCGCTGCGCGCCACATTCAGGGCGTCGCAATTGCGGTTGATGGCGGAACCAGCCCTTTCTCCTGATGAAGACGGTTCAAAAAACCTTATGCTGTGAGCCAGTTCTTTGTCAATCGGATGTACTCTCTTTCAATTTTGCTTCCAAAGCTTGCAAGCGGGCTTCGAGCGCTAAGCGCGCCTGACGTTCTGTGTCACGCTCGCGTTCGGCTACATCACGCCCGCGCTCGGCTGCGTCACGCTCGCGTTCGGCTACATCACGCCCGCGCTCGGCTGCGTCACGCTCGCGTTCGGCTTGCTCCATGTCACGCAACAGTGCGCCCGTCGCCGCGTCAGCAAAGCAGATGCGTTGACCTTCCGCCCAGATGTCTAAGCCCAATTCGGGGAGAGGAAAGCTACCGTCACTAGCGGGCAAAATTGCTTGCGGTTGGCCATGGACCAACCGCCAAAGATAGAGATCGATCTGCTCGCGCACATTGCCGTTGGACGTAATGGCATCAATGACCAAATATGCCTCTATGCCTAATCCCAGGTAGAGATTCACTTTATCTTCCAGGTCCTGCGGGCGGCTATCGGGCGATGTTACTTCGATCACCAAGTGGGGGACCGGTTCTTCATCGAGATCATAGGCGGAGGGCGGAGGAAAGCGCAGGGGCATCAGCAGCAGGTCCGGCGCAATCCGCTGTTTCACATGGTTGGCGTCGCGATAGAGCATGAAGGTATCGACCAAGAAGGTTGACCCACGCGCCTCAATAAAGTGACGGACGAGTTCAACGATATAGGTCAAAATTCGGCCATGCAGACCACCAGCGGCCATCAGTTCCTCCTCTGTTTGATAGGCATAGGGACTGGGATCCCAATCATGGGTGATATGGGGTGGAATCCAGCCTGGGCGGTCTATTGTAGGGGGATGGGTAATGTCAGGTGTAGGCAGCGTTTGAGCCATTTTCGATCCGCTCCTTCCGTCAGCTTGTGTCGCACATATGTTTCAGCGTGGCTATATTTTAGCAGGATCAATGGATACTTTCAAGTTAGATCATCTATCATTATTGCTCTGCAGCGGCAACATCGACAACTTGCTGTCGATACCCGCGTTCTTCGCGCTTATTTGTTAACCAGTGGTAGAAAGATCACTTTTACCGCTTCCACTTCCACGGCGCCACTGTCACAGTACCTATCTTGTGGGCGGCTGACATCACGCTGATCCTGCGCAGCCGGCGCAAAGCCGCAGTCATTTTCGACAATGTGGTTAATCGCCACGTTGCCGGTGAGCGGTAGATGGGTGGCGGTGGCGCCGCCATTATCACCGAGCGGGCCAAGCGGTAGAGTCGCGTTCTTTTGGTCGCCCGTTTGGGTGAAGTTGCCGCAGTTGTTATCACTGGCCAGGTTGTAGCCTAATGAATTGACCACGCCATCGCAGTCGCCAGTGTTGTTGTTGGCGAGCAAGCTCCGATCGACGGTCATCGTGCTGCCGCCGCTGCCATCATTATAGAGACCGGCGCCAAAGGGTGCACTGTTGTTGGCAATGGTGGCATAAGTTAATGTCGCTGCCCCTGCCGCTTGTTGATAGACCCCGCCACCACCGCCAGTGGGCGCCTGGTTGCCGCTCACCGTGCTGTTGATGAGGTTGAGGGTGCAGGTGCTGTAGATGCCGCCGCCGGTCGTGCCGGAAGTATTGTTATTGAGCGTCGAATTCCTTACTGCCAGCGTGTTGCCATAGCAACTGACGCCGCCGCCGGTCGTGGCCGCCTGATTGTTGCGCAAGGTGGAATAGGTAATCGATGCGGCGCCACTCACTGTCCAAAGGCCGCCCCCATCGCCTGCGGTGGCCTGGTTGTTAGCAATGGTGCTGTAAGCGAGCTGCATGCTGCCCCAGCTCTCGATGGCGCCGCCGTAGCGCGCACTGTTGTTGTCAAAGATCGTCTGCGTCACCGTCACCTGTGTATTCTCTGCCACATAGAGTGCGCCGCCATCCGGCGCACTGTTGGCACGAAAGCTGCTGCCCATAACAGTTAATACGCCGCTTCTAACGCTGATGGCGCCGCCTGTGCCCAAGTTACCGCTGATGGCGTTGTTGGTAAAGGTGCTGTTTTGAATGGCTGCTACGCCACCATCAAGCATAATGGCCGCACCGGTCGCCGCGGTGTTGTTATCGCTGGCGGCGCTATTGGCGCTAAAGGTGGAATTGAGGACAGTTAACTTGTTAGCCACGTAGACAACACCGCCATTGCTGCCCGTTTGATTGTTGGTCACGGTGACGTGATCGAGCGTTGCTTCGCCAAAGATTTCCAGGGGATGGCCGCCGGCGAAGCGGCCATTGCGCAGGGTCAGATTGCGCAAGGTTAATTTGTTGGCCGCAAAGACCTGGAAAAAGGCCACATTGCCCGCACCATCCAGGGTGATATTTCCACCACCGTCAATGCTGGCGTCTACACCGATTTCGATCCGAGAGAGCAGTGGAATGGTTGCGACCCCACAATTAAAAGTGATTGCCCCTCCCGCGGCGAGTGCATTGCGCAGTTGTGTATCACTACTGCAATCGGTGATCACGGCCGCACCGGCTGCGCTTACGTTTTGTACAGAGCTGGTGACGATCGCGAGCAGCAAGGCTGAGACTATGACAAACAAACCAGACCGATGATGCATAACATTTCTCCGTTATTGCCCAAAATGAGTAAGTCCCAAAGTAGTACGGTTGACCGTTACGGCTTGTTTTCGCCGTCATCATACCATTCGTCGCGATGAACGAGTTCCCAACCATTGTAGATGAGGATCAAACACTTAAGGGGCAGTTGCGCGGCAACATGACGAATGCGCTCATCATTCGCATACTTTTTGAATTGCGCCTTGGCTTCGTCGATCTTTTCTTTGAGTTTGTTGGCGGTGTATTCGCTACGGGCAATGTATTTTAGTTCGATCAAATACCCAAAGCGCATGTCGGGAAATCGGGCAAGGAACGGCTCCAAATAAAGATCAACGAAGCCGCCCCCCATTTCATGTTCGGGCCAGGTAAGAAAGAAGTGGCTGACATTGAGATAGGAAAGAAGAAAGCCCTGGATGACCTTTTCGCCATTGAGGTAATCGCGGATCGAGGTCTGTTGTTTGATTTCTGCCGCCAAAAAATCGAAGAAGGAATGCCATTCGCCCAAGTAGGCCATATCACTGAGCAGATTGGAGAGTCGCCAAGGGTCAACCCGAAAGACGTTGACATCTTGAAAACCGTCACGAATAAAGCCGTAAAGTAGATCCTTCACCGTGCGGTTAGGAATGCGCAACAAGGGACGCCCCGCCTGCTCACCGGCAAAGGTAAGCAGACCAAAGTAGAGCAATAACGAAAGAAAGTTTTCCCGTTGTAACATGCGTTCCAGGGGAAAACTCAAAACCACATTGCTGCTAACTTCGCCGGTTTCAATGATCGCTTGCAACTGGCTGAAATTACCATTGAGCCGTTTGTCCACATGCATCAGGTGGCGTAGTTTGGTGTAGTCGATACGAATATTTTGGTCAATCAAATTCTTGGGTAGTTCGGTGCGATTTAGGGCAGCGTTCATATAATAGAGCACCATGTCAGAGTTATAAAGAGCTGGTTGCGTTTCCGGAGAGAAGTGGTAGTTGTTATACCACGTGCGCATCAATACCAATGTGGCTTCCAGATCAAGCGAGAAGGCGCCGCCGCCGCGATAATAGGTCAACATCGTGCGCACTTCTTCTTCCGTAAAGCCGATCATCTCATTGAAACGTGCATCTAGCGTAATATTCGTCCCGATGTTAAAGCCGCTGCTAACATCATCCATGACGATCGGCGAAACACCCGTGATGAAGAGGCGCGTCAGGCCCCCTGTGCGTCCCGTGGTTGCCCCCTTGAGTAAATTGAAGAAGTAGCGAAAAAAGCCGGCGCCATGTGTTAGCTCACGATAGGCATGCTCGCCATGTTGGGTTAAGATCGTGTTGGCGAAATTGTCGTATTCATCAATAAAGAGATAAAGCTTATACCGTTTGTACGCACTATAGGCGAAGAGCCGACGCAATTTCTGTTCAGTCGTATCAGTTGTGGCAACGGTCTGTCGTTCTTCCGCACTAAAAAGGGCTTGATAGCGCTGCATAAAATTTTCAATCATCACTGCGCCATACTCTTCAAAGGAGTCGCGTAGACGGCTCAAATCGGGGTCAATGTTGGCAAAATTAAAGGTTAAGGTCAAGTAGGTATTGCGGTCGGCCGTTGGATGTTGCCCGATAAAGGTGTCGCCAAAGAGAGCGTCAAAATTCTCTTTCTCATTCACATCATAGTAATAATCCAACAATGTTAGCCAAAGCGTCTTGCCAAAGCGGCGCGGGCGAATACAAAAGAGGTAGTAAGGCGCTGCTTCGATCAACGGAATGAAACGGGTCTTGTCCACATAATAGGCATTATCTTCCCGCATCCGCCGATAGTCGGCCAAGCCGTAAGGGATGCGTTTGAGTGATTGTATGGTCATGGCGTCACCTAGAAAACAGAGCGTCAACAGAACAATAATCAGCGCTAGCTTGCGCTGATTATATCATGCTCTACAGCCGTTTATCTATTTTGTGCTGAACCTTTTTCTGGTCGTTGGCCTCTTTAGTATAGAAATGCCTTCCAAAGGGTAAAAGGCGCATATCGGTCTGCGGCTGAAATTGCTTTATTTTCACCGGTACTTGTAGCGATTTCACTGCTTTGCCCCTATGCGCGATGGTAAAATCATGTCAGCTCATTACACGGGAGGAGATGAGGGGTGTGTTTGAACGGGCTATAGTCGATTACAGCAAAGCATTGACCCTGCTGGAGAATGCAGGACATTGACGTTGGGTGCAAGCTAAGTTGGACACCCTACAGAAGGCGGCAAGCCTGCTAGGTGCAGAAGCGCAAAAATCGAGACAGGAGCCACAGCCGCGCAAAAAAGCTGTTTGACAATCAACTGTTTTTGGTTATGATCCATGGTGTTCATAAACTTCATCCCCAGCTGGCCGCAGCATCTGTAACTATTGTAATACCCTGTCCACCGTCGTAGCGTTGGCCTAGCAATGGCCAATGAACCGCAAGCCAAAGGAGCTTCCCATGAGCCAAAAATTCCAGGTATTGAACCCAATGGGCTTTCCCCCCCAGATTTCTCAGAAGCAGTTAGCCCCGCGTCCCAGTACGCTGACCGAAAAGCCGGTCTATCTGGTCGATTGCCGCTTTGACGACGGCGATATTCTCATTGAACAGATGGCCGCCTGGTTCCAGGAGCAGCGACCGGACATTCAGGTCGAAGTGCGGCGCAAGTCCGGCGTCTACACCGAGCGGGATGAGGCGCTCTATCATGAAATCCAGGCGAAAGGCAGTGGCGCGGTGGTCGCCGTCGGCCATTGAAGCACCTGTGCACCGGCGGTCGCCGACCAATGCATTATCTTGGAAACAGAGTATGGAGTTCCCACAGCCTCTGTCCAGACCGACATTTTTAAGCCTTTAGTGAGCGCTTCTGCGCTACAACAGGGCATTCCCGATTTACGCTTCGTTTATGTCCCTCAGCCGGTCATGGGGCGCTCTCCTGCCCAACTGCGCGCCTATATTGACGGCCCTGACGCCGTCACTGGACGCCCCTTTATGGATGAAGTCTTTGCCGCACTGACGAGACCCTTGACGCCGGAAGAGACGCAGCAACGTTCGTTTGACCGTTCAACCCCACGCCTGGTCGAAGCCGACACCGAAGAAAATCTGCAGCAGTTGTTCGTCCAAAATCGCTGGACCGATATGTTGCCCATTATCCTGCCGACGGAAGAACGGGTGGCGGCCATGTTGGCGGGGACCAGTCGTTCACCCGATGAGATGGTAGGTCGAATGCGCCCCACCGGCACGCGTGAGGCGTGGGCCTACACGGTGGAGAAAGTGGCGGTGAATGCGGTCATGGCTGGCGCCAAACCGGAGTATTTCCCGGTGATTCTGGCGTTGGCTGCTTCCCAGACCTCAGCCCGTGCCAGCACCACCAGTTCCGCCGCGGCCATGGCTGTCGTTAATGGACCGATCCGCCATGAAATCAACATGAACTGGGGCATTGGCGCGCTAGGACCATACAACCACGCCAATGCGACGATCGGCCGCGCCTATGGGCTGCTTTCGCAGAATCTACAAGGTGGTTCGGTGCCGGAGGTGACGTACCTAGGATCGCAGGGCAACAACTATGCCTACAACAGTGTCACCTTTGCCGAAAATGAGGAACGCAGCCCCTGGGTGCCTTTCCACGTCCAGCATGGCTTCGACGCCCATGAGAGCACCGTGAGCACCTTCCGCGGCTGTCGCGCGACGGCCTTTCAATTGGGCTTGCGCGAAAAACATTGGCAGGACCATGTACGCAACATGCTGCGTGGCCTGAATCCTCACACGCCGCCCGTCCTCATTCTGGATCCGATTACTGCACAGCAATTTATTGACCGGGGCGGCTTTGACACCAAAGAGAAGCTGATTGCCTGGATCCATGACAACGCCACCATGCCCGCTGGCGTCTATTGGGATTACCAGCTCATCCAAAACTATATTCACCCGCTGGCGCTCAATGGCGTCGAACCCCACGCCACCAAACTCAAAGCCGCGGATGATGAGTTGATCCCCATCTTCCGGCCCCAGGACATCCACGTGGTGGTTGTCGGCGGCGAGACCAATGGCTACTGGCGCATTATGGGGGCCAGCTACGGGACAACCGTGTCGGTGGATGCGTGGCGGTAGGCTTTTACCCCTGAGCAAGCTACTGTAATGGCCGTAAAGTACAGAAGCCGAGTAGGATATACTCGGCTTTTTTGTTATAATCTAGATCGCGCTGTTGAACAAATGTACGACTAAAATGATGGATAGCATGACGACTGTTGAAACAACTCTGGTGGATGTCGCTGAGTCCTATCGGATTGAGGCCAATCAAAAGTTAGATCAGACAACGCAAACGGAATTGGGTCAGTTTATGACCCCCAGTTCTGTAGCCAGTTTTATGGCTTCCCTGTTTGAATTTGCAGGTGGCAGCGAGCCGATTGCACTACTCGATCCTGGTGCGGGTGTGGGTAGTTTGTCCGCTGCCTTTATTCACCGTTGTCTGTTAGCCAGTCATGTGCCACCCAAAATCACAGTAGATGCCTATGAACTAGATCCGGTGATGCTCAGCTATCTTGTACAAACAGTGCAACAATGCCGCGCTACATGTAAAGAAGCTGGGGTAAATTTTTCCGGTAATAGTATCCATAAAAACTTTATCGCAGACGGAGTTGAGCGGATTTGGAATGCTAACAGCCTATTTGGCCAGCCCCTCCAGGGCTACACTCATTGCATTATGAATCCGCCCTACAAAAAGATCCACAGCGATTCTGAGCACCGGCAGCAACTGAGCCAGATTGGCATTGAGACCTCTAATTTATATAGCGCCTTTCTTGCCATTGCCATCAAATTGCTTGCGCCACATGGTCAGTTGGTGGCGATTGTGCCGCGCAGCTTTTGTAACGGCGTCTATTTCAAACCCTTTCGCAAGCTGCTTTTAGCCGAAATGGCAATCAAACAGCTACACGTTTTCGCTAGCCGCAAGCAGGCATTTAAGGAAAATGATGTCCTGCAAGAAAATATCATTCTCTATGCCGTGAAACATGCGCCACAAGGTGAGATCTGCATTACGGAGAGCAGTGATCCTACGTTTGATGATATGACAGAGCGCAGCGTCACCTTTGCGCAGGTGGTGAATCCAAGCGATGCGGACCAATTTATCCATATTGCCACCAGTGACTTGGACCAGATGGTGGTGGACCGCATTGGTCTGTTTACTCATTCAATTCATGATTTGGGTCTGGATGTCAGCACCGGCCCTGTGGTCGATTTTCGGCTCAAAGATGACCTGTGTCAACAAGCCGAAGCAGGGACCGTTCCGCTGATCTACCCAACCCACTTTTGCAACAATCAGATCCAATGGCCGGCCAAGAAAGGTAGAAAGCCAAATGCTATTCGTAATTCTGACACAAGCAGTCGCTGGCTGATGCCCAATGGTTGGTATGTGTTGACCCGACGCTTTAGCGCCAAAGAGGAGAAACGCCGCATTGTCGCCGCTCTTTGTGATCCCGCAACTTTCTCGGCCGCAATGATTGGCTTTGAGAATCATCTGAATGTGTTTCATCAGCAGAAAAATGGGCTGGATCCGACAATTGCCAAAGGATTGGCAGTCTATCTCAACTCTACATTGGTGGATCACTATTTTCGCCAATTCTCCGGGCATACGCAGGTCAACGCCACGGACTTGCGAACCCTACACTATCCTAGTCTGGATGTGCTTATTCAACTTGGCCATCAAGTGAATGGTTCATTTCCAACCCAGCGCGAAATTGATGCGTTGCTCGAGTTGGAGATCGCACAGCTATCCCAAAATGATTTACCGCATGATTTATAGTCTATAAACGATCGTCCGCCTGTTGATTCTGTGGGCAAACAATGTTGACCATCTTGCCCCTGTGAAAAATAATGAAATGTTCGTTCAGAGTGCTATCACCAAGCCGAATGGGCTGGCGATGGCTCTTTGCTTTTGCCTCGCGGATTGTATTCTCAAAAAAATGTGACAGATGACCACAGTCACATTCATAGGATGAAGGGGAAATTTCTCTTGGCATAGCTTAGTGGCAAAACCGATTTTCAAAACTGGCGCGTTCAAATAATGGCCATAATACCTTTTTAAAGTTATTGATGACAGACTGCGTAGAATGCACCTTAAAGTCACGTAGAAAAACGAAATGCCCTCGAAACATATAATCTAGACCTCTATAGTAGTTTATACATTCCAACTGTCTTAGGTATTCTAGATTATTGGCCAATATAGATTGAAATTCTTCACCAGGCGATAGTATGCCTTTCCCATTTATAGCTTGGGCATCCTTCCGAAGCATAGCCGTATGCCGCAGTACATATCCCCACATAGACTCGCCTTCTATCGTCGCATTGTTTACCAATTGATTAAATGCTTGACAATAGTCAATAAATAAGCTCGTCGGCTTATTACCGTTGCAAACCCAAGTATGTATCACATCAAGATGGTAAGCAAATAGCTGAGGATCATTAATATTCCGAAATATATTTGGGTTGCATTCAGATTCTAGACGATCTTTAGCAGAACAATCCTGAAGTACGGGTAAAAATTTTGTCAATATCCAATTCTTTGTGAAATTAGCTGTCCAGATACCTTTGGATCCAATATCATTTTGCCATGATTCATCAAATTCTGGCGGTATATAAAGTAAAGAAATATAGCCGTTAGGCAATCTATCAAGGGGTATATTTACTTGAGGTACAATTTCGGCGTGAGCGGTTGGACCTGTTTCGATTGTGATAGATGAATTGGATGTATAAAATTCATATCCAAGTTTTGATGACTGTGAATTCTCACGCGCAAATTGAAACATTTTTTTCCAGGTCTCTACTGATGAAAATAAGATTTCATACCCATAGTGATTACCTTCTGGATAATAGCTCTCTACCCGTCTATTCCACGCTTCTAAGGTGTTTTCTGCATCTAACATTGAGGCCACATAAGCGTCAGCCACTTTGTCGATACACTCACAAAGATCTAACGCGTCAGATGGAGTTAACAGTACCTCAAATGGATCAATTGAAAACCAGATTCTACCATCATTGGCCATGTTTATAAATTTTCTTGCGTTCCACTGATAGGCCGTATGTCTACCGATAATCAGTTGTTGAAGTATATCTTTATGTCCCAGTGATATGGTCAGACCACGCAAGAATGAATCACTAAACTCAATTATACAAGAACCTGCGCTAATAGCAATCGGCAGCGTGCATGAGACGGAGACCTTTGGTCTCACAATGGTAAGTTTACGCCCGTCGCGTTCTTCCTTTGGAACAAAATCACTTTTTTGTAAAATTGTAGTAAAGTTAGGTTGACTGCGTAGCGTATTTTCTGTTTGCAGATCTTGCTGATGAATAGCCCTATTGCTTGCTGTTTCTGCGTTTTGTTTGGTATCGCCTGTCTGTTTGGTAGCTTGTCTGCTTCGAGTTTTATCAGAAACAGTTTGAGCGCGTTTGACGATTTTTTTACTGGCTGACGCGGGCAGTTCTGCCTTTGTATGATCAATCGAATCCACTGCTTGACGATAAGCGGCGCAGACTTGTCGCAACGCCTCATTTGTAGGATATTCTTCTTCAACGACCGATAGCAATACATTAACTTTGTGGACAAGCTGTGCTTCTCGCAAGATCGAATGCCAGTTATTTACCGCTTTAGAATCGAAACTGATGAGCGATACATCGATTCCTGCATCACTAACAACCCTACGCATACTGGCTTCATCTGGATAAAGTTCGACCAAAACTTTACGAAGTCTTTTCAAAATAGATTGATCCATAGTTGCTCTTCAATATTCAGCATAACATCTCCAATATGTCTTTAACCTTACAGCTTTCATTGTTAAACATTATACTGGCTTTGCATACCAAATCGCAACTATGTATTAGTTCCTCTACCGGACAATATTATTCTCATTCAACGCCATGCCTACCCCCAGTCCTCGTGGTCATTCAATAACATCTAACGTGTATTGTTATCCGCAGGCTTTTGGGGCAGTAATAGTGCTAACTGAATCACTAGAAATGGAATATCATCATGCTGCGTGCGAAACTCACTTGATAAGCGTTTGACTGCCTCACCGACAACAAGTAGTTGATAGAGCACAGCAAATTGTGTTTTCAGATCGTCCAGGAACGCTATCTTCGTCGCGGATGGAAATGGCAATCGCGTTGTTACGTTACATCGGACGTTCCGCCATCATCTACAACCCTGCCGCTGTCGCATCCTTTACCGCACGGCCCACGGCGCGCAGATTCTCCAGCCGCATTTCATCATATTCGCGCGAGACGACCAGCCCCTTCGCTCCTGCCTCAAAGGCTTTCAACGTTGCCTGGTAGACTGTCGCCGGATCGCTGGGGAAGTGCTCTTTTTCCCAGGGGATGTCAAAGCCAACGCCAGCATAGACCGGCACCTTGCCGGCCACGGCATCGACGCAGCGCTTAGTCTCGCGGTAGACATAGTTGGGTGAGAGGCCACGGGTGGGCAATTGATCATAGGTCGGCTCCTGCTGTGGATCATAACCCATAAAGGCGTAGATCAGGCCCAAAATCTGTTCCTCTGACAGTTCCCGTAGGATCGTCTCATGGAGACCGCCAATATCGCGGTGGAGACGTGGGCCGGCCACGTCGTGGTAGACCACCGGCTTGATCCAGTCCGAATAATGAACCATTTCGGCATAATCCATCTCGGCGCGGTAGATGATGTCCCACGTCGTGCCGCGATGGTAGACATGCCAGCCGACCTGGGCAGTGGGGCTGATCGTCTTGATTCCGCCATACATGAGCTTGGCGACCTCTTCTTTGGACTCATGTTGGAAGTAATCCCAGGCCAGGATTTCGGGGTATTTAAGGAAGATGCGCCAGAGGGTGGCAACCACGCCATCGACCACCTTGGCTGTGCCCTCTTGCAGCCCCTGGATCAACTCATAGAGTGTCTGAAAACCCTGGCGCGCCCGTTCCACATTGATGCCCCTAGCGCGCCCCTTGGCCTGACAGTGGTCACAGAAACAGTTGGGCACAGCGCTGCTCCACTGGTTGCCCTTGCTAAAGAGCAGGGTCGAGAGGGGGCTGCTTCGCTCGGCGCCATATTTGAAGCCATCGAGATCATAGCTCTTAAAGAGATCCTCCACCGTCGAGAGCCACCACATGCGGTAATCAGGGTTGTTCCAGCAGGGGAGGTGATGCAGCCGGCCATAGACATCAACGCTGAGCACCTTGACCCAGTTGGGCACGCGCCGCGCCAACAGAGCGTTGTTGCCCTCTAGAATGCGGGCAAAGACCTTGACCCCCCGCTGGTGGGCCGGCTCAATCAACTCACCCAGAATGTCCCGGTCGGCATACTCGGCGCCCGGATCGCGGTGATTGCGGATCAGGGTGCCGCCATAATACTCGTCATGGGGCTCGACCCAGAGCATAGTCAGGTCGCGCTGCGTCGGGTCCTTGACGGGCACACCGTGATCGTGTGCCAACGCATCCATCGTGCGCCGGGTTGCAAAGCCGTGATGGTGCATGTGGCTGTAGACAAAGACCGCGTTGATGCCGGCGGTCTCCTGCAAAATGTTGAGCGAGTGGTCGATGCCTTCGTCGAAGACCGTGTGCGACCCCAATTGCACGCCCATAAATTTCTCAGACATAAGATTCCCTTACCATTTTGGATTACTATAGATATTGGGCGATGTAGTGATGCGGATCCAGGTTGCGCAGACTCTTCGCTGCTCAGCGCAAATCCGCGCAACCTGGATCCGCGTCACTAGGTGTTTTGCTACCCGCGAATCCCCGTCAAGGTGATGCCCCGCGTAAAGTATTTTTGGGCAAAGGCGTAGACGGCTAACATCGGAATCAAGGAGATGACCACACCGGCCATTAACCGCGTGTGTTGCGTGGCAGCGGAATCGTTGAAAAAGGCCAGCCCCACCGTCAGCGTAAAGTTGTCGGTGCGGTTTAGATAGATCAGCGGGTCAAAAAAGTCATTCCAACTGCCCATAAAGGTAAAGATCGCCAGTGTCGCCAACACCGGGCCGGAAAGGGGCAACATGATGCGCCAGAAGATCCAGAGGTGACTGGCGCCATCCACCACGGCAGCATCTTCCAAGTCTTTGGGAATCGTCATGAAGAATTGGCGTAGCAAAAAGGTGCCAAAGGTGTTGGCCACAATGGGCGGGATGATCAGCGGCCAGTGCGTGTCGATCCAGCCGATTTTCGCATAGGCAAAATAAAGCGGAAAGACCATCACCATACCGGGAATCATCAGTGACGCTAACAAGAGCGTAAAAGCTGCATCCCGCCCTGGAAAGTCCAGACGCGCAAAGCCATAGCCCCCCAGCGCACAGATCAAGAGCCGCCCAATCACCACCAATACCGCAATTTTCAGGCTGTTAAAGATAAAGCGCGGAAAGGAGAGAAACGAGCTGGTAAAGAGCGCCGTGTAATTCTCGCCGGTGAACGGATGCGGAATCCACTCCGGCGGCACCGTAATCGCCTCCGAGGGGAGCTTAAAGGAGGTGGAGAGCATCCACACAAAAGGCAAAGCCGTCATTGCCCCCACGATTACCACCAACAGATAGAGCGTTACCGCTTTGCCAATCAAAGCCTGTTGTTTGTTCACAATCAATTCGCCTGAAATGAGGTAATTGGCGATTAGGTGATTGATAATTGAGATTCGATTGAACTCGCGTCACAGTCCTGTCGAAATCACCAATGGCGCAAAGCGCCCGCCATGCGAACACCTAATCACCAATCACTGATAAAAGACCCACCGTTTGCCCATCCACCACTGGAACCAGGTGATGATGGCAATGACCACAAAGAGCATCCAGGCCAGCGCGGCGCCGTAGCCGAATTTGCTGCGTTGGAAGCCTTCAAACCACATATGGTAGACATAGACATAGGTTGCCGCACCAGGGCCGCCGCCAGTCATGGTGTAGATGAGGCCAAAGATCTGAAAGGAGCCGATGACGGAGATGATCAGCACAAAGAAGATGGTGGGCGTGAGCAGGGGCAGCTTGATGTGCCAGAAGCGCCGCCACGCATTGGCCCCATCGATCATGGCCGCTTCTTCCAGCGAGGGTGGAATGCCTTGCAGCCCGGCCAGAAAGAGCACCATGTTGTAGCCCATCTGCTGCCAGATCGCCACGATAATCACCGCTACCATGGCCATGGTCGGATCCGAGAGCCAGCGCGGGCCGACAATGCCCATCATTTCCAGCGTGGCATTGATCAGCCCATATTGCCAGTTAAAGATCCAACGCCAGACCATGCCCACCGCCACCACGGAGGTGACCACCGGTAGGAAGAAAAGGCCGCGGGCAAAGAGCATTCCCGGCAGCCGTTCGTTGACAATTAAGGCCAGCGCCAGTCCAGCAATAATCGCCCCCGGCACTGCGCCGACCGCATAGACCACTGTATTGCGTAGCGAGGTCATAAAGTTCATGTCCTGCGTCAACGCAAAGCGGTAATTTTCCAGCCCAATCCACGAAGGTGAGGACAATCCATTCCAGAAAGTCAGGCTGGTGTACATGGTAGGAAAGAGAGGCAGCACGTTAAAGAGCAACGTCCCAATCACCACTGGGCCAATAAAGAGCCACCCCTCCAACAACTTACGCCGCCGCTTCAAACGCGCAGCCTGGTGCATCGCCTTTGGCGAGTAGCTTGCGGTTATCGTTGCCAACCAAGGATCCTTTCCTAGACACAACAACGGATTTTGAAAGCAACGGATTTGTTCTCTGTTTCATGCAATTACCTTGAATGATAGAGATTGAGTGACAAAGCAACCGGTTTACCCCGAAAATCCCGTTGAGAGCATGGCAAATCCGCTGCCGCCTAAATCCGTTATTGTGTTACATGTTAGAAGATCACACAGCCAAGGACAATCGTCAATCCAAAATCGTAAATCCCTTAGGGCCAATCCGTCTCCGGCCACATCTTAGTGCCTTCACAGCCGACGGCGCCGGCCTCGATCAGCCGTGCTTCCATCTGCCCTGCACTCCAGTTCCAGCCGGAGAGATCTTGTTCCGCTTTGGCGCAGGCTTGTTTCAGGAACTCCTGTGCGCTCATCTGGCCGGTCATGGCGGCGTCAAAGAAGGTGCCATCGGTAAAGGTAACTTTGTAGGAACTGGCCGGGCCACGCGGCGTGGGCACATCCACCCGATGGCCATTGATGTCGCCAAAGGTCTCGATCCAGACCTGTTTGTTGGCCGGTTCGCTGCTGGTAAAGGCTTCACTCTCCAGCGCGGCTTTCAGATAGGGCACACCAAATCCACCGGCGGCAAAGACATCAATCGCCGGCTGCTCACAGAGGGTCTTCATGACCAGGAAGGCTGCTTCATGATCGGTTGCTGACTTAGAGATGACAAAGGTGCGGTCATAATTTTCGGTCATGGCGTAAAGGGGCGTCTTCATCCACGGGCAGACACCCCAGTTGATCTCCTGGCTAATGGTGGGGATAAAGTTGGAACTGGCCCAGATGAGCGCGAGCTTGCCCGCGTTAAAGAGTTCCGTCAGATCCAGGCCCGGCGGTACAAACCACTCCGGCCCGCCCGGCACGGTGTGGTCGAGAAATTGCTGCACCGCGTCTGCCACGGCTGAGTCAGTCATAGTACACTCAGTCTGTTCCGGGTTCAGATAGCTGCCACCGGCTCCATAAGCAATCGGCGTGATCACATTTTTGGGGAAGCCAAGGGCATATTGGTCGGGCTTGCCATTGGCATCTTTCTTGGCCAGCTTTTCAGCAATCCCCAAAAATTCATCCCACTCCCAGGCATCGGCCCAACTGGCGGGCGGATCCTCCAGCCCGGCCTCGGCAAAGAGATCCACATTATAATAGAGCACATTGGTGCCACCCATGGGGTTCATTGAGTATTGGTAACCGCCCAAGTTGATGGTCTGCCAGAAGAGGGGCAAATAATCATCCACCTGCATCTCATACAGATCCATGAGACAATCCAACTGGTGGATCTTGTTGTTGAGCGCCAACTCGGCCACCCGGTCATCATCAATGCGCTGGACATCATAGGCAGTGTCCGAGGCGAACATGGCCATGATCTTATCCCAACCGCCGCCTGGATCCGGCTGCCATTCAATCAGGATATTGCGTTCGCTAATCGCCGCTTGTTCGTTGGCAACCTTGAGCGCTTCCTGAAACATGACCTGATCAGGCTCGCCGCCGATGGACATAAAGGTGACCGTTGTCCCCTCCTGCGCCGGTGCGCCGGCCCCCTGACCTGCGGGGCCCACGCCAGCACAGGCGACGACGGCTGTGCCGACAGTCACCGTGGCCGCAAGCTGCAAAAATTGCCGCCGACTCATACTACGTTTCACCATCGTTGATTCCTCCTTTAGGACAATGACACGACAACTGGAAGTGTTTGAGCTAAGCTATGGGTTTATACGCGGGGGAGCTATAGGAAGCGAGACGGGAGCCTGGGCGGGGGCAGTGGTCGAAAAATGACCAGCGATATGGCAAATTCTGCTAACCTTCATGGGATTAGCTGACAGACAAAACAAGCTTAGTTAGCTAGAGCAGGCGTGCGATCAGCGCCATTGATAACGATGTTGGGTGGAATTTCTGCGCTGCACTTACGAGCAACACAAGAAGCACACCGTTGCTCCTGTGAAAAGTGTTGCTTCTGGGTGCTCACCAGTACAAATTCAGTTGTCCACCGGGCGAAAATTGTGCGGATTGCGTAACAGCAGTCCCTATGATACCATAGCCCCGCATGGTTGTCTTGTGTTTTTCTGTCGTAGAGGTGGCAGATCCTGCTAATGAACCATGATCAATGACTTTTTCAAAATACCAGAGCTAGCAATTTGTGCTTACGAAGAGTGGAGCGGTCTTCATGTAGTCGTGCATGACCTGGACCACACTTTGCTCTTTCCTTACCTAGCCGCCGACCATGTGCGCCATGCGCAACCTTGGTGCGCAGCGGTCAAAAGTGCGGGTTTGTTGCACAAATGTCATGCCTTTGAAAGCGATCATCTTCATCGGATTATCGTTGATTATCCAGAGGGGCGGGTGCATCTTTGTCATGCCGGCCTGGTGGAGTGGGTGGCGCCAATCTGGCTGGAGAACCGGCTCGCGCTCATCCTCTTTGCTGGCCAGCGTATGCCCGGTCAGACGCTAACGAACATCGCGCATGATCCCGGCCCGCCGACGCGTGTGTTGCCGTGGGATAAGGCCATGCAATTACCTTCCCCGGTTGAGGAAGCAGAGTCAGCGCTTTTGTTAGAAGGGCTGCGTCAACTGGCGGCGCGGCTGCAAAATTGGCTGGTCGAGGCGCAGAAATTTGTCGGCCATCCGCTCCAGCGCCCCAGCCAGAGCGACCTGGCCTCACGTCGCAACTTTGTCTTTAACTTTATCTATCGCCACCATTATAAAAATGTGACCTTAGCCGATCTGGCTCAGGAATTGCACCTGAGTGAGAGCCGCGCAGCCCATGTCGTGAAAGAGGCCTGCGGCGCCAGCTTTGGTGTCCTGGTGACCGCAGCGCGCATTCGCTCTGCCGCCACTCTGCTCCGTCATTCCAACCTGGCCGTCGCCAAGATCGGGGTGCAGTGCGGCTTTGGTGATATTTCTCACTTTCATCGCGTCTTCAAACAACAGACCGGGGTGACGCCGGCTGCCTATCGGCGTCAGGCGGTTGAGGTGTAAAATAAACAAGCTAAGGAGCCATTGGATGACGTACGTACCACCACAGACCATGCGCGCTGCCTTCTTGTATGGCCGGTTAGATGTCCGGCTCGAATCAGCGCCCACGCCACAGATCGAGCACCCAGATGAAGTGCAAATCGCCGTGATCTACACCGGCATCTGCGGTTCTGAGCTTCATGCGATAGAAGGGCATCAGTTGACCAAACCTACGGAACAGAGCAACCGGCCCACGCCTAGCCAGTTGGGCCATGAGTATGCCGGCGTCGTTACGGCAGTCGGCGCGGCGGTGCAGAGTATACAGATCGGCCAGCGCGTGACCGTCGCCCCCCGCGGGCCCTGCCATCAATGCGACCTCTGCCGGCATGGCGTCACTGCCATCTGTCGCAAGACAACCCAGCGGGGTGGCTCCTGGGCCGACTATATCATTGCGCCGGCAAAATTGGTCTATGCCTTGCCCGACAGTGTACCTTTGGCCATTGGCGCGCTGACCGAGCCATTATCGGCGGCGCTGCGCATTATCGACCGAGCCGAACTACGTAGTGGCATGAATGTCTGTGTTATCGGCGCCGGCCCGATTGGGCTGTGCGCCGCGGTGTTGGCCAAGCAGGGGGGCGCGGCCAAGGTCATTGTCAGTGACACGCGCCCCAGTCGGCGTGCTTTGGCCAAGCGGATGGGCATACACATTGTGGTAGATCCCACCCAAGACGATCTCTACACGGTTGTCATGGATCACACGGGTGGGCGCGGCGTTGAAGTCAGTATCGAAGCAGTGGGACTAGAGCCGGCGCTCTCCGAGTCGCTGCGCATGGTGAGCATTGGTGGTATGGTCGTCTGGGGCGGCTTGGCGCCAACTGACCTGATCGTGCCATTATCGCCTAACGATATGTTTATGCGCGAATACACCCTACGCACTTCGTGGGGCGGCATTGAACTCTTTGAACGCACCCTGCGCCTGGAGCAGAGCATTGATTGGTCGCCCATGGTAGAGGAAATTTTCCCATTAGACCAAGTCACCGATGCGATTGCCTATGCGCGGACGACGGCGGCGGGTAAGGTGTTGCTGCGGGTGGCGGGTGGCGAGTAGCTGGTGGCCGCTAGCGGGTGGCTGATGGCCGCTAGCTGGTGGCTGCTAGCTGGTGGCTGATGGCAGGTAGAGCAACTTGGGCGTAGATTGATTTGGTCTATACTATACAGGGATTGATGTTGGAGGCAGACAATGAAACAGTTTTCCATCTATGATGAGGATGTGGTGCTCTGCGCGACGCCACAGAGCCGGATTGTGTTGCAGCGTGTTGCCGCCGGTGTGACAGTGACCGCCGCCGCCTTTCCTGCGGTTGAAACTGTGCTTTGTGTCGTGGAAGGGGTTGTGGCGCTGCAGGTGGCTGATGCGTCGCTGTCACTTGAGGCGATGGCAGGGGCGCAGATTCCAGCTGGGCAAGCGTGGCGCGCCATCGCTGGTGCGGATGGCGCTAAAGTGCTGCGCGTCGATAGTTTTCACCCTGCCCTGACGCCAGCTACGGCCCTAATGCCGCCGTTGGCACAGCTCCATCGTTTCACCATTGGACATGGGGCAAAGTTGGTCTATACGGACTATATGCGCGGTGGCGTCCTCACCTTTGTACCAGGCTTTGCCGCCGACAAGCACTTTCACCAGGATGCTGATGAGATCTTCTGGTTCTTTCAGGGGACTTGTCGCGTCACCGTCCCCGAGGGAGCCGTCACCGTTCCCGCCGGCGCCATCGTCTACACTGCCCCCTACGAATGGCATATCATCGAAAATGTAGGTGACGAGCCGCTCCTCATGTTCTTGACCGTGACGCCTAACATCGTTCCCAGCCACACCTTCTTCGACGCTAATGGTGAACCTTTTGTACGCAGTTGGGAGCCGTTACGCCAGATGGGGTGAGGGTGCGGTTCCAAGTTCTTTGCGAACAACGGTTGCCGGTGGGAACACAACACTTCCCAAATCTGTTGTTGTGTTCCCGCCCTTACCCTCTCACACCTTGATTCTATCCGCTTCACGCGGCATTACCACCGGATAGGCGCGTTTTTGGTCGGCAGCCTCACGCGCCCAAAGGCAGGTCAAGGCGCTGAGAATGCCCGCCTCAATGGGGCTGCGGGTGGCTTTGCCATCGCGCATGGCCATGAGGAAGTCGTAGCAGAGTTCACGGTCACCGCCAAAATGGGGCATATTGCCGGAGAAATCGATTGTGTCCACCGTGGGCGAAGTGTGGCTATAGAGCTTGATTTGGTTCTGATACCAGTCAAATTCAATGGTGCAATTCATCGGCTGTGTCTACTTGGCATTGGCCATTGGCTCGGAAGCGGCGGTCGATGCATTAACGCAAAAGTTGGTCGCCGATGGCTACGCATGCCTGGAGGGCCCTGGGCGCACGGATGATGGGTGCTATGAAAGCGTCGTGTTGGAATCGAAGGTAATCGTATTGAATTGATATCTGAATAGGATGATGATTTCTCATAAATCTTTTCCCCTGTTGCTGATTGGTCTGCTCCTGTCCCTGCACCATTCGTTGCCCGCGCCGTCGCCCTGGCCCATGTATGGTCACGATGCCCAGCATACAAGCCGCAGTGACCAGCGCGGACCACAAGTGGCTGCACTGACGTGGGCCTTTGCTTTACCCAGGGAACGAGTGATCAACTTTGCTCCCGCCGTGGATGCCGATGGTACGATCTATATCGGCACCTGGGGAGATCGCCGTGATGGCTTCTTCCCGGGCAAACTCTACGCAATCCGGCCTGATGGGACCCTGAAGTGGCGTTTCGATCCACCGGCGCCTGAGCAGGATTCGCAGGGTCGTTGCTGTATTTGGGGCACGGTTGAAGCAACGGTTGCCATTGGCGCCGATGGCGTACTCTACTTTGGTCGGGGTGACAACAAACTCTATGCGCTCAATGGCGCCGATGGCACACTACGTTGGCAATTTCGCACCTTTCGCCCCAATTTTCCCGAAGAGGGCGGCCAGGTCATCTCTTCACCAGTGTTGGGTGCTGATGGCACGATCTACTTTGGTACGGCGCCCCAGTTTGCCGAAGGTGTGCAGGCCCTCTTTGCTGTGAACCCTGATGGTATAGAGAAGTGGCACTATCCGGTACAGGGCGATATCTTTGGCGCTCCTGCCTTGGGTGTAGATGGCACAATCTATGTCGGTGACCGCAACCGCACGGTCCATGCGTTGGTGGATGAGGGGGAAACCTATCGGGTCAAGTGGACTTTTCAGTCGCCTCAGGCAGACTGGTATGGCGCGCCATCTGTGGGCGCCGACGGCACGCTCTACATTCCTGCCGCCGATGTGACCGGCTTTTGCTCGGCCCAAGCGCGTCTTTTTGCCCTCCAGGATGGAGATGACCATGTAACGGAAAAGTGGGTGTTTACGGTTCCCTTGACGGACACTGCCGGGCTTGCTGAATTTCATCTGGCGTTAGGTCCGAGCCATGAACTTTACTTTAGCGTTGCCAGCATCAACAACTCACAGGTGCTGCCTTGTGGGGGCCTGGCCGACCGGGGTGCACTCTACGCGTTGACCGACAGCGGTACAACCCCAGCCTTGCTCTGGACCTATACTAGCACCACCATGAGCGGCATTAGCGGCACAGCGGTGGACGCTACCGGCACCATTTATGTTGCGGTGCGTGGTGAGCGCCGGACTAATGTTCCAGGCCAACTCGATGCTTTAAACCCAGCAACCGGCGCGTCACACTGGCCGGCGCCCCTTGCCGTGAGCGGAGAACTTTGGTGGAGCCCGCCGGCGCTGGGTGCGAATGGTGTCGTCTACGTCGGTGATGCGGCCTGCACCGATACGCCCAACCCGCTGCCTTGTGATCTCGTCCCCGCGCTCTATGCCTTTGCTGATTACCAAAGTTATCTGCCACTTGTTTGGCGCAATTAATGTGCGACTTAGACGTGAGTTTTGCTAACCAATTCACTACAATCGGCAGCAATTTACCGCGGACAGGAGTAATCATCACCAATTCCGGGGGCTAATCTCCCGTATAATACATCCATAAAATTCACCTCCCCAAGCGCAGTTAAACCTAAGCCTACACTTCCGTCCTTAGACGCAACGCCGCGTTGCAGGCAAAACCAATTCACCACCACTCAGGAGGAGACATAATGTACGAAACCAACATGTATGAAGGAATGCTGGCCGAAACGGTCATGATGCAAGGCGCCAATGGCGAGATGATCAATGCCTACTTTGCCCGACCTTTGGGCGCGGGACCATTCCCCAGTATGGTGCTGGTGCATCACATGCCGGGCTGGGATGAATGGTATCGCGAGGCGACGCGCAAGTTCGCCCATCACGGCTATGCCACTCTCTCCCCCAATCTCTACTTCCGCGCCGGTCATGGCACACCCGAAGATGTGACGGCCAAGGTGCGCGCAGCCGGCGGCGTCCCTGATGACCAGGCTGTGGGCGATTTGGCCGGCGCCATGCACTTTCTGCGCGCCCAGCCCTACAGCAATGGCAAAGTGGGCATCTTTGGCACCTGTTCCGGCGGGCGTCATGCCTATCTCACCGCCTGTCGGACGGATGGCTTTGACGCCGTCGTCGACTGTTGGGGGGGCGGCGTGGTGATGGCCCCCACCGATTTGACGCCCAACCGCCCCGTGGCGCCTATTGATTACACCAAGGATCTCAATGCACCGCTTTTGGGGCTCTTTGGTGAGGACGACCGTAGCCCTACACCAGCCCAAGTTGCACAGCATGAGGAAGAACTCAAGCGTCTGGGCAAGAACTATGAATTTCACATGTACCCTAATGCTGGCCATGGCTTCTTCTACTATGATCGCCCCGCCTATCGCCAGGAGCAGGCAGTCGATGGTTGGAAGAAGATCTTCGCCTTTTTAGAGGAACATTTAGGTAATTAGTCATTGGTGATTGGCTATCATCAGCCGTCCGTGGTCATTTGTCATGCGAAAGTGTTTAGCGGCCGCAAATGGCTAATGACCCATCACTAATGACCAATCACTAATGACCAATCACCAACAGCAATGACAAAGGACGAATTTGCTATGTGCACGATGATTGTTACAAAAGTAGAGGTAGAAGGAAGCGGGAAGGGCGTCAAGGGGTGGTTCCCTGTGCGCCAAGCCAACGTCTCTTATGACCACCCCTTTGACGCACAGTTTGAACACGCGCTGAATATTGATTTTGTTAACGAGGCCCAGGGACCCGGTGCACGGGTCGCCGTGGAACTCAGCGAAGAGTCGGCGCGTTCATTGGTTGACGCCATTTTGTCCGTCCTGTCGCGCGCCGAGGCTGGTGGTCATCTGGAAAGCCAAATGAAGGCGGAACGCGCCGAATAAAACACTGAGTCAATATGTCATCAGACAAATCAACTACTATCGTTATTTTTGGCGCCACCGGCGACTTGACTTGGCGTAAGTTGGCGCCGGCGCTTTATGACAATTTTCGCAAAGGGCGCTTGCCTGAACCGCTCCGGATTGTGGGCTTTGCCCGTCGTCCCTGGGATGATGAAATACTGCGGGAAAAGTTGCGCGACGGCGTCAAGCAGGTCAGCAAGGGCTATAATGAAGAGATCTGGAGCCGTTTTGCACCCATGTTGCACTACGTTCAGGGCAATCTGGATACGGCGGCGGACTTTGTTCAACTGCAAAGCTATCTGACTGACTTAGAAGCGGGACCTGCTGACCGTCTCTACTATCTGGCGACGGCGCCGGAGTATTATGGCCCTGTTGCCACCCATCTGGGTGTTGCCGGCATGGCTGACCAGAGCAACGGCCAGCGCAACATTGTCATTGAAAAACCCTTTGGCCATGATCTGGCGTCGGCCCGCGCCTTAAACCAAGTGGTGCATACAACCTGGGAGGAACGCCAAATCTTTCGCATTGACCATTACCTGGGCAAAGAGACCGCCCAGAATATCCTCTTCCTGCGTTTTGCCAACTCAATCTTTGAACCAGTCTGGAATCGCAACTATATTGAGAATGTGCAGATCACAGTCGCCGAAACGGTTGATGTGGAGCAGCGCGCCGGTTATTATGACAATGCCGGCGTCCTGCGCGATATGTTCCAGAACCATCTGCTTCAACTCTTTACGCTGGTGACCATGGAGCCGCCTACGCCCTACAATGCCGATACGCTACGTAATGAGAAGGTCAAGGTGCTGAGCGCCACCCGCCCCATTGCGTTGGAGGACACGGTGCGCGCTCAATATGAGGGTTACCGCAGCGCCCAAGGCGTCGCGCCCGATTCACAGACTGCCACCTATGCCGCGCTCAAGCTCTATGTGGACAACTGGCGTTGGCAGAGCGTGCCCTTCTATCTACGTTCGGGCAAAGCATTGGCCAAAAAGCACTCGGAGGTGGCCGTTACCTTTAAACGACCGCCCCTCTCTATGTTTGGCCTGGTCAACCGCCGCGTCTCCAATGTGCTCTCGATCTTGATCCAGCCTGACGAAGGCATCCACCTCACCTTTGACGCCAAAGTCCCTGATTCGAGCCAGGAGATGCGCAGCGTAGGTCTGGAATTTCACTACACCGACGCCTTCCCCGATCGCACTATCCCTGACGCCTATGAGCGCCTTCTACTCGACGCCCTTAACGGTGACGCCACACTTTTCGCACGTAGTGACGAAATTGACTACGCCTGGCAACTGGTCAACCCTGTACTCGATGGCTGGCGCGCGGTTGGCGTACCGCCGGTGGTGAGTTATGTGCCGGGAAGCTGGGGCCCTGCTGAAGCCAATATGCTCCTGGCGCGTCATGGCCATGTCTGGCAGATTGCCAATGGCCATCAAAAGGGGTAAACCAAATGACCGGCATCGCGCAGATGCCGGTCATTTTAGTGGTCTGCCTTCACCAGTAGCGCCATGAGCGCGGTGTAGGCCTCATCGGCCAACGCGGTCATCTCCGCATCGGTCCGGTCCTGGATCGGATGGGGTAAAAAGTAGGCCGGCGCCGCAAAGCCCAAGGCGGTGGATTGGGCCGCCGCTGCTGCCCGAAACTCTTCTGATGCCACAAAGAGACTGGGGATACCCCGCAATTCTAAATCATTGATGTCGTGCACACTGCACGTTGTACAGGACCCTCAATCGGCCAACGCTTCGATCACGGCGTGACATTCGGCTGTGATCTGTTGCTTCAATGCCACCGGCGCCACGCGGGTGTAGGTCGGTTTGCGATAGCGCCGTGTCGTGACGCCGTCTGCGTTGAGTCGCGCCTCCAACCGATTTAGAAAAATATCCCCGCGCGGCTTAGAGATGTCCAACAGACCCAGGGTAATCCCCTGCAGCGATTGTGGCCGCGGCAAAGGTTGCCGTTGCACCGGCGTCTGCTCCGCAGTCGGGTCCAGCAAAATTGTTGCTTGTTGCATCGAATTCTCCTCTTAGTAAGGCGGCTCCAGAATTTAAATTACCCAGATCCGTAGGGTGTATCCCCTTGCGGGTGCCCGTAAGCTGGGTATTTGTTTTTCTGGAACCGCCTAAGTACAACAGAATCAGAACTAATATGATCATGCGTCAATAAGTGGACAGTGGACAGTGAGACAGTGGCCGACCTTGTAATTGGTTGGCTCTCTGGTTCCCACAACCGCCAACGAAAGAGCCTACTGTCCACTGCCCCACTGCCTTACTGTCCACTGCCCTACTGTCCACTGTCCTACTCCCCAATCACCCGCGACACCGGCGAACTGCCGCGGGGACCGCTCCCTGGCCAGCCGCCGATGATGGCGGAGAACATGCCCGCCGTGCCGCCTACGTGGAGAATCATAAGCCCGCCGGGACGGAATTTGGTCACAGGCCCATCAGCCAGCGTCGCAGGAATGCCCTCGGCAATGCCCTGCGCGCCACGCACCAGTTCACTGCCCGGCACGGTTAACAGCTCCTGGAGTTCGCGATGCAGCCGCGCCTTGGACCAGCCGGCCTCCCGGAAGACCCGGGCGTGTTCTGGGCAGACGATGAGGATCGCGTCTGATCCTTGTGCCGCTTTGGGATGGCAGACAGAACGGAGCGCAGCGGCAAAGGTGCGCGCCAACGATTCCGGCGTGCGCGAGAGTTGGTCCATGACTGCATGAACGCCGTCGCCGGCAAAGAGGGTCACGGTCGAGTCGGTCGGTGCAAAGCCCCGTTCCACAGCCAACGACACCCACGGTGAATCGGCTTCGCGTTCGGCAAAGCAGAAGGTGTACTTGCCTGGATTGCCCAGATTCGCACGGTCAACCTCCCCTGGCTTGCCGCCACCAACATTGCGGATGACCAATTGCAGGGCTCGACCGATAGTGGCATTGGCGCGGTTGCCCTGGCCTAACGCATTGACCCCCGCATTCATACCGATCCGTTGGGCAATCGGGCCATTAACAATCACGATCGGACCCACAAAGTAGGTGGTAGCCAGGACACCATGCATACAAAACTCCTCCATACAGGCCGCTTCCACTGCCGCCAGCACCACCGGCATATACTCCGGTTTGCAGCCAGCCATGACCGCATTGATGGCCACCTTTTCTACCGTACAGGAATTCTGATTGGGGGGAATAATCCCGACTACTTCCGCCGGCGACCGGGTGGTTCCCTGCAACATACGCCAAACGCGCGCTGGTGTCGGCGGAACCACCGGCAAACCGTCGCTCCAGCCCTGCTCGAAACAGTAGTCCATCGGGTCAACATGCTCGTCGATTTCGATCTGGCGCGCCGTCATGCCTGTGTTGCCATAGCGCACCTGCAACGCTTCCGCCGTGCCGGGCAGCACATTGAGCGCGCCACAACCGGGCCGGTGCGCGGGCAGATCAGGCCCCAGATTGACGACGCCGGCAATGGCCTCCCACTGTGCGCGCTGCCAGCCCACCGTGCGCGCCTGTTCGCGCCCCCCTTCCACCCGGATCAGAGTTGGCACTGTCTCAATACCCAAGTGGAATGAATGGGCCAACGCCCGATCATCGACGGCGTCGGCCACAGGAAAGGTGGGATCATCCTGCGTGTAAATCGTAACCGGCAATGACCCTGCCTGCAATTGGTGGTAGACCGGCTCTAACAGCGTACAGGTGGGACAGTCCCGTTTGCAGACAATAATAAGACCATCGGGTGGTGTGAACATAGGAGTTTGCCTTTGGTTATTTGTGATTTGTCATTGGTCATTGGTCAGTTGCTGACCCGTGACCCCTCCTGAATAGAATTGACAGGAATCACAATCTCAATTTCACATCGTGATCGCAGGGGGTGCGAGCGCGGGTTGTACATCAAGGCGCGCAAGGGCTGCTTTGCCGCGTACGGTGAGATCACTAATATACTGGAATTCGTCGCGTCCGTCAATTGGATAGGCCTTGAGCCGATAGTGGGTGCCCCACGGTTTCTCCTGGACGATCACCACCACCGGGCGACTCAGCCGTGTATAGGGGCTGGTCATACCCACCTCCCATAGCTTTTGGCGCACCTGTTGCGCATCATGCTGCGGGTGGACATAAAAGTCGGCTACACACATGTGCTCACGCTGCCCGTCGTTGGCATTAGCAACGCTGTCGGACCAGATTTTGGCATGGGGAATGGTGACCGTCGTATCGTCTGGGGTGACCAACTGCAGCGCTCTCATGCCGACACTCTTCACCTCACCGTAATAACCGTCAATCGCCACCCAATCTCCCAGCCGGTAGGGGCGCTCATAGATGGCGACAATGCCGGCGATCAGGCTACTCACATAGTCTTTGAAGGCAAAGCCGATGGCCAGACCACCAGCGCCCAAGATCGCAATAATATTTTCGGGCGTCGAATTGATGATGAGCGGAAAGATATGAAAGAGTGCCAGGCTTAAAATAAGCAGGCGAATGATGGGGGCCAGCGGTAGGATATGGAAGCGAAAGCGCGTAGGCAGCCGCGCAGCCAGCCAATAGAGTACAAACTGGATGACCACCACCAGGCCCCAGGCAACCACAATGGTGGCAACAATGCCCAAAAAATCGATATTTTTAATGTCCCGTATGATTTCGCGTAGACCACTGTTATTCATAGCTTATAACATATCCGTCAAAAAACCTTCGCTACGCATATAGTTGCGTACTGACACATAGCCGTGGGGCGATACCCGCCATTGACCCGAATGCGTGTGGTGCTCGGCCGTATGGACGTGGAGACTTTCCGCAGTAGTTTCAATTAGATGTAAGGCATGTAGCTTTTGCAGACTTTGCATGGTGCGCGCGGCGGAAAAGGGCAGTAACTCAGGCAAAAAATGGGCCGTAAGTCCATTGTGGAGCAACAGCGCATGTAGGACAAAGACATCCACATCATCGATATCCGAGGGCATCAGTGGTAACTTGACCTCTTCCCAGGCATCCACCCAAAAGGTGATGCCCGCGTCAAAGGCGGCTTCTTCTTTAGCTGCTTCCCGTACATTTTCATTAGAAGCCACATTCAGGCTCTTCCGCCAAATAGTCCACGCCACCCCAGGATTGCCACGGCTGCGCGCGGCCAGATATTTCAAATAGCTGCTCGGCGCCGCCGGGTGTGTAATGGCGGCATCTCTTAAAACAAGGTGTCCATCATTGGTCTGGCGAAAGGTAAAAGGACGCAGTGGGCGGGTATGAATGGCTTTACAAAACCAGCGATTAAGTTCTACGGCTGTAAAAGGCGCCAGGGTGAGTGGATTGGGACAAATAGCATTGACCGAGTAGAGCTGATTTAGATAGGCCCAGGCCCAGCTATTGCAGACGATGAGGCAGGGCTTCTCTGTCTGTAACAACCAGTCGAGCAAGCGTCGGATCAGATCAAGGCCGTGATGATGGCGCAAATAGCAGCGCTCTAACCACGGCAATACCAGCCGCTCTGCTTCATTTTGACGCCACTGGTTCATCCACTCCCGATCATTTTCCAGAATTTGGGCGATAGTGGGGGGCTTCACTATCGCATAGTTGTGCGTCTTGGCCCAATGGATGGCCATCGCTGCGACGCCACTAAAGGGCGCAGCCACAAATGCACGAATGCCTGCCTCGCTGGTGGTGCGACTGGACCACCGCCGCAGTGCATCTTCCACTGCCTCTTGACCTTCCTCAGCCCAAAGGGGGGGGACAACGCGGTTGAGTAACTTTTCTGGAACACTGTTTAGTTGTGGTGTAGCAACATTGGCCTCATCATCGGTCAGCGCTGACGGTGGGCTGAGCAGTCGCTGCCACAGATCGCGCAACCTGGACCGTACCGCCTCTGAGGTTGGCTCAGCCGGACTTTCAAAGTCACGCAGTGGAATCAAACGCCAGAGTGAGGTCACAGCGGGCGTGGATGTCGGGGTGGACATACGATCACCTTTCAGGGCGCCAGGGTTCAGCTTGATCAACTGCGGGCGTTACACCTGGGAAATGGCTGCGATGCTCTGCAACCCAGCGGTAAGCCCTGTCCTGTGCGCTTTGCAGTAGTGGAAGTCTATAAAGTCTATAAAAGATAGCAGGCCAACCAATCAGTGCATCAAGCACAACATTGATGGCTGCCGCGCCGCGATAACGTTCCCCTGTTGGTGTAATGGCCCAGGCTGCACTTTCGCACTCCGCAATGGTCAGCCCGGCAGCTGCGCGCCCCCAATCCCACTGAAAGGGAACAAGATAGAGTTGATGCCGACGATCCAGCCGGCGCAGCCAGGTGGCGATGGCTGTTCAGAAATCTCAGGTGCCGTCAAAGAGTAAGATGACGCGCACTTTTGGTAATTCATGCATGGTGTCAATCATAGTCATATCTGGCTGAAACAGCAAATTATGTTACGGATCAAAATCATATCATCGTCTATGCTTGTTACACAATAACATACTAAATTTTCTAGAAGAGGACTATCGTGTATATTTCACAGCAGCAAACATGGCGGGTCGGCAAAGTTCTTTTACTGAGCACGGGGGTGATTCTGTTGGGGACAGTGGCTTGTGGTGCGACTACCACTACCGCAGCCACTGCCGAGACCGGGGTGTTAGCGCCCTGCCCCGACAGCCCCAACTGCGTCTCGACCCAAAGCGATCCCGCTGATCAAACCCACTACATTGCACCAATCGCCTACACCGGTTCGCTGGCGGCAGCGCGGGAACAGCTACTTGCCATCATTGCCGACCTGCCGCGCACCAAGGTGATTTTGACCAAAGAGAACTATCTGCATACGGAATTCCGCTCGCGTATCTTTCGCTTTGTCGATGATGTCGAATTCTATTTTGATGACGAAGCCAAAGTGATCCATTTCCGTTCCGCCTCACGCGTTGGCTATGGTGATCTGGGCGTCAATCGCAAACGCATGGAAGAGATTCGGGAGAAGTGGCGGGTGGCGAGTGGCGGGTAGCGGGTTGTGCATCACCTTACATGGGCGACAAAAACTCAACTTACCATTACCATTAACTCTGCTGTTCACGAGCTGCGACTCGCCACTCGTTACTCACTACCCGCCACCCGCTATCCGCTCATCTTCGTAAAGCCGGCGCCCAAGACCTGCTGCGTCATACCGATGCTGACAAAGGCGCCGGGGTCAATTTGGGCGACAATGGCTTTGAGTTCGTTGACCTGGGGGCGGTAAATAGCGCACATCACCACGGTGCGGTGTTCGCCTTTATAGCCACCGGTGGCCTCCCAATAGCTGGCGCCTCGCCCCAGTTGCTGGTCAAAGGCTTGAATGAGCGCGTGGGGCTTGTTCGTAATGATAAAGGCCGTGCGTGAGCGGCTAGGCCCTTCCAGCACATAATCGGTCGCGATCCCGCCCAGCAGTAAGGTCAACATCGCATAGAGCGCAATCTTCCAGCCAAAGACAAGCGCCGCCGCCACAATGATGCCCCCATCCACAAAGAGGTAGAGTTGGCTTATCGGCATCCCCGTCTGGCGTTGCAGCACACGACCAATAATGCCGGTGCCGCCGAGGGTTGCGCCGGCGGCATAGATGAGCCCACCACCAATCCCACCGACCAGACCGGCATAGATGGCGCTGAGCAGAACGTTGTCGGTCAAGGGCCAGCGTTCGGTGTAGCTGGGCAGGTAGGCGTCAAAGAGGGCCACGGCGGCGGAGAAGATAAAAACCGCCACTACTGTTTTGACCAAAAAGCGCCAGCGCCCCAAGTAAAAGAAGCCCAAGACCAAGAGCGGTAGGTTGGTCACAAAGTAAAAGATGGAGACAGACCAGCCGGTGAAATGGGCAACGATGAGGCCAATGCCGGAGACGCCGCCGGCGGCCAGATCATAGGGCTCCTGGAAGACGCTAAAGGCCAAGGCGCTAATCAGCGTGCCGATCAACAACAACAGCAGGCGCTGTGTTGCTTGCCAAATGCGTGTCAGACGAGTTGGTTGCATAATACTTTCTGGTTACAATTTCGCTGGAACGGCTACTACGGGCGCCAATTCCGGTACGGTTGTTTGTTGGCGTGCCGGCAGGAGCAATACTAACAGTGCGGTGAGTAAGGGTACACAAGGCAGCAACATCATGGCGCTGTAGAGGCCCAAATGCATTGGCTCCGCTAGCCAGCCGGTTAGACTCACACCTAAGCCGCCCATTGCAAAGACAAAACCCAGCGCCACCCCGGAGCCGACGCCCGCATTCTTATGAAAAAGACTTTGCGCCATGACCAACATGGGGGGCCACGCTGCGCCGGAGACAAAGCCAAGGAAAGGTGCAATCCAGAAAGCTCGTGTATCACCAAACCAAAAGACCAGCCCCATCAAGGGCGCCGCCATCAACATTGATGTTGCCATGACGCGTACGCCGCCGACCCGGTCTGCTAAGATACCGCCGGTAATCGAGCCAAAGGCCAGTGTATAGAGCATCAACGAGGAGAGCATACTGGCCTGGGTCTTGCCAAAGGCGGCCAAATCAACAAAGAACTGGGGCAGGAAGGCCGAAAAGGATTCCTGTGACCACGCGCGCAGCGACATGACCGCGATCAACGCCACAATGGCGGTCGTGGAGAAAATGGGATTCAATTCAATGCGCCAGTTGGCCATCTTGTTGCTGTTGCCGGCGCGCTGTGCTTGGCCGGTGAGGAAATAGAGCAGAGGAGCCATGGCCAGAGCAATCAGTGACAGTCCCGCCGTCCCGTGAATGCCCAGCCAGCCCATGAGGACCGCGGCCAGAATCGGGCCGGTGGCAAAGCCAAGGTTGCCTCCTAACATAAACATGGCCACCCCGGCGGTTTTGTTGGCGCCGGCGGCCAGATTGGCGCCCGATGCACCTTGGGGATGAAAGGCCGCCGACCCAAAGCCGGCCAACATGGCCACGGTCACAGCCAGACCAAAGCTGGGCATATAACCGACCAAGCCCTGCAAGAGCGCCATCCACAGCACGCCACCCACCGCAAACCAGCGGCCACCATAGCGGTCGCTCAGATAGCCAAAGATCGGCTGCGTCAGCGATGAGGTCAACTTATACATGGCCAACATAAAGCCAATCTGTGCCAGCGTTAACTGCAGCGCATCCTTCAAATAGAGGCCCACAATAATGGGCATCGCACCGGCCTGCATATCAACGCAGAAGTGGCCCAACGTCAAACTCCACAAGGTTACATTTTTGAGTAATGAGCGCATAAAATTCCTTTATATCTCTGTCAATTGGTTCCCTATGCCACCCTGCCAACTACCAACCACCATGCCGGCTTGCCTTGTGCGGAGCTTGCCACAAAGATCACAGAGAGGATGATATTGCAGGATATAGAGTAAGAATTTTAACACAAAGGGGTTGCGGAGAGCGAGGCGCGTTTGAGGATTTGCAACAAAATACGCAGGTCGCAAGCTGACCGGCAGCTCTAAGCTGCCGGTCAGCTTGATCAGCTTATTGGCCAAGCTGGCCTTGGAAATCTTCCATGCTAATAGCGCCGCCGTGCCCACCGGCAATCCAGGCGACATCTAGATTGTGCGCAGCAATGGCGTCAGCGATCATCTGGCCGCCGGCGCCGGCGCTTTCTGCTGCTGGGTTAGGGCTGTAGAGATCGGTGACAAAGACAACGCCTGGATCGGCTACGTAGACGATCACCATATCCTGGGCATGGGTCTGCGCAATTGGATAAATCTCAATAGCGTGGGTGTCGTCGGGAATGGTCAGTGAAGCGTCGGCCGGCACCTGCTCGATAGTGGCGCTACTTTGGCTTTCGCTCATCAGATCAGGGTTGACTGTGGCCGACGCCGCGAAGATGTGGGCAAAGAAGGGCGCCGCGGCTTCATGGACAACGGCGGTGGCGCCGGCTGCAACAAATTCACGTAGACCCGCCGCATGGTCTTCGTGGTGATGGGTGACCACTGCATGGGTAACGGGCTTATCTGGGAAGGTCTGCGCCACCCAATCCATGAGAAGGTCGCTGCGATAACCGCCCAGAGGCGTTTCGATGATCACGACCCCATTTTCTTGTTCTACTGCTAATGTATTGTGCGAACCGCCGGTCAGATGATAGATGCCGGGGGCAAGCTCCGTGGCGACCAGGTTGGTCTGGAGGCCATCGCGAATAAAGCCATAGTGAGCAAACATCTGGAGATATTGGTGATTGGCGGCGCCGCGTGCAGCTAACGCTTCATCATAGCTGGCCTCAATGCCGGCGGGGATGGCGAATAATGCCGCATCCACTGTGGGGTTCACCGTAATCACCGAGCGTACTTCCTTTACCACAATCTCACCATCCAACGCAATGTAGACCTCCGCCGGGAAGGCCACGCCACTTTCACCGATAGGTTGCCAATCATAGTAGAGTGCCTCCAACGCGACATCGCGGCGTAGGGGCATCTCTTCGGTGGTTGTCACCTTGGCCAGTCGACCGGTGCCGGCATGAATATAGAGCATGAGGGGCGCGGCGCCATCGGCCACCTCCAGACGATGGTAGACAGCGCCTTCATAGAGCACCTCGCCGGCGTCGGTGGCCAATGTAGGGTCGGCCAGGAGATCTTGCAGGATCAACTGGGGATTGAGCAACCGTTGCTGCTTTAGCGTCGATGCCAGCCGATCCGAACGCATCGCCTGCTGGCTGGGTTGACCGAAACGACCATCTAGACCATCCAGATAGCCAACGTTGCTCGCGACCACTTCGGTCAGATTGCGCGACTGACCCAACACCTCGCGACTCTGCTCTACGCGTAGATTACCATTGGCCACATCATAGGTGACGGTGGCGCTGAAGCTGCCAATGCGGTCTGCGCCACCGCCGGGAACATAGCCTTCATCTAGCACCCAACGCACGCCGTTGGCTTCGAGTGTGAACGCAGTTAGGCCCTCCAGCGCTTCGGCGCCACCGATGGCCATGATGGCCTTGTCGAGCGGTGACATTGCCTGTATCTGCTGCCCTTGGGCAAAGACGCCGGCTACGCTCAAGCCGGCAATGAGTGTCAAGAGTACGACGTAGGTGAGGATCCTGCTTACGTTTGCCATTCTCATCTTGCTCCTTGTTGGTTGGGCGGTAGCGCACCTCTCCGTGGGTGGGCTACCGCGATTGGTTGTTCCTTGGCTCTACTACAGGTTTGGTTGGTTCGACAATGTGACATTGTCGAAGTAGTCACCACACGGAATCACGCGCGAAAAGCCTAGTTTTTTGCTGCGGAATTTACTAGGCAATGCCGAGGCGAAGATTGGTGCGGCCTATGCAAGCTAACGAGCCGTTTTATGAGAGAAAGATGAGATGAAAATAATGAGGAGATTAATCCGGCATGGTCGGTGCGCCCGGTGTCACAAACTCCAGGTCGCTGTCGTCGGTGAAAAAGAGCTGCAGATGTTTGGCGTTCAAGCGAAATTGATGCAGCGCTTGGCAGCAGTGGTCGGCCATGCTCTGTTCGGCCGAAGCCTTGGCCCAACGTTGCTCGCGGCTGGAATGCTCAAAGAGAAGGCGGCTGTCATCAGCAAAGACCAAGATGGCAAGGGTGAACGCCGGGTTGGCCACGTAGCGGATCACTTGTGTGCTGGTCTGGTGCGCGATTGTACTCATGGGATGAGTCATGGTGTTGGCCGGTAATGCAGCACGCCCTGCTCGTTCCGGCTCTTGATGAGCCCGTCACCTAGCAGGAGATCCAGATAGCCCACCAACATGCCCATTGCGCTAAAGCGATCGGCGTTGGGCTTGGCGCCATACATAGCATCTAGGAGGGCGATAAATGTGTGATGGCCGGCTTGGATTAACTCATAGCACTGTTCAGTACGTTGGGCAATGCGGACGCTCTGGCGCTCAATCAAGGCCCGATGGTCCTGAAAGGGCTCGCCATGTCCAGGAAAGACCCAGTCGATCTCTAAGGCTTCGACCAACGCCAAGGAGTCAAGGAATTGGGGCAAACCGGGAATCCGTTCATCACTCCCATCCAGCGGCTCTTCGATCACAGGCGTGGGCGTAATCTGCAACAACATATCTGCGGCCAAGAAGAGGCGACTCTCCGGCTGATAAAAGCAGGTTTGGGTGTTGCTGTGGCCAGGTGTATAGATCACTTGCCACGGTAGCCCGCCAATGTCAATGACGCCATCAATCGGAAAGGTAACCACGCGGGCCGCCGGCACACTGTCCCACAGGGCCGGCGTACGTGCCATGCCGGCCAGCAGGCGCTCGCGTTGGGCCGTCGGCAAGCCTAGCTCTTGCAACACAGTGGCCATAAAGCGTAGCCGCCCCTGCCACTTACGCGGCAGATCAAGCGCCCAATCCTCAATAATGTCCGCCACCCAGATCTGCGCTGGACTATGTGCGCAGATTTTGCCGGCCAACCCCATGTGGTCCACGTGGGCGTGGGTAATGATGACGCGCTGAATGTCGGCAATGGTGAGCTTGTATTCCGCCAGTTTGCTCACCAGCGCCTCCCAACAGGCATCGGTTTTGATGCCACAATCGACCAGCGTCGGTTCCGGTTCGAGAAAGAGGTAACTATTAACGGGGCCAACGGGGTAGGGGATGGGTAGAGCAATTTGAATTGGATGAACCATGTGATAAAAGCCTATTTGGGTTGCGTGTTGCGTCGCTTTTTGACCTAGGCCCGTGCAGTCAAACGTACAACAGCGCTATGTTGCTGACCCTTGCGCGATACGGGGGATACTGCGTCCGCCATCTAGCACCAGGGTTTGGCCGGTGAGCATGGCAAAGGCAGGCGTACAGAGCAGACAAACCCATTCGGCCACTTCCGCGCGTGTCACCAGTCGGCCCATTGGCGTCCCCCCCACGGCGCGCGCCACAAAGTCCGGCTGCATCCCTTCGTTGTCGGCAATCAGGTCGGGCGCAATGGCGTTGATGCGCACCGCCGGCGCCAACTCCAATGCCAGCGCCTCGGTTAGGTGCACAACGCCTTGCTTGGCCAGCCCATAGATTGAATGGCTGCGGTGAAAGACGTCGGTGGCTGCGATATTGATGATCTGGCCGGCGCCTCGTGTTCGCAATAAGCGCCCCACCTGTTGGGTCAACAGAAAGGTAGCGCGCACATTGCCATTTAGAATACGATCAAAGTCGGTTAATGGCAATTCAAGGAAGGGCGTATCGACATAAGGACCGACGTTGTTGACCAAAATTTCAATCGGCCCAAGCTGCGTTTCGGTCTCTGTGACCAGACGCACCACCTGTGCCGCATCCGTTACATCCGCCTGGATGGCCACGGCGTTGCTGCCGGCGGCCTGCAATTCCGCACAAAGCAACTCAGCCTCCCTCTGCGCCTGGTGATAGTTGACGGCCACCGCTGCACCATAGTGGGCCATCCGCCGGGCGATCGTCGCGCCCAACGTGCGCGAGGCTCCGGTTACCAGGCAGACCTTGCCGTTGATGGCGCTATGGGTTGAAGAGACCGATTCATTGCTCATTGCGCTCTCCTAAAATTTGGTGCAAGCGTTGCGTAGCTTGCTTAACTTCAGCCTCATCTTGGATCCTGACACAGTGAGCCAAGTAGCCAATCAGGTAGCTGACCTGCCCTTGCCGCAACCGCGCTGTAAAGTGATCCACAAAGAGCGCCTGATTCGTGTAGCCAACCTGGAGCCAAGCAAGGTCAACCGCGGGCGAGGCCAGACTCAAGCTGACAAAGTCTACCATAGGCAGGCCGCCCTGGAATTCGCCAAAGTCGATGATACCGGTGAGGGTCAGGCTGCCGTCTACAAAGAGATGATCGGGGCCCAAATCCCCATGACAGAGCACAGGCTGTTGATCTACTGGCGTCGGCGTCTGTTCCATTATAGCCAACAAACGGTCAATTTCTTTGGCGCTAAAACCGGCCTGGTGCAGATAAGGGCGCTCCCCCTGCCGGTCGTGGAGATCCGCGGCAGCAATGCTCGCCCAATCCGGGAAATCCCACACACCACCCGAATTTAACTTGTAAAAGCCGCCCACCTTTACGCTGTGGATCTGGCTCAGGGCCGCGCCCACTTGAGCGTAGATATGGGCCAACTCAGCTTGACTGAGCCTCTGTTGGATGTCGGCCAAAGGTCGCCCCGGTATACGCCGTTGAACCATGACCAGCTTGCTCTGCCCGTCAACGGTCAGCGTACCCACATGACAAACGTCTGGCACAGGCGCACCCGCCGCACGACATTGGGCCAGCGCCCAGTCCTCTTCGGCAAAGCCCGTGCTGCCATATTGCTGGATGCGCACAATGTAGTCGAAACCCTGACGTGTGGTAACGGCGTAGACTTCGTTGTCGTAGCCGCGCACGATCTTCTCGAATTGGATAGCTTCGTTGCTGGTCGTTTGCTGAAGGAGTTCAGCAATAACCATGCTAGGGGTTTGGTAAGAGGAATGGCGTTGATTGATGAAGTCAGAGGTCATAGATCTTGCGCACTAAGTCTTTAGGGCATCACCGCAGATCAAAAATCTGCTTCAATGCCTGTTCGATTTTTTGCAAATCGCTTTTGCTTATTTCGCCCCTGACTCTAACCAGTCGGTAGCGATAATCGATAGGACGCGTTTGCAAACAATCTGCCAACGAAAGCTTGCTCAGCCCATTTTGGCTGGTGGGGTGGATTTCAATATTGGTTGTAATCTTGCTCTTTTTCTGGCTCCACTCTGTCAACGGTACAACCTGAATGACCGGCACACGTTGGTTGTATATGTCATTGGTAACAATTACACAAGGTCGTATTTTCCCTTTCTCTGCCCCTTGTGTTGGATCGAGATTAACATCGATCACCATACCACGCGCCAAAACGGTCATTCAGGCCAACCTTCAAGCGCTACTTCTGTCAGTTCTTGTAACTCCTCATCTTCGGCATAGACTTCTGCGTAAAGATTAGCCGATTCAATGAGTTGTTGGCGTTCCAATTCTTCTTGATACCTTTGTAAGGCAGCCCGCACCAACGCACTTTTATCCTTGAAACCCCATTGGCGAAAATGGTCAAGGAATAATGCCTGAGCATTTTCGATGGTAAATTTTGCTTGAATCATAATATGCCCCTTTATACGACCCTGTTTTAGGGCCTTGAAACTAGGTCTAGTTTACACGCAGTTGGTCATATTGTCAAGCATAATATTGCAGATTGCAGAGGACGAGTGTATTTCAATTTTAGGGCAGACCTGCCGGGAACGGACCACGCGTAGCTCTGTATTATAAATAAAGTCTTGGTCCGTCCCCGGCAGGTTGCCGATAGAACCTAAAACGTCGTGCGCAACGCCTGCGCCTGCCCCGTTTCTGCGGAGCGGTAGGCGGCGTCGAAGATTTCGATGACGTGACGGGCGTGTTCGGCGGTGGCCAGGGTGGGCTTGTCATCGCGCACCCAATCGACCAGTTGCATCACATCTTCGTAGACGTGGGCCTCTTCTTGCTGACGATGTTGGCCGACCACATGGGGCAGCGTAGCAGTGTAGCCATACTGGTCGGCAATCTCTTTGCCTTCATAGTCAATCGGTTCCCCGTTTAGTTCACCGCCGTTGATAACCCCCTTGGTGCCCATAATGTGCGGCCGGCCCACACTAAAGCGTCCGGCGGCCACACCGAAGACAAAGCCAAAGAAGGCGTCGCCAAAGTCGAGCACCATCAGCGTCTGGTCATCCATGTCGGTGGGCAACATCTGGCCCTGGAACTCGCGTTCCTTGATGCGCACGCCGGAGAAGGCCGTGACGCGCTTCGCCGGCCCCACCACCGCGGTCAGCGCGTGCAAGCCGTAGACGGTCATATCATAGAGCGGACCGCCGCCTGGCTTGCGGAAATACCAGGCCGGATTTACATTGGTCAGTGGGTCACTACCGCCACGGACGCGGGTTTCGTTTTCATGATATTGACCAAAGGTGGCGCCAGTAATCGCCCACGTGAGGGTGCCTAGCGCACCCCCTTGCACCAATTCCTTGATGCGTTGTAGGCGAGGATTGATCAATTCGCCCGGTGATGAAACAAGCTTGACGCCCTTGGCCTTGGCTGCGTTGATCAGGTTGTCAGCTTCTGCGACGGTGGTGGTCATGGTCTTGTTAAAGTGCAGATGGACGCCATGATCCACGGCCATCATGCCCTGCTCATAGTGGAAACCAATCGGCGAGGCAATGCTCACCGCGTCCACATTGCCGGCAGCCAACAACTCTTCAATGCTGGCATAGGCATGGGGAACATTGAATTTGGCCGCGGCCGCTTGGGCGCGATCCAACACCGGATCACAGACCGCGGTGATATTTACCCGATCCTGCACATCTTCCATGCTCAAGTGGGGCAGAAGACCCCGCAAAGAAATACTTCCTGTCCCGACAATACCGAGACGGACTTGGTTACTCATTGTTTGCTCCTTAGTTGTTTATTGTGGAATGGGTGGGTAAATTAGTAGATAGGTGGGTAAATTAGTAGATAGGTAGATACTACCGATTTACCTATCTACCGATTTACCTATCTACCGATTTACCTATCTACCGATTTACCTATCTACCTATCTACCTATCTACTTATCTACTTTACTCATCTACGCCAAATATTCGCGCCACGAAGTCTTATGCTCCCAGCCGACCGCCTTTTTCAGCTTGTCGCAGTTGAGAAAGGATTGATGCCCCTCTAGCTCAGCTACGATTGGCAGCAGATCGGGCCGAAAGCGTTCGACCAGTTCCAGCGAAGGTTCCAGACAGGTCGTGTCGTCGGCGTTGAGGAAGTAGGTGTCATGGACCGGCAGGGTATCTGCCTTTTCCATGAGCAGCCGGTGGGCATTGGCGACATCCTCACTGCCGACCCAGCACCACATCCAGTCGCTCCAGCCAGTGGCAGCTTTGGCATTGGCGGCTATCGTCTTGCGCCGTTCCAGTGGACAGATGCCGGCGATGCGCGTCACATAGGTGCGGATGCCAAAAGCGCGGCTGTAGCTGGCCAGATGATCTTCGTTGGCGCGTTTGGTAAAGCTATATGAATCTTCGGGCCAGGTGGGGTGGGTCTCATCAATCGGCAGCCGTTCAATGGGGAAAGGTGTGCCACTAATGCGAAATCCATGACCGAGCGCACAGTTACTGCCGGCCATGACCACCGTCTTGACCCCCGCTGCAACGGCGGCCTGCATCAGGTAGTAGGTGCCCAGCATGTTGGTCTTAAAGGTGGCGTCAAAGGCATGGCCCTGTTCCTGGGCGCGCTCACGCATGTTAGGATGATCGACTGGCCAGGGCTGTGCGCCGATGTGCTGAATGGCATCGACCCCTGCCACGGCGCGTTGGCAGGCGGCAAAATCGGTCAGATCGCCCTGGATCCAGGGATACTGGGCAAATTCTGCGGCAGGCTGGCGCCGGGCAAAGAGCACCAACTCATGGTCAGCCGCCAGGGCGCGAATCACATAGGCGGCTAATTTGCCATTGCCGCCGGTAATAAGGACTTTCATGGTTATTTATCTTCCTTCTTCATTTTAGCTTGTCCATGTCAAAAAATTGTACCCTCTTTTCCATTTTGCAACAACTTACGCTTGTGCGCTATAATCGGTGCGAGCAATCAAACGCTCCCTAACCAAACTTTCCATACCGGACAGCACAATTGAATAGTCTCATCCCTAAGCCGTACCTGTTAACTGCGGTTGGTGGCTACTTATCGCCGTAAGTATCTACAGTATCTACGCTCAACGATGCTGGCCAACTTGTATAGCGTCTACTTTCAGGAGGAATCATGGAGATTAGCAAAGACAAACTTCTCTGGATGTATGAACGAATGCGCTTGATTCGCGAGTTTGAAGAGCGCCTGCACAAGGACTTTGCCGCAGGCAAGATCCCCGGCTTTGTCCACCTCTATGCCGGCGAAGAGGCGGTGGCCGTCGGCGCCTGCGCCAACCTGACCGACAATGACTTCATCACCAGCACCCACCGTGGACACGGCCATTGCATTGCCAAAGGGGTCGATGTCAACCAGATGATGGCCGAGATCTATGGCAAGGCGACCGGCGCCTGCAAAGGCAAGGGGGGCTCGATGCACATTGCCGATGTCTCCAAGGGCATGTTGGGCGCCAACGGCATTGTCGGCGGCGGTCCGCCGCTGGCCTGTGGGCCGGGGCTGATGGCCAAGCTCACCGGCACAGATCAGGTGACGATCTGCTTCTTCGGTGATGGCGCCTCTAACCAGGGCACCACAGCGGAAGGGCTGAATCTGGCCGGTATCTGGAAGCTCCCCGTCGTCTTTATCTGTGAAAATAACGGCTATGCCGAGACCACCTCGCCCCAATACTCAGTCTCTGGGCGCGATATTGCCGCACGCGCCCGTGGCTATGGCGTGCCCAGCCTGACTGCTGATGGCTTAAACGTCTTTGATATGTATGAAGCCGTGGGGCAGGCCGTGGCGCGCGCCCGGCGTGGCGAAGGTCCCACCTTTATTGAAGCGCAAACCTATCGCTACTATGGTCACTTTGAAGGTGACACCGTCAAGTATCGCACCAAAGAAGAAGAATCAATGTATCGTGAGCGCGATTGCATTCAGGCTTTCCGCCAAACCGTCTTGGAGCAAGAACTGCTGACCACCGCCGAATTGGATGAAATTGACGCCCGTGCTAAAGCCGCGATTGAGGATGCCGTCAAGTTCGCCGACAACAGCCCCGCCCCCAGTAACGACGAACTCTTGACCGATGTCTATGTCAATTTCCCCACCAAGGATCTCTGGCCCTTCCAGACGGCGCCGGCGTGAGAGGTGATTGGGTGATTAGTTGATTGGTAATTGGGCTTCGTCGTGAACGGATTGCTTTTTAGGCTCGAACCTCTGTGAAAATTACCAATCACCCAATCAACCAATGACGAATCATCAATGACCAATGACGAATCGACAACACGACCAAGGAGCGATTTTACTATGGCAGAGCGAATGATGAGTTACCGCGAGGCGATCAATGAGGCCATGCGGTTGGAAATGCGGCGCGATGCGCGCGTGATTTTGATTGGCGAAGATGTCACCGGCGCTTCCCACACAGAAGATCCTGAACATTTGGATGCCTGGGGTGGCGTACTGGGTGTTAGCCAGGGGTTGGTGCATGAATTTGGGCGCGAGCGCATTCGCGACACCCCAATCACCGAATCGGGCTTTATGGGGGCCGGTGTCGGCGCCGCGGCGACTGGCTTGCGGCCCATTGTGGAACTCATGTTTATCGGCTTTATGGGCGTCTGTCTCGACCAAATTACCAACCAGGCGGCCAAGATGCGCTATATGTTTGGCGGCAAGGCGGAGATTCCGTTGGTGATCCGCACCATGATTGGCGCCGGCTTCCGCGCCGCAGCCCAACACTCGGACTCGATCTATTCGTCCTTTGTGCACTTTCCCGGCCTAAAGGTCGTAGCTCCCTCGACACCGGCCGATGCGAAAGGCTTGTTGGCGGCCGCGATCCGGGACAACGATCCCGTGATCTTCTGTGAGAACAAAGTGCTTTATGATGTGAAAGGCCCCGTCCCCGACGGCGAATATGTCGTGCCGCTGGGCAAAGCGGACATCAAGCGGGAAGGGAATGATGCCACCGTCGTGGCCATTTCGCGCATGGTGCAGGTGGCGCTCGATGCCGCCGATCAACTGGCCAAAGAGGGCGTTAATGTCGAGGTGGTCGATCCGCGCTCGTTATCGCCGCTGGACGATGAAACGATCCTCACCTCGCTGCGCAAGACGGGCCGGCTGATTGTGGTCGATGAAGACAACCCACGCTGCAGTGTCGCCACCGACATTGCCACGCTGGCCGCCACCCAAGCCATTGAATATCTTACTGCGCCGGTCAAACTGGTGACCGCGCCCCATGCACCGGTGCCCTTTAGCCCCAGCCTCGAGGACTTCTATGTCCCCACACCCAAGCGGGTGGTGGCGGCGGTGCGTGAGGCGATGCAGAGTTAAGCCATGGCTACCGAAATTATTATGCCCAAGTGGGGCTTGAGTATGCAAGAGGGGCTCATCGGCCAGTGGCTCAAGCAAGAGGGGGACACTGTCGCCGCGGGTGAGCCACTGGTGGAGATCGAAACCGAGAAGATCACCAACGTGGTGGAAGCGCCCACCGCTGGTATTCTCGCACACATTGTGCACCAGGCCGGCGCCACCATTCCCGTGCAACAGGTCATCGCCTGGATCACGGCGCCCGGCGAAGCCATTCCTGCCACCACGGGCGGCGCGGCGACTGGCGCCGCCTCTGCGACCGTCAGTGCCGGCGTAACCGCCACGACCAAGCCGGAAGCTGCCCCTGCGCCGAAGCCCAGCGGTGGCGCCGTCACTGCCATGCCCGCGGCGCGGCGACTGGCCAAGGAGCGCCACATCGATCTGGCCACTATCACCGGCACGGGACCGAACGGCGCGATTACCGTGGCCGATGTGGAACAGGCGGCCAGTGCAGCCAAACCAGTGGCCCGCACCGGCGTCATTCCCGCCACGCCGGTGGCGCGCAAGCTGGCCAAGGATCACGGGCTGGATCTGGCGACGATTCAGGGCAGCGGCGTCAACGGCATCATTACCAAAGAGGATGTGGCAGCCGCGCTGGCGGCGTCAGCCCCAACTGCACCATCTGCTGGCCAAGTTGTTCCAGCCTTACAAAAGGTCGGCTTCTACAGTGACGGCCTGCGCCTGGACGGGTTGCTCTACTCCCCTCAGGGTACGCTCACTGGTGAGGGGCGGACCGGCGTGGTGCTCTGTGTTGGCTACACCTATACCAAGAACATGGTCATGCCCGACATTGCCAAGGTGCTGACCGCCGCCGGCTATGTGGCGTTGGTCTTTGACTATCGCGGCTTTGGTGAAAGCGAGGGGGCGCGTGCACGACTCATGCCGCTGGAGCAGGTGGATGATATCCGCGCCGCCCTGACCTTTCTGGCCGACCAGCCCCATGTCGATGCGCAAAAGCTGGCGGTGGTCGGCATTAGCCTGGGCGCATCCCATGCCATGAGTGTGGGCGCGCTGGACCAACGGGTGCAGGCGGTGGTGGCGCTGGAGCCCATGGGTGACGGTGAACGGTGGCTGCAGAGCCTGCGCCGCCACTGGGAGTGGCAAGCCTTTCAGGCGCAACTGGCTGCCGATCGGGTGCAGCGGGTGCGCACCGGCGCCTCCAGCACCGTCGATTCCCAGGAAATTGTGTTGCCTGACCCTGAATCACGCGTCTTTCTGGAGCAGGTGGCCGCTGAGTTCCCGCAGAGCCGCTGCAACCTCTCTCTGGCCAGCGCCGATGCCCTGATCGACTACTCGCCGGAAAGCATTGTCGGCCAGATGGAGGTCTGTTCATCCTTGATCATTCATGGCGACAGCGATCAACTTGTGCCGGTGGCCGAAGCGCGCAGCCTGGCCGACCATGCCGGTTCCGCCTGCCGTCTGGCGATCATTCCCGACATGGGCCACTTCAACTGGGTGCTGCCCAACGGCCCCCGCTTCAAACAAGTCGCCGCGTTGACAGTTAGCTTCCTCCAAGAAGTGTTGCCGGCGATGTAAATTAGTGATTGGGTAATTGGTAATTAGGTGATTAGTGAGCGCAAAACAGGCGCCAATCACCCAATTACCAATCACCCAATTACCAATTACCAGTTACCCAATCACCTATGACAACAGTCGGAATTATAGCCAACCCCGCTTCGGGGAAAGATATTCGCCGTTTGGTGGCGCACGGGTCGGTCTTTGACAACGAGGAAAAGGTCAACATTGTGCGCCGCGTCCTCTGTGGGCTGGAGGCCGCCGGCGTCGAGCGCGTGCTGATTATGCCCGAGTCCTATGGCATTGGTTTCCGCGCCCAAGATGGTCTCAAGCCCAAGATCCAGATCGAATTGCTGAGCATGTCAACCACCTTTCGTCAGGTTGATTCCCAGCGCGCCGCCGCCTTGATGACCGGCATGGGGGTGGGTTGTATCGTCTCCCTGGGCGGCGATGGCACCAACCGCGTCGTCACCAAGGGCAGCGGTAACACACCGCTCATGCCCATCTCCACCGGCACTAACAACGTCTTCCCGACCATGATCGAAGGGACCATTGCCGGGCTGGCCGCCGGCCTGGTGGCGCGCGGTCTGGCAGACGAGGCCGCGCAGGTGGTCCCCTGTATCGATCTGATCCGTGAGGGCAATGATGCGCCAGACGCCCCACCCGATGACATTGCCTTGGTCGATGCCGTCATCTATGCCGAACGTTTTATCGGCTCACGCGCCGTCTGGGATACAAGCCGCATTCGGGAGATGGTCTTGACACGGGTCGAGCCGGGCAACATCGGCCTCTCCTCGATTGGCGCGCATATTGTGGCCGGCCAGCTTCCGGCGGGTCACGGTCTCTTTGTGCGGGTGGCCGAGGGTCCGGACCAAGTCGTAGCGCCGATTGCGCCGGGCATCTTCCAGACGGTCGGCTATAGCGAGACGCGCGCCCTGGCCCCCGGTGATGAGATTGTAGTGCGCCACAATGAACCCTGCGTGGTAGCCCTGGATGGCGAACGAGAATTTGAACTGCGCCCCAACGCCGCGCTACGGCTGCGCCTCAACCCCCAAGGACCGCGGGTGGTCGATGCGCGGCGCGCGATTGCCATTGCGGCGCAGGCGGGGTTCTTTAGGCGGTGATTGGTTCCCGCCATGCAACGCACCCAAAGCTGTGGGAGCTTTCCAATTCGTAGGTGTGGTTTCATACCCATCTGCTTTCCGCGTAACTTGCTCAATCCGCTGCTAAAGACAGGGCAAGCGGTGGCCACGCAAAACAACACGGTCTATGATGTCACGATTAGCACCTTGAAGCCGGTGCGCTTTATCATCTGTAGTCGAACGGATAACCCGGTGCTGGCGCTCTTCTCGGACAAGCTTGAACGCATCATCGCCGCCTACACAACGATCCAGCGTTACTATTCAGGGTAGCGCTGTAGGAAGAGAAAAACCTTGTCTGTACGATGATTTATCTGATTTTATGAGTGCTATGATTCCGCTGGGCGATGTTCGCTGTCATTCGCTCCGCTCTATTCGCTACCCGAAATCATCGTCCATCATCGAATCATCAAAATCATAGTTTAGACACCTATTCTGCTTCACATTCGCATTGTATGCCTGAATAGTAACGATCCAGAGTGAGCCACAACTCTTTGCCGACATCAGCATCTATTGGAAACAGGTTTTGCGGAAGATCGATCAGGAGATCAAGAACATGTATACCAGAGAAGATTTCTTACGCGACTACCCAGACGCGCCTACAGAGCCGGGTCTCTTTGCGTGGCTGGAAGAATTGGCCCAAAAGAAACATCAACAAGGCATTGAACAGGGCACTGAACAAGGCAAACAGGCAATGCATCACACCATTGCAGAGATCTTGCAACATCGCCTGGGCGCGCTGCCAACCGAGATTGCTGAACGCTTGCAAGCGTGTACCCTGGACCAACTGAACGCCTTGGTCAATCCCGCGCTGGATGTGACGACCTGGGAGGAGTTCGCGGTCTACCTGCCGGCCGAGGCGCGATAAACGAAATTGGTGCCAAGCAGCCAAGTGCCCAGCACCGGTTGTGATTGGCCAATGTGGCAAACCTTCACGAGCGCCAGGAAGTATCATTTTGTACAGGGGTAAAATACTACCTTGCGGAAGCGTTGGGACCGAAATATAGCGTTCGCAATCCGCGCCATCGCCCCCTTTTCACCCCATTTGACACCCCATCCAAAATAGGCTATGATCCCGCCTACAATGAAAAATGCGCCGCCTCCAGGTGTTGAAGGCACCTACAGGCGGCTTACCTTCCAAACTGGCTAAGCAGCTTGGTCGGCTAGCTCTATTGTATCGATCTTTCACGATGGAATCAAAAACGGGCGGTCGTCTTGGCAACGGTTGTTGCGCGTCAACAGCGGACAAGTTGGGAGGACGGCCGTTTTTCATGGGTTTTTTGGGGTGGCGGGTGGCAAGGGGCGGGTTGCGGGTAATGCGCCCCTCGCCACCCACCACCCGCCACCTGAGCCATTCTGATCTATCTTGAAAGGAGCCAATCGATGTCCACTTATCCCATTGAACAATTGCTCAAGCTTTGGAAGCAGGGCCAACTCACCGTGGAACAGGTGATTGGCCATCTGCTGCAACAGGTGGTCGCGCTGGAGAAGCGGCTGCAAGAGTTGGAGCAGGTACGGCACGAGTAGCGGGTGGTGAGTAGCGAGGGGCGGGCGGTGTTTATCCGTCTCTCGCTGTAAAAAGGCTGTGGCAAGGTCACATGCAGATGTCATACAAGTTTCAAGATGTGTAACTTTCACGATTCCGCCAACTTAGCACTGACATAGCGGTTTAAGCTGATATTTTCCTCAGCGGCGCGCATGGCCAACAGGCGGTGTTGTTCCGGCGGAATGCGCACCTGGAAAACTGCGGAATTATCACAAAAGAGCGGCTCACTGCCCCGTCACCACAAAGACTGGACGGACAATCACCCCGGTGACTGGTTGGATGTAGGGCTGTTCATAGCGTTGTCGGTTCGCCCCATCAACGGCTTCAATCAAGAGAGCCAGAGTTATCTCCGGCAAGCCTAACTGCTGGGCATAAGCCCAGGTTTGGTCTATTTGCATAGTGGGGCAGTGGACAGTAGAACAATAAGTCAGTCGCCGTCCCACTGTCCACTGATTACTGTCCACTGATTACTGTCCACTGATTACTGTCCCAACCGAAAACCTATCTGAGAAAATCGATAATTTTTGCCCGAATTCCCGCCGCCGTGAGGCCCAGTGCTTCGTCGTGGCGTTCAGGAGGGCCGTATCGTTCGATGACCTGGCGCGGGACGCCAATGGCAGTGATACGCGTTGCCGTTGCTTGCAGCGCTTGGGCAATGTCCTGTACCAGCGCACCTTCATAATAGGGCTCGACTACGATTACATTGGGCGCGGTTTGGGCGACAGCTTCGCGCAACGTTGCCGCATCAAAGGGCGCCACCGTCGTCGAATAAAGCACCGTCAGATCCAACTCTTCGACGGCGGCCAGCGTCCGTTCTAACATAGGCCCCACGGCGATGACAACGCCCGCTTTGCCCTCCCGTTCGACCCACAATTTACCAAACTCGACAGGCCGACTGCGGCTGTTCTGCTGAAGGCTGGTGCGGAGATAGGTGGGCGCGCCATTGTTGTAGCTCTGCCGGAGCAGCGTTTCAAATTCATCCGCCGTGCCGGGCACACAAATCTGCATTCGGGGCAATGTCTTCAGAATTGGGACGTCGGCAACGCCGTGGTGGGTCATGCCATCCGTACCATAATCGTAGGAAGCGCCAATGCTGATGAAGGCGCCGCCCAATCCTTGATAGCAGAAATCATCCTTGATCTGCTCAAAAGGTCGCTCTACCACAAAGGGCGCAATGGAGTGGACAATGGGATGAAAGCCCTCCAGCGCAAAACCGGCGGCAAGGCTGACCATCGTCTGCTCCATAATGCCAAGATTGATCACCCGTTCGGGATAATTCTTTAACAGAGTCGAAAAATAACTGGTACTGATATCGGCCAGGATCAAGGCCGTCTTAGGGTCGGTCGTAATCAGATCAGAGACCACTTTGCCCATTCGATCACGCATAGAATCACGCATAAGAGAGCACCTCCGCAACGACTAGGCTTGGGCGGTCGATGGCGGGAGATGATAATGCTTTTTCGATGGCATCTTCAGCGCGCCCATCAACGGTCTGTGCCGCCCAACCAAAAGTCTTAAATTTTGCCCCAATATCGCCCAAATCACGCGAGCTTGAGCGGTTGTCAATCAGGATTGCCGTCAAATTCGCGAGCCCTAAATTGCCTGCCAACAGCACACCCTCCCAGACCGAGCCTTCGTTGGCCTCGCCATCGCCAATGAGGACATAGACCCGGCGCTCGATCTGCTTGGCCTTAAGCGCTAGGGCCACCCCAATCGCCATGGGAAAGCCGTGACCGAGTGAGCCGGTTGATGCCTCAATCCCTGGAACACGGTTGCGATCGGGGTGGCCGCCCAGGATGCCATCCCACTCTAGAAACTGCTTAATCTCACTGGCGGCAAAGAAGCCTTTCTGCGCAAGGACCGCATAAAGGAGCAGCGGACCGTGTCCTTTGCTCAGGATGAAGCGATCGCGGTCTTGATGCTTTGGATTGGCCGCGTCGTAGCGCAGAATCCGATCATATAGCACGGTGAGGACGCCCATGGTCGAGTAAGCGCTGGGATCGTGTTTTTTATCGCCAGAGGTCAGGTTCATCAATTCCGTTAGCTGCTCCTTATCAGTGGTCACATTGATCTCCTTTCACAGCTGATATGTACAATATTCTATCATTCCCTAATTTAATCACCGATATTGTAATTTGAACACGCTTTTTAGAACAGCCTGATCCTGTACGAAAGTCCAGGAATAATCTTGAATCTTTGACAGTGGCGTGGGCTGGTGATATGATAGCTGCCGAACTGACATCATTGGTAAGCCCTCGTCATGATGAATGGTAATTGTTTTTCCCGATCAAGAGTCCCATATCCGGCAGCCTCGCCAGAGGTTGCTGCCCAGTTGGCACAGGCAGGCCAAGCTCCGCCTACCTCTTTGTACTGCTTGCGTCTGCTCGGCTATAAAAAACTGTTTAAATCTTATGCTTAGTTGAAGGAGAATCATCCGTATGAAGCAGAGTCCTATCAGTCGGCGTGACTTTTTGAAATGGAGCGCCATGACCGGTGGTGCATTGGCATTGGTGGCGTGCGCACCGGCAGCCGCCCCTGCTGGCGGTGAACAAGCGGCCACCGGTGGTGAAAGTGCGCCGGCGGCGGAAGGCAATGTCGTCACCTATTGGTACAACTGGAGTAATTTGGACCCCGCCTTGGCGCAGTTTATTGAGTTGGACGAATGGAAGGCCCATGTTGGCGACATGCAGTTGGACTATAAGGGTTCCGTCAATGATGAGGCGCTGCTGACCTCGATCGCCGGTGGTGCGCCGCCGGATTGCCATTCCAACCACGCTTATTTCAACCTCTTTACACGTGGCGCCGCGATCTCGGTCAAGGATATGGTGGAAGCCAGCACCATTGTGAAAAAAGAGGCAATGCTGGATTGGGTTTGGGACTATTCCTTCTATCAGGGTGAAATGGTGGGCGTCCCCGGCATCGAGAGCTATGTGCAGTGGGGCCTCAACTATAACACCGATGCTGCCGAAAAAGCGGATCTTGACCCGGCCGCCGCTCCGACAACCTGGTCTGGTGTGATGGAATGGCACAAAGCGCTGACCAAGAAAGATGATGCCGGCAACCTGTTACAGATGGGACTGGATCCAGGCGATGCGATGGGTGGTGATGTCGATTATGGCGCAGCCTCTTATGGCGTGACATGGTTTGATGAGCAGTCCAAAGAGTTCCACCTGGATGATGAGCGGGTGGCCGCGTATCTCAACACCGCCGCCGAGTTTATCAAATTTGCCGGCCCCGATCAATTTGCCGGCATGCGCCAGGTACAGGGCAATGGCACGTGGGGCGCTGCCTTTGAAGCCGGTGTCCAGACCATGATCATTGAGGGTTATTGGCATCCGGGCGAAACGATGATCCACAACCCGGATATTGGTAAATTCAACCAGGCCACCTGGGCGCCCCAATCGGATGATCGCAAAGATGTCAAGGCGCAGGCGGTCAATGCCCACTTTGTCCAGATCCTCAAGGATGGCAAGAATCCTGATGGCGCCTTTAAGTTGGGTGAGTTCTTCAACACCGTTCAGGCTTGTGACATTATCTTCAAAGAAGTGGGCTGGATCCACCCGCTCAAAGCATTTATCCCCACGGTTGACGCTAATGCCTATCCGGGTCTGAAATTCTACATCGATTCGGAGCAGGAAGCCACCGAATGGCACCTCTTGCGTCGTTGCCCAATCCACTGGTTCGTCAAGACACAATTGGATGAAATTCGCGATCTCATTGCGCGCGAACAGATGACCGCCGATGAGGGCGCCGCCGAATTACAAAAGCGCGCCCTCGACGAATTCGAGGCGCAGGGGTTGAATAGCTAATCGTTTTTTTAGAAACCAGGTTTTTAACAAAAACCTGGTTTCTTGGCGGTCGTTTACTGAGCATAGATGGGAGAGATTCGTATGGCAGTAGCAGCGGCTTCGGGAAACCAAGCACGGGCGCGGGGAATGTCTAGACAAGAGCGACGCAATCAAGTCCTTGGCCTGCTTTTTATTTCGCCCTGGCTAATCGGCTTTATTGGACTGGCGGTCATTCCGTTGGTCATGTCCTTTTACTATGGCCTGACGCGCTATGATCTAATTAGCGAACCCAAATTCATTGGCCTGGGCAATTATGAACGGCTCTTCACCAGTGACCCAGACTTTTGGAAGGTCATCGGCAACACCTTTTACTATGTGTTGCTGGGGGTGCCGATTGGCGCCTTTGTCGCCTTCTTGATTGCCAACTTACTCAACACCGACATCAAGGGCCGGGCGCTCTTTCGGTCGATTATCTACATCCCCACCATTGTGCCGGCAGTCTGCACCGCCATGGTCTGGCTCTTCCTGCTCAACACGCAATATGGCGCAATCAATGGTCTGCTCAAAACCTTTGAGTGGCCGACGATTCCTTTTCTCTCCAGTGTTGGTCTTTCCAAGCCAACTTTGATTTTGATCTATGTGTGGGCGCAGGGCTCGGCGGTCGTCATCTATCTGGCGGCTTTACAGGATGTGCCCCGCTCGCTCTATGAAGCGGCTACAGTGGATGGGGCCAATAATTGGCACAAGTTTTGGAACGTTACCGTGCCCCTCTGTACACCGGTCATTCTCTTTAATTCGATCATGGGTTTCATCGGCGCCTTTCAGGAATTTACCCTACCCTGGCTGCTCACCGGGGGCGGGCCGGCTAAATCGACTGAACTCTATGTCATGAATCTCTATCGCAACGCTTTTGTCCAGTTGAGCATGGGCAAAGCCTCGGCCATGGCCTGGATTCTGCTGATCATTATTGTGATTTTTACGGCGATTCTCTTTAGCACATCGGGGCGCTGGGTCTATTATGGGGGTGAGAAATGACAACTGCCAGCCAAACGGCGCAAGCCGCGCCACAGGAAGCAAAGGTTGCGTTGCCGGTGGGGAGTCTATCAACCGCCAAGCGCATCGCGACCATCAGTAAGTACGTCCTCTTACTCTTTCTCTCCTTTACCTGGCTCTTTCCACTTTATTGGATGGTGATTACCGCACTGAAAGATGACCCGCAGGTGCGCACCGTCCCACCGGTGCTCTTTCCCCACCCCATGTTTTGGAGCAACTTTGCCGGCGGCTGGGCGCGCTACAACTTTAATCTAGCGGCCTTCAATTCGATCTTTCGCTTTTCACTGCCGGTCGTCGTCTTTACCTTAATCTCCTCGCTGATCGTCGCCTATGGTTTTGCCAAGATCAAGTGGCGGGGGCAGAGCTTTTTCTTTGGCCTCTGTATCGCGACCATGATGTTGCCCTGGCAGGTGACCATGGTGCCCCTCTTTATCATCTTCAAGAATTTGGGGTGGCTCAACAGCTACCTGCCGCTGGTCGTGCCCGCGCTTTTTGGTCATCCCTACTTTATCTTTTTGCTGCGCCAGTTCTTTCTGACCATTCCTGAAGAGTTGTCCGAAGCGGCGCGTATGGAAGGGGCCAGCGAGTGGGGCGTGCTCTGGCGGATTATCCTCCCGCTCTCGAAGCCGGCCATCGCGGTGGTGATCCTCTTCCGTTTTCTCTGGAGTTGGAACGATTTCCTGGGGCCGTTGATCTATTTGAAAGACGAGTCGCAATACCCATTAGCGCTGATGATCTATCGTCTGCAACAGACCGCCACCAACATGGGCAACACGGCGCTGGCCTATCCCCATCTTATGGCGGTGAGCACAATTGTGGCGCTGCCGGTCATCGTTACTTTTATTTTAGCCCAACGCACCTTTATTGAGGGGATTAGTCTAACAGGGATCAAGGGCTAAATGGCTAAAGAACAAGGTGAATCACAATGGCTGCAAACGCTACACAACCGCTACTGATTCGGCTGCGTTGCATTGAACTACCTGGTTGCGAATTTGATGGCAGAAGCAACGTCAGACTTGGGATTCAAAAAGGCAAGGATGTGATCGAAGATGTCTCAGCCGCAGCCGCAGAGATTGTATTTACCTGTTTGTTGCGCGTAGCGAAGAATTCAGAAACTGGGAAGCCCAACTTTTTGGGACCCTATGCGCAAGGGACGCCGCAAGCGCGCTTTATCTATCTGTGTTGGGGCGAAAGAATGGACGGCGCGTGGGCTGGCTTTGGACGCACAAAAATACACTTGCAAGAGATACCATGGCATTCGGTGGAAGCGTCAATCGCGACAGGCAATGCGATTGAAGCAACTATAAAGATGACCAACAAAAAAGGCGCTCCGCTCTTTGCCTCTGTGGGCAAAGAGAATATTACTTGGAAGTTGTAAATATAACATAGATGTTTTTGAGAGGCGCCCATGGACCCACAGACTACCATCTATATCCTCGGTTCTGGCGCAGTCGGCTTTCCGTTGGCTGCCCATCTGGCCCATGCGGGGCGGCGTGTGGTCGCTGTACGCACGAGCAAGCAAGATGTCCCACAAAGCACAATTACCATTACCGTGCGGAACGGCGCCAACCAGATCGACATCCCCGTAGAGACAATCTCGCTAGCCCAATTGGCTACGCTTGACGGCATCATCGTCATCGCGGCCAAAGCCTATGCCAACCCAACGCTTGCGCAATCGTTGCAAGAGAAGACAGTAACGGGTCCAATTGTACTCCTGCAAAATGGTGTTGGTGTAGAAAAGCCCTTGCTAGCAAGCCATTTTCCTGCAATCTATCGCGGCATTCTCTATGTGACCGGCCAGGCAAACGCCGCGTATGACTTTTCCTTTCGTCCGGTTACCTCTTCGTCCATTGGCATTGTCAAAGGCGACGCCGCTACGCTGCAGCAGTGCGTTGCGGCGTTGACCACAGCCGGCTTCCCCTTTCATGCAGAGGCGAACATTCAAAGCGAGATCTGGAAGAAGGCCATTCTCAACGCGGTCTTTAATTCTATCTGCCCTCTGTTGGATGTGGACAACGGCGTCTTTGCACGGGATGCAGCCGTGGCCAACCTGGCGCAGGAGATCGTGCACGAGTGTGTTCTGCTGACGGATAGGCTCAAGCTTGGGTTAAGCGAAGACGCGCTCATGGCACAGATTGTGCGCGTCAGCAAAGGGTCCGACGGCCAACTCATCTCCACCTTACAAGATATTCGTGTGGGTCGGCCAACGGAAATTGAGTTTCTCAACCTGGAGATCGCACGGGTTGCGGCTGCTCTGGAACCGCCGCTTGAACTGCCCAAGACCGAATTGCTGGGGAAAATGATTTTGGCAAAATCCTTTGCACTTGGCTCAGTTTAAGTTCTGTCGACATGGCGGAATTGGCTGGTGATGCACCCAACAGGTTGCCAATACCTGTTCGGTGTGTACAACACAAATGTCCACAGGACCTAATACAAGCGGCAATAAAAGCTGTTTTGGTCGGGGGTGCGAGCATGGTATAATTGACCCATGTCTACGCCAATCCTCGCCACCAAGCTCTATATTCCGCCGCAACGACCGACGCTTGTGCGCCGTTCCCGTTTGCTCGAACGGCTGAACGCGGGCTTGCATGGCAAATTGACCCTCATCTCGGCGCCCGCCGGCTTTGGCAAAACCACCCTGGTCAGCAGTTGGATTGACGATTTACGCTTGCCGATTGACGATTCACGCGCAGATACGGCAACAGAAGAGGCTATCGTCAATCGTCAATCTAAAATCGTCAATCAGGCGGCTTGGTTGTCGTTGGATGAAGGGGACAGCGACCCCACGCGTTTTCTTGTATATCTCATTGCGGCGTTGCAGACAGTGGCAGCACAAATTGGCCAAGAGGTGTTGGGGGTGCTTCATTCTCCACAGCCACCACCCATGGATGCCCTGCTGACAACGCTGATCAATGACATCAGCGCCATTCCAGAGCACTTTGTTCTCGTTCTGGATGACTATCACACAGTTGATACGCAAGCGATTGACCAGGCGCTCGCCTTCCTGATCGAGCATTTGCCGCCACAGATGCATCTGGTCATTACCACGCGTGAAGATCCCAATCTCCCCTTGGCCAGCTTGCGCGCGCGCGGGCTATTGACCGAAGTACGCGCAGCCCATCTCCGTTTTACCCCCGCAGAAGCCACCGCCTTTCTCAATCAAATGATGGGCCTAGATCTCGCGGTAGAAGAGGTCGCGGCGTTGGAAGCGCGCACCGAAGGATGGATTGCCGGCCTGCAACTGGCCGCCCTTTCCATGCAGGAGCATCATCCTGGCGCACAGGATAGAGCCGGCTTTATTCGATCATTTACCGGCAGCCACCGTTTTGTCATGGACTACCTGCTGGAAGAAGTTCTGCACCAGCAGCCTGAACCCATTCAGACCTTCTTGCTGCATACCTCGATCCTCGACCGTCTCTGTGGCCCGCTTTGTGATGCGGTGCTGGGAGAATTGGAAATGGGAGACGGAAGACCGGAGACGGAAGACGGGAGACCGGTGATCTCCCCTCGCCCATCTCAAACCGTTCTGGAATTCCTTGAACAAGCCAACCTCTTCCTCGTGCCGCTGGACAACGAGCGGCGCTGGTATCGCTACCACCATCTCTTCGCCGATCTGTTGCGGCAGCGGCTACAGCGTCAAGCTGCGCCCACGCCAGATCGTCCATCGCTGGGAGATGGTGAGGAAGCCGTAGCCGCGCTGCATCGGCGCGCCAGCCGCTGGCATGAGGAGAATGGCCTGGCTATTGAAGCGTTGCGCCATGCCCTGGCCGCCGCAGATTTTGCGCGAGCTGCTGCGCTGCTCGAACAGACCTGGCGCACCATGGATGAGAGCCGCCGGTCAGCCCGCTGGCTAGGTTGGGTGCAGCAACTGCCCGATGAAGTGGTCCGCGCCCGGCCGGTGCTCAGTGCCGCTTATGGGTGGGCCTTGCTTGATTGCGGCGAGTTAGAGGCTGCCGATACCCGCCTGCGTGATGCCGAGCGGTGGCTAGCGACGATAACCGCCAGTGAGACACAATCCACGACGCCGGCTATGCCCATGCTGGTCACCGATGAAGAGGAATTTCAGGCGCTGCCGGCGACGATTGCCGCCGCCCGCACCTACTATGCGCTGGCGCGCGGCGACCTACCCAGGACAAAACAGTATGCCCAGCGGACACTCGCCCTCTTACCGGCGGACAATCACTTGCGCCGTGGTGTTCCAGCCGCCCTGCTGGGGCTTGCCTACTGGGCCGATGGTGAGTTGGCGCTTGCCCACCGCACCTTTGCTGATGCCATCGCCAGTTTTCAGAAAGCCGGCAACATCCTCTTTGCCATCACCGGCGCTTATATTCTGGCCGATATGCAGCGGGTGCAAGGGCGTCTCCAGACGGCGGTGCAGAGCTATCAGCAGGCGTTACAGCTTGCCGCGGAACAAGGGGAACTGGTGCGACGGGGCTCAGCGGATCTTCACACCGGGCTGAGCGAACTCGCGTGTGAACGGGGTGACCTGGCGGCTGCCACAGCATACCTGCAGCAGAGTGAAAAATTGGGCGCACAATCGCCATTGCCCCGCTGGCGTTATCGCTGGACTTTGGCCCAGGCGCGCCTCAAGCAGGCGCAAGGGGAGTTGGATGCTGCACTTGATTGGCTTGACGAGGCTGCGCGCGAGTATGTACGCGGCCCTGTACCGGATGTGCGGCCCTTGACGGCAATGCAGGCGCGTATATGGATTGCTCAGGGTAGGCTGCCCGAAGCGTGGGCCTGGGCGCAGGAACAAGGGGTGTCTGCCGCTGACGGCCTCAGCTATTTGCGAGAGTTTGAGCACATCACGCTAGCGCGTCTGCTCATTGCGCACTATCGTAGTGCGGAGGAAGCGCACAGTATCGCCACCGCAACAGACCTGTTAGCGCGTCTGCGCCACGCGGCGGAAGCCGGTGAACGGCTGGGGAGTGTCATTGAAATTCTGCTGCTGCAGGCGTTGGCCCACGCGGCGCAGAACGACATCCCATCGGCGCGCATACCACTGACACGCGCCCTGACTCTGGCCGGGGGCCCTATCGGTGCGGCAGGTTATGTCCGCCTCTTTGTTGATGAAGGAACGCCGATGGCCTATTTGTTGGCGGAAGCCGCGGCACAAGGGATCATGCCGGACTATACCGCCACGCTGTTGGCAGCCTTTGGCGCCGAGACACAGAACCGTGAAAACAAGGTATCGCGCCAGGCTTCTCCCTTGCCGGTTCCACCTGTGCAGGACCTCATCGAACCCTTGAGCGAACGTGAACTGGAAGTGCTCCACCTCATTGCCCAAGGACTCTCCAACCGGGAGATTAGCGAGCGCCTCTTCATTGCCTTGAGCACCGTCAAAGGGCACAATCGGGTCATCTTTGGCAAACTCCAGGTCAACCGGCGCACCGAAGCCGTGGCACGGGCGCGGGAGTTGGGGTTGGTGTAGGGGGTGTGGGGCCATTCCAAGAAAATAAATATACGGAGCGTTTTCCGTGGTGCGTGTTGCGTGAACTTGTCGAGCTATTTGTTCTGCTTAAGTATAATTCATTTTTTGGAGTGGCCTAGTGAGGATTTACGTGGCGCACCGAATATGCTAAAATAAACCTATGAATATACCAACCGCCAAGCGTATTCCCTATGGCTCTGCCGATTTTGGGCGCATGCGCACCGACAACTCCTATTATGTGGACAAAACGCGCTTCATCCCGCTGCTGGAAGCGCAGCCCTACTTTGTCTTCCTGATCCGGCCGCGGCGCTTTGGTAAAACGTTGTGGCTTTCGACCCTGCAACATTACTACGATATCAATCGGCAAGATCAATTTGAGCAGCTCTTTGGTGGCGCCTATATTGGCGATCATCCCACCCCGGAACGCAACAGCTATCTGATTATGTTTATTAACTTTGCCCTCGTCAACCCGGCGGTGGACAAAGTCGAAGCTTCCTTTGAAGACAATGGGCGCGCGGTGGTCGAGGATTTTTTGATCCGCTATGCGCGCTATTTTGATACAGAGAGCCGACGTGAAATTTTAGCGCTGCCCACGTTGGAAGCACAGTTACGCCGCATCTTTTTCCACGTCGACCGCCATGATCTAAAACTCTATCTGCTCATTGATGAATATGACAACTTTGCCAATACCATCCTCACCACGGCAGGGCAAGATGCCTATCACAACTTGACCCGCGGTGAAGGCTTTTTTCGTCATTTCTTCAATCTGCTCAAGGGCGCGACCGCGGGGCAGATTGCCGGACTGTCGCGTCTCTACATCACCGGGGTTTCGCCGGTGACGATGGATGATGTGACGAGTGGTTTTAACATTGGCGATAACCTGAGCATCGACGCACAATTTAACGAACTGGTCGGCTTCACTGAGGCTGAGACGCGTGCGATTCTCGCCCATTATCATCAGGCGGGGGCATTACAGCTAGAGGTCGATTTCTGTCTGGAAACCATGCAAATCTGGTATGACGGCTACTGTTTTGCCAAGCCACTGGCGACCCAGCCCAACGTTCCGCGCATCTACAATTCGACGCTGGTCTGGCACTTTGTCAAACAGGCGATCCGCGAACGGTCGATCCCCTACGAGTTGATCGACGCCAACATGCGCATCGACTATGGCAAGCTGCGCTATCTGCTCACAGTGGATGGGCATCTCAACGGCAATTTTAGCAAGTTACGTTCGATCATTCAGAATGGCGAGGTCGCCAGCCCTGTGGTTTCCAGTTTCCCTTTGGCGCGGCTGACGGAGCCGGAAAATTTTATCTCTCAACTCCTCTTCTTTGGCTTGCTGACCTTTGCCGGCGAGGAACAGAGCTTTCCACTGTTACGGATTCCCAATCGCACCATCCAGGATCTGCTCTACGGCTATCTGCGCGAAGGCTTCCGCGATGTCGATGTCTTCCGCCTTGATGTGGACAAACTCATGCATCTGACCAACAACATGGCCTATCGTGGCGAATGACAAGCCTTCTTTGATTATGTGACCAATGGGGTAAAGGAGCAAGTCTCGGTCCGCGATTATCTGGGCGCGGAAAAGATGATCCAAGGCTTTCTGCTCGCCTATCTCAACGTCAGCCACTTTTTCCTCACCTGGTCGGAAAGAGAGATGGGCGGCGGATTTGTGGACTTCTACCTGGAGCCCTTCCTGGCCCGCTACCGCGAGATGCAGTTTGGTTATCTGGTCGAATTGAAATACATCGCCCGCAGCGACTTCACGCAAAGCCAACTGGAGAACAAGATCCAAGAAGCCGAAGCGCAATTGGCGCGCTATGGCAATGACCCACGCATCCAACAGGTCGCCACACGGGTCACGCTCAAAAAGTTGGTTCTGGTCTACAGTGGTTGGGAACTTGTCTACCGCGCCGAGGCGGGGGCGACGCTTTCGCTTGCATAATGTGGCCCAAATGATGTACAATAGGCCATATGGAGGATACATATGACAAAATCAGTGACGATTCGCGCGCGCATGGATCCACAGTTGAAGGAAGAAGCTGAAGCAATCTTAGAAGAGCTTGGCATCTCCACGACGCAGGCACTTACCATATTTTACAAACAGATTCGCTTAAATAGAGGAATCCCTTTTGACATTCGTCTGCCGGAAGGGCATGCAGAATCATTGGAATCTAATCGTTCCCAAGAGACATCTGTACCGTTCCCTATCCATGAGCATCGGTCCATTATGGAACAGAACATTGCGGCATATCGAGCAATGCATAATGAGCTTGTCAATCGGTATTTGGGACAATATGTTGCAATTTGTGGTGGCAAACTGGTCGATCAGGATCCTGATCCGCTGCTGTTGTTAGAACGAATTCGCAAGAATTATCCCGATCAGGTCGTCCTGCGGCGCAAAGTAGAGCGAACGCCTGAACGCGAAATTCGGGTCCGCCATCCTCGGTTTGAGCGTGTGCCGTGAGTCGTGTCTACTCATTCGATTACAACACGGACTACGATCCACCTGCACCATTCCTGCCCATAACTGTTGACGGGCATGACCCAACAAGAAGCCCGATAACCATTGCAGCGTTTGTTGACTCCGGTGCAGATGGCACGATGTTGCCAGTTGATTTGCTCCAGGCCGTTGGTGCAGAATACGAAGCCAGCGTCTGGCTACGCGGATCGACGGGGAAACGACAACGCATGGATAGCTACACTGTCACCATTCACATCGAAACGGAAACAGCGCACGCCATTTCAGCAGTCGCGATGCCCGCGGGTAGTGAAGCACTGATTGGACGTGATGTGCTCAATCAGCTGGTGGTCACATTACATGGAATTGCTGGTGTGACGGAGTTACAACTTACTCCCTGACTCTTGGGAAACTTGCCGTAGCGGCACATCACCGTATTGCATTGTTTTTTACAACTTGATTTGCAGCTTGCGGCTGTGGCGCTACTTTTAAGCGACTGGAAAGAAATACGTTCGTGAAGAACTTTACTAATAAAGTCAATCTCATTTGGGAGATTGCCGACCTGCTGCGTGGCGATTACAAGCCGCGCGAATATGTTGATGTGATTTTGCCGATGACGGTCTTTTATCGGCTGGATCTGGCGATTGCTGGTACGCGCGATGCAGTGCGCAAAGCCTACGACACCTACGGCGCACGGCTCTCTGACCCGAGCGATCTGCTCAAGAGCGCAGCCGGCGGTAGCCTGGTTTACAATACCTCGCAATTTGACTGGGACAGCCTGCTTGCCGCGCCAAACGACATTGCGCAGAACTTGATCCATTACCTCAACGGCTACAGTCCCGAAGTGCAAGACATCATCGAAAAGTTCGACTTCCGTCGCCAGATCAGCCGTTTGCAGGCATCGAAGCTGATCTATCCGATTATGCAGCGTCTTTTGGCGGTTGATCTACACCCAGACAGCGTTACCAATGAAGAGATGGGTTACATCTTTGAAGAGCTAATCCGCAAGTTTAGCGAGCAATATAACGAGACCGCCGGTGAACACTTCACCCCGCGCGAGGTGATTCGTCTAATGGTCGAGCTGATCTTTACCGAGGATGATGAGGTATTACACGTCCCACACAAAATCCGTAAGGTCTATGACCCGGCCTGCGGCACCGGCGGCATGTTGACGATTGCCAAGGATTACATTACGGACAGCAAGCGCAATCCCAATGCCAATGTGGTGCTCTTTGGTCAGGAATTGAATCCCAGTGCCTATGCCGTGGCCAAGTCGGATATGTTGCTCAAGGGCGAAGATCCCGACAACATTGTCTTTGGCAACAGCTTTAGCGAGGATGGCTACAAGGGACAAAGCTTCAACATCATGCTCTCCAACCCACCTTTTGGCGTCTCGTGGAAGAAGGTCGAGTGGGTGATCAAGCAAGAGCATGAGCGCCAGGGCATGGATGGCCGCTTTGGTGCGGGGTTGCCGCGCATTAACGATGGCGCGCTGCTCTTTTTGCAGCATATTCTGAGCAAAATGGATCGTGAAGAGGGCAGCCGCATTGCGATTATCTTTAACGGCTCCCCGCTCTTTACCGGTGACGCGGGCAGTGGGGAGAGTGAGATCCGGCGTTGGATCTTGGAGAATGATTGGCTGGAGGGCATTGTGGCGCTACCCGACCAACTCTTCTACAACACAGGCATCAGCACTTACATCTGGGTGTTGACCAATCGCAAGCGTGCAGAGCGCAAGGGCAAGGTGCAACTGGTCAACGCGGCCGACTTCTACCGGCGCATGCGCAAGAGTTTGGGCAGCAAGCGTAACCAGATCAAGTATCCCTCCGACGAGGATCCCAATGCATTAGACCAAATCGGTATGATCGCCAAGATCTATCGTAACTTTGATGGCCCAGACTTTGCGATTCCCGCTGCCTTCCTTTCTGAAGCCATGCAGAAAGAAGATGCGACAAGCTACCCATCGTCTGAATTCAACCGTATCTATCCCACCCACTTTTTTGGCTATCGCAAGGTGCGCATCGACCGCCCGCTGCGCCTCAACTTCCAGGCCACACCCGAACGCATTGCGCGCATGGAAGCAGAGAGCACCTTTCAAAGTCTGGCCAAGAGTAAAAAGAAAGACGACGAAGAACGCGAAGCAGAGGAAGCACAGGGTCGTGAGCTACAAAAGGCAATCCTGCAAATGCTCGCGAGTCTGCCCGCCGACCTGATCAAAGATCGCAAAGCTTTTCTCAAAGTGCTGCGGCGGGAGGCAAGGGTCCATGGCATCAAATTAACCGTTGGACTGGAAAAAGCGATTGTCTCTGCCTTGGGCGAGAGTGACCCCACCGCGGCCATCTGCTTTGATAAAGAGGGCAAGCCCGAGCCGGATGGCAATCTGCGTGATTACGAGAATGTGCCCCTGCCCGATGAAGAGGAGTATGCCACCTACACGCCGGGCGATTCGTGGCTGGACGAGAAGGTGCCGCTGACCGAAGATGTGTGGGATTATTTCCAACGTGAGGTGAAACCCCACGTGGATGATGCGTATATTGATGCCGGCTTTATTGATGACCGTGACGGCAAGGTGGGGCGTGTGGGGTATGAGATTAGCTTTAGCCGTTATTTCTACAAGTATATCCAGCCAAGGCCAATCGAGGAGATTGAAACTGATATCCGAATGCTTGAAACTCAAATCATGCAGTTATTAGCAAAGGTGTCAGGTAATGTTGACTAATAGTAAAAATTCTGTTCCTTCAAATACACGGTGGCACAAACATACAGAATACCATGATTCTGGAGTTGCGTGGTTGAATTCGGTTCCTTCACACTGGGATATAGCTCCATTATTTACACAATTCCGTGAACGTAAAACATTAAATCGTGGCAACATTGAGTCGAACGTTCTCTCACTAAGCTATGGGAAAATTATACGGCGCGATGTTGCGGACAACTTTGGATTATTGCCAGAATCTTTTGAAACATATCAAATTGTTGATGAGGGTGATTTGGTGCTTCGCCTAACAGATCTGCAAAATGACCAGCGGAGTTTACGTGTTGGAGCAGTTCATGAGCGAGGAATTATTACCTCAGCTTATCTTGGGCTGAGGAATTTAGGCCAATATCAAAGCCAGTACGCTTACTACCTTTTACATGCTTATGATTTATTGAAGGTTTTTTATGGCTTTGGCGGCGGAGTTCGGCAGTCCATGCGTTATGAGGATGTAAAACGAATACCTTTGCTCGTCCCACCGTTCGATGAACAACGCGCTATCGCTGCCTTCCTGGACCGCGAAACCGCCACCATCGACACGCTCATCGCCAAGAAGCGCGAACTGATCGAGCGGCTGCAGGAAAAGCGCACTGCCCTCATCAGCCACGCCGTCACCAAGGGGCTGGATCCAACGGTGGCGATGCGTGATAGTGGGGTCGAGTGGCTGGGGAAGATTCCGGCGCATTGGGAATTGAGTCGTCTCAAGTTTGCCGCATCCCATATTGTAGATTGTCCACATTCAACGCCGGAGTATTCACAAGATGGGATATATTTTGTGATACGTACAGCAGATATACAGCCTGGACATCTATCTGTACTAGATGCGAAAAAAGTAGAATACCCTGAATACGAAAAGCGCATATTTAGACTTAAGCCACTACCGAACGACATATTCTACAGCCGAGAAGGTGAACGATATGGTATCGCAGCATTAGTACCTGCTAAAGATCCCGTGTGCCTAGGACAACGTATGATGCATTTTCGTTCTGGTAGAGATTTTGACGCTCGCTATCTAATGTGGCATTTAAATGCAAAAGGCGTGTATGCCCAAGCTGAGCAAGATGTACTTGGTGCAACTTCACCTCATGTCAACGTTAGTACAATTGTAAATTTTCAAATTGCTAATCCACCACGTCATGAGCAGCAAGCAATTGCAGATTACATTGATAATGAATCACAAAAAATGAGCGAATTACAAGAGAAAATGCAAGATGCCATAGACCGCCTCCAAGAATACCGCACCGCCCTCATCTCCGCCGCGGTCACCGGCAAAATTGATGTGCGCAATTACGGAAAAGGGGAGGCATAAGCGTGTCACAGTTGGAGAATCTGATTGAGCTAATCCGCACCGTCAATGAGGTCTATTTTATCACCGCGCCGGAGCGGGTACGCGCCGCCTATATTTTGGTCGATGATATGGTGGAGTTGGCGCTCAAGACCTTTCTCTATCTACACACGCAGAGCCAGCGCGAGCAGTGCATTGCCGATTTTCGCGCGGCAGGATTACTCAGCTCCAACACAAAACAACGGGCACTCGAATCATACTTTGATGGCGTCTTGGAAGTTGCTGAATTGGCGAACAAATTAGGTACTGCTGAAACCGCGGTGCGCCAGCGGCTAGCTCCCTTTCATCGCACACCGGAACAGCAGGTGAACTGCCGCATTCATTTCTCGCAAGAGGGATTGCTACCTTCACTAACCGACGCACAGGCGCTTGATGATTATTTGGATGGGACCATTGACTTGAACGCATTATCCACAGCGCTGGGACAAACCGAGCAGGCGCTCAAAGGCCATTTCAAATCCTTTGGCACCCTCCAACATTGGAGCGTCAACGAACCGGATCAACATGTCGGCTTCTACACCGTGCTGCAAGATGCCATGCCCCTCTTTGCTGCCGGTTCTGACGAACAGGAGATCATTAAAGCCACGCTTGAACGTCACACCAGCCGCAACAAGCTCTATCATGACCACCATCACACCGCGTGGTCGGTCAGCGATCTGCGCTGTCTGCGCGCCATGTGCGATCTCTTCTCGCTGCTCGAAGTGCTCTTTCCCGATTTCAACGATGCCCTGCGCGATACCAAGCACAAAACCGTGCGCTGCCAAATCGGCGTCTTGCGCTTGAAACTCAAAGCGGAGGATGGCCAGAACGAATTGGTGGAACCCTACCGCAATGCCCTGAAACAGTTGCAAAAAGATCACGTTTATGATCTGCATGAACGCTCGATTGAACACAGCATTGTCCACACTGTGAGCGAGAGTTTCTTCCGCGCCCTGCACGCCGAATACAGTGATGCTGTCGCCAATTTGGAGCTGCGAGTAAATGAATTACATGAGATGATGCAAAAGCCAAGAAGTAAAAAGGCGCATCATCCGGCCGAATTTGTACAAAAGAACCAACGGCTTGCGCTCTATCGTGAACAGCTCAATGAAATTCAGGGATTGCTTAGCATCTGAAACTATCAGCAGAGGATTGCAATTGGTGACAGAACGCGCATCTGTGACCAAAAGCGTGGTAGAATAAAGGTATCCTATGGTGGCAATCTATACCTATTTATACTCCGGTTTCCATTTCAACCGGAGTATAGAAGCGCAACAAAACTTTGCGTCGTTACCCGACCTAGCCATTGCCCAAGACGAAGTGCACATCCTGCGCTACGATGGACAGATCTTTGTGTTACGCCAGAATCGGTCGAAAAAACGCCTCTTGATGTGGTAGGAATCGACTTGGATCTTTCTGTTGACGAGATTGTGAACGCAACTCGTGAAGGGCGACGACTCTAATTGATATAGTGCAAATTGATGTAGGCAACAGAGATGATGGATATCAGCGAAAAAGGCTTTGAAGCCGAAATCGAAACACAATTGCATACCCAACATGGTTTCCGCTTGCGAGCTGGGCAGAAGCGCAAACAGAACGCGCATTACGACGTTGACTATTGTTTGGATGTCGATCTGTTTTTGGAATTTATCACCGCCACACAACCAGAAGCATGGTCGCAATTGCAAGAGCAGCATGGCACCGAAGTTGTGCCGAAATTTTTACGGCGGCTCGATAGTCAATTGCGGCGGCGCGGCGCGCTCCACGTGTTGCGCAACGGCATCAAGGATTATGGAGTCTTCTTTGATCTCGCCTACTTCAAACCTGCCACTACCCTCAATCCAGAACACCAGATCAAATATGGTCAAAATATCTTTTCCGTCGTGCGCCAACTATATTACAGTGCCAAGAACAACAATAGCATCGATCTGGTGCTCTTTCTCAATGGTCTGCCGATTATCACCCTTGAATTAAAAAACAAGCTCACCGGTCAAGAGAGTGTTGATGCCATCATTCAATATCAGCGCAACCGCAATCCCCAGGGCGAACCACTGCTGGCCTTCAAACGCTGTCTGATTCACTTTGCCGTCGATGGCGATAATGTCTACATGACCACCCATCTCAAAGGGGACAGCACGTTTTTTCTGCCCTTTAACAAAGGCCATGATGGTGGCGCGGGCAATCCCATCAATCGGGATGGGTACGCCACCAGCTATTTGTGGGAGGAGATCTTCGCTCCCGATAGCTTGTTGGAACTGATTGCCGACTTTATCTTTGTCGAGGTGGATGAAGAAGACAGCAGTGAAAGGCTTGTCTTCCCACGCTATCATCAGCGTGACTGTGTGCGCCAATTGGTCGATCACGCCAAGGAGCACGGGGCCGGCCAGCGCTATCTGATCCAACACAGTGCAGGCAGTGGCAAGAGCAAATCGATTGCCTGGCTGGCCCATCGCTTGGCCTCGCTCCACAATGTGGAGAACCGGCGTGTTTTTGACAGTGTCATTGTCATTACCGATCGGCGCATCCTCGATCGGCAACTCCGCAGCGCCGTTGTGCAGTTTGAAAAACAGATGGGCGTGGTCCAGGCCATTGATCGGGACAGCGGTCAACTACTCAAAGCGTTGGAGGGGGGCAGTGAGATCATTGTTACCACCTTGCAAAAGTTCCCGGTGGTGATCGAGAAGATCCGCGAGTTGGAAAAAGAAAAGGCCGGCGCAACCGACGCCTTTGCCGCCGCCATGCGTGGGCGACGCTTTGCCATCATTGCCGATGAAGCCCATTCATCCCAAAGCGGTGAAACCAGCAAGAGTATCAAACAGGTACTTTCTGTGCAGGATGCTGAGGATGGGGCAGACGCAGAATTGCCCACCGGTGAAGATCTGATCAACGAGAGTATGAGCCGACGGGGGCGGCAGCGCAATCTCAGCTTCTTTGGCTTCACCGCCACGCCCAAAGCCAAGACGTTGGAGCTATTTGGCGAACAACGTCCCGACGGCTCATTTGGTCCATCTCATCTCTACACCATGCGCCAGGCCATCGAGGAGAAGTTTATTCTTGATGTACTGGAAAATTACACAGTGAAAGAGACCTTCTTCAATCTCATCAAGACGCTTGACGACGATCCCCGGTTGCCAAAGAGCCGCGCCATTGGTCAGTTGAAACGCTATGTCAGTCTGCATGAATTCACCATTGCCCAGAAGGCGGCGATTATCGTTGAGCACTTTTGGGGCACGGTGCGCCACCGCATTCCCAATGCACAGGGCCAAGGACAAGCCAAAGCCATGATTGTGACCCGTAGTCGTCTCCATGCAGTCCGCTACAAACGCGCCTTTGACAGGTATCTCAAAGAACAGGGCTATGACGCAGTTGCGTTGGTTGCGTTTTCGGGTGAAATAGAAGATGAGGGACAGAAGTATACAGAAGCTAATATGAATGGTTTTCCTGAAGCGCAGACCGCTGGCACTTTCAACAAACCCAATTCGCGCTTCATGATTGTGGCAGAAAAATTTCAAACCGGTTTTGATCAACCGCTACTCCACACTATGTATGTGGACAAAGTGCTCAGCGGGATCAGTACAGTACAGACGCTGAGTCGCCTCAACCGGACCCATCCCGCCAAAACCGAGACGATGGTGCTCGATTTCGCCAACAAGGCCGACGACATTCAAAAGGCATTTCAACCCTATTACGAGGTCACGCTCCTCAGTGAAGCCAGTGACCCCAATAAGCTCTATGATCTCTATGATACCCTGGCTGATTTTGAGCTATATGAAGATGAAGAGGTTACAGCCGTAGCCGAACTCTTTTTGACGGAAGGCGAAAAGGCGAGGGCGCTTCAGCCACTATTGCGCACAGTCGCAACCCGCTTTAGCTATATTGCTGATCAGACGCGCCGCGAAAGTTTTCGCCATCATCTTCAAAGTTATGTCCGCCTTTATGCATTTCTATCACAGATCATCCCGTTCCAAGACGCAGACTTGGAGCGGCTCTATCTCTTTGGGCGTCTGTTGCTGCGCATGTTACCGCAAGAGCACGCCAAACCGATGCTCAACCTGCGTGAGCACATTGATCTGGAGAGCTATCGGATACAACAATCCTTCAGCGGGTCGATTGCACTGGAGGGGGAAAATGGGAAGCTTGATCCCGCTGCAGAACATCCCATGAATGCAGGCGAGGACGAGGAACAGTCACCACTCAGTCTAATCATCGCCGATCTCAATGAACGATTTGGGACAGAATTTGATGAAGGGGACAAAGTCTTCTTCACTGAGTTGAAGACGCGCATGGCCAATCATGAGAGCATCAAGCAGAGCGCCCAGGTCAACACACGTGAGCACGTGATGTTGCTCTTTGAGTCGCTCTTCCCAGGTGTGCTACAGACGATGATTGAAACTAACTTCGATCTCTATAAGCGTGTGACCGAGGAAGCAGATTTTCGTTCGACGGTGGTTGCAATGCTGTTCAATGAAGTATACAAAGAGTTAATGGTGTAGCCGAGAAGAGACCACAAAGTCACACTACAGGTCTCTGAAAATAGCGGTAGCTCTATCTTATATCGCGGTTGAAATCAGAACCGGAGTTTCTACTCAAGCAAAAACTCCGGCTCTGATTTAGAGCAAATTACAGCTTGTTTCACCCACAATCCACGCCTCCCAATCACTCTCGCCAAATTCATCTGCAACCTGCTGATTCAATGCCTGATAAGACTCATCTTCAACCATCAGTGCAAATTGGCGGTCAATTTCTTGCTGCTCAACCTCCTGTAGAAGATCTTCTAGTGCAATCGCTGCACCATCTTGACTCCATAACTTTGTCCCCATTCGTTCATACTCCCGCGACCAACCACATCTCAAACCGCTAACGCCAATCATACCGCAAAAACAATACCCCATCCCAATACCCCAAAACAATACCCCGAACCCTACTTTAGTGTCTACCCACCAATACCCCCCAGCCGCTATACTGTTCTACGTAAACAGATGACACAAGCAGGTATGACACAATGAGCAACGATCACGAACCCAATAGCAATTCCGACCCACCCGTATGGTACCAAATCCGGCTACAAGGCCACCTTGACCCCCAGTGGCAAACGTGGTTTGACGGATTGACCATCACCCTGACCACCAACGGCGACACGCTGTTGACCGGCCCAGTGATCGATCAGGCGGCGTTGCATGGGTTGCTCAAAAAGGTGCGCGATTTGGGGATGCCGTTGCTTGCCGTCGTGTGGGTAAATCCCGGTCAGAGCAATGTGTCAGAGGAAATCGAGTAAGGCCGTCCCCAAGAAGCAATCAGCCATGAACAGAACAAGTATCGCGACAAGTTCACGCAACACGTACTACGCTCTATACGATGATTTACTTGGAATACCCTAACAGGCACCATGTCTACGGACACCGACACCCATGAAAAGCGCCGCTGCTGGCTGGTAGCCGCTGGCCAACAGCGAGCAGCCAACGGCTACCAGCGCTTTTCCCATCAGGAGTCCACATACAAAAGGAGACACTCATGAACGTCAACCAGAAAACTGCCCGCTTCGCCGGCGTGCTCTATCTCATTATTTTTGCCGGCGGTATCTTTGCCCAATTCATTGTGCGGCAGAGCTTGATCGTGCCCGATGACGCGATGACCACCGCCAACAATCTCTTGAACGCCGAAGCGTTCTTTCGTCTGGGCATCGGTGGTGACCTGCTCATGTTGCTCAGTGATGTGGCCCTGGCCGTGCTCTTCTATGTGCTGTTGCGACCGGTCCACAATACCCTTGCCATGTTGGCTGCCGTCTTCCGGCTGGCGCAGGCTGCAGTGATTGGCAGTAGTTTGGTCAATCTTTTTTATGCCCTGAACCTGCTGCACAGCGCCAAGTTGATGACCGTCGTGGGCGCCGAGCAGGTGATGATCTTTCTCAACGCCCACGCCGTCGGCTATTCGGTCGCCATGATCTTCTTTGGGGTCAACTGCCTGCTCACCGGGTATCTGGTCTTTCAATCCGGTTATTTCCCGAAAGTGCTGGGAATCCTGCTGATGATTGCCGGGGTTGCCTATCTCTCTGATAGCTTTGCCCAGGTATTGCTAACGGATTACGCGGCCTACAAGGCCATCTTTGAAGCGGTCGCCATTCCCATGGCCGTCGTTGGTGAACTGGCCATGTGCCTGTGGCTGCTCATCCGTGGGCTCAATGTGCAGGCCCACGAACGTCGTGTCCGCCTGGCGACTGCGTAAGGACAATTGCTGTTGGCTGTTGGCCAACAGCCAACAGCCAACAGCCAACAGCTAGCAGCCAACAGCCAACAGCCAACAGCCAACAGCTATGCTAGAAAACAAGGCTCATCTATGCAAAGGGTGAGTTGCCGGAGGTTGCAATGCACCATTTTGGTGCTCAACTCACACTTTCGGCTGATGAGCGAAAAACAAAAGGAAGAGATCCATGAACATTCTCGTCGTTGGCGCAACCGGTGCAACCGGCCGCTGGCTCGTCAAAGATCTGTTGGATCGCGGCCACGCCGTCAAAGTCATTGTCCGTTCGCCCAACAGCTTGCCGGAGACCGTGCGCAACCACCCACAGTTAACAGCGATTCAAGCCAGCCTGCTCGATTTAGCGGATACTCAATTGGCCGACCATGTACAAGGAGTGGATGCCGTAGCCTCCTGTTTGGGCCACAACCTGACCTTCAAAGGGATCTACGGCCATCCCCGCCGCTTGGTGACCGATGCGACCCGCCGCCTGTGCAACGCGATTAAGACGAATCAACCGGCAGGACACACGAAATTTGTGCTCATGAACACAACCGGCAACCGCAATCGCGATCTTGATGAGCCGATTTCGCTGGCCCAGCACGCTGTAATTGGCCTCCTCCGTCTGGTCTTGCCGCCGCATGTGGACAATGAGCAAGCCGCCGATTACCTGCGTACACAGATTGGCCAACAGGACGACCTGATCGAGTGGGTTGCCGTGCGCCCCGACGGCTTGATCGATGCTGACGAGGTCACCCCCTATGAACTCCATCGCTCGCCCACACGCAGCGCGATTTTCGACGCAGGCCAGGTCAGCCGTATCAACGTGGCGCACTTTATGGCCGAACTAATCACAAACGATGAATGCTGGCAAAGGTGGCGGGGGCAAATGCCAGTGATTTACAGCAAGGAAGCGTAAGTGCCTTTCGAGTAGACACGAGAGAATCTGGGTGGCGTGGAATCTCGAAGCGGACGCAGAGCGTCCAACCAAGCATTCCACGCGGAGCGTGGAACGAGTTGAATTTCAGGATGGATACATAATTAAAAGGAGAGATCAACGATGAATACCTGTAAGCGCCCAGCTTGGGGCGTGATGCTTGTGACACTGCTGGCGGGGTTACTGCTAATGGCCTGTCAACCGATTCAGGCCCCCGCCGCAGAAGAAAGCCGACCGAATCGGCCCACCTACGCCGCCCGCGGACCCTTTGGTGTCGGTTTCCAAATTTTGATCAACGAGGCAGAGAGTGGGAATGGATTGGAAATTCAAAGTTGGTATCCGGCGCTTGTCCCTGCCAGTGCAGAGGAAACGATTGACTACGCCGTGACGCTTAAGGACAGCACCTGGCAGCCCACCACGCAGCCCATTGCCCACGGCCACGCGCTGCGCAACGCGGCCATTGACGCCAGCCGAGGACCGTATCCGCTGGTGGTGCTCTCGCACGGTTTTATGTTGAGCCCGGCGTGGTACCACACCCTGGCCGAACACTTTGCTTCCTACGGCTTTATCGTGCTGGCGCCTGATCATCCGGAAGAGTTCGACCCGACCTTTGACGAAATGTGGAAGACGCTCATCGACCGGCCCGCCGCGGTGACTGCCACTCTAGACTATGCCGAGGCATTGGCGGCGCCGGGTGGTGCAATGGCCGGCTTAATCAATATGGCGAATGTCGCAGTGGTGGGCCATTCCTATGGCGGCTACACAGCGCTGGCCGCGGCGGGGGCGCAATATGACATGGCTGCCTATAAAGCACGCTGTGCCACACTGGAAGTGGACGATCCACTCACATTTTTCTGTCTACCCATTGTGCCCAACGAAACGGCAATGGCCGAGCGGGCCGGTCTTGCAGCAGTGCCGGATGGACTGTGGCCTTCCTTCGGCGACCCACGGGTGACCGCCATCATTCCCATGGCCGGGGATTCGTACCTCTTTGACGAGGCCGGTCTGGCCCAGGTTACCGTGCCGCTGATGGCGATTGCCGGCAGCGCCGACACGGGCACACCGCTCGACTGGGGCGCCAAACCGGCCTATGACCACGCTGCCAGCACGCAAAAATCTTTGGTTGTTCTGGAGGGTGGCGAACACATGCTCTTTACCACCCCCTGTGAAAACCAGCCCTGGCTCAGCGAACACCCCTACTATGAGTACTTCTGTTTCGATCCCACCTGGGAGAAGGCGCAGGCGCTCGACCTGATCCACCACCTCTCGACCGCCTTTTTGCTCGACACGCTCAAAGGCGATCCAGATGCCCACGCCGCACTTTTGCCCGCTGTGGTTCAATTTCCTGGCGTTGCCTACACCACGACGTTGCCATAGCTGATGTGAAAATAGCTGGTGGCTGCTAGTTGCTAGCGGGTGGCGAGTTGGGGCATTACCCGCGACTCGCCACCCGCCACCTTGCCCATTTTCATCGTTTTCGGTGCCGGGGGCCCTGGGGGCGCGGCATGTGACCTCTTCTGTAAATAATCTCACCGCCAAGGGCGCGAAGAAACGCGAAGATTTTTCTTAGCGGCGCTTCGCGATCTTGGCGGTAAAATTTTCATCGTTATTGGTGCTCGGTCGCCTCCTAGGCGCAGCATGTTACCTGACGGGACATAGCTATAGCTCGGTGAAAAGGTTTGTCGTGTACACCGTCCCATAGGGACGAAACCATCCATTAACCGGTTTCAACCCATGCGCACAGCTATGGTACACTATCTCAATGTCTACGCCGATCCTTGCCACCAAACTCTACATCCCGCCACCGCGTCCCCATTTGGTCAACCGCACCCGCCTGCTTGATCGGTTGAATGCCGGCCTCTATGGCAAATTGACACTCATTGCCGCCCCCGCCGGCTTTGGCAAGACGACGCTGGTCAGCAGTTGGATTGCTGATTTACGATTGACGATTGACGATTCACGCGGAGATACGGCAACAAAAGAGGCAATCGTCAATCGTCAATCTAAAATCGTCAATTTGGTGGCCTGGCTCTCGTTGGATGAGGGGGACAACGATCCCAAGCGCTTCCTGGCCTATCTCATCACGGCGTTGCAGCAGGGTTTGGCCGGTTTCGGCGAAAGTCTATTGGGCGCGCTTCATTCTTCACAACCATCGCGGGATCCCGCTGCGCGCGCGACGCTGTTGACGGCGCTGCTCAATGAACTCACCACGCACACCGGCACTCCGACGCCAAGCGTAGAACAGCGCATCCTCCTCGTCCTGGACGACTATCATGTAATCACATCCCAGGAGATCGACCAGGCCCTTACCTTTTTGCTTGACTACCTACCCCCACACGTGCACCTGGTCATCACCACCCGCGAGGATCCTAATCTCCCGCTGGCTCGGCTCCGCGCTCGTGGTCAATTGACCGATGTGCGCGCCGGTGACCTGCGCTTTACCGAGGCCGAAGCCGCCGACTTTTTGAATGGGGTCATGGGCTTGACGCTGTCAACGGCAGAGGTGGCCGCCCTGGAAAGCCGCACCGAGGGCTGGATCGCCGGCCTCCAACTGGCGGCGCTCTCCATGCGTGGGCACAAAGACGTGGCCGGCTTCATCAAGGCCTTTGCCGGCGACAACCACTACATCGTAGACTATTTGGTCGAAGAGGTGCTCCAGCATCAGCCTGAAGAGGTGCGTACCTTCTTGTTGCAGACCGCGATACTCGACCGGTTGAGCGGTCCCCTCTGTGCTGCCGTGGTGGGAAATTTAGTGACGGGAGAGGGGAGTCTAGAGGCTCGTGACCAGCATTTACATGACGATTCGCAAGCGGCTGATAGTCCCCAATCTTCCGTCTTCCATCTCCCATCTCCCGTCTCCCGTCTCAAAGCTCAAACCATCCTAGAATCTCTTGAACAAGCCAATCTCTTCCTCGTTCCGCTCGATGATAAGCGCCAGTGGTATCGTTATCACCATCTCTTTGCCGATGTGCTCTATGCGCATTTGGTGGAGGAACAGCCGGATCAACTGCCAACCCTACATCGGCGCGCCAGCGCGTGGTATGCACAAAACGACAGGCCGGCAGACGCAATCCGCCATGCCCTGGCCGCCCAGGATTTTGCACAGGCTGCCGATCTGATCGAGTCGGTCTGGCGGGTGATGGACATCAATCTCGAATCGGCTACGTGGCTGACCTGGGTCAAGGCGCTGCCGGACGAGTTGGTCCGTAGCCGACCGGTGCTCAGTTTAGGCTATGCCTGGGCGCTGCTGAACGGCGGCGAGTTGGAGGCCAGTGCAGCCCGCCTCCATGACGCCGAACGGTGGTTGGATACAAGCGCAGAGATGGGTGACGCGACAATGATTGTCACCGACGAAAAGGCGTTCCAGTCGCTAGCGGCGTCGGTCGCCGCTGCCTACGCCTTTCTTGCCCAGGCGCAAGGGGATACCGCCGGCAGCATCACCTATGCGCGGCGGGCGCTTGACCTCTTGCCCCAGGAAGACCACAGTGGACGCGCCGTCCCGGCCGCAATTCTGGGGCTTGCCTACTGGGCGAACGGCGAGTTGGAGGCCGCCCACCAGGCCCTGACCGAGGCCATGACCCATTTTCAGATGACCGGCAATACCGTTGCCGCCATCAGTCCTACCTATGGCCTGGCCGATATCCGCATCACACAAGGTCGCCTGCGTGACGCCGTACGGATCTATGAGCAATCATTACAGTTTACGCGCGTCCATACGGATGGCGCCGACGTACTGCCAACCGGGTTAGGCGCGCCTGTGCCGCGGGGGACGGCCGACCTTTATTTGGGGTTGAGTGAGCTATCCCATGAGCAGGGTGATCAAGAAGCCGCTACCCGGCACTTGCAGCAAAGTGAAGCGTTGGGTGAACAAGCCGCCTTGCCGGATTGGCCCCATCGCCTGCGGATTGTCCAGGCGCGTATGAAGGCGAGCCAGGGCGACTTGGACGAGGCGCTCAACCTGCTTAACGCAGCAGAGCGGCTCTACTACCGAACGCCTGTTCCCAACGTACGGCCCATTGCGGCGTGGAAGGCACGCGTGTGGGTGAAACAAGGGCGATTGGGCGAAGCGCTGGCGTGGGTGCAGGAGCGAGAGCAGTCGGTTGACGATGACCTCAGCTACCTGCGCGAATTTGAGCACATCACCCTGGCTAGGGTGCTCCTGGCCCAGCAGCAGAGCAAGCGGGAGCCAGGTGCGCTACAGGCTGCATTGGACCTATTGACGCGCCTCTTGACAGCGGCAGAAGCAGGTGGGCGTATGGGCAGCGCCCTTGAGATTCTTGTGCTTCAGGCGCTTGCCCACGCCGCGCAGGACAATATTGCGCAGGCGCTCGTCCCCCTGGCGCGGGCCCTGACGTTGGCCGAGCCTGAGGGCTATGTGCGCCTCTTTGTCGATGAAGGACCGCCGATGGCGGTGTTGCTACAAGCAGCCGCACAACAGGGGATCGCGCCCCACTACGTTCAACAATTACGCACCGCCTTGGCGCCGACAGCGGGCGACACACCGGTAACACCGCCTGTGCGTGTGGTCCAGGCTGCTGCCGCGGCCGCGCCGCCATCCCTGCTTGAGCCACTGAGCGACCGGGAGCTAGAGGTGCTCCGGCTGCTCAATACTGATTTAAAAGGCCCGGAAATTGCCCGTGAACTCGTGGTCTCCTTAAACACCATGCGCACCCACACCAAAAACATCTATAGCAAGCTTGGCGTCAATAGCCGGCGCGCCGCCGTCCGCCGGGCCAAGGAACTTGAGCTGATATAGCGAGCACTCGGATCGACCGCATCTCGTTCCTAGCACAAACCCACTGCCTTTCCCTGATCTCATTTCTAAACTCAAGGTAGAAGGAGATTGCGAGTTCCCGTCTTCCAGGAAGGGGTTAACGAGCATCTTGGCCGGCGGAACATCCTGTGGCCCCTTCCTGGAAGACTCGGCGACCACTTCGCCTTATCAAACTGATGTGAATCTAACGATCTTCCCACCATCCCCATCACCACATCAATCACCATATCAATCACCACATCTGGTGATGACGCCTCACCACATTTTGCTGTATCCTCTAGTCGAAGCAAAAACGACTGTAATGACAGATGTAATAACAGAGTGATGCCCCAGATGAGGAAAGGAGACGAGGTACAGCATGAATGAGATAGAAACACCACCCAACCAGTCCGAGCCGGACTGGATCGAAATTCGCATCAAGGGGCATCTGGCGGACCGATGGGCCAACTGGTTTGCAGGGCTGACCATCACTCTGACCGCAAATGGCGATACGCTGTTAACCGGCCCGGTGATCGACCAGGCGGCGCTCTATGGCCTGCTTCGCAAAGTGCAGGATCTGGGGATGCCGTTGCTCGCCGTCAACCGTGTGGCAGGCCAGGCAGATCATTCAGAATGCAACCAGTAGGCGCGGTTTCCATACCCATGCGCATCAAGCGAAGCCACAACAACTGATTTAGGCGGCAACGGATTTGCTAGCGGATTGGTGAAATTGTCGCACATGATGAAGATTGCTGAAGGAAGCGTGAGCGATTTATCCGGAAATTTTGTCTCACGACGGGACAAATCCGTTGCAACCGGGGAGCCCACTGGGCCCCGTTGTTGTGTTGTGTACCCCACGATTCCTTCGCTTGATGCCTATGGGTTACAAACCGCACGTTTTTGTATAAATGGGTTTGTGCGGTATGGAAACTGCACCTACTACGTAACGTTCAATTTTCTACGCAAGGAGATATTCAAATGACAAGCCGTGCTATTTCATCCATTGACACATCAGCCGTTGACACATCATCCCGTAAAGCGGCCAGAGTCGCCGGGGTACTCTATCTCGTGATTACTGTCGCCGCCATCGTCGCCCACTTTTACGTGCCCGACAAGTTGATTGTACCTGGTGATGCCGCTACAACGGCAAGCAACATTATGGCTTCTGAAGGGCTGTTCCGTACTGCAATTGGGAGCGAACTGGTCGTCTTATTGAGTGAAGTCGTGCTCTCTGTGATCCTCTACCGACTGTTCAGCGCAGTCAATCAGACGGTTGCGCTGTTTGCGGCGGTTTCCCGGTTGACCATGACCACGATTCATGGTATCAATCTACTCAACTACTTCTTTGTCTTGGTGTTGCTGCGCGGCGCCGACACCTTCGCTGCCTTGGGCACGGAACAGGTGCATGCCCTTGTGGCGCTCTTCCTGGAGGCACATCACTATGGCTTTACGATTGGCATTGCCTTTTTGACCATCCATGTCTTTGCCCTTGGCTATCTGATCGTCAAGTCGGGCTACGTCCCCCGCGTGCTTGGCATCTTGTTTATCGGGGCCGGCTTTGGCTATCTCATCGATAGTTTTGCTCTGCTCCTGACAACCACCTACACAACCACGCCCGTTTTTATCGCCCTACCGATTGCGTTGGCGGAGATTGCCTTCCCGCTGTGGCTGTTGGTGATGGGGGTCAACGTGCCAGTGAAAGAGAATCGGAAGGGTTTCGCAACCGCACAGGTCGAAAGTGTGGCCGCCTAAAGATTACCCCCGCCGGGAGAAATGGCATGGTCCCCTTATCAACGATAGAAGGCCGTGGCGGCAAAACCAACCTACAAAGTTTTCAGTGGACAAGAATCAGTCGGCAGTGACCAGGGTACAGACGACTGAACACTGAAAACTGAGCACTGATTACCCACATTTGTATGTTCCTTCGCCGCTACTGATAGAAGATGCAATATCGTCCCTACGGGACAGCTTTATCGGGCAGATCTTATTTTCCAAAACAGGAAGCAAGAGGAGAGAGAAAATGAACATCCTGATCGCTGGCGCCAGTGGCGCAACCGGCCGCTTACTCGTTGCCCAACTGCTGGAGCGTGGGCACTTCGTCAAAGTGATTGTGCGGTCGCCGGACAGCTTGCCAACTGCCTGGCAAGGACATGAGCGCTTGTCTGTCATGCAAGCGAGTCTTTTGGATTTGAGTGACACCGAACTGGCCGAACAGGTGCAAGGGTGTGATGCGGTGGCCTCATGTCTCGGTCACAACCTGACCTTCAAGGGCGTCTTTGGCCAGCCGCGCCGGCTCGTGACTGATGCGACGCGGCGCTTGTGTACTGCTATCAAGGTCAACAGACCAGAACAGCCGGTTAAATTTGTGCTGATGAATACCGTGGGTAATCGCAATCGCGATCTTCCTGAACCGATCCCCTTTGCCCAACACCTGGTGATCGGGCTGCTGCGCTTGCTGTTGCCGCCCCACGTGGATAATGAGCAGGCGGCCGATTACCTGCGCACCCAAATTGGGCAGCATGATGACCTGATTGAGTGGGCTGCCGTGCGGCCGGATGGGTTGACCGACGAAGCGGCAGTCACCGCGTACGACGTCTACTCGTCCCCCATTGTCAGCGCCATCTTTGGTTCGGGCAAAACCAGCCGCATCAACGTGGCCCACTTTATGGCCGAGCTGATCACCAGCGATGACACCTGGCAGCAGTGGCAGGGGCAAATGCCGGTCATCTATAACCGCTCTTTTACATCTCAATTACATAACGTGCAAACAAACAGGAAACTTTAGTCGATTTTGGGTGAGCGGCTAGCTGCTTATATAATGAGATACGACAGACCGCACCCCGATTGGCCCCACATCAACAATCCTTCACATGCCCATCGCCGGCAGTGAAGCGGAGCACAACCAGGAGGAGAGAAGATGTATATCGGTTCACAGTTTGGCGCGCAGACCGATGAAGAGATGCAGGTGCTGGCGCAGTTGGGCATTAAGCATGTTGACCAGACCCCCACCGAACCGTGGCAGAATTGGTCAACTGCGATGTTAATCGAAATGAAGGAGCGCTGGGCCAAGCACGGCATCAGCATGGAGATGATCCATATCCCGCTAAGTGCGCGCGGGGCCTTTAAAGACGAAGCCGGCGCTGTTTTCCGCAAACCAACCCCAGAGCGCGACCGGCAGATTGACCGGATGAAAGAGACCGTGCGTATGGCCGGTGAAGCGGGCATCCGCGGCTTGAACTACAACATTACGATCTTGGGCCATCTGCGCACAGCTGCCAAGACCGGACGGGGCGGGGCAACGCTCTCCACCTTTGAGTGGGATAAGCTGGATCATTCGTTGGGCACCTTTGAAGATGGGCCGGCGGATGAAGATGAGATGTGGGAGCGCATTGATCATTGGCTGCGTGAGATCATCCCCGTCGCCGAGGAGTACAAAGTCCAAATGGCCTGCCACCCCTCCGATCCGGGGATTGGCGTCGGCAAAACCTATCGCGGTGTGGCGCGGCCCCTGGGCATGGTGGAAGGCTTCAAGAAGCTAATTGACCTCTATGACAGCCCCTACAATGGTCTCAATTTCTGCCAGGGCTGCATGTCCGAAGCGCTGGCGAATCCGGCCGAGGAGATCTACGATGTCATTCGCTACTTCGGGGAGCGCAAGAAGATCTTCAATGTCCACTTCCGCAACATCAAAGGTGGGCTGGGCAACTTTGTGGAGGTCTTTCCTGACGAGGGGGACATCAACATGATCCGGGCGCTGCAAGTTTACCAAGAAGTCGGCTATGAGTATATGATCATGCCTGATCACGTCCCCGGCATCGGCGGCCCCGAACCACGCAAAGTCGCCTTTGCCTACACCTTTGGCTATATCCACGCCGCGTTACAGGCCGTGGAGGAATTGGCGCGGGTTGCACGTTGATTGGTATATCCTGACTATGTTTTGAGATTGTTCTACAGTGAGACATAAAGCAAATCACGGGAAAGCAACCGCCAGTGCAAGGAGTGTTATCATGGAACAGAAAGAGCCTCTGGAAAACTTGCCCGTCCTCCACTATTTACAGAGCGTCGGCAAAGCGGAGACGACTGAAGAACAAAGCATCTTTCGCGCCATCGGCGTCGAACCCATCATCAACTGCCGCGGCACCTTTACGATTATCGGCGGGTCGGTGGAGCTACCGGCGGTGCAGGCGGCCATCAAAGAAGCCGCGCGCCACTTTGTGCAATATGATGAACTGGCCGCGGGTGTAGGCCGGCGGCTGGCGGAACTCACCGGCGCCGAGTGGGGCATGATCCCATCAGGCTGCGCGGCGGGCATCAAACATGTCACCGCGGCCTGTGTCACCGGCGGCAACCCCGAGCTGCTGATCCGCATCCCCGATCTGACCGGCTTTCAGAAGACCCAGGTAATCGTGCCCCGCTACGCACGCAACCCCTATGACCACGCCCTGCGCAACATCGGCGTCGAAGTCGTCATGGTCGCAACACCGGACGAACTCGCACGCGCCATTAACGCCAAAACGGCCATGATCTACCTGGTCTCTAGCGCCCAATCGCAGCCTGGGCAACCCCTTTCACTGGAAACCATCGTTGCCATCGCCAAACCAGCGGGCATTCCGGTGTTGGTCGATGCGGCGGCCGAAAATCTCACCATTCCCTGTATTCACCTGGAGCAAGGGGCCGATGTGGTGGCCTACAGCGGCGGCAAAGCGATCTGCGGACCGCAGGGAGCAGGGCTCCTATTGGGCAACAAGAAATTGCTCATGGCGGCGTGGCAGGCCAGTTCTCCCCACCACGGGCCCAATCGCGACAACAAAATCGGCCGTGAGGAGATCATGGGCATGCTCGCCGCGGTGGAAATGTGGGTGCGGCGCGATCACGAAGCCGAGTGGCAGCGCTGGCTCGACACATTGGATGCCATTGCGCAACGGGTGACGGGGATCACCAGCGTGGAAACAGTTATCGAGCAGCCGGCGGGACTGGGCAACCGCGCGCCGGTGCTGGTGATCAGTTGGGATCCAGCGGTGTTGCACATTACCGGCGAGGAAGTGGCTGAGGACTTTGCCCGCAACCGTCCCCGCATTGCCGTGGGCAGCCAAGATCGCGGCGGGCGAACCGCCATCCGCATCACCCCCAGCCAGATGCAGCCAGGGAATGAAACGGTCGTCGCCGAACGTATTTATCAGATCCTCACGGCCACGCGTACGCCCCGGTCGATGGAAATGGCTGCGGCGACGGTTGACACTAGCGGCCATTGGGACCTCACCATCGAATACTTCACCAGCACCAGCCATCACCACCTCTATCTCCAGCAGAACGGCAACTGGATCACCGGCGCCCACCAGAGTGATTTTTCCCAGCAACCCATTGTCGGCACAGTTGAGGGTGATGGGGTCAAGTTACGCAGCGAAGTGCAGCAGCCGGGGGATCGCATTCCATTCCTCTTTTCTGGCCGGGTTGTGGACGGGAGCATTGTGGGTTCCATTTTTCTCGGTGAGTATCTGACTGCCCAATTCAGCGCCACCCGCACGACTTATCAGCCGCTACACAAACCCTTTGCGATTCCCGGTGGGCCACCGCTAGCGACGTAAGGGGTCGTAAAAGTATAAATTGATACACTGCTCTATGCGAGTCCGTGACTCGCACCAGGCCATTGCGATCACGGACTCGCATAGAGCAGTAGCTTATCTTGGGTACCTAAGCGATAGCATTCGCAACCACTGTTGCTGCGCCCCAGTTGACAATTTCCTACTCTCGCTGTACAATAGACGTACATATCCTGCTAAAAGAACGTACGTTTGGAGAGTTCGAGAATGAAAACGATCACTGTTACAGAATTACGCGGCAACATCTACAATCTGCTTGATGAGGTGCTGACCACGGGCATCCCGCTTGAAATTCAGAAGGGAGGGCGCAAGCTACGGATTGTCCCCGTGGAGCCGGTCGATAAGTTTGCCGATATGGTCTTTCGCCCCGATGTGATCAACGGTGATCCCGCCGAGCTTGTCCACATCGAATGGGAGTACGACGTTGATCTACCTTGATACCCATGTTGTCGTCTGGTTTTATGCCAACGATAAACAACGGTTCTCGGCGTCGATGCAGGCGTTGATGAATCAACACGACTGGTATATCTCGCCAATCGTGCGGCTGGAGTTGCAATATTTGCATGAAATTGGTCGCATCAATCCGACTGCCGACACCATCATTGCCGGCGTGGCTCAGCGCGTGGGGCTGACGATTTGTGCAAAATCATTCAATGATGTGATTGCGAACGCCATTCAACTTTCCTGGACGCGTGATCCGTTTGATCGCATCCTTGTTGCCCATGCCGGCTTGAGTAACGACATTTTAGTAACCGCCGATCACAAGATTCACGCAAATTATCCTCATGCCAGATCGTGACTATTGTTAGCTCTCTGTAAAAAAGTGATCAGTCCTGGCACCGGTGCCTTTGCCTTACCCCAACCGGTGACAGATGCACCTTCTTCAGCCATTGCCAATTGCAAGGGTGTCAAGCCATGTACATCTTTGATGCGCGGATCGGCGCCGTGGGCAAGCAGCAAAGCCGCAATCTCTGTTGTACGTTGCCACGCCGCGCGATGGAGCGCTGTCATACCCGAATCGGCTTGTGCGTTGACCTGCGCGCCGTTGCGCAGCAGTCGTTCGACGATCATCGGTTCTTCGCCCCAAACTGCGCCGTGAAGCGGCGTTTCGCCGCGCCGGGTTGTCGCATTGACGGCTGTCCCTTGCGCTAGCAGATAGTCGATAATTTCACCGCGCCGCCAGAACGCCGCTGCCCATAGGGGCGACCAACCCTCTTGTGGGTCAGTCGTGCCAAAGTTGATCAGTGTAGGATCCTGTGCCAGGAGCGACTGAACCAGGCTGAGTTCGCCATAGGCTGCGGCCTGGCGAATGTTTACCGTGGCGCCCTTGCCAAGCAGAAAGGCGAACATCTCCTTCTGGCCATTTTCGCCGGCCCAGCCAATGGGCGGAGCATCATGAGTTTCATCATAAAGGTTAATATCGGCGCCATAGGCAAGGAGCAGTTCAGCGATTTCCTGTTGCCCCGACCAGGCTGCATAATGGAGCGCCGTTGCTTTGGCCGCATCCGGTCGCTCATCTTTGGCCTGGGCCAGGCTGGGATTCCGCTCCAAGAGAGCATGAAGCTTTGAGAGATCCCCCTGTTCCGTAGCCACGATGACTTCAATCACTTCCTGGGCAAAGCGCTCATCTTTTGATGGTCGTTGTTGCTGTAGATTATCCTGTACCATTTGCATCATCCTTTCGCGCAGATACATGCGTGCGGTATGCAGACGACTTTTGACGGTTGAGACGCGCACATCTAGATAATCGGCAATCTCCTGCTGGCTGTAATCGCCGATGTAAAAGAGCAGCGTCACCTGCCGCTCCCGTTCCGGTAATGAGGCGATCACCTGTTGGATCGACTCTTGCAATTCCTGCTGTGCCATTAATCTGTCTAGATCACTGCTGAACGCCGGGACTTCGGACGCGAGTTCGATGGAAACGGTCGTGAGGCGTTTGCGGCGCGTGAGTCGGTTCGCCTGACGGACAACAATGGTGCGCAACCAGCCTGGAAAAGCGGCAGGGGTCTCTAGTTGATCCAGATGGATGTAGGCTTCAAGAAACGCCTCTTGCGCCACCTCTTCGGCGAGTTGGGCACTGCCTAGCATTGCAAAGGCAGTCGCAAATGCCATATCCTGAAAGCGCACCACGAGCTTGTTGAATGCCGACAGGTTGCCACTTTGTGCCGCAACAACGGCTGTCTGTAGTCTCTGCATAACCTTTCCCTGAGTTGACCTGAAACAGAATACGAAGGCCTTCTATAGATCTAGCTACCGTAGGGTTTTGAACTATCACGGCACGTCAGGGGCTGAAGCCGCCTGGCTACGAAACGGCGCCCGCTCAAGCGGACTTGGGCATCGTGAAAGCCCGCTTGAGCGGGCGCTGTTGGTAGCCCCACCCAGAGGGTACCCGTTCATCGCAGGGCGGATTCCCCGTGAAACCCAAACCCTACGGTAGCTAGTCTATAGATAAGTGCCACTTCTAAGCAAAAAGGTTGATCGGTACGGGGAAGTGTGGTTTACTGTACTCAATAGACAACAATGAACAAAATTGATGCTTAAAGGAAACCTTACATAGGATGATGACATTACGTCTGATGCAAGCGGTCGTCGCCACCGTTGATGACAAGTGGGAAAGCCCATTGGCCGATGAGCTTCTAGCGCGCTGGGCGCATGATGGCTGGCGCGCCAAATTCTGGCGCGCCAGCACCAACTTTGTCTTTTTCTTCAAAAACGCGGGGCAAGATTATGTACTGCGCTTCAACCATGCCGACGAACGTACGGCAGCGATGATTGAGGCGGAGGTTGCTGTCGTCAACGCGCTGGCCGCGCAAGGAGTGCGGGTGGCCAAGCCGATGCGGTCGTTAGCCGGCCATTATGTCGAAAGTGTAGAGACAGATCACGGCCTCTTTCATGCGGTCGTCTTTGTCGCGTTGCCAGGCAAGCAGCTTGAGTTGGAAGATCTCACGCCGGCGCAAGTGGCCCGCTGGGGGCAAGCGCTGGGTGAACTCCATAACGCCACCGCCCAACTTTCCTACACAGGACGACCGACTTGGGCAGAACAGTTGCAGTGGGTCGATCAAATCCTGCCCGTTGAAGAAATGGCGGCGCGGCAAACCCTGGTGACGCTCCAGCAGCAATTGCACCAACTGCCCACGACAGGCGCTACCGTTGGACTGATCCACTATGACTTTGAACTGGACAATCTGTTTTGGGATGGGGAGCAGATCGGCCTCATCGATTTTGATGATAGCGCGGTCTACCCCTTCGTCGCCGATCTTGCTTTTGCCCTCAGTGACCTGTTCGACGACAACCCCGCGCAGGTCGATTTGCAGCAGGAAACCTTCTTGCATTTCGTCGCCGGCTATCGCTCTGTCCGCCCCGTTGCAGAAGAGGAATTGCAGTTGATTCCGCTCTTTCTGCGTGTCCAGAATCTGGTGACCTACGCCAGGCTCCACCGTGCGCTGACGCCGGTCAACCCCGCGGGTGAACTGCCGTGGATGGCAGGGTTGCGCGAGAAGCTGGCCGCCAAGATGAATTTCTACCGCACTGAGTTTAAGCGAGAGCTATCTTCTGGCGCGCTGTGAAGGGGCGGCTGGTTCTGATTGCTAAACTCAATGCCGACCTATTGGACGAATGGCGATCTGGAAGCCACGTACCGCACCTTTGCCGCTGGTCTGGCTTCGCTCCAACAGGGGGTGGCGCCCTCAGCATCAGTGGCGGTACGGGGATCCTTGCCCATATAAGGACTCCGCATTTTTGTTGGTTAGGGAACCTTTGAGCAGCTTTGCCAGGATTCGGTTGCTCACCCCGTGCTGCACACGTGTCAAGATAAAAATCGACAGCTTCGTGAAATGCATCCCTTATCTCGTTCACACTTTCACCATGAAACGTAACAATGTCGCGAATGCCAACGATGCGTCCAACCAACAATTCGTCTTCATCGCTATATCCAATGTGCGCCGCGTATCCTTTGTATGTCATTGGCCCCATGGTTCTATCTCCAATTTACGCAAAAATTCACGAACAGCACGCACCTGATATGGCTTAGCCTCATTGCCAGGATGAGGTCGATAAAAATCGGCACGTAGCTCACCTTTCTTAAACGCGACACGTGAGCCGCTTCCCTCAATAATTCACAGCCAAGCGCGAGCAGTGACTCAATCCGCCGCCATTCAATTGTCCGCGAAACCGGAGTTGTAAAAATCAGTTTCAAGGCGCGTTTCTGTCTGCTATTCATAACCAGATAGTATTACTTTTCGATACTGTCTGTAAGATAGATTGTGGATGTTAAGAAATAAGGTCACAATTTTAAAGTCCCTGCGTCCAGTGAGCACCCGGGCCAACTACAAACTGGCTAAACAGTGTACTTAGGATCCGTGCCGGGGACTTTTGAGGGATTCAGTTGCTTGGAATGGCCTAAAGGTGCGTAGCCAACCACTCTTTCACCGCATCCGTAAACTGCGCCGGGCATTCTTCCTGCGGCACGTGTCCACACTCCGACAAAACTACATAATTTGCATTGGGCAACGTGTTTGCCAGCCGTTCACTGTCAGCGATCGGCACAATCGTATCGCTATCCCCTGTGATCACGAGTGCCGGTTGTTGAATCGATGACAGTTGCCCGGTTACATCCACCGTTGAACTGCTCCATTCCTGCAAATAGTTCCATATCGCCTCGTCCCACCGTTCCACTTCCTGATGAATCAACGTCAACCGCATCCGTGCGTCGTCAATTTGCGTCGGGTCTCGATAGGTCTGGCGAATAAAGGCTTCATTGCCGCCGATCATGCGCCCAAAGAGGGGACCGAGGCGCTGCATTTGCGGTGAATTGAGCAACCACGCCGGTATGGTCTCCTGAACATAGACCGCGGCATCAACGAAAATAAGGGCTTCGACGCGCTCAGGATGGGTAAGTGCCGCCTGCGCTGCCAGTACCCCACCATAGGAGTTGCCGATCAGGATCACCTTTTCTACGCCGAGGGTATCGAGCAAGGTAAACAACTGCGTAATCGCCGCATCGACTGAGTAGGGATTGGGACCGGTCCAATCACCGACTGCCAACTTCTCGCTCAACCCATAGGGGACCTGATCGTAGGCGATGACCCGTCCCTGCTTGTCAAAGAAGTCAATGACCTGGTTCCAGGTAAACGCGTTGTAGACCGAACCGTGGAGCAGGACAAAGGTCGCTTCCTGCCCATCTTGGGGTTCATCGGCCAGGTAGTGGATCTCAATACCATCGGTGCCGGTGAACGGGATGGTGATGAATTGGCTTTCCGGGGCCGCGGCTGCTTGCGCAGAACCCACGCCCTCCAGTGAACTGATCGGCACAAAAAACGGTCCAATTGCCACCAACAGGAACAGCAGTACAATCAAGATCCCCAGCCATTTCACAGCGGTTTTGATTCGGTTTTTCATAAGATTCCTCTGCTATATCACGCAAGGTGGAAGAAGTAAATCGAAACCCGATCCATGAATTTACACGAAGACAACCCAATCTTCGTGCAAATTCATGTGTCTTCGTGGATCGATTATCTTTTACCCTACTGGTCTATGTGCCACTCGTCCATAACGGTGCAGAAGTTGGCTGTGGCCTCGGCCATGGCCGTTTCAAACATTGTTTGGATTGCTTGATTACTGTGGAATTCGCGCATACGCGGCGTCTGCAGAAATGCCTGAAAATCGGCCTTTGCGCGCCAGACCGAAACAATCACAAAGGGTTCTCCGATTTTTGTTGGCTCTAGACAGAGGAGATGCATCAACCCTGGGGTGTCACGCGTGAGACCAAACGATTGCCGGCTGATCGCTTTCATCTCGTCATACTTGTCGGGTTGTGCGAGAAATGTTGCGTGGAGGGTAAACTGGCCTTGCTCAATCATTGTGTGCTTTCCTGTTCTCTTGGGTGCGTACCACATTAGATACCGCCGTCTAATTCAAAAGAGGAATGAAATCCCCCAGCCGCTGAGGCGGCTTCTCGTTGTTAGCAGGCGATTTTAATCGTCTGAGAGAATAAGACGGCGGTATCACATTAGCCGTGGGACGCATCTTGTTCCAATTTCTCGATCAATTCGTGCAGAACGGATTGTTCCAATTCAACGAGGCGAATCTGGAGATCCAATCCCGGATGAGCTGCGCGGATGTCGTCTGAGAAACCGGTGAGGGTTGCACAACGAGCGGCGAGGCGCGTGATGCGCTGTTGCAAAAGCGGAACAGCGTCTTTGGGGTCCAATAGGGCGAGAAAGTTTAACGATATGCCATCAGGGTATTCAAACGGATCGAATTCTGCCAGCCGTTCCTGCAAAAGGCGGGTGAATTCAGCCCGTCCCGCTTCGGTGACCGAGTAGACCGTGCGCGGGGGACGCTTCTCGATCCGTTCCTCATGGCCCACAACGAAGCTCTCTTGCTCTAACTTAGCCAATAGCTGATACGCATTGGCCTTGCCGATTTGGATGGCGTTCGCTGGCGACTTGAGCAGCTCGTTTAGCTCATAGCCGTGCAGGCTATGTTCGCTTAGAATACCCAGTAACAGCAGTCGTTTGTCTCGAATTGAACTCATAGTCACAATTATACTAGTCATCTATAACTATGTCAATATGCAATAGAAAACAATTCATGAAGTTGCTTGAAAGATGGAAATTATGCTATAGTAGCCAAATCGTCAACCAGGTTTACTAATTATCATCTATCGACACATGCATTTTCATCACTCCCATTTTCTGCAGTTGTTCCATACGATCAAAACCATGAAACTCTCTGGACTCATTTCGGAGGATATTTCCTTTGCGGAATATATCATGCTGGAACTGATCGCGGAACTGGCGGATGAAGCAGGGAGCAGTGATGTCTGGGTGGCGGACATCATCAAACGCGTCGAGGTAACACCACAGGCGGTCTCAAAATTCATCCGGCTTGCCGCGAGCAAGGGGCACATCGAGCGTTTTGAAAATGAGAGCGACCGCCGCAGCACAGGCGTCCGCCTTACCGACCGGGGCCGCGCGGTGCTGCGTAAATCGGGCGAAGAACTGGATGCCTTTTGCAAAAGTGTTTTGGAAGAATTCTCAGCAGAAGAGTTAGCGACGATGAGTGGCTTGATGCGCAAACTGCAAAGCACTGCACAGGTAAATTACACGAAACACAAGAAGAAATAAAATGACCCTAGTCTTTGAATACATGTGGGAATATTCCGGCATGGTATTAATAGCGCTGGCGCTGTTGGTGGTGCAGGCATTCTGCGATCTGGCGCTGCCGGATTTTATGGCGGACATTGTGAACACGGGCGTGCTCAACGGCAACGCCGCGTTCATCCTGCAAGTCGGGATCAAGATGATTGGGATCACCTTGCTGGGCGCGGCGTCTTCCATCGTTGTCGGGTACTTAGCAGCCCGGATTGCGGCCTTTGTCGCACGCGATATGCGCGGGGATGTCTTTAAGCGGGTGCAGACCTTTTCCAACCCGGAACTCGACAAATTTTCGCCCGCCTCGCTGATCACCCGCACCACCAACGATATCACGCAGATCCAGTTGCTGATTATCTTGCTGGTGCGCATCCTCTTTTACGCGGTCATCATGGGTGCTGGCGGTATTTTCAAGGCAGTTGCCGAAAGCCCCACCTTATCCTGGATCATCGTCGGCGCGGTGTTGGCGCTGATCTCGGTCATCGTCTTCCTCGTGGTGATGGTGATGCCGAGGATGCAGAAAATGCAAACGCTGGTGGATCGCTTGAATCTCATCAGCCGTGAGAACCTGGCTGGGTTGCTCGTGATCCGCGCCTTTAATTCCCAAAAGTTTGAAGAGGCCCGCTTCGACGATGCCAACCGCGCGCTCACGGAAAACAATCTCTTTGTCAACCGCGCGATGACGATCATGATGCCGACGATGATGTTTATCATGAACATCACAACCGTGATGATTGTGTGGGTGGGGGCCCGGCAAATTGCCGACATGCAAATCGATATCGGCGAAATGATGGCCTTTTTGCAATATGCCATGCAAATTATCATGGCCTTCCTGATGCTTTCGATGATGTTTATCATGATTCCGCGCGCGGCGGTTAGCGCCAACCGGGTCAAAGAGGTGATTGAAACCGACACGAGCATCAAAGACAAGAAGCACGCGCTGCGGCCAACCGCGGATTTTGTGCCGGATATTGAGTATGAAAATGTGACCTTCTGCTATCCCGAAAGCGACCAGCCGGTATTAAAAAATATTAGTTTTCACGCGAAACATGGGCAAACGACCGCGTTTATCGGCGTGACGGGCAGCGGTAAATCGACCCTGATCAACTTGCTGCTGCGCTTTTACGATGTAAGCGAGGGGCGCATCCTCATCGATGGTATTGATATCCGCGACATGCGACGCAGCGATCTGCGCGCCCAAATCGGCTATGTGCCCCAAAAGATCATGCTCTTCTCCGGCACGGTCACCAGCAACCTGCGTTATGCCGATGGCGGTGCCACCCTGGAACACCTACAACGGGCGGCCGCTGTCGCGCAGGCGGATGAATTCATTTCCACGATGACGGATGGCTATGACGCCCGCATTGCCCAAGGTGGCTCCAATCTGTCGGGTGGCCAGAAGCAGCGCCTTTCGATTGCGCGGGCGTTGGTGAAAAACGCGCCGATCTACATCTTCGATGACAGCTTCTCGGCGCTGGACATGAAGACCGACGCCACCTTGCGCGAGGCCCTGACGCAAGCGGCGCGTGGGAGCACCTTGTTGATTGTGGCGCAGCGGGTGGGCACGATCCTCAATGCCGACCAGATTATCGTGCTTGAAAATGGCGAAATTGTCGGGCGCGGCACCCATCGCGAGTTGCTGCGCAGTTGTGACGTCTACCGCGAAATTGCCCAATCGCAGCTTTCGGAGGAAGAACTTGTTCAGGCCTACTAATTTTTCTGATGCCAAGGCAAGGGATTCACGCAAAACGCTGAATGCCCTCCTCCTCTATCTGGCGCCCTATCGCACGAAAATCATCGTGGTGATGATCTTTGCCGCGTTGTCGTCGATCTTCTCGATTGTCGGTCCCAAGTTGTTGGGCAATGTGACGACCAAGCTGGCCGAAGGGCTGATCGGCGCCTATTTGCAAACCGGCCTGATGATGGATTTTGCCTACATTGGCCGGTTGGTGGCGCTGCTGATTGTGCTCTATGTCATCTCCATGGCCTTTTCGTATGCGCAGAGCTTCATGATGGCGACCGTTTCGATGGAGGTCACCTATGATCTGCGCAAGGAGATCGATCTGAAATTGAGCCGCCTGCCGCTCAAGTATTACGATGGTACCACCCACGGTGAAGTCCTTTCGAGAATTACCAATGATGTCGACACGATCAGTCAGACGCTGAACCAAAGTCTTTCGCAGCTGATCACCTCCGTCGCCACCGTCGTCGGCGTCCTCTTGATGATGCTGAGCATTAGCGTGCTCATGACCGTGACCGCGTTTTTGTCGGTGGCAATGTCCTTTGGGCTGGTCGGCACCGTCCTCAAGACCTCGCAGAAATTCTTTAGGGCACAGCAGGCGTTGCTCGGCACCATGAACGGCCATGTCGAGGAGATGTATGGCGGCCACACGATTGTGCAAGCCTTCAATCAACAGGCGGATTCGATTGCTCACTTTGATGAGATCAACGACGCGCTCACCGACAGCGCCTGGAAATCGCAGTTTTTCACGAGCATCATGCAGCCGATGATGCAATTTGTCGGCAACATCGGCTACGTCATCGTCTGTATTTTGGGTGGCTATTTGGCGGTGAAAAAGACGATTGAAATCGGCGATATTCAGTCGTTCATCCAGTACATGCGCAACTTCACCCAACCGATCACGCAGCTTGCGTCGATCTCCAATACGCTCCAACAGACCATCGCCGCCGCGGAACGGGTCTTCGAATTTCTCGATGAAGCCGAAGAGAGCCCCGACCCCGGTCTGGCCTCGGCCAGCCAGGTTGCGGGCCGGGTCGTCTTTGAGCACATCGCGTTCGGCTATGATCCGAATAAGCTGATCATCCATGACTTTTCCGCCGCCATTCATCCCGGTGAAAAGGCGGCCATCGTCGGCCCAACCGGCGCAGGAAAATCGACGATTGTGAAGCTTTTGATGCGCTTTTATGATATCAATCGCGGCGATATCACGATCGATGGTCACAGCATCCACGACTATTCCCGCAATGAGTTGCGCTCGATCTTCGGCATGGTCTTGCAGGATACCTGGCTCTATCACGCGTCAATTCTCGACAATATCCGCTACGGGACTTTTGACGCGACCCGCGAGCAGGTGATTGCCGCGGCCAAGGCCGCCCATTGCGACGAATTCATCCGCACCCTGCCCCACGGCTACGACACCATCATGAACGAAGAGTCGGACAACATCTCACAGGGGCAAAAGCAATTGTTGACGATTGCCCGTGTCATCCTGGCCGACCCGAAAATCTTGATTCTCGACGAGGCGACCAGTTCGATTGACACCCGTACCGAAATCCTGATCCAGAAAGCCATGGACGCGCTGATGCAGGATCGGACGAGTTTTATCATCGCGCACAGGCTTTCAACGATTAGAAACGCCGATCTGATTCTCGTCATGAATCAAGGGGATATTATCGAGCAGGGCAAACATGGAGACCTGCTTGCCGCAGGTGGCATTTACGCGGGTATGTATAACAGCCAATTTGAATGAAAGGCGAGCCAGAATGGCATCCAGTATCGCAACGAATCAAAAGACAGACAGTCACGAGACAGACGAATACGAAAAGGATTTTACGCCCAAAACGGCAAACCGGAAGATCAGTCGGCCGATGATCATTGCGGCTGCGATTGTGATCGTCCTTGTCGGCGCTGGGTTTGCAGGATACTTACTTTACCAGGGCTCTTTCTATTATCAGACCAATAATGCCAAGGTGGACACTGTGATTCACCAGCTTACCGCCAGCACAACGGGTCAACTGCTCAGACTCTACGTCGCCCAAGGCGAGACTGTTGCCGCAGGGCAGGTGCTGGCGCAGGTGAAAAAGGGACCCCTCATCCGGTCACCCATCGACGGCACGGTGACCAACATCATGCCACAAGAGGGCGACTATGTCACCGCAGGGGATGTCATTCTGGTTGTCGTTAAGACGTCGGACATGTATATCACGGCCAATGTGGAAGAAACGAATATTCTCAAAATAAAGGTAGGGCAGCCCGTATCGGTCTTTTTGGATGCCTATGGCCGGAGTTTTGATGGGTATGTGTCGGAGGTCGCCATGGTCACCTCGACCAAACTGAGTGGGACCGTCTCTAGCTTTACAACCTCTGGAACCTACACCAAGGTTACCCAGTTGATCCCGGTCAAGATCAAGCTGACCGACAACGTGGACCTGACCAATATCATTGGCACGAACGCAACCGTGAAAATCAGAATCAAGTAAACGCTATGTGTGGCTCTATTCATCAATATGCGCATGCTGCCAGGCTGTGACCTGGCGCGTTTCGCTGCTAAAGTTTGCGCCAACCAAGGTGATTGGTTTGCCTTTGAGTCGATACGTCTCATAATAGCGCCGTTCGCGGATCTGTTGGATCGCTTCTTCAGCACTCTTGTCCAATTTGAACTCGAAAAGATAAATGTGATCCGCAACTTCGACCACGGCATCAATGCGCCCGGCATTCGTCTCAACTTCGGCGTCAATCCGCAGCCCAATCAACTTGAAGATCAGGTAAAAGATCGTCTGGTAGTATTTTTCATACTTCAAGTGGATCTGATAGGGAACGTTGGCAAAAAAGACCTGTAACAGGAGAAAGAATTGACCGAGCTCGTGCGCTTCCAAGGCATCAATCAGCCGCCATAACTGCGCTTCATTTAAACCGCGGTCGCGCTCGCTAAATTCGCCTAACAGATAGGTCAGAAAGGCATCTTCGACCTCTGTATTCGGATAAGCCAGTGTGTAAAGGCGGCGGGTCGGTTCATAATCCTTAATGGTCAAATATCCAGTTTGAAAGAGCAGCGGAATGATCGACAGGGTTTCAATATCGTATGTGTTGAAGGCCAATTCACGCAAGCGCAGGTCGTTCAACTGTTCAATGTCGTATTGCTGCTCTTTCAACAATTTGATGAGAAAGGTTGGCGTGCCGGTTTCAAACCAGTAGTTGGCAAAACGCTGTTGGGTAAACAGTTGTAACGTGGAGAATGGATTGTAGACATTTGGACTCTCTTCGACAAAGCAAAACCCGTTATACCACTGCCGCAATTTCTCGATCAGGGCCTCTGCCGTGATACTCTCTTTGGCGGCAAACGCAGCAATATGTCCCTGAAAATTTGCGCGTAGCTCAACTTCTGTAATCCCTAGCGCAGTGGCAAAGTGCGGACTCATGGTTAGATCATCGAGATTATTCATCGCCGAAAAGACGCCAACTTTGCTAAACTTGCTGATACCCGTAATAAAGACAAAGCGGAGATATTGGTCCATCGCTTTGATCAAGGTATAAAAGCCACGTAGCGTCTCACGAATTTTTTGTGCTTCGATGAGATTGGTCAGATTGTCGATCAGTGGCTTGTCATATTCATCGATTAAGATCACCACTTGACCCTGGGCTGCCAATGCCAAAATCAGATCTTCCAGGAGCGCATAGTAAGGACCTTCCCCAATTGTGACCTGCTGTTGGCGGGCGATTTGGCGCAGATAACGCTCAATTCCGGCACGCAATTCCGCATCGCTGGTCACCTGCATACGGCTAAAGTCAAGGCGAATGACCGGGTAGAGCTGCCAGTCGTAATCACTCCTGTCGATCCACAACCCCTGGAAGAGTTCCCGATTGCCCAGAAAGATCTCCTCAAGAGTAGAGATCATCAGGCTCTTACCAAAGCGCCGCGGTCGCGCCAGAAAATAGACACCCGAGGCGGGCCGCACCAGCTTATAAAGATATTCGGTTTTGTCGACATATAAAAACCCACCGTCAATGATCTTGCGGAAGGTGTAAGTGCTGGCTTGAACCGGCTTGAGCATAGTCGTGCTCCCTCTGGTTTGACGTCAATAAGTATGGTCATTATACCATATTCGATTCCTTGATGTGGCGAAGGCTGCCTGTTGTAAGAATCTATCCGAAATCCACTTCATAAAGCCATAAACTCTAGGTATAATGATGGCAGAATCGACGTCAAAATAGGCTGCGTTTTATGGAGGATTCTATGTTTGCCAAATTTGAAACTATGCGCACAACGTTGTCAATCCCTATTGATCTCGTCCGGCGCACGCAGCGTTTTATCGATGGTGGCGCGATTGCCAGCCGCAATGCGCTGATCGTAGCCGCAATCGAAAAATATTTGCTGGAATTAGAACGAGAAGAAATCGACCGACAGTTTGACGCCATGGCAGACGACACAGGATACGCTGCGCTAAATCAGCAAATCGCAGACGAGTTTGCTGAGAGTGATTGGGATGCACTAGCCGAGGTTGCAATCGAATGAAGCGCGGCGATGGTTTTATGCCATGCATGAGTTCGCCATTCAAGCCGAATGATAAACCGGCGCCAGTCGATAGACCGGCGTCGGCAACTTCTCCATGCGCGCCTTAATCTGGAGCCCCACGTAGAGCGAGTAGGCGCGCGACCAGGCCAGATTGCCACCGTGGATCCAGAGACCGGGCTGCTGTAGCGGCTTCCACATGTTGCGCAGTTCGCCTTCCCAGGGGCCTGGATCACCATAGGTATCCGAGCCCAGTCCCCAAACTTTCCCCACCTTCGCGGCAACTTCTGGGGAGATCAGCTTTGCGATGCCCTCGTTGGCTGCGCCGTAGCCGGTGGCGTAGACGATCAGATCCGCGGGCAATTCGCTGCCGTCGGTCAGGATGACGCTCTGCTCTTTGATGCGTTCAATGCTGACGCCACTGCGCAACTTGATTGCACCGGCAATGATCAGTTCCGACGCACCGACGTCGATGTAAAAGCCGCCACCGTTGCGCACTGCCTTCATCCCTTGCCCCGACTCATCTTTACCAAAATCTAGTTGGAACCCTGCGGCGGCCAGGCGCGCATAAAAGTCGGCGTCGCGTTCCTTGAGTTGGCGCGTCAGCGCCTGGCCGCCAATGTGTTTCAACGCGAAGGGCATCGACGCATCAATCAGATCCGCGCGCTCGGTGGTGATCCCCGCCGTAAGGGCCGCCTCCGAGTAGAGCCGCCCAATGCCAAGCGCCATCAGCGACTCCGAGCGGACCACCGTGGTCGAGGCGCGCTGGATCATCGTCACCTCGGCGCCGTGCGCCCACAGATCGGCGCAGATATCATGGGCGGAGGTGCCGGTCCCCAGCACAATGCACTGCTTGCCCGCCCACCCTTCGCCGCTGGTAAAGCGGCTCGAATGGAATTGGACGCCAGTAAAACTCTCCGCACCGGGGATATCCGGCATACGCGGGCTGCTCAACGCGCCGCCGGTCGCCAGCACCAGTTGTTTGGGCTTCAGCACAACCGGTTCACCGTCCCGCTCCACCGTCACCGTCCATTCCTGGGCAGCTTCGTCGTACTCGGCATGGCGGCAAAGGGTCGAAGACCAATAGTTCAATGCCATGACTTTGGTGTACATCTCCAGCCAATCGCCCATCTGGTCCTTGTGCGCAAAGACCGGCCAATGGTCCGGAAAAGGGATGTAGGGCATGTGGTCAAACCAGACCGGGTCGTGCAGATAGAGCGATTGGTAGCGTTTGCGCCATGCATCGCCGGGACGCTCGTGCATGTCGAGAATCAGCGTCGGCACGTTGAGCCGTTGCAAGCGCGCGCCGAGCGCGATGCCACCCTGCCCACCGCCGATGATGACGCAGTAGGGCTGTTCGCTGTAGCCGAGGCGCGCTGCTTCCTCCTGGCGGTTTTCGAGCCAGCTTTTGCGACCTTTGGCCACCCCATATTCCGCACCGATTGCGCGCCGTGGGCCGGCCTTTTCCTCAAACCCTTTCAATTCTTGCAGCGTGGTCAACAGCGTCCAGCAGCGCCCCTCTTTGAGGCGAAAGATGCCCCGGCCCCGCCCGACCGCGGTCTCGAAAGAGAACCACCCTTCCACGACGCCATTTTTTTCGGTGCTTGGTTCGGTCAGCGTCCAATTGGCGGGCTCGGTTGTGTCCAGCGTGGCGGCCAACATGTCGCGGATTTCATTAAGGCTCTCCATGGTGACAATGTTCCAGGTAAAGGCAACCAAATCGCGCCAGTAGCATTCGTCAGCAAAGAGGGTGAGGGCCGCGGGAATATCCGATTGGGCCAGTGCATGGGCCAATGCGGTTAACCACTGTGTGGCCTGTTTGGTGGCAGGATCGGATGCGTGGTTCATGTGGATGCCCCTTCTACAAATCTGTGTTCGTGATTGGCGATCACCAAAATGCGTAGATCTCTGTGTTATTCGCCCAATTTGGTGAGTATAAATGAGATCGACCGATTTGCCAACCGCTCGATTTTTGCGGGTGCGCACCACATTGGGGGGATTACGCCGGACGCTTACTTTAGTCCTTCTCTGTAATTCCCCCAAATGGAACGCACCCGTTAACTCGATAGTTGTTTACCGATCTCCTGGGCCGCGTTGTACAACTTCAGTTGCTGCTCATATTGACGTTGATTCTTTTGGATCGTCCCATCAAATTTGGGCGCGCGCTTTCGGATCTCCATTTCCGCTTCAATTTGCTGCTTGGCGAGTTCCTCTTCTACATGCAGCAGATTGCGCTTTAGGGTCCCATAGATGCCCATCGAAGGCACATTTGACTTGGGCAAGAACGCATTGACCTGTGCGCAGAACTCACAGTCGCAGGCCAATTGACCCGCACGTGACCAATCTTGGGGTGGCTCTGGCGGCTTGGGGAATTCAGTCTGGATGCGCTGCCGCACCGCGTCGGTAAAGTGCTGGACAATGGCTTGATTATGCACCTTTTGCTGGAGATCACGGCGTACTTCAACCATTGCAGGCCCATACGTTTCGGTCAGGAATTGTTTGTCCGCATGGTCAGCTAGGCGCGCGATCGCCTTTTGGGCAATTTCCTCCATGTTGAGACAGGCGGTCAAGCGCACCAAATAAACAAGTTCTGCCTGCTGACCCTGTTTTTGCTGGTTGAATCGTTGCAGATCATAATGATGCCCTCGACGCTCACGTGCATTGGCCGGCTCGGCTGGTGCACTCAGCGACTGGATGGCCACAGCAACGGATTGCTCCCACCGTGATTCAACCCACTGCTCTATTATGCCTCGTCCTTCATCCGAGATCGATTCGCCGGTCTGCAACAGCGAATCCAACCATTTCATACCGTCCTGTGCCGTCAGCCGAGACTGTACGTCCTCTGCAAAGTGGCGCCAGCCAAATTTTTCTGCCACCTGGATAAAGACTTCTGGCTCGACGCGCAGGGAGTAAGAATTGGCCTGTCTAAAGATGAATTTCCTGAGAAGATCGAGATCCTCCAGTTTGATCAGTTCCTGGGAAATATCTACGTTATGAAAGTACGACTGGGAATCAAGAATATGGTGAGCGAGCCAAATCAGCGACTGACGCACCTCATCGTCCAAATTTTTCTGCTCTTTCAGCGTTCGCTTCAGCACATGAATGCCATAATCAACATCCATACTCGCCACCAAATCCAGTTCTCGCTCGTTGGGCCACAGGATGACGGCCCCACGGTGATACCAGAGATCTTTGGTCGCGCCCTCGTTGCCGGTCGCCTCGGAAATCGCGACCTCACGCCCTGGTCCATCGCGCAATGGGATCTTTGCCACCAAATCATCTTCGTTTAGCACCAACTCTTGTACAGCAACTTTATCGCCATCCGCGGTGATAAAGGCGTGGGCATAGACCTTTTCTTCATCGACGTCATATTCTTCAAAATCATCCTCACCCACATCCTCGCCTGCATCCTCGTTATCCTCGTCCCCATCCTCATCGTCATCATAATAGGAGTACCGGCCACGCCGACCATAGCCATAACTCATGACTTCGCCATAGCTCGCTTGATGATAGGTCACTAAACAGAGGTAGGCCTGACAGCCACGATTGGCGGCGGCGCTTAACAAGACCGATGCCTTGGCAAAATCACTAAGCTTTAGATTAGACATGCTCAAGTTCTGCTCGGAGTAGCTGTGGTCCAGCAGATAGGTGAGGATGGGCGATGCGTCCGGCGCCTCTTTCCAGGCTTGGATGGCCTGTTCGACCTCCTCAATCACGCCCAATTGCTCGGCCAGATCGGGCTGCTGCTTGCGGTTGGTAATGGCTAGGTTGTAAATCAGGCTCAGGCGATAGCCGGCGGTCACCGGTTTGACCTCGTGGTAGCAGTCGGCGTAGAAAGCTACAAAACTGGATGCGAAGAGGCTGCTGTCGGCAAAAGAGTAGCGTTTGCTCTGCCCGGCATGGCTGATGATCAACTCGCCGCCTTCATGTTCAGAAGGTAGATTGACGACCATGGTGGCAAACATGTTGGGGATCTTTTCCGTATCGCGATGGGCAGTGAAGAAGGATCCCTCTTCGTAGATTAGCAGCTTATAGGTTTCAAAGCTAATCTTGCAGTCGGCGAGGCCCAACTCCTGGCCGATCTGGTCAACGGCGGTTTGCATGGCCTCATGCCACTGCGGATTGGTCAGCGCAAAATCGGCGGCCCCAATCTGCCAATTCTTGCGCACATCCGTATCCACAAGCGTCGCTTCACGGCGGCCAAAGGGCGCCTGCTCGCTGTGCGCAATCAACGCCTGCGCCTGTTCTGCGGTCAAGGGCAAGCCGATGTGACCGATGCCCGCAACCGTTAGCCCAGGCGGAATCGACGGCAACGTCCCGCCGGCGGCAAATGCGCCTGAACTCTTGACTTTGTCCATCAGGGTGAGAAGGGTTTGCATGGGTGATCTCCGGTAGGTGCAATGATCAAAGTTACGATTTATCCTGTATAGTCTAGACGTATCTGGCTTCGTCTTATGAACGTTAGAATAGGCTCTCGTCTTGTTCAGAAATCTTCAGAACCATGCGAGCGATGGTGCGCGGGATGCCTGCCCAAGTCCTTGGGGTCAGATTGGTCAAGAGCACGATGTCCAGTTGATCATTCGGAAAACGCTGGTTGAAGGCGCTAGCGCCCGGCAGACCGCCACTGTGTGAAACCCATGTATGGCCTTGCACCACCCCAACCCGCCACCCGTACGCGTAGTTTTCCCGTTCGGGACGGTAGTATGCTGTATAAGATTCCTGTGAGATGAGCCGCCCCTGCGTTAACGCCCAATCCCAGCGCGCCAGATCCTGGACAGTTGAATACAGGTGGCCGCCCCCAGTACACACCGGAGTATATATCGTTGGCGCATTCCGCGCAACACCATCTTCACCGCGCTGATACCCTGTTGCCCGCTTCGGCAAGATCATCTCTGGCTCATCGGGGCCTGTCTCTATCATGCCAAGCGGCTCAAAGATCGCCGTCCGCAGGAAGTGATCATAAGGAATACCCGCGGCTTCCTCGATAATCTTTGCCAGCAGAAAGTACCCAACGCCGGAGTATGCAAAAGCTTTCCCCGGCGAAAACAAAAGGGGATGGCCAAAAAAGCGTTCGAGCGTGGCATCCAGCGTCGTCGGCACGGCCATCGTGTCCGTAAATCCAGGCAAGTCCCACGAGTGCATGATACCAGAGGTATGGGTAAGCAGTTGGTGCAGTGTAATATTCGCCCAGTCGCTTGGTGCAGCCGCCCAGTGCGCCGCAACCGCATCGTCGACGCTGAGCAGCCCGCGTTCTTGTAGGATCAAAATAGCCATTGCCGTGAACTGCTTGGTGATCGAGCCAATCCGAAACTTCGTATCAATCGCATTCGGGATGCCCCACTCGATGTTGGCAAACCCGCGTGCGACTGTATAGATCGGTTTTCCTTTATGCGCCACCATGATGGCGCCATGAAAGTCGGCCGCATTGATCATGCTATTCAATGCATCGTGGTCGAGATGGGACAGAGCCGAATCATTCGGCTCGCTGTCAAGCCCCACCATAGACCGCCTGGATCATGGCATTAATATAGCCGAAACTGTACGCATAGGACTGATAATAACCTTTGGGATCATCGGCGGTGCGTGGGACGTGGTCGGGATCAATGCCGTAGCAATAGCCGGTCTCTTTGAGCGCTTTTAAAACGCGAACCATGTCCAGCGCCCCTTCATCGGGCAGGGCCTCGCGGAAGCTGTAGCGGTTGCCGATGATGTTGCGGTAGTGTACAAGGAAGATCGTGTTGCGGCTGCCAAAGTAGTCAATGAAGGGGTAGATCTCCTCTGCTGGGTTTTCGAGCATCTCCGCAATGGAACCGATACAGAAGTTCCAGCCGTGATAGGGACTGCGCTGAATCTCGATAAAGCGTTTCATGCCCTCAAAGTCATTGAGCACTTTGTCGACGCCGCGATAGCCGGGCGGCGTCGCCGGGTCTTCCTGGGAATTGCCCATGCGCACCTTGTATTCTTCGGCAACCGGAATCATGCGTTCGAGCAGATACTCGATGCGTTCCCAGTGCATCTCCGCGGTGACGCGCCCGGCGTCGGTCAATGCTTGCTGCTTCTCGGCCGGGATCTGGTCCAGACGAAAGGCCGTGTAATAGTAGCCGCCACGTCCCTCTTCGGGTGCGGTGCGGTCGATGGGCAGGACGCAGGTGTTATAGCGCAGTGAATCGATGCCGGCGCGCGCCGCGGTGCGGATCATTTCACAGACCAGGTCGATTTCGCGGTCCCGCTCGGGGCTTTTGCCATATTGGATGATGTTGGGGAATTGCTCATAGATGGGCAGCGAACTCATATCTAGCGTCATGCCAAAGGCTTCATGGCGCTCGCGTTCCTGGATCAACTCGTCGAGTTTCCAGCCAATGTCGGGGTGGAAGGGGAAGGTAGCGGCTTTGTGGCGCACACCGCAGCGTTGCAGAAAGCGCAACTCCGCATCGGTGGAGCCAAAGCCCTGGGTGCGCACATACATGCGCCCGCCGGTTTGCGCAGTGGATGAGGCGCCGCCCGCGGCCGAAGCAGCCGCCTCGCCAGCGGCAAGACCTTGTTCAAATGGATCAGATGTCATCATGTGTTTCCTTTCGTTATTTTGCCTCTACATCCGGATAGGGTGTAACCTGCCCCTCTTTGACAACCCGCGCACCGCCCAATTCATGGGCATCGACAAAGTGATTAACCGTGAATGGCGCTTCTACAAAGCGTGCGTTGCGGACGATCCCATGAAGATTGGCGACCGATTCAAAGGCAGAGCGAGCGCTCTCGTCGAAGACTAAGCGGCCATCGCCAAGCGTGCTATCGTCCATGACGCGCAGCGACGGGTCCGCCGCGCAACGCTGTTGGTCTTTCTCGCTCAGATTGGGCGCCAACAGCCCGCGCCAGTGCTTGGCTAGCCCGGAGTGGTAGGTCAGCGCGATCATGGGGCGAGTTTTGTCGCCATGATTCGGCATGCCACGATGCCACATCCGTGGATCGCGGAAGCAGATCCCGCCGGCTGGGATCGCCATTCTGCTCGGTGGGGCCCACTGCGCGATCAGGTCAGGGTGGTACTCCACCCGTTCACCACGCGGCCAGTCGGCCACCGCGGTCTCGCGCTGCGAACCGGGATAGATTTCTGTGGCGCCACTTTCCGCAGTAATGTCAAAGAGCGCGATGGAACAAGAGACGGTGATCGTGGGCGGCGGCCACGGCTGTCCGGCGGCTGCCGCTTCTGCGGCGGATTTCCACGCATAGGGGCGGTCATAATGGAGGGGTTGGCTGCCGCTGCCCGGCGTGTTGACATTGCCATTGTAGAACCCAAGCCAGGCGCCCGGCCCCAACAATGCGGCCACAATACTTTCGATCAGCGGATTGGCCACGAGTTCCGACTGCACAAACGGGGCGTAACGACGCAGGCCCAACTGGAGATGACCGACACCCGTTCGCTGTTCATGATGGGTTGGCTCCGGTCGTGCGCGGACCCGCGCGACATCCTCATGAACGGCCTGTAAAAGCAGGCCACAGGTCTCGGGGGCAATGAACCGGCTGACCACCGCATAGCCATTTGTCTCGAAGCTGCTGCGGATCCGCTTCAGCTTCTCTGGCGCCAGTGTCCCCGCGGTTCGTTCGTCCTGTGTAATCTCGAAGTGGATTGCGTCCATTATCAGTCTCCTTTCGTTAGCCCGATTAGCAAACCCCGGCGTAAATGCTCACCGTGTTATTCTTTGCCATACCTGGCTGATTTATGCAAATGCTCTCAACGGGATATCCCACTGACGTATCATCTCGGCTATACTGAGCTCTGTTTGAAAACTGAAGTTTCTTTCTCTGGTAGGGTCACCTAAAACTTCAGTTTTCAATCCAACCGCAGTATAGTTGAACCGTGCCGTGCTCCGCCCTGGCATAGGCAATGATGAGCGCAGTCTCGTGGGTGGGGCGCTTGGCGATTGCCGGAAATGGGGAGACGAGAGCCATCGTTCCTGTCACCATATTGTGCGGTGATTATATCACAGTTTCAAATTTTGAGGGTTGACACGTCGAAAAAGCTGATATATTATATCGTTGTGCGATATATCAGTTGGCGATACAGCGTGATGTGATATAATTGAGCCAAAGGAACCAACCAATGAGCAAACAGACAAGCTCGCCGGGCGATCAACTGCCCCTTTCCCCCGCCGTCTTTCACATTCTCCTGGCCCTGGCCGACGAAGAGCGGCATGGCTATGGCATTATGCAGGAGGTGGAACGGCGAACGCATGGACAGGTTCAATTGGGGCCGGGTACACTCTACGGGGCGATCAAACGTTTGCTGGCCAACGGGCTGATCGCCGAAGTGGATGAGCGGCCTGACCCGGAACTTGACGACGAGCGGCGGCGCTACTACCGGCTGACCGACTTCGGCGTCGGGGTGTTGAGCGCGGAGGCGGCGCGCCTTGATGAACTGGTGCGTCAGGCGCGCGCCAAGCAACTCCTGCCCAGCCCAATCACCAACCTGATCGGGCAGGGCGCTTGATGCAACAGCATTACCAACAGCGACAGCATACTACAGGTACAATTGTTAGCGTTGTCTGTCGGATTTACAGCCTACTCCTCTACCTCTATCCACGATCATTTCATCGGGAGTACGCTAATCCGATGGCGCAGCTCTTTCGCGACAAAAATCGGGATGCACTGCGCACAGGTCGACCGCTGGTTCTCATCAATCTTTGGCTCTTCACCTTGCTGGACCTGCTCAGAACTGCGCTGGTTGAGCACCTATCAGACCTATTGAAGGTTTCACCCTTTGGGGGAGGCACAACTATGAGTTATCTGAAAACGATTCGGGAATTTGCCGTTGACCCGGAACAACTTGAGTTAACCTATCAGGCCGCGGTGAAAGCCGGCGAGCGCGACGCCTTCGCCGAAGCGCTACACATGGCCCGCACGGAAGATGGGAACAATCTGCTCTTTGCCGCATGGCACTACCGTCTGCTCCACACGACGGGACGGGTGATTGCCTGGTCGTGGGCCGTGCCGTTGGCGCTCCTCAACGGGCTGCTGTTGTGGTGGCTCTCGGATGTTAATCGGTACACACTACAGATCGTGAACCCCTTCTCAGGTTCTCGCCAAAATTCTACAACCCCCATCGTCATATTGTTGGGCGCAGGGGTAGCCGCCATTGTCATCATTGCCTTTCTGGCGGGAGCCGGGGAACGTTATTGGCGACGCCTGGTTGCGATTGCGTTGGGATTAAGTGCAGTCACCGCCTACGTCCTCTTCTTCTATCCGCAAACGGGGACAAGCCTCTACCAGGAGCAATATCTGGCGCTGATGCCGCTGAGTCTGGCGTTGTTGGCCTGGGCCGGGATTGGGCTCTATGCGCTCATTGGGCATTGGGATGCCGGCAACCGCTTTGCGTTTTTGGTCAAGTCGTTGGAGTTTTTGATTGTTGGTGGCCTCTTTGGCTTTATCCTGCTGCTCTTTACCGGCGTGACCGTGGGGCTGTTCAGCGCGCTGGGCATTGATCCACCTGAAGAGATTATGCGGCTCTTTTTTGCCGGCGGCGCGGGGATGGTGGGGGTGTTGGCCGTGGCGTTAGCTGTCGAGCCGGGGGTGGCGCCGCGCCAGCAACCCTTTGATGAGGGGCTGAGCCGCCTGATCACACTGTTGCTGCGTCTGCTGCTGCCGTTGGCGGTTGTTGTGCTGGCGGTTTTTATTGCATTTATCCCCGCCAACTTCCGCCAACCCTTTGAAAACCGTGACGTGTTGATCGCCTTCAACGCTATGCTCTTTGCCGTGATTGGGCTGCTGGTCGGTGTCGTCCCCTTAGCACGCGGAGATCTCAACGCACGGCTGTGGACCTGGCTCTGGCGCGGGATCTTGGCCTTGACGGTGCTAGCCCTCCTGGTGGGGATCTATGCCTTGGCCGCGATTCTCTACCGCACGCTGGAAGACCGCCTGACGCCCAATCGCCTAGCCTTTATCGGCTGGAATGTGATCAATATTGGCGTCCTGTTTTGGCTGCTCGTGCTCCAGTGGCAGTCGGATCAGGCATCCCGCCTGCACGCGCTGCACCGCACCCTCGCTGGCGCGATGGTTCCCTATACCGTGTGGGCACTCTTAACTGTGTTGGCGCTGCCGTGGCTCTTCCCCATCAATCAAGGGAATGTGGCGAACTTGCCGAAAGATATTCAGCACCTGGTTGGCCAAGAGCCCTACCCCATTCTGTTGAAGTGTGCGACCAGCCCGCATATCTATGCGTTGGATGAAGGCCAGAAACGCTGGATCAAGGACATCCCCACCTTCGAGGTTGCCGGCTTCCAATGGCGCGACGTCCATATGGAGTTATGTCGCGACATCGACGCCATCCCCGATGGGCCGCCCATTCCGCCTGACGCGGGGTCGCCGCCTGAAGAGTGATGCATGATGGCGTGATGCCTTATTTTGTAAAGTTACCAAATGGCTGGCGGTGCCTCCCATTGATCTGCCAACCATTGAATTTCTGCCATTGAACGTGTGAGACTTTGTCTTTGCTGTGGGATTGACAACGCCTTGGAAATGCAGTATGCACTCCAGAGCATGGCACAACTGGTTTCTGCTTGACTTTCCTGTTATGATGATCCGTGTGCAGTATTAGGTAGCCTATTTTGTTCTGCGTTCTTTGCGTTCGAGATGGAAGGCTTTATGTCGGATATTTTGACTGATTTTTCGGCTTCTGCGCTCACGAATCGTATAAAAGGCAATTTGTATGAATATTTTCAGTATATCGCCTTTTCAAAAAAGGCAGAGGCGTTGGATTCGCCAGCGTTGTTGCGGTGGTACACATTTATTGATAATCCATGGCTCAATGGTATCTTGTGTCGAACCTTGAACACCGATGCAGACATCCGGCGGATTATGGAAGAAGCTCCTTACTTTCGATCAAAGTCGGTGCATGGCTTTAACTGTTGGCCACCTTCAGATCTGACAGTTGAGACCTGGAAACCACGCTTTGAAGCCTATGGCTTTCGCTACGACGCCAATACACCAGGCATGTCGCTTGGATTGGACACCCTGAAGCCTGTCCAACACTACTCGCCAGAAATTCAGATCGAACACGTAACCACTCTAGAGCAGCTCCGTGTGTGGACCCGCACATTTATCAAGGGGTTTCAAATCCCACCTTCAATGGAGAACGCTCTGTTTGCATTGGTGAGCGATCTGGATCTGGACTGGCCCAACCGCAACTACATAGGCTATTTGCACGGCGAACCCGTGGCGACGTCGAACGTTTTTCTCGGTGCAGGTGTTGCGGGAATCCAGTATGTTTCTACCTGTGAAGCCGCTAGAGGCAGGGGTATCGGCGCAGCGATGACCATTGCCCCCTTGCACGACGCCATGCACATCGGCTACAAAATTGGAACCCTACAATCATCTGAGATGGGACAAAGCGTCTACAAGCGGATAGGCTTTGAACATGTCTGCCAGATGGAGCACTTCTATTACGCCATCCCCCCAAGCGAGGATGCAGTGGATAACCACACATAAGCAAGCGTCGTAAAAGACTGTGTGATTGTGTTGATGATACGATGTGCTGCATCTGTTGGCGAGCAAGGTGTCTAACGTCGGACACCACAGTTGTAGTACCCGCTGAATATCGAAAATGATGTGACACAGATCCAAAGATTGACGCCGGCTTAAACTACGGCAGGCAGAAGATATTGAGAAAATCGAGATGCCCCGTTTTGGAAGGCAGCCATTCCTGTGGTATTCTATCAACATAGGTATTCAAACCATCCACAATGCAACGAACCATAGTGTAACGAACCACAATGCAACGAAAGGAGGCACACAAATGACAAACCGACATTGGCTATCGCACCTGCGCGAGGTTGGCCCTGTCTGTACCCTGAATGTGCCGCCGTTCGTTGGCGATCGCTTCTGTTATACTCTGCTCTGAATGAAAACCGGAGTTTTGCTTCTGCCTATTACTCTGGTAAAGAAACTCTGGTTTTTATCACAACCGCAGTATAGTATTTACGTTCAACGGAAACCGGCAAGACGAAGTTTGTGAGATTCAGGTTACAGTGCTACTGCGCGCTGTGACCTTTTTTGTTTGCAGGATAGGCGTCCACCTACCCTGACAAAGCGGTTCTCTACGATAGCCACAGGCGATTATGCCTGTGGCTTTTTTTGTGCAAATCAGCGTAAAAGGACAACTTTCTTGAAAGAAACGATCAAAAACATCGGCATCTTTGCCCACGTCGATGCCGGTAAAACCACACTGACCGAACAGTTGCTCTACCAGAGCGGCGCGATCCGCAAACTGGGGCGCGTCGACCATGGCGATACGCAGACCGATTCATTGGAGTTAGAGCGGGAGCGCGGCATTTCGATTATCTCTATGCCCACTTCCTATAATTATGAAGGGTACAAAATTAATATTATCGACACGCCAGGCCACGTCGATTTTGTGGCCGAGGTGGAACGCTCCATGTTGGTGCTCGATGGTGCGATCCTGGTGATCTCCGCCAAGGAAGGGGTGCAGTCGCATACCAAGCTGCTCTTTAATGCGCTCAAACGGATGGAGGTGCCAACGCTGATCTTTGTCAACAAAGTTGATCGCATGGGCGTGGAGATCACCAGGGTGTTGACAGCGATTCGCAAGCACCTAACGGCGGCGATCTGTGTCATGCAGGAGGTCAGCGGTGTGGGGTCGAAACAGGCGCAAGTCAAAAGGGTGGCGCTACAACCGGACGATACGCTCATCGAATTGCTTTCGCTCGTCGATGAAGCGATCCTGGTTGATTATTTGGAAGGGCATGAGTTGTCTGACGAACGTCTGCGCTACACGCTCAAAAGCGCCGTGGCCGCGCGGGTCATCTATCCGGTGCTCTTTGGCAGCGCACTCAATGGGATTGGTCTCGCCGAGATCCTGAATGCGATCAATGAACTTCTGCCCGACTTTGCGCCATTGCTAACTGATGAAGCGGGCGCTGAACCGAGCGGGGTTGTCTTTAAGGTCTCGCACATGCATGGCAAGAAGGGCAGGACCTGCATGATCAAGCTCACCGCCGGGCAGGTGGCGCTGCGCGGCTTTATTGGCGAGGACCGGATCACCGGGCTTTCCCGCTGGCATCACGGTCAGATGGAAGTCGTGCCGGTGTTGCAGGCCGGCGACATTGCCATGGTGACAGGGTTGCATCACCTAAAGGTGGGGAATACTTTTGGCCAAGGCACGCGCAACAAGGGCTTTGCCTTGGGGAAGCCGACGCTCAAGGTAAAAGTCGCGGTCGAGCGTCCGTCCCAACGGCAAGAACTGCTGGAAGCGCTGACCGTCATGGCAGACAACGACCCTTACCTTTCCTATCAGCTCAACGCGTTCAACGACGACATCTACATCACCCTTTTTGGTCACGTCCAGATGGAGATCGTGCAAGAGACGTTGCGGCGGGAGTATGGGATCGACATTGAGATGACCGACCCGATGACGATCTATTTGGAGACGCCGATCCAAACCGCCGAGGCCGCTGTGACCATGTATCAGGATGGATTGCACTTTCACGCGGCGGTCGGTTTTCGTGTCGAGCCGTTGCCCAAGGGCAGCGGTGTCGAGTACGCTTCGGAGATTACAACCGGCTTTTTGCAACAGACCTTCCAAAACGGGGTTGTGGACGGTGTCTACAGTTGTCTCGACCAAGGGCTTGCGGGCTGGGAACTGACCGATCTGAAGATCACCCTAATTAGCTATGAATTCAGCAGCCCAGTCAGCACGCCCGCCGATTACCGCGCGCTTGCGCCACTCGTGCTCTTTGACGCGCTAAAGAAGGCGGGCACCAAGTTGCTCTGGCCCATGGGCGAATATCAACTGACCATACCCATCCCGGAAATGGGCCATGCCATGTCGGATCTACGGCAGATGAAAGCAACGATTGAGGAGCCGGTCATGGAGGATGAACTGTGTACGATCACCGGCATCATTCCTGTCGATCTCTGCCAAAACTACCAGATGACCGTGCGTCAATATAGCGGCGGCATCGGCTATTTTGACCTCAAGGTCACCGGCTATGAAGAGGCGCCGGCGGATGTCTACAAGGAGCGGCCGCGCTTCAAGCCCGATCCGGCGAATTGGGGCGAGTATTTGATGGGGATTGTGCGGAGCGGTTAACGCGGTTGTAATCGATTACGAACGAGGCAATAGCCAGTTTTCGGTTGATATGTTTGGGTGTGACAAGTGGTGAGAGGTGGTTGGTATCGAGAAGGTATGACACGGCTAGAAACGACCCTCTTCAAGATCGTTCTGACGAGTGATAGTTTTCATCTCCTTTTCGATTGCCAGCCATTGTTGTGTTCATTCATCCAGGTCAAAGTTTTCACCGTCATGGGTGGAACTCTGTAAGGCGGCAAGCAGTGAGCCTTTGGGCGGAATTACGTTATCTGAACAAACTGGTCGAGCTTGTACACTGGCAACAACCTGCTCTGGTGTTTTTTCAGCGGCTACTTCCTTTTCCGCAATTAGATCCGTGGCGCTTAATAGGTCCAAAAGGCTTTGCCACATGTTTATCTGAATCACGGCAGCCGTTCGTTTGCCGTCTTCGTCTATCATGTATTGAACCGAGTTCAGGACTTCTATTACACTCATCTTCTACCTCTTTTGTCACCATGTTTCTGCTTGCACCGTATCACTATAAATGAAAAACTCTTATGTTCAAAAGGAGTGGGTGGCACGAAGGTGAGGTGGGAAGGTGAGGTGGGAAGGTGAGGTGGGAAGGTGAGGTGGGAAGGTGAACTGTTGAAACTATCACGTTGGCATTACTGTCTCGAAAATAGTATACTTTTGTGCAGCAGATACCGCCACGGTCCAAAAGATCAACATATCAGTTCGCCTAGCGCAGGCAATGTGACCAACAAAGCAACCAGTAGAAAGGAAGCTCATGCCCAACCAACGCCCTAACATCGTCTTCATCATGTCCGACGACCATGCCTCTCATGCCATGAGTTGCTATGGCAGCCGCATCAACCGGACGCCCAACCTGGACCGTATTGCCAACGGCGGGATGCGGTTTGATAATTGTTTCTGCACCAACAGCATTTGCACCCCCAGCCGCGCTGCGATCCTTACCGGCGCCTACAACCACATCAACCAGGTGACAACGCTGGACACGCCCATGGACAACCGCTTGCAGACTTTCCCCCAATTGCTCCAAGAAGTGGGCTATCAGACCGCGATCTTTGGCAAGTGGCACTTGGGGCAGGGACCGGATCACTGTCCCACCGGCTTTGATGATTGGGCGGTGCTGCCGGGGCAAGGGCTCTATCACAACCCGGATTTTATCTTCAAGGGCCCCAATGGCGGCACGCGGCGCACGGTGCAAGGCTATGTGACTGACATCATTACCGACTTTTGTCTCGATTGGCTCCAGCGGCGGGATAGTGAACGCCCTTTCTGTCTAATGTATCATCACAAAGCGCCCCATCGCGCCTGGGAACCAGATGAAAAGCACGCCCACCTCTATCTCAACGAGGAGATCCCGGAACCGGCGACGCTTTATGACGACTATGCCAACCGGGCGTCGGCTGCGGCCGCGGCGGAGATGCGCGTTGGCGTCCACATGAATCCGCTCGATCTCAAATCGACCATCAACCATAGCCTGCCGGAAAATGAGCTGCGCAAGTGGGCCTATCAGCGTTATATCAAGGATTACTTGCGCGTTATCGCCAGTATTGACGACAACGTGGGGCGGCTGCTCGATTACCTGGATGAACAGGGGCTGACTGAGAACACGCTGATTATCTATACCTCGGATCAGGGCTTTTTTCTGGGGGATCACGGCTGGTATGACAAGCGCTTTATGTACGAAGAATCGCTGCGTATGCCCTTTATTGTGCGCTATCCCCAAGAGGTTGCCGCCGGTTCGGTCAACCAGGATATGATCCTCAATGTCGATTTTGCGCCTCTCTTTTTGGAATTGGCGGGGCTCCCTGTGCCGGCGGCGATGCAAGGGCGCAGTATCCGACCTTTGTTGCAAGGGCAAACACCCGCCGATTGGCGGCAGGCCATGTACTATCGCTATTGGATGCACAAGGCGCACCACAATGTCTACGCCCATTATGGGTTGCGCACCCACCAATACAAGCTCATCTACTACTATGCCGACGGCATGGGGCAGGCAGGCTCGCTTGACGAAAGTTACACACCGGAGTGGGAACTCTTTGATCTGGCGCAAGATCCCTATGAACTCAACAATGTGGTGGACAACCCCGCCTATGCCGCGACGGTGGTGCAATTGAAAACGCAATTACACCAGCTACAGGCAGAACTGGGAGATGAGCGATATAGCAAGGATAGATAGCGAGTTTGCGAATGGCGTCTATTCTGCCATCGATCATGGTTGTAAATTGGGGCCCATGACAATCAGAGTATCGTCGCGCTGTACAATTTCAGTCGGTTCGGGCGTGTAGAGAAATTTCCCGTCGCGGCGAATGGCAAGGACAAGCTGAGCGAGGGTGCGCCGGACATCGTCGGTGGTTTTGCCGATCAGCTCTGGATAGTCCACTGCCTTCAGATCGCCAAAGCGCATTTGCTCATTGCTTTGATAGAGCATCTGATCCCAGAGTTCTGCCGTATCATGGTCCAGCATCTGTGAGGCAACCGTAAAGCCGCCCATGATATTGGGTGAAATCACCCGGTCGGCTCCGGCCAGATAGAGTGTGTGCATATTGAGTTCATTACGCGCGCTGGCCACAATGCGCAATTTGGCATTGTCCAGCCGCCGCGCCATATCCCTTGCGCTGAGAATAATCGTGGTGTTGTCGCGGTCGTCCTCCATTGCCGCCACGACCCCATAGGCTCGATTCACCCCTGCCGCCCGCAACTGCTGCTCATCGGTCGGATCTTCGAGCATATACAAGATGCCGGTCTCCTCGGCAAGCTCTTGAACCGTCTTGCGTTCCTCAATACTCAAATCGACCTCGGCCAGCGTCGCATAGTGGCGCTGGCGTTTCTCAACATAGGGTGCATGCAGCCAAAGCAAGGTATGCTTCAGCTTGACCTCATCGGCCTCGATAATCACAAAAGGAACTTTCCGGCGGCTAAACTCACTCGCAGCTCGATTGGCCAGAATGCCGCCGCCACAGATAATGACATGAGTGGATAAGGCTGCGATTTGTTGCATACGATTTTTCAAACGCTTTAACTCCAACTTGGCATGGTGCCCTTCAAAAACGGTGGCGGCGGCCGTTGAGAGCGCGTAGCCGGCCAACCCAATGGCAAAGAGGGTAAAGAAGATGGCAAAGGCGCGCCCTGCTGCCGTGTGCGGCGAGAGATCGCCATAGCCGACGGTTGTAATGGTGATAATGGTGGCGTAGAGCGCGTCGAAGAAGGTCCAGTTTTCTAGCCGCGCATAGGCAACCGTGCCAATGGCGATCAGGAGCAGAAATGGCGCAAGCAACGGCAAGAGGCTGGAGCGACGCGCCTGTCGTATGCTTTTCGTCAATGCGGTGATGACGGCAATTAGCCATGGTACCATGCCATGAGTGTACCAAAGCTAGCCACGCGGCGGCAAGCCGCGCTAGGTTCTGGTGACATTTCATTTTTGCGGGGTTAAAACCCGCTGCTGACACCGAGAAGCCGCCGCAGCGGCTAATTTGCTAGCCGCTGCGGCGGCTTCTCGGTGTCAGGTGGCCAATTTGATTGGCCGTTTGGGCCAATGTCAACAGAACCCAATCGATTGGTGGGGATTCTCTGATTTCCCGCAATCCCGCTACCCCAACTATACTTGAAGGGTTCAATATTCACGATGGCGCATAGGGCTAGGGGAGAAATCGCTGCATTACCCTTTGCTATTGGTAGCGATTTCACCGCTTCGCCCCTATGCGCATTAAAGGTAATAGGACGCGAAAAGGACCCAACGCAAATCATGAATCCTAGTAATGGTCTCCAACGTGAGTCAGCACCTTCCACCTCATCCGCAAAAGAGCGCCGCATTGGTGTGGCGGGGTTGAGTTGCGAGTGCTGCACCTTTTCCCCACTGCTCTCTGGCGCGCGCGACTTTATTGTGAGCACAGGTGCTGAGTTATTGGCGAATTACGGCTTTTTCGCCGACTATCCCGATGTGGCGTTCATTGGGTTGCGCCGCGCGCGGGCCTTGCCAGGCGGCTCGATCGAACCGGCGTTCTACGCTGGGTTCAAAAAACAATTGCTGGACGAGCTTGCCGCACACGGATCCTGGGATGGCATCTTCCTCGATATGCACGGCGCGGCCAATGTGCATGGTCGTGACGATGTGGAGGGCGATCTGCTGGCGGCCATTCGGGAAGTCGTCGGTCCCGACTGTCTGATCTCGGCCAGCTATGATCTGCATGGTAATGTGTCGCAGCGTGTGATAGAGAGCCTGAATATGCTCACCGCCTATCGCACCGCGCCCCACCTGGACTGGTACGAAACGCAGGAACGGGCTTGCGCCTTGCTGATGCGCTGCCTGCGTGCGGGAAGCGCACCAAGCATGGCGTTCATCCCGGTTCCCATTCTCGTGCCCGGCGAGCAGAGCAGCACCGAATTTGAACCAGCCGCCAGCCTCTACGCCACCATCCCGCAGGTCATAAACGACTACCAGCTCCTGGACGCTTCGATCCTGATCGGCTATGTTTGGGCGGATGAGCCGCGCGCCACGGGGTCGGTGGTGGCGGTTGGGTGGGATGAAGCGCAAACCCGCGCCGCGGCCGCCGATCTGGCGCAAAAATTCTGGGCGGTGCGCGCACAATTTCGCTTTGGCGTCACCTCCGGCACGGCAGACGAGTGTATTCAACTGGCGCTACAGGAAACAGAAAAACCGGTCGTCATCAGCGATTCGGGCGATAATCCAACCGCCGGTGGGGCGGGAGATATTCCCTATGTGCTGGAACGCTTGCTGGCATTGGGCGCCAAATCGGCGCTGGTGGCCGGCATTGCTGACGCGCAAGCCGTTGCAGCCTGTGAACAAGCCGGGGTTGGCGCAACCGTTCCCCTGGCGCTCGGCGGCAAGCTAGACCCGATCCATGCCCAGCCCCTGCACGTCAACGGCACGGTGATCTCACTGCACACGGTGAGTTGGCCCGCCAACGCCAAAGCTGGGACAACGGTCCTCCCCAATCACGTGACGGTGATCGATGTGCTGGGCGTCCATGTCGTATTGACCGAGCGGCGCACGCCCTTCCATCGCATGACGGATTTTACACAGATCGATCTCGACCCAACCCAATACCAGATCGTCGTCGTCAAGATGGGCTATCTGGTACCCGAAGTGGATCAGATGGCGCGCCGTGCGCTGTTGGCACTCAGCCCTGGCGCTGTCAATCAGGATATCGAAAACCTACCCTACCAACGCATCCAACGCCCCATGTTCCCCATGGACAGGGGAATGATGGGCTAATATGTCGCTAATGTGCTCTTGTTGGATAAGCTATACTGACAAAGCAGTAGGCTGCGTCAACCCAATGTGAGCTTTAGACCGTCTGCATGATATTGCTCAATTTTTTTGTCTTGCGTAATCAAGGTGTAGCCGTTTGAAATAGCTTGCCAAATCAGCAGACGGTCAAACGGGTCTTTGTGGTCATCTTTCTTGGGGAGTTGAAAGTACGTTGCTAGCAAGCGGGTTTCTAGTTCTGCAACTTCATAACCGGCTTCCAGCAAGGTATCAAATACTTTGCTGGGATTCATACCGCCGAGTTCTAACTTACCTAGCGCATATTTAAGGGAAATCTCCCATAAGTTGACGCCTGAGAATAGTTTTGTGTCCTGTTCATCTTCCAGAATTCTGCGGATGGGATCAGGTATTTTGTCCGGCTCAAATAAAGTCCAGAGAAGATAGTGCGTATCGAGCAGGTAAATCATAAGGCCAGCAACTCTTCCTCAGTCATCTTAAAATCCTCGTGAATCGTAAGCGTCTTATCCTGTAAAAGACCGAGTCGAATCTTTTTGCTCTTGTATGCGGCGTAGGGAATGAGAACGGCGATGTTCTCTTTTTTCTTGCCGTATGTAATCAGGATCTCTTCACCAGCGCGTACCTGCTCGATGATCTCAGCAAAATGAGTTTTGAATTCACCAACGGGAAATGTTTTCATATTTGCAGGGTAACATTGTTCTTGACAACTTGTCAAGAACAATCTCGCTTGTGGGTGCGTACCACATTTTCGGGGGCGCTCTGGCGGAGAAATTTGAGAGACTCGACCCGTCCCTCGACAATGGGACGCACCCCTCAATTGTAGACCAAGCTTCTGCAACACGTAGATTTGTGTTATGGCCACTTGACATTGACTATTGTCAATGATAGCATACCGACCGTCGGTATGTTATTCAACAGCTTCATTCTTTATGCCAGCGTCCCTGCCTATCGCTACTTTGATTGGTATGTAGCGGCCAGCCGGGATGTTATGTACACAGAATATGCCTCCATTCTACATTGGTATCAATCACAAGATGTGCGTCGTTTGGTGATGAAATCGCCTTCCCATATGTCTGAATTGCGGGCCTTACTGGCCGCCGTCCCCAATGCGCTCATCGTCCAAACCCACCGTGATCCAGTCAATGTGGTCAATCGCTTCAATAGTCTAATCCACACGTTGCATACCCCGGTTATGAGACCCTATGTGCCGGCGCAAATGATTGCAACAAATCTGCGCGTCATCGACATGATGGTCAAGGGTAATTTGGCCGCACGCGATGCGCTTCACCCCAACATTTGCGATGTCTTCTACGATGAGTTAGTTAGCGAACCGATTGGAACCGTCAAGAAAATCTATGTCCATTTTGAGCTAGCATGGGATGACCTATATGAGGAACATCTGGCGGCATACATGGCGGAGAACCAGAGGGAAACATGGCACGCATCGGTGCAGCTCGGCTGATTTTGGCCTGACCAACGCCCAGATTCGCGCTCATTGTGCCGACTACATTGCCCGCTTTGATTTATGATTTAAAGGACGTAGGCAGAGACGCTTTGGCAAAGTATCTCTGCCGTGATCAACTCACCTGCCGACTATTTGGCGCTGCGCATCGCTTCAGTAAGTGCAGCCAGCTTATCAAGCGCTTGTTCCCAGCCGGCGCTAGCGCCCTGATCTCCGGCCGGCAAACCGGCGTGCCTCATCACCATTTTGGTCCGGCCATCAATCGCTTCCAACAGAACCGTGACTTCCGTAATCATCGGTTGCGTGTCGTCCCCCATGCCCATGGCGGCCAGCGACAGCATGTTGCCCTGTTCGTCGGCCGGGCAATCGGTGTAGACAAGGCGTTCATGGGGGATAATTTCCTTGTACTCGCCGGTCGTCCAGATCTTCCGGCTGCCATCGGGCGACAGCATACAGACCAGCCGTTTGCCGCCAACGCGCACATCCATTTGGACCACGGGCACGGTGAAGCCTTTGGGGCCATACCATTGCTTGACCTCTGCCGCATCTGTCCACAGTCGCCAGATGGTCTCTACCGGTGCATTGAACGTGCGCTCAATCACAATTGCTTCGTTCACAGTGGCGCTATCCTTCATCATGTTGCTGCTCCTCTTTTGTTTGTTCCTCTTTTGCTTGTTCCTGTTTTGTTTGTTCCTGCTGATTCAGTCGATTGATATAGTCATCCATGCGGTCAAAGCTATCCTCCCAGATGTGGCGGTACTGCTCGGTCCACGTGGCGACCTCTTGTAGCGGGGTCACGTCGATGGTGCAGGGCCGAAATTGCGCCTTTTGCCCCTGAATGATCAACCCTGCCCGCTCCAACACCTTGATATGCTTGGAAATAGCTGGCAAACTCATGTGGAACGGCTCGGCCAGTTCGTTCACCGTTGCCTCTCCTTCCGCCAACCGCGCCAAAATCGCTCGCCGCGTCGAATTGGCCAATGCCGCAAAGATCTGGCTTAGTCTGTCATTGTCACTCTCCATCATTGTATCACCTTATTTATCTAAATGGTTAATTAACCTGATGGTATAATACAGCGATTTCTTCTCTTTGTCAAGCCCTTTATTCCAAATGGGTCAAAATTCACCGACATGCAGTCAACAAGGCCATCCTTGAGACTGCTCACAGCCACATTCATTCGCCAGCGGGTGACATAATGTATGGGTGATTCGCCCTCTTGCCGCGCTGTTGGCGACATTGCTGGCGATGGGTGTGTCCCACTTTTGGCGGCCAAGTCGAATGCCCCCAATTTCTCTGGTAGATCATCCCCGAAAATGGGGTGCGCACCCGGCTGACAATGAAAGGGTAGCCTCACGAATTTGCTTATGTTATACTTAGGCCATGTCAACGCCAATCCTAGCCACCAAGCTCTACATCCCCCCGCCGCGGCCCAACCTTGTGTCGCGCCCCCGCTTGATCGCACAACTGCACGAAAGTCTGCACCGCAAATTGACCCTTATCTCAGCCCCTGCCGGCTTTGGCAAGACCACCTTGGTCAGCAGTTGGATCAGCGATTTACGATTGCCGATTTCAGATTTTCGCGGTGACACTGTGCCGGCAGGACAAAGCGTCAATCGGCAATCTAAAATCGGCAATCAGGTGGCCTGGCTTGCGCTGGATGAAGAGGATCGCGACCCGTTTCGCTTTCTGGCCTATTTTGTCGCCGCGCTGCAGACAGTGGTTGAAAACGTGGGAAAACAGGTGATGGGTGCGCTCCAGGCACCACAGCCGCCGCCGCTGGAAGTGCTGCTGACGATGTTGATCAACGAAATGGTCGCCCTCCCGCATCAGTGCGTTCTCATCCTCGATGACTATCATGTGCTTGATAGCAGTGCGGTTGATCAGGCCCTTACTTTTCTCCTCGAACACCTGCCACCCCAACTCCATCTGGTCATTACCACCCGCGAGGATCCGCCGCTGCCGCTAGCACGATTACGGGCGAGGGCCCAGTTGACGGAAGTGCGGGCGGCTGATCTGCGTTTTACCCCGGACGAAGCGGCTGACTTTCTCACCCAAGTAATGGGTCTTGATCTCACCGCAGCAGAGGTGGGCGCGTTGGAAGCGCGCACCGAAGGCTGGATTGCCGGTCTGCAACTGGCGGCCATTTCCTTGCAAGCTCATCATGCCGGCGATCACGACCTTGCTGGCTTCATTCAATCCTTCACCGGCAGCCATCGTTTTGTCATGGATTATCTGCTCGAAGAAGTTTTGCACCAGCAGCCGGAACACATGCAAGCTTTCTTGCTCTATACATCGATCCTCGACCGGATGTGTGGCCCGCTCTGTGATGCAATTATTGGAGACTGGAGACTGAAGACTGACGATCATCAGTCTCCAGTCCCCAATCCCCAATCCCAAACCATCTTGGAATCGCTCGAACAAGCCAATCTCTTCATGGTGCCCCTGGACAATGAGCGGCGCTGGTATCGCTATCACCATCTTTTCGGCGAGTTGTTACGCCAGCGGCTGCACCAGCATCTGACCAACACTGGTAAAGATCACCCAAGCATTGCCGAATTACACATACGCGCCAGCCAGTGGTATGAGGAAAATGGGCTGGAGTTGGAAGCCTTTCACCATGCAACGGCTGCCGACGATGTTGCGCGCGCCGAACGCCTGATTGAGGGTGGTGGCATGCCCCTGCACTTTCGCGGGGTGGTGTTGCCCGTGTTGCATTGGTTGCAATCGCTGCCCACCCATGTCCTCGATACGTGGCCTTCCTTGTGGACGGCGTATGCCTCCACGTTACTGGTGACCGGCCAAACCAGCCGTGTGGAAGAAAAACTGCAAGCGGCCGAAGCCGTGTTACAGCGCGCTGAGTTAGACGACAAAACTCGCGATTTAATCGGGCGTGTTGCTGCCATTCGGGCCACTGCCGCGGCCAACCAGCGCCAGGTTGAGGCCATCATTACCCATTCACGCCAGGCCCTGGCCTATCTACACCCTGACAACCTGGCTTTTCGTACCTCGACCAACTGGAAGTTAGGCTTTGCCTATCACCTCCAGGGCAACTATGCCGCAGCCGCCCAGGCGTATCAGGAGGTTATTACGACCGGACAGGCCACGGGCAATCTGATTTTCACCAGCATGGCGACCATTGGTCTAGGTGGAATCCAGGAAGCTGCCGGACAACTCGATCTGGCGGCCCAAAGTTACCAGCGCGCGTTGGCGCTATTCGGTGAGCATCCTCTCCCGGCAGCAAGCGAAGCTTATCTGGGGCTGGCTCGCATCTCTTATGAACGGAATGATCTGGTTGCGGCCCAAGCGTACGTCCAACAGAGTATCGGACTGGCGCATCAGCTTGAGCAGAAAGAGCGCTTGATTCCTGAGGAACTATTGCGGGCCCGCCTGCACCTTGCGCAAGGCGATGTGGCCGGCGCAAATGCACTAGTAACAAAGATCGAACAATTTGCCCGCCAACGTCACATGATGCACCATCGGGCGGAAATCGCCGCTGTGCAAGTGCTTGTCTTGCTGGCACAAGGCCGGGTAGCGGCGGCGCAAGCAGTGGCGCAAACCTATCAACTACCCCTGAGCCAAGTGCGTGCCCATCTGGCGCAGAGTGACGCGGCCGCCGCATGGGCCATCCTGGAGCCAATGCGCCAGAAGACCATGGCTATGGGACGAACGGGTGAACTGCTCAAGGTGATGGCGCTACAGGCCGTCACCTATCAGATGCAGGGTGAAATGGAGCCGGCGCTGCAACGGCTCGGTGAGGCGCTGACGTTGGCGGCAGCAGGCGGCTACATCCGGCTCTTTGTTGACGAAGGCTTGCCGATGGCGCACCTCTTGCAACAACTGTTACCGCGCGCCGCGACGCATGGAGTTGCGCCGGAATCCATCACCCAGTTGCTGGCTCTCTTGGCTGCAGAGGGAGAAAGCGCGACCAACCATGTGGGGCGACCAACGCCCGTAGCCAGCCCACCTCTGCCGGAGCCCCTAAGCGAGCGTGAAACCGAAGTCCTCCATCTGATTGCCGCGGGTTACAAAAATCAAGAGATCGCCGACGAACTGGTCGTCAGCCTCAACACCGTGCGCTATCACACCAAAAATCTCTATGGCAAGCTGGGGGTCAACAAGCGCACCCAAGCCGTGGCCAAGGCGCAGGAACTAGGCTTGCTCTGACGGCCAACGGCCACCCACACTGCTATTAAGTCAAGCAAATCTGGTTCCTCACGCTCTGCGTCCAGCATTCCATGCACACCCAAGGGTACCGGTGGAACGAGTGCGTCCCCTTAACTGAATGGGAGTGACGGCTACCCTACCTATTTATCTCATACCTACCTACCTCTTTCAACTACATCTTTTTTCCAGGTTGACTACACATTGATGTGGGGACATTGCACGCCCCACCGCCTATACTAGGGCCATGAATAACGCAAGCAGCGAATCATGCAAGAATTATACAGGACAGAGCGACATGCAAATCTATCAGATCCGGCTTCAGGGCCATTTAGGGCAGCAATGGGCAGCCTGGTTTGAAGATCTAACCATTACGCGAGAAGAAAGTGGCGTCACTGTACTGACCGGTCCGGTGGCGGATCAGGCGGCGCTCTATGGCTTGCTCAGAAAAGTGCGGGATGTAGGGATGCCATTGCTGTCGGTTACCCAGGTCCAACCTGGACCGGGTGATGCGTGATTGGACAGAAAGAAGAGAAAACGATGCAAGAACAGAAAAAACTCTCGGAATTAAGTTGGGGCTGGATCAGCGGCGTGGCGCTGGGGCTTGGCTCATCAGTTGGTGTGGCATGGGAAAGTTGGGGCCTCTTTTGGGGCGTCACGCTTGCAGTAACTATGTTCATGGTATGGCGCGCACGGCGGTAAGCCAGCTACTTTTTCTCGTAACTACTTTTTCTCGTAAAATGTGAAGATTCTATCATACAAGGAGACAAATCATGAATAACTTACAAAAGCTGGGCGGCGTAGCCGCGTTGATCAATGCGGCAGCCTATGTGATTGGGTTTGGTATGGCCTTCACCCTGTTGGCCCCGATTATGGACGCCAAGCCGGAGCAGTATCTGGCCTTCTTGGTGGCGAATCAGACGCTGCTCTATGTGTGGCACCTGATCATCTATATCGTTGCCGGTATTTTCATGGTGCCGCTGGTGTTGGCCCTGCATGAGCGGCTGCGCGATGGCGCCCCGGCGCAATCGCAAATAGGCATGGCGATCGGCTTAATTTGGGCGGGGCTGGTGATCGCCTCTGGTATGCTCTTTCTCAAGGATATTGTGGTGATTGCCGAGCTATACAGCAAAGACCCGACGCAAGCCGTGACGATCTGGCCGGCGCTGACCGCCGTCGAGAGCGCTTTGGGGGGCGGGATTGAGTTGCCGGGCGGCTTGTGGGTCTTGCTGGTCAGTTGGGCTGCGCTGCGCACCGGCGCCCTGCCCAAGGCGCTCAACTACCTGGGGCTGGCCATCGGCGTGGCGGGTGTTCTCATGCTCGTGCCCGCCTTTGCCGAAACCGGTGGCGCGATCTTTGGGCTGGGCTTTATCCTCTGGTTTATCTGGGCAGGGATTGTGCTGGTGCGCAGTCGGCAAAGCGCAGCAACGACCCACTATGTCCACAAGGCTGCGGTCGCCCAATCGTAAAGCGATGATGCAACAAGCAGACGATGCTTAACTATAATCCAGACAGGACATATTGCGTCGCCAGAAGTTCGACTTTTCGCAAAAGTCGAACTTCTGACTCGCCATCTGCTGTTCGCTCCATTTATCCAAAAGAAAGGATACCGCATGAAAGCCGTTGTCTACCCAACGTATGGCCCACCGGATGTGCTTGAACTTCAAGAGATTGACAAGCCCACCCCCCAAGACAACCAGGTCCTGGTCAAAGTCTATGCCGCCGCGGCCAATCCGCTCGACTGGCACCGCATGAGAGGCGCGCCGTTCTTGGTCCGGTTGAGCGACGGCCTGCGCAAGCCCAAGGATCCGCGCTTGGGGGCTGACATTGCCGGGCAGGTGGAGGCCGTGGGCCGCGCGGTCACAGCGTTGCGGCCGGGGGATGCAGTTTTTGGGGAAATCGGTGCGGGCGGTTTTGCCGAATATGTCTGTGTGAAAGAGACGGCAGTGGCGCCCAAGCCGGCCAATCTCTCGTATGCCGAAGCGGCGGCTGCCCCGGTCGCGGCCTTCACGGCGCTACAAGGGCTGCGTGACCACGGCAAGCTGCAATCAGGCCAGAAGGTCTTGATTAATGGTGCGTCGGGCGGGGTCGGCACTTTTGCGGTGCAGATGGCCAAAGTCTTTGGCGCCGAAGTCACCGGCGTCTGCAGCACCCGCAACCTGGAGTTAGTGCGTTCGCTGGGGGCCGACCAGGTGATCGATTACACCCAAACCGATTTCACAAAAACCGGCCAGCGCTATGATCTGATCTTTGACGCAGTCGGCAATCAATCGGTAGCTGCCTACCGGCGGGCCTTGACGCGCCAGGGGATTGGCGTCGTCGCCGGTTTTACCACCCTGGCGCGGATGCTCCCGATTATGCTCTTTGGTTCATGGGGTCAGCAGAAGATCAGCGCCTTCCTGGCCCACCCCAACCCAAGCGATTTGCAGGCGATCAAAGAACTGCTGGAGAGCGGCCAAGTTGCTCCGATCATCGATCGCGATTATCCCCTGGCGAAGACGACCGACGCGATCCGCTATCTGGAAACGGGACGTGCGCGCGGCAAAGTCATCATCCTGGTAGCTGAACATGCCAAGGGGTAGGCGTCCGACCATCGACTGAAACCTTCCCATTGTTCGCACAATCGTAAGCAAGGAGTCCTGATGAAAGCAGTAATCTACACCCGATATGGCGCACCAGATGTGCTTCAGCTTGCAGAAGTAGAAAAACCTGTACCCAAAGCAAATCAGCTTCTGATTAAAGTGTGTGCAGCCTCCCTCAATACACTGGATCGGGCCACCTATGGCGCACCGCTCTTTGTGCGCCTGATTGCGGGCAATGGACTGCGCAAACCCAAAAACCAGCGCATTGGCGTTGATCTGGCGGGACGGGTCGAGGCAGTCGGTAGTGCTGTCACCCAGTTTCGGGCAGGGGATGAAGTCTTTGGCGGCGGACAGGGTGCTTTTGCTGAATATGCCTGTGCGCGAGAAGATGCAGTCGTCCCGAAACCGCCCACCATGTCCTTTGCGACCGCGGCTGCCATACCTGTCGCCGGACTCACTGCACTACAGGGCCTGCGCGATAAAGGTGGCATTCAGGCTGGACAACAGGTGCTGATCTATGGCGCTGGTGGCGGGGTAGGGACCTTTGCCGTACAGATTGCCAAAGCCTTTGGCGCTGAGGTTACTGCCGTATGCGGTCCGCACAATGTCGAGATGGTGCACACGATTGGTGCGGATCAGGTCATTGATTATACCCAAGAAGATTTCACCAAACCGCGCCGACGGTATGACCTGATCGCGGCTGTCAACGGGCAGCAGTCTATGGTAAACTATCGGCGCGCCCTAAAGCCAAAGGGAAGATGTGTCGTGATCGGCGGTTCCTTAACACAAGTGGCCCAGGCGCTGCTCTTTGGTCCCTTGCTTTCCAAAGTTGGCAGCCAGAAAATTGGCTTCATGGGTATTGCCAAATTCAACCAGCAGGATCTGGTTGTGCTTAGAGATCTGCTGGAAGCCGGCAAAGTCACTCCTGTGATCGACCGCTGCTACCCGTTAAATGAGATCACTGATGGGCTGCGTTATTTGGAAGAAGGACACGCCCGTGGCAAAGTGATTATTACACTGGAGTAATAGTCCCTTCAAGCACCAAAAGAGAAAGTGTGGAAAATATTGATTGCTGACCGGGGAGGAAAGGGATGAAAGCAATAATCTGGACAGCCTATGGATCGCCCGCTGTGCTTCAGTCGCAAGAGGTCGCAAAACCTACGCCCAAGGCAAATGAACTCCTGATCAAAGTGTATGCGGCGACAGTAACCGCTGGCGATTGCGAGGTGCGCGCATTGAAGATCCCATTTTTGTACAGGCTGCCCATGCGAGTCTATGTTGGTTGGCGCAAACCGCAACGGGTCACCATCCTCGGCCAGGAGCTTGCCGGCGAAATCGAAGCGGTCGGCGCAGCCGTCACGCGCTTTAAGCCTGGCGATCAAATCTTTGCCGCCACCTTGTTCCGCTTTGGCACCTATGCGGAATATGCCTGTCTGCCGGAAAGCCATCCCATTGCATTGAAACCAACCACTATGAGCTATGCCGAAGCCGCCACCATCCCGACCGGGGGCGTCAATGCGCTCCATTTTTTGCGTAAGGCCAAGGTGCAAGCCGGTGAACACGTACTAATCAACGGCGCCGGCGGCAGTATCGGCGCCTATGGGATACAGCTTGCCAAGCAGATGGGGGCGGAAGTAACGGCTGTGGATAGCGCAGGCAAGCTGGCAATGTTGACCGCCATCGGCGCCGACCATGTGATCGACTACACCCAAATCGATTTCACCCAAAATGGCATACAATACGATGTGATTATTGATGTGGTCGGCAAAAGCTCGTTTACCAGAAGTATCCAGTGCCTGAAGCAACAGGGACGCTATGTGTTGGGCAATCCTAGTCTAGCCGGGATGCTGCGCGGACAATTGGTGTCTGCGCGCACAGATAAGAAAGTTATCTTTGAGATGGCAGATTACAAACCGGAAGCGCTACACTTTCTGCAAGAGCAGATGGAGGCAGGCAATTTGAAAGCAGTCATGGATCGCAATTACCCATTGGCGCAGACGGCGGAAGCGCACCGGTATGTCGAAACCGGGCAGAAGGCGGGCAACGTCGTCATTACTGTCCAGGAATAAGGGTGCGCCATCGTCGCGCCAAAAAGACATGTCCTGCCACCACCAAGAAGAACATCTCTAGTGCATTCCACCAGAAGTGGACATCAAGCCGAATGGCGGTGGTCAGACCGGGGATCTGGCGCGCGAAGGCTAGTTGGGCAATGGAGCAGCGCGCCAGCCAACCGTCGCGCCCGACAATGCCGGCCAGCCCTTGTGCGGTGACATTATCGACACCTAATTTGCGCAGTTCGGCCAGCACCTCTAAGTAGCGCACAAAGAGGTAGGTGTGTTCAATGGTATGGGTCAGCGCCACCAAAAGCAGCACGTAGGCCCAGATGTTACGCATGCCGCCGACCATGAGCAGAACAATCACGAGTAAGACCAACCAATTCCAGACAAAATGAACCCATTCGGCATTGGCCGGCGAGAGCAGCCCATTGGATTGGCGCATGGTCCAGTAGAGGATGTGATATTGGGTCCACTGCGCAAAGTGCTCCACCGTATGGACGCCTTGGGTGGTGAGGACGATACTCAAGAGCATGATCGTCGCCCCATACCGCCGCCGATCTTCGCGCCACTTTTGCACGCCAACCGGCATGAGCACCAGCAGCACAACAAAGGTGGACATCCAGAGGGGTGCGCCTAACCAATGGGCAATGCCCCACCCGGCCACCGTGCCCAACCCCAATGCCAGCAACACCCGCCGCGTATATTGGCGCGGATGGAGCAGGTCAAAGATGGGAAAGTAGAAAGCAGGCAGCGATAGAAACGATTGGCGTAGAGTTTGATTCATCGTGTCACCGTCACATTCTGTTGAGGTAAAGGCGCGGCAAGTTCAGAACGCGCGCCATCGGGCCACAAAATTTCCAGCCTCTCCAGCGTTGTGCCTTGGGGAAAGCCAAAGTGGACGCGCACCGGATCGCCGGAGAGGTAGCCACTGGTTGCGCGCACATCGCGCCAGAGCACGCCTATACTCGTGTATAGACGAAGCTGCGCGCCGATGGCAAAGTAATTAGGGCCAACTTCGTTTTGCCCCACGTCATTTTGCCCCACGTCATTTTGCCCAGACGGCCAGTGCAACTCCACTTCTAGCCCTGTGCCGCCACAGAGCTGATTTTCAAAGAGTTGAGCCGAGGTGCGCAGGTTGTTGACCACAATATCCAGGTCACCGTCATTGTCCAAGTCGGCCATCATCATACCACGACCGCTGGCGGTTGAGCCAAGTTGCCATTCCGGCGCCGGGCGAAAAGAACCATCGCCCTGGTTGCGTAAGGCTTGATTTTCCTCGACCAACTCACCGTTTTGTAGGTGTCCAAAGAGATTTTGGGCGATCATACCATTGACCACATAAAGGTCTAGGTAACCATCATTGTCCAGGTCCCCAAATTTGCCTGACCAACTCCAGCCGGTGGCGTCGATACCCAGTTGATTGCCCAGATTGCGCCATAGCCCGCCAGGGAGAGCTTCTTGCAGTGTGTTGGCCATAATCTGCGGGTCGTCGGCCTCGTGTTGATGGCGCGCTTCCAGATTATTCATCATCGGCAACCACTCTGCCAGCGTCTGGGGTGAGGTGTCGTAGGGGTTCATGTCGGTGGTGTAGAGGGTGAGTGTGCCGGCGTTGGTCAGGTCGCCCCAGTCAATGCTCATGGTGCTAAAGGAGGTCTGGGCAAAGGGACTAGCCGGCTGCCAGCCCGCTGGTTGCTGTAGCCAGATACTATCCTGCAGTTCAAAATCGTTGGCTACCCAGATGTCCCGTTGGCCATCGCCATTGAGATCGACCAGCGCAATGGCCAGTGCTTCCGCCTTGGGCGATAAAGGATGGGCGACAAAGCCATCCTGCTGCTGTTCATAGAGGATAACACCGGCGTGGGCATCGGCTTCCGGCTCTTTTAAGCCCTGTTGGCGTAAATCTGTATTATAAGAAGCGGTGACAAGGTCGAGCTTATTATCCCCATTGAGGTCGGCCCAGGCCATGGTGTAGGCGTAGCTTTCCACCCCAGGCAGTGGCCTTTGGACAAAGCGTTCAGCCGCCCCGCTCCCTTGGTTGTGCCAGTAGGAGAGGCTCTGCAAACCGCGCTGCGTGAAGACAATATCGAGTGCACCGTCGCCATCCACATCGACAATGGCAACGCCACGCGTGAAGCGGACAGGCAGCGTTTCAGTGGTAAAGTTAAGATTGTCCTGGTTCCACAGAATCGAACTCTCGCGGTCAATGCTGGCAAAGACCAGATCCAGGTCGCCGTCGCCATCCAGGTCGTTGATGGCCAGGCCGGCGCCGTTGCTCTCGTAGGTGTTGATTTCACGCAGGCGGGTGCCGGTGACAAAGGGTAGCGTGTGGGTGACGAAATGGCCGGAGCATGGGGAGATCGGCCGTAAATCACTGTAGCGGACAGCAATCGGCGCTGAGCGTGTGATGGGTTGCGCTTGGTCTGCCTCAACACGAGGCTGACACGCAGTTGGTAAAACAAAGAGACAGCAAGCAAGAAAACAGAAGGATACCCTCTTGAGGCGCCACACCGCTCTATACTCCGTATAACTTGCGCAGGCGGGCAAGCTCCGCCTCTGCCGCTTCGGCGCGTTGCCGTTCTGCTGCGGCGCGTTCTTCCGCGGCTAAGCGCTCATCATGCTCTTCATCATGGGTTAATAGTCGTTTGCCTGTGCGACCATCGACCAAAGTCAAAGTGCGTTTGGCCGCGTCAAGTTCAAACCAAATATTGGTTGTTGCACTAAAGATCCGACCTTTGGCATCAGGCGCAATTTTACGATAGCGGCCATTCTGCAGACGATAACCGGTCAGATCGATTTCGCCATCTTCTTTTTCGAAATGGGGATTGATAATGAGATATTCCTCAATCCCAGCCCGTTCATAGATGCCGACTTTTACGGTGTCGTCGCCTGGATATTGGGGAGACATAATTTCGATCACCAGGCAAGGACGCGTTTCCTCGGCAACGACGTTAAAACTGCTGCGATAGGCTTCGTGATTTTTGAGATTGGGTACAATGGCCACATCTGGCGCTGGCTCTTTTTCACCGGGCATGCCCCACAGCATCTTGAGATCCCCAAAGACGCCAACGGTAGGATCATGGCGATAATATTGGATGAAGCGACCCATCAGTGAAAACATTAATTTGATATGTTGGTCAGATTGTACAAAGTGATCACCTACCTGCGGGTCAAGAAAGTCGGCTTGGGTTAGGGGTATATATTCATAGTCCGTGCTGCCGCCCGGCTGCACTTGAGCGACCGTGCGATAGCCATAGGGGTAGCGGTCCGGCAACGCTGCGGTTGACGGCGAATGATAACCGGTGCGTCCGTCCATCCATTGGCTTTCTTTGACATCGGTAGTCATGGGCTGCTCCATGTCAATCATGCATCCTCTCCACTTTACACAAAGCTCTGTTAACAAGTATCATAGCGTTTAGGTACTGTTTTGTCAATGGGACAAGCAATATAACTCATCATGCACTAGAAGCTACTATTATGTACAAACGCATCGTCATCAAATTGGGCACTAGTGTCCTCACCGGTGGGACACGTAAGCTGGATCACCCACGCATCGTCGAATTGGTGCGCCAGTGCGCCGAACTCTATCGCGACGGCTTTGATATCGTGATCTGCTCTTCCGGCGCGCAGGCAGCGGGACGGGCGCGCTTGAACTTTCCCGACTTGCCGCCCACGATTGCCAACAAACAGATGTTTGCTGCGGTGGGGCAAAGCCGACTGATGCTCACATGGGAACGTTTTTTTGAGATCTACGGTATCCATGTCGGGCAGATCTTGATTACCCGCGCTGATGTGGAGAACCGCCAGCGCTATCTCAACGCACGTGACACCTTCTCTGCCCTGCTAGAAAATCGGATTGTGCCGATTGTCAACGAAAACGACGCCGTGGCGCCGGAAGAGATCAAGGTGGGGGATAATGACAACCTGTCGGCCTTGGTGACGACTTTGGTCAATGCCGACCTGCTGCTGCTCCTGACCGACCAGCCTGGCCTCTTTACCGCGGACCCGCGCAAAGACCCCAATGCCCAGTTGATCCCAGAGGTGCGCAAGATCGACGAAACCCTGCGTAACCTGGCCGGCGGCAGCGTCTCCGGCTTGGGTGTCGGCGGTATGTACACCAAATTGCAAGCGGTCGATACGGCGCGCCGGGCGGGCGCCGATGTCATTATTACTTCAGGACAGTTGCCCAATGTCATTATACGTGCGGCCAAAGGTGAAGCGCTGGGCACACGCTTCCCGGCGGAAGGCAGCCGCTTGGACAGCCGCCGCCAGTGGATCGGGGCGGGACCCAAGCCGGCGGGCAAACTTTATATTGATGACGGCGCAGTGCGCGCCATTTGTAAACAGGGCAAAAGTCTATTGCCGGCGGGCATCCGCCAGGTGGAGGGTGATTTTCAGCGTGGGGATCCGGTGGCAATTCTAACGCTAAGCGGGCGTGAAGTGGCACGCGGCTTGAGCGCCTATGGCAATCAGGATGTGGAAAAGATTGCCGGTTGCAAGTCCCAGGAAATTGTCGAGCGGCTTGGCTATACGTATGGGGATGTAGCGGTGCATCGCAATGATATGATTTTGTTAGGAGATTAGCCGATTCCGTCCTCATTTGACAAAATTTTGTTCTCACTGCTATAGTGAAGGCAGGATTCCCTAATTTACCCATCCAACAACTTCATAAGTTTTACTTTAATATCAATTTCTTCAGCTTAGAGCGTACAAGGAGACCAACCATGAGTCAGGATCAGGGTAGTGGTGTGCAACTTTCGACGGTGCTCAATGCCGTGGGCAATAACAGCAGCCGCCGTGGCTTTCTGCAAGGGATGATGGGGCTAATGGCTGGTGGCCTGTTGGCCGGCTGCAATATGCCCGTACAACAAGCGGGCGCGCCGGCGGCGGAGGGCAGTGGCCATGTCTATCCCTTTGGCAAGCCCTTAAAGGCTGCGTTCTCTAATGCTGGGCTGGGCGCCACCTGGTGCGCCCAAGGCAAAGAGACGGCCGAATATTGGGGCAAGTGGATGGGTGTCGAGGTGACCTGGTTTGACGGCGGTCTGAGCATTGACACCCAACGTAAGGCGATTGACGACATGGCCGCCCGTGACTGGGACTTTGTCGCCATTCAAGCCTTTGGCATCGACACACTGGTCGACCCGGTCAAGCAGATGATCGACAAGGGCATCCCTGTCATTCAAATGGACACAACCATCAGCAAGGATGACATCGGCATTACCACCTTCCTGGAGCCGGATAACATTTACATGGGCTCCGTCGTTTCTGAAGCGATCTTCCAAGCTATTGGTGGCGCCGGCAAGGTGATCATGACGCAAGGCGCCCTGGGCCACACTGGCGCCCAGGGCCGGGCTGCCGGTTTTAAACAAGCGTTAGAAAAATATCCGGACATTGAAGTGCTGGCTGAAGATCCGGCTGACTGGGATGTAAACAAAGTTGCCTCACTCTGGGAAGATTACCTGGTGCAATACTCAGATATTCAGGCCGGTTTCTTCCACAATGACGATATGGCGCTGGCCGCTTACAATGTAATCAAGAATGCTGGCCGTGAAAAGGATATTGTGTTGGGTGGCGTGGATGCCATGCCGCCGGCGCTGGACGCCGTGTTGGATGGGCGGCTGCTCACCTCGGTGCGCAACCCCTCTTGTCGCATCCACTGGGGCGCACTGGTCATTGGCGCCCTGGCCGCCACCGGCACGACGGACATCCCCGGCTACATCCTCACGGACGGTCCGCTGGTCACTCCTAAGAACGCCGCTGGCCAGAAGTTCATGCAGGCACAGTTCTTAATGTAAAAATTGGGTGATTGGGTGATTGGTGATTGAGCTTGTCGAAATCACCAATCACCCAATCACCAATCACCAATGGCGCGTAGCGCCCGCTTTGCGATCAACCAATCACAAAACTCCAGTAGACAGCCATGTCCCAATCCCATCCCATCCTCGAATTTCACAATATTTCCAAACGCTATGGCGGCGCGATTGCGCTCTCCGAGGTTGATTTTGATCTGCTGGCCGGCGAGGTGCATGGGCTGGTGGGTGAGAATGGTGCGGGCAAGAGCACCATGATGAAGCTGCTGGCCGGCGTCTTTCATGACTATAGCGGCGAATTGTTGCTTGATGGTCAGGCTGTGCGTTTTACCTCGCCGGCGGATGCGCAGGCGCAGGGCATTGGCATGGTCTACCAAGAACTGAGCACCTTTCAACATCTGACCGTGGCTGAGAATCTCTTTAGCCGCAAAGTGCCGACGCGCGGCGGCATGGTGCGCTGGCGACAGATGAACCGAGAGGCGCAGAGCCTGTTGCACGAGTTGGGGCTGGACATTGACGTGAGCACGCGCATGGGTGAGCTTTCGGTGGGATCGCAACAGTTGGTTGAGATTGCGCGGGTCATCTTTAGTGGGGCGCGCATTATCATTTTGGATGAGCCGACCTCGGCGCTCTCGCAGCCGGAGACACATCGCCTCTTTGACTTTATTGCCCGGCTCAAGGCGCAGGGCAAGACGGTCATCTTTATCTCCCACTTTCTGGAAGATGTGCTGGCGGTGACGGACCGCATTACCGTGCTCAAAAATAGCCGCAAGGTGACAACCCTGTCCACCGCCGCCGCGAGCAAACACCAGTTGGTAGAGCTGATGATCGGCAGTGAGGCCAAAATCCTGCAGCAGATGTATGAAGAGGAAGCGCAGGCCGTCGCCCGCCAGGAACGCGCCGTGGGTGATGTCATGTTGGCCGTCGCTGAGCTCACCCAGCCGGGCGCTTTTGATGCGGTGAACTTTAGCCTGCATAAGGGGGAGATCCTGGGCGTCTTTGGCTTTATGGGCGCCGGCCAGATCCAACTGGCGCGCTGTCTCTTTGGCGCCGAACAGCCACAACGGGGCACATTGATTTTAGCCGGACAAGCGCTCAAGCTGACCAATACCAGCGTGGCGCGTGATGCCGGCATTGCCTATGTCCCGGAAAACCGACGCAACAGTTTGATGTTGCAGCAGGAGATCTTTAAGAACATCACCCTGGCGCATCTGGCCAAACTGGCGCCGGGCCTCTTACATCAGCGCCGCGAGGTGAAGATCGCAACTGAGCAAATTGCCGCTGTCGGCGTGCGCCCGCCACGCCCGTTGTTGAATGCCGGCGCCCTCTCTGGCGGCAACCAGCAGAAGGTGGTGTTGGCCAAATGGCTCACCCAACAGCCCAAGGTGCTCATCTTGAATGAGCCAACGCGGGGCATGGATGTGGGCGCTAAGGACGAAGTGCTGACCATTGTGCAGCGTCTGCGCGACCAGGGGGTGGCCATTTTGCTGATCACCACCGAGCCTGAAACGATTGTGCGGATTGCCGACCGCGGTCTGGTTATGCGTAAAGGCCAAGTCACGGCTGAGCTGGCGGGTGAGGAATTGACCAAAGAAAATCTGATGCGCAATGCGTGAAGGGTGCAGGTGGCTAGTAGCGAGTGGCGGATGCCGGCCACAAGCCACCTACAATAGAATCAAAAAATAGAAGTAGGTATTATGAGTGAAAGTCTTGCTGTAACACAACCGGCGCCGCGGGAGGGTGTGGGGCATTGGCTGCGCCAACGGGCGCGGGATCTGGCGCCCTTTTTGACCTTGTTGGTGCTGGTAATCTTTTTTAGTGTAACGACCGACAGCTTTTTGCGGCTGGTGAATTTGCGTAATATTCTGGCTCAGGTCTCCACCCTGGCCGTCGTCTCAACCGGCATTACCTTTGTCCTGCTCTGCGGCGAGATCGACTTGAGCATTGCCGCGGTCGCCACCATGACCGGGGTGGTGGCCGCGGCGCTCTTTGGCGATGGCTTGCGGCTGAGTGAAGGTCTTTACCTGGGGGGTGATTGGACCTTTGCCGGCGGGCTGCTGGCAGTGATCGTCGGGGGACTCTTTGCCGCCGGACTGGGGGCGCTCAACGGCTGGAGCACCACACGGATTGGGCTACCCTCCTTTATGGCAACGCTGGCCACCATGCAGATTGCTACGGGGCTGGGGCAATTTTTTACCAAGGGGCAGATTGTCTACACCCTGGCGCCGCTACTCTCCTTTTTAGGCGGGGAGTATATTGGCGAAACCGATCCCTTCCGCCTGCCGGTGGTAATCCTGGTGGGCGCCAGCGCGCTGATTATCGGCCATTTTGTCCTAACCTACACCAAGTTTGGCCGTTATGTCTACATGACCGGCAGCAATCGCGAGGCAGCGCGGCTGAGTGGAATCAATACGCAGCGCATTGTGGCCGCGTGTCTGGCTATTTCCGGCTTTTCCGCCGGCGTGGCGGGGATGCTCAACACTGGACGGCTGGGCAGCGCACAAGGGTATGGGCTGGAGGATATGTTGCTTGACAGCATTTCGGCGGTGGTCTTGGGCGGGACGAGCCTCTTTGGCGGCGAAGGCGGCGTCAAGAACACGTTGGTCGGGCTGCTCATCTTTGGGGTCCTCAGTAATGGGTTGAACCAGCTACAGCTAGACATTTACGTGCGCCTGTGGGTGCGCGGTATCATTTTGCTGGTGGCGTTAATTATTAACATCTATGCGCTGCGCTTGCGTGACCGCGGGGCGCAGTAGGTAGCGGGTGGCGAGTCTCTGGTCGGTGAATGAAGGTGCTGCTTGAAACTGCGTAATCTTTACCGTTCATGGACGAGCAATAAGGTTTCTGGAAAAGAGACGAATTTGGCATGGCATATCAGGCACTCAACGAAACGACGATTATCGATTATGTAAAGACGCGCCCAGCACTGGCGGCTATTTTGCCGCCAAGCGGCCAGATCACAGCCAAAGAGGTAGGAGACGGCAACCTTAACACAGTCTATATTTTGCAAAATCAAGACGATCCGGCGCAAAGTCTGGTCATCAAGCAGGCGCTGCCTTACCTGCGCATTTTGGGGGAAGATTGGAAGTTGACCCGTGAGCGCATCCGCTATGAAACTGAGTCGTTGCGCCTTTATAATCAATATGCACCCGGATTGGCGCCGGCCATCTATGACTATGATGAAGAGATGTCGCTGGTGGCGATGGAATATTTAAGCAACCATCTGATCATGCGTAGGGCATTGGTGCAACGCCAGCGCTTGCCCCGTTTTGCCGACCACATCTCCACCTTTCTGGCCAATACGCTTTTTTATACCTCTGATCTCTATTTGAGCGGGCTGGAAAAAAAGACGCTGCAAGCGCGCTTTATCAACCCGCACCTTTGCAAGATCCAGGAAGATTTTGTCTTTACCAACCCGTTGATGGAATCACCCGAAAATCAGTGGAACCCGCTGGTCGATGACGAGGTGCAGCGGGTGCGCACCAATGGCGCACTCAAAATTGCCGCGGCCGAGATGAAGGCCAGTTATATGACCCACGCCCAGGCGCTGATCCACAGTGACCTCCATACGGGCAGCATTATGCTCAACCCTGACGACACCCGTGTCATTGATTCGGAATTTGCCTTCTACGGCCCTATGGGCTTTGATGTGGGCGCGGTGCTGGAAAACCTGATCCTCAATTGCCTCTCCCACTACGGTCACACCGCTGATCCAGCGGTGCGAGAGGAGTACCAGGAGTATCTGCTGGCGATGGTGCATGACGTTTGGACCCAGTTCGCGACTAAATTTGAAGCGCTCTGGGTTGCCAACAACTGCGGTGAGTTGGCGCCGCCCCAGTATTGGAATTGGCCGGGCGGTGAGCAGGCTTTTGCCGATTTCCGCCGTGAGTACATCCGTAACATCCTGCGCGACACCGCCGGGCATGGCGGTTGCAAAATGTTACGCCGCATGATGGGTGTGGTGAGTGTCTGGGATATTTCCAGCATTGAAGACACCAGAAAACGGGCCATTGCTGAACGTAAAGCCATTCGCATCGGCGCACGTTGGTTGCTGGAACGGGATCGTGTCAGGACAGTGGGTGACCTCATTCTCATTGTACGCGAAGAGATGGCGCGTGGCGATGAGTAGATAAGTAAGTATTATTTTAATGACAAACGTTGCAAAATCAATCGTTCGCATCGAAAATCTACACCACACTTACAATGCTGAGAGTGAACGGCCGGTCCACGCGTTGCGCGGGGTGAGCTTGACCATTGAAGAGGGTGAATATGTAGTCATCCTTGGCCACAACGGCTCCGGCAAATCGACCCTGGCGAAACATCTCAATGGACTACTAGCGCCGACCCAAGGCGATGTGTGGGTAAAAGCGTGGAACACCAAAGAGGTGCAGCATCTGCGTGAGATCCGTTCCACCGTGGGGATGGTCTTTCAGACGCCGGACAATCAGATTGTTGCGACGATTGTGGAAGAGGATGTCGCCTTTGGCCCGGAGAATTTAGGGGTGCCGCGGGCCGAAATGGTGCGGCGCGTGGATTGGTCGCTGGAACAGGTGGGCATGACTGCGCTGCGCCATCGCGCCCCTCATCTACTCTCCGGTGGGCAAAAGCAGCGTGCCTGTATTGCCGGCGTGTTGGCCATGCAGCCGGAAGTGTTGGTGCTGGACGAATCGACCGCCATGCTCGACCCACTGGGGCGCCAAGAAGTGCTGGAAGTGGCACACCGGCTCAACCGAGAAGAGGGCACAACCGTGGTCGCCATCACCCACTTTATGGAAGAAGCCGTGGATGCCGATCGTCTCATCATTATGGCAGAGGGTGAGATCGTCATGGAAGGCACTCCGCGTGCCCTCTTCCAACAGGCTGACCGTTTACGGGCCTTGCATCTGAACATTCCTCCCATTACCGAACTGGCGCACCGTATCCACCGGCAGATTCCAGATTTTCCCACCAATCTCCTCACCATCGACGAAATGGTCAATGCGCTGCAAGCATATATTCCCCAACGTTCTAGCGCCATCCCACATCTGATAGCTGCGGATGCGGCCGACAATCGTCAATCTAAAATTGTAAATCGTAAATCCTTAGTCTCCCTTCAACACCTCGTCCACGAGTACATGCGCGGCACACCGCTCAAGGTGCAGGCCCTGCATGATGTCAACATGGAGATTGGCGAGGGGGAAATTGTTGGGGTCATTGGCCACACCGGTTCAGGCAAGTCAACGGCGATCCAGCATATGAATGCGCTGTTGCGCCCGCATGGTGGGAAGGCGATCACCCTGGAGCAGGATGTTAACGACAGCCGGACAGATATCCGTCAACTGCGCCAACGGGTGGGGCTGGTCTTTCAATTTCCTGAAGCGCAGTTGTTTGAGCGTTATGTGGGCGATGACATTGCCTATGGACCGCGTAATCTTAAGCTAAGCCGGGAAGAAGTACGCGAACGGGTGCGCCGGGCCATGGCGGCGGTGGGGCTCGGTTTTGAAGAGTTTAAGGATCGCATGACCTTTAGTCTGAGTGGCGGCCAGATGCGCCGGGTGGCGTTGGCGGGCGTCCTGGCCCTGGAACCGGAAGTGCTGGTGTTGGATGAACCGACTGCCGGTCTCGACCCGGAAGGGCGCGCCCAGTTAATGGAGCACATCGTGGCGCTGCGTCAAGCCGGCATCACATTGGTGATCATCTCGCACAATATGGAGGAACTGGCCGCCCTCTGTGACCGGCTTTATGTCTTTGCCGACGGGCGTACTGTGCTGGAGGGGACAGCCGCGGAGATCTTTGCACATTCGGACAAACTACAAGCATTGCGATTGGATGCACCTGCGCCAACTTTGCTCTTTGAAAAGCTACGGCAAGCGGGTGTAGTAACCGAAGGCACGCCTGTTTACACGCTGGATGAAGCGACTGCACAGTTGCTTGCGCTGCTTATCCCAGCCGAAGAGGGAGCATAAACAGTGGAAAATTTTGAACTGCTCCGCAATGTCACCATTGGTCAATATATCCCAACCGGCTCGGTGGTCCATCGCCTGGATCCACGGGCCAAGATTCTGGCCGCGACTTTCTTGATCCTGGCGGTCTCCTTTAATACGTCGATCATTGCCAACTTTATCTTCCTCATGGTTACGCTGGTGATTGCCCGACTGTCGCGGATCGAGTTCAGCTATATTTTACGGGGCTTCCTGTTGGGGCTGCCCGTTTTGATCTTTATCTTTGTCATGCAATTTCTCTTTCTCGGCGGCGTGGAGCCGGCTGGGAAGGTCTACTTTGCGTGGGGCTGGTTTCGCATCACCCGCTATAGCTTGCAATTGATCAGCATCAGTCTCATGCGCATCACCTCCTTTATCTTTCTCACCAGCCTGGTCACCATGACCGCGACGACTACTGAGTTGACCCACGGCGTTGAGAGCCTGTTGCGCCCATTCCGTCGCTTCGGATTGCCGGCCCATGAATTAGCGCTGATCGTGACCATCGCGCTGCGCTTTGTGCCGACCATTGCGGAAGAGGCAGAGCGCATCTTAAAGGCGCAAGCCAGCCGCGGCGCCGACATCAACCAGCGGCGCATGTGGCGGCCGGATAAAGCTGCCAAAGCCTACCTCCCCTTGATCGTACCGCTCTTTCTCGGCGCCTTTCGCCGTGCAGAAGAGTTGGTATTGGCCATGGAAGCGCGTTGCTATGTCAGTGGCGAAGGGCGGACAAACTATGTGGTGCTTTCCAGTTCCTGGCGTGATTATCTCGTGATCGTCGCCGCTTTTCTCTTTATGCTGCTCATGGCCTTCTACCCCTGGCCAGCCGTGAAAGATATTGCCGCACAAAGGGGCTGGCCAGGGTTGTAAGAGGGTCAAGTACCAACGAGCAATGCGTAACAGTCAACCATTGACGTGGCGGCTTACCGCTGGCGACAATACGAGAAGCTGACAAAGCTGTTATAAAAAACCGTGCACAAAGTGACAAATGATGATTGACAGAACGCGGAAAATCGGCTACAATAACCTGTAGAAACTAAAAGACCTATAGGAAATATCGATTCAGGAGGCGCAACATGACAGCACTACACATCGGCGCCGAACAATTTCGACGACAACTCACCGAACTGCTCAATCGCGTCAGCTATGGTGGCGAACACATCATCATTGAACGGCACAGCACACCATTAGCAGCGTTGATCCCATTTGAACTCTATGAAGCGCTGCTCGCGGCTGACATTCCAAGCAAATTGGCCGCAATTGCCGAAACTGATGAAATTGAAAGCACAGAGGAACTGGCCGCAGCCATAGAGGCAGCTTTACAAATGAATAGCATCGCTTACCCTACGTCTATAGAGCAAATGGAAGGCGCCCAAAGCCCAACTCTGTTACGTGAGACGGCCGAGGTTGCCTATGAGATTAACCCGCTGGGCAATATGGCTCAGAATGTCACCTTTACCTTGGAAGAGGCCGCCATGTACTTGAAACTACCAATCGATGCCGTAGAAAAACAAGCCGCGCTGGGCCAAATCCCCGGGCGCAGGGTCAATGATACCTGGCGTTTTTTGAAGAGCGCCATTGATCGCTGGCTGGGCAAGGTGGATGGGCGGCAGGTGCTGTTGCAACAGGCCGGGACCTTTGCTCATGATGAATCATTGGCCGAGTTGCGGCGCACGATTTACCAGGCGCGCGGCCGCTCCGAAAGTGAAACTGAAGAAGTCAACTGATGTATCTGCTCGATACTGATACCCTGACTTACCTCTATGCCGGTCATCCGCGTGTAACCAGTCGCCTGCAAAAGGTGAATGATACGGCGGTTGGGACGACCATTATCACCAAGATTGAAGTGCTGCGGGGGCGTATGGATGCAGTGCTTAAGGCCGATAGTGCAGAGCGGCTGTTATATGCACAACAACTGTGGGTGCAGAGTGAGCGCCGCTTGGATGAGTTGATCATTGTCGCGCTCAACCAGCCGGCCGTGGCCGTCTTTGAACGGCTCAATGCGGCCACGATGTTGCGCAAAGTTGGGCGCGCCGATCTGCTGATTGGCAGTATTGCCCTGGCCAATCGCGCAACGCTGGTGACGCTCAATCGTCGTCATTTTGAAAAAATACCGGGCTTGAAGCTGGAAAATTGGGTTGATTAACAAGAGGGATTGAAATCTCCTGCTAACAGTGAGAAGTCGCCTCAGCGACTAAGAAAGTTTGGCCAGCGCCTGTAGGCGCTCCCGCTATCAGCGCGGGATTTTAATCCTGTAAGGCCGGATGACAAGATGATGCAAGCAGGGAGAAAAGATGCTCTCCACACTTGAACGAGAAATTCTGAGTCACATTGATGACGAGCATCTCATTCGCTGGGTGCAGGAACTGACGCGGATTCCCAGTGTCTGGCGACCGGATCGGGGCGAAGGCGAGGAGGCTGCCGCGCGCTGGATCGCAGCACGGTGTCAAGAAATGGGGTTGGAAACCCATTTTGAAGAAGTGCAGCCGGGGCGGCCCAATGTCATTGCGTTGCATCGTATGGGGGCTGGGCCAACGCTCATGTTTGAGGGGCACACCGATGTGGTCACAGAGGGCGATCCGGCGGCGTGGACCGATCCTCCCTTTAGCGCCACCATCCGTGATGGCCGGATTTATGGCCGGGGCGCCAATGATATGAAGGCTGGTGTCGTCTGTGCATTGGTGGCGACCAAAGCGCTCGTAGAGAGTGGGGTTCGTCTCAACGGGACCCTCTTGCTAGGGATGGTCTGTGACGAAGAGGGGCAGATGATCGGCATTAAGCACTTTGTTGAGCAAGGCTGGGCCGATCAGGTGGACGCTGCGATTATCTGTGAGCCGGAAGAGAATCATCTCTGCGCCTGTCAGAAGGGCGTAATGTGGTTGCGCGTAGTGATTGAAGGGGAAATGGCGCATGGGGCCATGCCCTTGACCGGCGTCAACAGCGCGTATCCGATGGCCCGTTTTCTCTGTATGGTGCAGGAGTTGGAGACGCGGGAGATTGCAACATATGGCTGTCATCCGCACTTGGGGCAGCCAAGCATTACCCCGACCATTTTGACATCACCGGTGCGGGGACATGGTGAACCGCAGAATAATGTGATGCCAGGGGGGACGGAGACCTTGTTGGATTGTCGCTTGATTCCTGGCCAAGATCCTGATGCACTGGCCACACAGATTGAGACGATGCTCAAGACAGTGACAGCAGTTGACCCACGCCTTCACTATCGCTGTCACGTGTTGGAAGTGCGCCATTCCACGCAGACAGATATAACGCACCCCGTGGTCACCACGCTGGCCTCGGCCTATACCGATCTGACTGGGCAAGCGCCAATCTACGGTGGCGTCCCCGGCTCGACCGATGGTACAATTCTCCATGCGCGCAAGGGCATTCCGATTGTCACTTGTGGGCCGGGGGATATTCACATTCCCCACCATGTTGACGAGTGGGTGAGTATAGATGAAATCAAGCTAGCGGTGCGCATGTATGTGCTGGCCGCGCTACGCTATTTGGGGATTAACGAGGCTTAGCTCGAATTTCGACAGGATGTGTCTGTCAAAAGGAGCATTGTTGCCTATGACCTACAGTGATTTTAGTCTGGAAACTGTCAATATGTCGCTTGGTTTGGCGATTCAGCGGGCTACGCTCTTTACGAACGTCACACCTGTTGCGGCTCCAACTTGGTTGCAGGATGTCTTAACCACGACAAAGCAGATGGCCTTGGTGAGTGAAAAGGCGCGTTCCGAGTTCATTGTGGCGCCAATTCTGTTAAGCGTGCGACAATTGAGTGGTGATCGGATCACAATCTACTCAGGGCAACGGCTGGATGTTGACAATGAAAAAGGCTTGATGGGCGAATGTGATTTTATCCTGGCCGATACACCGCCGTTGCCCATTGTACAGGCTCCCATTGTGACCCTGGTTGAGGCCAAGAAAAATGATATTGAGAGTGGACTAGGCCAGTGTGCGGCGCAGATGTATGCGGCTGATCTGTTCAACCAAAAGAAGGGCCATCCCCGCGCCGCCCTCTTTGGTTGTGTCACGACCGGCGAGGTGTGGCAATTTCTCAAATTAGCTGACGCAGTGTTGTATATCGACAGCAACCGTTATTATATTGACCAAGTCGAAATCATTTTAGGCGTGTTGGCCCATATCGTTGCTTTTTACCTTGCACCAACTGGAGAGCGCGCGACCGATGAGTGAGCAGGTGATAGGCATTCCTGGTGTCCGTGTTGGTCATTGGACTGATGTAGATGCGGCTACCGGCTGCACGGTGATTCTGTGTCCGGCGGGCGCGGTGGCGGGCGTAGATGTGCGTGGCAGCGCGCCGGGAACCCGTGAGGTGGCGCTGCTCGACCCGGTCTGTATGGTGGACAAGGTTCATGCTATTTGTCTGGCCGGCGGCAGCGCCTATGGGCTGGCCGCGGCGGACGGGGTCATGCAGTGGCTGGAAGAGCAGGGACATGGCTTTGATGTCTTTGTGGCCAAGGTGCCGATTGTGCCCACGGCCATCCTCTTTGATCTGGCGCTGGGCAATGCGCAGGTGCGTCCTACTGCGGCGGCGGGGTATGCGGCCTGCCAGGCCGCCACCGATGGCCCGGTGGCGGAGGGCAATGTCGGTGCGGGAACCGGAGCGACGGTCGGTAAGCTGTTGGGCTTTCCCCTGGCTATGAAGGGTGGCCTCGGTGTGGCACGGCGGATCGTTGGCGACAAGATTATCGCGGCGGTGGTCGCGGTGAACGCGGCCGGCAATATTGTCAATCCCGCCACGGGGCAGATCGTTGCCGGTGCGCGCCACCCGAGTGGTAAGGGCTTTGTCTCCACCCCAGAGATTCTGGCTCGGCGGCTTGGTGAAGATGTCTATACCTGGAGCGCCCGCAGCAATACAACGCTGGGTGTGATTATCACGAATGTGGCGCTGACTAAAGTGGGCTGCACCAAGGTGGCGCAGATGGCCCATGACGGACTGGCGCGGGCGATTCAACCAGTGCATACGACGACAGATGGTGACATTGTCTTTGCTCTGTCGCATGGGGAGCAAGCGGGTGATCTGGGCATGGTCGGCGCGATTGCAGCCGAGGTGATGGCCGCGGCGATTGTCCGAGCGGCCGAGGCGGCTGAGCGTTTACATGGCGTGCCGGCTAAGCGTGATTGGGTGATTGGGTGATTGGTTATTTTCTCATACTTATACTCACAAGCAGCACAAGAAGGAACCCATTACACTTGGTAAAAGTGCACCTTCTTGGCGCTCGTTGGTATCAACAACGAACTCATTTAAATGACCAGCAGAGGCAAGTCCAAAGGAGAAAATTATGCAGAGTACATCCAGTGGAAACACACTATCTGTGCGGCGGATTGCGATGACGGGCATCCTGGCCGCGATTGCCATCTTTTTGGGAGCGACGCGGCTCGGCTTTATTCCTGTACCCAACCTTTCCGGCAATGCAACGATTATGCATGTGCCGGCGATCATTGGCGGCGTCTTGGAAGGTCCGATTGTGGGATTGTTGGTGGGCGGCATCTTTGGTCTCTATAGCTTTTTACAAGCGACCTCGCCACTTTTTAAAGATCCGCTGGTGGCGATTCTGCCCCGCCTTTTCATCGGCGTGACCGCCTATTATTCTTATATCGCATTTCGCAAACAAAACGAAATCGTGGCGTTGGGTATTGCCGGGGCTATTGGGACTTTGACTAATACTGTGCTTGTGGTTGGAATGATCTTGTGGCGACATTTAAATTTCCTAAACACAGAGTTGAATGTTGGCGGACAAGCGTTTGTCATATCGCTTATTCCCCAAGCCATCGCCGAAATTGTGATTGCCGTGGTGATCACCATTGCCGTCGTGGCGGCGTGGAAGCGGATTGAGTCGGGTGGCGGCAAGTCGTCGATTTAGTAATAATTAGGTGATTGGTGATTGGTAATTGTGGTTTCACGCCCCAAGGACCCCACTCAATTACCAATCACCCAATCAAAGGAACCTCTTGTGAGTAACAACAAACTAGCGGGCATTCAAGCTTATCTAAAGGAAAACAATCTCGACGGTTGGCTGCTCTATTCCTTTTGGCAGATCAATCCGATTGCGCTGGCAGTGGCCGGATTGGAGAGTGGGGGAAGCCGGCGTTGGTTTTTGTGGCTGCCGGCGGAGGGTGAGCCAACCTGGCTCGTCAACGCGATTGAGGTGCAGACACCGGGGCGGGCTGCGCCGGAGATGCAGGGTAAGGTGCACCTTTATGCAAGCTGGCCGGAATTGGCGCGGAAATTAGGCGAAATTGTGGTGGGGCGCGGCGACCATCCACCGCGTATCGCTATGGAGTATAGCCCGCACAATGCGATTCCCTATGCCAGTTGGGTCGATGCGGGGACGAAAGAGTTGGTCGAGCAGAGTACCGGTGCCGAGATTGTTAGCAGCGCCGATCTAGCACAGTTGACATTAGCTGTACTCAATGAAGAGCAAGTCGCTGCCCACCGGGAAGCGGCGCACCATTGTCTGGCCATCAAGGACGCGGCCTATGCGCTGATCGCCGACCGGGTGCGCAATGGGCAGACGCTTACTGAGTATGATGTGCAGTGTTTTATCATTGATCAATTTAAGGCGCAGGGACTGGATCCCAGTTTTAGCCCGGCAGTAGCGATTAACCGCAACGCCGCCATCCCTCACTATCATCCCGACGCCAAGACGCACAGCCCCATTCGCCAGGGGGACGTGGTGCTGATTGACCTGTGGAGCCGCATGGGCACCCATCCCAGGGGCTGTTTGGCAGATATTACCTGGACCGCCTACTGTGGGGTGGAGACGCCGCCCAAGGTACAGGAGGTCTTCCAGGTGGTGGCCCAAGCGCGCGATCGGGCGGTGCAACTGGTGCAGGAACGGCTGCGTGCGGCGCAGGCTGTGCATGGCTACGAGGTGGATGATGCGGCGCGCGCCGTGATTATCAATGCCGGCTATGGTGACTATATTTTGCATCGCACCGGTCATAGCCTTGGTTGGCTCACTCACTTTCTCGGCGTCAATATTGACAACATGGAGACCCAAGACCAACGACAACTGCTGCCGGGACTGATGTTTACGATTGAGCCGGGCATCTATGTGCCGGACTTTAACTTTGATGACAGCGCCACGCCCAAGGGCCTTGGCATTCGCAGTGAAATCAACTGTTTTATCCATCCGGGACGAGTTGAGGTGACGACATTGCCGTTGCAGACGGAAGTGAAGGCATTGCTCAAGGAGTAAGAAGTAGGGAGTAGGGAGTAGGGAGGCGGAAGACGGGAGTAAGGAGTAGGAAGGATCGTTCTGCGCGTCGAGTGAGTTACAAGACGATTGATCATGAAATGGATGGAATAGCATGACTGCATCTGTATCTTCCAATCAACAACTGCGGATGGTTTGGCCCAAAAGTTTGCTTGGCCAGCCCCCCACTGTGAATCTCCCTGATGGCTATCGCTTACGCACTTATCGTCCGGGCGATGAACCCAGCTTTTTCCATGTCATGAGTCTGGCCGGTTTTGAACGTTGGGACATGGGGACGCTGCTGCCGTGGCTGCAGAAGATCTTGCCGGAGGGCTGGTTTGTGGTGGAACATGAAGCCAGCCAGCAGCTCGTGGCGACCGCCATGACGGTGCACAATCCTAGCCACTATTACCCCTTTAGCGGTGAGTTGGGCTGGGTGGCGGCCCACCCCGACCATACCGGGCAAGGGTTGGGAATGGCGGTCTGCGCGGCCGTGACCGCACGTTTCCTTCAAGCCGGTTACAGCCGCATCTACCTCAGCACCGATGACGAACGGCTGCCGGCCATTAAGACTTATCTCAAGCTGGGCTATCGACCGCTGATTGTTACTGCCGACATGCCGGCGCGCTGGGAAGCAGTTTGCCATCAACTGGAATGGCCTTTTGCACCAGCAGAATGGCGGGTGTTATAATTTTGTACTTTCGATAGGTGTAGGGCAGTAATTACTAATCAACAAATCACCCAATGGGAGTAGAGCCGATGTCAACGCTACCAAAAGTCTATATTGACGGTCATGTCGGCACCACCGGCTTGCGGATTCGCGAGTGGTTGGGGCTGCGCCAGGATCTTGAACTCATCACCATCCCGGAAGAGTTACGCAAGGATACCGACGCACGCCGTGAATATATGCTGAGGTCTGATGTCACGGTTTTTTGTCTACCTGATGACGCCGCGCGCGAAGCCGCCGCTTGGGTCAATGGCAACTCGACTCGGCTCATCGACGCCAGCACGGCCCATCGTGTCGCTGATGGGTGGGTCTATGGTCTGCCGGAGTTACAACCTGGTCAACGGGACGCCATTCGTCAGGCCCAATTTGTCAGCAATCCCGGCTGCTATCCATCGGCCTTTATCCTGCTCATTCGGCCATTGATTGACGCCGGCATTGTCGCTGCAGATGCGCCCATCTCGATTCACGCGCTCTCTGGTCATTCCGGCGGCGGGCGCAACCTGATGGAACGGTGGGAGATGCCGACCAATGGCTTGATCGGCTTACCCTTTGAGGCGCCCTATTCACTTGATCGAGTCCACAAACATATTCCAGAAATGCGCAAATATTCAGGACTGCAGCAGGAACCGCAGTTTGAACCGGCGGTGGGGCCCTTCCGCTGTGGTATGCGGGTGCAGGTGCCACTTCATGCCAGCTTGCTGCAAGGTCGGGGCAATGAAGTGTGGGAGATCTTGCAGGATCGCTATGCGGGTGAGCCTTTTGTCAAGGTGATGCCGCTGCCCCAAGCTGGCAGCATTGACGAACGCACTTTTGACCCCCATGTGTGCAATGACACCAACTCTATCCACCTGCATATTGTGCCCCATCCCAGTGGCCATGTGATCTTAATGGCCATTCTGGATAATCTGGGCAAAGGCGCTAGCGGCATGGCAATTCAGTGTCTGAACCTGATGTTAGGCATTCCCGAAGCGACGGGGTTGCCGGTTGTCAATGGTCAGGAAGAGTGACTATGACGCATGTGCTCAAGGATAAAGTGGTTATCATCACCGGCGCCAGTTCGGGGATTGGTGCGGCGACAGCGCGCGCCTTAGCGCCACTTGGTTGCAAGTTGACTTTGGCGGCGCGTTCATCTGCAAAACTTGACGCATTGGCGGCTGAGTTAGGACCTAACACCTTGGCTGTGCCAACAGATGTCACGGTCGGGACGGCCGTTGTGCAGATGGTGGAAAGAACCGTTGCCCACTTTGGCAGTGTCGATATCCTCTTTGCCAATGCAGGTATCTATATTCCTGGCGATGTAGCTGACGGGGAGCCCGATGCATGGGCGCACCTGATGAATGTCAATGTGGATGGAGTGATGCGGTCAGTTCATGCTGTGCTGCCCCACATGCTGGCGCAGAAGGCCGGCGATGTTTTGGTCACCAGTTCGATCTCCGGCTTTGTGGACATTCAATGGGAGCCGATTTATAGCGCCTCTAAACATGCCATTCAGGGCTTTGTCCATACCCTGCGCCGGCAGGTGGCGGGTTCCGGCATTCGCGTCGGTGCGATTGCACCGGGGCGCACAGCCAATGAATTGTGGGGTGTTGATAGCCAAGAAGAGATCGACCGCCGCGTGGCCGAACACACCAGTTTGCGCTCGGAAGATGTGGCCGAGGCGGTGATCTTTATGCTCTCGCGTCCACCCCACATCACGATTCGCGATCTGGTGATGCTACCACAGAATCAGGATATTTAGTCATCAAATTTATGCCCTACTTATGGTTGTTTAGAACCTGTGGAAAGCTGATCGAGATCTTCCGGTGTGTCGATATCATGTAGCCATGCTGCTTCGGCAGGAATGGTAATAAGTTGGTTGCGGTAACGTTGTAGAAGGGGACGTGCGCCTGTATCACCGCTAAGATCGAGCAGATCTGACCAGATGCTGCCGTCAAAGATGGCGGGGGCGCCGCGTGGTTGGCCGGCCACGGCCGGCGCAGCCAAAAGCGCGCCCGCCTGCCAGGCTATAATCAAGTTATCTAGTAATGTGACCGGAACAAAGGGTTGGTCGGTCGGTAAAAATAAAACCGCCTGGCAAGTATTGGCCAGTGCATGTACCGCGGTCTGGACACTGCTGGCCTGGCCGGTGGACCACGCCGGGTTATGGACAAATTCAAGCCGACCGGCGTTCTCCTCTTGTAATGGTATCAGTACCGTCTTAATCTGGTCGGCGTAGGCCCCTGTCACCACCAGCACGCGCTCTGCTTTGCTGGCCAGGGCAATGCGCGTGGCGCGCACCACCATTGCTTCACCAGCAACGGTGGCCAATTGCTTGGCGCGTCCCATGCGGCTGCTGCGGCCTGCGGCCAGCACCACGGCTGTGACCGGGATAGGATGGCCCTCTACGGTTGGGGTCGTTGTCACTGCTTTACTCCTCTGATGGGTTTTGCCAGCTTTATTATTGTAACCAACCCCTACCTTTACGTCAATGTTATGATTCAGTAGGGTGTATTTCAATTTTAGGAAGACGTGCCGGCGCGCATACGAAGTTATTGACCAAACCGGACTGGTTGTCATGTGTTCCCGGCGCGTCTCCTGGAGCCGACTGCGGCTTAGGGCCCTCCTCTGGCACACCGCCCAACGTCTTTACTCGGTTGGCATCTTTTTCTGCTTTGCGTTACAATCTATACTGAGCTCTGTTTGAAAACTGAAGTTTCTTTCTCTGGTAGAGTCTTTTAAAACTTCAGTTTTCAATCCAACCGCAGTATAGTAAATCTTGGCATAAATGATTGTGTAGATACTTCGTGGAATTTATACGTATGATGCAATCATTGATCGCCGTAAGTATTTACGTCCAATTATACTAGCCTATGCGCATTCTCTTTGTTTCAGCTCAAATCCCTGGACATTTGGACTGGGGGGGCTATTTATCGACGGCGGTGGAGTTGCAGCGGCGTGGCCATTCTGTGCTGTGGGCGACTGGTCAGGCCATGGCGCCCTTACTCAAGCAGGCCAGCATCCCTGGCCAGTTTCTGGTTGAAACGGGATGGCGTTGGCCGCCGCCACCGCCTTGGCAGCCCCCACCCAGCCTGGAGCCCGCAGAAGTACGTCGTCAACGTTCGCTGCGGGCTCTGGACCAATGGCTTGAACTGGAGCGGGTGCGTCGGGCCACCGCCGATCTAATCACGATAGGCCGCACCTTTCAACCCGATCTTATTGTAAGCGAAGTCTTTACCAGTGCTGCAGGGCTGGCAGCGGAAGCATTGGCGGTCCCCTTTGTCATTGTCGGCTGGCCGGCACAACCACCGCGCGCGATCGGCGGCAATCGTGCCGTCGTTGATGAGGCGCACGCCCGTCTGCGCCAACTCTGTGATGACTTTGCTGTGACAGGCATCAACTGGGAACAGAGCGGGCCGCCCGTCCAACAGTCGGCGCAACTGCATGTAACTTATTGGAGCCCCCGTTGGTATACTGGCATGGATCTGCTGCCGCAGAATCGGCATGTCGGTGGGAACGTTGCGTCAAATCCGCCGCCGGCTCCAAATTGGCCGACGGAGAAGCCGTGGGTCTTTATTTCGTTGGGCGCTAGCTTTGGTCGCGACCCCAACTTCTTTGTTGCCGCGGCGCGCGCGGCAGATGAACTGGGCTGTTTGCCGATTTTGGCTCTTAGCCATCATTTTTCGATGGCAGAGGAAGCCGCACTGCGTGCTCATCTCCCTCAGGATGTAGTTGTGGAGCAGCGCGTCGATTTTGCCGCGGTGCTGCCCCACATCGCGGCAGCTATTCATCAGGGTGGGGCGGGCGTTACCCACGCCATGATCCTTCATGCCATCCCCCAAATCATTGTCCCCCATGCGGCTGAACATGGTCACCAAGCACAAGGAGTGGTGCGCAGCGGAGTGGGGTTACATGTTGCGGCCAATCAAGCATCCGTTGATGCGCTGGTGCAGGCTCTGGCGCAGACCTTGCCGGATCTGTCGCCGCTGCGCGCTGGAGCACAAAAGCTGCGTGATGAGTTTGCTCAATTAGGCGGCGTTCCGGCTGCCGCTGATCTATTAGAGCAGGCCACACACAGAAACAGGAACTAGAGGAGAAACAAGGTGAAGGAACTGGTCGAGCGCATCCGTCGGGAAGGGCGCAATCTGGGCAATGGCATCTTAAAGGTCGATGGCTTTATTAACCACCAGCTTGATCCCGCGTTGACAATGGCCATGGGCGAGGAGTTTGTCAGACGTTTTGCTGCTGCCGGCGCTGCGGGGATCACTAAGGTTATTACCGCAGAAGTGAGTGGCATTGCCCCAGCCCTCACCACCGGCATGATTCTGCATGTGCCCGTTATCTATGCCCGTAAGAGCCGTCCGATTACCATGCCAAGCGGTTATTACAGCGCCCACGCACCCAGCCACACCAAGGGTGGTATTGTGGAACTCATTGTCTCCCCTGAATACTTACAGCCTACCGATCGGGTGCTCTTGATTGATGATTTTCTTGCCACAGGGCTAACCATCGACGCGCTGGCCAAGTTGGTGGCGCAATGTGGCGCCACGCTCTGTGGGATTGGCTGTTTGGTGGAAAAGAGCTTTGAGGGAGGGCGAACACAACTGGCGCATTTGGACGTGCCCATTGTCTCCCTGGCGATCATTGATAAGATGGAAGGCAACACGATTACCGTGCGTGAGCCCGAGGATTGAAAGTGAGACTAGGACATAAGCCTGCAATAACTGGTGGAAAGGGAGATTGGAGATTATACCGTGCAGTCTCCAGTTTTCAGTTTTCAGTCTCCAGTCTCTCGTGAACTGGATTAGGCGGTTGTGGCTGTTCATCAGGATGGGGCAATATATCAACACTGGCGCCGGGAGCCGGTTCTCGATAGTCGCCCAAGGGTAATTTAGTAGATGGCATAGGGGAGCTTTGTTGCTCTTGGGTGTTCCAAAAGGCAGAGGCTTGATTGAGGATCGTCGCTGTTTTTTCCCTGACGTTGGTCATCACCCCTTTGGCCATTGCTACGCCGGGCATTGCGCGCACCGCAGGTTGAGTGACTGGCGCAGTCGGCCTACCCGTACGCCACCAGACAATCCCCCCGGCGATAACAATCAGGAGGGGCCACCATCGTAGCGCACTCACATTATTAGTTTGTTGGGCTACAGCGATAAAGATGCCAAAGAGAAAGAGCACAGAGCCAGGAATCAGCGCCCACCATTGGCGTGGCTGTCCACTCAAGCTGTAGAGCAGATAAAAGACGCCACCCATACCGGCAAAAAGTAGCCCGCCCAGCAACTCAAGGTCTGTGATCCGGCTGCTCAAGGCAATCACGATCCCTAATACCAGCATAAAGCCGCCAGGAATAATGGCCCACCAATGTTGGGCACGCTGCAGCAGGTAAATATTGGTAAACCCTAACGCCATGCCCCAAAAGAGCAATGCCGCAATCAGCGACATGGGCGGCGCCGCCAGTGTACTGAGCCAGATCATGCCCGCCAAGGCCAACATAGTCCAGGCGGGGATAAGACGCCACCACTCTTGCCGTGCTCTAACAAAGAGGAAAAAGAAGCTAACCCCAACAACCATAAAGATTAGAGCTAGAATATATTGTGGCCAGGGTTCATAGGGGGCAAAGAGGCCAAAATTCCAGGCCAGGAATAGTAGTCCAATCGCAACAAGGCTGACTGCCCACAGGCGACCACTGCGCAGATAGTCATTGACTGAAAACACGTGACGAGAGTCAACAAAGGGAATGCGCATGAACCGTCGTTCTTCCTAGCATAATAGCAATGTCCAACTGCTGCCTTAGGGCGTCACGACCGGTAGTGACGCAACATCTGTGTTTAAGTTCACGGTGGAGACCAAGACCCACACAGGTTGGCCACCCGTCCACTCGACCTGAACCCATTCGTTATCTGCGCTGCGCCCCAATACCTTGAGAATTGCATCAAAGGGCGCGTTATCCACCGATTCCGTATCGGGATCCGGAGTAAGTCGCATATTCGCGCCGGAAAGACGGCTGACCGTGGCGGTCATGTCTTGTACGGCCACGGCACCGGTGGGGGCAACCGGTGTTGGCGCTAAGGTCGTGGTTGTGGTCCCTGCGGTCGTTGTCAGGGTAGCCGTTGCTGCTGTCGCGGCGCTCAGTGGCGTCGGTTCACTGATGACCGGTATTGTGGTCAAATCTCCATTCACGGTGACGTACTGGGCAAAAACCCAACCATTTCCACCAGCGGGCAGCTCGACCAGCAGCCATTGGCTATCTGTCGTGCGCCCTTGGAGGGTGAGCACAACACCGCCGTCTAGGGTGGCCAAGGTGGTACTGGTCGTATCCGGCAACGCACGGGCATTTAAGCCGACGGTAATATTCACCGTGCCGGTAATGGGAGCGGTGACAACCGGCGTGGCAACGGTCGTTGTCACGCTGGCGGTTGGCGCTAAGGTTAACGACTCAGTGGTTGCGGTCACTGGGGCTCCTGCCGCGGCAGTCGGGGACGCAGCAACTGGCGGCGCTGTAACAAGTTCTGGCGATGTGCTGGCAATGGGCTCCAAACCGGCAGCTGTGCGGCGCTGATTGGCAACCTCTAGGGATACGGTTTCGGTGCGCTGTTCGACAAAATCGGTGGACACCCAGACGCGTTGGCTAGGCGGGACCGCAACCTGGATCCAACCATCTGCCCCTTCCGATACCACAAGGAACTGTTGCCCTGCTTCCAGCACCTGGAGCACTTCTGATGTATCCGTATTGGGGGCACTGCGCGCATTGACGCCATATTGGTTAGTCACTGTCACCAATGTCTGTTCAACAAAGGGCACGACTGGCGTGGGTAACGGTGTTGGCTCCGGCGTATTGGTAGGGGCCGGGGTGACAGTGGCAGTCGGCGCTTCGGTTGGGATCGCTTCTTCCATTGGCGTTGCAGTTTCCATGACTGCCACCGCCACATTCGCCGGCGTTGGCTCACTTTGGGCAACATTATTGTTGCTAAAAGGGCCAAAGCCGCCAATGCCAAGCTGGCCAAGCCCGATCCAGACGCCATATGCAATGACAGCCACGAGCGCAACACCGACCAATAGTGGCAAGAGCCAGCTTCCCCCACGCTGTGAATCACGTTCATACTCTACCGGCTGCCAACCGGTCGTATCCAGTGGATATTCGTCTTGCAATTCCCATTGGGAAATGCGATTCTGTTCAGTCTCTTGTAACTTCCATTGATTCTGTACATCCCCACTATCTTCCAGGCGCCAGTTATCCGCCGTATTTTGATCGCTCATCGTCATCCCTTTCTTCTAGCGGTGTATCCCAACCGTTGCGTGCACCGGCAATGCCATACGCTACAGTTTGTACAGCAAAAAGCACGGCCAATAGGCTCCACGCCACTGTTTCCCACCACGGCGCCGGTTGGGCCGCCATAACGCCATTAATTGCAATACCAATACAGAAAATCTCCATGCTCACACAAATGGGGATTAACGCACGCGGGATGCTGAAGATACGTCGCCATGTCCAACCGTTGGCGCTACGATACCAATTCATATAGCTCAAAGTCGCAAGCACGCCGGCTAATCCGATTATCCACAAGGCATCAATGAAAATTTCTCGCAGTGAAAACATTTTGATTTGGGCCTATCTTAATTGACTGCAAACGGTCTCCCTGATAGTATACACGTATCGCTGGAACATGAAAATATTTGGAAGTGAGCGCAACAATATACTGCACTCTCCATAGATTTTTCAGCGAAACTTATTGGAATTGTTGCTATTATTTACTTGATATGACCTTGACCAAAATTGTACCTATTACTAGTAAAGACGCTATAGACACCGCTTTGGTTGCGCTGGCAGCCAATACGGCGATTGTGGCGCCGACTGATACTGTCTATGGCATCATGTGTCTCTATAATGAAGCAGCTGCCATTGCGCACCTTTACGCCGCTAAAGACCGGCCGCCCATGAAAGCCATCCCGGTGTTGATCGGCGCCACTATCCAACTGCCCCTTTTGACGCCTGAACCGATTGCGCCCATGGCCAGCGCCTTGATGGAAGCATTCTGGCCAGGCGCCCTTACCATTGTTCTGCCGGCGCTGCCCTTGTTGCCCACCGTTCTCACCGCCGGCCAACCCACCGTGGGCGTGCGAATGCCCAATCACACCGAGTTGTTGGCTTTGCTCCGCCAAAGTGGACCGCTGGCAGCAACGAGCGCCAACCGCAGTGGTGGTCCTGAAACCCATACGACTGCGGAAGTGATGGACCAACTAGGGGGCCGCTTCCCCTTGCTTTTGTCTGATCCCGCGCTTGACGCCGCCCCGCACCTTGACGCCCAGGCCAGCACCGTAATTGCCATTGCGGATGCCACCGATAGCATCCCCCGCATCTTGCGGTCTGGACCTATCGCCGCTGCGGTGTGTGCGTTTTTAGCCACTCATTTTGGGGTGCAATGCTCATTGGCATAGACGCCTCACGCGCGCTGCGCGCCCGGCGGACAGGGACCGAACGCTATGCGCTCGAAATTATTCAACACCTGTTGCGCCTGCCAGAGGCTGCCGCCCATCACTGGCGCCTCTATGTGGATGTCTTGCCGGCCACGGCCTTCTTTCCGCACCAAACGGTCGGCAGCACACACGCCAATGTCGAACTCAGGCTGTTGCCGGCGCGTCGGCTCTGGACGCATCGCGCCTTGGGGCGTGAAGTGGTGCGCAATGCACCAGATGTGCTCTTTGTGCCGGCCCATGTGCTACCTCTGCGTTTGCCGCCCCGTCGCTTGCCGGCCGGCGTGGTGACCATCCATGATCTCGGCTATCATTATTTTCCGGCCGCGCATACGCCTTTCCAGCGCTATTACCTGCCGTGGAGTTCGCGCTGGAGTGCGTGGGTGGCATCGCAGGTGATTGCCGTCAGCCAGAGCACTGCGGATGATCTCGCCCGTTTCTACGGGACGCCGCCAGCGAAAGTAACCGTGATCCACGAAGCAACGACGCCGATTGCAACGTCAACGACGATACCGTTGCCGGCTGACGCGGTGCGGCGCCAATATGGGCTGCCGGAGCGCTACGCTCTCTATGTAGGGACACTCCAGCCGCGTAAGAATCTGGCGCGGCTGCTCTACGCCTATCAGCGGCTGCAAGTGCATACGCCGGTGTGGGATCTGGTGCTGGCCGGTGCACCTGGACCAGAGCATGACGTACTTGCGCAGTTGGCTGTTACCTTGGACGTAGCTGCGCATGTACATTTCCTGGGCTACGTCGCGGATGAGGCGTTGCCTGTCTTGTATCAGTGTGCAAACTTCTTCTGTTTTCCCTCGCTCTTTGAGGGCTTTGGACTACCGCTCTTGGAAGCTCAATCCTATGGAGTGCCTGTCATGTGTGCCAACAACTCTTCTTTGCCCGAAATTGCCGGCGATGCCGCCCTGCTGGTTGACCCGACCGATGTGGAGGCTCTTGCTGCAGCTATGTTGCGCTTGAGCCAGGATGAGGCGCTGCGCCAACAGTTGATTGCCGCCGGCTACGAAAATGTAAAGCGCTTTTCCTGGGCCAAGGCCGCCCGCGAAACATTGGCGGTGCTCGAATCCGCCGCGCGTGCTAAGCGATGACCGGCATCTCTGCGATGCCGGTCATCTTGTCACAAAAGCGCTAGACGCTGATGCTCTTTAGCTTCTCGAAGTAGTCAGGAAAGGTTTTTGCCGTGCACTTGGGGTCATTGATGGTAATGCCCTCTGTGCCCAGAGCCAGCAAAGAGAAGCACATGGCCATGCGGTGGTCGTTGTAGGTGTCAATCGCGGCATGGGACAGATGGGCCGGCGGCGTGATCTCGATGAAATCTTCGCCCTCCACCACCCCAGCGCCGACCTTGCGCAGTTCAGTCGCCATCGCCTTCAAGCGGTCAGTTTCCTTGATGCGCCAGTTGTAAATGTTGCGGATTGCAGTCTTGCCTTCCGCAAAGAGCGCGGTGGTGGCAATAGTCATGGCGGCGTCGGGAATGTGGTTCATGTCCATGTCAATGCCGTGAAGCTGCCCTTTTTTAACCACAATCGCATCCTCGCCCCATTCCACGTTTGCCCCCATCGCCGCTAACACCTCGGCAAAGCGTGTATCGCCCTGGATACTCTTTTGACCGATACCGCTCACCTTGACCTTGCCCCCTTTGATGGCAGCTGCGGCCAAGAAGTAGGAAGCCGACGACGCATCGCCTTCCACCAGAAAGTGACCAGGTGAGCGGTAAGTCTGTTGGCCTTTGATCAAAAATTGCTGATAGGCGTCATTCTCCACCGTAACGCCAAATTGGGCCATGGTATGTAGGGTGATGTCAATATAGGGTTTGGAAACCAGTTCTCCTGTCACAACAATTGTGGTATCGGCTTGCGCCAAGGGTGAGGCCATCAACATCGCCGTCAAAAATTGGCTGGAAATTGACCCATCAATCGTAATATGGCCACCGCGAAGACCATTGGCGGTAATCTTCAACGGGGGATAGCCCTCACGTTTGAGATAGTCAATCTGCGCACCGGCCTGCCGCAACGCGTCGACCAGCGGACCAATCGGGCGTTCTTCCATGCGCGGTTCGCCGGTGAGGATAAATTCACCGCGGCCCAGACAGAGCGCGGCGCAGAGCGGGCGCATGGCCGTGCCCGCGTTGCCCAAAAAGAGTTCGGTGCTGCCCGTCCGTGTAAAGGGGCCGCCCAGGCCAACCACGGTGCAGCGCCGACGGTCGGCGGAACGCGTATACTCGACACCCAATTGCTGTAACGCGTTCAGCATATGATTCGTATCATCGCTGTCGAGCAGATTAGCAATCTCCGTTACACCATCGGCCAGCGCCGCCAGCAGCAGGGCGCGGTTAGACAAACTTTTGGAGCCGGGCAAATTGATCTCGCCCTCAATTTTGGTAATGGGCGCTAAGGTTAAAGAATCCATGGTTTCCTTCAGTGCTAATGGACAACCCATTTAAAAGTCGCATGAATACGGGGTACTTTTACACGAGCGTAACTGTGCGACTTTTAAGGGATTTATCTATCATCGGAAAAACGTTCCAGGCGAAACGGGCGCAATAGCTCGATTGCAACTTGATCCACAATCTCAATCGCAGCGAACTCACCGATGAGCGGCGCCAGGGTAACTCCGCTGTGGGTTGTCGCCAGGTAGAGGTTGGGTACTTGGGGCGCAAAACCCAGAATGGTCTGGCCATCCTGCGGAATCGGGCGGCGCCCACGCCGAATTTCTTGAAGTTGCGCGCCCTGGAGGGCCGGCACAATGGCGGCAGCCTCCGTCAAAATCTGGGCCGCCTCTTCGTCTGTATGGCCGCGGTCGCCGTCATCGTAGTTGCTGTTTCCATTGCCTTGGACCATTACCGTGCCATCCGGAAACTGGCGAAAGTTCAGATGGGGGCGGCGATCCCGTGGGGAGTGAAGCAGGGCAATGTTCTGGAAAAGCGGTGGCAACGGTTTCGTTAAAAGGGTTGCGCCAAAGGTGTCATAAAGCGGCAGGGCCACACCAGCCATGCGCGCTAACTCCGGCATGGCCGCGCCGCCGGCCAACACGACCACATCACAGGGCATGGCCTGGCCCCCAACTTCCACGGTCTGAATGAAGCTGCCGTCGCTTGTTTGCGTCATCGCCAGCCCCGTCACCGGCGTCCCCGCGCAGATTTCCACCCCCGCGGCGGTGAGGGCGCGCAGACAGCCATTCACTACCTGTCCCGTGTTGACATGGCCCTCAATCGCCGTGTGGGAAGCAACAAGCAAATCTGGCGTTGGCAACTGGGGCTCCAGGCGTTGTACTTCCGCGGCAGTAAGCAGTTGCGTCGGATAGCCCCATGCCTGCAACTGGTGCGCCTGTTTGATCAGCGCCGCTGCCCCGGCGGTGGTCACCGCCCAACGCAGTTCGCCACCCCAGGTGATGTCAATGTCGCCACCCAAGCGGCGGACAAAGCGCGGCCACATCTCTAAAGAACGGCGATTGAGATCATGGTAGGCGTAGGGTGCTTTGGCATAGGCGTTGAGCCAGGCAAAGGAGACGCGCGTGGCGCCGGCCCCTGGCGCACCGGCCTCTACCAGGGTCACCTGAGCGCCGCGCAGCAGCAGATGAAAGGCAATGGAACAGCCAAGGATGCCGGCCCCGACGACGACAACGTGGGGCCGATGGATAGGAATATGGATTGTAGTCATGGGTGTATTTTACGCTCCTCTATGGCCATTTGCAAATCCATTTATCTATCCGTTTGTACTTCTGTTTTAGAACGAGTTTGCGTTGGCCACAAAGGAATGTGCCAGGGACGGACCTCACGTAGCCCTGTATGCGCGCCAAGTTTTGGTCCGCAGAATTATATGTTTTACGTTAGGCTCATATAGCTCTCTGGGTACAATCGTTCTATTCTTCTCTGGTAATTGTGACGATTTCACCTCTTCGCCCATATGAGCGTTTATGTTTTTAACCTTACGTGTCCATGCCTTATGTTGCAGTAACAAATTACGACAAAAATAATAGAAGATAATAAAAAAGCATAACTTATTTGTCTTAAAAACGTCTATAATCATTAAATTAGGGTAAATTAATAAAATGAATAACTTAATTGTATTTTTGTAACGTTATTGGAGCTTGTATGGGTGAATGGCAGTCTAAACGTAAGTAAGATGTAAATAATCAGCAAAGTGTAAGTATAAGTTACATGACGTTGCTGTATAATTCATAAGAAATAACAAGGACACAATTTAAATTTCACTCATATGACTTTACGTTAATGTATAGATAGATTAGTGATAAAAACTATATTCCTACATTCCAACCAAATAAACACAGGAGACCTCTAAATGCTGTTTACGATTTTTAACCGAAGGCGTTTCCTCATCTTTCTCGGCGCGTATACAACTTTACTTGCCACCGGATGTAGGGAAAAGATACCACCGGCAGCGCCAGTAGCTCAACAGTTGGCGCCTACCCAAACGCCCCTCCCAACTTCTACTATGACGCCGACTTTAACACCGACCTACACTCAAACACCAACCCATACCCCAACACCGACGCCGACACCGACGCCCACCTTGACCCCCACACCAACCCCGACACCGAAGCCAATTGCGCGAGCTGCAGCTTTGGTCAAAGTCAAAGAGAAATGGACAGCCAATCATCTCTATGAATTTCTCAATGCACTACCCGATGAGAGTCTGCTCTCAGTAAAAAAATCTCTGGGTTTAGTGGATGAAAACGCTGGTGTGGATACTCTGCAAGGCAAGAGCAAGGATGTGCGCGAGATTCAAAAACAGGCGCTCTGGATTTCCAGCAATATTCTCACTTACGCATTCCGTGATGAAACCTTGCTGGATTATCATGGGTTGGTGGCTTGGGTTACAGAAAAAGCGGAGATTGCGCCAGAAATAATTGCCGCCAAGCCAACTTTCTTTCTGGAACGTGAACTTTATAAGAAATTATTTAGTGACCTGTGGGATAAACTGTCTATCGAACAGCGCCAAGAACTCTTGAACAAGATTGACCCCAACGGCATGATCAAAGACAGAACGGCAATTGTAGCACTCAGCGGTAGCGGGGCTATTGCAGCCTTTTCCGCTACAGTCGCCTTTAGCGGGTTCGCCTTTTATACCACAATGTCCGTCGCGATTTCTACTGTGGCTGGGCTCTTGGGGGCTACCTTACCCTTTGCCGCCTATACAGGAGCGTCGTCTCTTGCCGCCTTTCTCAGTGGACCGATTGGGTGGGCTATCGCGGGTGTTGCTGCGCTGGGTGGCGTTGCCCTCGCCGGGCGTGCTAATGTCAAAAAAACTACAGCCTTTATTAGCCAGATTCACGCCTTGAAAATCGCAGCCTTGATTGAAGCAGGGGTTCCTGAAAGTGAAGTTTTTGAAACATAGCGCCTTTCGGGCATCAGCCAAGAAATAAAGATCGAGCTTGAGCCACAGAGCACGCGGCGAGCACAGCGTGCTTGCTCCGTGAACTCTGTGGCCGGACTATGGATCCTTACTTTCTCGCAATAGCCTTACTTCTGGCCACTTTCCTTGACCACAACCACCGGCTCAGCAGTCGTTGGCGTATCTTGTGTACTGGCGGTCAAGCTCTGGCGGATCTGGTTGCGCAGGAGTTCAACTTCCGCCGAACGCTGTGCGTCGATCATGCCGGTAACGTCCACGCCCATACGTTCAGAGAGCAACATGGCCAGCAGCCCTTCCATCAGATTGCTGCCACTCGGTTGCGCGCCATTGGCCCCACCGCTGCCACCGATCACCACACGCGGCACCACATCGACGCCCGACGCCTGGATTGCCTCGGCAAAGCGGTTGAGCACCTGCTGCGTCACCTGGAACTGGGGACCACCATAGGCGCGCACCTGTTCCTCAATCGCCACGGCCTGACCCACCCCAATGCGCGCTGCCTTTTCGGCTTCAGCTTCAGCCAGCGTGCGGATCTGCGCCGCCTGTTGTAGCGCCCGCTGATATTGGGCTTTCCCTTCGTTGCTCTGCACGGTAATGCTCAGTTCCGACTCGGTAATCTTGGTCTGCTGATAGGCGCGCGATTCCGCTTCACGCAACTCCCGTTCCTTGACGGCGGCCTCTTGCTGGCGACCATAGGTTTCGATCTGTTCCAGAGCAATCTGGCGTGAACGCAACTGCGTTAAAATATTTTCAATATGTGTGTCTCCTGTGGGCGATTGGGGCGTCCCAATTAGCACTTCCTCTAACTCCAGATTGTAATGGGCAAATTTCTCCTTCATCTCCTCGCTGGAAAGACGCTGGATGTCATTGCGTTCCTGGATCAATTGGATCAAGGTGCGCGTCTGGCCCACATTCTTAAAATAGGCGGCGACCATCGGATCTAAGGTCTGTTCCACCAGCCGCTTGATGTCGCCAAAGCGCTGGATGACCAGCGGCGCCTTGCGATAGTCAATATGCACCACCACCGACAGGGGCAGGGACGGCTCAAAGGCATCTTTGGTAATCAGCGAGACCTCAGCTAGATTCTCATCAAAGCGGTGGGAGCCAATTTCGCGGCGATTCCATTTAAGGATAATGTTGGTCGTCGGCACGCTGATCACCTTGCCGGCGTAGGTGTTAAAGGCATATTTGCCTGGCAGCAGCGGTTCATTCCAGACACCACGCTGGCCTTTGGTCACCAACTCACCATGTTTGTAATCGCTGCCTGATAGATCATCGCCCACAATGCCGGTGTACGAAATCACAACGCCGGCATTGCCTACGTCGATAAAGGTCTTCTGGATCATCTCCACCGTGGCAAAGAGGCGGTTGATATAGTAGGTGCCTTCCACCAGCACCTGCAACTGTCGCCCGCGGTTGCCACCCGCTTTGAGAAAGCGATCGGCGTCTTGAAAGTTGTTGTGATAGATATCCGCGTTGACTGGATTATCGCCCACCGTCGGCGCAATGATTTCGCCTTGGGGCAGTGACGGGCCATCATGGACGGTGACAACGCCAATCATATCGTCGGCATCTTTGATCACCACCGTGCGGAAGCCGTTGCGCTCGCCAATCAGGTCAGCCATGCGCTGGACAATCTCTTCTTCCTCACGGCTGAGCGATAAAGAGTAGACCTTGCCTTCGGTCAACACCACAAATTGGGCCAAGTTAATCGCGTAGGTGCCTTCCCTTAGGATCATCCGCTGTGGACCACGCTGACCGCCTTTGGTGAGAAAGGCCGTAACATCTTCAAAGTCCTTGACCACGGCGTTGGACGCGAGGGCTTGAGTTGGACTGAGTTGTTCGCCATCACGGGCAAAGATATAGCCCATCCTGCCTTGGGGAATGGTGACCAAAGAGGCACGATGAACAGCGTATTGGAAAGGTGGCAGAAGATGGATGCCACCACGCAGCAGATTGGGTTGAAAGCCGGCTTCGCCATTGAGAGCAATAAAGCCGGACTTGATTGACCCTTTGGCGCTCCAGCGCTTTTCGACAATACCAACGCGGTTGTTGGGGATATAGCGAATCCACAACGAGAGGATGGCCAGCAGCACAAGGATGCCGATGCCACCCAAGATCAGATAAATCAAAAAGGTAAACATGGATAAGATCCTTCCGATGGTTGCAGCCGCAAACGTGCACGGCGATCCCGCACAGAAACGGCTGCATAGCTGATGTACAATTCAAGTAAATCATTGCACAGCGTCAGCTTACCATGACTGATCCGACCCTGCCTGACAATAATCGAAGATTCCTGCTGACTAACTGATGATCTTGCTGACGATTGCATAAAAAAATGTAAAAATTACGAGGTAGACAAATACAATAGCAGAAAGAATTTATCGTTATAGGTAACATCAAAGATGATTACTTGTCTATGTCAAACGCTAACTTTGGCCCGTAGAGGTGTAAATTAAATCTCTCAAGTACATCACGTCCAATCACAGCAAAGTTTAACCCAGTAAGAATGACCTCTTGGCGTGGTACAGTGATGTCTTCAATCGTTAGCTGAACTGCATATATATAAAGTATCTCTCGCTATGGCGTCAACACCCTCAAGAGTAAGTTTTGCAACGGGATAGAGCTGTAATGGAGAAAGGAATGATTGCGGAATGGCAGTAACGTCAGAACCTGTATCCAATAATGCAGACACTGTCCTTCGTAACCGTCGATTGGCGATATTGGCAATCACTATTGGCAATACTGGGGCAGGTGGCTCGTGCGCTTTATTATAGAGAATCATCTTTTGATCCAAGCTGACGTGATACGCGCGCGACGCGGGGTTTGTTCTGTAACCCATTCAATATAACAAGGAACAGGACCTAGTCTTTCTAGAACCTCTCCCAGAACATCCATGCGATCATCGCCAACGGCCACAACTTCGCCTTGGTAAATCGCAACGACGCGTCCGTAGTAACGTTCGATCAATTCGGGTTTGAGGCGTTCAAAGGCGGCTACTTCGCGGGCAAATTCGGGAAAATCCGGCATTGGTTTTGATTGCACATCAACTTCAGGCTGTTCCCGATCAATGTTGACAAGAAATTCACGGACTGCTCGATCGAGCAGTGCATGCGCTGTCGTGTTGCGGGCTGTCGCAATTTGGTGTAATTGGTCAACTAGTTCTGATTTGTCTAGCGTAAGTGTGGCCATCGTTTTTCCTCCATTTGATAACTTATGTCCATCATTTTACAATACAATGGGTGCCCAGCAAAGCTAAGACAATAGGCAGCGTGTTACGTCTCATTGTATTCAACAGTTCCGCTCTGTCCATCGACTGTGATCCAACTCCCATCGGCAATGCGACGACAGGCATCTTTGACCTGGATGGCGACGGGCACGCCATATTCACGGGCAGTGGCGGCGGCATGTTGAGCAACCGAGCCCCGTTCCAGGACAAGACCGCCTAGGATCGGGAAGAGGGGCGTCCACATGGGGCCCACATTGGGAGCAACTAAAATATCACCCGCTTGCAATGCCGGCAGATGGATCGGATCGGTGACGACGCGCGCCCGACCTTGACCACGGCCATGACTGGCCCCCAACCCATGCAGTATCCCTGGTCGTTCCGCACCATCAGCCATTGCCATGCTGCTTACTTCATTATGCAGGGGCGGTCGTTCCGGCAGTTCGGCAGTGGGCATCCCCAAAATAGGGGGCGTCTCCAACGTCAGCCAAGATTGGTAGTCGGCTTGTCGGGTGGCGATCAGTGGGGCGACAGCAAAGGCGGACGGTGCGCGCAACAAGTCGCTAATCTCGCCAAACTGCAACCAGAACAGGTCATCCGCGGTGTTGAGCACCCCTTGCGCCACCAGCCAACAGCCGGCAGCCACCACGGCCTGGCGCACCTGGCCGGTGTACATCTGATCGAGGTAATGGTTGTGTTGTTCGACCACGGCGCTCACTTTGCGCGCATAGGCCAACTGACGGCGAAATTCGGCCACAACGGCTGGGTCGGAACAGGCTGCGCAGAGGGCTGCAACTTCTGTTTCACGCGCCTGGCGCGCCCGCGCCCGGCTGATGGCCGGTGCAGTCACGTTGGTGGCCAGATAGGGTGCGATCAGCGCCAGCACGATCGACGGCTCCTCGCGCCAGGTGGGCATCGCCAATGTGACTTCTGAGCCCCAGCCATCGCCGGTGCGTTCGCCATAGTGATCAAGAAATTTCTGAAAGCGAGTCAAAAAGGGCGCGGCTTGGGGCAAGTCGTGTAACTGCGCCATCACAGTGGGTGGCGCTTGGGCAACCACTGCCGCCACCGCGGCTTCCTGGCGCGCCAGCGCAGCCAGTGCATAGAGTTCGTCGATTAACTGCGTTAGCGGCGTCTCCTCACTGTCAACCAGACGATTGGCCACAGCTTTGGCCTCATCTTCACTCAAACCGGAGAGGGCAGCAAAGACATCCAGATCAGCCCGCCTGACCCAAATCGTGTCGTTCGCTACTGTCCCATCCACCACGCCCGCACCCAATCCCCAGGCGACGTTGATGACCAGCCGATCACGCCTTTCCTGCACCGGATCGACCGAGAAGGCGACACCGGCACACTCGGCGGCCAACAGTGGTTGAATGAGCAAGGCCATGCCTTCACTTGTTGTCAGCTCCTCCTGTGCGGCGCGCGCGGCCAGCGCATTGGCGCTAAAGAAGGAGCGCCAGCCGGCCAGGATCGCCGCTTGCACCGCCGCCAGACCGCGTACCCCCAGGCTGGTGGCATATTGACCGGCATAACTGACCAGTGCGCCATCTTCGCCAATGGCCGAGGAACGAACGGCCAGCGGGGTTGTAGGGTCAGCCAGTTGGGGCATCGCTTCGGCCAACGCCTCTGCCAGCATGGGCGGCAAGGTGAGATCGCTGAGCAGAGCGGCGATGGCCGCTGCCGCGCTTTGGGCGGTTGCCGGATCATATAAATCGGCGGATCGTAGCAGCTGTTGAATGTGCGCTTGCCGGTCGGCCAGGGCCAGGCGAAAGGTGTCCGTGGTAATGCAGAGGCCGGCGGGAACGGGAAACCCAGCCCGGTGCAACTTACCTAGGGTGGCGGCTTTTCCACCAACGAGCGCCACATCACTTTGGGATACCGTGTCCAACGGGATGATCAATGGTGTGTCCACGGGGCTAACCTCCTAAAGCGGTAAAGTAGCGTGCGACCTGCACTGCATAGTCAAAGGGATGCAGACCCTGTGCACAGAGGCGGAGCGCCTCTTGGGCGGCGGCGCGTGCTTGCGCCACCAACGCGGGCGGATAGGCCATCCGTTGTTGATTCTCTAGAAATTCATCTTCATCCAGCAGCGCAACTGAGCCATTCAGGTGGACGCGGATGTCCAGATCGAGATCGACCTTCATGTGATTCCCTGACTCAAGTTCGCCCGCTGGCGAATTTCGTGCGCGATGGCGACCGGAGACAGGGTTTGGGCGCGCCGGATAGCTGCCGCCACAATGGGATCGGCCAAGGTGGCGGCCACCGCCAGCCGGCGTTGCTCTGCCCGGACTTTAAAAAGATGCCAGCAGGCCGGTTGCGCCTCGGCGACGGTGAACAGGGTGAGGGCTTCAGCTCGCATTGCAGCCGCGGCGGTTGGCGCAAACGTTGCTGCTTCTGTGGCCAATAGCGTTGCATATTCCACTTGGCCAAGGAGGAGCAGCGGCAGCAGCTCTGCATCCGCCGCTATCGTAATGGCTTGCACCAACTGTGCTTTGCCGGTTGCGAAGTCGTGACCTGCCCCCGCCACATTACCCAGGCAGTAGAGGGCATAGATCTGATAGATCTTGCTTTGTAGCGCGTCGGCCAGCGTTAGGGATTCTTTTGCACAGGCCAACGCCTGTGCAAAATCGCCTCGATCGCAGCAAATGTAGGCCAGATTCACCAATTGTCGGGCGACGCGCAGCCGACTGCCAAGGGTGCGAGAGATGGTGAGACTCTGTACACACAACGCTTCAGCCGTAGCCAAGGCGGCGCCACCCCTGGCCCAGGCGACGCTGCTCAAGCCGCTGAGCGCCAGCGCTATGCCACTATTGTGTTCAAGCGCCGTAAAGAGCGCATGAGTCTCCTGATGGATGCGTTCGGCCTCCTCATAGTTGCCCCGGTAGAAGCAAAGTGACCCTTGAATGTGCAGCGCATGGGCCAACAGATCCGGGCGATTGAGGGTGCGGGCGATCTGTATACTTTCGTCGACTAACTTATGGGCCTTGGCATAGTCACCCAGTTGCGCCGTAAATTGGGCCAACTGCTGTAACGTATCGGCAATGGCCCGCTCATCCTGGAGCGATTGCGAGATGGCAAGCGCTTCATTGAGTTGCAGCAGGGCCTGTCGGACATTCCCCTGCCAACCGGCAATGGTGCCGGTGATGTTCAGCGCATAGGCCAATTCGTGCGGCTGTTCCAGGCGACGCGCCAACACCATACTCTCGGCCAAATGTTGATACGCCTCTGTATAATCCCCCAAGAAGTAATAAAAAAGCCCCTGTTTGCGCAGCAGGTTCATCCGCAATTGGGCAGCAGGCGCAGTGAGATCGGTTGTGGGCAGATGGGCCAGCGTACGCGCAAACACCTCTTTGCCTTCTTGCCCACGCCGCCGCACCCAATAGAAATGATAGAGGCTGTCGGTGGCGCGTGTCATGCGCTCCATCATCTGCTGCTCGCCGGCCCAAAGCCAGGCGGCGCGTACATTCTCAATCTCCTCCCCCACCTCATCCAACGCTTGGGGCTGTTCACTGCTGACCAAGCGCTCCGTTCGCGCGGCCAAGTAGTCGAGGTAGTAATGGCTATGGTGGTTTGCGGTGGCCGTCGCTTCAGTCGGTGTGGCAGCTAGCTGCTCGGCGGCAAACTGGCGTAGCAGTTCGTGGATTTGATAGCGGCCTCGTGGCGTCATTTGCAGGAGTGACTTCTCCACAAAGATGGCCAGATCCATCAGCGACGCCTCGGCCACTGCCTTGGCTGCCGCCCGCTGAAAGCCGCCACGGAAGACAGAAAGGCGCTTAAAGATCGCTTGTTCCTGCGCCGCCAACATCTGCCAGGAGTGATCCAACACAACGCGCATGCTGCGGTGGCGCGCCGCAATGTCATCACGCCGCGAGACCAAAATGTCCAGCCCATTTTCGATCTCAGCCACAATCTCCGCAATGGGCATCACCCGGAGCCACGACGCCGCCAGTTCCAGCGCAAGCGGCAAGCCGTCGACCAACTGACAGATGCGAATGACAGCGTCAAGCGCATCATCGAGGGCGAAGCCAATCCGGGCACGTTGGGCGCAGTGGGCAAAAAATTGCACGGCATCGTACTGTTCCGCCGCAGTTTGTTCTGTGGAGATCGTGTCTGTCCCCGCAGCAAGCATGGGCGACGGCTCAGGGCGCGGTGGGCAAGCCAGCCCTTGCAACGAATAGACCCAGACCCCCTGGACGTTGAGCGCCTCACGCGAGGTCACCAAAAGCGTAAGCGTGGGCGCCCGCCGCAGCAGATCGGCAATAAAGGGCGCCTCTTCTATGAGATGCTCAAAATTATCCAAGATCAGCAGCATCTGCTTGGCCGCAAGCTGTGCGACCAACTGCTGCGCGGGCGATTCAGTCCCTTGATAGGAAACCCCAATTGCTTCGGCAATGGCTGCGATCAACTCAGTGCGGTCGGTGGCCGCACTAAGCGGCACAAAATAAATACCATCCTTAAAGGCCGCGTCTGTTGCCGTGGGTTGGAGCATCGCTTCGGCCACATGCAGCGCCAGACGCGTTTTGCCAATCCCGCCGGGGCCGACCAAGGTCAACAGGCGACAGGCCGGGTCGCCTATTTGCTGGATCATGGCTTCAACATCCCGCTGGCGGCCAACGAAGGGGGTAAGCTGGAGAAGCAGGTTATGGGGTGGGCGAGGAGATTGACGGGCAGCCGGCTGATGGGCAGGTTGGGCTTCGTCGCCGACAACGGGCGCATCGCTATTTTGTCGACCAGCGCGCCGCACGCTACCGGTGCGAACCTGCTCCACCAGCGTAAGCGTTGCTGCTTCCGGCTCAACGCCCAGTTCCTCTGCCAGCACCTTGCGACAGGTTTCAAATTGAGCCAGCGCTGCCCCGCGCTGACCATCCTCGCCCAGATAGCGGATCAGGTTGCGGTGTGCCTCTTCACGCCACGGCTCGATCTGTAACATACGGCGCGTCCAGGCAATCGCCTGTGGCCGCTTGCCCATGCGGGCGTCATGGTCGGCAAGCGCACCCAGACCGATCATGAATTGTTCACGCAAGCGGGCACGCTCGCGGGCCACCCACAGTTCAAACTCCGGTGTATCGCGGACGTAAAAGCCCTCTAGAAATTCGCCTTGGTAGAGGTCAACAACCTGGCGCAGCGCTTCCACATCTTGCGCCGCCAGCGCCGTCTCCAAGCGGGCTACATCCAGCCGAGAGGGCAGGTCGCGCCGAAATTCCACTAGGTCATGGGTTGTTGCAAAGTAATCGCCCAGCAGCCGCCGCAAGTTGGAGAGAGCCGCCGTTAAGCTGCGGCGGGCATGGGCCTCGGCCACGTCGCCCCACAGCAGATTAGCCAACACCGAACGTGACTGGGGCCGCTGCGCCACGGCCAGATAGTAAAGCAGCGCCTGTACTTTGCTCGACTGGAAGCCGGTTACGGTGTTCCCACCTAGCGTTACCACCGGATTGCCCAACAGATTGAGCAAGAGTTCGTTGTTCATCGCTCACCCCCTGCGCTCGTCATCGCTTCCTGGAAGAGGCAACTGCCGTTCTGTAATCGAGAACAATTCCCGCCTCTTCCAGGAAGGGACGCCTGACCGGAATCGGTACGCAGAATTTGCATTTTCTTTGCACGTCCTTTGCACAGAAATGGCACTTCCGCTGCAGCCGCCTGCTACACTGTGGCTGTACCCACGAAACAGGGTACGACGTCCAAGTAATGCTTATTATAGCATTTCTTTGTCCATCAGTGAAGCGGATCAAGTGATGAACCAACAGCCGGGCACCTATCGCATTTATCTGTTGACGATCTGGCAACCAGCGGCGGCAACGACGCCCTCCCAACTGGCCAATGTACAGCAGCGCAATGAGCGAAGGGACGGCGCCTGGTGCTTCACTGTCGAAGACCCGCGAACAGGACAGCGGCGCAGTTTCAACAGTGTGGTGGCGCTGGCTGCGGCATTACAGGCGGAGTTTCCCGAAGCGCAGGTGCGCGATGAGTAGGAAGCAGGTGGCAGACCCTGCCCGTGCGGCGACAATCAAGCAGAAAGGAGGTGACTGGTCACAAGAGGACTTTCGCAGAGCGTTTCAACTTTTTATTTATGGACCTTAGTTTTCTAAAGGAGACAAAACAATGATGCACTATCTTTCGACAAAACTGTTGATCGTGGCCGCGCTGGTCGCCCTGTTGCTCAGCGCCTGCCAACCTGTACAGCCGGAAAGCGCGCAACAAGTGGAGTTGCAACTCGTCTCGCATATCGCGGCGGGGATGGCCGAACAGGATGTTTATGTGGCGAAACCGGAGGCCGCCGGAGAAGTCTTTCGGATTACCGGTGACGAGGCGGATGCCTACATGGACGCCCCGGTCTATGCCGCCCAGGAAAGCATTGCCCATGACCTCTTTGGTCTGAGTGACAATCCGGTTGGCCCCTATCTTCAAGGCGCGCCCATGGGCTTTACGCTGCGTGAATGGTTGGCCGCCGGCGCAACCGGCGCCTACACCGTCCAAGGCGAACAGGCGACGATTGATCTGACCTTTGCCAATCTGGTGCCCAATGGCGTCTACACCATGTGGTGCGCTACAGTTAACACGCCGCCCAATGTGTCCATTGTCGACAAACCCTGTGGTGCGGCGGACGGTTCTGAAAATCTCTTTACGGCTGATGCCGACGGCAATGCCACCTTTCACCTAACGATGACGCCCCTGGTGGATACGACAGAGACTTCGTTGCAGGTAATCGCCGCCGCCTATCACAGTGACGGCAAAAGCTATGGCGCCCTGCCTGGTGACTTTGGGCTGAATTCCCATGTGCAGATCGCGGCTATCGTCCCTGCACCGAACAGCGAAGCCTGGCAGACGGTGACGGATAGTTCAGTCGCCATGCGCTAGGATGTGCCGCGGTTCGTGTTTCGTGTTGCGTGTTGCGTGAACTGATGGACAAGCTTGACGTGTTTGGGGGTGACAGTTACCACTTAGGTGACTGTCACCAACGTTAAAGAATAGCAACGCTGGAGAATAGCAATGAAGACAAGCGCCTTTACGCTCAACAAGATAGCAAGCAGTTGGTGGGGGCGTTGGCTAGCCCCCGTGACTCTGGCGCTGACATTGGTTCTCAGCGAGACGCTGCCGGTGGTCGCTCACGGCGCAGGAGGCATACTGCGGGTTGATGGCGCCACGCTTGGCCCCTATACGGTGATGATCTGGACTTCGCCCAGCATCCTACGTCCGGGGGAGGTGCATGTCGAGACAGCAGTCTTGCGGGGCCGCAGCCGAATTATCGATTGCCAGATCGTGGTAACGCTTACGCGGCTTGGCAGCAATACAGAGAGCATGCAAGCGATTGCCGGGGCGGCCAATGTGGCGAATGAGTTCCGGCACGAAGCCGCCTTTTACCTGGACAAGTCGGGCCGTTATGCCGTCTCTGTTGCCGTTCACGATGATGTGGCACGTGGCGGCGACGCCGCCTTCGAGATGGAGATCAGTCAACTGTCCGGCTTTGTCCAAGGTTTCATCTATCTGCAAGTGGCGATCGTGACACTGGCCACGCTTTGGACTGTGAAGATTGGCATCGAAATGGTCGGTGAAGGAAAATAGACAGGGCCCCTCTAGGCCATAGTGACATTGCACAGCCCTTTGTGGGTCGCTACTTTCAAGAAAAGCGAATAAACATAGAAATAGGAGACAACATGATCGATATCAATCAATGGCAAATGCGGAACCCTATCCATAGACGGAGCATGGTCTTCACTCTCCATGCGCTGGCGCTGTGGCTCTACATGGTGCTTGTACTGGGGCACTGGTCGGAGCATGTCATGCAGGTCTACCAGGTCTACGTCCTGGGTTGGCTACCCAAGCAGGCTGGCGGCATTCTGGGGTTGTGGTTTCCCTGGCTGGCCGCGGCGGAAATCCTGCACTTTGTCTACAACGGCTTACAACTGGCCGGCCTTGTTGCGCTACGGCCAGGCGTCCGTGGTCGCGCCCGCCCCTGGTGGAACATCGCCCTGGGCGCCCAGGTGTGGCACTTTTTTGAGCATCTGTTGCTGCAAGTGCAGTGGCTCACTGGCATTTATCTTTTTGGGGCTCCCCAGCAGATGGGGATCGGGCAACTGTGGTTTCCCCGGCTGGAACTCCACTTTATGTACAACTTGGTGGTTTTTCTGCCGACCGTCATTGCAGTGATCTTGTACTTTCGGCGCTTTCAGCAGGACAAAGAGAATTTTGACTAACGCCCACAGTAGCGGTCGCCCCTGGGGGCAGGCGCAAGGCCGTGCCCCTACGTCTACCCCAATATTTTCTTAAACCGCTAACGGGACGGGTCCAACCGGTGTAACAGGCGACCGTGTCAACCTAGGATCGACCGACAACCGAATATTTTTCTACTTACCTACATGTTATGGATGGAAAAGGAAAACTCATGATGAATTTTAGAAGCCAACCTGTCTCCCTTGACCAAGAGTGTGTCATGGAATTTGCCGCAAAGGTACGCGGTGCAGTGATTCAACCGACGGACGCTGCCTATGACGAGGCGCGCAAGCTCTACAACGGCATGATCGACAAGCGGCCGGCGCTGATTGCCCGCTGCACCGATGTGGCCGATGTCATGGCTGCGCTAGCCTTTGGGCGGGAACACAATCTGCTCATCGCTGTGCGTGGGGGCGGCCACAATGGGCCTGGCCTGGGCAGTTGTGATGACGGCCTGGTTATCGACCTCTCACCGATGAAAGGTGTGCGGGTTGACCCGCAGCGGCGCACCGTCCGCGTTGGCCCCGGCTGCACCCAAGGGGAGATGGATCATGCCACCCACGCCTTTGGGTTGGCCGTACCGGCAGGCATTGTCTCGTCTACCGGCGTGGCCGGGCTGACGCTAGGCGGTGGTCATGGCTACCTCACCCGTAAGTATGGACTGACGATCGATAACCTGATTGAAGCCGATGTGGTGTTGGCCGATGGCAGCTTCGTCACGGCCAACGCCGAGCAACATGCCGATCTCTTCTGGGCCTTGCGTGGTGGCGGCGGCAACTTTGGCATTGTCACCAGCTTTGTCTATCGAGCCCATCCGGTGCATACCGTCTTTGCCGGGCCAATCTTCTGGGAGGTGAAACATGCGCGGCAGATCATGCAGTGGTACCGCGACTTCCTGCCGCAAGCACCGGAAGAATTCTGCGTCTTCTTTGGCTTGAAGACCGTGCCGTCGACGGCCCCCTTCCCACAGGAGATCTGGGGCAAGAAGATCTGCGCCCTCATCTCCTGCTACAGTGGTCCGCTCGACCAGGTGGAGGAAGTAATGCGCCCAATTCGGGAAGAGCTACCCACGCCGCTCATGGATGGCATGACAACGATGCCGTTCCCGGCGTTGCAGGGGCTCTTTGATCCACTCTTACCGTCTGGTTTGCAGTGGTATTGGAAGGGGGACTTTGTCAAAGATCTGCCCGACGCAGCGATTGACGTGCATCTGGACTATGCGGCCCAGTTGCCCAGTGAGCTTTCGCTCATGCATCTCTACCCGATTGATGGCGCCGTGCAGCGCGTGGGGCGGCACGAAACCGCCTGGAATTGCCGGGACGCCACCTGGTCCATGGTCATCGCCGCCATCGACCCCGACCCGGCTAAGGCAAACAAACTCGCAGCGTGGGCTAAAGGCTACTGGGAGGCACTCCACCCGTACAACCTGGGCGGTGCCTATGTGAACTTCATGATGGAAGAGGGGCAGGAGCGCATCCAGGCAACCTACGGCGACAACTACGAACGGTTGGTAACGGTGAAAACCAAGTATGATCCGACCAATTTGTTCCGTGTGAATCAGAATATCAAGCCGATGGTTGGCTAGTAACCGAACGTATCTGACTCTTGTGGAAGTAGCCGCACAAAGTTGTACTGCTTTCACAAGAGGCTGGATTTCTACTTCAGATCATGAGGTCCAACTATGAATAACGAAACGGTAGTGCAGATCAGCAAACCTTTCAACGCGGATGAATATTCACTGTCCAACTTTATCACCGTTCAATCGACCGATCTGCTCAAAAAAACAGTAGTCTTTTCCCAATTTCTGGGGGACGCAGCACAGAAAGGCTACGGCCATCCTTATTTACAAGACTCCGTTGCCGCCAGTACCGGCCGTATCCGTTTGGCACAGCAGGCTCAAGAACGAGAAGTGATTCAAATGAATACGGCGAATTACTTAGGACTGGCGTCGCATCCGCGGGTAAAACAAGCTGCCCATCGCGCAATTGAACAGTATGGGACAAGTTCCGGGGGCGTACCACTCATTGCCGGCACCACCAATGTTCACAAAACGTTAGAACGAACATTGGCACAGTTCAAAGGCATTGAAGAGGTGGTGCTCTTTCAGACTGGCTATGCCGCCAACACCGGCGCCATTGCGGCGTTGGTTGGTGCAGGCGACTGGATCGTCTTCGATAAACAGGTTCACGCTAGTATTCTAGATGGTGTGGCATTGAGCAGAGCTAAGTTTGCCAGCTTTCGCCATTCCGACCCGGAACATCTGCGCCAGCGGTTGGAAACCATCCGCCGTACGCACAAAAAGGGTGGCATTCTGGTCATCTTGGAAGGAGTCTATGGTATTGATGGAGATATTCCACCCTTGCCGGCTATGTTGGAAATTATCCACCGCTATGATGCGCGCTTATTGATCGATGAATGTCATGCCACTGGAATTTTGGGGGCTACCGGGCGGGGACTGGCTGAACATTTTGGCCTGAGTAAATCGGCCGATCTGGTAATGGATTCGCTGAGTAAAGCATTGGGTAGCCTGGGCGGTTGGATCGGAGCTTCCAAAGAAGTGACCGATTACCTGCGCTACTATGCCAAGCCCATCACCTTTTCAGTTGGTCTTCCCGCCATCAACGCCGCGTCTGCGTTGGCCGCTTTGCAGGTTCTGTATACAGAGCCCGGCTTGGTAGCCCAACTCCAAGAAAATGCACAAATCATGCGCACCGGTTTGCTGAGCCTGGGTATCAAGAGCGTTGAACGGTCGGTATCAGCCATCATGTCGATTGAGATCAACGATGAGGTCACCTTGCGCAAACTGACCACTGAGCTTTTCCAAGAGGGGTTGTGGGTGGAAGGCATTCCCTATCCGGCTGTGCCCCGTGGTCAAGAGCGGCTACGACTGCGCGTCAATGCCAGACACACGCGTACCGATCTGGCAGATGCCCTTGCGCTGCTGGCCAAGAAGCTCCATCACTATGGCATTATTGGGTAACGTCAATATGACAAAACAATAGCACTCTATCGAAATGAAAAATAGACAAACAACGCCAGCGGCAACCGAACATCGCCCATCAGCGTCCTTGCTGTCGCCGTACAACTTGTCGCGCCATGAACTTCAGGTTGTAAGCCAGCTTTTAACGCAAGCATTCATGCCCAATGAATTTTGCCAATACCTGGAGCCGAATTATTGTGAACGGTGGGCGACGATCAAGTTGCTCTTTAGCGGCATGGCAACCATAGCCAACCACTATGGCTATGTCCATACAGATGGGCATCCCTGCCAAGGCGCCACCGTCTGGTTTCCGCCGGGAACCTACCCATTGACGCATTGGCAAATGTTGCGGGCGGGTTTGGTCAAATGTCCCTTTGTTATGGGGCTGAGCGCCATGAACAGGCTGCTCAAGTTAGCCCACTTTACCGAAACCGTTCATGCTCACCTCATGCAAGGGCAGCCCTACTGGTATCTCCTCTTCGCCGGTGTAGCGCCGGAGCGACAGGGCCAAGGTATTGGTACTGAATTGGTAACCAAAATGCATGACTTTCTCGACGCAATGCAACAAACTGCCTTGCTGGAGGCCAATAATGAGCAACTCGTCAGCTATTGGGAACGCTTTGGTTATACGGTTCAACTCAAAGCCGATGTTCCCGTTGGTGGCGTAACCTATTGGTTCATGGTTCGCCAGCCTAACGCTGGTTAGATCATAATGCTTTTTCCTTTGTGTGATAGGATAAAGTCCGTAGGAACGGCTGAGACCAGGCAAGAAAAGTTGACGTGCCTACTGTACCGATAATACTGTACCGATGATGATGAAACTAGCTGCGGGCTGGCTGGTCGTTGCTGGCGCGTCGCTGCGCTTGCGCGCGCCACCAGCTTTCAGCCAGCAGCTAGCAGCCATTTTCGCATCAGGAAGGAGAGAGATCATGGCTGAAGCTGTTCAATTCCCGGTCGAGCAACAGGTGTCCTCCGGCGGGGTCGCCTACCGCCAGGGTGAAGGTGGCGTTGAAGTGGCGTTGGTCTTTGTGCGTTTTCGGGGCAAGGAGCGTTGGCAACTGCCCAAGGGACTGGTGGATACGGGCGAGTCGGTAGAGGAGACGGCACTGCGTGAGATCCGTGAAGAGGCCGGCATTACCACCAAGCTGGTCGCCCCTCTTGACGTAATTGAGTATTGGTATGTGGGGCACAGCCACGGTCAACCGGTGCGCTTTCACAAGTTTGTCCACTTTTTTCTCTGCCAATATGTGTCCGGTGATATTCGTAACCATGACCCGCGCGAGGTGATCGAGGCGCGCTGGGCGCCCATTGCAGAGGCTGTCAAGTTGCTGGCCTTCAGCAACGAAAAAAAGTTGGTGCGTCAGGCGCAAGGGCTTTTGACCACGCCGCCCGCGATATAAAAGATTGAAGAAAAGGATCGAGGAAATAGCACAGGTATTCTCGGAAAATTCTGTTTAGGTTGACAGCGGGCGCAATTTTGCCTACAATGACACATAACGCACTTGTTGCTGTAACCAAACAACAGATTTATGCACAACCGATTACACCTCACCCTCTTTGGTTCACCCCAATTCACGTACCAGGGCAAACCTGTCACCGGCTTTGTCTCCAACAAAGTGCGCGCCCTGCTCATCTATCTGGCGGTGACGGGCCGTGCGCATAGTCGTGAGGCGCTGGCCGAGTTGCTGTGGGCGGACACACCGGCTACCCGCCGCGAAAATCTCAAAAAGGCGCTGAGCAACCTGCGTCGGCTGGAAGGTGTCACGCTGCTCGAAGAGGGACAGCACCTGGTGGCGCTTGATCCCAACCACTATTGGGTGGATGTGGCGGAATTTGAGACGGCGGCGAACGAAGGCGCCAATGATCTTGCAACGCTGCAACGCGCCCTGGAACTTTATCAGGATGACTTTCTGGCCGGGTTCAATCTTTCCTTGAGCTATGAGTTTGAGACTTGGGCCTTGAGCGAACAGACGCGGCTCAAGGTGCAGATGGTGGAGGTGCTGCGGCGGCTGGCCGAGCGGTATGCGCAACGGCATGAGTTTCCCCAAGCGATTGCGACCGCGCGCCGGCTGCTCCAACTTGAGCCGTGGCGCGAGGAGGCGCATTATCGCTTAATCGAATTGCTGGCGCTGAACAATGAGGTGAGCGCCGCACTCGCCCAGTTTGAAAGCTGTCGGGCAAAGCTGCGGGCTGAACTGGATGTCGAACCCAGTGCCGCAACGCTCGAACTGGTTGCCGCATTGCGGACCGGCGCCTTTGCGCGTACCAAATCAGCCCACGTCCCCCAACTCCTCTTACCGCGCATGCATCGCTCGGTTACGCCGAAACAAGCTGCCACAACGGTTGAATTTCCGCTGATAGGCAGAGACCAGGAATGGCAAACCCTGCGTACACTATGGCAGGAACTGAACCATGCCCATTTTCTCTGCCTTAGCGGTGAGGCGGGCATTGGCAAGACGCGCTTGGCCGAAGAGTTACTGCTGCTGGCAGAAGCAGCAGGCGCACCTGTGGCCCGGGCGCGTTCCCATGCCTTGCAAGGTCAACTAGCCTATAGTCCCATTACCGATTGGTTGCGTACGCCGCCACTGCAAGCAGCCCTGGCGCGGCTTGCAGAAGTCTGGCTGACGGAAATTGCCCGCTTGTTGCCCGAGCTGTTGATTGAACATCCTACGCTTCCAGCGCCGCAGCCACTCCAAGAAAGTTGGCAGCGCAAGCGTTTTTTTGATGCGCTCTGTCAAGTCTTCACGGCAGGACATGAGCGGCTGTTGCTCCTACTCGACGACCTGCAGTGGGCCGATGTCGATACACTCGAGTGGTTACAATATTGGGTGGAGAGTTCATCGGCCAAAATTCTGGTCGTTGGCACAGTACGCAGCGATGAAATCACGGCTGACCACCCACTGCACCGTCTGTGGCAACAGTTGCAGCGCCTTGACCGGCTGACTGAGCTCCCCCTGGCGCCGCTCAGTGCAGCGGCCACCACGGAACTGGCCAAGCAGGTAGCGCCGCAGGCGTTTGCCAGGGAGCGGGTCGAACGTCTCTTTCAGGAGACAGCGGGTAATCCACTCTTTGTGATTGAAAGCCTCCGGTCAATGTCGGTTGATGATGCAGTTGCTCCGCTGGCGGCTGTGGCTCCATTGAACAACCACGAACCGTTGGCTATTCCGGCCAAAATCTACCGTGTGATTCAGGGGCGCCTGGCGCAGCTTTCGCCATCAGCCCAAAGCCTGGCCCAACTTGGGGCGACCCTTGGCCGCGCCTTTGATGTGCCACTGTTAGCAACCGCAGCCGAATGCACGGAAGAAAGTGTGCTCTTGGGGCTGGATGAGTTGTGGCGGCATCGTGTGATCCGTGAGGTTGATCCAGTGCACTTTGATTTTAGCCATGATCGCATTCGCGATGTGGCGTATGCCGAGATTGGCCCGCTGAAGCGGCGGCTGTTGCACCGGACGGTCGCCAATGCCTTACAAACCGTGCACCAAGATCAGCTCGATCTAGTCAGCAGCCGCATTGCTGTGCATTTGGAATTGGCCGGGTTGCTCGAACAGGCCGTCAGCTTTTATCGCCAGGCCGCAGAATGGGCGCGACACGTCTATGGTAACCGCGAGGCAAAAGCGCTCTACACCTTTGCCATTGAGGCGGCCACAGCGGTAGACGCTGCGCCGGCAGGGGAACAACTTTTAGCGCTTTATGCAGGCCGTGCCCTGGTCTGTCGCGCATTGACTCAGTTGGAGGAATCGATTGCGGATTGGCACGCCATGCGCCAGCTTGCCCATACGCTGGGCAACCGCCCAAAAGAGGGAGAAAGCCTCTGTCAACTAGCCTATACCTACTGGTTAACCTTCGCCGAAGAATACATTCCCCTCATCAAACGCTATGCCGAAGAAGCATTGGCCTGTGTTGCAGCCAGCGCAGCACCGGAGGTGCAGGGCTTGGCGCTCACCATGTTGGGCGCCGTTGACCAGGTACAACGGCGCCTGCCGGATGCTGGGCGCAAGCTGGCGGAGGCCCTGCAGATCGGCCGCCGGGCAGAGAACAAGGATGCCACCGTCGAGACGTTAGCCTTTCTTTGTCTGCAAAGCTACTTGCTAGGTGATTTTTCAGCCACGCTGCAATTTGGCAATGAAAGTGTGACGGTGGCGCGTACCATCCACAATGATCTCAATGAACTACGTTGCGAGGCGTTCATTTGTCAGGCGGAGTGGAATTTGGGCAACTATGCACGCGCTATCACCTTACTCCAGCAGACCATGCACAAGGCGGAAGTGCGCGGAAATCGCTTCATTCAGGGCCGGTTGCTCAACACACTGGGTTGGTTCCACCACGAATTTGGCGATTTTGCCACGGCGATCGCCTACAACCAACAGAGCGCAGAATTGGGACGCGCGGCTGGGGTCAACCATGTTGAACTCAGTGCACTGGTAAACCTGGCCCGTGACTACCTGGCCCAAGGCGGCCATGCCCACGCCCAGGATCTCTTGGAATCCACCTGGGATCGCGTGGCACGCGAAGGAGTCGGTTCACACAAATGGCAATGGCAAATGAAATTGCTGATTGGCCTCGCCGAAAATGCGTTTGCCACCGGCGCCTATGAGAAAGCATTAGGCTATGCGTCAGCCGGGCTTGCAGAAGCATTGGCGACCAGCGCACAAAAATACATCGTCAAGGGACGCGCCTTACAAGGCCGGATCCTGGCGCAGATGGGGCAAGCAGCCGGCGCCGGTGAAGAACTCCATCACGCTTTTTCCCTGGCTACCACCTTACACAGTCCCACACTCATCTATCCCGTGGCCGCAGCCTTAGGTCAATGGTGCGAAGCGAACGCTGCTGAGCCACAAGCAAGCCACTACTATACGGTGGCCAAAACCGCAATTGACCACATGCACGCCGCGATTGGCGATGAAACACTCCGCGCTACCTTGCTACACATCAAAACAGTGCAATTCGTGATCGCAAAGACAAGTTCTGTACCTGGTGCGAGCAGCGCGCCAGGTAGCCAGGTGGTGCTCTAGAGCATTTATCCTCAGCAGAACTACATACTGAAGTGAGACAGTAGGACAGTGGAGCGGTGAGTTGATCTCGCACACTGTCCTACCGTCTCACTGTCCTACTATCTCACTGTCCCACGAGTGGCGTTCTATTCATTGCCCTTTGTATGTTTATTCCGCCAAAAATGTCTGCGCTTGTTCGATCTCTGGCCGTTCGCTGTCAGCATTTGCCACCAATGTTAGCAATTGGCGGTAATTGCTTTTTGCGGTGTCGCTATCACCTGCCAACTCGGCGGCACGGGCGGCGCCGTACCAGCCCCAGAAGCGATTCGGTTCGATCTGCTGGGATTGTTCAAATTCGGGCAGCGCTGCCGCCGGCTCATTCAACGCCAGCAACAGTTCACCCAGCAGTTCATGGGCTGGCTTGAGCGGACCAGGCGTCACTGGATGCTTTTCGGTGAGGTCTTCCTGGGCTGCCGCCGTTTGCATGAGCGTTCGGGCTTCATCGTTTTTGCCCTCTGCGAGCGCAATCCAGGCCGCAACTTCCGTAGTTTGAATTTCGACCTGGCCACTCCAATACGCATCATTGGCGGCAACCAGAGCGTCGTGCAGTTCGTGTAGCCGTTCTAGTTCCTGGTTGGCAGCAGCCACATCACCGCGGCGGGCGGCGCCCAAGCCACGGGCAAAGACCAGCGCTGCTTCCGCCTGTGGGAAGCGCTCCCACGCGCGATCGGGCGGATTGAGCGTTAGCGAGGCGGCTTCATCCCAGGCGCCCCGTTCCAGCACATAGCGGGCGGGCATGGCGGCCAGGGCATAGGCGGCCGTAAAACCGCCGGTTGCTTGCTTGACGGCGCCGATTTCATCCACAAGGTCTTTGGCCGCCCCATCTTGCGCCAATTGCAGATACGCATACATCATGTAATCCTTGTCGTGGAGTGCTTGTTCCACCGCGGTGTCTGGCGCCGCGTCCACGGGGAGGGAGGCTTGCGCCACTTCGGCGCTCGCGCGATTGGTCTCAATCGATTCCTGCCAATACCCCAGTCGAGTGAAGATGTGGGAGGGCATGTGCAAGGCGTGGGGCGCAGCAGGCGCAATCGAGGCATAGCGTTCGGCCGCTTCCAGCCCCTGGGCGGCAAGGCTTGGATAGTCGTTGGTGTGAATGAGATAGTGGACAACACCCGGATGGTTCGGATGCTCCGCCATAAGTGGTTCCAAAATTTCCCGGGCTTTGGTCTGGTTGGCATAAGTTTTGTCGGTCGGCGACGCCGTAATGTTCAGCGCCAGCGCATAGAAGACCTTAGCCTCAAGGTCATCCGGAAAGTCGGCAACGAGTTGAGCCATGGCCGCCTCATACGCCCGCGCCCGCGTCCCATGATCCTGGGTGGCGTAATCCTGATAAAAGGCAGCAATCGCATCGATATAGGCTTGCTCACGCGGAGTTTTACCGCCAAGCGCCAAGGCCGCATCCACCGCCTCTTGGCCGGCAGCCAGCGCATCTGCCGGCGTAGGGGACCAAGGAATACCGAGCCGACTCATCGCGATCCCCCAGTAGGGCATTGCACAAGTGGAATCCAGTTCAATGACTTTTTCAAAGCTTTTGATCGCCGGGGGAAAAAAGAAGGAGTGCAGCAAAGCCACACCTTGGTTGAATTCTTCCTGTGCTTCCGAGCTGCAGGAGATGGGGAAATCGACCGTCCCCAGTTCTGCGGCTGCGTCCATGGTGTGTTCATGGCCTTCCATGTCGGTCGCTTCCGGTTGCGGCACGGCTTGAATGGGTACACAGCCGGCCAGGAAGAGCAGAATACATAGCCACAAGCACACGTTGCCTAATAATGCTCGCAAGTTCATCGTTTTCTCCTTTCAAACAATTTATTCGGTGTGATGGCATGTAATGCATGGAGATGAGACAGCCATACATATTGCCTAGACAGGGGCTATCGGAAAGGACACGGCACCATCTACGACTGGTTTCCCAAAGGCAGGGTTTATCCTTCGCCCACTAGACGTACTCAATCTTCCTTGGTATGTGCCGATACGTATGTCTGCCAATCAGCCTCAAATTCGGCAGCCGACACTCCATAGCTCGATGAGAACAGCGACTCCCAGCTTGTGGCGTGGCTGAGACCGGCGACAAGCATCGGTATGGAATCCGCGCCGTAAGTTGTCGCTGCATACTCAACGAGCGTGGCTAGCGCCACCGTTCGCACCCACTCGCCGGTCTGCTCGCTGCGAGAGCCGTTACCGTCGGGCAAAGTCGGCGCAATTAACTGGTCGAGCTGCGTTAACGGATGGCGGGGCAACTGCAAGGCTGCCTCCCACTCTTCTGTGCGGATGGCCAGGCAATCCAATGGCAGCGTCATCTGCCGCGGTAGTGGGAACCAGAGTTCAGCCGTAGCACAGAGTGCAGGGGAGTTATACGGCAACAAGATCGGATAGCCAGGATAGTGGGTGGGTTGCGCAGCAAAGGCCCACTTCACTACGGCGTCGTGTCCATCCACTAAGGGTAGTTTCAACATCCATAGGCGCCAGAGGCGCAGGCTATCCATTGGATTTCCTTTTTGCTAAAGCAGTTGGTTCCTCACTCCGCACCGTTGAGTCAGCTAAGGAACGAGCGGTCGTCGTAACGTAGCCTTACGCGAATCATACTCCCCGTAAATCGCCTGTGAATGAGCCTATCGTAGCAGACCAGGCGGCGCGAAAACGGGAAGAGAACGGGACGAAAACGGGAATTGCATGAGAATTTCTGTGAATTGGGACTTAGATTGACAGGCGCCCCGCTTTTGCATACAATCATCCATAGCGTATTCGTATCTGGAACGAAACAACTGACCTCATGGACAATCAATTGCAACTCACGCTTTTAGGTACACCCCAATTTACGTTTCAAGGCGAACCTGTCACCGGCTTTGTCTCCAACAAAGCGCGCGCCCTGCTCATCTATCTGGCGGTGACGGGCCGTGCGCATAGTCGTGAGGCGCTGGCCGAGTTGCTGTGGGCGGACACACCGGCTACCCGCCGCGAAAATCTCAAAAAGGCGCTGAGCAACCTGCGTCGGCTGGAAGGTGTCACGCTGCTCGAAGAGGGACAGCACCTGGTGGCGCTCGACTCCAACCACTATTGGGTGGATGTGGCCGAATTTGAACGGGCGGCCAACGAAGGCGCCAATGATCTTGTGACGCTGCAACGCGCCGTGGAACTTTATCAGGATGACTTTCTGGCCGGGTTCAATCTTTCCTTGAGCTATGAGTTTGAGACGTGGGCCTTGAGCGAACAGACGCGGCTCAAGGTGCAGATGGTGGAGGTGCTGCGGCGGCTGGCCGAGCGGTATGCGCAACGGCATGAGTTTCCCCAAGCGATTGCGACCGCGCGCCGCTTGCTCCAACTTGAGCCGTGGCGCGAGGAGGCGCATTATCGCTTAATCGAATTGCTGGCGCTGAACAATGAGGTGAGCGCCGCACTCGCCCAGTTTGAAAGCTGCCGGGCAAAGCTGCGGGCTGAACTGGATGTCGAACCCAGTGCCGCAACGCTCGAACTGGTTGCCGCATTGCGGACCGGCGCCTTTGTGCGTACCAAACCAGCCCTTGTCCCCTTGCTCTCCTTATCGCGCATGCATCGCACAGTTACGCCGCAACAGGTTGCCACAACGGTTGAATTTCCACTGGTGGGCAGAAAGCAGGAATGGCGAATCCTGCGTACACTATGGCAGGAACTGAACCATGCCCATTTTCTCTGCCTTAGCGGTGAGGCGGGCATTGGCAAGACGCGCTTGGCCGAAGAGTTACTGCTGCTGGCAGAAGCAGCAGGCGCACCTGTGGCCCGGGCGCGTTCCCATGCCTTGCAAGGTCAACTAGCCTATAGTCCCATTACCGATTGGTTGCGTACGCCGCCACTGCAAGCAGCCCTGGCGCGGCTTGCAGAAGTCTGGCTGACGGAAATTGCCCGCTTGTTGCCCGAGCTGTTGATTGAACATCCTACGCTTCCAGCGCCGCAGCCACTCCAAGAAAGTTGGCAGCGCAAGCGTTTTTTTGATGCGCTCTGTCAAGTCTTCACGGCAGGACATGAGCGGCTGTTGCTCCTACTCGACGACCTGCAGTGGGCCGATGTCGATACACTCGAGTGGTTACAATATTGGGTGGAGAGTTCATCGGCCAAAATTCTGGTCGTTGGCACAGTACGCAGCGATGAAATCACGGCTGACCACCCACTGCACCGTCTGTGGCAACAGTTGCAGCGCCTTGACCGGCTGACTGAGCTCCCCCTGGCGCCGCTCAGTGCAGCGGCCACCACGGAACTGGCCAAGCAGGTAGCGCCGCAGGCGTTTGCCAGGGAGCGGGTCGAACGTCTCTTTCAGGAGACAGCGGGTAATCCACTCTTTGTGATTGAAAGCCTCCGGTCAATGTCGGTTGATGATGCAGTTGCTCCGCTGGCGGCTGTGGCTCCATTGAACAACCACGAACCGTTGGCTATTCCGGCCAAAATCTACCGTGTGATTCAGGGGCGCCTGGCGCAGCTTTCGCCATCAGCCCAAAGCCTGGCCCAACTTGGGGCGACCCTTGGCCGCGCCTTTGATGTGCCACTGTTAGCAACCGCAGCCGAATGCACGGAAGAAAGTGTGCTCTTGGGGCTGGATGAGTTGTGGCGGCATCGTGTGATCCGTGAGGTTGATCCAGTGCACTTTGATTTTAGCCATGATCGCATTCGCGATGTGGCGTATGCCGAAATTAGCCCGCTGAAGCGGCGGCTGTTGCACCGCAAAGTAGCAAGTGCGCTGGCGACAATGCACAAGGAACAACTGGATACGGTCTGTGGCCATTTGGCCGTGCATTATGAAGCAGCAGGAGTGCTTGAACAGGCTATCATCTACTATCAGCGAGCCGCCGACGCGGCAAGAAAACTCTATGCCAACCGTGAGGCTGTTAAGCATCGACAACATGCGTTGGACCTCCTGCGCCAATTGCCCAGGACCGTCGAAAATCGCCAAGCCGAAATCGACCTGTTGCTGGCGCTTTCTGCTGATCGAACGGTAGCAGAGGGCAAGGGCTATCCCAAGATTTGGGAAGATTTACTGCATGCTTATGCATTGGTGCAAGAGATTGGGACACAGCTTCAACAGGTTAAGGTATTAAATAACCTAAATGCATATGAGCGGGTACGCGGCAAGTGGACTAGCTCTCACCAATTCGCAACCAAAAGTTTGGCCATAGCAACCACAATGGGCGATCCAGCGCTGATTTCCTATGCACAATACAGCATCGCCTGTATCCTATTACGCCGCGGCGCTTTGCAGGAAGCACACACTTGCTTCCTGCAAATTCACGCCTGTATACCGCCATACAGTTCAATCAATGGCAATATTGGCGTATGGATTCGCTCAGCATACTGTCTATGGTTGCTTGGTTTTCCAGAGCAAGCACAGCGGTTAGCAACTAACACTCTGCAATGGATACGTGAAAATGTCAATAACCAACAAGGGCCGATACAAACCGCCCTGCACCAGTATAGTTCCATCTCGGTATTTTGTCGCGACATAACAACAGTAGATCAGCTTTCGACTGAGCTTGTCGAAGTGTCCACAAAACGAAACGACGATTTTTCTTTACGCTGGGGACAAATTTACCGCGGTTGGTTGCTGGTGCAACAAGGTGATGTACAGGAAGGTATCAAGCTGATCCGTGACAATGCCGATGAACATCGCGCCCGCGGCAATTACTTTTATGAATGCTATTGGCGGGCAATGTTGGCGGAAGCCTATCTCATCGCTGCGGATCTTGATGCAGCATGCTGGGAAATTGAAAGTACATTGGCTTATGCCGAAGAAAGTGGCGATCACCACCTCGATGCCCAATTGCTCAAGCTCAAGGGGGATTGTCTGAAAGCTGCCAACGCGCCGGCCGATGAAGAGGAACATTGGTATCAACAGGCCATCGACACGGCGCGCCGGCAGCAAAGCCGTTCGCTCGAATTGCGGGCCACGGTCAGCCTCTGCCGCCTCTGGCAAAGACAGGGTAAGCTTGTTAATGCCTGCGAGCAGTTATCGGCCATCTACGGCTGGTTCACCGAAGGCTTCGATACGGCAGATCTCGTCGAAGCAAAGGCGTTGTTGGCAGAACTGGACACAGGGTTGAAGCAGAACATTCATGGCTTTCGTTAGGAGCCAGCTACTGTCGATGACAGATGTTTTGCCCATGCCGGCTTAGATTCAACCCAGTCATTGCGGTCGTTTACGCGTGGAAATGGCTCCTCTGGCATAGATATCCCTAAAAAGTGACAGAGTGGTTCCCAACCATCCGCAACATGAAATTGCAGCAAGCGCTCCGGCGGCACCATCTGCACCACGCGCTGCACATGTTCTTCATAGATGTGGATGGCGTACGCTTTATCACCATACTTGCCGGCGAAGGTCTGTTCCAGAATCAAGCGGCGTAACAGCCCACTGCGCATCCGTTTGCCCTCATCAGGGTTGAAGGCGCTCAGTTCCAGGCTGTCAAAGATGGTGGCTCTGGCGCTGGCATACCATGTTTCAGCGTCGCGCCACGTCAAAATGATTTTGGCTTGCGGATAGCGCGTCAGCAGTTGCGGCAGGAATGTGACCGTGGGCCACTCGACAGCGGAGACATACGAGCCATACAGCGCATCCCAATCCATCGCTTTGCCGTCAATAGCGTCCTGCCAGCGTTCATAATGGCCGGGATTTTTGCCAATTTCTTGCACATGGTAGCATGGCCCAAATCCAAGCATTTCCAACGCTTTGGACAGACTGTGTGTCCCGGTTCTGCCAAAACCGGCGCCGATGACTTTTAACATCCTGCATCTCCTTTTACTCTATCTATACTCACGGGCAGCACAGGAAGTACCATTCTACTCCTGTACAAAATGATACTTCCTGGCGCTCGTCGGTATATCTTCTACATCATCTTGCGCACGTTCACCCTAAACCTTACTCCTCTGCTAACTCCCAATAGCCGTACCGATACCGCGGCACAAATCCGATCCGCTTATACAAGCGCCGCGCACCGATATTGGACTCGTTGACGGCCAAACCGGCAATTTGTGCGCCGTCTTCCCGACCCCGGTGCAATAGCCCTTGAATCAAGTGGGTGCCAATGCCTTGACCACGCAACTCCGGTTGCACCCACAGCTCATTGAGCCACAGAATATTACCCTGCTGGGTCGAATAGCCATAGGCGCACGCTTGTCCCTGACGCATGATGACGGCAAAACGTTGCGGCAGCACACCTCGGCTGAACACTTGCCCTTGCCACCCTTTAAGATCCGGATTATCCACTGGATCAATCCGAAAGGCAGTTTCTAACCATTCATCCCGTGCCAACTCCGTAATCTCTGCCTTTGGTCCATCGACGGACGGATTGACCAGCAGCAGATTCGGATTTTCTTCCACGTAACCCCGTTCTGTGAGGAGTGCTGCAATGGCGTCATGTCCCGGTATTTCTGCCAGACGGAAACAGCAGGAATACTTACGCGCGGCATATTGCCGCTCACAGAATGTGCTCTTCTCTGCCAAAGGCAGTTCGCCCGTATAAAGGGGCCAGACAGAGTTATTATTGTTCGCAGACCCGCCGGCAAAGCGCAACAACCAGCCATCGTACAATATCTGTTCAAACGCCGGCATGATATTGGCGCACAGCTCTTCCCAAAAGCGGACAGTGTTCATCTTTGCTGATTTCCTACTTTACTGATTGGCTCATATAGGTCTCCGGGTGAAATTGTTCCATTCTTCACGAGTAATTGCACTGATTTCACCTCTCCGCCCATATGAGCGTTACTGATTTCTCCTTCACCATTTTTCCAGTCCCCTTATCTTATCACAGCGTGCGTACTTTCACTCCAAACCCATACTGCTCCGCCAAGGCCCCAATCTGCTGCACGCGTTCGGCGCGCAGTGGTCCATAGGAAAAATGTTCACGGATGCCAGCTAGCCCCAGCAGAATCACTTCGGCGAGGCAGGCGTAGGCTTCGCCTTGGGCCAGCGCCATGCCGCGAATGGTCAGCTCTTGTTGGTGGGGCAGGTGCATAATGCCGCCTTTGATCACCTGGACATGGGGCCGGCAGGTGGCCAGGTCAGGGGTAGCATCGCCGGGCACGGCCACATCGCAAAGCACAGTGGGGTGAGCGCCGAGATGATCGGCACAGAGGATCGGCTCCGGTGCATTGGTGGCGCTGATGATCAGGTTGCACGATTGTAGGTCAGCGAGATCAGTGCTGACCTGGGGCATCACGGTGGCGCCTTGCCGCTTCAGCTCATCAGCCAGGCGCTGGAGCCGCCGTTCAGCGCCGGGCCGCCCGATCAGGGTTAGCTGCGGCACTTCGTTGACCATGCACTCGGCCAGGACGCGGCCAATGTTGCCCGCGCCGCCGACAATACCCAGCCGCGCCGTCGCCAAGTCGATACTGGCCGCACAGGCACTGCGCCGGAGCGCAGCCAAGGCCGCCGCCGCCGTCAGCGAATTGCCGCTGGTCAGCCCCACGCTATCTTCCACCAGCAGTTGACAGTTGTTGGTGACAATCGAGGTGTAGCCGGCAAAGCCAATAAGGGTGGCGCCCCAGCCTTTGGCTAGATCCACGGCGGCCTCGATCTGTTCGCGCACGGTCGCGCCGTCGCCACGACGGATATGCGCCATAATCTGAGCCGCTGTGAAGGGCAAGCCCACCACCCCTACCTCGACCTGCTCGCCCCACGGGCCGTCAATGCGCGCCTGATCCGCCAGAAAGGGATCGAGGACAACATGGGTCTTGTCCAGCAGTTGACTGCACGCCGCTGATGAAAGCGGCGCTAACATTGGGTCCCAGTGGAGCAGATCGGCCGGTTCGATAAAGTGGGCAATACAGGCGACACGACGGGTGGTGGGCTTGCGCGGTGACGGAGAGAAGTTCGGCTTTTCGCAAAAGTCGAACTGCTGGGGCACTGCTTCGTCCCCTGCCTGCCACCCGGCAATGTGGCGCGTGAGGGTATGGGCATTGGCACGGGCGATGGCCGCAACGGCTCGTTCAAAGGCGGCGCAGAAGTGCGCTAACTCGCGCTCCTGGATAAAGGCTGAAGGCACGAGACGAATTGTACTGTTGGCAGCCAATGTCGGGGCAATGCGAATGCCCTCTTCATGGAGCAGATAGCCACAGGTGAGAAAGCCGAGCAAGTTCTGTTCCGAGACCACGCGCAGCAGATTCGAGGCTGAGTCGTGTTGGGGGATGAGTTCAACGCCAATCATCAAGCCGCGGCCCCGCACTTCACGGATGACCTGAGGGTAGCATGCTTGCAGTGCGCGCAGCCGCTGCAACAGATAATCACCCTTCTCGCGGCACCCTTGTAGTAACGCTCCTTGGTCACGTGTCACCAGATCGAGCGCAGCCAGCCCAATCGCAGCCGAAAAATCATCTTCGGCAAAGGTGGAGGTGTGCAGGTAGCCAAACTCCTCAATATATTGATCGGCGCGTACCAGCAGTGCGCCTTGCTTGGCCAGACCGCCGCCCAGCGCTTTGCCAAGCAGGATGTAATCGCCCGCCACGCCGCTCGCTTCTGCCGCCAGCAACGTACCGCTGCGCCCCATGCCGGATTGAATTTCATCTAGGATCAAGGGAAAATGGGCCTGGTCGGCGGCAGTGCGCAGCGCGCCCAGGAAGGCCGACGTCAGTTCGTGAATGCCGCCTTCGCCCTGGATGGGTTCGGCAAAGCAGCCGACGATTCGCGACCAGGTGGTGGGGTTGATCTGCACAACGCCATCATCACCAATGGCCAGTTCATAACAGATCACCGTGGCCGCGGTGACGGCAGACCAGACGGCATCAACCTGATTGCGCGGCAGAAAGTTGACTTGAATCCCCAGATGATGCCACGGTTTGCGAAAGTCCGGGCTATGGGTCAACTTCACGGCACCGGAGGATTTGCCGTGAAAGCTGCCGACAATGGCCAGATAGGAGGTATCCTCCTGTAACTGCTCCAGGTTATGCTCCGTCAGACAAAAGTGGAGGACGTCCAGATCGGGGATGTCGGCCACATCCAGCAGGGCTGCCGCTTGGTCGAAGAGCTTGTCAGGCAAAGTTACGGCGCCGGTGCTGATGCCCAGGCGAATCTTTCGCAGCATACGCTGTTGCCCGTCGATGAAGCTCTGAATGCGCTCTTGCCGGGTCAGTTCAGCATGTTTGAGGGCTGCCTCTACAGTTTCGGCCCCTGAATTGGTCAGCGTCACGATATATAAGTGCCCAGTGCTTGCCGCCACCATCTCTGCCAGGCGCTGGGCCAGCAGACCGGCATAGCTGCGCGCACTGGCCTGCACCAGCATAGGCCGTTGATGAGTCAAAACTGCTTGAGCGCGCGCCACCAGTTCGGGGTGATTGTGACCAAAGAGACTCGCGCCAAAGCCGCCAATCATATCAAGCACCCGGCGTTCGCAGCCTGCGTCGTCCAGGTAGTAAAGCCAATCGCCGGCGCCACGGTGATAGGTCACGTCGAGACCAATCGCGGTCAACAGCTTGGCGACATAGGGTTTGAGATAGGTGCGATAGGCTGCGCGACCGGCTTCATCACAAGGTAGGAGAGATGCCCCCCACAGTTGTTCTTCAATGTTCATATCGATACTCCTCACAGTTCTTGCAAGAACTGGATCCGTTTATGGTATAATCCTCATTATTTAGGGGTATGAGGTAATGCCTAAGATTAGAATCGATGGCTATGAGTTCTTCTTCTACAGCAATGAAGGGAACGAAGAGCCACACTTACATGTCTATATTGATGGCTATGAACTCAAGTTTTGGCTAAATGGGGGTGTACTTGCGACCAAACATCCAAGAGTGAGTGCGCCCAAAATCACCCGTATTGCCAGAGTAATTCGGAAGAATCAGAATGCATTACAAGGATTCTGGGATGACTACCAATCAAGACGATAGTGACTATCGGGAACGAGCGAAAACAATCAGCTTTGGTGAAGAGGGTTTTTCACTGGAAACAGTTGACGGTAAATGGCTAGAATTTTCTTATTCAGTCTCACCGCGCTTACTGTTGGCTACTCAGTTTGAACGTGAAGCCGGTAAACTCATGCCTGGTGGTTATGGCATCGAATGGGAGGAGTTGGACGAACACCTGAGTGTGGATGGCTTGGTTCACGGTAAGGTAAGCACCGAGACGTGGCGCTCTGTCTATGAGTGGTATGAGTTAAGACAGCTTCCCCAGGATGTACCCTCCGTGCGGCAGAACGGTCATGTCGTCATTTCACAATAATGTTCTGCAGCAGTCGCTCCTTGGCTAATCCCCGCTGTAATTTGCCGCTGGTTGTCCGCGGAATCGTGTTGCGGGGCAGCAGCACCACTTGGGCGGGCAAAATGCCTGTGCGTCTGCCGACGTGAAGCTGAATGGCGCGGGCTAGTTCTGCCCGCTTCAATTTGCCGTTACGCGGCTCTTCACAGAGCAAGACCAACTGCTCCGTGCCGGTTGCCTCATCTGCCACGCCCACCGCCACAGCGCGTCCGGCTGTCACCTCCGGCACCTCCTCCGCCGCCCACTCAAAATCGGTGGGCGCATAGTTATGACCACGGATGATAATCACCTCCTTGGCGCGCCCGGTGACAAAAAGCCGACCCTCGCGCAGATAGCCTAGATCGCCTGTATCGAACCAGCCATCCTGCAACACCTGTGCATTGACCTTCGGCAGCTTGACATAGCCCTGCATGATCGCCGGCCCGCTGACCCAAATGCGCCCTACCTGGCCATCGGGCAGCCGTTGGCCCGCTTCATCCAAGATGCGAATCTGCGTCCCCGGCACCGGCGCTCCACAGTCACAAATGGTGGTGGCGTCGGCGGATGCTGGGTCGGTGAGAGGGCGGGCAATCCCCTCAGTGGCCAACGCCTGACGTGAAATGGTTTCGACTTGTAGTGCTTCGTCTGGGCCAACCATCGTCACACAGAGGGCGGCTTCGGCCATACCATAGGCCGGGGCGAGCGCTTGAGCGACAAAGCCACAGGCGGCAAAGCGTTGGGCAAAGCCTTGCAACCCAGCCGGATCAATCGGTTCGCCACCACAGATCGCTGCTTTCCAACTGGTAAGCTCAAGCGTTGCTAGCGTCGCGTCACTGATGCGCTTGTTGGTGAGGGCAAAGGCAAAATTGGGCGCCGGTGAGAGGGTGCCGCGATAGTGAGAAATGGCGGCAAGCCACAAGCCAGGGTCGCGCAAGAATCGTATGGGGCTAAAGAAGACTCCTTGCATCTGCCAGTAAAGGACAAATAGAAAGCAACCAATCAGCCCCATGTCATGATAAAGGGGAAGCCAACAGACCACAACATCTCTGCCGTTGCCTTGTAAACGTTCGCCAATTTGCGCCAGGTTGGCCAGCACATTGCGATGGGTCAAGGGCACACACTTGGGCGCACCGGTCGAGCCGGAGGTGGCCTGGATCACAGCCAGATCATCGGCGCACTGGCGGACCGATCGCCAAGCTTCGATGTGGCCCAGGGGCAGGTCGCTCACGCCCCAGACCGTCGGCGTGATTGCCTGCTCTCGCAATAGGGGGACATCGCTGTCGGGCGCAATTAGGGTGCGGGCGCCGATCTGGCGGGCGACAGCCGAGAGCTTTTGCACGGCTGGCCCTTGCTCCTGGCCGCCAGGGGCAGGCAGGACACAAGGGGTGGCGCCACAGAGTTGCAGCGCCAGATAGAGTTGGGCAAAGTCCGGCGCGGTGGGCAGGGTGAGCAGCACGCGATCCCCCTGCCTGATGCCGCGCGCTTGGCAAGTGGCCGCATAGCCCCGCGCCTCGTCCCACAGCGTCTGAAAGCTGAGATGGCTGGCGCCGCTGCGGTCCAGGAAGGTATAGCCTTTGGCCGCCGGCGCTTCTTCGGCCGCACTCTGGAACGCATCGGCCAGTGTGACGTAGCGGATCTGCATGGATGGCTCCTTTCTAAAGCGGGATTAAAATCCGCGGTTATACTTTGCTCTGTATGAAAACCGGAGTTTGCTTCTTGAGTAAATCTGGGTGGAAAACTCCGGTTTTCATCACAACCGCAGTATAACAGGGAGAAGTCGCCTCAGCGACTGGATGTTTGGTTCTGGCGTTGAATCAAGGCAACGACATCGCCCACGGTGGTCAATGTACCTAGCTCCTCGTCAGGCAGTTCCAGGTCGAAGTGTGCTTCCAGCGCCAAGATCAGCTCCATGCTGCGCACGGAATCCAGGCCATACTCGATCAGCCAGGCATCTTCGCGCACCGTGGCTGGGTCGATGGCGCAGACGAAGGCAATTTCCTGTTTGATGATAGTGGTGATGTCCATTGAGTTCACTCCTACTCGAGGCACTGAACACTTGATGGCGCCAGGACGACATTGACATTACCTACATATAATTTGATAAGATGGCGACGACGACCGCTGTACCCAGGCCACCAAATAACCACTCTTTATGTCGTGATAACCAGGTCAACATTAAATATCCTCCTCTATCTGCTGAAGCTCAGCATACAACTGGTCGCGTCCCTCTCTATACAGCCTCCCCAACGCCGCTGCCACCTCATCCGATCTAACCAAATCTACCAACCCACAGCGCGCCATTGTCATCTGCAACTCCGCCAGTAACTGCCCGCCAAACCAGCCAAAGGCAAAGGTATAGAGGGCCTGGTCGTCTGGCGTGGTCGGGCGCGGCGGCAACCCCAATGCTCGCCGCGTGCCAGGGTCAGTCCATTCGACCAACGCCACCAGCGTCTCCAGCCAGGCGCCCAATTTCCCCAGCGTAAAGCGCAACCCTTGATCCGTCTCCCATTGACCGCCATCGCGACAGTGGCGCACCAGGGTCAATAGCGCCTCGCTGACTTGGATCAGGGGCGCTACCGGCGCCCAGTTAGCGCTATGGGCTAATTCCTGGAGATAGCGACCAGGATCATGAAGGAGGGTTCTGCTGCGCTGTTGGGCAACCAAGCGCAATGGTTGAGGTGGCGTTTGATAGAGATGGCGCATCTGCTCCACGATAGCTGTTGCTTTGGGCGCTGTTGTTTGGGTTGGCTGGGCTGCAAGCTGGGCCAGCCGCCACTGGATCTGCTCCAAGGTGAGATGGGTGGTGCCATCAAAGGCGCCAAAGAGCAAGACATCGCCGATGAGCCGGTGGTAGGGCCGCGCCACAAGCAACGCCGCCGCGCCATGCAAGAGCCGTCCCTCGGTGACCAACGCTTCGGCCAGCGTGCAGCAGGCATACTTGGCAACGTGCGCATAATAACCGCCACCGACCCCGCACGCATTCAGCAAGGCCGTGGCCTTGAGCGACATGGCGGTGATCAGCAGTTCCAACGCGCGACAGTGCAACAGGTGGTCGGCGATGGCGCCCAACGCCAGAATCGGGCTGCCATAGATGCGCCGCGTCTGGCCATAGTGGCAGGTCAGTTGAACCGCACGGTTGGCCAGACCAACGGCAAAGGCGCTGACGCCGCCACGGGTGATGCCCAATGTCTGTTGCACCAGACGAAAGCCGCTGCCGGCGGCGCCAATCCGCTGCGTGGCTGGCACAAGAACATCTTGCAAGCGCACGCTGGCAATGTCGGCTGCTGGCGTCGGCAAGGTATGCCAGCGGTGGGGTGAGGTAATGGCTGCACCGCCTTCTCTGCGATCGAGCAAAAAGAGGGAAAAGTCGCCCTGTGCGGAAGGTCGGCTATTGCGATCGATAGGCTGCTCCCCCCGGGTGCGGGCAAAAAGCACCAACAACTCATGCTGGCTGCCGCCGTTAATCAGGTCTTTGTTGCCGTTAAGCCGATAGTGGGTTGGTTGGTGTGCATTGTCATCGTGGGCCAGCGGCACAAAATGGCCAGCCGTCGTCAGCGTGCCTGCTTCAGCGTAGGTTTCATTGGCCAGCAGATTGGAGCCATGCGCAATCTCAGTTAAGAGCAGTGAACAGAACGCACCCTGCGTCATCCGCGCTGCCACCCAGGACAGTTGTTCCGTCGTAGCTCCCAGGTAAATAGGGATCAGTCCCAGTCCGTTGACACCAACATCAATGCCCAAACTGGCGCTGGCGCTGGTGCACAGCGCGCTCAACGCCATCAGGTGCGGGAGGGTTGCGGTGGTTGTGGCGCTAGCTTGTGTGGCGGCCGTGCCGGTGACGTCATCGACAAAGAAATGGCTCAACCCCAACCGGTGAAGCTGACGCCGTATCATCTGCGGATAGGTGCGCTGCTCTTCACAACATGTCAACACTTGCTGCGTTGCGGCCCGGTTGAGATAAGACGCTAGGGCTTGCACTCTACCGTCGTCGCATAAACCCCAGGGCTGCATGGTCCACCAAGGCCCTTGTAGACACTGGATTGGCGGATAAAGTGGGGCAGGATAAGACATTATTCGCTCGCGTATGGGTATCGTAGGCTTGCATTCATTCGGTCTGTCACAAAGGATGATTGCGTTGCGCATTCGAGGGAGTCATGCGCAACGGGAGGTCAATGGCTTTAGTCTGGAGACTCGGACGCTGCGGCGTCATCGCGCAGTTCGCTGATCAAGCGGGCCACGAGCGCCGTCACCCCAACACACCCTTGTCGTTGTCCACGCTTTGGTTCCTCTAACCGGAAGAGCCACGTTTCAGGATCAGTTGGATCGCCCGCCTCGTCCAACCAAAAGGTCAGCAAAAAGATGCGATAGGCAGTGGGGCGGTCGGTAGTCATGGTCATATCCCTAAACGTTGAGTTAATTCCCGAATTTAGTAGCGCGTTGTTCGGTTTGAACGCCAGCCGATGGGGTATTCGGTTGTCGTTCTTTGGCCCAATCGGGTATCGGTTGATTTGGCTGCCATTCCGCTTCTTTAACCAGGCCAAACCATTTATTTTTTTCAAACCATTTGATCCCCGGAATGACAAAATAGAAGAGCGCGACACCCAATAAAAGCCCAGCCAGCCCAAGCGGCCACAGCGGATCGACCGTCCATTTACGCCAGAAATACACCAGCAGATAGATCAGGAGCGCGGCGTCCGCCAGGTAAAACCAGGAGGAAAGTAATCCGGGATTCCCGCGAAAGCCGCGGTTCCACTTATACTGCTGCTGAAGCTTGTAATGGGAATTCCACCAGTCCGAAACTCTGCCGCCAAGCAGAAGCCCGACGCCGGCCAGCTCAGCCCATACCCGCCAAATCTGCCGTCCATGCCCAGAATGCCAACCGCCGCTGCTATAAGTGTTACCCCGAGCAGACCGGTAAAAGCAATAATCCCCTTCCAGTCAGGGATCCACACCCCAGCGACGGCGCCAAAATAGCGCCAGAGTTTGCCCAAAAATTCTTCTGTCAAGTGCCAGAGTGTCAGCACGATGCTAACGACGAACGCAATGTTCACAAGACTCATGATGCTGCCTCCTCTTGATGTTTACAACGCCAAACAACGACAACCATCCTACGGTTGCCGCGAACATTGGGTCCAAAGTGGCCGCCGTCGACACGCTTGCAGCCACTTTGGAGCTTTTTTTTACTCTACATCCAATCGTTGGCACATCTCGCCTCTATCCCGTTTGCCAACTGTCTCCGTTAAGAGGCGCTAAGCTGGGATGCGCACTCGCCGTGTGATTTGTCCGTTGCTCTCCCAGTAGGTGATCTTGTTGGCGATCAGCGGGTCATCAGCGGCTGGCTGAATATTGCCTTCTTTGTCAATCGCCCGCGCCGTGATCGTATGTTCACCCGGCTCGGCATCGGCCCAATTCAGCGACCAAAAGCGCCAGGAGAAGTGGCGCACATGGGTCGTGTCGAGCTTGGCCTCCTGCCACGCTCCACCGTCAATCTGCACCTCGACTTTGGCGATGGGCTGCCCCCAGGCGGCGCCTTCGATCCGATAGGCGTCGTCACTGCGCACCACCCGCGCCGGCGCCGATTTGAGCAGGCTGCGCCCGACCGAGCTTTCGGTCCAGGCCTCTTCGCCATCAACGATTGCTTTGCGCAGCGTCACATAGTCACGCGCCATAAAACGGTTCATCAGACGCCGGCTGCGCACTTCGATGCGTTGGAGCCACTTGACATTGGCAATGCCATACCACCCCGGTGCAATCAGCCGCAACGGGAAGCCATGACGGGTGGGCAGTGGCTCGTCATTCATGGCATAGCAGAGCAGATTATAGGGATTAGTGGCGTCGGCAATCGACATGGTGCGCGCAAAGTGTTGGGTGATGGTCTGTTCGCGCACGGTCTCCTCGCCCTGATCGACGCCATAAAAGGCGACTTCAATCGCGTCATCCTGGATGCCCGCTTCTTGCAGCAGCGGCAGCAGCGGAGTTCCGGCCCAGCGCGCATTGCCAACCAGCCCCCAATTCCAGCCAAAGCCGTGGTTGCCGGAGCACTCAATCGTAAAATCCAACTCCTGCTGTGGCCAACTCTGGAGATCTGCCATCGTCAACGTCATGGGGTTCTCGACCAGCCCGGTGATCTCTAATTGCCACTGATCCACATCAACTTCCGGATAACCATAATGTGCGACGCTGAAGAATTGGTCGGGGGGCGTGATCCAGGAATCGAGCGCTTCCCAATTCAGCAGATTCATCACCACATCCGGCACGGGATTTTCTGCCGGTTGGTCCAACCACGACAGCACCTCGACCCCGCTTTGGGCGAGCGCCGCAGGCGACGCCCCGATCTGAGTGGTGTTGAGCAGCGCCCAACCAGCCAGAGCCACCGCACTCTGTTTTAGCAGCGCCCTTCGTGACAGTTCTACTCGATTCATACCATTGCTCCTTTTGCTATTCATCACGAAACTCTTCTATCCCATACCGCGTCGTCACATACGCCTGCCAACCCGTCTCGAATTCGTCGGCAGAAACGCCATAGACCGCTGCAAGCAGAGATTCCCAGTGTGAATGAGCTTATCGTAGCAGACCGGGCGGCGCGAAAACGGGAAGAGAGCGGGAAGAAATCGGGAATTGTATGAGGATTTTCATGAATTTGGCATTTAGATTGACAGAAGGCGCGATTTTGCATACAATCATCCGTAGCGCATCTGTATCTGGAACGAAACAATTAACCCCATGTCCAACCAATTGCAACTCACGCTTTTGGGTACGCCCCAATTCATGTTTCGAGGCGAACCTGTCACTGGCTTTGCCTCCAACAAAGTGCGCGCCCTGCTCATTTATCTGGCGGTGACGGGCCGCACGCATAGGCGCGAGGCGCTGGCCGAGTTACTTTGGGCCGATACGCCTGTGTCCAAGCGGGTAAACTTCAACAAGGCGCTGAGTAATTTGCGCAAACTTGGCGTCGTATTGGCCGCAACGTCAACGGACACAGTTGCCCTTGATCCCAAACACTGTTGGGTGGATGTTATCGAGTTCGAAAAGTGTATCACACATAGCCAAGGCGATTTGGAACAATGCCGGCGTGCAGTTAATTTCTATCAAGAAGAGTTCTTAGCGGGCTTTGACATATCTCTAAGTTATGAATTTATCGGGTCGCACACCACTATACCAAGCGGGCGTCCCGAAAACGCGAAGAAAGCGTGAATAACCAGTGAAGCGTAACCGCTAAGCCTCGCACTGAGAGGATTTCTCCTGAGCGCAGCCGGTGTGTTCTACTGATAAGTGTTGTATTGAAGTAAAATGATCCGTTTCTTACGGTCCCTATGAAATACAAGTGTGATATAATCAATACACCAAACAGGATGATCGATCAAAGATGAGGCGAAAGATTTATGCCAGACAACCCAATGCAATTTCCGGCGGAGCCGTGGGTCATCAAACCCCTAGTGCCGGACGCAGTTTACACTGACCGCAGCGAATTTTGGGAATATTTATAGAATATCGCAAGTTAGGCGACTGGTTTCACAAGGTCGATATTTGGATAACGGCAACAGAAGGCTAGAAACAGTACAATAGCGTCATGACCACTGAGCACAAAGCACCTGCGCAGAAAGTAACCATTCGCGATGTGGCGCGCCAGGCCGGTGTGTCGATCTCGTCGGTTTCGCGCGCCCTCAGCCGCCACCCGCATGTTTCGGAGGCGCTGCGTCTGCGCGTGGAGGCGGCGGCCAGGAGCCTGGGCTATGAACCTGATTTTCTGGCCCACAGTTTGCGCCGGGGCGACACCCGCTCGGTTGGCTTTCTGGTCGGTGCCATTTCCAACCCGATCATGGCTGACATCTTTACCAGCGCCAGCAACTATCTGGCGCAACATGGCTACGCTATGATCTTGGCCTGTTCTCAGAATCAACCCGCCGCCGATGAAGATTACATCAGTTTTTTTGCCCGGCGCCAGGTGAGTGGACTTATTCTTTCGACGGCCGTGCTTGGCCCGGACAAAGCCACCCCACTCGTTGCTGATCTAAGGGTGCCGACGGTGATGTTAGATCGACAACGACCCGCCAATGCGCATGTAAGCGCCGTCCAATCCGACCATAGTGCAGGCGCCCAAGCGGCTGTCGAGCACCTGCTGCGCCAGGGCCACCGGCGTATTGCTCTCATCGGCGGGCCGGAGAGTTTTCATCCTGCGCAAGCACGCCTTGCCGGCTACTACGCCGCCTTGCACGCTGCCGGCATTGCCGTTGACCCAACCCTGGTGCGCTCGGTGGGGATGACCGCAACGGCCGGCTATGAAGAGACCCGATCACTCTTTGCCCTAGCCCATCCACCTACCGCGCTCGTTGCCGGCGGCAACCTGATTTTGACGGGGGTGCTGCAAGCGCTGCACGAGTTGGGCGTGCGGATTGGTCAAGAATTGGCTCTCATTGGCTGTGATGACACTGATCTATCACGCCTGCATACGCCCTCCATCACCGTCGTTGCCCGTGATCTGGGGCTGATCGGCGAGACCGCCGCGCGTCTACTGTTAACGGCCATGCATCAAAAAGGGGGCGAAACCGTGCTGCTGCCTACCCAGTTGTTGATTCGTCAGTCCTCTACCTGTTCACCCCAAGGTTGACAATGGTTTATTTAACTTAAGCCAGCCTGTTTGACAGTGTGAATAGGCTCTGTTACAATGATAGACAACCATTTCTGGAAACGTTTCCAGAAGTAGTTCCAGAATTGGTCCCCATCTGCTCACCACATTCAGTCAAAGTTATGATGCGCCAGCCTTGCTGGTACATGCCAAGTAGTCAGATCTCAAAGGAGGAAGTGTCCATGATTGCGTCGTCCCGTCTTTGGAAAGCACTCTCATTGCTCTTTGTCTTTACTTTACTTTTGGTCGGTTGTGCCGCGCCGGCGCCCGCCGCGCCCGCCGCCGAGGGTGGCGCCGCTGGTAGTGGTGGCGAAGCTGCGGCCACCACTACTGTGCAACTGCCGGCCGACGCCGCACCGGAACAAGTTTTACGCATCAATACCGGCTCCACCGGCGCGGCCAGCTTCGACTTTTACCCTATGCGCGGTGGCAGTGATAATCAGAGTTGGATGCCCTTCCTCTATGTGCCGCCGCTCTATTTTGATGTCGATTTGAATTTGCAGCCCGGCGTCTTTAATTCGTGGAGCTCCAACGATGATTTCACTGTCTGGACCTTTACGATTGACCCGCGCGCCCAATGGTCCGACGGCACGCCGATTACGCCGCAAGATGTCAAGGGCACCTGGGAGCTAATGGCGGCGCCGGACTCTGGCCAGGGGCGTATTACGCAGTATATTGGCAATGTAGAAGGATTTGACGCTGTGCGCGATCAATCCGCCACCGAAATCACCGGCATCACCATTGTGGATGAGAGCACCGTTCAGGTGCAGTTGAAGAAGCCGGATGCGGTCTTCCACTGGCGCATCGCCACCACCCACATGAATCCGGTGAAATATGAACAGGCCAAAGCCGACCGTGACAACTTCTGGCTGCCGGAAAACAACCCCGCGGTCTCCGGCCCCTATATGTTGGAAAGCTACAACGCCGATCTACAAGAAGCGACCATGGTGCCTAACCCCAACTGGTGGATGGATGAAGGCCCTTATCTGAGCCGCATTGAGTTTCGCTTCCAGCCCGATCCCGAGACCACTTCGGTCATGTTGCAGAATGACCAGGTCGATCTCAGCTTGGGCGGCATTCCGCTGGCTATGAAAGATGCCTTCCCCGATTACTTCCGCCCAGTCAAATCCTTTGGCTTCAACGTCTTTTGGATCGCAGTTACGCCGGAGCCTACCAACGATTTGAATGTGCGCAAGGCGTTGGTCACTGCAGTTGACCATGAGGCGCTCTTCAAAGCTGCCTATCCGTTGGGGGATGGCACCTTTGCCAATCAGATCATCGACCCTGATCTGCCCTGTGTGGAGAAGGATGCCAACTTCTACACCTTTGACCCCGAAGCAGCCAAGGCTGCGCTGGCCGCCTCGCCCTATGGCAGCGCGGAAAATCTGCCCAAGCTGCGCGTCACCCCCCGCGGCAGTGATGTCACCCTGAACAACGCCGCGCAGGCCGTGGTGGAATTTTGGCGCCAGAACCTGGGCATTACCAATATTGAGTATCAAGAGCGACCGGATGGCTTTGGCGCCGATCAGCCGCTGATCAACATGAGCCGGGATGATGTCGTCATTCGCTTCCCAGATTCTGCCACCTATATGTGGGTAGCCGCCCATTCGGCTGGCCCCATTGCCAGCGGCGAGATGCTCAATGGCTACAACAACCCGGAGATCGATGCGCTGCTCGATCAGGCACTTTCGTTAGCGGTCGATGACCCGCAACGCTGTGAACTGACGCTCCAGGCGCAACGGCTCTTCATGGCCGACTACCCGACCATTATGTTCGGCATTGGCCAAAGCACACTCAATGCGCGCGACTACGTCGCCAACTATGAAAAAGGCCCCGATGTCGGCGTCATCGCCCCGTGGCGCATCTACATGAAGGCGCATTAGGATGACAAGATGATTGGCTCTATAACGTATCATCTTGTCATCCTGTCATCTTGTCGCCGATAAGGAAATGACATCATGATCTCCTACCTCCTTTCCCGCATCATTCGCTGGACGACCGGCCTGTTTTTGGTGGCATTGGTCTCTTATGCCATGATGTTTTATGGCGCCGGCGACCCCATTAAACGCATGTTTATGGACATGGAACAAGGGGGCGTCGAACTGGATGCGCAGGCCTTGGCTGCCTTGCGCGCCAAGTTTGGGCTGGACCGCAGCTTCCCTGAGCAATTTGGCAGCTATATCACGCACCTGGTGCAAGGGGATTGGGGTACGTCCATTCGCGAACGGCGCCCCGTGTGGACCATGGTGCGGGTGCGGCTGCCCATTTCCATGCAGATCGGGTTGGTGGCGACTATCCTGAGTATCTTGATTGGAATTCCGCTGGGCATTTTGGCTGCCTTTCGCCACAATGGCTGGCTCGATCAGGCCATTGTGGGGACCAGCGTTTTTGTCAATGCGGTCCCGGTCTTTGTAACCGCACCGGTGTTGTTGCTGCTGTTGGTCGTAGTGTTGGGGGTGATGGATGTGCCCTTTGGTTGGAAAGGCATCACCAATCCCCAGGTCATTCTGCCGGTGATCATTCTTGCCCTGGGCCCGCTACCGACGATCGTACGGCAAACTCGCGCCGCACTATTGGAAGTGATGGGGCAAGATTACATTCGCACGGCAAGGGCCAAGGGGTTGACACGGTCGCTCATCGTCACGCGTCACATGTTGCGCCCGGTGTTGATTCCGGTCACCACCTCGGTCGGCTTGATTCTGATTTCGCTGGTCAATGGTGCACTCTTTATTGAGTTGATCTTTAGCATTCCCGGTTTTGGCAAATTGACCGTACAGGGGGTGCAGCAGGTTGACTATCCTGTCATCATGGCGACGGTGATTGTCGGTGCCCTGATTGTCATGGTCGGTAACCTGCTGATCGATCTGGTCTACCCGTTGTTGGATCCGCGGATCACGCGTTCTTAAGTACTCGCTCTTAGCAAAAATCTTATGGCTGCAGCTGTCGAAAAATCTCAATCGTTACAATTGCAAGCGAGCCAAAATGTGGCTGTGCGCAGTCTGTGGGCTGATGCCTGGCGCCGCTTGTTGAAAAATAAACTGGCGGTGGTGGGCTTGTGCATCATTGTCATCTTTTTGTTGACAGCCGCCTTTGGCCGCTTTGTAACGCCCTATGATTTTCTAGCCCAGGACCTGAACCACCAACTGGAAGCGCCGTCGTCGGCCCACTGGTTGGGCACCGATGCGCTGGGGCGTGATATTCTCAGCCGCCTCTTATATGGGGCGCGCACTGCTGCTTTGGTCGCCTTTACCACGACGGTTATTAGCCTCTTCCTGGGCGTGTTGATTGGGACGACGGCTGGCTTTGCCCAGGGGCGTGCTGATGAATTGCTCATGTGGCTGACCGATGTCACCATGTCGCTGCCCGGTCTGCTTATGGCCATGCTCATCAACACCGCGTTGAAGCGGCCGATTGTCAACTGGTTTGATAGTCTCTATACACAGACCAAAAATCCCTTCTTTCTGGACACCTGGTGGCTTGACTTTGTGCTGGTCTTTGGCGCGTTGGCGCTGATTGGCTGGCCGGGTTATGCGCGTCTCATTCGCGGTCAGGTGCTTAGCATTAGTGAAAGCGTCTATGTAGAGAGCGCGCGCGCCATTGGCGCCTCGACCTTGCGCATTATGTTGCGTCACATTGTGCCCAACGCGATGGGTCCGCTGGTGGTGGCGGTGACCGCCGGCATGGGTGGTGCGATTGTGGCTGAATCATCGCTCAGCTTTTTGGGCGTGGGCATTCAACCACCCAATGCCAGTTGGGGCAGCATGTTGTCTGATAGCCTGAGCATGTGGCGCACTTTCCCCCATCTCATGGTGACGCCGGCGGTGACTATCGGCCTGATCCTGGTTGCCTTTACCTTCTTTGGCGATGGGCTGAATGACGCGCTAAATCCGCGCCAGAATGAGTGACTACAACAGCGGATTGGGGCGGGAACGGATTTGCGCCTATACACTCTAAATCACTTTCAATATGTCCCAAAAGTCTATTGATGTCTCCGGCCTTCTCCCGGCGGCTCAGCCAATTGCGGCCCAAGTTGCGGCGATCTATATCAAGCATACCGCACCTTGGTTCATTGGATTGCTAGCCCATGGTTCGGCGGTGAAGGGTGGGATGATCCCCAACTGTAGTGACATTGATTTCCAACTCTATCTCCACGCCGATGCCTATGTGAGCCCTGCCGAGTTGCCGCTGGCGCTGGGGATGGCGATTTACCAGGAACTGACGCAAATCAATCCGACTCCCTTTAGCAAAATTCAATGTTATGCGCTAACTGATCAATTGCGGCCGGATTGGGTCGGCCCCATCCCTGGCGCCTATCATCTGGTGGCTGGTGAGGTTGCCGTGCCGTTAGCGACCGCCGCTGAGTTGCGGCAGGCTGCACGGCGTGACCTCACCAACCTCAAAACCAATGCGATTAGCCTGTTGAGCCATGGCCCTGGCCGGCTGGAGCGCCATGTGCGGCTCCACTGTACACGAGTTTGGCCAGTGCTCTATCAGGTGGCGGCCTTGCAACAGGATGACCCAATCCGTGTCTGGAATCTGCCCAAGCCTGCGGTAATCGACCTCCTGCCGCCGGAGAGCGACTTGGGCCAAACGATCCGCCGGTTCGATCAGACCGTGTGGCACTACTACCCCGATGAACGGTTGGTAGACGATGGCCTCCAGGTGCTGGAGACGGGTATGGTCTTTTTGTTAGCTGCTAAAGCGTGGTGGGCCGGGTACAACGCAGATTAATATTACAAAAAAGGCAGCGGCATGACCCAAATTCACATTATTGCCATTGACACAGGCAATGAACCTCATGCAATCCGTTCCGCCGCTGAGTGGTGGGGGGCGGATGTCACCATGACGTGGGTCGGCAATTCAGATCAGATTGTGAATTTACTGTCGACGGAACCGGTACAGCAACTGATTGTCATCTCTGGCCATGGCGATGAAAGGGGCTTATTGCTGCCGCCATTAGCAGCAGAGATCGCAGATAACTATACTTACAACGAGGTGATCTGTCCATCTGACTTTGCGCAATTCCTACATCTCAAAAATAATGGGGTGGTAAGTCTCGCCTGTATGGGGGGTGATCCGCAGCTTGCCGCCGCCTTTTTAAAGGGTGGCGCCAGTTTTTATATTGGTCCCAATGGTTACCCCAATGGCGACGCCAGTTTAATGTATGCTTTAGAGTTTATGTACAACTATCTCTGTTTGTGCTGGTCGGTTGCGGATGCCCACCATGCGGCGGCAGATCACCCTGACGATCGTAAACAGTTTATCCTGTACAAAGGTGATTAATCAATTTCTATGCCCAAACTTAATGGCGGTCAAGCCTTAATCCAACAACTGCAACGCGAAGGCGTGCGCACTGTCTTCGGGATTCCTGGTCAAGGGCAGTATGAAGCGGTCGATGCGCTCTACCAGCATCCGACGATCCGCTACATCTCTGTGCGCCACGAGCAGGCCGCCACCTACATGGCCGATGGCTATGCGCGCGCCAGCGGTGAAATTGCCGCGGCGCTGGTAGTGCAGGGACCAGGGCTCTTTAATGCCGCGGCCGGCATGGCGACCGCCTATGCGGTCTCTTCGCCCATGTTGGTGATTACCGGACCCCATCACCTAGAGCGCAAACGAGGGATAGCGACCAGTAGCAATGAAGCCTCATCTGCGCTGCACGCGGTCACCCAGTGGGCGGCCAAGGCAAACCGCCCCGCGGAGATCCCGGCCCTGGTGCACGAAGCCATGCGCCAACTCAAAACGGGCCGGCCACGCCCGGTGGGATTGGAGATTTCGCCCCAAGTCTTTGCCGCGTTTGAAGAGGTGCAACTGTTAGACGCCGCGAATCCTACAGCCCTTGCGCCGGATCCGGCGGCCATTGCCACAGCAGCTCAGCGCATTGCCCAAGCCCAGCGCCCGGTCATCTGGGGCGGTGGTGGCGTTCAGCGCGCCGGCGCGTGGGCGGCAGTGCAGGCCCTGGCCGAACATCTGCAAGCACCGGTGGTCACTTCACGCCAGGGCAAAGGGATGCTCTCGGATCGCCACCCGTTGGCGCTGGGCTTTGCCGAGTTGCGCTATCCGCCCTTGCGTGCATGGTTGGAACAACGGGATCTGATCATTGCCGTCGGCACGAGTGCCAATGTTAGCAAGGCAGGCCAGCCGGTCATCCAAATTGATATTGATCAAGATCAGATCAGCCACAGTGAGCATGTCCATGGGATTAGCGGTGACGCCCAAGCGGTGCTGGCAGCGTTACAGGCCGCAGTGGTGACTACCATTCCGGCGCGTATGGCGCAGGCGGCAGTTGTCCAAGCTGAGGTCAAGGCGCTTAATCTGGGTCGTTTTGATCCGGCGCGCCAGTTGCAGCCCCAATGGGATTTCATGCAGGCCATGCGGCGTGTCCTGCCCGATGACACGATCCTGGTGCAGGGCATGAACCAGATGGGCTACTACAGCCGCAACTACTGGCCAGTCTATGCCCCACGCAGTTATCTCACCGCCTCGTCCCTGGCGACCCTGGGCTGTGCCTTTCCGCTGGCTTTGGGCGCCAAGGTGGCCCAGCCGGCGCGACCAGTCGTGGCGCTCTCCGGTGATGGCGGCTTTCTTTACAACAGCCAGGAATTGGCCACGGCGGTGCAATATGGCATCAACGTGGTGGTGATTGTCTTTAATGACAACGCTTATGGCAACGTGTTACGCGCCCAGCTGGAGAACTTCGACGGCCGTGTGATCGGTACGGAGTTGCATAACCCCGATTTTGTGAAGCTGGCCCAGAGCTATGGTGCACACGGTTGTCTGGCCGCAGATGCCGCGGCGTTGGAAAGCGCATTGGGTGAAGCGTTGGCTACCCCGCGGCCTACACTGATCGAAGTGCCGGTGGGGCGGCTGGCGCGCGAGTATTAGACATAACACTCTACAGGCGGTGGCTGGATGCCCAGTTGGTCCATCAACGAACATCTCCCGGCGGAATCATAGCCCTCATCAAATCACAAAAATCATAGTACAGACAATAGTCAACGCTGACTAAACAGAAGGAGCAGCAATATGACAGAGGTGCAGCTATTGGTGGGAACTAAGGCAGGGCTCTTGATCTATCGCTCTGATGAGATGCGCCAAAGCTGGCAAGTAGATGGTCCGTTATTCGAGGGTTGGAGCGTTGACAGCGTATTAGGCGACAGCCGTCATGGTGATCGCATCTTTGCCGGCATCAGCCATCCGCAACAGAAACCGCGTTTACAACTCAGCACGGATAATGGCGTAACATGGGAGCAACTTCCTGATAGCCCCACCTATCCGCCACAAAGTGGCCTCACCGTGCGTCGTATTTGGCAGATTACCCCTGGTGCACCCAATCAACCCGATACCTACTATGCCGGCGTCGATGAAGCCGGTTTGTTTGTCAGCCACGATCACGGTCTGCGCTGGCAAGAGGTTCTCGGTCTCAATCGCCATCCTGACCGGGTGCATTGGCGCCCCAGCCGCGGTGGGCTGACACTCCATGCTGTTCTGATCGATCCGACCGACCCACGTCGGTTGTGGGTCGCAATTGCGTCAGCGGGGATTTGGCGCAGTGAAGATGGTGGCACGCGGTGGCAACCGTGCAACCAAGGGTTACGCGCATTTACGACGGCCAATGGTCCTAGCTATCTGGTCCACAAGTTGGTCCAGGATCCGCACAACCCCCAACTGTTCTATCTACAAAATATTGACGGCGTCTATTGCACCACCGATGGGGCCGACACCTGGCAAACGCTGGAGGAAGGCTTGCCCAGCACCTTCGGCTTTCCCTTTGGGGTGGATCATTTGGGGAATCGCTACGTGGTGCCTTTGGATGCGGAAACCAGGGGCGCGATCGATGATCAGTTGCGTGTCTACCGGCGGCGCACCACGGACCCAGTGTGGCAAGCATTTGGCGCAGGCTTGCCCACAGGCGCGCTGCGCCTTGGTGTGTTGCGCAATGCGCTCGCGGTTGATACATTGGCTGCGCCCGGCGTCTATTTGGGCACGACGCAGGGCACGCTTTTCTGTTCTCTTGATGGTGGCGAACAGTGGACGCAACTCCCTGGCCACTGGGCGCGTGTCACGGCACTGCAGGCATGGGTGACAGAACGCAAGTGAGTGTAGCTGGTGGCTGATAGCTGGTAGCCAGCAGCCACCAGCTACCAGCCACCAGCCACACTACCTGCTCTGGCAGCTGCGCGAAAGTGCTGCTGCATAAAGGCCATCACGCGGGGGCGTACGAGATGACGGTGGCTAAAGATAGCGACATGCTCACCGCCTTCTACCGTCAGCAGTTCGGCGTTGGGGATGCGACGCAGATATTGGGGTGCATTGGCTTCATAGTTCGCCAGCGGATCTTCGGTGCCGTGCACAATCAACACCGGCACGCGCATCTCCTCCAGCGCATAGGAAGCCGTGCGCGTGATGTTGATGTCATTCTCGGTGCCGGCGATGCGTTGCCCCATGCGATCGTAGGTGCTGAGCATCATCGTCGTAAAGAGCGGCCAGGTTTCTGCATCGTTGACGGTGCGTTGTAGAATTTCCGGGTCGCGGATCGAACGCCCGGCCACCGCCGCGAGATCGCGTTGCGCTTTACGCCGGAAATAGTCCGCAAACCAGGACCACCGCGCCAGGAACTTCATCAGCGTAAAGGCAAACGGAATCTCGTTCTCTACTTTGTCCGCAATGGTCGAGACCAGGACCAAGCCATTGCAGCGGTCGGGGTGGCGCAAGCCAAACTCGACCGCGCTAGGGCCGCCGCCGGAGACGGCCATCACCCCGGCTTGGTCGATGCCCAAGGTATCCAACAGCGCCGCGATCAGATCGGCCTGTTGCGCCGGGCTTTGGCCGGAACTCAGAGGCGTGCCGAGATAGCCAGGCCGACTGATCGCCAGATAGCGATAGCCCTGGTTGCCAATCGTCTGTGCCAGGAACAAGCTCTGGTCATAGCCGCCCATGGCGCCGTGGATCGTCACCACCGCAGGCCCTTCCCCCACCTCTACATATTCGATGACGCCACAAGCGGTCTTGGCCCTTTGGGGAACGAGCTTGGTCACCAACGCCGCGTCGTTTAAATCGTAGGTCATACAGTTGCCTTCAACATCTTTGTGTGTTTGTTAATCGGTTAAATATTTTACATCTGCTACCTGTGTAAACACGAAAACACCTCATGGTAATGTCTCTTGTTTAGCAATAGTATAACAAAAAAGTCGGGCGATTGCCACCCAGCTTTTCCAGCACAATGACGAAGGGACGTTGCGGACCACTTTACGCTTACAGGTGACCGGCATCGCGCCGATGCCGGTCACCTTGCGTTGCATTTTGCCATAGACGACGCAGAGCGTCTGGACGACATTGTGCCGCAAAGCAGCGTAACGAGCGTAACCAGCACAACGAGCACCTAATCGCGACCAAAGTCAGTTGCGCGAATCGGTTATACCGAGTAAACTGGCACTGAAGTAGTCTTGTAAGCAGCCTACTATTTTTTCAAATCGAACTGCGTCTAGTGCACTGTTACGTAAATTATGATGGTTTAGCAAGTGGTGACCCGGTTACCGAATATTCCGGGATTAAGGCCATGAAACTCGACGTAGGGCAAGCGTGTTTGTGGCCTTAATCCCGGAATATTGGTAGCGCCCTAAGCTAGCAAAACTTACGTAACAATGTACTAGTGCAAAGGTTAGGAAAATGCAAGCATATCGTTACGCAACAATCGTTAATCAAGGAGGAAAGCTGGTGTTGGAGCATCTGCCCTTGCAGGCAGGTGTAGACGTCGAGGTAATTATCTTGGTGCAACCGCCTAAGCAAGCAATGCCTAACCGTTATCCGTTGCACAATGTGCCAATCACTTATCTTGATCCGACCGCGCCCGTGGCCGAAAATGATTGGGAAGCATTGCAATGATTTTGCTAGATACGCACATCTGGATTTGGTGGATTCACAACGATCCGCATTTGGCGGCGCACATCGCGCCCTCATTCAACAATCTGAAAGCAATGGGTTGGCTATTAGCATCATCTCGTGTTGGGAAGTGGCCAAGTTGGTCGAAAATGGTCGCTTACAGTTGCCCTATCCCGTTGGCGAGTGGCTACGGATTGCCTTGGCCTATCCAGGGATGCAGCTTGTCGACCTCTCATTGCCAATCGTCGTTACCTCAACCCAATTACCCGGTAACTTTCACCGTGATCCAGCCAATCAGATGATCGTAGCAACTGCTATCACACATCAGTATCCGTTGCTGACGGTTGATGCCAAAATCTTGGCCTATCCGCATGTGCCTCTGGCAAAGCTGTCTTGATGTAAAGGTGACCGGCATCGCGCAGATGCCCGTCACCTTGCGTTGCATTTTGCCATAGACGACGCGGAGCGTCTGCACGGCATTGCGCCGCGGAGCAGCGCAACGAGCACAGCGTAACCAACCCCGCACTCGGACAGCCCAACAACGCCTCTGCCACCCTACCACCGACAACTTCCTCTACTCCGTAAAAAATCCGTTGCTTTCTGAATCTGCTGTAGTATTGTGCCACAGCCCAGAAGTGGATGGGGGCGCCACCACCAGCCGCAAGGCGTTGAGCCAGTTGTCTGGAGGATAGCTGAGGCGGACAGCCAGGCGCACGCCGTTCTCTTCATTGAGGTACGCACCGCCCCGCATCACCCGGCAGACCTTGATGCCGGCGTCCAACACCTCACGGCCATCCCCAGCCTGATATGGATAACCAAAGGTGCAGTTATGTATATCTTCGCCCCACAAGCTGCGCGTCCACTCCCAGTAGTTGCCGCTCATTTCCTCAACGCCATAGGGGCTGACACCGTTGGGAAAGATGCCGACAGCGCTAGTCGTTTCGATCTTGCTCTCTTGATAGTTCAACCAATTGATGTCAATCTCATTACCCCGCGGGAAACGGCGCTTGGGCAGCTTGTTTGCGCGCGCTTTCTCCAACGGTGGCAACGGCCAGAGGCCGGCGTCAATCACACGCTTCTGTGGTCGCCACGGCAATTGTTCGCCGCCACGGGCCGCCTTTTCCCACTCCGGCTCGTTGGGCAAGTGGATCTGCCAATTGTTAGGCAGTAGCTGACAATCAAGTAAGACATTTATCAACCAGCGGGTGTACGCGATGGCTTCATACCAGCTCACGCCAATGCGTGGGTGATTGGGCAACCGATAAATTTGCTCATAATTTTTGGGCCCTGTACGCCAGCCTCGAACACCACGCACCAGCTTACCATCTTTATACTCATACCGAACATCCTGCACACGCCCCGGCTCCCAAAAACCCACCGACTGCGCCTCCGCCCACCAGGCCGGATTGTCGTACCCACCGGCCTCCACAAAGGGCGCAAACTGCGCGTTGGTCACAGGAAAACGCCCGATCCAGTAGCCATAAGGAAGGTCAACCGTGTGCTGCGGCTTCTCATCAGCATAAGCCAGCGGATCATCCTCCCCACTCCCCATAACAAAGGGCCCCGGCGGCACGTAGCAGAACTCCATGCCCTCAATCGTCATCACTTCGGGCCGCGGGTCGCCCAGGCGGGCGAGGACGCGCCCGGCATGGGCGCGCACCAGGGGCTTGACCTCTTTGTCAGCACGCAGCGTCTTGACCAACGCCTGCACCACTGTCGCCTGGCAGGCTGCGGTTACACCGCCGGGCCAGGCATCGGCCACGGCTTCGGCGGCGAGGACCAGGGCGCGGCCCGCTTCGGCTTCCCCTTGCGCAATCAAGGCCGACACCAGATCGCTGGCCGCCTGGTCGCGCCCCTGGACAATGCCCAGATAGCCCACAGTGAGCAGGATCACCTCGCGCCAAGCGCCCTCATCCACATGGGGCGCCAGCCGGGCGGCCAGCGGCTCTACTTCCTGTTGGGCCAGGCTCGCCGCGCCCACCGCGGCCAGATATTCAAGAAAGGTGAGGTGGATAAAGCCAAATTCGCCCGGTCCCCGTTCCAGCAGCAGGCTGGCATAGTCGCGCGCATCCTGGAGCAGGCGTCCCGCGGCGCGGGCGGGGTCGGCCTCGCCCCGTTGGCGATAGATGGTCTCCAGTTGGGCCTGCAGCGCGGCCTCTTTGACCAGCCCCTTGCCGGGGCTGGCTTCTTGCATCCAGAGCGCCAGCGGGGCCAGCACCTTGAGCGTCTCGCTGTAGTCCACCTGGCGCAGGCCGGCTTGGCGGTCCAGCCCGCGCGCCACATTCCAGGTGCTGAGCAGCGTCTTGACATAGTGCTCATAGAGCTGCACCCGCCGTTCGGGCAGCACCACCCCCTGGCGCTTCATCAGATGTTTTTGATAAAATAAAAAGTCAACAGTGAAGGGAAAAATGGCCGTCGAAAAAGTCAACACCCAATAGAGAAATCCGCTATGATAGCAAGTAAAAACTAAGGACTTGCGAGCATGGCGGAGGGAAGGATGATAAGTGTGGAGAAGTGGGAAAGTATTCGACGGGGCTATTACGTGGAAGGGAAGAGCATCCGGGAACTGATGCGAGAAACCGGACACTCGTATCGGACAATACAGCGAGCGCTGAAGGGAAACGAAGCCGGGAAGTACCAGAAGAAAGGGGAGAGAAAGGCACCGGTGTTAGGACCCTATAAAGGGGAAATAGAGGCGATGCTGGCGGCGAATGAGACAATGCCGCGCAAGCAAAGGTACACATCCTCGCGCATCTATGCGTTGGTGCGGGAGAAGGGCTTTACCGGGGCAGAATCCACGGTGCGCCATTATGTAAGTGAGATGCGCAAAGAGAAACGGCGACCGGCAGTCTATTTGCCGCTGAGCTTTGAGCCAGGGCAGGATGGGCAGGTCGATTTTGGGGAAGCCGAGATTATGCTGGCAGGGAAACGGGTCACGGTGCAGTTGTTTGTAATGCGGCTAAGTTATTCGCGGCGACTCTTTGTGATGGCCTTTCCCAGCCAGCAGCAAGAAGCGTTTTTTCTGGGCCATGTGGAAGCGTTCCACTACTTTGGCGGGGTGCCACAGCGGCTGAGCTATGACAACCTAACCGTGGCGGTGCAAAAGATCTTGGAAGGGAGAGCAAGACGCGAACAAGAGCGATTTCTGCGCTTTCGGGGGCACTATCTGTTTGCCAGCCACTTTTGCACGCCGGGTGCGGGTCACGAAAAAGGGAGTGTGGAACACGGTGTCGGCTATGTGCGACGCCAATACTTGGTGCCATTGCCGGTGGTGAACTCCTTTGCCGAACTCAATGCTGATTTGCGCAAACGCTGTCTGGCCGACGACGCACGACAGGTGAAAGGCCAACCGGCGACCATCGGGGCAATGTGGCAGACAGAACAACCCCACTTACGCCCCTTGCCCGCTGCCGATTATGACTGCTGCCGGATCCTGGAAGCGACGTTGACGCCGTACAGCCAGGTGATTGTGGAGACGAATCGCTACTCGGTGCCTGTGGAGCAGGCGTGTGCGCGGCTGGTAGTAAAACTCTATCCCTTTCAGGTAGAAATCTACCGGCTCGACCAGCCGACCGTGTTAGCGATCCATGAACGCTGTTATGACCGCGAGCAGGATGTTTTTGACCCACTCCATTATCTGCCGTTGTTGCAGCAGCGCCCTGGCGCCTTTGAGTACGCTAAACCGTTACGTCAGTGGCGCAGCCAGTGGCCCCCGGTCTATGAAACCTTAGTGGCCCACCTGCGCCAGCAATGGCCAGACGGGCGTGGAGTGCGCGAGTTTGTGACCATCTTGCAACTGCATCAGCACCATCCCGCCGACCTGGTCGAGCAAGCGATTACCGAAGCGTTAGCCCATCACTGTGCGCACGCGGACGGGGTCCGCCTCTGCCTCAACCAACTGCTGACGCCGGCGCCGGCCACGATTACACTGGACCTGCAAAGTCGTCCCCAACTGCTCGGTGTCGGCGAACAGCCGGTCAATCTGGCCCAATATGACAGCTTAGTCGGAGGTGCAGCATGTCCGTAGAAACCTTATTGCTCGAAAGTCGGCTCAAACAACTCGGCTTGACCACTTTTATCCGCAACCATGCCCCTTTTGCCGTCGATGCTGCCCAAAACCAGTACAGCTATGCGCGCTACCTGCTGGCCTTGGCCGAACAAGAGGTGGCGCAGCGTGAAGCCAACAGTCGCCAGCGGCGGCTCAAGGAGGCCAAGCTGCCCATCGTCAAACAGTTGAGTGACTTTGACTTTGCCGCCATCCCCGCCTTAAACCAGCAGCAGATTTTCCAGTTGGCCCAAGGCGACTATATCCGCCAACGGGAACCGATTATCTTGGTCGGCAATCCTGGTTTGGGCAAGACTCACATTGCCACTGGGTTAGCCATCGAAGCTTGTCGTCAACATTACCGCGTCCGCTTCTACAATACGGCCGCCTTGGTCAATGAACTCTTGGCGGCACAGCAAACCCAGCAACTGGCCAAGATGTTGGCTGCGGCCCAACGTCATCACTTGCTTGTGCTGGATGAACTTGGCTTTATCCCCCTCACCGCCACCGGCGCGCAGCTCCTTTTCCAGTTCTGTTCCGCCCTTTATGAGCGCGTCGCCTTGATTGTCACCACCAACTTGAAGTTTGCAGACTGGGCGCAAATCTTTGGGGATGAGCGGCTTACTTTGGCCTTATTGGACCGCCTGACACATAAGGCCCATATCCTTGAGTTTACTGGAGAATCTTACCGTTTTCGCCAGCAGCGCCAACGCGTCAGTCCACGCACTGAGTTCGGGGGGACAATCCCCCAGGTCAAGGAGGCTTAAATGGCTTATATAGGCGGGGGCCCACTGGGCGCTGTTGTCCGCCAGCAGCGCTTATGGCTGGACCGTGTGGCCACTGACATTTTCCTGGACACCCCAGCTTGGTTTCTCTGGTTGCAAACTGCTACCCATTTTAGCTATGCGCTGCGTTCCCCCTCTTACTACAGCTTGACCTTGCGCAAAGAAAAACGTCGCGGTGGTTGGTACTGGTATGCCTACCTCAAAACCGAGGCGAAGTTACACAACGCCTATGCCGGCCGCTCTGAGTCCCTCTCCGCTACTCGCCTAGATGCTGTGGGCCAAATCCTATGGGCCAAAACCCGGCGCCAGGCCGCTTTGGCTCATGAAAAGAAAAAGGTGGCGCCTTCATGACCATCTTCACGCGTTGACTTTTTTGACCGCCAACTGTTGACTTTTTCGATGATCTTTTTTTTACCAATTAACCAAAGTGTTGACTTTTTCGATTGCCAAACGTTGACTTTTTCATTTGCCAAAAACAATTCAGAGCCAGGATGGTGAGCAGCAGCGGGTTGGCGGCCAGTTGCTGCACGCCGGGGTTGTGCTCGAGCGCGGCCAGCAGTTCCGCCTTTTCCACCGCAGCTTGGCGTGTGGCTTCGGGGTTGCGCCCGCGGATCGCGGCTTCCAGCACCTGGCTCCACTGCGCCACAAACGCGGTCTGATCGTTCTGGTCAAAGTCGACCAAGGTGCAGGTCTGGACACCGGGCGCGCTCATCGGCGCGGCGCGGTAGCCCACAATACGGCTGGTGAGGACAAATTTATTGCCCGCGCTTGGGTGCGTCCCCATCACAGCACGGTGGTGAGCAAAAAAGGTCTCGACCCGATCCACCACCCGCGCCCGTTGGCTGGTCTCCGGCACCTCATCCAGCCCATCAAAGAGGAGCAGGGCGCGACCGCTGCTCAATGCGCTGCGCAGCAGCTCGGCCACGGGCAGATCCTCCACCCCCTGGTTGAGGTAGTAGCGGGCCAGAAAGTCCTGGAGCGAACAGTCGCCCTGGGCCAGTTCATTGGCATAGGCCGCCAGCGGCACGAGGATGGGCAGCCGTTGGGCCAACGCCGGGATGGGCGGCTCAGCCAGCGCCAGCTTGAGCGCCAGGTGTTTGAGGAAAGTGGTCTTGCCCGCGCCGGGGTCGCCCAGAATGACCAGCCCGGCGTGTTCATCCAGCAGGTCGAGCAGCGGCAGCGGCGCGCTCAGCCGTTCGCCTATGACCAGGCGCTCTTCCTCGCTCACCAGCCGGCCAGCCACCTTAAGGGCGCGGCTCCAGGTCTCGCCTTCGGGCAACTCAATGCGCGCCTTGAGCGGCACATACATTTCCAGCAGTGGCAGGTTGAGCGAGACCCGGTCGGCCAGCCCAATGCCCTTGATGTCGAGGATGCTATGTTTGTGCCAGAGCAGTTGCAGGTAACGTTCGGTGGCGCTTTGTAATTCAGCGTCGGTGAGGGGTTTGGTGGTGAGGGCGCGGACAATGCTGGCCGACGCATTTTGAATATGCACTTGGATGATTTGGTTGTGATCGCCGGTGGTGAGGGTGCTATTCTCCACACTGCCGTCGATGGCAATCCCGCGCTCGCCTTCGACAGAAAGACGGCTGCCCAACCGTTTGAATTGGTTTTCGAGCAGGGTGAGCCATTCGTCCCGTTCGTCAGTGGGCAGGTTGGCGGCCAGGGTGGGCAGGGCATCCACCTTTTCCAGCAGGGTGTCGAGGGCGGTGCGCAGCTCTGTATTCTGGCGGGCGCGCTCGGCCAGCTGCGCGGCTAGCTCCCGCTGGGCATCTTCGTCATCTGCCGGCGTGGCCTCCTCCCGCGCCTGCCATGCCTCCAGTTGATTGGCGATTAGATTGGCGCCAATGCCGCCGACAATGCCGGCCAACACCGGGCGCGGGTCATCACCGGCAACGGCCAGGGGCAACAAGGTCATGCCGGTCAGCGCGCCGTACAATGTTTTGGGCGTCCACTCTTCAATCGTGCGCGCCAACTGGGCTAGCCGTTGGCGGCTTTGGGTCAGCCAGATCGGGGTCGCGGTGTTGGTCATGAGAAGGTTTGGTCTTCTTAGGCAGGTTCAGCCAATTTCTCCTGTAGCCACAAATTAACCAAAGTTTCTAAGGAGATGCCCTGTTCACGGGCCTTCAAACGCAATTTGGGATACAAATCCTTGGCAATTGGCAGGTAAGTCTTTGTCGATTCGAGTTGAAGCTCAAATTCAACGGGTTCCATCTCCTCCTCATAATCGGCGCTACTGTGTGTATCCCAAAATTCCCGCAATTCTTCTACAGAATCGAAGTTCTCCGGTAGCATATCTTTCTCTATTTTCATTTGCTAACACTTTCTGCTTACAATCTTTGATTGCAAGATTCGGTGCTGGTAGTATGAAATAGAACGCTAAAAAAGTCAACAAGAACAGAACAGTGGATTGGGTGGAAATACACCGACGAGCGCCAGGAAGTAACACCTTGTACAGGAGTAATAGGTTACTTTCTGTGCTGCTCGTGAGTATAGATTCATGATTGGATGTGTTGAGCGATCAAAAACAAACCCACTACTGCCTATGCCAATTGCCAGAACGCCCAAGATCGAGTACACTACCTAGAAATTGTCATTTTAACACGAAGGCAAGGTAGGTATGGTCCATCCATTTTATTCAATCTATCAACATGGCTTTGTGCGCGTCGTGGTCTGTGTCCCGGCGCTGCGCGTGGCCAACCCTCTTTACAATGGCGAACGCACGCTGGCGCTGGCACAGCGGGCGGCGGACCAAGGCGCGGCGGTGGCGCTCTTTCCGGAGTTGGGGTTCGCAGCCTATTCCAGCGAGGATCTCTTTCACCAGGATGCGCTGCTCGACGCCACGGTCATGGCCGTGGCGCAATTGGTCGAAGCCAGCCAGACGTTGACGCCGCTCTTGCTGGTCGGTGCACCTTTACGCTTTGAAGGCAAGCTCTTTAACTGCGCGGTCGTCATCTACCGCGGCCAGGTGTTGGGGATTGTGCCCAAAAGCTATTTGCCCAACTACCGTGAATTTTATGAGAAACGCCAGTTCACCGCCGCCCGCAACGCGGTCAGCCGTGAGGTGAGCTTTCTGGGCAAAACGACGCCCTTTGGCAACGACCTGATCTTTGACGCCGTCAACGTTCCCAACTTTGCGCTGCATGTGGAGATCTGCGAAGATCTCTGGACGCCGATTCCGCCCAGCACCTATGGGGCGTTGGCCGGTGCGACCGTGCTGGCGAATCTCTCGGCCAGCAATATTACAGTGGGCAAAGCCGAGTATCGCCGTGATCTGTGTGCAGCCCAGTCAGGCAAGTGTATTGCGGCCTATCTCTACTCGGCGGCCGGACCGGGCGAATCCACCACCGATCTGGCGTGGGATGGCCACGCCCTCATCTATGAGAACAACGAACTGCTGGCCGAAGCTGAGCGCTTTGCGCGGGAGGAGCAGTTGATCGTGGCGGATATTGACCTGGAACGGCTGGTGCAGGATCGGATGCGCATGACCAGCTTTAATGATGCCGTCGGCGACCACGGTGAACAGGTGCGCACTCTACGCCACGTCGGCTTTGAATTTCAGGCGCCCGCGGCGGTCACTGGGTTGATACGCGCTGTCGAGCGCTTCCCCTATGTGCCCAGCGACCCGCGCGTACGTGACGAGCGCTGCTTTGAAGCGTATAACATTCAGGTCCACGGGTTGATGAAGCGGCTCACGGCGACGGGCATTGCGAAGGTGGTCATTGGCGTCTCTGGCGGCCTCGACTCGACACAGGCGCTGATCGTGGCGGCGCGCACCATGGACCGGCTCAACCTGCCGCGCACCAACATTCTGGCTTACACTATGCCCGGCTTTGCCACCACCGACCGCACCAAGAGCAATGCCTGGAAACTGATGAACGCGCTGGGGGTCAGCGCCGCGGAGATCGACATCCGCCCGTCGGCGTTGCAGATGTTGCGCGACATTGGTCACCCCTTTGCCGATGAAGAGCCGATCTTTGATGTGACCTTTGAGAATGTGCAGGCCGGCGAACGCACCTCTCATCTCTTCCGGTTGGCCAACTATCATAACGCGCTGGTCCTAGGCACAGGTGACCTGAGTGAACTGGCGCTGGGCTGGGCCACCTATGGCGTTGGTGACCAGATGTCCCATTACAACGTCAATGTGTCGGTGCCCAAGACGCTGATCCAATACCTGATCCGCTGGGTGATTGAGACGCGCCAATTTAGTGACGAAACCAACCAGGTGCTCCACTCGATCCTGGAGACCGAGATCTCGCCCGAGTTGGTGCCGGCATTGGAAGGCCAGGGGGAACAGCCGGCGCAGAGCACCCAGGCCAAGATCGGGCCCTATGAGTTGCAAGATTTCCATCTCTACTACATCACCCGTTACGGCTTCCGCCCCAGCAAGGTGGCTTTTCTGGCTCACCATGCTTGGGGCGACAAAGGACGCGGCAACTGGTCCGATCTGCTGCCGCCGGCGAAGCGCAACGCCTATGACCTGGCAACGATCAAAAAGTGGCTTGAACTCTTTCTCTTCCGCTTTTTCCAGACCAGCCAGTTCAAACGCTCGGCGCTGCCCAATGGCCCCAAGGTCGGCTCCGGTGGCTCGCTCTCGCCGCGCGGGGATTGGCGTGCGCCCAGCGACAGTGAAGCGACGGTCTGGCTAGAGGAACTGCGGCGGAATGTGCCGTGAGGGATTGTCATTGGTTGATTGGGTGATTGGTGATTGCGCAGGCGCCCTTGGAGCGCGCAATCACCAATGGCGCACAGCGCCCGCAAGCGAACAACTAATCAAGAGAATCACCAGGTCATCATGTCATCCTGTCATCCGGTCATCCTGTCATCCGGTCATCCTGTCATCTCTTCATACCGCTGGCTGCGTGTATCATAGAGACCCCAGGTGTGGGAACCATACATACCCAACAGTTCGCCGGGGTTGACGAGGTGGCATGGGCCGATCTGCTCGTGAAAGCGTTTGTGGTCATGGCCGTAACAGACGAGCGCCAGTTGGCCCGACTGAGCAATGCGCCGGGCTGGCTCCGGGTAGTGGATCATGGCGATCTGGCGATTGTCCACGGTGATTTCGGCGTAGATGCCGTGCAGGGTCACATGGGGATATTGGGCGGCAATGGTCTGGAGGAGCCGGCCATCGCCGTCGTTGTTGCCAAAGATCACATGGATCGGGCCAAGAAAGTTTTGGGCCATGCGCGCCAACATAAAGGGAGCGCAGAGGTCGCCGCAGTGCAGCAAAACCTCCGCGCCGGCGGCTTTGGCCTGTTGCAGCGCATTTTCCAAGTGCTGAATGTTGTCGTGGGAATCAGAAAAGATGGCAATTTTGGTCATTAGAAAGGCCTCTATAATCTGGCGTAAATACCTTGACAGCAATCATTAGAATCGTCCCCTGGTATGGCAAATCCTTTGTCTAATGATTGCTGTCTGGATTTACTAGTGTTTACATTTAGCGTTCTTCACGGCTGAGTTCGGCGACGGCGGTCATTTGGAGGCCGCCGCGGATATTTTGGATCAGCGTCACTTTACAGTAGATTGGGTCGAGGGCCTTACTCAGATCCTGCACAATGGTGCTGGCCAGCCCTTCACCAAAGATGGCGTCGTCACGGAAGGTCCACAGGTAGAGCTTCAGGCTCTTGCTTTCCACACAAAGCTCGTTGGGCTCGTATTCAATCTCTACTTTGTTGAAGTCCGGTTGTCCTGTTACCGGACAAAAGCTGGTCAACTCATCCGACGTAAAGCGGACCAGCGTCACGTGCGGTGGTGCCGGGAAGGTGTCCAACTCCTTGCTGGGCTGGTTCATCGGTTTGCCCAAATATTCAAACTCTTGTTTCATTGTCATTCCTCGTATTTCATTGATGTGAAACAGTGAGACAGTGAGACAGTGAGACAGTGAGACAGTGACGCACTCTAAAGCTCTATTGTGTCACTGTCCTACTGAGCTACTGTCTTACTGACCTACTGTCCCCTGTCTCACTGTCCGACTGATTTACTTATATTCTGCCAGAGGTTGGCAAGTTGTCAACATTTAGCCTATGGGTGCGTCCCAAATGGGGGCGACGGAGAAAGCTGCAGAGTCTTCCCTGCGCTGCTTTGCCCCATTTGTGGTATGCACCCGCCATCTACGGCAAAAGTTGCCAGCAGGTTGTTCGCGGTCTATAATTCTTGGTTTGAAGTCTGATGCCGGACAAGTGGATCCGGCGCCTATGAATTGGAGTCTCTATGCAAGAACGCACTACTTGGCGCTATTACGATGTGGCAGTCGCGCTCTTTGTCGCGTCGCTTTTAACGGCCAACATTATTGCCGTCAAATTGATTCAAATCGGCCCCTTGATCTTGCCGGCTGGTGTGGTGATCTTCCCGGTCAGCTATATTCTGGGTGATGTGCTGACCGAAGTCTATGGCTTTCGCTGGGCGCGGCGCGCAATCTGGCTGGGTTTTCTCGGCAACTTGATTGCAGTCATCGCCATCTATCTGGCCGGCCTCTTGCCCGCGCCCATCTTTTGGGATGGGCAGGCGGCCTACGACGCGATTCTGGGCTTTACGCCCCGTCTACTGCTGGCCAGCTTTGTCGCCTATCTGGTCGGTGAATTTGCCAACAGCACGGTGCTGGCCAAGATGAAGATCTGGACCCAAGGCCGCCATCTCTGGGCGCGCACGATTGGCTCCACCATTGTGGGGCAGGGACTCGATTCGCTGGTCTTTATCCTGCTGGCCTTTGGCGGACTCATGGCGCCGCCGGCCATGCTCACCGCGATCCTCAGCCAATGGCTCTTTAAATCCCTCTACGAAGCGCTGGCCACGCCGCTCACCTATGCCGTGGTCAATCGCCTCAAAGCGGTCGAGGGGATGGATGCCTATGATGTCAGCACGAATTTAAACCCTTTTGCGTTTGATTAGGAATTGGTAATTGGTGATTAGGTGATTGGTGATTGAGCGTGTCGAAATCACCAATCACCTAATCACCAATTACCCAATACTCTCTTGCCCAGGACATGCTATGACCACAACCACACCGAAAGCCGTGGTGCTCCTCTCTGGGGGGATGGACAGCGCCACGTGCTGTTACGAAGCGAAGGCGGCGGGCTATGCCATCTATGCCCTGACCGTCAACTATGGCCAGCGCGCGCAGCGGGAGTTAGCGGCGGCGCAGGCCGTTGCCCGTGCGGTCGGTGCGGTGCAGCACCATCTCTATCCTATGGATTTGACCCTGTGGGGCGGTTCGGCGTTGACCGACGCCAATATTGCTATCCCTACCCAAGGGGTGAACGAAAGCGCGATCCCGATCACCTATGTGCCGGCGCGCAACACCATTTTGCTCTCGCTGGCGCTCAGTTGGGCCGAGGTGCTAGGGGCGACGGCCATCTACATTGGTGTCAATGATCTGGACTACTCCGGCTATCCCGACTGCCGGCCCGAGTTTATCCACGCCTTTCAACAGGTGATCAATGTCGCCACCAAGGCCACGGTGCAGGGCGCTACGATTCAGATTGAAACGCCCTTGCAGCAACTCAGCAAGGTTGACATTGTACGCCGCGCCTTTGCCCTCAACGTGCCGCTGGATCTGACCTGGAGCTGTTACGCCAATGGCGAGACCCCCTGCGGCGTCTGTGATAGCTGCCGGCTAAGGGAAGAGGCGATTGCGCAGGTGCGCCGCGTGGGCTGATCTGGCTCGGGGGCAAGCTGTTGTCCCCAATGCTCTATACACTACATAATAACCTCTTTTTGTATCTTCGGTACATGTCTAACCCACCGCTCAATCGTAATCTTCAAGCCATCGGTTGGTGATTTCCGTCAACCAACTTGTGATTCGTTGTTTCTGTGTTCCCCACAACTGCTAACTAAAGATAGTACTATCTGTTTGTTGAGCAAAGGAGAAGATCGATGAACCGCGTGTGGAAAGTTGCTTTATTAACCCTGCTAGTATCCGTTCTTTTGGTTGTCTTAAGCGCCACCATTTCCGATATCGAAGGACAAGTTCCCACAGCGTTGGCCCAAAGGGCTGCGGATACGCCACTCCCGCTTGGTGAGCCAGACCAGGCCAGAGATAGACTCCCGGCGTCGATCCGAGGGCTTACTGTAAACCTGAATATCGCTGATTTTGAGAATACCACTTTTATTTTTGCGCCCTCCACCCAGCCGGCACTCTTTGTTGACTGTGTGGATAACCGTTATTACCCCCTCATTCCTGGCACAGTCTACCACTACAGATCGGAAACTGATGAGGGTCTGGAAACGGAGACTGTGACCGTCACCAATGAGACCAAAGAAGTGCTGGGCATTACTGCCACGGTCGTGCATGATGTGGTTCTGCTGGATGGCGTGCTGCTTGAGGATACCTATGACTGGTATGCTCAAGATGTACGCGGCAATGTCTGGTATTTTGGCGAAGATGTCAGTAACTATGAAGATGGTCAATTTGTGGATAAGGCTGGTTCGTGGGAAGCCGGTGTCAATGGCGCTGTTCCGGGTATTATCATGTTGGGGCAGCCATTGCCTGGCGATGTTTATCGGGAAGAATATTTGGCCGGTGAAGCGGAGGACAGGGCCGGAATCCTCAGCTTGAACGAATCTGCCACCGTGCCCTATGACAACTTTGACCATCTTCTCTTGACTGCAAACTATAACCCGCTGGATGGAGAACTGGAGCACAAATTTTATGCCGCCAGGGTGGGGCTGGTCAGAGAAGAGGTGGTGGATGCTGAAGGTAACAGCACAGGGGAGATTGTAGAGTTGACTGCGGTCCAATGGGGTGCAACTGTGGCCGACGGCGATCATGCCTGTGACAGCCGGGATGATGGTGACGACGAAGATGATGACGACCGGAATGAGCGCGATGAGCGCACGGGGAGTGACGCAGCCACCAGTGGCCAGGCTGCGGTCCACAGTTCCACCGGCGCTACCACAGGCAATGTACAGAATAACTATTTGCCGCTGGTTTTGCTGCCCTAGGACATTTTGGCATGGCCAATTTGGACAGCAAGGAGCAACGAGAGCAGATAAAAGGGAAGGCGCCAAAGCCTTCCCGCATTGATGGACATTGTGAACAAATTCAACGAAGGCGAGCTAAAGCGGGAGCTTGTCCTGAGAAAGCCCGCGATGGGGACGCAGCCGAGAACGGAGGGGACCAAACACCTTCGACGGTGCTGGTATATGCCTCGTGAAAGCCCATCCAAAGGGTTCTCGCATCCTCATCGCGGGCAAACTCCCCGCGGGAATGGTTAACTGTCTTATGGTCAAAGCCCCATTCTGCTAGACGGCTGTAGATGGTATCCTCATCCGTATAGATCATTTAGAACCGGAACAGTGGCCTTCTAGGCGCCAGGGCACCGGCAAGCGGATGCCCCTACGGCATCCATCATTATTTATTTTACAAAACACTACTCTAAACGGGTAATAGTCACAAGGGTTTGGGGCTCAATTGTATCAACTTCGGTTACTGCACCGTCCGGCCAGCGTATCTCCAACTGCTGTGGCGTGGCATCCCGCGGTAGACCAAAGTGCACGCGGGCCGGATCACCGGAGAGATAGCCGCTTGCCGCGCGTACCGTACGATAGTAGTTACCGCTGTCAGCATGCAATACAAGCTTGGCGCCGATGGCATAGGAATTCTTGGTTGTCGGCCAGTGCAGGTCCACTTCTATACCAACACCGCCACAAAGTTGATTTTCAAAGAGCAGGGCTGGTGACATCAGGTTATTGACCACAATGTCAAGATCACCGTCATTATCTAAATCGGCTATGCTCATGCCACGCCCACTGGCGGTTGAGCCTAAGCCCCAAGCCGGCGCCGGCTCGAAGACACCGTGACCATCATTGCGCAGTGCCTGGTTCTCTTCCACAAGCTCATTGCCTGGCAAATGCGCCAAGAGTCCCTCAGCAATCATACCGTTGACGATATAAAGGTCAAGAAACCCATCGTTGTCCAGATCGCCAAACTTGCTCGACCAACTCCAGCCAGTGGCATCAATGAAACGCTTGTACGCCTCATTGGTATAGCTGCCATCCGTAGTGCGCCGTTGTAATGCATTTTCGGCACTTTGCGGATCTGCGCTGGATTGGGGGCGCGTCATCTTGTCCATGACCGGTAGCCAGGCTGCTAGTGTAGCCACATCCTGGCGATAGGGCTTCATGTCGGTGGCAAAGATCTCTGGCGCGCCATCATTGTCAACATCGCCCTCATCAAGGCTCATGGTGTTTTCGGTGGTCGACGCAAAAGGGGTGGTTGCTTGCCATCCTTCGCCGGTGCGCAGCCAGCTAGCGTCAGGCCGGTCAAAGTCATTGCCGACCAGGATATCAAGACGACCGTCACCATTGAGATCAGGCAAAGCAATGGTCAGCGCGTCGGCTTGGGTGGCCAACCGTTGACTGCTATAGCCTTGCCCCTCTCGGCTGTAGACAAAGACGCCAACCCCACCGCCGCGGTAGTCAAAGATGGCGCCTTGCTCTTTACGCAATTCCGTATCATAGGAACCTGCCACCAGATCGAGGGCGCCATTGCCATCCAGATCACCCCAATTCAGACTAAAAAAGGGATGATGGACATCGGGTAATTCGCCTTTGACAAAGCGTGGATTGCTATTTTGACCGTTGTTATGCCACCAAGTCGGCTTGGCTAGGCGGTGGGTAAAGACAACATCCTGGAGACCATCGCCATCGACATCCACCATATTGGCTGCGCGCGCATCATTATCATCCAACGGCTCGGCCCGGAAGTGCAGATTGCCTAGATTCCATAGAATGGTGCTGGGGTCGCGCAAGTTGGCGAGTACAATATCGAGATCACCATCACTATCCAAGTCATTGATGGCCACGCCCGCGCCATTGCTCTCGTAGAGGGCAATAACGTTGGCGTGAGTTTTTGTAGTGTGCTCCAGGTCATGGGTGACAAAAGCATTGGTGCAAGATGGTTGTGTCGCCAACACATTTGCTACGAGATGAATTTGTGGCGTAAAGGGGGGAGGCATTGGTTGCGCATTCTCTGATTGACACGTCACCAGGCCAAGCAGAAGCGCGATCAGTATGAGGCTAGGGAGCTTACTTTGCCCTCTTTGCATTTGGCTAGGTCGCTGTGCAGTTCAGCCACCCTTGACGGCGCCAGCGGTAATGCCGGCTATAAATTGCCGTGAGGCCAGCAAGAAGACAATCAAAATGGGGAGAATCGCACCGGTCGCGCCAAGGATCTGAACACCGATTTCCGTACCGCGTAGGCTGCGCAAGGTGCTGAGGGCGACCGGCAATGTATATTTGATCTCCTCTTTCAGAATCAGCAAAGGCCACTGGAAATCATTCCATTTGCCCATGAAGGTCAAAATGGCTAACGCCGCCAGCGCCGGTGTAATCACCGGCACAACAATGTTCCAATAGATGCGAAATTCGTGAGCGCCATCGATCCGGGCAGCGTCAATCATATCATTGGGAATGGCGCCACTGATATATTGGCGCATCCAGAAGATGCCAAATGCGTTGGCGACGCCGGGCACAATCAGCGGATACCAGGTGTCGATCCAGCCCAACCAGCGCATAATAACAAACGATGGAATCAGGCCGATCACGCCGGGCACCATTAAGGTCGCCAACAAAAAAGCAAAAAGCCCGTCACGGCCAGGAAAAGTATATTTGGCAAAGGCAAAACCGGCCAGCGAGCAAAAGAAGAGCACCAACGCGGTATGGATGGCAGCAATCGCAAAACTATTCCAAAGCGCATTCCAAAAGGGCAGCGCCGCGATCAGATCCTGGTAGTTCTGCAGCAGCGCGCTGCCAAACCAAAGGGGTGGCGGGATCCGCAATATATCAGAAGTGCGATGGGTGGAGGTTACTAGCATGTAATAGAAGGGGAAGGCGGTGAGCAGGGCTAGTATGGTTAAGAAGCCATAGAGCAACGTCATGCCCAGTGGGCCGGCCAACCGATCCCGGCGATTCGAGCGTGACCGTGACTTTCCGCCGCCAAGTCCCGAAGTGGTCGTTACTTGTGCTGTTCCAGCCTGTGTGGGCGTACTTTGTGTGGTTGTCATAGGTCAAATTCCTCTCAGTCGGTCGGATTACGTCCCTGCCAGCGATTATACAAGAAGCTAAAGGTTACGATTAAGATAAAGAGCACAAAGGCCATGGCCGCCGCGTAGCCAAATTGCGTATATTTAAAGGCGGTCCAGTAGATCAGGACCATGGAAACCAAACCCGCCCGGTCTGTACCGCCCGGCGCCGATGACTGTGTGCCACCGGCCAACATTACTGGTACATCAAAGGTTTGCATCGCGCCAATAATCGAAAGGATTACCTGAAACAAGATTACTGGACGCAGCAACGGTAAGGTAATATGCCGAAAAATATGGCGCGTCTGCGCGCCATCCACCCGTGCCGCTTCGTATAGCTCTTGGTTGATCGACTGTAAGCCGGCTAGAAAGAGAATCATCGAATAGCCAGTCCATTGCCAAATGGTTACCAGCGCGATGGATGGTTTGAGCCACGCCGCGCTGCCTAGCCAGTCAATCGCCTCAATCCCCAAAATGCTGATTGCATAATTGAGTAGACCATAGCGTTGACCAAAGAGCGAGCTAAAAATCAGCGATACGGCGACTGCGGATGCCACAATCGGCATAAAGTAGGCTGCACGATAGACATCTCGACCACGAATATAAGGGCTGTTGATAATAAAGGCCAGGATCAGCGCCAATGTCAACTGAGGCACTGTGGCGCCAAAAAAGAGCCAGATTGTGTTATAGATGGTTTTCCACCAAATGTCATCAACGACCAGCCGTGTGTAATTCTCAGCACCCACCCACATCATGGGGGAGATACCATCCCAAGTATGGAGACTAAGCCAAAGGCCATAGAAAAGAGGAAAGATGCCAAAAACTGTATAGAGGAAATAAAAGGGCGAGATAAAAATGTAGGCCCACCTATTACGCTTGATCTCGCGCCAAGTTGTCTGTCGCTTGCGAGCACGCATTGGTGTGGCGGTCAATGTTGCCATAACATTTGTCCAGTTTCCTATTGCCACAGCAAGACGATGGGCGGCAAGTATGTCCAGCCCATCGTCTTAGCCTGTTGGCCCAATTATCCTGTCGTATCGGGAATGCGCTTTAGGGCTTCGGCTTCTGCATCAGCTGCCGCCACCGTCGGATCTTTGCCCTCTTTGAGCACTTTGGTCAATTCAGCACCGACAATATCATCTAACTGGACATCATTGGGTGTACGGAAAATGGCCGGAATGTTGTCGGCAATCTCTGTCCAAATGCGATAGGCCGGTTGACCACCAAAGAATTCGACCCCTTCGTCATAGAGCGGATCTTCCCAAGCCGGTTTGTACGCCGGGAAAACACCGGTTGCCTTAAACAAGGTATTCTGTCCATCTGCTGTGCAACAGGACCACTTCATAAATTCCCACGCCGCTTCCTGCACCTTGCTCTGTTGGGGGATTGCCGTAAAGGAGCCGCCCCAGTTATAGTTGGCTTCAGGGGCATGGATAATGCGCCACTTGCCAATCAATTCCGGATAGTCACGGGTGAGGCCGCCCTGCATCCAGGCTGCAATCACCATACCAGCAAAGGCGTTGTCTCTAGTGCCGGCGGCCCATTCGGCGCCCCACCAGGGAATGTTGGCATCCAGCTCTTCATTTCGCGCCCGCGCCGCCAATTCGAAGGGACGTGTAGCTTTCTCTTCGATCAGAATTTTATCACCTTCTTGATAGCCTTCCCCTTGTTGGCGGTAGGTGGCGCCATAAATATCGGTGCCGGCATCGGCAAATAAAGAGGTTTTGCCATCGCTCTTGTCTTTGAACGTTTTGGCAAATTCAAAGAAGTCGTTCCAAGTGTGGTCTGCACCACCGATCAGCGCCTCTACATCGGCTGGCTCACTGGAGTAACCGGCGGCTTCAAAAAGGTCAGTGCGATACCAGACACCGGCTGGGCCAATGTCCCACGGCATACAGACTAGACGGCCATCTTCGGTGGAGCCCTGAATCCATTTGTACTGAACCATATCTTGTTCAAACTGGCCGGCATCAAAGACTTCTTTCAGGTCGATCAGGCCACCTTTGGCAGTAAAGCCGCCGACACGACCAATTTCAATTGAGGCAACATCCGGGGCGCCGCTACCGGCGGCAAACGAGGTTAAGAGCTTGTCATGTGCGTCGGCAAAGGGGGTGTTGACGAAATCAATTTTGACATCAGGATTGACTTCTTTGTAGGCATCGGCCCAGATATTGCCGGCGTCATCCCACCACCAGAAGACAACCGTCGCCGGTTCGGCGGATGCTGCATCTGATGAAGCCGCCGGCTGACCACCCGGCGCGGCACAAGCAGCCAATAAGCTCATCCCGCCAACGCTGGCGGTGATGCGCAAAAAATCACGGCGCGACAACTTTCTCATGAAAGTCTCCTTTGTTTACAGTAGGCCGGCGTCAGCCTGCGTAGACCTCTGCTGGCCGCTTTATGATAAGAAACCGAATATAGAAAAAGAGATAAAATAGATCAGGGCGCTGGAAGAGCAAGACCGACAACAAGGCTCTTCTTCTCTGTTCTACAAGATTGAGTGTAAAAAAGCATGGAAATAAAGCCGACGATTTCTTTATGTTGGAGATGCAACTACGTAGGCTTGTGGAGGATGAGTATACCATCAGACCACAGCACATGCAAATGATTGGCACTACTTCTATGCATTAGTTTAGTTTTTGGCCTATTCATACCTCGTTGAAAGACTGATTGCGAGCATAGCGGTTTTCGGATAGGTCCTACCTATGGGCGATCAGACCAAGGCGTTCCCCGGATCGCGATTCCACACCAGCGGTTCCTGTTCGCCATTGTAGGTGGGGACCAGGGGACGGACAAGCTTTTGGGCCGCTTCCGGCCAGGTGGCAACGCGCGACTGTTTGTGGCTTAGGTGGGCGCGAATGGCTTCGGGCGCACTGTCAAACGCAGGGTGATACCAGAGCGTGATCACGGTGCGCCACTGGTCAGACTGGTTGGGATAGGCGCCGTGGAGCAGGCGTGCGTCGCCAATGACCAGATCGCCGGCCCGCACCTGGACCGCAATATCATCGGGCAGCGCCTGGTAGACCGGATGGGTCGGGTCGGTGGCGCGACGGATGGCGTCGGTGTGAGCTTCCGGCAGCAGATCGTGCATGGGGTGGCGCTTGCGGTGCGTACCCTTGAGCACGCGTAAACAGCCATTGATCACGGTGGTGTCCACCAGATAGTACATGAGAAAAAGCTGTTGGGGCGCAGCAGTGTAGGAGATGGGATCGTTCCAACCCCACCAATCTTGATGCCAAAAAAGGGCCGGCGAGTGGGGCGGCTTGCTGATGATAAAGCCAGAAGACCAGCGCGGCTTGGGGTAGCCCAGGCTGGCCAATGCGTCCAGCGCCGGGCCATAGGCTACCAACTCGGCAAAGAAGGGGTCGTCATAGACGCTGATCATGCTGCCGGTCGATTTTTGGGCTGCAAAATGTTCAGCGGGTTGGGCATCCAGCAATTGCCGACTATGAGTGCGCACCCGTTCCAGCATTTCTGGTGCTAAGACCTGTTCGCAAATGCAGTAGCCATCGTCGATTAGTTGGGTTCGTTTTTCTTGCCAATGATCCATGGTTCGATTCTCCTGTTACACAGCGGTGACGATCGTAAAAGACGGCGTCGAAACCGGGAGGTGCATAGGCCCAGTTCGATTTAGAAAGTAAAGGGGTAGCGGATATCCGATTGAATAAAGCCAGTGAATAAAGCCAGCTTAAGTATGCCCCCACGCTGACATGATTAATAGGGAATGCGCCCGCCACAAACATTGTAGGCCTGCCCGGTGAGATAGCTGGCATCGCTGGAGACGAGGAAGGCGACCATGTTGGCGACATCCTCCGGTTGCTCAATGCGGCCAATCGGAATGGTGGCCACGGCCTGGGCCTTGACTGCGCCGATGGGCACGCCCTGCAGCGCCGCCGTTTCCCGGTCGATCTGCTCCCACATGGGCGTGTCCACAATGCCGGGGCAGACCGCATTGACCAAAATGCCATGCGCGGCCCACTCCATGGCCATCTGCTTGGTCAGGCCAATGACGGCATGTTTGCTGGCCGAGTAGACGCCCAGCGGCGTCTTGCCTGGCGCCATCTTGCCCGCGGCGGAAGCATTGTTGACAATCCGCCCACCCGTGCCTTGGGCAATCATCTGGCGCGCTGCGGCCTGGGCGCAGAGAAAGACCCCCTTGGCATTAACGCTCATAATTGCGTCCCACGTGGCCTCGTCGGTGTCGAGCAAAGTGGCGACGCGGGCAATGCCGGCATTGTTAAAGAGGATGGTCAAAGGCCCCAGCTGGGTCACCGCCTGCTGGACCATCTGCTCCACCTCCGCCTTGCGTGTCACATTCACCGCCAGTGGCAGCGCCACCCCCTTTGCCGCGGTAATCTCCTGCGCGACCTCTTTGGCCGCCCCTTCATTCAAGTCGGCCACGGCGACCTGGCACCCCTCTCTGGCCAGACGCAACGCCACCGCACGCCCAATGCCACTGCCCCCTCCCGTCACAATGGCCACCTGGCCTGTTAGTTCATAGGTTGGCATCTTGATATCGCTCCTGATCGTAGATTTGTATAGCTGATTTATAATTGGAAAAATAGGTTATAGGCCAGTATAGAGGAAAAGCGGAGGGTGTCAAGTACTTCACAGCCATTCTAGCGACCGTGTTATATCTTTATGGGATCCACATTGCTGAATTGTTGCTCATTGCGTCGGTATTGTATGACAATACGTCCCCCGGTAGATTTTTGCAGTTGATTGGAGAACAGCATGAGTGTGTTAAGTGTACGCCTACCAACATCGGTTCATGAACAGCTACGCACAGTTGCAGCACAGGAAGGCATTTCGATCAATCAGTTCATCACTCTGGCAATTGCCGAAAAAAAGGCAACGATTGATGCGAAGAATTATTTACAAGAACGAGCCAAGCGTGGCAGCCGCGAAAAATTGCTAGCTGTCCTGGCCAAGGCGCCCGAGGTTGAACCAGAGAAAGCGGATAATTTGCCTATTCTTCTTATTCATGACTGAACCGGCGGTGGCTATGCTGATAACTCCATGCGGCTATTCATTTAATGCCAAAACCTACTATCGTCTTTTTTGAGAAATAGGGAATGCGTAGGGCATGGAACTGACCATCCACGAAGAGACGTGGCCGTACATTGATGAGTTGTTCCGCACAGTACCGGAGGCAATGCAGAAAGTTTCCACTTTTCAAGAAGCCTTAGAAAAAAGTGAGGACGGGGCGAACAACGTGGGATACTACAGACCCAACAAAGAACGCTACTTCGTCTACTGCGCCATAAGTTTATAGAAATTCCTGATAAGACTGTTCAACTGATTGAGTCAACCAACGATCTTAAACGGCTGGATGAATGGCTGGATCAAGTATTGGATGCCGACTCCTTGGCAGAAATGAAATTCACACCAGAAGAAGGCACTTCCAATAATATGACCGGATGAACTTGACGCTATATGATTCTAGTAAGCAAAGCACACAGAGATTGTCAAAAATCTATGAGTAAATCCCGGCATAAATAAGGCCAGAGTTCTACGGACTGTTTCCCAGTGGTAGCCAGCCTTATTTAAGGCCGTGGTATTTACGCTACGATGTACTAAGCTAAGGCATAATCGGCTGACTGGTGGCGGAAGTAAGTGTTATACAATTCGGCGTAGTGACCACCTTGGGCCATCAGGGCGTCATGATCGCCTTCTTCGATGATCTCCCCTTCACGCAGGACAATGATACGATCGGCCGCTTTGATGGTCGAGAGGCGATGGGCAATGACAATGGCGGTGCGCTCCTGCAACACCACATCCAACCCCTCTTGAATCTGGGCCTCAGTGAGCGGATCAACGCTGGCTGTTGCTTCGTCCAGAATGATAATGGCCGGATTTTGCAGCAGTACGCGCGCCAGCGCCACCAACTGCCGTTGTCCCATGGAGATCCCGCGCCCCTGCTCGCTAATCGGTGTCGCTAACCCATTGGGCAAAGCATCCAACCAATCACCACCACCCACCAACCGCGCCACATGCGCCACCTCAGCATTGGTGGCAGTGGGGTTGCCATAACGAATATTTTCCGCCACCGTGCCGGTAAAGAGAAAAGGCGTCTGCGGCACAATCCCCAGAGAGCGGCGGTAGGCTTCCAGGTCAAAGGTGCGGATATCTTGATCGTCAATGCATAACATCCCGCCCTGGAACTCATAGAAGCGCGCCACCAACTTGCCCAGACTCGATTTGCCGGCGCCGGTGTGGCCGACCAAGGCAATGGTCTCCCCCGCGGCAATGGTCAGATTGAAATCCTGCAACACCGTCTCTTTGTCATTATAGCTGAAATCTACAGCACAGAATTCAATCTGGCCACGGATGGCTGACACGGGCCGGTTGTCTTTCTGCACGACCCGGGGTTCAGCATCAATCAGCGCAAAGACCCGTTCACTGGCGGCCAAGCCCAACTGAAATTGACTCCAAAAAGAGGCAATGCTGGTGAGGGGAAAGCTAAAGAGGTTGATGCTTTCGATAAAGAGATACCAGGCCCCCGCGCTGACCGCGCCGCTCAAGACACTCATGCCGCCAAAATAGATGACGATCGCGGTCCCAATGCCGGCGATGGCACCCAGCACCGGAAAGATACCGCTAAAGAGCAAGCCCTGGCGCAGGCTCAGTCGATAAGATTGGGCGTTGACCGTGAGAAACTCATCATAAATGCGCTGCTCCTGGCGAAAGTTTTTGGCAATCGCAATGCCGGTCACCGACTCCTGCACATTGGCATTGACCTCGGCCAAAACCCGGCGCGCTTGCGTTGTGGTGTGACGGGCAATGCGCCGAAAGGCCAAGGCCGCGGCAATGGTAATGGGCGCGATGACCAGGGTAATCAGTGTGAGCTGTACATTCAAAAAGAAGAGTACGCCGATGATCACGATCACCTGGAAAACCTGGCTGATTAGATTTAAGGTTAAGGTCACCACATTGGAGAAATCCTGCGTATCCGAGGTGACGCGGCTGACCACGCGGCCAGACGAGAACTCGTCATAAAAGGACATATCGCGCGCCAGCACGGCGTCAAAGGCATCTTTGCGCAGGGCCAGCACCACATCGCCGACCATACGGGCGGTATAGCGTTGGCGGATAAAGTTAAAGGTCCAGGCCAGCGCCCCGGACAGAAAGATCGCGCCCGAGAGCCAGCCTGCCTGCCGCCAAACATTCCCGCCTTGTTCGGCATCAATGCGGTTAAGCCCCCAGGCAATCAGGATCGGAAAGGCCGCCTCCATCAGTGAGTTTAACAAGATCATCGACGCCACCCCACCCATCATCGGCAAGTGTGACCGGAAGTAGCCAATGATGCGGCTTACTAATTCACCGTCGGTATAGCTGCGGTCATACGCCTCAGCGCCAATACCATCCATGATGAAGCCCATTGTGTGTCTCCTTGTAGTAAATAGGTAGATAAGTACATAAGTAGATAAGTGCCTTATTCTTGCGGGAATGGTGTATAGGGATCTTCTATGGCAGCTGGATATTCAACTGGCGATTCGCGCAATTGTTTGGTATTGTAAAGATCTTCACCTGCACGTTGTTTACGGACGTAAGCCATATAGCCATTCAGTGACTTTTCGGCATGTTGGGTTAAGGCATGGAGCGCCGTAAAATATGCTTGATCAATGTAACCTAGCACATGAGCAGTGATAAAATGAGCGCGCATTTCGGTCAGCGAGCCGCGTGCATTTGAGTAAAATTTGAGGCTGTCCAAATAATGATGACGACCGTAGCCCTCAGCGATGTTTGCCGGTGTACTCTTGGACGATCTACGCACCTGTACTACCAAATCATACTTTTCCTCTGGCGGTAATTTCTGTGCGAGTTCATGTGCATTGATCATCACCCGCAAGGCTAACTGATAACACTCCAGGTCCTCAAACCCTCGATTCCCCTTTATCCCTGGGGACACATAGTCAACTTTCCTTAACTCCATAGTTCCCTCCTAACTTACTTATCTACCTATTTACCTATCTACATATCTATCTACTCATACCTTGCAAAAATCCGTTGGTACAACGCACACCGCGCCATTAGCTCTTCATGACTTCCTTGATCGACGATCTCGCCTTGCTGGAGCACCAGAATCTTGTTGGCGCGGCGGATTTGCGACAGGCGGTGGGTGATAAGCAGGGTGGTGCGCCCTTCCATTACTTTGTTGATGGCGCGCTGGATGTGATCTTCGGTGGCGCTGTCAATGGCGCTGGTCGAGTCGTCGATGATGAGGATGCGTGGGTCGGTGAGCAGGGCGCGGGCAATGGCCAGCCGTTGTCGCTGGCCACCCGAGAGGGTGACGCCCCGCTCCCCGATTTCCGTTGCATAGCCATCTTTGAAGGTGCGGATAAAGTCATCGGCTTGGGCTGCTTGGGCGGCGGCTTCAATGGCGGCGCGGTCGGCATTGGGCCCCAAGCCAAAGCCAATATTTTCGGCAATCGAGCGGGAGAAGAGAAAGATATCCTGCTCAATGGTTGAGATCTGGGAACGCAGTGATTCAAGGTTCCACTCACGCAGATCGACGCCGTCAATCGCAATCGACCCTGCAGTTACATCATAGGTGCGGTTGACCAATTTGGTCAGGGTGCTCTTGCCCGAACCGGTCTGACCGACAATCGCGACCGTCTCCCCCGGCGCGGCATGAAAGGTGAGGTTGCGCAGGACAGGGATCGGTTCGCTTGCGCCATTGGATGTGCTGCCGCCTGTCTGCGCCGATCCATTGCCGAGATAGAAGGTGACATTATCAAAGTGCAACTCACCACGCATGGGGGCGGCGTAGCCGGTTGGGTTTTCATCCAGCTCGGTCTCTTCATGGATCAGTTCCAGGATGCGCCGGGCGCCGGCCAGGCCCATCTGCACGAGCGAGAAGGTAAAGATCGAAATAAAGGCCGGGAAGCGCAAGATCCCCATGAGACCCATATAACTGACAATGTCCCCGATGCTCAATTGGTTTTGTGCATAAAGCCAGAGCGCGTGCGTAAAGGCAATGGTCAAGGCAAAACCGAGGAGGAGCAAGGGCAAATAGCGCGCCTGGATCTCCCCTTGCTCCACAAAGTAATCACGAAAGAGGGTGGCGTTGCGGATAAACTTCTGCCGCTCCTGCGCCTCTTGCGCCATTGACTTCACCACCTCAATGCCGGAGATCGTCTCATTGAGGCCGGCGTTCAATTCACCAAATTGTTGACGCTGTTTGGCGGCCACCGGGTTGAGTTGTCTGATATAATGGCGCAAGGCAAAGGCATAAGCAATGACAAAAAGGATGGGCGCCAACAGCAGTTGCGGCTGGATGGTGCTGATAAAGGCAATGGGGGCGATGATCGCCATCATCGACTCGGTGATGAGCGAGACACCGGGGTTCATCATCGGGTTGAGTTGGCGTACATCATTTGAAGCGCGCGCCATAATGTCGCCGACCCGCTGGCGATTATGAAAGGTTTGACTCTTGCCCAGCAAGCTGATATAGAGTTCCTGCCGGGCGTCACGCTCAAAGCGTTGGCCGAGCGTTTCAACCGAGAACGAGTTGGTCAGGTCAATAAAACCCCGCAACACGACGATGCCCAAGGCGCTTAGGGCCAACCAGAGCAAGCGTTGCGCGCTTGGTTCCGGTTTTAGCACCTCGTCAAAGGCCGTCCCGATTAGGCGTGGGATTGCCGAAAAGAGGACGTTGGTCGCCAACGCCGCAATGAGAAAAATCAGGAGATAGCCTTTGTAGCGCAGCAGATGAGAAAATACCCACCGCACCGCACCCCGCTGATTGTATTGATACTCATCCGCCACGCGGAATTCCCGCTTGGTTGTTGCACCAGGATAAGATTGGGTCGAGACAGCCAAGAGATGCTCCTTTATAAAATGAGAACGATTGTTCTATTGCTCTATGATACCATAAGCAGGTCTGAAAGCAGAAGAAGCAGTCAACGTGAAACGTGTAGCAATATATTGATCAGAGCCACCTGGCTCGAAAGAAGTTACTGTATTTGGGCGCTCAGTGAAGCGTGCGTTATAATAGCACTTAATCCACCACCTTATTTGTCGACACTCTTTACTAACCAGTTAAGGTTTGGTGCTGACTTAACGTTGGGACAAAGCTGCCATGTACTCTGTACGTTTACCCTTTCAGACCTGGTCCAAACTGGGCAAATTGGGACGCCGCGAAGCCCTTGCCTGTTACCTCTTTATCCTGCCCTGGCTTCTGGGTTTTCTGCTCTGGCAACTGGGGCCGATGTTAGCGTCACTCTATTTAAGTTTTACTCGCTACAGCATTGCCAAGCCGCCGGTCTGGATCGGCGGGCGCAACTACATAGAGATCTTCGGTGATGAAATTTTCTGGCAATCCCTCAAAGTGACATTCCTGTATACGGCAGGGGCGGTGCCGTTAGGCGTAATGGGTGCGCTCTTTGTTGCCACCCTGATGTATCAGAAAATTCCGGGGCGCTCCTTCTGGCGCACGCTCTACTATTTACCCACGGTCACCTCCGGTGTCGCGGTGGCGCTATTGTGGGCTTGGGTCTTTCAGCCACAGTTTGGTTTGGTCAACGCTGCGCTTTGGCAATTGCTGGGCGTCAAAGGGCCGGACTGGTTCTTCAGCGAAACATGGGTCCTGCCGGCCTTTATCATTATGAGCCTCTGGGGAGTTGGTGGACCGATGCTCATTTACCTGGCCGGAATGCAAGGTGTGCCGACCGATCTCTATGAGGCGGCAGATTTAGATGGCGCGAATGGGATCCAAAAATACGTTCACATTACCATTCCCATGATCACGCCGGTAATCCTCTTCAATGCCATTATGAGCATTATCGGCTCTTTCCAGGTCTTTGTCAGCGCGTATGTGATTACCCAGGGCGGCCCCAACTATGGCTCCTTTTTCTATGTGCTCTATCTCTACCGGAACGCCTTTCAGTTCTTCCGCATGGGCTTCGCTTCCGGCTTAGCTTGGATTCTCTTTTTGATTGTTCTCTGTTTTACTGTTCTCACCCTGCGCTCTTCACGGAGTTGGGTCTACTACGCCGGTCAGAATGGCTAGTACAGTTGGGCGTAGCTACTGACGGCGATAAATTGTTGCACTACCCCTGTAAAACAGGAGCATAATTTATGCAACAATTTACGCCGCGATGTACTAGTCACCAAAGAGGGAGCGATTATGGCTGCACGCAACGTCACACACAGCGGATCATCGATTCACTACAAGCGTTCTTTCGGCGATGTGATCCGTGGCCGCAAGATGCGCGACTTTACCTGGATCAGCGTCTGCACATTGTTGGTGATGGTGGGCACAGTTTTTGTCATCACGCCAATTCTGTGGATGCTCTCCACTTCATTCAAGACAATGGGCGAAGTCTTTATTATTCCGCCGGTCTGGATTCCTGCGGCAATTCAGTGGGAGAACTACCCCAAGTCGCTGGCGTTTATGCGCGCGAGCACGGTCTATCAAAATACGACCCTTGTCACTTTGCTCTGTATCATCGGCGAAACGTTGGGCTCTTCGTTAGCAGCCTTTGGCTTTTCACGTCTGCGTGCGCCGGGGCGCAACTTCCTTTTTGTCGTCATGCTCAGCACCCTCATGCTGCCGTTTCAGGTCACGTTGATTCCACAATTCATTATTTTTAAGCAGTTGGGCTGGATCGACACGCTCAAGCCGTTGGTGGTGCCGGCCTTTTTCGGCACGCCTTTCTTTATCTTTTTGCTGCGCCAATTTTATATGACCATTTCACCAGAGATGGACGATGCGGCGCGCATTGATGGCTGTGGCTACTTTGGTCTTTGGTGGCGCATCATTGTACCGCTCTCCAAGCCGGCATTGGGTGTAGTCGCCATTCAATCCTTTATGTTCCACTGGAATGAGTTTATGCGGCCCCTGATCTATCTCAATACGCGCAGCAACTACACGGCCGCATTGGCATTGCGCAACTTCACCGCTGAATATGGGGCCACCCCTTGGAATGAATTGATGGCTGCCTCGTTAGTGATGATGTTGCCCTGCATTCTGCTCTTTTTTATTGCCCAGCGTTATTTCATTGAAGGGATTGTCTTCACCGGCGTGAAAGGATAACTCCCCGTCCTCCCGTCGGATAATTTACTTAAGTCAGAGCCAAAAGGAGGCCATAAGATGCAACAATTTAGCCGCAGAGATTTCTTACGCCTAGCCGGCGCCGGCACAACGTTGGCCACGCTGGCCGCCTGCACTCCGGCTGGCATGCCCGGTCAGCAGGCTGGTGAGGCGGAAGGCGCCGCGGCGGGTGAAACAGTACAACTCGCCTGGATCATGCGCAGCCAACCCCGTGAAAATGAGTGGGAAGAAGAGCGGGTGGCCACCTACCAGAGCGAGAATCCTGGCGTAGAGATCAATCTGATCATTGTGCCCTTTAATGAAATGGATCCCAAACTCAACACCATGATCGCCGCGGGCACGCCTCCCGACATCTTCTCCCAATGGGGGGAATCGGGCTTTGGCGACTACTATGCCCGTGATCTGCTGCTCGATCTGACACCCTTTATTGAGGCCGATGATTATTCCATGGATCAATTCCTGCCGAGTTCTGTCGAGCCTTATGTGCGAGATGGCAAATATTACTCAACGCCCCAAGTCAACAACTTTGCCATCATGCTCTTTTACAACAAAGATCTCTTTGACGCCGCCGGGCTAGCCTATCCCACCACGGATTGGAACGACAGTGAAAGTTGGAATTGGAATATCATGCTCGAATATGCCCAGACGTTGACCAAGAATTATGGTGAAGGGCTCGACGCCGAGTATGGGGCAAACTTGACCCGCGACATTCACCACCTGGCCTATCTCTTTGCCGGGGACGCCTTTACGCCCGAACATTATGAGACCGGTCTGTCACAGACCAGCCAGCTCGACAGTGACGTCGTCATCGAAGCGGTGCAGAGCCGAGCCGATATGGTCTTTGATCTGCAAGTCTCCCCTTCACCAGCCGATCTGGAGAGCCTCTCTCAACTGGGTGACATTTTTATGACCGGCAAAATTGGTATGGTCACGTCGGGTTCATGGGGCATGCGCGTCTTTCAGGATGCTCCGTTCCGCTTTGGCGTGGCGCCGCTGCCGGGGATGCGTGATAACAAACGCTATGCCTTTACCGGCTCCTGGCTGATTGCACGCGAAGCGCCGGAGCCAGACGCGGCATGGACATTTGTCAAATATCTGCTCAGTGAGGAATCTTGCACCGGTTTGGCCGAGGTGGGTTTCGGCTCTCCGCGCACCAATATCAATCGCGATGTTTGGCTGCCCAAATATGCCGACAAAACCGAAATGTCGATTGATGAGTTGGAAAGTGTAATCTTTGGTTCAGTCGATTACAGTGTGGAACATGTGAATCATCTCTTTGTGGGGTGGCCCCAGATCACCCAAACTATCACCCAGGATGCTGATCCCATTTGGTTGGGCAGCGCCACCGCCGCCGATGTCTTGACCGGCACGAAAGAAAAGTTAGATGTTGTCTTACAGAACATCTACACAGAGTTTAGCGGTACATAAGCGCAGCTACCTTCCCTATAACGCCTTATAACCATTGGAGGTCATACCACTGTCCATCAAGCGATAGGGGGGATGGCCTCTGTTTTTTGCCGTTGCCAACGCGCCTAGTGATCTGACCGCTTAATTTTTAGAAACCCCTGACGGCCTGTGCTTGTGTGGTGATTTCTAAAAATTAAATGTTCGCGGCACTAGCCTCTACCCATCTGAGCGTCTGGTCGAGCACTCCGGCAATATCACAATTGCGCTGAGGACGCCGCCTGGCCCCTGGGAAGTGGTCAGTAATTGTCTTGTTGACAACGCAAACTGTGGCTTCTTCCTGAAGGTATGACTGCCAATAATCGTCAATCCAAAATCGAAAATGGAGTCAGGGATGAAACTGAGTACGGAACGCATTCTCACCACCCACGTAGGGTCGCTGCCGCGGTCACAGGGGGTGGTGGATCTTTTGTTTGCTGAAGATCGGGATGAAGCGATTGATCGTCAACGTTTCGACGCGACCATGCAACAGGCCGTGCGCGCCATTGTGCAACAGCAGCAGGAAGCCGGCGTTGACATTCCCAGCGATGGCGAGATGAGCAAAATCTCCTACGCCACCTACATTCGCCATCGGCTGACCGGTTTTGAGCTTGGCGATGCGCCGCGCGCCACGCCCAAAGATCTGGACGATTTCCCCGAATATCGGCGGAAGCTGGTGCAAGCCGGCGCTTCTCCCAAATACCAGCGCCCCATCTGTCGCGGCCCGATTGCCATCAAGGATTTGACGCCGCTGCACAAAGATATTGCCCATTTGCAGGCAGCTGCACAAGCGTCTGGGATAGACGAAGTCTTTATGAACGCGGCCTCGCCCGGGGTGATCGCGGTCTTCCAGCCCAATGAATATTACCCGAGCAATGAGGACTATTTGCAAGCGCTGGCGGAGGTGATGAAGATGGAGTATGAGACGATTGTCAAGGCCGGGCTGCTGTTGCAGGTCGATTGCCCGGACCTGGCCATGGGTCGTCATATTCGCTTCCGCGACGCCAGTGATGAGGAATTTCTCGCCCAAGCCGAGCGCCAGGTGGAGGCGCTCAACTACGCGCTCAGCGCTGTGCCTGCCGACCGGGTGCGCATGCATCTCTGCTGGGGCAACTACGATGGTCCCCATACGCATGACATTGAGTTGGATAAAATCATCCACATCGTGCTGAAGGCCAAACCGCAAGCGATCCTCTTTGAAGCGGCCAACCCACGCCACGGCCACGAGTGGAAAGTCTGGGCTGAAGCCGACATCCCGGATGACAAAGTGCTGATCCCCGGTGTGATCGAAAGCACCAACAACTTTGTCGAGCATCCCGAACTGGTGGCGCAGCGCATTGAACGCTTTGCCGCGATTGTCGGCCGCGAACGGGTCCTCGCCGGCAGCGACTGTGGCTTTGGCACCTTCGCCGGCTTTGGGCCTGTGCATCCGCAAATCACCTTCGGCAAGTTGCGCGCTCTGGCCCAAGGCGCGGCCATTGCTTCCCAACGTCTATGGTAAATCTCTTGCATGAAGTGACTCTATTTTGTGGTATGATAACCAGAAGATAGTTACTCTGTATGGGCAGTTTTAGTGAATTTGCCAGTAGGACAGTAAGACAGTAACTCAGTCAGACAGTCACTGTTTTATTGCCCAACCATTAGGGTATTTGTGCCGTCATGAATTGGCGTTGATACAAGGGAAAGCTCATGCGCGAATTTAATATCTTTGGTCCGGTTGATCCTAAAATTCATTACCATATTGACCGCGTGGCGGTCAAATCTGATTTGCGCGTCCGGATTGGCAGACCGGTAAAACCACACTTTTTCAAACTGAAAACAAAAAAACAGTCAACTAAAAACTGAAAACGCCAGATGTCTGGCGACTTCTGGGGTTAATAGGGTGGAAATACGGAGTAGGATATGGCAAAAGGTGATGATATTCAGGAGCGGTTGATTCAGTTTGCAGCCCGTGTGATCAAGGCATGTGATACATTGCCGAAGACAGCAGCGGGCAAACATATTGCCGGTCAACTATTACGCAGTGGCACTTCACCAGCCGCCAATCATGGGGAAGCGCGTAGTGCAGAGAGCACGGCTGATTTTATCCATAAGCTCAAAATTTCAACTAAGGAATTGAACGAAAGCGAAGTATGGCTGCGCATTATTATTGCCAGTGACCTGATTCCTAGGCATATGTTAGATTCTCTACTTGATGAATCCACCCAACTCCAGCGGATCCTAAACGCCAGCATCAAAACAGCCCGTCGCTCTGCCGAGCAATGATCGTTTTCAGTTTTTTGTTTTCCGTTGGCTGTTTTTAGTTAGTTTTCACTTAATGTCAACCCAAAATAGGGAATAACTCATGGCACAATATCTAAAAACCGGCTTGGCCCAAACCGAGATCAAGGCCGCCGCCGCCAAAGTCCGTGCGACCGTCGAAGGCATCCTCGCCGATGTGGAAGCACGGGGCGATGTGGCCGTACGCGAGCTTTCCGCTAAGTTTGACAATTGGTCACCGGAGAGCTTTCGTCTCTCAGTGGAACAGATCGAAGCCATCATGGCGAGCCTCCCCCAGCAGACGATTGACGACATCAAATTCGCCCAGGTGCAGGTGCGCAACTTTGCCCAAGCGCAGAGAGCGGCGCTGTGCGACATAGAAATAGAAACCCTCCCCGGCGTCACGCTGGGCCACAAGAACATTCCGGTCAACAGCGTGGGCTGCTATGTTCCCGGCGGACGCTACCCCATGGTCGCCTCGGCGCATATGAGTGTGATCACCGCCAAGGTGGCGGGGGTGCAGCGGATTATTGCCTGTACACCCCCCATTAACGGTGAAGTGCCGGTGGCGACGATCACGGCCATGCACTTGGGCGGGGCTGATGAAATTTACATCCTGGGCGGCGTGCAGGCGGTGGCGGCCATGGCACTGGGTACAGAGACGATCCAGCCGGTGGACATGTTGGTGGGGCCGGGCAATGCCTATGTAGCCGAAGCCAAGCGCCAACTCTTTGGCCGCGTCGGCATCGATCTGCTGGCTGGCCCGACCGAGATCCTGGTCATTGCTGACGAAAGCGCCGACGTCGAGATGGTCGCCACTGACTTGCTGGGGCAGGCGGAACATGGCCCTACGTCGCCGGCCATTTTGTTGACCACTAACGCCGAACTCGCCCATAGCATTGAGCATGAGATCGGTCGGCAGCTAGAGGTGTTGCCCACCGCCGATGTGGCGGGCGTCGCCTGGCGGGACTGTGGTCAGATCATCCTGGCCGAGAGTGACGCCGAGATGGTGCAGGTGGCCGACCAGATTGCCTGTGAGCATGTCGAGGTGTTGACCAAGCACCCGCGCTACTTTCTGGAGCACATGCACAACTACGGCGCGCTCTTCCTGGGGCCGGAGACCAACGTGGCCTATGGCGACAAGGTGATCGGCACCAACCACACCCTGCCCACCAAGAGCGCGGCGCGCTACACTGGTGGCCTCTGGGTAGGCAAGTTTCTGAAAACTGTCACCTATCAGGAGATCAAGCCCGAAGCGACCGCGTCGATCGGTGAAGTTTGTTCGCGCCTCTGTGCTATTGAAAACTTCTGGGGCCACAAGGAGCAGGCCGATCTGCGCGTGCGGCGCTATGGACAAGCGCAACCAGATGCGTAGTAGCGTGGGCCTATACTTTATGCCCACGCTACTGCCGGACGAACAGTACGTTCAAAAGGAGGGCTTATGACAAAGCAGAAAAACAAAAAAAATTTTGCCGGTTTCAACCTGAAAGAAGCCATGCAGCATTTAGGCATTGAAAAACTGCATCCGTGGCCCCTAGATCCCACTCCACGCCCCCTTAGTCCATTCTTTCTGGAACGCCTCCAGCGCCTACGGATCTTTGATACGGCGCGCACGGAACGGGCCAAAGAGTTGTTGGTGGATGCCTATTGTGAAGAATCGTTGATCAACTATCCTGATCTAAAACTCTGGAAAGCCGCTCCCTTGTCGGCTGACGATGTAACCGGCGTAGTTGATTATCTGCTTACCCCGCAACGCGATTACATCGATACGCCCATGCTGTGTGTGGTGGAAGCGAAAAAAGATGACTTTGAACAAGGTCTGGCCCAAAGTCTGGTTGAAATGTACGCCTGTCAACAACTCAACGCCCTACAAGACATTCATCACCCGCTGTACGCTATCGTCACCAATGGCGACGGTTGGCGCTTCTACCGCTATGAAGCCGATCAAGTTTATGAGAGCGATCTCTATACACGCACCGGTCATGAAACCTTGCTTAGCATTCTGGATGCAATCTTTGCGCTCTGCCAACAGAATAAGTCAGTAAGCGCGCAACGAATCCAGTGAATAAAGGGAAAAAGTCCCTATTTTGTTGCGCCTGAAATGGTTCAGCGCCCTGGGGGCACCCGGCAACAAAGGCTTTGCATTAGACGTCGACAATTTTTTGTCGCTCACGAAGTGGGTGCTTTGCACCATCTTTGCGCCCTTAGCGCCTACGCGATATGGCATCAGTGCAGCAGCGATTATCATGCAATGTGACAAGATGACAGGATGACAGGATGACAGGATGATATTCAATGCACAAGAAAGGCATACGTGTGAGGCAAGTCTGTTCTGAAACTAGCCCATCCCAGCGGGATGTCTGAGTTTAGAGATATACGGGGGATCTATGTTAAGCGGAAAAATCGCGGTGGTCACTGGCGGAACACGCGAGGCCGGGCGCGGTATTGCGCTGCAACTGGGTGAAGCCGGCGCCACAGTCTATGTGACCGGGCGTAGCAGCCGGCAAAATCAGCAAACGGGACGTCCCGAAACTATCGAAGAGACTGCGGAGATGGTGACGGCGCGGGGTGGTGTTGGCATTTCGGTGCAGGTTGATCACTCCCAGCCGGACACTGGGAGGAGCAATTGCCCACCATTTCTGATCCCTACTTCAAATACTCGGAAACACCCCAATATGTGGGACGGGCCGTGGTCGCCTTAGCCGGTGATCCCCAGGTCATGACGAAAACTGGGCAAGCGTTGCATACGCATAAGTTGGCCGAAGAGTATGATTTTGTCGGTGTGAACGGGAAACGGCCATTGCCGTGGGGGAGTTGAGACGCCTTCAATGAGTGATTTACAGACAATAGATCTGGCCAGACTTACGGGCCTGGTCCAATGTGTGCTGGATGATGAAATGGCGACCATCACCAACTGGTCACACCAAGCTCTGGATGGTGGTTTTAGCGGCTCAGCCGTCCACCGGGTGCAAGGGCAAGCACAGACGGCAAAGGGCCGGCAATCGTGGTCACTTATCCTCAAGGTGATCAGCGCGGCGGGTGGCGGCCAGGCACCAACCGATTTTGACTATTGGCAGCGGGAGGCGCTGCTCTATCAGTCGGGCTTGCTGGCGGCGCTGCCCACCGATCTCATCACACCGCGTTGTTATGCCGTTGTTGAAGTCTCCGACCAAAGCTGTTGGCTCTGGCTCGAAGATATGGGCGCCACCGACGAAGGCGAATGGCCTCTGGAGCAATATGGGGTCGCAGCGCGCCATTTAGGGCAGATGAACGGCGCCTACCTGGTTGGTCGCGCTTTGCCCCAGCAGCCGTGGTTGCGCCAGCCAGATGTGCGTCAGCGGTTGACTTTAGCTGCACCAGGCATACCTGAACTCCCGCGGTTGCGCCATCATCCTCTTTTTGCTGAGTTGTGGACCGACGCGCGGCTAGCGCGGGTGTTGCGCTTGTGGGAGGAACGGGAACAATTCCTGGCTGTGCTCGATCGCCTGCCCCAAACCTTCTGCCACCGCGACGCCTTTCGTCGCAATCTTATGGCACGCCAGGATGCCACTGGCCGCGCCAAGACCGTTCTATTCGATTGGGGTTCCGCCGGGCTGGGGCTACTGGGCGAGGAGTTGGTGCCGCTCTTTGCCGCGACGTTAAACTTTGTGGCTGTCGATATTGGGCGTATTCCCATGCTGGAGCAGCTGATCTTTGCCGGCTATCTGGCCGGTCTGCGCGCTGCCGGCTGGCAGGGAGATGAACGGTTGGCGCGCTTTGGCTTTACCGCCCTTGCCGCCCTCAAAATTGGGGTGGCCGAGCAGGGAATCAAGTTACCCAGTATTGCCCGTCGCGCCGCCGCCTTGCCGCCGGATGCCGAACCACCTCGCCTACTCAGTCCCGGCGGGTATCAACAGGCCGCTGCCAAAAGCCAGCACTTGCTGGAGTTGGGTGATGAGGCGCGTGATCTGTTGAACGATCTGGCGTAGGTGCGATAGGGAAATCGCACCTACTTTGATGACATTTCGGTCGCGGCTTGGTTAGCCTATCCGTTAACCACCGCGCGCCAACCGGTCAATCGCATGGCTGAGGCTGTGGTGGAATTGCTCACCTGCCACTAGGGGAATCCTACCTTAGGGGTGGAGATTTGCTTTCTGCCGGGGTAGTTGGTGTGGTGGGGACGGTGCGGGAGATGTCAGGATGACAGGATAAACGGCCAATCTTATTGGCAGCTTTACACTCTTGTCCCGTAGGGACGCCTGATTTTAGGAAGGTAGGCTTTTCATGAATAACAAACCTCTCACCGGCAAAGTCGCCCTGGTCACCGGCGGGGGCGGCGGGATTGGGGCGGCCATCTGTCGGGAACTGGCCGCGGCTGGGGCGCAGGTGGTCATTAACTACAACAGCAATGCCCAGAAGGCACAAGCCACAGCTGATTCACTGACCGGCGGCAACCATCTGGTCATCCAAGCCTCGGTGACCGATAGTGCCGCGCTGGCGCGGATGGTAACCCAGGTGGCAGATCACTATGGTCGGCTCGATCTGCTGGTCAACAATGCCGGCATTACCCGCCCTGTGCCACATGGGGACCTGGATGAGCTGGACGACGAGCTCATTGATCAGATCTTCCAGACCAACTGGCGGGGCGCCTTTGCCTCTATCCGCGCATGCCAAGCGTTGCTCATGGCCGGCGACGGCGGGACAATTGTCAACATTTCGTCGGTGGCCGCGATCACCGGCATTGGCAGCAATGTGGCCTACTGCGCCTCCAAAGCGGCCATGGATTCCATGACCCGGTCGCTGGCGCGTGCGTTAGCGCCCCAAATTCGTGTGATTTCGGTGGCGCCGGGCTGGGTCTGGGGCGAATATGCGGCGCGCATGGACGCCGCCTATATTCAACAGCAGATCGACAAAACCCCGCTGGAGCGCATTGCCCAACCCGAGGATGTCGCGGCCGCGGTGCTAGCTGTCGCCACCCAATTGACCTTCTCCACCGGCTGCATCATTCCCGTCGATGGGGGACGGCCGTTGTTATAGAGAGCCAATCACCAATCACCAATCAACCAATCATCCATCTACCAATCGTGAGAAAGAACCATCATGTCAACACGGATTAATGCCTTAGGTCAACCGATTGGCCCGGCCTTGCCCAACTGGCAGCCACCATCACCGCCGCCGCGTGCGCCCTTGTACGGCCGCTACTGTCGTCTGGAGCCACTTGACTCTGAGCGGCACAGCGCCGAGCTTTTTGCCACGCACGCGCTGGATCCAGAGGGCAGGAATTGGACCTATCTGGGCTATGGCCCTTTTGCCGATCTAGTCAGCTACCGGGCCTGGATGGAACAGGCCGCCACCAGTGACGATCCACTCTTTTTTGCCATTATGGACAATGCAACCAACAAAGCAGTGGGCGTGGCCAGTTACCTGCGTATTACGCCGGTCAGTGGCGCCATTGAGGTAGGGCATATTCACTACAGCGAGGCGCTCAAGCGCACCCCCGCCGCCACCGAGGCCATGTATTTGATGATGGCCCAAGCCTTTGCATTGGGCTACCGGCGCTATGAGTGGAAGTGTGATGCGCTGAACGCTCCCTCGCGCGCGGCTGCGCAACGGCTGGGGTTTTCCTATGAAGGGCTTTTCCGTCAGGCGACGGTCTATAAAGGGCGCAGCCGCGATACGGCTTGGTACTCCGTCATCGACGCCGATTGGCCGGCACTGCGCGCGGCCTTTGAACGTTGGCTGGATCCCACCAATTTTGACGGGCAGGGCCGCCAACACGTTGCCTTACGTACATTGACTGCACCACTTTTGCAAAGCGTGGGCTGATTTATATGGATGAGCGCCACGAAGCAACACTTTTTACAGGGGTGATGGGCTACTTCTTGTGCTGTTCGTCACCCTATCTGTAAACCTAGCTGGAGTCTGGTGTTTTTTTCGCTCACACTGGAGCTCAGTCGAAGATTTCGGCCACTGGAATTTTGATGCCCACCACGTCATCAATCACATCACTGGCGGCAAAAGTTTTGGGGTCTGTATGGGGATGATAGACACGCACAACGCCAGTGATCGGCTCAACCAGCCAGCAAGATTGGATGCCAAGGGCAAAGTATGCTTGCAGCTTTTCCACAATTGATAAAATCCCTTGCCGTGGCGAAACCACTTCAATGGCTAGAATCGGCATTTCCTGCATCCGCAGAATGTCATGATCGATCACGGACCGCTTTTTGGGATATGCACAAATATCAGGAATGAGTTCATCCTTGATCGTAGGGAATTGTGATTTATCCAGCCCTGAAGCATCCAAGCTCAATTCGTTAAAAGCAGAAAGTTCAGTATATTTTCGTAACAGATAGGCAAGGTTGCTTTGCACCAATGAATGATTGAATGAGCCCATGTCATCGAATTCCTGTTCTTCATCAAGCAGCATGGTTGGTTCGCTCATACTTTGTCCCCTTTCTGTGAGCGATTGGCTGTCGCCAAATGTGCTTCAACCCACTGGGAGATGGCCGGTCGCAAGGCAGGGGGCGGCACAGGCTGGCAGTAATCAATGCGCCGTTCATATGCAGCATGTTCATAAATGGCGCGCACAACGGCATTCATATCAAGCAATACATCGGGGTCCGGCGGCTCCAAGGGGATCGGCAGGAGTGGTAAGGGCTTATCCAGCGTCACCGGCCAGATATCGGACCAGACGCCAGGGTTCATCTCGTAGCCGCGATTGACCAGCAGGATATAGTCCGCCTCATCCAGCGACTCTCCTGCGATCTCGCTGCCGACGCGCTGATCGCCGCGCAGCAGATTGATCTCGACCAGATGCACATTGGAAGCTAACAGTGCTGAACGTTTGCGGCGATACTCAGCCAGCCCTGGATCCCGTTTGTTATAGGGTGACAGAATTTCAATCGAGGTGATCAGTTCATCGGTCTCGGTGATGTAGATGTGAACAGCCCGTAGGGTCACCGGCGTCACCCGGACCGCACGACGCACTGGCGTCATCACCTCGGCAGGCTCGGCAACCGCAACCGGCGCAACTGCTACGCCAACCCCAGTGTAGGATTGAGCAACGATCGCCACATCGGGAATAATCGGTTTGGCTTTGCCGACATGAACTTCTTCAAAGGTAGTGTGAACTTCAACATCGGCATAATACTTTTCGTTTAAGTGACTATTTAAGCGGGTACGGATCTCTTCGGCTAGGCCGTGATGAAAACCGCGCCAGATTGCTGGATCTTCCAGATAAGGATCCATGCCAGGAAAACGATAGGCCATAATTCCTCCATCGAATGGTGATAGCAAAAGCAGAAAACCGAATCGCTTTATTATAGCATAATTTCACAATCTATACTCCTCTGCAACACAGATTAACATTTTCACTCCTGTGCAAAATGTTAATTTCTGGCGCAGCTCAGTATATACTTTATTCAATGAAAACCGGAGTTTGTCTCTTGACGTATACTCACGAGCAGCACAGGAAGTACCATTTTACTCCTGTACAAAATGATACTTCCTGGCGCTCGTCGGTATAACTATTTTATAGCGCTGGAAAGCGCGTTACCAGCGACATCGGTTGATATGCTACAAACCTTTTCATAGGCATAGATCTTTGTGCTTTTCGCGTCTTTATGGTTATATTTGGAACAACTGTGATTTTCGTAAGGTAACGCTAATGAACAAAACAGGGGAGACATGCGGATTATGAATTCAGACGAAGCGAACGCCCTGCTGGCACAGCTCTTTTTGCAAGCGCGAGCTCAGTTTGGCAATGCGATCAAAGGGTTCTGGTTCTATGCAGACGACCCCTGTCCCGGCTGTCAGCGCGCAATAGATGCGCTGAAGGTTAAGGGGCAGGATGCATTATCGCTCAACGCCTATATCTATCGCGAGCGGGGAATTTTGATTGGCTATTTTCTATGCAGTCGTTGTGCGAAGAAGGTGTTCCAGACGGCCAAAACCAATCCCAACAAACAGACTCCACTTCACGCCACGGTTGAGGCGAACTTGGTCAAAGCCTATCTCAGGCATTTGCATTAATTGGTGGCCCCAGTATCGGTGGCCCCAGTATAGCGTCCTACAAAGTCCAACTGATGAGCAATATAGACGAGATCGCCGCTATCGATCTGGGCATGGCGTGTGGCAATCCAGGCGGCAAAGCGCGCCTGGTCAAGCGCTGGATGGTGGCGCAGCGCGCCATACATGGTCTCCACAATAAAGTGCAGAAAGTAGGCTTCGTCGGCCACATAGCCCTGGCTGCCGGCAAAGACCACCCAGTCGGAACTGCCGGCCGCGAGCACTTCAATGCCGGCATTACGCAAATGGCCAAAGAGATGGCGCCCGGTATGGCTGTCCCCAGAAAGTTCGCCGTTGACCAGGCGCGTATCCATGGTTGCGTGGTAAAGTGCTTCAAGCTGGGCATCAAAGTTGGGGTCGATCTCTGGTTGCAAGATGGTGGCGCCATCAAAGTTGATGGTGAAATAGAGTAGTGCCCGCGGTCGTAGCAACTGTTGTAAGCGCGGTAAAGCCTGTTTGACATCAACCAGATCGAGAAAAGCGTGAGCGATGAGCAGGTCATAGTGCTGCTGTTGTGCGGGATGGTTGGCAAAGTCAAAACAGTCAGCTGTATAGAAACGGAGTATAGTCTGACAGACGTTTTGGCTGATCTCCGCAGAACGCTGCAAGTGGAGCGTGGCGCCGTCGTCATCTGCGCTGACCAGAAAGCCTTGCGCATGCGCCCACTCTGGCAAGCGCACCTTAGCTGTGGCGATATTTTCTGAGCCGGCATCGACTAACGAGTATTCAACGTCACTGCCGAGATCGCACGTTAATACCCGTTCCACCATGGTGCCAATGCCAGCGCCAATCTCCACGATGCGTAGCGGCTGCGGACTGCGTTGTGTATACGCACGGATCGCCATCTGCAGCGTGTGCCAGACATGCTGGTTGAGCGCTCGATCATCGACACTCTTTTTGGCGGCCAGGTAGCGGGTGAAACTAGCGTAGGGTGAGGGTGTAGTGCTCATCGGCCAAATCCTTCCAGCCAGGGCAATACGGGCGCAAAGCTTGCCTGCCAGGTGGGATGGTGGTCATAGCGTTGGCGTGCCGCCTGGCTCATGCTCTGTAAACGGGCTCGATCCACAGCAAGTAGGTCGATATAGTGCGCCAGCGTAGCTATATCATCCGGCGCCACCAGGAAACCATCGACTTCGTGGGTGACGATCTCATGCGCAGCCCCAGTCGTCGCGGCAATAACCGGCAAGCCAAAGCTCATCGCCTCTAGATACGCAATCCCAAAGCCTTCAAAAGCCGGTGCGGCGTAGAGGTGACATTGGCGATAGAGGGTGTTGATCTGGTGGTCGGTGCAAGCGCCATAGAGAGTGACGTTGGTTGTAAGTGAAGTGCGATGCATCAATTGCTGAATGTATGCCACGTAATGTACATCCGTTGCTAAGCTGCCGGCAACATGCAAATGCCAGTGTGCAGCGGGAAGCTGCGCCAGCGCCTGAAGCAGGGTGTGCAAGCCTTTACGCTCGATTACACTGCCCACAAAGAGCAGTTGCAGCGGCCCCTGCTTCTGTAACCGTACTGCAAGGTCTTGCCGAAGTTCCACGGTAGCGGGCGGTTGTCGATGATCGGCGGCGGGATAGGCGACGATGTGGGGCGTACTTTTTCGTAACAGCGCGGCCACCGTGGCGCAGGTCGTTTGACTGTTGTAGATAAATCCATCTACGTTGTTGAGATAGTGTTGCTCTACTTGGTAATACAGGGGCAACAGGATGCGCGGATGGGTTTCGCTGCTGCGCAAATGGTGCACGATGCTCACCACCGGATAGTGCACATTCCGCCGCAAGCGCCCATTGAGCCAGGCCAGCGACGGGTGGTTGAGTTCATCTTGCAATAGCAGATCAAAAGGCTTTGTGCGCAGGTGTGCCAACAACGGGCGCGAGAAATTATCGGTCAAGTGGCGACCATAGTTGCGCCAAGGCAACGCAATGATTTCGACCGTATGGCCGGCGGTGCGCAAGCAGTGGACCAGTTGCCGATCGTAGAGATAGCCGCCGGAAATCGTAGCGAGCGAACCGTAGATAAGCAAACCAATGTGCATGGTGGGAGTTAACCTTGCAACGGCAAGCGATAAGAGGCCCAGGCAATGTCATTTTCCCAGATCTTGATCGTAAGTGCAAGCAAATTCGTGGCCTTGATGCGCGCAGCCAAGGTATGACAAACAATCCGCGTAAAATGTTCAATGCTGGGATTTAAGTCAGCAAATTCAGGCAACTCATTGAGCGTTTTGTCCTTGTAGTGGGCGACCACCGCATTGAGATTCTCCTCGACATCGACAATATCGACTAGATAGCCATGTTGATCCAGTTCCGCCCCTTCTAACTGCACTTCTAACTGATAGTGGTGGGAGTGCCAGAAATTCTCCGCCCCCCAGTCGCCGCCAATCAGAAAGTGTTGGGCTACAAAATTGCGCTTGACAGCTAAGGTATACATAAATGGCTCCTTTTGTAGGTGCGCTTCAATAGGTTAATAATACCTGCAACGTCTCCCCTGGCTTTTGATCCAGCAGCGCATAAGCTGCGGGCGCGTCCTCCAGCGCAAAGCGGTGGGTCACGAGCAACGTCGGGTCGATCTGGCGCGCCATCTGCCACACCATGGCAAAGCGCCGCGCCTTGGTCCACCGGCCCTGGTAATGGGGCGCAATGGTGCTGACCTGGCTGCTGATCAGGCGAATCCGACTGCGGTGAAAATGGCCACCTAGATCGATTGCCGCACGCTTTTGTCCATACCACGAACCGATGACAATCCGCCCGTCGTAGCCGGTCATCGTGATTGCATCGTTAAGCGCCGCCGGGTTACCCGTCAACTCATAGACCAGGTCAGCGTTGAATGCCTGCGTTTGGTCCACTGGGATCGCGTCGTAGCTCTGGTGCGCTCCGAACTGAGTTGAACGTGCTCGGCGGAGGGGAAAGCGATCCACCGTCACCAACGCGGCCAATGGGAATTGACGCAACAACAGCGTCGTCAGCAGTCCCACCACCCCCTGCCCCAACACGACAACCCGCTCGCCGATGATGGGCGCACCATCCTGTACAAAATTGACGGCGGTTTCCAGATTGGGCAAAAAGCACGCTTGCTCCGGCGTCACCTCATCCGGTAGAGGGATTAGTGCGGTTGGTTTTGCACAAAAATGACTGGTGTGGGGGTGAAAAGCAAAGACCCGCTGTCCTTGCCAACCAGGCTCGACAGCCGCCCCGGTCGCCACGACTTCTCCGACCAGCGCATAGCCATATCTAAGCGGATAGTACACAGGCTGGGTCAACGCAGCAATGGTGGCGTCGACACTTAGCTCCGGTGGCACTTGGCCGCGGTAAAAGAGCATTTCTGTGCCTGCGCTAATCGCCGAAAGCACCGTGCGCACCAACACTTCATCCGCCGCCGGCGTGGGCATAGGCTCAACCGAGACTGCAAGTTGATAGGGGGCCGTGAAGATGAGGCTGGTGCATTGGGTTGATTTTGTCATGACCGTGGTACAGTTTGCTCACTGCAATGGGGTAGACCGCCGTAGACAATGGTATCATCACCCAGGGAAAAAGTGCGTGGTGTGCGCAGGCAGGGGAAGGCGGATGGATCAGCGGCGTCGTGCATAAGTTTCGGCATCGTGCGTAGGCCGCCAACAAAAATCGGTGCAATGGTGATTGTGGCACAGTTAGCCAGCCGTGTGCGCACAAAGCTACTGAGCACCTGGGGACCACCCTCAACCATGATGCTCCGTATGCCCTGCGCACCCAAAAGCTTGAGCAACGCCAGCAGGTCAACCTGTCCTGCCTGAGTTGATGGCAAAGGAAGAACGCGTGCCCCGGCGGCTTCAATCGCCCGTCGTCGTCCCGGCTCATGGCTGGTGGTGGCAATCCAGGCTGGCCGTTGGCCGCTGACGCAACGTGCATCCGCCGAGATGCGCAGGGTACTATCTAAAATCACCGGCTGTGGGTTGAATCCTTCCACCAGACGCGTGGTCAGGCGCGGATTATCGGCCAACACGGTGCCGATTCCCACCAGAATCACAGCATGGGTGGCGCGTAACAGATGGGTTAAGCGCAAAGATAGTTCACCACTAATCGCCAGCGGTTGTCCAGCGGCGGTCGCCATGCTGCCGTCAATGCTCTGGGCATAGCTGAGGGTGACAAAGGGTAGACCCGTTTTCTCGTAAAATTCGGCGGCTTGTTGTTGGAGATGGTGCACCAGATCGTTGACGGCAGTGGGCAAGGGTTTGTCGGTGGGCTGAGGTAGAGCACCATTCGCAGCACCATTCGCAGTGCCATTCACAACATCATTCGCAGTGCCATTTACAGGGAGGTGCAGCAGGTGATGCATGCGCTGCACCTTGGTCATAAGGTATGCTCTGTTCTCGGCATGCACCGGCGCTTCAATGGGCACACGCGCGGTAATTACCAATCCAGCTTCGCGCAGTTGACCCATTTTGTCGGGATTGTTGGTCAGAAGCCGGAGAGAACGGATGCCTAAGTCGCGCAGGATTCCTGCCGCCGCCCAATAGGTGCGTTCATCGGCTTGATGACCCAGCAGCAGGTTGGCGTCTACCGTGTCGTGACCCTGGTCTTGCAGGTTATAAGCCTGGAGCTTCTTCTGCAGACCAATGCCGCGCCCCTCTTGCCGGAGATAAACAATGACGCCTTGACCCTCTGCCGCAATCATCGCCATCGCGGCGTGTAATTGCTCACCACAATCACAGCGCTGTGAGCCTAGCACATCGCCGGTAAAGCACTCGGAATGAACGCGCACCAGCACATCATGCTGGTGCCACACGTCACCCATAACGAGTGCTAGATGTTCCTTCTCATCCTGGTCGTTTTGATAGTGGAGCAGTTGGAAGTGGCCTTCCGCTGTGGGTAAGCGGGTGCTTACAGTACGTTCTAGTGCGCCGGATTGCAAAGTTTTCAGCATAGCCATTATTTACCAAATTTACCCAAAATATCAAGGGTGCTAATTTGAGGTAGACGTTGATGTTAATTATAGGTAGAACGTAAGTAGGGGGCAATTAAGATTGGTCTGTTCCCAAGCGCACAGCATACTTCTCACCAGCCTCTAATTGCAGTATAATAGCCACTATTGATCTGCAAATATTGATCGGCAAAGGGTGCTGTGGGGAACGCCTATCCTGTGCGCCCTTTGCTTGACACCAAACAGATATTCGACGAATAGGAGCTTCCCATGCCCATTAAAATTGCTATGATTGGCGCCGGGTCAATTGGCTTTACGCGCAAGCTAATGCATGACATCCTGGCTGTGCCGGAACTGGCCGACACCCACTTTGCCTTTATGGATATTAATGAGAACAATCTGCAAATGGTCGCACAGTTGGCACAGCGCGACATTGACGCCAACCACTTACCGGCTACGATTACGACGCACACGGACCAGCGTGAATCGATTATCGACGCCGACTATGTCATCAGCACCATTCGCCAAGGCGGATTGGCCGCCTTTCAACTGGACATTGACATTCCGCTCAAATATGGCATTGACCAATGTGTGGGTGACACCCTCTGTGCCGGCGGCATTATGTACGGTCAACGCACGATTCCAGCCTTGCTCTCAATTTGTGATGACATCCGGGAAGTGGCTCAGCCAGATGCGCTCTTCCTCAACTACTCCAACCCCATGGCCATGAATGTATGGGCGTGCAACAGCTATGGCGGCGTGCCGACCATTGGCCTCTGTCATGGTGTGCAGGGCGGTCACTGGCAGATCACCCGCTGTATTGAGCTATGGGCCAAAAGCAAAGGGCTTTTGCGGGAGGATGAGACCCTTCACCGCCGCGACGTAGACATTATCTGTGCCGGCATCAACCATCAGACCTGGTATATTCAGGTGCAGTGGCAAGGCATGGACATGACGCCGATGATGCTGGAGCTTTTTGAGGCGCACCCCAAATATCGGGAGACCGAAAAGGTGCGCATCGACATGATCCGTCGCTTTGGCTACTACACCACCGAGTCCAATGGCCACGTCAGCGAATATGTGCCGTGGTATCGCAAACGCCCGGAGGAGATCAACGATTGGATCGACCTCTCCAGTTGGATCAATGGCGAGACTGGCGGCTATTTGCGCGTCTGCACCGAAGGGCGCAACTGGTTTGAGACCGACTTCCCCAACTGGCTCAAGCAAGAGCCGCCGGTCATCACGGCGGACAAACGCAGCGAAGAACATGGCTCCTACATTATTGAAGCATTGGAGACGGGGCGCATCTACCGCGGCCACTTCAATCTGCCCAACCAAGGCCACATTACGAATTTGCCCGATGACTGCATTATCGAGATTCCAGGCTATGTGGACAGGAATGGCATCAACATGCCGGTGGTGGGTGATCTGCCACTGGCATGCGCCGCCACCTGTGCCGCTAGCGTGCGCGTCCAGGAGATGGCCATGGAGGCCGCGGTGCACGGTGACGTGACCTTGCTCAAGCAGGCCATGTTGCACGATCCGTTGACCGCCGCCGTCTGCAATCCTGAAGAGATCTGGCAGATGGTCGATGAGATGTTGGTGGCGCAGGCGCAGTGGTTGCCCAACTACCAGGATGAGATTGACGCGGCCAAGGAACGATTGGCCGACCATGAGCGCAAGGGCACGCGGGTCAACTTGCGTGAGGGGTGGCAGGGCGCCGCGCGTCTGCACACCAAGACGGTCGAGGAGATGGCGCAGGATAAAGCAGCAGCGCGCGCCAACGCATCGGCCGCCGATAAGGGGAAAATGACCAAGGAACCGGCGTGAGACAGTAAGACAGTGGGTCAGTGAGACAGTAGTGTCTTTAGTTGGCGGTTGTGGGAACCACAGAGCCAACCAATTACAAGGACGGTGGATCACTGTCCCACCGTCCTGCAGTCTCACTGTGCAAAAGAGAGGGGACAACGATGAAATTGAGCCAAACCGAAACCGATCAATACTACCGTGACGGTGTGATCATTGCTCGTGGTGTGTTGGCCGACGCCGATCTACAGCCGGTGATTGATGAACTTACGGCCTGGATTGATACTCGAGCGCGGGAATTGCACGCCGAAGGCAAGATCCAGGACCTCCATGAAGAGGCGCCCTTTAGCCAGCGCTATGGTCTGCTCTTTGGCCAGTGCAAGGAGATCGGCAAGGGCATGGACATTATGTTCTATCGCGGCCGCGCCATCTTTGAATTTTTGCACAATCAAAATTTACTTGACGCGGTGGAAAAACTAACCGGGCCGGAGATCACCTGCAACCCGATTCAGCATCTGCGCGCCAAACCGCCCGAACGCTTTGACCCGGCCCCATCCGGCCATTCCTTCCATGTCGTGCCCTGGCATCAAGATGCGGGGGTGATGATGCCGGAGGCCGAAGGCTCCAACGTCATCACCTGCTGGCTGCCGTTGGGCGATGCCACCGTGGAGATGGGCTGCATGCAAGCGTTGCCTGGCGTCCACAAGGATGGCTACCTGCGCCACAAAAAAGAGGGGGGCACGACCATCGACCCCGACTTGATGCCCGGCATGGAACCGGTGGCGCTCGAATGCTACAAAGGGGACGTGGTCTTTATGAGCCGCTTCACCCCTCATCGCTCGACGCCCAATGAGTCAGACCTCTGCCGCTGGTCGCTAGATCTGCGCTACCAGACCACCGGTCACCATACCGGGCGCACCGCCCACCCCGATTTTGTCGTGCGTTCACCGAGCAATCCTGCCAGCGTCATGGCTGATTATGACGAATGGTGTCGGCTGTGGATTGACGCCTTTGAAAACCCGCACGGCGTGGCGGCCCATCGCGCGGAGTGAGGAAGGAGCAGTAGATAGGGAAATCGGTAGATACGTAAATCGGTAGATACGTAGGGACGTGGATAGGAATCCCTATCTACCAATTTCCCTATCTACTTATCTACCTATATCTACCGATTTACCTATCTACCGATCTACTGCACACAGATCTCGCCACTGACGGTGCTCGTAAACGCACCTCCCGTGTCGTCCGCCACAAAATTGAAATAGAGGAATCCCTCCGCGTCTGCGTATAACCCTGTGCCGGCGATGACACGATCAAATTGTGCGCCACGGCCGAAGGAGGCGCTTTCAAAGGCGCCGACACTGCGCGTCGTGAGTGTGCCTTTCGCCGTGGTAATTTTTAAATCGCCAGTGTAGGAAAAGGTTTGCGGCTCAACCGGCGGGGAGTTCGTGCCGGTGATTTGTGTCAATGCAGAGGCATCGCCCGTGAATTTCGTCGTCCCTTTGAGGAAACCAGATTTGATTTCTCCTGCCGTCGTAAAATTCGCAAAATCAGCGACCGTAGTTTGGGTCGTGTTGATCGAGTGACATTGACCTTTGGCGTCAGCCGGACCGGACCACCACATCGTTCCACCGACGGCAACCAACCCTATAACCATGAGACTTACCACACTTCGTTGTAGCTTTTGTGTTTGCATGAGTTTTTCTCCTGAACGACATAGAACAACGACATACAACGCACCTTCACATCAGTGAGCTTTACAACTATATCACATTTCTGCCTCTGGATCTAGCCCCTCATTACAAGGGGTGCGTACCACATTTTTGGCATTGCATCGGACCGCTTATCTGGTCCTCCTTTGCAACGTCAAATAAATGGGACGCACCCTATCACAAGGGGTGCGTCCCACGTAAGTGGCGAGAAGGTGACTGTCACTAGGCGCAGGGCATGCAATGCCTCCTACCCCATGTTGCCCAGTGACAGTCACCTCTGGTCCCAAATTTGGGACGCACCCTGCCTATTCCCCCAAGCCGTGCCTAACTTTGGCGTAATCGAGTGGTACAGACTAGAATAATGGGAACGATTCAGCCATCATCTTGGTTCAGGTATACTGAATGTTTAGGATACAATTCTTATGACACTAAGCGGAAAATGGGAAGAACGTTGGCACCCGCTGCGTGAGGAGTGGGTGATTGTGGCGGCGCACCGGCAGAATCGCCCTTGGATTGGCGAAACGCTTGATCAGACGGCAAAGCAGATTCCCGCCTATGACCCCACCTGTTACCTTTGCCCCGGCAACGCACGGGTCAGTGGCAAGCAGAATCCGGATTACACCGGCGTCTTTGTCTTTGACAACGATCACCCCTGTGTCGGTGAGCAGGCGCCCACCGAACTGCCGGCGCCCACCGGCATCTATCGCAATCGCCCAGCCAATGGTATTGCGCGGGTGGTCTGCTATAACCCCAAACACAATGTCACCCTGGCCGAATCGACGCCGCAAGAGGTGGAAAATCTCATGGCCGCCTGGCAGCGCGAGTACACCGACTTAGGCAGTCGCCCGGAAGTCAACCATGTGTTGCTCTTTGAAAATAAGGGCGAAGCGGTGGGTGTCTCCAATCCCCATCCCCATTGCCAGATCTACGCCACCAACTTTGTCTTTAAAACGATCGAGACCGAAGCCAGGGCGGGTCAACGGCATTTGAATGAAACAGGGCGTGTTCTGTTTCAGGATATATTAGCCGCCGAACAACAGGACGAACGGCGCATTATCTGCGAAAATGAGCACGCCATCGCCTTTATTCCCTACTTTGGCCGCTATGCCTATGAGGTCTTTGTTGCGCCCAAGGCGACCCATCCGAGCATTGCCGCGCTGAGCGATGTAGAAGTCGCGGGCTTTGCGGATGTCCTGCGTCGCCTGCTGATTAAGTTTGACAATCTGTGGCAGATGTCCTTTCCCTATGTTATGCCTCTACACCAGGCCCCAACCGACGGCGGCGACTACCGTGGTTTTCACTTCCACATAGAGTTTCACCCGCCATTGCGTAAGCCGAATCTGCTCAAATATCTAGCTGGGCCAGAGATTGGCGGCGGCAACTTCCTGAGTGACACAGCGCCGGAGGAAAAGGCGGCTGAGTTGCGCACCTTGCCAGATGTGCACTATCGCTCAACTGTAGAAGTTGCGTAACTTTCGCATCAGATAGGGCTCTGTCGTCACATCGGTGCTGTCAACCCACTGATCGACGCCACCGACATTGGGTGGCAGCGCCCTAAGCTGCGGATCGGTAATTTGCCGCTGTGTGGCGGCAATCAAAGCGTCGGCAAAAAAGACTTTGTAGGGGCGGTTAAAGTAGTCGGTAATTTGCGGTTCAACCCGTTCGGCAATGCCTAGTGCATTATGCATCTCGGCCAAGATCAGGTAGGCGGCGCAGAGGGGTTCCTGGCGCGCCTGCCAGGGGTGGCTGTCAAGCACCTGGTTCAGCAGTGGCGCTAACGTGGGGCCACAAGGCAGCCGCACAAAGGCCGTCCCTAACCACTTGCTATAGGGCGCATAGCAGCGCTCCAACAAGAAAGCCAGCCGCATGAGATCACGCACCAACCGCGCCGCCACAAGCCGAGAACCTAACTCGTCGCCCACATCACCACAGCGCCCCATAAAGGCTTGCTCTTGGCTGATACGCACCCATTGCGCAGCCATGCGATAGAGCCAGACATCATGGGGGTAGTAGGCAAATTTCGCGCGTAGTGGCATAAGCTCAGCCAAACCATCATGATAGACCTCGCCGGCAGTGATCTCCAAGAGCCGCTGCTCACTTAACGTCAGCCAATCCAGTGCATCTAGCTCAGCGGTGGGATCTAGCCCCAGATAGCGCCCAACATAGGTCGGCAAAGTGGTGATCTCCAGCCGATGTTGCACTTCGCCGCTCTCCTGGTTGACGTTCACCTGTTGTACACCATTGTCGTCCGGCTGTGGTTCACCAAAGTTGACCGGATAGCCGAGGAAGGTATGGGGTAAGTGGCGGCGCAGCCATTGATCGATTTCATTGCCATAGCGCGCATGGTCGATTGGGGCAAGAAAGATCTGCAGACGCGGTCCCCAATTATGATCGGCGGACAAGGTGGTGTCATACCCCAACACATCTGACCCGTAGCCGATCAGCGCGGCTGAGTGAGGTAGACCGGGAAAAGCGCGGTCCAATAGCGACCTAACGATTTCATGATAGAAGCGGCCATTGAGTTGCAAGCCAGGGATAAAAGAATTGTTCATTGGAAATGCTTTCTTTGCGTCAGTGGTGAAAGGTTTTATGCATACTATATCATTGGTGAAGGCCTTGAAATAAATTTTAGGCTGACAGCCCAAGTCGGCTTAAGCCGACTGTCGTGACCCCCATCAGCCCACTTGAGTGGGCTTGAGCTTTTAGCCGGCAATTGATTGCCCGGCGTGTTCAACTGACTTTCCCTATTAAAGCCAATGGAATGCGCAATGGCTTGCGTCAAATAATGTATCTTTTGCAGTAACTTGGTGCACTTTACATGCTGTTGACCAGCGTTGCGTTTTGCCCTATACTATGGCGCAGGTGGCGGAAAATTCTGGGCGATCAGAGGTAAGAGGGAGCAATCATGGCACTGGATTGGCGTACGGTGGATCGTTGGCTTATGGGCGAAGCGTGGACCGGCTCGGGCATGGATCAACATTTGGCAGTTTTGTGCGATCAAATCGGCCCGCGCTGGTCGTCATCGTCAGCCGAACGCAAGACGGTCGAGTATATCCACGCGCAATTGGTCGCAAGCGGTGTCGACCATACTGCACTAGAAGAGTACTCGTTGCAGACCTGGCATTATGCCCGCGCCGAAGCCCATTTACCTGCTGAGGAGCAGCGGATCGACATCCTGCCCTTTCTACGCTGTCCACCTTGCCGGGTGGATGGAGCGTTGGTGGACGTCGGCTTTGGCAGTCACCACGAAATTGCAACTGTTCAGGGCGTTTTGCCGGGCGCCGTCGCAATCATCAATCTAGGGCTGGAGCCTTTTACCGCACCTGTGCCTTTGCCCTATCGCTTGCAGGCACTGGCAGAGGCTGGCGCCGCCGCGGCTGTGGCGGTGGATCGCAAAGAGGGGGGCCGCAAAGAGTATCACAGCGCCAGCGACTGGCGTTACCCTGGTCTGGATGAACACCCCCTGCCGACCGTTACCGTTTCCCGTGAGGATGGCGCCCTGTTGCGCCGCCGCGCTAAGGCCCTCCAACGGCTGACGATTACCGTGGAGAGCAACTTTACAGCGCTCCCTTCGTGGAATGTGGCCGCTGAACTGCGCGGCGAACATTGGCCAGAGGAACATCTCCTCTTGGGCGGCCACCATGATACGGTCTTTGGCGCGCCGGGCGGCAATGACAACACATCGGGCGTGATGGTGGTGTTGGAGACGGCGCGGGTGTTAGCCCAACTGCGGGCGGCGACAGGCGTGGGCCCAGGGCGCACCATCCGCTTTGTCACCTTTAGCGCCGAAGAGCAGAAACTGCAAGGCGCAACTGCCTATGTCCAGCGCCATTATGGGCCAGAAGCACCGCCTCGTCTCGCGATCAACCTGGATGAGCTGGCGACTGGCCCGATCAAAGGGCTGGTATTGGCCTTCCCCCATCTGCGCAAGTTGGTCCAGCAACAATTTGCAGAGATGGGCGACGGCCTCCACTGTCACGTCATGGCCCAACTAGATCCTTCATCCGATCACTTTCCCTTTCTACGCGCCGGTATCGACGCCGCCCATCTCTGGCGCTGGCGTTTCGTGGGCCGCCGCCCAGACTCCGATTTTCATCATGAACCAGGCGACACCATGGACAAGGTCAATCTGCGTGAATTGAAAGAGTACGCCGGTCAACTGGCGCGACTGCTCCTGCGTCTCTCTCATGTACCGCCGGAAGCGTGGCCGGCCAACCCGGTCACCCAGGAAGAAGTCCGATTGCGCCTCGAAGCCGAACGCGGACAAGTGATTCGTGTTTTTTAAGGGAAATAATTGGGTGATTAGGTCATTGGTGATTGTATTTAGGTCATTCAATCCCTAATCACCTAATCACCAATGGCGCGTAGCACCCGCCAAGCGATCAACAAGGAGCATCTCTAATGAGTACAACCGTCGAACCGGCAATTCTGGCCGGTCTACGTGAGTTCGACTCAGCCACCATTTTCAACGCGATGGTCCAAAAGTTTGGACTCCCTAACGAAGAGTACACCGACCACTCGATCCGCTGTCTGCTGCCGGAGTTGGGCAATGTGATCGGCTATGCTGCCACGGCTGAAGTGACCACAAATGACGCTGATTCGCCGGCATTACCCTGGATCGACTATTACGATTACCTTGACCAAATGGCTGGTCCCATCGTTGCCGTCTTGAAGGATGTCGATGCGCGCCCTGGCCGCGGCGCCAGCTTTGGCGATGGCATGGCGACGGTGCATCGGCGGCTCAATGTCGTGGGCGCGATTGTTGATGGCACAGTGCGTGATCTGGCCGGCATCCGCAAGGTGGGGCTGCCAATCTGGGCGTGGGGCACGGTGCCGGGCCATGGCGCTTTTCATGTAACCCGTTTCAACACGCCAATTACTGTCGGCCAAGTGCGTGTCCGTCCGGGCGACCTGATCTTTGCTGATAGCGACGGCTGTGTGCGTATTCCTATTGAGCACGCAGCGGATATTCTGCGTCTGGCCGGTGAAGTGCGCCGCAACGAGGCTGAGATCTTTGCCTTTTATAACAGCCCCGATTTTAGCGTGGCAAAGATGCGGGAGCGAAGCAGGGCATAAGTGGCGTGTTACGTATTGCGTGAACTATCTGTTCTGTATTTTCTGTAGTAGTTTGAAAGAGGGTGCGCTATGCAACTAGCTGCTCAATCGATACTTCAACGGCTTGGTGAAGGCGAAGCGATCACCGATGTGTGCACCGCCGCGGCCATGACACGTGAGGAGTTTGACGCTTGGTGGCAGGCCGAATGTGCACGGCGTGTGCCGGTGCTGGTGGGCGAAGTGCCGGCGGCAGTACAGCATCAGATCGAGATTGCGCGCGATGAACAGGGGATTCCCCATATCTTTGCCGAGAACGATCACGATCTCTTGCTGGGGCTAGGGCTAGCCATGGCCCAAGATCGCCTCTGGCAACTGGATTATTACCGACGCAAAGCGACCGGACGGCTGGCCGAGATCTTGGGTAAAGCAGCGCTGCCCCAAGATGTCCTGGCGCGCACCGTGGGTCTTAATCGGATTGCTGCCGCCGAAGCGGCCAATTTGCCCCCGGCGACGCGCGATCTATTAGCGGCCTTTGCAGAGGGGATTAACCACGTTATCACGGCGAGTGCCGCAAATCCGCCCATCGAATTTGATCTGCTCGCCTATCGTCCTGAGCCCTGGACGTTGGTGGACACTGTTGCCATTTGGGTCGAGTTCCGGTGGTATCTCACCGGTCGCCTGCCGGTCATTGCGTTGCCGGAAGTGGCGCGGCGCACCTTGAACAATGAAAAGCTCTTGCAAGCCTTCCTCACGCCGGAAGCGGGCGATGAGAGCATTCTGCCGGACGGGTCCTACACTGCGGTGGAGGTTGGTTCCGAAGCGGTAGGCACGGTGGTTGGTGACCCGGAGGCGGGGGTCGGCAGCAACAACTGGATTGTGTCCGGTGCACTGGCCGAAAATGGCTTACCCTTGGTGGCTAGCGATCCCCATGTACCCTTTAGCGCACTCTCCTGGTGGTATGAAGCCCATCTCTGTGGCGGCTCCTTCAACGTGGCTGGTGCAACCTATATTGGCGTGCCGACGATCCTGCTGGGGCGCAACGAACAGGTGGCGTGGGGTATCACCAATAATATCTGCTCACAACGGGACCTCTACCAGGAGCGGACGGATCCCGACCATCCCGATGCTTTTCTCTACGATGGGCAATGGGAGCCTGCGCGTAAGCTAACCGAGGTCATCCAGGTGCGCGGTCAGGCGCCGGTGCACAAGGCGATCCGTTTTTCACGCAATGGTCCTATTGTTGATGAACTGTTGCCAGCTGCGGCGCAGGGGACGGGGCCCGTTGCCCTCCGTTGGCTCGGCGCAACGCTCTGTGATGAGATCACCCCGATGCTCAATGCCAGTCGCGCCCAAAATTGTGCAGAATTTCGGGCGGCGCTGCATGATTGGCGTTCCCCGACCTGGAGCTTTGTCTTCGGCGATACTTCAGATGAAATTGGTTACCAATGCGTGGGGCGCATTCCACTTCGTCACAACTGGACGCGCAGTTATCGTCCTGGTTGGGATCCAACCCATCAGTGGCAAGGGGTGATGCCGTTTGCTGGCATGCCGGCCTTGACTGATCCGCCCCATGGCTGGATTCGCACCGCCAACAATCGCACCGCACCGCCTGATTATCCCTACCCGCTCTCCGGCACCTGGAGCAGCGGCCACCGCGCTGAGCGTATCCGCCACATGCTGGAGGCACAACTGCACTTTGACCGCGAGGATTTTGTGCGCATGCAATATGATGTACGGTCGCAGCGCGCAGGGGAGGCCGTGCCTTTGTTGCTCAAAGTGCTGGCTAACATCCAAGATGCCCCACTCCAAGTTGCCGCCACCTATCTGACGCACTGGAACTATCGCATGGAGCCAGACCAAGTAGGGGCCGCTCTCTTTGAACTCTTTTTCCGTCAGTGGAGTACACGTGTGGCTGCCGCCCGTTTTCCCGCCACCCTTGCACCCCAGATGGCCGAGGTGGTGGGCGGTTTAGCGCTGGCTTTGCTGGCAGAGGATCGCGCCGGCTGGTTTGGAAAAACGGATCGCTCGGCTGAAATTGTGGCCGCCTTTGGTGCTGCCGTCGATGAATTGATTGAGCGCCTGGGACCGGAACCGGCGGCGTGGACCTGGGGGCGGCTGCACACCATTACGCTGCATCATCCCCTCTCCGGGCGTGGCGATCTGAGCGAGTTGTTAGATCGGGGCGGCTATAGCTTGGGCGGCAATGCCTCAACCGTATGCAACACCGGCGCCGATGCCAACTATGAGTCCAATTCGGGCGCCAGCTATCGTATGATTGCCGACCTCAGCACCTCGCCGCCAACCCTCTGGGCCATGGACACCGCCGGTCAGTCCGGTCACCCTGGCAGTGAACACTACTGTGGACAGTTGCTGGCGTGGCTTGAACGCGACTATCATTCGTTGCCTTTGTCGCGCCCCGAAATTGCTGCGGCAGAACGGCTCGTCGTGCATCCACTATGAGTATTTGCAATGTATTAATGCCAGGCTGGCGACTCTAAAAGAGTGCGTCCCCAATTAGGGGAGGCAGCCGAAATGTCTCAATTGGACTTGCTGGCGCTTCGCCACATTTGTGGTACGCATCCATTTTAAAAAAGCTAGTTGACAACCCAATAGTTGTGTGTTAAGCTAAACCCCCGAATTAGTCGAGCTCCCTGATCTGTACGACTCCCCCAAACCACCCCCGATTATACAGCCCTACTTGCAACCATCAACCAACGCAATATTTACAATCTACTATTGGTATTCGACGCCACCGATCACGTTTATCAGCCTGTCCATCCACCACTCTATGCTCTTACAAAGGAGGAGAACGCATGCGTACATTATCTGGTCAACTCTCCCGGCGCAATTTCATGAAGGTCGCCGGCACAATGACAGGGACGGCGCTGTTGGCCGCCTGCGCGGCGGGGCAACCTATCCCCAGTGCATCGACAGGTGGCGCCGCCGTAGCCGATGTGCCGGAAGTCTACCTCTGGCCATCAATTGCGCTGTTACGCCCCGAAGGCAGCGATCCGACAAAGTATGAAGCAGTGCAGCAATATCTTACCGAGCAGACTGGCGTCAAGCCGGTGGGCTTCGTAGCCCCGCCTGGCGCGGCCGCTCAGGAAAAGCTCAACCTGATGTTGGGTTCGCGTGACGAGCGCCTGGACCTCTTCACCGGCAACTGGCCCGATTACAAAAGCATCATCGTCCCCATTGGCGACCTGTTGGAGCAGCACGGCGTCAATATTCTGCAAGCGCACAAAGAGACCAACTGGGCCGGTATGAAGGATACCGAAGGCAATGTGTGGGGCATTCCCCGCTTAGGGCTCATGGGCCATACCTGGAACTTTACCTGGCTGCGCACCGACTGGCTTGATGAATTGGGCATTGCCTTTGACAAAGAGCAGATGGGCGTTGACGATCTGGAGACGATTATGACCGCCTTCAAAGAGCGTGACCCGGAAGCGGTAATGGTTACCAATGACTTGAATGGCCTGCGCGGTGCGTTGGTCGGCGGTTGGACCGACTATGGCTACAGCCGCTGGTTTGATGCGTCAGACGGCAAGATCAAGCCGGCCGAGTTGCAAAATGGCTTTGACGCCTGGGTGGCCAAGATGAATGAGTGGTGGAACAAGGGCTGGTTCCATCAAGAGGTCTTTTCTGGTATGGACTTTGAAGAGGTGTTGCGCTCCGGCAAGATGGGTGTCCACGCCGGCTGGTATTCACGTATTACCATTTTGGGACAGCGTATTATGCTGGAAAATGTCGTGCCGGGCATGGCCTTTGACTTCCCCAAGAAATTGATGGGGCCCATCGGTCTCTGTGGCACCAACAACGCCAGTATGACCTCGGCCTATATGGTGACTCAGAAATGCCCGAATCCTGAAGCAGTCATCAAATACATCAACTGGATGTACGACCCGGAAAAGGACAACGTGGTTACGGCCCACATGGGCATCCCAGGCACGGATTGGGAGTGGGTCGATCCTGACAATAAATATTATGTACGGCGCAAGGCAGATATGGAAGCGGGTGATGAGATCTATGCCGGTGAGTTCTTTGCGGCGGCAGGGCTAGGGCCGGAAACCTGGTATGCGCCGGATGATGATCTGTGGCGCCGTCACTATGAACACATTCGCGACTATGCTACGGTCTACGAAAATGGACGTATGCCGATTGACGCCGACGTGGCCTACGACATGTCGATCATCAATGATCGGGTGCCTGGCATGAATGACCTGAATCGTCTCATGAGCGAAGAAACGATTAAGTTCATCACCGGTGTGCGCCCGCTCACGGAGTGGGGTGATTTTATCGATACACTCTACCAGGCCGGTCTGAACGATTGGATGGACGCCTTTACGGAGCAATATCTGGCGGTACATCCGGTGTAGGGAGACGGAAGATGGAAGACGGCAGTAAGGAGTCGGGAGTAAGAAGGGCCGTTACTCCTTACTTCCTACTCCTTGCTCCTTACTCCCTAGAAAGAATCTTTCATGGCGCAAATCAGTAACATTGTCACCGTTAAGCGGGTACAAAACCAGGACAAGACCGGTGTGTGGGCGCGCACACAAGGGGTATTGCGCAAGCATGGCTTTTACTACCTGCTCTTTTTGCCGGCAGCGCTCTATTTTATCATCTTTCGCTACTTGCCCATGTTTGGGTTAGTGATCGCGTTTAAGGATGTCAGCCCCTTTGCCGGGTTGGATGGTATTCTCAACGAGCCCTTTGTCGGTTTCAAGCACTTCCAGAACTTTTTCCGCTCCTACTTCTTCTGGGACATTATGGAAAACACCGTCATGATCAGTCTCTGGAAGACGCTATGGGGCTTTCCCGCGCCTATTATTCTGGCGCTGCTGATCAACGAGGTGCGCAACGTTTTCTTTAAGCGCACGATGCAGACGATTTCCTACTTACCCCACTTTTTATCCATGGTGGTGGTGGCCGGCTTGGTCTATGTGGTCTTGGGCGTGCAGGGCGGTTTGGTCAACCACATTGTGCGCTTCTTTGGCGGTGGCGCGCAAAATTTCCTGGGCAATCCCAAATACTTTCGCACCATCCTGGTGACGACGAGTGTCTGGCAAACGGTTGGTTGGGGCAGCATCCTCTATCTGGCCGCGATGGCGAGCATCAACCCGGAGTTATACGAGGCGGCCATGATCGACGGCGCCAATAAGTGGCACCAAGCCTGGTCGGTGACCTTGCCCAGCATCACTTATGTGATCGTCATCTTGCTCATCTTTCGGATTGGCGATCTGCTGGATGCCGGCTTTGAACAGATATTGTTGCTCTATTCGCCGGCCGTCTATGGTGTGGCCGATATTATCGACACTTATGTCTACCGGGCTGGCCTGCTTGATCTCAAATATTCGTTTGGTACGGCGGTGGGGCTCTTTAAGTCGGTGGTGGCGCTCTTTTTGCTGCTGGCCGCCAATAAGATTGCCCATCGCTTGGGGCATACAGGGATTTGGTAAAGGATAGGCTATGTATCTTTCGCGCGGTGAAAGAATCTTTGAGATCTTTAACTACATTTTTCTTATCTTGTTGAGCTTGCTCTTTCTGATTCCCTTCCTCAGCGTGCTAAGTACCTCGCTCATTGGTGTGGAAGAGTGGGCCAGACGAGGAGCCTTTATTCTGATACCAGAGAAGGTTGACCTCTCTGCCTATCGCATGTTGTTGGGCAGCAAGTCGATTCTCTTTAACGCCTATGGGGTCACGCTGGCGCGGGTGACGGTGGGGACGGCGCTCAACCTGCTCTTTACCACCACAGCCGCCTATGTGTTGGCGCGGCGCAACCTGCCAGGGCGCACCTTTCTCACGCTGCTGGTCTTTATTCCCATGGTCTTTAGCGGCGGGCTGATCCCCACCTTTATTGTGGTGGATGCCGTGGGGCTGGTCAATAGCTTTTGGGCCATGATCATTCCCGGCCTGGTCAACCCCTGGTGGTTGCTGATTATGCGCAACTTCTTTATGAGCATTCCCGCTGAATTGGAAGAGGCGGCGATCATTGACGGCGCTTCCCCGCTCGATGTCCTCTGGCGGGTGATTCTGCCCCTCTCCATGCCATCAATTGTCACCATTGGCCTCTTTTACGCAGTGGGCCACTGGAACGCCTGGTTTGATGCCGCCATCTATCTTAAGGACCAAATTCAGTATCCCTTGCAGTTGATTCTGCGCTCAGTGCTCTACCTGGGCGAAGCTTCCTACCGCGGCGAAATCGGCCAAATGTTTGAACCGGAGTTCATGCCCCCGGCCCAGACCCTCAAGTCGGCCATGATCATCGTCTCGACCGTGCCAATTCTCGTGGTCTATCCTTTTATTCAGCGCTACTTTGTCAAAGGCATGTTAATTGGCGGGATTAAGGGTTAGCGAAGAAGACAACCACCGGTGAACGCCAAAATTATTCTATTAAATGGCCCAGCGGGGGTAGGGAAGACCACCATCGGTCGTGCCTTGGCGGCGACGGCGCGCAATGGCGTTTGTATTCATGGCGACGACCTGAAAAACTTTATCGTCACCCGTGATCTGACTCGGGTCGCCGGCGGCTTGGCCTATCAAAATGCCGCCAGCCTGGCGTGCAACTTTATCGACGGCGGTTATGAACTGGTCGTTGTGGACTTTGTCTTTGAGCAGCCGCGCCATGTACAGCGCTTCTGTCAGGAAATCCCCACTGCCATTGCCGTACATCTGGTGACCTTGTGGGCTCCCCTTGCAACCGTGTTGGAACGTGAACGCAGCCGACCCCACCGCGCACGGTTGGGCGAGCGCGTCGTCGCCTGCTATCGCACGCTGGAGGAAAACCTGTCCAGCTTAGGTTATCTTGTTCACAATGTTGATCGTTCACCGGCGGCGCTGGCGGCCCAAATTGCCCATGATGTGAAGCAAGGTTGTGGTTTACTCACACCAGTTGCAACGCGTGCCGAAATACGCCAAGAACGTTGAAGACCTGTCCATCATTATTTTCTCAATTCGCTGTCGCTTGCCACCGGAAAGGATCCATTGATGCACATTCATCCCCGCTCGGTTGCCCACAAAGTCTTTGACATCTGGCGCAGCCCGGATCGCTTTACCAAAAACCCCGACATTATTCAATTGCCGACGGGGCGCCTTCTGTTGATTTATTCCGACACCGATGTTCACTGGTCGCTCAAGAATCAGGTCTTGACCCTGCTGGCCAGTGACGACTTGGGCCGAACCTGGTTCAAACATCGCGAAATTGACCGCGCCGACCTCACGCAAGGGGACGAACGGCTGGTGACACCACGACTGAGCCTGCTCAACGATGGGCGCCTGGCCGTCATTATTGACCACGACGACCACGGCCATTTTCATGAAGATCAGCCACCCGGCAATTGGATCTACTGGAGCGAGGACAACGGTGATACGTGGCAGGGGCCGGAGAAGCCTCACATCCTGGGCTTTGAGCCGGATCGCATCCTCGATCTGCCCAATGGCCGGCTGGGTGTAGCGACCCATATCATGCGCGGCGAGAGCCAGGAGTTTGCCGATATCCTCAGCTGTTCCGATGATGGCGGCAAGAGTTGGTATGAGGCCGCGACCATTGCCTACGACGGCTACTACCGCTACTGCGAAGGGGCGCTTGTCATCCTGGATGGCGGCAAAGAATTGGCTTGCATCCTGCGCGAGAATCATCACGCCGGCATCCCCGGCTTTGTCACCTTTTCGCGCGACAATGGCCACACCTGGTCTAAACCACAGATGGCTCCCTTTGCGCTGGACCGGCCCTATGCCAAGCAATTGCCTGACGGGCGGGTGCTGGTAACGGGGCGCCATGTCAATGGCCCGCTGGGCACCTATGGCTGGTGTGGCGATCTGCGCACCGAGTTGGGCTACCAGATCGGCGGGCCGCGGCGCAAATATCAGGCTGCCCTGACCAACGGTGCGCTGGTCATTGACAATCTACCCGGCCACGAATGTCGCTATTGTCTATTGCCACCCGAATCGGCGCAGAGCGAAGTGTTGATGGAAGCGACCTTGCGCGTCGAGGGGGCTTCCGGTCAGGCGGCGGCCTTTCTGGCCATCTCACGGTTAGGCGTCGTCCTCCAGATCGCACCCGATGGCATCTGGACACGCCACGGGCCCGATTTTCACAAGCCGGTTGATGTGACCCAATTTCATACCATTACGCTGCACCACCGCCGTGGCTTGCTCCAGGTGCGGGTCGATGGCGAGACACTCATCAACCAGTGCATCTTCCGCGAAGACGCCCGCATTGGCGATTCCCGCCGCGCCGGCGAATTGAGTTGGTATACGCAATTTGGCCAACCGGGCGCCGGTGGCCGCAGCTTCTGGCAAAGCGTCGCTTACTCTGCAAAAAATAAAGTGCTTGATGACTTCCATTGGTCCTGGAACGCCGATTCCGGTCTCTATCCCGACGACTACCAGCGTCGCCGCCTGATCCAGATCCATGGCAATCACCCCGACCAAGAACCAGGGCCGGATCATGGCTATTCCTCATGGCTCTTGTTGGAAGATGGCCGTATCTTCCTGGCGGATTACACCAACTACGGCGACCCGGCGGGCAAGAGCCATTTGGTGGGGGTCTATCTGACGCCGGAGGATCTGACTTGACAAGTGTATGTTGCCAAGCTACACTATACAAAGATAGCTTGGCAACATACACTCTGAGGTTTTAGGCTGGTTAAAAAAATAAACTATCCAAAACAAGCGTGGTAAAATGCTCTCCAAAAAGGGAGAGAACAATGAAACTAACGGACGAATTCAAAGAGACGTTGAACGAAACACAAGCGACGCTAAGCGGCTATGAGCGACGGCATTTCATGGCCAAAATCGTTGAGACGGTGTATGGCGGGAAACCGAGCCACGCAGAACAGGAGCTTGGCTGGAATCGAACGACCTTGCGCAAAGCGTTAGCAGAACTGCACGGTGACTTCTGTTACATCGACCGCTATCACGAACGCGGTCGCAAGAAAAGCGAAGACCATCTGCCCGACTTGCTGAGTGACATTCGTGCGCTTGTCGACAGTCAGAGTCAGACAGATCCAACCTTTCGGACTACTCGCTTGTACACTCGTCTGAGTGCAGCCGAAGTGCGTCGGCAGTTGATTGAGCAGAAAGACTATTGCGATGATGAACTGCCTTGTGCTGCGACGATTGGCAACAAACTCAATCAATTGGGATACAGGCTACGTGCCGTCCAGAAAAGTCGCCCTCAAAAAAACGGCTGAAACCGATGCGATCTTTACCCAGCTTGAGCAGCTACGGCTTGCCGCACGAGCAGACAAGAGTGTACTTCGGTTCTCAATGGATGCCAAAGCAACGGTTTGGATTGGCGACTATGCGCGTGGGGGCAAAACCCGGCTGCACATCAAAGCCGCCGATCATGACTTTCAACCCGATGCAAAATTGACACCCTACTGTATCTTCTTACCCGATTACGACCGGGCGTATCTCTATTTCACCTACAGTCGGGTAACGAGTGATTTCATTGCCGATTGTTTCCTCGATTGTTGGACTCAGATTCAACACGAGTTTCCAGAGGTCAAGACGCTCATGCTTTTGCAAGACAATGGCCCGGAAAACCATAGTCGCCGTACACAATTCATGTTTCGTATGGTCCAACTCGCTGACCACCTGCAACTTGCTATCCGTCTTGTCTACTATCCGCCTTACCATAGCAAGTATAATCCTGTTGAGCGCTTTTGGGGCGTCCTTGAGCAACACTGGAATGGCGATTTGCTTGACTCGGTTGATGCTGTACTCAACTTTGCCAAATCCATGACCTGGAACAAACTCCATCCTGTCGTTACCTTAGTCCACAAGCTCTATCATAAAGGCGTTCGTCTTTCCACAAAGGCGATGGCTCTTCTCGAACAGCGCTTTGCGCGGCTACCTGGCTTGGAAAAGTATTTTGTGCTCATTCCCCCTCTTCCTGGATAGTTATTTCTTTGAAATCGCCTTATGTTACTCAATCGCACCCGCGAACTCGCCTATCTTGATCGCCGTTATGCACAGCCAAAGGCTGAATTTGTTGTTCTGTATGGCCGGCGGCGGGTTGGAAAGACCACCTTGATTTATGAATGGAGCCGGGGTAAGCCCGCCCTCTATTTCTTTGCCGCGCGCCTGCCTGATCATGTTCTGCTCCAGGAGTTTGGGAAGCAGGTTGCCCAAGCGCTCGGTCAACCCGATCGTGTATTCCCTGATTGGAGCAGCGTCTTTGTCGCTCTCGCCGAACTTGCCCGCGCGGAACGGTTCATCGTCGTCATTGATGAATATCCCTATCTGGCAGAGTCGTCGCCGGGGCTTTCGACGGTTTTACAGCGGGCCTGGGACACAACTTTGCAGCATTCCAAGCTCTTTCTCTGCCTAACGGGTTCGGCGCACAGTGTCATGCGGCGTGAAATCTTGGAGGGACAGGCGCCGCTCTACCGCCGCCACACCTGGGCCTATGAGCTATTGCCGCTTCAACCGTCGGATTACCATCACTTTTTTCCGGGTTATACCGCTGAACAGATCATTGAAAGTTACTCTGTGTTGGGAGGGATGCCGCGCAATGTGACAACCGTGAATCCTCAAACGCAACTTCTGCGCAACATAACCAACGAAATTCTGGATCCAGCCGGCGGTCTCTTTAATGAAGTGCCCTTACTCTTACATGAAGAGCTAAAAGGCGAAGTTGACGTTTTCAGCCGCGTGCTGGAGACCATTGCAGCCGGCGCCCATACGCGACAAGAAGTTGCGGCAGTGATGCAGATTACCCTGGCATCAGCCCAACATTACTTAAATGAATTGCAGACAATCGGTGTGCTTGAGCATCGCCTGCCGTTGACACGTGTGCAAAGTGCAAAACGTCAAGGAAGCTATCACATTGTTGAGCCATTTCTGCGCTTTTGGCATCGTTGGATTGCCCCTCACCGGCGGCTACTGGAGATTAACCAGCGGCAAAAGGAAACGTTGCAAGAGATTCGCCTCAATTTGCCCTACATTGTCGCGCCTGTTTGGGAAACTGTGGCGCGACAGCATCTGCTTGTGGCCTCCGGGCAAGGGCGGATTCCCTTTGCCGTACAAGAGATCGGCAGTTGGTGGACGCGTGATGCCCAAGTCGATGCAGTGGGGGTCAATCGCCAGACACGCCAGGTGATCTTTGGTGAGGCGCGCTGGCGCGCCACCGATGTCACTGCCAAAGATGTCGAACTGCTTGTGGAAAAAGGGTTAGCGTGGCTACAAGGCGATACGGCGCGCTGGGAGGTGTACTATGCTTTTTTTGCCAAATCCTTTGGGCAGATCCAAAGCGAATCTTTGGCTATAGATGAGCTTTACTTGTTTACGCCAGAAGAGATCACCGATTTAAAGAGGGAAAAGCAATGAATTGCCAACAATTTGACCTTTACACCAGTGGTCAGGAAGGCTACCATACCTTCCGCATCCCGGCCCTAGCCGTCACCACGCAGGGCACGTTGCTCGCCTTTGCCGAAGGGCGCAAACAGGGCCGCGGCGATGCCGGCGAGATTGACTTGGTGCTCAAGCGTAGCTTTGATAACGGCATTACCTGGCAGCCGTTGCAAACGGTCGTCACCGAAGCGGGCATGACTTGTGGCAATCCTTGTCCGGTGGTCGACCGCAACACCGGCGTGATCTGGCTGCCCTTTTGCAAAAACCTCGCCGACGGCGATGAAAACCTGATCACGCAGGGCAAGGCGCCGCGCACCGTTTGGGTCACCCATAGCCATGATGACGGCGCCACCTGGGCCACGCCTCAGGAAATCACTGCCGCCGTGAAAGACTCGTCCTGGACCTGGTATGCCACCGGCCCGACCCACGGCATCCAACTGCGCAGTGGACGGCTCGTCATTCCCTGTGACCACATGGTGGGCCAGTACTTTGACCGCAAGCGCGACCCCTATCATTCCCATGTTATCTACAGCGATGACCATGGCGCAAGCTGGCAGATCGGCGGCATTGTCGACATTGGCACCAACGAATGCACGGTGGTGGAGACCGCGGCTGGCGCGGTCTATATTAACTGTCGCAACTATGTCGGTGAGAAACGCCGCGCCGTCGCCTGGAGCTATGACCAAGGTAACAGCTTTGCCGGCTTGCGCTGGGAGGAAACCCTGATTGAACCAATCTGTCAGGCTAGCCTAGTGCGCTACGACCAGCAGCATGTCCTCTTTGCCAACCCAGCCAGCACCGTGCGCGAAAAGATGACCGTGCGCCTGAGCGCGGATGAATGCCAAAGTTGGCCGGTCGCTAAGGTGCTCCATGCCGGGCCGGCTGCCTATTCCGATCTGGCCGTTACACCGGATATGACCATCTGCTGTCTCTATGAACGGGGGGATGAGCATCCGTATGAACGGCTGACCCTGGCGCGGTTTGCTTTGGCGTGGTTGATGGATGAATAAACTACACAGCGCGTAACCCATCAATGTGTAAATGAAGGGGGATCGTCAGGCTGCGCGCTGTGCTAACCACTGTTAGATGAGAGTGGAGAATTGTTCAAATCACTTAGGTCTTGTAGGCTGCTATAAACGATACTCCAATCGACATTCAAATATTCATGAATCAAAATGTTACGAAAGCCGACAAGGGGCGCTAGCTGATGGGCGAAGTCGAGTGGAATTACACCCAATTCGCCCATGCGCAGAATTGCTTCGTAATAGTCGTTGGGCTTCAACGCTTGTTCAATCGCAATGATGCGGTGGCAAATGTCGATACAGCTTTGGGCGGCAATCTCTAAATTGCGCTCGACAATGTCGCGCAAATAGGGATCTTGATCAAAATCTGCGCGTGATTTACTCTGGAGTGGGTACAATCTGGCTAAGCGTTCGTTCAGTTCGTCCAAACGCCGCTCGATACCGCTGAATTCGAGCGTCATGATTCTTTCTTCCCAATAATTCAGCACGCTGGGCGCGCAGAACGGGCAGATAATCACCGTAGCGGCTCATGACATATGCTTCATATTCTACCCGAGTAACAACATCGCGTTGGTACAACAGTTGTCCTTGGGCAATGACAGCATAGGCCAACTCAATCGGCGCTTGATTGAGCAGAACAACATCGACATGCGCTGCGTCTAACTGTTCGCAAAACAGATGAGTTATCTGCGCTTGTACGTTTCTCCCGTTTACACGGTGATCCAAGAGAATGGCAAAATCATAATCACTCATTGGGCCTAGTCGGCCCTCTACCTGTGAGCCAAAGAGATAGAGCAAAGAAATTGCGGGAAAGCTATCGACAGCTTTCTGTATACCAGATGCAAGCAATTGTGTATTCATAAGCGCCATTGTACCATTGCCGCTACGCTAAAACAAGCACCATTGGCGATTGGCGGTTTATGTGATATGTCAGACAATAGCAAATGGATGCTGTCGTTCAATCTTGAACACAAACGCGTGTTCACACGGCTTTGTTGTCGGCGGCGTCACCTTAAGACCCCCTCTGGTGAGTGTCCAGGATAATTCCTGATCAACGCCTAACATTTTTACCGCCCGAATCTCACTGGAATAGAAGGATTTCACGGCTTCAATGGTCAATTCTTCGGTTGGCCAGCCCAGGCAGATCGCATACAAGACATCGCCTTTGACCGTAAAGCGAATATCCTGCGCCGTATAGCGCACCTCGGCATCCTCCATAAAATAGCCCGCCTTGGTCATCTGGGTAGGGCCTTCGCCATAGGTCATCCACGGGGTGGTGCCGTAGATCGCTTCGCCGTTGACGGCTAGCCACTGGCCGATACCGGCGAGTAAGGCTTTGGCTTCGTCGGGAATTTCGCCATTGGGCTTAGGACCGACGTTGAGCAACATGTAGCCATTTTTGCTCACATTGTCAACCAGGTAATGGATGAGGCTTGGCAGCGATTTGTACTGCGTCTCCTTGAGATAACCCCAGCCGTGCCCGTCATCGACCGTTGTGTCGGTGATCCAGTTGTGGTAAGTTAACGTATCAAAACGCCCTAGTTCGAGGTCGACGACGCCGGCGCCGGGGGCGAGATCATGCCATTTGTAGGTGACGACCACCTCTTTGCCCCACGCGGCGGCCTTATTGTAATAGTAGGCCAGCATCGCCCGTTTGTAATGTTCTTGGATAAACTTGATGCCAAAGTCAAACCAAATCAGATCGGGCTGATAGTTGTCGATCACCTCAAAGGTCTTGGCCTGCCAGCGGTCGAGAAAGGACTTGCTTGGCGGGTCCATCAGTTCCCACAGGTTGTCACGCGTCTTGGGGTCGGGTGGATTGTCCGCCCACTCTAGGTTGTGCAACTCTCCATAAAGGCCACTATAGCGTGGATCGGCGGTGTCGAACTCTTTGCGCCAGTGGGGGAAGAACCACCAATTCTCAGCATGATGGAGCGCGACCATGTAGCGCATCCCCTGTTGGCGGATCGATTGGGCCAAGGCGCCGACAATATCGCGCTGCGGTCCCATCTTGGCGGCGTTCCACTCCGAGTACCGGGTATCCCACATGGCAAAGCCATCATGATGTTCGGCTACGGGGCCGGCAAATTGGGCGCCGGCTTGTTTGAACAGTTCTGCCCACTCCTCCGGGTCGAACTTTTCACCGGTCAACATGGGGATAAAGTCCTTATAGCCAAAGGTAGAGGGATGGCCGTAGGTCTGGACATGGTAGTCATACTGCGGCGTGCCTTCCCGATACATGTTGTAGGGATACCAGGTGGCGTTGGGGCCACGGGCCGGCACGGCATAGACACCCCAGTGCGTGTAGATACCAAATTTTGCTTCCTGAAACCAGCGGGGGGTTGGGTGAGTCTTGAGGGAATTCCAAGTAGCTTCGTACACCATTGCCGCCTCTACTTTTTTCTATTTGCAGCCCTTGCATTTAGCTGTCTTTGCGAAATCATGTGCTTCTGTGGATTGGGGAAGCAGACCTGTAGGGTTTCCGAAACCCTACAGGTCTCTGCTGATGATACGTTCTGCGGGAAACTAGCCGCCCAACAACTGGTTCGTTGCATCATGGCACTCTTGGCAGACAACGGCGGCATCCCGTTCTTCGCCAATCCAGAGTTTATCCATAATTGCCTGGTAAACAGAGGTTTCCCACTCCAGATACTTGGGATGGTAGACCGGCGCAATGCCGTGGGCGCGCGGTAGATCGTAGAAGGCGGTTTTGAACGCCTCTCGATCAACGCCCCATTCTTCCAATGGCAGACCGAACTCGTAGAAATTCATGTTGCCGGTGAATTGACTGCCCATCTTTCCAGAGATAGGCAAGGTCTCCGGATTGGTCAGTGTGTAGCGCATCAACTCATAGGCCATTTCCGGTTGAGTCGAAGTATTGGGGATGCTAAAGGCCGAGCCGCCGGTAAAGTAATATTGGCCACCAGGCCCCTGGGGGGTCGGCGCAAAGCCCCACTTAAACTTGTCTTCAATGCTCTCTTGCAGCACAAAGGCTTCATCGTTGAGCGTGTAGTGCATGGCCGTCAAGCCCGAAGCAAAGGCGAGCCCCGCGCCCATGCCCAAACCGGCTAACATATCGGAACTGGGCATCACACCGTGCTTCCACATGAGATCGGCCAGAAATTGGAAGGCGGCAATGGTCGCTTCATCGTTGAATTTGGACTGGGTAATATCTTCGTTCCAGTAGTCGCCGCCAAAGGTTTTGACCACAAAGTAGGCGCCGCCGGACCAACTGGTGGGCAGCCCGCCGATACCCCACTGCACCGTTTTGTCACCCTCCTGTTTCGTGAGCGCTTTGGCAATCTCCAAGAATTGCTCCCAGGTGGTGCTTTCGGTCGGTGGTTCGACGCCGGCTGCTTCAAAGAGATCCAGATTCAGATAAAGCCCGCCGGAAGCAAAATCGTAGGGGATCCCGTATTGCTTGCCCTGATACTGAAAAGCTTTGACCTGAGACGGATAAAACTCATCGGGCCAACCGGGCGGGGTAAAGGAAGCCAGAAAATCATCCAAGGGGATAATCCAATCATTGGCGGCAAAGGTCTGGCAGCGGCTGTCATGCATCCACATGAGTTCAACTTCAGCGCCGGCCGTCAACTGAGTGGGCATCTTGGTCCAATATTCGCCCCAAGGCACACCCCAGTCCCCTTGAACTTGCATGTTGGGGTAGTTTTCTTTGAAGAAATTATCAAAGTGGAGCAACCACTTGCGCATCTCTTCTTCACCTTCCCAGGACGAGTAGCGGAAAGGGGCTGCCGTGTCGGCTGCAATGTTGCCTGTGACCCAAGCGGAGCGTGGGGTGGCGGCTGCACTCCCGCTGCCACTTTGGGCGGCTGGCGCTGCTGCCGGGGCGGCTGGCTGGCAGGCGCTGAGGAGCGCCAGCGACGCCGCACTACCGCCCAGCAGCTTCAAAAATTGACGGCGATTGGTGTGGGGACCGGAAAAACGGGAGAACGACTTCTTCATGATTTCCTCCTTGGTAAAATCGATGCATTGCATAGACGAAGAGCAATCAACAGGCTGGCGTGAGTGCAGTACAACGCTCGCCTGTCTAAGAGAACCTCATTCCACTGTTCATGCGCCGCCCTTGATCCCTGAGGTCACAATGCCTTGCACATAATACTTTTGGCCAAAGATGAAGGCGATGAGCACGGGCAGAATGGCAAAGGTGGCGGCGGCCATGACCAACTCCCACGGGGTGCGCATGGGCATGCGGGCTTGGAAGGCTGTCATGCCCAGCGGAATCGTCTTCAAATTGAGGGAACTGATAATGATCAACGGCCAAAGAAAGTTATTCCAACTGCCCAAGAAGGTAAAGATGCCTAGCGTGGCCAGCGCCGGCTTGGTCAAGGGCAAGATGATGGTGCGATAAATGCGGAAAAAGCTGGCGCCATCAATACGTGCGGCGTCTTCCAACTCACGGGGTAGTGTGCTCATAAATTGGCGCATCATAAAGGTGCCCCAGGGGGTAAAAATGGCAGGAACGATCAATGGCCAAAGCGTATCCACCCACCCCATCCAGCGCATCTGTACATAGAGGGGGATCATGATCACGGCAAAGGGAATCATCATGGTGGCGAGATAGAGCAGAAAGAGGCGGTCACGGCCCGGATAGCGCAGTCGACTAAAGGAGTACCCAGCTAGGGAACAGGTAAAAAGCTGGCCAAAGACGACCGCCACTGAGACGATGATGCTATTCTTAAAAAAGGTGGGAAAGGGCAGCAAGGTCCAGGCTTCATAGTAGTTCTGCCAGAGCCACTGTTCCGGCAGAAACTTAGGCGGAAAAGTGTAAAGCTCGGCCGTACTTTTAAATGATGTGAAGACCATCCAGAGAAAGGGCACCAGCATGGCAATACCACCGAACCCCAAGAGTAGCCATGCCGCTAGAGTGGCTACGCGTTCCCGTTGTCGTTTCCCCATCCCGGCTGACGCGCGGCGAACCGGCGCTGATTGGGTGGTCGTTTTAAGCGATGAGGTGGCCATTGATCTTTCTCCGCAATGGTAAACGATGTCGTGAGGCGCCCCTATGGATATGGATCTCGGGTTCGCCTGTGGGCGTGCTCACTCCTCAATGACGGACATAATTGGATTAACCTTTATGGTTGCGCCATTGGCTACTGCTCTTGTTGAAAGCCATAGACCCACCGGTCGGCCAACCACCACTGAACCAGGGTAATCACCAGGATGCAGAGGAAGAGCATAAAGGCCAACGCGGCGCCATACCCCATTTTGAAAAAGGTAAATCCATTTTGGAAAATGTAGAGAACCAGGGTGGTGGTTGCCTTGGCGGGGCCGCCATTAGTCATGACATAAAATTGATCAAAGCCCTGGAAGGCGCCGATCAGCGATGTCACGACGACAAAAAAGATGGTGGGGGTCAAGAGGGGGAGGGTGATATAGCGCAGCCTTTGCCAGCCGTTGGCGCCGTCAATTTCGGCAGCTTCATAATATTCGCCGGGAATGCCCTGTAACCCCGCCAGCAGGATCAACATGGCAAAGCCGATCCCTTGCCAGTTGCCCATAATGATAATCGCCGGCATAGCCCACGTGGTGCTCTGTAACCAACGCGGCCCTTCAATCCCAATCAGGCCCAATAGGTAGTTAAAGAGCCCCAATTCCGGGTGGTAGAGCCAACTCCAGACCACGGCAGCGGCGACAGTCAGGGTGATTTGAGGCAGAAAATAGACAGTACGAAAGAAGACCACGCCCCACATCTTGCGGTTCATCAGCATGGCCAGCCAGAACGCCACAAAAACACCGGTAGGCACTGCCACAAAGGTATAGTAGGCCGAGTTGCCCAGGGTTTTCCAGAAGAGCGGGTCGTTGTAGAGCGACACAAAGTTCTGAAGGCCGACAAATACAGGCGGCTTGGCCAGATTCCACTCGGTAAAGGTGATATAAGCAGCAAAAACAATAGGAAACAAACTAAAGATCAGAAACCCTAAAAAGTTCGGCAGGATAAAGAGATAGCCGGATCGGGTCTCTTCCCCTTGCAAACCGCTGAATGAACGGCGAAATTCGGCCCATGTACTGGTCTGTTCACGTTTTTTCGCACTCTTGACAGCCGGTGGGGAGGAGTGCTGTGCCGTGTGTGTCATGGATTTTCCCTCCTGTTGCCGGTGATACACGCTTGACTGCCACAGATGAGAATAAAAATGCACTAATGACAGGAGCGCGCTTATTCTCTTCACGCAGTGAGCGCATAGCGCCATCTATATGCGAGTCAAGGATACATGACACCTCAACTTGATGCCCGCACAATCAATTCACAATCGAGGAGAAGCCGCAACGCTGGCGGTTGTTCACCAGTAAGCAAGGCAAACAGCAATTCCGCGGCCTTTTGCCCTACCTGGCGCGCCGGCTGGCGTACAACGGTCAACGGCGGTTCGGAGACCGCCGCCCAAGGATGATCATCAAAGCCGACGAGGGCAACATCTTGGGGGCAATGCAAGCCCAAATCTTTGAGCGCCAGCAGCGCACCTAAACTTAACAGATTGTTATTAAGAAAGAGTGCCGTAGGCCGTTGTGCTAGGGAAAGAAGTTCCCGTGTGGCTGTCCGTCCCCCCTCAATACTCAAGGGTGACGTGCCAATCCACTCCAGCGGCAACGGGATAGCATACTCTTGAAGTGCTTGGGTAAAACCGGCCAATCGCTCCCGCATAGTGGAAAGCCGTTGCAAACCGGCAACGATGCCGATCTGACGATACCCCCTGGCAATCAAATGTTTGGTCCCCAGATAAGCGCCCCCTTGATTATTCACACCGACGTAAGGCCCTTCCAGCGTTGCAAAAGCGCGATCGACAAAGACAATCGGCGTGTGTTGCACTGCTGCTTCGGCAAGTGCTCCCCATTGCTGGCTAGTGGCAGCGGCGATAATGCCATCGACGCGTTGCCGCAACAAGAGATTGAGATAGTGGTCTTCCTGTTCCAACACTTCATCCGTATTGCACACAAGCAGACCATAATTTTGGGGACGCACCACCTGCTCAACGCCCAGTAACATTTCACCAAAGAACAGGTTGCTGGCATCCGAGATGACCATGCCCAAGGTGCCAGTACGGTGTGTCGTCAGGCTGCGCGCCGCAGCGTTGGGACGATAGTCCAGTTCTGCAATGACTTGCAACACACGTTGTTTTGTCTCTTCTTCGACATAGCGCGTCTGATTGATTACGTGCGAAACAGTGGCCTTTGACACCCCCGCCCGCTGCGCCACATCACCCATCGTGGGGCGTTTCACCTGACGAAACTCTCCATTATTACACTGCAACACGATCTTTCTGGAAGGGGTCAAGGGATCGCCCTGTTGACAGTACTCTTGCGAACCCAGCCAGGAAGACTTGGCACTGAACAACTGGCAAGCACTGAAGCTACAGCATAGTTATTACCATGAAAGAATAGAAAACCGAAGTTCGAGCAGATGCGCAATCGGTTACGCAACCGGTTACGTGAAGTGTAACATTGATTTGCAGAGGCTGTCAAGTCTACTTTTTGGAACCAACGCCAATCGCACATTACCTCAAGCTACGGTCAAGACGAATAAAAGAGCAGAGGAGACCGTTTCTACAGAGCCTTGGCACAAGACGTGATATTGCCTGGTAGCCGCCGCCCAAGGGGACATCCTCGGCGGCTACCTTGAGTCAGTCGAGACGCCGGAGGCGGCCATGCGGCGGGAGGTCATGGAAGGGAAGCGGGTTTCATGGGGTGGCTCCAATCGGTAGTATCGTTTCATCCGATTGTAAATGGGTCAAGGCGATGCTGCTTTCCCACAATTCAGTTGTTTTGGTCTGATCACGCGCCGCCGCTGCAGGTTCTTGGCGTTGGCGTCCGTCAAAGTAGGTGGCGGTGACCTCTGCCACTTCAGGCGCCGTGGCCAGATAGGCCAAACCCGTCCCTGACTGCTGTGGTGTGCGCGCTACCTTGCCCATGAGTGGGCGCAACAGGGGGAGGATATAGTACCAGATGAAGCGGGTCCAGCCCTTGCTTGCGCGTCCCAACCCGGTGCCGGCCATGAGCCCAGGGTTAAAAGCGTTGACGGTAATGTCAGTATAGCCGGCTATCTGCAGCCGGCGCGCGAATTCCACTGTGCACATCACATTGCACAGCTTAGAGGTGGCATATGCCTGGTCGCCGGCCTGCGCATCATCCTTGAGGAGCGCCGGGTCGCGTGTGGGATAGGCGGCAAATTCAGCGTTGACGTAGCGCGGCGGCTGCATCGCCCCCCGCGTTTTTGCTGCGTCATGGAGGCCGCTGCTGACAAAGAGTATGCGCGCCGGCGGCGCAAGCTGCCCTAAGAGCAGATGGACAAGCAGAAAATGGCCAAGATGGTTGACGGCAAAGGTCAGCTCGTAGCCCTCGGCGGATTTGTCCTGCACCGTAGTTTTGCTGACACCTGCATTGCAGATGATGACCTTTAATTCCGGCAGAGTAAGCGCTTGAAAATCGGCGACAAATCTGCGCACCGTGGCCAGGGATGCTAGATCGAGATACATAGGGACGATATGGTCGTTGCCGGTTGCCGCTTTGATTTTATTAGCTGCCGCAATTGCGCTCGTCATGTCGCGGCAGGCCAACACAAGTGTCCGTGACCGCTCCTTGGCCAAGGCCAGCGCCGTTGCATAACCCAGACCCCGATTGGCGCCAGTAATAATGACTGTCATGGTATCTTCTCCTTCGTTTACTCTCGGCCCCAGTAAATCTCGGCACAACTGATTGCCTGATGATTGAGGGGATTGAGGGGAATTGGTTGTCGTAAGCATTTTCGCCAACCTGTACGCGCTGTTCTTTACTGATAGGCGAGGCTGGCTCGTACACTGACACGCGTCGCATTGCGGGCCGGGAACCAACTCGCCACAATTGCGAGTAGGCAGATAATGGCGAGCCAGAGCGCAGGTCCGGTGAGTGTGAAGCGGTAAAGAATTTCTTCATCCAAAATCGTTGTCAGGAGGCGCGTCGTCAGCCCAAACGCCAGTGGGATGCTTACAGGAATGGCAATCAGCCAACTCAACATGCCCAAAAACACGCCTTCGCCGATGAAGAGGCGCGTGATCTGGCCCGACGAAGCCCCAATGGCGCGCATGACCCCGATCTCGCGCGTGCGCTCTAGGACGCTGAGCGACAGTACACCGCTGAGGCCGATCCCACCCACCACGGCGATGACTACCGCCATGATCGCCAGCAAGCGCAGCAGCAAATCATAGGTAAAGAGTTTACTGAAGACGATATCTTCAATAGTATTGCCATTAAAGATCGTCTCCGGCGCCACATTCACATTTTGGGTTTTGAAGGTTGTTTCAAGCGCTAGCGTAATTTGCTTGATTTGATCTGCATCTGTGGCGGTTGTCGTAAACCAGAGCGCGTTGGCGCGGTTCGCCTCGCCCAGAAAGCGCGCGAGGGCAGCTCGTGGCATGTAGATGGTCTGGTTATTGACCGGATCATAGAGGACCCCAACAATGGTCCAGGTCGCTTCACGACCATCTTTGCGGGTAATGATCACTTGATCACCCAAGTCAACACCAATTTTCTGGGCCAGCCGTTTGTGAATGACCGCTGCTGTCTGGTCGTTCTGTTGTAGCCAACGGCCGCGCACGATCTGGGGTGCATAGAGCGCCGAATTATAGGGCACGCCAAGCAAGGTTGTACTTTTGTCATCAATGGTTGACTTGGCCTGGGTGCTGGGGCGCACCGTGGCGGCGCCAGTCATCCACGCTTCGATGGTGGCAACGCCCGGCTGCACCAGCGCCAGTTGTTCAATGCGCGCCAGGCGTTGTGCTTGTTCAAAGGCAATGCCCGCCTGGTAGGTGTGGATTGAGCGCAACTCCTGGTTAAAGGTGAATTGGGTGGAGTCCGCAGCGCCGGTGACGGCGATAAAAATAATACCGCTGCCGACCAGCGTCAGTTGGATCAAAAGGACGCGCTGTTTATTGCGAAAGACATTGCCAAGGGTCAACAGCGCGCTATAGGGAATCCCCCGCGCCCGTGCCACCAACTTGTCGATCAGCCCGGCTGTGCCGCCCAGGCCATAACTGCTGATCGCCTCGCGCACAGTGATCCCCACTCCTTTGAGGATCGGGAAGAGCGCAGCCAGCATTGGCGCCAGCAAAGCCACCAACACCTGCACCACTACCGCCGTCGGCTCAAGCTGAAAGCCCGGATTGGTCGTGTTGGTAAAGTCCAAAAAGAAATTCTTCAGACCATTGGCGGCTAACGCACCCAAGGGCACTGCAATCAGCGTGGCCAGCAGCCCATAGGCCAGGATCAGCAGCAGATAGCCGCGCAAAATCTGACCAGAGCGGGCGCCGATGGCCTTCATGACCCCAATCTGATCGACCTGCTGCGTGACAATCGCACTGACGCTGGTGAAGACCAGAAAGATCCCTAACACAACAACCACACCGCCGACTAATCCCATAATGGCAAAGAGCGCGTCAAGCAAACTGGAGACAGGGGTCCGGTCGGGCGGGGTAATGCGATTGCCCAAGGGCTGCTCCGCCCCGCGTGAGTCAATCCCCAGCTTGTCTAGCCGGTCGCGAATGGCTGTGTCGACGGCTTCGGCCTTGGCCCGATCAAACGCACCAATACCGATAAAGATGGTGTCGTAATTGGCGCTGCCTACCACAGCGTTATAGCGCGCCCGGCTCATAAAAAAATCGGGGTTGCCCGTAAAAAAGGGTGCGGCGCGCGGGCTTTTGATGACACCCACCACATCGACCGTGCGCTCACGGTCGGCAATGCGCAGTTGGACGCTGCTGCCTTGCTCGATCCCAAAGGTCGTGTCGCTTCCCTTGGAGATGGCCACGTTCTGGCGTGTTGGCCACTGCCCCGTCAGCAACAGCTCTTTGGAAAGTGTTTGATCTGCAAAATCCATCCGTGAGCGCAGGAAGGCCGGCTCCCACGCTGCGTCTGGCGTGGCGCGCCACTCGATCAGGGAAGTGATCACTCCTTCGACCGTCTCCACCCCCTCAATATTTTTGAGCCCAAGCAACTGCTCATCGGTCATCGGCGGGTTGACGATGAGCCCAATGGCTGGTGGGGCAGCCCGGCGATAGTCGGCATTGACGGCCTCCAAAATCAGATTGCGCGCCCCAATCACCAGCCCGATCCCAAACGCGCCCAGGGCCACCACTAATGCCACTTGGATGGTGCGTGTTTTGTTGTCCCACAAGTCGGCCCAGATTTTCTGGTAAATCACATCCATCTTGCTCTCCCCGATAGATATGCGGCAGAAGCTTTCGGCGCGTGCGCTAGGCCAGCGCCATTGCTATACTGGGGGCAGAACCCTTTGGGTCAGGCGCGGTGGCGACCCCAGCCGGCGCTGACCGTCGGTTCGTGTCCGCACTAATGCGGCCATTTTGAATTTCGACCGTGCGTGGAATCTGGGCGGCCAACTCTTTGTCGTGGGTGACCATGATCATGGTCTTGCCCCGCTCGACAAACTGATGGAAAAGATCAAAGACTTCGCTCGCCGTCTTTGAATCCAGGTTGCCGGTTGGCTCATCCCCCACCAATAGCGGCGGGTCATTGGCTAGGGCACGGGCAATGGCGGCCCGCTGCTGCTGTCCCCCAGAGACCATACTGGGCAACTTATCCGCCTGATCGGCCAGGCCCACCAGTTCAAGCAGGTTCAGGGCGCGGTCGCGCCGTTCCTGGCGGCTGTATTTGCCGGCAAATTCCATGGGCAACACCACATTTTGCAGCAAACTTAGGGCCGGCAACATTTGAAAAAATTGAAAGATAATGCCGACTTGCTCCCTGCGCCAGACGGCAAGCTGATTTTCACTGAGCTTGTGGACGGGCTGTCCCGTCACAATAATTTCGCCGTCGGTGGGCCGATCGATGCCGGTAATCATATTGAGCAGCGTCGACTTGCCGTTGCCCGATGGCCCGACGATGGCCACAAATTCGCCCGGTTGCACCTGGAGCGAAATGCCTTTGAGGACTTCTACGGCGCCAGTGCCGACTTTGAATGCTTTGGTCACATTTTGAATGGCGACGACGGGGGCGTTGGAGTGGCGAGCTTTTTGATTGCGCATGAGTGGGTTTGGCCTCCATCAAGCTTAGGTTAATGGGCTACTGGCGTGGCAGCCAGCCATAGAGTAGCATGTTCACAAGCGTCTGGCCGATGGCCTTGCGCCCGCCCGGGATTTCGCGCTGAACTGCTTCCTCCGGGATTTGATGGGTACTTTGGAGCAAAACCGTAAAGGCCATGGCCGCCATTCCATAATTCGGCATGGGCGTGATGGCGCCGCGCACCGCCGCGGCTTGCAACGCCTCGATAATTGGAATGGTCATCGCATCGAGGGCTAATTTGCTCAGTTCGGCGGCCTTTTGCGGATCGATCGCAGGCAGATCAGCATTGGTCATACGCGCCAGATCCATAGGCGGCTGCGAGACGATCCACTCTGCCACCGCCTGCATCTGGTCGGGCAGGGCTGGGCCGGCTGCGCGAATTGCCTGTGCCATGCCCGTGCGATGGCGCTGGAAGCTGCGCTGCATCACCTCCACAAAGAGATCTTCCTTACCGCCAGGTGCGTAGTAGTAAAGCGACGCATGGCGCATCCCAACGGCGGCGGCAATATCCCGCAATTTGACCGCGGCGTAGCCTCGCTTCGAAAAGAGTTCCTCGGCGACCTTTAAGATTGCTTCTCTGGTTTCATTATTCGGTAGATCAGGATTCTGTGTGTTCATCATATTTTACCTACAAGTTGGTAGAATTATAGGCTGCTCCCGTCCAATTCACTGTGTCTTTGCTTCCAATTGGTTGATAATTTATGGATATATATTGTGCAAAAATTGTGCACTATGCGCGGGACAATAAGGTGTGAATATTTGTGTAGTCAAACGGGCGTAGAGTGAGGAAACCGCTACCAGCTAGTGGAGAGTTTATGTAAACTCATAGATCATCTCTATGAGTTTACACAGTCGTTTGCGATCGATAGTGCACAGCAACCAACTAACTACGCTGCATCGCAACTAACCACTGGTGCAGCGGCAACATTGCCTTGGCGTAATCGAAGCAGATATCAACCAATGCCGGCGAGGCAATGACCTCGACCGGAATTCCTGGCGAAACGGCCACGATGCCCTTTTGCCTGAGCAGATCACCGCGGGGGTGATCCTTGTCATAGCCGGTAGGCACTCGGGTATATTCACCGCTGCCGCTGATCGCCAGCCCTGCGGCCTTGGCATGAGCAAGGGCCGCCACCAACGCTTGGCCCTGTTTCTTGTGATCGACCGCTTTGCGGTAGACTTCCAGCGCGTCTTTGGTAAAGATATACATGCCGCCGGCAATCCACGCGCCGCTGCGATCTAGGTGAAAATAATAGCCCGGCTCCTCCATCTTTTTGCCTGGCCCTTCCCACCAGGCAATGCCGAGATTGGTCTTGTAGGGCGTCTTGTCCTTGCTGAAGCGCACATCGCGATAGATGCGCATGACTGAGCCGGAGCCATTGAGGCTGGTGCTATACTGGATGCCGGGGGCGAGGGTGATGAGCCGCTCGCCCAACGCCTCGACAAACGCTTGGGCTGGCTGCTGCACGCTTTCCTGAAAGCGCGCCTTGTTCTCTTCAAACCACGTTTTCTCGTTAAAGATGGCAATCTCTTCAAAAAAGGTGATGGCATCCTGAGGAAAGCCCACAAATTGAGACATATAATTCTCTCCTTTGGCAAGTTACAGGAATGGCGATGACAACGGGAGCTGCACCCATGATAAGGCATGCTTCACATTTTAGCGCAAATGTTCTATTTTGTATAGGTTGAGTACGGTGCAATCGGCTACAACGGCCCAACCGTCATCAGCCATTGCTGGTTTCCTAGGCCATCTCCATTGTCCAGTCGTCTACCGTCTTTTGTTGACTGCTGAAGTTGATGCCGATCAGTACTTTGGGGCGCGGATCTGCTGTGTACTTAGCGGCGTAACCGCGCTCCTTGATCTGCTGCAATGCTGCTTTGGCATTTTTGTCAAGCTTGAATTCGAGAATGTAGATATGATGCGGACTCTGCACCACACAGTCGAGCCGGCCATTGTTGGTATTGACCTCGCTTTCCGCATACTGTCCTAGAAAGAAGAAAACCAGGTAGATCAAGCTGTGGTAGTACGCTTCGGCCTTACTGAGGAAAATCTGCGCAGGAATGTTCTTGAAGATGCTTTTGACCAAGTCAATGACACGTTGTATATCATTGGTATTGAATGCCTCGTAAAACTGGATCACCATTGGCTTGGTGAAGAGCGCCTGGTCGTTGCGCAAATCGGCAATCATATAGGAGAGCAGCGATTCTTTGACTTCGGCGTTGGGGTAGTCTAGCGTGTAAATTCCAAAGTCACCTTTGGCTTTGATCGTGAGGTAGCCGGTCTGAAAGAGGATGGCGACGACCTGTAGATGCTCAATGTCATAGCTGGAAAAGGTCTGTTCGCTGACGGTTAAGTGGTTGAGTTCATAAAGCCACTCTTCACGCATGAGCGTAAGCAGAAAGGTCGGTGTCCCAGTTTCAAACCAGTAGTTGCGAAATTCCGCGTTTAGGAAGAAACTCAAAACTGAAAAGGGATTGTATACATAGGTGTGTCCATCCCAGCTATAACCGTTATACCAATGGCGCAAGCGCGCAAGCAATTCTACTTGACCTAGACCTAATCGCACTGCGGCGTCAGCTATGTACGGTTCAAACGACTGCTCCAATTCTGCTTGTGTATAGCCCGTGAGTGTAACGAACTGACGGTTCATTGTAATGTCAGCTAGATTATTCAACTCAGAAAATATGGAAACTTTACTGAACTTGGAGACACCGGTGATCAGCAAAAATTCAATATAGGGATCGCTATTCTTGATCACCGAATAAAACGTTTTCAGCACCGTCTGATGTACTTTTGCCTGTCCGATGTTATCCAAATAATCGATGATGGGCTTGTCATACTCATCGATCAGTAACACGACCCGACCCTGTGCGCCGGCCAACTTGCGGATCAGCTCGGCAAAAAGGCGGTCGATGCCCCGCTGCGCCAACTCAATCCCAAACTGTTCGCCGACGAGCCGCAACTCCGCTTCAATCGCCGCCTCGATACCGATGGTCTGATAGCCAATGCCGCTAAAGGAGAGATGAATCACAGGGTGCGTCGTCTCCCAGTCCCACTTGTCTTCAATCCACAGGCCAGTAAAAAACTCCCGCTGTCCTTGATAAATTGCCTTGATCGTAGAGAGCGTCAGCGACTTGCCTGACCGCCGCGGGCGCGACAAAAAGAAGTAATCACCTGTCGTTAGCAGGCGATAGATCGCGGCAGTCTTATCGACGTACAGATAGTTCTCTTCCCGGATCTTCGTAAAAGTCTGGATGCCGATGGGCAATTTTTGTAACATGAGCGATTTTCACTTCTTGCACATATTGCTCTAGATGTAGGACAAAAATTCAGCCAGAGTTGCGCAAACAAAAAGGGCTCTGCGCGACAAAGTGTACTTGACAAGTAAGGTGGCGCGCCCAGAGAGCTCCCGCGGGCGGCAGGTTCGCGACTCGCCACCATGCGCTGTTTCGATCCACTAACACGCGTAGACTCATAAAAAGTCCGCGCGTCCCAATTATAGCATACCTTTCTCTTATTGGTTCTCTAGCTTTATGGTGGATTTTATTTCACTGTAGAGGGGCTGTTGGCGCAGCAAGGGTAGACATGCTGGGGTGGGCGAGCAACGAGTTGATCGGCAATGGTGACGACGTCGCGGTCATCCCACCTCTGGGCGAAAAAGATGTGGGTAAGGTAAGGCTCAAGGGTGTGTCCCAAATTAGGGGCGATGGGCGAGAAGATCCGATTGACCTTGCTAGTGCTTCGCCCCATTTGTGGTACACACCCTAAGGCTCAAAGAGCAGTTGACGATCCAACTGTGTGATGGTAATGTACAGCGTGGGCCTAGCGATTCACTCGCCAATCTCTGATCTCTAGTCTCTACAAAACGTCGGATCTCATTTTGAACTACATAAAGGCCACTTATTGAAGCGTGATACAAAGGAGGAACCATGAGCAACACACCGCGTGTCGCCTTAGTCACCGGCTCTCGCCGCGGCATCGGTCGCGCCATAGCCCTTACTCTAGCCCGTGACGGCTATGACATTGTGATTAACGACTACGCCATTGACCATTTGGCCGAACAGACCGCCGCCGATGTGCGGGCGCTGGGGCGGCAAGCCCATCTCATTGCCGCCGACTTGGGCGATACGGCCTCGATCAAGGCACTGGTGCAAGGGACGGTTGACCATTTTGGCCGGCTTGATGTGTTGGTCAACAACGCGGCCACCTGGGAGTGGGACGATGTGCTTGACATCCCCGAAGTGCATTGGGACAAGATGTTGGCCGTTGATCTCAAAGGGCCCTTTATCTGTGCGCAGGAGGCGGCCAAGCAGATGATTGCTCAAGCCACTGAAAATCAACGCGGCGGCGCCATTGTCAGCGTCAGTTCTGTCCACAGCTACCGCTGTTGGCCCCAAGATACCGTTTACGGCATTTGTAAAGCTGCTATTATTCGCCTGACCCAAAGCCTGGCCTTTGAACTGGGGCCGCACGGCATCCGCGCCAACGCCATTGCGCCCGGCTACATCGACAGCCGCGTTCCTGACCCTAACGAGCCACCCATTGGTCAACCGCTCTATGCCGAACCGGTCATCCCGGTCACCCCCATGCGGCGTATTGGCCTGCCCGAAGATATTGCCGAAGCCGCCGCCTTTCTCGCCTCTGACCGCGCTTCCTTTATCACCGGCCAATGTCTGACGGTCGATGGTGGCTTTTTACTGGGCGGCACGCCCAAGGGAGGATAAAGCAATGCAAGCAGCAACTTATCAACAACCACCAGCCAAAATCATCCCTAACCAAGCACAACTGGGCGAGTTGGGGCGGAAGCTGCAATTTCACCCCAGCACGACAACCGAGCCCAGGATACTCACCTGTGAGCAAATTGACACCTACAACCGCAATGGCTACCTCAAAGGCTTCCGCATCTTTAGCACCGCGGAGATGGACGAACAGCGGCGCACCTTTGATGCCGTGTTAGACGCGGTGCTCGCCGCCGGCGGCAGCAGTTATTCGATCATCTCGGCCCACATGAAGTATGGCTTTGTCTATGACCTGCTCACTCACCCGCGCATTGTGGCTTATGTCAAGGATATTTTGGGCGAAAATGTCATTGGCTGGGGCGCGCACTACTTCTGCAAGCTGCCCCACGACGGCAAGATCGTCTCATGGCATCAGGACGCCAGCTTCTGGCCGCTGACCCCCTCGAAGACAGTGACAGTCTGGCTGGCGATTGATGACGCCGACACGGAAAATGCCTGTATGCGCTTTGTCGCCGGCTCCCATCACCTGGGCCACCTCACCTATCGCATGAGCGAAGATGCCGAGGCCAGTGTGCTCAACCAGACGGTTGATAATGTGGAGCAATTGGGGGCAGTCGTCAATGATGAACTCAAGGCTGGCGAGATTTCCCTGCACAGCGACCTGCTACTCCACGGCTCGCTGGCCAACAACTCGGATCGTCGCCGCTGTGGCCTGACCCTGCGCTACTGCACCAGCGATGTGCGCAGCGACCCCGCCTTTGGCTGGAACCGCGAAGGGGTGATTATCAGCGGCGGTGATCCCAGCGGTCACTGGGCAAATCCACCGCGACCAGTCTAAGCGAGGAAGATGATCGGATGACAGGATGAAATTTATCTTCACCTTGTCATTCTGTCATCTTGTCATCTTGTCATCCTGTCATCTTGTCATCCTGTCATCTTGTCATCCTGTCATCCTGTCAATCAACCTACGAGGTAATCCTATGCAATTTACCCGCCGCCTGCACGAAGGCATTCGCCGCGGCGAGATCACCTGCACCATTCGGATTTGGCAGCGACCGCGCGTCAAAGTGGGCGGCGCCTACAAACTTGGTGAGGGCGTGGTGATCGTGGAATCGATCATGCCGATTTCCCTGGCCGACATCACGCCGGAACTGGCGCGCCAATCGGGCTTTGCTGGCGTGGTGGATCTGCTCAAGACTGCTAAGCATGGCAAGGGTGAAACTATCTATCTCATCTATTTCTATTATACCGCACCTTTTGACAGGGATTAGCGTCCTTTATATAATCCAATCATGGCAAATGATACGATTCATGATGCAGTCATACAAGCACTGAAGAATGATGGTTGGCACATTCTGCGCGAACATTTTACTGTTCGTTACGAAGAGTTGGAAATTCGCATTGATATTGTCGCCGAACACCCCGCAGTACTCGCTGAAAAAGATGGACGCCGAATTTTGGTGGAAATCAAGACATTTGGTGGTCGATCATTCATGAAAGATCTACAAAACGCTGTGGGACAATACACGATTTACAGAAACATATTGGCGCTATCAGGGTTAGAATACGAACTCTTTTTGGCAATTCACGAAACTGTTTATGACGTAGCCTTTCAACAAAAGGCTATGACGCAAATTATCCAACTTAATCAGATCAAGCTGTTGGTGGTGAATATTGATAGCCAGGAGGTTGTCAGATGGGTCAGATAAAGGTTTCTTGCGATTATGCTGCGTTGGTGAAACAGGCGATGCAGGAATATAAGCAATCCGTTGTGGAGAATGCACTCGATCCTCTGCCCTACGAACTCGCCTTGATCTTCGATGATGAGCACCAACAGTACATTGTGCGTAGCATTGGCTGGCAGAAGAACAAACGGATCCTCACGACCATCCTGCATGTTGCTATCCGTAACGGCAAAATTTGGATCGAAGAAGATTGGACCGAGGAGGGCATCGCCACCTACTTTCTGGAACACGGTGTACCTAACGATCAGATTGTCCTTGGCTTTCACGCACCGACGATGCGCCCATATACGGAGTTTGCCGTCGCGTAAACCACTTCGCCGCTCACGTGGGAATCGGGCCATGCAGCGTTGGGCACTAGGCAGCCGCTTCGGCTTCGACAAGCTCAGCCTCCACTCGTTTATAGGGTTATTGTATTAATTTGCATATCATGGAAGAGTGGAAGGGGGGGCGGCGGAGATTCTCTTTTTGACCGGGCGGTTCACCTGGGTCGCCTAAGGTTGACAAGCGTCAGTCACCCTTGCCGGTAATCGCCAGGAAATGAACTCCCCAGGCTAAGAGCAGGCGTTTTGCTAGCCCTGCGATTTGTCGCCTCTGGCCCAGCATGAAAAATTCGCTATCGGTAGACCGCAGCGGAAATAGAGGTTGGCTTTACCCACTCCAGACCATGTGACTACGCGACTGCGGACTACTGACTATAGATCAAAGCGAACATATATTGCCCATGATTATTGATTCCCACAATCACAGTCACTATAATCACGTGGGTCCCGAAGGCTTGTTGGCAGAGATGGACGCCTTTGGCATTGACCGTACTTGGCTGCTCACGTGGATTCATCCGCCAGGAGAGCATGTGCCCACTTCCCATCGCGCCTTTAACCCACGCAATGTGCGGCCCGATGGCACCCACGCCGGCGTCATTTTGCATGATGTGATCGAAACCTGCCAGCGCTTCGCTGGTCGCTTTGTGGCAGGCTACTGCCCATGCCCCACCGAAGGCAATGCGGCGGAGCTCTTTGCCGCGGCCTATCATATCTACGGGGTGCGCGTCTGTGGCGAGTGGAGTTACCGCACCCTGTTGGATGACCCCCGTGCACTGGAGCTGTTTCGTTGCGCCGGGCGGCTACAGTGCCCGGTGGTGCTCCATCTGGATGTGCCCTATCTGCCCGATGCCCAGGGGCAGCCGGTTTACCAGGAGCATTGGTATGGCGGTGGGGCGGATCAACTGGAACGGACGCTACAAGCCTGTCCAGATACCATCTTCATCGGCCATGCTCCTGGTTTCTGGCGTTTTATCAGCGGCGATGAAGTGACGGAGTGTGCAGTCTACCCAAGAGGCCCAGTTACCCCTGGCGGTCGACTGCTTACCCTCTTTGACCGTTATCCTAACCTGTGGGCCGATCTCTCCGCCGGTTCCGGGTTGGGGGCGCTGCAGCGTGACCCCGCCTTTGCCTATGACTTTCTCGTCCGTTATGCTGACCGGCTCCTCTTTGGCCGTGACAGCAATGGCAACCAACTCCAAACCTTCTTAGCAACGTTGCAATTGCCAGAGGATGTTGCCGCCAAGCTTTTCTATCAAAATGCGTTGCGCCTGGTGCCATAGGCTGGTAGACCCAACGTCCCCGGCGCTGGGTCCACCAGCTTGGATTTACCAATAACAGCTACCCTAACCGCGGGCCAGATAGACCTTGACAAAGCTGCTCTTTAGCGTAGCCGCTTGGGTGCTCAATTCCTCGCGCTGGCCGGCTTGGGCCAGGCTCAGGAGAGTGTCCAGGTTCTGGCGGATGGCCTGGATTTCAGCATCATTGGCGACGCTTTCTACCGCTTGCAACTTCTCATCAACTTGCGGATAGACCTCAATCACAAGCTGCGCATCCTTAGCGTCGGCGGCTGCCAGCATCACCTCCATGGCATCGTGAAAGTCGACCAGGGCAATGGCCAGCATGGAAAAGGTGTTGCGCTTAAAGATCTCCTGAAAAATGGGCCGCACCTCTTCCAGCGTAAGATGAGCTTGGTGCAGGTCGCCGCTATAGATGTCACTCTTGGCTGCGGCCATGATCGTAGCGATCTGAACCAGGTCAATGTTGAATTGTTTGTCACCCTTAAGTGCGTAAGGATGGTAAGCGCTATATTTCGCCGCGAAGGTCTGATACTCCTCCTCCCACTGGGCAAAGTTGGCAATGGCCTCCTCCCGTTTTTCCTGACCAGAGAAGAAAAGTGCCTGTTTATAGGCGGCGTTCATGGTGGTGTAATCCTCCAAAAAGAACTTCTTTGAGAAAAAACTGCTGGCATAGCTGCCGCCAACGATAAGCAGTAGTAGCCCTACCACCGCCAGTGTCATGCCCACTTTGCCCAAGGGTTTAGCCTGTGCGCGCTGGGTGCGGATGTGCGCCAACTGATAAAGCGGACAGCTTCCGACCACAGCCGTCATCAATAGAAGCGCGCCGAGCCCATAAAACAGGTAGGGCCACAAGCCAGGTAGCCAGAAGTAACCAACTTCGATCAAAAGAATGGCTAGTCCCATGCGTAGTAGCCGGTCTATAACACCCACATTGTACCAACTGTTTGTCGGTTGGCTCGCCGATGGATCTGGATCGAGCAGGGAGTGGCGAAAAGATTGCGTTGTATTCATAGGTATACTCCACTGTATTGCGTGCACCTTGCATTGGCACACGGATTAAGTTTGTTATGCTTTTACTTTCTCTTTCTTTCTCTTTCTTTCTCTTTCTTTCTCTTACTATATCGTGGAGTTGTGAAGGAGATGTGAAAAATTTATGTGCTGCTATGAACTGTGTTTCAGTGATGGTCACCTAAAACCGGCTGAATCGTTACGAGCGTGGACTGTAATATCCAATAACCGACAACCTCCTTAACATCTCCATCTCATCTCAACAACTTCTCAATATCTGCCTGCTATCCTGTACGCATTCCGAAATACGCTCCTCACTGCGACAAAGAGGCTGGCACGAAAGATTTCGGGAAGGATCAAGAATTTCATTTCTCGTCAACGAAAGGATAGGACAAAGATGGTAAAGTTACGCACCTATATTGGTATGCTCGCCATTGTAGGTATTCTACTCATCGTGGTGGCCGCCCCTGTGGCCTGGGCCCAAGGCGGCCCTCCGGCTGGTGATCGACCTGGCCATCCTGCGGAACAGCCTGGCCGTCCGGGTGACCCATTGCACGACGTTGTTAACCCAGAAGTAATCAAGGGTGTCATTGCCGACACGCTGGGGCTGACGGTCGGAGAACTGGATGCTGCCCACGAGGCCGGCACGACCTTGGAAGAGCTAGCCGCCACCCAAGGTGTCACAATTGAGGAGGTTCAAGCCGCGGCCAAAGCATCGGCCATTGCCCAGGTGAACCAGGCGGTGACCGACGGCAAGATCACCCAGGAACAGGCTGACCAGATCATCGAACACATCAACAACAGTGACTTCCCACTGGGCGGCCCAGAGCACCCAGGTCATCCCGGTGGCCCGGCTGAGGGATTGCGCGGGATTGTCGACCCTGACGTGATCAAGGGCGTCATTGCCGACACGCTGGGGCTGACGGTCGAAGAATTGGACGCCGCCCACGACGCCGGCACGACCTTGGAAGAGCTAGCCGCTACCCAAGGTGTCACAATTGAGGAGGTCCAAGCCGCGGCCAAAGCATCGGCCATTGCCCAGGTGAATCAGGCGGTGACCGACGGCAAGCTCACCCAGGAACAGGCTGACCAGATCATTGAACACATCAACAACAGTGACTTCCCTTTACATGGGCCTGGTCCCCGCCCCCATGCGCCGGCTAATCCTGCCGATACAACCACAACGACTGACACCAACGCCGAGGCCGCGCCAAGCACCGTTACTGCTCAGAATGCGGCGGTCATGACAACGGCGCTATACCTGCCGTTCGTCATACAATGACCCACGCGTAAGTTGCAAAGCCGATGTAGAGTTTTAATTTATTGACAGACCAAGGTCTGACACGGAACTGTGTCAGACCTTGGTTTTCGCTTTGTTGCAATTGGATCTTGCTATAGATAAGCCGTATCTTTGTCCTCTGTACAATCATCAAGTTTCGTGCTAAAATTGGACCAAACGTCCGTTGCTACCATGATAGGAAGACCGAGCAATGAGTACATCCGTTCGCTGGCCACAACTGCCGCCACGTATCAAATCTAATGAAGTCTATTACCCGGAAACGGATAACAAACCGATGGCTGAGTCTGACCTACATCGTGATATGATAAGCTATCTGATCCAACTGTTGCAGCGCTTTTTTGCAGAGCAGCAGGTCTATGTGAGTGGTAATCTGCTAATCTACTATGAGCAAGGTAACCCACGTAAATCAGTTGCGCCTGATTGCTTTGTGGTACGCAGTGTGGATCCTCATCTCCGCACAACCTACAAGCTTTGGGAAGAGGGCAAAACGCCGGAGGTCGTTTTTGAGGTTACATCCAAAAGTACACAAAATGATGATCTGGGTAAAAAGATGCGTCTCTATGCTCAGCTAGGCGTACAAGAGTACTATCTCTATGATCCTACCGCCGATTATTTACAGCCATCCCTCCGCGCCTTCCAATTGAGTGGCAGCGGCTATATCCCGATGCAACCGACACATGAGGAAGTCACATTGGGCGATCTAACTGTAGCCCCCAATGAGGTCGAAGCGCCGGAATATGTTAGCCACCTGCTTGGCCTGCGCATCACTGTAGACGAGGGGAACAGAATTCAATTCTATGACTTGATCACGGGTAGCCGACTTCTCTCCGATGCAGAGGCAAGGGCAGAAGCAGAAACCGAAATTGTCCGACTCCGCGCAGAACTGGCACAGTTGCGAGGTGAAGCGTGACATGATGCCACACATAGCTCAGTATAGGTTCATAATGCACCTAGTACATTGTGGCGTAAATACCACAGCAGTAAATAAGCCAAAGTTACCCAAGTGGATAGGGCAGAATATCTATGGGCTTATTTACGCCGGGATTTACTAGTGGCTGGTTTTGAAGATGCCTTTGAATAGAAAGAGCCCGGTGTTAGTTATACCGGGCTCTTTCTATTTCACAAGATTTGCGTCATACTACGTTCATCAGCGTGCTTCGTTTCCCGCAAAGTTTTATTCCATTCGCGACTGAGAACCATCCTCATGGGCGAATCTCACCGGCGAACCAGGTTCCTGCCGAGACCCAGCCGTTGTCGGAGCCGCCCCAGCCCTGGTTCACATAGAAGAAGCGGCTATACTCTGTCTCATCCCAGCAGAAGATAAAGCACTTGCGCACCGTCCGCTTGCGCCAGGCGTAGCCATAGGCCAGCGGATAGTGGGTAAGCCAGCCGGTGCCGATGACCGCCGGGGTGTTGCGGTCGCGGATGCTATCCCGTGCATACTCACGCAGCCGGTCCTCATGGATGCCCAGCACATTGTAATGGGTGCTCAGGCTGGTGCCGGTGCGCCCACTAAAGTATTGGCTGGCGCCATCCATATCCCACGGATTGGTGGGGCCGCTGCCAAAGGCGCACCAGGTGCCCACATCGTTGCGGATCTCCCAAGTCATGTTGCGTACGCCGCTGTCCATGGTGCTTGGGGCTACGGCGTCGGCGCCCTTGCCGCCATTTTGGCGGTAGAGCCCCCACCGGGCAGCCCAGTAGCTGTTGCCACTGGCGGCCTGCTTGTCGGCCCAGCCAAAGAGCATGGCCCACGCCGTGCCGCCACAGCCGCTCCAACAGCCGGAGGTGTTGGGCGAAGTATGCGCTTCCATCTGCTCATAGAGGCGCTGATCACTGTGGCCACCGGCCCAGTAGTAGGTCCAGGCGCTCCAGGAGCCGTTGATGGCCTGCACGGCGCTGGCGGAGACATCGACGGCTGCGCTGGCGTTGCCGGTTTGGATAATCGGCAGGAAGATCTGGTTGGGCGCCTCACCACCACCGGGCAGGCTGCCCATGTTGTCCAGCACGGCAAACTTGATGCTTTCCTGCGTTGTCTGCAGACTGGCCGCATTGACGGCCTGTGCCGTCGCATAGCGGATCTCTGCGGTAAAGGGTAACTCCTTGCCAGCCACCGCGTCCTTGACAAAGATTTGCAAGGTCGAGGGCACGCTGTCGGTCTCGATGATGGTCCAGTCGATGTAAGCGGCGCCCTCACCACTCATCTGCACTTCCGGACGGCCCGGATAGAGCAGGGAGATGTTGTAGGTGTTGCCCTTGAAGAGACCTTCGCCAAATTCACGGGCCAGGCGATCCGTTTCCCAATCCTCGGCCGCATCCCGCTTAAGCGCTTCGATAAAGAGGGCGTAGCTCTCGCCGTAGCCCTTTTTGAGCGCCGACCATGATTCCCAGCCGTCGATCTTGAGATTCTCCGGCGGGGTGGGGCCGCTTTCAGTTAGCTTACCGCTAAGGTCGCCGGCCTCGCTATCATCCTTGGTCTCCTTGTCGGGGGTCCATTCGCTGCTGGAGAGTTCCACGGGCTTGTCGAGCAGCGCCGGGTCGAGACCACTGACTTTGACCATCTGGGTGCCGGGCATGGCGGCTAACTCACCGTTGCCATCTTCACCGGCATAGGTCAGCGCGTCGAGTTTGTAGAATTTGACGACCTGCTTGCCCGTCTTTGCTGCTTCACAGGCCACATGTTGGGTCGGGGTGACACCCTCATAGTTCCAGTGCGCAATCGGGAAGTCATGGGGGCCGGTCGAGACGATGATAAACCCAGCCGGACCGCCATTGGCATTGACCACCTGGAACTCATAGTAGGCCACGCCCTCGACATCGGGACGATAGAGTTCACGCACCAGGTCGGCAAAATGGGCATCATCCCAGCCGGGAGCCATCGGGCCGCCGCGCATATCGGCCAGCAACTGGGAGGCTGTGCGCACGAGATCGAGAGGCACCTCACTCAGCTTGACCGCGCCCGCTTGGGGGTTCGGATCGACACAGGCGGTTTGCTCGGCGCCAAAACGGATCATGGCCGTCTCCAGCAGCGATTCATTGCCGGCCTTATCACGGAAGAGAGCGTAGACATGGACCAGGTCGCCGGGGTTGGTCTCGGCCAATTCCCAGTCGATCTCCTGCTGGAAGGGCTGCCAGGGCGCGTTGGCCAGATCTGGCGTGTTGCCCAGCTTCATCTCCGCAATGTCGTCATAATATTGCGGATCCTCATAGGGCACAAAGCTCAGCTTCACCTTGCGGCTGTCGGTTGTGGCCGCGCCCGCGTTGATGAGGATCTTGGCCTCCGGTGCAAAGGGATCGGCGCTAGGAATGGCGACCTGACTGGCTACCACCGCGCTGCGGTTGGACTTGGCGTCAACGGCCATGAGCTTGTACTGATAGGACTGGCCATTCTTGACCTCTTTGTCCAGATACTCACCGGTCGGTGCCACTTCCTGGTTGAGCAACTGCCAGGGCCCATTGGCGCTTTCCGCCCGGTAGAGGATCAGGTTGACATAGCCCGGCTTGACATCAAAGTGGATCCTCACGCTGTTGACGTCAGCGGTGGCATCGACAAAGTCAGGCGGCAGGATGCGATCATCTTTGGGGTTAAAGGGATCTTTCTGCTTCTCCATCTCGGAGCCATCGTTCTCGCCGCCGTCGTCGGTGTCCGAATCATTGGGATTGGTGCCGAGCAAATACTCGCTGTAATTGTCAAGCCAATCCAGGTCATTGTCACCATCGGGGCTGGTCAGGTTGTTCTCTTTTTCATAGGTGTCGGGCAGCCGATTCTGGTTGGTGTCGGGTGCTTCGAGCACAGCGAAAGAGCCCAGCGCTTCCCGCTGAAATTCGGCATGGTTGACCAGGATGCGCACCTGGTAGGAACCTTCATCACGCGGGTCGGGCAGCTTCTCGCCCCCTTCTTCACGCATGGGCGCTACGGGGTTGGCTTGGTTGACCCGCTGATAGAGACCGGCATAGAGACCATCACCCGCTACGCCATCATCATGCTGACCGTCGTCATACATCGGCACGGTAGACGCTGTGCCGTCAGGGGCCGTCACAATGGCCTGCACGCGGGCGTTGCCAATCGGTTTCTCACCGGAGATCAGGGCATAGAGCGGCACCCGCTGACCGGTAAATTTTTGCACCGCCGGCAGCAACAGGGGATAGACCGTCAGGTTGGATTCCCCACTGACGATGACGCGGTAGGGAATGGCGCCTTGCGTAGCGTGGCCGTCGGCATGGTTGACCAACAGCTTCCATTGGCCGGCCAACGGTTTGGCAATACGCCAGCCCAGGTGGCCGCTCTGCGTGTCTTTGAAGGTAAAGGGCAGATCCTTTTCCGTATAAAGTTTGCCATCGGGCGCCACCAGTTTGAGCGTCAACTGGGGGCAGATGTCCAGACAGCCGCCACCATCCCACTTGAGGGCAAAGAGCGCTTCCTGGACCGAGCCGTCAATCAGTACTTTATGTTCCTGGTCGGCCACAGGTCCGCCAGTGGCGCTGGGGGGCACGGCACCTCGTTCGTTGAGCAGCCGTTGGCGCCCTTCGTTGCGGGCATTGGCATATTCGTAGGTGCTGGCCAGATCGAGGGCCGTATCAGCCGTGGTGGTAGCACTAGCGCTAGCTGGGGCGTCGGCACTGGCGGCGTTAAGCGCACTGACATAGACATCATTGTAGAAGAAGGCGCCGCCGGTGGCGGTGGCAATATTCTGCATGAGTGTCTCATCGGCGGCCGAGCCAAAGGCAATGGTGGTCGCCGGACAGGTGGTCGCCTGCACCGCAGCCTGGACATCGCTCCAGAAGAGGGAACTGTTTTCCATACCGTCCGAGAGCAGCACAAAGGAGCATTGGGGGTTGCCGGTGGGGCTACCATTGCGTTGGTTGACCGCCTCATTCATGCCGTCGCCAATGCTGGTGGCGCCGCCTGGATTCAGCGCATTGATATAGGTATGGGCATCGGTGCGCACAAAGAGATCGACCAGCTTCATGGGGAAGGCGGCCGGATTGACATTGTGGTCAAAGGGAACAACCGCAATGCCGTCGTTGTTGCGTGTAATGTCCACGTAGAAGTTGGCCGCATCACGCGCCGCCTGCAGCTTACTGTCGGCGGCCATAGAGCCGGAGCGGTCAATCACCAAGACCTGGTCAACCTGGTCGGGCGTGTACTGGACGCTGGCCGTATTGGTGTCGGTGGCAATCGTCGTCGCGGTGCCCGACTCTTCCAGGCGAATCTCCAGGTCATAAGTGCCATTGGCACCCTGGTTGGGGGCCTGGATGACCAGCCAATATTGCTCTTGGACAAAGCCACCGGCGGTGATGAGTGCGTTTTGGCCATTGACGCGCGCCTTGAAATCGTTGACCGTCAGCCCAGCCACCACCGGCCCCTTGGGGTCGCCATTGGTGACCAGCACCTGGGCCAGGAATTTGCCAGGACCATCAAAGGGGCCGACCTTGGCCACGGCGCCGCTGTTGGGCAATTTGATGTCAATGACTGGGTTGGCGCATTGCAAGGTAATGTCGGACTGGGCGTTGCTGCCGGTGGCGCCGGCCACGGCTACGACACGGGTGATGCCATCATTGAAGAAGGATTGGCGCCAGGGGGAGCTGCTGCTCTCGACATGTTTGGCCAGGGTATTGCCTTTTTCGGCAACCACATGGTAGAAGGCCGGGCCGTTGTCGGTGTTAAAGGCCGTAGTGATAACCGGGCAGTTACTGCCGGGCGTGGCGCTGTAGTAACGCACCCCATAGCGGCTGATCGGCTGGTTGTTCCAGGTCACCGGCGTGCCAACGTTGATTGTGCCGCCAACGCCCCCACTTGTCGCCGGGTTGATAGGGCCATAGGGAGCCGGGTTGCCCATCTGCTCTTCATCCAGATAGTTATAGGTGCCATCGGGCGGGTTGCTCAGATCTTTCACCAGGTTGGCCACCACAAAGCGGCGGAAGGCACTGTTGAAGTTGGTGCCGGCGCCTAGCGTATTCAGGGCGCCGTTGACGGCCGCAATGTCATCCTGCGTCTCAGCGGTTTCCCAAAGGACGCGCAGCGCGTCAACACCGCGCTCCGGTTCGGTGGCGGTGCTGCCATATTGCTCGGTGAAATATTTCCACCAGAGCGCCGAGTTATAGCGTTGGGGAAAGCTGGTAATGTCTACATTGCTATTGTTGAGATAGGTGTTGACCTGCTGGTTGAACGAGAAGGCCGCGGTCATGGATTGGGGCCAGTTGTCAATCGCGGCGTTGGCCAGATCTTCCATGGTGCGGGCGGTGCCTTCAAAGAGCCAGAAACCGGCGGAGGCGTTGTCGCCATAGGCCAGTTGCACACGGTGGAAGAGTTCGTGGCCGGTGGCTTGGGCCATGGCGTTGGCAGGAGCAAAACAGCCATTGTTGACAAACATCCAGTTGACGCCTACGTCGGTGCCGCCGTTGCAGGTCGCGTTGCGGATTTCCACCACCAATTTATTAGTAAAGAGCGGTGTGCGGAAACCAAAATCGGTGACATAGCGCGCCCAATATTGTTCGGTGAGGTCGGCAACCTGGGTGGCCTGGGCCAGGGTCGTATTGGCCTGGTTATAGCGGACACAGAAGTTGGTGCGGTCGACCAGGTTGGGCAACCCCGACGGGCCGGCCGGACAGGCGGCCTGTGTAAGCGGGGCGGGTTGCACAGTAATGGAGGGAGCGACGGGTGGCGCGCTGCTCGGCGCTGCGAGGGCCGTTAGCGGCGCCTGGGGAATGATCAGGCTGAGTAAGAGCAAAAAACGAAGCAAGTGGACGACTCTTCGTCGGGGTGGTGAATGAATCATAACGTCTCTCCTTGTGTTAGTAGATGAAGATGTATATTACAAATGGAAGGAAAAGGGACGTGTAGAGACGCGGCTTCAGATCGCGCGGATCTTTCTCTGGTCGGTAATAGATCAGCGTTATCTGAATCTCTGTCTCTGCCGTGATTTGTCCAATATTCCATAAGATCAAGCCAGGACGGCGTTGTGATGGTGGCTCTGCTTGATAGGCAAAGTATAGCCAAAATGGTTGGGCGCGGCTGTGTGATGGGGCATGGTGGATGTGTGTTCTATCGCACAACAACAATCGTGGGGCGATTTTGACGCGATTGGTTCCGCTCAATGCCAGTAATCTGTGCATGGGGGGTATAGACTGACTGCAGAAAGTAGTTTGTTACAGAATACGCGATACGAGGAGGAACAAGATGAAATCACCTGCGATACTCATTGCCCTTGGGATTTGGCAGCGTTCAACCCACGCACAAAACATGGAGAGCGTGGTCAATGATGGAGCAATTCAGGGGAGTAAATACGAGCATACCGAGTTGGCGCCAATCGCCCAAGAATCGGCTGGTGTGTTGGGCGTGGTTGTCCGCGTCGCCAACTTTGTGCGATCGATCAAAGCAATCTTTGTCTATTAGCCCAACACCCGCACCACACAATCCTCACGCGCAAAGGCTTCGGGGCGCAGCGCCAGACCAATGCCTGGGCGGCTGGGGGCGTGCATGCGGCCAGCTTCCACCACAAAGGCATAGTCAACCAGGTCGAGATAGAAGCCCAGCGTGTAGGCGCGCACGATTTCCTGCATCCAGGTGTTGGTGCAGTGGGTGGCCAGATGGAGTGCGGCGGCCAGCGCCACTGGACCGGTGCAATCGTGAAAAATGACACCCATGTTGTTGGTCTCGGCCAGGTTGGCGATCTTGCGCGCTTCCGTAAAACCGCCGGCCCAAACCACATCAGTCATGACCACATCACAGGCGTCGGCGCGCAGCAACTCCTCGACGGCATAGCGGTTCATGAGCAGTTCACTGGCGCAGATGGGCGTGAGCGTTGATTCACGCAACTTGGCCAGCGTGCGCGGGTTGTCGGGCTTCATGAGGTCTTCAAGCAGCGCTGGTTTGTAAGGCTCCAGCGCCTCGGCAATGCGTCGCGCCGGTTGCAGCGCCCAGTAGCCATGTCCCTCCAGGATGACATCCATCTCCAGGCCCACGGCATCACGGATCTGGCGCCAGGGACGCAAGCCTTGCTCGATCTCTGGCCAGGAGATGGTCTGGCCGCGGTTGCGCATGGCAAAGGGATCAAAGGGCCAGATCTTCATGGCTTTGATCCCCATCGCCAGCAGCGACTTGGCCAGGGCGCCGGCATCTTCATGCCACGCCTCAAAGTCCCGATACAAACCGGTGGCGACCGTGTTGTTGCTGGCGCGGCGGAGCCCAGGCGTCCCTTGCGCATAGCCGGCTGAGGCGCAGGTGTTGTAGACCGGCACCCCATCGGGATGGCTGTTGCCCCCCAGCAATTGCCAGACCGGTTGGCCGCTGTGCTGGCCCAAAATATCCCACAACGCCACATCGACCGCCGAGAGGGCGCGCATCTCCAGCCCCTTATTGCCATAGACATGGGAGCCATCATAGGCGCGCCGCCAGAACGCTTCGATCTGGAGCGGGTCGGCATCGAGCAACATGGGCGCTAAGACTTCCTCGATATAGGTGGCGACCGAGCGGGGCGTGTAATAGGTCTCGCCCAGGCCAACAATGCCGCTGTCGGTTTCTAGTTGAAGGAAGGTGATGTTGGGAAAGGTTGTAAAGTTGATCGTGCGGAGTTGAGTGATTTTCATGGGTATGTAAAAGTTAAATAGCCTAAGTTTAAGCCGATAAATTTAAATGCTTCAATCCTCTGGCGCACCAATGCGCTGGCTGATTTGCCTGTGGCCAATGCCTCGGCTTGCAAAATGTTGCGGTCATGAAATTTTAGGCTCATATAGGTATGCGGCTGAAATTGAGCTTTTTCTCGCTGAAAAAGGGTGCAATTTCAGTTTGCCGCCCATATGAGCAAAATTTTAAGTAAATGCGTTACAGATTGGGGGTGACAGGCGCACATACAATAGTATTCGCTCCGATTTAATTTTCACCTCTGGTAGTACATCTTTGGTCCCTAGTGACTACTTGAGTAAAGAATTAAATCGGAATAAGGGCTAATGGATTACAGATACCTCGCCCGGTGTGCCAACGCAAATTGCTGGAGAACGCTTTGGGCGGTTCCTAATCCTTAAGATGATTTTAAATGATGCTGGACTTCAATCATACTGCAAAGCAACCCTCTGGTCAAACCTGAATTGGTCTGTTTGAATGGCGCCTGTTATAATGGTCCTAGTACATCTCGGCGTAAATCGTTACATAGATCAATTGCTGCGTTCATTCAAGGTACTGTAACGATTTATCGCCATAAGTATGTATGCCCAACTGTACTAGTGGTATTGGTTATGGTTAGTGGTGGAGGTAGTTGCTTTACCTAACCACTATACAATCACTATACATAGAGGAAGTGAGCCACATGCGTACCTCAACAGCCTTAAAATTACCCTTTACTGTTCAACCCGCGGATGATTATCCTTCATCGGATGGTAAACCTATGGCAGAGACAGAAGTTCATATCCTGGCGTTGTTACATCTTCTCAGCGCGCTGCGCTTTTTCTTTCGTAAACAGAGCGACATCTATGTGATTGGGAATATGTTTCTTTACTATCGAGAAGGCAATAATCGCAAATATAAGGCGCCTGATATTATGGTTATTAAGGGAGTGGACACGACGATCCGCCGCCGCTCCTATAAGCTTTGGGAAGAAAAGGTGCCGCCTTGCGTGGTGATTGAATTGACCTCAGCGGAGACGAAGAATGAGGACATTGTCACCAAACCCGCCCTCTATGCTTCTTTGGGCATCAAGGAATATTTTCTCTTTGATCCACTTTTTGAATATTTGGATGAACAATTACTCGGATACCGCATGGTGGAAGGTGAATTTGTCCCAATCCAACCAGATTTGGACGGCGATCTTCATAGTGAAGAGTTAGGGGTCATCCTTAGTATTGATGATTCTCTCCTCCGTATAGTCGATCCACAGACTGGTGAATTTATTCCCGCTTTAGAGGAAGCAGTTGCGCAGGTTGAACAGGAAACCCAACGCGCTGAACAGGAAGCCCAACGCGCTGACTCAGCCGAAGCTGAAGTCGCCCACTTACGCGCCCTGGTAGAACAGCTAACCAAAGCGGCGAACCAGTAACACAGTTACCCTTTGACCGCGCCAATCAATAGCCCGCGCGCGATATAGCGTTCCAACGCTAGCGCCATGCCAATGACCGGCGCGATCATGATCATGATTAGCACCGACATATACCACCACTGGGGGCCGCGGGTGGCATTCTGCGCTGCCACCGTCAAAGGCATGGTCTGCGCCTTGGAACTGGAGAGAAAGAGCGCAAAAAGATATTCATTCCAGGCAAAGACCAGTACAAATAAAAAGGTTGCCACCAGCCCCGGCACCGCCAACGGCAACACAATCGAGACAAAGGTGCGCAAGTGCGAAGCGCCATCAATTGCCGCGCTCTCTTCCAATTCTTTGGGGATTGACTGGAAATAGTCGCGCAACAGCCAGACCGCGATCGGCAGATTCGCTGCTACGTAGGTGATGATGAGGGCGGTGCGTGTGTCAAGCAGATGCAGTTGTTGAAAGAGGATATAGACAGGGATGATGACCGCTACCGGCGGCAGAATGCGCTGGGAAATCATCCAAAAGGCAATGTCGCTGTTGCCCAAGGCGCGCACAAAGCGTTTGCCGATGGTCAGCGTCAAGAGAAAAAAGAGCACCAATGCTGCCGCCACCGCCACCAGCCAGGGCACGCTCAAGAAGATCAGGATGATGGCTAAAACAAGACAGGCGACAAAGAGTCCAATCACCCCTAATTTGGGGCTGTAGGTGAAACGCACCAACGCGTAAGAGGCCGCCGCGCCTAAGATCAGCGCAATGACCGAACTGGTAAAGCCAATGATGACGGTATTGACATAAGGGCGAAATGTATCATTGGCCACATCTACAAAAATGTAGCGCCAGGCGTGCAGCGACGGCGTAAAGTCCACAAAGGGCAGATAGACTGCACCATTGTTGACATCATACGGTTCCTTGAAGGAGGTGATTACCACCCAATAGAGCGGAAAGAGCACAATCAAGGCCCACAACCCTAGGACAATATAGGCCAGCGTCGCCTGGAAAGGCGAAGGGCGAAAGATGTTAGGTCGGCGAAAGAAGTTGTTCATGGTTAATTGGTTGATTGGTGATTGGTTGATTGGTGATTGAACGTTCGCCCCCGAAAGGCCACCGGCTCACGCCGAAGTCCAGCCGAAATTACCAATCAACCAATCACCTAAGCGACATCCGTTGTTCGTTGTCGAATCAAATTAACAAAGGCGATGCTGACAATGGTGACCAGGATCAGTAAGATATAGGCGATGGCGGCGGAGCCACCATAGTCGCGGGCGGTCCAGGCGCTGTACGAGTGCATGGTGACCGATTCCGTGGCGGTGCCGGGGCCACCGCCGGTCATGACGCGCGGGAGATCGACCAATTTGAAGGACTCGATCATACGAATCAGAATCAGCGCCGTGCTCACAGGCAGAATCGCCGGTATGGTAATGTGGCGAAAGATCTGCCAGCGGTTGGCGCCATCGACATGGGCCGCTTCCACCGGTTCATGGGCCTGTCCCTCAATGGCGGCCAACAGCACAATAAACATAAAAGGCGTCCACTGCCACGTGTCACCGATCAGAATCACTAGCCGCGAGCCCCAGGGTGAGTTGACCCATGACCAGTCGCCCAGCCCGGCGGCTTGCCACAGCGGAGCAAATGGCCCTTTGCTGGTGTCGGCCATCATACGGATCATATAGGCCACGCCGACCGGTGTAATCATCATGGGCAGCAAAAAGACCACACGAAAAAAACGACGGTAGTGCAACGGTTGCGCCGCCAAAAGGGCCAAGGCTAGACCGAGCGCATATTGCACGGCAATACCGGCATAGGTGTAAAAGAGGGTCGTGGCGAGTGTGCCCGGGCGTCCCGCGCCGGTCATGGTGGTGACCGCTAAAAGCGTCAGGCCGATGAGGACGATTGCTAACGCCAGACGGAGGATAAAGCCTCTAGTAGTTCGTGTAGTAATGAGAAGGTAGCCAAATAAGAAATAGAGCAGGGCCAGGCTAACGACAGCCAGCAACAGCCAACCTAAGGGTGACGGCGTGGCAAAGGCGCCAAGAAAATGGCTCTGTTCTGTGCCGAAGAGCAGCTTCTTGTAGTTAAACCAACCCACCCAAATCACCTGGACGCCGCCCCGGACAAATTGAATGCGCGCAAAGGAAAGGTAGAGCGAGATCAGTAAAGGGAAGATCGCAAAGATCAGCAGCAAAATCACTGCCGGCCACAGAAAGAGCGCGTCAGCAATGCGGTCGAGCCGATCTGCCAGAGAGGTCGGCTTGTCCCTTACTTGTTTGGATTGTACGGTGACTTGGGCTTGGGTTGTCTGTGCCATGATACGCTTGTCCCTCGGCGCGGGGGATCCAAAGTGATGGTAAGAGCAGCCGTCCAAATAATCCCGGAATCTCTAAAAGATTCCGGGATTATTTGGACTCTATCCTCGAAATCCGGTTGAATTCTACTTACTTCTGGACGCCCAAAGTCGCCTCATAGGCTGCCAACTGGGCATCGCGACCATATTGCTCGGTCAGTTCTTCCCACCCCTGTTCAATCGCATTGGCTGTTCCTTCGGTGTCCAACTCGCCGGCCAGGTATTGGCTAATGGCCAGGTCAAGCACTTCACCTTGATATTGCTGATTGTTGGGAATGCGCAGGTCGAGCACCATGTTAGGGCTATCGAGGCTGGCCTTGATCGCACCCAGGTAGTTGGCGGCGGCCTCTTCACTCATGCCGGCTTCAACCCATTGGGCTGTATTCTCAAATTGAGAGATGCGATAGGGGTTAAAGCCGGTGGCGCCAATCGTCACATCCACATTCGACTGCGCCGGTTCGTTGACATAAGCTAGATAATCAAAGGCGGCTTGCTGGGTCGCTTCATCGGAACTGGCGTTGATCGCACCGGACCAACCACCAAAGGCAGCAAAGGGCGCATGATTGACGCCGTTGGTTTGATGGGGACAGATGGTGTCATCACAGGCAACCAGTTTGCCAGTGGCGCGATCCAAGACCTCTTTACTACCAGGCAGGATCACCGCGCCGGTCAGGCCATTTACCTTGGACCCTTCAGCAATGGCGAGCGTACCGATGTCGCCCCAGTCAATAGTCAGCGCACAACGGCCATTGGTCCACAGACCGCGCGTGTCGCCCACATCCAGGTTTAGCTCGTCGGGCGGGCCAAAGTCGGTGGTCGCCTTGTAAACTTCCAACGCCTTCTTAAAGGCATCATTGTTGCCATAGAGTGGCGTCATATCGGTGGTGTCGAAGAAACCGCCCTGGCCGGTCCCCTGGCTCTGTAAATAGGCGCTGGCCACCGAGGTGATCATCCAGTAGGATTGGGCTTTGCGCTTCTTGGCAATACAGGAACCGTAATCACCCTCACCGTCACCATTCATGTCCTTGCCATTGGCGGCTTCGGCAAAGGCCAGGTAGTCATCCCACGTCTCCGGCGCACTCAGGCCCAGCTCTTCCGCCACATCGGTGCGGTAGTAGACCATCTGGAAGTCACCATCCAACGGAATGGTATAAACGCTGCCTTTATAGCTGGCGCTAAAATCGCGGAAGAAGGGGGCGATGTCATTCCACTGCAGATCGGCGTCATTGCTGACCCAGTCACTAATATCCAGCAAATAGCCTGGTTCGACATAGTCAACCATCCACTGCGGCGCAAAGACATAGACGTCAAAGGCATTGGTGTTGGTGGAAACATCACTCAGAATTTTCTGATAGAGGTCCGCGAAGGGTACGACGGTCACATTGACGGTAACGCCAGGATGGGCGTCGCTATATTCCTTGCCGCGCCGTTGGAGCGGTTCGGCAATTTGCGGGCCGGTGAAGGTGAGGACGTCAATGGTAATTGCTTCACCGCTGGCGGCGCTTTCATCGCCGGCGGCGGCTGGCGCTGCGTCAGATTGACCTGTGGGCGCGGCTGATGGTGCGGCACAGGCGGCTAACAGCATCAGCAGGACTGCTGTCAGCAACAAAAAACGATAACGCTGTGTGGACATAGGGAACTCCTTTGGAACCATAACTTTATTGACAAACCGATGGTGATTTCCCAGCTACCTAGCTTGGTTACGGGTGCGTACCCCATTTGGGGTGTGCTCCGGCAGAGAAATTGGGAATACTCGACTCGGCCCCTAAAAATGGGACGCACCCTTTGGTTGCTATGTTTCTGGGCACCCCGAATGAGGTGACTTGATACCTAAAGCGACTTGTGATTGCTCTGGCAACCGCAGGATTCACGGATTTGAATGGTTGGGGTAAAGATGACTTCGCTGGGAGCGCGTTCGGGATCAGCAATACGCGCCAGCAGTAGCTCGGCCGCTTTTTGTCCCATATCATAAGTTGGCTGCGCCGCCACCGTCAACGCCGGATGCATGGCAAACATCCACTCCATATCATCAAAGGCAACGACTGCAATATCATTGGGGATATTCAGCCCGCGTTCAAAAATGGCGCGTAACGCGCCAATGGTCATAAGATTATTGCCTGCGAAGAGTGCGGTTGGGGGGGACGGGAGATCGAGGAGGAGATTGGCGGCCGTATAGCCAAACTCTTTGGTCGGCTGTCCTGTATGAAGCAACTCCTCCAGTAAAGGTAGCTGATGTGCAGCCAACGCACGCCGGTACCCTTCGAAGCGCTCAAAACCGGTGGTTGCCGCAGGGGCGCCAATAATAGCGCCGATCCGGCGGTGGCCATGTCCAATCAAATGTTCAATCAGCATCTGCGCGGCGCTGACATTGTCCACAATCACGGTATCGACCGCAATGTTGCGGGTGCGCCGGTCGATTGCGACCACAGGCACGCCTGCGTCCACCAGATCGGCGCACGCATTCTCTTCTTCATGGGCCGGCGAAAGAATCACACCCGCCGCATGTTCTGCCAACATCAAATCGACATAGCGGGCCTCTTTGTCGGGATCTTCATCGGCATTGCAGAGGAGGAATGAGTATTGATGTTCGTGGGCGACATCTTCTACGGCACGTACCAGCGATGTAAAAAACGGATTTTGAATATCCGAAATGATCAGACCAATCACCTGTGACTGTTGTGCGCGTAAGGTGCGCGCCACACGATTGGGACGAAAATTTAGCTCGCGCACAGCTACCATCACGCGTTCGCGCAAAGCTGGTCGGACATGGGGTTTATCGGCCAAAACGCGGGAAACCGTAGCAATCGATACGCCAGCGCGCCGGGCTACATCTTCTAATGTCACAGGCATGGAAAAACTCAAGTCTCTAGCTTACAGATGATAACCGGATTGTAATCGTTTACGCAAATAACGTCAAATTTTCTTGAGATGCTATTCCGGTTTAGCTTCGGCTGAGCTTGTCGAAGCCCATGTCCCCATACCGCTTTGCGGCCACTTCGTGAACTGCCAAGCTCAGGGGACGCCTGAATAGTTACAATGACGGCTATTATGATCACCCTCTTGTCGATACGGCTTCACTGCCACCAACTGCAAAGTGCATCACACTCTCTTCACTGGCTTCGGCGCGCGCCAGTTCTTTGACAATATGGCCCTCACGCATCACCATAATGCGGTCGCTCATCCCTAGAACTTCGGGCAATTCAGAGGAAATCATGATAATGCCAACGCCTTGAGCGGCTAGCTCGGCCATAATTTGATAGATCTCAGATTTGCTGCCCACATCAATGCCACGGGTGGGTTCATCCATAATAAAGACACGTACACCAAGACTCAACCAGCGGGCGAGAACTACTTTTTGCTGATTCCCGCCGCTCATGTTTACCACCAAAAAATTAGGTCCAGGCGTTTTGATGCTGAGTTGGCGAATATATTGTTGAACCAGCGTGAGTTCCTCCTTAAGTCTGATAACCCCCCACTGTGTCAACTTTGCCAAGCCAGAGATGGTAGTGTTCTGGGTTACGGCCAGTTTGAGAAGTAACCCTTGCCCTTTGCGATCTTCCGTGACTAAGGCCACGCCATTAGCAATGGCGTCACCTGGTGAGCCAACTTGATACGGCTTACCATAGAGTTGCATAGCGCCGCTGGTGTACGGATCGGCGCCAAAGATAACGCGTGCCAATTCGGTGCGTCCAGAACCGGTAATGCCGGCAAAACCTACAATTTCGCCGGCGCGTAGCTGGAAGGATATATCTTCTAGTACACCTGTACGGCAGATATTTTTGACTTCTAAGAGAACTTCGCCCGGCGTTGGGTTGCGTTTGGGATAGACATCCTGCAAATCACGGCCAACCATCATGCGCACCAGGTCATCCATGGTGACATCAGCTACCGCACGTGTAGCAACATAGCGCCCATCCTTAAGGACGGTGACTTCGTCCGCTAATTGGAAGATTTCCTTGAGGCGATGAGAAATATAGATGATGCCGATACCATTCGCCTGCAAGGAACGGACAACCGTAAACAATTTATCTAAATCTTTATCGCCCAGCACGGCCGAAGGCTCATCCATGATCAGAATGCGTGTTTGCCGATTAAGGGCCTTAGCAATCTCTACCAATTGCTGTTCGGCAATCGACAGCTTGGCAGTGAGGGTGTCAATTGGGATAGCGACGCCCAGACTATCCAAGATCTCTTGCGCACGCCGGTGCACCAATGCCCAATCAACCAATAAACCTTTTTTGGGCAGGTGGCCCAGAAAGATATTTTCAGCAACGCTAAGGTGAGGCGCCAGGTTAAACTCCTGATAAATGGTGGAGATACCCAATGCTTGCGCATCCTGGGGGCTGTGGATGTGAGCAGCTTTGCCTTCCCAGTAGATTTCACCTTCGTCGCGAATGTAGGCGCCGGAAAGAATCTTGATCAGGGTGGATTTCCCGGCGCCATTCTCGCCTAGCAGCGCATGAACCTGCCCCGCGCGGACAGCGAGATTTACCCCTTCCAGTGCTTTGACGCCAGGGAATGACTTACCGATCCCCTTCATTTCGAGGATAATTTTACCGGATGGTTGGCCCATTGTACTTCTCTCCCTGCCTATTTCCCACGGTGGGTCAGTTGATCAATCGACACGGCCACAATGACCAGCACCCCTGTGATTAAAACTTGGTAGATCGAGGCGACGCCCATCAACTGTAAGCCATTGCGGAAGACCCCAACAATGAGTGCACCGACTAGCGTACCCAGTATATTGCCGCGCCCGCCAAAGAGGCTAGTGCCCCCCAGCACCACTGCGGTAATACTTTCCAAATTTGAATCCTGCCCCGCCTGTGGGTCGCCGACGCCGGTGCGAGCGGCCAAGAGCAGGCCGGCAATCGCATAGGTGACCGCGGCAATGGTGTAGACGCCGATCAGCAACTTGGTCGTAGAGATACCAGCCAAACGGGATGCCTCTGGATTATCGCCCACCGCATAAACATAGCGCCCGGCAGGGGTAGAGCGGAGTATAAACCAGGCGATGAGGTATAACAAAAACATGAGTACAGAGCCGTAGGTAATGGCTGTACTGCCCACTTTAAAGGTGTTGCCAAAAAAAGTTAGTAGCGGTGGCAGCCCTGTTACAGTTTGGGTGGTATAGATACGGGTTAGGGCAAAGGCAATATTGAGAGTGCCCAAAGTGACGATGAAGGGTGGCAGACGGATCGTGGTTACCAGGGCGCCATTGAGCAGTCCAAACGCAATGCAGACAGAAAGACCAATCAAAATGGCTAATAGTGGATGCAGTCCATAATCGACAGCCATACTGGTCATAATAATGGAACCCAAAGCCATGACGGCGCCAACCGATAGGTCGATCCCTGCCGTCAAGATAATCAAGGTCTGACCAATGGCCAATGTGCCGACGACCATCACCTGTTGCACGATCAGCGACATATTGGTGCCGGTCAAAAAGCGGTCAGTTTGGGTGGAAAAGAAAGCTCCAGCTAAAATCAAAGCTGCGATAGGTCCGATAATTGGTGAGCTAAAGAGCAAGTTAGGAATGGTGGCGCGGCGTTTGGTGACTTTGCTTACAGCTACGCTCATGTCGAGTCCCCCAGAATAATGGAAAGCAGATGGCTTGTACGATCACGAATCGGGGGAAAGTCGTGATTATGTACAAGCTTTATCCCGTTACGAAAATGAATTTCGGTTACTATACTGCGGTTGTGATGAAAACCGGAGTCTTCCACCGGATTTTAGCTAGTACTTGTTGCGAAACTCAATTTTCACCGCAAAGGGCGCGCAGAACGCGAAGATTGTTCTCTGGCGATGCTTAGCGCTCTTGGCGGTCTTTGCGGTAGTTTAACGCGTTTCGCAACAGAAACTAGCTAGAAACAAAACTTCGGTTTTCATCCAGATCTAGTACGGTGTTACCTAAGTTATAATAATTTATCCCACGCGGGTGTGCTGGCGTACGTCTTCCTGGAAGGGGCAACGCACACCCCCTGTCTTTCACCATCCGCCGCCCCTTCCAGGAAGACCTCGGTGACCACCTATAAGCTAGCAGAATTTCGGTTACAGTGTACTAATACACTGTGACCTAAGTTATGCGAGTTCAGCCAATGAGGGCGCGCCGGCGGGCGTCTTCCTGGAAGGGGGGGAAGCACCAGCCAATCTAATTTGGGACGCACCTATTTAGCCCCAGCAATTGGCGAGACCAAAGGTTGTATCCTGGCTATCGACGCCTTCGGCCGGCTTATCGGTAATGAGGGTGACGCCTGTGTCGGTGTAGCCGGAGACTTTTTCACCGGTCTTGGCATAGTTGACAATCGCTTCGACACCTAACGCAGCCATCTTGAGCGGGTACTGTTGCGATGTGGCGCCAATCTGACCGTCTGCCACACCCTTGGTGCCGACGCAGCCACCATCAACCGAGACGACCAACACATCATTTTCCCGGCCGGCATTCTTGATGGCCGTATAAGCGCCAAAGGCGGCCGGTTCGTTAATCGTGTAGACGACATTAATTTCCGGATCTTTGGTCAGACAATTTTCCATCGCGGTCTGGCCCTTGGCCTGGTCACCCTGAGTGTCCTGGCTGCAAACAACCTCAGCCGTGTTGACAAGATCGGTGGCGGTACTGTCTACATCAGCTAGACCGGAGCCGGCCATAAAGCCATTATGCCGCAGAATACCGACGGTAATGCCAGGAGCCAGGTCCAGCGTGGCAATTTTCATGGGTGTATCACCCATTGTAGCCTTGGTGTATTGACCAATCAGGAGACCAGCCTTGAAATTGTCGGTGGCAAAGAGCGCGTCGGTGGCGTCCATGGGGTCGGTTGGTGTATCCAGTGCAATCACGAGTACACCAGCCTCACGCGCCTTTTGAATCGAAGGTACAATGGCCTTGGTGTCGCTAGGGGTAATCAGGATGCCCTTAGCGCCGGCGTTGACCATATTCTCAATCGCAGTGACCTGTGCGGCATTGTCACCATCAAAGCTGCCGGCGGCGGTTAAGAGCTTTGCACCCAATTCATCGGCTTTGGCCTGGGCGCCTTCTTTCATCTTGACAAAGAAGGGATTGGTTTCGGTCTTGGTGATCAGGCCAATGATAATCTCCTCTTCAGCAGCCGGAGCAGCGGCAGAACTATCGGCCGAATTGGCGGCTGGCGCCTCGGCCGCCGGGGCGGCAGGTTGTGCCGCCGGAGCGCAGGCTGCTAACAAGAGTACAAAGACAAGCAGGAGCATGTAAAATTTTGTTGATCGCATATAGCTGTTCATGGTATTTTCCTTTTGGATGTGGATCTTCTTCCTATTGCCTTCCCATCAAGATCTGTGTTTCAGCAACCTCCGGAGAAGCCAGACGATATTTCCAACCGATTTGACAACTGATTTGACATATGACCTGAAATAGATTTGGGGGAGAGAGCGCCTGGGAGACGAGATACAAACGATAACTTTTAAGTCTGTTCTCCTTTCGCTTAGGTAGACGACTGCTTTATAGCAGCAAGAGTAGTGCCATAAGTTAGTTACCTTGCCTAGCAAAGGCAACAAATAGAGTATGTCTAAGAAGAAGCTCGTCTTGCCTCAAAAGCTTGGGGATTCTTCACTTACTATCGATTACCCTTGCCGAGAACACGCTTTGGCACATGATTCAGTTTTGTAGATTGGGAACAGCGCTTGTAAACGTTTACAAGCCTATTGTAAACGTTTACAAGCGCTTTGTCAAGACCTTTTGTCGTATTTTTACCTTAAAAATTTGGGACAATTACACTACAACGCAATGATGATTTTGACGATCTCATCTTGATAGGCGGCGTTGAGGGCAAAGGCTGCGGGCGTTTGTGCAAGCGGAAAGGTGTGGCTGACAATGCCGTTGAGATCTAGCTTGGCGCCGATGGCCAACTGGATGGCGCGCGGATAGGTGTGCTTCATGCGTCGCACCACGCGCATGGTAAGCCCTTTGCGGCGAATGGTCGAGTGTTTCACCTCCATCTTGTCATCGCCAGGAATGCCCACCAAGACAAGCCGTCCGCCAAGGCGCGCCATCTCCGCAGCCCACTGCACTGAATGGTCAGCCCAAGCCGCTTCAATTGCGACATCAACACCACGGCCCGCTGTTGCTTGCAACACTGCTTCAACTGGATTTTGCTCCTTAAAGTTAATCGTGACAGCGCCATAGCGGGCCGCGACGTCAAGGCGCCAGGGAAACTGATCGACGACAAAGACGGGGTCGGCGCCCGATAACTTGGCCAGTTGCAAGAGGTAAAGACCAATACAGCCGGCGCCAAGAATCACCACACTGTTGGCCACCTGAATTTTGGCCAGGTCAATGGCATGGATACCGATGCCCAAGGGCTCCAGCAGCGCCGCACCGGCGTCGTCAATGCTCTCCGGCACAGGAAAGCAGGTATGGGCCGGCATAATCATATACTCACACAAGCTGCCATCATCGGGGTAGGAGCCACAGAAGTGTAGCCGCCTGCAGAGGTTAGGGTGCCCTTGTTCGCACAGCTCGCAGCGGCCACAGGGTTGGGCCGGGTCGACGGCCACCCGCGTCCCCGGTAGCAGCGGTTGAAAATTGCCGTCGTAGGCGTTGGGACCAACGGACTCCACCACCGCGGCAAATTCATGGCCCAGAATCAACGGACGATCGGGGACCGCATCGCCGATTTTGCCGTCGAGGTAGTTGTGCAGATCGCTGCCGCAGACACCTACGGCAGTGATGCGCAGGCGCGCTTCGCCCACGCCAGGCATGCCTGGTGCAGGGACCTGTTCAACGCGTAAATCACGGGGGCCGTGGAGCCGCACCGCGGCCATCATCACTTGGTTGCTCATAGGTTGATTACTTTCTGCTTTGCTTTTGACCAAGATGCCCTTATGGCATAAGTGTTAACTTAAGGACTTTCATCTGTCATTCTGAAGGAGCGCTAGCGACTGAAGAATCTTGACGCTCGGCGACACATGAAGATTTTTCGCTCCGCTCAGAATGGCACACCCGCCGCTTACGTGAATACTTATGGCTCAAGTTCATAAAGCTGGGTCGCATTGCGGTGGAGGATCTGCTCGGCGGCATCTACAGCCTCAGTTTCAGTCAAGGCGCCAAGGGTGACTGTTTCGTCCAATACCTGCGCCAATCCGCGGCGTCCCCAGCGTGCCGCCAGCCAAAAGATTTCCGGAATGCTATAGGCATCGGTGGAGAAGAGTACCTTGCTGGTGGGCGTCAAGCCCAAGACCTGCCGCCACAGATTGGGAATCTCCAGCGTGATGTAGGGGATCGCCAACCCCACATCCAGCCATACATTGGGGTAGACCGCCGCCAGATAGCCCAGTTCGCGTACATAGGGATAGGCGGCGTGGAGCAGGACAAAGGGCACATTGTTGTAGTTGCCGCTCTCCAAAAGTGGGCGTAGATGGAAGGGATTGGCCAGCAACATATCCAGATCATTGTCGCCAAAGCCGGTATGAAATTGAATCGGTAAGGCTTGCGCTTCGCCAATCTCCAGCGCCCGTAGCACCAAATAGTCGTTGAGCGGCTTATGGGCCAGCCGCACTGCACCACGCTGGCGCGCCTCTTCTTTTAGCCCGGTGAAGATGGCTTGGGCCTCCGCCTTGGCCGCCGGCTGAATATTCAAGCCGGTGCGGTAGGCGGCAATACTCTTAAGGCTGACGTGACCGGTGGCGCGTGCATTTTCCACGGCCGCGACATAGGCGTCTAGCATCTGATCAAAGCGTTCATACTCCAAGATCAACGCTTGCGCCAGGGTCTCCAGCCGGAGGATCGGCTCAACCCGGCAGGGCAGTTGTGTGCGCAATTCCTCATAGGTGTAATTGGCGCTGCTTTGGAAGCCATAATCGAGCAAGAGCGTGGTGATGTTGGCGTCTTGGAACATGCGTTGCGCCAATGCATTGGGGGTAATGGCGGTGCGCGCCGCCATCACCGCGTCAGGCGTTGGTGCGCAATCAAACAATGCGGCCATCTCTTTGATCGCCCAGCGAAAAAAGAGGCTGTGGGGCGTATGCACCCGGTGCATGAGTTCATGGCTGCTCTCGCTAAAGAAGCGTTGAAACTCCACCGCAGTAAAGGGCCCGCCATGGCGAAGCAGCGCATGACAGTGGTGATCAACAATGGGAATGTTAGTTAGATCGAGCATAAGTCTGTGCTAGTTAAAACTTGTAAAGGTGGTTCAAAATTTCAAACGCCACATCGCCTTGGGCAAAGGCGGCGGCTTCGGAGCGTTTGACCGCCAGATAGGCCGTGGCCAAAAGGGGACCCAACGCCTCCATCAGGACAGTGTCCTTTTCCAGCGCATCTAGCGCTTCGGCCTGTGTAGTGGGGTAACGCTGAATGCCCCGTTGGCTGCGCTCGTTGTCACTAAAATTGCCGGGGTCGATCATAGCGGCGTCGCCCGGCTCCAGTTGGCGCGCCACGCCATCCAGGCCCGCAGCAATGAGCCCGCCCAGCGCCAGATAGGGATTGTTGCTGGCGTCGCTGGCTTTTAGCTCCAAATTGATCGTGTTGGCTTCATTGCCCCATGCGCCGGAGGCCACGCGCACTGACGCCTCGCGATTGTCCGGTCCCCAGGCAGTGTAGGCGCTGCTCCAGAAATGGGGCTGCAACCGACGGAAGGAGTTGTAACTGGGGGTGGTCAGCGCCAATAGCCCCGGCAGGTGGTGCAATACCCCTGCAATAAAGTGATAGGCCAAGCCGCTCAAGCCGAAGCGATCGTTGGGATCATAGAGCAGATTGCGTTCGCCGGCCAGATCCCAGAGACTCCAGTGAATGTGGCAACCATTGCCGGCCTGCTCTGGTTTGGGTTTGGGCGCCAGCGACGCCACCACGCCCAGATTATTCGCTACACTGCGCACGGTTTCGCGGAACCAGATCTGGTTATCGGCGGCGCGCAGCGCGGGGGCATGACGCAACGGCATCTCATGTTGACCGTGGCCCAGTTCGGGGTAATAGGCATCGACGGGAATATTTTGGGCGGTAAAGGCGGCCATCATCGCATCGATTACATTGGCTGCGGTGTGCATGGCAATGGAGCTAAAGCAGAGGTCGGTATCCAGCGGGATGTAGTGCTCCATCCGGCTGCCATCACCTTCACGCCGGAAGAGGCTAAACTCCCCCTCAAAGGCTGCCTGCACCGTCATGCCTTGCTCGGCGGCGCGCCCGATCATGCGTTTGAGAAACGAACGTGGGCAAGCGCCCCAGGGCGTCTTGTCCAGTTGGATCATGTCGCACATCATGGCCGCACTGTTGGGCGCATAGGGCAGGATGACAAAGCTCTCTGGGTCGGGGACCAGGCGAATCTCGCCCACCGGCCCCATCCCCTCCACTGGCTGGAGTTGGTCGAGCATGTTCATGGCCTGCATGGCGACCGTCAAACCTTGGCCGCTCTCTATGCGCCCACTCAGCCGTTCGGTCGGGACAAGCTTGCCGCGGATTGTGCAGCCATTGTCCACATAAAGAAAACGGGTCAGGCGCACGCCGGCCTGGATGCAAGCGTTGACGACTTGTTCTTTGTTCATGGCGCCGGCACCTTTTCCGGCGCCATTTCAGCGCCCAAGGTAAATTTGTCGCCCTCAATCTTGATCAAGGTCACGCCCTTTTGCGGGATGTTAGAGTCGCCAAAGGTGATTTGACCGGTGATGCCCGGAAATGCTTTGGTCGCCTTGATGGCCTCGACAAGCGCCGCTGCATCGGTGGAGCTGGCCCGCTTAAGCGCATCGGCCATTAAGTACATCGTGTCATATCCCAGGGCAGCAAAGGCATTCTCCGGGTCATGCCCATATTCGGCGTTGTAGGCAGCAATAAATTGCTTAATCCCCTCTGTCCCCCCCTCTTTGTCCATGAGGGCGTGGGTCGTAAACCAAACGTTATTGGCGGCCGCGCCGGCTACGCTCAGAATGTCGGGCGTGTCATAGCCGTCGCCCCCGACGATGGGGCCGGTGAGACCGGCATCACGAAATTGTTTGACCACCGGGCCGACATTATAGGGCATAGCGGCAATATAGTAGAAGTCGGGCTGCTCCGGCAGGGCTTTCACCTTGGCAATCTGCGCCGAAAAATCGGTGGTGGCGTCTTCATAGGAATCTTCCAACACCAGCGTGCCGCCTAGCTCGGTAAAGCGCGTTTTAAAATAGCTGCCCAACAATGTCGTGTACTCCACCCCCTTGTCCCAGAGTAGGTACGCCTTTGGGCCAAAGTTTTTGTAGGCATATTCGGCGCCCACTGCCGCCTGCACATTGTCGCCAAAACAGGCCAGGAACATCAGATCACCCACCTGTTCCGGAATTTTGGGTGAGGTGGCGCCGGCAGTGATAAAGGGTAACTTGGCCTGCATAATCGTCGGGCCGGCAGCCAGCACCGAGTCAGTGTCGGTAAAGCCAATGACCGCCACTACCTGATCCTGTTCGACAAATTGTTTGGCGACCTGGGCGGTGACGCTCATATCATATTTGGTGTCATGCACAATCAGGTTGATTTGTTTGCCCAGCACACCACCGGCGGCGTTGATCTCTTTGACCGCCAACTGCGCGCCATTGGCCGCCGGCAGATCGAGCGACGATTCGGCGCCGGTCAAGGCAAAACCGCCACCGATATTGATGGTCGCCGCTGCCGCCGCGCCGTTGCCCACGGCGGGTCCTGTTGTCGGCACACAAGCCGCCAACAAGAGTCCAACGACGACAAGCAGCGTTACAAAAGAAAAGTTTCGTTGTTGCATAATGTTCTCCTTTTGCGATGAAGATCCAAACCAAAGATCAATATTATAACTCACATCAACCCTTTACCGAGCTAAACCACTGGTCCAGCGCCACTTCGCGTTGCCCCAGCAGCCCTTCGCGCCGAAAGATCATGATCAGCACAAAGATAAGGGCCAGGCAGATCTGGCTAATACCATAAAAAAGCGTGGCATCTTCAAGTCGGCGTAACGTCTCCGCCAACACAACAACCAGGGAGACGCCGACCACCGACCCGCTGACCGACCCCATGCCGCCGATCACCAACATGGTAATCACGCGAAAGGTCAGGTCAAAGTAAAAGACATTGGGCGAGAAGGAAGTGATAAAGTGCGCATAGAGTGAACCCGCCACCCCGGTGAAAAAGGCGCTGATGACAAAGGCTACCAAGCGGGTCGGCATAATTTCAATGCCCACCGCCTGGGCAGCCAAGCGATCTTCCCGTTGGGCAAACATGGCCCGGCCAAAGGCCGAACGTTTGATCCGCCAAACGACATAGAGCGTTATAAGTGCCCAGCCCCAGGTCCACCATAAGTTGGTGTAGGGCGTCACATTGGAGAAGGTGCGTGAGCCGCGCGTGAATTGGTCGGCGTTGAACAAAATGACCCGTACAATGACCAGAAAGCCTAACGTCGCCACCGCCACAAAATGACCGGAAAGCCGCATCAACACCAATCCAACCACCCACGCCACCACCGCCGCCAGGAGACCGCCGCTAAGCGTGGCCAGCAAAAAGCCCACCGGCAGCGGACCGACTACAAAATCCCAGTGGACGCCGGCGAACCAGGCCGGCAGATCGGGCAAGTAGCTCTGTTTTTGGGGCAACGGCAGCGTCAGCAGCGCGGCGGTATAGGCGCCCAATGCCATGAAGCCAATGTGCCCCAACGAAAAGACGCCCGTAAAGCCATTCGAGAGATTCAGACTGAGCACCAAGATCAAATAAATGCCCAGGTTGATCGCCATGCCCTGCCAAAAAGCCAACCCGGAAAGCTGGAGCCACACCAACACCACGCCCCAACTCAGGAGTAAAACGCCCGGCCCAACCAGCTTCCGCCATGTCATAACTTTGCCCTAACTTTTACTGCTCTGTTCTTCTGAATATACGCCAGCGCCACCCGCCACCCGCTACCCACCACCTGCTCCCTCACCGCAATTCTTCGCGCTCACTCGCCCCTAGAATACCATTGGGGCGTAAGAGCAACATGAGAATCAAGGCCACAAAGACAAAAGCATCGCGGTAGCTGCTCAACGAACCAGGCAACCAAGTTTGCAACCAGCTTTGTACACCAGGCGCCACTAGGCCAGGCGGCAGAATATCGCCGATGCCAGGGATCGCAGTCAACAACACCTCCAACGCGCCCAGTACATAGCCCCCTGCCACCGCGCCGGCAATGCTGCCAAAACCGCCGATCACCGCCGCGATAAAGGCTTTTAAGACGGGGGTAAAGCCCATATAGGGGGTCAACTGACCGGCTTGCACCGCAAAGAGTAACGCGGCAACCGCGGCTAATCCCGACCCAATGGCAAAGGCGGTGGCAATGACGCGATTAAGATCAATGCCCATCAATTGCGCCGCCTGCCAATCTTCGGCCGCGGCCCGCATGGATAGCCCCAGCGTCGTGCGACCGATAAAGAGCGAGAGAAGCAGCAACAAAAGCAGGCCCACCACCAGGCTGACGATATTGACGCGCGGTATGGTAATGACGCCCAGGCTAAAGACGCCGCTCAATTCTGTAATCACGGGAAAGGCAAGGGGGCTAGGTTTTTGTAATAAACGGGTGATCAAGAGCATCCCATTTTGCAGAATCTGGCCGACGGCAAAGGAGGTGAGCAGGGCAGCCACATCGGGCGCCCCGCGAATCGGTCGATAGGCGAAGCGCTCCATCAACAAGCCCACCAGCACCGCACCCCCTATCATCACCATAATGGCCAGTGGCAGCGGCAAGCCGGCGGTGAGCGCAAATGCCGCGAGGTAGGCCGCCACCATGATCAGATCGCCGTGGGCAAAGTTGATCAGGCGCAAGATGCCAAAGACCATGGCCAAGCCTACCGCCATCAGTGCGTAGAGGCTGCCGATACTGAGTGCGTTCACCAATTGCTGCAGTGCGTAGTAAATGAGGTTCATGGTTGTGATTGGGTGATTGGTGATTGGGTGATTGGTGATTGCAAAAAGCTCAATCACCAATCACCTAATTTCTCTAGGTTCCCAAATACATCCGCTCTACTTCCGGGTTTTGCGCCAGCGCTGTGGCCGGACCGGTCAAAGTAATTCGTCCAGTTTCCATCACATAGGCCCGGTCGGCGATGGCCAACGCCAAACGGGCATTTTGCTCCACCAACAGAATGGTGGTTCGCTCCGCTTTCAACTGGCGAATCGTCGCAAAGATCGTCTCCACCAGCAGGGGCGCTAATCCTAGTGACGGCTCATCAAGCAAAAGTAATTTGGGGCGACTCATCAAGGCGCGGCTGATGGCTAACATCTGCTGTTCGCCGCCGGAGAGCGTTCCGCCCAATTGCCGCCGGCGCTCTTTGAGCCGCGGGAAGAGGTCGTAGACTCGCGCAAAATCAGCCTGCGCCGCGGCACGATCGGTGCGTTGAACGGCGCCCAGCCGCAAATTTTCCTCTACGGTCAGCGCGCCAAAAATGCGGCGTCCTTCGGGGCAGTGGGCGACCCCTAACGCAACAATGCGGTTGGGGGCAAGCGCAGTCAGCGACTGGTTATCATACAAAATAGACCCTTGTTTGGGATGCAATAAGCCGGAGATCGTCTTGAGCGTGGTCGATTTGCCGGCGCCATTGGCACCGATCAGGGTGACCAATTCCCCTTCACCGACGGTAAGCGACACCCCCTTTAGCGCCCGAATCCCGCCATAGAAGACCTCCACATCACGCAACTCCAGCATGACGCCCATCCTTTTCTTGCACTGCACTAGCACACTACGGCCTCAGTAAACCAGTAGTTCAGCAAATCAGTCACTGTCCACTGTCTCACTGTCTACTGAGTACTGTCTACTGAGTACTGTCCACTGAGTACTGTCCACTGAGTACTGTCTACTGAGTACTGTCCACTGAGTACTGTCCACTGAGTACTGTCCACTGAATACTGTCCACTGAGTACTATCCACTGTCTCACTGTCCCACACTAACCACTGATCCACTTGCGCCGTCTACGAGTGTGCGTCCCAAGTAAGCTTCAATGACCCGCTCATCATTACGGATGGCGGTTGGAGTGCCCGCGGCAATCAACTTGCCCTCACTCAACACCAGAATGCGTTCGCAAAGGTTCATGACAAGGTGCATATCATGCTCCACCAGCAGCACCGTAAGTTGGAAACGTTGTCGTAGCTCCAGAATCAACTGGTGCAGCGCAGCGCTTTCGGCCGGATTCATACCCGCGGCCGGTTCGTCGAGCAAAAGCAGCGTCGGCGTAGTGGCCAGCGCTCGGGCAATTTCAAGTCGTCGTTGATGGCCATAGGGAAGACTCCCGGCGCGCTGATCGGCATAGGGCGTAAGGTCAAGCAGATCGAGCAGCTCAGCGGCGCGGGCCCGAATGTCCGCTTCCTGGCGTCGAAAGGCGGCGGTGCTGAGGAGTGTGCTCCAGAGCGCAGGACGCGCCCGTAGCTGTGCCGCAGTTTGGACATTTTCCAAGACGCTCAGCGTGCTAAAGAGCCGAATGTTCTGGAAGGTGCGCGCAATCCCCAAGCGGGCGACTTGGGCCGGTGAACGGGCGGCGAGTGGCTGCTGGTGAAAGAGGATTTGGCCGGCGCTGGGCGCGAGAAAGCCGGTCAGCAGATGAAAACAGGTCGTCTTGCCCGCGCCATTGGGGCCGATCAGACCGACGATCTCACCGGGTTGGAGCGTGAATGACACCCCCTGCAAAGCCTGCAAGCCTACAAATGACTTGGTTAGCCCTTCAACACTCAGAAGGGGCAATTGCTCCTGCGCCACCAGCCACCGCCTTTACCAAACACAATACCCGCCATCGACTACCAAATCATGGCCCGTCACAAAATCAGAGGCCGCTGCGGCCAGGTAGACCACTGCCCCTTGCAGTTCGGCGACCTCTACCATACGGCCCATGGGTGTCATGCCCATCCAAATGGGCATCACCTGCTGGCCTTCCGGCGTCTGGAGCAGATCGTCAACCAGGCTGGTGCGGGTGTAGCCGGGACTGATGCAGTTGACGCGCACGCCCCGTTTCGCCCATTCGGCAGCCAGACTGCGCGTCAGGTGGATCACGCCGGCTTTGGCTGCGTTATAAGCTGCCTGATTTTGCGGTGTATTGACAATGCTGCCCGACATGGACGCGGTGCTGATGATCTTGCCATAACCGGCTGACAGCATCACCTGCGCTTCATACTTGGCGCAAAGCCAAACCGAGGTGAGATCAAGGTCGATAACCCGGCGCCACTGCTCCAGGGTCATGGTCTCTGAATCTTGCCAGAGGCCAATGCCGGCATTATTCACGCCAATGGTCAATTTGCCCCATTTATTGACAACGGCGGCGACCATGGCCTCGACCTGATCCTCTTGGGTGACATCAGTGGCCAGGGCAATGGCGTCAATCCCCTTCTCGCTTAGTTCGTGCGCCACAGCGTCGGCGCGTTCCTGGACGAGATCCACCACGGCTACGGCGGCGCCGGCTTCGCCCAAGCCGTGCGCGTAGCCGCGCCCAATGCCTTGGCCCGCACCGGTGACAAGCGCGACGCGGTCGTCTAAACGAAAACGTTCTAAAATAGGTTGAGAAGTGAGTAAGCTGTCTGTCATAATCGGTATTTTTTGTCAACTGTCTTTGCTGTTTTGTTGGTTTTTGTGTATAGTCAGTTTACACAAAAGTGTATCGTAGGTGTTGCTATAAGCAGCACTTGCCAGTGAAATGTGGCATTGTCAAAATAGTCAGTTTCCATAAAAGTGCATAGGGGACAGTAGGAACAGGCAACTCAATGCCGTTGCACTGCAATATATCATGCTTTCTCAAATTTTCATAACAGAGCATTTAGGTGACTGTCACTGGCCTAGGCAACCTAGGATTACGCCAGACTTGGTGGCCAGTGACAGTCACCTCAGCGGGGTAATCTATTCCTTGGAACGGCCTAAGGGTCTGTCCGTAAATTTCCTGTGCCCAAGTCCACAACTCGACAAAGTAATGGACGCCACAACCGAATTTACGGATAGATTCTTAAGATGAGTAAGTGAGACTGTGCCTATGGTCGGTAAAGTTCGTCTTTTCGCTCCAATCCGTTACTGGATTCCTGTTGTCGCGATTGTTGTCACAGTAGTGTTCATATCCTTGCACGCTCTTTTTCATGCCTACCGAGAAACGATCTCCGCCTTTACATGGGGACCGTGGGGTGGGATGGTTACGCTCTTCTTGCTCCCGCTCTTCCTTATCTTCTCCTTTGTTACAATACAACGCAAGCAGGCCGAGATCACCCTAGAAAACTTCTTTCGGCTCTCGCTGGATCTGATGTGCATCGCTGGGCTAGACGGTTATTTTAAGGCTGTGAATCCTGCTTTTGAGCAGAGCCTGGGGTATTCGGCAGATGAGCTGCTGGCTATGCCTTTTAAAGACTTTATCCACCCTGACGATGTTGAACAGACCCTGGCCCAATTGTCCAGACTGGCTGGTGGCCGGGAAGTGCTCGACTTTGAAAACCGCTACCGCTGCAAAGATGGCTCCTACCGTTGGTTCTCTTGGCGTGCTGTAGTCGCTGGTCATGGCTTAATCTATGCTGTGGCGCGCGATGTCACAACGTCAAAGCGTTTGCAGGCATTGACGGAACAGACTCATGCGGCTGCGCATGTAGGCGGTTGGGAATTCGATTTTCTGACCAACGAACTCTATTGGACGATAGAGACCTACCGAATTCATGATACCTTACCCACGGAATATCGCCCGACTATTGATTCAACCCAAGCGTTTTATCCGCCGGAAAGCAAGCAAATCCTGGATACAGTTCTGCAGCGCGCGCAAACAGTAGGTGAACCGTGGGATACGGAAGTTGAATTAATCACAGCAAAAAACCGGCGTATTTGGGTTCATGTGGTCGGCAAAGTCCAACTGGAACAAGGGCGACCGGTCAAAGCGTATGGCTCTTGCCAGGATATAACGGCGCGTAAGCAGATCGAGAACGCATTACGCCAAAGTGAGGCCAGGCTGCGCGCCATCTTGGACGTGTTGCCCGATATGGTCTTTGTGACTGATCAAGAAGGTGTTTTACTGGATGCCCATACCTCTAACGAAGAGGATTATTATGTGCCGCCGGCAGAATTTCTGAATAGACGCGTCGACGATGTGCTGCCGTTGCCGGTTGCAACCCAGATGCTGACTGCAATTCGACAAGCGGTACGGGGCGAGCTCCAGGTGCTTGAATATTCATTACTGTCAGCCGATGAACTGCGCTATTATGAGGCGCGCTATGTGCCCTTAGATGTGGATAAAGTGTTAGGCATTGTACGTGATGTGACTGAGCGCAAACAGGCCGAAGAAGAGCGTTCTGTGCGCAAGATAGCCGAAGCGGTGCCGCATATTATGTATGTCTATGACATGGAGGAAAGTTGTCATGTCTATGTTAACCGCCAAGTCAATCGAGATTTGGGGTATACACCCGAAGAATTTTTAGCCATGCACGCGGATTTTGTCAACGAAATCCTACATCCAGATGACATACAGCGTTTTCCCAGTCTGCGCTCGCGCTGGGAAACAGCACAGGATGGCGAAATTTTTGAGACTGAATATCAGATGCGCCATAAAAATGGTGAGTGGCGTTGGTTCCTTGGGCGCGACACCGTCTTCCTGCGTAGCTTATCCGGTGCTGTTGATCAAATTATTGGTACGGCGCAGGACATTACCGAACAAAAATGTGCACAACAACAGATCCTGGCGGCGCTCAAGGAAAAGGAAGCGCTTTTAAAAGAGGTGCATCATCGCGTCAAAAACAATTTACAGATCGTCAATAGTCTTTTGAACTTACAGGCCGCCCAAATTAAAGATGCAGCCGTGCTCAGCATCTTTACCGAAACCCAAAACCGGGTGCGCTCTATGGCGCTTTTACACGAAATGCTGTACCGGACAGAAAACCTGGCGCGTATCAATTTCCAGCGTTATGTCGATAATCTCTGTGCCTATCTTTTTCGCGCCTACGGGGTGGAGCGGGGGGAGATTCAATTGCACACAACACTACCAGAGGTGACTCTGGATATAGAGCGGGCAATTCCCTGTGGCTTGATCATCAATGAATTAGTCTCTAACGCACTCAAGTATGCATTTCCGAAGCACCAGTTGGGGGCGATTTGGGTCGAGATGATACAGTCGCCAACGGCGTCTTATCAGCTCTCTGTACGCGATAATGGGGTGGGCCTGCCGGTTGATTTAACGTATGAGCAGGTAGGATCCTTGGGGCTGCGTCTCGTCTACGATTTAGTTTTGCAACTCGGTGGCACGCTGGCTGTAAGGCGTGACAACGGAACCGCTTTCACGGTTACGTTTGGTGACTGATGACGACAGAAGAGGTGTGCGATGACCACAGCGCGTATTTTAATTGTCGAAGACGAAATCCTGGTTGCTAGAGATCTGGAACAGCAACTTACCGCTTTAGGCTATACAATTGTTGGCCTGGCTGCATCTGGCCCCTGTGCGTTGGAACTTATTGCGCGCGAACATCCCAATTTGGTCTTGATGGATATTCGTTTGCAAGGTCCGCTGGATGGCATTGCCGTTGCCCAAGCCATTCATGACCGTTATTTTTTGCCCGTCGTCTACCTAACCGCACATGCCGATTGCGCTACGCTACAGCGTGCAAGAGTGACTGAGCCCTTCGGCTATGTTCTCAAACCCTTTGAAGAACAGGAATTGCGTACAGTGATCGAGATGGCGCTCTATAAGCACGCCGCGGAACGTAAGTTGCGCGCCAGTGAAGAGCGTTATGCCACCACCTTGCGCAGCATTGGCGATGCGGTCATTGCGACTGATGCACAGGGGTGCATTACCTACATGAATCCGGTGGCCGAAGCGCTGACCGGCTGGCCACTGGTGGAGGCCGCTGGTCAGTCGCTCGGTGTAGTCTTTCGCATCATTTCTGAAGAGACGCGTCAGCCCCTCGAGAATCTGGTAGAACGTGCTCTCTGTGCAGCGAACACGTCAGGGTTGACGCAAAATAGCATTTTGCTGGTAAGTCGCCACGGCCGTGAAATTCCTATCGAAGACAGAGCTGCGCCTATTCTCAATAACTACGACACCTGCATCGGCATAGTGCTGAGCTTTCGCGATATTAGCGAACGTCGGCAGGCAGAGCAGCGCTTGCACACAGTCGAAATGCATTTGCGTCAGGCACAGAAAATGGAAGCTGTCGGCCAGCTTGCCGCCGGCATTGCCCACGATTTTAACAATCAACTGACCGTAATCCAGGGCTATGGCAGCATCTTGTTAAAGCTCCTGAATGGTGAGGATAATTCGATGAAGTACGCTGAACGAATTTTGACGGCTGCAAAACGAGCAGAGGAGTTGACTCAGCAGTTGCTTGCCTTTAGTCGCCGTCAAATGCTCCAACCGCGTATTCTTGATCTTAACCAGATTGTCACCGACATGGAACAGATGTTGAGCCGCCTGCTTGGGGAGCACATTGCAATTGCGACTGAGTTGGATCCGGCATTGGCCTCTGTTGCGGCGGACCCCAGCCAACTTGAACAGGTGGTGATGAATCTTGCGTTCAACGCACGCGATGCCATGCCGGATGGCGGCGTCATTACGCTACGCACGGCCAATGTACGCTTTGATGCAGCCGCGGCGCAACTGATTCCCGAGATGCAACCCGGCGCATATGTTTGCCTGACTGTGGAAGATACCGGCGCGGGTATGAGCGAGGAGATCGCCGCGCATGTTTTTGAACCATTTTTCACGACCAAAGCACTGGGCAAAGGGACAGGGCTAGGGTTGGCGACAGTCTATGGCATTGTTAAGCAGAGTGGCGGCCAAATTCTGCTCCACAGCGAGGAACGGCGCGGATCGAAGTTTATTATCTATCTGCCGGCTGTCGATCGAGCGCCTCTCTCGGACACCTTGACCGCGCAACTGCCGGATCTCCCCCATGGGGTGGAGACCATCCTGTTGGTGGAAGATGAGGAGGCCCTCCGTGATTTTGTCAGTGAGGTTTTAACGCTTTGCGGTTACACGGTGCTCAAAACCCAAAATGGTGTAGAAGCGTTACAGATCATGCGCCGTTATGAGGAGAGGGTGCACCTACTTCTGACCGATATTGTGATGCCCAAGATGAATGGCTGGGAATTGACGGCCCAACTTGCCAAATATCAAGAGGAGACGAAAATCCTCTACATGTCCGGCTATGCAGAAAATTTCCACCTGCACGCACACGCACAAAAGGGCAACGTCAACCTGCTTCCCAAGCCATTCACACCTGAGTTATTGGCGCGCAAAGTACGGGCTTTGCTGGATGAATAGCCTTGACCTACTGCACTACCATCTGTTGCAACTCTGCCAGGTGGCGTCGATCATGTTCGAGAAAGACCTGTAGGTAGCCCAATATGGTGAGGGGGCCAAAGGAGGGATGATAGCCTGTGTAAGCCAATGCTTCATCCGGCAGGTCTTTGACAAAGTTGATCACTTCTTGCCGGGCATTGGCCCACTGCTCCAAGGCAAAGGGTAGGGCTCGATTGTTGAATTCGGTTTCTGTATCAAGATAGATGCCAAAGGTCGGATTGCCACCTGTTGCAATCTGTTGGATCCGGGTCAGGAGGCAGCTTTGCTCGGCAGTGGCCAGATGCCAGGCGATCTGGCGCAAGGACCATTGATTGGGGGCAGGTCGCCATTCAGCATCGGGGGCGCTATTTAACAGGGCCGTGATCTGGCGCTGGGCGCCGACCAACTCGTCAATAATCTGGGTGCGCTTTTCCGTGCTCACAGTCACTATCCTTTATCCCACTTCAATTTGTGCTTTAACGGAGGTTGGCGGCATCTTCACGGCAAAGTCAAAGGCGGCCACGCTCTCTTGAAAACCAAAGGTGTCGGTAATGAGGGGCTTGACGTCAATTTTGCCGCTGGCCATGAGCGCAATTGCCCGTGGGTAGACGTGGGCATAGCGGAAGACATGCTCCACCCGCGCCTCCTTGATTTGGGCGGACGCGATGTGATAGGCAATCGGCTCCAAAGGAATGCCGACATAGACCACGGTCCCGCCTGGGCAGAGCGGCGCAAAGACACTGGCCGCGGCCTTTTCGTTGCCGCTGCACTCAAAGACAATATCTACGCCCCAACCAGCCGTAAGTTGATCCACCACCTCGAGCAGCGTCTCCTTGGCCACATTGACCGGGCGGATAGGACCTAGCGTGGCCGCTAATTCTAGCTTGGGTTGCTGTACATCCGTCAAAATCACCTGGCTGCAACCGCCGGCCAGCGCCGCCAACGCAGTGACCATGCCAATCGGTCCTGCCCCCATGACCACGGCCACATCCCCTGGCTTGATGCGCGCCTTCGCCGCCGCGTGCATGCCCACCGCCAGCGGTTCGACCATGGCGCCTTCGGCCAAACTTACATTGTCGGGCAATTTAAAGGTAAAGGCGGCAGGGTGCACCACGGTGGGGCGCAGTACGCCATGGACAGGGGGCGTCGCCCAGAAACGCACTGCCGGATCTAGGTTGTAGATGCCCAATTGCGTCGCCTTGCTGTTAGGGTCGGGGATGCCCGGCTCCATACAGACGCGATCGCCCACAGCCAAGTGTTGCACTGCCTCACCTACCTCCACGACCACGCCGGCCGCCTCATGGCCCAAGACCATAGGCGCACGCACCACAAAGGGGCCGATGGCGCCATGGGTATAGTAGTGGACATCGCTGCCACAGATGCCGACCGTACGAATTGCAATTCGCACATCGTGGGGGCCAAGTGCTTCATCGAGTGTAATATCGCGCAGGGCAAGTTCATTCTTCCGCTCAAGGACAAGCGCTTGCATGGTGTCTCCCTGAATATAAATAGGTGCGCGCAGCGCAGCAAAGAACCCGTGATGGTGATCACAGGTGCTACTTTGCGGCGCCCGTCAGTGTAGCAAAGATTTGGTTGCGCCTATTGTAACATCACTTGACCCATCCTTTCAACAATTTTTATTCCGTGAACTAGGATCTTTTTAGCGCTATTAGGTAGAATATACACATGCGCAGCCAAGAAGTTATCCACATCCCTGTCAAAGAGTTACTTCAGTTGCGCAATTTTCTTAAACAATCTATTGGTTATTGATATGAAATGAATGAAAGCAATGACATCTTATCTCATTCAAGATTGCGGTTATGGTCAAGGTCTGTTTGCCTCTGAACAGATCATAAGCGGTCAACGAATTGCTAAGTTTGACGGCTACGAAACCGATTATGCGAGCCTCTCTGATGAACAAAAGCGTCTGGTCATTTATTTAGGGAGCGGACGTGCTTTTGTTATCACCAATGAACTGGTCTTTGTTAACCATGCCTGTGAACCCAATTGCCGGATTGAGGATGATTGGCTCGTTGCGCAGCGCCTCATCCAGCCTGGCGAACAACTCAGCTTTAATTACAACGTCTTCCCTGCCGAGCGTTTGAAGACGCCAGATGATTGGTGGTGGGATCCGCTGTGGAATTTTGATTGCCGCTGTGGTAGCTCCCTCTGTCAAGGCCGGATCGCCGGTTATCGTTTTGTGTAGTTCCTCAAGTTGATACAGCGCCTGGCAACGGAAACCCGCGCTACCGGGTTTGGCCTCTCAGGTGTGGGTTGTAGCGGAGTAAGAAAAGAGTCCGGTAGAAAACCCCACCCGCGCCCAAAGGTGGTTGCCTTTTAGGCGCTTCCACAGGCTGGAGAGGGAGCCGCCTCCTTGTTGACGAGACAGCGGTTCCTCCCCCACACTGCTTACCTTGACCCATAAGTTGGATTTCTATAGGTTGCCTCCTGGGCGAATGCAGTTTCGTCCCATAGGGACGGCTGAGTTTTTCGTCCCATAGGGACGGCTGAGTTTTTCGTCCCATTAGCAGATGAAGAAATTAATCGGGTGGTTGTAAGCGCTTAGAAGCAAGTGTCCTTTGGACGTGACCCTTGCGGTCGCCGGGCACCGGCAAGCGAATGCCCCTACAGCATCCATCATTATTTATTGGCTCATATGGGTAAAGAGGTGAAATCGCTCAATTTCTCTCTGGTGCTTGCGGCGATTTCACCTCTTTACCCATATGAGCGTATTTATTTTACAAGAGAGTATGAACCTCTTTTTGTATCTTGTATATATATATCTGCCTATGATTTCCTCTGCGTAGTAGTGATAAGCTCTTGCCATAGAACCTCCTATGATTCAAAAAGCACAACATGCAATTACGAACAGGATTATGAACACAAGGGGAGCAAGTTATGACCAAATTTATCGCCCTATTACCGGATGACGAAGTGGCCGATGAGGTGACAAAGGATTTAAGCAAATTGGAGATAGACAGCTTGGATTGGTCGATCATCACCGATGAGAATCGCGAGCGGCTGTTACCGGCATTTGCCTGGCCGGGCGTACAAGGCACCTCTGGCGGAACGGGCATGATCGGTGGTGTGGTCGAGAATGATCTTCCGGAAAGTCGAGTGCTCAATGACGAAGGAGTAGATGACAGCGAAGCTAACTTTTTCGGACGTAATATTGAGCATGGTGGCACCGCAATTTTGATTGAGGTACCCGATGAATATGATAGCAGCGTAAGAACGATTTTGGAGAATGCCGAAGCGACCCAGATTACAACTGAGTAGATCCTGGTTTGCTGGTTTAATTCCGGAGGGCGCCCTCCGGAATAGACCGTGGTGGATCAGTTTACGAATTAAGGACCCCTGTTATGGAAACAAGAACTACGTGGAATATCTTGAAAGAGACCGTACAACAGTGGCTGGCAGATGATGCTGCGACCTTAGCCGCGTCGTTGGCTTTCTATACAGCCATTTCGATTGCGCCGCTGTTGATCATGGTTATTGTGGTTGCCAGTATCTTTGTCAGCCGACAGCAGGTGGTTGAAAACCAGCTGATGACTTACTTGACAAATAATATCGGCGCACAAGGGGCACAATTTATTCAAAATATCATCAACAATGCAGAGCAGCCGTCAGCCAGTACAATAGCTGGCATTGTCAGTCTGGTAACCCTGATTTGGGGGTCAACCAATGTCTTTACCCAACTGCAAAATACGCTGAATAAGATTTGGAACGTTGATGAACAGGGCGGCTCTGGCATTTGGAACACACTCCAAGAACGTTTTCTAGCCTTTGCCATGGTGCTTGGCATCGCTTTCTTGCTTTTGCTGTCACTGGTCATCAGCGCTGTCTTAAGCACGATCGCCACTTCATTTAGCAACCTTTTGGGCGGAATGAGCTGGTTATGGCAACTGGTGGACTTCCTAATTTCATTTGGCGTCATCACATTGCTCTTTGCCGCGGTTTTTAAAGTCTTGCCCGATGTGGAACTTGCCTGGAGAGATGTGTGGCTTGGGGCGGGGGTGACTGCGCTTCTCTTTGTAATCGGTAAGTTTCTGTTGGGCTTTTATCTGGGTAATGCTACCTCTGCCTATGGTGCTGCGGGTTCATTGATCGCCTTTTTGCTCTGGGTTTACTACTCGGCACAGATCCTCTTTTTTGGGGCTGAATTTACGCAGGTCTACACCGGTAGAGATCGCAATAGTGCCGTAGCAAGCTAATAGTTATAAAGGGGGTCTATGCAAGAAGCATCAACTCGTCATGTTCCTATTATCGTTAACGACTTTGATATGGATGAAGTAACGCCGCAGGATGTCTTAATTGAGGTTGAGCCATTCCGTTGGACAGTCCGTAATGTCATTTTGGCGACACTGATGGCCATTGGCATTGGTGTGGGATTTTTACTCCTCTACCAATTTTATATGGTGATCTTTCTCTTTTTTGTCGCTTTTAGTCTGGCGACTGCACTAAAACCTCTAGTTGTGCGCCTTCGTGACTGGAAGATTCCGCCGGCCCTAGCGGTGCTTTTGATCTACCTGCTCTTGCTCCTTTTGATTAGTGGCTTTCTATGGCTACTGGCTTCCGATATGACAGAGCAGCTTTCGACCATTATTCAACAGATCCCTGACTATTATCAAACTGCACGCCTTTATTTATTACATTCATCAAGTACATTACTGCGCGCAACGGGTTCTTGGTTACCCTTGCAACTTACTTTGCAGGCGCCTGCCCTGCCGCAGGGCGCCGACACTTCAACTGCGACTGACCCCATAACGCTTTTTGAGCAAACGATTGGTAATGTAGGATTTGTGGTTTTCCTCATCATTGCCTTGGGGCTCCTTACTTATTATTGGCTCATAGAGGGCGAAATGGTATTGCGCCGATTCTTACTGCGCGTGGATCCGACAAAACGCGATGCGACGCGCACCCTAATTGGCGAGATTGAAGAGAAGATCGGCGACTATTTCCGGGGACAAGCGATATTGTGTGGCGTCATTGGGGTGCTTTCTACCATTGCTTACTTGTTGATTGGCGTGCCCAATGCCTTTGTGTTGGGCTTGATCGCCGGCGTCTTTGAGGCAGTACCAATTCTCGGACCAACTTTGGGCGCCATTCCGGCCTTGTTGATTACCCTGACGACTGCGCCGGAAAAGACTTTGTGGGTCATCGGCGCCGTGGTATTGATCCAGGTTTCAGAGAACAATCTCCTTGTACCCCGCATTATGAAAGAGTCAGTTGGGGTCAATGCGGTTGTGACGATTCTCGCGATTGCAGCTTTTGGCTTGCTCTTTGGCTTTGTCGGGGCGATCTTGGCCATACCCTTGGCTGCGATCTTGCAAATCCTTCTCAATCGCTTGATCTTCGACAAGGCCAATTGGGAGCAGGAAGAGACCGCCACCCTTGCCGCTCCCCCCCTCGCACGTAATCGCTCTGGAATCCTGCGGCTGGAGGCGCAAGAGTTGGCGGAGGATGCGCGTAAACAGGTGCGCAATGAGGTGGAACCGCAGTCAAATAATCCTCATTTGGAGCAGGCGGAAGATATGATTGAAACCATTGCCCGTGATCTGGCGCGTTACCTTGGACAGACGGAGCCTGCCCAATGAAACGACTAGCCACTACTATTACCGCAACGCTGGCTACCCTTGCTGCTCTTTTTCTACTGTGGCAGTTGCGTTCCATTGTCTTATTGTTTGTCCTTTCGCTTACCATTGCCGCCATGATGCATGCTCCGGTTGATCGCCTTGTAAACCAAAAGCTGCCGCGTTGGTTGGCCATGGTGGTGGTCTATGCAGCTACTTTGTTGCTCTTTGCTGGACTGCTTGTCCTGGTGCTGCCTCAGCTTGCCACTGAGATTGACACACTGACGCGCAACCTGGCGCAAGCCTATAGTCAGGGCTACGGCAGCGTGGATGCCAATAATCCTGCTTATGGCGGCGCCCTGTTCAATCGCATGCCTTCTTTTGAGGATGCTGCACAGGCTATCTTGGAAAGTCAGCCCATGGCTCTGGCGCAGCATCTTTTTGGACTGACCCAAAATTTTATTTATATCATGGGGCAGGGCTTTTTGGCGGTTGTTCTTAGCGCCTATTGGCTGATGGATGAGGTGCGCTTTGAGCGGTTGTGGCTTTCTTTGATGCCCCCACTGCGGCGCACGCGGGCGCGCAAGATTTGGCGTGCCCTGGAAAGCAACGTAGGCGCCTATGTGCGCAGTGAAATTATCCAAAGCTTTACCATAGGCGCTTTGCTGACCGGCGGTTATCTGCTGTTCGGCCTCGACTATCCTTTCCTCATGGCCGCGATCGGCGCCGTTGCCTGGTTTATTCCATTGGCGGGGATTCTGTTGGCTTTACTCTTGATCACCCTGATCTCACTCCTCAACGGGCTGCTTATAACTATAGGAATGTTTGCCTATACAGCCTTGGTTTTTGCCGCTATGGAATTTGTGATAGAGCCCCGGCTTTACGATCGCAGCCAATACGGATATATCGGCGTAATCTTAGTCATGATGGCGATGGTCTATACCTTTGGCTTGTTCGGCTTGTTACTGGCCCCGCCGCTCGCCTTAGCGGTGCAAATCGTGCTGGATGAGCTAATGACAAGACCGCCTAAGGAAGAACCGACCGTTGCCGTTGAATTTGATGACCTCCATCAACGTACGGTTCAACTCAAGGAGTATTTGGCGCAAAACAATGTAGCTGCCCCGCGCATTGATAACATGGTGACAAGGCTGGAGGATTTACTGCAAGAGGTAGTCGAACTGAGACAGCCGGCCGTACCGGACAAGCGCGGGAACAATCAGGTCATTCCCTGATTGCGCAGAAGGTGATTCACAATTCATGTTGCGAGCTAAACACTCAACCATTTCCGCTCATATGGGCGCAGGGGTGAAATTGCTACAATGACCAGAGAGAAAAGAAGCGATTTCACCCGTAGACCTATATGAGCCACAATTTCAAATGAAAGGAAGGACTCATGACCACGAATGTTAACAGTGAACGCCCCAACGGCGCCGTTGTAAAGCAGACACGGTCGAACAAAAGGGTAAAAAGAGTACCGAGCAAAATCATCTTACGCGCTTGGCCCGGCATAATCTTCATGTGGCCAACGGGCATTGCCGCTTTGATAGCCGGTTTTCTCACGCTCTTTTCTTCTAGTACCAATGATATGCGGGAACTCAGCGGCACAATTTTCTTGGTGATCTTTACCATCAACCTAGTTGTAGTCACCTTTGATTTCCCCCGCAGTACATCCTTGACCTTGTTGCTAGCCGGTATCGCATTGCTCTGGCTCTTTGTCGAGCTGAATCGGCGCTTTAATATTATCACACCGCTGCAAGAGTTTGTGGAGAGGCTGGAGCTAGTCGCGACCTCTGATTTCTATTTCACCGTCTTTGTCGTCTATCTGCTGCTTTTTATTGGTATGTTTGTAATGACACGTCTAAGCTACTGGGAAATCACCAGTAACGAAATTCTCTATCACAAAGGGCTGATGCAGGATGTGCGGCGCTATTCCACCGACGGACTGCAGTATAGCAAACGTATCACAGATTTCTTTGAATATTTGCTGGCTGGGTCGGGTCGCCTCATTCTCGATGCACCGGGTATGGAAAACCCTGTTGTCCTCAATAATGTCGTAGGCATCCACCGCATTACCGAAGATCTGGATCTGATCTTGGAGGTGAAGCGAGTCGCCGTTAGCAATGAAGAGATTGAGATCGTGCCAGAGACACAGGTAATTTCATAAGTGAGCTGGCTGTTTTATCGTGAACTCTGATCTGTACTGTGGGTATGAAGGAGCCGGGTTATTCAACCCGGCTCCTTTGTTGCTGGTACAGATATGACCGATGTTTTGTTTTGGCAGGAACAGGCAGAGAAATTTGAGCCTGCTCTAGCGCCCTACTTGCAGAAGAGCTTGTTTGCTCTACGGGCTATGTGTTACTAAGGCTATGCTACGAAATAACTGCGCCCTAGGGAGCACACTTCGCCACCTTGCTTGTCAAGTACACTTGGTTGCGTTGTAGGGCAATCGCCAACCTTGACATAGCGTCGGATAAATCCGGCAGCTAACAACGAAAAGCCGCGCCCAGGGGGCACCCGGCGGCTGCATTCCGAGCGGTTGCACCCAAAGGGACCCGCGCTTTTCGGTGTCAGCAGCGGGTTTTAACCCTGCTTTTTAAGGTTCGCGATTGCCCTAGGTCGCGTTGTCGCAAAGAGCCTCATTTTTCTACAATGGCCCAGTTGTCAATCAATCCGGCGTGGAGTAATCCAATTTAAGATCAGGCCAGCAATAATACCAATCGTAATGACACCAATGGTGCCGAGGACAGCGGCAATAATACGGCCAGTCGTTGTGGTTGGTGTAATATCGCCATAGCCAATGGAGGCGGCCGTGATAACAGACCAGTAGAGTGCATCCATGTAGGAGAGTAAGTGGTAGCCTTCATCACCGATCTCTACACCTGCCATCTGCTCCACTTGTGCTTGCAGCGCACCGTTCTCTGCATTGATGAAGAGGATTGGAAAGACAACAGTTACCAGCACAGCCTGCACAGCCAGATAGGCATAGAGCCAACGCTGGTTACGGGTGACTCGTTTAACTTCGTAATGATAGGCGAGATGGCGCAGGCGCGTTAGATCTTCATCATTCCACACGGCATAGAGCGGTGCAATACGCACTGCTTTAAACAGTTGCTCATAGTCAGCCTTTTCTTCGTAGCGACGAAGTGCATAGCGCAGGAGGCGCCGGACGTGCTCGCGCACTTGCTGCCGAACTGCTTGATCTTCAAAGGGATAGATATAAAGCTGATTACAGAATTCCAAAATCTCTTCTGTTTCTTGCCAATTGAGCTTTTGGAAATCAGTCGCCTTAACCTCTGCTGCCAAAAAATGGGCAACAGCCTCTTCCTCTAGAAGATCCAAGTCTTCGCGCAGCAAACGAATAAAAGATAAGCGCAGCTCAGTTGCTGCGTTGTCCTCTGTCTCCGCTTTATGGTTCGCATATTGGCTGAGCAGCGTTTCCCACTTCATGGCTTCACCATTTTGTGGCTGCGTTTGTGGGTAGATTTGTTTGGATCCCATCATTACCAATTGGCAGCGATTTCGCGTAGTGCGGGAAGGTTTAGTAGGGTAATGTGCCGGTAGCCTAAGGTAAGAAGGCGTTCACGTTTAAAGTTGCGCAAGATATTGCTGACTGTCTCGCGATAGGTGCCCAAATTATCGGCTAGCGCCTGGTGACTAATACCCAGCAGTTGATTCCGTTCATTGGCTAGTTGGAGCAAAAGAGCGGCCAATCGCGCCGGCAACTTTTTGTGGGCAACAGCCTCTAAGCGATCTTCGACCTGGGCTAGACGAGCTGCATAGGTCTGCAGCAAGCCCCAGCTGAGGACAGGATGACGCATGAGCAAGTTCGTTGCCACATCAGCGGCCAATACCCAGAGCGTAACATCATCAACCGCCTCAATATATTTGATTTGCCGCCCTGGTGCATCCATGGTGCCCTGCCCAAACATGGCACCCGGCTCTAACGTGGTCATGACAAATTGGATGCCGGTTTCTGCATTTTTACAGATCAGTCGAATACGTCCTTGTACCAATAGGTACATGCTATCAACCATCTCATCGATCAATAAAATTTTGTGGCCTGCTTTGTAACAGTTAACCTGGATGGCCTTTTGGAAAGCCATGTCTTCGCTTTGCAGTGAAAGGAACAGAGGCTTCATCTCGCGATAATCATTAGGGGTGTAGTTAGATTTCCCCATGTATTCTATCTGTTTCGTATTGATTGCTGAAAGCGGCTGCATCATCGTCGCCATAGTATAACTCCTACCCATTTTCTTAAAATTTTGGGCTCATCTAGGGATGCGACTGAAATTGCGCCTTTTCCGCTGGCAAATGGTGCAATTTCAGTGTGCCGCCCCTATGAGCAAAATCATTACATGATAAATTTGATTGGCCGTATTTCCGTAATTTTTTCTGAAAAACGAGTGCGTACCACCAATAGGGCGAAGTACCAGCAATCTGTCACCCCATGGGTGGTACGCACCCCTGAAAGACCTACTGCTCATCGCGGCCTACTGATTATAAAGAGGCGGATGTCACCCAACATCCACCCGGGTATAGAAGCTGGATATAGATGCAGTCCTAAAGATTCGTGTGGCGTGTGGCGTGTGGCGGGTGGCGAGTAGCACATTACCCGCCGCCCGCCACACGCCACACGCCCTCGGTTGGTCAAGGAGATGATGGCACTCAGCTCTGCTTTTCAAACTCTGTGCTTTATTCTATATCTTCGCATTATATCGCTCACTACTCTCAGCCCAGCGCCTTGTTGCTACAATCAAGCTGTGCAAAGCAAACCCTTCAGGGATGGTCCAAAACATAATTATCCAATGGTCTATAGAATAGTGCAATGGATTTAGAGAGGAGGGGGTTCCCCCTCGACAAACCACAAGTTGGTTACTGCCTAAATCTGTTGTTGTGTTGGATGATTCCCGTTTTGGAAAATCCTCGCTTCAATCAACCAATTAGAAAACGAATAAGGAGAATAAAGATGAATAGTGATATTTTGAAAGGTAAGTGGCAGCAGCTGAAAGGCTCTATCCGCGAGCAATGGGGTGAGCTGACTGATGATGAGGTTGCTCAAATCAACGGGGAACGTGAGCAGTTGCAGGGGCTATTGCAAGAGAAATATGGCTATACCCGGGAGCGGGCTGAACAAGAAATCAATGCCTATCTCAATCGCTACGAGCGCGTATAAGGAGGCAACTATGTTACGATGGTCCATTATTTTTCTGGTCGTTGCTTTAGTGGCCGGTGTATTGGGCTTTGCCGGTGTTGCCGGCGCTGCCAGCAACATTGCGTATATTCTTTTTGTGCTGTTCTTGATTCTCTTCTTGGTTTCTCTCATCATGGGACGTAGAACACCAGTATGATAGGGGCTTTCTGTTTTGCATAACATACAAGCCATGATCATGAGTTACTGTCACCGGATGGGTATGATGTGCAGAGGGCGAAGAATAATGGGCTATGTCCTTTTATTCTTCGCTTTTCTATTGCTTGGCAATTGCCTGGTGAGGCCGCAGTCGGCTCATGCACAGGCGGGGGTTGAGAGCACACCTACGGTAGACAGTTCAGAAGATCTGCTGCCCGCCACCGCTCAAGTTGACGTACAACCAACTGCACGTGACGATGAGATTGCGCAACGGCTGAGCGACATCTTACAGTCAACAGAATGGTTTCAAGCGCCGTCGGTCAGCGTCCGCAACGGTGTTGTTTTTCTGGATGGAAGCACAGCGCGCGCCGAGTATCGGACTTGGGCCGGCGATGTGGCCCGACAAACGCAAGATGTCGTTGCTGTGGTTAATCGCATTCAGGTTACCGAACGTTCACCGTGGGACTTCTCTCCAGCAATCGCTGAATTGCAACGGCTGGTACGGAACACGATCCAACTGATCCCGTTGTTGATCTTTGCCCTGATTACCTTAGTGCTAGCGTGGTATGCGATGCGCGCAACCGCCCAGATTGCGCAGCATTTGCTCAAACGGCAAGTGGCTAACGCCTTTTTGCGTAACTTGGTGGCAACCACGATCAGTATACCAATCTTCCTGCTGGGGCTTTACTTAGTGTTGCAAGTGGCGGGGCTTACTCGGTTAGCGGTGACTGTACTCGGCGGCACAGGTGTTGCCGGTTTAATTATTGGTATTGCATTTCGTGACATTATGGAGAATTTTTTGGCAACAATTCTAATCAGCACGCGCAACCCTTTCCGCGCCGGCGACCGGATTACGTGTGCGGGTCATTTGGGGATCGTGCAGCAGGTCACGTCGCGCACCACTGTGCTTATGTCGTTAGAGGGCAACTATATTCAGATTCCCAATGCCATTGTCTACAAAAGCACCATTATCAATTACACGGCCAATCCCAAGCAGCGGCTGGATTTTTTAGTCGGCATTGGCTATGAAGATGTAATTGTCGATGCACAGGCAACCATCATTGATGTTCTCTCGAACCATCCGGCAGTTCTGCGCCAACCGGAGCCACTGGCGCTGGTCGAAAACCTTGGTTCCGCCACCATCAACATAAGAGTCTATCTTTGGTTTGATGCCAGCCAGTACGAGGAAAGAAAGGTGCGGTCGGCTGCCATTCGTTTGGTCAAACGTGCCTTGGATGAAGGCGGCTTCTCCATGCCTGATGAAGCGCGTGAGATTATCTTCCCGAAAGCGGTACCGATTCAGTGGCTGGATCAGCCTACCCCAGCGCCGGAACCAACCCAGGCGCCGCAACGCCCAGAGCGCTTTTCGGAAAGCGCCACGGATCCGCCAGCTACGGCTGCCGAAGGCGGTCTGCAAAACGAAGATGAGCAAATCCAGGAACAGGCGCGTCAAGCACGTACACCGGAAGAAGATACGAATTTACTCAAAGAAAATTGAACGCTCCTATAGGCGGCAAACTGAAATTGCACGATTGCCCAGAAAGGAAAAGCGCAATTTCAGCCGTATATCTAGATAAGCCAAAATTAAACGCTCATATGGGCGAAGAGGTGAAATCGTTGCAACTACCAGTGAAGAATGAAACGCTTTCACCTGGAGACCTATATGAGCCAAATTAAAAGACGGAACAAAACTATGCGATTGTTTACCTGTCATCACTGTCAGCATTTAGTTTACTTTGAAAATACTTACTGTGAACATTGTGGTCTTGCATTGGGCTATCTGTCCGGCCAGAATGAGATGCTGGCTTTATTGCCGGCAGAGGCCACAGATGGGTGGTATAGCACCGACAGACCCGAGCAACTGCTGCAATATTGTGCGAATGCTGATTATCAAGCTTGCAATTGGCTAGTGCCGGCTGATAGTCGGCAGCCTGATGATGTGCAGGCAACCTTTTGTCTTGCCTGCCAACTCAACCGCACCATTCCCAATTTAAGTGAGCCGCTGCACCTGGAACAGTGGCGTAAAATTGAGATGGCCAAGCATCGATTGGTCTATAGCTTATTGCGCTTTAAGTTACCGCTTCAACGCAAGGTCACAGAGGGTGATAACGGTCTCGCCTTTGACTTTCTGGCCAGCCAGGCGTCAGCTAACGGCGCCGAACAACCTGTAGTGACCGGCCATGCTCACGGCATCATCACACTCGATATCGCTGAGGCCGATGACGCTGAACGTGAGCGCCAACGGCACAAGCTGGCAGAGCCTTATCGCACGCTCCTTGGCCATTTCCGGCACGAAATTGGTCATTACTATTGGGATCTCTTTGCCCAGGATGATGATTGGCGCACCAAGTTTCGTCGCACTTTTGGCGATGAGCAGCAGGATTATGACCAGGCGCTCAATCTCTATTATGCTAACGGTCCACGGACTGATTGGCATGAAGCCTTTGTCACTGCCTATGCGTCTATGCACCCCTGGGAAGATTGGGCCGAAAGTTGGGCCCATTACTTTCATATTGTTGATACGTTAGAGACGGCCTATGCCTTTGGCCTTGCCGTTGATCCTCAGATTAGGAGCAAGGATAATTTGACACAAGAGGTCGATTTTGACGCGTACCGGCAATACGATTTTGACAAGCTTATCCAAACCTGGCTACCGGTGACTTTTGCGGTGAACAGTCTGAACCGCAGTATGGGGCAACCGGATCTCTATCCCTTTGTCTTTGCGGAAGCCACCCTGGCCAAGTTGCACTTTGTGCATCAAACCATTCATCAAGAGACAGTGAGTCAGTAAGACAGTGAGTCAGTAGGATAGTGGGACGGTAAGTCAGTCACTGTCTTACTTTCCTATTGCGCAATTGTATTCTGACTTCGGTTTGGATACAAAAAGCGGCTACTCTAGCATTGTAGAGCAGCCGCTTCTTCTTTTTGGCCAATGGCGATTTAGCGCCGGAACAACCCTACCAAAAAGAGCAGAATAACGGCGCCGACAACAGAAGTGACCAATGAGCCGATGACATTATTGGCGCCCAGCCCAAACAAGCCAAAGACAAAGCCGCCAATCAAGCCCCCCACAATGCCAACCACAATGTTGCCCAAGACGCCAAAGCCAGACCCTTTGGTGATTTCGCCGGCAATCCAACCCGCGATTGCACCGATAATTAACCATAAAATAAAACTCATATCTTGTTCCTTTTTCGCTTTGTTTCAAGATGATAATTGACATAGCTAATATAATCAATCACGTGGACAGAGCACATAGAGGGATATACAGTGCTCAGATATATCACAAGACATAGACGGCTGCTTGTTGTTCATGTGGGGTGTCCCCAATGAAGGACGATGGATAAGAAGCATAAACGGCCTTGCTTCTCCTGCGCCCCATTTGTGGTACGCGTCTATTCATGTAACAAAAATTGATAACGTGGTTAGTTAATGCTATTATACATATTCTAAACGTAGTGAGCGCTCAAAGGATCAGGCATTAGCTATGACACATTATTCCGCTTACAATACACCTGCTACTATCTTGTTAGTTGAGGACGATGAAGTCGATATCGAGGGCATTTTGCGCGCTTTTCGCAAACAGAATATCGACCACCCGATTAAGATTGTCCGTGATGGGGTAGAAGCGTTAAATGTGCTCCGCGGCGCTGAGGGGTACAGTCGACTCAGGCAACCGTACCTCATTTTGTTGGACATTAACATGCCGCGGATGAATGGGATCGAGTTCCTGCAAGCCTTGCGCAAGGATACTTTGTTAGAAAGTAGTATTGTTTTTGTTTTAACTACCTCTAATGCTATGGAAGATAAAATGGCTGCCTATAATGAACAGGTAGCTGGTTATTTGCTAAAAAATAATGTTGGTGTAGAATTTACAAATCTATTGACAATGTTAAGCGCATATTGGCGAGTGGTTGAATTCCCGCCAGAGGATTGAACATGCCCCAAGTGCAATGGAATCTTCTGCTAGTTGAAGATGATGATATTGATCGCGAAGCCATTCGGCGTTTGGTCGGCGCCACACATCACGTTCACGAAGCAGCGACGGCTGTCCAGGCACGTAGATTGCTCCAGAGCTTGCGTCCGGACTGTGTGTTGCTTGACTATCGTCTGCCTGATCTGGATGGGTTGCAATTAATTCCTTCCATTGCGGCCTTTTATATTCCCGTGATTGTTATCACCGGCGAAGAAAGCCCCGATGTCATTATTGCCGCAATGCGTCTGGGGGCCCAGGATTACCTGGTGAAAGGTCAGATCTCACGCACAGCCCTTGAGCATGCCATAACCAGTGCGATTGAAAAGGTCGGTTTGCGACGCAATCTTGTAGCACAACAGCAGCAGTTAAGCGCTCAGGCTGCGGCACTGCAGGAAGCAAATGAGCAGATACGCAATCTTGCCTCGGCCTTGACGCTGGCCGAACAAGAAGAGCGCAGTCGTATTGCCCAGGTGTTGCATGATCATGTACAGCAGATGCTGCATGGCGTTCAACTGCGCACCCATCTGTTGGGGCTTGATGCGCCGGCTGAGCAGTACCCAGCGATCCAGGAACATGTAGCTGCCATCGACGCATTGGTTGACGAAGCGCTGCAGGCGACGCGCACACTCGCGGTTGAGTTAAATCCCCCTGTGCTACAACACGAAGGATTGGCCTCAGCCTTCCAGTGGCTGGCCGAACATATGCAGGAAGTGCATAATCTCACCGTTACACTGGATTTGTCCAATAACTGTCGCTTGCCTGATCACGATATCTGTGTATTGGTCTATCAGCTTACCCGTGAACTGCTCTTTAATGTGGTGAAACATGCTGAGGTCAATCAAGCCAAACTCACGATGGTTGAACAAGAGGGCTATTTAGTGATCTGTGTCGAAGATCATGGCAAGGGTTTCTCGCCGGAAGCAACGGCTGCGCGGCGGCATACCAAAGGCGGGTTAGGCTTGTCCAGTATTCATCAGCGTCTGGCGCTATTCAACGGACGCTTAGAGGTAAAGACTGCTCTAGGTGAGGGCGTGCGTGCTTCTATCTATGTGCCGATGGTATAGAGGGAAAATGTCCAAGATTTTTATTGTTGAAGATCATGCCATCATACGCCAGGGGTATATGTTGCTCATTCATCGTGCGCCCGATCTTGAGGTATGTGGTGAAGCCACAACTGCAGAAGAGGCTTTAGCGCAAATCGCAGTGTGCCACCCGGCCTTGGTCATTGCCGATATGTCACTGCCTGGTTTGAGCGGTGATGAGTTTGTCAAAGCGTTGCGGCTGCAATATCCGCAGGTGAAGATCCTGGTTGTATCAGGCCATGCTGATGAGAGCTTTGCCGAAGGTATTCTCGCCATGGGCGCAGATGGCTATCTGGTCAAAGAGCGTGCACCGCAAACGTTAATCGACACTATCTATCAAATTTTAAGTTAGCCTTTAGGAAAAGTGGGAGTTTCATCAAGGTGGCTGCACAAGAGCTTATTCGTGTCTTTATTGTCGATCGTGTGCGGGCAATTGCCGAAATGTTAGCGGCAACCCTAGCTGCTGAAGCCGATATTGCTGTGCTGGGCTTTGCGACAACGGCAGATGAGACGCGTGCCCAGCAAGCGCTTGCGGCGTGTCAGTTGATCTTGATCAGCACCAATTTACCGGAAAGCGGTGCATTGCTCCTGACCGAGTGGGCCAAGCAGCGTTATCCAGATCTAAAAGTGGTAGTCCTCGGGCTGGTTGATAATGAAGCCGTCTTGATGCGCTATATTGAAGCTGGGGTTTCTGGCTATACCTTGATCACCGATTCGATTGAAGAGGTGCGCACCAAAGTCCGCGCCCCCTTTGCTCAAGAAGCATTTGTCGCGCCTGAAGTAGCGGCAGCTTTGATGGATCGAATTGCTAATCTTTCGGATATGTTAACCGATGTGGGCATCAACCCAGATAGTTATGAAGAATTGACGGAACGCGAGCGCGAAATTCTCGAATTGGTCGCGACTGGGCTGACTAATCAGGAAATTGGTGAGCGCCTGATCATTGAAAATGGCACCGTGAAAAATCATATCCACAATATCTTTGAAAAGCTCAATGTCAGCACAAGGCGTGATGCGGCCATCTTTCTGTCGTTGCTCCAAGAACACGAAATGCAGGAATCCGTAGCCGACGAACTATAACTTCCTCTGTATCTTGCTTATGTATAGGCTTCTACACCTATTTCCTGTCGCTTGACCTACAATGAGACTACGCTACCGTACACTCTTTAACAAAATCGACCTGTGTGCTCACGCTCTGTGCCGAGAATGGATTGAACTATGCCTGGTAATCTACGTGTGCTACTCGTAGACGACAACAAAGATGATTACGCATCAATTCGTAATCTACTATGGGAGAGTCATGCTGGCCAGATTGAGGTCGAGTGGGTTACCAACTATGCGGCTGCGTTAACTGTCATGGCAGAAAATCATCATGATATTTATCTGCTAAAATATTGCCTAGGTGCTGAAACAGGGTTAGACTTATTGCAATCTGCGCTTGCTGCTCACTGCCAAGGACCCATTATTGTCCTTTCTGACCAAAATGACCGGATGATTGATGTAGATGTCATGCAGGCCGGTGCGTCTGACTACCTGGTCAAAGGGGAACTGACCGCTACCTTGCTGGAACGTTCCATTCGCTATGCCCTGCGACAGAAGCAGATTCAAGCCGATTTGGCAGAGGCCCAGCAGCGTCTGCTGGATAGCCGCGAGAACGAACGGGCCCATTTGGCCCACCGCTTACATGAAGGCCCCTTGCAGGATCTCATTGGCATGCGCTTCTACTTGGGCGCGGTGATCGATGTTGTAAAGGATGAACAGGCGCGCGATCAACTCGGGTTTGTGCAGGAAAATTTGCAAAGTGTGATCGAAGCCATGCGGCTGCTCTGTGTGGATCTGCGTCCGCCCGCGTTGGGCCCTTTTGGCCTCGAAAAGGCCATTCGCGCCGCTGCCCGCCGTTTCCATGAGCAGGCGCCTGCAATTGAGGTCGCGCTGGATTTAGATGAGGACGGCCAGCAACTGCCGGAGCGGGTGCGGCTGGCGCTCTATCGCATCTTTCAACAGGCGCTGAGCAATGTACAGCGCCATTCACAAGCCAGCCATGTGCGGATCAGCTTACGTCTGCTGCCCTATCAAGTGCAACTGCGGATTCGTGATGATGGGATTGGCTTTACGCCGCCGCCCAATCGGGTCGCCTTTTCCCGTCAGGGTCAGGTGGGTCTATTGGAAGCCGCAGAACATGCCGCTGCGATTGGGGGCCATCTGGAAGTACAGTCCACACCCGGTAACGGCGCTCTGGTGATGGTCCATGCGCCTTTGCCGGCCGAAGGATAATCCTATGTTCAATGTTTTACTTGGCCATACGCCCACACTGTTAGATCTTACCCAGTTACACCCTACAAAGAAAGAGGAACCGCACGAGGGTAGTGCCAACCGATGAACAAAATTCGTGTACTCATGATCGATGATCATCCCATTGTTCGCTCTGGGATCCGTATGTTATTGGAGCGTGCAGATGATATTCTCGTCGTTGGCGAAGCCGACCGTGGCGATGATGCGGTGGGTTTGGTCAAACGCCTGAATCCGGATGTTATCTTGTTGGATATGGAGATGCCGGGCAAAAACGGCATTGAAGTCACCCATGATCTGCAAGAGGCCGGTTTGGCCGTGCGTATCTTAGCCTTGAGCGCCTATGATGATGAGGAGTACATTGTCAATCTGTTGGCAAGTGGCGCCGCCGGCTATCTGACGAAAGAGGAAGCCTTGCACAAGATTATCGATGCGGTGCGCGGTGTGGCCAGTGGCGAAGAGGGCTGGCTGAGCCGGCGCGTTGCGGCAAAAATGGCGGCACTGACGCGCAAGTCGGCTCCTGATCCGATTGACTTAACCGAACGTGAAGAAGAAGTGCTGCCGCTTCTGGCCGAAGGTTGGAGCAACAGTCGTATTGCTGAGCACCTGAACGTCAGCGAGCGCACCGTACGTTTCCACTTGACTAATATCTATGACAAGATCGGCGTCGCCTCACGCGCCGAAGCAATCAGTTGGGTGTTAAAGCGCAACAACTAAGTAAAGCGAGTGGCGGGTGGTGGGTGGCGCAAGACCCGCCACCCGCCACTCGCTACTAATTGCCCCTCTACCACATAAAAACCCGTAAAAATTGCACAAGTTAAGCTCTCCGCGTGTTTGTTCCCTTTTTCACACCTGTCGGATCCTCCAGGTCTAGCCTGCCCCTACTGGTAGATAAAGACTGTCGCCACCTCCATTCAAAAGTTCTACAAAGTCGCGTATCCTATTACTAACGAAGTGCCCCCTCAACAAGTTTTAAAGGTTGTCTACAAAGATAAGCTAACCTCAACCAAGGTTAAAAAGTCTTTCACACCGTGACGACTCAAAGCTAAAACACAAGGAGCGCAACTATGACACGCACACGCATCTTCATCGTTCACGAAAATCAGAGTGTTGCCAGCCAAGCAATGGCATATCTTGCACGTGAAAAAGAATTGCATGTAATGGATAGTTTCAAGAGTACAACGGAAGCGCTTGCCTACATCGGTAACGGAAACTGTGACTTTATTCTTGCCTCAGCCAATTTGGCCCAGGACGGCGCCCTTAAACTGCTTAAAACGATGCGGAGCAAAGGCGCCGCACCCAAAGTCATCATTACTGGGCTTTCCGATAGTCCGCAACAGATTATTCGCTATGTGGCTGCTGGTGCAGCTGGTTATATTTCGGAAAAGACAGGTGTCCACCGCTGGGCAGAACATATCCGTGCCGTTAGTGCCGGTAAAGCGTTAGTGTCACCGCTGGTCGCTGCGGCCATGATGGAGCATGTGAACCGACTCAGTCGTTTGACGGCCCGCTTTGAGCCAAAATCCTTGCTCTTTGCTAATCTCACAGAACGCGAGGTAGAGATTCTAAAACTGTTGGCAACCGGCTACTCCAACCAAAACATTGCTGATTCATTAGTAATCGGTGTGGGCACTGTAAAAAACCATGTCCACAACGTGTTGAAAAAGTTAAAGCTGCGCAACCGCAAAGAAACGAGCACCTACTTGTCCTTTATCCAAGGCCAACCGGCTGCGCCACAAATTCCCCTGCTCTAATAACTTACCGCTTTCAATGTAGAACCCCTATCGAGAAATATCAAAGAAGCTGCCATGTTAGCGACTGATTCTACTTCAGATTTTAGCACCACGTCAGAAGTTGACATGCTGCGTGCAAAGGTGCGACTGCAGGAACAACAACTGGCCGAACATCGCGTCAGCCTGCAATTGCTCTACAACTCAAGTGAAACACTAGCCGAGTTGCTTGACCCAACCACACTGGCGCAGCGCGCTCTAGCTCTGATCTGCAAAGATCTAGCTGTCTTGCGCGGTGAAATCTTTGCGGTTACACAAGAAGGTGAGCTGCAACTGCTGGCGCTCAACGGTTACACCGTTGAGTATGCCTCACTCCTACGTCAACGAGCAGAAATGCGTCTACAGAAGGGGCTTGCCTGGCAAGTGTTGCAGGGAGGCAAACCCGTTATTATGCGTGATACAAATTGCAGTGAACAGTGGGTTCCCATACCCGAGGTGGATGATGGCATCTGTTCAGCGGCAGGTTTACCCCTTATCGTAGATGAAAAGGTGGTGGGTGTTATCAGCCTGCTCAGTGACGAAAATGACTTTTTTACCGAGGAGCGGCTGCCGTTGCTAACTACATTGGCCGCACCGGTTGCCCTGGCTTTGCAAAATGCGCGTCTGTATTCGGCCGAAAAGGAAGCACGCAAGGTAGCGGAAATTTTGCGGGCTGCCAATCTGGCTTCGACCAATACCCTTGCCTACGAAACGATTCTTTCACTAACATTGGATTATTTAAGCCAGTTGCTCGAATATGATTGTGCCACTGTACTCCTGTGTGATCAGCAGGATCTGGTGGTCTCTGCCCACCGTGAAGCTACTCCTGCGTCACCCGCTACCTTACCCGAGAGCCATTTCTCTGTGTTGCGTTACCCTTATTTTAAAGCGCTGCTGACTACCCAAAAGCGGCTGTTGGTCAGAGATACGGCTGCGCTTGCCAAGGCCAATGTCCTCCCAAGCTGGATCTGTGGGCGGAGTTGGTTAGGGATTCCGATGGTGGTCAGCGGTGAATCGATGGGCATTCTGTCCATTGAGCGCTACCCCGCCAATGCCTTTACCTTGGAACAATGTCGGATTGCCGAAGCACTCACCACACAGGTAACGGTGGCCGTTTACAATGCCCGCCTCTTTAGCCAAGTACAGAGCAGCCAACAACATTTACGCTTGCTGGCAGAACAACTGCTCACGAATCAAGAAGAAGAGCGCCGCCGCATTGCCCGCGAGCTGCATGATGAAGCCGGGCAAGCGTTGACTGCCCTCAAGGTAAGCGTACGTGCGATTAGTGATGAATTGACGGCTAATCCGGAAACCGCCCAAACTTTTTTGGCCTCGGCCGAACGCTTGCTCGATCAGACAATGGAGCAAATCCGCCAATTGGCCTATGGACTGCGACCACCTGAGCTAGATACGGTGGGCCTTGACGCAACGCTAGAACATCTTTGTCAGGAGTTTGCTGCGCGCACCGGGATTGGGGTTATCTATCAAGGTGTCGAACTAGAGGGGTTGCCGGAGCCTGCCAGTATTTCTCTCTATCGTTTTGTGCAAGAGGCGCTGACCAATGTGGCCAAACATGCCAAAGCCACGCAAGTGCAAGTCCGGCTAGCCGTGCCTGATGGCCGCACTACGCTGTCGGTTGAAGATGATGGTGTTGGCTTTGTTCCCTCTACGCCGATTACGCCTACATCATCTTTGGGATTGGGGTTACTAGGTATGCGTGAACGCTTTGAGTCACTTCAGGGGCATGTCATCATTGATTCTGCACCAGGAAGAGGTTCGAAGTTGACGGCAACGCTGCCGTGGATACATGCAAAATGATTAAAGTGTTGGTGGCGGATGACCATAAATTGGTGCGTCAGGGAATTTGTACACTGCTCCAAAAGCATGGTGAGATTGTCATCAGTGGCGAAGCGGCCAATGGGGCAATGGCGGTGGCCATGGTGCAAGATCTAATGCCTGACGTAGCCGTTCTTGATATTGCTATGCCGCAGCTAGATGGCATCCAAGCCTTAAAGCAGATCGTAACGTTGCCCGTGCCCACCAATGTCGTGATTCTCTCCATGCACGATCGGCCCCTCATTGCCCAGCGCGCTTTACGGGCCGGCGCCAAAGGCTATCTCTTAAAAACAGCCTCACCGGAAGAATTATGGCTAGCGGTGGAGGCTGCCAGCCAAGGCGAAATCTACCTTAGCCCACGCATTTCTCAATCTATTCTGGATGACTTCTGGTCATTGGAGGCGCAGGCAGGCGCCACTACCCCCAACGACCTATTGACAAGCCGTGAACTGGAGGTTTTACAACTGCTGGCAGAAGGTCATACCAACAAGAGTATTGCCCACGAATTAAAGCTCAGCCCCAAAACTGTAGAGAAGCATCGCGCCAATATCATGCAAAAATTAGGCGTCAATGAACTGGCGAGCCTGATCCGCAAAGCCATGCAGGCCGGCTTGATTTTTGCATAAAGAATTTCTTCTGTTCTTCCCTCTTCTTCCTGCAAATTCGACTGAACTTAAACTTAGGCTATTGCAAAGAAGCAAATCCCGGTAATTGCGTCCCCTTGCGTCCAGATGAGCGATTTTATTGCTTGCAACGGCTTATGGGGCGCGTTTTAGCCATACCTACGGGAATAACCCTATTGCACCCTTGTTAGAAAGCTTTATACTCAAACGTAGGGCTATACCCTGCCGACGCGCGTCCTGTCACACCAATGGTGAGAAGGTCAATGTGCATGACTGGTGCAGTGGGTAAGCCTGTTTGACTGTAAAGCAACTGTAGCGTAAGAGGGAGATCCCGCTTGGATAAAATGTGTAACATTGTTCGTGTCATTATTGCCGATGATCACGCTTTGGTGCGTCAAAGCATGCTCTGGCTTTTGGCGCAAGAGCCGCAGATTCAGATCATTGCCGAGGCCGCCGAGGGGCGCCAAGCGCTGTTATTGGTTGAGCAACTACAGCCTGACGTTGTTGTTCTGGACACCGTCATGCCGGGGTTGGATGGCATTCGCGCCGCCCATCAGATTCGGAAGGCAGGCTACAAAACGCGAGTTTTGATGGTTTCCATCCATGAAACCTACTACTTGGCACGTTTGGCGCTAAAACACGGGGCCCACGGCTATGTTGCTAAATCTACCATGTACCAGGATCTAGCTAGAGCCATCATTGCTGTCGCTCAGGGTGAACCTTTTGTCAGCGACCCGATCCGGGAGGCGCCAGTAGGGGAGTCACTATGTCTGTGATCCGCATAGCCACCGTTGGGTTAATGCGTCTAAACTGCTTGCTCTTTGGCTTGATGATTGCCCGGGAAGCGGATATGCAGCATCTGGGAAGCGGTTCGCTGGAGGGTGACATACAAAGTGTCGCGCAGCGCTTCACAAGCCTGGGCCCGGGATGTGATTTGGTGCTGATTGAGCCCTATCAGGCGGAGGTGCAGGCCCTAAAGCTGGTGCAAGTCATTCGTGCTACCTATCCAAAGATAAAAGTTGTAATGTTGGGGTTATCACCTCAAGATTGTACAGTTTTGACCTTTTTAGAACAGGGTGTTGCCGGCTATACGCTTGAGCACGATTCGATTTCAACCTCGCTGGCCAAAATTCGTGCGATCTATCAGGGCCAGCCAGAGATTTGTCCTGTGGTGATCGCCAAAGTGCTGGCAAGATTGGCGGAGCTAGCGCAAGCAAGAGTCTACAAAGCAATGCCTACATCGCCGGCATTAAGTGAGTTAACCAGCCGCGAACGGGAAGTTTTACTGTTATTGCGCGAAGGCTATAGCAACCGCGCCATTGCCAAAGCGCTAATTATTGAAGTGGGCACCGTCAAGAATCATGTCCACAACATCCTGCAAAAACTTAATGTAGGCAATCGCCGTGAAGCTGTCCGCTTTCTGCGTCTCTTTGAGAACGAGTCAACGGCCAGCGGTACGGTCGATAGCGGAGTGGATGATGAAGATTGAGCCAGGCAATCAAGCCTAGCCGTAATGCGTCTGGCGCTGAACGCGGAGGTGGCCACAATATAATCATTGTGGCCACCAATGAGGAAATGAGAGGGATGTTGAGGACAACTTAAGTCTCTATCCGTAAATTCTCTGTGTCTAAGTCCACAACTCAACAAAGTAGCGGACGCCACAACCAAATTTACGGATAGGTTCTAAATCTTATGAACGTCCAAAGCGAAAGAGCGCACTATCTGCATTTGCTTTGCCCAAGAACATATCAGTAATGATGCGGGCCGCAATCATGCTGTAGGTAATCCCGTTGCCGCCATAGCCCAAGGCAAAGTAGGCGTTAGGGTATTCCGGTGTTTCACCAATATAGGCGAGGCCATCTTCGGTTTCGCCAAAGACACCGGCCCAAGCGTAGGCCACCTCCGGCTGTGGTTGGTCAGGATAGAAACGTTCATAAAGCGTTAACAACTGCTTTGTCTTTTCTTCAATCAGGCGATCACGCCGCTTAGGATCGGAAAAAGGCACATCGGCGCCGCCTAAAATGAGTCGTTTGTCAGCCGTGCTCCGCATATAAAAATAGGGGCGGGCTGTTTCCCACAGTAGATAATCCTGTGGCGCCAAGTCATCAGTCAGGGGTTCACTGATAAGCGCAAAACTAGAGTTAAGGTTTACTACGTACTGGCTCAAATATTGTTTTGTTTCATAACCGGTGGCAAAGACCACTTTTTGCGCTTGCACGAGCGAATCCCGGTCAGTTTGTACGATAACGCGATTATGTTTGTGCTCAATCGCGGTAACGGTGGTGCGGTCAAAAACACGTCCTCCCTGCTGCTGCACACAGTTGATCAGCGCATAGGTGAAGCGATAGGGATCCAACTGCGCACCACATGACGAAACAATGGCCGCTTTGGCTGTAATGCCAAACTGGGCTTGCAGTGCATCTTGTTCAACAAACTGCACTGCTAAACCAGCCGCCTGGCGTGCTGCATACTCCGCTCGTAGCCTTTTTAGATGACTTTGAAAACGGGTGGCGTAAATGCTGGGCGCCCGCCGGAAGCCACAATCGACAGGTAATGTTGCCGCAATCGCTTCCAACGCTGCAATCGCTTCGACCCCCAGACAATAGCTGCGCACTGCCCTCTCTTTACCAATAAACGTAATAAGTTCGTGTAATTCCGTATCGATTTCATATTGCAACATGGCAGTGCTGGCACTGGTGCTACCCCAGCCAATGTCACGTTTATCAAGCACAACGACATCAACGCCTTGTTGTAAGAGTGTGTAAGCCACTAAGGCGCCGGTGATCCCACCACCAATAATGACGACTTCGCAATTAAGATCCCGGTTAAGTGGTGGATAGGTCTCTAACAGACCATTCTTCACGAGCCAAAAGGGACGACCTGAGCGCAAATCCATAACATCACCCCGGTATGCTGTTAGGCTATTTCGTAGAAATAGGTATACCAAGATCTGCCGGGGACGGGCCAATCAGTTTTCATTAGGGGGTTCCAAGGAATAGATTACCCTGCTGAGGTGACTGTCACTGGCCACCAAGTCTGGCGTAACCCTAGGTTGCCTAGACCAGTGACAGTCACATTGGTGCAAGACTAAACAAGCTACCGCGTCACATAGCGTGGACGGGTAAGCAATCCAACCACGATGGCAAAGAGCGCTGAGCCAATGATGGCCCACAGGATTGGAAAGGTATTACCATCAATGGTAACGGCAAACAGTTCCGGTATTCCTGCTTGATTGGCAATCCATGTACCCAGCAAAGCGCCAATAAAGCCGACCACCGTAGAAATCACAAAGCCACCCAGGGAATAGCCGGCTAACGCTTGACCAATAGCGCCACAAACAGCAGCGATAATGATCAGGATGACAATGGTTAAAATTGACATAAAGCACTCCTTATCGAGATGTTATTGGTAAATTTATGCTGATACGTTGCCATCTTCGCATGATTTTGCTTGCCCTGCCTCAACTCCGATACAGAGAAAAGATATAGCTATTGATATATGTGCCTTTACGCTGTATCCGCATCTATGGCTGCGATTGAAAAGCTAGTTTATGCTGACGGAAGTTCGTGGCAGGAAAGCAGTAAAAGAGGAGTTAAAGGGGTTATGCCCCGGTTGAAGAGGAGCAACAACCGGAGCGCATGGCTCACATTTCGGCTAACCGCCAAAGAGGACGATCATGCTGGTTACCTTACTGATTGTAATAGCTATCCTGTGGTTCGTTGCGGTTCTTCTTGTCTATTTTGCCTGTTTTATAAGTAGCTATACTGAACGCCAAATGGAGGAGCTAAAGCGGACGCAGATGGGAAAATCTCAGAAATTTGACTGAGCAAATCATGGGCACGGCGAACCGATGCCGCTTCGCCGTGCCCATGAGCCCTAACAATCTACCCTAGTCGGTCGTAGATGTCATGTACATCCGTGGCGTGGAAACGGGCGGTCTGGTTGACAGGGGGCAGCGGCTCCGCATAGAAGAAAGCCGGTAACTCGTCATCCTCTACCCCAAAGCCGGCGCGCCGGTTGAACTCGCGCTCCAGCTTTAGGGCGTCGGCGCCTAATTGGGTGAAGAAGTCAGCCGTAATGTTGGTGCCGTGAGCTGCGTTTGCAGTCTCGGCCAAGAAGGGATAGTTGGCATCGGTGACCGAGCGGCCAAAGATACAAAGCCCGGTAGAGTCGCTGGCTGCACATTGGGTCTGCACCTTGAGGCTGGCTTCCAACAGTTGGTCGGCGCTCATATCGCGTGATTTTAGGCGGGCCAGATTGCCGGCGGTGTGGTCGGCGCCCTGGGCCGTCACCATCATGGTGATGCCGGTGCCTTCAATAACCCGCGGGTCATAGGCGCTAATGGCCTGCTTCTTGATAACCGGGATGCGGGCCACTTTGTAATGTTCACCGACGCGCGCGGTGCCCTGCGCCCACAGCTTACCTTGCTCGGTGCCCAAGCGAATCTCCTTGAGCGCTTCGACCATAAAGTCCTTATCGCCAAACTTAGCCAGCCCCGCCTCCATCAATACGGCCAACATTGCGCCCGTTTCAATGGTGTCAATCCCCAGATCATTGGCAATATAGTTGAGCGCGGCCAGGTCATCGGGATCGCCAATGCCACAGTTGGTGCCCAAGAGCCCTAACGTCTCATATTCGACCGGTGACACGACCTCCTTGCCCTCCTTGTCATGGTAGACATTGCTGCACTGGATTACACAGCCGGGCATACAGGGATGGGTCTGGCTGCCGCCCCGTGATTTGTTGAGTTCACCGATGTAGTCGCCGCCCATCTTAAACTCTTCGCCGGCGCCCACATTGGCAAATTGACCGGCGCTAAAGTTGCGCACTGGCAAACCACCCACCACATTTTGGTAGTCGGCCATGCCCATGGTGCCCACAGCATTGTAAAATTGGACAACTACCGAATCGTTGAGCAGGAGCTTGGCGTAGTCTTTGATGCCCGTGCGCACCTTTTTGGAATCATGAAATTGGGGTGTCTTGTCCAGGTCAACCACAATGGCCTTGACCTTCTTACTACCCATGACGGCGCCAACACCACCCCGTGCCGCCAGTCGTGAAGGGCGACTATCGGAATCGCTAAAGGCAATGCCCGCCAGCAACCCTTCATATTCACCGACCGGACCACAGAGCGCCAGTGTAACCTTCTTGCCGTAGTGCTCATGCAGCGCCGCGGCCGCCGCAAAGTTGCCCTTGCCCAGATAGGGCGTGGCGTCGTCAAAGGTAATCTCGCCATTTTTGTGAAAATGGATCACCACCCAATCGTCGGCCGCATCGTGGAGGGTGAAGCCGGCCACATACAGTTGGCCCAGACCATAGCTAAAGGTGCCGCCGCCGTTCGCCTCTTTAATGCCGCCGGTGAGGGGACTTTTACAGCCCACACTGGTGCGGTTGGCATTAGAAAAGCTGGTGCCGGCAAAGGGCCCTGCCGAGAAGATCAGCGGGTTGGCCGGCGACAGCGGATCGACTTGGGCGGCGTCCTCTTCCAGCAGCGTCTTGGCAATCAGATAGCGTCCAGCTTTGATAATCTCTTCGCCGTGCATTTCACGCGTGTGGATGGAACGATCTTTTAAATTAATATCATAATACTTACGCATGACTTTCTCCTCTAGCGTATACTCACATATTTTGATCTTCCGCAGCTTTCCACAGTATACCTAATTACGCACTCACATGCAACGCCCGCAGGGAGTCGATGGAGGGTCATTGGTCATTGGTCACTAGCCCCTGGTTGACCCGTGACCCGTCCTGAATAGCGCCACTGTCGCGGCTAAGCTCTCCTGTTTGTAAAGAGGGCGCGCCTCCTGTAAACATGCCCTCTTGCGTTCCCATGCCACCTGTTCTATAATCAGGCGCCAAATGCAATGATCAAAAGATTCTCCGATTATTTTGACGCTACCCCTACAATCCGGTTGCGCCACATATTGTACAAATCGTAAAGGGTTAATGCCATGACTGAGCTTCGCAAGATCAAATTCGCCACCGACCTTGTCACCTTCTATGATCCACATTTCTGGGGCATGGCGGGCGGTATGGACACACTGCGCACACTTTTCACCAGCGGTGGCTGGGATCCGCTGCGCTTTTGGGAGCATATCCTTGCTTCGGCCCAGGCCGCCGGATTGGATGGCATTGAGGTTACCTTTCCCCCTGGCGACTGGCACAGCGCCCAAGCCGCTTATGGATCGGTCCAAGGCTTTGCCGGCGCGTTGCAGAACTACGGGCTGGAACTGTGCAGCGGCTACTTTTCCAACCGCATTCCCGGTACAGAGCGCTATGCAGACTTTGCCGATCCGGCCGATCATGGTCACCTGCTGGCGATGGCCGCCGGCTATGCTGAGTTTTTAGCCGCGTGTGGCTCGGAAATTTTGCTTGTCTCCCTGCCGTTGCGCACCAGCCGCGACGCCAACCCGCCCCGTTTTGTCGACCTGAAAACGGCCGAACCGATTGCGGACATTGTCAATCGCATGGCAGCCGCGACCATGAAACATGGCGTCAAACTGGCGCTCCACCCCGAAGCCTTCTCCATGTTCCGCAACAGCCGCGATGTCGATCTCTTCATGGTACTGACCGACCCGACCTATGTCTTCCTCTGCCCCGACACTGCCCAGTTTACTGTGGCCGGCTCTGATCCGCTGGCCATTACCCGGCGGCACAAAGACCGCCTGATCATCACCCACTGGAAGGATGCCACCGGCCCTGCCCCGGCGGACGTGCCGATCGATGAGACCATCTATGATCGCCAGATCCAGTGGTTTGCGCCGGTGGGCGAAGGGGTGGTGGATTGGCCAGGGTGGTTACGCTTGCTGCGCGATGTGAATTACCAGGGCTGGGCCGTGCTGGAACTGGACGCCGCCCCTGATCCGGTGGCCGATTTGCAGCGGATTAAACGCTATATTGAGGGCGCGTTGCTGCATATTTACCGGTAGGTGGAATGCGGTACAGGCGCGGATTTCGGTCGCTGGCCAGAAGAATCCGCGCTTCCTTGATCCGCGTCTGTCTATCGTCGGCTATATCATTACGCAATCTTACTATATCTGCCGCACGACAGAGACGACCTTGCCCAGGATCTGGAGATCGTGGACGAGGATGGGCTTCATCTGTGCATTGGCTGGCTGTAGGCGCACGTGGTCGCCCTCCTTGTAAAAGCGCTTGACCGTCGCTTCGTGGTCGAGCAGCGCCGCCACGATCTCTCCATTTTCGGCCGTCGGCTGTTGGCGCACGATCACATAATCGCCGGACAAAATCCCCGCGTCAATCATGCTTTCGCCTTTGACGCGTAAAGCAAAGAACGTGCCGCCCCGCGCCAACACCTGCGCATCAACCGCCGTAAGATAGCCATCAATATTCTCCTCCGCCAGGATTGGTCCACCGGCTGCGATCTCACCCACAATCGGGATCGACAACGGCTGCTCCGGCGTGGCCAGTGGCTTGATCACCTGAATGAGGCGCGCCTTGCCGGGCAGGCGGCGGATGTAGCCCTGGCGCTCCAAGCTATCCAACTGTTTCTGTACCGCCGCACTCGACCTTAACCCTACGGCCTGCCCGATCTCGCGCACGGAAGGCGTCCAGCCTTCTTGTTGTTTCTCGGTGATAAAACACAAGATCTGTTGCTGTCGTTCGCTCAATCCACGGCTCATGACGCCATCCCTCTTTAGTTCGCAATGGGTACGTACCACAAATGGGGCGAAGCACCCGCAAGGCCAGTGGCGCTTCTCGTCCACCGCCCCTAATTTGGGACGCACCCGTTTGCAATTGGCTATTGTTTCCCCTATTTTACTATACTTGCACGATGCTGAAAACTCTGTCAGAGCATGACCTACTTGGTGGCGAGTGGCGCGCCACTCGCCACTCGCCACTCGCCACTCGCCACTCGTCACTCACCACTCGTCACACCTCTTACCTACATCTAGAATAAAAATCCTGTATAAATACTAGATATTGTGTAGGGGGTTGACATACGCACAAATATTCTGTATAATAGCACAGGTGAACAAATGTTTACCTATGATCTGTGCCCATAAATAGCAAATAAATATGACAGGAACATTTAGCAAAAAGTATAAGAATAGCTAATAAAAAGCTAATGAATAGCTAGTAAACAGCTATTACACACCCTGTAGTAAGCATTAACCGTGAACCCGTTCATCCCCTCAATTTTGTTACGGAAAGCAGGTGGTCATGAATGTTCAGATCAGGCAGATCAAGGGTGATATTATCGAACTGGTCTTTAACCCCAAAGAGGAAGATCTGCGTGTGGGCGAAAATCTCTCCATGCGCGAAAAAGGCAACAATCGTGGGCTGATTGTGCAGGTGATTGAACTGCGCACCGTCACCTACCCCTCCCTGCTGCTGGAGATGTTGCAACTGGTGGCCGACGATCCCCAAGCGCGTAACGAGGGCTCTCCCCTGGATCTGGCGCAACTGACGGAAGAGGGATTGCCGGAGATGAGTAATCTCAAATTGGCCATTGCGAAGATCAGAAAGGTTGTGACATGAGCGGCGTACTGTACAACACCGACGAAGAGACGCCGGCTTTGCGGCGCTGGGAAGCTTGGGACGGCTGGATCCCCACCCGTGATGTCGTGGTGGAGCGTACCTCGGACGAGGAGATCTTTGCTAATGTGACCCGTGATCTGGGCCATCGGCTACAACTGGGCCACATGCTCTCCGGACGTGAATTTTATGTGGAAGGGCAGGCGCTGGAAAAGGTCAATGTCATTACCGGCGTCAAGGGGGGCGGCAAAAGTCATCTCTCCAAAGTCATTCTTCTGCGCCTGATCGAGCAAGGCGCGCCCTGCATCGTCTTCGACATCAACAAAGAATATATCCACCTGCCGCGCGTCGAAACCGACCCGGCGACCGGCGCTGTGCAGCGCCGGGGCATTATCCATCTGGAAGCCGGCGGCAATTTTCGCCTGGGTGTGCGCCAATTTGGCCTGGCCCCGTTGATGACGCTCATGCAGCGCTTTGGCCTGCCGGAGGTCTCGGCGCTCCACTTTGAGAATCGGCTCATGCAACTTTGGAATGAAGCTGAAGAGATGGAGCGGACCCGCGGGCGCGCGCCCTACATTGGCCTGGAACAACTGATGCAAATGGCCGAAGAGAATGAGTTTGGCAGCGGTTCCAACGCGGTGATCGTCAACCGCGCCATCCGTTCCCGCCTGGAAGCGGTGCGTAACACCAACATCTTTGCCCGCAACCCACAAGAGGCGGCCTCGTTGGGCGTCCAATATCGAACTATTCGCGAGGGCGGGGCCCTGGTCATCGACATCTCCGCCCTCTCCAACCTGGCGCGCGAGGGCTTTGTCCAGGCCATTATCGAACTGGTGAAGGATCTCTGCCTCTGGGAGATCCGCCATGAGAATCACCGTTTCCCCTTTATCTTTTTTGAGGAAGCCCATCTCTATGTTGCGCGCCAGAGCATTGACTACATTGTGACCCGCGCCCGCCATCTGGGCATTACCAGCTTTTTTGTCACCAACATGATCCACGGTCTGGACGAGACGATTTTGCGCCAGGCCGATAATCTCTTTATTTTGCGCATCCCCTTTGAGGATGATGTACGCCACGTCTCACGCGGTGTCGCCACCGACTACGAGACCATGGCCGCCTTTGTGCGCCGCCTGCGTCAACACCACGCCCTCGCCATTGGCACCGTGACCGGTCAATATCCCTTGATCTTCCGCGTTGACCCGTTGGAAGGGGTGAACACGGCAGGCGAAACGCGCTATTTCTTTCGGAGTAGGGAGTAGGAAGACGGAAGTAGGGAGACGGGAGATGGGAGCCTTCCTACTTCCTACTTCCGTCTTCCTACTTCTGTCTCCCGTCTCCCTAATACAGGAGGTCATTATGGCTAAGCAACGGAAGGGCGCGGCGGGATATGCCGTGACGTGGTTAGAGGCAGCGCAGCAGCGGGGGGAGAAGAAGGAGCCCTATATTAAGCCGTCGTCGTTGGCTAAGGGCTGTTTTCTCTATGTGGCCTTTGAACTGTTAGAGAAGCCCAAGCCCCCCTTTGATGCACGGGTGGATCGGATTCTGTCGGTCGGCACCGATAGCCACCGCCGGTTGCAGCGCGGGTTGTCACGCGCCTGTCTGGCGCAAGAGGTCTTCTTTGAGGTGCAGGAATATCGCATCCACGGCTTTTGTGACGGCATTCTCTACATTCCGCCCGACAAAACTGGCGATCCCTTGACCGCCGGCTTCTGGGCGCTCGAATTCAAGACTACCGCCGGCAGTGAGTTTGATAAGCTCAAAGCCGCCAAGATGCCCAAAGACGAGCACATCCGCCAGGCGCAGATCTACCTGTGGGGCATCAAGGAGCACTATGGCGATACGATCCCCCTCAAGGGCGCGATCATCTACTATGAAAATCGGGATACGCTGGAGCATCTGGCCTATGAGGTGCTGCCCGACCCGCCTATGATCGCCGACCTGCTCGTGCGTATCAAACGAATGTTGGCGGCGTTGGACGAAGGGCGTCTGCCCGAAGAGGATGTCCTCCCACTCGATCACTGGGGTCATCGCTACTGTCCCTTTCTGGAGATCTGCGAGCCGGGCAAACGGGCCATGGAGTGGCAGGACAAACAACCCAAAAGCATCCCCGACAAGGTCATGGCTGACATTATCGCCAAACGCATCGTCGCCAAACAGGGCGCCGAGAAGATGGAGGGCAAAAAGAAAAATGGCCAGCGTTCCCTGGCGGATTTGGTGGATGATCTGGCGTGGGAGTGATCCAGACCTTTACAATCCCAGCAAATCTTAGTATGATGAATGTGAAACATCCAATCGATGTTATACTCACGAGCAGCACAAGAAGGCACCTATTACTGCTGTAAAAAGTGTACCTCCTTGGCGCTCGTCGGTATAACTACGTTTGACCAATGGAATGTTGAGCTTGCTGATATGGAGGAGCATGAAAAGCATAACACGGTAGAAGAGGGGAAAACTGACTTACAGCAGATTTTCACTTCTGTTAAAAATTCGCCCAAGTATCCCGAGGGATTTCAGGCGGCCAGAAATGGTACAAAGAAGTTACGCATTGAAAATAGGCAGCTTTTGGAAAAACTGAGACAAATAGAAGCCAGTGAATGGCGCAAAGTCTATCAGGATGGCGTGGACGGCAGCGGGCACAGGGTTTCGCTGCATTACTTCCAAAGCGCGTCAGGCAAAGTGTTTGATGTGAAGGTAAAGTTCGGGTGGAGTAATAAGCGATGAAAAAAGCAAACAAAATGGTGATTCAACTAGATAATAATACTGAAATAGAGCGTTTGTTAGCTATCTTAAATATCGGTCTGTGCGTGGCTCTGGAACAAGGTGCGTTATCAATTGAAGCGGCAGAACGCTATCTTTACACTCCCTATACCTTAGGTAAACTGGAACAGCTAGGGATTTCTTCCCAACTGCTACACATAGTGCATCTGGGTACAGAGCTAGAAGACGTAGAAAGCCTATTGCCGGAAAAGCTGGCTGAGAGTTTGGCTGAAATAAAGCAGGCGTCCCTGGATATATTGAAAATACTACCCGTCAATGAATCAGGACAGAAATGGGTGCAAACGAAAACAAACACTGCTCAAGTAGAGGCGCCGACAAATGGCATACCTATACAGACACAACCGACAAAAGTTTATGCTACATCTAAATCTTGAGGTAAGTTCAGTCGTATTCCTGACAGGCATACGCAATGGCCTCTTCCAAAGTCATCTGCTCACCTAAGGCACGCGCCGCGTCTGTCGCAGTTATGTCAAAATTAACCATTAGGTCATCCAACACAGTGTTAAGTTTAGCGAGAGTATGCGGATAGGCAGATGTTTGGGTTATACGACGCAATTCCGATGCTGCGCCGGATAATGTAAATGCTCGCTGTTGTTGACCTTGAACGGCCGCTAGTATGGTCAAAAATTCAAAATTTTGAGCGATCCCCCAATAATGGTTTTTCGCTGCAAATTGATATAGTCCTTGTATTAAATGCTGGCGTGCTGAGTCATAGTCCTGTTCTTCAATTGCTACCATGGCGAGTTCACTTCTTTCATATCCACCAAGGCTGTACTCGTTATTTAGTTCTTTTAATAGTTTAAATGATTCATTTAAGTAGCGGCGCGCCTGAACCATATCGCCATTGTAACGAGCTAGGATCCCTAGATCAAGAATAAGTATAGCGCCATTCAACATTTTGTTTAGTTTCTGCGCTATCGCCAACCCTTCATACAACAACGTATGGGCGATCTCCATTTGACCCTGAACGAGTGAAAGCTTACCCAGATGCTCATAACATCCTACTAGCAGTGCTTCATCACCCGATGCGCGTGCAATATCCATACTTTCCTCATAGTATTTCCGCGCCACACCATATGCCCCTTGTGCGCGTCCGGCTTTGCCAAGCTCATTCAGTGCTTCAACCATCAAAAGTTTATCCTCAGCAACACGAGCTATGCGCAAAGAAGCTTCTAGCGCAGCGAAGGTTGCTGGGTAGTCACTATGTGCCTCAGCTAATTCACCAGCGCCTAAAAATAAAGTTGCTAGGTGGTGAGGGTAATCCGTTACGCCACGTAATGTTACCAAACGTGCTAGTTTTTCACGTCCTTCACGAACTGGTCCGTGCCGCAGCCAAAAGCGCCACAACGCGCATCCTAAACGCAGACCCAGTTCAGTTTCCTCATGTAGGATAACCCACTCATAAATAGCCTGGAGATTGCCTGCCTCTATGGCCAGACGCTCAAACCAGCGCGCCTGTTCTGGGCCACCAAAGTGTTTGGCTGCCTCTTCTGCGTACGCGACAAAGTAGTAGGCATGCATCCGTTGCAACTGTGCCAGTTCTGTTCCTTCTGTTAGCAGCGTTAGTCCATATTCGCGGATGGTTTCTAATAACCAAAAACGGGCTTCAGTTACGACCCCTGCGCGTTGCTCGACTAGGCTTTTATCGAGTAAGGAGGCAATATCGCTTAGAGTAGAAGCAGTTACTGCTGTCTCTTCCTGACAAACAGTAGCCAAAGCAGATAGGGTGCAGCCGCCCACAAAGATCGCCAGCCGACGCAAAAGGCGCTGCTCTGTTGGAGTTAGCAGGGCATAACTCCAGTCGATAGTTTGGCGTAATGTTTGTTGGCGCGCCGGGGCATCACGCATACCCTGTGCTAGAAGGCTAAAGCGCGCCTGTGGACTGCTTGTCAGTTGCGCTAGCAACATGCCCGGCGGCAACAACTTTACGCGCGCCGCCGCCAATTCAAGTGCTAACGGCAGCCCATCCAAGCGTAGACAGATTTCCACCACCGCAGCCACATTTTCCGATGTAAGCGTAAAGGTGGCCTGTACAGATTGGGCGCGCTGAACAAATAGCTGGATTGCACTGGATTGTAGGGCTTCTGTCACCGTTACTGATGGCATTTGCAGTGGTAGGGAGAGGGGGGCAAGTCCATAGACCTGTTCCCCTTGAAGGCGCAACGCTTCGCGGCTTGTTACCAGACAGTATAGACGGGGACATGCCGTGAGCAAGGTGGTTAGAATCGGCGCGGCAGCAATGACCTGTTCAAAGTTGTCTAGCACTAACAAGATCTGACGCGGACGTAAATAGTGAATCAACTGTTCTTCCAGGGAGAGATTGCCCGGCTGTTCATGTAGTTGCACAGCTTGGGCCACTGTATTAAGCAGGGATCTCGGTTCCTGGATTGATGCTAAAGCAACAAAATAGAGACCATCCTGGAAATGGTCTTGCAGATCGTTAGCTACTTGTAGCACTAACCTAGTTTTGCCAACACCACCAGGACCGGTTACGGTCATTAACCGTTGGCGACCTTCGCGCAATAGTGTTGTTAATGTATTAACCTCTTGCTTGCGTCCGATCAAAGCATTCAACGGCGACGGCAACCGTGCAAATATCCGAGGTGGTGTGCTATTGAGCGCCTCATGGTCAGGGAAGAGATTAAGTCGATGAATGGCTAACTCATTACGGGCAACCTGCACAAATGCCTTTTGATATGAGGTTGGAATTTGAAGCGCAGCCGCCAAAAGCCCGGCAACCTGTAGTGAAGGACGCCGTTCATCAGCTTCTAACTTGCGAATGGTGACCACTGAACAACCAATCTGACGCGCCAGATCGGATTGTGTCAAGTCCATCCTTTGCCGCCGCTGCCGCAGCCAGGCCCCAAATGATGTAATCTCCATCGTGGCTTCCTCAAGCTTTTTCACAGTAATCATCCGTGTATCACCACTGTATCGCTTTTGTATCGCTATCTTTCCACTAGATTGTACCACAAGCCATTAGAAATATGATTCACTTTACATCAGTTTATGTAAAGCTGATAGTGGGAGTGGCATATGCGAGATAAAAGTAGATTCACGCAATCGGGAAAGCTATTACTCATTTTATGGATTCTATCAGGCTGTATTGCAACATCACCTGACAGTAAATTTGAATTGATAAAGCACACTCCCGCCTGGAATGTGGAACGTCTGGGGCAACTTGGCGGCCCGATGTTGACAGTAGCGGTCCAGGATAAGTACGCTTATGTTGGTCACAGCTTCGAGTTTGCTGTGCTCAATATTGCTGATCCTAATCATCCGAGCCGTATTGGTGCTCTGAGCTTAGCAACGAATGACATTGTATTAACGCTTGATCGTGCCTATGTAGGTGGCCGCGACGGCTTAACGATTATCGACATCAGCAATCCAGCCCAACCAACCATCATTGGTGCGCTGTTCACCACCGCAGCCGTTACTGCCATCGCGCTTGTCAATCAGGTTGTCTATCTTCTGAATGGAAACGACGGCTTATTGCTGGTTGATGTGAGTCATCCCAGCACCCCCAAGCGGATTAGCAACCTGGCGGTGACAACCCAACCAGAAGGATTGGCAGTGACTAATGGCTATCTTTATATGGCCGCCTATGAAGGGTTATTTATTATTGATGTCACTGCTCCGACCCACCCCCGTCAAATCGGCTTTACAACAACTGGCGGTTGGGCGCGTAGTGTAACCCTTGTGGGGCCCTATGCTTATGTTACAGCCGGTGGCGGTCTGGCGATTGTCGACATCACCGATCATACGCAACCCACGTTGCTGAGTTACCTGCCGATAGCTGAATATAGTGACGCCGTATCAATTGTTAAGCCTTATGCTTATGTTTCAGCCGGGATTAGCGGTGTACAGGTGATCGATATTGGGAATCCAAAGCAACCACGACAACTCAGCAAGTTACAGCTATCGGGACATCCCCGCAAGAGTGCAGTTGCCGGTGCTTATCTTTATGTCGCCAATCTAGAAGGCCGCCTCCATGTGATAGACCGGCGCGATCCGCATAAGCTCAAAGAAGCTGGCCTCTATTTGACACCTGGGCCCGTATGGCGCATTGTCAACGCCGATCACATGCTTTATTTGGCTGCCGGTGTGGTGAGCAGCCTCCACCTTGTTGACGCCAAAGTTCCGGCGGCACTACGTGAAATAGGCTATTATGCAACAACGAGTGACATCTCTGCATTGACTGTACAGGGCCGCTATGTCCACACGCTAGATAGTCAAGGCGATTTTGCAACCTTTGACGTTGTTAATCCCGCCAACCCTCAGTTGATCAGCCAACTTCACTTACCTATCGCGGCGCAAGCCCTTACGGTCACAGGTGACATTGCACAACTGAGGGATAATCATGGTCGCCTCATTGTTATGAATCTGGCTAATAAGAGCGCGCCTGTCATCACGACTGATTGTAAATTGAATGTACCACTATCTGGTGGCAGCCTATCAGCTTGCGCGTTGGAATTCATGTCCAGAGTCGAGCCATTAGTGAGCGTACCACTATTGGCGGCCTTGTCGCAGCAAGGTATTGCCGTTGAAGATATAACAATGGTGAAATCTCTTGCTTTTGTTGCCGCCGGTGAAGCTGGTCTTTTTATATTTGATGTGAGCAATCCGACACATCCGATTATCGTGGGTTTCCATGATACACCAGGGTTCGCCTATCAGGCTGCAGTAGAGCAAGGATGCATCTATGTAGCGGATGGACTTGGCGGGCTCAATGTATTCAGTTATATCGGCAACAAGCAAAGATTCGACTGCAAATACTGAGATGACAATTTAATCACTTAGCTTTAAGCCCACACCGGCAACGTCGCCATGATCCTTGTCCCACTTCCGGGCGCGGAGATAATTTGTAGCTCGCCGCCCTGTTGGAGGGCGCGTTCGCGCATGCTGACCAGGCCAAGGCCACCCTGCGTCGGCTGCGCTTGAAAACCACAGCCATTGTCAACAATTTCCAGCGTGACCGTGCCATTCTTGCGTGACAGATAAACTTTGACTTCAGTGGCCGCGGCATGTTTGAGGGCGTTGTTGAGCGCCTCGTAGGTAATGCGATAGAGACACTCTTCCAGCGGCGGTGGTAACTCGATGACGGTGTCCGCGATCAGGCGCGTGGTCACGCCGGAGCGTTGTTCGACTGCGCTGAGCCGTTGATGCAAGGCGCCGAGCAATCCCTCTTTTTCCAGACTGGGCGGACGCAGCTCATAGACCAACAGCCGCATCTCTTTTAGCGCCTGCTGACCCAGTTGGCCCAATTCAGCCAGCGGCTCCTCAATCTCGGTCAACTGGCCCGTACGCGCCAATCGGCGCCATCCCTCCGCCAATAAGGTCAAGCTATAGAGCAGTTGGGTAACCGAATCGTGTAGTTCGCGTGCCAGCCGCTCCCGCTCCGCGGTGACGGCCATTTGCTCTACTTGTTGGTAGAGACGGGCATTTTCAATCGCCAATGCGGCCTGGGTGCTAAAGGCAACCACTAAGGCAATCGCTTCGGCCGTAAATTGCTGTTCCTCGGCGTAATAGAGAGCTAAGCCGCCATAGACCTCATCGGCGCGACCGCTAAGCCCTTGGCGCAGCAGCGGCGCGGCCAGTAAAGTCTGGTAGTGCTCAGCCAAAAAAGCGCGCCTTGGTGGGTCTAGGTCGATGGGGGTCGCACTGATGGCTGCCGCCAAATTCGCAATCACAACCGGTTGACGATGAAGCAACGCCTGGCCCAGAAAGCTGCGCTCCACAGCAAATTGGAGTTGATCGGCATAGGCCGCCGGCAAACCGTGGGTGGCTTGGACACGCAACATTTGCGTCTGACTGTCCAGGCTGTAAAGCGCGCCGCTGGTTGCCCCCAACAACTGCACCGCCGTGCTGACAATGTAATCGAGCATTGCGCTTAATGGGTGCGCCGCGTTGAGCAACATTACCATCTCGTGCAGACTTTCCGCGACATGGCGGCGGCGCTCAATCTCTTGTGTCCGCTCCTGCACCAACGCCTCTAAATGGCGGTTACTGTCCGTTAATTGGAGATTGCGTTGGCGTAGCTCCGCCTGGCTCTGCTCACGCGCCCGTTCAATCTGGCGCCGCTCGACCTCAATGCCGGCGCGGGCCGCAAAGATTTCGATCACCGCAACCTCCTGTGGATCATAGCGCGTGGGCTGTGTATCAAAAACCGCCAGGTGCCCCACAATCTGCCCTTGGGAATCGGGCAAGGGCACACCAAGGTAGGATTGGCGTTTGTTGAGATATTCGGGGTAGAGCAAGCCAAGCTGTTCGGGGTAATAGGTCACCGAGCCTTGAAAGACCATCTCGCAGGTGGTGCCATTGACATTCCATTCGGCGCTCTCGACCAAGACATTGTGCTCCAGGCTGGCCAACGTGCGCACCCGCGGTACGGTGAAATCGGTGCATTCGGTGACAAAGACATAGGGCGCGTGGAGAGCGTGGGCCAGATGGGTCACCAGCGCGCGAAAGAAGGCGTCGCCTGTCACGGCCGCAGTGCCCTTACTGACCTCATGGAGCAGTTGCTCAACGCGCTTGCGCCGGGTAATATCACGCAGTGCGATGATGGTATGGACAACCGCACCGGTGGCGTCTCGGTCCGGCGTAGCCGCGAGCACGACATCAACAATTTCACCGCTCTTCTTGACAAACTGGCATTCAGCCTCTTCCGGTGGCTCACCGGCTAAAAAAGCGGGTGTCTGTACAAGTTGCAACAGCGAGGGAAAACAGGTCGGCAGAAAGCTATGGGCCGGGCGCCCCACAACCTCGGCCCGTGTATAATCAAAGGCGTCCAGCCAAAAATCACTAACCGCCACCACCTCATCGGTATGATTGATTACCAGGAGTAAAGCGGGAATCTTTGCACAAATAATTAGTGGATCCACGCCAGCCGATAGCACATCCTGCGATAGTTGTTGCATAAGGACCATCTACCCATTCAAATGCTCAACCCAACGAAGTCAACTATAAACGATTGGCACATATAGGTATGCGGCTGAAATTGCGCTTTTTCTCTCTGGAAAATCGTGCAATTTCAGTTTGCCGTCCATATGAGCGAAATGATTATACCACATATTATAAATGCTCCTTCGCGCGGGATTTGTGGGTAGGTGCAAGGGATACCTTTTATCTCTCATTTGGACTTATTTCTCCTCAACCACAGATTCTGTTAGAAAGAGCAAATTTTTCTAAGTAACATCGGTTTGATTGAACCCCTACTGACACACCACCTTTACACGTCGTTGATGTTGGACCTAATCCTCTCTGTCGGCGCGATCCACCTGCACCATTTATTTCCCATTTCCCTATCTTCTCAGGTATAATCATTTGCTAAGCATTTACAATTTCTTCATGTATATTGTGTCAATCGGGCAAGCCTGCACGCAATTATTACGACTTTTGAAGGAATTGGGGTCTGCTGAACGATTAATATAGTAGTACCAGGATGAATAAGCAAAATTTAGAAATTGAATGCCCTGGCTGTTGACAGCGTACTCAATGTATCTATAGCCCCAGTCTCCCGCCCTCTTACAGCACACACTGGACTTGGTGGTTATCCGTCAAATTCATTTTATACCGACGAGCGCCAAGAAGCAACACTTTACAGGAGTAATAGGGTACTTCTTGTGCTGCTCGTGAGTATATATTGCCCAGAGATTATATCAGCAACGATCTCACCTTTTTTACCAACGAACCAAATGCAACTTTGCTGGATCGTTTTAAAACGACTTTGCAGGGCGTACAATTTTTTGATGTGCTGGTTGGTTATTTTCGCACAAGCGGCTTTTATCTGTTGCAAGATGCCTTTGCCGGCGTTGAGCAGATCCGAGTCTTGGTTGGGCTGAATGTAGATCGCCAGACCTTCGAGGTCCTGGAAACCAATCGTCAGCAACAAGCCTTTGATTTTCAATCCTCTCAGCGTATTAAGCCGCAATTTGCTGACGGCGTCGCGCGTGAAATGGAACACTCGACCGACAGCCATGACACCGAGGTGGGTGTTACCAAGTTTTTAGAATTTCTCCAAACAGGTAAGCTTCAATTAAAGGCCCATCCCAGCCAAAATATTCATGCCAAGGTCTATATCAGCCGCTTTTCAGAGGCGGCTATGGATTACGGCCGCGTGATTACCGGTTCCAGCAACTTTAGTTTTTCGGGTCTACAAGGGCAGTATGAGTTCAATGTAGAGTTGAAAGATAGCCGCGATGTCCGCTATGCATTGGAAAAATTTGAAGCCTTGTGGGCGGAAGCCATTGATATTTCCGCCACCTATGTTGATACAATCAGGCAGCGTACCTGGCTCAATGATCAGATAACCCCTTACGAACTGTATCTAAAATTTCTCTACGAGTATTTCAAAGAGGATATTAACATCGACCAGGAGGCGGATTTTTACCTGCCCGATGGCTTTATGGATCTCTACTATCAGAAGCAAGCCGTCATCTCGGCGAAAAAGGTGTTGGATGCCTATGGTGGTGTCTTCCTCGCGGATGTGGTCGGGTTGGGCAAAACTTATATTTCGGCGCTGCTGGCGCAGCAACTGCCTGGTCGTAAGTTAGTGATTTGTCCCCCTGTTCTCCAAGACTACTGGAAAGAAACCTTTGTCCAATTTGGCGTTGGCGCGGTGATTGTTGAGTCATTGGGTAAGTTGGATCATATCCTGGATCGGCTGCGGACGAATCCGAATTTGGTCGATTATGTCTTTGTCGATGAGGCCCATCGTTTCCGCAACGAAGGGACGCAGAGCTATGAGAAACTGCATGATATCTGCCGCAACCGCAAGGTGATTCTGGTCTCAGCGACGCCACTTAACAATCAAATCGATGATATTTTTGCCCAACTTAAGCTCTTCCAGCCACCACAGAAAAGCATCATTCCTGGCGTGCGCAATCTAGAAGCGTTTTTCAAAGAGCGCCAAAAAGAGTTGGATCAAGAAGAAAAGGGCACACCGGAATATGCCGCCACTTTCAAGCGGGTAGCAGGCGAAGTACGCCGTCAGATCCTGAACTATGTCATGGTGCGGCGCACCCGTAATGAGATCCGCCGTTTCTTCCAAAATGATATGGATAAACAGGGGTTGGTTTTCCCGGAAGTCGCCATGCCACAGCGGATTGTCTATACCTTTGACCCCCAGACTGACGCCGTTTTTACCCAAACCATCGACTTGTTAACGGACTTCCGCTATGCCCGCTATACACCGTTGCTCTATCTCAAAAAAGAATTGACGCCCTTTGAGCAGCAGGCACAGCGCAATGTTGGCGGCTTTATGAAAGGCATCTTAGTCAAACGGTTGGAGAGTAGCTTCTTTGCCTTCAAGAACACGTTGCGTCGTTTTGTCGAGTCGTACACAGCCTTCATTGCCATGGTCGAGGGCGGCACGGTATTGATCGGGAAAGGGCTAAAGATTCAAGAGTTGCTTGATGAAGATAATGAGGAGGAGTTGTTACGGCTCATCGACAGTGGCAAGGTCGAACGCTACAAGGCCAGCGATTTTGATGGGGCGCTGTTGCGCGACCTCAGACATGATCGCAGGCTGCTGGAAGAGATCCAAACGTTGTGGCGGAACCTGGGCGAGGAAGAATACCCCGACCCGAAACTTACCCAGTTTGTTGCAGAATTGCAAACCAACCCGCTGCTCAAGCGACGGCGTCTCATTATCTTTAGCGAATCTGCCGAAACTGGACGCTATCTTTACCAGCATCTGCAACGCCACTTTCCAGAGCAAGTGCTCTTTTACAGCAGCCAAGGGGGCTATACCCAAGGGCGTGCACTCAACAAGCAGGTGGCGCGGGCGATGATCGAAGAAAACTATGATCCGCGCCATGCCGATCCAAAGCAAGAAATTCGACTGCTGGTCACCACCGACGTGCTGGCCGAAGGCATCAACCTCCACCGCTCCAACATTGTCGTGAACTATGATCTGCCGTGGAATCCAACCCGCGTGCTCCAACGCGTGGGCCGCGTCAACCGTGTTGGGACGGCTCACGAGCAGGTCTTTATCTTTAATTTTTTCCCCACCGCGCAGTCGGATGCCCAATTGGGGCTGGAGGCGAATATCAAGGCCAAGATCCAGGCTTTTCACGATATGTTGGGCGAAGATGCCAAGTACCTCACCGAAGAAGAAGATATTACCCAGCACGAACTCTTTGGCGAACGGATCTACCGGCGGCTCAACCAACGCCAGAGTTACACCGGTGAGGATGAAGAAGAACGCTCAGAGCTAGAGTACTTACAACTGATCCGCCAGATTCGCGATGATACTCCACAACTCTTTGACAAGATCAAACAGCTGCCGAAGAAAGCCCGTTCCAGTCGTCAACTGACGGCGAGCGAGAGCGCGCCCCTTGCCGATGATGCCCTAGTCAGCTTCTTTCGGCGTGGTCTCTTGAAGAAATTTTATCTGCATGGCCGACAGAGCCTGCCCGCAGAGATTGATTTTTTGGAAGCAGTCGATCGCTTGGCCTGTTTGCCGACCACGATGCGCGTCAAGATTCCGCCCCACTATTACGAACTGTTGGATGCCAACAAACGTGCATTTGCCGACGATACAAGCCCGGCCACGGAAGAAGCACGGACCAAACGGGGGGGACGCTCCAATGCAAGCACCGTGATCAAACATCTACGGGCCTTTCAACGGGAACCGAAATATACTGACGTTGACCAGGCCTATGTACGCCGTGTGGTCGAGGAGTTGCAACAAGGCAATGTCCCAAGCAATCGGGTGAAGCGCTTGCTTGACGCGCTGCAAGGGATTATGGATCCGCTCAAGGTGCTGGCAATTTTGCGGCGGGAAATGCCGGAACAGATTCTACAAGAGGATGAGCAGTATGAGCGACCGGAGCATCCAGTCGAGGTGATTTTGTCCGCATACTTGCAGCATGTGGGTTCGTAACTCTATTTTACTGACACTCTATGCAACGGGGGAAATATGTTTGGCAACAGACGCAAAAAAACGGTAAGAGTACGCGAGCACTACCGGCGCCCGCCGCGTCGTAAATCCAAGCAATACAACAGTACCGTGAGAAGCAAGGGCGGCTGTTGCTGTCTTTCACTGGTTTTGTTGGCCGTCATTCCCACTCTCTCGTTTCCAGTTGCGCTGAGCATCTACTATCTGACATAGCTACCCAGTTCGCTGCAAGTGGAAAGAAGTTTCAACGTTTACGGTCAGCAAAGGCGAAGACGGCTTGCAGCGCCGCCGGCGTCAACTGTGGATAGCTTTCCAGCACTTGCTCGGCGGTCCAGCCATTGCCAAAGAGGCGCAAGATAAAGTCAACCGAAAGCCGGGTCCCTTTGACCACGAGTTTACCAACCAAAATATTGGGATCTGTATGAATATAATCTTGCCAATTCATGGTAGCTCCTGATCCAGGCGAGTTTTGTTTAACCGGAGAGTGCGTTGCACTGGCCAGACGTAATTTTGTTTGCGCCATTGCTCTTGGCTAGTGCAACGCACTCCCCTGAAAGTGAAATCACGCTTTGCTAGAACCAGTATAACACAAAAGGCCCGTTTTTTATGAATAAACAAGAAGCCACCGAATTTATCCAACAGGTCTTTCAAGCGCCCTTTCATGAGCAGCGCTTTGGTCGCTTTGCCACGGAATTGCTCAATGAGATTGAGCCCAAACCGTTCCACTACAGCGGCAACCTGATCAAAGATGCCTACAAGCAGTATGTGCAGAGCTATCGCCGCATTGGCACCTACACCGACCCCGACGGCGATGAGGTGGATGTGCTGATTGTGCATCTGCGCCAGGGCACGACGTTGGAACGGGCGCGCACGATGCAGCGTAACTTTATCGCCCACTATCTGCGCGACCGGGGTGACCGCGACGCGGCGTTGGTGGCTTACTACAGCGATGACGACCCGGATTGGCGCTTTTCACTGGTGCGCATGGCCTATAAACGGGTGCAGGATGAAACCACCGGCAAGATCAAAGTAGTCGAAGAGTTGACGCCGGCGCGGCGCTACTCATTCCTAGTCGGTGAGACCGAGCCAAGCCACACCGCGCAACAGCAATTTATCAACCTGTTGGCGGAGGAGCGCGCCAACCCGACCTTACAGGATCTCGAAGATGCCTTTAACATCGAGATCGTGACCAAAGAGTTCTTTGAACGGTACAAAGGACTTTATCTGCGCTTGCAAGAGGCGCTCGATGGGTTGGTGGCGTGCGACAAAGCGGTGCGCGCCGAGTTTGCCGTCAAGCAGATCGAGACCGCGCACTTTGCCAAAAAGCTGTTAGGGCAGATCGTCTTTCTCTACTTCTTACAGAAAAAGGGGTGGTTGGGGGTACAGCCGGGCGCGGCATGGGGTACCGGCCCCAAAGATTTCCTGCGTGGTCTCTTTGACAAACGCTGGGGCGACTACACCAACTTCTTCAATGAGCAGTTGGAGCCGCTCTTCTACACAGCGCTGGCGCGCAAACGGGACGATGATCGCTATCCGCTCTTGGGCTGTCAGATCCCCTTTCTCAACGGTGGCCTCTTTGAGCCGTTGCAGCGCTATGACTGGGAAGGGGTCGATATCCTGCTCGACAACGACCTCTTTGCGGCGATCTTTGATACCTTTGACCTCTACAACTTTACCGTGCGCGAGAATGAACCGCTCGAAAAAGAGGTGGCGGTCGACCCGGAGATGTTGGGCAAGGTCTTTGAAAATCTGCTAGAGGTGACCGACCGCAAATCCAAGGGCGCGTTCTATACACCCCGTGAGATTGTGCAATATATGTGTCAGGAGAGCTTGATCAACTATCTCGATACCGCGCTCAATCTGCAAGAGGCGCCGGTGGTCGATGCGACACCGACGCAGGCCAGCCTCTTTGGTGATGAGCCGCCCCGCCAGTCAACGCTGACGACGTGGGATCGCCGCGAGCGGGTGCCACGCGACGCATTGGCCAAGCTCATCCGTAAAGGGGAACAGGTCAAGGAATTTGAGGCGGCCAAGGAGAGTGGCACCAAAGCCTACGACTACCAACTCGATGAGAGCGTGCGCCGCCATGCCCGGCTGCTCAATGATGCGCTGGCTAATATCAAGATCTGCGACCCGGCGACTGGATCCGGCGCCTTTCCCGTGGGCATGATGCAGGAGATCGTGCGCGCGCGTGAGGTGTTGACCGTTTACTTGGGGGATGACGCTGAAAGAAGTCGGACTTTTGCCAAAAGTCCGACTTCTGGCTATACCACCGACCGCAGCGCCTACGCCTTCAAACGGCACGCCATCCAAGAATCAATCTACGGTGTCGACATCGACGCCGGTGCGGTCGATATTGCCAAGCTGCGCCTCTGGCTCTCGCTGGTCGTCGACGAAGAGGATTACCGCACGATCAAGCCGCTGCCCAACCTTGACTACAAGATCGTCTGCGGCAATTCGCTGCTGCGCACCGAGCAGACGCTCTTTAACAACGACCTGCTGCACACGCTCCAGGAGCAACAGGCCGCGTATTTTATTGAGACCAATCCGGAGCGGAAGCAGGCGCAACACGAGCAGATCGATGAGCTGATCGAAGAGATTACCGGCGGCGCGTTCGACTTTGAGATTTACTTTAGCGGGGTCTTTGAGGCGCAGGGCGGCTTTGATGTGGTCATCGGCAACCCACCCTATGTGCGCCAGGAGTTGCTGAAAGCACAGAAGCCCCAACTCAAGGCCGCCTTCCCCAAGGTCTACGCGGGGACCGCAGACCTGCTCGTCTACTTCTATGCCAAGGGGATCGAACTGTTGCGGGCGCGGGGCACGTTGGCGCTGATCACCAGCAACAAATTTATGCGCGCCGGCTATGGCGAAAAGCTGCGCACCCACCTGACCAACGCCACCAGCCTACACACCGTCATCGACTTTGGCGACCTGCCCGTCTTTGACGCCACCGCCTATCCTTGCATTGTGCTGGTGCAGAAGCAGGCGCCGCAGGCGGAGCAGACGTTTCAGGCACTAAATGTGGCGCAGATGGCGGTGTTGCAGCGGCTGCCGCAGGAGATTGACAAGATGGCGTGGGTGCTGCCGCAGACATCCTTATCGAGCACTGGTTGGGCACTAGAAAGACCGGAAGTAACATCACTATGCACTAAAATGCGTAACAAACATAAGACACTCATCAATTATGTTGGCGACACAGTCTGTCGCGGTATCATTACTGGACTGAATGAAGCATTTGTCATCGATGGCTGTACCAGAGAAAAGTTAGTGAATCAACATGTTTCATCAAATGACTTGATACATCCATTTTTACGTGGCAAGGATGTCAAACGCTGGAATATTCAATATGCTGATCAGTATTTAATAAAAATCGAGTCGTCAAACAATAGATCGCATCCTTGGACAGGAAAATCCACACAAGAGGCAGAAGTGACTTTTGCAAAAACTTATCCTGCAATCTATCACCATTTGTTACCGTATCGAGATTCATTGATTGCCCGATATGATCAAGGTCAATACTACTGGGAATTGAGAAACTGTACTTATTGGGATAAATTTCAGCAGCCCAAAATAATCTATCCAGATATCGCACAGAATGCAGAATTCGCATATGAGGACCACGGGTTCTATCTGGTTAATACGCTATATTTCATGCCAACATCTCAACTTTGGCTTTTGGGCCTGCTCAATAGCAAAGCACTTTTTTGGTTTTACACAAAAATCAGCACACAGATCCGTGGAGGATATGTACGCTATTTTAGCCAATATGTTGAACAACTCCCCATACCACAATTACAAAACACTTCGACACTAGAGAATCTGGTTCGTCAAGTAATGGAACTAAAAAATAAAAGAGCATCAAGTAAGGCTATCGCTAGAGTTGAAAGCGAAATCGATACCCTCGTTTACCAACTTTATGGCTTGACCGATGAAGAGGTTGCGCTGGTTGAGTCACAGTTGGAGCGATAGCGCGGAAGCGGGGTAATAGAAGTCCGACTTTTGCCAAAAGTCGGACTTCTGGGTTGGTGGGGTGATTAGGGAAAATGGCGGGTCGGATTTACGTAGATTAACCGTAGACAGCGGAATGTGATCGTCGTAAGCTGCTGAGAGACGAAGAAGTCGGACTTTTTCAAAAAGTCCGACTTCTGGTTGAATCCAACGTTACAGAAGTTCGACTTCTGCCAAAAGTCGAACTTCTTGCTTGTGCAGCGAGGTAATCATGGCAAAACCGCAATTCCGCGCAGGACACTGTTACCATGTCTACAATCGTGGTGTCAACCGCGGCCCGATTTTTTTTACCGAAGAGAATTGGGGCTTCTTCATTCGCCGTATCCGTGAGTACTTTAAGCCGGAATTTGTGACAATCCTGGCTTACTGTTTGATGCCCAACCACTATCACCTTTTGTTACGGCTGAAAATCGACGAATTCAGCAGCAAGATCATGCAGCCGTTCAGTACCTCATATACAAAGGCAATCAACAAACAACAGAATCGTGTTGGTCCATTGTTTCAGGGAAAATTCAAGGCAGAACTTGTCGACAGGGATGAATACCTGACTTATCTTTCCAAATATATTCATCTCAACCCTGTAAAAGCTGGGTTGGTGCAAAGCCCGGCAGTTTGGGCATACTCAAGCTATCGAGATTACATCGGCATGAGATCGGGTACATTACCCTCGCCACAATTGATACTTGAACGTTTTCCTAATCAACAAGCCTACCAACAGTTTGTCGAAATCGAGCCAACAACCGGCTCAGACGTATTTGCACGCTGGCTACGTAGCTATCTGGAAAAGGAATGGATGTAATCGTCGAAGAAGTCCGACTTTTGCCAAAAGTCGGACTTCTGGGTAGCGGCCTAATCAACATCAAAATTGTGTTGGTGGAGGTACAGATGACACAATAAAATTGTGCTATTCGGTTGTTCTTAAAATCCTCAGTGGAGAATGATTTCTATGCCCGACAAAAAGTGGCAACGTGTCGATAAAGCGTTTACCTTCTTTCGCCGCAAAGCGCTCAACAACGAACCCTTTACCCTTGCCGAACTCGCCGCCTTCACCGCTTGGAGTCCGGCATCGGTCAAGACCTATAGCACCAAACGGTGGAGCAGCTTTCTCACCCGTGATGGCGAGCAATATCGCTGCACCAACGCGTTCACCACCTTTGATCGGAACACCTTCCGCCAACATCACAGCCAAAATGAAAACGTCGAGAAATTTTTCTACCAACTGCTGGTGGAGAAAGCGGTTCTGGCTGCGGTCTCGGCAATTGAAATCTACAACAAACCCGACTTCCGCTTTCGCGAAGAGAGCTTTTCGATTCTGATGATCAACGCCTGGGAATTGCTGCTCAAGGCAAAGATTCTTCAAGAAAATGCGGACAATCAGGAAAGCATTCAGCAGCGCGATAAAGACGGCAAGGTTGCCCTGTCGGCGTCGGGCAATCCCCGCACGATTTCAATTAAACGGGCAATTGGAATACTGAGGGCTGATAACCACATTACGCCAATCGTTGCCGACAACATTGGATTGCTGATCGAAATTCGCGATGAAGCCATTCACTTCGTCCACAACGATCCGGCGTTGAGTGTGCGCGTGCAACAGATCGGCGCGGCCTCCTTGCGCAACTTTATAACGTTGGCCGCGCAGTGGTTCGGCTATGATTTCACCCAATTCAACTTTTACCTGATGCCGATTTCGTTCTTCCATCAATCGGATGTCGAAAGTTTCAGTGTAGATAACAACGCCAAGGATAATCTGTTGCGTTATCTGAAGCAGGTGGAGAGCAGTTACAGCGATGATGCCGATCCGGAGTTTAGCATTTCCTTGATATTGCACACACGACTCGTGAAGACAGGCGACGATGACGCGCTCGAAATTCGGCTTACCAACGATCCCAATGCACCGGAACTGCTGATTTCAGAAGAGGATGCGCTCAAGGGCTATCCCTATACGTATGACATGCTGCGCGAACAGCTGAGAAAGCGCTATAGAAATTTCAAGCAGAATAGCGACTTTTATGCACTGAAAAAGCGGCTGGAAGAGCAGGGTGAGCGGTTCTGTAAAGAACGAAAGTTAGATCCAAACAACCCCAAAAGTCTTTACAAAAAGTTTTACCACAGCCGGATTCTTGAAGAGTTTGATAAGTACTATGAGAAAGCATAATCAGTTTTCAGTGTCGGATCCTGACACACAACGTAGATAGGCAATTCCTCATGAAAATCAACACAATTCTCGACCCCATCGACCTCGGCGCGGCTATGTCTGGCATCGCAACCAGGTGCGCGGACGCAGGCGAGTGCGTCGCACGTCGTGAAGATCGCCTTGTGAACAGGGCTGGTCGGCGGCGTGCAACGCACTCTGGTTTGCGTAGGTGGCGCGCCGGCGAGTGCGTCGCACGCCGCGAAGAAGCCTGGTCAACAGGGTCGGTCGTCGGCGTGCAATGCACTCTCGATCAATTTAAGGAAATTTGCTATGCCACAGAAACGACCGCCCTACCTGGCGGGCAAGTATTATCACTTTTATAACCGCGGGCGCAGTCGTCTGTCGATCTTTCATGGCGACAGTGACTATCTGCAGGTGCTGTACAAGATCAAAGAGTATTTGCAAAAATTCGAATTGACGATGATTGCTTACTGTCTCATGCCCAACCATTATCACTTTCTGGTTCGCCAGGATGGGGAACTACGCGCTGGATTATTGCCCCAATCTATTTTCAACAGCTATGCCAAAAGTTACAATCATCGGTACAAGCATAGCGGCACAATCTTTGAAGGCAACTACCGTGTCAAGCTCGTAGATAGGATAGATTATCTGCTCCACCTTTGTCGCTACATCCATGCCAATCCCGTGAAAGATGGGATTGCGGCCAATCTGACCCTATGGCCCTACTCGAATTACCTGGAATGGATTGAGGCGCGCGACGGGACTATCGTGGATCGAGCATTTGTGCACACCTACTTCCAAAATCCAGTTGAATATACTGCATTTGTACAGAATTATATCCGCTCGCGCGAACTTCCACGTGATGTACAACAGTATCTGGCCCAGCTTGAACTGTAGGCCAGCGAGTGCGTTGCACTGGCCGCTGAGTTCTAGGAAGGCGGAGATCAGTTGGCCAGTGCAACGCACTCGCTATTCATGCCACAACTGGTCGCGCCAATTCTTTGCAGATTTTTCTCTTTCTATAGTTTTTCAGGTAATGTTTTTCCGTAGGGGCGGGTCTTGCACCCGCCTACGTGTCGGGCGGGTGCAAGACCCGCCCCTACAGCGGTGGAAGATCTTTTTCTGAAAAACTATAGCAGAATCTGTGGTTGAGTAAGAGTAGGTCCAAACGAGAGGGAAAAGGCACCCTTCAAGAAAAAGAAGGAGGATCGCTCTTTACAATAAGGACGGTAGCAGTGATGTTAGGGGATTGCGTAGGTTGCTTATCATTGACCCAGATTACTGAAAGTTGGTAGAACCCTGGCGCCAACGGTTCTTTGAGGTCAAAGTGGATAACATGGTCGCTCCCGCCACCCTGGACAGGAAGATCAAGTGGTTGGCCATTGCGATAGAGACACCAGTGATAGAAGGTGGCGCAACAGGAGATGGCGGCGATAATCCGGTAACCGTTGACGATGCGGGTGATGGTGATTAGGAGCATGGCGACGCGTCCTTACAACCGCAGGATAGCCTGGGTCTGGTTAAGCCGGCCAGACCCAGGCTAATGGCGTAAATGGGCTACTTGATCAGCAGCGGTAGATAGAGACGGAAAGAAGGCGCAGCGGTGTCGTTCTTAACCTCAATCGTGGCTGCCGCTGCGTTAGGTTGCGCACCAGGGCGCTCGATCTGAATCGTCTGTTCACCCGGTTCAAGGCCGGTGGGTAGGTCGAAACAGAGTAGCGCGCTATCGCGGTTGACAGTGTTGATAGATGCGGCAGGCACTTCTAGTGCACCCACATGGATGGTGGCGCCCGGCCAGAAATGCTGACCGATCAAACAGACCTCCTGCGCACCGGTGGCGGTGCTAGGATTGTCTGTATCAACCTGCGGTGTACAGCTCAACTGTCCCTGCACATCTTGGAGTGTCGCCGCCAGCGCTAGATCAGGGTCGGTCCACTGCATGAGCACACCGCCAGTGGCACCGGCCAGATCCTGGGCTAGATGCAGATTGGCAAAGAAGTTCATGCTGTTTGCCGGCGGCATGCTGTTTGACGATTTGTATAGAGATGTCGTCTGATTATGACGGTGATGCCGTTGTGCTTACCTCCCATTCATGGCGGAGGATGCCCATCTGTACGAGGTCAATATATTGTCCATCGCTCCACGCATGGTTGCGCAGGCGCCCCTCTTCGACAAAGCCGCAACGGGTATAGGCGCCAATTGCACGCGCATTGGTGCTGTTGACCGATAACGCGACGCGGTGCAGGTTGTGATGGCGGAACGCGTAATCAAGCAGCAGACGCACCGCATCCGTGCCATAGCCCCGTCCCCAATAGGCTTTATCGCCGATGGTAATGCCGAGTTCACAGCGGCGGGCAACGTGGTCAAAGTTAAAGAGGGCGCATTGACCAATAAATTTGCCATCGGCCTCAATCGCAAAGCCCGTGCCATCACGCCCACCGCTGCCCACGTTGGCGTCATACTCAGCCTGCAGCCGCGCCAGCGCCTGGGGCAGGGGCGGATCGCCACCGCCGGCCACTTCCACTTCGACATCATTGTTGAACTGACACTGTCGTTCCAGATCCTCACGCGTCATAGCGCGTAAGAGGACTTTGTTGCCTTGGAGCATGAGTTCATCTTCCCCTTGCTTAGAAAGTAGATAGATCGATCCCAGCGATGACGCCAATCAATAGAATGAGCAAACCGACGGATGAAGCGAACACCGACAATATACCCAAAACTAGCCCTAGCACCGGTTTCTCATGAAATTCATCGCTAATGCTTTGCCACCAGTTGATCGTATCCTTGGCGGCCAGCAAAAAGGCGCCGCCGCTCAACAGGGCTGCCGCCACCGCTTCCGTCCCTGTAGATAAATTTGACATCTGCACAGCAAAGACTAAGCCCAACAACATGGCGCCTTGCATCAAAGGCCCGATATGGGCAAACATCAGATATTTAGGCGCTTCCGACTGCTTTTGACGGATCATCGCCACCATAAAGCCGGTGATAAAGCCATAGACCAAATTGAGGACTCCGCCAAGTACCAGGATCTGTTCCGCTATTGTCATGAGGATACCTCGCTCATTGCTAGCAGAAGTCCGACTTTTAGCCAAAGTCGGACTTCTATTGAAGGGAATAAAGCAACCTTGCTGTTTTGTCGCGCTTTAGTGCTGAATGATGGGCAAATAAAGCGTCTCTACCACCATATCGGCCCGCACTGGAATGGTGACGGTGGCGTCGGGCGCTTCGGGGCTGCTCAGGGTAATGGTAGCAGCAAACTCGCCATCGATCAAGGGCGTGTCGGCGGCGCGGGTTACAGCAAAGGTGGTTCCGGTGGGGCCGCTCTGCTGCTTCAGCACCACCCAGCCTTGGTCCGCACTGGCGTTCCAGGTGATGGCGCGGTTGACATTCAGATTTTCGACCAGCACCACCGTCTCTGTAATATTTTCGACATTCGACAGGTAGACCTCGCTGGGGATGGCAATCAGTTGATCGGCAACCGGCGGCAGATCGTCAAGCGTCGGCACAATGGTCACCTGACTTTGCACCGACGCCTGCGCACCCGTCTGATCTTGCACCTGGGCTGTCAGCGTGTGCGTGCCAACGGTGAGCGTGGCCGTGCTTAGATTTGGCCCTGTACCAACTTCACCATCCAGATCCGATGACCAGAGAATGCTCTCGTCCAGACTGCCATCATCCAGGTCATACGCCGTGGCGACCAGGGAAACGGTCTGCCCTTGGGCATAGACCGGCGGCGTAGTGCTGCTGACCACGGTGGACGCAGCCGGCAGCAATTCAATCGTGGGCGGGTGGTTCATGACGGTGATGACGCCATCCGTCGTATCACGCCCGGTGTGGATGCCGTCGCTGGCCGACACACGGATCAATGCGCCATTGGCGGCGGTCAAAACATCTTCGGGGAGCAGCACCGTCGTCTCCGTAATGGCGTGTGCGTAGCGGAGCCAACTCTGCCCCTGGTCGGCGCTGTACTCTACGCTAAAGGTCAGTGAGTCATTGTCAGGATCGCTGGCGCTCCAGGTGACCTCTAGCTCCCGTTGCGTCGGTGGCACGCGTGTATCGCCATTAGGGGTGAGTACGGTCACCGTGGGCGTCCCCGCCCCTGCCGTAACAGAGTGAAGCAGGACGCCGTTCGGCCCTTCAATGTCAATCCGCGCGGTGCTGTCCACCCACGGCGCCTGTTCGGCAAAGTAACGTACACTGGTGATCTGCGCACCGATTTCGTCGGATGCAAAGCCATCACGCGCTTCGCGGTAAGTGCCGGCATCCAGCTCCACCGGTGCAGAAGGCGTAAAAGGATAGCGTAGCAATTCATTGCCGGCGCTGCCGCGCAACACAATGGCATAGTCACCAGCGACATGATCAGGCGCATCTTGCTGGTTGGGCACAACGTAGATCGGCTCCAGCGTGACCGCATTGGTGGCGGTGTCAATCACGCCCATAATCACATAACGGTCCATCGGCGCGCCCGCCGCTTGGACAGTGGCCGCCATGCCTGGTGCAAAGTGACTCTGGAAGTAATCCATGATGATCTTGGAGGAAAAATCACTCATCCAGCGATTGTTGCAATAGGTCATCAAGTCATGGGCTGTGGCCGTATAGAGCTTGGGGTTTTGCATGTTGCTATTGACATCAACACCCAGCACCGCGGCGCCCCACTCTTGGGCGACATTCACATACGCCTGCGTAAGCGGACTAAGGACGCCGCCATGATAGGGATAGGGTCCGCTGTCGATCAACCCTTCATTACAGGCGCCCACTGCTTTATTGGGATGCTCGCGGCCAAACATATGCGCCAACTCATGTCCGCCGTAGTCATCACCGGTGCTGGTCGCATAATCGCCATTGACAAGCCCTGTCGGCCCCGACGCGGCCTTGTTGCTGATCAATTCCGCACAGCCGCGCATATAGGCCCCCGAACGGCTCACCATGCCATAGGCGCGGGTGTTGATGCCGGAGGGATGGGCGTCATGGTTGATCCCATAGAGTATAGCCAGGTTGACGGTGGTGCAGAGCATGTTGATGTTGCCGCTGTTATACTTAATCTTTTTGCCCATGTAAACCGCAGAAGTTTTCCAATTCACCGTGCGCAAAGGGTATGCGCTGCGCAACCAGTCGATCATCTGCCCCCGCTGCGAGCGCACCCCTGATTTTTCCAGATCGGCCAACCTAAAGACGCGATTCCCACTGCCAACCAGCTTATATTGAACATCATACATGGTGAGCGACAGGGGCGGCACAGCTTCAAAGGTCACCGTTTTGCTGCCGGTGTTATTGTTATAGTTGCTCTCAGCCGGCTTATTTTTGTCAGGGTTGAGCACTGCTGTCAGCTTGACCTGCCCTTCGCGATAATAGGACGGCAATTCAAAACGAAATTGCTGCGTGCCCTTGTAACGGTCGGGCAGATAGCCGGTCAGTTTGACTAGCCCACCGGCGTTAAGGGGTAGCAATGTCACCTGGTTGCCGTTGCGCTCCGCCGTCAACTTAGCGGTGGTGTTTACTTCATCGTCGCTCAAGACCCGCGCATAGAAGAAGACCATGGTGCGCTTGCCGGCCACTAGCGGCACATTGCCCGATGGCTTATAGGTCTGTACGCCTTGGGTTACCTCCAACGCCGGATAGGCGAGGAGGTCGAGGGTCGCCGCCGGCTGATCGGTGACCGCGGGCGGCACAGCAAAGGCTGGATTGGGCAGCAAGCTCAGCAGACAGAGCAAAATAATGCTGAACGCACGCTGCCGTAACGTGTGCGAGATTATACTCGATTTCATTGAATCCCTCCATTGACAAAGCATGTAATTGGTTGGTTGCTGAAAGCGTGGTCTGTCGTGGCCCTCGCTTCTATGGCTTCATTATGACATGGAATCATGGCCCTGAATGCCTCACAAAGTGGGGTTGATGCATCATCTATAGACGGCAGACCGTGTGGGGAGTAAAAAATAAGCCCGGAATCTTCAACAGATTCCGGGCTTATTTTTGACGGCTCTCCTTCAATGTTGAACCTGTTGATAGACGCCATCCACCAGCAGCGGCACACAGTCGCTTACATTCAGCGCGCCAACCAACGCCACATTTTCAGCCAACCCGCGCATTACATGCTCTTGGGCTGAACCACAGGCGGTGAGCAATTGCTCCAGCTCGCCCTGTGCGTCGAGAAACGCGGCGCGGGCGGCCCTTGCCTCGGGCGAAAGTTGACCAGCGAGGTGGCTGATGATCGCGCCGGCGCCCAGCCAATCTTCGTAGGCCGGGCGGAGGGAGCCATCTTCCCGCCACCGTTCGCCGGCCGGGACCACGCTAATGCGCCGGCCATAGGTGGTGGCCGCGGCGGCCACCGCGCCAAAGTTGCGTAAACAGCCGGCCAGAGTCGGCGTCTGACCGGTGCTCATGCTCAGGGTGGAGCCATTGGGCGAGGGCAAGACTAAGCGCAATCCAGCCGGCAACCGTAGCAGTGAATGGGGCGAGAGCGAGTAGCCGGCGTCTCCCCATTTGACCGCCACCGCTGCGCCCACCGCTTGGGCGAAGGCTGCGGCATCGTCGCCCCGATAGGGATAAATGTGCGCGCCTTGCTGGGTGGCAATCTCGACACAGGTGGTAAAGGAAAAGAGATCGACAATGATGACGACATCGCTGATCGGCGCCAACTGCGTGACGCCTTGTAATCCCCACTCACAGCGGATCTCGAAGTTGGCTTGGGTAAAGATCATGGTTGCCTCCTAGTCTACTCCGGTAGACCATTCCCAGGATCGACGATCAGATTGTCAACAATGCTGCCGGCGGCCAACGTGTTGCCGGCAAAATCATGGCCGATATAGAAGGTGCTGGGGGCGGTTACCATGTCTGCCGGTGCATCGGCTGTGTCAATATACTCCGCGTTGCCGGCCACTGCAAAGTGGATGCCACAGTCACCACCGGCACAGACGTAGCGCGCCACGTACCGCTCCGGTGTAGGCGATGGCGCTACGGCCCACGGTGAAGAATTGACATTACCGATTGGCGCCACCTGGGTTTGCAGGGTGTGCATACTGCCGGAGATGTCAACGCCATAGGTTAAACTCGTATGGGCAAAGAGGGGGGTGACGCCGGATGCGGTCGTAAAGAGATCCGCAGCCATCTTCATACTCTTATATTGTTCGACCGCCCCAATCGCCAGGGTGCAGCCGGGATAGAGGGCGTTGCACTCCGCAAAGGTCTGGTCAATAGCGCCCTTGATATCTACGCCACATTGCAAATAGCCACCCAAAAATTTGGCAACGCCACCGTCAATCTTCACATTACCGACACGCTGGCAGCGAACCGGAAAGCGCTGGCTGTGCAGGGCTGGTTGCCGCACTGCGCCATCGTCATTGTAGCCAACGTCGACCGTCAACAGCCCATTCGCCTCTGTGTCAAAATCAAAATCTATGCGCCAATGATAGGCGTATCCTGGGTCGGCGGCCTGGACGGTCGAGGGCATGGTGGGTAAAAGCAAACCGGCCAGCAAGATCAGCATCCACAGGCAACGAAATCGGTGTAGAAAAATCGCACTCATTGCAAGGACTCCTCGCGTTAATAATTTAGATCGTCCCATAGGGACGGTTGAGTTTAGGAACAAGAAAAATTGATTGCTAAAGTTTAGCATGGGTCGGGCAGCCATCATGCATCATAATGGACGCACCATACATCACGTTGTTGGCGCTGTTGGCGTCGCCAGCGCCTGTTGCAGGCCAGCAACGTGCGCGATCTTCTCGGCAATGCCCAAGTTGCGAAAGCCGGCGGCAGCTTGGGCTAGCGCCTCTTGCGCGGCGGCGCGGTTACCACCTTCGCTGTAGATTTCACCCAGCGCTTCCCAAGCATAGGCTAGCAAGAAGGGGTCTTCATTCAGCTCGGCAATGTGGCGCGCTTGGGCATAGTAGAGTTCCGCTTCAGCCAGATTGCGCTCTTTACGCCGAATGGTCCCCATGGTGTAGAGCGCATAGGGATGGCTGTGGGGCTCTTCCTGGGTCAGCACCCGTTGCGCATATTCTTCCGCCTCGGCCAGTTGGTCTAATTCAACCAGCGCCTCGGCCACATTCGATGCGTTCTGGGCAATACGCACCGAGTCGCCCATGCTTTCAAAAAAGCGTAAGGCCATCTGTGCTGCTTCCAGCGCCGCCGCAAAGTCACGCGCCTGGATCTGGGTGCTGGCTAGATTGCTGCGCACTAATTCCACCCGATAGCGGTCGCCGCTCTGTTGGTAGAGCGCCATAGCCGCCGCATAATGTTCGCCCGCCTCGGCCATCCCCGCCTGCCGGCCCATGAGCAACGCCAGATGGTGGTGGATCTGCGCCCTGGCACTTGTATCGTTCATCTCTTGGGCAATGGTCAGTGCGCGCTGATAGTGGTCGTGCGCCAAGGCATAGTTGCCGCTCAGATCGTGAAATGCACCCTGTAAACTTTCCACTTGAAAGCGCGCCAATGCCACCTCTTGGCGCGCCTGTTGCATCTCCCGTTGCTGGAGATAGGTGCGGCTGCGCAGTGTGTGAAGTTGGATCGCCTGGCCGGCTAAGCGGCGTTGCAGTGCCAGCCCTTCCTGGTATTTATCCAGCGCAGCATCGACCTGCCCCTGATAGCGCAGGGCATTCCCCCACAAGATTTGTGCATTGATGCTAGCCGGTTCCTCGGCAGGCCAGCTTTGCGCGGCCACGGTTGCCACCACTTTTTCCGGTTGTCCGGTCAGTTCGTAGAGTTCACCCCGCAGCAACGCCAACTCCTGCGCCTGACGCTTGGAGAGTCGGCGTTGGGAGATCTGCGCAAAGATGGCCAGGGCCGCGCTCCCTTGACCACGGTTAATTTCCGTTTTGCGCTGCGGATACCACAGCGCAACCGCGGCTTCCGGCTGATCCGCTTGGTGCAGATGATAGGCGGCGGCGGTATAGTCGCCCCGCGCCGCGCGAATGGAAGCGGCGCGCAGATGATGTTGTTCGCGCACTTCCACCGGCACTTCTGCATAGATTACCTGCCGTAGCGCCGGCAGCAGGGTGACACCGCCTTGTTCATCCTGATACACCAACCGACGCTCTACCAATTGGCGGATCGCTGCGGCCTCCTCCGTGGCGGTTTCGCCCCAGGCATCCGCCGGCGCAGGTGTACGAAAGACGGCTAATGTCTGTAACAATCGTCGTTCGTTGGCCGGCAACCGCCTTTCCAGCCGATGCCACAGCGGCAAGAGCGCCGGCGTCTGGGGCAACTGATCCAGCACTTCATGGAAGGATTCGTGCGGATTGGTCCAATAGAGTGCGCCACAGAGTTCAACCAGACGTGGGTTGCCGCCGGTATAGCTATGCAAGCGCGCCAGATCTTCGGCAGTGGCCGGAATGGACCAGTGCGCGATCAACGCTGCCAGTTGCGTTGGCGTAAGCGCTTCAATGGTGTGTACGACATCGCTCTCCCAAAAAGCACGTTGACCGATGAGGAGCAGTGGTATATGCGTGCGCAAACTATCAATAAACTCCAGCAACTGTACATGGTGCGGGTTAGGCTGGTCCGCTGTCAAGGGGCGAAGAAAATCCAGCTCGTCAAAACAGAGCAGCGGCTGGTGCGGCAGGGCGGCCAGATCGCTGCGCGCCAAACCGAGCGCCAGGTTGCTATCCTGCAGACGACCGCCGTTGGCAATCAACTGCTGCCAGAGGGTGGATGCACCGTGTTCGTGCAAAAAGTGGCCCAGAGCAAAGAGCAGGCTGTCCAATTGATCGTTAAACGAAGGGCGGAAGGTAAACCAAAAGACAGCCGGCGCGCGCCACCGTTCGGTTATCGCTGCGCCCAACGAACTTTTGCCCACGCCGCCCGGCCCGGTCAAGCTGATGCACTGGCCGCGCTCCAACTCATTGAGCAGTGTCGCCAGCAGCGTGTCACGCCCTATCAGGGTGGGCGGCGGCGCCGGCTGTTCGGGGCGCAGCGTGGGACGTAGCCGTTGCAACAGCAGCGCCGCCAATTGCTCCACGGCGCGTGCGAGATGACGGTCATGGGTTGGGCGGGAAATGTGCAGAATATCGTTATAGATTTCCGCTTGGCTCTTGGGCGCCGGTCGATAGCTCCGTCGGCGGTAATTTAATTCCAGAATGAGGCAGAGATAGCGCTCCCCTTGTCCTTGGGGAGCGCTTTCGGCGGCCACGCCGTCCCGCAGTTCCTCTCCGGTGGTGGGCAGTGGCCCGCCCCAGAGCGACGCTAAGGTTTTTTCGATGACACGAATGAGCGCCTCGCCGCGTTCACTTGCCAATGGGGGGACGCCATGCAACGCCGCCCCCAAAAAATAGGGCGCAGCCAATGGGGAATGTACACCTAGCCATTGGGGATCGTCGTAGTGCAGCAGTGCGGCTTTTACCTGTTCAAAAAAGGTGGCGGTGCGGATTGATCGCTTCTCTGCGGTCATGGTGAACTCCGTATGGGTGCCAATCAGGTTGCCGAATGACAAAGAGTATAGCACAAAAGTTTATGAATGCCATCTATAATATTATGCATCCATCAACGTTGCTATGCGCTACAGCACAGTTGGCGTGTGGGTGCGTCCCAAATTAGGGGCGACAGGCGAGAAGTTCAAACGAGCTTTGCTGGTGCTTCGTCCCATTTGTGGTACGCACCCTTGGCGTATACTGTAATGTACATTGCGGACCAGGTACGCTACAATAGAAACTCTAATCAAACCAGGATAACGCTCATGTCGCGCAAGAGGCAACCACCGCAAAAGGTTTCCGTCCATACCGAAATTTGTGCCCCTGGCTACCTGCGTGGCTTGGCCTTTTTTGCATTGGTCTTCACCCCAATCCTGGCCTTGATCGCTTTCTTGGCTTGGTGGGTGGATGGCGCAGCAGTGGGGCTGTGGACGCTGCCGCTCTGGCTGGGCATGGCCGCCTATTGGTTGTGGCAGTGGCAAGTGTGGGCGCGGCGCTTCCGGCTTGATGAGGAGCGCTTGACGGTGCTGACGCCGGGCCGCGTCCCGCTCCAGGTGCTTTACACCGATCTGGTCGATCTGCAAGTAGTGCGCAGTCGCGTGCTCCTGACGACGCCAACCAAAATCTTCCACCTGCATGGCGACGCCAATACGTTGGCCGAGTTGGCCGCGGCGCTGATCGCACGCGCACCAATCCTGCGCGCGGCCAGGGCAAGTGCGCCGCGCTTACCGATCGTCATTGCTGCGCCACGGCAGTCTGTGCTCATCATGGGCGGTTTTGGTCTGTTGATTGGTTTATTGGGGCTGGGGCTCATGCAGGCTGCCATCACCGAAGTTGAATTCCCTGATCGTGTCTTGGCTGTCATTTTTGCCGGTATCATGGTCATCATGGGCGGGGTGCTTCTCTATTGGCTGCTCTGGACCTTTGTCTGGCACTATACCTTTGCCGCAGACGCAATTGCGGTGCGGCATTCGCTCTATATGGCCCGCTATGATCCGACCCAACTGCGCCAAATGGCATTGCAACAGAGCGAGGTCACCACCCGCGGTATTCGCCGGACGCTCTACACCCTCCGACTGGAGTTTGCCACGGGCCCGGCGTTGATTGTCCAACCGGGCGGCCAGAACTACCCTTTTGACTATGCAGAGGTGCATGAAAAGCTGTTGTTGACACAGTTGTTGGCCCAATTGCAGCGCGCCTATATCATTCCCACCGTAACCAGACGCAACCTGGACCCAGCAACGCACTGGGAGCCCCTTGCGGGTGAAAGTTTACAACGGCCTGATTTCATCATCGAACTCTATTCGCTACCTGCCGATTTACGGGTGACGATCCATAACCATGGTGAACGGCAGCCCGGCGCCGAGACCATTTACTTGCATCTCAGTCGTCCGGTGGCGGGACAACAGCGCTTGCACACCACCAATGGCGGCGCCATCTTTAGCGAAAGTGGCCTGTACCTGCTCCTCCATACGCCATTTCTGCTCATTGCCATTGATGCGCAGACGCGGCAAGCGTGGCATTATCGCCTGCCGCCCCGTACTATGTTGCTAACCTGTGGTTGGGAAGCAGAACGAATCGTGGGCAAAATGGTGCCCTATGGCAAACGCGCCGCCGATGCCGAAAGTATTGGCCCCTGGTCTTGGACAATGATCACCCACCAGTGGCAGCCAGGATTGGGAAGCGTGGCCGATAGCAGCGTTGTGCGCATAGCATAGCATAGCATTTTCTTGTTTTCACGTAACTACTCAGCCCGCTCCTAGCCGGTCCGTGACCGGCGCCAGTCATGGACTGGCTGAGAGCAGGCAGGCTGAGTAGTTACGTTTTCACTTTTGTTGCAAAGTTATGCTAGAATTTTAGGATGACACAAATACTTGTGATTTATCGACCACTGCGACTACCAGGATCGGATTGTTGTGACGAGGACGCTTGTAAGCGTTTGCTTTGCGCGCATTCGTCCCACGATATATTGAGCCTGTTGTAGTCTATGGAGTCTTTGCATGAATCACAAAATTACTGATGGTAGGGCCGTCTTGGCCTTGGTCCTCGCCTCTGCTTGCTGGGGAGGCGCCACTGTTATTACCAAAAGTATCCTCTCCACGGTGCCACCGATCACCCTGTTATTGATTCAACTCAGCGTTAGTGTCTTCCTGCTTTGGTTGTTCGTTGCCGTCGGCAGTAGTTTCCCATCAAATAAAGCGCGCCTTTTACAAGTCGGACTGCTCGGCTGGCTTAATCCCGGCATTTCATACACCCTCAGTTTGATTGGGCTCACCACAACGACCGTGAGTATCTCCACGCTGTTATGGGCAACAGAGCCGGTGCTTATCCTTGTGCTGGCCTGGCTGTGGTTGCGCGAGCAACTTACACCGAAGCTGCTTACCTTTTCCGCTGTCGCTCTCCTGGGCGTGATCCTGATCAGCGGTTCAACATTGATGGGCCCAACCGGAGGTGATTTCCGTGGGAGCGGCCTCATTCTGCTTGGCGTACTATGTTGCGCTTGCTACACTGTTTTAGCGCGCCAGCTTCGCACTGCCGTGAACCCCCTCTTTGCGGTTGCGCTTCAGCAGAGCTTTGCCTTGCTGTGGGTGCTGGCAATCTGGCCTTTTGAACTGCACACCACAGGTATTGAACCGCTACGCCATCTACCGCTGTCTGATTGGCTGCGCGCCGGTGCGTCTGGCGTCCTGTACTATGCACTGGCATTCTGGTTTTATCTCAGTGGGCTTTCCCAGGTCAGCGCCAGTATCGCTGGCGCCTGTCTGAATCTCATCCCTATTTTTGGCGTTAGTGGTGCATTTTTGTTTCTGAACGAACGCTTGACGCCGATACAGTGGGTAGGGGCAAGCGCTATTCTGCTTTCTGTCTATGCTATCTTCTTCTGGCAAGAACGAAGGGGAGCGTCAGCGCCGGTTTCGCCGACTTTGTCATCATGAATGAGACTTGGGAGCACCCAATGAAAATGAAAGAGCGGAGAGAAGTAGCTGCTCGCTTGCAAGCACTGCAAACATGCTACGATCTTGATACGATCATTGACGTAACGACCCTGACCGGCGGTGAGTGGAAAACGTTGCTGCGGATCGACACCGCCGCCGCATCCTATGTCGCCAGCATCAGCCACCCCACGACGCCTGTGGAGAGTCTAGCCTACGAGCATCGCCTGTTGCGTTACTTACACGCACGCCTGCCGCAAGTGCCTGCGCCCTTGGTGGCTCAAGATGGCAGCACCTACTTTGTGGAACAAGGACGGATTGTCTGCCTGCTGCCGTTGATGCCGGGGGTAATGGCCGAGGGTGATCAGATCCATCTAGCGGCGGCGCGTTTTTTGGCCCAATTTCAGCGCGTCGGCATGGGCTATCCAGACCCGGCGCCCCGCCCCGGTGTCCCGGCCTGGCACACGTGGGACTGGCACGCCGCCACCTGGCCCACCATGGAAGCCATGTTATTGGCTGCCGCTAACGAGACAACGAACTCGGCACTTGGGCAACGCCTGTGGCGTGCCTGTGGCGAATGGACCCCACAGATCGTCGCTCGCCGTGCCCAAATTATAGAGGAACGCGCCTACTTTCAGCAGTGGATCCACGACCTGGCCCATTCCGGTCGTTCTCTCACAATGGGGCTATTGCATGACGACTATCATGGCAACAACCTTCTGGCCGCAGGCGAGACGATCACAGCCCTGCTTGATTGGGATAGCTGCCACCCCGACTGGCTGGTGTGGGATCTGAGCAACGCCCTCTGGGAGTTCTGCCACGATGATGACACTCACGCTCTGGTTGTCAAGGATACACAAGCGTTCTTGGCTACCTACGCCGCAGCTGGCGGTCCCGTACCAGTGCAGGAATATGATCTGATTATTCCTTTGATCCGCTGCCGACGCATGATCGAGGTGCTTGGCTCGTTACAGGGCATCGCCACCGGCGGCGCGTGGGATGAATCGCCGGATTATCTGGTGCATAATTTGCTAGCGTTGGAGAAGCTGCGGAGTGTTACCATTGAGTTTGACCTCAATCGGATTTTGGTCATTTTGCCTATTACCGATCCCCGGAAAGTCGAAGATCTAGCTCTCCAACTTACCTTGCGTTATTTAGGTGATGCAGCACAGGTGCAAGCAGAAGCCGATGATGCTCCCTTCAATCAAGGTGGCTGGAAGGTCGGTGTTTATCGAACAGATGGAGAGCTACCGGTAGGGTACTTATTTTTTTCTTCAGAAGGTGAGTTCCTGCCCGAATTTTCTACCCGCTTTGATCGTATGCGCGCCGCATAGGAATACTTTATTATGAGAATTCCTGTGCCACACTTACAGCAGGAGACTACATATACCTGTTTACCGGCTTGTGTTCGTATGGTGCTGGCATATTTGGGTGATAACCAGTCTGAAAAAAGTTGGCGCTTGCATTTCAAACCGCTCCAGGTTGGGGCACGTTGCCAGAGCAGGCTGAGATTGCTCTTACAACATGGGGCTATCAGGTGCGTTGGTTTGAAAATGCAACGTTTTAACCAAGCAACCTATCATGGGTTACACTATTCCTATGAAAATCTGTATGGATGTTGACTATCGCGTGGATCATGCGCTTGTGGCTGGCCTACTTTTTGCTGAGTGGGGAGATGCTGCGCCAACGCAGGAAATTGTCGCCCGAATTGAGCAGGTCGAACCCTATGTGCCGGGACAATTCTATCGCCGCGAGTTGCCCTGCATTTTGGCGCTGCTGGCCAAAGTGCAAGCGCCGCTTGAGGTGATCATCGTTGATGGCTATGTCTGGCTGGATGCCCAACAAACCGCCGGTTTGGGTGCGCATCTATATGCTGCGCTCGATCAGAAAATCTCTGTCATTGGTGTAGCGAAGAAGCCGTTCCACAGCGCGACGGCTTATGAAGTCACACGCGCCAACTCGACACGACCGCTCTATGTCACTGCCGCTGGCATTGCGGTAGCCGAAGCGGCAGTAGCTGTTGCCCAAATGCATGGCCCCTATCGTATCCCGACCCTGCTGAAACGGGTTGATCAACTCTGTCGGCAGACCGGGCCACCATGACCCTGGTTACGCTATTACGCATTGGCTTGTTCAGCTTGTTGATCACCCCGATCTAGCAAGCACTGCCGCATCGGTCCGCTGTTAGTGCTCATATTCTCTCGTAACTTTGACCAGCGCATCCCATGATTAGCACCGATCATCGGATGGCGCTGGTCTTGAAGCACTATAGCGCACACGGTTGTTGATCGGCGCGGTGAAAAGCTAGTTGTACTCAGATCGACGCCCCCTCCAGGATTGCTTGAATCTCTTCGTCCGCACTGTTGAAAATCGCTTCGACTGAATCGACGCCTGCGAAGATATTGCTTAAAGCCTGGTTGATAACGTCATCAATCTCACGGTGCGCAGGGCCCCATTGGTAAGGCCTGGCAACACCATCGATAATAGCCCTTACAGCAGGGTGTTCCACTTGATTGAGAAGCAAAGTGCGTGAGGGTAAAATCTGTTGTTCTTGTAGACGGATATTCTGAGCTTCGGTAGATGTCAAGACTTGAACAACCTCGGCAGCTATGCTTTGCTGCTGGGATTGGGTCCATATTGCATAGGCAACAGTGAAGAGAAGATTGCCCTCTTTCTCCTTTGGCCCAGCAGGTAGGGACGTTGTGCCCATTGTAAAAGCTTCCTCAGCAATTGGCCGGAAGCCACGCATGATCATGGCAAGGCGTCCATTTACGAACAATTCTTCTGCTGAAACGATTGTATTAGCGGTAGCCCAACCCTCATTGTGTGCGTTGGTGTAAAATACCCCTGCTTCTATTGTTGGAGCAGATCCTATTAGGACTTCCCGAAAATCCTCACTAATAATCCGGCCATCATTTTGATAAACAAATGGTGCAAATCTGGTGGAAGTTGGTGGCGTTGAAAAGCCATAGATCTCGTTAGTGGATCCATTTTGAATAACGCGTCCCGCCTCTTCTAAATTTGTCCAGGTCCAATCGTCGGTAGGGTATTCGATCCCTTTTTCCTCAAATAACTCTTGATTATAATCGAGCACTAGCGCATTGACTTCGCGGGGAATCCCATAGGTTGGGCCTTCGAATCTAAACGCGTCAACGGCAGAGTCAACAAACCCGTCCAGCGAAAATGAATCAGAATTGCGCAATAAATCATCTAGTTCAGCAGGGATCCCTCGCTGAATCCATTGGATTGATTCCTGGCTAGTCATTTCAAAAATATCAGGCGCCGTACCTGCTGCGGCCAGAGTAAACATTTTAGTAGTGTAATCCTCTCCGTCTACAGGTTGAATCCGTACTTCTATACCAGATAGCAGTTCCTGTATAACGGGGCTATCAAGCAACATTTGCTCTCTCGCCTCTGTCCGGCTTATCATTGCCACCATTTCTAGCTGCGGAATTGCGCCGCCTGTTGCGACTTTTACCCCTACGGGGGTAGGTGTACTCGTTGGAGTGTTCGTTGCCACCATTGTTGACGAAGCAGGTGTCACCCTCACTAGTCCGCTATCACAAGCAATCGTGGCGCCAGTAACAGTAGCAACCCCAGTCTGGATTAGAAACTGGCGCCGCGATAATTTCCACTGCATAATTTTCTCCTTTATCGTTCAAATAGCTGTGCAGTCAACAATTAGTGCTTTCAGCAAGGACCTCTTGAGCAATTTGGTCGATCGTCATGATCGCGCCTTTGTCGAAGAGTTGAGCAGCTTCCCCTGTACTCAATGCTTGTCGTGCTATGGTCAACCATCGTTCAAGTCGCACTTTGTCGGTAGGATGGGGAGGTGCAGCAATTTCGCTACGCAATTTGGCAGCCGCGCCGGCCACCAGGATGGCACGTTGTGGTTTTGCTTGCGCAGCCGCTAAACAGATGAATGCCTCAAAGGTATGGACAATCCCCAGCTTATCCTGTAATTCTTTTAAGATCGTTAGACTTTTTTGATAGTAGGACAGTGCTACTTCATAATCTTCCAATGCCTGTGCTACATGGCCCAAACCCAGAAACGACCAGGCAGCGCCCTGTCTGTCGCCAAGATCAAGCCGCAGATTTAGACTCTCTTGCAAATGAGCTCTTGCCGTTTCATAATCTGTTTGCAGATAGGCCACTATGCCCAAATTGTATAGTGCTACTGCAATGTTTTGCTTGTCACCAAAGCGCTCATATATTTTGAGATTCTCTTTATGATAGGCAACTGCATCTGAATAGTTGCCTCGTTCACGTGCAATGATCCCCAGATTTTCTAGAGAATCGGCGACACCCAACTGATTGCCTAATTGTTTATGAAGAGCCAAACTCTTTTCACAGTATTGATGTGCCCTGTTGTAATCGCCTTGCATATAGGCGATAATGCCAAGATTATTGAAGGAAGGCGCCAGACTATGTTGTTGTTTTAGCTGTTCTTTGAGGGTGATGCTTTTCTCCAAAAAAATGCGCGCAGCGGCAAAGTCACTCTGTTCGTGGGCTACAACACCTAAATTATTTAATACGCTGGCGCTGCCTTGTTGATCATCTAAGGCTTGATAGATGGTCAAACTGTGGTCATAGTAAGCGCGCGCCCGTAGATAGTCACCTTGCGCCCAAACTAATGACCCTGCACTCTTGAGTGCTTTGGCATACACCCGGCTGTGTTCTGGTGGAGCGAGGTTCAAGAGAATGCTCAACCACTCACTTCCTTCGGTGCAGTATCCCCGTATTTGCCAGAAACGCCACAGCGCCCCACAAATGCGTAATCCACTTCTTATTTCCTGCGCTACTTTGCACCAGCGTAATACTGCACGCAGATTGTCGTGCGCCCTTTCCAATCGATTTAGCCATTCAGCTTGCTTTGGTCCGATTAGCTCTGGTTCGGCTTTTTCGGCCAAGGCCAGATAATAGTTTGCATGTCGTCGCTGAGTGTCGATTGTCTCGTCATGCTCTTTCATTGCCTGCCATCCATAGTCGCGAATGGATGCAAATTGGGTAAAATAAGGTTCCTCGTCCAGCAAACTCACTTGCTGCAACAAGCTCTTGTCGCATAGAGAAATAATATAGTTTTCAATCTCATCTGTTGTTACGTCCTCAAAATGACAAACCGTGGCAGCAGCAGCGATGGTGAATCCACCGACAAAGACTGACAATTGTCGAAAAATCTGCCGTTCGTTTTCCTCTAGCAACTCATAGCTCAAAGCGATTGCGCTTTCCAATTTTTGGTGTCGTTCCAATCGATTGGCGGCACGTTGCTGTAATAGGTTGAAGCGATGCTCAAGCCGCTGCAGAATATTGCCGGGGGAGAATATCTTAACACGAGCAGCCGCAAGTTCGAGGGCTAACGGTAACCCATCGAGTTGGGTGCAAATCTCGGCAATAGCAGATGCGTTTTCGGTCGTAAGTTCAAATTGGGGCCTCACCTTTTGGGCCCGCTCAATAAAAAGCTGTACAGCCTCAATTTGTGATAACTCGTCTAAAACAGAAAATTGGCTAAGATTGGGCAAACCCAGCGGTGGTACAGGGTATAACTGCTCTCCATTTAGATTTAAAGCCTGGCGGGTCGTCGCAATAATGTATAGGTTTTGACAACTTTGTAAGAGGGTAGTGACAAGCTCGGCACATCGTTCAACAAGATGCTCACAGTTATCAAGCAGGAGGAGTAATTGCCTGGATTGAAGATGATTCAACACAGTATCGTGTAAAGAGTGCCCTTTTTCCTCACGTACCCCTAAGGCGGTTGCAATCACCTGTGGAATCAGATCAGGATCTTGTACTGGATCCATCTGGATCAACCACACACCGTCGGCATAATCGTCTTGCACCAGACGTGCTACTTCTAAAGCCAAGCGCGTTTTGCCACAACCTGGTGGTCCTGTAAGGCTCAAAAGATGGGTCCTGGCGAGTAATTGCTTGATTTCAGATAGTTCATGTTTACGGCCAACGAAGTTGGTCCATTGGACCGGCAAATTATGATTCGGTGGCACTATTGCTTGACACGCTTGACGCAACTCCAAGTTGTTAGGATATTCATCCAAAATAATGTTAATCAGTGCAGGGATACAATTTTGACTATTTGCTTCGGTAAGAATGGCGTGCCAACTGTCAATAGCACGGGCACTAAAGGCTATATGTTGCGTGTTCAAACCAGCATCATCAGCGATACGTCGGGCACTGCTCTCATCGGGGTAAAGTTGGGTAAGGATACTACGCAGAGCGCGTAAATTGGTCAACCTATCGGGGTTCATCTGTAATACTCCCAATAAATAGGCAGGCGTTGATCAATGCTGTAAAGTATTGATAATATTGAATAGGTCACTCAACGAATAAAGTCAAGTAGAACATTGCCTATTATAGATTGGGATGAAGATTACATCAAGTTTTTTAAAGTGGTAGAGTCAATTGCCATTTTAGGGCAAGTTCGCGGCGGCGTGGTCCTTTCTGGAAGGAGGCAGTGTACACGTAGTTTGACGAAATTCGCCTGCCCCCTTCCAGGAAAGCGGTTACCCTAAACGTGAATGCACCCAAGTGGCGCACTTAGCTCCATGATCTGGTCTGACCTTCATTGACAAAATCAAATGTCAACCTATGGTATACATGATGCGGGCGGAGGCAGTCCAGTCCCAGGCTTCACTATGAGATGTAAGCTGTTGGTGAGCAAGAGCGCGCACCTGTTCAGAAATGTAAGGTGCATTGCCGATCGCTGTTCCAAGAGGCGCAACTGTTTGCAATAGAAAGATAGGAGGTCGCGACGCTCACCGTAACTAATGAACCTTTCTGTCAACCCGCTTAGGACGCGTCGGGGTGCGCTTCGTCCCATAACTGGCGTAACAAGGGTGATGTTGTCTGTAATGTGCCCAGCGTTCCCTGCGCCACGATTTGTCCTTCCTCGAGGACGATGATCTGGTCGGCCCGGCGTAGGGCGGCGCGGCGATGGGAGACGACCAAACAAGTGGGGCGCTCCGGCAGGGCAAAGAGGCGCTGCCAGAGGAGTTGTTCGGTCTCCACATCCAAGGCGCTGGAGAGATCATCAAAGACCAGCAAAGAAGTAGAGAGCCCCAGCGCCCGCACAAACATACGCGCGGCGGCAGCCCGCTGCACCTGCCCGCCGGAAAGTTTGACCCCCTTGGGCCCGACGACCGTGGCCAGGCCCTCTGGTAAGTCAGCTACATCTTTTTCCAACACCGCTGCCTGGATCGCCTGATCCAACTCTACTGCGCTTGCCGGCAGCCCCAGCAGCAGATTCTCTTGTAGGGTCGTGCTGAAGAGGCGCGGGGCCTGCGCCGTATAAGCACAGCGGGGCGGCGTAAACCAAGCGCCGGCATCCTCAATGGTCTCGTCATTCCAGCGAATTACACCGGCTGCTTTGGGCAACAGCCCCAGCACCGTGCGCACCAAGGTCGTCTTGCCCGCGCCAACGCGGCCGGTAATCACGGTGAAAGAGCCACGCGGTAGCTCAAGATCGATATCCACAATGCCGTGACCTGAAGCGGGATGATGATAGGTCAACCCGGTGACCTGGAGCCGTTCGAGGTGATCGGCTGTGGTACGCACCGGTGCGCCGAGCGTGGGCAGCACCCCATCTTGCCAGGTCGGTCCCCGCGCAATGAGGCGATCAGACGGGGCATCACCCAACAAGGCTTCCAGACGGCGCACAGAGACACCCGTCTGCGTGTAGCGCGCCCAGAATTGACCAAAGAAAGCCACGACTTCGGCCAACACGGCCATTTGATAAGAAAAGAGGGTGAAATCGCCCACGGTGAATTGTTGTTGTTGGATCACGTACACGGCTACAAAGAGAATGACGCTCGTCCCCAAATGGCCAGATTGCAGATAGAGTGAGTCGAGCAATTCGGTAAAGAGGCGGTCGGTAAGGGCGGCTTTGCGTCGTGTTTCGTTGAGACCGGCAAAGTAATCCGCCACGGCATCCTCGGCCCGCGCCACCTGGACCGCCTGCACCGCGCCAAAGCTCTCTGCAATAAAGCCCGTGACGCGGCTGCTTGCCTGGCGCGTCGCCGCCCGGTAGCGCTCAATCCGCTGCGAGGCCAGGTTGGAGATGGCGACCAGCAGCACCAGAGGCGTCAGGCTAATCACCGTCATCAACGGGCTAATGCGCCACATGGCCGTCAAGGCCAGCGCAGCGTAGGAGCCGTAGGCGACGATGTTGTTGCACCAAAGGGCAAACCAGGGCAATTCGCTGGCATCATCGCGCAGCCGCCCAATCGCCGCACCGGGGGATTCAGGGAGCGCCGCCGCGCCGGGCAACGCAAAGATACGCGTCAGCAGATTTTTGTGTAAAGCCGTCTGGGTGCGAAAGTTGTAAGGGATGTTGCTGCGCACTGTGGCAAAGAGACCAAAACTCTTGATCAGTTGACCGGCGACCAGAAAGGCCACAACGGTCCAGATGCTACGTCCTGCCGGCGCGTCGCCGGAGAGCAAATCAAAGAACTGCTGGGCAACCCAGCCGGGAATAAAAAAGCAGAGACAGAAGATCGTATAGCCCACCGTATTGGCCAAAAAGCGCCACGGTTCAATGCGGATCATGCCCAAGGTAAAACGCCAGGTGGGCATGGTAGAGCGGGATGATTGATGGGTAGTCATGAGCAAGCCTTGTCGATTTACGATTTTGGATTTACGATTGACGATTTGCGATTGACGATTTGCGATTGACGATTTACGATTGACGATTTGCGATTGACGATTTGCGATTGACGATTTGCGATTGACAGCGTGTCATCTAGGTTGGTGCAGTGCGGCGGAAGTTGTAATGGTCAGGCCCGTTCCCGATGGACGTATATGTTTAGGCAAGCACTTCGGCCAGATCCGTTTGCAATAGGGTTGCAAAATGTGACGTTGGGTCGTCGGCTAATTGTTGGCGCGGTCCTGCTTCGACAATGCGCCCATCCTGAAGGATCAGGATCTGGTCGGCGCGTTGGACAGTGGCCAGCCGGTGCGCGATGATGATCGCCGTTCGCTCCGCCAGCAGCTTATCAATCGCGCGCTCAATGAGCCGTTCAGTGACGGGGTCCAACCGCGAGGATGCCTCGTCCAGGATCACCAGATCGGGCGCTTGCAAGAAGACGCGAGTAAAGGCCAGGAGTTGCGCTTCACCGGCAGAGAGGCTGCTGCCTTCACTCTGCAATTCGGTATCGAGACCGTTGGGCAAGCGGCGCAGCCATTCCTCTAACCCCAGTGTCGCCAGGGCAGCCAGAATCTGCTCATCGGTAATCCTTGCGTCGAAAAAGGTGAGATTGTCGCGCACGGTGGCCTGAAAAAGCTGGACATTCTGCGTCACCATGCCGATGCGCCCTCGCAACTCGTTCAAGTCTACTGCCCGAATCTCGACGCCATCCGCGCCATTGCCCAGACGAATCAGACCCTGATTGGGATCATAGAGCCGATAGAGTAACCGGGCAATGGTCGTCTTTCCACTGCCGGTGCGGCCCAACAAGCCCAATACCTGGCCCGCCGGCAGCTCAAACGAAAGATCATGGATGACCGGCGCATCACCGTCATAACCAAAGGTGACCTGTTCAAAGGCAACGGCAAGCGCGCCCGCCGGTAGTTGGCGCTCACCCTTCTGTCGGATGCTACTCGCTGTTGCTGCCAGCGCTAAGACGCGATTGATCCCGGCCATGGCCTTCTGCGCATTTTGCATTTGGGTTGTGATCTCGTCGAGCGGGCGCAGGAGACGGTCATTGTACCAAATAATCAGATAGGCGGTGCCAATGGTGATCAAGCTGTCGGTGTAGAGCCAGTAGGCGAAACCAAACGCGATCAACTGGCCGACGACGTAGAGCCCATTGCGCATCAGCCAAAAGAGCAGGTCCATCATACCGGCCCGCACTTCACTGGTCAGGCGCGCATGGCTCAGGCGAAAAAGGGTGTGCAACGTATAATCAACCGCACCGCTCGAACGCAGATCTTCCGCACCGGCGAGATACTCGGCAAAGAAGCTAAAGAGATCGGCGGCTCGTTGGCGAGTCGCTTCCCAGAAGGGAGTGACCCAACCGCGGCCATAGTAGAGACTCAGCAGGCAGATGGCGGCATAGAGGGCCAAGGCAATACTCACCCGCCAGTCGATCCAGCCAAGCACCAGGAGCACACCGGCCAGCAAGAGCAGATTGCCCACAACGCGCAGCACCACTTGGGCAAAAAAGATGGCAATTTCGGTGACGTCGCCATCCAGCCGTTCGATCATCTCTCCGGGGGTGTGGCTGTTGTGAAAATGCATGTCAAGTCGCAGGGCATGGCGCGCCAGGTCATTGCGCAGTTGATTGGTTGCGCGCCACCCCACATCTTCGCCGACATAGGTGGCGGCGACAGTGACGCCTTGCAACAGTAACGTGGCCAGAAAGAAGCTGACCGCAGCCAACAGCAAGGAACTGCTCTGGGCAGAGAGACCGTCCGTTGTTGCGCCGGTCGTCAGGGCCGTATCGATAAAGTAGCGAATGATCTGAGGATTGAGCAGTTGCAACCCAATGCTGGCAAAGATTAGACTGGCCAACAATAGCACCCAACTGCGCAGCGGAGTCAGGTACTGGACCAAGAAGCGCCAGTAACGTTGGTCTGTGTGAAGCATAGCTAGCTTCTCCTGTTTGGTATGAAAGCGATTACGCAAAGCCATCATAAAGAAGTCCCTCATTGTCTCGTAAAGGATACCTTGATGATTGAAGCAGTGACACCGAAAAGTCGCCTCAGCGAATGATCCAGCCGTTCAGTGGCTGAGGGCACTTCCCGGTGTCAGCAGGGGGATTTATCCACACTTATGATTGATTGACGCCTGAACGTTGCTCATCTTCCCACATTCGACAAAATGTCGGTGATGTCTGGAGTAACGCATTGAGCGTTCCCTGAGCTACAACCCTGCCTTCCTCCAAAACGAGAATCTGATTCGCTTGTTGTAGCGCGGCACGACGATGCGAGACGACCAGATAGGTCATAGCGGATCGCCCGTCTGTTTTCCATGCAGCGAGGCGCTGCCACAGCGTCTTTTCGGTCTCCACGTCCAACGCACTGGAGAGATCGTCAAAAACCATTAGTTCTGGCTCGCGTACAAACATGCGTGCGGCGGCTGTACGCTGAATCTGGCCGCCCGACAACTTGACACCGCGTGGCCCAACCACTGTCTCTAGCCCCTGTTCCAACTGGGCTAGATCCGCTTCCAGAACAGCCAAATGTAGAGCTGCCGGCAGATCGACACTCTCTGCCGACAGACCCAACAGAATGTTGTCCTGCATCGTTGCGCTGTAGAGACGAGGAACCTGGGGCGTATAGGCACAGCGGGGCGGTGTGAAAAAGTCACCGGGGTTGGTAATGAGCCGACCATTCCAGCGGATTTCACCCATTTCTGCCGGCAGCAGGCCAAGCAGAGTGCGCAGTAGGGTGGTCTTGCCCGCGCCAATGCGACCTGTAATGACAGTGAAGGAGCCTTTGGTCAGACGCAGGTCAACGTCGGCAACGCCACGGTCCGTCCTTGGATAACGGTAGGTCAACCCGCGCACTATCAATTCATCCAATGGATCGGTGGCTACTTTAGAGGGTGTCGGAATTTCCGGGTATGCACCCCGCAAATAGACCGGTGCATGGGCCACAATCTGTTCTGCTGGTGCGTCGACCATCAGTTCTTGCAGACGAGTAAAGGAGACGCCGGCCTGTTGATAATCTGCAATGAAAAAGCCCATGAAACGGGTTGCGCTGGTCAATGTTTGTAGGTAGGTGACAAAGAGGGCAAAGTCGCCAACTGTAAACGTTCCTGCTTGCATGGCTTGGGCCGCCAACAACAAGGTGATGCCCGTGCCAATCGCGACCATGTTTGTGTTGATCGAATCCAGCAGCGCGTTAAAGGTGCGATCCTTCACGGTTGCGGCCTGACGACCCTGATTGATCTGCACAAACCGGCTGACAACCGCTGCTTCTGCCGTCGCCACTTTGACCGCTTGCACGGCGCCAAACATCTCGCCCAGAAAGCCCATGACTCTCCCCGTTGCGGCCTGTCGCGCCTGATGATAACGCTCGATCCGCTCTGCTGCCTGTTGGGCTAGCAAGAGCGCACCCAACACCGGTACGATAATCATCAGGGTAATAAACCAGTTGATGCGGAGCATAATCGTCAGGGCTGCGAGCAGAAAAACAATCTGCACCAATGGGTCGGGTGCGTTGGCCATCATCCGCTCGACATAATCTACATCATCACGGAAACGGCTGACGGCCTCGCCTGGCGCCATGGACAGCGCTTGCGCACCGGGCCGCTGTAAGATATGGGCAAACAGGTTCCGCCGCAGCAGTGCACTAACCGTCTTGCGAAAGAAGACATGGGCGACATCACTTAGCAAGGTGAAGCCAATCTCCCCGACCGTTGCACTCACCAGAAGCGCCATAAGCCCCCAACTGCCAATCGCAACCGGTGTATTTCCCGTCAATCCATCAAAAATCTGGCGGATGATTAGGCCGGTGAGCAGCGGGAACAGGGTGACGGTCATCAGGGAAAAGACAAAGAAACTAAAGAGCAGGGGACGGAAAGCAATGAGCCGTCCCAAATAGTGCCAGGTTTTCATGCGAGCACCTCCTCAAGCGTTTGTGAGTGCTCCGCCGCGGTTTGGAGCAGTTGATAGAAATGGGAAGTTGGGTCACTAGCTAACTGCTCACGCTTGCCCATTTCACGAATCGCGCCCTTTTCCAGGATCATAATCATATCCACGCGCTGTAAAGTGGCCAGCCGGTGTGCGATGATGATGCCCGTGCGCCGGCCATTGCCCAGCAGCGTCGTAACAGCCTGGTTGATCAAGCGTTCGGTGAGTGGATCAAGGCGCGAGGAGGCTTCATCGAGGATCACTAGCCCAGGGTCCTTGAGCAAGACGCGCACAAAGGCCAGCAATTGCGCCTCGCCGGCGGAAAGACCAACGCTGCCAGCCGCGATCTCGCTGTCCAACCCGTGAGGTAGTGAACTGTACCACTTCCACAAACCTAAGCTGCGTAGCGCCGCCAGGATCTGCTCGTCAGCAATGCTCTGGTCAAAGAAGGTAAGATTATCCCGCACCGTGGCCTGAAAAAGCTGGACATCTTGGGTCACCAGACCAATTTGTCGGCGTAGGGCAACCGGATCAAGTCGGTGAATTTCCTGCCCACCAACCTTGATCACGCCGGCGGTTGGATCATAGAGGCGTGCCAATAGTCGGGTCAACGTGGTTTTGCCACTGCCTGTGCGTCCGGCCAGCCCCAGCACTTCTCCTGGTTTCAGGTGAAATGAGAGATTTTGTAAGGTTAGATCTGAAGTGGCACTGCTATAGCGAAAGGAGACATGGTCAAATTCGACCTCGAGCGGACCAGGCGGTAGCCGCAAAGGAGGGGCAACCACGTTTATTGGCACGATCTCCCGCGGTACACTGAACAACTCTTCAATCCGGGCAATGCTAGCCGTCGCTTGCTGAAAGTCATTCACCTGATGCATGAGCGTCTCTAGCGGTTGGACGAGCAGCCTGGTGTAGTGGAAGACGAGGTAGACGGTGCCGATGGTAATCGCATTCAGACTGAGCAGATAGGCGCCGACGCCCAGGGCGACTACATTGCCCAAAGACATCAGGCCGAGCATCACACAAAAGTTGGTTACCATCATCATGTAGGCGCGCAAGAAGGTCCGCAGAAAGTCACGCAGATGACGGTAAAGCTCTACCATCATGTAAGCTGCAGCGCCATTGGCGCGCAGATCCTCAGTTGCGATCAGCCGCTCTTCCAGAAAACCGATCAGGTTGGTCAGCGATTCACGCGCAGCGCGCCAACGGGGTGGCGCCAGATCCCGCAAGGCGCCGGTGATGGCCAGAGCAAAGAGCGCAAAGAGCAGCAGCGTCCCCCCAATTCGCCAATCTTCCCAGAAGAGCATGGTTAGGATACCGAGCAACAGCAGGCCGTTGGCTACAAGAACGATGGCAAACCGAGAGAAGAAGTTGGCCAGCGCACCGACATCACCATCAATGCGTTCAATCAATTCGCCAGGGGTGCGGCTGTTGTGAAAGGCCAGGTCCAAATGGAGGCAGTGGCGGGTGAGATCGGTGCGTAGGGCGTTGGTCGCTTGCCAGGCGCTCTTTTCGCCCAGGTAGGTTTGGGCGACCGAGAGTGCCTGGTAAGCAAGCACAACAACAATAAAGGACGCCGCGATAAAAAGCAGATCGCGCAGTGTCCCACCGGTGGTGGCGGTGTCAATAAAGGAGCGGATGAGGTACGGATTGAGGAGTTGTAGTCCCGTACTCGTAAAGATCAGAAGCGCCAGCAAAGCAAGCTGCAACCGGAGTGGCTGCGCATAGGTTACCAGCAGGCGGATTAACTTTTGTGGTTGGTGCATAAGGGTGCTCCCATGCAGCTATGGTTCAGTAAATTGGCACAACAAACCAGACCTACATCGTTGGATGTAAGTTTTTAAAACACTGGTTATCTATTCGTTGTGCCGTAGTTACTGAATCAACAACTGCATGGAAGTCACCTTGATGGTAATTAGCTTTTTGCTCAATAGGGGTGACCAGATTTTAGCATAGGTTCGTCAAAAGACCAAGCGCACCTTATGGGGTGCGTAGGGCAATCGCGACTTACCAAAAGCAGGGTTAGAAGCCCAATTTATTGGTGCGATTACGAAGTCGCGATTGCCCTACCTTATGTAAAGGGTGCATATCACAAACGCTTTGTGGTATAATAGGTTGACAGAGACAAATTAAAAAATAGCGGTGATCCCATGAGCATTTCTATCCATCAACCCCATGACAAGCTTTTTAAGGCCGTCTTCTCCGACGTGGAAGATCAATACTATGCGGATTTTTGTTCGTTATTTGACGGCAACGCAGGAGCGTGCAACCGTGGAAACATTTGCTGCCGAGGTCGAAACATTTGTCCCCAGAAAGGAAAAAGAATCATGACCTTTGCCGAAGAGCTATTACAAGAGGGTGAGCGTCGCGGTGAGATCCGTGGGGAGATCCGCGGTGAGATTCGCGGTGAAATCCGTGGTGAAATCCGTGGTGAGATCAAAACGAAGGTCGAGATGATCGAAAAACTGTTGCAAGCCGGTGTCAGTTGGGCCACGATTGAACAGGCGACTGGGATCAACCAACAGGAATTTGCGACGCTCAAAGTCGAACTGCGTCATCTGCGAGAGGCTGGCGCGCTTAGCAATCGCCATCCTGCCCCAACCGCTGATAGTTGAGCAGTAACATAACAGGTCAGGAGCGACCATGAGTACGCGTCCCAACATTCTCTGGTATTGTAGCGACCAGCAGCGCTTTGACACCATTGGCGCTCTGGGCAATCCCCATATCCACACCCCTCGACTTGATCAATTCATGCGTGAAGGGGTGGCTTTTACCCATGCCTTCTGCCAATCGCCTATCTGCACCCCCAGCCGGGCCAGTTTTCTTTCCGGCATGTACCCCAGTGCGCTGGGGGTCAACGGCAATGGCTACCGCGAATTCCCGACCTACTATGCCGAACGGCTCATCTCCCGGCGGCTGGCCGATGTCGGCTACGATTGCGGGCTGGTGGGCAAGCTTCATCTGGCCAGCGCCGCGCATGGCCAGGAGCAGCGGGTGGCGGATGGCTACCGCTCCGTCCAGTATAGTCACTCCCACAAAGGACCGCGCGAAGTTGGCCATGACTACGCCGAATGGTTACGCCAGCAAGGCGCCGATCCCGACGCGTTGCTGGCGGACCAATCACCCGGCACCTACCGGGAGGGCGCGGCGAAAAAGAGCTTTGGCGGCGTCTTTGTCCCCACACCGGAGGCTGACAACGTGCCACCCCATCTCCACCAGACCCATTGGTGCACTGACCGATCGCTTGATTTCATCGAAAAGAATCGCGGCGCAGATCAACCCTGGCTGCTCAGCGTCAACCCTTTTGATCCCCATGCGCCCTTTGACGCCCCGTGGGAGTACTTCCGCCGCTATGATCCGGCCACGCTGCCCGGCGCCCACTTTGTCGAGAGCGATCTGACCCACCAGCAAAAGTTGGTTGACGCCGGCGTCGATTTTCAGTCCCAACCGCGTCATCCGGAGGAGTGGGATCACAAACGGATGCAAGCTTCTTACTACGCCATGATCGAACAGATCGACCATGAATTTGGCCGCTTGCTCGATTACCTGGACGAGACAGGGCAGCGGGAGAACACCATCGTCATTTTTTGCAGCGACCACGGCGAAATGTTGGGCGATCACGGACTGATCCTCAAGGGCTGCCGGCTGTACGAAGGGCTGGTGCGGGTGCCGCTGATCATCTCGTGGCCCGGTCATTTTCAGCAAAATGTGGTCAACGATGCGCTGGTTGAATTGACTGACCTGGCGCCGACGTTGTACGAGTGTGCGGGCGAGGCGATCCCCTACTATGTCCAGGGCAAGTCGCTGTTGGCACAGTTGACGGGTGAACGTTCACCGGCAGCGCATCGCGACTTCGTACGCACCGAATTTTATGGCGCGATTAACTTTCCCGACCAGACCCACGCCACCATGTACCGTGATCGCCGCTGGAAGCTGATCGCCTATCATGGCAAGCGCCTTTTTGAGCTATACGACCTAGAGAACGACCCGTGGGAACATCAGAATCTGGCCGAGGATCCGGCACAGCGTGACAAGTTACTGGAGCTGATCCAGAAGAGCTTCGACGCCACGGTCTACACGCGTCCGCCCATGCCGCCGCGCGTGGCTTCTTTTTGAGCAAGCAACTGCGCCTCAATTTCGCCGTCGCTGATGTGGATTATCCTGCATCATTTGCACTCAGCAAGCTCTGGACAAAAGGCTCCAGTTCTTCAACCCGGAAGCGTAGTGAGTTTTCCCAACAATGGATTTCCGTCACAGCAACGCCGGGGACGTTGGTGGAATTTAATCGGTTGAAGAGGAAGGTGCCGGTCTCTTCAGCCAATGCTAGATGACGGTTATTCAGTTGCTCGGCATCGCCCCGTATGTAGAGTTGAAAGAAGTTGACATGGGGCGGGTTGGGGTTGATCGTGATGCGGTCAAAACGGGATAAGATGGCGGCCACTTCCTGCGCTTTGGCCACCCATTGATCGATCTGTGGCAAGACCTGTTTAACCCCAAGTTGGGCGGAGAGCCAAAAGGGCCCCATTGTGCGGAGCCGTCCGCCATGACGGATTTGCCACTGGCGCGCCTCGTCAATGCATGAAGTGGATCCCAGCAACATGGCGCCACCCAACCCGCCTAGATCCTTATAAAAGGAAACATAAAGGCTGTCAAAGAGTGCCGCAATCTCCTGATACGTGTGCTGATAAAATGGCTGACATTGCCAGATGCGCGCGCCATCCATATGCAAGGGGATCCCACGTTCCTTGGCCCAAGCCCGAATAGCGAGCAATTCCTCCCAAGACGGTAATTGACCACCTAAGGGTCGATAAGGCAATTCGATCAGGATCACCCCCGGCTTTGTGCCAAGCTGCGCAAAGTCTTGCACGGTTAACGTGCGGTTGCTGACAAATTCGGGGGCGCCAAATTGTAGACGCAGGATATGGTGGAGAAACTGGTACCCCAGTTGTTCGGCATATTCCAGGTGGGCCGTGGGGTGCATGGCAACGGTGAAGTTGTGCTGTTGCTCGCACCAGATTCGCAAGGCGATCTGCTGCGCCATGGTCCCGGTGGGGAGGAAGACGGCAGCCTCTTTGCCAAATAAGGCTGCAATCTCCGCTTCAAAGTTGGCTAGCTCTGGGCCTGCCCCATACGTATCCAAAAATTCATCGCCCGCCAACGCCGCGGCTAGGCTTTGGAAAATCTCTTTCATGCTCCGGCTGGGCCCATGCCCAGGCAGAACATTGGTGCACTGCTCAAGGATTGCTTGCATAGTACGCATCATTCTCTGTCTCCGGTGATGGTGGCTGTTGATCTTGCGCGGACAACCGCAGTCGGTCTCTGCTTGTCGCGCTCTATTAAACTCGGACACGTACTAGAATAACAGAGAGACATCAGTTTCTGAAACATTTTATCGATTTGATCATGGCTGGATTCTCCTTTCCTGAAATCGCAATCTGTCTTCAGTCCAAAATCCAAAGTCTGCGCGTGTGTGGCTCAACCTGGACCCTGGAGAGCGGACTACGAATTTTTATTCTGTGACGATATTCAGAAAGGGCGGTGGGCCGGCGGGCTGCATCACCCACGCCACTATCCAAATAATTAGCTGGACTCTGGCGAATTTTCCGGGTACAGGTGAAAAATCACTAATCACCTAATCACCAATCACCAGTGTATTTAGTAAAAACGCCAGAGTCCAGTAATTAGAATGAAAGAGGGACTATGACATCGCCCCCAACTGGCGCATTAGTCCCATATCGTCGCCGTGGCCCCAGTGTTCAACGATCTTGCCGTCGGCAATGCGCATGATGTGGATATTCGAGACGGTGATCGAGTTGGCGGTGGCGGGGACGCCAAAAAATTCGCCCTGATGGGTGCCGCGTAAGACATAACGCCCGGCAACTAGATCGCCTTCGGCAACTAGCGCCTCTTCGTGCCAATGACCATCGGGAAAGGCTGTCCTGAACATTTTGCGATTCATGTTCCAGCCCTCGCTCCCAGGTGGCAAGCCAGGTGGGGCATAATGATCGACAATATCAGGCGCAAGTGTTGCGAGAAAGGCGGCTTCGTTATTGGTATTGATGGCATCCACAAGCTGCCGAACGATCGTTTTGTTGGTTTCTGTTGACATAAATTTTTCTCCTTGCAATGATCTACTGCTTTACTTCTGCCGCTGGCAGCACGCCAAGCTGCTGCATGAAACTCAGCGCGTCATAGTAGGTGGCGTGGCGGGTAATTTTCTGATCCTTGACTTGAAAGACTTCACAGGCGTGCAGTGCCACCCGCCGACCGGTTGGTGGGAGATCGCCGGCGGCGCTGCGCAAGTCGCCGGTATGGGTGCCGTGCAAGATCACTTCCACCACCGCATGGTCTTCACCGGCAAACATGGCGGTCACTTCCCCGTAACTGTCAGGAAAGGCGGTGCTAAAAAGCAGCAGGAACTGTTTCATACCCTCCGGCCCTCGCAAAACCATGCCTGAAGGAACATCAACTACTTCGCACTCCTCGGCCACATCGGTATCGGCATAATCGAGCCAGTGGGGATCAGTTTGGTGCGCGTTGTAGGCGTCATAGCCCCGTTGCACGAACGCTAGCATTCCCTGTATCGTCATAAGTAGCTCCTTTTGGGTTCCTTGCGGCTAATGTGCTATACTTGACAGTTCAGCACAATACCACCTTTTGCTGGCGCGATGTTGCCATTTTTTGCCAATCCATTTGCCAAAGTTGACAAGGATCCATGCGATCCAGGGAGGCCCCGATGTCCCGATCCGCCAATAAACTCGACGTACTCTCTTCGATCACCAATTTTGGCGATCTGCTCCGCTATTTGCGCCAACAACGCCAACTGACTCAGCGCGACCTCGCTCTGGCCGTCGGCTACAGCATCAGTCAGATCAGCCGGCTGGAACACAATCAACGCCTGCCCGATGAACTGACCCTGCTGTCTGTCTTTGTCCCGGCTTTGGGGTTGGAAGGGGAGCCGGCCACGGTTGAACGGCTTTTGTCACTGGCGCGTCAGGTGCGCAGGCGTGATGCTGCCAGCCCAACCCCACCAGAGCCAAGTCATGCGCCCGTGCCACTTGATCAGCCTGCACTGCGACCGGCACCCCGCTTAACTAATCTACCCCATCGCTTGACTAGCTTTCTCGGCCGTGAGCAGGAGATCAGCGCGCTGCAACGACTGGTAAAAGACAACCGCCTGGTCACGCTGACTGGGGTGGGCGGCGTGGGCAAGAGCAGTCTCGCCTTGGCGGTTGCCGACACGCTGACCTTTCCCGATGGTGTCTGGTTGCTGGAACTGGCGCCAATCAGCGAGGGCGGCATGGTGGCGCGCGCCTTGGTCGATCTTTTTCAACTGCCGGAGTTGCCAGGCCGTACACCGCTGGAAGTGGTGACAGCCTACCTGCAACCCAAAGCACTCCTCTTAATTGTCGACAATTGCGAACATCTGATCGCCACCTGCGCCGAGATTGTGGATCGCCTGTTGCGCGCCTCGGTGGCGCTACATGTTGTGGCAACCAGTCGCGAAGCGTTGAATATTGCCGGTGAATATGAATGGCCAGTGGCGCCACTCGCCACGCCGCCGCCCGCTGCGCCGGATGGTTCGGCCTGGTCGTTGCCACAGTTGCAACCTTTTGGGGCGGTGCAACTCTTCATCGAACGCGTCCAGGCTGTGAAAGCTGATTTGATCTTCACCGATCAAGAGGCCCCGCTCATCGCCTACATCTGTCGGCAAGTGGATGGCATTCCCCTGGCGCTAGAGTTAGCGGCTGCCCGCTGCAAAAGTTTTGCGCTGCCGGAACTCGCTGCCCGTTTGCAGAATCGGTTTGCCCTGTTGAGCGCTGGCAGACGCACTGCCTTGCTCCGTCACCAGACTTTACGCGCCACTATGGATTGGAGCTATGATCTGCTCACGCCAGCCGAGGCGGCGCTCTTCCGCTGCCTTGCCGTCTTTGCCGGCGGGTGGACGATGGCCGCGGCGGAAGCCGTGGGGGACAGCGGCCAGAGCCAGCCACCTACGTTCGACCGATTACATCAACTGGTCAACAAATCCCTAGTCATCGTTGAGCAGCGAGGGACAACGACGCGCTACCGCATGTTGGAGACAATTCGGCAATATGCCAGTGAAAAATTACAGGAACAGGATGAGATGGCAGCGGTGCGCGCCCGTCATTTCACCTGTTACCTGGCCCTAGCCGAACAGTCATTGTCGGCCGACCTGCAAGGGCCGCGCTTCGAGCAATGGTTTACCGCCGTCAGAGCCGATCTGGAGAATCTGCGAGTGGCCTTCGCCTGGAGTCTTACTGAAGCGGACGACAGCACCCTGTGTCTGCGGCTGGCGACGGCCTTGGGGCCGTTTTGGCAATTTGTGAAAAACTTCCACGAGGGCCAACTTTGGCTGGAACATGCCTTGGCGCACACTAGTGCAAACGACCATGAATTGTATAATGAATTGTATAGTTGGGGTATTGTTTGGCTGGCGTTCACGATCTTGTATACCAGCCCTCGTTCTTTCACGTTGGCGGCAGAGGCGCATCAGCGCTTCACGGCGCTCAACCAACCTGATGGTTTGGCGCTCGCCAACCTGCTGCTGGGCATGTGGGCGGTGGCGCGCGGTGAAGCTGACAAAGCGCTGGCCTGTTTGCAACAGGCGCGTCTCCGGTTCGAGGAAAAACAGTCTTTATTTTTCTTAGGACGAACTTATTTTTATCTCGCCGAGGCCTGGGTCTTGCTGGACAACCATGCACAAGCTTTGGCGACCTATCAGCTCGCCCTCCAAGCCGGGGCAGATGCGGATGGCTATTCACCGTTTCGCTGGGTCTGGGAAAGCATGGCGCTGCTTGCTCCGACCGAAGCGATTGCGTTGTACCAACAACAATTGACGCGGCAACGGCAACGGCAAAACCAGGCCAAGGTCGCTGGGCTATTGCAAACGTTGGGCCATATCTTGACTGCTGCCGGCGATCTGCCGGGGGCAGTGGCGGCCTTGACCGAGAGTTTGGCCCTCTGGCAGAAACTTGGCATCCATTGGCGGCGCGGGGGTGGAACAAGTCGCGCTTGTTTGGATTTGGCGTTGGTCCATTACCTGGGCCAGGAACACCAACAGGCGCAGGACTATGCCCAACAGGCAATCCAACGCTTTCAGGAAGCTGCTGACTTGTACCACGTGGCCCACGCTTATGTGGCGCTAGGGTATCCAGCCTTGGCGGTTAATGACCTGACGCTGGCGCAGACCAGTTTTCAGAACGGCATCCAGACTGTCGCCGAACAGAAGATCTATTCCACCAATCTGGCCTTGGTGGGTCTTGCCGAAATTGCCCGTCGTCAGGAGAAACCAGCGCTGGCCGCCCTACTCTTTGGCGTGACCGAACGCTTTGCCCAGCGCCCCAGGCCCATCGCTGATCGCTGGAAGGAAGCGTATTGTCGCCCGTTGCTCACGGCGGCCCATACGCAACTGCGCCATTCCGCCTACACCACAGCCTGGGTCGAGGGCAAGACCATGCCGTTTGATCAGGCAATACAAGTCGCGCTGACGTTTGAACGATCATGAATCGTCATGACGGGTACTTGGGATCACATAGAATCCTCCTTCTATCTAAACGCACTAATTCACCTTATCGACCCAAGGTGTGCCAATGTCGTTGATCGCGTAGTTACCACTGAAGATCAGCTCGTCGAGCAGCGCGTTAGTTAGCCGCCGCCTCGTTCGACAGGCCGGCCTGGACATCCACCAGCGCAGTGGTGAAAATATTTGATTCATTATCTGCAAGTCACATGGCAATTGCAGCCACTACTAGTGACATTGCAACTGGAGTCGGATTTGACATTATACGCTGTACAGTCCGCGCTACAATCTTGCCCACCTGCATCCTCTGCGACTTGCACGGCGAGAGATCGGCACACGCTTGCGGCTTTTGTCAGGAGATTTTCCTCCAGACACTCTTTCGCGATGGTTCCGCTCAAGAGCCAGTAGCCCAGCCAAGGAAAAAAGAAAGAGGCAGGGGTAACAATCTGCGTCCGTTCGCTGTTATAAGTATGAACGCTTCTACTGTAATTCTTAGATGGTTTGTAGAAGGATCTTTCCGCTGTGAATCCTGGCAAATTCATTTCAGTTACCTCCTCTCATTTTTACATTCATTGATACTCATTTTCACCCAAAGGATTTTTGCGAGATAGCGAAACGGTCAAGCTAGTATTGCACAATCCTTTGGGCTAGAATGACAGTCATCGTGGTAGAATGGCCGCTCGACTCAAAGGCCAATGCCCTCTGTGGACGGGATGTCGCCACCAAAGCCGCCGAACGTACCTCCACTAAGATCGTTGCAGGTTTTGTGAAGAGGGTCGCAGTTACATGCCACCATACATCCGCCATGACCATCCTCGACCGCACATGCATTGGAGAGCTGATTACGGCAATTTGCTCGACAACCAGCAATCTCTGCTCCTGCCACCAGATTGTGATTAGCACCCCCTGTTCCCAGTTGGCACTTGCCATTCTCATCCCGGTACACCCCTGAGATGTTCACCGGAACGGCGACAACGGAACCGATAGTGGGCGTCATAATTGCGCGGATAGACGAGATGAAAGGCGCAGCGCCGGGCATGCCAACTGCGGGACGAATCGCACTAATCCTTTGTGTAGATAAATTGATCACTTGTCTACCGGTTTGGTAATGCCGGTCCGTCTTGTAGAGCGATACTTCTGCAGAAAAGCTCGGCATGTTCATTTCATACCTCCATTAAATCAAAATTCAGCGATCATAATATGGCGACAACTTAGTGACCAGGAACGGGAATTCCTCTGTCACATCGACGCGTACAAAAAACTTCTCAGTAAAATCGGTGGTACGGTTGGTGTAGGCGAAGATGACCTCAACGATCCGACGGGTGGCGTTCAACGGGGATGGTCGCACTTGTACACCGTTCAGCGAAAAATTCTGAGCAAATGCTTCGGCGCTCTTGGCATAGATGGCTGGGTAACGCATCACCAGGTAGTTCAAGGCGCGGTGTTCATCCAGCGTGCCGGCGTTATCGATCATCTGTAGAATGCGGTCGAATACTTCTGCCGCCGCGGCATTAAATTTTTCCGCATCGATGTTTTCGGGCTTTGGAATCGCTTTGAGGAGCGAATCGCGGTCGAAAGAATAAATTTGATCGAAGGCAAGAATGGGCAACATGAGGCCATTACACAGATCCGGCGGTGCGACGGGGCCGCGCAGACCAATGACAACATCAATATCCGTCGGCGTTGGTTGTGGCCGGATCGCTTCCACCAATCGGTCAAAATCCGTGGGATCCCTGGGCTGAAGCAGGTAGGTTTCCAAGCCCTGAATGGTCATCACCCAGCACAACTGGCGCGTTAGATAACGATTCTCCCGGCTAGAGAGCGCATGGTAGAAAGCCTCCTGGTCGGTTTGTCCCGCCGTGTCCGCACGCCCGATGGCCTGGGCAAACTCCTTTTCCACCGACAGGCGTGGAAAGCGCGCTTCGATTCTGCCGATCGCATAGACGTATGATGGCGGTGTGGTGCCCGCCCCGCCGGCGCAAGTCGGACAAGGCAGCGCTGTGCCTGGTGCGGCTGCGACGATCTTGCTCTGGGCTGGGCTGATCAAAGGAATGCCCTGGTTGGTCATTGTTGGATTTGCTGATTGTTCTTGCCTGTCATTGTGTTCCATGATGCTTCTCCACGACAAAAGAATGGGGACTTTGCTTATTGCACCGGCGGCATGAAGACAAACCAACGGTTGAGGGCGGCTGCCCGGTGTTCGCAGCCACCACAGGGCTTGATGCCAAAGGCATGAGTTGCCCGCTTGATCACGTCACCCAGGCCAACCTCTTCCATGGTGATGAATCCCGGAAGGCGTATGGGGTGCGGCGGCGCTTTATTCTTCTTCACCTGATCGTTGTTGCTCTTTTTGTCATCCATGACAGTTACCTCCTCATAATTTGATACGCCCGCCAGGCATCTAACCAAGGCGGGACTACGGTAGCCGGTCGTGGGCTGTGCGTTTGCGTGATGGCAAATTTGATTTCAGCGACCGTTGCTTCAGGGAATTCTGACCAGAGCAGCGCAATGGCGCCAGTGACAAAAGGGGCGGCGGCGCTCGTGCCGCTCAAAGTGAGCGGTTTACCAGCAGCGCTAAGACTGGTAATCCCGACGCCAGGTGCGCCCAGTCCCCGCCGGCCAATCGAATTGCCCAGGTTCGAGTGGTCCAGCGGTTGGCCTTGCAGATCATAAGCGACTACCGGGATGACCCACGGATGGCGGGTAAGCGTAGAACTTCCCAGCGCGCCATCGTTGCCCGCAGCGGCAACAACGATCACGCCACGTCTGGCGGCATAATTCAGCGCCTCTTCCAACTCGTGTTCATGGTTGGTTGAAGATGGCGTCAAGGCCACACTCAAGTTTAGCACGCGCGCGCCAGCCGCAAGACACTCAACGATGGCTCTGGCAAGATCCTGCGGAGTCGCACCAGGTATTTGCCCATTCACCGCTAGCGCTTCCACAAAAAGCGGGCGTACCAGCAAAGTGCAGTTGGGACAGATGGCCGGAGCGAGGGAACTCCGTCTGGCAGCCAAGATGCCGGCAACAAAGGTTCCATGCGCACAGGCAACGTTGTCACTTTGCGTACACATGCCGGACAAACTTCCTGAGACCCCGCGGATATGTTCACTCACCAGATCAGGGTGGTTCATGGCCACCGGTCCATCAATTAATCCGATGATAATCTCAGGTCTACCGGTGGTACGTTCCATCAAAGCCATAAGCTTGACCAAATCTAACGGCATCATTTGGCTTCCTTGACTATGCTACAACGCTGGCCTACGGCTTGGCTCCCAACTGACACATCATACCTACGTCGTCGCCGTGGCCCCAATATTCAACGATGTTGCCATCGGCAATCTGCACAATGGCAGTATTGTGATATATTTGACATTTCGGTACAATAGCACTTTGCGCTTTGTCAATGTTGCCATTTTTTGCCAATCCATTTGACAAAGTTGACAAGGAACCCTGCGATCCAGGAGGCCCCGATGTCCCGCTCTGCCACCGCCAAACACGAACTCATTGCCGCCATCACCACCTTTGGCGATCTGCTGCGCTATTTGCGCCAACGCGCCCAGATGACTCAGCGCGACCTGGCCCTCGCTGTCGGCTACAGCGTCAGCCAGATTAGCCGCCTGGAGCATAATCGACGTCTACCTGATGAGATGGCCCTGTTGGCGGTCTTTGTCCCGGCCTTGGGGTTGGAACAGGAACCGACCACGGTCGAACGGCTCTTGGTGTTGGCGCGGCAGGCGCGTGAGGAAGCCGCAACGCCCTCTGCATCACTAGCGGCAATCCCTGAAAGTCTACTCCCTGCTGCGCTGCCACCCACACTCAAGTTGACGAATCTGCCCCATCGTTTGACCAGCTTTATCGGGCGCCAGCAGGAAGTGGTTGCCTTGCAACAACTAGTGCAGGAGCAACGGCTAGTCACGTTGACCGGCGTCGGCGGCGTGGGCAAGAGCAGCCTCGCCCTGGCTGTGGCCGACACGCTGGCCTTTCCCGATGGTGTGTGGCTGCTGGAACTGGCGCCGCTGACGGAGGGCGGCTTGGTGGCGCGCACGTTGGCGGAACTATTCAAGTTGCCCGAATTTCCAGGGCGCACGCCACTGGAAGCGGTGATCGCCTATTTGCAAACCAAAGCCCTCTTATTGCTTGTGGACAACTGCGAACATCTGATTGCCACCTGCGCCGATCTGGTCGAGCGCTTGTTACAAGCTTCCTCAATGTTACATATTGTAACCACCAGCCGTGAGTCGTTGAATATCGCGGGTGAACGGGAGTGGCCAGTCGCGCCGTTGCCCACGCCGCATCGCATACCGACGGATGGAGCAGCCTGGTCCTTGCAGGAACTTCAGCGTTTTGCCGCGGCACAACTCTTTATCGAACGCGCCCAAGCCGTGAAGGCTGATTTACGCTTTACGGATGCGGATGCTCCCCTAATCGCCCATCTTTGCCACCAACTGGATGGCATTCCCCTGGCGCTGGAACTGGCGGCAGCCCGTTGTAAAAGTTTGACCCTACCGGAGATTATTGCACGCCTCCAGGATCGTTTCGCGCTGCTCAGTGTGGGACGGCGTACTGCTCTATTACGCCAGCAGACCTTACGCGCCACCATTGACTGGAGTTATGATCTGCTCACGCCGGCAGAAGCGGCGTTGTTCCGGGCGCTCGCAGTCTTTGTCGGCGGGTGGACATTGGAGGCGGTGGAACAGGTGGCCGACCACAGTCAGGGGCATCCGCCTACGTTTGAGTTGTTGTATCAACTGGTTAACAAGTCCCTGGTTGTTGTCGAGCAGTGGGGGGAAACGACCCGTTACCGCATGTTGGAGACGATTCGTGAGTATGCGCGCGAAAAATTGCGGGAGCATGGCGAGAAAGCCACCGTGTGTGAGCAACACGCGTCTTACTTTCTACAACTGGCGGAACACGCGCGTCCGCTCTTGTATAGCGCCGAACAGCAGGTATGGTATCAACGGTTGATTGATGAGCAAAATAATTTTCGGACGGCACTACAGTGGTGGTGTGCCACCAACCAGTACGCTGCGGTCGCCCGGCTGAGCGCGGCGTTATGTTGGTTTTGGTGGAAACATGGGGACATGCGCGCAGAAGCGCATTGGGCTGAATTGGCATTGTCAGAAATGGATCGGCAGAGCGCAACCACGCCCAGCGCCATACGTGCTAAAGCCTTATATGCAGTTGCCTTTGGCGCCGAGTGCCTGGGCGATTGGGGTCGCGCCCGCACTCTCTATGAAGAATATTTGCAGATTGAGTCGCAGCCAAGCTCCTTTATTGATTTCTATGAAGTGTTGGGAGAGCTTGCTGCTGTTTTCCAATTGGAAGGTGACTACGAACAGGCCAAAATTTTGGAGGAGCGCCGTCTGGCTTGGTCACGTGAACACGCCTTTCCCAATGGTGTCGCCGATGCGCTGATGCAATTAGGCTTCCATGCCCAATCACAAGGGGATATGGTGCGGGCAAGCCAACTCCTAGAAGAAAGCCTGGCCTTACGCAAAGAGATCGGTACGATCACCGGCGTCGCCCATACCCAGGCGATGTTAGGTGTGCTTGCCTACGAGCAAGGCCACTTGGCGCAATCTTTGCAACTTTTGCACGAAGCGCTGGAACTCTGCCGCGCCCTGGATGACAAACATGGCATCGGTTGGACCTTCAGTGATTTGGGTGTCGTGGCACAACTCCAGCAAGCCTATGAAGAAGCCGCACATTATCAGTGCAAAGCCCTGGCGCTGGCGCGTGAATTAGGCTATCAACACATGGTTGCGCTTGTGCTTGGGCGACTTGGCAATCTGGCGCTGATTCAGGATGATTGGGAATGCGCTCGCACCTATTATCTGGAAAGCTTAGCAATCTACCAGCAAATTGGCGCCCAAAAACCTTCTGCTGCCGGGCTTGAAGGGCTGGCTGGAGTAGCGGCGCTGAATAGTTGCCCGTTCGATGCGGCCTACCTGTTGGGTGCGGCAGAAGCCTGTCGCCAGGCCAGAGGGATCGTGAGAGCAACGGAGCAACAAGCCATCCACGAGCGCACGGTCGCCATTGCTCTCGCCGCGCTCGGTGAATCCCAGTTTGGCGCGGTATTCCGCGCAGGACAGACAACGGCACTAGATGATACCGTAACGAAGGCGCTTGGGCCGACAGATGTGATAGCCGCGCCTGCGCACTTGGCTCATCTTGAACTTTACGCAAGCAGTGTTACTCAATCATTTTTTGAAAATCAAGCCAGGCGGGCTTTGGTTGAAAGCCAAGCGCCAGGTTAATGCGGTACATGGGATTACTTTCCTCATTGCCGGTTTCAATCGCCTTGAAATGATTTTGCTGTGCGTACGCAATCGTCAGCACTTTGAGCGCAGTGGCCAATCCGCGTCGCCGATGGGCGCGCACGACGCCGGTAAAGCCTGTTATGAGCAACGTTGACTCGGCAGCATCTTGGAAACCGGTGGTCATTGCAACATAGTGGCCATTGGCAAGGGCAACAAAACTGGCAGCAGGCAAAAAGTGGGAATAATCAAAATTCTCCTTGACATAATCTGCAAACGCCGGTTTGGTCGGCGCATCGGGCAGCGGTTCGTCCTGGGTGCATTCCCAATCTAACTCATAGACCTGGCGCTGCCAATCGGGATCAAGCTTGGCTACTTCCGCCATCGAATAGAGCTGATAGCCGGCAGTCCGCACATTGTCCAGCAAACCTGCAAATTGGGCTGGGTCAAACGTGGCCACGGCCAACCGTGACACGGGTGAGCGCATCACCTGGGTAAAGCCCCGCTGTGCGAGAAAGCGTAACGCTTGCAATTTATCTTCGCGCGTGCGGCTCACCAGCACTGTCGGCGCCGGCAACCTTTGCGTTACCATCTGTAACAAATGATCATAAAGTGCGCTCCCAATGCCTTGGCGTTCATGTGCGGGGTGAACGTCGACGCCCAGAGCATACTTACCCGGTCGATGGGACCAGGTTGGTTCGCTCACCGTTCCCGCCGCCACGATTTGGTGCTCTACCTCGACGACAACGCGCTGAAAAAAGTACGCTTGATTGCGCAAACTGTCGCGGCCTTGGCACCTCGCAACTGTATCGGGCCAATCGGGCCAAATCGCATTGTGCAGCGCAACGCGGGCAACATAGTCGTGGTTGGTGGCAGTAAAAGGCCGCATGTGAATCATTGATGTTCTCCGTTAGTGGCTACAAGTTGACCGCCACTGAAATGGCGGTTGCTTGTAATTTACAATTTGAACGCTGGTATACGTTTGCTCCTTCACAAGCATACCAGCGTTCAAATTGCCAATGTTGCCATTTTTTGCCAATTGTTTCGACCGAGCCGGTGCGAAAGCTAGTACAGTGTGACGCAAATTATGCTAGATTAGAGCACTACCAATATTCCGGGATTAAGGCCATGAAAATTGACGTAGTGCAAGAGTGTTTGCGGCCTTAATCCCGGAATATTCGGTAACCGGATCACAACTTTCTAAACTGTCAGAATTTCGATTACACTGTACTAGTACAGTGTCAGGTAAATTTTGCTAGGTATACCAACGCGGGCGCGTCGGCGTGCGTCTTCCTGGAAGGGGGCGCCTTACACCTCCTGTTTTTTACCATCCGCCGCCCCTTCCAGGAAGACCTGGGTGGCTATCTCTAAACTGGCCAAACTTCCCTGACAGAACACTAGCACAATCTGGCAGAAATAATTAGACACTTGAGTCTGGCAAATTTTTATATTACAGGAGTAGTGATCGATCGTCAGTCGGCGGTCGTCACTCCTGTAGCAACGAAAAAACGCCAGAGTCCAGTTAGACAGATAAACTACGTGTTTTCCAGAGAGAAGCGCTAATGATTTCTGCCAGAGGGCGCTAAATCTGTACAGATATCCCCTGTAACATCTTCTACGAACCTGCCCGTAGACAGATCCTCATCGCCGATGAACAAGAGGGCGCCGGTGGCGCCGGCCAGCTTGCCTGTTGCGGCAGTCACAGGGCCAGAGGCGCTAAAGGCTCCGGTTGCCACGTCGAAAGTTCCCGCCACAGTTACGGTCAAGGTGCTCTTGTGGGTTGTAAACGTTACCGTCCCGGCCAAGGATGCGACCGTGCCTACCACGCCAGTAATTATGAAGTTCCCGACCGTGGTTCCGTGTAGAAACCCGCCACCGATGATCTCAGCAGTTGTTGCGCCTCCATCGAGATCTTGTCCCACCCCCTTCGCGTTGATTTTGTGACACGACGTTGCGGCCTGTGCCGGGATGATGAACATCAGGCTGATCACGACGACACAAAGCAATAATGTAATAACTCTTCTGATCGCGTTCATACGTTGTCTCCTTCTTTATAGGCAATCGCGGCACTGCTTGGGCCGGCCAGCGCGATGAGATCAAAACGGGTAAACCCTGCCTCGCGACACCACGCGCGAAAGTCGGCGCCGGTGTAGTCGAACGCATCGCCGAATTCGATCAGCATGTTGAGCGACATCAGCAAACCGAAGGCGTTCCAGAAGCCGAACAAGCGGGCATTGAACATCTCTGGTAAACCGCCGATGTAGGTGGGGCTTTGCTTGTTCAAAAAGGCCGCCGTCTGCGGCGTGTTCTTGTAACGTCCATGCGGACCATCTCCCTCGCGATCAAGGAACTTCAGCGCTACCAGCGCGTCGAAAAAATCATAGGTGCCCCGGGGATGCAGCCCCAGTCTTTCACCAAGCTGCGCCGCGGAGTATTGCTCGTCGCCCAAGTTGGTAAATAAATCCAACTCCACGGCCGTCAAGAGGACCTTTGAGGCCCAAAACGGTGATGCGGACGATCCCGGCGATGACCTGCTTGGGCAGATCATACGTGTAGTCATGAGCGTGGATCATTAAATTGGACAGCACCGTTGCTGCCGTAGCGCCCATGCCGGCGCCCGTGTCGGTAACTGGTTGACAACCACTAAGAGTCAGCGCTAGCAAACAAGTCAATGCCCATGTTTTGAGTGTGTTTTTCATCGGTACCTTTTCCTTGTGTATTACCAGTACGCCGCAATGGACCGCTCGCCGCTCGTCCGTGACGGGCGGCAGGTCACGGACCTGCCTAGAGCGTTGCGGTCTACTGATTACCTTATTGACGCCGGGGAAAGTCTCATCCCGGTATAATTATCCCCTTTGTGGCGGAAGAAAGTCATTACTAGAGTCTGGCGTTTTTGCAGATCACGGGTGAAAAATTACCAATCAACTAATCACCAATCACCAGTGGAGTCTGGCGTTTTTGGCAGACTCCAGGTTATTATAGAAGAAAGCCATCATAGATCTAGCGGAGTTGGCCATTCAGCGCAGAATTGCGGTGTATAGCGGAGCGCAAAATGGTAACCGGCGTGTTGGAACTCGATTTCGTCCGGTTGCTCGGCCACCAATGCGCCGTTCGTCGCTAGGCGGTCGCGCACACGGTGCATAAATGCCCAATCGGGTGTGCCAAAGGTGACGCGCTGGTTGGCAGGCACGCTGCGCGCGCCACTGGGATAGCCATGCCGGTTCAAGGCTGATACGACGACATAAGCGGTTCCCCCAACCACAACATCAAAATCGTCCGCTGCTGCATCTGAGCAGCTCTTCATCTCAAGCGTGTTGCGTAGCCAACGGCGGAAGCAATGGACATTTCCCACCGGAAAGGCCACTTCGCGCAGGTGCAGGATCCCTAGATAATGACAGGGCGGAAATCCATCGTTCGCGACATTAGCTTGGGCCATGATTTCTAGCTCATGGCCTTCGCCATCGCGCAAGTAAAGGTTGGGGCCATTGTGCCATTCAACGTAGGCATGGGTTACCAGCACACCGGCGCGTTTGATTTTGTCAACCACTTCCGCAAAGCCGGCATGGGCCACTTGGAAGGCAAGGTGAACGGGAGTAATCGGTTCCTGGCGCAACGTGAATTTGAGCACTGTATGGGATGTTAGCGCCAATGTTAGCGAATGGTCGGTTTCGGCCAGAATCGGGAAGCGCAAGCGTTCATGATAGACCAGCCGCACAACACTGAGGTCGAGCGTATAGAGTTCAATCTCAGCGAAATGGGTAATCATTTGCGCTTCCTCCTCTGGAGCAGTGTGAAGGTAACCCTCTACCCCGGCAAGAACAACCAGTACCTGCGTGACCCGTTCAACACGCGATGATAATGCTGGGTCTACCCCGGCAGCGCCCCCAACTGGCGCATCAGCCCCATATCGTCGCCATGACCCCAGTGTTCGACGATTTTGCTACCAGCAATGCGCATGATGTGGATATTCGAGACGGTGATCGAGTTGCCGGTGGCGGGGACGCCAAAAAATTCGCCCTGATGGGTGCCGCGCAAGACATAACGCCCAACGACCAAATCGCCCTCGGCAACCAGCGCCTCTTCGTACCAATGACCATCAGGAAAGGCTCTCCTGAACATCTTGCGATTCATGTTCCAGCCCTCGCTCCCCGGTGGCAAGCCAGGTGGGGCATAATGATCGACCACATCGGTCGCAAGGGTGGCGAGAAAGGCGGCTTCGTTGCCGGTATTGATGGCATCCACAAACTGCCGAACGAGCGTTTTGTTGGGTTCGGTTGACATGGTTTGGTCCCCTTTATCAGAAAGATACAGCATCAATTTCAGCTAAAAAAGCAAGAATATCGTTGATCACTGGTTCACCGCCCTCCTCTAGAAAACGATGACCCAAGCCAGGGTATTCGATGAGATGCGCACCTGGAATCAGACGTGCCAGGGTGCGTGAATTTTCGGCGGGTAGCAGCATGTCCGCTGTGCCAACCTGAATGAGAGTTGGACAGAGCAGTTGGCTCACTGGTTCGTAGAGATTGTGTTGTAGAATCGCCTCAAACTGGAGTTTTCCGACATAGGGTGGGCTGTCAGGATAGGCCAGGGCGTTTTCCCGCATACGCGTCAAACGCTCACTCTTTTGTTCGAGGAAGGCTGGTGTAAAACAAAGCTTCCAGCCATCCTCCAGATCTTGCAGGCGATTGCCGGAGGGTGGCTTGGTCAACGCCATGAGTACCTCTTGGGTAGGCGCAACAAAGGCGGGATGTCCAAGTGTAACCGCAGCAGTGCAACACAAGATCAAACTGCGAACCCGCGCTGGATAGTGGACCGCCACATGTTGGGCAATCATCCCACCCAGCGAGCCACCGAGAATGTGCGCTTGCTCAAGATGCAGATCATTGAGGACACCGATAGTGTCAGCGGCAAATTGCCCCATGCTGTAGGGAGCGGTAGGTTTATCCGACCGTCCAACCCCACGATTATCAACGAGGATGACTTGATGGCGGCGGCTCAACTCTTCGATTTGCTCTGGTAACCAATCGCCGATGTCGCCGCCCATGCCGGTGAGCATCAACAGCGGTGTCCCGCTTTGTCCATGAACCTCATAATAAATCGCAACCTGATCAGCCGTGGTATGGTACATGGTTGGCTCCTTGGGTGACTTATCTGGGTATGCCTATGCGGCGCTCTGCAGCACACCAAGTTGTTGCATGAACCCCAGCGCATCATAGTAAGTGGCGTGGCGCGTGATTTTCTCGTTTTTGATCTGGAAGAGCTCACAGGCGTGCAGCGCCACGCGCCGACCGGTTGGCGGGAGATCGCCGGCAGCGCTATGCAGGACGCCGGTATGGGTGCCATGTAAGATCACTTCCACCACGGCATGGTCTTCACCGGCAAGCATGGCGGTGACTTCCCCGTAACTATCAGGGAAGGCGGTGCTAAAGAGCAAGAGGAACTGTTTCATGCCCTCCGGGCCACGCAAGACCATCCCTGAGGGTATGTCCACCACTTCGCAATCGGTGGCCACATCGGTATCGGCATAGTCAAGCCAGTGGGGATCGGTTTGGTGCGCGTTGTAGGCGTCGTAGCCACGCTGAACGAACGCCAGCAGTTCCTGTGTCGTCATAAGCAGCTCCTTTTGGGTTCCTTGCGGCTAATGTGATATACTTGACAGTTCAATACTGTACCAGCTTTCGTTGGCCTGATGTTGCCATTTTTTGCCAATCCATTTGACAAATTTGACAAGGATCCCTGCGATTCAGGAGGCCCGATGTCCCGATCCGCCGCCGTGAAGCACGATGTCATCACCACGATCACCAATTTTGGCGATCTGCTGCGCTACCTGCGCCAACGCTGCCGACTCACCCAACGCGACCTGGCCCTGGTCGTCGGTTACAGCATCAGCCAGATCAGCCGCTTGGAACACAACCAACGCCTGCCCGATGAGCTGACGCTGCTGGCGGTCTTTGTCCCCGCGCTGGGGTTGGAGCAGGAGCCGGCCACCATTGAACACCTGTTAACATTGGCGCGCCAGGCGCGTGGGGATGCGGCGATCAGATCAACACGACCCGCGCCAGACCAGGCAATAGCACGGCACGACCGCCCGATGGCTCACGCTGCGCCACGGACGACCACGCTGCCCCATCGGTTAACCAGTTTTGTCGGACGGGAGCAGGACATAATTGCTCTACAACGACTCGTGAAAGAGCAGCGCCTGGTCACGCTGACCGGTGTGGGCGGTGTCGGCAAGAGCAGTCTCGCCCTGGCGGTTGCCAACACACTGACCTTTCCCGACGGCGTCTGGCTGCTGGAAGTGGCGTCGATCACCGAGGGTGGCATGGTGGCGCGCCTGTTGATGGACCTTTTTCAACTGCCCGAATTGCCAGGGCGCACACCGCTGGAAGTCGTGACGACCTATCTGCAACCCAAAGCGCTTCTCTTGATCGTTGACAACTGTGAGCATCTCATCGCCACCTGCGCCGAGATTGTCGATCGTCTGTTGCGCGCCTCAGCCACACTGCACATTGTGGCGACCAGCCGCGAAGCGTTGAATATTGCCGGTGAATATGAATGGCCGGTGTTGCCGCTCGCCACACCACCTCCCGCCGCACCCGATGGGGCTGCCTGGTCATTGTCTCAATTGGAACCCTATGTGGCGGCGCAACTTTTCATCGAGCGCGCCCAAGCGGTGAAAGCCGATTTGCACTTCACCGACCAAGATGCCTCGTTGATTGCCCACCTCTGCCAGCAATTGGATGGCATTCCTCTGGCGCTGGAGTTGGCTGCCGCTCGCTGCAAAAGTTTGACGCTACCGGAGATCGTCACCCGTCTACAGGATCGTTTTGTCCTATTGAGTGCGGGACGACGAACTGCCCTGCTACGCCACCAGACCTTGCGCGCCACGATTGATTGGAGCTATGACCTGCTCACGCAGGCTGAGGCAGCCTTATTTCATTGCGCTTCCGTCTTTGTCGGCGGATGGACGGTAGAGGCGGTGGAATGGGTGGCCGACCAAGGCCGGGGGCGCCCGCCTACCTTCGAACTGTTACACCAACTGGTCAACAAATCTCTGGTCATCGTCGAGCAGCGGGGAACAACAACCCGCTACCGCATGTTAGAGACGCTTCGCCAATATGCCGATGAAAAATTACAGGAACAGGGTGAGACCGAGGCAGTGCGCGCCCGTCACTTCGCCTGCTATCTGGCCTTGGCCGAACAATCGTTGCCGGCCAATCTATTGGGGGCGCGCTTCGAGCAATGGTTTATCGCTGTCAGGGCTGATCTGGAGAATCTGCGGGCGGCCTTTACCTGGAGTCTCACCCAAGCAGGCGACAGCAACCTCTGTTTGCGGCTAGCGACAGCTTTAGGACCGTTTTGGCAGTTTGTGAAAAACTTCCACGAAGGTCAGTTCTGGCTGGAACAAGCCCTGGCGCACGCCGACGCCAAAGCGCATGAATTATATAGCTGGGGCATCGTTTGGCTGTCCTTTACAAACTTGTATACCAGCCCTCGTTCTTTCGAGTTGGCGGCAGAGGCGCAGCAGCGTTTCATGGCCCTTAACAAACCGGATGGCCTGGCTCTCGCCAACTTGTTACTGGGCATGTGGGCGGTGGCGCGGGGCGAAGCTGCCACCGGGCTAGACTGTCTGCAACAGGCGCGTCGCTGGTTCGAGGAAAAACAGTCCTTGTTTTTCTTGGGGCGGACTTATTTTCACCTTGCCGATGCCCTGGTTTTGCTGGGCCAGTATGCGCAAGCCTGGCAAACCTATCAGCTTGCCTGCCAGGTCGGCGCGGATGCAGACGGCTATTCGCCGTTTCGCTGGGTCTGGGAAAGCATGGCGCTGCTTGACCCGCCTCAGGTGATTAGCTTATGCCAAAAACAAGTTGCGCGGCAACAGCAATTGCAACAGCAGAACAAGGTCGCCGGTCTCTTGCAAACGCTAGGGCATATCTTGACGGTGACGGGCGATCTGCCGGGGGCATTGACCGCCTTGACCGCAAGCTTGGCCCTCTGGCAGCAACTCGGCATCAACTGGCATAGAGGAGGTGGCGTCAGTCGTGTCTATCTGGATTTGGCGTTGGTACACTATCTGCATCAGGAACACCAAGCGGCGATGGCCCATGCCCACCAAGCGATCCAACGTAATCAGGAAGCTGGTGATCTCTATCACGTAGCCTATGGCTATATAGCGCTCGGCTACCCGGCGCTGGCGGTCAATGACCTGCTGCTGGCGCAGACCAGTTTTCAGGCCGCTATCCAGATCGTTGCCGAACAGGAGATCTATTCCACCTACCTGGCTTTGGTGGGTCTCGCTGAAATCGCCCGCCTTCAGAGGAAATCGGCGCTGGCCGCCCTACTTTTTGGCGTAACCGAACGCTTTACCCAACGTCCCAGGCCGATTGCCGACCGCTGGAAGGAGACGTACTGTCGCCCCTTGCTTACAGCGGCCCAGGCGCAACTGCGCCATTTCGCCTATGCAACCGCCTGGGCTGAAGGGCAGGCGATGCCATTTGCGCAGGCAATGCAAGCGGCGTTGACCTTTTTTGACAGATGAGTTGACAACGACTGCACATTTTTTGACAAAGTTGACAGGATCCACGCAGATACAGGAGGCGCCATGTCCCGCACAGCCCCCGTCAAGCACGATATAATCGCTTCGCTCACCAATTTTGGCGATCTGCTGCGCTACTTGCGTCAACGCGCCCAGATGACTCAGCGCGACCTGGCCCTGGCCGCCGGTTACAGCATCAGCCAGATCAGCCGCCTGGAGCACAATCAACGCCTGCCCGATGAGATGACGCTATTGGCGGTCTTTGTCCCTGCGCTGGGATTGGAGGGGGAACCAGCCACGGTGGAGCGGCTTTTGTGGCTGGCGCGCCAGGCACGCGATAAACCGGATGATAACCTAGCGCCACCTAAGCCAATCGATGAACCATCGTACACGAATCTTCTGTCCACACAGACTGCACCCCGCCCAAACAATCTGCCCCACCGCTTGACTAGCTTTATCGGGCGCGAGCAGGATGTGGTTGCCCTACAAACGTTGGTGCAGGACAATCGTCTGGTTACGTTGACCGGCGTGGGTGGCGTCGGCAAGAGTAGCCTGGCCCTGGCCGTTGCCAATACACTCGCTTTTCCCGATGGGGTCTGGTTGCTGGAACTAGCGCCGATCACCGAGGGTGGATTAGTCGTGCGCTTGTTGGCTGACCTCTTTCAACTACCTGAATCTCCAGGACACACACGCCTGGAAGCGGTCATTGCCTATCTCCAACACAAAGAATTACTGCTGGTCATTGATAACTGTGAACATCTCATCGCCACCTGCGCCGAACTGGTGGATCGTCTGTTGCACGCCGCGGCCACGCTTCACATTGTGGCGACTAGCCGTGAAGCATTGAATACAGCGGGCGAGCGTGAGTGGCCGGTGGCTCCGCTGCCGACGCCGCCCAACGCCACGCCAGAACGGTCGATTGATACCTTGCCACAGTTGCAATCCTTTGCCGCGGCGCAACTCTTTATCGAACGGGCCCAGGCGGTGAAAGCAGATCTGATTTTTACCGATCAAGATGCCCCATTCATCGCCCATATCTGCCAAGAGGTAGATGGCATCCCGCTGGCGCTAGAATTGGCCGCGGCGCGCTGCAAGAGCTTTGCGCTAGCAGAGATTGTCGCCCGTCTGCACGATCGCTTCGCTCTGCTCAGTACGGGGCGCCGGACCGCCCTGCTGCGTCATCAGACATTGCGCGCAACAATTGACTGGAGTTATGATCTGCTCAGCCCTGCCGAGGCTGCTTTGTTGCGCGCACTCGCCGTTTTTGCCGGTGGGTGGACGTTGGCGGCGGCGGAAGCATTGGCGGACCAAGGTCAAGGGCATTCGCCAACCTTCGAACTGTTACACCAACTGGTCAACAAGTCTCTGGTCGTCGTTGATCACCAAAGCGAGACAACCCGCTACCGCTTGTTGGAGACCATTCGTGAGTATGCACGCGCGAAGTTAGTAGAACAGGGCGAGGAAGCAGCCGTGTGTGATCAACACGCGACTTATTTTTTGCAACTGGCCGAAGAGGCGCGACCGCTCTTATATAGCGCCCAACAGCAGCAGTGGTATCAACGCCTGATAGAAGAGCAAAACAATTTTCGGGTCGCGTTACACTGGTGGCGCGCCAACGATAATTATGTCCAAGTCGCGCGGTTGGGCGCGGCGTTATGCTGGTTTTGGTTAAAACATGGGGAATTACGCGAGGAAATGCCGCAGCTCGAATGGGCACTGGCCGAAGTAACCCACAACCACGCAACAACACTGCCGGCGATACGGACCAAAGCCTTGTATAGCGTGGGGACCGGCGCTTCCTGGTCGGGTGATTTTAGCCGGGCGCGACAGCTCTTTGAAGCGTGTTTGCAGGTGGAAGAAGTGCCCACTGCCTGGTTTGAATTAACGGAAGTATTGGGCGCGCTTGCTGATATCGCGGAATGGGAAGGAGAGTATCTGCGCGCAACCGCGTTGACTGAACGCTACCTGATGCTGTCGCGCGCCCACAATTTCACGCAAGGGGTGGCGGACTCGTTGACAAATCTAGGCGAACTGACGCGGCTCCAAGGGGATTACACAAGAGCAAGCCAACTGCTGCAAGAAAGTCTCGTCTTGCGCAAAACGGTTGGGACAGCGACAGGCATTGCCGCCACACAAGGCTATTTAAGTATGGCGGTTCGCGAACTTGGCGACTTTCCAGAGGCGGAACGGCTATTGGCGGAAGCCCTGCGCCTCGCTTCTGCGCTGGAGGACAATATGATCGTTGCCGGCGTAACCACCGAACTGGGCGTAATGGCGCAACTTCAGTATGACTATGAAAAAGCCAAGCACTACCAGCAGCGCGCTCTGACTTTACTGAAAGAATTGGGTTTCCAAGCTTATGTTGCACTCGCCCTTACACGGCTTGGCAACTTGGCGCTTCTCCAAAAAGAGTTGGCATCTGCCCATGCCTACTATGCAGAGAGCCTCGATATTTGCCGGCAAATCGGGAATAAGAGAAGTCTCGTAGCCGGGCTGGAAGGATTGGCAGGGGTAGCGGTGTTGAGCGAGCACCCACGCCAGGCCGCCCACTTATTGGGTGCTGCGGAAGCCTGTCGCCAGGCCATCGGGATCGCCCGCCCGATCGAGGAACGTGCCACCTATGAACAAACGGTTGCCATTGCCCACGCCGCCCTTGGTGCACTCCAGTTTGAGGCGGCTTACCGCACCGGGCAGACAACTGCATTGGATGAGGTCATCACCCAAGCGCTTGCCGCAGGCTCTTACTGATAAAGATCATGCTCCATTATGCTTCAGTTTGCCCCATCCCCTCCCACCAATTCAGCCCGACTTGCCACTCGACGAGTTGGTAGCCGATGGATCGATAGACGCGTTGGGCATGATACTCCTCGTCGGCCACAATGACCAACTGGCATGCTCCCAATGCTTCAATGCCATAGTGTGAGGCAAAAACGAAGTTTTACGCTACCTACTCCAATCAAAGTAGAGGAACCGTTTGGGATCGCGTCCGGCCGCCTTCAACTTGTCTACGTGGAGTCGACAAGCCTGATCAAAGGTAAGCGTTTTGGCCAATAATAAACGAGCACCGGCGATAATATCTGGAATGCGTTGGCGGAGATTGGGATCTTCCATGCAGATCACTTGCCGTTCTTCCACCCAACGCCGACCACATTCGGTGGTAGTGCGCTCTTGGGCGGGATAGTTTTCACAATTGGGCAGGGCTGAGTAAAAGGGCGTCCCGTTGAACTGGTATTCGGGCCAGGGACAGCCCGCGACGACCAGCCAGGGCGTGTCCACCAACTGGGAGAGAAAGGCAAAGCCGGTGTGAGGCGAGCAGAAGAGATCGCACCCCTCTATCAGCGCAATCTGATTCCACATACCAAGGTCATAGCAATTGACCACTTGAGGAAGCCGGGCAGCAAGCTGATCAATCTCCTGTTTGGTGACAACCTCGCTTCCCCGTTCGCCTGCGCCAGCTTCGGAAAGACCGGTGATGTAAATGCGCAGATCGGGAATGGCATCGACCAACGCCGTACAAATTTCCGTCCAAGCATTCATGGATGGACTTTGGGCAAGGCCGGCGCCGCTGCGTGGGAGGATGCAGAGTTTGGGGCCATCATGCCGGTAGCGCTGCACAAAAGCTTGTGCGTCTGGTGGCGTTGGGTAGGGTAGTTTGGCGTTGGCTTGATAGGGGAGTGGGGTATCGGCGCCGCGCAACCCCTGGTCGTGCCAGCGATTTTGAAAGCAGCCCGATTCCCCTTGCCACAGGGTCGCCTGCAAATGGGCGCGCAGCACCTGTTGGGTGGCGATCAGAGCTGGTTCGTCCCAGCCGGGAAGAAAGGCGTCGGCGCGTGTCCGCGGATCATGGACGATATAGTCCCAATGTTGCGGTATGCCTTGCAAACAGGCCGCTTTGTCCCCATCCGCGACTACTTCAGAAAGGGAAATGGGATAGACGGTGCGAATCCAGTCACAAGGTGCAGCGAGTGCCGGCGTTGAGTCCCCATTGAGCAGCAGACTCACGTCAACCTCATCCTGGTTGGGCGCGTAATAGGCATAGGCGTGCTTCAATGCTTCGACCACATGGCCGGCTGGGTCATAGTAGACCCAATTGACGAGGAGTTGCTTTTTTGCCATCTTCTACTCCTTGCCCGCCTTTTTTGCCAAGTTGACGTTGCAATCGTGCTAGCGAGACGGGAAATCTTTGCGTAGCCAGAAATAGATCGCGCCAGGTGGATAGTCCTCCAGTGCACCAACCACCTGATACCCAGCCTTTTCATAGAAACCGCGCGCCTGAAAGCTAAAGGTGGTGAGGAAGGCGCGACGACAGCCGCGCGCTATGGCCGTCGCTTCGGCCAGAGCCAGCAAGCGACGACCATAGCCTTGTCCCCGCAGGTCGGCATGTAACCAGAAGTCCTCAATTGCCAGCCAGTCCCAGTAGGTGTCGGCAACCAGCCCGCCTACAATCGCGCCGTTCGCCATGCGCAGAAAGAGATCGAGGGGTTGCGGCGGATGGGTGCGGATGTAGAGATGATGGGGTGAGATCTGGTTGTTAAACTGTTTGATCTGCGCTGAGAGAAAGGCGCGATCAGCTTCAACAGTAGTGTCACTTTGGGTCAAGTGATAAGGGTTAAAGGGTCCCATGTGCTCTTCCTCATACGAGCTTGTCGTCATTTCATGCCATAAATCTCACGCACCTCTTGCACCTGGGCTGCGGTCAGGACAATCGGCTTGCCGATTTGCAGCGCCTGATAGTAAACCTGGGCGGCGACCTCTGCATCATAGGCATATTCAAAGGCTTCATCAAGCGTCTTGCCGATGGCAACCAAACCATGATTGCGTAGGAGCATAACCTTTAGTTCCGGTCGGCGGCGAAAGGTGTCAACGGTCACCTCGCCGCCTTTGGCGCTGCCGGGGCTGGCCCATTCAGCCACCGGAATGGGGGCGCCACAGACCAACAACTCTAGATTCACCATGGGAATTTCCTGCCCTACCACTGCAAAGGTCATGGCATAGGGCGAATGGGTGTGGCAGATGGCTCCGACCTCCGGTAGATTGCGAAAGATCGCTGTGTGCATCGGCGTTTCTGACGAGGATTTATTGGGGCCATCAATGTGCTTGCCATTAACATCAACAATGGCGATCTGGTCAGCCGTCAGCACATCATATTTGATGGCCGAGGGTGTAATGGCGATATGGCCATCTGCCGTGCGCATACTAAAATTGCCGGCGGAAAGGCGCACCAGACCACACGCGACGGCCTTCTGTACAACTGTTAAAACCTTTTGGCGAACTTCTCCATAGCTCATATGCTTTCGGGTATCCTAACTTTTCTGTCCATCGTAGGTTGCGTAAAAATAAAAACCAGGATTAACCTGGGATCTGATGTTGTACTAGCGGCGTATGGACGGTGAAATCACCCAGCGTAAAGTAAAGTTCACCATCGGTACGCGCAATAACCAGCCTGCTCCGGCGCTCAAGCCGGCTGGCCACTTCCTTGACAAAGCCTGTGTTGAGTTCATAGACCGGGATTTGCTCAGCCTGGTGAATCTTTTTGCCGGCAAGCTGGCGCAAGAATTGCTCTACATCACGATGGGTGTAGACGGCAGCACGGCCGGCGGCTTTGCTGCCCCGGTGCAGCCGTTCGGCGCTGGGCAGACCGACCTCGATCCAGGCAACGGGCTGGCGCGTCAAATCGCGCACATAGACCGCCGGTTCATCACCGGCGGCCACCCCTTCTGTAAGTTCGATACCCTCGGTGTATTCCAAACAGTATGCCACCAGCCGCATGAAGAGATACTCCGCCGACTCTGACGGTTGACGCGCCAGCCGGAGATCGAGCGTTGTATAGACGCCTCGGTCAACATCGGCCACTTCAATGGTCAAAGTATAAATGGTTGCACTTAAGGCCATTTGATCTCTTTCTATACGCTTGACTGCCATAGATAAACGTAACTATATCATCATCGCGTAGATGGCCGCAAAGTGTCAAACTGGAAAGTATTGTAGCTTAGTTGTTTGAAATGGGGCGAGGTGGTGGTTGAGCATGAAAGACGGCAACCTCTTGAGCAGGCATCTAGGAATTTCCGCACCACATTTGTAGCAAGAGGCTTCACTGACACTTACAACCGCGCTGGCAACAACGGAGATCCGCCATGATCGCTGGTCTGACGTTAGTCAGTCAGACAGTGGACAGTCACTGATTTACTCTCCTACTGAACTGCTGGCTTACTTAGGCCGCTGTGTACTAGGTTCTGTTGACATTACAACCACCTTCTCAAGGTGACCGGCACTTCCAAAGTGCCGGTCACCTCTGGGCAAAGGACAAATGTCAACAGGTCCTAGTAAGGCAACTCGGCGTCGATCGCCTGGGCATCAATGACCGTTTGGGCGGCGCCCTGGCTTGGCCCCTGCCGCTTGACCATATACAAAGTGCCGCTAGGGGTGTCGAATACGATATCGACCGGGGTTAAATCAATTTTTGCTGGTTGGGCCGTGGTTGGCGCCCCAAAGGCCGTGGTAATTTGTGTCGTCGCTTGCGCAAGCTGCCAACCTGGATCATCGGCCGTACCGATGAAATAAATTTTTTTGAAGGCGCCGCGCGTAGCCGCGGCCGGGGCAAGCGGGATCATGCGGTTGATCACGGCCTGTAAGTTTTGCGCCGGCTGTAATTGTGGATTTTGGGCATTGGTTGTCACCTGGCTGGCGTGTCCGCCCAGCAAACCATTGGCAAAGACTAAGGTAACGGCAACACAACTGGAAACATACGGGTAAAATAGTTGATTGGTAGGCCCATTGGCAACCCATACCGCATCTTGCGCATTGGGCGCTGTCGATGTGCGTTCGGGACATGTGCTAACTGGCATCGTTCACCTCTTCTATTCCATTGCCTACGATTGCATCGGCTATGGCTTACTCATCAGGGTAGCAATGGAACAAAACATAGATGTCATCGCCATCATACCAATAAGAGATCTCATAGCCGTAACCATCGGACTGAGTCTCACTTTGCACCGCCGCGTCCACGCGGACGCCTGGGGTGAATACTTCCCGGCCAGGGACTGATTTTCGCCACTTTTCGACCATCTGCCTAAGCACAACCGTAGCCGCAATTTGTGCCTTTTCCACGTAGATGCCTGCCAGTGCTGTTTCGGCGGTTGCACCTTTGGCATGACGGACCTGCGCGCCATCTTCGCGCCGACCTTCAACCTTAATCTTCTGGCAATAGCCGCGGATCAGTGCGTCATGTTTGGCTTGCATGGTCAATTCCAGGTAGACATGGAAGTCGCGTGTGAGCCGTGATCGCCCGCTGGTTGCCGGGTCATTGGGGTTGTCAAAGGTAAGTGGAAAATCGCCGCAGAAATGGGCTGATTTTCCCATATCGGTGATCGTTTTGGGTACTGGCATATTTGTTCATCTCCTTTAGCCTAAGTAGGGGGTAATAGGACCAGAAAATAACCGTACAGCACAAAGGGGGAGGTCTTGACGCGGCTGATGATAACCGCGATGGAAGGGGTACCTTACTGGTAATGAAGCGCCATTTCTTTTATCATGATAGGGTTTTAAACTATGGGATCGCTCTGAATCATCGTCTTCAAAGCAGCAAAGTGCTGTAAGGGTTAATCCAATATTTTAATATGTCACTTTCAAGCCAATAGTTTGGGTATGAGTCTACCACCTTGGGGCGGCAATCGACCCTCTATGTTATGGGTACGCCGGGAATAAGCTCGATAATCACTACAATAATGGACGTGACACCGCCTCATTCCCGACATACTTACATTTCATAACACTTACCGTACAACCAGCGGCAAGAAGATCTGCTCCGGCTGCAAGGTAAAGCTCCAGCTATAGTTGTCGTTCATAGTCCGGCCATCCTCAGCTTGGACACCGCCGGCGCCGCCTTTGAGGGTGGCGGTGAACTTGCCGGGGGTAGGCGTGCTGGGCGTAAAACCAATGCCAACAGTCTTGCTACTCGCAAAGTCAACCATAAAGTAGGTTGTGCCAACCACCGGCTGGCCGTTGGCATCTTTGACCGTCAGCGCCCCATCCAGTGTGGCCAGCTTCATGGGCACGGCAAAGCCAATCTCGATGGTGCTGCCGCCGGCGCCGTTGGGCGTAGGCGTCCAGGTGTTGGGTGAGAGCGCCCACGGCTGCGCACTTTGGAGCGCGGTCCAGGCCGAGTAGTTGCCACTGGTGTCATACGCGCGCAGGCCATAGAAGACGGTCGTATTGTCGTCCAGCCCCCACAGCTTGGCATCGACCAGATTGTTGGTGCCGGTGACCACTTCCTTGGGGCCCATGGTGCGGGTGTAGACAAATTGGCTGGTGTCGTTGACCAGCGCCAGCCCAATCTCATAGCCGGCCAGATCGCGTTCACTGTTTTGCGTCCATTTGACGAGCAACTCGCCCGCCTGTGGCGCCGTCGTGAGGCCGGTGGGCACAGCAGGGGCTAAGGTATCCTCAACCGTTACCACCACATCGCTGACGGCCAACACCGTGCCATTGACGTCATCGTCGGCAATCACTACCAGCCGATAGCTGCCGGCGCCAATTTCCGTGAGATCTTGGCTATAGCTGCCATCACCCAACGGTAGACTATCGGTCAGGATCGTCACATCCGCTAACCCTACAGTGCTGGGGTCGCCACTATCGACGACATACCCCACGCTGACGGTGGCGGTAGGGGTGTCGGTGTCACTTGCCGTCCAGGTGACGGCAGCGCTGTTCGCTGCGGGTGTCATGAGTGCAGCGCTGTTCGCTGCGGGTGTCATGAGTGCAGCGCTGTTCGCTGCGGGTGTCATGAGTGCAGCGCTGCTCGCTGCGGGTGTGCTGCAGGTGACAGTAATGCCGGCAACCGTTGTCCCGCCACAGGTCACAGCGGTAATGCTCACATCCGGCGCCGCGTTGAGGGTGTAGGCGACCTCTTCATAGGTCGCCGGTGCATTGTCGATCAGCAGTTGATATTGGCCAGGCAGCGCCCCGCGCACGACAAAGTAGGCGTTGGTGCCATTTTCATCCGTCTCGGTCAGGAAACCTGTGGTTGTATTATCAACCGCGGCGGCGGCAATTTCGCTGTTGTCGGGCCGGCGCAGGGTCAGCACTGGCGCCCCGCTAGTGTAACTAATACCGGCAACCAGGGTGGTCGTCTGCTCCACCTGGATCGGCACCACATCCTGCAACACTTGCGACCCGCCATTGGCAGCGGCGTTGACGGCCAGTCCGAGGGCTTCGATTTCAGCAGGACTCAACAGACGGCTGCTATAACCCGCCTCGCCCTTGGCCGCGGCCGCACGCACGGCTGCGGCTGGGATCAACACATATTTGTCCAGATTGCGCACCTTAAAGAAGCCGCCCGACCCGATCTGCGCCTGGAGATCGACGAAGACGCCAAAGTTGAGGATGAGACCATCGTAGGTGCCCTTGACCCCAATCGTCTCCCGCGCCGGACTGAAATTGTTATCTTTGAAGACACCGCCACTGAGTTGGATCACCTGTCCACCCAGGTTGATCGGCGGCAGCCCTGTGCCAAATTGGTTCTTGGTAATCCCCAAGTCCCACCGGGCCGAGGCGGCAAAGCGACGCTTGTTGGGGTCGCTGGCCGTGCCCTTGCCCGCACGCATACGGAACTCGCCCTTGACCACCACGGCGTTGACATTGACCACGGCGTTCATGCCCTGGCCGCCGTCAAAACCCTGGCCGGCGCCAATGTTGACCGCAGCATTGGCCACCTGGAAGATGAGCACCTTTAGCCCTACGGAGCCGGAGAACATAAAAGGATTAAATTGGGCCGTCACCGTGCCATCGGCGGTGGCAATGGGCAGTGTGCCCAGCGCACCGAGAGGAATGCCAAATTGGCTGGCTGCGGTCACCCCCAAGGTAATGGTCGAGGTGCCGTTGTTCAGGTCAAACGAACCCTGGACGCGGGTGAGGGCAAAGCCGCTCCCCCCTAACGGAATCGGCGGCAAAGGCGGTGAGAAGACCTGAATGTTCACGCCCATCCCGGCAAAGCTGCCGGTGGTCGTCGTCCGGATCACCACATCGAGCGAAATACCGCCGCTGGTCTCTGCACCGGGCATGGGCAGCTTGCCGCCGGCGCGAAACTCATAGTTCCCGTTAGCATCTTTGGTGAAGGAGCCGCGCAGCGCCACCAATTGCAGATTGCCCACAGAGAGGGGCGGCAACTCAAACCCGCCGCCCTGTACCGAGATGTCGCCATTGCCTTTGACCACCAAGCCCTGCACCAAGATGCCGCCGCTGGGGTTGTTCTGGACGCTCAAGCCGGTGGGCAGGGAGAGGGCCGCCGAATCGACGGCAAAGCCACCATCTGCCAGGCCACGAGGGCTCACTACGTTAAACTTAAAACCGGCAACCTTCAACTCAAAGCCGGCCAGCTTTAGCTCTAGTGGTTGCAACCCTGTGTCTGGGGGCGGGGGCGGGTTGACGGGATCAGGACAAGCGGTCCGCTGCCCAAGGGGGTTAAAGCAGATGCGGGCATTGGGGCTAGCCGCCGCTACCGTACTATTGTCAGCAGTGACAGCGCGGTTGTAGCGCAAAATCGCCTGACCGACGACGCCGGCACTGTTCTGGTTGCCGGGCAATTTGATAGCAAAGGTACCGGTGCCGGTCATGACAATCGTTTCCTGTACAATGCCGACCGTCGCCTGCAAATTTGCTTTGAAGACATTGTTCTCAAATTCAGGCAAGCCAACCGTGCCGTTGCCCAATTTAAACTTGAGCGCTTTGTCGTTGCCCATGCCCAGTTGGAAGTCACCCACGCCCGCCGCTGTTTTGCCCCCCAGATTGACCGGCCATTGCAGGTCCACATTGGTCGCTTTGAGTCCCCAGAAATTTTGGGCCGCATCGCCTACGAAGAGTGCATTTTGCAGCTTGAACTTCATTGCACCCAGTTTAGGGCTAAAGTTGGTCAGGCCGGCCTGGAAGAGCGGCCGGAACTGCCCGCTGCCATCCTGGGCGCGCCCGATTTTGATCACAACCGGCAACTTATCGGCATCGCTGCCGCTGCCAAATTGCATGGTCGCTTTGATCTGAAGAGACTGGATATTCTGCTCGGTGATAATGCCCAACGTCTGGTTGATCATCTTGAAGGCGGCGCCAAACTCCCAATCCTTAACGCCCACCTCCACACCGCCAATACTCCATTGCCCATTGACATACTTCAGTTTGGTAAATTGGAAGATCAAACTGGCATCAGAGGGGTCGAGATTGGGTACATTGGGATTGTCTGCCTTGAGCACTTTGACCGTGGCCGCTTCAAATTCGGCCGGTGTGCTGCCCTGCTTCCCCTTGACGGTCACGCCTGCTGCGTCTATGAGCAGGCCGCCCAGCCGGAACTTAAAGCCGTCGATCGCTGCGCTCAGTTGCCCATTTTCGGCAAAGTCGGCGCGCATGACGATATTGAGATTAGGATTTTCAGCGGCGTCACCAAGCTTGAGCGCAATCGGCACTGTGCCTTTGAACTTTTTCGCTGTCAGATCAAATTCACCGTTCACCGCGGCCAGCTCATCGACCGAGCCGCCATCTTTGAAGAAGGTCTCGGCGCCGACACGGGTAATAAAGGCCAAATGGATGTTCGCATTGCGTGTAATGCCGTTCTGCACAAAGACCGGCACCTGCCCGGCCGCGGGAGCAAAGATGCGTCGGTTGACCGTGTCCACAAAGAGGCGACCGACGAGCACAGTTCCTGGCGTGGTCGGGTTAGCCACGGTCGAGACGCCCAACAGGGCCAGACCGGTGGCGTCATTGAGAAAGCGTACATCGCCAATCAGAAAATCGGTCGTGCCAGTGTTGGCATCAGCCTGATTAAAGTGAAAGTAGGAGGCGGTGGTAATGTTGGGATCGAGAATAGAGCCATCAAAAACTGCGCCAATATCATCCACTTGCACCACCGCCGGCGCGCCTTTGGGGCCAAGGCGGAGATTACCACGCAGCCGGAAACCACCGCCATTATTGGTCGTTTCCGCGAACTCATCGGCGCAGATCGTGAGATTGTTTACATCACGGCAGGTTTGCCCCTGCGCGCGCGTGGAAATGCTCAGCGCGGCCAACAGTAAGACAAAGATTGCAGCCGCGCCAATCCATCTGGCGCGACGATACCGCAGCAAAAATCGGTTCATAAACACACCCTTTCTGAAAATAGAAGATTGACCTAAATAAGGTGGTATTATTAGACATTAAGATAAAGATTTTTCGCCGCCCCCTGAGTCTGTCGAAGGGGGCGGCGAAAAATCTTTACCCTAAACATCAATGTGACATGAAGTGCGTTTTACAACCGTTTGGGCAGCGTTTAGGATGTAGTGTGCGGTTGTCGGGTTGATGTCTGCTCCTTTACTGTTGGACTCTGGCGAATTCTGAAGTTACAGGTGAAAAATTACCAATGGCGCATAGCGCCCGCAGGCGGGCACCAATCACCTAATCACCAGTGTAACGAATGAAAAACGCCAGACTCCAGTTTACTGTTTGAAATGGCCTGATGCCTGCAAACTCGCTTGGGCGCGCACTTCCCACCAGCGCGCCTGTTGCTCGCTCGCAATGGTGAGCGCCTGTTCGAAAGCCGCCTGCGCCTGGGCGCGCGTTTCAGCGGTTTGCTCCGGTAATTGCAGCAACAGCGCCCCGCGTATACGATACAACTCCGCCGCACACCAACGATCCTGTGTGCGTTCCAGCAGATCAAAGGCTTCATGCATGGCGATGATGCCAAACTCCGGTTGGCCGATGGCGCCCAACGTTTCTGCCAGCAGTGCAGCAAAGTAGGCGGCGCCCAACTCCGCGCCGGTGCCGCGGAAGAGTTCGGCGCTAGCCGCCATGAGCGTCATACCCTCCTCTGCCTGTCCCAATTGTAGGGTGGACCAGCCACGCAGAAAATCGGCCATGGCCTGCCAGAGAATAAAGCCATATTCGGTTGTCAGGGCACTGGCCTTGGTCGCCAGCGCCAGACAGCTTGCGGCCTTTCCCTTAAATTGTTCCTGGACACTGGCATAGGTCTGGGCAATGGCTAGGTTGTAGGGGTGGCCCAAGGCCAAAGCTAGTTCCAGCGCTTGTTGCGTCTTTGCTTCCGCCTTGGCCTGTTCACCCAGACACCAACAGGCCCATGCGCCATAAGCGAGACTGACCACACCCGGATCTTGGCCGTAAACCAAGGTATGATCGCCATGTTGTTGCTGATCATAGAGGGCCAGCGCCTGCTCAAAATAACGCAACGCTGCGGCAAACTCAGCCTGATGAAAAAGATAGGTGCCAATCGAGGCGTAGGCTTCCACACGGAGCGCATCATCATTTAACTCGATAGCCAGCGTTTCCAGTTGCCGGCAGAGGGCAAGGCCGCGCGCCAACTCCGGTTTCACAAAATAGTAGCGGCCCAATCCCCACAGCACATGAAAGAGTTGGTGGGCGTCGCCGCTCTGCTCACAGAGCGCCCAGGCCCGTTGCAACGCCTGTTCTACTGCGGGGGCAGCATAGCCCTTGGTGGCGAGCAGCAAGGCGCCACGCTCCATCTGGACAGCCAGCTCTAGCTGATCTCGTTCCGCATGAGCAGGCACACTGGTTAATAGCTCGACGGCGTGAGCCAGATGGGTCAGCGCGTCCTGGAGCGCGGCAAGGCTATGGGCGACCTGTGCCGCGCGGTGGCGCCACCGACATGCCGCCATAATCTGGCCCGCCCGCTCGTAGTGCATCGCGAGCTGACTGCTCACCTCATCCAGGCGGTCGTGGTGCTGTACTTCCAAGGCCGTGGCCACCTGGCGGTGGAGCAGGCGGCGGCGCATGGGGCTAATGGTGGCGTAGACCACCTCCCGCAGCTTGTCATGGGTAAAATCATAGGCGTCATCGCTGGCCGCCACGCCCAACTGATGTTCACGGATAATCTGTTGCCGCCACAATTCATCCAACCCTTGCACCAGGGTCTCTTCATCACTTGCCGCAACCTGGAGGAGTAAGCCCAGGGTAAAAGCGCGCCCTACCACCGCCGCCACATCGGCCAAAGCGCGTGCCGCAGGGGAAAGACGAACCAGGCGCGCTTCTAAGATCGACTGGAGTTTAGCAGGCAGGGGCCCTGTGCTCATCTGTCCTTGCTCCTTGCCGCTCGCTTGCTGGTAACGAACCCGTTGATCATTGGCGCGCACCATCTCGACCACAAAGAGCGGATTGCCTTCTGTGTCGGCAAAGATATGGTTCATCTCTGTGGCCGCTGGCCGCTGGCCGCGCAGTTGGGTTACCAGTTCGGCGGTCTCCTGTAAGGTCAAGCGGTGCAACGGAATCGTCTGAAGCTGGTCGAGCCGAAGCAAACGCAGACGAAAGGCGGTCAATGGATGGTCGGCGGTGATTTCGCCACTGCGCTCTGTTGCCACCAACAATAGATTGCGACCAGCCCCGCTCTGGAGCAAATACTCAAGCCACTCCAGTGAATCCTCATCACACCACTGAATGTCGTCTAAAATGAGGAGCAAGGGGGCGCTGTGCTGAATAATAACTTGATTCAGCGCCTCAAAGAGACGCCGACGTTGTGCAGTTTCGCTCAGCGGTGGCGCCGCGTAGGTCGGTTGTGACACAGCCAGTTCTGGCAGCAGCCGACCAAGCTCCTGTTGCCAAGCAGGGGCAAGCTGCGTCAGCGGCGTCTTAAAGCTAGGGGAACGCAGCCAACTCTGTAAAGGCGCAAAGGCCAGGCGCGCCGCGGCGGGATAGCAAGGGGCTACCGCTGTGGCAACCCCTTGACGTCGGGCCCATTCGGCCAGCTCTTCCACCAAGCGCGTCTTCCCTATGCCTGCTTCGCCTTCCACGATCACCAGCGTAGCGGGCTTGTGCGCGGTACACTGCCAGGCCGCTTGCAGCGCCTGCCAGGCGGTACTCCGTCCGACCAAAGGTGCGGTTGGGCGCATAACCTCTGGGCCGGCGGCAACTTTATCCAAATTCAGTAGCCGTTCATAGGTGGCCTGGGTGGTGGGGCTCGGTTCAACGCCCAACTCACGGATCAAAGTTGTTTGGCAAAGGTGATAGATACGCAGCGCCGCAGCCCGGTCGCCTTGGGCGGCATAGAGTTCCATCAGCGTAGCGTAGACACTCTCCTGTAACGGGTCTAGTTGCAAGAGACTTTGTGCCTGGGTAATCGCGCCGGCGTAGTTGCGCTGTTGTTGGAGCAAGCCGATCAACTGCTGTAGTGCGCTCAGGTAACGGTGGCGCCACTCGTCGCGCAACGGCAAAAGCCAATCGTCGTAACAGTCAGGCAGTAGATCGCCGCGATAGAGGGCCAGCGCCGCTTCCAATGCCTGTTGGCGTGCATGCGTGTCGCTTGCCTGTTCCGCCGCCTGCAGCTGTGCGGCAAATTCGAGCACATCGACCGTCGCCGGCGCGTCGGGCGCCCACTGAATGACGCGACTATCCCCCAGAAGATAGCTGTCGGCCTGGGGCAGGTGGTTACGCAACAGATGTAAAATGTTGCGCAAATTGGTGCGCGCCTGGCTTTCGCTGGATTCGGGCCAGAAGAGATAGGCCAAGGACTGGCGCGATTGGGGCGCAGTGTGATGCAGCAGGAGATAGGCCAGGGTGGATTGTAGCCGTGTATTGGCGAAACCGGGCGCCACTTCTCCCTGCCAGTATAGCTGAAAACCGCCCAGAAGTTGGATTTGTAAAGGATTGACCGGCACGCTACCCTCCTCGCACGGCGGTCTCATAGGGACCGCCACCATTGTTTTGCCCGCCAGGCAATTGCGCGCTTTGGCCCCAAATACAACTTTGTGGATTCCAGAAGAGATAGTAGAGAGCAACGCCAGCACTAAAGAAGAGGACTGCTGTGTAGACAATCAAGCTATTCCGCAGCTCCGGCGCTACTTTAGCAAAGTGCGCCAGAAAAGGGCCAATCAAGATGGCATCGTAGGCAAGGAAGCTCCACAACTGTGTGGCGCTGTTGCCCCAATGTGGCGAACGCAAGCCATAGAAAAAGTAGGCGGCGTCGCCCAGGAACATCCAACCAAAGAGGGCTGAGGTGGCTGATTGCAGGGTCCAGGGAAGGACATTGCGTGTCTGGAAGAGCAGGGCAATGCCGACCCCAAGCAGAAACGCGACAAAGATCCAATAGGCGATGCGCACCCCACTGGGCACAGGGCGCTGGTCGAGGACCGGCCAACCGCTGGCCCACCAGAACAGTCCAATGTTGCAGAGGACAAAGAGCACGCTGCCAATCCCATAGCTCCACATCTCTGGATTTTCGACCCGATCCTGGCGCAACAGATAGACCGCCATGCCGGTGAACATGACGATTAAATTGAGCGAGCCTGCCGCAATCACATGCAGCGCCCCGGTCAACCCAATCCAGAGCATGGCAACCGCGATTGCGGCTTGCATCGCCGCGATAAAAGAGTAGGAGAGCGGGCTGTCAGGCAACATCCACCAGCTTGTTGCCCACGGCGCCCTGGTGATAAAGCCCCAAGCCGCGCCTAGCATGGCCAGGCCGCCGATGAGTAAGATACATTGAGTCAAGCGTTGTAGGATCAAGCGCTTTGTGGTCAGTCGTTGCATAGAATTCTCCCAACCTTGGTTATGTTTATTGGTTCTCTGCGGTTTGGTAGGGCAGGGCATGGTCTTGCGTCTGCCCTACCGGGTTGGGCGACCGCAAGGGCGCGCCCCTACCATTGATCAAAGAACCTGTTATTTCCCAACTCTACGTTCACTACGGTTGCAGATTCTGACCACCTTTGGTATAAGCTCATTAGCGTATCTATCAGCTTGTTATTATCATGGCACAGATGTGCTGATGAGTCACTGACAAAAGTGGCAAAATTTATTTTGCCACTTTTTTGCCACTTTGGGCAAGAGGATTACTTGTGGACGAGTTTTCGCGGCGCGCGTGGGGCAAGAAGCTTCAATCATTTCGCCAAAGAACCGGCTATGGCCAGGGCGATCTAAGCAACGCGTTGTCATTTATCCGGCTGCCGACCGTGCTTACCACGGCTAATGCTACAGCTGCAGGGCAGGGGGAAGAGAACATCGACCTGCCCAACTATGAACTCAGCCGCTTTGAGCGCGGCCATCGCTGTCCCCGCCCGCGCAGTCGCCACCTGGCTTTGATCTATGGATTGGTCCAACTCGGCGGCATCCAAACCCCAGCTGAGGCTGATGAATGGCTGGCGCTGGCCGATAAGCGCGCCCTAAGCGTGGCGGAGCGGAAGGTAATCTTTGGCGAAATGCCGGCGGCAACAACCAGGCTTACCCACGCCGCTACAACGTTGGAGCTAGAGTTTGACGCGCGGCGGCTGCGTCACTATGACGCCACCCATCGTAACACCTACCTGAGCCGGATTATCCGCCAATCTGAGTATTTACCCTTACAAGGCGTGGGTTTTGCCGACCCCGTTGAAGTGCTGGCGGTGAGCCAGCGTATTGGCTTGCTGGATGTCTATATCGATTTAGAGACGACTGCCAAAGTTGAAGTCATTGATCATGCGCGCACACGCATTCGCCCGTTACCGGCGTTGAACGCCCTGGTGCGCGACGCGCGGGTAATTTTGCTGGGGGCGCCGGGCAGCGGCAAATCCACCTTTATCAACTATCTGGCCTATTGTCTGGCCAGCCATCATCTGCATCCAACCGCAGGCTGGCTTGAGCAACAGTTACCCACCTGGCCGTCAGCCTGGGCGGAAGCATTGCCGGTGCCGATTATCCTGCGCGAGTTGGCGGCCTGGGTGCAGGCCGCGCAGATCACGCAACGGGGCAGCCGGCTGCTGCTCGACTACCTGCAAGTGTGGCTGCACCAACGGGTCTTAGACGAGTTTTACTTTGTCATCAAAGAGCGTCTGCGCACTGGTCAAGCCTTGTTGCTCTTGGATGGCCTGGATGAGATCCCCGGCGATGAGCGCCTGCGCCGGCAGATCAAGGAGATGTTGGCAGACCTACCCGACGCCTTTCCCCAGACGCCGATCCTGGCCACCTGCCGGGTGCTTAGCTATCGCATGGCCGGCTGGCAGATGGATGAAGAGCGGTGGGCGGTCTATGAATTGGCGGAACTCAATGACCCTCAGATCCAACACTTTATTGCCGATTGGTATCAACTGCTGGGCGTTACCCAGCGGGTGCAGGATGTGACGACGCTGGCCGATAAATTGCAACAGGCGGTCATGCGCCCCGATCTGCTGCGGCTGGCGCGCAATCCACTCCTCTTGACAGTCATGGCATTGGTCCACGCGCACAAAGGACAGCTCCCCGACGCACGCGCCTTATTGTATGAAGATGTGGTCGACCTGCTGCTCTGGCGCTGGGAAGCGATTAAGTTGAAAAACCCCGATGGCAGCGAGACCACCTGGCGACAACTCCTGGAAGCCAGCGGCCTGACCGATAAGACCCTCAAGCAGACCTTATGGCGTTTGGCTTTTCAACTGCAGCGGCGGGGGGAACCAGGGCGTGACCCAGAGGTTACGGCTGATATTAGCGAAAGTGAGCTGCTGGAGACGTTGCGCACCTTGCACCCCACGCGCAGCCTGGATTGGGCCACCCATTTGGTCAGCGTGATCCATCTGCGGGCGGGCTTGCTGGTGGAAAAGAGCCCCAAACTCTTTGGCTTTCCCCATCGCACCTTTCAGGAGTATCTGGCTGGCTGCCATCTGGCCGCTGACCGCGACTTTGTCGAAGTGGCCACCACGCTGGCTGAAGATCCCGCCAGTTGGGGGGAGGCAATCTTGCTAGCTATCGGTTATCTTGTTCATCATCTCGCTAGCCTGGCGCAGCCGTTGCTCCTCGTTGGCGAACTTTGTCCAGAGCAAACGCCGGCGCCACAGGATGAACACTCCTGGCAAAAGATCTGGCTAGCTGGACGCGCTGTGCTGGAGGTGGGGCCGGCACAGTTGGCCCGCTTGCAACAGGGCCGCACCTTGCTGGAACGGTTGCGCAGCCGATTAACTACCTTGATTAGCCAGGACCATCTGGAGCCACGGCCACGGGCGGAAGCGGCGGTCGCGCTTAGCGTCTTGGGTGATCCACGCAATTTGGAGGAGTGGGTGAGCGTGCCGGGCGGTGAATTTCTCATGGGCAACCATGCGCTGGGCGCGGGGCTCTTTCTGGATTTGGGCGTACCGGCGCTGCTCAAGCGGGGTATTACCCAAGAGGAAGCAGAAGCCTTCCTCGCGGCGGCGGCTCCGCAACACCGCGTGACGGTGGCCACCTACCACATCGGCAAATATCCGGTCACCAATGGCGCGTATGCGCGCTTTGTGGCCGCCACAGGCCAGCGCCCGCCCACCCATTGGCATGGCGTCACACCGGCGCCGGAGTTGCACAATCAGCCGGTAGTTTACGTGAGCTGGCATGACGCCCTGGCCTACTGCCGCTGGCTGAGTGAACAGACCGGCCAGGCGGTGCGCCTGCCCACCGAAGCGGAGTGGGAGAAAGCCGCGGTGGGTGCGCAAGGGACGCTCTTCCCCTGGGGTGACCGAATGGAGCCCACCCGGCTCAACGGCTATCAAGCCGGCATTGGCGCCACCAGTGCCGTCGGCATCTTTGCGGCTGGCGTCAGTCCCTCTGGCGCGCTGGACATGGCCGGCAACGTCTATGAATGGACGGCCAGTTTGTGGGGTGATGAAGCCTGGCGCCCGCGCTATGGCTATCCCTATGATCCTGCTGATGGACGTGAGACGCTCACCGCGCCGGACACGGTTTACCGGGTGCTGCGCGGCGGCGCCTACTATCTCAACCATATCTTCACCAGTTGCACCTACCGCGACCGGGATCTGCCAACCAATCGCGGGCGTAGTTTGGGCTTTCGCATCGTCGTCACAGCGTAAGTGGACCCATTGCCGCCATCCTTGGCACTCATCCCCAGGCACAGGAAACATATGTTTTACCAGATTTTTATATACGCCGTTTGAATGATCATTCAGAATACGCTACAATAGAAGATGAGCCGTAAAGTACATTGCATGATTTGCCCCTGAGTTATGTTGTATATGACGGTGTCAGGAGCAGATCCCTACACAAAGCGAGAAGGCAATGAATAACAAGGGATACCGTGGAAGACAACGTAGCAATACTGAATGGGTTGCCGCACTTCAGGATGATGGAAGCGTGCGGCAACGTGATGCTTTTACCGATTTAGGTCACTTTTTGCGTTATTATCTCTTGAATGACGTTATCCGCCGTTCAAACAGTGTACCCGCGTTAGCGGGGCTAGTTGCGCTTGAGTTGGAAGCAGTGGCCGATGACCTCGTTCAGCTTGCTTTGGTTCGCATCTACCAAAAAATTGACCTTTTTGTCGATAATGGTGATTTCTTGGGCTTTGCCCTGGTGGTTGCGCGTCATATCCTCATTGATGAATTTCGTAGAAAGCACTGGACGACCCTGCACTTGTCACCTGTAACCGCAAGTAGTGAGGAAGGGACGCAGCTCAAGCGCTTACCAACCTTGGCCGACATACCCGATCCACTGCAATCACTGACCGATGTTGACGCCATCTGGCAGGAGATGGCGCAGATTGTCTATGCGGCTATTCGTGAAGATCTAAGCGAAAACCAAGCTCAGGCTTTCATCGCTTATCACTTCTATAATATGTCTAGCAAAGAAATTGCTCCGCTCATGGACAAGAGCCCCGCCGCTGTCGATCAGTTGCGCCGGCAAGCCAAACTCAAGATTAAGGAACGTCTGAAAGCTCATGGCTATGACGAAAGTGAACTGGATGTGCAGTAGCAATTGGCGTGGGGTGCGTACTACATTGGGGGTACTTTGGTGAGCAAATTTTTGTTGCTCGATCAGTCCCCCCAAATGGGACGCGCCCATAAAAGATTTTTTCTTGAGATCTCGTCCTTATAGCTAAGGAGTTTATTCTATGAGCGTTAGAAAAGAAGCATGGATGGCAACCATGCATACCCTATTAACAACCGATGACGCTCCCCCGCTCACTGCTACCTTGCCCTCAGATGGAGCAGAGTCGTCTACAGTCAAGGATTGGCAATTCTATCAGGCGGTCGAGGCGGTGCTCGCCGGACAGCCGCCGGCAGCGGTTTTAGCCGACGTGCGTCAACAATTGACAAAGCAAGCGGCGCTGACACCGGTGGAGATTGAAGAAGCATTGCTTGATTTGCAGACCCTAATCCACATGTTTCAAAGCGACCAACAAGCGCCCATGATTGAACCGGTTTCGCCGCCACGCTACAATCTCGATTTTTTACCCAAGCCGCAGCCCGAACCAGTGCCAATCCCTGCGCAGGTCGCTGACCTATGGCAGCGTGGTCGGCACTGGGTGCAAGATCGCATGGGCGTGGTGTGGGTTGACTTTGCTGGCCAACTGCTGGGACAATCACCACTACAACCTGTATTGGTCACCCGCAGCGGACAAAAAGGCGCTGCCGCCGAGGAGCCGGAGATCATCCATCAGCTCTCGATCGGTAGTGAAGAGTTGGGGGATTTAGATCTGGAGATCAAAGCACTGCGCACGGATGAGCCTACCACTTGCATCCTGATCGTCACTGTGCGCGTCCCCAGTCGTTGGCCCGATTTGGAGGGCATTCAAGTGGTTGTTCTGCGCAGTGAACCCATGCGCACGGGGGTCACCGATGAAGAGGGGCAGGTGGTCTTTGCAGAGTTTCCCGTCGACGCTTTAGAGAGAATTGGCTTTCGGATCGACCCCACGGGTTAAGGCTACACACTATGCCACCTGGTCGCCGATCAACACAAAGGGCGCCCAAAAGTAAGGATGGGCAAAGACCTGTGTATGGGGCGCGATCAAGGTAGATGTGTTCAGTGCATGTGGTGTGTGGGTCAGATTGTAGAGCCGGGCCACTTGCTCGGCTGGATTGGGTTCGCCATACTTGGTCAAAAGGGCGGTGACTTCGGCAGCGGTTAGGCCACGCACATATTGCTGTGCCGTGCGCAGTGCGGCAGCCTTGCCGTGGCCGGCCAGGATTTCCTGATAGAAGCGTTCCATGAGGATGCGTGTCGAGCGTTCATCCACCGGCCAAAGGCTAACCACCACCGAGGGCGTGCCGGCATAGATAAAGGCGCGCACCAGCCCTAACAGCTCATCGCCCTTAAGCACCTTGTTGCGCCCGGTTTCACAGGCGGCCAGGGTCACCAAATCAGCTTGGAGACGCAGCCTCTGTAACACATCGGCGGCATAGAGCGGTTCACCGGCCAGGCGCAGATGAGACATCAGCGGCGTCTGGCGCTGAAATTGACCATGACAGGAAAAATGGATCCACCGGAACTGCGGAGCTTGAGCAAAGATGGTTTCATTTGTCGCCATACGCTCTATCAACGCCGCTGCACCGGGCACTAACTGAGCAATGGCTTCGGCTTCGGCTTCGGCATGGCGGAGATCGCTGCCATTATAGCCCACGGCCAGCAAAGAGCGGGGCGCCTGACTCACTTTGTTTTGGCAATAATCAAAGAGTACCGTTGCGCTAGGCGCATAGACGATCTGGTAATCATCCAAGAGCGCGCGTGTTTCACCGCTGGCCGCTTTGTAACTTAATGCGTGAAATGGCACAAAGTGCAACAAGCCGTGCGGCACAATGTAGAGGGTCTCTATATCGGCCAGATCAGTCAGCAAGGGACGGATGAGGCGGTCATAGAGCGGTTGCAACACAAAGGGTTCATGCAGCCGGCCATCAGCGCCCAAATTCATACGCACCACATGGCCGGCCTCATCAAAGGCGCGTTGCAGTTCTTTCATCTTAAACGGCAAGGCATGGACAGTCAACGCACTCTGCGTAACCAGAAAAACGTAAAGTTTATCATCCGTGGTGAAGTAAGAAAGCAACGCAGCATTTGCCGGCAACAGTTGTTGTACTTGGTCATGCGCAAGGGGCAGAACCGTGCGTAGGTCAGCATATTCAGCCGCAAAGAGACGAATTTCCTGTAGCGTTACATTCAATTCGTCCTCATTCGCCGTAATGCGCGCCGCTTCCGCATCTGGTGTTTGGTAGAGGGTGCGCAATTCATCGCGTAATGCCTGCTCCCGTTCCAGCAGGACTGCGGGCGCCGAAGGTGGGCGCAGTGCCTGCCCGCCCAGGATCTCAATAAAAGTGCGTGAGCGGGCTCGCTCCACCATCGCAAAGGCTGTATCAGTGGCCTTGGTCGCAATGAGTAGCGTCACCAAACGGCTATAGGTTTCGACGACTGTGGTAAAAAAGCCAGTACGCGCCTCACCGGTGGAGATACGTGTGCGTATATCTTCAATTACAGTTACAGCTTGAGTGTAGTGATCCAACGCCTGTTCTTTCTCACCCATAAGCTGGTAGAGCGCACCCATATTCTGTAGGACATCGGCTTCCAGGTAGCGGTCTTGAAAGCGGCGCAGCAACTGTAAAGCACCCTGATAACAGGTGAGCGCTTGCGCCCAATCGTGTTGACTGCGGCGATGATAGATCTCACCGAGGTTGAGGTAAGAAACGCCTATGCCATGTTGATCGTCAAGTTCTTGACAGATGCTGAGATCGCGTTGATAGTAATCAAGTGCCTGATCCCAATGTTGCAAGTAGGTTTTAATACTCCCTACTGTGCTGTAGATTGAGCCAATCAGCCAACGCGTGGCCTCATTGCCCTGTGTCAACAGATCAAGTGCTGCATAGCAATATTGTTCGCCTTTGTGTAGCCAACTTATCCCAAACTCACCGGCGATGTAGCCACGACAACACATAATGGCCATTTGTTTAAGCGCTTTGGCCTGATTCAACATCTGATTGTCGGCAGTAAATGTGGCGAGACTGGCTTCGTAGGCCTGCAGTGCAGCAAGCCAGGCGCCTTGATAAGCATAGGTGCGCCCCAATGCCATCAAAGCGCGGCCATGCAATGTTGGCGTCAGTTGCTCTTGTAGCAACTGGAGAAAAATCTGTTCCGCTTTTGCCCAGTTATAGTCGCGTTCGTTGGCAAGAATTCCTGTAAAATAGAGTGTCCAGGAAGCGTAAGTAGGCTGTTCTTTGCTCAACATGCGCAACTGTTCAATCGCTAATTCACATTCAGCCAGCGCTCGCCGTTCCAACGCTTGGAAAAAGGCATTAATGAAAGTTTGTCCATCAAGGGTGCGCCCCTGTCCATCAATGTTGTGTTGCATAGTCGTTACGGATAAGGAGAAACCTATGAATATCTTACGCAAAATATTTTTAGTTTTGTTATTGACCCTGTTGGTGGACCATTTTATCACAGAAGCAACGATAAAACCACTTGCGGCGCAAACTTCGCCGGCGGCAGGGAATACCGACAACACCCCCCCCTTTATTGAAATCATCCCCGGCCAAAACGGTCGGGAAATTGAAGTGGTTGGCACACTGGACAACAGCAGCCCAACCCCCTTTTTTGCCAATATCGATTCGATTCAACAATTAGAGGATGGGCCAACGGGGTTCAAAGACTCGTACACCATGACCTACTCACAAACGGCCGCTTCATATCTCAGTATAGCGACAGGGTTTACTCCCCAGGTTGCCATTGTTGGGACGGTCAATGTGACATCAACCACCGGTGTCGATACCAGCAAAATCGCCTTTAATCGCGCCTATTTGGAAGCAAACCTGTCAGACATTCGCATCCAATCCGCCGATAGTTTATTACAGATAAGATTGCCCAATACCAATACATTGACTTTTGACACCTATGTAGCCGTTACGGATAATGAGACGCCACCCGGCGCACCCGTACCCGGTCAACGGATTATCGGCAAGAGTTATAGCGTGCGCGCGCCCAAAGGGGTGCCGACTGCTGCGAAAGCAATGATCTTGCAGATCTTCTATGATCCGGCTGATCTCAATGGCGTTGACCCGCATAGCCTGGCCATCTTTGCCTGGAATGGCACAACCAAGCAGTGGGAAAATGAAGGCGGCGAATTGGTCGAAAACTCGCCCTTGGAAGCGCCCCATGTTCGGTTGGGCAATGTAAGGGAGTTCACCGTCTACGCTCTGATGACTACCACCACTTGGCGCGACGTCTTCACCGACCTGGACGGATTGGTTGAGGTTGATGATGCGCTCGATATCGCTGTAATGGATGGCGCGCCCGCGTTGGCGCTCTTGGAAGCTACCGATCATGCCACCGCGCGCTCGCGCCCGATTGCGCCTGCCGGTGACATTCAAGCTTGGGATGTCATTTCCTATAGCGCACAGATGGCGCCGCCAACTTCCACAGTGCGGATTGATCTGCTCAGTGTAACCAATACGGTTATCATCTCCAATGTAACCAATGGCGCCTCGTTAGCTAGCCTCGATCCACAGCGCTATCCCACTCTGCGCCTGCAGGTCACCATGAGTGCGACGACGGACACAGCTATGCCCAGCCTAGGCGAATGGCAGGTAAGTTGGCATGAGCCGGCGCCGCTAACCCTCCGTGTGACGAGTGCAGAGGCCGATTTGGCGGATAGCATGACGATTTCGGTTACGTTGTCCGATGCGCCCATGAAGCAGATCGGCGCGTTAGCCTTTGCAATCAGCTATGATCCTGCCGTACTTGACGCGACCAACTGCGCCATCGTCCCAACAACCCTGTTGCTTAGCTTTTGTAATGCCAACTTTGATAACGATGGCAATGGCCGCGACGCAGCGCGCTTTACACTGATCGCTGACCAGATCATTACCCGTACAACGACACTGGCGACAGTCACCTTTACCGTGGTCGGGCGAGCAGCGCAACCAACGGCATTGCAAGTCAACCAACTGCAGTTGACCGATGCACAAGGGGCGCCGTTGCCGGTCATTGGTGTGGCCGGCGCCGTAACGGTGGCGCCGGGTTTGGCCGGTGATGTCAACTGTGACGGTGTGACCGACAATGCCGATGCAAGCTACATCCTGCAATATGACGCCGGCTTGCGCAGCAGCGCCCCGCTTTGCCACGCACCACAGGAAACGCTCTTCCTGCCCCACTGCGACATGAATGGCGATGGAGTCTGTGATCTCTTGGATGCGTTGTCGATTTTGCTGCCATAACAGATGTCAAATCGGAGCTAACTATGACCCCTGACCCTTGTACATATCGTTTCACCAAAGTCCGGCGCGCCATCGTTGGTGCTCTTTTGTTGTTGGTTTTTTTCTGTCTGGTATGTCGTTGGTACGCGCCGTTTGTGCTTGCCCAAGCACTGTCGCCTGCGTCTGACGCGATCCCCCTTGTCCTCGATAACACAACCGCAGAGGCGGATTTCACCACGAGTATGGCCTGGGGGGATTTTGACAACGACGGCGATCTCGATCTGGTCGTCGGCAACGGCATGATCATCAAAGATGATGTAAAGAAGGCGTTGGATCGACTGGCACTGACCAATCCGTTGCTGGTCATAGCAGCGCGCGTATTAGGCATTGATCGGTTGATCGAGGGCCTCACGGTCTACGACAATCGTCACAACCGCCTCTATTGCAATGAAGGGGGCGTACTGGTCTCCTGTTGGGAGTTTCCTGGGGAGAACGACTTTACCACCGATGTCGCGTGGGGCGATATGGACAATGACGGCGATCTGGATCTGGCCGTTGCGGACACTGGTCTGGGCGTCCGCTTCGCTGGGAACGACATCGAGCTCTATCATGAAACTCCCAACCGCATCTACCGTAACAATGGCCGCGGCGCTGATGGTGCACCCAACTTTGAATTGCTCTGTTGCTCAGATCTGGGCAGTTCCGTCGGCATTGCCTGGGGTGATTACGACGGGGATGGCGATCTGGATCTGGCCGTAGCCAACAGCAAGCACTTTATGAAGGTGGACCTGGCTGATCCCAACAATCCTGAGCATGATGTCCAACCGATGGCCAATCAAATCTATCGCAATCATTGGATTCCTGACGGCGTGGCTGAGTTTACGTTGGATCCCAGCTTTACCCCGCCACCGTCCGTCAGTTTTCGCGTCGCTTGGGTCGATGTTGACCAAGATGGCCGCCTGGACCTGACCTTTGCCAATCAGGGAACGGATCAGGTCTACTGCAATCGACCTACCGGCGCCGGGCAGCCGTTGAAGCTCTGTTGGCAATCGCCCCCACCGTCAGATCTGACCACTGGCATGAGTTGGGGCGATGTAGACAACGATGGCGATCTCGATCTCGCTGTGGGTAATGCTGAGTTGTGGGGAGGCGGACAGCCGTCGCGTCTCTATCGCAACAATGGGGTGGATGCACAGGGTCAACTGCGACTAACGCAAGTCTGGACCTCTACAATTGCCGGCGATGCATCGTTGAGTGTGGCTTGGGGCGATGTCAACAATGATGGGCTGCTTGATTTGGCAATGGGTAACGGCAATTTTGCCGCCAATCAGCCCAATCGCATCTACTGCGGCAATGGCAACACCCTCGGCGCCAAACCTTGTTGGTCGTCACCCGACAATGATATTACCACCAGCGTGGCCTGGGGTGACTTCGATAGTGACGGTGACCTTGACCTGGCTACCGGCAACATCAGCACTCCGGTGGGACAAAACAATCGCCTCTATCGTAACGATGCCGTGCCGCTTTCTATCCACTTTGAAAGCTGGGCGCAGCCTGGGTTGGATTCTGCCCGCGCCCTTGCCTTGGGTGATGCGGATCTGGATGGGGACCTGGATCTGATGGTGGGTAATGGCGGTCCCCCTGACCGCGCCAACCAGCTCTACCTCAATACCAATGGCACTTTTACCGAACGCAACGTTTTGACCTTTGCCCACTTGGATAATACACGCGCCATCGCCTGGGGGGATGCCGATCAGGACGGTGATCTCGATCTTTTGGTTGGCAATGCGCGTGAATCACAAATCGCCGGGACAGGAACGCCGCAACCTTCCTTTTTGTACTGTAACCGCATCGTCGAAACCGGCAGCTTAACCTTTGCCCCAGTTTGGACTGTGCCGATGCAAAGTGATGTCGCCGCGGTGGCTTGGGGTGATATTGACGGCGATGGCGATCTCGACCTGGCTGTGGGCAACAGTGGCCGCACCTTTGATTTGCCGGTGGGTCAACCCAACCAGATCTACCGCAATGACGGTGTTGATTGCCGCACTGAGCAAGCCGTCTTCACCAAGGTCTGGCAGTCAGCAGAAGCGGATGCCACCCAAAGTGTTGCGTGGGGCGATGTGGACAACGATGGCGACCTCGATTTAGCCGTGGGCAACTCGGCTGGCGGCAGCCATCTCTATCGCAATGATGGTGTGGATACGCAGAATCTGGACCCTAATAACCTACATCGGTTTACCTTAACCTGGACACCAGTCTACACTGATGACACTCACAGCGTCGCCTGGGGGGATATGAATGGTGATGGCTTGCTGGATCTGGCACTGGGCAACACCACCCAGTCCAATCGTGTCTACTGCAATCACAATGGCGTCCTTGCCCAGGTGGAATGCTGGCGCTCGGTGGAAGCCGAACGCACGCGCGCCGTTGCTTGGGGGGATGTTGATGGTGACGGCGACCTTGATTTGGCGGTAGGCAACCAGGAGGCGCCCAACCAACTCTACCTCAATCTGGGCGGTATGCTGACCAACAGCGCGGCTTGGACAGCTGCTGATTCCCGTCACACCTGGGGGCTCGATTGGGGTGATGTTGATAATGATGGCGACCTAGATCTTGCCGCCGGCAATCTGGGCTCTTTTCGACCGGGCCTCTATCGCAATCAACGGCGCCGACCAGGCTCTTTCACCGATCTGCTGCCTTCGGTTGTCATTACTCGCCCCGGCGCCACAGCTGCGGCCAATGGCTTTGTCTCTCCCTATATTATCCGTGACACCGCGGTGATTTCGGTTGAATATAAGCTTTTTGGGGTAGGCGTGGCTAGTGTCGCCCAGATCTTCCCCGAATATTCACTCAACGGTGGCGGCCAGTGGTTTCCGGCAATGCCAGCCGCCGGCGGTGACGGACTGACCGGCTTAGCTGCATCCGCTTGGCCGACGGGCACAACCCATCTCTTTCGTTGGCAGGTGGCCCAGGATTTGATCAAAAATGACAATGTGGTTTTACGGATGCGTGTGCAACCGCAAGAACAATCCAGAGTGACGGCCCTGCCGCCAACCGGGAGCCAAAGCCTCCCATTTCGCTTTGAAGCGCCCTGGTACTTACACGTGGTTGATGAAAACGCCCAGCCGGTCGCCGCTGCGGCGCTCTACGCCGCCGGCCAATTCATTACCACCACCAATCGGGCTGGTCTGGTCGGCGCCATGCAGGTAACCGCGACCAGTGACATTCCTGTTGTCGCCCTGCTGCCCCAAGCAACGTTGCCTTCAACCCGACCTGCGCACCTGGATAATGTGGCCTATACGATCCACACCACCAGCTTGACCCGCAATGCCCAAGGCGAGCCGATACCCTTCCTGACCACCGCATCCGGCGAGCAGCGTTTAACCTTGCACCGGCAAGAGCCATTGGTGCTCTTCAACCTGGTGGTCTCCCTGGAATGGCCGGCCACTGTGACTGAGACGACGCAAATTGCAACCGGCATCTACTCTGGGTCAAATTATCTTTATGATTTGACCGATGGGCAGATGGCTCTGGGCTACGTGGAGATTGTTGACAGCAAACGCTGGTGGGATGCAGCCGATATTCAATTTGCTACGGCGAATATTGTGCGCCCCCATGCCCGCATTAATGGTTTGCGAATTGGCGGCGCCGGCACAGCCATCCAACTGGGGCGCGCGTGGGATGGCAACCAGGGTGATAGTGGTCCTTGGGATGAGCCTAATGGGTATCGCACGATCATCCATGAGTTCGGTCACTATGCTCTGCGTCTCTATGATGAATATCTGATCCCAGTCTTTGCACCGGGGAATCCTCAAGAAGTAATCGACATGATCTCCAGCGGCAAATGTGTGCGCACCGCGGATCGTACAGCAGCTAGCGGCAGTCCGCTCTGGGCCAGCGCCATGTATAATCAGTATGTCACCAGCGAGCTGAGCGATCAAGGCTTACCAGGGCTGCTCTGGTCCTCTCGTTGCGCACAGACTGCACAATGGTTGCTGGCCAAGGATGATCGCGGCAACCCGTTATCGGCATGGGATGCGCTTGTCTACTACTATGGGGATCGCGAAAAGGACCCGCCCCGCTGGGAAATTATCTCACCATCGCACCGCACCCCCAAACGGGTGATCGAAGGTCCCACCGAATTGCCGCCAGGCTTGCCCCGTTGGCCAACGATCACCGTAAGCTTTTCGGAGCGCATCGGCCCCCAACATCGTCTCACCGTTGTGGATGGCGCAAACCGACCATTGGTGGGTGTAACCGTGGCGCTGCTAAAGGCCAATGGCTATACGCGCCTGGAACAGGGAGTGACCGCTGCATCCGGTCAAATTGCGCTCATTGGCGCCGAGGCGGGCGACCGCGTCGAAGCCCATTATGTCAAAGATAACTTGTTTGGCGCCGCGGTGATCACGGCAACCCCGGCGCTTACTGTGACTGTGACACCCGTGCGACCATAAATCTAACCCATCACCATCCTTTGATCGGAGCAAGCAATGTCCCGAACACATCGACTTTTGTGGATCACAGCCCTTCTCTTGGCGCTGACCGCCTGTGCCCCTCAGACCATCCATATCACCCTGGAACCGGCGCCTGCTGCCGCAACCAGCGCGCAAGCGGATGGCGCCTCGCCGCAGCATGATGCAAAGAGCACGCTACCAGACACCGCTGCCACAGTAGAAGAAGGCAGTGCCCCACCAGATGCGCAGCCCACGGGGCAGGGCGGCTACGGCGGTGAGCAGATTCCCTATGCGGATCTGGTGGCCAGTGCTGAAAAAGCGAGCGGCCTCTTTACCGTCTATCACATTGCAGAGAATCAATGGTATTGGGAGATCCCCTCTGCCCTCTTGGGCCAGGATCTGCTCTGGTATACGGAACTGACCAAAGCCCCCTCTTCCTTTTTTAATGGGTTGGGTGTCGTGGCCGAAAAGATGGTCGAGTTTGGCCGGATTAACGACCGCATTGTCATTTATGAAATGAGTTCAGTGCTCTCTAAGCGGGGGACAGACGAGGAAGAGACGGCCATTAACCGCGCGGTTGCCGAATCGGCGCAACCGGCTGTCTTACTTTCGCTCCCGATTGTGGCCGAAAGTCCTAGTGGGGATGCGGTTCTTGATGTCTCCATGCTTTTTGCCAACGATCTCCCTGATTTCAGTGTGAGCAACCTTTTTTTTGGGAACTTTATCGCCGACCCGGAACGCAGCTTTGTCCAGAAGATACAGGTGTTTGAGAATAATGTCGCAATCACCAGCCTCTTGACATCCGGCGGCGACATGTCCGGCGGGTATAGTGAATTTAGCGACTTTTTTGGCCCGCCACCTGGCAGTGTCTCGGTGGAGATCCGGCACAATCTCACGCTGTTACCCTTAGAGCCAATGATGCCACGCTCTTTTGACCCGCGGGTGGGCTACTTCACCGTCAGCTATGAAGATTTTTCCGGAACACGTGAACGCGATGTCGTGGCCCGTGAGTTGATCACCCGCTACCGCCTGGAAAAGAAACACCCGACCGCCGCACTTTCCGAGCCGGTCGCCCCCATCGTCTTTTACATTAGCCGCGAAGTGCCGGATCAGTGGCGCAGCTATATCAAACAGGGCGTGGAAGATTGGCAGCCGGCCTTTGCGGCCGCCGGCTTCAAGAATGCCATTATTGCCAAAGACGCCCCTAGCGAAGCCGCCCAACCCGACTGGGATCCGGCTGACACCCGCTACTCGGTGATTCGTTGGGTCGCCCAGTCCATTGCGAACGCGATCGGCCCCAGCACGGTCGATCCTCGGAGTGGCGAGATCATCTCTGCCCATATCCAGCTCTACGCCGAACTGATCGAGCTAATTGAGCAATGGTACTTTGTCCAGGCATCGGCGGCTGACGAGACGGCGCGCACTTTCCCCCTGCCGGATGAGACGATTGGTGCAGCGTTACGCTATGTTGTCGCACATGAAGTAGGTCACACCTTAGGGCTGCGTCACAATCACCGCGCCAGCCAGGCCTACACCGTCGAGCAACTGCGTGATCCGGCCTTTACGGCGGAGCATGGCGTGGGCGCCTCGATCATGTCCTATGGGCGCTTTAACTATGTGGCCCAGCCGGGGGATGGCGTCACCAACCTGATTCCGGCTTTGGGCCCTTATGATCTCTTTGCCATCCACTGGGGTTATGCACCGATTGAGGACGCCTTTACGCCCGAAGATGAATTTGCGCAGCTTGATGAATGGGCCGCGCAGCAGATCGACAACCCCTGGCTGGCCTTTGGTGGTGAAGATCTCCCCTCCTGGGTGGACCCCACCGTGTTGACAGAAAATATCGGTGCGGAGCGCATTGAGGCAACACGCTTGGGCTTGCAAAATTTGGAGCGGGTCTTAGACTACTTGGTGCAGGCCACTACCCAGCCCGGTCATGATTTCCAGCAACTTACGAAAACCTACTATACGCTGCTTGATCAACGCGCCCTGTGGCTCTCCTCGGTGATCAAATTGGTTGGCGGCGTCGAAGAGAGACGCACCCTGGCCGGGCGGGGGGATAAGCAATTCCAACGCGTTAGTGGTGAGCGACAACGGGCCGCCGTGCAATTTGTGTTGGCTAATTTGGAGACACAACCGCACTATATCCCTGCCGCCATCTTGGATCAGTTCGAACCCATTGATGCGACTGGCGGTTTTGCCTTTTATCAACAGCTGTTGTTGACCGAATTACTCGACCCGCTACGCTACCAACAGTTGGTCGATGGTGAGGTGCTCAACCCGACGGATGCCTATCCCCTGGTCGAGTTTCTGTACGATGTACAGGTGGGCCTATTCAGTGAATTTGAGGCCGAAACGGTGCATGTTGATCCATTGCGCCGTGGCCTGCAACGTTCCTACCTGGCGATCTTACAGGGGCAACTGCTCAACGGAGAAACGGATCTCGTCAACACCGATATCCGGGCGGCCATCCGTTGGAACTTAACTCAACTACAAAGCCAATTGGCTGCCGTTGCCGCTGACAAGCTTGAGTTGGCCACCCAAGTCCATCTCGCTGATCTCCAAGCAGAGATCGAACAGATCCTGCAACCGGCGAGAGAACAACGGCCAACAAGGATGGACGTAACGCAATAGGGTAATTCTATTTGCGGTTTGCAGAAGTCCGTCTTTGCGCAAAAGGCGGACTTCTCGTGCAAATTTTTATCCTCGCTGCTGCCAATCCTGATCGTGCGCTTCAAAACGGCGATGGAGTTCAGCAATGGTGGCCGGCGCCAGCGGTGGTTCGTCGTCAAGCCACTGGAGGTTGGCCTGCATGTGGGCCGGGTTACGCGTGCCGACAATGGCGGTGTCGACGGCGTCGTGGGCCAGGGTAAAGGCCAGCGCCAGCCAGATGCGATTCTCCGGTGCGTTGGGCAGGGGGCCATCCTGTTGCATAATTTTGGCGCGGCGGTAATACTCCGCGGCATATTCGCTGGGGCTGTTGGTGGCGCCCCAGGCCGCGTTGGCAATGGGCCGCTTGATGATAATGCCCATCTGCTGTGCTTTGGCCTGGTCAAAGAGCCGCGTGCGCGCTCGCTGCTCCACCAGGTTAAAGCTGGTCTGGAGTGTGTCAAAGTGGCCGCTGTTGACAGCCCACGCGGCCGACTCGTTGTCACCGCTGTAGCCCATAAAACGAATTTTGCCGGCGGCTTGGGCTTTTTGCAACTCCTCGATTACCTCACCCTTTTCCAAAATATCAACGCCGCAGGAGTGAAGCTGCATGAGGTCGATCACATCGGTCTGCAAACGGCGCAGGCTGCGGTCAATGCTATCGCGCACGGTCTGCGCGGTCCACGCTTCGCCTTCATAGCCGCCGGTAACATGGCCGCATTTGGAGGCCAGCGTATATTCCTGGCGCCGGTGGCTGACCGTGCGTCCCACCAGCTCTTCGCTGACGCCATAGCAGGCTGCGGTGTCCAAAAAGGTAATGCCGCTGTCGAGGGCGGTGTTGAGGACGCGGCCCGCATCCGCCTCTTCCGTTAAACTGCCAATCTCAGAGAGTCCCACCCCTAATCGACTCACGGTTAAACCGGTGCGACCTAGTGTTCGTTCCTGCACAATACTTTCCTTTCGTCTGTGTAAACGGTGATTGGGTGATTAGTAATTGGTAATTTTTGCTGACCAACCCAAGTTGCCCAATGTCCGGTCTGTTTATCAAGCACAGTTACATACCGCACTCGCGCCTAGATACCACAAAGCGGCATCTAGGGCAGTGCTCAGTATAGTAACCAATTGAGCAAGAAAGGGCAAACTGGTCAAAATGAGGAAAAGCGACTATGCTGTAGGGGTTAGTCTATAATGTCGCGAGGTCGCGACATTGCGACTCCGCGACCTCGCGACCAAAAACAAAGGATCAACATGAACTACGTACCATTTGGCACAACTGGCGTCTCTGTTTCGGAGATGTGTTTAGGCACAATGATGTTTGGCGACCGCTGTGATCAGGCTGAATCCGACCGCATTTTGGGCACAGCGATTGCGCATGGCGTCACCTTTGTCGATACCGCGGCCATGTATGTGGGCGGACGCACCGAGGAGATTTTGGGCCACATTCTGCAAGGGCGACGGGATCAGCTCTTTCTGGCCACCAAGGTCAACAGCATCGACCCGCAGGTGATCCGCACCAGTATTGACGCCAGCCTGCAACGGCTGCAGACCGATTATGTCGATCTCTATCTGCTGCACTGGCCCAAGGCAGGCATGGAACCCACCGCGATGTTGGCAGCCTTGCAAGAGGTCGTGCAGGCCGGCAAGGCGCGTTTTGTCGGCTGTTGCAACTTTCCGGCCTGGCTCTTGGCCCATTGCAACAGCATCGCAGCGCAAAACAAATGGCCCCGCCTGGTCTGTAACCAGATTCCCTACAATCCGATTGAGCGCGGGGTAGAGGTGGAGGTCTTGCCCCAAGCCGTGGCTGAAAATGTGGCGATTACCGTCTACCGCCCCTTGGTCTTTGGGCTGCTGGCCGGCAAATATCGCCCTGGTGACACCATCCCCACAGATTCGCGCGGCGCCACCGATGAACGGATTCCGCGCTGGCTGGAAAAATATAGCGACGGTGTGGGCCGTTTTCTCCAATTTGCCGCTGACCGCAACTTACACCCTGTGCAACTGGCGCTGGCCTGGCTACGCCATTCGCCGGCGGTGACCAACCCGATTGTGGGCGTCAGCTCTGAACGCCAGTTGCACGCCTCGCTGGCGGCCTTTGATGTTACGCTCAGCGCAGAGGAATATGCCGAAGTGACCCGTATGTTTGATACAGCAGTCAAAGAGGAGAGCGGCGGCGCCTTTGCTCCATTGCGGCGCGATTTGTCGTTAGTGCGGACGGTGTAGGCGCGAAGGACGACCGTATCGACGGAAAATTGTAGATATTTGCTGCCAAGGGCTTTTTTACCTTGCTGACCACAGAAAGGACAGGAAGGCAGGAAGAGTTTTCTTCTGACTCTTCTTGCCTTCCTGTGGTTCTCCCACCCTTGGCATTGGCCTAGTTCGTATAGCGAGTCTGTTTTCTAGCAAAGGACGCCAAGAGCACGAAGGGCTTCCAGAGAACCTTTGTGCTCTTCACCCAAAGGGCGCCTGCCTTTGTGAGAGATTTTCTGCGTTTATAGGTTTGGATAGGTTTCTGTTTGAAAGGGGCTAAGGTGCAAGGGCGGCCATAATCTGATCAGGTACGTCGCTCATGATCACGTTGACACCAATCGCTGCTAGCCGCTGTGCTTCAGTGACATCGTTGACGGTCCAGACGTTGACAGGGCAGCCCACCTCACGCGCCCACGCCATCAGTGCTTCATCCACCAGCTTGTAGGCGGGGTGGAGTGCATCCGGCCGGAGGATAGGGGTGAACCAGGCGTGACGCAGATAGGGCGGCAACGGCAGATAGTAAAGCAGCCCAAGTTGGACCTTAGGGTCCAGCCAGCGCACCTGGATCAGCGCTTCCGGGCTAAAGCTGGAGACAATGACCTGGTCATAGAGCTTGCGTGCCTGGATCAGGGCCAGCAGCGGCTCCGCCTGATTGCCGCCCAGGGGATCGTCGGTCTTGATCTCGACATTGACGAGGCAGCGGTTGCCGACCAGATCAAAGACTTGATCCAGCGTGGGAATGCCAACGCCGGCAAATTGGGGGCTAAAAGGGCTGCCGGCATCAACGCGCGCCAGCTCTGCCGCTGTGTAATCGCTGACCTTGCCATGGCCGGTGGTGGTGCGCTCTAACGATTCGTCATGAATGACCACCAGCTTACCATCTTTACTGCAGTGGACATCCAGTTCAATACCATCGACGCCCATCTCCAGGGCGCGCTGAAAGGCCGGCAAGGTGTTTTCGGGGGCGACCGCTTTGGCGCCACGGTGGGCGAAGATTTGAGGACGAGGCATAAGCGCTCCTGAAATAATTAATTGAAAATAGCGAATGATTAACTAGCACTGGTTGCGAAAGTCAGTTTTTACCGCGAAGGGCGTGAAGAACGCGAAAATTTTTCTCTGGTGGCGCTTAACCCTCTTGGCAGTCTTGGTGGTAGTTTAACGCGTTTCGCAACAGAACCTAGCTCCCCAGCTAGACTGCGTGGCGACCGGGAGTGGCTTTGGCAAGCTGTTCCAGACGGCGACCGTCGATTAAGGTAATCGGTTTGCCGGCGGACCATTCGCGCGCATCTTCGCTGATGTTGCCCGTGGTGACGAGATAGGCGTGGGCGGCGGCGGCGTGCACCATGGTGCCATAGAGGTCGCGCACGGTGGCGCTGCCCACGGTGCCCTTGTAGCGTTTGCACTGCACCACCGCCTGCTGCTCATGGCGGTCGGTCACCAGAATGTCCACGCCGCCATCTTTTGTGTCCGGCGTGTTATAGACGCGATAGCCTTGGCGGGCAAAGAGCCGGTACGTGACATAATCTTCAAATTCGGACGGGGTAAGGGCATACATAGCTCCTAGAGAAAGGGCTGGCCATTTGCTGCCCTGGTGTACGCCCCGCCACCAGCGCCAGCCAATCCGCCGCCAGATCAGCACCAATAGGACGCCCAGCAAGACCGCGCCGGCTGTCAGCAACAGATTGAGCATCAGCCCCTGACGCAGTCCCTCGGTCCAAAGGCGGTAGGCCAACCAGCCATAGAGCACAAACCAGCCAATGGTGCCGATCCACAGCGCACTGCTCTGTAAGTTGCGCAAGGAGAAGTTCAACCCTTTGGGCCGGGCAAAGGTGTAGGTGTGATAAACTGTCACAGTTCGTATCCCTTCGGCATCCTGGCGGGGGCGCCCTAAAATGTCGTTGCAAAACGCGTTAAACTACTGCAAAGGCCGCCAAGCGCGAAGCATCACCAGAGAAAAATCTTCGCGTTCTTCACGCCCTTCGCGGTAAAAACTGACTTTCGCAACCAGTACTAGCTAGCCACCAAAGAGACGCCGCAGCCAGCTCTTCTTCTTCGGCGGGGGCGGCAACTCCAAGGTGCGGGCTGCCTCGGCTTCTGCTTCGTCGGGCAAGATGCCCATAAGCCGTTTCAGCTCATCGGTCATGGCATCGGGTGTCCACGCCGGCTGCCAGACCAGGTTTACATCCACGCCCGCCGCCCCCTTAGCCAATAGCACCTCTTCCACATTCTGGATGATCTGTGGGCCCATAGGGCAGTGGGGCGTCGTCAAGGTCATGGTGACGGTGACGCGATTCTCCTCTGCCACCTCCACGCCATAGACCATCCCCAAGTCGATAATGTTCTGATAGATTTCGGGGTCAATGACTGCTTTGAGCGCTTCACGATAGTCGGCGGCTGTTGGTGTAGGTGGCGGTGTAGGAGCCGGTGTGGCAGGTGGCGTAGTCGTCATAGCATTATCCCATGGGTTTTCTGGAGCAACTCGATCATGGCGCCGTGGGTCGCTTTGGGGTGGACAAAGGCGACCAATCCGTGGATGCCCTGACGCGGCTGCTCATCAATGAGGCGTACACCCTGGGCGCGCAATTCGGCCAGGGTCGCGGCAATGTCATCCACTTCGCAGCAGATGTGGTGGACGCCTTCGCCCCGGTTTTGCAGGAAGCGCGCCGTGCCGCTTGTCTCATCCAGCGGCGCTAACAGTTCCAGCGCGCTGTTGCCGCCATCCAAAAAGGCGACCTCCACCAGATGTTCGGGCACACGCCGCCGTTCGAGCAGCCGAAAGCCAAGCAACGTTTGATAGGTGTGCAGACTCGCATCCAGATCCTGGACGACGATACCGATGTGGTCGATGCGGTCAAACATAAAAGCGTTCCACCCAAGTTTCTAATTTGGTGAGCGATTCGGCACCATATTTGGCCACGCTCGCCCTGATCTTAGCCAATGATTTTTCCTGCCAGAGCGCGTTGACATCTTTGGAATAGAAGAGATCGGCAAAGCTGATAATCTCCTCTTCCAGGGTCACCGGCGCCAGATCACGCAGCGGCAGCGGCAGCTTTTGGGCCTGGATCTGGGCGACCGTTAGCCCTGTGCCGGCGTGCGATTCGGCCACACGGGCATGACGGGGTAAACCCGCCTGCTGCAAAATCGCGCTGCCCTCCACCAGATGGCAGATGTAGGGCAGCTCACCATAGCAATGAATGCTGGGGGTGTTGGTGCGCACAATGCCGATGTCATGCAACATGGCCGCTTCTTCGATAAACTGTTTGCGCTCCGGCGCCAGCCCCAGCTTGTCGGCAATGGTCAGCGCCTTGCGCGTGACCATGTGACAGTGGATCATGTAGATGGGGTAGAGCTGGCTGTCGGGCGCAATATGCTGATGGATAAGCTGGTAATAGTCGGTGCGTTCCACGGTTACACCCAACTTTCCGGCGTGTACTCCCCAAAGACGCGGCGCAAGGTGTCACAGATCTCCCCCAACGTCGCGTAGGCTTCCACCGCTTCCACCAGATGGGGCATCAGCGGTGCGTTGGGGGTGCGGGCGGCTGTTTCGATCTGTTGCAGTAGCTGCTGCACCCGCGCGCTATCGCGTTCGGCGCGCAATTGTTGCAGCGCGGCCATCTGATCCAGGCGCACCTGTTCATCTACGCGCAACAACTCCGGCTGCAGGGTCGCTTCGGTCTGGAATTGGTTGACCCCTACCACTACCTGCTCACCCCGCTCAATCGCGCGCTGCGTCTTGTAGGCGGCATCCTGAATTTCCCGCTGGATAAAGCCCTCTTCCACCGCCTTGAGTGCACCGCCCAGTTCGTCGATGCGGGCCAGATAGGCCGTGGCTTGGCGCTCAATCTCATCCGTCAGCGCCTCAATCGCATAGGAGCCACCCAGCGGATCCACCGTGTCGGCCACCCCGCTCTCATAGGCAATGATCTGCTGGGTGCGCAGGGCAATCTCCACCGACTTTTCCGTGGGCAACGCCAGCGCCTCATCCATGCCGTTGGTGTGCAGACTTTGGGTGCCTCCCAATACCGCGGCCAATGCTTGCAGCGCCACGCGCACGATGTTGTTTTCCGGCTGTTGCGCCGTGAGGGTGCTGCCCCCTGTTTGGGTATGAAAGCGCAATTTACAGCTATCTTCGTGCCGGGCGCCAAAGCGCTCGCGCATGACCTTGGCCCAGAGTCGACGCGCGGCGCGGAACTTGGCCACCTCTTCCAAGAAGTTGTTATGGGCATTAAAAAAGAAGCTCAACTGGCGGGCAAAGCTATCGACGTTGAGGCCGGCGTTGATCGCCTGTTGCACATATTCAATGCCGTTGGCCAGCGTAAAGGCGACCTCCTGCACCGCAGTACAGCCCGCCTCGCGCATGTGATAGCCACTAATGGAGATGGTGTTCCATTTGGGGACAGCCGCCGTGCAATAACGGAAGATGTCGGTAATCAGGCGCATGGAGGCTGCGGGCGGGTAGATGTAGGTGCCGCGCGCGATGTACTCCTTGAGAATGTCATTTTGAATGGTGCCGCGCAGTTGATCGGCAGAGACCCCCTGCTGTTTGCCCACGGCAATCACCATTGCCAACAGCACCGCCGCCGGCGCATTGATGGTCATGCTGATGCTGACCTTATCGAGCGGAATGCCCTGGAGCAGCGTTTCCATATCACGCAAGCTACTGATGGAGACGCCGACCTTGCCCACTTCGCCCTCGGCAAAGTCGTGGTCGGCGTCATAACCGATCTGGGTCGGCAGGTCAAAGGCGACCGAAAGACCCGTCTGGCCTCGTTCCAGCAGATAATGATAGCGGCGGTTGCTTGCCGCTGCGGTGCTAAAGCCGGCATATTGGCGCATGGTCCAAAGCCGGCCTCGGTACATATTGGGTTGGACGCCCCGAGTAAAGGGGTATTCACCAGGAAAGCCCTCTTCGGTCAAGTAATGCTCTGCATCCAGCGCGCCGTTCTCCGGTGTGTAGAGCGGCGCGACGGTGATGCTGTCGCTGCTGGTGGTAAAGCGCGCCTGACGCTCGCCAAAGCGTTTGACCAAGGGCCCCAGCGTCTCTTGCTCCCAGGCTTTTTTGCGTGTAGTGAATTTGTCTTCCGTCGTCATAATCTGAGTCTATTGCAAAATTGGGGGGATAAATCCCCCTGCTAACAACGAGCAGTCGCCTCAGCGACTGTTCTAGCGTGGCCAGGTTTATAGATTGAAGACATAGGCTTCATAGACGCGCTGGCGCCTCTGCTACATCTCACTCCGTCCTGCGAGCGCGCGCCCTAGGGTCACTTCATCCGCATATTCCAGATCGCCCCCCATGGGCAGACCACGGGCAAGACGGGTTACCCGAATGCCCAGCGGCTTGACCAGGCGCGAAATGTACATGGCGGTGGCTTCCCCTTCGAGATTGGGGTTGGTGGCCAACAGAATCTCCTGCACCGGCGTCACTGCCTCACCGTTGCTGCCGGCTGTCCCCTGTTGGATGCGTTGCAGCAGCTCGCGCAGCTTCAGATCGTCAGGCCCAACCCCTTGCACGGGAGAAATGGCGCCGTGGAGAACATGGTAAAGACCATGATATTCACGAGTGCGCTCAATCGCCTGCACATCCAGCGGCTCTTCCACCACACAGATAATGCTGTGGTCGCGCTGCATGTTATCACAGATGGCGCAGGGATCGCGGTCGGCAATATTCTGGCAGATGGAGCAGAAGAGCGTTCCCGCTTTGAGATTCTCTAGCGCCCGCGCCAAGTTGAGGCCAACCGAATCATCGGCGCGCAACAGATAGTAGGCTAGGCGACTGGCGGTCTTGGGGCCAATGCCCGGCAATTGGCTAAAGGCTTCAATGAGATTGCTGACAGGTTCGGCAAGTGGTTGCATAAAATTTGGTGTTTCGACTAGCGCGAAAAAATGTAATTTCTAACTTTATAATCCCAGGCCCGGCGGCAGGCCCAAACCACCGGTGAGCGCGCCCATGCGTTCCTCGGCCAGCGCTTTCCCTTGCTGGAGCGCCTCATTCACGGCGGAGAGCACCAGATCTTGCAACATCTCTACGTCGTCGGGGTCAACGACTTCGGGCTTAATCGTAATCGCGCGAATCTGCTGACCGCCGGTGGCCACCACCGTAATAGCACCGCCGCCGACGGTCACGGTAACCTCTTCTTGCTCCAACTCACTCTGGGTCTTCTCCATCTCTTCCTGCAATTTTTGCATTTGCGAGATAAGTTGGGTATTTTTGCCGCCGCCACCTGCCAATGGATTGCCCATGGGGTTGCCTGTGCTGCGCGCTGGGCGCGGTGTATTACGACTGCGTTTCAGTTTTACCATTTTTCTATCCTTATCATAAGTGATTCGCTTATCTGTCTACTGTTCCAATACCTCGGCCCCCAGGGTAGAAACCGCATATTCCAGCAGCGGATCCACGCCATCGCTCTGCTCTACTGGCGCCATGACCATATTGGTCAACAGGGCTCGCTCTCCCATCTGGCATTCTAGCCTGACCGACCGACCCAACAGCGAGGAGAGAATCGACGCCACTTGGGCCAGGGTCTCTGGCTCCGCCATCATATCACGCGCAAACTGATTATTGCCAAAGGCAAAGGCGACCGACTGCTCGGCCACGGCAATATCTTTGACACTGGGCAAGGTGGCCCAAACGCGCATACCACATTTGTTGCGCACCGCGGTCTTGAACGGATCCCATTGGTTGCGCAGCTTTTGGATCGCGGCGGCATCCAATGGCGGTGGTTCCGGCGCCGTCGTCGTTGGCGTGGCGGCTGGTGGCGCCGCGTCCGGTTGACTTATCGGTGCGGCGGTGGGCAGTGGCGCAAGCGCGGCTGCCTGCTGTACACTGGCCTGTGCCGCGTTGCTTGCCGCTGCCATCACCACTGCCTCTGCTGTCGGCAATAAGATTTCACCCTGGATCGACTCAATCAGGGCCAGCTCCAAGGGTAGTTGCGGCTGATGGCCCCCCTTCAGTTCGGGGATAGCGGCGCTAAAGCGCTTGATGGCCCCCAGGGTGCTCGGCAGGCTCAGTTGCTGGGCCTGTTGTTGCATCTGCTGCACCAGGTCGCTGGGTAGGTCGCTGAGCAGGTGCGCGTCATTGGTCATCTGCAACAACATGACGCCGCGCAGTTGCTCGATTACCTGGTGACAAAATTCGGTCAAGCTGGCGCCGTCGCTGAGCAGTTGTTGGATCAGAGTCAGGCCGGCGGCAATATTTTTGCCGGCCAGCGCGCTGATTAACGCCGTGACTGCCTGTGTATTGACCGCACCCAACGCCTGCTGCACTTGGGCAAAGGTGACTGTGTCGCTGCCATAGCTCAGCATCTGGTCGAGCAGGCTAATGGCGTCGCGCATACAGCCCTGCGCGCTGCGGGCAATGGCGGTGAGCGCCTCCGCTTCGGCGCCAAAGCCTTCGGCCTCCACAATATGGTGCAGATGAGCGACGATCTGGGGCACGGCGATGCGGTGCAGGTCAAAGCGCTGACAGCGGCTGAGCACGGTAGCGGGAATCTTGTGCGGTTCCGTGGTTGCCAACATAAAGCGAGCATGGGGCGGCGGCTCTTCCAGCGTTTTGAGAAGTGCGTTAAAGGCGCTGTTGCTCAACATATGCACTTCGTCGATAATATAGACCTTGTAGCGTCCCTCGCTGGGGCGAAAGCCGACCTTGTCGCGCAGATCGCGGATGTCATCGACGCTGTTGTTGCTGGCCGCGTCAATCTCGATCAGATCCAACATGCGCCCTTCGCTAATGGCCACACAGGTGGGGCACTGGTCACAGGGGCGTTCTGCTTCGGGCGCCGTACAATTGAGCGCCTTGGCCAGGATGCGCGCAATGCTGGTCTTACCAGTGCCGCGCGGGCCGGCAAAGAGATAGGCGTGCGCGACACGCCCATCGCGCAGCGCGTTGCGCAATGTTTGGATGACATGTTCTTGGCCCACAACCTCATTAAAGGTCTGGCTACGCCACTTGCGATAGAGTGCTTGCGCCATGGTCGGATTTCACAATAGCCCTGGTTGATTGCCGTTTTTGCAACCCATAGTGTAGCACGAATGTGCGATGGTGGCAAGGAGCGGGGAGAGTGAGACAGTGAGACAGTGGGACAGTTTTAAGCCCCACCCTGCAGCTCCGCCAACCGCCGCGCTTCGTGCGCGATCAGCCGTTCCCGTTCAGTGGGGGAACAGGTAGAGAGGTAGGGTGCGCCAATGAAATCCAGGTGGTAGTCGGGAAAGATGGTGCGGAAATGCCAAGTTGCGCGGGCGAGGTGAAAGTCAGAGGTCACGACAAGCAGTTGGCGCGTACCGGTCGTCTGGACAAACGGTTGCGCCAATTGCGCATCCTCACCGGTGTGGCGGCTGTGGACAAAGGGCAGGATGGCGTGGGCCGGCACGCCGCGGGCCAGCAGCCACTGTTGCAGATAGTGAGCATGGGGCAGCGGCGTGCGGTTGAAGTGCGCCCCCACCCCGCCAGTCAAGAGGATTGGCCAAACTCGTGCGCAATAGGCGCGATAACCTAGCATTACCCGGCCCTGCGCCATCGACGATAGGTTCCCGTGATCATCATTGGGCGCACCCAAAATGATGATCACACCGTCCTTAGCGCTCATCTGTAAGTTAAAGCTACTGGCAAGCGGCCACGTCCCCGCTTTGTAGACCCGCCTTTAGCGCCTGCTGCCGCTGCGCGGACGAGCCGTGGGTCCACGATTCGGGTGAGACATAGCCCTGTGTCTCGCGCTGGATTTGATCATCGCCCACAGCCGCGGCGGCGTCTAGGGCCTGGGCAATCTCCTCATCCGTGACCTGTGTTAGGTAACCTGTTTCGGTGGCATGGTAGGCCCAGACGCCGGCCAGACAGTCGGCTTGAAGTTCAACCTGCACGGCCATGCTCTGCGGCCCCGTGGCGCGCGAGCCGGCGGTCTGGTCCAACACCCCAGAAAGGTCCTGGATATGATGGCCGTACTCGTGGGCGAGAACGTAGGCTTCGGCGAAAGGGCCACCTTGCGCGCCAAAGCGCGTTTGTAGTTCGTTGAAGAAAGCGAGGTCCAGGTAAACGGTCTGATCGGGCGGACAATAGAAGGGCCCCATTGCAGCGGAAGCGTAGCCGCAGGCCGCCTCTGTTGCCTCTGTGTAGAGCACGGTCTTGGCCTGGCTGTACCTTTCCCCCTGACGGGCAAATTCGTCAGCCCAAAAAGCCTGGATGCTGTTGACAAACCCTACGACGCGGCAATCCTCACGGTCATTCGCGTCTGCTCCCGTCTGACACGCCTCGGCCAAGTTGGTAGCGTCTTGGGTGTTCTGCGTCGATGCGGCGGGTGCCGGCTCAAGTACACCTATGAGGTCGCTGGGATTCCCTCCGAGCAGATACACCACGAGCAAGACCAACAAACCAAGGCCGCCGCCCCCGACGGCGATCGTCCTCCCCGCCCCTCGCTGGCCACGGCGGTCCTCAACCTGGGAAGCGTCAAGGCGAGATCTTCTGTTGAACGACATGGGTATCTTCTCCTATCCTCTGGACATCTTTGGCGTGCTCCACCGGAGTACCCAGGGCTTAGTTGCCCCTGATCAGATGTTGCTTATATGTTTGTCGCGTTGGCACTTATTATAATCAAGCCGTGCATTTAAACAAAACCAATCTGATGATTTTATCTTACACATTACAGCTTATATATGGGCATCGCTTGGGGCAAGATCTGCCACTATCCGCCTGACTTTAGACGCCTGATTTCAGCAACGATTCAAATCGTTATCGAACATCATACATTTTTACCGCCATGACATCAGAGAGAAAGATAGATGGCAAAGATACATTCATAAGTACATACCAAGAAAAGTCTGCAAAGGGTTGTATAGATCTCGGTGGGAAACTGCATTGGCAGACTAGAGGATGATGGGTGCGGAGCGCTCCATGTGCCAGCCAACCACATCACCGGCATCCTCAATGCCAATCGTGGCATCACCGCGGACACGGCTCTGCGCCTGGCGCGTTACTTTGGCACAACCCCGCACTTTTGGATGAACCTCCAGCGCAATCATGATCTGCGGCTGGCGGAGGTGAAAGTGGGCCAGCGGATCAGAGAGGAGATCGAAATGCGTCCCCGTGTGGCCGCATAAGAGCAAAGCGTAAGAACGTTCATTGCGTAACGGTGGTGCGTCGGCAGGGGTTCGATGAAAATCGGCATTACCTACGCTTCCAACTCAACCTCCTCATTCAGCAGCAGATCAAACGACACACCAAAGACCTCCGCCACCTTGTAGACAAAGTCTAGGGTCGGTTTGCGTTTGCCTGATTCAAGCAGGCTAAGGGGTGTGTGGGTGGCATAGCCGGTCAACTTTGCCAATTCGTTAAGCGTCATGCCCCGTCGTTCGCGTAAAATCCGCACCTTCTCGCCAAATTCCATCGGCTGATCCCCAAATTCCTACTTGACATATACAAAATAATAGTATAGAATGTTTCAGGATGAAACGTTTCATACTGAAACATTCTCTTTTGCCCATCACAAAGGATACCAAACTATGGCCACCTACGACCCCAACCAAGTCCTCGCCGACTACGCGGCCGGCCGCATTACGCCGGAGATGGCCGTCGGCCACACGTTGCAGCATATTGTCCAGCTTCACGCCGCGCAGACTATGCTGGATCGGCGCGTCTATACGCTGGAGGGCGCAGTGGCGCGTATGACGGCTTGGATGGACAAAGTACGGCAAGCCCGCAAGCCGCACCCAACTTCCACACCCCAGTCCGGGCAACCCTAAGTTGGTAGCTATGGAGACCACGGAAGTCGCTGTTCGCTGTTACTGCCAGCCTGCCAGACACTAATGCCAACATAAGACAAACGCAGTATGTGATTTAGCCGCTTGGCCTCACTATCGAATAATGGGTGCTTTAGGAGGCGGCGAACAAACGTTGCCGCATCATAATCGCCCACGTCAAGACAGACAATGCAGTACCGAGGATGGCTGAGCGCGCGTCGATAAAAGCCCAAATCCAGCGAGAAAAAAGTTGGACGACGCAACCCATGCAAAAGCGGAATAATTTCATCATCTTTCATCCCCGAACGTCCAACTTCGTACCCAATCTGGCGGATGGGTATACGCCAACTACGCAAAAGTTGACGCTGACTCTCCGTAAAATTTTCATCAAGGACAATCATACCATCTGTAGTTCAACTGTATAGCGATCGGCATAATCACTAAATGCCTGGGCAGCCAAGCTAACCGCTTCGGCCACGGCCTCCTTACTGACTTTGCCTCCCCACTCATCGACAATGGTCTCCCAAGCCATGCCACGCGCGACCTGTTGAAGCACCTGAGAAACCATAATACGTGTGCCACGAAAAGTGGGTTTGCCGTGACAGATTTCTGGATCGGTGATAATGTATCGTCCAATCAGTTTTGTGTTCATTTATTGCACTCCTTACTCCATTGCGGCGTAAATCGGGAATCCCCTGGTCTCACACCTTGCGAGCGGGTGTGATAAAAGAATCTGGGTGCGGCAGCAAATAAGGACAGCTACCACTGGAAAACAGGAAATCTAAGTGTGGTCATAGAGGTATATAATACGCTTACTTCGTCCTTTCCACAACTTATCAGATGTAACGGCGCCACTCGCCATCCGCTACCCGCCACCCGCTCCTCGCCACCCCCCACCCGGCAACGCAATCTCAAAGGTGGTTCCAACCCCTTGCCGGCTCTGTACGCTGATCTGGCCGCCGTGCGCCTGCACCAGTTGGCGGGCAATCGAGAGGCCGAGACCGCTGCCGGGGTTGTGAAGGTGGGAGCGGGCGCGGTCACCTTTCCAGAATCGCTCAAAGATCAAGGGCAGATCTTCCGGCGCGATGCCCTCACCGGTGTCGGTGACGCGGATCAACACCTGGTCGGCCTGGGGCGTGAGCTGGAGCGTGACTGCACCGCCGGCCGGCGTGTGGCGTAGGGCGTTGGCGACCAGGTTGCTAAAGACCTGGTCCAGCCGGCCGGCGTCGCCCTGAATGATGAATGGCGTAGTAGTGGTGGGCGTGGCTGCCACCAGGGTCAGCGCAATGCCGGTGCTCTCGGCCTGGGGGCTAAAGGTGGTCACCACATCGGTCAGCAGTTCCGCCAGATCGACCGGCTCATGCTGGAGTGGCAGTTGTCCGGCTTCGGCCAAGGAAAGGATGCGCAAATCCTCCACCAGCCGCGCCAGTGTGTGGGTGGCGTCCAGGGTGGCGTGAAGATGGTCGGGCGTGGGCTCGTAAATGCCATCCAAAATGCCTTCCAAATTACCTTGAATAATGTGTAGCGGGGTGCGTAGCTCATGTGCGACATCGGCAGTAAGGTTACGGCGCTGTTGGTCGCTGCGCGCCAGTTCGGCGGTCATATGGTTAAAGGATTGGGCCAGTTGGCGAAATTCACCGGCGCCCGTTTCCGAAACCTCGACTGTCAAGTCGCCGGCGGCCACCGCGTCGGCCGCGGCCATAATCTCGGCCAGCGGATAGGCATAGCGGCGAAAGGTGCGCACTGCCCAGCGTAGGGCCACCAGGGGCAAGGTGAGCGCTAAGCCAATGCCCCCCAGCCAGACAAAGACAGCCGCATGACCGTGGCTGGCCAAATTGGTAATGAGCACAGCCAATGCACCCATGCCGCCCAGGACCAAGAGCAGAAAGCTGACAAAGAAACTCAGAAAGCGCAAGAGCAAAAAACGCCGTTTACGATGCCACTCCTGACCCCCATGCCACTGTGCTGCATGATCCGGTCCCCCCCAGCGCCTACGCCGCTCTTCCCACCACGGTGGCTCCGGTGTACTATTCGCCCCTTCCTGCCCTTGCATATGCGTCTCCCGCTTTCCCGCTTTCCCTATCTACCGATTTCCCAATTTACCAATCTACTGATCTCCCGCTCATCCCACCTTCTCCGTAAACTGGTAGCCAATGCCATAGACCGTCAAAATGTAGCGCGGGTCGGCGGGATCATTTTCCAATTTACGGCGCAGATTCTTGACATGGGCATCAACGCTGCGGTCAAAGTTGTTGGCGGCCATGCCCAGCCGGTCAAGCAACTGGGCGCGCGCAAAGGTCTGGCCGGGGTGTTGGGCGAGGATGGCGAGCAAGTTAAACTCAATGCGCGTCAGGTGAATGCCTTCCCCCGCCAAGGTCACTCTGTGTCCGTTGAGGTCAATCTCCAGATCGCCGGCGCGGATCATGGTGGCCTGGACCACGCCCCCCTGCACCCGCCGCAGGATCACCCGTACCCGGGCCACCAACTCGCGCGGGGAGAAGGGCTTGACAATGTAATCATCGGCGCCCAATTCCAGCCCAATCAGGCGGTCGGCCTCCTCCACCCGAGCCGTCAGCATGATAATCGGGACATCGGATTCATGGCGCAGCGTGCGGCAGACATCCAACCCATCCATTCCTGGCAGATTGAGATCCAACACAATGAGATCCGGGTGGCTTTGCCGGGCCGCCGCCAGCGCCGAAGGGCCATCATAGGCCGCCTGCACCTGAAAACCACTGCGCTCTAGGTAGTCCTGCGCCAGCCGCACAATTTTGGGTTCGTCGTCAACGAGTAGGATTAGTTCATTCATAGGTCTGGTATTATAGCATGATCACGTCAGTCAGCCTGCAAGAAGCCTAGGGTTGGGGGAGAACCAGAAGTTCGACTTCTCCCAGAAGTCGAACTTCCTAGCCCGTAGGGCGCTGCGTCAGCAGTGGGGTTAGACTTTAATTTCGCCGAAGCCTTCACCAATTGGCTGCGAGGTCGGTACAGGACCGGTGGGTTCGCTAGCCTGTGTAGTTGGCGGCGTTGTCTTCTGTTCTCCCGTCGGTGCCGTGGGCGGGACATTCTGTGGGCCGGCCCACGGACCGTGGTGCTGATGCCAGGCGTGATGCGGACCATGCGCCCGCCAGCGCCAGAAGCCCAAGACCTTGGCGATCAGGCCCAGGAAGAAGACGAAGAAGATCAGGCGGAAGAAGAAGCCGAAGATGCCAAAGATGGCATGGAAACCGCCTCCCCAAGGGCCGTAACCGTGGCGCATGACATAGGGCGCCAGTTCGCGCCCGTTGCCATTGCTGGTCATCAATCCCATCATATAGCCCTCGTTCCAGCCGGCCTGGCGGATCGCACTGGCGATGCCGCCCAGGAGCACCAGCGCCACTATGCCGCCGATGATCCAGCGCACCTTACGTTGGTCAAAATTGTTCTGGTCAAACATATTTTCCTCCATGACTTGTCTGCTACTTGTAAAGTGATCCGGTTCGGTACACGCTTGCTCATTCGTCTGATGAGCCATCTCATTTGTCGTGTACATCCCCAGTATCGGGCCAAGCTGTGAAGAAAGTGTGAAGATTTGCGACAAAGGTCGTGAAAGTTATAAAGACAACTGGAGTCTGGCGTTTTTTGTTGATTACATTGGTGATTAGTAACTCATGTTACGCACCTTCAAATTTTCATAAGTTCTGTCCTCGTGCAGGGAGCATCCTCAGATGCGGCTCTAGCGCAAAAAAGCCGCATCTGAGGATGCTCCCTACACGAGTTAACTGAAACCCTACGTAACATGAGTTTGTAATTAGTTGCTCGTCTGCGGACGCTGTGCGCCATTGGTAATTTTTCACCTGTGACCGCAAAATTCGCCAGAGTCCAGAGGACAAGATGCACCAGGCCAGGCAAACCGGACTCCACAAATCGCTGCACAAATCAAAGGCCAGGGATCGCCCCATCCCTGGCCTTTTCACAACTAGACTTTGTCAACGTTCCTATTGGCAGTCTTCAGTCTTCAGTCTCCAGTCTTCAGTCTTCAGTCTTCAGTCTCCACTCTCAATTCAGCCGCTCAATGATGCCCGCGGCGCCCATGCCACCGCCGATACACATGGTGATGAGACCCAACTGTTTGTCCTGGCGGCGCAGTTCATGGAGCATCTGCACAGTGAGTTTGGCGCCGGTGCAGCCCAGTGGATGGCCCAGGGCAATGGCGCCGCCGTTGACATTGACCCGCGCTTCGTCCATGCCCAGTTCGCGGATGACGGCGAGCGCCTGGGCGGCAAAGGCTTCGTTTAACTCAATCAGATCGATGTCACCCAGGCTCATGCCGGCCAGCTTGAGCGCCTTGGGCACGGCCGCAATGGGACCGATGCCCATCACCTCGGGGCGCACGCCGCCGGTGGCAAAGCTGACAAAGCGGGCCAGCGGCTTGAGGCCCAGTTCCTTGGCCTTCGTCTCACTCATGACCAACACCGCCGCCGCGCCATCACTGGTCTGGCTGCTGTTGCCGGCGGTGACCACCCCACGAGCGTGGAAGACCGGGCGCAACTTGGCCAGGGCTTCGGTGGAGGTGTCGCGGCGAATGCCTTCATCTTTGGCAAAGACAAGATTTACCTCTTGCACCCCACTGCCCTCGCCCAGCTTGACGTTGACCGGCAGCGGCACAATCTCTTCGTCAAATTTCCCCGCATCCTGGGCCGCCGCCGCGCGCTGATGGCTGCGCAGGGCAAAGGCATCTTGGTCTTCCCGGCTCACCTTGTACTCGCGCGCCACATTTTCCGCCGTCAGCCCCATGCCCAGATAGACGCCGGGATGCTCTGCGGCCAGGGTCGGATTGGCGACAAACTTGTTGCCGACCATCGGCACCATGGACATGCTCTCGGCGCCGCCGGCAATGATCACCTCGCCCATGCCGGCCATGATCTGCTGGGCCGCGGTGGCAATGGTCTGTAGCCCGCTGGAGCAGAAACGGTTGACGGTCTGGCCGGTCACACTCTCGGGTAGGCCGGCGCGTAATAAGGCGATACGCGCCATATTCATGCCCTGTTCTGCCTCTGGGAAGGCGCAGCCCAGCGTCACATCTTCCACAATGGCGCCGTCAATACCCGCTTTCTCCACGACAGCCTTGATCACGGTGGCGGCCATGTCGTCGGGCCGAGTGGTGCGCAGCGTGCCCTTGGGCGCCTTGCCGACAGCCGTGCGCACACCGGCGACGATTACTGCATTTTGCATCTTGACTCTCCTTATTGATATTCCCAGCCCTTAATTCCGTAGTGGCTTGCCATTTTGCAACATGTAGACGACCCGTTCCTGTGTCTTCTTCTCGCCGGCCAGGCTGAGCACCGCTTCACGTTCCAGATCGAGGAAATATTGCTCGTCCATCCAGGCTGGTGCGCTCAACTCACCACCGGTCAGCACATAGGCCAATTTGTTGGCGATCTTGGCATCATGCTCACTGATAAAGCCGGCGGCGTGCAAAGAGTAGACTTCGATGCGGGTGCTGGCCAACACATCGCGACCGGCGGCGTAGACCGTGCCCTTGACGCTGGGCGGGGTGTAGCCATTTTCCTGCATGTGCAGAACTGCCTCTTTGGCCAGGGCAAGCTGATGGTCGCGATTCATGACAATCTGATCCTGCGCTGTCAGGAAGCCCAATTCACGTGCTTCCACCGCCGAGGTTGAAACTTTGGCAAAGCCGATGGTCTCAAAGACCTGGCGCAGATAAGGGGTGGGGATGACATTGGTGGCGTACATATGGGGGCTGACATTGCGCCGCACCATCTCTTTGCAACCGCCCCAGGCCGGGATAATGCCGACGCCAAACTCGACCAACCCCATATAGGTTTCGGCATGGGCCACAATCTGGTCGGCAGCCAGGCATACCTCCACCCCGCCGGCCAAGGCGCGTTGGAAGGGCGCGGCCACCACCGGTTTGGGCGCTGTACGCAGCGCCATAAAGAGATCTTGGCCCGCTTTAATGAGCTGCTCCCACTCCTGCCATTGTCCCGATTGCGCCAGGACCATAAAGTGCAGCAGGTTCGCGCCGGCGCTAAAATTGATGCCCTCATTGCCGATGACCATTCCGGCCGCGCGGTCGTGCAACTTCTCCACCCCCACCTGCATGATTTCGAAATTTTTGGGATCCAGGATATTCATCTTGGAGTGAAATTCGAGCAAGAGAATATCGTCCCCCATGTCGAGCAGGCTGGCTGCCTCATTTTCGGCCAGGGTGGGGCAGGTGCGGCGGATCTCATTAACGCTGAGCACCAGATCCCCCCGTTTCAGCGGCACGTACTCCTTGTCGAGGGGGCTATAGACCAGCGGCATCATGCCATGAAAGCTGTAGAACGAGCTATGACCGGCCGCCAGCATCTCTTTCACCCACGGCGCCACGGCCAGCCCTTCGCCTTCCATGCGCGTCACCGTCTCGGCCACGCCCAGACAGTCCCACGTGGCAAAGGGCCCCAGTTGCCAGCCAAAGCCCCACTGTATGGCGTTGTCAATATCAACCAGGCTATCGGCGATTTCAGGAATGCGTTTGGAAGCGTAGGCCAGGGTATGGGCCAGGGTATGCCAGATCAGCTCACCGGCGCGGTCATCGGCATTGGCCAGTGCGCGCAGCCGCTCTGCCACTGGGGACTCACGCACGGCGCCGACACTTTCCCAACGCGGCTTCTTGGGCGCTAGGTACTCAACTTTGCCGGCCTCGGCGGCTTGTAAGTCGAGCCCCCAAAACTCTTTGCCGCCCTTATTATCGGTGACGGTTTTGTAAAAGCCTTGCCCGCTTTTGCTGCCCAGGAGTTGGTTGCCCGTCAACGTCTTGAGCACGGCTTCGGTGCGGGGCGCCAGCAACACTTCGCGGTCTTCATCGTCGGGGATCATGGGGTAGAGATTCTGGTTGACCAGCGCCATCACATCAATGCCAACCACATCGCCCAGGCGGAAGGTGCCGGTCTTGGGTCGACCCAACAAGTCACCCGTAAGGCGATCCACCTCTTCGACGGTGTAGCCATTCTCAATCGCATACTCGATCACGTCGCTGACGAGAAAGCTAAACATACGGTTGGCAATAAAGTTGGGTGCATCTTTGCAGATGACCACCCCCTTGCCCAACACATGTTCGGCAAAGTCGCGGATACGTGTGACGATAGCGGGGTCGGTCGCCGGGGTGGGGATTACTTCCAGCAGATGCAGATAGCGGGGCGGGTTAAAGAAGTGGGTGCCCAAAAAGCGGCGTTTGAACTCTGCCCCGCGGCCCTCACTGATCATATGGATGGGAATGCCGGAGGTATTGGTGCTGATGATGGCGTCGGGCCGCGCCGTGCCTTCAATGCGCGCCATGAGCGCCTGTTTGGGCGCCGGCCGCTCAACGATGACCTCAATGATCCAGTCGCTTTGGCTTACGGCTTTGTCAAAGTCGTCACTCAGATTGCCGGTGGTAATGCGCTGCGCCACCGCTGGGGTAAAAAGATTGTTGGGCCGGGCCTTAAGCATCCGTTCAAAGCCGGCCTGGACGATCCGGTTGCGCACCTTGGGGTGTTCCAACGTCAGCCCTGCAGCCGCCTCGGCCGCGGTCAGTTCAGTGGGTGCCATATCCAGCAGGGTCACCGGCACGCCAGCGTTGGCCAGATGGCCGGCAATGGCTGCGCCCATGGTGCCCGCTCCGATGACGGTCACCCGGTTGATTCCATAGGCCATGATTCATTGCTCCTTTGGTCGTAAGTGGTCATTGGTCACTGGTCATTAGTTATTGGTCATTGGTAATCAAGTGACTAATGACCCATGACATCTTTTCATCATACAGCAAGCTACATTCGATTTCAGTAGTTTTCCATAGCGATGTTCTGGTTTCGTTGTGAGGAGATTCTGATTATTCACGCGGTTCTAGATGCACCAGCGCTTCGCCCAGGTTGGGCACGCGGGCGCGGATGGCGTCCTGCAATTGGGTGCTCAGGTCATGCGCCTCACCCAGCGACAGTTCGCCGTCGATGAGCGCCTCGACTGTAATAAAGAGTTTTCCCTCCACCTGGCGCACCGTAATCTCGTGGGGATCGTGGAGGTGGGGAATGGTGGCCGTGGCTTCTTCAATAATGGTCACCACCCGTTGGTGCAGCCCCGAGCTAACCGCCGCCGATGGCAGGATCTCACTGGTGGCTGGCTCAATATGGCTGTGGATCGACTCAAGCTCAGGATGTCGCTCCAAAATGGTCTTTTCCAGCCGATCGACCAACGCATGGGCCGCCGCCACGGTCAGGTTGGGATCCACGCCAACATGAAGGTGGAGCCGCAACTGTTGCCCCTCCGCCTGAATGGACCACTCATGAATCATCAGCCCAATCTCCTGGGCGATCATGCGGGTGGAAGAGTAGAGATTGGGCGCCTCGTCCGCGCCACGCTGGGCCTCGGCATGGACAGTGACATCCCCGACGCCGGGCAAAGCCAAGAGCCGGCGCCGCACCTCGTCCGCAATGGCATTGGCTTCCTGCATGGGCAAGTTGGGGGAGACGCGAATGTGCAGATCGATGGCCACATGGTCAGCCGTGCCGCGACTACGAATACGGTGATAACTCTCGACGCCCGTGACCCCAGCCACCACCGCGCCAATGCCGATCGCATCCAACGGCGCTTGATCGACCAGGGCGGGGATATTTTCGCGCACGGTGTCCACGCCAATCTTGAGGATCACGCCAGCGACCAGCAGCGCAACCAGCGGATCCGCCCATAGATAGCCCCATTGTACCAAGGCGAGACCGACCAGGACTGTGGCGCTGACGCCGATGCTAGCCAGGGTATGGCGCGCATCGGCGCGCAGCATCTCGCTCTGCAACTGTGCGGCGCGGCGCAGTTCCCACCAACCCGTAAAGCCTTGCACCAGCGCGCTGACGAGTAAGGCGAGAATGCTCCAGTAGTTGACCGTCACCGGTGGCGGCGACAGCAACCGTTCAATGGCGCCGCGCGCTAATTCCCAGGCTGTGATAAAGAGGGCCGCCGCCACAAAGAGCGCTGCCAATGTCTCATACTTGCGATGGCCATAGGGGTGTTCCTCGTCGGGCGGCTGGCTGCTAATATGGACAGCCACCAGGCCGACCAAGTTGGAGAGGCCGTCAAAGAAGGTGTCGAGACCGTCGGCGATCAAACTGAGCGCCCCGGTCGCCACACCAATCACCAGTTTGGCAGCCGTTGCAACCAGGTTCCAGGCAAAGGTGATGATTAAAACACGTTGGATGGCGGAATAGTCACGATTCATAGGCTCTATTTTGCCCTAGATGGCTTCCCTTTCCCAAATTATCGTTGTGGTTTCTCGGGTGGAATCATTCCACTTTTCTCTGGTAGTTGCAACGATTTCACCGCCGCGCCCACATGCGCGAAATATAAAAACATTAAAACAGTTTTATTTGACAAAATTGTGGAAACGTGTTATTCTATACGCATTGATTGATTAGCAGCGCTCGTGAAGGGCAGCGGCCTTAACCACGAACTGCTTAGAGGGTTTGTATTGCAAACCGCAATAAAAGGGATTCCATGTCACTCAGCAACCATCAAAACCGAGATACAGCTGCCTGGCAGATTTTGGAATACATGCAACGGAATGGTTCAGCCACCATCAAAGATATTGAGCAATTGCTTGGGATTACAACGACGGCAGTGCGTCAACATCTGTCAACATTGCAGGCCGAGGGCTATATTGAGCGCAAGGCTGTGCATACTGGCGTCGGGCGTCCTCATCACACCTATATGATTACGGAGAAGGTCAACGATCTCTTTGCCTGTCACTGTGATGATCTGGCGTTAACGCTGCTGCAAGAGGTCTTTGTCTTGGAAGGTAAAGAGCGTACCGGGTTGTTGCTGGAGCGGGTTAGCCAGCGCCTTGCCAATAAGTATGCATCGTCGGTGCGTTCGGGGCTGTTGCAAGAACGGGTGGAGGAGATGGCGGCGGCGCTCTATCAGCGTGGTGTTTTGACCGATATCAAAGCACAAGCCGAAGACGACACCTTTGTCTTGCACACTTATAATTGTCCGTACCATGAATTGGCGCAAGAGCACCGCGAAATCTGTGAAATGGATGAGCTAATGTTGCGGCAGGTGCTTGGCTCCGAAGTGAATTTGAGCAGTTGCATGATGGATGGCCATCATAGCTGTTCCTTTGTCGTGTCGCCGAAGACGGATCGTGAGTAACACGCTGCGTTGGTTCGCTTGTGTTTTTATAATTGAAAGAATATCAACAATTTTTAGAGCTGGCTGGGACACCAAATTTACAGATCTTTGCATTGGCAAAATTGTCTGGTGTCTTCGGCCCCAAAATGACTTAAAAGTTTGCTCCTCGGGCGGAGCAGTGAAATTGCAAGACTCTCTTCTCGACAGAGAGGGCAATTGCAGCCGCGTACCGCTATGAGCCAAAAGTTAAGGAGTACTGTTTCCAATGAGCGTTTTAGAAATTCGCAATCTTCACGCCACTGTACAAGATACAGAGATTTTAAAGGGTGTTAATCTGACCCTGCGCAGTGGTGAAATTCATGCGTTAATGGGGCCGAACGGCTCCGGTAAGTCTACCCTGGCCTATGTCATTGCTGGTCATCCCCATTACGTGGTGACGGAAGGCGATATCTTAGTTGACGGCGAAAGCATCCTTGATATGGAAGCGGATGAGCGCACCAAGGCCGGCATCTTTCTGGCTTTTCAATATCCGGTGGCGGTGCCGGGCGTCAGTGTGGCCAACTTCCTGCGTACGGCAGTTTCCAATGTGCGTGGCTACACAGAGCAGGCCGGCACGAACAGCACGGGGGTTATCGGCAGCAACTTGATGCCCATGCGTGAATTCCGACGTGAGCTTAATGACAAGATGAAGGAATATAACGTCGATTCCAGCTTTGCGCGCCGCTACCTCAATGATGGTTTTTCGGGCGGTGAGAAGAAGCGCACCGAAGTGTTACAGATGGCGATGTTGGAGCCCAAATTTGCCATTCTTGATGAATCAGACTCCGGTTTGGATATTGACGCCCTGCGCGTTGTCTCCGATGGCATTAATAAGTTGGCCACCCCTGAGCGCGGTTTCCTGATGATTACTCACTATCAGCGGCTGCTCAACTATGTCAAGCCCGATTTTGTCAGCATCTTCTACGGTGGTCGTATTGTCAAAACAGGCACGATTGAGTTAGCCCATATGCTGGAAGAGCGGGGCTATGGTTGGGTTGAGCAAGAATTTGGCAATGCAGAGCTGGTTGCCGCGTAATTGCTGGGCGGTTGTGAGGAGACCGTCGTTTTTCGCATAGAACCGAGCAAAGCAGAGGGTGGTATGCTAAATTGTGTAAATTTCAAAGTGCTCTCTGGAGAAAATTGAATTTACACAATCGCCCATATGAGCCTTACACAATTTGTGCTATATCGCCTAGTTGAGAACGAAAGGATACATAGACGATGGCAACACAAGCCGATCAAGTATATTTGGAAGATGTTAAACAAGAATATCGCTATGGCTTTCACGATGACGTGGCAGCCGTTTTTAAAGCCGAGAAAGGGCTGAATCATGCCGTGATTGACCAGATCTCGGATCATAAAAATGAACCGGATTGGATGCGTCAATTTCGCCATGAGGCATTGGATATTTTCCTGGCCAAGGCCTTGCCCACCTGGGGCGCTGATCTGAGCGGCATTGATTTTGAGGATATTCACTACTACCTCAAGCCTTCCGCAGGCGCGGGCAAGAGTTGGGAAGAGGTGCCGGAGAGTATTAAGAACACCTTTGAACGGCTCGGTATTCCCGAAGCAGAGCGTAAATTCCTGGCGGGCGTCGGCGCCCAATATGACTCTGAAGTAGTCTATCATAGTCTGCGCGAGGAGTGGGAAAAGATTGGTGTTATCTTCTTGGATATGGACACCGGTCTCCGGGAACATGAGGATATTGTCCGTGAATATTTTGCCACCGTGATTCCGGCGGCGGACAATAAATTTGCGGCGCTCAACAGCGCGGTCTGGAGTGGCGGCAGCTTTGTCTATGTTCCCAAGGGCGTCCATGTCGATATTCCGTTGCAAGCCTATTTCCGCATTAACGCTGAAAATATGGGCCAATTTGAGCGTACCTTGATTATTGTCGAAGAGGGCGCCAGTGTGCATTATGTCGAGGGCTGTACGGCCCCGATCTATAGCAGCAACAGCCTGCACAGCGCTGTGGTTGAGATTATTATTAAGAAGGGCGCACGTTGTCGTTATACCACCATCCAGAATTGGAGCACCGATGTCTACAATCTGGTGACCAAACGGGCAGTGGCCTATGACGGTGCCACGATGGAATGGATTGACGGCAACTTGGGCAGCAAGGTCACCATGAAATATCCGGCGGTCTACATGTTGGGTCCCAAAGCCCACGGCGAGATTCTCTCGATTGCCTTTGCCGGTCACGGTCAGCACCAGGATGCCGGCGGCAAGGTGGTGCATGGGGCGCCGTATACCAGTTCCAAGATTGTCTCTAAGTCGATCAGCAAGGATGGCGGGCGCGCCAGCTATCGCGGGCTGCTCAAGGTGGCCAAGGGGGCGCATCATAGCAAGAGCAACGTTGTCTGCGATGCATTGTTGCTGGATGAAGCGAGCCGTTCGGACACCTATCCCTATATCGAGATCGAAGAGGACAATGTGGCGGTAGGTCATGAAGCCTCGGTGAGTAAAATCGGTGAGGAACAGCTCTTCTATCTCATGAGTCGTGGCATCGGTGAAGATGAGGCGGCAGCTATGATTGTCGGCGGTTTTATTGAGCCGCTGGTGAAGGAACTGCCCATGGAATATGCGGTGGAGATGAACCGTCTGATCCAATTGCAAATGGAAGGCAGCATCGGCTAGCGGTCTAAAGACGCGGAGCTAGGCGGCGCGGATTTTTTACTGAATCAAGCATCCGCGCTACCCGGATCCGCGTCTGTCGTGGGCCCAATTGTTACCGAAAATTAAAAATCTCATATGGAGAAAGCTAGTGAGCGTATTAGTAAAAGAAACGGCTGCCGAACACATCAGTAGTGTCAATGGCGTCAACGGTCAGCCTAACCAATATAAGCAGCCGCTCAACTTTAATGAAGAAGCTGTGCGGGCTGCATCTGCGGCCAAAGCGGAACCGGAGTGGATGTTAGAAAAACGGCTGGCCGCCTGGCATACCTATATGGCGTTGCCCTGGCCCAAGCCGACCGATGAAGCGTGGCGGCGCACCCGCTTGACTGGTCTTAAAATGGAGAAGTTCCAACCCTTTGCCCAGCCCAAGGTCCAGGTTGATGGGGCGCTTGGCCTAGGCATCCAACATGAACTGGATGAAATGGACAGCGCCGCCAGTCTCGTCTTTGAAGAGGGCGCCGTCCGTTATCGTGACATAAGCGAGGATCTGGCCGGCAAGGGGGTCATCTTTACCGATCTGCAGCACGCTGTGCATGAACATCCGGAACTAGTCCAACAATATTTCATGACAGAGGCAGTGCAGGCCGACCAGAATAAGTTTACGGCCCTCAATGCGGCGCTGTGGGACACCGGTGCCTTGATCTATGTGCCCAAGAACACCAAAGTGGACCTGCCCCTCCAGGTGATCCTGAACCAGGGGACAGGCGTGGGCGGTTATCATCACACCTTGTTAATTGCCGAAGAAGGCGCCGAGGTGACCGTCGTCGATGACCTGATCGGCGGCAAAGATGGGCTGCAGAGCACCGTAGTCGAGTTGATCCTGCGCGACAATAGCACTGTGCGCTACATGAACTTGCAGGACTTTGACCACTCCACCTGGAACTTTCTGACCGGCCGCGCTGTGATGGGCAAGGACACCGACTTGCGTTGGATCCAGGTGAGCTGGGGCAGCCGCACCACCAAGGCGTTTTTGGACGTGGATCTCACCAAGCCAGGCGGTCATGGTGAGCTGTTGGGTATCTTCTTCCCGATTGGACGCCAACATATTGACCACCAGACGCTGCAAATTCATCGCGCCCCCAGTTGTTTTAGTGATCTGCTTTTTAACGGTGCACTCAAGGATCAGGCGCGTAGCGTCTATATGGGCCAGATTCGCGTCTACCCCGGTGCCCAAAAGACCGATGCTTACCAACGCAACGGCAATCTTATTTTGGATAGCACTGCACGTGCCGACAGCATTCCAGGTCTGGAAATTGAAGCCAATGATGTGCGCTGTACCCACGGTGCCACTGCCGCACAAGTGGAAGACGAATATGTCTTTTATTTGATGGCGCGCGGTCTTTCGCGGGCGCAAGCCGAACGGATGATTGTACAGGGCTTCTTCCAGGCTGTACTCGATCGTGTACCGGTAGAGAGCGTAGTGGCCAAACTGGAACGGGTCATTGAACGGAAAATCGGCGGATAGATCGAGGTTAAAGGTGATGTACATTCTTCCTCAATTTTTGCGTTCACAGGGATTCGGTTTAAATTGTATCTGTATTGGGCCCTAAGCTGCCGTATGGCATACTTAGGGCGATGTTATTCTTTCGCTTATAGGGGCGGCAAACTGAATTGCACCATTTCCAGAGAAAAAGCACAATATCAACCGCCTACCTATATGAGCCTATTCTTTGAACCGAAAAATCAACTAAAGCGTTTGACGCAAAATAAAGGAGAATCTCATGAAAATTGAAGAGAAGGGCTATGCCCATCCGGAAGTGTTGGTCAGCACCGCGTGGGTGGCGGATCATCTGAATGACCCCAATGTACGCCTGGTGGAGAGCAATGAGGATATCCTGCTCTACGACACTGGCCATATTCCGGGTGCGGTGAAGATCGACTGGCATGTAGATCTCAATGATCCGGTGGTGCGTGACTATATTAGCAAAGAGCAATTTGAAGCCTTGCTCCAGCGTAATGGCATTAGCAAAGAGACGACCGTGGTCTTTTATGGCGATAAGAATAATTGGTGGGCCACCTATGCTTTCTGGGTCTTTAAGCTCTTTGGCCACGAAAATGGCAAAGTGATGGATGGCGGGCGCGCCAAGTGGGTGGCCGAGGGTCGTGAACTGACCCGCGTCGTGCCCACGTATACGCCCTCCAACTACACGGCCAAAGAGCGCCACGACGCACCTATCCGCGCCTTCCGCGATGATGTCTTAGCCCATATCGAGGTGAATGGCAAGTTGATCGATGTGCGCAGCCCCGGTGAGTACAAGGGCGAACTGCTGCACATGGCTGATTATCCACAAGAAGGCGCGTTGCGTGGCGGCCACATTCCGGGCGCCAAAAATGTGCCTTGGGCGCGGGCGGCCAATTCTGATGGCACCTTTAAAAGTGCTGATGAATTGCGCGCGATCTATGAAGAGGAGCAAGGTCTTAACGCTAATGACGATGTAGTTGCCTACTGTCGGATCGGTGAACGAAGCAGCCATTCCTGGTTTGTGTTGACCTATCTGTTGGGCTATCCCAATGTGCGCAACTATGACGGCTCCTGGACCGAATGGGGCAATGGCGTTCGCCTACCGGTCGAGCGTTAGCGGACGATTGCTGCTGCTCTCACCCGAAGATTATGATGCCGTGTAACTGACACAGGCAGGGCGCTAAGACAAGGCCCTGCCTGTGTTGTGCTGTAAATGAGATCTAAAACCTTGGCCCCTATCGGTATGCGGCTGAAATTGCCATTTTTCTCTCTGGGAGAAGGTGCAATTTCAGTTTGCCGCCCATAGGAGCGAAAACCTTAGCAAAATCCTAAAATTACTGTGAACACTACTGCGGAACAAACCAAACGTATTCGACAAGATTTTCCCATTTTGCAACGCACGCTTGACGGCAAGCCGTTGGTCTATTTGGACAATGCGGCGACTAGCCAGAAGCCGGCAAGTGTCTTGCGAGTGTTGGACGATTATTATCGTCTGCACAATGCGAATGTCCACCGTGGCGTCCATACGCTGAGCGAAGAAGCGACCGCTGCGTATGAAGATGCCCGGGAACGCATCGCCCGTTTTATCAATGCGGCGAGCAGCAAAGAGATCATCTTTACCGGCGGTACGACGGCGGGCATCAACCTGGTGGCCAACTCATGGGGGCGCGCCAATTTAGGGCCAGGCGACGAGGTGCTCATCACCGCGATGGAGCACCACAGCAATATTGTGCCCTGGCAAATCTTGCGTGACCAGTTGGGCTTTACCCTACGCCATGTGCCCTTTACGCCGGAAGGGTTGCTGGATCTGGCGCAACTTGGGCAACTGCTCAGCGAACGCACCAAGTTGTTTGCCTTTACGCATATGAGCAATGTCCTGGGCACTGTCAATCCGGTGGCGCAGTTGGTGGCGGCGGCGCGGGCAGTTGGCGCGAAGGTCTTGATCGACGGCGCCCAAAGTGTGCCCCATCTGCCGGTCGATGTCCAGACGTTGGATGCGGATTTTTTGGTCTTTAGCAGCCATAAAATGTGTGGCCCCACCGGGGTTGGCGTACTCTATGGCAAGCGGGCCCTTCTGGAAGCGATGCCGCCCTTTATGGGGGGTGGTGACATGATTCGGGAAGTGACCTTGGCCGCCAGTAAGTGGAATTTCTTGCCCTATAAATTCGAGGCCGGTACGCCACCCATTGCCGAGGTGATTGGCCTAGGCGCCGCAGTTGATTATTTGACGCAAGTGGGCATGCAGTGGGTGCATGAGCACGAACAGATGTTGACCCGCTATGCCTATGATCGTTTGGCCACAGTCGAAGGGTTGCGGATTCTTGGACCCCAGCCGGCAGAACGGGGTGGCTTGGTTGCCTTTACGTTGAATGAGATCCATCCTCACGATCTCTCGGCGGTGCTAGACCAGGTGGGGGTCGCCATTCGCGCCGGCCATCACTGCGCCCAACCGGTTCATGATCATTTTGGCCTGGTCGCAAGTGCACGCGCCAGCTTTTACCTGTATAATACAACCGAAGAGATTGATCAACTGGTTGTGGGGCTTGAAAAGGCCAGCGCGATCTTTGGATAAGGCGACCGCACTATAGAAAGGAACATAGGGCGCATGGATGATCTCTATCGCGAAGCGATTATTGACCACTACAAACACCCCCGCCGCAAGGGCCATTTAGAGCAGCCCGATATTCAGCATCATGATCATAATCCCTTCTGTGGCGACGAAATTACGATTGAATTGAAAGTCACCGATGGGATTGTGGAGGATGCTGCCTTTGATGGCCGTGGCTGTTCGATCAGCCAAGCGACAGCCTCCATGTTGATGGAGGAGATCGTGGGCAAATCTTTGGAAGAGCTGAAACAGCTTGACAAAGAGTATATCTTGGAAATGTTAGGCATTGAAATCGGCCCTGTTCGGCTGAAATGTGCCTTGCTGCCGCTCAAAGTTCTGAAAGCAGGAGCATATGGTCTCGAAGAATGGCCGGAATAACGCCCGCACGCATAGTAGGCAGCGGACCCATGAACATCAGCAAAGGAAATCTATGACTTTTCAACAGGCGCTCCAGCGCCACCTGACGGCGATTCAGGAACACGACATTGATACTTTTTTAGAGACAATTGTCGCCGATGGCACGCTTAGCCTGATTTTGCCCAATGGTGACTACCTGGATGACTACCAAGAGATTGTGGAACTTCACCAGGAATGGTTTGCCGACCCGGAATGGCGTATGACGACGGAGCTCATCACCCAGCATGAGAGCGATGCGATGGCTTCTGCGCTCCTCTTGGTCAACTATGAAGATGTTGATGAAGAGGGAGAAGCCGTGCAATTTCAATACTTTCTAAACCTCATCTTTGTCAAGCAAGGTGATCAGTGGCTGGTGGTCCATGACCAAAATACGATGATTGAGCTGACTGATGAGGACGGAGATGAAAGTTAAGAGCGCTTCTATGGGCGAAGCAGTGAAACCGCTACCAATAACATTGTAAAAGTATGCAGGGATTGAGCATGAGTGAATTTATTAAAGTTGCGACAGTCGATGAAATCCCCGAAGGGGGCAGCAAACTAGTGGAAGTAGACGATGTGCGGGTGGCCCTCTTTAACCTGGCTGGGCAGATCTATGCGATTGAGGATGTCTGCACACACGATGGTGGTCCCTTGGTGGAGGGCACCGTAGTTAACGGCTGCGAGGTAATGTGCCCCCGGCATGGCGCACGTTTTGACATTCGCACTGGTAAGGCGCTAAGTTTCCCCGCCTTTGAGTCAACCAATGTCTATGCGGTGCAGATTGCGGGCGATGACGTGTTGATCGAATCGCCCTTGTAAGGGTAATGGGGCAATACGAATGAATGTGCGATAAAACGATACGCTCATATGGGCGGCAAACTGAAATTGCACCGTTTGCCAGAGAGAAAAAATAGCAATTTCAGCCGCATACCTATATGAGCCAAACGATAAGGAGTCTCTCATGAGTGAACATAAAACGGAACATAAAACGGCACATAAAACAGAGAAGCCAACCTCTGCGGCAATATTCGCTGTGCTCAAGGCGAATGTACGCGACCCGGAGTTAATGATGAATATTGTCGATCTGGGTCTGGTCTATGGAGTGGATGTTACGGATAAAAATACAGCCGAAGTGACCATGACGCTGACTAGCCCTGGTTGTCCGGCCGGACCGCAAATCATCACCGATGTCCAGCGCACCACCCATAATGCCTTTCCCGAACTGGATGAGGTCAACGTGCACCTGACCTGGACTCCCTTCTGGACACCGGACTTAATGTCTGATGAAGCGAAAGACGAGCTTGGGATCTTTTAAGCATCACTGTAACTGTTCAGCCGCCGTGCCGGGGACAGACCGGGAGGTGGCTGAACAGTTACACTCTTGGCAGTAGAGTCGGTAATAATTACTTATCCTTGCCGTCCGTGTTGGTTGGCGTTAATCGCATTGGTCAACATGTGTGCTAACACGGGATTGGCGGTGATGGATAGGTGCGGCAGGTGTTCTGCCAGAAGTAGAGCGTGCGCGGCCAAGGTGGGTTGCTGCGCAATCTGGAGCCAGGCTGCCTGGGCCCGCAATCCTGCAGCTAATGCTTGGCCCAACTGTAGACCTTCACTGGATTTGGCAATTTGACCGAGCAAGGCGGCTACAAGATCCGGCAACGGCAGTGCCAGTTGCGCACTGTTGGGCATCAACGCCCAGTTGCGCAGTTGCCAATTCGCCATCACCGGATGGTGAAAGAGTTCAGTGGTGTAGGTCGCCAGCGTCTCTGCGTCCACGGGCGAGGGTTTTTCGGTGGTGGAGCTGTGCCAAATGGCTAGCAGCGCAGGCTCCACCGCCGGCGGCGCAAATTGCCAGATCAGATCATTGTATAATTTATATTCACCGGGCAAGGGTTGCTTGCCGGAGACCGCTTGCATATGGGCAATGGCCCGTTGCAACAGCCAGCGCCCATAGTCAAAAGGCGCTTCCAGCATGGTGGCGGTGCGGCCGTTGTCCATGGTGACTGTCACCATCTCGCCCACCGGTTGCGCAGGGGGCAAGAGCGTTCGATCAATGACTTCGGTGCCAAAGAATTGGCTCATACCGACCCCTTCGCTGCGCGCAAAGCCAAGGAGAATCCCATTGCTTTGGGCTGTGTCTGGTCGATAGAGCAGCCAAACGCTTTGGCTGCTGTTGGGATCAGCCGGGCTTAGGAGCGCCCGCCAGCCTGTAGTGGATGTGGGGTGATAGACTTTCCCGCTAAAGCGCACTTTGCGCAGGCTGCGCGCTGTCTCTTCAGCCAAATCTTCCGCCAGCGCCGCTTGCAGTGTATAGAGCGCGCGAACGGCCTGTGGCATTTCCTCGCTAAGCGCCAACCTTTCTAGCCGTGTCAGTGCGCCTCTGGCCACCCGCGGCCGTTCATCTTGTGCAATCAATCGTAACAGTTCAACCCGTTCCGCTGGCTCAACCCGTTCCAGCAACCCCATGACCATGGCTGCGATTTCCTCACCGTGTTCCTGCATCTGCGTCACGTATTCGAGCAGCACATAACGGTTGCGCTGTGCTTCATCGAGTGCTTCACGCAAGCTTTGGAACGCGATCTCTTCCGTATCAGTCAGATCGGCTAAGAGTGCGGCTGGCAGTTCCACGCCGAGAAAGCGCTGGGCAATGGAGGCGGCGTTGAGGCGCGCTTGGGGCGCCAGTTGGCGCTTGGCGGCCACATTGCGCAGCGCCGGCAGCACTTCATCCGCCGGTAGTAGCGCAGCGACGTGGCCCAATCCGCCCCGGATTTGGCTATTCCCTGTGTCTAAATATTTTACCAGCGCAGTCAGCACCAGATCGACTGGAAACGAATGCGCGATCTGACGCGCAGCTTGCACCAGCTCCGCTTCATTTTGGGTCTGGGCCAGATCTGCAAAGGCCTGGTCAAGCTGGCGGCGTTGTTGAAAGGTGTTGATAATTTTGTCGCTCATGCATTCAATTATATCATAAGGTTGCGTCGAGGAAATAAATGTGTGTTGGTGCGTGTTGCGTGTTGCGTTTTGGCCGTTCTGCAAAGGCTCATATAGGTCTACGGGTGAAATCGCTTCGTTTCTCTCTGGTCATTGTAGCAATTTCACCCCTTCGCCCATATGAGCGTCTGAAAATTATGCGGAGCATTGTAACATTAGAGCGAACTTGAAAAGCTTGTGAAGTATTTATCCATTTTAGTCTTTAGCACCGGCGCCGTTACGCTGGGCGTTGAGTTGAGCGCTTCCCGTTTGCTGGAACCGATCTTTGGCAACAATCAGGTGGTCTGGGCTGCGATCATTGGCATGATCTTGCTCTACCTGGCCGTGGGCGCCTGGTTGGGAGGAAAACTGGCCGACCGTTTCCCCCACTACCAGGGGCTAGAAATCACCATTGTCTTTGGCGCAGTGGGTGTCGCCTTGGTGCCCTGGTTGAGTACGCCTGTGCTGCGGTGGGCCGCGGCCGGCATTGCCAATTTTGATGCGGGCTTGTTAGTAGCCGCCTTGGGGGCTGTCTTCCTCCTCTTTAGCGTTCCGGTCATCCTGTTGGGGGCAGTGAGCCCGTGGGCGGTGCGGCTGGCAGTCAGCGAAGTCACCCAGGCTGGACAAGTTGCAGGGCGACTGTATGCCACAGCCACCGTTGGCAGTTTGGTGGGGGCCTTTCTGCCTGTGCTATGGCTCATTCCCAGCTATGGAACCCGGTGGACTTTCTATCTGTTGGCGCTGGCGTTGCTCGTGATCGTTGCGCTAGGTACGCTCTGGCGCGCTTATCGCTGGATTTCCCTGGGGGCGTTGCTGGCCGTTTTGTGGCTGGCATTCGCCACCGGCGCCCATCCGTCCATCCGGCGCGCGTGGGATGATGGCAGCACCGGCCAAATTCTCTATGAGGATGAAAGTCTTTATAACTATATTGCGGTGCGCCAGTGGGGCAGTGAACGTCATCTGAAGCTGAATGATGGCGTCGGCATTCACAGCGTCTATCATCCTGACACCTTGCTCAGCTTGGGCATTTGGGACTATTTTTTGCTGGCGCCGCTTTTTAACCACTGTGGCTTAAATCGCCTGCCGGCGGACAGCGCCTGCGCACCAGCCGCAGCGACGGCTGCTACAGAAGCCACCCAAACAGGCCATGATCTGTTGATTATTGGGTTGGCCGCCGGGACAGTCAGTGAACTTTACACGTCGATCTATGGGCCTGTCGCCATTACCGGCATCGAACTAGACCCTGAAATTATTGCCGTGGGGCGCACCTATTTTGGCATGACACAGCCGAATTTGACTCCCATTGCCGCTGATGGCCGCCGTTGGCTAGCCCAGCAGTCTCCCTCTTCCCAGTGGCGGATCATTGCCGTTGATGCCTATCGTCCCCCCTATATTCCCTTTCACCTGACAACGTTGGAGTTTTTCCAGCTTGTACAGGCGCACCTTACGGCGGATGGCGTGGTGGCCATTAACGTCGGGCGTACAGCCACCAACTTTGCCCTGGTCGATGCCCTGGCGGCGACGCTGGCCCAAATCTTTCCCACGGTCTATGCGCTTGATGAACCGGGTCCGGCTGATAATTTAGGCAACTCACTACTGGTGGCGACCGTGCAGCCAACCTCCCTGACCGACTTTGTAACGAAAAGCGCCAAGCTGCCGGCAGGCTTGCCGGTGGAATTTCGCCAATTTGCCCAACAAGCAGGCGCCCAGGCGCGCATACTTCACCCGTCCGCCCAGCAAATTTTTACAGATGACCGGGCGCCAGTAGAATGGGTGGTCCATCGAATTATTTGGGATTTTATGGATAGATAACAGACGCAAAGATAATGCAAACGACCGTGCAACAGCGTGTTGAGATCCATGACCGTTTTCAGGTCGAAATGAAGGTAGAATATTTCCTGCAGGCCAGTGAACAGACGCGCTACAGGATCACAACCTATTTCTTCTTTCCCTACAGCTTAGGCATCAACGAGGCTACGTTTCCGGCAGAGGAATTTTATCGGCGGATTCAAAATTATATTCGTCTGAAAACGCCAGAGTTTGCGCTCGAAGAACTGCTCAGTGGGGCTACTTCGCCGTTGCTGCTGATTGAAGCGTTAATGGCTGATGCGCAGTGGCAAGCGCGTCAATCAATCCAGCAGCGGCTCAAAAATCAGTTTCGCTTTCTTCGCCCCATCTTGCATCGATGTTTAAGCCGCCAAATGCAACGCACAGCACGCGTGGTCCAACAAGGGCTGAGTGACCCGGATATGGTCGTAACAAGCTTGAGCCACACGTTGGCTACGATCAATGCCATTCTGGCGCGGATTCGCCGCTGTGGTGCACAGATCGAAGCCTGTGCTGTCGACACACCTTTGGCTGAAAGCTATCGGTTGACAGATGAAGCATTAAGCCTGGTGGTAGAAGACAACCTCTTTAAGCTGTTGGCGCGGTTGACAGCAGAAGAGCAGCCGTTTGTGGTTGGGTTACGCCAACAGCTTATGGCCTCTATCCAGCAAGAGATCGACTATCGCCGTCGGCGCGGTTATCCCTCAATTCTACAGCCCGGGGTAAATGACGAACACTATCTCTATCGAATCTCTGCATTAAAAAAGTACACATCCAGCGTTCTCTATCTCGCCACCACGGTGGGACGTGAAGGGGCAACAGTGGAGCAGTTACTCTTTGCGGTGGCTGCCGGGATTTCGATGGTCTTTGCCACGGTTGTCGCCTTTTACTTTCAAGCGCTCTATGGCAATTTTACCTTTCCCGTCTTTATTGCTCTGGTCGTTGGTTATATGTTTAAGGACCGTATCAAAGAGTTAGGCCGATCCCTTTCGGTAAGCTTTCTGCGGCGCCGGTACTATGACCGGCGCATTGATGTGGACACGCTGGATCAGGAGCAGCGGGTGGGCCATGTACGTGAGAAGGTGGTTTTTTTGGATGAACGTGAGCTACCATCACAGATTCGGGAGCTGCGGCAGCGCAGCGTAATTGCCAAGATTGGTAACGAAGGCCAAGAAGAGCGGATTCTCTGTTATACCCGCGATGTGACGCTAAGGACCGGCACATTTCAACGAATCTATCCCGATGGACCGCCGATTACCGGCGTCAGTGATATTATGCGCCTAGATGTTCGCCCCTTCCTCCATAAAATGGATGAACCTTACGAGCGGCGTCCCTATTTGGACAGCACCGGATTGCGAAAGGTAAAATGTCCTAAGGTCTACTATGTCAATGCAATTACCATTTGTACGGGCGCGCATGCAGGCGATCAGATTATTGCCCAACGCGTTGTGTTGACCCTAAATCGTAAGGGAGTGACCCACGTCGAAGCAAGATGACACTATTCAGGCTTTTTAGTCGTACAATGCGAAGGTGAAGCGGAAGTGGCGTCTGGACTATGATGGAAATGATTAGGGGATGGACTATGATTGTGTAACCAGTATGGGCGTCTAGGCTATGCTGGAAATGATTAGGGGATGGACTATGATTGTGTAACCAGTATGGGCGTCTAGGCTATGCTGGAAATGATTAGGGGATGGGCTATGATTTCGGATTGCGGATAGGGAAAAGCAAATAACACCGAACCTCTGGCGGCGGAATCATAGTCCTCATACAATCACAAAAATCATAGTCCAGACAAGGTTTTTCTGTTATCTACGGCGACACTCTAAATAGTACCAGCCGAAGAAAGATAGAGTCAAAGAAAGGCAAAGTTTATGAATGTTCCGGTAACGCAACACTACACGTTACAGGATTTCCATTTTCAGGATGGAGCAACCTTGTCTAAATTACGCCTGGGGGTAACCACCCTCGGTGCTCCGCAACGCGATCGAGAGGGGATCGTGCGCAACGCTGTGCTGATACTGCACGGCACGACCGGCAGTGGCGCCGGTTTTCTGCGTGAACAATTTGCCGGCGAACTCTTTGGCCCAGGCCAATTGCTCGACGCCGCTCGCTACTACTTGATCTTGCCTGATGGGATTGGGCATGGGCAGTCGAGCAAGCCCAGTGATGGTCTGCGGATGCGCTTTCCTGCCTACACTTATGATGACATGGTGTTGGCCCACTATCGGCTCTTGACCGAACAGCTTGGCGTGAATCATCTGCGGCTGGTTATGGGAACATCCATGGGCGGGATGCAGAGCTGGGTGTGGGGCTATCAATACCCCGACTTTATGGACGCGCTGCTGCCGCTGGCTTCGCTGCCGGTTGAAATCGCCGGACGTAACCGCATGATCCGCCGCATGATCATCGACGCCATTCGCACCGACCCGAGCTGGAGCAATGGCGACTACACCGAACAGCCGGCGGGCTTGACCACTGCAATCTACGCGTTGCTCTTTATGACCAGTGTCCCCTTGCTATGGCAACAACAGGTGCCCACGCGTGACCAGGCGGATCAATTTCTGGCAGAATTAGTGACAAATTATCGGGCCCAACTGGACGCCAATGATATGCTTTATGCTTTTGCCGCATCGCGTGCGTACAATCCTGCGCCCCATTTGGAACGGATCCGGGCGCCGCTGCTGGCCATTAACTCTGCCGATGATCAGGTCAATCCCCCCGAACTAGGGCTTATGGAGCAGCAGATTGGGCGGGTTACGCAGGGGCAGTATCACCTGATTCCAACCAGCGCTGCAACACGGGGGCATGGTAGCCATTCCTGGCCTGTTCTCTGGAAAGAACACTTGGCTGATCTGCTGACCGCAAGTGAAACACTATAGAGGGCCCTGCTCTTAGCCAGGGGAGTTCATCCCCTGGTGGCCAACGCCCTCGCTTCACTTCTGCCCATTTGTGGGTAATGGTAAGGGCGTAAGCGTAGGGGACACCGCTGCCGGCGGCAGGAGCGCCGGTGGTTTCACCCACTCTTCATAAAGCACATCCAACGCCGGATTGTTGAGGGTATGGATGGCCGCAAGCCAATCATCAGTGGTCACAATCTGGTACTGATGCGTCTGGAAATAGGTGCGTAAAAAGCGCTTAAAGCGATAGTCACCCAGCGCTTGACGCAGGCTGGCATAAAAGAGCGCCCCTTTGCCATAGATTACCGTTTCATACTGTGCCCCGTTGAGAAAATCATTGACCGGCTGATCAATGGCAGTATCATATTTCTGACTTTTTAGGCTATCAAGCGGAAGCTGCCAGCGACGATCCTGATAGACTGCCGCACGCTTCTGGCTGTAGAGATCCTCGAAGTAGAGATGCACCGAATATTCGGCCAGTGCTTCATCGAGCCACGGTTCTTTGACCGGATCGTTGTGGACAATTTGGTACCACCATTGGTGCGCGACTTCATGCGCCACCAGAATCTCCAAATCTTCCAAGTCATTGGCATAGAGATCTACACCGATCAGGCTGGCTTGAGGATACTCCATGCCCCGGTAGCTGAGCGGTGCCGGGGCCACGCGCAGGTCGCGGAAAGGGTAGGGGCCAAAGCGATCGCTGTAGATGCGCAATGCCGCCACTGCGTAGGTCAATGCGGCATGGCCGGTCGCTTCCTGCCCCGGCAGCCAATAGCTGGTGACGCGGGTGCCATAGGCTTCGGTGTAGGCCGAGCGAAACTGGGGGCTGGTATGGAGCAAAAACTCCCGTGACGGACCGGTCACCCACACATGGCGCGCCTGCTGCTCATTAATAAAGGTGGAAGTGATCAAGGTGCCGCTGGTGACAGGCGCCTGGTCGGCCGGCATGGTGAGGGTAACATCGAAGAGCGAGATTGGGTTAAAGGCTGCATCCCCGCGCACAATGCCTTCTGTGGTCCACCACTGGCCAGGGCGCGCCCCGCGCAGCGGTTCATAGACTGCTAGCGAAGGATAGAAGAGGGGCAAGCTAATCATCTGCTGACGCTTGCCAAAGAGGACATAGTTTTCCTCTTCCTTTTGCCACTCTGGAAATTTGACCAGCCAGTGCAACTCCACCTCGACAGTGTCCCCGGCGCGTAAGATCTCCGGTAGCAAAAGTTCAATGGCGGTGTTGTGGGCCAAGTAAGTTGGATTAATGACCTGTCCATTGACCAATGCGCGCTGGACGACCATAGTGTCATCCGCCCCGCCCCCATACTGAATGAGGGCCGGATAGAGGCGAAAGACAAGTGTGCGCCAGGGATCGGGGCTGGTATTGGTCAGGTGGAGCCGTAACTCCCCTTGCAGGCGATCAGCGTCAGGTTGCAAGGTGGCGCTGATTTCATAGCGTGGCAGGTCGGTCATGGTCGCAAGTTGTGCTTGAAACCATGGCTTCACTGCTGCTTGATAGCGAGCCATCGGATCGATCGACCGCTCAGGAAGGCAGGCAACGGCCAAAAACAAGCACACACCTAGACTCAGTGCAACCAAAGCCGCCGTGACCGACCCTGCGTAAGATGGAGGCAAAAAACGTTTGGACAAAATAGCATTTACACGTATCATACGAGGAATAGCTTTTGGTGGATCCGTTAAAGATACTCAGTAGTAGCACCGTCGCCCGGTGCCCCAGCATGTTTCTTAGGAGACCGCAACGTGTAGTGAGCATTCTCAAATGCGAACGGGGTGGCATGAGAGCATATCCAGTACACTGTAGCCCACTGCTGCTGATAACAGTACAGAACAGTCACATGCCACAAATGAGACGAGGCGCCAGTAAGGCTCATTGCGCCTCTCGTCTATCATCTCTCCTTAGGAACGTATCTGCAGAGTACTGTAGTTTAGCAAGCAGTATAGCACGATTGTTGGGTTGAGCCAAGCTCTCATATGCGGTTGGGTGCATTTCACGTTGGGGAAGATGCCGGGGATAGACCAAGACTTGGTGCGTATACCGGGCGACGTGAGGTCCCTCCCCGGCATGTTGCTTTAAAAGTCGGATTTTCCTTTTGATTTCCATATAGCACAAAATGCAGAAGGTAAGTTTATCCACTTCTCTCCTGTACGTAGATGTGTTATGCTATTACGGAGGCTGCCAAAAATGAGAAGAAAAGGCTTTCAGACGCGCGTAGCATTTTATCTATGCTCAAGCACAACAGTATAGCCCAGTGTATTATCACAGTGTACTATCACAGTGTGTTATCACAGGGTAGCAATACAGCTTATCAAGACAAGCAATTATCCACGCCCAAACGTAGAGATTCCAAGTGCACCCCCCGATCGGGCGCCAGCTAAAAGGTAGTGTCATGAGTGAAACAACAACCTATGTATTATTAATTCGACATGGAGAAAATGATTGGGTCGGCACCGATCGATTGGCTGGGCGTACGCCTGGTGTACATTTAAATGAGAAAGGGAAGCAACAGGCGCAGGAATTAGCAGCTATGTTGAGCCAGCAGCCGATTGCCGCCGTTTATTCCAGTCCTTTAGAGCGCTGCATGGAAACGGCGCAACCGCTGGCCGAGGCGCTGAATTTAACGGTTTGTGCGGAAGAGGGGGTTAAAGAGGTAGACTATGGCCAGTGGCAAGGAGGCAATCTAAAAGAACTCGCGAAATTGCCGGAATGGCGTCAGGTGCAGCACTACCCTAGCCTGTTTCGCTTCCCAGAAGGGGAAACGCTGCGCGAAGTGCAGAGCCGGGCTGTTGCCACCATCGACCGTCTTTGTGTACAACACCCCAATCAGGTGGTGGCTATCTTTAGCCACGGTGATGTGATTCGCACCACCATTGCCCATTACATCGGTACGCCCATCGATCTTTTCCAGCGCGTTATGATTAGCACAGCGTCAGTCAGCACCTTAGGTTTTTTTGGTCATGTGCCCGCTGTGCTCGCCGTCAACTATCGTCCCCAATTTGCCAAATTAGAAATTAAGCTAGAAGATAAAAGTTCAGAAGATAAAAGTTCAAATGAAAGCTAGCTTTGTGGGTGATTATCTGTAGCTGCGAAGCTTCCAAAAGCTGGGCGCTCTATCCCTAAGCGCAAAGATGGCCAAGATTTTTTGGGGAAAGCATCGCATTACTCTATAATCAGGCTTGTTTGCAACGAGGTGAATGTAAAGTCGACTATGACAGATTATATACACGATCTAAATCCAGTACAACATATTATTGCTGATGCTATTGGTGAACCCGGCCAGCGCACCTTTTTCTTGCAAGCGCGCGCTAGCTCGCGCTTGGTTAGCGTTGTGCTGGAAAAGCATGAAGTTGGCAGTCTGGCTGTCAGTATTTTACAATTATTGGAAGAGTTGGAAAAGATGTATCCACATCTGCCGGCGACTGCCAAGCTCAAGCGCGCGTTGCAGCCTGAACACCCGATGGATCCTCTCTTTCGGGTTGGCCAGTTGAGCATAGGCTATGATGAGGATGCAGATGCAATCTGGATTGTTGCCAAGGCTCTGATGGTTAATAGTGAAACCAACGAGATTGTTGACCCAGAAAGCGATGAAGTGCCTGGTGTGCGTTTTGTCGCCACGCGTGACCAAATGCGTGCCATGAGTGAACACGCGCTAGAGGTCATTGCCCAAGGGCGTCCGGTTTGCCCGCTCTGTGGCCGCGCCATTGACCGCGGTGGCCATTTTTGCGCCCGCACTGATGGCCAGGCTATGCCGATTATCTTTTGATCTTCCTAAAAAATTCTATGGCTGAATCGATTGCACTGACTGAAGCTCAAGTCCTACAGACGCTGACGGCCGGTAAATTGGCTGAAAAAGGTCTCTTGCCCTATAGTTCCAACCACAGTTTTTTGGTGGTAGTAAGCGATGATACATTGACCCTGCCCGCGGTCTATAAGCCCCAACGTGGGGAAAATCCGCTTTGGGATTTTGAGTGGGGCACGCTTTGTATGCGTGAAACTGCTGCCTATCTCATTAGTCAGGCATTAACCTGGCAACTCGTCCCACCAACGGTGCTCCGCGAAGGGACCCATGGGTTGGGGAGTGTCCAGTTTTATATTGACCACGATGCCAATGAACACTACTTCACCGTCCAGGATGACGCTCGTTTTTCAATGACGTTGCGGCAGTTAACGTTGTTTGACTATATTGTCAATAACGCTGATCGGAAGAGCGGTCACTGTCTGATTGGTTCCGATGAGCGGCTGTGGGCAATCGATCATGGCATCTGCTTTCACACCGAGTATAAATTGCGCACAGTGATCTGGGAATTTAGCGGTGAACCCATTGACGCCGAATTGTTGGATAACATGTGCGCTTTGCAGCAACAGTTACGTGACTCTGATACTCTCTTGGCGCAACAACTTTGTCAACTTCTGAACAAAAAGGAGTGCAGGGCGCTGTTGTCCCGGCTGGCATACCTGATCGATGAGCAGATCTATCCGTCCCCCGAACCCCATAGACGCAATTATCCCTGGCCGCCTGTCTGAGCGCACGAGCGCATCATTGAGCGCTGAAAGGAGCCACAACAATGAAAGCTGTTGTCATGGCTGGCGGTGATGGGGCGCGCCTTCGGCCCCTTACCATTGGCCGGCCAAAGCCAATGGTGCCCCTCGTTAACAAGCCGGTTATGGCCCACATCCTTGATCTCCTCAAGCAATATGGCATTACCGATGTGGTCGTGACGCTGCGCTATCTAGCCGCTGTCGTTGAGGATTTCATCGGAGATGGCAGCAATTTGGGCATGAATATTACCTATGTGGTTGAAGACTCACCGTTGGGCACCGCCGGCAGCGTGAAACATGCAGCGTCCTATCTGGATGACACTTTTCTGGTAATCAGCGGCGACGCAATGACCGATTTTGATCTCAACCAGATTATCGAAGCCCATCACAATCATGGCTCCCTCGCCACCATTACCCTGACGCGCGTGCCAAACCCGCTTGAGTATGGTGTTGTGATCACCAATGAAGAAGGCTCTGTCACACGCTTTCTGGAAAAGCCAGGGTGGGCTGAACTCATTTCAGATACGGTCAATACCGGCATCTATGTCCTTGAGCCGGAGGTGCTCGATCTGATCCCACCCAATATGTCCTTTGATTTTTCCCATGATCTCTTCCCCGTCATGCTACAAGAAGGGTTAGATATTCATGGCTATATTGCTGAGGGCTATTGGTGCGATGTCGGTAATATCAATGAATATCAACGGGCCACCAGTGATCTACTCTATGGCAAGGTGAAGCTGGCTGAGCCGATTGGCCATCATCTTGGCGGGGGAATTTGGGTTGGCGATAATGTAGACATTGCCCCCGACGCACAACTCTTTGGCCCCATCTATCTGGGCAACGAGGCCAAGGTGAAAGGCGATGTTCAGGTCTACGGCCCCAGCGTCATCCGCGATAACACGGTCATCGACAATCATAGCCGGATTGAGCGCTGTATTGTCTGGCGCAATTGTTACATTGGGGAGAATTGCGAGGCGCGCGGGGCGGTCATCTCCCGCCAGTGTATTATTAAACCCAAAGTTGTGGTCTACGAAGGGGTGGTCATCGGTGATAACTGTGCATTGGGCGAAGGAAGCGTCCTCTTTGCCGATGTAAAACTATGGCCCCATAAGCAGATTGATGCCGGCGCCAGTGTCAAGGAGAGTATCATTTGGGGTGAGCAAGGGCGCCGCTCACTCTTTAGCCGTTTTGGCGTTTCGGGTGTCGTCAATGTGGATCTGACACCAGAATATGCCGCCAAGCTGAGCGCAGCTTTGGGCGCCACCCTGCCCAAAGGCAGTTATGTCGCCATCAATCGCGACGCACACCGCAGCTCGCGCATGTTAAAACGGGCGCTGATTAGTGGCCTGGTCAGCACCGGCATCAATATTCTGGATCTAGGCACCGTGGCCATTCCAGTCGAACGCTATTTTGTGCGCCATCATCAGGACACCTCCGCCGGTATCCACGTCCGTCTGAGCCCTTTTGATCAACGGGTGGTGGATATCCGCATTATGAATAGCACCGGCATGAATCAAACCAATGCCGACGAGCGCGTGATTGAACGCAACTTCTTCCGGGAAGATTTTCGCCGTGTCTTTTTGCACGAAACCGGCGTGATAGATTATCCAAGCACCCCAGCCGATGAATATGTGCGGGGCTTTTTGCAACATATTGATGTCGAACGCATACGCAACGCCAAGTTCAAAATGGTGGTTGACTATTCGCATGGCCTGACTGCCGACATTTTTAGCACGATTCTTAACAACCTTGGCATCGACGTTCTGCAACTCAATGCACGGATGGATGAAACCAAGCTGGCGATCCTGCAACACGAATTTAAGGCCAATCTGGCGCGCGTTTCCAAAATTGTCTGTGCGCTAGGGGCTGATTTAGGTGTGCAATTTGATGTGGGGGGTGAAAAGATCTTTTTGGTTGATAATAAGGGCAACATGCTGGATGACGAGATCGCGGCGGGCTTGATGACAGAGCTTGCCCTTTTTGCTAACCCTGGACGCTCTATCGCCGCGCTCATCACGCTGCCTACCGCGTTTGATAAGATTGCTGAATGGCATCACAGTCACCTAACCCGTATCGGCAATCAGATGCACCGTTTTATGCTTGCCGCCCACGATGCCGGCATCCTAATGGCGACTGACGGCAATGGCAACTTTATCTTTCCCGAGTTCCAGCCAACGGTGGATGGTATGATGGCAACGGCGCGCCTGCTTGAGTATATGGCCGTGCGGCAGATGCCGCTGAGTGAGGTTGTCAGCTATCTGCCTCCTATGCACCTGGCCAAAGAGTCCGTTCCCTGCCCATGGGAAGCCAAGGGACGCATTATGCGGTTGGTGGCAGAGTATTATAAGGATTATCATATCGATAATATTGATGGCATGAAGATCCATTTTAACGAGCAAGAGTGGGTTCATCTTTCCCCGAACCCCGACAAGCCTCAATTTGAATTGCTGGCTGAAGGCGCCACCGCAGCGCACGCACAAGAATTAGTGACGCAAGCTGCGGCTCAAATCAAACAATTTCTAGCCATGACGGATATACAGGCCAAGTGAGGGGGCATGAGCACCTATCAGTGGGCTAGCGCATCTGCCACCGCGACCTATGCCTTTGGCCAACAACTGGGTTCTCTGTTCACACCAGGTGTCGTTGTTGCTTTGCAAGGCGATCTCGGTGCGGGTAAGACAGTCTTGACCCAAGGTATCGCTGCTGCGCTCAACATTCAGGAACGAGTGACCAGCCCCACCTTTACGTTGGTCAATGAGTATCTGTACGGAAACATTCCGCTGATCCACATTGACACCTATCGGCTGGGCGAAGATACAACCGCGGCTGGGTTAGAAGCTGCAACCTTTGGTCTGGAGGAGATTTTGGATCGAGGGGACGCCATTGTCGTGATCGAGTGGGCGGAGCGGGTCGCACCGCTGCTGCCGGCCGACCACCTGACCATTACGCTCGCAGCTGTGCCCGCGGCCCCGACCCAGCGTACTATCACCTGTACGGCTCATGGCCCCCGCAGCCGCCTAATCCTTGAACGACTGCTGTAAAGGTGACTGTCACTGGCCTGGGCAATCTTGGCTTATGCCAGCCTTGGTAGCCAGTGACAGTCACCTCGGCGGGATAATCTATTCCTTGGAACGACCTTAGTGACGAAGCGACCAAACGACCAACAGACCCATCATGACTCAACTTCAACTATCACCAGACCGTTATTTTGACCCTGAACCCGCGTTGCGTGCAGTGGCACGCGAACTTTACGCCCCCATTGCCACGCTCCCGCTTGTGAGCCCCCACGGCCATGTGGATCCGGCGCTGCTGGCTGATGCCAACGCATCGCTCGGCACCCCGGCGGATCTCTTTATCATTCCTGACCACTATGTCTTTCGGATGCTCTATTCCCAAGGCATTCCCTTAGAGTCGGTCGGCATTCGTCCCCAGGACGACGGCTGGTATGAGCGCGATCACCGCAAGATCTGGCAACTCTTTGCCGAGAATTTCTATCTATTTCGCGGCACTCCTACCGGCGCCTGGATCACCGAAGAGCTGGTAACCATCTTTGGCGTCACCGAAACGCTTGACGGCGCCAGCGCCCAGCGCATCTATGACCAACTCAGTGAGCAACTGGCTCAACCGGAATTTCAACCGCGCCGACTCTTCGAACAATTTAATGTAGAAGTGCTCTGCACCACCGATGCCGCCACCGATCCGTTAACGCACCACCAGACGCTGCGCGCTTCCGGCTGGCAAGGCAATGTCCGGCCCACCTTCCGCCCCGACAGTGTCGTCAACCTGGATACAGCAGACTGGCGCGCCAACCTAGATGCGTTGAGCGCGGTCAGCGGCATTACGGTTCACTCCTACGCGACCTTTATTGCGGCATTGGAAGATCGCCGCGCCTTTTTTAAGGCAATGGGCGCCGTCGCCACGGACCATGCAGCCCAGACGCCGTTGACTGCAAGTCTCTCTGCCACCGAGGCAGAAGCCATCTTTCAGCGCGCGCTGCAAGGCCAGGCCACACCGGCGGATGCGGCTCAGTTTACCGCACACATGCTGACCGAAATGGCGCGTATGAGCATTGAGGATGGGTTGGTGATGCAGTTGCATCCCGGCTCGTTGCGCAACCACAATGATCCGCTGGCACGGCGCTTTGGGCGGGACAAAGGCGCAGATATTCCGCTTGCTGTCGATTACACCCGCGCACTGCTGCCATTGCTCAACCAGTATGGCAATGATGACCGGCTAACGTTGATTCTCTTTACCCTGGATGAGACCACCTATGGCCGTGAGCTGGCGCCCCTGGCCGGGCACTATCCAACGCTGAAACTAGGGCCGCCCTGGTGGTTCTACGATAGCCTGACCGGTATGAGGCGCTATTTTGATCTGGTCATGGAGACCGCCGGCATCTATAACACGGCCGGCTTTAATGATGACACGCGCGCTTTTGCCTCCATTCCGGCGCGCCATGATCTCTGGCGGCGCGCCAGTGCCAACTGGCTGGCCGGTCTCGTCGTCCGTCATATCGTCACCGAAGAGGAAGCCCATGCGATGGCACGCGCTATGGCCTATGAGTTGCCCAAGCGGGCTTATCGGATTGAGTGAGGAGCTGGAGGCTGGTGGCCGTTAGCCAATAGCAGAATTTGCCAGCAGCTAGCAGTCAGCAGCCTCCAGCTCACTTCACATACTGGTGCGATTGCGCAGAATTTCTAGATAGCGGTCGGTGGTGGATTGTTCTTCGCCTTGCTCTTCATCATCCTCGTCGGCCAAGCTGCGGGATGTCGGTCCCATGGGGATGCGCGCCGGCCCTACACCGGGCACATCGACCATCGCCTGCGCCTCACTTTGGGCCAGCTTGAGCACCCCATCTGCCGTCGCCGCCCCGGCCGCTTCCCGTTGCCGGATGGCGCTGCTGCTGAGGAAATTCTTGAACTGATTGATAATGCCCAAAATGTCATGGGCCGGCTTGGAGCCGGCGCCAATAATAAAGCCGGTAATCAAAACGTCCCAGGTGACCGGCATCGCATCCAAGAGCCCTGGGACGTTGGGACGCAAGAACGCAAAGAGACGCATGCCGGTAAAGTTGGCCACCAAAATTCCCAAGATAACCCCAAAGACCAGACTGGTGCCGCTTTTAAATTGCAGATATTGGGGTGATTTCAGTTGGTCCGGTTGCCAGCGCAAAAAGCTGAGCATCACCCACTCCAGGTAATTCCAGATGATTTCAACCGCGCGTTCCACCCCCACCGACGCTGTCAAAATTGGGATCAGCGCCGGTGCAATTCCAGTCGTATCCATGCCAGGTTGTCGCTTTCTTGTCGATTAATAACCAAAGGTCTCGGCGAGATCGACCAACAGCCGCACGCCATAGCCGGTGGCTCCTTTGGGAGCGGCCGGATTGCGGTCGCTGTCGCTCCAAACCATGGAGGCAATGTCCAGGTGGGCCCAGGGGTAACCTTCGGTAAAATGTTCAATAAATTTGGCGCTGGTCGCCACCCCACCAAAGCGACCGCCGCTATTTTTGACCTCCGCCATGTCGCTCTTAATGTCGTCCAGGTATTCATCATACATGGGCATGGGCCAAAGCCGTTCGCCTGTATGCGCGGCGGCGGCCAAGAGCGCCTGCTGCAGTGGCTCGTTATTACTAAAGAGTCCGGCCGCTTGCGCGCCCAAGGCAATGCCAATCGCACCGGTCAGGGTCGCCAAATCGACGACGGCCGCAGGGCTGTAGCGCGCTATATAGCCCAAGGCATCAGCCAAGACCAGCCGTCCTTCGGCATCGGTGCTGATAATCTCGGCGCTCTTGCCGGTGATGCCGGTGAAGATATCACCGGGGCGAAAGGCTTTGCCGTCGGGCATGTTCTCCACACAGACACCGACGCCGATGACGCGCCGTGGCGCGTTGAGCCGGGCGATGGCCTCCATCGCGCCTACCACGGCGCCGGCGCCGCCCATGTCATCCTTCATACGCCACATGTCGGCCGCGGGCTTAATGCTAATCCCGCCCGTGTCAAAGGTAATGCCTTTGCCGACCAACAGCAGCGGCGCTTGTGTCTCTGCGCCTGCCGGTGCATGTTCCAAGAAGATCATCTGCGCTTCATTCTCGCTGCCCTGGCTCACGGCGAGCAGAATGTTCATGCCCAGTTCGCGCATGGCCGCTTCACCCAACACCGAAAACCTCAGGCCCACTTCCTGCGCCATCTGCTGTGCGCGCCGTGCAAATTCGACTGGATAGAGCACATTCGGCGGTTCGCTGACAAAATCACGTGCGCGCTGCACGCCCGCCGCAATGGCGCGCCCGCGTTCGACGCCGGCGGTGACTGCTGCCATTTTCGCACCGTCAAATTCAACCACCGTGCAGCTTTCCGGGCCACGGGGCGGCGTTTCCCGTTTATAGGTGGGGGCTTGATAGGCTGCCAGCAGCGCGCCTTCGGCGGTGGCTTGGGCCGCAGCTTGCACATCTGAGCCGCCAATGCCGGCGCCATGCACAATGGTGGCGTAGCTGGCGACCCCTTTGAGTTTGCGCAACGCTTGGTGGGCCGTGGCCGCGGCCTGGCGTATCGCTTGTGTATCAAGCTTTTCCGCCATGCCCAACCCCACGATCAACACACGTGGGGCTGGCAGTGCGCCATTGGTATAGAGCAGTGCAGTTGTCCCGCGCTTGCCGGTAAAGTCAGCCGTGGCGATCAAGTTGCTAATTGCGCCGCCCAGGCGTTGATCCAGTGCGCCGGTGGCGCCACCGGGAGCCGTAACTCCTTCAAATAAGTTGACGACAAGGCAGTCACTCTGTTGGTCCGCCAGATTGCCTTGGACGGTTGTAATTTGCATCACATAGTTTCCTTTCGATGGAGTGCTATTGCAGGTGATATTCTGTTAGCGTAACAAATTTTGCTGGAAACGACGCGCCGCTTCGTCGAGCATATCATCGGTCTTGCAGAAGCAGAAGCGGGCCAGATTGTCGGTTAATCCCTGATGGGCCGGGCTATAGAAGGGGCTGGGAGGAATGGCCGCGACACCCACCTCGCGGGTAAACCAGCGGCAGATGCTGACATCACGCCGCGTCCCCGGTTCCAGGGGCGCAGCCAGGTTGCTGGTATCGACCAAAATAAAATAGGAGCCATCGGGAGTAATCGGCGGCAGACCAACTTCGCGTAGTACGGTGAGCAGCTTATCCCGTTTGGCCTGATACATCTGGCTAAGCCAGGTGAAGTAGTTGTGGGCGGGCGCCACCTCCAGCGCGATGGCGACGGCTTCCTGCAATGGCGTGGCCACGGCAAAGGGAATCCACTGGTGCGCCATAAAGATGGCGTGGGCCAGCCGCGCCGAGGTAATCGCCCAGCCAATCTTCCAGCCGGTCACCGAGAAGGTCTTGCCGGCGCTGCCCAAGGTAATGGTCCGCTCCCACATGCCCGGCAGCGTAGCGATCCGTACATGCTCTACCGTGCGCTCTGCATCGGGATAGGTCATCCACTCGTAGACTTCATCGCTCAGCACCAAAAAGTTGTATTGCTGGGCGAGGGCGGCAATCTGTTCCAACTCGGTGCGCGAGAAGACCTTGCCGACTGGGTTTTGTGGTGTATTGATGACGAGCAGGCGGGTATGCTCGGTAATGGCGGCCTCCAACTCAGCCGGGTCCAACACCCAATCGGCTGCACTCTCCACTTGGGCCTTGGGGCGGAGTGGCACATAGACCGGCGTTCCACCGGCCATGATCACCGAAGGCGCATAGCTGTCATAAAAGGGCTCAATCAAGATCACTTCATCACCCGGTTCGACCAGCGCCTGGATCGTGGCAAAGATCGCTTCCGTCGCGCCGGTGGTGACCACGATTTCGCGCTGGGGATCCAATTCGCGGCCAAAGAGTGGACCATAAGTGGCGGCCAGTGCATTGATCAGGCGGGGATGGCCGGCGCTGCGCGCATATTGGTTGAGATCATTCGCCACCGCTTGTTGGGCGGCTGTCTTGACAAAATCCGGGGCGGGAAAATTAGGAAAGCCTTGCCCCAGGTTCACCGCATTGTGTTGGATCGCCAGGGCCGTATATTCAGCAAAGACCGTTGTGCCAAACCCACGCACTCGGTGCGCCGGCTGAAAAGGCTGTGCGGTCGAAACAGCTTGGGTTGACATTACACCTTCCTTGGAGTGGTTTGCTATACCGCGGTTGTGATGAAAACCGGCACACCTATTGACAAACTAGAAAAGTAAACTCCGGTTTTCATGCAGAGCAAAATTTAGTTACCTGCAAATACGAGACATTATACCTGATTGATTGCGGTATTGCTAGAATTGAGGAATCGGCTGAACAATCATGGTACAGGCGCGGGAACAGACGCGGATTCAGGTGGCGCGAATGCAGATACGGATTTAGGTGGCGCGGATACCGATGGCGCGGATTTTGGTGGTGGGGATCGAATCTTCGCTTCCTAAATCTGCGTCTGTACACCCTACTCCTGGTTCAGATCTGCGCCAAACTGTACGACCTGGGGCCCAAACCGTTTACGCAGACTCTGGATAGCCTGCCAGAGTTGCTCTTCTTTCTCGTTAGGTGTGTCCCACAGGCTGAGCTGGCGGGCCGAGTTGCCAAGGCCGCTGACACCGACGCCGATCAGCCGGACAAGTTGACCGTTCCACTCCTGATCAAAGAGGCGTAGCGCTGCGTTATAGATCTGTTCTCCGTCATCCAGGGGTTGGGGAAAGGTGCTCTGGCGGGTCAGTGTGGTAAAATCATGCCAGCGAAGTTTGAGTTTCACGGTCGTCGCGGTCAGGCGTTTGCGGCGCAATTCCTTGCTCACGCTGCTGGACTGCTCCTGTAAGGTCTGGCGCAGGCGTTCACCCTCGCGCACATCGCGCGTAAAGGTGGTCTCCTGGCTGATTGATTTGGACTCGCGGTAGGCGACGACAGGGCGTGGATCCACTCCCTGAGCATGATGGGCCAAGTCGCTACCATGTTTGCCAAAGCGGCTGATCAGCTCCTCGGCCGGCCAGCGGGCAATATCGCCAATGGTATGGATACCCAGGCTCTGGAGCCGTTCGGCGGTTTTGGGACCCACGCCCCACAGTTCGTCACAGGGGAGTGGCGCTAAAAATTCGGCCTCGCGTCCTGGTGGAACCACGGTAATGGCTTGGGGGTAGGTTCCCGTGCGCGCTGCCGCTTTGCCCACATTGTTGGCAATTTTGGCCACCAGCTTGTTGGTGGCGACACCGAGCGAGCAGGGGAGGTCCAATTCCTGGCGAATGCTCTGTTGCAGTTGGCGTGCGCTCGCTTCGGCGGCGGCAGGTAATTGTGTAACATCCAAAAAGGCTTCGTCAATCGAGAGTTGTTCAACCAAGGGGGTCAGGGCGTGGAGACGCCCCATAACCCGTTTGGAAACGCTGCCGTAAGCTTTATGATTAGGTGGCACAATCAGCAAGCCTGGGCAGAGCTTGACCGCCTGGATCATGGGCATGGCCGAGTGCACCCCCCGCTGGCGCGCCGGGTAGGAGCAAGAGGCCACGACCCCGCGTTCCTCTGGCTGGCCGCCCACGGCAAAGGGCTGCTGGCACAACGCCGGATTACGCTGTTCTTCCACGGCACAGAAGAACGCGTCTAGGTCAAGGTGGATAATCTTACGGACGTTGTCCATGGTTACCTTTGTAACAGCACCCGAGAAAGTTGAGTTTGGCTTGTTGCTGATTATAGCATCGAAAGTAAATTTCCTCACGATTTGCACAAGCGGTAGGACGGTTGTACACTGTGCCATACCGAATAGAATGTAATTTTGATCATCAAATTATTTCGCTCATAGGGGCGAAGCGGTGAAACTGTTGCAACCACCAGAACAGAATGGAATGATTTCACCCAGAGACCTAGATGAGCCAATTAGTTAAGGAGAAAGCTTGTGAATGTTCTGGGCATTGATATTGGCGGCAGTGGCATTAAAGGGGCGATCGTCGATGTCAAAAAAGGCGAATTTGTGACCGATCGGCATCGGATTGCGACCCCGACCCCATCCACCCCGGAGGCCGTGGGGCAAGTGGTGGCGGAATTGGTAAAGTTTTTCGACTACAAGGGCCCCATTGGGTGCACCTTTCCGGCGGTTGTCCAACATGGGCTTATTTTGACGGCAGCCAATGTTGACAAGGGTTGGGTCGGAACCAACGGCGAGACAATCTTTCAAGCTACAACCGGTTGCCCTGTGCATGTCTTGAATGATGCTGACGCGGCCGGCGTAGCGGAAATAAAATTTGGCGCCGGCCGCGACCGGAGTGGCGTCGTGATCATGCTCACCTTTGGCACGGGCATTGGCAGCGCGATCTTTACGGATGGTTGTTTATTGCCCAATACGGAATTTGGCCATATGAAAATTCGCGGGAAAGATGCTGAACATCGCGCTGCGGCGCGCATTCGCGACGAGAAAGATCTGAGTTGGAAACAGTGGTCAAAGCACGTCGACGAGTTCCTGCGTGAGATGGAATTTCTCTTTTCGCCGGACCTGTTTATTATCGGGGGTGGTGTGAGCAAGAAGTTCGACAAATTTGCATCGCATCTCACCGTGCGGGCTGAGCTAAAACCGGCCGAGCTTCTCAATGATGCCGGCATCATCGGCGCCGCGATGGCGGCTAGCGCGCTCTTTCCTGCCACCAAGCGTGAAAGCCGTAAAGCAGCCGCCTAGCCTGCCAAGGATGACGGTCACTAGCCCAAAGTAGTGGGTGATACAGGCTACCTGCGGCCAGTGACTATCCCCCATCCCCTCGTTTACTCAACGACAATTGGTAAGTAAATATTGTCACCCGCCGCTTCTAGTGGAACTGCCGTCATCGTTGGTGTCGCGGTCGGTGTCACAGTCGATGTCGCGGTCGGCGTTGCCGTAGGCAGTTCGACCTGGGTTGGGGTTGCTGAAGGCGTTGCCGTTGACATCATTGTGGGTGTTTGTGTAGGCTGGGGTGTCGCAGTTGGCGTGGCCGTGGCCGTTGGGGCCTGATTGGGCAACACCAGTTCGATGGTGTCGCTGGCGCCGGCTACGGTGGTGTCACGCCGCAACTCGGCTTCTACCAGGCGTGTACCACTGTTTGCGGCCAGGGTCCACGCCATTTCGGTCTGAAAGGGTTGCCAATCACTCCAGGCGCCGCCGTCGTTGCGCAGACGAATTTCATTCCACGTTCCATAGATATAGAGCGTGACTGCGGTTTGGGTAGTCTGTTGCGCTTCTCGGTCAATGATCAGCGGATAGACATTGTTGGTGGTCGTAAAATCCTGTACCCAGTATAATTGCGCATAGCCAACACCAAGTTCACGATAGTCGCCCAAAATGTTGGCGCGATGGCCGCTGCTGGCCATCCAGGCCTGCATGATCGTTTGGGGTGAACTGGTGCCGTTGCCAATGTTTTCCGTAAACTTGTTATAGGTGTAATACTTTTGGGTGCGTTGGGTTGCTGTGCAAATTTTGGTCAAAACGTCATTGACGCGATCATACGTATCATGGTTACTGTATTGATCCGCAGCCATGTCGGCGGCATGATAGCGCGCGGCTTCGCTCAGATCGCCATTATATTTTAAGGGGGATAAGCCCTGTTTGGCGCGCTCCTCATTGACCAACTCTACCACCTTTGCCTCATTGCTCGCATGGGTGGCGGTGACATAGTCTCCGCCACAGCCGGTAAATGTAGCCGCCGCATACAGGGTGCTATGGCGTGGAATCAACAACGCGCTGAGCAGCAGAGCAAGCAATGTCATGGTTTGTGACTTAGTCAGCATCATCTGAATTTCACCTTTTAGGCTCTGTAGTACAGTGTCACGAAATTCTGCCAGGGTCGCTCACCTCGTGGCACGGGGTTTTGTCCTGTAGGGACAGTTGAGTTTAGAGGCAGGCATTCGGAGAAATCTTAGGATTCTCTCGCTCTAAACTCAGCCGTCCCCACGGGACGGTCTAACCTAGCAAAACTTCCCTGACAGTGTAGCAGCTATTAAATAGAAATGCTTGCTTGTGTATATTATCTCGATTACGAAAAAGCAAGTATTTCTATCATACCGCTATCGATGAGGTGAAATCATGTCTGTTTGCTGTCAGTCCGTGTACCGGTTGAGGGCTCATTGACTATCTAGCTCTGTGTGGGCTACTTCGACAATGTCATAGTAGGAAGACATCAGCGGTACAGACGCGGATCTAGGCGGATCTAGATCGTGCTGGTTGAATCAATGTCATCTAGTACACTGTATCCTAAGTTTTGCTAGATTAGCTCACTTCGTGGCAGGGTGTTTTGTCCCGTAGGGATAATTGAGTTTAGAGGCAAGAATTAGGAGAAATTTTATGATTTTCCTGTTCCTAAACTCAAGCGTCCCTACGGGACGGTCTAACCTAGCAGAATTTCGGTTACACTGTCCTAGCATAGCGCGCTTAGTTGCAGGGCGCTGTGCCGTTAGGCACTGCCGCCGCACTTGCGCCACCCGCCTGCACCAAGGGCAGGTAAAGCTGGGTCAGTGGCTCCAGATCTGCTGGCAGGGTGACGGATTGGCCACTGACCGGCGCTTCGCGCCGGGGCGCTGCTGGGTCAATGGCAAAGGTGACAGCGACGGTGTCGTCCTGCTCCAGCGTAACGCGGTAGAAGCCCGCTTTGGTCGTGGCCAGGGTGAGCACACCCACTGCAAAAACGCCTTCGCCATCGGTCGTGACATCGGTCAGCGTTTGACCGTTGATCGTCAAGGTGAGCGTGATGGTGGGCGGGAAGTGACTGCCCTGAATGGTAAAGTAGCTGCCCGGCGCACCGGTTGTGACGCCATCGGCAATATCCAGACGCGGCTCCGTCTCGGGGATGGGTTCTGTTGTTGGGACAGTCGTAGGTGTGATCGTTGGTGTACAGGTGGGGAATGGGGTTGCGGCTGCATCGGGCGTGCCGGTAGCCGTCGGTGTCGGTGTTTGGCTTGGCGTTAGCGTGGCAAGTAAGGTGCCGGTAGGAGTGCTGGTCGCCGTACTGGTCGGAGTATCGACTGGCGTATTGGTGGCGGTGCTAGTCGGTGTGGGGGTGGTGGTTGCCGTGGCTGTCGGCTGTTGCGTTACACTCTGGCGGAAGTTGGCCACCGTAGAGGCACTGTTGTTTAATGTGAGCCGGTTATCGGCGTCACAGGCTGGGTTGTTGGGGTTGCCGACATTGCAACTGATGCTGCTCCCCGGTTGCACGCCAATGGCCTTGCCTTGATAGGTCAGATTGGGATTGGAGAAGTAGGAAATGGGATCAAACCAGGGGCATTCATTGCCATAGGCCATGATGGTCTTGAAATTACAGCCCGGTTCTACATAGCCATGACTGTAATCAAAGAGACCTGGCTGGTCATCCACAAACCAATCATGGGTGGCGCCCATATTGTGGCCCAACTCATGGGCAAAGACCAGGCCGCCCGTTGCACAGCAGATGTCAGAGACGCTAAAGCCAACGCTCTCATAGCGCACGGAGTCTAATACCTCTAACAGCCAGGCAATGCCCGCCGCGTCATTGTCGCTGCTCTGTACCAGCAGCGCCACCAGGTCCGCCCCATATTGGTCGCGCCAGGCGTGAATCTCATCCAGATAGCCATCGACTTTGCTGGAAATACGAGCCAAATCCACACTAATGCTGCCGGTCTCGTTGTAGCCAACTTCAGCGCTGTGCACCAGCCGCAGTCGCTGGCTAATGCCGCTGTTGCTGTACGCCTGGTTGGCCAGCGAAACTGCCTCCTCAATTTCCAACGCCATGGCTGCCTCACCACCCAAGGCAGCGCGCGCTTTGGAGGTATAGAGCACCATCACATCAATAGTCGAGCCATCATCGGTCATGGCACTGATGGCCGCGCGCTCCTCTGTCAATGGGGTGAATTGCCCCTCGTCTACCGCAGAGGGGCGCAGATAGTCATGGGGTGGTAGGGCTGACGCGGCAATGACAATTTTGCGCACCCAATAGGCGCCATCGCCGGTGGGCCGGATTTGGTAGACATCGCCCGGCAGACCACTATTGATCGGAGATGGTAGACGAATGTCGCCGGCCATCTGTCCATCTTTAAAGAGTAGGTGAACAAGACTGTTGGGCGCGCCCGCCACCGTGCCGATCCAGGCATAGCTGCCACTTGGGTTTGTTTCGACACGTTCCAGGCTGGCCGTGAGGGTCACGTCGGCAAAGAGATTCAACGCCAGTTGCGGCTTGATTTGACTCTGTGCCGCGCGACCGCTGCTTTGCGCGCTTGTGCCTAGCTGCTCCCAATTGAGTTGGACCAACTGGCTCCGTTCAACTGTGACCCGTGCATCTGCTTGGATAGTCGGCAGCTGTTGTCTGGCTGTCATTGCCAGAGGGGTAAAAAGCCCTGAATTGTCACTTTCGGTTGATGGTTGGGCCAATGCTGGGGTGGTGAGCATTTTGCTCAGGGGTAATGAAATGACCAGGATCAGGACCAGCAGTGTAAAGCAGTGCTTGCCCCTAATCAAATTTTGTTTACTCATAGTACCTCATCTTATGTGACCCCATGACCATCCTGCCCATTTGCTATCAAGTAGCAAGCGCTGGCTGATGGCTGGCGGCCAACTCAAAACTAGCAATTCCGTACGGTTGTATCACGCTGCCTTGTGAGCTACATGGCTATGTTCCAAAGAGCACGTAACTATGTCATCTACGCCGCGTAAATGCTCCAACCCGCCCCGCGCCGGCGCCGCGCGGGGCGGGTTCGTGTCCCACTGGACATTTCTGGAGTGCAATGCAGTGTGTGTAAACCAGTGCGGATGGCTTACCTTAACACGATTTTACTGACGTCGCTCTACGCCGTTACGACTATTGCAATATTGCTAGGCTACTATTGGTCAATAGGCTTTGGTAAATTTCTGCGTCAGGGTGGCGTACAGCCTACGTGTTCCCCATCTCCCTCCTACGCCTGCATCATAGATGGCTGGTGGCTGGTGGCTGGTGGCTGATGGCTGATGGCTGATGGCTGATGGCTGGTGGCTGGTGGCTGGTGGCTGATGGTCGTCAGCCGAGCCCCCAAAGGAGATCCACCGTATGCCGCGCACGTATCGAACGTTTGACCCATGCGCTGCAAACGTCAAGTCGCATAATAGAAAGGATTGTATGCTGTGTATTAGCTGCTGCAACCTTGCACTTGCGCCGTTAATACCCACATCATCTTACCAATCCTGCTCCGGGTCAGTGTCCCGATTGACTGACACATTTAATCTTTCCACCGCGAAGGTCGCGAAGATGCGCAAAGGGTACCCGAGTAAATTCTTCGCGTTTTTTTGTGATCTTAACGGTAAAATAAGCTTTGTCAGTCAACCAGGTCAGTGTCTCATTTTTATATATACTCACGAGCAGCACAGGAAGTAACCCATTACTTGTGAAAAAAGTGTTACTTCTTGGCGCTCGTCGGTATAACTCAGAGATAGTAAAGGGGAAGTTATGTACGGAGTAAACCGCTTATCTTGCGTCAAGTTGGCCCGCGCCAAATTAATCACTGCTTTATGTTTGCTGCTGATGACTTTGGGCGTAACCCTGCGCATTGCTGCCGCCCACGGCTCTATGGAGGATCCCACCAGTCGCGTCTATCAGTGTTTTCTGGAAGGTCCGGAGAACCCCCAATCGGAGGCTTGCAAAGCCGCGGTTGCCGCCGGCGGCACGCAACAATTTTATGATTGGACCGGGATCAATCAACTGGCCGATGATGACCATCAAGCCTTTGTGCCTAACGGCCACCTCTGTAGTGGCGGTAAGGAGAGCCACCAGGGACTTGATCTGGCGCGTGATGACTGGCGCACTACGAATATCGTTCCCGATGTCAATGGTAACTATGACTTTGTCTTTCGCTCCACCGCACCTCATTCCACCAAGTACTTCGATTTCTATGTCACTAAGGATGGCTATGATCCCACCCAACCGCTGCGTTGGTCCGATCTGGAGACGGCGGCCTTCTGCCACATTACGGAGGTCACCCTGGATAATGGCCGTTATACCATGACCTGCCCCTTGCCTGCCGGTAAAAGCGGCAAGCATGTCATTTACAACATTTGGCAGCGGGATGACAGCGCTGAGGCCTTTTACACCTGTATCGATGTGGAGTTTGGCACCGGCGACGCCACCCCAACCAGCACCCCAACCGGCACGCCGGCCACTGCGACGCCCACGCCACCTGTTACACCAACGCCCGACGCCGGCAACGTCTGCCAGGTTGATTACCAGCTAACCAGCGCATGGAGCAACGGCTTCAACGCCAGCGTAACCATTACCAACTTGGGCCACAATGCGTTGGATGGCTGGACATTGACCTGGAGCTTCCCCGGCAATCAGACCATTACCAGCCTATGGAATGGTCAGGTGAACCAGAGCGGTTCCGGTGTGATCGTGACCAATGCGAGCTGGAATGGCGTCTTGGCCGCGCATGGCGGTGCGGCTACCATCGGCTTTGCCGCCTCCTTTACCGGGGTGAATGAAGCGCCGGCCACTTTTCTGCTCAACGGCATGACCTGCACCACTGCAGGCGGCGCCACGACACCCACGGTCACTCCCTCTGTCACTCCTACTGTCACCATTACTACCACCGTGAACCCACCAACCGGTACGCCGACGCCTACACCCAGCGCCACCACCTTGCCTAGCGCTCATGGCCAAACTGTCGTGGCCTATTTTACCCAGTGGGGTGTTTACGCGCGTAACTATCATGTAAAAGATATAGTCACCAGCGGCGCGGCAGAGACCATTACGGTCATCAACTACGCCTTTGGCAACATTGTCAATGGTGAGTGCATTATGACAACCCAAAGCGGTGTCATGGATGCCTATGCCGACTACCAGAAGAGCTACAGCGCAACTGAGAGTGTCGATGGCCAAGCTGATGCGTGGAATCAGCCTTTGCGTGGTAACTTCAACCAACTGCGTAAACTAAAGCAACAATATCCACAGATCAAAGTACTTATTTCTTTGGGAGGCTGGACCTGGTCGGCCGGTTTTCATGAGGCGGCCAAGACGGCTGCAGCGCGGCAGAAGGTGGTGGCTTCCTGCCTTGATCTCTACATCCGCGGCAACTTGCCCGTGATGGATAATGCCGGCGGTCAGGGTGTAGCTGCGGGCCTCTTTGACGGCATTGACATTGATTGGGAATATCCGGCTGATCCGGGCAATGGCAACCCCTATGGGCCCGAAGATAGCCACAACTTCACCTTGCTCCTGCAAGAGTTTCGCGCCCAACTGGATGCTATCGAGCCAAAGCTCATGCTGACCATCGCCACCGGCGCCGGGGTGGATAAGTACAGTCTCTTGGAGTTGGATCAGATCTACCCACTGCTCGATCACATCAACATCATGAGCTATGATTTTCATGGCGCCTGGGAAAGCGTGACCGGCTTTAATGCCCCGCTCTACACCTCGCCTGCTGCGCCCTACAGCCATCCAGCCAGCACTTATGCTGTGGACAGTTCCGTGCAGGGCTATTTAGAGACCGGCGTGCCGGCGGCCAAGATTATTATGGGCATTCCCTTTTATGGACGGGGCTGGCGCGGGGTGGCTACTGCCAACCAGGGGCTCTGGCAAAACGCTGCTGGTGGCGCGACTGGGGCTTGGGAAGCAGGCATTGAAGACTATAAGGTGCTCAAGACGCTCGATTATCCGGTTTATCGTGATGAAACTGCCGGCGCCGTTTGGAAATTCAACGGCGACACCTTTTGGAGCTATGACGATCCCCAGACCATTGCTCAAAAACTGACCTATGTCAATGCCCAAAAGCTGGGCGGCGTTATGCTCTGGTCATTGGATGGCGACACCGCCGACGGTGAACTGATCAAGGTGGTCCGGCAGGGGCTCACTACGGCGCCGGATCCAACGGAAACTCCCGACACATTTCTGTATCTGCCCTTTGTGCTGGATGCAACTCTGGCACAATGATCGTTTGACAGTCGTAACTGGTAACAAAGAGCGCAAGTGATTCGCGTCCTATGTATACTCGACTCGCTCATAGATGAGAATAGCGCGCTCGTGTATTTGGTGCGTTTTTATTCTCATCTATGGCAGTCGAGAGTATAACCACAAACGAAGTACAAACGGTGCTTTGCGATAATACAATCCTGGCCACGGAAAGGGGCTGATCTTTAGGCGGTTCCAGAAAAGTAAGTATCCAACCTATGGGCGCCCGCAAGGGGATGCGCCCTACGAATCTGGGTAATTTAAATTCTGGAACGGCCTTAAGTTGTTCATACTTTTGTAATAACTTGTTAAGGCTTTCGTAGTACGTTTTTAATACAGTAACTCATGTTGCGCACCTTCAAATTTTCATAAGTTCTGTCCTCGTGTAGGGAGCATCCTCAGATGCGGCTCCAGCGCAAAAAAGCCGCATCTGAGGATGCTCCCTACACGAGTTAACTGAAACCCTGCGTAACAGGAGACAGTAAGTCAATCGCTCACGTTAATCTCACGCAACGCCGCACGCAACACGCAACACGATAGTTATTTTCCTGGCAATGATCTTAGCTAAAAAGGAGTAGTCGATGTTCGCAGAACAAAAAATGGACCGTTATTTCTACGCCATGATGAATCTGGCCGTGGTGGCGGCGGTGGGCGGGGCGGTGATCCTGCTGGCCAATAACCTGGAGCAAATTTCGCCCCAAGGCTTTATTGACCTCTTTGCCGGCCTCACCTTGCTCTGTACACTAGTTGGCTTTTGGCAGCAGTGGCGGGGTGCGGAGGCGGCTAGCCAGAGTTGGATCTTTTGGGGCGGAATTGCTTATGGCGTGACCGTCTTTGCCGGCGGCCATTTCTGGGCCATTACCACCTTTATTCCCAACCTCCTGCTGCTCTGGTTGGCTGGGCTGGCCCTCCTCGCTTTCTTTAACGGCAATCCCTGGCAGATGGGGCTGGTGGCCGTGCTTAATCTGGTCTGGCTGGGGATGACCTTCCTCTATGGCTACAGCTACTGGCCGGCTTTGGTGCTGTTGCTGGTGTTGGTGGCCTTTGTCTGGCAGCGGCGTCGGTCGGGGGCGGTCTTTTTTCTGACCCTGGTCAATGCCCTGGCGCTGGTCAACTGCTATCTCTACGCCCTCCTGGAACCGGGGCACTTCCCGTTAACTTTTTCCGTCATGCATGCATTGGTCACCTTTGCCTTGTTGGGCGCCGTCAGCGGGGTCGCCGGCGTGCGGCGCCGACCGGTCGGTGTCACGATTGTGCTGGTCGACGAAGCCAACGCCCTGTGGCCCTACTACGCCCGCATCCTGGGTTGGACGACGACCCTCATCGGCCTGGCGACCTTGATGGCTTTTAACTTTCGTGTCAGTTGGGACGCCTTGAGCGCGGCCTATGACAGTCGGCTCTTTGGCGTCGTCATCGGCTTTACCTTGCTTATGGTGGCGGCGGTGCTCGTCTTTAGCCGACCGACCACGGCAGGGACGCGCCCGCGTTTTGTGCTCTGGGCTGGCGGTTTTCTACTGCTGGTGACGGGTATGAACAGCGGCATGATGGCTTTCGCCGCCCAACATTATCTGCCCTTGTCGGCTGTGGTGTTGGCCATTGGGCTGGCTATGGGCTTTCTGCGCCAGGGCGCGCGCCAACGTTCTTGGCTCTATCTGAGCATGGGGCTGTTGCTCTTGCTGACCGCGACTATCTCGCTCATGACGGAATGGATGAACAACTACCAGATGAGCGCACTGGTGCTGGCCGGCGTCGCCATGCTTATCCTGCTCACGGCGCTGCAACTGCAACGCCACCGGGCGGAAAGCCGTCCCCAGCCGGCGCGCAGTCTCTCTACGCAGTTGGCCGGGGAGGCAGCGCTATGAGCGACAACCAGCCAATGCTAAACCGCCGCCAATTTCTACAGGGGGCGGCCACCCTGAGCGCCGCGGCCATGGGTTTGGGCCTAGTTACGCAGAAAACATTACACGGCGCGCCGCCCTTTACAACAGGGGTGCAACCCGTTGCCCAGAGCACCACGCCGGCTAACCTGACCGCCGTGGTGGATGGCAAGGATGAGTATGACTATATCGTCATTGGCTCCGGCGCTGGGGGCGGCACGGTGGCGGCCAATCTGGCGCGCGCCGGTTACGAAGTGCTGGTGATCGAAGCCGGGGGTATGGAGGTCAACGACGCGATCTATCATGTGCCGGCGCTGCACCTCTTTGCCTCTGAAGATCCGCGCATGAACTGGAACTTTTTCGTACAACATTACAGCACACCCCAACAACATGGCCGCCGCTATGTGGCTGAAAAAGGGGGAATGCTCTACCCGCGGGCCAGCACCGTCGGCGGTTGCACCGCCCACCATGTGATGTTGGCTTTGCGCCCCGAAAACCGCGATTGGGATGACCTGGCCAAGCTCAGCGGCGATCCCAGTTGGGGCAGCTACAACATGCGCAAATATTATGACCGGGTGCGGGCGTGGTTGCCGATTGAAATGACGCCGCCATCGCTCCTCTTCAAAGATCAGGTCATCGCGCGGCTGGTCACCGCCGCCGCGTTGGAGACCAACGTGCTGAGCCGTGGCCTGAGCCTGCCGGTCAATCTCAACCGTTTTTCCATTAGCGGGCTCAACCTGCTCGACCCCAACGACGAAAGCCACATTGATGCGCTGCGCGAGGGGCTCTACATGATCCCCCAATCGACCGCCAATGGGGAGCGACGTGGCACGCGTGAACGTATTTTGAGCACCATGCAAAAACAGCCTGAGCAGCTCTTTTTGCAGACCCACGCGCTGGTCGAGCGAATTCTCTTAGAGAAGGATGAGCAAGGCCTAGTGCGCGCCACCGGTGTGGAATTCCTGCATCGTGAACATCTCTACGCAGCAGACCCGCTCTATCGCGCCCTGGCCGTGACCCAGCGCCCCCAAGTGCGTTATGGCGTCAAGGCGCGCCGCGAGGTGATTGTGGCCGGCAGCGCCTTTAACAGTCCCCAGTTGCTTATGCTCTCCGGCATTGGCCCCCAAGCGCATCTGGAAGAACATGGGATTCCGGTGCTGCTCGACCTGCCGGGCGTGGGCCAAAATCTGCAAGATCGCTACGAAGTCTCGGTGGTGACCGAGTTTGACAAAGAGTTCACCATCGCGCAGGATTGCACCTTCGGCGCTCCTGGCGACCCCTGCCTGGACGAATATTATAACCAAAAAGCCAATCGCACCTATGCCTCTAACGGTCTGATTGTCGGGATCAAAAAACGTTACAGCAAGGGCCGTGAACACCCGGAACTCTTTGTCTTTGGCAGCCCAGGGCGCTTTGAAGGTTATGTGCCCGGCTTTGCGCAACATGGCGTGGAGAAGAAGAACTACTTCACCTGGGCGATCCTCAAAGGCTACTCCCAGAATGACACCGGCACCGTGCGCCTGCACTCCGCCGACCCTACCGCGGCGCCGGCCATCAACTTCCGCTACTTTGACGATGGCCGCGCCGGCGACTATGACTTGGACGCAGTCAAGGAGGGGTTGGAGCTGGCGCGCAGCATCAATGCCCGGGCGCGCACTCTGGGCTGGCTCGACCAAAATCGCGACCATGAGACCTTCCCTGGCCTTGCAATCCAGAGTGATGCGCAGATCAAAGAGTTTATCAAAAAGGAAGCCTGGGGCCACCATGCCTCGTGCAGCAACAAGATGGGGACACCCGACGACCCGATGGCCGTGGTCGATGCCCAGTGCAAAGTCTATGGCACCAGCAACCTACGCATTGTTGATGCCTCGGTCTTTCCCAAAATACCCGGTCTTTTTATTGTGCTGCCGCTCTATATCCTGGCCGAAAAGGCGAGTGATGCGATCTTGCGGGCGGCGCAGCGTACCTGACAGGATGACCGGATGGCCGGATGACCGGATGGCCAATCGACTAATTAGACAATATACCGATTTAATTCCAAACCATGACAAAATGACAAGATGAATGTCGTCGCTCATCCTGTCATCCTGTCATCTTGTCACCAGTGTAAAAATAAATCGGTATAAACTCTATTGACCACAAGGACAATTTTATGACCTTAACCTATTCACGTCTGGCGCAGCAGCAGATTTTGGGCGGAGGCAAGCGCGCGGCGTTTTTTCAATGTGTGATTGTTGGCTCCGGCTTTGGCGGCGCGGTAATGGCGGCTCGCTTGAGCCCGCACTTTGCGTCGGGTGAGCTGGCGCTCCTGGAACGGGGGCGGGAGATTCAACCCGGTGAATATCCGCGCACCATGACGGAAGCGGCCAATGAGCTGCGTTCATCCTTGCAGCCCCTGGGCATGTATGACTCGACCTTGGGTAACAATGTGGATGCGTTGGTCGGCAATGCGCTGGGCGGCGGCTCCAACATCTATGCCAATGTGATCCTGGAGCCCTACCCTGAGGTCTTTGACACCTGTATGGACCCGCAGAACCCCAGCGGCAGCCGCTGTTGGCCGCAGGTGATCACCTACGACGTGCTCAAGCCCTACTTTGCCCGTGTGCGCCGTATGCTGGCGGTGGAAAAGTTGTACGACCGTGAAGATGTAGCGCGTGGGATTGTGCAAAATGACCCCCTCGTCGAAGGCTCGCCCTTCTACGGCGCTGAAGCCGGCTGCGATCCCCAAAGTGGCCAGGCGCTGCGCGACTACCGCGGGCGCACTGTTGAAGAGCGCCCACCGCTGGCCAAAAGTGTCTATCTGCGTGATGCGCTCGAACACATCCAGCAAATTGACGACACCTTACCGGTTGCGCCAACGCATGGGACTAACGGCAAGGGTCAAGATGGGCAGAAAGCGTGGGCGCCGCTACGCAATGGCGTCTTCCAGGATCAATTTGCCAGCCAAGGCGTCTTTGCTAAGGCGCCGCTGGCGGTGAACTTGACCCTGATTGAAGAGGGCCAGCCGAATGCCTTTGGCGTGCCACAGCGCAAATGCACCCTCTGTGGCGACTGTGTCAGCGGCTGCAATGTAGGCGCCAAAAATAGCCTGATCATGAACTATCTCCCCCTGGCCAAGCAGCAAGGCGCCCAGATCTACACCCAGGCCGAGGTGTTGACCATTGGCCCGACTGACCCTGCCTCTGCCGGAGCCGACTATCGCTATTGTCTGCAAGTGCTCCAGCGTCAGGTCATGGAAGGGCGTACCCTGGAACAGGTGGTTACGGTCTATACCAATCTGCTGGTGCTGAGCGCCGGCGTCTTTGGCACGGTCAAACTGCTACAAAATACCCAACAGCGGGGCGAACTAGCCTTTTCCAACCAACTGGGGCAACGCTTTTCCGGCAACGCCGACGCCATTGCTGTGAGCTACAACGGCAAACGTCGCCTCAACTCGCTGGGCTATGGCGAGCGTACAGACAATGCCTGGGAAGTGGGGCCGACCATCACGGCCATGGCTGACTTTCGTCGGGTGCCGGGGCGGCGTCATCTGGTCCAGGATGCTGCCTTCCCCTCACCACTGGTAGCTTCAGCTGGTCGGCTCTTTGCCGGGCTCCATGCCTGGCAGTTCAACCGACGTATCTGGCATGATCTGCGCCAGACCGCGGCTGTGGCCCAAGGCGAGGGCGCGCTCAACCATTCCCAAGTCTGGCTCGCCATGGGGCACGACTCAGCCGGTGGTGAATTAGCCTGTGACGCCCAGGGCAACCTCCAGATCCATTGGCTGGGCGCCGGCGCACAAGAGGTCTATGGGGCCACCCAGCGCACCTTTCAAAAGCTGGCGCAACTTGCCGGCGCCCGCCACATTGCCAACCCGCGTGCCACCGCCAACCGTCTCAATCAGGGCCAGGCCAGGCCGATCACCGTCCACGCACTGGGTGGCTGCTGTATGGCCGATGACATCGATCACGGCGTCACCGACCACGCCGGGCGCGTCTATAATCCGGTTGGCGGCGTCCACCCGGGTCTCTATGTCAGTGACGGCTCGCTGTGCGATTCATCGGTGGGCGCCAATCCTTCGTTGACCATTGCCGCACTGGCTGAACGGGCCGCCGATGAAATGATTGCCCATGACTTGCCACAACTCGCCGCGGCCACTGCCGACCGGCGCGCCGCCCCACCCGTATCACGCCCCCGGGCGCGCGTTGTCTTTGATCGCAGCCAAGACGTAGAGTCCCGCCTTGCACCGCGCAAGCGTGTTGCACCCCTGACTAAGATTGGCGTGTTGCTCCTCTGCCTGCTCCTGCTTTGGCCGGGGTTCTTTGGTCCCCGTGTGCAGAGCGCACCATTGGAAGCGTTGGCCGCGCCCCTGTCCGAACCGGCGGTGGCGAGCGAGGTTGTGTCGGGGTTGGAATTGCATTTCTTGCCCGTCGACTCCATTAAACCGAACGCCCCTGGTCAAATGCGCATTGGCATTCTGGCGCCGGAGCAGCCGGTGGCCGACATCCTCTTTATTCACGGCCACGCTGACCGGCTCGACAATCACAGTGCGCTCTTCACGGCCTGGCGCGACGCCGGCTATCGGGTGCTGGCCTTTGACCTGCCCTCGCATGGCGACTCTAACATTCTGCCCATTGACCTCTACACCTTTGACGATCTCTTTGCCCTGGTGCGCTTGTTGGAACGGAGCACCTTAGAAGATCCCGACCGCCCACTCTTCCTGGCCGCCTGGTCCTTTGGCGGTCTGGTGGCGACCCGCCTGGCCGAAAATCCGGCGGCGCTGGCCTCCCTTAGCCGTATGCCGCAGGGGCTAATTTTGCTCGCGCCGGCGGTGACGCCCTACCCCTTTGCCGGCGGGGATGGAATTGCACGGGTGGCGACGCTGACCAACAATCCCAATCCACAGGTGGCCGGCCCGCCCAGCCCTGTGGCGCCGCTGCAGAACCCGCTCTTTGCGGTGCGACTGCTTATGGAAGCGTGGCAGGCTCACGGCAGCTCCTTGCCTGCGCATCTGCCCACCCTGGTCATTACCGCTGACCCGGCCGAGGATTGGTATGTCAATGCTGACGGGGTGATCGCATGGGGGCAGGCACAGGCCCAACAGGGCGCGACGCTGTACACGTTCCAATGTCCAGGCGCCAAACATTTCCTGGATAATGAGCCCTATCCGCTGGGGCCAGCCGTGCGGCAGTTGGCGACGGCCTTTGTTACCAGTGTGCTGTCCGGGGTGACGGCGGATCTTGCCACCTGGGCCATCGACCTTCCGGAAGGCCCAACCTGCATCAGCGCGAGCTAGGAGACCCTCATGCAAAATCCTACGATTCATTTTGTAGAAACCATGCGCGGCCACGGGGTGCTGATGACCTCCCCCATGACGCCGGCGCAACGCGCGGCACTGCAGCCGCAGGTGGAAGATAGCGCGCTGATTCAACAGCTTTTCACCACACACCAGCGCACGCAGCAACCCTTTGCGATGATCTGGCAGGATCTGGCGGTGACCGTCTGCACTGACCAGACCACCGCAGCCGACGGGATGCAGGGGCTGATTACTGCGGGCCGCATTTGGGTGGAAGGGCTTGATCCAGCGCCACTGACACTGCAGCGGGGTGAGTTTGAACTGCTGCCCAATAGCTGCAATGGCGAACGGCGTATGCGCTACCGTCTCGACTGCCAGACCCAGGATGGCCAGCGCACCTTTCATCTCTACGGTTTTAAGCGGATTGTGAAAGGCAATATTCTGCGCCTGCCGCTGGCCCTTTGGCGGGATACGACCACGCTTTACGTGACTATCTTGGCCACCACCAATGCCCCACATGAGGATGTTGCCGGCGACGATGTCGTGGCGACCGGTGTGATCCACATCCACCTGCTCGATTTTCTGCGGCAACTGATGACCTTTCGCTCCCACGGCGTGCGGCAGCCGTTTGCGCATGTCAGAAACTTCTGGCGCTTTTTCCAGTTTTTCGCCAAATCACTACTTACTGTATACTTACTCTAATCGGGTAGATAGGTAGATAGGGAAATCGGTAGATAGGTAGATAGGTAAATCAGTAGATAGGTAAATCAGTAGATAGGTAGATGGTAGATTATAAGTGTAAATTTTAAGCATTTCGGGTTCCTCACGCTTTGCGTCCCAAGACGCGGAGCGTCTCATAGGGCATTCCACGCGGAGCGTGGAACGAGTTTCCCTTTAAGTTTACACGTATGATAGGTAGATAAGCAGATAGGTAGCCGGAATCCAGTATTGTACCGATTTCCCTATCTACCTATCTACTGATTTACCTATCTACCGCTTTACCGCTCTTTCACATTCGTTTTGAGGAACAATCGATGGTGACGCTTACCGAGCTGCTGCAAAATCAACCAGGGCTGGCTCTGGTGACAAACTGGTTTATTGGCATTCTGGTGCTGCTGACCTTGGGCTATTGGCTCTTGCTCTGGTTTTGGCCCACGGCTGGCTTACCCAAAATCGGCTCGCGCATTGCCTTTCTTTGGGTGATGATGCTCACCTTTGTGCTGGCTATTCTCTACACCTATAAGATCCTGATTCTCTATATCTGGTTTATTGCCTTCTTGGCGCTCAAGGAATTCTTCTCGATGACGCCCACTCGGCGCGCCGACCGCCGTGTGCTCTTTGCCGCCTATTTGGCCTTGCCCATTCAGTTTATCTTGATCCTGTTGGGCTTACGCAATGCCTTTATCATTTACACGCCAGTCCATGTTTTTTTGGTGCTGCCGATGGTAATGGTGTTGATCGGCGACGCGCGTGGCTTTTTGCGGGCGTGGAGCACGATTGGTTGGGCGATCATCACCACGGTCTACAGTTTAGGCTATCTGGCTTGCCTGCTGATCCTGCCGGTGGCGGCCAAGCCCACCGTGGGCGGCAGTGGGCTCTTTCTCTTTCTGGTGGGGCTGGCGCAGATCAACCATGCCCTCCAATTTGGCTTTGGTAAACTCTTCCCGAACCCGCGCTTCAGTTTGCCGGTCAGCAAGACGCGCAACTGGGCCAGCCTGGTGGGCAGCACCATTGTCACCTTGCCGATTGCCTGGCTGTTGGCCCCCTATCTGACGCCCTTTACCACAACGGAGGCGCTCATTATGGGGGCAATCATCTCCATGAGCGCCTTTGTGGGCTACATTATTCTTTCGGCCATCAAGACCGACCTGCAGATCAAAGATCGCGGCGCCATGACGCCTGGCCACGGTGGCGTTCTCAACCGCATCGATGCCTTTATTTACACGGCGCCGCTTTTTTTCTATCTGCTCACGGCGTGGCATTATTGATTTACGATTTACGATTTACGAGTTCAGCGCAGCCACGCTAGGGGTGGCGTAACTCTAAAATCATAAATCGTAAATTTTGTGCGAGGGTAAGATGATCAGATTTCTACAAGCACTTTTCTTTTTGCTGGTGGTCCGACCATTGGTCTCGGTGGTATTGGGTGTAAAAATACGATCACAAGAACTGTTGCCGTTGGAGGGGCCGGCCATCATTGCCGCCAACCACAACAGCCATCTGGACACCTTGACCTTGATGTCACTCTGGCCCTTGACCGGGGTGCATCGAGTGCGACCAGTGGCGGCGGCTGATTATTTTTTGAAAAATGCCAAGCTGGCCTGGTTTAGCTTAAATATCATGCATATCATCCCGATTGATCGCCAGCGCACGGATAAGAGTAGTGATCCCTTGGCCGAACCGGCGGAGGCTCTAGCTAAACATGAGATTGTAGTGCTCTTCCCGGAAGGCTCGCGCGGTGAGCCGGAACAGTTGAGCCGCTTTAAGAGTGGCGTTGCCCGTCTGGTGGAGCGACACCAGGAGACGCCGATTGTTCCGGTCTTTATGCATGGCTTGGGGAAAGCGCTGCCCCGTGGCGATTTTCTCCTGGTGCCCTTCTTTGTCGATGTAGTCATTGGTGAGCCAATCTACTGGCGCGGCTCGGTGGGTGCGACCATGACCGCCTATGAAGAGGCCATGCGTCGGCTCGCACAACAGGTGGAAATGCCGGTGTGGGAGTAAGGTGGTCCCAATCGGGCAATCAGTAACGTAACAGCAGCATTTTGCTAGCGTTTTGCCCCATTTGTGGTACGCATTCTAGAAATAAGAGTTCATCTGGATTTCGGGTGGTAGAGTCAAAATAATCCCGGAATCTCTCAAAGATTCTGGGATTATTTTGACGGTCGCACTTGTCAACCACCTGAGATCCTGCTGAACCGAAATAAGGTAATCACATGGATTTCAACGAGTTTCGAGGCAAGGTCGTCTGGATCACCGGCGCGTCATCAGGGATTGGCGAAGCGTTGGCCCAGGCCTTTAGCCAAGCCGGTGCACGGTTGGTGCTTTCGGCGCGGCGGCAGGCGGAATTGGAACGGGTGCGTGCCGGCTGCGCCAATCTGGAGGCCCATCTGGTATTGCCCCTGGATCTGACCGACTTTGACGCGCCTGTACTGACCCGGCAGGTGCTCGACCACTTTGGACGCATTGACATTTTGGTCAACAATGGCGGGGTAAGCCAGCGCGCATTGGCGCTGGAAACGACGCTAGAGGTGGATCGCCGCATTATGGAGATCAACTACTTTGGCGCGGTGGCCTTGACCAAAGCCGTGCTTCCCAGTATGATCGCCCAGGGTTCCGGCCATCTGGTGACGATCAGCAGCCTTTCGGGCAAGATTAGCACCCCACGCCGCTCGGCCTATGCCGCGTCCAAACATGCGCTGCACGGCTTCTTTGATGCGCTGCGCACCGAAGTGCGGGAGGCCGGCGTGCAGGTCACCCTCATCTGTCCCGGTTATGTCAAAACCAACCTCTCACTTCATGCCCTAACCGGCGTCGGCGGTGAGCATGGCCAGGTCGATCCAACCCAGGCCAAGGGCATTGCGCCGGAGAAGCTGGCGGAACGTATTTTGCAGGCGATTGTGCGTCAGAAAGCTGAAGTGTTGATCGGCGGCAAAGAGGTGCTTGCCGTCTATCTTAAGCGCTTCTTCCCCAGCCTCTATCAGCGTGTGATCCAACGACGAAAGATTACGTGAGGTTGGATTTTGACTGTTTGACATGTGCTGGTGACTTTGTTAAACTTACTATCATTGTGACCGTGGGTGCAAACGACCCACGGTTTTTTGCTGTATACTGATTGGCTGTTGTGGTATGTAGCGAAAAGGCTCTGCTGAAAGATCTCGACGTTTCGGTAGATTCAAAATGGTAGGATCGGTCACTGTGATGGGTGATCCTGCTCTGAATATAGAACGCGGATTGGGTGGATTAGACAGATATGCGCAGTGCAAAATGAGGTCCTACGTTTTGTAGAGACTGGCAATCAGAGACTCGAGATTGCGTACATGAGTCTCTATGTTGTTGCGCTTGAAATGGTTCAAGCGGTGCAACAAGCGCCTTCGGCATTCCACATCGACAATTTTTTGTCGATGTTGTCGTCCTTAGCGCCTAATCTCCAATCCCAAAGTTCGTGTTCTATGCAATCCAAAAAAAGGAGAGCAGATTATGGACTCCAAAAGTAGCGTATATTGGCGGCTGCTCGGCTATCTTCGTCCTTATCGGCGTGAGGTGACGATTGCCTATGGGTCGATGGCGGTGGCGACGCTTATCAATCTTTTTATACCCCAGATTATCAAACAAGCCATTGATCAGGGGCTGGCATCGGGCAATGCGCGGGAGCTTTTTAATGCCGGCGGCTTAATCCTCGCGATTGCGGTGGTGCGCGGCATTGTGGCCTTTGGCCAGCGCTTCTATGGCGAGTGGCTCAGCCATCGCGTCTCGTATGATATGCGTAACGGTTTTTATAGCAGGGTGCAGAGCTTGCCCTTTGCTTTTCATGATCAGGCCAAGACTGGTGATCTGATGAGCCGCGCCACCGGTGATATTACCGAAAGCGAGCGCTTTGCCGGCATTGGCCTAATGGATCTCTTTGCCGTCACCTTTCTCTTGACCGGTGTGCTCATCGCCATGTTCCTGGAAAACGCGTGGCTGACCCTGCTGGTGCTGACACCTATGGTCGCCCTGATTGTCACTGCGCTCTATTTTGGCACAATGATGCGCCCGCTCTTTAAGAAGATCATGGAGCAGATGGGTGCACTTTCGGCGGTGATGCAAGAGAGCATGACCGGCATTGGCTTGGTGAAAGCCTTTGCCCGCGAGCCCCATGAGTTGGAAAAGTTCGACAAGGCCAACGAGGAATGGTTCGACCGGCGCTATGCCTCGATCAAGCTCTGGGCGCTCTTTTGGCCCACCTTTACCTTTTTGCTCTCCATTAGTATCTTTGTCTTGCTCTGGTTTGGCGGTCCACCGGCGTTGCGGGGCGAGATCTCGGTCGGTTCGCTTTTTGCCATGATCTCCTATGTGCTCATGCTCAATGGGCCAGTGTTACGCGTCGGCTTCCTCGTCAACATGGCGACCAGCGCCGCGGCCAGCGCCACCCGTGTCTTTGAGATTATTGACACGCCCAACGAAATTGAAGAGGCGCCCGACGCCATGACGTTAGAGCCCATGCGTGGGGAAGTGCGCTTTGACCACGTCACCTTTGGCTACCCCGACGACAAGCGCAGCGTTTTACATGATGTGGATTTTGTGGCCAAACCGGGTGAAGTAGTGGCGCTCATCGGGCCGACGGGCTCGGGTAAATCTACCATCATTAACTTGATCCCACGCTTCTATGACCCTGTAGCCGGCGCGGTGCTGGTGGATGGCGTCGATGTACAGCAGCTCAAGTTGCACAGCTTGCGCAGCCGCATTGGCACGGTCTTGCAGGATCCCTTCCTCTTTAACGCGACCATTGCCGAGAACATTGCCTATGGCCGCCCCAACGCTACGCAGGAAGAGATTGAGGTAGCGGCCAAAGCGGCGCGCGCCCATGATTTTATCGGCACTTTCCCCGAAGGCTACGCCACCATGGTTGGCGAACGCGGTGTAACCCTGAGTGGCGGCCAAAAGCAGCGCATTGCCATCGCCCGCGCCCTGGTCTGTGACCCGCGCATTTTGATCCTGGATGATTCGACCAGCAGCGTCGATACCGAGACTGAGCATCTGATCCAGCAGGCGTTGGCGGTCCTCATGCAGGGGCGCACTACCTTTGTGATTGCCCAACGGTTGCTCACCCTCAAGAGCGCTGACCAGATCCTGGTCTTGGATAAGGGGCGTATTGTGCAACGGGGCCGTCATGCCGAACTGTTGGCCCAAGCCGGGCTCTATCGTCATATCTATGACCTGCAACTGCGAGACCAGGAAGAATTTCTCCAGCAGATCTCCGTGGAGAGCGAAAAAACAAATGGCCAATCGAATGGCCAACCCAACAACCAATCGAATGGCCGATTCAATGGTCAGCGCAATGAACAAAGCATGGTGAAAGCAAAGGATGGTGTGCAATGACCAACCAAGCGACTACGCGACCCACTGACCAAACGACCCCCTCTCTCGATTTCCGTCCGGGCCGTTCGTGGCTCTTTGGCACTCGCCTGAGCGCCGAGGAACAGGAACGGTTGGCGCGTGAAGAGCGGGTGCGCGAACTGCTCCCCGATGATGAAGACGACGCCGCCGGCAAAGCTTATGATGGCCGGCTGGCGCGGCGATTGGTGAGCTACCTCCGTCCCTATAAACAGCAGGTAGTCTGGTCGGTTGTCTTTATGTCTATCTCCTCGATTTTGAGTGTGGCCGGCCCGTGGTTTATTGGCCGCGCTATTGACGATGGTATTCGCGCCGGTTCGGCTTATCAACTGCGGCTGTGGACCGTGGTCTTTATCGTTGCCGCCATCTTTGAGTGGATCACCAACCGGGCGCGTATTGGGCTTATGGCCTATGCCGGCACCCGTGTCGTGACCGACCTACGCAGTGAACTCTTCCGCCATCTGCACAAGCTCTCCCTCAACTTCCACAACAACACCAGTGTGGGCCGGTTGATGAGTCGGCTGATCAGCGATGTGGGCATTTTGCAGGACTTTGTCACCTGGTCGATTACAGGGCTGGCGCGCTCGGGCTTTATTTTGATCGGCATCATTGTTGCGATGCTCACGCTCAACTGGCAACTGGCATTGGTCACCTTTGCCCTGTTGCCCCTTATGTTCTGGCTGACCAACTATTGGCGGCTGCGGGTGCGCGGCGCCTATCGCGCGGCGCGCCTGCGCCTGTCGCTCATTAATGGCTACCTCAACGAATCGATCTCCGGCATTCGCGTCACCCAGAGCTTTACGCGTGAGGCGCGCAACTTCCATCACTTTGATGACCTCAACCGCTCTTTCTTCGACGCTAACGTCAACACTACCTGGCTGGCGGCGATCTTCTTTCCTGGGGTGGATTTTCTGGGCTCCCTGGCCACCGCGTTGGTCGTAGGCGTCGGCGGCTGGCTGGTCTTGGGCAATACGCTGACCGCCGGCACATTGGTTGCCTTTGTGCTCTATGTCGATCGCTTCTTTGACCCCATTCGCGAGTTAGCTCAGCGTTATAACACCTTTCAGGCCACCATGACCGGCTGTGAGCGGGTCTTTCATTTGCTCGACACCGAGCCCGATCTCCACGATGCGCCAGATGCCTATCCATTGCCGCCCATTACCGGCGAAGTCACTTTTGATGAAGTCGCCTTTCGCTACAAAGAAGATACGCCGGTGTTGCGTGGTATCAATCTCCAGGCCGCGCCGGGCCAACGCATTGCCCTGGTGGGGGAGACGGGGGCAGGCAAGAGCACGATCATCCGTTTGCTGGCGCGCTTCTTTGATGTGACCGGCGGCGCGGTGAGGATCGACGGCCATGACATTCGTCACGTGAGCATGGCCAGCCTGCGTTCACAACTGGGCATCGTGCTGCAGGATACCTTCCTATTCAGCGGCACGATTGGCGACAACATCCGTTACGGGCGTCTCGACGCTGCCGACGAAGAGGTTGTGGCCGCCGCCAAGGCCGTAGGCGCGCATGAGTTTATTGTGAAGCTCGCCAATGGCTATGACACCGCGGTGGAGGAGAATGGCTCTAACCTGAGCGTGGGCCAGCGCCAGATCCTTTCCTTTGCCCGTGCGCTCATCGCCGACCCGCGCATCCTCATTCTGGATGAGGCGACCAGCAGCGTGGACACCGCCACCGAAAAGGTCATCGACCAGGCCCTAGACACGCTTATGGAAGGGCGCACCAGCTTTGTCATTGCCCATCGCCTGAGCACCATCGTCAACGCCGATCAGATCGTGGTCATGGACAGGGGACAGATCGTGGAACAGGGCGATCACGCCGAATTGCTGGCGCAACGAGGGCGCTACTATAATCTTTACACCATGCAGTGGGCAGCGCAGGAAGAAGAAGGCAAAAGCCAGCAAGACAACGGCCATGTCAATGGGTATACGGTGTAAGGCTGGCCACCTAACACCACAATCAGCGGCCTCCGCTCACGACTTTTTGCTAAAAAAGGTGTTGTCATAAGATGACGGTTTGTTATGCTTTCATCAAAAAGGAGGCCCTGAATGTATGCCCATCCACACGAACGTTTTGCGACCAAGATTACCCTGACGCCGGCGCTGGTCGCCGCCTATGCCCAGGCTGCTGGTGACACCAACCCAGTCCACCATGATCCGGCATTTGCCGCAACCACCCGTTATGGCCGTCTGATTGCCAGCGGCACTCAGACCACCGCGCTGTTGCTGGGGCTGACCGCCGCCCACTTTTCACAGCAGGGCGCCATGGTGGGGCTGGAATTCTGGGTGCGCTTTCGGCGGCCCATCTTTGCTGACGAGACCATTCGCCTGGAGTGGTTGGTTATCAAAGTGACGCCTAATGCCAAACTCAAGGGCGACATTGTCGATCTGCGCGGGCGCATCGTCAGCCAGGATGGGCAGACCGCGTTGGGAGCCAAGGGGCGGGTGTTGGTGACAGAACAGCTTTGAAATTGGGGTATGGGTTTCCCTCGACCAAGCATATGGGTAGGTAGGGCAATCGCGACTTCGTAATCGCACCAATAAATTGGGCTTCTAACAGCGAAAAGCGGTCTTAACCGCTAGATTTTCAGCCGCCGGGTGCCCACTGGGCGCGGCTTTTCGTTGTTAGCGGGTGCCCCCTGGGCGCGGTTTCTAACCCTGCTTTTGGTAAGTCGCGATTGCCCTATATGGGCAGGGAGTTTGGGGTTTTATTTTCAATATGTTATTCTTTAATTCTGTTTTGCATGTACTGAGCAGCGCCATAAAATAACACTTTTACTGGTGACTGAATGTTAAAATGTGCCGTTGCGGAGTATGGATTATTAGCAAGGAAGCATTCTGTGGTTGATTTAAGAAAGCAACCCCTAGCGGAAGTCTTTGGTTTTTCAAGTTATGATCTGTCGGACCAAGCTGAACGGTATCGGCGCTTAAAGTTGTGTCCGTATAATAACAGAGTACCAAGTTGCACAAAAGACAAAGCAAATGATCCGCTTGGCGTATGCAGTATTTATCATGACAAGGGTGACTTGAGCGAACCCATAATTACTTGTCCAATTCGGTTTCGTCAAGACTGGAGAATTGCAGAGGATGCTGCTGCATTCTTCTTTGATTCAACTACGTCATGGACCTCTTTGTCTGAAGTGAAACTACGGGACAAAGAGGGTCAATCAGCAGGTAATATTGATTTGGTTTTGGTTGCTTACGACGAACGTGGAAGAGTCATCGATTTCGGTTCGCTTGAGGTTCAGGCTGTCTATATTTCTGGTAACGTCAGGCGACCTTTCGAGTACTACATGGAAGATCGAGCGAGTCGCCAAAATATGGATTGGGGGCAGCTTGCAGATTATTATCCTAGACCTGATTTTTTATCTTCGTCACGGAAACGACTTGTTCCACAAATGTTGTATAAAGGTGGAATCCTCGAGGAATGGAAGAAAAAACAAGCGGTCGCACTTCAGAGCGCATTTTACAAAACTCTCCCTCAATTACCAGAGGTACCAATAGATAGAGCGGAAATTGCTTGGTTTCTTTATGAGCTAGAACGAATTAACGATCGGTTTCATTTGACTCTATCGCAAACAATTTATACTGAGTTTTGGCCAGCGCTTACTACAATAACAACGCCTGTGGTTGGGGATGTTGTAAACTTCATAGAGATTTTGCAGAATAAACTTGATGAGAAGCAGGATGGTAACTCTCCAGATGCACCAACAATTACAGACATGGTGCTATCATGACTTTGCAGCCATCCCTCTTTGAGCAGTTTGATCTATCAAGCGACACGAAAACATCCGATTCAAGCATTGTGAATGTTGCATCTGTTCCGATGCGTAGCCCCTTTCGCTACGCTGGTGGCAAAACTTGGCTAATTCCCAGGGTACGATTATGGTTAAATCAACGAGGCGGATTGGATAAAGAACTCATTGAGGTGTTTGCGGGGGGTGGTATCGTCAGTTTGACTGCTGTTTTTGAAAGACTCGTCAAGAAAGCAACCATGGTAGAACTCGATGAAGGGGTTGCTGCTGTATGGCAAGTGGTTACGGGTGGTGATGCATTGTGGCTAGCCGACAAAATTGCCACATTTGAATTGACACCGGAATCAGCTCGATCTGCCATTGCACAAAGTCAGCAATCAATAAGGCACTTAGCGTTTGCCACGATTGTCAAAAATAGAGTCAATCGGGGTGGTATTTTAGCGGATGGTGCGAGCTTTGTGAAATATGGTGAAAATGGAAAAGGCATTCATTCACGCTGGTATGCTGGAACGCTCAAGCGTCGTATCCTTGAAATAGATCAAGTACGGGATAGACTAGATTTTATACATGGCGATGCTTTTGAAATATGCAAAAAAAATGAGGGACGTGCCGATGTTGTCTATTTTATCGATCCTCCTTATGTAAAGGCCGGGAGACGCCTTTATCGATATTCAGAAATAGATCATGAGGCGCTTTTTGAACAAGCATCACGTTTGAAAGGCGATTTTTTGATGACCTATGACAACAATATTGAAATTAGAAAACTTGCAGAAAGTCATGGCTTTGCGGTACATGAAGTAGCGATGAAAAGCACCCATCATGCAGAAAAGACCGAACTGTTAATTGGACAAGACCTCGCCTGGCTAGATTTAGATTAACGCGTTTGTTTCAGTTGCATATAAATAACAGGCGGCCACCTGCTGCTCCGCCACCTGATACCCCGGCGGCGGGCTGGTCAGGCAACGGGGCATGGCATGGGGGCAGCGGTGGTAGAACTTACATCCTGTGTTGCCAACGACTGCTGTCTCTTCTGATGCCGACGAGGTGGTGCGTCCCTCTAACGAAGCCACGATCCATGGCACCCTGCCCTGGCAGGGCAAGCACGAGCGCCGTTCACTCCTCTATCGCTACTCGCCCAAGTATCTCCACTTTGCTGGTGGCGCTTATGAGACTAGTATGCCGGCCTGGGTAAGTGAGTTAACTGAGGCCCAACAGGCCGTTTTGGAACCGCCCTATATCTATCATCGTCCGCTGGTTGAGGAAGATGGTGTGAGTGTGATTCGACCCCGACGGGAAAATGCTGATGGAACGCTGCGGCTTTGATGCGCAATAACCTTTGTATTCTGAATGCACAGATGCATCCTCAAGCATATGGTAAAAAATGTGGGTTGCATGACCGTCCGATTTACGTTACAATAACGCTGTCTCCGTAGGAATCATCCTGATTCTCCCTTTTAGTCCATTAGGGGGTAAACATTTATGGAACCCTATGAACACAACCAGTGATCCTCTGCTTCACAAAGTTCATATTCAGCGCCACGTCCGCATCCCCATGCGCGATGGCATAGAACTGGATGCCGATCTCTTCATGCCTGATGGGCCTGGCCCTTTTCCGGCGGTCTTTGACTATTACCCGTATCGTAAGGATGATCTGTCGGCAGGTAATATGCGTATTCAGCACTATCTGGCCGAGCGGGGGTTTGTTGGCATTCGCATTGATGTACGGGGTACCGGCAGTTCGGGCGGTGTGGCGGTGGACGAATACTCGCTGCAGGAACATCTTGATGCGGTGGAGGCGATTGCCTGGATGGCAGAACAACCGTGGTGTAACGGCAAGGTGGGCATGTTTGGCTCGTCGTATGGCGGCTTTAACTCGCTCCAAGTGGCCATGCATCGCCCACCCGCGCTCAAGGCCATCTGTCCCATGTATTTTACCGACAACCGCTACACCGACGACTGCCACTACAAGGGCGGCGCTATGCAGATGCTCTATGACATGGCCACCTATGGACTGGGCATGGTGGTACAAAATGCCTTGCCGCCTGACCCCGACGCGACCGGCGAACAGTGGGCTGCCATCTGGGAGGAGCACCTACAGAGCGAGCCGTGGCTGTTGACCTGGCTTGCCAACCACACCTACAACGGCTATTGGAAGCATGGCTCGCTCTGTGAAGATTATGGCGCGATTGAGTGCGCTGTCTACCTGTTTGGCGGCTGGCGCGATGGCTATACTAACTGTAATCTGCGCACCTATGAACAGTTGCATTGTCCGAAAAAGGTGATCGTTGGCCCTTGGCTCCATGTGGCGCCCGATGTCGGTGTGCCGGGACCGCGCATCAATCATCTGCACGAAATGGTGCGCTTTTATGAGTATTGGCTAAAAGGTGTAGACAATGGTATTATGAATGAACCGCCGGTTACGATCTATGTGCAGAAATATGATCCGCCGGCCGCTGATCGCAAAAAGACCAGCGGTTTCTGGCGGCACGAGTCGGACGAATCGCTGGCGCGGGCGACAGCGCAAACGTTCTATTTGGCAACCAATAATCTGTTAGAGCCACAGGCAACTGCGACAAAGAGTGTGGCAACCTATACCTATAACCCCACTGTGGGAACGACGTTTGGTATGTTTTCGGCAGCAAGCCCCCATATTTTGCCGGTCGACCAGCGGCTGGAAGACGCCTATTCGCTTAACTGGACCTCAGCGCCATTAACAAAACCTATTGAAATGCTTGGCTTTGGCAAGGTGACTCTCCATGTGGCGGCCACCACTGACATCGCTACTGTGGTTGTTCGCCTGATCGATGTCGCCGCAGATGGTACAGCTGCGTTGGTGACCAAGGGTGTCCTGAATCTAACCCATCGTGCATCGCACACCGAGCCGTCACCCCTAACGCCGGATCAGGTTTACGCAGTGACTGTCCCGCTAGACGCCACCAGTTGGCTCTTTGAGCCGGGCCACCAAATTCGGATTGGCATTGCCGGCGCGGATTTCCCCAATGCCTGGCCGTCACCGAAACCATATATCGGCAGCATTCACTTTGGCGGCGCTTATCTGGCGCAGCTTGAATTGCCGGTCGTTGGCCCGCAAGCACCACCATTACCGCTGCCCCACTTGGAGCCGCCGGCGCCGACGCAGGCTTTTGTCGAATCACAGTCGGAGACTCCGATTTGGCGGGTGACGCGTGATCATATGCGCCGTACTGCGGAAGTTTTCATGCGGACGGCAGGGCGCACACGTGTGAACGACACCTTGAGCTTTGTACGCAGCGGTGAAGCAACCACGCGCGTGGCCGAAAACGACCCCGCCCATGCCACCATTCGTGGCCTTAGTCAGGTGATTCTCTACCGGCCGGAGCGCACTATCCATACGCGGGCGCGTGGTCAGGTGGAAAGTACAGAAAGTACCTTTAACGTCACTATTCAGTTAGAAGTTACCATGGATGACACCCCCTACTTACATAAACAATGGACGCGCACCATACCGCGCAATCTACTATAGTTTCCCAGCAACGTTTTGTACCCCATTCGCCCAACGGAGGATGGGACAAAACATTGCGGGAGGATTATGTATACTCCGCAGCAGCACATAATAACATTTTTCACACCTGAAAAAGTGTTATTTTATGGCGCTGCTCAGTATAAACAGCATCATTTACCTTGTTGTTAGCGGCCATTACCTCCAGTTGCGCCGTTGGCGAACCGAATGGAAGCACCAAGCAAATTGGTTCAACCTGATTTCATGTAGTTCCAATGGAAGAGTGGCGAGTTTACTTGTGAACCCCGTCATTTTTCCATAAACTAAGCTTTTCCCAAAATCGTTCATTCGACGATTGATCACCAGGAAAAGCCAAATTTCATTTCCTAAAAGGAGGAGACATGATACGGTACTATTTACTTTCCGTGCTACTGGTTCTAGCTTTGGCGCTTGGCGCCTGTGGTGGCGGCGCGCCGGTGGATGCTCCCGCTGCAGCCGAAGCCCCAGCGGCCGATACAGCCGCGGCGGATACTACCGCGGCAGAAGCACCCGCGGCTGACACGGCCGACGCAGCGGTTCCCGCCGGCCATGAGGCGCCCATGCTGGCAGAGATGGTCCAGACCGGCACGTTGCCGCCCTTGGACGAGCGGTTGCCGCTGGAGCCGCTGGTCGTGCCGGTGGTGGAGGAGATCGGTCAATATGGCGGCACCTGGCGCCGCGTCTTCTTGGGCCCATCCGATTCTCAAAATATTGAACGCCTTCAACATGACCGTTTTCTTGAGTTTGATACTGATGGCTTTACTATCGTGCCTAATGTCGCCAAAGCGTGGGAAGTCTCTGAAGATGGTAAGAGCATTACCTTTTTCTTGCGCGAAGGGATGAAGTGGTCCGATGGTGAGCCCTTTACTGCGGACGACATTATGTTCTGGTATGAGGCCAAGATCCTCAATGACGAACTTTCGCCCAGCAAGCCCAGTTGGCTGCGCATTGGCGGTGAATTGGGCACGGTCGAAAAAGTCGATGACTACACGGTGCGCTTTTCTTTTGCTCAATCCTATCCGTTGGTGCTCGAATCCTTAGCCCAAGAGGGGCATTTCGGTTCCCAGCAAATTTACTTGCCCAAGCATTACTTGAGTCAATTTCATCCTGACTATGCTGCCGAGGACGAATTGGCGCAAAAGCTGGCCGACAGCGGTTTTGAACAGTGGTTCCAGCTCTTTAACCAAATGGCTGATCCTAACCAAAATCCAGAAAGTCCGGTGGTTGCGGCGTGGGTGGTCGAAAGCGCTATCACCACCCAGCGTATGGTACTGAAGCGCAATCCTTATTATTGGAAGGTTGATCCGGAAGGCAATCAACTCCCTTACATTGATGAGATTACGCTGGACTTTGTTGATAACATTGATATTGCCAACCTGCGCGCCATTGGTGGCGAAGTCGATATGCAAGCACGCCATATCTTGATCAACAATTACCCGGTGCTGATCGATGGGGCGGAAAAGGGCGACTATCGCGTTCTGCTTTGGCCGAGTGCGGGTGGTGCAGACGCTGGCCTCATGTTCAATCAGACCTATGATGTCGATCCTGAAGTCGCGGGACTTCTGACCAACAAAGATTTCCGCATTGCCCTCTCCTATGCGATCGACCGGGAAGAGATCAATGAATCAGCCTTCCTCGGCCTGGGTCAGGCGCGCCAATTGGTGCCACCATCTGATTCGCCGCTCTACCCCGGCGACGAATATGCTTACAAGTACACGGAGTTCGATCCGGGTCAAGCGAATGAAATTCTCGATGGCCTGGGGCTCGATCAGAAGAATGCTGAGGGCTTCCGTCTCTTCCCCAGTGGTAACGAAGTAGTCATCAACCTAGCCGCTGTGCCCGCCTTTGGCCCATGGGTGGATGTAGCGGAATTGGTGGCCAGCTACTGGCAGGATGTGGGCATAAAGACAGCCGTCGATGTACAGGAGCGCTCACTCCACTATGAACGTATGAGTGCCAACCAATTGGAGGTTGCCATTTGGGACACCGGTGGCGCTGAGCATCCTTTTACCTACCCCTACTGGACCATGCCTTATGCTGATATTTCCCGCATTGGCCCGTTGATTGGCATCTGGTATCAATCTAATGGGGCGAGTGGCGTCGAGCCGGATGGTGACTTACGCCGCGTCTTGGAATTAACCGAGCAAGGCAAAGGGGTGAGTGAGGAAGAACGTATCCAATTGGGGAAGGAAATTTTCCAACTTAATGCCGAGAATATCTGGACCATCGGCACCGTAGGTTTATCGCCTATGGTCATGGGTGTCGTAGTCGTCAAGAACAACTTCCGCAATGTGCCGGATGTCGCCGCCAATAGTGTTGTTGTCCAAACACCAGGCAGCGCCCGTCCGGAGCAGTTTTTCTTTAAGCAGGATTAGGTCGCGGGGTCGTGAAGTCGCGAGGCCGCGAAGTCGTGAGGTCGTGAGGTCGTGAGGTCGTGAGGTCGTGGGTTGCGTAGTCGCGGGGGCGTGAAGTCTCAAGGTTGTTTTGTCCCGGAGGGACGGTTGAGCTGAGAGAAGAATCTTCGGATTTTCTTGGGCCTAAACTCAGCCGTCCCAGTGGGATGGACAATCGACCTTGCGACCGCACGACCCTACGACCGTATGGCTACGTCAACAGAGGTATTTAGTAGGTATGTTTCTTTATATAATCCGACGTATTTTGCTCGTTATTCCAACCTTGATCGTCATTTCGGTGATCTCCTTTATCGTCATTCAACTGCCGCCGGGCGACTATCTCACCACCTATATCGCCACCTTGTCGCAATCCGGGCAGCAGCTTGCCCAAGACGAGATTGCCGCGCTGCGCTTGCAGTACGGTCTGGATCAGCCGATCTATGTGCAGTACTTTAAGTGGGTCTGGAATATGTTACATGGGGATTTTGGCATGTCGCTGGAGTGGCAACGACCGGTGGCGGATCTGATCGGCGAACGGCTGTTACTGACGGTGACGCTCTCGTTCTTTACCATTATCTTTACCTGGCTGCTGGCTATCCCCATTGGCATCTATTCTGCCACACGCCAATACTCGATCTTTGACTACCTCTTCACCTTTTTTGGCTTTATTGGGCTGGGGGTGCCCAATTTCATGTTGGCGTTGATCCTCATGTGGGTGGCCTATTCCAGCCTGGGCATGAGCGTGTCTGGCCTCTTCTCGCCAGAGTTTGTTGACGTGCCGTGGAGCTTGGCGCGTGTGATCGACATGCTCAAACATCTCTGGATTCCCATTATCATTTTGGGTCTGGGGGGCACGGCGGAACTGGTGCGCATTATGCGCGCCAATCTGCTCGATGAACTCCATAAGCCCTATGTGGAAACGGCGCGCGCCAAGGGTGTGCCGGAAAGGCAGCTTATCTTCAAATATCCGGTGCGGGTGGCGATCAATCCCTTTATTAGCACCATTGGCTGGACCTTGCCCGCGCTCGTCTCCGGCAGTCTCATTGTCTCTGTTGTGCTCAGTTTGCCTACCGCCGGCCCTCTGTTGCTGCGGGCGTTGATGTCCCAAGATATGTACTTGGCCGGCACCTTTTTAATGTTGTTAAGTTTTCTTACCGTATTGGGCACCTTGATCTCCGATATTCTGTTAGCCTGGGTAGACCCGCGTATTCGTTACGAGGAGCGATAGGACGTAATGACCGAACAAGCCACAAGTGAACCTAAACTTCTGCCCTGGGCGGATCAGGAACCGGAAGAAGAGGAATTTGTCAACCAATTTACCGAAACAATGGAGGTCGGCAGAGAAAAGGTCTATGTTGCCTCCCAGTGGAAGCTAATGTGGTGGCGTTTTAGGAAGCACAAACTCGCCCTGCTCAGTGTCTTCATCACACTCCTGCTCTACACGGTGGCTATCTTCGCCGAATTTTTCGCGATTGCCGACCCCCAGGAACACGATGCCCGCCAGAGTTTTATTCCGCCCCAATCGGTCCACTTTTTTGATGAGGATGGTTTCCACCCCTTTGTCTATGGCATTGAGGGCGCGCGCGACCCGAAGACGTTGCGCATGATCTACGAGATTGACGAGACAGTCAAATATCCGCTGCGTTTTTGGGTCCACGGTCACCCGTATAAGTTACTGGGCCTCCTTCCGACTGACATCCACTTAATGGGAATTGAAACCGATGACGCAAAGGCGCCCTTCTATCCTTTGGGCACCGACCGCCTGGGGCGCGACATGTGGTCGCGCATGGTCTATGGCACTCGCATCTCGATGTCAATTGGCTTTGTCGGCGTGGTGCTGAGTCTGCTGCTGGGGATTCTGTTGGGTGGGCTCTCCGGCTACTATGGCGGAACCATGGATACCATCATCCAGCGCGTCATTGAATTTACCCGGTCGCTGCCCACGATCCCGCTCTGGCTGTCGCTTGCCGCCGCGCTACCGCGTGATTGGCCGCCCTTGCGCACCTATTTTATGATCACTATCATCCTCTCCATCTTTGGCTGGACCGGCTTGGCGCGTGTGATTCGTGGTCGTTTTCTCTCGTTGCGCGAGGAGGATTTTGTCATGGCGGCGCGGCTCTCCGGCACCAGCGAAATGCGCGTCATCTTCCGGCATATGGTGCCTTCCTTTATCAGCCACATCATTGCTTCGATTACGTTGGCTATCCCTGCCATGATCCTCAGTGAGACCTCGCTCAGCTTTCTGGGGCTGGGGCTGCGTCCACCGGTCATCAGTTGGGGGGTGCTGCTGCAGGAGGCACAGAACATTCAGTCGGTGGCGCTGGCGCCCTGGTTACTGGCGCCGGGCATTGCCGTGATCGTTGCTGTCTTGAGCTTTAACTTTTTGGGAGACGGGCTGCGCGACGCGGCGGATCCCTATGGACATTAATGCAAGTGGCGGGTAGCGGGTAGCGAGTGGTGATGGCGAGTGGCAAGATGGCGAGTGACGGTGCTTAACAGGCCAACAATGGAGGGTTCAGGGATGAAATTAACAGACGCGCAAGTTGCGCAGTTTTGGGAAGATGGTTTTCTGATTGTCGATAATTTACTCGATGAAGCAGAAGTTACTGCTTTGCGTCAGCAGATTGAGTGGGTGATTGCCGGCGGCGCCGAACACATTGCGCAAAACCTGTTGCAGGTGGAGCCGGAGGTGGCGGCGGGCCGGGCGCAGGCGGCTACCTATGGCGATTCGCTGCGCAAGATGAGCCATCTGGCTTTCTATGATGAGGTCTTCCAGGCTCACGCCCGTAATCCCAAGATTCTGGATGTCATTGAATCCTTGTTGGGACCGGATCTCAAACTTTATCAAGATCAGATCTTTATGAAGCCGCCTAAGATCGGCTCGCGCCAACGCTATCATCAGGATATGCCGCTTGGCTTTCATATTGATCCGCCGGCGATGGTCACCTGTTGGGCGGCATTGGATGAGGCGACGATTGAGAATGGCTGTCTCTGGATGTTGCCGGGCACCCATAAATTTGGCATCATCGACCAAGCGGAGTGGGCCAAGTATGAAGAGATGTCGGTGAATGGTCGGTTGCCGGAAGAGCAACCGGTGCCGCTCAAAACGGGCAGTTGTAGCTTCCACCATGGTCTGATTTTACACGCCAGCCGTCCCAACTTAACCGAGCAACGTCGGCGCGGCTATGCCACCCACTATGTAAGCGCCCACTGCCGCTACACCGGTGATCCGGCCCAAAACGATGCCATGTTGGTGCGCGGTCACTCTATCGCGGGAGGCATTTAAGGCGAAAAAATGCGGGTTGCGCGTTCATTTATTCTCCAGTACAATAAGTAACACCTCGATCGCAATAATCCTGATTCTCCGTTCCGTAATACGTTGCTGACTGTGATCTGTTGCCCAACGAAAGGAAGCAGGCTATGACCGCTCGCTATGATGTTAGCCCCCTTAGTTCTCATTCTGTCAGTCGTCGTCAATTTTTACAGCTAAGCGCATTGGGCGCCGGCGCCACCTTGTTGGCGGCCTGTGCTGCGCCCGGTGTGGCGCCAGAGACCTCATCCGGCGAATCAGCCGCGGCGCCGTCGACCACGGAAGGTGTTGATATTGTTGTCTGGTACCAAGATTGGGATGGCGCCAACCGGATTATGAACGCGGCCAAAGATGCGCGCGCCGAGTCCAATCCCGATGTGAACATTGACTTACAACCTATCGGCTATTCTGATCTCTTTGCCAAGTTGCTGCCGGCCATTGCTGCCGGCACCGAAGGTGATGTTTTGATGATGTACACCGATTGGATTGTGGGCACCGATGTCACCAAGGTCTTTCTGGAACTGACCGATTTGGCCGGCGGCGCCAGCACCCTAGAGGAGACCATGTGGCCGGCGGCCTTTGGCGTCTTGGACGCGCCGGGTGGCAAAATCTTTTATTTGCCTTGGCTGGCCGGTATTCGCGGCGCGGCTTTGAGTGTCAATACGGACCAACTGGCCGAACAAAATATCGATTATCTCAACTTCCAATCCTTTGAGGAAGTGATTGAAGCCGGCAAAGCGCTCACCGAAACGAATGCCGATGGCAAAATCAGTCGCTCCGGTTATTCACCACGCAGCTCGCAATACCAACTGCTCTGGAGCCTCATTTGGCAGATGGGGGGCGATTTCTTTGATCGTGAGAGCGGCAAGTGGTCGCACAGCACGGACATCGGTGAACAGGCTGCACAATTGATCTATGATGTTTACTGGAAGGATCAAACCTGCGACTTTGACCTTTTCACCAGCGAGTATGAGGCGGTCAGCCAAAAGCTAGTCTCGATCTGGGGTGACGGCGCGTGGACGGCCAGCGTTCAGACCGATTCAGCCCAGATTCCGGCTGATAACATTGTGACGCCGCGCCTAGCCAACAAGGTCAACGACGTGCTCTATCCGCAACATATCGCCGGCTGGGGCGTCTCCAAACGGCTGGCCGAGGACAAGGACAAGTTGCAGCCTGCCTTTGACTTTGCCCAATATCTGGTAAGTCCCGATTCCACGATTCAGGCTTTTGACGCTTACTCCGGCGTTTGTATGAGCAAGGCCGTTTATGAAGACCCACGCATTGAAGATGTAAAGTATGGTTCTATGTCTAAACGGATTGCGACCGGTATGTGGCCCATTGCCAAATACCCAGGTGATCATGTGGCCAACCAGGCGCCGGCGGCCACTGAGCTGGAACGGGCTATGCGCCAGGAGATCACCATCAAGGAAGCACTAGCCAATATGGACGCCTATTTGCAGGATCAAGAAGATCAGGCGCGTCAGCGTATTAATGGCTAAGAACGGCTACTATGCGCCAATAGGATATTGGCAGGACAAAAACCAGGTTTTTCCAAAAACCTGGTTTCTGTCCTACGTCAGTATGAGCAAATGGGCAAATGACAATGAATCAGACAGAAACGATCAAACCGCCCGGCGGGCAGATCATCCATCGCGCAGTAACCAAGTCGCGGCAGGGATTGTGGTGGCGTTGGCGGCGCGCCAGTCCGCTAGCGTTACTCTATGCCGCAGTGGTGCTGATCTTTTACGCAACGATTTTTGTTATTCCTTTTGGTACGGCCATCTGGCTCGCCTTTCAGAATTGGGATTTCCTTACTGAGCCAAAGTTCGTCGGGTTGCGTAATTTTATCAAGGCGTTTAGTGATAACTACTTCTGGCAGGCGTTCAAGATTTCTTTGCTCTTCTCCGCGGTTGAGATCGCACTGGGCGTCGGTTTTGCGTTGCTCTTGGCGTTGGCTCTCAGCCATGTGCGCAACAAGCCACAACGATTTTTCCTGGTAATCTATTATCTGCCGGTGGTTACGCCAACCGTTGCCTCGATCTACCTGTGGCGCTGGCTCTATCGACCGACGGGAGGGACGTTGAATGCCTTATTGGCTACCTTTGGCTTGCCCGAACAGCCTTTCCTCGCCAGCCCAACGCAGGCGCTCTGGTGCATTACGGCCATGGTGATTTGGGCCAATGTGGGCGGGGCCGCGGTGATCTTGCTGGCCGGCATGAATGATGTACCGGAAAGTCTCTATGAAGCGGCCCGGTTGGATGGCGCCGGCTTCTGGCAGATGTTTTACAAAATTACGCTGCCGTTGATCCGCCCCGTGTTGGTCTATCAGGTCGTCGTCAGCGTCATCGGCACCGTGCAGATGTTTGAACCCTTCTTCCTGATCCCCGGCCCCGGCTTTAGCACCCGCACCCTGTCCCTCTATACCTATCAGTTGGGCTTTCAGACGCTCAATCTTGGCTATGGCGCGGCGGTCTCGTTGATCATCTTTGTCTTGTTGCTCTTTGCCACTGTCTTCCAGCTACAGCGGTGGCAAGTGAATTGGGAGCATTAAATGGCGCGCAATCAAGCGATTACTCAACTGTCTACACCGGCCTTCTTCCGCTGGTGGCGGCGCAGCGAAGGACGCATAGAAGCGCTGCTGATCCTACTGCTCATTCTCTTTAGTGGCGCCATGTTCTATCCCTTTGTCTGGCTCTTTTTTTCCTCCTTTAAGACCGGCGCCGACATTGTGCGTATTCCCGTGACGCTGCTGCCGGAGCAGTGGACCCTAAGCGCCTACACGATGGTCATGGATCCAGAGCGCGCCAATTTGCCCCTGGCCTATCTCAACAGCATCGTGGTGACGGTGGGCACAGTTTTGGCCGTGCTCTTTACGTCGGCTTTGGGCGGCTTTGTCTTTGCCCGGCTTGACTTTCCCGGGCGTCGCTATCTCTTCTATTTCATTCTTTCGACCACAATGGTGCCCTTTCTCACCCTTTTGATCCCGCTCTATCTGGTGATCAAGCAATTGCACTTGCTCAATTCGTTGTGGGGCCTCTGGGTGCCGTCGATCTTCTCTTCCTTTGGCATCTTTCTTAGCCGCCAGTTTATCTATGGCATCCCCGGTGAACTCTACGACGCCGCCAAGATTGATGGCAGTGGCGATTTTGGTATCTTTCGCAATATTATCTTACCGCTGACCAAGCCCCTCTTGTCGGTGCTCGCCATCTTCACCTTTCTAGGCACCTTCAACGCCTATCTGTGGCCGCTGGTCATTCTGAATGACAAAGACAAGATGACCCTACCGCTGGTGCTCAGCCGCATTGCTGACCGCTTCGGTGCGTTGGACTATCAGGCGGTTATGGCCGGTTCGGTCTTGATCTCCCTGCCGCCGCTGATTGTATTTTTGATCTTCCAACGCAATTTTGTACGTGGGATTGCTTTAACCGGCCTGAAAGGATAGTCCGTCAGCTCATGAAACAACTGCGCGGCAAGGCGCTAAAAAAGCTCTGGAAACAATTTGAGCGGCCAGCGCGCGAACTCTGCTTTGTGCTCAATGATGTGGAAGATCCGGTCAATGTAGGGGCCGCCTTTCGGATTGGCGACGGCTGTGGCGTCAACGAGATTATCCTCACCGGCGTTAGTCCCCTGCCCACCGATGAGTTGCTGGGTGCTGTGAGCCGGGGACTCCACCGGCGCATTCCGTGGCGCTATGAAAAATTGGCGAGTGATGCCCTTACACAGGTGCGCGAGCAAGGTTATCTGACCTGTGCGCTCGAAGCTACCACCGAAGCCGTGCCCTATCATGAATTTGTCTATCCGGACAAGGTCTGTCTGGTTGTCGGCAATGAATATCACGGCGTGACTCGTCAAGCCCTGGAGCACTGTGATGCGGCGATCTATATTCCCATGTACGGCAAAATCAAATCCTTAAATGTTCACGTGGCGCTGGGCGTAGCAGCTTTCCATGTGTTGCACTGCTCACAGCCGGAGGAGCAACCCGAAGAATAACCTTTTCCAGAAAGGACGAGTCTTCATGCGTTTGGCCAACAAGGTTGCTCTCATTACCGGCGCCGCTACTGGCATTGGGCGTGCGATTGCGCTGCGCTTTGCCGAGGAAGGGGCAAAGGTGGTGGTGGCGGATATCAACGACCGTGATGGTCAACGCACGGCGGATACAGCCAACGGTCGCTTTATCCACTGTGACACCGCACAAGTGGAGCAGGCACAAGCCGCCGTTGCCCACGCCGTCGCAACCTATGGTGGCCTGGATGTACTGGTCAACTGTGCCGCACACCTGGGCGGCATGCATGATGTGGCCTCTATGCCCACAAGCGAATGGCGGGCTGTGCTCAGTGTCACCTTGGACGGCGTCTTCCACTGCTCCAAATATGCGGTGACGGCCATGCTCGCCCGCGGTGGCGGCGCCATCATCCACATTGCATCGGTGGAGGGGATGATGGGGGTGGCCGGTCATGCTGCCTATGTCGCCGGCAAGAGCGCCCTCTTTGGCCTGACCCGTTCCATGGCGATTGATTATGGGCCCCACAACATCCGCGTCAACGCCATTAGCCCTGGCATCATCGACTCGGGCCGTCCCGACATCCAACGCTACAAAGCAGATCCCGCCATCATGCAATTCTGGCATGACATGACCGTGCTCAAACGGCTGGGGCAACCGGAAGAGGTGGCTGCCACCGCGCTCTTCCTCGCCTCGGACGAGGCGTCATACATTACTGGACAAAATCTGGCCGTCGATGGCGGCTGGACCATTGGTCACCCGCCGCTGCGGCTGCCGGCATAAATCGTTTATCGTTGCGTTAGAATTACTCAACAAAAAAGTTGCCTGATATGCTATATGCCAGGTAAGAAGTTGTCAGAAAGGGTAGAATAGAAAGCAATAAGTATAATGACGATTACAATCGATACACTTACGCCTGAAAATGTTTTAGAACTAGCCCAGAAGCTCTCTGCCACTGATTTGCGGTGGCTGCAGGAACAGATCGAGCATCTGCTGGAAGAGGAAGCGCCATTGCCGGAACAGGCCACGCTAGAAGAGGCTATCGCCTTGTTTTTAGCCGACCAGTGTAGCTTGGGCCGGGCTGCCGAGTTGGCTGGTGTAACGCGCTGGGATATTCAGGATATCTTAAAAGAGCGCGGCATTCCAGTTATGGTTTACAGTGGCAGAACAGTTGAGGAAATGGATCAACTCGCAGATGAATTGGCGCAAGAAGGCTTATTGTGTTAATTATCAGCGACACAAATATTCTTAGCTCGTTAGCTGCTTGTGATGCACTTTCATTACTTTTTCGCTTATTTCCCAATCAAGTGATCTATATCCCCCCGTCGGTTCAGCAGGAATTGCAGGCCGGTTTAGAACGGCAGCGTACATACCTTTCAGCGGTTTTGGAAGCGATTGCGCAAGTTCGTCTTCAAGTGCTCATCTTATCGGCAACGGAGCAGAATTTAACACAGCAACTGCCATCAAGGCTTAACTTGGGTGAGCGAGAGGCAATTGCGCTCACCCAAAATCGCCAGGGCTTTTTGTTGAGTAATGACAAACGCGCTGTGCGCTATTGCCACACAGGCATTGCACGTAGCTGATTTGGCAGATCTGCTACGTTTGTTTTGGACAAATCATCTTATCTCACGCGCTGAGGTAGAGCAATTGATTGCACGTATGGAACAGGTAGAGAATCTTGTGCTCAGTGAGTCTGATCGGGCTAAAGTCCTTACATCGCAATCACGACGACGGCGTAAATCATAAATTGATTGAAGTTTCGATCACGAAAACCCAAGGAGATGCAGCATGGAAGCAGCGCAATCAACTACCACCAAAACCGACTACAAAACCTTAACCCAAGCCCAAGTGGACAGCTTCTGGACCAACGGCTTTCTCCCCATTGGCAAAATTCTGACTGACGAGGAGATCGAGCTATTGCGTTGTGAGTATGACCATGAGTTTGCCCGCGCCCGCGCCGGGGAAACCTCGTTTCGCAACCTGGCCATTGACAACACCGATGACCTGGAGACCAAGAACAGAGCGGCAAAGCAGATGTTGCAGATCATGCAGATGTGTGAGCGCAACATCCACTTCCGCCGCCTGCTCCACCACGAGCGCATCCTCGATGTGATCGAAGATCTGCTCGGCCCCAACATCCAGTTATTCCATGACCAGGCGCTCTACAAACCGGCCTATCATGGCGGCCCCGTCTATTGGCACCAGGACAACGCCTACTGGCGTTGTACGCCGCCCAACCTGGTCAGTTGTTGGCTCACCCTGGACGACGTGACCGTCGACAATGGCGCCATGCAATTCATCCCCGGCACCCACTTCAAGGCCGTGGAACATGGCCGGGCGCAGACGACCAACACCCTCCTCGATTCGGGCGACCAGGTGGGGGAGGCCCAGCCGGTCGTGGTCGATCTGCCGGCGGGGGGCATTGCCATCCACCACTGCCAGACCCTGCACCACACCGCACCCAACACCACCGACCGCCAACGCCGTGCCTTTGCCATCCACTACATGGTCCCCGGCACGCGCTCGCTGCGCACTGGGGAGTATCTGGCCGTCTCCTTTAGTCGGCCCATGTTGCGGATGCGCGTGTGAGTTGATAGCCGTGAGCCTAGCCGCGCACCCTAAAGCCGCGTCTGTATCCTCACGCCTGTTTCTTCGCCCACGCGTCCTTCATCTGCGCCATCTCGGCATTAATTGGCACCGTCCGCCCAGGAAGTTGATTCGCCTCATCATAGAGCCACGTCTCCTGATTGTCACGCCGGACCGGCAGGCGTTGCGCGACCGGCGGCGGTTGAACCGCAGCGGTCGGTGCGGCGGCGTACCAGTAAGCCACCGATGACATTTCGTTGGCCAGGTGGTTGCCGTGGCCGTGCTCAATGGTCACCTTGATCTCCTCCTGGAAGCGCACCGGGTTTTCCAGGTGAAAAACATAGCTGGTCTGGTAGCCATGGGTGTTGTGCTCATAGATGGAGGAGCCATTGCGCAGAAAGGCGTTATCCTGCATCCCCCACGCCTGGTTGAGGTAATCCTCACTGCCGGTGCCGTGGAGGTCGGGCGGCCACTTATAGCCATCGACCCAGATCATATCATCGCCTTCGCCCCACCAGGTACCCTGAAAGTTGGTGACCGAGAGATTGCAGCCGATATAGTGGCCGCGTCCCTTGGTCTCCAGAATCACATAGTTATTCTCCCAAACCTCACGCTCTTTGTTGACAATATCGGCTTCCGGTTTGTTCACCGTAATTTCATGGCCCCAGCCACCAAAGGGATTGGTGCGTCGGAATTCGGCATGAAAGTAGCCTCGGTCAGCGGGCACGCTGGCCAGACGCTCATAATCGACATAGAAATATTGGCGGTGGCGTTCACTGCTCTCATTGACCAGTTCGACCACGGCGCGTTCACGAAAGGGCATGGGGGCGTAGCAGTTGAGCGCACAGCCCTTATTGAACTCATTATTCCAGCGGCTAGAGCCGGTAAAGAGCTGTGATTGGAATGAATTGACCAGCCCGTGGCCCAGACAGAAAAAGTCACCCAGCGGCACAAGCACACTGGGCTGCGGAGCGTTATCCCAAGTGATCTTGAGCAGACACTCGCGATAGTGATTGAATTGGGTCATCCAGAGGTGGGTAATGAGCCCAGGCCCCTGGATGTCGGCCAGCACGCGTGATGCGCCCGGTTCGATCCACCAGGCGTCATTGTTACGCCCCGTTTCGTCCCAAGATGACGCCCGCCCCGTGCGGCCATCAGTGATATGGGTGAGTTGGTCAAGCAGGTTCATGGTTTTCTCCCTCAAAGTTGTGTTATGCATAATGGCTTTGTGATGACGGACAAAACCAATGATAATCTGACTACACATTAGTGACAAGTTGCCTTATTTTACACTAGAACAGATGTGTTGTATGATAAATATCCGTTTTTTATCATCAGGAGATTATCTTGAATCAGCTTATTTTGCCTTTCGCTGTTGACTCAACGCCTGAACCCAATTATAAAGATCGCGCCATCAACCGGCTTACGGAACAGGATAAAGCATTTCATGATTGGTATCGTTTTGTCCTTTCCTACCCGGCCCATCTGGTGCGAGACTACATCTACGACTTTGGCCTGGAGCCAAACAGCACTCTTCTTGACCCATTCTGTGGCACTGGCACCACCATTGTTGAAGCTAAGTTAAATGGCATCGAAGGAATCGGGATTGAAGCAAATCCTTTGGCACATTTTGCCGCGTCGGTCAAACTTAAATGGGATGTCGATAGAACTGGATTGAATAGGTTTGTCCGGTTAGTTGCAGATGAAACCCTGCGGCACTTAAGTGAGCAGGGGATTGATGATCAGTTGCCCTTTCAGGGTGATCTGGCTGATTTACCTTTACTTACACTTCATCCCGATGCTGCAAAATTGTTGATCAAGAATTCTATTAGCCCTTTGCCGTTGCATAAAATTCTAGTACTGCGTAACTGCCTGAACCAATATCAGTTGTCGCCTTACTATGCACATGCCCGCCTGGCGTTTGTAAAAATGCTTGTCTTTTGCGCGAGCAACGTACGATTTGGACCGGAGATTGGCGTGGGCAAGGCCAAAATGGACGCCCCGGTTGTTGCCCCGTGGTTAGCAGTAGTGGCTCAGATGACGGAAGATTTGGCCTCGGTCGACGGTCGTGTCTTTCCCAACTGTGTTGTCCATCATGCTGATGCGCGTAAATTGTCAGCATTGGTTGCGCCAGCTTCGATTGATGCAGTGATTACATCGCCACCTTATCCTAATGAAAAAGATTATACACGGACTACCCGTCTTGAATCGGTCATTTTAGGCTTTATCAGCAATAACGCAGAGTTGCGGGCTCTCAAAAAAAGTTTGTTGCGTTCCAATACTCGAGGTGTGTATAAGGGCGATACAGATGATCGTTGGATTGCTAATCATGAGAAAATCAGTGAGTTGGCTGCACAAATTGAAGCCCGGCGTGTTGAGCTCAACAAAACCTCTGGTTTTGAAAGACTTTATGGCAAGGTAACTAAGCTTTATTTCGGTGGGATGGCGCGTCACCTTGCCGAGTTACGTCCTCTATTGAAACCTGGGGCTAAGCTTGCCTATGTGGTAGGCGACCAAGCATCATATTTACGTGTGTTGATCCGCACCGGTCAACTTTTGGGTGAGATTGCCGAGGATCTCGGTTATCAGGTAAAGCGTATCGATCTGTTTAGGACAAGGGCGGCTACGGCAACTAAGAGTGAACTCAGAGAAGAAGTTGTTATATTGGAATGGATGGGTTGAGATGGCAAAGGCACAGAATCGCTATACCCAAATTATTGAAAGGATATTTTTTCAGCACTACCAACCAGGGGATACGGAAGTTTCATTTGAGCGTAGTGAAATTAATGAAGCTGCGATTGCACTAGGGTTAAAGCAGATCAGTAATGTGGGCGATGCGGTTTATTCCTTCAGATTTCGGATTGATTTGCCCGACAGGATCAAAAGAACCGCTCCACACGGGCTTGAGTGGATTATTCGTCAAGCGGGTATTAGTCGCTACAAGTTTGTACTTACTAAATTTGTAAACATCACACCAACGGATGGATTGGTTGTTACGAAAATCCCAGAAGCAACCCCGGGTATTATTGCCAAGTATGCACTAGATGACGAGCAAGCATTGTTAGCCAAGCTCCGCTATAACCGGCTAGTCGATATTTTTACTGGTATTACCTGCTATTCGCTACAAAATCACCTCCGCACGACAGTTCCCGATCTAGGTCAAGTCGAAACTGATGAAATTTATATTGGCGTCGATTCACGCGGTGCTCATTATGTGTTGCCTGTACAGGCCAAAGGTGGCCGTGACAAGCTGGGTGTGGTTCAAATTGAGCAAGATGTAGCCATGTGTGAAAGTAAGTTTTCGAACTTGATCTGTCGTCCACTTGCGGCTCAATTTATGGATGACGACATTATTGCCTTATTTGAATTTGAGTATACAACTGATGGTATTGCCATTTCAGCCGAGAGACATTACAAACTTGTAGCCCCTTCCGAACTTTCCGCTGATGAGCTAGCGCGTTATGTGCAGCGGGCGTTATAATCTTGAATATCTGGACATCAACGCAAATATAGAGTTGCAGTATTTGGTAGTCACCTAAGAGCGTATTTGAAAAGTCGGGACTGGTACAATAGGGTTGGAAAGCAACCATTTGACCAAACCGGAGGAAGACATTGTCAGACCAACGCAAAGTATACTCGAGCGACTTAACCGACCGCCAGTGGGGATGGCTTGAGCCGCAGCTGGAAGATCGATTGACGCAGAATCGGCTAGGCCGGCCGATGGAACTGGACTTACGTGAAGTGATTAATACGATTTTGTATGTCGTACGCAACGGCGTCATCTGGGCAGATGTGCCGCACGACTTGCTCAATCCGAACAGTGTCTACTATCACTTTCGCAAGTGGTGTCTCGACGGCACGTGGCGCTATCTGAACGAAGCGCTGCGGCGTTATGACCGGCTACAACGGAACCGCTCACCCAAGCCAAGTGCTGGGATGATTGACAGCCAAAGTGTTAAAACGACCGAAGCCGGTGGCACTCGTGGCTATGACGCAGGCAAGAAGGTGAAAGGACGTAAGCGCCACATTGTAGTTGATACCTGCGGCAATTTGCTCGATGTCGTGGTCCATGCGGCCAACATTCAGGACTACCACGGTGCCAAACATATCCTCGAGAAAGTCACCGCAACGGTCGATACCCTCCAGCGGATTTGGGCCGATGGTATCTACGAAAAAGGCGGCCTTGTTGACTGGGTACAGGAAACCCTTCAGATTGCGCTTGAGGTTGTGAAACGCCCACCGGACCAGACGGGCTTTGTGCTTCTGGCACGGCGTTGGGTTGTTGAGCGTACTTTTGCCTGGCTTGGCCGTTACCGGCGCTTAAGTAAAGACTATGAGCGCTGCACCCAGAGTAGTGAAGGCATGATTTATGCCGCTTCGATTCACACCATGTTACGCCGCATTACTGCCTGACTTTGACTTTTCAAATACGCTCTAACGAGAACTAGTTTGTTAGAGATAGGATCCCAGCCATGCAACCACCCATCCCAATTACCCGTGACTTGATCCAACAACTGGCGGCGCTGCAAGGTCTGGCGTTGACGCCCGACCGGGCCGCAACCTTACTGCCGGCGCTGAGCGAACTGCTGGCTGTAGACGTCAGGATTGCCGCACTCGATTTGGCGACGCTGCCGGCCGTGGGGCTGCCTTGGGAGCCAGTGTGGGGAGCAGTTGACGATGAATGACGATCAAAGCGGCTTTGCCACCATTGACGAGCTTGGCCAGCGCTATCGTACAGGCGAGCTGACGCCGGTAGCCGTCGTCGAGCACATGTTGGCGCGGATTGACGCGTTGAACCCTACGCTCAACGCTTTTATCACCGTCACCGCCGAACGGGCCATGGCCGCGGCCAAGGAAGCGGCTGCGGCGTTGCAGGCCGGCCATGACCGTGGGCCACTCCACGGCATCCCCATTGCGCTCAAAGATCTGATCGACACCGCCGGGATCCGCACCACCGCCGGCGCGCGCATTCTTGCCGACAACATCCCGACCAAGAACGCCCTGTTGGTCGATCACCTTCTTAACTGCGGCGCGCTTCTCATCGGCAAGACCAACCTCCTAGAATTCGCCTATGGCATTGTCCACCCTGACTATGGCCCTACCTGGAATCCGTGGGATCCGACGCGCACAGCAGGCGGCTCCAGTGGCGGTTCCGCAGCTGCCGTAACTGCTGGACTATGTGCCGCGGCAGTAGGCACTGACACTGGCGGCTCCATTCGTATCCCGGCTGCCTACTGTGGCGTCGTCGGTCTCAAGCCGACCTATGGGTTAGTGAGTTTAGAGGGGGTCTTTCCCCTTTCGTGGTCGCTCGATCACGCCGGGCCTCTGGCGCGCACCTGTCAAGACGCCGCCTATTTGCTCAACGCGCTGTGTGGCAGGCCACTCCAGCCGCTGCCAGCCGTAGAGCTGACGACAGTGCGTTTTGGCATCCTGACCGAACATCTAGAAGGGGCGGAAATGCAGCCAGCGGTGCGCGCTGCGTTTGAGGAGCTTTGTACACGGCTGCGCGCCGCCGGGGCAACGTTGCAGCCGGTGGCAATTCCCCACTTGGCCCTGGCCGATGGGGCGCTGCTGACCGTAATCGCGCCTGAAGCCAGCGCCATTCACGCCCGCTGGATCAAGGAGCGCCCAGACGATTACGCGCCTCTTACCCGCCAACAGATCGAGTTGGGCTTTGTCATTCCCGGCGTAGCCCAGGTGCGGGCGCAGCAATTTCGCCGTTATCTCACGACACAATTTCTACAAGTGCTGGAGCAAATGGATGTTATTCTATCGCCGACTGCGCCTTGGGTGGCGCCCCATGAAGATCCGGCCGTTGTGGGCGATGAAGGAGCCGCCGAAGCCCGCCGCACAGGCCCCTACAACCTGACCGGTCTGCCGGCCCTAACCCTGAACTGCGGCTTTAGTGCGGAGGGGTTGCCCATTGGTGTACAACTGGCCGGTCGGCCCTACACTGATGACGCGTTGCTGGCGATTGGCGCGGCAATTGAAGGGCTGCTGCCGGAATTCACCGGTCGTCACCCTGACTGACAAGGCGATTATGGCTAATGTTCCTCTGCCTGCTATTATTATCGGTCTTGATTCATTGCCCGGCATCCAATTGGCGCGCTTACTGGCGTGGCAGGGGGTGCCGGTGATTGCTCTGGCGCGGCGGCCGACACACTACTGTTGCAAGACCAATGTCTGCCGGCAAATTCTGTTTGCCGATACGCAAAGCGCCGATTTTGTTGAAACCCTGCTCCACCTGGCGCCAACGCTGCCGGCCAAAGCGGTGCTCTTTCCCTGCACCGATATGAGCGTCTGGCATCTGGCGCAACAGCGGCAGCGGCTGGCAGCCCATTACCACATCCCCTTGCCGCCTACCACTGTGATTGAACAGTTGCTCGACAAGGTCGCCTTTTACACCTTTGCCCAGGAGCAGGGCCTGCCCATTCCCCGCACCTCGATTCTCACCAACCACCAGGAGGCCGTAGTGGCGGCGGCGACGCTCACCTTCCCGTGTGTGCTCAAACCACCCAAACGCACACCGCAATGGACCGCCCATACCGACCAGAAAGGCTTTCGCTTGAACAGCCCGGCAGAGTTGCTTACCTGTTATGCTCGTTGCGCAGCATGGGCCAAGCCCTTGCTTGTACAGGAGTGGGTGGTGGGGCCGGAAAGCAATCTTTACTCCTTCAACGGCTATTTCAACCACGCCGAGCAACCACTTGTCACCTTTGTCGCGCGCAAGTTGCGTCAGTGGCCACCAGAGACCGGCAACAGTTGCTTGGGGGAAGAGTATCGCAACGACGAGGTGCTGATGACAGCGTTGCGTCTTTTTACTTCCGTACCCTATCATGGCTTTGCCTATCTGGAGATGAAACAGGATGCGCGCACTGGTCAGCACTTTCTATTGGAAGCCAACATTGGTCGGCCTACGGTACGCTCAGCCATTGCCGAGAATGGCGGAGTTGCGCTCCATTATGCCGCCTATTGTGATGTGACCGGGGCGCCGTTGCCGAAGAATTTGCAGCAACGATATGCAGGCGCCAAGTGGGTACATTTACACTATGACACACGTGCGGCCTGGCGTCAATGGCGGCGCGGTGCGCTGACCTTGGGTAACTGGCTGCACTCGTTGCGCGGCATCCGCCGTGACGCGCTCTTTGCCTGGCGTGATCCGCTACCATTTTGGTGGGATCTGGTGACGACCCTCAAACGGAGCATTCATAAAGTTGAGTAATCACTTAGCCGCCGGCGGGTTGCGCTAAGGCCGTGATGACCCTACTGATCACTCCCTCATCCCCCAACCCAAGACCATCCTAACTTTGCTCATCCAAATCTGCCTATCTCGCTGAAAATCGCGAATTTCCATTATGCCAACGCCCCATTTATAATAGGGCGATGGACGCTTGTAAACATCGCAATCTACTGCTACTGACGCCACCCAAAGATCGGATTCGCTGTCGGCACTGTCATCTCACGCTCAGGCGGACTGAGCTAAAGAATGGCTATTGCCCCGAATGTTATGACGCGACTGGCGTCAGACGCTTCGATTTTGAGGAAGTTGCCATGACCACCTCGGAGAAGGTGCAATATCGTTGTGAAGATTGTAATCTGACTTGGTTTTGTTGACCCTGCTGATACTTTGCCAAATCCAGCACAAATGTGCTAAGCTTAGCCTCTCACGGTAACTTTATGGCAAAGGGCGCAAAGCGCATAACTATTGGGAGGCAACCACGATGGCAACCGTACGCCAAGGCAATCGCTCAGTTCTACTCGTCGTCGATGTACAGGTTGGGGTGCTTAACGAAACATGGGACGCGCCGCGCATCATCCAAAATGTAGCGTGCGTGGTCGACCGCGCACGCACCCAGGGCGTGCCGGTGCTCTGGGTACAGCACGCTGGCACAGACCTGCCCCAAGAGAGCCCAGAGTGGCAATTGGTCCCCGCGCTACAGCCGGCAAAGGGTGAGCCGCTGATCCACAAGCGCTTTGAATCGTCGTTCGAGGCGACAACGCTGGAAGACGAACTTGCGCAACGCGGGGCAACGCATATTGTGCTGGCAGGGGCGGCCACCAACTGGTGCATTCGCGCCACCGCTTATGCCGCCCTCGACCGCGGCTATGATCTGACGCTCGTCAGCGACGCCCACACAACTGGTACAATTGAACTCGACAATGGGACGCGGATCGATGCCGCCGCCGTCATTCAGGAACTCAACATCGTGATGCGGTGGCTCAGCTACCCCGGTCGCAAGAATGGCGTCGCCACAGCCGCGAACGTCGAGTTTGCATGCATCTAATGTTATGAAGTCTATGTCTCGGATATCGCGCACGAGCCGGACAACAAAAAGTGGATGAAGGAATTGGCGATCAAGCTCAAAGAGTGAACCTTCATTTAAGTCGGGAATGGCGGTAGCAATGGATTTTGAATTCAACGGCGAACTCTGGTATTGGCGTGGCCCGGCCCCGTGGTACTTTGTTACCGTGCCGGCGGACCAGTGCGAAGTGCTCAAAGCGATCCTCAGCCGCGTGACCTATGGCTGGGGCATGATCCCGGTCAGCGCCCAAGTCGGCCAGACCGTGTGGCAGACAGCCATGTTTCCCAAAGATGGACGCTACCTCCTGCCGATCAAAGCGCGCATCCGCCAGGCGGAAGATCTGGCGGAAGGGGACATGGTCAGCGTGCGCATCACCGTGCAGATGTGAACCCGTGGCAAATAGGGTCCAACAGTTGAAGCAACCATGAAAACCCTGATTCTACGTTTCTTTGCATTGCGATAGGCAACGCCTAACAGTTAGAATTACCCATGAAATTGCACGGGTACACCTTGTGCGGTCGCTTTATCCATTACCGCTAACCAAGCGGGAACGCACGCATTATAGGCCCTCCTGGTACAAATAGATGGTAAGCTGATGAGGGGATAGATCCTCCATACCTGCTGCTGTCGCCCGCTTTTCGACCAGAAAAAAGCCCCAACTCGGCGTTATTGCCGGGGGAGTGTGCGCGCTAGTGGTCAAGGTTCCGATGGTGGTCAGGATTGTGTTCGTTGCGGCATAGCCATTCGCAGACACTGTCAGCGCCAGCAAGGCTTCGCTAACGGCGGTGACCAGACGCGTCACAAGCTGTGGGGGCAAGGAAAGTGTACCTACTGCCGTGTCGAGCAATTGTTGGAGCTGCTGCGCAGGAACTGGCTCCGCCGGCAGTGTAAAGGTCAGCAGCGGGCGCCAGTGGTCATTAGGGTTGGAATGTATCATGATCGTTCAAGCCGGCAACAGCCCCCTCACGTTACCCGAAAGAAATCGAGTTTCTGCCAGAAACTCGATTTCGCGTCGCTTCTATAGACCTTATGCTTCCCCGTTGGCAAGTCGCCCAAGGTGGTGCGCGGTTACCGCAAGCCAGGCGAAAGGAATGAAGAGTAACCACAGGTAGAACCACGAAAAGACCGGCGGTAAGGCGTTCACGATGACGAAAAGAACGGGAGCGGACAAGCCGGTGCCAATCGAATACCAGGCGACTCTGCGCCAGCGTTCATCATGGCGAAAGGCCAGCCCCAGGCCAAGTGGCATCGGAATGGTGGTGAGAAGCAAGGCTATCGATGCCCAGTTGTGAATCTGGCCCCATACCCCGACCTGCTGACCCGGCAGACATTCACAAGGCGCCGAGCCAATCATAAAGCCAAAGCCAAAGATGAACATCCCAGCCATGCCCACCCATTTCCATACACCCCCCTTGATGGAACGCATTAACCCCAGGGCAAATAGGACAGTTAGTAAGCCAAGCGTAAAATCGCTGGCCACATAAAGCCAGCCATAAGGCCCCATGCCATTCTCGCTGGCCGGCGCCGTGGTGAGTGGGTTGGCGCCAATGCCGATGAGAAAGTTATATTGGATGATATCCAACAAGAGGAGTACGCTACACCAAAGAATGGGGGCGATCATCCCGGCCAAGGCGGCCCGGCGCAGGGTCCAGAAGCGTTGGCGGGGGAGTGTCGGTTGTACCGCAGAGATTGTCGTGTTCATGAGTTGTTCCTTTATTCTACTAATTATACTTATGAGCAGCACAGGAAGTATCATTTTACTCCTGTACAAAATGATACTTCCTGGCGCTCGTTGGTATAGCTCGTTTATAGCTTAGGCGCCTGACTAAGTAAACAACAACCAAGCCTAACTTTGGTCCTGCAAAACGCGACAACGCGCGCTACACAACTACGACAAAAAGTGCTACAATTTCCTTGCTGATTTGATCCAGGTATCGCAGGTAAACCTCCTAAGGAGGGCGCAATGGAGCTTGAAGTTTCATTTGGAGCCTGGCTGCAACGCCGGCGCAAAGCGCTCGACCTGACCCAAGAAGCGCTTGCCCAACGCGTCGCCTGTTCGGTGGCCACAATCCGCAAAATTGAAGCGGACGAACGCCGCCCCTCGCGTGCAATTGCCGAACTGCTCGCGCATGCGTTAGAAATTCCAGCGGCTGAACAGCCACGCTTTCTGCGCGTTGCACGCGGCGAATTACGGGTGGAGCGGCTGGCTACGGTGCCGACCCTTTTACCCGCAGTGCCAATCGCGGCCGATTTACGCCAGTCGGAGCCGACGCCAGCCCCAGTGGCGCCAGCCCCCATAGCTTCCTCCCCACCCCAAGTGCCACCTTCCAACCTGCCCGCGCCCACCACCGCCCTCATTGGGCGCGCCACAGAAGTGGCTGAAGTTGGCCAACTATTAGCCCAATCTGATTGTCGCCTGCTTACCATTGTGGGGCCGGGCGGTATGGGCAAAACGCGGTTGGCATTGGCCGCAGCCCAAAGGCTTTTGGCGGCGTCGCCACAGGATAAGCGCGCTGCCGCATTCCCTGCTCCACAATTTCCTGACGGCATCTATTTTGTCGCGTTGGCGCCGCTGTCGGCCGCGGCGTTTATGGCGCCAGCGCTGGCCAATACGCTGGGCCTCGCGCCGGCTGGATCGGGTGAGCCTCAACAGCAACTCCTTAACCATCTGCACACTAAACAGATGCTGCTGGTGCTGGACAATATCGAACATCTTCTGGATGATGTGACCTTGCTCAGTAAACTCTTGCAGCACTGTCACGCCCTCAAATTGCTCGTTACCTCCCGCGAACGGCTCAATTTGCAAGGGGAGTGGGTCTTCGACTTACAAGGGCTGCCGATCCCAGCGGCCGGGCAAGAGGCGGCCGGAGGGCAACTGACGGTCTATAGTGCGGTAACGCTCTTTGTAGAACGCGCCCAACGGCAACGATATGACTTTGCCCTGACCGCGCAAAACGGTGAGGCGATTGCCCAAATCTGTCGGCTCGTCAATGGCATGCCCCTAGGCATTGAACTAGCTGCGGCCTGGGTCTATTTGCTTTCGTGCCAGGAGATTGCTCAGGAGCTTGCACAAAACTTAGATTTTCTTACCTCAACGCAACGCGATTTGCCGGCGCGCCATCGTTCGCTGCGCGCCGTCTTTGATCACTCCTGGCGCTTATTGGCGGCCGAAGAACGCCAGGCGTTGCAACGGTTGACCGTCTTTCAGGGCGGCTTTACGCGTGACCTGGCCCAGCAAGTGGCAGGAGTAAGTTTATCTGCCCTCTTCAGCCTGATCGCCAAATCGTTGGTGCGGCGTAGCGCCGAGGGCCGTTATGATTTGCACGAGGTGGTGCGCCAATTTGCCGCCGAACAGCTAGAACAGGCCGGGGAAGTCGAGCCGATTGCGCGCGTCCATGCGGCCACTTTTTTGGCGCTGGCAGAAGCGATTGACCTACGCCGGGTCCACGGCCCGGCGACCGAAGCGGCGATGCAGCGGCTGCGCACCGAGCGGGACAACCTGCGAGCCGCATTAGCCTGGAGCACGCGCCAGGGGCAAGATATGGCTGCGGCTGAAATCGGGCTGCGCTTGGTGGCGGCGCTAGGCCAATTCTGGAGCAACGAAGGCGAATATCAGGAAGGCCGGCAATGGTTGGCAGCAGCTCTGGCGCTGCCGGCGGCGCCGGCCACCATGCCCCAGCGCGCCCTGGCGCTTACCAGTCTAGGGATGCAATTGGAAGGGTTGGGCGAATTTGCCAACGCCCACCACTGTTTTGCTCAAAGTATCACGCTGGCACAGGCGGCGGGCGAGGAATGGACCGTAGCCTGGACTCACTATCAACGCGCCCATGTATTGGTCTACCAGCAAGATCTGACCGGTGCGCAAGCTGCGGTCGAAGAGAGTCGTGAACGCTTTCGTACGTTGGGCGATCGCTGGGGTGTCGCGTTAAGCCATTGGATGATGGCCGACATTGCCGGTGAACAAGGACAGCACCAGGCGACGCTGCCCTGGTTGGAAGAGAATCTAACGCTATTCAAAACGTTACAAGACGAAGGTGGTCTGGCCGTCACCTATCTCCACCTCGGCAATGCTGCCATGTATATTGGTGAATTTGCGCGCGCCGCCGAAATGTTGCAACTAGGGTTAGCGCTCTGTCAGAAGCTCAAACGCAAAGGCGGGATGCGTTGGGCGCTGGCCTCGTTGGGCATCCTGATGCAGATGCAGGGGGAAGCGGAGCAAGCCCGCACCTATTTCATTGCAAGCCTCCAACTTGGCGTGGAATTGGGTGATAAGCTGGCGACGGTAGATGTCATTGGGGAAGTGGCCTGCGTGGCGCAAATGCGTAACGATGCGCCGCGCGCTGCCCATCTATTTGCCGCTGAAACCGCCTGGCGGGCCACGCTCGGCGCGCCGGTGCCCGGGGAAAAAGCGGCCAAACACGCGCGCGCGCTAGCCGCGGTGCGCACTGACTTGGGTGAAGACGTCTTTGCTGCCCTATGGCGCGTGGGGCAGGAGCTAACCTTGGAACAAGCGACTGCGTTGGCGTGTGAGCCAGCACAGTCGCGCGCCTAGAGCGCGCGTTGAGATAGGCATCTACTTACCTATAGGGAGCCAAAATGAGCTGGCAGAAACTGCCCAAGCAAATCGTGAACATCACCGTAATTCTCCTGCTTTTGGCCGGCTGTGCCTTTCCCCTCACGCCGCCTGTACTGCCTCTCACCGCAACACCGAGCATGGCCCCGATAACAACCGCGCTGCCTACCCCGGCTGTTATCAAGCAAGCAATGGCCTATGTCAGCGAGGGTCGATTACTCCTGTCCACCTATAGGGGTGCTAACGCACCTCGCACGATAGACTCGTGCCCAGACAGCGGATGGTGCTTCTTCGCAGACCTGAGTTGGTCACCAGACGGCGCCAACTTGGTCTATCTGAAGACGACTGAAAGTGGCTCCGCCCTGCGAATTGTTAACCGCGCGGGGACCGTACAGACCGTCATTGACCAGGGTGATACACTGGGTTTTTCCTTCGCTCCTGCCTGGTCTCCTGATGGCCAGGCTCTCATTTATGCGGTGGCCACGCCTGATATTCTCCCTGGGTCGGGCGACGAAACGGCCGACAACTTGGTTCGGGTCCACGGTGCGCGGCAGCGCACGGAACTTTGGGTCATCCAAGTGCCTTTTCGCGACAGCGGGCACAAAATTGGTCACATCTATGCCAGGGTCGGTTGTGGCGGCGCCGGCTACAGCGAAAGCGAACAGATCTATTGGCGCGAGGGATTGGGCACCTTTCCCCACGGTTATTCAAGTCAACGACTGGCCTGGCTACCCACGGATCTTTTGCTCTATTCGCTTACCTGTCTCAGTAGCGGGATCGGTCGGTTCAACATCAAGAGTGGTCAGGAACTGCCGCCCCTAGATGAGGCCAACCTGCTGGCCTTCACCGTGGATTTTCCCCGCCAACGTTGGGCGGCCGCCAGTCAAGATAACCAGCTTGCGTTGGGCACCTCAGATCAGACCGCTTTTGCTTTGCATCGCATCAGCGGGGCGACGCTAACCGTTGGCATGCCAGTCACGGGGACGGTGCAACTGAGTGGTCTTTTCTTCGGACCTACCAGTGGTCATTTGTATTACACCACGCGGGAATTGCTTGCTTCGACTGCGATTAGCGATGAGCGCTACCTTGATCTGATGAGCGGGCCCATGGTGATCCCGTTTGACTTTTATCGCACCTCGCTTTTTGTGATTGAGAACGCAACTGTAACCCAAGCCAAACCCTTGCTCCAAACCGACGCTTATGCCTTGGCCAACTTGACCGAAACGGCAAGTGGCGATCTTCTGTTTGTGCGCATTGACAATGGCCGCGCCTATTACGCAGCTATGCAAGCCGGAGAGCCGCTCGATAGCGTCATGCGCATGCGGCCCAAGACACAAATCATGCGGCTGCCCTCCGCCGGCGGCGCGCCCGAAGTGTTGATCGACAACGCTGGTCAGTTGGCCTTATCTTCGGCTATGTCTGCCCAATAGTTCCTTGGAGGCTGTTAGCTTGTCCAGATCGGTTTCATTGCGCACCGTTTCGCCAAACGCAGCCAACACCTGCAAGGAATGAATTCCCAGCCTGCTGTAGCAAACGTGATTTATCACGTTATGGAGATGGCGGCTAACGGGTTAAAACCGGTTTCCCGTGTCAGACACAGAATTCATTCTGTGGTACGCTTTCTCGCCTGCGATTCGCTTGACTGATAACCAAGCTGTCCCTTGGTGACGATGATGACAACCAGCGCCGCCAAGAGAAAGATCAGCAAGGCGGCATTGTCGATGGACAGCACCCCGATCTGTTTGGGCATCACTGGCACAAGCGCGCCGATCCAGCCTTGCGCGGCATTCCACGTCGCGTGCGAAAGCGACGCGACCAAGATGCTGCGCTGGGTATTGTTAAAAATCCACGTCCAGACCACGGTGATCAGCATAATGTCAACCGTATTGCGGAGAAAGATCCACGGCTGCAACGGCCCCATGGCCGCCGGTCCTTCGACCAACAGGAAAGCCGGCAGATGCCACACACCGTGCAGAAAACCAACCAGCAAACTCGTCCACAACACGCCATAAACCGGCTGCATACGCGTCTGCGCAAAGCCGCGCCATCCCGCCTCCTCGCCCCAGTTGATGATGGCCGGGAAGATCAATAGCGCCGGCAGGTAAAGAGTAAACAAGCTACTCCAATGTTGAAGCAGAGACTGAATCGGCACGTAGCCCAATCCCAAGCTCACCAGACCCAAAAAGAAGAGCGGATAGCCAACCAGAATGATCAAATACCAGCGCAGGCCGACGCGCCATTGCCCATAGCGGCGCCAAAAGTGGCGCACGCCCGTTTTCCCTTCCAGCGTGGCCGTCACCAGCAGCGCGGCCAGCGTGGGGCCGGCATAGGAGCCGGACAAGAAGATCACCGCATAGAGCACCAACGGCATGTGATAGGGCACTAGACCGAGACCATCTTGCCCCAAGATGAGGGGTAGATCGAGCAGCCACGTCCCGCCAAAGGCGATGCCAAAATAGGCCAGAAATGGATGGCGGATCACCCATTGTTTGAGGATGAGGGCCAACGTGGGTTTGGGATTGAGTGCAATGGTTGACATGATAGTTTCCTCTGGCTTGTTCACTGAACACTCGAAGTGGTGAGATGGAGACTGCGCGAAGGACGCGTCTCCTTAACGGCGGGCAAACATAGCGTCCTGACGATAGCCGACATGGGCCTGACCGGTAAAGGGATCCAGTTGGGGCGAGGTATTGAACTGGTTGAAGCCTGTCCAAACCACGTTTATGCTTCCATCAGAACCGACGGCCAGACTGTTGTAATCGCCATCAAACCAGTTGCAATCTTTGCCCGCCATTGGGTTACTGGGGTAATTCGGCCCACAAATCGTGGGCAGTGCTGTTGTCTCTTCGCCTGTCCAGTCGGTTAGGGATTCGTCCACATGTTCAGGCTCGCCCAATGCCGTCGCCGGTTGATTACCAACTTTGAGGACATGGACAAACGTATCGACCGGGGCTGGCCCCGTGTCCTGATCCCAGGCCACCACCAGCGTTTCGTCGGGTTTGTACCCAGCCCACGGGAACCAGGCCGGACCGTCAATATGCTCCACAACCGCGCGCCCACCCCAGGAGACGCCGCCATCCAGCGACTCTACGCGATAAACATCTAAATCGACACCGGGGCCGGCATTACAGGGATCATAGAGAGGCGCGGTGGGTGTGGCCAAACAGTTGGGCGTGGCGTTGGGATTGGGCGTTCCCCGGTCGGCAAAAACCACGGTCAAATGCGCAGCGTTGGTGGGATCAACGGCAATCGTGCCAATTGGCGACCAACCAGAGATCTGATGTCCCCAAATCGTCTGGTGGGGAAAGAAAGAATAGGGCATATCCGACGAGCCATCCTCCATTTGCACCGCTTGGACAGGAGCGCTAAAGGTGGCGCCCCCATCGCTGGACTTGACGACCATCACTTGCGAGTCAAAATCGTCAGCCACTTCCCAAGCGCCACTATTTTGGCTATTGATAAAGTGAACATAGAGGGTCCCATTCGTCGCCACCACGCCGTAGGGATGGGCATCTTCGTCACATTCGCCGCTAGGGCCATCGGTTTGATAGGTGCAACTGGGGTGCATCCCCGAAATCTCTTTGGGTTCCGACCAGGTCAGGCCGCCATCATCGGAGTAGCTAAAATAGATTGGCGATTCCATAAAGGTAAAATGTTCATCCAAGAGATCGCGGATTGCCACCAGGTAGGCGCGGCCATAATAGGGGGACGTGGGCGTATTATCCACGGTCAGCCACTCCTTATCCCAGAAAATCGTATGGTTGCCCTGCTTTTTGCCCGGCATGGCCTCAATGACATTGCTCCAGCCAATACCGCCATCGGTGGAGCGGCTGACACCTATGCTGGGCCCCTTAAAGGTTGCCATCAGCACCACATTGTGTTTACCGTCGAAAGCCGGTGAGGGATCGCCAGCCGCGCTCTCGTTGCCCAGCGGAATCTGACCGTCCAGCCAGCTCTGGCCGCCGTCAAACGAAGTAAAAAAGCCCGTAAAGAGTAGCACGCGCCGAACTGTCCCACTCGGATCATAGCTGATCAATTCGTCATTCGAGCCGGCGACCAGATGCTGCGGATTGAGCGGGTTTACGGCAATGGCAATCTCATTATCGGGGGCCACATCTTGCCCAAAGGCCACGGAATTACAACTCATATCCACCGCGCCCGCCGGATTGCCACTACTCTGGCAGCGAAAGCGTTCAAATTGCCGTTTGACATCCGTCTCATCGGCGCTGGCGTGAACGAGCGTAGGCTCGGATGCCGATTCATTGCGCAGCTCTTTCTGTAAGCGCAGGCTGCGGATGGTTTGGCTTCTTGGGGCGGAAGCCGTTTTGCTTTGCGCAACGACAGGGAGGTAGATTGTTGTATCCGTCTGCGGCGCAGCCGTTGTGGCCATAGCCGCATCGGTAAACAACAACATTGCCAAAAGTAGACCAAGTAACCAGGGTGCTCGAATCGATAGCTGTGTTTTCATATTGGGCGCCTTTCAGGATATAAACCGTTTGAATTTATAGTGCTGCAATCGAGGGGGTTCCTCACATCTGCGAGAATTTTGCCATTCAACCTATCACCATTGTGACCAACAAAAAATGCCAGACTCTAGTTCCTATTCACTCTCGTTCCCGATTTCAACATCCTATGATTTCCTTACTAAATACTGCCTTCCGCTGCGGGTAGACCGGTCTTCTCCCTGGATCGGCACGGCCAAACCCTTTGAGATGAACGACCTGGCTCCCCTGGACAATGCCTAGCGCCAGACCAGGCAAATGTAAATCAGTCATTTCCTGTGCCACATAACGGTCAATGAACATATAACATGTGCCACACAATATAGAAGGCCACGCGCATGAGGATGGCGGCCAACCAGCCATTCTTGCGGAAGAGGGTAACCTGGATAAAGTTGAGGCCGAAACCTCTGGCGATTACTGCCGCGAACATAACAATTCCCAATGGCCATGCATCCATGTCCTGGGTCAGCGGTTCGATCAAAGAGGTCAAGACCGCCAAGGTCCAGAAGGTTGGCTCCTGACCCCGCCCACGCAGAGCGAGCGTGGAGATGAGCCAGAGCAGCAGCGGAATGAGCAAGGTGCGATAGGCAATCTCGACGATAATCGCGCCGCCGGGGTAGATCAGCACGCTGGCCGGGAAGTCGATATTGGCGCGCATCCCGCCGTGTTGGGCCGATTCATAGGCGGAGTAGCCGGTGGCTAAATCAAAGGCCACTTCCAAGACGCCATAGGCCAGACCAATCAGGATGGGCCACCAGAGCCGCTGCCGGTTGGTGAGCCGTGCGTCCCAGGCGGCGGGAAAGCCGGTTCTGGCCGCCAGCCATAGCCCAATGGCGCTGAGCAGGGCGAAGATGCCCAAGGCCAGCCAGGCAAAGACCTGCGCCTGCGACACATCACGAAACGTTGTCGGCACAAAGGTGATGATGATTTTGACCAGCGCCAAGTAGGTCATAAGTGCCAGCCAAACGGTGACAGAACTGGAGAGTTTGCGTTTTGCAGAGCGTGGATCGACTGCGTATGTGTGCTGATTGGATGTAATGGTGTGCATTGTCTTTTCCTCGGGAACAGCGGATTCGCGCTTATGTCATAGACGGGAAGATTCAGATCGTCGTCCAGGCGCCAATCAGCGAGGGCATAATCATGACACCCTGGCGCTCCACCATCTCTTGTGACATGCGCTCGGCCAGGGTGTCGATCTGCACGTCGGCGACGCTAGCCACGCCCAGTTTCTCCATGGTCGGCAATAGACTACGGATCGTCTGGGCCAGATAGGTTGGGACAAACAGATCGCTGCCGGCGCCCAGGCGCGCAGCCAGATGCATTTGGGGCGCCGGCAGCCCCGCGGCGACAAAGGTGGGGTAGAGCTTGCACCCCATGTCGATCTCCAGCTTGGCACGACGGTAGGTCTCAAGAATCCACTCAATCATGGTCTCAAAGAGTGGCAGTCTAGGGTTGGAGCGCACACTGCTCATGTCCATTTCGTGCAAGGCGATCACGCCGCCGGGGCGCACATAGGCGGAGAGCCGACGCAGCACCGCCGCCGGGTCGGGCAGATAGAGCAGGACAAAGCGTCCCACCAGAGCATCCACCCTTGCCACCGGTTGAAAGCTGTGGAGGTCGGCCACCTGGAAATGGACATTGGTCAGCCCTGCCTGAGCCACCCGTTGACAAGCCGTTTGGATCGCATCAGGCGATTTATCAATGCCTAGCACACTCCCCGTCGGCCCCACCAAATGTGCGGCCAAAAGTGCAACGTCGCCTGGGCCACAACCGATATCCAGCACGGCCATCCCCGATTTTACCCCCGCTTTGCGTAGAATCTCTTCGGTTAATTCACCATAAAAGCGCGATTGTTGGATCAGCCGCTCGAATTCACGGTTTGAATGGCCCAGGACGTAGCTTGGCTGTTGTTCAGTAGACGACAAGGTTGTTGATAGCGTATTCATTCTTCCTCCTGTTTGATTCTTATTTATTCGGCTTACGCTATTGTGGCATGCGAACCTAGCGCAAAAAGACAAGCGATGTAGTCACAGCGCTCCACAACGCTTGTAGGTCGGGTTCAACCTGGGGAAAGGCCGGATCAACCGGATAAAAGGTAAGGTGATAGAACTCACCCCCGTGGACGACAAAGATCTGGCGCGAACCCGTTTGCCCAGGTAAACCCTCTACCACTTCTGCTGCCTCGTCCCCCAACAGCATCGTCTGACGTGTGAGATTGGTGCCATTGCTGTTGTTCTGGATATAGTAATCCACCGCCAGTTGCAAAGGCGTGCCATTGGCTGGTACATGTTCAATTGACAAATTGACAGCCAGTGGCTCCATCGATTGATCCAAGGGGGGGCCATAGATGCCGATCCGTCCCTGGACCTCATCTCCCAAATGGAAACGACTGGGGTAGAGCAGACAGTAGCTTCCGTTGGGCTCCTGATAGAGGGTCAGTGCGTCATTGTCCGTTGCGCAACCCGTCGGTGATGTGGATGGCTTGGCCGCAATGAATAGTTCATAGTCAACAGCCTGCGCGGTCGTGGCATCCACCTGGATCACCAGATCGCCATCGCTGGTGATGATTTCCGTGCGTGAACTGGGCAGCGAACCGGGCGTGGGCGGCGCCTGCTCTCCAGTGGCGGCGCCACCATCCCGCGGCATGGCATAAACAGCGATCCCTGATGCGTTTTCCGGCAGACCCGGCGCAGATAGGCTGATGGTCAAGGTCTCGCCGGCCATGCCATGTACAACATAGCGTTTGGGGTTGCCAACCCTTACCTGACCCCGCACGCGCGCCAACGGTGCATCCAGACTAACCTCAATGCGTTCGTAAACGGGGGGCGGGAATGGCCCCGGATTCCCGTTCGGTGTTGGCGAAGGCATCGGCGTTGGTTCCCCTGCGCCTTGCGGCACTTGCAAAACTTGACCCACATAGAGGGTCGTGCTGGGCAGGTGATTGATTTGCATGAGATCGGCCACCGTCGTGTTGAACCGGATGGCCAGCTTGGACAGCCAATCGCCCGCTTGCACCACATAGGTGGTCGTGTCGGTGGGAATCGGAAAGTCACGCGGCATGATTAAGACCTGGCCGACATAGATCGTGCTGGAATGGAGCCCATTGGCATTCATGATCGACTGCACCGTCGTGTTAAAGCGCACCGCCAGCGCCGAAAGCGTGTCGCCGCGCTGCACGGTGTAACGGGTGTCGATGCCTGTGCCCGGGATCTGCTCAGTGGCAATCGTAATGGGTTGCCCGACATAGATCACCGTTGTGCACAACTGGTTGAGCTTCATCAATGCCTGCACCGATGTGCCATAGCGTTGGGCAATGGTCGAAAGTGAATCGCCACGCTGGACCATATAGATGATGGGCTCGCCGAGTGAAACCTGGGGGACAGCCGCCAAAGCCGTGCGTCCCTGCGTCATGCCGGCGTAACTTCCGATCAATAGCAGCGTGATTCCAACCACGAGCGCTACTTTTTGGAAGAGTTTTTTGAATCTCATGATAGTTGCTCCATTGTATAAGAGAGTTGGTATGTTAAATCGGTTATCCAGGCTAACCCTCCCCAAACCGCGGAGAGGTGGCCTTTCCTCTGCTCATTGAACTGGAAATCGGTCAGCTCGTGGTCGCACTTTGTTGTACATTTTCTGCTACTGGCACCGTTACAAAATGTCGTAACACATAGTTGTTCCTCCTTTGTGCTGCCACGTTGTATCATTCGAGCCATAGCATACCGGGCACCGTGTCCCCCTGTCATGAGGCAATGTCCTGGATTCGCCGGGAAATTGGTTGTTCTCTTTTCACTCCACCACCTTAAACATCCGCACCATCCCCTCTTGCACATGCATCACTGGTGGATTTGCCTTCATGTCCGAGGCAAAGCAGATCGCATAGTAGGTGCCCGGCGCCAGGTTCAGGTGCGTCCAGGCGGTGACACCCGGATTGCTGTCGCTCCAAAAGCTGGGCTCAGTTGCCGGCGGCGGACCGGAGGGGTTTTCTGCCAGGACTGCTTTGAAAAAGTCATCCAGCGCAACGCCATCATTGAGACGGATAATGTCCAGCATGTGGGGCTGTTTACCGTTATTGCTGATCTCCCAAAGCTGTGGGCCGGCTTTGATCTCATCCGGCAAGGCATAGCTAAAGTCAAGCATTTGGACTTTGACATCTGCCTGTGGTGCTGCGGCCTGGTTGCCGTGCTCTTTGGCCTTGATCTCAGCCGCAATCGGTGTGTCACCCATGAGTAGTGCGACATAGGCGCCCGGTTGCAGATTGAAGATGTCGTGTGCGGGTGCGTCAGGCTTGGCACAGCTTCCGCCCAAGAGCTTGGCCACCTTGGCATCGGGCATTTCTTGCTTCATCAGCAAATCCATCAAGGCATCCTTGGTCACCCCCTCGCCCAGTTGCAGCAACTCAATGCCACTGCCACAGCGGGTGGGATCTTGCTTGGCCGGCGACAGGTGATTTTCGGTGGTGATGGCCACCACACCTGACGGAATCTCGGCGGGTGCGACGATGCCGGCATCGGTCAACTGGATCGTAATTTCGGGGATGGCCGCTGTCGCGGGTGGCGAAGTGACGGGTTGGCAGGCAGCCAATGACAGTGCGAATGCGCTAGCCATGAGAGTCGAAACGAGCTTGTTCATGAGTTTTCTCCTTTGTCAAAGAGGCAACGTGCAAGGTACAAAGCGCAGCCCGTATGCTGTAGCTTGCACCTTGCAACCTGTTTTTAGGCAACGACTATGTGCTGATGTTGGCTCTCCTTGCTCGACCAGAGCCAGTAGCCAAGGACGAACCAGGCGAAATAGAGCAACAAGAAGCCGCCACTGTTGTGCCCTACCAATTGGCGGGTAAGTATGACGCCCGGCAAACCGCCCACAATCAGAAGCCATGCCCCCAACCGTGGGGCAACCGCCGCACGGAGCGTAGCAATGCCAAAGAGTGTTGGCCCAATCAACATGGTTGCCAAACCGGGCAACAGGAAGGCGAAAAACGAGAAATCCAGCGCCGCGCCGTAAAACGCACCGATGTAATAGGCGCCAATTGCGCCAAGAATAAAGAGGGATAGACTGGCAAAGAGCACCCAGAAGCCAATCCGCTCCAAGCGCCCGGCGTGTACCGCTTGGCGGCGATGCAGCGCCAGCAGACCGGCCAACAAACCCAAAAAGACCGGTAGGACAATGGCGCCATAAACGTTATAAACGGCGTCGGGCGTAGCAAACGAAAGCAAGGGGTGTAGAAGGGGCTTGGCCACCGTAACCCAAGTGGCTACTTGCGGCGCGGTGGCGAATTCTGCCCCGTCTGCCGTTGCAAAATAGGCCAGGGCGAGCAAAGGAATGTTGATCAACCCAAGCACGCTGCCAATCATGGCCGCCAAACCACTATAGCGATAGAATCTTTGTGTAGACATACATCTCCTTTTGGGATTGCTGACGGATCAAGTGGATTCACTTAGTAGCGAGGGGTGGGTGGCGGGTTGTGCGCCACTCGCCACCCACCCCTCGCTTTGATCCTATTGAACCAGAAAGCAGCGCCGCAAAGGTCGCGCTTTGGGCGACAATTTCTACTACCAAAATCGCGACAAAAAGTGATACAATGCATGGGAAAGCGCAACTTAAACGCTAGCCAGCCTTCTCTAATGCGGCGGCTAGCGGAACCGACGTTAGAGAACGCCTCCTCCACGGGGAATTGTAAAGATCGTTCCGACGAAAATGAACCAGGCCTCAAATTAGAATGAACACCGCAGCAGGAGATCATCATGGCAGACAGTGCGTCTTTTGGCGATTGGCTGCGCCGCCGGCGCAAAGCGTTGGACTTAACGCAAGATGCATTGGCGGCAAAGGTGGGTTGTTCGGTAGGGTTAATTCGCAAGATCGAAGGCGACGAGCGCCGCCCTTCGCGCCAGGTGGCAGAACTGTTGGCAACCGTACTACAAATTTCCCCTAACGAACAGGATAATTTTCTCAAATTGGCGCGCGCCCAAAGGCAGACAGATCCCTTGGCGCCCCAGCCGACCGCGGTCGATGCTCTACCAGTCCTTGAATCAATGACGCTGCGGTCGCAAATAGCGGATCCAATCGCGCCGGAGCGCAGAGCAGGGTTGCCGATACCGTCAACGCCGCTCGTCGGGCGTGAAAGGGAAATACAGACGGTCATTGAGCTGCTAGCCAACCCGGAGTGTCGCTTGCTCACGATTGTCGGCACAGGCGGTATGGGCAAGACGCGGTTAGCGCTGGCCATTGCCGCCGCCCAGCAAACGGCCTTTGCCCAGGGTGCCTACTTTGTGGCGCTGGCGTCGCTGAGCACACCAGATCTGATCGCACCGGCGATTGCCAATGCGCTGGGCCTCACCTTGACCGGTGCGCCTGATCTCAAACGACAGTTGATCAATTTACTGGGCACACAACAAATGCTGCTGGTGCTGGACAATCTGGAGCATCTGGTGGAGGGCGTGGGGTGGTTGAGTGAGCTGATCGCCTATGCCGCCGGCGTGACAGTGTTGGCCACCTCACGGGAACGGCTGAATCTCCAAGGAGAATGGCTCTTTGAGTTGCAAGGGTTGCCGCTGCCGCCTATACCTGCCGGTAAAGAGCAGAGCACAGCGTTGGCAAGGTATAGTGCAGTGGCGCTCTTTGTGCGCAGTGCGCAACGGACAGAGCCTGGCTTTACCCTTACGGCAGAGAACGCGGCGGCGGTTGCCCGCATTTGCCGTCTGGTAGATGGGTTGCCGTTGGGGATCGAACTGGCTGCGGCGTGGGTCCATCTGCTTTCGTGCCAGGAAATTGCCGCGGAAATCGAACGGTCTATCGACTTTTTGGCTGTAAACCGGCGCGATGTGCCGACGCGCCATCGCAGTCTGCGCGCCGTCTTCGACCATTCCTGGCGACTCATTACGCCCGAAGAGCAACATGTGTTGGCCGCGTTGTCAGTCTTTCGTGGCGGCTTTACCCGTGAGGCGGCCGCGCAAGTGGCGCACGCCTCATTGACCACGCTTGCATCCCTGGTATCCCGGTCATTGGTCTGGCGCGCCCAAGCCGGTCGCTATGATCTGCATGAACTTGTGCGCCAATATACCGCTGCCAAAATGAGTGAGATGTTGCGCCAGCCAACCGATCACCAGCGACGAAGTGAGGAGCAGGATCCCGCCTGGGCTCACGCGCGTTATTTCCTCAACCTGGCGCTTGCCGCCGAGCAGAAGTTGAGCGGGGCCGAACAGATACACTGGCTCGATCAGCTTGAACAGGAGCATGACAACCTGCGTGCGGTGCTGGATTGGGCGTGCGCCAACGGCCAACAGGAGATGGGCTTGCGGCTTGCCACTGCACTGATGTGGTTTTGGTCGCAACGGGATTACCGCCGCGAGGGACGCCAGCAGTTAAAGCAGCAACTGGATGCCTCAGCCACAGCCGATCTACCCTTGTTGCGCGCCCATGCACTGAACGCCGCTGCCTATTTAGCCTATGAAGAGAATGACCACCACACGGCCAGTTTGCTCTACAACGCAGCACTGGCCATCAGCCATACACTGCCGGATCCGTTGCTCAGCACACAGATCTTACTGAGATTGGCCCATGTGGCTTTCTTTTTGGGCGATCACAGCACTGCCCATACGTTGTCGGCACAAGCGACCAGCGCCATGCGCATGGTCGATGATCCGTCCTTGGTGGCGTCGGTCTTGATTGGCCTAGGCGATCTAGCGCGGCAACAGACTGACTATGTGAAGGCCCAGACCCTCTATCACGAAGGCATTGCCCTGACCCGCCGCCTGCAATCCACCAACCTGCTGGCCTATGCGCTCCGTCAAGCCGGCCAGACCGCCTTGCGCTTGGGCGATACCACGAATGCCGCCGCCCTCTGCCGCGAGAGTCTGCTGCTGAATCAAGCGGCGCGCAGCAAACAGGGGGTGATCGCCTGTCTGGCGCTCCTGGCTGCGGTCATGAATGGGCGTGGTCAACCGCGGCGCGCCGCACAATTATTCGGCGGCGTCGCCGCACAATTGGCCGCCATTGCCGAACCACTGCTGCCATTGGACCAAGCGGAGTACGTACAAAGCATAACATCTGTACAGGGCAAACTCGCACCAATAGACTATGCGCTAGCTTGGCAGTCAGGACAGGCCATGACATTGGCGCAAGCCATCGCCTACGCCTTGGTGGATTGAGCAGTGTTAGGGCCGCTCAAGGCGACCGTTGTCACCGTAAATGATTTATTTGGCAGTCACCTGCCCCTGCTCAATCAACCAGCGCACGGCCTCCTGCACCCCTTGTAACGAGCTGTAACGGGGGCGATAGTCGAGCAGCCGTTGCGCTTTGGCAATGCTGCAATTGGGGCTGTGGGCAATGTGATCCCACGTGGCGCGCGCTTCGTCGGCGGTGACGGTCTGCCGCCACGCTTCCCAGGGCAGATAGGTCAGGTTGGCCAACCGGCCAAACCAGGCGGCCATGGCTTCGGCATAGCCGCGCAAGGTAAGCGCCGCCGGTGAGACCCCATGAAAGCTCTCGCCAATCGCGCTGCTGCGGTTGCCAATGGCTTGCATAAAGATCTGCGCCACATCGTCGGCATGCACATGGTGCACCGTTTCCATGCCCAGGTTGGGCAGTGCCACTTCCTCCCCGTGCGCCAGCTTAGTAAAGACCGCCGGGTTAAAGTGACCGGCGGGATTGAGCGGCGCCCACCCTGGCCCCACAATGTGGCCGGGATGCAAGAGGGTGGCCGGGAAGCCGTTACGGCGCGCCTCATCCAGCAGATAGCGTTCAATTGCGGCCTTGTTGACGCCATAGTCGCCAAAGGGGCGGCGCGGCGCCATTTCAGTGGTGGGCACTTCGACACTGGGGCCGTGAATCCAGATCGTGCCACAGTGCAAGAAGTGCTGCACCTGCCCGCGCAGCGCCTCCACCAGTTGGCGGGCACTCTCCGGCGTAAAGCAGATCATGTCAATGACAATGTCCGGCTGCAGCGCCAGAATCTGCTCGCCAAAGTCACCAGAAGCTTCCGCCGCCGTGCGGTCAAGCTGCACCTGCTCCACCTGCCGCCACGCCCCATTGGGTTGATAAGGCTCCCGCTGCTGACGGCTCACATTGATCACTGCATAGCCGGCGGCCACCAACCGCGGCACCAAATAGGTCCCGACATGGCCACTGCCACCGATAATGACTACTCGCATAGCGTTTCTCCTTGATTGAGGGTAGCTGTAGGTTGGGTAGATAGGTAGATAGGGAAATCGGTAAATCGGTACATAGGTAGAAGCTAGTCTTATCTACCTATCTACTTATCTACCTATCTACTTATCTACCTATCTACTTATCTACCTATCTCCCATAGTATACCATCTTCATCCTCAAGCAATGACATCTAATGCCGCCGGTAGCAACTCTACCGTCAGATCATGGGCATCAGTGTAGAGAATTTCTCCATCGACGTGGACTGGCAATGGATCATGCGAAGTCACCGTGATCCGGCGTGCGCGGCTCATCTGCACCGGCTTGGCCGTAATGTGTGTCCCACGCATTGCGCTGGGGACGAGCGCCAGCATCTGTGCTTTACTCAGCCCACGCACCAGGCAGATATCAAATAAACCATCATCCACCTGGGCGTTCGGCGTCAGCCAAAAACCGCCCCCGGAACAGCGACCATTGCCAATGGTCAAGAGGGTCATCGATTGGCGGATTGTCCTATCATCCAAGTGAATACACACCTCTGGCGTGCGATAGGAGAGTAGCATGTTGCGCGCCAGCGCGGCCAGATAGACCGCCTGGCCGCGCAGCCAGCGAATCTTCTGCGCCTCAATTCCGACTTGGGCGTCAAAGCCAATGCCCACATTGTTCAGAAAGATGCGACCATTGACACAGCCAATATCGACCCGGCGTGTCTGTCCTTGTGCAATCCGGCGACAGGCCGCGCGCCAATCCTGAGAAATCGCTAACATCTTGCCAAAGTCGTTGCCTGTGCCCACAGGAATGACACCAAAGCGCGTGCCGGCTGTGCGTTGCGTCTGGACAAGCCCATTGACGACTTCATTCAAGGTGCCGTCACCGCCCATCGCAATGACAAGCGCAAAATCCTCGCTGGCTTGTGCGGCCAATGCCGTGGCCTCACTTGCATGATGCGTCAAAACCACATCACTCTCCACACCTAAAGTGGCGAGCGTAGCTTGCACGTCAGGCAATAGCCGACCGGCGCGCCCACGCCCGGCGGTTGGATTGCAAATCAACTTTGCGCTAGCCATTGTCTACATCTTCCTTGGTTTTAATTCCAATAAATAACAGGAGCGGCCCACTACATAACCCGCCCTACTGTCCACTGTCCCATTAGAGATGCAGTGTTTCATGCACAACCCCATTCGCCGTGGTCTGTGCTTCGTACCAGGCGCGCAGGGGAACATCTTCCCGCTTTTGGGTAAGCCAATATTGGGAGGAGGGGTGAAAGTCGGGGTCATCACCGAGCGGATTGCCGCCACTGGGCAATGCACCCAGCAACTGACGCCGGATCGGGGAACTGCGGGCAATGAGCGCCGGATCTTGTTGTAGATAATCGGTGGGGCGCAGCCAGCGGTGGTTGTAACCGATGTGCATGATCTTGCGCGTCTGCTGTGACAGGTTGGGGCCGACACAGTGCCAGACGGCGGTGCGCCACAACACCGCGGTTCCCGGTGGCAGCTTGAGTTCGACCGCGTCGGCGGGATCGACTTGGTGATCCCGGTCGCGCAATTCCTGGGGTTTGCGCAAGTGGCTGCCCGGCGCCATCCAGAGGTTGCCGGCATTGGACTCAGTCAGATCAGAGAGTACGTAGAAGACCTTGAGTTCCATAAAGGGCAGGCGACCATCCAGCGAAGCCGCTTCAAAGAGATTGGCCAAGTCGGGATGCCAGACGACATTGCGGTAGCCGGCTTTGTGATCGGCGCCTTTGCCTCGGCCCACCGCGCCGGCTTCCAGGTCCTTGGGGTAGGGCGGACGATAGTCGAGATGGGTGGTGCGGATCTGAATATTCCAGCCAATTGCATCGACCACCAGTGGCAACATCCTGGGGTGGTCGATCAGGTCGAGAAACGCGTCATGGTGGGCCAGCGCATTGCGGATGGCAAAGGGGTCGCCGGGCTTCAGCCCCTTGGCCTCACGCACCCGCGCCCCCACCTCGTCCACCGCCGCCAGCAGGCGCTCTAACTCAGCGGGGGTAAAGAAATTTTCCAGGATAATATAGCCCTTTTCATCAAAGTCAAACTTTTGTTGCGCAGTCATAGCAATGGACATTGGTTCCTCCTGTTTAGTATCTAACGAGTCAAAAGCTTGTTCGTATTGCGGGCGCACAGCGCCAACCAAAAACAAGAATTTTTACCGCAAAGGGCGCGCAGAACGCAAAGAGAAACTAGAAATCTTTGCGTTCTTTGTCGTGAAGAATGGAGCCAGGGGAGCGCTGGTCGATTTGGGTGGTGCGCAGAAGCTGCTGCTGTGCTGCAGGTAAATCCATAAACATACCTCCATCTATATTTCCGCCACCTTCGCCGGCAACCCTGTGTGAATCGACTCCCAGCAGGCGGCCGCGGTGGCAATGATCTTGGCGCCGGCTACTTCGTCGACCAGGGGGCGTTTGTCTTGCAAGATACATTCTTCAAAGTGACGCATGTAGCGCCATACCTCGCGCCCATGACCGGCTTCACGCGGAAAGTGGAGGTCGAGCGTTGGCTTGCCCTCCAGCTTATCAAAGACCACCTTTTCGTTGATCATCGATCCCTTGGCGCCGTAGATGCCCAACCCCAACATGGGCAGCGGCGGCTCGACCAGCCCAAAGACAGCCAATACACGGGCAATAGTGCCGGAGCGGAAACGCAGATTGATCAGAAAATTGTCATGCTTATCCGCCGGATAGCGCGCGTCCATACCGCTACACGACGCATAGACAAAGACCTCCTCTACATCACCCAAGAACCAACAGAGCAGATCAATGGGGTGACAGGCGCCGCCATAGAGAAAATCCTGGGGTGTTTCACCCCGCCACGGCGTGCGGTCCAACACGGGGCGCATGTCATGGACATAGTGGGCCTCGGCAAAGAGCGGCCGGCCCAAGTCGCCATCGTCGTAGAATTTCTTAGCGGCCTGAAAGGCGGGCATAAAGCGACAGGTCTGCCCCACCAGAAACTTGATCTTGTGCTGGCGCACCAACGCCACCGTCCGCCGCGCCTCTTCCAGTGAAACCACCATGGGTTTGGTGCAGATAATATGTTTGCCGGCCTGGGCCGCGGCTTCAATGTGGGTCATGTGCAGGTGATCAGGCGAGTAGATGCCGACGACCTGGATGTCCGGCCGCGCCAAGAGGGCTGCATAATCGGTCGTGGCAAAGGGGAGATTATACGCGCAGCGCACCTCTTCCAACAACACCGGATTTGTGTCACAGATGGCGCGCACTTCCAGCCGCGACGTTAGATCATTGTTGACTGCCAACATATTGCGGCCCATACCCAGGCCGATCACACCAACGCCGATCTCTTTCATGATTTGACACTTTCTGATCGCAAAGAAGAGTAGGAATCGATTGTTTTGTCACACTCGACACGTTATCGGCAATTATAAACGACCTCAGGTTCAAAGTCCATCCGCCTAAATTTCACGGGTGTGTACCACAAATGGGGCGAAGCACCCGCAAGGCCAATGGGAGCTTCTCGCCCATCGTCTTGACCAATTTTCCAGGTACGGCGCCGGGTACGCTTGGCGCAACGCTTGGGTACGCCCGGCCCACTATAGTAGTTGTAGTCCTCACGGGGACAACAAAACGGTACAACAGTCAACGTAAGAATCATATCAAACAAGGAGAACAATACAATGGTAAATCTCAATTTTCTTCAATTTTTGCAGGACGAGAAAGGCATTTTTTCGTCAACCCGCCTAGCTTTTTTGTTGTGGACAATCGGCGTGCTCGTCGCCTGGCTCACGGGTAGTTTCCATGAAATGAAACTTTTACCCATTGACAACTCGGTGATTCGCATTATCAGCGCCTTTATGACCGGCAAAGTGGTTCAGAAGTACGCCGAAAAGTCAGCTGATGAATCAGACGAAAGTGCACCACCAGCAAAGGATCAACCTGTGCAGTCGGGGAGCAACGGTAAGATTCCGGCGCCGGTTCCTGCCTAATCCAGCAATGTGAGATAACAGAACAGGTGACCGCCCTAGCACAACAGGCGTATGGCTACATCATACCCTCTAGCGAAGGGCGGTCACCGTTCAACCAGCAGAACTGCAAAGTAAGATCAACACTCATAGGGGCGGCGAACTGAAATTGCACCAGTTCCCAGAGAAAAAATAGCAACTTCAGCCGCATCCCTATATGAGCCAAGATCAAAGTAAACAATAGGAGAGCAACACCATGAACTCTACAACAACCATTCGTACCGTCACAGAGAACTGTCATGAGCAAGAGGAACGCACCGCTTTGTCGGCCGGCAATCAATTCATCGCTCGCGTACTTGAACTCACCAACCAAGAACGGCGTCGGCATGGGGTACGCCCCCCTGACCCTTAACGCCCGCTTGACTGCCGCGGTCCAAGCCTATAGCAAAGAAATGGCGCTGCGCGATCATGGCGGGCACGTGGGCGCAGATGGCTCGCATGTCGGTGACCGGATTGCCCGCGCCGGCTATCGTTGGTCCGCCGTGGCCGAAAATGTCGCCTATGGGCAAAGCACACCGGAACAGGTAGTCTCGGCCTGGATGCACAGTGAAGGACACCGCCGCAATCTCCTAAACGGCCAGTATCAAGAGATTGGGATCGGCTACTACTTCCTGCGCAATGATGGAGGAGAAGTCAACTATCACCACTATTGGTGCAGGATTTTGCCGCGCCCAAGTAAGCGGCTGGCGACGGTTTGGACATCCCCATTAGTTCCCAATAGGACGGAGTTAACAATGACCAATATCAGCAATCACACAAGGAGAAAGCTCATGAACCCGATTCATCTACTGCACCAACTGCACTCGCTGCATTTCCTCATTCACTGGGGGCTGAAGGGCAAGAAAAAACGCGCACAACGGCAGGAGGCACAAAAGTTTTGACAGACAAAAACACACGTTTTTTATCCGACTTCTGGCTATCATAAAGACAGGACTGAGGAGTATGATACGACAAACGGATCAACGATGGACCAATCGCGGTAGCGGCGTGGATTTAGGGCGTGGATTTAGATCGCGCGAAGTTGTCGCCGGCTGGAGAAAAATCCTCAAACCTTAAATCAGCATCTCAAAATGTCCTTTCTCTTCCCGTTTATTATAGTACAACCGGTAACGGGAAGTGATTCCATCCAAATCCACATAAGGAGAAACAAAATGATGTCTACATGTCAACAGTGCGGCGCCAAAGCGCCAACCAAATACGTTGCGTTCTATCAAAATATTGGCGCCCTGGTCGTGCGCTTCCAGCGGTCGATTCAGGATTAGTAGAAAGATAGCAACTGGAACAGTTCTAGCGCCTTCTACACCTGCCACAACAAGGAGAAATCGACATGAAAACCTATCGAATTATCGTGCTTGGCGCTTCAGGTTCAGGGAAAACTTTCTTTTTAGCTAGTATGTATAAGAAGCTATGCATACAAAACAAAGAGATTGGCTTTTTTCTCGAAGCAGTTCCAGAGCAACGACGAGAACTCATCAACAAATATAGCGAAATTGCGGATCCTGAACTGGATTGGCCACCGGGAACACTGCGTAAAGATGTCTCTGAATGGCGTTTCCTCTGCAGAATTCAAGCGCCCAGCCAAGAGAGCTATTCGGCATTTGAGCTGGTCTACTATGACTATTCAGGCGAAATACTCACTGAATCGATGCAGGGGGCGAATGAGTCGGCTGTGAAAGTTGATAGCGCAATTCAACAAGCAGATGCCTTCCTGGTTTTAATTGATGGTCAGAAAGTGCTCCATTTGCTCCAAGACCGACCGAATGCCATATCACGTCTCGATTACGATTTGAGTCATATTCTGCCCATTGTACAAGGGTCGAACGCAGTTCCGCTCCATTTCGTTGTCACGAAGTGGGATCTACTCCAGAACTATGGCGTGGACTTGTCTACGGTGCGTGAACAATTGGAGAAATTTGACCAATTCAGCAACATTGTTAACCAGCGTAGTGGCCTAGAGATGCCAACCCGGCTGATCCCAATCAGTTCACTGGGTCCCAAATTTGCAGAACTTGGCCCAGATGGCCTTCTGCATAAAAACAAGCATGAAGCGCCTTATCCATTCCAAGTGGAGATGCCTTTGGCCTGTACGCTGTTAGATAAATTTCAGATTACGCAGAGTCAGCTGACGAACCTGGAAGGAAGTCCGCAGTACCTGTTGAAGCTGATTGGCATCCAATTGTTGATCCTAGCGGCCAAACTTATGGGTTTACTATCAATCCAGGCCGCCTGGGTTCCAGTTGTAGGCGCACTAGGTGAACTTATGATGGGAGGCTTACAGCGGCAGGAGCATGAACTGGCACGACAACAGGAGACATTCCTGAACGAAGTCAAGAACAAGAACAGCGCCATTCGCAGTGTTATCAAAAGCCATAATCGGCTTATGGCGAAATTAGAAACCGCGTTTCCAGACTCTGTTCTGTGAACAAAAACGCGTATAGGCTCGTCGGGACGAAGTGGTGAAATCGTTGCGTTCTGCTTTGGCAATGGCAACGATTCACCCAGAGACCTGTCGGAGCCGCGCGTATAAGGAGATGATCACGATGAACCAATCTGCTTGGCCTTTTCTTGTCAGCCGTAATCGATTACTTGGTTACCGAACCGTTGTCGCCCCCGATTTCATGGTGACGGCAGAGATGGCAGGCCTACTTGCCAATGAGGTAGAGGGCAACATCACGCCAACCCCAGTGTGTCATGTGCTTGCCACTACGCAAGCGGGGACTTTAACCCTTTTTTACCGTGTACGAAATGCAACCCTAATTGATCCATCGTTACGCGATGAGGCCGGCAGGCCCATATTGTGGATCGAAGGGGTGGTGTTCAAAGGCGATCATCATGATTCCCAAGTCACGAATGAGGATTTGGAGCGTGTGCATGGTCAGCTTCAAGAGGGCTACCGCCGTTTTTGGGGACAAAATAGCGCCAATTACCCGGTTGAGCCATCCAGCGCGTTGGTTTTGGCGCATGAACAGCCCGCCGACCAGTTAAATGAATCCGTACAGGGAAGCCAACGGCCCACCGGCCAAGAATCCTCGGCTTTGTCGCAGTGGCTTGTCAGTGCGGTGCTATCAGCGTTGCTGGCGGTTGCAGTGCTTGTCATTGTCTATCAACATGGGCACAGGAATAGCGATAGCTACCTATTTCGCGTTGACCTGAACGATGTTGGTGAAATGAATGTAACGCAGCTAATCACCACAATGCAGGGGCAATTTCCCAAGCATGACATTGCTTTTACCGACCACCCCCTGGTGACAACGTTACAGATTGGGAGCAAGTGGACGATTGTTGTCGGTGACAAACAATACTTCATCCGACAAGCAAACCAGACGCTATATGTGTATGATGACACAAACCAATTGGAAATCATGCCCTCTTCCGATAAGTAGTTGTTGCGTCACTCACCAAGCCGTTGTAATCGGTTGAAATTGGTCGGTTTGTCCTGAAATTACACAGGGAACAGGCAAAGGGCCGGAAAGCAAAATGCTTTTCGGCCCTTTGCTAAGACAAGCACGCGCCAAGTCGAAATGCTAGTTCGGCCAAGATTAAGTACTGTCATAGCGGTGGACACTTTGTCATAGTCATGTCATAGCCACGTCATGGGGCTGTCATGGCCGCCCGCTATGCTTTAGCCAGCATCCTATACTTGAGTTCTCACGGACAAGGAGTGTCGTCATGCGTAATTCCAGACGTTTACCACTAGCGCTGCTAACGGCTGTGGTTCTCCTGGTTGTTTTTCTGTTCAGTTTTGCCATCGTTACGGCCCAAGAAGCCAAGCCTTCATTCCAACTGGTGGACGTGGGTGATCCCTATACAATCACAGGCACAAAAGTGTTGACAAGCGGCGTGCGCCTGTTGGTGCAGAATATCAGCTCGGCCACCATCAGCTTCTCCCACTCTAATTTCAGAACCGCATAATGCTGCTGATTCACCTGCGCAAACTCATAATAATAGTCCGCCATGCGCGTCGACACCTCAGCCCCATCCACCAACTTCTCCCGCGCGAAATCTGCCAACAGTGGATGTTGTCGATAATACCGTTCTCCTTCTGCCTTTACCAGCGACAACGCCTCCAGCGCAAAGAGCCATTCTTCGGTGACATCCACCTGCGCCTCGGCCAGATAGGCAATGGCTTCCGCGGCAAAGGGCCGGCCGGCAAAGACCCCCAGCAGTGCAAAACAGCGTTGCAACGGCTCATCCAATGCCGCCCAACTGACGGCAAACGAAGCGCGCACGGCGCGGTCGCTGATCTCCAACGCGAGCCGCCCCGCTTCGTCTTGCAGTCGCTCCACGATCTGGCTCAACCGCTGACGGGGCCGTGATTTGAGCCGCTGCGCCACAATCTCCACGGCCAGCGGTAGGTAGTGTAATAAGGCGCCAATCTCGCCTACCGCTTCCTCCTCATCCACCACCCGCGGCGCGCCCAAAATCGCCACTAGCAATTGCCGACTGTTTGCCGCCGATAACTCCCCCAAAAAGAGCACCTGCGCGTTGAGCGCGTTGGCGGCGTCAAGATCACGCGTTGTCAACAAGACCGCACAATGGTCGCCATTGGGCAGCAGCGGGCGAATCTCCGACGACTGCTCCACATTGTCCAACACAATTAGCACCACCTTTTCTGCCAAGACTCCACGGATGGCCGCGGCGCGACTTTCCAGATCACTCAACCCACCAAAGTCATAGCCATAGGCGCGCGCCCAGGTGGCGGCAATGTCCAGGGGATCGCTGCTGACGGCGTGGGCCCAGAGTACACCATCAGGAAAGTCATCGCGCAACAGTTGGGCGACCTGGGCCGCCAGCGTCGTCTTGCCGGCGCCGCCCATACCCACCAACGCATAGATCGGTGTCTCCGGCTGCAACAGCCCTGTGCAAAGCTGGGTGATCTCCGCGTCACGGCCCACAAAATGGGGAGGCGGCGCCGGGGCCTGAAAGGGCGGCGGGGCAGCAGGGGAAGGAGTTTCAGCCGGATGTTCGGCTGCCTTGGGGCCCGGCCAGCTTGGTAACTGAATTGGCTGGCCGGTTTCCCCAGCGCGCTGCTGAATCTGTTCTACCAACGCCGTTGTCTCCGCGCTGGGCGGCGCGCCCAACTCCTCGTCCAACACCCGCACACAACTCTCATATTGGCGCAGCGCGGCGGCGCGCTGACCAGCTAGTTCATAGGCCACCATTAGGGCGCAGTGGGCCGGTTCATGGAGCGGATCGAGCGCGACCCAACGCCGGGCGTGGGGGATAGCCTCCGCATATTGTTGCACCGTGCTGTGCCCCTGCACCAGCCGTTCCAGCAACTGGGTCAAGGTCTGGCGCAGGCCGTCGGCCTGAAAGAATTGCCAGTCGTCAAAGGCCGGGCTGTCGGGGAGGGCAAAGCCGGCCAGGAAATCGTCGCGGTAGCGCGCGGCGGCCTCATTCAGGTGGGGCAGACAGGCGGGACAGGCGTCGGTCGTCGCGGGGTGGCCGGGGTGAAGGCATTGGCGCGCTTGGGCCAGGTTGTCTTGAAAATCGCGCAGATCAAAGGTAAAGGGCGGCGCCATGTTCAGGGCGACGGTGACCCGATCATCGAGCAGGCGGCCTTTCCCCAGCAGACCACGCAATTCGGCCAGTTCGCGGCGCAGGTTGGTGCGTGCCTGGCTTTGGTTGAATTCAGGCCAGAGCAGGGTGGCCAGCGCATCGCGGCTGTGGGGCTGCCCGGTGACGGCCAGATAGGCGAGCAGCGCTTGGGCCTTGCGCCGGCGCAGGGCGACTGGCGCGCCATTTTGTTCAATACGTAGCGGACCAAAGAGATAGAGGCTGAGTGCTGGTAAGGTCATAAGGTTATCGATGACTACGCAGGCTGATGAACAGTTTTTCGTTTTTTGTTTTTCTGTTGACTGTTTTCAGTTTTTTTGTTATTCGATGCACAAACAGCTCATTGAACAACCGACGAACAATGAACAGAAAACTGAAAACTCGCAACAGAAAACTGAAAACAACGGCTGGCAGGCGCCCATTCAGTCTAGGCCGTCTTTCCCGGTACGCTCCGGGTACGCTTGCGGCCATGTTCTGGTGCGCCTGCCCCGGTATGCTAGAGCCGGGTCACAGATCGCTTGCAAGCAGGTGGAGTCGCCCTCCACCGAGAGATCTCTCATCTCGCCGACCCTCCAATCACTGTGAAGTTTCACTGTTCAAAAGGAGAACGCAGAGATGAATATGCAGAACGTTACCAAACTATGTGTTGCCATTGTATTGACGCTGGCCCTTACGCTTGGTTCAGGCATTGTAGCAGAGCAGATCGGGTTGACGCTGACACCTACAGTTTATGCCTGTGGGAACTCTGGCGGCGGCGGTTGTTAATCGAAAAAATGACCGATAACTTTATGCATTCATATTGTTGTCGGTCATCGCTTTTCCGCAAGCTCTTGATAATCTGCGCGTAGCTGTTTAGCGCCTGCCTGATCGTTAAACTGCTGATAGAGTGTTTGCGCCCGTTCACAATAGTCGCTTGCTTGGGTCAGGTTGCCCGTCGCTAAATAGGTCAGCGCCAGGTTGTGCCACACTCTGGCAATGGCATGCCAGTTCGTGCGCTGGCGATAGTGATCCTCGGCTTTGCCGGCGTACACAATCGCTTTCTCAAACTCACCTGCAAGTCGATAGGCGAAGGCCATATTGCTCCACACAGTGGCGATTTCAGCGGTCTCGCCCGTCTCCTGGGTCAGCACTTCGGCCTGTGTCAGGTAGTACAATGCCTTTTCGGCATGCGCCATTTCACAATAGAGCAGCGCCAAATTTTCATAGCCAGTGATTAGACTGTGATAATCCGGCATCACGGTCCAGATCTGACAAGCCGCCAACAAGTGGGTTTCGGCAGCGGACCAATTTTTCATACGGATCGCCAGGACCCCTAAGTGATTATGGGTATGGGCGCGTCCATGATTGCTCTCTAACGCTTCAAACGTGGAAAGGGCGTGGCAACTCAACACTTCACCTCGCCACCAGCGTCCCCCATCGATATAGAAGTAACCCAAATTTGAACAGGCCCGCGCCAGTTCAAAGCGATTGCCCGTCCAGCACGCTAGGCGAATCACGCGCCGATAATAGCGCACCAGATCTTGTCCCCGGCTCTGGCGCTGGCAGAGTTTGGCCAGCAATACCATTAGGGTGATTTCGCCGTCAGCATCGCCCATATGCTGGGCAGCACTAATCGCGCCCTGCAACACAACATGCCAGGCTTCCCAGTGGCCGCGCCGTTCCATATAGGGGGCAAAGGCGATGATCAGGTCGCGCACCGTCGCCCATGCCTCCGCCAGATCCAACCCCAGCGTAATCGCCTTGAGGATATGTTCCTGTTCGGCGTCCAAGGTGGCGATCTCGATGGTTTTCACCGCGGCATGATCGCGCCAATGCTGGAGGCGCGTGAGCAGATAAGTGCGGAAAAAATCAGCGCACTGTTGCGGGGCATTGAGCGTTACTGTCATGAAACTGACTTGTGTGAAAACAGCATCAGCGTTTTATACTTGCTTGTTAGTCCTATTTTTGACCCGGCGTCGACTTGGTTGGTCAAATTGGGTGCGGATGATATAGCTGTAGATGCGCCTGCCCTCAATCTCTTCCGCAAAGTAGAGGGTGTCATCCCGTTCATGTTTGTTGCTGAAAACCACATAGTAGCCTTCATTGACCCCTTTGGTGGCCAGATAGGCGGCCAACTGGGCTTTGCCTTGCTTGAAGCGAGTTTGCGTCGTGAAAATTTTGGTTTCAATAATATACTTTTTCCCGCGATAGAGGATCAAAATATCGGTGCGGCCGCGCCCGCTGGGCACTTCGACAAAGCTCTCACCGCCCAACTGCTCCAAAAAGAAATTGATAAAGCCATCCAGTGAATAGTGCCAGGCGCCCTCTTTCAAGTGTGCGGTGTCAAAGGCGTGAAAGCCACGGCGCTCAACATAATCGCGATACTTATTGAGGATTGCTGTCAGGTCCAGGCCGTTCGCGGTCACATACTCGCGAAAGGTGTCGTGGCCGGCGGAAAAATATTGTGCTTCGCCATTGATGGCGGGCCGAAACGCGGCAATCAACCGTTTGCTATAGAGTGGAACGAGCACATCTACTTCACCCTCGCGATTACCCACCACGCCATGGGCATACAAATAAGCAATATCAGGATTATCGACCGTAAAGGGAATCGGCGTATCCCCAAAGAGCACCCGGAGCATAAAATCCTGCTTTTCCCTGGCCTTCTGCACAATGTTGACAATGTTTTTGTCAAAGCGTTCGGTCAGAAAATGCTTCAACGTAACGTAGAAAGCGTCCATGGTTACGGGTTGACTACGGTCAGGAACCAGGACAGTGACCAGATAGTGGCAGAGCGCACAGACCAAACCTGGCTGCCCGACGGTGTTGGCGTAAATTGCTTCAACCACCGGCTGGGCAAAGGGCTGCCCCGTTTCGGTGCTATGCTGCCCAATCAGATCTTGCACTTCGGCAAAGGTGAAATAGGGGATGCGTAATTCGTCCACCACATTAAAGGGGGAAGCCGACGAAAGGACCAGTTCCGCAATGGTGCTGACGCCGACCAGGGTCAGGGCATGGAGCTTGTGAAACTGGCGTTTTTGATAGAGCGCACGAAACGTGTGCATCAATTCACTTAACACTTCAGCCGGAATATCTTCAAATTCATCGATAATCAACACGATTGGACGAGAAGTCGTAGATACCTCTGCCAGATAGATCTGCAAATCAAATTGGTCTTCGATGGTGATTGCTGTCGAGATACCATACGCAGAAAATTCGCGCTGTAACAACACGGTTAGTGCTTGATAGAACTTAGGACGTGTTAACGTTCTTAACCCTTCAAAGCTGATCCAGATGGGTGTATAATCCTGTATCTGCAATTGGCGCACGAGGAGTTGAAAATAGGTCGTCTTGCCGGCCTGGCGCGGCGCAAAGATGGTGAAATATCGGCCCTGCTCAACAAGTGCCTGGCCTTTGGCCACTAACTCCTCGCGCATGACCGTGTAATGTTTTTCCGGATCACAAGGACCAGAGGTGTTGAAGATACGCATTGCTGATTTGCTCCAAAGCAGATAGTTGACAATTTTTTATGGATCGTCCCGTAAGAACGCATGAACTTAAGGGAAAAGCTGATGATTCTCTTGCCTCTAAGCTCAATCGTCCCTACGGGATGCGAAACACCCAACCCAATGTACCTACATTGTAGAAGAAGCATCAGCGGGTGTCAACCATTGCACCACCTCCCGCAGCAGAAAGGTTTTCGTCAATCGATGGAGGGTGTAGCGCGGTTGTTCCAGGTCACCGCTGACCTGCACCAGCGAGAGGACCAGCAGTTGCGCCAGCGCCTGTTGCAGTTGCTCCGGCGCAAGAACGTCCAGGGTCGTCAGTTGCCCATAGGTGCTGTTGGACTCGATGGGCAGCACCAGCAGCAGCCGCCGCCCAGCATCATTGAGCAGGTGCCAGGCTTGCCAGTAGATATAGGTGTAGAGGTCGTGGACCGGTTGACCCAGCGCCTCCTGCAGATTGGCCAGCACCTGGGCCAGCGGCAAGAAACGCACCTGCCCCAGCACCAGCTTAAGCGCCAGCGGGTTGCCTCCCACGACAGCGTAAATCCGCCGCAATTGCTCCTCGCGCGCATCAATGAGCGACTGAATACCGCGCACCTCGGCCTCATGGCGCAGAAAGGCCAGTACGTCTTCTGCGCTCAGCTCATGCAGACTTTGACAGTAGACGCCCGACTCGCCTTGCAAGCTCACGCGACTGGTGATCAGGAATTTGCTCGGGTTGGCCAGTTGCTGCAAGAAGGGGACGAGCGCCGCGCCATCAACCACCGTTTCCAGATTGTCGATCACGACCAGACAGGGTTGCGCTTTAAGCAACTGGGTGAGGAGGATGCGCTGCTCCTGGTTAGAAGCGGTTAGCGGCGGCCGTTCCATGAGTTGTTCCAGCAAGAGGGTGGTCAAGGTGGCCACATCCAGCGCCGGTCGTTCGAGGCTTTGCAGACCGCTTGCCGGTTGAAATTCGCTTTGGCGGGCGCTGACCCAGGCAACCTCGACAAAGCGTGGGTTGTCAGCTAACTCATGCACCAACACCGTGGCCAAGGTCGTCTTGCCGATCCCGCCAATGCCATCTATCGCCAGCAGCCAGGGCGCTTGCTCAACACAAAGCCGGTCCAACAGCGCCGCCCGCGCCCGGGCAATGCCAAAGAGCCATTGATCGGGCAAAGGATCCACATGGGTGAGGATCTTGGGCGGCGCAGAAGGGATGACAGGATCAGGGGATGACAAGATGACAGGACGAGCAGAAGCATGCTGCATCTTGTCATCTTGCCATCTTGTCATCCTGTCCGGCAATTCGCCCTGGCGGATCTGCTCCACCAGGGCAATGGTGGCGGTGTCGGGTTCGACATCCAGTTCCTCGCGCAGGATGAGGCGACAGCTTTCGTAGTGGGCTAAGGCCGCGCTGCGTTGACCATCCAGAGCCAGTACGCGCATCAACTGGCGATGGGCAGCCTCGCGCCAGGGTTCCAATGCCAACTGGCGCTGGGCGTAGTGCTGCGCCTGGTCATAGGCGCCCACGGCTTCATGGTGAACGGCCAGCGCGTGGAGCGCGTCCAGGGCCTGGCGCTGGATCTGTTCCCGTTTGAGCAACAACCACTCTTCAAAAGGGCGGCTGTCGGTCCACAGTTCGCCGGCGAGGAGTGGCCCACGGTAGAGGGTCGCTACTTCCGCCAAGTGGGTGCAACAGATGGGGCAATGGGCCACTTCTGCGTGGGGATGGGTGCGCACCGCGGCCAACAGTTGTTGCAGACGCCACACATCGACTGTCACTGTCATGGGATCGAGCTGGATGGTCTGGCGGGTGATCTGAAGAAAGGATGGGTCTGGCTCAAATTGAGACGGGCGGCTTTTTCCAAATAATCTGGCCAGAGCAGGCCGGCCAATGTTTCACGGTGGTGAGCGCGGGTGAGGGGCTGCGTCCCCTTCAGGTGCATTTCGAGGGCCAGATAGGTCAGCAGAGCGCGCGCCGGGTTGGTGGCAAAACGGGCGGGTTGGTTGTCGAATGTAACCTGAAATCCTCCCAAGCAGGCAATGGCAAGGTGCATGACGGGTAATGTCCTTTGAAAATCAGAATCTGTCCACGGTGGGCAGGTTACGTTGCACGGGACCGTTCAGGTGGCTGAAAAACATAGTATATCTTAGAAAATCTTTTTGTGCAATAAGGTTTTTTGCCTGCCGGTGTGGTTTGGGGCATAGGCGCGGTTGGCGTTGTCATGCTAGTGTCACGGTGGTGTCATGCGGGTCTGCTAGGCTGGAAGCTACGCTGTAAACAGCCAAGACGCTATTACCTATCTTTACTGTATTCCAGAAAGTTAAACTATGTGGTTATTTCCGGTACTTCTTAGCGCAGTCAGTTTGGCGATGCAAAATGTTTACTATAAAAAGAACGCTATCCATGTAAATGCCTTTATCATCGTCTGGGCAACCCTTGTGATCTCGTCGATTTTATATTCGCCCATGCTGCTGTGGGGGATTCCCCACCTTAATCACCTGTTTTGGATTGCTACTTTTGCCCGTTTAGTGCTTGACTCAGTTGCTTTTACCCTCTATATAAAGGGGATAGAAAAGTCACCCCTCTCCTTAACTGTACCGATGATGGCTTTTATCCCTCTGTTTTTGATTTTTGCATCATTCTTGATTAATCATCTCTTGCCGACGCCGATTGGTATGATTGGTATTATTGTAACCCTGACTGGCGTCTATGTGCTTAATTTTGACCACGAACATAAAGAGCTGCTCTCACCCTTCAAAGCAATCTATCGGGAGCAAGGGGTTATATATGTCCTGATTGCAGCCTTCCTCTTTAGTATTGTGGAAAGTTTACAAAAATTGGCGATTGATAACTCCAATCCTTACTTTTATATGGCATTTTTCCAACTATTTTGGGCAATATGTTTTATTCCTGTCGTCTATTTTTATAACAAGCAAGAGTTTATGGCCGCGTTTAATTGGCAAACAATCAAACGCTTATTACCGGTTGGAGGGCTGGATGCTGTTCAAGTTTTTGGACAAAGCATTGCTTTAACGCTCACCCTTCCGGTCTATGTTCGTTCAGGACAAAATACCAGCATTCTATTTACGGCAATTTTAGGGTGGTATTTCTTCAAAGAAAAGCTTGATCAACATCTCTGGCCGATTCTCATGATCGTGATTGGCATTATCTGTATCTCACTGGCCGAGCAATAAGTATTGCTAGTGGCTCTTTGGTGGCTGCCTCCTAGTACAGTGTAAACGAAATTTTGCGAGTTTAGCCAATGCGAGTGCGCCGGAGCGCGTCTTCCTGGAAGAGGGCGCCCACACCTCCTGCTTTTCACCATCAGCCGCCCTCCTCATTGAGGTCTATGGCTTTGCCAGCTTCTTTCAGGCAACGGCGATAGTGCTAACGATTGGGTTGATCTTTTTCTTGATCTATTTCTGGCCATTGGCGTGGGTGACCATCATGCCGAATAGGAAGGCGCATGAAAGTCCATAATCGCTGGTTGAGTTTATTACTTGTCACAGTGCTGTCATGGTTGCAATCAGCTTTGTCATGCTGGTGTCACGCTGGTGTCACAGACGCCTGCTATCTTGGAAGCCAACACCATGAACAGCCAAGACGCGTCTCTCTACTAATCGGGTGCGTACCACATTTTCGGGGGCGTTCTGGCAGAAAAATTTGAGAGACTCGACTCGATCCCCAAAAATGGTACGCACCCCTACTAATCGGGTGCGTACCACATTTTCCGGGGCGCTCTGGCAGAAAAATTTGCGCTCATAGGGGCGGTAAACTGAAATTGCACGATTTGCCGGAGAGAAAAAGCGCAATTTCAGCCGCATACCTATATGAGCCAAAATTTGAGAGACGCGTCTCGACCCCCAAAAATGGGACGCATCCCTACTAACCCTATCTCTTGCGGCTCTGACCCGTATATTTCAACAACAGGAGTAAATTATGCGTGAAAAGATTGTACTGCTTATCCTTGTCATGGCCTCAGCAACCTCGCTGCTTTCTGCGTGCATGATGGGAGGATCGTCTGCAAACACTATTATCGCCGCCAATGAAACTACGCTTGTTACAGCAAATGGAGCACTCAATGGTGCGGGCAATTACGACTTCACGATTACCAAGACAGGCCAGAACACATTCCGTGTTACCGTTCAGGACACGAGTAGCGCGGAGGTCGTGGCATCTGCCGACGTAGTGTGTAAAATACTCCGCAAAACCTGTACTTTCTCGGACACGAATACAGTCCAAGCTGCTGCCAGTGATCCTGCCCAAACTAGCGAAATATATCTCCCAATACTCGTCAGATAATAGGGCGTGTACATCATTCTTTACCCGGGTGAAATGTACTGAAACAGAGCCGCGTACATTGCGCTGGTCACACAAAGCTTCGCTAACGAGTCAACGATTGACCAGTGCAACGCACGCTAGCCGCCTGTACTGAACTGACTACTCAGCATAGACCGTCTGACTTTTGTATCGGGTTTCGAAGTCAATGATCGCCCTCTTCGTTTATGCAAATCGCTTCTGCCACCCCACTCAGCCGCAACGTGCGCCTTTATTTAGTCGTCCCGTTTGTGATTGGCTTTAGCTGGCTCGGTCTCTTTATTGTTCTCTTCAATCTCTTTTTGTTGCGGCTGAGCTATGGGCCGCGCTTTATCGGGCTGCTCAGCGCCTTGGGGCCGATCATGTTTATTGTCATGAGCGTGCCCGGCGGCGTCTTGAGCCGACGCTGGGGTAGCCGACGCCTGATCATCCTGGGCGTCTCGATCTATGCGGTGAGCTTCACGCTGCTGCCTTGGGGCGAACTGCTGCCCTCGCCTGGGCGTGAGATCTGGTTTGTAACCTTCCTACTCATGGCCTACCTGGGCGGCTGCTTTTATTGGCCCAATGCCGATGTCTATCTCATGCAGGTGACCAGGGGGCACCCAAGGCCCGACACGCTTTTTCAACATCTTTCTCAGTGTTGATCTCCAGGTCGCGCCGGCGCAGATTGGCCTTCTCTTGGGGGCCGGCCAACTAGTGGCTGCCGCGCTGGCTTTGACCACCCCTTGGGTAAGCCGCCGCATCGGCAACGGGCGTGTGATTGTGGTGACGCTGGGCGGGTTGATCGCCGCTTTGCTGCTCATGGCGGTGAGCCGGAGTTGGCTCAGCGCCGGCGCGAGTTACATGCTCTTCCAGGCAGCAACGGCCATTTCAATCTCGGCGATTGCGGTTTACCGCATGGAAAAGGTGGCTGCCCATTGGTGGGGCTGGGCAGCCGGCCTAGCCGTTGCTGTGCGCGGGATTGGTGAGTCCGCGGTCTTCTTCGTCGGCGGTATTCTCATCGAAGTGGTTGGTTTTGCCGGCTTCTTTCGGGCAACGGCGGTAGTGTTAGCGATTGGGTTGATCTTTTTTCTGGCTTATTTTCGGCCATTGGCGCGGGTGAATGTCACATCGAACAGGAAGAACCAATGAATACTCATTTTTACGTTGCTTTTTAGCGGGGTGGCCCTTTGGGTTCCGCTCTTGTTCAGCGCCTGCTAAGCCAAAGGTGTGGCCCCACTCCAATCCTGACATACAGCCGGTGTCTGGATGGATACGCTGACGGAGCAGAAATAAAGAGATTAACAAACCGCATCAGGCGGGAAGCGGCTCTACCTTCACAATGAGTCGTACATTCAGCAGGTTCAGTTCGATTTCACGCACGTTGTCTGGAACAATCGCACTGGCCGGCGCCGAAATGACCAATCGGTCATCAATCATGATGCTTTCCAATGCCAACACCTGGGACGGCTGTTCGGCCTGATCTAACATCGTAAAGACTAGTTCTGCCGGAATCGGCTCGTCGATGGCTACTGGACGATCAATAAAGGATTCAATCATTTGTTCAAAATCGAAGTGATCCATGTTGCCTATTAATTTTTCAGTCATTTGCCTTTTCTCCTTGTTGTCGGGCAATAAGGTGTTGTTTCCATGTATCATAAAGGACAACAACAAATGATCGTCCGCGCAAAGCAATTTGTGCTACACCGGGCAGCACTTGCCAGATTGCCGTATACTCCACCACTGTTGGTGCACCATTAAGCAGATGCCAAAAGGTCGGTGTAAGCCAAACCACGCGTTGCCACTGCCGTACCTGACTATGATACATACGGGTAATATAAAAATCATGCGCTAACGTTTCGCTGCGTCGAGTCTGGACAAAGTAAGTGCTGGTCTTTATATCACCATGAAACCCCATCACTGCCAGATCAAAACCAGACAAGCGTGCCCGCCGGTCGCGCAGATCATGCGCGACATACACAATACCACTAGTCGTTAAATCGTGATAAATGGCAAGTTCAAAAGCGTAGCCACGGACAAACATCTGCCACCAATAGAGGTAGAAGGCAACCAACAATTGTGATCCAGGAAGATCACTGCGCCATAGACCTGCTGCCCGCAGATCGGATACAATCTGACGCGCCACAACGGCACGGCGCGGCTCACTCTCTGATTCGGGATCACCCAATGGAAGCAGATCGGCAATTAATGTGTCCGCGTAAACGGCGTCAACTAAGCGGTCATAAATAGTGGCAAATGTTTCAGTCTGTCCTGATTGGACTATCTGTGCTCTGCGTAGCAGATCCATTGCTTGGATGAGCAATACCCAGTTCTCATCACCGGCAAATTCCTGTCCGCGAAAATAGTGCTGAAGCGCTTGTTGATGCGACTGAGTAAACTCTGATGGCAAGCGCACACTGATTTGCTCATTGTCAAAAGCAGCCGATTCGGATGTGGGCATAATCATTTGTTCCTTGCGCAACATTTACTTTGAATTATTGAGTAGAGAAACGGCTTACTTTCGTCCTATTTTATCAGATTTACTAGAGTGTGGCAATGAAAGCCTAGCATGGATTCGGGCGTGATCGCTGATTGTCATTTACCGCCTGGAGCGCGTTGCGGTGCGCGGCATTGGTGAGGCCGCTGCCTTCTTCGGCGGCGGTATTCTCATCGAAGTGGTTGGCTTTGCCAGCTTCTTTCGGGCAACGGCGGTAGTGCTGGCGATTGGGTTGATCTTTTTTCTGGCTTATTTTCGGCCATTGACGCGGGTGAACGGCATACAAAAGGAAACCATCCTTGGCGAGTTACCCTGATCGGTTCGACACGTAGGTTACATGCACTCAGGGGATCGCCAGATCCCCAAGTAGGACGGGATCTGGCGATCCCCTGAGTGCGTATACCTGTTTTCATTTCCCCCAAAGTAACATGCACCCTCAATAGGGGAGCATTTATCTCTTGTCACACTGTTGTCACGGTCGCAAACAGCTTTGTCATAGTGGTGTCATAAACGATTGATATACTGGTAGACAATACCATGAACAGTCAATACGCTTCCACTTATCAATCCTATCTGCTGCGGCTCTGGCGCGACACCCCCAATTCCCCTTGGCGGGCTTCGCTGCAGAGTTCGGCAACCGAGGCGCTGCAACATTTTGCCACGGTCGATGAACTGTGGACCTTTCTCATGGCGCAAATGGCCGTGCAAGAAGATGATGGGGCGGCAGCAGAGCAGGACAGTGGGACAGTAAGACAGTAGCGCAGTAAGTTAGTGCGCCATTTTTCCGCCTGTCAGGGTTCTAACTGGTATTCAGCGCATGGTCTATGGCTTGTTCAGGGGTCATGTGATAGCCTTGGTCATACGCAGCGAAAAATTCAGCTTCGCTGAGGTGACTACGGATTAGGGCGTCAACCCGTTCAAAATCAGCGGTAAAGATCGGTGGCACACAATAATGTGAAAGCTCTTCTAACATTTTGGCCGCGCCCAGCAGTTGCGCAGCTAGCGGATAATGCGCACAGAGAAACTCCACCTCCGCCAGCCCACGTAGGTGAAAGAGAAATGCTTCATAGGTGTTGTTAACACGCATGAAGCCCAAGCATTGCAACAAGTTTGTACGCGCCTCTTCTCGCTTGTGATCGTGTAACGCGATCATGCTCATCCCGTAGAGCGACCACTGTAGGCCATTGACATCCTCAAGCACGGCAAACTGGGCTAGACTTTGCGTAAAGTAACGCTTGGCCGCGCCAAAATCCTGGGCATGGAGGGCAATATCACCAAGCAGATGGATTGTATAGGCGATAAAGCGGGGTTCCTCAATAGCTTGAAAGATCGCCAGCGCTTCTGCCGCAAGGCGCTTGCCTTTGCTGAGATCGCCGCATAAAAAAGAGAACCACCCCAGTTGCTGTAAGGCCACGGCAATTTCCCAAGCGCGCATTTTGGGGTCAATGTTGGTTAATTGATGTGCGGCTGCCAATAGTTCATGATAAAGCTGATCCGCCTCGGCATAGGCGCCACGTGCCCATTCGGTCTGGGCTAGGTTGCGCAGAATATGCAGGGTGATCCGTTTGACGCCGGTCAATTGATCAAGCTCCCGGCTGCGCTTTAGCCAGGCCGCGGCTTGTTCACGGTCGGACCACAAAAACACCTCGCTGGCGGCCAACAAGGCAGCCACATAGGTATTGACTCTGTGGCGCAGTCCATCATCCAATGCAACCCTGTCCACTGCAATACTCTCTAATGCAACGTTCTGCAGTGCTCGATCAAACGTCCAGTGCTGATCAGCCAATGCCACTGTCTTGCGCACAAGGGGCATTGCTTCGACATGGCGATTCTTCCAGGTCCAAAAGAGGCGCAAAGCCCCTACCAGCCGTAGCACAATTTCAAGCTCCTCGCGCTCTAGAGCCACGCTGAGAACAGCATAGATATTTTCGAGATCCGTCGTGATCTTATCGATCCATTGTTGGGGCTCATTAGCACCGATCGCGTTACATTGATCTTCGACAAGGTCGACAAAATAGGCAACATAGCGTTGCTGCGTCTCGCGGCGGAGCGTGGCTGTTAGCTTTGCTGCCGCAAATTGGCGCAGTAACTCGTGCAAATCGTAGCGTTCCCCGCGCGCTCCTTTGCGCAAACGCACAAGCGATTTTTCTACCAGCGTGGCCATATCGTGTAAAGAAGCCGTGGCAACTTTGGCCGCGGCCGTGCGGTCAAAGCTGCCACGAAAGATCGACAGCCGTTGTAACACTGCTTGTTCATGGGCAGAGAGCATGCGCCAGGAATGGTCAAAGACCGCGTGTAGACTGCGATGGCGATCCGGCACATTGCGCGCGGTTGTGGCGAGCATGTCCAGACTCCGTTCCATCTCACCGGCAATGCCGGCGCAGGAGAGCGACTTGAGCCATCTGGCCGCTAATTCAATGGCCAGGGGCATGCCTTCCGTCAATTGACAGATCCGCAGCACATGCAGCGCTTCTGCTTCCAGCGAAAAGCAGGGATCAACCTGGCGGGCGCGTTGTACAAAGAGTTGGACGGCTTGATAGCTCTCCAGTTTACCGCCAACAGGCGCAGGGGCTAACCTTACATTCGCAACGGGTAGCCTGCTGTAGGCTGCGGGCTTGCTGTCAGCCGTGACGAAGTGGTGAGCGGCTGGCGGAAAGGGGAGACCATCGAGACGGATCAAACATTCATTGATCAGATCGAGTGGTTCGAGTGCGGTGGCAAGAATTTGCAGACCAGGGGCATGATGCAGCAGTTGGGTCAATAGATCAATGGCGTCCCCCGCTTCCTCACAATTATCCAAAATCAACAGAAGCTCTTTGCCCTGCAAATAATTCAAGACCACCGTAAGCGGCGCCTGCGTACTACCGAGCCCGAGTCCCAAGCCGTCGGCAATGGCGAGGATCAGTGTCTGCTTGACGTCAACGGCTGTGCTCAAGTCCACCAGCCCAACGAAATAGACGCCGTGCATAAAGGGACCCAGATACTCGCGTGCAATGCGCCACGCGACTTCAAGCGCCAGCCGCGTTTTGCCGATCCCGCCGGCGCCCACCAGCGTGATCAGGCGCGTCGTCGCACCGGAAAAATGTTCATAAATACCCGCCAGTTCGTTCGCACGACCGACAAAAGTATTGTCTAGCATCGGCAGATTGTGGGGGCGAGCGCCGACCAGGGCGGCCACCTGATTGCGCAAAGCGTTCGTGGCCGCTGATGGCGCGACGTTTAGCTCCGTTTGCAGCGCCGCCACGCAGCGTTTGTATTGCGCCAGCGCGGCCGTACGCTGTCCCATTCTGGCTAACAGACGGATCAGCAATTGGTGCGCCTCTTCATGCCATGGCTCGATCCCCAACTGGCGTTGGGCATAGATAATGGCCTGGGCGTATTCGCCACGCCGCGTATAAAAGGTCGTCAACGTGCGTAGGGTTGCCAATGCTTCCTGCTGTAAGCGTTCCCGCTGGGTTGCCGCCCACTCTTCAAACGGGGCGCTGTCGGCCAAAAAGAAGTCTGCCAGCAAGGACCCGCGGTAGAGTTCCACCGCTTCACGCAGCCTGGTCATACAATAGATACAGGCGTCATCCCGCTGCGTTGAGTGCGCTGCACAGCCGGTCAGTAGCGTGGTAAAGACAAAGAGATCGCACCAGTGATCACTCTGGCGATTAAATTGCAGCGTTTCACGCTCGATCGTCAGAAAGGGTGGCGACGCGTCGTCATCCCGGATAGCGCGGCGTAAGCGGGTGAGGGTCTGGCGCAGATTGGTGCTGGCCACCTCGTCAGCCATGTCGGGAAAGAGCAAACCCGTGAGGGTTTCGCTGCGATGCGCATGGTCGCTTTCAACCACCAGATACGCCAACAACGCCTCAATCTTTTTGGTACGTGAGGAGGCGATGGCGTTTTTGTCGACCGCTACCGCGCAATGACCGAATAAAGAGATCGAAAGGTGCATCCATTATCCCCTTAATCTGGATAAATCAAAACCACGATAAGGTCAGTGTCACGCTCGTGTCACGGGGGGGGTGTATCATCTTTGTCCATGACCTTGGTTGCCACTATAGCAAGTGTCTATGACATCACCATGACACCAGCATGACAAACCTGGCCTATAGCAAGAGAACGCTGCCTCCTGCTATGCCTATTGCTGGCGCGATAGTCCGCATTCCCCTGGCAGGCTTCGCTGCAGAGTTCGGCGACCGGGGCGGTGCAGCATTTTGCCGCCGTGGAGGAGCTATGGGCTTTCTCATGGAGCAGATGGTAGGGAAGGCAAACGATGGGTCAACGGCGCAGGGCAGTGAATAAGCACCACCAAAACAACAAACCTAGCTTCTTCACATTCGAACTCAAATAACCAACACCACCTTTCCATCTTGGCTCATATCGGTATGCGACTGAAATTGCCGACATTATCTTGAGGGCAAGCAGTGCAATTTCAGTGAGTCGCCCATATGAGCGTCCATCTTTGTTTGGGTAGTTCATTTATTTGCGTAGTTCGCGTAAGCTGTTCATCTCAGGAGATCCAAAGATGCATGTATCAAAATTTTGGCAAAAGTTCATGATCGCGCTCATGCTGGTTGCGATCCTCGCCACCTTGCCGGCCGGGTCGGTCTTCGCGCGTGAGCGCGAAGATGGGGAAGTGGATGTGGTGCTCAGTGATAGCACCAATCCCACAAGTTGGGCCGTGCTTGCGTCAACCAATGCGGTGGAGGATAAGAAGGTAACCTTCCGCGTCACCAATATCAGTCTTTCTCCCACCAGACCCCACGAATTGGTCGTCATCAAGACTGACTTGGCGCCCGACCAACTGCCCCGCCTGGAGAATGGCGCGGCCGACGAAAGCCAACTGCAGGTGATCGCCCGCACGACACGGCTGCTTCCAGGCGAGAGCGCAATGTTGAAGCTCAAATTGAAGAAAGGCAATTACGTGCTGATCTGCAACATCGGTGGCCATTACAGTTTGGGGATGTATACCGGCTTCCGCGTCGGTGAAGTAGAGGACGACGACTAACTGGAACTGACACGAGGAAGGTCGCCACAACATTCCGAGCATGAGCCAAGCAGACCCTTATGGCATTCCGTTTTTATGGCCCATCCCCGGAATGTTTTGCTTGGATTGTCCAACACCTTGGCGTCCCAATCGAGCCAAGCGGTAGGCCTAATCCCATCCGAACCCTGGTAAAAATGGCAGGATGGCCCCACTTACTGTCGCTTTTACATAAATCAGGCAACAAGGCAACCATCTACCCGATAGCCGGATTGTCATTTCTTGCCAGGGGTGATAAATCAACCTGCCGGGATGGCTGCATTGTTGCTCAATCAACAACGGGTATTTCTCAACAACATTTCTCAACTGGAGGATAATATGCGTCAAAGAACTCTGTTGCTTATCTTTTTCCTTGTCTCGGCATGTTTGATGCTTACAGCCTGCCCACCGCCCTGTGGCATTCCAGGGCTTCCAGCTTGCTAAAGATCAAGCCGCGTCATGTTCGCGGTTTACGTACGAACTGATATCTATGAATGCCATCGTAACGTCCTAAGTAGAACCGGTTGATCCAAAAGCGCGCAGACACTAGTTCTGTGCGCTTTTGGTCCGGTTATCTGTCAAAACGGTTCTATCTGAAGAGGCTCAACCAGGATGCTATCCACGCGCGATCATTAATGTCATACCCGCATCCGCAACATGGGCCGGCTGAACGAGACCCCCAGATACTCCCCAGTGCGCAGCGAGCGCGTGCCGGGGACCATGTAATGGATGGCAACCGCGCGGCGTTGGCGGTCGGTGGTGTTGGGTGCGGTGTGGTGCAGGGTCTGGCAGTGGTGGATGGCAATGCCCCCCGCCGGCAGATCGACCACGACCGGCTGGGCTTCCCCCACCTGGTCGCCCGAATCGAGGAGGGTGTTGGTCGTCTGCGCCCGGCCATGTTCCACGGCCTTGAAGTGGGTGCCGGGGATGAATTGCATGGCGCCATTGTCCACGTTCACATCATCCAGGGTGAGCCAACAACTGACCAGGTTGGGTGGGGTGCAGCGCCAGTAGGCGTTGTCCTGATGCCAGTAGACGGGGCCGCCATGATAGGCCGGTTTGTAGAGCGCCTGGTCATGGAATAACTGGATGTTGGGGCCGAGCAGATCTTCGATGATTGGTGATTGGGTGATTGGTGATTGGGTGATTGGTGATTGGGTGATTGGTGATTGGGTGATTGGTGATTAAGCCAGTCTTAATCACCAATCACCCAATCACCAATATTTTTATTCCGGCAACCGCAGCGGCGGGTGACCAATCGTCCAGCCGCCATCGACGGCCAGGTTTTGTCCCGTGATATAGGATGCCTCGTCCGAGGCGAGGAAGAGCGCGGTGGCAACCACCTCTTCCGGTTGCCATCTATCTTTACCCATAACTACTCATTGATTCATGGGAGGGTACCGCCCCGGATTGATAGACAATTATAAATCACCTCATTTGTAAAGTCCACTGGCATAAATTTCCAGGTTAGGGCAATCGCGAGTTTGTTATAGCATTGGATCAATTCAGACCCTGATAGCGAAAAAACGGGAGCACATTAGGAGCAGCCATTAAATTTTTAGCCACCGGGTGCCTTTTGGGCGCGGCTTCTCATTGTCAGCAGCGGGTTTCCAACCCTGCTTTGAGGTAAGTCGCGATTGCCCTAATTTCTAGGTATGGCGTCGGGTACGCTTACAGCCACGCTTGAGCTTTCTAAGGTTAGTGTGATCGGCAAGAGCAGGAGGCGAAATTTTTCCATAAGCAAGGGGTCGTGGCCTATGAACACGCACACTATACCGGGGGATTACGGTGCTGCGCAAAGGGAAATATCGTCTGCTGGCCTTCAAAAGCCCTTATTCCGATTTAATTCTTTACTCAAGTAGTCATTAGGCGCCAAAGGTGTACCGCCAGCGGTGAAAATTAAAGGGGTGACCCTCCTTCCGACTATAACCAGTTGACCCCAGGAACCGCACGCAATTTCGAGTTTTCTCGCCCGCTTGGGAAATACCTACCCGACTCATCTGCGCGCCATCGCGTTCTGGAGAAGGATAATCAATCAGTACACATCGATGCGATTCTTGGAGGACGAAGTCGACTATCCCTGGGGGCGGCGTGTCTCGTTCCAGTTTGACAATGCCATCTAGCCAGGCTCCCAGCCGACTCGCATGGTGCGCAGTAAAACGCGCGCGTTAGAGGCCGACTTTCCACATGCGGCCTCCCAACGCTGAACTTATAATAAGCGATTGAGGCTTTTCATAGTTGAGTACGGTATCAATTTCGTCAACTGAGCCTTCGTCTACTTTACATGTGGATGCGGATACTCAGCCTGATACCCAAGCAGCTTGCCAATCGGGGCCAGCGTCCCAAATAGCAGCGTCTGCATCCCTCGCGGCAGTTGCGCCAGGACAAGCTCATTGCGATATGTGCGCATGATCAACGCCAGCTGGAATGGGTTGGGTAATCCTGTCTTTGGGTTTACCTTGCCAGCTTGGGCCAGACCGAAGAACGTTTCGAAGAAACTCTCTAGCTTGAGCGCCGGCCTTACCTCCACGCACACCTGCAGCTCGTCATTGCCTGCGTTCCACCAGACATGGGGCGTTCCTTTGGGAACGACAATTTTCTCGCCTGGACCGGTGCTCAATTCTTCGCCAGCAACACGACCGCGCAGCGTCCCCGTGATGACTTCGAAGCGCTCTTCCTGGAGCGGGTGAATGTGTTCGGCGGCAACAAAGGCGCCCGGCTGCATATACAGATCCGCTTGTAACAGTTCACCGTTTGTGTCTCGTGCGGTCTTGCGAAAGATGATCTTTTCTCCCGTCACGGGATGTTTGAGTACGTCACCTGATTTGACCATCGGAGTGCCTCGTTTTCTTTCTGGCGCCGGTGCGGGAGGACGCTCCTGCCCTAGATTGCCCGGCTGTTCGGTAATTTCTGTCCCGCCCGCTTGCCTGAAGGGGCGGTGCATCCCAACTATTTGCGACCAGAGGTGACTGTCACTGGGCGCAGGGCGTTGCAATGCCTCCCACCCCGTGTTGCCCAGTGACAGTCACCTTCTCGCCACTTTCGTGGGACGCACCCCTGAAGGGGCGGTTAATTATAGCGTGTGATCGCTCCGTGCTATAATGACATACACTTAACCGGTTTGGCAATACCCCGCTGATATATTGAGAGAAAAGAGGGATAATGTTCGGTAAAAGGGGACGTCCTGCCGAGGATCGATTGGCCCGCCAGTGTGAGATCTATCAGGCGGTCGCACCATTGATCGTGCAGAACGGGGCGCGGCGGCTATCGATGCGCCAGGCGGCGCAGGCGGCGTGCCTGAGCATCGGTGGCTTGTATCACTACTTTCCAACCAAGCGCGATCTCGTACTGCACGGTCTGTGTCCGGAGGCTATATTAAGGTACTGCCAGGATTTTCATGCCCAATTCGACCAATTGGCGGAGATGGACACGTGGCGCTACATTGATGAGGGTATTGAACTGGTTATAGAGCATGTCAAATTTTGCCGACCTGCCATCCATGCTGCGCTGGAACTGGGTGCCGAATCGTTTTGGGAAGTGGTCGAGATGTTGCTCGCAGGTACGGAGCAGGCGTTCGAGGTCAACTTGCAGCGGCTGTTTCCAGAGGTAAGCGCACCGGAAGTGCAACGGTGGGGGCGGGCGATACGCCGCGCGATCTGTGCGGCCCTGCTCGACCAGAACATAAGCCCTGATGAGCTACGTGCTGAGTTGCGCATCCTCGTAGATGGCTATGTGCGCAGCGTCCAAGTAGGCACATAACCGTGATCCAAGCCGGCCAGGGCTTTTTTTGTCACCCGCACATCTTTTCATCCCCAAATCACCACAGTTATCACCATATTAATCACCACATCTGATGATGACCGCTCACCACATTCATGGGTATACTCCAGGTAACGAAGACAAGGTAGTGATGTGGCCACCAAGCCACTGCCACAAGCGAACTGCGGCAGCGCATGATGACCAAGCACGCCTCAACTGAAATTTTTGAGTTTGCCTTAGGAGCATCTGAATACGCGCCGGGCGGGCTGGTTTGAAGGCATGACCATCAGATCATTGTCGCCGTTATCTTTGCACATTTTGTCATCCCCGGTCAGAGCATTGTATCTGGCGGCGCGAGCGAAATAGAAAAATGATTTTGAAACTGGGTGTCAATCGCCCAGTTTTTCTGTTATAATACCGTCTCGGCACTAGTTGTTTGGCTGCTTAATTTTTACAAATCCCAGGTGGCCTATACACTGGCGGTGATTTCTAAAAATTAAACGGTCAAACAACTAGGTAAATATCGTCTGCCGTGGTTATTGTAGCCTACTGGGTACGTACTTGTCTCCACCGTTGAAGATGGCATCTGCCCCAGTAAGATTGGCATGCAGGCTATGACTCAGTTCACCTTTCGTTTTCTCGGCCAATTTCACGTTAGCCTTGCCGCGACCCCGATCACGGATTTCCACTCGGACAAGGCGCGGGCGTTGCTGGCGTATCTTGCCCTCGAACCACGCGAGCATGCACGCACCGAGCTGGCGACTCTGCTCTGGCCGGAGATTGGCGACCAGTATGCACGGACGAACTTGCGCAATACGCTCTATCGCCTGCGCCAAACGCTCGATGGCGCGGCGGCGGGAGCCGGGGACCAACTGCTCACCGTGACCCGCCAGGCAGTGCAGTTCAACCCAGCCGCGAGTGCAGTAGATGTGCTGCGCTTCCAGGCACTGCTCGACTCTCGCACCGCGGCATCTGCTGACACAGACCAACTGGGCGAAGCCACGGCCCTCTATCACGGCGAATTGCTTGCCGACTTTGCTGTGGCCGATGCTGACCCCTTTGAAGAGTGGTTGCGCCTGCGGCGCGAACTGCTCCACCAACAGGCGCTGCTGGCCTGCCACACACTGGCGATGGCCCATGAAGCCGCCGGCCATTATGAACAGGCGTACACCGTCGCCGGTCGGTTACTCACGCTTGATCCCCACCGAGAAGAGACCCATCGCCAGATCATGCGCCTGTTGGCGTCCATGGGGCAGCCCAGCCAGGCGTTGCAACAGGTAGAACAGTTGCGGCAGTTGTTGCGCGAGGATGTAGGTGTGGATCCTTCACCAGAGACACTGACCTTGGCGAAGCAGATCGCAGCCGGTGTGTTTGACAAGAGGGCAGGAGGGCAGGATGACAAGAGGACAGGAGGGCAAGATGACAGGAGGGCAGGAGGACAGGTTGCAGTCCTCGGTCATCCGGTCATCCCCTCATCCGGTCATCCCGTCACCCCCTCACCCGGTCATCCTATCATCCCGTCCAAGCTCGACCTGGCGGATGTCCCCGATCCTGGTCCCTTCTTTGGCCGCGTGACCGAGCGGCAGCAGATTGCCCACTGGCTGCTAGGTGACCGCTGCCGTGTTGTGGCGATTCTGGGGCTGGGGGGCATGGGGAAAACGACATTGGCGGCGCAGGTGGTTCGTGAGCTGGCCGATGATGGGGCCGCCCCCTTTGCTGGCGTACTCTGGCGTTCGTTACTCAATGCACCACCACTGAGCGAATTGCTGCCCCCGCTGCTGCAAACCCTCTCTGCGCAGCAACTGAAGGAAATGCCGACAACGCTCGATGAGCAGTTGCGCTTTCTGTTGCGCTCTCTCCATGACCAACGCGTGCTGTTGGTGCTGGACAACCTGGAGAGCATTCTGGAACCGACACACGCCGGAGCCTATCGTCCGGGTTACGAACCCTATGGACAGCTCATTCAGCAGATAGCGATGTTGGACCACCAGAGCCACCTGCTGTTGACCAGCCGTGAGTGCCCACACGACTATGGACGGTTGGAACGAGATGGCTACCCGATTCAATCCCTGCAACTGGCGGGCTTAGATGACGATGCCGGTCGTCAGTTGCTCAGGCAGCGGGGGGTGCTGGGGGACAGTGCTGAAGGGGTCACCCTCATTCAACGCTATTCGGGCAATCCGCTGGCGCTCAAACTGGTGGCCGACACCGTCGAGGAGATCTTTGGCGGCGCAATTGACGAGTTTCTGCATGAAGATATGGTGGTCTTTGACGACATTCGCGCCGTCCTGGACCAGCAATTTGCGCGCCTCTCTACGTTGGAACAGGAACTGCTCTTTTGGCTGGCGGTGGAACGCGAGCCGACACCCCTTGCCCAACTGCGCCGCAATCTCCTTCATGCCTCCACCCAACGCTTGGTGGTGGAGGCGCTGCGCGGGCTGCAACGGCGCGCTCTGATTGAACATACTGCCACCGGCTTCGCGCTCCAAAATGTCATTGTGGAATATCTGAGCGATCGCTTGATTGAGACTATCAGTCAAGAAGTCGCAAGCGGCGAGCTTGTACTTTGCCATCGGATTGCGCTGTTCAAAGCCCAATCCAAAGCGTATGTGCGCCAGAGTCAGGCCCGCATGATCTTGCTACCCCTGGGTAAACGCCTGCGCAACCGTTTGGGCCCAGCGTTCAATGCCCACATGCAGCAAATCCTGACCAACCTACGGCGCGTAGAGCCACAGCTACCGAGCTATGCCGCCGGCAACATCCTCAATTTGCTGCTACAACTCGGTGTTGACCTCACCGGCTATGACTTTTCCCGCCTTCCTCTGTGGCAACTTTTCTTACAGGGCCTGAGCTTGCCCACAGTTGATCTTACCGGTGCCGATCTCACCGGTGCGCGCTTTTCCGACATCTTTGACACAGTTTGCACGGTTGCCTACAGCCCCAATGGAGAACTTATTGCGATTGGTACGCTCAGCGGCGAAATCCGCGTCTGGCAGACCGCCGATCATACGCTGGTTGCGATTTGGCAGGGCCATGCAGATGCGATTTGGTCGGTGGCCTTTAGTCCAGACAGCCAACTGCTTGCCAGCGGTGGCGGCGATAGAACGGTCTGTGTGTGGGATGTGCGGTCCGGCCAACTGCGGCATAGCCTACACGGCCACACCAAGTCCGTCGGCGCGGTGGCCTTTAGCCCCGATGGTACGGTGGTCGCCAGCGGTAGCGGTGACCGGACGGTCTGTGTATGGAATGTGCAACAGGGGACGCTGCGTCACCGTTTGGACCAGACAGGGTGGGTGATTACGCTGGCATTTAGCCCCCAGCGCATGGATGGTCGCTATCTGCTGGCCAGCGGTGGCGAGGATCGGGTTGTGCAATTGTGGGAGCTGTCAGCCGGCGCCGGGATTGAGACTGCAAACGGTGCGACGCCAGGGGCAAGCACACCGCAATCCCCGGCCCACGCGCGCCTCATCCGTTCCTTACAAGGCCATGCCGACTGGATCCGGTCGGTGGCCTTTAGCCCCGATGGTTCCCTGTTGGTCAGTGGGAGCTACGATCAAACTGTCCGGCTGTGGGAGGTTATGACGGGGCAAGAGCGCCATGTTCTGGCCGGTCATACGAAATCTGTCTTAGCTGTGGCCTTTGCCCCCGATGGCCAGTTGGTTGCCAGCGCCGGCCGCGACCGGACCGTGCGCTTGTGGCAGGTGCAGCGTGGTCAGATCTTGCGGACGTTGCTGGGGCACACGGACTGGGTGCGCGCCGTGACGTTTCACCCCCATGATGCATTGCTGGCCAGCGGCGGCTATGACCAAAAGCTCTGTTTTTGGTCCGTAACCACGGGCCAACTCGAACATGCCACGCAGGGGTACAGCAATCCAGTCTGGTCGATCGCTTTCAGTCCGGATGGCAAAACACTGGTCAGCAGTGGTGCGGAGCACGCGCGGCTGTGGGATGTGGCAACCGGCCAGATCCAATGCACCCTGCGCGGGCACACAAGCCGGATCCGTTGCGTAGCCTATCGCCCCGATGGCGTAACGGTAGCCAGTGGCGGCTATGACAACACCATTCGTTTGTGGGCGTTGCCCACCGAGGCACGGGGCGCGTCTGCAGGTGATCCCGCGGCGTCTGAGCTGCCATGCCGCGTCTTGTCGGGCCACACCGATGCCATCCAATCCCTTGCGTTTAGTCCCGACGGCCAACTCTTGGTCAGTGGCAGTGACGATAGCACTGTCCGGCTCTGGGATCTGGCGGCTGGGCCTACCACAGGCATCGCCGGTACTGTACTCTATGCTGGACGAAGCGGTCGTACGGCGCGGGTCTCGTCGGTGGCCTTTGGTCCACATGGGCCAACGCACCCGCTCTTGCTGGCCAGCGCCAGCGGTGACCAGTCGATCCGCCTGTGGACGGTGACGCCACACCAGACCCACTCTGCGTCGGGCTCAATGGCGGAGACTACCACAGATGACAGTTTCGCGACATTGCAAAGGCACAACGTGCGCTTGTGCGCGGTTCTGCAGGAGCCGGTTGCCGGCAACCGGGTGATTGCCTTTCGCCCCTACCGGGAGGGTGTCCGCCCCCTCTTGGCCAGCGGTGGTTATGATGGCGCAATACGTTTGTGGGATCTGATGCCAATCTTCACCGCTACAGCAACGCCAACCTCAGCCCTGGATGAGCGTGCGCTAACAGACCAGATTCAAGTTTGGCGCATACTACGGCTGGCTAGCGGGCGTGTCCGCTGTCTGGCCTTCAGCCCCGACGGCCAGACCTTGGTCAGTGGCGGCACCGACCGCAACGTTTATCTATGGGATGTCGCCAGTGGCGAGGTGCGTCAAACCTTGGTCGGTCACGAGGATTGGGTGTTGGCGGTGGCTTTCCAGCCCTATTCCGATCCAGCCCAACAGATGCTTGCCACCAGCAGCGCTGATGAAACCATCAAACTGTGGGACCTCCAGCGCGGTGTCTGTCTACGTACATTGCGCCCGCCCGGCCCCTACGCCGGCATGAACATTACCGGCGTTACCGGCATCACGGCGGCCCAGCGCACGGCGCTCAAAGCGTTGGGTGCGGTGGAGAAGTAGCGTCACGCGCTGCTGTATCAGTGTAACCTTCCCGGTGAAGCGACCGCCGGGCGATCAATCGCCGGGCTAGTCAACAACGCCCGCTGAAGCGGACTTGGTCTGCAGTGAAAGCTCGTTGATGGAATATTATTTTCTTTGTGCTCTCTGTGGCGGAAACAGGAAAGTTGTCAGTCAAGCAGGTGTGTTCTCTTCCGTACGGGCCAGCACAACATGGGTTTCGTAGGGGGCGGCTAGCCCATAATCATCAATGTAGCAGCATAATCTCGTCAGAATCTCATCCACCAGCGCCGCGCGCGCGGCCACATTTAACGCTGCCACCTGATCGGCCACAGGCGTCGCCGCCAGTTGACCGTGGATAAACGCAGCGGGATCGGGATGGCGAATTGTCAGCTGCGAAATGCGAATGTTGATGGCGCTAAAGCCGGCCTGCACCAACAGCGCGCGCAGCAGTTCTGCATCGCCGCAACTGCAGGGCGCCCGCATACTCTCCCCTGCCGCTGCGCCAATGTGATGCTCCAGGCCAGCGGTCAGCGCCCTGATATACGGATTGTGGTTCAACCCGCGTGAAAGGTTTAACGCGAGGCGCCCCCCAGGCGCCAACACACGGCGCATTTCCCGCAACGCCCCCAACTTATCGGGGAAGAACTGGAAACTCTGCTGGCAGAGCACCACATCAACATCGCCATCCGCCACCGGCATCTCCACCACATCGCCTTGCAGCCAGCGGATGGGCAGCGCGCCGGCGGGGACGTAGCGCCGCGCAGCCTTCAGCATATCCGCATTGAGGTCCAGCGCCGTCAACTGCCCCTGCGGGCCAATGCGCGGCCCGATCAGTCGCGTCACGCTGCCGGTGCCGCAGGCCACATCGAGCACCCGTTCCCCCGGTCGTAGCGCCGCTGACGCCAGCAGATCGCATGCCCAAGGCGTAAAGAGAGTGGGCACCAGATAGCGTTCATAGAGTTCGGCGGCACTGCCGTGCAGTTGCCATGCTTCGTTGTTCACCGTTGCATTCCTCCATTAATTTGCACAACGCTCGGCCTGCCGGGCGTTGCTAGTACAGTGTCAGCTAAGGTTTAAGGGATTAGATCCCTCCCTAACCTGGGGCTGACCCTTACCCACATCTTTTGTGCCCAGAGATAGGGCGTAGGTTTAAGGTGACCGGCATCTCCGAGATGCCGGTCACCTTCCAGTGCGAGACCCGCCGCTTACCCGACTTATGGGTAACGGTAAGAACCTGGGGAGCGGGTGCCCACTGGGCGCGGGTGGGGGTTTATTTATCAAAACTTAGTTTACGCCGCACTGTACTTGCCGCACCCAATGGGTGTGCTTCATTTCCCGGCCTGCCACTTGTGGTCGGCCATCCAGCCAATGTAGGCCAGAATCGTCTCGATCTCTTCGTCGCTATAGCGATTCTCCATGGGCGGCATTTTGCTGCTGGCGCGGAAGTTGTTCGAGTTCTTAATGAACGCGACCAACGTGGCGTGGTCCCGATATTCGGTAATATTCTGCGGAATGTTCAACTCCGGACCCTCGGCGCCGCCTTGCAGATTGATCGAGTGACACCGCAAGCAGTTTTCGGTAAAGCGTTTGAAACCGGCATAGACGGTGGCATTCTCTTCGATGCCGGGGACGTAGAGCCGGTCGTATTTAGTTGCGAAGTCGATCAACTCAATCGTCGTCAGTTGATAGCTCCAGGACCACGGCTCCCCGACCCGCATCGTGCTCTCTGCACCGTCCTCGGTGGTCGGCTGTGCCGTTCCGTCCCACACAAGATAGAAAGGGGCCGGGGTCAGTGTAGATTTACCTTTCAGAAATGGTTCCCAGCCAGCGGCGGCTTCCACATCGCGGAAGGCGACGAAACCCTGCGCATGACTTTGCTGTAACTCGGCCCGATCGATGCGGATCTCATAGCCATCGGCGGCACGGAAGAGGAGCATATCGCCCGGCGTATCCAAGAGATTGGCATACGCAAGCAGATCTGTCAGCCAGAAGCCTTCATATGTCTTAGGGTGATCATAGACCACATCATCGACTGTGACGGTGGCCACGGGCAGCGCTGCTTTGAGTTCGGCCAGGGAAAAAGAGGCGCTCTTTTGGCCATTGTCCAGGGTCAGTTGCGGCTCCATAACGGCAGCGGCGGTCGGCGTGGCTTCCTGGTGCTCTGCCAGGTAGCGCTCGACAAAATAATTGTCGTAGAGCTTGGCCTGATCAACCGCTGTCTCATCGGTAATCGTGCCAAATGTTTGGTGCAGTTCGAGCAAACGGTCCAGCCCAGCCGGGTCGATGGCGCCACCTGTCTGGCTAAAGGCCGGCAGCGTTGCGGCGAGCGCTTCGGTGTAAGCCGTTGCATCTTCCCCAATGACTGTGGCTGGAAGTTCCGCAACGATTTCCGCAGCCGAATGGCTCGTGATAAAACGCTGCGCCCGAACCAGCGCATTGACCACCCGTTGGGCGACCTCCGGTTGTTCGGCAATCACGTCGGCCCGGGTCAAGAGGCCGGTAAAGGGCAAGCCACCCCCGATCGCCGCTTGGGCCGCCGCGGGTTGGCAGAGATCGAGCAGCACCTTGGCTTCGCCGGCGTTGACCAGTTCGGTTGAATAGGGAGCCACCCCCATCGCGACATCGATCTGACCGGCGCGCAGGGCATCGGGCATGGTGGCGGCGCCGACTTCCACCGCAGTGAAGGCATCAGCCGTGACACCGGCCTTGGCCGCGACAAAGACCGTCAGTGTGTGGGTGGCCGAGCCAAAGCGCGTCACGCCAACGGTGTGCCCGGCGAGATCGGCGGGCGATCCGATCGTAGCGGCCAGGTCGCTGCGCACTACCAGCGTAGCACAGGGCTGATCGAGAAAGTTCATGAGCATACGCAGATTGTCACCGGCCATCTGTGCTTCCAACACATGATCCATAGCGTTGCCAGAGAAATCTACCGCGCCGCTTGCCAGCGCGGCGGCGGCATCACTGCCCCCCTCAAAGTATTGCAAATCAACGGCCAGCCCTTCCTCCCCAAAGTAGCCAAGCGCCTGAGCCAAATCAAAGTTTAGATAGACCGGCACGTGGGGCGCACCCACCGCAATCGCGACCGGAATCGGTTCACTATCGCCAGTTTCGTCCTGCGTCGGCGTCCCCGCGATCATAGGCGCGGCACAACTTGCCATGAGCAAGAGGAAGAGTAGTCCTAGATGCTTGATAGTTCTCAACCAGGTATACTTCAAATTGTGTTTCATCATTGTTTCCCTTTGGTTTCGCATCAATTGTGTAGATATACTTGCTTCTTCATTATAGCGACCGAACGCATTCGGATCGTCGCGAGCAGGGGGCGCTACCGTCTTCAAAAAATGAGGAAAACGTATTCATTTCGCATCTGAACGGCGCTAGATTGGATTTGGGCGCATTGTGGGCGCGAAGAGACAATGCTACTCGTGGCCGCACTGTAAATGTCAACAGAATCTAGGGAGTCAATGTCATTAAGATAAGCAATTATCGTGTCAAAGTAATCAGTGATCAGTGCTCAGTTTCCAGTGTGTGGTTCGAGACTGGCTACTGAAAACTGGGCACTGATGACTGTTAACTGAATGACATTGTCTAGGGAGTAACGAAATCGTCGCATTCAGCACGCGTGCCGATCGGCTTGCCGTGCGGGGATGGTCGGGGCTCAGGACATGGGGCGCGATGGGGAAGTAACGGGCACTCTAGCCAATCAAAAAACCATCGGCCTCGATTTTTGAGACCGATGGTTTTTGCAATCATCGTCAAACTTCTAAGGTGATGGGCTGTGCGGCGCCACGATCCCCATGCCGCAGTTGCGTGCGATGCACGACGTGATGGACGCCGGGAATGTTGAGCAGCGGCGGTTTAACCAGTGTTTCCACCGAAAGGATCGAGGCCGGACAGTTGGCACAGCTACCGAGGAAGCGCACCGCAACCTCGCCCACCGCGGTGTCAAAGCCCAGATACTCCACCCGACCGCCGTCATTTTCTAGCAGAGGTTGGATATACTCTGCAATCACCGCCGATACCTTCTCTTCTGTGGTCAACGCAGTGTCGTGGATCAAGCTTGCGTAGGTGCGCCGTTCTGCGTTAGATGGCACGTACCCATCGCCACCATTCTCTGTGGTTGCCGTGGTCGCAACAGCTGCGGGTGGAACTGGGGATGTGCCGTTTGTCTGACCGTTTCCGCTATAGTCGCCACGTAACAGTTGCGCAACCAGCGCTTCATCCCGCTGTGCATCCAAAATTTCCAATTCGACCAGCCCACTAGCGAGTTGGGTTGATGGTTCAGTGCGCAGGAGAAAGTCGCGGAAGGATTGCCAGCGGCCGGGCATAAAGGCCAGCTTGCGCGAAAATTCGTGCCACGGGAAGGGCAGCGGGCCGACGACGCGGAAATTCTGGTCATCCAGCCGCACAAATTGGCAGATCAACTCGGTCAGCCGCTCAAAGAAACGGCGGTGTTCCGCGCGCGGTGCCACCCGCTTCTCCATGATCACGGTTTTGCGCAGCCGTAACAGTTCGCGATCGCGGGGCAGAATTCCCGTAGTTGTCTCAATCTTGACGGCGCGGTTGCCCTTGCGGTCGACGACGGTAATCGCATAGGCGCCGAGTTGGGCACAGTGGATCAGCCGTGTGGCCTCCATGTGGGCCGGGCTGATGCCCATGTAGTAGGCGGGGATGTCGGCGGCACAAGGTATGCGGATACCCGAGATCACGGCGATCTCCTCTTGGGGCACGGGCACTCCTTTACCGTAGAGCAGTTCCAGCCCATGTTTCATCGCCATAAAAAGCTGAACGGCCACCACCTCTTCCTTCAGTTCAATCACGGCGCTCTGGTGGGCGTCGTGCAGATTGGCCAGGGTAACTGTACCATCGGCGCGAAGGAGGGGAATGGGGCCGACCAGATCGCTGAGGATGGGCAGCATCAGCGCGTCGTAGTCGAGCTTCTTGAGCAGTGGCAGCAGAATCGTCAGGAACTGATCGCGTTCTTGTTGGGTGAACTCCTGCATGATGTGCGCTGCGGCTTGGCGATACGCCCCTTGGGGAAGACGCGGCACAGGACCATGCACAGTTTTGGTATTGGCCACGACCGTATCATCGGCGATGCGCTGCAGGAACGCGGCGAAGGCACCCACGCTGGTTGCCAACTCCTGTTCATGCGCTGTCTGTGGCTGCTGCAACATCGTCAACGGCAGCCAGTCGGGTGCGCCTTCTTCGCCCCGCGCAAAGCGCGCTTCCTCTTCTGCAGTGGGATAGACGCTGCGATAGTGTTCAGCCAGCGTGGAGACGACCTGGCAGAGCATCGCCCGGTCCGGCGCCGTCCACAGTGCCACTTCTTGAGGCGTCAACAATTCAACCCGGATCGGTGTGCGCTTGATCAGGCTCTGGTTGGTGAAACGGTCGGCATCGAGATAGTCGGTGAGCCGGTTGGCCTCGCCGGGCACAAAATCGAGAAAGGGGAACTCGTGCGGAACATGGTCGTTGAGGCTGACGTTGGCGATCACCGTGCCGTGGTGGCTGGTGATGCGCACGGGATCGCCCTGTTGCAACCCTCGTTGCCGCGCATAGGCGGGATGCATTTCGAGCCAATAGCGCCGGTCGGTCTCCGGCGCCGTGATCGGCAGCGTCTTAATGCCCGAGTTGTAACGGGCCACATAGCGCTTGTAGTTGACCCCCGGACGGCCGCGCCCTGTGATCAGGCTGCGCAACTTCTCATCGCCGCGGGTGACCAGCCGTTCGAGAAAGCGTTCCGGCGGACGAACGAGGCGTGCTTTGCCCAGGTCATCATGGCGCAAGCGCGGGAAGACCGCGCCTTTTTCGCTGGCTAGCGCATACCGTTCATCGCCCTGCCACTGCACGCCCAACCCCGCCTGTTCCCGCAACATCGCGTGCGAAATGGCTTCACCATCGCTGTTTTCCAGTCGGTTGTAGACATTCAGCTGCCGGGAGACATGCACCAGATGGTCAAAGACGCCGGCGGCATCAACCTTGCCATCGGCATCGACATAGCGTCGAAACGCACGGTCAACCGCGTCGGGGTCCAACTGGTTGAGCGCCGCGGTGTCGGGGTCGCGCAGCCGCTTGGCAATGGTCAAGGCCAGCCGCGCCAGAATCTGTTCATCGGACCAGGCCATCGGTGGCGGTGGGGTCAACGGCTGCTGCAGTTGCAGCGTGCGGTCGCCCCGTTGGATGACGCCCATGCGCTCGGTGTAGGTGAGGGAGGGCAGCAGCACATCGGCGTGATCGAGCGCACCGTCGGGCAAAAAGGGGTCGATGACGATGTTGAAGCTGCGCCCAATGCGCCGTTTCCAGTGGCCAAGCCGCGGCATGTTGCGCGTGAACTGGGTGCCCATAAAGAGAAAGCAGTAGAGATAATCATCATCAGCCATGCGCGCGACGGGGGTGCCGGGATGGTCGGCAATATTTTCCTCTGGGATCTCCAAGATAGCGGCGAGTTCGCGGCGGTGCTCCGGGTTCGTTACATCAAGGTTGAAGACCATGCGCCGTCCGTTGAAGCCCAACATCAGTTCGCTGGTGGCGTTGGATTGGCCGGCGATACGCAACGAACCGGCCCCGCGCCGCCCGACATTGCCGGTCAGCAGCAGCAGATTGAGGTTGGTCGAAAAGCCATAGGAGCCGGTGCTCTGGTTGATGCCCATGCTCGAGACAAAGGCCGGGCGCGGGCGTTCGCCGGCGGCATTGGGTTGGGCGATCAAAGCCGCATAATGGCGAATCGTCGCGGCCAACGCTGCCGGATCGTCATCCTCCAGCGCAATCTGTTGCGCCACCGCCTCCGGGCTACAGCGCTCTTCCAGGCACAGGCTGCGGAAGTCGGCCAGGCTCTCCGGCTCGACGGCCCGTTCAAGGTACGCCCGATCGTCCCAGCCATTTTGTAGAATAACGTGGGCCACGGCCAGGTTAAAGAGCACATCGCCGCCCTGTTCAAAACGAATGTGCAGCGTGCGGTCGGGGTCGGCTTTACGCAATTCGAGCACGGTGTCGCTTTCGACGGGGTCAATGACGACCTTCATGGCTGCGGTGTTGCGCATGAGCTTGGCATAGGCCTGGGGAAAGGTGATCACCGGGTTGGTGCCGTGGAGGATCGCCACATCGCAGAGCGCCAGCTCTTCAAATTCTTTCCAGGTGAAGGAGGCTTCGTTGCCGAAATTTAGTTCATGCGCGGCGCCGGCGCTGGCCAGGCAGTGCTCCGAGTTGGCACCCAACGTCGACACTTTGAAGACCAGCTTGTAGAGCGACGCCATCCAGATCGCTTCCACGGTCTTTTGCCCGTTGCCGTAGATGGCGATCCCTTCCGGCCCCACCCACTCGCGCACATGGAGGAAGAGCCAGGCCGCGCGATCGAGCGCCTCTTCCCACGAGACGTCGCGCCAGTTGCCGTCGTGTCTGCGGATCATCGGCACGCGGATGCGGTCACTGGGGCGCCCACGCCGGGCCAGTTTCTGGTCGCGGATGGGATCGCCGCCGGTCAACAACGAGGTCTCGCCTTTGACGCAGAGGCCGAGATCGCTCAGGGGCGTCACCTTCTGATTGCCATTGGATGCTGTCACCACTGCATAGGGGCAACCGACGCCGCAGTAGCTACAGACCGAGGCATGGGCGGTCAGCGACTCATGTAATTGTTGAAGTTCTGGATCGTGCTGCAGATCGGGGTTCTGGGCGTAGGCTTGAATAAACTTGTGGGCGCCACTCCAAGGCTGGAATGCTTGTTCCGGTGGGGCCTGCTTTGTGCTGTGTTGCTCTGCTTGTACTGTACTATCAACCATGTGTTTGTTCCCTTCCTTTGGGCTGCTCACTGGCGTCGATCTCTGATAGTTGCGGTTCTGGTTCCACGCTCCGCGTGGAATCCCGCAGTGGACCTTCCGCGTCCTGAGACGCGGAGCGTCTCAAACTGGCATTCCACGCGGAGCGTGGAACGAGTAGCCGTTGCCTTAGGCGGCAACGGGAGCAACGGAGACCTCGGCTGCGGCGGCTTGCATGACATCGGTCATGACGCCATAGACTGTGCTCCACGCTTCCTTAATTGTCGGCGTGAACTCGTCACCTAGTCCGGTGGCTAGGGTGTCCAACAGAGCCGCACCCACCGTGGCGTAGTGCGCGTTTTGTACGCCATAAGCGACGTGGCGCTTGGCCAGGCTCTGCAACACGGGAATCAACGCGTCGAGATTATCGAGACCCCGTACGGCCGCATCGAGCATCTGGATCAAATGCTCCTTCTGGGCACTCATGTCCGCCTTGAAGAGGGGGCGCAAAGATGGATCGTAGGTAAAGAGCTTATCGTAGAAGATGGTCGCCGCTTGGGGGGCAATGGGCGTTACCTTGGCCCAGCTGTCCCGCACAGATTTGATCGTGTTGGAATTCATCGTCAGATCCTTTCTGATTCATAGAACTTACGCTGATTACCGGCTATCTAAGTGAGGGGTGTGCATCATTGTCGGTCGCCCCGGGCTGAAGCCACGGGACTAGCAAACAGCGCCAGCGAAAGCAGGCTTGGGCGCCGATGGCGAGCGCGGGAAGCCCCATGGATGGGGCGCGGTTAGGGAGCATGGTCGCTTCAGCGCCGTGCGACCAACGCCAGTCTCCATCTGTTCGACTGATGCACACCCCCTGATCTAAGTTCTGTTGACATTTGTGTGCGCCCTCCTGTAACTTAGCAGAATAGCGTTTGTTTATCGTTTGTGCATTCATGTGTAAGCAAACTATACCATATGTGAAAACGTGCAAAAGACGCAAATGGCCGGTATTTTCTTACAATTTCCTAACAAAAACCATCATTTGCCTATTTTCTAGCGATCCCGAATATAATTTTGCTGCGGTGACAGTTTCCATCATAGCGAGCCATCGCATTCAGATCGTCGCAAGGAGGGGGTGCCAGCGTATTCATCTCGCATCCGTTGCCGCAAAGAGCATCACCAATGGGGGCCGCAGCCCATTGCGCTGATTTGTGGCATAGATTTGCAATTTGGTTTCCTATCTAAAGCAGCGTATAATAGATGAATCGTTTCCCACTGTGGCATTTACACGGAGATTGACGCGCGACTAACGGATTTGGTAATTTGTCTAAGGCAGAGCGAACGGAGAGATTAGCATACCTGATATGACCCGATTCACCTTTAACTTTTTCGGTACATTTCAGATCTGCGCCGCCCAAAAACCGATTACGGATTTTCATTCAGACAAAGCACGTGCGCTCCTCGCCTATTTAGCCCTTGAGCTACAGGAACACAGTCGCGCCGAACTGGCTGCCCTCCTCTGGCCGGCGATCAGTGACCAGTATGCGCGCACGAATCTGCGCAATACCCTCTATCGCCTGCGCCAAACCTTGGACGGGGCCGCGCCGGGGGCCGGCGACCAACTGCTCACTGTGACCCGCCAAACGGTGCGCTTCAACGCTGACAACGCCGTGGTGGATGTCCTCCGCTTTCAGGTCTTGTTGGATAGGATGCAGCACAAAGCTGCGCTTACCCTTGACCAACTAGAGGAAGCGATTGGGCTCTATCAGGGCGAACTGCTGTTGGGCTTTGGGGTGGACGATGCCCCACCCTTTGAAGAGTGGCTGCTCCTGCGGCGTGAGTTGTTCCACCAACAGGCAATTTTTGCCTGCCACACGTTGACCACCACCTACGAAACCGCCGGCCACTACGCACAGGCTTACCGCGCGACGGATCGGCTGCTCACCCTTGACCCCTATCGCGAAGAGAGTTATCGGCAGCGCATGCGTTTGCTGGCGTACATGGGGCACCCGGAGCAGGCGCGGCAACAGTTAGAACAGTTGCGGCGGCTGCTGCGTGACGAGATGGGAGTAGACCCGGCAGCAGAGACGCTGTCCTTGGCGCAGGCGATTGCGTCTGGAGAGTTTGACAAGAGGGCCAGAGAACCAGAGGACAAGAGGACATCCTCATCCAGTCATCTTGTCACCCCCTCGCTCCTTCACCCTCGCACCCCCTCACCAGCGCTTGACCTAGCCGAGGTCCCCGACCCTGGTCTCTGCTTTGGGCGTGTACAGGAACGGGCGCAGATTGAGCAGTGGTTGTGCGTCGATCGCAGTCGTGTGGTGGCCATTTGGGGGTTGGGCGGCATGGGCAAGACGACGCTGGCGGCCCAGTGCGTCCGTGAAATTGCAATGGGCGAACCGGACGGACAGCTTGCTGCCATCTACTGGCGCTCGTTGGTCAATGCGCCGCCCCTGACCGATCTCCTTTCACCGCTGCTCCAGAGCCTTTCTGACCATCAACTCACCGCACTGCCGACGCACGTGGATGAGCAGCTACGCTTATTGTTGACTTATTTGCGCGAACGGCGGGTGCTGCTGGTGCTGGACAACTTAGAAAGTATTTTGATGCCGGAACAGGCGGGCGCCTATCGTCCCGGCTATGAAGACTACGGTCAACTCATCCACCAACTGGCCACACTGGCGCACCAAAGTCATCTGCTGTTGACAAGCCGCGAGCGGCCGCGTGGCTATGCCCGGTTGGAAAAAGATGGTCTCCCGGTCAAGTCGCTGCAACTGGCGGGATTGGATGCGGAAGGTGGTCGGCAGTTGCTCACACAGCGCGGCATGCTGGGGGAAGATGATTCAGCCACGCTGCTCATTCAACGCTATTCGGGCAATCCGCTGGCGTTGAAGTTGGTCGCCGATACGATTGGGGAGACCTTTGGCGGCAATATCGTGGAATTTCTACATGAGGAAGTGTTGGTTTTTGATGATATTCGCACCGTGCTTGACCAACACTTTGCCCGTTTAACCGACTGGGAGCGACAGATCCTTTTCTGGCTGGCTGTGGAACGGGAGCCCACGCCGCTCCCGCTCTTGCGCAACAATTTGCTAAACGCACCGCCCCAGCGGCTTCTGGTTGAGACCATGCGCAACTTGCAACGCCGTTCGCTGATCGAGCACCAAGAGGGCGGCTTTGCGTTGCAAAATGTCGTAACCGAGTATCTGACGGATCGGCTGGTCGAAATTGCGTGTACCGAGTTGAAAACAGGGCGTCTCCAATGGCTGCATGAACTTGCGCTGCTCCAGGCGCAAGCCAAAGCCTATGTGCGTGAAAGTCAAGCCCGTCTGCTTCTACAGCCGATTGGCGAACAGGTAATCGAAAAGCTGGGTCGGCGCGGCGCGCAACAGGTCATCCAACGCACGCTCACTGCACTACAAGCCCATACGCCGCGCGTGATTGGCTATGCGGCGGGCAATCTGCTCAATCTACTGCTCTACCACAACTGCGACCTGACCCGCTGGGATCTTTCACAGCTTTATATCCGTGGGGCCAATCTCCAAGGCGTCTCGCTCGCCCACGTGAATTTCGCCCACGCCGAATTTGTCGAAACTGTCTTTACGAATCATTTTGGACGCGTCGGCGCCATTGCCATCAGTCCCGATTGCCAATGGCTGGCGGTGGGCGCCAATGACGGGAATATACGTCTGTGGCGATTGGCCGATGGTCAACTCGTCGACACATTGACCGGCCATCCGAGTACGGTGGTCGCGCTGGCCTTCAGCCCTGATGGCCGGCTTCTGGTCAGTAGCAGCGGATCGCATGGTGCGCTATATCTCTGGGATGTAGCGAGCGGGGAAAGAGTATGCACCCTTAACGGTCATCAAGGGGGAGTCGGCGTTGTCGCTTTTAGCCCGGATGGTTCCCTGATTGCCAGCGGTGGGCATGATGGTGCGATCCGGCTGTGGGATGCCCGCACCGGCAAAGCGCTGGCGGTGCTGGAAAAACATACCGATTGGGTGCGGGCGTTGGCCTTTCACCCTTCCGGGGAACTGCTCGTCAGCGGCGGCCTGGATCAAACCGCTTGTTACCTATGGCAGCGTCAAGATCCTCCACCAGCCGCGGGGCAAACAGAGGGGCAAGCAGAAGGGTGGAACTACCACTTTCTGGGCGCATTGGCAGGCCACAAAACGCCGATCCGTTCGGCGGCTTTCAGTCCCAATGGCGCCCTCTTGGCAACCGGCAGCGAAGACGCAACGGTGATCTTATGGGATGTTGTGCAACAGACAGCCGTCGCGACGCTGCATACCCAGCGCGACGAGGTGCATTTTGTCGCATTTACCCCGGATAGTACAACCCTGGCCGTCAGTGATAGCCTTACGAATATTAGCCTGTGGGATGTCGCCAATCGGCGCCTCGTCAATGTGCTGCGGCGCCATGAGCGTGCCCTCCGGGATATGGCTATCAGCAGCGATGGGCGAATGCTCGCCAGTGGCGGCAACGATGGCCTTGTCCATCTGTGGGACATCCATGATCCGCCGCGGGCGCAGGTGATCCGCACCCTGCACGGCTCTGTGCAACCCATCTACACCTTACGCGTCTCCCCCAACGGCGATACCTTTGCCACGGGCGAAGAGGAGGGGTGTGTACGGCTGTGGCAGTTCACAGCCGATAGTGGCGCAATGCAGCCATTGAAGCTTCTGCTTGGCCATACAGCCTTGGTGGATGATCTGGCGTTCAGCCCCGATGGATGCTGGTTAGCAAGCGGCGCCCACGACGGCTCTGTATGGCTATGGGATGTGGCAAGCGGCGAAGGCATTACCAGGTTTCCCACCCTACCTGACTGTGGCAGTCACAGCACATTTTCGGCCGATGGCGCCATGTTTGCCTACGTTTCGCATGATACGGTTCACCTTATGACTATTGACGCCAGTGGCAGGTTCCATCCGTATCGTGTGCTGCAAGGGCACGCCCGCTCTATCCGCGCGCTCAGCTTTAGCCCCGATGGGCGCTATCTGGCCAGCTGTAGCATTGACAATACAGTGCGTTTATGGGAGGTGACAACCGGCGCTTGTCTGCACATTTTTGATCAAGATGTCATAAACTTCTGGTCATTGGTCTTTAGCCCTGATGGAACATTGTTGGCCGGTGGGGGGCGCACCGGTATCCACATTTGGGATCTACGGACCGACACGCGTTCGCGGATCGCTTATTCGTCCATGGCGGCAGCAACCAATATTCGTCCCGTCGCCTTTAGCGCAAATGGCCAATATTTAGTCAGCGGCGGCATTGATCGCACAGTGCGGATTTGGGACCTGGAACATGATCGGCAACTGCATTGCCTGACCGGCCATACGGCTGACGTGACATCCGTTGCCTTTCTGCCCACAGTCGGCGTACAGGGAGATGCACTGCTCATGAGCGGCAGTTATGATGGAACCGCGCGGTTGTGGAATATACGGACGGGTGAGTGCCGGCAAATGGTGCGCATTCCCGGGCCTTACGCAGGCATGAATATCACCGGTGTCACCGGCGTCAGTGCGGCGCAGCGGGCGGCGCTCCAGGCATTGGGCGCAGTAGAAATGTAACCGGGATTAATCAGCCGCTTCCGTCACGTTTTGCGGGAAGGTGAGATGAACGGTGGTTCCTTGGCCCAGCGCCGAATCAATGTGAATATGACCCCTGAATGCAGTGGTCACAATGCTATGGACGATGGCCAGCCCCAAGCCGGTGCCGCCATGGAGGCGCCCGGTGGTAAAAAAGGGTTCAAAGACGCGCTCAAGCTGGTCCGGCGCAATGCCGCGGCCGTGATCCCGTACGCGTAGGGTAAAACCCGGCAGATCATCCATGATGGCGGTGGTGATGTAGATTTCAACACAGCCTCCTTCGCCGGCCGGATACGCATATTGCACAATATTGGATAAAAGATTCATGAGCACCTGGGTCAGATAACTGGGGTAGCCCACCCAGGTGGGATCACACTCCCCCAGCGCCGCTTGAATGGAGATGGTGAGTTTGGCCTGACGCGCGCTGATCTCGAACAGTTCGACGATTTCCTCTACGAGCTGTGGCAACACTACGGGTTCCGGTTTGTCGGTTAACTGGTTTACGGAGATCATCTTGAAGTTCTGCACCAATTTGTGGGCTTGGGTCAGATTGCGCATGAGCAAATCAGCCGCGCGGCTCATCTTGTCCAGGTTGCGCACAAGGGTGGGTTCTTGGCTGAGTACGGCGGCCAGCTTGGGATCTTGTAACCGTTTGACGATCATATCGGCGGCGGTGTAGGCGATGCCCAAGGGTGTATTCAATTCATGGGCGACGCCCGCCACCATCTGCGCCAGGGCACGGTGCCGTTCCATCTCCATTTCGTTGACCAGCAGCGAGCGCAGAGCAAGATGGGTATTGACACGGGCCAACAACTCCACTTCTTCAATCGGCTTGGTCACATAGTCAACCGCACCGGCCTCAAAGCCACGAACCTTGTCTTGGGTGTCGGCCAAGGCACTGAGGAAGATCACCGGTATATCACGGGTGCGTTCGTTGGCCTTTAGCCGCCGACAGACCTCGTAGCCGTCAATGTCCGGCATTTTCACATCGAGCAAAATCAGGTCGGGCAGTTCGGTCTGCGCCGTGATGAGGCCGCGCCCTCCATCACGTGTGGGCCGGACACGATAGCCCTCACGCTGGAGCAATGTCACCAACAACTGAAGGTTTTCCTGGCGATCATCAATGATGAGAATGTTTTTACGCTTATCACCTGCTACGTTGTTGTCCATTGGTCTTGATCTCCAATAGTTGCTCCAATTGGGCGTAGTCATAGGCCCGCGCAAGTTGGAGCAGGTTGTCTGCCACCTGCGGCTGGATCACACGAATCTGGTCAATTGTCGTTTCCAGCGCTTCAATATCGACGGTTGCAATCGCGTTGCTGAGCGTTGTCCGGAGTCCAAGGGGAAGATCGCCCAGTGTCCACGTCACTGCCTGGGGGGCTTGGTGTGTGGCAACGGCGCTGGGTGGCGCTGCCTCGGCGTATTGATAGCGCACTCCCAAGTGGCGGCTCATCATGGCGAAAATATCGGCTTCACGGAAGGGCTTGCGCAAAAAGTCATCACAACCGGCCGAAAGCACCAGCGCACGTTCCTCTTCAAAAGCGCTGGCAGTCAGCGCGATGACAACGGTGGCCTGCCCCTGGGTGGTCGCCTTAATCTGGGTGGCCGCCTCATAGCCATCCATGACCGGCATACGCATGTCCATCCAGATCAGATGCGGTTGCCATGCCTTCCAAATGGCAATGGCCGCGCACCCATCCTCTGCCTCACGCACGGCAAAGCCAAGCGGCGCGAGCAACTGTACCATCAACTGGCGGTTGACCGCCTTGTCATCGACAACCAATATGCGGTAGATGGGCTGCTCCGGCGCTAGCCCCACCACCAGACGCTCTTGTGTCCGCGCCGGCAACTCGACCGCCTCGCCGGTGCGTAGCACCACAGGGATCTCAACCTGGAAGCAGGCGCCCGGTCGTTGGTCTGTGCCATCCCACATGGACCGAGGACTTGCTACAGTCAGCGTGCCCTGCATCAACTGGACAAACTCGCGGCTGATGGGCAGCCCCAGCCCCGTACCCCCTTCGACCTGTTGTCCCGTGGTGGTCTGGGTAAAACTCGCAAAGATGCGTTCCTGCTCAGCTGCGGGGATGCCGGGGCCTGTATCGGTGACCGCAAAGCGGAGCAACTGGCTGGATCGCTGTGGACAGGCTGGCGCCGTCACGCTCAGGTCGACACCGCCATCGTTGGTGAATTTGAGCGCATTGCTCACCAGATTGATCAACACCTGGCGCAGCTTAACCTCATCGCCGCGGATCAGACGCGGTAGGTTAGGCGCGGCCACAATGCGCCATTGCAGCCCCTTGGTCTCGGCAGTCAGCGCAAACATATCGTCGAGCGTGTTGAGCAGCCGTTGGAGGTCAAAATCGACCGGGTTGAGCGTCATTTGGCCTGCTTCGATCTTGGCCAAATCGAGCACCTGATTAATCAAACTCAGCAGATGTTCCCCACTGCGCACGATGATCCCTAGATTTTCCTGCACATCCTGGGGCAGGTCGAGATTGCGTGTAGTGATGCGTGCGAAGCCAAGAATGGCGTTGAGCGGCGAGCGCAGTTCGTGGTTCATGTTGGACAAAAACTCGCTCTTGGCCCGGTTGGCCACTTCGGCGGCATCCCTGGCTTGAATCAGTTTCGCCGTTTGGGCTTCCAACGCGGCTGTGCGCTCTTCCAGCGCCGCCGTGCGTTCGGCGACCCTCGTTTCCAACTGTTCGGAGTAGGCTTTGAGCGCAGTCTGTGCAGCCTGGAGTGCATTGGCTTGCTCGCGGAAATAGACATAGCCCAGCAGGGGAATTGCCCACAGATCCAGATTGTGGCGAATGGGACCATAGATGGGGGCATAGACCTCGGCGTTGGCCAGATTAAAGAGCATTAGAAAATCGTCTAGAAAAAAGAAGGTGAAGGCCAGGATCGCCACATTGCGCACCCAGCCTTGCGCCTTGGCCAGGAGCAGAATCGGCACAGCGAGGAGCAACACGCCTAGGCCGTGCGCAAGCCAGTCGCCCCAATGTTGGCCGAACTTGAGGGTTGGATCGGCGAGGACGGCTTGCGCCCAGGGCCAAAAGGTGACCAGATAGGCCAGAATGCTCAGCGCAAGGCCAAACTGAAGGTAGCGCTGGGCGCGCATGGCGTCATCCAGAACAAAGCGTAAAAATGCGCCGGCGATCAAGACAAGCGCCACCAAGCGCAGCAGATGCTCAAATGGCGGAAAGAAGAGCTCGAGTCGGGCCGGATCGATGTGGCCGGAGATTTGCAGGGAAACGATCATGAACATAAAGAGGGCGCGTCCAAGCCCCAGGCCAAAGCCCCACACCAGCAGGCGTTCCCGCGGAAAATCGCCGCGGCGGCGGCGTGACCAGGTCACACCAAAGAGAATGGCAAAGAAGATCGCGGCCAATGCAAAGCGGACTATCTCATTCTGGGGACCGCCGGCGCCGCCACCAAATTGGGTCAGCAAAGTCAGGATGTAATCAATCAGTGTCATGGATCCCTTCCCTCGCTTAGCAGCACCGCCTGTCTCTGCCAGAGCGTCGCCAAACTCTTCAAAAATTCATAGGTCATCATGACCAGATCTTGGGGCGGTGCAAATGCCGTACGGCAGAGGAGCTGCACTTCGGCGTTGGTAGGACTGGCCACAATGTTGATCCCCCAGAGATTGGTATCATCGCGCGCATATAGGTTCCCGGACCGTGTAAACTGGATGACCTTGGCCTGGCTCTGTTCTTCCTGCCATTTTGCCGCCTGCTGTGCGTCGAGTTTGGCTTGAACGAGGGGGCGCTGGTCAAAGGCAATATAGAGCGGTATATCGACCGGTGCGCCCGGCATGGGTTCCACAAAGCTGCGCAAGACCTGCTCGATCTTCGGTTGCCAGTCCGGGGCGTTCAGCACTTCATTGATGCCGGCCATATAGGTTTGTGCCATATGGGACCAGAGAAATTGGCGGATACCGCTTTTTACGAGCGAATAGAGTTTCTCTTCCGTGGTGTCAAGCTTAGTGAAATAGCCATTGATCTCATAGTGGTCGATCACCGTCTTTTCGGGGGCGAGGCCGGGTTGCCCGGTACGAATAAAGATTTGTGTGAGGCGGTTGCCAATATCCTCCCGAATGTAGTTACAGAGCTTCAGACCAGCGTCGTCGGTCTCCATCACCACATCGACAAAGGCCAACGCCAGATTCATGGCCAAATCGGGCGTCTCTTCCAGGAGTTCAATCGCCTCCGTTTTGGTCTGTGCCGTGTGCAACACAAGGGGCAATCCATAAACTTCAAAATCTTCCATTGCTAATTCAGAAAGAGTTAACACATCAGGCTCATCGTCAACAATGAGCATATCCCATTTTGCAAAGTAATACATCGCTTCTCCTTCTCGCGCGAGCTATGAAGCAGGTGACGCCGAGGACGAATGCTGTCATCGACATTGAGCCAAAGAAATTAGTAGAAAGATTATCACGGTTTCACGCTCTGTTCAAACGAGTGATAGCTACATTACCATTATGGCATGCAAACGCATTCAGATCGTCGCGGAATCAGGTCTCTATCGCATTCAAATGGCCTGCAGAGCGTATTCAATCGGAAAATGTATCTAACCGTGCCGCGTTTATACCGAAAAACACTGATTTCTAGCTGACCCTACTTTCGCCCCACTCTAATTGAGCAGAGCCTCGGGTTAGTAATTTTCCATTCTGCCTGTTTGATGATAATATGACAAAAATCTTGCCAATGTCCTACGTTTAACATAGAAATTTTCGTACAGCTTATGTTGGCAACCCAATCCATTTCGCCGGCAGTCCTACCCGCGTCACTGGCGGCGAAGAGCAGTGCAAAGCGCATCTTAGTGATTATTCCCGCCTACAATGAGCAGGGTGCGATCCGGCGCGTCGTTACAGATATTCGAGCCATATTACCCGCGGCCGACACCCTGGTGATTGACGATGGATCCGCCGATGCAACGGCGCAGGAAGCACAGGCCGCCGGCGCTTTTGTCGTGCGCCATCCCTATAACCTTGGCATTGGCGGAGCCGTTCAGACCGGATTGAAGTTTGCCCGGCAACATGACTATGACTATGTGATCCGCATGGATGGTGACGGCCAACATGCGGCCGCCGAGATTTGCCACTTTCTCCATGCCCTGGAGGAAAACAAGGCCGATATGGTCTTTGGCTCACGTTTTATGGACACCGATGTGGATTGGTATATCTCCCCCACACGGCGGCTAGGGATCCGCCTCTATACCTGGCAGGTGACCCTGTTAACGGGCAGCACCATGACCGATCCCACTTCGGGTTTCTGGGGCATGAATCGTCAGGCGACCCAGTTGCTTGCCACCTATCTCCCCCAGGACTTTCCTGATGTCGAAAGCCGCATTATCATTCACAAAGCCGGTCTCAAACAGCTTGAAATTCCGGTGCAGATGCAGGCGCGTGTGACCGGCGTTAGCTCCATCAACCTGATGCGCTCGATCTACTATGCACTTAAAGTGACCATTGCCGTTATTACAACGGCCTTGAAAGAGATCAAATAAAGTTTTGTCACGGGTCCTTTGTCCTTGGGCTTCCCGTGACTAATGACCAATGACCAACCGAGGAGGCGCTTATGCCGATCCCGCTTGAGCAAAAGATCATCGCCATCGCCTTTAGCCTGGTTTTATTTGCGGTTATTCTACAACTGATTCGCAAACACAAGCTGCGTGAAGAGTACGCCTTGATCTGGTTTGCGGTGAGCCTTGTGATTGTGCTCTTTTCGCTCTTCGATGGGATTTTAAGCTACCTTGCCGGGCTCTTGGCGGTGGTCTATGCCCCGACCTTGGTTCTGGTCTTTGGCATCCTCTTCTGTGTTATCCTGCTCTTAGCCCAAACGGTCATGCTCTCTAATCAGGCCAATCGCCTCCGCGATCTGGCGCAGACCATTGGGTTATTGGAGTGGCGTCTGCATCAATTGGAGGAGCGACGAAGCGATGGTTCCCCACAGCGTCTAATGCGGCAGAATGGGCAACATAGCGCCGCGCCTTTTGCGTTGGAAGAGTCTAACGAAAGTACAAGTATGTCATGAAGCATTACCCAGAAGATGAACAACTGGCGCCTCAGCCAGCCCAGCCTGATCGGGCGTCCCCCAACAAAGTGCTGGTGATTGGCCTGGATGGCGCCACTTTTGATTTGATCAAGCCGTGGGCCACTGAGGGCTTTTTGCCGACCTTGCACCAATTGCTGGAACAGGGCGCCCATGGGCCCTTGCGCAGCACCGTGCCCCCCATGACCGCGCCGGCATGGACCTCCTTTGCCACCGGCGTCAACCCCGGCAAGCATCGGCTCTATGACTGGATTGCACGCGAGCCGCAAAGCTATCGCTTTTTGCCCGTCACTGCGCTTGATTGTAAGGCGCCCACGCTCTACACCTTGCTCAGCCAACGGGGCCGTCGGGTCTGTACACTCAACATCCCTATGACCTATCCGCCGCTGCCGGTCAATGGGGTGATGGTGGCGGGCATGCCGGCGCCCACCGCCAACAGCTCGCTCACCTATCCGCCTGAACTCTATGACGAGATCCTCGGCGCCGTAGGCGACTATCTGCTCTACCCGGATCCGGGGCAAGCCTATTCGGACTCCGGCATCGACGCCTTTCTGGCGCGACTCTACAAGACCACCGAGGTGCGGGTGCAGACGCTTGCGTACCTGCGCCAGCGCGAGGCATGGGACTTTGCTATGGTTGTCTTTAATGGCACGGACACCATCTGCCATGCGCTCTGGAAATATATGGATCAAAACCACCCGCTCTATGATCCAGCGCGGGCGGAACGCTATGGTAACGCCATTCGAGACTACTATCAAGCCGTTGATGGCTATCTCGCACAGATTGTGGCCACCTTGCCGGCGGACACCACCCTGCTTATTATGTCTGACCACGGCTTTGGCCCCTTTCACAAGTTTATCCATGTCAACAATTGGCTGCTACAAGAAAAGTTCATGGCGCTGCGGCCAGGGCTAAAGAGCGCCGCCAAAGCTGCCCTCTTCCGGCGTGGCTTTTCGCCCATGAATGTCTATGACACGCTCATGTCCTTTGGTCTGGGCGCCCTCAAACGGGAAGTGGTGCGCGGGCAGGGGCAAGGGCTGCTCAAGACCTTCTTTCTCTCTTTTGAAGATGTGGATTGGTCGCGCACCCAGGCTTATTCCCTTGGCAATGTGGGCCAGATTCGCATCAACCTGGCCGGGCGCGAGCCGCAGGGCATTGTCCAGCCCGGCGCCGAGTATGAGCAGGTGTGCAACCAAATTATCGAACGACTGGCCACGCTGCGCGACCCCGAAACGGGCGAAGCGGTGGTGGAAAGTGTCTATCGCCGCGAGGAGATCTACCGCGGTGACCATTTGGACGCGGCGGCTGATATTATTTTCCTACCCCGTCGGCTCGAATACTTTGGCTTTGGCGAATATGAATTTGGCAGCCACAAGATTATCGAGGCGATGAAACGGGGCATCTCCGGTACCCATCGCATGAACGGCGTTTTGCTGGCCTATGGCAACGCCATTCGCCCCGGTGTGTACACAGAATCCGCGCAACTTGTCGATCTCGCCCCGACTATACTACACTTGATGGGCGAGTCGGTGCCGGCGCATATGGATGGTCGTGTCCTCCACGAACTGTTTCAGCCAGATTTTCAGCCGCGGCGGCCAGCACGGCCTGACCTACCCGATCAAGCAAACATCCCTCCCGACCAAGGGCAAGCCAGCGCTCTCAGCCCTGAGGAACAGAAGGTGCTGACCGAGCGGCTACGCAGCTTGGGCTATGTAGGGTAGTTAGTTATTGGTTTATTAGTGATTGGTCATTGATTGACCCGTGACCCGTCCTGAATATAATTGGCAGCAATGGACCAATGACCAATGACGAATAACCAATGACCAATAACAAATGACAATTAACCCCATGACAAACGTCTTTAGCGTTGATTTGGAAGATTGGTTTCAAGGGCTGACCAGCACCAACCCCCAGGTGGCGCGGTGGCCCACATTGGAAAGCCGGGTGGTGCAAGCGACCGAACGCCTGCTCACCATCTTGCGCACCTATCGCGTCCAGGCGACTTTTTTTGTGTTGGGCTATGTGGCGGATCAGCACCCGGCGTTGATTGAACGCATCTGTAGCGAAGGCCATGAGATTGGCGTGCATGGCTACTACCATCGCTTTGTCCATCACCTGACGCCGGATCTGTTCACACAAGAGTTGGAGCAGGCCATCGCCGCCATTATGCGCATTACCGGTGTGCAGCCGGTGGGCCACCGGGCGCCCTATTTTTCGATCAACGCCCGTACACCCTGGGCCTTTGGCTGTCTGCAGGCTGCCGGCATGGCCTATGACAGCAGCGTCTTTCCCACCCGCTCATTGCTCTATGGTTTTCCTGGCGCTCCCCGTTTTCCCTATCGCATTGCCGAACATGATCTGGTCGAATTTCCGATCTCCACCCTGCGCCTGGGCAGAGCCACCTTGCCGATGGCGGGTGGCTTCTACTTACGCGCGCTGCCCTATTGGGTGACGCGCTGGGCCATTCGGCGGCTGCAACAGTCGGGACAGCCGGTCATTCTCTACTCACATCCGTGGGAACTGGACACCGGCCAACAGTACGCTGCGGTTACGCCGCGCGAACGGATTACGCATTACGGCGGGCGGCGGGGATTAGAGGCAAAATTGCATCGCCTTTTTAGTGACTTTGCGTTTACGACAATGGGCGCGCTCTGGACGGATTTTTGTAATGATCACCGTTGAAGCGCTGACGGCGCAGCACACGCCGGCCTGGGATGCGTATGTGCGGAGCCGGCCCGCCGGCTTGCCCCAACACCTAAGTGGCTGGTGCACGGTATTGCACAATGTTTACGGCTACGCCACCCATTATCTGCTCGCACGCTGCCCACCGGAGGGGTCGAATACAGCGGCGCCGGCGCCCATTGTGGGCGTCCTGCCGCTCTTTTTCGTCCCGAGTTGGCTGACGGGTCGCACACTCATGACCATGCCCGGCGGCCTCTGTGCGGATAGTCCCGCTGTTGCCGCGGCGCTCATTGCCCAAGGGCGAGATCTTGCGCAGGAATGCAAGGCCGATCGCTTTGTAATCCAGGACAGTCGCCAGCGTTGGCCGGGGGAGTTGCAGACCACAGAGGCCCATGTCCACTGGGTGGTGGAGCTGGGCAATGACGAGGAGGCGCTCTGGCAGCGGCTGCACCGCAACTTACGCCGGCAGGTGCGGATCGGGCGTAAAGAGCAACTGCGGGTCGCGATCGCACGTACACCGGAGCTGGTGGCCGACTTTTACAACGTACTCAGCCGCTTTACCCATCAAGTCGGCACGCCCTTCTTTGGCCGTAATTTTTTAGACGAGGTCGTGACACACTTTCCAACGGGCTATAACATTGTCGTGGTCTATCGGGGAGCAGAGCCCATCGGCGGCTATTTTCAATTGGAGATGGGGCAGACCGTCTATGGTCTCTGGGGTGGAGCATTGCATGATTATCTGGCCCTGCGCCCAGTCCACTTGGCCTACTGGTCGATGCTGGCCGATGCCCTGGCCCATAACTTTGCCTTTTTGGATATGGGGCGTAGCCCGCTTGACTCGACGGCGTCTGCCTTTAAGGGAGAATGGGGGGGCGTTGCCAGCCCCATTTATCAGCAAGTGGCGGCGGTGGGCCAAGCCGCGAAAACCACAAGTGCCGTTACACAGGCGCATGAGGATGGTCGCTTCCGCACCTTTCGGCGCGTGTGGCCTAAGCTGCCCTTGCCCGTGGTCCAGCTTTTGGGACCAAAGTTGCGCCGCCATATCCCCTTTGCCTAAAGGTTTTACCGTATGTCGCCGTATAGTGTAGCCGATTGGCTTAGTAATAGGTTTTCATTGTGAAATCATCAGCAAAATTTGATCCTCATTTAGCGCTTGACCTTACCGCGCCCGCCGCGCCCGCAACCACAGAACCAGTGGAAATGCCGCACGGCGCGTCGATTGTCGCACCAGCCTGGACACGTCATCTCATCACTGGCGCTTTGCTGGTGGTGTGGTTTTGTGTGATTTTGGGTCTGCCTGGCGCCATCGTTCCTAACGCAGGCGCTAGCGGAGCCGTGGCTGCCTGGCAATTGCAACTGGCCAGTTGGCTCACCTTTTTGGCCTTATTTATCACGCCAGGTTGGCTGCTGGCCGACATGTTGACTGGGCGGCTGGCGCTCGATTGGCTTGAACGGCTGGCGATGGCCTTCCCGCTGGGCATTGGCGTGCTGGCGCTTCCCGGCATGGCCGCGCTGCTCTTGCACTGGACGCTGGATGAACTGACCCTGGCCTGGATTCTGAGTGTGCTGCTGCTGCTGATCGTCTGGTTCGTTCAGACCGGCTGGCGCTGGTTACATGGCGTCCAGCCCCAGCCACGGTTGCCCCGTTGGACGCTCGACGAGCGGCTGCTCTTCCTGTTATTAATTGCCGCCTTTGCCTACTGCCTGTCCACCATTAACCTCTATAAAATCGATGGCGACGCCTACGCCGTGGGCACCTTTGCCGCCGATGCGATGGCTGGTCTGCCGCTCAATGCACGGGAGCCACTCTTTGGCACCGACTTGGGACCCGGTGTACGCATGGCCTTTAACCAGTCGCTGCCCATGGCCTATCTCTGGTCCACCCTCGCCGCCATCGACCCGATTACGCTGACGGCGGCCGCGTCACGGGCCATGGTTGCGCTGTGGGTGCTGCTGGCAACCTACGCCCTGGGCAAAGCTGCCGGTGAGGTTACGTTAGGGGCAGCCCACAGCCGCCGCTTCGGCCTCTTTATGACGGCGTTACAACTGCTGATCTTGGTCGCTGCACCCTTTTTGCGTGGCGACAATGTGAGCATCTTCTTCTTTGAGCGCACCACGGCCGACAAATATATGGTGCCGACGACCATGCTCCCCATTGTTTTTGCCTTTACGCTGCGCTATATGGCGAACGGTCAGGGCCGCGCCTGGTGGATCGCCGCCATTGCCACCTTTGCCGTCTCCACCATTCATCCGCTCATTGCGGCGATGATGGCGCTGGCGCTGGGCGCCTTTGCCGGCTTTCATTGGCTAGTCCAGGGCTGCCGACGGGTGGCGCTGCAGCGAGGGCTGGCCGTCATTGGCCTCACCGTCATTGCCATGACCCTGCCGTTGATCCAACTGGTGCTGGCGTGGGGCGAAGCGCCGTTGGCCCCCTCCTACCCGGCCAGCATTGAGGGCTGGCCGGTGGGCTATCGACGGGTGGCGGCGTTGCCCTACTTCTACTTACCGACCCTTGATGTCGTGGGGCCACTGCCCGATCTGACCCAACTCCAGGCGAGTGACGCCACCAGCACGCTCAATCCTTTCCTGGTCTGGCGCTTTGCCGTGAACATGAACCGGCGCCGGCTGCTCCTCTTTGATCTCGACCATTACATCTCCGATCCCAACATCTTCCTGGAGCCGCCCTACTTGCTGGCCTTACTGTTGCTGCCTTTCTTGTTGTGGCAGATTCGTAGAAATCTGGCCGCACAATTTGCCCTGAGCGTCACCCTGGCGATCCTCTTTGTCATGTTCAATCCCTTTGTGACGCCGTTGATCGGCGCGCTCGTTATGCCGTGGATTCTCTGGCGCTTTGTCTGGATCCTCCCCTATACGCTGATTTTGGCCCTGTTGGGCTATCGCCTGTTGTTGGCGCTCAGTGGGCGCTGGCGCACTGTGACGCGCTTTGGCCCCTTCTATGCGCCTTTGCTCGCGCTGCTTGCGGTGACGGTGGTGGCGACGCCGGCCATTGCCAACAATCTGCAAACCATGACGGGGCGTACAGCCTTTGCCTATGACTTTCCGACCCCCCAACGCATCTTTGCCCGGCTGCAGAGCCTTACGTCCAGTGGCCAGCCGGTCAATGTCATGGCTGAAGAGGATGTCAGTGTCACGCTGGCAGCCTATGTCGCCAAGGCCAATGTGATTGCCCATCGCGTCCCCACGACCAGCGAAATTTTCCCTGCCGACCAACAGACGGAAGCGTTGCAACGGCTCATCGATCAGGCGCGCTTTTTCCGCACCAAATATCTGACCAGCGACACCCTGGCCATTTTGCAGCGCTATCAAGTCGCCTATGTCATTGCCCCCAGCGACAGCGAATTGAATTTACAGCTACAACTGGCGACCGACTGGTTTACCTGGCTGGAAGATGATGCAGCCTATAGCCTCTATGCCGTTCGCTCCCTCTCTACCGAGAGCGCCGTGCTCCAAGGCAACGAGGCCCTCGCAAAGCGGCTCTGGGCTACGGCCGCTGATTCCTTTAGCGCAGCGTTGGCCCAGGATCCGACCAATCTGCTCGCCAAACTGGGACAGGCCGAGATTGCCCACATGAACGGGCAATTTACCAAGGCGATTGCGCTGCTGCAGGAGGCGGCCCAATCCAACCAAGCCGTTTTGCACTATCGCCTGGGCCAGCTCTATGCTGAAGTTGGTCAGTTTGAGCAGAGCATGGTCGAATTCACCGCAGCGCAAAATGCCGCGCCAATCACAGAACATTACCATATTGCCCTGGCCGACGCCTGTTTGAATGCCGGCCGCATGGTCTGTGCCCAAGCCCAATTTGAAGCAGCCGTTGCCGATCAAAATTATGGTAGCGAGGCCCTGCGTCTGATTGCCTTGGCCGATCTCTGGCGCCAGCGCGGTCAGCTTGCCCGGGCGCTGCCTTATTACCAAGCCGCGGCCGCGCTCCAGCCCGACGCCACCGTGCAGATGATGTTGGCCAACATCTATCTGGAATCGGGGCAGCTTGCACAGGCTGACGAGCTTTTGGCCACCTTGCGCACCCAACATCCACTTTCGACTGAGGCGTTGCTGATGGCGGCCAGGGTTAAGAGCCGCGCCGGTGAGCCGGACACGGCGATTGCCCTCTACCGCCGGGCGATTCTGTTGCAGAATTTACAGGGGCAAGAGACGGTGGAGACGCGGCTGGCGCTGGCGGCCACCTACTTGGATTGGCAGCGGCTGCCTGCTGCCCACAGCGAGTTGGAGGAGATTCTATGGCTGCAGCCGAACAATGCCACGGCTTATGCGTTGCAAGGGGAACTGTTCCGCCAAGAAGGTGACAGCGACGCCGCGGCCCAAGCCTATGGCCATGCCTTTACGTTGGACCCCACCCAGGTCAATGTCTATTTTGCGTTGAACAATCAACTCGGCCAGCAACGGGGACGCCAGACCGAAATGGCGGCGTTGCTGGAGCGCGCCATGAAAGCCAATCCTGATGAAGCCGTGCTGGCCTTGGCACTGGGCGATCAACTGGAAGTGAGCGGCCACACCCGCTCCGCGATTGGCGCCTACCATGCGGCCATCGACAAATTTGAAGCCTATACCCAGCCCAGAGGACTGGAGCGGCAGAGCAACCAGAGCGGCCGCGCCTATGCCTATGCGCGCTTGGCGGCCGTGAGTGAAGACATGGGCGAGATTGAGCCGGCCATGAATTACTATGCGGCGGCGGCCGCGGCGGCGCCGGATCGCGCCTGGCCGCAGGCCTTGCTCGGTGACGCCTTACGCCGGCGCGGTGAACCGGCTGCAGCCCAAGCCGCCTATCAGCACGCCATTGCCATTGATCCCAACGACAGCGACGTCTATCTGCGCCTGGCCGACTTTGCGGCGGCCCAAGGCGATCAAGCACAGACCGATCACTATCGTGAGCTTGCCTTACAGGCGGTCATCACCAAGACCAGGCAGTCATTGAACACACAAAACCCACCTGTGGCCGCGCAGAACCAGGCCACATCATTGGTGGCTACGAAGGCCCAAGCCGACCCGCTGCTGACATCGGACGAAACGTTGGTGGCCGGCAGTGATGGGGGCAAGGCGGGCGACGCAGCCGCGACGGGCCAACCCTTTGCCACGCTCCTCCGCTCGGTACAGCGCAACCTCATTGATGGCGACAATCTCCAACTCTTCCGGCTGCTAGCCCATCTCTACACCACTGACGGTCACTTTGCCGAGGTGCGTCAGCTTTATGAAGAGCTGATCGCCCGCGGCGTTGCTCAAGGCTGGGATAGCGCCACATTGGCCGAGTATCACAAGGAACTGGGCGATCTCTATTTGGCCCAGAACCGACCGACCCAGGCCGCCGCGGCCTATGAAGATGCCCTGGCCCTGGATGTCTGGTGGCCGCAGTTGCATATGGGGTATGCCCGCGCGCTGGATAAGTTAGGCCAGAGTGAGCGGGCCATTGCCGAGCTACGCCAGGCCGTCGCCATGGCGCCCGGCTATGTCGATGCCCAGGTCACCCTGGCCAGCGCGCTGGAGCAGCAGGGCGAACAAGAGAAGGCGCTGACCATCAATCTCATGATCGCCAATATCCATCCCGGCAATGACCAGGCGACCCTGGCCCTGGCTCACGCCTGGCAGGCGCGCGGCCAGTGGGCACGCGCCGAAAATTACTATCGCATGACCATTGCCCAGACACCCGGCAGCCCCGATGCCTATGTTGGGCTGGCGGGGCTGCTGATGCGCCAGCAGCGCACTGATGAAGCCCAAAGCTTGCTTGACCAGGCCATTGCCCTGGATCAGCAGAATAGCGACGCCTATCTGCAGGCGGGTCTCCTGGCCCAACAGCAAAACGATCCTGCGTTGGCCGACCAATGGTTTGACAAAGCGCTCCAACTACGTGTTGCTTCCCCGGCCATCAGCCTGAATCAGGTCGATCTCCTCCAGCGTGCGGGTAACTATGCCATTGCCGAAAAATTTGCCCGCACTCGGCTGGAAGAACAGCCTGGTGACCCCGATCTGTTATTGCAACTGGCCACGCTGCAACGCACGCAGGGGCATTTTAGCCAGGCGCTTACCACACTGCTGACCATGGAGCGTCAGTATGAGCATGACAGTCGCGTGCCTGCGGCATTGGCCGAGCTGGAACGGGCCCAAGGGCGCGCTGCCGAGGCATTGACCTACTATCGCAAAGCCATTGCCATGCAGCCGGAAGTTGCCGCTTATTATCTGGCCGCCGGTGAACTGTGGGTAGCCCAAGGCTACCCCAGCCGGGCTGTCGCGTTGTTGCAGAGTGGTATTGCCCAAGTTGCCCAACCTGCGTCCCTCTATGCGACAATGGCGACCATTGAGCTAACCGGTGGGCGCACCGAGTCTGCCCATCAGATCCTCACCGAGGCCCAGCAGCGTGTGGGCAACGCCACCGCAATCGCCAACGCAATGGGGCTATATCTCGTCACGGCAGGTAATGACAAAGCCGCCGCGTGGTATCAGGATCTGTTGCAGCAGCGACCACAAGATGCCGGCCTCTATGCCGCACTGGGCAATTTCTACCTGCGCAGCGGCAGAGCCGAAGAGGCGGTAACTGCCTTTACCCAGGTGGTTGAGCTTGAGCCGGCCAATGCCAGTCACTACGTCACCCTGGCGACCGCGCAAACTGCCGCCAAACAGAACGATGCCGCCGTGGCCTCGTTGCAGCAGGCCATTGCGCTAGAGCCAACGTTGGCCGCGGCCTATGTGGCGCTGGCCGCCCGCTATGCTGACCAAGCTGCCTGGCCAGAAGCACGGACAATGTATGAACGCGCCCTGGCCGTGGCGCCGACCAATGGCGTATACTATGTCCAGTTTGCGCAGTTCTTGTTGGCGCGCGGTGAAAAAGAGGCGGCCGCAGCCCAACTGGAGCAGGCCAGCCAATTGGCGCCGACCGCCGCCATGTTACAGGCGCGCGCCGCGCTCTATCAGACTCTGGACCGCAACCAGGAGGCCGAAAGTGATCTGCTCCTGGCCATGCAACAAGAGCCGGGCAACGTGGATCTGTTGCTCGCGTTGAACAACCTATACCGGAAGCTGAAGGAAGAGGCGAAGGCGCAGGACATGCTCACCAAAGCTTTCCAACTGGCGCCGGCCTTAGGTGATGCGACCGTGCCTGGTGTAAGCAAGGCCGCATCAAATTAACAAATCGATGGTTTTATGGTAAATCAATTTCGTTTTTCACTTGTTCGTTTTTCCCTTGGCACAAGACCAACTCACCCCGCCGACGGCGCTTCCTCCAAGGAACCTGCGCGGCGTTGGCAACGGCGTTGGCTCTTACTGATTCTCTTCTGCCTGTTGCTCACCCCGCAGGCTGCGCGGGCGCAGGCCGCTCCCTCCGCTGAAACGGGCTCCTTGGCCGACTATTGGTTTGATATGGGGCTGAACCCCGAACTCGTCGATTGGTTTAACCAACATGCCCGCCCCACGGATATTGCGCGCGTCGATCATCCAAGCCTGGTTGACCTGCTCGATCGGGTCACCGTGGGGCAAAAATTGATCGTCTTCAAAACGGTGCCTGATGTGGAGACCCTCATGCCCCGCTTTGCGCGTAAAGTGGATATTATCGGCTATAACCTGGAACATGGCCCCAGCAACCGCCCTGATGAAATCAACGACCCGGTGGGCAGCGTCAAACGGGTGCGCCAACTGGCCGATCAATATGGCAAAGAACTGGCGTTGGGGCCTGATCATCAATTTGTCCTGAACGACGGCGTGGCTATGGCGCCCTATGTCGATTACTTTATCATGCAGGTGCAGCGGGTGCAGACCGAGCCGGAGACCGTGCGCGATTTTGTGATTCCCATGGCCCTTGCGCTGCGCCGCGCCAATCCCAAAATTAAGATCAGCGTCCAGGTGCGCACCGAAGGCGATGTGGCCGCGTTGGTCAATTTGCTCTACTCTATGAAGGATCAACTGGATGGCATCTCCATTTTGACCAGCAATGAAACGGTCGATGTTGCTGAAAGCCTGGGCGCGGCGCTGCGCCAACCCTTTGAGGTAACGCCGCTGTCGACGGCAACACCGGTTGCTACGCCTGCTCCTGGCTCCAAATCGAGTTCGCCCGGCATGTGTGGCGGCGCCTTTCTGCTCTGGAGTATGGCGGGTGCGCTCCTCTTGACGGCGAGAAACCGCCGTGGCTGAACAGGAAAACGTACTCGCGGCTGGTCGTCCTGCCTCACGTCCCCGTTGGCTGCTGCCGGCGCTGCAAACGCGCAATTTCCGCCTCTTCTGGGGCGGCCAGATTGTGTCGCTCATCGGCACCTCGTTGCAGGTGATTGCCGAAGGGTGGCTCATCTATGATCTCACTGGCTCTACCTTTTGGCTGGGCATGGTGGGTTTGCTGGCGTTGATCCCGGTCCTGCCCATCTCCCTGCTCGGCGGTCTTCTGATTGACCGCGTCCCGCGTCGCCGCTTGATTATGGTTACACAGGCTGGCCTGTTGGTGCAGGCCGCCCTCTTTGGCTTGCTGGCGCTAAGTGGGGGGATCCGCCTCTGGCATATTATCGTCCTTTACTTTGTCTTTGGCGCGATCCTCGCTATCGATCACCCAGCCCGCCGCGCCTTTCTGGTCGATCTGGTGCCGCCCGATGACCTGGCTGGGGCGGTTGCCCTCAATGGTGCGATCTTTAATTTCTCCGGCCTGATTGGCTATGCCTTGGGCGGTGTGTTGATTGCCATCGTGGGCGCCGGCGCGGCCATGCTCCTCAACGCGTTGACCTATCTGGCGCCGCTCGTGGCGTTAGCGCTCATACGGCTTGACGACCACCCGGCCCAAGCCAATAGCGCGCCAGGCGCAAAAGAATCAATGGCCGGTGCGCTGAGCGAGGGGCTGCTCACCCTGTGGCGGCAGCCGGCTATTCTCGGCGTCATGAGCCTCATGGCGCTCAGTGGTGGGCTGGCGTGGCCGGTCTTTGGTATGTTGCCCGCCTATGCCGAAGCTGTCATTCACACGGATGCCATTGGGCTGGGGGTGTTGATGGCCGCCGGCGCGCTGGGGTCGGTGCTGGGCACGGTTATCGTGACGCAGGTGGGCAAAAGGGCACGTGGGCGAACTCTGACGCTAGTTAGCCTACTGCTGCCGTTACTGGTCATGGGCTTTGCCTACACCGCAACGCTGTTTTGGGCTTGTCTACTCTTGATCGCGGTCGGCGCCGCGCTACTCGTCCTCCAGAGCCTGGCCATTACCCTGGTGCAGCTGCAGATCTCCAACCAGGTGCGCGGGCGCGTCATGAGCCTTTACAGCATCCTTCACGCCGGCGCCGATACTGGCGGCAATGTAGCGGTGGGCTGGTTGGGTGCATACCTTGGTTTGCCCCTGGCGTTGGGGTTGGGTGGGGCGGCTGCATTGCTCTATGCAATGGGTGTGCGGCTGGCGCTGCCGGCGGTGGAGCAGTTGGAATAACCCCTGACACCGCATTAATCGTCATACTCTATGCCCATCCTGTAAATTTTATAAATCTTTTAGTTCAAGGGTTGTCGTCAAAACGATGACTATCACCACCTAACATAAACCTAGACTATTGAGTATGTTTCGACACTTGCCGCCAACGGCAACCCCGTTACCCCTTACCACACTACTACGCGCCTGGCCGGCGGGTACTGCCGCTACAGAGCAATTTCGCACAGCCTTACAAGCGTATCTGGGCGTTCCTCGCTGTGATCTGGCCGCCTCCGGGCGGACGGCTCTCTATCTCCTGTTGCGGGCGCTACAGGCTACCGCAGATCATCCAGACCGACGCGCGGTTGTGCTGCCGGCCTACACCTGCCCTGCCGTCGCCAAAGTGGTGCTGGATGTAGGGCTGCAACCGTACCTGGTGGATATCATCCCCACGACCCTGGCCTTTGATCTCGATCGCCTAGCCGCCGCTGTGAGTGAGCAGACGTTGGCGGTGATCCACGTCCATCCCTTTGGCATGCCCCTGGATCTCGCACCCGTACAGTCGTTGGCGCAAGCGGCGGGCGCGGTGGTGATTGAAGATGCCGCACAGGCACTAGGCGCTAAAGTAGGAGGGCGTCCGGTGGGGACCGTGGGCGAGTATGGTCTCTTTAGCCTGGGGCCAGGCAAAGCGCTTTCGACGGGTGGCGGTGGCATCCTCTCGGCCAACACCCCGGCAGCCCTGCAACGCCTGACGCAAGGTCAATCGACGTGGCCTCCACTACCGGCGTCAGGCGCAACACCAGCACTTCTACGGCTGGCGCTTTTTACTCTGGCCTTCCAGCCACCGCTCTGGTGGCTTGCTACGCGTCTGGGCGCCCAGCGTGTGGGCAAGCATGAGGCCAGTTGGGGCTATCGCCTGCGTGGGCTGACGCCGATGCAAGCTGCGGTCGGCCTAGCCCAATTGCCGCGGCTGGACGCGTATAACCAGCACCGCCGGCAAACCGCGCAACTACTTGATGCTGAACTACAAGGCATAGCTGGTGTGCAATTATTTTCGTGTAGTGGGGGCGGGGTGCAAGGTAATGAAGATGATAAATGCAATGAACCGATCTATCTGCGTTTCCCACTGTCGGTACATGACCAAGCCCGGCGTGAGCAACTCTTCCAGCGCTTATGGGCAGCCGGTATCGGCGTTGGTCGCATGTACCAGCGCACGCTGGCCGAAATCTTTCCACAACTGGCGGTAGGCCATTATCCCGGCGCCCAGGTTGTGGCCCAGGGCCTGTTGACCCTGCCGACGCATCATTTTGTAACAGAACAGGATGTTGTGCGGATAGGGCAGATTTTTAGCGCTGGAAAATCGCAAAGCTAGCGCTATTTCGCAGCAGAGCTACACCTTTATAGTGCTTGAATTTCTTCCGCTGTGAAACCGGTGATGCGGCTAATCAGTTCAACTGCCAACCCCATGTCGCGCATGGTCCGCGCTGTCTCTTTGCGTCCTTCTTCACGTCCTTCTTCACGTCCTTCTTCATGCCCTTCTTCATGCCCAGCTTCCCATCCTCGCTTCGCACCCTGTCGCTCCGCTTCGGTGATGGCCTTATGGTAACTTTCTTCCCAGGGAAACGCGAAGTTCCGTTCTTGCGGGGGATAATCACGCCAGAAATCTTGTTCGGTGTACATGTTCACAAACTCCTCACCATAGTACTCCATAATCTTCTGGAAGTAGACGCTGATCTCAGCCAGCAAATCAGTGGTCTGTAAGAGCTGCTCATAGCCGGCATTGACTTTCGCAGGATCACCGGAAAAGAGGGCCAACACCGGATTGGCTGTGGCTTGGCAAAGAATAAAACGCACCGGCTGCAAGATCCCCAACCGTAGATCATACGCCTCACCATTGCCTACCGCCGTCACCTGTCCCGTCTGTTGAAATGGTGTCCGACAGAGGTTTGAGACTTCCGTGCCGTCGCTTTTTTCACCGATGACGCCGATGGTGGGAGTAAGATGAATCCTCGACAGGAGAGCATTACAGAAATAATTTAGGCAAAAATTTGAAAAGGTGGACTTGGTGTGAGAAGATAAATTTGCGGAAATACCAAACTCAAGCCAAGGAGCCACCAGATGTCAAGTATAGCACAACTGCCCGAAGCTGTCATCTCTGCAATTGCCGAAAATGAAGAAGCACTGTGGGCATGGGTCAGCGAGCAACACTACGCAGAAGTGATAGAACAAGCCGGCGATCATCTGCTGGTGCTGGTGAAGAAGCGCTTTAGCCTGGCGAGACTGGCGGAGCTGTGCGCCGGCTACCACGTCTACAGCGGGAAACAAGGGCAGGAGCCAACCTATCCGATCGTGGCGTTGTGCTGGATGTTGCTGTTGAAATATCTGAATGGGTGGTCATTGGCCAAGACCGCGGAGGAGGTGCAGAGTAACAGCTTGGCCAGGTGGTTCTGCGGGTTCCGCTTAAAACAAGCGACGCCCAGTTATGTGACGCTCTTTCGCTTTGAGCAGTGGGTGAAGGAGCATGAGCCCTACGCGTTCTTTGTAGAGACGCTGAAACAGATCGATGAAGATTTTCCCGAAGAACAGACCGCGATCCAGATCGGTGATACATTCGCCATGTACTCCGTGGCCCGCGTCCAGTCGCGCACGGAGCTGCTGCGTGATAGTTGTCAGCGGCTGTTAGGGTACTTGGACCAGGTCGTACCCACGGCCTACACGCAGGTGATGGCAGCCCTGGACGGAGCAGCGCTCTTTGGGAAAGCGGATGAGCTGCCCGAAGCGTGGCTGGAGGTGGAAGTGCGGCGGCGTCTCGAAGAGCGCACCGCGGTGGCCGCCAGTGGCTGTCGGCAACTGGTGCAGCAGGCGTTGGCCAACATCACCCTGGCCCCAAGCATCGAATGTGAAGCGTTGCAGCGCTGGCTCGAACGGGTAGGCAAGATCTTGAAAGATGAGTTCACCTTTGAAAGTGACCAGACAGGGGTGGTGCTCAAAGCGACCCTGCGCCCCAAACATGAAAAAGGCTCCTTCAGTATTGGGTCCACCATCGACCCAGAAGCAACCTTCCGCTATCACCACGGCCATCACGACCTGGGCTATAACGTGAGCATCGCGGCCACGACCAACTTTATCCGTGAAATTGCCGCCGCTACCGGTGCGGCCGCGGATGCCGCCGGTGTTGCTCCGCTCATTGCCGTGCAACGGGAACGCCTGGGCAGCGTCCCGCCCTACTTGCTCTATGACCAGGCGGCTGGGACGCCAAAGATCTTTGCAGATGTCGCCAAAGCCAGTGATGGCCAAACGCAACTGGTTGCCCGTCTGATTGACTATACCAAGAGCCGTGAACGCTTTGGCCCCCAGGACTTCACCCTTGAGGGTGGGCCCAACGGCACGCGTGAGCTGGTCTGCCCCAATGGCGTGCACACCTCCCGCGCCTATCCTGCCAAAGACAGCGCAGGCTTCAAGTTCCGCTTTCTGGCCTCCCAGTGCAAGGGCTGCCCGCTCTGGGGCAAGTGTCGCGAAAAAGACAGTAAACCCACCGGTCACCGCAATGTCTTTATCAGCGACTATCAGCTCCAGCAGCGTCAGGCTATTGCTTTTACCCAATCCCCGGCAGGCAAAGCGTTGCTGAAGCTCCGACCCCAGGTTGAGCACATCATCGCCGCACTGGTGCGCTTCAATGGCGCCCGCCGCGCCAAGTCCACCGGGGTTGACAGTGCTGACTTTCAAGCCAAGATGACCGCCGTTGCCTACAATTTCAAACGCTGGCGCACGCTCATCATCGAAAGGCTCAAACCTAAGCAGGCACAGAGTCCGCCAGCCGATGGCTAGCAGACTCTTTGACTTGATTTGATTCTATTCTGATCTCTTCCACTTTTGGGCGGCGCCTGCGTTACCCCCTGTCTGGCGTTTGGCGCTTTTGGCCCATTTTCCCCTTGTTTAGCGCCGTTTTGCCATTTTTTTGAGGAGCGACCATGAGAAGAGTGGTCGCTCCTCAAAAAAATGGCCGCCTCTACGGCGACCACCACCCCAGCTCCAAATTATGTAACGTTCTCCTGTCGAGGATTCATCTTACTCCCACGACAGTTCAGACGGTTTTGCTTTGGCGGATGTCGTTTGGTCTCAAACCTCTGTCGAGGATTCATCTTACTCCCACGGAAGCAGTACCAGCACTGCCCGGTTCCAGAATACGAGTCTCAAACCTCTGTCGAGGATTCATCTTACTCCCACTTCGCGAAACCGGCACCCGCCCCCGCCCCCGCCCCCGCCCGTCTCAAACCTCTGTCGAGGATTCATCTTACTCCCACGTAGAGGTGGCAGTGGGCGGGCACGGCGCTGCCACCCCGTCTCAAACCTCTGTCGAGGATTCATCTTACTCCCACAGCCATTCCCGAGCGCTCCAAAACCAATCGGCTGGACGTCTCAAACCTCTGTCGAGGATTCATCTTACTCCCACCCGGTGCGGTTGCCAGAAGTGGTGGCTAGCTCCACGCAGTCTCAAACCTCTGTCGAGGATTCATCTTACTCCCACCGCCGGTGGCGACGCCAACCGCGACGGCCACACCCACCAGTCTCAAACCTCTGTCGAGGATTCATCTTACTCCCACCTGGTGAGGTCATCCCGCATGCTCCCGAGGGTCAGGGTCTCAAACCTCTGTCGAGGATTCATCTTACTCCCACCGAGTTCGATATCGCCAAGATGTCCGTGCTGGAGTTGTCTCAAACCTCTGTCGAGGATTCATCTTACTCCCACTTCCAGCCCAGTGACGCGTTCACAGGCGAGCCATTCCCGAGGTCTCAAACCTCTGTCGAGGATTCATCTTACTCCCACCGAGATGGCGGTGGAACCCAGCGTGGCTCAGGAACTGGTCTCAAACCTCTGTCGAGGATTCATCTTACTCCCACACGCCAAGATGTCGGTCCTCGAACTGGTCGGCCTCGTGTCTCAAACCTCTGTCGAGGATTCATCTTACTCCCACCATCCACGGCGACGCCTGCGGCCACGGCGACGCCAAGTCTCAAACCTCTGTCGAGGATTCATCTTACTCCCACCGGGCTCTGGCCTGAATGTTCACGCAGCACGGGCCAGGTCTCAAACCTCTGTCGAGGATTCATCTTACTCCCACATGGCGAGGTTGTGGTCGTTGGAAACGCGTACTATTGGTCTCAAACCTCTGTCGAGGATTCATCTTACTCCCACTTTTTGCTTAGCGCCTTGCAGTTGGCCTGCAAGTACGCGTCTCAAACCTCTGTCGAGGATTCATCTTACTCCCACCACCTCCTGTGGTGGCACCCTTGTGTTCCAGGCAACGGGTCTCAAACCTCTGTCGAGGATTCATCTTACTCCCACGGGAAACCATCAATGATGGTTTTGCCACAGACAAGTCGTCTCAAACCTCTGTCGAGGATTCATCTTACTCCCACGAAGTTGTGAACAACAACAGCAACGTCAATGTTAAGTCTCAAACCTCTGTCGAGGATTCATCTTACTCCCACGGGAGACAAAGGCGTCTCTCTCTGCTGCCAACCGATGAGGTCTCAAACCTCTGTCGAGGATTCATCTTACTCCCACCAGCGGTGATGGGTTGGAATGCTGCTTTTGCTTCGGGTCTCAAACCTCTGTCGAGGATTCATCTTACTCCCACATGCCGAAGCTGCCGCAGTAGCGGTCGCAGAGGCTAACAAGTCTCAAACCTCTGTCGAGGATTCATCTTACTCCCACCCGTTTCCAAAACGATGATCCGCCTTACGAGCGCTAGTCTCAAACCTCTGTCGAGGATTCATCTTACTCCCACCAGCGGCCTCCTGATTCGTATGTCTCATTCTTTCCAAAGTCTCAAACCTCTGTCGAGGATTCATCTTACTCCCACGGCCACCTCGAACAACGAAGTTCAGGTGGACGTGCAGTCTCAAACCTCTGTCGAGGATTCATCTTACTCCCACTCACCTACAGCTGGAGGTCTGTTCCTGCCCGTTCTAGTCTCAAACCTCTGTCGAGGATTCATCTTACTCCCACGTCAAGAGTTGGCCGACGGCTCGCTTATTACCGTCGAGTCTCAAACCTCTGTCGAGGATTCATCTTACTCCCACCCCGGGTGTCAGGACAATTGTCCGACGCCCGCGCCTAGTCTCAAACCTCTGTCGAGGATTCATCTTACTCCCACGCCGGTGGTACGATCTGGCCGACTTTGGCATCCCAGGTCTCAAACCTCTGTCGAGGATTCATCTTACTCCCACGGGATGCAAGCACGATTACCTTCAGCAACCCAATCCGTCTCAAACCTCTGTCGAGGATTCATCTTACTCCCACGGGAGACAAAGGCGTCTCTCTCTGCCGCCAACCGATGAGTCTCAAACCTCTGTCGAGGATTCATCTTACTCCCACTCCGGAAAATCGGTATACGGACAATGGTTACATTGGTGTCTCAAACCTCTGTCGAGGATTCATCTTACTCCCACCGGAAGGCCCGATGCCTTGTTAGCAGTATACATGGCATGTCTCAAACCTCTGTCGAGGATTCATCTTACTCCCACTACCCCCTCTACCTACCGCTCATAGTGCAGTAGGTAGAGTCTCAAACCTCTGTCGAGGATTCATCTTACTCCCACCGTCGACGGTGGATGGCAGCTGTTTGAGCACTTACATGTCTCAAACCTCTGTCGAGGATTCATCTTACTCCCACAACTTAATTCGTCAACGAGGCGCGCCGAGAGGGTACGGGTCTCAAACCTCTGTCGAGGATTCATCTTACTCCCACATAATTATTTTCCGACTGCGCAACCGCAACCGACTCAGTCTCAAACCTCTGTCGAAAGGACAAGACAAAACACAGGGTAAGGTTGGCCTAGTAAGACAAACCAAAATGTAAAGCGGTTCGGTGCCGTTTTTCGGAACCGAACCTTTTTTTGTCGTTGGCGGTGCACCTTGGCTGGTGGTTGGGTAAAAATCGGCGCCGAAAAAACGGAATCAGATCTCCAAAGCCATAAAGCCTACCCCGTTTGGGGTAGAGCGATGCATGGTAGCGCGAAAAACTGCATTATGGTATAAAAAAAGTCCCCCTGTCAGCGGGAAGTATTTCCTATCACAGACCCGTCCACACCAACAAGGAGACGAGACCATGATACCACACGTTTTCACGTTTGTCATGCGGTGGTGGCGGTGGTTGCGCGGTGCGGAGCGCCTCCCAGCCAGCCCGTGGCTGGTGCGGCCTCATTTGGCGGCGCTGGCGCAAGTGGCACCAGCAAGCTTGCCGGCCTTCGTGCAGGAATCCACGGCCGCTCACACCTATCTGACGTTGCTCGGTCCGTTGGAGTGGGGCAATTTTCCTGAACGGCCCACCAGCCGCTTATGGCCGGGCCCGACTCCGTTGCCCCGTGCGGCCTTCGTGGCGGCTTACTTGCTCAAACTCGACAAAGGGCTGAAGTCGATGAAAAAACTGCGAGATGCGTTAGTCGAACAGCCGGCCTTAGTCTGGCTCTTTGGCTTTCCACTCGTGCCCTCGACCGCCTACCGCTGGGGCTTCGATGTCGAGCGCAGCTTACCCACCCCCGTCACTTCAGTCGCGTTCTGCTGCGCGACCTCGACCATGCCCAAGCGGCCTTTCTCTTTACCGCCACTGTGCGCCTGCTGGATGCCGAACTGCCGCCGGAATGCCTCTTTGGCGACGAAATCTCGCTCGACACCAAGCACATCATCGCGGGGTGCGAGAGAACAACCCCAAGGCCAAAGTGGCGGACCGCTATAATAAAAATCGCCAACCCAAAGGTGACCAGGATTGTAAACTGGGGTGTAAAAAGCGCCACAACGTCCCCACGCATGACGGCTCAGACAACACACCCACCCAGGAAGGCTTGCCAGCCCGGCAAGCGACCGTGGGCGAATTCTACTGGGGCTATGCCTCGGGCGTCGTCGCCACCAAAGACCCGGTCTTTGGTGAGTTTGTCCTCGCCGAACTGACCCAACCCTTTGACCAGAGTGACCAGAGCTACTTTCACCCGCTCATGGCCCAGGTGGAGGAAAACTTGGGTCGGAAACCACGCTATGGGGCACTGGACAAAGCCTATGATGCCTTCTATGTCTACGAGTACTTTCACCAGGCGGGGGCTTTGCCGCCGTCCCCTGGTCCGATCGCGGGCCACAGAAGCAGTTCAATGCCGCTGGCTTGCCGCTCTGCGCCGCTGGTCTGTCCATGCCGCTCAAGTCCAAGTTCATCGAGCGTTCCAGCTGTTTGGTCGAGCATGAATGTGCGCGCTATGCCTGCCCCTTGCTCTTTCCGCAACGGACCGGTGCAAGCTGTCCTCTCGACCATGCCAACTGGCCCAAGGGGTGTATCACCACCCTGCCCACCAGTCCGGGCAACTACGTGCGTCACACCCTCGACCGCAAAAGTGAGGCGTATCTCAACCTCTACAAGCAGCGTTCGGCCACAGAACGCATCAACAGCCAAGCCCTCGAGATCGGCATTGAGCGACCCAAATTGCGTAACCAGCGCTCTATTACCAATCAGGATACCTTGATCTATGTGCTAATTAACTTACGCGCACTGCAACGCGTGCGTCAACTCAAGGCAGAGCAAGCCAAAACCACCACCGACGCCTGATGCCGCATCGCCTAATTTTGCGCCCTGAGCCTGCTCAAATACGATGGGTCTGTGATAGGAAACCCCAGGGCGAATGACGCAGCGATGCCCTTCATGTGTTTTTCGGGTCTTCACTCAGAACCAAGCGTGAAAAAACGCTTGGTGATTTCGGCCTGCGCCTTTTTTCGGTCATCCCCGCTAGACTCGCTTGCTTGCTCTTCTCAACCCTCGGACTCCCTGCACCGCGCCTGCTTTATCCCTGGAATTTCCCGTTTGACGCCCCTTGCCGATTCTTTTCCTCGCCTTTAATCCTTACGAAACTATGAATCCATCCCGCTTCTCGTTAGCTCTGTTTTGTCTCATCCCGCTACGACTTTACCATACGTTTTGTCTTGTCCTTTCTGTCGAGGATTCATCTTACTCCCACATACCCCGCCGGCACCGCCGACAGCGACGCCAACTGGTCTCAAACCTCTGTCGAGGATTCATCTTACTCCCACGTCAACGAGGCGCGCCGAGAGGGTACGGCGCGTCTCGTCTCAAACCTCTGTCGAGGATTCATCTTACTCCCACCAATCCAGTGGCGCAGGCGGAGCAACAGCAGGATGTTAGTCTCAAACCTCTGTCGAGGATTCATCTTACTCCCACCTTGCAGAGAATTGTGTAGAGCAGATTGCACAGGCAGTCTCAAACCTCTGTCGAGGATTCATCTTACTCCCACACCTGCGCCCTCTGGGCCGGTCACCACGGAGACCCCCAAGGTCTCAAACCTCTGTCGAGGATTCATCTTACTCCCACAGGCTGGATAGTCCCTCCTCCGGCTCGGCTTTTATAGGTCTCAAACCTCTGTCGAGGATTCATCTTACTCCCACGAGTGGCGGCGGCCAGAGCGAGTTGCGCGCCAGCGTTAGTCTCAAACCTCTGTCGAGGATTCATCTTACTCCCACTCGATTGTTTGGGTCGGTAGTTACAACCGCCAACCGGGTCTCAAACCTCTGTCGAGGATTCATCTTACTCCCACTTGTCCTGAGCCAACGATCTGGATCCCGGCCTCCATGGGTCTCAAACCTCTGTCGAGGATTCATCTTACTCCCACATGCCGACCACGCAGCCCGTGTCGGCGACGTTCCCAGTCTCAAACCTCTGTCGAGGATTCATCTTACTCCCACCTCCCAATAGAAAGGAAGAGAGCCATGTCATTTAAAGTCTCAAACCTCTGTCGAGGATTCATCTTACTCCCACATTAGGCTGGGACGGAAGCTTGTCCCAGCGACTGCTTGTCTCAAACCTCTGTCGAGGATTCATCTTACTCCCACGCGTCATTTGCGTTGGTCACTTTTGTGCGAGCGCAGGTCTCAAACCTCTGTCGAGGATTCATCTTACTCCCACAATCGTTAAAATTTTTAGCAATCGCTCCCAAGGAGGGAGTCTCAAACCTCTGTCGAGGATTCATCTTACTCCCACGGTTCCGTGCGGTCGTGCTGCCGACCGGCTCGATTGGTCTCAAACCTCTGTCGAGGATTCATCTTACTCCCACCGGTAGAGCCGACGCCGGCACCAACCGTCACCCCGAGTCTCAAACCTCTGTCGAGATTCATCTTACTCCCACAAACGGCTGCGCCGCTGGTTGTCCTGAGCCAACGATCTGTCTCAAACCTCTGTCGAGGATTCATCTTACTCCCACGCTCAGGGACGTGACGAAGACCTCGATTACCTCATGGTCTCAAACCTCTGTCGAGGATTCATCTTACTCCCACTAATCGGCAATCGTGCCGGTTTGGGAATTCCTGTGAGTGTCTCAAACCTCTGTCGAGGATTCATCTTACTCCCACCAGGGACGTGACGAAGACCTCGATTACCTCATGGGGCTCGTCTCAAACCTCTGTCGAGGATTCATCTTACTCCCACAAGCATTATGAGCTCCTCAGCAACGACGGGTACTTCGTCTCAAACCTCTGTCGAGGATTCATCTTACTCCCACCATGACCATTTAGGTCTGCAATTGACCGAACCATTTGTCTCAAACCTCTGTCGAGGATTCATCTTACTCCCACACGCGCCACCATGGCGACCGGGAACACTCGGACAACTTGTCTCAAACCTCTGTCGAGGATTCATCTTACTCCCACCAGGTTGCCCTTACCGTTGCGCCGACTGCCGCCGTTTGGTCTCAAACCTCTGTCGAGGATTCATCTTACTCCCACCAAGTATGATCGTGGTACTTACCTTGGAGATATTCCTTGTCTCAAACCTCTGTCGAGGATTCATCTTACTCCCACCCCTGGTGCTCATCCATTTTCACAAAAAATGGCGTGAGTCTCAAACCTCTGTCGAGGATTCATCTTACTCCCACCTCAGCACCAACCACCGCCCCGGCCGCCGGTGACGTGTCTCAAACCTCTGTCGAGGATTCATCTTACTCCCACCAAATGTCCCTCGATCTTTAACAGCTTAACTACACAAAGTCTCAAACCTCTGTCGAGGATTCATCTTACTCCCACCTACTGAGATCGTGTCTGGCGATGTGTTCCAAATCTGGGTCTCAAACCTCTGTCGAGGATTCATCTTACTCCCACCCCCAACGAAAGCCGCTGAATGGCCCTCGATGTGTTTGTCTCAAACCTCTGTCGAGGATTCATCTTACTCCCACCAAGGTCAACAAGCTCCAGCATCCACGCCGATAGAAAAGTCTCAAACCTCTGTCGAGGATTCATCTTACTCCCACCCTTGTGACTGGCTACTGTAGCGCACCAGGGCAGGTATAGTCTCAAACCTCTGTCGAGGATTCATCTTACTCCCACAGTTAGTGATCTCGGCACGGGTGATGAGCTTCAACGAGTCTCAAACCTCTGTCGAGGATTCATCTTACTCCCACTTGACGGTCAGCCGGTATCTGGGTGGACAACTACCCTTGTCTCAAACCTCTGTCGAGGATTCATCTTACTCCCACAAAGGTCTCCCCCAGCTGAGCTGTTTCAGCCAAAGCTGTCTCAAACCTCTGTCGAGGATTCATCTTACTCCCACTTGGTTTAGTTGCGGATGACGCCAGCATTGTCGCAGATGTCTCAAACCTCTGTCGAGGATTCATCTTACTCCCACCTATCCGTAGCGGTTCTGGTGTTAGCGCCACCAGACCGCGTCTCAAACCTCTGTCGAGGATTCATCTTACTCCCACCGCCAACGGCGACCGCCACCAGCCCGTCAACGACGAGTCTCAAACCTCTGTCGAGGATTCATCTTACTCCCACTCGGCCCAACTGTTTCTCCCGGCTGGCGCTTTATTGCGTCTCAAACCTCTGTCGAGGATTCATCTTACTCCCACGTATGTTGTTACTTACTTTGATCGTTGGGCTCTTGCTGGTCTCAAACCTCTGTCGAGGATTCATCTTACTCCCACGCGTTCTTACGCTCACTGGATACAGTGCTCGATCAGCGTCTCAAACCTCTGTCGAGGATTCATCTTACTCCCACCAGCGGCGGCGTGTACACCGGTACCTGGCTACCCAGGTCTCAAACCTCTGTCGAGGATTCATCTTACTCCCACAGCCAATCGCGCCACTTTTGTATAATTTGCTTTCCTACCACTGGGAAAGAGTGGAATAGACATGGGATTCTTACCAACTGATTTCGCATAATTTTCGCGCCACATTCTTTTCTGTAGTATACTATAGGAAGATCGCAGGGTCAACAGCTTGCCGATTCACTTGATTATAGCAGCAAGCAGCCTTATTGTCAAGGAGAATTTTATGAGTGACAGCGCTGTGTCAGCTTTGTCCACCGCATTGGCGCGCTTGCGTCATCAGGAAGTGCGGGCGATTGTGGCGGCGCTGGGCTTGGGCCGGCGCGCCGACCAAAACCAGAAAGACGCCTGGGTGGCGGCCATTGCCGCCGCCTGGCTGGATCCGGTGCAGCGGGAGGCGCAACTAGCGCGTCTTTCCCCAGCTGCCCATGCGGCCCTCTGGCGGCTGGTGCAAGGTGGGGAATTGCCCACGCTGCTCTTTCTGAATGAATATGGCCCGCTGCGTCTGCCCGGCGACTCAGGGCGCGCCACGGCGCCATCGCCACCGCCGCTGGCTGATGAATGGTCCGAACTGGTGGCAAGCGCCACGCCCAGCACCGATGAACCGCCCTGGCGTGCGCCGCAAACGGTCTGTGAAGAACTCTTTTACGCTGGGTTGCTCCTGCCCAAAACGGCACAGCCCATCCGGGAAGCGCCGCGGCTTGAGCTGCCGTGGGTGCTGCGGGTGCCCCTGACCCACTGGGGGCCGGAACAGCTGGGGTTTAGCGCCTTATATAGACAGACGCCCGATCCACTGCCGGCGCAGCCCATTGCGCTGCTTCATGATCTGGGGCAATTCCTGATTTATCTGGCGCAAAGGGGGAGCAGCCGCTGCGCCAGGGGCGTTGGCTCTCGCCGCGTCAGTTGCAAGCGCTCCATGAACGGCTATTGCAGCCATCCCCCACCATCCTGCTCACGGCGCACAAAGGCGCGCATTGGCCAGCCCTACTCAGCTTTCTGGCTGACGCCGCCGGCTTACAAACCGCGGGCCAACTCACCGCGCCGGTTGGCAGTGGCTGGCGGCGGAGCCGGCGCAGCAACTGCGCGTGCTGTGGAATGGCTGGCTACAGGCCGGCCCTGCGCTGCGCGTCACGCCTATGGGCAGCCGCTAGACGAGTTGCCGGCGCCCTGGCCAGAGCTGGTTTTCGATTATCTGGAGGAGGAGATCTTTGCACCGGCCTGGTTGACCGCTGTGCTGCTGGGCATGGAAGAGGAGTGGCACAGCTACTTTGTGGCGCACCTGCCCACGCTGCGTGCGCTGGATATTGCCCATGCCCAGCTGTTGGCCCTTTTATACCATGATTTTGATGCGATTGCGCCGGCATATCTGCTTGATGAGCGGAGATTGCCGGCCCATCCCAGCGGCATCGGTATCACCGGGGCCACCCAGTTTGACGGGGTGCTGGATGGCGCGGCAGCCGATGATCTACCGCCTTATGATCAACCGCCCTATTTACAGATCGGCTATCAGTTAACTGCTTTGGGACGCTGGCTGCTGGAACCGGAAGCTCAGCAGGCGCCGGGTTGGCGCTGGCAGCTCCACGCCACCCTGACCGAACAAGCGGATGGGCTCATGATTACTCTTCCCATCAACGCGGCGCCGCTGCCCCAGGCCCAGTTGGCGCCCTTTGCCGATTGTCCGCCGGCGCGCCAGGGTGCGGAATGGGCTGTGTACAGCGGTGTGCATAAGACATTATTCCGATTTAATCCGATAAACTGACAGGATGACAAGATGACACGTCGCCATTCATCTTGTCATCCTGTCATCTTGTCATAGGCGCACAAACTAAATCGGAATAATCTCTATACTTATCATCTGAATGCAACCAGCGTTGGGCAGGCGGCGCGGCAGAACAGGGCCTGCCGACCTTGCTGGCCGCGTGCCAGGCGCTAGCCATCACGCTGACACCCAACCAACTGGCGCGCTTGCACCAGTGGCATACGGCCGGTCGGCAACTGCGCCTGACCCTCTTGCCGGTGCTGCGTACAACCGAGAGCACGCTCATGGCGCGCCTGCAGCAGACGCCGGCCTTGCGTCCGTTTCTCGGCGAATTACTTGCACCAACGGTTGCGGTCTGGCAAGGCGAGCAGGCAGCCTTCCTCACTGCCCTGCGTAAGGCCGGTTTTATCCCTGACCTGGATTCGTCCACGGGGGCGCCGCCGGCCGAGCCGGATCGGCCAGCCATTTCTCTCCCCACCGCCGAAGCCGCTTTGTTCTGGCTGGCGGCGCGCTACCAACGATTGGGTGACTTTCTGCCCTTGCTGGCGCCGCTGCCGACGGCGCACCTGGCCGCCCTGTTCGACCAACTGGCGCCCCCGGAACAGGCTGCCTTGCACGCGCAAATCGCGCAACTGGAGGAACAGTTGCGCACCGCATTTGACCAGTTACCCTTCACTCCACCCCCGCAGCCCACCGATCCTGCAGTGTGGCGCCCCCTGATCATCCAGGCCATTGACAGCCAGGCCAGGTTGCAGATGACCTATTTTACCGCCGGGCGTAATCTGACCACCAGCCGTCTGGTGGAGCCCTATTGGCTTGAAGAGGTGCGCGCGTGCCGTACCTGCGCGCCTATTGCCATAGCGCCGGCGCGTCCTCATCTTCCGCCTGGATCGCATTGAGGCGCTGTCGCTTTGTATGCCCGATCCATCGTAGGTGCGGTTTCCCTACCGCACGGCTCCTCATAGGCGCACACGATCCCCACCAACGCGTAGGTGCGGTTTCCCTACCGCACACTCTCCCCGTCGCATCCATGATTGCCAAATTCACAATCTACCTACACCTATTGTCCTATCAATAATTCAATTAAATGAACAATGTGCGGTATGGAAACCGCACAAACCTCACCAACCCGTAGGTGCGGTTTCCATACCGCACGCATCTATTTATCAGCGAACGTGCGGTATGGAAACCGCACCTACGATGGGAATCCGGTTGCGCGACGAGGGGCATTCGGTCATGCTTAGATCACCACATAATCTTGCCGACGATGGAGTTCTGCTTTGCCCAAAAGCGTTACTTTGCCCAGGCAGTTATCACAGAGTGGATAGAAGCGCACATCATCTTGATTTTGATCGATGATGTCACGCAGGCGAGTCTTGAGTTTGGTCAGGTCGGTCGGACGTAGTTTGGATTCAAAGACGTTGGATTGGGCGTGCCGGACATACTTCGCCAGTGTTTTCATTTTTTGCGGGAATCACCGTGCCCACCCATTAGCGCGATACCGCGCACCGTTCCAGCAGCGCCAGCACCTCTGTTTCGATGCGCGCCAGGGCATCGTCGGCGGCAGGAGGCCCAGGTCGGCGACGCGCCAATAGTCGATGCGATCCAGCCAGGCGGGGAAGCGCTGCGTCATGTAGGGGCGATGCTCGGTCTCGTCGAGGGCAATGGTCAAGGTGGCGGTGGCGAGGTCGGCCGCTTGGAGTTGGGCGGGAAAACGGGCTTCGGCCGCGGCGATGGGAATCTGACGTGCGCGTAGGCCAGCCACGGCGTAGCGGGAGATGGGGCCGACATTGTTGACCCCCAGTTCGGTGGCCAGCCCGCGCGAATCGGCCATCCAGTTGATGCCTTGCTGCGCCGCGCCATGGTTAAAGAGAATTTCAGCAAAGCGGCTACGATAGTAGTTGCCGGTGCAGAGAAATAATACGGTTGCTTGCATGGTTGTTTCCTTTTCGGTGAGGCAGTGAGACAGTAGGACAGTGAGACAGTAGGACAGTGAGACAGTAGGACAGTGTCTGATTTACTGATTTACCGATTTACTGAGCTACTGTCCCACTAAAAATGCTAGCCCCGTTGTGCGCTCCACGGGCGCTGCATGATCTCCTGTAGGCCGGCCTCATCGATCTCGATGCCAAGGCCGGGGCGTGGCGAGACCGCGACGCAGCCCTCTTCATCCAGCACAAAGGGATCTTTGAGATAGCCGGCGCCGATGTAGGTTTTGCCCTGGTCACGCCAGTCGTTGACCTCATTATGTTCCTGGACCAGGAAATTGGGCAAACAGGCGTCCAACTGGATCGACGCGGCCAGCGCCACCGGGCTGAGCGGGGCATGGAGGGCTACTTTCGCATAGGCAGCCTCAGCCAGCGCCGCGATCTTCTTGCATTCGGTAATGCCGCCGGCGTGGGCCAGATCCGGCTGCACCACGGCCAGCGACCCCTGGCGCAGCGCGTCGAAGAAGATCCATTTGCCCATCCATCGCTCTCCGGCGGCAAGGGGCGCGCGGCTGCTCTGCGCAATTTGCTGAAGCACATCGACCCGTTCCACTGGCATCGGTTCTTCAATAAAGAGGGGGCGCAACGGCTCCAGCGCCGCGATCAACTGCATGGCAATGCGCGGGTGAGGGTTGTGGATATCCACCGCCACATCGACTGGGCTCCCTTCGACAGGCTCAGGGGCGTAACCGCTGCCTTGATCGCAGCAAAGATCTCCGCCCAATGATCGACTTTGGCGGTTGCTTCTAGACCCTCACCGGGGCCAAAGTGGACTTTGAGCGCACGAAAGCCCCATTCCTCCACCAGCACCCGGGCACAGTCGGCCCAGGCTTGGGGATCGTCGCGGCGCTGTGGTGGGTTTGCCCCATAGCCGGCGCGATAGGGCAGCCCAGGCTCGACCACATGGGGCGGTGCGCCGCCGGTGGCCCGGTACATGCGCACGCGATCGCGACAGGCGCCGCCCAACAGTTGGTGGACCGGTTTCCCCGCGTCCTTGCCGGCAATGTCCCAGAGCGCCATATCGATGCCGCTGAGCGCGCTCATGGTCACTGGGCCGCCTTTGTAACCGAGCCCGGCGTTGTACATCTTTTCCCAAAGCGCTTCGATCCGGCGTGGATCCTGGCCGATCAGCACCGGTTCCAGCCGCTGCACCTCAGCAATGACCGACTCGGCGTGATTTTCCAGAAAAGGTTCGCCGATACCGGTAAGGCCGGCATCGGTGTGGACATAGAGCCAGACCCAACTGGGCGGCACTTTTTTGATTTCAAAGCGAGTGATGCGCATAGAGTGTCCTTTGTGTAGTGGGCGTGTTGCGTGTTGCGTAAACCAAAGCCTAGAGAAAATGGCATGGTTCCGAACTCTACAGTACAATAGTAGCAGTCATTTTAGCAAAGGATCAAACGTAGTGTTTTGTCAGATAAGTTTTGATAGTTGGCAGGCGCCTAGAAGCAGCGGGAGCCCTTTGGGCGCGACCCTTGCGGTCGCCCTCGGGCACCGGCAAGCGGATGCCCCTACAGCATCCATCATTATTTATTTGACAAAACAGTAGTGCGCTGTCAACGAAATAATGCTAGTTAAGCCAACGCAGGTGCGCGAGCGTGCGTCTTCCTGGAAGGGGCACAGCACATCCCCTGCATTTCACCCTCCGCCGCCCCCTTCCAGGAAGACCTGGGTGACCATCTATTATCTAGCAGAATTTCGCTCACAGTGCAGTAGTGCAGTGTAACCGAAATTTTGAGGAATTAGACGTAGGTGCGGTTTCCATACCGCACAGATCAGAAATCCCCCAGATTGGTCGATTGTGCGGTATGGAAACCGCACCTACGATCTATGTCTCTAATTTATCAGAACTTCCCTGACACTGTAGTAGGTTAGCAAGAGAACATTCACCAAAGGAGAGCATATGACCGAGCGATTGCGTATTGGCGTCTTGGGGATGACGCACGATCACATTTGGGGGAATTTGAAAGATCTGCGTGACTCGTCATTGGGCGAGTTGGTGGCGGCGGCCGATCCCAACGAGGAGCTACTGGCCAAGGCGCAGGCTGAGTATAACTGCCCGCAGGTCTTTGATTCGTATGAAGAGTTGCTGGCAAGTGTGGAACTGGACGCCGTCTATATCTTTGGCGATAATCTGAGCGGCGCGGAGTTGGGCGTCATGGCGGCAGAGGCCGGGCTGCATATCCTGGTGGAAAAGCCCATGGCTTCGGATCTCTATGGCGCCAAGCGGATGTTGGCGGCGGCGCGCCAGGCCAATGTCACCCTCATGATCAACTGGCCCTTTGCCTGGTGGCCCCAACTACAAAAGGCCTTTGCCATGATCGAGGCCGGCGAGATTGGCCAACTTTTCCAGACCAAATATCGCTCTGCCCATGCCGGGCCCAAGGAATTGGGCTGCACTCCCTACTTCTACAACTGGCTCTATGACGCCGAACTCAACGGCGCCGGCGCGCTCATGGATTACTGCTGCTATGGCGCGGCGTTGGCGCGGACGCTCTTGGGCCAGCCCAGTCGCGTCAACGGCGTGATTGGCCACTGTCTCAAAGATTATGTGACCGTCGATGACAACGCCATCATCGTCATGCAGTGGCCGCGCGCCCTAGCCATTACCGAAGCCTCCTGGACCCAAATCGGCCACCTGACTTCCTACCACGCCGCCCTCTATGGCAGCGCCGGCACCTTGGTCGTCGAACCGGGGGCGCATGGGCGGCTGCTTCTGGCCAATCAGGCACATGATGACGGCATCGAAATCGAAGTGCAGCCCGCACCGGCCGGTATGCGCAACGCCACCGACCACTTCCTGACCTGTATTAGCCAGAGTCAGCCCGTCATGCAATTGTGTAGCGCTGAAATCGGCCGCGACGCCCAGGAGATCCTGGAAGCGGCCATCATCTCGGCACAGGAAGGCAAAGCGGTTTCGTTACCCTTGCCGGTTGTGTATTAATGGGTGATTGGTGATTAGTCATTGAGTAGGGCCCCCCAGAGCGCGAAATCGCCCAATTACCAATCACCCAATCACCCATTACCCAATCGGCTAATCACTTATTGTATCAACCACAATTAGAAAGAACCTTACAAATGTCCAAAACTTTGAAAGTCGGCGTTATTGGCGTCGGTGGTATTGCCAAGACCCACATGCCCGGGTGGGCCGCCTCGGAATTGGCCGAGGTGGTGGCCGGCAGCGATGTAGTGGAAAGCGCGCTGCAAAGCTGGGGCGCACAACATGGCGTCAGCAAGCTGAGCACCAACGCGGCTGATATTATCAACGATCCCGACCTTGATATCATTGATGTCTGCACCCCCAACATGTACCATGCTGAGCTGGCCATCGCGGCGCTCAATGCCGGCAAACATGTCATCTGTGAAAAGCCGCTGGCGCCGACGCCGGCCGGCATTCATCAGATGATCGAAGCACGCGACCGAGCTGGCAAGCTGCTGATGACGGCGCAACACTTTCGTTTCAAGGGCAACTCCCAGGCCATGAAACGGGAGATCGAGGCCGGCGCGCTAGGTGACATCTACCATGCGCGTAGTTGGATGTTGCGCCGCGGCTGGATTCCCGTGCGTCCCGGCTTTATTTACAAGAAGAACAGCGGTGGCGGCCCCTGTATTGACATTGGCGTCCACATTCTGGATCTGACGCTTTGGTTTATGGGTAATCCCAAGCCGGTGGCAGTGAGCGGTGTGGCCAAGGCGCCGTTGGCCCTGGGCACCGACGCCTTTAGCACCTGGGGTTTGACCCCAGTCCCCAAGGATATGGATGTGGAAGACTTTGCTGCAGCCTTTGTGCGCTTTGAGAATGGCGCCACCCTGATCTTGGAGGTGAGCTGGTTGCTGCACCATGACACCGAGGGTGAGGATATGCAGATGTGGCTCTATGGCACCAAGGGCGGCAGTCATTGGCCCAAGAGTGAGATCCTCAGCTCTGACTTTGCCACCCGCCAACTCTCCAACCGCACCCTAAAGCTGACCGCCGACAAGATGGAGCCCCATGCGTTGGAGTGTGTGGAATTTGCCAAAGCCGTGACCGAAGGCGCGCCTTCACCGGTGCCGGCTGAACAATCGCTGCAGGTGATGACCATCCTCGACGGTATCTACCGTAGCCAAGCCGAAGGCCGTGAAGTACGGCTGGATAGCTAGACAGTAGTCAGTAGACAGTAGTCAGTGGGACAGTAGTCAGTGGGACAGTAGTCAGTGAGACAGTGTCTGATTTACCGATTTACTGAGCTACTGATTTACTGACTACTGTCGCACTGTCTACTGACTACTGTCCTACTGAAAATAATCACCAATCACCCAATCTATATGCTCACATTGGTTTCATTCCACCAATGGTCGGCCCTTGCCGTTATTATTGTAACGATCATGGGGGTGGCTGTGGGGCGCTACCCCTGGTTACGGATGAACCGTGCAACCATTGCCCTGACCGGTGCGGTGCTGTTGATGGGCATCGGCGCGATCTCACTGGATCAAGCCTATGCCGCGCTCGACCTCAACACCCTGACGCTGCTCTTTGCCATGATGATTGTAAACGCCAATTTGCGGCGCGCCGGCTTCTTTCAGTGGGTGGCCCATCGAGTGGTGCAGGGGGCCAATTCTCCCCGTCAGCTACTAGCGCTGCTGGTGGTTGCGGCCGGCATCCTGTCGGCGCTCTTTCTAAATGATACGATTGTGCTGGTCTTTACACCCCTTGTGCTGGAGATCTGCACATTGGCAGCGCAGGCGCCGTTGCCCTATTTGGTGGCGCTGGCCACCGCGGCCAATGTAGGCTCAACAGCCACCATCACCGGCAATCCGCAAAATATGCTCATCGGTATTGCGTCAAGCCTTTCCTATCGGGACTTTCTGGTGGCGCTGAGTCCGGTGGCGTTGGTTGGCCTGCTCATTGTGTGGGTGGTCATCGTGGCGGTTTATCGGCGGGATTTTACTGCAACGCGCTTGGTCAAGCCGGCCCACGTTGCAACCGCGGTCAATCGACCTTTGCTGATTAAGAGTACGGTGGCAGCCGGCGCGATGTTGGTCTTCTTGTTGGCTGGCGTTGCGCCGCCGCTGGCCGCGCTGTTGGCGGCTAGTTTTCTGTTGGTTAGCCGTCGCACCAACCCAGAAGCACTCTTTGGAGAAGTGGATTGGTCGTTGCTCGTGTTCTTTAGCGGCCTTTTCATCGTTACCGCTGCGTTAGAGACTACCGGCATAAGCGCACAGCTTTTTGCTCTAGTGCAACCGTTGGCGCGCCAGGGAATTGCCATGCTCAGCCTGGTGGCCGCCGTCCTCAGCAACCTAATTTCCAACGTGCCGGCGGTGTTACTTTTGCGCCCCTTTGTGCCCCACTTTGCGCAACCCACGCAGGTCTGGCTAACGCTGGCCATGGCGACCACGTTAGCCGGTAATTTAACCTTGCTCGGTTCGGTTGCCAATCTCATTGTGGCCGAAGGTGCGCGCCGCCAGGGTGCGGAACTTTCCTTTAACGCCTATTTGAAGGCGGGGCTGCCGATCACTATTTTGACGCTCGGTTGGGGCATTTTCTGGTTATATTGGCGTTTCTAGCGCCCAAATGCTAAATTCCTGCTTGCGTAGGTTGACGATTTGCTTTTATTTTGCTATTCTTGGAGAAAGAGCGCTCCCTACTCTGAAGCGTAGCCACTTTCTAATCAGTATCTAACCAAATTTTCATCTGATTAAATAGAGTCTGTGATTGAATAGAACGTGGCTGTAGCGACATTTGTTTTTATCTCTCCATGCTCATCATCGTGTTTGTGTTGTCGTTGTCTGTTTAACAGGTCTGCTTAAAGATGTGTCTGCTTTAAGATATGTCTAGGCAGGACGTAGTATGTCAATTAGTGCTATACTAACGAGTGCCCAAAAGTAACACTTTCTACAGGGGTAATAGGTTACTTTTTGTGCTGCTCGTAAGTATGACAAGTCTATCGCTAGCTCTATGTCGATTCGTATAGTAATGTTGTGGTAAAGAATTTCCGCTAACATCTATACTTCACTTGGTGTAAAACCAGAATCTTGCCTTGAACTAGCCTAAAAATAGTTTTGATTTTCAGCACAAGCGCAGCAGTGTCTAGTACAGTTGGGCGTTAATTGCGCCTTGCAGATTTCCACCTTTGGATGTGGCGTTAAATCCTTGCATTACAGATGTAAATCCCCCGCAATGTCTATGCAATCATTGCTGTCGAGACTGACTAGCACCAGTTGCGATCACAGGACAACAATTTCCTTAGGAGTAGCGCCATCGCCTGGGCGCCCATGGGCGCGGCCAATCAAGCGGTCAAAAACAATGCGGCGATGTGCTGCTACGGCATGTTTCTTAGGAGTAACCAGTCGCGCTTCGCGACTTACCAATTTATAACCAGTAGACAGGAGGATTGTATGAAGCAAAGAATTTCACGCCGGACGTTTTTACAAGCGACTAGTGGCGCGCTCGGCATGGGCCTGCTAGCTGCTTGTGTCCCGGCCGCGCCAGGACAACCGGCTGCCGGTGGAGAAACTGCCGGTGCGGCAGCCCCGGCCCAAGAAAGTGGTCATCTGTGGGTGATTTTGAAGCAGGACTTTCATCCTTCCTATAACGAATTTCTCCGCAACAAGATGACGGAGTATGCTACAGAGAATGGCTGGACCATTGAAATTACCGATTCGGCAGGCTATGCCACCGGCACCGGTGAGATCGAAAAGCTTTCGGCCTCGGTCCAGGCCGGTGAACCGCCGGATGTGGTGAACCACGACTCGTTTGGCGCGGCCCAGGTGCATAATTTGGATATTGTGCAGCCCGTCAGCGATCTGGTAAAGCAGATCGAGGATGTCTTTGGCCCCGCTGCTCCCTTCCTGAAGCAAACGGAGATTATCGACGGCGAATGGTGGGTTGTTCCGTATCACCAGCGCGCCGGCGGCACATACTACCGCCGCGATGCCTTTGATGCGGTTGGGATTGACGTCCAACAGATCCGCCAATACACCGATCTGCGCGATGCGTGCCTGGAAGTTTCTACATCTGAACTCTTCGGCTGGGGCATGACTGTCAACCGTTCCGGCGATGGCGACACCATGATCAATCGCGCCAAAACGGGGTGGGGCGCGGGCTGGCAGGATGAGACTGGTCAGTACATTCGCACCAATTCGCCTGAGATGATCGAAGCCATGAACTTCCTCAAGGAGACTTACACGGATCCCAAATGGGCCGCCATGTTGCCGCCTGGTGTGCTGGCCTGGAATGACACCTCCAACAACGAGGCATATCTAGGCGGGGTGATTGCCCTTACCAACAATGCCGGCACCGTCTATGCCAAGGCCGTGGTCGACGGCAACCCCGTGGCAGAGAAGACGAACTACCTTAAAGACCCAGGCGGCCCGGTCAACCAGGAATTTAGTGCTATCGGCAGTAAGAATTGGTATTTGCTCAAGGGCGCCAAGAACGATGCCAACGCCCGTCAGTTAATCATCGACTTTACCGCCGATCTGACCCGACAGGACGAGATGTTAGCCTCGTCACCGGCCTATGCGATCCCGGCCTACACTAATCTGTGGGATATGTCGGAATTTATCAAGACGAACGAAATTGCTGCCCAAATGAAGCCCGCCGCGCTTGATGAATCAGGGATCGACGCCACCAACTGGCCTGGCCCACCATCGGCGGCTATGGCCGGCATCCTTGAGTCGGGGATCTGGAATGATATGGTCAACGCGTTCCTGACAGGCACATCGGTCGAAGATGCGGTTGCCACTGCCCATGATCGTATGGTGCTGGTCTTCAAGGAGTATGGCCTCCCCGGTGAAGAGTAGTCGGTTGTAATAGGGAATAGTGCTGGGAAAAGCTGTTGGCCGGTAGCTGTTGGCTAACAGCCAACAGCTACCGGCGGCATTCCCTATTTCTCTGATTTTTAAAGAGGTGACGTAATGGAACTAACAAGCCCACGCACTGTCGCTGTTGGCCGGCAGGAACGTCAGCGCCAGCAGTGGAAAAAAATATTAGGGCGCGATTGGAAAGAAGCCTATCTCTTTCTCTTGCCGGCGGTGATTCTCCTGGGCACAGTGGTTGCCTATCCCTTCTTGCGCGCCGTCTACATCGGCTTTACCCGGACGACGAGCCTGGAAATCGGGCCTTGGGTGGGCTTGTTGAATTACCAGATTGTCTATCAGGATCCCTTCTTCTGGGATTCGGTGCGCATCTCGCTTACCTATACGATTGCCGCGGTGGTTCTCAAGTTTTTTGTCGGGATGATCGCAGCGCTGTTGTTGAATCGGCTGACGCGTTTTTCTACTGTCTTTACGGCGTTGGTCATGCTGCCTTGGATTATGCCCGAAGTGGTGCGCGCCATTACCTGGAAGGGGCTACTGGACCCCATCTACGGTCTCGTCAACCCAATGTTAAAAGATTTGGGGCTGATTCAAACCTCAATCCCCTTTTTCGGCACACCTAATCTCGCCTTACCTTCGGTGATTCTGGTCAACTTGTGGGCCGGCATTCCCTTTTTTACATTGCTGCTGGTGGCTGGTCTCAAAGCTATCGATAAAGAGCAGTATGAGGCGGCCTCCATCGACGGCGCCAATGCCTGGCGTCAATTTTTGCACATTACCCTGCCGGGGTTGCAATATGTGATTTTGGTCGAGACTCTGCTCTCCTTTATCTGGACCTTCAATGGCTTTACCCAGGTCTTCCTGCTCACAGGTGGTGGACCCCTCGGCGCAACGAAGGTCTATACGATCTTTGCTATTCAAGCGGCGCAAAGCTTCCGCACCGGCACCGCCGTTGCCTCCGCGATGTCGATGGTGCCGCTGCTTGCTATTCTCATTGTGATCCTGGGCCGCAATGTATTAGCCACCCAAACGGGACGTGCGGCGGAAACAACCGAAGAAAAAGTTGGGCTATTTGCGATTATTTCCTGGCCCATCCGCATGCTGCTGCGCCTGATTGTCGGCGTGCTGTGGCTGCTCAATGACGTTGTAGAATGGATCGTGGCAAGGATCGGTGCGCTCTTTAGTGGCATGCGTCCGGATTCCACCGACCCCCATGTCCTCAAGCTACGTGCACGCGCGATGCGCCGCTGGGTCAACATTGTGGCCGGCATTGCATTGGGCCTGCTTCTTCTCTTTGAGTTGTTCCCCTTCTACTTTGTTTTCATCACCTCATTCAAAAGTGAGGTGCAAATCACCACTTTCACTTCTCTCTACCGCCCGGACCCGTGGACGCTGGACCAATACCGCCATTTGCTGGGACCCACTCGCAATTTCTTGGTCTGGATGCGCAATTCCTTTATTGTCTCGATGGTCACACCGCTCGTCTCCACGATTGTAGCATCGTTGGCCGCCTATAGTCTGGTGCGGCTTCAGTGGAAGGGCAGCCGGGCTTTCTCCGGTGCTGTCTTCTCCGCCTACCTGATGCCCGGCGTGTTGCTGGTTATTGCCATTTACCAGATTTTCGCCAAGTTAGGGTTGAATAACAGCCTATACGGGCTGATGTTGGCCTATTCGACCTTTGCCTTGCCCTTTGCCATCTGGTTGATGATGGGCTACTACGCCTCTATCCCGCGGGAACTGGAAGATGCCGGCTTAATTGATGGCTGTAATCGCTTCCAGGTTTTCTGGCGCATTGTGTTGCCCCTGACCAAACCGGCGCTCATGGCGATCTTCCTCTTTGGCGTCACCAATGCCTGGAATGAATATCTCTTTGCCTATGTGCTGATCAGCAAGCAAACACTAATGACCTTGCCGGTTGGCCTGGGCATGATGATCATCGGCGACGTACAGCCGTGGGGTGAATTGACGGGGGCGTCGCTGCTCATGGCAATTCCGATTTTTATCCTCTACTCGGTCGGCCAACGCTTTATGGTGGCCGGTCTGACGGCGGGCGCGGTGAAAGGCGGCGGGTAAGGGATTTACGGTTGACGATTTCAGATTTACGATTTACGCGTCCGGGTTCCTCTTGGATGGATGGGGAGTGAAGGAGCGCGCTGAATTAGGATGGGATCAAAAAGTCCTGCGCCGGTTGGTGTGGGGCTTTTTGTATTGGTGGCAAGGGCTTGTATAATGGGTAGAAATTGGGGTTGGTTGCGGTTATTGATCGCGCGTAGTGCAGCAGTAGGAGTGAATGATGTTGGCGACCACAGAGTGTCAAAAGGAAGGACAAGCTGAAGGCCGATATACAGTTGCTGAGTTTGAAAAGGCCTATTTATCACCTGAGAACAATCATCGATTGTTCGAATTGATCAACGGAAAAGTGTGTGAGAAGATGCCAACGCAGCAACATGGCTTAATTGCAAGTCATATCAATGTAGCATTGGCTCTCTATGCCAGACAATATAAAAGCGGGCGGCCAGGTGTTGAAGTTCGCCATCAAGTGCCTGGTGATAAACAAAATTCACGCTTGCCGGACGTTTCTTTTGTTTGCGCCAAGGATCCCTTGGTAGAGCAAGGCAGTGTCCCGACAATGCCTGATCTCGCAGTGGAAATTAAATCGCCTTCAGATACCATTACCGACATGCGTGAGACTGCCGCCTACTATTTGGCCAATGGTTCCCGTTTAGTCTGGCTCGTCTACCCCAACTATCGGCTGGTTGAAGTCTATCGAACCGATGCGGATATTGAGTTTTTTGGTGAAGATGACACCTTGACCGGCGGTGAGGCTTTGCCCGACTTTACCTTGCCGGTGCGCGAGATCTTTGCTGATCCGTTGGCTGAGAGCTAAAAAGGGGGTTGACAAGTGTCCTAAATTCGGGTATGCTTGTCATCAACAATTATATAGGATACTTCTCCGGGAGGAGTAGGTGATCAAGACGCTGACAGAAAAGCAGGGGCCATCGGCTGAAAGCTCCCACAGTGTTCCGTCACCGAAGGTCGCTCGGAGCTATTGCCGCAGAAACGTTTGGTCGGTTAGTCGGTATTCGTCGTGAAGTCAGTGGGTCGGATTTCCGCCAATGACCAATGACGAATCAACCAATGACCATTTAACCAAACCGAGTAGATCGGCACGGGTAAGCCCGTTATAGCGCAGCCCTGATGTTGGTTGGGGCAATGAGTGCGCTGGATAGATCCAGGGATTGTCTTTGGATTTTTGGTCTGGCGAAACGAGGTGGTACCGCGGAAGGAGCGCCCTTTCGTCCTCAGAGGACGATGGGCGTTTTTTGTTTTCAGGAGGAAAAACTCATGGAACTCGCCAAGCGGTATGACGCTACCACCAATGAAGCAGAGTTACGCCACCGTTGGGCCGAAAACGGAATCTATCATTTTGAGCCGACCAGTAGCGCACCGGTCTATGCCGTGGATACACCGCCGCCCACGGTCTCTGGGCACTTGCACATGGGCCACCTTTACTCCTACAGCCATGCCGATTTCATGGCCCGCTACCGCCGGATGCAAGGGGACAATGTCTATTACCCCATGGGCTACGATGACAATGGTCTGCCCACCGAGCGGCTAGTGGAGAAACTGCTGGGCCGCCGCGCCGCCGATCTGGGACGGGCCGCGTTTATTGCTGAATGTCTCAAACTGGGTGAGGAGATGGAAGGGGAGTATCGTGAACTCTGGCAACAGCTGGGGCTTTCCATCGATTGGCGTCACACCTACCGCACCATTGACGACCGTGCCCGGCGCATCTCCCAATGGTCTTTTCTTGACCTCTATCGTCAGGGGTTGGCCTATCGCCAACAGGCGCCGACGCTCTGGTGTCCTGAGTGCCAGACCGCCATTGCCCAGGCCGAGGTGGATGATCTGGCACGGGAGAGTGAGTTTGTGACACTGGCCTTTACGCCGGCCAATGGTGATCCCCTGCCCATTGCCACCACACGACCAGAGTTGCTGCCCGCCTGTGTGGCCGTCTTTGTGCATCCTGAGGATCCGCGCTACCACCATTTGTTGGGGCAGAACGTGCGTGTGCCCCTCTTTGGCCAAAGTGTGCCGCTCTTAAGCGACCCAGGCGCTGACCCGGCCAAAGGCACCGGCGCGGTGATGTGCTGCACCTTTGGCGATGTGGCCGATGTGGGCTGGTGGCGCACCCATGCTCTGCCGCTGCGCATCATCCTCGATCCGCAAGGCCGGCTCACCGACGCCGCCGGCGCCTTTGCCGGCCTAACGGTGACCCAAGCGCGCCAGGCCATCAATACCGCCTTGGTGGAAGCTGGGCTGCTGCTAGAACGCAAGCCGGTGACGCAGACCGTGCGCGTTCACGAACGCTGTGATACGCCGGTGGAGACCCTGGTGACGCCTCAGTGGTATGTGCGCGTGCTCGACCACAAGACAGAATTGTTGGCGGCGGGCGAGCAGATCGAATGGCATCCGCCCCACATGCAGGCCATCTATCGTTCTTGGGTGGAAAATCTGGCGTGGGATTGGTGTATCTCACGCCAACGCGCTTTTGGCGTGCCCATTCCACTCTGGTATTGCAACAAGTGTGGCGCCGTCATCACACCGGATGACGCGCAATTGCCGCTCGATCCGCTGACAACCGCACCTGGCCATCCCTGCACCTGTGGCGGGAGTGACTTCACGCCGGAGCGAGATGTCTTTGATACCTGGGCGACCTCGTCGATGTCGCCGCAGATCATTGGTCAATGGCAGCAGCCGACGGGCGCCTATGACCACCTATTTCCCATGACGCTCCGCCCGCAAGCGCATGAGATCATTCGCACCTGGGCCTTCTATACCATTGTGAAGTCGCTCTATCATTTTGGCAAGGCGCCCTGGCGTCATGCCCTGATCTCCGGCTGGGGCTTGGCGCCCAAGGGCATGGGCAAGATCAGCAAGAGTCGTGGCGGTGGCCCATTGGCGCCGAAGCGTGCCATTGAACGCTATACGGCTGATGGCGTGCGCTATTGGGCGGCCAGCACCGCGCCGGGCAAGGATGCCATTATCAGTGAGGAAAAAATGCAGGCGGGCGCCAAGCTGGTGAACAAACTGTGGAATGTGGCGCGCTTTAGCCAACGGTTTCTGCTGACCGAGGCTGAACTGGCCACGCTTGATATGGCGACGGTTGACTTTTCGCCGGCTGACCGCTGGCTGCTAGCGCGTATGCAACAGGTGGTGGGGCGCGTGACCGACGCCTTTGCGCACTATGACTATGCCGCGGCTAAATATGAGGTGGAAAGCTTTTTCTGGACGGACTTTGCCGACAACTATCTGGAGATGGCCAAACAGCGCCTCTACCACCCGGACCGTGCTTATCATCAAGGGGCGCGGGTGGCGTTACACCAGAGCTTTTTGACGCTGCTCAAATTGCTGGCTCCGCTTTTGCCTTATGTCACCGATGCGATCTATCAGGCCCTCTTTGCGGCAACGGAACAGTGTCCGTCCATTCACATGGCGCGTTGGCCCCAGCCTGTCGCCGGCGACGTGGCTGCGGATGCTACAGCCCTTGCCGTGGGAGAAACGTTGGTGCAGATTGCAACCGTGGTGCGCCGTTTTAAAAGTGAGGCGCAACTGCCCTTGGGCAGTGAAGTGGCTGCATTGGAGGTGGCAACGCTGGATGAACCGTGGTCTGCCCTGCTCCAAGCTGCCACTGAGGATCTTAAAAGTATCACCCGCGCGCGTACGCTGGAACTGCTTGCCCAGGATCCACAAGCAGTCGCGCACAATCGCAACGACCATGCTTTTGTACTCTTGAATCCTGCTAACGCTCCGCTTCTCGCCTTACATGTGCGACCCGCCTAGCGTGCAAGGGCAAGGGTGCACCTAGTGCAGTGTCAGGGAAGTTTGGCTAGAGTAGAGGTGGTCACCCAGGTCTTCCTGGAAGGGGCGGCGGATGGTAAAAAACAGGGAGTGTGCGTTGCCCCTTCCAGGAAGACGCACGCCGGCACACCCACGCTGGCTAATCTAGCAAAACTTAGTACACACTGTATTAGCCCTGTAAATAGCCTTCAAGCGCATGACGGACTTTGGTGCGTGCGCGATGGAGCAGGACACGCTGGTTACCTTCGCTCAATCCGAGCACCAGACAGATTTCTTCTGCTGTCCATCCTTCGATATCATACAGCGTAATCACTTCACGCTGTGCTGGTGGCAAGAGAAGGATCGCCTGTTCAATCCGTTTTTGCACCTCTTGCCGCAGCATCTGTTCTTCGGGCGTGTTGCGCACCGGCCGCGTCGAGGTCATATTCCCCAGGCGTTCCTCAATAGGCTGACGCTGCTCTGTCCAAAGGCTCGCTTCCTCATCGCTCACCTGTTCCTGCTCCCACTCGGCCAATGGTACAAGTCGTTTTGTCTGCTTGCCGCGCGTGCGTGCGCGGTTGATCAGAATGGTAAAGAGCCAGGTTTTGAAGGAAGCGCGTCCCCCAAAATGGGAGATACCACGCAAAACAGCCAACCAGGTCTCCTGCACCACCTCTTTGGCCGTTTCCCTATCATCGACATGGCGTTGCGCCATACGCACCATGATACTCTGGTATTGGTCAATTAACCTCATGAAAACGCCTTCATCATGGTTGCGTAGCGCTTCCACTAACGCGACATCGGAAAATGAATTGCTCGTTGACCCCGTTGCTTTTGCATTGTTAACGTCCATCCTTGCGCTCCCTCCAGCCATTGTGTTGCTTGCAAAGTGCTGGCTACACTCTAATGCGGAAGGGCTAGCCTAGGATGAGAAAAGAGAGATCGTTTTCTTGCACGAAGCTTATCAAATTATTACATAAATGTTTGTTGCTGACACCGAACAGCGCTATAAAATCCTATTTTTACAGGAGTAAATAAGAGACTTTATGCCGCTGCTGCAAAGTCTAGCCACGAAAAAAGGGGAAAACCGAGTGTAACAAATTGGCCCCAGCCAAGACTATAGCAGTAGGCGCCCTTGAACATGGGTGCAATCCAAAGTATCCCCAGCATTGGGTGTGCACCCATGGCAAGCCACAGATTGCACCAGCGTCGCGGAGAGGGTGCATTCACAATCGGTTCCACAAGTTTTTGCCAAGTTTCTTACACAATTCCTAATGGAGGAGACAATGTTGCGTAAAGCATCACGTAAATTGAGCATCTTGCTCACCTTGTTATTGCTTGCCGTAAGCGTGGCCCCTGTTCTCGCGCAGGAGAGGGATACCGCGAACTCATCACTCTACTTGCCTTTTGTCATGCAGGACGGACAAAGCTCCACTGTGGCGGCGGAAGAAATTGATCCGGATGCCGACTTGACCGATACCGTGGAGACTGTCTCAGCTGCCGGCCATAACGATGACAATGACGCGAATGGCGCTGTCTTTGTCATGACCAATGCCAACGATTCCGTGCGCGGCAATGAAGTCGTCATGTATAGCCGTGCGGCGGACGGCGCTTTGACGGTGACGGGCCGTTTCCCCACTGGTGGCCAAGGCTTGGGCGCTGGGCTTGGCTCGCAGGGCTCCCTCACGCTAAGCGACAATGGACGCTGGCTCTTTGCCGTTAACGGCGGCAGCAATGAGATCTCGGTCTTTGCCGTCTACCCGATTGGTCTGGTGCTGACCGACAAGGTTGCCTCTGGCGGTGACCTGCCCACCAGCCTAACCGTACGGCGGGGCTTGGTCTATGTGCTGAACGCCGGCGATCCGGGCAATATTACGGGGTTCAAGCTAAATCGCGCTGGCAAATTGACGCCGCTGGCCAACTCGACCCGCAATCTGAGCAACAACGGCAGTGGCGCCGCCCCCGCCCCGGCCCAGCTTTCTTTCTCGCCGAATGGCAAGGTGCTCATTGTGACGGAACGCTCCACCAATCAAATTGACACCTACACCGTAGATCGCCAAGGGCGGGCTAGCGGGCCCATTGTTCATGCTTCCTCCGGCGCCACCCCCTTTGGCTTTGCCTTTGGTAAGCATGACACCCTAGTCGTCTCCGAGGCCGGTGGTGGCGGACTACCCAGCGCGGTCTCTTCGTACACCCTGGGCGATGACGGCTCGTTGCAGTTGGTCAGCGCATCTGTGGTGACGGGTGAAGCCGCCGCCTGTTGGATTGTGGTCACCGAGGGCGGGAAGTATGCTTACAGCACCAACGCCGGTACGGCTTCCCTCTCCCTCTTTGAAGTCAATAACAACAGTTCGCTGACGTTGCTCAACGCCCGCAGTGGTGAAACGGGCGACGGCACCGGCCCAACCGACGCCGCGGTCAGCCGCAATGGACGTCTGATCTATGCGCTCAGCCCCCGTTCGCAGACCGTGATCGGCTTTCGCGTGCAGGCCAATGGCGCACTGACGCTAGTGGGCAGTTTTGGCGGCTTGCCGGCCAATGCCGCCGGGGTTGCCGCCTGGTAATCTGTTGCCGGACAAACCCTCAAAGAAGTGAGCAAGGCAAATCGCCGCCAGCATTGCCGGCGGCGCTTTGTCTTGCTCCTGCCTCTCTTTCCTGGCAATGGCAAATTGAGCCAGCTAACCCTATATGCCACTTACAAGGATAAGCCTAAACATTACTGTTGCTTTTCCACCGTGGAAACGATGTAAGATCCGTACTACGTCCTCAGGTTGTTACCTCGCTCAAGATGACGAGCGCTTCAAGACAGGTACAAATCTATAGCTGAATAAGTAATTTTACAGATGCCAATGCTTGCGTCCGGTGTTACTCTTGTCGTTATCGTATACTATTGCGGTAAGGGTAGAGCAACTGATTAACGCGCCGGGGACTGACCAGAGAATGGCCGGTCAAAGCAAGCCTGCTTGGTCTATTCTGGCGTGTCAGCTGAACAGTGACATTGAAGCTTCACACTTCTGTAACTTTTGGAGAAGATGGCTGTAATCTCTCCATGCGATGATGGTGAGAGTATTCCAATGTTGCCAATGTTGCCAATAGGGAATGTTGCGTAGGGCAAGTTCCAGACGTTTTGGACGCGGGCGTATATACTAGACATTATCTCGATTTCGTAGATTAGGCGACAAGATGACAAGATGACAGGATGAAACCACAGCGGTCATCTTGTCATCTTGTCATCTTGTCATCCTGTCACACGAGCGCAAAACAAATCGGAATAAACTCTACTGCATTGGGCGATTGGATAGGACGTGTAGGATAAGTGTAAGCTGAAACGAAGAAAGTTGGGATCATGACAATGGAAATCTCTAAAACGCTGGAAAGCAGTAAACCTTCTTTTCTCAGTAAACATGGACAAAAGCTGGTTGCGGCGGCCTTTTGGGTGCTGCTGATCGGCGGTTATGCTTGGTACTATCAGGCCAATGGGCTGACTACGACCACGGCGCTGGTTCAGATCGTCGATCTGCTTTCGTCACCGTGGGGGCCGCTGCTCTATATTGTCATCTATGCGTTGCGCCCGTTGATCTTCTTCTCGGCGGCGGTGTTGACCATTGCCAGTGGCGCCATCTTTGGCGCAGGTTCGGCTTGGAATCTAACGTTGGCTATTATTTACACGGTGATCGGCAGCAACCTATCGGCGACCATCGCCTACTACATTGGGCGCTTCTTTGGTCAGGGGCTGTTACAAGAGAACAGTGGAGAAAGCAGCAATCTGCTCCAGCGCTATGCCGACCGTATGCGCCAGAACAGCTTTGAGACGGTGATGATCATGCGCTTTATCTTTCTGCCCTATGATCTGGTCAATTACTTGGCCGGCATTCTGCGCATTGACTGGCAAGCCTTTATCTTGGCGTCGCTCCTCGGCTCGATTCCCGGCACCATTGCCTTTGTCTCCTTTGGCGCCTCGATTGACATCAAGGAACTGGTGATGGGAAAGTCGCCGCAATTTAACCCCTGGGTCTTGGTCTTTGGCGCGGTGATTTTTGTGGTCAGCATCGTCATTTCCCGTTATTTTAAGCGACGTGAAGCAGCGAGTCATTGAAATTCGGCTCTGTGGCAATTCGGAGGGGACAGCCACAGCCGTCAAAATAATCCTCGAGATTTGGTTGAACCTAAAATTCATTCGGAGAATAACGTTATGCAAACAATGGCAATGATTGACACGGCAGAAACAGCGTCACTAGAAACGCTGCCCCCAACTGAAAATAACCTGCGGCGCTTGGCGAACGCCCATCCACCCGGTTGGCAGAACCCCAAACCGGCGCCGGTCTATAACCTGGTGGTCATTGGCGCCGGTTCAGCGGGGTTGCTCGGGGCGATTATTGCCGCCAGCCTGGGGGGTAAGGTGGCGGTGATTGAAAAGCACCTCATGGGCGGCGACTGCTTGAATGTGGGCTGTGTCCCTTCTAAGGCGATCATTCGCTCGGCGCGCGTCATGGGTGAGATGATGTCCGCCCCGAAATTTGGCATTGAGACGAATGGCGCCACGGTTCACTTTGACCAAGTCATGGAGCGCATCCGTCGCGTCCAGGCCGATCTGAGTCCGGTTGATTCGGTGCAGCGCTACACCGAGGCCGGCGTCGATGTTTTCCTGGGCGAAGGGCGCTTTACCGGTGAAGAGACGATTGAGATTGCCGGCGCACAACTCCGCTTTAAAAAGGTCTTGATTGCCACCGGTTCACGTCCCTATCATCCCAATATTCCGGGCTTGCAGGAAGCTGGTTTCTTAACCAATGAAACGGTCTGGAATCTGATGGAACAACCCCGGCGGTTGGCAGTCATCGGCGGCGGGCCGATTGGCTGTGAATTGGCCCAGGCTTTTCGCCGTCTGGGCAGCGAAGTGGTGCTCTTCCACAACGCCGGCCATGTGCTCAACCGCGAAGATGCTGACGCCGCGGAGATTGTCCAACAAACCTTTCTGCGCGAGGGGATTCAACTGGTGCTTAACAGCCAGGTCAAGGAAGTGACCCAACGGAATGGCGCCAAGTTGCTCCACTATGCTTGCCCCGAGGGCAGTGAGGCAATCGAGGTCGATGAGATCCTGGTGGCGACAGGGCGTGTGCCGAATATTGAAGGGTTGGGGCTAGAAAAGGTGGGGGTCGAGGCCGATAGTCGGCGCGGCATTGTGGTTAACGACTATATGCAGAGCACCAACCCGCGCATCTATGCCGCCGGTGACGTGGCGATGAAGTACAAGTTTACCCATGCGGCGGCGGCGGCGGCGAAACTTGTCGTGCAAAATGCGCTCTTTTTTGGCCGCAAAAAACTGAGCGACCTCGCCATGCCCTGGTGCACCTACACCGACCCGGAGATCGCCCACGTCGGCATCTATGCCCATGAGGCGGAAGAGCAAGGGATTGCGATTGACACTTACACCTATCATTTTGAGGAAAACGACCGCGCCGTGGCCGACGGCGAAGAAGAGGGCTTTGTCAAGGTGCACACCAAAAAGGGGAGCGATAAAATCCTGGGGGCAACGATCGTCGCACGCCAGGCCGGCGATATGATCAACGAAATTACCCTAGCCATGGTGGCCGGCATTGGGCTCAAGACCATCGGTGACGTTGTCCACCCCTACCCGACCCAAGCCGAATCGATTGCTCGCGTGGCTGGTCTCTATACCCGCACCCGCCTCACCCCTCTGGTGCAAAAGCTCTTTAATGGCTGGATGGCCCTTCGGCGGCGTTAAGCCAGGATAATCAGTAGACCACAGCATCTTGCTCTGCGCCAGTCCGTGACTGGCGGCGGGTCACGGATCCGCCTAGAGCATATTGCGATCTACTGATAATCGAAAGACCCACTTCGCTATGAATCCGAGTGGCGCAGACGTTCTTCCAGCGCACGCAGACGCGCCTCTAGCTCTTGGGCTTTCGCTTCAGCCGCAATGCGCGCTTGTTCCGCTTCGGCGCGGGCTTGAGCCTCGGCCTGGGCGCGTTCCGCCTCTCGATCGGCGCGCTTCAGCTTGGGCGCGGCGTTGGTTAAGTTCGAGAAAGGTCAAAAAGCGTTCGCCATTTGGATAATGTAAGAGCAGCTCGCGCCCTAAGAGCTCAAAGCGAATCTGCAAGCGTGGGCTGCGCCAACCTTTCATGCGCGTAATCTCCACTAATTCGCCTTGGGCATTGCGCAGCCACCCCTGCAAGCGACCACGGTCAGGGTCATAGAGATAATATTCTTCGACGCCATAGCGCTCATAGAAGACAAACTTGTTTAGCGTCTCTTGGCGGCGGTTACCCGGCGACAAAATTTCAAAGACCACCTGGGGCGTAATATCGTCCTCTTCCCACTGCAAATAGGAGCCGCGGTCGCCCTTGGGACGGCCCCAAATCACCATAATGTCCGGCGCTTGACGGAGCGTGTTATCCCCTTCCACCGGATACCAAAACATATCACCCGCCACCAAAACATCGGACTGATCTTCCAGCAGAATTTCGAGATTGCCCTCAATTGTGGTGATGTAGCGAAACTGGACGCTGTTATTTGCCATCGGTTCGCCGTCACTTTCAGGGTAGACAACAGACGCCATTGGCGGTGGCGATATTATCAGTGGATTGGCTATGCTCATCAGACCTCCCCGGTCTACTATTGCTCAAGCTTGCAGATCCTATTTTAACAGCACCTTCGGTCAACGCCAAGCGGATAGGCGTAAGGGGGTGCGTCCCACGCAAGTGGCAAGAAGGTGACTGTCACTGGGCGCAGGGCGTTGCAATGCCTCCCACCCCGTGTTGCCCAGTGACAGTCACCTCTGGTCCCAACTATTTGGGACGCACCCGGCGCAATGGGGGTATATCTATCTGCGACAAATGACGCGACAATGACATAATTCTGTAATACTTTTTTGCTATTTTCCTCATTACAATGGTGCATAGCCTGATCATTAGGTGGTAAAGCGCGGCGGTCCCAACTCTGAGGTCGCTGTGTTTTGCACGCTGGGGACAACTGCACCGCACCCATTCTTCACCACATCCCAAGCTGTTTACTCATGCTATAGAAATTCAGATAATCATTCGGGGTAACTACTCAGCCTACCCGCTCTTAGCCAGTCCGTGACTGGCGCCGGTCACGGACCGGCTAGGAGCGGGCTGAGTAGTTACCATTCGGGGTAGAGAAACCAGGTTTCTGCCAGAAACCTGGTTTCTTAACACCGATCTTTTTCTGAACATCTATAACAATGCCAACACGCCGTTGCCTGCTTGTGGCAACAGTTCTGTCACCGCGCCTGCAAAGCGCGGCATCAGCGGCTGGCACAAGCTAGGCTTTTTGCCATTTATTTAAGGTGAGGTTTCTGCATGGACCAACGCGGTACGCTATGGAACAACTTATTTTCACTTTTACTCATCGGCGCCCTGGTGCTCACGATGATCCTGCAACCGGTTGCTGACGTTTGGGCCCAGGCTGATTTGCCGCCTAGTGACACAGATGTGACACAAGCGTCCAATCAACTCTACCTGCCCCTGGTCGCCAATGGCGCCGACTCTACGCCGCAAAATGACGGACCTGGGGGCCAGAGTGATGACCCGCCGCTCTCCCAACCGGCACCCGATCCGACCCCGTCCGCGCCGACGACCAGCCATGAGGCGGACGATTACGCGCTGGCCGAAGCTGCCCGCCAACGCAATGAGCCTCCCTTTGTCGCACCCGCGAATGCCGCGGTAAGCGGCCCGGTCAATGTCGTCGGGCGATGGGATGCGCCAGTCACCTGGCCCTTTGCCTTTGCCGCCGCCGCCAGCCTGCCCGATGGCCGGATTCTGGCCTGGGGTGGTAATAATCCGCTCTCTTTTAGCGGCGGCTCTACGACCTACGCCGCGATTTGGGATCCGGCGGTAAGCCAGTTACAGTCGGTCAACCGTAGCGATCACTCCATGTTCTGCGCCATCCCCACCATGCTTGAGGACGGCCGTGTCTTTGTCAACGGCGGTGACGGCACCCGCGAGCGCACCTCTATCTTTGACTATCGCACCAACCAATGGACACGCGTCGAAGATATGAACACAGGCCGTTGGTATCCCGGCAGCGTCGCCCTGCCCAGCGGCCAGGTCTTTACGGCCATTGGTGACCCAGGTGGCCCCTACCCGGAAATCTGGACCCCGGGCCAGGGTTGGACGCTGCTCACTGGCGCCAGCCTCCAGGCCCCCATTCTCAACTATAGCGGCTACCAGAACAACTGGCTGCCCTATCTACACCTGGCGCCCAACGGTCGCATCTTTCATGCCGGCCCCACACCCCAAATGAACTGGATCGATCCCAGCGGCAATGGCGCGGTCAGCAATGCCGGCCTGGTCAATAGCTGGTATCCCAAATATGGTACAGTCGTTATGTACGATGAGGGCAAGTTGCTCATGGCCGGCGGCGCAGCCAATAACACGAGCACCGCGCCCGGCACCAACAAAGCCGCGATGATCGACCTGACTGGTGTGACGCCCCAGAAGATCGACCTCGCGCCGATGGCCAATGCACGCAAATTTAACAACGGCGTCATCCTCCCCACCGGCGAAGTGATGATTGTGGGTGGCAACACCTCCGGCACAGAATTTAGCGACCAGGGCACGATCCTTACGCCGGAGATCTGGAATCCCACCACCCGCGCCTGGCGCAGTGTGGCCGATCTAGCGGTTCCACGCAACTACCACTCAGTGGCGTTGCTCATGACCGATGGTCGCGTCTGGTCGGGCGGTGGCGGGCTCTGCAACTGCTCCGCCGACCATCCCGACCATCAAGTTTATTGGCCGCCCTATCTCTTTAATAAGGATGGTTCGCTGGCCACCCGTCCGGTCATCACCGCCGCGCCCGATGTGGTGACCTATGGCCGCACGATTACCGTGCAGGCCACCGTCGGGATCCAGAAATTTAGTCTGATCAAATTTTCGGCGCTCACCCATGTGCTCAATTCGGATCTGCGTTACCTCTCCGTGCCCTTTAGTGAAACCAGCGCCGGCAGTTACCAACTCGCCCTCCACAGCAACAAGAATGTGTTGACCCCCGGCTTCTGGATGCTCTTTGCCGTTAACAGCCAGGGCACACCTTCTGTTGCCAAGGTACTCAAAGTGAGCAACTCCAACGCCCCTAGCGTCAACCCGCCAGGAGATCAAAGCAACTTTGTCGGGGATAACATAACGCTGCCCATTGTCGCTGCCGACCCGAATGGCGACGCTCTGACCTTTAGCGCCACCGGCTTGCCTACAGGGCTGACGATAGATGCTGCGACTGGCCTCATCAGCGGCAGTACCACCGCCAGCGGCGTCTACGCGGTGGCTGTCATCGTGAGCGATGGGGGCAAGCCCACCACCATCAACTTTACCTGGACGGTGACGCAACCGGGGACGACCCGCTTTGTCAAGTTGGTGGCCGAGTCAGAGGTCAACGGTAACCCGTGGAGTTCGGCGGCTGAGTTCAATGTGGTGGATGCACAAGGCAACACGATGGAGCGCCGCGGCTGGACCATTACCGCCGACAGCCAGGAGACGCAAGGTGAAGATGGCCGCGCCGTCAATGCAATTGATGGGAATACGAATACGATCTGGCACACCGAATGGTCTGTCGCTAATCCTCCCCCACCCCACTGGCTCGTCGTCGATCTGGGGGGAGCTTATACCATTGGCGGCTTCCGTTATCTGCCGCGCCAGAGTGGCGCCATCAATGGCACCGTTGCGGCCTATCAATTCTATCTCAGCGCCGACGGCGTCAACTGGGGCGCACCGGTGGCACAGGGGCAATGGACCAATGACCGCACCGAAAAGGTTGTCACGCTGGTGCAAAATCGTCCCCCCACTTTGGTCCAGCCGGCAGCGCAAAATAACACCGTCGGCGACAATATCAATTTGAGCCTGAGCGCCAACGACCCTGATGGCGACCTCTTGACCTTTAGCGTTGTGGGGCTGCCCGTAGGGCTCACGCTTGACACCAACAGTGGCATCATCCGTGGCGCGCCCACAGCGCCGGGCAGCTATACCGTCACGGTCACCGTGCAAGATGGGCGCGGCGCTGCGGCTAGCCAGAGTTTTGTCTGGACGATTCAAGCGCTGCCCTTTACGCTTAATCCACTGACCGCAACCCCCGTGCCGGTCAACACGTCGGTGCACTATGTCGCTTCCGTGAACAATGGCGCCAATTTGCGGGTCAAGTGGCTCTTTGGTGATGGCGTGCCGGAGACGGCATACCAGAGTGATCTGGCTATTGACCACAGCTTTACCCAGCCCGGCATCTATCTGGTTAAACTCACCGTCACCGATGACAGCGGCGTGGAAAAGAGCCAGACCTTTGCCCAGGCCGTCCACCTGCCCTTGACCACCAACCAGCCGGTGGCCTCGATGAGCGTCATCTATGAAGCGCGCAGCGGCAATGACCGCATCTGGAATGTGAACCCCGACAATGACACCGTCAGCGTCTTTGATGCGGTGACCAACAATAAAGTGGCGGAGATTGCCGTGGGCCGTGCACCCCGTAGTCTAGCGTTGGCTGCCAATGGGCGCGTGTGGGTCACCAATAAGGGCGCGGCGACGCTTAGCCTGATCGACACCACTACCTTGGCCGTGGTGCAGGCGGTGAACTTACCCTATGGCGCACAGCCCTTTGGGATTGCCAGTAAGGGGAATACCGTCTATGTGGCGCTGGAAGGAAGTGGCGAACTGCTGCGCTTTGACGCCACCTCTGCTGCTCAGACCGGCAGCGTCGATGTTGGCCCTTATGTACGCCATCTCTCTCTCAACGGCGCCGGCGACAAACTATACGTTACCCGCTTTATCACCCCACGCCTGCCGGGCGAGGCGAGTGCAACGCCCCAGGTGAGCAATGGTGGTGGGGAAGTGATTGTGGTTAACACCAGCGATCTCACCATTGCACAGACCATTACCTTGCACTACAGCGACCGTCCTGATGCCGAACACAGCGGACGTGGCATCCCCAACTATCTGGGGCCGGCAGTCATTGCGCCCGATGGCCTGCTTGCCTGGGTGCCCTCTAAGCAGGACAACATCGTGCGCGGCAGCCTGCGTGATGGCCGTAACCTTACCTTTGAGAGCACGGTGCGCAGCATCACCTCGGTGATCGACCTGACCACCGGCGCCGAAGATTATCCGGCGCGCCTCGACCATGATAACGCTGGCATTGCCACCACCGCTCTCTTTGACCAGAGCGGCAACTACCTCTTTGTCGCGCTGGAAGGCAGCCGGGAAGTGGCGGTCGTTGACGCCTATGCCCACGCCGAACGCTTCCGGATCAACGTCGGGCGCGCACCACAAGGATTGGCCCTGGCCGCGGATGGTATGCGGCTCTTTGTCCACAACTTTATGGACCGCACCGTCACCGTCTATGATCTGCATGACCTCTATGCGACCGGTGCACCGACGGCCCCGCTGCTGGCCACCTACGCCACCGTCGCCACGGAAACGTTGAGCCCGCAGGTGCTCACCGGCAAACAGCTCTTCTATGACGCCAAGGACACCCGCCTGGCGCGTGATAACTACATCTCGTGCGCGGCCTGTCATAATGACGGCGGTCAGGATGGGCGCGTCTGGGATCTCACTGGCTTTGGCGAAGGGCTGCGCAATACCATCGACCTCAACGGCCATGCTGGGCAGGGTCCTTTGCACTGGAGCGCCAACTTTGATGAGGTGCAGGACTTTGAAGGGCAGATCCGCGCTTTGGCGGGTGGTACGGGCCTGTTACCTGATGGGGACTTTGCCGCCACCAGCGATCCACTGGGCGCCCCCAAGGCTGGACGCAGCGCGGATCTGGATGCATTGGCTGCCTATGTCAATTCACTGGCCACAACGCCCGCCAGCCCCCACCGCAACGGTGATGGAACCTTGACTGCCGATGGGGTAGCCGGTAAAGCGATCTTCCAGAATGCCAACTGCGTCCAATGTCACGGCGGCCAGGGCTACACCGACAGTGCGCCCAACAACCTGCATGACATTGGCACGCTTAAAGCCAGCAGTGGCCAACGCCTGAATGGCCCACTCACCGGCCTCGATACACCCACCCTGCGCGGTGTATGGGCCACTGCCCCCTATCTCCACGATGGGTCAGCCGCAACGTTAGCTGATGCGGTCAATGCGCACAGTGGTCTGGTGGTGGGGGCGGTGGAGTTGAACCAACTCGTCGCCTTTCTCCGCCAGCTTGATGGCAGTGAACCGGCGCCACCACAACCTAACCGGGCGCCGACGCTCGCCAATCCCGGCGACCAGAGCAACTTGGTCGGCGACACAGTGGCGCTCCCACTTAGCGCCAACGACCCAGACGGCGATAGTCTGACCTTTGCCGCGAGCGGGTTGCCCGCTGGCCTCACCATCCATGCCGGAACGGGCGTCATTGCGGGAACCCCTCTCACCGCCGGCGTCTATGCGGTTACGGTGACCGTTGACGATGGTCGGGGCGGTGGCGCCAGCATTGCCTTGACCTGGACCGTCACCGCGCCAGTCAACCACCCGCCGACGCTCACCCATCCGGGCAACCAGAGCAACGCGGTGAATGATGCAGTAACCCTGTCAATCAATGCCAGCGACGCCGATGGCCACAGCTTAACTTTTAGCGCCACGGGCCTGCCCAATGGTTTGGCAATTAATAACAGCAATGGCTTGATTGCCGGAGTCATTACCACAGCCGGCGCTTTCAATGTGACGGTAACCGTCGATGATAGTCATGGCGGTGTGGTGAGTGGCAGCTTTACCTGGAGTGTCAGTGCCCAGCCGGCGGGGCCGCGTCCCGGCATCTACCAACTGGTTAACGTCCGCAGCAAGCGCTGTGTCGATGTCTATGGCGCCTCGACGGCCAATGGCGCGCGGATTGTCCAGTGGTCCTGCCACACCGGCAACAATCAGAAGTGGCTGGTGGAGACGGTCGGCGCCAACTATCGCCTGACCGCGGTCCACAGCGGCAAGGTGATCGATGTCAACGGGGGCAGTACACAGACCGGCGCCAAGCTCATCCAATGGCCCTGGCATGGCGGCGCCAACCAGCAGTGGACCATTCGCCCTGTGGCCGGCGGCTCCTATGAAATTGTCAGTGTCAACAGCGGTCTCTGTATGGATGTGACCAATGGCTCCACCAGCAACGGCGTGGCCATTCAGCAGTGGAACTGTAACGGGACCACCACGCAACGATGGGTGCTGCGACCACAGTAACGGTGGTAAGTCGGAGCAACCTGCTGCGCACGTAGGCGATCCAAAAGCGGCTAAGCAAAGTGCGCTCGCCGCATCCATCGTAGATTCATTTTCCAATCGATTTACGATGGATATGGTGTACACTATCTATTGTTCTTCCAGCGTCGCGATCCCCTCGCGCAGGGCGTAGAGCGCGGCCTGCGTGCGGTTGGCGACGTGGAGTTTGCTGAGAATGCTGCTGATATGATTGCCGACCGTGCGCTCGCCGATGATCAACGTTTCGGCGATCTCCTGATTGGTCAGCCCGCGTGCTACTAATTTTAATACTTCCAACTCCCGTTCGCTCAAGGGATCGGGGCTGAGTGGCAGGTCGGTGGGGCGGTTGAGTTCGCGGATCAATTTGAGCGCCACCGAAGGATCGAGTGACGATTTGCCGGCGTGGACATCGCGAATGGCCTGGAGCAACTGCTCGGGCGAGGAATCCTTGAGCAGGTAGCCCAACGCACCACTCTTGATGGCGGGAAAGAGCTTGTCATCCTCGGCAAAGCTGGTCAACACCAAGATGCGTGCCGCAGGATTCTCCTGTTTGATCTGCTTGATGGCGCCCAACCCATCAAGCCGGGGCATCACCATATCGAGCAGGATCACATCTGGGTGACAGGCGCGCGCCTTGAGGACCGCCTCAATGCCGTCGGCAGCTTCGTCGGCCAACTCCATTTCTGGTTCACTCAGCAAAATTGTGCGCAAGCCACGGCGCACCACGGCATGGTCATCAGCGATTAAAATACGGATTTTTGTGCTCATCGGGAACCTCGTGATAGGTCATTGGTCATTCGTTAACGGTCACTTGTTCGGGGATCGTCTAGCTGGACGCGTACGGTTGTACCTTGGCCGGGGGCAGTGTCGATGGATAGGATCCCGCCCAGTTGGACCGCCCGTTCGCGCATAGTCACCAGCCCCAATCCACCCCGATCATTACTCTGGGCATCACCCTGGGCATCACCTCGGGCATTACGCTGGACATCATGCTGGAGATCACGCGGTTCGACAGGAAAGCCTTTGCCATTATCTGCAATTTCCAGCATAATCTGATTGGCCACGGTGCGCAAATTTATGGTAACCGCGCTGGCGTCGGCATGTTTGAGGGCGTTATTGAGCGCCTCTTGGGCAATGCGATAGAGCGCCGCTTCTAGGAGTGGCGGCAACTCGAACACCTCGTCCGCCACCAAACGCGCGTCAATGCCGGCCCGTTTTTCTACGGCTGCCAGCCGTTGGTAGAGCGCCCCTACTAGCCCCTCTTTTTCCAGCGCTGGTGGTAACAACTCATGCACTAACAGCCGCATCTCCTTGAGCGCCTGTTGGCTCAGTTCGCCCAACTCGGCCAGCCGTTGATCGACCTGTTGCAACTCCCCTTTGACCGCCAGCCGTCGCCAGCCTTCACTCAGCAGCGTCATGCTGTAGAGCGATTGGGTGACGGAATCGTGCAGTTCGCGGGCCAGCCGGCTGCGTTCTGCCATGATCGCGGCCTGTTCCGCCTCCTGGCGCAATTGGGCATTTTCAATTGCCAGCGCCGCCTGATTGGCAAAGGCGACGACTAACCCAATCTCTTCATCACTAAAGCTGCGTGGTGTGGGGTAGTAGAGTGCAATCGCGCCATAGACTGTATCGCTGGTCTGCTCGCTACCCTGGCGCAGCAACGGCACGGTCAACAGCGTGTGATAATGTTGGGTGAGCAACGCCTGCCGTTGGGTGTCCAGACTATCCGGCTGCTCGGCCAAGGCGGCGGCAATGTTAGAGATGACGACTGGTTGCCGCTTGACAATGGCTTGACCTAACACGCTCTGTTCGGCGGCAAAGGTTAAGTTGGTGGCATAGGCTGGTGGCAAACCACAGGTGGCTTGGACAGTGAAGATCTTCTGCTGGGGCTGCCAGCCATAGATGGCGCCACTGCTTGTGCCTAGCAACTGGGTGGCGGCGCCGACAATATAGCCCAAGATGTCGGAAAGCGGTCGGTTGGAGTTGAGGATCGTCAACAGATCGCGCAGCCCCTCGGCCACCTGGCGTCGCCGTTCCAGTTCGCTGGTTCGTTCCGCCACCAGCCGCGCCAGATCTTGATTGTAGGCGGCTAATTGCTGGTTGAGTTGGCTCAATTCGGCGCGATTCTGTTGGGTGCGTTCGGCGGCTTGTTTGCGCTCCAGCGCGGCGCCGGCGCGGGCCGCAAAGAGTTCCAATAACGCCAGATCTTGGGGGGCGCGCTGCATCGGTTTGTCGTCCAATACCGCCAAATGGCCTAGGAGATTACCGCGCGAATCGTAACAGGGCGCGCCTAGGTACGATTCCTGGCCCTGCTCAATGGGAAAGAGCGTGCCCAACTGCTCTGGATAGTAGCAGATGGCGCCGCCAATGACTCCTTCGCAAGGGGTGCCGGTCAGATCATATTCAATGTTTTCGACAAAGTCGCGTCCGGCGAGGAAAGCCACCGTGCGTACACGCGTCAGCGCACGGTTGACACACTCGGTGACAAAGGCGCTGCGTACCTGGAAGGCATCGGCTAGATGGCTGACTAAGGTCTGGAAGTAATTCTCATGAGCCGGGGGCGTCTCGCCCAAGATACTCTGCAACAGCTGTTCTGCCTGTGGCTGGTGTGCGCTATCGCTCAGGGTCATAACCCAACGAAGTAGTCCCCCCTGTTCATCCTGCTCCATGACGGCGGAGAGCAAGACCGACAAAGGTTCGCCACTCTTTCTCAAAATGGTGCAACTGACACCTTCCAAGCGTCCGGTTTGTTGCAACTGCGGCCAATGGCTGCACTCAAGCTCACGCCGGCTGGTCTCTGTGAGAAAGTCGGTTGCGTTGCGGCCCAAGACCTCGGTGCGTGTATAACCCAGCACGGCTAGCCATTGATCGCTCACCGCCACCAACGATTTGCCGGCCTGATCCACCAGTTGGAGGAGGATCAGACATTCTTGATAGAGTAACCGCGCACGCTCACTGGACGCCCGTAAAATTTCGTTCATAAAGTCATCACAACCATAGTTCGCTACTGCTTGCCACAGGCAACTTTATAAAATATAATCCACTTATCTTATTGTAGCGGATGGCGTTGCTTCTGGCAGGATGGGAATTACTGCTTATCAGTGAGTAAAAGTACCTATCTGCGGAGTGGGTAATAGGTAAAAATACATGCGCAAAATGATCCCAACCATTCAGAGTGAGCGGCTGGATCTACGTTTGATGACGCCGGCATTCTTTGCCGCAGCCATTGGCGGAGACGAAGCACAAGCAGCGCAATTGCTGGGCGTGTCCGTTGCCCCGGAATGGTGGCCGATCTCTCAGTACAAATTCATGCGGCTGGAGCAGGTGCACAGTAACCCCGCGCTTGAACCTTGGATGGAACGGGCGATTGTGCTACGTTCGACCCAAACAATGGTGGGTTCAATTGCCTTTCATATGGCGCCTCCGCCCGAACCTGTGCGCCCGTTGGGGCCAGGAGGTGTCGAATTGGGCTATACCATCTTCGCACCATTCCGGCGTCAGGGCTATGCGACGGAAGCCTGTACGGCGTTAATGCATTGGGCGCGCCAACAGGGCGTGACACGCTTTATCCTTTCGATTAGTCCGGAGAATGAACCCTCTTTGCGTCTGGCGGCGCATTTGGGTTTTGTCAAAATTGGGTCACAGGTCGATGAAGAAGATGGCGTTGAGGATATCTATGAGCGCTGGAGACGAAACAGCGCTGAATAGCCCACCAAGCACTAGTACAGTATTACCGAAATTCTGCTAGAGTAGAGGTGGTCACCCAGGTCTTCCTGGAAGGGGCGGCGGATGGTAAAAAACAGGGGGTGTGCGTTGCCCCTTCCAGGAAGACGCACGCCAGCGCACCCGCCTGGGCTAAACTCGCAAAACTTAGGATACAGTGTACTAGTACAGCGTAAAGCAAGTTATGAGTAATTAGACGTAGGTGCGGTTTCCATACCGCACAATCGACCAATCTGGGGGATTGTGCGGTATGGAAACCGCACCTACGATCTATGTCTCTAATTTATCAGAACTTGCATTACACTGCACTAGAACCCAGATTTTGTCAAAACCTGGGTTCTAAACTGTCACATTTTTTTAAGTTAGGTGGTTAAGCGATTGGCATTAACCAGACTGGGCGGTTACTTCCATTCTAACGTGATCACATCCGGCGCTACGGTGTGGGCGTAATGTTCGGCCTGGTCAAAGACGGCGACGCCCAAGGGATAGGCTTTGGGGGGCGTTAGGACGACATCGTCATCATTGCCGGTCTCCAGCGCACGCATGACCACGAGCACCCATTTGCCGTCGTTCCAGGTCCCGTTCACCTGGATGTCACCACGTGAACCGGTCCAAGGCGCTAAAACAGACGCGGGAATGATCGCGCCCGCCGTCAATTTGCTGGTATCGAGCGCTACCTGTTCGCCGGTTAGAATAATGCTGGCAGCAATATCCACACTGCTCATGTAACGCGGACCATCTTTGGCGTCGTTGGTATTGCTGAGCGAACCGCCGCCGCTGGCGTCGGGATGGGTGGCGCTTTCGGCGTTGGCCGGATCGGTTTGGACGCCAATCCATTCGTCATTGAACTGCCCCACCGGATTGGTGCTCGCCGCAGTCCATTGCCAGAGATCATAGCGTAGATCCGCGCTGTCGGAGCCCATCCACCATTTATTGACATCGGCGTCGCTGTTGTGGCACATGCCGGCGCAGCCTTTGCTGGCAAAGGTGGAGTTATTTTCGATAGGGAAGACGATGCCCAGACGGTCCCCCAGTTCCTTGGTGCGGGCAAAGGTCGCGCCATCCCACGTCCAGGGCTTGTTAATGACACTATGGGTGGTATCGGCCCATTCCAGACGCAAGACAAGGCTGGTATCGTCATAAACAGCCTGGAGGTTTACATCAGAACCGTCGGCTTTGCCCTCTTCGGAAGCTTTGGTCGGTACAGTTAGAACGGGCGCGTCGCTCCAATAAGCGGCGGCGTCATCCAGGGAGACGGCATCGACCTTGACGGCAGTCAAAACGTTGTTGGATGTGGCTGCAGTACTGGCGCCGGCACTACTGCTGGCCGCGGTATTGGTTGGCGGGGCGCAGGCCACTGACATGAGTAGAACTACGATCAAGCCGATAAATGGGGAAACTCTGAACTGCATAACTGCTCCTTTGCATGGATAGAATTGGGTGCTGGTCAATGGTCAGGCGACATCGTCAAACTGTAACCGTTATCTGACTGGTCATTGAACAGCGGCTGATGTGTTACATAAGATTACGACTAAGTGTCTGTCCGTAAATTCTCTGTGCCCAAGTCCACAACTCGACAAAGTAGTGGACGCCACAACCGAATTGACGGATAGGTTCTTAGCTTACTAGTGCACAGTTTGAGAGGTGGAAATCGTAACGGCAAATGCCCCATCCCTTTAGAGCCCTAACCAGGTGAAAATGATGATGACTGCGATGTAAAAAAGGGCAACCGATGAGGTCAATGGTTTGCGCCATGGCCGGCGCTCTTCGCCGCGATCCAAAAAGGGCAGGAGCACCATACTGCCGATGACGACCAATGGAACAAGCACGATCAGCAACGGTTCGAGACGGCCAGGCACATAGTGTAAGAGCTGGAACAAAAAGAGGAAATACCATTCCGGCTTAGGCGTATAGTCGGCGTCGGCTGGATTGGCCGGGAAGGTGAGGGGGGCGCGTTCGTGCCAACTCAAGTAGATGAGTAAGGCGAGTAAGCCCAGACCCAACAAAATATCCATAATCACCCAGTTGGGGAAATAGGGCACAGAGCGGCCGGCGCGTCTTTGGCCGCGCTTGGCAATGGTGGGCGCAACCCCGTGGTAGCGATGCTGGTAAAGGTGGAGCGCCACCAGCATAAAGAGTGTACCCGGCAGTAGGGCAACATGGGTGACATAGAAGCGGGTCAGCGTTAATTGGCCCAAGTTCGGCCCGCCGCGCAACAGATGGGCAATCGATTGACCGATCCAGGGCACTTGGCCAGCAATTTCGGTGCCGACCATAGTAGCCCAGTAACCGCGCTGGTCCCAGGGCAACAGATAGCCGGTGAAGCCAAAGCCGAGGGTTACGAGCAGCAGGGCTACACCGGAAAGCCAGGTAACTTCGCGCGGCGCTTTGTAGGCGGCGAAAAAGAAGGTGCGTAACATGTGCAGAAAGACCAAGACGATAATGGCGCTGGCGTTGTAGTGATGGATGCTGCGCACTAGCCACCCTAGCGGCACCTGGTAGGTAATATAATCAACACTGTTGTAGGCCGCCTCGGCGCCTGGGTCATAATAAAAGGTGAGGCAAAGGCCAGAGAAGATTTGGTAGAGCAGGCTGATCAGTGTTAAGCCACCCAGGGCATAGAGCAGGTTGCGCTCCACATATTGGGGAGCAGGCCAGGTTAAGAAGTTGCGTCCGGCGCTAAGCAGACCAGTGCGGGCCTCGATCCAAGTGGCAAGTGTACTTTGTCCAACGGCAAGCGTCCCCATTTCTGCTTGGGCTTCTGGATAGTGGCTGGTGGGTTGTTCAACGATGTCCATAGCGTCTCCTACACCAATACCATCAATTGACCAGCTTCGACCTTCGTCTCTAGCTGGATGAGGGGGCGTTGCGGTGGGCCACTTAGCACCTCGCCGCTGCGGCTAAAGTGGGCATCATGACAGGGGCAGCGAAAGTCATTGTTCTCTGGCATCCAGTGTACATTGCAACCCAAATGGGTGCAGATGGCGCTCAAGGCTGTGAAGATGACACCATCATCACTGTAGACATAGAGAATGCCTTTCTCTTCGCTGGTGCGCCAGGCGTCTTTGCGTCGTACACTATAGGTTGTTGACTGCATTTTGCCCACGGGTAGCGCTGCAACTTCGCCAACGTTGACCCATTGGGTTGGTTTATCTTTATACGCATCACCGACCACAAAGCGTCCACCGGTGCCAAAGAGGGTCAGGCCAATGGCACTGCCTGCCGCCCATACACCTGTTTCCAAGAAACGTCGCCGATCCAAACCATGCTCTGACTTTCCTTCAGAAGCACCTTCAATTGAAAACTGCTTTTTTTTCATAGTCGTCTGTCTGCTTTCTTGATAGGTCGATGCACATTGAATTTCCAATTAGTACGCATCAGCTATGTGGGGTATAATGAATAAAGAAGAACGCGCAAAATCGTTATAGAGATCTGAAAAAGATTCGCGCTTACCCTTTTATGGGTGGGCTAAAACCTTTTCCGACACTATACGGCCGAAGACGCGCTGACTCTTCTCTCTGGCGACCTGCTGTCTGACGTTGGCAGCGGAAACAGTAGGTCGGCTGGACGCGATAGGGGGGATTTTGTCAAATTACATGACAATCCCCCCTAATTTTTTTTGATAACCATAACCATTCGTTGTTTATGTCATTGCTTAAGGCTCATCTAGGTCTGCGGGTGAGATCGCTTTATTTCTCTCCCGTGTTTGTAACGATTTCACCGCTTCCCCCATATGCGCGATTGTTTAGCGTCGGTTTGGCTACTACTTAATTATTAATTAACTGATTCCAATTTCCCGCAGTATACTACTATATTTTGTGCTTGTCTAGTCTATTCATGGCCTAATTTCACGATCCGTTCGTATACCTTTTGCTAGTATCACACATTTTTTTTGGTAATGCCGAAAAGTATAATTAGGAGACTCCAACATTTCCTATCTAAGGATAGGTAAACAAAGAAGTAAGACGTGAGGTAACAGTGGATTCATGGTAGTGCTTTTTGGGGAATTCAACAGGGTTAGTTTGGCGCCCTCCCCTGAAATTGTTGGACTTTCACAATGAGGTAACGCTAAAAGCGTGTATTTTGGATTGGACGCAACGATAATTCGTAGGTTCTGTCGACTTTTACTGTGCAATTGGCCAATGCTCTGAGCAGCGGTCCGGCAATACCAACACGGCCTAAGGCAACGTGTACTAGTAAATTGCGGTGATCAAGGATTGCATAGATATTTCTAAGGGACTTATGCCGGTGATGTAGTGCTGTGCCGTCACCTCCTAGCGGTGGCGTTCCCTGGCCCGATTTATGCCTAAATAGACTAGTACTACTAGTCTTCGTCAATCCAGGCAAAAATAATTAGTCAATGGCGTGCTCGCCTATGTCTCACGTAAGCAGATGAACAGAGTAGCCTTTTCAATGAGGACAGTAATTGGTTCCACAGCAATGAAGAGGATGGGTTTGAGGAAAGTGCAAGCGTAGTTGGGCGCGTCCATTCGCAATGTTACTGCCAATAGACTTAGGCCGTGTCAGAAACCAGGTGTTTTCGCAAAACCTGGTTTCTGACACGGATCTTTTTCTGAATTTCTATAAGTTTGGTGAACTACTTAGTGTCTGTCCGTAAATTCTCTGTGCCCAAGTCCACAACTCGACAAAGTAATGGATGCCACAACCGAATTTACGGATAGGTTCTAATACTACAACGAGACTTTGCAAAGGTGACTGTCATTGCCCACGAGAAGCCAGATAGCAATGATCTAGCCCTGGGCAGTGACAGTCACCTCAAAGCTTCCGAAATCTCGTTGTAGTGCTAAGCAAAGATCGAACTCATCCGTCGTTCTTGCAACATCTCCTCCATTGCTGCGTCGGCGGGCCGGCTTTGGAAGCGGCTGGCTGCGTCCAGGATCTTGGGCAACAGGTTGATGTCACCGGCCGTGTTGAGGAAGATATAGGGCCGGCCAATGACCCAATGCACGGCCCTGTCAATGTCTGCCTGCTCGGTCAGGGGTTGATACCAGACGCTGTAGTTGCGATCCTCAATGCCCCACGGGCCACGCATAAGTGATTTAATCGTCTGCACCGCTACATTGCGCTCCTCACAAAGCTTGACCACCGCATCAAAGTCAGCCATATATTTGGCATTCTTGTGCATGACGTAGTTGTACGGCATCAGCACTGAATCAAAGTCAAATTTCTCCAGGCTGCGCAAGTGCATGGCCGCAATATAAAGACCGTGCCCTGTAACGCCAATGTTGCGCACCAATCCTTGTTCTTTGGCTTCGACTGCAGCCTCTAGCGCACCGCCGGGGCCCACGGCCGTATCCCATTCATCGGGGTGGCCCAAGTTGTGAAGCTGGATGAGGTCCACGTAATCGGTGCGCATCCGTTCCAGCGAGCGGTGGATCTCTGCCTTAGCCTTCTCATAGGTGCGTTCGCCGGTCTTGGTGGCTAGGAAGAAATCCTTGCGATGCTTTTCCATCCAAGGCCCAATGCGCAACTCGGCATCGCCATAACTGGCGGCTGTATCAATGTGGTTGACGCCATATTGGAGCAGCACATCGAGCGTGCGGTCGGCGTCGGCCTGGCTGACACGGCCTAGCGCGGCCGCACCAAAAAGGGTCACTGTACTCATATGGCCAGTGCGGCCAAAAGGTCGTTTTTCAATCATGATCTTGCTTCCTTATTCTTGAGGTGAAGCGGGATTTTATGGAGTTGACACCCATGTCCGCCAAAATAATCCCGGAATCTTCCAAGATTCCGGGATTATTTTGGCGCCACCACCCGAAATCCGATGAACCAATTTTTTATAAATGGCTAAATGGTACGCTGTTGACGCCAGCGCGCAAGCAAAAATGTAGTCAAGAATGCGGTTAACAGCACCTGACCGGCATCAAAGAGCAAAAAGGCCCAACTTGCCGCCAATTCACCACTCACCGTGCTGGCTACGAAGCCAATGACAATGCTAACGACGACAAGTACCACCGTTCTCAGCACGCGATTGGATAGCGGATAGGCTAAGGCGCCAAGCAATACACCAGCGATCAATGGAAAAAATTCATACATGGTAGTCTCCTTATGGATTCAATAACGCTCATGTGGTGAAGAGGTGAATGCGCTACGCTGGCGAAGCCGGTGCAAAGCACCGTGACCCGCGCGAAATTGCTTGTTTGCCTCCGAAGACCGACATGAGCCTTCAAAATAGTACGACGGAAGGCGACTTTATTGCGTCTACCGCCGTTGCCGTCGAGGTTTACACCTCATTGTACCAACTTCGTTATGGGTAGGCAACTTGAGCGCCTGAACAGGTCTCCGTTAGTCAGTGAAAAACTGCTGATAGGCCAAGGCAAAGGCCGCTTCGTAGACGGTGCGCGCCGGCACATTATGTTGCTTGGCCAACTGTACGCACACCTCATATTCGGGTTTGATGCCAATCACTTTGTTCTCCCACCATTTGCGTTTGATGGGAACCGTGCCATAGCGGGTTTCAATGGTGACGAAATCGCGCACTGCTTCATGTCGTTGAACCGGATGCACGCGCACGCCCAAGGTCGTGGTGGTGCGCAGCAGCAGGTCGGCGAGTGCACTTTCCCGCAGACTGGGTGCAAGCACACTGAGCAAAACCGCTGGCCGGCCCTTTTTCATCTGAATCGGCGTGGTCCAGACATCCAACGCGCCGGCCGCAAAGAGTTGTTCACTGACGGTGGCATATAGTTCAGGATTCATGTCATCAATGTTGGTCTCTAGCTCTATCAGCTGCCCCTCATCAACGGCTTCGCCCAACCATAACCGGGCGATGTTGGGCCAGGCAAAATCCTTTTGGCCTGTGCCAATGCCAATGCGCTGCAGCTTCATGCGCGGCTGTTGGAAGGTGGCCAACTCGGCCAGCAGTGCGGCGCCCGTCGGCGTGACCAACTCGCCAGGACCAGGGGCGGGACGGGTGGGGGCGTTGACTGCGGTCAGCAGGGCCAGGGTGGCCGGCGCCGGCAGGGGAATACGGCCATGCGCGCTGTTGGTCCACCCTTCGCCCAACGGGGCGCCCGACGCATAGAGTCGCTCCACCCCCAGTGCCTGTAGTCCGGCGCAGACCCCTACAATGTCGATGATGGCATCCAGCGCGCCCACTTCGTGAAAGTGAACCTCTTCCAGCGTGCTGCCATGTACATTGGCCTCGGCCGCGGCCAAACGGCTGAAGACGGCCACCGCCTGTGTTTGTACCGCAGTAGGGAGCGGCGCCTGCTCAATCAGGGCGCGAATGTCGTGCAGATGGCGATGTTGGTCACCGACCGCCGCGCGCACGTTGACTAAGGTCGCTCGTAATGGCCCACGCATAACGCTCGCCTGCGTCACCGACCAACTCCCGGCCGGCAGCCCAAGCCGGGCAATGGTCGCTTCTAACTCACCTAGCGGCCAACCGGCATCGACCAAACAGCCCAAAAACATATCCCCGGAAATTCCCGACGGTAGATCAAGGTAAGCGATCATGGAGATGCCTTGCTAATATTGCAAAGAAGGATTGAAATCCCTGGCTGACACTGAGCAGTCGCCCCAGCGACTGGAAAAACTTGATATCGAGCAGTCGCCCCAGCGACTGGAAAAACTTGATATCGAGCAGTCGCCCCAGCGACTGGAAAAACTTGATATCGAGCAGTCGCCCCAGCGACTAAAGAAACTCTACACCACAAGCCACCCCTCCCGTCTCCTTACTCCCGTCTTCCTACTTCCTACTCCCGTCTCCCTATTCCCGTCCCCCATCCCCCTCCAACAACGGAATCGTTACCGGCGCCCCGTTGAGTGAGCCGCTGCGGAAGCCGGCCAAGTCGAGCGCGACAAAGCGGTAGCCGGCGGCTTTGATCCCGGCGTGAATGGCGGTGTGTTGTTCAATGGCGCGGGGGAAATCTTCCGGCGGCAGTTCAATGCGTGCGATCTCATTGTGATGGCGCACGCGGAATTGGGCAAAGCCTAGCTCTACCAACACATCTTCGGCGGCTTCAATCTGGCGCAGCAGTTCCGGTGTAATTGGCGTACCGTGGGGTACACGCGAGGAGAGACAGGCCATGGCTGGCTTATCCCAAACCGGTAGTCCCAAATGGTGGGCGATTTCTCGCACCTCGGCTTTGGTAATGCCTGCTTCCAATAAGGGCGAACGCACCCCCCGTTCGCGCGCTGCCTGCATGCCCGGACGAAAGTCGCCCACATCACTGGCGTTATTGCCATCCAGCACCACGCCCCATGCCTCTTGCACCAGAATTGCCTTTAACTGATTGTGGAGTTCCGACTTGCAGAAGTAGCAGCGGTTATTGAGATTGGCGGCATAGTTCGGGTCCAGATATTCCTCCGTATTGACCAGCCGGTAGGGAATGCCCAACTCCTCGGCCAGCTTGACGGCATCCCGCATCTCGCGGGCCGGATAGCTGGGCGAGATGCCAATGCAGGCCAACGCCTGGTCGCCTAATTCTTGATGGGCGACGGCCATGACCAGCGCGCTATCTACGCCGCCCGAATAGGCGACAAGCACAGATCCACATTCGTGCATAATGGCGCGCAGTTGCTCTAATTTATTCTTACTTTGCAATGAAATCTCCTGTGGTATCGGTGGAGTCTCGATCCTGATTGACATGATTTTGTCCCCATCCTGCTAGTTCATGATGATAGTTTAAAAGATCCCTTTTTACCAGTCGCTATCATCAATACGCAGGTTAGCATTAACGATTGCCATCTCCGCAAGGTCTAGATCAAATTCCCCTTCAAAGGGGAAAGTATGGAGTAACTTCAAACCAAAATCTGTTGATTGTTCTGAATTTGAACCATATTGAAGTGTAACCGTAATTGTGCCTGTTGCTTGGATTGACGCTCTGGTTCCCTCAATCGCGATTGATTCCACATCTGCCCACACTTCTTCAATCAATATGTGAGTAGCTTTTTCTTCGATCTCGGCTATCGGATGTTCAATAAGATAGGAAAATAATTGTTCTTGAAACCAATCTATATCGATTTCATATCTAGTGGGTTTTGTAATTGTTATTAATCGAAATTCGTGACCGAGCGCTTCTGTATACTGCTGAAGTTCACTAATATCTGCTAGCGCTTCCTGTGAGAGTGGTAGTATTCCCACTTCAAAAATAATCTGTTTGCCAGATGTTTGGTTTTGGACGACAAGATCTGCCTGTCCCCCATTAACCGAAGGATGTTTTTGAGTGATAAATCCTCTGGCTTGATATTGTGTTGAGATCTCTTCAATTTTGGCGTCATGGAGTGCTTTGACAAAATAGTTTTCAAATTGCTTATTCATAGCTTATTCTCCTTGTAGCCATTTTACAGTAACCGAACTAGGTGGCAATGCAGGTAACTTGCTGATTTGTACCAAACAACATGTCTGCTTAAGTACTTTTTGTATCTCTGCTGCCGGCAGCCGATACTCTAACTCAAACCAGCTATTGCTATGTGCCATGTCCAAGCGCATTCCTTCAAAATGACAGATCTGCTTATCATCATGAATTATCTTGCCCTCAAGAACATCGAACAAGGGTTTAATAATGTTATGGATATCTCTGGCTGCTCTACTTTCGTGATTAAAGTAGAAGATGCGTCCGAAAAGTTTATCACCTTCTGCAAATTGTTTGACATCTTCAAGTGAGTTTATCCAATCTGCTAACTCTTGTTTTATCCGCCTAGCGCCTTTCCCACTCACCGTATTCGATGTTGGGGGAACAACGATTAAAAGACTGTGAAAAAAATTCTCATTTACATCCACAGGAAATCCTTAAAGCGTATTGTGGGAATATGTAAATCTTTGTCTCGCTCATGCCCACTTTGATTGATAACTAACAGATTTATCCATCTATAATTGGGCACCTATAATTTAGGCAACTTGAATTATAGGGGGATGTGATACGAACGTCAATTCTGTTGTCAGGGGGTGCGTACCACAAAGGGGGTGAAAGCATCAGCAAGGCCAATAGGCGCTTCTTGCCCATCGCCCCTAAGTAGATACTGCCGTCTTATTCAAAAGAGGAATGAAATCCCCCAGCCGCTGAGGCGGCTTATCGTTGTTAGCAGGCGATTTTAATCGCCTGCGAGGATAAGACGGCAGTATCTAATTGGGGACGCACGCTCAGGGTTGGCGCAGCGCCACAATTCGGTTGTTAATCGCGGCGGCCATACATGCCGCCCCGTAACCATTGTCAATATTGACCACGGACACCCCGGATGCGCAACTATTGAGCATAGCCAGCAGCGCAGCCAAGCCCCCAAAGTTGGCGCCATACCCCACTGAAGTCGGCACGGCAATGACGGGTGCATCAGTCAGCCCGCCGGCCACACTGGCCAGGGCACCTTCCATGCCTGCCACCACAATCACCACATTGGCCTGTTGGAGCGTCGGCACATGGGGCAGCAGTCGGTGTAAGCCGGCCACACCCACGTCGACAATGCGCTGGGGGCGATGACCCATGAGATCCAACGCCAATGTCGCCTCTTCCACCACAGGCAGATCGCTGGTGCCCGCCGCGACAATGACAATGCCCGTATGGCGTGGCCGCTCCGGCTCGCGATCCAGCCAGATACAGCGGGCAAGTTCGGCATATTGTAGATCCGGCGTTTGTTGCTGGGCGGCCGCATATTGTTCCGGTGTGGCGCGTGTGGCCAAAATGCGCGGGTGCAATAGGGCCAAACGCGCTGCAATCGCAGCCACTTGTTCAGCGGTTTTGCCGGCACTAAAGATGACTTCGGGAAATCCCCAGCGCAACGAGCGGTGGTGGTCCAGGGTGGCAAAGTCCATCTCTTCAAAGGGCAGCGCACGCAGCCGTTGGAGCGCCTGGTTAATATCACACGCGCCGGCGGCGACCTCTGTTAGCAGGGTGCGCAGTTGATCTTGGTTCATGTCGTTGGTTAGCTTTCTAATGCTCTATACACTCTCTATCGGTACTGCTTGATCTCAGACCTATAGTGTAGCATAAGCCAGCACGAATGATAATTCGTAGGGAGAGGAGCGCGCAAAGCGCAAATGAGGCAGCCGGTTGGCAGGCAGCGTTATTCGTCTTCCAGTAACTACTCAGCCGTAGCCTGAGTTTGTCGAAGGCTACGGCTGAGTAGTTACATTTTCCATTCTTGATTACCTATGCTAGTCGCGCGGCCGAATGGGAAAGTAAGTCCGGTCGCCGGCATGGAGGTTGATGTCCAGATTAATGTCGGCCCAAGGCGGCGGTGCGTCCACGGTGACGCGATAGTGTCCGGGCGGCAGACAATAGGGCAAGTCGGCGTCGGAATAGACTTTAACCGTTTCCGTCCAACGGCCGTCTTCGCTGGTGAAGGTAAAGGTCAACTCAGGGCCAAGTTGGTTTTGTAGCAACATGCAGCCTTTGTCGGCCGGGAAGGGATCCGCGGCTGTCTGTTCAGCTTGCGTCGGCTGCGGCGTTGGTGGAACCGTCTGATCACTCGTTGCCGGTGCTGGTGTAGCCACCGCGGCCGGCCCCGGCGTGGGCAGCGGAGGAATAGCGGCTTCAGCTACCTGCGCGCAATCGGTGTTGGTCGTGACATATTGGGCCCCGCCTGACATCCACACTTCACCCAGTTGTGGATGCACGATCTGATACCACTGGCAGTCGTAAGCCTGACCAATAATGGGAAAAGGTTCACCTTGCAGGCCGACGCCTAAGATCGCGTAGCCGGTGCCAGGCCCGGAGCGGATGCGCAAGGAGGAAATAATGACTGTTAGCGTGGGTGTTGCTGCTTCCTCGGTTGTGCCCGGCGCTTGGCTTATCGGCGTAGACGCTTCCTCGGTCATGGCTGTGGTGGCTGTTACTGCCGCTGGTGCAGGAATACTGGTGGTCTCGGTTGGCGCAGGGCTTTGGGTAACGGTCGTGGTGGCTGTGACGGCTGTGGTTGTCTCTGCTTGGGAAAGGGAAATTGTGGATGATTCCATGGATGGGGGTTGAATGACAAGTTGACAACCTGCTAGTAAACTTAGCGCGATGGTAAAGGCAATCCAAAAACCTTTTTGCATAAATTAGTCTGCCTCCGGGTGACAGGAATAAAGTTGGAAAATTGATTAACTACAGTGATCAATGTAAATCAGCTTACAGTATAATGAGTTTAGGGAAGGCGTCAAGTTTATGGGTGGTCGAAGATGTATTCGCTGTTGTAGGGCGAATTCTGGCTATCATGAGCGTGCGTTGCATCGGCCAAGCGGATTGCCGTGACCAAAACCACCGGTGGCCGGTGAAACGTACGCTCATTACCCTACAAGTACAATGCGACCATTGGTTAAAGGTGAGCTTCACAGTGGTAGCGAATACAGTGGAAGCGTTTGCAGTGTGCTGAGCAACGTGCGTGTAGCCGTATCTTTGCAGAGATAGGCTGTCGCGCCCGCTTGATACATCGCCTGTGCCTTGTCCGCTTCTTCATGCCAGGAAAGGCCGATGATGTTGATAGCTGGTTGCTTCTCTTTGATGCGTTGTGTGGCCTCAATGCCATTCATGTGGGGCATGTTAATATCCATTAAAATCACATCAGGGTGTAGTTGTTCAGCTAGTTTAACCGCTTCAATACCATTACTGGCCTCACCGACTACCTGAAAATCGCGCCGGCGCTGTAGCATGGCTACCAACCCTTCACGCACGATGCGATGGTCATCTACTAGTAAAATGCGTAGGTAGTGCTGCTCGCTTTCGGCAGCAGTCGTTTCTACGTCTTCCTCGCCCAAATTCTCTGCTTCTGGCTTTGGTGCATCCGCCTGGTTGGTGTTTCTCGGAAAGTTGATGAGGAACCGTACACCGGCGCCAGGCGCACTGACAATCTCCAGCGTGCCGCCCAATGCAATCAGCCGTTCACGTATGCTAAGCAGACCAAAGCCCTTCTGCGTGTCTGTCATCTTATCCAGTACTGACGGATCAAAACCATTGCCATCATCGCTGACTTCAACCTGCACCCACTGAGCATCCGCCGTTGCACAGCGCACCACGGCTTTGCTGACGCCGGAATGTTTTACGCTGTTCAGCAGCAATTCGCGCACGGCGCCGAAGAGAAACACCTTGGCGTTTTCGGCCAGTAGTGGCAAGTCGTCAGTCGCCTCGACCGTAATATGAAAACGATGATTTTCGCCAAACCAACGCACCAGCCACGCTAGCGCATCCGTAAATTTTGCTTCGTAGAGGGCCGGCGGCGCCAACTCATAGGCGAGGGTGCGACACGTTTGATTTGCTTCGGTGAGCAACTTTTGGGCGTGGCTCAGTGCACCGGATTCACCGTCCATGGCATAGATCTCCAACTGGATCTCGACCCCGATCAATATCTGTTGCAGGCCATCATGGAGCGTACGGGCAAGCTGCTTGCGTGCGCGTCGCTCTGCCTCCGTCAGTTCGCCGGCCAACAGCCGCAGCCGCTGTGTCTGCTGCTCTAATGTGGCGGTGCGCTCAGCAATGCGCGCTTCTAGCGAGCGATTGAGTTCGCGCAGTTGCTCTTCACGCTTTTGCAGTTGCTGTTCCACTTCCTGCAAACGCAAGAGCAATACCTGATTGTCACCAACAACGGCATCCACTTCCTGGCGACGCAGCGCCTCCAAGGTGGTTTCCGCTTCGGCCAGACGAATTTGACGGAATGGATCATTTAACGAGGTCATAAGCTACTCCTGATTTAACCGTAGCGCAGTGCGCACCTTCTCCCGATCCTGTAATGTGCCGGCAATCATGACGGCGGGTGATGGCGTCAACATGACCAGGCAAGGAGTGACCAACACCCGGTGTTGTAGGGCCAATTGATGATGCTTGAAAACGTTTACCACTTGTAGTTCATAGCCACCTTCCAATTCAGTGTGACAAAAGGCTTCCAAGTTCTGGCGTGCCAAAACAGAATTCGGTTCTTCGCCAGCAACAAAGAGGATCAGTTGGTAAACAGTCCCTCCTGCCTCGGTGTTGGGGTTAGTTTTCGACAGATCACTCATGGTGCTGCCTCCTCCCACCCATTGGCGCTATCACCGTCGGTCGTGTCACGCACGACCGACGGCAGCAGGGTAATGCCCGCATTGCTGATGGTAAAAGGGTGAAAGTGGTGGGAATGTTGGCTGCCGCGCGCCTTGATGATTAAGAGCCGTCGCTCATAGCTTTGTTGCCACCAGCGTTGTTGTAGCAGCAACAAAACATCCATAAATGAAGAGAGGCCGAACCCGCTAATCTCTTCCACGTTCGGGTAAGGCTCTGCGGGCGCGGGGCGGATCTGATTGGTATAGAGCGCGGTAATGCCCCGTGCCTTACAACAGTCGACCAGGCGCACCAAGAAATCAAAGGCTGCCTGTTCCGAACCCATACGCCTGCAAGCGGAGATGGCCTCCAGCACAAGATGATGCGGCTGAAATGATTCTATGGCGCGCAAGACGCGTAACAGATGCTCTTCCACGCCTACCGACTCAGGCATGGCGGTCAGGATTTGCAGACGCTCTGCTGCCAGTGCCGGTTGCAGATCTACGCCCGGACTCAGCATTGTCTGGACCAGCGCTTCCTCTGCTTCCTCAAAGCTTACATAGAGGACTCGTTCGCCGCGGGCACAAGCCGCCACGGCAAAGGAACAGGCCAGGGTCGTTTTGCCGGTGCCGCTGGAGCCGGCAATTAAAATCGAGGCCGCCCGTCGAAAACCGCCATTCAGCAACTGATCCAATGGATGGTTCCCGGTGGAGACAGGTGGGCCGAGGGGGTGCTGTTGTAGCTGTACTGTGGAAATGGGTATCAATTCAATGCCACGGCGCGCAATGATATAGGGATATTCGTTGCTGAGAAAAGCGGATCCTCGATATTTTAGCACCCGCAGCCGCCGTGTCATTACCTGCCGGACAATGCGCTGGTCGAGGCGCAGCACACAATCGACGAGATAATCGAGAATGTAGTAGAGGTCCGTTGTGGTATCCGCTTGTTTAGTCGTGATGATAGCGGTTAACTCTTGCCGACGCAGCCAGCGGTACAGGGCGTGTAGTTGGTTTTGTTGGCGCCGTGGGTCCTGAAAGAGCCACAGCAAGCCATCCAGGGCGTCGATCACAATCCGGCGCGCACCGATGGCCTGGACCTGCCCCTCCAAAATGGCGAGCAAGCCATCAATGGTAAATTCGCCGCTGAGCACCAAATCGGTCGGCACTTCGGCCTGCATGACAAAGAGCTTGCTGTCTGCCTCCAGCGCCTGGATGTCCCAGCCCATCGCTTGTGCATTGCGGCGGATGGCATGGGCGCTCTCTTCAAAGGTAATAAAGATGCCTGCTTCGCCAGCCAGCGCGCCTTGGTAGAGAAATTCTAGCCCAACAACCGTTTTGCCCGTACCCGGACCGCCGCTGATGAGCGTGGCGCGCCCCTGTGGCAATCCACCGAGCAAGATCTCGTCTAAACCGGCAATGCCTGAAGGGGTCTTGGGGATTGTGCTATCGGGCGTGGGTGTACTTGTTGTAGGCGCCATTGAATCACCCCCTTTCACCAGGTACAATTTGCGATAAATCTAGGCAGTGGGTTTATCCGGCAGATCGTAGCCACCCCATTTGCCGGTATAGGACGCAGCAAAAACCTCCGCATTCGTACGTTCCACTGTTTCCAACGCCGCTTGTAGCTTTGCCTTGCGCGCTTCTGCTTGATTTTCTAGTGCGGTGTGTTGGGAAGGCTGGACGCTGACAACGCGCACCTGCCGAATATCACCCATCTGATACTGAACCACCGCACCGACTGCTTTGCCAATAATTGCTTTGGCCAACGGTGTCTGGACGCCCAGCAACCCGCGGTCCAAGTCGGCAAATTGTTCGCGCACAATATCAAAGGTCATAGGTTCAGCCGCCCCCTGCGCATCGATCAATTCGACTGTCACATTGGCGCCAAGGCGCGCTTGCGGGTTAGGTGTTTGGGGCGCCGCTTGAGTCATTGTCAAACTCCGCTTTCTTCAAGGATCGCCGGAGAATAGCGTCATCGGAATTGTTATCTACGGCAGTAGACTGCCTGGATCAACGCACGTATGTAACCCACCGCGTACGCGCGCCCAGCCCACCAGCCCACTTCATTGGGGCCAAACTGGGGCGTGTGATCCATCATGAAAGGTCCGTTAAAGCCAATGTCACGATAGGTTTGCATGGCGCGCACCATATCTACATCCCCTTCATCTAAAAAGACTTCTTCGAAATGATACAACGAACCGCGCACATTGCGGAAATGCACGTAGACGATTTTGCCCAAAGTGCCAATCTCCCGAATGGCGTCATAGACATTGACCCCCATCTCGGTAACGCAGCCCTGGCAAAAAAGCATTGCATTACAGGGGCTGGGCGCCAGGTTGAAGATGCGCTTGTACTGCTCTAGCGTCGAGACAATGCGGGGGACGCCACCGAGCGGTTCGGCAAGCGGCGGATCGTCAGGGTGGAGGGCCATACGCACGCCTGCTTCTTCGGCCACTGGAATCACCCGCTCCAGAAAATAGACGAGGTTTTCCCACAGCTTTGGCTCGGCAATGACTTTCTCCGGATAGTAAGGGGGAGCTTGCATAAACTCTTGATAGGCAAAGGTACTGTAACGGGCGCCACCCCGGCCAATCGCCGAGGTGGTGCGAAAGTTGCCGGCAGGCTTGAAGTTGTAGCCCAGGGTGGGAATGCCGGCCGCGCCCAAGTTGCGCAAGAGTGTGCACCACGCCGCAATCTTTTCGTCGCGGTCGGGCAGCCCCAGCGTAAGCGCGGGCCAACCGCTGGTGGCCACATTGTGAAGGATCAGCCCATGAGACGCAGCCCGCTCCTTCATGGCCAGCCAATACGCTTTGCGCTCCTGGCCATCACTCAGATCAGGGTCGCTGGGATAGATGGTCAGGTAATCAACGCCAATGGCTTTGAGAAAACTGAGCCGTTCGTCATCAACCTGGTTCCAGGCGAGCTGTTCCTGAATAAACATGTCGGCTGTCTCCTTGCTATTTTATAGCTATCTTATAACTATTTCTTTACTATTTATCTGCTTTTTCTGCACTTTTTAAGCACTTTTTACCTGCTTTGAGGCTACGATCACTTCGGTACGATCACTTCAGATCGAAATCGATCAACGATTTTGTCCCCTGAAAAATATAGCCATCGTGCCCTAAAGCCAATGCGTTGCTCATAACCTGCTCCACGATTTCCCGCGGCCAGAGCCACGGCGCGCCGCCGCCCTGGATAATGGGGTAGGAGGGAATGTCCGTGGGCAGGTAGAGCCGGGCCTTGGCCATATCCAGCGTGACAAAATCGGTGAGGGGAATGTTGCGATATTCACAGTCCGGCTCGCCCAGAGCAAAGTCCCTAATGTTGTCAGGCAATCTCAAACCGTCATAGCCGGCAAAACGATAGACCAGGCGCAATGCTTCGGCCTCGCTTAGCTCAGGGCGGGTGCGCTGCAAGAATTTGGCCGCTTCGGTGAGCGTCTGCATCGGGAAGATGTCGACATGGGAAAGCAAGGGGCTGGCGAAGTCGGAAAACTCTGACCAGCGACTTAAATTGTGCCCCACCAACATAGAGAGTGAGGCGGGGTAGGTGTCAGCGCCAAAGATAAAATCTGCGCCCGCCGCGGCATGGACCGTATCACGAAAGCCGCGGAAATTGCGGATCAGCAGTTCGGAACGGAAGCGGAACCAATCAATGACGCCTGGCTGCATCCCCAAGAGTTGCATGTAATCAAAAGGACCCATAGCGGTTTGCCCAATGGCGGCCAGACGTCGGCTATCCATCTGCTTGAGCCGTGCCCAGGCTTGGCCAACCGCGTCCTTCATGGCGGCCATTTCATAGCCCAATTCTGCCGCCGATCGGGCGCAGTCGTCGCACATGCAGAGCAGCAGCCCACGCGGGTAACTGGTCATGGGGTAGCGGACGTGGGTGATGTCGAGGCCATCGACAGCATAGGCGGTGGCCAGATGGGTGTAGACCGCTTCGTACCAGCGATTGTTGTCCGCCTTGCTGGGACAGTACATGAGCACGTCATAGTCGCTGGCTGTGTAGCCGCCGCCCATCAACCAGATCTCCAGCCCGACCGCTTTGGCCATTTGGATTGCCTGGCGAACATCTTGATCATTGCCCTCGGCGCTGACATGGGGGCCGACCGACTTCATGGCGCTGGTGAATTTTTCGGTGGAAGGTTGGCCATCAAAGTGGCGTGCAATCAGCGACCGCACCCGCGCCGGCGAAGGGGGCGCGCCGTCATAAGGAGTGTGCGCCAGCACCTCCGGTGGTAGTTCGCCATTCCACATGAGGACGAGCAGGTTAAGCCCCAACTGCTCGCGCAATACTTCGAGATAACCAGGATTACGAATGATCGCCTGTGGTGATAGATAGATGCCGATCCGTTTTTTGTTGTTCATGGTGGTGACCTGTCGTTGGTATATGGTTGGGTAAATTGGTAGATAGGTAGATGGTAGATAAGTACATCGGGAAATCGGTAGAGAAGGATTTGTCGTCACGCTCTAAACCTCTTACCGATTTCCCTATCTACCGATTTACTGATTTCCCTATCTACCTATCTACCTATCTACCGACAAGGTAAAATCAACGAGCGCACTGGTGCCCTGGAAAATGTAGCCATTGTGCCCCAAGGCCAGGGCATCGGCCATGATCGTTTCAATGGCCGTCCGTGGCCAATCATGGGGGGCGCCGCCGCCTTGGATGATGGGGTAGGAGGGAATGCCGGGGGGCAGATAGAGCCGGGCCTTGGCCATGTCCAGCCGCAGCATCTCGACCAGCGGGATGTGACGGTATTCGCAGTCGGGTTCATGCCAGGCAAATTCGGCCAGGTTGGCGGGCATCGCTAGATGGTCATAGCCGGCGAAGCGGTAGACCACCTGCAGCGCCTCCTGTTCGGAAAGGGTTGGGTGCAGTTCCAGCAAAAACTGGGCGCTGACGATCATTGTCCACATGGGGAAGATGTCCACATGCGAAAGCAGCGGGCTGGCAAAGTCAGAGCACTCACCCCAGCGAGCGTGATTATGACCGGCCAGCAGGGAAAAGGAAGCGGGATAGGTGTCGGCGCCAAAGATGAACTCATCACCCGCGGCCTGATGGACGGCATTGCGCAACGGTATGAGCTGGCTGGTCAGCAGATCGGCGCGAAAACGCAGCCAGTCGATGACGCCGGGTCTCATGCCCAGGAGTTGAAGATAGTCAAAGGGGCCCAGGGCATGGCGGGCGATTTCCACCAACCGGCGGCTGTCGATCTGTTGCAGCCGCGTGTGCGCGTGATCAATGTCCGCCTGCATGGCGCGCATGTCATAGCCCAAGGCCGCGGCGCTACGGGTGCAGTCGGGGCAGGCGCAGAGGAAGAGTCCCTTGGGAAAGCTGCGCATGGGAAAGCGGGCGTGGGTAATGTCCAGCCCGTCGACAGCATAGGCCGTGGCCAGATAGGTGTAGACCGCCTCATACCACTGCTGGTTTTGCGCCTTGCTGGGGCAATACATCACCACATCGGCGTCGTTGGCCGTCCACGCGCCGCCCATCAACCAGATCTCCAGGCCGGCGTCACGCGCGAGCTGGATGGCGGCGCGCACCTCGACGTCATCCCCATTGGCGTCCACATGGGGGCCGACCGACTGGAGCGGATTCGTAAACTTGTCGGTGCAGGGGGAACCGTCAAAGCGTTGCGCGAGGATGGCGCGAATATTGTCCGGTGAGGGCGGCCAGCCGTCAAAGGGACTCTGGGCCAATACTTGTTGAGAAAGTTCACCGGTATAGATCAAGACCAGCAGGTTCAACCCTAGTTGGTCGCGCAAACGCGGCAAGTAAGTGGGGTTACGGACGACCTGGCTGGGACGCAGGTAGATACCGATGCGTTGTTTTGTCATGCGCTAGCTTCTTTCTATCAAATCATTTGACAAGCATAGCCAAAACACATAAAATTGCTTCATTATGCTACTGGATGCTTCACTTGATACTGCGTTTTGGACCTATGCCAGCCAGGTAGGCGTTGCGCCTTATCTGTTTAGCTATTTTCGCGTTCATTACTGTACAACAGTTGAACAGGAAATTATAACGACCGACGCAGAAACGACATCACTAATTTATCCACATGAGCAAGACAATGGTTACAAAATCAATCCGATTATCCCCTGAAGAATCTGAAGAAATTCGCTGTTTGAGTGAACAAAGCGCTATTTCAGAAGCTGCATTGATGAAACAATGGGTGCTCAATGGTGTACAAGAACACAAACTGGAAAATGCAATTCGCACTTATTTACAAGGAAAAACTGATCTACGCGGGGGCGCAGCGATAGCCAATCTCTCCTATAATCGCTTTCTGCATGAAATTCAATCACGCAATATTGTCGTGTTAGATGGTGATTCTTTCCTTGAAGAGTTGGCCTTTCTGGCGGATGCATTTCATGATGAAATATTGGGCAAAGTTGTAGACCAAATGCAGGTGGAAAAAGCGCAAACGTTCCCAGTAATGAGTCTTGTCTAACGCATTAATTTAAGGTTGCACCCGCGCCACCCCATAAATCTGATAGCCGTTGATCAACTTCCCGCCATCCACGGCAATGCGTTCGCCAGTAATATAGCTCGCCTCCGCGGAAGCAAGGAAGAGCGCTACATTCGCCACCTCCGCGGCCAACCCATTGCGACCCAAGAGGGTGTGCGGATTCGGCCGCGGCGGCGCGTCGTCGGCCTCCCGCGACTGGATCGGCCCTGGCGCAATCACATTGGCGCGGATGTTGTAGGGCGCCAGATCGCTGGCCAAGCTGCGTGTGATCGATTCCACTGCCGCTTTGGCCGCGGCGTAGGCCACGCAGTGGGGTTGGGGCACCAGGCCATTGACCGACGAAATATTGATGATGACGCCGCGCCGCGTTTGGGCCATGACCCGCGCCGCCACCTGTGAACAGATAAAGACCCCCGTCTGGTTGACCTGGATCACCCGATCCCACACCTCTTGGGCCACGTCGAGAAAAGGGCCATTCTCGCCCAAGAGCGCCGCATTGTTGACCAGGATATCAAGCCGCCCCCACTGCTGCACTGTCTCCGCCACCAGCGCTTCCACACTCGCCCGTTGGGTGACATCGGTCTGGTAAAAGCGGGCGTCTCCGCCACTCTGGACAATCTCTGCCGCCGTGCGTCGGCCATCGTCAGCGTTCTGTTCAGCAATGACAACCCGCGCTCCTTCCTGCGCAAAGCGTTTGGCAATCGCCCGGCCAATGCCCCGACCACCACCCGTGACAATTGCAACATTATCTTGTAATCGCATAGCTCTTTTTCCCTAAAGCTTGGTAGACAACCGAATTAACAATCAATTATTTTCCGTTTTCAATTAATTGTTGCTGCCTATCCTGCTGCTAAAAAATTCCCGGCAGCTCCAGCTTCTTCGCCATACGGTCGGCCAACACCACCAGCACCATGCCCACCAGGCCGTTGAAGAGACCCGCCGCAGTGGTAAAATCAAAGCGCGCCTTCTGAATGCCCACACGATAGATAAAGGTCTCGATAATGTCACCCGTGCCGAGCACAATCGCATTCTGTAGCACAAAGATCTGCTCAAAGCCCACATTGAGGAAGAAGCCGATCTGCAAAATAAAGAGGGTGACAATCGTCGTCGCCAACCCGGGCAGGGTGATGTGACGCATGAGCCGCCAGCGGTTGGCCCCATCCATAATCGCCGCTTCGTAGAGGGTGGGGTCAATCGACGAGATAGTCGCCAGGTAAATAATGGCGAGAAAGCCGGTCTCCTTGAAGATCGACGAGAGAATGACAATCGGTTGGAAGAGATCGGGACGCTGGAAGAAGGCAATTTTTTCAAAGCCCAAGCCGGCCAGCAGATTATTGATCAACCCATTGGCAGGCGACAGCACAATATACAAAATCGCGCCATAGATGACCCACGAGAGAAAGTGGGGCACATAGACAATCGTCTGGAGCATCCGTTTGTAAAAGAGATGATGAATTTCATTGATAAAGAGGGCCAACACAATGGGCGCAGGGAAGGTGAAGATCAGCTTGTAAAGCGCAATCAAGACTGTGTTGCGCAGCACCCGTGTAAAGGACGGATCGCTAAAAAGATCGTGAAAGTGCTTAAACCCCACCCACGGGCTGCCCCAAATGCCATTCATCAGTTGATACTTTTTGAAGGCGATCACATTGCCTAGCATGGGATAGTAGCGAAAGACAATAAAAAAGGCAAAAGGCGGAACCAACATCAAATAGAGCAGACGATGATTCCAGATGGTCGTAAACAGGGTTGACCAATAACTCTGTTTGCGCACCTGGGGCAAGCGGCGGGTGGCAGTCGATGTCGCCAAAATGTACTCCTCAATGGTTAATTCTGGTCATTGGTCATTAGTCATCGGTCATTTGTCGCTAAACCAATGACTAATGACCAATGACCAGTGACAAACTAAAGCAGATTCACCTCATCGGTGATCTGTGGACCACCATTGGCTTCAAAGTAATCCAGCCATTCACCCCAGCCCTGGTCCAGGTCGATGGTGCCGGCGACGGCCTGCGAGATAAATTCGCTGAAACGAGTCTGCAGGTTGGGCCATTTCTCCTTGTCCGACGCTACTGGTCGTTTCTTTTCCGTAATGCGAATATATTGTTGGGAAATGTCTTTAGCCTGTAGCGCCGTTTCCGAGTACTTATTCGCCAACATCTCCTCAAAGTGCTGCTTCATGTCGGGGGGGAAGGTGGGGAAGGGCTGTACTTGCCCCAAGGTGCCGATGGGCAGCCAGAGCCCCCAGAAGACGCTAATGTCCTGGACGGAATTGAGCTTATCATCCCATTCCTTGCCCATGGCTTCCTTCTCTTGCGGGGTATATTCGACACACCAACCTTGGTCATTGAGCCCCTTGTTGGTGACATCGAGCACCCCATCACAGATGATCTGCGCGGCGATTTCGGGGCGGAAGAAGTAGTCAATCACCTTGACACAATCTTCTGGGTAGGGGGCTGATTTGGGCGTAACAAAGACCCACGGCCAGCCTTCACCGGTAAAGCCTCGGCCACCTGGCCCTTGGGGCGCCGGGCCCGGTACAAGCTCGGCGTCGGGTTGGATCGTTTTAATTTTTGCCAGCGCCGCGTCCAGCCCCGTCCATGAGGAGTAGACATTGCCACAGATGCCGCCTTGGAAGGCGTTGTCCTTTTGGCCCAAGGGGATGCTGATCGAATCGGGGTGGAAATCGCCTTCGGCCCACATATCGCGCATAAAGGCCAAGGCGTCGCGCATCTCCTGCTGCACCCAATCCAGTTCTAGTCGATCCCCACGTTTGCGCCAGAAACCATTCATATGATGGCCCACCGCCACGCCAAAGGCATGGAAGATGTCATCGTCAAAGCGGATGGTGTTGTAGAGCAAGCGACCATAGGTGTTCTGGCTGCCGTCGCCATCGGGATCATCGTGGGAGAAGGCGCGCATGGCCTCGCGGTAATCGTCGATAGTCTCCGGCACACCGAGCCCCACTTTATCGAGCCAATCTTTGCGGTATTGGGTGCCCCAAATATTTAAGTCGTAGATGTTGTGGGTCACGGCATATTGTTTACCGTCATAGAGGGTCGAATCCCAGGCGAGTTCCGGTGTGACGGCCAGAATGTTTTGGCCATATTCCTTGAGCATATCACCGGTTTCCACCAGCACATCCGCTTCCATCATCAGCGGCACATCATTAAAGGCGTTGCAAAATTGTAGATCCGCCAAATCGCCACTGGCAATGGCCAACGGGATCTTTTCCAGATACCCGGCATAGCTCACCCAGCGGTTCTCAAATTCAATCTCCGGGAAGGCCGCACGCAACATGATCATGCGCTGCGACTGCTCAGACGATTCGACATTGCCGCCCCCAATGTGCGAAATGGAGATGGTCTTCTTTTCGCCGGCGGGTGGCGCGGCCTCCCCTCCTTCTCCGCCCGGCGCTGCGGCCGGCACACAGGCCGCCAGATAGAGGCTGGCGCTGCCTACTCCCATAAGCTTCAACAACTGACGACGTGAGACGGACTGCTGTTGCCACTGCATGACGATGCCTCCTTGTGAAATGACTAAACCATAGATTGGGTAATTGGGTGATTGGTAATTAGGTGATTGCCTAATTACCAATCACCCAATCACTAATCACCCAATCACTAATCACCCAATCACTAATCACCCAATCACTAATCACCCAATCACCAATCACCCAATCACCAGTCACCCCTTAATCGCGCCCAACATAATACCCTTGATGAAATACCGTTGGAAGAAAGGATAAGCAATCAACATGGGAATTGCCGCGATAATAACGCTGGCTGCTTTGAGCGCCTCCAAGCCGGCCAGCCGTTCAAAATCGTCGGCGCTGGCGGTTTGGGTGGCAAGTTGCATAGACCAGATCATATCGCGCAAGATGACTTGTAAAGGATGTTTCCTGCCGTCATTGATAAAGAAGATAGCCGGCAAAAAGAGATTCCAATTGGATACAGCGTAAAAGAGCGTCAGGGTAAGGATGACCGGCGTCGCCAGTGGCAGAATGACGTGATAGAGCACCTGGAAATCGTTCGCACCATCCATGCGCGCCGATTCCTCTAGCTCAGCGGGGATGGCCTGGAAATAGCTCTTGAGCACAATCATGTTAAAGGTGTTGATGCTGTAGGGTAGAATCAGCGCCCACCAGCTATCGATCAGCCCGGCCTGGCGCACGGTGAGATAGAAGGGGATCAGGCTGGGGGGAAAGATCAACTGAAAGACGATAATCAACATGAGGAGATTGCGGCCCGGCAGGTAGGTGCGCGAGAGGGGATAGGCGCAGAGTGTCGTCATGATCATCTGCACCGTCGTGGCCGCCAACGTGATGATCAAGGAGTTGCGATAGGCCAGCCAAAAGGCGCCGCCGGCAATGAGCCGATTGTACGCGTCCCACGAGAAGCCGACCGGCCACACATAAATTTCGCCGCGCATAATGGGCGCCTCGGCGCTAAACGAGCGGGCAATGGTGTGCAAAAAGGGCATAACAGCAATCAGGGCAAAGAGCCCCAGGCCCAGATAGATCAAGAGCGTTTCAAAGCGATACCAGAAGCTGCGGTTGGCGACCATGTTGTTCCCCGTATCTTCTCTGGCGTAATTCTGTCAACAGTGAAAAATCAGTGGTAGTGAAACGTTCTCTGCTACGCGCATAGATGCTATCATTTTTTGGAAAGGCTGTCAACTCGCTTTTTTTCTTCTGGAGGGGCGTTTCTACATAATTTTCTAGCGGTATGTTAGAGGCTGCTAAGGTGTCTGCTATTTCATAAGGACTGATTGAATTCGATTCTTGCACGCTCTCACGTCTTGCAGTAACAGCGATTATACCCAGCTAATCTCAATTGCTCTGAGTTAGATGAAGTTAGTGGGTGTATTTCACTTTGGGGGCGAGTTTTCGCCGACACGAGGAAACGTGACGGGGACGAGCGAAAGGCTAGAGGGTAAACCGGACCGGTCAGCGCCCGTCCCCGTCACGTCTCCCTAGAAGTGGAATGCACCCGCGTTAGTTAGCGAGTAGTTGCCGCCGAACGCCTATTTCACTCGCCCGGCAGGTGCGGCACAAATGACAGCCTGGACGAAGTTACTTGGCGCAGACAACCAACGTCAAAATCGCGCAAGGGTAGCCAGGTCGACGTGCAATGGATGTTGGCGGGCGGGTTTTCGCTATGCAAACAGCAACCACGACCAAGGTGGTTGCCGCGCCCATTCCCCCCTGTTATGCTGCTAGCCGCTCATCGATCCGCCGACGGACGATAATCAACTCATCTCTGTCAAACTGTTCCAATGCAGATACAAACACCGAAAGCGGAATCTGCAAGCGAACTACCGGTTCAGCCTTCGATGTATTACGCTGCAAGATGCTAGCAATCTGCTGCGCGTCTTCCCACACCTCGGCTGCGCTCATCAATTTCGCATCTGGTTCATGTACTGATTGCTGTTCCATCATTACCTCCGACCTTGCTTCGCCATCTCGTAGACCTGCTGAATGAACGCCACACCATAATATCTCAACCCTTCTCAATCAAAAATAGATACTGATTGGCGCTGTAGAAGTATTCTCCGGTTTCATTGAGCCGCGATAAATCGGCTTCCCATTCCTGTACATCTCCTCCTGTGATGCCATGTCGCCCAGCGATAAATTGTCCAGCCAATTTGGTAATGCCTATGACATAGGGCTCAATTTCAGTGGTCATCATGACGATGCCATCGACTTTCTTTACGGTGAAACCTGCATCTTTCAACATTGGCAGCAGATGACGCGGTAAATGTGGCTGCGCAAAATGTTCCTTGAGCACCTCTTGGAATTTCGCCATACGCACCTTATCGGTTGCATGCCAAACTTGCGTTCCCCAGTCCGTATCAGCAATCACCGCCCGTCCTTTCGATTTAAGCACACGGTGAAGCTCAGAAAGAGCAAGCGGGATGTCATTACATATGTGGGAAATTTATCTCTTGTAACGCTTAAATCCCAGAAGATCCTTTTGACCCGAAAATAGAAACTGGAAGAATGACTTATCTTGAAATCGACAAGTCTGGTAAATTCCTAGTAGAACTAAGTAGCTGCGAACTGCTGAATCATACATCGGACTAGATGCGTCTCTTTGCTTTGCAAAGTGCCTTATTGCTGACTCTGCTCTATTATTATGCCAAGTGATTCCATCTTTTGCCAGAAAAGTAAATAAACTGTTGCGATAACGAATAAAACGCTTTTGAAATCTACTTGCAATATCAGATTTATAGTTCTTGCCATCAATATGATTGTTATAAAATTTGTCAACGTGTTCCTTGAATTTTGCGAAATGCCGTTTTTTTAGACCGTACTTGATTTCAGCCTCTAGAATCGGTACTATTAAATCTCTAATTGAATTCACTAGTTCAACAAATTCGCTATCGTGCGGATTATCAATTAGGCCTTCATTCAGATCTCTAATGAGGTGAACCCAGCATTTCTGTTGTTCACAATCAAGGGAATCGTAGCCTGGGTAAAAATCAGAAATTAGCACTCCCTTATACCCTACCAGAAACTCCTGAGCAGTTATTGCTTCTCTGGTTTCGCTAAGCTTGAAGATTACTTTGTCCCCATCTGTAAATACCCATACATACCATGTCTCTCCTCGGATATTTGCCGTTGTTTCATCGGCATGGATAAACGGACTTTCTAGCAGTTGTGATCTGATTGATTCTTGAGTTTCGGCATAAAATTCTGCATACCTTTTAATAAACTCAACACACCGAGATGCAGCTATTTCTTCAGCGAATTGCTCTTTTAGTGAGCTCACAATACTTTCATAAGGAAGACGCAGTACAACGCGCTGATAAATGACCCAAGATGCCATTCCATGACCAAAAGCTTGCTGGCGACCATATTTACGTATGTCGGGAGGGGAATATGAGCGTTGGCAGTAGTTACAGTAGCCACAATATCCAATATATTCGATTATAGTTTTTCTGATCCCTCTTTGGGTCAGTTCCAAGTCGATTATGTAGCGCCTTGCTGTTTTTTCAGTGGTTTTTAAGGATTGGTTGCCACACTTCGGACAGACAGTACCATTTGCTACATATACTATCTTTTTTGCTCTACGTTTTCTGTCTAGATATTTTTGATATTGTATGTTTGCACTTTGCCGCGCATTCTCAGATCTATCTCCAGCAGATTTAGGTGAGTCTTTTCGGAAACTAATCTTGTTCTTATCATATCCAAAATGAGCCATCTTGAATATTTCATTAAATTGCTCAACAACCTCCTGATGCATTGATGCAGACTCTTTTTTATACATATCTGCTTCAACTAATTCGGCTGAAATATCTATTCTGTCGCCGATTCCACATAGATATAGAACTAGTATTCGTAGAGCACAGCAGTCCTCTTCATTGTAAATATTCAGATTTTCTTTATATCGATGATCTGAAGTTCTCTCCCAACTTAACCTCCAACAGAGTGCGCGTAATCCTGATGTGTCGATATGGGTCCATGTCGCTCCGATGAAATCACCTATTACCTTCAAGCTATTAGAGTAAACTGGGAAATAGATTTTTCCGTAAATCAGTTTATTTACGTTGTAGAGGCGAGTGCGATGCTTGTCTAAATCTGTCCCATAACGGGCAGCTAAGTGATTGAAAGCTTTGTGTTCATAACTGCCATAATGATAGATAGGAGCCTGTGGAAATTGTTCAATTTTCTCAATTAGTTGATGCCAAATTTTTTGCTCTTCAGCAGCAGTATCGGCCCAATAGCTGTGATATTCTTTGTCATCTCCTTTACAAATTAATACACCAATCAAATAATATAGGTCTTGATCTGGAACACCTTCAATATCCAAGAATATCTCTATGGGCTTTCGTTCTAGTTTAGGTAGTTCATGAAGATAGACCTTCTGTTCGCAAATAGCTAACGCCTGTAATTCAAGATTATGCGTATCAGGCGCGGGATTTCGGGCTGTCTTTTTGCGTTTTCGTGGTTTGAACAAATATGAAAGTTGCTTAACCGTAAAAATCCCCTTCCGCTCATACTGGCGTATTATTTTAGGGGTAGTGCGCTCTAATAAGCTAAGGTTGTCTTCTTTAATAGCTATTTCGCGACAGGATTTCTGAAACTGGCAAACATGACAATGTTTATTAAGCACGACAGGGGGTGCTTCAAATTCCGAGACTTTTGTCCATTCTTGAGGCTCAAGATAAGGCAATAAGTGCTTGTGTGCGTTTTCTAGCTTCACGTTGTGTATTCTACTATCCCTTGTCACAATGTGGCCGACCTGTGGGAAATACTGTTGTACTTGTTCCAGAACCAGAGCAATAACATAGAGACGCAGTTTATCTAATTTATCAATTTTGTAAGTACCAGTGACAATTGTAGGTTCGTAATGAAAATATCCCTTTTGAGATTTGTCTTCGACCCTAGTTAATATTTCGCAATGAGCTACGAGTGTCTCGCTCTCTAGCTTTGCATCGCACACGTAATCATAGTTTTGTGCTAATGAGTTAGCATTTTGGTACGTATGTAACTGAACACCCTGTTGCTGCAACTTGGCTATAAATTCTAAAAGATTCTGCTCACGTGCTTTCTCTAAAATTAGAGCGTATTCATGCTGCCTGCTATCTGATGATGAATTCAAAAGTAGAAATGCTTTTCGGGGGCAACAAGCGTAGGCAGTGATTATTTGTTCCGAAGTTTTCTTTAGCATAAAATTTCAACCAATTAGGATAGCCTATTTAGCACACACTTCTTCAACTGGGTATATCAAACTACCATTCACAGATAAGCGAGCGCCAACGAAGTAAGTGATAAGCGGCGCAAAAAGCAAACACCTGTCCCCTGAGCGCGCGCCTCCGCTTAGCGCGAGCTGACCGCAACCCAGTAGAAACAGCTTCTCATATATGCACGACAAAGGTAGCAGAGGAAACATCGGGTGTTCGTTACACTTGCCATCAGGCGAACTCAACTCGTAGCTGTCGTCCAAGCGCACGCGCCAACTTTTCTAGTGACTCCAATGTGACCGCTGTATTTTCTGGATCCAATAGACGATCTACTTGTGAACGACTCGTTTGCAGTAGCTCTGCCAACCTCGATTTGCTCATCTCTGTTTCTGCCATAATCTCTTCTAACTGGATGGCCAGCAAACGTTTTAAGGCACGCGCTGACACTTCTTCCAATATACCTTCTTCTGCTAAGAAATCGTCAAAATCACTACCTGTATATGGGTTCATATGCTTTGCTCGTTTAACCATAAATCTCTACGTCTTTGGGCTGTTTCTAAATCTTTTGCTGGTGTCTTTTGTGACTTTTTCATAAAACCATGTAGCAATGCCATCTCGCCATTCCGCACAGTAAAAAAGACTCTGGCAATTCGCCCACCGCTCAAATTACTACGCACCTCCCACAAATTGGCTTCCATTTTGCGTACTAACGGCAGTCCAAGTGGCCAGCGTAACTGCACTAATTTGATGTCTTCACCAATAGCTTTGCGGTCATCTTTCTCGAGATCCTTTAACCAATCGCGAACAAATTCACGCCCAGAAGGAGATCGAAAGAAAACAACTCGAAGTATTAGCTCATCGTCCATGAATTAAGTGTACCATATATGGTACATGCAGTCAAGTGACATGACGATTGGGGGAGCATCTCAGCAACCCACCACGCCGCTAGCGTGGTGGGTTGCTGAGATGCTCCCGATGATTGGGGTGTGTTGCAAGCCTTGGACGAAAAGGTGACCGCCCCTGGGCAGCTTTCACTTAGCGCGCTACCGAAACTGATGCGGCCCGAAATCTGCTTCGTAGAAGGGGGAGACCATGCGTCCCGGCGGCACGAGGGCGTCGATGGCGGCGCGATCTTCAGTGGTGAGGGTGACCGCGAGCGCGCCCAGGTTGTCTTCTACCTGAGCCATGGTGCGCGGGCCAATGATGGGGCTGGTGATGCCGGGTTGTTGCATACACCAGGCCAGCGCCAGTTGCGCCATGGTGCAATTTTTGCTTTGGGCTATCGGTTCCAGCCCTTCAATGACATCGAAAATGTCACTGGTCATGCGCGCCTGCAAGCGTGGGTTGTTGGCCACATCAGCAAAGCGGCTGTCGGACGGGGGTGGTGTGTTGCGGCTGTACTTGCCGGTGAGCAACCCGCCGGCCAGTGGGCTCCACGGAATCAGCGCTGTGCCATAGGTCTGGGCCAGCGGCACCAACTCCCGTTCGATGCGCCGGTCCAGAATGTGATAGGGTGGCTGTTCACAGACGAAACGATTGAGCCCCAACTCCTTGGCCACCCAGAGCGACTCCATCACCTGCCAGGCGGCAAAGGTGCTGGTGCCGATGTAACGCACCTTGCCGGCGCGAATCAGATCATCCAACGCGCGCAGTGTTTCGTCAATCGGCGTGTCAGAGCGGGGGCGGTGGATCTGGTAGAGGTCAATGTAGTCGGTCTGCAGCCGGCGCAGACTCGCCTCACACTGCTCAATGATGTGACGACGGCTGCTGCCCGCGGCATTGGGATCATTGTCATCCATGCGACCATGAACTTTGGTGGCCAGCACAATCTGGGCGCGCTTGCCGTTGCGCTTGAGCGCTTCCCCGGTCACTTCTTCACTGCGACCACGAGAGTAGACATTGGCCGTGTCCAAAAAATTGATACCGGCGTCGATGGCGCGGTCGATAATCGCGTAGGAATCTTCGGCGTTTGTCTTCCCGCCAAACATCATACAGCCAAGACACAAGGGGCTGACTTTGGCGCCAGTACGGCCAAACAGACGATATTCCATGATTTGTTCTCCTTTATGCTATCATTTAACGAGTCTTCGCGTTTGTATGGAGCAAGACAATTTCGGGTAGTAAGTGGCGAGTGGCGGGTAGCGGGTGGCGTATTACCCGCTACCCGCCACTCACCACCCGCTTGACTGAGTACACGAACACGCGCAGGGCTCATTGAACTTACAGCAACGGCAGCAAGGTCTTCGCGGTCTCTTCCACCAGCCAACTGTAGAATTCTTCGGAGAGGACACCGGAGCCGTGATCTTGGATAAATTTTAACTGTTCTTCGGTTAATTCTTTCTCGGCCGTGGCGACAGCATTTTTGTAGGGATTGGCCGGCGTGCGGTCAATCGGCGCCACAAATTCAACCGTCAGCGCGCCATCGTAGCCAATTTCCTTCAGCGTGCCCACAATCTTGGCCCAGTTGAGCGCACCCATGCCACAGGCCATACGGTTGTTATCGGCCACATGAAAATCGACCAGGCGTTCCTTGGAGTTGCGAATGGCCTGATACATGTCCGCCTCTTCGATGTTCAGATGGAAGGTGTCGATACAGACGCCGCAGTTGGGTCCGACCGCTTCGGCCAAGAGGACCGCCTGATCGGCCCGGTTGATGAAGTTGGTCTCAAAGCGGTTGAGCGGTTCCAACGCCATGCGCACACCGGCGCTTTCGGCGTGGGGATAGATCTCCTTAAGCCCTTCCACTGCCCACTGCCACTCCTGCTCCGGCGTATCCATTGGCGTGACCTTCCCCACCTGGGACGGCACAATGGTCATCTCGTAGCCTTCCAACTCTTTGACCATTGTGATGCAATCTTTGATGTACTGGATCGACGTAGCGCGTACGGCCTCATCGGCGTGGATCAGATCGCGCCCGGCAAACATTAAGCTGACCGAGCCCCAGCACTTAAGGCCGTTCTCGTCGAGCAATTGCTTGACTGCCTTGGTGTCAAAGATCTCCGGCTCGCCGCTGATCTCAATACTCTTATAGCCATAGCGGGCCAGACGGCGGATCGTAATCTCAATCGGCTCCGCGCGCATCCAATTGTGCATTGATAGGTGCATAGTGGTTTCTCCTCTGAATCTAATGGTGTTTAACTTGTGTCATGGCTACTTCCCGAAGCGAACATCCCTCCATCGCGCCATCACCCTGCCCAGTTCACGCAATACGCAATACGCAATACGCATTGCCTTTTTCCAGTGTGATCTATATCTATGCGGCGTTCATTCCTCTTCCTGATAGACCGGCGCGGCTGGCGTGACGTGGCTCCAGACAATAAAGGCCAGCGTCGAGAAGAGCAAGAGCAAAAAGCCCAGACGATAGCCCACAAAGAGCCAGGGCTGGAACATGCCAAGCACCCCGACCACAATGCCGCCGATAATGCCCCGCTCGATCTGGGTAAAGGTCGCCTGGGCGATGTTATGGCTATAGCGCGCGGACATCCAGCGAATAAAGGTAATAAAGAGACCCAGAATTACCAGAAAACCGGCGATAAAGAGTGTCGCTTGCAAAGTCATGCTGCTAATCCTTCTCTAATGGCGGGTAGGCTGGCGTATAAATAAAGTCAAGCCGCCAGACGTTTGCCCTGGCCATCAAAATAATGCAGGCGCTCGACGGCAATAGCAAAACGGATCGGGTCGCCAATCCGCCACTGCGCCATACCGGAGACCATGCTCACTAACGTCTGCGCGCCATTTTTGATATAGACAATGGTCTCCATGCCCAGGGGCTCCAGCAGTGTAACTTCACCCTGGAAGGGACCCTCGGCACTGGGCTGGACATCTTCCGGGCGCACGCCCAAGGTCAGTTGCGCCGGTAACTGCGTCGCGATGGTCAGTGGTACGGCGATTTGGATGGTGCTGTCGGTGAGGCGCACCTTGCCATTTTGATAGCCGGCGGGCGGCAGGTTAATGCGCGGCGTGCCCACCAATTGCGCCACAAAGACCGTAGAGGGGCGGTCATAGATGTCTTGGGGCGCGCCGATCTGTACAATCCGTCCTTGGCGCAGCACCCCAATCCGATCCGCTAGCGTCAGCGCCTCCACCTGGTCGTGGGTCACATAGAGCGTGGTGCTGTGGCGCGTCTTCTGGATATGCTCCAACTCAATCCGCAAGGACTCGCGCAACTTGGCGTCCAGGTTAGAGAGTGGTTCATCCATAAGAAAGATGCGTGGGTCGCGCACAATGGCGCGACCAATCGAAACCCGCTGCATTTCGCCACCGGAGAGGCGCGCCGTCTTGCGGTCAAGCAAATGGCCAATGCGCAACTTTTCGGCGGCTTCAGTCACCCGCTGCTTGATCTCCGCTTCCGGCGTCTGGCGCAGCGGCGAACGCAGCGGAAAAGCCAAATTGTCGTAGACCGACATGGTGGGGTAGAGGGAGTACTGCTGAAAGACAAAGGCAATATTCCGCTCCGCTGGTGAAAGGGCATCGACTGCCTCACCATCAAAGAACACCTGGCCGGCTTCCTGCTTTTCCAGCCCGGCAATCACGCGCAACGTGGTCGTTTTGCCCGCGCCGGTGGGGCCTAGCAAGACAAAAAATTCGCCATCCTGGATGGTAAAATCCACATCCTGTAGGGCGGTAATGCCGCGAAAGCGCTTGGTAATCTGACGTAACTCAACCGTTGCCACAATCAACTCCGCTTCCGTTTACGCTTGGCTTTGGACGATTTGGATGACTTGGATGACTTGGATGAACGGGTCGGCTTGGCTTTGGCGCCACCCCTTTGGGTCGATTTTGCCCCATTTGCTCCCGTTGGCTTGGCGCCGTCCTGGTTGACCTTTTGCTGCTGGTCAGTCTGCCCTTTGCCTGCGGCTACACGCTGTGCAACGGGTTGGGGCGCCGCTTGTATGGTGACCGGGCGCGGCTGCCGTTGTGCTAGTGAAAATTCAGTGATGGGGTCAAAGAAGCGCACCATCTGGGGATCTAGGTCAAAGTGAAGCGCGGCGCCGATGGGATGCAGGTCACTGCGTTCGGCCCGGGCGTGGACCACCGATGTCGAATCTTCACCATTGAGCGCCAGGTGCAACATGGAGTAGGCGCCGTAGAGATCATCGGCATAGACTTGGGCGGTAAGCGCGCCTTCGCTGCGCAGGCGCACCGCCTCCGGGCGGAAGCCCAGGATCACCTCTGGGCCCTGCAACTGATTGGCCAACTTCGCGCGCCACACATCTGGTGGGCTGTAGACATTCCCGCCCGGTAAATGGAGCTTCCCCTCACGATAGTGTCCGGCCACCAGGTTCATGCCCGGGCTGCCGATAAAGCGGGCCACAAAGAGGTTGGCCGGATCGTAGTAGACTTCCACCGGTGTGCCCACCTGTTGCACCACCGCGTTGGACATGACCACAATGCGGTCGCTCATGGCCATCGCTTCGATCTGGTCATGGGTGACATAGACGGTGGTGGCATGTTGAGCCAGGTGCAGCCGCTTGATCTCGGCGCGCATGACAGCGCGGAAGTCAGCATCAAGCGCGCCGAGCGGTTCATCCATCAAGAAGGCCGCCGGGCGCCGCACCAAGGCCCGCGCCAGCGTCACCCGCTGCTTATCGCCACCGCTGAGCGCTTTGGGCCGGCGGTGGAGTAGATGTTCAATCTGGAGCAGCCGCGCTACCTCTTGGACTCGGGTCTCGATCTCAGGCTTGGCCACCTTCTGCGCCTCCAGCGTAAAGGCAATGTTTTGGCGCACTGTCATATGCGGATAAAGGGCAAAGAATTGAAAGACAAAGGCAATATCCCGATCACTGGGGTGATTCCAGGTGACATCCCGACCATTGATCAGAATTTGCCCTTCGCTCACCGCCTCCAGCCCCGAGATCATGCGCAACGTCGTCGTCTTGCCACAGCCCGATGGGCCAAGCAGCACGACGAATTCGCCATCCTGAATGGTCAGATCGACCGGCTTGACGGCGTATACTTCTCCAAATTTTTTTGCAACTTGACGTAATTCGATTTGAGCCATTGGGATTTACGATTTTGGATTTACGATTTACACTGCTTCGTCCAACGATGATCAAAAAACTCTCGTCACCTAAACAAACGTCGGGCCGAGTGCGTTGCCATCAGCTACCAGCTAGCAGCCACCAGCCTCACTGCCTAATCGCGCCAAAGGTAACGCCGCGCAGGAGATGCTTGCGCAGCACAAAGGTGACGATGACCACCGGAATGAGAAAGCCCAGGGAGCCCGCCGCGATTGAGCCCCACTCCATGCCGCCACGGCCCAGGATGGTGGGGATGGTGGGCGGTGCAGTGCGGGCGCGGTCACTGGTCAGCATCAGGGCAAAGGCATATTCATTCCAGGCAAAAATAAGGGAAAAGACCGTGGTCGCCGCGATGCCGGTAACCGCCTGCGGCAGCACCACCTTGCGAAATGCCTGCAAACGCGTGTAGCCGTCCACCATGGCCGCGTCTTCATATTCACGCGGAATTTCATCCATAAAGCCCTTGAGCAGCCAGACTGTCAGTGACAGATTAAAGACCGTGTAGAGCAGAATCAGCCCCAGGTGGGTGTCATGCAAGCCCAACTCGCGATACATGAGAAAGATGGGGATGGTCACCACTACCGGCGGCAACATGCGGGTGCTGAGAATAAAGAAGAGCCAATCCGACTCACCCGGCACCTTAAAGCGACTAAACGCATAGGCCGCTAAGAGCCCCAAGATCACGGCCAAAATCGTGGATGTGCCGGCAATGATGACCGAGTTGCGCAGCCGTGAGCCATATTGGCTGGGGCCCGTAATCTGCTGTCCGCCGGCCAATGCAATTTGTTCATACCAGGTCAACTCGTCGATACGCGCCTGCTGGCGGCGGATGCGCGCCTGATTGAGCACCGAGCGATCGGTAAAGAGATTGACAAAGCCCTCCAGCGTAGGGTCAAAGAAGACCTTGGGCGGCACGGCAATCGCGTCAGCGCGCGACTTAAAGGCCGTTGCCCCCATCCAAAAGACCGGAATCAAGGTGACAATGGCCAGAATTACAGAAAGCGTAATGCGCAGGGTGCGGGCAATTTGCGCACGCTGCCCCACCTTGTCCACCCGCGTCGAATAGTTGACCCCACGTTCACGCTGCACCGGATTGGCAACTGCCATGCTCGAACTCCCCTTTACCTTGCTCTACTAAACGGAAATAAGTGAGACAGTGCACAGGACTGTTCCACTGTCCACTGTCCTACTGTCCACTGGCTACCCCTCGCGCACCTTATTTAGATTGCGGATGTAGACATTGCTAATGGCAATGATCACGACCAGAATCAGATAAGCCAGGGCGCTGGCATAGCCGGTGCGCCACTGCCCCTGGAAGGCAATGCGATATAAGTTGACTGCCACCAATTCGGTGGCATCGCCTGGCCCGCCGCCGGTCATGCCCATGACCACGTCAAAGCTTTTAAAGGCTTCAATCGTGCGAAAAAGAATCGCGATCAACAAAAGGGGCATTACCTGGGGTAGCGTAATGCGCCAGAACTGAAACCAGGGGCTCGCCCGGTCAATCGCGGCGGCTTCATAGAGATAGTCCGGGATGGCATTGAGGCCGGACAAACAAAGGAGCATCACAAAAGGGCTCCACATCCACACATCGACAATCACCACCGCCCAAAGCGCCAAGGTGGAATCGGCTAGCCAATCGGGACCCAACCCGGCGCGGTAGCCCAACATGTAGTTGATGATGCCCGACGTCGGGTTAAAGATGAGCTTCCAAAAGGAGCCCACCACTACCGGCGAAAGCATCATGGGAATCAAAATGAGTGTGGTCACAAAGCCGCCGGTGCGAAATTTTTCGCGTAGTAACATGGCCATACCAAAGCCAATCAGCGTTTGCAACCCCACCGAGAGAAAGGCAAAACGACCCGTAGTGGCAAAATATTTCCACATTTGCGGATCATTGAGCAGGCGGCCAAAATTCTGAAAACCAACCCAGACCGGCTCTGCATTGGCAATCGCCGAGTAATCGGTGAAACTCAGGTAGAGACTGTAAAAGAGGGGAAAGATATTGAACAGCAACAACAAAATCAAGGTCGGTGCAATAAAGAGCCATTGAATCGAACGGTCGCTCATCTGGCGTGGCGCACCGGTTGGGCGGGTGGCAGAGTTTGCTGGGTACATGGAAATCAGGTGATTGGTAATTGGGTAATTGGGTGATTAGTAATTGGGTGATTAGTAATTGAGCGGGGCCCTTGGGACGCGAAATTACCAATCACCTAATCACCAATCACCTAATCACTACTTAATAAATTCATTCTCACGCAGGATCTTGTCATGCTCTTCGGCCATGCGGGTGAGGGCTTCTTGGGCGGTCCCTTCGCCGCCGACAATGTAGCCGCTCAGTTCGCGCTGGGTTACTTCGAGCAATTGGGCAAAGATCGGAATGTTCCAGTAGTCCATCACCATGGTCATCGTCTCGGCAAAGGCGGCGTTAAAGGGCGCTACATCCAGGAAATCCTGGGAGTTGAGCACGTTGATGTTACAGGTGTAACCGCCATAGAGCGCCCACTCGGCCTGGTTCTCTTCTTGGGCAAACCACTTGATGAACTCCTGGGCCGCGGCCTGACGTTCCGGGCTGACATAGGCGATGATGCTCATGCCCTGGCCGCCCAACGCGGCGGCGCGCCCGCCATCGGGGCCGGCCGGATTGGCAAAGTAGCCGGTGCTGGCGGCGTAGGGGTTGATCGCTTCGCTGGCCAAAGCCGGGAAGAAGGCAAAGTAGTTCATGACCATGGCCGCTTCCCCGCTGATGAACTTGTCGTTCGTTTCCTGGAAGAAAGCGTTGCCCATGCCAGGGGGGCTGCAACAATCATAGAGTTCGCGATAGTATTCCAACGCCGCCACTGCTTCCGGCGAATCGACTACGCCCATGACCTCATTGGTTTCTGGGTTTTGCCAGCGGGCGCCATAGCTAAACATGACATTTTCATAGCCCATGGTGATGGCGTCGTAATCTTTCTGGGTATAGATCGCCGCGCCATAGAGCCCTTCGTCGGGGCGGGTAAAGAACTTGGCAATGTCGAGCAACTGGGCCCAAGTTGTGGGCACGGCCAGATCGTAGCCGTACTGCTCCTTGAATTTGGCCTGATTGTCGGCATCTTCAAAGAGATCTTTGCGATAGGCCCAGCCATCGGCGTCACCTTCGGTCGGATAAGCCCAATAACTGCCTGAACCGCTGGGGTATTCGCCATAGTAGGTCAAGGTGGCAGGGGTGACCGTTTTGTCGATGCCGTTGCTGGTCAAAAAGTCGGTCATCTCCACATAATGACCTTGGGTGGCGGCCTGGCCCAGCCACTGGCTATCGCCTACAATCATGTCCCAACTATCACCTTTGGCGGCAAATTCGGTAAAGGCGCGGTCATAGAAGCTGCCCCAGGGCTCCTGCACGACGGTCACCTTGATGCCGGTCTGTTCTTCGTAGAGATTGCCGATCTCTTGCAGATAGTCAGCCGGGTCCCACTGCGCCCAGAGGATCTTGAGTTCGGTAACGCCGCCCTCCGTGCTGGCTGCCGCATCTTGCGCCGGGGCCTCAGCCTGGGTCGCTTCTGCGGTGGGCTGTTCCGCCTGGGCTGGTTCGGCCGCGGGCTGGTCGGCTGGAGCCGGTTCCGCGGCCGGTTCGCTGCCACCGCCACACGCGGCCAGCAACAAGGAGAAGACAAGGAACAACGTCAGGATCGCACGCTTCTTCATAGGATATGCTCCTTTAGTGTTTCATTTGGGAAGCTGAAAATAGGATTGTTGCGCTGAAATTCGGCTGTCGTCGCACCGGCTTCAGCCGCCACTAATGGTACACAAGCTCAGGGATTCTGTCAAAGCAGGCTAACGTATGATTATGAAGTGACCAGCACCCCCGCCTGCCGTCGCATGGACCACCCGGCCAACAGTGCCAATGCCACCGCCACCACCAACCCCATGATGCTCACCGCCACAATGCCCCCTTGGGCAAAGACCGCGCCACTACTCAGACTGCCGGCGCCGGCGGCAATGGCCACTAACATCTCGTTAGCGCCTTGCGCACGGCCACGTTCTGTGGGCGCCAGCGCATCGGAGAGCAGCGACGAGCCGGCGATAAAGCAGAAGTTCCAGCCCAGCCCCAGCAAGAAGAGTGCTAGCGCTACCGGGAAAAGGGCCGGTGATAGTGGCGTGATGATCGCGGAAAGGGCCAAGACCATGGCGCCGACAATGATCATCGTCTGGCGACTGCTGCGGTCGATGAGCCAGCCGGTCACATTGGAAAAACCAAACATGCCCAGCGTATGCGCCGTGAGCGCCAAGGTGATGTTGGTGTCTGGGTGATTAAAGTGATGCATGTTCAGCGGCGCGATGACCATGATCAGCGTCATGACCAACTGGCTGACCACCAACACGATGGTCGCCGTAAAGACGGCCGGCGTGGCGAAGATCTGCCGCAGAGGACGCGCGACGCTGAGTGCGTTCTGTGACTGATGTGTACTGTGGGCCGCCACGGCCAAGCCAATCTGCTTGGGGTCAGGACGAAGGAGTGTGAAGACCACCAACCCAGCCAGCAGAGCGAGCCCGGACGCCATCATATACGGCCCGGTCGCGCGTAAAAAGCCATAGGTTTCGGCAAAGGCGCCGGCCGGATTGGTGATCAGGGGCGCGCCTAGGGCGCCCACTGTGCCGGCAAAGACGATCATGCCAATCGCTTTGGCCCGGCGTTCGGGTGGCACAATCTCGGCCGCGGCAAAGCGCGCCTGCTCGCCGGAACTGCGCGCGACGCCATTACAGGCTGCGCCCAAACAGAAGAGCAGGAAAGAATTTTGCATAATAGCCCATACGCAGATCAGCCCACCCATGGCTGCGGTAAAATAGCCAATGGCCAGCCCTGCGCGACGCCCCACACGATCCATGAGCCAGCCCATTGGGTAGGCCGCGATGGCGCGCCCTGCCATCGTCATGGTAGGCGGCACCCCCACCCAGCGCTCATCGCCCGTCAGGGTTGCCGCTACAATCGGCAGAAAGGTAAAGGAGAGAATCTGGCCGGCGCCAATGATGCTCTGGGCTGCAAAGAGCACATAGGTCAACCGGCGTTGCACGGAAATAGATACGGATTGGATGAACATAGCTGGAGATTGCTTTCGTTGTTAACGGGCTTGGGCTAAATTTTCTAGAAAAGTGTCGTCGCTATGCTATTCTGTAACGATAGGGTCAACAGTATGAGGGGCAATAGACTTTGTCGCGAATGAGGCAATATTCACAGCGTTCGTTGAACCATTTTCGACACCCTTTGGCAAATCAAGTGCTAATTCAACAACGTCACATTGTCGAACTATTGGAGTATTATAGTGCGGCTGTGGGCAAGCGTCAACTTAGATTATCGTCTTGGGCGGCAAGGTGTTCGCTGTTCATCAATCTGGCAGCATATGGGGAGTAGATAGAGGTGGTAAAAAGTTATACTCTCGACTGCCATAAGTAAGAATCAAAACGCACTAAATACATGGGTGCACCATTCTCATCCATGAGCGAGTCGAGTATATTCTGTAGAATAGCTGCAACGGCAGGCTTGCTGTGGCTGCCTTTGCCTGAGTGTAAGCAGCGTGTGTCCAGCGTGTAATCCGTCAATTGCTTTTTGAAGAGTTTAAACTATTTGAGGTAAATGGTACTGTTTTTGATCGCGAAGTCCGGTAGATTGGAGGTACCCTCACTGAGGTGGCCGCCAGTCTACCGGACTTCGCGAAAGGACGTTGACTTTGTCCGAGGGTTGAGGTCCTCCTCCTGGAGGAAGAAAGCACCTACATAGACATTATGCGATTGGGCAGCCAGGCCACCCACGGCCAGCAATACTGCGACCACAAAGGCCAGGAAGCGAAGTTTGGCTTGCTGTTTCATTGTCTCTCTCCTTGCTGAAACTGTATTGATGGTTGAATGAATAGACGCTTAGGCTGTGTGCTGCATTACGGCTTGGTTAGCGGGAGGTTTCCCAGATTCAATAGGATAGCTTGGGTCGGGTCAAACCCTATTGGTTGTGTCCGTGGGCCACTTGGGGGCAGAGCCCCCGACGCATAGGCGCTGTACGACTGAGCAGCCAGCCCACCGATCGCCAGCAGCGCGGCGGCGACAAAGGCTAAGAATTGAAGTTTATATTGCTGTGCCATGTTCTTTCTCCTTATTAAAACTAAATTCACGGTTGAACGAATTAGCGCTTACGTGTTATGTCACGACGTAGCAAGAGGAAGATTTTCCTCATTCAGCACCGGATTTGAAGCGTCCGTAAGCATGTGCTACACTACCGTCCTATACCGAAATGAAAGTGAAAAACGGAGATTGCACCTTTCAGGAAGGGACCAGGAACGGCCTGGTGGACTGAGACGGTCAGCGGTCCTTTCGTGAAAAGTTTCCTGCCAAAGCCTCCTGAACTCGGTATAGCGGTCATTTTCCGTGTGCTTACCCTTGCCTACCAGTTTAGCAAAGTGGGCGTGCGTCAGGCGTGCGCCGAGCGTGAAAGTGGGTGCGAAACCGCGTGAATTTCTAAAAAAGGGCGTGAATATGAACGAAGATCTCCTCCCCAAGCTCGAATTCCGTCTACTCGGTGCGCCGCAGATTCACCAGGCAGGCGTTCTCTACGCGGGCTTGACCTCAGCCAAAGCCCAAGCGCTGTTGTACTACCTCGCCATGACGGCGCACAACGGACGCAGCATGCACACGCGCACTGCCCTGGCGACGCTGTTGTGGGGCGAGTGTGGCGAAGCGGAAGCGCGCACCAACCTGCGTAAGGTCATCCAGCACTTGCGGGAACAGCTTGAGCCCTATCTCACCCTGGAAAACCAGACGGTTGGGTTTCGCTCACCACACCTCTATACGGTCGATGCAGTTGCGTTTGCCACGGCCATCGCCAACCCGCGTACAGCCAGGCTGGACCAACTGCAAGAGGTGATTGCCCGCTACCACGGTGATTTTCTCGAAGGCTTCTATGTGCGCGAAGCGCCCGACTTTGAGGCGTGGATGTTAGGCGAACGGGCGCGGCTGCGCGAGTTGCTGCTGCAAGGGGTGGAGACGCTGGCTTTCCGTTTTGCCGAGGAGGGCGATTTATCCCAAGCCATCGCCACGACGCGCCACTTGCTGACATTGGAACCCTGGCGCGAGGAGATTCATCGCCAACTGATGACCTGGCTGATGCAGAACGGCCAACGCAGTGCCGCCCTTGCGCAATATACGCTTTGCCAGCTTGCCCTGACCGCGGAACTGGCTGTCGAACCGAGTGAGACTACGCAGGAACTCTACGAACGGCTGCTACGTCAGGACGAACGCACCGCAGCACAACCGGCAACACCGACAGCACCTATAACAACTACAGAGTATGCGTTGGTCGGGCGACGGCAGGTATGGCAAACGTTGCGCACCGCGTGGCGGTCGGTCATGCAGACGGGCGCTCACTTTGTCTGCATCGCCGGCGAAGCGGGCATCGGCAAGACACGCCTGGCCGAGGAACTGTTGCTTGATGTCCAGCGTCAGGGCCAAGCCACAGCCCGCACGCGCACCTATGCCCTGGAAGGACGGCTGGCCTATGGCCCACTGGCAGAGTGGTTGCGCACCGAGACGCTGCAATCCCATCTGCCCCAACTGGACAACGTATGGCTGAGCGAAGTGGCGCGCTTACTGCCCGAACTGCGCGCGGCGCAGCCGGACTTGCCTCAGCCGCTCCCGCTGACCGAGCGCTGGCAGCAGAAGCATCTGTACGAAGCGCTCGTCCAAGCATTTACTGTCGGCGGCCGCCCCCTGTTGCTCCTGCTCGATGATCTCCAGTGGTGCGATGCCGAAACATTGGAATGGCTGCATTATCTCTTGAATGCTGCGCCACAAGCGCCCATCCTGCTGGTGGGGACCATGCGTAATGATGAGATGGCGGAGGACCATCCCCTGTACAAGCTAGGACACCATCTCCACCGCGAAGGCAAGTTGACCATGCTTGAACTGACGCCCTTAAGCGCCGAGGAAACGGCCGCGTTGGGCGCGCAGGTTGCAACGCAAGGGCTGGATGCCGACGCCACCCGGTGGCTCTATCAAGAAACCGGCGGAAATCCCCTCTTTGTGGTGGAATGTGTACGGGCCGGGTTGCGACGAGAAGACAAGAAGACGACTCGACTGGGCTTACTGAAGCCAGGAAGACAAGAGGATAAAAGCGACGCTTTCGCCAGCACTGAACTGCCGCCTAAAGTGGTTGCTATCATGCAGGCGCGGCTGGCACAGTTGTCGAGTGAAGCGCATGCGCTGGCACATCTCGCCGCCAGCGTAGGACGCGCCTTTACCATCGAGTTGCTGGTGCAGGCCAGCCAGCAGGACGAAGAGACAGTGGTGAATGGCTTGGACGAGCTGTGGCGGCGCCGAATTATGCGTGAGCAAGCCCTAGGTAGCTACGATTTCAGCCATGACCGGCTGCGAGATGTGGCCTATGCTGAAATCAGTCCGGTGCGCCGCCGGTTGCTGCACCGTCGGATTGCTCAGACGCTGGAGCAGGTCTATGCCAATACGCTTGACAGCTTCAGTGGACAAGTGGCAACTCAGTATGATCTGGCGGGCCACCCGGAACAGGCGGTTCATTACTATGCGCGGGCTGCTGCCACCGCGCGCCAGCTTTACGCCAATCATGAGGTAATTCACTATCTGCATAAGGGGTTGGCTTTGCTCACCGATCTACCGAGTACGCCCACCCATCTGCAAAAAGAATTAGAGATGCAAGTCGCTCTAGGCTCCGTGCTGATGGATACGCAAGGTTGGGCGTCATTAGCGGTAGAAGAAGCCTACGCGCGTGCGTTTGAATTGAGCCGACAGGTAGAAAAAACGGCACAACTTTTCCCGATCGTATGGGGCTTGCATGAAGTATACATATTCCAGGCAAAGCATGAGCAGGCACTTACCATGTCACAACAGTGTATGGATCTGGCCCAACAGGTGCAGGATCCGGCACTGTTGTTACAAGCCCACCATGCACTTGCAGGTGTTTATGCTCTGCTTGCACCGGATAAAATGAAACTTGCCCTGACCCATGCGGAAGAAATGATCAAGATCTATCAGCTGGCGCAACATCACCACCAGACCTTCCACTATGGGGGCCATGATCCTGGTGTTTGCGGCTTCCAGTTAGCCTCCAGGTTGCTTTGGCTCCTTGGTTACTTTGAACAGGCGCGACAGAGAGCAGAAGCGGCTATTTATCTGTCGCTTCAGCTCTCTCATCTGTACACATGGGCTTTTGCATTCAATAACGTTGCTACAATTTATCTATTTTTACGTGAACCAGCACGCGTGGCTGAGTTGACGACAACGGCCATCGCCATTGCCAATGAACACGACTTTCCACAACAGGTAGCGCAAGGGCTTATCTTGCATGGATGGGCCGCCGTCAGGCATGGCAATGTAGCCCAGGGCATTGATGAGTTGCAGCAAGGGCTAGAACTATGGAAAACACTAGGTGTAGTGCTCCACCGGTCCTATTTTCCTCTGCTCCTTGCCGAAGCATATGCTCAAGCAGGAGAGCTAGAAGCAGGGCTGGCCGCGGTGGATGAAGCACTGATGGCCGTAGCGACCTATCATGATCGATATTGGGAAGCGGAAATTTATCGTCTCCGTGGCGAGTTATTCCTAACGGCAGGGAGGCTAGTGGACGAAGTGGAGGCGGCTTTCCAAGAAGCGCTCCAGATTGCACGCCGCCGACAGGCTAAATCTCTGGAATTGCGCACCGCAGTCAGCCTAAGCCGCTTATGGCAGCAACAAGGCAAACTCGATGAGGCGCGGCAACTGTTATCTGAAACCTACAGCTGGTTCACGGAGGGCTTTGACACGGTCGATTTGCGGGAAGCCAAAGCGTTACTGGATGAATTACACAAAATTCACCAGAGTTGACAACGGCTAGATTTGCATATACAACCATAGGGTTGCTATTCTAATTGCGCCTAAGCGTGGCTCTTAATGCTGGGTAGGAACATAAAATCTGCCCAATGGCTGGTGCCAACAATACCGACACGAACTGCTTCAGCCATCGGTGTCTCTCTTTTGAAGTTCAATCTGAACAATACGACCTTCTGCCGCCGAACGATAGGTTGCTTCCAGGAACTCAACAACATAGGGGCCCTCGTGGGTCGAGAAGAGATTGGGCTCGCCATCCAGAAGCTACAACCTTTCCCTTTTGCTTCTTCTGCTCAGTTGTATTTCAAAGTTGGGATAGGTTTGCGGGAAGCCAGAGAATGCCGGGGACGCGCCCGGTGGGCACCTGGAGACCTGTGCGCATAGCCGACTAGTCTTTCGCCCGTCCCCGGCATTCTCGCCCCCGAAGTGAAATACACCGCTCACACTTATCAGAATGGATGGCGGGCAAAGAAGTCCGCTAAACGATCAGCCGCGCAGCGCGGATTTGTCTGGAGCATGCAATGGGTGGCGTTCGGGAGGACGAAGTTTTCGGCGGACGGCAACCATTGCTGCACGGTTTCGTAAACTTCGCGGAAATAGGATCGGGTGTTCTCTCCTCGCATATTGAGCACCGGCTGGGTAATGCGGGTGGCTTCGGCCTGTGTAAAGGTCCACGCTTGAAGCGCCGGCTCACCAGGCAAGAAGATTGTATCCGCATCTGCCACCCAGCGTTCAAAGTACCCTGCTGGCAACGTCCGGTCAAAGATGGTGCGGTAATCATCGCCAGCCACTTCCTGGCCCAAAGCTTCGATGGCGCCGGCTTTGTCCCCGGTTTGATAGAGGGTTGCCGCTTTTGTCATCATTGCACCAAAGGCCGGTGCGTTAAGCAGAATTGAAGGCAACCCCGGCTCCAGCAGAGCCAGCGACTGCACGGCGTTGGGCGCATCCAGCGCCACTTGCAGGACAACGGCGCCGCCATAGGACTGACCGACTAGATGCGCCCGTTCCACGCCGAGATGGTGCATAACCGCTAGGCAGTCCGCTGCCTCCTGGGCAATCGACAGCGGCGCCGTGAGCGGTTCGCTGTCGCCCCAGCCGCGCCGGTGATAATGGATGACACGATAGTGGTCAGTAAGGGCCGGTTCGATGACCACCGCTGCGCATTCATCGCCCATCGCGCCATGCACAAAGACGACCGGTTCTCCTGCGCCACTGACACGGATTTCCAGTAGCACACCGTTAATGACAGTACGTTGCATTGCTTGCCAGGTCATTTTGATCTCCTTGTATAATTTTTACGGAAGGGAGTACGCCGTTGTCTGATACTGGATGCCAGGAAAAGTAACGTTTTCGGGTGCCAATGCGGTGGCGGCTGCGACATCATCTTTCAGCTCAGCCAACAGGAAGGCAGTTACAGTCCCAGACCGATTGGTAACAGACCTAGTCGATGAACTCGTGCAGCCAGGACACATCGTTCCAAATTGTGAAGAAGTTAGACTTATCGGTAAAGTGAGAATACGATGACAAGCCTGGGATGATCGGATAGATCAGAGACACCATCAATTGGAGGATCAGGACTGTATGATGCCAAATCGCCATAAGTCGGAAGCACATCAAAAACATTGCCATGACTATAAAAAATATAATCCAGCCGACCCTTTAGATGTGAAAAGCAAGCCGTATTAAGGAATGCATCTCGCAAGCCCAAATTCGGTAATAAAGCCCTATAATAATCCTGACCTCCATCGCTAACGTTGAAATCACCCAAAGCAATTACTTCTGTGTTGGGATTCTCTATGTGATACTGTGAAATCGCTAACCCCAGTTCTTTGATTTGACCCCTCCGCGCACCTGCGTCAGATGCATCAGTATGGGTAATGAAAATAGCAATTCGGAAACCTTCCTTTTCAATGGTAGCCCCAATAAATCCTTTTGAAGCGAACGCATCATTATTGTCATAACAGTTCTTTGCAATACATGCAAACTGCAGTATTGGCTCTGGAATTAACCCACACCACAATGGAGGCGAACAACTCGCTTCTTCATTATAAAAATTCAGAGAGGGATTGTCGATGGGATATTTGCTCAGAAGGAGAAGACCCGAATTCAGAATATCATCCACCTCATCATGCTCATTACTATAGAAATAATATGGATAATCAGCTTGACTAATGATTACATCAGCAAGCTCTTCATCCCATACTTCTTGGAATGCTACTACATCAGCATCTTCTTTGCGTATTCGGTCGGCAATTTGGGGGGCGCGCTGCTCATCGGCAAACGTTGGCAGTACACCAAGTGCCTCATCTCCAAACAGATGAGTGTTATACGTAAGAATTTTGAGGGTAGTATGAGCCTTGCCTGTCAACTGTCCAATCACAGCCGTTCCGCCAGCAGCAGTCAAGGTGGCAGGTTTGTTAAGTGTAATTTGCTCGTGATAGTTGCCACCTTGAATCACCACAATGCCATTCTCATTGACTTTACACACACCAGCTTCTATCAGTTGATAGGGAGCCACAGCCGAGCCATCGGGCGCCTGAGAACCGTTGCTATCGACATGAACAACATCCGATTGTGCAAATGCCAATCGGAAGGTGAAGAAGAGTGACAGGAGTAAAACAGGAAGACTCATCACAACTGTATTAAAAAATTTTATAGCTTTCATCTTTCCACTTCCTTTTATGATACAGCACTTCAAAAGAATACGAATGCTTGATGGGGTTGTCGTCGTAACCGTTTCCCCTAATCTAGATATAGCGAACCTTACTCAATTGTCGCAGTGTCACCGACCGAGACCAAGGTCAAAGGTTTTGTGATTATCGCTGGCGCATCATAAGTTTGAGTACCAACAAGACCTATAGTGCCATCTATGGGAATATCGTTGATAGCAGTAGTTAAGGAGCAATAAGGACTGCGTAGCGTGCCTATGCTATTGCAGGGTGCTGATGCCTCTACATAGACATTGGCAATTGCGGCAACAGCTCGATCCACACGGACAACCCCATAACCAAAATGCCTCTCTCGCTCAATCTCCCACCAAAACTGTCACCACCCAAACGAATCATTTCTTGGCCGCTCTCTATGCTTACGTCAAGCTTGAAACGCTTAAAGTTTCCACTAAACTCAACCATTATGCCCTCAAAGCCAGGCTTTATCTTGCGGCTTTACAACAAGCCTTTTATGAACTGCATGAACTGCAACCTATCTCTCTCGTTGCTCCCTCGTCTGCATAACATGAGTAATTCGGTATAATCTTGATTGCTCTTTTGACCGGATGATTATCACACCTCAAGATTAACATAACGCTATGGCCCGATTTCGACGTGACCGAGAGGCGCTCTAAGTGTCATAGGTTGGTCAAGTGTACTACCTCCAGAGTAATTTCCCGGTTGAATCCATACAACAACATTGGAAAGTTCGTGCACCTGTTCTAATCTTTGATATGGGTTAAAGAAAGTGCCATCTTGGCGAAGTTCTGCCTGTTTATCGACAAAGCTCCAGTTCGCTTGTGGATACATGAATGACATTGTCAATGCATCATACTCACTCAGATGGCTGCGTTGACCAATCCTGTTCTGCCACTGCGCATATTCCGGTTTTGCATCAATCGTTGTTAACGCTGTCGGGCAGCGGCTTTCATACACATCACGCGGTGTACATATAGAGAAATCATACCGTCCATAATGCATGACGGAATCAAAGTCATAGGTTTGATCGCCGGGAAGCCCATAGGTAGCTTTGGGGTAGGCATCCGCATGGTGTTGGATCTTAAAATTGTATGCTTCGCCATCTTTTATATTCTCCTCATTGATATGGATATAGTTATCGCGATCTGGGCGGCTCTGTTCGTGCCACATACCTAACGCATGCCCTAGTTCGTGTGCAATGATGAATGGCCAATCCCAATTGAAAATGTTTACGACTTGCTGGCCGCCTTGCATCCCTACGGATGATGAGTTCTCTTCAGAATTCTGGATGTGCAAGTAACTGTCACTGTGGCCACGACACTGATTATCCGCGCATTGGACAAATGTGACAGTCGCAACATTTTCCCACTCTTGCATCGCTTGCAACGTTACAGACTGGTTGGCTGAGCTCACATTGGCGCTTGATGCCGTCGTATCAAATTCAAACGGAACAATGCCATCGGGCCAAAGTGAGTTGCTCGCTGCTGCCAATGATTGATTTATGTTCATATTGACCGGCAATAGAATGTCTCCTTCAAATAAAACCATCAGTGACTTATCGGTCGCTGGGGCGAGTACACCATCAATGATATAGATGACACCGTTTGATGCTTCCATACTAGGGCTGATAATTGTTGCTTCACCGATCTGAACTGTATCGTTATTGACAGAGAAAGTGATTGGACTGCCCTGCAGTGTCTCAACTGTTAGACCATTGGTCAGTCCACTGGTTGACAGGGTTTCTGTGACGATATGATAGGACAAGATGTCAGCCATCAAACTTGGGTTTGCGTATAATGTATCAATGGCACCCTCTGGTAAGTTCATGAATGCGCTGTCTGTTGGTGCGAAAAAAGTTAGGTTTCCAGCACCATCGAGTGTACTTGCCAAATTGGAAGCCTCAAGCGCAGCCGTAATGATGGTAAAGTTTTCATCATCGGCTAGGGTCTGAAAAATAGTGGAATGCTGCTTAGTGTTTGATGCACTCTCACTATTAACAACTAAGGGCAAGAAGACGCTGTTGTCGCTTTCTTGCGCTCGGAGTAGAGATGGTAGCAAAAAAAATCCGCACAAAAGCAACAAGATTATTCTGATAAGATGTAGTCGTTTGGATTGAGACATGAGACGAACCTTTCTGTTACCTTTAGCAAAAGCTTGGGCAGGAGTAAAGAACGGAAATTTTCCAGTTTAACCAGATCTCAAGTGCTTGACATTAATAGTACGGTTTGCAACCACACGACTTTCCGAGCAATCCGTGCAATTGCAAACCGTACTATTAATGTCAAGCACTTGAATTCCTATTGAACCATTTTTTCCTTGCCAGCAGATTACACACAGTTATAACTATTGCAGCGTAACTAAAACCAACACTAATCCTGTACCTTCCCCCAGGTCAGTCATTGCCTTACCTAGGATCGCTCCTTGCGCCTGGTCGTGGTCAGTAACTTTCATGGCGTGACCGGGTGTGTCCGATGTAGTAAGCATATCGCCAGGCTGGATAGCACCATTGCTGGCATCAGCCCACACATAGACCCGACCAGTCAGCGCCACCGGATGTCCGCCTGCTACGATGCTGCCCTCTTGCTGTAAGATCAGGCCAGGTTGAATACCGCCTGCCCCACTGATCACACCCGCTACCATGTGGTCATAAGCTTTGTCTGCTAGATGTAGTTGACCGGGGTTTGCCGGATCAATAGCCACCACCATCCCCGGTTCGATTGTTCCGGAGTCGGCAACTGCAAAAGGTTCAGCTATGTCCGCGCCACCGCTGATCTCTAGAATTTGGGTGCGAGTCGTACCCACGACATCAAGTGCTGCCTTAGGTGTGGTTGTATTCACGCCAACACGACCAGGCGTTTGGACGGTAAAAATAGGAACCTCTCCATTTTTCCCATCATCACCGCTCGTTGCGGCATTGGCTTGAAAGATGATGACAGGTGAATCGTTTGAATCAGATCCATGTCCCGCCCAACCCGTAGCAATCTTAAAACCCTGCGCTTCGCCACCATCCGACCATAGCGACATTCCCCATTGCCCATCTTGCGTACCTTGTACATCAAGCAAAGCCTGTGGATTTGTAATCTTAATGCCACGCCCAATGCCGACATTACCATTTCCACTGATGTGCATTCGTGGTATAAACGTGGGAGTGATGGCGTTTACATTTTCAATGCGGCCAAACTGAAGCGCACCCGCATCTGACACTTCATTAGGTCGGTCACCATTGTTATATCCTCTGATATAAGCACCATTGGTAGTGTCATCCATCTGGATGATTGGGCTGCTTTCCATGAGTCTCAGGATCGCTTTTGGGTTGTAATATGCACGGGCAATATATACTTGCTCAGTTGATCGACTTTGCAAGCGAAACTCAAGCTTCTCTGCTGGTGATTGAGTGCCGATACCAACTCGGCCACTCGTATCAATACACACGACATTGCCAGGGTCTAAGCACCTACCACCCTGTGCAATAACAACAGTGGAGCGCCCAAGCGACAAAACCGAGAGGAGTGTAAGAACACCAAGAATTGAGAAACGCTTGTGTATAACACGATGTAGCATATTTGTGTCCTTTCTGTCTCAATCAAGAAAATTTTGAACTGTTCCACGTCAGATATTGCTTAGTAATTTCAGCTTTGCCTTTGAGCTACCTTTCTTCTGCGCGAACACTTACTTGTACAAGAACAAGTTTCCTGTTATGTAGGTAGCACCTCGTATGTATGGATAACCTGGCTTGTTCTGATCTTCTTCTAGCCGTGCAAGGCTAGAAAATAGGTTATTTTGAGCAATAATACCCTGAGCGGCTTCCTCTGTAAGCGAGTGCTGAATGTTTATGATGGCGTATGGTCCAAAAAATTCATTGCTCAGAGATGATGTATCTAAATCGAAGAAAATATTATCACTAATAACGATGCCTCGGTGGGGTGCTGCCGCCTTTGCGAAAACGATAGGATTACTCCTTTTTGAGGTCGGACCTCGAAAGATGTTGTTTGAAATGAGCACTTCTCTGCTACCTTGAATAGCCTCTGATCCGTACCCCCGTATAAAGTGATCCGAGTTGCCCATAGCGAGGCAGGTATTCCCAGTGATTGTTACAAGCCAAGCGTTTTGGAGTCTGATACTACCCTGCCGTGCGTTGGCGATGGTATTGCCCACAATAGTCACTTGTTCACTGCCACTCACAGCGATACCATCAACCTTCGTGTTTTCAATGTAATTCCCAATAATCGACACACCTGCACTCCAAGATTTAGGGTCGCCAGTCAGATAGATGCCACTGTCATACCAAGCGTTTAGGATTATATTTCCGGAGACCACCCCGTAGGTTGGAGCTAGTATGCCTCCCTGCATATTCTCGATTTGGTTATTCGTGATTTGAAAGTAGCCGCCACGAACATATATACCGTGCCCCCCTCCCGTACCAATTGGCTTCTTTGAAAGGGTGTCGAGAATCCGACACCCTGAGATTACGTTCCTCCCATGAGGTCCCAACATTGTAGCTGAATCTGAAAAGGTAGCGCGAGACAAATCTGTGAAGAAGTCTGAACGATCTGGACGACCTGTACCGCTTATGCTGAACCCTTGTCCAAACCCGATGATGGTCAGATTGAGAAAGTGGGAGTGCTCGACGCCTGCACCCTCTATAGCCTCGCTATAAATGGCAGCGGCATCATCATATCCACCTTCTAAGCGGCCTTGATTAATCATTGTCAAATCTCGCAGTATGACATTGAGAAGAGGTACTGTTATGTAGAAGACAAACTTAGCGCTTGTCTTGATCGTGCCAGGGCCAAAGATGATTTGCCCGTTTTTGGATAGATTAATCGGCTGCGTGGTTCGGTAGGTTCCAGAGGGGAAGAAGACCTCCCGACTTACGTCAGTTGCTTGTTGAATGGCAACCGTGTCGTCAGCAACCCCATCTCCGACTGCTCCAAAGTCTTTGACATTGATGGCTGCCATTACTCCACGCAGTGTGCCATTTTCATGATGAGCCACGCGCAGAAAATCATTGAGCAACATTCCCCACTGATCAGAGTCACTCCCGATTATTGGTAAGCGTGCCATAATAAATTATTCCTTTGCTCACACAAGTGTTAGATAGATATTCTTATTGCCAGGATACTCTCCTTTTCCATACGTGCCCATACCGTAGCCATGCGGTTGGGCCACGCTTTGTTGGTTAGATTCGGTGCTGCTCTGTTTGCTAGGTGACACACTGAACCATATCAATAGATATGTACCCAACTTGAGAAGATCTCGTCGGCTGAGAAATCGGGCAAGCGGATGTACTTGCAAGTAGGTTGGAGGATTGAAGTGTTTATTAAACGACATAATGCACTATTACCCTATAAGAATATCGCTATTGTCATTTTTTACATTGATAGAAAGAACACTTTAATTTATGATCCTATGTTGTGTAACACCTTGAAATGAACTTGCCGCACAAGTTGAACAAAACAAACGAAATGTGGTAAACTGGCAAAGTAGGCAATACTCTGATCACAAACCTTCATCGGCTGGCGATGGACTACTAGCCATTTGCTGCAAAGCGGCGCTCAGCGCGTTTGCATTAGTAAAGCCTACCGTTTTTCTGTCTGCCGATCGGCCAGGTGAAAGCGCCAGCCATGATTATCCGTCCCGGCTTGGCTGTGTTCTTGCCAAACAGTAAGTAGATAGATACGGAATGCTGGCGGTTGAAGATCATCCGACATTTTGCATCTTTATTGTTTGGGTTTCTCGTGACTGAAAGCAGTTTAGCAAAGTGGGCGTGCGTCAGGCGTGCGCCGAGCGTGAAAGTGGGTGCGAAACCGCGTGAATTTCTAGCAAAGAGCGTGAATATGAACGAAGATCTCTTCCCCAAGCTCGAATTCCGTCTACTCGGTGCGCCGCAGATTCACCAGGCAGGCGTTCTCTACGCGGGCTTGACCTCAGCCAAAGCCCAGGCGCTGTTGTACTATCTCGCCATGACGGCGCACAACGGACGCAGCATGCACACGCGCACTGCCCTGGCGACGCTGTTGTGGGGCGAGTGTGGCGAAGCGGAAGCGCGCACCAACCTGCGTAAGGTCATCCAGCACTTGCGGGAACAGCTTGAGCCCTATCTCACCCTGGAAAACCAGACGGTTGGGTTTCGCTCACCACACCTCTATACGGTCGATGCAGTTGCGTTTGCCACGGCCATCGCCAACCCGCGTACAGCCAGGCTGGACCAACTGCAAGAGGTGATTGCCCGCTACCACGGTGATTTTCTCGAAGGCTTCTATGTGCGCGAAGCGCCCGACTTTGAGGCGTGGATGTTAGGCGAACGGGCGCGGCTGCGCGAGTTGCTGCTGCAAGGGGTGGAGACGCTGGCTTTCCGTTTTGCCGAGGAGGGCGATTTATCCCAAGCCATCGCCACGGCGCGCCACTTGCTGACATTGGAACCCTGGCGCGAGGAGATTCATCGCCAACTGATGACCTGGCTGATGCAGAATGGCCAACGCAGCGCTGCTCTAGCGCAATATGAACTTTGTCAACGTGCGTTGGCGGAAGAACTGGCTGTCGAGCCTAGTCAGGTCACCCGCGAACTCTATGAGGGTTTGCTGCGGCACCAGCACGAACACGTCGTAGTACAACCGGCCACCCCTGTAACGATTACGGAGTATGCATTGGTCGGGCGTCACCAGGAGTGGCAAAAGTTGCAAGCGGCATGGACAAAGGTGCTGCAGACGGGTGCGCACTTTGTCTGCATTGCCGGTGAAGCGGGCATCGGCAAGACGCGCCTGGCCGAGGAGCTGTTGATCTATGTGCAACGTCAAGGCTACGCAACGGTGCGCACCCGCACCTACGCCTTGGAGGGCCGTTTGGCTTATGGCCCGGTGGCGGAGTGGCTACGCAGCGCAACTTTACGCCGCAGCGTCACTAAACTGAACAAAGTGTGGCTGGGGGAAGTGGCGCGCTTATTGCCGGAACTGCTGGTTGAGCATCCAGCCTTGTCCTCACCGCCCCCCCTGCGGGAACGCTGGCAACAGAAGCAACTTTTTGATGCGCTTGTCCAAGCATTTACCGCCAATGCACATCCACTTTTGCTCCTGCTTGATGATCTCCAGTGGTGCGATCCTGAAACATTAGAATGGCTGTACTATCTCCTGAGCGCGGCTCCACAGACGCCCATCCTGCTAGTAGGGACCATACGCAACGGTGAGATAGACGATGACCATTCTTTTTACAAAGTGGAGCGTCAACTCCGACGTGAGGGAAAGCTGACCACCATTGAATTGACGCCATTGAGTGCTGATGAAACGGCCTCGCTAGGCGCCCAGGTCGCAATGCATGGGCTAGGCACCAACGCCGCCCGATGGCTCTATCAGGAAACGGCTGGCAATCCATTCTTTGTGGTGGAATGGATGCGGGCAGGGTTGCAAAAGGAAGGGAAAAAGGCGGGGAGTCCAGAAGACAGAGCGACAGAGCAAGCAGAAGACATGGGAAAAGCCTTTTTCTTACCTGAATTCCCACCCAAAGTGTTTGGTGCCATTCAGGCGCGTTTGGCGCAGTTGTCGAGTGAAGCGCATGCGCTGGCACATCTCGCCGCCACAGTAGGACGTTCCTTTACCGTGGAGTTACTGGTGCAGGCTGGCCAACAGGATGAAGAGGCAGTGGTGCGTGCTTTGGACGAACTGTGGCGGCGACACCTGGTGCGGGAACAAGCGTCAGGCAGCTATGATTTCAGCCATGATCGACTGCGGGATATTGTCTATGCCGAAGTGAGCCCTATGCGCCGTCGCCTACTCCATCGGCGTATAGCACATGCTTTGGAGATAATTCATGCCAATGACATTGTCCCTATCATTGGTGAATTAGGAGCCCACTACGAACAGGCAGGTTTACTGGAACAGGCAATTTACTGTTACAAGCAAGCTGCCAATGCAGCAAAGCATCTCTATGCGCACCTTGCAGGAGTGAATTATCTCAAAAAAGCGCTGGCTGTCATCCAGTTGCATTCTAACGAGGCGCAATTTGCCACGCAAAAGATCGATATTCTGCTCGACCTCGGCTTGGCCCAGATTCTGACTGATGGCTGGGGAAGTGAGCCTGTTGGCGCCGCTTGGCGCCATGCGTATGATCTAGCCAGGCAGAGCGGCACCACATTTCAGCAGTGCCGAGCACTGTTAGGATTGGATACATATCATAACAATCGGGGAGAATGGCGCGCCGCACGTGCATTGAGCGAACAGAACTTTGCATTGGTCCAAGGTGAAACAGATGTGTTTTTAATTCAAGAAGTACTTGCCAATTATGGCGCAATTTTATATCACTTCGGGGAGCCTGCACGCGCACTAGAGTACTTTGAACAACTGTTAGCGCTTTCAAACGGCGAAAATAAGCCTAGCTTTGATTGGATTCACAGTGATGTTTCAACCAATGGACTGGTTCGTTCCGCCAAATGTTTATGGTTACTTGGCTTTCCAGATCAGGCGCGAAGAAGGTGTGATACAGCTGTGCAGACAGCTCGCGCAGCCTTTGACCTATTTACATTGTCAGCCGCTGTGGATTTCAGTGCAATGGTATATACCTTTTGTCGGGAAATTGAGTCAGTAAAGGCGCTCGGCGAAGAACTGATTGAACTCGGCGCCAAGTATGACTTTCCCTATTACTTCCAGGCTGGTCGGAAATATGTAGGTTGGGCGCTGGCACACCAGGGCGATACGCAGAAGGGAGTAGCGCTTGTTCGTGAGGAGATCGAGTACTGTGAAGCTCGCAGACAGCATAAATTTGAACCGCACCGTCGCGCCATGTGGGCCGAGACACTGGCATTGGCCGGCAAACTTGGTGAAGCGCTAAGTGAAATTAACAAAGCACTAGACGATGCGGATGAAGGTGGAAACTCTTACTGGAATGCCCATCTGTTCAAGCTAAAAGGTGACTTTCTACAGGCGCTGTCTGTAGCTGACGCTGAAATTGAACAATGGTATCAGTGTGCATTCACCACAGCACGTCTACAAGGAGCCAAATCGCTCGAATTGCGTGCGGCAATAAGTCTGTGCCGTTTATGGCGACGTCAAGACAAAATTAATGAAGCACAGCAACTGTTATCTAGTAGTTACCACTGGTTCACAGAGGGTTTTGACACTGTGGACTTGCGAGAAGCCAAGGTCCTATTAGACGAGTTGCAGGCGTATTACCGACCAAAAATTCAGTAACCACTACAGTGGGATGAACAACACTATGATAGCCAATCAAATTTTGCTCTTCTCTCCACCACCCTCATGAGGAGCCGCAACTTGACTACAATATTGTTGCAGTTTCTCGCGGCAAGCGTGGCTGCCCTGGGCATTTTCTTCGCTTTGATAAAGCAGGAGGGTCTCTAGCGCATGGATGAGGGCATAGGCCAATACCCGCTGGGTAAAGGTGGTTGCATCCGCCGGCGCGTAGCCTTCAATCATGGCCGTTAACGTGGCCTCGTCGTTATGCTGGAAATACCACCAGCCAAAATCAAGCGCCGGGTCGGCGCCTTGCGCCTGCTCCCAGCCGACGGTGGCGGCCAATTGTTGCTCGTGCACCAAGAGATTGGCGCCGGCAAGGGCGCCATGACAGAGACAGGATGGACCGCGATAGGTTTGCAGCGTCGCCAGCGCTGCCGTCAGCCGTTCGGGTAAATTGGCTAGATTCGGGAGCAATGACCGCGCCCGTTCCAAGCGCGCCCGACGCGTGTTCAGCCAGATGGCAAGGGTCGGCGCCTGGTCGGCTGCGTTGGGAGGCAGCAAACCAAAGGCCGGCAACTCAACGCGATGCAGTTTGCGCAGTTGCGTCCCCACCTGGCGCGCAATATGCGCCCGTGTGAGCGCATCAAAGCTGGCGGGATCAAAGGGCGCGCCTTGGACAAATTCCTCTACGGACCAATAATAGTCAACGCCATTGGTGATGGTGTGATCACGGGTTACCAACGCCGGCGTCGGGAATCCCGCTGCCTGTGCCTGCTGCTGAGCCGCTAGTGCCCGCTGTAGTCCCGTCGCCGGGGCAGGGTCCACCCGCACTACCCAAAAATCTTTATTCGTACTCACCAGAAATGTGCGCGGCTGGATGCCACCGGCAAGAGGGTGGATAGTAAAGAGGCTGGTTTTAAAGACGACCTCTAGCGCAGTACGCAGTGGCGCAGGGAAAAGGGTGCTTTGTTCACGTGGTAAAAATTTAGCTTTCGTCAATGTCGTCATAGAATTCGGAACCACTTTTCTGCCCCACCTTTAAGACTTCAACCAGCAAAATATCGTCTTCAAGCCGATAGATTATCCGATAATCGTCAATGCGAATGCGGTAGCGATTGCGTGTGCTGCGGAGCAATTTCGCATGAGGCGGGCGTGGCTCAATGGCCAGACCGGCAATCAACCGCTGAATGCGTTGCCGATAGCGCCCAGGTAGATTGTTGATCTGTTTGCGGACTCTCGTTGGGATATTAAGCTGGTACTTTATCATCAACGCCCAACCACTCTTGAATTTCGGCTTTGGTTAGCGTTTCCACTGTTTCCTCGCCACGGGCAATAGCCAATTCCATTTTGAGCGCGTCGATCAGATCACCTTGATCTTCCAGCAATTCCATAAGTCGATCCCATTGGGTGACGGAAACGAGAACACCAGCCGGTTTGCTGCGTTGGGCTAGGAAAACCGGTCCTTTGTCCATCATAGCAAAGACTTCAAGATGTTTCATGCGTAGATCAGAGACAGGTACAATTTGTGGTGTTTTCATTGGCACTCTCATTGGTTCTTTCCTTATCATCTATTTGCAACTATATCTATCAACCAAATATCATTTGTTTGTCATTTTAGCAGGATGGAGCACCGCTGTCAAGGGTCAATTACGTCGGTAATAGGACAATCGCGAACTTCGTAATCGCATGGAATAAATTCGGCTACCGACAGTCCTAAGTGATCTCAAATGCTTGGCTTGCAGCCGCCGGGTGCCTTTTGGGCGCGGCTTCTCCCTGTCAGTTCTGGGTGATGCTGCTTCAATCTGTCCAATTTGGAGCCGCGTCTATACCGCTACCATCTTCCTACATGGCATTGTCGAAGTACCTATGATTGAACCTTGGCAGCCTGTGCCGCGGCTGCACGCGCCTGCCACTGTGTCTGCTGCATCGTTTGCCAGTAAAAATCACGTGGCGTGGTGCGCGGTTTGGCTGGTGTGCCAAAGCCCAAGATGTAGGCGCGGCGAGGCTCAGCGGTGCGGTTGGGGCCGGTATAGTGCAAGGTGCAGGCGTGATGGATGGTGGCGCCGCCGGCAGGGATGGGACAGGCGACCGCGTTGCTCTCCCACCGCGTGGCATCATCGACCTCTAGGCCAATGACGCGTACATCATTGCCAATGGGATGATGGGGCAGTACCGCCTGGCGATGGGTGCCAGGTACAAAATGCATACAGCCGTTTTCCAGCGTCGCCTCCTGGAGTGGAATCCAGATGCTGAGCGCGTTGTACTCCTTCGCCGCGTCCCAATAGGCTTCGTCCTGATGCCAAGGCGTGGCTGCATCAGTGTGGGGCGGCTTGAGGATGGCATGGTCACCGCCGCCGGTAACCTCATCGCCCAAAAGCTGTTTAGCAATCGCCTGCGCGTTGGCGCGAAAGAGCGTGTTAGCCAGTTCCGGCGCATACTTGGCTGGGTTGAGAATCTGCGGCAGCACCGGCGTCTGATCATCCTCATCCGTCGTCACCAAATCCAGATGATCCCCCTCGGCCCGTCCCGCCTTGACCGCAAAGAGCCGATCATAAATCCCCTGAAGCTGAATCACCTCCGCTGCTGTTGTGATGGCCGGCAAGACCAAGTACCCTTCTCTGTGGAAGAATTCAACCTGCCCCTGTGTCAAAGCTATTGTCGGCTGCACCATACCCCATCATCCCTTCTCGATAATCGCCCTACACCCACATTCACAACTAACTATTTTCAATTTTCAATGAATGATTCCTCACCCTTTCACCCCTGTCACCACAATTCCCTGAATGTACGCCTTTTGGGCAATGAAAAAGAGCAGCAGCGGCGGCAGCATGGCAATAAACGAAACGACCATCAACTCCGACCAGAGCACCCGATAGGTGGCGTTTAGATAAGAGAGGGCCAGCGCCAGCGGAAAGGTCTCCATCTTGCTCAGGTAGATCAGTGGCCCCAAAAACCAATTCCACGAGCCGGTAAACTCAAAGATTGCCACAATGCCAACCGCGGGCATGGCCAGTGGCAGGATAATGCGCCAGAAGAGGCCGAGAATGCCGCAGCCGTCAATGCGCGCCGCATCATCCAGATCGCGCGGAATCGTGGTAAAAAACTGGCGCAGCATAAAGACATAAAAGGCATTGGCAAAGAACTGCGGCACAATGAGCGGCTTATAGCTGTTGATCCAGCCCAATTTGGAAAACAAAATAAAGAGCGGGATCATCGTCACCTGTTGGGGTAGCATCATGGTGCTGAGCACGAGCACGAAGAGGATCCGGCTCCCCCGAAAGCGCAGCCGGGCAAAGGCAAAGGCGACAATGGTGTTGGAGACAATCGAGCCAATGACATTGCCGACGCTCAGGTAGAATGAGTTCCAGACAAAGAGCAAAAAAGGCACGGGAAAGATCGTCACCGCGTTGATATAATTCTTCCAGACCACCGGGTTGGAGATCCAGATCGGCGGAAATTGCTTGACCTGATCCGGCGCCTTGAGGGAGGTGGAGATCATCCAGGCAATGGGAAAGAGAATCACCACTGCACCCAATAACAACACCAGATGGGTGAGCAGATGTTGCAGCCTCCGTTCACGCCGCTGGCTGGCCGACAGATGTTGTACGGTCCCCACAGCACTGCTCATGCGCGCTCGCCTCCGACTTCAGTTTCATAGTAGACCCACAGACTTGACGATTTGAAGATCAAAAGCGTCAGCAGCAAAAGAATGAGAAAGAGCACCCAAGCCAGCGCGCTGGCATAGCCCAGCCGGTATTGGCGAAAGGCTACCAGATAGAGATGGAGCACATACATCATGGTCGAGTTGGCCGGCCCGCCGGCGCTGCCGGTCATGACATAGACGTTGGTAAAGATTTGAAAGGAGAAGATAATATTGGTAATCAGGACGAAAAAGATGGTGGGGCTCATCATGGGCAGCGTGATGTGGCGCAGTCGTCGCCAAGCCACTGCACCGTCGATCATGGCGGCCTCATATAACTCGGTGGGGATGCCCTGGAGGCCGGCCAGAAAGATCAGCATGTTCCCGCCGGCGCCCCAGACGCTCATAATAACAAAAACTAGCTTAGCCGTGCGCGTGTCAAAGAGCCAGCGCACCCCTTCAATCCCCACCAGCGACAGCAGCCAGTTGATCACGCCAAATTCAGGCTGAAAGAGATAGAGCCAGACCATTGATGCAGCAATGCCGGGGATGATGGAGGGCAGGTAGTAAATCACCCGGTAGGCTGACCGCCCACGGATCTCCTGATTGAGCAACAACGCAATGAAAAAGCCCGCCCCAATCGTCAGGGGAATGCTAAAGAGGACATAGTAGGCTGTGTTGTAGAGCGACTTCCAAAAGAGGGAGCGGGTCGAATCGAACGAAAACAGGGTCGCGTAATTATCCAGCCCGACAAACTTCCAGGAGAACATGTTGGTCTCGAAAAAGCTCAGGCCAAAGGAGGCCAACATCGGTCCCAGGAGAAAGACGATGAAGCCGATGATCCACGGCGAGATCAGTAGATAGGCCATGATCTCTTCGGATTGGCGGATGGTCAAGCGCTTGCCCCAAAACCGCCCTGTCTGGCGAATGCGCGCGCTGTCGGTGTGAATACTCATGCCATTTCTCTCTACCAGTCTGCAATTCGTAGGTGCGGGTTTCCATACCGCACAAACAGAGATACAAACGAACGGGTGCGGAAACCAGCACCTACGACTCGAAGACCGTGTTAACTGGCAAAGTGTTGGTCGATGCGATCAACGATCAGTTGGACACCCTCTTCCAGGCCGATTTCGTTGGTGACCCAGATCTGGTCGCGGATGGGGTTATAGATCTCGGTCTGGATCTGCTTGTCATCCTTAAAGATGGGGATCAGCCGCGCCACGTCCATAATGCGGGTAAAAGCGCCCACATCGTAGCCACCCTTCGCTCCTTCGGATTCGGTGTCCCAAACCTCGGCCATACTACGGCGGGCGGGCTGGAGCCCCAACAGACTGAGGCACATGGTCTTCGCTTGTTCGGGCGCGGTAAGGAATTTGATCAGTTCCACTGCGGCGTCGGGTTGCTTGGTGCCGGCGTAGCTCGAATAGCCATTGACAAAGGTAAGTCCAGCCTTGCCGCCCCCAGGCGCTGCCGGCAGATCGACAAAATCCCACTTGAAGTTGTTCTGGCGCATATAGTTGGTAACCGTCCAACTGTGCGACTCCATAAAAGCGATCTTACCCGATGAGAAGACATCGGACCAGCCATAGGTGCCCATGGTGCCGACCGGCGGCGCCACCGGTTCGGCGCCAAAGATCAGATCATAATGATACTTGAGCCCAGCCAACGCCTTTTCTTCATTCAGCAGACACTTGGTGCCGAAGAGATCAGCGTTCATCCACTCGCCGCCGTTGGCCCAAACCCAATGATAAGGCCATTCATGGGCAATATAGGTGCCCCATTGGCCTTCATCGGTGTTGGTGGTGGCACGATAGGCTTCCAGATAGTTGTCCCAAGTCCACGTCGCATCGGGATAGCTCACCCCAGCAGCGTCGAGAATGTCTTTATTGTAAGCCATCGCAACGGTGGAGACATATTTGGGAATGCCATACAGCTTGCCTTCATAGACCTGGCCCACAATGTTGCCGGGGTAGAAATCGGCCATGTACTCTTCGTCGAAATAGTCGTCGAGGGCCAGCAACTGCCCTTCTTCCATTAATCCCGCACTCCACCAGACAAAGAAGACATCGGGCGCATCACCGGCCACGGCCTGGGTATAGAGCTTGTCTTCATAGTCGGGGGATTCGGCTGATTCAAAGGTGACCTGAATCCCAGGGTTAGCCGCTTCAAAGGCTGGGATAATCGTGTCGGTCCAAAAGGCGATGCCTTCGGGGCCGATCCAACTGCCTTCGGCCAGGCGCAGGTTGATCGGTTCCGCCGCGGCATTGCTGCCACCTTCGCTCTGCCCGCCTTGTGGCGCCGCCGCCACACAGGCGGCAAGCACGCCGGTGGTCGCCGTCGCGGCCGCTAAAGAGAGAAATCTCCGTCGACTTAATTGCTGCATAACGCTTCTCCTGTTGGTTGATTAGGTGATTGGTTGATTGGGGATGGGATGACGATCAATAGCATAGCATCTACCGCTATCTTATAGGCGCCGGTCGTCGGTCATCTTGTCTGCTTTTAGCCGTACTCATCCCCATAGTGGCCTGTGCCTTGGCTGATTTGCGCGGGCACGGTGGCTGGTGTCCATAAGGGATCGCGATAGGCGGGTTTGGGGGGCGACCACCCGATTGGCTTGACAATGCGGGCGCAGATGAGCAAGGGTTGCCCCGGATCGACATGTTCCCGCTCGGCTTTGGTCAATTCACGGGCCGGCACGTTGAGCAAAAAGGCCATGCGCGCCACCAGATTGCCATAAACTTGGAGGCTGTAGTCAGTCGGGGTTAAAGCTAGGCTGTGGAGCAGATTGTGGATCTCAATGGGGGTCGACCAGTGGTACATGTAGAGCGGCGGGTGCCCTTTGGGCGCTGTGCCCATATCCAGCCCACGGTGCAGATAAAAATCGACACACCAGAAGTTAATGAGCAACACCCCGCCGGGCCTGAGCAGGCGCAGGGCATGATAGACAAAAGCTTCCAGATCATAGATGACCGCCGTGGTGAACGGTACGACGAAGCAGTCATAGCGGTTGCCCGATACATGGTCGGCGCGGCTCAGATCGGCCACAACCTTGACCTCCGATGTGTGCGCCGCCAGATCCAGGGCGTCGGCTTGGGTGAGACGGTCGCCACCATACTGGCGAATGGTCGTCGTCTCGCCGATCTCTAACGCGTGGCCCTGAATGTCCCCCTGGTGCTGTTGCAGAAAATCGGCCCAGTAGTAGCGGATGATCGACAAGCCGGTGGAACGTCCGCCGCCCAGTGGCTGTAACCGCCGCCAGCGTAAGGTGCGCCAATGGCGAATGACGGGCCAGGTGCTCCAGTGATTGCCCGCATTGACCTGCTGATATTGCTCGCGTAGGTGTATGTTCTTGGCTAGGTGGACCTTGGCCTGGCTCTTTGTATTCATACGGCAATGTGGACCAATTCGCCTGATTGAACTGAATATAAAGCTGCCAGAATTTGGGGCGCGAGTGGACATAATGTTTCGATGGTCATCTTTGGCTCCATCTCTAAGCTGTTGCCGCTATGGGCACAGCCTTGACTCGTATCCGCTCATAATGAATAGGGCTGGTGCGGTAGTAGCCCTGTTGTACATTAAGTTGCAACACATCGATCTCAAACCAGCCATCTTTGAGGGCCGACGGCTGTAACCCTAACGCGGTCAGCCGCTTGCCAAAGGCGGCGCCGGTGTCAATGTCAATGGAAACAATACGATCCTCATCCTCCGGGTGTGGGCGCAAATAGATCGCTGTCTCTCCGTAGAGATCTTTTTCATCGTCAAACGGGGAGATCGAATATTTGAGCAAGTGCGTCGGCGTATGCCCGTGAATGACAATGTAATCATCCCAGAGGTTGGGGTCGGCGGCAAAAAAGCCGCCCCGGATCCAGAGAAAAGAGTCCTCGACCCAGATCTTCTGCGCTTTGAGCCATTGGTTGTGCTCCACGTAATTGTTGACGGCCATCTGCTCGGCCAGTGACGCCTTGGGAGTGACGCCACCGTGGGTAATCAGAAATTTCACCTCATGTTCGGCGTCGCCAAACCGTTCCACATGAAAGCAGCCGAGATTGTGCAGGAAGTTGACATAGCGGGGTTCAAGCTTGGCGCGCAGTTCATCAATGTCGTTGCACCCAAAGGCGCGCACCGTGGCCTCAGCACCATTTTCCTCCCAAATTCGGTTGCCCCACCGTTCTTGGAACTCCTCATTGAAGAGCGTCTCTAGGAGCAGATATTCGTGGTTGCCCAGCAGCGTGATCGCCTTATCTCCTAGGCCCAGGATCAGATCCAGCACGGCTTTGGCAGAAGGACCATGATCCATCAGATCGCCGACAAAGATAAATTTATCCAGATATTCATTATCTAGCTGACTGATTAGCGCCCGCAAGGGGTCATACATGCCATGAATGTCGCCAATCACCCAAGTAATTTTGTCTGCCTGTGAAACTTCTGTCATATCACTTTCTCAAGGTATTCTTGATCATTTTAATCCCGACTTTGACTAGCCGCAGCCGCGCCCACAATCCCGGCATCAACGTCGAGCGCAGCCTGTAAAATGGGCAGCGTGCGCGTATTGGCAGCGTAAATATGTTCACGGGTGGCTTGTACAAAGCTCTCCCAATAACGGCCGCTGGCTAGCCCCAAACCACCACCTACAATGACCGCTTCTGGGTCAAGGACATTGCACAAAAAGGCTACACTATTGCCTAATGCCGCTCCGGCTGAAGTCACAACCGCAATGGCCTGCTCATCGCCGGCTGTGGCCGCGGCCAACACCGCCTGCCCACTGTGGACCGGCGCCAATGCCAGTTGATTATAGCGGCGCACCAATCCTGGCCCGCCGGCAAAGGTCTCCAATATATCGTGGATCATTATACCACACCGTGGGCAGGTTGTCGTCAAGGGCGCAGAGGCAAATGCGAGGGCGTTGCCGCGTGCGCCCACCAGCGGTCGCCCCTCCTGCATCAGGCAGTAGCTAATCCCCGTGCCAACCGTTACATAGACAAAGAGTTGGTAGGGGCGCCCGGCGCCATAGCGCGCTTCCGCCAGCGCCGCCGCGCGTACATCTGCCTCAATCACCGTAGGGGCAATGCTAGAGAACCGTTCCCGCACAGGCAGGTCACGCCAATCAAAGTTGTAGGCATCGGTAACTCTGCCGGCCGGATCGACCAGTTCACAGACGCCGACGCCCATGCCGGCAAGCGAGAAACCAGCAGCAGTGGCTTGGCTCTGTAGGCGTTGTGCCAGTGCCACACAGTCATCCAGCACCGCCGCGCCCCCGCGTTGGGCAAGCGTCGGAATGACATCCCGTATAATCACCCGCCCGGTTGCTAGATCAACCACCCCGCCGGCAATCTTGGTGCCGCCTACATCTAGGCCGATGGCATAGATCCTAGTGCTCAATAGATACCCCTTCTAATCATCAATCACCAAGCAACTTGATGATTAGTTGATTGGTTGATTGGTGATTGGGCGCGTCTGTGGCTGGGCGGCCAATAACTGCGCCAACAGGTTGTTCTGGCCAGGCAGCAGGGTAATCTGCGCTTTGCCCTCCAGGACGCGCTGGGTCTCAAGGATTTCAAAGAGCGCGTTGGCCACTTCATCATCGGCACAGATCTCACGCAATGCTTCGCCGACGATCTTCGGACGCATGGCCTTGGCCTTGCCAAATTCGACGGCGGCTTCCCGTTCCGCGGTGCTGGTGATAATGCTCACCTGGTTAGCCCCATCCTGGCGAATGGCGGCCGTCACCTGGCGCAGCCGGTTGACGACCTTCTCTTCGATCTGCTTGATCATCTGCATGTCACGGAAGTGAACCTTGCGAATGTAGACCGAGCCGAGTTTGTAGCCCCATTCATTCGATTTGGGCGAGACCTCGGCGCGCACGGCTTGGCTCATTTCATGGCGTGTTTCCAACATGTCGGCCAGGGGCATATTGCTCAGCGTGCGCACCGTGGCGTTGCTTACATTGGCCGCGAGCGAGCCTTGCGGATCGGCATTTTTGAAGAGATAGGCGACTGGGTCGCTGATAAACATTTCATACCAGACGCCAATGCCCATGGGCGCGCCCTCTTCGGAGTTGACGGGTAGGCTGCGCAGGTACTTTTGGTCCAGGCGCATGTCGAGTACATAGCGTTTGCCAAACCAGCGCACAATCAGCGCCGTCGGTCCTAGCTTCTGCCAGAGGAAGTAGAACCCAGGCTCGCGCAACACGCTCACGACACGGCCAAAGAGCACGTAGACATGGCTGGTGCCCTCTTCGACAACGGCATAGAAGCCAAACATGCGCAGCAGCCCCTTAATTAGCGGCTCACCAATGAGCAGAATGAAAAAAGTCGTCACCGCAGTGGAAAGAAGTGATCCAAAGCCATCAAACATCTTTTTGCTCCTCCAAAATGACCTGTTGCGCTTGCGTGTAGAGTTGCAATCGTACATTGCGCAGATAGGCTTGTAAGACGGCCGCACCTTTGACCTTGAGTTCAGTCAGTTGTTCCGCCAGGGCGCGCAGCGGTTCGACCTCGGCATAGGCGCGCAGGGTCTCAATTTCCACAGCACGTTTGGATTGGACAATCTTCTGGTCCGCCGCGGCTTGGGCCAGGCTAATGTCCGAGGAGATCTGGTTATGAGCCGTGTTGATGGCGGCCAGCGCCGATTCGACCTCCTGGGGCGGGTCAATGGCGGTGATCAACGACGCATCCAGCAGCACCCCATAGCGCGCTTCCGAAGAACGGCAGTCGGCCTCCATCTGGTCATTGAGGGTGCTGAGGTTCTTGCGGATGTCATTGATGGAGATGCCGGCCATGACGTTGGCTTCTTCTGCTGCCATGTCCTCGATCAGCGGTGTGGCCGGGGCTTCAAAGCTGGCTATGCGCTCACGCAAGACCGAAACAAAGTAGCCCATGGTGTGAACAATCGGCTGCTTCACACCAAAGAGGTAGGCGTAGAGATTGCGTTCCGAGATACGATAGCGGATCTGCCCTTCCAAGCCCGTGTTGAGTTGGTCTTTGGTTACGGCTTCCAACATGGTGCCGTTGTTGTTGGCCGTCGGTTCTTCCAGATCCTTGGCCATATTGATCGTCTCCGTCGCGACCGATACCTTGTACACTTTTTCCCACGGCCATTTGAAATAAGGCCCGCCCGGCCCGATCACCCGCACCTGGGGCCAGGTGTAGCGTTCCAGCTCGTGCGGGCGCAGCAACTCAGCCAGCGGCGAGTCCAGCGTCGTCGTCTCGCCTAGCCGTTCGGCGCGACCAAAGCTGGTTTTGACGGCGCGCTCATTCTGATCGACCGTGTAAAAGCTGGTCAGAATATAGCGCACCGCAAACCAGGCAAGGAAGCCCAGCAGTACACCGGAGGATATCCACATAGATTGTTTGCTCCTAACCTGGCAGTGCCAGAACCAAAAAGATAGGTAGATAAGTAGATAGGTAAATCGGTAAATCGGTGGATAGGATATAACGACGAATCCCTATTTACTTATCTACCTATCTCCGATTTCTTGTCCTTTGTTCAAGCTTTTGACTCGTTAGATACTAACCTGGCAGTGCCAGAACCAATTGGATCGGTAGATCGGTAGATTGGTAGGGCCATGACTGCAATCCCCTATTTCCTTATTTACTGATCTACCTATTTATACTGACGAGCAGCACAAGAAGTAACCTATTACTCGTGTAAAAAGTGTTACTTCTTGGCGCTCGTTAGTATACTTACCTATTAAACAGCAATCCCCACCAAATAGACCCGCAACACCTTGCTATCGACTGTCAGTTCAAAGAGATCGCCCTCTTGGGCCAGGAGTGGATTCGCGTTCACGTTTTCATCAAAGATGACCAGATAGCCTTTGTCCAGACCGGCAGCGCGTAGGTAGCTAACCAACTGGGTTTTGCCGTTCTCATATTTGGCTTGGTTATACCAGATTTTGGTCTCAATGATAAAGCGCTCCCCCCGGTAAAAGGCTAACAGGTCGATCTCGCCAGCGCTAGAGACGGATTCAATGGTGACATAGCCGCCTACACTTTGCAGCGCGGCGGTGAGATAGCTAAAGAGCAGATATTGGCCGCTAATCTCCAGCGGACGTTGGCTCTTCTCGCTTTTGAGCAAACGCACGCCATGCTCCTCCATAAAGGCTTTGAAACGATCCAGCAGACGGTCGAAGTGGAGTTGCCCGTCCACCAAGTACAAATTCTGCACACCGCCATTGGTCGCCTGGCGAATGAGCGCATGGGAAGGGGCAAAGGCTTTAATGAGCATTTTACGGTAGATCGGGTTGGCCATACGGGCGTAATCAATGCCCTGTTCATCACGCACGACGCGCAAGACGCCATACATGACCAGATCCTGTGTTACCTCATCCTGAAAATCATAGTAGCGGGCCGGATTAAAGAGGGCAACCAACACTTCCGACCGGTGCAATGCTGCTTTGGAGCGAATGGAGGCAAAGTGGGTGTTGTTCTCGTTGACTAGCCGCGCCAGTGCGTAGTTGAGCTGTGTTGGTGTAATGGCTTGCGTTCGATCCGGTACAAGATCTTGCGTTAACAACTGCCCCAGGCGATTCACCAGAAAAGGCTGTCCTTCGGTTTCCTGGACAATGCCTTCAATCACCGCCTCTTCAAAAATTTGCCCAGTTGCCGTCGTGTGTTGTGTCAGCAGATCGGCAACTTCGGCCGGCGTGAAGTAAGGGACAATAAATTGATCGGCGATATTGAATGGCGATTGTGTGCCGCCTAGCAGTGACGGGATGGTGCGGACGCCCACCAGCAGGATGCTGTGGACAATATGGACGTAGGGATCATCACGCTGGAGATACATCGCGCGAAATTGGGAAAGGAGCGGCACGGCTAATTCAATCGGAATGGCATCAAATTCGTCAATGATGAGGACACAGCGTTTACTCAGATCTTGCGCTATACTTTGCAACCAAGCACTAAAGTCGCCATGGTCGCGCATAGGATATGGAGCGGACAGATCCGGTGCATGGCGCTGCCGCCACAGATCGAGCTTGTTCGCCAACTCTTCATAAAAGCGTTCTTTCGTAAAATCGGTCAATGACTCAAAATTGAGCAGAATGCCAAAGTAGCCACCAACGGCTTCTAATTCCGTGATGATTTCCCGAAATATGGTCGTTTTGCCTGTCTGCCGGCTGGCATTCAGGGTCATATAACGGCCTTTTTCGATCTTGACACGCAGTGCTGCTTTCACGGCCCGACGGTCGACATGATAATGGCGTTGTGGGTTGACTGGCCCAAAGGTGTTAAACTCGCGCATGGCTTTCGCTACCTCTTGCTCTGTTCACCTAATACTTGTGCTTCAGTATACCCCACAACTGCCATTTTGCACCATAGGCAGGAAAGCTGATTGATGATCCTTATTGATAGTCGGGCGCGACCCCAAAGAGCAAGGTAACCGGCTCTCCCGTCATATTATAGTAGGCGTGGGGCGCGCCGGCGGGGATGTAGAAGCCATCCTGGGGCTTGAGTTCAAACCACTGTTGTCCTTCTTTGTCGGGGCAGTGCATGTTGAGTGTCCCTTCCAGCAAGTAGAGACTTTCGTCGCCGGGGTGGACTTGCAGGTCGGTCTGCTGCCCCGGCTGTAGGAGCATCTTCCCAACGGTCATATGCTCAGTCGAGACCAGCAGCCCAACCAACACTTCGTGCGGTTTCCCATCAACCAGGTGCCAGAGCAGATCCGTTTCGCGCACGACGCGAATGGTAAACTCAGCTTCGACTGCCTGGCGATCCATGGGCCAGCGGCCCAGTGCATCGTGGCGTAGATAACTGGTCTCTGTGAGCAGTGGTTGCTTGCGCGCATAGGCGCCTGAAGTTCCCTGTGACGGCGGCGGGGCAAAGAACTCAACCACACGCAACGGTTCCTGGCTATAGTTGATGGCATGGTGCCAGGTGTCGCGCCGGAAGAAAGCGGCCTCGCCGGGCTGGACGCGATGGACCTCGCCCGTAGCCGGGTTGGCAATGACCATCGTGCCGCTCAGCACATAGTAGACCAGGTCCGCGGCAAAGATGGTGCGAAATTCATCGGAATGGCGAAAGGCGCCGCCGGGCGCCAGGCCAAACTGCAGTTGGTGAATCTTATCGGTCGAGACATAGATCCAATCAGCCACCGTGCCGCCAATCGGATCGCCCCAGAGATGGCGGGTGACGTTCTCATAACGTAGGTGGGTCGGTTCAGAAAAGGTAGGACGTGGTGACGGTTTGTAAGTCATAATAATAAGTGAATTGAGAATGGAAAATAATTAACTGTTAAGTTGTGTGTCCAAGAACACGTCGGTAATCATTAATTATTTATTGTTTTCCATTAATTACTAGTTCGTCCGATCGTGGCGCAAATGCAGCGCTTCCTGTTCCTCTTCCTCTGTAAAAAAATTGAGTGGGGCAAAGGTGCTCTGGATTTCGCGGCGTTGGCCATCGCGCCCGGCGGCGCGAGCAGCTTCCATGATCTCGATGACATGGTAGGCATGTTCCGGGCGAATGATGGGCCGTTGGCCGTTTTGGATGCACTCAACCAGGTGGCGGATGCCGTCGGTCCAAGGCCAGTTGGGGTCGGTCTCCTCATAGATCTGCCAGGCGCCGACGCTATTCTGCCACAGTTCATAGCCGTCGGGATCCCAATCATCGCCCATCATCTGGATCGTGCCTTGGCTGCCATAGATCTCAATAGCCGGCGTGCGATATTTTTGGATGGTGAAGCCGGTGGTAATGACCGCATAACAACTGTCAAACTCAATGCAGATGTGGGCGTTATCATCAGCCTCCACCTGCATCAACTCTCCTTCGACCATCCGTTCCGGCACCACCGTGCCCACCAGCCCAGTCACCCGTTTGGCCGGTCCCAGGAAGCCGGTGAGGCTCACCACATTGTAGACGCCCAGATCATACATGGAGCCGCCGCCCTGGCGATAGAACCATTGGCCCCAACTGGGCCCAGCCCAGCCATAGAAGGCGCGCGCCAGGTGGGGTTTACCAATATCGCCCCGGTGGATGTGGCGCCACATGCGCTGATAGGTGGGGCTCAGAATGACGTGAGGGGCCGGTACGAGATAGCCTTGGCTTTGCTTGGCTAATTCAACCAAGGCCGCGGCCTCTTCCAGGTTGGAAGACATAGGCTTTTCCACCAGTACATGTTTGCCGGCCTCCAGCGCGGCGCGGGTGATCATGCCATGCTCTTGCATGGACGTGGTGACCAGCACTAGATCGACATCTGCGGCATCGACCACCTGTTCAAAATCGGTCGTAAAGCGTTGGTAGCCATAGTCGGGCCCCAACACGAGATCACGCCGCTCTTCTTTGACATCGCACGCCACCACCGTCTCTACTAGGCCGCGCACTTTTAATTGATTGATCTGGCGAGAATAAGGCCGCTGCATTACACTGCCGCAGCCGACAACACCAATACGCACGGGATTTGCCATATATCATAGTCCTTTGTTGGTCTATTTACGTTTAAATTGTTTCTAATGCTGCTACATCTTCCAGGTCGCGCTGCCGGCCGGCAGCGCGCTTGGTCGCAATTAGATCATCTTTGGCCAACACGTAAAATGGCTGTTCTCCTGTATACCGAGTCAGCTTGTTTTTCCACGCCGTGGCAAAGTCTAAGCCAGGAATTTGCAGCATCACATCAATTTTGACCCCATTTTCAAATATCAGGAACTTAACCAATACCAGCCCGGCGGGGTCGACTAGATCAGCTGTTTCGTAACCCAAATCTTTTAACACTGCCAACATCCGTTGCGCATTGGCAATCGTCGCTTCAATCAACAGATCAATATCGCCGGTCATGCGCGGCACGCCATGCAGAATGGCAGCGACGCCTCCAATAACTACATATTTAACGTTGTATTTTTCTAAGGACGCGAACAGAGCCTTGGAGCGTGCTATCATCGTTAAATCTCCTAAAAACCTCGGGGTTGTTTTGCAAAATAATCTCTGTCCACTCATCCAGCCAGGCCATGCGTTCGTCCATGGAAAGCGATGCAAACCAACGCGCCTTCTCGGCCAGCGATTCATCGACAAATTTGTCTGACATCACAAGTTTCATCGTACAAAAACTCCTCCAATCCTTAAACTACCCTGACGCGCTGCAACCAACGCGTGCATTGCCAGGCTAATATGAGCAGCACGACAACCATTGCCATATAGATGGCCTGATAGGTAAGCGAATTGGAAGTTCCCAACGGGTCAAAAGGATGACGCACCAGCGTCGCGCCTTTGATCAAGCCCCAAGAGAGCAGCGCCACTACCAGATTGGTCACGCCGGTGAAGATTCGGTGATCCAGCCAAAGCACCAGCAAAAGGCAGGCCGTTGCCAACCAGAGCACATGGATCGTCGTCCAGACGCGCGGCTCACTCCAGGCGATCCACTCGCCCCACGTGAGCCGGGTGGCAATACTGCTGGAGATGGCGTTGGCGATCCAGAGCAGCAGCGCCGTTGCCTGGGTTGCCACACACCAGCGCGGCCACATTGGATTGCTGCTAATCAAACAGAGCATCCCTAACCCCCCGGCCACGGCAAAGGCGAGCAGCGCCGCCCGCACCAGCGCACCATGCAGCAGCACAAGCTTGATCACATCACCCAGGATGCGTTCGGGGGGCAGCAGAAAGAGCAGGATCAAGATCACTAGTGGAGTGAGGATAAAAAGAGCACGATTCGAAAAAGTTATTTGCTTCATGATGACTATCATAACATGCACGCTTCACTCCCCGCAACGCTGCACTACAGTCTGTATCGCAGCTAGTACACTGTTACCTAAGTTTTGCTAGCTTAGGGCGCTACCAATATTCCGGGTTAAGGCCATGAAACTCGACGTAGGGCAAGCGTGTTTGCGGCCTTAATCCCGGAATATTCGGTAACCGGGTCACCACTTGCTAAACTATCATAATTTACGTAACACTGTACTAGTGTAATGTGTACTAAGTTATGATAGAGTATAGGTGGTCACCCAGGTCTTCCGAAGTATTGATGCAGAAAGTTGATAGAGGTGTACGGTACGGCGCCCCCTTCCAGGAAGACGCACGCTGGCGCACCCGCGTTGGCTAAATTCGCAAAATTTCGGTTACACTGCACTAGTACATAACACACAAGCTTTCTTAGCTCTGGTAATACCTACGTAGTAAAGGTTCAAATCCTGTGAATGGTCACCGTTATATTGAGGTAAAATGTATTGATACAAATTCAAGTGAAACACTATATCAAATTCTAGCCCTTTGATTTGTGCAGGATCATGATCTGAATTTCATTGGGTTTGGGCGGTATGAATTAAAGTGGTCTGAAGGTCTCAAGCAGTCATGCCACGGCAAGATGCCCCTATTGTGGTAGCGAATCAGGTAAAGTGAACACGTCATACTCTAGAAAACCCGCGGACTTGCCTTGTACGGGTCATGTGATGCGATTGGAGATAAAGGTGAGAGGCTCCATTTGTGAGAATGAAGCATGTGCTCATCGAACGTTTGCGGAAAGATTTCCTGAGGTGGTTGCGTTATGCGAGGCAAACAGGACGACTGGCACAGGGGCAGCAAGAGGTGGCGTTTGCCATGGGTGGCGAGGCGGGTACTCGCCTGCTGAAGATTCTAGGCATGCCGACAAATTGTTTTTGGCAAATGAAAAAGGGTTCATCCGCACTTTGGGTGATCGTGTCGGTGTACGGTTTCCAGAATCGCCAGCCTATACCAGAGAAATTCACCAAAAGTGCAGGAGGGCCTGAAAAAGTCAACGCTCGATGAGGGTCAAGAAGGCGCCTCCTTTTTCTTTTCATGAGCCAAAGCGGCCTGGCGCCGAAGCAGGCACACTTTGCCGCCACCGGCTTGGAAAAACCGGCCTCCACCATGCCGCGCACGCTGGTATTTTGGGCGGTGGAGAGCGTTTCTGCATCGCCGTAGACCCTTCTTTAAACCAATGTAGCTCAACCAGCCACACCTCACCATGTGTATATTGCACTTCGGCCAGATCTTTGCTATGCCGCCAACGTACACGCTCTACTATTTTCCCTCTTGACAATCACTGATTTTGGTAATATACTAACCCTAGTTACTAACTATAGTTAGTATAGGTAGTGGCTCAATAGTAGCGCCAGCGCCTGGGGGCCCATTGGGCGCGGCCAATCACGTCATTAAAAACAGGTCGGTGTGGCGCACCCAAGGGGCTCTCGCTGCTACGGCATGTTTCTTAGAAATCAATAAGGAGGTTCTATGACTCAAACACAACAGAGTGCCGGTCGTGCGCGTTGGGTATTGGTTGGCTTGATTTTGGCTCTGGCGGCAGCACGTCTGGCCCAAATGTGGCTGCTTCAGCATGAACTACAACAGACCGCAGCCCTTTTTGTGGGACTGCCGACCTTGATCGCCGTAATCATTACACTGACGGCGCGTCCCGCGAGCCTGATTGGCATGATCGTTACCGGGATTACGATTGCCATTGTCCTTTCTGCGCTTGTCCTGGGGGAAGGGATTGTTTGCCTGATCATGGCTGCGCCACTGCTCTATCTGATCGGCATTCTTGCCGGTTGGGCTACCAACCTGGCGCGGATGCCTGGTTGCGGCGCACTGCGCGGCGGCGGCAGATTTACTCATTTCTGCTTTTACCCCTCTTCTTGGTGCTAAGCTTGGAGGGTGTTTTTCCGACCTTTGCGTTGGGACGGCACAACACAGTTTCTGTTACGCATGTCGTCATGGCTTCACCAGCCCAAGTGACGGCGGCCTTGGCGGCAGCGCCTCGTTTTGAGCAGCCGCTGCCGCGCTTCTTACGGTTGCGCTTTCCCGCGCCCTATCACGCACAGGGTTATGGCAGCGGCCTTGCTGTAGGCAGCCAGCGCACGATTCCATTTGCGGTCAATGAACGACCCATGGGCGAATTGGTCTTGGTTGTGCGTGAAACGCCCAGGGTATGTGCAGTTTATGCCGCTGCGCGATAGCACCCCGAATCTGAATCAGGCAATTCTGCGTCTCGTTGCGGAAATGAGCGATTAGAGCACAGTCGATAAACAGGAAGAGAGAACCCTGGTATCATGGATTTGGCAAGGGGCGAAGCCCGTGGGAGCCCTAGAACGGAAAAGTTCGACCCAGAGATAGGGGGATCGCTTCTTGCCAAAAAAGTTGCGAAGGGTGTAAAAAGGGAATGCAGAGAAGCCGGAAGGTGCCAAGATTGTGGCCCCGCCTAGTACAGTGTCAGGGAAGTTCTGATAAATTAGAGACATAGATCGTAGGTGCGGTTTCCATACCGCACAATCGACCAATCTGGGGGATTTCTGATCTGTGCGGTATGGAAACCGCACCTACGTCTAATTCATCAAAATTTCGCTGACACTGTACTAGGGTTCTATAAAGTAAGTTCTGATGGGCTATGCTCATTCCGCCGGTCTCCGGCGGAATGCCAGTTGGACGCTCCGCGTCCGCTTGGGACGCGGAGCGTCCAACTGGCATAACCACGCTCTGCGTGGTTACGAGAACTACCGGTCACGACTTATCTGACAAAACACTAACCGAAAGGCTGGCTTGTTGATGAGGGGAGAGGGAGGAATGATGACCATAACCCCAACTTTGCTGCGCGCTGTTGCTCTCTTTTGGCCATTGCTGCTTGGCCTGCTGCTCTGGATTTGGCGTCAACCCCAGCCGCGGCTAGTCATTGGGATTTTGCTCGCGGCCCTTTGGAATGGCGTTACGCTGCTCGGTCTTCATCTGCTGGCGCAACACTTTGGCTGGTGGCGTTTTGCTGCTGAAGGAGGGCTCTTTCTGGGCATTCCGCTTGATCTCTATTTTGGCTGGGTGGCGCTATGGAGCATTGTGCCGGCGCTGATTTTTGCGCCGTTGTCCTACAATAGGGGTGATACTGACGGCTCAACCGGCCCCCAATCAATGGGACAATCATTTCCCCCATTGGCGTTTTACCGCCGGCAGTTGGTGCAACAATCATTGAATTTAGCCCTATTGCTCTTACTCATGCTTGGAATCGATCTGGTGACCATGCCACACCTAGCCCCTGTTCTTGAGTTGGGGCAATATTGGGGGATGGGTGAAGGGCTAGGCATTCTTGGTTGCTTGTTGCCGGCACAGTTGCTGGCATTTTGGACGGCGCGCAACGATCATCTTTTGGTGCGCAGTGGCATGTTAATCTTGCTCTTTGGCGCAATCTTTCTGCTTTGCCTGCCGACCATTATTTTCGCCTGGACCGCCGATAGCTGGTATACTCTATGGCAACGCCCCCTGTGGGTGACGAGCATCTGGGTGCAGCTATTCATGATTCCATCCATCGTCGGAGTGAGCGCAGTTGGAGAATTTGCCCAACGGGGCAAGGGTACGCCGTTGCCCTTTGATCCACCGACGCGACTGGTTAGTTCGGGTATTTATGCCTATATTGCCAATCCAATGCAGTTGGCCATGGTGTTGCTGCTCTTTGGGCTCAGCCTGCTGCTCCAAAGTCGTTGGTTGGCCCTGGCTGCTGCGGTTGCACTCATCTATAGCATTGGTCTGGCCTATTGGAGCGAACGCGGCGATCTAGAAACGCGTTTTGGCCGCGATTGGGGGCGCTATCGGCAGGCGGTGGCGAATTGGTGGCCACGCTGGCGACCGTGGCATCCTTCGTTGCTGGGGCGGGATGCCCTCCCGGCCGATCAACTCTATCTAGCCATGAGCTGTGAACCCTGTTCTGAGTTGGCTATATGGTTTGCTAAACAAGAACCGGTTGGTCTGGAATTGCATCCGGCCGAGACATTCCCTGGCGTGCTGCCAACGCGCATCACCTATCGCCATGGCGCGGACGGTACGGTGGAAAGTGGGGTCGCCGCTTTTGCGCGCGGGTTGGAACATTTACATCTCGGTTGGGCGCTGGTGGGGATGACACTACGCTTGCCGCTGCTGTGCCAATTTGCTCAATTACTAGCTGATGCCGTAGGCGCAACGCCGCGCCAATTGCAGCGTAACATACTGCAAACCGAACACTGCGCCAGCGCAGCGAAACTACCAAAGCCAAACGAGTAAAAAGTAGGGGGAACTTTCATGGATCAAGGTCAATCTGCCCAGCATCTATATGACGCCGCGCTTGGCTGTCTCCTTGGCGCCTGTGTCGGTGACGCGGCTGGCGCAGTGCTCGAATTCAAATCCCCGCCACCCACCGTGGCCGATGCGGCGTGGGCGTTGACCATGCCGGGTGGGGGCGTGTGGGGGGTGGCGCCGGGGCAGATTACCGATGATGGCGAATTGATGCTCTGTCTGGCCCAAGGGCTGGCAGAGAGTAAATCCTTTGATCTGGAGCGCATTGCCGGCTACTATGCGGCCTGGATCCAGTCGCCCCCCTTTGACATTGGCATGACGACCCGCCATGCTCTGGGTGCGGGACGGGCCGACCCCGGCTATGCCGCCACCATGACGCGGGCAGCGGCCCACTTTTGCATGGACTCCAAGTCGAATGGCAGCCTGATGCGCGCCATGCCGCTGGGCGTTTGGGGGCGCCATTTAAGTGCATCTGAGCTGGCCGACTGCGCCCGTCAGGACTCGTGCCTTTCTCACCCCAATCCAAGTTGCTGGCAGGCGGTCGCCTGTTATGTCATTGCCCTTGCCCATCTGCTCAACCACTTGGGCGACCGCCAGGGCGCTTTGGCCGCGGCTAAGGCGTGGGCCGATCAGCATGCGAATGACGAGGTGCAGGGCTGGCTGGCCGACGCCGCAGCCAACCGCGCGCCTGAGTATGCGCCCCAAATCGGTTTCGTGCGCATTGCCTTTACCCACGCCTTTCGACACCTACAACTGGGCACCAACTTTGTAGACGCCCTCACTGAAACATTGGCCGGTGGTGGGGATACTGATACCAATGGCTGTATTGTGGGTGGGTTGCTGGGCGCAGCCTATGGGGCAGCGGCAATTCCATTGTCCATGCGCACCGCCGTTCTCACCTGTGATACCACCCAAGGACAAGCACGCCCGCCCTTTCTTCACGCTCAACAACTGCCGCAACTGGTCGAGGCGCTGCTTAAATTGTAGGGCAAGTGCAAGTTCGCGCCTTACAATTTTGAGGTATCATTAGGTAATTGGTTGATTGGGTGATTGGTGGTTGGGACTTTGCGTGAGCGACGACCCATAGTAGGCTAGTGTATGTCAAAATTACCAATCACTAATCACCCAATCACCAATCAACCAATCACATAGTAGCAAAGGACGAGAAGAAGTGGCAGCGTCCTCGGAACGCGAGTCGTTTATCCCTTATACACGTGAAGAATTGATCGATCTCTGTATCGACGATGGCCGGCTGACCGCCGATGAGGTCATCCAATTTCGGGCGTTTTGTGAATTGCTGGCGGCGCACGCGAACTTTCGCTTTCATGCCCTGCTGGAGACGCTCAAAAGCAATTATGCGCCCTTTGATCCCGATGCGGTAACGCACCCCGACCGTCTTGAAGCGCGGCGCGACCAAGGAAAGGGGGAAGCAATCGCCAGCGACATCAAAGAGGACCGCTTTGTGGACACCTTGCGCTACACCCTGGAGTGTGCCAACTATCGGGAGTTGGACGATATGGCCATCCATGAAGCGATTGAAAACGCTGCGTTAATCGATCTGCGCGCCGAAATTGATTTCGACGACTTTGACCATATGGTCTTCTACTACCGTGGGGCGGCCCCCACTGCGTTGGAACTGACCCGCTATTACTTCTGGAAAAAGAAGGTTGAGACTGCCGTCTTTGACCAGGTGGTGCTGGGGATTAAATTTAAAGATGCCGGCTACTTTCACGGGCGCAAGGTCAAGGTGGAGAAGCTCAATTTTACCCCTGGACTTATGTATCTCTACATGTACAGGAACATTCCCAAGTATGATTTGGAACTGCTCTTTCCCAATGTGAAATTGCACATGAATCTTGTTGACCGTCTGCTCTTTATCCTGCCGGCCTTGGGCGCGGGCATTTCAGTGATCTACAAAATTTCATCGAGTATCCTGCTGATCGTGGGGCTCCTGATCCTCTTGCTCATGGGGCCGGCCTATTTGCACTGGATCGGGCTGCACGAGGAGCAGATCCAGAATTATACGCCGGTGCTCTTTGCCTTTTTCTCCCTCTCGGTCGCACTGGGCGGCTTTGCCGTCAAGCAATATTTTGGCTATCAGAACCGGCGCATGAAATATATGAAAGATGTCATGGATACGCTCTTCTTCAAAAACCGGGCGGCCAACGCCAGCGTCTTTCACACGGTCATTGACGCCGCCGAGGAAGAGGAGACCAAAGAGATCATCCTCGTCTACTATCATCTGCTGACCCACCACGCGCCGTTGACGCCCAATGCATTGGATGCGCGGATTGAAGCGTGGTTGGCCGAAAAGGATGCACCTGCGGTAAACTTTGACATTGAACACACCATGCAACAGATGCAAGCGCTCCGCGCCACCTGTCCCCATCATGCCGGAGTGGCAGGCATGGCGGACGAACTGGTTCTGGCACGTGTGGATGAGCAGGGCTGCTGCCATGTGCTGCCCCTGGTCGATGCCAAGCGCCTGTTGGACAACGTGTGGGATAATGCCTTTCAATATGCCTGAAATCCAAAACATTGCGACGACGCCCAACCTGACCGTACTTTCGCATTATCAGACCCAACCCTTGCAGAGTGCCCACACTCAGGGCGCCCAAGAAGCCGAACTTTCTTTGGATTTAGGATTGACCACCGTTAAAGTTGCTTTAACCGCGGCGGGTGTCTGCCTGCCTGATGCGCGTTGCCTGACTTGGCAGGCACTAGCCACAATTACGGCGGAGCCCAATAGCTGCTTTGTCTTGACCGAAGCTGGACCAGAAAAGATCCAGCGTTTTTCCGCTGAGACCAACCGCCACTATACGCTCTATCCTACCCGACGCGCCCCAACCTTGCTCATTTCGGGCATCCCGATGCATCGGATCAAAGAGAGCGATCCCTACCAGGATACCTTGGCCAAGGTGAAGACCATTCAGCCGTTGGTGGGTCGCGTCCTCGATACGGCCACTGGGTTGGGCTACACTGCCATTGAGGCCGCCAAGCGCGCCGACCAGGTGATCACCGTCGAGTTTGACCCCGCGGTGTTGGAGGTGGCCCGGCTCAATCCCTGGTCGCGTGCGCTCTTTGCCAACCCCAGGATCGAACAGCGCATCGGTGACAGCGATGATGTCATCCGTGACTTTGCCGACAGCAGTTTTAACCGCATCCTCCACGACCCACCCATGTTTAGCCTGGCCGGCCATCTCTACGGCGCCGATTTCTACCGGGAGCTTTATCGGGTTTTGGCGCAGCGCGGCCGCCTCTTTCATTACATTGCCAACCCCGACAGCAAGTCCGGCGCCACCATGACGCGTGGCGTCATGAAGCGGCTGCAAGCGGCAGGCTTTAGTCGCGTGGACCGCCGCCCCCAAGCCTTTGGCGTGGTCGCCGCTAAGTAACACAGTGGGACGGTAATCAGTAAGACAGTAATCAGTGAGTCAGTGAGTCAGTGGGCCAGTGAGTCAGTAACACGGTAGAGACAGTTCCCATCATCCGAATATGTCGCGACCTAACTGTCTTACTCATGTTACGCGGGGTTTCAGTTAACCTGGGTAGGGAGCATCCTCAGATGCGGCTCCAGCGCAAAAAAGCCGCATCTGAGGATGCTCCCTACACGAGTACGGAACTTATGAAAATTTGAAGGTGCGTAACATGAGCTGTTTTACTGATTACTGATTACTGTCCCACTGATTACTGTCTTACTGCTAGAAATTCGAGGCTATGAACGCTGCTCCTATTCGGTGGCTGGGACGTCACCGCATTTCCCTTGTTCCGCTGTTGGTCATTACACTAGTCGGCGCTCTGTTGCGCTTTTACGCCATTGGGGCTAAGACGTTGTGGCTGGATGAAGCTTTTAGCCTCTGGCTGGCCCACCACACGCTGATCGACCTCTGGTCGTGGCTCATTCGCATTGACCAACATCCGCCGCTCTATTACTCACTCTTGCATGGCTGGCTGGCTCTGGTGGGGGATTGGCAAGGGCCGGTGCGTGCCTTGTCCGCACTGTGCAGTGTGCTGACCTTGCCGATCTTCTTTGCCTTCTGCCGCCACCTCAGTGACCGTCCCACCGCGTTGTGGGCGACCGGCTTGCTGGCGATCTCGCCCTTTCACGTGCACTATGCCCAAGAGACGCGCATGTATGCCTTGCTCACCTTGCTGGTGGCAATGGCGCTCTTCTGCGTGGTGACCATCCTCTTTGACGAACGCGCCCGCCAGCAGCGCTGGCCTTGGGTGGGCTTGGCGCTCAGCGAGGCGGCAGTGATGCTGACGCACAATACTGCTACGATCTTCTTTCCCTTGGCGCTCAACCTGGCGATTGGCGGCGCCGTGCTCTGGCAATATACACGTGGTGGCGTCTCGTCGTTGCCGGCGCTCAACGACGAACACTTCGAGCGTCGTTGGGTGCGCACCCAACTGGGGGCAGTGATCGGTTGGCTGCCGTGGAGTGTGCCCTTTCTAATTCAGGCCGCCATGGTCGACCGCGAATTTTGGATTTCGGCGCCAAGCTGGGGCGTGGTGTTGGAGACACTGCACAACTTCAATCTCGCTTTTGAACCCGCCTGGTCGCCGCTGGCCACGGCCACCGATGGCTCTCTCTGGCTGCTGGCGTTGTTGGGCTTGTGGTCACTGCGGCGCACGCCGGCGCGGGCAATGTTGCTGCTGCTGCTCTTTCTCACCCCAATCCTGGGCGAGTTGCTGGTTAGCCTGCGCCGCCCCATCTTTTCAGAGCGCACCTTGATCTGGGCGACGCTAGCCTATTATCTGCTGGTGGCGCAGGGGTTGTGGTGGTTTGCGACGCGCGTAGCTGCCTGGCTGAAGCGCAACCAGTCTCTTTCGGCTGCCAGCGCGTCTGCTTCGGCTTGGCCGACAGTGATCGTCCCCAGTGTGCTGATCGGCGCGCTCCTGGCGGCCAACGCCATTGCGCTTTCTAACTACTATTTCTACTTTACCAAAGAGGATTGGGCCAAAGCGGCCGCCTACGTGGCCCATCACGCGCAACCCGGCGATCTGCTGCTCTTTAACGCCACCTGGGTGCAGCTTCCCTTTGACTACTATTTTCAGCGTTATGGCGTTGCGGCTGATTTACATGGGCTGCCGGTGGATCTCTTTGACCGGGATGTGCTAGAGCCTAAGATGACCGTCGCCGACTTGCCCTACATGCGCACTCTGATCGCGTCGCGTCCGCGCATCTGGCTCATCTATTCGCATGATTGGTACACCGATCCGCAAGGGATTATTCCGCGTGAGTTGCAGCGACAACGTCGCCTCGTGGACCGCCAGCGCTTGGAGGGGTTGCAACTCTTTTATTTTGAGCAATAAGCAGTGCGTAATAATGAATGGAAAATAAATAATTAATAATTATTAAGTGTCAATCAATCTCGCACGCCTAGGCCGATGAGCAGTGCCAGCACGGCCACGCCGGTGTAGAGCCAGAAGGCAAGCTGGTAGGCCATTATAGGGGAGGTGAGTTGGGCCAGGCCTGCTTGCAGCGCGACGCCTGCCACAGCCACGCCCAGGATCTGGCCGGCAAAGCGGATCATGCTATAGAGCCCGGCCGCACCGCCCGTCTGGCTTTCGCTAATGCTGTGCATGGAGGAACGATGGAGCGGCGCCAGCGACAGACCGATGATCAGTCCATGGAGGGCGGCAACGAGGTACAGGAGCCAGACCGGTGTGGACGCCGGCAATATAGCCAGCAACGCCATCACTACGATAAGTCCATCCATACTCAACAGCACCGGTCGGCGGCTACCCCAGCGGTCAGCCAGTTGGCCGCCGGCGCGCGAGATGAGGAAGAGCATGCCCGCTTGCAGCGCCAGCGCAATGCCAATCGCACTGGCGCTGAGTTGGTGGACATCGGTCAGATAGAGCGGCAACATAAAGCTAATGCTGCTCATAAGAAACATGCGCAGGCCAGCGCAGAAAGAGGCGGCGGTAAAGTTGCGGTTAGCAAAAAGTTGTAAGTCGATATAGGGCTGCCGGCGCCGTTTTTCCCAGAAGATCAGCGCCCCAAAGAGTGCCAGGCAGAGCAGCAGTAGACGCCAGTCGCGCAGGCCCTCAACGCCGGTAATCGGGCGGCTGGAGGTATAGAAAAGCAGCGTCACCAGCGCGCCGCTGAGCAGCACCACCCCAGGCCAATCAAAGCTACGCAAAAAGTTCGGATCTACCTGGCGCGCTCCCAATGTCGGAATGTTATGTCGCACAATCCATAGCGCCAACAGACCGGCCAGCAACACCGGCGGGTAAATGGCGCGCCAGCCAAAGGCATCCACCAGCAGCCCACCCACATAAGGCACACTCAATCCGGTCAGCGGGATAATCGAATTCCACGCACCCATGACCTTGCCCCGTTCGTTGGGGGCAAACCATTGGGCGATAATCGCTATGCTTAAGGGTACAAAGCCAGCCGTGCCCACCCCTTGAATGGCTTGGCCCACCATAAACCAGGTAAAGTTGGCTGCCGTCAGCACGATGGTCGCACCCAGCAAAAAGATGAGCGTGCCGACCAAGATCAGCCGCCGCTTGCCCAAGCCATCACCCAGGCGCCCATAGAGCGGCATCAAGGCCATAAAGGGCAGCGTGTAGACCATGGAGGCCCACGCCGCGGTGTCGGCATCCAGCGCAAAGGCGGCGCGTAATGACGGCAGCGCCACGCCAAACATATGATGGCTCATGCCCACCATCACCGAAGGCGCCATCAGCCCGATCAGAATGCGATTCTGCGGCGACAGCCAACTTTGAAAACGGCTGTTGATACTGGTCTGTAGTTGTGTCATGGGTTGTTTGTCATTCGTCCTTTGTGGTTGGTCATTCGTCATTGTCATTAACTGTCAAGCCCTTGCGAAGTTCATGGTAGTATACCGCAAATTGCAAACTTTTACCGATTTGTGAAGTTGATATGGCATCCATTCACCCTTTACAATTCGCCCTTTACAATTCACCATTCCCTGTCAATTCTATTCAGGACGGGTCACGGGTCAACCAATCACCAATGACCAATGACGAATGACCAATGACACGAAAACAGAAGCTGAAACCGTCCGCTATTTTTCAAAGGCGGCGGAAAGTGATAAGATCATAGGTTGCAGGTTGAATTGTATACCTCACTGATAAGTATTTACCTAGAACTGGAACTGATATGACAACCACCGCTCTGGCCGCTGCAGGGCCTGCCGAGCCTGTTCAAGGCTATTACCGTTTTCCGACCTTACATTGTGACACGATCATCTTTACCGCCGAGGGTGATCTCTGGAAAGTGTCAACAGCAGGCGGACAAGCGCAACGGCTGACGACCCATCACGGCATTGAGTCTTGCGCTGCGATTTCACCTGATGGCGCCTGGGTTGCCTTTTCCGCAGAATATGAAGGACCAACGGAAGTCTATGTGATCTCTAGCCAAGGCGGCCGGCCGCGCCGGCTGACCTATGAGGGCCTTGACGAAGATTCGCTGGTGGCGGGTTGGACGCCCGATGGCAAAGTGCTCTACAGTACGAAGCATTTTTCAACCTTGCCCAATCGCCAACTGGTCGTCGTGGATCCGGTTACCCTGGCGACCAACGTCTTGCCGCTCAGCCAGGCGAGTGAGGGCGTCTTTACGCCCGATGGCGCCACCCTCTTCTTTACGCGCCTGCCGCCCCAGAGCAGCAATGCCAAACGTTACCAAGGCGGGAGTGTCCAGAATCTGTGGAAGTTCTCCTTTGCCAAGCGTAGACGCAAACAGCCGCCCGAAGCCATTCCCCTCACCGCTGACTATGCCGGCACCAGCAAAGCGCCCATGTGGTGGGAAGGTCGCGTCTATTTTCTCTGCGACCGTGATGGCACCATGAATCTCTGGTCCATGAATGAAAATGGTCGGCGTCTGCTCCAACATACCTTCCACAAGGGCTGGGACATACAGTCGCCCAGCCTCCATCAGGGGCGCATTGTCTATCAGTTGGGCGCCGACCTGCGGCTCTATACCATTGCCAACGGTGACGATCAACTGATCTCCATTACGCTGGTTTCCGACTTTGAACATACCCGCGAACGTTGGATCAATCACCCTTGGCGCTATCTTACCGCGCTGCATCTCTCGCCCGATGGTGACCGGGTGGCGCTGACCGCGCGCGGGCGGGTCTTTGTGGCGCCGGCCAAACAAGGGCGGCTGGTGGAGGTGAGCCGCCGGCAGGGCGTGCGCTATCGTGATGCTTGCTTTCTGCCAGATGGCCACCAACTGCTCATGCTCTCCGACGAATCGGGGGAAGTGGAATTCTGGCGTGCACCGACCAATGGGGTGGGTGACTTTACCCAACTGACCAGCAATGGCGCGGTCTTTCGTTATGCCGGCGCACCCTCGCCTGATGGGCAATGGATGGCCTATGATGACAAGGACCATCGCCTTTGGCTCTTAAATCTTTCTACGCTGGCGGTGACCCAGGTTGCGCAATCGGACCGCGGCGCCTTTGGTGAGATTGTCTGGTCGCCGGACAGTCGTTGGCTTGCCTATGTCAAGCCAGCCGACAATCGTCACAAGCAGATCTGGCTCTATGCGCTGGAGAGTGCGCAATATGTGGCCGCCACCACTGATCGGCTCGACAGCTATGCCCCCACCTGGAGCGGCGACGGCAAGTGGCTCTATTTTCTTTCCGATCGCCAATTTCGCTCCCTGGTTGATAGTCCCTGGGGCCCGCGTCAACCCGATCCCTATTTTGACAAGACCACAAAGGTCTACATGTTGGCATTGGCGCCTGGGGAACGCTCACCCTTTTTGCCCGTGGACGAACTCTTTGTAGCGCAACAGAATAACGCCAAGCAGAACAATGGTCCAAAGCCAGAAGCACCACCGTCCCCCGCGCCGACCCCAGCCGAAGCGTCCAAGCCCAACGGCGAAGGCGCCAAGGCCGAAGCACCCAAGCCCAACGGTGAAGGCGCCAAGGCTGCCAATGGCAAGGGCGTCACCGTTGCGATTACGGTTGACGGCCTTGCCGCGCGCCTCCAGGAAGCGCCACTGACGGCAGCCAACTATACATCCTTGGCCGCCGCCGGTAAGTTTCTCTTTTGGACCGAACGAGACCCCGACGCCGAGGCACGCCTGTTTGCTATGGAGATCAAAAATCAGGATCTCACCCCAGTGGTGTTGGCCACCGGCGTTACGAGCTATGTGCTTTCCCAGGATGGCAAGAAGATTTTGGTGCGTAAGGGGTGGTCGCTCTATATTATCGATGCCACCGCCGATGCGCCCAAGGATCTGGAGAAGCTGCGCGTTCCCCTGGGCCACTGGAGTTTCGCCGTCGACCCACGTGAAGAGTGGCGGCAGATGTTGGTCGATGCCTGGCGCCTTCAGCGTGACTATTTCTACGACCGCAACCTTCATGGCCTGGACTGGCAAGGGCTGTTGCAGCGCTATATGCCCCTGGTGGACCGGGTGACCGATCGTGATGAACTCAACGATCTGATCGCCCAACTGATGAGCGAGTTAAGCGCGCTCCATACCAGCGTCTGGACCAATGACGTGCGTCGGGGCCAGGATCGCGTCGATCTGGCCTCGTTGGGTGCGCAGCTTGTCCGTGATGACGCAGCCGGCGGCTATGTGGTGCAACACATTTATCAGACCGATCCCGACTACCCCGACCGCATATCACCTCTGGCTGCACCGGAAGCGAATCTACGAGTCGGGGATGTGATCACGGCGATCAATGGGCTCGACACGCTGGCGGTGGAGCATCCGGCGCTGTTGCTCAAGAACAAGAATTCGCAACAGGTCTTGCTCCGGGTGCGCAGCGCCAATGCTGCTGAGACGGAGGCCGCAAACCCACCCCAACCGGTTGAACGTGATGTGATCGTTAGACCCATATCTTCGCGTCAGGCTGCCAATCTGCGCTATGATGCGTGGGAATATGAGAAGCGCTGCTATGTAGAAAAGGCGAGCGCAGGCGCCATCGGCTATCTGCACCTGCGCGCCATGAGCGGTGAGAATTATGCGGAGTGGACGCGTGACTATTATCCCGTTTACAACCGCCAGGGGCTCATCATTGATGTACGCCATAACCGGGGCGGCAATATTGATAGTTGGCTGCTGGGCAAATTGCTCCGACAGCCGTGGGTCTATTGGCAACCGCGTGTAGGGAAACCCTACTGGAATATGCAATACGCCTTTCATGGCCATATGGTGGTGCTCTGTAATGAACATACCGCATCGGATGGGGAGAGCTTTAGCGAAGGCTTTCGCCGGCTGGGGCTGGGCAAAGTGATCGGCACGCGCACGTGGGGCGGCGGCATTTGGCTCTCCTATGGGAATCGGCTGGTCGACTCGGGCATTGCCAGCGCCCCGCAAATCGGCATGTACACGGCGGAAGGAGAGTGGCTGATCGAAGGCCATGGTGTCGAGCCCGACATTGTGGTCGATAATCTCCCCCACGCCACCTTCCTGGGCCAGGATGCGCAACTCGACGCCGCCCTTGCCCACCTACAGGAACTGATCCGCACTCAACCCATTACGGTGCCGGAGCCGCCGCCCTATCCTGAGAAGGTCTTTCGCTACGAGTGATGATTTTGTAGGATTTACTATTTTTGTATTTGCATTTATGATAGTTGAGCGTAACGATGCCGCTGCTAAAAACGAGCGGTCCGTATGAATTTCGCTTTTATAGTAGAGGCGAAGCCAATGAACCCCCTCATATCCATGTTAGACGTGGTCGATTGGAAGCAAAATTTTGGTTAAGGATGGGCGCCTGTTAGCGTGTCCATTAGCCTGGTTTCCTCGTCTGCTACATGGTACGCCAGCCGCACGCAATCACTATACGTTGAGCGGCGATGACGATGTGGTTCACTGGCCCGATCTGGATGAAGATATTGAGGTCGGCCGCCTCTTGATTGGTGGTAAAAGCGTTGAACGTGAAGAATCACTGCAACGCTGGCTGTTGTCCCGTCAAGACACAGCCGCGGCCAGAATGGCTGCGGATTAACGACTACATAAACTTATAGATAGGAACCATCATCATGAACACTGATAGCCCAACCGGCGCCACGGCGCGCCAACTTGTACAACGGATGGGCGAGGCCGCCGAGAATTTTCTCGCCGCGCTCGCCACCGACCAACGGGCCACCGCCCAGCTTGACTTTGCCGACCAGGCCGAGCGCACCACCTGGCATTACACCCCCACACCGCGTCAGGGTCTCCCCTTTACCGAAATGGACCGCCAGCAACAGCGGCTGGCCCAAAAGCTGATTATGACTGGCCTCAGCCGGGGCGGTTACAACACGGCCACCACCATCATGGGCTTGGAGACGCTGCTCGACGCCAAGGAGGGCTTTAGCGCTCAGATTTGGTGGCGCGATTCACGCCTCTATCACCTGACCATCTTTGGCGCGCCTAGTGACACCCAGCCATGGGGCTGGCGCTTTGAAGGACATCACATTTCGCTCAACTATACCATTGTGGGGGGCCAGATTGTGGCGCCGACCCCCACCTTCTTTGGCTCTAATCCGGCGGAGTCGTCCCTGATTGGCAATCACTCACTCCGTCCGCTGGCCGGCATTGAAGATCTGGCCCGCGATCTGATGCACGCCCTCTCGGCGGAGCAACAGCGAGTGGCGCTGCTGACGCCGATTGCGCCGCCCGATATTGTCATGCTCAATCGCCCCTATGTGCTGGAAGGCGCGCTGCCGGCCCAGACCCCCGGCATTGACGACACCGTCGCCGTGGCCTCCCAATTTCGCACGATGGAGCGGCTGGCCCAAGAGCGGGGCGTAACCGAAGCCGACCTGGAGCCAATCCGCTATTCCGCCACCCCCAAAGGTGTGGCTGCTGGCGCCCTGAGTGGGGCGCAACAGGAGATCCTCATGGCGCTCATCGGTGACTATATCCATCGCATGCCGGAAGAACTGGCCGAGATTGAAATGAATAAACTCCAGCAGCAGGGCGTGGCCAATATCCACTTTGCCTGGGCCGGCAGTCTGGAACGGCGCGAGCCCCATTATTATCGCCTGCAAGGGCCGCGCTTCCTGGTTGAATATGACAACACCCAGAACGACGCCAACCACATCCACTCCGTCTGGCGCGACCCGGCCAATGACTTTGGCGCCGACATCCTGGCGCAACATTATGCAACGTCGCATCATCATTAAAATTAGATGATTGGTAATTGGGTGATTGGTGATTTCGATAAGCGTCCGTGCCTGGGAATGACACCCTTAGACAGCAATCTAGTCAATCAAGAAGCCCGGCATCGCCAGAGATGCCGGGCTTCTTCTGATCTCAATTAACGTAAACTGCGGTAAGCTGCCAGGTAATAACCGAGGAATGCGCCGCCGAGCGGAAAGAGCAACTGTGCAAAGCCAAAAGGGGGTGTAAGCAAAATTAGCCCTACCCCCGCTGCGCTGCCAATCAACGTCCCAATCAGCCGTTGACCATAGGCGCGCGCCACGAGCTGGCCCCGTAGCCACGCCGCCAGCGCCCCAACACCCCAAACCCCAAGTGCATTGCCAAGGGGGAGCACCACAAGTTCCCAGCCATTGCCGACTCCCGTTGCCATTGCCACGCCAAAGCCCAGAAACTGGGCAACGATGAATTGAAAGATAATGACAATAATGGCGATAATAATATTCATTGAAAGACTTTCTGTACTGTACCGCACTCGCTTTATGGCAGTGCTCAGTATCACAAAAACTTACATTTGCTTTCCGTAAATTTTCTGATGCCCAGTGATTATACTTTATCTTCCAGATTGACCTAAAACGCAATATTGGCTATAATGGACCAAATGTTCTAGCGAGTCGTTGATGCGGGGAGGTGTGCATGAGTGTGTTGGACAAATTGGCGGCCTGTGCCGGCGAGTGGCAGGGGGTCAATACGTTGCAAGATCCCTTTACCGCGCAGGCAGAGGATTCACCGGCCACTGCGATGGTAACGCCTTTGTTGGGTGGGAAGTTTATACGGATTGATTATACCTGGCATTATCAAGCTCATCCTCAAGCGGGGTCGCTGCTGGTTGGCTATCAAGCTGACGCCGGTCTGGTGACTGCTCATTGGATCGACACCTGGCATATGGGCGACAAGGTAATGGCGTGCCAGGGCGCGGCAACATTGGGGGAAGAACTAAATCTCCGCGGCGTCTTTGCGGTGGAGAACGGTCCAGACTGGGGCTGGCGTATTATCCTGACACCGGTGAGTGAACAGGATTTGCGTATAGTCATGTATAACATTTCGCCGACAGATGAAGAAGATCTGGCGGTGACCACTGTATTGCGACGGGGAGCGTGAGCGAAAGGGGTGCATGATGACCGAGTTAAAGACCAAACGCAATGATGCCAGTGTGGAAGACTTTCTGAACTCGATTGAACAGGAGCAAAAACGGAAGGATGCCTTTGCCATTTGTTCCCTCATGCAAGAGGTGACCGGTGCTGAAGCACAGATGTGGGGCAGCAGTATTATTGGCTTTGGCAGCTATCGATATAAGTACGCCAGCGGGCGGGAAGGTGACTGGATGTTGGTCGGCTTCTCACCCCGCAAACAGAACCTTACCCTCTACATCATGCCCGGTTTTGAGCACTATGACGAACTGCTGGGTAAGCTAGGGAAACATAAGATTGGTAAATCCTGTCTCTATATCAACAAATTGGCCGATGTTGATCAGGCTGTTTTGCAAGAGTTGGTCAAACAGTCGGTTGCCCACATGCAAACGCAGAACGCATCATGATCGATGACTAAGGAGGCGCTTATGCCTAGCCCATTTCCAGGGATGGACCCCTTTCTGGAAGAACCTTCGCTGTGGCCGGATGTGCATTCATCCCTGATCTCTTATATCCGTGAAACATTGCAGCCACAGTTGCGGCCAAAATATATTGCCCGGATCGGTGAGCGGATTGAACTGACCACGATCCAAAAAGGCTATATCCCGGACGTGCTGCTGGTGCAACCTCCCCGTGAACCTGTCGCTGCCATCGGCCACAGTGGCACACTGGTAGTCGATGAGCCGGTGACCTTTGAGATGCTAGATGAAGCGCGGCGTGTGCCCTATATTGAGATTTTATATCGAGAAACCGGCGATGTTGTCACCTTGATCGAAGTGCTCAGCCCTGCTAATAAGTATGGGGATGGGCGTGAGCAATATTTGAAAAAGCAGGCCGACCTGTTGACGACGCAGGTTAATTTGGTGGAGATCGATCTGCTGAGCGGTGGACGCAGCACGACACTGGCGCGCAATGCCAAGATTACCAACCCACCTGATTGGCGTTATGTGGTCTGCATTAATCGGGTGCGGCGGCGCGACCGCCTAGAGATCTATGCCTTTGGCCTGCGTGATCACCTGCCCCGCTGTCGTATTCCCCTGCGCGCCGCCGATCCTGATGTGGCGTTAGATCTCCCCGCAGTCTTTGCACGCTGTTATGATGTGGGGGGCTATGATCTGTTGATTGACTACCAGCAAGAACCGCCAATCTCACTCAATGAAGGAGAGCAAGGCTGGCTTCAAGAATTATTAGAATCTATTCGCCGCGCTGCCTCAACGTCAGATCCAGCCAACCAGTTGTGAATAGACTAATTTGGGACGAAACTGATCGAGGGGTGCAGAGCCCCCGCAGCATGAGAGGAGGCAAACATCAATGTTAAGTAAACCGACCCGACCCGGCTTTCACACTGTCACCCCCTATCTCATTGTGCGTGAACTGGAGCCGATGGTCAATTTTCTTAAACAAGCCTTTGGCGCCACCGAGCATTTTCGCGCCAAAGGGAGCGGCGGTGGCACCCATACGGAGTTGCGCATCGGCGATTCGATGATTATGATCGGCGGCGGTGAAGGGAGCAAGGTCAGAGAACCCATGTCGACCATGATCTTTCTCTATTTAGAGGATGTCGATGGGGTCTATCAGACGGCGTTGGCTGCCGGCGCGACCTCGCTCATGGAGCCGACCGATGGCGCTTTTGGCGAACCGCGCGGCGCAGGAATTCAGGACATTTCGGGCAATCAATGGTACTTTGCCAACTGGCAGGACCGCCCTGATGCGCCGCCCGCGTACCGTGAACCAGATACCCAGCACACGCCCACTACCACCACCACATCCGACACGATTCCAATGCTCTCCTACGAGGATGGGCCGGCGGCTATGGATTGGCTGGCCACGGCGTTTGGCTTTCAAGAGATCACCCGTTGGCTGGACGACGACGGGCGGCTGGCCCACGGCGAGATGATCACCGGCAGCGGGCGCATTATGTTGGCGACACCAACGCCGGCCTATGAGAGTCCCAAACATCATCGCGCGTATTGTGCGGCAGCGCGCGCCTGGTCCGAAGCGCCCTGGGTAATTAATGGCGTGTTGGTCTATGTCGATGATGTAGACGCCCACTACGCCAAAGCCAAAGCTGCCGGCGCCACCCTTTTGGGCGAACTAGAGGATGGCTTTCCCGGGCGGCGTTATCGGGTCGAGGACCTTGAGGGCCACCGCTGGATGTTTATGCAGCGGGGCTAGGAGTCGTCGACATTGCACAGGCCACGGCTGGTAGGATATGCCGATACAGGCAATGCTACTCGTGGCCTGGGAGCCCTTTGGGCAGGTAATGTCAACAGAACCTAGATTGGAGCAACTTTGCGTACTATTGACATTTATCTTGAAGCAGGTCAGAAGCGCGTCTTTGCCTGCGCGCTGGCGTGGCCGGGGTGGTCGCGCGGCGGGCGTGATGAAGAAGCTGCGCAACAGGCACTCTTGGCAAGCGCACCACGCTATGCCGCAATTCTTCATGCCGCCGACATCGATTTTACGCCCCCTACTGCGGTTGAGGACTTTACCGTTGTTGAACGACTGCCAGGTAATCAGAGCACCGACTTCGGCGCGCCGGGCGTTGCACCTCTGGCTGATGGCGCAGCAATGAACGATGATGACTTTGCACGTATGCAAGCGCTTCTGGCCGCCTATTGGCAAGCTTTGGATGCGGCGGTGGTAGCGGCAACCGGCAAGGAACTGCGCAAAGGGCCCCGTGGCGGTGGGCGCGATCTGGCGGGGATTGTGCAACATGTGATCGAGGCGGACGCGGGTTATCTTAACCGGCTGGCCTGGAAAGCCAAGCACGACAAACGCGCACCCCAACCTGAACAGCTTGCCCAGATCCGCCATGCGATTTTGGCTGCGCTGGATTCAGCCCAGCAGGGAAATTTGCCTGCACAAGGCCCCCGTGGTGGCGTTATCTGGTCGCCCCGCTACTTTGTCCGGCGCAGCGCCTGGCATACACTGGATCACTTATGGGAGATAGAGGATCGTATAGTGGAGGATGCAGCGTAATGCGTTATATAGATACCTTTATTCAGGTTGCGTCTGACTGTCCAGTGACCCGCAGCGTGATACCAGTGGCCAAAGGGGAGAAAAAGCCACTCCATCTGATCCAATATGAGTTGCTCACGGCGCAGCCCTATGCCTATAATCATGAGGAACTCACCTTTGCCGTTTACGTGTGTCATAAAGCCATTCCTGCCGCGGAAGTTGCGGCGCGGCGGGATGAACTCTGGGCGGAACTCTTTCAAAAAGGCCACCCCTGTATGCGCGCGTCCATGCTCACCAAACGCTATGGCTGGGGCGCCCACTACAATGCCGAGGGCAAGATTGCGCTCTATCCCATGGAGTCACCCGAATATCAGCACTTTGTGGAAAATGATACAGAGACCAAGGTGCTCTTTGCCATGCGCAACAAACGAGGGTAGTCGATGCAAGAAGAGCTACAAGTGCAACTATTGGAACACCTGCGCGCCATCTGTCTGGCTTTCCCGAAGGCAGTGGAAGGGGGTGGCGTGGGCAATCCTAGCTTCAAGGTGCGGGACAAGATCTTTGCCATGCGCCACGACCTGCATGATGGGCGCTGGTCGGTCTGGTGTAAAGCCGGCTCCGGCATACAGGAGATGTTGGTCCAGTCAGAACCGGAACGCTACTTTGTGCCGCCCTACGTCGGTCACCACGGCTGGGTGGGCATCTGGCTCACCGAGGCAACGGACTGGGCGGTAGCTGCCGATCTAATCCGCAAAAGCTACAAAATGACTGCCCCCAAACGGCTCAGCAAGCAGTTGGAGACGGGAGAGTAGAGACAGGAGACTGGAGACTGGAGATTATGCTCGCACAGTACCAGTCTCCAATCCCTCGTGAAACGCGTAAGTGCTCAAATTCCCCTTGCTTAGGAATAGCGATTAAATAAGTCGGCCAAAATGACCGGCACTTGGAAAGTGCCGGTCATTTTAAATCACTGAGTTATTTAAACCTCATTCGAACATTTTCTGCGTATGGCATTAATCGTCCGCCGGCACACTGTGGCGCACCTGGTTGTCATGTGTACCATTGGCGCCATTCGTATAGACAGACGATACTGGGATCTGATAGGCTGCCGCCACTGGTTTGAGAGGGCGCTTGAGCCAGGCCGGACGCCGAGTGCCGTTGGGGCTATGTTGCACCGGCGAGCGCGTCTTGGCGACCCATTCGCGGTAAACCGCCATGGAACGTCGCGTATCCACCCAAACATCACCGTGCTTCTCGCCCGGGCCGGCTTTGCGCACATTGACCGCCTTCTGCAGCCAGCAGTGGGCGCCGGAGATGGGGTCCGGGTGGACGGCATGGGTCAGGTTCTGATGGACGCCCACATCTTCCCACCAAATGCGGCTGGTGTCGGGGTCGAAGCTCGGCCAGGCGACGCCGCCGTGGATGATATTTAGCTCATGCTGGCCCTGGCCATCATCATGTAATTGGGCCAGGCTTGACATGCCCCGGTTGACGCCAACATCCTCTTGCAAGCGCCAGCGCCCCAAGTGGTGGCTCATGGCAATAATGCCTGGCTTAATGCCTTCGGTCACCCAGACTTTGTCAATAAAGTAGCCAATCTCGGTCTCAACCCGCACCAGGTCGCCAGTCGCCACACTCAGCCGTTGTGCGTCTTCGGGGTGCATCCAGACCGGGTTTTTGTGGCTGATCTCATAGAGCCACTTGGCGTTGGCGCTGCGCGTGTGGATCAAGGTCGGTAGGCGGAAGGTGGGCAGCAGCAACATTTCCCCTTGGTCGCGGTGGATGTTGTCGGGGTGGACATGGCTCTTGAGCGGCCAGGGCAACGTGTATTCCACCTCCGGCCAGCCCCATTGGGCCAACGTGCTGCTGTAGAATTCCAGCTTTTTGCTCGGCGTGGCAAAGCCGGCCTTGCGCTCGCCGTCAATTTCAATGCCCCCTTCGTTCACCGCTTTTTCAAAGGGTGTATAATTCTCCTTGGTCACCTCGAAGCAGCCAAACTTGCGCATATACTCCAATGGGGTCAGCCCTTGGGCGGCCGCAGCTTCAGGCAGACCGGGTACACTGTTTTCAAAGATCCAGCGGTAGTAATCATCCACCGTCAGGGTTGCGCCCGGGCGGTAGGGGCTCTCGAACCATTGCCGTATGCCCAGGCTCCCATCGGGGTCCATTTGCAGCGAAAGTTCAATCCAGAACTCATTCTCTTCCCAGACCTCGCCGGGGTTGGCTTCATAGGTAAAGTTGACCGGCTTGCCCAACTTCTCCATCGCCACACGGCGCACCGGCTGGCGGAAGGCGATCCACTGACCGGCGTGGGTCTCTTGGCTCATGAGGTCGTGTCGTTCGCCGGCATGGCCCATGGGCAGCACATAGTCAGCAAACCAGGCCGATTCATTCCAAGTAGGGGTCAGCGCGACGTGGCACTTGATCGTCTCTTCATTCTTGAGATGCTTAAGCCACATAAAGCCGTCGGGGTTAATCCACATGGGGTTATAGACGCGGGTGAAGTAGACATCGATTTCGCCCCGCCCTTCTTCCAGCAGATGGGGCAGCAGGAAGCTCATCTCATAGTGGGCAAAAGGCCATTCAATGGGCAGATGCAGTTCGTTCCAGGTGTCACCCGCCGGTGGGCTGGCATAAGGCTTGGGGGTGAACTTGTTCCACTCATTGCCCGATGTCCCGCCCTTGTTGCCCACACTGCCGGTCAGCACATTTAAAAAGAAGAGCGCGCGCGCCACTTGCCAGCCACCCAGGTTGCCGATGCTGGCGCTGCGCCACGTATGGGTCGCCAACTTGCCTTCACACTTGGCCACATACTCGGCTGTCTGGCGAATCCGTTCGATAGGAACCTGGGATTCCGCCGCGGCCCGTTCAAAGGTAAATTCGGCGTAGGTGCTTTTTAGGAAGCGATCAAACAAGGCGAAGTGGCGGGTGGCGGGTGGCGCTCCCAGAGGGCCCCCGCGAATCTCTGCGGCCAACCCATTATCAGCTACCGGCAACGCGCCACTCGCCACCGCCTCTAACGTTTCTTCCCAATTGACCCAACGCCGAACAAACTCCTTGTTGTAGAGGTCATGTTGGATCAGGTAGTTGGCAATGGCCAGCAGCACGGTCGATTCGCTGCCGGGCCAGGTGGGGAGCCAGAGGTCGCTCATGCTGGCCGTGTTGCTCAGGCGTGGGTCAAAGGTAATGAGTTTGGCGCCCTCCATCTTGCCTTCAATGATGCGCTGGGCGTGGGGGTTAAAGTAGTGGCCCGTCTCCAGATGGCTGGAGATAAGCAGAATGACGCGCGCGTTGGCATGGTCAGGACTAGGTCGATCAAAGCCACCCCAGAGGGAATAACCGGCGCGCGCGCCCGCCGAGCAGATATTCGTGTGGCTGTTGTGGCCATCGACCCCCCAGGCCTGGATGCAGCGGTTGGTGTAGCCATCTTCGCCGGGCCGGCCCACATGGTACATAATGCCATCTTTACGGCGCAGTCGGCTCTCACGCATCTTGGCCCCAATTTCGCGCAGCGCCTCTTCCCAGGTAATGCGTTTCCACTCGCCGGCGCCCCGTTCGCCGACGCGTTTGAGCGGGTAAAGGATCCGTTCCGGGTCATAGACCTGGTTTAACGTCGCCGGCCCTTTGGCGCAATTGCGGCCACGGCTGCCAGGATGGACCGGATTGCCCTCAAATTTCTTGATCTCCAGCGTGGTCTTATCCACATAGGCGAGGAGGCCACAGGCGCTCTCACAGTTAAAGCAGACCGTCGGCACCAGCATATAACGGCGCGCCACCTTTTGCGGCCAGAGCTTGCCATCCCACTCGACCCAGTCATCCCACTTTTCCACCGGCGGATATTGGCTCATTCGTCCATCTTCATGATAGACCGTCGTCATATTCGCCGGTTCCGGCTTTACCTGGCTTTGGGCAAAGGTCGGCATATCGATCCCGCCCACATTCGTGACACCCGTCGGCGCCGCCGGCTTCCTCCTGGGTGGGTCCAAACGCAGGACCGCCCGCAGTATCTCGTTGACTGATTTTCGATTACTCATATGCTTTTACACGCTTTCGCTGTGGTAGATTATTCAGTGGGTGATTAGTGATTGGGTGATTAGTGATTGGGTGTTCGCATGGCGGGCGCTTTGCGCCATTGGTGATTAAGAGAATCGCTGCTCCTCAATCAACTAATCACCCAATTACCAATCACTAATCCCCTAACTATTCGTTATATCCTGCGGCGCCATGATAAAGGCGTATTCAAAGAGATAGAGACCGACAAGGGCGCCAAGGCCACCAAGTGCGACGAGCGCTGAATTGCCCAGCAAGACACAGAGCAGCGGCAAGGCATGGCCCAAGCCCAAACTGCCTTTCCAAAAGAGATCCTTGTAACGTCCGTGGCTAATGGCGTGGGCGGCTTGGGCCGCTACCTCGCTGGCGTGGGGCATGCCAAACTCGCCGGCCAGGGTAATAAAGAGATCAACGATCACCATAGCAATAAAGGTAACGCGGATGAACGCGCTCAGTTCTGCCGGCATGGGCAAGGCCAGATTGAGCAGCAACAAAAAGGTCGCGCCGGCCAGGGTCGCCTGAACGATCAGGTGGAAGGGCAGCAGCGGACTCTGCCAGAGATCACGCCCCTCCGCTTGGCCAAAGAGAAAGGCCGTGTAGATGGCCACGCCAGCGGCTAGCACAAAGCCCAGCCAGAGCAGCGGCAGCCGTAGACCAGCCGCACTCTCCTCACTCGTGATGCCAAGCCACGCGCCGGTCTCTAGCAGCCACCAGAGGCCAACGACTAGGCTAAAGCCGACCAGCAGATAGGCGCCGCGTGTGAGCCAACTTTTCCACTGCGGTCGTGTCAAAATCGAGAAGAAGCGCTCCGGTCGGTCCAAATCATAGATTAAGAGGCCGGTGGTGAGGGCAATAAAGAAGAGCGCGCAAAAGCCGCCAATGACCGCAGTCACCCCACTAAAGGGAAAGAGATTCAGCGCCCAACCCAGGCTCAGAAGCATAAAAATGCCACTGCCGATCCCTTTGGTCACCAAGTAGGTGGGCACCGGCCAATGCCACGGAATCTTATGCTGCGCATTGTAGGCCACCTGCACCATCTGCTCGGCCATGCGGCCACTGGCTAGTTGAATGGGCCCATGGGTCGGATCGCCTTGGGCCTGTGGGGCAAGGATGGCCGCGCCGGAACGGGCTTTGCCGGCTGTGGCTGCTTTCTGCGTCCGACTGTTATGTGTCCCATTCCCATTGTGACCGGCGCGCCCGTTTGGGCTACTGCTGGTCAGCCAGGCGCCAGTGGCAAGCTGATCAAAGGTGTCGACCGGTTTGGCGTGGAGTGGAATTACATCGGACCAAAGAAATGTTTCAGGAGTTCGTTCAGTGGCAGTGGGGTGGAGCGTAATCTCATTGCCGTGGATGTAAAAGAGTTTGGGCGCGGTGCCTTGCTCCGGTTTGCGCACGGTGACCTTTTGTCGCGCCAACAAATGACTGATCTCGGTCGTGGGGTCGTCCATATCGCCGGCAATGATGGCATGTTCCGGGCAGACCACGACACAGGCAGGCTCTAGTCCCACATCAATGCGGTGGGCGCAGTAGTGGCATTTGGCGGCAGTGTGCGTCTCCGGGTCGATGTAGATGGCGTCGTAGGGGCAGGCTTGCATACAGGCTTTGCAGCCAATACAGATCTCCGGGTCAAACTCGACAATGCCGTCTGCGCGCTGGTACATAGCCGTCACTGGGCAGATGCGTACACAAGGGGGATTGGCGCAGTGGTTGCAGCGTGTCACCTGAAAGTGGCGGGTGCTGTCGGGGAAGAGGCCAGTCTCTACATACTTCACCCAAGTGCGGTTCACCCCGAGGGGCACCTCATTCTCGGACTTGCAGGCCGTTGAACAGGCGTGGCAGCCGATGCATTTACGATTGTCAATAATAAAGCCATAATTCATAATGGTTTGCACCTGTTGGTTTATATATAGGTAAGCTGTGATCCTGGGGGCAGGAAGGAACGGATGTCACACTGCGTGAAGGTGCAGGAATCTGGGTGTGTGATGGACGATTACATCCAAACAGAATTTCTGTGGGTCTTGTATAACTTAGACTGGGCTAAGCCGATGAAAATCAGGGAGCAGCTTAGCTATTCATGACGGCACGACATCAGGCAGTATAGCAAGAATTGAGCGTGTGGTCTTTACCTAATAGGGTAAATTTTTCTCTGTTTGTCTAGCTGGATCTCCTTCATCAAAAAATAGATTATCGTAGGTGATAGCACTAAGTTGGAAACGTCTTACCAACTTAGTGCTATCACCTACGTATGATGGGCTCTGGTGAATGCGAGGGGGCTAGCGGAACTTGGCTCATAGAGGTGCGCGGGTGAAATCACTTCGCCTCTATGAGCGCATCAACTTTCAATGCGGCAAATAAGTGCGCACATAAGCATAGAAATAGGAGCCAAGCAACGCCCCCACAAAGGGAATAAGCGCAAGATACTCGCCACTGCCCAGTTGAGCATAGATCGGGCCAGGACAGGCGCCTGTAATGGCCCACCCCATACCAAAGAGCAGACCGCCATAGATCACGCCCTTTTGGAAGGGTTTTTCTTTGATCTTGATCGCTTCGTTTTGGAGGGTGCGCAACTGTAAACGTTTGACTACAAAGAGCGAAAGGGCGCCGACGCCAATGGCCGACATGATGACGAGATACATATGGGCTGCCTCAAAGCGAAACATCTGCTGAACCTGAAACCAGCCGATGACCTCTGCCTTGACTAGGACGATGCCAAAACCGATGCCAATGATGAGAACGCTGAGCATAGGCAGTACGTCACGGAGGAACGCGGTGTTGCTAGCGTTGCTTTGAGCTTTTTGTATCTTGCCGGCAAAGCTATTTTCCTGAATCATTGCTTCTTATATCCTTAAATTTTTTGAAATGCTTATAGAGGTGAAGTGGAAAACCGTAGCAATGGCGCTAGAAAAGGGTGAAGAGCGCAGTCATCAAGCTACCACCAACAAAGAAACTCATGGTGGCTACGAGGCTAGGCCAGCGTAAATTGGAAAGGCCCATAATCGCATGGCCGGAGGTGCAACCGTCCGCGTAGCGGGCGCCAAAGCCGACCAGGACGCCACCCCAAAGCAACACCGCGATGCCGCCCAACGTGTAGTACGAATCTGGAAAATAGTGAGTTGCGGCGCCTAAAAAGTGAGTAGCGACAAAGCCGCCCAACAAAATACCCGCCACAAAAATGAGACTCCAAAGCTCATTGCGCCAGTTATTCTCACGCAAATAGGGGAGTTTGGAATTGGGCGAGCTAATCGAACACATGTGGCGAAAACTGCTGGAGACTCCTAAGGTTTTACCGGAGAGCAACAAGAGCGCTGGTACGCTCAAGCCAATCAGTGGCCCGCTAACATACCAGGGCCAGGGCTGTGTAAGCCATTCCATCAGAACTTCCTTCAAAACTTGATGATTGTTTTTCGGATAGTTGTCTGCATCTCATACAAATGCATGACCCTGATGAAATTTTAACTTACCTTTTGTTCAATCTGCTCTGGCTATTTGCTTATAGTTGCTATAAGCGAGGACTTATGGCGAGGCGGTGAAATCGTTGCGATTACCAGAGCCGCGTGGAACGATTTCACCCGCAGACCTATTTGAACTCTTATGGATTCAGCAAGCGAATTACTTCATCGTGGATGGCGCCACCGGTTGCGATAATGCTCTGCCCCTGAACGGCGTCATTGCCTTGCCAATCGGTGATCACACCACCAGCCCCTTCAATGATCGGGATGAGCGCCATGAGATCCCACGGGTTCATGATCGGATCTGCCATAATGTCGGCGCCGCCTGCCGCAACGACATAGTAGCCGTGACAGTCCCCCCAATTGTTGTGCCGTTGCACCCGCTTGGAGAGCGCTTCAAAGGCCGGACCATTTTGATATTCAAAGACAGTCCAATAGGGGCTGCTGAGCAAAATGGCGTCCTGAATGCGCTGGCACGGGCGCACGTGCACGCGCCGACCATTGAGCCAAGTCTGTCCATTCATACCTATCATAAAATCATTGAGGAGCGGATGATTGATGACGCCCAAAATCGGGCGCCCTTCTTTGAGTAGCGCGATGAGCGTGCCAAAGAGATAGCTGTGGCTGACAAAGGCTTTGGTGCCGTCGATGGGGTCGAGCACCCACTGGTAATCAGCCTCGGGTTGATGACGCCCATACTCCTCGCCCCAAATGCCGTGATCCGGGAAACGCTGGGTGATTCGCTTGCGCATGACCTCTTCGGCGCGTCGATCGGCAATGGTTACCGGCGAATCGTCGGCCTTGCTCTCTACACTGTAATCGGTGCGATAGTATTGGCGAATCACCGCGGCGCTGGCGTCAGCCAACTCTTTGGCAAAGGCAATCAGTTCATCTTGTCCTGTCTGCATGGCTAGCCCCTATTTCTCTGTCGCAAAATATTTGGCAATCCGGGTCCGTCCTGCCTCATCCAATAGATCGCGGCAGAAGGTCCAGGTTTGATAGGGCAAGACTTTGCCCTGGGCATGCGATTTGCGTTGGTTGACTGCAAATTGCAAATTGGTCTCGGCGTTGTCGAAGCGGTCATGGATTGCCCAGCCCAAGCCGGCCAGGAAGAGTGTCTGCCACTCGTAATGCTGCTCTTCTTGAATGGCATGGAGCACATTGCCGAGCCCCTCCCGCTCTTCATCCCCCAGATAATAAAGGAGAAGAATGTATTCGGTAAAGGACTGTTCTTCGCTTTTGGAGAGATCACGGGCCAACACCTTTTGCCATTCCTTGGTGGCTGCTTGTGTCTGGCCTAAGCGATAGAGCGCAACCCCATGCCAAAAGCCGGCGCGCACCGGGTGCGCTTTATCTTGCAAGACATAGGGTAAGGCCAGGGCAGGCTGGTCGGCTTGAAAGAGGCGGCTGTAGAGGAGGTGAATTTGCTCGCGATAGATGGGGTGAAGCGCCGCTGCCTCTTCAAAGTAGCGCATCATCTCCTCCCATGCCTCTTGTTGGATCGCCAGATCAACCTGCAGGTCGGCCAAATAGGCGCGCTGCTCGTCGATCTCTTCCGGGGAAACCTTGCCTTGCACAGTGGCATGATCAAGCCACTCCTCCGCTTCGCGCAGCGTTTGAGCCGCCTCTGCATCTCTGTGGTGTTCGAGATATTTCATGACCAAGAAACCCCAGTCACCAATATCTGCCTGTGGGGCAGTCGCGATCTCCCGTTGCAACGTGAACGCATCGGGGAAACGCTCGGCCATCAGCAAGATCAGGACGCGATGATGGCGAAAGGCCGCGCGCTCCTCCTCCGTTGCGACCGCCTCCGCACGGTCCAAGAGCGCCAGCGCCTGGTCATAGCGATCGCGCAACGTCAGGTAGGCTTCATAGGTCATCAGGGCATCAGCATAGATCGCTTGTAGTCGCTGGCCATTGGCCATGCGTTGTTGCTCTGGAAGTTTACTCAGGCGCTGCACCAACTTCTCTAGAATGGGCATTGCCTCATCATTTTGGTTAGCCGCCAGACGTTGGGCCTGTTGCAATAGATCTTCCCAACTGCCCTTAATCACAAGCTGTTCGGCTTGCGCCGGTGCCGCGGTGGTCGTTGATGATGCCATACAAAGAAAGTCCTTGTTCTCTACCCTTTTTTAGGTGACTGTCACTGGCCTAGGCAACCTAGGATTGCGCCAGACTTGGTGGCCAGTGACAGTCACCTCAGCGGGGTAATCTATTCCTTGGAACGGCCTAAGCCATGTAGGTAGCATCCTTAGATGCGGTTTGCCGATAACTGTTTTTGAATATACCCAAAATAGTTGGTGCTCAAGGGAAGATGAAAAGTCGTCAAAATAATCCCGGAATCTCCCCCAAGATTCCGGGATTATTTTGATCCTACGCTCTAAAACTTACGCTCATATGGGCGAAGGGGTGAAATCGTTTCAAACACTAGAGAAAAAACGAACGATTTCATCCGGAGACCTATATGAGCCAAAACTTAATGATATGCGGATCATGCGCTGTCGTGCAAAAAAACCTAACGCAAACCGGCATTACGACATGTCGATCTCGCGTTTCACTGTGTTGAGCAACGTATCCGCACGCAGTTCCGGCAGACTGTAGCAGGTGCCGCCGAGTGCGTCGGCCAACTTTTGCGCCAGCCCACGATCAAAGGCGGCATGTTCCATGTTTACCACAATCGAGCGCAGCTTAGCGTTTTCAAAGAGGTTGGCAATCCGCTGCGCCTCTTCCTGCGCCGGCATCCCGGTCATGCTCACATTGCCGGCCCCGTCGGTCAGCAAGATCATGAGCGGGCGCAGCTCTGTGTCACGCCGTCGCGCATTTTCAATCACCTGCCACGCCATGTGCAGACCACTGCTGAGCGGCGTCTTACCGCCCACCGGCAGATCTTTTAACACCCGCTGCGCCAGATCGACACTGCTGGTGGGTGGCAGCACAAGGCGGGCCTTGTCCCGCTGAAAGACGACCAGACCGACCTGGTCACGCCGCTGATAGGCGTCAACCAACAGGCTGAAGATTGCACCCTTGGTCGCCTCCATGCGTTCGCTGGCGGCCATGGACCAACTGGCATCAACCACAAAGAGGATCAGATTGCCGGTGCGGCGGACACGCACCTTGCGCTGGAGATCCCCTTTGCGCAGTTGAAGGGCAAGATCATTTTCGGCCTCGGCCAGGCGCTGCTGTTGGAAAGGTGCAGCGGCGCGCAAGGTCGCATCAAAGGCAATATCCTCGGGGTGGTTGCCGGCCGGACGTGCTTTAATATAGCGACCGCGTTTGCGATCGGTGCGGGTGTACGAGCGCTTGCCGGCCCGCTCCCGCGTCATCTTGTCAAGCGGTGTATCGATCCGCTTCGTTTCAAATTGATCGCCGACCTGCACCGGCTTACGCGCACCTTTGGCATCTCCGGGCGATGAGCTTTGCTGGGGCGAGGCGTCGGGTTGGGCTGCCGCCCCTTCGCCGCCTTCACCAGCATCCATCATATCTGACTCATCGCCCTCTATGCTTTTTTTTCATCGGCCGCCGCTGCTGCCATCTGCATGCCTTCGCTCTCGTTCTCACCATCGGCCTGTTGGTCGGCCTCGGCGCGCGCCTGGCGTACATTGTTTTGCAGTTGTTCCATATTCATGACCGCATCCTGGAAGGGCTGCTTCTTCATGCGGTGGGGCAAGGCCAACTCAGCGGCGAGCAGAATATCCTGGTCGTTAATCTGCAGGCGACCGGCATAGGCGGCCTGCGCGCGGGCCGTGCGCAGAATCACAATATCGGCGCGGTGGCCATCCACCTTAAAGCTAGCCGTCAACGCCGCAATGGTATAGAGATCTTTGTCTGTATACTTCACCATGGGGTAGCGGTCGCGCGCTTCCAAAATACGCTTGCTGAGCGCATCCTCGGCCTCCTGGAAGGCATCCTCAAAGCCTTGCGAATCTTGTTCGTAGAAGATCCGGCGGCGCAGAATCTCCACCCGCTGCTTGGCGTCGGCCAGGCCGGTAACATCGACGGCATGGGCAAAGCGGTCGAGCAACTGCGGGCGCAGATCGCCTTCTTCAGGGTTCATCGAGCCGACCAAAACAAATTGGGCCGGATGTTGGAAGCTGATACCCTCCCGTTCTACGACATTAATGCCCATGGCCGCGCTGTCCAGCAGCAGATCGACCACATGATCATCGAGCAGATTGACTTCATCGACGTAGAGCACGCCGCGGTTGGCTGCGGCCAAAATGCCGGGTTCAAAGTGCCGCTCACCCTTCTGGATGGCTTTTTCAATGTCCAGCGTACCGACCACCCGATCTTCGGTGGCGCTGACGGGCAGATCCACAAAAGGGGTGTGGCGTTTGCTGGAGGGCAAGATCCCTTCCACTTTCATCCGCTCACGACATTCGTCGCAGTAGAGATCGGGTCGGTTGGGATCACAACCAAAATGGCAGCCGGTGACAGCATCAATCTCTGGGATCAAGTCTGCCAAAGCACGTGCGGCAGTGGACTTGGCGGTGCCGCGCTCGCCGCGAATGAGCACGCCGCCAATTTGCGGATTGATGGCGTTGAGGATGAGCGCACGTTTCATGCGCTCCTGGCCAACGATGGCAGTAAATGGATACGTCGATCGCATGAGTGAAAATCCTTCACAAATTAAGTTAACTGTTCAGATGCACGGCGCTGGTCAAAAGCCTGCCGATGGACAATCTACTCCTGATCAGTGCCGTGTACCTGAGGCTGATTAAATGAGCGCACCTGATAATATTGGACGCTAATAATAAGGGCGGAGTCTGCTCCGCCCTTCACTGTTAGTTATTATAAACCAGAAATTCAATTCCAGAAAAAATTGGGTGGCATCAAGGGGCGTAACGTTTTCCTTTTACCGCGCCCTACTGGGCGCGTTGGCCATAGGTCTGCGGGTGAAATTGCTCAATGTTTCTCCGCTGTTTGTAGCGATTTCACCTCTTCGCCCACAGGCGCGGGGGGTTACTTGGCCGATTCGCCGCCGTCAATGGTAAGCACCGTCCCTGTAATAAAATTGGCGTCATCCGAACAGAGGAAGGCCGCTGCCCGCGCAATATCTCCCGGTTGGCCAATACGCCCCAGCGGAATCAGTGGCACCTGCGCTTCAAAGAAATCGGGCGGCATGTTGGCAAAGGCTTCGGTATGGATGAGCCCTGGCCTGATCACATTGGAGCGCACACCGTGGGCGGCGACTTCTAGGGCCAGCTTACGATTAAAGCCCTCTAGCCCGGCTTTGCTCGCCACATAGGCCACATCATCCACTTCGCCGGAGATAGCGCTAATGCTGCTAATGTGCAAAATGACACCGCGCCGTTTGATCAGATGGGGCAGCGCATGGTGCACCATTTCAAAGGCAGCGTCCAGGTTCACCGCAACCACCTGGCGCCATTGGTGCAAGCTAATTTCGTCCATGGCCATGCCGGCCGAAATGGCGGCATTGTTGACAAGAATATCGAGATGGCCAAGGTAGTCCAGGGTCTCCTGCACAATGCTCGCGGCGTCTGTGGTAATATCGGCGGCAATGGCGTAGGCTTGATGGCCGTCGTGCTGTAACGCGGCGACCTTCTGTCGCACCACATCACCGCGCCGCCCACAGAGCACAACCGCCGCCCCTTCTTGGGCAAATTGTTGGGCAATGGCCGCCCCAATGCCCGTGCCGCCGCCGGTAATCAGGGCGCTTTTCCCTGTGAAACGTCCTTGCTGGCTCATAGTGATGCTCCGTTAACGGTTCGGTTGCAGTTGATAGTTGGGGGCTTCTTTGGTAATGGTTACGCTGTGGGGATGGCTCTCCTGGTAGCTAGAGGCGCTAATGCGCACAAAGTGGGCTTTCTGCCAAAGATCTGCGATCGATTCCGCCCCCACATAGCCCATACCGCTGCGCAGTCCTCCCATCAGTTGAAAGACGTAATCCTTCAGATGGCCCTTGTAGGGAACCTGGCCCTCAATGCCTTCGGGCACGAGTTTGCCGCCAATATCGGGGCTGGCAGTTTCGCCGGCGCGCTGGGCCGATTGGTAGCGGTCGCTGGCGCGCCCGCGCATGGCGCCCATACTGCCCATGCCGCGATACTCTTTGAATGAACGACCCTCGCGAATGACGATTTCACCAGGCGATTCGTGGAGCCCTGCCAGCAGGCTGCCCAACATGACAGCCGACGCGCCGGCGGCCAACGCTTTGGTAATGTCCCCGCTATAGCGAATGCCGCCATCGGCAATAACCGGAACGCCCAACTGTTGCCCCATCATGGCGCACTCGGCAATGGCCGTCAGTTGGGGCATGCCGGCGCCACTTACAATGCGCGTAGTGCAGATCGACCCGGCGCCCACACCCACCTTGACCGCGCTGGCCCCTGCTTCCACCAGGGCGCGCACCCCTTCTGGCGTCACCACATTGCCGGCCAGGATGGGCAGATCCGCATAGGCGCGGCGGATGGCGTGGATCGTCTCAATGACGCCGCGGCTGTGACCGTGGGCGGTATCAATGGCCACCGCGTCGGCGCCGGCTTCAATGATCGTATGCGCACGTTGGAGGCCGCTTTCACCCACGCCAACGGCGCCGGCCACCAACAGTCGCCCCCGTTCATCCTTGGCCGCAAAGGGATAATCCTGGCGTTTGAGTATGTCTTTGTAGGTAATCAGCCCTTTGAGGATACCTTGATGATCCACCAGGGGCAACTTTTCAATCCGGTAGCGGTGTAAAATCTCCTGTGCTTCGGCCAGGGTCGTGCCGATACGTGCGGTAATCAACTCTTCAGAAGTCATATAATCTCGAATGGGGCGGTTGTAATCGGTGGCAAAGCGCACATCGCGGTTGGTCAAAATACCCACCAGCCGGCCCGCGGTATCGGTAATGGGTACGCCACTAATGCGATAGCGGCTCATAACCGCTTCTGCCGAGGCCAGCGTTGCTTCTGGCGCCAGGGTGATCGGGTCCACGATCATACCGCTTTCACTGCGTTTCACCTTATCAATTTCCTCGGCCTGATCCTCCACTGCCAAATTGCGGTGGATCACCCCTAACCCACCCTGGCGCGCCAGGGTCAGGGCTAACTCACTCTCGGTCACTGTGTCCATGGCCGCGCTCAGGACAGGTATCTTTAAGGTCAAGCGTTCATGCAAGCGGATGCTAATATCAATTTCCGAGGGCAACTTTTCGGCATAACCGGGGGTCAAGAGCACATCATCAAAGGTGAGCGCTTCTTTGGCAAAGCGCTCGCTGACCGATTTCACCAAATGGGCGCCATTGGTGCTAAACTCGGTGCGCGTCTTCTCGGCAACATGTGAGGTCATCGAGCCTTTTTCTCCTCTTCCATACTATTAATTAACCATCAATTACGATGCAACACATACATAGTAAGAGGCATTGTACCATTCCTCCTGGCTTCTCCCAACATTAATTGGTGATTGGTTGATTGGTGATTGGTCACTTGTCATTGGTCGTCCCGTCGCAAAGGACAAGCGACCAATGACAAAGGACGCGTGACAAAGGACCAGCCACCAATCACCAATCAACCAATCACCCAATCTGATTGGGAAAAGCGACGACCGATGGTAGAATTTATCTACCAATTCAATCCATTGACATGAGAACCAAAGGGAAACGTTATGTCTGTAACCGCGATCGTAGGCGCCCAGTGGGGCGATGAGGGCAAGGGGCGCATCATAGACTATTTGGCCCAAAACGCCGATGTGGTGATTCGCTTCCAAGGCGGCGATAATGCCGGTCATACGGTGATCAACGAATTTGGCAAGCACGCGCTACATCTGATTCCGAGCGGCATCTTTAACCCCCAAACGCAAAATATCATTGGCTCCGGCTGTGTGGTCAATCCGCAGGCGCTGTTAGAAGAGATGGCTGCGCTGACTGCGGCCGGCGTAACCTTAGACAATCTTTGGATCAGCAATCGCGCCCAGATGGTCTTACCCTATCATCGGACTTTGGATGCGTTGGAGGAAAGCGCACGGGGTAAGGACACCATTGGCACCACCAAGCGCGGGATTGGCCCCGCCTATGCCGATAAGGCCGCGCGCTCTGGCCTGCGCATTGGCGATCTCTTACAACCGGAGTGGCTGGAAGCGCGCCTGGACAATGCCCTGCGCACAACCAATCGCAAAGTTGAACTGCTCGGTGGCGAAGCCATCGATGGGCAGGCGCTCTATGCGTTGTGTATGGACTTTCGGGCCCAACTCCAGGAACGCATTATTGACACAGTACCACGGCTACGCCAGGCCATTGCGGAAGAGAAACAGATTTTGCTGGAAGGGCAATTGGGCGTGATGCGCGATCTGGATTGGGGCATCTATCCCTATGTCACTAGCAGTAACCCCACCGCATCCTTTGCCGCCTCCGGCGCCGGATTGCCGGCGCGCACCATCGACCGCGTGGTCGGTGTGGTGAAAGCATATAGCACCTGTGTGGGGGATGGTCCTTTCCCGGTAGAGTTGCATGACGCCGACGGCCAAAAGTTGCGCGACATTGGGGGCGAATATGGGGCCACCACCGGGCGACCGCGGCGCTGTGGCTGGTTCGATGGCGTGGCCATTAACTATGCGGCGTGGCTCAATGGCATGACTGGCCTGGCCATTACCAAGTTAGATGTACTCGATCACTTTGCCACGCTCAAGATTTGTGTAGGCTATCGGCTGCCCAATGGCGAGGTTGTGCGCACGAGTATGCCGGACACTGCGGTGCTCAACCAGGTGCAGCCCCTCTATGAGGAGTGGCCGGGTTGGCAATCTTCAACCGAAGGCTGCCGACACTGGGATGATCTGCCAACCCAAGCGCAGGCTTACATTGAGCGCTTGAGCCAATTGGCCGGCGTCAAGGTTGACTATGTCTCGGTCGGCGCCGAGCGGGAGCAGATGTTTGAGGTATAAGCGATTATTTTGCTGCAATGGGTAGAAAATTCTGGAAAGCGTACTCTTGTGGCTCTTCTGGTTGCTTCGGATTTTGCGTTTCCGGCAAAGGCGGCACCTCGACTTCGCTATTAAAGGGATTGACTTCGGTGCGTTCGGAGAAGGCGCCGTCTTTGGTAATGAAGCGGGCCCAAATGCCACGGCTGCGGTAGTAGTCACCAGGGACTTCCCACTGCAACGTCGTTGTGCTCGCCACAGGCGCTGTAAAGATGGAGATGGTGTCAATGGCCAGCGTCTGGGCGCCGGTGTGGAGAAAATCAAAGGTTAAGAAGGGCTGATCGGCGTTGGTGTGATAGGTAAAGGGCAGTGCAAATTCCTGATATTGGCCGGCGGCGGTAAAATCCTTGCCGGTCAATGTCAGCGGGCCATATTGCACACCACCGCCGTCAATCATAATGGTCAAGACCGGCGCATCGCCCTGGTTGTCGGCAATTTTCACACGAAAATAGGCGACCAACGGCGCATCTTTGTAAAAAGTGGAGGTCCAATAGCGTGAGTGGTTGGGGGTATTGCCGGCGGGAAAGCTGTACGACGTACCGCCGAAGGCATCAGCATCGGCAACCTGGGCGCCGGCGCCATCAATGGGCTGAAAGGTGCCGTCACTGTTATCACCCTGCCAGTTCAGGCTAAACTGCACCTTGGACCAGCCGCTCTGATCCAGATTAGTAAACTCAAAGTGTTGGCGTAGGGTGCCGTTTTGGTCCATGTCCGGCATCTCTTGTGCGACCTGTTCCCCCAGATAAATCGTGTCGGCGACCATGGCCGTGCGATTTTGTGCATCACGCGTTTTGACATAGACGGTGCGCCAACCCTCTGCGCCCTCCGCCAGGGTCCAGGGCTTTTCTGCGGTAAAGGATTCCCACACAGCATTGGTAAATTCAGAGTCATTGGCAATCATCATTTCGACCGCCGGCCCCATGCCCTCCAAGCCGTCGCCGACTGCCGGATCGTAAATATAGAGATTGACAGTGGTGGATGTAGTGGTCAACGCTTCATTTTCAATAATTACCGGCGCATAGTCACGATCAAAGCTAAAATCCTGGGTAATGTAGCCACGACCCGTTTCGGCATTGCGGTAGTAGCCCACGCCAATCTCGCGGTAGAGTGGGTCAAGCATATTTACTTTATGTTCTTCGCTGTCCATCCAGCCCTTGACTGCACGCTCAGGCGTAGTGTAGCCGCAGATGACGTTTTCACCCCACGCGCCGATGTTGGTGTAGTGATAGGCGACCATGCGGTCGCCAGGCGAACGACCTAGCGAATCGGTGTGTCCACAGACTGCACCACCCTCATGCTCGACAGAGTCTTGCCCAAACCAACGTGCCGCCAGCGTTAGCTCGTGATTCCAATGCAAAGGCGCCAGACCTGCTTCGCGGCGTTTGAGATTGGTCAAATAAATGACTTGATATTCAAGAGCAAAGAATTCGGAAGTGGCTGTGATGGATTGTGTTAGTGCTGCTGCTTTGGCTGTCGTGGAAAAACCAAAAGCTAGAGGTGCTAACAGACCAGACAAAAGTAAAGTAATAATGGCACAAGATTGAAGCAGCTTACCCATTCATTGCTCCCAGAATCGCAACAACCGCCTCGGTGAACGATATGTTAATGGCGGCGTACTAACGTAATGATGGTGTACTGATTGAGGTTATCGTTGTCAGGTTAATCTCTGAACGGTGTTCATTATACCTTACCGCACCTATTTGAAAACTTACCAAGAGGCTAGAGTACCAATTTTTGTATACGGAAATTATACGGTAAACCTACGTTTTCCTGGCGTTTGTAAACGTTTTCCAGACAATTTTTGGATCGTTTTCCGACTTTTAGATGAGAGAAAATCTACGACTTTTGTCGGAGAAAAGAACTGAGTAGAGAGAGAAGTGGAAAAATTTTATCTACGGTGGGAAGAGGCAAATCCTACGTACGCATGCGGGGAAAATATGGCCGTTTTTGCCGGAAACGAGAAGTGCTTGACTAGCTTGCTAAACTACGCCAAACAACGTATACCAAAAATATGGTATTTTACTGCGCGTCTTGGCCCAGCTACGTTTGGGACGCACGCAGATCACGCACGACGGGAGCCTGGCCTTTGCGGATCTGATAGAGTTCCAGATCATTGGCCACCGCCGTATTGGGGAAAATGCTCTGCGCTTCGGCTAGAATTTCTTGTACGCGATAACGGCGGGAGATGTGGTGGAGCACCAAATACTTGACATCGGCCTTTTGAGCGAGGCGTGCGGCAGCTAGCGCAGTAATATGGCCATGTTGTTTGGCCAATTCTTTGTCGGCATCTAGATAGGTGGCTTCGATGGCCAAAAGGTCAGCGCCGGCCACGATTTTGTGCAGTGGCCCCGTATGGCTCACATCACCCACAAAACAGAGCTTAAGTCCGCGCTGCTCTTCGCCCAATACTTCATCCGGCTGGACGACGCGGCCATTGTCTAAGGTCACTGCTTGCCCTTGGGCCAGGTCACGGCGGATGGGGCCATGTGGGATGCCCAGCGCCTCTGCTTTGTCGGCCAAGAAAGGGCGACGGCTCTTTTCTGCAAAGGTAAAGCCAAAGCAGTCGGGCCCGCGATGGCGGACGGGAAAAGCGTGTAGGGTGAAATGTTTATCGTCAAAGACCAGGCCGCTTTCCAACAGATTGAGTGCTACGCCCACATTGGGAATCTGATTAGGACCAAAGACAACCTCCATCAACATGTAGACGCGGGCCAGGGTCGCTTCCCCCCCATAGATGTTCAACTCTTCTAGCGCTTCCCATCGTCCCAAGGTGCTGGCCAGACCTCCCAGCCCCAGAATATGGTCCAGGTGGCCGTGGGTTAGCAAAATTTTGTCGAGCCGACGAAAGCCCACTCCGCTGCGCAGAATCTGTCGTTGGGTGCCTTCCCCACAATCGATCATAAAGCGATGTTCATTCGCCATCACCAGCGCCGACGAAAGACCGCGCTGGATCGAGGGGGCTGATGCGGATGTGCCGAAAAAAACTACCTCAAACAACAGATTGATCCTTTGTGATAATCAGGCTGGCCGGAATAGAGATTGCTGTTATGTAACCCTGCTAGTTTAACGGAATCAGCATGACAATGCAAACCTGGGGTGTGCAAAGGGTGTATTTCATTGCGGGGCGAGTTTGCGCTGGCCAGGCTGAAACCTGCCGGGGACGGACCAAGAGTTGGTGCGTAGAGAGGGCTACGTAAGGTCCGTCCCCGGCAGGTTCCCCAAAAAGTTAAGGCTCTTGATGTGTTTCAAGGATCTGCTCATTACATTCCGGGAATGGGCCGCGGTTCGGGGCGAGCTTCTTAACAGCGATCATGGGGCTCTCGCCTAAAACTGGCCCATTCCCGGAATGTTCGGCACGCTCCCTGATATCCCTCTAGAGCCAAAGTGAAATGCACCCGCGCAAAGAGGATCTAACTAATAATTAATGGAAAACAATTAACTATTAAGGCATCTGCGATACGAGCACCCTTAGCGCCTATTGCTGGGGACAATGTCAACACAATCTAATCAAAGATGCCTAGGCTGACATATTTACTGCCATCATCCGGGAGGAGGGTGACGACAACACCGGTGCTGAGTTCACGAGCGACCTGGATTGCGCCGGCGACGGCCGCCCCGGCGCTTATGCCCACAAAGAGGCCAGCGGTGCGCGCCAGTTGTCGGGTGGTCTGCCAGGCCGCGTCTGCGCTAACCCGCAGATCACGATCTTGCAATGTTGGGTCATAGATGCCTGGTGTAATCGCAGTTTCCAGGTGCTTGAGCCCTTCGATCACCGCTAATTCATCTTCCGGCTGTAGTGCCACCAGTTGGATGGCCGAATTTTGCTCCTTGAGATAGCGCCCAGTTCCCACAAAGGTGCCGGTGGTGCCCAAGCCGGCGACAAAGTGGGTGATGGCGCCGTCACTCTGCTGCCAGATTTCGGGGCCAGTGCTTTCGTAGTGGGCCAGCCAGTTGGCAGGATTGTTATATTGGTTCGCATAGAAATAACGATCGGGCTCACAGGCCACCAACTCGCGCACCAGCCGAATCGCGCCGTCGGAGCCTTCCAACGGGTCCGATTCAATCAGGGTGGCGCCATAGGCACGCGCCAGCGCCTTGCGTTCGGCGCTCACATTGGCCGGCATGACTAGATGGACTGGAATTCCCTTGACCGCACCGATGAGAGCAAAGGCAATGCCTGTGTTGCCCGAACTGCTGTCGATCAGAATCTTGCCCGGCTGCAAGTCGCCGTTGTGTTCAGCCGTCTCCACAATACGCAGCGCCGCGCGCGCCTTGACCGAACCGCCGGGATTGAGCCATTCCGCTTTGGCATAGACACCCACCTCGGGCGCAACACCGGCGCGCTGAGCAAACGCGCTCAAATCCAGCAAGGGCGTATTGCCGATATTATCTAGGACGGTTCCGCGGGGCGCTGTCACATGCACGCCGTGGGTCTTGTCCACACGTGGCGGCGTTGCGTCTGGGTTGGTTGCCGACCCCGACCGTTTGTTCTCGGTTGGGGGCTCCAGCACAGGAGTCAGGTTGGCCATGAGTTCCTCTCTTCTGTTATAGCGTCGCGGGGTCGCGGGGTCGTGGAGTCGCGGGGTCGTGTCGTCCATACTCCGCGACCCCGCGACTTCCCTAAGCCAGCGCCAGTTCTTTGCCCTCGGTTACGTGCCCATTCTGGGCGCCATTGCGCGAAGGCAGGCCACAGAATTGCTCGTAATCAATTAACTGGGTGACGGTTGGGTGGTCGCCGCAGACTGGGCACTCAGGATTGCGCTGCACTCTGAGCGTGCGGAAGGTCATATCCAGCGTATCGATCATGAGTAGACGGCCAATGAGCGGCTCGCCAATCCCCAAGATGAGCTTGATCGCCTCAATGGCCTGGGCCGACCCGACGATGCCCGGCAAGACGCCCAAGACGCCGGCCTCGGCGCAACTGGGCACTTCGCCAGGGGGTGGTGGATCGGGATAGAGACAGCGATAGCAGGGCCCCCCCTCAATGCCTTGTGCGGGGTCGGCCGGCTGGTAGACCGTAATCTGCCCCTCAAACATGAAAATGCTGGCATCGACCAGCGGCTTGCCCAAAAATTGGCAGGCGTCATTGACCAGATAGCGGGTGGGGAAATTATCAGAGCCATTGATGACGATGTCATATTGGCGGACTAATTCCAGCGCGTTGTGGCTGGTAATCGGTTCGCGGTGACCCACCACTTTGACATCCGGGTTAATGTCTTTGATGCGGTCGGCGGCTGAATCGACCTTGAGCCGGCCTACATCTTTGTTACCATGTAACAGTTGGCGCTGTAAGTTAGAGACATCAACAATGTCATAGTCCACAATGCCCAATGTGCCCACACCGGCTGCGGCCAGATACATGGCCGCGGGGCTGCCCAAACCGCCGGCGCCGATCAGGAGCACCTTGCTCTCCAGCAACTTGATCTGGCCCGCCTCGCCCACTTCGTTGAGTAAGGTGTGGCGGCTGTAGCGAATGCGCTGCTCTTCGCTGAGCACTGTCGGCACTTTGAACTCTAGCCCTGCATTCTTCCAGCCATTAAAGCCGCCAATCAGCGAAATGGTATTGGTGTAGCCCATCTCCTTGAGATTGCGCGCCGCCAACGCCGAACGCACCCCGCCCGCGCAATAGATCACCACCGGCTGGTCGCGGTCGGGCTGGTGTTGCTCAATCTGCAACTCCAGATAGCCGCGCGGGATAAAGACCGCGTCAGGAATGTGGCCCTGGACAAACTCCTCGCGCTCGCGCACATCGACCACGGTCAGCGCTTCGCCGGCCTCAAGCCGGTCGTGAAGCTGTTGCGCCGAAATCTCGGTGATTTCATTTTTGGCCAGTTGGACCAGTTGGTCGCGATTTAATCTGCTCATCTGCCTACTCCTGCCCGCCGGCCATGGCCGGCACTATCGACACCCGGTCACTGGCTTTAACGGGCGTTTGCAGCCCTTGCAGCGTGCGGATCTCATCGTCGTTGACAAATACATTGATAAAGCGTTTGACGTTGCCATCCTCGTCCAAAACCTTTTCGGCAATGCCCGGAAATTCCTGATTGATGGCGCTAATGAGGCCGCCCACATCACTGCCTACAACCTCAAGTTTTGCTTGCCCTCCGGTGAGCCGGCGGAGTGGTGTGGGCACAAATACAGTTGCCATTGGTTTTTGTTCCCTTTCGTTCTGTCCTGTGGGTTGGTAAAGAGTCATACTAAAAAAATCACACTGCGAAATAAAAAAGCCGAATTCATCCAAGCGATGAATCCGGCAAGTTTGCTGCTCACACACCCAGGTTAGGCCGTGAAAATGCGGTCAACCAGGATCAGCTAGAGCGCTAGGTAAAAGTCCAGAAAAGCTTGCACAAATTGTCATCGCTGCATGAGCAAACCGCGGGGCAACCGGCCACAATGCCGGCGGCGCCCGCTATCGACACAAGCAACAAAGACAGTGAATAGATGTGCAAACTTTCTGCGCCATGAATGACATTACCTATTTGGTTGTAGCCAACACAACGACCAACAATGGTGACGACAATAATTTCTAAAGGACCAATCTCGAAAATAAGCGTTACTTAATAACGCCATTGCACTATAAAAAATATACTGCAATAGGTCAAGTATACTAGCCTACAATCGATTCTGTCAATCTGGCAAGAGGGTGAAGTATATTTATGTTAACTAAAGATCCTACTGTCCCATTCCTGCAGCGCGCCTACTGTGGTTGCGCGCCCAAGAGTTCCAGTCCCTTAAGCAGTTGCAGATCCGGGCTGGACTGCAGCTCTTCCGGCGTCATCTCTCTGATGAGCGACGGCGTTAACAGGTCCGTGCCCAGTGGAATTTTGACCTCCACGTCGGGTTGAATACCCTGGTCGCGAATGCGGCGTCCGTCAGGGGTCAGCCACTGCTTAACGCCCAAAAAGAGTGCCGATCCATCTTGAAGCTGATAGGGCTGCAACACAGTGCCGGTGCCAAAGGTGGTTTCCCCCACCAACTGCCCCCGTTTGTGATCCTGAATGGCGCCGGCAAAGATCTCCGACGAACTCGCCGACCCCGGGTTGATGAGCACGACCAGCGGAATTTCCGTGGCTGCTCCTCCTGGAGTCACGGGGAAGGGTGTGCGCTGACCCTGGGCGTCCTCCTCTAGCAGGACGTTGCCATCTTTGAGGAATTGGCTCGTCACCGCCACCGCCTGCTCTAGCAGGCCGCCTGGGTTGCTGCGCACATCGACGATCAAGCCGGTGGCGTTAGCGGCTTGCGCGCCTTCGATGGCCATGAGGAGTTCGCTCTTGGCATTTTGGCTAAATTGGCTCAGGCGGATAAGTGCCACCGACGTGCCCGGTATCATGGCCCAAGTGGCCGTTGGTGTCACAATATCATCACGCACAATCGTGATCTCCATGCTCTGCGAATCGCCCACACGCAGGAGGGTTAGCGTTACCGGCTCTCCCTTCGTGCCGCGAATTTTGGCAACCACTTCATTAAGCGTCAGCCCCGTCGTATCTTCGCCATCGACTTGCAAGATGATGTCACCGGCCTTGATCCCGGCCTTTTGGGCCGGCGAATCATCCAGGGGCGCGACAATCACCGGCAAGCCGTCTTTCATGCTAACCTGTGCGCCGATCCCGCTAAAGGAGCCGGAGAGATCCGATTGTTGCTGTGTGTACTGCTCAGGCGAAAGAAAGGTGGAGTGGCCGGTGTCGCCTAGGGCATCGACCATGCCGCGGATAGCGCCATAGGTCAGGCGAGTGTTGTCCAACGCCTCCCGATCGACATAATTGGCCTGCACCAGGTTCCAGGCTTGCCAAAAGATCGAAAACTGCTCAGGCTGATCCGTTGTGCGGATGATGCCTGGCGCCAATAAGTTGGCGCCCCCTACAAAAAGACCGGCGCCAAAGGCAACTGTGGTCAGGAGCACAATCCCCACCACAATCCCAATAATTTTCAACAAACGTCTCATCAAACTTTATCTCCTCTAGCTTCCTGAAAGTTATCGGCAACGTCCAGGATGAAAATGCCCTGTGGGGCTATAGTGGATTGCCGATTGTGCGGACAATCATACGCCAGGTTAAGCAGCCACAAAAATTGGCCGACGTGGAAGATTTATTTGGGGCAAGATGACAGCTTCCCCCCACTGCAGCTTACGCGATACAAATTCAGAGCAAGCGCAAGTTCTCCGACGTGTACAAGATAATCAGTATACTGTACTCACGCTCCGAATCAGAATTCTGCTCTATTCTACCGCAATACTGACTATCATTGGTAGTAGGAGCGTGTTATAATAGCAATCAAGCAAATGAAAGGCTGTATTAACTACTTAGCAAGGTTATAGAACTTGATTACAAATTTTACCAACGTTGCCTTCTTTCGTCTTGCGCGTGACGCCCGGCTAGTGATTATTTCAACGGCTGTATTGGGTATTAGTTTTTTTGGCATTCAGATGCTGCTCAACGTGCTCTATATTCTGCGCCTGGGCTATAGCGTTGAGTATGTGGGCTTTTTTAATGCGTCGGGCGCCTTTACCTATATCCTCTCCAGCTTGCCCGCGGCGGCTATTGGCAATCGGCTGGGGCTGCGCGCTGCTATGGTCTGGGGCGGCGTCATTACCGTGCTGGGATTAGCGATCTTACCGGTAGTGGAGTATGTTCCGGCTGCTCTGCAGGCCAGTTTGCCGATTCTCTCACAGGTGGTTGTGACTATAGGTTGGGCGCTGATTAGCATCAATCAGGTGCCGGCACTCATGGCAGTGACCACTGTACAGAATCGCACCAGCGCCTACGCCCTCAATGGCGTGGCGCGTGGCGTGGGCACTTTTGCCGGCACCCTGGTGGGGGGCTTTTTGCCCATGATCTTTGCCTGGATCATGCACGACCATGTCGATGCGCCGGGACCTTACCGGGCTGCTCTCTGGTTGGGATCTGCGCTCGCCATTTTGGGGCTGATCCCCTTGGTGATGATGCGCCCGGCAGAGCCGGTGACGCGTAGCACTCACCAGGAGACAGCCACACCCTTTCCCATCTGGCCTGTTGCCCTACTGGTGCTCCATGTCTATCTCTCGCAACTGGGGCCCGCCTCCTGTCAGTTTTTCTGCAGCGCCTATATGGACACGACCCTGCTCCTCTCTGCCGCGGCGATTGGCACGCTGACCGGCATCGGCCAATTTACCACCATTTTGGCGCCCCTCCTGACACCCCGTCTGGTGGCGCGCTATGGCAACGGCTGGACGCTCATGGTCGCATCACTGGGCACGGCAGTGAGCTTGCTGCCGTTGGCCTTAATCCCCCATTGGAGCGCCGCGGGAACAGGACGACTGGGCGCGCTGGCATTGGCGGCCATTTGGATGCCGGCCTTACAGGTCTTCCAGATGGAATTGGTCGATGCGCGCTGGCGCTCACTCACCTATGGCATTGTCTCCATGGCCATGGGCTGCGCCTATGCCTCGGTCGGCTTCATTGGTGGCCGGCTGGTCGCCACCTGGGGCTACACGACCCTCTTTGGCCTGGCGCTGAGCATGACCCTGCTCGGTACGCTGTTGATGTGGAGCATGCTCAAAAGCCCGCGGTTGCAGCCGCAGCAGGCGCGTACTTGAGTCTGAAATTTACGCTAGTACAGTGCGGCGCAAATAAACCAATAGTTTTCAGTGAACAGTGGCTGACGTACCCTTCCACAGAGCTATTGGCTTACTTGGGCCGTTGTGTACTAGTGAAATCAAAATGAAACCTGGCTTTGGAGAGTGGAGACTAGAGACTCAGACGCGCACTCTCCACTCTCCACCCAACATATAAGATCGTGACGATGCTTATAGTTTCGGTGTGCTTTTATCGGTAAGCTGGTTCATCTAAATGTGTCGATGCGCGGCGGTGTTGCACAAATTGGGTAAATGCGAGTTGTTGAGCGTGTATTTGCGCTTTACACATAATTGCGCATGCCGCCGATTTAGGTGATACGCCAAGCTGTGTAAATTCAACTTCTCTCTGATGAAAAAGGGTCTTTTACACAATTTGTGCTGTGCCACCCCGGTCAGAGAGGAGCTAACCCAATGCAACCAATTCAAGGCATTCACCATATCACTGCCATTGCCAGCGATCCACAGCGTACTATCAACTTCTATCACAATTTGCTGGGCCAGCGGCTGATCAAACGCACCGTCAACTTTGATGATCCCGGCACCTATCATTTTTATTTTGGTGATGAAATTGGTACACCAGGGACGGTGCTCACATTTTTCCCCTGGCGCCATGTCGCACGGGGTGTGCATGGCAATGGCGAAGTGGCAGCGACAGCCTATTCGATTCCGGTAGCCGCGCTTGACTATTGGCGCGACCGTCTGGACGCCCATGACGTGGCTGTGCGTGATCTGCCGCCGCGCTTTGGCGCCGCCGGAATTGCCTTTGCTGACCCGGATGGCATGACGCTTGAACTGATCGCGACTGATGCGCCCGCCACCATCCAACCCTGGCGCGCCGGCCCTGTACCGGCTGAACATGCCTTGCGCGGCTTTCACAGTGCAACGTTGTGGGTCACGCAAGCTGCACCGACGGCGGAATTACTGACTACGCAACTAGGCTATACGCTGGTAGGGCAGGAGGGGAAGCGTTACCACTATCAGGGTGCTGCCAACGATGTCGGGCTCTACGTTGATCTGGTTGAGCGGTCGGGACCCTTGGCGCGGCTAGGGGCGGGGTCGGTGCACCATATTGCCTTTCGTACTGTGGATGATACGGAGCAGGTAGAATACAAGGAACTCCTTGAGCGCGCAAACTATGGGGTTTCGCCTGTCATGGATCGCCAGTATTTTCACTCGATCTACTTCCGTGCGCCCAGTGGCGTCCTCTTTGAGGTGGCGACGGACGCGCCAGGCTTCACCTATGATGAAAGTGTGGCCGAGTTGGGTTCACACCTGAAATTGCCCACTTGGCTGGAGCCGCAGCGCAATGTAATTGCCGCCAAGCTGCCACCGGTTCAGGTCAACACATAGGATGGTGCCAAACCAGCGCCACCTTCAATAGTTCGATAATGGCACATTGCATCAAATTGACAGGATGGACAGGATTCACAAGATTTTTGCGCGGTCCTAGCAATCCTGGTAATCGTGTGAATCCTGTCGAATAGGCAATTGTCGAAGTAGCCGCAGCCAACAGTAAAGGAGCACAGACATGGCAAGCGATGGCGTCCACCAGGGGCAATCGATCTATACCGCAGGCAAAGCGTTGGCCGCAGCGCAGGGCGTCGTGATCCTGTTGCATGGTCGCGGGGCAACGGCTCAAAGCATTTTGACCTTGGCCGCCGAATTGCCTCACCCTGATCTTGCCTACCTGGCGCCGCAAGCCGCCGGCAACACCTGGTATCCCTACAGCTTTTTAATGCCGCTGGCGCAGAATGAGCCCTATCTCACGTCGGCGTTGCAACGGGTGAGCGAGGTGCTGGCGCAGGTGGAAGCAGCCGGCATTCCGGCGGCGCGCGTGATCCTTGGCGGCTTTTCCCAAGGCGCCTGTCTGGCCGCTGAATTTGTGGCGCGCCATGCCCGACGCTATGGCGGTCTGCTGGTCTTGAGTGGCGGCTTAATCGGTCCCCCGAGGACGCCCCGTGACTATGCCGGTTCTCTCGAAAACACCCCGGCTTTCCTGGGCTGTAGCGATAGGGATTTTCACATCCCCAAAGAACGCGTACAGGAGTCGGCTGAGGTCCTACAACGAATGGGCGCCCAAGTCACCGCCAAGCTCTACCCCAACCTGGGCCATACGATCAACGCCGATGAGATCGATCATGCCCGGCGGCTAGTGGAGAAGGTGATAGGTGATTAATGTGCACTACTCCTTGCCATTATTTAATCAACCAATCACGAATCAACCAATCGCTCCGACGCATCGTCCCAATGCGGCACTGCCAGCAACTCACCGTCTTGCAGGGCGGATTGGTGGGCCATATGGCAGATGTCATCCAACGAGCTATAGGCGTCCCGCAGGTTCAACTTTGCTTGCCAACCCTCTTTTGGGGCAAAAAGCCGCCACTCGCTCCGCTTCCTGATCACAGAGCGTAGCTCGATCCACCAGGGGATGGCTCATAAAGAGCGCGGCAAAAGCTCTACCCAATGCGCCTAAACCGACCAATCCTAAACTGATACCCGTCTTTGCTCCCCTCCTGTCATTAGGATGACCCGTGCCAACGTTCAGCTTGTCAAAAGGGGACGGAAGGCCCAAATTGTGGGGAATGATTTCATTGCCCTCTATACGCACCAACGCCGTAAAAGCTCGCGCCCAGTGGGCACCCAACGGGCACCCAACGGGCGCCGCTTACAGCCCCACCCAAGTGATTCTCGTTCATCGCCGGGAGTGTCCATCTACTGGATTTAATTGTTGATGTTCATAATCGCCGGGCGGTGTAGAGTTCGCGATTGCCTTGGGAGGTGTCCAACGACTTTTGAATCTGCATCCCAAACGGGGTATAATTTTTGCTAAACAATCATTGTATGATGGCTCTAGAGCCTGTACATTGAGGGTCCATCGAGGTACGGTCACTGACCGCAGTTGTATCGGGCCGTGACTGTCACCTCTGGTGCACCAATTGCCTGAATAGTTACTCTGGGGGTTATGAGACTTTTGCAACAGCGAATGACTCAGTTTACGTTGCGTTTTTTCGGTCAATTTCACGTCAGCGCGGATGGCGCACCGATCGTTGACTTTCATTCGGACAAGGCGCGTGCGCTCTTAGCCTATCTTGCGCTGGAGCCACGCGAACACGCCCGCACCGAACTGGCTACGCTGCTCTGGCCGGAGATCGGTGACCGCTATGCGCGCACCAACCTGCGCAACACGCTCTATCGCCTGCGCCAGACGCTCGACACGGCTACACCGGGAGCCGGCGATCTCCTGTTGAACGTGACGCGCCAGAGCGTACATTTCAACGAGGCGAATGCCGCTGTGGATGTCCTCCGCTTTCAGACAGTATTGAATAAGGAGCAGGCCGCGCCATCACCGGAAGTTGAACAACTGACGGAAGCGGTTGGGCTTTACCAGGGCGAACTGCTGCTGGGCTTTGGGGTAGCGGATGCGCCACCCTTTGAGGAGTGGCTGCTCTTACGCCGCGAATTGCTCCACCAACAGGCATTGATGGCTTTGTATCGGTTGGTTACAGCCCACGAAAGCGCCGGTTGCTATGAGCAAGCACACACAGTCGCCGGTCGCCTGCTTACCCTCGACCCCTATCGCGAGGAGAGCTACCGACAGGTTATGCGCTTGCTGGCGCGCATGGGACAGCCCCGTCAGGCGCTCCAGCAGTTGGAACAGTTACGCAGAGTCCTGCATGAGGAATTGGGAGTGGAGCCAGCGGCAGAAACCGTGGCCTTGGCGAAGCAGATCGCTGCTGGTGCATTTGATAAAGAGCCGAAACGACAAGCACCCGTCGTGGGCCAGCCACACGAGGAGAAGAGAAGAAGAGAACAAGAAGATGGGAGGACGGGAGAACAAGATGCACTCCTGAATCCACTGAATACGGACAAGGAGGTATCTCATCAGCTTGTGATCCCCTCATCTGGTCATCTGGTCATCCCCTTATGGGGTCTGCGCGATGTTCCTGCGCCTGCTGCTTTCTTTGGCCGCGTGGCAGAGCGGCAACAGCTTGCGCAGTGGCTCTTCCATGACCGCTGTCGCGTGGTAGCGATTCTAGGCATTGGGGGCATGGGAAAGACGACCTTGGCAGCGCAAAGTGTGCGCGATCTAGCCAATCAACCGCCGGGCGTAGTGGATGGCGTGCTCTGGCGTTCGTTGCTCAACGCGCCCCTGTTGACGGAACTGCTGCCGCCGCTCCTCCAGATCCTCTCCAACCAGCAACTGGCCACGGCGCCGGACAATGTAGATGAGCAGTTACGACTTTTAATGAAGCATCTGCGCGCACAACGTATATTGCTGGTGTTAGACAACATGGAGAGCATTTTGGAACCGGAGCGTGCGGGGAGCTACCGGCCCGGCTACGAACCTTATGGCCAACTCATCCAGCAAATGGCCACGTTAGAACACCAGAGTCAACTGCTACTGACCAGTCGCGAGCGGCCGCGTGGCTATGATCGTTTGGAAAAAGATGGCCTGCCGGTCAAATCACTGCAACTTGCCGGGTTGGACACTGACGCTGGTCAGCAGTTGCTCTTACAACGTGGGCTGCGCAGTGAGAGTGACGAAGCGGCCCTGCTCATTGCGCGCTATTCGGGCAATCCGCTGGCGCTGAAGCTGGTCGCAGACACTGTTGATGAGATCTTTGCCGGCGATACCCGCGAGTTTTTGGTCGGGGAAACCTTGGTCTTTGAAGACATTCGCACCGTGCTCGATCAACAGTTGGCGCGGCTCTCCTCTTTTGAACGAGAAATTCTCTTTGGGCTAGCCGTTGAACGGGCAGTGACACCCATAACAGTGCTACGCAAAAATTTGCTACATGTGCCGGCCCAGCGCAGTTTGGCCGAGAGCTTGCGTAATTTGCAACGTCACTCACTGCTCGAATCCGGCGTGGATGGTTTCACTTTACAAAATGTGGTCAGCGAATATTTGACCGAGCAGTTGGTGGAAGCGATCAGCCAGGAAATTGCCACCGGTGAACTCCGTCTCCTCCATCGCCATGCCTTGTTAAAGGCGCAGGCCACCGAATATGTGCGGGAGAGCCAGGCGCGCCTACTCCTTGCCCCCATCTGCCAACGGTTACTAGAGGATCGCCAGCCTGGCCCTCGTATGACGCCAAACTTGCTTGATGCACCTATGGCGGCCACCAAGCGTGACCCGTTACACTTCGTCAGCCGCCAATTGCGGCAAATCTTACTGGATTTGCAACACCAGGCGCCGCGTCTGCCTAGCTATGCGGCCGGCAATGTGCTAAACCTGTTGTTGCATTTGGGCATTGACGTGACAGGCTATGATTTTTCGCAACTCTGCGTTTGGCAAGCATACCTGCGCGGCGTAAACTTGCCGGCCGTCAATTTTCATGGCGCAGATCTGACCGGCGCCGAATTTACCCATGTATTGAGCCAAATCTATGGGGTTGCCATTAGCGCCGATGATCAGTGGCTGGCCACTGCCGGGGGCAATGGCGCGATCCAGCTCTGGCAACTGGCCGCGGGCGAAGCTGAACGGACGCTGAAAGGCCACCAGGGGCGCTGTACTTGTGTTGCCTTTAGCCCCGATGGCACATTGTTGGCCAGCACCGGCTTTGATGGCGCCGTGCGGCTATGGGATGTGCAAACAGGCGCTTGTCGGCAGATTTTGCAGGGACATCAGAATGGCGTGTGGCGCCTTGCTTTCAATTATGATGGCACGTTATTAGCCAGCGGCGGCGAAGATCGCCTGATCATGGTATGGGATGTGGCGACCGGTGAATTGTTGTCCACCATCAAACATCACCAGGGCTGGGTGACCGATGTTGTCTTTCACCCCACGACTAATCTCCTGGCCTCGTGTAGCAACGACCAAGCTATTTGTCTGTGGGATCTCCAGGCATTATGGCAGCAAGTGCAGACCCCGCGCGCAACCGAGGCTGCTGCGGCTGTGACACTGCGCAACACCTTACACGGCCATACCCATAAGGTCGCGGCGCTCGCCTTCAGTCCCGATGGTGCTTGCCTGGCCAGCGGCAGCGCGGACCAGACGATCCGGCTGTGGGAGGTGACTACCGGTCGCTGTATCAACACGTTACGGGGCCATGTCCACTGGGTGCGCGCTTTGGCTTTCACCCCCAATGGCGCACTTTTGGCCAGTGGCAGCGCCGACCAAACCGTGCGCCTGTGGGAGGTAGCCACCGGTCGGTGTATCGACACCCTGCGCGGCCATACCCATACCATTTGGGCGGTGGCCTTTAACGCCGCTGGCCGGCTGTTGGTCAGTGGCGGACAGGACCATGCCATTCGCTTATGGGATCTGGAAAACCTGGCGCAAAGTCATATCTCTATCACCCTGCAAGGTGACATCTCGACAGTCAATGCCGCGGTTCTGAGCCCCTCCGGTGACTTGTTGGCTACGGCTGATAGCAAAGGGGGGGTGCGATTATGGCAAATGGAGCACACTGCCGTACATGGTCACTGCATTCGCCACTTCGTTGGTCACAGCCAATTCCTCTGGGCCTTGGCCTTTAGTCCTGATGGCAACTACTTGGCCAGCGCCGGTAAGGACCAGGTAGTACGCCTGTGGGATGTCGCCAACGGTCGGTGTGTCGAACAACTTCATGGCCATCCCAGAGCGGTCCATTGTGTGAAATTTGATCCGACGGGGCGCCTGCTGGCCAGCGCCGGTGATGATGGAACCATTTATCTGTGGCAAGTGCGCCCATCTGGGCAAGGCCAGTTGCTCACTACACTCTCTGGGCACACTCAAGTCGTTGAAGACCTTGCCTTTAGCCCGGATGGCGCTTGGCTGGTAAGCTGTGGTGGCGGACAATCTGTGCGCATTTGGGATCTCCGTTCGCTTCAGACCATCTCTTCGCCAGCGGTTGCCGATCCGGTTCAAGCCATCCATACCTTCGAGAGCGGTGCGACTGACACCTGGTCCGTCGTTTTTTACTCTAATGGTCAACGATTGGCGAGCGCCGGCACAGATGGCGCCGTGCGGCTCTGGCAACTACAGCCCGACATGCCCCCACAGCTAGTCAATGTGCTGCACGGCCACCGCGTCAGTATACGCGCGCTAGCGATCAACCCCGCCGGAACAATGTTGGCCAGCGGTGGCGAAGATAACAACATCTGTTTGTGGGACATGGCGACCGGCCAGCAGTTACACGTATTGGCGGGCCATACCCAATCTGTCTTAGCCCTTGCCTTTGGCGTAGATGGCGAGACGCTGATCAGCGGCAGCAATGATGGGACGGTGCGTGTGTGGGAGGTAGAGCGCGGCGCGTGCCGCCAAGTGCTGCCCATGCCCGGTCCCTACGCAGGGATGAACATTACGCATGTCACCGGCATCAGCGCGGCACAGCGGGCCACGCTCAAGGCGTTGGGCGCCGTGGAGATGCTATCCTAAGTTGGACAAGCCAGAACCAAATCGACAGGATTTACAAGATCAATAAAATTTTCCTCATAACCATCCTATAAATTTTGTAAATCTTGTCGATATTCAAGTTTTCACTTCTTAGATACAAAAAAGGGTTCATCTGGATTTCGGGTGGTAGAGTCAAAATAATCCCGGAATCTCTCAAAGATTCCGGGATTATTTTGACGGTCGTACCTGGCAACCACATGAGATCCTGTTGAGCCCAAAAAAGAAATACGCTCGTATGGGCGAAGAGATGGAATCGCTGCGAACACCAGAGAGAAATTGAGCGATTTCACCCGTAGACCTATATGAGCCAAGAAATAAAGGAGAGCACGGATGTTATTGGCTGGAGATATTGGCGGAACAAAAACCGCGTTGGCGCTTTATGTCGATGCACAGTCATTGACATCACCGATCGCCGAGGCCACCTTTGCCAGCGCTCAATACAGTGGCCTAGAGGCCATTGTACGGGAGTTCTTAAAGATGCACCCCCATCCGGTCAGCGTTGCCAGCTTAGGCGTGGCCGGGCCGATTATCGGCAATGAGGCACAGGTGACGAATCTACACTGGCGTGTCAACACCACGGAACTGGCTTCACAACTGGATACTGCCAGTGTCTATCTGCTTAATGACTTGGCTGCCATTGCCAACGCCCTGGCTGTCTTGCAACCAGAGGATCTCTACACGCTAAACGCCGGTAAGCCGGTGGCAGGAGGGAGCATGGCCGTCATTGCTCCTGGTACGGGGCTTGGTGAAGCATTCCTGGTCTGGGATGGGACGCGCTACTGCGCCTATCCTTCCGAAGGGGGCCACACCGACTTTGCACCGACCAACGACTGGGAAGCAGGCCTGTGGCGTCACTTGCACTCTACCTTGGGCTTTGCGCATATCAGCTATGAGGCGGTCTGTTCGGGCTTGGGCATTCCCAACATTTATGCCTATGTCAAAGCGACAGGGGTGGCTGAAGAACCGGAGTGGCTGGCCACTGCGTTGGCCGCAACGCGCGATCATACACCGGTCATTGTAAATGCCGCGCTGGATACAACAAGACCTTGCCCCATCTGCGCCACCACCCTGGACACCTTTATCTCGATTCTCGGCGCAGAAGCTGGCAACCTGGCCTTGAAGAGCTTAGCCACCGGTGGCCTTTATCTCGGCGGCGGCATTCCACTACGCATCTTGCCCCAGTTGAGTGGTGAACGTTTTATGCACGCCTTTCGCAGCAAGGGGCGCTTTGCCAAGATCTTGAATGCCATCCCTGTGCATGTTATTCGCAACCCGAAGGCGGCGCTAATGGGCGCGGCCAACTATGGCTTCGCACAGCTAGGGTAGCTGCAATCGATTTAAGTTTCGTGGGGCGTGGCATTATACTTGTCCCGGAGGGATACTGAATTGAGGAGAAAGGAAATTCTCTGCTCCTCAATTCAGTATCCCTCCGGGACGAGAAAACTATTGGTCCTCGGTTAGGCGCTAAGGATGCTCGTATCGACAGAATATTGTCGATGTTGTCGCATCGTAGATGCCTTAATAATTAATGGAGAACAATTAATTATTAATTAGCTTCTATTCGTTCACAATCAGCGGTAAGAAAATCTGCTGTTTCATATCTGGCCCGCTTTCACTTACTACATCGGGGAGCGTTTCCTCCAGATCGCCACTGAGCGCATCGTCATGGTTGTCGGTGGTCGGCTGCGTTTGGTCTAGGTTCGCCATACGCCCTTGACTTGCTGGGTTAAAGAGTGGCAGTGCGCCGCCGATATGGAGGCCATCGATGACTTCCGCGCCAAAGCCATGCGCGGCGCCTTGCCAGTAGGCGCTGTAGGTGCAGGTTGTGGTGTTGAGCCCCAACGCACCGGGAACGCAAGTGAAGATGTCGGCGCCTGTACCGCTGACGCTCGTACCATTGAGCCCGGTCGCTGCATAGGCGCCCAGAGTAGAGAGATAGAGCTTGCCGCCACTGCCTACCGATAAGCCGCCAATGTCCTCGTTGCTGGTGCTCAAACCCACGGCAGAGCCGTCAAAGTAGAAGGACCACGTCCCAGCGGTTGGAACGCCCCAGTTGGTTGCGCTAAAGGCGATCAGGTCGGCATCCGTGCCGGACGCGCCGGTTACACTAAAGGAGCCCACAGTGCTAATGAGCAGCCGTCCGTCGGGTGCAAAATCAATGGCGTCAATGTCCTCATTGCTGGTTGTTAAGCCCACATCGGCGCCGCGCAGATAGAAGGCAAAGCTTCCTGCGGTCGTCGCGCCGAGCGAGGTGGGTGTAAAGCGCACAATGTCGGAATCATCGACCGTGCCCAAGCCGGTGAGGCTGACGGGGTTGTCCACACTCAAGAGCAGCGAGCCATCGGCGAGCATGGTAAAGGCGTTAATGTCAACGCTCCCCAGCCCGATGTCCGAGCCATCGACGACCAGTGACCAGAGATTGGTGGCGGGGTTGAAAGCAAGGATATCCTCATCCTGGAAGGCGACGCCCCCCACCGTACCACCTGTCGACGAACTGACATAGATCAGATCCGCACTCGGCGCGGGGTTGACGGTGACGACGATGTCGTCGCTAGTGGTCAACAGCCCATCGTTGGCGGTCAGGCGCAGAGTGTAGCTTCCGGCCACGCTAAAGGATGCGGTCGTCTGCACGGCGTTCACATTGCCAAAGGTGACCGTACCCGGTCCGTTGACCATGCTCCAAGTGGCGATGAGGTTGGCGGGGGCGGGCAAGCCGTCATCGCTGGCCGCGCCATTGAGTGAAGCGGTGGCGGGTAGGGTAATGGTCTGATCCGCTCCGGCGTTGACGGTCGGTGGCTGGTTTACCGGTGGCGCGGGGTTGACGGTGACGACGATGTCGTCGCTAGTGGTCAACAGCCCATCGTTGGCGGTCAGGCGCAGGGTGTAGCTCCCGGCCACGCTAAAGGCCGCGGTCGTCTGCATGGCGTTCACATTGCCAAAGGTGACCGCACTCGGTCCGCTGACCACGCTCCAGGTGGTGACGAGGTTGGCTGGGGCGGGCAGGCCGTCATCGCTGGCCGCGCCATTGAGCGAAGCGGTGGCGGGCAAGGTAATGGTCTGATCCGCTCCGGCGTTGACAGTCGGTGGCTGGTTTACCGGTGGCGCGGGGTTGACGGTGATGACGATGTCGTCGCTAGCGGTCAACAGCCCGTCGTTGGCGGTCAGGCGCAGAGTATAGCTCCCGGCCACGCTAAAGGCCGCGGTCGTCTGCACGGCGTTCGCATTGCCAAAGGTGACCGCACCCGGTCCGCTGACCACGCTCCAAGTGGTGACGAGGTTGGCGGGGGCGGGCAGGCCGTCATCGCTGGCCGCGCCGTTGAGTGAAGCTGTGGCGGGCAACGTAATGGTCTGATCCGCTCCGGCGTTGACAGTCGGTGGCTGGTTTACCGGTGGCGCGGGGTTGACGGTGACGACGATGTCGTCGCTAGTGGTCAACAGCCCATCGTTGGCGGTCAGGCGCAGGGTGTAGCTCCCGGCCACGCTAAAGGCCGCGGTCGTCTGCATGGCGTTCACATTGCCAAAGGTGACCGCACTCGGTCCGCTGACCACGCTCCAGGTGGTGACGAGGTTGGCTGGGGCGGGCAGGCCGTCATCGCTGGCCGCGCCGTTGAGTGAAGCGGTGGCGGGCAACGTAATGGTCTGATCCGCTCCGGCGTTGGCGGTTGGTGGTTGGTTGGTCGGCGCGCTGTTGATGCTCAACGCACCGCCAATATTCATGCCGTCGATGGCTTCCGCGCCAAAGCCGTGCGCCGCGCCAACCCAATAGAGTGCGTAGGTGCAGCTTGTGTTATTCGCGCCGAGTGTAAGCGGCACACAGGTGAAGATGTCTGCCGCTGTGCCGCTGGCGCCGGTGACGGCAAACGCGCCTTGCGTTGCTAGATAGAGCTTGCCCGTTGCGTCAACCGAGAGCCCCCAGATCTCTTCCGGGGTGTCTGTCAGTTCTGCGGTGGAGCCGTCAAAGTAGAGGGACCAGGTTCCGCTGGTGGGCGCGCCGAGAGAAGTCGGGGCAAAGGCCAGAATATCTTCATCGTTACCGGAGACTCCAGGGACGCTAACTGCGTTGAGCGTACTGATCAGCAGCCGGCCATCGGGGGCAAAGTCAATCGCGTTAATATCTTCGCCACTGGTGGTTAACCCCACATCGGCCCCCCGGAAATAGAGTTCGTAGCTGCCGGCGGTGGTGGCGCCAAGTGCGGTGGGGATAAAGTGCAGAATGTCCGAATCATCCACCGTGCCGATGCCGCTGATGGTGACCGGATTGTCGGTGCTCAGGAGCAGGCTGCCATCGCTCAGGAACGCAAAGGCGTCCACATCCACGCCGCCCAATTCCACATCCGAACCGTCAAAGAGCAGTGACCAACTGTTGGTGGCGGCGTCATAGGCTAGAATATCCTCATCGGCAAAGGTCACGCCCCCCACTGTCCCGTTACTGCTTGAGCTGAGATAGATGATGGGGTTGGCCGCGACTGATGGGCTGACATTGATGACCATCTCATCGGTGCTGCTCAAGTTGCCATCATCGGCGGTCAGGCGTAAGGTGTAAAGACCATCGGTGGCAAAGCCGGCTGTGGTGTTGAGCGCATTGACATTGCCGAAAGTGACCGCACCCGGTCCGCTGACCATGCTCCAGGTGGTCACTAGATTGGCTGGGGCGGGGAGACCATCATCACTGGCTGTGCCGTTGAGAATGGCGCTGTCGGGCAGCGTAATGGCCATGTCTGGGCCGGCGTTGACGCTGGGCGCCTGGTTCGGGATGGGGTTGACCATAATGAGCATGTCATCGCCGGCGGTCAACTGACCATCGTCGGCGGTGAGGCGCAGCGTGTAAACACCGTCGGTGGCAAAGCTGGCTGTGGTGTTGAGCGCGTTGACATCACCGAAAGTCACCGCGTCCGGACCGCTGACGAGGCTCCAGGTGGTGGTGAAGGTGGCGGTCGGCAAGCCATCATCGCTGGCCGCGCCACTGAGCGCAGCGCTGTTGGGCAAGGTGATGGTCTGGTCGACGCCGGCGTTGACGCTGGGGGGCTGATTGCCCATGTTGGCGAGGAGCCATTGATAAGCGCCGAGGACATCCAGCCACCCCTGCCCAAAGGTATTGTCCGGCCCAACTGCGCCCAAATCCTGCGCGCTGTTCAGTAGCGCTGCTTCCTGTTGGGCCACCGTCAGATCAGGCAACGCACTGAGTAAGAGCGCCAGCGCGCCGGCGGCGTGGGGGGCGGCAAAGGAGGTGCCGGAGTTGGCGCTATAGAGACCAAAAAGGTCAGTGGTGGTGACATTGACGCCCGGCGCGACGAGGTTGGGGTAGGTGGCGGCGCTGCTGCGGCCACAACTGGTGGGGCCCCGGCTGCTGTAGGCATAGATGGTATTGCTGTTGTTAATGGCGCCGACGGCAAAGGCTTCCGGATAGTTGGCTGGGCTGACATCGGAGGGGGTGTAGGGCCCATAGTTGCCGGCGGCAAAGACGGGCACAATCTCGGCGGCGACAAGTGCCTGGAGATCGGGCTGAAAGGTTAGATCACAACCGGGTGCGCCATAGCTCCAGGAGTTGTTGACCACATCGGGCGCGTCGGCGGTGGCTGGGTCGTCATCGGGATCCAAGAGCCACTGGTAGCCTTGGTGGATGGCGCTGACCGTGGCCGAGTTGCTGTCGTTAAAGATCTTCACCGCAATCCACTGGGCTTGGGGCGCCACACCAATCGCAGTGCCGCTGTTGCTGCCCCCTACCATGATGCCCATGGTCCAAGTGCCGTGACCGCTCAGGTCTGTGGGGGTGGCATGTTGGCCATAGGGATCGTACCAACTGTTATTCCCGCCGCGCCAGCGCGCCGCTAGGTCAGGATGGGTCAAATCCACCCCGGTATCCATGTTGGCGACGACAATGCCCTGGCCGCTAAAGCCAAGCTCCCACAGCGCCGGCGCGTTGATGAGGGTCAAGTTCTGCGTAGAGGGGGTGGTGATCGCCTGCCCGGGCGGACCTTGCAGCGCGATATCCAGCATGATGCGCTCCACTTCTGGCGCCTGGGCCAAGGTGTTGATGACCGCGCTGGTGGCGGTCAACGCAATGCCATTGATGACCCAGAGGGGTTTGAGCGCGGTTACTTTTCCCTGCCGCTGCCACAGGGCTAACTGCACCCGCAAGTTGGCCTGGGTACTTGTGGCCTTTTGGCGCAGCGCCTGGACCAGATTTTTGCGTTTGTCTTTGCGATTTTTGCCTTTGATCGTCTTAGGATTCAACTGATCTTTCAGGATCACAATGACGCTGGTCTGTTGTGCTGCGGCGCGGCTTGCTAATAGTTGAACCAGCTCCGGATCCAGCGTCGCTTGTGTTTGCGCACCATCGCCAAGCGTAGTGACAATGGGCAGCCACACATGATTGCTAAAGCCGCTTGCGGGCTCTGCCTCATCCTGTGCTTGATCCTGGGCATGGACTGTCGCGATGTTGGCAGTCAGCAACAACCACAGCATGAGCAGTAAGAGGATAATTTTGATTTTCATCGCTTCCTTCTTCCGTCCATTCTGACCGGCGCGCCTTAGCAATACACCTGTCAGAATGGTTCATTACTGAACCACAATGGGTTCCAGGCGTAGCGAACCCATCACCACCACCACCCGTGACCCAGGCTGCAGTGCATTTTGTGTGTTGGGGTAAAAGTTAAAGTAGGTCTTATTGTTCTCCAGACGCGCACTATGTTTTGAGGCGTGGCTGGGTGGCATGAGCCTGATGTCGCTGCCTTCCACGGTCAAGACAGGGGCATTGTTGGGATCATTGAGGAGAAATTGGGCTTTATCTTTGTCGAGAATGCGATAGCGAAAATCGACAATGCCACCACCGCCGGTAATGGCGATCATCGCCACCCGCAGACCAAAGCGCTCTTCCAATGTCTGGGCTGAAATGATGGTTACGGTGCTCTGTTCGTTTTGCCCTACAGCGCCGGTTAGCGCTACCGACGAATCTGTTGCTGGCGCCGTCCAGGCCCGATAGAGCAGAAAGCCGGCGATTACCGGCAGTAGAACCAGCGCCTGCAGCGCATACTTCAGCCAGCGCAAGGGGCGTACGGGTGACGAGGTCGGTGTGACCGTGACTTCACTCATGGTAGTTTTGCTCCCTACTATACTTTGCTCTGAATGAAAACCGGAGGTTGTCGCTTGACGAATGCCCCTACATAAACCTTCGGTTTTCATCACCATCGCAGTATAACAACTACACGCGACCGGCGCCTCTGCAGATGCCGGTCGCGTTGTGACAAACAACTATGGTTCTACGCGACATAGTATACGTGATAGTATACGTGAGTGATCAAGTGGCGTGTGGTGAGTAGCGAGTCTTATGCCACCCGCTACTCACCACACGTCACTATTGATCCGTTAACACGCAAAGAACGACAACTATTTACAGCAATGCCTACGTTGCTAACGTAGTGTGTTACGGCAAGTCAAAGGCATCTACATCGAGATTGCCACCAGCCGCCATTCCGCGTGCACTGCCGTCAAAGTACAACGACCATGTCCCGTTGTTGTAGTAGACCACATCCACATCTTGGACATTTCCGAGCCCTGGCAGATTGGTCGTCGTGCCATTAAACGACATATAGAAGTGGGTGTCGTCGACTCGAACAAAACCATCAACGTTGGCCCCAGTGGGCAAGCCTAGACTGCCACCACCTCCGTTGGCGTTGATCACGCGCGTGTAAGAACTGCCACCATTCCAGCGGTAGATGTCGGCATCGTCGCCGCCGCCGCCTGCACCTGGCGGGGTGTTGTTATTGTCGGTGGAGAAGTAGAGCACACCACTGACAATGCTAATTGCGTCCAGGTCGAAACCACCACCGCCACCGGCGCCAAGGCCGTTAGCACTGCCATCGAAGAAGAGCGTCCATGTGCCGGCGTTGTAGTAGACTACATCCTCATCCTGAACATTGCCGATCCCAGGTACATTGACCTGGCCATTGAATGACATATAGAAGTGCGTGTCATCGACCCGGTCAAAGCCATCAACGTTGGCGTTGCCACCACCTGAACTCGGCAGGCTATACGGTGCGACAGAAGCATCGATCACCCGGCTAAAGGCTGCTCCGTTCCACAAGTAGATGTCTGCATCATCCGCATTGCCACCGACACTAGGAGGATTGCTATTTCCAAGCGTCGAGAAGTAAAGCGGCGGGGTCAGTAGGGTATAGACCGGACCGACAAAGGGCAAGCCGGTGGTCGGTAAGTCATTCCCAGCCACATCGCGAATCCCCGTCGCCGCGGTCAGGTTGAGACCCAGCGTGCCGCCACCGGAACCGGTGGAAGCGGTGACAGTCCAGGTCGTACCGCTGCCGGTGACATCTGTGATCGCGGCGCCAGTCAGGCCGCCGCCGCTGATGAGCGTAAAGTTACTGCTCGTCACGCCGACCACACTTTCGGAGAAGGTGACCAGGAATTGTACAGATGTTGCACTGGTTGGGGTGGGGCCCACAAGGGTAATGCTCGTAACCGTCGGCGGCACTTTGTCGATGATCAAGTCGACGCTGCCGTAGGTGCTCTCCCAGTTACCGGCGCCATCCTGACTATGCACATTGATAGTACAACCATTGGCGCATTGTAAGGCAATGGTTGTTAGTGGGATGTCAACATAGCCCTCTTCATGAAGTGAGTCAAAGAGACCATCACTGGCCGCAAAGGGGAAGCCGGTGCCGTTAGCGCCCGGTGTACCAAAGAAGCCTTCGGCGGTCTTGACATAGTTCGTATCCGGGAGCACTGCGGCGGCCGCAATCTCATTCCCGGCGCCACTTGTAACGAAGGGCAAGAAAAGATGATTGGCCATGGTTGTATCAGCCGCGGGCGCCGTTTGGTTGAGCGCCGCAGGGCCAACAAAGCCATCATCAAAGCTCGCCGTTACCCGCACCACGGGTTGCGTGGGGCTAATGCCTACGCTGCCGTTGGTGGGATTCGGGCTGGCTATGACATTAGAGGTCGTTGGCGCGGTCTTGTCAACCAACAAATTCTTGGTGACAGGATCACCCCAGTTGCCGAGTACATCCTGGCTGCGCACTGCGATGACATGGACACCTTCAGTCAAATTGAAGATTGTCCCGGCTGCGATAGATGCCGTCAGGCTAACAATCGGGGCGGCGTTATTGACCGCCATCCCTTGCGCGGCGCCGCCATCAATTGTGTACTCAGCGGCCTGAACATTGCTATTGCCACTGGCGCTATCATCGGCGGTGGCGCTGATCATTACGTCTGCGGTGCCGTTGCTGGGGTTGGGGCTCAAGAGCAGACCGGAGACGGCAGGGCCATCATGATCCACAAAAATTGTTGCTAGCGCAAAGGCGCCCCAGTTGCCTATAGGTAAAGCATCATCCTGACCACGCACGAGGATCGTGTGGCTGCCGGAGGCAAGGGCGTTCAGCGTGGCGACGGGGATGGTTGCTACAACATCTTCCGCCGGTGAGTCAAAGGCGCCATCGGATGCGCTCATCTGGATAGCTGTGGTGGCCGTGCTGTCGATATAATACTCTGCAGCTTGGACGTTACTCTCACTATCAGTCACGTGCGCCTGCAAGATGAGGTCACCTGTTACATTGTAATTCAGCATCAACGCGCCGGTCGTCGGGCCGGTGGTGTCACCACCGGATCCAGTGCCGCTAAGGTAGAGGAAGGTCAACATGGCGCCGCTGGCGACAGGGTTGGCATCATAAACGGCAAATTTGCTCTCGGCTGCGGCCGTGGCTGGGATGGTCGTGATCGTGTCGGCAGTCTCACCAGGGGCAATCGTCTCGGCCACCATCTGATGGGCGTGGGCCAAGGGGCTGCCATCCTGGGCAATGACGGTCTGGTTTAGGCCGAGCACAGCCATGGAGTGGTGTTGCAGGCCCGCGTTGACATAGCGCAGCAGCACCCGACTGCCGGCCGCTGTGACCGGGAGCAGATCAGTGGCTGGGTGCACCTTGCCATTGATCAGCCAGTACTTGGGATGGTAGTTGCGCAGGTCAAACGTGGTTGGGTTGGCGTTGAGCACCGGGTCAAGCTCGCTCAGCAGCAGCACGGCCTCGTCGTCGTAAGCAGTGTTGGCATTGGCGTAGGCCTGGCCGGCGGTGGCCGGACGCACGATTAGCACGCCGTAGAGCCCCATGGCCACCTGATGCTCGCCATTGGCCACCAGGCCAGCCTCGTAGAGGTAGGTGCCAGCATGGTCGGCGGTAAAGACATAGTTTTTGCTGCCGCCCTGCGCTACACCGACCAGGTCGGGCGCCATCGTCTGCCCCTGGATCAACAGGCTTGTATTTTCACTCGCAGGTAGGTTGTTGTGCAGAGTAATGACCACCAGGTCGCCTTGGTTTACTTCCAAGGTTGGACCGCCGGGTTGGCTGACAGCGCTACCATCGATGGTATAACCCCAGACTGGGACCGGATTTGCGCTTCCGGGCAGTGTAGTCGAACCACCCACGGCGTAGAGATTGGCGCCAGGGGGAATGATGGTGATGGTTTGTTGTAATGTGCCGGCCGTGAAATTGGTGGTGGCAACCGTGTCGATCTGCACAACACAGGTGCCCTCTCCGGTCGGCGTAAAGGTACCCGTATTCCCATCGGCGAGTGTACAGGGACCGCTGACCCAACTATAACTGCGGGCGCCATCGGTGTTGGTCGTGGCGGCTACGGTAAAGTCACCAGCACTGGTGACAGCATAGGGATCGCTGATAAAGGTGATGGTCGGTGTGGCCGGTGCAATGGTGACCGATTGCTGGGCCGAACCGGCGGTGTAATTGGTGGTGGCGGCGGTCGTAGCCTGTACAACGCAGACACCGGCGCCGCTAGTGCTAAAGGTGGCGCCGCTGACCAATGCACAGGGTCCGCTCACGGCGCTATAGGTCAGCGCGCCGTTGGAGTTGGTCGTGGCATTCACCGTAAAGTTGCCGCCCAGGTAGGTGGGGGTCGGCGCGGCGCCAAAGGTGATGGTTGGTGCGACCTGAACAGCATTGATCGTTAAGGTGCCGATACCAGTAGGGTCAGTACCCTGTCCGTTTGCCTGAACATTAAAGTTATACGAACCAGCCGCGACACCAGCATTGACATGAATAGTCAACGTTACAAGCTGTGTGTTCGATGAAAAATTAATTTGTGTGTTCGATGAGGGCGAGACCACGCTCACACCGCCAGGTAACCCTGAAACGATTAACCGGAAGTTGTTCGGGCTACCTTGGGTTCTTGACACCGACACGGAAAATGTGACATTGCCTGCTGTCCCATAATTAATCGTGCTCGTCTGGGTCACAATGGGCGTTTGTAGGCTTCGTACTGGCGCTGCAGCCACAGGCAACACGCTGCTTAAGATCACAGCCATGATTGCCAGGAAGCCAGCCAGCCGCATGCCCAGGTGTGGGATGCTTGGATGATTGTTTCTATTTGTATCCATTACTATCTCCATCTAGCTTGGAAAGTAGACGCGGCCGGATTACTGGCAGTTGTTGGGCAACGGCGGGTCCACGCGCATATAGGTGATCGGTCCCGTCATATTTACTCCCCAGGAAGTGATCTGATAGAGCGCGTGGTTGTGGGCAATGATGTAGAATTCACCACACTGGTTGAGGGTGGACGAACCGGGCGGCAGCGTGCCTGTCTCACCCAAGTAGGGTGAGCCGCCGTAGAACTGGCCAAAAGCCTGATTGGCCACTTGAGGGACGACTACTGGCACGGGATTGGACGGGCTATATTGTTCGGCGTCGTGCCACTGCACAAGGACATCCCAAGTTTGACCCGGACCGATGTTGATTGCGTACTTCTCAAAGGAAAGATCTTCGGCGCCCGTATCCTCTAGTGGATGACCATCGCGACCCATTACCCGACCATTGTTGCCATGCGGATGGAAGGGGTAAGGTTCGGTGCCCACATTCAGGTAGCGCGCCAAGCCTGGGTAGGGGTGATAGTTGATGCCGGCGTTCGTATCAGTATTAAACTCGTGAACCAGTGCCAACGCACCATAGGGCTGGGTCGGCAAGAAGCTGGCGCCATTATCCGCAATGCTATCCGGGAAGCCACGCCCATTGATCAGCCAGTAGCGGGCATGGTAGTTGTTCATGTTGAAATCGGGCAAATTAGGATTTGCTGCCTGCTGCTCTACTCTCTGGTGTTGGTAGGGGTCGATCTCAGAGAGTAGCACCATAAACTCTTCTTGGGGCATAAAAGCGCTGTCAGCCCGATTATAGGCATACTTCACATTGGAGATCAACGGATTACTGTCGCTGACATGGGTTGGGTAGACAATCAGCGCCCCAAAGAGCCCCATGTTGACCTGCTTCTGCGGGTTGGTGCCACTTTCATAGATGAAGGTGCCGGGGTGGGTGGCCACAAAGCTATAGGTGACACTGCCACCATTGGCCGGCGCTACGGTGGTCAACGAAGTCATCTTATTGTTGCCATCAAACTGCGGCTGAACGGGAACCCCATTGGCCAGGACATTTTCTTGACCAGGGAAGACAATGGAGACAGCTTCGGCAAAGGTATTGTGCAACACAACCGTCACCGTGTCACCTTCGTTGACGCAGAGCACGGGGCCAGGGTGCTGAAAGCCACCGTTGCCGGCAGAGAAGCCCCACATGTACATGGTGTTGCCGTCGGGCAGCAGAATATAACCGACCTGGGTGGTTAAGGTAAAACTTGGGTTGGGACTGCTGCTGTTGGTGCAGACAATGCCGACCTTGAGCGGCGTCTGCGCCTGGGCTACGGGAGCCCCAATGAGTGAGGCGGCCGAGCAGAATAGCGTGATCAGTGCAATCAGCCCCCAGCGCAACCATCGATGATTCAAAGCATACATAGTTTAAAACTCCTTTTACGAGTATGCAAGCTGCCGCTTTAGGTATTGGGCAGCAACTGCGCCGGAACGCCATTCGGATAGACGTGAATCTCGGTTGCTTGTCCGCCAAAACGCCCTACCGGTGCATTGTTCCAATCGGCTGCCAGATTATTGGCGCCGGCATAGCGGCGGTTGTAGAGAATGTAGGTGTCATAGCCGGCGGGTGAACCTTGATAAGGCGGGGCGGTGAAGATGGCGTCAACGCTTTCACCGGCGCTAAACGAGAGCGTCTCGGTTTCATAGCTGATGTCGGTGCCATCGCGCCCACGCAGGAGGGTGGCATCTTTCCCGATCATACGCATCCGGATGCCGGCCAGGGTCATCGCCGCTTCTTTAAAGCCCAGATTGGAAAAGCGCAGTAAGACTCGCTCACCGGCGTTGCACTTGACCAAGGATGAGAGCGGCTGATATTGCAGGTGCTCATAGCCTGAGTTGGTCAGCAGATCGCCCGTGCTGGGGTCGGTTTGGAAGGGAATGGTGCGCAAGGTAGCGGCATAGGGCGGCGCTTGCAACGGACTGTTGGGCGCAATCGTATCCGGATAGACACGGCCATTGATCATGGCGAAGTCAGCGCGGTAATCGCTCCATTCAGGCAATTGAATATGGGCGTCGGCCCAGTGCGCTTCGGCCCAAACTTCGCTGAGGAACATGGCGTACTCACGGTCGTAGCCGGTGGAGCCGTCGCCGTCATTGTAGGCATACTTGCCGCTTGGATAGAGGCTGGTGTTGCCATCCTGGCTCGGCCGTATGAAGACCAGACCGGTCATGCCCATCTGCACATGCTCCACATCTTCGACATGGCAGTGATACATGTAGGTGCCGGGGTCGTGTGCCTGGTAGGCGTACGTAAAATCATTGCCGGGCGTGACGGAAACCGAACCGGTCGGCTCGCCGTCAAAGAAGGGAATGACGTTGCGGAAGCCGTGCCAGTGAAGCGTATGGGCGTCAAAGAGGTCGGGGCGCAGGGCCAGCCCCAGGTTGGTCAGCTTTACACGGAACAGCTCGTTTTGGTTGATCCAAAAGAGGGGCGCGTTGTGTTGGGCCTTGTTCTTCTGGTTGGCGCGCTGGGCGTCCCCCAGCCCGGTGACATTGCGAAAGCCAAAGATGTAGGTGGTCAAGGGGCTTGGCGCTAATACGTCAGGATGAAATGGGGGGATAGCCGGTTTCGGTGGCAGATAGATCCAGCCATCGGTGCCGCCAAAGAAAAGATCGTAGCCATCAAGTTGAAACTGTCCTTGCGCCTCGACCGCAATTGGTTGCAGTACATTCTTGCCCATAGCGCGGGGCAACAGGCCGGCGCCGGCGGCAATGGCCGCACCGCCACCTGCGAGTTTGATAAAGTTACGACGAGAGATTGCTTTTCTCATCTTCAATCTATGCCTCCTGTACAAGGAATTTCACGGCCACTGCTTGTGGTAGATCGTCCATGGTGAACGACCTACCACAAGTGCAGCCACAACTATGCAAGCGTTAGCGGACGGAATACCTATTCACTAGCCACTAGGGGCAGATAGACCGCATGATCGAGTCCTTCAGTGATCACCGGATTGGCGACCACAGGGTTGGCTGCCGTCTGCTCAACCACAGGCGCGGCTTCTGGTAGCGCAGCCGTCTGAACTTGTTCACTTGCCGTGACGCCATCCGCGACAAAGGGCAGGAAGAGCGTATTGTCCAATGAAGCGTCTTCATCGACATCAGTGCCCTCTTCAAGTTCAGTCACGAGGGTGTCGGCTTCGCTCGTTTGGCCTAGTGCGCTCTCGACGGCGCTGGCAGCAGCAGTAACCGGTTGGCTCATCTCACCGCCGCCAAAGTTATCAAACTTGCCGCCGTTGAAGTTGTACATGGCGCCAATCTGGCCGCCGGCTGCCGCAAGATCGGCTGGCCACGGATTTGGTCCACTGGTTACATTGACACTGCCGATGCTGGCGCCGTTCTTGTAGACGACGACTGTGCCGTCAGCCTGGGTTTGGGCGCCTAAGAGATCACCCTTGCTGAAGCTGACATTGCTCCACTGTGCCTGCAAGATCCAGCCCTGACCTGGCGCCTTGGTGCGCACCTGCACGCCTTGGGTGCTGGCGTAGCGCACGTTGATGGCGCTGGTGTTCGCATTCTCTAGCTCACCACCGTTCACTTTCAGGATTAAACCCTGCCAGCGTGTGGTGTTCTTGTTGCTATTGCCGAGCTTCGTAAGCGTGACAAATGCTTCCTGGTTGGCGCCAAAGGTTGACGGGTTCCACCAGATCGCACCACTGTCGACCTGTGCCTGTACCTGTCCACCCTTGATCTGGAAGTTGCTCGGGCTCGTGGCGCCGGCCCAGTTGCTGGTCAGCGGTCCGTTGGCCACCGAGAAGGTGGTCAGCAGTGTGGCCTGCGGGAAGATGCCGGCCAGCGCAGGCGCAACCGTGCCGCCACTGAAGTTGTCGACGCGAGCGCCGCGTGCGAGGTGCATGCCAATCCGACCCGTGCCCGTGAACGATCCGCCTGCCGCCGCCTGACCTAGGTAGGTCGTGGTTGCGCCGCTGGTCTTCCACACGAACACATTGCCGCTTCCATCAACTTGCGCCGTCAGCGTGTCGCCATTTGCAAAGCTGCCGGTAAGCGTTCCGACCGTGGTATAGGTGGGGTTGCCGGCTGTGGTCGTCTCTACAATGACCTGGCCGCCGTTGTACCGCACCCGAATCGCATTCGCATAGACACCCAAAATAAACGTTCCGCTCGCCTTCAGGTAGAGGGCATTGTCATTCAGCGTCGTATTGGCAAAGGTGAACGCTGCCGCCTGGGTTGCACCAAATTCAGTGGGCCCCCAGAAGGCGTTGGCGCCGGCTGCGGCTGTGCACAGCAGTCCTGCAACGCCGGAATCGATACAGAATGCCTGATTGCTGTTGCGTCGGATACCTGCGTTACCGCCCGTGACTAACTGCTGCCAATTGCCGCCGAGCGTATTGGCATTACCCTGGTTAAAGTTGTCGAGCACGCTTAGCGCCGGAATCGTAGGATCTGCCGCCACGCCATTCCCTGTCAGCGCGACCGGTGAACCGGTGACGGCTGCGTCGGCGTTGATGGTCACACTCCCGGTGGCCGCACCGGCGGCTACCGGTGAGAAGACCACGTTGATTGTACAGCTCGCCGTGGCCGCCAAGGTTGTGCTACAGGTGCCGCCCGCTGCCGTCGCAAAGGGGCCGGTGACGGCAACATTGATGCCGGTCAGGGTTGCGTTACCGGTGTTGCTCAGGGTCAAGAGCTGCGCAGTGCTGGTCGCGCCCACCGCCACATCACCGAACGCCAGCGCTGTCGGCGCCACATTCGCGTTGGGAGCGTTGACAACTGACACGACCTCATCGGCGCCGCTATCAAAGCCGGCTCCAGCAGGACGTGCATCGCCGTCAATGTCATCGGCCGGCGCGTTGACGCTGCTCTTGCTGGCCGCGCCCAAGTCACAGGCGGGCGACCCTGGGCAATCGGTCAGGTGGTAGTTGCCCAGCAGATTGGCCGGCAGATCTACCGCCACCAGGATCGCACCCACGAAGTTGGGGTTATTGCGCCAGACATTAAAGGCCACGGAGAGGTCATAAGGCATAACCACGGCTGGATCGGCATTGCTGTTGGAGCCATCCGGCGTCGTGCCGGTTGTCACCTGCAGAATCGAGTTGGTCGGCGCTAAGAGACCTGGCGCATCAGCCACACCCAGATCCCAGTAGTTGGCGCCAGCCTGGTCAAGGCCAGTGACGCCAGTCCCAGCGCGTGTGCCCGCACGGTTGTCCCAGAAAATGTTGTTGAACAAGAGCGGATTGCTAAAGGTCGGCGAACCGCCCGGCAACGTCGCCTGTAACATGTCACTGTTGGCCGAGGTCGAGAGACCGGCTGGGGCGGGCAGCCCATTGCTGGTGACTGCGGTGGCCGTGGTCAGGTTCTTCATGATCGTGTTGTTGTAGACCCGCACGTTGGGCGCATCATTCAAGCTAATGCCACCACCTTCGTGGGTCGAGACATTGTTGACGATCAGGTTGTTGTAGACATTCATCGGGAAGTTGCCCGCCATGAGGAAGCGGATGCCGCCACCATCATCGTTGCCCAGGTTGGCCTGGATCAGGTTGTTGTAGATGTCCACTGGTCCGGTGCCTGGTGAAAGCGTGGTGGTGTTGGCCGGCAATTCACCGGCGATCATAATGCCGCCGCCTTCATCATAGGAACTGTTGAAGTAGATGCGGTTGTGATGGATCTTGCCATTGGGGCTGCGCCCATAGACGCTTAGACCACCGCCATATTCCGCCGAGAAGTTGCCGCAGATATCGTTCGCGGCCACCTCATAGTTGTCGGCGCCGGCAAAGAGACCGATGCCGCCAGCCAGATTGGTGCCGCCATTGGCAATCACGCGATTGTTGGCGATGCGTACGTTCTCGTTGAAGTTGCTCGCCGGTATCAGATCCGGCGTACCAATACGGAGTGTGCCGTAACCGCCGCCATTGTTCTGCACCACATTGTTGGTGATCTGCAAGTTGCGGATGTAGGCGTTGGCAAAGATGGCGCCGCCCTGCGTCACTACATTGGCCGGTAAGCCGGTGGGGCCACCGCCAATCTGGTTGATGTTGTTGGGGAAGCCTTGCTGATCGCCGCCGCGCAGGTCGAAGCCGTCGATGCTCGCCTTGTAGGTGGCGCCGTAAGCTGTTTGCGAGAGTGCCAACAAGTAGATCGTCTCACCATCGTTGATGTTGGGGTTGCCCTGCCAGAGCGGGACGCCATCAGCATCCACTAAGGTGGCGATCTTGGCGCGCCAGTCATCGGCCAGCGTCGTGTCGCCACCAAAGGCGCCGCCGTCGATGATCGAGCCGGGGACAAAATTGTTGCCCTGGAAGCCGCCGGGGCCAACGCCCTGTAACTTAACTGGGCCGGTGATGATCAGATTTTCATAATAGGCGCCGCGCGGGTTGGCGCGCGGGTTATTCAGGTCCGGCTGGTTAGGATAGACAACCACCAGATCGTCGGCCTGATTGCCCAAGGCCGCGTCAATGGCCTGCTGTATCGCATGTGGATTATTGGTGGCGTTGAAGCGATTCTGCCCAGTTAAGCCTGGCCCCACTTCATAAACCGTAGGCAGATAGCTGGCTGCCGTAAGTGTGCCGCCGCCAAAGTCGTCAAAGCGCGCTTCGCTCGCCGCTGTTGTCCCTGCACCACGGAAGCGAACGCCGATGCGCCCTGTGCTGGACCCCAATGCAGAGGCAGTGGATGGGGCAAGTTGGATGCCATTCTTGTAGGCAAGGATCGTGCCATCCGCCAATGCACGCGCACCAAGTTGGTCGCCGGCACTGAAGGTGACACCGTTGATGGTTTGGAGCGGTGATGATGGGGCACCATTGCCTGTCTTCGCAAAGATTTGGACGCTTGCATTGGTCTGGTTATAGGTAACCTCAATCCAGCGGGCGCCAGTGGCAGTCAAGCTGGTGTTTGAGCCGCTGAATTTCAGAATCAAGCCTTGTTCAGGCGCACTTGCCACCTGCGTAAAGGTGAAATAGGCTTCCTGATTGGCGCCATAGGTGGCATTGTTGGCACTACGCCAGGAGGCATATTGCGTATTTGCAGTATTGCCGCCTGGTCTACTTACGTGTGCTACACCACCACTGACCGAGAAGACGCCATTGGGGGCATCGTCAGCCCAGCCGTTACCAAGGCTGTTATTGGAATTTTGGCTAAAGTTAGCCAGCACTGCCGTCGATGGTAAAGATGCAAAGCCGCCGCTCCCCAACACATGGAAGGTAAGGCCGTTAATGGTGCTCTGACCGTTGGCCGCTTTGATGCTTAATTGATGCGGGCCAATGGGCGTGCTGGCTGGCACAGTGACCGCTAGATGCGTGTCGCTCCATGTTGTAGGTAGTACAATAGTATCGTCCAGCAGAACTTGGCCTGGGGTCGTGCCAAAGCCCGTACCTTCAATGGTAAAGGCGCCGGCGGTGTTGTTGCTGGTATTGACATAGGGCTTCGAGATGGCCAAAAGCTGCGGTGTCGCGCTGTCCAGGGCGCAACTCACGGTATTGACCTGGCCGCCCGGCAGTTGCACCGTCACTCCCACCTGGGTTGGCGCGAGGTCAGCCGGGACGATGAGGCCAGGGAAGGCTTCAAATTCGGCTGCAATTGTGCGGAATGCAGGCTTGTAGTTCGGATTGAGCCGTCCGGGAATCCCGGGATCGTTGCCCACAAAGCGATAGAGATTGGCGCAAACACCCGAAGGGGTGGGGCAACTGATGCGGTTGGTCGAAGGCAACAACACGTCCCACAGCCCGTTGTAATCGGACTCGACCGTGGTGACGAGGCGGTTGGCGTAGTCATAGATGCCGACCGGCGCAAAGGGAACGCCTGCCTTCTCACCATAGAGTAAGGACTTTGGATTGGCGGAGAAGTTTAGGTCATCGACGATCAACCCCCAGAAACGACCGGGAAGCGGTACATCGGTGAAGAAGTTAAAGGCCGGCGCAATCGACTTGCCATTGCTGAGCGAGACCAACTTGGTGTCACACAGCGGTTTTTCCATGCCTTCATAGGGGGTGCCGCCAATGTCTAGAATAGTGGGATTGTCCGTTGCGTTGGGACCATCCGGCAAAATCCCCGCTACGTCTACGGTATGCAGCGCACCAGCGCAAGCGGGCGGCGGCACCTGGGGGACAAACTGATCGCCATTAGCAATGTTAATGTCTTCTTCACGGGTCAGCTTATACAGCGGGCGACCCAAGGCATCATTCGGCACTTCAACCGCCACCAAGTAGTCGCCAGCGGGTAATGCGGTAAAGGAGCCACCGTTGCAGACGGGGTTGGCTGGGTCGCTGGCATCCAGCGTGCCATCAAAACAACCGTCGCCAAAGCCATAGTTGCCATCGACCGCCGCGCCAAAGTTGGCATCCGGTGTACCTTGATCGGTGGCATAGGTGCCAAATTGGACACCCATCAACGGGCCTTCCAGACAGTCGGCATCTGCCGCCGTAGGCAGCGACTGCTCATCGGCGCCATGGACGAGTGGATTGCCATCCACATCACGCGCGGTACAGCTGGTGGGTCGTTCCCAGGTCTCGGTGAGGTAGCTGTTGAGCAGCTTGCCTTTGGCATAGGAACCATCGGGCGCGATTTCGTAGAGTTCGGTTGGGTCACAAGGCGTGCCTGGATTGGTTCCACAGAAAACGGGTGCATAGAGCTTGACGGTCAGATTGGAGATGCTGGGCTGCCAATCTTCCACCGCCGCGAAACGCGGGTCAAGTTCATTGCGCGTGGTATCATAGCTGACCGTGCCGACAATGCCGCCGTTGCGTGGATCAAGACAGTTTGTATATGATCCTGCCGGGCTACAAGTCGAGCCAGTAGGATCATAGGTATGGACGCCCCAATCCATTGTGCCGCTGAGGCCGATAATGGGTAATACACTGACATCCACGCCGGCGCCCTTAATGGTGGTCGGCGTAGGTTGGTTGTCGGCCTGATAGGTGACGCCGGTGGTATAGTAGAGGTCGTTGTAGGCCTCCATGACCAACCACTGGGTCATGGGATAGGCATTCTCCATGACATAGTGACCGTTGGCATCGGTAGTAACCACAGTGGCGCCGCGGTCCATGAGCGAGTTTTCGCGCTTGCGCATAGTCAGGGTGAAATTGGACATGCCAGGCTCACCCGCGTCCCTTTTCCCGTTGCGGTTGATATCGTTAAAGACGTAGCCTTCCAACCGGGTCCACCAGCCGGTGAGGGGGAGAATCCCCATATTAACATTGCCGCCACTGACCGTAACATTGACCAGGTCAAGGATGTAATCCTGCGGCTCGTCCCACCAGGTAAGGGTGTAGTTGCCATCCGGCACATTAGGAATATCAAAGTTGCCATTGGCGTCACCCTGGCCGACCCAAATGGCAACATCGCCATTGTTTAGATCATTGAGAGAAAGCCAGGGGTTTTCAATCGGCTTATCTAACTTAATGCCGGTGAGGCCGCCCCAAATGCTGCCCGGCAACCCCAGGCCGCCCTTGGCGGGCACGTAGGCTTTGACGGCATCGACCACGCCAGTAATGTGATGGCCGCCGCCTCCCGCAATGGTCTTCGGCTTGACAAAACCAAAGATGATGGCCGGGAAGGGTTCGCCGGCCACGACAAATTCGGTGTCATAGCCGGTGGAGCCTTCCATCACCCAAGCATCCCAGTCGTGGTTGCCTTCCAAGGTGGTGGTCTGCACCCAATTGGAGCCATCCGGCGGTGTAACGGTCAACGCGTAGCGGTTGGGGCCCAAGTGAGGGATCGCTAACATGCCCTCGCTATCACTGACACATCTGCCGCCCGTACCGGCAATAGGGGTAGGTGTGTAGTCCGGCGGCTGCGGGGCCTCGGGATCGCTATAGTCAAAAATATGGGTAACCGGATCTTCGCCTTTGTAGAGTGTACAGAGCGGATTGCCATAAATGTCAGTGGTCACCTGGCCCAGATAATCATTGATGCTGCCGGTAAAGCCGGCCAAGCCCGGTTCGACTGGCGCATCTGGCGCGCCGTTGGTGATCGCTTCATCCTGGAAGACAAACGCGCGCAGCGTGGCATCCGGCAGTGGTGTCGGTTGCAATTCCACTGTCACCGGACCACTAAGCGGGACGGTAAAGTGGGCGCCGTCCAACTTGTAACCATCGGCCAACACGGAAATCAGGTAGCGGCCGTTCGGCAAGCTAATGCCAGGCCCAAAGTCGCTCTGATCCCCCTGTGTATAGATGGGGCTAGAGCCCGGCACACCGGCAATCGAGACCCACTCACACGAACCAGGGTAACCGGCAGAGGAGGGTGAACAACCATCGGCCGGTGTGCGTTGGGTCGTTGTCCCGGTGTTGTCTTCATTAATGATATACTTGTACTCGGTAATGGGGGCTCCTTGATTTACCCCTGTGCCACCAAAAGCACGTGGTTCGGTGCGTGCGCTGACGACGTTGATCGTCAGTACATTAGTGGTTTGCGCCAAGGGCGCCATAGCATCGGCGGCTAGTGCCGATGATGCTAGCATAGGCGCTAACGGTGCGAAACTCGTCAGTAGCAAGGCTATGACCAGCGCAAGGTGGACGGAGGTTCGTCGCCCTTGGTCAAGCCGTTGCTGGCATGAACGATCGGTCTTGTTCATGGGTTGGTCCTTTTCTCAATAAACAAGTGCAATACAAAAGTGCAGACTTTGGCTAACAGGGCGGTCACGGACCTTGGGCTATCCCCTACAATACGCCTCCGGATGCGCACGAACGTATAACGCCAAGGGATCTTATGACCACCCTATTAGATAACCCAAGTTGCGCCCAATCTCGTGGTAGCGCAATGATTTTGCCAAATTACCTCCGTGTGAGAGATTGTGGCCGCAACTTGCAATTAGATAGGAAGAACACGAACAACAAGTAATATAAAATAATTTTGGACGCGCGGATAGAGAGGTTGCTGATACTCACGAGCGCCTAAAAGTAACCCTATGACAGCAGTAATAAGTTACTTTTTTTGCTGCTCGTCAGTACATCTGTCCACGCAATGAGCAACATGTAGAAGATAGTTGCTAATCTAAACCCAGGCGGGACAATGGTGAGTGACGATGATTTGGGTGGGCAAGCGCGCAACGACTTACACCGCGGTAGCAGACAGAAGCGCAGCGTTTGGTCGCAAACGCGACTTGTTAGAAGCAACTATTATATTGTAGACCGCCACACTGCAGATATGCTTCGGGGGGGGGCTTACATGTGTGTAAGCTACATAGATGTATCTGACTGGATGGCGCAGTCTAGGGTAATTGTAAGAAAGGATTTGCCGCTCTATGGGCCAGTTGCACTCAAACTGTGCCAGGCATTGGGGTCATTGCGGGTTGCAATTTCAAGAGCGGCAGCAATGAAGATTTTGTTTGGTAAGAAGTCAATTGGATTACAGGTTAGTGTGTTTCTAACGATACTTTTGCTGATAAGCAGTGAATGGGGTTGTGCTTTCATCGGGCACCACTTTACCTTGTTTGGACACGCATTAATGCAACACACTACAAAATTTCACTCAGTAGAAGAACCGAATAAGGCAATTCGTTAAAGAAAGAACCCCCCACTTTCGGCAGAGCAAAACATCGATGTAATTGGAAAAATTCTTGATTTTATGAATTTAATTTGCCTAAGTGAAGTCTATCATACGGGGCAACTGTCACCAAAACAACATTCGACCAAAATAGCGAATTTTCCTTTAAAATCAGGGAAAAATGGAGCAAAAAACAGTCTGTCAGCGAACGGTAAGTATTTATGACCCGCTTGGGTGTTATATATGGCACATTGGGACTAGTCTGAAGTACTAGTCGGTCTAGTTAATTTGTACTAGGGTCCAGGCGTCAGCCACTGCCTGTTAGTGCCTTACGCCCGGACCTTAGCCATTCGTTAGTTTTGTTGCTCGCACCGCCTATTGGGTGACAACTAACGGCAGGAAGAGCTGTTGGTTGAGTTCGAGCGCATCTCCTTCCTCTACGGGGCCAAGTTCCGCCTTGTCGCCATTTTGTGGATCGTCGTTGTTATCGGGAATGGACTGTTCCAGATCCACGGTAGCCGCACGCAATTGGCTGGCCGCGCTGAAGAGGGGCAGACTCCCGCCGATGTATAGCCCATCAATGATCTCGGCGCCAAAACCATGGGCCGCGCCTTGCCAGTAGGCGCTGTAGTCGCAGCTTGTGCTATTGAGTCCCAACGCGCCGGGAACGCAGGCGAAGATGTCGGCGCCTGTGCCGCTGACGCCGGTGACGGCAAACGCACCTCGGGTGGCTAGGTAAAGCTTGCCCGTTGCGTCAACCGCAAGGCCCCAGATCTCTTCCGGGGTGTCTGTCAGTTCTGCGCTGGAGCCATCAAAATAGAGAGACCAGGCGCCGCTGGTGGGCGTGCCGAGGGAAATGGGGGCAAAGGCCAGAATATCTTCATCGTTACCGGAGACGCCGGGAACTCTCACCGCGTTGAGCGTACTGATCAACAGCCGCCCATCGGGGGCAAAGTCAATCGCGTCAATATCCTCGCCATTTGTGGTTAAGCCCACGTCGGCCCCGCGGAAGTAGAGTTGGTAGCTGCCGGCGGTGGTGGCGCCAAGCGCGGTGGGGATAAAGTGCAGAATGTCCGAGTCGTCCACCGTGCCGATGCCACTAATGGTGACCGGATTGTCGGTGCTCAGGAGCAGGCTGCCATCGCTCAGGAACGCAAAGGCGTCCACATCCACGCCGCCTAACCCCACATCCGAGCCGTCAAAGAGCAGTGACCAACTGTCGGTAGCGGGGTCATAGGCCAGAATATCCTCATCGGCAAAGGCTACGCCGCCCACACGTCCATTGCTGCTCGAACTGAGATAGATTCTTTCATTAGCTGACGCTTGTGGGCTGACGCTGACGACCAAATCGTCGCTGGCGGTCAGTTCGCCATCGTTGGCAGTGAGGCGTAATGTGTAAACACCGTCGGTGGCAAAGCTGGCTGCGGTGTTGAGCGCGTTGGCATCACCAAAGGTGACCGCGCCTGGTCCGCTGACTACGCTCCAGGTGGTCACTAGATTAGCCGGTGCGGGCAGACCATCATCGGCGGCTGTGCCGTTGAGGGTGGCACTGTCGGGCAGCGTAACGGCCGTGTCCGGGCCGGCGTTGACGCTAGGCGCCTGGTTGGGGATGGGGTTAACCGTGATGAGCAGATCGTCGCTAGTACTTAACTGACCATCATCCGCCGTGAGGCGCAAGGTGTAACTTCCCGCCACGTTAAAGGCTGCGCTGGTTTGGAGGGCATGGGCGTCGCCAAAGGTGACCGTACCGGGACCGCTAACGAGGCTCCAGGTGGTGGTGAAGGTGACGGTTGGCAAGCCATCATCGCTGGCCATCCCGCTGAGTGCTGCTGGGTTGGGTAAGGTGACGGTTTGGTCGACGCCGGCGTTGACCACTGGCGGTTGGTTGACAGGGACGGGGTTGACAGTGACGGTCAGCTCATCGCTGGCGGTCAGTTCGCCATCGTCGGCGGTGAGGCGTAGTGTGTAGAGGCCGTCGGTGGCAAAGCTGGCCGTAGTGTTGAGCGCGTTGGCATCGCCAAAGGTGACCGCCGCCGGACCGCTGACTACGCTCCAGGTGGTGGTGAAGACGGCGGTCGGTAACCCATCATCGCTGGCTGTACCATTGAGTGACGCGGCATCTGGCGGCGTAATGGTTTGATCGGGGCCGGCGTTGACCACTGGCGCCTGATTGGCCGCATTACCGGTCAGCCATTGGTAGGAGTGTAGGGTATCAAGTCGTCCATGGCCAAAGGTGTTATCTGCACCGGCTGCTCCCAAATCGGCCGCGCCGTTGATCAGCGCTGCTTCCTGTTCAGTTACGGCCAAATCGGGATAGGCATTGAGTAGCAGCGCCAGCGCCCCGGCGGCGTGGGGGGCAGCCAAGGAGGTGCCGGTGGCGTAGGTGTAGAGACCATAGAGATCAGAGGAAAGAATATTGACGCCTGGCGCCACCAAAGCTGGATAGGTGGTGGTGGGGCCGCCACAGGTGACAGGACCGCGGCTGCTGTAGCCATAGATTTGATTGTTGTTATTGATCGCACCCACCGAAAACGCACCTGGATTATTGGCCGGACTATAGCTGGTGTTGGGGTAGGGTCCGCCATTGCCGGCGGCGAAGATAGGTAGAATACCGGCTGCACGCAGGGCCTGAAGATCTTCTGCAAATTGCAGGTCACATCCCGGCGCCTGAAAAGTCCAGGAACTGTTGACCACGTTGGGCGCATCCGCCGTGTTGGGATCGCCGTCAGGGTCGAGCAGCCACTGGAAGGCCGCGTGAATCCCGGCCACTGTGCCTGATCCTTGGTTATTAAAGATCTTGACCGCAATCCACTGGGCTGCCGGCGCGACGCCAATAGCCGTTCCGCCGGTAGCACCCCCCACCATGACGCCCATGGTCCAGGTGCCGTGGCCACTGCTGGCTCCGGCATTATCGGTTGGCGTGGTGGGATTTTCACCATAGGGATCAAACCAGCTATTTGCACCGCCACGCCATTTGGCCGTCAAATCAGGATGATTGAGATCGACGCCGGTATCCATGTTGGCAACAACGATTCCTTGCCCCTGCCAGCCCAGATCCCAGAGTGCAGGCGCGTTGACCAGCGTAATATTAGCTTCCGGTGTGCTGTCTGTGGCTGTGAAAGCAGGCGCTTGAATCGTGGTATTGGGGATGATGGTGGCGACCTCGCTGCGCGCCGCCAATTCTTGAATCACATCGGCTGTGGCGGTGACCGCCAACCCGTTGATGATCCAGTAGGCTTTAAAATTGGCAACTTTGCCTTGGGCTATACGTTGTTGTAAGAGGGTGCGCAGATTCTTCTGGGTACGTGCTGCTCGCTTTTGAAGCCGCCTGATTACCGTCTGGAGTCGTTTGCCCCTGAGTTTTTCATTGACATCGCTCAAATTTTCTTTTTCTTTGAGCGTCACAATGACTGTCACCATGTCGGCGGCGTTCGTGGTTTGTAGTAATTGCTGAACTTGGGGCGCAATTTTGCTGCTGGGGGCGCCATTCTCCTGCGCCGCAAGCGCTGGCCCAGGCAAATTGGTAAAGACGATTACCAGCAGTACGGCCAACAAACTCATCATTCTTGACATAGCTAGCATCCCTTAAGGTGTACTCCTTTATAAGATTTGGTCGGATTGAGGTGACCATCACTGGCCAATCACCCTTTGCGATGACCAAAATCATGGTGGCCGGTGACGGTCACCTCAAGGTAGCTGCAGCTTGAATAACTACTGAGCCACGGTTATTGGGCAATGATCGACTCTAGCCGAATGGAGCCAATGACCACCGAGACCGGCGATCCTGGCCGCACCGCATTATTCGTATTGGGGTAAAAGCGGTATTGCGTCCTACCTTCCACCAATTCACTGTGATGTTTCATGGCCTGATTGGGGGCCGTAAGGGTGACGCCGCTCTCTTCAGCGATTAAGATCGGCGGATTATCTGGGTCGCCGACCATAAACTCAGCCTTATCCTTGTCCAGGATTTTGTAGCGCAAATCGACAATCCCACCGCCGGCGGTTACTCCGATCAGGGTGATTTGCAGGCCAAAGCGCTCGGCCAGGGTTTCCGCCGAGACCACGGTCGTCGTCGGCTGGGCGCTGGCGGTGGTGGATGCCGGTGGCGCACTCCAAATACGGTAGAGAAAGAAGACGGCAACCACCGGCAAGAGCACCATTGCCTGTAATGTATATTTCAGCCAGCGTAGAGGCCGTGTTGGCGGCAGCACCGGTGTGACAGTGACTTCACTCATAGGTTTATGCTCCATTGTTGCGCTTGCGCCAGACCGACCTCTCTACAGGGGTCGGTCTGGTTGCTACAAACAAAGTATTGTGTTACGGCAGGTCAAAAGCATCGATATCAAGATTCCCAGATGTGCCTAGCCCGACAGCCGTGCCGTCGAAGTAGACCGACCAGAGACCCGCGTTATAGTAGACCACATCCTCATCTTCCACGTTGCCCAACCCAGGCACATTGGTGGTGTTGCCGCTAAACGACATGTAGAAATGGGTGGCATCGACCCACACAAGGCCATCCACGTTGGCGCTCCCCGGCAGGCCAAGGTTGCCGGCGCCGCCAGTCGCATTGACCACGCGTGTGTACGAATTGCCGCCATTCCAGCGGTAGATGTCGGCATTGTCACCGCCACCACCAGCGCCTGGCGGTGTATTGTTGTTGTCCGTAGAGAAGTAGACATTCCCTGGACCACCGGCGCCCACAATGTTAATCGCATCCAAATCAAAGCTGCCACTGGGGAGACCTTGGGCGCTGCCATCGAAGTAGAGTGACCAGACACCTGCATTGTAGAAGACAATGTCCTCATCCTGAACATTGCCGAGACCAGGCACATTGACCTGACCGTTGAATGACAGATAGAAGTGAGTGTTATCCACACGGTCGAAGCCATCCACATTGGCGCCACCCGGTAAGCCCAGACTGCCGCCGCCACTGGCATTGATGGCCCGGCTGAATGCTGCGCCATTCCAAAAGTAGATGTCAGCGTTGTCGCCATTGGTCAACCCCGGCGGATTGGTATTGCCGGTCGTCGAGAAGTAGATGGACGGTGAGGGGGTGGATACGGTAAAGGCAACCGTGACCACCGCACTCCAGTTGCCGGCTACATCTTGCACGCGCACAGATACAGTGTGGACACCGTCCGCTAAAGTGCTAATATCGATTGTGGCCGTTAGACCGCTAAACGCGGTGGTCACTGCCGGCGGCGTGGTTGTGCCGTCGATCCAGTAGTCACCGCCGTTGAGGCCCGTGCCACCGGCGTTGTCGTTCGCCGTCACTGTTAGCAATACAGTGGCGGCCCCATTCGTCGGATCAGGCGCAATGGTGGCGCTGCTGATGGTTGGAGCGTTCTTGTCAATCACCAAGATCACACTGCTACTCAGCGCATCCCCCCAGTTGCCTGCTGCATCCTGGCCATGGACATAGATCGTGTGGTTGCCATCACTAAGTTGTGCAATCGTAGTGAGCGGGATGTCGGCGTAGGCTGGTTCGTTGCCTTCATCAAAGAGCCCGTCGCTGGCTACAAAGGGGAAGCCGGAGCCATTGGCGCCGACGCTGTCGATAAAGCCTTCGCCACCTTTGATGTAGCGCGTGCCGGGGATCACTGCGGCCGCATTTACGCTCTCTGCATTGGTTGGCGCTGGATTGGCTGCAACCAGCGGCAGGTAGAGATGATTGGCTTCATCGGCTGTATTACTATCCACATTGGTTGACGCTGTGCTGGGATTTTCGGCGGCCATCGCCAAAACGCCAGCCCCAAGCACATCACTAAAGGTGGCGGTCACCCGCACCACAGCTAGTTGGCTGTTTAAGCCTTGCGCGCCGTTATTGGGATTAGGCATCGCATTAACAACATAGGCCGTTGGGCCGGTTTGGTCGATGATCAACTCCACCGGCTCTGCATAATCGCCCCAGTTACCCAGCGCATCCTGGCTACGCACTGTGACTATGTGTGTGCCTTCACTCAGTGCATCCACCGGAATCAGCGCGCTCAGGCTCGCCACCGGTGCAGAGAGATTCAGATCTACATCACAAGCGACAAAAGGACAACTGCCATCCATCGTGTATTCGGCCGCGACCACGTTGCTGTTCCCGGTTGTGGCATCGCTGGCGGTGCCGCTCAACGTGACATTTCCACTGCCGTTGCTCGGATTGGGTGTCACTTCCAGCCCACTGGTGGCAGGTCCGACTTTGTCTAGGTTGAGCACAGCAAAGTTGGTGGCGCCCCAGTTGCCGTTGGCATCCATCCCTTCGACATAGATCGTGTGGTTGCCGGCGGCAAGCGTGGCTAACGTCGCCGCGCTGATGGTTGCCTGGACAGTAGCCGTCACCCCGCCGGGGACTCCGCTCATGGTGGCGCCGCTGCCAGGGCTACCGACGGTGTCGATAAAGTATTCTGCCGCCGTAATAGTGGCGTCACCTAGTCCCATATCGCTGATGGTGGCGTCAAGCGTGACATCGCCGCTGCCAGTGGTAGGGTTGGGGGACAGCAGTACAGCCGTGGTGGCTGGGCCGGCTGTATCCGTGCCGCCACCAGTTGATGTACCTACGGCCAAGAAGGTAAGCATGCCGCCATAGCCGGCCGGATTGCTGCCGGTTAGCCGGCCACCCATGCCGGCGCTGCTGCTGTTATGGAGCAGTAGGTCCCCATCATAGAGGGGAAACTTGGCGCCATCGGGGGCCAAGGTCGCGTTGGGAATGGTGACGATGACGTCGGCGCTCTGGCCGGGGGCAATGGTCTCCGCCACCATGCGATGAGAATAGGCCAACGGACTGCCATCCATGGCGATCACCGTCTGGTGCAGCCCTAGCAACGCCATCGAGTGGTGCTGCAGACCGGCATTGATGTAACGCACCAGGAGCTGGTGGTCGGCTGCCGTGTCAATATTGAGTGTGTTCGGATAAGGCTGACCGTTGATAAGCCCGTATTTGGGTTTGTAGTCACGTAAGTCAAACAGCGACGGATCGGCGCTGCTATTCAGGGCCGGGTCGAGTTCGCTCAAGATCAGCACTGCTTCGTCGTCATAGCGTGTTGTCGCGGCGTTATAGGCTTGACCGGCCGTGGCCGGGCGTACCACGAGCGCGCCATAGAGCCCCAGCGCCACCTGGTACTGTGTGCCGGGAATGAGTCCCGCTTCATAGATAAAGGTGCCGGCATGAGCGGGGATAAAGCTATAGGTTGTGACAGCGCCTGGCGCAATCCCGGTTAGATCGGGAATCAGTGGCTGACCCTGGAAGAAGAGGGCCGTCATGGTGGCGCCCGGCAGATTGTTGTGTAGCGTAACGTTGACCGTGTCGCCTGCGATAACATCAATGGTGGGCCCGCCTGGCGCCGCGAGGGGATCGGTCGCCGCACAATCGACGTAGCCCCAAATGGGCGTCGCCGTGCTGCTGCCAGGCAGGGTGATCATGCCTGTCGTGGCGCATAGATCAATATTGACCGTGCCCTGAGCATGCGCAGGCTGAGGCCGGAAGAGGAGCACAGTCAGCAGGGCTGCCGCCACTGTCCACAGCCACTGTTTGGTTATGGTTTGTAACATAATCTCTCCTTATTGCGAACAGTTATTGGGCAACGGCGGGTCGATGCGCATGTAGGTAATCGGCCCGGTCATGGTCACACCCCAAGAGGTGATCTGGTAGAGCGCGTGGTTATGCGAGATGATATAGTATTCACCGCACTGATTGAGCGTCGATGCGCCGGGCGGCAGGGTTCCCAGCGTGCCCAGATAGGGACTGGCACTGTAGAATTGCCCCATTGTCTGATTGGCAATCTCAGGAATGGTCACCGGCACCGGGTTGGTCTCTGCATCGTAGTGCTCTGCGTCATACCATTTGAAGATAATATCCCAGGTCTGGCCGGGGCCAATGTTAATGTCGAACTTCTCAAAGGAGATATCTTCACCGGCGGGACCTTCCAGCGGACGACCATCGCGTCCAACTACCAGGCCATTGTTACCGTGGGGATGGAAAGGATAATCTTCCGTACCGACACTGATATAGCGCGCTGCGCCGGGGTAGGGGTGGTAATTGATGCCAGCCCCCGGGTCGGGATTGTAGGCGTGAATCCGTGCTAGCGCGCCATAGGGCTGGCTGGGTAACCACGAAGCAAAGTTGTCGGCAATGCTGTCGGGAAAGCCGCGGCCATTGATGAGCCAGTAGCGTGGGTGGTAATTGTTCATGTTGAAGGTCCGCCCCCCCTCAACCGCCTGATTCAGATAGGGATCGATCTCAGAGAGCAACACCAGGAACTCTTCACTGGGTGTGAACTGACTGTCGGCGCGGTTGTAAACCCAGTCCGGGTGACCCGCCGGGCGTACGATGAGGGCGCCAAAGAGCCCCATGTGGACCTGCTTCTGTGGGTCAGTGCCACTTTCATAGAGATAAGTGCCGGGGTTAGCGGCTACAAAGCTGTAGGTAACGCTGCCACCGTTGGCGGCCGCCACATTGGTCAGGGAAGTCAGATTGCCGCTGCCGTCAAATTGGGGCTGAGCCAATGCGCCATTGGCCAGCACATTTTCCTGGCCGGGAAAGACAATCGAGACCGGCTCGGGCAGGGTGTTCTGCAAGACGATAGTGACCGTCTCCCCTGCGTTGACGCAGAGTACAGGGCCGGGATGTTGGAAAGGTTGGCCACCTTCGGCATAGCCCCACATAAACATCGTGTTGCCATCGGGAAGCAGAATATAGCCGGTGCGCGTCGTCAAGGTAAAGGTCGGGTTTGGGCTGGTGCTGGTGGTGCAGACGACGCCGACTTTAGGCTGCGTCTGCGCATTAAGCGGCAGTGCACTGGTCTGGGGTGCAACGGTCAAAAGCGCAGCCACCAGCAGCACCATACCCCAGCGTAGCCACGTAAGGTGAAATTTAGCCATCTTTAACTCCTTGCTACAAATAGATAACTCATAGTAGATTGGCCCAGTCGTTGGGGTACTGCTGTGTATCCAGCGCACCGGTAGGGTAGACATGCACCTCAGTGGCTTGGCCACCAAAGCCGCCCGGCGCACGGTTGTTGGCGTTGGTATAGCGGCGGTTGTAGAGCAAGTATTTATCTGGTCCTGTACCACCGGAGTGGGCAGGCGCTGTAAAGATCGCGTCAATACTCTCGCCGGCGTTAAAGGAAAGGGTTTCGGTTTCGTAGCTGGTGTCGGTCCCGTCACGCCCGCGCATGGGCGTTGCATCCTTCCCGATCACGCGCATGGGGATGCCCGTCAGTGTCATTGACGCTTCCTTAAAACCGAGGTTCGCAAAGCGGAGCAGAACATGCTCGCCGGCATTGCACCGCACCAGCGACGAGATGGGCTGATACTGGAGATGTTCATAACCTGGTGTCGGGATGAGATCACCGCTGGCGTCGCGCACTGGGTTGAAGGGATCAATCGAACCATTGGGCGCAATCGTGTCTGGGTAGACGCGCCCGTTGAGCATGGTGAAGTCGGCCCGGTAGTCACTCCACTCCGGTAATTGAATGTGGGCGTCGGCCCAATGCGCCTCGGCCCAGACCTCGCTAAGAAACATCGAAAATTCACGATCATAGCCGGTGGAGCCATCGGCGTCATTGTAGACAAATTTGGTAAAGGTGCGCCCACCATACGTATAGGGCGTGCCATCCTGTTCCGGCCGCACAAAGACCATGCCGGTCATGCCCATATGCACATGTTCTACATCTTCCACATGGCAGTGATACATATAGGTGCCCGGTTCATGTGCGTGGTAGACATAGGTGAAATAGCGCCCTGTCGGCACTGAGACCGAGGAAGAAGGCTCACCGTCAAAGAAGGGGATGACATTGCGGAAGCCATGCCAGTGTACCGTGTGTGCGTCAAAGAGATCTGGGCGCAAGGCCAACCCCAGGTTGGTCAACTGCACGCGGAAAGGCGTATTTTGGTGAGTCCAAAAGAGGGGGGCGCTGTGCTGCGCCTTATTTTTCTGATTGCTAATCAACTGATAATCGGCCGGGTTGGTTGGATCTAACCCGGTGAGATTGCGAAAGCCAAAGATATAGGTCGTCAGGGGTGCAGGCGCCAGGTTATCGGGATGGAACGGCGGGATCTCCGGGGTAGGTGGCAGATAGATCCAGCCATCGGTGCCCCCCAAGAAGAGATCAATATCAGCATCTTGGGCATTGGCAACCCCAACTTCAATTGGGGACAAAGTTTTGCGCAGATAGGTTGGCAGCCAGCGCGCCCCAGCTGCGACGGCTAGCGCCCCCCCAGTCATTTTGAAAAAATCGCGTCGTGCGAGTTTTCTACTCATAGTCAGTCTCCATCGTATTCAACTATACTGAGCTCTGTTTGAAAACTGAAGTTTCTTTCTCTGGTAGAGTCTCCTAAAACTTCAGTTTTCAATCCAACCGCAATATATCGCTTAAGTATGTGGTCCATCGGCTCGGACCTCCTGCTCGGTAAGACCCAGGAGGCCCGAGTACTCATTTCAAACCGGTCGTGGCTATTTCGTGATCATTGGTAAGAAAATCTGGAGAGATAGATTGGCTTCCACATCAGTCCAATTCCCCGTGTCATCGAATTGATCGGTACCTTCGTCATCCGTGGTGAACGGCACTTCGGCTGATGGTGTAACTACTTGATCGGTGACCACGGCGTTTCGCCCTGCCAGCAACGCTGGTCCCATGCCCGCAAATGAGAATGCATTCAGGTCTTGGGCGCCAGAGGTATTCAAACCTGCCGCGGCGCCATCAAAGTACAATGACCAGATGCCGCTGCTATACTGGACCACATCCTCATCCGCAACCCCCCCAAGACCGGGGACAGTCGTGGAGTTCGCATTGAAGGAGACGTAGAAGTTGTTGGCATCAATCCAAACCAGACCGTCAATGTCGGCATTGTTGGGGAGACCGGCCACGCTAGCATCGAAGACCCGGCTGAAGCTCATGGTAGTGCGATCATAGGCGTAAATGTCGGCATCGTCCGCCGATCCGCCCGCACCAGGCGGATTCATATTGCCTACCGTCGAGAAGTAGAGAACATCCCCAACGATACTGACGGCATCGACATCTTGGTTATTGTCGAGCAGCCCCGCCGCCGTGCCATCGAAGTAGACCGACCAGGCGCCATTGTTGTACTCAACCACATCCTCATCCTCGACTGTTCCCAGCCCGGCTATATTGGTCATTGCACCGGCAAAGGAGAGGTAGTAGTGATTGTCGCCCAGCCATTGCAGGCCATCGATGTTGGCATTGCCTGGCAGGGGCAGGTTGCCGCCGCTGTTGGCATCGAAAACCCGGCTGAAGGCTGTGCCATCCCAGGCGTAGATATCGGCATCGTCATAGCCAATAGCTGGCGGGGATATGGCCGGTACGCCGGGAATGAACGTATTGCCTGCTGTCGAGACATAGAGTACCGATGCCACCGGCACGGGCGCCGGTTCGGGTATCGGAGGCGGCGGCACATCTTCGGCAAATGAGAAGGCATCCAGGTTCTGGGGATTGTCGGTTAGGCCAAGAGCGGTGCCGTCGAAGTAGACGGACCAGAGGCCGTTGCCGTATTGCACTATATCCTCATCCTCTACAGACCCGAGACCTGGCACGCTCGTATTGGCGGCGCTGAAGGAGAGGTAGAATTGGTTGGCGTCGATCCAGGACAGACCATCGACATTAGCGTTGTTGGGCAGCCCGGCCACACTGGCATCGAAGACCCGGCTGAAGCTGTTGGTGGTGAAGTCATAGGCGTAGATGTCGGCGTCGTCAAAGGGAGCAGCCACGCCTGGCACAGAGCCGTTGCCCGCCGTCGAGAAGTAGAGAATATTCCCAGCAATCTTGATGGCATCCAGGTCCTGTGCATTGGCGGTTAGACCTTGCGCGGTGCCGTCAAAGTATACCGACCAGACGCCATTGTCATAGTAGACGACATCTTCGTCCTGTATGTCCCCTAGTCCGGCCAGGGTGGTCGTTGCACCCGCGAACGACAGATAAAAGTGTGTGGCATCGACCATGACCAAACCATCAACGTTGGCTCCACCTGGCAGGGGCAGGTTGCCGCCACTATTGGCGTCGAAGACGCGGCTAAAAGCCGTGCCGTCCCAGGCGTAGATATCAGAATCATCATAGCCCGCACCAGGCGGCGCAATCGGCGGCACCCCTGGAATGGTACCATTGCCCGAGGTCGAGAAGTATAAGATCGGCGTCGTCGGCGGTGGTGTGCCACTGCCCACTTCATCAGCGCCGCTGTCATAGCCGGCTCCAGCCGGACGCATATCGCCGTCAATGTCATCGGTCGGCGCGTTGACACCATCTTGGCCGGCGACTCCCATATCTACCGCGGGTGAGGCGGCCTGCAAGTGGTAGTCGCCCATGAGGTTGGGCGGTGTCTCTACGGCCACCAGGATCGCACCCACAAAGTTGGGGTTGGTGCGCCAGGCTGCAAAAGCAACCGAGGTGTCATAGGTGGCCACGACCAGCGGATCGGCCCCAATTTGGTTGCCTGTGCCGCCGCTAGTGCCGGTGGTGACTTGCAAGATCGAGTAGTTGGGGGTGAGGACGCCACTGCCGTCGGCCACGCCTATGTCCCAGTAGTTGATGGGGGTGGCGTCGCCCGGCAGACCCAGGCCGGTGACGGTGGTGCTTGCCAGTGTGCCGGCGCGGTTGTCCCAGAAGATGTTGTTGAACAAGAGTGGGTTGCTAAAGGTTGGCGCGCCACCCGGCAACGTCGCCTGCAGCAGGTCACTGTTCTGCGAGGTGGAGAGACCGGCCGGGGCGGGTAAGCCATTGCTGGTGACCGCGGTGGCCGTCGTCAGGTTCTTCATGATCGTGTTGTTGTAGACCCGCACGTTGGGCGCATCATTTAGGCCAATGCCGCCCCCTTCGTGGGTCGAGACATTGTTGACGATCATGTTGTTGTAGACATTCATGGCGTCTACCCCACCAGGACCACCGGCCATGAGGAAGCGGAGACCGCCACCGTCATCATTGGCCAGGTTGGCTTGGATCAGGTTGTTATAGATGTCCACCGGCCCCGAACCAGGCGAGAGTTGCGCCGAATTGGCTGGCAATTCACCGGCGATCATAATGCCGCCGCCTTCATCATAGGAACTGTTGAAGTAGATACGGTTGTGGTGGATCTTGCCATTGGGGCTGCGCCCATAGACGGTCAGACCACCGCCATACTCCGCCGAGAAGTTGCCGCAGAGGTCATTGTGCGCCACCTCGTAGTTGTCGGCGCCGGCAAAGAGACCGATGCCGCCAGCCAGGTTGGTGCCGGCATTGAGGATGACACGATTGTTGGCAATACGCAGATTCTCGTTATGTTGGTTGGTGTCGGGCGCCGGCAGGTCGGGCGTGCCGATGCGGATGGTGCCATAGGCGCCGCCGTTGTTCTGTACCACATTGTTGGTGATCTGCAAGTTACGGATGTAGGCGTTGGCAAAGATGGCGCCGCCCTGCGTCACCACATTGGGCGGCAGACCGTTGTTGCCGCCACCAATCTGATTGATATTGTTGGGGAAGCCCTGTTGGTCACCGCCGCGCAGATCAAAGCCATCAATGCTGGCTTTATAGGTGGCGCCATAGGCATTCTGTGTGAGCGCCAGCAGGTAGATCGTCTCGCCATCGTTGACATTGGGGTTGCCCTGCCAGGTCGGGTTGTCGTTGGCGTCGAGTAAGGTGGCGATCTTGGCGCGCCAGGCATCGGCCAGCGCGGTGTCACCACCGAAGGCGCCGCCGTCGATGATCGAACCAGGCACAAAAGTGTTGCCCTGGAAACCACCCGGACCCACACCTTGAAGCTTGATTGGCGCCGTGATGATCAGATTTTCGTAGTAGGCGCCACGTGGATTGGCACGCGGGTTGCTAGTATCCGGTGTGCCGGGATAGACCACGACCAGATCGTCGCCATTGCTGGCTGTCGCGGCGTCAATCGCGGCTTGGATGGTGCTATACGCTCGGCCAGGACCAACTTCGTAGACAGTCGGGCTGTAGGCGCCACGGCGTACATGGAAGGTCAAGCCGTTGATGGTGCTTTGGCCATTGGCGGCTGTGATCTGGAGTTGATGGGGGCCCGCTGGTGTACTGTTGGCGACATTGACGGTGATTTGCGTATCACTCCATGGCCCCACCGTTAGTCCGGTGGCTGACCCATCCAAGGTTACCTGACCGGCCGTCGCGCCAAAGCCTGTGCCCTCAATGGTGAATGAACCGGAGCCATTGACATAGGGCTGTGAGACTGCCAGCAATTGGGGCGTGGCTGGATCAAGCGCACAGCTCACTGCCTGGGTTTGGCCGCTGGGAATTTGGATCGAGACACCCACTTGGGTCGGCGCTAGATCAGCTGGCACAATCAAGCCGGGGATAGCCTCAAATTCGGCGGCAATGGTGCGATATTGAGGATTGTAGTTCGGATTTAAAGCGCCTGGCACGCCGGGATCATTGCCCACAAAGCGGTAAAGATTGGCGCAGACGCCGGAAGGCGTGGGACAATTGATGCGATTGGTCGAGGGCATGAGCACATCCCACAGACCATTGTAGTCAGATTCGACCGTCATTACCAGGCGGTTCGCGTAGTCGTAAATACCAATGGGGGCAAAGGGCACGCCGGCCTTCTCACCATAGATCAGAGACTTGGGATTGGCCGAGAAGTTGAGGTCATCGACGATCAACCCCCAGAAGCGTCCGGGTAGCGGTACGTCGGTGAAGAGGTTGAAGGTCGGTACGATCGACTTACCATTGTTAAGCGGCACCAGTTTGGTGTCACACAAGGGCTTCAACATTCCTTCAAAAGGTGAACCGCCAATGTCAACAAAGGTGGCATTCTGGGTAGGTTCTGAGGCCGGCACCGTGATGCCACCCGGCAGCGCGACCGGATCATAGCCATCAGTCCCAAGGCCGGCTACGTCAACGGTATGCAGCGCACCGGCACAGACAGGTGGCGGCACTTGTGGAATGAACTGATCGCCATTGCCAATATTAATATCCTCTTCGCGGGTGACCTTATAGAGCGGTCGTCCAGGATGAACGCCATTGGTCCCCTCCACCGGGAGTTCCACCTCGACCAGATAGTCGCGACCGCCAGGCAGTGCGATGGGATCGCTGCCATCGGCGCAAGTTTCCGGCCCAGTGGCGCCACCCGTGCCGAAACAGCCATCGGCGAAGCCATAGTTGCCATCGACTGTGGAGTAACCGTGTTGGAACTGCACGCCCATCAACGGCCCTTCCAGGCAGTCCGTGTTATCATTGGTGACCTGCTGGTCGGCGGGATAGGCAAGTGGGTTCCCGTTTACATTACGCGGGATACATTCGCCGTCACCGTTGAGGCCAGGTCTTTCCCACGTCTCGGTGATGTAAACATTGAGGAGCTGTCCTTTGGCATAGGAGCCGTCAGCCGCCAGTTGATATTGTCCCAACGGGTCACAGCCGATGCCGGTATCCAGATCTTGGCATTCAACCGGCGCATAGAGATTAACGGTCAAGCCGGAAATACCTGGTTGCCAATCTTCGACAGCGGCATATTGCGCGTCGAGTTCGTTACGGGTGGTGTCATAGCTGACGGTGCCGACAATGCCGCCGTTGCGCGGGTCAATGCCATTGGCGCCGGTCGGATCATAGGCGTGAACACCCCAATCAATATGGCCGGCAAGGCCGATAATGGGCAGCACGCTAATATCGACGCCGGCGCCCAAGATGGTGGTTGGGTTCGGCTGGTTGTCAGATTGATAGGTGACGCCCGTGGTGTAGTAGAGATCGTTATAGGCTTCCATAACCAGCCATTGGGTCATGGGATAGCCATTCTCTACGTAGAAGTGGCCGGTGGCGTCGGTTGTGATCACGGTGGCGCCGCGATCCATCAGTGAATTTTCGCGTTTGCGCATCGTCAGGGTGAAATTAGGAAGCCCATTCTCCCCTGGGTCGCGCACGCCATTGCGGTTGCTGTCGTTGAAGACATAGCCATCGAACTGCGTCCACCATCCCAAGAGCGACAAGACGCCCAGATCTACATCCGTATTGCCCACGGTGACATTTTGCATGTTGAGGATATAATCCTGGGGCTCATCCCACCAGACCAGGGAATAGTTGCCCGCCGGCACATTGGCAATATCGAAATGGCCATTGGCATCGCCCTGGCCTACCCAGACTGCGGTGTCGCCGTTGTCCAGGTCTACCAACGAGAGCCACGGCTGATCAATCGGTTTGTCAATCTTGGCGCCGGTCATACCTCCCTCTCCCACGACGCCACCCGTAGCCGGTACATAGGCCTTAAAGGCATCGACAACGCCCGTAATGTGGTGGGTGTTCGCACCACTGGGTAAGGGGGCCGTGGGTTGGACATAGCCGAAGATGATGGCGGGAAAGGGCTCGCCGGCTACGACAAATTCGGTGTCATAGCCCGTGGCGCCTTCCATCACCCAGGCATCCCAATCATGGTTGCCTTCTAAGGTGGTTGTCTGGATCCAGCCACTGCCGTCGGGTGGAACAACCGAAAGTGCGTAACGGTTGGGGCCCAAGTGGGGGATTACCAGATCACCATTCGCATCGCTCGCACATTCTCCACCTGTGCCGGGAATGGGGTCCGGTGCGTAGTCCGGGGGCTGCAGCACATTCGGATCAATAAGGTGGGTGACTGGGTCCTCACCGACATAGCGCGTGCAAAGTGGATTACCATAGACATCGGTCGTTACTTCGCCCAGATAATCGGCAAGGTGGCCTACAAAGCCCGCCAACCCTTGCTCCACCGGCGCATCAGGCGCGCCATTGGTGGGCGAGATGTCATTAAAGACAAAAGCGCGAATGGTGGCGTCTGGCAGTGGCGTTGGTTGCAATTCGACTGTGATGGGCCCGCTGAGGGGTACTGTAAAATGGGCGCCGTCCAGCTTGTAGCCATCCGCCAGCACTGAGATCAGGTAGCGGCCATTGGGTAGATCCAAACCGCTACTGTTGACACCATTAAAGTCATCCTGATCGCCCTGGGTTACAATGGGGCTGGAGCTAGCGGCGCCGGCAATCGAGACCCATTCACATGAATCAGGGTAACCGGCGGCAGTGGGTGAGCAGCCGCCAGTTGGCGTATGCAAGGAGGTTGTGCCGGTATTATCATCATTAATGATATATTTGTACTCAGTAACAGGATCACCTTTCGTTACTCCAGCGCCACTAAAGGCGCGCGCTTCAGTACGCGCGCTGGTGACCTGGATTATCAGCGTGTTAGTTGTTTGCGCTAATGGCGCAGTAGCCGGCGCCGCCAACGCAGTGGCTGTGAGCGTTGGCATGACGGGCGCAAAACTTGTTAGGAGCAACGCTGCGACCACGGCCAGGTGTACGAGTGTACGCCGCCTTTGGTCAAACCATTGCTGACATGAACCGTCGGTCTTGTTCATGGGTTCTTCCTTTTCTCAGTAGTTTTATGAACAAAATAATTACAGGCAGCCAAAATTAGCCAAACGTAAACGATTGCCGCGCGTGAAGTCCTCGCTTGATGAGCGCGAACAACTGCAGCCTGCCTGCAAAGCAAGCGCGTACAAACCGCAGGAGTGGCCACTCCTAGTTGTCTGGCCGCTTAATTTTTAGAAATCACGACTTGGGCACAAGTCATCAGAGATTTCTAAAAACTAAATATTCACGGCACAGGCGCAGCCCAGCTTTGCAGTCACGGCAAAAGCTTGTCGTTGTTAATTTCTTTGCCAACTATGGTAGATCTTGATCAAGGGTCTACTGCAGCTCAATGCGCCTCCGGATGCACACTGCGCGGAAGAGCCAATGATCTTGCAACTACCTAATTCGGAATGAGCAATACAAACGACGAGTAGTAAACCAATATTGGGACGTGCAGATAGCGAGGTTGCAAGTAACTGTCTGCACAATGAACAACGTGAAGAGAGCAGTTGTTATTCTAGACCCAGTCGTAATGAAGAGGAGTGATGGTGGTCTGGGTAATCCCACGCCATTGAACCAACCGGATTATCCTTGCGTCATGGATAGGGTTGGGCGGAAAGCGCACTACTAGAAGCAACTACTATTCGAGTAGCCGGCCGATTCGCACACGGGTATGGTGCAGCCGCAATCTACTCTTTAAAAAGGGGTGAACTAGGGACCATCGGCACTTAAACTATGCCAGGTAACGGAGTTGTTACATGGCTGAATTTCGAGGTCAGCAGCAACGAAGATCTTATTCAACCGCGCGTTGGCCGAATTGCATGCCAACGTGGCCGCAAATGTGTTCGTGCTGCTAAGCAGTGAATTGGATTGTGCATTCATGATGGATCACTTTACCTTCTACAAGCACTATAGGGGGACAGCAAAAGGTGTGCGCCGTGTTGGGGGACATGACTATCACCTGTTTGGATATTTGCAAAAAACGAACGATTCACACGAGGTGATTATCGCTGGCCAGAACGGCTCCGTTATCCTTAGGTGATGGCAGCGCCAGCCAAGAGGCGACTCCCAACACCAATGAGCACTAAACTCACGAGTAGGACGATACCGGCAATGGCGGTCATCAGCGTTGCCCACGGATATTTGGACAGTACAACCGGTGGAAGCTTACCCATGGGGGGCGCCACCCAACGAAAATGAGCTGTGCTGTCGGCCACCCCATTGCGCCGCAATACCACCTCGATCTGCCATACACCTGCTCGGCTGAAATAGTTGCCGCTTACCTGATAGAGGTCGCTGTCAACCGCTTCTGCAATGGCGGTGGGAAGGGGTTCTTGCGCTTCTCTACCGCTCCCTATATAAGTAAAATTGAGCAGCACCCGTAAAATTGGTGGTGCCGGTTGCGCAGTGCTGACGGCGCGTATCGTAAAGAGATTGTCGCCCAAGCGATTGGGCTTAGCCGTCAGCGTAACGATCAGATCATCGACACGTTCCCCTAATGTGGCCTTTACATCGTCAGGCGTAATGGTATATTCAACCCCGCGCGGCGGCGCCGTCGCGGTCAATAGCCCGGTTACGCCAAAGATCAGAATACCCAAGATCACTTCTATTGCGATCAACCGCGGCGCCTTATGTAGGGTTACTGGCAAGCGCAGGTTAAGCCACCCAGATCGACGTGACAGGAAAGCGGCCAGTCGTGGGTGGAGCATCCATGCATTTCCCAGGCCACAAAGGCCCACCACCACGACCAGTCCAATTTTGACGAGGAGAAGACGGCCGTAGGTGCTCGTCAAGAGGGCGTCGGGTGATGCAACTTGCAAACTTATATTGAGCAAACCAGAAGCAACGAGCAGCGCTACGCTGGTGGCTGCCAAAAGACTAAACCTGCGCCAACGAATAGGCTGCCATGTCGGATTGCTGCGACGACCGCGGCGTACGGCCGGCAAAACAATCACTGCCAGCGCCAAGAGCCCGCCAATCCAAACGCTCGCCGCCAGTAGATGGAGCGTTGCGTTGCTGATGGCCAAAAACCAATTCGATGTACTCCCTAAGGCATGGCCGGAAATGGCCTGTATAATCACCAGATCAATGGCTCGCCCAAAGATAGCCAGCCGCGCCCACGGTGCATTGGCTTCATGAGCATAGGTGGCCAGAAACCAAAGACCCCCAGCCAGGATCAGCAAGACCCCTTCACGCACCAGCCAAATGGCGCCCCACAAGGTTTGGGTGAGGACAAGGCGGCCTTGGGCTAACCAATTGGCGCCGGCGGGCGCAGCGTCTTGTACCAAAACCAATTGCCAGGCAAGTAATCCTACCCCGACCACGAGTGCGCCACTGGCGCAACCGGCCGCCAACTGTAGCAGTTGGCGCCGTAAGCGCCTTTGTCGGTCACTTGCGCTTGCTGCCTCCACAGCGGCGGCTTGAGGCGCAAGGGGCGTCAAGACGAACTGTGCAAGCGCAAGGGCGCCGACTACGCCGGCGATTAAGACAAAGTTGAGCCAACGCAGCGCCCCTTCAATAATTTGCCCGGGTTCGGTGACAGCCACCGTACTGTTGGTTGCGGTAGCCGCTGTTTGCCCCACACTAAAGAGCAGAAAGCCTTGACTGAAGTGCCCATCAACATCGGATAGAACTTTCCAAAAGAGTGTATAGCTACCCTCTGCAAGGGGGGGCAACGTAACGTGCAGCACATCTGTCTCGGCTGGATTGATCGATGGCGCCGCACCTCCAATGATCTGATTCTGTGCATCGACTAGACGTACAGTAATGAAACGGTCCACCAAGGGCTCATCAAACCAAAGTTGTGCTTCTGGTGGCGCTGTAGCAAGCAGCGCGCCGTCAACCGGTTCTGACCGAATCACTGTCGCATGGGCGTAGGCAGATCGGCTGGATGTCAGCGCAAAAATCAGGATCACCGACAAGAAAATCGCTCGCAGGAGAACGCTGCGCCGGACTCTATTACCAAACTCCCTGTTACCCCTGTTCCTGCTACAAAAACTCAGGGTGTCAGAGAACGTGTGACAAAGGTGCATAGATTGTCATTACCATTCGGGTGGTTTACTGGGCCACCATTCCACAAGCCGAAACGAACCCAAGAGAATGGCAACCGTCGAAATAACGGTTGCCATGCGTATGGTTAACGTGGTTGTGGAAACCAAGGCTTGCCGTGCGTTAAATGTAGTTTAGTAAACTCTACGCATGATTTCAAGTACCAGATCTGCATTTTGGACTAGAAAATAGAACTAATTATCCTGCGCTTTTTGCCGTAATGTACATAGTTCTTTTTGGCAAAATATAGCCAATGCCGGAGTGCTGATCGGATATAGAGTAACTAGAAAAAATGAGAACCGGAAAAATATCGCATTCTGACCAATGATTGATAATGCTTTTTGGATACATACATTTATGTTAGGTTACTAACGTCGCGTTTAGTGAAACTAGAGGAAATGTCGTTTTAGCCAGGCTGCTTCTGCTGTAACTTCAAATTTTCGTTTTTGGGAGTGAGCACCGGGTAAAAGAGTTGGACTGATATTCAGCCAACTCTTTTGTGAGAATTACGTAAGTTTGAGTCGTAGCGGCTTTGAGCAAAACTTACATTTTGATCCTTAGATAGATGGGAAGTGACTGTGTGTGTAAGGTTACTTTTTTGATCTGTCTGATTAATTTTTGTTAAGTTTTCCTTAACCGCGAAAGAAAGAAACAGCCTGGCGTCTATTCTGTAGATTCAACTTGGACAGGATATTGCGCACATGATTTTTGACCGTGTTTTCCGAAATATAGAGGCGTTCGCCGATTTCTCGGTTGCTAGCTCCCGTGCTCAACTGCTCCAGCACCTCTAACTCGCGCGGGGAGAGCAGATCAAGTTCTGGCGTTTTCTCCTGGTGGCTCTCTAACATACGTGCGAACTCATCCAGGATTTTACTGGTCATAACCGGCGATAGAGCAACCTCACCCTTTTCTACACCGCGCAGAAAGGCAAGCAGCTTCGAGACCGGCACATTTTTGAGCAAATACCCTTTGGCGCCAATGCGAATTGCTTTAAAAAGGCGCTCATCATCTTCATGCACTGTTAGAAAGACAATCTTGATCTCTGGTTGTTTCGCCAAGATCGCTTCGGTGGCATCTAGACCTGTCCCGTCAGGCAACCCAAAATCCATGAGGATAAGTTCCGGTTTTATCTCTGCCGCCAATGCTACGGCCTGGTGCACTGATTCTGCCTGCCCAACCACCTCAATATCGGGTTGGGTTGTGATTAGACTCACCAATCCCTCGCGAAATAGGGTATGGTCATCAACAATTAATATTCTCATAGTTTCTTCCCTAGGTTTACGATCGTTCATGCTCCGGACAGGGGTAGTTGGAGCGTAAGTTGTGTACCAACATTAAATTGTGATTGAATCAGAAGCGATCCGCCAATTTGTGCCGCGCGCTCTTGCATAATCCTGAGCCCAAATGAATTTTCAGCCTGAGGGCGATTAACATCAAAGCCGCAACCATCATCTTCAAGGGTAATCGTCAAATTGGTGGCAGTCCACCATAGCTCAATTTTGACCTGTTTGGCGCCGGCATGTTTGGCAACATTGGCCAACGCTTCACTGCATAGCGACAGCACTTGCTGCTGAAGCACCGGTGGCAAGGTGGTTTCCCGCCCGCGCCTAACCACTTGAACTTTGAACGCTGCCTGGCGGCTAATCAATTTGGCGCGGTCGCGCAGCGCTTTGGTGAGCAGCACCGTATTGGCCGGCATTAAAGCGGCCAACATGCTGCGCACCTGTTCATAGGCATCACTGGCTACGGCTCGCATGCGTAATAGCTCTTGCTGTAAAGGTTCTTCGGCGGACTCGGCTGTGAGGCTGGCCAACTCATCTAACTTAAGGTGAAGATACCCCAAGCTCTGCCCTAACGAATCATGTAGGTCGCGGGCAATGCTCATGCGTTCAGCCATGCGTGCCTGCTCTGCCTGTTTGCGGATTGTGATGTCACGGATCACCGTCTGCATGGCCGCCTGTCCCTCATAAGTAATCGGAATGGTGACTGTCTCCACATCCACCTGAGTGCCATCTGCACGGATAAAGGTCTCTTCCGCTAAGGGTGCCCCTTTGGTTGCCTCTGTAACTTTATGCAATCTTTCGAGGACTGCGGCGTAGGAGTCGGGGTGGACAAAATCAAACAACGATTTGCCCTTCAACTCATTAAGTGAAGCGATAGAAAGCAATCTCATGCCGGCTGGGTTCACATAAATGAGTTCGCGCTCAGTATGAATTGCCACCGCTTCAAAGGAAAGTTCGACCAAGTGGCGATAACGCTCTTCACTGGCGCGCAAGGTCTGCTCTGTCTGTTGTCGCTCATTGATTTCCCGTACCAGATCGGCGGTGCGCGTCGACACGCGATTTTCCAGATCCTCGTTAATGCTGCGTAAGGCATCTTCGGCTTTGGCGCGCTGTCGGGTAATGGCAAAGACCAGAATAAGAATGCTGGATAACATGGGAATTTCAATCAGTTCACCGGCCGGGATCTCATAAGCAAAGACAAAGCTGACCAGCAGCGCTGAGGTAACCACCACGGCAACCGTTGACCTGATGATAAAGGCTTGGAAGCTCCAATAAAAGGCGCCAAAGGTTAAAAAGATAAAGATAAAGTGAAAATAGAAAATCTTGGAATCATCAAAGTAAAGCAACAACAGTGTGACAATTAGCGCCAAATCTAGCAGTGGGATCCAATGTTTGGACTGCAAAAAGATGCGTATTGTTTGTCTAAACGTGCTATTCTTACCTTGTGGTATAGAAGGCGCGTTAAATTTGTCGGTCGTAGACACAGATTCCTCCTAAGCCCACTCGCTTACTCTGTAACTTTCTTTAACCATTCTTTAAATCGAGCGAGCAATAAACCACTGGGCACCGTAGTAGGTGCTCAATACAAGTGCCTGGGCACTGCCAAAACTGCCGCGAAAGCGGTTAAGCGCCAATGCTGAATCTGACAGGACAAAGAGGATTGCCCCACTGCAGGCAAAGAAGCTCTGCCACGTGCCTGCTTGAAGGTAAAAGGCAATCGCCAGCCAAGCCATCAAGGTGATCATACTCATATAGAGGATGACCGGCAGGCGCATTGGGTCCAAGTAAGGCGCTAGCCAATGATATATAAGTGCTGTGTAAAGCAACATCGGCAGTAACCCAAAGAGAGAGGGGAGTTCTGTCAATCGGCTGCCAAAGGCTGCACTATAGCAGCAGTGGGCAACGAAAAAACTAAGCAATCCGGCCATAAAGTGATCGGATGGCAACATCAACCAAATATCGCCGGCCAGCGACAAAAGCAGCCCAGCGACAATTGCATAGTGATAAAAGGGAAAAAGCCCTTCCCCAAACCATGCCAACAACAAAATTGCTGATGTTGTGGTTGGTTTTGCTACATAGATTAACCAGCGTGGTCCATAATACTCGGCCCAAAGATGGGTACAAGCGCTTGTAATCGTAATCATTAAAAGTGCCTTAAGTAGCATACATGATATTATAGCATGAACAAATGAGTTTCTGTATATTTAGAGTTGTAACAATTCGTGGTATACTCGGATCGTTTTGATGCGAAAGTGCTCCGGCCAGTGACTCTCACCTGGGCCTTCCGCAATTTCGGATAGGATTAGCTTGTAGGATTAGAATCGATACAGGTATTTACGCTATGGGACGAAGCTGGTTTGACCGTTTACAACCGGTCTTTATTCTTTTGGCGCTGGGCTTTGTCGCCTACTTGTTGCAAAGTCAGTGGGCAACCTTGCGCAGCTATTCGTGGCAATTGCAGCGCGGCTGGCTTACACTTTCGGCCTGTTTAATGTTAGCCAGCTGGTCGGTGGAGGTATACATCTGGTACACGTTGGTCGGACTGATTGGCGGCCTGCTTTCCTATGGCGCTGCGCTGCGCCTTTGGTGGCTCAGCGCCTTAATCCGCTACATCCCCGGCAATGTGTGGCAGCCACTTTCGTTGACCCTCTATTGTCAACGCTATGGCGTGCGAGCCGAGATTACCCTGGCCAGTATTGTGCTCTATCAGGCAGTTGTCATTTTAGCCGTCATGCCGATTGCGGCCTGTTATTTTCAGATTACGGGCAATTGGGGATTGCTGACCGGCTTGATTGGGAATATGGCGCCCTGGCTTGTGGCGCTTACCCTTGTGCCGGTGCTCTTTTTTCTGATCCGCCCAGGCATGCTGGTCTCTATGATGAACTGGCTGCTGCGCAAAGCCGGTCGCGCCGCGGTGGAGGCCAACTTGACCACTGGCCGTCTCTGTTGGCTCCTGATCATTGCCGCCTTTAATTGGCTGCTTTGGGGCGCCTGTTTTGGTACGCTGGCGCTGGCCTTGCAGGATTCAGATCATGGTCTGCCTGCCTATTTTGTCCTGCACCTGGTGGCTGTCTATCCAGTGGCCTATGTGATCGGTCTGCTCAGCTTGATCACCCCCAGTGGCTTTGGCGTGCGTGAAGGCGCTTTTTATCTACTTCTAGCGCCAGTCATTGGTGGGGGATTGGTGACGGTGCTGGCGCTGGCCATGCGGGTTTGGAATATTCTTGGTGAAGTGGTTATGGCGCTGTTGAGTTTTCTGGCCGAACGGCGTTGGGGCGCGCCGACCATGCCCATCCCGGTTGAACCGGCGCTTTAGGTCGCATCACCAGTTATGTCATTGATGCCCGTCCGCCGTCTGTATCAGTTGGCGCTGCTTTTGGTGATGGCGCTCGCACTGGGCCTGCGCCTCTATCAATTGGGCGCCCAAAGTTTGTGGTATGACGAGGGCGTCACCGCCACCGTTGCCCAGCGCGGTCTGTCTGAACTGACCCAATGGACAGCCCACGATATTCAGCCGCCGCTCTACTACTATGTGGTCTTTCTGTGGGGGCGGCTGGCCGGCTGGAGTGAATGGAGTTTGCGTTTTCCTTCAGCCTGGTGGGGCGTGTTGAGTGTTCCCCTCTTGGCCGTGGTGGCCCAACGGCTCACCCGTCGTCCCCTGGCCGGCTTGCTGGCTGCGCTGTTGGCCGCGTTGCACCCACTCTTGGTCTATTACAGCCAGGAAGCGCGCATGTATACCATGTTGGTAACCTTGGGCGTGCTGACCGCCTATCTGCTCTTGCGTACGCTGGCGCAGACAACGATGAAAGCAGCGCCGTCATGGCTGGGGCTGACGGCCTATATCCTCAGTGCCGTCGCCGCGGTCTACACCCACTATTTTGCCTTTTTTCTTTTGTTGGCGCTTGGTTGCGCATTTTTGTTGAGCCAACCGCGCGCCAGCCTCTCGCTGCGCTCCCGCTCTTCCCCGTTCATCATCTTTTGCGGCGTTCATCTCGCGATCTTGGTGCTTTATGGCGCCTGGATTGCAACGCTCTTGGGCCAGTTGGGCAAAGATGCCAGCTATTGGCAGGGGCGCTTAAAGGTGTGGGAAGCGTTGAATGATGTGCTCCAGCGTTTTGCCAGCGGGGAGACGCTTCTGCCCCAAGATCGTGATCGAGTGCTGTGGAGCTTGGGCTTTATCACGCTGCTCTTGCTGGGGGTGCTCGTTGGCCATGCCTGGCGTAGCCGCACCCTGCAACGTCCGGGGGCGCACCCCAAGTGGGACACACCCAGACGCACCTTGCTCTATCCCCTCTGTTGGCTCTTGATCCCGGTGGGCGGTGTGCTAGGGCTGGCGGCCTTTGTACCCAAGTTTAACGCCCGTTATGTGATGGTAGCGCTGCCGGGCTTGATCCTGCTCTGGAGCGTCGCTATTGTGCTGCTGTGGGAAGGGGCGCCGACCCCGCCAGCGCCAAATGATGATGTGCCTGCCCGCTTGCCTCAGTCTCTGGTACTACGCAAACGTACCCCTTTACGTTGGGGCGGATATGTTACGGGCGGTGTTGCACTGGTGCTACTGCTCTTCACCTTTGGCCGCGCCGATTACAACTGGTTTACCAATGCTGCCTTTACCAAAGCGCAGTGGCGCGAGCTGAGCGCGTATCTGCGCGAACAGCACAAACCGGATGAAGCCTTTATCCTCGTCAGTGGTCATGCTTGGCCGGTGTGGGAATATTATGCGCCTGATTTGCCGGTCTTGCGCCTACCGGATCTTGAGATCCTCAATGTCGATACGATTCTCGACTTTGCCAATACTGGCCCAGCCTTGCGCCGGGCGTTGGCTGGCAAAAATGGCGCCTGGCTCATTCGTTGGCAGGATGAAGTGGTCGATCCGACGGGGGTTGTACCCTTGCAACTGGCATTGGCCGGCAAAATTCGCCCGCCCTACGGCTTATTTTGGCAGCTACAGTTGCATCGTTATCGGCCTGTCCATGCTGAGTTGATTAGCGACGCGCCGCCAATCGATCACGTGGTCGATGTCAACTTTGGCCATCAACTCCTGCTGCATGGCTACACTGTCAACAAACAGGGTGACCTGATTCTCTTCTGGCAGTTGGCTCCCGACGCTCAACAGCCCCTGCCCGATCTCTATCTCAACCTGCGCACTACTACGGCTCAGGGGTTACCCTATGCCGATCCGCCGGACCAACGCCCGGCTGACTATATGCTGCCGGTAATGCGCTGGCAGCCCCAACAATGGGTTACCGGTATCATCCCGGCCAAAGTGTGGGCCGGCGCCGGCGCCGCGCCAGGAGACTACCGCCTCTATCTGGGCGTCTATGATCCGGCTGGCGACCTCGCTGGTCTGGACCGCCTGGATGATCACGGGGTGGCATTGGGCAAAACCCTCTTGATCGACCTGACGTTGCGGGCGCCGACCGCTGCGCCTGTGCCCGAGGCTTTTCATGGCGCGCCCGTCGCACCTGGACTAGCCGTTACCCTTGCCCCCGCTGTGACCACCGTCGAGCCGGGCGAACCCTTGGCCGCGACCTTGCAATGGGCGCTGACAGAGCAGCCCATAGAACGGGTGGAATTTGTCCTACAGTGGCGCAATCAGCAGACCGGCCTGCTCTACCCCGATCGATCATTGCCCCTTGATGGCATTGTCCCCATGACCGAGTGGTCCACCCCTCAGTGGCTACGGCAAGAGGTGCGTCTGCGCGCGCCAGTGACAGCCCCACCCGGTGCCTATTGGGTAGAGCTTGCGCCGCGCAGGGACGACCTGGCTGTGGACAGTGCCGGTCAAGCCCCAGCGCGCGTGGCGGTGACGATTGCCCCCAGCACCCGCACCTTTACCCCGCCACCCCTGGCGTTGCCGCTTCATGCGGCCTTTCATGCACCGCCCACCACCGCGGATGAGGCGCAGGCTTTGGTGCGCCTGCTTGGTCTCAAAGATCCACTCGCCACGGCAGTAGACCTCAACGCCACGCTGCCATTGACCTTGGTCTGGCAGGCGGCAACCGATTTGGCTGAGGCCGGTGTCGATTACAGTGTGACTGCACAGTTGTTGGATGGGACAGGGCGCCCTGCCACGCAAAGTGATCAATTGGTGGCTGGGGGGACGGCTAGTTGGCTGGCCGATCAAGTGACCGAGCAACGGCTGGATTTGCCAACGCCGCCAGAACCAGGCCGTTATCAACTGGTCATCGCCCTCTATCGCACCGATCTGCCTGGCGCCCCACGGCTGCTCACTGCACAAGGGAAGAACGCATTGGTGGTGGGCGCGGTAACCGTGGGTGATGTGCCGGTGACGCGCTAGCCCACTGGCTACTTTGGACTTTCTTTTAGCCTCTGCTACACTGTGTGCTTATGACAAAGCTTTACATCTTCTTTGTGCTTGCGTTCCTGGTGTTGCTGGTCAGCGGCTGCGGTCAGTTGGACTTTGGTTGGGGGCCGTTGCTCTATGACGTGCAGGTGACGCCCGACTTTATGACTCCCAATGCTGATGGCGACCAGGACGTGACGCAGCTTACCTATCATTTGCGCCGTTCGGCGGCTGTTAGTATCTATTTTGAGAATGAGGCCGGCGAACGTTTCTATTTTCGCCGAGATGAGCGCCGCGCGCGGGGCGACTATCGCGTCCTCTGGGGCGGCGTCATGGATGAGACCCAGGTGGTGGAGACAGCGTATGGTCCGCAGCAGATTCTTAGCCAGGTGTTGCCCGACGGCGCCTACCGCTGGACCGTTGCCGCCACCGATGATGCCGGACGTAGCGTAACGGTTAGCGGTGCGATTACGCTGCAAAATGGTGACAGCACATTGCCGGAATTGCACAATTTTGCCGTGGTGCCGGAACTCTTTAAACCCAACCAGGATGGCTTGCGCGATGATTGGGTGAGCATTTCCTACTTTTTAACCAAAGATGTGGAAACACTGGTCGTCTATCTCGTAGACCCTGCGCAGCCGGCTGTGAAATATTACATTGCGCCCAAACCGGGGCTGTCCGACAAAAACGCGCAGGGCTATAAAGAGTATCGCTATGAAGGGGATGTCGATAACAACGCCGAGCCACCACCCAATGGCATCTATCAGATTGTCGGCGAGGCGCGGGACAAGGCCGGCAACGCGGTGCGTGTCGTGCGTTCGCTGACAATTGCTGAAGGAGGCAAACCGCGCGCGGAAATCGACCAAGGGGAAATTGAGTGGTATCGCCTTAGCGGCGGCGTGCGCGAGGAAGAGACGGGTCGCTTTCTCTCCTTGGTGTTGGGTGATAAGCTCTGTTTTCGCGCCTATATCCATAACTATGGCGTCTCACCGATCCGCACCGCCGGCCCCTGGCCGGAACAGGAATATAAATTTAGCGAAAACCGCAACACCATTGCCGCGCGCCATGCCGAAGCCACACGCACGGAGACCAACAGCCAGGGTGACCGCTCCTGGTATCAGCAGACCGGCGTCTGGCGTTTTGGCATCAACTTTGAGTTGGCCGGCATGGATTTCCCTTTTCGTTGGGCCATTGGGCGCCAACAAGATCTGGAACGGCGCGTCATTGATGGCCAGGAACAGTGGTATCTCTTGCCGGAGGGGCGCAGCAAGGTCAGCGGCTGCATTGTTATGGATGAGGCGCCCCCGTTGGACACCAACATTTGGTGGGGTGGGCTAATTCATGAATATGTGGCCGTAGTCAACAATGACGTTGACCGGATTACCGTTCAGGTGGAAACCTCCGGCGCGCCGGCAACCGCTGCGGTGGACGCAACCGCTGAACTAACTTCCACTCAGAGCACCGATGCAGACCCTAGTGAGCAAAGCCCATGAAATTGGCCGTCATTATCCTCAATTACAACACACGCGATCTCCTCCGCCAATGTCTGCACAGTGTGCTGACCTCAGCCGCACTGACCCAAGAGCACCTGACTGTGGAGCTTTGGGTGGTCGATAACGCCAGCCCCGACGGCAGTGCGACCATGGTGACCGCCGAATTCCCTCAGGTGCGCCTGTTGGCTTCGCAGCGGAACCTGGGCTATACCGGCGGCAACAATTGGGCGCTAACCCAACTGGGCTTTCCCGTGGATGAACAGAAAGGGCTGCGCGATTTGGCGCCCACGCAAGTTGATGTCGAGCGGCCCGATTTTGTCCTTTTACTCAATGCCGACACCGAGATTGTGGGAGATGCGCTTTGGCAAATGGCCAAGGTTTTGAGCACAGAACCAACAGCTGGCGTCTGTGGCGCTCACCTTGCCTATGGCGACGGCTCCTTTCAACATGGCGCCTTTGCCTTTCCTTCGCTTTGGCAGGTTGCGCTGGACTTCTTCCCTTTTGCTGGGGTGCGGGGTGCGCAGCGGCTACACAACAGCGCCATCAACGGTCGTTATGCCGCCAAATTGTGGCAGGGCCAGCAACCTTTCCCTGTGGATTTTGTCCTGGGCGCGGCGTTGATGGTCCGGCGGGAGGCCATTCTGCAGGTAGGCGGTTTGGATGATGACTTTTTTATGTACTGCGAAGAGATGGATTGGTGCTTGCGCATTCAGAAAGCGGGCTGGGAGGTCTATGTTGCGCCGGCTGCCCATGTCACTCACTACGAAGGGCAGAGCAGTCGGCAGGTGCGCTGGCCTGCCTATGTCCAGCTCTGGCGCAGCCGGTTTCGCTTTTACATGAAGCATCACCAACTCTATCCTGCCTACTATATGGATGCCGTGCGCGTCCTCATCCGGTTGGGGCTCTGGCGCCGCACTCAAACGGCCTGGCACCGTTTTCAGCACGGGCAACTCAGTGGACGCGAATTGGCCGAAGAACTCTCTGCCTATGTGCTGATCCGCCAGCTTTAAGGCTAACCTAAAAAAAGAGTACCCACAGGAAGGGCAGGAAGGACGAGAAGAATGCTTCTTGCCCTTCTACGCTTCCTGTTAATAAAGCGAGGGATCTTTCTCGTGCAGACTCTGGTTGCTGTGATTCTTACCAAAAATGAGGCAATCCATATTGCAGCCTGTGTTAGGAGTATCCAGCCGTGGGTGGATACCGTGATCGTCTGGGATAGTGGCAGCGAGGACGGCACCTGTGCTGCGGCCCAAGCCGCGGGCGCATTGGTGGTGCAACGTCCCTTTGACAATTTTGCAGCGCAACGTCAGGCTGCCTTGAATTCCGTGGCGGCCGAGTGGATCCTCTTTGTCGATGCTGATGAGCGGGTGACGCCGGCTTTGGGTGAGGAGGTGCAGCAGGTAGTGCAACAGGCCAGCGTTAGTGGCTACTGGATTCCGCGCCGTAACTTTATTGTAGGCCATGAGATGCGCGCCGGCGGCTTTGCGCCCGATTATCAATTGCGTCTGTTAAAGCGGGCGGTTGTGCACTATCATCGGGAGCGTGAAGTCCATGAAACAGTGGATGTAGGCGGCGCAGAGGGGTGGTTAGCCGCGCCCTTGATTCACTACAACTATGCGACCTGGGCGCAATTTCATCAGAAACAACGCTTTTATGCTGCCTATGAAACGCGTATTCTGGCCGCCCGCGGTATCAAACCACGTCTGCATAACTTTGTCTTGCAGCCTCTGCGCGAATTCCGACGCCGTTACATTACCCTCGCCGGCTGGCGTGATGGCGTACAAGGTCTCCACTTGGCGCTCTTGCTTGCCTGGTACTATGGTTTTATGCCATATTGGTTGCTTCTAGCTCAATCGGCAAGGTAAAATAAAACTTGCTGCCGCTACCCAATTGGCTCTCCACGCCGACCTTGCCGCCTAGCCGTTCCACAATTCTGCGTACAATGGAAAGGCCCAAGCCGTGGCCCATTTGATAATCAGTGGCATTGAGCTTGGAGAGAGGCGCAAAGAGCTTCTCTGGCTTGTCAATGCTAAAACCGGCCCCATTATCCTTGACCCAGAAACAGATCTGATTGTTTTCCAGCAGATCGTAGCCCAATTCTAACGCCGGTGGACGCCCCCCATATTTGAGGCCATTGGTTAGATAGTTATACCAAACCTCTTCGAGCCAAGGGCCATAGCCATAAGCCACCGGCCAGGTAGCGGGCATGGTAATCTTGGCGCTATACTCTTTGCTCATAAATTCGACGCGCTTCAGGGTTTCGCTGACGATATAGCCCATATCTACTTCGTCGATTTCAATATCGCGCGTGCCGCGGACAACCGCCAGTAACAGCAGCGCCTCAATGATCCGGCCCATCTTTTTGCCATGCTCGATAATGATGTTCAGATACTGCTTGACCTCCTCTTCCGGCATATCTTGGAAGGTGTCGTGCAACATATCCGCAAAACCAACCACGAGCGTCAGTGGGTTTTTGAGATCATGGGCCACGGTATGCGCATAGGCGTCCAACTCTTCATTGCGCGCCTGTAGTTCATCGCGGTGACGGCGTAGATCCTCCATCAGACGTGCATTTTCAATGGCAATCGCAGCCGATGCCGCTAATGTTTCCGCCAGCACACAATCATTTTCGCCAAAGTCCCCCTGGTGTTTATTGACCAGCTCCAACACACCAATCGTGCGATTATTGGCCTGTAGTGGCACCGCAAGTAGCGAGCGCGTGACAAAGCCAATCTTGTCGTCGACCACACGTGTAAAGCGGGCGTCAGCCATAACGTTACCACTCTGAGCACTTTTGCCGTATTGGGCCACCCATCCGGCAATACCCTGCCCTGCCTTGAGATGGAGAATCTTGTCCGGCGTAATATTCTTGCCATCCGAATAGATGCCGACACAGATGAGTACTTCCGGGTTATGTTCGTCCCACAGCCATACCGAACTGCCTTCTGCGTCGACCAACTCGCTGATGGTGCGTACTAGCTGATTGATGACTTCGTTGAGATCCAGTGTTGAGGTGAGCAGTTGCGCCACACGATTGAGCAGCAACAATTTGCGGTTGTTTTGGCGCAATTCCTCCAGCGAGCGATCGTGTTCTTCTTCGAGTCGTCGCTTTTCCAGCGTCTGTTTGACGACTGCCGGCAAAAGCTGGATGTACTCATTGTGTAAGCCTTTGACCACGTAATCGCTGGCGCCCAATTTCATGGCTTCGACGGCGGTTTGGGTGTCATTTTGTGCGGTGATCATGATAATGGGCGGGACTGATTTGCGCCCACCCAGCATCTGTAAAATGTCCAGCCCGCTGCGATCCGGCACATTTTGATCCAGTGCAATCAAATCATAATGGTTGCGTTCAATCAACGCCAGCCCCTCTGATCCACTCTTGGCCAGATCAACAACATAGCCTTCCTGTTGCAATTTAATCTGGAAAAGGCGTGCTGCCGTATGATTGTCTTCGACATATAAAATTCGTTGCATTATCCCTTTGCAATCTTGGTCGACGGTCATAATCTCAACATGTACCCACACATTACTCTTGAAGCACCACACTTACGCCATCTACACGCGCAACTCGAATCAGATTTTGCGTCGCCTGTTCAAAGGTATCGTCGTGGCTAATGACAAAAAGCTGACGGAACCCTTTGACATCCAAAATTTGGCGTGCAAGAGAGCCTCGGCGCATTTCATCCAAATTGGCGGTAGGCTCATCGAAAAAGGCTATATCAATATTGCTCATCTCACGTAGCAGTGCCAAACGGATTGAGAGCGCTGCGCTCATCTGTTCACCGCCGGAGAGCTGCGCAAAGTGGCGCTCGCGTCCGTCGACTTCCAGCGTAACCCCATAATCTTCATGCCAACGCAAATGGCGCGTGTAATCTTGCATAATATCACTAAAGATCTGTGCCGCGCCATCACTAATTTGTTTGATTAAGGCTTTTGTGATGTACGGGCCAGCCTGCCGCAAAAGACCGCGCATTGTTTCCAGCGCAGAACTCTGTCGCTCTAATGCCGCGCGGTCACATAGTGCTGCTGCCAATTTATCGGCTTGGATACGCAATTCACCAAGCTCCTGCGCTGCCCGTTCTATCTCCTGCTGCCACATGGCAATCTGGGCCTGCAGTGAGCCCTGGCGGCTGCGCAGTGTCTGTTCGTCAAAAATGAGCCGCTGATATTCCTCTTCATCAAAGTTAGCGGTGCGTTCTGCTAAAGTCATACGTCGGCGCTGCTGTTCTGTGGTCGCCGTCGCTAAGAGATCTTGCAGACGCGCCACATCGGCAGTTCGATCCGCGCAAGCGTCGGCGCTCTTCTGGTGAATCAGCACAGCCTGATACGCGACCTTTGATGCTTGTAATGTGCGATTGACCCGCTCCAACTCACTATTTAAATTGGAAAATTGGGCCAATGTATGCTGAATTTCTGTCAACTGCTCTTGCCGACGCGCAATTTCGCGCGCTACTTGTGCCTGCTTATCAAGCAGTTGGGCGCACCGTTCAAGCGTTGCCTTGGCAATGGCTGATTGCTGGCGCGGGTTGCCTAGGGTAGCTAACTGTTTTTGTAACTCTGCCAACAACTGCGGTGACGCACTTAATGTCGTCATTCGTTCCTGGGTCTGTACCAACGTTGCTTGCGCAGACACAATCTGCTGTTGCAATTCACCTTTTTCACGCTCGCGCGGCAACTTGCGCAATCGCTGCTCCAGTTGCTTCAGCTCCTCTTGCTGTGCTTTCTGCCCATCTTCGGCGCGCTTGATCTGCTGTTGTTGCTCTTTGTAGTGTGCACGCAACTCCTCTAACTGGACTTCATTGCGTTGGAGCAGATGATGGCGATGTTCCGCCGTTAGTGGCTGTTCACAGATTGGGCAGCGCGCGCTGGCGACTTCCGCCAACGTACTGTTCTGTTGTTTGAGTGCGTCCGCCTCCACTTTAAAGCGCGCGAGCGTCTCTTTGCTCTGGTCAATCTGTTGGCGTACTGTCTCAAGGCTTTGTTCCAGGGCGCTATGCTCTGTGGTAATTTGACCGGCTTGTGTCAGTTGCTCCGTAAGCCGCTGGAGCCGTTCCTCCAATTGCCGGCACGCCGCGCTTTGTTGTTGCAACTGTGTTTGCGCGTCCTGCAGACGCGCCTGCGCCTGTTGGGCATTGGCCACTTCGGTTTCGAGCCGCGTCTGCTCTTGCACAGCCGGTTCTAGTTGGCGCACTGTTTCTGCGGCGGTCGTCATCTGTGCCAGTTCGCGTTCCAGGGTGGCTGCTTCGCTCTGTTGCAGGCTCAGGGCTTTATCAAGCTGCGCAAATTCCTTTTCGGCTGTGGCGCGTTGGCGTTGTTGTGCATCCAACACCTGCTGTTCTTCCTGTGCCTGCAGATAGCGTGCATAGCCGTCTTGATTGGCGGCGACAATGCGCACCGCCTCTTCTGCCTCTTGCTGGGCCAACTGCGCGCGCTGAAGCTGGTCGCGCAGGGCAAAGCATTGTTGATCGGCCTGTTGCACCTGATTCTGTAACATGGCCAGATCCTGACGCACGCTTTCGAGCGCGGCACGCGTTGCCGTGACCAGTTGCAGGCGGTGGCCTACGGTGGCGACCTCCTGTTCGGCCGTGGCCTGCTGCTGCCAGCGTTCGGCCAACAGCGCTTCTAATGCCGGCAGCCCCTCAAGCCGCGCCTCCAGCCGGGCGATCTCCACCTCGGCTGTCTGGCGTCGTTCCTTGAGTAACTGCGTAGGCGGCAGGAGTTTATCGACCGCTTCCTTATACTCTTCAACCTGTAACAGTGGGTCAAAAATGACTTTGCGTTGCGCGGGCGTTTGTAAGAAGGCGGCCGTAAAGGTGCCCTGCGGCACGCCTACTGCATCACTAAAGAGGCGGGCCAGATCCGCCGCTGGCTCTACGCCCATCTGTTGGCGCAGAAAATTGAGCACGTCGGTCTTGCCTTCACAGATTTTGGCGCTCAGATCAGGATCATAGACATAATATTGATTGCTCGATCCACAACGGCGCACCACTTGATAAGCGCGTTCATCCCGGCCGCTCTCAAAGGTCACGGTAATGGTGGCGCTTTTGGCTCCCTCGCGCACAAACTCTGTCTGCTTATAGCCGACGAGACAATCAAAAAGAGCAAAACCGATTGCCTCCAGAATGGTGCTTTTCCCCGCGCCATTATGACCTACAATGGCATTAACGCCATCGGTAAAATCAATGCGCGCTATGTTATAATTTTTTGTATTCTCTAAATCTAATGCAACAATTCGCATAATTGGTACAACTTGGTGCTATAACGACATTATTCTTCTGGGAAACTATATGGGCCGATCTCTTTAAAGAGGCTCAACGAAAACTTACGGAATAAGATCAAAAAATTTGACTGCCACTCCTTTATTTACTGCAGAATCCCATAGAATATCACAGGATTTAGTTTTCAGAGAGTTTCCTGAGGAGGCGCCACCTTTTCGATTTCTGTAAGCTGATTGGCCAACTCGGTCACAACTGTCTCTGGGCTTGATCCACTCAGCGCAAGTTGTTTCAGGCTTAAGGTCATAGACGCCCACGCTTCACTTTGGGCGCGGTAGCGAACATCGCGCTCTAGCAAATCGGTAATCACCTGACGCTCCAGTTCAGTGCGGCTGAGGAGTTCGCCGCCTTCGACTGCCATTTCTGCTGTGCGTGTATAGTTTTTGACTAGCGCAACCAGGGGATCAAAGCTCTCACGAACCAACGTTTCTAACGCGGCCAAATCAACGGCGCTACGGGCAAAGGGCAGCACACCGCTGAGTTGTAGCTCGACCACAGGCCGTTGCGTAGCCGCAATCTGGCCGCTGCCTAGATCGCGGGCCCGGCGCTGCAAAAATTCGCGACAGTGGTCATGCAACTCCGCCGGCGAACCGAGCAGATCCGTCTTTACAGTCAGTCGCTGAAAAGGACGCCGCGGATTCGCATGTAAGGTGGCACAATGTTTCACCCCCTCTGCGTCCCCGTCGCGTGCCGTATCAACGCTGACCAGATAGTAGCCTCGCTCATGCCAGAGTGCCTCGGTGACGTTGCACGTTTCCGGGCTGCCCGGGTTATAGATCCAATGGTCAAACGAAAAGGGTTTGTGGACATGACCCAACGCCAAATAGTTGACGTGAGGCTGCAGCACGGCCCACTGACGATGGCTCAACCCGCCGGTTTGATCGGGCACCACCCCCTCAACCCCGGCATGGGCAACAAAGATAGTATAGGCGATGTCGTCGTTGGCAAGCGCAGCCAGCGCGGTGGCATATTGCTCTACGGCCGTCGCTGTACCCGCGCCCAGATAGCGGAGGCCATGGACGCGCAGACCAGGGACTGGATCAATGTAGGAACCACGACGACTGGTGTAAGCTGAGAGTTGGGCCACGCCCTCAGTAAAGGGCGCATTGAGCAAGATCAACAGATCGCGCACGGCCAGAAATTCTAACCACCCCACCTGTTCGCCATAGTAGGCGCGCTCATGATTCCCTTCCACGGCTATGCAGGGAATCCCCACCCGGTGCAGACGTTCCAGCCCGCGCATGGCCTGGTTCAGCGTCAACGCATCAATGGCACGCTTTTCAAAGAGGTCGCCGGCCAGAATCACAAAATCAACGTGTTCTGCAATGGCGACATCAATAATATGATGAAAGGCGCGTCCAAAATCGTTATAGCGCTCTTTATGATTATATTGCCACTTACCAAGATGGCAGTCGGCCAGATGTAGAAAACGCGCTTGCATAAGATCTGTGTCCTGAGCTTCCCCTCGTGCGTGGCTGGAAAATTTATTCCGCACCTTAACGCCAAAGCACGGAATCGAATTTCCCAGGAAATCGGGTCATGGTGAACTACACAGTACTGATCTGCTGCACTTATGGCGCACCCTAGGTGCAGCAGCTACTTTAAGCTTACGATGAGGAGCAAAATGTGAAAATGCGAAATTATTTTCCCGGGAAACGATAGCAACTGTTGCCGATCAGTCATCATCACTCAAAAAGATACTTAATAGTGTACTGACTACACTAATAATAATACCGCCCAGCAAAGCTGGCCAGAAACCGCCGACGACCAGCCGTCCGCCACTTACGGCCCCGGTCAGCATAAGCATAAGCGCATTGACAATGAAGGTAAAGAGCCCTAGTGTGATGACGTAGAAAGGACAGGTGAAAAAGTCAACAATTGGTTTGATCAACGCGTTGATGAGTCCAAAGATAATGGCCACAATCAGTAGCCCTACAACGTTGTCGGTCAGGTAAATGCCCCCAACCAGTTGGCCAGCTATCCAAAGGGCTACTGCATTGATAATCAGACGAACGATTAACTTTGACATAAGTTACTCACTTAAATTTTCTTGCGCATTGTCAAGAGGGTTTGTTCTTCTTGAAAGCCATAGTCCCTGGCGGCCTGGACAGCTGCAACGTGCTGCGAACTGAGGTTCAACTTGACTGGCCAACGGGGGAAATCTTGCAACGTTGTCAGCGCCCAGTGGATGAGCCCCTTCTCATGTTGGCCATACTGCCCAGGCTGCACCCACAATTGTAACTGATGAACACCGCGCCAGCGTGCCGCTTTGAGTACCAGAGCTGCATCAAAACGCTGTGTAGTTTGGATGCAACGTCGAAAGACCTGGTTACGTCCTACGACACGCGAGAGCCATTCCATAAACATCTGTTCGATGGTGATCTGGAAATCCAAGCGTCGGGGCGCGCGCCACCACTGCATGGGACCGCTCAGCTGGTTGTTCACCAATTCGTAGAGCGCCTGCCATTGGTCAGCAGAGAATGAGCGGAAATTGGCCGGCGGCGTCATCTCTTCTAGTTTGGGCAAGCGATTCAACTTGAGATCGACACTCCCTCCGACCTCCTCGAAATTGAGCTTTTCGTAGAGCTGGCGCGCAATTGCATTTTCGGCATAGACCTGCAAGACCGCCCACTCACCCCGATTTTCGGCAATGTATTGGAGCGCACGATTCATCAACTGCCGGGAAATGCCCCGTCCCCGATAGGTGGGGGCAACCGCCACATTGGCAATTTGCCAGCGGCTGCCAATTGAGTCGGCACGCTGCACCGTAACATTCCCCACTACTTTATTACCATCCACCCAAACAAAACCGCCAAAGAGATCATCGAACTCACCGGTGCTACGGTTGAGCAACTTCAGCAGCGAACCGATATAGCTCATCACGCGCATTTCGCGCAGCGCAGCATTGCCCCGTGGGTCAAGCTCATGGGCAAAGGCGTCGGCAATCAATTCGGCGACTGGGCGCAGATCACGTCCTATATCAAAAGGACGAATGCCCGATTCTGTAGATTGACTAAGTTGCTGGGTTGCTGCATGGAAGGCAGTCATTTGGCTTTCATCGAAATTCTCCGTACTTGACGAGGTGCTCCGTCACGCTGTACAAAGCACAAGCCGCCAAAGATGCGGAACTTAAAAAACCCAATGGATATACTACCCAATGGACATACTAAATGGACATACTAGAGTGCAACACGCACCAATGCCGGACGCAGCACACGCCCCTTGTGTTCATAACCTGTGCGCAGCGTCTGGATAATATGGCCGCTTTCAACCTCATCGCTAGGTTCGCTGGTGACCGCTTCATGACGCATGGGGTCAAAGGGTCCATCCGGCGCAATCGCGCTCACCCCCTGGTCTTCCAAAAGCTGGCCTAGCTTTTTCTGAATCTGGCGAAAGCCCTCCAGCCAGGCGCCACTCGCTTCGTCGCTGGTGGCCGGCGTATTCTGAAAGGCCAACTCCAAATCATCCAATACCGGTAACAGGCGCTGGACCACATGGGCGCTGGCGCGTTCAATCGCGTCCGATACCTGCTTCTCCTGGCGACGCCGGCTATTTTGAAACTCAGCCGCCGTCCGCTGCAGTTTATCCGTCAACTCATCCTGTTTGCTTTGCATCTCTGCCAGCTTGCCCTGCAGCTCGGCAATGACCTCCGCATCACTTTTTTCTACACTCTTTTCTGTCGGCTGCTCAGGTGGGTTCTCATCTTCTGTCGCGCCCTCTTCTGCGTTTGCTGGTTCTGCGTCAGCAGCAAGCGCTGTGCCTTCGCTCTGTTCTGCCGCTCCATTTTGACGGTCTGTAAACGAGCTGGCTGTCGTTGTGTCACCCTCGGTGTGCACGGTGCTCTCTACATCGTGCTGCGCAGTTGTATCCTCTGGATGAACTGTGGTCTGCTTTTCTTCCGTCATAACAAATTTTCTACCTGTTTCAATCAAAAAGTCTTTTATTTAACCTGCGTAGATATCTTCTACCATTTCACTCATTAGTTCAGAAACAAAACGGACCGCGCTAATCGTGCGGCCATAGGGCATCCGCAAGGGGCCAATGACCCCAACCACACCGGTGGCGCGGTTAATCAACCCATAACGACCGATCACAAGGCTAATGTCTTGCAACTCCTGATAGCGGCCTTCGCCGGCGATCATCACCTGGACATCGGGGCTGCCGTCGTTGTATTCCCCCAGCACCTGCTCTAACAAGGTGCGCTGCTCAAAAACATGGACAATCTTCCGAATATTTTCACTGCCGGCAAATTCCGGCGCTTCCAAAATTTGGACCAAACCATCACGATAGATCTGCCCACTAAGATGGTTATCGATCCGCTCCATAATTTCTGTAATCAAAATTGCAACCTGACGCGCAAAGGGGGATAACGTAGGATAGGTTTCAACAATGGCGTCAAGATCGGCGCGCGCCAACACGTCATTGATCTCATTGCTGACCTGGCGCAGTTCGTTTTGCTCCATCGGCTTGTCCAGATCCAGCAACTGCTGCTTGACCGTACCATCCTGTAGAACCAGGACCAGCAACACCTTGGTGTCATGGATCGCGACCAACTCCAGATGCTTGAAATGGCTTTTGGCAGAACGGGGCGCCGTGGCAAGCGCCGCACTCTGGGAAGTCTGGGCCAACACCGATGTGCTAAGGCGCAGCCATTGGTCAAGTTCTTGCCGCGCCTGCTTAAACTGACCCCGGATCGCCAGCCGCTCCTGCGAAGGCAATTCCGAGGTCGTGAGCAGATGTTGTACAAAAAAGCGATAGCCGGCATCGGTTGGCACACGGCCTGCACTAGTGTGAGGATGGGTCAGCAATCCTTCCCGCTCCAAAAAGGCCAAATCGTTACGAATGGTGGCCGTGCTGACCCCCAGATCGTAATTCTGCGCAATGGTGTTACTGCCTACCGGCTGTGCCGTCTGCACATATTCCTGAATGACAATATTTAAGATATAACGGCGGCGTTCCGTTAATTCCATATTTGTTGCAAGAGCCATAGATTATACGTGAAAAGCTAGAATAACAAAATAAACGAGAAATAACGGGTGCGTATCACAAATGGGGCGAAGCGCCAGAAAGCCAAATTGAAACATCTCGTCTGTCGTACCTACTCGTCTGTCGTCCCTAATTGGGGATGCACCCAAAATAACCTTTAACCTATGATTACCTGACGATAGCTATCTGATCATAACAGCAACGAACATTTGTGTCAACGTTGTCTACTTTCTGTATGTATTTCCATTTTAGGGCAAGTTTGCGCTGGTCAGGTGGAAAGTACCGGGGACGGACCAAGACCTGGTGCGTATACAGGGCTGCGTGAGTTCCGTCCCCGGCACGTTGCCCTTAATGTGAAATGCACCCTACTTGCTGTGTGTAAACCGTCATCTTTAATAAGCATTGTTATTGGTCCCTAAAATCCACTGGACAAGGGTGCGGATCATGATCTTTAGATCGAGCGCCAGTGACCAATTTTCGATATACCAGAGATCATATTTAGTGCGTTCCGTAATCGACGTGTCGCCGCGCAGCCCATTGACCTGCGCCCACCCTGTAATCCCAGCCTTCTCGCGGTGGCGGTCCATATAGCGGGGGATGCTTTGGCGAAATTGTTCCACATAAACAGGCCGTTCTGGGCGCGGGCCTACCAGGCTCATATCGCCAATCAGCACATTGACAAATTGGGGCAATTCATCAATGCTTAAGCTCCGCAAGATCGCACCCAACTTGGTGCGGCGCGGGTCTTCCTCTACGGTCCAGCCGGGGCCGCGCTCCTCTGCATCCTGGCGCATAGAGCGAAACTTGAGAATCTTAAAGGGCCGCGCGTCTAACCCCATGCGCTCCTGCGTGTAAAAGACCGGTCCCGGACTTTCCAGTTTGATCAAAATTGCCGTGATCAACATGAGGGGGCTCAAGACAATCAGTGCAACAATGCTAAAAAGAATATCAATGCCTCGTTTGAGGGTAAGCTTCCAGCCCTGCAAGGCCACATCACGAATGGTGAGCAGCGGTAAGCCACCTAGGTCGCCAATCCCCACTTCGCTGGCCATAATCTGAAAGACGTCAGGAAAAACGCGCACCCCCACCTTTTCGCGCTCGCACAGACTGATAATGTTGACCAACTCTTGATGACTGCTTTCGGGCAAGCCAATGATTACCTCATCAACCACATAGCGGTCAATGATCTGGGGAATATCGAGCAGCGTTCCCAACAGGGGCGACTCAATCTCGCTGCCCACTTTGCTATTCTTATCCTGGTCGATAAAGCCGATGACTTGATAGCCGAGCTTGGGGTTTTGCACAATCTTCCGATAGATCATCTGGCCGATTTCACCCGCGCCAATGATGAGCACCCGATCATCGCCTACCCCCTGCGCTTGGGCCTGCCATTGAAGCTGCGCATGAAGGGTGCGCGTGATGATCAAAAGTACAATGGTAAAGCTCGTGGCGTAGAATAGAAGCCAGCGATGATAGTCGGCACGGATGCTAAGCTCCAGCAGCGCGACTGTGATCAATGTGGCGAAGATGCTAAAGACAATGATCTTGAAAAACTCATCAAGATAGCCGATGGTGCGCCGCCGCTGATACATGCGCTGGGTAAAGAAGCTAACAATCAGGATAACGGTGAAGACGGCCGGTAAAATCCAGATATCTTCCCAGAAAGGACCAATTTCCTGAGCAGGATTTTCCAGTCTGCGTTGGACAAGCTTGTAGGCAAAATAGTACGAGGACCAGATGCTGGCCACATCAAGTAGAACCAACGCTAGAACAAACAAGAACTGTGGTCGTTTCATCAGAGTCGGCCGTCTGGTGCGACTTGATGGATATTCTTGATACGCTGTCACCTCGGTCAGGCTTTGTTGCATTGGTTTTGTCGTTATGTATTAATGGGTGCGTACCACAAATGGGGCGAAACACCAGCAAAGTCAATCTATACCTCTCGCCCGTCGCCCCTAATTTGGGACGCACCCCATGTATAATTGAATGAGTAAACTTAATAAATAACCACTGCTGTGTAAGGATCCAACACGGATCCTGGGCCGGCATACAGGAGAGCGGCAACTCGATAACTCTCCACAAACGCCATTCTACATAAATTTTAGCATAGGCCGTCGGGTATGGTCAAAGTATCTATTAAATTAGGGTGCGTACCCCCAAGGGGGCAAAGTTTTGGCAACCAGGGCAGCCATGCCGGGGACGAGCGGTGAGAAGCTTTGTCTACCAACCTGTTATTCGCTCGTCCCCGGCATGGCTGCCCCTAAACTGGGACGCACCCGGCACTTTGAATAGCGTTTTCCACAAGCAACTGTGGATGAAAGTCCGGCAACTTGAGATAGTGGGCCGCAACCTGGAGCATAGCCTGTTGCGGGATCAGCCCAATCAATTCGCTGCGATCAACCGCCACGCCTTGGGCGGCTGCAAGCTGGGTAATCTCCTCCATGACCACATAAAGCGGCGTTTGTGTGAAATCGACCAGGTTAAGGCTAATCTGCGCCTGGCCATTGACCAGAAGCCCCAACGCCTTGACTGCCGGCAGACCGCCATTGCTGGCGCGAATGGCTTTGGCAATCTGCTTGGCCAGGGCGACATTGTCTGATTGTAAGTATACATTAAAGGCAATGAGGAATGGACGTGCGCCGACAATGACGGCACCGCCGGGGCCAACTGCGGTCGGGCCATAATCAGGCAACCGCTCCGGCTGTTGAATGGTAGCTATCAGCGTCTCAAATTCACCGCGCCGAACATCGGCCAGATTGCGACGGTAGGGGGAGGTGGCGGCGGCTTCGTATAGATAAACGGGCAGATTGAGTTCTTGGCCAATGCGCTTGCCTAGTTGGTGGGCAAAGTGAACACAATCTGTTACTGTACAATTTTGGATTGGCACCAAGGGTACAACATCGGTTGCTCCTAACCGGGGATGCACCCCACGATGTTCAAAGAGATTGATATGTTCTGCTGCAACCCGCACCGCCCGAAACAGTCCCTCGATAACGGCCTCTGGCGGTCCGGCAATGGTTACCACTGTACGATTGTGATCCCAGTCGCTGCTCTGGTTGAGCAACAGAACGCCAGGCGCCTGGATTGCCGTTACAATAGCCGCAATCACTTCTGGCCGGCGTCCTTCGGAAAAATTGGGCACTGATTCTATGATAATAGCCGATTCTGGTGTACTATTCATGACGGTTCCCTGTCGTTATCACATTGGTTGGCTGGTGGCTGCTTGCTGCTAGCCGGACTGTGTATGTTTCGGCTATCATAGCATAAGTCTAAAAAAAGACCGTAACGCCAGGCGATATGCAGTTACGAGCAGCACAGGAAGTATCATTTTACTCCTGTGCAAAATGATACTTCCTGGCGCTCGTCGGTATACAAGGGCTTATAATATAACGGCTTATATGGGTCTCCGGGTGAAATTGTTGCAGTTACCAGAAAAGCATAAAACGATTTCACCATTTCATCCCTATGAGCGATATACAACACGCATTATCCACAAGGATCAAAATGGCTGCCGACTCTAATCTTACCTCTAGTCCAACGGCTGTTCTGCGCGCGACGCGGCGCAGCAGCAAACCCTTTGTGCCGGCTGCGCAGTGGGATCACTTTGTGGCGACCCATCCAGCCGGTACGCTGCTACAACTGAGCGGCTGGGGCGAGCTAAAGCGCCGTTTTGGCTGGCGGCAAGAAGGGGCGGCGCTGTTGGATGACAACGGTGATCTTTGTGCCGGTGCGCTCCTGCTCTTGCGGCGGATGGCAGGACTTACCTTGGCCTATACTCCCCGCGGACCAGTGACCGACTGGCACGATCCAGTCGTCACTGAGCCACTGTTGCGTCAACTGGCTGCCTATGGCCGGCGCTATGGCGCGGCGGTGCTCAAGATTGAACCCGAACTCTTTGACACGCCGGCCAACCGCGCCCTGCTCACCGCGTATGGCTTTCACCCTAGCCCACAGACGATCCAACCTCCCAGCACTATCCTGCTTAACATCAGCGGCACCGAGGAGACTATTTTGCAGGCCATGAAGAGCAAGTGGCGCTACAATATTCGCCTTGCCCAACGCAAAGGGGTCACTGTACGCGCCGCCACACCTGCCGATCTGCCGGCGATCAATGCGCTGATGCAGGTGACCGGTGAGCGCGATGGCTTTGCCGTCCACAGCGCCGCCTACTATGCTGCTGCCTATGAACTGCTTACACCCGAACACGCCGTCTTTCTATTAGCCGAATATGCAGGGACGCCGCTCGCTGCTATTGTTGTTGCCGCTGTGGGCGAAATGGCCTGGTACCTCTGGGGCGCGAGCAGTGACCGTGAACGGAACCGCATGCCCAACCATGCGCTCCAATGGGCGGGTATCCAGTGGGCGCGCAGTCGGGGCGCCACTTGTTATGACTTTTGGGGGATTCCTGACGCAATCGGTCAATTGGCGTTGGGGTTACGCAATGGTGACGGCAGTGGCGTCGCGGTGGATGAGCTTGCCCTCGATTTGGAGGCGTTGCCGTCAACCGATCTATGGGGCGTCTATCGCTTCAAGCAGGGCTTTGGCGGCAAGGTAGTGCGTTATATTGGCGCCTGGGATCTGCCGCTTCAGCCGCTTGGCGCTAAGCTTTATACGGTGGGTCTTGTGGCGCGCACGCAGTTACAGGAGCTTAAGCGCCAGCGCAACCAGCTAATGGCTTCAATGGCTGCAACCCCTGCGCGCCCGCTTCCCTCCAACCAGGTTGCCGCAACGGCGCCCGCACCAGCCTCTTCCCAATCAGTCACAACGGCCGCCACCTGGCGCGCTACACTGGCGGCCTTACCGAACCCACATGTGCTCCAAAGTTGGGAGTGGGGCGCGATCAAAGGCCAGACTGAGTGGCGTGCGGAACGGCTGACTGTATGCCAGGGGGAGGCGCCGCTCGCCGCTTATCAATTTCTTTGGCGCCAGCCCATCCCCGGCGTGCCCTGGCGAATTGGCTATGTGCCCAAGGGGCCGGTGGTGGATTGGGCTGATTTTGACGCGGTCGATAGTACATTGGCGCAGATCGAAAGCTTGGCGCGCGCCCGCAATTGTATCTTTGTCAAGATCGACCCTGATGTACGGGAGGATACGCCACAAGGGAAGATGTTGCTCCACGCGTTGGCACGGCGCGGTTGGTGTTATAGCCAAGATCAGATTCAGTTCAAACATACGGGCTTTACGGATTTGACGCTGGGGGAAGAGGCGTTGCTGGCGAATATGAAGAACAAATGGCGCTATAATGTGCGTCTGGCCGAAAAACGGGGCATTCAGGTGCGCCAGGGCACGCCGGCTGATCTGCCCGCTTTTTATCATCTCTATGCCGAAACCGGTCAGCGTGATGGCTTTCTGATCCGTCCCCTGGCCTACTATCACGCCACCTGGGAAGCCTTTTTGCACGCGCAAGCTGAAGCCGACAATCCGGCCGGCGGCGTTCTTTTGTTGGCGGAACATGGCGACGAAACAACCCCAGTGGCCGGCCTCTTTCTCCTGCGTTATGGTGCCCGTGCTTGGTATTTCTATGGCGCCAGCAGCGAACGGCGTCGGCGCGACATGCCAAATTACTTGCTCCAATGGGCGGCCATGCGCTGGGCGTTGGCCCAAGGTTGCACCCTCTATGATTGGTGGGGGGCGCCTACGCACCCTGACGATCCCGCCGACACGATGCAGGGGGTCTGGCAATTTAAACAAGGCTTTGGCGCCCAATTTCAGCCCCACATCGGCGCTTGGGATTTCCCTGTCCAGCCGACCCTCTATTGGCTCTATCAGGAAGCCGCACCGCGCATTCTGCAACTGCTGCGGCGTTTGGCCAAGCGATAAGCCTATGCGCATTGTTGCGCATTTTGTCACAATCGTGCGTATTTTTGCCGCCCATCTATTTGACAGCAAGCAGTAAGCCGTTTATACTAGCTGCATATTCAGATTTTAACCCAATCGCAACAAACTAAATCCTGAGAAACCCACTCCCCAACTGGTTTCGTAACCCTCTTGTGTGCTCAATGCAAATGTATTCAGCAGAAAGAAGACAAGAGATTCTCACCCTGCTTGAACAAAAGTCACGGGTCAGTGTCGACCAACTAGCCGGCCACTTTGGCGTCAGCCGTTCGTCGATTCGGCGCGACCTCAGTCAACTCCATGAAGATGGACTGCTCACCCGCACCTATGGTGGCGCGGTGGCGCTTAATGGTGTCTGTGCCGAAACGCCCTTTGATGAACGGAAGGTGGCCAATTTTGCTGAGAAAGACCGCATTGGGAAGGCTGCCGCAGCGTTGGTGCAAGAGGAGGAAACGATCTTTGTCGATGGCGGCACTACCACCGAATGCATGTTGCCCTATTTGTTAGAAAAGCGGATTACGGTCGTAACCTATGGCTTGAATATTATCAACCGCTTAAGTTGTAGTGACACCGTCACCGTGATTGCCATTGGCGGCACGCTACACACCTATTCCTTAACTTTCAGTGGCGTCTTGGCGCTCAACAGTATCCAAGCCTACAATATTCGTTTTGATAAAGCTTTTATTGCGGCCAGCGGTGTTTCCGTCACAGGTGGAATTACCAACGCCAGCCTCGAAGAGGTGCCGATTAAACGCAAAGCCATTGATGTTGGCCAACAAACCATTCTGCTGGCGGACTCGTCGAAGCTAGGCGTGATTCGCGCCGGCTTTATTGCTGCACTAGATGAGGCGCAGCGCTTGATCACCGACATAAAGGCCGCGCCAGCGGAAGTGGCGGCCATCTGCGCCCTTGGCCTTGCCGTGGATCTGGTCTAGTGGTGGGTCGCCTTCTTTGCGACAATCGTCTGTGGATTAGCATCATAGGGTTAATTAACAAGTTTACTAAACAAGTTTAATCAACAGACGTGTCAATATTACTGTATTCCCGTTTTAGTTTTCTTGGAAATGAACGAGGAGAGATCTATGAAGAAGTTGCGGTTCCTAAGTTTGTTGGTCATCTTGGCGATGATCATCTCTGCCTGTGGCGGTGGTGCAGCGCCGGCGGCTGATACAGCGCCAGCGCAGGAAGCGGCCGCGCCGGCGCAAGAAGCCGCCGCACCGGCGGCACAAGAGGCTGCGGCGCCGGCGAATGATGGCGCACTGGAAGCCCCTATGTTGGCTGCCAAAGTCGCGGCGGGCGAGTTGCCATCCCTGGAAGAACGGCTGCCAAAAGATCCCAAAGTGATCGGTCCTGGCGTGTTGTTGAGTGAGGAAAGCTTGCCCGATTGGACACCTGGCCAATATCAGGATGGCAGTGTAATCCGCACCGCCCACAGTGTGGCCGACTGGGCGCCCGATGTCTTCGTTATGCTCAATGAGCCGGCCCTTTCTGCGCCGGACCTGGGCGTGCAAGATATCCAAGGCAACGTGCTCAAGGATTTCCAGGTGGAAGATGACAACAAGGTCTTCACCTTCTACATGCGCGAAGGGCTAAAGTGGAGCGATGGCGAGCCCGTCACCACCGAAGATGTGCGCTTTACCTGGGAAAATATTTATCAAAACGAGAAGCTGACCCCTGGCGGACTCAAGGCCCGTTTCCGCGTTGGCTATAATCCTCTAGGTGAACCGGGTGTGTTGGAGATCATTGATGATTACACCTTCAAAATCTCTTATCCCTCTCCCTATGGCAGCTTCTTACGCAATCTGGTGATTGAAGGCTGGAATGGGTATACCGAGTTAATCAACCCAGCCCATGTGTTGAAAAAATGGCACACTGATTTCACACCTATTGAAGAGATGAAGGCGGATCTGGAAGCCAATAACCTGACTGATGAGTGGTGGACCCTTTTCAGTCAGAAATGGTGCCAGAATTGGAATGACACAGCCGAACGGTGTATTGGCTATCCAACAGTGAATCCATGGATTTCAGTACCCTCCGATTCACCCAGCACTAAAATTTTCGAGCGTAATCCCTATTACTTCAAGGTTGACACCGAAGGCAAGCAACTGCCCTATATTGACAAGATCGTTTCCCAACAGGTCGAGGATGTCGAGGCGGTCAATCTCAAGGTCTTGACCGGTGAAGTTGACTTCCTGCGTGAGAGCACCGGCCTAGTGAAGGTGCCGCTCTATAAAGAGAATGAAGAGAAGGCTGGCTTTAATACCATTCTGCTCGATATGCATGTTGATTCGAGCACGCTCTTCCTGAACATGACCTACGATGATCCGGTCTGGCAGCAGTTGTCGCAAGATTTGCGCTTCCGCCAAGCGTTGAGCCATGCCATCAACCGTGATGAGATCATTGAGAGCATCTACTATGGCTTTGCCGGTTATCCGCTGCAGACCGTGGGTGAAGAGAACTCGACCTATGATGTGGCAAAAGCTAATGCGTTGCTGGACGAATTAGGCATGACCGAACGGGACAGTGACGGCTTCCGTATGGGGCCGGATGGCCAGCCCTTATCGATTTTGCTTGAACATGGCGCGCAGGCTCCAGACTTGGAACCGATTGCCGAATTGCTGTCCGAACAGATGAAAGATGTCGGTATCAATTTTCAGATCAAGCGGATTGACTCACAATTGATGGGACAGCGCGACACCGCGAATGAATTAGAGGCATCTGTCTTCTGGTCACATGATCAGGGGTGGGATGACGATCGTTTGGCGGGTGGCTTTGGCAGGTTTGGCCGGCAATGGAATACTTGGTATACCTCAAGCGGCAATGAAGGTGTCGAACCGCCGGATTGGGTCAAGGAAGCGTTTGACCGCAACAAGGCGCGTTGGGAATCGGTGGCCGGCAGCGATGAATATAACGCCCTGGCCGAGGAAGGTCATCAATGGCAGCGGGACAATCTTCCCCAGATCACCATTGTTGAAAATGTAAAATACCCGATGATCGCCAGCAAGCGGTTGCGCAATGTCCCGTCCGCGGGTTACGCCATTGCGTGTAACTTTGCCGGTGAGCAGTTGTGGTACGGTGAATAAGGGTGGCAAATAGGTAGATAGGGAAATAGGTAGATACGTATATCGGTAAATCTTGTACATCTACCATGGATGGGGTGCGTACCACATCTTTGGAATTACGTCGGACGATTGGGTGGTCCTTTGCTGTAATCCCAAAAGAATGGGACGCACCCCCATAGATGCACAACCTCGCGGATGTACTGATTTACTGATATACTTGTCTACTTCTGTACTTATCTACTTATCTACCCATTAACTCCTTTCCAAAGGTCTATTATGATACTCTATATTGTCCGCCGGACAATCATGTTGATTCCTATTTTGCTCTTAATCTCGGTGGTCTCCTTTGTGGTGATCGAGTTGCCCCCTGGGGATTGGGTGAGCAACTATATCAATAATCTGCGCACCTCCGGCATTGAGTTGCAGCAGGATGAGGCGGATCGCCTAACCAAAATGTATGGCTTTGACCAGCCTTCTTATGTGCGCTATGCCAAATGGATGACTGGGATTCTGACGCGCGGTGACTTTGGCTGGTCCTTTCAATGGGGCAAGCCGGTCAATGATATTCTGCGCGAACGGCTGCCCTTTACGGTGCTCATCTCCTTTAGCGCCCTGATCATCTCTTGGTTGATCGCAATCCCAGTGGGAATCTACTCGGCAACCCATCCCTATTCCATCATTGATTATATTGCGACCATCCTGGCCTTTGTGTGGGTGGCGACCCCGGGCTTTTTGCTGGCCTTTGTGGCGGCATGGATGGTCTTTCGCTATCTGGATTTTTCGCCGTTGGGGCTCAACTCAACGCAATTTCTGGACGCACCTTGGAACACTGCCAAAATGATTGACCGCGTCAAACATTTGATTTTGCCGATTCTCATTATTGGTCTGTCCGGCACCGGCGCCACCATTCGTGTCATGCGCGCCAATCTGCTGGATGAGTTGAAGAAGCAATATGTCACCACGGCGCGCGCCAAAGGTGTGCCGGAACTGAGGATTCTCTTCAAATACCCAGTGCGGATTGCCTTTAACCCACTCTTTAGCACCATCGGCTGGCTGTTGCCGGCCATCATCTCGGGCGAGGTGATCATCTCGGTGGTGCTCAGCATTCCCACTATGGGGCCGACCCTGTTGCGCGCGACCCTGGCACAGGATATGTATCTGGTGGGCAGCATTGTCTTAATTTTGAGTTCGCTCACCGTCCTCGGCACGCTCATTTCCGATATTTATCTGGCCTGGGCCGATCCGCGGATTCGTTTTGAAGGTGGCGGTAAGTAATAAAGATTGCTCATGGGTGGTGGATGAGCCAACAAGGAATAGGTCATGACGGTACAACAGCAGTCTATCTCAGGCGCGCTTGTGGAAGAAAAGCTCGATATTAAAACTGAGCGTTATTACTACGCCAAGCAGTGGCAACTGATCTGGTGGCGCTTTCGCCGCCACCGCCTGGCAATGATTTCCCTGGTGCTGTTGGTGGTGCTCTATCTAATCGCGATTATGCCGGGCTTCACGGCGCCCTATTTACCAGTGTCGCGCTTTGAAGGTCGCCAACAGAGCCCACCAACCAAGGTGCATATTTTCGATGAGAGTGGGGGCCTACATCGCCCCTTTGTCTACCCCTTGGGGCGGGTGCTGGATCAAAAGACCTTTAAGTATACCTACACCGAAGACACGGCCCAGATCTATCCTATTCTCTTTTTTGTCGAAGGCGAGAGCTACAAATTTTGGGGGCTCTGGGAGACCAATCTCCACCTCTTTGGCACCGGCGTCGATGGCCCGCCCTTGCTGCTCTTTGGCGCCGATGAGCTGGGGCGCGACATTTTGAGCCGCACCTTTTACGGCTCGCGCATCTCTCTCTCGATTGGTTTTGTTGGGGTTCTGCTCAGCTTCTTTATTGGCGTGACCTTGGGCGGCATTTCCGGCTATTTTGGCGGCATTGCCGACGAGATCATTCAGCGCCTCATTGACTTTTTGCTCTCGATCCCGGCGCTGCCCTTTTGGATGGCGCTGGCGGCCGCACTGCCGCGCGATTGGTCGGTGACCAAAACCTACTTTGCGATTACGGTCATCCTGTCGATCATTGGCTGGAGCGGCCTGGCGCGTGTGGTCCGTGGTAAATTGCTGGCCCTGCGCGAAGAGGACTATTCATTGGCCGCGCAGGCGGCCGGCGCCAGCCAGCCCCGCATTATCTTCCGCCATCTGCTGCCCGGCTTTACCAGTCACCTAATTGTCTCGTTGACCTTGGCGATTCCCGGTTCAATTTTGGGTGAAACTACCCTCAGCTTTCTGGGGTTGGGGATGCAGCCGCCAGCGGTCAGTTGGGGCGTGCTGCTCGGCGATGCCCAGGATATGGTGGTGGTGGCGCAACAGCCCTGGCGGTTGATTCCTGGTCTCTTTGTGGTTATCGCAGTCTTGCTCTTTAACTTTGTCGGTGATGGCTTACGCGACGCCGCTGATCCTTATGCTGATTAATAATTGGATACACATACATGAACGATCAGAAAGACATTTTGGTAGAAGTCGAGGACCTGCGCGTCCACTTTCACCTTCAAGAAGGCATTGTCCGTGCTGTTGATGGGGTCAGCTTTCGGATTCATCAAGGTCGCACCTTGGGGGTCATTGGTGAAAGCGGCTCAGGGAAGTCGGTCTCATCGCAGGCGCTTTTGGGCATTTTGCCGACGCCACCGGCGCGCATGGTGGGTGGAAAAATTGTCATGCACCTGCCTGAAAATGGGATGGGCACTCGCTCGGTCATTCTCTCTGATTTGCCGACACGGGGCAATGACTACCGCGCCATTCGCGGCAAGGAGATCGGCATTATCTTTCAGGAACCGATGACCTCCTTTAGTCCAGTGCACACGATCGGCAACCAGATTATGGAATCGATCCTGCTGCACATCCCTAACATCACCACCAAAGAAGCGCGCGAACGAGCCATTGAGATCTTGCGGCGCGTCGGCATTCCCCGTGCTGAGCAGCGGGTGGACGCCTATCCCCACCAATTTAGTGGTGGTATGCGCCAGCGCGCCATGATCGCGATGGCGCTGGCCTGTAATCCCAAATTGGTGATTGCCGATGAACCGACCACTGCGCTGGATGTGACCATTGAAGCACAGATCCTGGAACTGCTCAAGGATCTGCAAAAAGAGTTTGGTATGGCCATCATGTATATCAGCCACGATCTGGCTGTGGTGGGCAGCATGGCCGACGAAATTATGGTGATGTATCTAGGGTTGGTCATGGAGCAAGCGAGCACAGCCGAACTCTTTGACAGTCCCATGCACCCCTACACCCAAGCGCTGCTCCGTTCGATTCCCACAATTGATGGGCCGCTGGAGCGCCTTGCCACCATCCAGGGCGCCATGCCCAGTCCTTTTACAGAGCATCCGGGGTGTCCCTTCTTCTCGCGCTGTGATCAGCGCATCCCAGGCTCCTGTGATGCCGGTCGTCCACCATTAGTAGAAGTTAAACCGGGGCATAAGGTGCGCTGTGTGTTGTATGGTTAGGGAAGAGATGGCAGGTGCGGTTCCAGGGCCCTTGGGCGCGCACGTTTCGGGTGAGAGCAACCATGTGCGGTATGGAAACCGCACCTACGATAAGGCGGAGTCAGCAACGTGACAGAAACCGTATTCAAAGAGCGATCAAAAAACGTTACAAAAAACGTGGCAAAAGATGAAATTTTGTTAGATATTCAGGGTCTCAAAAAATATTTCCCGATTCAGGCCGGCTTTCTACGCCGCGTGGTCGGCTATATCAAAGCGGTTGACAATGTATCATTTCAAGTGCGCACTGGTGAGACACTAGGGGTCGTAGGGGAAAGTGGCTGCGGCAAAACAACGATGGGGCGTTGTCTGGTTAAGCTCTATGAACCGACCGCGGGCAAGATCCTGCTGCATACACCAGAGAAAACCCTCTCCATCACCGACTTGGACAACCAGGATAAGCGACTCTTCCGCCGCAGCGCCCAGATCATCTTTCAGGATCCCTTTGCTTCGCTCAACCCGCGCATGAGCATTTTGGAGACCGTGGGCGAGCCGCTGCTGGTCAATGGTCTTGCCCGCGGCCGTGAATTGGAGGAGCGGGTTAAAGAAGTGGTGACGCAAGTCGGGCTGCGCGTGGAACATTTGCGACGTTTTCCCCATAGCTTTAGTGGCGGGCAACGCCAACGCGTCGGCATTGCGCGCGCGCTGGTCGTCAACCCGAGTCTGATCGTGGCGGATGAACCGGTCTCGGCGTTGGATGTGTCAATTCAGGCACAGATCCTCAATCTGCTCAAAGATTTGCAAGCCGAGTTCAATCTGACCTATATCTTTGTCTCGCACAATATGGCAGTGGTGCGTTATATCTGTGACCGCATCGCAGTGATGTACGCCGGTAAGTTGGTCGAGCTGGGCAATAAACAGGAACTGCTCTCTAACCCTCGTCACCCCTATACCGAACTGCTGTTGGGGGCCGTACCACGTACGGTTGATCGGCAGCAGGGCCACCGCCTAGTCACCCCTGGCGAACCACCGGATCTGGCCAATCTGCCCAAGGGCTGTGTCTTTCAAGCGCGCTGTAAATATGTCAAAGATCGGTGTCGTATGGAAGAACCCGCATTGCGTCCAGTCAGCGGTGGGCATTTCGTCAGTTGTCACTTTGCCGAAGAACTGACACTCCAAGGCATTGCTACGACGGCCACCACCTTTGCTGGGGTCGATCTGTCCGTAAATGGAAAGTAAAGAATTGTGGTTCCCAATACCTCTCGCTATGTCCTAGCCTATTTGCTCTGGGCGGTTAGTGTTGCGCTGGCCTTTGTCATGCTGTTGACGTGGCGCAGTTCCGCCATGATCGCCCTTGGCGTCACCCAGTGGGATCGTTATTTGGAACATGCGATCAACCAATTTGGCTTTCTCTTTCTCGCCATCTTTGGCCTGATTGTTATTGTCTTTACCGAATATTTTTATCGCACTGGCGTTGAACAGCGACGCCTTTTCACCCGTTTTTTCCTTATCACCTTTTTAGAACTGATTATGGTTACGCTGGCGCATCTCGTGCGCTGGGTGGGTGCGATCCTGCTGAATTTGCCTGCGGATCCATTGTTTGTCGTTGGCGAAGTGGCGCTCTGTGGGATCGCCTTCTGGCTCTATCGCCGCGCCCGACAGCAAGAGCGACCGCTTGCGGTCGATTGACGGTGAAGGGAAAGCGTGCTATAGTCGGGATATGCATAAATCTGTCTCCGCACTCTTGCGTGAATGGATCGACGAACATTTGGATTTGCCGGAACCGGCTTAGCCCAAACTAAGTGGAAAGTGGAAAGTCATCTTTTGTGGCTTTGCAAATGAATAACCATACGATTGTTACCGTACGCTGCCGTTGGGTAATTGCTGGTTGGCATCCACCAGAATCATGATGTAAGAAACCATTGGGAGGAATATTATGCTAAAAGTCGCCGTCATTGGCTTGGGCGGTATTGGGAATACCCATGCCCCTATCTACATGGCCAATGAAAATACAGAATTGGTCGCAGTCTGCGACATCCTCAAGGATCGGGCTGACAAGGCCGCGGCCCGCTATGGCGTGCGCGCCTATTATAGTATCGACGATCTGCTCAAAAATGAGGAGCTGGATGCGGTCAGTGTGACCACTGCCGGCACGGAAAATGGCGGTGACCATTATGAGCCGACCATGCAATGTCTGGAGGCGGGGCTTAACGTGTTGGGGGAAAAACCGATCTCCAATGACATCACCAAGGCGCGGGAGATGGTGCGCAAGGCCGATGAAAAGGGCGTCTACTATGGCATCAACCTCAACCACCGCTTTGTGCCGCCGGCGGCCAAGGCCAGGCAGTGGGTGGATGAGGGCAAGTTGGGCCATCTGCTGCTCATCAACATGACCATGTGGATCGGCAACCCCAACAATTCGTCCCCTTGGTTTCATGCCCGGGCGCTTCACCCCCACTCGATCGATGTCATGCGCTACTACTGCGGCAATGTGGGGCGGGTCATGGCCTTCTTTAACAAAGCGCCGGGGCGCGAGTGCTACTCCAATATGCAAGTCGCGATGGAATTTGAAAATGGCGTCGTCGGCCACCTGACCGGCAGCTATGACACCAATCCACGCCACAACCTGGAGCGCTGCGAAGTGATGGGCACCGAAGGGCGCTTTGTCCTGGACAATTGCTATGAAGAGCTGACCCTCTATCCCCGCCGCAGCGACGAATTGACCGTTGTTCGCAATAGCATTATGGGTGGGCTGAGCGGCTTTAACGCCACTTTTACCAATCGCATCAACCGCTGGATTGAACAGGTCAACGCCGGCGTGCCGCGCGAGGAGATCGACGCCTCTGGCAAGGATGGTCTGGCTGTGCAAGAAGTGATTGAGGCGGCCATCCGCTCCTTTGAGACAGGGCGGGCGGAAGAAGTGCCAATTGCATAATGTTTGGCGAAATGAGGAGATGAACAAACGGTAAGTACGCATTTGTAGCCGCACGGTCTGCGCTCTATGTAGGCTGTGCGGCTACAAGCACCTCACCTATGGGCTTAAACTTTTCTCATTGGTTAGGCCGACAAATCATGAATCTCTTCTTCGCTTAAACCTGTAACTTCGGTGATGAGGGGAATGCCCATACCTTTGGCAAGTAAGGAGCGTGCAATCGCCACCTTAGCTTCATTTTGCCCTTCTGCTTTGCCTTCTGCTTTGGCTTCCTGGGCCAGAGTTTGCTTATACCGCTCTTGGTTGTACTCCTCAATCATTTGGAAGCGCTCTTCGGGAGAAACTTGATCCTGTTCGATGTGGTCAAAAATACGTCGAATCAAAGGATGTGTATAGGTGGCCTCATCCACTTCTGAATCTAAGGAGTCATCAATCGCGCGCAACCATTCTCGTAAGGGGGGCGGCGTTGCATCAGTCGCATATTTGGGACAAAGATAAACAACCTTATGGGGGATCTCACTTAACCCTTGCCCATCGCGTGTCTTGGGGTCAAAGTCAATGCTCGCCCAGTCGACCTTGTGTCGATCCCCGCTAGTTAAGACAATAATGCTGTAGACCGCCAACTTTGGTCGATAATTTTCTGCTTTGATAATCGTTCAAGAATTGCGGCGCAGTGGTAATGGAGAAAGGCATCGTAGTGATCCTCATAACGGACATGCTGAATATCGACAATAATGCGATTCTTTATGTCTTCGGCATACAAATCGAAGCGCGAGGCAACCCGGCCAATTGGCAGCGCAAACGACTTTTCGGTTTCTACTTTATCAATTTCCAACTTGATGCCCAATACGGCTTCGACAAAGGCCGTAAAAATTTCAGGGTCGCTAAAAGCTTTCTTGAAGATTACATCATAACGCAGTGGCGCGACCTGTTTCATGCCTGCACCCCCTTATTGCTAAAGTGCATAACGTTTATTTATATATTTTACACTATCTATTATAACATAATATCGAGCTATACTGAGTGGGCCAAGGATGACAATAAGAACGCATCATCTACACATATGTACGAGTTCCATCGTGAGCGCTTGCGGCACCAATATTAGAGATCTGAACTGGGAGAAATATCTATGACGCTAAAAACCTGTGTCATCGGCATGGGGCCGATTGGCAACATCCATTCGACAATGTACAAAGAGGATGAACTGGCCAACTTTGCCGCCGTCTGTGATTGGAACAAAGAGCGGGCCGATGCCGGCGCGGCCAAATTTGGCGTCAAAGCCTATTACGATGTACAGACCATGTTGGAGGCAGAGCAGCCCGACGTCGTCAGCGTGACCACTGGCGGTCATGAATATGGCAGTGAGCACTACCTGCCCACCATGCAGGCGCTCGAATTTGGCTGTAATGTGTTGGGCGAGAAACCCATTTCCAATGAAGTGGAAGAGGGCGAAGAGATGGTGGCGAAGGCTAAAGAGAAGGGCGTGCGCTATGGCGTTAACCTCAACCATCGCTTTACGCCGGCGGCGCGCTTGGCCAAGCAATGGGTGGAAGAAGGGCGCATCGGTCACCAGCTCTTTATCAACATGAGCATGTGGATCATGAACCCGCGCGAGACATCCCCCTACTTTCATCTCAAGGCGCTCCACCCCCACACGATCGATGTCATGCGTTACTTCTGTGGCGATATTGAGGCGGTCCATTGCTTTGCCACCAAGGCGCCGGGGCGCAAGATCTGGTCCACCGCGGTCTTCAACATGAAGTTCAAGAATGGCTGTGTCGGTACGCTGACCGGCAGCTATGACATTGAGCGCGGCCATCCCATGGAGCGCTGTGAAGTGGCCGGCGTCAAGGGGCGTTTTGTCATTGATGACATGTACCGTGAACTGACCCTCTACCCCGCCGGCAACCTGGAGAAGACCGTCTTCACTAATCCCCTCTTTGGCGGCTACCGCGAATTTAGCGACACCTTCCGCAACCGCATCCACACCTTCCTGGAACAGGTGGGCGCCGGCGTGGCGCCGGATAAAATTGATGGCTCCGCGGCAGAGGCGTTAGCCGCGCAAAAGGTAATCGCCGCCGCGATTGAATCCATGGAGACAGAAACGGTTGTGCATGTGAAGTAGCCAAATGTGAATTTGGGCGCTTGACAATTTAACGCAACAGGTGTATCTTCTTTGTATCTACATTGATGTGGTTATAGAGGAGATTATACCTATGCAAGCTAAAATTCAACTATGGGGCAACAGCCTGGCATTGCGTATCCCCAAAGCGTTTGCGGTTGAAATTGGTATAGATTCTGATACAACCGTTGATTTATCCTTGGTTGACGGGAAGTTGGTTGTTACACCGACCCCAACCTTTTTGCTAGGTGATCTTTTGGCCGGCATTACCGAAGAAAATCTCCATGCAGAGGTTGAAACTGGACCAAGCCTGGGCAATGAGGCTTGGTGACAATGCCTTACATACCAGACAGAGGCGACATTGTATGGCTCATGTTTAATCCACAAGCGGGGCATGAACAGGCAGGGCGACGCCCTGCCCTTGTGCTTTCACCAGCCGCTTACAATGGGAAGACGGCATTGGCGCTGGTTTGTCCAATTACAAGCCAAGTGAAGGGTTATCCCTTTGAAGTACAGATCCCAATGGGATTGGCCATCGCTGGTGTTGTTCTCGCCGACCAGGTCAAGAGCCTGGATTGGCGTGTACGCCGTGCCGCATTCATTTGCCAAGCGCCGCAACTTACTCTTGATGAAGTTTTACAAAAGCTTGGTGTATTGCTTTGGAAGTGAATCGTGGGGTGGAGTATGAATATCTTGGTAGTTAATCAATCGATCATCATTACCAACGGTCAACAAAGGTCAAGCTGACCACACGTTGGATCAGCTTGACCTTTGCCATTGACTCAGCGCATAAAGCCACTGCGTCCACTCAATTCCTCAATATCCTGCCGATCTTTTAGCAGCACACCCACATACGGCAGTTTGGCTAAATCTTCATCCAACCGTTCTGGATAGGCGCCCACGGCCAGGGCCAATACCCGCAACCAGACCAGTAATTCACCGGTGGCGGGCTGTTTGCGCAGTGGACGCTCGCGCAGGGCAAGAAAGCGGTGCAAGGCCATGCGCAGGAAGTCATCGCTGAGCGCACGATATTCATCGCGACGGGCGGCAATGGCCTGTTCCACCAGTTGATCATCAAAGCGAATGTGGTGGTAGACACAGCGGCGCAGGAAGGGTTCGGGCAGCCGCCGCTCACTGTTCGAGGTGATGAAGACAATTGGCGTTAACCGGCGTGGCGCGGAGATTGTTTCGCCAGTTTCGGTGACGGTGAACTCCATCTTATCCAATTCGTGTAGTAGATCGTTGGGGAAATCGCGCGGCGCCTTGTCAATTTCATCAATGAGCACTACACAGGGCGCGTCGGTTGCCTTGGCCTTTTCAAACGCATCCCAGAGTGCCCGTCGCTCCACATAGGCGCCTTTATCCAATGGGGCTGGTGTCGCCGCCGCGGCCGGCTGCGCCAGATTAACCAGATGGGCGTCATGGAAGTAGCGCACGGTGTCAAAGTGATAGAGCAGATCGCGCGCCGTGCTGTCGGATTTGACCTGGAAGTGGATCACCGGCTCAATGCCCAGTTGATAGGCGGCGTAATAGGCGGCCTGCGTCTTGCCCGTGCCCGGTTCGCCGGTAATGAGCAGCGGCTCGCCCACAGCAATCGCCGTGTTGATCGCTGTCGCTAAGGCTTCCCCTGGCACAAAGCGCGCCGCGTCCGCCTGAAAAGAGCGATCCACCTCAGCAAAGGGGCGCTGCGCCAACAAGCTTTTGTCGGCCAAGGGCGTGGTGCGTTCGGGTTGAATCAACGCAAAGGGATAAGCTGTCATCTACCACTCCTCCTCTGTCTCTTCCGCAGTCGCGTCTGCCGGCAGGTCGTCTTCTAGATTCCAGGCCAGGCTGACCAGATTTTTCAACTCCTCAACCGTCTGTTCGTAGCGACCACCGGTGCGCTCCAAAATTTGGGTTAACACCTGGTCACGCCGCGCCAGGGGCAGCCGCACATTATGTTTGCGTAGGAAATCGCGCAGATCACTCAACGCCAACTTTTCCATCTGGTTGAGCAACATGACCGCGCTCAGTTGCAGATCCACCTCTTCCAGCACACTCATGCGGTTCAGAAAGCCGACAGGATTATTGACCAAAAAGGAAACGCCCAGCAGTGCGAACTGGTGGGGTTCCAGCAATGGTGCGAAGTTACTGTCCCACCACTCCAGATAGCGCTGGAATTTCCCTGAATCAAGAATCTTGGGCGAGCGCACCGGCTGATGACGTATATAGACCAGCGTCTGCACACCCCGCGCGCCGGCGGTGTGGGCGCGGATGCGCGCCGGGATGGCGGCCAGTTCATTGACGCCAAAGGCTTCCAGCAACATGTCGGCACAGGAGCGGTGAAAATCGGCGAATTCCATGGGCCACTCCGGGCGCACCTCATAGACAAAGACGTTGCCCAGACTTTCGCGCAGTTCCATCGTGAGCCGCTGGTAAAAGATCTCGATCCCCTCGCCTTCCCGGCCATACCAGACAAAGGCATGGGTGCGCGGTTTGCGCTCGCGCACCATCTGGCGCGTCTGTTCGGCCACGACACTGTATTGCACCACCCGGTCAATTTTGAGATGCCAGTGGGGGGTATGGACAAAACGGCTGGGCGGGCTGGGCGGTGTGGCGCGCCAGGTGGCGTAATTGCCGTGTAAGACCGGCGTCAACCAGCGTACATCGGTGGTGCTCAGCTTCAGATCGCCCAGACGGCTGTAGAGGCGAGCCACTGCCTGGTGAGGCGCCAGGCCACGCAGCAACAGATCCTCCCAGAGCGCCAACGCCTGCGCCTGGGCAGCTTCGACCATGGCCACGGTGCGGTTGGTGATTACCGCCGGTACAAAGGCGCTTAACTGACGACCCACGCCCAAATAACCGGCGCGTCGCCCAGACAACAGTTGACATAGACCAGGCAGGGCGGGGTCGGCATATTGCGTAACTGCAGGGCAAAATCGGCTACCGGGACGCGCAACAGTTGTCGTCCCGGCCCAGTGGCAAAGGTCAGCCGCGCGTTGTGCACATCGCCTTCGCCGTGGCCGTAGTAGTAGACCACTTGAGGTGCAAATGCCTTGACCTGTTGGGTGAACTCTTCCCAAGTTTCGACCAATTTCAGGTGGCGGTCCCAGGCCAGCAAATGATCGTGGCTGGAGAGACGATCTTCCAGCACCTCTAGATGGCGCGCGGCATAGGTGGCCGTAACGCCGACCGGTTGCGGTGCGACGACCAAGATGCGCGGCGACGGAGGCAACTCACAGTCAAGCGTTTCCACCTGGTCGGCCAGCACCACCGACCAACCGGCGGTGGTGAGAAAGATGCCGTTGTGGGCCAGCAAAGCCCAGGGCAGGCGGCTGAGGTGTTCATCCGCGGTGACAATTTGCACATCGACCGCGTCGGCCTGGTGCAAACGGCGGCGTTCGACCTCCGGCAGTTGGCCAAAGGTTTGTGCGTAGAGATGGTGACCCAATTCCAACTGGCCGCGCTCGTCAAAAAGGTAAGCCAGTTGGTGGCTCTGGTAACTGATGAGCGCCTGTGTTAACTCGGACAAGAAATAGGCTTGGCCCTTGATGGTGATGCCTGTGTTGGCTCCCAGATTCAACGCGGCCAGCGGCTGTGCGTTGGCCCGGTTGCCTTGGTGGATCAGGCCGGTGTAGGTGTTGCCTTGCTTGGTGATCTCAATTGCGTAGCGCATGAACGACAGTTTCCTTGGGGTAGGTGTAATAACAATACAACAACGGATTTAGGCTGCAACGGATTGATTGCGTGCTTGGCCAAAATTTCGTCATGGACTGCTATCCGTGTGCAATCATCTCTGGGCACGCGCCGATTTTGTCAGACAAATCTACAAATCCGTTGCAGCGGATTTGGGCGCAGGACCGTTCAAATAAGGCGAACCCTGCTCTCAGCAGGTCCGTGACCTGCGGTGTCGACCCGTGGACGCCCACCAAGTCACGGACCTGGCTAGAGCAATATTATGCTTATTTGAATGGTCTTGGATTTAGGCTGTTGTGTGTGCTCACGGATCCGTTTGAGTGATGAAGTCCTATCAAGTAAGTACGCGATCCCACGTTTGCGCCCGTGCGGCTAATTCTGCTCAACCTACCGCAATTCGGCATGGCGCAAGAATGTATCGAGCCACTTGGCATCCTCGCCAGTAAATGGTGGAACAGGATCCTGGCGGTAGTTGATACGCAGGTCGTAGCCAGCCCGGTCGTAAAGATCATGCAGAATCTGATTGAGATCGAGCAATGGCCATTCATCATCCGTCTGGAGCGGCAGATGAAAGGCCGGGATCGGCTGGGCCACGGTGAAGGGATAGAAGTGTGCCTTAGGGCGTATTTCAGCCGCGCTGACCAGGATGTTATAGTGTTCGGTGGCTTGCTTGGTCTGCACAAAGCGTTGGCCGCTGCGCAATAGGTCGATCTCCACCAAATTCGTCGCGGAGTTGAAGATCTGCTGCCGCTTGTGTGCGTACTGCTTTCGTCCTTCCCGTGCGCTCTTGTTCCACGGCGAAAGGATCTCCAGAATCGTCACAACTTTTAGGCCATCTTCCCCTTCCAGAAACATCTCCGTTGCCAAATCGCTTTCGCCCACTTCTTGAATCGATAGATAGGTGACACGCACTTGCTTGGGCATTGGCAAGTCGATTACATGGGGTTCGACGATGCTGGGCGGCTCAAGGAGAGCCACAGAACCGGCGGGCAGCGGATCACGGACATAGGGGCCAATCACACCCACATCGGGGACAGTCACAAAGCTAGCTGATGACTCATCATCCAAATAAGAATGTTCCTCCACCGCCACAAAATAGCGGGGACGTAAGATTGGACTCAGCACATCAGCAATGGCCGTGATTAAGCGATTGTGAACACCATGCCACAGATTCGGTCGTTCCAAATAGGGATCCATGCCTGGGAAAGGTGTTGACATCAGGAAACTCCTCGTGATAAGCGTGTTCATAACATATCTTCGTAGATGAGCGTAATCTTTTTGGATGCCAAGATAATCGAGCACCATCTGTGTACAGGCGACCAGGCAATCGGACTCAAGCCGCTGCCGTCTGTGTATGAAATTCGATAAAAGCATGTGTACGCTCACGGATCCGTTTGAGTTGGGTTTTGGTAAGCGGAATCGGTTCGCCGGTTTTAGCATCGACATCCATGACGCCCAGCGTGAAAGGACCTAAATGGTAACGTTTAAAGACAATCGTCACCTGCCAGCAGGGCGATTCTCTTGGCACAAAGACTGGATCGGTGGCATCAAAGTACATCCCAATCTGGTCGCCCAGATAGCGGTCGGCGCGCTTGCGGGCATACTCACCTAACACATAACCCTGTTCATTGAGCGGCAATACACCCTCTGTGCGCGCGGCGTAAATCGCGGCTTTTTCGCGCATGACCCGAATTTCGGTAGCCGATAAGGGGATGACTTCGCCAGTTGCTGCATCAACCTTCAACGCGCACAGCGGACCATGCGCGCAAAGCATAAAGAAGCGCCAGATTGTGCGCGGGTTTGCTTGGGGATCATTGGTATGCCTGTCGCTGACTACTGTAAAGGTAGGATCGATGGCGGTCGCTACATAAGTACGCGCCACATGATGAGCGTCCGCCAAGCTGATGATGGGCGGGCTGACAGTGGGAATCTCAAGGATTGCTTGCATTTTTCATTCTTCCTTGCTAAACTTCTAAGGCAACCAGTTCAGATCCAAAATCTGCTCCGGCGTCCACGGGCAACCAACGGGCAACGTTTGACCCCTAAGCTCATCATTGGCCAGGTCATCTGTTGCCAGATCGCGCGCCTGGGCGTATAGGTCATCGATCATATCAGGTACGAAACGGCGCAGACTGGGATTGTTTTTTAATAAGCGCACGATTTGGTAGCGTTGCTCTTTGATCGTCAAACGCCAGCCGCGGGAGGGGTTGCTAGTGGGTAAGCAGCTAATCTTTAACAGATGGCGCAAAAGCACCAATAAATGGCTTTCTAGGGCGTCGCGGTGGCGTCTCGCCATATCCTCAATTTCCTCAATTAAATTGTCGCGATCCAGATCGGCGTACTCTTCATTGCGCAGTAAAGTGGCCTGGTGTAATGCCCAACTGTAAAAGTCCAGATCATAAAGGGTGGTTGTCACATTGTGCTGCCTTTCTCTAGGCCAGTCGGTCAACAGGATAGTAAAATCATGCTTGTTGCTCTCGATCCCCTGTTCCGTCATTGATCAACACTCACTTCGGCAATAGTATAGTGCAATCCGGGCAGTGAAGCAATTGCCGTGAGCAACTTAGGGTCACTGCAAAGTCGGTGCGCTGGCACCCTCGATATGGGTGAAAAAGTCGGTGTTGTCCTTGATGTGATATTCTCGGTGGATGGGTTCTGGATAGAAACGGATTGCTTTTGAGCAAGCGCTGGATCTGGTAGTGATCGTCAACCGCCAGCCACGAAAAGGGTTGCTATCAAGTAGGCAATTTACCTTGAGCAGGTGGCGCAAAAGCGGAATAGCTTTTCTATGCTTCATTGCGCAGTAAAGCGGTCTAGTGTAATGCCCAACTGTAAAAGTCCACATCGTATTGGGTAGTTGTCACATTGTGCTCCCTTTCTTCGAACCGGACATCGGTTTGCGACATTGTAAACCTTTAATCTTGAAATGACTTCCGCTAGTGATCAATTTTTGTTTCAGCAATAGTATAGTTTAATCTGCATTTCATCACAATTTGAAACACATATTGTTGGCTACCTCAAAACCTGAATCGATGTAAGCCAATAGATAGTCACATAGTATATACTGGCCTTCAGCTTGGCTTACGATAGGAGAGCCCGTGACATCTGGTAAATTTTCTTTATTATGCGCTAAGTTTAATTAGCAATTGACTCCCATACTGAACTCGCCGTTAGTGTGCCGCTTTCGTTGCGATAAAGACGTTTTGGTGCAAACGCATTTCCAGCAGCAAGATCATAATCGCCGTCTGCATCCACATCCGCCCACGTGATACTTGTTGTACTATCATTTTCAGAGGCACGCCAAATCGGATTTACATTTAGGACGCCCTTGTCATTGCGGTACAAACGCAAAGGACTGCCAACTGCTAAATCCAGGTCGCCATCGTTATCCACATCACCCCAGGCCAAGCCATTGCTAATCTGTTCAGTGTGATCATCAGATAACCAAATTGGATTTAGTAGCAGTGTTCCTCTATCGTTGCGGTAAAGACGCAAGAGAGTCCCTGTGGCAACTAAATCGAGATCACCATCATTATCCACGTCACCCCAGGCAATATCAGTCGCATGTTCGCCGTCTTGAGAATTCCAAGTAGCTGTGAGTGTACGTTCTGCATTGTGATATAAGCCAATCCCAATACTCCCACCATTTGCTAAGTCAATATATCCATCATCATCCACATCACCCCAGGCGACACTAGAAGCTCCCCCTATCGGTTTCTCTAACCAACCTAGCGTAAAAAATATTTTGCCGCCAACTATTCCATCGTTATAGTAAAGCCTAATGCTTGTAAAGTCTCCCACAGCCAGATCAAGATCACCATCATTATCCACATCACCCCACGCGATACTAGAACCACCGTTTATGTAACTCGCTTGCCAACCTAAATCAAATATTAATTTACCATCGAAGTCTTTTCCATAGTTATCATAAAGCCGAATGCCATAGTCAGAGCTTCCCACTGCCAGATCAAGATCACCATCATTATCGACGTCAGCCAATGCTATACTTGTAATTGCAAGATTTTGTTCACTTGCTGCCCAGTTTACTGTCATTTTTCCTTCATGATTATCATAGATCTGAAGTAAGTTTCCTCCAACGGCTAAATCAAGATCTCCATCATTGTCAACATCTCCCCAAGTTATATATTCACCTAGCTTACGTTCATTTAATATTCTTGCTATTCCTGCTGGAATTCCAGTAATCATAGGAGGTGGTGTCGAAAACAAATGATCTGTTGAGTCTGTTTGTGTTATGGTGACGATTGGTATAATTGGATCCGTAGAGGTTGCTGTAATAATAGCTACGTCAATTAGTGGAGGTGAGGGACGTATTAATACTACTTGCGGTTGTATCGCGTTAAGCACAGACTTACCAAGTTTAGCCAAGATTTCTTGTTCGGTAACAAGTACATTCCGATCAGGTTCAAATACCTTTTGCAACTTCTCTATCCAAGATAAATCTTCTCCATTACCTAATTGTAACGTCCCATCAAACTGCAAGAGTAGGTTCTGCAACGGTGTTTCCGGTGGTACTGAACCAATGTTCCACCAGATCACTTGGCTGTGCGTTAGTATTGGCCCGAAATCTGTCTCGATCTGTTGGATGCTAGCGGCGGTTTGCCAGTAGCCAGTTGGCTCAGCCCGGATGCGATAAATTACATCGACAGAACTACTGGCTAACAAGAGCTGACGGAGACGATAGAGAGACGGAGGATCCTGGCCCAGACCATTGATTTCGATCCCAATACTCGCCAGCCGTCCCGTAGCGGCATCTCTCGCCCGTTCCTGCCAGGTTGGCTGCTCCACTAGGTGGTCTGTGACAGTGCCGTTTTCGGCGCACCGCTCCACTGTCAGGCCAATGTCAGGGAATTCCTCACGACAGGGAAGTTCCACTTCCTCTCTGCCCACAGTAACCTTAGTCATGCGATGCCGTTTCACCCCGATGGGCTGTGTCGTCCTGGCGCCATTGCCATAGAGCAGCAGTTCATAACTGTTTTCCGGCGACAGTGGCTGTGTAATCAACTCGCGCAGTAAGCCGGTGTCGTACAGTTGCCAGTCGTCGGCTGACTTTTCTTGCCACTGCAACAGCGCGTAGGTTTCGTCTTGATTGTCCACCTGCCAGTTTTGCGCCGGCAGCGCAGGGTTGAGATAGCTTTGCATGCTCAAACCGCCGCTGACACAAAACAGCAGAACCAACAGCCCTACTACCATCCGCTGCCCCCACCCAATAGGATAAGCTTCAAGCTTAGGGATATTAAAACTATCGGCAATGCGCGCCAGCCGTTGCCAGGCATATTGATTGTCTGGCTTTAGGCGCAGGGGAATCTTCTGCTCCGCCTCTTCGCGAAAGCCAAAGGGCTCCAGGCTGGCGCTGACCGCCGGGCCGATGGGTGTCTTGGCCAGTTGGGCCAGGCGCGCCAGGGCGGCATCCTGTTCCACCTCCAGGCGCACCCGTTCGCGCACGGCTTCCCAGGCCAGGTGGGCCGGGCTGTTCTCGGCGCTCGGTTCGACCTGCTCGATCTCGCGCAGCAGAAAATGCAGCACCGCTTCCTGTTCCCCATCACTCGCCGGGTCAGGAAACCATTGCGCAGGACACGCAACACCTCATGGCTAAAGCGCAGGCCGGAAATGTTGGCCTGGGTGCCCGGCAGGGTATAAAGCCGTTCCAATCGTTCTGCTGGCAGGTGCGAGTGAAATTCGCGGCGCAACCCATCGGCCAGCCCCGGCGTGACCGGTTGGAGCATGGCGCAATCCTGCGCCCAGAGCAAGGCATCGCCCAGTCGCTGCTCCACATGGGCGTCGCTCCGGCTGCCGGCCTGGCTGAGTAATCCCGGCCACAGCTGACTATTGCGCGCATAGCCGCCGGCTCCCCACTGCTCGCTGAGAAAGCTGCGCACAGCCTGCAAAAGACCGTCTGCTGTGGCGGGATAAAGGGGAATGCCATAAGAGAGCGGCAGCATGGCGCTCGCATCCCAGGCGCGCGGCTCGCGCAGATCGAGCCAGGCGATCATGGGCCAGTGGGTCAGCGCCTCCAACACAAAGCGCTGCTCGTCCCTTTGAAAGGTTTTGCCGTCGGTGAAGAGTAGCAGCAGATAGCCGTGGCGCTGATCCTCCAGATCCTCCAACCGGTGGCGGGCGCCATCGGGCGTTTGGAACTGCGTTGGCGCACCGTAGAAACGGCCATAGGTGACCGGCACGCCCAGCCGCGCCATGCCCGCGGCCAGTTCTTGGGCCAGCGGGTTCCAGGCCAGCGCTTCGGCCAGGGCATCTTCCAAAATCAACAGCGCACGCAGCTGTTGACGGCGATAAAATTCCAGGGCCGGCGTGCCGCCCCTGCGCATGGTATGCTGGATCGAGGCAGTGACATTGAGCCGGTGGCCACTTTCGTTGCTTTGAAAGTAACCAATGGCGTCGGCCAGTTCACTGAGCGTGGCGTTGGTCAGCCGGGGCGCGGGTTGGCCACCAATTGCGCCCAAGGGGAAGTGGCGCGGGCCATTGGGGTCATAGACCGGCGCTTCATCTTCTGGGATTTTGTGGGCGCGCCAGAGGTAGAGTCCATAGAGCAGCGCGGCAAAAAGAAAGAAAGCGGCGACGCCGGCATAGCGCTGCCAGAGCGGAAAGGTTTCCAGTGGGACATAATCAATCCTGGCTACATAGGGCACGTCAGTGTAGAGCCGTTTGCGCGGTTGCGCTGCTGGGAGCGCAGTGGGTGTGGCTACTATTTCAGCCACCTGGGTGGGGGGTGGCGGCGCTTCAACCGCCGGTGGCGCCGGTGGCCAGAAGAGCATGTAGGCAACAACGCCCAACCCCACGACCAACAGGGCAAACCAGGCGGTCCAAAAATCGAGGTTCACCTTGGGTGGGGTCAAACGCGGCGGCACAATGCGTTTGGCCAGGGTCGTGAGGATTGGAGTGGGCTTAGCCAGCGGCGGATGGTGGGCGGCCAATTGGCGCAAATCGGTCAGCAGTTGGTGCAGATCCAGTGCGGCAATGTCAGCGTCAACCGCCAACTCAGTGGCGAAAAAGTCGTTGAAGCGCCGTTGCAATAGATCGTGCTGCTCCATATCTTTGGCCAATAGCGCCAGCAGCGTGTCCCGCAGCCGGATGATGGTCCAAGGGCCGCCGGTCTGTAACGCCAGATGGACGCGCTCATAGTCGCGGAGGGTGAGGTGGATGCCATCCGCGGCCAGGGAACTGAGAAAAGGCGTCAGGGGGAAGTCGTTCATGGCGTTAGTCGGTCTTTATCTCCGATTGCAAGGTTGATGAAGTAGGTGCGGTTTCCATACCGCACAATCTTCATATAACCGAGAGCGTGCAGTATGGAAACCGCATCTACGTTTTATTTGGCATTCGTTGGCATATTTCCAGTAATCATACCCTTGTCGGCAGGAAAGTGCAAACATGCCAGCCAAGCTGCATTTTACCCTGCCCCAACCGCCATCTCCAAGGTGCGATAGCGCTGCTGCCAGTGCCAACTGTCGGTGGCGCCAATCAGGGGTTTGTAGACTTCCGGCAGGGAATCAATAAAGGCTTGGCTCGGTTCCTGGCCCGGCCAGGCGCGGAACATGGGGGGCGTGTAGCCGCCGATGATGATGACCCGCTCCTGATCACTGCGCAGTTGACCGGTGGCGTGAATGAGCGACTCGGCAAAGAGCAGGGTTGACCCCGCCGGTGCAATCACCTGATGGATCAGCGACGGATCTTCGTAGGCGCAGGCGATGACCTGCTGTTGCGGCGCGCGTATTTTATGACTGCCGGCAATGACCACTGTGCCGCCGTCGTCCGGCCCCAGGTCGGTCAGGTTGGTCAGAGTTTTGACAAAGTTGCAGTGGAAGAGCCCATTTTCGGTATAGGTGCCAAATTCGGCCCGCGTGCCGGTGTGGAAGCCATAGCGCACCGGCGCATTGGGATCATAGCTAGGCGCGCGGGAGTTGATGATTGCTTCTGACTCTTCCAGTCGCACCGCACCGCCCACCAACTCTTCGGCCATAGCTACCAGGCGCGGGTGGGTCAGATAGTCCAGGATGGCCGGATCGGCCTCCAAGATATGGGCAAAGTGTACATGATGCGGTTCATAGTGGGAAAAGCGACAGCCGCGCACCACGGCGTGTTCTGGATCGCCGGTGGCAATCAGGTCGCGCTTGAGTTGTTGTAGCGCCTCGCGCAAGCGTGTAACCTCAGCCGTGGTCAATGTATTTTCCACCACCACATAGCCATTGACATCCAGATGATAGCGCTGCGCCGAGGTCAAGGCCGGAAAAGGGCGCTTCCCATTGTTGCCCTGTCCATTTTCATGTTTTCCATTCATTTGCATAGAAGAATATCCCTTCGTCATGATTTCCTGGCTTTCAGCAACTTGGCGTAGTTGGGGGAATTTAGAGGTTGCTAGGTGCATCCGTCAAAACAATCCCGGAATCTCCCAAAGATTCCGGGATTGTTTTGACTCCCCCGCAATCCGGTTCTACCATGCTTACTTCCCAGAGAAAAATTACCCATGGCGCACAGCGCCCGCTTTGCGAACACTAATCACCAATCAACCAATCACCCAATATATTATCCCTTCATCCCCGTCAGCGTAATCCCCTGAATAAAACGTTTTTGGGCAAAGAAAAAGAGCACCACGATGGGCACGGTGATGACCGTCGCCGCGGCCATCATCAGATCCCATTGCGTGCGGTATTGACCGCGAAAGGCGGCCAGTCCCACCGCCAGGGTATATTTGCTGCCATCATTCAAGAAAATCAGCGGTCCCAGAAAATCATTCCAGCAGCCCAAGAAAGTAAAGAGCGCCACCGTGGCCAGCGCCGGCTGCGTCAGCGGTAAGATGACGCGCCAGAAGATGCCCCAGTCACTGGCGCCGTCAATGCGCGCCGCATCCGAGAGATCCATGGGAATGGTCAGGAAGAATTGGCGCAGCAGGAAGATGAAAAAGGGTGAGCCCATAAAGCTGGGCACAATCAGCGGCTTGAAGGTGCCCACCCAGCCAATGTCTTTAAAGATCAGGAAGAGCGGGATCAAGACGACCGGCCCTGGTATCATCATGGTGCTCAGCGTAATCACAAACCAGATATCGCGCCCCCACCAGCGCAAGCGCGCAAAGGCGTAGGCCACTAACGCACAGGAGATAACCGTCCCAATGGTCGCCGTAATGGCATAGTAGAGGCTATTCTGCAAAAAGAGCAGAAATTTAAAGGAGGGATTGTTGAGCGCCTTCGCATAGTTAGCCCATTGGGGGGGATGGGGCAACCAGATCAGCGGGTAGGCAAACATCTGCTCCTTGGGTTTGAGCGAGGTGCTGATCATCCAAAAGAGAGGCAGCAGAAAGACAGCCGCCGCACCCAACAGGATCAGAAAGGTGAGCGTCTTGTTGAAGAGCGTCAGGGTGCGTTTGTTCTGCCAAAAGGGCAGCTCTGTGGTGGTCGTACGTGTTGCCGTTGCCATCGTTGTTGGCTCCTGTGGCTGCTCAGCGGGGCTGGGCGCCTTCATAGTAGACCCAACGCCTGGAGGTCAGCATTAGGATCAAGGTGAAGATCAAGGTAATGACAAAGAGCACCAACGACAACGCCGATGCATAGCCCATGTTGAAATATTGGAAGCCCTGTCGGTAGAGATAGAAGACATAGAAGAGCGTTGACCAGAGCGGGCCGCCGTCCGAGATTACATAGACCTGCGTGAAAATCTGCAACGCACCGATCACACCCATGATCAGGTTGAAGAAGATGGCCGGCGTCAGCAGTGGCATCGTCACGTAACGGGCGCGCTGGAACAGATTCGCCCCGTCAATTTCGGCCGCTTCATAGAGATGTTGGGGGATGTCTTGTAGCGCGGCCAGGAAGATGATCGCGGTCGAGCCAATGCCCCACAAACTCATGAGCACAAAGGCCGGCTTGGACCAGACTTCGCTGGTCAACCAGGGTGGACCCGGCAAGCCAATACGCCCTAACAGGTCGTTGATCAGACCATACTCCGGGTGCAGGATCCAGGCCCAGACTACGGCTGCGGCCACGCCGGGCACAATCGATGGCAGAAAAAAGGTGGCGCGGAAAAAAGCGAGACCGATAATCCGATAGTTCAGGAGCATCGCCAGGACGATTGCAAAGATTAACCCCAATGGCACCGAAAAGAACGCATAGTAAAGCGTATTGTAGACCGCCTTCCAGAAGAGTTCATCGGCATAGAACATCTCATGGAAATTGTTCAACCCCACCCAGCGCGCCGGTTGTAAGACCGAATATTCGGTAAAGCTGTAGTAGACCGCCGACAGGATCGGAATTATATTAAACAGGATTAGACCAATCAGCCAGGGCGAGAAAAAGAGATAGCCGACAATATTTTCGTGGATTGTCTGGCGTGAGGGGCCCCGTCTACGTGCGCGCACCGCCGGGCGCGGCGTCGATTCTGCGATAGTTGCCATGCGTTACACCTGTGCTCTGTTAACCTATCAATCATTGCCGATCATGACAGGATGACAAGATGACAAGAAAAACGAGTGCTTGTCATCTTGTCATCTTGTCATCTCATCATTTCCCCAGCGCCTTGTCCAACTCCTTCTGCGATACATCCTGTGCATCTTGAAGTGCTTGTTCTGGGCTTTTCTCCCCCCGGACCACGGCTTCGACTGCCGCACCCAATTGATCATTCCAGAAGCGGCGAGCCGGCATGGCGGGCTCGTGGTGGGCATAGGCTAGCGCGTCATTGTAAAGCTTCCAGTAACCGTGGTATTCCTCATTGTCGGGCAACGCTGTGGGATAGATTTCGGTCTGATCCTTGCGCGAGACCATGTCGGCGGCGTTGGGCACCCACTGGGCAATGCCATGAATGGACATATAGGTGAGGAATTTGTAGGCAGGGTCCGGCTGGGGCGATCCCTTGGGCAGCACACAGGCCGACCCCTGATTGATGCTGTCGTCGCCGGTGTCGGCGCGATAGGGCAAGGGATGAACGCCAAAGGGGACATCGGGCGCATATTCCTGTTTGGCGGAGAGGGACCAACTGCCCTTCCAGGTCATGCCGATCTGGCCACGGTAGAAGGGGTCGTCGGCGGTATCGCCGCCACCCAAGCCCTGCATAAAGCGCTCCAGCGTCTCGCCGCCATATTTGTCGGCATATTGTTTAACCCACTCAAAGCCGGCAATATTTTCCGGCGTCACCGCGGTGATCTGTTGCGTAGCTTCATCGTACCACTCGCCGCCAGAGAGCCAGCCCAGCAAATCGGCGCGTGAACTCCATGGCACAAAGCCGACCGCGGTATAGCCGGCGGTGGCGTCGCCTTTGGTAATCTTCTCTGCCGCGGCATCCACATCGGCCCAGGTAACCGGCGGCGTGTTGGGGTCCAGATCGGCCTCTTCAAAAAGCCCCTTATGATACCAGGCCGCGTAGGTGCCGCTTTCAAAGGGCTGGGCATAAGTCTTGCCTTCCCAAACACATTCGCCCCAGGCTACTGGGAACCAGTCATCCGGTTTACTTTCATCCGACGCGGCAATGTAATCATCCAGCGGCAACAGGCCATCGCGTACGGCCCACTCCACCACTTCGCTGCGGTTGATAATGGTAAAATCGGGTGGATTGCCGGCTGCCACCGCGGTGAGCAATTTGGTCGAGAGATCGCCCCACGGCACAATCAACATTTCCACCTGAATGCCATCCTTGCCGTTGGCATTGTAGTCATCGACAATCTGCTGCTGGAATTCACCCCAGCGGTCAGCCCAAAAGGTCCAATACGCGATAGTAGTTCCTTCGCCCGAAGCTGCCTGGCCGCTTTCGCTGCCGCCGGTGGTTGGGGCCACTGCCGCAGTGCACCCAGCCAGGGTGGCCAGGGTTGCAACGCCAGCCGTAGCGCGCAAGAATGCACGACGACTCAGCAGATGATGTTGTGTGACCATGATGGATTTCTCCTCTAAACAAGAATAGGTATGAAATTTATTTTGTAAAAGAGCCGGTTGCTTAAGGGCGCGTCCCAAATTAGGACGATGGATTAGAAGCGCATAGTGGACTGGCTGATGCTTCGCCCCATTTGTAGTACGCGCTCGTTGCTTAACAATAACCGGTGGGGAGATTGTAATCTGTATCATACACGTTCCCCCAAAAGTCGTCAAAGCGATTATTTCGTCCGTATCGTTTGTGGTATACTGAGGATACAAAATAGCTATTTTATCAAACAGCGACTAGGGTTTCATGGGACGATTTGATACGAGCGGCAAATACACAATTCACCTCTATGCGCGTGCCTGGGCCGAGTGGATTGTCGACCTCCAACAGCTTGAGATTACCGCCGAATTGTCGGGTGAGTTTCAGTTTATTGCACGGGCAACGGATGTGTTGCTCAAAGTCAAGAACGAACAAGCAGAGGAATTTCTCTCGCTCACTGATTTACAACTTCAATATGATGACAACATGGATCGTCGCCTAGCAGCCTATGCAGCACTAGCGCGCGAAAAGTACCGACTGGAAGTCCATGTGGCGGTCGTCTACCTGCGACCGCCGCCGGAAGGTAAAAGTGTCGCCCGATCTTTCCATAAGGAATTTATGGGGCAAATTGCGCATCAAGATTTTCAGGCAGTTTGTCTTTGGGAATTGGACGCAGAGGCCGCATTGGCGCTTGATAACCCAGCGCTTATTCCATTTATTCCGTTAATGAAGGGTGGCAACAGCGAGCAGATGTTCCGCCGATGTGTGGCAAGGGTGCACCAGGAACCGAATGCTCAAGAACTGGAAATGGCCCTGGCCATGTTCGCCAGCGTTGTAATGCGGGTCGAGTTGATTAGACAGATTGTGGGGTGGAGCATGAATATTCTTAAAGAGTCACCATTGTATCAGGAACTCACGGCATTGGCTTGGGAAGAAGGGCATGAAAAAGGGCGTGAAGAGGGGCGTGAAGAGGGCGGCTTAGCCATTTTGCGCAGTTTTCTCAAATTTCGCTATCACGTGGCCGAGGATCATTTTGATGATCGACTTAACGGGCTTGAATTGGAACAGATTAAACAACTGAGCGATTTGGTGGCGGAAGCAGATACGCTGGCCGAATTCGAGAATGTGTTAAATCAATTTATCGCGGATAATTGCAGACCGGGAGAATCGTCGAATACAGTATCACCATAACTATACTCCGCAGCACTACAGCGAGATTTCGAGCAGTTCCAGGTGACTGTCACGGCCCGGAGCTAAGCCCTCTCTACCTGGCTACTCGTGGGCAGTGACAGTCACCTATGAAGTCTCGTTGTCGTATTAGTTTATCTACACAAAAACAAACTTACGGAGCATCTATGACAACCGCACCCGTACGCATTGGCTTTGTTGGCTGTGGCAGACAGGCAAGCAATGCTTGGTATCCCAACTTTGCCACGATTCCCGAACTGGATCTAATTGCTTGTTGTGATTTGCAGGCCAATCTGGCGGAACGTAATGCCCGCTTTTTTGGCGCACGCCGCTGGTACACCGACTTGGGGCAGATGCTGGCCGCGGAAGAGCTGGATGCGGTGATGGTGGTAGGTCCGCCGGAGATGCACTATAGTTGTGGTAAGCAGGTCCTAGAGGCTGGCTTGCATCTAATGATGGAGAAGCCGATGGCGCCGCGTACAGAACAGGCGCTGGAACTGGTGGAATTGGCAGAAGCTAAGGGGGTCATCACGCAGATTGGCCACAATATGCGCCATGCGCCGGGCGTCCAGCGGTTTCGTGAGCTAATGGCAACACCGGAGTTTGGTCGCTTGCTCTATTTGGAATCGCGCTATTTTATGCCCAGCCCGATGTGGCATGAGACGCATGGCTACCGTCCCGGCTGGGAATATTCGCTCTTTCAGTCGGTTCATGCTGTTGATCTGGCGCGCCATCTAGGCGGCGAAATTAGCTCGATCTATGCCAGCCATAGTGTCGGCGCCGAAGGCCGTTTTTCGATAGCTAGTGTGGTGCACTATACAAGTGGCGCCACCGGCACGATTACCCTGACTGGTTGCACGCCCAACTGGACCTGCCAGCTTGAGGCCGCCGGCGACGCCCGCGCCCATCTACGTTTGGTGAATCTACACACGCTTAACTTTGAGCCTTACCTGCCTGATAGTGGTTATCGTCCTGTCCCTGGCATCCCCGGTTATTACTGGACAACCGCCACCCGCGATAACGCCGAGATACGCAGCGGTTATTGGGGCGAGATGCAAGCCTTTGCCCGCTCCGTCCAGAGTGGGCAACCAGGCGTGCCGACCCTGCGCGACGCCTACCGCGCCATGGTGATTTGCGAAGCTATGTTGGATAGCATTGAGCAGCGCAAACCCGTTGAGCTTTGAGAGAAATTATCAATCAGCTTAGCAAAAGATGACCGGCATCTCTGCAGATGCCGGTCATCTTTTTATGTGTGGTGTGTGGCGGGCGCCACCCGCCACACACCACGCTTCACTGCCGTTGACTATCTCACTTCATAACCAGCGGCAGATAGAGATTCGTAGTAGTAGATATACGCGCCTGCACCGGTCGGAAGTTGAGCCCTTTGTTATTGGCTGTCTGTCGGTTGCCGGAACGGTCAACTACGGTGACATAGAAGACTGAATTCTCATTGCCCGGGAAAGAGCCTACCCACTTTTGCAGGTTGGCGTCAAAGCTAGCATCCACGGTTTTGAGCGCAAGAAACGCCTGGCGGTCATCTTCGATATATTGGATGGTCACCTTTTGGATGCCATAATCGTCGGTGGCGCCAATTTTCACCAGAACCTGCCCAGTGGCTTTCTGGTACTGACCATCGACCAGCGTAATGTCGGGCGGCACTTCGTCGGTAGCCGTGCTATAGAACAACTCAACCTGGAGCGATCCAAAGACCCGCTGTTGCCCGGTGTTGGGGTCGTACTGCCCCAATTGCGCCGACATCAGTGACTCATCCTTGACCGATTCTGCCGTCACCTCCACCGGCGGATACCAGGATGGCATGGAGCCATCTGCCAATGGTTCAATCTGGCTCTCTGGATTATCGGTGAATTCATTGTCCGGTGTGGCAATCGTGGGATCAAAGTTATCTTCCACCTTGGCCACTGTCGCGCTGCGTACAACACCCGACCGCACCGAGAGATTGGCGGCGGAAATATCACGGAAATAGAGCGGCTGCACAGGTTGGTCCGGCGCGGCTACGCTGTAGTCGCCAAAGGTCATATAATCACCAAAGGTGTCATCGGACGAAGTCGAGAGAATGCTCGCATCACCAGAAAGCGCACCTGTGAAATTGAAGTTGGCCGTGGTGGAAATCACTACCTGATCATCACCCAACGAGCCGCCGATTTGGAAGTTATCTTCAACTCCAGGGAAGGGATCGCCGCCCAGGCTGCCCTGTGTCTGTAGCTCAAAGAGGGGAATGCCATAGAAGGTAATCTCCTGCATCACTTTTTCGTCATAGGGTGTGTTGACGCGGGTCAATTGGTAATATTGCTGCTTAGCTTTGGTCAGCGCGGCCCCAATCGGCCCACCCTTCTTCAACTCAGCGGTAAAGAATTGGATGACCTGTTCGGAAAGCCCAATGCCATAGAGATAGCCCCAGCCATAGCCGGTATTCCCAATATAATTCGCGCCCTTACGGGTAAAGGCTTGTACGAGATCGATGGGCTCTGTGCTATTTTCCGGCGGTACATTTAAGCCGCCATGACAGCCCAACGTATAGATGAGACCGCCACTCAAGTCAAGTCCCACCACTGCATCGATTTCACTGCCGCGCAGATCCCCGCCACCGCCGCCGGCCGGAATGCCCTCTCGGAAGTGATCGGCATGGCCATTGATCGACTGTAATAGGAAAGGTGAATCGGTGCGTAATTGATAGCCAGTAAGTTGGGCCTTGCTCCAATTCTCACCGATGGGACAGGGTACGTTGGCCTCGCCCAACTCCTTGCGCCAACTCTTGCAATCTTCGGCGGCCGAGTCTTTGACAAAGTCATAGCCACTGACCAGCGCATTCTGAACAGTGCGCCGTGGGTTGCTCATGAACGTGTTAATGATCTTGATCATCTCATCAGGCGATTCGATGAGCCGCCCGGTGGTCAGATCCGGCACGTAGACTTCACGGCCCTTATGTGGGATCGGCTCCTTGGTGGCGTAGAAGTCATCGGATAGGAAATAGTTAGCCTTAATCGCGGCGCCGGTTGGGTGATTGGTGCTGACAAAGGTATAGGTGCTTTCCGACTGCTGCGGCGTATTATCCGGCACGCGACGGAAGGGCAGGACACGATCATCCCCCACCAGGATTAGATATTGCACCCCTTTGCGCTCACTCAGATAGGTCATGACCAACTGGCGAATCTCATTGGCGACTGCGTTGGCCTTTTCCACGCTCTGATAATTCTGGCTGTTGCTGGTCCAACTGACATAAGCGTCGTTGACCCGTTGATTGCGATCCAGACGGATGATCTCGCCATTAACAGCAATGTTGAGCGTGCTGTTCTTGTATTGTGCTAACGCCGTCAACTTGGCCGTCAAATCGGCGGCAGCCTGCTCCCCATAGAGTTCCACAATACGCGCCCGATTGAAGAGAATCAAGGTGCGTACGGCGGTGGCGGGAATTGCAGGATCTTCATTGGTCTGGGGCGTCTTGGGATTATCCGGTTCTACTTTGTCTGGTTCTCCGGTGCGCACACTGATCGAATACTCTGTGCCGGCGCCATAGTAGGTGGGATTGTAGAGTTGCGTCTTCACCCGATAGGTGCCACTCTGCGTTGGCTTAAAGGCGATTTGGGAGTTCACATCCTTGGTAAAGTCATCATTACGTTGGATGAGGTTGTTGTTGGGATCATACAACTCAAGCAAGGTGTCGCCCTCGGCGCCAATTTTCTTAGTCTCAATGACATAGTCTGTATTGGCGGTGGCGTTAAAGGAGACCCAATCGGCATCGTCCGGTCCACAGGCATTATGGTTTTGGGCTGTATTATCGGTAGCGATCGGTTTGGCCGCGCCGGGGGTGTTGTCCGGCTCCATGCTATCATTTTGGCAGAGCCCGGAGATGGCGTGAATATCATAGCTGGTCTCTTCGCCCGCGACCTCACCATCTTCATGTTGCACACTAAAGTAATAGGTTCCCGCCTCATGCTCGCCAAAGACCAGCCGCGAGCCAAGCCCGGCGCCGGAGTCGCGGTCACAGCGCAACTTCTCGCCGTTACTGTTATGGAGACAGAGCTTGGTATCGGCCGCTTTGCCCAGGTTGTAGGTCTCGACGGTAAAGGTTGTCCCTTTGGTGGCGTCGATTTTAATCCAGTCAGTGTCACCTTTGGGACAGATGTTGTGGGTTGCCTTGCTCGAGTCTATGGAGATGGGCTGGGCGTTGGCAATCGCATTATCGTTTTCGTAACGGTCTTGGGTGCAACCCTTTTCCAGTTCATCAATGTTGATCTTGTACTCGGTGTCGGCGCCAAAGACATTGCCATCGCCGTTTTTGACCTCCAGGTAGTAGTAACCGGTGGTCGGCGCCACGAAGGTCAACTGCGGCTCACTTAGCCCCCCGGTGCAATCCCCAAAGAGCGAAAGTTTGGCATCGGCGCGCGAGCCCACATTGGTCGCCGAGACCTTATATTTGCCGCCGGCTTGCACCTCAAAGCGAATCCAGTCTACATCATTGGCCTGACAGAAATTGTGCTCCTGCGTCTTCTCGGACAAGGGGAAATCGACCGGCACCGAACAGCTGTTATTCGGTTCGGCGTAAAGACTACAGGCGCTAAAGCGGTTGACTGTGAGTTGATAGGCGTGGTTGTTGCCATAGGTAGCGTCATTGTGGCTAGCCTTGAGGTAGATCACGCCGGTTTCGGGCGCGGTAAATTTGACCTCGGCGCTAGAGCCAAAGCTGCCCGACGAATCACAGTTGCTGTACAATTCTAACCCAATCTTTTCGGCGTCTTGGCCTTTTGGGATAACTTTGGCCGTGTACTGCACACCGCTCTCCACGGTAAAGGAAACCCAGTCTGTATCGGCGATGCCCCCTTCATGATGGGAAAGGTTGTGATCCTGCGCTGTGCCATTGGTGAGGATTTGTTTGGCGGCTGAACACTGATCATCCGGTTCGTAGGCGTCAGGGGGAGGATCATTGTCTGGTGACGTCTTGATACAAAAGAGGTTGTTGTTTTCGTTGGATTCCGCCACCTGGTTGTCGGGGTCAACCAAAACACAGACCTGTGGGTTGTTCTGGGTAAAAGGCCACTCCGTGCGCGTATAGCCATCAAAGGTGGCGCCGGCGGCTAACCCCAAGCCAAAGGTGAATTGGTCGTCAACGGTGGTGGTCGTAGTGGGTGGGTCCTGTTCGGGCTCTACATAGATGTAGAATTTAATGGTACCGGCATTGGCGTCGCCCTGATTCTTGATGACCGGCGTAATGTCAGATTTGATACCCGCTCCTGGATCGGGCAAGAAGCGGATCTCGGTCACGACCAGATCCGGCGCGGCATCGCCGGCTGTCGGCGCCGCCTGGGCCCAAAGGCTGTGGGTAAAGAGTAACATGAGGACAAGGCTGAGGCCCAGCAAGCCCGCCAATTGCCCCCAAGGTTTAAATAGTCGCTGTTCTGTCATGCTCATCTCCTCTACACTAATGCTAAATGAATATCGTAACACAGGTATCTATTGGTTAACGGCAATGATTGGCAAATAAAGGCGACTGTCGGTTGATAGGGCAACCACGACCGGCAGGGCCGCCTTGTCCCCTTGATTCCAGGCATAGAGTACGATTTTGTAGTTGCCACGCGCCGTAAAATCTTCATATAAGCCATGATAAGTCACGGTGCTCTGCGCTTGGTTTGCGGACGGTGTCGAGTCTAGCGGCGCGAGCTGGATAACCGGCGTGGTGTCATGCGGCGGCACGCCATTGGTCGGCACGGTGATTGTATAATCAGGCGGCAGGATATGCGCTTCCACCACGGTAGTTGCGTCAGCATTCAGGACCTTGGCTTCAATGCTGTAGGCGGCAGGCGAACGCTGGGCGTGCAGTTGCACCTCTTGCACAGTGGGCGCAGTGGCGGCGACAAAAGGATAGAGACGCCACAACCCAGCAGTGCCCCCATTGGCCTGCCAGACACTTTGACAACTACGCTCCAGCCCTTGACAGTGATAGTTGATTGCGTTCATCACGGCCCCTACCCGTTCTGCGCTTTCCACTAAGGTTGCGCCGAGATCGAACGCGGTCCAAAAACTATCAGAAAAGAGAGCGCCGACGTGCGTCACCCAGGCTGCACCCTCATCATGCGTTGCCATCACAACGGCGCGTTTAGGGCCGGCAATCCCGGGATTGGCAAGTTGTAAGGCGCGGCTTGCATTGCTCTGATTTTTAAAGATGCCGGCCTGATTCATTTCCACCACAACGGCAAGCTGGTCGACCGTGGTTGTGTTTTCCAGGTTAGAGAGCCAGCGATCCAGCATCGGGGCGGTAATTGTCTGTTGGGCTGTCGCCGCAAAGCCCTGGGCTGCACCCTGACCGACCAGATAGACCAGTAGCGTGAGTGCATCGCTCTGGAGTGTCTCGGTCATGGCTGTACGCGGCCAGCTTTCCAGGGCATATTGCAGTGCAGCCGCTGATGTCACTGCATCCACATCATTCGCGCCATTCCCGGTAAGATCTAGCTGTGCTTGCTCATTTAGATAATAGATCGTCGCCGCGGAATAGCCGTGGGCCAACAGGGTGCGATAGGCGCGCGCCGCTAGTTGGTTGATTTGGGTCAATGTCGTCCCGTCAGCCCCTTGGGTATGGCCGGCGGCAATGACCGCCAACTTCGGCTTGGTGATTGTCGCCGCGGCCAGTGTATAGGGCACGGGCTGGGTCGGCGCCGGCGCTGCTGCGCCCACATGGCTGTAAAGTGTGCTGCCGGATGTGGCGGTGATCGCCAGGCGGGCAAAACCGGCGCTGTTGGTGACGGTTTCTGCGAGTAAGGTGTTACGACAGTCACTGTACACCGACAGCTTGAGCGGCGCCTCTACGCCCGTGGTTTGCGCAATAAGGGCATAGGCTCCTGTCTGCGCAATGGGCAACAAGGTCCAATCCTCGTCTGTGCTCTGTGCCCCGGGCGGTTCCAGCCGATGCCCTTGGGCGTTGCCATCGAGCTGTAACGGTCGCGCCAGACTACAGACATCATCGGTTTCATACGGATCGACGCCAGCGGTCTGGTTGGTGGCGTAGTCAATCAGGATCTGTTGAATGATGGGGGCGCGGCTCAGGTCGTTAGGATCGGCCTGTAACGTGGCCCGCCAGCGCAGATCCGACCCTGTGCTCTGAAAACTATGTTGAATTCCCGGCTGTACGCTCTCCCAGGTAACGCCGCCATCGTTGCTAAGCGCAAAGGCAACGACGCCGCCATGTCGTTCACTGTGGTTGCTGAGCAGTGCGCTAGTAATGTTATTCTCAGTTTGATCTACGGCAGTCGATTCAATGCTGCCGGTGGCAAAATGAAACTTCTCCGTCGGGAGTAGGGCGCTATCCTCCGGCCAGGCTACCTCACCGGCTGGGGTAAGTCGCTGCGCCATTATGTCCCAATTTTTGAAACGGCGCTCCTGCCAGACAATCATACTGTTGCCTGCGGTGTCAACAGCGACCTTGGGCCGTTGTGCATCCTGCGCCCCCAAGCTGACAATCACATCTGCACTGTCGGCTAGTGAACTTTGCCAGTTTTTCGCCCCTTCTGGTGTAATACTTTGCGCGGCAATCGTATAATGCTGGGCATAGAGCTGTTGCCACACAATCACGGCATTGCCATTGGGCATGAGCGCCAGATCGGGCAGCGGCGCAAAGCCGCCTGCTTCTGCATTAACGGCCACGTCAGTGTTCCACAACGCTTCTCCGGTCGGGCTGAGGCGTTGGGCCATAATTGCGGTTGCCTGTCGATCCACCCAAGTGATGACACTGTTGCCGCTGTTATCAGCGCCTACTGCCGGCGGATTAAAGGCGTTGACTTCGCCAATGGTGCGGTTGCCGCGCATCTTTTGTGTCCAGAGCAGTTGTCCGGCAGTATTCACGCGCTGCAGATAAATATTGGCCTCGTCCGCTGCAATTTCGAGCCAGGCTAGGACGACGCCATCTTCGCCCGCGGTGGCCAGCGTTGGCAAGCGCGGTGCTTCTCCGGTGGGGATGGCCAGATCCGCGGACCAAACCGGGCTGCCGGTGGCGTTCAACTGCTGCAACATGAGGGAACTGCTTGTGGCCTTGATCGCCTCCCAAATCACATAGATATGGCCTTGCGTATCCGTGGCCAACGTCGGATTCAATTGGACGACCGCCGGATCGTCACTTTGACTGACTAATTGATCATTGTCCCATTGGCGGTTGCCATGCTGGTCAAAACGCTGGGCATAAATACAGGGTGCGCCGCTACGTTTATCCGACCAGACGACCAGTCCATCATTGCCAAGTGTGGCCACATCTCCAATCAGTTGACCTGTCGCCGTGGTGACTGTCGTCGCCTGGATGGGGTGGGGCCATAATGCATGACCATCGGTTGCGAGCCGCTGCAGGTAGAGGCCAGGGCTACCCCGGCGCCAATCCTGCCAAATCGTATAGGACTCGCCCGTGGCGCTCAGCGCGGTGGCCGCTAGCTGCTGGTCAACCTTGCCTGACTGATCGTTGACCAAAGTATCTTGTGTCCACAGATGCGCGCCATCGAGATCAAGCGCTTGGCTGTAGATGTCGCCATCGCTGTTGTTACGCTGGTCGGGCCAACTTGCCACGATGGGGAGCGTACGCGATGCGGCCAAGGTGACACCATCGCGCACAACGCGTGCGTCCGTCGTATGCTCATGGAGACGAATTTCATCATCCCACAGTAAATAACCCTGACGATCAAAGCGACGGGCATAGTGGTTGCCATCGCGGCTACGTAGCCAAGCAGCGACAAAAGAGCCATCCTTGGTTGCCAGCAGCGCTAGCGGGCGGCTACTGTCAACCGGCTCACTGCTCTGGCTGACCGCCAGGGCCGATGTACGCATGACCTGCCCCGTCGCGTCAAGCTGTTGCGCATAGACTTGCTGGCTCGGGTTCACGATCCAGCCCACCCAACTCTCATCATACTGGTTGACCGCCACGCGCGGGCGGCTCAGGGCTGCGTCGGCAGAGCGATTGACGTGCACCTCGCTGTTCCAGACCAAATGACCATCCGCTGTAATCCGCTGGGCGTAGATGTCACTGTTGCCCACGCGCTGGTCGAGCCATGCTATAAAAATCTGGCCATTGGCGCTGGTGGCTATGGCTGGGTAGGTCTGCGCCGTCACTGTATTGTCGCTGTTGACGCGTAAACTGCCCGACCAGCCTTTGACGCCGCTGCTGCTGATCTGCCGAACATAAATGTCATAGTTGCCGGTGCGGTTGTCGTGCCAGGCCACCACGGCGCTCTGGGCTGAGAGCAAGGTGAGACTGACGCCGCCTTGATCCGCATTTTCTCCATCCTCATTGATTGGCTGATCATCAGGCCAGAGGGTGGCGCCGCTGGGGCTCATGCGTTGTAGGAAAATATCATTGTTGCCATTTCGATTATCTACCCACGCCACCCACAGCGCACCGTCGCCATCGACCGCCGCGGCCGGCTCAAATTGAGTGGCTGCGCCGCGGTCGCTGTTGACCCGACGGTCGGTGACCCAAAGACGATTGCCGGCGCTGTCCAGCAGTTGTGCGTAGATATCGCCATCATCATTGCGCAAATCGCGCCAAACCACATAGATGGTATCGTGGAGCGGATTGGCCGCGATGACCGCTTCGCGCTGCCCAATTTGGTCACGTAGCGCCAGGGTGACCTGTTTTTCTTTGCTGTTCCATGCACTGTTGACTGTCTGCGCTTTAAAGGTTGTCGAGGCAAAGGTTTCTTGATAGTAAAAGCGATCGGGTGCGCTTGCTGACGGGCTCGTTGCTGCAACGCTGCGCATCTGGGTCATGTCGGTAGCTTGCGCCCAAAGATTCTCCTGTGCAGCGCCGGCGCCGCGATAACTTATACCAGCCACTGCCGAGGGTGCGACTTTGATTGCCATTTTGTGTTGGAGCAAGCCACCAATCCAAAGTAACCCTCCCAAACCGGCAAGGCAGAGCGTGATCAGTATCAGGTGATAGCGTTGCTGCTGGTGTGAAAACATTCAGCGTCTAACCAAAAAAGGTAGCTATTCAGCCGATGCAAGGTGACAGTCATCGGCCAAACGTACTTTTCAATGACCGAAATCATACCGCCCAGTGACTGTCACCTCTGGTGTACCAATAGCCTGAATCGTTACCAAAAAGTAACGTAACTCTGGCCGATAAAAGGGATGAGCACCCGCCCATCCCTTTTGTCCTTCTGCTCTTCGTACACAGCGAGGCTTCGCCCAGGTGACAGTCATTGCGCAATGACTGTCACTCCTGTAGCTAATCACTGCATCTAAAGCGCACTTCTCCACAATTGTAGCATGGCGGTGCTGTCGCACTACAGTCCTACCATGCCGGGCGGTTGGCAGAGATTAGCTCGCTACCAACACGCCACCAGGATGTTATAGGTGTACTGACCGACACTAAAGTCAGTCAACCTCCCTTCATAAACTCTGTGCCAGATTGCACCCAACCAATAGTCAACGCCCACATCAGCAAAGGCATAGATGTAACCGCTGAGCGGGTAGGTGATGACCTTGATGTCCGAGCAGAAACGGAAGGTAGAACCATTGTAGCTCAAGGTCAACTTCACCGGCAACAGTGTGTTCAAGATGGTGGCGTTAATGCCGACGCCGCCACGGGCCAGGCGCAGGTTGAGATAAGCTTCCGCCGTCAGCCCCGACCAAACACGGGGCGTGACACCACCATAGAGCGACGAGTTGTTAAGGTTACAGACATTGGCGCCATAGGCATAGTCCAACGCTGCGTTGATCGAGACTTTAACATCGACGCCAATCGTAATGACCCAGACAATCGGAATGTTAAAGCTTTTGGTCCAGCTATAACCACCGGAGAAGAGCGTGCCGCTGGCAGAATAGCTGCAGGGTAGATAGACCTCATACTTCTTGGCAATCAGGTTACCGCCAATGTTCAAATAGGCGCCAAAGAGTTGGTAGTTACCGTAGCGATAGCTTAGCAGTTGACCACGGGCGACAGAGAACGAATTATCCCAGACATAGCCATTGGCCTGCTGATCGGCATAGAGATAGAGCTGGTTGATGCTTGACACCGTGAAGCTGCCGGGCAGGTAAATGCCGAGCTTGCTGTTGCCCAACCAGGCGCCCCAGGAACGGGCATAGGTGCCGCCGCCGGCCAGGTCGGCTAACTGGAAGTCAGCCAGCGCTGCTGCACCTTGGGCACTCAATTCAGCGCGTCCTTTCAACACATCGGCTACTAATAGACGGGTGCTGTTGGGCTGGTTGGTGTCCTGCAGTGCGGCGACCAACGTGTTCTCTACGGCTGCGCCTGGAATCTTGCGCAGGGCATAGTAGGCTGAGGCTTCAACCACCTGGGTTTCGGTATACACAGAGGTATTGGCAGGGTTAGTATACTCTGTGATCTTGTCGGCAGTGTTGGCAACGCCGGCGTTGCCCAACGCATCCAGGTAGGTTTCCACCATTTCCCGGTCGGTGGCGTTGTTCAGGCTGCTAACCAGACCATCGGCCAAGGATTGCGCCTTATCCGGGTTTTCATCCTTCAGGTTACCAATCGCCGCACCCAAAACGGAGATGGCGGTATTTTGCAAGGGGGAACTGTCATCGCTGCTTAAACTGCCCAGGGTCTCCACGGCTTTGTCCGACGGTGACTCAACACGGGCAAAGTCAATGAGCGCTTGTTGCTGCGTCGTAATCGACATAGTGGCCGAAATGGAAGCCGCTTGCGCACTTGGCTTGAGGATTTCTGCCAACACGGCCTGGGCTGCGGGTGTGCCAATTGCAGAGAGTAGGTCGATATAAGCTTTTGCAATCTTCTCATTGGCGGCATTCGCATTGAGCCGTTCCACTAATTTGTCGAAGACGGCGGTGGCGGTGTCGGCTTCAACCAAATCAAGAATGCGCTGGAACTTAGCCGGATCCGGGAAGGGGTTTTGGGTCGTGTCCGCCGGCACCACTTCAAAGGCGGCAAATTCTGCATCCAGATCGACCGTTTCAATGTCGATGCCACGGGCGCTCTTTTCCGGTTCCTCAAAGATGGCTTCGAGACTGCCATCGACATAGGTTCCCAAAAGTGCAGCCGCTTGGGCCGATGCATCCTTGATGGTATTGAGCTTCAAGGTGCCGGCGCTGGTTACGGTGGTCCAGGTGGCCGTGCCATCAAAGGTGACATTCGGGTCGGTGTAGTCATTCGGTTCGGCTGTGCCATCACCGGTAATCAATGATTCTTCGGTGGAGACATCAGCAATGACGCCTTTGGCGCCGTCCAGCACCGCGGTGACCTTGGAGTCCATCTTGAGCGACTTGACCTCATCGCCCTTTTTGTTCATGTCCGAAAAGCTGCTCTGGTCGTAGCTCTTGACAATGCTGAGTTGGTCATTCGCTTCGGACAAGGTGTAGGTGGCGGTATAGGTGCCTTGGCCACCCAACTCGGCAGCTTTGTAGGTGTCGCCTGCTTGGAGCAGGGTCTGTAAGGCATTGATGACACCCTTCTGCAGGTTGGTCACCGTTGGCTTGGCGTCGGCGGGATAAGAGACGGCGGCAATTACACCGTTGGCTTTCTGCTTGAAAACCAGTGGTTTGGCCAACTCAGTCGCCAACACGGCGATATCTTCGGCAGCAGGAGAACTGTCCGTGCCACTTGCCAAATCGGCGCTACAAATAAAGGGGTCGCTCATCACGACCGTACCATCAAAATCGCCATTGCCATCTTGACCGGTAATGGTGACTTCGGCCTTGGCAGACATGACGGTCTTGCTTTTGTCACTCGAATTAGTGCCTTGCGAATCGCGCTGGCTAGAAGTTGTGGTGACTGTCACATTATAATCGTATACATAGGTCTTGCCAGCTGTGTACTTGAGTTGACGCTCAACCACCTGCGGGCTGGCGAAAATGCCCTGGACGCTTGACACAATTGCGCCGGCAGAGGAGGTGATCAGGGGCAAAAAGATACTAGTTGATGTTGAACAGTTGCCATCGGTTTGGACAGGCGCAGCCGGAGTGGCTGCTGCGGCCTGTGCTGCGCCTGGTGCGATGGCAGAGAAGAGCAGCACCAGAATTGCGCAAACATTCACCGTTTTACCAAAGGATCGGCGTAAAGAACGTTTACGAAAGAACATAAATCGGATTTCCTTCTTTGTTGCTAGGTCTTGCTTAAGGACTAAGAAGCGAAAGAACATCAAAAATGCACTAACACAGAGCCCTAATGATTCATTATGCTATCGCCATCACCTCCTGATCTTCTTATGCAAGTTGGGGAAATTGACTTTGTTGCTGTGATTATGTCCTACATTCCAATCAATGCACCACTCTGTAAAATTTGCACATCAAATTTGTACATCAATAGGTATTTGATTGGAAAATAAAACCGTAGGTAACCGCTCAAGTAACAGCGCCGTGCCGGGGACAGACCAAACCTAGTTTCTTTGAACAATCAGCTCGTGGTCTGTCCCCGGCACGGCAGCTAGCTAGTTACAACCGCAGTAGGTTTCCCATGATCTGAACCCCGCCACTGTCGGCAACCGGTAGTAGCGGGGTTCAGGTTACAAGTAGTATACCGACGAGCGCCAAGCTGTACTATCTCATACAAGGGTCAAATGTGATACTGCTTGTGCTGCTCGTGAGTATAGTGATGTTCATTCAGCGCCTACCAACATCTCACTAAGATGTTGTAGGTGTACTGTCCTACACTGAAAGTCGCTAGATTGCCTTGATATATCCGTTTCCAGTAAGCGCCCAACCAGTAATCAATGCCCACATCGGCAAAGGCATAGATGTAGCCGCTGAGCGGGTAGGTGATGACCTTGATATCCGAGCAGAAGCGGAAGGTAGAGCCATTATAGGTCAAGGTTAACTTCACCGGCAACAGGGTGTTCAAGATGGTGGCGTTAATGCCGACGCCGCCACGGGCCAGCCGCAGATTGAGATAGGCTTCTGCCGTCAGTCCAGCCCAGACACGGGGCGTGACACCACCATAGAGCGACGAGTTGTTAAGGTTACAGACATTGGCGCCATAGGCATAGTCCAACGCCCCATTGATCGAAACCTTGACATCGACACCGATGGTGATGACCCAAACTACCGGAATGTTAAAGCGTTTCTTCCAGCTATAGCTACCGGAGTAGAGGGTGCCGCTCTTCGAGTAATTACAGGTCAGGTAGGTCTCATACTTCTTGCTGATCAGGTTGCCGCCAATATTCAGATAGGCGCCAAACTTCTGATAGTTGCCATATTTGTGGCTGAGCAGTTGACCGCGGGCGACGGAAAACGAGTTGTTCCAGACATAGCCATTGGCCTGTTGATCGGCATAGAGATAGAGTTGATTGATGCTCGACACCGTGAACTTGCCGGGCAAGTGGATACCAAGCTTGCTGTTGCCTAGCCAGCCGCCCCAGGAGCGGGAGTAGGTGCCACCGGACGCCAGGTCGGCAATCTGGAAGTCGGCCAAGGCCGCGGCGCCCTGTGCGCTGAGATCGGCGCGGTTGGCCAGGATGTCGGCGACCAACAGTCGGGTGCCATTGGGCTGATTGGTGTCCTGGAGGGCGGCCACCAGCGTGTTTTCTATGGCTTCACCCGGAATCTTGCGCAAGGCATTGTACGCCGAGGCTTCAACAATTTCGGTTTCACTGACGACTGATGTATTAGAGATATTGGTGTATTCGGTGATCTTGTCGGCTGTGCTGGCCACACCGGCATTGCCCAACGCATCCAGATAGGTTTCAACCATATCCTGTTCGGTGGCGCTGTTCAGACTGCTGACCAACCCATCAGCCAGGGATTGGGCCTGGGTTGGATCTTCATCCTTCAGATTATCAATCGCCGCACCCAGAACGGAGATAGCTGTGCTCTGCAACTGTGATGCACCATCAGCGCTTAAGCTGCCGAGAGTGTCCACCGCCTTCTGCGAAGGTGACTCAATGCGGGCAAAGCCAATGAGCGCCTGTTCTTGCGTCGAGATTGACATCGTGGCCGAGATGGAAGCCGCTTGCGCACTTGGCTTGATCACCTCCGTGAGGACATTCTGCGCTTCGGGTGTACCGATAGCCGTCAGGAGGTCAATGTAGCCCTTGGCAATGAGGTCATTACTGGCATTGGCAGCGAGCCGCGCCACCAGCTTGTCGAAGACCTCTGTGCCCTGGTCGGCATTGATCAAGTCGAGGATGCGCTGGAACTTGGCCGGATCCGGGAAAGGGTTTTGCTCCGTATCCGCCGGCACCACTTCAAAGGCGGCAAATTCTGCATCCAGATCGACCGCTTCAATGTCGATGCCTTGATCATTGCTTGCCTGATCCTCAAAGGTGGCTTCGAGACTGCCATCGACATAGGGCCCAAAGAGCGCCGCGGCTTGGGCTGATGCATCTTTGATGGTGCTGAGTTTTAAGGTGCCGGCGCTGGTTACCGTGGTCCAGGCGGTGGTGCCATCAAAGGTTACATTCGGGTCGGTGTAGTCATTAGGCTCAGCCGAACCGTCACCAGTGATCAAGGATTCCTCGGTGGAGACACTGTCGATGACACCCTTGGCGCCATCCAAGACCGCGGTGACCTTGGAGTCCATCTGGAGCGACTTGACCTCATCGCCCTTCTTGTTTAGGTCCGAGAAGCTGTCCTCGTCATAGCTTTTGACGATGTTAAGCTGGTCATTCGCTTCGGATAAGGTGTAGGTGGCGGTGTAGGTGCCCTGGCCACCCAACTCAGCGGCTTTGTAGGTGTCGCCCTCCTGGAGCAGAGTCTGCAAGGCGTTGATGACACCCTTCTGCAGGTTGGTCACCGTTGGCTTGGCGTCGGCGGGATAAGAGACGGCGGCAATTACACCGTTGGCTTTCTGCTTGAAAACCAGTGGTTTGGCCAACTCAGTCGCCAACACGGCGATATCTTCGGCAGCAGGAGAACTGTCCGTGCCACTTGCCAAATCGGCGCTACAAATAAAGGGGTCGCTCATCACGACCGTACCATCAAAATCGCCATTGCCATCTTGACCGGTAATGGTGACCTCGGCCTTGGCGGCCATGACAGTCTTGCTCTTGTCACTCGAATTGGTGCCTTGCGAATCGCGCTGGCTAGAAGTGGTGGTGACCGTCACATTGTAATCGTACACATAGGTCTTGCCGGCTGTGTACTTGAGTTGACGCTCGACCACCTGCGGGCTGGCGAAAACGCCCTGGACGCCTGACGCAATTGCGCTGGCAGCGGATGAAATCAGGGGCAAAAAGATCGTGTTGTCGGTGGCAACCTCGCAGTTACCGTTCGTCGTGACAGGTGCAGTGTGGCTTGACGCCGCTTGTGCTGCGCCTGGTGCAATCGTCGAAAAGAGTAACACCAGAACTGCACAAACATTCACCAATTTGCCAAAGGATCGGCGATTAAAATGTTTTGAGAAAGACATTGCTTTCGTCTCCTTGTTGTGAATGTGTGTTGCTAAAGGACCGACTGTAAAGAAAACAATCGAAGGAACAATCGAGAGAACAAGAGTCATACTGCGCAGTGCCATAAGGGAAAAATGTAATCATGGACAAGCATAAAAGTGTCTTTATGCGCTGCTGCGGAGTACAAAGTCGTGAACCCACGTTCAGCTCTCTATTGCAATGGTCATCACCTCCTTCATCGTGGCTAGACACAGTCAATACTCCTGCATGATGGCTCCGGAGGGGAAGCCGCCTTGCTGCAAGGTATTCATTTTGAGGATATTGGTTTAGGTTTGTCCTACATTCTAATCAATGCAACCATCTCTACATTTTGCACATTGGGGGCTAAATTGATGCGTAATCCCTTTAGCTTTACTACTGCTTTACTACTGCAAGGTGGTTGCAATGATTGGAAGATAAAACCGCACTGATGGCGCAATGGTTAAGGTTTGGTTGAGGTCAATGTTGGTGAGCGTAGTAACTTCGCCGTTGGGCCATTCCACCCGCACTTCGTCGGCCACAGACGCGCTGCCCAGGCCGAAATGGGCGGAGAGTTCGCTTTGGCTGAGATAGTTGGCGCAAGCTTGAATGGTGCGGACATAGCTGTTGCCGCCAATGCTAACTTGCACCCGTGCGCCAATGCCGTTGGGGGCCAGGTCGGCGCGCTGGCTTGTGTCCAGGAAAATACGCAACCAGTGGGCATCGCTGCCGGTAATTTCGTTGCGGAACAGATAGAGCCGGCCATTGTTGCTGGTAATGACAATGTCTTCGTCGCCGTCGTTGTCATAATCAAAGGCCAACAAACCCCGCCCATCCAGATTATGGTCTAGCCCGGCTGCCGCCGCTTCTTCGCTAAAGTGGTCATTGCCCTGGTTCATCCAAAGCCGCGCCGGTTGGTCCCGAAACTGTGCTTCCAACGGCCAGCCATTGGTCTCGGCAATGTCCACCCAGCCATCATGATTGAGATCGACCGCGGCGGTGCCCCACCCCCAGCGGCCGTTGTCTGTGCCGGCCGCGGCTGCACTTTCTACGAACTGGTCATTGCCCTGGTTGATAAAGAGCCGGTTGCCCTCGCCGCCAAAGGTAGCGTGGTAGATCGAGGTCACATACCAGTCCAATCTGCCGTCATTATTGAGGTCGGCCACCGTCGAACCCATGCCGTAGATGGGAATCGCGACGCCGGCTGTTACACTTTGGTCGGTGAAACTGCCATTGCCATTGTTGACAAAATATTTCGTCGTGCTGAAGTCGCCGGCGACCAGCAATTCAGGGTAGCGATCCCCATTCATATCGGCAAAACAGGGAGAAAAGCCCCGCAGCCCGCTGTTAAAGGCTCCGCTGCTATTGGTGACGTCGGAAAAAGTGCCATTCCCATTGTTGCGAAAGAGCCGGTTGCCTTTGGAACCCTGTTGCCAGCCGGTGACAAAGAGATCGAGATCGCCATCCAGATCATAGTCGCCAAAAGAGGCGCCAAAGCCGTCGGGCATGGTAGGGCTGCTCTGATTGACACCGGCAGCCTGGGCCACATCGGTAAAGCTGCCATCATGATTGTTGCGATAGAGACGATGGTGACCAATCGATGCCGTTTCGGTAATGCCGTGGCTTGTGACAAAAATATCGAGCCAGCCATCGTTGTTGTAGTCCCCCACCGCGGCCCCTGAACCTCTTTGGTGGTCAGCTAGACCCCATGCCGCACCCTCTTCGCGAAAGGAGCCATCCTGCTGGTTGATGTACAGAGCGTCGGCCGTAGCACCGCCGCCCAGGACAAAGAGATCCTGCCAGCCGTCGTTGTTAAAATCACCGGCCGCCGCACCCGAAATCATCATGTTGAGTTCCGTCTTGGTATAGGTGGTATGGGTAATTGCCAAGTTGGCTGCTACTGTATGGTCACTAAAGGTTCCTGCCCCTGGCGTGGTGACACCTGCTGCGGCTTGCTGGCCATAGGCCGTTGCCAGGAGATAACTCTTAAAGATAGCTGGCCCATAGCACCAGCTTGCTATTATCATGCTAACCAGGCTAAGCACCGCGCCGGTTATGCCAATCGTTCGACAAAGCACGGTGGAAGTCCATAACGTTTTCATTGGTTCCTCCACAGTTTTCAAACAATGAGGGATCTGCGCGCTATGGGTGCGTCCCAAAGTAGGGGCGACAGACGAGAAGCTCCCATTGGCCTTGCTGGTGCTTCGCCCCATTTATGGTACGCACTCGCGCGCTATAATGTAGTTGACAAATCAAGTCGCAAGTGGCGGGTAACGAGTGGCGCATAATCTACCACTTGTAGCCAGTTCATCCACCAATGCGCCAAGCTCTACAATGATTAATCACCGAGTGTGAATCCTCATTCCCTATTCTATCAAATACAACTACAGACTTTTTTTACACATTGATGACAATTTAGTGAGACGGTTTGCGTCAATTGGTCGCGGAGTCGCTTGGTCAATTGGTCAGGGAGGCGCAGCGTCACCGTGTCAATGATAGGCAATTTCGTCCTACAATTGTCTTCTGGACTCTGGCGAATTCTGTGGTCACAGGTGAAAAATTACCAATTACCAATCACCGAATCACCAGTGTAACGAATGAAAAACGCCAGAGTCCAGTTGTCTTGTAAACATAAGTATTCACTGAAGCAATACTGGTTCCACGCGCCGCAGGCGTTCTGGGTCCCGAGACGCGGAGCGTCTCATTGGGCATTCCACGCAGAGCGTGGAACGAGTTTTTCCTTAGATTAACACTTATGATCTTGTAAGTAATCCTCGATATGACTTCGCGACTCCGCGACCCCACGACTTCCTGCCTCACCGCGTAACCAACGGCAGATAGAGCTGTCCACCGACAAAGACCTCTACTACATAAAGCCGCGCCTTTAACCCGTCGTTATCCTCAGCATAGAGCACCAGGCGATAGCGTCCCTTTTCGGTAAATTGGTCATATTCAGCGCTAAATTGATGGTTGCCCTGGGCAGTGAACTCCAGAATGGGCACATCTTCCGGCACCAACTCGTCGGCGCTGGTGGGTGGCTGGTAGGATGGCGCAAAGACCGACGCCCACACCCGTTTGACGCTCTTGTTATCGCGCACTTCGGCCTGAATGAGTCCTTTATTTTGGACGATTTGGGTGGGGCCGCGCGCTGCGACAATGTAGGGCGCCCACGTATCCGCCGGTAGCTGATCCACACGGGGATTATACTTGGCCGGATCGCCGCGGTCGGCTGCTTCGTTGGGGATGCCATTGCCGTTGCTGTCGATCCAGGGTTCCTGCACCGTTTGCAGACTGCGCACGGCGTTGTTGGCATCCCAAAAGCTGTTGACCAAGCTGTAGCCCTCGCGCAGTGCAGTGAGAAAACGGTCCGAAAATTGGGCGCCCTGGGCTGAGGCATAGGCCACATTCTGCGCATTGGTCGAAGAGATCACCAAGCGACCGGCCTTGCTAATGCGCGCCGCGCCGTCGATAAAGCTGCCGGAGTGACACGCTTCAATGATAATGCTAGTGTTTACCCCTGCTGCCGATGCTTCTAGCTGGCTGAGCCAATCATCGAGTGTCGCCGGCTCCAGCCGTTGCCCGCCCGGTTCGTCGGCATAGAAGATGTCGATCCCGCCGTGATCCATAAAGTAGAGGGTCAGTGGTCGATTCGGGCCCACCTTATCCACCGCCCAACTGGTAATCGCCGTGCGCAAATTGGCCAGGGTGGCCGGCGCATCGTAGCCAGGTAGGCTCGGGTTGGTGGTCAGATAGAAGATCTGCTCGTCACTGTAGCCATTGGCCTTAAAGAGCTCATAGGCGGAATTGGTCACATAGTGGATGTTGGACTGAAGGCGGTCATTCGCACGGTAGCGTCCGGCCATAAGAATGAGCGCTCCTTTGTCCGCCGCCGCGGCCTGAAATTCGCGTACCGAGACGCTATAGCTGGCAGTGGCGCCATAGAGATTGGGGTTGGCATTGCTCAGCCGCAGAAAGATTGGTCCTGTGGCCGGCGCGGTAAAGTCAAGCCGCACCGCCGGCGTAAAGGACTCTTGCCAGACTTCGGATGCGGCGCCGGCGCACTCAGGATAGATCTCCAGGTTAATATCGGCAATGGAATCGGCGGGCGTCTGCGCTTCAATCCGATATTTGACCCCTGCCGTGGCGACAAAGCGCACCCAGTCCACATCCCCCTTGGTCTGGAAGAGTCGCTCCTGGCGCTCGCCCGTGGCGGCCAATGCACTCGCCTGCGCGCAGTTATTATCGCCTTCATATTGGTCAGGCGCGGCCACGGACAAGGTGGGCGTAAAGGCGGTGGTAATCGGCACAAAGAGCGGCGTGGTCGTTAACCAGGTGGAGGCATTGACCTGGCTGCTCACCTCTTCGCCATCGCCAGGCGCGGGTGTCTCTACCTTGGGCTCAGTACCATCGCCCCACCAGTTGCCATTGGCGTTGATCACCGTGCTCTTGTCCTGATTGTTGATGGCGAATTGCTGGTTATGCAAAAAACCACTGCCGGTAATGGTGAGGGCCGCCGGCGCTTTGACAATATCAATGCCATGTTGCCCGTTGTTGTTGATGAGCGCCCCGTTGACCATCACGGTTGGGCCTGGCGTGCTTTGCGGGTCAAGATAGATGCCGCTGCTCTTGCTCCATTGGACCGTACTGTTCTGCAAGATGAGCGCCCCTTGTGTATCAATGGCCCCGCGGTCACCACCACCGCCGTAGCGCACCACCGTATGGTGTAACTCGATGGCCGAGGTGGGGCTGTGACTGCCCAGGTAGAGCCAATCGCCTGGCTGCGGCAACGTCTTTTGGCGGTCGCCGTTGGTGTCGCCGCCGTAATCATCATCAAAAATGCTGGTAAAGACCACCGGCTGGGTGACGGTGCCCGTCGCCAGCAACTGGGCGCCGGCGCCCAATTCGAGCGAACTGGATGGACTGAACTTGATCACCGTGCCCAGCGGAATGGTCAACTTGGCGCCATCCTCCAGCGAGGTCTGGCCATAGAGGATGGTCGTGTAGGCGTCCGAGCTATGCCAGGCGCCGGCCTTGAGCTGGCCACCAATCGCAATCGCGTTGCCATAGCTGCTGCCGCTAAAATCATTGACGCCCAACGTCGGGATCTGCCGGGGATAGCCGCTCCCGACCAGGAGTGCGACCGTAAAGCCACTGACCTGGTTGGCGCTCATTTGCGGTGTGCTGTTGCGCGTTTCAATGGCGGCATAGGCATTGCTGGTGGGTTGGCGGGCCAGCGTGTTGCCAGTGATCACCACATTGTTGCCGCTATTTTCCAGGAGAAGGGCGCGGGCGCTGGCGTCGGCTTGGGCCACAGTTACTGTGTTGCCGCTGACTTGAGCTGTGGTCAGGTTGCGCAGGTAAAGACCTGAGGTCAGGGTGGCCGCCTCTTCCGCCTGACCGCTGCGGGTTGCCGTTTGATCGAGGGTGCTGCTACTGGTGGTAATCGTATTGTCACGCACAATGAGCGTGGCCGGTTGACCGCTGATACGAATGGCATGGCCGCCAAAGTCACGGATGACCAGCTGCGCCAGGGTCACGGCGGGTGGATTACTGGTATCCGGCGCCACATAGACGCCATCCCCCAGACTCTGTTCAATGGTGCTATCCTCTAAGGTGAGATTACCCTGGGCGCCCACGGCGGCATCACGGCTGTAGCGCAACAGGGTGTGTTGCAAGGTGAGGGTCGAACCTGCGCCGCGCCCCCAGAGATAGGCCCAATCACCCGGCTGGGGCAAGGTGGCGTTGCCGTCGTTGTTGGTGTCGCCGCCATAGCTGTCATCCTGAAGGCTGGTAAAGACTATCGGTGCTGTCGGCGTGCCAATCGCACTGAGCGTGGCGCCGGCATTGAGATTGAGGCTAGCCCCCCGTTCAAACTTGATCACCTCGCTGGCGGGAATGGTAAGGGTGGCATTGCTTTCGACGTTCGTGTAGCCGTAAATGAAGTGCGTATAGCCGCCACTCTTGGTCCAACTGCCTGCCTTAAGCGCACCAGTGACGGCGATGACTGCGCCATAGCTGTTGGCGGTAAAGCTGTTGCCGCTGTAGCTTGCCGTCGTCTGCGGATAGCCGCCGCTGACAAGGACCGGCGCGGTGAAGCCACTGACCTGGTTGGTAGCGAGCTGCGCACTGCTGTTGTTCAGTTCAATGCCGGCGTAGGCGCTGCCATTGGCGTTTTGGGTAATCTGGTTGTTGCTCACCTGCACGCCGCTCCCCACATTTTCCAATGCCAGCCCGCGGAAGAAGGGGGTGCCACCCGTGACGGTAATGGTGTTGCCGGTTAGCCGGGCGTTGTTCTGCACATTGCGCAGTTGAATCCCGTGGTAATTGTTGGCAAAGGTGTTGTCGAGGATCTCCAGATCACCCGCCTGCCCTTCCACTTGGACGCCATGATTGGCATTGTTTTGCACCACCGTGCGTTGTACAGAGATGAGCGGTGTTGTCCCAATGGCCGGCGCAACATAGACGCCATTGCTGCTGCTCTGCTCGACCGTACTGTCCAACAGATCCAGATCACTTTGGGTGGCCACCGCGCCCAGACTATTGCCGCCGCCATAGCGGATCCGCACATTCTGCAGACTGAGATAGGAAAGAGAACCGGCGCCATTGATCCCCTGCCAGTCGCCGGGGTGGGGGGTGGTGGCCTGGCCATCGCGGTTGGTGTCACCACCATAGGCATCATCCGCGATGCTGGTAAAGACAATCGGCGCGCCGCCGCCCGCTTCCGCCCATAGCTCAGCCTGGGTGTCGAGCTTGAGCGTGGCGCCGGGCATAAATTTGGCCACTGTGCCTACAGGCAGCGTAAAGATCGCGCTATGCTGGATCGTTGCCTCGCCATAGATAATGGGCGTCTGGTTGTTGACGTCGGTCCAGCCGCCGCTGACAAGCGCGCCGCTCACGCCGATGCTGGTGGGGTAGGCGGTGGCGGTGAAATCATTGCTTTGGAACGTTGGTAGCAGTTGCGGGTAGCTCCCACTGACCAGCACACCAACGGCGAAGCCGCTCACCTTGTTGCTGTTTAGGAAGACCCCGCTATCCTTGACCTCAATCCCGGCAAATGCTGTAGAGCCAACCGTGCGGGTGAGTGTATTCCCGGCAATGGCTGGGAAGGAATGGAGATTTTCCAAATAAAAACCACGGGCTGCTTCATTGTTGCCGCCCACGGTGATCTGATTAGTGGCCACGTTAATCGAGTCACTGTTAAAATTGCGGAGACGGATGGCCGCCTGACTGTTGTTGAGGAAAAGATTGCTGTTGATGCTCAGATCAAAGATTTGACTGTCAACGGCAACGCCATCGCCGCTATTGTTTTGAATCGTGCAATTGGTAATGTAGGCTGCGTTCGAGCCGAAACCGCCCAGGTAAGCAATGCCGCCATTGGTGTTCTCTGTAATGGTGCTATGGTCGGTATAGAAGTAGTCAATCGCATAGATGCCGCCGCCGGTTTGGGCGCGGTTGCCTTGCACCACACTGTTGTTTAGCACCAGCGTGCCGCCATTGTAGATGGCGCCGCCATTCGCTTCCGCCTGGTTGCCACGAAGAACGACATTGGTCAATTCTAGATAAGCCTTATTATGAAAGGCGCCACCACTGAGTTGATCCGCTGCTACGCTAAAGGCGCCGCTGCCGGTGACGGCCAGACCATTGGCCACGGTCAAATCGGAGATATAGACCGCCGTCGAGTAGAAATCGATAAAGAAGGGCCGATAGCGGTTGCCGCCGTCAATGGTGAGCTGATCGGCGCCTGGCCCCTGGATTGTAATCGTCCAACCGGAATCCAGCGCGGGCAGGAAGCTGGTTAATTGGATCGTGACCGGATAAGCCAGCCGCGGGTCAAAAGTAACCGTGCCGCCATTGCGATTGGCCTCCTGGAGCGCGGCGCGCAAGGTGCACTGACCGTTGCTGTCGGCGCAGATGCTGTCACCCACGTTGCTGTCGGCCGTGTCTGCGGTGGAGTTGACCACCCATGAACTGACTTGCCACGCTGCTAACCCCGTTCCCACGTTGAGGCGTCCCAGGAGCAGCGCGACAAGGCCCAGGAGCAGGAGCGCCAAGAGCGTGCGCCGTAGACGAAACGGATCAAATAAGTTCTGATGCATAGGATAACTTTCACCTTTGGGCTAATCAAATAGAATAAAAGCATAACCACTGCACTAAGCGTAAGAAGATCTGCGCCCTGCTGAATGGGCGTTCGAGCTAGGGCAATTGTAATGTGCTGCGCACCGGCCGGTACGTCGACGCTGATCAAACCAAAGGGTTGGGTGGCAACAATGGATGCTGGCTGGCCATTGAGGGTGGCGCGCCACCCAGGAAAGGCAAAGGTGCGGAAGCGGGCGCGCCAGGGTGACGGGCTGTTGACGGTCACGGCGTAAGCCAAGGGTCCATAGTGGGCGTCGTTGACTTGAGCGCCGGTGGGCAATGATGTGCGATCCAGCCGTTCATCGCCTGGCCGCGGGCCGTCCGTACCAGGCATTTGCTGCACCGTTTTGGGGAGATACTCGCCGCGCGCTAAGAAGCCGACCATTTGGGTGGTGCGTTCATAGGTCAGTGCACTGGCCCAAGCCGTTGCCCGGTCTGTGCCCCCGCGGTCCGTCAAATAGCGCGCCGCTGCGCTCCGGCTTGGGAAATAGCGCACGAGTCCAAAACAAAGCAGCACAACTATCCCCCATTGGCCGAATCTAACGACTGACCATGACGGCGCACCAGCGTTGGTAGAATGTGGCGCCATGGCGGCGACAAGCACGGCGGCCCCGACGCCGGCTAAAGCGGCCAGCCACAAGCTCGCCACCCCCAGCCAGCGGATTGGAAAGTGGGCAAAGCGCAACAGCGGCAGCACCTGCCAAAGCCAACGCGAATAAGGCGTGAGCATAAAGAGCGCGCCCACCGTCAGCACCGTGGCCATCCAGATCTGCACCTTCAGTTCACGCGCGCGCAGGGCTGTGCTGCCCACGCTGACGCCAATCAAGGCCAGCAACGCAGTCAACGGGTGCACCCGCGGGGGAATGGTCGCAGTTGCGCTGCTGGTGGCTGGCCCAACGGGGGTGTGCAAGAGTTCGGTCACGGTAACCAGTCCTTCACCCGTCGCCGGGTTGCCCAAGGTTAACAGGCGATCCAGTTGTATCAAGTGTGCCTCGGCCATGGCCGGCAACCAAAAAAAGGCGGCGAGCGCCATGCCCAGCAGTAGCGGCGCGTTGAGCCGCCCCCAACGCCGCAGCCATGAAGCTGGGGGTTGCGTCCCCAACGACAGCCCCAATGCGTACACCGACATGACCCCGCTGTAGAGATAGCCAGTGAAGAGATGGGTCAAGAGTGTGGCGGCGACACAGAGTGCGGCCACCAACGCATAGCGGCGCTGATCACGTTGGTGGTAGCGCGGTAGCGCCCATAACCCCCACGGCATGAAGGCCAACGCAACAATTTCTGGAAAACCAGCGCGATGAAGCAAGGTATACATAAAATAGGGTGAAAAAAGATAAGCAACCGTCGCCACCAAGGCTGCAAAGTGGCCAAAGCCATCTTGGATCCAGCCATAGATCCCCAACGCACTCAACAGGAGAGCGCCGGCCAGCAGACCCCGCAGGGCCGCCACCGTTCCCCATCCCCCCATCAGCCATCCCTCTGCCAACAGATAACAGAGGGGCGGATAGTAATGAAACATGGGCAAGCCATAGCCAAAGCCCAAAAAAGGACTCCAGCGCGCCAGCAATAGACCGTGGTGTAAGAGGGTATCTGCCTCTAGCAAGCGATAGAGGTGAAAATTCGTATCGGCACCGGCCGGCAAACCGCGCCACAACGTACTGAGCACAGCGCTAACGCCAACCACGAGACCTGGTAACCAGCGTAATACAGGCTTAAACATAGTTTACAAAAATCATTTAGATCTTTGGGCGAATGGAATAAACTCTTGATTTTTGCGGCTAGCGTCGAACTCTGACTAGTATACAGGAACTATCATGATAGGACAAACTGACGAGATTGGTAAGCAATATGTCAGCAAGCGCTGTTATACATTTGACCGCCTTTGGCACAAATATCATTGGCGATCATCATCGATACAACTTCATCGTGGATTCAGCATTCTCTAATGCGGCCGCTTAAGCGCGGAGCCAGCATTCTCTAATGCGGCCGCTCGCGGAACCGGCGTTAGAGAACGCCTCCTCCACGTGGGACTTGTAAAGATCGTTCTGGCGAGAATGAATCTTAATGCCGAAGGCGCATGTTGCGCCTGAACCATTTCAGGCGCAACAACATATACTGACGGGCAGCACAAGAAGTAACCTATTACTCGTGTAAAAAGTGTTACTTCTTGGCGCTCGTTAGTACAGCTTCTTTCTAAGCTTGCCCCGCTGCCGCGAGCGTCCCTACCGCATAATCAGCGGTAAATAGATGGCGCCACTGTCACCGTTGTGTACGGTCAGCACCATGAGCCGTGCTTTGAGGCCGTCGTTGTCTTCCGCAAAGAGGGCCACTTGGTAGCTGCCCTCTTCACTGAAATTGTCATAGTCCAAGCTATAGAGATTGTTGCCTTGGGCCGTGAAATCGCGGATGGTCACATCTTCCGGCACCAATTCGTCGGCGCTGGTGGGCGCTTCGTAAGAGGGGGGATAGATGGCAGCCCACACCCGTTTGACGCTCTTGTTGTCGCGCACCTCGGCGCGCACATTGCCCTGGTTATCCACAATCTGGTCAGGCCCTTGGGCTGTCACAATGTAGGGCGCCCAGCTATCCGCCGGCCCCTGATCCACATTGGGGTTATAGCGACTGACATCGGCGCCATCCGCCTCTTCATTGGGGATGCCGTTGCCATTGGTGTCGATCCACGGCTCTTGCACTGTATTCAAGCTGCGCACGGCCTTCTGCGCATCCCAGAAGCTGTTGTAGAGGCTGTAGCCTTCGCGTAGCGACGTAATCAGGCGGTCCGAGAAGTGTGCACCATTGGTTGAGGCATAGGCGACATTTTGCACATTGGTTGAGGAGATAATCATACGACCAGCTTTGCTAATGCGCTTGGCGCCCTCAATGAAACTGCCGGAATGGCACGCTTCGATGATCACGTTGATGCGCACTTGGGGCGCCGCCGCCTGTAATTGGCTCAGCCACCCATCCAGTGTGTCGGGAGACAACTGATTGTTGCTGCCATCCACATAGAAGGTGTCAATGCCGCCGTGGTCCATCATGTAGATCGTCAGCGGCTTGTCTGCCCCCACTTTGTCCACGGCCCAGCTTGTAATGGCATTCTGCAAATTGGCCAGGGTGGCGTTGGCATCCCAACCGGGCAAAGTGTTGTCGGTGGCCAGATATTGGATCAGGTCGTCACTGTAGCCGTTGGCCTTAAAGAGCTGGTAGACTTCCGTGGTGACATTGTGGATATTGGCCTGCAACTGGTCGGTCCCTTTGAGCCGACCTGCCATAATGATCAGCGCGCCCGGTTCGCTGGTGGCGCGCCGTTGACGCACCGAGACGCGATAGCCGGTATTGGCGCCATAGACGGCCGCATCGTAGTTGGTCAACTTCAGGTAGATTGTTCCCGCTTGCGTCGCCTGAAAGTCGAGGCGCACACCTGGCGTGAAGGTGGCCTGCCAGCGGTCGGCCGGCGGCGTGTCACATTGGGTGTAGAGTTCCAGATTGACATCGGCCAGCGAATCGGTCTGCGGCTGCACCTCAATGCGGTAGGTCTCACCACTGGCGGTGGTGAATTTGAGCCAATCGGCATCACCAGCGGCATGAAAGGTATGCTCTTGGAAGGCCTCATCGACAGCGAGCCCATTGGCCTGCACACAGCTATTGTCGGTTTCGTAGCGGTCGGGGCTTGCGGCTGGGGTATTGGCCGTTGGTCGGGGTCGCTCCAGCGGTACGTAGGTCGGCTCATTGGTCAGCCAGTCGCTGTAATTGACGTTGTCGCTGACCAGGTTTTCTTCTGTATTAGCTGTCGGCCCGGCTGCGCTGCCCCACCAATTGCCGATGGCGTTAACGGTGGCGCTGCTATCTGTACTACGGAAAGCATAAGATTGATTGTTGATGAGCGCATTGTCGTTGAAAGTGAGGGTAGTTGGCATTTTAGCCACATAGACGCCGTCTGAGCCATTATTGCGTATCAGCGTGCGTTCAATGGTGACGGTGGGATCGCCATCATTATTGCCTAGAATATAGATGGCAGCATTGCTGTTCTCCTCGACAATGCTGTCCTGCAAAGTCAGGTTGTGATTGATCTCAAGGGCATAGCCGGCATAGCGCACAAGCACATATTGCATGACCACATTGGACGCAATCCCCGACGCGTGGATGCCATACCAATCACCGCCGTCAGGCGCACTGGCCTGGCCATCGCCATTGGCGTCATCGCCATAACTGTCATCGCTGATACTGGTAAAGACAATCTGCTCAGCGGTGGTGCCCACGGCGTTGAGGGTCGCGCCTGTGCCGATAAACAACTGGGCGCTAGGCGCGAATTTGACGACCGCGCCAGGTGGAATGGTCAAGGTGGCGCCGTTGGCTAAGGTGGTATAGCCGGCGATAAAGTGGCGGTAGCCGGCCGTCTCGCTCCACGTCCCGCCGAGCAGTTGGCCGGTAACGCCAATGTCGCGATATTGATTGTTGGCAAAAATGTTGTCGCTATAGGTGGGGACCTGCTGTGGATAACCGGCGCTAATGAGCACTGCCTCTTCAAAGCCTGCGACCCGATTGCCGGTCAGTTGTGGTGTGCTGTTCTTTAGCTCAAAGCCGGCCTCTGTCGATTGATCGCCGCTATGGGTGAGCTGATTGTGGGCCACCGCTACGCCGGCCCCCACATCTTCCATCGCAATGCCTGTGGCATAGATGGTAGTAAAGGTAAAGGTATTGCTCATGATCTGAGCATCTGTTAGCTTGTAGAGTTCAATCCCGCGCTCGTTGTCGGTAAAGCTATTTTCGCGTATGCTCAAGGAAGTGGGCTGCTCATAGATTTGAATGCTCCGCCCTATGTTCTTGTTAAAGGTGTTACGTTCGATGAGAATGTTGCTGGAGGGCGTGTTGTTGGCCGGCTGCACATAGACGCCTTGACTGCTTCGTTCGATAGTGCTGTCCTGCAGCGTTAGATTACTGTTGCTATAGATAACCCCACCACCACCAAAACGCACCAGGACATGTTGCAACTGGATCGTCGAAGCCGGGCCGGCGCCATAGAGGTAATACCAATCGCCGGGCGCGGGCAAGGTGGCCTGGCTATCTTGATTGGTGTCGCCGCCGTAGGTGTCATCTTTCATGCTCGTAAAGACAATCGGGTTGTTGGCCGTGCCAATCGCTTGCAAGGTGGCCCCGGTGCCCAGTTGCAGCGAGCCATACTGACCAAATTTGACCACATCCCCGGGACTAAAGGTGAAGGTAGCGCCATTCGCGATCGTGGCGCTGTTATCAATAAAGTGGGTGTAACCGCCGATCTTTGTCCAAGCACCGGCCAAGATTTCACCCGCAATCCCAATCCCATCAAGCGTGTTGCCGCTAAAATCATTGCCGCTGTACGTCGGCGCCTGTTGGGGGTAGCCGCCGTTGATGAGCACCGCCTTTTCAAAGCCATGCACCTGATTGTTGGTCAGTTGGGGGCTGCTGGTGATCACTTCGATGCCGTGCTGTGTTGATTGGGGGCCACTATAGGTAATGGTGTTGTTAGTCACGGCCACGGCAGCGCCCAAACTTTCCAGGTGGAAGCCAATGGGATTGCCGGTGGTAAAGGTCAAGGTATTGTGGTCAATCTGGGCGTTGCTCACATTGTAGACAAAGGCGCCGATCTGCCCGGTGTCCACAATCGTGTTGTTATTGACGGTTAGGTTGCCGGCTATCTCCCGCAATTCAAGCCCGTAGTACCGCGCATCACGCAAGGTGTTGCGTTCAATGACTACCGTTGGCGTCGTATTGGCAGTAGGATTCACATAGACGAGCGCGCTGCTGCTCTCTTCTATAGTACTGTCGCGCAGCGTCAGATTTGCGTTGGCATAGACGCCATAGACGCTGTAGCGGACCAGCGCATGTTCCAGGTGCAGGGTAGAGTTGGCGCCGCTGCCCCACAGATAGTACCAGTTTCCGGCGACGGGCAGGGTCGCCTGACCATCACCATTGGTGTCGCCGCCATAGCTGTCATCTTTGTTGCTGGTAAAGACAATCGGCTCTGCCTGTGTACCGACAGCCTGGAGTTGGGCATTGTCGGCTAGCGTGAGTTGCTGAGAGCCGCCAAATTTGACGATGACGCCCGGCTCAATGGTTAGGATGACGCCCGTAGCAACCGCAACATTGCTGGTGACAATGTAGGGGCTGTTGGCTTTGGTCCAGGTTGTATTGATAGTAATGTCTCCACCAACCTCGGTTAGCATAGGATGGGCGAGTGGGTGTGCGTACAATGGGTAATGGGCGGGTAGTAGGTAGACGATTGCGAACAAGAGTGTGACGAAGGGCCAATACCTGACGCGCTTGTTAAATATCATCTAATCTCCTTTACAACTTTGCTACATCAGCAGCATAACTCCTGTGATCTAGCGGCCGACTTGGCCACTGACTACGCCTGACCAAAACTTGAGGCCAGATTATACCTTTGCCTTTGTGATGTAAGCAAATCGTAAAAAATAAACATTACTATACTCAGATCAGTTTGAAAAACCGAGTTTTTGCTCGGCGTTACGGGCCGCCATGCCGCTGAAGAATGCATCGGTAGCAGATGCGAAAAAACTCGGCTTTGATTCTACACGCAGTATAGCATCATTTCGTTGACAATGTACTACTGCATGATCAACGGCAAGAAGACTTGACTGCCGTTATTTACTTCGATCACCACCGGGTGCGCGCGCAGGCCATCACTGTCTTCAGCCTGGATGACGATCCGATAGATCCCGGGCTGATTAAAGCCGGTGTAGACGCCGGCGTAACCATTCTCGTCGTCGCTGGCGGTGAGAATGAAATTGGGCAATAGCTCTACCTGCAACTCCTGCTCGGTGGCCGGCGGCGTGTAGTTAGGCGGGTAGACAATGCCCCAGACCTGGCTCACCTTTTTGTCATCGCGCACATCGGCGGTGACCACCCCGCTAAAGTTGGTGATGTCCGTCGGCGGCTGCACGCTGAAGATATGGGGCTGCCACAGTTCCCCCAGTGTGTCGGCATAGGCAAAGCCTCGTTGTGCGGCCAGGGTGGCGTCATTAAATTCGTTGGCCACGCTGTCGCCGTCGGCGTCGAGCCACGCCTCTTGCGGGCTATAGGCGAGTTGCGCCACCTGTTGGGCCTCGCCAAAGCTGGCGGCCAGATTATAGCCCTGCGCCAGCCGGGTGAGGAAGTAATCAGAGAAATAGGCCCCATCTTTGGACGCCTTGGCGTCAAAGGTGGCGTTGGTGGAGGTAATGACAATGCGTCCGGCCTTGCTAATGCTTTGGGGCTGGCTGATAAAACTGCCCGACTGGCACGCCTCAATGATCACATTGATCTTCGCGCCGGGCACTGCGGTCTCCAATTCAGTGAGCCAATCGTTGAGTTCCGTTGGCGTCAGTCGTTCGCCGTTTGTATCATCCAAATAGAGCAGATCGGGTTTGCCGTGGTCGATCATATAAAGTGTCAACACCCCATCGGGTTGGACCTTTTCCTTGGCCCAGACTGTAATCGCATTGCGTAAATTTTGCTTGGTTGGCGAGGCATAAACACCCGGTAAATCAGCAGCAGTGGCTAGATAGCGAATGTTTTCCTCGGCATAGCCCTGCTGCAAAAAGATGGTGCGTACATTATTGGTGACGTTGTGAATATTTTTCTGTAAACGATCGGTGCCGTGCAGTCGGCCCGCCACAATGATCAGCGCCCGCTTCGAGGGCGCGGCGGCCAACGGCTTGACCGTCAACTCATATTTGACCTGCGCGCCGGCGACGGCGGCATCGTAGTTGGCCAGGCGCAAATAGATCGTGCCACTGTTCGGCGGCGTAATGTCCAAACGGACGCCTGGTGTAAAGCTGTCGGTAAACTTATCGACCAGCGCACCGGCGCAACTGTCATAAACCTCCAAATTGACATCGGTTGGCGCATCGTCGGGAATTTCAACATTGATGCGATAGGTGGTGTTGGCTGTGGCATCAAAGCGCACCCAATCCACATCGCCCACGGCATGGAAGGTGCGCGCCTGCATGGCGCCGTCGGTGGCAATCACCTTGGCCTGCTCACAACTGTTGTCGGTCTCGTAACTATCGCCGGCTGGTGGGGTCACGGGGGTGGCTGCGGTGCTTGTCGCAGTGGCAGTGGCCGTTGGCGCTGGCGCGGTAGGCGTTGCCGTGGCAGTCGCCTGCATGGACGTTGGCGTCGCTGTGGATGTGCGCGAGGGGGTCACTGTAGGGGTATGGGTGGGGGTAGGCGCGCTTGACAGATCATAGGCCAAGACGCGATGGTTGTTAAAATCGGCCACGAGGAGCGAACCCTGATTATCGACGATAACGGCCAGCGGCTTACTGAGGGTATTCGCACCTGTGCCACCCCCGCGATTGGCGTTGCCGCTGACAAAATCAGGCTGGCCATAGACAAAGTCTGCCACCCCATCGCCGCTGCCGGTGGGATCTTGATAGATCAATACGCGATGGAAGCAGATATCAGAGACAATTAGGTCGCCGACCAGATTCAAGGCCAGATCGAGTGGCTCCGAAAGGCTGCTGGCGCTGAGTTCCAGTGTGCCGCCGCTCCACGTATTTTCCTGACAATCCGCATAGCGGGCCGGCGCCGTAGTAAAATCAGGTTTGCCAAGCACCCCACCGGCATCCTGGCCTGTGCTCAGCGGCGCATTAAAGTGCAAGACGCGGTTGTTATCGCGGTCGGCTACAAAGAGATTATCACTGCCATCCAAGAGTACAGCGGTAGGTGACCACAAGCCGTTCTGCGTGGCGCCTCCGTCGACACGGTTGGGGGAATTATGAACAAAATCGGCCTGTCCCAGCACCAAATCTGCATTCATCCCGTTGGTGAAGGGAGGGGTAAAGCGCAAGACGCGACTGTTTTCGGTATCGGCTACATAGAGCCGACCCTGGCTGTCAAAATCAAGGCCGCGGGGAAAATAAAGGGTATTTGCCCCAGGGGTCGATTGTCCGCGATTAACGTCCACCGCAGTAAAATTGGCCTGACCCAGCACCAGATTGGCGCTCATACCGGTGGAAAAGGGTGGAGCAAAGCGCAGGATGCGATGGTGGTCGGTGTCGGCCACCCAAAGCGCGCCGTTGTTATCAAAGGCTACACTTTCCGGCGCGCTAAAGTTGGCCGGTCCACTGGCGCTGACCATGCTGTTTAAATCGGTCTGGCCCAGCACCAGATCGGCGGCTGCACCACTGTTAAAGCTGCTCACATTGGGCCAACTGACCACTCGGTTGTTGCCATAATCGACCACCCAGAGCCGCTCATCAGCGCCAATTGCCAGCCCGGAGGGGAGTTGCAACGTTGTTGCCGAAGTCCCTGCCGTATTGGTGGTCATGCTATTCTGACCCAGCACCCGGTCGGCATCCGCATCGGGAATCCCATTGACCGCGCCGGGACTGGCATAGGCTGGCCAACCCGACAGGAAGCCTGCGTCAAGTTTGGACCAGAGCATCCCCCACAGCACAACCAACAACGCCACAGGCAGAAAAACTCGCCAAGAAAGGGTAACCATTGCTATCCTCCACACGCGCCAATTACGCGTATTATCCGCGCCAGGACGCAAAACGCTGCCGTCCTCCGCTTTTCATCACAGCCATACTAGATCATCTAATGCAAAGCAAGAGATATTTTGCGCCCGAAGCCGCGAAGTTGTCAACTGTGACTTGGTCTTCGTTATGTTGTTCCAAACAATCAGTCCCTATTTAGTTTTTATAGCGTCAATCATTTTTGGCTGTTGATCCGAAATACTTTTTGCCGCAGCATCAAAATGAGTGCTTGATTTTTGCATGATTTTCATGTATGATTTGCATGGATTACGGTATTTGTAAAGTTCTAACAGATGCTCTTCGGTTTATGCTTTCCAACGTACATGATAAGATTAAAGAGGCAGTGTTCGGCTATTATCTACTAATCTGAAATGTCAGAAAGGAAAAGTTTGACTTTGGTAATACGAACAGCGATTACTAAAGCTCAAGAATGAAACATGGCAAATCAATTGAATAATTGGAAAAATATAATATGGCCAATAAGGAATGACTGGGGCGGTTGGGGTACCGGGTTTTTGGTAAAAAAAGAGAGTAATTTAGCAAATGGGACTATTGGCATAAGATTCTTCCTTGTCACCAATAAACATGTAGTCGGAGAAGATCCGAAAGACCGAAGACAAAGAGAAGAAATCACAGTTTTTGTCAGAATCAATACTGACAAAAGTAAATCTAGTCGCAAACGAGCAGTTATTCCTATGGTGGACACCATAGGCACTAGAACATGGAAAGAACATCCCGATAATAATGTTGATGTATTGGCTGTCGACGTTAGCCCATTAATTTTTCAGAATATGCAGATTGCACATGATGCTCTTACACAAGCATCTTTTGTAAATGACCAATTTATTGACGATTTCCAGATTATAACTGGTGATGATGTAGTTGTAATTGGCTATCCAGATTTTGACGGTGACCGTACAATCGAGCCGATAATCACAGCAGGTACATTGGCAACAAGGATTGGCGAGCCTTTGATTGAATATATCGCAGAAAGTAACCTGAAGAGTACAAGAGGCTTCTTAATCAATCATGTTACAGTTCCTGGTTCAAGTGGAAGTCCTGTAATACTAAAGCCAACCGTTGGACGTACTGTACGTGGTAAAAACTATTTAGGTTTAGAAGTCCCTCCATTGCTTCTTGGAATCGTGGCGCAAACGCGACATGCCAAAGTCAAAGCTTCAGTATTTGAGGGTAGAGCGTTTGCAGGTATAGGCCTAGCGTTTGACGCTGTAGCTATTCAAGAAACTATTGATCTCTTTTTTGATTGATATACAACTGATCATATGGAGTCTTGAGTAAATTACGGTTATTTTGACATGAACATTTCAAATTGACCAAACCGGAATTTATCAACAAACATTAGATCTAACTTCTCTGTTTGGCTCAGGGGTTCTCAAATTATTTTTTGCTTTTAAGGTCAAACCAAAAAATAAAATATTACGCGCTCTGTACGGGTATGAGGTTGGGTGGACGAAACTCTTGCTGATTCCGGTGACGACTCCCGCCCGACCGTGGAGTGCCCTTGAGCCCCTACGTATACTGTTATTTTTTGGATTATCATTACTTTTGTCGATTGGCAAAGTGATCTGTTCGTAATCGCTAAAAACAGGTATGACTGTGCCGGAGCAGTTCTACTGTCCCTCAAGAAAGACCAGCAGATGCACCCTACTGCCTTTTTCTCATGAAAGGAAATGTAATGTTTTCAATCAGCCGTGTTTGGATTATTATTTTGACGGTAGTCAATGTAATTACCCTGGCTACCGTCGCGCTTGGGCAGTCATCATTATTTGGACTAGCTCAGCCATTTATAGTAGATGTGAATCAAATCGTACCTGTTATGGCGAAAGTGTTAGTTCCATTAGATGAAGGCACTATAATTACTGCCACCGTCCCTTTGACAGTGCAAGTATCATTACAAATAGGTATTGATGGGTTAGCGATGCCACCTATAGTAACACAGATGCCGCCAGAAGTTAGCGTAAGGGATTCAATACAGCTAGGCGAGGAAAAGACTGATGATCTTGGTCATATTTATGTAATATCGATAGATAGCCCGATAGTTGAAATTACAGAATGGACAAACTATATTAGCGATAATGGTAGATGGAAATTATCTGGCGAAATACACCAGCTTCCCAATGTACCAAAGATTGATGACATATTGGCTACAGTTTACATGTATGGGGCTACAGGTGAGCTAATCGAAGTTACAGAAATTTTGAACGTGGCATTTGGCTTAAAACCTGGAGGTTACAATCGTTTTGAAGTGACATTTGACTCGAGTTCCGAACACGTATCTCGCTATGAAGTTGACATGCGAATTTTGCCACCCATACAAATCGAAGGGATGAGTAGCATGGATGCTAACTCTAACATCATGGGGGGATTAGCATGGTCTGTCGTATCAGCATTGAACGTCGGTGCAACATATGATGAAGATGATAATTTTCGTGCAGTCGAGTCACTCAGTGGCGAACTACTAGCCGTTACACTAAATGTCGAGAATCAGGCATCAGAGCCGATCGAAGTGATTGTAGGTGATTATCAAGGCTCCATTGGCCTGCTAAGGCTTGTTGATGTACAAAACCGTCAATTTGCCCCTGTGTTCGGTACTTATAAAAGTCAATGCAATTATACTAAAATTGCTCAACCTGCTATTCCCCTAAAATGCACAATAGTTTTTGAGGTTCCAGACGGTAATGCAGAATATGCGCTACTGCTTATCGATGGCAGTGGCAATGAGGCTGCTAGGATTCCGGTGTCACGAGCAAAAAACTAGTGTAGTATCAGCAATTTCCGCAACATAAATGCTGCTACATTTTGAACTGCAAAAATTGTCGCAAATATTGGTCAAAACCAGCGATAATTGGGTAAAATTCAGTAACACTTGACGCAAATAGCGGCACTTATACCAAATCGATGTAATTTGTTTGCAAAAGCCGCTTAAAATCTGTCCGTTTTTTCTCTGGATAGCCCGAAAAATGGCCCATTTTGCATATAATATTTACTTTGCGGGAATTGCTGTGTAGTATTAATAAATTTACAAAAAATATGCACACTACTTCTATTATTTTTGGATTAGCTTAAGTGAATGAGTGCGAAAATGGTAGGCGCTAAGGGCGACAACATCGACAAAAAGTTGTCGATGTTTACAGGCGAAGGCATCTGTTGCGCCGCCTGAACCATTTCAGGCGCAACAAAATAGTTCCTATCGGTGAGAAAACTACTTGTGGGTCTTCGCGACAAAGTGTGTTAGACAAACGGCCGGAATCATGCTTGATGCGTACTTCGTCTTCAAAATTGATCAGATTATGCAACTTTGAGCGACAGGCCAACATGAATTTCTAGCCGCCATACCACCAGGTCTGATGGATTTCAAGTACACTATATCTGGAAGAGTCCTACTTGTTTCAAAGTGATTTTACTTTAGTCATTCACGGCAATACGTTGCTAAAATAAAAGCAACGAATATACGAAGGAAAAAGTTGAACAGCAGTTGCTCGACTTTTTTGCTATAATGAAGCGACAACGAGCCAAGTGAATGAAGAGAGCAGCAAAAAGGAGAAAACGATGGAATACCGACGAATGGGGCGGAGTGGGCTCAAGGTCTCTGAAATCTGCCTGGGCACGATGACCTTTGGCCATGGCACGGATGAGACCGAGGCCAAACGTATTGTCGATCTGGCCTTTGCCGCGGGGGTCAATTTCTTTGACACGGCTAACACCTATGGCGACAGCGAATCGGAGGTGTTGCTGGGCAAAGCGTTGCTGGGCCGGCGCCGTGAAGCGATTGTGGCAACCAAGTTTTTTAATCCGGCCGGCCCTGGCCCCAATGATTCCGGCATGTCGCGTGTCCACATTATGCAGGCGGTGGAGGACAGCCTGCGCCGTTTGCAGATGGACTATGTGGACATCTACTATATCCACCATGTGGATACGCAGACACCGCTGGACGAAATGCTCTATGCGCTCGACGATTTGGTCCACCAGGGCAAGGTGCGCTACATTGCCTGTAGCAACTACGAGGCGTGGCGCTTGATGGAGGCGATCTGGATCAGCGACAGCAAGGGGCTGGCCCGCTTTGCCTGCTATCAACCCCAATATAGCCTGGTGGTGCGCGACATTGAGCAAGAGGTGATCCCGGTCTGTGAGCTGAAAGGGCTGGGCGTAGTAGTCTGGAGTCCGCTGGCCGGCGGTTTTCTCACCGGCAAGTACAAACCAGGCGAGCGCACCGCCGCCGGTAGCCGCTCCGAAGAGGGCTGGGCCTATCCGCAGCGCTACTTTGCCGCCAACGCGGATGTCTCTCTGGCCGAGTTGCTCAACGTGGCGGCCGAGGTCGGGCATACGCCAGCGCAGGTGGCCTTGCGCTGGGTGCTGGAGCAGCCGGCCATTACCAGCGCCATTATCGGCGCGCGCACGGTGGAACAGGCGCGCGATAACTTTCGTGCAACGGGTTGGAAGCTCCCCGCGGAAGCATTGGCCCGCCTCAACCAGGTCTCAACCTTGCCCCACCGCTACCCACGCTTCATGGAAGAGGGCATGGATGTGCGACGCAACAGCGCCATAAAGATGCCGACGTTGACGTAGGGCAATCTGTGCTGGAACGTGTCCGGCATCTTAGCGATGCCGAACACGTTTGTAGCCTTAATGTTAGCTTTGTAATGGCGACCTGGAGAGGTCGCCATTTTGTTTTGAGCGCCAAGTTCACGCGTCTTGAGTGCTTGTGCGCGGGGGGCAGGTTGTGGCACGCTAGGCGGAGGCGGGGTGGCAGGCGCCTGCCGCAATCATTTGAACTCATGACCATAACAAAGGATGCAAGTCGATGGATCAATGGCTTTTACAGTGGTGCAATCAGCTTCTGATTCACCCAGTGCTGGATGGTGTGATGGCGGCCGCGACGGTGAGCGGGCCGTTGGTGACGCCATTCGTGGCCTGGCAGCTTATACGGCGCGGACACGTACGGTTGGGCAGGACAATGGGGATCACCTTGGCTGTGAGCTTGGTCGTCACTGCTCTACTTTACTATCTGGTTCTTCGCCCCCGTCCGACTGATGTTCGTCTGCTCCTGCCCATGCCTCCCTTCCCCTCCTTTGTCAGCGGTCATTGTGTGCTCGCCTTTGCCACCGCCGTGGTGCTGGCGTTGGGGTTGCGTCGCCGTTGGCTCACCGTGAGCGCTTTTGTCTGGGCGCTGTTGGTCGCCTATAGTCGGCTCTACTTGGGACATCACTACCCCTCTGATCTGTTGGGCGGCGCGGTGGTGGGGTTGGCCATTGGCGCAGCAGTGTATGGACTGCGTCAAGAGCATGGCGCGTCGGTGGCGCGCCTGCGCTGGCTGCTGTGGCCTCAGGCTGCGATCGTGGTGGTGGCAACCGAGATGGCCTATCTGAATTTGCTGCCGGGAGGGCTGTTGCTTTGGCCTTATGCTGACAAGGTGCTCCATGCCCTGCTCTTTGGCGCGGTGGTCTTTTGGCTCAATCTGTGGCTGGCAGGGCGGGTGTGGGCGGTAGGCGGCTGGACTGCTCCTGTCGCCGTGCTCTTGCCCTTTTCTCTGGCCATGGTGGAAGAAGGTTTCCAGAGCTTTTCACCCCTACGCACCGCCAGCCTCTCTGATCTAACCGCCGATCTGATCGGCATGGCCTGTTTTTGGTGGCTGAGTCAGCGTTTGCTCAGACGTAGCTGGAATGACTCGAACAGAATCTAGTATTTCGCCAATGTTCTTTTGCGGGATAAGAAACCAGGTTTCTCTGAGAAACCTGGTTTCTCGTATCCATCAATCTAAGTTTGGCGAACTACTAGACCGTTGATTCACTCTTCGCCATGTAACAGGCGTAGATAGCTATCATAGCGTGCCTGCGCGATCTTGCCGGCCTGCACGGCATCACGCACGGCGCACGCCGGTTCATGGTCGTGGGTGCAGCCGGGGAAATGGCAGTCATGTAGATACTCTTGCATTTCAATAAAATAGAAAGAGAGATCGGCCGGGTCAATGTCATAGAGTCCCAACTCGCGGATGCCTGGGGTGTCGGCAATGTAGGTGTTATCACCCACCGGCAGACGAAAGAGCTGTGCGGCGCGGGTTGTATGTTTGCCTTTGTTGAGGAACTCCCGCAAGTCGCCCACCTGGAGATTGAGCGTCGGGTGAATGGCATTAATCAGGCTGCTCTTGCCCACGCCACTAGGGCCGCTGACGACGGTAATTTTATCCTGCAAGAGCGCGTGCATGGCTTCGATCCCTTCGCCTAGCACTGTGCTGGCATAAATGACCGGATAGCCAATCTCGGCGTAGGGGCCAAAGAGGGCGCGGGCATGGTCAATCCCGGCCAGGTCAATTTTGTTGACACAGATCACTGCCGGCAATTCGTTGAATTCAGCGACAACCAAAAAGCGGTCCAACAGACGTAGGTGGGGTTCAGGCTCAGCCGCAGCAAAGACAATGAGTACCTGGTCTGGATTGGCCAAGATCACATCTTCGGCCAACATGTTGGCGCCTGGGCGCTGGCGGCTCAACACCGTCTGGCGCTCCTCCACCTGTTCAATCAATCCTCGGTCGGCGCCGTTGGGCAAAACCCAGACATGATCGCCCACTGCCACCAGGGTGTCTACCTGTTTTTCAATCCGTAAACGCCCGCGCACTTCACAGACCCGTACACGATTGTCGCTGGACGGATCGGTCTGTACATCAAAGTGGTGACCACGGGCGCGTGTGACGATACCTGCAATCAGATTGGCGGATGACTTTTTGGGCTTAAACTTCTTGCCGCGCCGCTCCTCAAATTGCATCTGCTCATAAGGTCGCTGTTTTCCCCGATTTGCCAAAGGCTTTACTCCATTTATCTTACCTGACAACATGCAAAAATCGTCTGCTGCTCACAGATGGGCGGCAGTGGTGTGCGGATTTTGATGTCAAAGGTGGCCAGCAGCTCCCGTAGGTCGGCCAAGGGCAGGCCAATGACACCGGAAACACAGCCCTGTAGCGCACAGACAGGGGCAAAGGTTGGATGTTGAATGGCATAGGCGCCGGCTTTGTCCAGTGGATCGCCGCTGGCTACATAGGCGCGCAGTTCATCTGCCGTGTAATTGCGCATCTGCACTTGAGTGGAGTTGACGCGCGTCGCTTGCCGTCCACTCCGGGTATCGAGCAGACTGACGCTGCTGTGCACCATGTGCGTTTTGTTCTGCAACTGTAACAGCATTTGCGTTGCTTCGGCAGCATCCCCCGGTTTCCCCAACAGCTCTTCGCCTAGCGCCACAACCGTGTCGGCCGCAATGATGACCGCCGACCTTGCCGGCTCCAGGTCCAGTGGCTCTAGACGCTGGGCCACGGCGCGCGCTTTGGCCTCCGCCAGACGCTGCGCCAGCGCCGGTGGGTGTTCGTTGGGATAGGGCGTCTCATCAATATCGGCCACCACAATCCGAAAGTCCAGCCCTAGTTCGCGCAGAAATTGTTGCCGGCGTGGACTCCCAGACGCCAAAATGATGGTCGCTTGCTGTGCTTCGCTTGTCAATCAACGGTCCTTTCTACTTTTTCCCTCTCTATTGTAGGGGAGAAGTTCGCTTCTAATCAAATTTTCCCTGGGGCAGGGTGAATTTCAATTGGTTTGTGCGGGACAGTGAGCAGTGGGACAGTGGGCAGTGGACAGTGGGCAGTTGCGCACCGAGCATTGAAATGCCCGTCTGATAAGGCAAGTGCGTTCGGGCGCACTCTAGTTTGGCCATATGGCCGCCACCGAGTTTTAACCGGTGGTTAGGCAAGTCGCGATTGCCTTGTACTTAGGCCACAGTGTACTAGACAAAAAGAGTGCAGTGTGGCACTATCCAACAAAGAGCCCCTGTTATTTTACAATCTATTACCTATGGAGGAACTTTTTATGAGTGCAGTTACAGCGACCAATGGGCAGGGTCGTCAAGATCGCGTGCGTATGGTCATGGTCGGGACGGGCGGTATGGCGCGCCACCACGCCACCCGCATCGCACAACAACAGGATACTACCGAGATTGCCTGGGTCTGCGAGCCATCAGGCCAGGCCTATGAACTTTTTTGTGAGAAGATCGAGGAATTTGGTGTGACGCCACCACCCAATGAGCCCGATTTGGAGACACTCTTGACCAAACATGGTGCGGACCTCGATGCCGCTTTTATCATTACGCCCCATGTGCTCCACCACGCCCAAGCCAAGGCCTGTCTGGAAGCAGGCGTTGATGTCCTATTGGAAAAGCCTATGGTGATGACGGCCGCCGAAGCTGAAAGCCTGATTTCGACGCGCGACCGTACAGGACGCCTGTTGGTGGTCTCCTTTAATGGCAGCCTTTCGCCCCAGATTCGTAAAGCGTCCGAATTGCTTCAGTCTGGGTCGCTAGGCGCTATCCTCAATGTCCACGCAGTGGCCTGGCAAAGCTGGAAGGTGGGCACCACCGACACCTGGCGCCAAAATCCGGTGATGTCGGGCGGTGGTTTCCTCTTTGACACCGGCGCACATATGTTGAACACCGTGTCGGATCTGGTCAATGAGGACTTTGTGGAGGTGGCCGCCTGGCTCGATAACCGGGGCACACCGGTGGATATCCTGGGCACGGTCATGGCGCGCACCCGCTCCGGCGCCTTTATCACCCTCAGCGGCTGTGGTGATGCGATTAAATCATGCCACTCGGATGTACGCATCTTTTGTACGGAGGCCATCCTGCGCACCGGCATCTGGGGCGAGCGGCTAGAACTACAACGCAATGGTGAAGAAGATCTGGCGCCCGTGCCTGTGCCGCCTTCCCAAGGACAGTGGGAGCAATTTTTGCGGGTGCGCAAAGGCGACCTAGCGAACCCTTGTCCGCCCGAAGTTGGCCTACGTATGGCGCGCCTTTGGGACATGATCCAAGCCTCGGCGGCACAAGGTGGGAAGCCAGTTACGGCCTAAGTGTACCAGGATCAAGAAGTTCGACTTCGCCGCGAAGTCGAACTTCGATTGACTTGCCATGTAACTCCAAATGACTCCTCTAATTTAGCTACCTGACAAGACATACGACAAATTGCGCTTCTTTCCAATAAGTGGCTATGGTACACTTGGAATTGACATGTGGAATAACAGAAATACAAGTTAGGCTAAAGTTTCTGTCTATACTCTGCTCTGAATGAAACCCGGAGTTTTACCTATGACTGAGACTCCAGTGAAAAACTCCGGTTTCATCACAACCGCAGTATAGCCACTGCGATCGTTGGATCGTCTCTTTTCACACAATGATCAGCACCTGATCCAATCAATCGATGGAAAATGGAAAGAAGTAGTCATGCAGCCGTATTATGTACACAATAATATGTTGGATCCGATAGAGCGTTCACTCTATCATGCCTTGCATCTGGTGATTTGCCAGCGGGCCTTCCTCTTTACTAAGGTCCACTTGAGCGATCTGATCTCCGCTAGTGCTGGTCAGTCTGCACTCCTTGATAACCAGGAACTAACCACCCAACGGGCGGATTTTGTGCTCTGTGACCGGAACACGACACGTCCCTTGGCCATTATTCTACTGCTTGATCCCAATCACTCGCTCTCGGAACAAAGTGAACGGATCGGCCACACCGCTAAGATCTGTACCGAGGTAGGGCTGCCGGTGGTGGGGATTCAACGCCAAAGCATCTATGCCATGCACGATTTGTCCAGCGTCATCGAACCGCTGCTCGCTAACAGCAGCCATAGTGATGATTTCACCAATGGGGATCGGATAGAGGAGCAGGAGACGCCGGCTGGGCATCGCACCTTAGGTAGTGCAACCAATCTCAAGCAGGGCAAACGTCAGCCGCCGCTCTATCCTGGTTATGGTGTGCTGCGCGCGTTGGCCGGCAAACTATCCTAAGTTCCCTAAGGTTCTATGCGCATTCTCTTCAGCACCGTGCTTTGGCTGGGCCTTTTCATCGCTTCTTTTGCCTACGTTGTCCTGCCCACTGCTAGGCAAACAGCCTTGGCCGGCACAATCCCCAACCAGCCGCCCGCCTCTACAGTCTGGCAGATTGACCCGACACAGATGAATATTGGTATTTTTGTGCTTGATTATGCCACGCTGACATTGCACGATGCCTACTTCCTGCAAGAGCCAGCGTGTACACAACGCATTGCCAACGAAGTATTGGCCGCCAACGCGCATACAGCTTTAACCGGCACCGCCACAGGGACGCTGATCCAGACCGTGACGGAAGCCGGCGGCACACTCTATGAAACGGCCGATGCCGCCGGGGACTTTTATGCCTGGCATATCAATTTGGGGGACTATACGGCCCAGGCCCTGCTCCATCCTTGCACCGGTCATCCCATCTTTGTGGGCGAAACCATTTGGGCAGGACATGGTCTGCGTCCCTACCCTACCCACTCCTTAACTTCGACCCTGCTGGTACAACTCTCTACGGCCATTACTACACCGCAGGCAGTGACCCTGCTTGAACAGAGCGCAGCGATGACCGTAAGCGCAGAAAGCGCATGGGGCGCCATTGCCAATCTAAACCTAGTCCACGATTTGGCCCATGATCCCGCTTTCAAAACCATTGCCTTTCTCTACAAACCCGCGACCGGTTATGTCGATCCAGCCCTAGAATTGGCAGAAGCGGAATGGGTTTTTATTATCTACTGCCTGCCCACCCCCACGCCTGCCCACCCCGCGAACCTCTATTTGCCATTGGTGCAACAGTGAAATTAGTGGCGTGTTGCGTGTTACGTGAACTGAGGATCTTGACACGCGCTAGCAACAACACTCTATACGGCGGTAGTACAGCGTGTTCAACGTTCTGCTCGTTTAGTCAACGCGGATGTGCAAGCGTGCGTCTTCCTGGAAGGGGCGGCGTACTGCCAGTTCTTCACCCTTCGCCGCCCCTTCCAGGAAGACCTGGATGACCACCTCTACCCTAGCCAAATTTGCTGACCGTTCGGTAGTTACACCATTTGTAACAAACTTCCATACCAATGGTACACTTCTGCCCCTTGCAATGGTACACGCTTTGCGCTTTGATAAGTGAGTAATTGCAACTGTAATTCTTATGCCGATAGTGTTACATGAAGATGATTGGCAACATGGATAGACCTGGATTTAAGCAACACTAATTCAATCCGCGTGATCTAAATCCGCGTCTATGTCGCCAGGATCTCCCTACTATGACATTGTCAAATTGTCTCACGTCCGCACAAATCAGGAGGAATTTATGGCGCTCTATCGCACGCGTTGGTTTCGTTTACTCTTTCCGTTGATGATCTTCATTCTGGGCTGTCCGCCGTCGGCTGAACCGCCACCCCCCATTATGGATGGCGGCGTTATCGTTGAAGAGGGGACTCCGAATGAGGCTGCGACCGGTTTGTTTCTGCTCGGTGATGTCTCCTATCTGGCGCCAGCCAGCAAAGGCGCGCTTCTGGTGCAGGTTCGTCCTCCCTATAGCGACCAGCCAGCGGCCAATGCGCGCGTGCAGGTGCTGTTGAACGCACCCGGCGCGCCGGAACGCACCCTCTTTACCGGTCAAACCGATGCGCAGGGCGTGGTGCAGGTCAATTTTGATGCGCCGACCGATCTGTCCGACCCACATCAGACCTTGACCATTGTTGCCGATACGCCGGAGTATGGACAATTTCAGCGCCAACAGGAGATCTATGTGGGGCAGGTCTACAATGTACTGCTCAGCACCGATAAGCCAGTCTACCAGCCTGGCCAACAGATTCACCTCCGCACATTGGCGCTCGACGCCACCGCGTTGAAAGCAGCCCAAGGGCAGCTGCTCGTGCTGACTGTGGCCGACCCCGCGGGCAACAAGCTCATGCGCAAGGAACTGGTCACCTCGGCCTTTGGCATTGCCGCGGCTGATTTCCAGCTTGCTGGTCAGGCCGCCAGTGGCGACTACGTGCTTACGGCGGAAATGGGGCCAGTCACCAGCAGCCGCACGGTCGAAGTGAAGCCCTACACCTTGCCCCGTTTTCAGCTTACCTTTGCCCATGATCAGCCCTTTTATCTGCCTGCTGCCGTGGCCAAGGGCACAGTTGATGCCCAATATTTCTTTGGCAAACCGGTGGCCGGCGGGCAGGTGACCATCAAAGGTTTTGTCACCGATGTCGATCGCGTCCAAGTGTTTGAGGTCAATGGTGTGACCGACGCTACAGGGCTTTACCCCTACGAGTTTCAGATCCCCGACTACTTTGTCGGTCAACTGGAGAACAATACCGCTCAGGTTGATCTGGAAATCACTGTGGTGGACACCGCCAACCACAGCGAGAGCATTGATGAGAGCATTACCGTTGCCGAAGAGGCGCTGCTGATTGAGGCCATCCCGGAATCGGGGGTGCTGCGCCCTGGCTTGGCGAACATAGTTTACTTACAGACCACCTATCCCGATGGCCGCGCCGCGCCCACCACGTTGACTATTGGTGGTGTAACGACCGACACCCTCAGTGTAACGACCGACGAATTAGGGTTGGCCACGATTACGGTGATGCCGGAAGTCGGTCGCGCCTTTGTCTTGAGCATCCACGCTGAAGATGAAAATGGTCAGACCACAGAGCAAACCCTTCCGCTGGAGCAGGCGGGCGGCCAGGACGCGGTGCTGATTCGCCCGGAGCGGGTGCAGTATCAGATTGGCGAAACGCTCAACATTGACCTACATGTGGCCGGCAACGCCCAGCACGCCTATCTCGATGTGATCAAGGGGCGCCAGACCTTTGGCCTGGTGGCGCTGCCGGTGGTGAATGGCGTGGCGCAAGCGGCCATTGACATTGACGGCAGCTTGCTGGGCACGTTGGAACTCAACGCCTATGTGATCACCGACCAGGGTGAGATTGTGCGCGACCGCCGCTATGTCTTGGTCAACCCCGCGCCGGCCACGGTTACCGTCCAGGCCGACGCCGAGCAGTACCGCCCCGGCGACACAGCCACGCTCGCCATTACGGTCAACCAGGCTGTCACCAGCTCGACCGTGGCCGGCCCTAACGTAGTCGGCGTCAGCATTGTCGATGAATCGGTCTTTGCCGTGGGCGCCCAGGACCCCGGCTTTGCCCGCACCTATTTCCTGTTGGAGCGAGAGTTGCAGAAGCCGCGCTACGAGATCCATGACTTTGCGCCACTGGGTGATGACGATCCCTCGCCTTATGACCAGCGCACTTCCAGCCGCGCCGACGCACAGCAGTTGGCCTTGGGCGGCTTCTTTGCCGAAGAACTGGCGGCGTTGGCCCACTCCGCACCACACGCACCCTCCGCACCCGTTGTGGAGGTCCCGACCGCGCGCCCACTGGGCTGGGTTGGCACATTAGGCATCCGGATGGCGCTGGTGATGCCGCTCATGGGGTTAGCCTTTTACGATGGCTCACGGCGGCGGCGCTATTTGCTGGTTGGGTTGGTGATTTTGGGCGTGGGCCTTTTCCTCGTCAGTTGCGCCGCCGCGCCGGGCGCCGCGCCGGCAGCCCAATCTGGTGGCGAAGCGGCGGCCCCCGCGGCTGACGCCGTCATGGAGATTCCGGCCATGGCCGAGGAGACAACGGCGACTCAAGGCCAGGCCCAGCCGCCCCGTCTGCGCCAGTTCTTCCCCGAAACGCTCTACTGGCTGCCGGAGTTGGCGACCGACGCCAACGGCCACGCCCAGATCGAAGTGCCCATTGCCGACTCGATCACAACCTGGCGCGTAAGTGTGTTGGCCTCCGATCAGGCGGGTAACCTGGGCAGCGCCCAAGCCGCGCTGCGTGTCTTTCAGGACTTCTTTGTGGAACCCGATCTGCCCCGCTTCCTGACGGTGGGCGACGCGTTGGCCGTGCCGGTCAGCCTCTTCAACTATCTGGACGAGCCGCAGACCATTACCTTGGCGGTGACTCCGGCTGGTTGGTTTGCGCTGCAAGGTGAGGCGCAAGTCAGTGTGGCGATTCAGCCCAATGAAGTCACGGTTGCCTATATCCCACTGCGTGTCACCGACTTTGGCGTCCACGAATTCCAGATCACCGCCACCGGCAGCGCCATGAGCGACGCGGTGCTGCGCCAGGTTGAAATTTTGCCCGACGGTAAGGCCATGAACACGGTCGCAAGTGGCAAGTTGGCCGCCAGCCAACGTTTTGCCGTGACCGTGCCGCCGGAAGCCATTGCCGGTTCCGCCCATGTCACTGTCAAGATCTATTCCGGCATTATTAGCCAGGTGATTGACGGCCTAGAGGGCATGTTGCAACAGCCCTATGGCTGCTTTGAACAGACGAGCAGCACTACCTATCCGAATGTGCTGGTGTTGGACTATCTGCAGACCACCAACCAGATTAACCCACGGTTGCAACTGCAGGCCGAACAATATATCAATCTGGGCTATCAACGGCTGCTCGGCTTTGAGGTGCAGGGCATGTCCGGGGGCTTTAGCCTCTTTGGCGACCCGCCACCGCAGACGATGCTCACCGCCTATGGGCTTATGGAATTTACGGACATGAGCCAAGTCAGCTACGTAGACCCCGCACTCATCGACCGCACCGTGAATTTCCTCTTCCAGCGCCAGCAACCCGACGGCAGTTGGCAGCCACAGGGCATGACCATCGAGAGCGGCTTGGAAGGGCTGGGCGCTGACGCCCTCCTCCCGACCGCCTATGTGACCTGGGCCTTGGCTGACGCCGGCTATGCTTACAGCGAACCGGTGCAGCGGGCGGTGGGTTATCTGCAAGCGCAGTTAAGGGCTGCCGGCGAGGCGCAGAGTACGAAGGGGCAAACGCCGTCACCTTTGGCAACCCCGCTAGTACGGCTTGACCCCTACGCCGCGGCGCTGGTGGCCAATGCGCTGATTGCTGCCAATCCCGCGGGCGCGTCCGGTGAGATTGATGGGTTGATCCGTCAACTGCTGGACGATGGGCAGCGTGATGCCAACGGCTACTATTCGTGGAGCAGTGGCATGACGACCTATATGGGCGGCTATGGCAATGTCAGCAACATTGAAACCGCCGCGATGACCGCGATTGCGCTGCTGCGCCTGGAACAACATCCCGACATCGCGCAAGGCGCCATTGACTATGTGATCAGCCAGCGTGACGGCAACGGCATGTTCTATTCTACGCAGACTACGGTGGTGGCATTGAAGGCGCTGCTCTTGGCTGCCGAACAGGGCGGCGAAGGTGGCGACGCCACGGTGACGATCACCCTCAACAATGAACGGGTGCAGAGCGTGGATATTACCGACGGCAACAGTGATGTGGTGCAACAGGTCAGCTTTGATGATCTGAGCCCCAATGGCAACGAGTTGGCCATCTTTGTCGAAGGCGAACGGGCGTTGCACTATCAGGTGATTACACAGTACTATCTGCCGTGGTCCGCAGTCCCGGCAACGCCAGTAGAGACCGAGGCGGTGCGGATCAATGTCGCCTATGATCGCACCGAATTGCAGGTGAATGATACGGTCAGTGTGACGGCAAATGTGGAGTTGGTAGCCCCTGGCGTGGCCGGCACCTTGCTGGTGGATCTGGGTGTGCCGCCCGGCTTCCAGCCCTTGACTGAGGATTGGGATCGGCTGGTGGAACAGGGCGTCATCGCCCGCTATGAGTGGACCGGCCGCCAGATCTTGGTCTACCTGACCGATTTCCCCAGTGGGCGTCCGCATGCCCTGAGCTACCGCCTACAGGCGCGCTTCCCCATTCAAGCCCAAACGCCCAGCAGCCAGGCCTATGACTACTACACGCCCGACCAACAGGCCACCGCTGCCCCACAACGGATTGTGGTCAAGCTGGGCACACCGGAGCAGTGAGCATTGTTTGACCCTCCTCAGGGTGGCTCATTTTGTCCACACCTTTCTCTCCCAAAGGAAATAGGCCGGTTCAACATGACCGGCATCTCCAAGATGCCGGTCATGTTCCAGAGCAGTGATCTTCGCCAATCCAACTTATGGCTAAGGGTAAGCCGCTTGAACTGAATGTAGATTTTTCTGAGATAGCTTATTGCCAATAACGGTCGGCAAAGTCGAGGAAACGGGCCCAATCATAGTCGGTGACATCATGTTTGCCGGCGCGGATGTGGTAGCCGATGCGATTCATAATCGGTGTGTGGATCGGTGGCATCTCTGCAGTGGGGATGCCGGTGTAACCAAAGAGTGTGTAGACGGGCCCGGCATGATAGGCAGACAAGAACTCACCGCGCGGGTCGGCCCAAAGATCCTCCGCTGCGCTGGCCACATAGAGCGGACGGGGTGCAATCAGGGCCAACAACTGGTGCTGATCAATGGGCAGATCCGCTTCATGTTCATTGTACTGCTGGAAGTTGGCGCAGAACCAATGGGGAAAGCGCGTGTTGATTGCCCCCACCGTTTCGCCAAAACAACGGCGCGAGAGCGCGGCGCCGCCACAACCTGAATCATTGGAGATGACCAGCGCAAAGCGTTCATCCTGCGCGCCGGCCCAAAGCGTCGCTTTGCCCAGGCGCGAATGGCCTAGCAACGCCACCCGCTGTTCATCGATCAATCTCTCATCGGCAAAATAGTCCAACGCACGCGACAGGCCCCACGCCCACGCGCCCAAGGAGCCCCATTCATGGGCCGCTGGTCGTCTTTGGCCGGGCTGATAAAAGAGGGGATGGACGCCATTTTGAAAGCCGTCATCAAAGTCGGGGTCGAGATCGCCATAGTAGCTGGTGACCAGGGCGTAGCCGCGCGCCAGGATCGCATCCACTGCCCAGCGGCTGGCGCTTCTGCCCCGCGCCGCGTCGGTCGCCCGGTGATCGACCACGCCGCCTTCGGGATTTTCCCGCATCCACTGCTGTGACAGATGGATACCCGGGTCGGCATGAATGGTGTGGTTGCCGGCAAAGTTGAGGCCGAGAAAGGTCGGATGTGGATCAGGCTTGTGGTTGGGGGCGTAGATCAGCAGGTGCATGGCCGGCCCATTGGCGGCGTCGCCAAAGGTCAACGTCACCTGTTTGCGCGTCGCTCGACCTTCCAGCGCAGTCGTATCCAGATCCGTAACCGTCGCCTGAACGGCCACAGACCGGCTGGGCGTCTGCCCATAGACCTGGTTGGCAAAGATCTGTAACAGTTCGGGGCGGCGGTTTTGTTGCCAGCTTGCCGCATCGGTGACCGGGGTGCCGTCGGCCATCAGCAAAGGGTCGGGTAAGGTGTAGGCAGGGACTTGCGCTTCATCATAAATTACAGTGGTGGACATGATCTCTTTCTTTTCTTATAGTTTTCCAGAAAAGTTGGGTCTGCCTGATAGGGTCATGCAGTACGCAACGCTTCAATTGCTGTATAGCCCCTTGGCAACAGTGGCACTTTGAGGGAGTTGGCAAGATAGATGATATGCGCAGCATGAAATTCGTCCCACCCACCCTCTGCTTGCCAGAGACTATGGAGATGGGCGTTAATGCCGATATATTGATTTTTGGTCGAGCGGACTGGCTTCATGACTTTGTTTCTTCCCCCACCGTTATACAGCAAACTGCGCATGTTGAGTATAGAGGGAGAGAGGGCTTTTGTCAATCACCCCTTGACTGCGCCTAGCGTAATGTTCGCCAGCAAATGATTGCGCCCGACAACAAAGATGAGGACAATGGGCAAGGTGGCCAGAAAGGCGCCGGCCAGGATCATGCCGTACTCGACTTTGTAGAGACCGACCAGGGTGGCGAGGCCCACCGGGTAGGTGAACTTTTCGGCGCTGCGCAACACAATCAGCGGCCAGAGGTAATCATTCCATGCACCGAGGAAGACGAGCACGGCCAAGACCGAGAGCGCACCGCGCGTCAACGGCAGCCCCACACGCCAATAGATCCCCAGTTCGGAGGCGCCGTCAATGCGCGCCGCATCGACCAGATCATTGGGTACGCCAATCATATTCTGACGCAGGAAGAAGACGCCAAAGGCGCTCACCGCGCCGGGGATAATGATCGCCCAGTAGGTGTCAAGCCAGCCGATCTTGAGCATGAGCAGAAAGAGCGGCACCAATGTCACCTGATAGGGAAAAGTAAGGGTGGCCAGCAGAAAGAGAAAGAGGGGCCGCTTGCCGGCAAACTCATATTTGGCAAAGCCCCACCCCACCAGCGATGAAACCAGAAGGGTCAGCAGCGTCTGCGTAAGCGCGACAAAGACGCTGTTGCCAAATTGGCGCACATAGGGGATCTGTTCGCCGCTCAGCAGCCGCGTGTAGTTGATCAGCGTGGGTAACTTGGGAATAAAGCTGAGCGGATAGCTGAAAATCTCGGCATCTTGTTTGAAAGAGCCGGAGATCATGTAGGCAAAGGGCGCGCCCGTAATGATCACCGCCACGGCCAGCGCCGCATAGAGAAGCAACCACTCGCCCCGACGCCGCCAACGGAAGGAACGTTGGGCGGTCGTGGTGATCGTGGCAGGGGTGGCTGTTGCAGAGGTGGGTGTCGTCGTCGCCACAGTCAGTCCTCCCGGAAGACATTCAAAATGCGCAGTTGAATCAGGGTCAGCACCAGAATAATCAGTGCCAAGCCATAGCCAATCGCGGCGGCGTAGCCAAATTTCAAGAAGCGAAAGCCGGTAAGGTAGAGATACATGGTCATAAAGAGACCAGCGTTGCTGGGGCCACCTTCAGCCCCCACCAAGACGGCGGGTTCGCCAAAGAGATTGTACGAGCCAATGATGGCAAAGGTCATGACAAAGATCATCACTGGGCGTAGGAGTGGCAACGTCACAAAGCGAAAGGCTTGCCAGCGGTTGGCGCCATCGATAATGGCTGCCTCTTTCACCTCGGGCGAAATGTTCTGGAGACCGGCCATAAAGTAGAGCGCGTTGATGCCAGTATAGCGCCAGAGCCCCAACAGGATAATCGCCGGCATAATGTAGACCGGTTCTTGCAACCAGCGCACCGGCGCCATCCCCAACGGCTTGAGCAAATAGTTGTTGAGCAAACCATATTCATAGTTAAAGACCAAGCCAAAGATAATCGCCACCACCACGCCCGAGGTAATGTTGGGCGAAAAGAAGAAGAGGCGAAAGAACTCGCGCCAATGCAGTTCACGGAGGTAGAGCACCAACCCCAGCGCCAGGGCGGCCGGCACAATGATCAAGATGCTGCCCGCGGCGTAATAGGTCGTGTTGCCCAGCGCCTTGACAAAGAGTTCATCACTCAGCAGCTTGACATAGTTATCCACGCCCACAAAGCGCGGCGCGCTGCCAATTCCCACCTGTTGATAGAGGCTCAGATAAAAGGCCCAGACCACCGGGTAGAGAAAAAAGATGGCATACCCAATAAAGAAAGGGCTAATAAAGAGATAGGGGGTTACGCGTCGTCGCCACTTGTGCATAGATGTTCTTCCTCGGAACAAAACCGCCCTGAGCTAAAGCCACAGGGCTATATCACAGCGTCCGCTCAAGCGGGCTTTAGCCGCGTTATGATATAGCCCGTCCATTCATGACGGGGCGGACAGCATTTACTGATTTATTTGCCTACCATCATTTATCATTGCAAGGCGTTCCCATTCGGTTCCCTGGCCCAAGCCACTACCACCATCGCCACATTGTGCATGGCCAATGGCAGATTACGCACAAAATCGGAGGCGGCGCTTTCCCCAGCTTCATCGGAAATACCCCGAATTTCAACAAAGGGCGCCTGGCTAAAGCGCCCGGCTCTTGCACCGCCAGCCCCTTCCCACGCGACGGCCAGCGCGCCGGTCAACTCACGCACGGCGCGGCGGCGGTCCCCATGAACCACATCTTCATCGCCACTGGCAATCACGCCGACATGCACGGTGAAAGGGGCATGGGGTAACCGGACTTGCCCCAACGCAGCGACGGCAACCGGATCACCGGGGAAGCGTGGGAGCAGCGGCGCGCCCATCTGGTTTTTGATGTCGTGTTCAACCGTTTCCGCGCCAATCACCACATCGCCGACCGTCAGCCGATCATCCAATGCCCCTGCTGCACCAGCGCAGACGACCAAATTCCAAGCTGGGCCGCGCTCAATGAGATGTTGGGTTTGCACCGCAAATTGGGTTTTGCCCAAACCGCCCACCGCGGCTGTAATACCAAGATCCGGCAAGCGCACCACAGGCAAACGGCCCAATGCTGTATGCGCCATCCCCACTTGCGCGCCAACACAGCCGGCTAAAAAACCATCCAATTCCGCTTGCATGGGAAAGATCATTAACGTTTGCATCAAAGTTTTGTGGTTCATAGAAAACAAAGAAGGGTCGGTTCACGCATTGTAGCGTAGGTGCGGTTTCCATACCGCACGGGTTTCGTATAACCGAGAACATGCGGTATGGAAACCGCACCTACGCTCAAAATTTTATCCTGCAAAGACCGGCGCCCGGAACTGATCCTGATACTCGCCGCGCACCTTCATGCGTTGGTAGGCCCACTCATAGGGTGACTCGCGCAGGCGAGTGGGGCCATTGCGCACATCAAAGCCCATGTTGGCTTGGGCGGGGAAGTGGCTGTAGATCATGAGCCGCCGCGGCTTGCCGGAGAGATTGGGCCGTGAATTGTGGATCAACAGGGCGTGAAAGAGCAGCACCGAACCGGCCGGGGCCAACGCGTCAATGCCGCCGTCAAAATCAATCAGATGGGGTAGCACTTGGAGGCCGTTATCAATCTTTTCATGCTCCAGATGCTCCTTGTGCGACCCCGGCCAGATATGAATCGGCCCCGACTCCGGCGTACAGTCGTCGAGACAGATGGCCGACGAGATGATATTCTGCGGATAGTTCTGCGCCTTGAAGTAGGCCCAGTCGCTGTGGACCGGGAAGTTGTCATCGGCCATGCGCACTTCAAAGCCGGTCACCGGCTCCGGCAGCGGCTCTTTATAATTGAGTTTCTCCTCCATGAGCACCGGTTCATCACCCATCACTGCGCGCATGGGGCCAATAAAGCGCTCATCGGCCGAAGCCTGGGCCAACACCAACCCCAGATCATTGATCGGCTGGATCTTGCGCACCACCTGTACGCCCCGGCTGGTCTGACGAATATCAAGCCGCCCACTCTTGCGCCCATTGGCCAACGACGAGTTGATGATCAACTCTAAAATTGCATCTGCCTCCGCCCGCATTGCCTCTACTTCGGCGGCATTGAAGACCGCCGGCAGGATCAAATAGCCATTCTCTGCAAAAAATTGCTGCTGTTCATCCGTCAGTGTACTCATCTTCTACACCTCGATCAATTTACGATTTATGATTTACGATTTACGTCTACGCTCACGTCAATGGCCAAGGCAAAGGACTAATGACAAAGGACCCATGACCTACCGCCCTGCCAAGCCGGTAAATTGCGCCCCCTGCACGAAATAGCGCTGGGCAAAGAAAAAGAGGATGATCACCGGCGCAATCGTAATCATCGACGCGGCCATAACCAGATGCCAGAAGTTGCCAAAGCGCCCTTTAAACCAGAGGAGCCCCAGCGGCAGGGTGAACATTTCATTGTCGGAGATATAGATGAGCGGCTCCATAAAAGCATTATAGTGCTGGAGAAAGGCAAAAATGGTCACCGTCACAATGGCCGGACCACAAAGGGGCGCAATTACCTGCCAGAGAATGCGGAGGTTGGAGGCGCCATCCATCTTGGCTGCTTCATCCAGTTCAATGGGCAGGGTCATCATATATTGGCGCATGAGAAAAATATAGAAGGCGCCGCCAAACCAGGCCGGCACCCAAAGCGGATAGAAGGTGCCGATCCAACCGATTTCCTTAAAGATAATAAAGACCGGAATCATGGTCACCACGCCAGGCAACATCATCGTTGCCAGCAGTACGGTGAAGAGCAGATTCCTCCCCGGCCAGCGTAGCCGTGACAGGCCAAAGGCCACGGTCAGCGAACTGAGGACAATGCCGATGGTGCCCATAATGGTGACGTAGAAGGAGTTGCGGATAAAGAGATGAAAGGGCAGCCGCTCAAAGACCTCCAGATAATTTGACCATTTGGGTTCGGTGGGAATCCACTCGATCGGCGTAATAAAGACCTGGCCCGGCAGCTTGAGTGAAGTGCTGATCACCCAGGCCAAGGGCATGAGAAAGGTGATCCCCAGCAGGATCATCACAATATGGAGAAGCAGGTGGCCAACCCTGGTGCGCCACTTGCGCGATTGCGCGAGGGTTGGTTTTACAGTCGCAGTCGTCATTTAAAGCTTACCTTCATAGTAGACCCAGCGATTGGCAAAAAAGAATTGGATCGCTGTAAAGCACATGATGATCAGGAATAAAAGCCACGCCAATGTAGCCGCGTAGCCCATGCGGAAGAGTTCAAAGGCGTTGCGATAGAGGTAGAGCACCATAAAGAGCGTCGAATCCTGGGGACCGCCATTGGTCATGATAAAGGCGCTGGTAAAGACCTGAAAGCTGCCGATAATACCGATAATCATGTTAAAGAAGATGATCGGCGAGATGATCGGAATGGTCACATTAAAGAAGCGCCGCCACACATTGGCGCCGTCGATTTCCGCCGCCTCTTGCAATTCTTTGGGGACCCCCTGTAGCCCGGCCAGGAAGATGATCATCTGAAAACCAGTCAACCAGAGTGTCATGATGATAAAAGCCGGCTTAGACCAGTTGGGATCAAAGAGCCAGTTAACTGGCCCCAACCCAAACCAAGCCAACACACTATTGAGAACGCCAAATTCAGGGTTGAGAATCTGAACCCAAACCACGGCAAAGGCGACCGCCGGCGTGATCGAGGGCAGATAGTAGATGGTGCGATAGATGCCCAAGCCGCGGATTTGCTGATTTAGCATCACGGCCAAGGTAAAGGCGACCAAAAGCTGGAGCGGCACACCGAGAAAAGTATAATAAGCAGTATTGATCAGCGCTTTGCCTACCAGCGGATCATTCCACATGCGCGTAAAATGTCCCAACCCAACATATTTGGGTGGTGCGAGCATATTCCACTCGTGGAAGAGCAGATAGAGCGAATAGAGCATCGGCCCAATCCACAGGATCAGCACACCAAAGATAAAAGGGCTGGTAAAGAGCAACCCATCACGCAAATCACGCCTTTGGGCCACACTCATCCGCTGTTTGCGCGGTTTAGCCCGTGTAGTTACATTGATTGTTGTACTCGTAGCCAACGGTAATTTCCCTTGATTGTGAGAGGATGACCGGATGACAAGATGACCGGATGACAAAATGACAAGTCGCTCAGGCGACTTTTTACTGTAGGGCAGGATTTGAATCCTGTTGTAACGTAGACCAAAAGCATCTCTATTGCCCGGTCATCTTGTCATCCGGTCATCTTGTCATCTCTACGCCCGATCTTTCCAGTATTGATCCAACTGGGCCTGGATCTCCGGTTGGGCAACTTTGAGTGCATCAGCGGCGCTTTCAGTCTGGCCCAGCAGCTTGTCCCAGAGCACGTCAATGGGGCCGCCACCATAGGCATGAAGCTGTGATCCTTGGCCAAAGATGGTCGAGATCGAACTGTCCCGCATGGCCGTAGCAAAGGCGCCGGTGTTGCTAAAGTTATAGGTCTCAGCAGCGATGGCACCCCAAATCTTGTCAATATTATCCGGTGTACCACACATGCGCCCACCCTGGGCAATAATCGTCTGCCCCTCATCGCTCAGGATAAACTTGACCAGATTCCAGGCCTCATCTTTGTGTTCCGAAGGTGTTGTAACCGAATGGCCGTGGACATGACCAAAGGTAAAGTCACGATCCGCGGTGCCACGGGGTGCTTCCACCACATCAAAGTTGATCCCTTCCGGCGTACTGGCCAATTCACCGTGCAGGCGGGGCAATACCCAGGGGCCTTCTAAGTACATGGCCACCCGGCCGGTATCGACGCCCACACCGCCGCCTTCGATGACCTGCGGCCCTGGCGACCAGTCGTTGGCAATCGCATCATAGACCAGGAATTGGAGCGCCGTAGCAATATCTTCGTGATCCCAGTCGGCCTTGGTCGGCTCGTTGATACGATCCCACTCGGCGTGGCCGTTGCGGCGCATGAAGGTGGTGCTGCGGCCATAGGCGCCATTCCAGCCTTGGGCCTGCCCCCAGCCATAATACTTGGTGCCATTGTCCTCGTGCGAGAGGTCAATGATCATCTGCTGGAACTCTTCCCACTGCCAACCCTTCTGCGGATAGGCGATGCCCTGTTTGTCAAAGAGATCCTTGTTGTAGTAGATGACCAGTGCGCCGGTGTCAGTGGGGGTCATGTAGCGCCCGCCCTTCCAGAGCGTCTGGTTGTCATAATTTTCGCCGGCCGGGAAGAAGGCTTCCGCGCCGTCGGCGGAAATATATTCACTCAAATCAACCAGCACCCCATTTTCGCTGTAAGCTTGCCACTGCCAACCCTGCATATAGAGCACATCGGCCGCATCATCAGCCGCAAAATTGGCTTGAATCTTCTCGTAGTAGCCGCCAGGGTATTGTTCCACCGAGATCTTGACATTCTCAGCCTTCTCTTGATAAGCATTGACAATGTTCTCGTAGACCACGGCGTCCTGTACATCGGCCCAGGCCGACAAGCGTAAAGCAACGCCTTCTGCGCTCGCCGCAGCCCCACCCTCGCCACCGGCAGCCGGTGCACCGGTGGGTGGCGTGCAGGCGGCCAGCGCCAAGGCGCCGGCGGAAAAGGCGCTAATCTTCAAGAACGCGCGCCGGCTCAACGCCTGTGTACCATTTTGACTCGACATGGATTCCTCCTCTTTTGGATCGTTTAATAGATGGTAGGGGAAATGATTACTGCTACTGCTACCGCCTCAATCATCACGTCCCGGCCAGTGGCAACCGCCTTCACGGTCGGGGCGAATATGGGGGTACATGACATCGGTTGTGCCCATATAGGCATAGGGATCTTCGCCGGCGATCATCACGATATCGCGATGATCGTGCATGGCGATGCCGACCGGTTTATCGGGGGGCAACCAGGGGAGCAAAGTTTCAGCGCTGCAATAGTGATTGACCAGTGAACGCCGGAAGCCGCCGTGGGCCACATTGGGAAGTGAGCGATGAAGCAGGTAGCCGTTAAAAAAGACAACAGAACCAGCTTTTACTTCGACCGGAATTGAATCTTCATCCCGATAAGGGAAATCATAGGATTCGACGACGCAGTCAAAGCGCAGGTCATCATGCTCGCGATGGGGATAGAGAATGCCCCGTTTGTGCGAACCGGGCAGCACCCAGAGGCAGCCATTCTCCACCGTGGCATCATCCAGCGCCATCCACGCCGCCCCCAGCGAGCGATCACGCGTGGGGATAAAGCCCTCATCCTGGTGCCACGCCTGCCCCGGCTTGCCCGACGCCTTGATAAAGAGCATGGACTGCATACACTTGACATTGGGGCCAATGACCTGGGTCAACACATCCACAATCACCGGATGAGCCAGAAAATCGTACATCACTTCCGAAATCTTGTGCGGGAAATGGACACAGATGGTGCGCTTGATCACATCGTCGTCGCTGTCCTCTGCGTAAACCGGCGGCAAGCCCCGCACATGGCCCAACTGCCCCCGACAAATGCGCACCGTCTCCATGCGCAGCGCGTCCACCTCCGTCGGCGTCAACGCATCTGCCACCACCAGATACCCATGTTCTCGATAAAAGTCGGCCTCTTGCTGGGTGATCACCGGTCGTCCGCCAAATGCAGTGGCCGCCTGTGGCGCTGTTGCTACAAATGTCATCAACTATGCTCCTGATAAAGACTAGGGGAAGCGTGTTTGTTTGCTTTGAAGGTGACCGGCATCTTGGAGATGCCGGTCACCTTGACGCCAACTTCTCGTTGCCCCGATCAATCAATCACCAATCAACCAATCACCAATCACCCTCTCACCCCTTCTCCTCCGCCATCACCGCGCGAATCTCTTCGGACACTTCGCTGTAGACCGTGGACGGTGCGACCGCGCCGTCGAGCAGTTCCTGTTGGCGTGGACCGAGTTTGCTATTGAGTTCGGCGCGATAGGGGCTCTGGTATTGGGCCGGCACATCAGGCCCAACCTGGGCAAAGAGCGCACCCAGATCCTGACCGGAGAAATATTCGTCGGCAGCGTGGAGCCGTTCGTTGTCCATGGCCGGGATAAAGGGCGGGAAGAGGGTGGTCATCTCAAAACGGCGTACATTGCCCTCGACCGACAACATGCTATACTCCTGGAACTTCCACGCCTCTTCGGCATGGGGGCTGGTCTTGACAATACACGAGCCGGTGCCGCCGTAGCAACTGGTGCGGATGCCGCCCGCTTCCCAGGCCGGCAGCGCGATGGCCTTCCATTTGCCTGCCAGATCAGGCACATTGTCCTTAAAGAAGCCGCCATACCAATCCGCGCCCACCTGCGAGAGGAATTTGCCATCCTTGACTGCGGCCCACCATTCATCACTGGTGGCCGGCGCCTGAACCGCAATGCCGTGGGTGTCACGCAACCCTAGAATCCACTCCATCGTCTCCACCGAAAGGTCCGAATCCAAGGTCACATTGCCGTCCGCGTCAAAATAATCAGCTCCGCGCTGCCGCAATAACAGGTCGTGCCCGGGAAAGGCCAACGCTTTGACATCATCACTGACAACACCCTTGGCCGCCGCAATAAAGTCATCCCACGTCTCGATTTCCTCTAGGTTGACGCCGGCCCCTTCCCACACATCGGCGCGATAGTAGAGCACCACCGGTGTCAGCGCATGTTCAATACCGTAAATATGCCCCTGGTAGCTATAGAGCGCCTCGCGCGCCGCCACCAATTTGTCCAGATAGCCGCCCTCCGTCAGCCGATCTTTCAGATCCACCAGCCCCGGATCGGCGCCGCGCAGGAAACCGCCAAAGCGCCCCTGCTCAATGTCCGAAATGTCGGGCGCGCCCACGCCGCCAGTCTGGAGTGCGATCTGTAGCTTGTCATGCATATCGGTGTAGGCGATCTCAGTGACGGTGAGATTGAAGTCGGGGTTGACCTCCTTCTTGTAATCCTCGGCCATCGAGCGATACCAGCGGGCATGGGTGTTGACAAAGGTCCACAGCTCCATATCTACCGGACCACCGCCTTCCGCGGCCGGTGCACTGCCGCCGCTTGGCGCGACCGCGGGGGAACAGGCCGCCAATGCCGGCGCCGCCACCGCGACACCCACGGCCAGGCCCATTGCTTTCAAGAGTGTCCGGCGGGAAAGGGGCAGGGGATGGGGAGAATCAATATGTGTCTGCATTGGGAAGCGCCTCCTTGCGTAGTTGAATGCCATCGATTGTCAAAGGGAAAACATTTGCCGAGGGCTAGTTGATTACACAGCCCTGATTATAGCGCGGCGACCGGGGGTGTGTCAAAGCGTTTTTTTAGCGGGTGCGCACCACACTTTCGGGCGCGCTCTGGCAGAGAAATCGGGGAGACTCGACTCGGCCTCCGAAAATGGGACGCGCCCTTTTTGACCTGGCCGGCGCTATTTTCAAAAGTAGCATCGTTAGCGCTTTTTGCGAAACCGGCTAGACAGTTCCTTTACGGGCAATTTACTTGACAGCAATCTTCTTCACCAGCATAATAAAACAATCACAAAACTACATAAAGAATGGATATTGTGTGCAAGGGATTAGACTGATCATCGGGCTTGCGCTATTGTGGTTGATCAGCGGTGGCTTCATGGGCGTGGCGCTGAAAGCATTTTGGGGGCTCGATTGGGTGGGATCTTGTGCGTCCCTCAATCTGCTATTGAGCCGGCTTTTATTAGCGTGGATTACCCATAATGAAGAACGACAGAAGGTCCTTTACGACGGTGCGGAGAAAGAGAACGAAGACGAATTATCGCTCGCTGCATTATTGGTGGGATTTCCGGTTGTATTGATAGTTGTTGCTGCGCTGTGGTGGCTTATGGCTCAATTCGTGGCATAACAACCTAATAATATAGGGCAACTTATGCACTGAAAAACTAGCATAGAGGATACAGAGCAACCCAATCCACCACAGCGCTTGATGCCAGAGAGGAGCCGTGCGTAGATACACCAGCAGGTCAGGATGATAACCGGCCTGCAAAAAGAATAGCGCCCACCCAGCCATAGCAAGCAGACCGGCGCCGCCAAAGATCCCAAGCGGGAATAAGAGCACAAAGATGCGTTCGCGCGCCGTTCGCGGCTCGGCAGCACGCAGCACATTCTGACCAAGCTGATAATGAGAGGATTTCCCAATCAGCCGATGCGCCCATGTATAGACAATCATCTGCGGGATGGCCAAATAGCCTTCGATCTTCCTAAACATAACAGCAAGTATAGCATGGCCTTGTGCTAGATAGCAAACGATGCAAAATCCCACCTTTTCAAAGAGAGAGCACCATGTCCGAACCAACCCAAGCCGAACTCCTGGCCCAACTCGCAGCCATGCAAGCACAGGTGGCCCAACTGAGTGCGCAGCAGATCATGCGCATTCAACTAGCCATAGGCTTATGGAGCGGCGTAAAGGTCAGATTCAACCCCACGGCGTTGAGAATCGCCAGCAGCGTCGTTAGCGTTGGGTTGCCTTGTGTCGAGAGCGCTTTGTACATGGCCTGGCGATTCAGGTGAGTCTTCTCTGCCAGTACACCGAGCCCGCCATGGACTTCGGCAACGGCGCGCAGTGCAATCAGCAACTCTTGGACAGAGCCATCCTCAATGGCCGCCGAGAGATATTCTGCGGCCAGTTCCGGGTCGCGGAGTTCCTCTATGAGAAAGGCATCATAACTCTTGGTTAGCACGGGCTTTATACTCCTTCCAATACCCAATGGCATCCGCAATATCGCGTGACTGCGAACTTTTGTCGCCGCCACATAACAATAAAATGATTTCGGCTCCAATCACACCGAAATAGACGCGAAAGCCAGGCCCTACATGGATACGCAACTCCAACACGCCTTCGCCAACACCTTTGCAGTCGCCAAAGTTCCCTAATCGTAGACGGTCAATGCGACTAAAAATACGCGCCTTACTGGCTTTGTCACGCAGCGAGTTTATCCACGCTTCAAAAGGCACTTTGCCGTTTGCGGCCACGAAAATTTCAACCTTGCGTTCCTGTATACCCATAAATAGATTGTCGCATAGAAGCGACACGTTGTCAAGTAGACAGCATCGGCGGGAGCATTTCTGTTTTAAGGCGAGTTTTTTTACAGCGGGGTTAAAAGCCACGACTAACAGCGAGAAGCCGCCTCATTCGTAGGAGATGCAAAACCGAGTAGGTTGTGGTATCCTATCAACCATACGCTGGCACTCAAAGTGTGACAAACGTTGCCTATCACCCTTGCTTAAGCCGGCACAGACTCACCTACATTGTTCAGCTTTACCCTATCCACCGAGGTGCTCGTATGATGCGCTTTCGCCAATCCTATGGTTTATGGTTGTTCCCGGCCGTTGCGGCCCTGTTGCTCTTGGTCGGCAATCTGCCGGCCAATCTGCTGAGCGCGGGCCTGGCCGACTTTATCACTGCCTATCGACCCTGGTTGTGGCTGCTTACCATTGGCGCCGGGCTCCTGGCCATTGGGCTGGCCCGCCGCGACCGCCAAAGGGCCAAGACCGACGCTACACCACCCAGGCCGGCGCAAACCAAGGCGCGACTGCAAGGCGCCGGCGCCATCGGCCAGCATGGCGGCGTGGCGGCCGGGCAACGGGGCATGGCCCTGGCCGGGCCGGCCTCTGAAAATTTGCTGATCACCGGCGACCACAACCACGCCACCTATATCCATACTGTCTATCTGCAGGCGCCGGGTCAGGCTGAAGCCAATGAGGCGGCCTTTGCCCAGGCTCTGGACCGCTATCTCCAGTGGGTCACCAACCGTTATGGGCAACTAAACCTGCGCGGGATTGAGCGCCGCGAACAGCAGGCGCTGAGCCTGACGCTGGACGATGTCTATGTCTCGCTGGCCGCCACGGTCACCCCGGTGCGCCAACAGCACCCGACCATGGCGGAAGATGAGCTTGACGCCAGCCAGCGCGGCCTCATCGACATGGATGAATTGCTGGCGCTCAGTTCACGGCTTATGCTGGTGGGCGGGCCGGGGTCGGGCAAGAGCACCTATCTGCAGATCATTGCCGCCACCCTGGCCGCGGCGCTGCGCACCGGTAACACCCAGCAGGTGGAGGCGACGCTCGGCCTGGTCGATCCGCTGCCTTTGCCCATCTTGATTACGCTGAGCGAATACAATCACTACCGCCGCCAACAGACCGACAGCGCTGACCCGCGCCAGGGCACCTTGACCGCCTTTATCACCCATGCGCTGATTCGCCAAGAAGCGTTGATTGGCCTGCCCGGCGACTTCTTTACCCGCCTACTGATGCAGGGGCGCGCCTGTCTGCTGCTGCTCGATGGCCTGGATGAGGTGGCCGATGAGCGGGAGCGCTGGCTGGTGCGCCAGGCCGTGGAAAATGTGGCCAACAATGGCGGCGTGCGCCAGATCGTCGTCACCTGTCGCACCCACGCCTACCAGGGCGAAGCGGTGTTGCCCGAAAGCTTTCGGGTGGCCACAGTGCAACCTATGACGCCGGAACAGGTCACCGCGCTGAGCGCACGCTGGTGCGCCGCGGTCTATCCTGCCCGCAGCGCGGCCCAAGAGGCCGTCCGCTTGCAAGCAGCCATTGCCCATCTGGAGGCGCTGCGCACCGCGCGCCACGAAACGCGCCTGGTGGAGACGCCGCTGCTGGTGACAATTGTAGCGATTGTCCACTACAACCAGCGCCGGCTGCCTGACGAACGGGCCGAACTCTATGAAAAGTGTGTCGATGTGCTGCTGGCCGAACGCCATCATGGCCCCAGCGAGACGACCTTTGCCCTGGCCGACTGGGGCGGTTCCCTGAGTGAAAAGCGCAATCTGCTGGCCCTGCTGGCCTTTCAGATGATGAGTGCCGGTGCAGAGGCCGGGCGCCGCGTCAGCGAAGCGCAACTGCGCGCCTGGCTCCGGCCCCACTTTGTGCGCAAACAGGGTGCGGAAGGGGCCGACGCGGCGGTGGCCACCTTTATCCGCGCCATGCGCGAACGGGGCAGCCTGCTCGATGAGCGCGGTGGTGAGTATGGCTTTATCCACCTCACCTTTCAGGAATATCTCTGCGCCTTCTACCTAGCCGAAAGTGTGCGTGAGATCGAGCGGATTGCCCAGTTTCTGACGACTGACGACCGCATCAGTGATTCATGGTGGCGTGAGACGGTGCTGCTGACCGTAGGCCATTTGGGGCTGCGTAGTCAGGAGAGCGCGCTGGCCCTGGTGCGCCGGCTGGCGCAGCGCAACAGCCCGGATGAAGCGACGGTTGCCGCGGCCGAGGTGGCCGCCACCGCGCTGGTGGAGTTGGGCAACCAGGATGCCGAAACCAAAACACTGGTGACCGACCGCTTGCTGCACCTCTTTACACCGACGGTCAAGATCGCTGGCCCCATGCGCGGGCGCGCCGGGGTGGCCCTTGGAAAGCTGGGCGATCCCCGCCCGGGCGTGGAGGTCAAAGGTGGGTTGCCGGACATTGCATGGGTCATGGTGGAGGCTGGACTGTTTCTTATCGGTAGTGACAAGGCCCACGATAGACTTGCTTATGACAGTGAACTGCCCCCATTCACCTGTGACCTGATCCGCTGGCCCTACCAGATCAGCCGCTATCCCATTACGGTGGCCCAATATCAATGTTTTGTTGACGCTGGTGGCTATGATCAGGAGGCATATTGGACAGAAGATGGCTGGGCATGGCGTATAGCCGGACAAATTACGGAGCCGGAACGCTTCGATGGGCGCTTTGAAACACCCAATCATCCTCAGGTGGGCGTGAGTTGGTATGAAGCCGTGGCCTTCTGCAACTGGTTAGCCAAGCAAACCCACCTGCCCATTCGGTTACCCACTGAGGCCGAGTGGGAGCGCGCTGCACGCCATACCGATGGTCGCATCTACCCTTGGGGCCATCACGGTGCACCCGCCGACCACTGCAATATGGCCAACACTGGCATCGGCGCCACCTCAGCCGTGGGCGCCTTTCCCAGCGGGGAGGCAGAATGTGGTGCGCTGGATATGGTAGGCAATGCCTGGGAATGGACGAGTAGTCTTTGGGGTGAAGATTGGCAAAAACCAGTGTATAGATATCCTTATGACCCGACTGATGGTCGGGAGGATCTGGCAGCGCCGAGCGCCCTCAAGCGTGTGGTACGCGGCGGTCCGTTTGTCAACGTTCATGACTACGTGCGCTGCGCGGTTCGCAGCTGGGGCAATCCAGATAATCGCCAAGACTCCTACGGGTTGCGAATTTTGTGCGCCCCCGGCCTTTGATCGCATTGCGGGCTCAAAACGCCATCGTCTGACCTCCGATCAGCCTCTGGCCTCTGAAAACTCTGTTGCTCCGCCTCTGGGGAGAGACAGACACAACAACAGATGAAGAAAGCAACGGATTGAACACGGGACGCAGGCCGTTGCCGGCGATGTTGACCTTTGTTGACGAGGAAACAAATCCGTTCCCACCCAAATCCGTTGTTGTGTCCCTGCAATGCTTGATGTCTTTTTACATGCGCCCGCGCAACATACCGTTCCAGTACATCTGGGGCAAGCCATAAGGGAAGGATTCCTTTGGCGCCCTTCGCGGTGAAACCTGACTTTCACAATAGAAACTAGCCTAGCTTTGGCGCGGGCGCAGTGGACCTTTGGCCAGCTCTACCAACACGCCTACGGCCCATTCATAGCCATCGGGGTCGCGCACCAATGTTTCGCGCCATCCGTGGCCCTTGTTGGCTGCCCCCGCCACGACCAACGCACCGGCTTCACGCGCCCGCGCCTCCACCTCATCTGGGTCGATGCCAAGCACCCGCAGTTGCAAGCCCAGGCCGCGTTGGTGACCGGCAGCCAGGTCGGCGTGCCACGGATGGCCCTCGTGCGTGTGATCGGCATGGAGCATGACCTCGGCCGGCCCGACGCGCAGTGCGCCAAAATCAACGTCGTAGTAGTGCACTTCAGCGGCAAAGACCTGTTGATAGAACTGTACGGCCCGTTCCACATCAGTCACTAATAGGTTCAAAGATAGCGGCGGCAGCAACGCGCCATAGCGAAAGCCGGGCATCCACGGATCACCCTGGCGCAATTTTCGGCCCATGTTTTCTCCTTTAGCTCCTTTGGGTGCGTAGTCCGATTGGGTGATTAGATGATTAGGTGATTGTGTGTTTGCGATCCCCTAAATCTAATCTTCAAGGGCTACTGCTCGACCGGCAAGCCCGCTTGTTGCCAGGCGAGAATGCCGCCTTGCAGGTCATGGATATTAGTATAGCCTTGTTGGCGCAGAAAGGCCACAACCTGGCTGCTGCGGTTGCCACTACGGCAGGAGACGATGACCGTCTTGTCATGGGGGATTTCGGACAGGCGGCTGGCGACACTTCCACTCGGGATCAGGGTGACGCCAGGGATGTGACCTTCATCATATTCCGATTGTTCACGCACATCCAGCAGAAAGACCTCGCTGCGTTCTCGAATTGCGTTGACGGTGGTGGCGTCCACCAGATCCGGCAGCGCGCTCAGATCAACCGCGGCCGCGTCGGGCGCCACCGTCCGGTTGGTCGGGGCCGCGCCGCCACATGCCGTCAGAATGATCAGCGCAATCAGCACAGGGAGGGTGAGCAGTTGTTTACGCCGCAATGGTTGTTGCATACAATGACCTCCATATCATGAGTAGCCAACAGCCGTCGGCTAACAGCCAACAGCTTTGACCCAGTTATTTTTCTTTTACTGACACACGGTCAGCGTCGGGAGGGGATGCCTCAGGCGCCGCCGGGGGCACAGGCCGCAGCCGAGGCGGCTGCCGACGCCGACGAACCGCCACTCACAGCAAAGCCGGAGAGCAGCTTCTGTGTCTCCGTGCTCTTACATTGAGGGCAAACAATCTCGGGCTGGTTGTGCGTCGTGCGGATCAACCGTTCAAAGGTAGCGCCGCATTCCGTACAGACATATTCAAAGAGGGGCATAGTTCCATTCCTTTACTATAATTTTTTGTAGCCACCTAACGAAGCTACGCCTCAAACCGCTAAGTCAGGGCTGTTGGCTGTTAGCGGCTGGCTGTTGGCAGGTACTGATTCGCAAGACTTGCTCTGTTTGTTAAGTTTGTTCGTTACCCAATAACTTACTACACCAACTTGGGTAGATTGTCAAAGAGCAAAAAGATGGCCAGGATAATCACAAATGCAGCAAACATTTGGCGTAACTGCTCAGCTCGGACGCGGCGCGCCAGCTGGGAACCTACAAAAGTTCCGGCCAGGCCAGCTATCACAAAGAGTCCAATGGTTGTGTAATCGAGGGAGGTCTGGCTTAGATGGCCCAAGATGCCGGCCAGGCTGTTCATGGCAATCACGACCAACGATGTACCCACCGCCTGACGCATGGGCAACCCCACCAACATCACCAGGGCCGGGACAATCAAGAAGCCGCCGCCAACCCCCAAAAAGCCGGTTAACACACCCACCGCAATTCCTGCCGCGGCAATGACAAACCAACTGTGGGCAGCATGTTCTTCATTCGAAGGAGTTTTTCGGAAGATCATCAGTGCGCCGACCGCCAACATCAGCAACGCAAAGAGCACCAACAGCAGGATGGATGAAAGCAGGTGCGACAAACCCGCAGAAAAATAGGCTGCGATCATCCCCACACCGCCAAAGAGAAGGGCAACCCGCCAATTAAGGGTGCCCTGGGCGCGGTGAAAGAAAGCGCCCAAAACGCTGTTAGCGCCCACGATCACCAAAGACGCCGTGACCGCCACTTGGGGAGTCTGGCCCACAATATAGACCAGCGCCGGCACCGTTAAAATGGAACCGCCTCCCCCAAGCAGGCCTAGGGTCAGGCCGATGGTACTGCCAACTAAGAGGTCGATCAAGATTGACATCACAGTAAAATTACCTGAACTTTCAATAGTAAACTATGGCAAGTTGGATGGAATACAAATTTTACGGATTAGCAGGCAGGGAGGTATTAATCTACCCTGCCCGCCTAATCGGCTAAAGCTGCATTCTATACCCCATTGACCGTTTCCACTGCCTTTGACCAGAGTTCCACCCCATCACGCAGGTTGGCAACATTGTCAAAGCCACGCTGGCGTAACAAACTCGCGGCCAGTTGTGAACGGTAGCCGCTGGCGCATTGGGTAATAATCAGCCGGTCGTGGGGGATTTCATCCAAACGGCGCGGCAAAGCGCCCAGATGGATGTGGTGTGCACCCTTAATATGCTCTTCCAGATATTCACGACGATTGCGCACGTCCAGGACGACAATGCCATTGCGGGGCAAGCGTTCGGCCAGTTCCTGTGCACTCCACTCCGGCAGTTGAGCCGTTACACCGCTTACTACTGCCGGCGTAGCATAGCCGGCAATATTATCAATACCGATGCCGCGCAGGGCTTGCACAATCTCCGCTATCTCGGCTTCGTCCGGGGTGATGAAGTAAAAAGGCTGGCTAAAATCGACAAACCAACCGACAAAGGTGCTAAAATCTTTGCGCGCAGGGATGCTCAGCGTACCGGGCACATGGCCGGCGACGAAGTCCGCGCGGCTGCGCAGATCCGCCACAAAGGCGCCATCAGCAATTAACTTGTCCAGCGCTGGGCGGTCAAGCTGCTGCGGTTTGGGCAGATCTTTGAGCAAGGCCGGCCCTTCTTTGTTGACCTTCTTCATTTGGGCAAAGTAGCGCGGCGGCTCCGGTTGATCGGCCAGCAGCCACTTGACAAATTTTTCCTCATCCTCAAATTGGAAGGCCGGATTAAAGAGCTTCTCGTAGCCCAAAGTTGTTGACGGGATGGCCCCAAGCGCCTTGCCACAGGCGCTACCGGCGCCGTGACCGGGCCAGATCTGCAAGTAATCGGGCAGGTTGCGGAAACGTTCGACACTCTTGAACTGAACCCGTGCGCCCACTTCTTTGGTGCCGACCATGCCGGCCGCCTCTTCCAGGAGATCAGGACGACCAATGTCACCGACAAAGAGAAAGTCACCCGTGAAGACCCCAATCGGCTTATCGGCGCCGGCGGTATCGGTAATCATAAAGGAGATATGCTCGGGTGTATGGCCGGGCGTATGCAACACTTCAACCTTGATATTGCCAACCATCCACGTATCGCCATCCTGCACCAGAACGACATTGGGCTGATAGGCATATTGATACTTCCAGTTGGCGTCGCCCATGTCGCTGAGGAAGATGGTGGCGTCGGTAGCGGCGGCCAACTCGCGACTGCCACTGACAAAGTCGGCGTGGATATGGGTCTCGGTGATGTGGGTAATGCGCAGTCCTTCTTTTTCCGCCGCTTCGACGTAGGGCGCAATAGTGCGGGCGGGGTCCACAATCAGTGCTTCCCCTGTCTTGACACATCCGACCATATAGGAAGCCTGAGCCAGTCGTTCGTCGTAAAAGTAGCGCAATAACATGATCATCTCTCCTTTAGCACGTGGTAAAATAAATTGGGGTGAAGGTTTATTCTTGTATAATTGCAATTCCAATCTGCGTGTTGCGTGTTGCGTGAACGGCGCGGCAGCCTTGTTGCAGAATTGGGTAAATATTTTGTTAACGGTCAATGGGCAAGCCTTGGGCGGCTAAACCGTTGAGGCCGCCGATATTGTAAACCTCTTCATAGCCGGCTTCGCGCAACAGCTTGAGGGCCATGCCGCTGCGGTTGCCGGAGCGGCAGTAGACCATCACCGGCTTATTTTTGGGCACCTTGGTCAGTTTCTGCGACAGATTTTGCAGCGGCAGATTGAGGGCGCCGGTCAGATGACCACCGGCAAACTCTGCCGGCGACCGCACGTCTACAATCATGTGTGGCGTATTGGTCGTTACAAAGCGCTCCTTGTATTGGGCTGCGCTCAGTTCATGGTCATCGGCGCCGGCCATGCCCAAGCCGCCAAAGAGTTTGTTAAAAAAGCTCATCTCTGTTGTCTCCATTATCATTGGCTCATATAGGTATGCGGCTGAAATTACGCTTTTTCTCTCCAGAAAATGGAGCAATTTCAGTTTGCCGCCCATATGAGCGTCATCATTTGATTATTCCTTCATCTTTGCCGGTATGGCGCCTTATGTTGTGCACATACGGGGTTCACTCTTGATTATGTCCATCTGTGATATTTACTTTACACCCGCTTTAATTCGCATGATCCCACCAATTTGCTTATAATAGATATAAGTCGTTACTAATATCAACCCTATTGGTAGCGCTACGATTTTCTTGTATAAAAGGGGGAAAATCGGTAGATTAGGAAATCGGTAAATCGGTCAGTTAGGAAAATCATGTTAGATCTGCACAAACTTGATATTTTTCTGCGGGTGGTTCGTGAAGGCAGTTTTAGCCGCGCCGCCGAAAGTCTGCTTATGACCCAACCCGCGGTGAGCCAACATATCCAAGATCTGGAGATTCATGTGGGGGCCACCCTCTTTGTACGGGAACGCCGGGGCGTGACCCTCACCCCAGCCGGGGAGACGCTTCACGCGTATACTTTGCGCATTCTCCGTCTGGTGACAGAGGCGGAAAATGCGGTCACCGATGTCAGCGAGCTGAGCAGCGGACAACTGTCGCTTGGCGCTACGCCCGGCGTCAGCGTCTATCTGCTCCCCGACATGATCCAGGGCTTTCGCGCGCAATTTCCAAAACTCACCGTCGTCTTACAGACCGGCATTACACCGCAAATTGTCGGCGACCTGCGCTCCCGCAAAATTGAGTTGGGGTTGATTGAGGGTGAGTTGGACAGCACCACTACCCGCCAACTGGGCGTATTGGCCTTAGAGGAGGTCGAGCAATTTGTGGTGGTTGGGCCCAAACATCCCTGGTGGGGACGTGCGAGTGTTGATTTGGGTGAGTTGGATGGTCAATCGATTATCACGCGCCAGGTTAACAGCCAGACCCGTATCTGGCTTGACCAGGTCTTGCAGCAGCATCACGTGCGCCCCAAGGTCAACGCCGAGTTTGACAATGTGGAGTCGATCAAGCGCACCGTCATGCTGGGCACCTGTCTGACCATCTTGCCCACCTATGTCGTCGCCCATGAAGCGGATGCCGACATGGTACGCGTGATCCCGATCAATCGCACGCCACTGCGACGCACGCTCAAACTCATTTGGGACCAGGAATTGCTCTTTTCCCCCGTGGCCAGTGTCTTCCTGCGCTATCTCAGCAGCCGCTTTCCTGCGCTGGAAATGATGTTACAACTGCCCGCAAAGTAAGTGGATTGTGACAGATAATGATATACTGAATCATTAGTTTAAAGTTATTCCGCAACACTATAGCTATGCAGATATTATTTGTGTGGGCAACCGCAAGGGTTTGCCCCTACATGCACGGATCTTTTTCCGAACATCTAGAGTACGATATGAGGTAATTGTGAGTAGAGAGAAAGCTCAAGTAACAGCAGAACCTACCGAAAATAGCACCGAGGGTGTGGACTTTATCCGCGCCGTCATCAATGACGATATGCGCACAGGCCATTATGGCGGACGGGTGGTGACCCGTTTCCCACCGGAGCCCAATGGCTATCCCCACATTGGTCATGCCAAATCGATCTGTCTGAACTATGGCATTGCCCGCGATTACAATGGTGTCTGCAATTTGCGCATGGATGACACCAACCCGACAACCGAGGATGAAGAATATGTCCAGGCGCTCAAAGACGCCGTCGAATGGCTCGGCTTTGAAGTCGACGATAATATGTATTACGCCTCTGACTATTTTGGCCAGCTCTACGACTTTGCCATCCAACTGATCCGCGATGGCAAAGCTTATGTGGACAGCCTGAACGAAGAGGAGATTCGCGCCTACCGAGGCACTGTAACCGAAGCGGGGCAAGAAAGCCCCTATCGCAATCGCTCGGTGGAGGAGAATCTGGCGCTTTTTGAACGTATGCGCAATGGCGAATTTTCCGATGGCGCCCATGTGTTGCGCGCCAAAGGAGATATGGCGTCACCTAACATGAAGATGCGCGACCCGCTGCTCTATCGCATCCGCCATGCCCATCACTATCGCACCGGCGACGAGTGGCCCATCTATCCGATGTATGACTTTGCCCACCCGCTCTCGGATGCGATTGAGGGCGTCACCCACTCGGTCTGCACCTTGGAGTTTGAGAACAATCGCGAGATCTATGATTGGCTGGCCGAGAATCTGTTGGAAGAGCCGCGCCCCCATCAATATGAGTTTGCCAGGTTGAATCTCGACTACACCATTATGAGCAAGCGCAAGCTGCTGCAACTGGTGCAGGAAGGGCATGTGAGCGGTTGGGATGACCCGCGTATGTTTACCATTGCCGGCCTGCGCCGCCGGGGCGTCACCCCGGCGGCCGTGCGCGACTTTTGCGAACGGATCGGCGTGGCCAAGGCCAACAGCCGGGTGGATATGGCGCTCTTTGACCACTGTGTGCGTGATGACCTGAATATGATTGCGCCGCGGGTGATGTGTGTGCTGCGCCCACTAAAGGTTGTCATCACCAACTACCCGGCAGGTCAAGTTGAGGAGTTGGATGCCTCCTTCTGGCCGCGCGATGTGCCCAAAGAAGGCTCGCGTCCAGTGCCCTTTGGCCGTGAACTCTACATTGAGCAGGATGACTTTATGGAGGATCCGCCCAAAGGCTTCTATCGGCTGACGCCCGGCGGCGAGGTGCGTCTGCGCTATGCCTACATCATCAAGTGCGAAGAGGTGATCAAAGATGAAGATGGTGTGATCACCGAGTTGCGCTGCACCTATGACCCAGATTCGCGCGGCGGCGCGCCAGCCGACGGTCGCAAAGTCAAGGGCACCATCCACTGGGTGGCGGCGGCCCAAGCTGTCCCGGTGGAAGTGCGTCTCTATGACCGGCTCTTTACCACCCCTAACCCGGATGATGTAGAAGAGGGGAAAAGTTTTATCGATACTATCAACCCCAACTCGCGTCAAATCCTGACCGGCAGCATGATTGAACCGAGTGTGGCCAACGCCCAAGCCGAGGATCGCTTCCAGTTCGAGCGCCAGGGCTACTTCATGGTCGATCCGGTCGATTCGCGCCCCGGTGCGCTCGTCTTTAACCGGATTGTGGAGTTGCGCGATTCCTGGGCCAAACAGAGCCAGAGTGATGAAGCAGAGGGCAGCGCAGCAACAGCGACTGGCGCCGCCAAACGCACGGCACAAACTGCCAGTCCGGAGAGCGCTGACGGCAGTAGCAGCCGCAAGAGCAAGACCGAGCAGCGTGCTGCGTTGCGCGCTCAGGAGCCGGAACTGGCCATACGCCTGCCGCGCTACACCGAGGAACTGGGGCTGGCCTTTGAAGATGCGGATGTACTTACCGGTGATTTGGCGTTAGCCCAATTCTTTGAGGCGGCTCTCTCCGCCCATAACAGCCCCAAGACAGTGGCGAATTGGGTGCTCAACGAAGTGCTGCGCGAACTCAAAGAGAATGCGATCGCCAGCCTACCCTTTGACGGCTCTCAACTGGGCAAGCTCGTGGCGCTGGTCGATAATAACACCATCTCCGCCGCGGCGGCCAAAGAGGTCTTTGCCGAGATGCTGCAAAAAGGGGGCAACCCCCAGGCGATTGTGGAAGCACAGGGCCTGCAACAGATCTCGGACCCGGCCCAGATTGCACCGCTGGTGCGCAAGGTGATCAGCGTCAACCAGGCCAAAGCGGAGCAGTACCGCGGCGGCAAAACTGGCCTGCTCGGCTTCTTTGTCGGCCAGGTCATGCGCGAGACCAAGGGCAAAGCCAATCCGCAATTGGTGCAAAGTATTGTACAAGAGGAGCTAAACGGGGCATAGCCAGCATCCCCTCCCAGCCTCCTTCCCAAGGTAGATTTTCTAAAACTCCACCCGCGCCCAAAGGCGGTTGCCTTTTTGGCGTGCTCTCAGGCGCGGGAGAGGTCTGAACGGTTGCACGACTAGTAAATCCAGACAGAAATAAGTAGACAGAGCAATTACCTGCTTTCCAGAGAGTAGTGTTACTTATTTCTGTCTAGGTATTTACGCCAAATTGTACTAGAAAGAGTTGCCGTGAGATGAATCTTTTTCTAACTGGCCTGGGGCCGCAGCGGAAAAGGGCAGGTGATCGCTTATGACCCGGCGTGAATTTACCGTTGCCAACGAATATCGCTATGATTACCGCTCACCGCTGCGCTGGCTGGCCTCGCATATTCTGCGCTACCCAGTGTTGCTGGTGGCCTTTTTGCTCACGACGGTGGGGATGGCGAGTTCCCAAAGTCTGTCGGCCGTGATGGTGGGGCGCGCCTTTGACACAATGCTCCGGGGCGAGGGCGCGGCGGCGTTAACGGTGGCGGCGCTCTTGGTGGTGAGCGCCTATGTGGGCTATGGCCTCTTTGATATTGTCAACAGCATGGCGATCCGGGTGCTGGCTCAGCGCGTAGAACGGGACGCCAGAGATGAACTGTACATCAGTCTGTTGAGCAAAAGCCAGACCTTCCACGGCCGCCAGCGCGTCGGCGATCTGATGGCGCGTGTGACCAATGACGTGCAGCAGGTCAACCAATTTGTCAGCCCGGCGCTCGGTATGACGACAGAGTCGCTTTTGACGCTCATTATTCCCTTGATCACCATTGCCATCCTCAATGTCCGCTTGCTGCTCCTGCCGATCCTCTTTCTCTCTGGCCTGACCCTGGCGTTGCGACGTCATAACCAGAATCTGCGCCCGGTGGCGGGCATGTTGCGCGAGCGCTTTGGCATTATGAATGCAGGGCTGGCCGAAACGATTAGCGGGATTGAGGTCGTCAAAGGGTTTGCCCAGGAGCCGGCAGAGGACCAGCGCTTTCAGGCCAACGCGCGCGCCTATCGCGATGCCTTTGTCCGTGAAGGTGAGGTGAACGCGCGCTATCTCCCCCTTTTGCTCTATGGCATTACGGTGGGGCTGGCCTTTGGTCATGCGCTGCTCCTCTTTCGCCAGGGCGCCCTTTCAGTGGGCCAAGTCATCACCTATATGGCGCTGCTGGGGACGCTGCGTTCTCCGATTCGCTTCTTGCTCACCACCTCCTCGGTTGTCCAGCAGAGCCTGGCCAGCGCCCGCCGCATCTTGGAGATGATCCTGACCGAGACCGAGTTGGATCAAAACAGTGCTGGTCTGGCCAAGGCAATGGCGGGTGACATTCGCTTTGAACATGTGAGTTTTGGGTATAACGTGGTGGCGAGTGGCGGGGCGGCGGGTGGCGCAAACACCAAGGAACCGGTGGCGAGTGGCGCAAATACGAATGGGGTGGTGAATGGGGCTGTGGCGCATGATGCTGCGGCGCTAAATGGGCATGGGACGCCAAGGGGCGATGGGCCGATGGTGCTGCATGACATTTCCTTTCACGCTGCGCCGGGCCAGACCATTGCGATTGTGGGCCAGACCGGCGCAGGCAAGAGTACACTGACGAAGTTGCTCAACCGCACCTTTGACGCCAACCGTGGGCGCGTCCTGATCGATGGCGTCGATGTACGTGAGTGGAGTATGGACAGCCTGCGCGCCCAGATCGCCACCATTGAGCAGGACATTTTTCTCTTTTCGCGCACCATTGCCGAGAATATTGCCTTTGGCGCACGCGAACCGGTGGCCCAGGCACAGATCGAGGCCGCCGCGCGCGAAGCCCAAGCCCATGAATTTATCACTAGCTTTCCGGAGGGCTACCAGACAGTGATTGGCGAACGGGGCGTTATGCTCTCCGGCGGGCAGCGCCAGCGTCTCGCCATTGCCCGCGCTTTTCTCAGCGACCCGCGTATCCTAGTCCTCGACGATTCAACCAGTGCGATTGACAGCAACACCGAGGACCAGATCCAGCGCGCCATGCGCCGCATTTTGGAGGGGCGGACGACGCTGTTGATCACCCATCGCCTTTCCCAGATCCGCAGCGCTGACTATATCTTACTCATGAAGAATGGTCGCCTCCTTGCCCAGGGCACCCATGCTGAACTGATGGCTACCAGCGCCGCCTATCGCCAGATCTTCGCCCCTACAGAAATTTATAACATGACTGGAGTCGTACAATGAGTATCATGGGCGGGCTTAATGCCGAAGAGTATGATCGCAGCTATAGCGACCGCGAACTGGTGCGGCGGATTGTCCACTATTTCCGCCCCCAACTGCGTAAAGTGGTGCTGGTGGCCGGTATGGTGACGCTGACCTCGTTGGTCGCTACCACGACGCCGATTGTGATCTCGCGCGGCATCGATTCGTTGGCGGACAATCCGACGTTGCAGTGGATAGCGGCCGTGGCCGCGGTCGTCACCGTGCTCGGCGCCCTGGGCTGGTGTTTTAACTTTGTGCAGCAATGGTTCTCGGCGCGCGCGGTGGCCAATGTGGTGCTGGCGCTGCGTGAGGATGCCTTTCGCTCGGTCATGCGCCGCGACCTCTCCTTTTATGACCAATATGCCTCGGGACGCATTGTCAGCCGGGTGACCTCGGACACGCAGGACTTTGCCACGGTGGTAACGCTGACGGTCGATCTGCTGAGCCAACTGGTGCTGGTCGGTGTCATCAGTGTGGTCATGTTGACCCAGAATGTGCGGCTGGCGCTGATTACACTGGCGCTGGGCCCCATTGTCGTCATTATTGCCCTGGTCTTCCGCCGGCTGGCGCGCCACGCCATGCAACAGGCCCAGCGCGCCCAGGCCACCGTCAACGCCACGATCCAGGAGACAATCAGCGGCATCGCCGTAGCCAAGAACTTTCGCCAGGAAGCGGCTATCTACAGCGACTTTCAGGCGACCAACGAGATGGCCTATCGGGTGCAGCTCCGGCGTGTTCTGGTCTTTGGCAGCATTTTCCCACTATTGAACACCGTTTCCGGCATTGGCGTCTCCACCATTATCTACGTCGGCGGCCTCATGGCCCTCAACCATACGATCTCAGTGGGCGAGTGGTACCTCTTTGTCCAGGGGCTGACCATCTTCTTCTACCCAGTCACCAGCATCGCCTCCTTTTGGAGCCAGTTCCAGCAAGGGCTGGCGGCCAGCGAACGCGTCTTTGCTCTGATTGACGATGAGCCGTTGGTCGTACAGTGCGCCCAAGAGCCTGTTGGAAGGCTCCGCGGCGAGGTGATTTTCGACGACGTGACCTTTAACTATAGCACCGGGCGCAACGCCGTCCTCCAGCACTTTGCGCTCACCATCCCCGCCGGTGAAACCCTCGCCATTGTCGGCCACACCGGCGCCGGCAAGTCGAGCCTGGTCAAGCTGATGATGCGCTTCTATGAGTTTCAAGGGGGCCAGTTACTGATTGACGGGCGCGATATTCGCACCCTGGATCTGGGTGAGTACCGGCGCCAGCTTGGCCTGGTGCCCCAGGTTCCCTTCCTCTTCTCCGGCACGGTGGCCGATAACATCCGCTATGGTCGCCCCGGCGCCACGGATGAGGATGTCGCCGCCGCGGCCCGCCAACTGGGCGATGGCAGTTGGCTGGATGATCTGCCCCAGGGGATCAACACCGATGTCGGTGAGCGGGGGGCGCGGTTATCCCTCGGGCAGCGGCAGCTTGTGGCGCTGGCGCGTGTACTGCTCCAGGATCCCGCTATCTTGCTCCTCGATGAGGCGACGGCCAGCATCGACCCCTTTACCGAAGCCCAGGTGCAAGCCGCGTTGGCCACGGTGCTGCGCGGGCGCACCAGCGTCGTCATTGCCCATCGGCTCTCGACCGTGCGCGCCGCCGACCGCATTATTGTGCTGCGTAGCGGGGAGATCATTGAAGAGGGCAACCACGAGGAACTGCTGGCGCGCGGCGGCCACTACGCCGAACTGTACACCACCTATTTCCGCCACCAGTCGCCCGATTTTATGGCTGGTCATGCAGCCGACGCCAGCCAGCGCTCCGCTACGTCAGCCGCCTCTGCCGGCGTCCGGGGATGACCTTGGGCGAAAGGAGCGAACGGTTGTCATAGTGTGGTGTCTGTGTCATTCCTCATCCAGAAAGGTCAGGCGTTCGGCGACCGCGATTTGCTGCGCGCGGCAGAACTGCCTGGCCTCTTCCGTAAAGCCGCCCAGGGACAGAAAGGCCGCGATTACCACGCGATCAGGAAAGGATTCGGTGTAGGCGGTGATTTTGTGCAAAAATTCCTCCACTTCGGCAACGCCCATCTTTTTCTGCTGTTGCTTGACCTCGACCAGGAGGACGCGAGCGTCCGTGGTCAGGGCATGCAGGTCAAGTTCCCCATTCTTGCCATCGCGGCGTTGGAAAAAGAAACGTTCACGCACGTCGACCAGGTTGAGCGGTGCATCCTCTGCGACATCTTCAAAATAGGTGGAGAGGCGGATTCGTTTTTTCGACCGCAACTCGGCAGCGAGCAGATGTTCAGTGACTTTGCCGCTCAGGTGGCTCAGTCGCCCGCGTAGGCGTCGGTTTTCCTGTTGCAACGCGGCGATTTGCGCGGAAAACTCCTCTTTTAAATCGGGTTCGTAGCCTGCGATCTCTTTTTCAAAGCGGCTGCGCAAGATCAAATTCAAGGTGCCGTCTTGTAAGCCCCTGAAATCAATATCGGCCGAACCCCGCGCCAGCAGGTCCGATTCCGTCAGCGTCACCAGCCGCTGTTGGATCTCTGCCTCACTCAGATCTAGCGCCAAGAGTTGCTTCAATTCGCGCGGCGTCCAATAGCGGTCGGCATTTTTGCTCAAGTAAAGCAGCAGTTGTTTGGCGTTACGATTGTTGACCCGCTGCACGGTCTGCTCAATATATTCGGCCCAAGTGCGTGACATCTCTGATTTGCGGTTGGCAATCTCAAAGTTGACCGTCTCAATCACCCCCTCCTGCGTGGTCAGATCTTTCTCGGCATAATAGCTCTGGATGACACACGAGATAAAGAAGGGGTCGGCCATGCACAGTTCGTTGATCTGGAGCGCCGTCTCATTCGTGATCGCTTCCCGGTAGACTTCGGCATAGCGATAGACCGCCTCTAGCCCTTCGTCTGGCGCCAGATAGGGATTCAACTGATAGGCCGACAGACGCCCGGCCTCCAAATATTGGCTAATAATGTTGAGCAGCCAGCCGACATAGGAGCCCGTGACCAACATGGGCGCCAGTTTGGATTCGGAGTGGTAGTGAAAGCTGCCCGCCATACTTTCAATTGGCTTGGTCTGAAATTCCGGGTCCGGGTAGACAAACTGTGTAATGTTCTGGAATTCATCCAAGATAACGAGAGCACGACGGTCATAGAAGTCGGCAAAGCGATGGGGCGCGGAATAGGCCGTCTCCCACATCAGCGCATAGCCGCGACCGGTGCCATAGTATTCTTGCAGTAGACCGACATCCGTCACCAATGGCGTGATAGATTTGCTGATGCCGTACGCTTTGATTTGGTCCAGGGTTAAGGGCACTTGGATAAAGGCCGGATCCCGCTCCAAAAATGAGATATAATGGGAAGCAAAGGTTTGGTAGTACTTCACGGCCAAATCGGGATACCAAATTTTATTCTCGCCAAAGTCAAAGAAAAAGGGGATGACCTGGCCATTTTCACTCCATAGTTGGTTGAAGATCCGTTGGACAAAGGAGGTCTTACCACTCTTGCGCCGCGCCAGAATCGCCACCGATTTGGCGGCGCGCCGGGGAATTCGGCTCAGCCATTTGTTGAAAAAAGCAAATTCCTTGGCGCGCCCCACCAAGAGTTGCGGCTCGCCAATTTTTTCGGCCAAAGGGTATTGCATCGCGCTACGGCTCCTCTCTGCTCTAATATCACCTCATTTGTTTCCAGTCCGATCATCTTTGTATTAGACATTATTCCGATTTATTTTCACTCGTGTGACGGGATGACGGGATGACAGGATGACAGGATGAAATCGTCGTGGTCATCTTGTCATCCTATCGCAACATCATGGTAAATCGGAATAAACTCTATTATATCACATCCCCCATCAGCCACTGCTCCACCGCTTCTGCCGCTTGCGCTGGCAACCAGGCATGACCTTGCTGCCAAGCGGTGTGCCAATCATGTGGCGGCAAAAGCCATTGCACATGCGCGGTGCGTTCGGCAATCAGCCACTGATGGAATGGCGAAAGGGTGTCGCCGGTACGTTCGCCCAGACCGGCCATCGCGCCGAGGAACATGGCGGCGGCGTGCGTCTTGGCCGTGGGCGTGGTGGGCAACGGGGTTAACAGGAGGCCAACCAGCGTCACGAGGAAACAATGCAAGCGGCGCACATATTGATGGGCATAGGGCGCGACCTGTTGTAACGCATAACGGGCCTGTAGCGGATCACCGTGGACAAGCGCAAGCTCGGCTAGATCAGTGTATGTCATCGCGACAAAGATGCCGGTATAGAGCGTGCCTGCTGCGCCAGTCAAAAGGGCAAGCGCTTCGCGCAATTGGCGTTCTGCGTTCTGCCAATCGCCATGCATCAGTGCGATTTCGCCCAGTTGCGCCAATGGACAACCGGGATTGAAGCGGTGCGGAATCCGGCGGGCGATCTGCTCATTTTCTTGCAACACCACTGCTGCACGGGCCAACTCACCTTGCTCGATCAGGATGCGTCCCTGCAGATTGAGCAGACGCGCCATGTCAAATGGGTCGTTATGTTTGTACGCCAACGTATGCAGTTCTGTGGCAAACTCCGTCGCCACATCGAATTGATGAACCTGAAAGGCGAGCGTTGCCATGCGCTCCAAGAGATCAAAACGCAACTGTGACTGTGTAATCGCCGGCAGCGCCAATGCCGCGCGCACGAAGCGAACCCCATCGCGCAAATGGCCCCGCAGTTCCCAGAACCAGACCAATTTGATGCAGAGTGTAAAGGCGGCGTCGGCATCTTGCGCAGCAATGGCGGCGGTCAACGCCGCACGGAAATTGTCATGATCCTGGGCAATGGCTGCCAGACTAACGGCAAGAGTTTGATCAGCCTGGGCGGCAAAATAGGCGATATGCTTTTGTCGCACCATGCTATGTTCTGCGCTGCTCAAGTGCGCCAGCGCAAATTCACGAATCATCTCCAACATCTGCCAGCGTTCCGCGCGGCGCGCCAAGAGATTGTGCTCGGTCAGGCGCTCCAAGGTGGCAGGGCCGGCGTCACAGACCGCTTGAACTGCGGCTGAGGTAAAGCCGCCGACAAAGACGCCCAACTGCCGGAAGATCCGCTGTTCGTTGCCGTCCAGCAGGCTATAGCTCCAGGCAATGGCCTGGTAGAGGGTGCGCTGGCGGGCAGGCAAATCGCGCGCCGGCGAGTGGAGAAGATGTAGCCACGTCCCTTCGCTTTGGAGCACCGTGCAGAGCTGGCTCACGGTCATGTGGCGCAGGGCGGCTGCCGCGAGCTCAAGCGCCAAGGGCAGACCATCAAGGCGCGAACAGATGGTGGCAATCTCCGGCGCATTGGCGGCACTGACAGCAAAGTCGCGCTGGAACTGGCGCACGCGCGCCACAAACAACTGTACCGCTTCATAGGTCAGCAACTGCGCTGGCGCAATGGTTGGGACAAGGTCGCGTGGCGGCAGGGAAAGGGAGGGCAGCGCATATTCATGTTCGCCGGCCAGCAGCAAGGGCGTGCGGCTCGTCGCCAGCACCTTCAATCCTTTGCAGCCGCGCAGGAGCGCACCGATCTCAGGCGCCGCCGCACTGACCTGCTCGCAATTGTCAAGGATGAATAGCAGTTGTTTGCCCATCAGCACTGCGCGCAATCGTTCCAACAAAGGAGTCGCCCCCGCTTCGGCAACCGCTAACACCTGCGCAATCGCCGGCAACACCAGCGCAGCATCGTTGAGCGGCGCGAGATCAACAAACCAAACGCCGTCACGGAAATGGGTGGCCACTTGTTCGGCGGTATGGATAGCCAGACGGGTCTTGCCGATCCCCGGCGGGCCGAGCAAGGTGAGCAACCGGAGATCGGCTGCGGTGAGCAAACGCGCAACCGTGGCCGCATCATGGACGCGGTTCACGAGTGAGGTCAGCGGGGCCGGTAAATTGTTGGCGGGCGTGGATAGAGCAGGATAAGGTCCGGCAAGGATTGGCATTGTGCGGGGTGATAGCAACTGTGCAACGGGGCGCAACTGGCGGGCCACTTGCAGAAAGAGCGTGCGGCTTTCGACCGGCACTGCCAACGCTTCCGCCAACAACGCGGCCAATTCCGCCGACGGCTTGCGCTCCCCCGCTTCAATCTTGCGGATCATGGCGGCCGTACAGCCAACGCGCTGGGCCAAGGCCGCCTGGCTCCAGTCACGGGCTTTGCGCTGCCGGCGCAACCAATCGCCAAACGAATGAATTTCTTCTCTGCTCATCCGATTGTCCACCAGCTTTGTCTCCAGAAAACTTGACCTTTACCCCTGAGTTAGCGCTAAAACTTGACCGGCATCTCCGAGATGCCGGTCAAGTTGCATACGCACAGTTGGGCGACGTAGGTTGTCACGCGGCTTGTCACGCTAATTGTAACGCATCGGGTGACCAACGGCAAGCGTTTTTGGCTTAAGATATGGCATCGCTATCAAACAGCTAACCAACTCAGGAGACAACCCAATGACCACTCAGCCCTTCTCTGTTCCGCAAGACCAGACCATCACACTCAATGCCAAGCCCGCCCCGATCACATTCGATCCCGCAACCAGCGCAGTACTCGTTGTCGATATGCAAAATGATTTTGGCGCGGAAGGTGGCATGCTGGACCGGCTGGGCATTGACATTAGCATGATCCAACGCGCCGTCGAGCCGATCGCCAACGTCCTCAATGTAGCGCGTGAGACAGGGATCAAAATCGTCTATCTCAAAATGGGCTTTTGCCCTGACCTCTCGGACTTGGGCGCAGTCGATTCCCTCAACCGCGTGCGCCATCTCTTTGCCGGTGTGGGCGAAGCCATACAAGCTCCAGATGGCACGCAGAGTCGTATCCTGATCCGCGACACCTGGAATACCGCCATTCTCCCCCAACTTGCGCCACAGGCCGGCGATGTGGTGATCTACAAGCATCGCTACAGTGGCTTCTACGAAACGGCGTTGGATGCCATGCTCAAGCGGATGGACGTCAAGACCTTGATCGTCACCGGCTGTACAACGAGCGTTTGCGTCGAGTCAACGGTGCGGGACGCCATGTTCCGCGATTATCATTGTCTGCTCCTCGCCGATTGCATGGGCGAGCCGATTGGCGATGGGCTGCCCAGAAGCAATCACGACGCATCGCTGCTGGTGGTCCAATTGCAGTTCGGTTGGGTGACAGAATCCGCCGTATTGATCAATGCACTCACGGGGCAACGAGGCGCTGTTTTCGCAGCATAGTCCATAGTCAGAAAATAGTAGCAGGCAAAGGGAAAGCCGCGATGAATCAAGTGAAACAAGCAACGTTCGTCCTGGTGCATGGGGCGTGGCATGGTGGCTGGTGCTGGAAAAAGCTCACCCCCTTGTTGTGCGCAGCCGGTCACGCAGTCTTTGCCCCAACGCTGACCGGGCTGGGAGAGCGGGCACACCTGCTCAATCCACAAGTGGGGATCAAGACCCATATTGACGACATTGTCGCGCTGCTCGACTATGAGGATCTGCACAATGTGATTCTGGTCGGGCACAGTTATGGGGGTATGGTCATCTCCGGTGTCGCCGAACGGGCCGCGCCCCGCTTGGCACACCTTGTCTACCTGGACGCCTTTGTGCCGGGGGATGGGCAGTCACTCTTTGATACCATCCCCGATCACGGTGCGGCCATGAAGAAGATCGCGGAAGATAGTGGTGATGGCTGGAAGGTCCCCCTTGATAAAGCCACCTTTGGCGTGACAGATGAGGTTGATATTGCATGGATGTCGACTAGAATTACAGCCCAACCCCTCCGCAGCTTTACAGAGCCGGTGCGGCTGACCGATCCAACGGCGCTTGCGCTGCCCCGCAGTTACGTTTTGTGTCGCCAAGAAGAACCTTCCCTCTTTGCTCCCTTTGCCGAGCAGGCGCAGCGCATCGGGTGGGGGTATCATGCATTGATGACCGGCCATGATGCGATGATTACCGAACCCGAAATGCTGGCCTCTATTTTGCTGGAAATTGCCGCAGTATAGCATATAACGATGGCGCACTGGTTGACCTAATTTGGGGTACGTTCCGGCGCTAGCATTAATGCAAACGCCTCCGCCAGCGTCATCTGCCGCCCGGCGGCGAATGCTTCGACAAAGACCGCCGGTTCGAGCGAAGCTTGCGCCGCCGCCAGCACAGCCCAATCGATGTCGTGCCGGTGACCGCTTAATCGATTGGGCGCTTATCATCCAAATATGGTAAAATTATAGGAAAAGATCAAGAATCTACCCATTGATCGACTGACTCATGTTATCTCTGCCGACGCACAAGGTCAATCCATGATCGCTATCGAATTGCAGGAAACTGCCTTGGCTGAAGAAGTCAACCGTGTCGCTACCCATGAGAGCAAAGAGGCAAAAGATGTCTTAGCCGAAGCGGTGCGCCAATATCTTGATGCTTATCGTGAGCAGCGGATTCACGTCGAAGCCCAAGCCTGGTATGCGATGTCGTCCGCCACGCGCAGTCAGTATCAGGGGCGCTTTGTTGCTGTGTACAATGGCGAGATTGTCGACAGCGATCCGAACCAACGAACCTTATATCTGCGCACAAAGGAACAGTATGGGCGCGAACCTGTCTTATTGGTAGAAGGGGGTGACCAGCCGATGCCTGTCTACCAGAGCTATTCCGCCTACGCTGCTTGAGCCACGATGATTCCCTACGCAACAAGCAAGTTCCCACCTACGCCGATTCTCAACATTGCCTTGAGCGCGCCGGGTGAAGGTGCTCAAACTGCATTGATCCCGGCGCTGATCGACACTGGCTCTGATTTCACATTGGTTCCAGAAAAGTGGCTACGTGATATCGATGCGCCGCGCAGCCGGCCGGCACGTGTGCGCGGGTTGTGGAGAGCGTTTCATGAAGTGACACTCTTTCTGATTGATATTCATCTAGACATTGGTGCTCTCCCCGGTGTTGAGGTGGTGCGCGTAAAGAAATCGGATGGGCTCTTTGAAAATGAAGAAATTGTTCTGGGGCGCAATGTTCTCAACCTGTTGATTCTCCTGCTCGAAGGGCCCACACAACAAACCAGTCTGTTAGAACGTCGTCCACGGCGATTTTAGCTGCTCTCCAGCATCGTTGCAAACGCTTCCGCCAATACCGTCCGCTCTCCGGCGGCAAAGGCTTCGGTAAAAGCCGCCGGCTCCAGCGCTGCCTGTACGATTGCCAACGCGGCGTCGGCCTGGGCGCGCATGGGGCCGCCGATACAATAGTGGATCTGGCTGTGCGCCTGTTCGGCCAGGCCAAAGAGGGTGGCGGCGACTGCGTATTGCGCTTTGGCTGTGGCCAGGCGGGCCGCCACCCACAGACGTTGCACATCATCAATGGTGATGCGGGGTGACTTGGCTTGATAGCCCAGGCTTTGGTGCAGCCACTGCGCGACCTCGTCTATCTTCCCTTCCCACAAGGCATGTTCCGCAAAATAGATGCAGACGCGCGCCAGGAAAAAGTTGTTTTTTAGTTCAAGACAGAGTTGGTAACTCTCGTGCAATAGCCGGTGCGCGGTTGGACCATCGCCACGATAGAGCGCGACCAGCCCCAGCAGCGGCTGCCAGTTGCGCACCATTGCCTTGGAGTTGACCGCTGCAGCGATTGCCACCGCCTCTTGCAGCAGGGAATGTGCCTGGGCGAGGTCACCCCGCAGCAATGCCAAACGACCGAGTGGGCCAAGCGCATCCGCCCGCTCAAAACGCTTTCCCCGTTCCAGAAAAAAACGCAGACTTTGCATGGCCAGCGACGCAGACCGCGCTACCTCACCCTGTTGCCCCAAGTAATCTGCATAACCGGAAAGGGTGGCGCCCAACAAAAAGTCATGATCGGCGAGGAGACCGAATTCTGCGTCAAGTACGGATGATTCTTCAGAATTTTGTGCCAAGGCCGCCGCCCGCTCATAGGCGTAGACGAATTGCACACTATCCGCAGCATACCTGGCGAGCCAAACCCAACCTGCCACCTGTAGTAGTGGGTGTTGTGAGCTTTCCACAAGACTTAACAATTCAGCCCGATAGCGCGCTATCGGGGCGGATTCTGCCAACCCCGCCGCATGGGCATGAACGACGATCAGGAAGGCCAGGCGTAGCTCCGGTTCCAGGAGTTGGCGATGGGGTAAAAGCTGGGCCAGCCAGCGTTCCGCCTCGTAGGATTGGGCATGGTGGCTCCAGAACCAATTGATGGCAACAATGAGCCAGGCAGCCTCTGTATAGTGTGCGCTGTCGAACGTCCACTGCAACGCTGCGCGCAGATTGTCCTGTTCTGCCGCTAAACGGACAAACCAGGTTGTGGCTTCCGTCCCCCGTAAATGGCTATCGCCGGTACGGAAAAGTTGTAAATAGGCGGCGTAGTGACGTTGGCGAATCAGGGTTTCTTCACCGCTGGTATGCAGTTGCTCGGCGGCATAGTGACGCACCAATTCATGCATTGCAAAGCGCTTCTGCTCATCGACACGGACAAGTGATTTGTCCACCAACCCCAACAGGATGGTGAGTGTCGCATCCGTCACGCTGGCGGCCTCTTCCAGCACCCAGCCGCCGCGAAAGACGCTCAAACGCATGAAGAGTTGTTGCTCTGCGGGCGTAAGCAGCGCCCAGGAGTGGTCAAAGAGGGCGCTCATGCTGCGGTGACGTTCCGGCAGGTCGCGCAACTGCGTCGTGAGAAAATCCAAGTTGCTCTGGATCTGCTGCACAATCGCGTTACAGCCGAGCACGCGCACCCAACTGGCGGCCAACTCCAGCGCCAGCGGCATCCCTTCCACCTGACGACAGATGGTCGCAATGGCCTGGGCTTGCCCCTCCCCCGTAAAGCTGGGTTGAATCCGCTGGGCGCTGTGCAGGAACAATGCGCCCGCTTCACTGGCGAGCCCATCTGCCAAGGGTAATCCATTGATCAGCAAGAGCCACTCTTCGCGCAAGTAAAGGCGTTGGCGTGAGGTAACCAACACTTTCAGCGTGGGGGCGGATTGGAGTAAATAGGCCACGGTATCGACAGCAGCCAACAAGTGCTCAAAATTGTCGAGCACGAGCAGCAGATGACGTTGGCGCAACTCGTTAGCAAGCTCGGTCAGCAGATCACTGCTGTTCGTCTGAAGACCGATGCTTTCGGCAATGGTGGCTGCCACCAATTCGACGTTCGTCACGGGTGCCAATGCAACAAAGCAGACCTCTGCGGCATAGTCGGCAGCTTGCCGCGCTGCCGCCTCAATCGCCAGGCGCGTTTTGCCGATTCCGCCCACACCCAGCAATGTCAGCAGTCGGCAATCAGGATTTGCCAACAGATTGGCAATTTGTGTCAACTCTGCGCCGCGCCCGATGAAGGGCGTGGGTTGTGACGGGAGGGGATGACTGGATGACCGGATGATCCGATGACCCGATGCATTCATCTTGTCATCTTGCCCTCTTGTCATCCGGTCAAGCTCACCGGAACGAATCTGCGCGGCTAAGTTCGTCGTCGATTCATCCGGTGACAAAGCCAGTTCGCTGCTGAGCAAGTGGCAGCAGATTTCATACTGGGCGATGGCAGCGCTCCGTTGCCCTGTTTGGGCCAGCAAGCGTATGAGTTGGCGATGGGAGGGTTCATGGAGCGGGTCAAGCTGCAAGAGGCGTTGGGCGCTGGCAATCGCACTATCGAGTTGGCCAGCAGCGGCTGTTTGGCTAATCAGTTGTTGATACGCGGCAATGGCCAGCGTGCGCAGTCGCTCGCGTTCGAGCAGCGCCCACTGTTCAAAGGTTGAACTGCCATCCAGGTAAAAGCCCTCTAGAAAATCGCCAATGTAAAGCGCCAGCGCCGCGGACAAGCGCCCAGCAGCTAGATGGGTTTCAAAGAGGGCAAAGTCCAGGGCAAAGGCAGTGTCTGGATTGATCTCCACGCTGTGATGGGTGACCACCAGATAAGGCGCTACCTTTTGGCGGAGGCGATGCAGGGCAACACGCAAGTTCGCGCGCGCCTGTTTCTGCGTGCGGTCGGGCCAAAAGAGTTCGGCGAGGACTTCACGACTCAATGGACGCCCCTGACAAGCAAGATAGATGAGCAGGGCCTCCGTTGCGCGCGTCTCAAACTGTAGCCGCTGCTCGTTAGGGGTAACGGCTGATGAACTAGCAACGGGCGCTGACTGCAGCGCAATGGTCACTGCGCCGAACGTGCGTAGCGTCAGCGTTTCAACCTGTGTCTGCTCTGGAACGCACATGGAACGCTTTTCCTTTGACTGCCCCCATTTTTGGAACGCTTTTGTAATGCTGCGTGGGTATTATAATTTAGATGGAATGTTCGTGTAAATCACCAGGTGACTGTCACTGGCCAGTGACAGTCACCTGGCGTGCATTTGCCGAAATCAAATCGTGCTATTCAGCTACGCCCTCCCAGCCCGGTTGCCTCTTAGGCGCGCCAGCGGAGGAGGAGCAAAATCTCCCCTCCCCGATGTCGGGGAAGGGCCGGGGTCACTGCCATTCAGGTAAGGCACTCGCTCGTTCCACGCTCTGCGTGGAACGAGATTAACTTAATGGCAGTGGGGCCGGGGGTGAACAGTTACATCAAATCCAACCTATTTCCGAGTCAAAGGAGTAATCTAATGAGTAACCAAACCAGCATCGTGGGCACCTGGAAGATGACCATCGCGCAAACCGAGACGAGTCCAGAGGCCCTGGAGACCATGCAAACCTTCTTTGCCGATGGCAACTATTTAGAGACAAACAACAACCCACAAGCCGGTTCAACCGGACATGGCGTCTGGAGTGGCTCTGGTGCCACTTATCATTACACATTCCAGGTCTTTGTGAGCGATGCACAGGGCAATCCCATCGGGAAACGGGTCATCCGCAACACGATCCAGATGGACAGCCCCGATCATTACACGGGTCATGGGACGGCGGATGTCATCGATCGGGCCGGCAATGTCACCAAGAACGTCTTCGCCGCGCCTACCGTGGGTGTTCGTATGAACTTCGAACAGCCTTAGCGGATACTGGTGGCTGAGCTTGTCGAAGCCACCAGTATCCGCGTAAGTCCTGAATTACTCAATTTATTACCCTATTACAGAAGGAGATACGATGATTGACAATGCTTCTAAAGTACAGGGTGTCCATCTGGTTGGCAGTGTTCCGCTTGAGAGCAGCGTTGCCGTCTTTACGTTGGCCAGCACCCATCTGGGCCGATACCTCCGACGGATCCCCGATGGGGAGACCAGTACGCGCCGCTACTGGATTACGTGGCAGGGGCCACTGATTCATGGCATGGCGCAGTTCGAAGAGACGACCATGATGGGCGGCATGGACATACCCCCTTATCGCAAATATCCCCTCTTGCGGATTCGCCCCGGCGTCACTGCCGACGAAATCGTGTTCCCGCCGCTTGGCTATAGCGCGGCCGCGCTTGCGTCGTATAGGGAGTTTGCACAGCTGAAACGGGAAGGCGTCATTCCTACGCCGGTTCGCTTCCAGGTCTGTCTGCCAACGCCCATCGCGCCGATTCTACAAACCTTTGTCCTGGAGGATCAGCCCATCGTGGAGGCCGCCTATGAGATGGGGATGCTAACCGAGCTTAACGAGATTCTCACAGCGATACCAGCAGAGGAACTGGCGATCCAGTGGGATACCGCAGTCGAGTTTGTGATCCTCGAAGGATTGATCCAGACCTATCTGGCCAACCCAGAAACGGATCTGCTCGGACGATTGGTGCGCATAGGCAACCAGGTGCCGGCTGCGGTCGAACTTGGCTATCATCTCTGCTATGGCGACATCGCCCACCGGCACTTCAAGGAACCTGAAGATATGTCCAAACTCGTGCGCGTTGCCAACGGCATCGCGGCCGGGTTGACCCGACCGCTGACGTGGATCCACATGCCCGTGCCGCGTGACCGCACCGACGCCGCCTATTTTGCCCCGCTCAAGCAACTCAAGCTCGGCGCGGCGACTGAGTTGTATCTCGGCTTAGTGCATTACACCGATGGCATGGCCGGTACACAGCAGCGGATCCAAGCGGCACAACAGGTGATCACTGACTTCGGTGTGGCGACCGAGTGTGGATTGGGCCGTCGCCCCGCTGAGACCATCCCGGATTTGTTGGCGATTCACGCCGCGGTCGCCGCGCCCGTACGCTGATTGGGCAACGACGTTGGATCTGTTCAAGATTGGCGGTTGATTTGATTGATTCACCTATCATCAAGACGTAACATTAGCTCGTCGCCAGAAATCAACTCAATGCCAGCTTCGTTTAACTTGGCGACGATTTCCTTTGTCAAGAGATCGCGGTCGACAGTAAGGATGTAGTCAGCAAGGCCATAGAGGGCGACAGCGATCACTTTGTCATCATCCGGATCGCGACAGAGGCGAGGTACTTCCGGTGGTTCGATCAGTTCAACGTCATGCAGCAGGTGGCTATGGAAGGCGCGCAAGAGTTCAGGGTAAACTAGTGTTGCAATATCAGGATAGGCCAATACGTGCAGATATTCGGCGATCATTGCGGGAGACGCCACCACGGTAAAGCGGGCCGATTCCCAAGCCATCAGCAAGGTTGCCAATTCTGGAGGGCGCACTAAAGCGGCCACAAGCTGATTTGTATCAATAACAATCCGCATGACCTATCGCTACTCTTTGGTGGCGTTGGTGGCGCGACGCGCATGTTTGACCAATTGGACAATCTCTTCATTGGAAGGTGCTTGTTCCGCATAACTGCCTTGTATCGCCTCCTGAAGCGCTTTACGTGTAGCAGCAAAACGAGCGCGACGACTGGCATCATTGAGCAAAGCATCGATTGAAGAAAGTGGCACTACAAGTACTTGCTCACCAACGGCCAGATGAGAGGGCAACTTGATCGTATGATCCGGTTCAATGGTGGCAACAAGTGTATTGGCCGCTGACATGGACAATTCCCTTTCTAAAGAGCAACAGATAGAACAACTAGACACAAGTATACCATAATCCGATTTATTCGAGAACAGCGTCACGCCTTGCAGGCTAAATTCATCGACAACCGGAGGAAATCTAATGACCGAAAACGAAGGAAATCTAATGACAGCGCAGCTACCCCAAGTCACCCGCACTTACCAGAACTTTGTGCTGGACAGCACCCGCTGGCAACATTATCAGCCACGGACAGATGACATTATCGTCGCGACTTCCTACAAATCAGGCACGACCTGGACACAGGAGATTGTGCGTCAGTTGATCTTTTGGGGACAGGATGTGCCGGAACGGGATGACATTGGGCTGGGGCAACTTTCGCCCTGGTTTGAAGTGCGTGGCAGTCCGTTGGACCGAATGTTGGCCGGGTTGGAGGCACAACAACACCGGCGTTCACTCAAGACCCACCTGGCGTTGGATGGCTTGCCCTACTTTCCACAGGTCAAGTACATTGTGGTGGGGCGCGACGCCCGTGATGTTGCCATGTCGCTCTGGAATCATTACCAGGGTCAAAAGGATGAGACCTTTGGCGCGCCCGACAATCCAACGGAAGAGTTGCCGCCACCGCCGCCGGACATTCACGCCTTCTGGCAGATGTGGATCACGCGTGGGGTCTTTGCCTGGGAGCGCGAAGGGTATCCCTTTTGGGGCAATCTGCATCACACCCAAACGTAGTGGAATTATCGGCATTTGCCCAATCTCCTTTTTGTCCACTATGCCGACCTGAAACACAACCTCGCTGGCGAGATCCGGCGCATCGCAGACTTTTTGACGATTCCACTGACGGAAGCGATGGTGCCGTCGATCCTGGCAACGGTAACGCTCGATGCCATGCGTCTCCGGGCAGATCGCCTGGATCCAGGCAACATGGGCATTTTCAAAGAGGGTTCCAAAACCCTTTACTTCAAAGGCACGAATGGACGCTGGAAGGATCTGCTCTCGGCGGAGTTGGCGCTCTATGCAGAGAAGGCGGCCCAAGTGCTAACGCCGGAATGTCGGGCATGGCTGGAACAAGGGCGGCGAGCGCTTGAACCGGTTAATTAGCTGCTTTGGGCGATGCGGTCAAGATCATTTCAAATGCGTCCTCCAGGGTCATCTGTCGCCCGGCGGCGATTGCTTTGGCAAAAGCCGCCGGCTCTAGCGCGGTCTGCACCGTTGCCAGCGCGTCATCCGCCAGGGCGCGCATGGGGCCGCCGATCATGTAGTGGATCTGGCTGTGCATTTGGTCTGCCAGTCCAAAGAATATGGCGGAGTGGTGATATTGTTGCTGCGCCGTAGCGAGACGAGCGGCAACCCAAAACTGTGAAATTCTATGTATTGTCATCCAGCGTGGATCGACGCCTGAATGCAAACTTTGCACCAACCACTGCCGCGCCTCTATGTGTTCTTCCTCCCATAGGGCGCATTCCGCCAAATGAAGATAAATTTCTGCCAAGAGAAGGTCGTCTTGGAGATCCATACAGCGTTGGAGGCTCTCCCCAAGTAACCGGCGCGCTGCCGCCGTGTCGCCGGCATATAGGGTGGCAATAGCCAACAGCGGCTGCCATTGGCGCAGTTTCTCAGGGGAAGAGGCGGCAGTCGCGATCGTCACCGCTTCATGAAAGTGTGCTTGGGCTTGTACAAGATCACCTTGCAATAGCGCCAGTCGCCCCAGGCTGCTGTAGCAATCGGCAATCCCAAAGCGGTCTCCCCGTTCTTGGTAGAGTGTCAAACTCCCGTCAAGAAGATGTTCAGCCAGTGAGAATTCCCCCTGGCCGATCAAGCGCAACGCAACTCCCCAATGATACGCAGCAAGGAGGAAATCCCGGTCACCGAGTAGGCTGAATGGGATGTCAGTAGTTGTCGGTTTGGGCATCGCACGCGCCAAAGCGGCGCAATGCATTAACAGCGTAACTGCCTGACCAGAATCAGCCATCATCAGCGCACGCCAATGCAACGCAGCCGACTGCAGCAATTGATTGTCGCAATTCTCTAACAGGGACATGATTTCGTTCGGGTAGCAGTCAAGCGATTGAAACGCGGCAAGTTCATATGTATAGGCGCAATAATTAATCCAAAGCGCCAAGCGTAGGTCGGTGGCCAACAGATGGCGATATGGTAGTAGACGCTCCGTCCATCGTGCCCCTTCATGCCAATGGCCGTGAAAGTGCCAAAAATAATGAACGCCCACCAGCAGCCACGTCGCATCTACATAGTGTGCTGTATCGAATGCCCACTGCAAGGCAGCGCGTAGATTGCCCTGTTCAGCAGTCAAGCGTGAGACCCAAATGGCACCTGTTGCTTGGCGCAAGTGGCTGTCACCAATACGGAAGAGTTGCAGATAGACGGCAAAGTGGCGTCGGCGTAGCGCCAATTCTTCACCCTGTATTTGTAACTTCTCAAGGGCAAACTCGCGCAAGATCTCCAAGAGAAAAAAACGTTGCTCGCCTGTCGAGTCCGTTTGGCTGTGAACCAGGCTTTTGCCTATGAGGGAGCGCAGAAGAGGAAGTAGGGACTGGAGTATAACAGGATTGTTGAACCTCTCTGCTTCAGTTGCCGAGTCACCAACGATTACCGCTGCCAATTCGGGTAGTGCAAATCCATCGACAAAAATGCCCAGCGCGCGAAAGAGCGTGCGTTCCGCTTCGCTCAATAGCGCATAACTATGCTGAATTGCACCGCGCAACGTGCGCTGTTGGGGTTGGAGATCCCTTGCTCCATCCATCAGTAGATCCAGCGGGCGCGCTTTCAGTTGGGCCAACAGTTGGGCTGGCGAAAGCAGCTCTATCTGCGCGGCACACAATTCAATTGCCAACGGTAGCCGATCCAACTGTACACAGATCGCCTCGACGATTGGACGATTATGTGCAGCCAGACCAAAAGCACTGTGTACAGCCTGGGCGCGCTGAGTAAAGAGGTCAAGCGCGGCAGCAAGGGAGAGTGGCGGAACCTTGTAGCATTGCTCAGAACGCAGATGCAAGCGCTCACGACTGGTCGTCAGCACCATCAGCCCTGGGCACTCAGCCGTTAACGTAGCCACCAATTGTACCGCCTCATCCGTCAAAGTTGGGGCGAGCAGTTGCTCAAAATTATCCAAGACCAACAGCAGAGATTTCCGGCGTAGATGTTCAATAAGCTGGTTTTGCGGTGGCTGGGGACCGGTATTCCTACCGCCGACGGCGGTCAGGATCGCGGAGACCAACGTTGCTGTATCAGCAATGGTGGCCAGCGGGACAAAGCAAGCACCATCACGATAGTGCAAGTGTAACTGTTCGGCCACCACCAGCGCCAGACGCGTCTTGCCTATGCCGGGCGGACCAACAAGCGTCAGCAATCGTCCCTGATGACTCAGTACACGTTGACACAGGTGGTTGGTCTCCTGTTCACGCCCGATCAACATCGTCGGCGAACTAGGTAGACGAACGCGGCCTTCGGTATCGGCTGTTGCGTCTGCTCCGTGCAATAGATGGCTAGATAACGGATAAGTGATGGGACGTTCGCCACGCGCCAGCGCCGCTAATTCGAGTAATTGCTTTGCCAGGCGCGGTTCATCTTGCAAGCCCAGTGCCGGTAGATAGTTTTGCCGGACAGCGTGCACGTCGGGCAATCGTCTGTTCTGCTCCAGTGCGCTGATCAGCGCGCGACTGTAACCGGTGGCCGCGGCCAAATCGTGCTGCGACATGCCGGCGCGTTTACGTAGCTGTTTCAGGAAGCTGCCAAAGGTTGGGTTCATAAGATTGGATCTTTCATGAATGGCGCGCAATGTAGAACCGTGTGCTGTGCTTATCTATTGTAATTCGAGCGATCTGTTGCGCAGAAAATTGACACAACGATTGTAGATTTTTGTGTCATTTCTGTCGCAGAAAGCCCTTCCATCGACGCCACGGCAGTAGTATGTTGATAGCGCCATCCGCATTCTCTGTATTGTCATTTGAAACACAAAGGAAAAACGTTTATGAATCAGCAAAACTCCCCTTATACGCCCAAGATCGATGGACAAAGTGCGACAATAACGACTGATCAAGCGACAGCCGACTGCCGTAAGGCAAATCAGGCCCTCGTCCAACGTTTTTATGATGAGATAGTCAATCGAAAAAACCTAAACGCCCTGGGTGAACTATTTGCCGATAACATTGTTGCTCACGAATTGGACTATCGCGCGCAGGGCGGCGATCTGCTCGGCGTACTTGCGGGTCTCCCCGACGTCCAGACGACGGTCAGCCTATGGGTAATCGAGAGTGATTTGGTCACCGCCATTGTGACGTTCAGCGGGACGCACCGGGGCGAGTTGTTAGGCATTGCGCCCACCGGCAGAGCGGTGACTTTCTCCCTCATCGACATCTGGCGCGTCAAGGACGGCAAACTGGTCGATCTCTGGCATAACGTCCCGAATTGCGACATTCTGGCGCAGATCAGTTCTTAACCTGCGTATGCAAACGTTGGCGGCTGTGATGTAGATCGTCTTCGCTCGTGGGTGGCAGCGGTTCGTCACAAGCGCGAATCAATGTCACCCTATTGACTCCCGAATCACAGAAAATGCCTGTTCCAGCGACATCCCCTGTCCGGCGGCGAATGCCTCGGCAAAGGCCGCCGGTTCCAGTGCAGCCTGCACCGTTGCCAGCGCGGCATCTGCCAGGGCGCGCATGGGGCCACCAATCGCATAGTGGATCTGACGGTGGATCGCTTCGGCCAGGCCAAAGAGGGTGGCCGAGCGCAGATATTGCTGCTGCGCGACGGCCAGGCGGGCGGCAACCCAAAGTCGCGCCACTTCGTATGCATCATTGCGGCGCGGGTTGGCTTGATGGGCCAGACTCTGCTTGAGCCACTCTGACGCCTCGTTCAGTAACCCTTCGCACAGGGCTGTCTCCGCCAGATCGGCACAGGTGCGCATCAGAAAGGTTTTGTCTTTCAGCTCAGTGGCAAGGTGGAGGCTCGCGATCAGCAACCGACGCGCCTCGGCTGGATCGCCACGATAGAGGGTGACAAGCCCCAACACCGGTTGCCACAGCCCAATCATTTCCTGATAGTTGAACTCTGTTGCCGTAACGATGGCTTCGTGCAGGTATGCATGCGCTTGCGCCAAATCGCCTTGCAGCAACGCCAGATGCCCCAATGTACCTGAGCTATCCGCCACTTCGTATTGGCTCACGCGGCGCTGAAAAATCTCCCGGCTCTCCATTAGCAAAGGCAAAGCTTGAGGAAACTGACCCTGCTCGATCAGCGCGGTCGCATAGGCCCAGAGTGTGCTGCCAAGAATGAAGTCGCAGTCGGCCAAGAGGCAAAATTCAGGACCAAGCGTGGGCGTGTTACGGGCGGCTCTGGCGCAGGCGACCGCCCGCTCCCAGGCTGCGGCGCGTTGGGCAAAATCGGCGGAATAGGCGGCGATAAAATGCCAGGCCGCGCTCTGTAGATGTTGGTCAGGGCAGAGCGTCAACAGATGCAGAAGCTCATCTTTCCAGCGCTCCAGCGGCTGAAACTCTGGCATTGCGCGCCCCATTGCAACGACTTGGGTCACTGTGTATAGTTGCAAGTTAAGTGGGAGGGTTGTGCGATGGGGCAACAGTTGTGCCAACCATTGACCTGACTCATACCAGTGGCCGAGGTGATGCCAGAACCAACGGCAAGCAATTTGTAACCACACTGCGTCCGCATAGCGCTGTTCGTCGAGCGCCCACTGCATGGCTGCGCGCAGGTTGTCCTGTTCGAGCGCTAATCGGGCAAACCAGGCGACGGCTTCTGGCCCGCGCAGATGGCTGTCACCGGTGCGAAAGAGGTGCAAGTAGGCGGCATAATGGCGCTGTCGCAACTGTGCTTCTTCGCCGTGGGCGCGTGCCTGGTCCACGACGAATTCGCGGATGGTTTCCAGCAGCAGAAAGCGCTGTTCCCCTTCCGGCGTCGTTTCGACGCGCACCAAGCTTTTGCCGATTAGTGCGTGGAGCGTAGAGAGTAGAGACTGGAGGCTGCCGTTCGGTCTCCCGTTTTCACTCTTCAGTCTCCAGTCTTCAGTCTTCAGTATCCCGTCTCCTGTTTCCTGTCTCCCGCCTTCCATCTCGACAACCCAGCCGACCACAACAGCGGCCGCATCCAAGTCAAAACCGCCGACAAAGACGCCCAGGCTGCGAAAAAGGGCGCGCTCCGCCTCATCAAGCAAATCGTAGCTGCGTTGGATGGCGGTGCGCAACGTGCGCTGGTGAAGTGGCAAATCCTGCGCACCGTCGACGAGCAAATCCAAGCGCCGTGCTTGCAGGTGTGCCAGGAGTTGGGTCGGGGCGAACATATCCACCTGGGCCGCACACAACTCCAACGCCAGCGGCAGACAATCCAGCCGTTGACAGATGGCTTCAACAGCGGACTGGTTGTGCGCAGACAAATGAAAGTCAGTATCCACCGCGTGGGCGCGCTGGACAAAGAGCTCTACCGCCGCGGCGAGATCGAGCGGCAGCACCTTGAACCGTTGTTCTATACGCAGGTGCAAGCGTTCGCGGCTGGTGGCCAGAATTGTGATCCCCGGACATTCCGCCACCAACTCGGCGACCAGGGGGGCGGCATCCCGAAGCTGCTCCAGATTATCCAACACCAACAGCATGTTTTTGCGGCGCAGGAATTCAATGAGTTTGGTCTGCGGCGGCTTGGGACCGCCGTCGCTGCAGCCGACGGCCGTGGCGATCGTCAAAACCATCCTGGTTGTATCGCTGACCGCGGCCAGCGCCACAAAGAGCGCACCGTCGCTATAGTAGTGGTGGAGCTGCGCGGCCACGGCCAATGCCAGCGTCGTCTTGCCGATGCCGGGCGGTCCTACCAGAGTCAACAGCCGGCCGCCGTGGCCCAACAGGCGGTCACAGATCTGGTTGACTTGGGCGGTGCGGCCGATCAGCGGCGTAGGCAATGGGGGCAAACGGCCAGTGAGTACAATCGTTTCCTCTTGAGGCGCCTGCGCCGCACGCTGGATGGAGCTGATGGTTGGCGGTCGTTCACCGCGCGCGGCGGCAGCCTGTTCTACCAACTGCCTGGCTAACTGTGGCGTGTCGGTCACGGCCAACGCCGGCACAAGCCTCTGCATGACAAATTCAACATCGGGCAAGCGCCGCCCTTGCTCCAGTGCCGAGATCGCAGCGATGCTATAGCCCACAGCCGCGGCCAGGTCGCCCTGGGTCATGCCGACGCGCTTGCGCAAGGTGCGCAATAGGTTGCCAAAGCTGGCAGGGGTGGACATAAGTGCTTCCTGTGGGACAGTCAATGCGGAAATGGCGTCTAAACTATGATTTTTATGATTTTATGAGGACTATGATTTCGCCTGTATATTTGTTGTGATTGTCTTCTCTCTATCCGCAATATGTAATCATAGCTCATCACTGAATCATAAAAATCATAGTCCAGACAAGGTTTTTCTCTTTTCGACGGTGCCGGCCTGATGATTAATGCCGTCTGAATCTATTCCGTGCCGATACGAAGGCTTGATTATACGCTACGCCGCCCCCAAAAGTCTAACGGAGTGTGTAGAATTTATGTAGAATTACTGTAGAATTTTCGCTTCTATGGACACCGCAATGCCGCTATGCTCTGGACCAAACGCGTTCGTGCAAAGAATGGCAGAGTCAAGGTGATCCTATGCGCAAGCAGACCCCAAAATTGGAGTGGCAAGTTATCGAGAATGATGCGGAATGGGAACGGCAGCAGATCCTACTTGCGCCGACTATGACGCCACTTACCGGCTATCGCCTGTATGTGCAAACCTATGCCGGAAATCTGACCGTGCTCCTGCTGTTGCTGGTGATGGGCGGCGTCTGGTGGTATTCATACCAGTCCGACAAAGTGCAAGGGGAAGTAGCCGCAGCCGCGACCGCACCAGCGGCGCAATACGCCGCATCTGCAGACCCCGTCGCCGCGATCGGTGGCGTCAACAGCAATCAAAACAGGAGCGCACGGCAACTGTTGACACAGGGTAACACCGCCGGGCCGAGCGAGCAGAGTCTGGCGACACCCTACTTTCTCTATCATTTTCGCCCGCAGGATGAAGCAACCGTCCGCGCGGTTGCGCCATCAATGGATGCGCTCTACACCAACTTGTGGCACAACCTGGGCTTGCCCATTCGTCCCATGCCTAACAAGCTGGTCATTGAGGTCGCGCCAGATCAGCTTCCAGGACTAGCAACGCTGGTATTCGCTTCTGTCAGGGCGCCTTCACCGGCGCACTACTTGATGCCTGGTGATCCGCCAACCGAGCCAAGCGTGATCTCGTCTGTCACCGTGCCTTCGCCGGCGCGCTATTTGGCGCCCGTCGACCTGAGCGATGCTGATCTGCTGGCGCAATCCATTGCCCTGCCCTTGATCACACACGGATTGGCGCAAGCCCGTCAGCTTTATCGGATCGGGTCGGCCTGGCAGCCGCTGATGGATGGCCTCTATTTGTGGCAGGTGTGGGACACGGATCTACCCTTGTCGGACTGGCGGAAAACAGTCGTGCAGTGGCAGTATAGCGAACTCCCGACCGCCCGAGCCGAACAAGCACTGCCACTGCCGCAGCATTATCAGGAGCTCTGTACCGCGCACAAGCTTTGGCTCCATTCGCCGACACAGATATACATTTCCTTGGAGTGCTCAGGGGTCGAACGGGAAGAGGGGAGGTGGCACATGTGGCGAACGAGCGCCCCATTGATCACCTTGGCGCAGCTTGCTGTGCCGTCACCGAAGTCTTGGGGTGGCGGGGCCTCTTGGTTGGTCGGGCCGCCCTTCTACACTAATCATCCGGGGCAAACAGTGGTGCTGGCTACCTTGGTCGAGTATGCAGTACACACCTATGGGCGAGAATCGCTACCTGGACTGCTGGCCGCGTTGGGCGACGCCGATCGTTGGGAGACGCTGATTCCCGTGGTCTTTGGCGTGTCGGCCACCGCGTTTGAAGCGGATTGGCAAAGCTACCTGGCGGGCCAGTATGGTGTACCTCTCGATGCGCTTAGATAGGTTGTAGCCCCGCAGGAACAGAAAATTTCAGGATAGAGTCGAAGTATTGGACGCCAATTTTGCAACAAACGCCTCCTCCAGCGACATCCCCTGCCCGGCGGCGAATGCTTCGGCAAAGGTGGCGGATTCCAGCGCAGCCTGCACCGCTGCCAGTGCGGCGTCCACGGCGGGGCGCATTACCGCGTTCCCATGATAGTGAACTTTCCGGCGCACCTGTTCCGCCAAGCCAAAGCGCGTTGCCGCCTGCTCATACTGTTGTTGCGCGGCGGCCAAGCGCGCCGCCACCCAAAGACAATCGACCACCTCGGTGCTGAGCCAGCGCAATCTGGCTTGATAAACCATGCTTTGCGCCACGGCATGGGCCGCTTCTTCCCGTGCCCCTTCGGTTAAGGCAATCTCTGCCAGATAGCCGTAGATGCGCGCCAGGAAGACATTGTTTTTTAGGTCAAGCCAGAGGCGTAAACTGTCATGTAGAATTTGTCGCGCGGTCGGCGCATCGCCCAAATAGAAGGTGACGATGCCCAGCTTCGGCTGCCAGTCTCCCAGGCTCATGCGATTGCCAACGGCGCTGGCAACTAACACTGCCTCTTGTAACAGCCGGTGCGCCCGCGCCAGATCGCCGCGCAGCAGCGCCAGATGGCCCAATGCGCCCAGGGGATAGGCGATCATGTCATGGTTGCCCATCCCTTCAAAGAGGCGCAGACTTTTGTTGGCCAGCTTCTCGGCATGGTCATAGGCGCCCGTCTCGTCAATCAGGCGCAACGCATAACGAAAATAGGTCATGGCCAGGAGACTGGTGCGGTCGGCAAAGAAACAGAATTCCGTCCCCGGTCCCGGCAACGTGGCGGCTTGATCGAGCAAGGTCAGACAGAGATCAAAGCCGCGTCCGGCCTCATGCGGATCGGGCGTGGCGTTGGCGAGATAAAACCAGGCAGCAGCCCGCAGCAATGGCTCCAGAGACGTCTGCTCCAACTGGTTGAGTTCGGCGGCGTAGGCTTCAATCGGTGCAAAGGTATGGAGCGCCCGCCAAAACCGATAGAGCGTCAACAGCACCGCCAGCCGCAAATCAGGGGCCAGCGTCTGACGGTGGGGCAACACTTGCTCCAGCATCTTGGCAACTTCGTACCAGCGCGCGCGAATGTGCCAGGTGTGACAGAGCGCAACGCCCAGCCAAGCTGCCTCGGCGAAGCGTCCCGTGTCAAGTGCCCACTGCCAAGCAGCGCGCAGATTGTCCTGTTCCGCTTCCAGCCGGGTAAACCAAGTCACTACCTCCGGCCCACGCACCATTTGATCGGCCGTGCGCGCGAGTTGGAGAAAGGTGGTGTAATGGCGTTGGCGGATCAAGGGTTCTTCGCCGCTGGCAACAAGCCGTTCCGCCGCATATTGACGCACCAATTCGTGTATGTAAAAGCGCTGATCCTCGCCATGTTGCAGCAGTGACTTGTCGATCAGCGCCAGGTGCAGGTGGTGCAGAGTGGTGCGACTCTTTGTACGCCCGGACTCCGCGTCAAACGCCAGCACCTGCGCCGCATCCGCCAAGGTCCAGCCCCCCTGAAAGACACTCACCCCGCACAGGACGCGCTGTTCCTCCGGTGCTAGCAAGCGCCACGACTGGTCGAAGAGGGCGTAGATACTACGATGGCGTTCGGGCAGGTTACGCAGCGGGGTGGTCAGAAAGTCGAGGTTGTGGCGCATCTGCTGCGCGATCTCGGCGCAAGAGATGGCGCGCACCCAACTAGCCGCCAGTTCAATCGCCAGCGGCATCCCCTCCGCCTGCCGGCAGATTGTGTCAATCGCCGCTTCCTGGCCGTCAACACGAAAGTCACCCTGCACCCGCTGGGCGCTGCGCAGAAAGAGCGCGCCGGCATCGCTGGTCACCCCGCCGGTCAGGGATAGACCGCCAATCGGCAACAGCCACTCTTCCAGTAAATGCAGGCGTTGACGTGACGTGACCAACACTTTGATCTGCGGCGCGCAATACAACAGGTACGCAACCGTCTCGGCGCCATCCAGCAAATGCTCGAAATTGTCCAAGACCAGCAGCATCCTGCGCGGCTGCAAGTAGGTGCTCACCTGGGCTTGCAGATCACTGCTGACCGTGTCCAGCCCCAGCCTTTGGGCCAATGCCACCAGCAGCAGGTCGGCTCCGCCCACTGCCGCCAATCCAACAAAACAGATGCCGTCGGGGAAGCGTGTGACCTGCTGCGCAGCCGCGACAATGGCCGTGCGCGTCTTGCCCACCCCACCCACACCCAGCAGCGTCAGCAGGCGACAATCGGGGTTGGCCAACAACTGCTCGATCTGCGCCAACTCCGCGACTCGTCCGATGAAGGGGGTGGATTGGGGCGGGAGATGATGACTGGATGACAAGATGACCGCGCCCAGTGGGCTCCCGCCGGATGACACGACAGCCGGCTGAGCAGATGAATCCATCTTGTCATCCGGCCATCTTGTCATCTTGTCAAGTTCGCCGGTGCGGATCTGCTCCGCCAGGGCCGTCGTTGTTTCGTCCGGCGGCACATCCAGTTCGGTGGCCAGTAGCCGGCGACAGGTCTCATATTGGGCGAGGGCGGCGTTGCGTTGGCCGGACTGGGCCAAGAGGCGCATCAGTTGGCGATGGGTGGGCTCGTGGTAGGGATCGAGTTGGAGTAGGCGTTGTGCGCTGGCGATGGCGGCGTCCAGTTGACCGGCGGTGCTCTGTTGCGTAATCAGTTGCTGATAAGCCGTCAGCGCCACAATATGAAGCCGTTCTCGTTCGAGCAGCGCCCACTGCTCATAGGCGGGGCTTTCATCGAGATAAAAGCCGGCGAGAAAAGGGCCGTGGTAGAGCGCGGTGGCCGCGGCCAGGTCACCGGTGGCAACACGCGCTTCAAAGTCGGCCACATCAAGTGTCACCGACGCACTGCGATTGAGGGCGACCGTCTGGCGGGTGATGAGCAGGTAGGGATCCAGTGGTTGGCGTAGCCGGTGGATCGCCACCCGTAGATTGGCGCGCCCCTGTTCCTGTGAGCGCTCGGGCCACAGCAGTTCAGCCAGTTGTTCGCGACCCAGCGGTCGTCCATGACAAGCAAGGTAGAGCAAGAGCGCCTGCACCGTGCGCGCTTCAAAGGTGATCGATGGGCCATTCGCCCCTATGGCAACAACAACCTCACCGAATGTACGGATCGCTAACGTTGCAGACGCCTTTTTGCCTGACACAGTCATGATCTTTTCTCTTGCAAAGGGGTTAAACTCTTCACGTGACATAACTACTCAGGCTATCGAGGGCTGAGTAGTTACACTGCGGTTTTGGAACGATCTCGTAACGATTGCTCCCTATTATAGGGGTGTATGAATCAATTCGGCAACTCAGCTTAGGGCGATGGAAGGCTGTCCCGTAGGGACGATTGAGTTTAGAGCCAAGAAAATGAGAATCTCCCACTTAAAGTCAGCCATCCCGACGGGACGAAGCCGATGGTGGGGTAAATCTCACATCGTGACACATAGACTAAATGCGATTCAGCAATTCAGAAGGAGAAACCAATATGACCGCAACCCTTCCCCAAGTCATCCATACTTATCAATCCCAGGCATTGGACAGCACCCGTTGGCTGCACTATCGGCCCCGCGAGGGCGACATTATCATCTCAACCGCGGCCAAATCCGGCACCACGCTGACACAGGAGATTGTCCGACAGTTGATCTACCTGGGGCAAGATGCTCCGGCGCAAAAAGAAGCGGCGCTCTGGGAGCTTTCGCCCTGGCTCGACGCCCGCTGGTCGCCGCTGGATGAGTTGCTGGCCGGTTTGGAAGCGCAGCAACATCGGCGCTTTATCAAGAGCCACCTGGCCCTGGACGGCTTGCCCTATTTCCCGCAGGTCAAATACATTGTTGTCGGTCGCGATGTGCGGGATGTCGCGCTGTCGCTCTGGAATCACTATGCCAACTTTACCGACACCGCCTATGCGATCTCTAACTATACGCCGGGGTTGGTCGGCGAGCCGTTGCCGCGCTGCCCAGCGGATTTCCACACCTTCTGGCATACCTGGATCACCCGTGGCTTACATACATGGGAAAGCGAAGGGTATCCGTTTTGGGGCAACATGCACCACACGCAGACATGGTGGAATTATCGCCATCTCGACAACATTCTCTTTGTGCATTTCCATGATCTGTTGACCGACCGCGTGGGCGAGATCCGCCGGATTGCTGCCTACCTCGGCATTGCCGTTCCCGACGACGCTCTGCCGGCGATCCTTCAGGTGCTTGATCTTGCAACCATGCGCGAACGAGAGGGTAAACGGAGTCCGGTCTTTCAGGCGCTCTGGAAAGAGGGTGTACAGACCTTTTTCAATCAGGGGACCAATGGGCGCTGGAAGGATGTGCTCTCAGCGGATGAATTGCGCCTTTATGAAGCGAAGGCGGCGCAGGTGTTAACACCCGATTGTCGGGCGTGGTTGGAGCAGGGGCGGGTGGCTTTGCAATAATTCTTCTTATTCATCTTTGGCAAAATCAGCGGTGGCTAGCGGCCGTGCCATGTCATTATCACAGATTTGGAAATCAGTGAGACGCTGCCGAATCAGTAAATCACGGGCAGCTTTGTCACTGACACCCAAAAGGTTGTAATGACAAACGTCGCCACTTTCTGTAGTCTGTTGCTCGGCTATGAAACCTGCCGGCAATATCGCTTCCTCGAATACCCAGAAGATGAGTGGTTGGCTACTTGTTGGTGGCGGGTAATAACGTTTGATATGTCGGCAGGGAGTCTGGTTCTGGGCAAATACACATTCATGGTGGATCACTGAAATGCCGCCACCCGTCGAATTTTTAAAGGCAAGGCTAGTGAAGCGTTGTTTACGTGGATCGTAGTGAATAACATTTAGGATACGGATATAATGTCATGCCGGCACCGGGGTCGCGGTTGATGTTTGCATCGTGAAAAGATGATGATGATGAAAGGCGAGATTGGTCAGCAATGAAACGGCGAACTCAAATGGCAAGCCCTCTTCATAGGTGACCGTCTCGTCATCTCTTTCGTAGACAAAGATGATAGTTTCTGTGGGCTGAAGGGTAAACTCCCAATACTCCTTGCCCTGGTAGACGGTCACCATGATTTCACCATTGAGTCCAGGGAAGGCGTCAGTCTCATGAAAACCGAGCGTATGCGCGGTCTTTGCCAGTTGGATCGCCTTGTTCAAGGTGCTTTGGGCAAACGCAATTCCCTCGCCAAAACCCCAACCCGGCTGCAGTTGGGCAAAACTTTGGATTTTTTCAAAAGTTGTCTGCATGATCCATTGTCTCAGAACTGTATCTTCACCATTTGTGTGTATGGTTAGCATTGGCTTGCCATGAACCTATTATACATTGTAAGTTCTATCAACCCAAACGATAACAAGGAGTCATTTTATGAACTTTCCCGTGAATCCGGCGCGCATGGCGCTCATTAACTGTACGTTGCAAAACCGGTTCGTGGAAGATCCGAAGTATAACCGGCTAGCGCTCTTGGAACGCATCAACCACTTTGCCGCGATCTGTCGTGCGGCGGGCATTTTGGTCATCCACACGCGCCATGTTGTGCGCGCCAACGGCAGCAATACCGGCGTCCTCGGCGAGATCTATCCGCCCATGAACGACGTTCTCAACCGTGATGCCCCGGGCGCAGCCCTCCACCCCCGGCTGGCGGTTGACGCAAGTGACATCACTCTGGATATCCCCCGCTACGGCGCGTTTCATGGCACCGATCTTGAGTTGATGCTGCGGCCACGGGGGATTGACTCGATTATCGTTACCGGCATCGCCACCAATGTCGGTCCGGAGACGACGGTGCGCGAGGGGGTGGCGCGTGACTTTCGGGCCTTCCTGTTGAGCGACGGCACATCGGCCCAACCGTTGGGCGGTCTCAGCGCAGAGGAAGCGCAACGGGCGAGTTTGGCCACGCTTGGCGCGCTCTTTGCCCAAGTGCTCACGATCGATGAGATGATTGCGAAGATTCAAAATGTCGGGCCTGTTGCTGGTGGCCGAGGCTCAATGGCAACCGCTACACGCTCTCCGCTCGGTGAGCATGAAGCGTAGTGAACATAGCCACAATCGTTGAGCTGGTGATACGTCCCTCAGCCTAGACAAAGTATTTTTACCTATTCCCCCTGTGAAGAGCGCCCTGCCGCGCTCTTCTTTTTTGTTACAATTTCCCGCCGGCGCCGTGTAAAACCGCCGATGTGAAAAGGCCGTCATTCTCCTATAATTGAGCTATCCCACCGTACAGTAAACCCAAAACCATTCAAATAATGTGGAGAGAGCATTCTCTCATGTGATTGGTCCTCGACCAGACCGGCGTTAGAGAACGCCTGCTCCACTAGCTCTGAATGGTCTTGCCATTAAACCCAATCGATTATCCAACAGGAGAAGAGGCTATGAAAAAGATTCTTGCTAGCGCGCTGCTCATTGCTTGCATCGTCACCATCTTGCCCGGCGCAGCTTGGGCGGACGGCGCCATTGACGTGACCCAAGTGGCCTTTCCGGTCACTCTGTCCGACCAACAGAGTTACACCCTTGTCGGCTACCTCTATAGCCGGCAGGGCAACCCGAATGATGAGTCACAATGTGGTAAGCGCAGTAAGACGGTGCAGGTCCTGCTTGCCGGCGCTACCTACAACCACAGCTATTGGGACGCCCCCGTGATCAATGGCGTCGATTACTCGTATGCTCGTTACATGGCCGGCCAATGTTATAGTGTGTTGGCCTTGGACCGTTTGGGCACCGGCGCCTCTAGCCGGCCTAGTGGCGATTTTATTACCAAAGTGACCGAAGCCGATGCGATTGCCCAGGTATTGACGGCGCTGCGCACCAACCATAATCCGGCGGGTCGCCGTTTCAAGCGGATTGTGTTGGTGGGCCATTCCTTTGGCTCGTTTCAGAGTGTTTACACCCTGGGCGAATATGGCAATGTTGCCGATGCTTTGGTCGTCACCGGCTGGATTCATGTCCCTGGCACAGTGCCGCTGACGCCCGAATATGTGCAGCAACTGCTGCAGAATCCCGACATTACCGTTGCACCGGAGGTGCGCAGCCAGCTTTTCTACTATCCGCCCGCAGCCGACCAAGCTGTCATTGACGATGACAATGCCAATTTGAGCGATACACTGCCCCGTGGTTTCTTTCTGGATGGCATCGGTGTCTTCACCGCCCGCGCCTTGGGGGATGTGGCGCAGATCAAGGCGCTGACCAAGGTCGATCAGGTCGATGTGCCGGTCTTTGTGCAGTTGGGTGATCAGGATGTGCTCTTCCCGTCGGCCATTGCCGGCGCCGAAGCTAGCTTCTACAGCAGCGCACCGTCTGTCACTGTGGACAATTTGACCAACATTGGTCATGGGTTTAACCTACACACGAATCATCTGGAAGGTTGGCAACATATTGAGAGTTGGATTACCAATACTGTGGTCAATAATTGAACACGAGGAACAACGTAGCTTTACCCGTAATCAATGTGTAGCACTTTGTTCATGACTTTGTAATCTATGTCGGCTATAGTACAACACAACAGCGGATTGAGAAGGAATGTCACAAATCCACTACACCTACATCCGTTGTTGTGTTGTCGCTCGATATGTAAAGGAGTCAAGCCATGTTAAACAAAATTCTAACCCCACGTAAGCAGCGTGAGAATGAGCTACGCTCTCTGCATCGTCTGCCGCCCGGCCAGTCGTTGACCGAGAAGTTCCCGGTGCTCCACTATGGTGCTGTGCCGCAGACCGATCTGGCCACCTGGAACTTCCGGGTCTTTGGCGAAGTCGTCGAGCCAAAGGTATGGAACTGGGAAGCATTCAACCAACTGCCGCGCACCCAACTGACATTGGATCTGCACTGTGTCACTCGCTGGTCAAAGTTTGACACCCTTTGGGAAGGGGTCTCGGTCAAGACGTTGGTCGAGGCGGGCATGATCCAACCCAAGGCGACGGCCAAGTATGTTATTCAGCATTGTGAACAAGGTTACACCACCAACACACCCTTGGACCTGGCGCTTTCCGACAACATGTTGATGGCGACCCACTATGATGGCAAGCCGCTTGATCCTGATCACGGTTGGCCCTTGCGCATGGTGATTGGGGTCAACACGGCACAGCGCGACGGCCAGACAGCCTACTTGTGGAAGGGCGGCAAATGGCTGCGCGGGCTAGAGTTTAGCGCCACCGACAAGCCGGGCTTTTGGGAGCGTAACGGTTATCACAATCAGGCTGACCCATGGCGTGAAGAGCGTTACGGTGCATTGGGCTGGTAATGCTATAAGTCTAGGTATGGTATAAAAAGGAAATATTTATGGAAATCACAACGCTTGCCGGAGTGATCCAGACGATTCTGGCGCCGGCTGTCCTGGTCAGCGCCTGCGCGATTCTACAAATTGGGTTACTGACCCACTATACTGCCATTAATGAACGGATGCGGCATATGGTGCACGAACGCTTTGAACTGAAACGGGGAGCGCAACCAACTGATGGCGCCGATCATATTGCGTTGATTGACGCTCAACTGCCCACCTTGCTCAACCGCCATCGGTTGGTGAATTGGGCCGTGTTGACCGTCTATCTGGCTGTCATTCTCTTTCTGGTCGATATAATTATTGTCACGTTGACCGTTACGTCCACGGAACCAGCGTTGGCATTGAGTGTGTTGGTAACCTTTCTTATCGGCGTGGTAGTGCTGTTGGCAGGCATTGCAATAACAGCCGGTGAAGTGCTGATCGCCTTCCGTGCTGTCCAATTTGAAGTGGTACACAATTTTTCAGCCCACAAGAAGCTTTGAGGAGTAAGTCATGCCTACATCCACTAAGCCGGCCGCAATGAGTGTGGAACAGCAACGGTTGGCCGCTTCGGAAGCACGTACTGCCGATTGGAAAAATTGGGGACCCTATGTCAGTGACCGCGCGTGGGGCACCGTGCGTGAAGATTACAGCGCCACCGGTGACGCCTGGGACTTCTTCCCCCACGACCATGCGCGCAGCCGCGCCTACCGCTGGAATGAGGATGGCATTGGCGGCGTTTGCAATCGTTACCAGAATCTCTGCCTGGCTGTTGCCTTTTGGAATGAGCAGGATCCCATCCTCAAGGAGCGCTTCTTTGGGCTCACCGGCAAGGAGGGCAACCATGGCGAGGATGTCAAGGAGTATTACTTCTATCTGGACAGCACGCCGTCCCACTCCTATATGCAGATGCTCTATAAATATCCCCAGGCCGCCTATCCCTACCGCGACCTGGTGCAAGAGAATGGCCGGCGCGGGCGGCAAGCGCTTGAGTATGAACTGGAGGATGCACTGCATGACGCGTTTGCACAGGGGCGCTACTTTGACATCACGATTGAATATGCCAAGGCTGATGAAGAGGATCTTCTCTGCCGCATCGCCGCCACCAATCGGGGCCCTGAGCCGGCCCCGCTCCACATCCTGCCCCATCTCTGGTATCGCAACACCTGGTCGTGGGGCTATGGCACACCACGGCCAGCGCTAAGCGCCGCGCTCCACCCGCCCACAGACACCCTGGCCGTCACGACCAACCATCGTCATCTGGGGGAGCGCTGGTGGTATGTGGACACTCGCAACATGCCACCCACCACCCGTCTCCTCTTCACCGAGAATGAGACCAACAATCAGCGCCTCTTTGGCACACCCAATGCTGGTCCTTATGTCAAGGATGGTATCAACGATGCGGTGGTGCATGGCCAGTGGGATCGGGTTAACCCCGCTGCTGTGGGGAGCAAAGTCGCAGCCCATTATCAGGCGTTAGTGCAGCCGGGGCAGACCTTTACGGTGCAACTGCGCTTTACCCACCAGGCCAACCGCGCGCCCTTTCATGACTTCAATGAAATCTTCACACAACGGCGTGTAGAGGCTGATGAGTTCTATGCGGTTGTCCAAAAAGCTACCCTAGATGAGGACGCTCGCCATGTACAGCGTCAAGCCTTTGCCGGTCTGCTCTGGAACAAACAATTCTATCACTACTCCATCGATCTGTGGCTCAATGGTGATCCAGCCGGCCCGCCGCCCCCGGCTGTGCGCAAAGCTGGCCGTAACCATGACTGGGGTCACCTCTATAACCTGGATGTGATCTCCATGCCCGATAAGTGGGAATATCCCTGGTACGCCGCCTGGGATCTGGCTTTCCACACCATACCCCTGGCCCTCATCGACCCAGAGTGGGCCAAGCGGCAACTGATCCTGATGACGCGCGAGTGGTATATGCACCCCAACGGCCAGTTGCCGGCCTACGAGTGGGCCTTTGGCGATGTCAACCCACCAGTCCATGCCTGGGCCGCCTGGCGCGTCTACAAGATCACCCGCAATATCACCGGCAAGGCGGACACCAACTTCTTGGAGAAGATCTTCCATAAGCTGCTGCTCAATTTCACCTGGTGGGTCAACCGCAAGGATGCCGACGGCAATAATGTCTTCCAAGGCGGCTTTTTGGGGTTGGATAACATTGGCGTCTTTGACCGCAGTCAGCCACTGCCCACTGGTGGTCATCTGGAGCAGGCTGACAGCACCGCGTGGATGGGGATGTACTGTCTTAATATGCTCGCCATTGCCCTGGAACTGGCGCGCACCAAACCAGCCTACGAGGATGTAGCTACCAAGTTTTTTGAGCATTTTATCTACATTGCCGACGCCATCAATGACGCCTTTGCTGAACATGGGCTGTGGGACGAGGAAGATGGCATGTACTATGACATGATCCATCTGCCCGATGAGCGCCATATCCCCCTTAAGCTTCGTTCCTTTGTCGGGTTGATCCCCCTCTTTGCCGTTGAGACCCTGGAGCCAGCGATTTTGAAACGGTTGCCCCGTTTTCGGCGGCGTATGGCATGGTTTATCAAATACCGGCCTGATCTGATTGAAAATATTACCCTCTTAACAGAGCCTGGCGCGGCCGGCACACATTTGTTATCGCTGGTCAACGCCGATCAATTGCAGCGGATCATGGAGCGCATATTAGATCCGGGCCAATTCTTGTCGGACTACGGGCTGCGCGCTCTTTCCAAAGAGCACGAACAGCATCCTTATATCTTTCATCTGGACGGCCATGCCGATGTGGTGCACTATGAGCCGGCTGAATCGCGTAGCGGCCTTTTTGGCGGTAACTCGAACTGGCGTGGACCCATCTGGTTTCCGCTCAACTATCTGATGATCGAGTCGTTGCAGAAGCACCATCACTACTATGGCGCTTCGTTACAGGTCGAACTTCCAACCGGCTCCGGTCACTATGTGGATTTGGGCGCCGTCGCGGCTGAGATCTCACGCCGGTTAATCAAGATCTTTCTGCGCGACCATCACGGACGCCGCCCTGTCTACGGCGGCAACGATCTTTTTCAAAATGACCCCCACTGGCGGGACCATATTCTCTTTTATGAATACTTTCACGGCGACATTGGCGCCGGCCTCGGCGCCAGCCATCAGACAGGCTGGACGGCGTTAGTGGCGAAGTTAATTCAGCAGAGTGAAAGATGGGAGTAGGGAGACGGGAGTAGGAAGATAGGAGACAGGAGTAAGGGGCCCAGGCAGGCAAGGCGGATAGGGACATAAGGTGCGGCGTGGAAGTTTATGCCTGCCCCGGCGTGTGTTCGCCTTCTGGGCCGCAGCTTGACCTAGTCAAATAGATTTTATACAATGAGATCACAGGTTTGTATGACAGTTGAGGAGAGAGCGAATGGCTGTATCAAGCATATTCGATGTAGAGGACGTGGTGGTAGAAGAGGAGTTCGCCGACGTGGGATCATTTAATCACGGCTATGTACAGGCACGCCTCATTATTGCCTTGGGTGCTTTCCCGGAATACACGCCAATCAGTGAACTTAGCCTGGATGTGAGTGATATTGATTTGACGCAATTCAATCTACGCAGCCGTGATGAGCTGAAACCGGACATTGCGCTTTATCCCAAGCGCGGTCTCAGTCGTCCCCTTGATATTCTACGCATGGCAGAGATGCCTTTATTGGCTGTCGAAATTCTCTCACCGCGCCAGGGTAGTTATGATATATTAGAGAAATTTCGCGTCTACTTTGCGGCAGGGATCAAGTCCTGTTGGTTAGTGGATCCAGCCGTGCAATCAATCTCGGTCTATTCAGCAATGAATAGCTGGAAGACCTTTGGTGAGGGTGCGGTTGTTGACGAAGCATTGAATTTGCGTCTAGACCTTGCCCCAATCTTTAGCTAGTTTCGCAACAGAAACTAGCTTTCCGCTGTTGTAAACTTGGGTAATAATCATCCTTCGCCAGTTGCGTTGGTCTGCACATGTAATGCACCAAAGGCTGCCGCACCCAGAGAAGAGCCGCGGAAAATAATCGGTTGGTGACCGGTGGCAGTGGCATACTCGGCCGCGATGCGCTCGACCGCCGCCTCTGCATCGTGGCGACCAAGGATGGCCACCGTGCCGCCGCTGCCGCCACCGGTGATCTTGGCGCCGTAGATGCCCTGTTGCGCACCCGTCTGGCGAGCAAGTTTAACCAATGTATCCGTACCGTCAGAGCCAAGGCCACAGGCGGAATAGCTGGCATGGCTTTGGTACATGAGTTCCCCGAGTTGCGGCGCGTTGGCCAGAATGTCGCCTTGCAGCAGATTGGCAAAGGTGCGCACCCGAAAATGTTCATAAATGGGATGGGCGGTGGGCTTGAGCACGGCGTAGCTGCGGTTGGGGTCAACAGTGGTGACCGTGTCGGTGGTATTGCCACATTGGGCCAGGAACGCACTGCCCTGGAGTTGCAGCGGCAGATGATGCGCATACTCCTGCTCAAATTGGGAAGGGGTCAGGTTGGCCAGATAACCATCCCAGTTGTGGCCGGCCACACTCTGTAAAATGCGATAGCCCATAAAGGCCCCTACCCGCACCGAGCCGTAGTCTGCGCCAGAGACCGCATGGCGAAGGCCCGAATCGATGCCCCACACTGCCAACTCGGGCGGAATGGTCACCAACCCCTGAATCTCTGCTGGCTGACAGAGCAACGCCAGCAGTTGATGGGCCGCGCCACAGGCCGAACTCATCTGGTCCATAATGCCACAGGGCGCGCCGACCACCAGGTTTTCCACCTTTTGACAGAGGATCGCCAACTCGCGCGCGGAGATGGCAATGTCATAAGCCGCGGCAATGGCCGACATTACCGCCACCTCAATCGCAGCCGAGGAACTGACCCCTTTGCCTTCGGGTACATCGGAGTGGATCAAAATGCGCGCCCCGCCGGGAAAGTGGGCGCCCCGCTCGCGCATGAGCACCAAAAAGGCGCCGGCGGCATAGGCAGCCCACGCCGTCGCCGGGTTGCGCTTAAAGTGGGCCTGCGCCACCGCATAGCCGACCGGCTGCGTCTCATCAATCAGCTCATTGAGCGACATGCTAAAGGCGCTGTGGACAACATCATGCTCACCCTCCGCCGTTGTCCGCTCATCGCCCAGGCTGACAATCTGGAGCACCGGCTCAGCGGTCCGTTGCAGCGCCACCAACGTCGCTTCCTGGATCGGCATCTGCAACACCAGTGAACCGGAATAGTCGGCAATCCCACCCATGAGATCGAGCCGCCCAGGCGCGCGCGTGACCACCAATGCGCCCTCCGGTGTAAAGAGACTGCGCACCGCGGGGTCGGAATGATTCGGTAACTGATTGAGGAGATCCAGAAAGCGCGCAACATCCGGTAAGTTATAGGTCGAGCCTTGGGTGACTTGATACATGGTGGGATCCTTAGCGATGGAAAATATAGGGTAAAGTGACTTTACCCTATGCGTCTATGTTTTGCCGCAGAGTTCACAGAGAAAAACTCTGTGGTCTCCCCGTGTGCTCTGTGGCAGAAATCTTATTTAAAGCAGCAACCCCCGCTTGCGCAAGGCGGCCTGTAATAGCGGTTCAATCTGCTGCTGAATGGCTGCATTGGCATAGCCAACCCAGCTTACATCCGCTTCCACGGTTAACGGTGCATTGAGCGGCGCGCCCGCTGCGTCGGTGATAATAACGCCCAACTCGCGCGCGATTAGCTCGGTACAGAGATCATAGGGATGGCAGCAGATGCCTAGCGCTAATCCCCGCTGCGCCATTACTTTTTCCAGAACCGGGCGAATGTCGGCGACAAAACGATCATGGCCGGCCATTAGTTCATAGAGCTGGCCACCGGTGCAGATATATTGATCTTCAAAACAGTGGGCCTTGCCCGGCTGCACCGGTCCCAATGCCTCACGCACAATCTCTTCATCAATCTCGGCCAAGACTTCGCGCGCGCTGGGAAAGAAACGAGCGATCATGGCAAAGCCGTGGGCAATGGTGGTTGCATTGGAGGGACGCAAGGTGAGCGGGCGCCGTTCGCCGGTCAGCCGGTTATAGCGCTCGGCCCAGACGCCCTGCCCCTTAATGGCCCAGACCATGTCAGAGAGGTGCTGCTTGACCAGCGGAATTTCCGTTTGGACAGCCAGTTCAATGTCCTGGAGCGAGGTTGCCGGCCCACGGTTGGGCGCCACACCGGTGAGGATCCAGGGACTGCGCTTCTGGTACATGACCCCGCGCGTGCCGTCAATCGGGTCCACAATGATGCGCCAGCGCGCGTCGGCTTCGGCAGCGCCTTCCGGCAGCACATGTTTGCCCTCCGGTTCTAGCCCTTCGCCAATGAGCACAATGGGCGTGTGCACCGCCACTTCTTTGGTGAAAAAATCGACCAGCAACTCTTCGCTTACTTTGTCGATGGCATAAATCGTATCACCAGCTTCTTCTTTGGCAATGGCGGCCAGGTCATTGACCGCACTCTGCTCGCACGCCAGCACGACTGCATCGCGAATCTGGGCATGGAGCCGCTGAATGGGGGCCAATAAGGTTTCTATAGTTGTAAACATCTGCTTGTGACCGATGGCTATTCTGTACGCTCATCTGGGCGAAGCGGTGAAATCGTTGTGATTATCAGAGAAGAATAGAACGATTTCACCCGAAGATCTAGATGAGCCATTCTGTAAATTATAAAGTTGCTGCACCCGCTTGCTTGCCGGCTGCGCTTGATTGTACCATCCACCCACCGGATCACAAAGCTGCACCTGTCGCAAAGGGTATATTGGCTTTAGCGGTGAAGTGGGATCTAGGAGCGCAAACGGCACGACAAAACGATCGATTGCTGGCCAGGCGCTATGGCTCGACCCAGACAATAAAGGCAAGCGTGCGGTCGGCAGCTTTGGCAGCCACGGCCCAACAGCCTGCGGTCGGAAAGATGAGCCCGCTTGCCTGAAAGTGGGTGGGGTAGCAGCAGGGGATGTGTGCGGTAAGGGGGGGCGCCTCTGCGTCAAGACGTCGGCCCGTGATGGTTAGCGTAGCCCCTGCGGGCCGGAACCACCCCACTTTCACACCTTCCCGACCGGCCCGCAAGTACGATTGCTCCTGTCCTGTCCACCAGGCCGCAGCCCAGATCGAGCGATCCGCATTGATAAAGTAATGACCAAAACCAGGTGAACCCTCTACTGCCGCATCATCCGGCGGTTTGGCCCAGACCGGCGCGGTGCGCGGGCAAAGTGCCGCCGGGACGCCGCTACAGGCCCCCACAACCACAAGCAGACAGATGAATGTAACTGTGTACGTCAATAGCCTCATGAGCATTCTCCTTATGTGCAAGAATATTGGGCTCTTCGCGACAAAGTGTACTGACAAGTAAAGTGGCGCGCCCAGAGAGCTCCCGCGGGAGCGCGATCCACGAACGCGCGTAGACCCGAATCTTGTTGAATGCAGTACACCGCCAGCGTGGGTATGGTTCCCTGGCTGCAGGCTGTTCAGGCAGTGCTGGAACTCACCGCGGCGTGCACAGTCGGTGGCGCGTCGCGTAGAAAGCGTAGCGTGACAAAGAGCGTGCTCAGCGCCATGACCAGCGCCACGGCAAACAAAGGACGGTAGCCGTAGGTCTGGGCAATCGTGCCGCCGATTACCGGTGCAATGAGCGAGACCACTGCCGAGACGGTATTGGATAACCCTACATAGAGCGGCCGTTGATCGGCGTCGGCATAGCCGACCACCCAGTTTAGGTAGCTGGCAAAGAGATTACTGCCGGTGGCCAGCCCGGAGAGGAGAAAACCAATATAGAGGGGCAACGGCCCGATCAGCGCCGCCAACAGCGCGGAAATGGGCAGCAGGGCTGCCGCGCCCAGCGCCAACCGGATATAGAGGAGGTTATTGCGCTCGCCGAGCCAGGTGTAGACCAAAGCGCCGGTCAAACTGCCAATTGTCTGCATTGCCAGCAACACCGGCACCGCCACCTCGCTTGACAGCCCTAGATCCACTGTCGCATAGCCGACGTAGAAGGGCGCCGCCATCATAAAGAGGGTGGTGCCCATCCGCACCGCGATAAAGGCCCGAAATGGTCCATCATCGCGCAGCAGGCGGCCCAGGTTGGGCAGAAATTCGTCCAGCGCGGGCAGCTTCTCCACCGCTTTGCCGCCGGGCAGTTCGTGAAAGAAGAGGCCCGGCACGATCGAGATGACAAAAAGCAGGCCGGCGACGCCAAAGAGCAGGGCATAGTTATTGGGAAAGGCCGGCCCCTGTTCACCCAGGACAACGCCGATCAGCGGCGCGATCAAGAGCATGATCACCCCAGTTGCGACCGTGGTGAGGCCAAACATGCGCGCCCGCCAGCGATTGTTGAGACAGGTGGCGGCCAGATCCGCCCAGGGCACACCGACCAGCCCATCCCCAACAGCAGCGATGCTGTAACAGATGAAAAAGGCCAGCAGGATCAGCTGTGGCTGGTCCTTACCCAGCCACATGGTGAGGAGGGCAAAGAGCAAGATCACAAAGCGCACAGGAATATTGGGGCCAACAAACCACCACTTCTTGCGCGGGTAGCGGACGATATAGCGGGCGACCAAAAGCTGGGGCAGCGTAAACCCGATGGTAAACAAACTGCCGCACAGCCCGATCAAAATTTCAGAGTCGGTGAGGTTGCGGACAAAATCAGGGATGACGGTAGTTGCGCCGATAATCCCCATTGCCACGGTGAATAGAATATTATCGGTTAGAAAATAAATAAAATTACGCCGGTAGATGCGCTCTTGCGCCGGATCGAAAACGAGTTGGGCAGCACTCATGGTTGGCCTATTTCTAGCCTGGTTCAAGGTTTAAAAGGGTTGTTTGTTCTGTACATCGGGAGCATTACAGAAGCATGAGTATACCACAACCCTGATGCGTTGCGCTTACGGAGCGCGGCGCGCGCTGCCTTTCGCTGGCTCTACCCATTCGGTCGAGGCGGGGGTGGTTCTAGAGGGGGGGTGACTCCCTCTGGGAACCAGCCGCCTTGCATGCGTTGCAGAATGCTGTAGCTGAGAAATGACGATACGGCTCTCCCCCCTCACCCACATTTGGCATTCCCCTCCCCCTCACGTTACAATCAAAAATAGCAAAAGGAGCTGAGTGTGTTAGCACAAGAACAGATTAATTTCTTCAAGGTTACTTTCTTCATGGCTGATTTCTTTATAACCGGTGGCTGTGTCAGTCACTGTGTCAGTCACCCTGTCACCAGGTATGTCAATGGCAGGCAAGTCTTGGCAGATCCAGAAGTTTGAATTTTATCATGTTTCGTCCACGCGTGTTTCTTGACTACTGCCGCCTGACGCTGCAACGATTGGCCAGTCGTCCTATTTTAACCTTATTAACCCTGGTGGGCATTGTGTTGGCCGTGGGGTTGTTGACCAGCGCCGGCTTCTTTAGCCAGGCGGTTGACCGGGTAATCCTCCTGCAAGAATTGGATGATTTGAGCCAATCCACCGGGCGCATTCCCTTCTCTACGCGCGTCTATGTCCAGCCGTCGGCGCGCCGCCCGCTCTCGCTACAGGATGCCGAGAATGTGGGGCGTAGTGTGGCCGGCACCCTGTCCGGTGAAATCAAACTGCCCCTCAAGCACCTGGGCATACAGGTAGAGAGTGGTGGGCTCATGTTGTTGCCGGCCGCTGGCGACACGCGCTATGGCTCTCCAGACAAGTTGTTAAGCACCGTCAACCTGGTCTATATTGACGCGGTGGCCGAGCATATGGAGATCGTGGCCGGCGAGCCGCTGGGGGTCTATGATCCCGTAGCGCCGGAGACACTGGATGTGTGGATGCACGCGCGCATGGCCGAGGAGATGGGGGTGCGCGCCGGCGAGAAGTTTCAGGTGACCGTCAATTTACGGACAGCCCCGCGCCAGGTCTACATCCGCGGCATCTGGCAGGCCAAAGATCCCACCGACTCCTTCTGGTTTAGCAACCCCGACACCACCCTGCGCTCCGAGCTAATGGTGACGCGCCAGGGCTATGTCCAATTTGCCGAACCGATGTTGGCCTCCAAGACCGGCTTTGTGGGCTGGCACATTATTCTGGATGACCGGGCTATGAACCCCGCCTATGCCGCCCGCTACGCCAACGGCTTTGAACATGGCATGACCGTCATCAACCAGTATCTGCCGGGGTCGCGCCTTGACGTGTCGCCGCTGGGGCCGCTCAAGGATTTTGTGCTGCGCCAATCGACGCTGACCTTGGTCTTGCTCGGTTTTAACATTCCAGCCCTCGCCTTTCTCTTCTACTTTCTGGGCTTGATCTCCCTGATCGTCGTGCGCTGGCAACAGCGGGAGACTGCGCTCTTGGTCAGCCGGGGCATGAATGTCTCTAATGTGCTGGGGCTGGTGCTGATTGAGCAACTGTTGCTCTTTGTGCTGGGCTTGCCCTTGGGCATTGGGCTGGGCATGGCGCTGGCGCGTGGCATGGGCTACACCGCCAGCTTTCTCGACTTTACCTATCGCGATCCGCTGCCGGTCTCGCTGCAGGGCATTAATTTTATACTCATCGGCATTGCGTTGGCCTTTGCCCTCCTCTCGCGGTTGGCACCGGTGGTGGGGGCGGCGCGCCAGAGCGTGGTGGTGCAGGCGCGTGAAGGGGCGCGCCCTTTGCGCCCACCCTTTTGGCAGCGTATCTATCTCGACTTTGTGCTGATCCTGCCCACCTGGTATGTCTATCGCCAGTTGTTGCTGCGCGGCACCCTGGCCACCAGCCCTAGTGAAGGCGCCGAACAATTTCTCAATGATCCGCTTCTGGTCCTGGCGCCGGCGCTCTTTATTCTGACCACCTGTCTCCTGATCATGCGTGTCTTTCCCTGGCTGCTGATGCTGCTAGACTTTGTGGCCAGTCGTACTCCCTGGCTCACTCTGCACCTGGCCTTTCGTCAGTTGGGACGCAGCACCCAGAGCTATATCAACCCGCTGTTGTTGGTGATTGTGGCGTTGGCCATGGGGGTCTACACTCGTTCCATGGCCCAGAGTCTGGACCAATGGCTGGTGGATCGGGTCTACTATCACATTGGCGCCGATGTTAGCTTTGTGCCGGCGGTCATTTCCGACGATGGCGTCGCCGCGCCCACCGGGGTGGCGATCCCCCCCAAAGATGATTTTCTCACCCTGCCCGGCGCCGTTGCCGCCACCCGGGTGGGCGACTACCAGATCCGCATTGGCGGCAGTGGCAAACGGGAGGACCGGGGGCGTATGTTGGTGCTGGAGCGGCTCGACTTTGGTTCCGTGGCCTGGTTCCGTCGCGACTTTGCCGATGAACCGCTGGGATCGCTCATGAATCGGCTGGCGCTGTCGCCGGAGAATGTGTTGGTGACCGAACAGTTTTTGGCCGAACGGCAACTGCGCATTGGTGACAAATTTAGCATGAGTGTCCGCCTCGACGATGGCGTCAGTGTTTCCGACTATTTCACTATTGCCGGCATCTATCGCCACTTTCCCACGGTCGAGGCCGACGAGTTGGTCGTCATCGGCAACCTGGATAACCTCTTTACCCTGGCCGGCGCCGAATTTGAACATCAGATCTGGATTCGCATGGCCGATGGCGCCCCAGGCGCGGCTCTCTTTAAAGCCGTGGAAAGCCGGGGCATGGAAGCCACCCACATGCGCGATGCCCACGCCACCATTGCCGAAGAGCAGGCGCGCATGGAGCGGGTGGGCATCTTTGGCACCCTGTCGGTTGGCTTCCTGGCCGCGACGGTGATGGCCATGTTGGCGCTCTTGGTCCACAACTACGCCTCGCTGCAAGAGCGCCATTACCAATTTGGCGTCATGCGCGCAATTGGGTTGCTGCATGGCCAGGTGCTCAGCCAGGTGGCGCTGGAGTATATTATCCTGAGTGCCTATGGCGCCTTTGTCGGCGCCAGTATTGGTCTGACCACGGCTGAACTCTTTACACCCTTCTTCCGCATTCCCGACAAAGCCGGCGCACCTATGCCACCGCTGCTGCCGTTGATTGATCAGAATGCCGCCCTCTGGCTGGCGTTGCTCTTTGTCAGCTTAATGGTCATCGCCGAATTGTCGGTGCTGGCGCGGGTGCTCAATATGCGCCTCTTTAGCGCCCTGCGCATGGGTCACCAGGGCTAGCGGACCAATTTTTTACAAGCCGCAAAGGGAAGATACAAATATGGGTAATCAGTGATCAGTTTTCAGTAGACAGTGATCAATGTTCTAGGTACCGTAGGGATGTACATTTCAGCGGGAACCCGCCCTGCGATGAACGGGCACCCTCTGGGTGGGGCTATCAACAGCACCCGACGGGTGCCCCCTGGGCGCGGGCTTGTGCCACTGGGAAAGCCCGATTTTATCGGGCGCTGTTTCGTAGCCAGGGGTCTTCAGCCCCTGGCGGGCAGCGCTATTTCAAAACCCTACGCTAGCTAGAACACTGAAAACTGTCTACTGAAAACTATCTACTGCTATACGTTCCGTAAGGCTGAACCAATTGCCGCAGCCGTCGCGGAAGAGCGCTTCAATCCCATAAAACTCCTTAGTGGGCGGTTTGAGAAACTCAATGCCTTTGGCCCTCATGCTCTCGTAGGCTTGCTGGCAATTAGCAGTCTCCCAGACGCCGCCGCCCAGCGCGTTGTTGGCGAGTAGCGTACGCACCTGCTGCGCACCCGCCTCGTCAAACATGGGCGGATTAGGCTCAGCCAACACAATCTCCAGATCCGGCTGTTCCGGCGGGTTGATGGTCAGCCAACGAAAGCCGTTGTCCATCGTCATATCGGTGTTGACTTTGCAGCCCAACTTGTTGACATAGACATCAAAGGCTTTGGCCTGATCGGTCACATAAAGGGTGATGTGGGAAAGTTTCTTTAACATGAGTTGGCTCCTTGTGTGTTATGAGTTGCGAGTTGCGTCTGAATAACTCTGCGTTCCATACTCTGCTCTGAATAAAAGCCGGAGTTTTGCTGCTGACTGAGACTCCAGTAGAAAACTCTGATTGTCATCAGAACCGCAGCATAGCCACAAGTTTAGCACGTCTGTTCGGTTTTGGCTTCTTGAAAATTGCTCTCTTTAAGCTGACCGGCATCTCCAAGATGCCGGTCAGCTTTATTCCTGCACAGAATAAAGCCCAAACATGGTGCACATACAGCCGGGGATGAATTTATAGGGGTTACGGCGCTGTTCCCAGACACGGGCGCGATAGACAGAGGGGGGCCAGCCTACGCTGTTGCGGAAGAGGGTGCTAAAAGAGCCCAGGCTTGTAAAGCCGACGACCAGACAGATTTCCGTCACGGGCAGGTTGCTGTCGGCCAGCAGTGCTTTGGCCTTTTCCAGACGCCGCTGGATCAGGTATTGGTGAGGCGTCTGGTGAAAGGCGCGTTGGAAGCTACGAATAAAATGGTAGCGCGAGCGATGGGCGCGCCGAGCCAACTCGTCAACTGAGAGGGGCTGATCGAGATGGTCATCCATAAACTGCCGAGTCAATTCTAGGCTCTGATCCATGTGTTACGCCGGTCGCCGCGTTTCCCAGTCCTCCTCAAAGAGGCGCAGGAAGTTCTTCTCCCCATAGGGATGCTTGGCCGCTTCTGCTTCGTTTAGCTCTACACCCCAACCAGGCGTATCGGGCACCGTGATATAGCCATCCGCCACCCGCGGCGTGCCTTGCAGCAGATCCCAGGTCCATGGTTCAAGCGAGTCATCAAAATTTTCGTGGATTAGAAAGTTGGGCAGTGCGGCGTGGAGATGGGCGTTCATGGCCGTGCAGAAGGGGCTTTGGGCCTGATGGCAGGCAACCAGCGCGTCATAAGCCTGGGCAATGGCAAAGGCTTTGCGCGCCCGGGACGGGCCCAAGGTCTGCGGTTCCGGCTGGACAATGTCGATCACGCGATAGGCGAGCAGGTCGGCAAATTGGCGCAGCTCGTTAAAGCCTTCGCCCAGCACCACCGGCGTCTGCACATTGCGCGCCACCTCCACATGGCCGGCGAGATCATAGGTGCGCACCGGCGTCTCGAACCACATCGGTTCAAATTCATCTAACTTACGTCCCACGCGAATGGCTGTGCTGACGGTAAAGCGGTCATGAAACTCAATCAGCAGATCGACTTTCGGCCCCACCGCCTGGCGCACCGCGCGCACAATCTCCACGGCAAGCGCCTCACTCTCGCGGGAGAGCTGCTGATAGGCGCCACCAAAGGGATCAAACTTAAGTGCGGTGTAGCCTTTGTCGGCCATAATTTTGGCGCGGGCGGCAAAATCTTCGGGTGTGCGCGGCTCTTGATACCAGCCATTGGCATAGACGCGCAGTTGCTGGTGGAACTTCCCACCAAAGAGCTGCCAACAGGGCGTGTTGAGACTCTTACCCAGAATGTCCCAACAGGCCTGTTCCAGCGCGCTCATGCCCTTGGATGCGCCCAAAAAACGCGCCTTGTGCAGCTTGAACCAGAGACGCTCCGGGTGGCGTGGATCCTCGCCGATGACATGGCGGCGCAGCTCTTCCACATCGCCCACCGAGGGCTTGGTCGCCAGCCCGCCGGTCGCCTCGCCCAGGCCAGCTAGCCCGGCATCGGTATAAAGCTTGACAAAGACCCAATTCTTCCACGGGTTGCCGACGACAAAGAGTTTGAGATCAGTGATTTTCATAGTGATTGGTGATTGGGTGATTGGTGATTGGGTGATTGGTGATTTCACGTACTCTTGGAAGCGTTCAATTACCAATGGCGCACAGCGCTTGCAAGCGAATACTCAATCACCAATCACCCAATCGCCCAATTTCTTTACAATTCCAAGATCGCCTTGACCAGATCGGCGCGGCCGGCGGCCAGGTCATCGATGATTTGCGGTCCTGCGGCCAGGGGGGCGATCTTTTCCAGCATAGGGCCGACATTGATGCGCCCGTTGGCCAGCGCGTCGAGGGCCAGGGGGAACTCGGACTGAAAGCCATAGGTGCCGCAGACGGTCAACTCTCGGGTGACCACCTCTTGCATATCGACCTCGATCATCTTGGCAGAGTTGCCGATCCAGGTGATATGGCCGCCGTTGCGCGTCATTTTGTGCGCCTGTTGCACGGCGGGACTAATGCCGACCGCCTCGACCGCCACATCAGCGCCGATTCCCTTCGTGTAGTCAAGAACAGTCTGCACCGGATCCTGCTCTTTGATATTAATCGCCAGATCCGCCCCCAATTCCTCGGCCATCTCCAGCCGATGTGCGCTCATGTCGGTGATGATCACCTTGCCGGCGCCGGCCACGCGCGCTGCCATCATGGCCAACATGCCAATCGTCCCCGCGCCAACAATGACCACCGTGCCCATCAGCGGAATGGGTGTGCGGCTAATCGCGTGCAGCGCCACCGAGAGCGGTTCGCACATGGCCGCCTGCCGCCAACTCAGGTTGGTGGGCTTGGGTAGCAACATCGATTCATGGACAACGACCTGCTCGGCATAGGCGCCAGGGGTGCTAAAGACGCCCAAGACCTTGCGTTGGCCAATGCCATTAAAGGGAAAGATGGGGGTCGCCACCACCGCATCACCCACGCTAGCTTTGGTCACCCCAGCGCCTACGGCGCGGATCACGCCGCTGAACTCATGACCCATGACCATCGGTGCGGTGCGACGGCCAGTAGTGCCGGTGTAGCCATGGACATCAGAGCCGCAGATGCCCACCGCTTTCACCTCGATAATCACTTCGCCCGCGCCCGCGGTGGGAGCCGGCACATCCTCCAACGTCATCTGCCATGGACCTTGATAGACTAATGCTTGCATAAGATTGCTCCACTCTAAAATTGGCTCATACAGCTCTGCGGGTGAAAGCGTTTCGTATCTCTCTGGTCTTGGTCGCAATTTCGCCGCTTTGCCCGTATGAGCGCTGAGATTTACTGCCAAACATAGAAGTTTTTCTGCTTGACGCACAGCGTGCTCTTGGCGGTAAGGTTGTTTTTCTATAATGGTTCCACCTTCTGCCTTTTTTGTCAACCGGAATGGAAATAGAATCAGCAATATGGTAGCGCGGATAAAATAAACAAGTTGACGGTTATTGTAAGCTGACGGGTGTATTTGTAAGCTTAATGTAGTGAAAGTTCTGCTATAATTGTCTCGCAGATAACGAAAGCGTGCAGGATCAAGTGAGTATTAACGGCAAAGGTTCCCCTGGAGTTGGATAATGAAGTGGTTGCACGTCAGTGCCAAGAAGGTGACTAAATGGCGCCGCCAGCGTAACATAACGCTGGCTTGCCCCGAGGTTGAGGAAGACAGCATTATGGCGATGGCGCACAAGGTGCTTCGGCTCTGGCTTTGGTGTAGCGGCGCCATGCTCTTCCTGCTGGCTATCCTGGCCCATACGCCGGTCTGGGGGCAGACCTCCACGCCGACACCCAACGTGAGCACCGTGCCACGACCGGAAGTGATTCTGACCCCGACGCCGCCGGCCGTTGCGCCCATTGTCACCGCCACCACTGCACCCAGCGCCGCCGAGCCGACCGTAGACGTCAATCGTCCCAACAATGGCGCTCCATCCTCTGGATCTGATCAGCCTGCTGCCGGCAATGCCGCCGCACCAGCCGCACATCCTAGTAGCGTTCACACCGCCACCAATTCTAATTCCTTGCCCGCTACGGCGCCTCTCTTCGGAACCGTCAACGCGGTCCTGCTCAATCTGCGCCAGGCGCCCAGCACCGCCGCACCAATTCTCGACCAGCTCTTACAGGGAGCGGTGGTTACCCTGCTGGGGCGTGATCAAGCCCAGCAGTGGTGGTATGTTTGCTGTGGCGTCGCTACGCAACTGCCGGGCTGGGTCGATACGCGCTATCTCACTCTCTCTGTTCCGGCGGAGATGCTCGCCACCCTGCCGGTGACGGATGGCGCCGCCAACCTGGCCGGAACATCCGCCTTGACGCCAACGACATCTATTTTAGCGCCGGTCACCTCACCCCTGCAACTGACGCTGACCCCCAGCCGCTCTCTGATCTGGCAGGGGCAACGGCTGGTGATAGCGGTGGTGGTGACCAATCCGGGCGACCAGCCGGCGGTCAATGTGCAACTGCGTGATGACCTGCCCGCCGGCCTGATGCTCCAGTCAATCACAGTGACGGACTATGGCCAATGGCGCCAGGCAGGGGAAGCGCGCACGGGTCCCACCTTTTGGCTCAGCTGGCCTCAAATCGCCGCTGGCGCCCAAGTGCACGCCACCGTCACGCTCACCGTCGCGCCCGACGCCGCCAACGGCCTCCTCCTTGACAACATCGCCATCCTCACCGCACAGGATCACGCCGACATCCTGGCCGGCTTCACCCTGGTCATGCCGCCACGCACACTGCCACACTTTCGCTAGGGTACGAGTAAAAAACTAAAAGTGTAAATAAACTGGGTATTGCGTGTTGCGCACCCTGAGCCTGTCGCAGAGTGCGCAACACATAACACGCAACACCCAAAGAGGAGTGAAAAGTATATGGCAAAATATATGGTGACCGGCGTCGCCGGTTTTATCGGGTCCAAAGTGACCGAACAACTGTTGGCTACCGGCCACACCGTGATTGGGGTGGACAACTTTAATGACGCCTATGATGTGCGGCTGAAGGAATGGCGTTTTCAGCGGCTCAAGGGTGCGCCCAACTTTTGCTTTCATCATCTAAATATTGGCAACCATGCCCAACTGCTGCCCCTCTTTGCGGAACATGCCGCCGGCGCTGAGCCCATTGCCGGCGTCATCAACCTGGCGGCGCGCGCCGGGGTGCGTCAGTCGGTGGCCGACCCGTGGGTCTACTACGAGACCAATACTACCGGCACACTCAACTTGCTGGAACTCTGTAAGCGCTATGGTGTGCCCAAATTTGTGCTTGCCTCCACCTCCAGCCTCTACGGCCAGGAAAATTCCATGCCGTGGCAGGAGGATCAGGAGACCGACCGGCCCCTGTCGCCCTACTCCGCCTCGAAAAAGGCGGCCGAGGCGCTCTGCTACACCTATCACTATTTGCACCAGATCGACGTCTCCATCTGTCGCTACTTTACCGTCTATGGCCCGGCGGGGCGGCCCGATATGAGCCTCTTCCGCTTTGTGCAGTGGATCAGTGAAGGGCATCCGGTGTTGGTCTTTGGTGATGGTCAACAGTCGCGCGACTTTACCTATGTGGAAGATATCGCGCGCGGCACCATTGCCGCGCTGCGCACGGTTGGTTATGAGATTATCAATCTGGGTTCTGATGAGCCGGTGGTGTTGATGGATGCTATTCACCTGGTGGAAGAGATGGTGGGGCAAAAAGCCAAGCTGATCTTCCAGGAGCGCCATCGCGCCGACATTCCCGCCTCTTGGGCCGATATTCACAAGGCAGAGGCGCTCTTGGACTGGAGACCCCAGACGCCCTTTAGCGCCGGCCTGGAAGCGCTGGTCGATTGGTATATGACCAACCGCACCTGGGCCCGCGCTATTTCGACCAATTAAGGCGATACCTCCATGAACAACCAGCATTCGTTTTCAATCTGGCTAACCTTTGCCGTCATTGTGGTCGGGTTGGGTTCCCTTTTTCTGTTGGGGGCCCAGCCCGGCGCGATGGTGACCCTGGCGGAACAGGTGGCCACGGTGCAGGAACAGGAAGGGGTGGCGGCAGGCCAAGCTTTGGCCGCTACCGCCACCGCGCTGCCGGCCCTGCTGGAACTGGCGAATGCTGTGCCCGCGCCCACGGCCACCCCGTCACCGACGCCAGTGCCGCCATTGGTCTTGCCCAATGTGCCCGTGCCCGAAGGCGGCCAGGTCTACCTGTTGACCCCTAACCGGGCTGAAGCGGTAGGCTGGGCCAAGGCAGGAGACGAGGCGCCCAATCATTTTGGCGACTATAACATCTATGCCGGCGTCTATGAGGGGCGGCAACACATTGGCGCCATCCAATTTGACCTCTCTTCCATTCCGCCAGGTTCCCCCATCCTCTATGCCGACCTGACCCTGACTGGGCTTGCCAATGACTGGCTGGGCTTGGAGGGGGAGTGGCAGGCGCAACTCTTACAAAGCTGGATGGATCAGGATTGGAACACACGCAATTTTCACTGGCTCGCGCGCGTCGACAGCGGCGCGTTGCTGCTTGAACCCACCCTACCCGCGACCGAACTTCAGATCGGTCGCCAGAATACTTTGTCCCTGCCACCGGCGGGCCTCACCCTGTTGGAGGCGCGTCTCTTTACTGGTCGGGTCTCCTTCCGGCTCTTTGGTCCCGCCAGCGGTGACGACAATCTCTTTGCCTGGGACAGCGGCTTTGGCATCCGCACCATTGGGCGCGGTCCGGTCCTGCGCATTGTCACAGGCGGTCCGGCGCCGGCGGTCGCGCCCCTTTCGCCGACGCCTGATTATGTCGTGATTACCTTGACCCCCACCGACGCCAACGCCTTGCTGGCGCAGGCTGCCCAGCGCTTAACGGCGACGGCTGAAGCACCCCCGAACACTGCGGGCGTTACACCGGAGCCCACCGTCACGCCGACCCCTTTTCCGCCCAACTGGGTGACGCCGGTGATTATGGTCAATACGCCTGTGCCGGAGAATGGCGCCACCGCGGTCTGGCAGGCGCAGGTGGCCACGGCTCAGGCCATTGTCAACGGCACGCCCACCGCCACGCCGCCCAATGTCTGGACCGCCACCTCAACGCCGCTGCCACCGCCACCGACGCCGACCCCGCTCATTGTGGCCTATGAACTATTGACGCCAACTTCCACTCCGTCGGTCACGCCGGAAGCGTTGCCCGATCTCTTACGGGGCAAGCTCCTCTTCTATTCGGACCGCAATGGCGGTAAAGACCTAATGGTCATGGATCCCGACGGCAGCAACGTGGCGCTCTGGACCGGCGGCGCACCGGGGTGGATCTATGCCCAGGCGACCCGCTTTGAAGCAGTGGCGCCCGGTGGGCGCTATCAAGTGGTGGTTTCCAGCGAGCAGATCAGCAACCTGCAACTGTGGGCGCTCGACCTGGTGGCCGGGACCCGCCAACAACTGACCTATTTTAAGGCGATTGCCTATGACCCGGTCTGGTCGCCGGCAGGCAATCCCATTGCCTTTGTCTCGGCCGACCCGGGCAACGATGAGATTTTTACCGTCAACGCCGACGGCAGCGGACTGACCCGCCTCACCAACAATCAGTGGGAATGGGACAAACATCCCAGTTGGTCGCCTGACGGCAATCAGCTTGTCTTCTGGTCCAACCGGGAGACACAACGCAAACAGATCTGGATCATGAATGCTGACGGCAGCAACCCGCGCAATCTCAGCAACAATGAGTACAACGATTGGGATCCAGTGTGGGTGAAGTAGGTGGGGGGATAGGTAGATAGGTAAATTGGTAGATAGGTAAATAGGTAAATCGGTAGATAGGTAAATTGGTAAATCGGTAGATAGGTAAATTGGTAAATCGGTAGATAGGTAAGTCGGTAGATAAGTAGATAGGTAAATCGGTGGATAGTACCGATTTACTTATCTACTTATCTACTTATCTACTTATCTACTTATCTACTTATCTACCTATCTACCTATCTACTTACAAGGAGAGTTCAAGAATAATCTATGGAATTACTTTACTATTGGAATGTGGTGCGCAAGCGGCTGTGGCTGGTGATTTTGTTTGTCGTGTTGGCGGCGATTGGGGCCGGCTACTATGTGTTGAGCCAGGTGCCCCAATATCGCACCAGCACGACGCTGGCCATGAGTCCGGCAGCGCTCAGCTCGGCGGTGACCTATCAGGTGGAGAATCGCCTGATCCCCATGGCCAACACCTACACCGAGTTTATGAAGACGCGCTCCTTTGCCCAGTTGGTGGCCGAAGAACTGAGCCATGAGTCGTTGCCCCTGCAGCCGACCGATGATGAGATCATGGCTGCGATCATCACCCAGTATGTGCAGAATACCCAACTCTTCCGTATTACCGCCACCTATCACGACCCGGTGGTGGCTAAAGCGCTGGCCGATGCCACGGCGCAGATGTTGATCAACGCCAACATTGAACGGATGCGCGCCGAACAGAAAGCCTTTCTGGAGGCGCAACTGGACACCACTCGCGTGCAAGAGCGTGACCGGCTGGCCGAGCTAAACAGCGTACTGCGTGAAGAGCTAAACTTCTATGAAGACCAGATCAACACCCTGGAGCAGCAGCTCAATGGCCTGCGCAGTGGCCCCCAATCCAACCAGAGTGAGGCCAAAATTGTGGAGATTCGTACGGAGTTGCTCAACTTCCGCTCGGAACGGGTGAGCCTGCTGGCCAGCCTGGCCGATGCGCAAAAGGCGCTGCTGGCCGAAACCGAAAAGGACAACGCCCAGGTCGATACCGTGGTGGTGGTGGAAGAAGCGCTCTTGCCGGTGGAGCCGCTGCCGCGCAACCTGTTGCAACCCTTTCTGGCCGCGTTGGCCGCGGCGCTGGCGCTGGGGATGGCCGCCGCGGTAGGGATTGAATATCTCGATTTTACTGTCAAGTCGCCGGAGGAACTGGACGCTATCTACGGTCTGCCCACCCAGGGGGTCATTGGCCATGTGAGCGAGGCCGACCGCCCCAACGACCTGAGCGATAGCTTGATCATGCTCAAGGCGCCGCGGTCGCCTATTGCCGAATCGATTCGCGCGCTGCGCACCTCGGTGCACATGGCCGGCATTAAGGAGCCAATCCGCAGCCTCTTGATCACCAGCGCCGGCCCCGGCGAAGGCAAGACCTTTGTCACCACCAACCTGGCGGTGAGCATGGCCCAAGCCGGCAAACGGGTGATCCTGGTCGATCTGGATCTGCGCAAGCCCCAGGTGCACAAGCGCTTTGGCCTACGCGCCGAGCCGGGCTTTTCCAACCTGGTGGTGGATCGCGCTGACTATACGCTGGCTGAAACGTTGCAGCCGACCCTGGTGCCCAATCTGCGCATCCTCGCCTGTGGCACCATTCCGCCCAACCCGGCCGAACTGCTCAGCTCTGAGTATGCGGCGGCGGTCATGGAGGCGCTCAAGCAAGAGGCCGATATGATCATCATTGACACGGCGCCGGCAGCCACGGTGACCGACGCCATCTTGATTGCACCACTGGTCGATGGCGTCTTGCAGGTGGTCAACGCGCGCGGCCCGCGCATCGACCTGGTGCGCCGCACCAAAGATTTTCTGGAACGTTCCGGCGCCCGTGTCATCGGTCCGGTGCTCAATCGGGTGGCCATTATCGATCTGGGCTACTATGCCAACTACTATTACTATGGCGGCTATTATAACAGCGAACATGAGGGCAAGAGCCATCAGCGCCGTGGCCTCTTTGGTTGGTGGGGGCGGCGCAAGGCGCAGCGCAGACGCCATAAAGATCAGCGCACCCACCAGCAGGGCGACCAGCCGCAAGCTGACTATGGCGCACCAGCTGCGGCGCCGGCAGGGCCTACTCCACCGGACGCTAATCCGGCGGCCCAAACTGTGCAAGGGAATAACTGGACCCTTGTCGAGGGCGTCCCGCCCGCGCCCTATGCCGATGGCTATCATAACGGCGCCACGAATGGGAACGGCAACGGCAATGGCCACCGTCTGGAGGAGCCGCGGTCGACGGGCGCCCCGCCGCGCAATCCCTTTATGCGCCCGCGCCGAGAGGGGTAATTTCTCACAATGGCCACACAAAACCCGATCTCAACCTTTACCAAGCTAATGGGCTGGGTGCTCCAGGTGTTGGAGCCGCTGCTCGTGTTGGCGGTGGGGCCTGTGGTGGTGCTGGCTGAACGGCTGCCCCAGGCGGTGGTGATCGCCGCACTGTTGCTCTTGGTGCTGCCCTTTGGGCTGCGCTTTCTGGCCGCCGGCCGCACGTCGGCGCCGACGCTGGCCAACTGGCCGCTGCTCTGCTTGCTGCTGTTGGCGCTGAGCACCATTTGGGTGACGCCGGCCTGGGCCCAAAGCTGGCCGGAATTGGCGCGCCTGCTCTGGGGCCTGGCGCTCTTGCTCGCCGTGGTCAACTGGGCGCTGCCACTGCACATCCAGACCCAGCCGCGTTGGATCCAGCTTGATGCCACCCACGCTGCCCGCCCCACAGTTCCCGCCCCCCGTCTCGTCTGGCTTACCCTCGCTTTTGTCGGCATGGGGCTGCTCCTGGTTGTGGTGGGCATGTTGGATCTGCAACAGGCGAATAAACTGCCTGCGCTCAATCGGGTGTTGGCCTGGCTGCCCTCGATGGCTGTGGGCCCGGCGCTGGGCTTTAACCCCAACCGGGTGGCCGGCGCCGCTTTGCCCTTTGCGCCGCTGGTGCTGCTGCTGCTGGTCGGACCGCTCTTGCCCGAACGGCGCACGCTGGGGGTGTGGCTGGCCTGGCTGAGCGTCAAAGGCGCGGCGCTCTTGGGCGCGCTTGGCTTTGGTGGCGTGCTGCTGCTCACCCAATCACGCAGCGCCTGGCTGGGGCTGGGGGTGGCGCTCTGCTGCTGTCTCACCCTGTTGGGCCGTCGCGGCTGGCTGCTGTTGGCACTGCTGCTGGCGTTGGCCGGTGGCGGCCTGCTCGCCGTGGGCCCTGACCGGGTGTTGAATGCGCTCACCGTGCGCACGGAAGGGGAGGTGGCGGCCACGGCCTGGATCCAGGATCGCAACCTGGCTGGACGTTTCATCCTTTGGGAGCGCGCCCTCAACGGCATTGCCGACGCACCCCTCACCGGCATGGGATTGGCCGCCTTTACTGTGCTCTCGCAGCAGCCCTATGCGCCCATGCCCAACTTTCATCCCGACCCGGATATGAGCCACGTCCACAACCTGTTGCTCCAGGTGGGGCTCGATCTGGGCGTGCCGGGGCTGCTCGCCTTTGGCGCCTTTCTGCTCATGGTGGGGCTGCCCCTGCTACGGCTGGTGCGCCAGAGTAGGGGGCCACTGCGCACCTGGAGTGTGGCGCTGTTGGGCGCTTTTCTGGCCTACTTTGTCTATAACTTGCTGGATGCTATGACCCTGGGCGCCCGACCCGCCATGGTCGGCTGGTTTCTCTGGGGGCTTTGTCTGGCGGCCAGTGAGGTCTACCCGGCGTCGGTGGCTGTCGCTGCACCGCGGCGCAAACGAAAGCGCCGTTCTACTCACAGTGGTACGGCGCCGCCACCCGCACCTTCCCCTGCGGCGCGGCCACAACCCACTCCCGTTGCTGCTGCTGTGGAGCCAACCCCGCCCGCGGCCCCAAACCGCCAAGCGCCCGCAGGGCAGAGTGAATGGGAGCGGCGCGCTTGGGAGGCTACCTCGGGACGGGGGTGACAGACGCGGGGACAGACGCGGATCAAGGTCATGCGGATCTAGTACAGCGCTCGGCGCGCTGCGCCTCTGGTAGACGCGGAGCGTCTAGGCTACATCACCATGCTCAGCGTGGTGACGCGCAAATGAGAAATTTCAAGTGTACTCTTCCGGCTGGTCTTCAGATTTTCAGCGTGGTTGATATGCGGCAAAGCTTGTGCTGAAAATAGTGTAAGGAGTAGGTTGGTTTTGTAAGCTTTAATTACGTCATTTTATGCTATAATTATGTCAGGTTACACGATGAATGCCTTACCAAAATCTACTGGACTTGTGAACTACTCGGACAGTGTAACCGAAATTCTGCTAGAGTAGAGGTGGTCACCCAGGAAGACGCACGCTAGCGCACCCGTATTGGCTAAACAAGTAAAACTTCGGACGCATTGTACCAGGACATTGGGTGTAAATAGTTGGTGTAAAGAATTACAATGCTTGCGCCGCGCTTCACTTTCTACCTCACGATCTCAATATCGACACTTGTCCAGGCCGGTCACCTTGTGGCGGGAATGAGGGGTTGGTTTTGCAGGGTATAGCGCAACCACAAAATGGACACCGCCCGCCGGCGGAGCTGGAGGCGCAGGTGTTGGCCACGATTGCCACGGTGCTGGATGTGGCGCCAGAGCAGGTGACCCCCGCCGCTCGCTTCCGCGCAGATCTGGGCGCCGCTTCGCTCGACCTGGCCCAGTGGATTGTGGCGCTGGGGCGCACGGTGGACCTGCGGATTGAGGACCAAAAAGTCTTGACGATTGCTACCGTGGGCGAGGCACTGGGCTATCTACAGAAATATTACCGCTACCGACCATAGGGTAGTGGGTCAGTAAGACAGTGACTGGCCTACCGATTTACTGTCTCACTGATTTACATTCTCAAGGAGCATCTGATCATGTTAGAACCAACCGTCACTCAGCCCCCGATGGCTACGGGGATTCCGGTGTGGCCGGAGAGCCGCAGTTTTTGGCGCCACAAGCGAGTGATTGTCACCGGCGGCGCCGGCTTTCTGGGCTCCTATGTGGTCGAGAAATTGCACGCACGCGGCGCCGCCGAGGTGATTGTGCCCCGTCGCGCCGACTATGATCTGCGTGACCTCGACGCCGTTCGCCAACTGTTGCACGATGCCGCTCTCTCTCGGCGCGCGGCTTCTCAGCGTAATGGCTACCGGCTTGACTACGGCGCCCACCCTGTTGCACCGCCAGCGAAACCAGTGGGGAACGCCGCCACGCGCCCCCCGCTACCCGCCACACGCCACACACACCCCGTCGACATGGTCATCCATCTGGCGGCCAACGTGGGCGGGATTGGGGCCAACCGGGCGCACCCGGCCGACTTCTTCTATGACAATCTGATGATGGGCGTGCAACTGCTGCATGAGAGCTACCGGACCGGCGTGCCCAAATTTGTGGCCCTGGGCACTATCTGCGCCTACCCTAAGTTTGCACCGATCCCCTTCCGCGAAGAGGAGCTGTGGAACGGCTACCCGGAAGAGACCAATGCGCCCTATGGGCTGGCCAAAAAGATGATGCTGATTCAGAGCCAGACCTACCGCGAGCAATATGGTTATAACTCGATCTATCTGCTGCCGGTCAATCTCTATGGGCCGCGCGACAACTTTGACCTGGCCACCTCCCATGTGATCCCGGCGCTGATCCGCAAATGTGTGGAGGCGAAAGCCAACGGGCTGTCGGCGCTTGAAGCCTGGGGCGACGGCTCGCCGACGCGCGAGTTTCTCTATGTGGAAGATGCCGCCGAAGGGATTCTGCTGGCAGCGGAACGCTATAACGACAGCGCACCGGTCAATCTGGGCAGCAGCCATGAAATCTCGATCCGGGCCCTGCTGGAGACAATTGCGGAGCTGACCGGCTACCGTGGCCAGATCCGCTGGGATACCAGCAAGCCCAACGGTCAGCCCCGGCGCAAGCTGGATGTGAGTCGGGCTCAAGAATATTTTGGCTTTACGGCCCAAACCTCCTTTGCCGAAGGACTGCGGCGCACGATTGAGTGGTATGCGGCGACACAACAACAACAACGGATTAAGGAAGCAACGGATTTGATGCCGGCGGCGCCGGTATTGGCGTGAATTTTATCGGTAGGTGCGGTTTCCATACCGCACGAACGCAGGTTTACAAGAGATGTGCGCGCCTAAAAGCGGGAGCCCAATGGCGCGGAAACCGCACCTGCGGCGCACGATTGAGTGGTATGCGGCGACACAACAACAACAACGGATTAAGGAAGCAGCGGATTTGATGCCGGCGGCGCCGGTATTGGCGTGAATTTTATCGGTAGGTGCGGTTTCCATACCGCACGAACGCAGGTTTACAAGAGATGTGCGGTATGAAAACCGCACCTACGGAATTGGACAATTAATGAAAAAAGCCTTAATCACCGGCATTACGGGCCAGGATGGGTCGTATTTGGCCGAACTCTTATTACACAAGGGCTATGAGGTCCACGGGCTGATCCGGCGGGCGAGCACCTTTAACACCCACCGGATTGACCATATCTACCACGACCCGCACCACCAGAATGGGGTCAATCTCCATCTGTATCACGGCGATGTGGGCGCCATGGGCAATCTGGCCGACCTCCTGCATGACATTCAGCCCGATGAGGTCTATCATCTGGCGGCCCAGAGCCATGTGCGGGTGAGCTTTGACCTGCCCGAATATACGGGCGATGTGACGGGCCTGAGCACGACGCGCTTGTTGGAGACGCTGCGCAAGGTCAAGCCCGACGCCCGCTTCTACCAGGCGTCGTCGAGCGAGATGTTTGGCAGCGCACGCCCGCCCCAAAATGAGCAGACCCGCTTTCAGCCCCAGAGCCCCTATGCCGCGGCCAAGCTCTATGCCTACTGGGTGACGCGCAACTACCGCGAGGGCTATGGGCTCTATGCCTGCAACGGCATTCTCTTTAACCACGAGTCGCCGCGGCGGGGCGAGACCTTTGTGACGCGCAAAATCACCCGCGCCGTGGCCGCGATTGTGGCCGGCCAGCAGGAGGCGCTCTATCTGGGCAATCTGGAGGCCAAACGCGATTGGGGCTATGCGCCCGAATATGTCGAGGCCATGTGGCTCATGTTGCAGCAGGCGGAGCCCCACGATTTTGTCATTGGCACCGGTGAGGCCCATTCGGTCCAGGATTTTCTGGAAGAGGCCTTTGGCTATGTGGAACTGGATTGGCGCGACTATGTGCGCATCGACCCCCGCTACTACCGCCCGACCGAGGTGGACTATCTGCTGGCCGATGCTAGCCAGGCCGAGCATGAACTGGGGTGGAAACCCCAGGTGAGCTTCCGCGAGTTGGTGCGCATTATGGTCGATGCCGACCTGGAGCGCATTGGCCGGCCCAGCGCCCGCGCCGGGGTGAATATTCTGGCGACGCGCTTTACCGACTGGCACCGCTGGCAGCCGCAGCCCGTGCTGACCATGGGGCAGTTGGGGATGCCGGCGTTGGGGTAAGGCTGTTCCAAAAAAGCAAATTTTATTATGTAAGGGCGACCGCAAGGGTGCGCCCCTACAGAGGGATTCAATATCCTGGAACGGTCTAATGGTTAAATTACTCGATCTTATAGTAATCTAAATGTGATAATTGTAAGATTAACTTACGAAAACCTGATGTGTAATTAGGGTGTGCTACGACAAATAGTGTAGAACTTTGTAGCACAAACGTTGACGAGAATTTTGTTATTCTAATGCTGATGCTGCTGACCTTAACAAGTTCATGCTTACCAGATTGTCTGAACATGAGTAGAGGTGCTAATTTTTATATCATTCGTAAATCAGGGGCAGCTGTAAATATACCGCTGTTGCAGCAATGAGCCGATCGTGGAGTTCCGGAATATCGGTAATCATTTGTGCCGTGGTAATCATGGCAAAAGAAAGCGGCTGTTCCTTACAAAGCGGGTAGCGATTCATATAGCTGCGAACATCGGCAAGGGTGGCTTGGATGCGCTTGCGTTCCGACAAGTAGAGGATTTCTGCTAGGACCATGGCCGGCACATAAAGCGAGGCGTTCCCAGCCTCAACGTCCGCAAAAATGGCGCGAGCACGGGCGCCCATCTGGCGCTGTTCCAGCCGTAGGATGAGGGCAACGGTATCAGCAATATAGTCATTCATGGGGAAAGGCTATTTCATAACCAGCGATTTCCGCTTCTAGATGAGCTGCTTCGCTGGCGTCTAGGGCATGAAGATCTTGTTGTAACAGCAACGCGTATTGTTCGGTCACAAACGCATCGGGATCAGCCGCTTGTTGGCGCAGAAAGAGAACAAAGTTTGCGACCTCGGCCAACTGTTCAGCCGGCAACTCGCGAATGCCGACAAGAATGAGTTGCTGATAGGCTTGCGTTGATAACGCCATGAGTGAGTTTCCCAAGTGATAGAGACAATGAACAAATCCATTGTACTGACGTTGCTTGTCCAATAGTATACCTGCTCCGTGAGCCAATGGTCAAACAATCTAAGGAACTTCATATCAATCGGTAACGCCGGAACAAGAATCCACCGAAGAATGGACCATGATCATCCGTCCGCAGCGCCACCGGCTGGACCTGCGGCTGGGTGAGCTGTAGCAGGCGCGCGATCTGATCAAGCGCTTTATGGCGGGCTATAGACCAAGAAAATCATGTTCAATTTCGGCAATAAGAATAGTCTGCTCCGGCTAGTGCAGGGATGAGTTGTAACGTGTGAAGATCGGCTTGACTGCGCAGGGCGCGTAAATATTCGGATATCTGCTCGCGATAGCGGGCTTCCCGTTCTAGCTTGGCTTCATAATAGCCAACCCACTGAATAAAGTCGCGACTCTGTTCCAGTTCACCGGCTTTGTAGAGGTGGTAAAAATCGGCCGATAATTCATGCATAGCGCTGCTCTAATTGGGTCAGTTCAGCATCCAGGCCATGAATATCTTGAATTAAATCAACAAGAGTCATGAGATTCTTCCTTTCGGAACACAAAATCGTGTTGGGGCTACTCATTCATGATAGCACAAGTAAACAACTTGAACAACAATTAGGAAAGAGTGTGCTTGCCAAGCGCATGCAAGCTGAAAGTTTTGTAAGGAAAGCGCTCATTCTGTAAGCTCATTCTGCGTCATTTTGTGTTATAATTAGTTCAGGTGTTACAACAAACGACTTACAACCGCCGCACCCGCTCAAGATAGTTATAGTTATCAGTTATCAGGGTACAGACGACTGAACACTGAACACTGAACACTGAACACTGAACACTGAACACTGAACACTGCCGCCACAGTAAATTTTTAACCAAAGCAATAAAAAGAGACGGTTCCCCAGGACCAGGACCCGTTGACGGACCGGTGGTCGTACCGCGCCTGCCGGAGGGCGAAAGGTGACCGGCACTTGACAAGTGCCGGTCACCTGGCGGCGGGAATGAGAGATTGATGGTGCAGGATGGAGCGCAACCACGAGCTGGACACCGCCCCGCGGCGAAACTGGAGGCGCAGGTGTTGGCCACGATTGCCACGGTGCTGGATGTGGCGCCAGAGCAGGTGACCCCCGTCGCCCGCTTCCGCGAGGACCTGGGCGCCGATTCGCTCGACCTGGCCCAGTTGATTGTGGCGTTAGGGCGCACGGTGGACCTGCGGATTGAGGACGATGAGGTGTTGACAATTGCTACCGTGGGCGAGGCACTGGGCTATCTGCAGAAATATTATCGCTGCTGAGCCAGGTTGAATGATAAGGTTAAGCAAGAGGCGGACGAATGCGGATATCACGTTCCGTAGCAACCACAAAACGATTGGCGAGTTTGTCAGCATACTGCTCGACCACAGCCGCAACAATACGAAGTTTTGTGGCAATTTTGTCATCAGAGAGTCGCAACAACAAAAGGCCGGCGTGAGCATAACTGTCACGGAAGACCATGTCACCAAAATCTTTGTCATTGGTCACAACGATGCGTCCCTCAGACAAGGCCCATTGCAGAATTTCATGATCAACAGCCTGAGGAAGTACTTCACTAACACCAATGGCATCGTGCCCTTGATCACGGAGAAAATGTACAACAGCCATACCTGTACACTCGTCAACGATAAACTTGGCCATTAAGCCGGCTCCAATGTCAAGGGGAAAATTGTTTCGCCGGCCAAGACCGTGGCAGCATAAAGCAGCGCCGCTTGAATGTCTTCTGCTTGTAAGCGCGGATAATCAGCCAGAATTTCGTCTTGCGGAACACCCTGTGCAACCATACGGACGATGAGTTCAACCGGGATACGCGTGCCACGAATGACAGGTTTCCCAACCATAATGTCAGGGTTATGGGTGACACGCTGCAAGATAGCTGGATTCATGCGGAACCTCCCAGGTCATAGGGTGAAGTACAATCCGTCCAAGCACGGTTATCTTACAAATTGTAACAAGGAACAGAACAATCAACAAGTTACGACAAATGACAGCGCGAAAGCGGTGGTGGTTTCAACCACCACCTAGGGCCAACAGGCTTAAGCCTGTTGCCTGTGCCAGACCCAGGTTTCAACTTGGGGGTGAGAGAGGTTGATTGTGCAGGATGGAGCGCAACTACGAGCTGGACACCGCCCGCCGGCGCCCGCGGCGGAGCTGGAGGCGCAGGTGTTGGCCACAATTGCCACGGTGCTGGATGTGGCGCCAGAGCGGGTGACCCCCGCCGCCCGCTTTCGCGAGGACCTGGGCGCCGATTCGCTCGACCTGGCCCAGCTGATTGTGGTGCTGGGGCGCACGGTGGACCTGCGGATTGAGGACCACGAAGTCTTGACGATTGCTACCGTGGGTGAGGCGCTGGGCTATCTGCAAAAACGACAAATTTTACGATAACAAACCTTATGAGCAGTGAAACGACGATTAATGTGATTCATACACAAACAGATTCAGCTTATGCGCCAACCGCGCCGGAGCAAGAATCCGCCGACGAATGGACCATGATCATCCGCCCGCAGCGCCACCTGCTGGACCTGCGTCTGGGCGAACTGTGGCAGGCACGGGACCTGATCAAGCTCTTTGTCTGGCGCGACTTTGTGGCGGGCTACAAGCAGACGATCCTGGGGCCGCTCTGGTATCTGATCCAGCCGCTGCTGACAACGATCACCTTTACGATCATCTTTGGCAATGTGGCCAAGCTGCCGACCGATGGGCTGCCCCCCTTTCTCTTTTACATGGCCGGTACGGTGATCTGGAGCTATTTTGCGGCTTGCCTGACCAAGACGTCGAATACCTTTACCGCCAATGCGGGGATCTTCGGCAAGGTTTATTTTCCGCGGTTGGCCGTGCCGATCTCGATTCTGATCTCGAATTTGATCGGCTTTGCGATTCAGTTTGGGTTGTTTCTGGCGTTTGTTGGGTACTTTTGGGTGCGGCAAGCTGACATCCAGCCCAATCAGTGGGTGCTGTTGATGCCGGTGTTGCTGCTGCTCATGGCCGGGTTGGGGTTGGGCTTTGGCATTATTATTTCGTCGTTGACGACGCGTTACCGGGATCTACAATTTTTGGTTAGCTTTGGTACGCAACTGCTCATGTACGCGACGCCGGTCATCTATTCGCTGTCGGCAGTGCCGGAGCGCTATCGACCGTTGATTGCGGCAAACCCAATGACACCGATTGTAGAAAGCTATCGCTTTGCGTTTTTGGGAGCAGGTGCCGTGAATGTGAATGGCTTGCTCTATAGCGCCGGCTTTATGGTGGTGGTGCTGTTGATCGGTCTCCTACTCTTTAACCAGGTGGAACGCAGCTTTATGGATACGGTGTAAGTTATGTCTGATGTAGTGATTCGTGTGGAAAATCTTTCGAAAGAATATCGGCTCGGTACGATTGGGGGCGGGACCGTACGCGAAGATCTGGCGCGCTGGTGGGCCAAGCGACGCGGCAAAGCTGACCCCACACTGAAGATCGGCGAGACCGATCACGGCAATCGCAATGGCGAGCAGATATTCGCCCTGCAGGATGTCAGTTTTGAAGTAAACCAGGGCGAGGTGTTGGGCATCATTGGACGCAACGGCGCCGGCAAAAGTACCTTATTGAAGATTCTGTCACGCGTGACCTCTCCCACCTCTGGAAATGTCAAGGTTAAGGGTCGAATTGCCAGCTTGTTGGAGGTTGGGACGGGCTTTCACCCAGACTTGACTGGACGGGAAAATGTCTATCTCAACGGTGCGATCCTGGGTATGCGTCGGTATGAAATTGACCACAAATTTGATGAGATTGTCGATTTCTCCGGTGTAGAACAATTTATTGACACGCCGGTTAAGCGCTATTCGAGTGGCATGAAGGTGCGGTTGGCCTTTGCTGTAGCAGCTCATTTGGAGCCAGAAATCTTATTAGTGGATGAGGTGCTGGCAGTAGGTGATGCGGAATTCCAAAAGAAGTGCTTGGGGAAAATGGGAGATGTGGCTAGCGAAGGGAGAACAGTAATTTTTATAAGTCACAATATGTCTTCTGTTGCTCAATTATGTAATGACTGTATTTGGTTAGAACGCGGTCAGGTCGTAAACCGTGGGATCCCAAAAGATGTCATTACATCATATTTGCTTGCGGACGAACCCACGCAACTGTCCAACGGCGTAATAACTCCTGAAATGCACGCCCACGAACCGGATGGACTTCGCTTTACTCACGTGGAGTTGGTTGACTCTTGCAATCAACCGGTTATCAATCTGTTCTTCGGTGAGCCACTTCATATTAGATGCTCATTTGACCTTCCTCATCCCTTGCATGATCTCCGGATAGGCATCGCTCTATACAAGATAGACAATACGCTGATATGCGCAGTTCATCATACAGACGACATCAAACAAGATTTGTTGCAGCTCGCACCAGGCAAATACGTTGCTGATATTGTGGTCGACATCTCTTTAATGCCAGGAGCATATAATTTCGATATATTTGCTAAACCTAAAAGCGGCTACTGGACAAAGGGAAAGAGTGCAGATTGGGTGCCGCGGGCGATTAGTTTCAATGTGGAAGAAATACGACGCAGTGGTGCCTATACATTACCTACGAGTGGCACAATTCTCCCGCCATCTGAATGGGAAGTGATGAGCATATCTTCATAAAAAGCAAGACAAGGAACTACTATATGAATGCCGGCAAATCGACTATACACTGGACACCTGAACAAATTCAACGTTTCTGGGACTGGCACGCAGAAAAACCTAATAACCAAAACGAATATTTCAGTTCGTTGCTCGGCAGGGGAATTGTGGCCTTTTTAGAAAAAACGGGCAAGTTGAAAGGAAATGTTTTGGATTACGGTTGTGGCCCTGGATTTTTATGCGGGCGATTGTTAGGAGCGGGTGTTCAATGCTATGGGGCTGATTCCTCTGAGGATTCTATTCGTAAGGCAAATTCCCAATTTGCTCATAAGCCTAACTGGAAAGGTGGATTTCTGGTAGATAATTTCAAGTCGCCATTCCCTGATGACTTCTTTGATGTGGTAACTTGTATTGAAACAATCGAACATCTTCCTGAAGAAGCTATGATCCCTCTTTTAAAAGAACTCAAACGGTTGATTAAGCCCAATGGGATTGTGATGATAACAACGCCATTTAATGAGAAATTTGAAGAAGCTTTGGTTTATTGTCCAGTATGTGAATCGACATATCACAAATGGCAACATATGCAGACATTTACTATTCAATCGCTGCAATCACTACTAAGCTCATGCTGTTATGAAGTCTTATTTTGTCAAAATACAGATCTTAGGCAGTTCCAACGTACTTTTCCTCTAAAACCTTTACAGGATTTGAGTTTCAGAAGGATAACCGATTGGATGGCTTTTCGTAAGCGAAGAATACTGGATGATTTTTTTCCGCGTCCTTTTCCACATGGTTATGATACCCAATTTCGGTTAGGGACAGGCTCTGGAAGACATTTATGTGCCGTGGCCACAAAGACTGAAATAGTTGGGTGACAAAAACGCTTATGTGTGGAATCGCCGGAATCTTCAATATAAATGGTACAACTGTGTCTTCTAAAGTTGTGGAGAACATGACCAATATGATTGTACACCGTGGTCCCGATGGCTGGGACACGGCACTGAATCAACAGGTAGGGTTGGGTCACCGCCGTCTAGCTATCATAGACTTAGAAGGGGGAAAACAACCGCTATCAAATGAAGATGGTCAGATTTGGATTACTTTTAACGGTGAGATCTACAACTATCGCGAACTGCGCGATGCACTTGAAACGAAAGGGCATCGTTTTCGCACTCGGTCAGACACCGAGACAATCGTCCATGCCTACGAAGAATGGGGAGAGCGCTGCGTTGAACGATTCCGCGGCATGTTCGCTTTTGCTATTGTAGATTATCGAACTAGCCGTGTATTTTTAGCGAGAGATCAACTGGGAATTAAGCCGCTATACTATTTCCACAACAATTCTTATTTTGCATTTGCGTCAGAATTGCAGGCTTTTCGTTGTTTGCCGGATATTCAGCTAGAGATTGATATTGAAGCGATTGATCAATATCTTTGGTTAAAGTACATTCCTGCGCCAAAGACAATTTATCAACAAGTACACAAATTGCTTCCAGCACATCGTTTGACAATTACATTTGACGGACAAACAAATGGTCCTGAAGAGTATTGGCAGTTCACATTCCGACCAAATCGCCATCGTTCAGAGAATGAATGGTTGGAGGCACTTGATCATATACTCCGTGAATCTGTCAAAGCCCATCTAGTAGCTGATGTTCCCTTTGGTGCCTTTCTTTCCGGTGGAATTGACTCTAGTGCTGTCGTTGCTTACATGGCCCAGATACTCGACGATCCTGTACGTACTTTTAGTATTGGCTTTGAAGAACAAGAATATGATGAGCTTATTTATGCCAAACAGGCTGCCAAGCGATGGAACACAGAACATCATGTGGAGATTGTACGACCGGATGCGCTAGAAATTTTGCCTAAGCTTGTACAACATTACGGCGAACCCTTTGGCGATAGTTCTGCCATACCGACCTTTTATGTCTCACAAATGGCTCGTCGTAAAGTTCCCATGATATTGTCCGGTGATGGCGGAGACGAATTGTTCGCTGGCTACAAATCCTACCAATCTTGGATGCGCTGGTTAGGCTATGATGGAGTCACAAGCCCAGCTTGGCGACAAATGCTTCGCCCCATAGCCGAACGGCTCCATCCCGGACGACAGCCTCGTAGACCACAACTCGATAAATGGTTACAGTATGTAGCAACTATACCATTTGACGAAAGACACAATCTATGGCGACCGGAATATCAGCAGATTGTACAATGCAAGATTGATAGCTTCGAAGAGGAATTTGCACGCACACAACGTTTCTCAAACTGCAATGTAGCTCAATACATGGACATCAAATCATACCTCCCATGTGACATTTTAACCAAGGTTGATATTGCCAGCATGATGCACGGATTAGAAGTACGCACACCGTTTGTAGACATTCGTGTGCTTGAATTTGCGGCGACCATTCCTGAATCTTTGAATATTGATAAAAACACCAGTGGCCACTGGGAAGGGAAATTACTTCTAAAGAAATTGATGAGCCGATATTACCCAGCTACCTTTCTCAACCGCCCCAAAATGGGTTTTAGCTTACCTGTCGAACAGTGGCTTGCGCCGAATAGTATTAGATATATGGAGATTAGGGAGCATTTATTACGTTTAGATTCGCCGTTAAATATTTATTTTGCGCCGGCTACATTGCGCCAACTGCTGGAGTATGGTCAAGCCCGACAAATATGGCTTATCCTGTTTCTTGACGAATGGCTGAAACAACATTTACATGTTCGGCAATCTGTAGGTCTTAGCGAGGTAGTATGAGATCGTTGCATATTGCATTTCTCACAGATGAATTTGTCACGGAACAGCCAGCAGGCGGACTCGGAAATTACCTGAATCGTATAACCCGTTTGTTATGTGAACAAGGCCACCAGCCAGAAGTATTTGTAACCAGTTCAAATCAGCCTGCTGTCATTGATTACAATGGCGTCCGTGTTGAACGGGTTCCACGTTCCCGCAACATCTTGTTACGATATGCCCGTGCCTACTCAAAAACATATATGAAGGCACCATGGGGAGGCCCGGTCGATTATCTCATGGTGGCGCTTGCTCTATCACAAGCATTCGAAAAGCGACATGCAGTAGCTCCATTTGATTTTGTTCAAAGTACAAATTGTGCGGCCACGGGTCTCTTTGTACGCCGATTACCGAACCGACCACATTTGATTCGGCTGAGTTCGCATCGTGGACTCTGGTTTGCTACTGATGGACAGAATGGGTTAAATGCTAGGATGATGTCATGGCTAGAGTCGATTTGCGCAAAGCGTGCCAATATTGCCTATGCCCCCAGTCAGTTTCTAGCCACCTATTGCCAGAAAAGCTATCATCGGACAGTAGAAGTTGTGCGCCCGCCCATATTTATTGAAGCTGAGGCGGATACAGAGATACCAGCGCATTTGCCCAAGCGCTATCTACTCCATTTCGGCCAAATCGGACCTAGGAAAGGATCGGACGTACTCGCCAAAGCATTATGTACTGTATGGGAGCAAGTGCCCGACTTGAAGATGATCTGGGCAGGGAATGTGATACAGCCAGGTGACTACGAACGATGCCACCGTTTGTGGGGAAAGCATGCGCAAAATGTGATCTGGCTAGGTGCGGTTTCAAAAGCTGAACTCTATGCAATTTTACAGCGCGCCGACGCAGCAGTCTTACCTTCCCGAGTTGATAATTTACCGAATACGGTCATTGAGTCACTAGCATTCGGCATACCTGTAATCGGCTCAGATGGTGCAAGTATTGACGAGCTTGTCCGCGCTGAAGTTAATGGCGTGCTTATTTCAATTGGTAATAGCGAAGCTTTAGCCGATGCAATGATCAAATTTTGGCAGGGACAAGTCGCTTGCACGAAAGGGGTGTTCGATGGTTTAGCCGCCCTGCCAGAGTCGTTCAATCCGTCTATTGCGGTTAGAAATCTTATCCAGTTGGCTGGCTATGAGTAATTGTGAGCTCATAAAAATGAACAATTTACATACTAAATCCAACACAGTAGCCGCACCACATAGACTCGATTGTCATCCATCAATATCGCCGAGCACCTCCGTAGCAGAGATCATTACAGCATATCACTTGGATCAATCATGGCTGCATACTGTTATGGATTATCTTGAGATGGACGAAGCGACATTCGTGCTATTTATCGCATGTTATCGACCAAAGCTGGCCGAATCACCAAGCTTTCCGTTTGACCTCCCTACTTGGTGTCATGATACCAGCACAGAGGAGTATACAAGGCAGCGAGAGGAGGTTTGTCAAACACATGGGTGGTTTGGCAACATGGCAGCGCATAACATCCTTCATCTGGAAGCAATCCTTCATGACGGCAGCAAACCTACGCTTCACGAGCAGTGGATGGCAGCACTTAAGGCGAAGATTAAAGAGGGGCAGGAATACCATATCTTGGACTATGGTTGCGGAGCCAGCAGTTTTGGTGAGTTAGCCTTGATGCTACCGGGGACACGCTGCACACTCGCAGAGGTTGCACCTGGGATGCTTGACTACCTGCAATGGAAGTTTCAGTCATTTTTACCTGAACGAGTCTGCTTACATCAACTTTCACTTCAAGGCACAACAACTCCGGACCGGTATCGGGTACGCGTGAACCATCAATCTTTGCAGGACAGGTATGACGCCATTGTGCTAGCCGATGTTCTTGAACATACAATGAATCCATTGGCAACTCTCGGCCATATGCTTACTCATCTAAAAACAGGCGGGATCATACTTGTTTCTTATCCTCGTGAAATTGAGGGAGATTGGCATACACCGGAAGCATATTATCTTCGCGACTGGTGTTATCGGTTGCTATATCGATCATGTACAAAAATCTCACCACACATTTTTCAAAAACAGAGTGGTATAAAATCGTCTACCATCCGCTCTGCGATACGCCTATTCAGTCCAATATTACAAAAACGGGCAAATCAATTTGCGATTAACTATTTTCAGCATCATGGCGAAACTTTGCTCTATGAAGTCAAAAGAAGTGGTCGCATCATCAGTATCGAAGAGCTCGTTGCTAGTGTTGGCAAATAATGGATTTCGCATGGCACGGTGCTTATCAGCCTCCTGAAGGATCACAACCGTGCTCAATCTAATACAATCTTTGTGAAAAGTTACAGCAGTGTCTAGACAAAAAAAACGACGAATTCTGATAGTGTTGCCAGGTTTAAAACTTGGTGGGGCTGAACGGCAAGCGCTTTTATTGGCCACGCACCTTATGAATTCCCCTAAGTGGACAGTTGAAGTCTGGGGATTCGGCAAAGCCGATCGCGTGGCTGAACTATGTGAAGCAGCCGCGATTCCTTGGCGTAGCTATCCGATGGGGTGGCCAAGGAGTTACATAATGCGTATCAAAGCCATTCTAAAGTTTGCCTGGGCTTTGCGCAGGGCTGAGCCGGATATACTGCTACCCTATACGATCCGCCCCAATGTCATATGTGGTTTCACATGGCGCTTAACTGGGGCAAGCCTTTGTATTTGGAATCAACGCGATGAAGGGCGCAGCCTCGGCGTAGAATATAATTGGCAACGGTTCGCTGTCCGCTTGGTACCTTGCTTTCTTTCCAACTCGACACATGCGGCAGATTATTTGAAGACCACACTTGGTGTTGACCCTCAACAGATCAAAGTCATCCCTAATGGAGTTGAGGAGCTAACACCTCAAATCAATCGTTCGATTTGGCGAACCCAGAATTGCACTCCACAGGATGCATTTGTAGCTTGCATGGTTGCCAATCTTCATCACTACAAGGATCATGCCACACTGTTACAAGCATGGCTTTTAGTAAGTAACCATTTGCAACAATGCAACCGACAGGCTGTTCTCCTCTTAGCAGGACGCCATGATGATACCTATGAGAGTCTCTTAACACTTTCCAAAGAATTGCAGCTAAACGACAACGTGCGCTTTCTGGGTAAGGTAAATGATGTTGCCAGCTTACTCAATGCGGTTGATATTGGCGTCTTTAGTTCACACTTTGAAGGTTGTCCTAACGGGATTCTTGAGTGTATGAGTATGGGGCTTGCAGTTGCTGGAACTGATATTCCAGGTATTCGTGAAGCAGTGGGTGAAGATGGTGCTCTTTTCTTATCACCACCTAACGATTTCGAATCATTGGCCAACAACATTCTCAAATTAGCATTCGATCAAGAGTTACGCAAAATTGCGGGTGAGAAAAATCGACGTCGGATTGAAACATTCTTCAGTGTAAATCGGATGGTTGAAGAATCTCAAAAGCTGATTCAAACGGCGCTACCGGAGAAGCCATTGTGTTATTAACCCTTATCTTTGGGTATAGAGATCGCGATGTTGAGCGGATCAAGCGCTGTTTGAACTCCTTGCAGCAGCAAACCTTTCGCGATTTCACCGTCATTTTCGTTGATTACGGAAGTTCGACAGCCAATGCGCGAGCAGCGCAAAACGTTGTTGAACAATATAGTTTTTGTCGCTACATCTATTCTGATACGCGTGGTTATCCATGGAATCGCTCGCGAGCGTTGAATATTGGCGGGCGTTTGGCAACATCACCCTTTTTGATAACCACCGATGTTGACATGATCTATCCCCCGGATTTCTTACAGCATGTGGCAGACCAAGTTGCTGAAGATAGAATGTTATACTGCTATCATCATTTTTTACCTGCTAATTTTGATGACTGGAATAACCTTTGTAACTATGCCGGAAAACTGCCAAAAGCAACAAAAGAGTTTTTAGGTGCTTGTCATTGTGTTCCGACGGAGATTTTCCACCAAATCCGTGGATTTGATGAGTATTATCAATATTGGGGCAAAGAAGACACAGATATCAACGTCCGGCTAAAACAAGTAGGGCTCAAAGAAGTTTGGTTAAATGATTGGACATATATGTTCCATCAATGGCACCCTGCATCCAATTTTAAAACAGCAGGATTTATGCCGGATGGGCTATGGGGACGTGTCGAAAATTATTTTCATCGCAATCAGGGGTACCTTGTTCGTAATTCTAAAAACTGGGGACAAATTCATTGCCCGGAGACGCGACCTATTTTGGCGCTTCTGGATATAGAACAACAAAAAATCATCAAGCAGGAACATCTAATCTGGTTTGATGAACATCCGGATAACAATCGAAAAATTGGAGATTTTGTTCAACAATTCTGGTCCTTGTCACCAGGTCAAGGAATAGGGATAGAGCATGCAGCATTTCCATACCGTCATATCCTCCTGGAGATTTTGATACGTTATACAAACAAGCTGTTGCGTCTAGCGAATTACAATTCGAAAGTTAATTATAGTACAAATCTCTTACATTCATTTTTGGCTGAGTTTATTGAGTTAAATCAGGATATTGTTGCTGATTATTATCTCAACTTTCCCGAGCGAAATGGCATCTCACTCCTGATTCGAAAATAAACAAATGAACAATCCCACATTTTCTATCATTCTTCCAACACATAACCGAGCACATTTGCTGTCACGTGCTATCACCAGTGTTTTAAATCAGACATTTAGAGATTTTGAATTGCTTATTATTGATGACGGAGCAACTGATAACACAGCAGATGTTGTGTCATCCTTTCAAGATCGGCGCATCAAATACATATACCGCCAAAGTTCCGGTGGAGCGTCAGTTGCGCGGAATACAGGAATACGAAAATCAAAAGGTCGATTGATTACATTTTTGGACGATGACGATGAATATCTTCCGACTTTCCTAACCGAGAATTACCAACTTTGGGGATCCCTACCCGCAGACATTGGATTTACATGGTGTGGGGTCCGGAAGGTTCAAATCAAAGATGGGGTAAAGAGGGTTGTCAAGGAGCTATATTGGGATCAAGGGGTTCATCACTTAACCTATCTCAATGCTGCAACCAGTTATGGACTCACGATCCGACCCCAATGCTTTGCGAAGATTGGCCTTTTTGACGAATCCATCATTGGTGGTGTAGAAGACACTGAGTTACTGATAAGGTTGGGTAGCCGCTACAAATTCGCAATCATACCCAATGTTCTCCTGGAACTGCATTTGCATGCTGGGAGTCAATTGACGGATGCATCCGAAGCAAGAGCAATTGGTTATCTACAAATACTGAAGAAACATAAATCCTTTTTTGATAAACACCCAGATCGGGAAATCCGTCTATATCGAAGAGTAGTGCAGCTTTACTATCAAATCGGAAATAGAACAGCAGCACGCAAAATACTCTGGAATATGGTCGTACGCAGACAATTTCAATGGAAAATGGCAAAAAGCTTGGTATGTTTGGAATTGTTTGGCACAGAAGCGATTAACCTACGTGGCAAACTGCGGTTAGTAGGGCAATAAACAATCATGAGTCTTTGCGAGAAACCCGCTATCAGCGTAATTGTTCCGACCTATAATCGGGCAGCATGTATTGAGCGGTCAATACGAAGCATACTGAGCCAAACATGGAGCGACTTTGAAGTTATTATCGTCGATGATGGATCGACTGACGAAACGCAACAGGTTATTACTACAATTGATGACTTACGGCTACGCTATCATTACCAATCAAATCGCGGAGTTTCGGCTGCTCGGAATGCTGGTGTTATGCTGGCAAAGTCTAAACTGCTAGTCTTCCTAGACAGTGATGATGAAGCGCAGCCGGATTGGTTGCAACAGATTGCTTGTACGTTTGAGACTGACAACCAAATTGGCATTGTATGCGGCGGAGTGATTATTCGGGAATTGGGTCAGGAGTTTAAGCGCCTGCCCCGACAACTTGGTGCGGCCTATCATTATCAAACGGGCCTTTTCGCGGCAGGTACATTTGCACTTCGCAAAGTGTTGTTCGATCAAGTCGGTGGCTATGCAGAAAGCCTCGCCTTTTCGGAAAATACAGAACTGGCTCTTCGTTTGATTCCATGTTGTTTAGCCAACGGTTGGACTGTCGCGAGCATTTATCGCCCGCTCATTATCTATCATCGCGAACCTTTACGTTGGGCAAGAAGCCAGGACAAATTCCGATTGCGCTTACAAAGTGCCCAATATATCCTTGATCACCATGGCGAAAAATATCGCGGTCCACATCCGGCTGGCTATGCTAATTATTGTGTCATCGCTGGTGTTAACGCAGCCCGCCTTGGCTGGTTTCGCCAAGCCAGATCATACTTCATCGCCGCGATCCAGGTTAACCCTTTCAATTGGCGTCACTATGTTCGATTATTTCTATCACTCGTGCCATCGGTTGGCAACCAGTTTTGGTTGCGTCATCAAGAAGTATTCGAATAATAATTAGTAAGCCACGTATATAATTTCCACACTGTAACAGTTTGACCGAGGGGCAATCATGAAATTTGGTGCATTTTTTTTAACTTATAATCGACCCGAAATTTTAACCCATACTTTAGAAATAATGTTGCAACAAACTTGCATACCTGATTTCATTCTGGTAGTTGACAATGGTAATTCAGCCGAGACAAAATCAATTATTGAAAATCGCTTTTCCTCATCCACAATTGTTGGGTATGAAGCAACAAGTGGCAATCTTGGTTCGGCAGGTGGTACGGCTTATGGATTCCGCCGTTTATATGCACTAGGCTTTGATCTAATTTATTGTGGTGATGATGATGACCCACCCAAAACCCCAGATACGATTGCTCGACTCATGAGCATTATTGCGATGAAAGGTGAGCCAGGGGGCGTTGGGGCAGTTGGCGCAAAATGGAATTGGCATAAGGGAGAGCTGATTCGGCTATCAGATGAACAGCTAAAAGACACCGTTGAGGTTGACATGATTGGCGGAGGTCAACAGCTCATTCTACACCGTGAGATTATCAGCGCCGTTGGTGTGCCAAATGACGATTTCTTCTTCGGATATCCGGACCTAGAATACAGTTTACGGATTAGACGAGCAGGGTATCCGTTGTGGATTGACGGCGATCTTATGCATGAATATCGTGCTCAGACTGGGCGGTTAAATTTAAAACGCCGTCGTTCCATTATGCCGCATCGGGCTCACAATAACATTTGGCGGAACTATTATACGACGCGGAATTATATTTATATGATGCAATATGTATTTGGCCGTCCAGATTTGGCACGTAAAGGAACATATAAAAGTCTATTCCAGATGTTAACAGCCTGGGGGCGTGGTCCCAAATACGCAACTGAGTTCTCATCGCTTCAATTACGGGGCATCATTGATGGTTACCGAGGTCGTTTGGGCAGAAATGTGACACCTCGCCCCAAATATGCTACTGCACGTTAAGCGTACTTATGAAAGTCTTATTTCTGATCGATACCCTAGAAGTTGGAGGAGCAGAACACAGCCTGTTGGATATACTTGCTCGCTTCAAGACTGTTACACCGCTCATTGTCCATATATATATGGGCGATACGCTCAAATCGACTTTCGAGGCCAACGGGATACCTGTTGTATCCTTGAACTTGAAGGGGGCTTACGCATTTAGGCAAGCGATTTATTCCGTAGTGAAACTCATTCGACTGCATAAACCTGACTTGCTGCACACTACGCTGTTTCGGGCCAATTTTGTCGGCCGCATTGCGGGGCGCATCACTGGCATTCCAGTTACCACTAGCTTTGTCAATGAATCCTATGCACCCGTGCGCCTGCAAAAGCTCTCTCCGACATTGCGATGGAAGTATAAAGGAACGGAACTCGTTGATCGGACAACCGCTGGTCTGACGAGACACTTTATTGCGAACTCGGCAGCAATCAAAGAAGCAAATTGCAAAGTTTTGAAAGTGCCACCGGACAAAGTTTCTGTCATCTACCGCGGTCGTGATCCTGAAACATTCAATAAATTTGAGAGCGAAAAGATTGATTATATTCGTCAATCCCTTGGTCTCTCTGACGATGAACACGTATTCTTAAATGTCGGAAGATTTGTGTTACAAAAAGGACAAATTGATCTCGTGCGCGCGCTGTCTCTTGTCATTACGGAAATACCTAATTGCAAAATGCTCTTTGCTGGCGAAGGATTATATCGTTCGTCTCTGGAAGATGAAGTTAAGAAATTACAATTAACAGAAGTGGTAATGTTTTTGGGATTACGCAACGACATCGCAGACTTGCTACAACTCTGTAACCTTTTTATCTTTCCGTCTTACATTGAAGGACATCCTGGCGCACTCGTGGAAGCCATGTTTGCGGCGTGCCCGATTATCGCCTCGGATATTCCCGTTCACCGTGAGACGATTCGAGATGGTCACACGGGCATCTTGGTGCCATCCAGTGATCCAGCCGCACTTACAAAGGCCATCATTTGGATGTTACAGCATCCCCACGAAGCCCAGCAGATGGGGAAACGTGCTCAAGCTGATGCCCTACAACGGTTCCACATCGACCAGATCGTCGCCCAACACGAAAGCCTCTATGCGGATCTTCTGCAGAAGGTTGAAACACAGACATGAGAATTTTGCAGATTTGCCAGAAGCCGCAAAGAAGAGGAGCTGAAATCTTTGCCTATCAGCTAAGCACAACATTGGAAACGCAAGGGCATAGTGTAAGGATCATCTATCTCTATCCCCATGTCGATGGAGTAAATTTGTCGTTACGGGACGATGATCGCATTTTACACGGCCAAGAATCTCATCTGTTCGAAAAGGGCTTCGGTGTTCACCCACAGCTGTTACGTCGGTTGCTTGCCCAAATTGATGCATTTCGACCCGATGTCATCCAAGTCAACGGCGGACGCACAGTAAAATATGGGGCCTTTAGCGCGCGCTGCCGACCCAAACGGCGCTGGGTGCTCATCTATAAGAATATTGATAACCCTATGTATTGGGTCCGAGATCGGCTACGGCTGGTCTTTTATCAGCATCTCGTTATGTCCCAAGTCGATGGTGTTGTGGGCGTCAGCGAATCGACGCTACAGGGAGTACGAGATCTTTATCATCTTAACGTCCCAAGCATTTGTGTGCTGAATGGGCGAGACCCCGCGCAGTTGCAATGCAATATAGTCAACGAGGATATCCGTCATGAACTTGGGGTTGCTTGCGATACAGCGGTTCTCCTTTTCATTGGGCGCTTGACCCAACAAAAACGACCGGATCGGTTTCTGCGAGTCGTCCACAAGGTTCATCAAGCTTATCCGAATATAGAAGCTTGGCTGATGGGCGATGGTCCACTGCAAACAGAACTATTAAATCAAGCGCAGCAGTTGGGCATTCATAAAATTGTTCGTTTTTTAGGCTATCAAGAGCACGTAGGACCCTATCTTGCGGCATCTGATCTACTGCTTTCCACCAGTGATTCGGAAGGCACGCCAGGCGTAGTCCTGGAAGCTGGTTTCCTGGGTAAACCGGTCATAGCGACAAATGTTGGCGGCACAGCTGGCTGTATTCAAAATGGCAAAACTGGAATTCTAGTTGATTCAAATGATGAGATATCACTGGCTGATTCTGTTATCTCACTACTTGATAACCCAAGTAGATTGGTCGAAATGGGGAACACTGCGAAGGATTGGATGATGACAGATTTCACTATTGATCGAGCGGCTCGGGAGTATGCGTCCTTTTACGGTGAGGTCATAGCCAGGCAGGCAGCTTCTAGAGCTAGAACGATCTTCAGGTATTGACGAGCAACTGTGAAGGCATTTCATGAATGAATCCTGATGGCGTAGTCAGGCGTATCATTGACGGGCAGACAGGTAGCTTAGTTGATTCCACTGATGAGAGTGGGTTAATCACAGCCCTGCTAACGTTGCTACAAAATCCTGATCCAAGCCATGTCATGGAAGAGCACCCATCAATGGGTCGCAGAGAAGTTCACCATCGAACGGATTGCCCAACAATACCTGGCCTTCTATGCAGAGGTATTGGTTAGGCACAAGGCGCGGCGTGTACCCATTCTGCGGCCAGGCTTAGGTGAGAGCCCCGCAAAGCGGTCGTCCACTTAATCATGTAATCAGGTCTGTAAACCAACAATTTTACGCCTATGCTCTTTAACTCTAGCACCTTTTTTATCTTTTTTGCGCTTGTCCTGTCGCTCTATCAGTTGCCATTTTCCTGGCGGGTCAAGAAGGTCAACCTGCTCTGGGCCAGCTATCTTTTCTATGCAGTCTGGAATCCGCCCTTTGTGCTGCTACTCATCTTTTCCACGGTGGTCGACTGGGTGATTGCCAAACGCCTTGACTGCGCCCACACTACCTGGGCGCGCCGCGGTTTACTGGTCACCAGTCTGGTGGTGAATTTGGGGTTGCTGGGCTACTTTAAGTATAGCAACTTTGTCTTAGCTAATCTCCAAGCGCTGTTGGCGCTGGTCGGCATTGCGTATCAGCCGGTGGCGCTGAACATTGTGCTGCCGGTGGGCATCTCCTTTTACACCTTTCAGACCCTTTCTTACACATTGGATATCTACCTGCGCAAGGACAAACCTTGGGATTCATTCCTCGATTATGCACTCTATGTCACCTTTTTTCCGCAGTTGGTGGCTGGCCCCATTGTGCGCGCCACAGACTTTTTACCGCAATGTCGTAAGGCGCCGCGTGTCACCGCGGCACAACTGGGTTATGGCTTTAGCCTCTTCACCTTAGGGCTCTTCCAAAAGGTTGTCCTGGCCGATGGCTTGCTCTCCGGTGTGGTGGAAAAGGTCTATGACGGCGGCGGTCTTCCGGGTTTTGTGGCTGCCTGGTGTGGCACACTGGCTTTTGCGGGCCAGATCTACTACGATTTTTCCGGCTATTCCAATTGCGCGATTGGCGTGGCCCTCTGTTTGGGCTTCTGGCTGCCCACCAACTTTCGCTTTCCCTATGCCGCGATGGGTTTCTCTGACTTCTGGAATCGTTGGCATATTTCGCTGTCAAGTTGGCTGCGTGATTATCTGTACATCCCGTTGGGGGGCAACCGTAACGGCCAAATCCGCACCCTGGTTAATCTCATGGTGACCATGTTGATTGGCGGTCTGTGGCATGGCGCATCATGGACATTTATTGTGTGGGGCGGTTTGCATGGACTCTATCTGATCGTAGAACGGCTGCTGCGCAAGGTGTCCTATTTTCCTGCCTTGTGGAATCACGCCGCGGTCAAGCTGGGGTTAGGCTTGCTGACCTTTGCCCTGGTCTGTATTACCTGGGTTTTCTTTCGCGCCGGCGCCTTGTCGCAGGCTCTGACCATCACGGCAACCTTGCTGGGGCTGGGGGGAACTTCCCCTGGCTTTATGCTCGCCGGCTTTGATGTCGTTAAAAGTCTTGGTGCGATTACGTTGATCGTGCTCTTTGATATCGTCATGCGCAATCATTCGCTGGAAGCGCTCTTCCATGCCCGCCCATGGCTAGTACGCGCCGCTATGCTGGCCGCGATGGTCGTTGCCATTGTCATGATGCCGGGAGAAGATCGTGCATTCATCTATTTTCAGTTCTAGGCTCCAAGTCAAGCATGTTGACAGCACTGTCACGGCAGGTAGGACTTGGCGTACTGTTTGGCTGCTTGCCCTGTTGCTTGTTGCACTTAGCTTATCTTCCCTGGAAGTGCTGCTGCGTATGGAAGGGCACCGCCCGTCAATTGTCGACGATGTGCATCTTTGGAGTTACTATCGGGCCAAAATCAACGAAGCGCCATCGACAACGGTAGCGCTACTCGGTGATTCGCGTATGCAGTTGGATATCGATACAGCCGTCATGCGACAACGTCTCCCTGGCATAACTGTCATCCAGTTGGCTGTCGATGGCAGCAATCCGTTACCAACGCTGGTGGATTTGCTGAATGATCAAACGTTTCATGGGCTCATCATTTGTACTGTCACTGAAGATAGATTAAATTCCTTTGGTGAGAGACCTTCAGGTGTTCAACAAGAGTATGTCACTTATTACCATCAACCGTGGAAAGGTAGTGCCTATCTTGATCGGCTAGTCTCTCTTTGGCTGCAAGCCCACCTCGTCATAATCAATCCAAGTGTACGTCTAGAGCGACTCACCTATAATCTTTTTTGGAAACAGCAGTTGCCAACACCTGATTACCTGATAACTCTACCTGATCGATCACGGCAAGCCGATTATGCAACGGAAGCACTTGATCGTTTGCGCACAAGAAGAATTCAGCAAGCGCAAGAAAGTCTCGCCATGCCGGTGCCCACGCCAGAAGAGTGGCTGGACAATGCCTTAACATTGGAGCCACAGCTTCAACGGTTTCAAGCGCGGGGCGGGAAAGTTGCTTTTGTCTATTTTCCCATTTCAGATGCGACATTGGCTGCGGCAAATCAACGTTTTCCCAGGGCACACTATTGGGACAAATTTGCACAAGCAACCAGTGCACAGACCGTTCATTTTCTAGACACGCCGGCTCTGGCAACCTTTGATCCGCCAGATACGTCCCATCTCGATTATCGCGATACGCCGGCGTTTACAAATGCGTTGGTCGATCAACTTGACCGGTTTGGCTTCTTTGATCAGGTAGAGCCGCATCAACCTCATTAACACGTCGACACCCTCGCGACCGGCGACAATCACAATGCTGAACGTCGACCCCATTCAGTAATTCCAAATAGGAAACAGTGTCTCGTGTACTTCGCATCGCCGATGCGAGGCCGCTACCTTACAAGGTCCGTTCGCAGCGGAGACTTCGTCGTGAGACTCAGTCGAACGATGCTCACGACGCATTGTCAAATTTGGCATTGCTGCCGGTGGCAGGAACCACTTGGCGCCATCGTTAAACGTGTCCATTGTCAACCAACTGTAGTGGGACATGATGAAATCTACCCACGCGCTGCGCTATCTCGTTGATGTACGCGCTGCCGGTCGTTGTGAATATTGTCGCCGTTACAAAATCATGACCGGCGTACTTTTCTTTGAGGTCGAACATATACTCACGAGCAGCACAGGAAGTACCATTTTACTCCCGTACAAATGATACTTCCTGGCGCTCGTCGGTATATCTTGCCCCGCTCGCTTGGCGGTGCCACGCAGCCGAACAACCTGGCCTTTGCCTGTCGGCCCTGTAATCTGTTAAAGAGCGACAAAATCGCCGCCATCGATCCCCGTACCAAACGCCCAGCCCCCTTATTCAACCCGCGCCGCGACTGCTGGTTTGACCACTTCCGGCGTAGTCGTGATCAGTTCCGTATCTATGGCCGTACAGCAACAGGGCGTGCAACGGTTACGCAGCTCCGGTTCAACGAGGTAAGCGTGCGCAGCATTGCCACGGCAGCAGGGGGAGCTTCAGTCTGTAGATGGCAGTTCCCAATCGATCGCGGCCAGAGTGTCGCGGTCCATCACCTGGAGCAGCCACTGGTCCAACTGTGACAGATCGGTGGTGTGGTCGATCTGGCTGCGGATGGCCGCCGGAATCGCACCAAACTTGTGTTCCAAAAGGAGCAGTAGTGTTTGCTGACGAGCGCGCTGTTCGCCGCGCTGTTCACGTTCATCTAGTGCTTCTTGGAACGTCGGAAGTTTTTCCAACACTTCCGGCACACTGCGCAGGTATTCTGCAATATAGGGCCAGGTCTCCTCACGAATCATCGGTTTCATCTCATGCATCTCCATCAATTTCCGCCAAATCACGTCGGGATCGGTTATCAGACCGATGTCCACAATCAACTGCAGATAATCGGTGTAACTACTCAGCCTACCCGCGCTTAGCCAGTCCGTGACTGGCGCCGGTCACGGACCGGCTAGGAGCGGGCTGAGTAGTTACTAATCGGTTAACCCTGCTTGCAGACAAAGTTCAATGAATTGGGCCAGTTTTTCGCCACGGGCCAAGGGCAACAACGGATAATTCTTAGGTGCCAGTGAAAGCTCGCTGGGGTGGATGATCCACTGGGGTAGGCTCTGGTCACTGTGGTAGATGCCCGGCTCCGCTGTGGCGACAAAGCGGAGCTCCGAGCCCAGCTCATCCAAAATGCGCTCCGGTCGTGTCACACAGACAATGGTCACCGTGCGTTAGCCGGGTAGTTGGTAGCGTTCGTCCTGGGTTATCTGTTGTAGAAACGCAGACTGTTGCCGTCGGCTTCGCCCGCTGAGCGCACCCTGTCCCCAGGCGCGCAACAGAATACGGTTGTAATCGGTGAGCGTCAACGGGTCATGCACGCCCTTGAACTCCAACGCATTGAGCAGACGAAAATGGCGAAACACGGTCCCAGCCAGGCGTTGACGCTCTACGTCGCCACATTGCACCACTAAGGCCAATCCAGAAAATAAACTATCCGGATAGCCGCGGAGTAGGCGTTCTCTTACGCCGGTGTACACTCCGTTTGCATTAGAGAATGCAAACTCCGCTGGATCAAATCCAAATTCGCGTTGATCAATGCTTGAAAATGTAAGCTTGTATCGGTAAAATGTAAGCAAATCTCTCCTGTTTTTGTACTATACTATCATCAAAACAAAGTGTGCAAACCATCGATTTCGCCTTTTGCCAAAAGTCCAAGTAAGTATTTGTACAATGTCGTTAAGTTAAGCAATTACCGTGTCAAAGTAATCAGTGATCAGTGATCAGTTTCCAGTGTGTGGTTCGAGACTGGCTACTGAAAACTGGGAACTGATGACTGTTAACTTAATGACATTGAGTATTTGTACACTTGCGTTTGATGAGTCAACCAAAAAGGAGCTGCATGAGCTTAGAGTTATCCCCACCTGTATCTTCGTCACCGCCTACCCTGGTTACTACCCAAGCGCACGCCGCATCCTACACCGTTCTTCCCTATCACGCCGACCATGCCCCATTGCTCCTGCCCTTGTTGCAGGAGACCTTGGGCAACAGTGGCGCAGTGCGCAAGACTGGGGCCTTCTGGCAGTGGAAACATGCTGAAAATCCCTTTGGCGCGTCCTCTGGCCTTTATGCGTGGGATGAGGCGGCTGCGCAAGCGGTCGGGCTGCGGGTGCTCATGCGTTGGGCCTTTCAACATCCCGATGGCCAGATCGTCCAGGGCGCACGCGCGGTGGACACGGCCACCCATCCGGCGTACCAGCGCATGGGCATCTTTTCCGCCCTTACGCGCCAGGCCATTGCCGAATTGACCGCACAAGGCGTTGATTGCATCTTTAACACCCCTAATCAGAAAAGCTTGCCCGGTTATCTCAAAATGGGGTGGCAGGTGGCGGCGCAGTGGCCGCTCTATCTCAAACCGTTGCGCCCGTTGCGCATGGCCTGGCGGCGGTTGCGCCCCGCAATCACCACGCCCGATGCAGCCTTTGACCGCTCCTTTGCTCCTGCCATTCTGCCGTGGGCGGAGTTTCACGCCCGCTATGGCGACCAACTGCCCGCCCTGGTCGCCGCCCATGAACAGAATCGACGCCACCGTGGTTTGCGCACCGTGCGCACGGTGGATTACCTGGCCTGGCGCTATGGGGGGCATCCTCATGTGCGCTATGGTCTCTACCCCCATACCGACCGCCGGGGCGAGTTGCTGGGCTTGGCCATCCTGCGCCCCAACCTACGTTATGGCTGGCAGGAAATGGTGCTGGCCGAACTTTGCCTGCGCCAGCCGACGGTCAAGCACGGTGTTGCCTTGCTCCGCCACCTGCGCCGCCATCTGCGCGGCGACTACTTGATTGCCCACGCCGCCCGGCCTACCCTGGAGTATGCCATGTTGCGTCGTAGCGGTTTCTGGCCCGCGCCGGGCCAAAGCATTACCTTTACTGTGCGTCCGTTGCAACCCACCGCCGCTACACTCCACCGCGCCGCAGCCTGGGATCTCACCTTGGGTGACCTAGAGATTTTCTAGATCTTTGTTTTTTTGCACTCCTTTGGAATTGAGTTATGACGAATTCGACTTTTGCACGTGCGTCGGCCCGGGCGTTGTCTGCACGAGCCGCTGCTTCGCCTACTTCTCGGTTGCCCGCCACCAAGACCGCTAACCAACACCGCGGCTGGAACCAGATCGCCCCCATGCTCTTGGTGTTGGCCTTTTTGCTCTTTAACCCCCTGGTCATGTGGGTGGTGCCCGCGGCGGAATGGGGGGCAGTCACCATCTATTTTTTTGTCATTGCTGTGGGGGGGGCGGTGCTCTACTACAGTGCGTTGCGCCCAGTCGACCCTAACTTTTCGCCGGCGCTCTTTGCCCTGGCGCTGCTTACCAAAATGCTGGGCTGTGTCGGACGCTACTGGATGGTCTATAGCCTCTATGACGGCGCCTCTGATGCACCGTTTTACCATGAGCAGGGCCAGATTCTGACCCAATATTTCAAGGTCTTCGACTTTTCTGTCATCTCCACCTACCAGGCACGGGGTGATGGCACCACCATGTTGTGTCATGTCACTGGCTTGCTCTATACAATCATGCCGGTCAGCGCGGCCGGCGCCTTTTTCTTTTTTGCCTTCCTCTCCTTTATCGGCATGGTCTTCTGTTATCGCGCCGTGCGTATTGCCTGGCCCAATGCCGACACGGATAATTACATTCTCTTTATCTTCTTTCTGCCTTCCATCCTCTTCTGGCCCTCCAGCCTGGGCAAGGATGCCTGGATCCTCTGCTGGACCGGCTTGGCGGCGTGGGGCTGGGTCGTGTTTACCCGGCGCAACAATCTCTTTGGCCTTATCTGGATTGTCGTCGCACTGCTGCTGCTCCAACTGGTGCGGCCCCACATTGCCGCCTTTCTGGCGTTGAGCATGGGCGCGGCCTATGCGCTCTACAGCACGCGCGGTCAACGCTCGGTCTTTACCTGGCTGGTGGGGTTGGTGGTGGTGGGTGGCTTATCCTATTACATGCTGCTAAACGGCGCCTCTTTCCTGGAAATTGATGAACTGTCGGTGACCGCGATCGAGGATCGCATGGTGGAGCAGCAGCAGCGCACCACACAGGGCGGGTCGCGCTATGCCGCCGTGTCGATCTTTTCGCCCACGGGCTTTGTCGTAGGGCTGGTCACCGCGGCCATTCGACCCTTTCCCTGGGAAGCCAACAGCCTGCCCATTTTGCTGACTTCTTTGGAGACGATGGCGTGGTTGGTGCTGCTCTGGCGGCAGCGGCGTGCTTGTTGGCAGCGCTTGCGCAGCATCCGCGGCGACCCGATGGCCGGCTTTGCGCTCTTCTACGCCCTGGCCATGTTTCTGGCCCTCACCTCCATTGGCAACTTTGGCATCATTGCCCGGCAGCGCGTCATGGCGTTACCCTTCTTCTGGATGTTGTTTGTGTGATCCTCTAACCTGGCCGGCAACATTGCGGCGGGGCTGCTGCTCAACTTTGAACGCTGGCACCGGATCTACCTGGACCAGGAGCCGGTGTAGGTCGGGCCTATGCGCCACTCAGCGCGCCCCCGGTACTGGGGTGCGCACCCCTTAAACTAGCCAAGCTTGTCCGAGTCCATACTTTTGTGGTAGAGTATAGTTGCTCAGAAAGTTTTGTTCACATTCGCAGGCGCCAGAATTGAGACAAAATATTTCTGGAGATCTATACTAAGCTGCGCCATAAAGGTACATTTTGCACACGAGTGAAAATGTTACTATGTGCTGCGGCGGAGTATATAACAGATAGCGAAGGACGAAGAGCTATGGAAGAACTACTTCAATTGCGTGAACATGTCCAGGCTGGACGTTACACCGCAGCGCTTGAACTGATTGAGGAAATGGAAGAGATGAGCCGTGAGGATAAAATCAACAAGATTTATAGCCACGCGGTCATTCTCCTGCTCCACTTGATCAAGCAGGCGGCTGAGAAACGCATGACTCGTTCCTGGGAACTGTCGATCTGGAATGCGAGCGAACAGATTGCGCGTGTCAACAAACGCCGCCAAGTCGGTGGTTTTTATAGAAACAGCCCGTAAAACCCAACGCCTTTAGGCTTGGGATATAAGGGCTTACCGCCGTACTCGGCGGCTGAACAGAGTGAAGTGACCTTTAGGTCGAACAAGTTCCAAGAATGGGAACGTTTCTTACTAGCGTGTTTCGCCCAAGGCGTTAGCATTGATGGCTAAAACTAACGAAAAGGGTAGAGATATGCAAGTAAAAGAACCTTCCAAGCAATATCATACGTCTGACAGTATTGTTTACTCTTGCCAATATCACGTCATTTTTTGCCCGAAGTACCGACGATCTGTCTTGGTTGACGGGATTGACGTTCGGCTGAAAGAACTGATTCTGGAAAAGCAAACAGACTATGGATATACCGTTCTTGAAATGGAAATCATGCCCGATCATGTTCACCTCATTCTCGACTGCGATCCGCGGATCGGGATCGATGCTATCGTTGGAAAAATTAAAGGGTATACATCCCATCGGCTGCGGATCGAGTTCCCGAAATTGAAAAGCCGAATACCCAACCTTTGGACGCGTAGCAAGTTCATCTCGACTGTTGGAACGGTTTCTTTGGAAGTCGTCAAACGATATATTGAAAACCAAAAGAACGTCTGATGATCAGAAAAGCCTTTAAGTTTCGGATCTATCCTGATAGTGAACAGCAAGACAAACTGGCTATCCAGTTTGGTTGTAGCCGCTTTGTCTACAACCATTACCGCGCTGTTCGAGCAGAATACTATCACGAGACGAATACAGGCTTGACCTATACTGATTGCGCTACCGATCTGGCTGAACGGCTGAAGGCTGATCGCCCCTGGCTGAAAGAGGCGGATAGTCAGGTCGTTCAACAGGCTTTGATGGATTTGGATAAAGCCTACAAGAATTTCTTTGAAGGACGCGCCGACTACCCCAACTTTCAGCGCAAGTTTGACAAGCAATCCATCCGCTACCCGCAACGATTCAAGATAGCGGGCGGTCACCTCTACCTGCCCAAAGTCGGATGGGTGAAAGCTGTTCTTCATCGCAAAATTGAAGGAAAGATGAAAAATGCAACCGTGTCGAAAACCAAGACCGGTAAATATTTCGTCCGGGAACCCTTTGGGTGCCAATGTGAAGTCGAACATACCACTCCTGAACAGAAACCCGCAAAGGTCGGCATTGACCTGGGGTTGACCACTTTCGCCACGTTCAGTACTGGCGAGAAGGTTGACAAGCCAAGGCACTTCTACGCTTCTGAACGTCGGTTGAAGATTCGCCAACGCCGGCTTTCTCGCAAGGCCAAGGGTAGTAACAGCCAGGGGAAAGCCCGTCAAGTGGTTGCTTCCATCCATGAGAAGATCGCCAACCAGCGCAAGGACTTTCACCACAAACTGAGTCGAACCATTGTTGATAACTTCGGGACTATCGCCTTTGAAAGTCTCAACATCAACGGCATGTTGAAAAACCATAGCCTTGCTAAAGCCATTGCCGACGCCGGTTGGAACCAGTTTGTAAACTTTGTCGAATACAAAGCGGCTTGGGCTGGGTGCGAAGTCTTGCAGGTGGATCGCTTCTTTCCGTCTTCTAAACTCTGTTCTGATTGCGGTGCGAAACATAAGTCCTTGACCTTGAATATTCGACAATGGGTCTGTACTGAGTGCGGCGTCATCCATGATCGAGATGAGAACGCCGCCATCAACATACTGAAAGAAACTACCCGCGGAGCGCGGGAAAGTTACGCGGTGGGAGATACGAGTAGGGCTGTAAGACGCTCGGCCCCCGAAAAGTTCCAACAACTCTGTTTGTTGGAAGCCCAACAGCTTTAGCGTTGGGTAGCTCACGCGTCTCCATTAATTCCACGCAAATCCACGCCCAAAATTTTCATGCGCACCTGGCAGGCAGCCATCATTATTTTCATCCTTATCGGTTCAGCCGCAGGTTATGGCCCCTCGCCCTGTGTGTCTATAAGATACTGTTGGCGAATTCAATTTCATCACGAAAAACGCCGCCATTATCAGCCTGCTTCAGCAGGGCTTGCTCTGGCAGATGCAGAATTCATTCTGCATTGGGGAATTCGCCAACAGTATCCTATAATGAGTGAGACAAAATGCAAGCTTGTATGAACAATTGTAAGTTTTTCTTCATGAGTTTTATATTATAATGGGTTTGACGTAGCGCAATTGACGTAGGCTATCAAGATGACGGTTTGGCTTTGTATTGCGCAACGATGAATTCGACTGCTCTGCGCCCGTTGCTTGGGATCTCGCGCCCGTTATCACCTGCTCTCCCTGCTGCGCGGTTATCTGTAGGAAAACTTACGTGTGATCCAACCTAAAATCCTAATTCTCATTAAAAGTCTGGGCCTGGGCGGGGCCGAACGGCTGCTGGTCGATAGCTTGCCTTATCTGGACCAAACCCGGTTTGCCTATCACTTCGCCTACATCGTGCCCTGGAAAGATACCCTGGTCGCCCCGCTGCGCGCCGCCGGCTTCCCCGTTACCTGCCTGGGCGGCCACGCCACCCATCAGCAGCCAGCCGCCACCAGCCAGCCGCCACCAGCCAACAGCCACCAGCCAGCCGCCACCATCACCGCCCCCAGATCCATCCATGCTGCACTGACCATGCCCCTTGCCTACCGGCGCTTGGTCCAGTTGCAGCGGCAGGAACACTTTGCCCTGATCCACGCCGACCTGCCGACGGCCGGCATTCTGGCGCGGTTGGTGGGCCGTCGTCTTGGCGTGCCGGTGGTCTATACCGAACATAACCTGCTGGAGCGTTATCATCCCCTCACCCGTTGGGCCCACCAGGCCACCTTTGGCTGGCAACAGTGTGTCCTCACCGTGTCGGAAGAGGTGCAGGCGTCGATCCGGCGCGCCGGTGGTGACCGACGCACTATGGTGCGCACCCTGCTCAACGGCGTGCCGGTCGATCAGGTGCGCGCCGAAGCGACCGAACTAGACGCGTTACGACAGGAACTGGCCATTCCGGCTAACCATAAGGTGGTGGGGAGCGTGGCCGTCTTTCGCACGCAAAAGCGGCTGGCCGATTGGCTGGCGGTGGCGGCGCAGGTGGCGCAACAGCGGGCTGATGTCACCTTCCTGCTGGTGGGTGATGGACCAGAGATGCCCCTGGTCCGGGCCAAGGTGGCGGAATTGGGGCTGACGGCGCGGGTGCGGCTGACCGGCTTTCGTCCGGATGGCCGGCGCTGTCTGGGGCTCATGGATCTCTACCTGATGACCTCTGCGTTTGAAGGCTTGCCCATTGCCCTGCTCGAAGCGATGACCCTGGGCAAACCGGTGGTGGCCACCGCGGTTGGGGGCATTCCAGAGGCGGTAACCGATGGTCAGGAGGGGCTCTTGGCGCCGGTGGGGCAGGTGCAGCAACTGGCACAGCAGGTGCTTACGCTGCTGGCAGATCCCCAACGCGCGCAGCGGCTGGGCCAAGCCGGGGTGGCGCGGGTGGATGCCCATTTTCATAGTAAGTATCGTGTACGTGCGATCGAAGATCTGTATTGTGAAATACTACGCTCATAGGGGCGAAGCGGTGGAATCGTCGCAAGCACCAGCGAGAAATTGAGCGATTTCACCCGCAGACCTCTATGAGCCAGATTTTAAGGAAACGGTAAATGGCAAATATTCTTTGTATTGGGGCCGGCTATGTTGGTGGCCCCACCATGGCGGTCATCGCCAAGCATTGCCCGGAGCACCGGGTGGTCGTGGTCGACATCAACGAGGCGCGCATTGCCGCGTGGCAGTCGGACAACCTGCCGATCTATGAACCGGGGCTGCGCGAAGTGGTCCTCTGCGCCCGGGGCCGCAATCTCTTTTTCTCCACGGAGATTGACTGTCATATTGCTGAAGCGGACATTATCTTTGTCAGTGTCAACACCCCGACTAAAACTTTTGGCCGTGGCGCCGGCAAGGCGGCTGATCTCCAATATTGGGAGAAGACTGCCCGCCAGATCCTGGAAAATTCCACCACACCCAAGATTGTGGTGGAGAAGAGCACCCTCCCGGTGCGCACTGCCGAAGCCATGGAACGCATTCTCAATTCTAATGACAAAGGTCTCTTTTTTGACGTGCTCTCCAACCCCGAATTTTTAGCCGAAGGCAGCGCCATTCGAGATATGGAAAATCCCGACCGTGTGCTCATCGGCGGGCGCGAGACACCTTCCGGCTGTAAGGCCGTGCACGCATTGGCGGAGATCTATGCCCATTGGGTGCCGCGCAGCAATATTATCACCACCAACCTTTGGTCCGGCGAACTCTCCAAGTTGGCCGCCAACGCCTTCTTGGCGCAGCGGATCTCTTCCATCAATGCCATTGCCAATATCTGTGAGAAGACCGAAGCGAATGTGGCCGAGGTGGCCCATGCAATTGGCGCCGACCGCCGCATTGGTCCAAACTTCCTGCGCGCCAGCGTCGGCTTTGGCGGCTCCTGCTTTAAGAAAGATATTCTCAACCTAGTCTATCTTTGTGAGCATTATGGCCTGCCCGAAGTGGCGGCCTATTGGGAGCAGGTGGTGACGCTGAACGAGTATCAGCAGCAGAGCTTTGTGACCAAGATGGTCAATGCCATGTTCAACACGGTGGCCGGCAAACGGATTGCGCTCTTTGGCGCCGCCTTCAAAGCCCACACCAGTGATGTGCGTGAATCGGCCGCACTCAATGTCTGCCGCGGTCTGCTGGAAGAGCGGGCGCAAGTGGTGCTGACCGATCCCCATGCCCTGAAAGAGGCGCGCTTGGCCCTGGGGGATCTGGCGGACCAGGTCATCTTTGAAGCAGATCCCTATGTGGCCGCCCAGGGCGCTTACGCCATTGCTGTGCTTACCGAGTGGCCCCAGTATCAAGCGTTGGACTACGGCGCCATTCTGAAAGCGATGGTGCAACCGGCCTTTCTCTTTGATGGGCGCAATATGTTGAATCATCAGGAATTGTATACGTTAGGTTTCAATGTATATGCTGTAGGCAAACCACCGCAGACCCACTTTACCTCCTGACCTGCTCCTTTTTGTGCTGCGCGAACGCCCCAGTCGATCCGAGGTGATAGTCACTGGCGCCCTCGTAGTTCACCAAGCTTAGGTTGATGGATGCCAAAAACCAGGTTTCTCCGCGAAACCTGGTTTTTTATTCCGTCGAAGAACAGTGGGTGTACTATCCACGCTGCTGCGGGCATTTCCAATTTCTTGCGATTTACTGATACTTCACACGCCCCAGCGATCTTCTGTTATCCGTCGTGCTCCGTGCGATTTTGCCGAGAAATGCAAGCTCCATTAGTTAATTGTAAGCTTAAAAAGAGAAGATTTGCGTTATAATATGGTAAGGTTACAATGAAGAGCGTGTAATGTTGGCATGAATTTTATGAACAAATGTAATACTTCATGATAGTTTTGACTTAACCAACACTTCTTGCCCGAAATCGCCCGTCGGGGAATAGCCACTTGCGTAGACCTCAGCACCCGTCGTTCCTGTGTTGCAAGAGTTTTAGCAGAGCGAAACCGATACCTACCATCTTTATGGGACGGTTGCTTTGAAAACTATAGTTTGTAGGATGGTCCAGAAAAACAGTTATCCAATTGTCTATAAAACACAACAACGGATTTAGCTAGAAACGGATTTTTTCCTCGCCAAACCACAAATCGTTACTTTCTAAATCTGTTGGTGTGTTGAATGATTTAAATTTTGGAAAATCCCTACAGAGCAAAAGCTACAATGTTCAAACAGCGCTGACGATAAACCGTCTGTTACCTGCTGAGGAGATTTTGTGAAACGTTTGATCCAACAGGGGGTGAAGCAATCCCTTTGGCTGGCTGGGCTGATGCAACCAGCCCCCAGTGAAGGCTGCGCCTTTCTCACCTACCATAGCGCCCGCGGCCATCTACCGATTGAACTCGATCTGCCGCCGCTGTTGTTGGCGCGGCAACTGGCCTATTTGGCCCAGACACAGCGGGTGATTCCTTTTGAGCAGGCTTGTTCTCGTCTGCAAGAGAGTCGCCGTAAAGGTGCGCTAAAGCGTAAGTCTATGCCGGCCACCGATGGCTCTACCTTTGTCTTGACCTTTGACGACGGCTTTCGCGATTTCTATACCCAGGTCTTTCCGCTCTTGGGGCGCTATCATCTGCCGGCCATTCTGTATGTGAATACGGGCTTTATCGAAGACCGCGTTGCTTATCCCATGCTGAGCTATCCTCACTTGCCGGCGGAACCGGTTACTTGGGAGATGCTGGGCACTATGGCTGAGTCCGGCTTGGTGACGCTGGGCGCACACACCCATACTCATCCGGTGCTGACCCACTTGCCACTGGCGCAGGTGGAGGAAGAGTTGGCGCGCCCGATTGAACTCTTCCAAAAGCGGCTTGGGCTCGTTCCACGCCACTTCGCCTATCCCCGTGCCCTCTGGAATGATACGATTGAGTTGCTGGTCATGGAATATTACGCATCAGCGGTGGTGGCCGGCGGTGAATGGGCGTCGGCTGCCAACTTTCACCCCTACCGCATCCCACGCCTACCCATTCGGCGTAGCGACGGCTGGCGCTATTTCCAGGCTAAGGTTGATCGGCGTATGGCCAATGAGGAAGCCTTCTACATGTGGGTGCAACAATCTTTGCGCCGGAGGCGCGCCGCATGACGATTCAGGTTGCCCATATCACCACCATTGACTTTTCGTTGCGCCATCTGCTCTTTAACCAGTTGCGCAGCATTCGGTCCGCCGGCTACGGAGTCACCGGCATCTCCACCCCTGGCCCCGATGTGCCGATGCTGGAAGAGGCCGGCATTCGTCATATTGCGGCGACCATGACGCGCAACTTTACGCCGGGCGCCGATCTGCGGGCGTTGCGGCGGCTGGTGCAGATCATGCGGCGCGAGCGCTTTACCATTGTCCATACTCATAATCCTAAACCTGGTTTGCTCGGCCAGTTGGCAGCGCGCATGGCCGGTGTGCCCATTGTGGTCAACACGCTGCACGGTTTTTATTTCCATGCGGGCATGACGCCTTTTTGGCGTAAGTTTTATATCTTTACGGAAAAGGTGGCGGCGCGCTGCTCCGATGTGATCCTTTCCCAAAATGCCGAGGATATTGCGACGGCCACTCAAGCGGGAATCTGCACAGCCGATGCCATCCGCTATCTGGGCAACGGGATCGACATTACGCGCTTTAATCGGGCGCGGCTCACGGCGCAGACGCTAGGTCAACTGCGCCATGCACTGGGGCTGCAGCAGGAGCGGCCAGTGGTGGGTTTTGTGGGGCGATTGGTGGCCGAGAAGGGCATTCTAGAATTGATGGAGGCGGCGCGTCAGGTGTTGGCGGTCAAACCCACAGTGCAATTTCTGATCATCGGCCCAATTGACCACGAAAAGCCCGATGCGTTGACGCCGGCCATTGCCGTGGACTATGGCGTGGCTGACGCCTTTACCTTTACCGGGTTGCGCCATGATATGCCTGAACTCTATGCGCTCATGGATCTCTTCGTGTTGCCTTCGCACCGGGAAGGCTTTCCCCGTGCGCCGATGGAGGCTTCAGCCATGTGTGTGCCCGCGATTGTCACCGATATACGCGGTTGCCGTGAGGCTGTGGAATATGGCCGCAATGGTCTGTTGACCCCCTTGGGTGATGTGGCGGCGCTGCGTGAGGGCATCCTGACGCTGTTGGAGAATCCGGCACAGTCGGCACAGATGGGCGCGGCTGGGCGAGAGATGGCGGAAACGCGTTTTGATGAGCAATTTGTCTTTGCCAAGGTCAAGGATGTCTACCGTGAACTGCTGACTGCGAAGAGATTAGCGTAAGGGATTCGCACATCATGTTTGAAAACAAATTTGTCTTGCTGTTGATCAGCCTGACCTGGATGGCCGGTCTCTTTGGGACCCTGCTTGCGTTGGTCTATCTGAATCGCTATCGTCAGCGTCATTGGTGGAATCAAGGCTATGCCTATCATGTACCGCGCACCCTGGCGCCGCTCTATAGCACAATGGTGCTGCTCTGTGGCGGCCTGGGGCTCCATGCCTATGCGGCTAACCAGAGCGTTTCGCTGGGCGTGGCGGCGATTTGGTGGCTGTTGGCGCTCTTTTTTGCGGTGCGACTGCTGGATGTGCTGATGATTGGCGCCGAAGATGGCTGGGATGAACCTTTAACGGCCGCGCCGGTGGCCGCTACGACGCCTTGGTGGCAAAAAATTGGCTGGTCCGCAGCGGCGTTCTTGTTGCTGCTGGTCAATGTGGTTGTATTGGGGTGGTGGAGCAGTGTCCAACTCAACGCCGGCGCGCTCAACCTGGCTTTGGCGGCGCGCTTGGGGCCCGCGGCGGCGCTAGTGCAGAGGGCAACTCCGACACCCTGGCAGGTGACATTGGCCAGCGGCGCAGTGGCGCAACTGCTGACACCCCAGCTTTATCTAACCCTGGCGCCTACGGCTACCGCCGGTTTAGCTGTTGAGGAAGCAGTGACACCGACGGCATTGCTGTCGGCGCGTTTGGCGGCGGTGGTGACATTGGAACCGGCAACGTTGCGCGTAACCCCGACGCTCGATGATTCGCATAGTGGTAGTGGCGGGGTGCTGACAGCGACACAACCGCTTACTCCGATCTTGACTGTTACAACTCCGGTGACAAATGTGCTGACAAGTGCTGTGGTAACGCCAACACCGACAGCATTGGCGGCGCCAACTGTGCGTGTCATTGTCCGTAGCACCTATGGCGCCAATGCGCGTCAGGCGCCGGCGTTGACGGCTGAGATTCTGACGGTGCTTCCCGATGCTGTAGTGGTAACTGGGGTAGGGCGTACAGCAGACAACAAGTGGTTACAGATTCGGCTGGATGATGATAGCCGCGCCTGGATCGCCGCCGAGGTGGTGGAAGTGGAAGGAGCCATGGAGACGCTACCGATTTTATAGATACTTCATAACTACTCGGCATAACTACTCGGCGCCCCCTGCGCTTGTCCTTACCGTTACCCACATCTTTTTCGCCCAGAGGTAGGGCGTGGGTTTAAGGTGACCGGCATCTCCGAGATGCCGGTCACCTTCTAGAGCGACACTCGCCGACTAACCGACTTGTGGGTAAGGGTAAGGCGCTTGTCGAAGGGGACGGCTGAGTAGTTCGGCAATGTCACATTGGTTAAGATGGTCGAGGGAGTGCGTTGCACAGGCAGGACGATACACTGGATTGCCAAGAAGTTTCTCGCCTGTGCAACGCACTCCCGGTCGAAATGTGACATTGTCGAAGTAGTTACGATATGCCTCAAGAAAAAAGGGCGTCATAGCGGTCTGCTCACCGGTATGACGCCAATTACGACAAGCCAACCTTTGGCCCATGACTCCTGGATCTTGACGGACACGGGAGTCTGCGGGCGTGATCATTCATGTGTTTTGCACATGCTAGGGTCGTTTTGTCATTTTTTAGCATAGCATCATTTATTACACAGCGCAACTGTTGACTTTCGAGAGAAGTGAGTCTTTATGTTTGGTAACATCTTAACCGAGAGTATAACCCTCTCCCCAACTTCCGTCGCACATACTGCTGCTGTTGCCAAATTATCTGCTGAGGAAGGAGTAGATTGAATGCGACGGATGACTGCTAAACGCCTCTTTGATCTGGTGGTAACCGTGCTCTTTTTGGTTTTGGCCTGGCCATTAGTGCTGTTGGTGGCGCTCGGTGTGCGTGTGAAGCTGGGGGCGCCAGTCTTGTTTCGCCAACAGCGACCTGGCTACCGCGGCCAGCCCTTTGTATTGCTAAAATTTCGCTCCATGACCGATGCGCGTGATGCCGACGGTGCGTTGCTGCCCGATGTTGAACGGCTGCCTGCCTTTGGCCGTTTTCTGCGCAGCACCAGTCTCGACGAGTTGCCGGAACTTATCAATGTGCTGCGCGGCGAGATGAGCCTGGTGGGGCCGCGCCCATTGTTGTGGCATTATCTGGATCTCTACACGCCGGAACAGATGCGTCGTCATGATGTGTTGCCCGGTATTACGGGCTGGGCACAGGTCAGTGGCCGCAACGCCATTAGCTGGGCGGAACGCTTTGCCCTGGATCTCTGGTATGTGGACAATCACTCCCTCTGGGTGGATCTCAAGATTATCGGCCTGACCCTCTTGCGGATTGTGCAGCGGGATGGCATCAACCAGCCTGGCCATGTGACCATCCAACCCTTTAAGGGGCAGGCCTTTTTGCATCAAAATCGCGCCGACCCTGAAGCGATGACGCCACGCTCTACACCGGCCACTTCCACCGTGCCGGTCAGATCAACCAGCCCAGCCACAGCGGCCGCACCACAAAGACGGGTGCTCATCATTGGCGCCGGTGGTCATGGTCAGGTGGTGGCGAACATTTTGCTCCAGGCGCGCGCCCAAGGCAGTGTATGGGAGCCAATCGGCTATCTGGATGACAACCAGGCCATCGTTGGCCAGCGCCGCTTGGGGTTACCGATTCTTGGCGCCATCAACCAACTGGCCGAAATTACCCACGACGGGATCATCATTGCCGTTGGTGAAAATTACCGGCGTGCGGAACTCTTTAACCGCTTCTCTGCTGCCGCCGAAGAGATGATTACCGTCTGTCACCCCACTGCCGTGATCGCGCCTAATGTGCCGCTCGGGCCGGGTACGGTGGTGGGCGCGGGGGTGGTCATCAACCCCGGCAGCCGCATTGGCGCCAATGTAATTCTGAACACCCACTGTACGATTGAGCATCATAATGTGATTGGCGATCACGCACACATCGCGCCGGGTGCTTGTCTGGGAGGGGATGTCGAGGTGGGCGATGGGGCAATGGTCGGGATTGGCGCCAGTGTCCTCCCTCAGTGTTGGATTGGCGCGTGGAGCACAGTAGGCGGCGGCGCGTTGGTCCACCGGACCGTGGCGGAGCATGTGACGGTGGTGGGGGTGCCGGCCCAGCCTTTGCTGCCGACGCATTCTGAACCGCGCCCCCAACGCCGGCCCGGCGCACTCCATCGCCAACCGCAGCTTGATGAAGCGTCTGCGGTGGTTGCCCCCAATCACGCGTTGGAGCAGCCATCCACCTAGCGTTCTATGTATCATTCCTATAATCAAAGTGAGAAGAAACGTATGTTGCCTTCACGTTCCCCCAAAGTATATTTCTATCGCGTGGCGCAACGGTTGCTCTATCTGCGTAACCGTCATTTCTGTTTTCTTGATCTGCTGATCTGGTTAACGACGCCTGCCCTGGCCTTGTATCTACGCACCGATGATATAGGTAGCTTTTCTGAGTACGGCGCTGCATTGCTCTTCTATACCATTGGCGCACTGATTATCCAGATGTTGCTTTGGCATAGCATGGGCTTATATCGCTATTATTGGCGTTTTGCCGGTGTGCCGGAATTTACGACACTGATTTATGCGGCCATGATCGCGTTTGTGCTGGCCGGTCTTTTTTATCTCAGTGCTCGCATTGCGCTGTCCTGGTTCAACCTTCCTCGCTCCATTCTGCCGATCAATGCCATGCTCTACTTGCTTTTGGTCGGCGCACTCCGCACCACTGTACGCCTTACGGAAAGTGTGCGCGCCCGCGCGTATGCCGCCCAGGCCCAGCTGAAGTCTCCCGCGCGGGTCATGATCTATGGCGCCGGCTATACCGGTGCGCTCATCGCACGTGAGATCGGGGACAATCAGAACATCAACCTGGAATTGGTCGGCTTTATTGACGACGATTCCGCCAAACATTTGATGCGGATCCACAATGTGCCGGTCTTGGGTGGGCGGCAACAACTGCGTCATCTGTTGCGCGTGCACCATGTCGAGCGATTGATTATTGCCATGCCCGCCGCGCCAGGCACGGTGATCCGTGAGATTACACGCATCTGTCACGAGGTAGATGTGCGCACACAAATTATGCCGGGGCTGCATGAACTGCTGAGTGGCGCCATTAGCATTAGCCGGTTGCGCAACACTGCGATCGAAGATCTGTTGCGCCGCGCCCCCATTGAAACCGATGTCTCTGGCGTCATGGCATCGCTGCACGGACGGCGAGTCTTGGTGACCGGGGGCGGCGGCTCGATTGGCCGTGAACTCTGTCGCCAAATTTTGCGCTGCCAGCCGGCGCAGTTGATCCTGGTGGGACATGGTGAAAATTCCATCTTTGAAGCCGCTGCCGAATTGCGCCAGCTCCAGCAGGAGCAGCGTGCGCAAGCCAGTGTTGAACAGGCAACCGAGATGATCCCCGTTATTGCTGACCTACGTTTTCGGACGCGGATTCTGGGAATCGTTCGTCGCTATCAGCCCCAGGTGATCTTTCATGCCGCCGCGCATAAACATGTGCCGTTAATGGAAGCCAATCCGGTGGAAGCAATCACCAACAATGTGCGTGGGACGCAGATTTTGCTGGAGGCGGCCCAACTGGCCGATGTGGAACGTTTTGTCATGATCTCGACCGACAAGGCCGTCAATCCCACCAACGTCATGGGCGCCAGCAAACGCATTGCGGAAATGTTGGTGCTGCACGCTGCGCATACCACTGGTCGTTTCTACCAGGTGGTGCGCTTTGGCAATGTCCTCGGCAGTCGCGGTAGCGTCATCCACACCTTTCGCCGGCAGATTGAGCGCGGCGGTCCGGTGACGGTCACCCATCCCGATATTATCCGCTTCTTTATGACAATTCCCGAAGCGGTGCAACTTGTGTTGCAGGCTTCTATGTTGGGCGCCGGCGGCGAGGTGCTCATGTTGGACATGGGCGAGCCGGTTAAAATTGTCGATCTGGCGCGCGACCTGATTGAGCTGAATGGCTTGCACGCGGGCACGGACATTGAGATTACCTTTTCCGGCTTGCGTCCTGGCGAGAAGCTCTTTGAGGAGATGTTTATTGCCGGCGAAGAGTATGGCCGCACAGCCCATGAAAAGATTCTCGTGGCACACAATGCCAGCCACTTTGTGCCGGCCAATCTGCTGGCGGCCGTCGACGATCTGGTCGCAGCGGCGCTTGATAGCAATAATGACCGCGTGCTGGCGCTGCTCAAGGCGATCCTGCCTGAGTATAATCCACGTCCGCAGCCCGCGTCAACGGCGGCGGGTGGGGAAGAAGTTGGCGCCGCACCCAAGCGCGAAGTGCTGCAACCGCAGCGCTTGCTCCCGTTGCCACAGTAACCAGCGCTAGGGCTGGCCACCAGACAGGTCTCACCGACGTTGGCGCCATTGTTCGCCTCCAAAGTGAAACGTCCTCTTGTGGTCAGTGCCAATTCGCCCTAGAATAGAAATGCACCCTTGTGCGCAGGGATGGTTGACGAAGGTGGCCATTTGGCCTATACTGTACTTATGCTCACGATATGAGCATATAAGTATTGATGTCCGACTGTACTAGGAGGAGCGTATGCCTCTTTCACCTTTTCCCGGCATGGATCCCTATCTAGAGGCGTCAGCCAAATGGAGTTCAGTGCACACAAGATTGATTACGGCCATTAGTGATCAACTCAGCGAACAGCTTGGTTCTGCCTACAGCGTGGACATTGAACAACGTGTTTATATTTTAACGGCAGATGAAGCAAGAAAGTATGTTGTGCCGGACATCTTTCTGGTGCAGTCCCCACTCGCCGGTACTGTGGCGACTGGAACGGGTGCAGTGACGCCGCCAACATTGGTCGAGCCTGTTCTGGATCTGGAGGTGCGCGAGCGTTATATCCAGATTGTGGACAGCAGTGATGACACGGTTGTTACTACGATTGAAATTTTATCGCCTTTTAATAAGCAAGGCGACTCGCCGGGGCGGCGCGCTTTTGTAGACAAGCGTAACACCGTCATGGCTTCATCTGTGCATTGGATTGAGATCGACCTCTTGTGTGGTGGGGAACGGCCACCCGAAGTCGTTGAGAAAAGCGATTATTATGTATTATTAAAACGGGGCGGCGTCTGGGGACCATTGGAGGTCTGGTATATTGATCTAAGGGATCGGTTGCCGGTCATTGCCGTTCCCTTGCGCGCTCCTGATCCGGACGCTCCTCTCGATCTGCAAGCAATGCTGGAAGGCATTTATCAACGCGGTCGTTATTTTGAAAAACTTGACTACGCTAAGACGCCACCTGCCCCGCGTCTGCGGCCTGCTGACGTGGCCTGGACAAAAGAGCGTGTCCAGCTATGGGCAAACGCGACAAAGCTTGGAAAATAGCCGCGGCGTACCCCACCGTCAAATCTGTTTGACAGCCGCTTTAATTCGCGCTATGATTAGGGCAATATCCCTCTACTATCTGCTATACTGAAGCTACTGCTAAATCTGGTTGGATTTGGCCAGTGCCAGTCTCATACTGTTCAATTATTCCTAAAGGAATGACCAAGGAGGCTTATATGAATTCGTTGCAGCAAGGTCTGTCGCGCCGTCGCTTCATGCAATTTTCCGGGCTGGCGGCCAGCGTCACACTCTTGGCCGCATGTTCGGTTCCGACGGCGCCTGGCGCTGCACCAGCCGGTGGCGAGAGTGGCGCCGCGCCGAGTGCCGAAACAAAGACGTTGGAAGCTTGGTCGCGCATGACCGATATTGACCAGGAGTCGGTGAAGGGCATTCTTGACAACTACAACGCCTCAAACAATAAAGGCGCTCAGGTGGAGTTTGTCTATATCGCGCAGACCCAAGGTAGCCAGGCTGACGAGAAATTACTGACTGCCGTCGCTGGTGGCAGCCCGCCCGCTGTCTACTATGCTGATCGCTTTACCGTTCCCCAGTTTGCCTATCAGGGCTTTTTCACCAACATCACTGATTTGGCCGAAGGGGCTGGCGTGACTAAGGATCAGTATTACGATTTTGCCTGGGAAGAAACAATCTATAAGGGCGACATCTATGCGCTTTCGTTTGATACGGACACCCGGGCGCTCTGGTACAATAAGACCCTCATGCAAGAAGCAGGCGTCGATCCCGAGGCCCCGCCGACCACCCTTGATGAACTTTTTGACATGATGGACAAGCTGACTGTACGCGGCGCCGGCGGCGCAGTGACACGCTTTGGCTTCAATCCTATCCGCGACCAAGCCGAATTGTACACGTGGGGTTGGGCTTTTAAGGGTGAATTCCAGGATCCCGAAACCAAACGCATTACCTTTAACACGCCCGAAAATATTGCGGCAGCCAAGCGTCAGAAAGAGTTTGTCGACGCCATTGGTGTCCAGGATGTGGATGCCCAGCAAGCGGCCTGTGCGGGTGGCGCGTGCAATGGTCCGAACAATCCCTTCCTGTCTGGCCAGCAGGTCATGTCCTGGAATGGTGATTGGATGGTTGCCCAGACAAAACAATTTACTCCGGATACCGAATACGGCGTGGTCTATATTCCGGGGCCAGATGGTCCCGCGCCCTTTGCCAGTTGGGCCGGCGGCTGGAGTTGGTGTGTGCCAAAGGGGGTCGCCGATGTCGAAACGGCTTTTGATGTCTGCGCCTACCTCTGTGGTCAAGAAGGTCAATTAAAGTATAACAAGGACACCTACCACATCCCAACCCTGAAGTCGGTGGCCGAAGATCCCTTCTTCAGTGAAGATCCGCTACATAAGGTCTTTATGGATTTGCTGCCGGTTTCTCATACGCGGCCGCCGATTCCTTTTGGCTCCAAACTGTGGGATCTGCACGTTAAGGCTTATCAGGATGAGATTCCACACGGTCTAAAGACAGTCGAGCAGGCTTTGGAAGACATTGATACTGAAATCAACAAAGACTTGGAAGATGCCGGCTTCTTCTCATAGATTGTCAGTCGCAATTTGCAGATGTTCGTTCGCAGTCAATACAGGTAACGTATGATCGGCGGAGACCGCAGCTATTGGAGATAGGCTGCGGTCTCCGCCGTAGAATAACTACGAGGATTTCATGGCAACAGTAGCGACGCCAGCTCCAAAAAGGGGGATGCGTCTCAAGCCAAGTACACGCAATACGATCAATGGGTTGCTGTTCGCGTCCCCGTGGCTGTTTGGGTTGTTTGCCTTCTGGATCTATCCTACAGTCATGTCGGCTTACTATAGCTTTACCAAATTCAACGGCGTACAGGTTGCACAGTGGGTTGGATTTAAAAATTACGTCGAACTGTTTACCAACGACATCAACTTCGTTGCGGCTGTCAAGAACACACTCTACTTTGCTGGTGTGTCGATTCCGCTGGCGATTGTGCTGGCCTTTGCCCTGGCGCTGATGCTCAACGCCAAAGTTCACGGCCAGGTGATCTACCGCACGATCTATTTCTTGCCGACACTGGTGCCCGAGGTGGCGTTGGCGTTGGTCTGGATCTATTTATTCACACCTGGGTCCGGTGTGGTCAATTTGCCCTGGCAGATGTTGGGTAGACGCGGGCCTTGTTGGTTGACTTGCCCCCAAATGTCGCGCGAAACGTTGATTTTGCTCGCGCTGTGGATCATTGGCCAGCAGATCATTCTCTATTTAGCAGGTCTGCAAGATGTGCCACAGGACTTGTACGATGCCGCCAATGTTGATGGTGCTAACGCGTGGCACAAGTTACGCAATGTCACGATCCCGATTGTGACGCCCGTGATCTTTTTCCACTTGGTCACTTCGGTCATTGGCGCGCTACAGTTCTTTGCCATTCCCTTTATTATGACCGGCGGCAATGGATTTCCTGCCAATACGACGCTCTTCTACTCGATCTATATGTACAAACAGGGCTTCCAGTATTTTAATATGGGAAGTGCGTCGGCGATGGCCTGGTTGTTGTTCTTAGTCACCTTAGTGATTACATTGGTTATTTTTCGCAGCGCGCGTCTATGGGTCTTCTACTCCGGCGGCGGACAATCATGATAGTGGTGCAAAATGAAATGCAACAAGAAGGAGTGATTGTATGGCAGTAGAGACAACACAGACTGTTCCCACACGCGATGCTGCGCGGCAAAAGTGGCGCCAACGCAGACGGACGAAAAAGATCCTACGTGAAGCCGGTTTACATCTCTTGCTGATTCCGGCGGCGATTTTGTTCCTGATTCCTTTTATCTGGATGCTCTCCACCTCGCTGAAATCCGATACACAGTTGTATGTCTATCCGCCCATTTGGATTCCGCTTCCCCCGCAATGGTCAAACTACCCTGTCGCGGTCGGTTACATAGACTTTTTCCTCTATTTGCGCAACACGCTTTGGATTGCGGTGATGGCTACACTGGGTTCGCTCGTGTCGTGCTCATTGGTGGCCTACAGTCTGGCGAGAATTCCCTGGCGCGGACGAAATGCACTCTTTATCTTTACCGTCGCGACTTTGATGCTGCCCTTCCAAGTGACGCTGATCCCACTTTTTGTGGTCTGGTCGACCTACGGCTTTGTCAATACATTTGTGCCATTGATTGCCCCCCATTGGTTTGGCAGCGCACTCTATATTTTTCTGCTGCGCCAGTTTTTTATGACCATTCCCGTGGAGCTATCGGAGGCCGCACGTATCGACGGCGCCAGCGAATTTTTGATCTATTGGCGGATTATCCTACCGCTCTCCAAAGCAGCGCTAGCGACCGTGGCAATTTTTGAATTTATTGCGCGCTGGCGCGACTATCTGGGCCCCTTGATCTATCTGAGCAATCAGAAGAAGTACACCTTATCGCTTGGCATTTACGAATATCGTGGCGAGCACGGTTCGGAATGGGCCTTGCTCATGGCCGCTTCCGTCTTGATTACGCTGCCGATCATTCTCCTCTTCTTCTTCTTGCAGAAGACCTTTGTCCAAGGGATTGCACTCACTGGGATTAAAGGCTGATTTGATGGGCGCGTCCCATTATGGGGGACTGGTCGAGCAACTAAAATTTGTTAACCAGAGTATCACCCCAAATGTGGTACGCACCCGATTTGATTGACAAATTGTTGATGAAAGCGTATGATCACTGCGTGGCTAAAGTTATAGAAGCGAATGTTGATTTTCGGTAACAAGGTAATGATCATGGCGTTTAGGGATTTCAAAAGCGTTGAGCAAGTTCTGCAGAACTATCCACTAAAATTCCGACGTGAAAGTTTTCTGCCGGAAGTGACAATGACATTGCCGTCGCAATTTCTAGATGATATCAAGTTCTCCCTTGAAACCCAAGCGGTTGGTGAAAGTGAATCCTTTTTTCGTGAAAGTTTCATTTTCCCCTTTTTGCATAAAGCCTGGCAGCAGCATCGCCAACTCAAGCTTTGGATTAACCGATCTTTGATCTATGACAGTGATCTCTTTGGTGAACCTGATTACCTAATCTCGATGTGGCCGGAAGGGGTGATCGACCGGATCGTTAACAACCAATGCTTGCCGTGGTCGAGGCGAAAAAACAAGATTTTGAGAACGGGTGGGGACAGTGCCTCGCGGCAATGATCGCTTGTCAGCGCCTCAATGGGGAGCCACCGATCACGATCTATGGTATTGTCACAACCGGCTTGACCTGGCAGTTTGCCAAGCTGGAACAAGAAGTCTTTACACAAGATCTGTTCTCTTATTCAATCGACGCACCGTCTAAAGTGTTAGGCCTGCTTAATTACATTTTGGGTGAATGTGAAACACAGTTGTTGTTGGCGCCGGCGTAACAAGCACACTTGACACAATGTTACCGTAGGCGGCTGTTCGGAGTGATTATGGCGTTTAGTGACTTCAAAAATATTGCACAAGTCATCAGTAAATATCCACTTCAACTGCGGCGCGACCGATTTTTACCCGATACACAATTGGAATTACCGTCGTGGTTTTTGGCGAACATGAATTTCGCGTTGGATCGCCAAGGCACCTACGAAAGCGAACAGTTTTTTCGCGAAAGTTTCATCTACCCCTTTCTCCAACTTGCTTGGCAACGTCATCTGCGCCTTCAATTGTGGATTAATCAGTCAATCACCGCTGATCAAGTCCTGTTTGGTGAGCCGGATTATTTGATTTCGATTTGGCCGGAGGGTGTTGTTGATCAGTTGGTAAATCGTCCTTTGCTTGCTGTAATGGAAGCAAAACGGCAAGATTTCGAGGCAGGCTGGGCGCAATGCTTAGCCGCAATGTTGGCTGCGCAGCAGATCAATGCTGCCGTTTCAACGATCATCTATGGTATCGTAACGACCGGGATCAGCTGGGAGTTTGGTCAATTGGATGGCGCTCAATTTATCAGAGATCCACGCTCCTATGCCATTACGACTCCGGAAGTCGTTTTCGGATTGTTAGACTTTATTTTTACGCAATGTGAGCAACAACTGTTACAAGTGAATTAACCCTATGACAATCAAATTAGCCCTCATCGGCTGTGGTGGCATTGCGCGCCGCCATGTGCTCTCGATGAAAGATTTACAAGAACGAGGCCGCGGCGACTTTGTCGTCACCGCGGTCTGTGACGCCAACGAGGCCAATGCGCACGAAAAGGCCGATATGTTTGAAGAACTTTTCGGCGTGCGTCCCATCATTTACACGGACCATCAACTCCTGATTCAGAAGGCCGGCGTCGATGCGGTGGACATGTGTCTACCCCACGGCCTTCATCACAGCATTGCCGTCGACTGTATGGAAGGCGGTTTGGATGTTCTCTGTGAAAAGCCGCTTGGCATTACCATCAAAGCGTGTCGGCTCATGGCTGAAACCGCAGAACGGACCGGTAAGGTGCTCTCTACCGCAGCGCCCCATCGGCGCCAACCGGGGCAGCGGGTGGCGCACTGGATCTTCAACGAATCCAAGCTGATTGGCGAACCACTCAGCTTCTTCCACACCTATCGGCGGCCACCCGCGCCACCCGCCACAAGCAATGAACCGGTGCCCGACCGTGTGCGCTGGCGCCAAGACAAATTGATGTCCGGCGGTGGCCCCGTCTTGGACAGTGGCTTCCACTATTGCGACAGCATCCGCTACTTCTTTGGCGAGGTGGAGAGGGTCTACGCCGAGTTGCGCTCGCTCAAGACGGGGGTCGCGTTGCCCTTTACGGAGGCGCCTGAAGATACTGTCATGGTGACTTTTATCTTCAAAAGCGGTGTGGTGGGAAACTGGGCGTGGAGCTTGGCGGCACCAGGTGAAGAAGCATACAACGTGACCTTTTATGGCAGCGAAGGCTCGCTACGGGATACGACCGCTGGTCGCTTTTCGATCTTCCATCTCTTTGAGCGCCGTCCCGAGCAAAACGAAAGCGCACTGCTGGTCCAAAAAGATGGTACGGAGTATTCAATGGTCGAATTGGAAAAGATGCACCGGGCCACCCTCAGCGATAGCAAGCGCGAATTGCTCTATCCTGGCGGCGCCACCGACGGCTTCTCCATTGAGATTTGGGAATTTCTTGAAATTTTGCGTGGTAACCTCGAAAAGCCGGAGATCGATGGCTGGGAAGGGATGCGCTCGTTGGCGATTGGGGACGCTATCTATGAATCGGCGCTCACCGGTGAGGTGATTAAGGTCGATGACATTGTAACCGGTCAACGGGGTGAATTTCAGGCTCCGATTGACGCCCATTGGCGGTTGTAGCATACGTGTAAACTTAAGCAATGCTGTTTCCTCACGCTCCGCATGGGAACCAAAGTGCCCTTTTGGGAGGGGACGCTCTGTGGAATAAAGAAATAAGAAGGGTATTGGTCGTAGGCGCCTAGAAGGCAACCGGTCCTTGCGCCTGCCCAAAGGACTCCCGCTGCTTCTGGGCGCCTACGTCTACCCGATTAATTTCGGTTCTTAGAGGTTTGATGGGGTCTCTCGTAGGGGCATGGCCTTGCGCTTGCCCTGGCGCCTAGAAGGCCACCGCCGCAAGGGTCGCGTCCAAAGGCGCCCAAAGGGCTCCCGCTGCTCCTCGGCGCCTACCCCACAAAACCTCAAAGAACCTTAATTTCTTCATCTGCTACTGCGTCCCGAGACGCGGAGCGTCTCATCGGGCATTCCACGCGGAGCGTGGAACGAGTTTTCCCTACCTCCGCCTTGCTATGCAATACCCTATACCAATTACCGCCTCGACTTCAAAATCCCGATCACTGCCTCCTCTATTTTGACGAAGCCTTCGCCTGAATGTATACTAAGGCCCGTCTGCATTAAATGGCTTGAACAATTTCTCCCCTATGTATCTTGGGCCATGTCCTTTCAGCTTGCAGGCAAAACCACAAATCACATTTACTTCATATTATACTCGCTACAGACTTGAACCAGAGGAGGCAATTTGTCTATGTCCAGAGTTCGACTTTCCTATTGGCTGGTCAGTTTTGCTGTGATTACATCACTGCTACTGGCTGCCTGTTCATCGGCCGCACCTGCACCCGCGGCAGAAGCGCCCGCGGCTGAGGCGCCGGCCCAAGAAGCTGCTGCCGAAACACCGGCCGAGGAAGCAGCCCCCACCGAAGCACCGGCCGAAGAAGCGGCTGCCCCGGCCGCAGAGACCGCGGCCGGCGATTATATGAACGCCACTCGTGCAGAGACTGTGATTTGGGACATTGATGGTGGCCGCGTCGCCGATCCCGAACTGTGGAACCCTTTCGTCCCCGGCAACCGCCGCGACCATGGCTATCATCAGGTCATTCTGGAACCGCTCTTTATCCTCAACTACCAAACCGGCGAATTTATGCCGTGGCTGGGGGAAAGCTTCACGCCCAACGATACCAACGATGTCTGGACGCTCAAATTGCGCGAGGGCGTCGAGTGGAGTGATGGCGTACCCTTTAATGCGGATGATGTCGTCTTCACTATCCAAATGTTGATTGATAATGCACCGGAATTGGGTGATTCCGCGTCCATGAAAGATTGGGTTGCCAGTGTCGAGAAGATGGACGACCTGACCGTTCAGTTCAATCTGACACGTCCCAATCCGCGCTTCCAGCTTGACTACTTCTCGGTCAAGATCTGGGGCAGCGTCAACATTATGCCCAAGCACATCTGGGAAGGTCAGGATCCGCTTACCTTTAAGTACTACGATCCTGAAAAGGGTTGGCCAGTCGGCACTGGTCCTTACACATTGGCCAGCGTCAGCCCAACCGAGTTCACCTATATTCGCAATGATAACTGGTGGGGCGCCAAGACTGGTGTCTTCCATCTGCCGGAGCCCAAGAAAATGGTCTGGACTTGGGCCGGCCCGGAAGAGACACGCGCCGCCCTCATGGCTGATGGCAAGCTCGACAGTTTGATGGATATTACATTGGGCGCCCTCCAAGCGTTGCAGGCCAAGAACCCCAATGTCGTCACCTGGTTTACCGATATGCCCAAGGCGTGGGTGCCCGATCCCTGCTCCCGCACCCTCTTTATCAATCACCTGGTGGAGCCATGGAACGATCCTGAAATGCGCTGGGCGCTGAACTATGCCATCGATCGCGACCAGATTGTCCAGATTGCCTATGAAGGCACCACCCTTAAGTCACGTCACTTCTTCCCGGCCTACCCGCCACTGGATGCATTGGTGGACAAGGCCATCGAAGCCGGCGCCTGGAATCTGGATCAGCTGTGGACCTTTGATCCGGCCAAGACCAAGGAAATTTTTGAGTCTAAGGGTTATACGTTGAACAGCAACGGCTATTACGAAAAAGATGGCAAAGAACTGACCATCAACATGTCCACCCACGAAGCGTTCATCGAGAAACAGCGCATTGCCGCCGTCTTGGTGGAGCAGTTCCAGGCCGTCGGTATCAATGCCTCTAGCCGCAACGAAGCCGGCGGCACCTGGGATGAAAACCGCGCCATGGGTACCTATGATGTGCAGATGAACTGGCACATGTGTGGTTCAGTCAATGAGCCGTGGGCTTCGATGGATACGGCCAATGTTCGCTGGCTTGTCCCGCAGGGCGAACGCGCCAATGGCGATGCCATGCGTTGGTCTGGTGAGGCCGCTGAGAAGTACGGCGCCTTGGTTGATGAAATGGGCACGCTGCCTTTGGGCGATCCCAAGGTCGAGGAACTCTTCTTGGAAGCTTCCAAGATCTTCTTTGACGAACTACCGGTGATTCCGATCACCCAGGCCAAGAAGATTATTCCCTTTGACACCACCTACTGGAGCGGCTGGCCGACCTTTGACAATCAGTACATCCACCCACCGACCTGGTGGCAACACACTGCGGTGATCATTCAGAATTTGCACGCTACTGGCAAGTAGCTCAGTAAACCTTGTTGAAACTGGGTTAGGGTATTAAATGGGCGCCGGCAATACGCCGGCGCCCATCTTCTACCACTTTGCATCTGCCCCGTTACAAAGGATGCGCACCCAATGTAGGGCGAACGCCGTTAAGGAGCTTTGTCTTCTATCACTTATCCCTGGGTCGCATTCATTGAGAGGAGTATTTCATGGGTGGCTTGACACCCCAATATGTTCTGCGCCGTGTTGGCATGTGGCTGCTCACCATTTGGCTGGGGGCAACGATTATCTTTATCATTCCCCGTCTTGCCCCTGGTGATCCGGTGGCAGCGATGGTCAGCCGCCTTACCTTTCAGGCCGGTTATATTGAAAATAGCGCGCAGATGATCGAAGCCTGGCGCGCCCGCTTTGGCCTGGATGGTCCGCTTTATCTGCAGTATTTCAGCTTTATTCGTAGCGTGCTCACTTTTGACCTGGGCTATTCGTTAGCCTCTTTCCCTAGCCGCGTTGACGAATTGGTTGTACAGGCTCTCCCGTGGACCTTAGGGTTGCTCCTCATTGCGACGATTATGTCCTTTGTGTTGGGCAATCTGGTGGGGGCGCTCATGGCCTGGCGTCGTACACCTGGATGGGTGCGCAATCTATTGCCATTGACTTTGACTTTTACCTCGATTCCTTTCTTTATGTTGGGAATTTTGTTAATCTATTTATTTGCCTTTGGCCTGCGGTGGTTTCCTCCCTCTGGCGCCTATGACAGCAGTATTCGGATGGGCTGGAGTTGGCCATTTATTAAGAGTTTGATTTACCACGGCACGCTGCCCGCACTCTCCATCGTTGTCACCTCTATGGGGTTGTGGGCATTGGGAATGCGCGGTATGATGATTACGACCGATGGCGAAGATTATATGATCTTGGCCGAGGCCAAAGGCTTACAGCCGCGCCGCGTCTTCTGGTTCTATGGCGTGCGCAATTCTGTTTTACCCCAAGTCACAGCGTTGGCGCTTAGTCTGGGCGCGATTGCCGGCGGCTCGACACTGGTTGAATACATTTTTGCCTATCCGGGTATGGGTTATCTGCTCTACCTGGGGATTGTCAATACGGACTACACATTGATCCAGGGCATTGTCTTTATTCTAATTGTGGGCACGGCGACGGCTGTCCTCATTTTGGATCTGCTCTATCCGCTCATCGATCCACGGATTACCTATGGGAGGGGCTAGGCTGTGACCACGACGACTGTAACCGCTGTTAAAACTAAGGCGCCGCGCCGGTCGGGGCTGAACCGTTGGGATTCACCTTGGCTCAACCCCAAGTTTTTAACCGGGCTGGCGATGGTGCTCTTTGTCGCGCTGATGGGCATCCTTGGCCCATTGGTCTGGAATACGGATCTGGCGCGCGTTGCCAGTTCGCCACAGAATCTGCCCCCGCCCTGGGCCGGCTATGATTTTATTAATGCCGAGAATGCTCCGGTGATTAACACCAACGCGACACCGGGCGCGTCCCAAACGAACAAATCTTTGACTGGCGGCAACCCGCTAGCGACGCCGGCGGCTGAGACAAAAGGCAGTACCTCGCTCACCGGTGGTAACCCGCTGGCGACACCGGCGAGTAGCGCCACGAAGGGGAGCGGTTCGCTTACTGGCGGGAATCCTCTTGCGACTCCGGCGAACGACACCCAATCCGGTGGCTCGCTTACGGGTGGCAATCCCTTTGCCAAAGCGACGCCGGCCACGGCAGATGCCAGTGGTACGACTGCCACCGATACAAACGCCGCCCCGGCTGCGGCCGCGCAGCCAGCCCAACGTCCGGTTTCGACCAACCCCTTTGGCTTTGGCATTCCCAGTTGGGATCACCCGATGGGGACGGAAAGCAATGGTAGGGATATGTTGGCTGTGTTGATTGTGGGCGCGCCCCGTTCGCTGCGCGTCGGCCTGATCGCTGCCGGCATTGGCATGGCGGTAGGGATTTTGCTCGGCTTTTCCGCCGGTTTTCTGGGCGGCTGGGTTGACAATGTCATCCGCACCCTCTCCGACTCTGTGATTACCATTCCCTCTTTGGCCGTGCTTATTGTCATCTCGGCCTATGTGCGTTCGGTCAGCGTCGAGAATATGGCCTTGCTGCTGGCGCTCTTTGCCTGGCCCGGACCCACCCGCCTGATTCGCGCCCAAGTGTTGACCATGCGAGAACGGGGCTATGTGCTTATGGCCCGGCTCTCGGGCGCTTCCCAATTTGACATTATGTTCCGCGAGATGATGCCCAATTTGCTGCCCTACCTGGCCTCCAGCTTTACCGGCAATGTCTCCGGCGCAATCCTGGCCGCGACGGGGTTGGAGGCGTTAGGACTAGGACCGACGCGTATCCCCACCTTGGGCATGACGATCTTCTACGCGATTCGCGCTGCCGCTATTCTGCGCGGTATGTGGTGGTGGTGGGGCATTCCCATTGCCATCTTGGTGATTATTTTTAGCGGCCTCTTTTTGATCACCATCGGTCTGGATGAGATTGCCAATCCCCGCCTGAGAGGAATTAAGGTGCAATGACAGCTTCTGCACGCCTGGAGAGGCCGACAATGGCCACTTTAGCCAATGGACAGTCTAGCGTACGCGATGTGGTGCTTGATGTACAAAATTTGAAGGTCTACTACCAAACACCGACCGGTGCTGTACGCGCCGTCGATGATATTAGCTTTCAGATTTATGAAGGTGAAATCGTCGGGCTGGTCGGTGAATCGGGCTGTGGCAAAACAACCACGGCCATGGCGATCTTGCGCCTGGTCCAGCCGCCGGGGCGGATTGTCGACGGCAAAATCATGCTCGACAATGTTGATGTCGCCACCCTGGACGAACGGGAGTTGCGCGACATCCGCTGGCGCAGTCTGGCGCTGATTCCTCAAGGGGCCATGAATTCGCTCAACCCGGTCATGCGCATCAAAGATCAGATCAGCGACGCTATTCAAGCCCATGAGGGCCGCCAGCCCACCGCCGCCCTGAAAGAACGCATCTTTAACCTGCTGCGTATGGTCGGTCTCCCCACCCGTGTCTACGAGATGTACCCCCATGAATTAAGCGGTGGCATGAAGCAACGCGTCTGTATCGCAATGGCGGTGGCGCTCAACCCCAGCCTGATTATTGCTGACGAGCCGACCAGTGCGTTGGATGTCGTGGTGCAGCGGGTGGTGGCGCAAAATCTACTGGATATTAAAGAGCGCCTGGGCGTCTCTATGATTGTCATCGGTCATGACATGGGCTTAATGGCCCAGTTGGCCGACCGTGTGGCCGTGATGTACGCCGGTCATATGGTCGAGATTGCGCCGGTGCAGCAGCTTTATAGCCAGCCCATGCATCCATATACACAGTTGCTGATTGAGGCGATTCCGTCGATCAAGGAGCGCAAACCGCTCAAGATCACCGAAGGCATTACCCACGATCTGCGCAACCCGCCGCCCGGCTGCATCTTTCAAGAACGCTGCCCCCACGTGATGGACATCTGTCGCCAGGTGCGCCCGCCCTTGCAGGAACATCCTTCCCGTCAACAAGTGGCCTGTCACTTGTATGAGAAATGATCCAAAATGATGTATAATTAGGCGCTAAGGGCGACAACATCGACAAAACTTTGTCGATGTCGAACCCGTAAACACGTTTTGTGCCGCAGGCCTGAGCCACCAGCGAAGGCGCAAATATACCAACGAGCGCCAGGAAGTATCATTTTGTACAGGGGTAAAATGGTACTTCCTGTGCTGCTCGTGAGTATAATTAGTGTCTTAGGATGCTCTGTTTTGGATGGCTCATATAGGTCTCCAGGTGAAATCGTCCCATTCTTCCCTGGTAGTTGCAACGATTTCACCGTTTCGCCCATATGAGCAGTTTTGGATAGGAGGTCGGCAGTGAATACGGTGACAGATCAACATGTACCCGAGGCAGCGGTCAATGGCGCACAACAACTTATGCAGAAAAAATATGACCGCTTTCGTCTGGGGTGGCGGATTAGGCCCCGGATCACGCCTGAAGGCAAAGTCGAATATGAGCGCATCCCGCTTACTGCCTATGACATCCTTCACCCACAAGAGGAAGATTTTCGCGTGCACAACGATGAGCATCGTCTTTTTTGTCGCTACTTGGATAATGTGATTTCTGCCCAGGTAGCCCACATTCCTGGTGCAGTTGTGCTGCATGATACGCGTGTGGCGTGGGATGTTCCTGGCCTGGAAGCGCATGGCCCTGATATTGCCCTTATCTTCAACGTGCGTGAACGCAAAAAGTGGGGCACCTTTGATGTGGCTGTGGAAGGAACGCGTCCGGCCTTAATCATTGAAGTGACCTCACCGGAGACGCGGCGGCTCGATTTAGAGGACAAGGTCGAGGAATATGCGCTGGCCGGCGTGTTGGTTTACATCGTTGTGGACGCTCACCAGACCAAGCGGCGACCGACCTATCAATTGATCGGCTATGAACTAACGCCTGACGGTTATGTACAGCTACAATCGGATGCCAATGAACGGCTTTGGTTGGAACCGGCGCAGATCTGGCTGGGTCTGAATAAGAATATATTGGAATGCTTTGATGCTGAGAACAAGAAAATCGGCGACTATGTCGAGGTGCTGGAAGCCTACAAAGCTGCCGAAACGCGTGCCGCTGAAGCGGAAGCGCGGGCTGAAGAGGCTGAAGTGCGTTTACATGCAATGGAAGAAGAATTACGCCGTTTACGCGGTGCAGAATAACAGCGGTGTGCCAACTGACGTGTGATACCGCTAGCAGTAAGGAATTAACTGTTCATGGCGCAACCATTATTAGAGATTCGTGATGCCACTAAGATTTATGGCGGTGGTTTTCTGAGTCGTGGCGCGGTCACCGTCGCCTTGCAAAATTACAACTTAACCATCCAGGATCGTCCAGCCACGATTACGACCATTGCCGGGGAGAGTGGCAGTGGCAAATCGACGCTGGCCAATTTGGTGCTTGGCTTTATCAAGCTCACTTCCGGCCAGATCTTCTATAAGGGCGTCGATATTACGACCATGGATAGCGGCCAACAACTAGAATACCGGCGTGAGGTGCAGGCGATCTTTCAGGATCCCTATGCAGTCTACAATCCCTTTTATCGGGTTAAGCATGTTTTTGACCTGGTCATCAACAACTTTAAGATGGCGCGCAACAAGCATGAAGCGCGTGAACTTGTCGAAAATGCCCTCAATGTTGTGGGGCTACGCGGTGAAGAGGTGCTGGAAAAATATCCTCACCAGCTCAGCGGTGGCCAACGCCAGCGCATGATGGTGGCGCGCGCCTATCTGCTCAGACCGCGTTTGATCGTGGCCGACGAGCCGGTCTCGATGGTCGATGCCTCGTTACGCGCCATGATCTTGGATCTCATGTTGAAGCTGCGTGATGAACAGCACATTTCGTTCCTCTATATCACCCATGATCTCAGCACCGCCTATCAGATTGGCGACCAGATCTATCTGCTCTATCAAGGCTCAGTGGCCGAACGGGGTGACACGCAGCAGGTGATTGAAAATCCCAAACACCCTTATGTCCAGCTTCTGATCGATTCGATTCCTGTACCCGATCCTACCATTCTTTGGGGCGGAGACAATGTGATCTCGTTGGACGATGAACAGATGCGGGTGAGCGCAGCCAGCGGTTGCCGTTTCTATAACCGTTGCCCCCACCGTATGGAGCGCTGCTTAACCCAAATGCCACCCCTTTATCCGATCAACGGTGATGGTCATGCGGCGGCCTGTTATTTGTACGATGAACCCGAAAAATCACGAGTGTAAGGGTTAATGGAGAACGGTTAAGGGTTAATCTTATCCGTTCTCATCCGCTTGATCTGTACAATCCGCGTTCTATCCCGCTATACCACATTTGCTGTATACTCATTGGTAAGATGCAAGATGTCGTAGCCATCAATTCTGTTGGCGCGGGCTGAGCATTCTTGCCCGTCAACAATCCAACAATCGACAGATACAAAATCACCGCTTGCCATATACAATAGCAAGCGTATTACAACCTTACGGATAAATGAGATCCATGACAGAACAGAGCGCAATTCCCATCTATACCATCGGCTATGGCGACCGGAGTATCGATGACTTTATCGCCGTGCTGCAACGCTATCAGATTGACTATGTGGTGGATGTGCGCACGGCGCCCTACTCACGTTACAAACCCGACTTTTCCAAAACCGAACTGAGTGCGGCGCTACGTGAGGGCGGTATCAAATATCTCTTTATGGGGGATCAATTGGGGGGGCGTCCAACCGATCCGGCCTGTTACACCGATGGCAAGGTCGATTATGCCAAGGTGAAATTAACCGATGCCTACCGGCAGGGCATTGAGCGGATTGGCACCGCCTTTGCCCAACAACAGCGTATTGCTCTTATGTGCAGCGAAGGTAAGCCGGAGCAGTGTCACCGCAGCAAGCTCATTGGTGAGACATTGACACAGTTGGCCATTCCCCTGATCCACATTGATGAGGCGGACGCTGCCCAGAGCCAAGAGGCCGTGATCGCACGCCTAACTGATGGGCAGCTTTCCCTCTTTGATGATCACGCGTTCCATTCCCGTAAACGCTATCAACCGCACCGGCGCGATCCAAACGCGACCGAGGCCCATGAGAATGATGATTATAGTGACAACCATGATGATGCATAAACCACACCTGTTCACCATCGGCGCTTATGGCTTTGCCGCCGATAGCTTCTTTGCCGCCTTGCAACAGGCCCATGTTGACACCTTTTGTGACATTCGCCGCCGGCGGGGCGTACGCGGCGCCGAGTATGCCTTTGCCAACAGTCAACGTTTGCAACAGCGTCTGGCTGCATTGGGTATTCACTACATCTATCGCCAGGAATTAGCGCCCAGTATCGCCATCCGTCATGCCCAATATGCCGTGGATGCGCAGCAGAAAGTTACCAAACGGCAGCGCACCGAACTAAGCTCGGCCTTTGTGGATGCCTACACCGCAGAGTGTCTACAACGGTTGGATGCCCAGCAGTTGCTGACCGAATTCCCAGCTGATGCCCGGAACATTGCCTTTTTCTGTGTCGAACGCGACCCTGCTGCCTGTCACCGCTCGCTCCTTGTTGCCTATCTGGCTAACGCGTTAGATCTGGCCGTGACCCATCTCACCCCCAGCCAGTAAACTTACTTATCCATTAATTATTTGGCTCATATAGGTCTACGGGTGAAATCGCTCAATTTCTCGTGGTATTCGCGGCGATTTCACCTCTTCGCCCATATGAGCGAATTATTTTCCATTCTCCATTAATTATTACCCATGAGTCTCCCGGAGATCGCCATGAAGGTTGTGATTGTGGCCAAAACGCGTAAAGGCGTGGGCGCCTGTATTGGCGCCATTACCTTTGAGGGCAAAAGCGTGCGCCTTATTGCCGCTGATGAGGGCCGCAATGAACAGAGTGGCTTGGAGTACAATGTCGGTGATGTGTGGGAAGTGCAAGGCGCGCCGGCCACATCCACCCTTGCCCCTCATGTCGAAGATTGGATTGTGCGCACCAAGACGCACCTGCCCCTGCGCGTCGATCCCATTAGCTTTGTTGAACTCTATATGAAGCCCAAGGTGGGGGATACCACCTTGCTTTATGACGGCTTCATGCAAGCGACCAATGGCGGCGCCCTCTACCTGGCTCAAGGAACCGGTATTCCTTCCCACAGCACAACCTTCTGGCGACCTGACCGTCCCTTACAGATCGATCTGGAAGGTAAGCGCATTCGCTATCGTTACCCCACACCGGACGGCGGCCGCACATTGACCTTTGTTGGCTTTCAGGAACCGCTGGCCGAGATCCCCGTCGGTGCGCTGCTTCGCGTCTCCCTCTCCCGTTGGTGGCGCCCTGATGAGCGTCCTGAACAAGAGCTACGCTGCCATGTCCAACTCTCCGGTTGGTTTCTCGCCGAACAAGCCATGACCAGCATTACCGACCCTAGCCACTCCAATGGCAATGGCGCAACGACATCGATCATCCTGCCACTTGCCACCCCACCACTCGCCACCGCGCAAACTCTCCTCAAACGCATCTTTGGCTACGACAGCTTCCGTCCCCTGCAAGCAGAGATCATCGCCAATATCCTGGCGCGGCGCGATACGCTGGTGATCATGCCGACCGGCGGCGGGAAGTCGCTCTGTTACCAACTGCCCGCACTTACCTTTGCCGGCTTGACTGTCGTGGTCTCTCCTCTCATTGCCTTGATGCAGGATCAGGTGGAGCAGTTGCGCCAGGCCGGAGTGGCGGCTATCTATTTAAACAGCACGCTTGCCTATAACGATTATTTGAAAGGCATGAATCAGGTGCGCGTTAGCAAGGTTAAGCTTCTTTATCTTGCACCGGAAACCCTATTGCGCCCTGAGATCCTGCTCATGCTTGAACAGAGCAATGTGGACGCACTTGTGTTGGATGAGGCGCATTGCATCTCGCAGTGGGGCCATGATTTTCGCCAGGAATATCGCCAGTTACTTCCGGTGCGGCAACGATTACCCCAGGCTGTCTGTGTTGCATTGACGGCGACAGCCACGCCACGAGTGCAAGAAGACATCAAAACAACCCTGGGCTTGCGCCACGAAAACACCTTTGTCGCCGGCTTTGACCGTCCCAATCTCTTCATTGAGGTAAAGCAGAAGGCTAACATGCTCCAGCAGGTGCTGACCTTTCTGACCGCCCACCCGGAACAGTCAGGCATTATCTACTGCGCCACTCAGCAACGTGTGGAAGAGTTGCAGGGCGCGCTTACCGCGGCCGGAGTCTACACTTTGCCCTATCACGGCGGCATGGCAAGTGAGGAGCGGGCGCACAATCAGCGGGCCTTTATGCATGACGATGCGCGTATTATGGTGGCCACTGTCGCCTTTGGCATGGGTATTAATAAGCCCGACATCCGGTTTGTGCTCCATGTCGATCTGCCTCAGGATATAGAGGGTTACTACCAGCAGATCGGGCGCGCCGGGCGTGATGGCCTGCGCGCTGAATGTCTACTCCTCTTTAGCTATGGCGATGTCCACACGTTACACCACTTTATCAACGAGGGGGCTGCCACCGAAGCGGAAGGGCGGCGGGCGCGCGTACAGACTCTGGTGGATTGGGCGGAAAGTTTTGCGTGTCGGCGCAAGGGGTTGTTAGCCTACTTTGGCGAAAACTACCCACATGAGCAGTGTGACATGTGCGACAACTGTCTACGTCAGAAAGAGCAACTGGTTGATCTCACCTTGCTAGCGCAAAAATTTCTCTCGTGCGTCGTGCGCGCCAAGGAGATCTTTGGGGTAACCCATATCATCAAGGTGTTGCGCGGTTCTAAGTCGAAAGAGGTACTCCGCTGGCGGCATGACCAGCTTTCCACCTATGGCATTGGTCGAGACTACTCCGAGGCGACCTGGAAACATTTGGCACACCAATTTATCCGGCAAGGGCTGCTCAAACAGGTCACGGGCACGGGGAGTCTCAAGTTGACGGAAAAGGGGTGGGCTGTCTGTCACAGCAAAGAGCAGGTTTGGGGCACAATGGCCGATGGTGAGGTCGCGGCGGCTGCCGAAGCGACCAGTTACAATGCTGCGCTCTTTACCCAGTTACGCACCTTGCGCAAGGAATTGGCCGACGCCGAACAGTTACCCCCCTACATAATCTTTTCAGATCGCACGTTACAAGAGATGGCAGCGTACTATCCCCAATCGCGTACCACCTTTAGCCAGATCCACGGCGTGGGTCAGCTCAAGCTGGAAAAGTATGCCGACCGCTTTCTGGCGCTGATTCAAGCCTACTGCGCGACGGAACAGCTAGCCGAACGTCCACGATCCCAACATAGCGTAATCAAACCGCCGTCAGCCAAGCCGCGCAGCCTCCTGGTGGGTGAGCGCTTTCGCAACGGCGAGTCGGTGGCCGCGTTACAGGCAAGCTATGGCGTTCAACGCTACACCATTCTCCAACATCTGGATAACTTTGTCGCGACCGGTCATGCCTTGCCGCCGGCGCGTTTGCAGGCTGAATCCCAGTTGACGGTAGAGCAGCAGAACGCCGTGATGACCCATTTTGACGCCTTAGGTGTCGAACGGCTGCGCCCTATCTTGGAGGCGATGGGCGAACAAGTACCGTATCCAGAGTTGCATCTGCTGCGGGCGTGTTATCGAGCTATGCAGATGCAGGCTGACCCACAGCTTGACATTGCGGAGAAATAAGTATACTGTTGTGCATAGTCGCGACGACATTGAACGGGGTTATGTCCGGTTTATACATGAGGGGTGCTATGAGTGTAACAATTCAGATTTCAGACAATATTGCCCAACATCTAAAACAGCTTGTCATTGGACAAACGACAGAAATTGATCAAAAACTAAGTAGCCTGCTGGAGTCTGAATATCGCCGTCGTTTGGCCCGTTATAGCCTGACTGATCGACAATACCAACAAAAATATGCTATGACCTTTGCCGAATTTGAGCAACAACATATAATCGCCCAGCAAAATTATTCGTGGGAGGTGGAATCTGATGCAATTGCCTGGGAAACGGCCATTGATGGGATTGAAACCTTGCAACGCCAACTGACTGACCTACTCCATGCCTACCATTGAACAAGTCATCCTTGAAGCAATCGAAGCGAACGACACATTTTGGTTTGTTCGGTCGTGGATAATTGCTGAACGTACTGAGCGCACAGTTACAATTCATCTACATATTAATAATGATTTGTTGATCCAGATGTTTTTTAGTTTACGCAGCAACCGGTTGAGTCTGGCTTTGGTTAGTGCAGCAGCCGGTAGGCTTTACGGTTGTGACTATGAGCGTCGAACATGGCACTATCACCCATTTGGGCAAACTGAGATTCATGCTCCTTTACCACAAGGTATGTCGCCCCGGCCATTGATCCAATTCGTAGCAGAAGTAGAGGAACTGCTATTGGCAAATGACTTACTGTAACGATGCAGTTAACAATGACCATCCAACAGATCATCTTCGAGATGGAGACCGCCGACCCCGATGACTTTATGACCCTGCTGTGGCTGGCTGACCACCCGGTGCTGGACCTGACTGGTGTGGTGATTACGCCTGGGTCAGCCGATCAATGCCGACTCGTGCGCTGGGGACTTGACCGCTGTGGCCGCACTGATGTCCCGCTTGGTGCGCTTCACGGTTCCGCCTGGTGGGCAACCGTGGCCGGCCAAAAAGCACGCGTCTCCAGTTTCCACTATAAAGCCTACGGGACGGCGATTCAGCAACATCCCATCGGTGAGGTGGCTCACGGCCCAACGTTGCTGGCTGAATTGCTACAGAAGCGCGCCGCCACTGTACTTGTGGGCGCACCGCCCAAAAACATTGGCCAAACGCTGCAAACATTTCCTGCGGTCAAGCTCACTCGCTGGGTGCAGCAGGGCGGCTTTGCTGGTGACAACCTGGTGGCCCAGCCGCTGCCCAAGTTCAAAGGTCGTATCACCTGCCCCAGTTTCAACCCTGGCGGCGCGTGGCGAGAAACGTTAGCGCTCCTCGCTTCACCCCAGATCGACCGCCGGCTCTTTGTCTCAAAAAATGTCTGCCACGGCGTCGTCTGGACGCGGGCTATGGGCGACGCCCTAAAACAGCGACTGGCTGACCGGGGCGTCGCACCTCGCATGGGTATGACTCTGCTTGTAGAGGCGCTCGACCATCATCTTGGCAACAAAGCGACCGGCAAGGCGCTGCATGACCTGGTTGCCGCCACCTGTGTGTTGGATGAAGGGGTTTGTGAATTTGCCGAAGTGGAAATTTACCGGGGAATTGACCGGGAACGCGGCGAGTGGGGCGCACGGGCCGCAGCCAATACAAAGACCTGGATTACCGTGGGTTTTGATGAGGCCCGTTTTCTTGCCGTGCTTGCCCAGTGACTGTCAGCGCCAAGGGTGCTGCTCTAACCCATTATCCACAAGACTGGATTCAATTTTTCATGCACGAACTACTTTTTGTCACCAGCAATGCCAATAAAGTCGCCAAAATCCAAGCCGTGTTGGGGCGCCCGCTCCAGCAGATCGACCTGGATCTGCCCGAAGTACAGGCCGTCGATGTCAAGGAAGTGATCGAGCAGAAGGCCAGGGAAGCCTACCGCCAGGTGGGCAAGCCGGTCTTGGTCGAGGATACGGGGTTGGCCTTTGACGCGTGGAACGGCTTGCCCGGCGCGCTCATTCGCTGGTTTCTCAAGACGGTGGGCAACGCCAGCATCTGCACGATGTTGGACGGTTTTGCCGACCGCCGTGCGGTGGCCGAGACCTGTATCGGTTTCTATGATGGGGTGAACTTTGTGGCCTTTTCCGGCTACGCGCCTGGGGTCATCACCACGTCGCCACGAGGCGAGCAGGGCTTTGGCTGGGATCCCATCTTCCAGCCCGACGGGTCGACCAAAACCTTTGCCGAACTGGCGCCCGACGAAAAACGAGCAGTCGATATGCGGCGAGACGCAGCGTTGCAATTGCGTGCCTATTTAGCGACCCGAGAAGAAGATGACTGATGCTCACTTAAGTATTCAAAATCATGCCGGGCCACTACCGCTAATCCTCTACAACAAAATTGTTGAAATAATAAAGAAATTATATCATAGCTGCAAAAGTTGATATAATTAACACTGATTCCAACAGTATCTCAAACATTCAGTTTGACTCATGCAAAAGCCGTATTCAAGCAACAATGCTGATTGATGGATTGTGCTAAACTCCGCTATTGGGAAGGGGGAGTTACTAAACTGCTATGACAATAGTTCCTACATATGATCAATTAATGAACCCTACAATTGAAGCACTGAAGGCACTTGGAGGGTCAGGAACGATTGAGGAAATTTATAACAAAGTGGTTGAACTAGTTGGCTTAGCTGATGATCAGCTTGAAGTTTTTCATGATCCCGGACGTTCTAGTCAAACTGAAGTAGAGTATCGTCTGGCCTGGTCGCGTACCTATTTGAAAAAATACGGTATCTTGGAAAACTCTAGCCGGGGTGTCTGGGCATTGACACCACAGGGCAGACAAGTTGACCGCGTTAATCCCAATAAAGTCAAACAACATGTTAAGAATGAATGTAACTACTCAGGCATAGGCTGAGTAGAGGGGACGAAAGGTTGTCCAGCAAGCGAGTCACGGATAGCAGAAATAACATTCAAGCCCTGTTTGCGAACGGTAGAGATGTAGGAACGAATGGCGCAGAAGGTGTCAGCGCCGTCGGAAGTACGGAAAGCACCAGAAACTTTCTGCTTGACTTTGATCATACGCACATCGCGCTCGGCGAGATTATTGTCAAAGGGAACGCGGAAATCATACATGAAGGCAAGGACACCTTCTTTGTGGATTGCGAGGCGGTCGAGTAAGTTTTTGGGAGGGGATTGTTTGGGCTTGCCCCGTTTTTTAGGATAGGGTTCGGAGGGAGGCGGATTTTCCGCAAAGCCCAGTTGCAAAATGGCGTCGTAGCGTTTTGCAAAGTCAAGGCACTGCACTGAGGAGAGGGAATTGCGCTCAGCGGGTGCGGCATCGACTGCGACTTTAATCTCAAGGAGCAGTTGACTCATCTGCGTCGGCCATGTTTGTTGATATTGCTCAGAGATAAAGCGCAGTTCGCGCAGGTGGTGGGCGTTGCAGAAGGCATGGTCAACTTGGTCAAAGGTCAGGTAAGATGACCAGTGGTCATGAACAATGCGTCCGGTTGCGGTGGGCAAAATGCCAATTGCTTTCATCGCCTTTTGGCCTCGTTTGGGGTGGACTTCGTAATGGGTGAGGCGCTCTGTACTGCTGACATGGAGCCATTCGAGATGACCTTCCACCCGAACCCCACTTTCATCATGGTGGGTGACAGCTTCCTGGATGAGTGCCTGCTTGATGGCCTCAAGCGCTGGTTCGCTGCCCGCTTGGACAGCTTGATTTGCCTCCTGGATGATCGCTTCTGCTGGTTGGTGACCATAGAAATCCCCCAGTAGCTCACAACTGCGGGCGATTGGCAGGAGTTGATAGGTGTTGAGATAGCAGGCTTGGGCTTTGAATAACTCGCCATACTGTACCGGTTGCGTGACACCGGCTGGGAAGGTGGCTTTCACCCGCTTCTGACAGCAGGGACAGACTTTAATTTCGCTGCGATGTTCGGTCACCTCCAACTCGACTGGCGGCACATCATAGACCTGACGTCGCATATGTTCAATGACCTCTATCTGACTCAAGTCATGGGCACACTCTGGACAAACCGACAATTCATGCACGATTACATGGTCTGGATTTTCGCTCATTTGGAGCGTATGCCCTTGATGCCCTTTCTGTCCACCGCGCTTGCGACCGCTTTTTTGACGCAAGCTCTCCGTTCGCCGTTTCTTGAGTCCGTCGCTACTTGGTGGCTTGCCGCTATTGCGACTATCTTTCGCAACTTGATCTTTCAGTCGCTGGATTTCGTTTGCTTGTTCTTTGAGTTGCTTGCGCAGTTCCTCGTTCTGCGCAAGCAATTCTTGATTTTGAGCCCATAGCAACCTTTCCAATTCCGTCCGTTCGGATTGGTTTATCAACTTCTCTATTTGTTGATTCAATTGCTTTTCTGGCTCACTCATAATTACACACTTTACCGCTGCTCTCTTTGATTTACGTTTGCTTTCTGTTTGCTTTTTAGTTCAATTTGTATGCCTGAGTAGTTACGAATGAATTAGATCAGCGTAAACTTGCATCGCAGGTTGACGTTGAAGGGCAAGAGGTTGAGCTGTCATGGCGAGATGAGTTACTAAAAGCACTACTGTCAATGCCACCAGATGCATTTGAACGTCTTGTACAACGACTTCTACGTGAGTCAGGTTTTATTCAAGTTGAAGTGACTGGGAAAAGTGGTGATGGTGGTATTGATGGTAAAGGTATCATGCGTTTAGGCGGTCTGCTAAGTTTCCATGTCATCTTTCAATGCAAACGCTATCAAGGGGCAGTTGGTGCGGGTCAGGTTCGTGATTTCCGCGGTGCAATGGTTGGTCGGGCAGATAAGGGATTACTTATTACAACCGGCAATTTTACAAAAGATGCAGTTCGCGAAGCAACTCGTGATGGTGCACCGGCAATTGATCTCATTGATGGTGATTTGCTGGTGGATAAGTTGAAAGAACTGAGTTTGGGCATCAAAACAACGCTTGTTCAGGTGGAACAAGTGGAAGTAGATCGCGATTGGTTTGGGGCACTCTAATCTTCTATCAACGATTGACAAAGTAATCCATGCGTTTTGGTGATCTAACCTATCTAGAAATCCGTGACAAGGCCGCCGCCGGCTGGCTAGCCGTCATCCCTACCGGCTGCACCGAGCAGCAAGGGCCTCATTTACCCGTGGATTTTGACACCTGGTTTGTGGAAACATTAACGTTGGCCGCGGCTGAGTACGCTGCGCGAGAACATGATGTCCATGCGCTGGTTTTGCCCGCACTCCCCTTTGGCCCAACACCGGAGCATCGCAACTTTGGCAGTGGTTACATTGATCTGCCCGAGGCAGTGCATGACGCCATCCTCATGGCGACGCTACATTCCCTCGCCACGCAAGGTTTTCGACGCATGATAATCTGGCGGGGCTGTGGCGGTCATCGATTGGAGCAAGTGGTCGCCGACTTTAATCTGACCTATCATGGTCGAGCACAGGCATTCCTGCCACCACTGCCCTTTCATGATCTCTGGTGCCGCGTGGGCGATGCAACCATTCCTGGCGGCCATGCTGACAGCTTTGCCACCTCAATGGCGTTCTATCTACGTCCTGGTTCGGTGCGCACGAACCTGATTGCCAATCCCCACAATGGCCCAGTTGATTGGGCAGATCCCAAACTGGACTTTGCCGCCTATTCCAGCAGTGGTGTGATTGGCGACCCAACCCACGCCTCGGCGGCGCTGGGGGAAAAGCTCTGGCAGGGGGCGATCAAAACCGTGGCACAGATTTTGGCTGAATGTACAGCAGCTTGAGTAGCTACCTATCTACTTATCTACCGCTCTACCACCCGCTGCTGACGATAGGCCAACCGTAACAGGTGCAGTTCATCATAGGGGATGGTCTGTCCTAGCGCCTCAAAGATCGGTTTGAGATATTGGTCGCCCAACTCATCAAAGGTGGCCAGCACCTTGGCCTGTACTTCGGGCGTCAAGATCGAGTCGGCTTGGAGACGGACGCCGTCCAGCGTGTTGCCCGCTTCCACATATTTAACCAGATTGCTGATCACCGTCTGGCGTTTGACCTGGAAGTGCTCGGCAATCTGCTCCACGCTCTGGCCGTCCGTAAAGAGTTCACCCACCTCGTCGCTACGTGTTTTGGTGCTGCTGACCCGCACCACGCTGCGGCTCTGTTTGGAGCGTTCACTGAGTTGCCGTTCGCGGCAATAGGCGCGGATCAGGGGCAAGAAGCGCGCGGCATAGCGTGCAATCTTGGCCTGGCCCACACCGTAGATTGCGCCGAAACTCGTCTCGGTATGGGGCAGATAGGTGGCCATTTCCTGCAACGCGCGGTCGGCGAAGATCATATAGGGCGCCACCCCTTCGGCATCGGCTACTTGTTTGCGTTCACTGCGCAAACGCGCCAGCAGCTCCAATTCTGCCGGGGTTGCGGTGGCGGCAGCGTCCACCCCTTCGGCTTCCAACAAGGTGCCCCATACCTGTTGCCCACGCAGCACGGCCCACCCTTCCTCACTCACACTCAGGGTGCCATAGTGAAGATCATGTTGCAGCAGGCCCTGCTGAATAAATTGTTGCACTAGATGTTTCCAGGCGCGGTCGCTATATTCCTGGCCGATGCCGTGGGTCGAGAGGCGGTCGTGTTGCCACTTCATAATATTTTGGGCGTGTGAGCCACGGAGGATCTGGATAATGTGGCCGGCGCCAAACTTCTCGCCCGTCCGCACCACACAGGAGAGAAACTTTTGCGCGGGAATGGTCAAATCGACTGGCGCCGCATCCGGGCGTAGACAACTATCACACTGGCCACAGTTATCGCCCTCATACACTTCGCCAAAGTAGGCCAATAGTCCACGACGGCGACAGTCACTGCTTTCGGCCCATTGCACCAACTGCTGCAAGCGTGCCATGCGCCCCTCGCGCTCCGAGTCAGCCCCTTCGTTGATAAAGTGCTGGATCGTAAAGACATCGCCATAGCCAAAGAAGAGCAGACACTCGGCCGGATCGCCATCGCGCCCGGCGCGACCGATCTGCTGATAATAGCTCTCCATATCCTGGGGCAGATCGACATGGAGCACAAAGCGCACATCGGGCTTATCCACCCCCATGCCAAAGGCGACCGTGGCCACAATCACTGGGGCGTCATCGACCATAAAGGCGCGTTGATTGCGTTGGCGGACCGCCGTCTCCAAGCCGGCATGATAGGGCAGCGCGCTGATGCCGTTGGCCTGCAAGGTCGCGGCCAGGTCATCGACATGGCGTTGGGTGCTACAATAGATAATGCCCGACTGCTGCGGATGGGCGTTGACAAAATCCACCACCTGGCGCGTCGGGTCGATTTTGGTCTTCACCCCAATCATAAGATTTTTGCGGTCAAAGCTGGCCACAAATTCATCTTCGGCCTGCAAACCGAGCGTTGCCTTAATATCTTGCTGGACGCGCGGGGTGGCGGTGGCGGTCAGCGCGATGCAGACGGCCTCTGGAAAGCGTTGGCGCACCGTCACCAACTGGCGATACTCAGGGCGAAAGTCGTGTCCCCACTGCGAGATACAGTGCGCTTCGTCAATCGCCAGCGCGGTCAGGCGACTTTGCGCCAGCAACGTCAACGACTCTTCGCGTAGTAACGTCTCCGGCGCCATGTAGAGCAACTTGAGCCGGCCCTGGCGCGCCTGTTGGGCAATCGCGCCATAGTCGGCTGCCGTCAGCGTGCTGTTGAGATAAGCCGCGGCCACCCCCAACTGGCGCAGTTGATCCACCTGATCCTGCATCAACGCGATCAGCGGCGAGACGACCAGCGTCAGCCCGTCAAAGAGGAGCGCCGGCAGTTGATAGCAGAGCGACTTACCGCCGCCCGTGGGCATAATGACCAGCGTATCGCGTCGGGCCAGAATGTTTTCCACAATCTGCGCCTGGAGCGGGCGAAATTCCTCATAGCCAAAGATCTCGCGCAGGATTGTTTGGGGCGTAGCGGGTGGCGAGGTGGCGGGTGGCGAGATGACGGGGGGCGGCTGTTCAGGCGTTGGTTGTGGCTGCAATTCACCGGCGGCGTCAATATGGACCACCGGGATCTGCCAGGCGGTGAGCGCCGCGCCAATTACCTGGCTGCGATGACAGGCTGCTGGGTCAAGAGGCTCGCCCAATAGGGCCACCCGCTGCTGTTGCTGAAAGGCCGTGCGCAGGCGTCCCAACGCATGTTGATAAGCCTCATCTTCGTGATAGACAGCCGTCTTCCCCAACACCGCGCGCATATCGACATAGCGGATCTGATGGGCCGGCAAGGTTGCGGCCAAGGTGTCAGGCTGCGTTGCGTTGGCTGGGCGCACATCAATCAGAAAAGCAATCTGATAGCGCTGCAATAACGCTACCACCTGCGCCGGCGACCGCGTCGCATGGCCGATGGTGTAGATTGGGATTGGTTGATTCGCGATTGGGTGATTGGTCATTGGTTGATTAGACATAAGATGGTTTATACACCGGAATGAGGGTGATTGCAAATTTGTCAGTATTGCGCCCCACGCTGTCGTTGGTTATAATTTTTGTGCTGCAATGCGGCGTGACGCGCCAATCCTTAACTCGACTTTGTACAAAAAGGACATTAACAAGTTAATAAATGAAGGGACAAAGGCAACTTTACGCTAAGATAGGAGTGACGAAACCACCATCAAAGCGAGGAGAAGCCAATGTCCCTTCCAGCAGAAATCATACCATTGTTTGCGGCATTTCGCCCAGCGTTCACGCAGCCAACGTATCAAAAAGTCATCATCCTGGTGATCGGAACGATCTTGGCGCGAGGAAGAAGGACGGTAACGGCGGCGTTGCGAGTACTCGGTCTGGAAGCAAAGGGAGACTGGTCGAAATATCACCATGTGCTCAATCGTGCCAAGTGGGATGGGCTGTTGTTGGCACAGATCTTGTTGGAATTGATTGTGAAGACGTTCGTCGCCATAAGTACGATCATCTACATCACAGTCGATGAGACGTTAGAACGACGATGGGGACCCCAGATTCGCAAATGTGGTCACTGGCGCGATAGTCTCGCGTCAAGTCGCAAGGTCAATGTGAGCACGAAGGGCATTCGCTGGCTGACCTTTGCCGTGGTAGTGCAGTTGCCATGGAGCCCCCATGGCTGTGCCTTGCCTTTCCTCTCGGTGCCGCTGACAACCCCGAAGGTGAGTGCGGCGCTGGGCATTCATCATCGCACGGTGGCCAAACGGACGATGCAGGTTGTGGCTTGGCTACGCCGACACTTACCTGGCTGGCGTATCCATCTCATCGGCGATGGGGCGTACGCCGTGATCGAATTAGGCTTACGTGCACAGGCGAACGGCATCACGCTGATTGCCCCATTGCGATTGGATGCACGGCTCTTTGATGAGCCACCATCCCGGTATCGCGAGGATGGCAAGAAGCGGCGGGGCCGGCCTGCCCTCGTTGGGGAACGGCTACCGAATCTGACCGACGTTGCCACGGCCAAGAGCACTCGCTGGCAGCGCAGTCGTATCGCCTGGTATGGTGGCGAAACCGAAATCGTTGACTGGACTACCGGTACCGCCCTTTGGTATTCCACGGGGACACCGCCCCTGCGCATTCGCTGGGTTTTGGTCCGTGAGCCCAACGGCGAACGCCGGACCGTTGCCTATTTCTCAACCGATATGCATCAATCGGCACCGACCATCATCACGGATTTCGTCAAGCGCTGGTCCCATGAGGTCACCTTTGAAGATGCCCGCGCTCAGTTGGGCCTCGAGACCCAACGCCAGTGGAGTGATAAGGCTATTGAACGGACGACCCCTGCACTCTTTGGACTCTTCAGCATCGTTGTCCTCATGGCTTATGCCTTTTATCCGCATGGACAACTCCCTTTGTCGCAGGCGGCCTGGTATCCCAAGTCCCATGCCACCTTTCACGATCTACTCGCTCTGGTGCGCAGGCGCCTTTGGTCTCATTTGCTTTTCCAGACAACTGCCCAAACACCGGCTCTCTGTTTATTCTACAGCTTCCCGGTACAGCGCTTGCTTTCTGCTGTTTCTTATTAACTTGTTAATGTGCTAACTCGTACAAAGTCGAACTTAAATGACCAATAACCAATCAACCAATGACGGATAACCAATGAACACAAACTTAACTCAAACTCAAATTGAAACCTATCAGGCCAATGGCTTTCTGGTGCTGGAAAACTTTCTGGACGCGACGGAATTGGAAGAATGGCGCGCTGTCGTCGATGAAGCTGTAACCGGACGTGGACGCGTCCGTATTCCTGGTCATGGCGAGGAAGCGGACAATGATAGCTACTACAATAACGTCTTTATCCAGCGGGTCAATCTCTGGCAGAGCAACGAGCAGATGCGCAAGCTTATGCTTGACCCGCGGTTGGGCAAGTTGGCTGCGACGTTGGCCGGCGTCGACGGTATCCGCATCTGGCATGACCAGGCGCTCATGAAACAGCCCTGGGCCAATCCCACTGGCTGGCATCTGGACAACCCCTACTGGTCCTTCCATTCGCCCAACGCCATTACCATCTGGGTGGCGCTCGACGATGTGACGCTGGAGAACGGCTGTATGTGGTTTATTCCGGGCAGCCAGAAAACAGCCACTTATGACAATGTCGCAATTGGCCAGAACATTGGCGACCTCTTCAAGGTCTATCCCCAGTGGGCCAAGACCGCGGCCATCCCTGCGCCGATGAAAGCTGGCTCCTGCTCGTTTCACAATGGCCTGGTCGCCCACGCCGCCGGCCCCAATATGACCCCCGGTTGGCGGCGCGCCATGACCTGCGCTTACATGCCGGATGGCAGCACCTTTAACGGCAAACGGAACATCCTACGCGAAGAACAACTGGCAAAACTGAAGGTGGGTGATCTGCTAGAGGATGATGCACAGACGCCGTTAATCTATCATCCGACCAAGGCTTGTGTTACAGCATAGCGTAAAGTGCACAAAAACGAACAAATGTGTTAAACTACTGCTATGACTTCTATCACGTTGGCGCGCACGAAGCCAATCGTAAGCCCATGCTGGAAGCGCTCGTCTTGAACTATCAACCAACGCCGACAGATGGCTTGCGTAATGGAAAGCCCAGTGGCTACCAATTGCGTTTGCTTGAGCCGCGCGGCGCCTACACCATTGACCGTCATAGCGCGCCCTAGTGAATCGTCAAGGAGGAACCAATGCCTTCCCCATTTCCCGATATGGATCCCTATCTAGAGGGTGGAGAAACGCGTTCCCATGCGCCAGGAGTTGCCCGCGTCACCCTACTTTATCTTTCTCAGTCGCTATTCCAGGCATCCCATTATGGAGGTGTGGCCAGTGGCATTGGCGCAGTCGTTGCCGGTGATTCCATTGCCGCTGCTCTATGGTGATGCTGATGTCACCCTTGATCTGCAGGCCGCCTTTACCGCCATCTATGATGCGGTTGGCTTTGATTTATTACTCAACTATCGTCAAGAACCCGATGTACTGCTAGAGGAAGCAGAGGCGCAATGGGCACGCGACATTTTAAAGAAGGCAGCACAATGAATAAACCATTTACCGATTCGACTGAGCTTCTAAGGGAACCCGACGCGCTGCGGGCGCGCATGGCCACAGAGGGTTATCTCTTTATCCGTAATCTCGTGCCGCGACCGACGCTTGACGAGCTTTATGCGGCGATTCTGGCTATCTGTCAGCGCGAAGGCTGGGCGGATGACGAAGGTCACGCCCAGGGGGAGCCACGGCTGGAGGGCTCGCCTGAGTTCTGGTCAGTCTATGATGCGTTGCAGTCGTTAGAAAGTTTCCATGCCCTGGCCCATCGCCCGGAGTTATTAGCCATCATTGAGACGCTGGTGCAGGAACGACCCTTGGTCCATCCGCGCAATATTGCGCGCATTAGCTTTCCCCACGCCGAACACTTTACCACCCCAGCCCACCAGGACTTTGTCCATGTCCAGGGTGCAGCGGCCACCTACACCGCCTGGTTTCCGCTCTGTGACTGTCCATGCGAACTGGGCAGCCTGCTGGTGCTGGCCGGTTCGCACACCCATGAGGTTTTGCCGGTATTCAAGGCAAGCGGGGCTGGCGGTCTGAGCCTTGACACGGAGCAGTTGGACCATGAATGGCACGGCAGCGATTTTGCCGCGGGTGATGTGCTCTTCTTTCATAGCTACACCGTCCACAAAGCGCTGCCCAACCGCACGGCCAACCAGTTGCGCATCTCGGTGGACTTCCGCTATCAGGGCCTCTCCCAACCCATTGTCGAAGATGGCCTCCTGCCCCACTACAATCGCCTGGGCTGGGAGGCGATCTATCAGGGCTGGACCCGGCCAGAATTGCAATACTATTGGCAGGATTTAGGCGTGACCACCGTGCCCCGCGACCGGTCGTATCACCAGAATGCACCGATGCGCGCAATGTAACCAAGGCAACATGGCCGGCATCTTTGGAGATGCCGGCTATATTGCCCTAGCACACAGTGTAGGCGCTCTTGTCCGATGATGCTTAAAGATCCAGTGACAGTTGCGATGATGACGATGCAATAGAGTCGTCACCGTTTAGCGCTCTTGCCAGCAGATCGGCCACGCCTAGGTCCGCTCCGCCCTGGCGCAAATAAGCCAGATCAAGGGCATCCCCTTGGATTTGAATGACACCGAGAATATCGCGCCATTGGCGTTCTGATACTTCGTCCCCCAGCCGATACCACTCCAACTTAGCCAGAATGGTATCTTCCGGACTGGCCACGTAAGCACTTTGTTCTGGGTCAGTCGCAACCACATATTTTCGTCGGTTGGCCATTTGGTCGCGATCAAACTTACGCGCTTTGGGTAAAAAGATATCTATCTTGAACATTGTCGCCAGATGAATCAGATTGAAGCTGCTGCGATGTTCAAGCGCGTCATAAATGGCCGGCGCGGAAATATAGTAGCGATCACGCAGGTGCTGTACAAGCAGTGGCACATGTTTGGGCAGAATGTCGGCCACCAGGTCGCTGTCCAGTGTCGTGCGTGAGAAACCGTGTAAGGCGCTAGCCATTGAACCACCAATCAGATATGGAATCTGCAGTTGCTCTAATAATGTAGCTATTTCTAGAGTCACCGTTAGGGCATTAGCCTGCATCCCTGTGTTCTCCAATATTAGGTGCATTTTTGGGGAGAGTCAATTTATTAGGTAGCGGACCATATACTTGAAATGCTAACTCTGGCCCTAGTAATAAATCCGCCATACGGCGTTGCAGCTCATCTTCATCTGCATGTGGATAGCGCGCCTGTAAGCCGCTGTGCATCAGGGCGCGCATGCTCTCATTTAATTGCACAACCATTTCCATCTTGCGCCACGGCGGTGCGTTACGCGTTAATTCTATGAGTACCGCTTCCGCTTCCGGTCGTGTGTCCGTAAAATAGCGATTCGCAGCCATCGATTCTCCAACGGATAGTTGTCGTGCAAGGTTCGATTCAGAATCACGCAATACGCAGCAGCCCGCTTGATTATAGCACACCTGGCACAGTTGGGCGTAAATACCTAGCTGAATTTACTGGCGCCGAAAAAACGCATCCCATGGGATCACTGGTGCATCATCATTGCAGATGACATGGGTCATGGCGCGCAGGAGGGGGAGCGCGCTGCCGTCCAACTCACCGCGCTGCACCAGCTTCTCCACGGTTACGCCAATGGCCAGCGCCAGTTCCGCCCCTTCGATTGTGTCATCCGGCATCTGCTGTCGTTTGGCGTCGCTATAACGCATCCCCAAGCCTAGCAGCCGGCCCATACGGCTGTTGCGTCCACCCTGGCAGGTGACATAGAGATCGCCGGCCCCCGGCAAGGTGTAGACGCTGCGCGGGTCGCCCCCCATGTAGTCCACTAGATAGGCGGTCTCGGCCAAACCCTGGGCAAAGAGCGCAGCGGCCAGGTTGTGCATGGCCGCGTTGTTTTCTGCTTGCCCCTCCCGCTCTAGAAGACCGGCGGCCATTCCTACCGCCAAAGCATAGATGTTTTTGAGCGCGACACAGACCTCCACCCCCACCAAATCAGTGCTGGTCCAGACATGGTAGTAAGGCGTGCGTAACAGCGCCGCCAGTTGGTCCAATTGCGCCTGGTCTGTGCCCGTCACCATGACGCAGGTGTGATGACGCACCGCCAACTCACCGGCGATTGACGGGCCGCCCACGGCGTTGAGCTTGACCTGGCCCTGCAGAAGGGGCGGCAATTCGTCGCGCAAGACATAGGGCAGGATCTGGAGTGACCCGTTGCGCCCTTCGAGCCCCTTGGTCAAGAAGAGCAATGGTGTCGCTGGCGCGAGGTGTGGGCCTAGCGTCATGGCGGCCCAGTCAATGCCCAGCGAACTCACGCCCAACACCACCAGGTCGGCGTCGACCAACGCCTCATCTAGGCGATCATAGGTATAGGGAATCACGGTGGCGGGTAAGGTCACCCCCAGCCGCGGATGGCGGCGCGACTCCTGCACCTCTTCAATGATGTCGCCATCCAAGAAGGTGCCGACCAGGTGCACACTGTGGCCATTGTCGGCCAACGGTGTCGAAAAGGCGCTGCCCATCACCCCCGCGCCCAGAATTACGACTTTTGCCATTATCTGCTGCTCCTTACAAATTTGTTGTGGTGATTGGTGATTAGTAATTGGTGATTAGGTGATTCGCGTTAAAGGTGATGATGCTTTCAGCGGACCAATGACGCGTCGCGTCCGATAGCGAACCCCCAATCACTAATCACCAATTACCCAGCTGTCAACTCCGTCAGCCGATCCACCAATGGTTGCACGGTGAGGAAGAGCGGCTGGTACACTTCCCGGAAGAGGCGATCATAGTATGCTTGGGTGGTCGGTTCGGGCGCAAAGCGTTGGCCTGTGCCGGTCATGGCATGGGCGGCGGCCATAACATCAGGATACCAACCGACCGCGGCGGCTGCCAGGATCGCGGCGCCTTGACAGGTCGCCTCTATCGTGGTGGAACGCACCACCGGCACGCCAGTTACGTCAGCCATAATCTGACACCAGAGATCACTGCGGCTGCCGCCACCCATGGTGATATATTTCTGGAAATGCTGACCCGTGACTGCCATCATCGCGTCGCCGACCAATCGCTGCTCAAAGGCAATGCCCTCCAGGATGGCGCGATAGAAATGGGCGCGACCGTGGCCCCCCTGCCAGCCAATGGTAATACCGGTGGCGGCCGGGTCCCAATAGGGATTCATGACATTGTTCCAGTAGGGCACCACCATAAGCCCCTGCGCACCGGGCGGAATCTGCGCCGCCGCGATCTCCAACTGCGCCTCCGGACTGAGGGCGCTGGTTGAGGCGCGCAGATCCTGAGCAAATTTTTCCACAAACCAGCCGATGGTGAAGACGCCGCCGCGCAAGATATGTTCCAGGAAAAAGGTGTTGGGCAACGGCGCATAAAGGGTGCGAAAGGCGCGGTCTGTCTTGTAGGTCGGGCTGGCCACGCCGGCAGCCACCGCGGTGCCTAGATTCAGATAGGCGCGGCCCTGCCCAATAGCATTGGCGCCCAAGCCGGCGCACTGACCGTCCCCCGCACCGGCCACCACCGGTAAACCCTCAGGAAGCCCAGTCGCGGCGGCTGCAGTGACTGTGACCTTGCCCACGATGGCGCCTGGTGGCGCTAGCTCAGGCAATTGCTCTGTGCGCAAACCCAATGCCCGGCACAGATCCTCGGCCCATCCCTGTCGCTGCATGTCAATCAGCCCCATGGGGTCAGCCGAGGCCAGGCTGGTGCACCAACGACCGGTCAAGTGGTAGACCAAAAAGGCGTGGACATCGACTACCTTGACGGCGTGGGCTACTACCGCCGGCTCCTCTTGGATCAGCCAGAGCAGTTTGGGCAGAGAAACAGTCATGGAGGGGGGCTTGCCGGTTAGTTGATGGAGGGCGTCACGGCCAACGTGCTGCTCCAGCCACGCCACCTGGTTGCGGCTGCGCTCATCCGACCAAAGGATCGCATGGCGCAACGGTCGCCCCACTTCATCCACCGGCACAAAGCTTTCGCGCTGGTGGGTAATACCCAACGCCTGCACCGGGCGCCCTTTCACCTGCTCGACACAGGTGCGAATGGCCGAGATCGTGCTCTGCCACCACAGCATTGCATCCTGCTCATGCCAGCCCGGTACAGGTTGGAGCAACGGATAAGTCGCACGGCCCTCCGCCACAGCCTGTCCTGTCCGGTCCCAAGCAATAGCCTTACATGCGGTGGTGCTGCTGTCGATGCTGATGACTAACTCTTGAGGCATGATGAGCTACTTTCTGGTAAGTTTAATGTAGGTAGGGTTTCCATACCGCACATTCTCTGGTTGACAAACCCTTCAATGGGACGAATTCACGCCGGCCAAATATGCTTCTACCTCAGCCACGGTGGCTAACGTGAGCGCATGACGGGCAATAGTTTGTGCCTCCTCCATGGTCAAGGCGTGCATACGTTCTTTGATGAGGGGGATCGCCGGGGGGTTCATGCTCAGTTCTTTAATGCCTAGCCCCAAGAGCAGCACGGTGGCGCGCGGGTCGGCCGCGATTTCGCCACAGCAGCCCACCCAAATGCCGGCGGCGTTGGCGGCGTTTACCACCTGGGCCATGGCGCGGAGTACGGGCGGCTGCAGTGGATTGACCAAATTGGCCACCTGCGCGTTGCCCCGGTCGGCAGCCATGACATATTGCGTCAAGTCGTTGGCGCCAATGCTGAAAAAGGCGACTTCTTGGGCCAAGACGGCGGCGTTCAAGACCGCGGCCGGGGTTTCGACCATAATGCCCAGCGGCAGTTCCTCACACACCGTGTAACCGGCTTGCGCCAAGTTGGCGCGCTCTGCCTCGATCAGCGCTTTGACCTGTTGCACTTCTTCCAACGTGCTGACCATGGGCAACAGGATCTGCACGTTGCCGTGGACGCCGGCGCGCAAAAGGGCGCGCAACTGGGGGCGGAAGATCGCTTCGTGGTGGAGGCAGTAACGGATGCCCCGCGCACCTAGAAAGGGGTTGGCTTCGGCGGTCATGCCTAATTGGGGCAATGCTTTGTCGCCGCCAATGTCAAGCGTGCGGATGAGCAAAGGGCGGTCACCTAGCATTTGGGCCGCTTCCGTATAGAGGGCATATTGCAGATCTTCGTCGGGCAGGCTGCTAAAGGCCATAAAGAGCAACTCGGTGCGCAAGAGGCCAACCCCTTCCGCCCCTTGCATCAGGGCTTGGCTCACTTCGTCCAGCCTGCCGATGTTGGCGGCTACTTCGATTCGTACGCCATCGCGGGTCATGGCTGGGCTTTGTGCAACCTGATTGCGCTGGCTCTGCGTTGCCAGCCAGGTAGTCCGCGCTTGCTCCAGTTGCTGTTTGGTCACAGCATCAGGCGCTGGCCAGACTTTGCCGGCTGTGCCATCCATCGCAATTTCTTGGCCGGTCTGCAACAGGGTGCAGGCATTGGCAACCCCGACCACTGCGGGAATGCCCAGACTGCGCGCCAGAATGGCGCTGTGGCCATTGGCGCCCCCTACTTCGGTGATGATGCCCAGGACCAGCGCCGGGTTGAGCGCGGCTGCCAGCGAGGGGGCAACTTCCTGCGCCACCAGGATCGCGGGCTTGGTCAAGATAGGGAAAACGGGCGGCTCGCCGTTCAAGATCTGGAGAAGTTGGTTGCCCACATCGCGTAGATCCGCCGCACGCTGACGCAAATACGCATCATTAATCTGCGCAAAGTCGGTGACCAAGTGATCAATCGCTTGTTGCCAGGCCCATGCGGCATTGACCCGTTGGTTGGCAATGGTCGTTGTGACCTGTTTTTGTAACAGTGGGTCGGCAAGCATGAGTGCCTGTGCCGCCAGGATGCCCGCTTCGTCGGCTTTATCTTGCGCGATCAGATCCCGTTCCTGGCTAGTGAGGCGTTGCCGCACGGCGCTCAGCGCGGCGGTAAAGAGTTCCTGTTCCCCGGTGATATCGACAACGGCGCGGCGTGTTACAACTGGCGGCGCGGCTGTGAACTGCACCACCGGCCCCAGCGCAATGCCGGGCGCGGCTGCAGTGCCCACTAAGGGGCTGGGCCTCTGCGCGTCGGTGACCATACGCGGGGCTACAGGTTGGGCCGGGTGGGGAGGCTCGCTTTGGCCAACCTTATCTGCTGGATCACCCAGGTTAGTCGCCACCAGCGCGGCCAGCGCTTGCCAGACTGCCTCGGCGTCGGGGCCCTGTAGCGTGACCTGCACGTCATCACCCGCGCGCACGCCGAGCATGAGCAGTTGGTTAATGCTGCGGGCGTTGGCTTCACGCGTGCCATGCCGTAGCCGGATCTCAGCGTCATAAGCAAAGGCAATCTGCGCCAGCCGCGCCGCCGGTCGCGCATGAAGCCCCAGCCGATTCGGCGCTACAAAGTGTTGCACCAAACTAGGTTGAACCTCTAGGGAGCGCAACGCCGGCGCGTGGGCAATCTGCCCCTCAACCGGCAGCTCTTGACCGGGAGCCGCGCGCATAACCGGTGCTAAATGATCAAACTTTGCCGGCAACGCACCTCGCGCTTCCGCAATGACCTGATCGATCGCGGCGCCGCCCGCGGCTGCCACCGCAGCCGCCAGCCCGCCTTCGACCAAGGGTGCTTCGCAGAGATAGACTCGTGCTTGGCGCGCCGGTTCCAGCATTTCCCGCGCCGCCTCAGCGCTCATGACGGCGCTGCCCAGATCCATAAGCACCAGAACGCCATCAGCGCTGTAGACAGCTTCAATGGCTTGCAGAACCCGTTGTGGGTCGGCGCCCAGCGGCTCATCAGGATTTTCTGTGCCGGCGGCCAGCGCCAGGGGCGCTTGTCCGCGGGTCATCTGATCAATAAGTTCGCGCACCCCGGCGGCCAGGGTGGCGCTGTGGCAGACAAGGACAATCCCAACCATGTGATTAGCTCGCGCACACAGCGCTTAGGAGCGCGTTCAGGATCAAATAGGTGGAGGTGGCGCCGGGATCCTGGTGACCGATGCTGCGTTCACCCAAATAGCTGGCGCGTCCTTTGCGCGCCTGGAGCGGGATCGTCGCCTTCATGCCGGCTTCGGCCGCGGTGACTGCGGCTTGCAGCGCGTCCGTCAGCTTCTCACCGGCTGCTGCTGCGGTCTGCAATGCCTCCAGCGCCGGCGCCCAGGCGTCGATCATGGTCTTGTCCCCGACCACGGCCCGCCCCCGCTGGACGATGCCCTCCTTGCCGGCGTTGAAGATCGCGCTCAATTCGGTCAGGGTAAGTTCCTCTTTGCCATTAGCGGCCGCGGCCGCCTTCATAAAGAAGTTGCCATAGAGGAGTCCACTTGCGCCACCCACAGCTGACATCAGGGTCATAGCCGTCAACTTAAAGATAGCGCCAATGTCCTGGTCGGCCACCGTGGGCAGCTTCTCGACGATGCTCTTAAAGCCGCGTGCAATGTTGGCGCCGTGGTCGGCGTCACCGATGGGTGAGTCGAGTTCGGTGAGATAGGCTTTGTTGGCCTCCAACACCGTGGCTGATTGGTTGAGCCAGGCAATAATCTGTTTCTTGGTGATTGTCATAATTTTGCCTATCGTAGGTGCGGTTTCCATACCGCACGAGCTGAGGTAACAGATCATTGTGCGGTATGGAAACCGCACCTCCCTTTACACCTGTGATTATGCCCCCCAACGCAGGGCTGGCGTCTTGACCGGTGCGTCCCAGCAGCGGAGGATTTCGCGATCGGTCTTGAGCAATGTAATCGAACAGCCCTGCATCTCCAACGAGGTGATGTAGGGGCCAATCAGGTTACGTACAATCTTGATGCCCCGGTCATCACAGATCTGTGCTAGCTTTCGATAGACGCCATACAGTTCTGACAGTGGCGTGCCTCCCATGCTGTTGACAAAGGCGATCACCTCATCACCGCGCTGAAAGGGTTCATCGGTTAGACTCTTCTCCACCCATACGCCCTGATCACGATCCCACTCGCGCACGGTCCGCGTGTAAGGGCCGTCATCCAGAATTTCGGTAGCGAGTAGGGTGGTGATCGCATCAGCCGAGGTCATTTTCATGCGCTTCTGGCCCGGTTCGCCGTGGATGCCGATACCGATCTCGATCTCATCGGCGCCCAAGTCAAAGATCGGCGCGCCCTTGCTGGGGGTAATGCAGGAGGTGAGCGCCATGCCCATCGAGCGGCCAGCCTGGCTAGCCTTACGCGCCAGATCGGCGCACTGGTCAAGCTCATAGCCGGCGGCGGCGGCGGCGCCCACAATTTTTTCGACTAAAACGGTGGCGCCCACTCCACGCCGACCGGCTGTATAGAGGCTATCTTTGACCGCGACATCGTCATCGATCAGAATGTTCTGCACCTTGACGCCATCAAAGTGGAGCAACTCGGCCGCGGTCTCAAAGCTGAGCACATCGCCGGTATAGTTCTTGACCAGAAAGAGCACCCCCGCGCCGCTGTCGGCGGCCTTACCACATTCGTACATCTGGTCGGGCGTGGGTGAGGTAAAGATTTCGCCGGGGCAGGCCGCAGTCAACATGCCGGGACCGACAAAGCCGCCATGCATCGGCTCGTGGCCGCTGCCGCCGCCGGAGATGATCGCCACCTGGCCGGCGACGGGCGCATCGCCGCGCAGGATGTAGTGGGGAGTGATGTTGACGCGGAGTTCGGGGTGAGCGAGCGCCATGCCCTGGAGTTGTTCGACGATGACATCATCGACGGCGTTGATGAGCTTTTTCATAATGATTCCTCGGTGTGATTCCTCGTCTGTTGCGTGTTGCGTTCCCCTAAGCAGTGAAATATACCCATGATTATACCACATGATTGTTATATGCATCCTTTTGGTGATATACTCACGGTATTGATCAAACCTCATCCAATACTGCTGAAGATTCTTCTATGGATAATCCAATTTCATCGCTACGCGCCTCGCTGCGCTTTCTGCATGGCAATATTCTGATCATTGCCATTACCAACGGTCTGGGCAATTTTGCCCGCGCGATGATCTTTCCCTATGCCTCACTCTATATTCTGGCCCTGGGCGGCAGTGCGACAACGGTGGGCTTTGTGGACTCGCTTTTCCCGCTCACAGGACTGCTTATCTTTCCCATTGCTGGCTATGTGGCCGACCATATGGGCCGTGTCAAGATCATTGGCTGGGCAGGGATCCTCTCGGGTATGGCAATTGCACTCTTTGTGGTGGCGCCCACCTGGCAATTTGTCGCTGCGGCCACCATTCTGCGTGGTCTCATCAATCTCCAATTTCCGGCCCGTTCGGCCATTATTGCCGATTCACTCTCTCCCCAGGATCGTGGGCGGGGCATTGCGGCCATGAATACAGTCTCCGGTCTGCTCACCATTATTGCACCCTACATTGCCGGGTTGGTGGTCGATGCCTATGGCGCCAACCTGGGGCTGCGGATGCTCTACACCGTCATGGCGCTGGCCTATGCTGGCTCCGGCGTTATCCACTGGCGCTGGCTGGTGGAGACATCCTCCCATGCCAGTCAACGGCTCAAATTGACCGATCTACCCGGGCTGCTCAAGCGCGCTTACGGCGGCGTGCCGACTACGCTGCGCACCCTCCCGCTCCCACTGCGACCCGTGGCCGCCGTAGTGGTGCTGAGCTTTATGGCCAATGCCGTGGTCAGCCCCTTTTGGGTGATCTATGCTGTGAATGAAATTGGTCTCTCTGAGACCAGTTGGGGCTTGATCCTGTTGTTAGAAGCGACGCTGCGCAACATTGCCTACATTCCCGCCGGTGCGCTGGTCGATCGCTGGGGACGCGCCCGTTCCTTGGCGGTGGCGTTGACCCTGGCGCTCGTTACGATTCCGCTCTTTGTCTGGGCGCCCAGCTTTGGCGTCGTGTTGGCAATCCGCCTGCTTGTGGCCATTAACCAGGCCATTACCGTGCCTGCGTGCACGGCGCTGTTGGCTGATCTGACGCCACGTCACCTGCGTGGCCAGATTATGGGGGCTATGGGGCAAGGCGGCATTATGCTCGGGACAGCCGGCGGTGGGACAGGTGGCCCGTCGGTTGGCTTTGTCACCACCATTCCGCTCATGATCGCCTCACTGATGGGCGGCTATCTCTACACCGCCAACCCCGTCTATCCCTGGCTCTTTCTCGCCGGTATGGTCGCCCTCGCACTGATCCTCGTCCTCGGTTTCATCCGCGACCCCCAAGCCGCAGAGTTGTAGGTTGGGGGGAGGGGGATAGGGAGATAGGTAAATCGGTAGATAAGTCTCCTGTCTCCTGTCTTCCGTCTCCTGTCTTCCGTCTCCCCTCTCCCGTCTTCCGTCTTCCGTCTTCCCTCTCCCGTCTCCCATCTTCCGCCAAACGCGTCAAAAAATGGATATTTTGCATTAGATAATGTAGGAGGCACTGTGCGCCGCATCCCTCTTCGGCGCACGTGTCAGTTTGGTGGGGTTGGTTGATGAGTCATTAGTCATTGGCCCTATGCCGTTCAGGGAAGGGGATTCTTATGCAACGTCGATCCATACTCCTGTGCCTATGCTTGATGGGTCTGTTGCTCTTGGGGCCGGAGTCACAAAGGGTGGGCTATGGCGCCGGCATAACTGACGGGGCTCACCCTTCTGACAGCAAAATTCGCCTCAAGCCGCGCCTGACGGCTGCTTTGGAGGCTCCCGATCTAGTGATTGAGCAGATCTTTGTCACGCCGGCGAATGCTGGGGCGGGCGACACGGCGGACATTGACGTGGTGGTCAAGAATCAGGGCGCCGCCACCGCTGCCGGCTTCTATGTCTACCTCTATGTGGAGTCGCCTGACGATCCCCCCACCCAGAGCACTCCAGCGACAACCCACACCTATTTTGGCATCGCGCTGCTGCCCGGCGCCACCTTCACCTGGACGCGCGCCGGCCATCGCTTTACGGGGGACCAACCCGTGATCTACGCCTGGGTAGACCCGCCGTGGGAAAATCAGGTGGCCGAAAGCAATGAACAGAATAACCGTGTGCGTCTACCCTCGCTGGTTGATGCGCCCGACGCCTACGAGGAGGATAATCTTTGCACCACCGCCAAGGTGATCAGCACTGATGGTGTCGCGCAACAGCATAATTTCGTCACTGCGAATGGCAGCGATGTCGATTGGCTCTACTTTGATGTGACCCAAGGCGGACGCTATGCGGCGACAGTGTTGGCCGATGGCGTAGACGCCGACCTCTGTATGGAACTTTATGCCGGTTGTGACACGCCGACCACACCCTACTGCTATCTGGAGCAGCTGCAACTTCTCGCCTCGGTGACAGGGCGTTATTATTTGAAGATCCGGCCCCGCACCTCTACCATTGGGCCGGAAAACAACTACCGCATCCAAGTCTCAGCGCCGGCCCAGTCCAGCGCCACCGCAACCCCGACCGCCACGCCCACTGCAACACCGACTACGCAGCCCACCGGCACTGCCACCCCCACTGCGACAAATACACCGGCCTCTGCCGCAACCCCCACGGCAACGCCTACTCCAACGTCCACTGGGATCATCGTGCCGAACTTGCAGGTACAGACATTGGAGGTGAGCCAGGCCATCCAACGTCCCGATAATGGCGTGGGGTTGGCCGCCGGGCGTCCGGCGATTGTACGTGTGACTGTGGGCGTCCAGAACAGCAGCCAGCCCATTGCCGGCGTCACCGCCTATCTCCATGCCGCGCGCAAGGGTGCGGAGCTGTTGAGTTCACCCATCGCGCCGATCAACGCCACTAATTTTAGCGCGTCGCTCCAACCCGCGCGGGAACGCTTGAATGACACGCTCAACTTCCTACTGCCTGCCGATTGGCTCAGCGTAGGCGAACTGACGCTGTGGGCCGAGGTCAACCCTGATCACCAGATCAACGAGAGCAGCTATGGCGATAACCAGAGCCCGCAACAAGCGTCTTTGTGGCAGGTTACACCGCCGCTGCCGACGGTGCTGATTCCCATTGCCTACCAAAAGCAAGGAACAGGACCGATTTTGCACCCAACACTCAGCGGCGCCAATCGCTTTGGCTTGGGCCATTTGCAACAGATCTACCCCATTGCCGGCGTTGAGTATACGCTCCATCCGGAGATTCTCTTTCAAGGCGACCTCAGTGATCATGCCGGCTGGGTGACGCTGCTCAATGAGTTGGGACGCATCTATCAGCAGGAGCAGCCCTATCGCGATCTCTACGCCGCGACCGCACTGCCCAAATATTATGGTGTGCTGCCGGCGACCTTGCCCGCCGGGGATCGGCACTATGAAGGCATTGCCTACTTAGGCGGCGCCGTGGCGTTGGGGCTGGTGGACAACCCACACATCGCAGCCCATGCCCTTGGTCATACCCTGGGGCTGCGCCATGCCAACTGTGGCGATCTCGATTGGGTCGATCCCGCGTATCCGTACGCTGATGGCGTCATCGGCAATGTCGGACTAGATATCTACCTGTTGCAGAGCTACGCCGCCAGCACCAAAGAGTTTATGAGCGGCTGTACTCCGGTCTGGATCTCCGATTATCATTATCAACGGCTGATGACGACGCTGATCGAGGCCAATATCCAGCCAATTCCGGGCACGCTGGCAGGCGGCTGGCAGGTCAGTGGCGTGGTGGACAGCGACGCCGGCAGTGGCGCCCTGCAACAGGCCTTGCCCATCTCCACCACCCAACTGGTCACCGTGACTACGACGGGGATTTATCGTCTTGAATTGCGTAATGGCGAAAATGGTGTAGAATTTAGCTATGCCTTTGACCCGCCGCCCATCGATCTTCACAACGCACCCACTAACCGCGGGGCCTTTACCTTTATTCTGCCCAGAAGCGCAGATGTTGCGCAGATCCAGCTCTGGCAAGGAGAGCAACTGCTCGACAGCTTAGATGCCAGCACGGCGCCAACCATGACTGCCACCACGTTTGGTGGGTTGGCAGACCCTGATGAATTTCAGGTGCAGTGGACGTTAAACGCCGGCAGTGACGCAACTGTTGATCTGGCCTACAGCGCGGATAACGGCGCAACTTGGCAGACCGTGGCGACCGACCTGCCGGGGTCGAGCTATATACTCAACCGCGCGCGCTTACCTGGCTCAGCCAATGGCTTGATCCGGGTGGTGGCGCACGCCGCCTTACAAAGCACGGCGGAAGTGGTGACCATTGGCGCCGTGGCCAACAAAGCGCCCCAGGTCACACTGCTGGCGCCGACCGCTGTGATCACACCGAATGCTGCCTTCGTTCTCACCGGCGCCGCCACCGATCTGGAGGACGGGGCGCTCAAGGACGAAAGTCTGACGTGGCAGGATGAACATGGCGCGCAACTGGGGGTTGGGGCTACACTCTTCCTGGCCCAGGGGTTAACTGAAGGCCATCACACGGTCAGCTTGACCGCTACTGATAGCCAAGGGGCGCAAGCAACGGCACAGGTAACGCTCATCGTAGGCAACGGGGTGCTCTATCTGCCCTTTGTGCAACGATGATGGCGCGTGAAACTGTAGGCGCAGCTATTAGCTACGCAATCCTGCGGGAACCAGATTTGTGCCGCTAAAAGCAGCGCCTACCATCCTGCCTATTCTAGCCTGAAAGCCACCATTTTTCTGCGTGGCTAAATGCGGCATTTTGGCAATTGGTTGACACATTGTCTTACAAAATCGCTCATATGGGCGGCAAACTGAAATTGCACGATTTTTCAGAGAGAAAAAGCGCAATTTCAGCCGCATACCTATATGAGCCTACAAAATAGACTGAGAATCTATGTCTAAACATGCATTCCGAACGATCATTCCGTGTACGACGCTTTTATTTCTGTTGCTATTTATCTCACCTGCCAATCAGGCTAGCGCAACACCAGCACATAGTGACACTGTGGCGACCGGTGGCGCCTCCAATGTGCGTTTTGCCGGCCAGGTGGGGGGCGGGTCGGATGCCATCTATGTGGTAGGCAATCGCGCCTACGTGGGCGAGGGGCCGGCGGTGACGATCCTTGATGTGAGTGACCCTACCAAGCCCAAGGTCCTGGGCAAAACGCCACCGATGGATGGCTTTGTCAATGGCGTGATGGTCGTTGGCAACCGCGCCTACCAGGTCGATTCCTTTGGTGGGCTCAGCATCGTCGATGTGAGCGACCCAGCCAACACACGCCAGGTTGGTTTTGTCGATACCGTGGGCAGTGCCAACGATGTTTATGTGCTGGGCAATCTGGTGCTCATGGCTAATTACAGTGATGGCCTACGCGTGGTTGATATCACCAATCCCATTACCCCCAGCGAGGTGGGCTTCTATGACACGCCTGGGCTGGCCTATGGCGTAGAGGCTGTCGGTGACTTTGCCTATATTGCCGACGGCAGCAGCGGGCTGCGCGTGATCAGTATTGCCAATCCTAACAATCCGACCGAGGTGGGCTTCTATGATACGCCCGACGATGCCCGTGGGCTGACCGTCGTCAATAACATTGCTTACGTCGCCGACGGCGATAGTGGGCTGCAAATGATTAACGTCGCCACCCCTAGTAATCCCACCTTTTTGGGGGCGCAGGATACACCCTTCTATGGTTTAGGAGTCGCTGTGGTCGGCAACCGCGCCTATGTGGCCGACGGCGGTGATGGGCTGCGCGTGATTGACGTGAGCAATCCCAACACTCCCAATGAGTTGGGATTTCTTAAATGGGATGAATATGCCTACAATGTCTTTGCCATTGGCACTATCGCCTATGTTGCCCACAGCGGTCCCGGCATGCGCATTGTCGACGCCAGCCAGCCGGCCACCCCGACGGAAAAGGGCTATTATCATCGCCCGGCCGGTCCTCTGGGCGTCTTTGTCCAGGGCAATCTGGCCTATCTGGCTGACGGCTCTTCGGGGCTGCGCATTGCCGACCTCTCGAATCTTGGCCGCGCCTATGAGGTGGGCTATGTCGATACCCCTTACCATGCTGACGATGTCTATGTCAGCGGCGCCACGGCCTATGTGGCTGATCTGGCGGGCGGGCTGCGTATCATCAATGTGGCCAACCCTGCTGCACCGGTGGAAGTGGGCGCCTATGATCCGGCGGCCAGCGTGCATGGTGTCTATGTGACTGGCGGCAAAGCCTACATCACCGAAGACCAGGGGCTGCGGATTCTGAATGTGAGCAATCCGGCCAGCCCTCAAGCGCTGGGTTTCTTCAACACGCCTGGCATTGCCGAGCGCGTCCAGGTAATCGGCAACACCGCCTATGTGGCCGCTGGCGGCTCCGGGCTGCGTATTGTCAATGTAGCGAATCCGGCTTCGCCCAGCCAACTTGGTTTTTACGACACCCCCAACTATGCGAATGATCTCTATGTCGCGGACAACCTTGCCTATGTGGCCGACTACGATACAGGCCTGGTGATTCTTGATGTGAGTAACCCAGCTTCACCTCAACTGCGTGGTACGCTTGACACGCAAGGAAGTGCACTCAATGTCTATGTAGCGAACAAGATCGCCTATGTGGCCGACTATACCAATGATGTGCGTGTGATTAATGTGACCAACCCAGCTAGTCCGCAAGAGGTCGGCTTCTATGAGATGCCGGGCAACGCCTGGGGCGTCTTTGCCATTGACAACACTTTTTATGTGGCCAACAATCCTGGCGGCCTCTTCGTACTGCGTTATCCGGCCTGCTACAAGCTGACCGTCGCCTATACCGGCGATGGGGCCCTCCCCGCCACCAACCCGACCCGCTCCAATGGCTGTGATCCGGGCAACTACATTCCTGGCGAGGTGGTTACCTTGAGCGCCAACCCTGCGTCCAACTGGCGGGTGCGCGATTGGCTTGGCACCGACAATGACCAGACCGAATCAAAGGTCAACAAAGTCTCCATGCCGGCGATTGATCATGAAGTATTGGTTAACTATACCCCGATTTGCTATACCTTGACGCTTGGTCACAGCGGCACCGGCAATGATCCGACGGCCATGCCCACCAACTCGCCCAACTGTGCATTGGGCCAATATGTGGCCGGCGCCACCATTACCCTCAACAGCATGCCGGGGGCTGGCTACACTGTCGGCAGTTGGAGCGGCACGACCAATAACAGCAGCACTACAAGCACCAATACCGTTACCATGCCGGGCGCCAACCATAACGCCGGCGTAGTCTACACACTGGCCTGCTATAACCTCACGCTGAACCATACCGGCAACGGCAGCGACCCCATCGCAGCGCCCACGCAGTCGGGCGGCTGTACCGCCGGTGCCTATCACTTCAATGAGGTAGTCAGCCTGAGCGCTACCCCGGAGCAGGGCTGGCAGGTGGCGGGCTGGAGTGGCGCCGACAACAATAGCAGCACTGCGGCCACTAACAGCTTGACCATGCCTGCCGACGCCCATACTGCCGCTGTCAACTACAGCGAGATCCCCACCGTCGGCCCTGGTGACAGCTACGAGGTGGACAACAGTTGTACACGCCATCGGCCCATTGCTGCTGACGGCAGCGAGACGCAAGAGCACACCTTCCACGCTGTCGGCGACGTGGATTGGGTGCGCTTTACCGCCAACGCCGGCGTCAAATACCGGATTGATGTCCAGGTGCCGGAAGATTCGCCGGCGGACATCAATATGGAAATCTATGCCCAGTGTGAAGATGCGCCAGTCGATGAATGGCATGAAAGCTTTAGCCCCGGCGCACGGTTAGATGTGCAGGCGCCGGCCAGTGGCCAGGTCTTTGTGCGGCTGAGTAATCAAGAGGCGACCGTCGCCGGCGACAATGTGCGCTACCAACTCTCTGTGCGTGCGTTGGATGGCAGTACTGGCAACCGCGCCCTGATTCTGGTGGCCGGTCGGCTCAAGGGCGCCGACAATTTGCAGAAAAATATCCACAATGTCACCAACGCAGTTTACACTCTCTTCCAGGGCAACGGCTACACCGATGACAACATCTACTACTTAGCCACCGATGCCAATCTGCCCGGTTATGACGCGGCTTTGACCAAAGAAAGTCTGCGCATTGCCATTACGCAGTGGGCCAAGAGCAAGGTGAGCAATAACGGCGTCCTCACCCTCTATATGATGGATCACGGCAGTCCAGATATCTTTTATTTGGATGATCTCCATGGGGAGCGCTTGACCCCCGATGATCTCAACGGCTGGCTCAGTGAATTTGAGGCCGCCGCGCCTAATGCCAAGGTCAATGTCTTTATTGAAGCGTGCCAATCGGGCAGCTTTATTGTCGCTCCGGGCAGCATCAGCAAACCAGGCCGCATTGTCATTACCTCCAGCAATGCGGTCAATGATGCCAAGGCATCCAAGGATGGCGCCTACTTCTCGGACCACTTGCTCACCTGGCTGCATCAAGGCTACAATCTCTTTGTCGCCTTTAATGAGGCCAGCGAAGTGGCTGCCACCATCTATACCCAGCAACAGGCTATGCTCGACGCCAATGGCAACGGCGTCCCTAATGAATTGGCCGATGGCGCCGCCGCCGCCCAACGCAGCTTTGCCTACGCCGGCACCTTGGGCAGTGACGAATGGCCCCCTCACATCTTCGCGGTGCAGGTACCCAGCACGGTGAGCAACTTCAAAGGGGTGATTGAAGCGGATGTGCGTGACAATGTCAAGGTGCGTCAGGTTTGGGCCGTCGTCTATCCGCCCGATTACACGCCACCCCCCACGACCGAAGAACTTCAGGCCGAAGTGCTGCCCACTTTCCTGCTGACGCCGGTCGATAACGGCAGCCGCTTCGCCGGCGAGTACACCGGTTTCACCCAGCCAGGGACCTATCGTATTATTGTACAGGCCGAGGATAGCGAAGGGCTTCAGGCGAGACCGGTGGTAACCGAGGTGAAGACAGGAGCAGAGATTTTCTTGCCGTATGTGGTGCAATGAGGCTGCTGGCGGCTACCTGTTGGCCAAAGAATTTCCTGGGGAGTGGGCATAGGTTCCGCACTACCGGGCTCCTTTGCACGCAGAATGACAGCCCCCAGGTATAAAAACCTCCGAAAACGAAGAGAGATGACTAGTGATGAAAGTGAGTGGATACTTACTACAGCGGACCTATGTTGGTTTAGGTGTTTTATTGTTAATTGTCATCGGCTGTAATCTCAGGCTACCGAATAACGCAGCCGCGCACACTACCGCCGATCCCAAAGTGCAGATTTTGCTGCCGCTCTACCGCTATCCGGAGTGGTGGGATTCTGCTGCCTACATCTGGGACGATGTGGCGGCTGCCAATGCCCGCGTGCCGATTACCGTCATTATTAATCCCAACGATGGGCCTGACGGTGGACCGCCCCTTGATGATTTTGTCCGGGGCATGAGCGATCTGCGCGCGGGCGGCGTCAGGATGATCGGCTATATTCCCACCAACTATGGTGCGCGTGACATCAACGCTGTGATGGCTGATGTCGATCTCTATGACACCCACTTTGCTGCACATGGCGTCACCGGCATCTTTTTTGACGAGGTGACGGACAGCGCGGACAAGCTCGCCTATTACGAACAGCTCTATACCTATGTCAAAGCCAAGGCTAACCTGGATGAAGTTTTTCTAAATCCCGGCGCGCCTTTTGACGAGGGTTATCTGACCCGCCCTGCGGGCGACACGGTGGTCCTCTTTGAGGATGCTGGCAGCAATTGGCCTACGTATGAAGCGGATGCCTTTGTCGCCAACTACCCGGCTACGCGCTTTGTCGCCTTAATTCATGGGACGTCGACCGATTTTGCGCTGATCCGCTCCTATGTGGATCTCGCCGTTGGACGTAACATTGGCTATCTCTATATCACCGACGATGGGCTGCCCAACCCATGGGATAGCTTGCCCAGCTTTTGGGATGATCTGCTTGCTTATTTGCAACAACTGAACCAGGTGTCACCCACGGCGACCGCCACCGGCACACCGACAGTAGTCGTAACGGCCACCCAATCGCCTACGCTAACGCCATCGCCGACGCCATCGCTGACATCATCGCCAACACCGTCAACAACCCCTACTGCATCACCCACACCGACAGGATCATCTACTCCAACCTGGACGCCCACGGCGACAACCACCACTATGCCTCCAGTCGGGAATAGCGGGGATGACTATGAAGAAGACGAACGCTGTGACCAGTCGTCAACGATCACCATCGACGGCAACAGCCAGGCCCATACCTTCCATCAAGCCGGCGATGTGGACTGGGTGCGCTTTGCAGGCAGCGCCGGTGTCGATTACCGGGTAGAAGTGCGTACCGCCGCCACCTCGCGCGCCGATGTGGAGTTGGAAGTCTATAACGATTGTGCTGCGCCACTGATCGACAGTTGGCACGCCACCTTTAGTCCCGATGTACGCCTCGATTTTACACCAACCAGCAACGGATCGATTTATCTGCGGCTGACCAATTATAACGCCACTGACTTTGGCCCCAATGTGACTTATGAACTTACCGTGCGCACGCTGTCCGCGCCTTCCACCAACAAGGCCCTGATCCTTGTGGCCGGCCGTCTGTATGGCAATGATCGGCTGCAGAGCAACATCCACTATGTGACCGACGCTGCCTATCGCCTCTTCCAACGCAATGACTACGGTGATGATGACATCTACTACCTAGCCACTGATTCCCGGCGCCCCGGCTTCGATGCTGCGCTCACACATGAGTCGTTGCAAAAGGCCATTACGGTTTGGGCAGAAGGCCAGTTGCAGCCCAATGGTGTGCTGACCCTCTTCATGGTCGATCATGGCAGCCCTGGTCTGCTCTACCTGGATGAAGTGAGCGGGCAGCGGGTGGCCCCCAGCGAACTAAACGCATGGCTGACCGAACTAGAGAGCGCGGTGACAGGGCTCAAGGTCAATGTGATCATTGAAGCGTGCCAATCTGGCAGCTTTATCGGCAACCCGGCGGGTGTCAGCAAGGTGGGGCGTGTGGTTATTACTTCGACCAATGCGCGTGAGGATGCCAGAGCGTCGCGCGCGGGGGCCTACTTTTCTGATCACTTGATTACCCAGTTGCATCAAGGTTACAATCTGGCGGCCGGCTTTAATGAGGCCCAAAGGGTCGCCCGCGCGGTCTTTGCGCTGCAGGAAGCCCTGCTTGACGCCAATGGCGATGGGAAGCCGAATGAGTTCGAAGACGCGCTGTTGGCCTCCCAGCGCAGCTTTGCCTATGCCGGCACGTTGGTCACCAACCAATGGCCACCCCACATCTTTCGCGTGACTGCGCCAGACACGATCGCCAATTTCTCCGGCGTGATCAGGGCAGATGTGCGCGATGATCTCCAGGTGAGCCAGGTGTGGGCGGTGGTCTATCCGCCCGACTACACGCCGCCCGCCGCCGCCCAGGAACTGCAAGCCGAAGTCTTGCCCCGCTTCGATCTCACCTCGACTGGTAATGACAACGAGTTCGCTGGGCTGTATACCGGGTTCACACAAAACGGCGTTTATCGGATTATTGTCAATGCCGCGGACAGTGATGGGCTGGTCGCGCCGCCGCGAACCGTTGAAGTCAAAATCGGAGAGGAGCTTTACCTGCCGCTTGTCATACAGTGATTAAAGCTTGGATGCGGATTCACGCGGAACTACGCGGGTGGCTGGTGGCGGTTGGCCAACAGCTAGCAGCCACCCGCCACCAGCCATTTTCCGTCAGTTATTCTATGGCCATTCTTTGGAGATTACGATGAAGTTTCCCCAGTTTGCTTATATTACAACGCTACTCTTGTTCTGCCTTACTTTCACCCAATCCACCGTGTTGGCACAGGAACAGCCACCCGACCAAACCGTGCAGCCGGCCAGTGTCATGGCTGATGCGCAGAATGTGCGTCTGCTCTCCGAGAGCGGCGGGGCTATGGGCGCGCTCTTCTTTGTCGGCAGCCGCGCCTATCTGGGTGAGGGCTACCGCGTGACTGTGCTCGACTGGTCCGACCCGGCGCAGCCCACGGTGTTGGGCCACACACCGCTCTTGCCCGATACTATCAGCAATCTGGTGGTGGTGGATAATTACGCCTATGTCGCTGATGATAGGGGCGGTCTGCGCATTTTCAATATGAGCAACCCGGCCCAGCCCAACCAGGTGGGCCACTACGACGTGGATGGCATTACCCAGGTGGCCGTGGCCGGCAACCTGGCGTTGGTCGGCGAGCGCTATGCCGATGGCGGCGGCGTCCTCCACCTGCTCAGTGTGCAAAACCGGGCCGCACCGACGGAACTTGGCCACTACGATTCGCCCGACGACATCGGCAAAGTGGTCGTGGTGGGCAACCTGGCCTATTTCAACGATACCAGCGGCCTGCGCATTTTGGACATCAGCAACCCGGCCGCGCCCAGCGAAGTGGGCTACTTTGCGGTGACTGGCGGGCTCAACGAATTTCAAATCAGCGGCGGCTACGCCTATCTGGCCGCCGGCGCCAACGGCCTGCGCATTCTTGACCTGAACACGCCCACTGCACCGCAGGAAGTGGGTTTCTATGACACCCCCGGTGATGCCCAGGAAGTACAGGTCAGCAAGGGCCAGGCTTACATCGTTGACGGCTCAACCCGACTCTACACCGTCGATGTTAGCAAACCGACCGCACCGACGCTCTCCAGCAGCTACGCCACCGGCACTACCTTGCGTCGCATCTTCGTAGTGGGGAGTTCGCTCTATGGCATCGATAACCTGAATCAGCTCCGGCTCTATGATGCCACTGACCCGACGCGGATCTTGCGCAAGGGGCTCTACGCCGCACCGGGCTATGCCGTCAGCATTACTGCTTCCGGCTTTTCCGGCGACCAATATCTCTATGTAGCCGAGGATGCTTACGGCCTGCGCATTATGAAGATTGAGCCGCCAGACAATCCGGTGGCGGTGAGTCTTTACCAGACCCCAGACTATGCGTTGGGCGTGGCGGTTGATTTTAACTATGCCTATGTGGCTGCCTATGGTAGTGGGCTGCGCATCATCGATATCAACGACCCGGCCAATCCGCGGGAAGTCGGCTTTTATGACACACCCGGGCTGGCGCGGGATGTCAAGCTCTTTGGTGGCTATGCCTATGTGGCCGATGGCGCCGGCGGGCTGCGCATTGTGGATGTGCGCACCCCCACCGCGCCGACCGAAGTGGGCTTCTATGATTCCTATGGCTTCGGGAATGGCGTCATGGGGCTGGACCTTGTCAACAAAGGGAATAGCACCTATGCTTATCTGGCCGACGGCAACCTGCGCATACTCAATGTCACCAACCGCGCCTCGCCCCAGCAGGTGGGGTTCTATACGACACCCAGTAGCGCGATTGCCGTCGAGGTCGTCGGCGACTATGCCTATGTGCTCGATTATGACCACTATCTGCGTGTGATCAACATCAGCAACCCCGCTGCCCCCACCCAGACCAGCGCCTATCAATACCTGCTCAGTGGTGCGATTACCTTTAGCGACGACATCCGGGTCGTCGGCAACCTTGCCTACATCACGGATGGCGGCAGTACGCTGCGCGTTATCAACATTGCCAACCCAGCCGCGCCGACCGAGATCGGCTACTATGATTTTATCCAAGGCATCAAAGGGCTTTATGTCTCAGACCGCACCATCTATGTGGCCGGCCGCGCCGCCGGGCTCTATACCATGCACTATCCCGACTGCTACCAGTTGACGGTGCAACACACGGGTGAGGGCGTCGATCCCCTTTTGACGCCCGATAATTCGCCCGGCTGTCCCACCGGTCAATATGTGCCCCAGGGCTTTGTCACCCTGAGCGCCAACCCCGCGTCCACCTGGCGTGTTGACCGTTGGCTGGGCACCGACAGTGACAGCTCCACCCTGACAACCAACAAGCTGACGATGCCCGCGTCCGATTTTGGTGTGACGGTCTTTTATGGCACTGACTGTTACCCGCTGAGTTTGACCAAAAGCGGTGAAGGCAGCCCACCTGTCGCCACACCGGCCAATTCACCGACCTGTCCGGCTGGGCAATATATTGCCGGCGCGGCGCTTACCCTCCATGCCGACCCAGCAGCAGGCTGGCGCATGGCCGGCTGGACCGGCGCCGATGACACCACCAGCCTTTCCACCGATAATACGCTGGTCATGCCGGTCGGCAATCACACCGTCAGTGTGGCCTATGGTCAGCTGCCCGTGACCGTCACCGGCGACGCCTATGAAGAGGATGACAGTTGCGCCCAAGCGCGCACGCTCAACAGCGATGGTGTGGCCCAAACGCACACCTTCCATCGCGCCGGTGATGAGGATTGGCTGCGCTTTGCCGCGGTGGCTGGTCTGCGCTACCGCATTGAGGCGACCATCCCGGCGGACTCACCGGCTGATGTCAAGCTGGAACTCTATGGCGCTTGCGCCGGTGCGCCGGTTGAGGACTTTAATGCAAGCTTTGCCCCCGGCGTCCGCCTGGATATTACCGCCACCACCAGCGCCCCCATCTATCTGCGTCTAAACGACGTCGATGCTGAGGCTGGCGGGCCGGAGCGCGTCTATGAAGTGTCTGTGCGGCCTGTGGAGACGCCCCGTTCCACCCAGAGCAATCAGGCGCTGATTCTGGTCGGCGGCAGCTACAAGAACCCGGATAGCCTGCAGGAAAATATCAACCATGTGACAAACGCTGTCTATGCCTATTTCCGCGCCAGCGGTTACAGTGGCGCCGACATCACCTATCTGACCAACGATGCGTCCGTGGTGAACCGCAACGGCGCGGCGACGCTGGAGGCATTGCAGGCGGCAATCACAGTCTGGGCCAAGACGCGGCTGCGCATTGGCGGCGCGCTTACCCTTTACTTGATGGACCACGGTGATGAGGACAAGTTCTATCTGGACAATGCCCAGAGCCAGGTGCTCACCCCCCAGCAACTCGATGGCTGGCTCGATCAGCTTGAAGCGGCCGTGCCGGAGTTAAAGATTACCGTCATCATCGAAGCGTGCCACTCCGGCAGCTTTATTGACGGTGACCAGAGCATCAGCAAAGATGAGCCGAACCGGTTAGTGCTTACCTCCACCAGTGATACGTTACTGGCCTATGCGTCGGCCAACGGCGCCTACTTCTCGGATCTGATGGTGGCAACGCTGGAACAGGGCTACAGCCTTCACAACAGCTTCCGCGCCACCTATGGGGCCGTGCGCGAGCTGTCGCAACTCTTGCAGGAGCCGTGGATCGACGGCAACGGCAATGGCATCCCCAACGAGCCGGCGGACATTACCCTGGCTACCCAACACGCCACGAGCGCGAGCGCAGCCGGCGGCGGTGACCAGGGCTGGGCGCCCTACATTGTCAGTGCTAACGGCCCCGCAACCATTGTCGACCGGCACGGTGTGCTGCAGGCCGTGGTGCGTGATGACAAAGCGGTGCGCCGCGTTTGGGCCGTGATTACGCCGCCTTCGTATCATCCACCGCAGCAGAGCGCCGAACTGGTGCCCGAAACGCTGCCCACCATTGTCCTTACCCCACAAGGAGACGACGCCTTTGCCGCCGAATACACCGGCTTCGACGAAATGGGCGTCTATCGGGTCGCCCTCTACGCCGAGGATAATGACAACCTGGTCTCTCTGCCCACTATCATTGAGGTCTTCAACGGCAGCCGGCTCTTCTTACCGCTGGTGAGCCGGTAAACCGGGGTGATACGATGCAGAAGTTCGACTTTTGCCAAAAGTCGAACTTCTGCATCGTCGCTACATCTTTATTTTCCTGTTCACAATACACTTTATTTTTACGCTGCCTCGTGCTGCATTGTCAGGTGTAGCTCATCCCCTTGAAATGCCTATCCAACTGACTAGCGCAAAATTCAAGAAAATGTGGCATAATAGACGAAATTTTGGTTTTGGCAAATTTCCTGTATGAAACGTTAGGTAGTGCAGTGATTGTGAGTCTAAATAGTGAGCGCTTTGGTGGGGCTTAGTTTGTCTGGCCCATAGCCAAAGCGTCACTATACGAGTCATCACAACTATTTTCCGCGCTTTTTCCAGAAAAATCAATGACTGTTGATCTCCATTCTGTGGGATCAATGGCAATGATAGGCAAATAATCTTCTGATAAAATAAGGAAAGTCAAGATGTTGAGCCTCAAGGATGCGCTTCGCAAAGGAAATACCCATAGCAGACGTTGTGTTGTCCCACAAAGAAACATGTCTCTCTCTGACCAACACGTCCGTACTTGCCCTCGCACCTCGCTTGCCACTCATACGTCCGTGTCAGAGCAACAACACCTACTGCTACACCTGTGGCAGAGAGCAACCGCCAGCTGGCTGGTGCTAGCTACGGTTTTGGCGTTGGGCGGCTGGGTGATCATGCAAGATTGGCTGTCAATTTTAGCAATTGGTAGTGGTGATCCGACATACGATGTGGTTGAAGTAGGGCCCACCCCAGCCACTTTACGCTCCCATGCCATCCCCAACGCGCCCAACACCAACCATGACGCCAAACTGACTGCTGGATCAGCCGCCTGGAGTTATTTTGGCAATGCTGTAGCGCTGCGTGGCGACCTTGCGCTCGTTGGCGCATCAGAAGATGATAGCAGAGCTGACAGGGCTGGCGCGGCTTTTCTCTTTGAACGTAACTTGGAGGGGGCAGATAGTTGGAAACGCATTCTCAAGCTAACCTTGACCGATGCGGCGGACTACGATCACTTTGGCGATGCCGTGGCGGTAGAGGGCGATTGGGTCGTGGTCGGCGCGCCCGAAAAAACAATTGACGGGTATTATACCGGTGCGGCTTATCTTTTTGCCCGCCATCAAGGGGGCGCCAACCAATGGGGATTGGTAAAAAGATTAAGCCCGAACAGTGGTGGTCGTAATATGGGTGATGCAGTCGCAATTCGTGGTGATACGATTGTAGTGGGTGCAAGCGGTGCAGCGTATCTTTATGAACGTGAGCAAGGTGGCGTTGACAATTGGGGACAATCCAAAGAACTGGTCGCAGCAGATGGTATATGGACCGATGACTTTGGCGTCGTAGTTGCAATTGACGGCGATCTAGTGGTGGTCGGGGCGCCCAAACATGCCGCCAACAACGTGGCCGGTTCCGGGGCAGTCTATCTCTTTGACCGTAACCAGGGTGGGATCAACAACTGGGGGCTGGTCAAGAAGCTCACCGCCGGTGATGGCGCCATTGATGATCATTTCGGCGCGGCGGTCTCCATACAAGGCGATACCATTGCGGTCGGCGCCAGTGACCGTGACGACAATGGTGCCAGCTCTGGCGCGGTCTATCTTTTTGGGCGCAATCAAGGTGGCAACAACAACTGGGGTCAGGTGAAGAAAGTCACGGCTAACGATGCAGCCGCAGGGGACAGCTTTGGTCTGAGTGTAGCGATTGACGGCGATCTCTTGACAGTCGGTGCACCCTACGACGATGATGGCGGCGATGCGACTGGTTCCCTCTATCTCTTCCGGCGCGACCAAGGAGGCGCCAACCAATGGGGGCAAGTGAAAAAGCTGGCGCCAACGGATCCTACCGCCGGTGACAACTTTGGCGTTGCAGTGGCGATTGACAATGGCAGATTGCTCGCCGGCGCCGATAACAAGTCAACCATAGACAACTATTACACTGGCGCAGCTTATCTCTTTGCCCAAGACCAAGGCGGCGCCAACAATTGGGGCCAATGGCAGAAGGTGATTGCTGATGACCTACTCACTGGCGATGCTTTAGGGAGTAGCGTCGCAATTGGTGCTGATATTGCTGTCGCCGGCGCTCCAGGCGACGACGAAATTGACTATATAACTGGCGCAGCTTACCTTTTTCAACGTGATTCAGTCAGTAGTACAAATTGGAAACAGCGCAAAAAAATGCTTGCGTTTGATGCAAGATTCGATGATACATTCGGTCATGCAGTAGCGATTAGTGGTGACACACTCGTCATTGCTACTTACCCTATCGAAGAGTATGGGAAAGCCTATGTTTTTGAACGCAAGAAAAATAATGTAGAACAATGGGGGTTTGTTAAAAAACTTACGGTCTCTGGTTTCGGTGGTGATGGTGACGGTACTACAGTAGCATTAGATAAAGATTCAATTGTACTACTGTCGATTGCGCAAGATGCTGATGGATATATCTCCGTTGGCGCCTCTGTCTTTGCGCGTAACCTTGGCGGTCCTGATAATTGGGGAGAAAGTGCGACCCTTATTTCAACCGATGTTGAGTCACGCAACCGCTTTAGTCCAGTTGTAGCCATTAGCGGTGATCTGATTGCCGTCGGCGCTTACCGTAACCTTGACGGCGGCAATGCCACCGGTTCGGTCTATCTCTTTGGCCGCAACCAGGGTGGAGCCAACAAATGGGGCCAGATCAAACGTTTGACGCCCTTCCTGGCCGACACGGGTGGAAGTTTTGGGCGGGCAGTCACGATCAGTGGTGACCTCGTTGCGGTCGGCGCGCCCTACGAAGCGAGTAGCGCCGGCGCCGTCTATCTCTTTGGCCGTGACCAGGATGGCGCCAGCCAATGGGGGCTGGTCAAAAAGATTGTCGCCCAGGATGCCGTAGCCAATGACCAATTTGGCGCCGCCGTGCGGCTCACCGGCGACGCATTGTTAGTTGGCGCGCCTGATGACGACGACAAAGGCGATGGTTCCGGCTCGGTCTATGTCTACGGGCGCAAGCGTGGCGGGCTCAACAACTGGGGGCAGGTGGCCAAAATTACTGCCTCTGACGGCACGGCTGGTGACAATTTTGGCAGCGCCTTGGACAGCCATCAAGGCCAGATTATTGTCGGCGCACCAGGGGACGATGACGGTGGTGACGGTTCTGGATCCGCCTATCTCTATAGCCTTGATCCCACCCTAATCTGTTATACCCTTACCAGCAGCCATAGCGGATCTGGCAACGATCCGACAGCTACACCCGACCATACGGTCAGTTGCCCCGTTGGCCAATATACGCCCGGTGAAACGATTACCGTTAATGCCAACCCTGGCGCGGGCTGGGAAGTGGCTGGCTGGGGCGGCAGCACCAATAACGCCAGCAAAGCCGCCAGCAACACCGTGCTTATGCCTAGCGGTGACCATGTCGTCAGCGTGACCTATGTCCAAATCTGCTATGCCCTGACCCGCAGCCACAGCGGGGCGGGCAATGATCCGGTGGCTACGCCCCCCAATTCGCCTGGTTGCGCCGTCGGTAGCTATGTGGCTGGCGCCCAGATTACCTTGCAGGCAGCGCCAGCCACCGGCTACCAAGTCAGCGGCTGGCAAGGCAGCGCCGACGATAACAGCAGCGCCACGGTCAATACATTGACCATGCCGGTGGGCACCCACACGGTCAGCGTCACTTACGTGCAGGGCTGTTATACATTGAGCCTGGATCACACCGGCAGCGGTGCTGATCCTACGGTCACCCCCACCCGCTCCACTGGCTGCGCCGAAAAGCAGTATCACTATGCGGAAGCGATTAGCCTCAGCGCGAATGCGACGATTGGTTGGCAGATTAGTGGGTGGAGCGGCACGGCCAGTGACAGCAGCACGGCGGCTACCAACAGCCTTACCATGCCGGCTGCCGACCATACCGCCACGGTTCACTATGTACAAAGCTGTTATGGCCTGACCTTGAGCCATAGCGGTGCCGGCGCCGACCCCACCGCCAGCACGGCGCAATCGACCGGCTGTCCAGCGGAGCGCTATCATTACGCCGCGGCGCTCACCTTAACTGCGCAACCCGCCAGCGGTTGGCGCGTTGCCGGCTGGAGTGGAACGGAAAACAACAGCAGCACTGCCCTTACCAACACGGTGACAATCCCGAATGCGGATCAGAGTGTCAGCGTGGCCTACAGCGAGGTTCCGGTCGAAGGCCCCGGCGACGGCTATGAAGCGGACAACAGTTGTAGCCGCCAGCGCGCGATTGCCGCGGATGGCAGTGAAACGCAGGAGCACACCTTTCACGCCGTCGGTGATGTGGATTGGGTGCGCTTTACGGCAGAAGCTGGCGTCACCTATCGTATCGATGTCCAGATCCCTGATGATTCGCGGGCAGATGTAAATATGGAGGTCTATGCCAACTGTGAGGATGCCGCGTTTGCTGATTGGAAGGAGAGCTTTAGCCCAGGCGCACGGCTGGATGTACAAGCGCCGACCAGCGGTCAGGTTTACATACGGCTGAGCAACCAGGACGCCGACGTGAGCGGCGCTAATGTACGCTATGAGTTAATGGTGCGCGCCCTGGAAGGCGCTTCCACCAATCGTGCGCTGATCCTCATGGCGGGCCGGCTCAAGGGTGCTGATATGTTGCAGCGCAACATTCATAATGTGACCAACGCTGTCTATAGCCTCTTCCAGCGCAATGGCTACACTGACGACAACATCTACTACCTGGCCACCGACAGCAGCCTGGCCGGTCACGACAAGCTGGCGACCAAAGAGAATCTGCGCACGGCCATTACCCGGTGGGCTGCCGGCAAACTGCATACCGATGGTGTGCTGACCCTTTATCTCATGGACCACGGCAGCCCAGAGACCTTTTACATTGATGAACTCAACAGCCAACGACTGAGCCCCGTAGAGTTGGATGGCTGGTTGAGTGAGTTGGAGGCCAAGATCCCCAACCTCAAGATCAATGTCATCATCGAGGCGTGCCAATCGGGCAGCTTTATCACCAAGCCAGGCTCAATCAGCAAAGCAGGACGCGTCATCATCACTTCGACCAACGACCAGAATGATGCCAAGGCCTCACAAACTGGCGCCTATTTCTCGGACCATCTGGTTACTTGGCTCCATCAGGGGTACAACCTCTCGGTCGCCTTTGGGGAGGCGAGTACGGTGGCCACCACCTTCTTTAGTTTGCAGCGCGCCATGCTCGACGCCAATGGCAATGGCATCCCGAACGAGTTTGCCGACGGCACCAATGCCGCACGGCGCAGCTTTGCCTATGCCGGCACCTTAACCAGCGATGATTGGCCCCCCTATATCTTCGCGGTGCAGGGACCGACAACCATTGCCAACTTTAGTGGTCAGATTGAAGCCGACGTACGCGATAACGTTGGCGTGCGCCAAGTATGGGCCGTGGTCTACCCACCTGACTACACGCCGCCGCCGACCGCCGAAGAGCTACAGGCTGAAGTGCTGCCCACCTTTTTGCTGACGCCGATCGATGACGGCACCCGCTATGCCGGCAAGTACACGGGCTTTACCCAGTCCGGAACCTACCGCATTATTGTGCAGGCCGAAGATGGCGAAGGGCTCAAGGCAAAGCCGGTGGTGTTGGAAGTGAACACAGGCGCACAGCTTTTCCTGCCGTGGGTAGTACAATAGATCTTTTGCCAGATATTGACATTTTCAAGCAAAGAAAATACAATCTTCCTTACAAATAAGCAGGTATTCTCCGTAGGATGGCTTCTGTTTAAGTCGAGGAAGATTCATGATGACGTACAAGCTCAGTCTCTCTACTGTGCCAATGACAGCTATCCAGAAATTGCCGGCTGAAACCTTGCCGCGCTTTGACCTCACACCCACGGGAACTGCCAATCGTTTTTCCGGGCTCTACACCGGTTTCACCCAAGCCGGTCTCTATCGCATTGTCATCCATGCCGTGGATAGCGACGGATTGGACGCCGATCCGCGCACGGTTGCGGGGAAGATTGGTGAGGACCTTTATCTGCCATTGGTGATTCAATGATTGGGTGATTGTAAGAGTTACAAATCACCCAATCACCAATACAAAAGGAGCAGCACAATGCGTCATTTTCTTCGTCTCGTGATTCTGTTGGTCATCCTCACGTACTGGCTCACACTAGCATCACCCAATTCACCTGTTGCTGTGGCTCGTCTGGCAAATACGGGCAAGGAATGGCGCACAGCACTATTGAACCTAATCCCGTTGATTACGCCAACCCCGACGCCAACTTTTGGCCCTACGCCTACACCTGGACCGACTGATACGCCGGATCCTACGGTAACACCGACACCGGTTGTCTACAACACGGGGGCGCTCATCTTGGTTGCCGGTAGATTACGAGAAACCGACCAATTACAATCCAATCTTCATAATGTAGCCAATCACGCTTATCAGATCTTTCGCACCTATGGCTATACCGATGAGCAAATCTACTATTTAGCAACTGATTCTGGTCTTGCCGGCTTTGACGCTTTTGCTACTGTGGACAATCTACACGCAGCGATTACGACCTGGGCAGTAGACAAGGTTGGAGGGAATTTTAATCGCCCATTAATTATTTACCTGGTTGATCACGGCTCGCCTGATCTCATTTATCTGGATGAGGTGAACAACCAGCGTCTGACGCCAACGGATCTCGATCTCTGGCTTGCAGAACTTGAGAGCACGGTGTCGAATGTTGAGAGCGTTGTTGTGATTGAAGCCGCTTATGCAGGAACCTTTATTGAAGGTTCAACATCTCTTAACAAAGCTGGTCGCATCATTATTACATCGACTGACACGAGTTCCAATGCATATGCATTGATGGATGGCGCCATTTTTTCCGATAAATTTCTTGCTCAATTAGGCGGATATATTAGTCTGTCCACGGCCTTTACAGCAGCGCGACAGTTGGTAGTCACGAGTTATCCAGCGCAACAGCCCTGGCTCAATGCTGACTATACACCGACGCCCAATCAGCAGGGCGATATAGACATTGCCTCCAGACACGCCCTCTTTGGTGACACGGCGACACCCACACTCACACCGACGGGCACCAATACACCGACCCATACACCCACACCCACGCCAACGTTCACGCCGACACCTACACTAACCTGGACACCCAGCGCTACGGCCACAGCGACAGCAAGCGCCACCGCTACTGCGACAGCAACTGCCTCCACAACGGCAACGGCCACTGTCACCGGTAATAGTACAACGGATGCTTTTGAAGCCGACAATAGCTGTGGACAAGCCCATTCCATTGCGGCCGATGGCGCGTCACAAACCCACACCTTCCACGTCCCGGCGGACCAGGATTGGGTGCGTTTTAGCGCCACCGCCAACGTTCACTATCGTATCGAGGTGAATGTGCCGGCCGTTTCACCCGCCGATGTCGATCTGGAGCTCTACCCCGCCTGTGATGAGTTGCCGGCGCCGACGCAGAATCCTAGCTTTAGCCCTAACATCCGCCTTGATTTTACACCCGAGCAGAGTGGCGACATCTTCCTCCGCCTGACCAACCATGACGCGACAGTGGCGGGGGCCCAGGTTACCTATGAAGTCAATGTACGTACCTTTGACCAGGGCCTGCCCAACCGCGCCCTGATCATTGTGGCCGGACGGCTGAAGTTGGGTGACAACCTGCAAAGCAACATCCATAACATTACCCAGTCGGTCTATAAAGTCTTCCAGAGCAACAAATATGACAACAGTCAGATCCAATACCTGGCGACCAACTCGGCGCTGCCCGGCTATACCGGCGCCGCCACCACCAGCAATCTCAAGGCGGCGATTACGACCTGGGCGGCCCAGCAACTGGGCGACAAGGGGGTGCTCACCCTTTACATGGTCGATCATGGCAAGCCCGGCCTTTTCCTGCTGGATGAGGTCAATGGCCAACGGGTGACCCCAGCTGACTTAAATCAGTGGCTGACCGAGTTAGAAGGCAAGGTGGGCGATCTCAAGATCAATGTCATCATTGAGGCGTGTGAGTCGGGTAGCTTTATTACGGACGCGTCTTCCATCAGCAAAGCGGGGCGCTTGATTATCACCTCGACCGACGCCGCTAATGACGCCAAGGCGTCCACCAATGGCGCCTACTTCTCCGACCATTTTCTGACCGGACTGGCCCAGGGCTATAATCTCTATGCCAGCTTCTTTGAGGCGCGCCGGGTGGCCACCCAGGCCTACGTCTTCCAAGACGCCTGGGTCGAGGGGGATGGCGATGGCCACCCCAATGAACTGGAGGACGCCGCGGTTGCGGCCGGGCGCGGCTTCAATTACCCGGGCACCTTTGACGACCCCTGGCCGCCGCATATCTTCCGCGTCGACCCGCCCATTGCCATTGCCAATTTCACCGGTGAAATCCGGGCGGATGTGCGTGATGATGTCAAGGTGAGCCAGGTCTGGGGCGTCGTCTACCCGCCTGATTACACGCCACCGAGCGTTAGCCAGCAACTCCAGCGCGAGGTGCTGCCCACCTTTCTCCTGAGCGACCTGGGTGGCAATGAATTTGCCGGCCAATACACCGGCTTTACCCAGCCTGGTCGTTACCGCATTGTGGTCCAGGCCGAAGATAACGAAGGACTCAAGGCGCGGCCGGTAGTGATCGAGGTGAATGCCGGCAGTCGGCTGTTTTTGCCATTGGTCGCACAGGAATAAGGATAATGCATCCCACACGACAAGGAGATCCACCCATGCCCAAGCAGCTTTGTTGGTCATTCGTTGTAATTCTGGCCTTGTTCGGCGGTGTCCTGCACCTGAACGCATCGGCTCAATTCACGCTGGCGATGACAAATAACCTTTCCCTGCAAAACGCGCCGAAAGCAGCATTTGATCTGGGACCGCTGCAGGATATTCTACAAGTTTCTGCAGGCTGGGACCATACCTGTGCACTGACCACAGCTGGCGGCGTCAAGTGCTGGGGCAGCAACGCTGCCGGTCAACTGGGCGACAACAGCGCGACCAACAGTGGTGTGCCGGTGGATGTGAGTGGGATGAACAGCGGCGTCAGCGCCATCGGCGCTGGTGGCTCTCACAGCTGTGCCGTGACCAGTACTGGAGGCGTCAAGTGCTGGGGGTACAACAACTCCGGTCAACTGGGCAATGGCAGCACCGCCAGCAGCAGTGTGCCGGTGGATGTGAGTGGGATGAACAGCGGCGTCAGCACCATCAGCGCCGGTGGTTTTCACACCTGCGCCTTGACCACGGCCGGCAGTGTGTGGTGCTGGGGGTACAACACTTACGGTCAACTAGGCAATAACAGTACCGTTGGCAGCAGCGTGCCCGTAGCGGTGAGCGGGTTGGGCAGTGGCGTTAGCGCCATCAGCGCCGGGAACAATCACACCTGCGCCTTGACCAATACGGGCGGCGTTAAGTGTTGGGGCTATAACAGTTCCGGCCAACTGGGCAATGGGAGCACCGCCAGCAGCAGTGTACCGGTCGATGTCAGCGGCCTGGGCAGCGGTGTCAACGCCATCAGCGCCGGTAGCAGCCACACCTGTACCGTGGCAACCGCTGGCGGCGTTAAATGTTGGGGCAGCAACGCGTGGGGCCAACTGGGCAACAACAGCACCGCCAGCAGCAGTGTGCCGGTGGATGTCAGTGGCTTGAGCAATGGCGTCAGCATGATCAGCGCGGGGGGCAGCCACACCTGCGCTGTGACCAACGGCGGCGTCAAATGCTGGGGGTACAACACTTACGGTCAACTGGGCAACAACAGCACCGCCGAGAGCAGTGCACCAGTGGATGTCAGCGGCTTGGGCAGCGGTGTCAACGCCATCAGCGCGGGAAGCAATCACACCTGCGCCGTGACCAGCACCGGGGGAAGCAAGTGTTGGGGGTACAACAGCTTCGGTCGCCTGGGCAATAACAGCACCGCGGAGAGCAGTGTACCGGTGGATGTCAGTGGCTTGACCAGTGGCGTCAGCACTATCAGTGCCAGTGACTTCCTCACCTGCAGCTTGACCAGTGCAGGAGGCGCCAAGTGCTGGGGTAACAACGGTTATGGCCGTCTGGGTAACAACAGCACTGCCGAAAGTAGTGTGCCAGTGGATGTGGATGGCTTGAGCAGTGGCGTCAGCATGATCAGCGCCGGTGGCTTCCACACCTGCGCCGTGACTAGTGCTGGGGGTGTCAAGTGCTGGGGTTACAATAGCTCCGGCCAACTGGGCAACAACAGCACCGTTGACAGCAGTGTGCCGGTGGATGTGCTTGGCTTGGGTAGTGGCGTCAGCGCCATCAGCGTCGGTGACTTCCACACCTGCGTCTTGACCAGTGCTGGGGGCGTCAAATGCTGGGGCTACAACAGTTCCGGCCAACTGGGCAACAACAGCACCGTTGACAGCAGCGTGCCGGTGGATGTGGATGGCTTGAGCAGCGGCGTCAGCGCCATCAGCGCTGGGAACAATCACACCTGCGCTTTGACCAGCGGCGGCGGCGTCAAGTGCTGGGGGTATAACAGTTCCGGCCAACTGGGCAACAACAGCATCACCAGCAGCAGTGTGCCGGCGGATGTCAGCGGCTTGGGCAGCGGCGTCAGCGCCATTAGCGCGGCTAGCAGAAACACCTGTGCCTTGACCGGTGCAGGGGGTGTCAAATGTTGGGGCAGCAACTCCTCTGGTCAACTGGGCAACAACAGCACCGCCAGTAGCAGTGTACCGGTCGATGTCAGTGGCCTGAGCAGTGGCGTCAGTATCATCAGCGCCGGGGGCAGCCACATCTGCGCCGTGGCCAACGGCGGTGTCAAGTGCTGGGGCGACAACGCTTCCGGCCAACTGGGCAACAACAGCACTGCCAGTAGCCGTGTACCGGTGGATGTCAGCGGTTTGAGCGACGGCGTCAGCGCCGTTGGCGCTGGGAACAATCACACCTGTGCTGTGACCGCAGCTGGGGGCGCCAAGTGCTGGGGGGGCAACGACCACGGCCAGTTGGGTGATGGCAATGCCTGGCGTACAGCGCCCGTTGATGTCCTCGATCCAAAGGCGCCGGCAGTGACGCCCACCGCTACAGCCACACCTTGCCCCACGGACTCGGTGGCAGGCCCAATGGGCTGCGCCACGATCACGCCAACGCCGACAGCCACCCCGACGCAGATGACCATGATGACGCCCACCCCCACGCCGACCAACGGCATGACCAAACTCTATCTGGCACTGGTCGCAAAGGCGCCGCCCCCAACCTTCACACCGACCCTAACGCCAACTTCCGATGCCCCACCCACCGCCACCCCGACAGCTACAACGCCACCGGTATGGCGCCGTGTGGGCAATGGTGGTCTCAACGTAGGCGTCTTGGCCGCCACAGCGGACGATCTTTTTGCCGGTGAACGGCGTGATGGCGAGCATCCGGGCGGCATTTACCGTCGGTCGCGTGCTGCTTGTGCGGCGGCGCCGGCGTTTGGGCGGACGCCAGGGCTTGACTCTACCGTCTCCGACATTGCCTTTCATGGCGTACAGGGGGTGTTGGCCGCCTATGACGCAGGGATATTTTATTCGCAAGACAGCGGGAAAAATTGGCTACCGGCCAGTGATTGGGTGGAGCATCCAGGGGCTGTCGCCGTCAGCAACAGCGGTGTTTTTTATGTGGGCGCGCAAGATGGCGGCATGTATCAAAGCGTTGATGGCGGACGCCGTTGGCAATCCTTGCCGTGGGCGCCACGGAACATCAATTTCCTCACCTTTGCCGGCGACACACTCTGGATCGGCACACAGACCGGCCTGTGGAAATTGCTGCCAGGCGCTGCCGCGCCCAGTGAGCAGAGCGCAGGATTAAATAATGCACAGAGCAAACAAGTGTGGGATTTGGCCGCCGTAAACGGCAATACACTCTACCTCGCCACCTTTAATGGCGTTTATCAAGGCGATGGTGACAACCCCTGGCAGCCGTGGGGGTTGCAAGGCCGTGAGTTGTATAGTCTCACCATCGCCAATGAGTTTCTCTATGCCGGGGCGCGCCGCGCCGGCGTCTGGCGGCGTCCATTGACCGGCGGCGACTGGGCGGTGGTCACCGCGTCTGCTGCCGGCTGGCAGGAGACCTATACCGTACGCGATCTGCGCTATGACACGCCCTGTCGGGGGCTGCTGGCCGCCACCGACGATGGCGTTTGGATTTTTCGTTAGTACATTGTCAGTAGGTTTTGAAGGGCTAGGACCCCCTCCAAGCCTCCATAGCCTGGGGAAGGAGTGGTAGTGTCTGGCGTCCCGTAGGGACGGTTGAGTTTAGGAGAGATATCAGGATGATTCTCTGGTTCTTCGGACACATTGTACTAGTACAGTGTTACGCAAGTTCTGATAAATTAGAGACATAGATCGTAGGTGCGGTTTCCATACCGCACAATCGACCAATCTGGGGGATTTCTGATCTGTGCGGTTTCCATACCGCACAATCGACCAATCTGGGGGATTTCTGATCTGTGCGGTATGGAAACCGCACCTACGTCTAATTCCTCAAAATTTCGGTTACACTGCACTAGTACAATGTGTCCGAGGTTTTGCGAGTTTAGCCAATGCGGGTGCGCTGGCGTGCGTCTTCCTGGAAGGGGCAACGCACCCCCCTGTTTTTTACCATCCGCCGCCCCTTCCAGGAAGACCTGGGTGACCACCTTACTCTATCAGAATTTCGGTTACAGTGCACTAGCGGTCTGACCAGTTAGTTTTTGCAAAACGGATGGGCATGAGGCTACGCCGTGAGCGATCAGATTAACGGCGCGACGAGTGAACACTCCATTGCTCAACAAGTTTGGTCTCGACGCACCACATGCCCCTACAGAGAATGGTAAAAATTAAAGCACCAAACAAAGGAGATCCACCCATGCACAGACGGCTGCGTTGGTCATTCGTTGTAATTCTGGTCTTGCTTGGCGGTATTCTGCATCTGAATACGCCGGAGCAATCCACGCTGGCGATGGCAGGGGATGTTCCCGCCGCAAGCGCATCCAAGGTGGGACTTGATCTGGGCCCGCTGCAGGATATTGTACAAATTTCTGCCGGTTATGAGTACACTTGTGCCCTGACTTCGTCGGGGGGTGTCAAATGTTGGGGACGTAATACCTATGGCCAACTGGGCAATAATAGCAGAGATGATAGCAATGTCCCGGTTGACGTGAGTGGTTTGACTAGTGGCGTTAGAGCGATTAGCGCTGGGCTCTACCACACCTGTGCCCTGACTACAACCGGCGGCGTCAAGTGCTGGGGAGCAAACGGTGCCGGTCAGCTAGGCAACGGTAGTGTAACTGCTAGTAATGTGCCAGTAGATGTAAGTGGTTTGACAAGCGGTGTCAATGCTATCAGTGCTAGTGGTTGGCACACCTGTGCTGTGACTACGACCGGAGGCGCCAAATGTTGGGGGGATAACTACGATGGACAGTTAGGTAACAACAGTAGAACCAGCAGCAGTATACCAGTTGATGTGGATGGTTTAGCTAGTGGCGTTAGTACTATCAGTGCTGTTGGATTTTGGGACGGTGATCTTGACATATCTGTATCCTATACGTGTGTCTTAACAACCGCTGGCGGTGTCAAATGCTGGGGACGGAATGATTATGGTCAACTGGGTAACAACAGTACAGTCAATAGCTTAGTACCGGTGGATGTAAGCAGCTTGAGTACTGGTATCAGCGCCATTAGCGCCAACGGAGCTCATGTCTGTGCGCTGACTACGGTGGGTGGTGCCAAGTGTTGGGGCAGAAACTCCTCCAGTGAGCTGGGCAACAACAGTACTACCAACAGCAGCGTCCCGGTAGATGTAAGCGGCTTAACCAGCAGTGTTAACGCTATCAGTGCTGGTGGTGGTTTTTTTGATCCGCGGTATGTATATATGGCTCACACCTGTGCCTTAACGACCGTAGGCGGTGTCAAATGTTGGGGTAATAACTATTACAGCCAACTGGGTGACAGTAACAGAGCAGATGCAAGTACACCTGTAGATGTCAGTGATTTAGCTAGTGGCATTACTGCGATTAGTTCTGGTGGCTTGCATACCTGTGTGATAACTACAAGTAGTGGCGTCAAGTGTTGGGGATCGAATTATTACGGCCAACTGGGGAATGGCTTAACTGGTCATCACCCAACACCGACTGGCGTAAGTGGTTTAATCAGTGGCACTAATACTGTCAGTGCCGGTTACTATTCCCACACCTGTGCATTGACGACCATGGGCGGCGTCAAGTGTTGGGGCAACAACAGCTACGGCCAATTGGGCAACAATAGTACCTACTACAGCGATGTCCCGGTGGACGTAAGTAGCCTAAACAGAGGAGTCAGCGCTATCAGTGCTGGATATCTCCACACCTGCGCCCTGACCATGACCGGCGGCGTCAAGTGTTGGGGATCGAATTATTACGGCGAACTGGGCAACAATAGTACGATCGATAGTAGCGTGCCAGTCGATGTCAGCGGTTTGAGTAGTGGGGTCAGCGCCATCACTGCCGGCTTCAACCATACTTGCGCTTTGACCGTAGAAGGCGGCGTTAAATGTTGGGGACGTAACGGCTCGGGCGCCTTGGGCAACAATAGTACAGTCAACAGCCCTATACCAGTGGATGTGAGCAGCTTAAGTAGCGGTGTTAGCGCCATTAGTGCTGGCGACGGTCACACCTGTGCTGTAACTACGACCGGCGGCCTTAAGTGTTGGGGGTGGAACGGCTACGGTCAACTGGGTAACAACAGCACAACCAGCAGTAAAACACCAGTGAATGTGAGCGGTTTGAGTAGTGGGGTGAGCGCGGTTGGCGCAGGATATAATCACACTTGCGCACTGACGACATCGGGTGGTGTTAAGTGTTGGGGGGACAGAGATGTAGATGGTAATGCAATAACTATCAGCAAAGTCCCAGTCGATGTCAGTGGCTTGAGCAGTGGGGTGAAAGCCCTCAGTGTACACCGTCGTCAAATTTGTTCTCTGCTTACCACTGGCGGTGTCAAATGCTGGGGCAACAACTACACCGGCCCCTATTTTAGCGACGCAACTATGGATACCGATGTGCCGATTGATGTGAGCGGTTTTAGCAATGAAATTGACACCATCAGCGTCGGTGGTTTGCATGCCTGTGTAGTAACGAAAGTCGGCGGTGTGGAGTGTTGGGGGCGCAATGAATATGGCCAGCTTGGCAAGGGAATTATCTCAAGTATAACACCCGTTGATGTCCTCGACCCAAATGCGCCGGCAGTGACGCCTACGAGTACAGCTACCCCAACAGCTATCGCTACGAATACAATCACTCCCACCAGTACAATTATATCCACTAGTACAGCCACGCCGACAGCGACGGCGACTACAGTACCTGATGCAACGGCAACATCAACTGCCACAGCAACACCCTCTGCAACAGCGACGGCAACCGCCACTGCCACCCCTGCGAGCGATAGCCACGAACCCAATGACACCTGTGACCAGGCGCAGTCGATAACAACCGATGGCACGTCGCAAACTCACACCTTCCAGCGTGAAGGCGATGTCGATTGGGTGCGCTTTGACGCCACCCAAGGCACGCGTTACCGCATTGAGGTGGAGATCCCCTATGGCTCACCGGCGGATGTCAATCTGGGGCTCTATGCGGCGTGTGACGCGCTGCCGCTGGAGCAGTGGAATGAGCCCTATGCCCCCGGTGCGCGGCTGGCCTTTGAAGCTACGACGACCCAGCCGGTCTATGTACGGTTGGAGAATGTGCCGGTCACAGTCTATGGCGCCCACGTCACCTATCAACTCACTGTCCACATTGAGACAGCGCGCCAGGTGGGCGCACTGATTATTGTGGCCGGGCGGCTGCGCGGGGCTGATCAATTGCAACGCAATATTCACAATGTGACGGAATCGGTCTACAAGCTCTTCCAGGCTAATGGCTACACCAACGCTGACATCCAATATCTGGCCACCGATTCGACCCTGGTCGGCTACAGCGCGCCGGCAACCGCCGCCAACCTGAAGGCCGCCATCACCACCTGGGCCACGACACGGGTGGGACCAGAACGTGCGCTGACCATCTACATGATGGACCATGGCGCGGTCGGCAAGTTCTACATCGACGATCTCAACCGGGAATATGTGACGCCGGTGCAGCTCAACGAATGGCTCACCCAGTTGGAGACGCAGGTGCCCGGCGTTAAGGTCAACCTGATTCTGGAGGCGTGTCATGCCGGCAGCTTTATCCGCGGCACAGCCAGTCTCAGCAAGGCGGGGCGGGTGATTGTTGCCTCCACCAATCTGGAGAATGATGCCTACGCCTCCCAATATGGGGCCCACTTCTCCGACCAATTGCTGGCCGCGCTGAGCCAGGGCAAGAATCTCTACACCAGCTTCTGGCATGCCCGCACCACCGTCCGCCGGCTCTTTAGTTTCCAGGATCCTTGGATTGACGCCGACGGCGACCAGAACCCCAACCAACCGGAGGACGCGGCGTTGGCCGCGGAACGGGGCTTTGGCCAGCCTGGTTCGTTTCCCAATGTTTGGCCCCCGTATGTTGTCACGGTAACCGCACCGCTGACCATTACCAACGGGCGGGGGGAGATTGAAGCCGAGGTGCGCGACAATGAAAGTGTTCGTAACGTCTGGGCCGTCATCTATCCCCCCTCTTATACGCCGACCGCCAGCAGTGATGAATTGGTGGCCGAAGCGCTCGATACGATTTTGCTCCGGCCACAGGGCGGGGATCGCTACCGCGGCGCCTTTGCCGGTTTCACGGAAATTGGCGTCTATCGCATTGCCATTCATGCCGTGGATCAACAGGAACTGGAGGCGCAGCCCATTCTAGTTGAGATAGCATATGGTAACCAACTCTATCTACCGCTTGTTCTACAAAAGTAAAATGAATGTTGGCAAAGGGAATACAACATGCAATATCAAGGATTTGGTTTCCTGCTTAGAGTAAGTCTTACCTTATTGATACTTTGGATTGCGGGATTGTGGCTGACCCAACTTAATCCCGCTCGTCGCGTCTTGAGCCGACAGCCAATCAGAAACAATAGTCGCATAGTCACCTTACCATCGGGCGTTGTGCAGGATTTAGCGGCAGCTTCAGGAAGCCCTGGGCAAGCTTCGGCAATTGAGTCATTGTATAGCCAGCTTTCAGGTGCAAACGAATCACCAGATATGTTGGAAGTGCAGCCAGTGGTGAGGCATTTTTGGCGTTTAATATCGATCAATATGAATTGCATTACCGTATATCTGTAGATTCAATCAGCGACATTACAGCAGCGCACATCCATGAAGGATTGTGATTCATGCTGCGGATAGCGATGGGCTGGTGGCCTATCCACGCACGGTCGAAGTCAAAATTGGCGCAGAGCTATTTTTACCGCTGGTTGTACAATAACTTTAATCAACGCACATTTCGATGGTTGCAGTAGTCTTTCAAGGAGAAAACAACGATGCACACGCGACCTACCCATGCCCAATCTCATCCTTTCGTCCTCCTCGTGCTCTTTGCGTTTTTGTTTTGGCAGACGCCCGCCGTGGTGCAAGCCGGTAGCCAGTTGTGGACCCCACTGACAGAAGGCCAAGGTGGGGCGGATACGGCCTTTACCTATCAAGGCGAGTTGCAAGACAATAGCGCCCCGGCCACTGGCGTCTATGATCTTGGCTTTGAACTCTATGCACAAGCCGACGGCGGCGTTGCCGTGAGCAATGCACCGATCTATCTTCAGGATCAGACGGTGACGGATGGCCTCTTTACTGTGGAGCTAGACTTTGGCGCCGCGGTCTTTGATGGCGCGGCCCGCTATCTGGCAGTCAGTGTGCGCCCCGGCAGTAGCGAGGGGGCGTATACAGTGTTAACGCCACGCCAGAAAATCACGCCAAGCCCCTACAGCATCCATGCCCAGCACAGCGCCAGCGCAGCCGCACTCAGCACAGACAGCGGCGCCTCTGTGCTGACGGTAGAAAGCGGCGGCAATTTGCGCATTGGCGCCAATCATCTGCCGCTGGTGCGGATCATTCGCTTCCGCAACATTGCCGAAAACACCAATCTATCCACCGGTCTTTCGGTCAATGACTATGAATGTGTCGCCACCGGCTGGTCCACCCAATTTGACCTGGCAGAGGTTGGGCCAGGGCAGTACATGGTTTGGACCTATGTAGTGGGCACAACCTGGTATGTCACGGTCAAATTCCCCAGCGAAACTGACCACGAACTCCCCGATGTAGATGTCCTCTGTTTTCAGAAGCAGATCGTCTCCTGGGAGGCCGGCAACGAAGGCGCCACACGTGGTCTGTGGGAGCCAAATTGATGGCGCGACCGGAAATCTACAGCAGGAGGAATGGCTATGAATAAGCTTCTTTCTAATGTCGCGCTCTCGCTTGTATCCGTACGGGGAAGAGCACAAAAGCTGTCTATCGATCGGTATAGCATGGGCGAGGTGATGACCCTTGTTTGTATCGCTTGTCTTGTACTGCTTGCAGCCATGCGGCAGAGGCAGGTGGTGGCGCAGAGTCAAAATTACAGCCTGACGCGGGGGAGTATTGCCAATGGCGGCGTAGGCGGCGCCACACACAGTGCGGGTGGCGTCTATACGGTGCAAGGCGCCATTGGACAGCCGCTGGCCGGCGCGCTGACAGCGAACAGCTATACAATCGATGGTGGCTTCTGGCACAAGAGACACTTCATAACCGGAACCGATACTTACGAACCCAATAATGACTGTCAGCACGCCACCACGATTCCGGTAGATGGGACAGTGCAACAGCATGGTTTCGAGGTGACCAATGACAACGATTGGGTGACCTTCAACACCGTCGCCGGCGCCAACTATCTGGTCGAAGCGAGCAGAGCGCTCACATCAACGGCTGATGTAGTCATGGCCGTCTACAGTGATTGTAATACCTTGAGCGATACAAAAGCTTATACCTACACTCCTGAAATTCGTCTCGAATTTGCTGCGCCCAAAACCGGACCTTTATGGCTCAAGCTGACCAATCAGGATCCCGCGGTGGCCGGCGCCAAGGTGCGCTATGCCCTCTCTGTGCGTGCGTTAGATGCGTCACCGGCGCCCACCGCAAGCGCGCTGATTGTGGTGGCCGGACGGCTCAAGCGGGATGACACCATCCAGGCCAACATTTATCATGTCACCGATGAAGTCTACCAACTCTTCAGGCAACAAGGGTATGGCGACGACCGCATTTACTATCTGGCGCCCGACCTTGATCATCGAGCAACCGATGTTACAGTGGACGCGCTAGCCACCGCCGACAATCTGCACTATGCGATTACAGAGTGGGCCAAAAGTCAAGTAGGCGCGCAGGGCGCATTGACCCTCTATCTGATGGATCATGGCGACAGGGGCAAGTTCTATTTGGATGGCGTCAACGGAGAGACGGTGACGCCAGCGCAACTTGATCAGTGGCTGAGTGAAGTGGAAAGCGCCAACCCCAACAGCAAGGTGAACGTGATCGTCGAAATGTGCTATGCCGGCAGCTTTATCAAAGCCGCCACCCCGCTTAGCAAGGCAGGGCGCGTCATCATCGCGTCGACCAGCGACAATTTTGTGGCATGGGCCTCGGCGCAAGGCGCGATCTTTTCCGACTATCTGTTGGCCTCGCTCCAACGCAAGTCTAGTCTGGGAGTCAGCTTTACCCGCGCCCGCGAAGCCGCGTTGGCCTATCATCGCGAGCAGTCGCCGTGGCTGGATGCGAATGGTAATGGAGAAGCCAATGAAACAGCAGATTTCGAGATTGCCAACCGCCGCGGTTTTGATTTTCCCGGAACCTTCACGGAGTTGTGGCCGCCTCACATTGCCGAGGTTGAAGGGCCCAGCGCGATTGTGAATCAACAGGGAACCATGCGCGCCACCGTCCTTGATGATCAGGGCATCCGACACGTTTGGGCTCTGATCTACCCGCCCGACTATATGGCGCCCACCACCAGTGATGCGTTGGTCAACGATGAGGCCGATGAACGGGTGACCAAACTGGGCCTCACCCGACGCAGTGGCGATCTCTACAGCGCCACCTTCTTTGGCTTCAACCAGGCCGGCAGCTATCGCATTCTGATCTATGCCGAAGACGATGACAATTTGCAGACACCGCCGGTGGCAATCACCGTGGACCATCAGGTGAGCCGGGTCTTTCTGCCATTGGTCGCGCAGGAGTAGTGGTGATATGTTGTCATGCCGAGAGCGCTGCGACGAGGAATTTCGACCCATCCAACCGAAGATTTTCCCCCTCCAATCGTGGCGCTTCTTCCCATTACGGGAACGACCAAAACCGGCAACGGTATGCATTGATTAATGATAGGTAGAGAGCGCAAACCCATTGACACCATGATGCCCAAGTCCTCAAACCGTTGCACACGACAAGGAGAGCCACCGATGCACAAACAACTACGTTGGTCATTCGTTGTAATTCTAGTGTTGCTTGGCGGTGTTCTACACCTGAACACGCCGGAACAATACTCGCTGGCAATGACCAGCGCACCCAGGGCTGCGTTTGATCTAGGCCTGCTCCAGGACATAGTACAAATCTCTGCGGGCAATTCCCACACCTGTGCGCTGACCGCAGCCGGTGGTGTCAAGTGCTGGGGCGATAACTGGGCCGGACAACTGGGCAACAACAGCACGGTCAACAGCAGCGTACCGGTCGATGTCAGTGGCTTGAGCAGTGGCGTCAGCGCCATCAGCGCCGGTGACTCCCACACCTGTGCCGTGACCACACCTGGCGGCGTCAAGTGTTGGGGTTACAATTCTTCCGGTCAACTGGGCAACAACAACAAAATCAGTAGCGGCGTGCCGGTGGATGTGAGTAACCTGAGTAGCGGCGTTAGTACCATCAGCGCAGGACGTTACCATACCTGTGCCTTGAGCACATCTGGTGGTGTCAAGTGCTGGGGCTACAACAAATATGGCCAACTGGGCAACAACAGTACTGTTGATAACGATGTACCAGTTGCCGTGAGCGGTCTGAGCAGTGGCGTCACTGCTATCAGTTCAGGTGGTATCCACACGTGTGCCCTGACCACATCTGGTGTCGTCAAGTGCTGGGGCAGCAACTATAGTGGTCAGCTAGGCAACAACAGTAGTACTGATAGCAGTGTGCCAATTGACGTGAATGGCCCGAACAGTGATGTTCGCATGATCAGCGCTGGCGGTTGGCATACCTGTGCGCTGACCACAGCTAACGGCATCAAGTGCTGGGGCAATAACACTTATGGCCAACTAGGTAACAACAGCACTGCTAATAGTAGCGCACCGATCGATGTTGATGGCTTAAACAGCAGCGTTAACGCCATCAGCGCCGGTGACTGGCACATCTGCGCGTTGACCACAGTTGGTAGTGCCAAGTGCTGGGGCCATAACAACTATGGCCAATTAGGCAATAACAGCACCATTGACAGCAGCGTGTCAGTCGATGTTAGTGGCTTGGGCAGTGACGTCAGCGCCATCAGCGCTGGCGGTAACCACACCTGTGCTTTGACCACAGCCGGTGGGGTCAAGTGTTGGGGCAGCAACTATAGTGGTCAATTGGGCAATGCTCAGGCAGCGGATAGCCATATGCCGGTGAATGTGATCAACTTATCAAGTGCAATTCGTGCCATTAGTGCTGGTAATAACCATGTCTGTGTGCTTAACACTTATAATGGTGTTGAATGCTGGGGGGCCAACAATCTTGGTCAATTGGGTAATGCAAGCACGACTGACAGCAATCTACCAGTTGTAGTGAGCAACTTGAATGCGGGTATTAAATCCGTTAGTGCAGGAGGTAGCCACACCTGTGCCCTGACTATAAATGAGAATATCAAATGCTGGGGTAACAACTATGAGCGGGAATTGGGCAATGCTGACATGTCTAACAGCAGTGTGCCGGTAGATGTAAGCAACTTGAGCGATGTCAAAGCCCTTAGCACTGGCGGTGACCACACTTGCATTCTGGATGCAACAAATGGTGTCAAATGTTGGGGATATAATAGCCGGGGACAGCTAGGTAACGACAGCATCAATACCAGTAGCGTACCAGTGGCGGTGATTGGCATGAGCACTGGCGTCAGTGCCGTCAGCGCCGGCATAATCCATACTTGTGATCTGACTACGACCGGCGGTGTCAAGTGCTGGGGTGGCAATACCTCGGGACAACTGGGCAACAACAGCAATATCGATAGCCATACACCAGTAGATGTCAGTGATCTAAGCGACGGTGTTCGCGCCATCAGTGCTGGTCAAGGCCATACCTGTGCCCTAATCAGTACTGGCGGCGTCAAGTGCTGGGGGGACAACGACTTTGGTCAACTGGGCAATAACAGCAGAGCTGACAGCTACATCCCGGTGGATGTGAGTGGCTTGAGTAGTGATGTGAGTGCAATTACAACTGGTACAAACTTTACTTGTGCTCTACTTACGACCGGTGGTGTCAAGTGCTGGGGAGACAACAGAGTTGGTCAATTAGGGAATGACAGTACAACTACTAGTAGTGTACCAGTGGATGTGAGCGGCTTGGGCACAGGCGTCAGCACGATTAGCGCTGGTGAAAACCATGTCTGTGCTCTCATCGAAACAGGTAGTGTCAAATGTTGGGGGCGCAATGTATATGGCCAGCTAGGCGACGGCAATGCCTGGCATACGATACCGGTTGATGTCCTCGATCCGAATGCACCAGCGGTGACACCCACAAGCACAATCACGGCTACAGCTACTGCCACAAGTACAACAACGCCCACCTCTACACCCACACCAACTGCTACCGCTACGCCAACACCAACTCCGCCTGATGATAGCCACGAACCCAACGACACTTGCAACCAGGCGCAGCCGATCACAACCGACGGCGCGCCGCAGACCCACACCTTTCACCGCGAAGGCGATGTGGATTGGATACGCTTGGACGCCACTCAAGGCACGCGCTACCGCATCGAAGTCGAGATCCCCTATGGTTCACCGGCTGATGTTAATCTGGAACTCTATAGTGCCTGTGAAAGCTTACCGTTAGAGACTTGGGACAAACCCTACACCCCCGGCGCACGGCTGACTTTCCAGGCCACTAGTGACGGTTCGCTCTACCTGCGTATGGACAACGTAGACGCCACGGTCTATGGGCCGCAGGTGCAATATCAACTTTCTGTGCGCGCCCTGGTCACCGAACGCCCCATCGGCGCGGCCATTATTGTCGCGGGGCGGCTGCGTGGGGCTGATGAACTGCAGCGTAACATCCACAATGTGACCAACGATGTCTTCAAGCTCTTTCAGGCCAACGGCTACACTGCCGATGACATAACTTATCTGGCCACCGACTCGACCTTGCCTGGGCGCGACGTCGCGGCTACGGCGGCCAATCTGCAGGCGGCAATCACGACTTGGGCCGCCACAAAAGTAGGGCCGGACCGGGCGCTGACCATCTACCTGATGGATCATGGCGGCATCGGCAAGTTTTATATTGATGACCTCAATAATGAGTATGTTACACCGGCACAACTTAACGAGTGGCTCACTACACTGGAGAACCAGGTGGATGGCGTCAAGATCAACCTGATCATTGAAGCGTGCCACGCCGGCAGCTTCATCCAGGCCACGCCCAGTCTGAGCAAAGCCGGCCGCGTCATCATTGCCTCGACCAATGTGGAGAACGACGCCTACGCTTCCCGTTACGGCGCTCACTTCTCCGACCAGTTCCTGGCCGCGCTCAGCCAGGGCACGAATCTCTACAGCAGTTTCTTTCATGCCCGCAGCACGGTCAGACGGCTCTACCCGATCCAGGATCCCTGGCTTGACGCCAACGGCGATCAAATTCCCAATGACGCTGTAGATGCGGCGTTGGCCGCGGAACGGGGCTTTGGCGCAGCCGGCACCTTTGATGACATCTGGCCGCCCTACATTGCTACTGTGCAAGGACCGATAAACATCAATGATGGGCGTGGCGTAATTGAAGCTGAGGTCTATGACAATGGGCAGGTGGAGAGTGTCTGGGCCGTCATCTATCCGCCTTCGTATTCCCCATCTGCCGGTGGCGATGAATTAGTGCCGGAGGCACTCGATACGATTCTGCTGCAGCCGCAGGGGAACAATCGCTATCGTGCAGCTTATGCCAGTTTTACGGAAATTGGCGTCTATCGGGTTACCGTCCATGCAGAAGATGACGAGAATCTAGTCGCCCTGCCCCAGATCATTGAGGTCGTTAATGGCAGCCGGCTCTTTTTGCCGCTGGTCAATCGCTGATTGCAGTGTACAAAGTGAGGAGTGAGAATATGGTATTCAAAGGTCATCGGGCGCAGTGGTTGATGTTAATCGCGCTGGTGTTGATCGTGGGACTGTGGAGTGGTTGGCAGGGGAGCCGTATGGGTGTGCGCAGCGTGTATGCAGCCCCTCGCCATACGTCGCAGATTTCCTGTACCGCTGCCATCGGTGTTCCTGCAACAGAGTGTGAGGCGTTGCTCACCTTTTACGCTGCGACCAACGGCAGTGGCTGGACGCGCAGTGACAATTGGACGGTGGAATTGGATGTTTGTAGCTGGTATGGCCTCACCTGCGCCTCCGGCCATGTCACCCGTCTGGAGTTGCCTGCTAACAATCTCTCCGGCCCGTTGAGTGATCTGAGCGCCCTGAGCGAACTCAGTGTGCTCGACCTGCACAGTAATCTGGTAGGTCAGGCGCTGCCTGCTTCCATCGGTAACCTGAGCAAACTCACCATCCTCGACCTGCATGGCAACTTGCTGACGGGCGCCATCCCCGGCGCCATTGGCAATTTGACCAAGCTCAACCGGCTGCGCTTGGATGGTAACCAATTGAGCCTTAGCCTGCCAACCGACTTGGGCAAACTAAACAGCCTGACGGTGCTTTGGCTCCAGGACAACCGCTTCACCGGCGCGATTCCCACCGAGATGGGCAATCTGAGCAAGTTGCGTGAACTCTATCTCAACGGCAACCAGTTGGGTGGTCCCCTACCGGCCAGCCTCAGTCGGTTAAGTGATCTGACCTATTTGAACGTCGCCGCTAACAACATCACCGGCACTATCCCCTCCGAACTGGGGGTAATGACCAACCTGCGCTATCTGATCTTGATCGATAACTTACTAACCGGCGAAGTTCCCTCGTCCTTGGGCCGTCTTTCCAATCTGACGCGTCTTTCCGTTGACCAAAATCGGCTCGCGGGCGCCATTCCCTCGGAACTGGGCAATCTGCTCAAGCTTACCACGTTGGAATTGAACGACAATCGTTTGGAAGGGGCCTTTCCGGCTGCCTTGGGCAACTTAACCGCCTTGGCGCACTTTACAATCGACCACAATCCCCAATTGGGCGGCGCCTTCCCCCTAACCCTGACCCAACTGAGCAATCTGGGCTACTTTGATTTCCGCGACACTGCGATCTGCATTCCCCAGGAGGGCGCCTTTACCAATTGGCTGACTTCTATCCCGCAGCTTTTTACCAATGACAATAACTGCACCACATCCCTAACGCCCACAATGACACCGACACCCACGCCGACCGATAGCACTCCTGCGCCATCGACCACAACACCGACAGCCACAGCGACAGCCACGACAACGGGTGCACCGGCCGCGACTGCTACAGCAACCGCCACCCCCACCAGCACGACGACGCCGGCCACCGGGGACAGCTATGAAACGGATGACAGTTGTGAAGCCGGCAAAGTAATTGCCAGTGACGGCGCCAGCCAAGTCCATACCTTCCACGCAGTTGCCGATGTCGATTGGATGCGCTTTGAAGCTACCGCCAACACCACCTACCGGGTTGAGGTGGACATTCCAGAGGATTCACCGGCTGATGTCAATCTGGAAGTCTACAGCAATTGCGCCGGCGCGCTGCTCGACAAGTTCACCGAAAGTTTTACGCCTGGGGTGCGTATGGATCTAAGCCCAACCGCGAGTGGCCCGCTCTACCTGCGGCTGGCCAACTATGACGCAACGGTGGCCGGCACCCAGGTGCGCTATCAAGTGACGGTCACCGCGTTAACGGATGCACCCTCACAGCGGGCGCTGATCATTGTGGCGGGACGCCTTCATGGCACCGACCGTTTGCAGCGCAATATTCACAATGTGACCAACAATGTCCGGTCGATCTTTCTTAAACAGGGTTATCGCGAGGAAAATATCTACTACCTGGCTACCGACAGTGATTTGCCTGGCTACAGCCAAGCGTTGACCCAGGCGAATCTGGAAAATGCCATTACAGTTTGGGCCAAGGAACGGGTGCAACCCAATGGCGTGCTGACCCTCTATCTGATCGACCACGGTAAGCCCGACGTGCTCTATCTGGATGACCTGGTCGGGGAGCAACTGACGCCAGACGAACTTAACGCCATGCTCGATACGCTCGAAGCGGATGTCCCTGGGGTCAAAATTAATGTGATCATCGAAGCGTGTCAATCGGGCAGCTTTATCAGCGCGCCCCAAAGTATTAGCAAGGAAGGGCGCGTGATCATCACCTCCACCGACGAGACCTTTGACGCCAAAGCGTCCAAAGATGGCGCCTACTTCTCCGATCACTTGCTCACCAGCCTGGCCCAGGGCTATAATCTGGCGGCCAGCTTTGGCGAGGCGCAGCAGGTGGCGCGCAAAGCCTATGCGTTTCAGTCCGCCTGGCTGGATGCCAATGGCAATGGCGTGGCCAATGAGTTTGCCGACGCCACCCTCTCTGCCCAACGAGGCTTTGCCTATGCCGATACCCTGGGGGAACTGTGGCCACCCCATATCTTTAGCGCCCAGGCGCCGCCGGCGATTACTGACTATAGCGGTATGATCAGCGCCGATATACGGGATGATAAAAAAGTGGATCAGGTGTGGGCCGTGGTCTATCCTCCTGACTATACGCCGCCGGCCACTGCCCAAGAGCTACAGGCGGAACTCTTGCCCAACTTTATCCTCAAGGCGACGGATGAGGCCAATCACTATGCCGGCATTTACACCGGCTTCACCCAGTCAGGTATCTACCGCATTGTGATCCAGGCCGAGGATAGTGATGGGCTCAGCGCCCGGCCCCTGGTGATTGAAGTGGACAATGGCAGCCGCCTCTTTTTGCCGCTAATTATGCAGTAGTGTTTGGGCTACCTTGACAGCTATTGCTCGGTAAGATTGAAGTTGGCAACCACATGAGATTCTGTTGAACCTGAAAAGTCAAATGGTCAGATCGGTTAATGTCAGATTGAATAATAAAGTTGTGCATCTCAAAGCACACGCATGGGTTGCGAGCGCAACATTGCTTATTGTTATAGTCTATTTAAAGACATTAGCACCTACTGTGATTGGCATGGACAGTGCAGAGTTGACGCTGGGGGCGTACACCCTTGGCATTGTTCATGCCCCCGGTTATAGTGTCTACTTACTGCTGGGCCATCTCTTCACCTATTTTCCGCTGGGTGATGTTGGTTACCGCCTCAATCTGTTTTCGGCATTAGCAGGCACAGGCAGTGCGCTTTGGGTCATTTTGCAAGTGGAGAGGTTGACGTTACATCGTTTCGCTGCGGTCACTGCTGGGCTGAGCTATGCCTTCTGCTTTTACCATTGGTCTATGTCCGTCATCGCGGAAGTCTACACCCTACAAGCTATGCTGCTAAGCGTGATCCTCGGGGCACTTTGGCAGTGGCAGGCGGTGGGTACACAGCGCTGGCTGGCAGGAGCAGTGCTGGTCAGTGGTCTAGCTTTTGCTAATACACCGGCATCGGTGCTGTGGTGGCCCGGACTTTTCTGGCTTTTTTGGAGAACACCGTTACGCATACAATTACACTTGGCTGATTATGGCCGGTTGGCACTCATCTTAGTCTGTGCTATAATGGCGCTGATTTATCTGCCTTTACGGTCGGCGGCCCATCCACAGTTTGTACAGGTGGGGTACTTTGACGAATGGGCGACCTTTCACGCCCTCGATCTAACCCAATGGACGAATGGACTTTGGTATATAAGTGGGCAACAATTTGCTTCATTTATCTTTGGTTATACAACATGGGCAGCTTACGGCCGAGAGGGCCTGCACTTTCTGCACTGGCTCTTGATTGGATTTGGCGGTGTCGGTCTTCCTTTAGGCATTTGGGGTTTTGGTCACCTCTGGCACAAAGCACGTAATTGGGCTGTAGGTCTTGCGCTGATTATGCTCTTCCATACTGTTTTTTTTGTCGGCTATCGGGCCGTCGACAAAGAGACGATGTTCTTGCCCGTCTTTTTGCTCTGGGCAGTCTGTATGGGTGTGGGCATGGTGGAGTTATGTAAGAGCATTCCGCACCCAGGTCAATGGGTGCTTGGCCTGCTACCCCTTGGCCTGCTCCTGATCAACTATAGCTATTGCGACGTGAGTGACTTTGATTATCCCTTGACGATAGCTGCGTTTCGCCTGAAGGAGGCAGCTCAAGATGCAATTTTTTTGGCCACGTGGGGTGACGCCGAAGCCATGCAATATCATCAGATCACACAAAACCTGCGCCCAGATGTCAGAGTGATCAACATCTTTTTCACCAATCCCAAGACATTGGACAAGCTAGTTGCCCACCAACTTGACTTAGGCAAGGCCATTTATAGCACTCATGCAACCGCTGTACTTTCTGGTAGTTATCGCTTCCGCCCTCTGCTCTACCGCTACCAACTCATGCCTAAAGCGCTACCCATAACACCTGAGCCTGTGTGTAGCACGACAGAAATCCGTTGCCGATAAACACGATCCATAACCGAGGTGACGTGTGAAACGATATAGTTCTATCGTTACAATCCAGTTGCTGCTTCTTGCGGCCAGCCTGACATTGGCGGCCTATGCAGGTATCCCATACACACCACTTAAAGTGACCGGCATGTATCTGAGCAATGGCTATGGCTTTACAACCTGTTCTAATATTGCCGAAATTACACCGAGTGACTGTGATGCCCTGGTGGCTCTCTACCAAGCCACCAAGGGCACCCAATGGTCAACACAGACGGATTGGCTGGTGACCAATACGCCGTGCAGTTGGTATGGTGTTGATTGCAGCGGGGGCCGCGTTACCAGCTTGAACCTTGCTAATAACCAACTCAATGGTGGTCTGCCGGTGGCACTGGACAACCTTTCTGCGCTAAAGGTCTTTACGCTGGGCTTTAACCAGTTGATAGGAACCATCCCGCTCGCGCTGACAAATCTGACTGCCCTTACCAATCTAGATCTGAGTTATAATGCCCTGAACGCCACTGATAGCTCCTTAATCGCATTCTTGAATGCCAAAGACCCGGATTGGGCAGCGACACAGACCATTGCGCCCACCAATGTGCGCGGGGAAACACCTTCCACAACAACGATCACCGTGCGTTGGCAGCCGATTGCCTATACAGCTGATGGTGGCCATTATGAAGTTAGCTATGCGAGTGCGGTCGCAGGGCCCTTTACTGTCCATGGTGTAACGGCCAGCAAAAGCAGTGACAGCTATGTCGTCAGTGGGTTATCACTGGGGAAGCGTTACTATTTCCGTGTACGTACCTATACGCCGGCCCATATTGGTCAACCGAGTGCACTGTGGAGCAGCTACAGTGAAACTGTTACCGCATCAACCTTAAACGAAGAACCAACCGTCACCCCGACCGTAACGGCGACTCCATCACCGTCGCCTACATCTACCCCCACCGCTACAGCGAGTGCGACAGCGACCCCGTCGCCACGCCCAAGCGCAACCGCCAGCACAACACCGACGCCAACCGCCACCGACACGGCGCAGATAGTGGGCGATGCCTTTGAAGATGATGATAGTTGTGATCAGGCCAAGTTGATTGAAGTGACCGGCGTGACCCAACAACATACTTTTCACAAAGTCGCTGATGTTGATTGGGTGCGCTTTGACGCCAGCAAAGATAGCCAATATTTGATCGAAGTTTCGATCCCACAGGCTTCACCAGCCGATGTCGCGCTTGAACTTTACAAGAGTTGCGGGAGTTCACCCACCAAAGGTCAGGATTTTACCTTTAGCCCCGGCATCCGGCTTGAACTGACGGCAGATACCACCAGTCCTATCTATCTCAAATTGGGCAACCATGATTCGCAGGTGGCAGGTCATGCAGTGAGTTATGAATTGTCTGTGCGTGCACTCGGTACAACGGTACAGCCTGGTCTGCTGATCCTGGTCGCCGGCAGCATTCGCAATCAGGATCCCGTACAACCCAATATCTATCATGTGACTGACGCGGTCTATCAGCTCTTTGTGGACAATAATTACACGGACGATCGCATCTACTATCTGGCGCCGGCGCTTGATCACAGTAGCAAGGTCGATGCACTGGCCACGGCCGATAATTTGAAGGCGGCGATTACAGATTGGGCGCGTCAGCACATTGGCGCCGATCAAGCGCTGACGATTTACATGATGGATCATGGCAGCAAAGATCTGCTCTACCTGGACAAAACGCGTGGGCAGTGGGTAGATCCGGCTCAGTTAGATAGCTGGCTCGACGAATTAGAGGTCCTCTATCCAAATCTGAAAACGAATGTGATTATCGAAGCGTGCTATGCCGGCAGCTTTATCAAAGCGCCTAAAAGCATTAGTTCCCCCGGCCGCGTGATCATTACATCGACTGATGATGCCAATTTGGCCTGGGCATCCAGCGACGGCGCACAATTTTCCGATCACTTTCTCACTGCCTTGCGCCGAGGAGAAAGTCTTTACAGCAGCTTTCGTTCCGCTCAGATTGCCACCAGCATCTCTCATCCCGGCCAGCTTGCCTGGCTCGACGGCAACGGAGATGGCAATCCGGTCGACCCTGGCGACCAACAGGTGGCTGCGCAGCGGGGCTTCACCTATGCCGGCACCTTCCCCGATGAGATTTGGCCGCCTTACATTGATGAAGTCGAAGAGCCGATTGTGGTGGAAAATGAGCGGGGCGCCCTACGTGTACATGTGCTAGACGATGTGGGTGTTGATGATGTATGGGCCGTCATTTATCCGCCCTCTTATGTCGCTCCTGCCACTGGCGAGGAGCTGATACAAGAGACATTACCCACCGTGAAATTGCTCGACCAGGGCAATGGTTGGTATGGCGCCTACTATGAGGGTTTCAAAGCCAGGGGGCGCTATCGCATCGTCTTTCAGGCTGACGACACGCAGGGCTATGATGCTCGGCCAGTTGAGATTGAGGTGAGCAATGGTCAAGTAACCTATCTACCGTTGGTCGTACGGTAAGGAGTGGACGCGTTTCTCTATGGCAAAATTCACCATGCGACCGTGGCTAAAGCTAGAAGAATCAACCTCGCTCTGGCAGTGCAGCTTGCTGACAGCCTCGCTTTACCTGGCCATTGCTTGTTTTGTCTTGCCACCCAATGCACTCTGGTCACCCGATGAAGGGGCCAAGTTGTTGCAATTGGAAAGTCTAAGCCTGAAAGCCGGCAAGTTTATCTACCAAATTGACTATCCGGGCCGGACTGTGGACCCAGAGTTTAGCTATGCACCTACAAAGTTATTGCGCGTGCGTGAAAAAGCACTCTACTTTCAGCGCCTGCCGCTGTGGCCACTGTTGATGTTGCCCTTCTACGCCCTAGGGGGCGCCTACGGGCTCTATCTACTACCGGCGCTGGGCGGCGTCCTCTGCTGCGTCTTCATGCTCATGTCGGTGAAACCTGCCCAGCGTCGCCTATCCATGTGGCTCATGGCTGCGTTTGGCACCCCCCTCTTGATCTACTCGACAATCTTTTGGGAACATACTGTAGCCACCGCGTTGGCATTGGCCGGCGCCACGTTCACGTTGCAGGATCATTACGACCCAAAAACCTTTAGGCATCCGGCCTCGAGTAAATGGCTCATTGGGGGCTTGCTATTTGCGCTTGCCTCGTTTCTGCGTCTGGAAGTTATCCTTTTTGTTTTTGCTTGGCTCTGCGCAGATTGGTGGCTCAGGCCATCTGGTCGCCGGGGAATCTGGATTTGCGGCGCACTTGTGGGAACCGCCTTGGTGCTATACGCACTGCTCCATCGCCTTTTGTTTGCCGGCCAATCCCTGCCCGACAATGCCACCTACCTCTTCTATCCACTCTTCTATCTGCGTAGCGCACAGTGGCGCGCCCTCCCCGACCTGCTGCTCGGTCCGCCCACTGGCCTTGCCCTTGACACAGGGCTGCTTGGCGCCATCTGGAGTGGATGCGCGTTAGGGGCGTTGATTCTGGGTTGGACAGGTGAGGCAGAGGGCCGGCTCAGACCGCTTTACCTGTTGGCGCTTGGTTGTCTTACAGTCATTAGTGGCCTCTTTCTTTTTGTCAACCTGCCCTATCGCACCGGACATGGCCTCTTTTTTACTGCACCGTGGGCTGTCGTTGGCCTTTGCCGCGTGCGGAGGCTGTGGCGCGATGGTGATGAACGTGCTCGTCTGATTGTACTCTGTACGCTAATTGGATTAGGCGCATATGCAGTCGCCATTCTGGGGTTTCGTGCGAGTTCGCCGCAGGGTGGCCTAGAATGGGGTGCGCGTTTTGCTCTGACTTTTTACCCACTGCTCACCTTAATGGCCCTATGGCCGCTTGCACGGGAAGTAGAGGATAGCCGCGAAACAGCATTGGTAGGTCTGCTGCTGCTGCTAGGTATTGGTTTTCAGATCCGTGGCCTGGGCACGATCTACGTAGACAAGATGCTGAGCCGAGAGCGTAACGCCGCTCTGCTTGCCGCACCAACGGCGCAAATTGTCTCCGACCTGTGGTGGCTACCTTATGACAGCGCTATGATCTACCCGGCACGCGCCTTTTACAGTGTTGATACACCGACTGATGTTGTAACATGGGCTGTGCGCGCCCAAAGGCAACAGGTGGAGCATTTTACTTTTGTTACAACCCGCAACCCATTGCCACCCGATCTGGTTGCAGCAAGGCCCAATGGCCCTGTATTGGAGGTAGAGGAATACAAGTATGTAGCCGGCGTCTTTCTGTATACCATACGGATTGCACCTGCTGCTCATACGACATCATTACGAACTTGCGCCTCTACGAATCAATTTGCCAACAATCCCTTCATAACGGGCAGGTGCCAATGAGCAACCTTCATCTAGCCCCTGTGGCGCTTTCTATAATCATTCCTAATACCAATTCATGTCTGATTGATGAAATCGTCGGCCGTCTGATCGAGCAAGGTGAGCAGCTTGGCTGCTGCGAACCCTTTACCTTTGAGGTTCTGGTGGTCGGTCAAGGCCAACCACGCTGCGCCACAACTGATGTACGGGTTCACTTCATTGCTACGCCTCCCTATTTCGCCGGCGCCAAACGCAATCTGGGCATTAGTAGAGCGCAAGCAGCACTACTGTTATTTTTAGATGATGACTGCCTGCCTCTCCCTGGTTTGCTTGCAGCGCATTGGCGGTGTCATAGGCAAGGACAGCAAGTGGTGGGTGGCGCCGTTACCTTCGGTACGGACAATTATTGGCAATTGGCCGACAATGTCTCTGCCTTTCATGATCTGCTACCAACTACGGCAGCAGGTTATCGTCCCTATTTAGCTGCCGCCAATTTGAGTGTCCAGCGTGCCGCTGTCGTCAAGGCAGGTCTGATGCGAGATACTATGAAAAGAGCGGAGGATTTGGAATGGACAGTGCGATTGCGTAAAATAGGCTACCGGCTATACTTTGTGTCAGATGCTTGTGTCTATCATGATCCCGACCGTTTGACATTCGCAAAAGTCTGGCAGCACTGGACAGATGATGCGCCTGAGACCTTACGAGTCCGTCTCTGCTATGCCGATCAATTGGCAACACCCAAGCTCGCCCGCTATCGCACCCTCTTCTTATGGGGCGCCCCGGTGATTGCGCTGTGGGCAACCTGGCGCACGCTCTGTCACCGGCCAACGCTATGGCGGTATTGGTACACAGCGCCATTGGTCTATCTGACCAAGATCGCCTGGTGTTGGGGCGCCTTTCGTGCCAACACCTGCACAAGCGGCGCTACCATTCCATGTACGCGCGAGGTTGGCCTGTGGCGGAAATAACCATTGCAAGGACGGAGATGATAGTAACACCAGAAGTTGAGCGAGATACTGCGCATCACAAGAGAACCAATTCGGTTGAGAACACTGGCCGCGTGACAGCCATCATTATCAACTGGCGGCTAAAAGAGGAGACTCTCGGCTGCGCACAAGCGTTGGCGCGCCAGAGCGTTCCTTGTCGGGTCATTGTGGTGGATAATGGATCCGGTGATAACTCTGTCCATTATCTCACTCAGACGCTACCGGAAGCGACAATTATTGGCCTGTCGCGGAACGTCGGCTTTGGCCCAGCCTGTAACTATGCAATTCGTCACCATGTATTGGCACAAAACGTTGCACAGAGTAGTGCGTCAAATCATGACTTTGTGCTGCTTGTCAACAATGATGCACGGTTGGCGCCCGACGCCGTTGCAGAATTAGTCAAAGCGGCGCAGCAGCATCCCCAGGCTGGGCTCTTGGGCGCTAAGGTGTATTACAGTGATCGTCCAAACATACTTTGGTATGCTGGCGCTCGCCGTCGGCGAGCTGTGCTGGCCGCCACCCAAACCGGACGCGGCGAACGAGATCACGGCCAGTTTGATCAGCGCCAAGAGGTAGATTATATCTTTGGAGCCGCCATCTTGATCCGTAGCAGTGTCTTTCAAACTATCGGGCTCTTTGATGAACGTTTCTTTCTTTATCTAGAGGATCTCGATTTCTGTCTGCGCGCGCAACAGGCCGGCTATTTATTGCGCTTTGTGCCCCAAGCCCATGCTTGGCACAAAGGGGCAGCCAGCACCAACGACCAACCGGCGCTGCGACGCTATCACATGGCCAAGAGCACGATTCATTTTTTACGTAAGCACACCACCTATCGACATAGTGTGCCCATCTTTTGCTTCTGGATCTTGGTCTATGTCCGTACTATTCTGGCCGACCTGCTGCGCGGTGATTTACAGATTATCAAAGCCTATCTGGCCGGTCTCCGGTGCGGATTGCGCGAAACAAGAGAAGTGGAGGGTGCACCGTGACGGTAAGGGAGTCTTTCCCCTGGCGCTGCTCGCTCTGCGACCATGATCAGGCCGAACTACTCTTTGCCAAGCAGGAGAACGTAGGCCAAGCAGGTCCAACCTTTACGTTATGGCGTTGTCAGCAATGTGGGCTGGTGACGCTGCGGCCCCAGCCCCCCGACTTAGTAGCGCTCTATCCAGCAAACTATGAGCCCTATTGGCTGCCCAATGCAGAAGTCAACCAGTGTTGGCAGCGCTGGCAACAACGTCGCCACTTTGCCACGCGTGCTAACCTCGTGGCCCAAGCCTGTTCTCAAGGTGGGTATGTGCTGGACATTGGCTGTGGCACAGGTGGATTTCTCCACGCACTTTGTGAAAGCAGTTGCTTTCAAGGCATCGGTGTTGACATCAGCCATTACGCGTTGCAAGTTGCGCAACGGCAACAGATACAGGGTGTTTGTGCCAATGCGCGCGACTGTTGTTTGGCGCCGGCCTCCTTTGATATTGTAACCTTATGGGAGGTCATTGAGCATATACCGGAACCCCTTGCCGCGCTGGCCGACATCCGTCGACTGCTGCGGCCGGGAGGAATCATGCTGCTGAGTACGCCCAATAGCCAAAGCTGGCAGGCCCACCTGTGGCGCCAATATTGGCAGGGCTGGGAAAGCCCGCGCCATCTGCAGATCTTTTCATGGGCCACAGTGGAGCGTCTGCTTGATGCTACGGGGTTCCAGCTTACCCGTCGTTTGACGCTCCCCGTTGAGCGCTACTATGCAGTCGAGAGCGTAGCTACGTGGCTTCGGGCACAGTTGGGGACGCTAGATGCTGGCTTGACAACCCTTCTGGCCGGTGCCGGCCTAGCAGCCTGGCCCCTGTTGCGAGTCATCGATCATACTCCCATGGCCTCCACCATCGTGTTGGAAGCAAGGGTGCGTCCATGAAGCAGAAGCCTGACATTCTAATGATCGTCCTGGATACGCAGCGTGCGGACCGCCTTGCGGCTTACGGCTTTGGTAGAGAGATCTCGCCTAACCTGGATGCCCTTGCCGCAGAGTCGGTGCAATTTCACCGTGCCATTGCACCAGCACAGTGGACTGTGCCTAGTCATGCCTCTCTCTTTACTGGCTGTTATCCCTGGGCGCATGGCATGAGTCAAATGGATTCAGTGTTAGCGCCCCATTTGCCTACACTGGCTGCACGCTTAAAGGCCATCGGCTATCATACAGTGGGCTTCTCCAACAATCCGTTGGTCGGGGTTATCCCCAATGGCTTAGAGCGGGACTTTAATGTATTTCATAACTACGGCGGCCTGCTGACGATGCGGCCGCAATCAGCAAGCCATGGAAGTAACCATTTCTCTGTACGCCACTCTTTCGGCTATTTGCAGCCATTGTTGCGCCGTATCCAAGGCTATGTTGCGCGTGCACCCGAACCAGTTCGCTTTCTTTTCTCACCCCCATTTTTTGCGTTGTGGCAGCGAATCTTGCGGCTGCGTGGTGCTGCAAAAGGCGACTCAGCACGCAGCCTGGATGATGCCGCCCAACTCCTCATCCAGCGCCCCGGCCAGGTTGCAGAAAGGCCAATCTTTGGCTTTATCAATTTAATGGGCGTTCACACACCCTATGCGCCACCCCAGTGGGCCATCAACCGCTTTGTACCCCAAGCGTTATGCGCACAGGCTAGTGGACCGGCGCTTTGGCGTTTTAACGTCATTTTGCACCAGTTACTTGGCCCTTTGTCTGAGCCGCTTACTGCCGAGGTGGCCGCACTTTGTAATGGTCTTTATAATGCGGAAGTGGCTGCACAGGATCAGCTATTGGGCGCCTTTTTGCAACGTCTGCATCGTGCTGGCGCGCTTGATCGCCTGCTGCTCATCGTGCTGGCCGATCATGGTGAACAATTGGGGGAGCAGAACCTGCTGGGACATGGCTTTGCGGCCTATGAATCCTTGTTACATGTACCGTTGCTAATACGTCCGCCTGGCGCGCCGCTACACCATCAGCCAGGGGTCTCAGATTTTGTGTCGACACGTCGTCTCTTTCATACGATCCTAACAGTGGCAGGCGCTGCTTCTCCTGCTGAAGAGCGTCTATCGTTGTTGCAAACAGAACCGGCAGCGTCAGAACAGGGCATTGTGCTAGCTGAAGCCCGGCCACCGCACACAGCTATTGAATTGATCGAAGCCCGTCACCCCGGACTTTTGGCAAAAGCGAGACTGGATCGTGTTCATCATGCCATTTACCAACAGGAACACAAATTGATCATCATGGGGGAGGAGCAGCTGCTGTACGCAATCCCCCATGATCGTCATGAGACAACTGATCTGCACAAAGTCAAACCGATGTTGGTAAAGTCACTGCTGCAATCGTTCCATCGTGAGTTGCACTCGCCTGTGAGTAGCTACGTCCGCACCAATGTTGGCGCTAGCGATTTAACGCTTCAACAGCGCCTGAAGTCCTTAGGATATGGGTAATGAGCAGCATAGCTTATGTTTGAATACAAAAAACCGGGGATCAGCCCGGATCTAGCCCAACTCTATGACGTGTGCTATAGCGCGGGGCTCCTTGCCCAGCGGCACGCCCTTTTTACCTGGTTGGCGCGTCTGATCAGAGTACAAACTGGTGAGAAGGTGCTTGATGTTGCCTGTGGTGACGCTCAATTTAGGCCTATGCTTGAGGCGCAGGGCGCACACTACGTTGGCATTGACTTTTCCCGCGCTGCAGTCGCAGCTGCGGCCTATCCACAGGTCTTGCCGGCTGATGCCCATGCGCTGCCCTTTGCAGATCAGACTTTTGACTGTCTTGTCAATATTGGCAGTTTGGAGCACTTTGCGGATATTGAGCTGGGAATTCGTGAAATGGCGCGTGTCTTAAAGCCGAGCGGCTGGGCCTACATCTTGATGCCTAATGCCTTTGGCCTAACCTGGAATATCTTGCGCGTCTGGCATACTGGGCATATTGATCTCGAAGATGGCCAACCGGTACAGCGCTTTGGCACGCGTCGCGCCTGGCAGCACCTGCTTGAGGCCAGCGGTCTCCATGTATGCCAGACCTATGGTTATGAACGAAATTGGCCACCGACATGGCATGAATGGCTACACTATGGGCGTGCCCCACGTGAGTTAGGGCTAGCACTCCTGACGCCACTGATACCTCTGAATCTGCAACGCATGTTTGTCTTTCGCTGTTGCACAAAAGTGGAAAGTTGCTGCCGCTGATTATGCAGTAAAATGGGCCAAAATCCTCTCTCCAATTGCCAACCCAGAGAGCGCGGCGCCCTCAACGCGTGGTCCGCCAAAGGCGTCGCCGCCAAAGAAGAGGGGCGGCAGACTTTGGGCTTCCAGATAGCGCGCCGGGTGGATCACGGTGGGTAGGGCATAGCGCCATCGTTTAAGTTCAGCCGCGCGCACTTTGCTCTTGCTCGCCAGGAAGGGCAACAGGCTGGCCTGCAAGGTGGAGAGTAAGGGCTGATCCGGCGTAGCGTAGTGGCGTTCACTGTAGGCCGGCCCGGCATGAACGGTGATCGTCGTCGCCTCCGGTGAGATGCCCTTGCGTTGGTTGTCGGCAATCCAGCTAATGTCGGCGCCGGGACGTTGCAGCGCCCCCGGTTCCGGCAGGTTTACCGCCCCCTCCACCTGAAAGAGCGCGCAGAGACAGGGCGCATAGGTGATCTTGGCCAACGCAGCCTCATCCTCTGGTTGGAGTGGCGTTGCGCCGGCGGCCAACAGCGCCAACGCCTGGGGAACGGGCGGGGTCAGCACCAGCGTGGCGGCTTGGTGGTACGCGCCATCTGTGGTCGCGCTGTGCCACTGCTGGCCGGCAGTGTGAACGGCCGTTACAGTACTGTCGGTTTGGAGGATTCCGCCCAACGCCATAAATTCGGCGGCTAATGTCTGGGCCAGCGCGTTCATGCCGCCGTGCACGGCATAGCGCGGGTAGCCGTCATTGACTGCACCCGCCACCAGGCTCCCGTCACTCCACCCCGTGGACCATGAATAGACCAGACCCGCCGCCTGCCATCCGTCTACATAATGGCGAAACGCCGGCTCACGCACCGTAAAAAACTGGGCGCCATAGTCAGCCAGCCCTGGCCCAATTGACCGCGTCGCCAGCCGCCCACCCACTGTGCGTCCCTTATCCAGGATCACCACCTGGCGACCTGCTCGCTGTAGGGTCAACCCAGCCAGCAGCCCACAAAGACCCCCGCCAACAATTAGCACATCAGAATTACGCATAGTCAAATTCCCTTCACCCGCCACTCACCACTCGCCACCCGCCACCCGCTCACTCCATCGCCCTGAGCGTAGCCAATGTTGCCGCCACGATCTGTTGTTGTTGCTCCTCACGGGAAATGGTGGCCGGATTGTCGCCGGATTGGGGGCCATACCAGCCAAACTGCGCATGATTGCCCCCGTCAATCGCAACAAAGGTGGTGTCAGGCGGCAGTAGCCGGCGTGATGCGTCAATTTTCTCGGGCGTCGCCAACCCATCCGCCGTGCCGGAAATGGAGGTCACCACCAAAGCGGTTTGGTCGACCAGGGAGTCGCCTTGGCCGGGATAGGCGGCCCAGAGGATCAGCGCATCTACCTGCTTGGGATGGTTGTGGGCATAGCGCGCAGCCATTGCGCCACCCAGTGAGTGGCCGCCAATCGCCCAGTGCGTAATGGCCGGATAGGCCGCGATTACATTGCTCGCACGGTCAGGCGCCATGATGGCCAGGTTGAGCGGCATGGCGACAATGATCACCTGGAACCCTTGGGCGGCAATGGCGTGGGCCGCTGGCGCATAAGCACGCGGATCGACCCGCGCACCAGGGTAGAGAATCAAGCCGCTGGTTGTGGTCGTTGTCAGCGGGCTAAAGATAAGCCACGGCTTTTCATGCACCTCCACCGCACTGTCGGATTGAAGGGCGGTTAACGCCTCCGGCATGGGGGACGCCGCGCGTAAAGCCCAGCCCATAAACCCCAGAAAGCCCAGCGCCAGCACCAAACAGAACAGCACCAGCACCGTCGCAATCCGCTGCCGACGTAGACGTGTAGGATTCTCCATTAATTATTTTCCATTCTCTGTTAATGATGCATAATCCGCCAACACCATCTCCGCCGCCACCTTGCCCGACAGCATCACCATCGGCACACCGCCGCCCGGATGGGTGGCGCCGCCGGCAAAGTAGAGTCCCTGCACATGCGGCGAGCGGTTATGGGGCCGACGCAAGGCATTGCGCGCCTGGTTGGATGAAATGCCATAGAGCGCGCCGCGCCACGCCCCCGTCCGTTGTGCCAGATCAAGCGGCGTCAAGGCGGTGATGTGACGGATCCGCTGGCGCACGTCAAAGCCAAAGGTGGCCAGCCGGCTCAGGATTTTTTCCCGATAGGCTGCTTCTTGGGTGCTCCAGTCAAAGTGATTGCCGAGCGGCGGCGCGTTGACCAGGACAAACCAATTCTCGCAGCCCGGCGGCGCGTGGCCGGCGTCACTTTTGCTGGTAATTGCCACATAGATGGTCGGCGCCGGCGGCGGCACGCCTTGGCGAAAGATCGCGTCAAACTCCTGGCGATAGTCAGGCGCAAAAAAGATATTGTGGTGCGCCAACTGGGGATGCTCGCCTTCCACCCCCAACAGGAGCACATAGCCTGAACAAGAACATTCCAGGGTGGTGAACTGTTGCTTTCGCTTCGGTGTGGCGACGGTTGGCGGCAACAACTTCGCATAGACAGTCGAAACATCTACATTGGCAATGACGATCTCAGTTGTTAGCGCACGGCCATCGTGTAGGCGCAGACCGGAGACTCGTCCTTCCTGGATCAGGATCTGCTCCACCGCCGCTTCGGTGCGAATTTCGACACCCAACTCCTGTGCCACTTGGGCTAACGCGGCGGCAATGGCATAGACACCCCCTTGCGGATACCAAACGCCGCCCGTCAGTTCGACATCGGCAATAACCCCCAATGTGGCCGGCGCCTGGTAGGGGCTGGCGCCCACATAGGTGGCAAAGCGTCCCAGCAGTTGGCGCAGGTGAGGAGAGCGCACATGGCGACGGATGGCCTGGTCAAGGGTGAGCCAGGGATCGACTTTAAGAAAGTCCCACGGCGCCACCTGGAGCAGCGTGCGCCAACTGGGGGGCGGGCCATAGATAAAAGCCGACCCGGTAATCTGGTGCAGGCGCGCGGCATAGGCCAGAAAGCGTAGGTAGCCTTCGACATCGCGCGGTTCCAACTGGGCGATCTGTGCGGCCAGATCAGGCCAGCGGCTGGTCACATCAAGCACGACACCGTCGGGGTAGAAATAGCGGGTCAAAGGCTCCACCGGCTGGAGCGTAAGATAATCTTCCAACTGCCGCCCGGCCGCGGCAAAGAGATCGCTCAGGACATGGCGCATGGTAATCACTGACGGCCCCGTATCCCAACGAAAGCCGGCGGCGCACACTTGGCCCATCTTGCCGCCGACCTGGGCATTCCGTTCCAGGATGATCACCTGCTTACCTGCCGCCGCCAACCGAATTGCAGCGCTCAGCCCACCAATCCCGCCGCCGACCACCAGAATGGGATGCTTCTCTTGACTATTGTTATCCCTCACCCAATCACCAATCACCCAATCACCAATGGCGCATAGCGCCCGCAAGCGAATTCCCAATCAGACCGGCAAACGCCGCCCCTTCCACTGTGCCTGCTCCTTGCGCCAATGCCACCAGAGCGCTTGGCCGGCAATGCACGTCATCAACAGCACCGACAGCGGCATCCACAGGGCGTCGCGCAGCCGTTGGCGCGTCGTAAAGGCGGTCAGTACTCGCACGCCGAGGCCCGCCCCAATCAGCGCCACTGGCCACCAAGGCCATCCGGCGGCGCCGCCGTCACCAAGCAGTCCCTGCACCAGGAGTCCCCAGGGCAACACAAAGAGCGCCAGATGCAAGAGGGTGGAGAAGCCCAATAGCCACGGCGAATTGCCATGTCCAGCCAAGATATTCTTCGTGTAGCCATAAAAGGCGGTTGACCAGGAATCATACATACGACACTGCATCAAGCCTGCGCCGTCGGCCATGCGCAAGCGGCCACCCACAGCCTTGACCCGTCGCGCTAATAACACATCATCCAACACCTGCCCACAAATCGCGGCATGGCCGCCACAAGCCCTGTAGGCGCTACGGCGGAAGAGCATACATTGGCCATTGGCCGCCGCCGCCAACGGATAGGGGGAATGGTGTGCCAATTGTACCGGCAGATAGGCCAATAGTGCAAAGGCCATAAGCGGCACCACTAGCCGCTCCCCCCAGGTGACGGTGATCTGTGTGGGCCAGACCGTCAAGAGGTCGGCCTCCTCCTGCTGTTGCCGCGCCACCACGGCGGCCAGGGCCTGGGGTTGCCACTGGACATCAGCGTCGGTAAAGAGGAGCAGATCATAGCGCGCGGCTTGGGCCAGTTGGTGACAGGCCCAATTTTTGCCACCCCAGCCCGTGGGCAGTGGCGTGCCGGTCAACAGACGAAAGTGGGGCTGTCCGCCACCGGCGCTCTGTGCCAAGGCTGCCGTCTCATCTTCCGAATGATCGTCCAGCACGATGACCTCGAAGTGTGGGTACGCTTGGGCCATGAGCGCACTGACCGTCTGCCCGATTTGGGCTGCTTCGTTGCGGGCCGGGACGAGAATGGAAACCCTAGGCTGTTGCTGCGTTGCACCTGGCTGGAGACGGGGCAAGGTCAGAAAGTTGAGCACAGCAACCGCGCCCATTAGCAACAGCACCAGTAGTAAGGGCAGCAGCAACCAGCCGATCATGCTCTCTCCTTGGTGGGGCGGCGGTGCGGCGGCTGGCGCAAATCATGCCGATGTTTCCATGCGACTACCAACAGATTGAGCAGCCCGACCCCCCAGATGACCATGGTCTCCGGGCGCGCGTCCAGGCCATTCCAGGCCGGTGGTGTCAGCGCCAGATAGAGCACCATGCCTGTGAGCGCCGACAGGACGGCCCAGCCATTGGCGCCCAGCAGATAAGTGCAGAGACCCAGCAGGAGTCCGCCCACTGTGGGCCCTTCCCAGATGGTTAGGCCACACCAAATGCCGCCGGTGGTGGCCACGGTTTTGCCTCCCCGCCCACGTAGAAAAGGTGTAAAGGCATGGCCCAAGACCGGCAAAATGGCGGTAATGATCAGGAGCCACCCGCTAAAGCCCAACTGAAAATGGACAATGCCGACGGGCAACGCACCTTTGAGAAAGTCCAACAACAGGGCAAGGGCCGCCGCGCCTTTGCCGCCGGCGCGCAGTACATTGGTCGCCCCGGGATTGGCATCACCCACGGTGCGAATATCGGTCCCCAACGCGATCTTCCCGACCCAGAGCGAAAAAGGCAATGAACCGGCGACAAACGCCACAAGCAACCAGAGGTAGGGTGACAATTAGGATTCCTCAGTAAAATAACGAATCAAATAACTAATGGAGAATGGAAAATAATTAATGATTCAGTAGCATCTTCCAAACATTGGAAAGATTATAGACACTGTTGGTCATCGCGCCAAATTTGGCGTACAATTCGGGGAACTGTTTTTATTGATGCAACATGCAACACAAAAGATCGAGGTAGATTATGCTTCCAACCAAAGTGGTGGTGATTGGCGCGGGCAGCGCCAGTTTTGGGCTCAACACATTGTCGGCTCTGCTGGGGAGCGCACGACTGCGCGGTAGCCATCTCGCCCTGGTGGATCGCAACCCGGAGCGGCTTGCGTTGATGACACGCCTGGCTGGCCGTCTTAACCAGGAGTGGGATGCACAGATGCAGATCAGCAGCCATACCCATCATGCCGATGCCCTGGGGGAGGCAGCCTTTGTCGTCTCGGCCATTGAGGTAAACCCGCGCGAAGAATTCTGGCAACAGGACTTTGAGTTAACCCTCAAACATGGTGTACGCCAGCCCTATGCCGAAAATGGCGGCCCCGGCGGTCTGGCCCATGCCCTGCGCAATGTTGGCCCGGTGTTGGAGATTGCCCACGCCATGGAGCAAGCCTGCCCTGATGCCTGGTTTATCAACTATTCTAACCCCATGATCCGCATCTGTGACGCCATTGCGCGCTACAGCAAGATCAATGTCGTCGGCCTCTGTCATCAGATCAAGGAAGGCTATGGCCTGGTGGGCTATGTGCTGGCTGATGAACTGGGGGTGACGCTTCCGCCCGGCGTGGTCAACACCAACGCCGACCCTGAAATCTGGCCCAAGATGCACCAGATCACCGACCAGACCTTGCCCCTGGTCGAGATCAAGGCCGCCGGGCTCAACCACAACACCTGGATGCTCGACATCCGCGACAAACGCACCGGCGCCGACCTCTATCCGTTGGTACGCGCACGGTGGCCGCGCCTCGATCCCAGCTTTGAGCCCCTCACCAGCCGAATGTTGCGCGCCTTTGGCTATCTGCCGGTGCCAGGGGACCAACATCTCTGCGAATATCTGCCCTGGCTGAGCAATCCCATGACCAAGCCGTGGGAGAAGTACAATATTGCCCTCTACAAATGGGCGGTCAACAACCAGCGGCGTGAGGACCGGCTGGCAGCGATTGCGCGCATGGCTGAGGGTGTAGAGCCGGTGGACGCCCTGCGCTGCGCCGACAGCGAGGGGGCCCTGGAAGTGATTGAGAGCATTGCCGGCGGTCAGAATCACTACCACCAGGCGGTGAATGTGCCCAACCGGGGACAGATTGCCAACTTGCCGCTGGGCGCCATTGTAGAGACGCCAGGGATGAGCAGTGGCGCTGGCGTACAGGCGCTGCAAGTCGGCGCCCTGCCCACGCCCATTGCCGAACTCTGCCGCCGTGAAATCACCGTGGCCCAACTCGCCGTCGACGCCGCCGTCCACGGTGATCGGCAGGCTGCCCTCCAATCACTGCTGTTTGACCCCGTCGTTGATGACATCGAAGCTGCCCATGCGATCCTGGATGATTATCTAACCACCTACCGCCATCTGTTGCCCCAATTTTGGCTCGGTTGATCAGGTGTGATGAAGTAGGTGATTGGTAAGTGGGTGAACCGTCAAAATAATCCCGGAATCTCTGAAAGATTCCGGGATTATTTTGACTTCGCCACTCGAAATCCAGATGATCCCGAAACGGTAGATGATCCCGAAACGGTATTTGCTGTAGCCTATCGACTGACATAGGGCAGGTAGAGTTGATGATCGCCAACCGCGGCGGGGACGGTAACCGTTACCTCGTTGCTGTAGCCACTCCAGAATGCACCTTGGGCATCATCGCGCGTGCGGGCGCGTACAACAAGGTAGTAGCGGCCGCCGTGGGGGTTAAAAATGGTGTAGCTGGTGGTTTGGGGCAGGCTGGTCGCGCCGACGGCTTGATAAGGACCGCCACTCTGGGTGGCGTAGGCAATCTCGTAGATGCTATCGGCGCGCAGGGCTTGGGGGGTGTCCCACTGCAGGACAATGCTGCCGGTGGCGGTCATGGCCTGCAACGCGACGGGCGTGCTGTTGACGCTGCTATCTTGGCCGAGCACGGGAATGGTGTCAATATCCAGACCAAGCGCATAGGTGAGCACGCCGCGGCTGGTGGGCTCCAAGGTCAGGGTGTAGGGGCGGCTAAAGCGGAGAAAGCCATCCTGGGTGGCCGGGCGCAATTCATAGGTCATGGTCATGGTGGGGGGGGCAATATAAAAGGCAAAGTGTCCACGCTGATCACTGGTGGCGACGGCCAGGAGTGCTGCCTGTTGGAGGGCATAGAGCGCAACAGTCGCCGGATATTGGCCGCCATCCGGGTAGAGGCTCTCATCGGTATCCATGACGCCATCGGCGTCCCTGTCGGCAAAAAAGCTGCCTTGCAGGGTGACGGCATCATCACTTCGTGTATTCATGGCAAAGTCATAGGGTCCGGCCAGCCCACCGGCAAAGTAGAGCGACTGTTGTACACTCCCATTTTGCAGCTTGACAAGATAGGGTGACTCTTCTGCGCGATAGGTAATATCAAAGGTGTAAATGCCAGCGTGGTTGGCAAAGGTGCGGTCAAGGAGACGGGCGCCGTTGTTGGCGTACAATTCCACAAAGGTCGTCGTGTTGGTGTAGGGCTCTGTATACGCTGTTTCATTGCTATCGCGCTGGCCGTTGTTGTTGGTGTCCAGATAGAGCGAGCCGTAGACGCGGTAGCGTTCGCCGGTGCACGTCGCCAGTGCTTTGCCGCTGCCGGCGCGCCAGATGCTGGCAAGTTGGAGCGCGGCGCCGGCGTCGAGCAAGCCATAGCCATATTGAACATCATACCCAGGCTGCCCCAAATCCTTGGCCGAACGTAGCAAAATCTCGCGTACATCCCACGCCGTCAGCTCGGGGCGTGCAGAGAAGATCAACGCCGCCACCCCGCTGGCATGAGGTGTGGCAAAGGAAGTGCCGCTGGCATAGTCGTAGTCATGCTGCTGGCTGTGTAACGCCGTACTAAAGATGTTGACACCGGGCGCCACGACATCGACCCCCAGGCCGTAGGTCGAAAAGCCGGCGCGGGTTGCGCTTTGATCGACCGCGCCCACCCCTACCACACAATCATAGGCGGCGGGAAAGAGCGTCTGCTCTTTCCCGGTATTGCCGGCGGCGGCCAGCACAAGGGCGCCGTTGCTGGTCGCCTCATAAATGGCGGCGCGCTCCTCCGGGTCATCAAGCGAGGTGGCAAAGTTGATGTTGATCACCCTTGTACCATGCCGGTTGGGGCTGGCGGCATAGCGAATGGGCTCCTGAAAATTGTAATCGACCGCCTGCGCTTCCCGTCCTTCCACTTCTCCTTCACGGACAACCCCAGGGCTCACTTTGATCGGCAAGATCTGGACATTGCCGGCAATCCCGGCCATGCCGCGCTGGTTATTGATACTGGCGCCAATGATGCCGGCGGTGCGTGTGCCGTGGCCACTCTCATCGACGGGGGAACTTTGCAGAAAGAAGGTATGCGCGTCAGGGTGAATCCGCCCGGCAAATTCGGGATGGGTAAAGTCGATGCCGGTGTCGATCAACGCCACCACGACCCGTGGATCGCCTACCGTGTATTCCCAGGCCGGACGCACATTGATCAGATCCAACCCATATTGCTGCTCTGCTTGATAGCTGGGGTCGTTGGGAAAGACGGGGGCGGCGGTCGTGTTGGTGAGCGGTGCAATGGGGGTGTCAGCGCCAGCCCATGCCGGCGTGTAATTTATGAATGTTGCGATGAGGCTTAGCAGCAGAACCAGCCCCCCAACCCGGCCTTGCCACCGGCTTGATATATGCATTGGGCCAGGGGCAATCAACATGGGGACGCGGTGGCTGGATTGGTTCATAGGTGAGCTGGAATCCTCATTCTTCATCAAAAATACTCCGCAGCAGCATATTATCGGTCAAAGGTAATGCTTTCGGCGCACAGCGCTTTATGACAAAAGGCGTAGCGCAGTACGGTACGTATTGTATAGAAGAATGGCAGTGTTTTGCCTTGCAATTCCCTGTCAGCTTACAGGGCGCAGTGCAACATTTGTTGTAATGGTGCGTGGCGAGTGGTGGGTGGCGAGTGGCAGGTGGCGAGTGGCGGGTACAGATACAAGATCGTGTAGAGAGCATCCTTAGATGCGATTGATGTTGGGCCGTATCTGTGGATGCTCTCTACACAAGGAAAATGTAGGCTTTTATCCACCCATTAAACATGTCGGGCGACAAAGCGCCCGTCCCCTGGCGAGCCTACATAGGCGCCGTCGACGACAATAGCTTTGCCACCGAGGAAGATGGTGCGCGGCCACCCCTGCATGGCCATGCCGGCATAAGGGCTCCAGCCGGATTTTTCGTGTAGTGAGGATAGGCTGACCACATGCTCCTGCTGCGGGTCAAAAATCACCACATCAGCTTGATAGCCGGGGGCCAGCACCCCTTTGTTGGCCAAGCCCATCCAGCGAGCGGCATTGGTGGCACAGAGTTGCACCCAGCGTTGCCGGGAAAGGCGCCCTTGCACCACGCCGCCGTGATGGATCAGCGCCAACCGCGCTTCAATACCAGGGATACCACCGGGCACGCGGGTAAAGTCGGGCTGGGTTTTCTGCGCCGGTGTCCAGGGGCAGTGGTCAGTGCTGACGACTTGAAGCTGGTCGTTGGCCAACGCTTGCCAGATGGCGGCCTGGTCTGCGGCTGAGCGCAAAGGGGGGGCGCAGATATAGAGGTGACCTGCGGGACTGTCCAGATGCTCCTCGTCCGTAAAGAAGAGGTAGTGGGGGCAACTCTCGCCCAGGACATCTAGGCCCCGTTGGCGCGCTGCGGTCAGGGCCGCTACACCGTCGGCACAGCCAATATGAAAGACAAAGAGGGGACAACGGGCCAGATGGGCCAACACAGTGGCGCGCTGAATGGCGCTGGCCTCTAGTGCGGTTGGCCGGGTTCGTTCATGCCAGACGGCGCTGGTGCACCCTTGCGCCAGCGCCGCGGTGCGCAACATCTCCAGCAACGGCCCGGTTTCGCTGTGCAGCACCGCCCGTCCCCCCGCCGCCCCCACTGCTTGCAGGGCGCGGAAGAGCGCCTCGTCATCCAACATATAGCCGGCATAGGCTTGGTAGAGTTTGAAGGTGGCGCAGCCAGCCGCCAGCACCGCGGGAATCTCGGTAAGCCGCGCACGATCTGCCCCATGCCAGGTGGGAATAGTCATGTGGAGGCCATAATCGATGGCCACTCGGCCATCGGCTTCGGCGCGGCGCGCGGCCAAAGCCGCCACCATGCTCTCCTCTGGCTGCGGTGTGGCAAAGTCGATCACGGTGGTGGTGCCGCCACAGGCCGCTGCAATCGTGCCGTCGGCAAAGCTGTCGGCGCTGATCTGATCGCCCAGCGGCAGTTGCAGATGGACATGGGGATCGATCCCGCCGGGGATGACATAGCAGCCCTGGGCATCGACTTCCTCTTTGCCGCGCAACCCCTGGCCAATCGCACGGATGACGGCGCCGTCAATGGCTACGTCGGCATAGCATTCACTGTCGCTGTTGATCACAAGACCATTTTTGATGACAAGGTCGTAGGGCATAAGCGATCTATTCTATAGCTAACGGTTAATCGAAAACGGAAAATAACTAATGATAGGGGCAGAGCGAAAATCCGCACAACCTGAATCCGCGCCTCTACGTCCCTTCCCCCGCCTCTGGTACGGTGACGCGTAAGAGTATACTCGCCTCGTCGGCGACCAATTGAAACTCACCCAGTTCAGCCGGCAGCAGCACCCAACCCACGCCGCGCAAGCTCAATGGATTACCCTCCCATTCTAGGGTGACCGCCCCCTCTAGCACCGCCCAGATTTCAAAGGTGGCGCCGTCACAGAGGCCAAAGAAGGCGCTGTCCTGGGGCAGAATGACGCGTTCGGTCTCAAAATAGGGGCAGGTGGCCAGCCGTTCCACATGGAGTCCCTCTTCATCAATGATGGTGACCGGTTGGGCCGCTTGGGGTTCCACCTGGTCAAAGTTGAGCACCGCCAGCGCCTGCTCTATGTGGATGGGACGGGGACGGCCCCAGTCATAGATGCGATAGGTGGTGTCGCTATTTTGCTGGATCTCCGCCACAATGATGCCAGGCCCCAACGCATGGATCGTGCCGGCAGGGACAAAGACCACATCACCCTGCTGTACGGGCAGCCGATAGAGCGAGGCCGCAGCTTGGTCGGTGGCTAGTTCGGCGGCATAACGTTCGCGGGTGACACCCGGTTGAAAACCATAGACAATTTCGGCGCCCGGCTCCGCTGCCAGGACCACCCACATCTCGGTCTTGCCCCACTCGCCTTCATGGGCCAAGCCATAGGCATCATCGGGGTGCACTTGGACGGAGAGCCAGCGATTGGCATCCAACAACTTGATCAGCAGGGGAAATTTGCCTACTTCCAGCGCCTGGCGGCTGTTGGCGCCCACCAGCGCCTCCCCCCACGCCGCCATTACCGCCGTGAGCGGTTGGCCTTGAAGAGGCCCCTGGTTGACGACGCTGGCGCCATTGGGGTGGGCGGCAATCTCCCAGCTTTCGGCCACAATGCCGTCGGGAAGGGTGCGCCCCAATTTGTTGGCCAGATCGCGCCCGCCCCAAACATAGTCCTTAAAGATGGGGTCAAAGGTCAGCGGGTAAAGATTTTTTTCTGTCATAGTAAGTAAAACCTTAGCGTTTGTTTTTTGAACGTTTACGTTGGCCGGCGCGCGGTGGATTGGCGTGCGGGTGCTGCTCTTGTCGATTCTCTGTCGTTTTGGTCCCAGCCGCACCGTTCTCGTGGCGCTTGGTCAGTGGGGGCGCGCTGGAGTTGGCTAGCCAGCGCTGGTTGATCCGCTGTTGGAACAGGCGCAGCCGGGCGGCAAGGGGCAACGTGGTCTGTTTGCTGGCGGTGGGATCCGGTTCAGGGAAGGGGGGCAGATCGAGCATTTTGCGCCACGCATAGGCGCCGAGCAGTTTGATGGTAGCCACCACCGGCGCAGCCAAGACCGCTCCCAACACTCCCGCTAGTGAAGCGCCCATAATCACACTGATCATCACCAGCAGCGGATGGAGATCAAGGGCGTCACCCACAATGCGCGGCACCAGAATATTGTTCTCCAGCGCCTGAATCGCCATCATGAGGCCAGCCACCAGCAGCGCATATTGGTAGGACGGCAGCCCCCAAATGGTGTCGGTCTGAAAAAAGGCGACCAGGATGGCTGTGCCTGATCCGATCACCGGCCCGATAATGGGCAGAAACTCCAAGATGCCGGACAGCGCGCCCAAGCCCAACGCATTGCTGACCCCCAGCAGGGAGAGGGTCAGGCTTACAATCACACCAATCACCAGTCCCAAAATCACCTGCCCGCGCAGATAGGCTTCCCAGATACGCCCAAAGTCCAGAATTAGGCGTTCCGCATCCTGGCGATAACCGGGTTGATGGGCCAGGTCGCTAATCGACGACCAGATTTTCGGCGTGTCACGCGAGATGTAGATGGCAATGACCAGCACCAAAAAAGCAAGGCTCAGTGTACTAATGGTGGCCTGGGCTAACTGAGCGGCCAACGAGCCGCCACTGGTAAAGGCGGGCCGGATGAGATCGACCGCCTGCTGGACCAGGGCGCGCAGATCGAGGCCGTTGGTCAGAGTTGTGATCTTAATCGGGGGGAAAGGACCAAGTTGAAACTCCTGATCAATAAAGGTGGTAAATTGCTTCTGTAGCACGCCGACCGCTTCGGGCAGGCTGTTGGGGATAAAATCGGTGGTCAATTTGGACGCCTGTTCAAAGGCAACAATGCCCAAGGCGACGCCACCGCCAATGGCAATGAGCAGGAGTGTGCTGTAGACGATCAGCACCGCCACCCCACGGCTGATTTTAAGACGCTGCATAGAAAAGTTGATGAGTGGGTTGAGCAGGTAGGCCAGAATACAGGCCATGACGATGGGTGGGATCAGCGACTGAAAGCGCCAGATGACCAGGACGCCAAGCAGAAGCGCCACCACCGCCACAATGATCTTGATCGTCAAGCTCCACGGCGGGGATTCGTGTAGCGATTGGTTGGACAAGAGAACCTCTTTCGTTGCGGGTGGCGAGGGGTGGGTGGCGAGTGACGCACTCCAGCTAGCCCTGACAACCCTGATTTAAGCCAAAAATAGCACCGGCGCTTGCACCGCGTCGGTCGCTTCCGAGACCTGCTTGCTGCCGCCGGCTACGGTCAGATGCGCGCCGGCGACTATTGTAGACCGAAGCACTGGCCGGCCCTCTACGTCGTGCTGGGCGTCAGCCTTGGCGTGGCGCAAGAAAAAAACACGCAAACGGGTATGACCCTGTTGTAGCCAATGCTCTGCGTGGTTGGAATCGAAGAAGGCAATGTCACTCTGCAGCGATGGGGCAAGGCGTTGGGCCACGACGGGGCAGGGGGCGACAAGGTATTTTTCTAACATTGATTGCCAGCTTACGTCTGTATGATCCGCGCCAATCTGCACGCTACGGCCGCCCCATGCTTGCTGCTGTTGATCATAGCCTGCAAATTTTACCACCCATGCTGGCCGCTGCGCCAAAAGTTCGGCTAAGGTTGCGGTCGTTAAGAGCCGCGTTGCTGGGATGGTCCGGTCAAGGACTTGTAACGCCTGCGCACTCTGCAGGGCAATACGTGCCCGGATGGCGGGAAGTTGCAACGCCGCCAGGATCACCTTGCTGTCCAAAATAAAGTGGGCCGGGTTGAGCCACGTTGCGCCCGCTTCTTGCCAGGCCTGAAAATATTGAAGATGATTGGGTGCAAAGCAGTCGAGATAGCCAAAGCGAAAGAGTACCGCATTACCCACATCGGTCGGCCATTGTGTCCCGTTGTCCCAGTAGGGGGCCAAGCGATGCTGCGCCAAACGACGACTGATGCCCTCTTCCCACGCCGGCGTCTTTGCGTTAACGCCAAAGATCGGCGGTTGCCAACGCTGGCGTTGCTCAATCTCGGCGGTCAGCGTGGCCTGGGGCAGATCGTAGAGCACCCGCCCGCGTGCGCCTACCTCCGCCAGGGCGCGACAGAAGGCCAACTGTTCCAGCAAAAACTCACTCCACTGTGCTGTCCCCACGAAGAGCAACTCGCGTCCAGCCAGATAATCAGCGAACCCCTGCACCAAATCCGGCGGCAAGCCATAGCCTACCTGCATGGCATGGGCAAAGCCGTGGGCCGACGGGCAGATCTCCAACTCCGTGGCCATGAGGCGATAGCGGCGGGCGCGTGGGTCCGTGGCATGGTGCTCGACGACCAGTTGAAAATCAGGCCGCACACCCTCAACACGTCCGCTGCTCACCAACCCCAGCAGGTGGGACGGCACTTTATGTTCCAGCAACGCATTCAGCCCAGCAGCCGCCCCTGCCGTGGTGCCATAAAGCTCAGTCACCACATCAAAGAGCAGAAAAATGGCCGCAGCAATGGCATGGAGGTCACGCTCCACCTGGGTCGGCAAGACAAAGGGTTCCGTGGCCGGCAGCCACCACGCCCCCTCAATCCCCGCAAAGCCAATCCCGGTGGCTTTCATTCGCTCGCGAATCGTAGCGTAGTCAGGCATCATCATGGAAAGTTATTAGTGATTGGGTGATTGGTAATTGATGATTAAATATTCGCTTGCAGGCGCTGTGCGCCATTGGTGATTTAACGCAGGAGGCTTCTGCCCAGTCAAGAATTACCAATCACCCAATCACTAATCACCCAATTACCAATCACCCAATCTCCAATTCACAACTTCTTCAAATCCGCCAGGGAAACCAGCAGCTTTTTGATGCCAACGCCGGGGAAGGCAATGGTCACCTCTTCATCGTCGCGGGTGACCTCGCTTTCGATGACGGTGCCGACGCCAAATTTGGGATGTTGTACGCTGTCGCGCCGTTTAAACTGCGCCGGTCGGTTGTTTGCGCCGCCGGCGCTTTTGGCGCGCTCCGTTGCGGCGGAACGGCGTGTAATCGGCTCATCGCTGCCGGGTGACCAGTAGGATTGGCGCGCGTTGCCCCTATTTTGCTCGGTAGTGGCCCAAGTGTAGGGATTGCGTGCGCCGGTCGCCGCTTCACCACGCCGCAGTGGGCGTGCATCGTCGTCACTCTCCCAACTGGTGCTGCGCTGATAGGCTGCCGTCTGCCGCTGTTGGCGATTCACCATGCCGGTGAGCAGATCGGCGGGGATCTCATCCAAAAAGCGGCTGGGATTCTGCGTCTCACTGCTGCCCCAGACGCTACGCCGAAAGGCGTGGACCAGATAGAGGCGCTGTTTGGCGCGCGTAATGCCCACATAGCAGAGGCGACGCTCCTCAGCCATCTCTTCCGGATCGTTGCTCTCAATGCTGCGGCTGTGGGGCAAAATCCCCTCCTCCAGCCCTACCATAAAGACCACCGGGAACTCCAACCCCTTGGCCGTATGGAGGGTCAACAGCGTCACCGCACCGCCACCCTCGTCGACCTGATCCTGGTCACTCACCAGGCTGACCTCTTGCAGGAAGAGGCTAAGGGGCGTCATCTCCGCTTCCAACTCCGGCATGCCGTGGACATATTGCGCAGCCACACCACGTAACTCCTGTAGGTTGGCAAAGCGCTCTTCCCCTTCATCGCTGCCGTCGCGCATGGCGCTAACATAGCCGGAGTCGGTCATGACCAAATCAAGCAGGTCGGCGACCCGTTCATAGCGCCCCCGTTCGCGCAGGGTAATCCAGCCCTCGAGCATACGGGTGAAGTCGACCAGCGCGTTCTGCGCCCGTTTGCCCAGATCGGGCGCAGTGTAAGCGGCCGGCGCTAGGAGGCCGCCCGTGGCCTGACTCACTGCCTCCGGCCCGTGGCGCAGAATAAGGAGTGCCGTATATTCGCTGACGCCCATAGTCCCGGCCCACTCTTTGAGCGAACTATAGGTTTTGACGCCAATGCCACGGGCCGGTTCATTGATAATGCGATCAAGGGCAATGGTGTCGGTGGGGTTGTGGATCAGGCGCAGGTAGGCAAGCGCGTCCTTAATCTCCTTGCGCTCATAGAAGCGGGTGGCGCCTACCAACTTGTGTTTGATCTGGCGGCGGACAAAGGTCTCTTCCAGCGCGCGGCTCTGGGCATTGGTGCGATACATGACGGCGAAGTCACCGAGCGCGAGCTTGCGGTCGGCCACCAAGAGCCGTTCGATCTCATCACAAATGTAGGCTGCCTCTTCGATCTCGTTGTACGCCTCATAGACCACCACGCCATTTTCGCCCTTGGCGTTGCTCGTGTGTAGCTGTTTCTCGGTGCGGTTGCGATTGTTGTTGATCACCGCGTTGGCCACATCCAGGATGCGCTGGGTGCTGCGGTAATTTTGCTCCAGCAGGATCACCTTGGCGTCGGGATAATCTTGGCGAAAGTTGAGCACATTCTGGTAATCGGCCCCCCGAAAACGGTAGATCGACTGATCTTCGTCGCCGACCACAAAAAGGTTGCGCTGCCCTCCCGGTGCATTGGCCAACATGTGGATCAGCTCATATTGGGCCTTGTTGGTATCTTGAAATTCGTCGATGAGCAGGAAAGGCCACTTCTTCTGATATTTGTCACGCAGATCTAGCCGCTCGCGCAAGAGGAGCACACTCTTCATGAGCAGATCATCAAAGTCCATGGCGTTGTTGACGTGCAACGCCTCCTGATAGCGTGTGTAGACGCGGCCGGCAATCTCCTCGAAATAAGAGTTGGAGCGATAGTTCTGGGGCGTGATCAGCTCATTCTTCTGGCTGCTAATGCGCGCCTGGATGGCGTTGGGACTGTAGCGCTTCTCGTCCAAATTGAGATCGCGTAGAATATTGCGGATGAGCGAGCGTTGGTCGGTGGTGTCATAGATGACCCAGTTGCGGTCATAGCCAATGGCGTCTGTCTCCACCCGCAGGATGCGCGCGCAGAGGCTGTGAAAGGTGCCGATGGTCAACCCACCGAGCGAGTGGGGCTGTTGGGCGCCTGGCGTCGGCGCGCCAAATCGGGCCTCTAGCAATTTTTCCACTCGCTCACGCATCTCCCGCGCGGCCTTGTTGGTAAAGGTGACGGCCAGGATATTCCACGGCGCCACACCGGTGACCTCGATTAAATAGGCGATGCGCCGGGTCAACACGCCAGTCTTGCCGGAACCGGGGCCGGCCAAGACAAGCACCGGGCCATAGACCGTCTGCACCGCCGCGGCCTGCTGCGGATTGAGATTGGCGAGAAGCTTAGATTGGATTTGGGACATGATGGCACCACCGCACAGCTATAGACAAAACTCTGGATTCGATCGAAAATGGCTCATATAGACGTCGAAAATTTGTTTCATTGTCAATGGTACTACAAAGCAAGCGCTTGACCAAGTTTTTGACCAAGTTTTTCGGCAGGCCCATGCCGACGGCCCAAAAGCGTGAGCATGGTTGCCCCATTGCTTTTCACAAAGCCGGTGACTATGTTATGATAAAGGTACAATGATCCAAAGTAAAGCAGAGCGAAGTGCAAGCCTAAAGCGTCAACTTGCGCGCTATCAGCGGCGTATTGATGAGTTGCGCCCACGCAGCAACCGCTACTCATGGATTCGTGTAGTCATATTTAGTGCCGGAGTTATCCTCAGCATCATTGCACTTTTTACCATATCACTCTGGCTCTTTTGGGGTGGTCTCGCTATCACCGCGCTGCTCTTTGGTCTTGCCGTCCACGCTCATCGGCAAATTGACGACAGTTTGCAGCGTCTGCTGGTGTGGCAACAGTTGCGCCGGGAGCATCTTGCCCGCGCCCAGTTGGAGTGGGCCACCATGCCAACGCCGCGCCAGGTCGAGCCACGCTATGCGCACCCCTTTGAGGCGGACCTGGATTTGGTTGGCCCCCGCTCCCTGCATCGCCTCCTCGATACGACGGTGACCCAAGCAGGGAGCGACCGCTTACGCGCTTGGCTTACGGCGCCAACGCCGCCACTCACTACGATCAGTGCACGACAGGCGTTGGTGCGTGAACTGATTCCACGGACGCTTTTGCGTGACAAATTAACCTTGTATGGTCGCTTGATGATGCTACCGGCAACCGCCGCACCGACGACGGCGCAAGCGGCAACTGGCCCAACCAGTGGTTGGTGCGCCGATGCTCTGTTAGCTTGGCTGCAACAACATCCGCCAGTTAACGCTTTACGCGGGTGGCTCTATGGGCTCAGTGGCTTGGCCCTGATCAATTGGATCCTCTTGGGCGCCTATTGGCTGGGGTGGGTCGGTCCGTTCTGGGAGGTGACGCTGGCGCTCTATGCGCTGCTGCAACTGTGGCATGCGCGCCTGCTGGGGGATGTCTTTCAGGAAGCAGCTGCTTTGCAGGATGAACTTGCGCGGCTGGCTGTGGTTTTTCGCCAGATCGAGCGCTACGACTATGCCAAGGCGCCGTTGCTTGGTGAACTCTGCGCGCCTGTGTGCCGGCCAGACCATCAGCCATCGCAGCACTTGCGGCGGATTGCCCAAATTGTGGCGGCGACTGCGGTGCAGGGCAACCCTGTGGTCGCGTTGCTGCTCAATGCCCCGGCGCCGTGGGCGCTCTATTTTGCGTGGCGGCTGAGTGAGTGCAAAATGGCGATTGCAACGGAGATACCGGTCTGGCTGGAGTTGTGGTATGAGTTGGAAGCGCTGAGCGCCCTGGCCACCTTTGCCTATCTGAATCCGGCCGCGACTTTCCCACATTTGATGGACGCTGCTACTCGTGAAGGAAGTGAAGGGCTGGCAGCCGCACCGATCTTTCAGATCCAAGGGCTTGGTCATCCGCTTTTGCCGGAAGAGGGCAAGGTGCGCAACGACTTTACGGTGGATCACTTGGGCGAGGTCATGATCCTGACTGGATCGAATATGTCGGGCAAGAGCACATTTCTACGCGCGTTGGGGGTCAACCTAGCATTGGCCTATGCCGGCAGCGTGGTCGACGCCCGACAGTTGACCACTGTCCGATTTCGACTCTTTACCTGTATCAAGGTCAGCGATTCGGTGACCGATGGCATCTCTTATTTCTATGCCGAGGTGAAGCGACTCAAGGCATTACTCAACGCGCTAGAAACAGACTCAGCGTTGCCTCTCTTCTACGCCATTGATGAGATCTTCCGTGGCACCAACAACCGTGAGCGGCTGCTGGGCAGCCAAGCCTACCTGCGCGCGCTGGTGGGACAGCGGGGTATTGGGCTGATTGCCACCCATGATCTGGAGTTGGTAAAGCTGGCCGACGAGGCGTCGGATGTCCACAACTATCACTTCCGTGATGATCTGGCGGCGGGACGGATGGTCTTTGACTATCAACTGCGCGCCGGCCCTTGCCCCACCACCAATGCACTGCGGATTATGGCGCAAGAAGGTTTGCCGATTTAGCTACGCCACCGGCGCGTCTGCATCTTAATACCCGTATGACGAGCTAACGACTTTCCTACTGTTAACCTACCCCTTGCGGTGAACGCTCCTGCCAGCCCTGTCGTAAAACATAGCAATCTATCGATCATTGGGTGAATTTTTTCTCTTCTACCTCTGGTGATTCTGACGAGAAACCCTTTCCAGCTTACTGTCCAACAGGTGCAAGTTGGATACCGTACTAAAGTTGGACAATGGGTCAGGATATGCTATTGTGAGTGCCGGATTCGATCCATAACACAAAAATGCGGCATCCCGACCTCGCTGCCTTTACAGATATTTCCCATACGATTTCCAAACAAGTTGTCCTATCGTTTTCCGCTTAAGGAAAGGTGAAGCATGAATATAATGTACGCTTCGATCGGCAAGCTAGTTCGCTGGCTGTATATGCGTGCTGCTGAGGCCCGATTCCCTTCCCAAACCACGCCAGGGTCCCAATCACATAGCACTGTCAGGATGCTAGCACTGCTGGCCTTACTCTCCCTGTTGATTGTTGCTTTTGTTGCGCCGGTGGGTAAGGCGCCGACAACACCGCTGGCAGCAGTACACTTTGCAATTGTCGGTGATTTTGGCGTTGATACAACCGCAGAGGCGGACGTAGCAACCTTGATTAGAGGCTGGAATCCCGACTTTGTGGTTACCGTCGGTGATAATAATTACCCAGATGGCAAAGCCAGCACCATTGACAAAAATATTGGCAAATACTATCAGGAGTTTATTGCACCCTATCATGGTGACTATGGACCCGGCGCCGCTACCAATCGCTTCTTCCCTGTGCTGGGGAACCATGATTGGCATTCTATTAAGTGCTCCGGACAAGATTGTACAGGCGCCTATTTTGATTACTTTGAACTGCCGAACAATGAACGCTACTATGACTTTGTCCAAGGCCCTGTGCACTTCTTTATGCTCGACAGTGACAGCGGCGAACCGGATGGCATCAAGGCAACCTCGGTGCAGGCGGCATGGCTACAGGCAGCGCTGGCCGCATCGACGGCGCGCTGGAAAGTTGTACTACTCCACCACCCACCTTATTCTTCGGGGACACATGGGTCAACGTCCACCATGCAATGGCCCTATGCCGCCTGGGGCGCGGACGCGGTCTTTGCCGGTCATGATCATATCTACGAGCGACTGTTGGTGGATGGGTTCCCCTACTTTGTCAACGGCGCGGGCGGGCGTAATTTGTACAGCTGTGGCTCCGTTATTCCCGCAAGTGTCATCTGTTATGACAGTGACTATGGCGCGATGTTGGTAGATGCGGATGATACGACCATGACCCTGCAATTCATAAATCGGGCCGGAGAGGTAATCGACAGCTCTACGCTGCGGCAGGCGGACGCGCCAACACCGTCAATGACCATGACTGCGTTTACCCCAACGCCAACCGCGACACCCACCGTCACGCCTACCCCATCGACGCGCGTAACCGCGGTGCCGTTTGACTATCAGATCCACCTACCGCTGGTGCAGGATCCGTAGGGGCCAGTGAGGCAGTAGGACAGTGGTGGTTAGGCGGCGCCCGGCAATAAAAGGCGTATGCCGGCGGCGGCTAGCTGGACAGCTGTAGCGGGATCAGGGGCGGCAGGACCAAAGCAGGCGGCGCGACCGGTTTCATCCTCCAGCCAGAAGAGGGGCTCGGCCAGCAGCGTTCCATCCTGCCGGAAAAGGGGTTCCTGGATCAGCGGCGCGCGCTTCCACAGGCGCGCCAGCCAATCTTGATGTTCGTGGCCGATTAAGTCGAGCAGGTCGGTAAATTCATCCAGCGGCGAGGGTTGCATGACCGCTGCATGTTGGTCGTGCATTTGGGTAGTACATGCTTCCATGACCGTGACGATCTGCTGCCCCAAGGGCATAGCCGGCTGGGCGCAAGCATAGATGGCCAACAGCGAGCGGGCGCGGGTCATGGCTACATAGAGCACTGCGGCCAGAATCTGGGGTGCGCCATCCTGTGTATGCGCGACAAATTGTTCCGCGCCCACAACAAACACAATTTCAGCGTCGTAGCCTTTGAAGGAATGGGCGGTTGTGACCAAAATCGTATCCTCTTCACGGTGGAAGGTGCGGCCGCTCTGTACGCTCAGGCGAACGCCCAAAGGGCGCAGGAGTGGTGTCAGCCGCCGCACAATGCGTTCACGGGATGGGCGCCCATTGTAGAGAATACAGATGTCGCTGGGTTTGACCGCATCTTGTTGGATTAACTTTACCAGTTGGCGGCCCAGCGCGCGATATTCCTGCTCTGGTGAACAGAAGTTTTTAAAATAGGGTGCGGGCCCCTCAATCTGATTAAAGCGAATCTTCCACCACGGCTTATTCCCCTGGGATTCATCCTGTTGCATCACCTGCTCGATTAGCCCGCGCGCCACCAACTCTTGATGGTCGGCGTCACCCACAGGCGGCGCTAAGTTGTACAGCACATTAAGTGCAAATTCGGCAATAGGACGGGTCGAGCGAAAGCTTTCCTTCATGACGGTGGAGCGCCCACGCAGATCGAGGCCAATCTCCGACCACTTGGGGGTGGAGCGACCATAGACATTTTGGGCATTGTCATAGAAGATATGAATGGCGCGGCTCTTGGCATCGGCCGGGTCGCTCTGCTCTACGAGTGCAGTCAGCAATTGGAGGGTGGTCGCGCCTAGATCCTGTGCTTCATCCACAAACATGGCCTGGCAGCGCGGTGTAATCTGCGCCAGCGGCTTGCGGGCAAGATAAGCCGCAGCGCACGCGTCATAGTCAAATTGATCACGCTGGAGTTGTAGGCCCACTTCGGGCAGTAAGCCGGCCAGGATGTCGCGAATGTGCAAGATCGTAACCTGATCCCAAGGCGGTTGGTGCGGCGGCTGCCCACTATCGTTATAAATCTGTTCAATTTGATCCGTCAATAAACCCTGTAGCGCACGGTTCGCATAGACAATCCAAACACGCATCTCCTCTGTCGCTTGCACCTTAACCATCATCTGCTGCAACCAATGGGCCAAGACCACCGTTTTTCCGCTGCCGGCCACGCCGCGAATCAGGCGCGGTTTACCATCTAATTGCAGGCGAACAAGCCGCTGTTGCTCGGTGCTGAGCACCTTCGTCAATGCCTTGCGCAGGGTTAACTGATGGCCCAACAAATGGGGATTATCGGGCAGCGGGAGTGCTGGAGTGTAGGTGCGTTGGCTGGGAACCTCGCGCCAGGTCAACTGTGTCCCTTTGCCGACTAAAATGCGCGGCGCAAAGTGCTCTGCCAGGGGCCGCAGATACGGCTCATTCATTTCCGCGCGACTGGCAATCAGGATCACAAACTCACGCGCCCGGCTGATTGCGACAGTGATCAGCCGTTGCCACTCTTCCAATGGCCAGCTATAGCTGCCGGCGTTCACGGTGTCGAAGATGATAATATCGGCCTCAACCCCCTGTTGGCTGTGGACGGTGGCGGCGCGCCACTGCTCGCTGCCCAGTTGCGCCAAATAATCACCAATCGCTCTAGCTTGCGCCTTAAAGGGGGTGATAAAGAGGCCATTGCTCTGGAGCAGTTGCGGGTCGGTGAAAAGTTTGTCCAGAATATCGCGCGTTTTGGCGCGCACCCAACTGCGATTGCCGGGGCCGCGTTCGGCGCGGATGGCCGGATGCTCACCATCTTCTTCGTCGATGACATACCAGAGGGTGCGCGGCTGTTCGGCCAACAGCGCCGGCGCCAAGGCTTTGCGTTGGATGACGCCTGGCCCATCTTGCATGACGCCGCCATATTGATAAGCCGAGAGCGCCTGGCGGATCTGCGGATGCATCCGATGTTGCACCGTCAGGAGATGGATATGGGCGTATGCCGTCGCCGCAGAGATCTGCAGATGACTCAGACCACTGTGGGCCAGCCAATTCGCCTGGTGAGTCGGTAGAATCCGGCTCATGCGGCTAATGGGAGCCAACTGCTTCGGGTCACCGGCCAACACTACCCGTTGCGCAGCCAGCAGGGAGAGCGCCGCAACATAAGCGCGTGAGAGCAAGCTGGCTTCATCAATGATGAGCGTTGTAAAGGGCGCTTGGCCTTCTTCAATCATCGCTTTGACGGTAGGGTGGCTGAGCAGATGGAGCGCCTTGTAGGCCGTGCCGATGACAACCTGGACCTGTTCTGCCAGAAAGATGCTAAAGGCGTTATCCTTGACGTGGTGTATCAGGATTTGAATCAGGGTGCGGATGGTGGCCCGTTCGGCGTGGTCACTGCACTGGCCCAATTGCGCGTTTAAGTTCGCAATTTCTCGCAAAAGGTCCGCTTCTGTGCCGCGCAGCAGCGCTTCTAGCCCAGCCTCTTCGTACAAGGTGTAGTTGACACTCTTGCCAATCCGTAAGACTCGACCATCGCGCAGAGCAGTCGTGGTGGCGGCTTTGCCGATCTTGAGCGCGACCTCATCAGTGGCGCGGTTGGTGGTGGAGACGACCAGGATGCGCTCCTGGTCGGTCAGCAGGCAGGCGCCCACTTGCTGGCCAATGAGCGTGGTCTTACCAGCGCCGGGCACCCCCCATAGCGTACTCCAACGCTGCTGCCACAGTTGCTGCAACTCGGGCAAGCCGGCCGGGGCGTGCATGGTGCTTTCCGGTGTGAGATGACCACAGGCGGCATAGAGACGACTGTTGAGCAGCTCCTGATAGGCGACAAAGGCTGGATTGGCATAGATGGTGTGCAGCGCCGCCAAAAATTCAAAGGGGCGCACGTAAAAGGTCCCCACCTGTGGCGGGTGCTCTGTATCGCTGACCGCCACATAGAGCACGCCGGCATCCTCATCAACTTCCACCAACTCGCCCAACCAGCTTTCCGCGGCCTGGCCCATGTCGGCTGCACCGCTAAGAAAGTCATCTAGGATGGTCGGGGTCACTGCAGCGCCATCCAACAAGGTAGGGCGAAAGGCGATGGCCCCTTCCCAGGTCCAATCCAACTCGATGGCATGACCTACCTCCAGCGCGTAAAGCAGAGTTTGATGCGCGCCGGTTACGGGGGTTACTTTGCGACAACGCAGCCGCTGCCAATGGGAAGCATCTTGATGCTCCGCGCGCACGGCCGCCGCCACACTCTCGATAAAGGTGTGGGGTAGCGTGGCAAAGCGCAGGTTGATGGGAAAAGTGGCGTACCGTTCCTCGTCTTGCATAAAACAGAACCTCTTGCTGCTGGTTTTGGTCCACGGGGCATTGGTGATTAGTGATTGGGTGATTGGTAATTTACCACCTGTGATCTGCAAATTCGCCAGAATCCAGTGGTGATTGGGTGATTGGTGATTTCGCGCTCCAAGAGCCCCGCGAAATCACTAATCACCCAATCACTAATCACTCCTCCCCTGAAGGAACAGGAAAACGGCTTTCGTTACGTGCTAATTTGGTGTGAATGGCATGGCTGACATCGATGCCGGCGCTGTTGGCAAAGCTCAGGCAGTAGATGAGCACATCGGCCAGTTCATCGGCGACCTCGGCGCGCGCCGCCGTGTCTGCCATTAGGGCCTGGCTCTCCTCTGGGGTGCGCCATTGGAAGTGCTCCATTAACTCGGCGGCTTCAATGGCGATGCTCATGGCCAGATTCTTGGGCGTGTGAAATTGATACCAAGCGCGTGCAGCCACAAAAGCATGGACCGCCGCACGCAGATCGGCCAGGGTTATACTCTGGTCCAGGGTATCCTGTAGCATAGGATCACTCATGGGTGTCGCCACCCGCATAGCGCCGCGTCCCATCGGGGTAGATGACCGCGGGATTGAGCGCGGGAAAGAAGACCAGCATGTGCGCCGGGACATCACCCCGGTTGCGAAAACTGTGATAGAGCCCCTCCGGCACAAAGACCGTAACCGGCGCTTCAACCTGGCTAGTTTCGTCGCCCAGCACCACTTCGATACGTCCGGAGAGAAAGATCACCGTCTCTTCAGCATCGTGATAGTGGAGCGGAATGTGATCACCCGGTTGCATGGTCTGCTCCCAGGCTTCGGTCTGTTTGGCGCCGATATGAGTAGAGACAAGCTTACGAATGGGGATGTTGCTGCGGGTGCCGGCGTGGCCGACTACGGTAGCATGGTCAATGATTGGCATTGGTGGGTTCCTTGCTTTCTTAGCATCCTCTTAAAAGGCTGTTAATGGATAGAAGAGAGAGCATTAACAGAGTAGATTTATAGTTTGTCCTGGGCAAAATGTTCCTTGGCTCATATAGGTCTACGGGTGAAATTGTTTTATTTTTCTCTGGTACGCGTAGCGGTTTCCCCTCTTCGCCCATATGAGCGATGTTCCTTTATGGCGCTGCTCAGTATAATTTTGTGTAAATTATGGAATATTGTACAATAGAATTCCTTCAAAAGACGATTGATCATTAAACTCAAATCTTACTATCCAAAATAGCTATTGTCCAATGTAGTTATTTATCCAGTAGTTATTTATCCAACGCAGGATGCAGGAAAGGGTGGAAGCGCATTGCAATTGTTGCAAAAAAATTCGACGGCTCAGGCAACGCAAGTGGTCTCTGCACGCCGTGTTTCCAGGGCGGAGCGGCGTGAATGGTTGCTCTTTGTGCTGCTGGTAGGCCCAAACTTTCTGCTCTTTGCCATCTTTACCTACTGGCCGCTCATCTATAACGCCTATTTGAGCTTTGTCCGCTGGGACATGTTGGCGCCGATCAAGCTTTGGGTCGGTTTTGACAACTATACCTTTCTCTTTGCCTCACCGGAGTTTGGACGCATCGTGGTCAATACGCTGGCGTTTACCTTTGGATCGGTCGGCATTACCTGCACGCTTGGCTTGCTCATGGCCCTTTTGCTCAATCAACCATTACGCGGGCGCAATGCAGTGCGCAGTGTGGTCTTTAGTCCGGTCATGTTAAGTGGCGCCGCGATTGGCATTGTTTGGATCTATATCTTTGACCCGCGCTACGGCCTGTTGGATGTCTTCATCCGGGCCGTGGGGTTGCGCTCGCCCAACTGGCTATTAGACACCTCCTGGGCCATGTTGGCCGTCATCATCGTCTATGTCTGGAAAAATATTGGCTACGCCGTGGTCATCTATCTGGCCGGCCTTCAGGCCATTCCGCGTGAACTCTACGAAGCTGCGCTGGTGGATGGCGCCGGCGCCTGGGCACGCTTCCGCAATGTAACCGTACCCGGCCTTTCGCCGGTCATGTTTTTCTTGGTGCTCACCACCATCCTAGCCGGCTTCCAGGCCTTTGACATCATTAAAGTGATGACGGGCGGCGGCCCGGTGGATGCCACCACGACGCTGATCTACTATCTCTATCAAGAGGGCTTTGTCGGCTTTAACGCGGGCCGGGCTGGGGTAGCCTCGGTGCTGCTCTTCTTGGCGATGTTAGCCTTCACCCTTGTGCAGATGCGCTATACCGAGCGCTCTGTCCATTACGCATAAATTTGGGTTAATCATTAATAGAGCATGATTATCAATTAATGATTAATTATTTTCCATTAGTTATTTATTAGGATTTGTATGGCACAGATTGACCTTGCTTCTACTGCTGGACCGCGCGCCCCGGTCCAGGTGACCAGCCGGTGGGCTGGCCAACGCAACAATTGGTTCAGTGTGGTGGCCGGCTATGTGGGGATGTTGCTCTGTCTAGTCATCATCGGGCTGCCGGTCTATTGGATGACCATTGGCGCCTTTAAAAATACCGTAGAGGTCTATCGCATTCCCCCCACCTGGCTGCCCCTAGAGCCAACCATCACCAACTTTGGCACGGCGTGGAATGCCGCCCCCTTTGGGCGCTACTACATCAACACCCTTGTGACAACGCTCTTTGGCAGCGGTTTTGAGATCTTCTTTGCCGTCACCTCAGCCTATGCCTTTGTCTTTCTACGCTTTCCCAAGAAAGATTGGCTCTTTCTCATTCTGTTGGCCGCGCTGATGGTGCCGGGGCAGGTGACGATTCTGCCCAACTACTTGACCATTGCCGATCTGGGCTGGATCAACACCTACCAGGGTATCGTTGTACCCGGCGCGTCAGTGGCTTATGGCACCTTTCTCCTGCGCCAATACTATCGTACCCTCCCGCTTGATATTCTTGATGCGGCCAAGGTCGATGGCGCTGACCATGTACGCACACTCTGGTCGATTGTGCTGCCGCTGGCCAAGCCGGCCATCGTCTCCTTTGGCCTGCTGAGCGTAGTCGCCAAGTGGAATGATTTCCTCTGGCCGCTGATTGTGACCAACACCAAAGAGATGCGCGTCCTGCCCATCGGTATCTACTGGCTGATGGTGGAAGAAGGCACGATTGATTGGGGGGTGGTGATGGCCGGCACATTCTTTGTTGTTTTGCCCGTAGTGCTTGTCTTTCTCTATGCCCAACGTTATATCGTTGAGGGGATCGCGGCAGGTGCGGTCAAAGGCTAATTAATGGACAATGGTGAATAATTAATTGAACTGCTTGGATCCATTGTTTAATCAAAACAAAATTAAGGAAGGGAAAAGATTATGATTCATAGTACAGTAACCCGTCGTCAACTGCTCAAGGGATTGGGCGCCGGTATGGGCATGGTGGCGTTGGCGGCCTGTGCGCCGGTCGGCACGACCCAAGGGGGCGGCGCCGCCCCCGCAGGTGGGGAAGCCGCCGCCCCAACCGCCGAGAAGGTGACGGTGACGCTCTGGAGCAGTTACACCGGCAAGAATGGTGAAACAGAAGCCACGGTCGTGGAAAATTTCAATGAAAGCCATGAAGACGTAACGATTGACTATCAATTTCAGGGCAGCTATGAAGAGACCGCCCAAAAGGTGACCGCGGCGCTGCAAGCGCGCACGGCGCCGGATATTGCTTTGATGAGTGATGTCTGGTGGTTCAAGTTCTATCTCAACCAGGCGATCATCCCGCTAGATGATCTGGCGGCGGCCGGCAATGTGGACTTTAGCGACTACCAGGATCCGCTGATCAACGAGGGCGTGCGCCAGGGCAAGCATTGGTGGATTCCCTTTGCCCGCAGCACACCACTTTTCTACTATAACAAGGAAAAATGGGCGGCGGCGGGTCTGCCTGATCGCGGCCCCGAGACGTGGGATGAATTCATGGAATGGGCGCCCAACCTGGTAGAAAAAGATGGCGAGGAGATGAAGGTTTCAGCCTTTGCCCATCCCGATGGCGCCAGCTATATTGCCTGGCTCTTCCAAGGCGTCGCCTGGCAATTTGGCGGCAAATATAGCGATCCCGACTTTACCATGTACATGACCGATGAAAATACGATCGCGGCTGGTCAATTCTATTCAGATACCATCCATACCCTGGGCTGGGCCGTGCCGAGCAAAGATGTCACCAACGACTTTATCAATGGCTTTACCGCGTCATCGATGATGTCTACCGGTTCTATGGGTGGCGTCAAAGAGAATGCGCAATTTGAATTTGGCACCGCTTTCCTGCCCAAGAAGGAATACTTTGGCTGCTGCACGGGTGGCGCCGGCCTGGCTATCCTCTCGACCACGCCGGACGAGAAGCGTCAGGGCGCGATGGACTATATTGCCTTTGCCTCCGGCACAGAGATGACAACGCTTTGGGCCAAGAACACCGGCTATATGCCTGTGCGCAAGAGCGCTGCGGAAAGCGATGAGATGAAGCAATACTATGCCGAATTCCCCCAATTTGAGACGGCTGTCAACCAACTTGCCCTGACCCAACCTCAGGATAGCGCCCGCGTCTGGGTGCCCAATGGTGACCAGATCATTGGCAAGGGGCTGGAACGCATCACCGTGCAAAATGACGACGTCGCCACCGCCTTTGCCGATGTCCAGACCACTCTAGAGCAAGAAGCCCAGCCAGTCGTAGAGTCCCTCAAGGCGATTGAAGGATAAAGGGGGGAGACGGGAGACGGAAGGGGGTAGCCTCCCTACTCCCGTCTCCCGTCTCCCGTCTCCCCCGTCTCCACACGCGGCAGATAAATTGAATAGGGCATGGTCGCTGACCGCACCGTGGTTGTGGCTTTGGCCATGTTATCCACAGGAGTGAGTTCCGGCGTGGTCGATGTAATGTGAACGGTATTGGTGAGCAGCAGCGTGGCCGGTTCCACCAACAACACGGTTGGTGCGGTGATCGTAATCAGGCCACCGGCAAATAGCGTGCCCACCGTTGCCGTGAGCCCATCCCGGCTGAGCAACAAATTGGGGGTTGCCGCCAAATGGGTGGACATGACGGTACGCCCAGCAAAGGTGAGGCCGGTGGGCAGTTGATCCTGGATCAGCACATTCTGCGCCGCAGCAGGGCCAATGTTGGTAATGTAGACCGTATAGGTCAGGGGGGCGCCGCCTGCAATAACGGCGGGATAGCTCTCCTTGCGTACTTGCAAATCGACCGCGTTGCGTGTTGCGGTGGGCGTAGCCGTGGCGGTGGCTGTCGCCATCGCCACCGGTGTCTGGGTCGCAGTCGCCGTGGCGGTCGACGCATTGGCGTCAACCGTTGCGGTTGGGCTGGGGGTGGGCGATGGTGTCTGTGTGGCCGTCGGCGTTGGGCTAGGCGTGGGGGTGGCCGTGATCAGGGCCGTACGCAAGGTGGCATGTACGTTGACGGGGCTGCTGTCGATGCTGGCCGTCAAAATCACGGTGTTGGTCAAGGCAAGGCCGGCGACATTGGGCAGCACATAGACAGGTGCCGTGATCGAAATGATACCATTGGGCACCAAGCTGGCGATCGTGGCCGTCAACTGTCGCTGATCGCCCTGGAGCACAGGGCTTGTCCCTTGGGTGAACAGTTGCACCGTACCACTGTAATGTACACCGACCGGCAAGGGATCATAGAGCACAATGCCTTGCGCCAGCCCTGGCCCCGTATTGGTGGCCACGATCGTGTAGGTCATCATCTCCCCTGCTGTGATTAGATCCGCGTTGCTCGCTTTATTGATCTGCAGGGCATTGGGTGCATAGCCCACAGGGACTGTGGTCATCCCCGTCGTCGGCGCAGCCACGTGTACGGCCGCAACGCCCAAGCCTATCAACGCTAACGGCAACAGACCAACCACGCCATAGAGCATTTTACGCAGTAATTTACCCACGCTGTTTGCGATCATTGATTCACCATAGGCAGATAAAGTTGATGGATAGACTCACCCAGCACTGGTGTGACGCTTGGCGTCGCGGTCGGCGGCGCGGTAGGGGTGCCGGTGGGCGTCGGTGTGCTGGTGCTAACACCCACCACTTCTTCGGTGGCTGTCGCCGTGACGCTTGGCGTGATGGTCGCCAGGGTAGTTGGCGTGACGCTTGGCGTTGACGTGATCGTGGGGGGCGTCACTGTGCCGGTCGGGGTGCTGGTGGGCATGGTGGTTGGCGCCTGCGGCGATGAGGTGGGTGTCGCTGTGGGCGTCGCCGTAGCCGGTACGGTCGGGGTGGCGGTGGCGCTGGGGGTTGCCGTCGCCGTACGCGTGGGGGTTGTCACGGAGGCGCCCGCAACCGCGACAGGTACACTAAAGGGGGACGCATTCCCGCTGCTATCAATGGCGAGGGCGGTCAAGTTGGCGGCGCGCCAGTTGCCGGTGATAGTTAGGTGAAAGCTGCCGTCGCTGCCTACGACACTTTCGCCCTCAAAGTATTGCCCTTGGCCCGCTGCGTCGGCAAAGATTTGGACTGTTTGCCCTGCTTTGGCGGCGCCGGTCACCTGATTGACCCCTGCGGAGGCAATGGTGGGCGCCGCCAAATTTTGATTGGCGCTGCCGGACAGTTTAATGCCGCCGGCCAAGTTGCCATAGATCAGGTTCTTTGACCAAGTATTGTAGGTGGTTTTAGAGCCGCTGGCACTGATGCCAAAGCCGGTGTTGCTGCGAATCGTGTTGTTCGACAGGCTATTGTGACTGGCGCCACTCTCCAGGGTAATACCATCCATTTGGTTGGCCGCAACGGTGTTGTCATCAAGCGCGTTCGAGGAAGAGAGTACATAGATCCCCTGACGACCATTGCCGCTGATTTCGTTGTTCACCACTTGATTGCTATCGCCGCCATCCCGCAGCCAAACCCCATAGCGGCTATTGTTGTTAAAGCGATTACCGCGCACTTCATTATCGGTGCTCTTGTCATCTAAATTGATGCCCGAATCATTGTTATAGAAGTTGTTATTGAGGATTTGGTTATTAGTCGAACCCAGCACGCGCAACCCGTGCCCCTCGTTGTCATAGGCGGTATTGTTGTCCAGCACATTGTCATGCGACGGAGATTGCGGTTTGTTAATATCGGCGCCACCGGGATCCAACATAAAGCCATGGGCCTGATTGCTGGTGGTGTCAAAGTTGTTATAAGAGACGTTGTTGCGAAAGGTAAAGTTGTTGCAGCCGCGCGAGATAATAAAGCCATGCGCGCCGTTGTCATAGGCTTCGTTATCTTCAACCGTAAAGTGATGGCTGTAGTCATGGGGATCAAAGCCATAGCGAATGTTGGCGTAAAATTTGTTCCCCCGGAAGGTCATATTCGTGGCCTGATAGGTATAGACGCCATAGTAGTTGTGGTGCACGGCACTGTTGATCAACTCGCCGGTGACGCGGGTGAGGAGCAGATCGGGCGCGGCGCTGTCATTCTGGTCGCGCCAAGAGAGGCCATAGCTCTCGCCATCCTTGGAGCCCAAGTGGCCAATGTCGGAATTACGGATGGTCAACACCGACGCGTATTTGGCCAGGATATAAGCGCGGCCGTTGTTGTAGTCGTTGTCCACCTGGTTGGCCGCGGCATCCCACGAGTAGATTTTGACGCCATCCATGTGAATCGCCCCAAAGTCGGTGCGCAGATAAACAAAGGTTTTGTAGTCAATCTTATCGACCACACTGGCGACATCGGGATCCGCACTTTCGCTGGCTGGGGTCCAGGGATCAACCACATTGGCTGCGGCTAGCACCGCGTTTCCCTCACTACGCAGTTGCAATTCACGCACGCCCGTTGCCGGCGAGAGTGTCAGGGTTACCCCGGCGCCAATCAGCAGGTTAGCATTGAGGCGCCAGACGCGATTGCCCTGGTTGACCAGGTCACTGGTATGGTCGCTTGGCAGCGCGCTTTGAATATCCGCTAACGTCACACTGGCGCCGGCGCCGGTTACCTGAATGGTGGGCTGCTTGTTGCTGTCCTGGACAATTTCGACCGTTGCGCCGGCCGCTTGCACCGCTTTGACCGGCCAAGATGTCTGCGGGAGAGCCAATGGCCAAACCCAGTAGATCAATTGCAAGCCGAGCAGGAGCAAACCAATGGCGCGATAGGAGCGCCGCTGCCCGGCAGTGTAGAGCTGGAATTTCCCAGCTTTCGGTGATGCGCTGTGTCTCATCTCTCGTTTACCTATGCTTTATGGGGTCGGATTGTGATCAAGATCAGTGGGTGGCGCGCCCGGTGGGCTCCCGCGGGTAGCGGGTGGCAGGTGGCGGGTGATACGCCTACCCGCTACCCACCACTCCCCTAAATCCAACGCCGAGGACTATAGCCAAAGACCAACACTGCACAAGCCGCGGTGCTGCTGACCACGAAATTGCCTAAGAAATTTTCTAGCGGCGTTAGGCCAAAGAGCCAAACGCCCACCACCTTCTCCGGCGCCATCAGCCAAGCGCGCCAGTGGCCGCCAATGGGGTCGGTGGCCAGCGTCCACACCTCCGCCACGAGCACCACCAACAGGATAATGCGGCGATTGCGCCAGAGAAAGCGACCATTACGCGCCCAGAGGATGCTATGAAAGATGAGCCCAGCTATGAGGAGAAAGAGCAGGTTGGTCAATGATTCCGGCAGCATTGCGCTTTACTCCTGCTTGGCGTTTATCGTTCCCGGGCCGTCATCAACGCCAAGCCATTCGGCTAGGACAACGGTTACCCCACCAAAGAGCAGCGTTGCCCCCACAATCCAGAGCCACTCCTCCAAGGGCAACCCCACCAGCCAAAGGCCGGCAATATGCGCGGGATTGTAATGCCACAGCCCATAGCGCACCGCCAGCAGATCCCAGGCCCAACCGCCCACTAGGGAACCCAACACAACCCAACCCAATGCCCGCCGCTGGGCCCAAAGCAATCGGCGCCACCAGAGCAAGAGCAGGAGCGGTACACCCATAAAGAGGGCAAGCCAAAGCAGATACGTGTAGCGGCCAAACATAAAGCATATCCTTAAAAATCGCATTAGAAATTGCGCTGTGTAAGCTATCTTGCTGCATGGTGTGTCTATCATGCACCGACCGTCAACAAGAACCTCTGGAGATTATAACAGAAAAAGCAGATATTTCTATAATCGCCCGTGTATGTTTTGTCACTTTACGACAATAGCAGTTAGGATAAACCAGCGCAGAGGTTCCCGGTACGGGCCACAAGCACGCAGTTTGACCAGTAAACCTATGGCTAGCGCACAATTCACCCATCTTGACTACCGGTATCAAGAGCATCGACGCGCATAGGGCAATCGCGAACCTTAAAAAAGCAGGGTTAAAACCCGCTGCTGACACCGAAAAGCGCGGGTACCCTTTGGGTGCAACCGCTCGGAATGCAGCCGCCGGGTGCCCCCTGGGCGCGGCTTTTCGTTGTTAGCTGCCGGATTTATCCGACGCTATGTCAAGGTTCGCGATTGCCCTAGCGACGCGCATCGGCTTGATTGACAAAGTTCTGGTATAATGAATTCCGGAACTGTTGCAGTGGGTCAATGTATAAAGTGATGTCCATACGCGACTTTCAGACTCAGTTCCGCTTGTTTGGCAACGTTTCGACTCGTTCTTTTCCCTTTTTTGCAAAAGTTCAATGATGAGGATGTGCAAGATCGCACCCAGCCAAGAGGAAGGCACGCTATGGCAGATGTAGCACCGTCGAAGGGCTTCGACACTCCTTCTACCAATCTGCCGCTCCAGGTGAACCGGTTTATTGGCCGCGAACGCGATCTGAGCGCCGTGTGCGAGTTGCTGGCGACGACCCGGCTGCTCACCCTCACGGGCGCCGGCGGCAGCGGCAAAACGCGCCTGGCCCTGCAGGTCGCCACCGACCTCCGGGCGGAGTTCACGCATGGGGTCTGGTGGGTGGAACTGGCCGCGCTCACCGATCCGCTGCTCGTGCCGCAGACCGTTGCCGCCGTGGTCGGCATCCCTGAACGTGCGGGTTACACGGTGACCGCTGCCCTGGCTGATGCGCTCCGTTCCCAACAGATGCTTCTTGTCTTAGACAACTGCGAACACCTGCTGGCCCCCTGTGTCCAATTGATCGACACGCTCCTGCGCACCTGTGCACAAGTGCGTGTGATGGTCACCAGTCGCGCCGCGCTGACCATCACGGGGGAAACGATCTGGCCGGTGCTACCCCTACGTGTGCCTGAAGCCGATCAGTCGCCCATTGCTGGGTTGCTGGCTTATGAGGCCGTGCAATTGTTTATGGAGCGGGCGCGCACTGTCCGCCCTTCCTTCACGCTCACCCCGACGAATGCCGCGGCCGTGGTGCAGCTCTGTCGCCGGCTCGACGGCATGCCCCTGGCGATTGAGCTGGCCGCGGCCCGTCTACGCGCCCTTTCAGTGGCGCAGATCGTGGCGCGGCTTGATGATGCCTATCGGCTCCTCACCGGTGGCAGCCGGTCGGCCTTACCACGGCAGCAAACCTTGCGCGCGGCCATGGACTGGAGCTATATGTTGTTATCCGCTCAGGAACAGGCCTGCTTCCGGCGGCTTTCGGTCTTTGCCGGCACTTTTTCGCTTGAAGCAGCAGAGGCCATCTGTGCAGATGAGTCAGGCACAGCAGACGACGTGCTGGATCTCCTCTCTTCCCTGATCGATAAATCGTTGGTGCTTCTGGAGCAACGATTTATCGATCAGGGTGGTGAGGCGCGTTACCGGTTGTTGGAGACGATACGGCACTATGGCCAGGACAAGTTACAGGAGTGCGCCGAAGCGGCCACGGTGCGCCGCCGGCATCGCGACTGGTATGCCTGTCTGGCCGCACAGGCAGAAGCGGCGACGCTGGAAGCAGGGCAGGAGCGCGTCTTTGATCGCTTAGAGGCGGAGCATGATAACCTGCGCGTGGCTCTCGGCTGGTCACTCGAGCAACAGGAAGCAGAAACGGCCGCCCAGATCGGTGCGGCGATTCGGCTCTTCTGGCTTTTGCGTGGCCATATGAGCGAGGGACGAAGCTGGCTGGAACGCGCTTTGGCGGGCTTTGCCGACCAAAATGCGGTGCGCGCCAAGGCGCTGAACGCGGCCGCCATCCTGGCGAGCCTCCAGGATGACTATAAAGCCGCGCACAGGCTGGCGGAAGAGGGTCTGGCGTTAAGTCGTACACTTGCCGAGCGTCAACAGACGGGCTATGCCCTCTATATTCTGGGGCGGCTGGCGCGCATGGAGGGAAACTACGCCGGCGCTGTGACCCTCTTTGAGGAGAGCTTAGCGCTCTTTCGTGCGTTAGGCCAGAAGCATGATATTGCGCTTGTGCTTTCCGGTCTGGGGTTGACGGTGCTGTACCTGGGGGAAGATGAGCGCGCCACGGCGTTATGCGAGGCGAGCCTGGCCCTCTCCCGCGAATTGGGCGATCCCCGCGCGATTGCGAGTTGGCTCACCAACCTGGGCATCATCATGTTGGCGCGTGGCGACGACAAGCGCGCCCAGGCATTGTGTGAAGAGAGTTTAGCCATCCGCAAGGCGCTGGGCTATAAGGGCGGCTGCGCCCATACACTCACGGTCCTGGGGGGCATTGCCCTTCAGCAAGGTGCTTATGCACAAGCAATCGCCTGCTACCAAGAGAGCTTAGCCCTGCGCCAGGAGACCGGCGAGAAGGAGGGCATCGCCAGCGCGCTGGAAGGACTGGCCGCCGTGTGGGGGCTGCAAGGCCAACCAGTGCAGGCGGCGCGGCTCTATGGGGCTGCGGAGTCCCTGCGCACGCGCCTTGGCGCGCCCTTACCGCCAATGGATCGGCCCTATTATGAGCAAACTGTTGCTACGCTACGCGCCCAACTTGACGAGCCAACCTTTCTGCAAGCCTGGACTGCGGGGCAAGCCATGCCCCTTGCGGCAGCGATCGCCGAGGCTGTGCCGGTGAAAGCGCACGAGCACCTGCCGCTAACGCCTCCCTCCGCGCCTGTGGAAAGGCCGTCAACCGCCCCCACGGGGGGCAATCCCTTCGGCCTAACCGCGCGCGAGTTCGAAGTCCTGCGCCTGCTGGCCCAAGGCTTGACCAGCCCACAAATTGCCCAGCAGCTTGTCATCGGTGTGGTCACTGTCAATTTTCATGTGCGCTCGATCTACAGCAAACTGGGCGTCTCTTCCCGCAGCGCGGCGACCCGCACGGCCATCGAGCATAACTTGGTGAGCGTCTAAAAACAACTTCCGCTCTGCGCGACTCCGTGACTCGCCCTTTGTTACTTATTCTTGAAAATCTACCTCCCCCTCAAAACTGACGGGCTCCGATTCCAGGAAAACCCCTCAGTTCTGACGGCGCATTCGCAGCCTGTACATGCTAAACTTTGGCATAGAAGGAGTACAGTCGAAACACAGGAGACAGGGAATAGCGCACTATGGCAGAACACAAAGGCCTTGCCTTCGTCGGCGCCCAGCGGCTGACGGTCAGCGGGCGGCGTCTGCATCCGGGAGAGGCCGCACCAGACTTCACTCTGGAGTACCTGGATCTGGCGGATCTGGCCATACGCATGGTCGATCTGGCTGACTCCACCGGGATGATCCGTATGCTCAATGTGGTGAACAGCCTGCAACGGCCACGCTGCCAGCGCGTGACGCGCCAGTGGGAGGCGCTGTGTGCAGAACTGCCAGCGAATGTCTGCATCTATACCGTGAGTATGGACTCGCCACAGCTTCAAGCGGGCTTTCAGGAGAGCGCGGGTGTACTGCACCAGGCCCTCTCTGCCCAGCGCAGTGACCAGTTCGGACAGGACTATGGAGTGTGGCTCACCGAGTGGCGGTTGTTACAGCGTTCCGTCTTTGTGATTGACCAAAATGCGCGCATCATCTACACCGAGTACGTCGCCGATCAGCATGATGAGCCAACCTATGCCGCGGCGCTGCAAGCCGTAGCGTTTGCCGCAGCGGTCTGACCAACAAAAGCCGAATCTCGTTTAGATTGGGGAGAAAAGGAGTCTAGCAATGAACGATCGTCGTCTGAAAGCAACTCTCATCGTTGTCGCAACCGTGCTGCTCGCAGTGGTGCTCCAGAGCAGCCGCGACGCAACCGTTTACGCCAGCGACCTGGCGACTGTTTCCGCGACAACCGATGTCGCCAATATTCCAAACGCCTTTAGCTATCAAGGCACGCTACGCAGGGCCAATGGCGACCTGGCCAACGGCACTTTTAACATCACCCTCAACATCTATGATGTGGTGACCGGCGGCACGGCCCTACACAGCGAAACCTTTACCAATGTCGTGGTGCGCAACGGCAACTTTGGCGTGGTGGTCGGCGACGCCGCCGCGCTCCCCGCCGGCCTCTTTGACAACGCCAATCTCTACATCGGCCTGACCGTCGCACCGGATGCCGAGATGCTGCCCCGCCAACGTCTTTTCCCGGTGCCGTGGGCCATGCAGGCGGACGCAGCCAAAACCGCCATCTCCGCGACCACAGCAGAAACGGCCAACCAACTGCTCAACAACACGGCCACCAACCTGATCCTTAACCGCGGCAGTAACAATGGCGCTGCCCTGGCCATTAGTTCATCCGCCGACACCTATGGCGCGGGCGTGACCATGGCAAACACTACCGGCAATGCCACCTTTGGCATGTATGCCGGCTCCGACGGCAACTGGCACTTCTACAATACCGGCGGCAATACCGAATTGCTCCAATTTCGCAAGTCCGACAACCAGGCCATTTTTAAAACAACTGTCAACGCGCCTAAGTTCTCCGGCAGCTTCAATGGCACCTGCTACGCTAGCTTTACTACTCCTTACACCGGCAACCAGAATTTGCTCATCTGCAATCAGGATGTGGCGGAAACCTTTGCCACTGACCAACGCAGCGAACCGGGCGACTTGATGGTCTTGATCCCGGAAGACCGTGATGTGCCGGCTGTGCGCCTCGCCACGCAAAGCAATCAAGCCGCGCTGATTGGCGTCGTTTCCACCAACCCCGGCCTGGTCTTCGACGCGGGCAAGAGCTATTTCGCCGGCGACAACAGCAATCTCATCACGGATAACAAGACGGTTGTCGCCATGATTGGGCGCGTGCCCACGAAATTTTCACTGGAAAATGGCCCCATTGCCGTGGGCGACCCGCTGACGATTGCCAACACACCTGGCGTCGCCATGAAAGCGACCCAGGCGGGCCAGATCATCGGCTATGCCATGCAAAGTTCCGATAACGCCCAAGATGGAAAGTTGCTTGTCTGGCTGCAAGTTGGTTTTTACCTGCCGTCCACGGCGCTCGATGCTCTCAATAGCAGTACGCTCAACACAAGTGAGCCGCCCGCCACAGCCACATCAACCGATGACACGGTGGCACAGTTGGAGGCGCAGATTGCCGACCTTTCGGCCCAACTTGCCGAGCTTTCGCAGCAGGTTGATCAACTGCAAGCGGCGCAGAAATGACCGCCTTGATGGGCGTCAATCTCTGCATCGAAAGGAGGCAAAATGACTAATCATATAGTTCAAAAGTTACAAGGAATGGGCAGACGACTGCACGCGCGGCCGCGCCGTTATCTCTTTGCCGTCACAGCGCTGGCGCTGGCCCTCAGCCTTGCGGGCAGTGTTGGCGGTGTCTACGCCGCCTGTGGCGCTGGCTATTTGGATGACTTCTGCTCGGCGACCTTTGGAGCGACCGGCGGGCCGAGCACAGTGGGCATTACCTTGCCCGCCAGCGTACCGACGCAGGATAACGTCGCTCAAGCCAACCTGTTGGCGGCGGGGCCGCTGCTCTACGTCGATTTCAAGACGTTGGAAACCGAGGCGCGCACACTGCTCGACCGCAGCATGAAGTTCCGCCAGGATATCTCTCCCTATCGCGGGAATAACAATTTCAATGACCTGGTGCGCCACTTTGACGAAAGCAGCGGCTTTAGCGCCACCTATAACGATACGCTGCTGGGGCAACTTTCCTTGCAGAAGCGCATTGACATCGCCGATGCGGATTTGCTCCACGCGCGCGACCTCTATGGCGTGCTCGCGGTCTATGCACCCGATGGTCGCTTTCGCCTCGATGACGGCGCCAGTCAAGGTTCGCCCGGCGCGGACTACAAAAATAGCCTCTGTGCTCAGCCGGAAAATCCTGACCCGCCCGACCCAACCCACACAGGTCAGGTGCTTGACCCCATTATCGATTGGTGCAACTTTCCAGCGCGCCTGCGTCAGGCCGTGCGCGAGTCCGCCTATCTGCGCATGATCTTTGCCCAACAGTTTATGGTCGATGCGCTGGGGTTGCACTTTAGCGCCGGTAGCCTTTTGGGGGGCGAAACCTTTGTGCGCCAGGAGGTCGCCAAGTTGCACGCGGCCCAATACCAATATCAACTGGCCGAACAGGGGCTCACCTCGGCCTTGAGTCTACGGCTGGGCAGCGGCTGTTATGTCAGCGACTTTTACACCCAAGCCGAATGGTCGCTGCTCTCCCGCGCCGCCGAAGGTGAGCTGAGCGCAGCCCACGAGATCGGCACGCGCCTGAGCTATCTCGACATCAATACCGTGGATGATGTGCCGCGCGCCCAAACCGCGGCCGTCAGTGAATATCGCGGCGGTTCCGCTGACGCCTATGTCAAGATGATCGGCCTGGCTGGCCAGGCAATCCTCAACAATGACCAGGGTGCCGGTTGTAGCGCCAAAGGCGCGCGCCCCGATAACGCGTTGATCTCGCAAATGACGCTGACCATGCTTGAAACCCGCCGCGCCGCCACTGAACTGCGCGCCGGACGCAATATCTTTGGCTTCGACCTGCGCTTCACCCCGGCACGCTCTTATCACACCGCCTTTGGCAGCACCGATAAGGGCTTATGGGAACAGGCCGAGGATGCCGCCAATCTGGGGCTGCAACTTCAGCAACAGACGGAAAACGCCGAACGCAACTTTGATCTCAACCAGCAAGAGCTGACAAAAGCGATTCTCGCCACCAATAACCAGGTGGACAACGACATTCAGAAGGAGGCTGGCTGCGATCTGCAAAACTTTACCAACGATGCGGAGTGGTACGCCTGCATCGACGATATGATTCAGCACACACAGGAGTGTGATCCGCAGAACAACTCCTTTGACGCCTGTATGAGTCGCACGACCGACGGCCAACCACCCAAAGCTGACGGCAGCAACTGGCTGATCCTGGTCAGCGATATGCGCACCGCGCGCCAGGATTTGCGCACGGCCTGGTTGGGCGTCGAAGCGGCGATCAAAAAGCGGGACAATATCCTCCAGCGCGCCAATACGGAGGAGCTACGCAACATCAAGGTTAAGAATGCCATTAACACCAACGCCACCGAGACATCGGTCATTGAGGCGCTTAGCGCCGGCGCCGCGTTTGTCGATGCGGCCACCGATGGGATCGTGACTTTCCACCCCGGTGCGCTGGTCGAAGCAGGGCTGCGTCCGGCGGCGATCATGCGGCAGGCGGCGCATGACATGGAGATCGAAGATGCCAACTCTGAAGCGGTCGTGCGCAATCTCTTCTACGACATGGCTGAGGCGATAGGCGAAATCGACATTGCCGCCCAACAGTACCAGTCGATGTTGACCCAATTCAACGGGGTGATCGGGCAGACCGGGCATGATGTTTACCAGTCCAAACGCGAACACGCCTATACCACCGCCTTGCCCGCCAACGACCCCAGCTACCGCCTGGTGCGCGATTCTCGGCGGCTCCAGTTGGCGACGCAGTTGGAAATTGCCGCCCGTCTGGCCTATCTGGCGGCGCGGCGCGCGGAGTATGAATATACCGCCCGCCTCAGCGCCAACAACTTCCGCGTCTCCGATATCTATCGGGCGCGTACGGCCGATGACATTCTCAAATTCCTGCAAAACCTGGATAACGCGGTGACCAATCTGCCGGGCGGCGTGCGCGATGCCGAAACCAACCAAAATGACCTCACCATCTCCGTCGCCCAGCACATCCTCGGCCTGACCGATCAATATCTCAAGGGGCAGGGGGTTGCCGACGCCGATCTACAGACGGCGCGCAACAAACGCTTCCGCCAATGGGTGGCGGAGAATACCTATTTGGGCAGCGACGGCAAACCGACTTTGGTCTTTAGCTATACCACCTCTTCGGCGGTCAATGGTATCATCAGCCGCGTGGTGACGCAGGATTATGGCTTTGTCTGGCTGCATAAGGTCGGCGGCATCGGCCAACCCAAGCCAACCAGCAACGGCTTTGGCATCAATTTGGTGACCGATCAACCCGGCAGCCTGGGCTATCGTCTCGTGCGCGTCACGCAAAGCGGCGAGGTGGGGTTGACCTCCTTTGCCGGCTGTCTTTTTGACTACCGACTGATCCCACCGGCTTCGCTCTTGGGGTTGGAGTTCCCCCTCGGCCAACCGACCGACCAGGTGACGGGCGTTTTCAATGGCGATATCAACGGCGTGCATACCAACACGACGCCAGGCTATAGCACGCCCGCCTTCCTCGGTCGCCCGCTGGCATCGAATGGCTGGCAGGTGGTGATCAATGGCGGTTCGCCCAATGGCATTCTGCCCGACCTCGACTTGCAGCAGCTAACCGACATCGAGTTAAAGGTCAGCACCACCTACGCCTCGCGCAGCGCCAATACGCAGCCCACGCCGTCGCAATGTGTACGGGCGGATTACTAATGTAGCTTGGTGTAGATGGGTAGACAGTTTCCAGTCATCAGTGCTCAGTATTCAGTGGTCAGTGGTGAAGCGCACACTGAAGATTGTGTACTGAAAACTGATGACTGATAACTGTCTACTGATATAGGTAGATCAGGAGACAACGATGAAAAACAAGTGGTTCACTTGGACAATAGGGGCGCTGCTGGTGGCGGGGTTGGCCGTCATGGGCTTGCTCGTGGTCAACGGGCGCGAGCTGTGGGGACTAGAGGTCATCCAACGGACGAGCCTAGAGGGTGCAAGCAATACCCTCGTGCAATCTGGCGCAAACTCGGCCCAAATCCAACCGGCGGAGAGCAACGCCAACCAATTCGTGGGCGACTACAGCGGCGTGGTCAAGCTCAATACGACGGTGATCGGGGTCTACAGCGAAACGCTCACCATACCGCCGTCTGAGGCAGGCAAGTCGCCAGATTTGGGCAGCATCGATCTGTCGATTACGCTTGACCAGAACAACAACACGCTCAACGGTTATGTCAGCCTCGACAAAACGCTAGTCTACAGCGTCGAGCATACGTTGGGGTTGGGCGCGGCCGCCATCAAGATTGGCCCCTATCTCAGCGGCGTTGTCAACGGCGCCAACATCAGCGTACAGTCAGAAAAGAGTTCGCTCGTTGTCGACGCGCGCGCACTGCAACGGCAGTTTCGGCTGGTGACTACCAATGTCGCCAACGACGGCGGTGAACTGAATGGCGAATATCGCGAGACCTTGTGGGGCTACACCAGCGCGCCCGTCACGGTGATCGGCGCCTTTACGTTGCACCGGACCGGCTCCAACGCCATTGCTCCCGTATTAGAGCCCACCGCGCCCAATGTCGTGGCGGACACGGCGACGACGACCCAAGGCAAGGCGGTAACAATCAATGCCCTTGCCAACGATAGCACAGCCACTGGCGGGACGCTGACGATCACCGCGGTCGGCAAGCCCCAATTTGGTGCGGCGACCACCGACGGCAAGAGCGTAACCTACACCCCCAGCGCCAATTTCACCGGCACCGATACCTTCAGCTATGTGGTCAGTGACGGCAAGGGGGGCACAAGCACCGGTTCGGTCACCGTCACCGTCAATGGCCCGGGTGGTCCCAACCAGCCGCCGACGGCAACGAACGACGCTGCGGTAACTGCTCCCGGCGTCGCGGTTCTTATTGATGTGCTTGCTAACGATAGCGACGCCAACGGTGACGCGCTCAGCATTTCCATTGATGGGGCACCGCAACATGGCACAGCCGTGGTGCAAAATGGCAAGGTTCTCTACACGCCTAACGCCGGCTTTAGCGGCGCCGATAGCTTCACCTATATCATCAGCGATGGGCACGGCGGTACGGCAACTGGTTCGGTCACCGTCACTGTCAAGGGACCCAGTGGTGGCGCGACGATCTACTTGCCGCTGGTCCAGCGCTAGCGCATTGCTACTCAACCTAGTATACTGCGGCGGAGGTAAGCCAGTAGGACAGTAGGACAGTAAGACAGTAGAACAGTGGGCCAGTCACTGTCTTACTGTCTCCCTGTCTTATTCGCTCCAATTGCAAGCGAATAGCGAAAGTCAAAAGAGGAAAAGCAGATTATTTCGCGTTTCTTTCGCGCCCACTTTGCTAGATTGTCACCATCAAACTGAATCTCTATTTGTAACCGCTCAGCCGAATCTGATCTTGAAAATCATAAGGAAAATGTTCTATATGTACGTTGAGACTAGAATCGCAAAGGTAAACGGTACCCAACTTTATTATGAAGTTGCTGGCAATGGGCCAACGCTTGTCCTCATTCATGGCTTCCTCCTAGATCATCGCATGTGGGACGATCAATTTGAGATATTTGTGCAAAAGTATCGTGTCGTTCGCTATGACTGCCGTGGTTTTGGCAACTCTACATTGCCAACTGAGGAAGCCTATTCCCATGCTGATGATTTGCAAGCGCTGCTGCTCCACCTGGGCATCACCCAGGCCCATATCGTTGGCTTATCGATGGGGGGTGAAATTGCCATCAACTTCGCCTTGACTTATCCCGAAATGACGACCACCCTAACCGCGTCCGATCCTTTGCTCGACGGGTATGTAGCCGCCGAACTTAACCAAACGATTGCCCCTGTGGTTGAACGAGCTATGATCGCAGGCGGGAGAGCCGCCAATGCCCTTTTGCTCGACCATGTAATCTTCGCTCCTGCCAATGAACAACCAACGGTAAGAGCACGCTTAGAAGAGATGCTTACTGAAAATCCCGGTTGGCATTGGGTAAACGAGGATCCACTACGAAACATGGACCCTCCGGCTGTCACTCGTCTACAGGAGATCGCGGTTCCTACCCTTGTAATTTTGGGGGAACGTGATATGGCTGATTTTCACACAATTACCGCAATCCTTCAGCAAAATGTAATCCAAGCACGTCTGGTTACGCTGCCAGGGGTCGGACACATGTCTAACATGGAAGCGCCTATATTATTCAATTCGACAGTACTATCTTTTCTTCAGCAATACACTGATTGATGATCTTACAAGGCGAGAATTTGGATAGCAAGCGCTTCCAAGTTTAGTAGATTATAGCCGATGAGTTGTTGGCAGCCTAGTTCTTAGGTTTTGCGCTACGTGTCCTTACTGTAGACTGTGCTCAGTACAGAAATTCGCGCCCGCGCTAAGTATAATTATAATTGAGGGTATCTTTTCGGCGCGCGATTGGGACTTATTGGTGAAGGCCTTCAACAACAAGCATGGACAGGTAACACAGCCAAGTGGGACAGTGGGCAGTGGACAGTAGACAGTGAGACAGTAGACAGTGAGACCAATGGCAGAGTTGAGTACGCTCGTTCGGGCTGCCCAGCAAGGGGACAAGGACGCCTATAATCAGGTGGTGCTGCGCTTTCAGGATATGGCCTACGCCACGGCCTATGCCATGATTGGCGACGCTGGGCTGGCCCAGGATGCGGCGCAGGAAGCATTGATTGACGCTTATCTGAGTCTGGCCAACCTACGTGAGCCAGAGGCTTTCCCCGGCTGGTTTCGGCGCATTGTGCTCAAGCACAGCGACCGGCAGACGCGCGGCAAACAGGCCACGATGGTGCCAATCGACGATCTCTTCGACCTGCGCTCCGCCCTGGCCGACCCGGCACTATAGAAAAGTATTTATGTTATCTCTCTGGCAAAACCGTGGCTTCATGCGTTTGTGGATAGCCCAACTCCTCTCCAATGCCGGCTCAGCGATTACCAGTGTGGCATTGCCATTAACGGCTATCTTGGTGCTCAATGCCACGCCCATCCAAATGAGTTGGCTCCGTATGGCCGGAACAGTGCCCAACCTGCTCTTTGGTCTCTTGGCCGGCGTCTGGGTGGATCGGGTGCGCCGTGGCCCAGTGTTGGTCATGGCCGACATTGGGCGCGGCTTGCTCTAACACTCTTTGCCCGTGCCACCGCAGCATGGCGCTTCCTGATCTTTGGTTTGGGCACAATTGGCGCCGCTGCCGGTGGTCTGTTGGGCGAAAGCATTGGGCTACGTGCGACCCTCTTTGCTGGCGCCGTCGGCTATGTGCTGAGTATCCTGTTGCTCCTCTTAACGCCCCAACTACGTCAATACACGCCTGTGGAAGGTGTTGAGGGACGATAACGTTCTGCCTGGTGTAGATTCACAGAAGCACCCTTAAATACAGAGACACCTTATAGATCATCCTCCGCTGCAATGTGCCGATTGCTAAGCGCCGATGCGCCTAGTAAATGACTCAGTTCAACTTTTAATGCCGAGAATTTTTGCTCGTCAATCTCAGTTGCTTGCTCAATTGTGGCCCAACTGACGCCGGCTTGTAACAGCTTTTCAATCATCTCGATCTTCGTTTGGATTTCGCCCCGGATTTCGCCCCGGATTTCGCCTCGACGCTCACCCTCTTGTAATAGCTCTTCGGCAAAGGTCATGATTCTTTTTCCTTAGTTGTAAAATTTGTGCACGTAATCCGCCCTGTAGCGTCTTGGGATCCAAACCTGACTGATCGATCAGGATATGGGCAAATTGCGGAATAAAGCTCCAATCACGCACTGGCTCGGGAAAACGTAATGAGCAAACGGTAAGTATCTATCGGACGCGACCAACTTTGATTTTGACTCTCCTACACAGGGCAGCAACTGGACGGTTGTGTCCACCGGGCTTTGAGTGTGGCGGCCTTGCGCATCCCCGGCTGATAGATAGAATTCCCAGACGCCATATTCGCCACCGGGAACATCCAGCCCTTTGATAGTGGCGGTGTAAGTGTCATGGGCTGCTGCCGTTGCCGGCACGGCAGTAAAGGGCTGATCGGCGCCCACACGATGCCAGAGCAAGACCTGAGTCACGGTGAAAGGGCTGGCGACGGTGGCGGTGATCGTAATGGCGACTGGAATGCAGTCCGATTTGGCAAAGACCTGGCTTGAGGCGTGAATCTGGCTAATGGTGGGGCCGTCAGTAGACAAGACTACTCCTGGCGTGGCGGTTGCGCTGGGCACAATGGTGGACTGTTGTGGCTGGCTGGGGTGGGATGTTGGTGTAAGCGAAACTCCGAGTGGTATACAGCCGCCAGCCACCAAACTTAGCCAGAGCCAAAAGCAAAGCAGGCGACGGCTGAGAAGAGAACGCGTAAAAGAGCGAACGCACTGAAGGAAGCCAACCATAATGCCCCCCTTTAGGTATAGAACGAAGTCACAACAACAGATGATGGAAGCAACAGATTCTTCCTCCATCCGTTGTTGTGTTCTACATTACGCCGCGATTTGCTAGCGATGAATAATAGGCGAATGGGCCGCGGCGTGGTCGGATGCCGCATTGGGCACGGGATGTTCGCCACTTGACGTGACAACAAATGAACCCGCTGCCGCAACCAAGCCGCTTGCCGGAACATAGAGGTTCTGGTTGAACACGCTCCCCGCTTTGGCGGTGGCTACGGCAAAGGCCGGACGTGCCGTGCCACCTACATAAGATGTTGAGATATAGTCACCGACCATCGGCCCCTGGCTTGTGCTGGGCAGCCAACTCAAGGTCATCGGTCCGGCCAATTGTGTTGGCGCGCTCCAGTGGGCGCCGCCATCAACGGATGAGATAAAGCCAACTGTCAACTGACACGTTGTGGCAGTGCAACCAGCCACGGGATAGTAGTAATAAGTCAGACCTAGATGGGCCGTGGCGCCGGATGTTGCCGGGTCAACGGCCAAGCCAGGAATAAAATGGTCTACCTTGCTGCTTGTGGCGTCGATCGGAATGCGCGCCACGGCGGACCAGCTTGTCCCATTGGTCGATGTGCTCATGACAATATCGTTGTTTTTGCAGCCACGCCGGAAGCGACAATCCTGCCAAACCACAAAGACCTTGCCCGCGCCGTCTACTTCGGCGGAGGGTAGGGGTCCTGTGCGCAAGCTGCCAGCTACCGTATGGTCGTTCACAGTGGCAATTGTCACGGTGCTATTCCAACTGGCGCCACCATTGGTTGAGGTAAACGCCAGGATTGCTGTCTCATTCGCATTGGCGATGGGCACAACCACTGTGCCATTGGGCTGAACGACCGGCTGTCCTCCCAAGCCTGTCGCGTTATTGGCCGTGTTGAGCGCCGGACCCCAGGTCAGCCCACCGTCGGTGGAAGTGCTCATCTTAATGCGGTTGCCATTGCCGTGATCGTCCCATTGTGTATAGCAATGACCATAGTAAGGGCTTGTTGCACTATTGTCACAGACAATCCAGTTTTTATCCAGATCGGCGCCGGTAGCTGTTGTGACTGGCGCGCCCCAAGTTAGGCCACCGTCGATCGAACGGCTGGTGAGAATGGCTGCACCATGCACCCCCCCAGCTTCCAAAAGTGGCAACGAAGAGACCAGCCACACATTATGGGCTGCATCATAGGCGACAGCCGGATCGCTTACCCGGTCGTAGAGGCCGCCGCCTTCAAACTTGGTGACGCCGGGCAAAAAGCCACTTGTCCAGGTCACGCCACCATTGGTCGAAGTGGCCCAGCCAATATTCGAGGCGCCGCCGTCAAAAAAGCGTCCTACCTGCGTGGCCGCCACAACTGTGTTGCCAAAGGCAAAGGTGTCAGGCTCCACTTCGGTGGCATGTTGGCTCGTGCTATTGGTGTAGGGGTCACTGCTGATTTGGGTGAGGGTAACATTGGCCGCACTTATTTGATCGGTCTCTGTCTGTTGTGCAAATTCTGTGCCATCGGCTTGGATAAGTGGCAAGAAAACGTTGCAACACATCGTGGTTGAATCTGTACTATCGGTTTGATCCTGGCCTGACGGCGTCTCTTGCGCCTGCGCTTGCCCCAAGGCTACGACCGGCAGCAGCGTGATAAGAAAAAGAACTGCACAGAGTACACTGTGCCCTAATTTACGCATACAATTTCTGTCCCTTTCTTCGGTAACCATTAGACAACCTTACATCTTGAAAGAAAACTTACTGCATATTCTGCCATGATGAGCGCCACCTGAAGTAGAGCAACCAAGTGAGTCATAGACCGCAGCCCGACAGGACGAGTTTGCAGGTCATGATATGACTGAACGAGTGGAATTACAGTTTGGTGGCATGAGAACGGGTATTAGTGAGGAAATAGCATGAGTAATCCGCTATCTGTGCTGCGCTCGGAGTGAATTTGAGAAACCACACAGACAACGGCAAACGAGCAACCCTATATGCCAACCGCGGGCAAGCCTGGCACGGTGGCAGCTAGGACATTTATAGTATACGCTGGCATTAACTGGTGCGCAAGTTTCTTTAAATAGCGGATGTATTTCACATTTAGGGTAAAGTGTCTAGCCGCTGAGGCGGCTTCTCGTTGCTAGCTGCGGGTTTTAACCTTGCTAATACAAATTGTCGGTCAACCCCGGCTCTAACTCATCCAGCACATAGTGGCGGGCGGTGGTTTCGATGCGTTTGTGGCCCAGGGCTTTCTGTGCCTGGCGCAGATCGTTTTTGGTCAGTTGGGTGCCGACAAAGCGCCGAAAATCATGGGGCTTCACAGCTTCCAGACCCGCCGCTTCACTATAGCGCTGGACAATGTTCCAGACCGCCACGGCGGAGAGGGGGCGTGCGGTCGCCCGTTCACCCCGTCCGTCAAAGGCCGTAAAGATGTAATCGCTGGGCACGGGCCGCACCGCAAGCCAGCTTTGAATGTGCTGATGGGCCTCAACACTCAGCGGCGCCTCGCGATACTCTGTATCATTTTTGCCGCGCACCAATACAACATAGCCTCGTCCTTTGCGGCGGACTTGGTTTTGTGTCAAAGTTGCGGCTTCTGTAACGCGTAATCCACTGGAGGCCAGTGTGGCCAACAGGGCGGCATCACGTAAGCCGATGAGTGAAATATCCTCGGGCGCTTCGCAGAGTTCGCGCATCTCTGTCGGCTCAATGCGGACACGTGCATTCTGCTTGATGCGCTCTTTGAGGGCGGCAACCTTGACGCCGCTGATCTGATCAAAGGCGATGGCCGTCTCATGCAGCAGATACCCTTGCACGGCGGCCTCGCGCATAAGCCGTTTGACCGCGCTGATCATGCGATTGATCGTGTTGGGGCTCTTGTCGGTTGTCTGCGCCAGGTCGGCGCGCCAGCGGGCCAGGGTGGAGGGCTGAATGGCCCGCGCGTAGCTGCCGGCATAGGCGACATAGGCGCGGAAGTCGCGTTCATACATCGCAATGCTGGAGGGGGCTAATTGCCCAGCCAGGATAGAGGCATCGAACTCGATGGGTTGCGCATCCAGCGCCGTATCCACCACCGTCAATGTAGTCATAGAGGCGGCTAATTGACCTGTCGCCGTATTGGTTTGTTCACTCTTCTGTTGCGTCATCTGCATGATCCTTTGCATCATCTTGGCCGGCACGTTTTAGTAAATCCATTAAATCTATTAGACGATAGGGAAGGGGTCTAAGCCCATTGGGCAGTTGTAGCGCCCCGGCGTGCACCATACGATGGCAGTTGCTGCATAACGGGATACACGCCGTAACTTCGCGTAGTAAACGTTCTGTTCCGTAGGCATCCGGCATATACGCCACCTCAGTGATCAACGCTGTAATCTCTGTTTCCTTTGCTTCCTTAGCCGCTAAATGGTGCATATCCATTGCGCTGACATGTTGATCAAAACCACAGATCAGACAGCGCGGCGCTAGGTAGCGCCAGATGGCTATGCGGCGGCTTCGTATAGCCAAAGAATTCAGATCGTAGCGTTTGGCATTGTGCTCCTGGGCACAGGTCAGGCAGTGCGTATAGACTACATTCTGCTTGACCATCGACGGCGGTGCATAGAAAAAATCATTGCGCAATACCCGCCGACAGGTTTTGCATTGGCTGTGCGTGCGGGTTTGGTTGAGATTGGGGCGACCCCGTCCGCCGCCGCGATAGGCATGGCTAGGCGTCAGCTCGGCGGGCAAAGTGGCCAACAGCGCCGCATCATACAGCCGCGGCTGCTGGCTAATCGGCTGCGCAAAGTCAAAGCTATATTGGGGATAGCACTCTGCAAATTCAATCACCGTCATGGCAAGACCTGAGCTTTGTATTAGAACATAATCATCAGAACGTTGCTATAAGCCTAGCACAATTTTGCCACAATGTCAATAGCTTAATGAATTTTTAATTTTTATAGAGAACTATAAGGGTCATTTAATTAAGCTATTTTTGTTTTAAAAAGCCGGATGTTCAGAAAATATCTCAGCCTACGGCTAGTGCAGTGTAACCGAAATTTTGATGAATTAGACGTAGGTGCGGTTTCCATACTGCACAGGTCAGAAATCCCCCAGATTGGTCGATTGTGCGGTATGGAAACCGCACCTACGATCTATGTCTCTAATTTATCAGAACTTCCCTGACAGTGCACTAGAAGCGGTTCATTGCTGGGCGGTCGCTATTTTAATCACTCTACATCATTTTAATCACTCTACATCGCGATAATAATGTTCTACGCGAGCAGACTCAAATATCTCGGCGCTTTTCGCCATAAACTCATTCATCTTCTTTAGGTTTTCAGGGTCTTGTTTGATTGCTTCCCCCTCCACGGTTTCCCGTATATTTACCCAATGTAGCTGATTGGCCGGTTCGCCAATGTTGCTCACGATCTGTACCTTTTGACCTGGGTAAGTCTTCATGACATGGGCCGCATAATCCAACAACAATGCACGGGCTTCATCCATTTTCCCAGGTTTCACCGATTGAGTCACCACGTGATAGATCATCTTTGCTCCTTATCAATAGACTGGACGCTGGGGCGTATTTTGAGATTGCGGGAGAAAAATCACCAAGGGCGCACAACGCCCACAGGCGTGTGTTTAAGGTGACCGGCATCTCGGAGATGCCGGTCACCTGCCAGAGCGACACTTGCCAACCATTCATCGCCGGGAGGAAATTCATTCCCCGACGAGCTTTCACCCAGGACCTAATTTCCGGCGCAGATCATCGCTTAGGTAGATCTCGCCGGCGAGGACGCGGGGGACGGCTTCAATCAAGGTTGTCGGCCGGTTTTTCATGACGTAACCACGCGCGCCGGCGGCCAGCGCGCGCCGCACGTAGCGCGGTTCGTCGTGGCCAGACAACATGAGACAGGGCAATTCGGGGAAGCGCTGTTGCAGGATGGCCACCAGTTCAATCCCATCGATGGTGGGTAAGGAAACATCGACCAACACAAGATCGACGGTGGTCTGGGGCAGGGCTTCCAGCGCTGCTTCCGCCGAGGTGACCGTGGCAACGACGGCAAGGTCGCTCTTTCTAGCCAAAAAAAAGGTCAACGTTTGCGCCAACACGGCGTGATCTTCTACCAGCATGAGGGAAGTCATTAGCAATATTCCTCCTTTTCTTTCGCATAGGGGTGTTGGCGACGGCCTAGCGTGGGCTCGCCCAGCCTCGCCCCCCCGCCGCGGGTGCGGGAACAAGGGGGCAGGTAACGAGGATGCGTGTACCATGTCCTGGGCTCGATTCAACCTCGATCTCCCCACCCACCAACTCCAGCCGTCGTCGATTTTGGTAGAGACCGTGGCTCTGGGTGGCATCCTCCAGGATGGCAGCGTCAAAGCCCACGCCCTGGTCGCTCACCTCAATGCGCAGTTGATCATCGGCGTGGCTGAGGGCAACGGTCGCTGCGTTCACACCGGCGTATTTGACAATGTTAAAGAGCATCTCACGCACGGCTTTAAAGAGCAGCACCCGCAGATCGTCGTTGGGCACCGGCAGATCTGCGGGTGCCTCCACCTGTATGGTGAAGCCATAGCGCTGCGCCATCTGTGTGGCCAGCCAGCCCAGCGCCTCGACCAGCCCCTCCCCTTCCAGGACCGGCGGACTCAGCTCTACGCTCAGGTCGCGCGTCAGTTGGGTCGCCGCCTGCAACTCACTTTCCACCCCCTCAATAATCTGTAACAGCTCGGCGGGCGGTGTGCTGGCCACACCAGACGTCGTTTCCTCCCCCGCGCCAACCCCCGCGCCAAAGCTGTCACTCAGGGCATCGCGCAGAAAGATGAGCTGGTACTGCAATCCAAAGAGGCGCTGCTGCAAATCATCGTGCAGGATCTGCGAGATCCGGTGGCGCTCGGCCTGCTCGCTCATGCTCAGTTCCGTCACCAATTCACGCACCTGTTGGGTCCGTTCAATGACCTGCGCTTCCAGCGTTTCGTTAAGATGCCGCAGCGCCTGTTCGGCCCGGACACGCGGCGAGATATCATGGAAGAGGACGGCTACCCGATGCTCCGCGGCTTCGCCCACGCGGAAGGCATAGACATCATACCAGCGCTCACCCACAAAGCGCGCCTCGTTGGTAAAGCGCTGCGGTTCACCGGTGCGCGCAATCTGACCATAGATGGTAAACCAGTGCTCCTCGTGGCGCGGCACCAATTCGCGGATGCGCTTACCCACCACGTCGTGCAGACCGGTGTGGCGGGCAAAGGCCGGGTTGACCGTCAAGAAGCGATAGTCAAAGGGGGTATCATTTTCGTCAAAAAGCACCTCAATGATGCAAAAGCCCTCATCCATCGATTCAAAGAGCGTGCGATAGCGTTCCTCGCTCGCCCGCAAGACATTCGCCGCCTCGCGTCGCTCCGTTACATCGGCGATGACACCAACGGCTTGCACGGGATGGCGTTCTGCACCAGCACCGGCAAAGGTGACCTGACAGTTGAGGCGCACCCAGCGCACTGTTCCATCCGGGTGGATGATGCGGTGAACATAATGACAGGCGCCGTCGCTCTTAGGATCCAGCGCCGCGTTGCGGGCTTCTACGATCATTGCCATGTCATCGGGATGGATAATCGGATCGACCTCCGCCGCCGTGTAGGTGGCCCGATCAAGACCAAAGATCTCCTGGCTGCGTGCATCGAAGTAGTTGGTATCGCTCTCAACATCATAGCGCCAGGTGCCCAGTTGCGCGGCCGCCAATGCCTGTTGGTAGCGATCTTGCGACTCTTGCAGCGCGTCTGCCGCCTGTTTCGGTTCTGTGTTATCGCGCAGGACTTTGGCAAATCCGCGCAACGTGCCGTCGGGGTGACGCAGCATCTCCATGACGCCATTGGCCCAGAAGCGGCTGCCGTCGCGGCGCAGGTGCCAGCGGTCGTCGCTCGCCTGCCCCTCACGCAACGCGGTGGCCGTTTCGGCTTCGGGCACACCCGCGGCCCGATCTTCGGCGGTGAAGATGACCGCGCCGGACTGCCCCAGCGCTTCGGCTTCGCGGTAGCCAAAGATGCGCTCGGCGCCGGTGTTCCACGAGGTGATGCGCCCTTCCGAGTCGAGCATAAAGATGGCGTACTCCTGCGCGCTCTCAACGAGCAGGCGGTAGCGCTCTTCGCTGGCGGCCAGCGCCGCCTCGGATTCACGGCGCTCGGTAATATCTTTGAAGAGCAAGGCAAAGGTGCCGCGGACACTGGAAAAGGCGTAGGCGTCGTACCAGCGGCCCAACTCGGCAACGTAATTCTCAAAGCGAATCGGCTTGCCGGTCAAGGCAACCTTGCCATAGGTCTCGATCCACCACTCCTCAATCCCCGGCACCAATTCGCGCGCGGTGGCCCCGGTTGCTTGCTCCGGCGTAAAGCCGGTCATCTCCTCGAAGGCTGGGTTGACCTCCAACATGCGATAATCGACGGGCTGCCCCTGTGCGTCCAGTAGGATTTCACAGAGGGCAAAGGCTTGGTCGATGGTATTGAAGAGGGTGCGGTAGCGTTCCTCGCTGGCCTGCAACGCCTCTTCCGCCACTTTGCGTTCGGTGATGTCGGTGATGGCGAGCAGGATGAGTTGATTGTGCTCCAGTCGGCGGCCGTTGAGCAACATGGTGCGTCGGCCAATCGACTCAAACGTATGGGTCACTTCGTAGCCGGTGAAGATCTGATTGTCGGGCAAGATCTCTTCGAGCAGCGTGCGCAACGCGGGGATGTCCCACTGGTTGTTGCCCAGTTCATAGACGAGCCGCCCTTGGGTCTCCCCGGCGTCGACCTGAAAGATCGTGTAAAAGGCCTCGTTGACGCTTTGCACGCGCAGATCCGGGCTGAGCACGAGCAGCGCATCGGGGATCGTCTGCACAATCGATTCGGCGTAGACTTTGGCATCGCGCAGCGCCAGTTCCGTCTGCTTGTTGGCCGTGATATCGACCAGGGTAATGACGATCCCTTCAATCTGCTCGTGGACCGTGCGGTAGGGGCGCAGGCTGACCAGATACCAGCGGCCATCGGCACATTCGATATCGCGCGAAATCGGCGCCAGATTGGCCAACACGCGGTTTGCATCGCGTACCAGGTCGGGGTAGTGCAGATTGGGGCGCAGGTGGCCAATGGGCCGGCCGCGGTCGGAGGGGATCAGGTTAAAGAGATCCGCGGCGTGGGCGGTGTAGCGGACGACGCGCAGCTCGCGATCGAGATAGAGCGCACCAATCTCGGTGGCGCTCAGAAAGTTCTGTAAGTCCGTATAGGTATCACTGCTCTGTTGTGCCTTTTGCGCCAGCTCGTCATTGACCGTGCGCAGCTCTTCATTGGTCGACCGCAGCTCTTCTTTGTTCACTTCCAGTTCGCTCACCAGCGCGCGGTACTCTTCGTTGGCGCTCTGCAATTCGGCATTGGTGGTGCGCAGCTCTTCGACCAGCGCCGCGTGGCCGAAGTCGAAGGCCGCGAGGCGTTGCCGTAGCCGGCGTATGGTCAGCGCCGCCGACGTTTTTTCCTCTCCCTCTGCACCCTCGCCCCCTAGCTCGCCCGCGACCTCGCCCCCTATTTCTTCAGGAAACGCGGCGATGGGCAGGTGCTCGATCTCTGTGCGCTCGCCGGCAAAAAAGAGGATCAAGGCGTGCCCCTGTTGGCGGCTCGGCTGAATGAGCAGCGCCACCGGCTGCACCGTCCCATTAAGCTGCACGAGCATCGGCTTGGTGTAGACGTCGCGCCCGGTCGTAAAGGCGTGCCCCAGCGCCCGCTGCAACTCCTGCTGTAACTCCATGTGCACCAGCCGCGTCACATCGCGGGTCAACGCGCCGCCGGGCACACGCAGAAAGCGCCCCACCGACTCGGAGAGATGCAGTACGTGGTAGTGCTCGTCCACCAGCAGGCTGGGCGGCCCCAGCTCTTCCAAGAGCAGCCGATGCATGCTCGCAGGATCGGCCGCTTGCCGCGCGGCAAGCGGCCCGGTCTCTCCACTCGCTGCGGCTGATGATGCATTCCCGGTGCCGCCCTGCGCCGGCGGTTGTAGCGGATAGTGTAGCGGAATGGATTCCTGTTGCCGCCGCCGGTAGATCGGGTGCGTCCCCGCCAGCGGCTCAAAGAGCACGTGGTCCCCATAGTGGATGGCCTGTGGCTGTTCCTGCGCCACATCGGTTGCGCCCAAAAAGAGATATTTGTTGCGCGCGTCTGCCTGCCCCAGTGCATAGTGAAAGGCCGCATAGACCTGCTCCCGTACCGTACGCTGTAGAGAACCAAGCACGTTGCGGCAGATGATCAGGTCGAGCTGGCCAAACGGGGGATCCTGCAACAAGTTGTGGTGGGCAAAGGCTACGCGGTCGCGCAGCGATTGGCGGGCGCGGAAGTGGTTGTTTTCATGCACAAAAAAGCGTTCCAGCCGCTCTTCCGAAACAGAGGCGGCGATCGCTTCGGGGTAGATGCCTTGGCGGGCAAAGTCGAGCGCCGGCTTGCCCAGATCCGAGGCAAAGATCTGGATCTGCGGTGGGTGGTCGAGCGTGGCCGCGTGCTCCAGCAAAAGGATGACGATGCTGTAGGCCTCTTCCCCGTGTGCACAGCCCACCGTCCAGACACGGATGGTGTCCCCCCGTCCCTTGCCCACAAAAAGCTTTGGAATGACCTGATCCGCCAACGCCATCCACGCCCCCTCATCGCGGAAAAATTCGGTCAGGTGGGTCACCAGATCATAGTAGAGCGCATCAACCTCCCGCTCGTCGCCGCGCAGCCGGTGTAGATAGCCGCTCAGCGTCTGCTGCCCGGCCAGTTGCATGCGCCGCCCAATGCGCTGCAAGAGCAGTCCCTGGCGATAGCCGGCAAAGTTGTGGCCGGTCTGCTGGTGTACATGGTCCAGGATCTGCGTCAAGGTCTCCTGGGCCGCCGGGGTGAGCCCATCGGGATCCGTGGGCAGCTCCAGTTGGGCGCGCGTCTGTTTGGCCGCCACCAATTGGGCCGCCAGTTGGGCCACCGGCGCGATGATATCGACCAACCCGGTCGCGATCGCACTCTGCGGCATGGCGTTGTATTCGGCCTCGGCGGGGTCCTGCGCCAGGATCAGCCCGCCCCGTTCCTTGATGTGCTGGATGCCGACCGCGCCGTCGCTGCCGGTGCCGGAGAGGATGATGGCGGCGCCATCGCCGTGCTGTTCGGCTAGCGTGCGAAAGAAGGTGTCGATCTGCAAACGGCGGCCGCGCGGCATGGCATAGTCCGCCAGATCCAGATGGCCCTCGGTCACCACCAGCCGTTTGCCCGGCGGGATCACATAGACCTGGTTGGGCGCCATTTTGACGAACCCACTCACCTGGCTCACCGGCATCGCGGTGTGTGCTTGCAGCAGCTCCGCCATCATGCTCTCATGGTCGGGCGCCAGATGGGTGACGACCACAAAGGTCATCCCTGTGTCCTCCGGGATGGCGTCGAAGAACGCACTCAGCGCCGCCAGCCCCCCAGCAGACGCGCCCAACCCGACCACGCTGAGCGGCGCGCCGGGGGGGGGATTGGTTGGTTGTGTTGATGTTGTCATAGTTGTTGGTCTTCAGTTATCAGTTTTCAGTTATCAGCGTGGTCCTGGCACTGTCCACTGATAACTGTCCACTGATAACTGTCCACTGTCCACTGATTACTGCTCACTGTCCACTGGTAACTGACTCGCGATATACTCCACGGGAACCTCGCGCAGCGACTTGGTGTTTGTCGTGCAAAACTGGTCAGCTTTCTCGATCATGCCACCGAGCAAACGTCCGATCTCCTCACACTGGGTGCGGAGCGCGGTGGCGGTGGGTCGATCCCAATAGCCACAATCGAAGGCAATGCCGATCCAATGTTGGGTCTCTTGCAGTTCCCCATCCGCATCACTCAATTTGCTGACAAAATGCCGTTCATAGCGGCGCTTGGCCCACGCCTCGGCAATCTGTGCCCCAATCGAGCGCGAGGAGCGGCGCACCTGATCGGTCAGCGCATACATCTCCTCCTTGGGAAACCCCTTCGTTGCCTGGAAGATCTCCAATGCCAATGCCCGTACCTTCTGGTACACCAACAACTCCCGATAACTCGCCACACCGCCTAGGTTGCCGGCCATTTCTGTTCTCCCTTTTCAGTTATCAGTTATCAGTTTCCAGTCTTCAGTTTCCAGTCTTCAGTTTCCAGTCTTCAGTTTCCAGTCTTCAGTTTCCAGCGTGTGCGGCGCGACTGCCCACTGATAACTGCTCACTGCTCACTGATAACTGCCCACTGATAACTGCTCACTGCTCACTGATAACTGCTCACTGATAACTGCCCACTGCCCACTGCTCACGCCTCCCCCCCCAGCTCCACCGTCACGCCGGCGAGCCGCACCGGCTGGCCGGCGTCATCATAGTAGACGCGACCGCGGTCATGGAGGCGGTGGCGGGTGCCGTCGGGCCAGCGCACGCGCATTTGGACGTCGAGTTCGCCCGTTTCCAGCGCCTTTTCGTAGGCCGCTTCAAAGCGCGGTCGATCGTCGGGCAGCACCTGTTCGAGCGCGATGGTCGGGTTCCATTCGTCGACCGGCTCGGCATAGCCAAAGAGCTGGTTGTGGCGCCGGTCGGTGCGTGCCTGGTTGGTGATCAGGTCATAATCCCAACTGCCCATGTTGGCGGCTTCGAGCGCCAGCGACAGGCTCGCTTGGAGTTCGCGTTGCGCTTCTTCCGCCCGTTTGCGCTCGGTGATGTCGGTGATGGCGAGCAGGATGAGCTGCACGTGATCGAGTTGCCGGCCGTTGAGCAACATGGTGCGCCGCCCGATCCCCTCAAAGCTGTGGGTCACTTCGTAGCCGGTAAAGACCTTATTCTCCGGCAAGATCTCTTCCAGTAGCGTGCGTAACTCGGGAATATCCCACTGATTGTTGCCCAGCTCATAGACGAGCCGTCCTTCCGTCTCTGTCGGGGAGACCGCAAACATGGTGTAGAAGGAGTCATTGGCGGTCTGCACCCGCAAATTCGTCGTCAGCACCAGCAACGCATCGGGAATCGTGTGCACAATGGACTCGGCGTACTCCTTGGCATTGCGTAGCGCCAGTTCGTGCTGTTTGTTGGCCGTGACATCGACAAAGGTAATCACCACCCCCTCAATGCGATCCTCAAGCGTGCGGTAGGGGCGCATGTTGACCTGGAACCAGATGTCGCCATCCCCCTGTACCTCTCGTTCCAGCGGCACCAGCGTGCGCAGGACCTGGCGCGCGTCAGTCGTAAACTCCTCATAGACCAGGTTGGCGCGCAGATGGCTGATCGGACGGCCGCGGTCCGGGGGCATCAGATTAAAGAGTTCGGCCGCGCGCGGGGTGTAGCGCTCAATGTGCAAGTCACGGTCGAGAAAGAGGGTGGCGATCTCGGTGGCAGCAAAGAGATTCTGCAAATCACTGTTGACCTGCATCGTCTCCTCCACCTTGCTCTTTAGCTCCTGATTGACCGTCTGCAACTCCTCGTTGATCGACTGCAACTCCTCCTTGCTCGTCTCCAACTCCTCAAGCGTCGAGCGATACTCCTCGTTGGCGCTCTGCAACTCCTCGTTGGCCGCGCGCAACTCCTCGACCGTCGTCTCATACTCCTCGCGGGTCGACTGTAACCGTTGCTGCGTCAGCGTCAGTTCCGCTTCCAACTGGCTGCGCCGCTTGTCCTGTGCTGCTTCTGTGCCGGCCTCTCCGTCGTGGTCGGTGGCGGGCGGCAGCTGAAGGTCTTCCTCTTCTTCCAAAAAGAAGACCAGCGCGCGCCCTGGCGTGGGGCCGGGGCGCACCAGGATCGAGACCGGGTGGGGCGTGCCGTTGAATTGGACCGGCACCCCATGCGACCGGGCGGCGCGTCCGCTGACAAAGGCGCGCGCCAGCGTGGTGCGCAGTTCGCCCTCCAACTCGGGCCGCACCAGTCGCGTCACATCGCTGCTAAAGACCCCGCCCGCGGGCTGGAGAAAATGGCCCACCGTCTCAGAGAGATGCAGCACGTTGTAATGCTCATCGACCAACAGGCTCGGCGGCGCCATCTCCTCCAGCAGCAGACGGTGCTGTTCGCCAATATCGCCGCGTGGCCGTTCCGGGTGCCGCGCGGCTTGGGCTTCCTGGCTCAAATCGCGTTGGATCGACGGCTTCAACGGCAACGACGGCAGGACCAGGGTGCCACGGCTTGCTTTGCTGCGCCGGTAGATACGGTGGCGTTTGTTGGCGGTTTCAAAGAGTTCGTTGATATCGTCAACCGATTCGGCGCTGCCCAGGAAGAGATAGCCGTCGGGGCGCAGCGCATAGTGAAATGATTCATAGACCCGCTCCTGGATCGGGCGCTGCAAATAGATGAGCAAGTTGCGACAGATGATCAGGTCGAGCCGCGAAAAGGGGGGATCCTGGAGCAGGTTATGCGGCGTAAAGAGCACCAGATCGCGCAGCTCATTGCGCACGCGGTAGTGGCTGTTGCTCTGCTCAAAGAAGCGCGCCAGCCGCGCCTCCGACACATTGGCCGCGATCGCTTCGGGGTAAGCCCCCTCGCGCGCAAAGTCGAGCGCCAGGCGTCCCAGGTCCGACGCAAAGACCTGAATGTGGGGTGGAAAGTTCAGCGTGGCGGCATATTCAAGCAGCAAAATGCCCAGGCCATAGGCTTCCTCGCCGGTGGCGCAGCCCACGGTCCAGACGCGCACATGGTCATCGCGGCCTTTGCCGACAAAGAGTTGCGGGATGATCTCCCGTTCCAGCGTCTCCCACGCCTCGCGGTCACGGAAAAATTCGGTGACGTGGATCAGCAGGTCGCGGTAGAGCAATTCGGCCTCTTCGTCACTTTGGCGCAACCGCTGGATATAGTCGCCCAATGTGGGGGCCTGTACCAGTTGCATACGGCGGCTAATGCGGCGCAGGATCGTGCCCCGCTTGTAGCCGCTAAAGTCGTGCCCCGTGCGCAGCCGTAGTTGGGTCAGGATCTGGATCAGGAGCTGTTCGGCTGCGTTGGAGAGATCGTTGGGGTTGCTGGGCAATTCGAGCGCAGCGCGGGTGCGTTTGGCCGCGACGAGCTGCGCCGCCAATTCGGCCACCGGCGCCACCACATCAACCAGCCCGGTGGCGATCGCGCTGCGCGGCATGCTGTCAAACTCGGCCTCGGCTGGGTCCTGCACCAAGATCAGACCGCCCCCCTCCTTGATGCTCTGAATTCCCACCGCGCCATCACTGCCGCCGCCGGAGAGGATGATTGCGGCGCCGTCGCTGTGATGGGTGGCCAGCGAGCGGAAGAAGGTATCGATCTGCAGGCGGTGCCCGGGAGACATGGCAAAGTCCGCCAGATCGAGATGGCCCGCGGTCACCACCAGCCGTTTGGCGGGCGGGATCACGTAGACATGGTTCGGCTCCATTTCGACATGTTCTGTTACCTGGGTCACGGGCATATGGGTGTAAGGCTGGAGCAGGCTGGGCAGGTTGCTTTCGTATTCAGGCGACAGATGCATGATCACGACAAAGGTCATGCCCGAATCGGCGGGGAGCGCGCTGAAGAGCGCACGCAAGGCGGCCAACCCGCCGGCTGATGCACCAATGCCGACCACGCTCAGGCGTGAGTTTGGCTCAGCATCAGCCTGGGTTGGCGCATCTTCTGCGTTTGTCGCTGTGTTTTTCCCGGCGTCGGGCTCTGGTGTTGGCTCTGATGGCGCCCCTGATGTTCGGTTGCGATGGGTCATTGCGTCAATCTTTCCTTCATTCAATCTTGCAAAGCGGGAACTCACTTTAGCGCTGTTAGCATTGACAGTGCGGCCGCGGGTGGAATGACTACCCATCACGAGGAACACGGCCAGCAGAGATCTGTGCAATGTCAACAGGGCTAATGCCAGGGGTGCGTATCACATTTGGGGGCTTACTCTGGTTACGAATTTTAGTTGCTCGACCAGTCCCCCCCAAAATGGGACGCATCCTAATGCCAGAGGCGGGAATTTACACAATTGGCAGTGATGCTTATTGTACCTTGCTATTGATAATATTGGAAATGTGTCTAGGCACATCTGGTGGAGATAGGCTAGATACAGCTATGAGGAATGTGATGGTGAGTTAGCGGGTGGCAGGTTTGCGACTCGCCACCCGCGACTCGCCACCTGTTAATGGGCGTTGCGCAGGAAGAACAAGCAGGGCTGGAAGCTATTTCTTCTTGTTCTTCCTGTAACTGTTCTGTACAACCTTTACGTGAGTTGCGCCATGGCGCGGCCAATGGCCTGAATGGTGGCGCCAATCTCGTCGGCGCCGTGGGCCACCGAGAGGAAGCCGGCCTCAAATTGGGAAGGGGCGATGTAGACGCCCTCCTCTAACATAGCCTGGAAGAAGCGACCAAAGCGTTGGGTGTCTGCAACCTTGGCGGTCTCCCAGTTGGTGACGGGGCCCTTGGTGAAGAAGGCGCCAAACATAGTGCCGACACGGCTACACGAAAGGTCGATCTGCAGCTCTTCCGCGGCCAGGGTGTAGCCTTCCAGCAGCTTTTCGCCGGCCATTTCAAGTTGCTCCCACGCCCCTGGCTGTTGAATCTCCAGCAGCGTCTCAATTCCCGCCGTCATGGCCAGCGGATTGCCGGATAGCGTACCGGCCTGATACATGGGCCCCACCGGCGCGACCATCTCCATAATATCGCGGCGCCCACCATAGGCCCCCACCGGCAGCCCCCCACCGATCACCTTGCCCAGCGCGGTGAGGTCCGGCTTGATATTGTAAAGGGTCTGGGCGCCGCCGGGGTGAACGCGAAAGCCGGTCATCACCTCGTCAAAGATGAGCAGCGCGCCGTCGGTCGCCGTCACATTACGCAAACCTTCCAGGAAGCCGGCCAGCGGTGGCACCAGCCCCATGTTGCCGGCCACCGGCTCGACAATGACGGCCGCAATCTGGCCGCTAAATTCCTCAAACAGACGTTCGACCGCAGCCAGGTCATTAAAAGGCGCCACCAGGGTGTCCGCGGTGGTGGCCTGGGGCACGCCGGGCGAGTCGGGCAGCCCCAGCGTCGCGACGCCGGAGCCGGCCTGCACCAGCAGCATGTCGGCGTGGCCGTGGTAGTTGCCCTGGAACTTGACAATCTTGGTGCGGCCGGTAAAGGCGCGTGCCAGCCGCAGCGCGCTCATGGTCGCCTCTGTGCCCGAATTGACAAAGCGGATCACCTCAATATTGGGCATCAGTTTCATCACTAGTTTGGCTAATTCCACCTCCTGGGGACAGGGCGCGCCATAGCTGGTGCCACGCGTCACCGCCTCTTGCAGCGCCGCCACAATGCGCGGATGGGCATGGCCCAAGATCAGCGGCCCCCAGGAAAGGACGTAGTCAATATAGCGATTGCCGTCCACATCGACCAGATAGGCGCCTTCGCCATAGTCAATAAAGAGCGGTTGCCCGCCCACGGCCCGAAAGGCGCGCACGGGGGAATTCACCCCCCCCGGCAACAGGCGCTGCGCCTCGGCAAAGAGTTCTTTGGAATGTTCAAGATTCAGCATGGATTTCTCCTTTGTGGATGGGGTGATTGGTGATTCGTGATTGGTCATCTAGCGACTGTAGGGTTTGGGTCGCCACAGGAGTGCGCTTTAGCGCAGCTTTTTCTAGCAGCCTGAGGGCTTCAGCCTCAGGCGCCCATTTCCGCGGTGGTGTAGCCTAAGGAGATAATCAATCACGAATCACCTAATCACGAATCACCCAATGTCTAATCACCCAATCTTCAAATAATCAGCCGCCGCCTGCGCCGCATTCTCCCCCTCGCGGATGCAGTCTGGGATGCCGACGCCCCGATAGGCCGCGCCGGCCAGGAAGAGGCCCGGGAGGTGGGGTAGACGCGCGGCAATCTCTGCGAGCAGGTCGGTGTGGCCCAGCATGTACTGGGGCATGCTCAACGGCCAGCGATAGATGCGCGTCAGCAGGGGCTCGGTCCGGATCTTTAGGGTAGTGCGGATCTCCTGTCGCGCCATGGCCAGCAGCTCCTCATCAGTGCAACGCGTGACATCCCGACGCCCATAACGGCCAATATAGACCCGCAGCAGTAAGGTGTCTTCTGGCGCGCGCCCATGCCATTTATTGGAACTAAAGGTGCAGGCCAGGATATCGCTATTGGCAATGCGGGGCACCACATAGCCATATCCCTCCGGCACCCTATCGAGGTCGGCGTGATGATAGGCCAAGGTGACGATGGCCGAGGAGGCATAGGGGATACAGGCATGTGCTTTGGCCAATGCCGGGTCCAGATCCACCAGCAAGTCTGCCGTCACAAAGGCCGGTGTCGCCAAAATCAACGTTTTGGCCATCACCACCTCGCCGTTGGCCAGGGCCACCATATAGCCGGGCCGTGATTGGTTGCGCCGCAGGTACGTGGCGCTCACACTGGTTAGCAGTTGGACATCCTCCAACTGCTCCACCACCGTGTGAACCAGCGTCCCCATGCCGCCGGGGAGCGAGACAAAAGGTGGATAAGGCGGCGCTTTACTTCCTGGGTTAGAACTTGCCGGGGTAGGCGCGGCGGTCAGCCCTTTGAGCAGGCTGCCATGTTTGAGTTCCAGTTGGCGCAGCTGGGGAAAGGTGGCCGCCAGGCTGAGCTGATCGCCGTCGCCGGCATAGATGCCGCTCATGAGCGGTTCCACCAGCTTGTCATAGACCTCCCGCCCCAAGCGCCGCGCCACAAAGTTGGCCACCGTCTCATCGCCTTCCAGCGGTGCGGCCGGCAACTTGCTCTCCTGGGCCAGGCGCGCCTGGCCGGCCGGCGAAATCAGTGGGTTGTTGGCCAGCGCGTCCAAATCTGTGGGGATCATGCCACTGAGACCCGAGGGGAGCGGATAGAGGGCCCCATCAAAGCTGACGGCAGTCTTATCGGCATGGTGCGGGTCGCGGCCATAGAGTTCGGCGGCAATGCCTAACTCTTCACAGAGTCCCACGCCGCGCGGCTTGCGCGCAAGGAAACTGTCGGGGGCCTGTTCAATCACAAAGCCATCGGCTACTTCGGTCATAAGCTTGCCGCCTACCTGCGCTTCCCGTTCCACCAAGGTAATGAACAGGTCGGGCGCCAACTTGTGTAGACGGTAGGCGGCGGCCAGTCCACTGATGCCGCCGCCGATAATGACTACATCGCGCATGTCATTCCTCTTTTATGTTGCTTTAGAAATTCCGGCATGGTTCATTTTCGCCGAAACGCTCTTGACAATTTTCCCGTGAAGGAGGCGTTCTCTAACGCCGGTTCCGCTCGGCCCGCCGCCGCATTAGAGAATGCTGGCTCCGCGCTTAAGTTGTATAGAGGTTGATCGCCAATGTGAACCATGCCGAAATTCCTAGGTTGGCAGCCATTGTGCTGCTTTCGTCTGAATTTGTTGGACTAGGGTTGCAATAAAGAGCGGATCATCGTTGAGGGCCGGTGGCCGTTCCAGCCGCATACCATATTGGCGGGCCACGGCCTGCGCTTCAATGTCAATGTCAAAGAGAATTTCGACATGATCCGAAACAAAGCCAATGGGAATGCTAACCACATCTTTGATGCCCTGCGCGGCCAACTCCGGCAAGTACTCTTCCAGTTGTGGCCCCAGCCACGGCTCCGGGCTGCGCCCAGCCGATTGATAGCTCCATGACCAGCGTGTGGCGGGCAAGCCGGCCTGATCAGCCACCAGTTGCGCAGTTGCGTGTAACTGCTGATCATAGGGGTCGCCCATTTTAAGCACGCGTGCCGGCAGACTGTGGGCGCTAAAGACCACATGGACCTGTTCCTGTTCGGCGCGTGGCCAGCGGTCGATGCCGGCGCGCACACGGTTGGCCAGCGCCTCGATGTAAAGAGAGGCGTCATGATAGCTGTTGATATGGGCAAATTCGATCTCGCCCCGGTACATGGCCAGGCCGTCGCTGATCTTCTCCTGATATTTGGCAATGCTCAGCTTGCTGTAGTGGGGCGCCAGGACCAGACTAACGGCATGGGTGATGCCATCAGCAACCATCTGCCCGACCACCTCTTCGATCCAGGGCGACCAGTGGCGCATGCCCAGGTAGCACTTGTACAGCGCCGGGTCCAGTTGGGCAGCAACGGCCGCCACTTGGGCCTGGGTAAATTCCAACAACGGCGATTTCCCGCCAATCTGGCGATAGTTGTTGGTAATCTCTTCTAATACCGCCGGCGTGGTGGGCCGTCCACTGCGAATGTCGGCCAGGTAACCAGGGATCTCGTCGAGCGAATTCGGGCCGCCATAGGCCATCAAGAGCACACCGATTGGATAGGTAATTTGTATCATGCTGTCCTGCCTTTTTCGGCAAAGTCTTCCATGGTGCCTTCCGCCCACGCTAAAGCTTCTGTTTCGCGTTCCAGATCCTCGCCCATTTCACGATAAGCCGCATTAAGTATAGTTGTCCGTTCATGCACGTAGTCAACCAATCGTTTGACATTATCGATCGGCGTCTCCGGCAGGATGCCATGCCCCAGGTTGAAGATGTGGCCAGGGCGACCGGCGGCGCGGGTCAGCACGTCGTCAATGCGGTATTGCAACTCGCGCCAGGGGGCCATCAGCGCGATGGGGTCCAGATTGCCCTGGATCGGCTTGTCCAAGCCGATCTGCTGCCAGGCCCAATCCAGCGGCATATGCCAATCGACCCCGATGACATCGCCACCACAGGCGACCACATCCGGCAAATAGCTACTCGTGCCGGTGCCAAAGTTGATGACCGGCACATCGGTCCCCCGTTTGACGCTGCTGTAGAGCAGTTGGTTATAGGGCTGGACATAGCGGATATAGTCCTGCTGCCCCAATGCCTGGCCGGCCCACGAATCAAAGACCTGGAGCGCAGAGGCCCCTGCCTTGGCCTGCTTGATCAGATAGTCGGCCTGGACCGTCACCAGCTTGGTCATAAGCCGCTTCCATGCCGCCGGCTCACGATACATGAGCGCCTTGGTCTTGGCAAAGGTCTTACTGCTCCCCCCTTCGATCGCATAGCTGGCCAGGGTAAAGGGCGCCCCGGCAAAGCCAATGAGCGGCACAGCGCGCGGCGCAAGCTCAGCGACCACCAACTGAATCGCCTTGAGGGTGCTGCCCATCGACTCTTCGGCCGGCGGCGTCGCCAACATGTCGATAGCATGGGTGGTGCTGAGCGGGTTATCGATGTGGGGCCCTTCGCCCTTGATAAACTCTAGCTTCAGCCCCATGCCGATGAGCGGCGGCAGAATGTCGGAAAAGATAATCGCGGCGTCAAAGCCAAAGGCGTCAATCGGCTGCAACGTCACCTGCGCCGCCAACTCCGGCGTGCCGATTACCTCCAACATGGTGTGTTGCGCACGAATTGCCCGGTATTCCGCCATGTAGCGTCCCGCCTGGCGCATCAACCAGACCGGCGTATACGCAGTCGCTAACCCGCGACAAGCCCGCAAAAACGGCGCCGTCGCTTCGGATAAGGTTGTAGTATTTGTCATCGTCATTGCCTTTGGGGAGGAGACGGGAGTAGGAAGACGGGAGACAGGAGGCGCTACTTCCTCCTTCCGTCTCTGTCTTCCTACTCCCTACTCCCGCCTTCCTACTTCTCCCCCTTCCCCTGCCACACGACCTTGCCGATAAAAAACGGGCCCAGGCGTTCCAGGTGAAGGGAGGTTTGTTTGGTTTTGCGCATGCGTTGTACGATACTGGACAATGGATGTAACTCGGGGCCCAGCAGCGCGATCACAAAATCATTGTCCTGCTTATCCAGCCCATGACAGGCCAGCCGGATGTCATAGCCCAGATGGGCCTGACCAAAGGCGCGGCCAATGCCGCCATGCTCCATGAGGATGACATTCTGCTCCTGCTGTGAAAGCTGCTCAAATGAACCAGCCCGGCGCAATGGATACCAGATCACCCAGGGTAGGCCGGGATCACAGATACGACCGCGCGGGCGACCAATCAGCGTTTCGTAGAGATCCGCTTCGTAGCCAATCGCATAGGTGCGCCCCAGCATGGTAAATTCGGGCTTGGGCGTTAGCTCATTGAAGGGCGCGCGATTCAAAAAGGCGCGCATATCCTCCAGAAAATAATCGGGCGTTTCGCTCATGGTGACCAGGCCAACCCCCTGTGGATCGTTGATGTCCGCATAGAGTGCGCCCTGGACACGGGCTACATTGAGCGCCTCAATCAGCCGCTGCGTATCGCGGCAGCCGCCAAAGGCCATAAATTGCATATAGAGACGACGATCCAACGAAATGACTTCGCCGCTGGCGCTGCGCCCCTTTTCGCTGACATCCACATCTTCCAGCGGGTTGGGTGCGCTGCGTTCCGCAATGGCTCTGAGTGAATTTGGTTTTGACATAGGCTGTGTAACCGTTCGTAGGATTGGGTGATTGGGTGATTGGGTGATTGGTGATTGAGCGCCCTAAGGGCCCCCGCTCAATCACCAATCACCCAATCACTAATTTGCTTCATGCAACCACGCCGCGGCGTCCTTGGCGTGATAGGTGATAATGAGATCGGCGCCGGCCCGTTTGATGCCGATGAGCTTTTCGAGCGTCACCTTGCGTTCGTCGAGCCAGCCATTGGCGGCGGCGGCCTTGATCATGGCATACTCGCCGCTGACATTGTAGGCCGCCAGCGGTAATTCGGGAAAGTGTGTATGCAGCCGGTGGATAATATCTAGGTAGGCAAGCGCCGGCTTGACCATGAGAAAATCGGCCCCTTCCTGCACATCGAGCGCGGCTTCGCGGATTGCCTCGCGCGCATTGGCCGGATCCATCTGGTGGGTCTTGCGGTCGCCAAATTTGGGCGCGCCATCGGCAGCATCGCGGAAGGGACCATAAAAGGCAGAGGCATACTTGACTGCATAGGACATAATTGGAATGTGGGTAAAATCCTCTGCATCAAGCGCGGCGCGAATGGCAGCCACCATGCCGTCGATCATCCCGCTGGGCGCCACAATATCTGCGCCCGCCGCGGCATGGGAGATGGCCACCCGCCCCAACACCGCCAGGGTTTCATCATTGAGCACGTAGCCGGCCGCCAAATGGGCGTGATGCTGGGCCGGGTCATTGAGCACACCACAGTGGCCGTGATCGGTATATTCACAGAGACAGACATCGGTCACCACTACCAGATTGGGGTTGGCCGCTTTGAGCGTGCGGGTGGCCTGCTGAATAATCCCATCGTCGGCAAAGTTCTCAGCACCGATCGGATCTTTGTGCGCAGGGAGGCCAAAGAGCACCACCGCCGGAATATCCAAGACCGCCAACTCGTCGGCCTCGCGGCTCAGTTGATCGACCGACAACTGGTAGACGCCCGGCATTGAGCCAATCGGATTGCGTACATTGCGACCATGGGTGACAAAGAGTGGGTAGATAAAGTCATCGGGGGCGAGTTGTGTCTCCCGCACCATTGCACGCAGGCCGGGGGTATGGCGCAGCCGCCGCGGGCGCATAGGTAATTCCGCTTGCCCGCGACCATTGGTAACCAAGTTAGATGACGTGCGCACGCTATGTTCGTGGAGCATGGGTTGTTCCTCTCCTATAAGCTCCCTTATAATCGGTAATCATCGTAGGGGCGCACCCTTGCGGTCGCCCCAAGGGCACCGGCAAGCGGATGCCCCTACTTAATGTTCAAAAACCGTTGCCGCGGCGCTCTGCCGATAATAGGCGCAGAGGCCCTGGATCAGGCCATCAATTGTATGTTCAGCGGCGACCAGATCGACCTGGAGTCCTAACGCCTGCGCCTTAGCCGCGGTCTGAGGGCCAATGCAGGCAATCGTCGCCTGTTGAAGCAGCGAATCCAGCCCCGGATGGTCCGCCAGGCCACTGACAAAGCTCTCCACCGTTGAACCGCTGGTAAAGGTCAGCGCATCAACACCCTGACGCAAAGTGGCAACCACCGCCGGTGCGAGCGGCGCCGGCAGCGTGTCGTAGATCGGGATTGCGTCTACTTGGGCGCCGCGCGCAGTAAACCGCTCCGCCAATGTCTCCCGGGCAAGCGCGGCTTGGGGTAACAAAATCCGGGTCCCGGCCACTTCCCCCAAACCGTCCACAATCGCTTCCGCGACATAGGTGGCAGGCACAAAAGCCGGCGCCAGGCCATAGCGCCGCAACGCCTGGGCCGTCACCGCGCCAACCGCCGCCACCTTGGGCATGGTCGTGGCGGCAGGGTCAACACCCAACGCCCTCAGCCGCTCACCCAAGATGGCGACGCCATTGACACTGGTAAAGATTAGCCACTGATAGCTGGCTAGGTTGCGTAGCGCTTGATCCAGTGTACTCAGATCGCTCAGTCTGACTATGCGAATTGACGCTGCCAGAATGGGCTCCGCCCCCTGCTGCGCCAACTTGGCAGCAAAGTCATCGGCCTGTTCCTGGGCGCGGGTAACGACAATGCGCTTGCCTGCTAAGGGCTGATTGGTAGTGGATGAGTGTGGTGACTGCGTCTGTGGGGGCTGGGAAACAAAGGCAGCCGACTGGGTTAAGAGCAGCGCGGCCCCTTGCGCCAGTGCCTGCCGAGCTGCTTCAACTCCGATGGTCTCATCCTGGCCGTCAATCACTATGCGAATCATGTGCTGCCCATCCGCGGCGCCGACCAGGGCGTCCAGCGTTAATGCGTCGGTGTTGGGTACGGGCTGGGCATAGGCCGCCACCGGCGCTGAACAGCCGCCGCCCAGCTCATGCAGAAAAGCCCGTTCCGCATCTACGGCGGCGCGCACTCGCGAGTCGTTGATAGCCGCTAGCAGCGCCAGCGTCGCCTCATCATCAGCCCGACATTGCACAGCAAGGGCCCCCTGCCCCGGCGCCGGCAACATGATGGGTAAAGGTAGAATTTCGCTGGCCTGGTCGAGCAAGCCCAGGCGTTCTAACCCAGCCACGGCCAGCACCGTGGCGTCGTACTCCCCCGCCATGACCTTGCGGACACGCGTGCCCACATTGCCGCGAATGGAGCGGATGATCAGGTCGGGCCGCGCCGCCAACAGTTGGGCCGCACGGCGGGTGCTGCTGGTCCCCACCACCGCGCCTTGGGGCAAGGTCGCCAACGTCCAGCCCGCCCGGGCCACCAAGGCATCACGCACATCGGCTCGGCTGGTAATGGCGCCCAAGGTCAAGCCGGGGCTATCCTCCACCGGCAGATCCTTGAGCGAGTGCACCGCCAGATCGATCGCAGCGGTGCGCAGCGCCTCTTCCAACTCGGCGGTAAAGAGCCCTTTCCCGCCAATGGCCGGCAACGGCTTGCCCTGGGCTTGGGTGCGGTCGCCTTGGGTGACAAAAGGCTCAAGCTTGCACTGCAAGGTGGGCCAGGCCGCCTGTAATTGGGCAATAATATGGTTTGTCTGCCACAGCGCCAATTCCGAAGTGCGTGTGCCCAGGATAACGCTCGTCTTCATGATTGGCTCCGCGCTAAAGGGGTGGGGGCGAGTGACATGAGATTGGCGCCGGCAGTGGGAGACACACTAAAGTCGCTGCTGTCGAGGCCGAAGAGATCGCAGACGACCGCGGCATAGACATCCGCCTCCTGTTGACCGGCGTAGCGCTTGAGTTGCAAAGTGGGTTCATGCAACAGTTGATTGACCAAGGTGCGCGAGAGGCGATGGAGTTGATCAGTTGTCTGCTCATCGACCTCGCCCAGGTGGTGTAAGGCGCGCGCAACGGTGCGTTGCCGGATCTCTTCGGCCTTTTGGCGCAACTCTACCACGACTGGGCGCAGCCGCAACTCATATAACTCATGCGCCCAGGTAGCTAACGCCTCTTCGATCAGCGCTTCCACCTGTGGCACTTCCCGTTGCCGCGCCGCCAACGCAGCATCCACACTGTTTTGTAGATCATCGACATCAAAGAGAGTGACACCAGGCACTGCGCCCGCCGCCGGCTCAATATCGCGCGGCACCGCCAGGTCGAGCAGCGTTAAGGGTTTGTGGGGTCGGGTTGCCATGACATCGGCTACCAGCGCAGCGCTCAGGAGCGGTTCAATCGCGCTAGTGGCGCTGATGACCACATCCGCCTGCTGGAGCGCCTGGGGCAATTCGGACAAGGCATAAGCCTGGCCCCCCCAGGTGGCGGCCAGGTGCTGGGCGCGCTGGACAGTGCGGTTGGCCAGGCTAAGGTGCGAGACGCCACGCGCGCGCAGCCCCTTGAGGGCCAGTTGCCCGATCTCCCCCAAGCCAATGAGCAGGACCTGCTGCTGGGCCAAAGCGCCAGTCACCTGTTGGGCCAGGTTGAGCGCGACCGAGCTAATGCTGACCGGATTGGCACTAATCTTGGTGACGGTGCGCGCCTGCTTCCCGGTTTTGATCGCGGTGCGCAAGAGCAGGTTGAGCACTGGCCCCACCATCCCCAGGTGTTGGGCGTGCTGCCAGGCGCTGTTGACCTGGCCCAAGATCTGCGCCTCGCCCAGCACCAACGACTCTAGCCCTGTCGCCACACGGCAGAGATGGTGCGCCACGGCTGCGCCCTGGTAGCTATAGAGATGATCAATAAAGGTATGCGGAGATAAGTTCTGTTGCGCCGCGGCTAATTCAATCAAAGCTTGGCGGGGATCTTTTACATCTGCCGCCACATAGGCATAGAGTTCCAGCCGATTGCAGGTGCTCAAAATGATTAGCTCTTGCAGCGAGCGGTTACGGATATCGGTGGCGGACCATTGGCTAAGCCGCTCCCGCAATTCAACGGGCGCGGTCTGGTGGCTTAAACCAATACAAATAAGGCGATCAATCTGCAACATGGCGTGAGCCTTTGTTTTGCTTGGGCATTGATGAAGCTGACTCAAGGTGACCGGCACGGCAAGTGCCGGTCACCTCTGGGTGGCATATAATTTTCAAATACGCTCTAAATGAATGGCCCATGCCAATCCATCAATGCGCTGATGACGTTCTATAGATACAAGGTGCGTTCACCACAGTTGCAGTCCACTGTAAAATCAGCGTTCACAGTAAAACCAGTTATCACTGTAAAGCCAATAATCAAAACTAACCATCAAACCAACAACCACAGTCGATTATTAAGCCGATTATTACAGTCGATTATGAGAATCTGATGAAAAAAGGATAAATGCTTCTTATATCTACAGAAATATCAGCAAATCTCAGTAAATCTCAGTACAATGATCCTATCATACCTCAGCCTAGGGGGGTATGTCAAACTTTGTACATAATTGCACAAGCCAATCGCGCACCCGTTTGATACGACCTGGATTTCTGCCACTGCTGCCGATGGCAAAGACAAGGCCATCTTGGCGATGGACAGCCGGCGTGTGAAAGTCGCCATCGCCCGCCCGATCGGCTACGTTACAAAGAATGCCGCGCATATGGGCCTCTTGCGCCACCAGTGCATTGACCGCACGCTGATCGGTGGCGGCAAAAGCCAGCCAGGCGCCGCTGAGGTCGCCTGGCTGGTAGGGGCGCGGTCGCCATTCAATTGTGCCTGCTTGGGCAGCTTGTTGCAGCGTGGGTGTAGCTTGAGGACTAATGAGGCGCACCTGGGCCTGGGCGGCTAAGAGGCCCAGGATTTTGCGCTCACCGACTGAACCACCGCCGACCACGACGGTCAGCTTGCGCTCCAGTCCGGTGAGAAAAATGGGATAGACTGGCTGTAGCGCCTCAGTCATGCCGCGCGACCTTCTCCCATAGTGGCCAGTAGTGGAAGGTATCGGGCGTCGCAGCCGGCGTGACGGTCTGCGCTGGCGCCTGCTGGTGGAGCGCCGCTGCGTGTGCGGGGTCAAACCAGGCCAACTGATCATGCAACGCGGCAACCTCGCCAACGACAATCACAGCCGGCGCTTCAATGCCGGAGACGCCAATGGCATAGGCAAGGGTAGCGAGGGTGGCGCGCACCACCTTTTGCTCGGGGGTGCCGCCCCACTGGATCGCGGCCGCCGGTGTCGCCGCGGCACGTCCCGCCTGTAACAGTTGGTCGGCAATGGCAGCAATCTGCCCTACGCCCATGAGAATGACCAGCGTGGGCATACGCGCCAGCGCGGCCCAATCGGTCCCGCTGCTCTCATCACAGGCGTGACCGGTGACGACGGTGAAGCTGGTGGCGACGCCGCGCTGGGTCACCGGAATGCCGGCATAGGCGGGTGCAGCAATGGAGGAAGAGACGCCCGGCACAATCTCAAAGGGCAGCCCCGCCTCACGCAGGGCCAGCGCCTCTTCACCGCCCCGGCCAAAGACAAAAGGATCGCCCCCCTTGAGCCGCACCACCTGCCGCCCCGCCGCCACGTGGGTGATCAGCAGTTGGTTGATCTCCTCTTGCTTGGCGGTATGACGCCCGGGCTGCTTACCCACAAAGATTAGCTCCGCATCCGTGCGCGCTTCTTCCAACAGTTCCGGCGCGGCCAGCCGGTCATAGATGACTACATCAGCGCGCTGCAACAGACGCAACCCTCGCACCGTGATCAACTCCGCAGCGCCTGGCCCGGCGCCAATCAGATAAGCTTTGCCGATTTGTTCTTGTGTATGATTCATATACTTGTATTCAAAATCTTTCATGATAGTTCCTTTGGGGTGATTGGTGATTTTGAGCCCCCGCTTAATCACCCAATCACCTAACACCCCTAACACATCATCGAAGCCATAATCCGTTCGGCGGTGACTTCGACCAAATGTCGGTCATAATCGAGATGGTGGGCCACGCGGATCGTGGCGTAGGGGTGGCGTTCCCGCGCCGCGGCAAAGAGCGCCGGCAGATCCTCGCGCACGTGGCGGCCCAAATGGAGGAAATAGGGCAAGATCGTCAGCGCGGCGCCCGCCGTGGCCAGTGCCTGATCGATGGCCGTGGGGATGTCCGGCTGATTGCAGTCCAGATAGGCCACCTGCGCTTGCTGATACCCGAGGGTCTGCTGGACACGGCGCAGGACCTGCCGGATCGGCGCGTTGGCCTCCGGCAGCGGCGTACCGTGAGCGACAAAGAGCAGGTTCGTGTGGCCGTTCGGGGTGGGATCAACTGCAGCCAGCCGTTGCTGGGCCAGTTTGGCCAACGCCGGATGGTAGCCCAACACCTCGGCAATGGTAAAGCGAACACCGGCATGTTCTGTGGCAATAGTGCGCACCGCCTGGGGCAGATCGTGGCGCACATAGTGGCCCTCGATCAGGAAGTAGGGCTGGACAATCACGCTGGTGGCGCCTTGTGCCACACAGCCCGCCGCCGCTTCTGCCAGCGTTGGCTGGCTATAGTTGAGAAAACCTGCCTCTACGACTGGCGCCACCCCCTGCTCACGCAAGCGCTCTGCGATCTGCAGCATGGCGCGCCCGCTATCACTGCGTAGGCTGCCATGCCCGGCCAAAATAACTGCGCTCTTCTTTACCATTGTTAGAAGTCCTTATCCGCTGTAAACAAAGAATCCCACGTAGGGGCGGCCCCTTGCGGGCGCCCGCAAGGGGCCGCCCCTACGCATGGCATTATCCCCTGCCCACAATCTCCCAATGCAAGCCGCACTCGGTCTTGGTGGAACCAAACCAGCGCCCGGCGCGCAGATCATCCCCTTTTTGCACAGGCTGCGTGCAGGGCCAACAACCAATGCTGGGATAGTTGCGGTCGTGCAGTTCATTGTAGGGCAGCGCGTGCTCGTGGATATGGCCCCAGATATCGGCCTCTTGCCAGTGCACCAGCGGCGCGAGCTTGACAACATTGTAGCGTTCGTTCCACTGCACGAGCGGCAACTGCTGGCGGGTGGCGGACTGGTCACGCCGCAACGCCGTGACCCACGCCGTACTGTCGGCCAGGGCCACGGTCATCGGCGCCACCTTGCGCAGATGGCAGCAGAGATCGGGGTCACTCTGCTGCAACCGGGGCCCATAACGGCGGGTCTGTTCTTCCACGCTCAGTTGAGTGCTGACACGGCGGAAGGGCCGTTGGTAGTGATCCTGCAGACGCTGAATGAGTTGTAGCGTCTCCGGGAAAAAATAGCCGGTGTCGACGTAGAAGATGTCCACATCGGGTTGAATTTTAAGGGCCAGATCCATCAACACAATGCCGCTGGCGCCAAAGGAGGTTCCAATGCTGAGGCCATTGCCAAAGGTCTGGATCGCCCACTGTAACAGATCGGTGGCGGCCGCGGTGTCAAAACGGCTGCTTAACCGGGTAAAGACAACACGTGTCCAGTCAAGAAAGGTCGTGGTAGATTGAGCCTGTATCGTTGTTGCGTTCATAGCATCATCATTCCGTTCTTGTGGTAAAGAGCAGGCACACACCCTACTCTCTACTTGGTACTCAATGTCGTTAAGTTAAGCAATGATCGTGTCAAAGTGATCAGTGATCAGTGCTCAGTTTCCAGTGTGTGGTTCGAGACTGGCTACTGAAAACTGGGAACTGATGACTGTTAACTGAATGACGTTGACTTGGTACTTGGTACTTGCTTACTTCCTACTTCCGTCTCCCTACTCCCCTCTTCCATCTCCCCCTACGCCGGCTCCAGTGTTTCCGTCAGCTCGTGAATCAGATCGACGCCAACCCGTGTCGCCCAGTCGCCGACGCGTTCCTCTGGCTGGCGTGTTTGGACATAGGCTTGCAAGACTTGGCGGATCACGCCCGGTAAATCACTGGCTGGGATCAGATCCGCATATTGGACATTTAGACGCGTACCTTCCGGGTTACCACCCAGGAAGAGGGTATATTTGCCCAAAGTGCGTCCCACCAGGCCAATGTCGGCCACATACGGACGGGCGCAGCCATTGGGGCAGCCGGTCATGCGAATGGTAAAGGTTTCATTGTCAAGGCCCAATGCAGCCACATCCCGCTCAATTTCGTCGATCAGGCTGGGCAGATAGCGCTCGGCCTCCGATAGAGCCAAGCCACAGGTGGGCAGCGCCGGGCAAGCCAGGGCATTGCGCCGCACCAGGCTGAGTTGCTCCACCGTGAGTACGCCATATTGTTGGAGAAGGCGCTCAACTTCCGGCTGTTGCTCAGTGGCAAAGCCGCTGAGTAGGATATTCTGCTGTGGGGTAATGACCACGTCGGTATGGAATTGCTGCACCAGGGCGCGTAGTGCGCTGCGCACCCGTTGGCCGCCCTCATCGCGCACCCGTCCATTTTCAATGTAAATGCCATAGAACCACTTGCCGTCCACCTGTTGATGCCAGCCCAGGTGATCTTCCACCTGCATGGGCGGCATGGGGCGCAGCGGCTCCAGTGCATAGCCCAGATATTCCTCCACCTGGGCGCGAACCCGCTCAATCCCCCACTCGTGGACAATATATTTCAGGCGGGCGTGCTTGCGGTTTTCGCGGTCGCCAAAGTCGCGGTGGACCAAGACAACCTTTTCGACCACATCGACAACCTTGTCGGCGCTGATATAGCCCAACGGCTGCGCCAGCAGTGGGAAGGTTTCGGCGTTGTTATGAGTCTGGCCCATACCGCCACCGACAAAGATGTTAAAGCCGTGCACAGTGTCGGCGCCTTCGTCATAGAGCCCGACCAACCCAACATCGTTGGTGAAGATGTCGGTGCAGTTGTCGCCGGCAATGGCCAGCGCGGTTTTAAATTTGCGCGGCAGATAAGTTTTGCCATAGATCGGTTCGTCATCGGCGCCGTTGGCCGTATGACCGTTGGTGTTATAACCATTCGTGTGATGGCCGTTGGTGTTATGACCATTCGTACTGGCGCCGTTGGTCTGCACTCCCGGTGCGTCGGGGAATTGCTGGAGCTGCTTCTTGCCTTCCTCATCCTCCAGCCAGATCTGGTGATAGGCTTTGGTGCGGGGCGCCAGGTGGGCCGCCAGCGCCTCTGCGGTCGCCTGGAGTTGGGCGCGAATGGGGTCGCCAAAGGGGGCGGGGCAGAACATGACATTGCGTTCCACATCGCCACACGCACCCAGTGTGGAGACCAGCGCAGCGTTGAGGCCGCGCAGCGTCCCTTGCAAGTCTCCTTTAATTACGCCATGCAGTTGGATGCCCTGGCGGGTGGTAAAGCGCAGATCGCCTTGGCCAAATTGGTCGGCTAGGGCATCATGGACCAGATATTGTTGGGCCGTGAGGCGACCGCCGGGCAACTTGCTGCGCACCATAAAGTTATAGACACGATTTTTTTTGCCGCGTATATCTCGGTCATGTTGTTGGTAGATGCCATGAAATTTTAGAATCTGCCAGGTGTCATCCGCGAATTGAGGCGTCGGCTCTTGCAATTCGATGGCTAATGTGCTGCGCAGGGCATTGCTTTCAGCTTTGATGGTTTCAACAGACATGGGTTAACCTTTCTGGATTAAATTTAACTTTTGGTCCTTGGTTATTAGTTAAGCGTTTTCCGTGTTGCGTGTTGCGTGAACTCGTCAAGCTATTTGTTCTGCTCATGTACAATTTGTTTTTTGGAGTGGCCTAACCGGCTTGCGCCGATACTAATCACCAATGACTAATCACCAATATGCATCATGAACCCGCGGCGCGACAAAACCGCACAGCGAGAGCTGTTGCGCCAGTGCAACAATGGAGAACGCGACAAAACAGTGTACGCGTCTTTGGCTAAAGTATTAGGTTGTCAAGCAGATCAGTTGGGTTTTAGGTGCAAGCTAGCGTTGCACTAAATACAGGAGCAACAGGAGGTACAACAGAAGCAGGTACAAGTGGAGGTCATGGAGCTGGACGCGGCGGCAGGAATGAACGATGATAAGTGGGCGGCTGGCTGCTTTTTAGGCCATGCGGCGTGCCTGGTCGGTTTGTACAGGCCAATCGGTTGCATGATTTCCTCCAACAAATTTCATAAACATCTAAGCCAGGTGGCTTGAGAACTGAACTACGAGTATAATAGCTTCAGTACTGCTTGTCAAGTTACTTTGCTTTCAATTTCGCTCATAGGGGCGAAGTGGTGAAATCGCTACCAATACCAGAGAAAAACGAAACGATTTCACCGGCAGACCTATATGAGCCTTCAATTTTTGCAAAAGGAATTAGGTTTTATGAGTGTTTTCTTACCCACCCTCGTCGCATCCGATTTGGAGGGGGTGTTTCTGCCCGAGATCTGGATTGCCGTGGCCGCAAAGACCGGCATCGAACAGCTAGCACTGACGACACGCGATGTGGCTGATTACGATCAGTTGATGCAAATGCGGCTGCGTATTCTGGCGGAACGCAAGTTGACCATCAGAGATATTCATGCCGTCATTGGCACACTGGATCCGCTGCCGGGTGGGGCTGAGATGATCCGCTGGATTCAGGAGCGGACCCGCCTGATTGTATTGACCGATAGCTACTATGAGTTTATTGCGCCGCTGTTGGCCAAACTGGGCTACCCCACCATCTTTGCCCATTCGCTCCAGATTGATGCACAGGATATGATTGTGGGCTACCAGCTACGGGTCAAGGAGGGGAAACGCCGCGCGGTGCGTTCGTTCGGGGAGTTGGGCTTTCGCACCATGGCCTTTGGCGACTCGTACAACGACACCGCCATGTTGGGCGAGGCCGACCAGGGGGCGCTCTTCTGCCCGCCGGCCAATGTCATTGCTGAGTTCCCCCAATATCCGGTGGCGACCGACTATGCTCAGCTACGCACGTTGATTGAGACATTCTTGCAGACGACTGAGCAGTAAAGTGCATGCAAGTATGAGCGATGAAATTGGCCTTTTCTTTGGCAGCACCGACGGCAACACCGCCTATGTCGCGGACTTGATCAAGGCAGAGTTCGCCCTGACCGGACAGATGACGGTGGAGCTTTTTGATATTGCAGAGTTCTACCTGACCGAGATGCTCACCTTTGACTATCTGATGTTGGGGGTGCCGACCTGGAACACGGGGCAATTACAGCAAGATTGGGAAGCAAACTTGGCCGAATTGGATGAACTGGATCTCACCGGCAAACGGGTCGCCCTCTTTGGTCTGGGGGATCAGATCGGCTACCCCACCACCTTTGCCGACGCCCTCTTTTTTGTGGCCGACAAGGTGCAAGAGCGGGGCGCACAACTGGTGGGGCGCTGGCCAACAGTCGGCTATACCTTTGACCAATCCTGGGCCGTCGTGGATGGCGCATTTGTTGGCATTGTGCTGGATCAAGAGAATCAGCCGGAACTGACCCCGCTGCGAATTGCTGTCTGGGTGCAACAACTATTGACGGAGTTTAGGGAGTAGGAGAGGGAAGACGGAAGACAGGAGTAGGGAGTCGGAAGGGGCAGTCTTCCTACTTCCTACTCCCTACTTCTTACTTCTTACTTCCGTCTCCCGTCTCCCTACAAAAAAGATTATGACACAGATGACACCACAAATTGACAATACACAACCGCACAGTTGGTGGGATACGATTGCCAGCCCCACCGGCTACATTTTGGCGGTTTCCTATCCTGTGCTGGCATTATCGACAGGGGTGCGCGCCCTCTACCAACTCTTCTTCAAGGCCGGCGTAACCGACTACCTGCCGCCGCTGATGAGTGGCGTGGCCGCGCTCTGCTATCTGACTGCCACGATTGGCTTCACCTACCGCCGCAGATGGAGTTGGTGGCTTTCCGTCGCCGTGCTGGGCCTGGAGACGCTCCTCACCCTGATCGTGGGCGCGTGGAGCTACATCGACCCGGCCCTGATTGGCCACACCGTTTGGCGTCACTTTGGCGCCGACTACGGCTATTTCCCCTTCTTCCAGCCCATCCTCGGCTTGATCTGGCTCTTCTGGCCGGTCACGCTGCGGATGTATGGGATTGGAAGACGGAAGTAGGGAGGGCTGACCACCTCCCGTCTCCGGGGAGCCCACTGGACTCCCGTCTCCCTACTTCCGTCTCCCTACTTCCGTCTCCCTACTTCCGTCTCCCGTCTCCCTCCTCCTTACTGCACCAAATAGGGCAAGAAGAGCTTACTCTGTTGCGGCTCGTCCTCTTCGTCCAGGGCGGTGGGGGCGACAAAGCCAAAGTCGACGGTCAGGTTATTGGTGGCGCTGTCTTCGCCGGCGCCGACTGGACCAAGGTCAGCCTCATTGGTGGGTTCGTTATCGTAGTTTAGGGTCACCACGCCGCTTTGAATGCCGTTGGCGGCCGGGCTGGCATTGTTGATGCCATTATCGTTGGTGTCAACGTCGCTGTTGGGATCGGCTTCGGTGGGGGTGCTGCTGCTGAGTCCGGCCAAAGGTCCACTGGCGGCAAAGTTTACGGCATCAATCCGCACGATGTAATTGCCAGGCAGCAAATTGGTAAAGAGGTAGTAACCTTCGCTATTGGTCGTAGTGGTCATGGGCGCACCGGAGCCACTGAGCACGGGATTGCCGGCGCCGTCCAAGAGCGACACGACCACATTGGCAATCCCTGCTTCACTGCCATCGCGCACACCATTGTTGGCGCCTCCGCCACCAGCGCCATCATCCAGCCAGACACGGTTGCCTAGCGTCAACGGCTTATAGAAGCCAAAATCGGCAGTAAAGTTCACATTGTCATCATCCAGCGCGCCTGGGTAGGCGCCGGCCCCCGCCTCAGCCGTGGGCTGCATGTTAGGTTGAAGATCATAGACAATGGAACGAATGCCATTGGTGGCCGGGCTATTGTCGTCGATGCCATTTTCATCGATATTGTCATCAATGGTCGTGGCAGTGCCATTGCCGGTGGATGAATAGAAGTTGCGGAGCACGCCATTGGTCTGGAAGTTGGCGGCTTGCACATAGACAAAGTACTGGCCAGGCTGCAGATTATCAAAGAGATAGAAACCACCGCCTTGGGTCGTGACCGTGCTGATGGGGGTGGCCGAGAGGGGATCGGCGCCGGCCGGGAGGAGAGCAACGGTAACGCCATCCAGGCCTGTATCGGTGGCGTCAAAGCTGCCGTTGTTGTTAAAGTCCGTAAAGACGACATTGCCAATCGCCACCAATTCGACCGGCGCCGGCGCGACAAAACCGAAGTCATCGGTAAAGTTTACATTATCATCGTCCAACGTGCCGGTATAGCTGCTCTGATCTTCGCCGGTCACCTCACTGTTGGGCTGGAGCGAGAAGAAGTTGCTACAGATGCCACTGGCCGCGGGGCTGGCGTTGTCAATGCCATTTTCATCGCCGCTTTGGTCGGTCGTTTCATCGGTGCCGGCGCCTGTGCTGGAGGTATAGCCGGCCAGAACTTGTCCGGCGCCAAAGTTACCGGCGGCGACACAAACCTGGTAATCTCCCGGCTGTAGCGTGTCAAATTGATAGAAGCCGCCGCTGGCCGTAGTCGTTGTCGAAATGGGCGTACTCTGTCCTGCCACCAGCAGTTGCATGGCCACCCCATCGAGACCCGAATCACCGGTGTCAAAGCGGCCATTGTTGTTGGCGTCCAAAAAGACAAAATTGCCAATGGCCACCGGCTCAGCTTGCACAATGGGCGGCGCAAAGCCAAAGTCATAGGTGTGATTGTTCCAGCCGGCGCCCTGGATGTCAGCGCAGGGAATTGTGTAGATGACATCCGTGCCCGCGGCTGTCCCGTCGGAATCGCGTAAGTCGCCATTGGTGGTAGCGTCGCTGTCGACGGTGGTCAAAGTCAAATTGGCAAGCGCCGCCTGCTGCTGGGCGCCGGTGGCATTGGGAATGTAAATTTCATAGGCGGAGGGATCGCCTGCGTTGCAGAAAGTAACTGGCCGAATCCCCGTCGCGCCATTTTGAGTTACATTGCTATTATCGAAAATGTACTGACCGCCATTGGCCGTCACGGTGGTTCCGATCAGCACGCCATCATTGTAGAGTTGCACCGTTACATCATCCAACCCGGGTTCGGTAGGATCCTGGACGCCATTGCCATTGGTATCTTGCCAGACGCGGTTGCCAATCTCTAACGGCGCGGCTGGACAGTACGCTTCCAGATCGCCCAACCCATTGGCTTTGTCAAAGAGCGCCACCTCCCCCGAACCGTCATAGACCACGTAGCCGCGACTGGTAGCCGCGGTGCTGTTGTTAAACCACTTAATGCCGCCGTCGCTGCCCGCCGTCGCAATTTCAATGGGACTGTAGGCCGTTGTCACCACATCGGGTAGACCGGCAATCTGCACTAGCGACCCAACTGAGGTTTCGCGGTGTGGATGGGAAAACTGTTCGTCATTAAAGTAATATTCACCGCCGCCCGGTCCCTGCCCGTCACCGGCGCCGCCAGTGATCACCCCACCACAGGCTCCATTGGATTCCAACGTCCAACTGCCGCTGCCATTGGCACAGGCGCGCAGAATATCACCGCGCGAGATTGCGGTGTAACGATTGCTGTCATTCGGATCTGGGCCGCCGGCCACCACACCAAAGAGATCGCCGTTACGGTCACGGATGCCCAGAATCATGTCGCCCCGGTCAAAGACAATGTCGGTAATCCAAGGCTGTGCCCATTTGCCGTCCAATTGGCGCGTGTCGTTTGGGTTATTCGGGTCAAAGGTGGTGCTGTTTAGCCAATAGGCCCACTGTAAATTGTTATCACCGCGGTCATAGCCAAAGCTGAACTCCAGCACCGGCGTCGTGGCAAAGCTGCCATTGGCAAAGGCATAGACATAGCCCCGAAGCTGGCTAATGTCTTGGGTCGACTCGCCCGAACAGACCGCGCCGACATAGACTTTGCCATCATTGATACCAATGCCAAAGGGGCGTACATCAGTGGCCGGACAGTTGGTCGGCGTGGGCAGCGCAGTCGCCACGGTATTGGCCGGATTGTCGATGGGGATGGCCAGCAGTGCTTTGGTATTCAGATTGACGGTGTAGAGCGTTTTAAAATTATCGGCAATATCGAGATCGCCAAAAGCAACGCCACCGACCGCATCAAAAGCATTGGTGTCATAGAGCCAGCAATTGAAGTTACTGGTGGTGTTGTCCTGCGGCGATAGACAACTGTCGGTGGGTTGGGGATGCGGGTCGGCGCCGGCGGCAGTGCCAAAGTCATAAAAGAGGCTGGCGCCCGCGGTGGTAATCCGGTAGATGGCGCCTGGGCCATTGGGTCCAAAGCCGGCGTGACGCTTCATAAAGGCAGCGGCATAGAGTCTTTCACTCTGCGGATCCCAGGCCAATCCCCAGACGCTGCCCAATTCCTTGGCGGCGGCAATGTGCGTGGGAGATGGGGTGCGCATGGCGGCATCATTGGTCAGGTCGGTGCTGCCGGCTGTGTAGGGGAAGGAGACCAGCACATCCATATCTTTGTTGACACCGGCCGCGTTGTCATTTTGTTCGCCAAAGACAAAACAAGAAGTGGCGATGGTGGGGCTGGGACTGGCGCCACAGTATTGACCCGGGTTGTTAAAGCCGACCGCAAGCCCAGAGGTGGCGGCATCGACAAAGATGACCGATGTCTGGGCTGCTCCATTCGTGGCGCCGGGGTGGAGAAAGTCAAGTTCGCCGCTGGCGGGCAGGGTAAACTCAAGACGCACGGGGTAGGCGCCAGCCGGATTGATGCCATATTGGCCCGTTGTAGGGGTCTCGCAACTGGCGCTGCCGCCATTGGCGTCATAGGCGGTGACGACCATGCCGCCGATGCCTGGCTCAAGTGCATCTTGGACGCCATTCGCGTTGTAGTCGCGGAAGACCGTGCCCATAATCCCTGTACCGGCACAGGTGGCGGCATAGAGCGGTGTTGGCGCCCACATTGCCTCCGCCGCTACGCCGACCGATGCACCAATAAGGGCAAAAAGCAAATAAAAATTAAACTTCAATAATTTGAAAAAAGCAGGCTTAAAACCAGTATAGGCTGCAAATTTCATGATGCAATCTCCTCGCAAAATCAGGTTTCGCTTAACTAGCTAGCTTTGTTGAGATAAGAGTTCAGCTCAGGATCTGCTACAAATGTGGGAAGCAGGGGGCTTGCACAGGGTACCGTTCAAGTAGAATAGAAGCGTTATTCTACTTGAACAGTACCCTGTGCCTACTAGGGTATGTTCTGAGCTATTTGGGCGCTGAATGTCAAGAATCTATGGTTTAGTTTCACAGAGCCTACTTTAGTTGGTGCGCAGCCGTTTCCGATCATGGATGCCGGCAGCTATCAACGCAAACAATATCCCAACCAAAACCAACAGCGTCCGTCCATCCACCTGGCCTAGCCCACCACCTGTTGGGGGCAATTCGCCGGGCGAGACCGCAGCCGTTGTCGCAGTGGCCGCTGGTTCGGCAGGTGCAGCCGCCGCGGTGGGCACTTCCGTCGCTGTAATTTCGGCTGGTGCAGTCGGCAACAGAACCTTGGTTGGCGCCGCCACTTCGGTCGGTGCTTCAGTGGGTGCTTCGGTTGGCGCCGCCGTTGGCTCAAGTATCGCCGTATTCGTTGCGGTTGGCTCCGGTGTCGCGGTATCCGTTGCCGTCGGTGCTGGCGTTGCCGTGTCGGTTGCGGTCGGTTCCGGTGTCGCGGTATCGGTTGCGGTTGGCTCCGGTGTCGCGGTATCGGTCGCGGTCGGTTCCGGTGTCGCGGTATCGGTCGCGGTTGGCTCTGGTGTCGCGGTATCGGTTGCGGTTGGCTCCGGTGTCGCGGTATCCGTTGCCGTCGGTGCTGGCGTTGCCGTGTCGGTCGCGGTCGGTTCCGGTGTCGCGGTATCGGTCGCGGTTGGCTCTGGTGTCGCGGTATCCGTTGCCGTCGGTGCTGGCGTTGCCGTGTCGGTCTCGGTCGGTTCCGGTGTCGCAGTATCGGTTGCGGTTGGCTCCGGTGTCGCGGTATCGGTCGCGGTTGCGGTTTCAGTTGGCGTCGGTTCTAAAATAACCACATAGGCGGCGACAACACCGGGAATGACCTTGCCATTGGCGTCGATGCCCTGGCAGGCAATGTATTGCACGCCAGAACCGCTGAAGGTAACGGTAAAGCTGAAGTTGCCGTCGGCATCGACTGACGCAACGCCCAGCACCTCACCGCCAATGATGATCTGCACCTGTGTATTCGGTTCCCCTTGGCCGGTGATGACCAACTGATCGCCCACAACAATTTGCGCCGAAGAAAGCACACACTGGGGCGCCACCGGCGTGTTGGTGGGGGTCGCCGTGTTGGTCGGCGTCGCAGTGTCAGTGGCAGTTGCCGTGGCCGTATCCGTGGGGGTCGCGGTGTCAGTGGCTGTGGCGGTGTCAGTCGCGGTCGGGGTTACCGTGTCCGTAGAGGTAGCTGTGTGAGTGGCTGTGGCGGTATCGGTCGCCGTCGCAGTGTCGGTGGGGGTAACTGTATCCGTTGCCGTGGCGGTATCCGTGGGCGTGGGGGTGGCCGTATCGGTGGCGGTCACCGTGGCGGTGGGTTCCAACACGAGCACATAGGCGGCGACAACACCGGGAATGACCTTGCCATTGGCGTCGATGCCCTGGCAGGCAATGTATTGCACGCCAGAACCGCTGAAGGTAATGGTAAAGGTGAAGTTGCCGTCGGCATCAACCGGTGCAACACCCAGCACCTCACCGCCAATGATGATCTGCACCTGTGTATTCGGTTCCCCTTGGCCGGTGATGACCAACTGATCGCCCACAACAATTTGCGCCGAAGAAAGCATACACTGGGGCACCACCGGTGTGTTGGTGGGGGTCGCGGTGTTCGTCGGCGTGGCCGTGTCGGTCGCCGTCGCCGTATCCGTCGGTGTTGCCGTGTCCGTCGCGGTTGCGGTATCCGTTGGGGTCGGGGTCACCGTGTCGGTGGGGGTCGCGGTGTCGGTTGCCGTGGCCGTATCGGTGGGGGTCGCGGTGTCGGTCGCCGTTGGCGTGTCCGTTGCCGTGGCGGTATCCGTTGGGGTTGGCGTGGCCGTGTCGGTGGCCGTTGCGGTCGCGGTTGGCTCCAGCACAAGCACGTAGGCGGCGACAACACCGGGAATGACCTTCCCATTGGCGTCGATGCCCTGGCAGGCAATGTATTGCACGCCAGAACCGCTGAAGGTAATGGTAAAGGTGAAGTTGCCGTCGGCATCAACCGGTGCAACACCCAGCACCTCACCGCCAATGATGATCTGCACCTGTGTATTCGGTTCCCCTTGGCCGGTGATGACCAACTGATCGCCCACAACAATTTGCGCCGAAGAGAGCATACACTGGGGCGCCACCGGCGTGTTGGTGGGGGTCGCAGTGTTAGTGGCCGTCGCAGTGTCGGTGGCAGTTGCCGTGGCCGTATCCGTGGGGGTCGCGGTGTCAGTGGCTGTGGCGGTGTCAGTCGGTGTTGCCGTGTTGGTGGGTGTTGCCGTGTCAGTCGGCGTCGGTGTTACCGTATTCGTGGGGGTCGCGGTATCGGTCGCCGTGGCCGTATCCGTTGGAGTTGGCGTATCCGTTGCCGTGGCGGTATCCGTGGGCGTGGGGGTGGCCGTAGCGGTGGCGGTCACCGTGGCGGTGGGTTCCAGCACGAGCACATAGGCGGCGACAACACCGGGAATGACCTTGCCATTGGCGTCGATGCCCTGGCAGGCAATGTATTGCACGCCAGAACCGCTGAAGGTAACGGTAAAGCTGAAGTTGCCGTCGGCATCGACTGACGCAACGCCCAGCACCTCACCGCCAATGATGATCTGCACCTGTGTATTCGGTTCCCCTTGGCCGGTGATGACCAACTGATCGCCCACAACAATTTGCGCCGAAGAAAGCACACACTGGGGCGCCACCGGCGTGTTGGTGGGGGTCGCAGTGTTAGTGGCCGTCGCCGTGTCGGTGGCAGTTGCCGTGGCCGTATCCGTAGGGATTGCGGTGTTCGTCGGCGTGGCGGTGTCGGTCGCGGTCGGGGTTGCCGTCGCGCTGGGCGTTGGCGAATCTGTCGGGGTTGGTGTCAAGGTCGGTGTCGCGGTTGGCGTATGGGTGGGGGTCGGCGTTGGTACAGGAGTAGGCGTGTTGGTTGGCGTTGGCGTAACGGTCGGTATAGGCGTCGCCGTTGGGGTGGCGGTGGGCAATGGACGCACAAAGACATAGGAAAGCGTCCGTAGCGGCTGCATGGTTGCCGCCACCGTTCGACAACCGATATATTGAATGCCAGGGGTGTTAAATGTGATTGTAAAGGTAAAGTTGCCACTGGCATCGACCGTAGTCCGGTCGAGGAGACGGTCGCCCACAATCAATTCGACCTCACTCGCCGGCGCGCCACTGCCTGTCACCAATACTGGTGTGCCTACCATCTGTTGTGGTTCGGCCACTGCACAGGTCGCCGGTGCTGCGGTCGGCGTCGCCGTGGGGGTAGCTGTATGGGGTGCGGTCGGTGTAGCAGTCGGCGTCGGGGTGAAGGTCACTGTGGCAGTCGCGGTGGCAGTCGCCGTGGGGGTAGCTGTATCCGTCGCGGTCGCAGTAGCGGTATCGGTTGGCGTTGCCGTCGGCAATGGCGTGGGGGTGTCGGTCGCCGTCGGCGCCGGCAGCACCAACACATAGGCGGCTAATTCCGCCATTTGCACATTGGTCACCGCTCCTTTTACTCGGCAGCCAATATATTGCACGCCCGGCGTCGCAAAAATGACGGATGTAGCAAAATCGCCACTGGCATCGACAGGCACAGTGTCGACTACAGTCGCGCCAACCACAATTTCAATTTCTGCTCCCGGCATACTGGCGCCTTGAATATGCAGAGGCGTGCCAACTTGCAGTTGCGGTTGATCAACTGCACAGGCAACAGGAATAGGTGTAGAGGTTGCCGTGGCAGTAGCCGTCGCGGTGGCGGTCGCAGTGGCAGTGGGCGCCGGCGTGTCGGTTGCCGTCGCGGTGTCCGTCGCAGTAGGCGCCGGTGTATCTGTAGCGGTCGCGGTGTCGGTGGCTGTTGCGGTGGGCGCTGGCGTATCGGTGGCCGTCGCGGTCTCAGTGGCAGTAGGCGCCGGTGTATCTGTAGCGGTCGCCGTCGGCTGGGATTGTACTAGGACATACGCCAGCACATTGGGTGTCTGGAGAGTGCCGTCATTTCGCTCTTCACGGCAGGCCAGGTATTGAATGCCGGTTGTGGTAAAGGAGATCGTGTAGCTCAGTTTGCCTTCGGCATCCACTGTGGCGGTGTCCACCACTTGACCGCCGACAATGAGTTCGACGACAGTGCCTGGGATACCGGCGCCAATTACCTGGAGCGGCTCGCCCACCTGCACCTGTGGCTGTGTTACCGTACAGGATGGCGGAGGATTGGTGGCGGTGGCCGTCGCCGTCGCGGTGGGGGTTGGTGTCGGTGCGGCGATGGCGACCATGAACGGCTCTGCCGCCGCGGCCACGGCGCCGCTCTGATCAAGCGTTTGGACTGATAAGGTATGGTTGCCTGTGGCCGCAAAGGTGAGGGGGAAGGACCAATGACCGTTGGCATCGGCGGTGGTTTCCCCCACCACCTGGCCATCCAGCAATAGTTGTACCGTAGCGCCTGGCGCAGCGTCGCCGCCGAGTTGGGTCTCATTGCCAGCAGTAAGGCTGGAGGCAAATGCCCCTATGTTTACTTGTGGAGGCAACGCCGTAGGGGTGGCTGTGTTGGTTGGCGTTGGCTGAGGGTTAATGACTACATAGGCCACGGTCTGGCCTGGCGTAACGACACCATCAGGGTCGACGGCCTGGAGGGCAATGTATTGGACGCCTGGCGAACCAAAAGTAATGGTAAAGTCAAACTTGCCATCGGTTTGCGCCTGCGTTGAGCCCACCACCGTACCACCGGCGACAATTTCAACAGTGGCGCCGGGTGCGCCTTGACCGGTGATTTCAAGTTGTTCACCCACCTGTAGCGTTGTGGCGGAAAGGGTAAAAGAGGGCGCAACATGGGTGGCGATGGCAGTTGGTTCCGGAGTGTTGGTCGCAGTGGCGGTCGCAGTCGGGGCCAGCGTATTGGTGGCGGTGGCCGTGTCCGTGGGCACTGGTGTATCGGTAGCTGTCGCGGTGTCCGTCGGTGCGGGAGTGTCCGTTGCCGTAGCCGTATCGACCGGTGTCGCGGTGTCCGTTGGTGCGGGCGTGTCCGTCGTCGTAGCGGTATTCTCTGGTGTGGCCGTATTGGTTGGGATGGGTGTGTCCGTCGCCGTAGCAGAGGTATTCGTTGCCATAGCCATACCGACTGGTGTCGCGATGTTTGTATTCTCCGCCGTGACTGTAGCGGTCAGTGCAGAGGTGTTGGTCGCCGTAGCCGTATCGACCAGCGTCGCGGTGTTTGTCGGTGCGGGAGTGTCCGTCGCCGTGGCCGTGTTTTCTGCGGTCGCGGTGTCGGTCGGTGCAGGTGTGTCAGTTACCGTGGCGGTATTCTCCGGCGTGGCCGTGTCAGATGGGATGGGTGTGTCCGTCGCCGTAGCTGTATCAACTGGTGTCGCGGTGTCCGTCGCTGTAGCCGTATCGACCGGCGTGGCCGTGTCAGTTGGGACGGGGGTGTCGGTGGCCGTAGCTGTATCAACTGGTGTCGCGGTGTCCGTCGCCGTGGCAGTATCCTCCAACGTGGCCGTATTGGTTGGGACGGGGGTGTCGGTGGCCGTAGCTGTATCAACTGGTGTCGCGGTGTCCGTGGGCGTATTGGTCGCTGCCACGGTAGCTGTGTCAGTAGGTGTGGCCATTGCCGCCGGATTTACCAACACATACGCCAATGTGCGTCCGGCCGTGCGCTGGCCTGCACTGTCAATGGCTTGGACCGTGAGATATTGAATTCCGGGTGATGTAAATTGCAAGGGGAAGGTAAAGCTGCCATCCGGTTGCACTTTGGTGCCGCCAACCACCGCACCGCCAGCCAACACCTCAATGGTGTCGCCGGGCGTTCCTTGGCCGGTCAATACAAGTTGCTCGCCAACCTGTACGGTTGAAGTAGAGAGCGTAAAGAAAGGCGCAAGCCGCGTGGCGGTGGCCGTCGCGGTAGGCGCCGGCGTATTGGTTGCCGTTGCTTGCACCGCGACGACAGGGGTGGCGGCGCTTTCGGCGACCACTAAGCGCAATGGCTTGGCGGTGGCGCCGGCAATGCCTGCGGGGCTGAGCGCTTGGACATTGAGCAGATATTCACCGGGATCATTGAGTGCAACCGTTGCCGACCAGGCGCCCTCGGCATCGACTGTGGTGGTGGTTACAACGGTGTCATCCACACTAATTTGTAATAACGCACCAGGTTCGCCACTGCCGGTCAGGCTAACTGTGTTGGTCATGATGCCCCGAGTAAAGACAAATTCACCAAAGGCCGGTGCGATGAGTGTCGGTGTAGCAGGCGGCAGCGGGGTCTGGGTTGGTGCGCTGGTGGGTGTCTCGGTGGCGGTGGGGATGGCAAAGACCAACGCATTCATGGGCAACTCGATGGGCGCCACAACACCATTTCCCAACCGCGCCTGTAGCCCAAAGGTGTAGTGATTTGGATTGTCCAATGGTGCAGTCAACGACCACTGGCCGCTGGCATCCACCGTGGTGGTGGCAACGACGGTGGCATTGGCCAAAAGCTGCGCCGCCACATCAGGCACACCTTGGCCGGCAAGACGCACCCTATCGACCTGATCGACTTGCTCAAAGACAAAGGTCTCGACAGCCAACGGGACAGGTGTCGGGGTCGGGGTGGTGACGGCGGTAGCCGTCGCGGTCGGCAGTGCGACAGCCACAGCTACCGGGCGCGTCTCGGCAAGCACTGCACCCGCCGCGTCCAGAGCTTGGACGCGCACTTCGTGCTCACCACTGCTTTGAAAGGTCGCAGTGTAAGACCAACGACCGGTGCCGTCTACTTGAACCGTCGCCCCAGGCGCACCATCCAGCAAAAACTGGAGCAGTGAATTAGCCGCGCCTGTGCCGGCAAAGCGCACTGCGCTGCCCATGAAACGACTGCCGGTGGCGGGTTCGACAATAATGGGGCGAACCACCGCAATATCAAAGGTATAGGTAGGCACCGGCGTGCTGACATTCCCTAATTGATCGCGCAGATTCTGACGACCGTAGATAGCAAATAAAACAATAAAGACTGTGATGAGTGCCAAAAGAACGAGAAACTTGGACGTATCAAGCCGATGAATTGCCTGCGGCGTACGTTGTCTGGCCATAATTCTCTACCCGCCTTTACCGGTTTTTTGTGTAAGCGCACGCGCCTGTGAGATCCAGGATGAATAATCTAATGTTTGCCACTCTTGGGGCTTAATAATGCGCTCTAATTGTTCTGGGCTGAGGGCTCCTACCTGTACGAATGTAAAAATACCTGCTTCATTAAGGCGCTTAGCAAAGGCCTGACCAATGCCTTTAATATCCTGCAATCGGTCAGGTGAAGGGGGGGCAGCAGGGGTTTCGTTGGAAATTTGTGTCTGTAAACGGGTAATTTCCAGACGTGCGCTCTCCAACTCACGCCGCAATTGACTTTCCTGATCCAGGTGAATTGCTTGGTCACGCCGCCAAAAACGCCAGTCGATCACCCACTCAATAACCCAACCAATAATCAGGCCAGCAAAGAGCCCTAGCCAAAATACCATAAGAACCCCCTCGTCTCCGGCGGTTTAACAAGTCTGACCGAGAGATATTAACGTTTTTATAATGTCAAGATAATATTTTTAGTAACTGTTACGATTTCACCGCTTCGCCCATCTGAGTGTCACATAATTTGTACCACATTATCCAGCTTTCGGTCAACCTTGCATTCTACTGTGCACGATCCAGTGAGAAAAGGTCAAAAGTTTTGCCGTACAAATTCCGCAATTAACCTCGGTTAAATTTATGCTTAACCATTGGTTATCTCAGCTATTTAGCCTCGCCGCTGACTCTACACTAGAATTTGGATAAAAAACCTCCTTGTTTTGTCATCCAGAATATGGTATCGTACAACCCATTCACCAGCGTGCGATATGAAAAGGCTAGGACACTGCGGCCTAATCAATCAGTAGTTTAAGCAGTAAATCAGTGACTGTCCTGTGTCTCACTGATCAACTGGCGAATGACTAGAGTCTGTTAACTTGAAACTAAAGGGGTATTGTGTCATGAAGTTGCGACAGTTTTTGTTACCAGTGATGATCATATGCCTGATCTTGCTGCCAGTACAGAGCGTTTGGGCCCAGACGGTGGAAGTGCCCGAAGCGCTCCAGACGTTGAGGGATTATGCGCAAGAAGGGATGACGGCTGCCGCAGCCAATGATGCCGTACAGATGAAAGAGGCTTATACGGAAAGCCATGAACTATGGGAAGGGATCGAAGACAACGTACGTGATCAGGATCCAGCTGCGTATGTGGAGTTGGAAGCGGCCTTTGATGGCGTGAAAAGCGCGCTCCAACTTACGCCTCTGGACGCAACCGGTGTGGAACAAGCCTTCGACCATCTCTTTGACGAAGCCGCCGAGATTGCTGAGCGTTTTGAACATGGCGGCGCTGTTGCCCCTGCCGCTGGCGCCACTGTTGATCAAAGTCTTACACCTGATCGATTCTTGACTGTCCTCACCGAGGCGACCGATGCCCTGGCAGAGGGAAATCAGGTCAAAGCCAAGGCGGAGTTGAATGAGGCCATTGCCATGTGGCCGACCATTGAAGGCGCCGTTGCTGTCAAGTCACAAAACGCCTACAGCACCGTTGAACGCAATCTCGGCCATGCCTCCGCAGCCCTGCGCGCCGAACCGGCTGACGTGGCCGCCGCCACCGCTGCGATTGGCGAGATCCACACGGTAATGGCGCCTTTTGTCACCACACAGACGTACGGCATGTTCGATGCCGCCGCCATTATTTTGCGTGAAGGGTTAGAAGCGCTACTCATTGTCGTGGCATTACTGGCTTTCTTGCGCCAGGTTAACAGCGCCGACAAAGGCAAATGGATCTGGGCGGGCGCCGGCGCCGGCATTTTGGCCAGCGTTGCCGTCGCTTTTGTGCTGCAAGCATTCTTCAACCAAATTGCTGCGGGACAGAATCGTGAACTGATTGAGGGCATCACAGGGCTCCTGGCAGCCGCCTTGCTCTTCTATGTCTCCTACTGGTTGCACAGCAAAACCAATCTCCATGCCTGGCAGCGTTATATTAATACACACACGAGTCGTGCGCTGGCCAGCGGCAGTGTCTTCGGCTTGATGGCCCTTTCCTTCCTCTCGGTCTTTCGAGAAGGAGCGGAGACCACCATCTTCTATTTAGGCATGGCGCCATCGATTGCAACCCGTGATCTGCTCTTAGGCTTGGGCTTGGGCAGCGCCGTTTTGGTGGTCGCTGCGGTGGCCATGCTCTTTGCCGGTGTACGCTTGCCGCTGAAATGGTTCTTCCAGATTGCGGGGCTCCTGGTCTACTATCTGGGCTTCAAATTTGTGGGCGCCGGCATCCACGCCCTCCAGGTCGCAGGATGGATTCCCGCTTCGCCGATTGCCTTGCTGCAAGAGCTGCCCAGCCTGGGCGTCTACCCCACTTGGGAGACGCTCATTCCGCAGTTCTTGCTGTTGGCCGCCGCGGTAGCTGTCGTGCTCTATCTGCGCAAGGCGGAACGAACTCAGAGCGCGGCGACAGCCGTGGCGGGTTAGGGAGCATTAACAGTGGACAGTAGACAGTAAATCAGTCTCATAGTCCACTGTCTCACTGCCCACTGTCTACTGTCTACTGTCCCGCGAGTGACACAGGCTGGCCGGTTTCGGCCGATTGTTGACAGGCCAAAGTCACTGCTAACGTCTGTAACGCATCGCCATAGTCGGAGAGGATGCCGTCGGCTTGCCCGCTACGTACAGCCTGGATAAAGGCTTGATTCATGAGCAGGTTATCGTTGGCTGTTGGCAGAATCTCTTCCTCATCCTGCCCGACGCGGCGGATGACACTCTTCCCATCATTGACGCTTAAGACCATATCGCGCGCCACCACATGGACCAGGTGGGGGGGAAAGATGGGCGCGCCCGCCGGTGCGGCACACGAGTTGCCGATGATGCCCGGCGCGCCATTGGCAAAACGCACAGTACAGGCATTGACATCAAAAATGTCGAGGTTGGGCGTTCCATTGAGCAGACGCGTCCCGCCGACGGCATAGACCGATTCGATCTCGCCACAGAGATAGCGCATGAGATCGACGGCGTGGGTGTGTTGCTCCACCAACATGCCGCCCGATTGCGCCTGCACCCGCCACCAGGGCTGACCAGGCAGATTGCTCAGGCGGATGGAGATGACCATGCCAATGGTCTGATCGGCCAGCATGGCTTTGGGGGTCTGTACGGCGGCGCTGTAGCGCTTCTGATAACCCGCCGCGTTGATCAGACTGGTCTGACGCAGGTGGTCAGCAATCTCGTTGGCAACGCTCATCGTCACAGCCACCGGCTTCTCAAAGAGGATCGGCTTACCATAGTCGATCAAGTCATGGTCGATTTGGCCGTGAACAAAGGGAGGCAAACAGAGGTAGACACAGTCGGGCGCGGCTGCGTCCAACATCTGGCGATAATCGGTGTAGATGGGCGCGGCAAGGGGTGGGCTGTCCGGAGCGCGGCGCTCATTGGCCCGCTGCTGGGCCGCCTCTGCCCGATCGGGCTCCAGATCCGCCAGGGCTACCACTTCGACATCAGGAATATGGGTGAGCGCGGCCATGTGGCTCACAGACCGTTGGCCGGCGCCGATCAGGGCGACATGAGTTGTCATATTTTCTCTTTTCCAATTCTGTTGTACTATACCACCCCAAGATTAAAGCTGGGCAATGATCTGCTTCAACCCAGCAAAGGTCTGCCGGGTATTTTCGGCTTTATCTTGTCCCTCTGCTTTCCAGTGTGTTTCAATCGTAAAGGCGTTCACCGGTTCATGCTCCAGTAGTCGCAACTGGGTCACCCAATCGGTGCCGCCGTCACCAATGCGCGCCCAAGCCGTAAGACCGGTGGCGTCATCGACGACACGCGCATCTTTGCAATGAACATCAACGATCTGCCCTTGCACTTGCGCAAAGCCCGCCGCCGGATCTTCGCCAGCCACATAGGCGTTGGCTGGGTCCCAGATGATCTTGAGGTTGGGGCGCTGCACGGCATCCAGCACGCGACGCATGTTACCGCCAGTGTTGGCATAGAGTGAGCGGGCATTTTCTAAGGCCAGGGTCAATCCTTCCGCCGCCAGCCGATCACAGGCGATCTGCATGCCCTTGGCGATCTTGGCCAGCGTTGCCTCGCTCATACCGCCACCGTCGGCTGAACGGGGTGAGGGGTTGCCGCCCCCTTCGTCGCGCGTGAAGCCAAAGGCGCGAATGTTGGGCGCGTTGAACTGGTGGGCGATCTGGATAAAGCGTTCCAGCCGCTGCATGTGCTCCTGAAAGCGCGGATGCTGCGCCATCGTCGCCAGTTCAACGTCAGCCAGGGAGAAGGGGCGGAAGAACATACCACAGACCAGGTGCGTGCGCAGGCCATTCTCATTGACAATTGCTTTGGCTTGGGCTAGTTCCGCATCGCTCAATTCATGGACCGCCTTGCCCCACAGTTGGTGGAGTTCCACATAGCGCATCCCTTCTTCACGCGCAATGCGGCAAGCGCGGGCAAAGTCTGCATCAATTTCGTCGGTGATGACACCGAATTCGTAGGTTCTTTGGGTCATTGTTGGTTACTTTCATTTTGTAATTCATTGGCGTCGCTAGGTGGTGGCACGAGGCGGACGCCCAGTTGTTGCAGAATGCTGGCTTGATTGGCGACGGCCCAAATCTTGACAATTTGGCCGGCCTCAACCCGCACGATATGAATCCCTGGCCACGTGACCGATTTGCCGGTTGGTGGAATCATTCCCCAAAGTGTGCCCTGGTGGGTAGCGCGAGCCAGCCAGCGCACAACCACCCGATCGCCAGCCACGACAATCTCCTCAATCGCATAATGAAGACCCGGAAAGGTGGTACGCATCTGTTCGTGCCAGGCGCGCACCGCAGCCCGTGTTGCCAGTGCGCCTTCGTTCTGAAAGGTGGGTGGATGAAAGTGATCGATCTGCTGCAAATTGCCGGCATTCCACACCTGTTCAATCCACTGCCGGACAACTTCTTCTGATACTTGCATAAGGTGTCTCCTCATATCTGCTGGTTACCCTTTTTTTACGACGCAACATCAGCGTCTTGCCGTCAGAGCGAATATAACAGGCGGTTGTAAAGGCTTGCGCATTTTCTTGCGTCATCCGTTCCCGTGAAAAGCCGTTACGTGAATGGATCGACTCGATATAGGGTTAATGAATTCAGGCAAAAATTCGTCTACACCACTTTTCTAAATCGAAGGGTGTGTCAAATGCTGCCAACCACTCATCTGTGACTGGCCACAGTTCGCCCTTATCTGTATCAATCACGGCCAGACAGCCTGCCTGAAGCCCGCGCGCCTCTGGCTGCCAGATGGGTGACGCCACTAAGCAGTCTAAGCCAAGATAGGTCGTCTGTCCGTACAACTGTGGCCCGGAGAGCACATGGGCGTGACCGGCGACATGAAAGGTGGGCCGCAGATGTTCTATGAGTTCCGTGATTAACGGCGAACCATAGATGTCGCCGCGTCGGCTAACGCTGCTGCCATAGGGCCCCTGATGGGTGACCATGATGTCAACGGCATTAGGCGCCAACTGCAGCAAGCTTTGGTGGGCCTCACAGTCAATCGCCGCGGCGTCGGTCCGCTCTTGGACGCCGCCCAGGAAAGCAAGGGTGACGCTGTCAAACTCCAGCACTGTGCCGTCAGGGACATAACGGAAGAAATCAAAGGGATCGACCTGGGCCGTTTGTGAAGCTGGATCAACCGGCAATTGGTTGAGCCAGACAAAATCTTCATGGTTGCCACGGGGAAAGTAGATGGGGGTGGCGAAGTGTTGGCGCAGGTCGCTTAGGATCGCCGCCCGCTCACCCTGGCTCTGCAACATGCGGCTGAAATCTGTTTCTGCCGGATCAGCGTCCAAGTAGCGCTTGGTGGCTGCATCCAACTGCGTGGGATCGGGAAACGCGCCCAAATCGCCGACGTGGAGCAGTAAATCGAACGGTTTGCCTGTGGTCAGTTGCCAGATTGTCACAGCGGCGAGGGCATGAAAGACCCGGCCGTGAATGTCACCGATGATGCCAATCTGCATGAGTAATGTGCTATCTTTCTGTGTGCCCATTACTAATTGGACGGCGTACTCGTACACGCCCGATCTCAACAATAAGGAGCAGACCTGTCAAGTTCTCACCTGCTAATGACCTGAGCGCACGCAGCAATTCATTGTTCATTTGTACAACAGGAACTTCATCAGGAATACGGACAACAACTATCCCCGCATGGGTGCCAAGAGGGAAATGGCGTAAATTGCTGAACCCTTTGTCACAAGAAATGAGAGTTGCATTATGTTGTTGGGCATAGGCATAGACGTCTGCATCACTATGTCCGCGAATCCAACATCGCGTACGTCTTCAGCCTCATAGCCTGCTTGGCGCAGCATGAGTGCAGTTGAGCGCGGCATATCCTCGTCAATCAAGAAGCACCACATTATGCGTGCACCAGAATCTCTTCTTCATCTACTTTTATGGATGCGTAGTGTAGTGCAGCGCGAATATCAGCTTGTGAGAGTTCATATTCTTGCATAAGTTCGTCCATGGTCATACCGCCAGCTAACTTTGCTAACACTTGTGCGACAGATATGCGTGTGCCTTGAATGATGGGTTTGCCAAAACGAATTGTTGGATCAACAACGATCCGCGGGGCTAATTGTAGCATAATCAAAATTCCTTTCTTACGGAAGTGACAATCCCCTGCTGTATTTCTCATTCTCGAAATGTTTCCACACCAGCGGCTTGTTGTCTGCGCCGCAGTTCGGCAATATCAGCGTCGGTCAGCCGCTCTTCGTCACGCAGGGCCGGTCGCTCAAGCAAGCGCACCTTGATCTCCCGCTTGGTCAACCACTCCCACTTGGTGGCGTTAATGGGATGGGGGTGGGGTTCTACATCGGCGGCAGTAATCGGTTCGTCGATCGCATGGAGATAACCCGGTGTTACACCATTGTGTTTGATGCTGCCGTCATCCTCCACCGATGTCAGACCGGGACGGTGGGAAAAGACGCGCGCGATGTCGCGATCCTGGGTAATCGAGCTGCCGACGCGCAACACCGTCAACTCCTGCTGCGAACCATGATACCAGGGCAGGGTGTAGTTCCAGTTGGTCACAGTGCTCCCTCCTACACAACAAGGTACAGCGAATCGATTAGGCAAACTCGCGCTCCAAGACATGCTGAATGATCTCTTCGATCGAACGATGTTCTGTCTCAGCTTTCAGTTTGATCTTTTTATATATCTGTTGATCAATAGGCAAAAGAAACACGCTCTCTTGCAAATCAAATTCCATGTCAATCTCTTCCATCTCATCCCAATAATCGGCCGCCGAATGAGTATCCCAAAATTCACCGGCTTCTTCTAGACTATCAAAATGATCGGGGATGTTGTCCTTATTATTTACGTCCATATTGTCGCCTCTCTTTATCATCCATGTCCCGTGCACTGATTGGCAATGCGGCTTGATTCTGTTTAAGGATGAAGAAGATAGCCAAGTATCGTCCAGAATAAGTCTGCCCTAATGCCAGGTAAACATCCTCACCTTGTACGTCACCTTTTTCAACTCGACGCACTTTCATTTTACCATACAGTACTTCCTCTACCTCTTCCGTTTGCACATTATGCTTAACCTGAAGCTTTTCAATAAATTTCTGAATCCAAATGACTTGGTGAATTCTCACTGCGGCACCTGTATAATTAGCTGGCAAATTCACGCTACGCCACAGAGGCCGCAGAGTATTCTTTCCTCTACGTTCGCTATGACCTCTGTGGCAAAATGAAGTGGGATTATACTATCAGAACCGAGACACCGTCTCCTCTTCCTTGGTCAGCACCTCAATCAGCGCGGGCTTGCCTTCCTGGTTTGTGGCAATCGCCTTGCGGATGGCTGGCGCCAACTGATCCGGCGTCTTGACCCGCTGGGCAAAGACCCCCAACCCTTCGGCAACTGCCGAATAATTTCCGCCCAATTGATTCAGCTTCCAATGCTCGGTGGCATAGGGCATGTGCTCGTGGTAGTGGGTCATGACGCCGTTGTTGAGCACAATGGTCAGAATCGCGATCCCGGCGCGGCTGGCGGTTTCCAGATCGAGGCCGGCCATGCCAAAGGCGGCGTCACCCATGACGTTGATGACCTGCCGTTCCGGCGCGGCCAGTTTGGCGCCCAACGCCAGGCCAAGGCCATACCCAAGCTGGGTCGACTTGCCCCAGCCAATGTAGCCATGGGGCTTGGTTGGCTGCCAGAAGGGCACAAATTGTTCGCGCGGGTAGCCGGAGTCGTGGGTAATGATCGTGTTGTCCACATTGACGGCCAGTTGCAACTCGCGCAGCACGCGATAGGGGCTGATCGGCACTTCATTGGTGGTAAAGTGGGGTTCCCACTGCCCCAGCCACTCTTCTTTCAACTGCGAAATACGGTCGGTGACGCCGTTGACATCGCCCCGACCATTGGCGCCCAGTTGTCGTTTGGCTTCCTCAATCATCTGGCGCAGCACCAACTTGGCATCGCCAATCGCGCCATAGACCACGTCATAATCTTTGTTGATGTCCTCGGCGCAGTTGGTCACCTGGGCCAGGATCACATTGTTGGGCATGGCCGCGGTAAAGGTGTTGCGCGTAAAGCTGGTGCCGACGCCCAGCACAAAATCGGTCGTCTGCAGGAAGCGATGAACCATGAGCGTGCGCGAGATGGCGCCCACACCCAGGGCCAGCGGGTGGGTCTCCGGGAAGGCGCTCTTGCCGGCGTGAGAGGTCATGACGGGAATGTGGGTTAATTCGGCAAACTCGATCAACTCATCAGTGGCTTCGGCGTAGAAGATACCCGCACCGGCGCAGATGATCGGATCCTTGGCCTTGAGCAGCGCGGTGACCAGGTCGCGCACATCTTCCGCTGAGGCGGCCCCGGCAAAACGACGTACAGGTGTATAGTTTGCCGCTTCGGCTGCTACATCGGCCCCCATGACATCGCCGGGCATCTCGACCATGACCGGCCCCAGGCGACCATGCTTGAGCTGGGTAAAGGCGCGGCGCACCATGCTGGTAATGTCATCGGGGCGGTGGATGACTGCACCCCATTTGGTGATGCCCCGGTAGTTGGGCACCGAGTCAAAGGTGGGGTGGATACCGCGGCGTTGGTGCGGTTCGCCGCCGGGTAAGACCAAGATCGGCACCGAATCGGCATAGGCTTGGGCCACGCCGCCAAAGGCGTTTTCCGCACCTGGCCCCTGTTGCATGGAAAAGACGCCGACCTTGCGCCCATTGCTGACCCGGCTAAAACCGTCGGCCATGTTGACCCCGGCCCGCTCCTGGCGACAGAGGATGGGCCGAATGCCGGCAGCAGCCGCCACATCGATCAGCCGTTGCGCGGGGAACGCAACCAAAAACTCAACACCTTCAGCTTTTAAGGCTTGCGCCATGACTTCATAGCCGTTCATAGAATTCTCCTTTGGTGGTGCGGGTAACCGCAGTGTATTAAGTAGTCAACCCCGTAGGGGCCGCATGACTTTAGCATGTGGAGAGGGAAGCGTTCCAAAGTCAGGTGTCCCTACGGGACAAGGGTTAGAGTTTAAACAATGTCGCTGCGGTCTTGCCGCAAATCTGCTCCTTCTCCGCGTCGCTTAGGTAGGGGTTGGCCTGCACCTCTGCCGCCGGTCCGCCGATTGGCCCCATGTCAAAGGGATAGTCGCTGCCCAATAGCACATGATCGGCGCCCACCATATCGACCAGATAGCGCAGAGCACGCGGGTTAAAGGACATGCAGTCAAAGTAGACCTGTTGCATGTAGTGGCTGGGCGGGTGGGGAATCGCCTTGGTGCATTCCTCGGTGCGCACCTTGTAGCCATGATCCATGCGCCCGACAATATAGGGGAAGACGCCGCCGGCATGGGCAAAGATGATCTTCAAATCTGGCAATCGCTCCAACACACCACCATAGATCACACTGGCAATCGCCAAGCCGGTTTCGGCCACCATGCCGATGAGATTGTGAAGGTAATAGTCCTGCATCCGCTCTTCGCCCGCCGGGATGTAGGGGTGGATAAAGAGGGGTACGCCCAATTCGGCCACCGTGGCAAAGAAAGGGAAATAGTCGGGATGATTGAGATTTTTGCCCCCCACATTGGAGCCGATCTGAAAGCCATGCAACCCCAAGTCGCGGATGGCCCGTTTGGCCTCGCTGATGGAGGCGTCAATATCCTGCAGCGGCACCGTGGCCAACCCCACAAAGCGGTCGGGGTGAGCGGCGACACGGGCGGCAATGCTCTCATTCATGGCCGCCGCTAATTCTCGTGTCGCGCCGGCCTCCGCCCAATAGGAAAGGGTGGGCGGCGCGGCGGAAATGGCCGCCATGCGCAGCCCGGTCTTATCCATATCGGCGAGCATCTGCTCCGCCCTATAGAAGTCAGGCGTCAGCGGATGGTCAAAGTTGCCGGGGCAGACCAGGTGTTCGCGGCCGTCGGCGCGCCGTTTGAGCGATGCGCGGAAAGAGTTGGGCTTGCGCGCCGCGTCTAAAAAGGCTTGGGGGAAGAAGTGGCAATGGGTGTCGAGTGTGAACATTATATTGTCTTTTGCTTGCAGATGGATGATGACAATCTACTATACCCGGCTCAGAAAATTTGCCAGCACAAAAATTTTACGGATACGAAACCGGAGCGGGCTTTCGGCAAGCGCAATGGCCTTTAGATTCTCTATGCCAGATACAAACCAAGGCGTTTTGCAGCCCGGCACTGCCGCCAACCAGGCTGGTGTTGCTAATCCTAGTTCATCACAGAGATATTCGGCAGTCGAAGCCAGCAACGCATCGAACGCTTGGTCGGTAGTCTGGAAAGGTTCGGCAATGGCCGCCAGATTTTTGTAGTAGCGAAAGTCATCGACAAAATCCATCAAAAAAATAGACCAGTTTTTCGGATCAAGGGTTATCTGCTGTTTGACCTCTTGCAGCGTAATCATTGTCCAAATAACTCCTCAACAAAATATTGCGTGGCCGGTTTCACCTGTTGACGGGGGTAGTACTTTTCTAAAATTGCAAACACTTGTTCGGGTTGGGTTAATCCTAATGTGTTGATAAGAAATTCAATATCCTGCCGATCAGTTGTATCTACCCTGGCAGCAAGCGTTTTCATAGCCAACAGATAATCGGGATCAGGCACATAAACTTTAAGGTGTGAAGCATCCAAAAAAATGCGCTGCGGGTGTTGGACGACAAAACCTTTGACTGCATCATTTAGCCAATCGTCGCGCAGCTTGTGGTGGGCTGCTACTCGTGCAATAGCGGCGCGCATCTGTTGCGTCGGCTGAAAAATTGCATCGACATCTTTTGTGCTGGGTCTTGCTTCAAAAACCAAGCACATAACAGCACCACCATAGAGACAGACCTCACCGATAACATCTAGTCTAGCCAATTCTTGATTCAGTTCCTGCAAATATTGGAGAATCGCATCTTTATCTATCAAGTTTATTTTCCGATCAATCAATGACCCTTGGCCTTCGCACTTAAACTGATCTGCGAATGCTCACTTATTTCATTGAATCTACTGCAATTGTGTAGAGGGTGAGCTAGGACAAGAAATGGCAGTGGATGTCAAGGGTGAGCATTATATCGCCTCTTGTATTGTTTGGAAATGGGTGGCAACAATCTGTTTGAGAATTTTCAAGATTGTCGCTGCTTCGATTTTTTCCACATACTCGCGTGAAAATTCTAACGTCATCGTTGGCCGCTCACCTGTGAATTCTTCCACTGTGGCGCGCACAAAGGTCCAGCTATCACTGATGGTATAGCAGCCATAAATTTCCTGGCGTGGCGCCTGGTTATTTTCCCAGTTGAGGTGCGCCGCTGCCAATAGTTGCCCATAGAGTTGAAAACGCGGGTCTTGAATATCCAGACTTTTCTTGGCTTCCATCACGATGAGATAGGGCGATTCGATCACGCCGGTAATGCCATGACCGAGGACGCCGTCCACCACCCCGTAGAGCTCCACATGGGGATAGCGCGCACGCAAGGGAACTTGCGCCCAGGCTTGGATATCGTCCTGTTCAGCCAACACCAGCAGCGGATAAATGGCGCGCGCCCAGATCGTCGCTTCATTCATCAGGTTGGTCTGATAGTAAAGCAGCCGTGACGTAATGTTGCGTAGCTGAAGCTCTTCGTCGCTGGTGAGCGGCAACTGATCGACTTGCGTCCAAGAATAGGATGCGACGCCCATCTCATGCACTGTAACGATGCTACGAATGTCGGACGCGGCTAATTCAGAAAATTTCAACGACTTCATCCAAGGCGCTCCTGCAAGAATATCGGGTAAACCAGGACAATATTGTATATGATTATTGCGTGTGGGTAAAGTTGGAGAAAAGAGCAGAGGGCAGGATGGTGCCATCCTGCCCCTCTGTTCTAGATTGTTCAGGTGTAGTTGCCACTTTTAATGGAAGCGAGATAGATAAAACCTGTTATGGTACTCAACGCATAATTAGATGAGGGGTGTGCATAATTCCTGCCTCTGGAAAGCACGTCATAAAACGGTCATAAACAGTATGTTTGATAGGTTTTGATAGCTTTTATGAGTGCGATTATGGCGTCAAAATTTGCTAAAAATATCCGCCTACCTCTGGTAGATGTTTATGCACACCCCTCAATTAGATAATATCGTTATCACTAGGGCATTATCAACAATACGGCAGGGATCAAGATTGTAGCGATGCGCAGCAGGTGAAGCGTATTCCGGATTGAGGAAAGACGCTTCACTTCTGTCAGTCCGGCAACCCGACTTCGACGATCAGGATCTCGCCGGAATTGGGCAGAGCAAACGGTTCGCTGGCAGCGAGCATAGTGCCGCCTTCTTCCTGAAAAACTAGCCATCGATAGGGGGTTTTCCCCCAGTGGCCCTGCTCCACCCACCAAATGGTTCTGCCCTGTCGAACGACGCCCCGCCATCCTTCGACATCATGCCAGTTTCCCGCCGCTCCCTGCCACTGGACGACCGACCACAGCCCATCTTGCGATGGCTGGGTGTTCAGCAACAGTGTTCCCGCTGGCGCTTCCGGAGTTGGTTTTTCTTTCTCCGTTATTGGCGTCTTTATAGGCCGGGGCGGCAGATCGGCATAGGCCGGTGATACAAAACTTACTATTCCTGCTATGAGGCACACAGCCCAGATTGCAAAAAGCCAGCGTGCGCGTAATCGATGATGTTTCATGAGTATTGCTCCTTATTGACTATGGCCGGACCGGCAGTGTTTCTTCTGCACTAACAGGTTCGGCAGATGCAGACATTGTACTTGCTGTTGTAGCCATTGCGTTGGATGATATGATAAGCGGAAGGTAAATGGTTGCATCAGGACTCCCGGCGCCGCTTGTCGGTAGCTGTGATAGTACAGGTCCAAAGATGTTGTTGTACATGCCTCCTGTCACTTCATGATCTTCCAGTACCCCGCCATAGGTGGATTCGCTGTTGGCGGAATCGATCTGAGCATAAATCGGCGTGCCTGGAGGAATGGAGCCAGAAAAGTTGCTTAGTGAAGGCCAGTAGTAACCATCACCGATGGATAACGTGACGGTATCGCCGGGTTGCATGGGAACAGCAGGAGCGACGACGCCCCATACAAGACCTTCATTCCCCATGAACTCCCAGACATCATTGACCGCAGTGGGAAGTGTATCCGGATTAATATAGACATCAACCCAGAAATCATGTTCCGGCGGTACAGGAACATTTCCTTGATTCTTGATTACCACCTGAATATTGTTCTCGGTGGCAACAATGTCTTGTACGATCAGATCAGGCGCAACATTGGGTGGGACATTGGAAACTATTACTGAGAATCCAGTGGTTCTGGTAAAAACCGGTGCAGGAACGCTAGACGCCCCTTCTGGTGGAATGATACCTAGTTCGGGGAAAGCAAAAAGTTCCTCACCTGTGTATAAAAATCCTTCAGAGTTGGTTGCGATCAACTCAAAAGCGTAAACCCCGTTCAGATTGTAACTTGAGAAGAAATTGGCGTAGACGCCATCATTCGCGAACACATCTCCATGAGTTGCTGCTCCATCATCATACAGTGTTATAGAAATTGAAGAGCCGTCAGGCTTGGTCACTGTTCCCTGTATGATTGCCCCCACAACACTCATGGGTGCGACAGGACTGGCTTCAATCAAAATAGGCTCAGGAAATGTTACTGCTTCCTTATTGGCTGCTGCTGTAAAGGCGATGTCACTACTTACTCCTAACACTTGCAACGTAGCTATTACTTGTCCTGACGTGCTTGCTGCTTGGACGCGGATGGTCCATTCTCCAACCTGCGATGAAGTTACGTTATACAACTCGTGATTTGTCTCAGAGATAAATGTTATACTTGGATCAGCAGCGGCTGTTGACGGAGTGATGACTGTGCCATCGGGTCTGACTAGTGTTAAATTGAGATCTGCTACCCCTGGCCAGGTAACCAGGAAGGATGCATCCGGGGTGAGTGCATCAATGAATACCTTATGTTCTATGACCTCCCCATTTATCATCGGTGCCAAGGCGCTGGTGATTTGACCACCATTATCAGTACTTTCTGTGAATAGGGTGGTAAACGCTTTCTGTAGAGATGCTTGAGAGGCAGCAAATGTGAATTTTCCATTGGTCTCTTTTGCTATATTGCTCAATAAGGCTGTATCTGCATCAGCTCCCAATCCTATTGTATGAACAATGACTCCAGCATTCTTAAGGTCAGCTAAGACAGCGGTCGGATTTTCTCCGGTATTATGGACACCATCGCTCAGCAAAACAATCACCTGCTGACAGGCAGGACTTCCTGCACCAACAATCTGGTTTAAAGCGGCTCTCAATCCACCACCTATATTGGTGCTACCACCGGCTATGATATTATCGACTGCTACCTTTGCTGAGTTCTTCGTCGCATTTGTCACTTGGGTTAGAGCGAAATCAACTGAAGGGGTATCGGCAAAGGAAACGATGCCAAGTTGATCTCCGGCAAGAGCAAGATCCGTGAATATTTTTGCTCCGGCCTTAGCATTTGCAATTTTACTAGATGGACTGTTCATGCTGCCAGAACGATCAAGAACAAGTACTACCCTAGTCTCTGGTTCAAGTAGTACCCAGTTGATTGTTCCGGCTCCTGTTGTTGGACCTTTAGAAGGTAAGCCGCTTGGAGCAATAAGGCTTGGAAAGTTCTTGACCATTGTATCCCAATCTGATTCGCCAGGATTTTGGGCTGATTGCCATGTATCACCATCAGGATCATGGTTGCTGGGTACAGAGAATTCACTTATGGGTCTTTGCCAAAAATTTTCCATTAAACTGGCGTCCTGTGAGTTCGGATCCACCACACTTACAATGTTGCTCCTGCCACTTGGGCCACTGTACTCATCGTATATGCCATACCCATAGTGTCCGAATTCGTGGACAATGATGTGGCGCGCATCCGCGTGAGGACTAGTAGCGGACACCTCATCTTCAAACAGAACAATACGGGTTCCTGTTTTTTCCAATTGAGGAAGTTTACCTGATACATGGGAGCGAATGCACCCAATATCTTCATCGACCAATCCATCACCATCGTCATCCAAGCCATTACTGAATTCTTCATCCGTTTGTCCGTCACCATCATCATCTATGCCGTTACTGCATCCTGAAGGCGAACCAGTAGGTAAAAGCCAGATATCGGCAGTACGTCCGCCTCGGGAGTCATTGCATACGCGTATGTTACCAAATTGATGCTGTCCGTCTGTAGCATCGAAGAGAAGTTCAGAAGCATGTTGAAAGTGATTTTGCAATGAATTCAGAGTGGCGGCAGGTGCGTTGCTCCTGATCGAGATGGAGAGATCAAACTTGCCATTGTGGAGTTTTCCAGAACCTGCGAAAACTTCACCCCCTACCAGTAGAGCAATGATCATTGCAACAGATAATGCTCTTAGTTTTTGCATGTTGTTCTTGTTTTGCATAGGTTTGCTCCATATATCACCCACGGTTCGTGTAATTAAGGTTCGCTTTCTGGTGAAATTCGATGAAATTAAGGTATTTTCGTCCATCTACCAGAGAGCGCCGAACTGTGGGTATATCATGTTTGGTTGATATGAATTTCTTGTAGTATAGGAAAGTATAAACGACCAATGATAGCGAACCTTCCGAGAGGGGTTCAAGAAATGTAAGTATCCTGCTTTAATTCTCTGCACTACTCCACCCAGAAAATCTACCCCATCGCTCACTGCCTCACCCTACCCACCAGAATTGGAGGCATGCTTGGGATCAAAAGGACTGCCCCACCAATTGTTGCGGGCGTCAACGGTGACGGTGGGGGTGTCATTGTAGACGGCAAAGCTCTACTGTCCAGAGAAATTGTTGTTGCGGATGGTGGGTGCGGCATTGGCCAAGGCTTCGATACCACCCATTCCAGCCCTCATCCGTCAGCGCCAACGTTTCACACTTCTTCACCAGCCCGACGACTTCTCTTACCATAACTGGGCTTTCTTCATCTTCTTGGAAGCTGAGAGCTTCCGGGAAGATTGTCTTAACAAAATTGTTCACACTATGATCTTTGCAGAAATTGGTAATCGTAGGTGGCTCTTTACGCCAGAGAGTGACTGAAGGCCATAAGAATTATTCTCATGGCCTTCAGTCTACAACCTAGAAAATTCCGCCCGTGTCACAGATTTCTTCGACTCGGTCAGCATCCCCCCATGCATCCATGCCGGATTCGAAGACATCGCCGAAGGATGTTTGTGACTCATCGCCGAAATAGTCTCTGACATCCCCCCAGAATTCATCGGAGGATGTATCCGCCCGCTCAGATGCATCTAGACAAGCTTCATCGTTGCTTGCATAGGTAGGTGCATAGGTAGGTGCGAAAGCGCCTGTAACTCCCAGATCTAGTTCAAAGTCGTCCATAAGATTCTCCTTATTTACATTTATATAATCATCAGCATAAAGGCGCTAATGAACACAACAAATGGTTCCTATCCGTCAAAATCACTCAAGAGGGCCAATGCTTTGGTCACCATTACCGCACCAACAATCAGTGATGTTGTTGCGGGAGCCACTCTCACCAAAATACCCGTTGTAGTCTCTTTTGCGAAAGCATGCCGTTGAGCACCTTCACAAATATAACGGTTTTGAAACAACGTACTTGAAAAGGGGGCCTTTTTAAGCGGAGCCCCACAGATATCACATTGACTCATTACCCATTTCCTCCTTATTATTTTGGGGAACCACAACATCAAAGACAGCGCGAGTTCCAAATTTTGTGGCAAGCCCGGTGACCATCCCGGCGATAAGACTTGACTCCGAATCCAATCCCATCTCTTGAGATTGCTCTACGGTGACCTGTCCAACATAAGTGGCTGCGGCAGCACTGGAGGCAGATCTAGACGCAACTCGGACTATCTCACTCGCTGACTCACCCTTTAAGAGGGCCATTGTGCCGCGCATCAGACCCCAAAACAAGCCCATGCCGGCGGCATTTGTCACGTATTCTACCTGCTTAACAGTAGATGATGTGTTTAACTGTGTACTCATTTCGTCTCCTTTACAAATGATTCTTTTAATCACTAAGTGAAGCTAGCTAACGGCTTTTCTTAAGCGAACCGAGAACAATGCCAGCCGCATATAATCCACCAATGCTCCAGAAGATATTTTTTCGGAGTTTAGTTGGAAACCGTTCTTTGTGCCCACATTTAGGGCAGACATAGGCATCAGTAAATGGATTAGAGTTGATTTCTGTATGGATCAGATCTTGTCCACATTCAGTACATCGAAATGTATCTTTATTGTTCATTATGATGATTACCCTTCATTAAATATAGATAGATTGTGCTTCATGACTTTTACCTTATAATTTTTGTAGTATTCACTGGACTTACAGCATTTGGATTGGGATTGTCAGGTTACCTCTGGCAAAAGCTGTCTTACCACTTTCTCTTCAACTGTTGGCAGAACCGTCGTCAATTTTTCAATAACGGCAGTCTTGACCCGTTCCATTGCCACGGCCACCGATTCAATCTCATGGCGCAACGATAATGTTTGCTCGGCTAGAGGCGCATTGGCTGGTTCGCGGATAAGCAGATTGGCAGCGGCTAAGCTTGATATGGCTAACTTGGCGGCTTCGGCGGTGACAGCATCATTGAGGCCGATCACGATCTCCTCAATCGCTGTGCCCAGATCGCATAGTTGGATGGGGTGCTCAACCAGCCAAGCGGTTATGGCGTGAAATGCAGCAGGGGTCGGTAGCCGAATGACCGGTGCGCCTTTACTCAGGATTGCCTGATATGTATCGACTGTATGAATCTCCTTGGCCGGCAGATCCGGCATAATTTCTGCATTTGGTGGTGGCGAGTGGCGGCTGGCTAATAGCACCTCTGAAGGCGGTAGACGTACGATACACAACTCTGTATCTACACAGAGATATTGTAAACATTCACTGAACTTGGTAAAGCCAAGCTGAATCGGTTGAAAATCAGGAATGGCATGGGTGAGTGCTTGCTGAATCGTCGATAAGTGGATACCATTACGGGTTAAAATGACTCGGCTCTCACGGTCTGTCGCATACCAGGTTAAAACCTCTTTGCTCTTGGCTAGGGTCTCGCGTGGTTTGTTGACGGCAATGGGTTTGATTTGGCTAACAAGCCGCACGTTGCGGGGATCCAAACCATTACTGGTCATTTTCCCGTTGCCTGGCTGACTGGCTGCTTGTATCGAACGTTCTTCTGCATCTGGATCGGCAATCCAGACAAAGTCATCACAGACAGCTTTGAAGGTACGGTTGGCCGCCTGTCGATAGGCGCAACCAATCACGGTTTTGCCATATTCGTGCAACTTCTTGGCCAGTGCTGCAAAGCCGCCATCACCGGAGACGATGACAAAGACTTCCAGGGCGGGGCGTACATGGGCCAAATCGATGGCATCAATCGCCAATTGAATATCGGCGGCATTTTTCTTCTGCTCATTGGCAAAGCCAAATACTTGAATGGGGTCAATGCCAAGCTCATTGATTTCGCCGCGCATTGCGCGCAACCGTGGGTCGCTCCAGTTGGCATAGGCGCGCTGCGCGGCAACCTGGCCAAGCTTATTCGTCTTGCGGATTGCTTCGAAGATATCGGCCAGAGAAAGCGTGGCAAGCATGTGGTCGGAAAAACTATAACCTTTGAGCAAATTTTCAATATCGTAGAAAATTGCTGTATTGAATTTCATATGAGTTCCGCTCCTCTGTGGCAGTGGTAGTGATTATATATACCGGCAACATGCTGGTGATTTAAACCTATCCTCGCTTCAGGGGATACCGAGGATAGGTAGAGGGACCTAAAATGAACCTCCCATTGAGTCACACATTGGAAAAGCTCCCGATCACTTACCCCATTCCCGATGTAAACGATGAGTACAAAAAAATTGTGTTTGGTAGATAATCATGCTATACTCATCAGACGTAACGCTGGCTTATAGTGCCTTTGTGCATAGTTAAGTTCTTACAGAAGTTTCGTAATCGTGAACTACCCGCGTCTTTGGCGATGAAATCACCCACACACCAACCCATGCACTTACATTTCTCCGAACTGCGGGCTATTTAGAATTCTGATCTACAGAACATTGATATAGTTTCTCTCCTGTCTCTGGTAGCCGCCAGTCCGTCTGATTGTCGTGATATAGTAAAAGAGGCTATCTTAGGAAAAACATTACAGGTAACCACTGATTATGGACACCCCAAAATCCCTTACCCCTGTGCAAACTGCTGTGCGTGGTTTGATCCAACGGTATGATTGGACCCTATTGACTGAAGACGAGCTTTGTCGCGAAGCCCAACAAGTGATTGCACCGGAACAGCGCGCGGCGGAAGTAGAGAAACTGGTGACAGGCTGCTACGCTAAGGCGCTTTACACTGCCTGCTGCCAGATCGATGATTCTGCGCGACGCGAGGCGGCCTACATAGAGTTACGACGTTTTTTATACGTTAATGCTCAGAAACGGGACCCCATTGAGGCTGAGGACCTCGCACAAGCCGCGCTGCAATTGGTCATCGTTCAACTCGATCAATGTCACACGCCGACAGCCTTCTTTACCTTTGCGATCTTTAAATTGCTGCAGGTGATCAAAGAGTTGCGACGACGCCAGGCCAAAGCTCAGCAGTACGGTGATGACGAAACTGAAGTAGAACGGGTGATCGAACCGCAACAGCAAAAGCTGGTTGATCGACTCACTCGCGAGGAAGGGTGGGCGCTTTTGCTCAACGCAGTGGCCGACCTGCCGAACGAACGGCAACGCAGTGTGGTTTTGCTCAAATATGTGGAGGAGTTGAGCGATGAAGAGATTGCCCAACAGTTGGGGATAACGGCGAATAACGTGCGGGTGTTACGCACGCGTGCACTCTCTACTTTGCGTTCAAACCCCGCTCTACGCGCTTATTTTTTGGATGAATAGAAAAATTGTCATCAAAACAGGGACCATGGCTACCGGTACCGATAATCATGAAAATTTTACCGCAAAGATCGCGAAGAAACGCGAAGTTTTTCTCTTGGCGTTCTTTGCGCCCTTAGCAGTGAGTCTATTTTCTCATCAATTGTAATGTTTGACGGGCAATTGCCTCTATAGGTATAGATAGTAAAGATAATACGAGGATGTGTATGATGATGGCAAGCGCAGATTCTTTGATTACTCCTTCGCCCTGTGCCACGTTTCGACAAGCTGTACGCGCATATATAGCGAATCCAGTTGCTGAACAGGTGCAGCTAGTGACGACTTTGGCACATTTGCAGACCTGCCAATTGTGCCAGGCGCGCATGAGTAGCCTGTTGCAGGGCTTGATGAGTGATCAAGAGGATACATTGACCTGTGCCGAAGCGCAAAGGTTATTTCCCGAATATGTTGAGGCAGCGTTGCTTAGTATAGGTACAGATATCCGTTGGCAGCCCCTACAACTGCATCTGCTCACTTGTCCACAGTGTGCTGAATTGATGTTGGAGTTGCATCAGTGGACAGTGGAGGCATACCAGCTGGACAGTCATTGGCAAACAATGCCGGTGCTTGAAGCGGTTACTGCTACCGCTGCACACGCCATTTCGACGCCCTTGGCCGAGGTGCGGTGGCGGATAGACGAACTAGGAGCCCTGTTTATTGAATTTTCTCGCAGCCTGCTAAATACCTTTCCTGCACCAGTTGCCATTGGCTTAAAGGGAGAGAGTTCACGCAAGGTGCTCTGTCGTGTGGACTTACAAGAAGTCTTTCCCGATCTGACCGTATCGATCCTGGCGCAGGAGGCGCCACAAGACCCGGCGCATTGTGAGTTGTTGATCGATGTGGATGTACCCAGCCGCGGTGGTTGGCCCAACCTGGCCGGAATAGAGGTAGTTGTCCGCCGTGGAGACCAATTGCTGGCCAGTCATCTCACCGATGCGTATGGTAAGACAGTTGTCGCCGGCATTCGCACGGCTGATCTGGCCCAACTAACCTTGCAAGTACAACCAAATGTTGCGTGAATTGTAGGTTGCTCTGTAAAAGTGACAGATACACCGGATTTGTCACACATGTTGTGTGACCTACCATCAAGAGTAGCGCCGGCCGGCTGAGCGGGAAAATAGGACAAAGGGCGCCCAATAGCGTGGATCGGCATAAATTTTAGTGGTAGCGGTTGGCGTTTCTATTTGTACAGTAGCAGACTCATCGGTGGGGTGGGGCACTATCTCGGCTGATGGACGATTTAGGATGCGTTGTGCTTCGACATAAGTTATATTGCGTAAGTAGATCTGAGCTGTTTTGAGCGCCGCAGCAAAATCCTGACCAGCTTGAATTTGGGCATAAAAGTGATGCATAAATAGATAGGTCGCTTGTTCATCAACGCGCCAGAGGGTGGCCAGTAACGCTTGGGCGCCGGCATAAAAAAAGGCGCGCAACAAGCCCAGCAACTCATCGCCGCGGCGGATGCGACTCAACCCGCTTTCACAGGCGCTCAAGGTCACCAGATCGCAGTTTAGGTGTAGCTGGTCCATAATCTCTTGGGCGGTTAACCGTTCTTGCTCACCGATGAGCAAAAACGATGTCAACGGTTCATCAGCAATAAATTCACCGTGACAGGAAAAGTGTAACAGCCTATAAGCATTGGCTTGACTAAATAGCGTGTTTTTCTTCTCTTGGGCGCTAACCAGACTGCTTCCTTTATATCGTTCTGCTACCATTTGCGCCTCAGCTTCAGCATAATGCAGGTTATAGCGCGTCGTGGCATTATAACCAATGGCGAAGAGGGTATCCGCAGTTGTTATTATCGGAGACGTTGTTTGACCAAGTAAAGTTGTTGCGCTGGGTGCATAGGTGAAGGTTGGGCCGGTGGCGCTCACCAATGGTTCACCATCAGCCGCGAGCAATGCTTGAAATGGAATGTAGTGCAGCGGACCATGGGGCAGCAGATAAACTTGTTCTGCACGATGAAGGACCATCTCCACCGGCTCAATCAGCTTTTGATAGAGTGTACGCAACATGGGCTGATTCAAAAAGTGGCGTTCGACAACATTCTCCAAATGGTTGGGGCGCAACAGATTAGGCGAGAGCGCCAACTCATGCACTTGGAGGCTGTCAGCAGTGACGGCAAAGAGCAAGACTCTCGCCGGTGGAAACCGATGTCGTCTCACGGCAGAGCGTTTACTCTGATCTTCCGCCTGGGCATCTAGCAAGCCGGTAGTGAAATAGGCCAGCAGCAGTGCATTGGATGGTAGACTGGCTTGCATCTCCGCCAGCGTCATCACCGGTTCAGCCAGGTTGCGCGCCAATTCAGCCGCTTGCAGTGCTATGCGATCGAGCAGCGCGCGCGCCCGTGCTTGTTCACTCCATTCAAAGGCTTTCGTAAACTTTCGCTCTTCTACGGCACAAAGAATTGCCTTGGCGTAGAGTGTTTCGACCGTGGCAAAGTAGCCAGCCCGTCCAGTTTCTGAAGTGACGCCAGCGCGCAAGGTTTCGGCCAGTTCAATCGCTTCCTGATAGGTAGCCAGCGCTTGATCTGGGAGGCCGCGCGCTTGGTATAAAGCAGCCAGATTGGCCAGTACACCTACAACTTCGTAGGAATCATTGAGTGCCCGAAAAATCGACAAAGCTGTTAGATAGCAACGTTGCGCCGCTTCCCACTGGTTGGCACCCTGTAAATGGTAGATCTCGCCTAAGTTGAGCGTGGCAATTGCCTGACTAAATGAGTCGTCATGCGTTTTCGCATAGGCTAAATGATGTTCATAACAAGCAATGGCGTCCGGCCAACGTTCCAGATGTAGATAGAGCGCCCCCAACGTATTCCAGGTGGTGGCCTGTTCCCAGGCAAGTGCAGGAGGAGGATTTTTCAGCGTTGTCAGGAGTGCTAGCGCTTGCCGGCAATAGCTTTCACCATTCGCCAGATACTCCGCGCCCAGATCACCGCGGGCGTACCCTTTTTCACAGGCAATCGCCATATTTTTCAACGTTCTAGCTTGTTCAAAAGGTTGTTCCATCTCTGTGTAGAGCTGTGCCAATGTACGAAAAGTTGCCAGTGCTTTAGTTGATTCCTGTTGATAATCATAAGCAATACCGAGGCCGCGTAAAATGCGGGCGCGTTGCATTGTATCTTTTTCTTGGGCTAAGGCCCGCTTAAAAAGGCGCTCTGCTTTGGCCATATCGCGTTCAGCCTCATTAGCAAGTAAGCCTTCGCAGTATAGTGCTTGGGGCGCCAAATTTGGTTGATCGACAGCTGCTCGCTGAATGGTTGCCAATAAAGCCTGACATTTATCAAAGTTGCGACTATTCAGCGCCTGTAAAAAGTTATCACGTAAACTGTTGATTGACGGTGTTTCGATTGGCATAGGCAAAATATCCAGGTTTATCATCTAATGAAACATATACAAAAAACGAATTTACACACACGACTTTGGTCTTTGGCAGGTTTCTTGCCCTTGGTGACCATTTTGACCGCTGTCTACTTCATGACACCCAAAAGCATCACCGCCTCTGACTACCTTACTCAAGAATATAATCAACCTATAATCACCGACTTAAACAGCGCCGTGATCAATCCTTTTCTCAATGTAATTCCTGACCCAACGGGACGTGAACTCTATGTCAATATTCATGGGCTGAGTGATGGCATTGGGCAACTTTATGTCAATTCCATAATCGGCCCCACCGGACACCAATACTCCTACACAGCAACCTATTCCAACACCCAGCAACTCTACGCCGCAACTGTAACTGGCTTTGCCCCCAAAGCAGATAGCATCGCTACGTTGAATGTAACTAGCACGTTGGGGTTGGCGACAGCGCCCTTAGAATATACCCGCGCTTATATTCCGTTAAGCATGACTCGCGCCATTCAGCTTGCCAATGGTCACCTGGAACTGAACATTGTGAGCACCGACACTTTTGCCGCCGAAACCTATTTGGCTTTTGCTCCCGGATTTGCCCCCGTACAGGTCGTTCCGCCCGGTCATCGCGTGATCAACCAACCCTACACGATCAATGCCTCCGGTTCAATCACCGGTACGGTGCGCGCTATGTTGCTGCGTTTACGTTATACTCCCGACGACCTAAATGGTGCACCACCAGACGCATTGGCGATCATGCAATGGCAACCGGTAACGCAACGTTGGCTGCGCCTGCCAAGCACGATTTACTCGGAACGGAGCGAGATCGTCACTACCATGCGCCGCTTTACTACTTATGCACTCATGGTGACACCCACCTGGCGCGATGATTTTGATGATCTAGCGGGTCTTGATATTGCGACGTTACAAAATGTCGATCTCAAGCTCAAAGACCACTTCCCAGAATTGCTGGCATTGACCGGTAATGCAACCTCTGGCGTGGCCGTCTCTAAAGTGATTACACCACCGGTTGCCATCCAGCAGTGGGATGCTGTGACCTACAGCGCCGTCAGCAATCCACCGACCACCACGTTGCAGATTGATCTGCTGGATCACAACGACCTTCCCCTGTTAACCAATCTGGCGAGCGGCGCTTCCTTAGCGACTATTGATCCGGTGGCCCACCCTGCATTGCGCTTACGCGCCCGCTTTACATCCACAGTGCCTGGTGAATCAGCCTTATTGGATGAGTGGCTGCTTAGTTGGCAACCGCTTACCACGACACCTGTTGTGACGCCAACCGTCACGCCTGAAGCCTACTACATTTATTTGCCGGAGGTTACCCGATGAAATCTTGGTTACTCACCAAACTTACCCTAGCTGCTTGCCTTGTGCTAGCCTCTTCACCCCCCCTCTATGCTCAAAGCAGCGAACCACTGAGTCTTGTATGGACCTCTAACGAAACTGCCGTTTACACCGCAGGTGCCTGGGGCGATTTTGATAACGACGGTGATCTGGATCTAGCCGTCAGCAAGACCGGTGGTAGTGTAGTCTATCGAAATGAAGGCGTAGAGGCAAATAGCGCGCAGATGAAATTTAGCATCGCCTGGCAAAGCACCGAGCAAAATGGGGTTGAAGATATTGCCTGGGGTGACTATGATGGCGATGGTTGGCTAGACTTGGCAGTCGCCAATTTGGGCAACAATGGGTTGCAACTCTTTGGGGTGCCAAACCGAATCTACCGTAACCAAGGTCAGTTCCAAGCGAATGGTACTTGGGACTTCCGCTTGGTCTGGTCCTCGTCGGAAGCAGAGATCTCCACTAGCGTGGCGTGGGGTGATGTAGATAATGATGGCGATCTTGATCTGGCCGTCAGCAATGAAGGGCAGGCCAACCGGCTTTATCGCAACGATGGCAGCCGAACGGATCACACGCCTATTCTCACCACGATTTGGACGGCGCAGGAGGTCGATCATAGCTCGGAAGTAAGCTGGGGTGATCTCAATAAGGATGGCTGGCTGGACCTAGCTGTGGCCAATGGCAGCTTGAATACCGGTGGCGAGCCGGAGCGCGTCTATGTCAGCCAACAAGGCGCCCTCCCCACCACAGCCACCTGGTCATCTAACAGCACCGACACTACCTTTAGCGTGGCTTGGGGTGATGCGGATGGGGATGGCGATCTTGATCTGGCAACCGGCAATGGTCGCATTGATCCCCTAACGGGGATACCTATTGGCGAACCCAACCATATTTACCGCAATGACAATGGCTCTTTGACGACAAACCCAATTTGGACTTCCCTGGAGGCCGACACGACATTGCACCTGACCTGGGGTGATCTGGATAATGACGGAGACGTTGATTTGATCGCCGGTAATGATGGTCTGAGCCGCCTTTATCGTAACGATCGCGCTGCCGCTGATAATACGTTGCACTTCGCTGTTGAGTGGAGTTCAGCGCAAACACGCACCACTTTTGAAGTGGCCCCGGCGGATATCAATAATGATGGCGTACTTGATCTGGCTTTGATTAATGGAAACAATGTTGGTCAAGCAATCCAGCTCTATCGCAACCAAGTGGTTAGCTTCTCAGAACAGCTATGGGGCACAACAGAGGCTGCTCAAATACCGGGGCTCGCGTGGGGTGATAGTGACGGTGATGGCGATCTTGATTTAACAGCTTCGTATCGCCAAGGCCAAACAGCCAGTATTGGTTTGTACCAGAACCAAAATGGTGTAATCCGTGACGCGCCTGACGTGACTGTCTCAATGGTTGACTCAATCCTAAAGATGGCTTGGGGTGATGTCGATGGCGACTATGACCTTGATTTGGTAGCACTCATGGTCACACGCGGCTTAGTACTCTTTCGTAATCAAGGTGGCGAACTGCAATCGTCACCGATTTGGCAGCCAAATGAGGAGGGGCGCCATTCAGCCATGGCTTGGGGTGACTATGATGGTGATGGCGACCTCGATTTAGCGGCCACTATCGACAAAGTAAAACTCTATCGCAATGATGGTGGCGTTCTCACGTCTGACGCTGTGTGGACAGCGCCGGAGAGCACCTTGTCGCCTGCCTTAGCTTGGGGGGATGTTGATAATGATGGTGATCTGGACCTAGCCATCAGCAATTGGGACGAACCAATTCTTGGTGGCATTAACCAGACAAATCAACTTTATCGTAATGATGGTGTTGATGCGACAACTCAAGTTCCAATCTTTACAATCGTCTGGTCATCTCAGGAGTTTAGTCCAACCACTTTTGACAATATTACGTCCGACATGGCATGGGGTGATGTAGATGGCGATGGCGATCTTGATCTAGCAACCAGTGATCAAGGTGGGCCGACCCGGCTTTATCGGAATGATAATGGTGAATTGACTACAAGAGCCATCTGGCGTTCACAATTGCATGAGGCTACCCATGATATTGAGTGGGGTGATTATGATAATGATGGTGATTTAGACCTGATTACGGTGAGTGGTGGAATTACCGAGCAAGGCGCAACACCCGTTGGCAAGGAGAACCGTCTTTATCGTAATGAACGGGGGCAACTGAACAGTCAAGCGGTTTGGCTCGCGCCGGATCTGGCAAGCACATGGAGAGTTGGCTGGGGTGATGTAGATAATGATGGCGATCTTGATTTGGCCTTTGCTAATTTGGGTAGCAAAAACCAACTCTACCATAATAACCTGTACCCCAGCATAATAGGTGTCAACAGTCCACCCCGGATTACACTCCGTCGTCCCGGCTTCACGGCTGGTGCCGGCACATTTTCCAGCGCTGAAGTGTTGACAACGACTACAATTGCTATTCCCTACACCCTCTTTGACGCCGAAGGGGATGCTGTGGCGCGTCTCTTTCCTGAATTTTCACCAACCGGTGGTGGTCAATGGTTCCCGGCAACGCCGGCGTCCGGTGGCGATGGTGTAGTGAACCTCAGCGCGTCACCCCAGGGGACAGAGCACCTCTTTCTCTGGCATGCCGCCACCGATATGACCAAAAGCGACAATGTCGTTTTCCGGCTGCGCGCCCAGCCTGGTTACACTAATAGTCCTATCTATTGGGCGGCGCCTGCCGCCCAAAGCCCATCCTTTCGCGTCGCTCCGCCCTGGTACATTCGCGTGGTCGATGAAGCCGGCAACCCTGTTTCGGGAGCGCAGGTCTACGCCAATGGGCAGCCGATCGCCCAAACTTATATGGGTAGAAATAGCACCGATCAGGCCGGCCTGTTAGTACCGTTGACGCCTCCTATCGGTGCATCATTGGTGGCAATCCAACAAGTGGCAGAGGAGCCGACCAGCCGCCAACACCATGACGGTTGGGCTTATCGCACCTATTTGACCAGCTTGGCCTGGGATAATGAGGGCGTCGCCCAGCCCGTATTGGCTGGCGCGACAGGTGAACAACGCTTAGTGCTGCGCAAAAAAAATCCTCTCGTTCTGTTCAACCTGGTTGTTTCTGTGGAATGGGCGGCGGGTGAAGCCTACCTCCAACAATTGGCCCATGCGTTCCAATCCGCATCCAACTATCTCCATGATTTAACCGATGGCCAGATGGCCTTTGGTCAAGTGGCGATCTACGAAAATGGCGTACACTGGGCAGACGCCGATATTCAAGTGGGAGCCAAACGCGGCATTCATCCCCATGCCTACATCGGCGGGATAACAGCAACTGATTCATCCCATGTCATGGTGGTGGGGCGTGGCTGGAATCGTTCTGGGGATGACCGTCGCGCCTGGGATGAACCGGATGGCTATCGTACTTTAGTACATGAGTTTGGGCACTATGGGCTGTACCTGTATGATGAGTATATTGCACTTATGGTGGATAGCAGCGGGAATTTACAAGGTTCGGGTGTATCTAATGTTCATTGTATATCGTCGTTCATCCGTGAAGGACAAGGGGACGAGACAACCAATGCCAGCGCCATGTATTGGCAATATCACAGCAGCGAATTGAGTGCGCGTGGCCCATTGACGCCGCCGCTTTGGTCCAAGAATTGTGATACAACGCTTCAAACCCAGCAGAACAAAACATTATCTGGCGTAGGTGAATCTACCTGGGAAACAATTGCGCGCGTCTTTGCTAATTCGGCTTCGCCTGTACGCTGGCAGATTGAGACCCCAACAATGCGAGGAACGGTATGGGCTGGTCCTGATCGCTTGCCTGCCGCCTTGCCAAATTGGCCACAGATTAACATTTCCACGACAACGCATTCATCAACGCCCATTGCCCTAACCGTTTATGCCGATAATGCTCCCTATGCCGATGGCGCTCTCGTTACGCTCTATCAATCTCCTCTAAACGGAAGTAAAGTGTTGGGACAAGGGATGAGTAACGGGCAAGGACAGTTAGAAATTGTGGGTGCCAATGTGGGCGACACATTACGCGCTGCCAGTCTGGATGGCGGTTACGCGGGTGCAGTGACATTACTGTCTACAGATCAGCAAGTCGAACTACAACTCCGTTCAGCAGCGGCGGTTCGGCACGCGTCTACCGAGGATCGACCCTACGTCCGGATTCTGCCCGAATTGAACAGCAATGCCGCACAGATCCAACTTACCTTTCAGCTTTATCACTTTAATGCCCAAAATGAACCAGGGCTGGCAGTTACGCTGCCGGGTCTGGTGACTGGCAGCACACCCGTCGTTGCCTATAGTCCAACTGATAATCTACATCGCGCTACTGTAGCTTTTGCGGCCAGCCAAGGCGGCAGTGGCGAGTTGACAGTTTTCGGCCAAAGCAACACGAATCAAGCGGTCTATCTTGCCAGCAATTATCGTCTACATCTTATTGACAACGATCAAGCGCAAACGTTCTTTGCCGATGACGGTGGCGTGCAACTCTACTTGCCGACGAACAGCACCCCTGGTGCACAAACCCTCTATGTCATTAATCCGTTGGCTACAAGTCCAGGGCCGTTATTGTCCGATGCTCGATTAGCTGGTGAGATCTATGAGATTACCGCTTCCGGCTCCATCGTGCAATTAGACAAGCCTGGTATACTAAGCTTTCACTACGAGCCGGAAGTGCTGCCCGGTGCGGTCACCACTGCTACACTGGGTATTTACCGTTGGGATGTGGGTAATGCCCAGTGGGTGAAACAAGAAGCTATACTAGACCAAGATCGTCACCTTCTCAGTGCAACAATTCAGCGATTAGGCACTTATGCTTTGTTTTATCATAGTGTAGCACCCCCTTTGTCGCACCCAATTTATCTGCCGGTGATAAAACAGTAGGAGTCTACCTTTACCCCTTCAGCCCCGTCAACACAATCCCTTCCACCAGCGTCCGCTGGGCTAGGAAGTAAATAATCACCACCGGCGTCACCATCAGGGTCGCCATGACCATGACGTAATGGGTCCAGTCTAGGCCACCCTCAAAGTATTGAAGAGCGTTGAGCCCCAGGGCCAGGGTGTAGAGATCACGTTTGGTCAGGTAGATGAGCGGCCCCAGGAAATCATTCCAATGTTGCAGAAAGGCCAGCACGGTGACGACGGTCAGGGCGGGCCGCGCCAGCGGCAGGATGATCGTCCAAAAGATGCGGGGACGCGTGGCGCCGTCAATGCGCGCCGCGTCTTCCAGTTCCATGGGAATGGTGCGAAAGAATTGGCGCAGCAGAAAGATCATAACCGGCGCGCCAAACCAATCAGGCACAATCAGCGGCAGGAAGGTGCCTACCCACCCCAGGCGACTAAAGAGAATATAGGTCGGGATCATGGTAACTGCAAAGGGCAGCATGATCGTTGCCAAGATTAGACTAAAGACTAGATCGCGCCCTTTGAAGCGCAACCGCGCAAAGCCATAAGCCGCCAATGCCGAACTGAACACAATGCCGGCTGTGCCAAAGAGAGTGATAATCAGCGTATTAATGGTGTAGCTGACAATCGGCACTACAGCAAAGACTTCAGCATAGTTGGACCAACGAATCGGATTGGGAATCCACTGGGGCGGGAAAACGTAGATCTCGTGGGCAGCTTTGAGCGATGAAGAAACGAGCCAGAAAAAAGGGACTAACATCATCAGCCCCCCCAGGCTCAAAACCAGGTAGCTCAACAGTCGGCTGCCCAGACCATAGGTGCGTGTCATGAACCGGCTCCTTCGGTTTCGTAATAGACCCAACGGCGTTGGCTGTAGAAGAGCAGTCCAGTCAACACCATGATCACCACAAAGAGCACCCAGGCCATGGCTGAGGCGTAGCCGTTGCGGAAGTAGCCAAAGGCATTGCGGAACATATAGAGCACATAGAAGAGCGCGGCATTATCCGGCCCAGCGGATGAGGCCGATGGGTTGGAGACAAAGAGGACATAAGCCACGCCAAAGACTTGGAAGCTGCCGATGACATTGACAATCAACTGGTAGAAAATAATGGACGAGGTCAACGGCAAGGTGACATGGCGGAAGCGCTCCCAGGCGTTGGCGCCATCGACTTCGGCGGCCTCATAAAAGGTGGCCGGTACTCCTTTGATGGAGGCCAAAAAGATCAACACTGTATTGCCCAGACCCCACAAACTGATAAAGACAATGGAGGGGATGATCCAATCCGGGTCAGTGAGCCAACGGGGGGCGGGCAGCCCCAACACCTTGAGCGGGTAGTTGATTGGCCCAAATTCAGGATGCAGCCCCCAGCGCCAAATCGTTGCGCTGGCTACCGCCGGCACTACTGACGGCAGATACCAGACGGTGCGATAGAAATTGATCCCCCGCAAGTTGCGGCTCATGAGCAAAGCAATGGCATAAGCCGTGATCAGCGCCGACGGAACAAATAGCCCCACATAGCGCAATGTCACCTGCACTGATTTGATCCAGAGATCATCATTGAGCAACTTGGTATAGTTGGCCAGACCGACCCAACTGGGCGTGCTGATAATCTCATACTTGGTAAAGCTCAAGGCCAGGCTGGCCAAGACCGGTCCCACTTTAAAGATCAACAGGCCCAATACAGCCGGCAAAATAAAGGCCCACCCCCAAAAAGTCTCTTCAAAACTGAGTCGCGCGTAAAAGCGGTGGCGCGTGGTGGTTGGCGTCACGGCGCGTGATGTTGCTACAGATTGCATAGGTCTATCCTGTTTTGCTGTTACGCAGGGGACAAGTCTGGCTGATCCGTCAATTGATAAATTGCAGGACGATATCTTGGTGTAGGAATCGGCTTGCCACTCATGCGCGCTGTCTCTAACCAGAGCGCTTTGGCAATTTGCACCTCGCGCAGCGCTTCTTCTGGCGTCTCACCAAAGGCTGAACAAAAACGCAAATCTGGAATGTCAGCGATATAACCGTCATCTTCTTCAGAATAGAAAATACTAATAAAGTAATCGCGCATATTATTCCTCTAACTTTAAATCATATTGCTCAACAAGTTGCAAGAACTGGCGCAACTGGTACGGTTTCACTTGTCCTTTGCTATTCTGCAGATTCAAAAGCTCCGAAACGTTTGGGTGCTCGAAAATATGATGACTTCCGCGTACGCGCTTTAATACAAGGCCAAATGCTTCAACTAGTGTGACAAAATCGTTAAAGTGAATGTTTTTTGAGCCAGAGAGGATTCTCTCTAGCAACTTTTGTTTGTTCATACACACTTCATGATTTTTGACCTACATAGAATAGATGAATCGCTGAGCCATGTAAAGCCGGATCTTTCCCCATAATCGCAAGCCGGGAATGCACTGAGGTCCAGTGCATTCCCGTGGTGAATTCCATATCTACTGCCTACGAAATCTCGCCCGTCTTCAAAATCTGCTCCGAGCCGGCGCGCACTTCGGCGGCCATATCTTCCCAACGTGCATCCCCTAGCCAGAGGCGGTCCAGATAGGGGCCCCAGTAGTCGATCAAGGTTTGGTACCAACCACCATAGTAGGAGCCAATGGTGTCACCGGGCCAGCGGAAGGTCTCCTTGTTCTCAAAGGCATCGTAAAAGACCTGGCGATATTCCTTGGCTGGCGGCTTCTCATTGTTGAGAAAATCTTCGCGCAAATCCTTGCGGATCGGCTGCTGCATGCCCATATCGACCAGGATCTTCTGCCCATCATGGCTGCAACAGGCGAAGGCAATAAAATCATAGGATTCCTGGGGATGTTTTGTTTTGGAGAAGATGCAGAGCGGCGAATAGTGCCCATAAGATGCCTTGGTCTTGTTATAGGGCACCTGGAATGTGCCCCAATTGACACCGGCTTCGTTGATACGGCCCAAACCCCAGACGCCAATGTGCTGCATCGCCACCGTGCCTGCCTGCAGACTGATCTCGCCGGCGGCCTGGTAGGCCGGTGATGGCGCAACATAGTGTTTTAACCCCAAATCGGCCAGCCAATTCATGGCTTCAATAAAGTTTTCCGAATCCATCGGCATGGTTCCATCGCCGGCAATGATCTCGGCGTCATTGGCCCAAATATAGGTCGGACGACCGTGGCCAGTATCGGCGGAGAAGCCATACTGTTTGACGCGGGCGGGGTCAAAACCACTGTCATTGGGAGTGTTGCCATCCAGGTCAAAGGTCAGTTGCTTGCCCAATTCGATGACTTCATCCCAGGTATACCAGGTGTTGGGATCGGGGTAGTCAACACCGGCGGCGTCAAAGTGATCAATATTGAAGGCCATGGCCATCGCACCGCTGTCCCAAGGCAACCCCCACCGGGCGCCGTCGTAGGTCTGTGCAATCCAAACGTTTTCCACAAAGTCGTCTTCATTCCAGTTGGGATCGGCCTCGATGAAAGGCTCCAAATTGGTGGTCACCCCTTTGCGGGTCAAGGGCCCGGTGGTGCGGTTGGCGTCAAACCAGACGTCTGGCCCTGTGTTGGAGGCAATCATGGTAAGCAGGGCTTCCTGGTGCGAGGCTCCGGCCACGGCATTGATTTCAAAGTTGATCTCCGGATGGCTTTCCCGGTAGAGGTTCATCTGCTGATTCATCACATCTTCGATAAATTGCCCGCCGCGGTTGAAAAAGCTGAGGGTGATGCCTTCGGCGCTGGCTGTTTCGCCTTCGGCGGCTGGGGCTGCGCTGGGGGCAACGGCACAGGCCGCGAGGGCTGTCAGCGCAACACTGCCGGCCGTCAGTTGGAGAAAGGTACGGCGGCTAACTCGATTCTGATTCATGATCGCTCCTTTGCAAGATGAAGATTGGTGTTATAGTAGACAATATAGGCGCAGACAATATAGGGATTTAAATTCCGATATTCTGTCTAATCCTTATAAGGTCTATGATCTGTGGGAGTTTATATGACGCTCCTCTATTATCAATTTTTCGTATCCTCTGTCAAGTTGGATGAATCAGCGCCTAGGAATTCCATAGCAATCGTTCTAAGCTGTTTGCACAAAATCGGGTTTTAATGCTACGATAGAATTCAGTCCCTAAGCCTATTAGGAACCGTTGACATTGGCAGAGGTGACCGTCACTGACCACGAGTAGACGATATGACTGATTGCGTTTGGTCAGTGACAGTCACCTCTGGTAGCGATGAAATGTCCACAGAATCCAGTACAAGCATCCTTTAAATTTGGATAACTATCAAGCAATTGAGCAAGCTATGACTTCTGCAACCAAGTCGTTGGAGCGTGGTCAGTCACGTTCGCGGACGCGCAAGGCAAGTGGCATCCAGCCATTTCTCCAGTATGTACGGGAGAACTATCTGTTGTTTGTGCTGGGAGCGCCAGCGCTCATCCTGATCTTTCTCTTTAGCTACATTCCCATGATGGGCACGGTCATTGCCTTTCAGGATTACAGCCCACGCACCATGTTTTTGAGTCCCTGGGTGGGCTTACGCAACTTTCGTTTGTTGACAGAATCGCCTTTAGCTTTGCGGTTGATTATCAACACATTGCAACTCAACGCCATGTTTATCAGCGCAACGACCTTCTTTGCCGTGCTGACGGCGCTGCTCCTCAACGAAGTGCGGCTGGTTTACTATAAGCGGTTTACCCAATCGTTGATGTTTCTGCCCTTCTTTATGGGCTGGACAATTGTTTCCATGGTGCTCTTTGGCCTGATCGACTATCAGGTTGGCACCATTAACGCCTTTCTCGTCAAGCTCGGTATGGAGCGCATCATCATTACCGACAAGCCGGAACTCTGGCCCTGGATACTCACCCTCATCCGCGTCTGGAAAGGCACTGGGGCCGGCTGCATTATCTACCTGGCGACGTTGGTCTCGGTCGACCCTCAGCTCTATGAAGCGGCTGCGATCGATGGCGCCAGCCGGATCCAACGGATGCGATTTATCAGTTTACCGTCCCTGTTGCCGGTTGTAATCTTATTGGTGTTGCTCGACATCGGGCGTATTTTCTTTGGCGACTTTGGCATGATCTACGCTGTCATTGGCGACAAGGCCCAACTCTACGCGACCACAGATGTCATTGACACCTATCTGCTGCGCGCCCTGCGCAACAACTCTAACTATGGCTTTAGCGCTGCGGTTGGCCTGTTGCAATCGGTGATGGGCTTTATCTGTATCTATGGCTCCAACTGGCTGGTCAAAAAGTATTCCGAAAGCCGGGGCGAGGATTATACGCTGTTTTAGTTGGACAAACCGGCAGATAGGTAGAGAGGGAACTTAGTAGATTATGAAAGAAAGTAATGGTTTGGGCGACCGCGTCTTTGTCTTTGGTAGTTACGTGTATCTGCTCTTTCTCACGCTCTTTTGCCTCTTTCCTTTTTGGATCATGATCGTTGCTTCCTTTACCGACGACCTGGTTCTGCGTCAGGATGGCTATCTGCCTTGGGCGCGTGAGTGGTCTTTGGAAGCTTATCGTTGGGTCTTTAAAGGAGGCGAAGTGCGCACCGGTTATCTGGTGACAGTCTTTGTCACGGTGGTGGGCACCTTCTGCTCCCTCTTTGTCATGTCAGGGCTGGCCTATGTCATGGCGCTTAAGCGCTTGAGTTGGCGTAATAAAATTGCTTTTTACGTCTTCTTTACGATGGTCTTTACACCAAGCCTGATTCCTTGGTTCATCACCTGCCGCAATCTGCTCCACCTTACGGACAGCATCTGGGCGCTGATTCTGCCCATGATGGTGCAGCCCTTCTGGGTCTTTGTGCTACGCAATTTCTTTGCAGCATTGCCTACAGAGATCATGGAATCAGCCTATATTGACGGCGCCTCGGATGCAACGATTCTCTTTCGGATTGTGCTGCCTCTCTCCAAACCGGCGCTGGCCACTGTGGGTCTCTTTATAGCCGTTGCCTATTGGAATGATTGGTTCCTGGCGCTCATGTTGCTCGACTTTGCCGAGTTTAAGCCCCTATCACTCATTATCTTGAAGATGATCAACAATTTGCAGTCAATCCAGGCTGCCATGAAATATCCAGGCGTTACCATCAACCTGGCCGACATGCCCACGCTCTCCATTCGTATGGCCACGGCGGTCATTACCATTGGTCCCATTATCATGGCCTATCCCTTTGTCCAACGTTATTTTGTCCAGGGGTTAACGCTGGGGGCGGTGAAAGGATAAATTAGTGATTGGGTGATTGGTGATTCATTGACCGATCCTGAATAGAATTGACAATCCATGGCCAATCACCCAATCATAATCACCTAATAACTAATTACCTTCTGTCGTTTATAAAACTTTCTAGAGAATCCAAAGGTTCAGCCACTATGCAAAATTTAACACGTCGTACCTTTCTCAAATTAGCTGGCGCCAGTAGCACCGCTGTTGCATTGGCGGCTTGTGCCCCGCCTAGCGGCACGCCGGCCAGCAATGAAGGCGCGGCCGGCGCGCCGGCCGCTGCACCTATCACCATCACAATGGTCGAGAGTTGGTTTGGTATTCCCCAGTATAAGGAGAGTATTGATCCGGTTACACAGGAGATCTCCAAGCAGATGCAGTCCGAGGGGCTAAATATTGAGATTATCTCCATGATCTTGGAAGACCACAACAACAAATACCCGGCCCTCTATGCGTCGGGCGCTGATTTCACCATGGCCTTTGACGCCCCCTGGTACAAGATGAACAGCCTGCGTGACCAAGGGGCATTGGCGCCATTGGAAGATTTGGTTGATCAATATGGCGCCGATCTCAAGGTGGCAATTACAGATAAGATCTACAATGCCAACTTTATGAACGGCCATCTTTATGGTGTGCCCGCGGCTTACTACTATGGTGGCACTGGCGGCGTCATCTTCCGCGAGGATCTACGCGCTAAGTATGACGCGCCGATGCCCACCTCCGAAGGGGGTTGGCCTAGCCTGGAACCCTATCTGCAGGCACTGGTTGATAATGAACCGGATCTGGTTCCCTTCGTCAATGTCGCCACCCAATCTATGGTGAGCTACAACCGCAACCGCAAGGCGTGGGCGCCCGGTGTGAGCAAAACGGGTGTTACGGCGCTCGATGGTACAGCCGACTGGACATTGATGGACGAAGAGGATAATCCCGCCCTGCTCGAGACCGCCGAACTGTTGCGCTCTTGGTGGGAAAAGGGCTATGTTAATAAGACCGACTTGCCCTTCTCTGGCACCAGTCAAAACTCACAGGTGGATTACATTTATCCAGGACGCGGTGGGGCCTGCGTGGAAAATGAGCCAGACTTTAAATGGGTGCAACAGACCAAGGAGATGCAATCCTCTAAAGCTGACGCCGCGCTTATGGGGGTCGATATGATTGGTGAACGCGCTGGCGTCACTAAGGGCATGGGCAACCTCAAGCAGTGGAATTTTGTCGTTTTCAATGTCAACGCGCCGGCGGAACAGCACCAGGCCGGTATCCAATATTTCAACTGGCTGGCCGGCAGCCAGGATAACCTGGATCTCTGGCTAATGGGGATTGACGGTGTGAACTACAAAAAGGAAGACGGTATGAAGTTCTCCGAAATCGAGGGCGTGGATCAGGCGCGTAACTACCGGCGCATGTGGTATGTCTCCGGCATGTCGGGCCGGTACCAGCGCCAGCCGGCCGATCTACCGCCCGAAGCGGAAGAAGCGCTCAAGTTCTTTACCACCGAAGAGAATTGGGTCTTCAACCCCTACGAGGCATTTGAAGCCGACACCAAAGCACTCGAAGTGGATTCCGCCAAGCTCAACGCCGTCTACGACGAAGCAGTTCACGGCCTGATGACGGGCCAAGAGACCGTGGCTGATTCGGTGGCCAAGATGAAACAGATGCTCGATGATGCTGGGCGCCAGAGCTACAAAGAGCAGCTACAGGCGCAGATTGATGCGTATATTGCCGCCAACAAAAAGGCATAGGAATAGTTAACGGAGAAGGGAAAACAGGTAATTATTACCTGTTTTCCCTTCTCCATTGGTATCTGCATAATCAATCAACGATTTAAAGTGACTGGCATTCGGAATGCCAGTCACTATGGCTGACTTATTTAATTGTTTATGGTTCAACCGGATCTCACGTGATTTATACCCACTCTATCGATGGGTTACCCATCAAAACCGGCGATATTCTTTGCACGAGCGACGGCACAGAAGCGGATTGGTTTGGTCGCGTCTGGAGGTGGATTGGCTATCTAGTGCCAGGACGTATCGATCATACCATTTTGTATGTGGGGCCAGGGGGGCGCTGCATCGAAGCGGGTGGACGTGGGGTGATTGACTTTACCATGCCTGGGCCGCGCTGGCAGGCGGAACCCGTAGCCGACCAGCGTCTGCTGGCGGATACGCTGGTCGGGGTGGCCTATCCACTGCAAAGTTTGAATTTGTCCCCCGCTGAAGAGCAGCGGATTCGTACAACCGTCGCGACCTATTGCCTTGCGCAGATTGGCAAGCCCTATAACGCCAATTTTCTCAACACAGTCACTGACGATGCATTTTATTGTAGCCAATTGATCTATCTAGCCTACCGTGCCGCAGGTGTGGATCTCAGTCAAACCCCCGTGCGCTTGGTGCTAGATAGCACAAACGACGAGGAAACCCCCTTGCTGGTGTTACCGACGGCGCTGCTGGAAAATTGTCCTCATCAGCTAGTCCGTAGCAGCAGCAGATTGCGCCCACTCCCAGGCAGAGCCAGGGAATCGAGCGCTGACCAAAACCAATCATAGCCGACCCTGCGATGGCCTCTGCACGATCACGTGCGCCCATCGTACCACTCCATTGCTCCCAGGAGGCTCCCATGCTTGCTCTTTCCCCACAAAGCACGAAGCGGCTGGCCGACATGTCGGTTGATTGGTTCTTTTTAGGTGATTGTATTAAGCTTCCTGTCGCACTACTGTTGTTAATTTTAATGACTTGTGTGCTCTACGAGGATGTCGTTTGGCTACGGGCGATTGGGAAGAGTCGCGCCGCCCTTGCCGCCAATCTTGAGCTAAAAGCTCACGTGGAGTTATACAGCACAACCGGCGAAGAATGGCGTTCCTGGCAAAGGACGCTGGCGCTGGCAGCGCCCGTCACCGAGCTACTGCACAATATAATGTCATCTCCTTTTGCACTAACCGTAGAGCTGTTTGCACCGCAGGTTAGGGAAGGGATGGATGACCTCAGTCAGTTAGGTCAACGTCTCCTTACCGTTGAAGATGGCTTACGTGGCCTGGCTCAATCTCCCTCGTTGGTGGCTACCTCCGACCAATTCACCCTTACGCCTACCCGTCGAACATTGGTTATCTTTGCCTCAGCTTGCAGTGGCAACGTAGACCATCTCCAAAATATCGGGCGTGAGTTGCAGTGGATGGCGCCGTTGGCGACACAGATCGACCGTGGCTTTACGTCAAGTGTCGATGTGCTGGCAGAGAATAGAGGCGTAGTGCCGTTGCCCGCAGACACACAAATCTACGTGGATTCCTTACTGGATTTTCTGCGCCAACAAGCGACGGCGCTGCGGATCCGTGCAGAATCATTACGCTATTATCAACAGATCACTGCGCAAGATGTGCAGATGATGAATGTTATCATTGACGCGACCCTCAACGCCCAAAAGAAGAGCGCATTCTTTGGTTATGGCATCTGGCGGCGTTGGATGGACACGGTGCGCGCCAACGCGTGGCTGATTCTTTGCGCCAACCTGGCGCTGCTAATGGCAGAGATCTGTCTGTACTTAGAACAAAAAAGCAAAATCGTGCTGTGAGTGAAGGGACAAATTTGAACCATGTCAATCGATACCATCAATAAGGCCGCGCTGCTGGCCACCCTGCCCGCACCTTGGCCGGATAGTCTGTTGCCTCACATCCAACAACAGATTGCAGCCAGCGAGCGCAGCCTAGTCGTCTTGGATGATGACCCCACCGGTACACAGACGGTCTATGCACTGCCGGTGTTGACCGACTGGAGCTTGGCGGCGCTCTCCGCGGAGTTTGCCCAGGGCACACCGACATTTTATGTGCTCACCAACTCGCGCAGTCTTCCCTTGCCGGCGGCCCAGACGCTCAATGGGGAAATCGGGCGCAATCTACTGGCCGCCGCCGAGGCAACCGGCCGCGATTTTGCCGTGGTCAGTCGCAGCGATTCCACCCTACGCGGCCATTATCCCGGCGAGACCGACGCCTTGGTCGCGGCCTTGGGCCAGACGGTGGATGCGACTTTGATTATCCCCTTCTTTCTGGAAGGGGGACGCCTGACCATCCATGATGTCCACTATGTGGCCGAGGGTGACCAACTGGTGCCCGCCGCCGCCACCCCCTTTGCGCGTGATGCCGCCTTTGGCTACCACAACTCGGACCTGCGTCAGTGGGTGGCGGAGAAGACCGCGGGACGCGTCGCGGCAAAGGACGTGGCTTCCGTTACACTAGCAGAGATTAGAAACGGTGGACCGGATGCGGTGGCGCAAAAGCTACTGGCATTACCGGCTGGTGCGGTCTGTATCATTAATTGCGCGGAGACGCGCGATATGGAGGTCTTTGTCTCTGGCCTGCTGGCGGCCGAAGCGCAAGGGCGTCACTATCTCTATCGCACCGCAGCCACCTTTGTCCAGGTGCGCGCCGGTCTAGCGCCCCTGGCGCCGCTGACCGCGCAGGATCTGACCTTGCCCGCCACCGGCGGTGGTCTGGTCGTGGTTGGCTCTTACGTGCCCAAATCTACCACGCAACTCAACGCGCTCCTGGCTCAGCCAGGGATTCAGCCCGTTGAGGTCAGCGTCGATGCCCTGCTTGATGATGAGCAGCAGGAGGCCGCCGTTCGCCAAGCCATTGCCCAGGTCGATCAAGCCCTGGCCGCCAATCAGGAGGTAGTGGTCTATACCAGCCGCCGCCTGATCACCGGTGACGATGCTGCCGGCAGCTTGGCCATTGGTCAGCGGATTTCGGCCAGTCTGGTGGCCATTGTACGCGGTCTGCACACCCAGCCCCGCTATCTCATTGCCAAAGGGGGCATTACCTCGAGCGATCTGGCCACCAAAGGCCTGGCCGTTAAACGCGCCTGGGTGCGCGGTCAAATACTGCCCGGTATCCCCCTGTGGGAGTTGGGCGCAGAAAGCCGCTACCCCGGCATGGTCTATGTGGTCTTTCCGGGCAATGTGGGGGGCGATGATGCGCTGGTGCAGGCGGTCACAAAGCTAAGGTTACAGTAAACCGGCCTGTTTCAACAACGCTTCATAGCGATCCGCCCGCGCTTTCTCTTCATCTGCACGTGCTTGTTCCTCTTCAGCTTTGGCTTTCTGTTCATCCGGCGTCAACAGCCGCTCACCGGTTTTGACATCGTACACGTCGATGCGTTCATTGCCGACCGCCACAAAGCGAAGGCCAATAGTGGCAAAGGTAAGACCGCCTTCGGCATCGGGCGTGATCCCCTCATAAAATGGGCTTTCTCCCAGCCGGTAGCCGAGGAGCTGCCAATCGGTCGTAGCTTTGGCCAGCAGGTCAATAATGAGATACTCTTTGACACCAACGGCGGCGTAGAAGAGTTTTTTACCATCTAAATCTTCCTGGCGTGTCTCTTCGGATGTAATCTCAAGGACAAACGCGGGCAATGGACCATCGCGCCCAACGCGGTATGATTTTTCCTTACGCTCAGGGAGGTGTCCTCCAAGAAAAGCAGCAACATCCGGCGATTTAGGCGGGACGCCGCGGCGTCCCCAGTGGATCAGCACATCTTGCGTCGCCAACCAACCTTGTGCAGTCAAATACATACGCAGCATAGTGGCCAGCAAGACTGTCAACTTATCATGCCAGGGACTCTGAGACAACTTCACAACTCCTACGTCATCGTCGGTGGGAAAGAGTAGATCCAACAACGTTAAAGGCAGATCGCGCCACTCACCTGTTGCAGGATCTTGCATGGTGCGGTAGCCGACCTCCAAGGGAAAGACGGGCAGATCCGCGCGATCAGCCGGCGGCCGATGATAATCGGTGCTGGTCGCAGTGCCATTGTGACCAACCACTGCATTTAGCGCTTTTGCCTGTTCTGCGGGCGGTGCGTGACTGACTTTTGTTGACATGATCATTTCTCCTCTGCAGCCCTACTGAATGGCTCTATTGTCGCACACTTTTGTTCAACAGGCCAACTTATTGTGCAATGGACATGCCATCCAGGCTTTCGCTGCCAAAGCCGTGGGCGCTGCCTTCCCAGTAGAGACCGGGACCAAAGGTGCAGGTGGTAGTGTTACCCAAGCTGACCGGCGTACAGGTGAAAATATCTGCACCACCACCAGCGGCGCCATTGACGCTAAAGGCGCCGGCGGTGCTCAGATAGAGCTTGCCGCTCGTTCCGTCCACCCAGATGCCACGTACATCCTCGGAAATGGCGTCGGCCAGCCCTACATCCGAGCCGTCAAAGTAGAGCGACCAGGCGCCGCTGGTCGTCTCCCCCAGCGTGGTTGGCGCAAAGGCCAGGATGTCCTCGTCGGCGCCGGCGACGCCCGTTACACCGTAGACGCCCAGCGTGCTCAGCAACAGACGCCCATCCGGTGCAAGACCAATGCCATCTACATCCTCCGTATTCGCCGTGAGCCCCACATCCGAGCCGTCAAAATAGAGTTCAAAGACGCCCGACGTTGCCTCGCCCAATGTTGTGGGCACAAAACGCACCACGTCTGCATCATCAATGGCGCCAATGTCGGGCAGTGTGGCCGCCATGTCCACACTGAACAGGATGGCGCCGTCGGCCAGGAGTGTAAAGGCGTCCACATCGACAGTAATGCCCACATCCGAGCCGTCAAAGTACATCGACCAGGTGTCGCTGTCCACATGATAGGCCAGAATGTCCTCATCCGCAAAGGCTACGCCCCCAACCGAGCCGCCGGTGGTTGAACTTACATAGACAACTGCGCCGGTGGGCAATGCCGTGGGTGTGGCGGTGGGCGTCGGTGAGGGAGTGGCCCTGGGCGTCAGGGTTGGCATGGGCGTAATGGTTGGCGTGGCGGTAGGGGTGGCGTTGGCCGCGGTGACGGTCAGAAATGCTGAACTCATGACCCCCCAATGGCCGGCGCTATCTTGCCCTTCCACCAAGATGAGATGCCGGCCTAATGTCAGTCCCGTAGTTACGATGGTGGCCGCCACCCCTTCGACTGCGCTGTCAAAGGCGCCGTCGGTGGCCTGTAACGGCATGGTGATGGCATTGTCGTTCCATGAAGGGCCATCCAGCGTATAACGCGCTGCTTGGATGGCCTGCGTAGGCTCATTGCCCCAGCCGTTGCTGTTGTAGCGCGTGTCGTTGATGGTGGCGGTCAGCTTGACCGGTGTCCCCAGGGTCACATTCGGGGCGCTGAGGGTGACATTGAGGACATCAGGTCCGGCGGGATTCTGATAAGGACGCCGCGCCGCTTTGGCCGCGTAGTAGAGGGCCGGCATATTCTTGGGCAAGATGTTGCTTTCAAAAAAGCTGCATTGCTCGAAAAAGTTCTGACCCATTTCAAAGGTATAGCTGGCGACGCCCAACTCGCCATAGGTATAGTCGTCGGTGGTGCCGGAGGTGCCATAGAGACAGGCAGGGCCAGTGCAGACCTGGTAGCCATTGAAATAGCCAAACTTGCGCCCCAGCGTCTCTAGGGCCGTTTTGTTGGGCGCCGGGTCGGTGGTGTAACCCCAAGGGAAGAGAACCAGTTCGCTATAACTGTGCAGGGTGATAAAGACCCCTTCTGCGTCAGCCGGCGCCGGATCGGTGATCGCGGGCCCCCGTTGGTCCGGGAAGATGGCGGCGGCGTAATGTTCCACCGCCTGCGTCTCCGGTTCGGACGCCGCGCTGGGGCCATGATAGGTGTCGCTACAGGCATTACTGCTGCTGCCCCCCATGTTCCATTGGAAGCTGCTGTTGCGGTTCAGATCCGTGCCCCAGGCATAGGAGGCGTTACAGCCATCATCGCGGTCGGTGTTCTTGCGCCAGAGTTGACCGTTCTCGGCGATCTTGCGGCCATCGGGGTTGACCTGTGGAATAATGTGAATTTCAAAGTAATCCAGCAGCCAGGTTACATCTGGATCCACATTGTATTTGGCCACCAACTCCTCGGCAAAACGTGTTGCCAGCTCTGCCGTCGTGTACTCACGGGCATGGATGGCCGCCATGAGCAAGAACTTGGGTTTGGGACCAGCAATGGCTTGGTTGGTCAGTTTAAGGGCGTAGATGTCATAGCCGGCCTCTCCCCCTGGTGTCGCCTTCTCCCAACTGTCACCGATATCGGTCCAGGTGGCCAATTGGGGATGGGCGGCGGCCAAGGCGGCGAGGCTGCTATAGGTCTCTTCGACGGTGCGGTAACAGGCATAGCCCGGAATGCTACTTGTACTGGCTTCGGCGCGCGCCTGGGCCGCACGGATCTGGGCCAGCGCAATGTGCAACCGGTCGGTCTGGGCCTGGTCAATCTCGACCTGGTAATCCTCTTCTTGGAGCCGCTCAAAGCTTTGCTGCGAAACCAACGCAGTGACATAGTGGTCACGCGTTGGCTGTTCCAGCACATCAAACTCTTCAAGCAGATCCTGCAGTTGGCTCGGCGTAGTAAAGGCAATGTGGACAATCAGTGAGGGTAGCTCATCGGTCTCTGCCTCCGCCGGTTGATCAACCCCATCTGGATCTTCGTCTACAGGCCCAGAGGCGGCTTGCTCGGCCACCAAGGGCAAGTAGAGCGTAGCATCACTTGCGGCCGGTTCTTCATCCTGCGCCTGTAAAGAAGCCGTGGCGCCCATAAGAATGAGGCCCAACAATACAACCATAAGTAAATGACGTTGCATGATTTCTCCCAGAGCCGCCCGGCGATGAATCGCCGGGCTAAGCAATAGCGCCCACGGAAGCGGGCTGGTCAGCCGGAAATCCCACTTAGGAAGGTTAAGAAAATAAAATTTTCCTAACTTCCATTAACTCAGGACGAATCAGGATTACAGCCAAACTTTCCAGCTTATCCACTGACAAACTGACAGACCAGATTTTGCCATCTCTGAACAGAAACGTCAAATAAAATTAATGTTAACTTACAGCTAGCTGCGGTCGATCATCGCCTCACGGTGGGGGCCAACGGAAAGCCAGCGGATGGGCGTGGCGATCAGTTCCTCCACTTGTTCGACATAGCGCTGGGCATTGGCCGGGAGATCTTGGAAATGGCGCACATGTGTGATGTCGGTGCGCCAGCCCGGCACTGTTGTTAGCACCGGCGTGGCGCGTTCCAAAGGGCCTGTGGTGGGAAAGTGGGTTATGCTCTCCCCTTCAATCTGATAGGCGGTGCAGATGGGAATCTCGTCCAGGTAACTCAACACATCCAGGTTGGTCAGCGCCACCTCCGTCGCCCCTTGCACCTGACAGCCATAGCGCGTGGCCACCGCATCAAACCAGCCGACCCGGCGCGGGCGTCCGGTCGTGGCGCCATATTCACCATCCGCGCCGCCCCGTTGCCGCAACTGATCTGCCACCGCGCCGGTCAACTCGGTGACAAAGGGGCCCGCGCCGACACAGGTGGAGTAGGCTTTGGTCACCGCCACAATCCTGGTGATCGCATAGGGTGGCAGCCCCGCGCCCACGGTGGCAAAGCCGGCCAACGGTGAGGATGACGAGGGGTAGGGGTAGATGCCGTGGTCGGGGTCGCGCAGGGCGCCCAGTTGCCCTTCGACCAGCACCTGTTTGCCTTGCGCCAGCGCATCGTGTAAAAGCGGGAGCGTCTCGGTGACATAGGGGGCAATGACCGCAGCGTCTGCCGCCAGCGCGGCAACAATGGCCGCAGCGTTGAGGGTGGGCTGATGGTAAAGTGTGGCCAAGAGCACATTTTTGGTCGCCAAGGCGCGCTCAATCCTTGCAGTGAGGCGCGGCTGATCATAGAGATCGGCCACTTGCACACCCAATTTGAGATACTTGTCCGCGTAAAAAGGCGCAATGCCCTGACGGGTCGAGCCAAATTGTTGGGCGCCCAGCCGTTCTTCCTCATAACGGTCCAAAAGCTGATGATAGGGCAGCACGATCTGTGCCCGGTTAGAGATTTGGATCTGCGGTTGGGGCACACCACGTGCGTGCAGTGCATCCAATTCAGTGCAAAACGCACGCAAATTGAAGGCCACCCCGGGCCCGATCACATTGACAACATGGGGATAAAAGACGCCCGACGGCAGGAGGTGCAACGCAAACTTGCCATAGTCGTTGATAATGGTATGGCCAGCATTGTTGCCCCCTTGAAAACGGACCACATAATCGGCTTGGCCCGCCAGATAATCGGTGAGCTTGCCCTTGCCCTCATCGCCCCAATTGGCGCCGACAATCGCTGTGACTGGCATCGGTTCCTCTTTTCTTTTTGGTTGTTAGTCATTGGTCATTGGTCACTTGTCCTTTGCGACGGGATGACCAATGACCAATCAGAGTTGACAAATCAATCGAACATCATTAGAGTACCGGGGTCGGGTCGATAATTCAAGCTAATCTTCCATATAGCTTCTATAAAAATAACTTATGGAATTCACCCAATTACGCGCTTTGGTTACCATTGTCAAAGAGGGCAGCTTTACCCGTGCGGCAGAAAAGCTCTTTGTTACCCAGCCCGCGCTGAGTCTCCAGATTAAGGCGCTGGAACGCGAAATGGGCGAGGAGCTTTTGGAACGGCAGGGACGACGCCTTTTGCTGACGGCGCCGGGGAGGTTGGTCTTAGCCCATGCGGAAACGATCTTGGCCCAGGTGGAGCAGTTGCAGCGTGAACTCGCTGCCTTGCAAGGGGTGGCCGCCGGTCACCTCTGCATTGGCACCAGCGACACCATCTGTCTCTATCTCTTGCCCCCTGTTATTCAACGCTTTCGCCTACGCTATCCAGAGGTGAGGATTCAGTTGCGCAATCGTCCCTCGGCCGAGGTCGTTGCGCAACTGTTGGAAGGGGAGATCGATTTTGGCATTGTCACCCTGCCGGTGGTCGATCCGCGGCTGGAGGCAGAATACCTCTGTGACCGCGAGGAGGTCGCCATCTGCCATCCGACTCATCCCTTGGCGCAGCAGCAAACCGCGACGCTGGCCGAGCTGACACAGGCCCCCCTGTTGCTCTTGGACAAGGGGGCCACCAGCCGCCAATTGCTCGATCAGCAGTTGTTGCAGGTCGGGTTAAGGCCGGAGATCATCGAATTGGGCAGCATTGAGGTGATTAAACGTTACGCCGCCATTGATTTGGGGGTGGCCGTTGTGCCGCGTATGGCCGTGACCATGGAGGTTGCCACCGAGACGTTGCATCCGCTGACGATTCCCTGGCTGCCCAAACGCGCCATCGGGGTCGTCCGTCGGCGCAACGGCTACCGCTCCCCCGCCGAGCGAGTCTTTCTGCAGCTGCTACAAGAGATTGTGGATCGGGAGGCAAGACCATTATAAGGTATAGGTAGCGCATTTACAGACGCGGATCTAGACTGCGCGGATTCAATCCGCGCAGTCTAGATCCGCGTCTGTAAATGCTATTCCACCTTGGCCTCTGCCCAGCGTCGTTCAAACTCCTGCACAAAGTAGCCGGCAAAGGTGGGGTCGGTGACCACGACAATGTTCTCATCATTGTTGCGGTTGGCGCTAGCGCTAAAGTTAAAAGAGCCAAAGATGACCGTCTGGCGATCCACGATGATCACCTTATGGTGCATAATCTGGGGATTGCCGTCCAGTCGCACGGTGACATTGGGCAGGCCGGCGCCTTTCATCACCCCATAGTAACTATCTTTGGTATCAGAACCGGTTGTCTCAAAGATCCCCCGGAGAGAGACGCCGGCATCGGCGCGTCCCAACATGGCTTCGCCGACCTCCTCGTTGGTAAAGGAGAAGATCATAAAGAGAATCTCATGCTCGGCGCGGACGACGGTGCGGGCAATGACATTGATCAACTCCAATTCCCGCTCCGGGGCAAAGTAATTTTCAATGGGAATCCCTTCGTAGGTCAAGTGCTCGTGGGGCGTATTGTCTGGCGATTTGGGACCAAAGCTGTGGTCAATGTACATCTCATCCATTTCGACCCGATAGTTCTCGGCCAGATCCGGCAGATCGAAGCGCACAATGTTATTGTTGTTGCAGTAGACGCCATTGGTCGTCAGATTGAGCGAACCGACCCAGAGATAGCGGTTGTCGATGACGATAAACTTGTTGTGCATGAGGCCACTGCGTTTATCCTCGACCACACTGACCCCATTGCGGCGTAGGCGACGAATGCTGGAAAGATCGGCGTTGTCGCTGTCGGTGACGACGCGCACCGTCACGCCTTGTTTATCAAGGGTCATCAGCGCGTTAACAATGGGCTCCGCGTCTAGGTCGAAGGCGGCCACATCGACATTCTGCTGGGCGCGCAAGAGATCGGCGGCAATCGTCTCGTCAAGCCCGCCAGTGCGTTCTGCCGCCGGCGGACAGGTCGGTTCGGTAAAATAAACCTGGTAGAAATCGGCGGCAGTTGGCGATGTACCCGTGGCTGTCATGTCCGGGGTCACGATAGGCGCAAGGGTGGGCAAGCCCGGCGCCGGCGTCCTGTTTGGGACCGCAGCCGGGACCGGGGTCGAGTCTAGCTGCCCTTCGGTCGTCAAGACAAGTTCCGCTACCTCACGCAGCGTGCCGCCCAACGGATTTCCATTTTGATCAAAAAAGTAGGCCAAAATCAAGAGAATGACGGCAATGATGACCGCGACGGTGGCAGTATTTTGCTTTTTCATCGTTTGTTTTTGTTAATTTGATTATAATTACCTTGCCGCCCTCTGAGCTTGTCGAAGAGGACGGCAAGGTAATTACAGTTGATTTTTATAGAGTGACTTTGCACAGCTCCCCGGAGAGAGTGTAACATAGGAGCGTATAACATTACAAAAGTTTCGTGTTTTGTCATTGGTCCCTTGTCATTGGTCTCCTACTACGCACAACCAAGCACCCATGACAAAAGACCAATGACAAAGGGATTGATATGAACATTGTAAAGGCGTTGCAAAGCGTTCATTGGCAGCCGGGGATTGGCGACCCGACGCTGATCGGATGGTTGACCGTGGTAGCTTACCTAGTCGCGGCGGGCTTATGTCTGCTCTGTGCGCAACGGGCGGAACAGATCTTTCCCCACCAGCCGCCGTTGCGTCATCGTCTCATTTGGGGTGGATTGGCCATTGCCATGCTCTTGCTGGGCATCAACAAACAGTTGGATTTACAAAGCGCTTTCACAGACTTTGTCAAAGCGCTGGCCTATCTGCAAGGTTGGTATACGTGGGGGCAACGGGCGCAGGTGCTCTTTATCCTGCTGCTGGGTGCGTTTAGCCTCGGTTGCGTGCTGCTATTGGGCTGGTCGATCCGCCAGGTTTGGCAGCAATATTGGGTTTTGCTCTTTGGCCTGCTGGCATTGGCGCGTTTTATTGTGGTGCGGGCCGCCACCTTTTATGGCGTCGCCCTGCCCGAACTCTCGCACTTTACCGGCGGCTTGCGCGTGAACTGGCTGTTGGAATTGGTGGGTGCGCTGCTCATTATAGTAGCAGCCGGGTTGAACCTGCGGCAGCGACGCGTACAGCCGGTGCGCTCTTGGTATCAATTAACAGAACAGTGACGCAGATGATGTTACAACTCTATTGGCAACCCACCCCAGGAGACACCTCGCCGGTGGGCTGGTTTACAATTGTCTTCTATCTGGCAACGGCCCTGTTGGCCGGAGTCTGTGCTCTCCGCACCCGGCAACATTCTGTGACAACGCACACCCAGCAGGAACGCCTGGTCAAGTGGAGTTTTGCCCTGTTGCTTTTGCTGCTAGGGCTCAACAAACTGACCAATTTCCTCAGTTGGTTTACCACGACAGGGCGCATCATGGCTTGGCAGGAGGGTTGGTATGACGTGCGGCGCACCTTTCAATATGACCTGATCGTCGGGATCATTATCGTCGCCTTGCTCCTCTTTGGCGTGCTCCTCTTTTGGTTACGCCAGGCGCTACGCACCCAGTGGCTGACTCTATTGAGCGTGCTGGCCTTGGCCGTCTTTGTCATCATCCGCGCAGTCTCCCTGCACGCGATTGATGCGCTGCTCAGCCGTCAGCTCCTGGGCTGGCGCGTCAACTGGCTCATTGAACTGGGGTTGCTGCTCTTGGTCACCTGCTCACTGCTGCTGACCTCCTGTCGCCAGCGTTAGGGGATTTACGATTAATGACCATCTTCACACCTCTCTTCGCCGCCATGCAGGCCAAAAACAAGGGCGCGCCAGGCCGCTGGCTTTGGCTTGCGCTTGGGCTGGCCGCAGCAGCCCATCTTCTGCTGTGGCCCACGGCGCCCCTGATGATGCAGGCGGTGGGTGCGTTGCTCTTATCCGCACTGGCGCCCGGCCTGTTGCTGGTCGATCTGCTGGTGGGACGCAGCAGCGCGCCGCCCCCTTGGTGGGAACGCCTGTTGTACAGCATTGGCGCCGGTTACAGCAACCTAGTCCTGATCCTGTTGGGGATCAGTTACCTGCCCGGTGGCGTCACCCGCAGCCAGTTATTTACGTTCTACGATCTCTGGCTGCTGCTCTTAGCTATACTGTGGCTATGGTTGCCGGTCGGCAAGGTCACCGCGGACCCCACCACAGCGCAGTGGCCGGAGGTAAGGTCACATCCCGCCAACACCTGGATCGGGGTGGGCATGCTGGTGCTGGCGCTGGTAGGGGGATGCTTACGCTTTACCGACCTGGGCTATGCCGAGTTTCAGGGTGACGAGGCGCGTCTGGCCTTGCACGCGGCCGAGATTATTCAGGGCTATGAAAGTGCGCTCTTTGTGCATAAGAAGGGGCCGGTTGAAATCTTGTTGCCGACGGTCATTTACGCCTTTAGCAACCACCTCACCGAAACGACGGCGCGCCTGCCTTTTGCCCTGGCCAGTTTCACCGCTCTCTTTGGTGCGCTCCTGTTGGGCTGGCGCCTCTTTGGGCCGGTGGCCGGCTGGAGTGCTGCGCTGCTCCTGGCGCTCGATGGCTATCTGGTGGCCTTTGGCCGGGTGCTTCAATACCAGAGCGTGGTGTTGCTCATGGTGCTGCTGGTGGTGCTGTTGCTCCACCGCCTCTATTACCGGCCCTATGCTCTGGGTCGCTACCTCACCCTGACCGCACTCTTGCTTGCCACGGGCCTGTTGGCCCACTATGAAGCGAGTCTGGTCATCATTCCCACGGTCTATTTGCTCTGGCAGGTCGGACAGAAAGTCGGCTGGGTCAAACTTTTGCGTGCGGCGATTATTCCTGCCCTGGTCGGCGCAGCCATTCTGGCTTCCTTCTACCTCCCCTATATGCGCTACCCCGATTTCAGCGACACGCAAGCCTATTTAGTTGACTATCGTCTGGGGCTGGGAGGAACCTACAATCATCTCTCCGATTTTTTCATGCGCACTACCCTCTACAGTTCCACCTATTACCTGCTCTTGCTGATCGCATTAGCCACCGTGGCGCTGCTGCAGGGCATCTGGCGTAGATTGACACAAGGCTGGGCCTGGCTGGCGACAATACTGTTGCTGGGCGGGTTGGCAGCCACCTTTTACCGACCCAACTGGCTGCTGCTGGGGATGCAGGATCTTACCTGGCTTTTCTTTCTGGGTGCAATCGTTGGCGGCTGGCTCTGGGCCGCCAAACCAGAGGAGCGCTTGCTCTGGCTCTGGTTTGGCGGCCCCTTGATCATCGCCCTCTTCTTTACCGCCATTCCCAACACCCATGTCTACAGCGCCTTTACCGGCTGGGCGCTGCTGGCCGGTATGGTGGCGCAACGGGGGTGGGCGGCACTCCACGCAGCACTGTCCCGCCATTCCAGGGCAGCCGGGGCAATGGCCGTGGTGCTGGCGGGGGCGTTGGTGTTCCTCTTTGGCAACTATGAGTATCAGCTTTTTGTGCGCAATGATGTAGAGGTGTTGCGCACCTGGCCCGCGCACCGCCCGTGGGGGTACTGGACGGCCTACACCATGCCGGAAGAGATCGCGATCTTTGGCTTTCCATTGCGCAATGGCTGGAAAGCAGTGGCGGGGCTCTATGCCGATGGGGTGCTCACAGGGCCCTACGCCACCAACAGTCGCGATGTGGTCGCCGAATGGTATACGCGCGGGGCGGGCTACTGTGCGCGCGATGAACCCAACTACTACATACTGGTCAATCCGGTGGAGCCGACCCTGGCGGACGAGACCACGCGGTTGCGCCAACAGCTTCTTCAGGATCATGCGTTGTGGGCCACGGTGCAGATCAATGGGCATACTGGGTTGGAGATTTATGGCAAACAGGGTTTGCTTTTGCAGGGTCAGGATCAAGTTAAGCAGATTGCTTATTATGACTATGCGAATAAATTTGACGCTACCTACTCCACCCCAGCCTTTGAGCGTAATGGGCCTGTGGGCAATCCTGCGATCCAACATGAAATTCATCAACGGCTGGGTGACACCATCTGGCTACAGGGCTATCGCCTGGGGCAGGCAACCGTGACACCGGGACAATCATTGCCATTGACGCTCTACTGGCAGAGCACCCAACACCCGGCGGCGGATTACCATACCTTTGTCCAGGTTATCGAATTGACCGACGCACGCAAAGCCGGCCAGCGTGACGGTCAACCAGGATGCAATCGCTATCCCACGTCAACTTGGGCGCCCGGCGCAGTCATTGCCGACCACTATGACATCCCCATTGCCGCCGACGCCCAACCAGGTGACTATTCGCTGCTGGTGGGTATGGTGAAAGAGGACGGCTCACGGCTGCCGGTCTTCACCGCCCAAGACGAAGCCGCCGGCGATAGCATTGTCATCGGCACAGTGACGGTGGGGCTAAGGTGACCGGCACTTGCCGAGATACTGGTGGCGAATTCAAAGTGGGAATCAATTCCCCTGCTGACAAGGAGAAGTCGGGAACCCCTCGGGTGCAGGCACTGTCAGTCGCTGAGGCGACTTCTCAGTGTCAGTAGCCGGTTTTAACCGTGCTACCATCGTTCGCCAGCAGCATCTTCCAAAGTGCCGGTCACCTTTTAGTGGGCATGATCTGCAAAAACTCACCGTTGGCCGTACCGACAAATAGCACATAGCTGCCGTCAGGCAGCAGCGGCGAGATGGCCAACCGTCGCAGCGCACGGGTGTAATCGCGTCCCGCTAAGCGGCTATCCTCCCAGCTTGACCAACGTTGGCCGCTATCCACACTGTACCAGAGGTGATAGTCACTCAGGACATAGAGGGCAGCTTGCGCCGCGTTGGGCGGCGCAGCCATCAGCGCCTGCACCCGCTCATCGTCGGCCAGGGTCAGGGGAGCCGGCTGCCAGGTGACGCCCTGGTCCGTGGTCATTTCGACCCGTTGCCCATAGCCGCCCACCCGCAGCGGCAACCGCGGCTCCTGCGCCAGCGCCGGCAGAAAGGTCGCCGCCGGCGGCAGTGCGCTGGCCGTGGTGGCAGTGCTCACCACCGACCAGTGCAGACCGCCATCGGTGGAGCGCTGCCAGGAGACGCCGGCTTCACCGCTGTGCACCTGGAGATAATCCGCCTGTACCAACAGACTCTGGTCCGCGTGAAAGTTGGGCGAGAGCAGCAGGTCGGTTACCCGCAGATGGCGGAGCCCTTGCCACAGGCGCGTCCAGGTGTCACCGCCATCGGTCGAGCGCAGCACCCCCTCCCCGCGCCCCTCATTGCGATAGCCGGCGGCAAAGATCGTCTGATCCTCACCATAGGCAGGGGAAAAGGCCGCCACCAGCTTGCCCAACGACCCTTCAGGCAGCCCGCCATGCAGTTGTTCCCACTGTGCCCCGCCATCACGCGACCGATAGAGCGCCGCGCCGGCCTGCACCAAGAGGGTGTTATCCCTCACATAGGCCGGCGACACCAGAATGGCATTGATGGGGTCATTGGGCAGTGTAGCCGCCTGCGGGCCAAGCAGTGGCTCAGCCACACCACCGCGCGCAGCGATAACCCGCAAGACACCCGGTCCATTGGATGGCGCGTTATCCGTGTTCTGAGAGAATCCTCTGCCATAGAACAATCCTGCGTCCGCATCATAAGCCAGGGGGCAGCTATCCGGCCACTGACCTACTGGCGTGAGCGCGGGCAGCGCCAACACGTCGCCACCGGCCAGATAGGCTTGCTGGGTCTGGGTGTTGACAAAACGGACGTAGAGACCATCGCGCCAAGTGAGCAACGCGCCGTCGGCACCATAGACCAGCAGATTGTTAAAGATGACATAACGCTGGAAGGCATAGGTGCGATAGAGCCGCCCGTCCATGGGCCAGAGCAGCCATCGTGCGCTGCCACAGCCCCGTTGCACTTCGGGCAGCGCGGCCAGGTCGGTGCGCGGGGCCAGGGTGGTGGCGTCAAAAAAGCGGGGCGGCTCCTGGAAATTACAGCCGCCACCCGTGCAGTGAGTGCGTACATAGACGGCCAGCAGGTTGGCCTCCGGGAAGAGTTGCACCTCATCGACCCAGCGGCAGCCGTTGCACCAGGGCAGCACATCCTGGCTCAGTTCCGGCAGCAGATCGCCCGTCACGCGCCCGGTGGCGGGGTCGGCAGTGTAGAGCGTATAGGCCACGATCAGCACTTCCCGGCGCCGCGGGTTGTAGATCGGAACCCCCGCCTGCGCCACTTCGCCCACGAGCGTCAGGGTGGCGGCGTCATAGATGCGCACAGCGGGCGTGGTGGCCGCGGTGGCGGGGAATAACGCTTCGCCCACAAAGAGACGGTTGCCGGCGCTATCCACCGCGAGCGCCCGCCCTGGCAGTTGCCCAATGATGGCAGTCGTGGCCGTATCCACCACCGCGACTGTGGGCGCCCCATTGACGTCAGCATAAGGGAGGGGCGTCACATAGAGGCGCTGGTTGGGCGCATCCAGCGTCAGCTCGCCGGTGACCGGCAAAGTGGTTAGGCGCGTGTAATCATTGGCGTCCAGAATCTGGAGTTGGCCGGTGGAGGTGGTGACATAGAGCCGCTGCCGGGCGTGATCGACGCGCAGGTCCAGCAACTCGCCCTGGTCGCCGGCCAGCGGAATCTCGGCCACCAGCCGGGGCAGCGTGGGCGGGTGCGGCAAAGCTGCCACCGCCGACAGGGGCGCCGCCGGTCCCAACGGCGCGGCCGGCGCAACGACCGGACGACAACCCACCAGTCCCGCCACCAGCAGCCCAAGGGCTACGGCGCAGGCGGCTCCCCTCCGATCACGCAGGAGACGTTGGATGGGTATGATTAGGCGTAGAACAATAGAGACCATGACGGTATTAAACCATAGGGCTAGGTTGGCATCAAAGTTTGGGGGCAACAACACAACAACAGATGTTTATGTTGTTGTGTTGCACCACATTGCCCCCAATCTATGGTATACTACCGCAAAGGAGTAATCATAAATCGTAAATCACAAATCGCACCAAAGGAGCACCCCCATGTCCCAACGAATCGCCTTGGACCCCGCTTTGGGGCTCACACCGACAGAATTAGCCGCCGCCTGGAATGCCAACCCCGTCACCGCGGCTTACGGAAAGGCCGCGGTGGAAGCGCAGCCCAGCAAAAGCCTCGACCTGGCCGAAATGGGTTTTATGGTGGTCAGCAGCATGGCTATCGGCCTGCTCACCAACTACATCTACGACCTGATCAAAGGCGCCTTTGCTGACAAAGCCGCGCCGCCCATCACCATCCATCCCATCGACCAACCCGACGGCAGCCAGATCATCATTGTCGTCGTACAGCGGGAGAGATGACCAGATGACCAGCCGCCTCAGCGGCTTCTCACTATTAGCCAGGGATTTCAATCCCATAATATCCAATAATCGTCATTCGTAAATCATCATTCGTAAATCCGGAGGCCCCCATGACCCTCATCAGTATCCGTGAACGTGGCATTACCAGCACGACACCGGTCGTCGCCATTGACGGCCAGGAATATCCGTTGCCCAACGGCGTGACGCCCCCTTTTGACGCCAAGCGGGAAGCGCAGTTGGAATGGTACTTTGAGGAGCATCTGCGCTTCCCCTTTACCAACCAAGTGCGCGCCCAGACGGCTGCGGCCAGCATCCACCCCTATGGCGAGGCGCTCTTTGACCAGGTCTTTGGCGCGCAGGGAAATTATCGCGCCTATGGCCGCTATCAGGCCGCGCTACAACAGGGCATTGCAACGCTGGCCTTTGAAATCGCCGGTTCACCCGATTTTCAGCAGGTGCACTGGGAGGCGCTCAAAGACCCGGACTTACCGCAACCCTTTGCCCTGCAAGCGCCCTTTGTGCGCCGTAACCTCACGCCCCGCACGCTGGAAGCGCAGGTGCGCCCCTCGCCCACCCTCAACGTCCTCGTCGTGACGGCGCGGCCAGGCGTCGGGCGGGATGTGGGCTACCGCACCATCTCGCGGCCCCTGGTCGAGGCGCTGCGCCAGAGTGGGACGCCGGTGGCAATTGACATTCTGCGTCCCGGCAGCTATGCCGCGTTGGTGGCCCATTTGGAGGAGCAGCAGGACCGCCAGGGCGCCGGCTACTACCATGTGATCCACTTTGATGTGCATGGCGGGCTGCTCAGCTTTGCCGAGTTTGATGCGCTGGAGCAGCGGCTGGAGACGAGCCACTACACCTTCCAGCCCGCCCGCTATGGCCGCGGCCGACTGCCCGCCTATGCGGGCGTCAAAGCCTTTCTCTTCCTCGAATCAGGTGCGCCCGGGGTGGCCGACCCGGTGGAAGCGACCGAACTGGCCCAGTTGCTCCTGACCCACCAGATCCCGATTGCGATCCTCAATGCCTGCCAGAGCGCCAAATACCTGCCAAGCCGGGGCCCAGCAGAGGAAGCTGACGCAGAGAAAGCTGACGACGCCCCACCCGCCACCCAAGAGACGAGCCTGGGCAGCCAACTGATGCGCGCCGGCTTGCAGATGGTGCTGGCCATGGGCTATTCGGTGACGGTGAGCGCGGCCGAGATTATGATGACCCGGCTCTACCAGCAGTTGTTCCAGGGCGGTGACCTGGCCGCGGCCATCCGCGCCGCGCGGCTGGAACTGCACAACCGCAAGGGGCGCCGCGCCTTCTATAACCAGCAGATCGAGCTGGAGGATTGGCTGCTGCCCGTGGTCTACCAGAACCAGCCCCAGCAGCTGACGACCCGCCCCTTTACCGACGCCGAACGCACGGCCTATTATGAGCGCCAGGCCGCGCGCTACCGTCCACCCCATCTCACCTATGGCTTTGTGGGCCGCGACCTGGACATCCTCCACATTGAACAGCGGCTGCTGCGCCAGGCGCAGGGGCGTGACCAGAATCTGCTGCTGGTGCAGGGCATGGGCGGCGCCGGCAAGAGCACGCTGCTCCACCATCTGGCCGCCTGGTGGCAGGGCACGGGGCTGGTCGATCAGGTGGCCTACTTTGGCTATGATGAACGAGCGTGGACCCTCCAACAGATCCTGGACGCGCTGGCGCGCCAACTGCTGAGTGAACGGGATTATCTTACCCAATTCCAGCCCCTGAGCCTGGCCGCGCAACAGCAGTTGCTGGCCACCCGCCTGCGCGCCACCCGCCACCTCCTCATCCTCGACAACCTGGAGTCGATTACGGGCAGCAACCTGGCCATCCTTAACACGCTGCCCGAATCGGAACAGCGCGCCCTGCACCACTTTTTACAGGAACTGGCCGGCGGCAAGACGCTGGTGCTGCTCGGCTCGCGCGGGCCGGAGCGGTGGCTGGCGCCGGGGAGCTTTGACGCCAATGTCTATGCCCTGCCCGGTCTCGATGCCGAAGCCGCCTCCACCCTGGCCGACCGCATCCTCGCCCGTCACCACGCCACCCAATACCGGGCCGACCCGGCCATGCAGCAGGATCTGGCCCGCCTCATCGCCCTGCTTGACGGCCACCCCTTGGCCCTGGAGGTGGTCCTCGCCAACCTGGCCAAGCAGACGCCGGGGGAGGTCTTAGGGGCATTGCAGCGCGGTGAGGCAGGCGTGGATAACAGCGCTTCGACAGAGGATAAGACGAAGAGCATTCTAGCTTGCATCATTTACTCTCATTCTAACTTGTCGCCGGACGCTCAGCAGTTGCTGCTCTGTCTGGCGCCCTTTACCGGCGTGATCAACCGCGAATGGCTGCCTCAATACACCAATCACCTCATCACCCAATCCCCCCTAGCCCATTTGCCCTTTGACCGCTGGGACGAGGTGTTGATCGAGGCGATCAACTGGGGATTATTGACGACAGACCATCAGATGCCGACGTATCTGCGTATTCAGCCCATCTTTCCCTATTTTTTGCGGACACGATTACAGGAAAATATTATATTGCAAGATGCAATTGAACGTGCATTCATGCTACACTATGGTATTCTTTCTAATGCTTTGGGAAGGTCAATAAAATCTAAAGATTCACAGGAACGACAAATTGGTTTGGCTTTAACAAAAATTGAGTATGAGAATCTGAATAGTAGCCTTAAACTGTCTTTAGCGCAGAAAATCCCACCCTATCATCAGTATTTTGCAATGAGCCTTTATCTCGACCAGACACAAAAACATCAACTTGGCTTGGAGTTTGGTCGGCGAGTTAATCTCGCTATACAGAAAATAGGTGTTTCGTTTTTCTTAAATGAAAACTTTAATCATACGGCACGAATCATATTTAACATTGGCAATCGTGAATTAGCCTTAAGATATTTTAAAGATGCAACAAGTACATATCAATATGTGTTATCCTTAACTAAGAGTCCCGAGCTCCAAGTAAAAGATGTCAGCTATATCAGAGCAATGACCTATCATCAGTTGGGGAATGTGTTTTTTGTGCAGCGAAAATGGACACGGGCCGAGGCTCATTATCAACAGGCTCTCAAAATCTACATCGAATTCAACGACCGCTATGAACAAGCAGACACCTACCATCAGTTGGGGATGGTAGCGGAGGAGCAGCGAAAATGGACACAAGCCGAGGCTCATTATCAACAGGTTCTCAAAATCCACATCGAGTTCAACGACCGCTACAAACAGGCGGGCACTTACCATCAGTTGGGTAATGTTGCTTTTGAGCAGCAGCAGTGGGCGCAAGCCGAGGCCCATTATCGACAGGCTCTCAAAATCTACATCGAGTTCAACGATCGCTACAAACAGGCGGGCATTTATCATCAATTGGGTAATGTGTTTTATGAGCAGCGGCAGTGGGCGCAGGCCGCGCTGCACTATCAACAGGCCCTCAAAATCTACATCGAGTTCAATGACCGTTATGAACAAGCAGGCACCTACCATAATTTAGGCGCTGTGGCGCAGGAGCAGCGGCAGTGGGCGCAGGCCGAGCAGCACTATCAACAGGCCCTCGCCCTCTACATCGAGTTCAACGACCGCTACGCCCAGGCCAGCACCTACCATCAGTTGGGGATGGTGGCCGAAGAACAGGAACAATGGGATCAAGCCCGCGAATATCTGTTACAGGATCTGGAAATCACAGCAGAATATAACGATGAACATGGTCTCGCCATCACCCTGCGCAGCCTCGCCCGCCTCCACCGCGCCGGTGGCGACGCCACCCTGCCCGCCGCCGTGGCCGCCATCCTGGGCATCGCCCCAGCGGAAGTGGCCGCCCGCTTCGCCCAGGCGTTGGACAATGACGAAGCGTAGAGGCATAAGGTGGGGCGGGGATCAGTTTGGATCAAGAAGACCATTGCCTTCGCCCCACCTTGTGCCCGCCGCCCCCCAAACCCGGTCAACCTGGACAGGCACGAGGACGGGCGCACTACGTTGGTCGCATCATACGCGCTTGATTCCGCCCGTCCTCATGCCCCTACGCAGCCGCACCGTCAAACGCGATTAAACCGATTGGGTGGGACGTCGGGATGGAATTGATCTTTCAGCCAACGCATTGGATTTGTGTGAATATAACTTATGAGTTTTGTCACATTAGCGGCGAACATAGGCGATTGATGATTATGACATACGGTGTAATACCATACATCAGCCAAATAGCAGGAATATGGATAAGACATACCGACAATGAATCCCACCGTGTAGGGGTGTTAAGGTGGGCAGGAGGCAGTTTGGATCATGAACACCCTTATTCATAGTGTCTAAATGGTTTGTTCGTGCTATGATATGGCAATATCCCCAAGCAAATGATCATTATGACTACACGAATTTGAATAGGCTGACAAACCATACCATGCAGAGTGCACTATCGGATCTACTGATTCTCGACCTCTCCCGCGTCCTGGCCGGCCCCTATGCCACCATGTTGCTGGGCGACTTGGGGGCGCGCGTCATCAAGGTGGAGCAGCCGGGGCTGGGCGATGACACGCGGCGCTGGGGTCCCCCTTTTACGGCCAATGGCGAGAGCGCCTATTTTCTCTGTGTCAACCGCAACAAAGAGAGCCTCACCCTCAACCTCAAAACGGAAGCTGGCCGCGCTATCCTGTTGGAACTGGCCCGTCAGGCCGATGTGCTGGTGGAAAATTTCAAGGTAGGCGCAATGGCCAAGCTGGGGCTGGACTACGTTTCACTACACGAAGTAAACCCTCGCCTGATCTACTGTTCCATCACCGGCTATGGCCAGAGCGGCCCCTATGCCGAGCGTCCCGGCTATGACATTGCGATTGAGGCCGAGGCGGGCATTATGAGCATTACCGGTCCCGCCGACACCCCCGACCAGAAGGGCGAGCCCTACAAGGTGGGCGTGGCCATTGTCGATATTACGGCGGGCATGAACGCAGTCATGGCGATCCTGGCCGCCCTCCACCACCGTCACCAGCGCGGCGAGGGCCAGTATATTGACATTGCCCTCTTTGACACGCAGTTGGGCTGGCTGGCCAATGTGGCGAGCAGCTATCTGGTCTCCGGTGCGCCGCCCCAACGCGTGGGCAATGCCCACGCTGCGATTGTGCCCTACCAGACTGTGCCGACCGCCGACGGCTGGCTCATGTTGGCGGTCGGCAATGATCGCCAATTTGCAAGGCTATGCGAAGTGATTGAACGTCCCGAATGGGCTGCCGACCCCCGTTTTGCCACCAACCCGGGGCGGGTGGCCCAGCGCGAGACGCTGGTGCCGGCGCTGGAAGCGATCTTCCGCACCCGCCCCAAAGCGCTTTGGCATGAGCAGCTTACCGCGGTCGGCGTGCCGTGCAGCCCGGTCAACGATATTCCCACGGCCCTGGCTGACCCCCATACGCACGCCCGGGGCATGGTGCAGCAGGTGGTCCATCCCCAAACCGGGGTGATTCCCCTGATTGGCCCCGTACCCAAGCTGAGCGCGACGCCGGCCCAGATCCGCAGCGCACCGCCCCTGCTGGGCGAACATACCGCCACCATCCTCCAGGAGCGGCTAGGCTATAACGAGATCAAGATCGCCGAACTCCATGCGGCAGGTGTCATTTGAGCGCCGAATCACTGCTGCACCCAGCGCGCCGTAGCGTGACGGCGCAGCGTCTACAAGGGCAACTCCTGGTCTTGGCGGCCGCGGCGCTCTGGGGCGCCACCGGCACCACCCAAGCCCTGGCCCCCGCCGGCGCTCAGCCACTGGCGATTGGCGCGGTGCGGCTGGCGATTGGCGGCGTTACCTTGCTGCTCCTGGCCGCCACCCGGGGGCGGCTGCGGGAGCGTGCGGGCTGGCCGCTGCTGCCCACGTTGGTGGCCGCGGCCAGCATGGCGGCCTATCAGCTCTGTTTCTTTGCCGGCGTGGCGCGCACCGGGGTCGCCGTGGGCACCATGATCGCGATCGGCAGTGCGCCGGTGCTGGCCGGTGCACTGGGCGTGGTGCTGCTGCGGGAACGACCGACGCCGCGCTGGTTCGTGGCGACGCTGCTGGCCGTGGGGGGCTGTCTGTTGTTAGGGCTGGCAACCGGCGGTGTGCGGGGCGAGGCTGTGGGCATGGTGCTGGCCTTGGGCGCCGGGCTGGCCTATGCGCTCTATGCCGTGGTGAGCAAAAAGCTGTTGGCGCGCTTGCATCCCGACGCGGTGGTGGGGGTGGTCTTTGTGCTGGGCGCGCTGCTCTTGGCGCCGCTGCTCTTCTGGGTCGATCTGCGCTGGCTGCTGGCGCCGCGCGGGCTGGCCGCGGCGCTCGTCTTGGGGCTCTTATCCACCGCCCTGGCCTACACCCTTTACGCGCGTGGCCTCACCCAGATCCCCGTGGCCGACGCCGTCACCCTCTCGCTGGCCGAGCCGCTTGTCGCCGGTCTGCTGGGCGTGCTGCTGCTGGGCGAGCGGCTGACGCCGCTGGCTTGGGTTGGCGTTGGTTGTCTCTTTCTGGGGCTGCTCTGGTTGACACTGGGGCGTAGGGTGTAAGCCGTTATCATTCTTTTAAGCATACGCTTTACATAACGGGGGAGGCTTTCATCTATCAAAATTCTCATACCGGCGTCATTGCACTTGTCGTTTGTGCAGCGGCATACTCCAATAATACCAGTGCAGCCGAACGTGATACTGTTGGGAAGTTATCCAGAAACTCAGCGAGCGTACAACCGTCCATCAAATAATCAAAGAGCGTCCGCACCGGTACGCGTGTGCCGGCAAAAACTGGTACGCCACTCATAATCTCTGTATCAATGACGATTGGCAAAGTTTCAATCCTTGTTATTTGAATCATCTTCTCTATCCTTGACAACACTTATCCTGTTCATCAATGACCATTCTGCCTGTTATTGTCCCTGTTCACCGCTCACTATTATAGCAGATCAAAGCTAAATTGAACAGTTGGTGAGGGGTGCGTACCCCATTTTCGGGGGCGCTCTGGCAGTGAAATGGGAGAGGCTCGACTCGACCCCCGAAAATGGGACGCGCCCATTGACGAGGATCACATAGCCGTTAATTTGGCTAATGTAGGTCTGTGGACTGTCGACCTGGATTCTTAGCAGATGATTGTGATAAAATAGCTTTTATGAAAAGCCCTGGGTGGACGCGCTATACTGCAGCTGTGACGAAAACCGGAGTTTTACTTCTGCCTAATACTCAGCGGAAAAACTCCGGCTTTCATTCAGAGCCTAGTATAATAGCAATGACCAAACACAGACAGAAGGAAGACGGATTACAGCGATCATGTCTGAACAATTTGAGATTACCTGCGCAATCCCGCGCGCCGGGCGCACTTTTGAAAATTTTCTTGCCAGCCTGAAGCGTTATGGCGTGGATGGCGCCGAGATCGATAGGATTCTTGCCATTTCACATGACAGCAAACGGATGAGCAGTCCCGATTACAAGGCAGCCCTGCCCTTCTTGGAAGAGGCGATGCAAAGTGTGCCTTGTTTTGGCCTCTTTATCGACCGCAAGCGGGACCAACGCCCCTATCGCGTCGGCTTTCTGGGCCATCAGTGGGAGATTAACGGCGTGCGAGTGCGCGTTGAGGGGGAAGAGCCCCACAATGGCTCATCGCTGATCCGCCTTGATGAGATCGACTGTGCCGTGGTCGGGCTTGATGAGCTGCTGACCATGACCCAATATTACCTGCATGACCCCACCTCGGTCACCAAGTGGGGCATGTATAACTATCAACTGGCGCGCCCCACCGACATCCGCATTGCCGGTTCCGCCCACCTGACCCGCTACAACAGCATTCTGGGGCAGGAGGTGCAGGACATTGTGGGCTTCTTTCTCATCTCCAAGCCGAGCAGCCGCTATGTTTCGCCCTATTCACCGCCAACACCCGGCGCCAAAAAGCAGCTCCCCTACCCCGATGACTTTCTGGCCCATCTGGCACAAAATGGACGGCGTGTCTTTGTGAAAGGGCGCTACACTGGTGTCGTCACCGCGGCCTATCCCGAACTAAAGATTGTCTCGGTGGAGGATGTGGAGGACGCGGTCATGGAGGCGCAGCCCGGCAGTGTCGGCCTGGAGCTGGTGCAGTCAGGCAACACCATCCGCCGCAAAGGGTTGTTGCTCCACGGCGCGCCCCTCTTCCTCTCCGAAAGCCTCTGGGTGGTCGATTATCACCGTTATCTACGCAGCAAGCCGCTCCAGAGCTTTGTCAAGAGCATGAAGCCGGCCGGCTACTTTGACGACGTACGCATTCAGCAATTTGCCCTCTGGTATCGAGCGCTGGAAGCCAACATGGGCGACACGTGGATCCACAAACCATCTATCACCGACATTTTCTGTAACCCGCAGGATGTCGCCCAAGGGCTCCGTCCCTATCGCTTGCAGACGCGCTACTGGCGCCCCGATGACAACTACAAACAAGAGGAAGCCATCGAACTGGTGCGCAACGCCCGGCTTAAGCTACAGCGTTATTATGAGGAGGCGAAGGGAGAGGTCGTGGGGTCGTGAGGTCGCGGAGTCGCGGGGTCGCGACTTCACGACTCCACGACTTCACTCACTCCCCCGTACACGCAGCCAGATACCGGGTAGGCGACGCAGTTTGCCCCAGGTGGAGATGTGGGCGCGGCGGGAGAAGACATCATAGTCGTGCGCTTCAATGTCGGTCAGGATAGCTTGATAGAGTTCGGCCGCGGCGGCAATGGCAAAGCGGCCATCAGCGTCGAGCAGAGCAATGCCCGGCCTTGCTTCCGCATAGAGGTGGCGGTTGCGTGCGATCTGGTAGCGCATAAAGGCGCGCCAGCTTGCCGTCACGGCGCCACGCGCAACATCGGCTTCCGTAATGCCAAAGAGATCCAGATCCTCCTGCGGCAAATAGAGCCGCCCCATACGCCAATCTTCGCCAATGTCCCGCAAAATATTGGTCAACTGTAGTGCGACGCCCAACTTGATCGCATAGGGAATGGCCTTGGCCCCAGCATAGCCAATAATGTGCATGCTCATGAGCCCCACGGTGGAAGCCACGCCGTAACAGTAGGCGGTCAGTTCCTCAAAGGTGGCGTAGCGCACCTGCGTAAAATCGCGCGCCACCCCTTCAATCAACTGTTCGGCATAGCGTAGCGGCACATGATAGCGCAGACGGGCGTCTGTCCAGGCCAGCAGCACCGGGTCACTGGGCGACGGATTGGCGGCCATGACCCGCCGGCGCCACTGCTGCAATTGGGTCTCTGCATCGACGCCGGCGCGATCCACAATATCGTCCGTCACCCGACAGAAAGCATAGAGGGCGCGCGCGGCGCGACGTTTCTCATGGGGCAACAGGGAGGAAGCAAACCAAAACGAACGGCTATGGGTGGCAATGATTGCTTCACAATGGTCGTAGGCGTGGGCTAATGTGGCCGCGTCAACATGCAATTGGCTGGATAGGTGTTCACTCTGATGCGCCTCATGGGCCAAGGAGAGTAGGGCGCTTTCCCAAGCATGGGTTTGGAGTTGCATGGACGACTCCTCCTTCTTCAGAAGTAGATTTTGGCGATTCGTCAAAGGCCAGCGACAAAGAACCAGTAACCAATGACAAAAGGCAAAAGTAATATAGCGAACAATCAATGTGCAAAATATCATGGTAAAATGTAACTGTCAAGGTATAATCCATACATTTGTCTAAGTTTCATCGACATCATTACTACAAATTCTATACAATTGATTGACAGATAAAGCGCGGGCTGCTATGATTACGTTTTGTGTTACCAGACTCAATCGCCAGGTAAAGTGAGGATATGAAATCTGCTCAAGACGCACCGATCTATAATTTAAAGGCTGTTGTTCAGGAGACAGGCATCAAGCCAGATACATTGCGGGCGTGGGAACGGCGTTATGGCTTGCCGGCGCCTACCCGCACCGAAAGCGGTCATCGGCTCTATTCACAAAATGACATCGCCTTGCTCAAATGGTTGCTCGAACGTCAGAATGAGGGGATGACGATCAGCCGCGCCATGGAGTTGTGGCGACATGTCGAAGAGGAAGCGAGCGATGCGCTCCAGTTGACGCCGAGCAAGCCCCTGGCAACACCACTGCCGCCTATACCCCAGCCGTTACCTGCCACGAGCGATGCACCCATTATCCAATTGCGTGAAGCCTGGATTGCAAGCTGCCTCAACTTTGATGAACAGAGCGCAGAACGCATTGTCACCCAAGCCTTTGGTCTCTTTACCGTCGATCAGGTCTGTATTCAACTTTTGCAAAAAGGGTTGGCGGAAATCGGCGCCGGCTGGTACGAAAGTTTTGTCACTGTCCAACAAGAACACTTTGCCTCGGCGCTGGCCGTCCGCCGCCTGGAGACTTTGCTGACAGCCACGCCGCCGCCCACTCGGCCAGGGCGGATCCTGATTGGCTGTGCGCCGGATGAAGGCCACACCTTTGCGCCGCTGTTGCTTTCGCTCTTGCTGCGGCGCGCGGGTTGGGATGTAGTCTTTCTAGGCGCCGACATTCCCACGGAAGATTTTGTAGCGACCACCCAAAAGACCAAGCCACAGCTGGTAATTCTCACTGCGCAGCAGCTCTACACCGCCTCTATGCTCCATGCCGTGGCAGAGGTCATTTATCAGGCTCACGTTCCCCTGGCCTATGGCGGCAAGATCTTTGCCCAACAGCCCACCCTGTGCGAAACTATTACGGGGCACTATTTGGGGAATGAGATTGAGGGCGCGGTGCAGAAAATTGAAGAGTTTATGCGTGCGCCCCATTTGCCCAAACAAGCCCACGCGCCTGCCCGACCGTATGTTCTGGCCTTGGAGGCGTATCGCCGGCGCCAGCCGCAGATCGAAGCGTATGTCTGGCAGCAGAGTAGTCACGCCGGCTTTGCCCCTGATTTGCTGCAAAAGGCAAATTTGAACTTTGGCCGTAATATTGTTGCTGCGCTAAGCCTGGGCAACGTTGAGTTGCTGGCCATCGACATGGAGTGGATCCGGGGGCTGCTGACCAACCATTATCAGATGCCGCCGACCGTTGTCAACCATTATCTGGCTGCCTATCTGGCTGCGCTTGAAACGCATCTGTCCGATGACGGCGCCATGCTTAGTGCCTGGCTACGACACATGTTGGAAAGCGAACCAACAGCGATATAAACCGACGCTCATAGGGCGGGAAACTGAAATTGTACTATTCCCCAAAAAGAAAAATCGCAATTTCAGTCGCATCCCTAGATGAGCCTAAATCAAAAGGATACCATATATGCGAATTATCGTCACGGGCGGCACTGGGTTAATTGGTAAAGTGCTCTGCCGCGCGCTGCTGGCCGATGGGCATCTTGTCACCGTCCTCAGTCGCAATCCAGATCAGGCGCGCGGGCTCTTACGCGGGTTGCGCGTGGAAAAGTGGGACGCCCAGAGCACCACCGGTTTGCCCGCGATCATCAATGGTGCGGATGCGGTGGTCAACCTGGCCGGCGCCGGCATTGCCGATGCACCGTGGACAGAGAAGCGTAAGCACGTGATTCGAGAAAGCCGCATTCGCGTCGGTCTCGTGCTTGATGAAGTGATTCAGGAGGTTGCGCAGAAGCCCAAGATCTTTATCCAAGCATCGGCAGTCGGTTACTATGGCGTCCACAATGACGATGAGCTGATCACCGAGACGACGCCGGCCGGCAGCGACTTTTTGGCCAAGGTCTGTTTTGATTGGGAAATGTCAACTTCCATGCTTAGCAAGAAACTGGGCATTCGGCGCCCGATCTTGCGCACAGGGATTGTGCTCAGTAACGATGGCGGCGCCTTCCCCAAGATCACCTTGCCTTTTAAATTTTTCGCCGGCGGGCCACTAGGCAATGGCAAGCAGTGGATGCCTTGGATCCATATTGAGGACGAGGTGCGGGCCATCCAATTTCTGCTGGAAAACGAAAAGGCGGATGGGCCCTTTAACCTCTGCGCCCCCAATCCAGTCACGAACAAGGAATTTAGCGAAATTGTCGGCGCCACCATGCGGCGGCCCGCCTTTCTGCCGGCGCCGGCCTTTGCCCTCAAAACGGTGCTGGGTAAAATGTCCACCATCTTGCTCGACGGACAACGTGCCGTCCCGGCGAAGTTAGAAGCGCTGGGCTTCTCCTTCAAGCATCCAACGGCGCGGGAAGCCATTGCCGCACTGTTGCTTTAGGTAAGCATCAAGAATTAACTTGTAGATTTATTTAACCCTGTCTGGTCTGTCAGATCTGATAGGGTTTGTAGGTGTCACTATGCAATTTCATCATCGTTTTCAGGTGCAAGCTCCCCTTGCCAAGGTAGCAGCCTTTCATCGCCAGTCGGCCAGTATGGGCGCCATTACGCCGCCACCGGTCATTGTGCGTATGCAACAGGCGCCGCCGGTGTTACAAGAGGGGGATGAAATGAGTTTTACCCTTTGGCTGGGTCCGCTGCCCATCCACTGGCGGGCGCGCATTGAAGGGGTGACCCCCACTGGTTTTACCGATCGGCAGTTGGCGGGGCCCTTTCAGCAATGGGTGCACCGTCACACCTTCCGCGCCCTCTCTCCTACCGTTACGGAAGTGATCGACGAGGTAGAAGCGGAACTTAGCGAGCAGTGGCGATGGAAGGTGGTTGGCCTGGGAATGTGGCTCAATCTCCGTCCGCTCTTCCTCTATCGCGCCTGGAAGACGCAGCAACTTCTGCAGGGCGCAGCCAACGAACCAAGCGTCGACCTGCCGCAAGCGTAACGATGCCCAGTTCAGCGCAAACGCAGGGCGAGATCATCGTCATCGGCGCCGGCATTGGCGGCTTAACCACGGCGGCGCGGCTGGCGTGTGCGGGTTACCCCGTGCGCGTGCTGGAGGCACATATCTACCCGGGTGGCTGTGCCGGCACCTTTTACCACCAACAGTACCGCTTTGATGCGGGCGCAACCCTGGCCGGTGGCTTCTATCCGGGTGGGCCCATGGATCTGGTGGCCAATGCCGTAGGGATTCCTGCATGGCCGCTGCACCCGGCGACGCCGGCCATGGTGGTGCACCTGCCCACTGGACAAGCAGTCACGCGCTGGGGTAATGGACAGCGGTGGGCGGAATATGCGTGCGCCTTTGGCCAAGCCGCGATCCCCTTTTGGCAATGGCAAGAAAAGACGGCGGATGCGTTATGGGATTTGGCGCTGCGGAGTCCGCCTTGGCCACCGCAAAGCGCAGGCGAAGCAGGTCGCCTCCTCCATGCCGGTCTGCACTGGCTGGGCGCGCATCCCCGGCATCATCTCGCCCCCACACTCTTCGCCGATGCGTGGCGCCCGCTGGCGGCGCATCTACAAGGAATGCCTGCCGCGCTGCGCCTCTTTGTCGATGCCCAGCTCTTGATCGCAGCCCAGGCGACCAGTGCCGAAGCCAATGCCCTCTATGGCGCCTCCGCCCTTGACCTACCACGGCGTGGCGTTGTGCATCTTACTGGTGGCATCGGCGCGATTGCCACCACACTGGTCGACGCCATTCGCCGCCACGGGGGTGAGGTCTGCTATCGCCAGGAGGTGCAAGAGATTGTGATGACGCAAGGACGCCCAGTGGCGGTAGTGACCAAACGGGGTGAGCGCTTTGCCGCCAGCGCCATTGTGGCCAACCTACCGCCATGGAATATTGCTAAGCTGCTAGGGGAGAATGCGCCGCCACGGCTGCGCCATTTGCCATCCCAGCCCCAAGATGGCTGGGGCGCCTTTGTCCTCTATGTGGGTCTGGAGGGCTCATCCTTGCCACCTGATTTCCCCTTGCATCACCAGGTCATTGTGCGCGAGCCACTGGCAGAGGGCAATACCATCTTTATCTCCATTAGTCCTGCTTGGGACACCACGCGCGCGCCGGCAGGGCAACGCGCCGTGACCATCAGCACCCATACAGATTTTGCGCCCTGGTGGCGGCTTTTTGAACAGGACCGGGCCCACTATGAAGCACAAAAAGCGCACTATACCCGCCAAATGATGGAAGCAGCCACACGCGCTCTTCCTCGACTACACGAAGATAAAAGGCTGGTCCTGCCGGGCACGCCGGTTACCTTCCGGCGCTTTACCCGCCGGGCGTGGGGCTGGGTAGGCGGCTTTCCCCAGACCAGCTTATGGCGGGCGTGGGGACCAAAGCTGCTGCCCAAGCTGTGGATGGTGGGCGACAGTATCTTTCCCGGCCAATCGACTGCTGCGGTGGCACTTGGCGGGCTGCGCGTCGCCCAGACAGTTATGGCGGAATTTAAGCGTTGAAATAGAAGAAAGAAATAGAGAAATTTATGGGACAAAGTCAATCTTTTGACAAAATTGGCATTGTTGGGAGCGGTTATGTAGGCGCCACCGCGGCCTATGCGATGATCATGCGTGGAGTGGGGCGCGAGCTGGTATTGGTCGATCTGAATGAGGCGCGCGCCGAGGCCGAAGCCAATGACCTCTTTCATGCGGTCCCCTTTGCCCATCCGCTCAACATCCGCGCCGGCGGTTATCGCGATCTGGTAGGCTGCCGTGTCGTGGTGATTACAGCAGGCGTCAATCAACGGTCCGGCGAAAGTCGATTGCAACTGCTCGAACGTAACGCAGTGGTCTTTCGGCAGGTGGTGCCGGCTGTGTTGGACCACGCCCCCAACGCAGTGCTGGTGGTGGCCACGAACCCTGTCGATGTCATGACCCATTTGGCTGCGCAGGTGGCCGCCGCACAGGGCGTGCCCAAGAGTCGCGTGTTGGGCTCCGGCACCACGCTGGACACGGCGCGCTTTCGCACGCTGTTGGGCCGGCAGTTGGGCGTTGACGCTCATCATATTCATGCCTATGTGATTGGCGAACATGGCGATTCAGAGGTGCTCACCTGGTCACAGGTCACCATTGGCGGCATGCCGCTCGACGACTTCTGTCGGCAGCAAAAGATCCAACTTGATGCCGCGGCGCGCCAAGCGATTGATTACCAGGTGAGGCGCGCGGCCTATGCGATCATCGAAGGCAAAGGGGCCACCTACTATGGCATTGGCAGTGCCCTGGCGCGCATTGTGGAGGTCATCTTGCGCGACCAGCGAGCGATCCTCACGGTCTGCACGCCGACACCAGAGGTGGCCGGCATCGCCGACGTGACCGTGGCCTTGCCCCATTTGGTCTATGGCCAGGGGATTTTGGCCCCCTTGCTACAACCGCTGGCAGCAGCCGAAGCAGAAGCGCTGCACACCAGCGCCAAAATTGTAAAAGAGGCGATTACGAGTATTGGGCTTTAGAGGAAGTGACGGCGCCCATCCGTTCTGATTCGAGGAAATAGCAACCATGACCACAACCATCTGGTGGGTCCGGCGCGATCTGCGCTTGACCGACAACCAAGCCCTGCACGCAGCCCACCAGCAAGGGGAGACGGTAATTCCGCTCTTTATTTTGGACCCGGCGATCCTGCAATCGGCGTGGGCCGGTGAACGGCGCGTGGCGTTTCTGTTGGCAGGGCTGCGCCAGTTGGACGCAGATCTGCAAGCACGCGGCAGCCGGCTGATCGTGCGCAAGGGTGACCCGCATGAGGTCTTGGCGACATTACGTGAGGAGGTTGCCTATGCCGCCATCCATGCTGAACGCGACCATTCCCCTTACGCCGTTCGCCGCGACGCAGAGATCGCCGACAACCTCCCCCTGACGCTGCATGAGGGCGTGGCTATCCGCCCCGTCGGGAGTGTATGCAAAGCAGACGGCGATCCCTATGTGGTCTACACCCCCTACAGCCGCCAATGGCAGAGCCAACCGATCCCCCAACGGGCCGATATTTTGCCGGCGCCACCAGCACTGACCACACCCGCCGCTCTCCCTTCACAGCCATTGCCCGCTACCCCAGGGCTGCCGGCAGATATATCCTTCGCACCGGGCGAGGCGGAGGCAAAGCGTCGTTTGCGCGCCTTTGTCCAAGGTGACGCGCCGCCTATTTATGACTATGCGCAAGAACGGGATCGGCCCGATCTAAATGGCACGGCCCAGCTTTCTCCCTATCTGCGCTTTGGGATGGTGTCGGCGCGACTGGCTGCATTGGGCGCCTATACGGCCATTGCCAGGATCGAGGATCAGGCCAAACGGCAAAGTGCGGCGGTGTGGCTGAGCGAGTTGATCTGGCGCGATTTCTATATCACCATCCTGGCCCACTTTCCCCATGTGCGCGATGGGGCGTTTCACCGGCGCTATGACCAAATTGCCTGGGAGAATGATCCCACGCACTTTCAAGCCTGGTGTGACGGGCGCACCGGTTATCCTTTCGTGGATGCCGCCATGCGCCAGCTCCGCACCTTGGGATGGATGCACAATCGTGCGCGCATGATCGTCGCCTCATTCCTGGCCAAAGATCTGCTGATTGATTGGCGTTGGGGTGAACGGTGGTTTATGCAACAGTTGCTGGACGGCGATCCGGCGGCCAACAATGGCGGCTGGCAGTGGGCGGCCGGCACCGGCACCGACGCCGCCCCCTATTTTCGGATCTTTAACCCCATCACACAGGGCAAAAAATTTGATCCCGAGGGTGACTATGTGTGCCGGTGGCTGCCGGAGTTGACCCAGGTTCCCCGCAACCGTCGCCATGAGCCCTGGAAAATGAGCGCCGCTGAACAGAAGCGCGCCCACTGTGTACTGGGCCAGGATTACCCCGAGCCCATTATCGATCATAGCTGGGCGCGCGAGCGGGCGTTGGCGGCTTATAAAGCGGTCCCCTCATCATGAGTTGTCGTACAATCCCGCCAAAAAATCTTGTTTGACAGTTTGTCATACTCCATGTTACAGTCCCTGTACATCTCCCATTTCTTGCAAAGGTAACTACAGTTTCCCCTAAGTCATCGTTCAAAACAAGTTCATGATCCCCAGGCCGTGGTACATCATCGCGTGTATCATAGTTTCGTGCCTAGACTTTTTGTGACTTTTCAAGCGAGGAGAACAGATCTATGCAACATGGAAGCAAGCAGGGGCAATTAACACGTCGTTCTTTTCTGCAGATGAGTGCGGGTGTGGCCGGTGTAGCGCTTTTGGCAGCCTGTGTACCGCCGGGAGCGCCAGGTGGAGCACAAGAGAACGCCGCACCCGCCGGCGAAGGTCCGGTTGAAATTGATGTCTGGACCGGCTGGACCGAGGATGCCGCCACCAACATTGAGAAGATTTTGGATGGCTTTAATAAGTCACAAGAGGCGGTCAAAGCCAAGCATGTGATTGTGCCGGAAGCCATGACACAGAAGTTGCTGGCTGCGGTCTCCGCCGGCAATCCGCCCTCCACCGCGGTTGTCTTTGGCGCCAACATTGCCTATCAGTTGGCCGCGCAAAAAGCGTTGCTGGTCTTGGACGAGATCGGCAATCCCGATCAGGTGGAGACACTTAAGCAGTGGATGGACCCAGCGATCTGGGAGCTTGGCATGTATGAGGGCAAATATTACTATGCCAGCATGTGGAATCAATGTTGGGCAATCTTTGTCAACAGCAAAATGGCGGCAGAAAAAGGGGTGGATATTAATCAACCACCACAGACGCTCGAAGAGTTGGATGCTGTCTGGGAACAGTTGACCACCTACGACAGTAGCGGCAACATCGACGTGTTGGGGGGGGATCTGACCTCAACCACCGTCACCATGGGACGCTTTTTAGGTCAATTCGTGTCAGACGATGGCACCCAGGTGACCGCCAATCATCCCAACAATGTGGCTGCGTTGGAGTGGCTCACAAATCGTTGGGCAAAGGCCGGGCCCGAAAAAATGTCGGCGTGGATTGCTTCGCTCGCAGGTCGTGGTGAGCGCTCTGCCGGGCAGGATCCCTTCCTATCGGGGCTGCGCGCCACGTTGGTTACCGGTCCGTGGCAATTCAATACACTGCGCAACTTCAAGCCCGAAGGGTTTGAGTTCACCGTATGGCCGCTGCCTGGCCCGGCAGGTCAAAGTGAAAAGGGCATGTACACCTACGGCGATGGCTGGATTGTTCCTGTCGGCGCGCCTAGTCCAACTGCCGCCTGGGACATTATCAGCACCATGACCGGCGCGACCGGTGATAAGGACGTTTACACCAGTCTCTTTACCACCTGGCTTTGTGTGAACGGCCCGGTCTCTAAGTCAATGACGGAATGGCCCACCTTCCAAAGCGAGGTCATGGGTGAGTGTCCGGGCTATCAAGATGTTTTTCTCGCCGATCTCTATGACTCCGATTATTATCTCTATCCGCCCAAGATCCCAACCAGCAGTTCGTACATGGATCTGATGGGCGCTGAGTGGGAAAAGGCACGCTTGGGCCAGAAGAGCCCGCAGGAAGCGCTCGACTTTGTCCAGGAACAGGCGCAAAAGGAATTGGACACCTGGCTGGAACAGAACAAGGGCTAGTCAGTGCAGCGTAATCACAAACCAGGTTTCGGAAAGAAACCTGGTTTGTAGGAGACCATGTCACAACCGCTTACTCATCTAAGCAAGGACCTATTTTGGCTATGCGAAGCAAATTTACAGCAGGCCAGGCGCCCCACCAACTGGAGCAGACAGTCGATGCGCGTTCCGGTCGCTTGCTGGCTGCGCTGGCTAAATATGCTTTGCTCTTCTTCTGCGGCGCCTTCTTTGTGTTGCCCTGGATCTGGATGATCTCGACCTCGCTCAAGAACCCCGCCGAATTAGCCGTCTACCCCATCATCTGGATTCCCCATCCCATCCGTTGGGACAATTACATTGAAGCCTTTCGCCGCGCCGAGTTTGCCCGCTTTCTGGGCAATACGATTCTAGTCGCTTTCCCTTCGGTCATGGGGGCGTTGCTCTCCAATGCCCTGGTCGCCTATGGCTTTGCCCGCATTCGTTGGCCGGGGCGCAATCTGTTGTTTGGCATGTTGTTGGCGACCCTGATCTTGCCCGGTTTTGTCACCTTTATTCCGCTCTACCTCATCTTTAAACAGCTGAATTGGATCAACTCCTATCTGCCGTTAGTGGTGCCGACCTTCTTTGGCAATCCCTTCTTTGTCTTTCTGTTGCGTCAGTTCTTTATGTCGCTGCCCGAGGAGTTGGCCGACGCCGCGCGCGTCGACGGGGCTTCCGAGTTTCGCATCTTTTTGCAGATTATCCTACCCCTGTCGCGGCCGGCATTGGCAGTGGTGGCGCTCTTTCAATTTATTGGCAGTTGGAATGATTACTTTGGTCCGCTGATTTATATCAACGACAAAGCGCTTTACACCATTTCGCTGGGCATTGCCAACATGCGCGCCAGCTACGGCTTCTCTAACTTTGCCTGGATCATGGCCGCCACCTGTATGAGCGTCCTGCCGATTATTGTGCTCTTTTTCTTTGCCCAGCGCACATTCATCGAAGGCATTGCCCTTAGTGGACTAAAGGGGTAAAGAGTGAGAAAATTAGAACTGTAGGCGAATTTCGCTCGCCCACATCTGCAAGAACTACATCTGTGGAAGAACGCGGTAACGCCGATGTCACAGCCGCAACGACCAGATCTTGAGCGTCCAGCCACAACACCAGAACAGGGCGTCTCTTGGAACCACTTGCGTTTGTAAACGGAATATTGGCAAGCCAAAGATCACCCGATTGGATAATCATCATAGAGTCCTTCATCTGTTGGGGCATAACTGTTCAAAAAGGCGCTATGATTGCGAATAGGCAGTTCAGATTGACTGGACGAATCGTGACCACCCAACGACCTGCCCCAATCACCTCGATGAGGGTTGATGGTAAGGCAAGCTTTTCACCGGGTTGAAGTTCTATCTCGTAGGTCAAGTTAAGTAAGTTGCTTTGCATATGGATCCTTTCGGGGACTAAATCAAACTTAGCTCAACGGATATACAATGGACTATACATCGGGTTTAAAAGACTTACAAGCTATAGTGGGTGCGTACCACATTTTCGGTGGCGCTCTGGCAGAGAAATTGGGGAGACTCGGCCCCCAAAAATGGGACACACCCAGCTATAGTCGCTCTAGATAAAATCATTCTTGGGATCACACGATAATGGGCATTCACAAACTTACCTATAATGAACGCAAAGCGCTGCGCAATGGTCTGCTCTTTACCTCACCTTGGCTCATTGGCTTTCTAGCCTTTCGCGTCTACCCCTTCTTTGCGTCGCTCTACTATAGCTTCACCTTCTATCCCATTCTGGGGCGCCCCAACTGGATAGGGCTGGACAATTATACCAATCTTTTGGACGACCCGCGCTTTCTCACTTCGCTTTACAACACGAGTTACTATGCGTTGGGTGCGGTCCCGCTGGCAGCCGTCGTAGGCATTGCCTTGGCGATGTTGCTCAACACCAATGTACGGGGGCTTTCGGTCTTTCGCACGGTCTATTTCCTGCCCAGTATTACCCCGGTGGTGGCAACCGCGATTGTCTGGCTTTGGATGTTTGACCCGATTAATGGCGTGATCAACTATTTGCTGGGTCTGGTAGGAATTCATGGACCGGGATGGATGGGCAGCCCGACCTGGTCCAAGCCGGCGCTGATCCTCATGAGCATGTGGGGGGTAGGCGGCGCAGTGGTTATCTATCTGGCCTCGCTGCAAGATGTGCCGCGCGAGTTGTTGGAGGCGGCAGAACTGGATGGCGCTAATGGCCGCCAGAAGATCCGTCATGTGACATTGCCCATGATTAGCCCGGTGATTCTCTTTAATGTCATTACCGGCTTGATTGGGGCGTTTCAATATTTTACCGAAGCTTTTATCATGACCGGTGGCACCGGCTCTCCCGCCGACTCGACGTTGATGATGTCGATTTATCTCTATCAAAGCGCCTTTGTCTACTTCAAGATCGGCTACGCCTCGGCCCAAGCCTGGGCGCTCTTTCTGATTGTCATTCTCTTTACCATTATCCTTTTCCGCGTCTCAGGCCGCTTGGTCTATTATGGGGGGAAGTAATGTGGTAGATAGGTAAATAGGTAGATAAGTAGATAAGTAGATAAGTAGATAAGTAGATAAGTAGGATGTGACGAGTTCCTATCTACCGATTTACCTATCTACCTATCTACTTATCTACCTATCTCCCTACCCATCTAAAACGGAAATCATTTATGTCCAACCTTTTTCAAACCGAAACTTACTTTCAACAGCGCTTTCAGGCCACGGCGCGCAGCCGAGCCTTTCGGGCGCAAACGCTGGATGAGTGGCGCTTTTGGCAGCAGAGCCTGCGTGGCCGCATCCGCGAGTTACAAGGGTTGCACCGTCTGTTGCCGACGCCTATGAACCCCCGCATCACCGAAACTGTCCAGTGTGATGGCTACCGCCGCGAGCGGGTGGAGATCGACACCGAACCGGGCGTCACCATGCCCTTCTATGTTTTGATCCCCGACCGCCTGACTGGAACGGCGCCGGCGGTGCTGGCGCCCCACGGTCACAGCAGTGGCGGCAAGTTGGCCGTGGCCGGCATTCGTGACGCGTCGCCTGCGGTGGCGCAGACGATTGACCAGCACAACTATGACTATGGGGTGCAGGCGGTGCGCCGGGGCTATGTCGTCTTCTGTCCCGACGCGCGCGGCTTTGGTGAACGGCGGGAGTGGCTCAACGCGCGGCCCGATCAACTGCTTGAATCCTCCTGCCGGCAGTTGGCCCATATGGCGCTGCCGCTGGGGCTGACCGTAGCCGGCATGTGGACGTGGGATCTTATCGTTCTGCTTGACTATGCGCAAACACGCTCCGAATGCGTTAGTCAGCCGATTGGCTGTATTGGTCTCTCTGGCGGCGGGCTGCAGACGCTCTGGCTGGCCGCGTTGGATGAACGGGTGGCCTGTGCGGTCATCAGCGGCTACTTCTATGGCGTGGCTGATTCACTGCTCCACCTGGCCGGCAACTGTGACTGCAACTACATCCCCCACATGTGGGAGACAGCCGACATGGGCGATGTGGCCGCGCTGATTGCGCCACGCCCCTTGCTGATTGAAGCGGCGCGCCAGGATGGGCTCAACGGCCCGCGGGGCATTGAAAATGTGTTGGAGCAGTATGCCATTACCGAACAGGCGTACCAGTTGCTCAACACGCCCGATCGGCTGGCATTGGATCTCTTTGACGGTGGTCATGTCTGGCATGGCACGGCGGCGTTGGATTGGCTGGATCAGTGGCTGCGTTAGGGGCCTGTTGACATTTTGATTTTGCAGCAGGGTTAAAAAAGCCGCCGCAGCGGCTGAAAAACCAAGCGATTGAGAACACTTTTCGCAGTTAGAAGCCCATTTGATATGAATATTTTTTCTTGGCTAACACCTGGGGCATAAATAACCCCAATTAACCAACTGCAAGCTTTGTGCGATTTTGTCGATGCTGCAAATCAAAAAAGAGTTCATGGGGCAAGTTGAAGTAGTTGGCCAACGCGTCAATGTGTTCAACCGTTAATTTGCGTTTGCCATTGAGGACGGCCGAAGCAATCGACCTGGTTTTGAAGATCGGCAGTAAATCACTTTGTTTGATGCCCTCTTCTTCCATCAGGGCGCGCACCAAAGCAATCCCATGTAGTTCAAACATTTCGTCCGGGTATTGTTCACTTTCATAGGCCATCACCAATGTACCTAGCAACGTCAAGTAGTCTCTCTCATCCACAGAGAGATCGCCCTTATCAATCAGACGATTCACCTGCTCAACCGTGCGAGAGTATTGCTCCTCATCCGTAATGGGGCGCGGCATAAAGGTAGTGAGAAGCGTTTGATAACTAAAACCATTCATCATTTTTCCATTGTCCTCTGTCATAGTCGGCATGGGTCAGGATGTGGCGTATGTAAACCCGCTGCAATTCATATTCGATCTAACACATAAATTTTGCAGTTGCATTGCAAAATTGCTAAGCTCTAGTTTCAGCTTAGTTCTCGCTCTGCCCACCTTGTGCTATACTCAATCTACGTCACGCAGATCCAGGCTAGAACGGTAACACCCACCATGCAACTCACCACGACAGACCAAGCAATGCTCGACGGCGCCCACGGCGGCGCCACCCAATTGGCCATGCGCCTGCTGGTGCAACTGGCGCAGATCCTGGATGCGCCGCGCCTGATTGATGTCACCTGCGCCCACATTGACAGTTGCCTCTATCACGGCCCAGTGGGGGTGGACTTTGCCGAACGGCTGGTGCAGTTGGGTGGCCAGGTCAAGATCCCGACGACGCTCAATGTCAGTTCGCTTGACCTGCTCCACCCCACCTATTACCGCGGCCCGGTTGAAACGGCTCAAGAGGCGCGGCGGCTCATGGATGCCTATGTGGCCCTGGGCTGCGCACCGACCTGGACCTGCGCTCCCTACCAACTGCCCCAACGCCCCGCCTTGGGTGAACAGATCGCCTGGGCCGAGTCCAACGCGATTGTCTTTGCCAACTCGGTGCTTGGTGCGCGCACCAACCGCTATGGGGACTTTATTGACATTTGCGCCGCACTCACCGGGCGCGTGCCCGATGCCGGTCTACACCAGACCGCGGCGCGGCGGGGACAGATCCTCTTTCGCCCTGTCGGCATCTCCGACCGACTGTTGCAAGAGGATGTCTTCTACGCGCTGCTGGGCCACATTGTCGGTGCGCAAACGGGCAACTTCATTCCCGTCATTGAGGGCTTGCCGTCGGCCACCACCGAAGATCAACTCAAGGCATTGGGCGCGGCCGCGGCATCGTCAGGTGCGGTGGCGCTCTTTCATGCCGTGGGCATTACGCCGGAGGCGCCCACCGTGGCGGCAGCCTGCCAGGGTCAGCCCCCCTTACGCACCGTTGAGGTTACGCCGACCATGATCCGCGCGGAACGGGATGCACTCACCAGCAGCCAGGAACGCAGCCTGGCCGGCGTCTCGCTGGGCACGCCCCATTTTTCAATTCATGAATTCGCCCAGGTGTTGGCGTTGTTGGAAGAGGTCACCCTCCACCCTGCGGTGGACTTCTGGATCTCCACCGGACGCGATGTGTTACAGGAGGTCAAAGCGCGGGGTTGGGCGGCACGGTTGCGCGCGGCGGGAGTCAAGATCGTGGTGGATACCTGCACCTACATCACACCGCTGCTACGGGACCACCCCGGCGTCATGATGACCAACTCGGCCAAGTGGGCGCACTATGCGCCGGGCAATGTGGGGGCCAAAGTCGCCTTGGGCAGTTTGTACGAATGTATCCACTCGGCAGTGATTGGCGAGGTGTGGCATGACCCAACTCTCTGGTAACCAATGGCAGGGGCGCACGTTGGTTCCCGGCACGGCCAGCGGCGCCGCGCTGGTGTTATCTGAACCGCTTAGCTTCTGGGGTGGCATGGATGTAGCCACCGGACGCATCATCGACCAGCAGCATCCTCAGGTGGGCGAAGTCCTCAGCGGGCGTGTACTCATGATGCCCGCGGGCCGCGGCTCCAGTTCCAGCAGCAGCGTTCTGGCCGAAGCGATCTACGCCGGAACCGCGCCGGCCGCAATCATCCTCACAGAAGCCGATGTGATTGTGGCGTTGGGGGCCATGGTGGCGGCGGAATTGTACGCGCTCCAGTGCCCAGTGGTCGTAGTCCCCACGCCGCTGTCGGTTGATGATGGGCTTACGCTTGTGGTGCAAGCCACCGCCACCATGGCAATCATCACCGGCTTAGTATAGATAACCTAGTATAGATGTGGCCCGCCCCCGGCAGGTCAGCGGCATACTTAATAGATCGCTGGCTCCAGGTTGGCAAATCGCTAAGGTGGGTCGGGACGCGCCCTGTGGATCAGGTCCCCGCCACTCGCCACCCGCCACATCCTATCCAAACTGATGCTGACATCCACTATTCGCTGCGGCGTAAATTCCCTCCAGCAATTCGGTCAGGTTGCGGCCATCTTCAACCGTAATGGACATGGGCGTCTCGTGGAGGATAGCGCTGATCCATTGCTCCATGGCTGAGGGCAGCGGATCGGGCAATTTGGCGGGCAGAATCGCGCCCTGGAGACCGCCGGGCTGCAACTGGCTGCTGATCAACTGGATCTGGTCACCGGGTCGCCCGCTGTAGCCCACATACCCCTCGGTGCCATAAAGCTCAAGCGGGTTGGGGCCGGCGTGGTGGACCCAGGAAGTGTCCAGAATGCCCAACGCGCCGTTTTTGAATTCGATGACGGCCAGCGTTTGGTCATCAATGTCGTAGGCGCTGCTAAAATTCTGCACCTTGGCGATCACATTGGCCGGCTCACCCAGGAACCAACGCATGACATCGGCGGTGTGACAGCCCAAGTCAAAGAGCGCGCCACCGCCGGCCTGGGCGGCGTCGCCAAACCAGAGGCTGCCCCCTTTGAACCAACGACCGAGCGCGGCGCTGTGAGCAATGCGGGCGCGCATCATGGTAATCCGCCCCAGCCAGCCTTTGTCCAACACCTGTTTGAGAAAGAGCGTTTCGGGCCGGGTGCGGCTGGGCAGCGAGATCATAAATTTGATGCCACTGGCGTTGACGGCGCGCACCACTTCGTCGGCGTCGGCGGTGGTAATGGTGAGCGCTTTTTCGGTGAAGATGTGCTTGTTGTGCGCCACGGCGGCCAGCAACACCTCCTTGTGGCGGACCGTTTCGGCGTTGACGACCACGGCATCCACATCATCGCGGCGGAGGGTGGTTTCTAAATCAGCCAGGTAGGGTGCGTTGAACTTTTGCGCCGCCGCGCGCCCGCGCGCTTCATCACTGTCCCAAACACAGGTAATTTCAGCTTCGGGATGGCTGCTCACCTGGCGAGCATAGCCGTCGGCGTGCACGTGGGCAAAGCTAAGCATGGCAATCCGTAGCATGGGTTTCTCCTTGATTTTCACAGAGTGGGGACGGTGACGGCGACCTCGCGGCCGCCTTGTTGGGCGGAGGCGATGATGCCGTCGATGATGACGTTGGTGAGCAGCACACCTTCGGGGGCAATGGGCGCGGGGCGACCTTCGGCAATTGCTTTGTAAAAGTCCTCGATCTCGCGGCGGAAGAGTTCGACATCCTGGGTGGGCTTGGCCTGGGGCGCAATATCGACCAAGTAGCCCCACTCATCACGGAAGATTTTGAGTTCCGGGGTCAACCGCAGCCCGGCGTTGGAGCCCAGAAAGAAGGTGCCGCCCACGGTGTCCATATGCATGGCCCAGGTGGTCTTGAGCACCAAGACAGCGCCGTTGCTAAAGCGGATCCAGGCAATGCCTAACTCCTCCACTTCCAACTGCTCCGGGTCCCAACGCCAACCAGCCCCAAGTGGGGGCTGGCTGTTTTTGCCAATGCGGTTGGTGGTAATGCCAGAGACAGAGATGGGTGTAGGGTGGCCCATCAGATGAAGGGCCGTGTCGAGTGAGTAGACGCCAATGTCGGCGGTGGCGCCAATGCCGGCTGACGCTTGACGGACAAAGCTGCCGCCAGGGATACCGCGGCGGCGCTCGGCAACCGTTTCGGCATAATAGATTTCACCCAGTTCGCCGCTCTCGATAATCCGTTTGGCGGCCATAATGTCGTCGCTGTAACGGGTCTTGAGGCCGCACATCAGGAGTTTGCCGCTTTTGCGGGCGGTGCGCACCATTTCGGTCGCGTCAGCGAGGGTGGCGGCCATCGGCTTTTCCACCATGACATGTTTGCCGGCATTGAGCGCGTCCACCGTTGGTGCGCGATGGGCCTGATTAAAGGTGCAAACATGAACTGCCTGAATATCGTCGCGCGCCAGCAGGTCATGGTAATCGGTGTAAACTTGCGGAATGTTGAACTGCTCGGCGCGGGCTTGGGCGCGGTCAAGCGCGACATCGGCGATTGCGGCGATTGCAACGCCAGGCAGATTGCTCAGGGTATGCAGGTGTATGCGCGAGATGCCGCCCGCACCGATTACACCCACTTGCACAGGTTGTATAGACATGAGAATGGCTCCTTTGGTGTTATACGTTGCCGCCGGCACCGATACAGGCGGTGATTTACGCTCATGCTGTTGCTGCAACTGGATAGCTCCAAGACGCCATCCAAGTACGGCGACGCTGGTTTAGTTGCTTGAGAAAATCATTGACATGATTACGCTGCGCTGCTGTCAAACTTGGCAATGCCAATACCTGTTGCCCTTGCATTAACGCCCGATAGGTGTCGCCCGCTGCTGCCCAACAACTCATCTCACTGATCTGGTGGATCAATGCGATAGCGCGCTGCCCAAATTGTTGCGCGGTGGCCGCCAATCTGGCTTCAATGGCTGCCGCTTTGGCAAATAGTTCGCCGCTTCATCAAATTGTTGCTGCGTTTCCACCATATTGGCGCGCAGTAACAGATTGGACTTCTCGATCACTAGGTCCGTATAGGGCGCCGGCAGTTCTGTTAACTTACGATCCACGGTCATCATTCACTTTTCCCTTGATAAAACGACAGCCGAACTTGCTGCCTTTCAAATCCAACAACGCACACATAACCGGCCGATTTATAGGGATTGCGCCGCAACTGCTGCTGTTTTATCTTCGCACGTGCGACTAAATCCCCTTCTATTGTACCACTGACCTCTAAACCAACAGCGCGTATATCATGACCTAACCAGTAATCAAAGCGCTCGCCCATTTGCGCTACCTCAAGGACGCGATATGGCGTATAAACTGGCGCCAGGGCTAGCGCAATGCCGCACGCAGCCCACTCAGTCAGCGTGTTTTGCTGTATTGCCGGTGTATAGATGTTGTGTGGCAGTAAAGTACTAACGATAAAAATCCACCCATTGAACAGTAAAGCTGTGGTTGGGGGTCGCCCAGAAATCTTTGGGTAGGGCAAATTCAAAATAGCCATCTTTGAGAGGAATCTGAGCCGGCTGTTGGGCAGAGACCATCTGTAGATCGAGCCAGTAGGCGCTCGTCGGCGTGAGATCCTCTTCAATGCCACAGGCGGTGGAGACATGTTGGCTGGGGTTCTGGCTCGCTACGGCCAGCGACTGGGAACTGACCTGGGCGGTGATCGTGGCCACGCCATAGATCAGCTTCAGATCCTCTAACCCTTGCAGATGGAGGCGGAGGACGATCTGGTTCAGCCCATGCTCGGCCGGCAGTTCCACCTTGGCCGAACCAATGCCGCTGGCGCTCTGTACATCAATGATGGCCGTCTCACCCTCTGTGCTGACGGTGAGTTCATTGCCGTCCCCCTTGGCAGTAATGGCAAAGCGCGCTGGCTCCGCAGCGACGCTAGGTGCGACAATACAACTGCCGGTCAAGAGGCAGGCCAGCAGCAGGCTGAAAACCAGGCTGAGCTTGAAGGTGCGCGGCTGTAACCGACCCAGGGTGATCATTCGAGATAAAATCATAGCTGCCTCCCGTTATTTTGCTAAGCACTAATAAAATAATTGTAACGCAAGGTTAGGGATTAATCAATACGTAACTTTTTCAGTACTCTCAAAATGACAACACAACAACGGATTTAGGCCGCAACAGATTTGTTGTCGATGCACTCAAAATCATACACAAATGATTTGCTAACATTTCGCTAATTTCTTTCTAATCTAACAGGATAAAAATGGAGTGTTGTAAGGTTGGCGGCCCAAGCATGGCTGATTGGTCTTTGGTCCACCGGCAACCTGTGCGAATTCGCGATTCATCACGCTACCATTACAATGATAGCACAAAACTATCCAGCGCAAGGATGGCTAGCCATCCCATCGCGCGATTGTAGGAGAATTAGTTATGATAGAAGTGCAAACGTTGGTCAAGTCCTATGGCCAGTTGCAGGCGCTCAAGGGGGTCACCTTTAGTGTGGCTGCCGGCGAGATCGTCGGTCTTTTAGGTCCCAACGGCGCCGGCAAGACAACCATCATCAAGATCCTCACCGGCTATCTACAGCCCGACGAAGGCAGCGTTGAAGTCGATGGCATTGATGTGCTCACTCACACCCAGGAGGCGCAGGCGCGCATTGGCTATTTGCCGGAAAATGCGCCCCTCTACCCGGAATTGTCGGTCCAAGCCTACCTTAAGCTCATGGCCGACCTACGCCAGCTTCCGACGGCGGAACAGCAAAAGCGTCTCTCGGAGGCCATCCACGCCACCGCCCTGGAAGACCGGCTGACTCAGCCCATCGGCCAGCTCAGTAAAGGCTATCGCCAGCGGGTTGGTCTGGCCCAGGCCATCCTCCACCGCCCCCGTCTGCTCATTCTGGACGAACCGACCGTCGGCCTCGACCCGACCCAAATTGTGGAAATCCGCGGCCTCATCCGACGCCTCTCTGAACACAGCACGATTCTCTTCTCCACCCACATCTTAACCGAAGTAGAAGCGCTCTGTGACCGCGCCATTATTTTGATGAATGGCGAGATCCGCGCCGATGCCCGCCTGGATGAACTGGCCGGCAGCAATGACGCGATCCTGGTGCTGGATAAGGCGGTTGCCGACGCGCCGGCGGCCCTCAAAAAGTTGGGCCATGTGACCAAGGTGGAGCAGTCGGCCCAGCACAACGGCCACTTCCAGTACCGGATTGTGGGCGAAGCGCAGGCAGATCTCTGTCCAGCCATCTACCAATTGGCGAGCCAAGCGCAGTGGCCCGTGCGCGAGCTGCGCAGCGACCGCCAAACCTTGGAGAGCGTCTTTAGCCAGTTGGCCAGCGGCAAGAATTGAGAAATTGAATCGGAATTTATGGAGCAGATTCGTAGGTGCGGTTTCCATACCGCACAAATCAGGTTTGATCCCGTTTCGTGCGGTATGGAAACCGCACCTACTGCTGGCAAACATGGAATTCCAATGCGTCAAACTCGGAGTTTTTACAATGCGACAAATTCTTTCGGTAACACGCAAAGAACTCGATAGCTACTTTGGGTCGCCTATGGCCCTGATCTTTTTGGGCACCTTTCTGGCGGTGACCCTCTTTACCTTTTTCTGGGTGGAAACCTTTTTTGCGCGCGGCATTGCCGACATTCGCCCCCTCTTTAAGTGGATGCCACTGCTGCTGATCTTTCTCGTGGCGGCGTTGACCATGCGCCAGTGGAGCGAGGAACAACGCTCCGGCACGCTGGAAATGTTGCTGACCTTGCCGGTGAAACCGTGGCAATTGGTCGTCGGTAAATTCCTGGCTGTGATGACGTTGGTAGCGTTGGCCCTAATTTTGACGCTGCCCATTGCCATTAGCGTCTCTATTCTGGGACCGCTGGATTGGGGGCCTGTGATCGGCGGCTATGTGGCGGCCCTCCTGCTGGCCGGCGCCTACACCGCGATTGGGCTCTTTATCTCTTCCCTGACCGACAACCAAATCGTCGCTCTGATCTCCACCGGCCTGCTCGGCGGCCTCTTCTATCTGGTCGGCACGCCGGCATTGTCCAACTATTTTGGCAATCCGGTGAGCGACATTATGCATGGCCTGGGCACCGGCAGCCGCTTTGAGAGCATCCAGCGTGGTGTCATCGACCTGCGCGATCTGGTCTACTACCTGTCGTTGGCCGCCATCTTCCTGGTGTTGAATATGCTCACCCTAGACCGCAAACGGTGGAGCCACGGCCCGCGCACCCTTGCCTATCGCCGTCAAGCTTCGCTCTTTAGCGCCCTGGCCGCCGTCAACCTGCTCCTGGTCAATGTATGGGTGAGCCCGCTGCATGGCCTACGCGTGGATCTGACCCAGCAGCAGCAGTACAGCCTTTCGCAGACGACCAAAGATATGTTGGCCAACTTGCAGGAGCCGCTGCTGATCCGGGGCTACATCAGCGAAAAGAGCCATCCACTGCTCAACCCGCTGCGCCCGCAGATCGAAGATCTCCTGCGTGAATATGCCATTGCCGGCAACGGTAAGGTGACCGCCGAGGTGATTGACCCGGTGACCGACCCCGATCTGGAAGCAGAAGCCAATCAGACCTACGGCATCAAGCCCTTCCCCTTCCAGGTCAATGACCGCTACGAGGCGTCGGTCATTAACTCATACTTTGACATTCTAGTGCGCTATGGTGACCAGGATGTAGTGCTCAACTTCCGCGACTTGATTGAAATTCAGCCCAACCGCGATGGCACTATTGATGTCCACCTGCGCAACCTGGAGTATGACCTGACCAGCGCGATCAAAAAGGTAGTCTTTGGCTTCCAAAGCGTCGAGTCTGTGTTGGGGGCGCTGAGCCAACCGGTGGAATTCACCCTCTTTGTTACGCCCGATACGCTGCCTGAACAATTAAAGGACGCGCCCCAGACCATACAGACTGTAGCGCAAAAGATTGCTGACCAATCGAATGGCAAGTTTGTCTTCAACACGGTCAATCCCAACGATCCGAATAGCGGCGTAAAACCCCAAGATCTCTATGACAACTATGGCATCCAACCCTTTATGGCGTCGATCTTCTCCAACGACACCTACTATCTCCATATGTTGGTCAAAAATGGTTCGCAGCAGCAGGTCATCTATCCCACCAATGATATGAGTGAAGCAGGCGTGCGCACCGAGATTGAAAATGCACTCAAGCGCTCCTCTACCGGTTTTCTTAAAGTAGTAGGGCTGTGGACGCCGCCGGCGACGCCCACCCAAGATATGTTTGGCCAGCAGCGGCAACCGCTTAATGGCTGGCAAAACATCCATGACCAACTGAGCCAGGAATATACGGTGCAGGATGTTGATCTGAGTAGCGGTCAGGCGCCCGCCAATATTGATACCCTCTTTGTCATTTTGCCGCAAAATCTGACCGACAAAGAGCGCTTTGCCATTGACCAATTCCTCATGCGCGGCGGCACAGTCATTGCCGCCGCCGGCAACTATACCGTGGATGTCGATCCCATGGCCCAGGGGCTGACCCTACGCCCACTTGATGGCACCTTGCGCGATATGTTGAATTCCTATGGCGTCGATGTTCAACAGTCGATTGTGATGGACGATCAGAACCAGCCCTTCCCAGCGACCGTGTCGCGCAATGTGGGTGGGATGCCGGTGCAGGAAATTCGCGCCGTCAACTTCCCCTTCTTTGTGGATGTCCGCCAGGATGGCATGGCCAAAGACCAGAGCATCGTGGGCGGCTTGCCGGCAGTGACCATGAACTTTGTTTCGCCGGTGGTGCTGGATGCGACAAAAAATGAAGGACGCACGAGCGCTGTGCTTCTCAATTCATCGTCGGCCTCCTGGCTGCGCACCGACCCCACCATCCAGCCCGACTTTCAGACCTATCCGGAGCGAGGCTTTGCTGTGGAAGGGGAGCAGAAATCCTACCCGCTGGCTGCCGTAATCCAGGGGAGCTTTACCAGCTACTTTAAGGACAAACCCTCCCCCTTTGCCGAGACACCGGCCACTGACCCCAACGCGCCCGCCCCGACGCCGACCCCGGCGACCGGTCCCGCGCCCGATGCCACCGTGCTGACCGAATCGCCCCCCACGGCGCGTCTGATCGTCATCGGCAGCGGTGAATTTGTTGATGACTTTGTGTTGCAACTCTCGTCACAGTTGTCACAGGATCAGATGCTCAGCAACCTGCAATTTGCCCAGAACACAGTGGATTATGCGGTGGAGGACACTGAATTGCTCAATATCCGCGCCCGCGGCACCTTCACCCGTCTGCTCAACCCCATTGATGAGAGTCAACGGGCCACTTGGGAATATGGCAATTACATTGTTGCCTTGCTGGCGCTGTTGCTGACCGCCGGCCTCTGGTATATCCGCCGCCGCAACGAGCAACCCATGAAATTGGTCTAGTCTGGAGAGTTACAATGACACGCACGAATCAAATTCTAAGCGGAATCCTGGTGGCGCAACTGGCGATTATCGCTTTTCTCTTTTGGCCGGGACGCGGGGCCAGCGCCGCCGTCACCAAGCTTTATACAGGCGTCACCCTGGATGACATCCAGTCGATGACGGTGAGCAGCACAGACAAGAGCATCACCATCACCCGCGGGGGCGATGGCTGGGTATTACCTGAGGCGGAAGACTATCCGGTTCAGGCAGTGCAGGCGAGTGACACGATCTCCAAGGTGCTCAATATCGACACGCGCCGTCTGGTGGCCAGCAACAGCACCAGCCACAAACGGCTAGAGGTAGCTGACGACAATTTTGTCAACAAGGTGGAGTTGACCACCAAAGATGGCAAGACCCTGACGCTCTATGTGGGCAGCTCGCCCAGCTTCCGTTCGACCAATGTCCGGACCGGCGACAGCGACAACGTCTATCTCACGAGCAGCCTGGCCTCTTCTGATCTGCACACCGACTATGGCAGTTGGGTCAACACCACCTATGTCGCCATCCCCACGACTGACGTGCAGGCAGTGACGGTGCAGAATGCCAACGCCACGCTCGACTTTACCAAAGTCTCCACCGACACGTGGACACTGGCCGACCTTGCGGCGGATGAGACCTTTAACCAGAACAATCTCTCGTCGCTCCTGACCCGCCTGACTGGTCTGAATATGGTCAAGCCGCTGGGCAAAACAGCCAAGCCAGAGTATGGTATGGACGCGCTCCAGGCCACCATTACGGTCCAAAGCCAACCAGCTGGCGGCCAGGCCAAGACCACTACCTTGCTGATCGGCGCTCAACTGCCTGAGAGCAAGAACTATGTGCTCAAGTCGTCAGAGTCGGATTATTATGTCGAGGTCGCCTCGTTTAGTGTGGAAAACTTTGTCAACCGCGGCCGCAGCGACTATCTACAAGCGCCGCCCACCCCCGCAGCCGAGACGCCAGGCGCCACCAGCGCCATTACCGAGACAGGCATCCTGACCGACTTCAATGCCATTACTACCACCACGCCTATCACGGCTACAGAGGTGGTGACACCGGCACAGTAGCCGTTTATCATGGCTAATGGAAAACAGTTAACGGTTAATGATTACCCATCCAAGCGAACTGGGTAGTAAGCCACTATACCTGACTTGACGAATTTCATCGGATGCCATCCCAATAATCCCGGAATCTCCAATAGATTCCGGGATTATTGGGATGGCTTATATTTACCCGACGGTTGGTCTATTCACTGGTAGCCGATACATCTACCGTTGCTGGCAACTGTGCAGTAAATTCAGCCAGCGATTGGCTGGTCAACACCACATCGACTAGTGGTTCAGTTTGCGCAACGGTTAGAGTTTGTAGACGGCGCTGTACCGTCTCCGGCGCCTCGCCAAAGCGATAGATCAACAGACGAAGCAGTAGACGAATGGCTGCTTCACGTCCTGCTTCACGTCCTGCTTCACGTCCTGCTTCACGTCCTTTATCCAAGGCCAATCGTTCCACACTGGTTACATATTGCATATGTCGCTCAGCCTCCATTTGTTCTACTTGTCGAATCCATTCCCGCTCCAAATCATCGGGTAAGCGCATAATCCAGTCAATAAAGCGGAATAGGTTAAGAATGTCCTGCCGCGCATAGCCGCGGTCATAAAGATGGCGAATCAAACGATATTTCCAAAAGAGACGATGGTCGCCACACCTTGGCCAACTTATCTGCGTAACGCCGTCCTGTTTCCGCGTCAAGAGCCACCTGCTGGAGTTCCTTGTCCAGAAATTCAACCGGTCTGCTCCAGCCAATGTCACCATGGGCAGCAGGAAAGAAGAAAGCCATGAACTCTTTAAAATAATCTTCTAGTGCATTCTTCCACGGACTATCATAATCGTCATGCTCTGTGCTCATTGCAATCTTTCTATTGATGCTCGACTGAGTTTCCCGTTTCCACACATTATACCGTATCTCGGCGAATTGTGCGTACTGTCACGGACCTCGGTGGCGCTGGTATCACCACGAGTTTTGGCCTGGACCAGGAGGTTTTTAAGGAGTGGGGGTGAGTCATGGCATTACTGGACAGATAAAGTGGTCAGCGGCGCTTCTTGGTTGGGGAGGGGTGCGCTTTGGCGGTCAAAAACAGGAAGACGGGTGAAGTTGTCCGTTGCGTCATAGAAACCCATATAGAGCATGTAATCACCGGCGGCGGCATCAGCCGGGATGGTGAGGGTGGTTGTGTTGCGCACAACTTCGCCGGACAGCCAGCTCCAGGTGGGGTTCTCCCCTTGCTGCGGTTCAGCGTCCGCCTGCATGAGCATCTGATTGGCGCCATCACGCACCTGGACAAAGAGCGTCAGGCTTTGAGCGCTAGGGGCGGCGGCGCGGAAATAGGTGGTCAACGCAAGCGTATCGCCCGGCGCGCCGACAATGGTCGCCTGCGACCAATCTACACCATTTTTCTGAATCTGGTAGTGGGTGAGGTCAGCCAACGCGCCAAAGCGGTAAGCCACACGCTGCCCTGAGGGTCGAATGTCTTGATTCAGGACCTTGACCGGCGGCAGATTATAGTGGTCACCCGCCTCAGCCACGCCCGGCACATACACAGGGAAGCGCTCCTGCTCATGCCAATCATACATGCCCACACTGGGCCAGTAGAGACCGCTGGGCGCCGTGGCAGGAACGGTCAGCCAATAACGGTCAGGATAGAGGCCATAGGTAGTCCAGATCGCCACCGGCAAAAAGGGCGGCCCTGGCGAATGGTCATCCTGCACCCACGGCTGCCCCATATGGTCGGTCAGGTGGACAAAGCCAATGTAGGGATCGTTATGCTGGCGCTTGGTCTGCCAGTAGAGGTCATAGACCAACGTTTGACCAGCATCGATCACCTTGACCTCCGGGTGCGTGACCAGCGCAGCCGGCGCGCGGCCCAATCGTTCAGCCACCTGGAGATCAAAACCGCGCAGGACAATATCATCGCCAAAGCTAGCCGTCACAATCTGTTGCGGCTGCATAGGGGCGGTGGCGTGGGGTAGCGTAACCGTGCCTAGCGGAATTGCAGGGCCCGGCTGACCCTCTCCTTGCAACGGTGTCATCACCACCTGGTAGGCGCCGGCGACAAGACTGGGCGGCAGCGGCAGCGTATATGCATCATCCACCACCGTATTGCGCGCCCAATATTCGGAGCGATAGGCATCGTAGTAGGGCGCAAAAGTTGCATCGGCCACCACCGCGCCATCAGGCCGGCGCAGTTGCCAGCGCGTCTTGAGGGCAGGTGGCGCCGTAGACGTAGCCAGCCAATAGAGGGTGACATTGACGCCATCCTCCTGCACCTGTGGGGTTTGATAGCCAAGCAATTGAATCCCCGTTAGCTCAACGGCGTTCACTGGCTGAACGGGGCGAGGCGCCGGCTGGGAATAGGTCGCCACTAACCCCAGCGCCAGACAACCGAGCGGCGCAAGGCTCCACCAGCACTGCCTCCCCTGGCGCCGCCACTGCCAAAGCGCCAACCCAAGACAGCTCACCTGGCTGAGCAGTGCGCCGACCCACTCAACCGTGGTGGCTGTCCAGGTAACGGTCAGTTCATGGTGGCCGGCGGGGAGATCTACAGTCAGTAGCCCCAGGTTGGTGCTGGGGTAGGGTTGCAGACGCGTTCCAGAATCCAGCATCGCCGTCCAGTTAGGAAAGTAGTAGGAGGTCAGACGCAGCGGCGTGGTCACGGTGCTGCTGACCTGCAGGGTGAGACGAAGCGGATCCGCGGTCTGGATTGCGACGGCTGGCGATGGTTCAGTCGCGGTGTTGGCCTCGACCGTGGCCGGATCGAGCACCAGCGTATCCGCCGCCCACTTGGGACGAAACTCTTGCACGGGACTCGTGCCCTTACCACCGGCCACCACCTCTTTGAGACCAGCTTCAAAGTAGACATTCAACGCCATTGCAAAGGTGCTGCGCGGCGCCATGAGGGTCGTCCAGGGCAGACGTGGAAAAGCACTCCAGATCAACAGACCCATTGCCAGGCCGGCCAGGCCGGTGCGCCACCAGGTGCGGGGCAAATAGGTCAAGGGGATGGCCCAGAACAACGCCAATGGGATTTGAATAAGCGCCAGCAGCCGCCAGGCAAATTGAATCACCAGGAAGAGGTCGGTGCTAAACCAGAGGGGCCGCGCCGCGGCGGTCATCAACCCGCCACAGAGCAGCGCCACGCCACACCAGAAGCGCATTTCCCCAGAGCGCCGCAGGGCAAAGGGGACGGTGAACAGCGCCCCCAGCGCCTGCACCAGACCGATCTTGTAGGGCGGATTCGCCGGATAAAGGTAGCGCCAGGTGTGATCAAGCCAGTTTGTCCAGGTGTAAAAACTGGCCGGCAACAGAGTCTGACGGGCAATGACCAGTCCGGTGTCGGTAATATAAGTGCGTTCGACCAGCAACGGCAACCAATAGAAGGCGCTGATCCCCATCGCGCCCAACAGCGCCCCCAGCGACCAGCCCAGCCGCGCCCACACCTGACCTTGGGCGCGCCACCAGAGCAAACCAAGATAGGCAAGCAGCAACGGCGGAATCAGCAGCAGAGAGATTGTGTGCGTCCACGCCAGCGCGCCTAGCGTCAGCGTCGCCAGCAGAAGATAGCGCTGCGGATGGGCGTCGCGCCAGAGACGTTGAAAGCTCCAGAGAATCCAGGGCAGCAACATCTGCGCGCCCAACTCAGCAATGGCGCCCCGGATGTAGAGATTGACCAACAGATAGGGGGCGTAGATATAGGCGACGGCGGCCACCAACGCGGGTAAGGAAAAGGGCGCGGCGGACGCCATTTTCGCGCCACAAGCGCCGGCGTCGGCAGGGAGGAGGTCACGAGCCAGCAGATAGAACCCCACCCCAGCCAGCCACAGCAACAGCCACTGCGCAGCAATAAAGGCATGATAGAGATTGAGGCCAACCAGCCGCAGCGCCTCGACCAGATAGTAGGCAGCCGCGGCATAGTAGTTGAGGGTGGGATAACCATAGCCGAGGAGCAGTTCCGGCATCCAACGAGGAAAGAGCACGCCGCGTGTGATGGCATCATGTAGGCGAGCAATACGAAGCAGATGGATAGGGCCATCATGGCTTTGGGGGATGCCGTAGATCAACAAAAAGAGGATGGCGGGGATGGTCAGCAACCAGAGCAACAGCGGCCAGCCCCAGCGCGCCAAGGTCTGCGCCCCTGCTTGCTCGCCCACTTTATCGCGGCGATGCGTCATCGGTCATCCACCAGAGGCAGTCGTAATTCTGCTTCGCCGTCAAAGCTGCGCCCGGTCGCCCTAAAGCCCAAGCGCTGGTAAAGATAAAGAGCGATTTTGTTCTGCGGGTGCACAGTCAGCAAGAGTTCTTGATAGGCGCGGCGGCGCATGTCGGCCACAAAGTGTTCGAGGAAGCGCCGACCGTAGCCCTGCCCTTGGTGCTCGCGGTCAATCAAGAGGCCATTGAGAATACAGTGGCTGTAATCCGCGCTACGGTGGACAAAGGCGTAGAAGCCGACCATCGTGCGTCCAACGTAGATGGCCATCGGTTCATAGTTGTAGCCAGCCGGTTGGATATAGGCGCGCGCCAACGACTGTTCCACCGTTGCCGTAAAGCGTTGCTGTTCAGCATGGACGGTTAGCGCAAGCGCCGCCAGCCAATTTTCTTCGGTGACAGGGCGAACAGTAAGGCGCGACATAGACGCTCAGACGTTAAAGCGGAAATGCATGACATCGCCATCTTGCACGACATATTCTTTGCCTTCGACACGCATGGCGCCGGCGGCCTTGACTGCGCTTTCACTGCCCAACCGCACATAGGCTTCGTAAGGAATCACCTCGGCGCGAATAAAGCCGCGCTCAAAGTCGGTGTGGATCACGCCGGCGGCTTGGGGCGCTTTCATGCCCTTGCGGATCGTCCAGGCGCGCACCTCTTTGGGACCGGCGGTAAAGTAGTTGATGAGCCCGAGCGCATCAAAGCCTTTGCGCACCACCTGATCCAGGCCGCTCTCTTCGACACCCAGCGAATGTAGAAACTCGTCCCGCTCTTCGTCGGTCAGGCCGGCCATCTCCTCTTCCAGCTTGGCGCAGAGTTTGACGACCTCGGCGTTCTGCTCAGCGGCCAGTTCACGCACGGACTGTACATAGGCATTGTCATCGACCAGATACTCTTCGTCCACATTGGCGGCGTAGATGACCGTTTTGCCGGTCAGGAAACGCATCTCATTGTTTAGTTGCTGGTAGGCATCGCTCTCGCGGTCCGGGTAGGCCGTCACCGGTTTGCCTGTTTCCAGCAGTGCTTTGAGTTCATAGGCCAGATCGAGCACCGGCTGGAGTTTTCTGTCGCCCTTGACCTGGCGCACCAATTTTTCGATCTTGTTCTCCAACTGTTGCAGATCGGCCAACATCAACTCGGTGTTGATCACTTCAATGTCATCGCGCGGGTCGATCTTGGCGGAAACGTGAATCACGTTTTCATCATCAAAGCAGCGCACCACATGGACAATTGCCGCCGTTTCGCGGATATTGGCCAGGAACTGGTTGCCCAGCCCTTCCCCTTTACTGGCTCCCCTAACCAAACCGGCAATATCAAAGAACTCGACCGTGGCGTAAATCACCTTCTCCGGCTTGACCAATTCGGCCAGCTTGTCGACGCGGGCGTCGGGCAGGGGAACGATCGCCTTATTGGGCTCAATGGTGCAAAAGGGGTAGTTAGCCGCTTCGGCATTCTGTGTTTTCGTCAGTGCATTAAAGGTGGTGCTCTTGCCCACATTAGGCAAGCCCACAATTCCAATTCCAAGTGCCATAAGTTAATGTACTTTCAATTCTAAAAGAACCATTTGGCGATGCCCAGCGCGCCCTGTTTCCACGGCACGCGATGGGAGACGCCGCTTTGGCCGGCAAATTCGTTGAGGTGGTCCAGATACCATTGATAGTTGCGGATCATGGCGTCTTTATTTGAGTATTTTGGCTGATAGCCAAGGACGCGCTCCGCCTTTTCAATCGAAACAAAGGAATCTTCGGTCACCGTTTCATAGACCCACTTATAAAGGGGCGATAGATTTAACTTTTCTAAAAAGCGCAAGGTCCAGATCATGGGCGCCGCCGGCAACGGCACAATTCGTTTGCCAAAGCCGGCATAATCGAGCACCGCCTGATAATCTTCCTTGAGGGTGGTGAACTCTTTGGCGCCAATGTTAAAGACATCGTTGACCTTGGCGCAGTCGAGCGTGGCCGTCAAATAGATGGCCATACAGAGATCTTCCACATCCAACAACTGATAGCGGTTGTTGCCGCTGCCTAAAACGGGAAAGTTCTTGCCATCTTTGGCCCAATCATAAAAGAGGGCAAAGACGCCCAGCCGCTCTGGCCCTACAAAGGATTTGGGGCGGATGATGGGCACACACAGGCCCTTGTCGCGATATTCCTGGCAGATGGCCTCGGCTGCCACCTTGGCTTCGCCATAGGGGCCGACGCCATCGAGTTTGTCATCTTCTACCAGCGGATGGTGATCAGGAATGCCATAGACCGCGGTCGACGAGATGTGGATCATGCGCTCCACTTGGTGATTATAGGCAGCTTCCAATACATTGCGGATGCCGTCAATATCAGTCGAATAAATGTCGGCGGCGGAATAGAGGGGCAGCGCCGCCGCGGTGTGAATGACAATATCAACACCGGTCATGGCCTTGTCCAGATTGGCAGGCTTGCGGATGTCACCTTTGAGCTCGGTCACCTGGTCACGCTCTGGATAGGTAAAGTCGGCCAGATCCAATGAGACGACCTTATGGCCGCGCGCCAGCAAATAGCGCGCCATGTTAATGCCCAAAAAACCGGCGCCCCCAGTGATCAGGTAGGTTTTGGTCGCTTGTGTTGCGCGCTTGGCGGTGGTGGGCTGCGCTGCCGTTTCAACCATCATCTTTTCCTGCACAGTCAATGCTCCTCTTTTTCACTTGACTCTCTGAGCTTTTGTAGGGTAACAATTGTAGACCTTTGTTGGTTGATTGGTTAACCAACTATCAAGCCAACAAACGAACTTAGCACCACACAATTCCTCAAATAACCTTTAATCTGGGCGCTAGCGAATTTTGAGGTGACAGGTGAAAAATTACCAATCAACCAATCACCAATGTAATCAACAAAAAAGGCCAGAGCCCAACTTTAATTTAATTGTTCGCGCCAGTGCGCCAACAGCACATGGGTCGATTCAAAGGCTAAATTGGCGGGCACCCGGTCTGCGGTAAACCAATCGGCGGCAGAGACATCATCATCGCAAGTCAATTTGGTGGCCTTGGCATCGGCCGGCGTTGCCTGATAGGCCAGTACAATGCCCTGACCGCGCCCGGGGGCAGTCACGATCGGAAAGATGGTGAGCAAACGATCAATCTGAATGGCCAGATTGACTTCCTCCAGCAATTCACGCTGCAAGGCTGCTTCCGGCATCTCGTCGGCATCCATATATCCGCCCGGCAACGCCCACTGTCCCTTGCCGGGGTCAATAGCGCGCTGCACCAGCAAGACCCGCTCCTTATGGGTGACGAAGGCGATCACCGCCACCTTGGGGTCTTGGAAATGCACAAAGCCACAGGCCGGACAGACTGGCCGGCGTTGGCGATAAACCTCTCGCTCTTCCAGGGCAGTCGCACAATAGGGACAGTAAACAAATTGCCGGCGCACCATCATTTCCTTACTCATCTATACTCCGCAATACAAACTCACAACGGGCTATTATACCTGGGATTGGGCAAAGGAGAAAACCGTGGACGCTATGAGAATGGCTGTAATTTATCGACCACTCCGACTACATGATAAAATTCTGGTCACCCCATTGTTGATCAAAATGAGGCACTGCGGATACACCGTAGCTAGTACTTGTTGCGAAAGACAAGGTGATAGTCACTTTTGACCACTTTGCGTACCAGCTCACACTGGGCGTTGTAAATGACTGTCACCTTCACCTCGCGTTTCGCAACAGAAACTAGCTAACATTGAGATTGGAAAATCAGATGGATGAGCGTGTGAACTTGAAAAGGTTTTGGCCCCGCCAGTTTGGTGAAAAAATAACAAAAAATCAGCTAATATTTGATGTCATAGTGGGTGTGGTCATGCCCCTTCTTTTTTTCTTGTTTGATCGGGCTGTTGTCCTCAGTGTAGGGCCAGAAAATAGCCTTCTGTTTACGGCCGGTTCCATCTTTACCCCTTTCCCGCAATCTTTGTCCATCATCCTAATTTTGATCAGCGCTATCTTAATTCTATGGTTAACACTCGGGGGTCGGAGCAAACTGGGCCGAAGCAGGGTGGGGATGGGTTTCGTAACAGGCATTTTGCTAATAGGTGCACTTTGTTTTTTCGTTAGTGGTCTGGCCTTTTTTCTCATCACCTTCATGCTGAATTTTATCCATACGAAATCTATAGACTTTGTAGTCACTATCATAAGTGTTTTTATATGGGCGCCGCCGCTGCTCAGTGGTTTTGTATATCTCCGCAATGGTATTAGGGCATATCATCAAGCCTTGCAATCCCTAGGCAGAAGGTGGCTAGGGGGAGCAATGCTTTTGAGCGTCCTGTTGATTGTCTTGATCATTGGACGTCCATTTATAGAGCGGGAACAGAGCTGGAAGTTATTGACCTGTCTCTTCAATTGTCAGAAAATTGACTTGAGCTATGCAAATCTAAACGGAATTTATTTGAGCAAAGACCTCAGCTATGCAAACCTACGTCAAGTGAACCTAAGTCGGGCTCTGCTCGTGAATGCCGATCTAGGTGAGGTTAATCTCAGTGGGGCTAATTTAGATCACGCGGTCTTGTCTGGGGTTAACTTAGCTGGGGCTAACTTGCGTGGGGCTAGCCTGATAGATGTCTCTCTATACGAGGTCAACCTTAGTTCCGCTGACCTACGTGGGGCAAAACTCGACATTGCGAACTCAAGCCGACTTACTACGAATGACAATACAAAGTGGCCTGAGGGCCATAGTGGAAATTGACTCAAGGGGGTTAATAGAAACTTGTTGGCAAGTTCTAAGAGCACTGAATCCACTCTAGATGTGCCGTAAGATTTGTGACAAGCGACAGTAACGTCTATAATCTTGCTATGTAAGATGATACTTCATTAAAGATACTCCGAAGGGCCCATTCCTACACCGAGCACCCCTTCGGAGCAGCATTTCAAATTTTACCTTCAAGGAGGCAGTCGATTGAATCTCCATGAATATCAATCCAAGCGCATCTTTGCCAAGTACAATATCCCCATTCCACAGGGCGAAGTTGCGAACACACCAGCCGAGGCGCGCACCATTGCCGAGCGGCTGGGTGGGCCGGTTGTGATCAAAAGCCAGGTCCTGGTTGGGGGCCGCGGCAAAGCAGGCGGCATTAAGGTGGCCCAGAGCGCCGATGAAGCCGAAAGCGTAGCCAGTCAAATCCTGGGCATGACCATCAAAGGGCTCACGGTCAAAAAAGTGCTGGTCGATGAAGCCGCCAAGATCGCCAGCGAAATCTATCTGGGCGCCGTGCTGGATCGGGCGCAACGCCGCGTGGTCTTGATGGCCAGCAGCGAAGGCGGCGTCGAGATCGAAGAGGTGGCCAAGCATACACCCGACAAAATCATCAAAGTGGCCGTTCACCCTTTTTTGGGGCTGCTCGATTACCAGGCGGTGGAATTGGCCGAGGGCATTGGCCTGCCCAAAGAACACCTGCGGGCCTTTATTCAGGTAGCGCGCGGTCTCTACCAAGCCTATGTGGATAACGACGCCAGCCTGGCCGAAATCAATCCGCTGGTCATCACCGGTGACAACAAGCTCATTGCATTGGATGGCAAGATGGTGGTGGATGACAGTGCGCTCTTCCGCCACACCGACCTGGCCGCCATGCGCGACCCGGACGCCGAGGATGAATCTGAACGCGAAGCACGCGAACATGGTCTGAACTACATCAACCTGGACGGCGAAATCGGCTGTATGGTCAACGGCGCCGGTCTGGCTATGGCGACCATGGACATCGTCAAATATTATGGCGGCAACCCGGCCAACTTCCTCGACGTGGGCGGTGGCGCTTCCGCGGAGAAGGTGGCGGCGGCGCTGCGTGTGATCCTCCACGATGACCGCGTCAAGGCCGTGCTGATCAATATCTTTGGCGGCATCACCCGCTGTGATGAGGTGGCGCGCGGGGTGTTGGACGCCATCAGCACGTTGAATGTGAAGGTGCCCTTTGTGGTGCGCCTGGTTGGCACAAATGAAGAGGAAGGCCGGCGCATCCTGGCCGAGGCCGATATGATCACAGCAACCAGCCTGGCTGACGCTGCGCAAAAAGCAGTCGCCGCGGCAAAGGGAGGCAACGCATGAGTATTTTGGTGGACAAGAACACACGCGTGGTGGTGCAGGGGATTACCGGCCGCCAGGGCATCTTTCACACAGAGCAAATGCTGGATTATGGCACCCAAGTAGTGGCTGGCGTGCGCCCCGGCAAGGGGGGCGAATGGGGAGTGCGCAATGTGCCCATCTTTGACACGGTCAAAGACTCGGTGGAAGCGACCGGCGCCAACACCAGCTTTATTATTGTGCCGGAAGCGTCGGCGCCCGACGCCATTATCGAAGCCGCCGACGCTGGGATCGAGTTGATTATTTGTATTACGGAAAATATTCCGGCGCTGGACATGGTCCGTGTGCGCGCCTATCTTGACGGCATCAACACGCGCCTCGTTGGCCCCAACTGCCCTGGGTTGATTACCCCCGGTGAGGCCAAAGTCGGCATTATGGCCGGCCATATTCACACACCTGGCAATGTCGGCATCGTCAGCCGCTCGGGCACGCTCACCTATGAAGTGGTCTATGCCCTCACCGCCCGCGGCATTGGCCAGAGCACCGCGATTGGCATTGGCGGCGACCCGATTATCGGCACCACCTTTATCGATGTGCTCCAAATGTTCGAGGAGGACGCTGCCACGGAACAGGTCATTCTCATCGGCGAAATTGGCGGCACAGACGAGCAGAAGGCTGCCGCCTTTATTGCCGATAATATGACCAAGCCGGTCACCGCCTTTATTGCCGGCCAGACCGCCCCGCCCGGCCGGCGTATGGGCCATGCCGGCGCCATTATCTCGGGCGGAGAAGGCACCGCCGCCGAAAAGATGGAGGCGCTCAAAGCTGTCGGCGCCAAAGTCGCCCGCCACCCCGATGAAATTGCTGAAATCGTCGCCGGCAATCTTCAGTAGGAGATGCGTGTTGCGTGTTGTGTGTTGCGTTTCTTTTTACCAGAACGGCATGCGAAAATCAGAGTCGATATAGGCGCTAAGGGTGCTCGTATCGACAGAATATTGTCGATGTTGTCGCATCGTAGATGCCTTAATAATTAATTGTTTTCCATTAATTATTAATTAGTTTCTAAACAAAAGATGCCGCAACCGAGCTCGAATGGTAGACCACTTTTCGTTCGCTAGCGTCAATCACGCAACGCGCACTACGCAACACGCGCCACGTCCCCGCCTCCCTGACCTTTACAAAATAACCTCTTGACCGGAAAGGCTCCCTATGCCCATCGATCTTCAGACCATTCAACAGACCATTGCGGCCGGTCCCTTTGCCGCCACGTGGGATGCGTTGGAAGCGTACACAGTCCCTGAATGGTATCAAAATGACAAATTTGGCATCTTTATTCACTGGGGGCTCTACTCTGTGCCGGCCTTTGGCAATGAGTGGTATCCACGCAGTATGTACCTTCAAGGCTCGCCTGCCTATGAACATCATCTGGCTACCTATGGCTCCCAAGATAAATTTGGTTACAAAGATTTCATCCCGCTGTTCAAGGCGGAGCAGTATGACCCGCAGGCATGGGCTAGCCTCTTCAAAGCAGCCGGCGCGCGCTTTGTAGTCCCTGTCGCCGAACATCATGATGGCTTCCAGATGTATGCCAGCACCCTCTCGCGCTGGAACGCAGCGCAGATGGGGCCTAAGCGCGACCTCATCGGCGACCTGGCCCAGGCTGTGCGCAATGCAGGCGTGGTCTTTGGTCTTTCCAGCCATCGAGCCGAGCATTGGTTCTTTATGGAGGGCGGGCGCCACTTCAATTCGGATGTAAATGACCCTGCCTACGCCGACTTCTACGGTCCGGCCCAGCCCCGACGCGACAACTATGTCCACGGCGCACCGGATCAGCGCTACCTGGAAGATTGGCTCTTGCGCAGTTGCGAGCTAATCGACCGCTATCAGCCCCAGATCTTCTGGTTCGACTGGTGGATCATGCATCTCGCCTTTAAGCCCTACCTCAAACAGTTGGCCGCCTACTATTACAACCGCGCCGCGCAGTGGGGCAAGGGGGTGGCCATTAATCACAAGTTTGACGCCTTTCCCACCGGCGTCGCCGTCTATGACATTGAGCGTGGCCAGTTAAATGAGACCCGCTGGCTCTTCTGGCAGACCGACACCTCGGTTGCCAAGAATTCGTGGGGTTACACTGAGAATCAGGAGTACAAGCGCGTCACCGACATCATCGGCGATCTGATCGATATTGTGAGCAAAAATGGTGCGCTGCTGCTTAACATCGGCCCCAAAGCCGACGGCACGATTCCAGAGCCAGAGCAGCAGATGTTGCGGGAGATCGGTCAATGGCTCCAGGTCAACGGCGAGGCGATCTATGACACCCGGCCGTGGATTCACTTTGGCGAAGGGCCCACCCAGGTCAGCGAAGGCGCCTTTACCGACACCAAACGCGGCGCCTTTACCGGACAGGACATTCGCTTCACCCAAAAGGGCGACGCGCTCTACGCCATTGCGCTGGCTTGGCCCGGCGCCCAGTGTGTAATCCAATCGCTGGGCAGTGATAAAGGGCTTTGGACCCAGCCCATCCGTCAGATCACTTTGTTGGGCCATGCAGGGCCGCTCACCTGGCAGCAAAGCAGTGAGGTGCTCACCGTGCAACTCCCCCAGCAGCAGCCCTGTGACCACGCCTATGTCCTTAAGATTGTGTAGCATAGGGTCCTGTCGTAAGGCCCAAGGTAGGTAGCAATAAGATGTTGCACATAATTCAGAAAAGGATAACGGTATGACCTATCGTGTCGGGCTGATCGGGGCGCGGCGTGGCTCTTCGCTGGTGCGCCCTTTTGAAAGTTTTCCGGAAACCCAGATCACGGCCCTCTGTGATCTGGATGAGGCGCGCTTGGCAGCCACGGCCAAGGCGCTAGAAGTGGATGATCAGCAGCTCTTTACCCGCTATGAAGATCTGTTGGCGGCGGACATTGACGTGGTTGTGATTGGCACGCCGATTCAATTTCACGCGGCACAAGCGATCCAGGCGCTGGAGGCAGGCAAACATGTACTCAGCGAGGTGACGGCGGCCTATTCACTGGAGGATTGCCAACGGCTGGTGGATACGGCGCAGCGCACCGGTCAGCTTTATATGATGGCGGAGAATGCCTGTTACTTTCACTTTATTCGCCAGTGGCGCGACTGGATTGGCCAGGGCAGGCTGGGCAACATTTTTTACGCCGAAAGTGAATATATTCACAACATCCAACACTTGCTGCGCGATGAGCAGAGCGGCGAAAGTTTCTGGCGGATCCAACGCCCGCCCATCTACTATTGCTCGCACAGCTTGGGTCCCTTGCTGATGTTGATGGACGATCGTATCGTACAGGCAATGGGACTCGCCACGGGCTTTGGCATTATGCCCGATCTGGGGCCCGGCTGTTTGAACATGGAGGTGGCGCTCTTTAAGACGGCCAAGGGTGCGGTCATCAAATTGCTGCGCAGCCAGGTCGCTTATCGTGAACCGCCCATGCACTTCTATTCGCTTTATGGGACCAAAGGCAGCGTGGAAAATGACCGCGCCGGCGGGCACCAAGGGGTGGGGCAGGGCAAGTTGTATGTCCACGGGGAGCAGGATCCGCAGCATGGCTTTGCCGTCATCGACTGCCCCATCTCCGACCCAGATGCACCGGTGGACGCGCTGGGCGGCGGTCATGGCACGACCGAGTATTACCTGGTGCGCGATTTTATCACCGCGCTTCAGCAGGGCAGCCCACCTCCTATCGACGCCATGCGTGCGGCTGAGTTTACCGCCCCCGGCATCTGCGCCCATGAGTCTGCTCTTCGAGGCGGGACGTGGGTGGAGGTGCCCCAATATAGGTAGGTGAGGGATGGCAAGCTAAAAGCTGGGTGCATTTCAAATTAGTGGGTCAATTCAGCGGCGCGTTCCAAGGGCCCGCAGGTCATGCGCTACTTTCAGTCCCCCAAAATGGGATGCACCCGTTGCGAAGAGTCACAATTGTTTTTGGTTAGCAGTCACGTTATAATAGGAACTGGTTTGCAGTGAAGGGTGTGCTGACGCACACCGGCTTAATCCCAAAAGGAGGCGTAACCATGACAGAAGTTGAATCGAGGGAAAGAAAATCTGTTGTTGCCACTGTCAATGGTCATGCAACAAAGACAGATGCGATCAACTGGGACGCCATCATTACCGAGGATGACACCCCTGTGGATAACTATACGACCGAGCAGCATATTGGTTTGATGACCGATACACTTTATAATTCCTGGGCCCATTCGGTGTGTGGCAAAGATTTTATTGTAGCCGCCGATGTAGGCATCTTTTCAGCGCCCGATGAGTCACCGATTGTACCGGACTTTTTTCTCAGCCTTGATGTGACCATACCAAGCGACCGACGTCCGAAGCGCAATCGTTCGTATTTTGTTTGGGAAGTTGGTAAAGTCCCGGAAGTGGTGATTGAGATTGTCTCCAATCAGGAAGGTGAAGAAGAGGGGCGAAAAAAGCGCCGCTATGCCGATTTAGGGATTCGCTACTATGCGGTCTTTGATCCATTGCATGAGTTGAGTGATGAAACCTTGCGCCTTTATCAACTACGCAATGATCACTATCAGGAAATGGATGACTACTGGATGCCGGAAGTTGAACTCGGTTTGAGCCTCTGGCAAGGAGAACATCAGGGGATCAACAGCCAGTGGTTGCGCTGGTGTGATCAGCAGGGCGAACCCATTCCAACCGGACAAGAACGTGCGCAGCAAGAACGCCAACGCGCCGAACAAGAACGCCAACGCGCCGAACAAGAACGCCAACGCGCTGCGCGATTGGCCGCAAAATTACGTGAACTGGGCATAGAGGATGACGAGCTTGATCTCACGCTTTGAACCCAATTCCCACTGCAGTACACCCACTCAAAAGGGTGCATTTTACTGTTAGGGGGACGTGCCGGGGACGGACCAAGCCTTGGCGCGGATATAGGGTACGTGAGGTCCGTCTCCGGCACGTCCCCGTGTATCTAGCGCCAATTCTCCCTAAAGTAGAAATTCACCCTGCTCAAAAAGCGCGTTTGACAGTCCTCACGAAAATGGGTATAGTGGAGGTGAGCTTGTGTGCAAGCTTACCTTTTTCCCAAAATCTACGCCAACTCAACCAATGATCCAAAGGAGGAATGGATATGAAGCGGACACGGATCCGTGCCCCCGGTACGCTGCTCTTGGTCTTCATTTTGCTCTTGCTCAGCGCCTGTCAGCCGCAGGAAGCGGCGACGGGTGGCGAGGGTGGAGCGGCGGGCAGCAGTAGCGGCGGTAGTGGCGCCATTGCCGAAGTGCCACGCGACCGCACCCTGATCATCACCCCGTGGAGCGACCGCACCGGCCCACTCACTAACCCGGAAAACTGGAATATCTACCAGTCGGGCAATGGCAATCAGCGCGAAATTGGTGATAAGACGATCTTCGAAGATCTCTTTTACACCAACCTCAACACTGGCGAATTGGTGCCGTGGCAGGCCGAAAGCTATGAATACAACGAGGACTACACCTCGATTACGCTCAAGCTGCGCCAGGGGGTGGAGTGGTCAGACGGTCAGCCTTTTACCTGCGCCGATGTCAAGTTCACCTTGGAGATGCTGCGCGATAACGCACCCGAACTCAACTACTCTTTCATCTATGCCGAGTGGCTCAAGGATGTGGAGTGTGTCGATGATCTGACAGCTATTATCAACTTGACCAAACCCGGCCCGCGCTGGTTCCTCAGCAACCTGGCGTTGGGTCACGAGAATCATCAGGTCATTGTACCGGCGCATATCTGGGAGGGCAAGGATCCCAAAGAGTTCAACAACTATGATCCGGCGCAAGGATGGCCGATTGGCACCGGCGCCTATAAATTGGTCAGCACCAGCGCCCAACAGATGGTCTTTGACCGCCGTGATGATTGGTGGGGCGCCAAGAGCAGCTTTCAGGATCTGCCGGCGCCGGAGCGCATCATCCTGGTCTCGGTCGGCGGTGATGAGTCCATGGCGCAGATGATGATTGCCAACGATGTGGACAGCGGCCATCCGCTGCTGCCCGGCACCTTTGCGGCGGCCATTGCCCGCAACGACAAGGTGCATTCGTGGCACCAGCAAGGTCCGGTTTGGGGCGCGCCTGATGGCTGTGGCTATAACCTGGTCTTTAACAACGCCAAAGAACCATGGAGCAATCGCGATGTGCGCCTAGCCATCAACTATGGCATCGACCGCGCCGAACTCTCTTCCCTGGGCTATGAAAATGCCAACTATCCCATTGTCATTCCCTTCTCTGCCTATATGTCGGGCCGCTGGCTCACGCCGGACATTCAGGCGATCATCGACAAATATGACCGCAACAAGACCGATCTGGGCTTGGTGGAAGAGCACATGACCGCGGCCGGCTACGCCAAGGATGGGAATGGGCTTTGGGCCAAGGATGGCGAGACACTCAAGATTCCGCTGCGCACCCCCCAGTGGTTGGCCCCCTTAGCGCCGGTCATGGCCGCGCAACTCAAACGGGCCGGCTTTGACGCAATTGAAATGTTGGAGCCGGAAGGGTCAAGCGCCTGGGTTGATGATACAGCCCTGGGCAACTTTGACACAATGTTCCTGGTCCACTGTGGCAGCATTACCGAACCCTATGAGACGCTGAAAGATCTGCACAGCAAATATGGCCCGCCAATTGGTGAAAAGTGCCCCAGCATTATTGCCTGCACTCGCTACCACAACGAAGATTATGACGCGCTCATCGACGAGATGGAAGGCATGCCCGGTTCGCTGGACAATGCCCGCTATGTGGAGCTGACCAACCAGGCGGTGGACATCTATCTCAACGACATGCCTGAGTTGATGTTGCTGGAAGAGTTGCACGTTGTCGTTTTTAACGACACCTACTGGACCGGTTGGCCCAGCGAAGCAGACCCTTACGCCGCCCCCTATCCGCCGTGGGAAGCGTGGAATCTGATTGTACATAAGATTCAGCCGGCACAGTAAAGGACTGGACTCTGGCGTTTTTTGTTGATTACACTGGTAATTGGTGATTGGATAATTGGTGATTTTTTACCTGTTATCTCCCAATTCGCCAGAGTCCAGTAAATGATCAGGTGCGGGGATTGAACTCCTTGCGCTATCTACAGCAAAAAAAACCTGTCAGGTCTCGGAGACCTGACAGGTTTAAATTTACAAGATCATTCTTGACGCTTACTTAGATGACAGCCGCCAATGTCGCTAGTGTCTCTCCGCTTTGGGGGCGTCGTCCTTCCTCAATGTCATGAATCAGTTCGATCAAACGCGCGGTAATCGGTGTTGGTACGCCATATTTCTGGCCAAAGGTGACAATTGGGCCCAGTTGCGGATCAACCTCGGTGCGCCGTTTGCGCACGGCCAGGTCGCGCCAGATGCCGCTGTGCGTTTTGGCTGATTTGCGGTTAAAGGCCACCATTTCCTCAAGCGACTGCAAAGAAACACTATAATCGGCGGCGGGGGTGAAGGCGTGGGGGTTAAAGCCATTAAAGGCTTCCGGCTGGATGCCGGCGGCCTGGGCCACCTGCATCACTTCACGGGCTAGGGCAATGTAGAGGGCACGGTAATCAGGGTCGGCCAGGCAGTCGGCAATGGAGTCATCGGTCAGCGCGGTAGCAAAAAGCTGTGCGCCATAGGCCAGTTTGCCCCAGAGATAGCCAAAGATGTTGCCGGTCATAATGGCGTTGGGCTCAAAGGCCAGCAAGGCTTGATGAAGCGTCTGTAAGCGGGGTGTGATTTGGCCATCCATTTCGCCGACCACCACCGCACCCCGCCCGCCAAACATGACCTCCCCTGGTGCATGGTAGTCAGCGCCAAAGTTGACAAAGCAGCCCATGGTGCGCTCTCGCCCCACAATCTCACTAATCACCAGTTCATTCAAACCATTCTGCGCCGAGACGACGTAGCCATCGCGCGCCAAATGGGGTGCCAACGCGCGTGCAGCGCCCTCCGTATCCTGTGCTTTGACACAAAGCAAAATGATCGCATGTTCACCGGTGATAGTCTCTGGTGTAAAAGCCGGCGCCGGCACGGTAAATTGATGGATAGGCCCAGTGATGGACAACCCCTTGCGGTTGATTGCGGCCACATGATCCGCCGCGCGGTCGACAAAAGTCACGGCATGGCCGGCGCGTGCTAAATGTGCCCCAATCGTGCCACCAATCGCACCCGCACCCCATATAAGAAAGTTCATCTTAATCCCATCCTTCCTGAAGCAACAAACGCGTCTCCGTCACAGCTACCTGCCAGATGGCTAACATCTCTTCGTCGGTGCGCTGATAGTAGCCGCCGTAGTTGCCGTCGCCGTAGGCAGCACGCATTTCCGCACCGACCAGCCGCGCCTTGCCGGTACGGTCGAGGAGTGGCTTCTGCACGGTGGGCAACTCAGCGCCCGGCAACCGCGTCCACGGGAAGTTCTCCATCCACGAAGCATGGCTGGCTACGGGGTCGGTCGCTTTGACCTTGGCCCAGGTCTGGGGCGCCCGCCACCAATCATGAAATTTGACGCGCACGCCAGGGTTGTCGACCATCCATTCAATGGTCAGCCCTTCCACCGGCGAGTTGCCGCCGTGGCCATTGACCAAGAGAATGCGTCGGAAGCCGCTGCGTGCTAAGCTATCCAGCATGTCCCGGATCAACCGCATATAGGTCTCCATGCGCAGTGTCACCGTGCCGGGATAGGCGCCAAAGTAGGGGGTCAACCCATAGGCCACCACCGGAAAGACCGGCACAGCCAGTGGTTCAGCCGCCTCGACCGCCACGCGTTCGGATAAAATGCTATCCACACTCAGACTCAGATAGGCGTGTTGTTCGGTGCTGCCCAGCGGAAGCACGGCCCGATCATCCTGCTGCAGATACGCCTCGACCTGCATCCAATTCATGTCGCTGATTTTCATAGGTAAAGTAGATAGGTAAATAGGTAGATTAGGACATTGAACATTCTTTGTCAGTAGCCGCAAAAGGAACATACAAATGTAGGTAATCAGTATTCAGTGCTCAGTGTTCAGTCGTCTGTACCCTGGTCACTGCCCACTGATAACTGCCCACTGATAACTGTCAACTGATAACTGCCTACTGGTCACTGCCCACTGATAACTGCCTACTGAAAACTTTGTAGGTTGGTTTTGCCGCCACGGTTCGTTATTCCCTAGGCCGCAGCAGGTCGGCGAGGCCATCCCCGATCATGCTAAAGGTAATGCCAGCCAGGGTCAACGCCAGACCAGGGAAGGTCGAGATCCAGGGTGCGGTGGTCATAAAGTTTTTGCCGTCGGCCACCATCAGGCCCCATTCGGCGGTGGGTGGTTGTGCGCCCAAGCCCAGATACCCCAGGCTGGCGCCAAGCAAAATCCCTAAGGACATGTCGGTCATCCAGAAGGTCAGCGCCGAGGCGATGACGTTGGGCAACAGGTGATGGCTGATGATGCGCCGGTTGGTGCAACCGGTCACCCGTGCCGCCATTGTATACTCAACCTGCTTCTGCACCAACATCTCGCCACGCACCAGGCGGCCATAGGCCACCCACCCCACCGCGCTGACGGCAATGTACATGTTAGTCAGCCCTGGCCCCAGAAAGGCGACAATGGCAATGACCAGAATCAGAAAAGGGAAGACCACCACCACATCCACAATGCGGCCAAAGATGGCGTCCAACCAGCGGCCATAGTAGCCGGTCAGACAGCCGACAAAGGTGCCAAAAATAAAAGGCGCGAGCGTGGTAAAGAGGGCAATTTGCAAATCCAGACGGGCGCCCCAAATGACGCGTGAGAAAATATCGCGCCCAAAGTTGTCCGTGCCAAAGGGATGCACAGCGCTAGGTGGCTGCAAAATCGCCGTATAGTCAAAATCGGTCGGGCCAAAGGAGGCAAAGGTGGCGGGCGCAATGGCCAACATTATGAAGACCGCCAGCAAACACAAGCCGCCGACCAACGTCAATTTGATACGGATGCGCCGACGTGGGTGCGCCTTTACGGTGACAGCAGGGGCAGCGACAGCCGCCATAGAAAACTCCTGTGATTGGTAATTGGTGATTAGGTGATTGGTGATTAGGTGGTTGGCGAGCACGCTGAAGTCTTGGAATTACCAATCACCCAATTTCCTAATCACCCAATTACGTCATCTCCACCCTGGGATCAAGCTGGGCATAGGCGAGATCGGTGAGCAGAAAGACAATTGAGACGAGAATGGCAAAGGTGAGGGTCAGCCCCTGAATCACCTGATAGTCGCGGCCAAAGATGGCATCAATCATGAGCCGGCCCACACCGGGGATGGCAAAGACCGATTCGGTGATGACGGCCCCGCCAAAGAGTGCGCCAATGTTGAGTCCCACCAGCGTCACGGTCGAGATCAGGGCGTTGCGCAATACATGGCGCAGGAGAATCAACTGGGTGCCTAAACCTTTAGCCCGCGCATAGCGGATAAATTCAGCACTCAACACTTCTATAATCGACGTGCGCAACGTGCGCATCAGGATCGCGGCCATGTTAAAGCCCAACGTGAGCGCCGGCAAAAAGAGATGATAGAGATGGTCGCCAAAGCTCTCACCATAGCCGCCAATCGGAAACCAGCCCCATTTGGCGCCCAGGTAGGTGAGCAGTTGCAAGGCAATGTAAAAGGTCGGCAGCGAGAGGCCGATCTGAAAGAGCAGACGAATGATGGTATCGACCGCGGTATTGCGCCGCAGGGCCGCCCACAACGCCAACGGCACCGCCAGCAGCACGGAGATGAGCGTGCCGTAGAGCGTCAGGAAAATAGTCACCGGTACTCGCTGCTTGATCAACGTGAAGACGGGAATTTTGAGGTTCAGCGAATCACCCAGCTCGCCCTGGAAAAAGTTGCGGACAAAAATGCCAAATTGGACCAGCAGTGGCTGGTCCAATCCCATCTTCGCGTTAATGCGCGCCACCGCTTCTTCCGTTGCCCGGTCCCCCAAAATTGCGCTGGCCGGATCGCCCGGCAACAGCCGCACCATCATAAAGACCAGAAACATGATGATGAAAAAGGTGGGGACAATTTGCAGCAGGCGCGTCAGGACATAATTGCCACGAGCCATTTGTCTTTCCTTCCCAGAGGCGGGATGACAAGATGAAGAGATGACAAGATGACACTGTTCATTCGGTCATCTTGTCGCCCGGTCATCCGGTCATCTTGTCAGCTTTACTTCTCCACCTTCACCCGTGTAAAGATATTCTGGCCCAACGGCAGTTGGAAGAAGCCGGTGGTGGTGGCACGCAGTGCGACTGGATAGGGGGTTTCGTACAGGAAGATGATCGGCGCGGCTTCGCCGTAAATCTGTTGGATCTGCTTGTATTCATCGGCACGAGTAGCAATGTCCAGTTCGCTCTGGCTCTTTTCAAAAAGCGCTTCCAGATCCGCATTTTGGAAACCAGTGTGCAATGACTCCACTACGCTATAGATGGCAAAGTAGGAAGTGATCTGGCTGGGGTCGTTAATGTCGTTGGTCCAGCCACTGGTGCGCATCTGGAAGTCGTTGGCACGGTAGCGCTCGGTGCGGGTTGGGGCGTCCAGTTGCTCGATCGTGAGCGTTACATTGACCTGCGCCCACATCTGCTGCAACGCGGTCAGGAGCGCGGCATCATCAGCACTGCCGGCCACGGCCATGGACGACACCTCAAATCCATCGGCAAAGCCGGCGTCGGCCAGCAATTCCTTGGCTTTATCCAGGTTGTAGGGGTAGAGTTCCTGGGGCGCCCACAGCGGCGTGGTGGAGGACATATAGGACTCCATCACTTTGCCGGTGCCATAGGTCACCAACTGGATCAGCGCATCCTTGTCGGTGGCATAGTTGAGCGCCTGGCGCACCCGCACATCGGAAAGAGGATTGGGCGTGCCGTCATTCAGCTCGGGCCGGTTGTTCATCAGAATATAGTTGACCTTGGTCGAGGGGAAGAGTTCCATGTTGATATTGGCGTCGGCTTGCAACTCCGCCACGCGGCTCAGCGGAATGAACTCGGCGCCGTCGATCTCGCCGGCCTGCAACTTTAGGATACGGGTGGCGTCCTCGGGAATGATCTCAAAGCGCACGGCGTCGAGATAGGGCAACTGTACGCCATTCTCATCTTTTTCCCAGTAGTAGGGATTTCGTTCCAAGACCATATAGGAGCCGCGCTGCCATTCGGTGAGCATAAAGGGGCCGGAGCCGATCGGTTTTTCCGCAAAGGCTTTGGCTTTCTCTTCGTCGGTTGCACCCTCCATGGCCTCAAAGAGTTTCTGCGGCATGACCTCCGAGTTAAACATAGCCAGCGCCGCCGGCAAGGAGGGGTCGGGGCGGTTCAGGTGAAGCACCACGCCCGTGTCAGTGGTGTCGATGCTATCCACCGATTCCAGCGTAAAGCTCCAGATGCCGTTATCGGGATTGCGCGCCCGGTCCAGCGACCACTTCACATCATCCGGGGTAATGTCAGAACCATCGGCAAATTTGATACCATCGCGCAGGGTGACAGTGAAGGTGAGGCCATCCTCCGCCACTTCATAACCGCTGGCCAAGGCTTCCACAATGCCCTGACCATCTTCGGTGGAGTGGAGCAGGGTGTCATAGAGACTGTTGAGCACCCAAATGTCCAGGTTGGCATCATTGAGCACCGGGTCAAGGAAGAGGGAGTCGGCATAGCGGCCAAAGATCATCGTGCCGCCAGTAGCCGTGGCGCCGACATCTGCACCGCCGGCGGCGGCAGCCGGTGCATCACTGCTGCCGCCTGTCGTTGGCGCCGATGCCGTCGGTGCAGGACAGGCGCTCAGCAATAATGCAGCGAGGAGTAACAGAATAACGACGGTAGAGTGATAACGGTGGGCGTGAACAGGACGGTTGCGTTGCTGGCTCATCGATACATTCTCCTGAATTAAACGTGAAAAAACTAACATGTAAAAAAGGCTTTGTGGGTATAGATTATGGGATACGGTGGGGAATATGCGCTAGTATAGCATAAGGGCCGCACAGATACAATTCGGTTAATCAGACAACAATGGATGAAGCTCCTTTAGACAGTATGCATGAAATCGATTGGGCCTACACTTCATACACACTGCGCCTAAACTACGCTCCTGCTACAGGCGCCTATACGTTTGCTTTGCGTAGCAATTTTATGTGCGAATTACAGGCAAAGAACATCTCGATAAACGAAGAGTCATCGGCACAGCGTGCAGACAAAGGCGCTAGCCCCCGCTATACTTTAAGTGCTTCGCATTGCACACTACACTGCATCGTGTTCCGCACCCTCTATTGTTACATCGCACCCTGAGTCACGCACATTTGGTTACCTCCAACTGCTGTGCGCGTCTGACCATTGTACTCCTGTAAAAAATTCTAAAGATCCATGTTTGATGGAAGGAGAACCGATGAAACGTACGCTATTTTCACCGCCTCTTGTTGCGCGCCCCTGGCGGTCGCACGGGCAGTTGCTGCTGATGATCGCACTTGCCCTCCTCTTTACCGCCAGCTTCGGCACCCTATTGCGCGCCCAATCCAGCAACTGCGGCAATCTGATCGCCAACAGTGGCTTTGAGACGAGCAGCGGTTGGGAGACACAGAGCAACGGCGCCTATGCCCTTATAAGCCCCTATCTCACGCGCAGTGGCGCCCAAGCCGCGCACCTGGGCGGCGTCAACAACGCCAAAGATAGTCTAAGCACAACGCTGACCCTGCCCACCGACTCGCAATCGTTGACCTTGAGCTTCTGGTGGCTCATTGACTCCCAAGAAGCCGGCAGCGCTGATGACGGTCTGACGCTCGTCGTAGCCGACAGCGCAGGCAATCCACTAAAGTCGCTCTTGACCCTCAGCAGCGCCGACGCAGCCCAACGCTGGCAAGAGAGTCAACTCGACCTGCGCGCCTACGCCGGCCAGACCGTGCAGTTACAATGGCTGGCACAGACCGACGAAACGCTGGTCACCGACTTCTTTATTGATGACGTGGCCGTCACCGCCTGCGCCGCCGGTAGTCAGGACTTCCGGCTGTTCTTGCCCATTACCAACCGGTAGAAGGAGAAAACAGCATGAGAAACCAACGACACCAACCAACTAGCCAAGCGGTCACCTTACCTAGAAATGCACTGCGCGACATCTGGTTCTGGATTATCCTCTTTGTCGGCCTGGTCGGCGTCAGCTTTACCGCCGCCCCCATGTCTAGCTTTGCCCAGGGCGGCACAGTCACGATTCCCCCGCCGCTGGAAGAATTAACGGTGCTGGTGGGTCCTGTCGATAGCATTGCCGACGACGGCGCTACCCTGACAGTGGCCGGCGTTCTGGTCACGCGCACCGACACCACCCAGGTCGATGAACGGGTAGGGCCGTTGGAAGCAGGCGCCTGGGTCAGCGCGCAAGGTCGTGGGGATGGCGGCGGCGGTCTGACTGCCGAGCGCATTAAAGTGTTGCCGCCACTGCCCTACGTCAAAGTAATTGGCCTCCTCGACACCTTAACTGACACCCAGCTTACGATTGACGGCATTACCATCAATCGCACGGTCACCACGCTCGTAGTGGGTGATCTGGTGGCGGGCACCGATCGTGTCCAAGTCTTCAGTGCGATTGAATCGACCGGCGACCTACTGGCGCTGTTGGTGAGCAAAGTGGACACCGGTGATGACAATGGCGGCGATGAGACACTTGATCCCACCAAGACCCATCTGATTGGTATTGTCTCCACCCTGCCGCAGGATGGCTTTGTCGGCGACTGGCGGGTGAGCGGACTTCCCGTACAAGTTACAGAACAGAGTGAAATCACCCAGGATTTGGGCCCGTTGCTGCCGGGTGCATGGGTGGCTATCACCGGTAAAGCCAATGCCGAAGGTGTGTTGGTGGCCGAACAGGTCCAAGTAATCCCCACCCAGCTTTTCCACAAGCTAATCGGCCCCTTAACCAGCCTGAATGACACCCAGGTCGTGGTGGATGGTATTGCCATTGACCTGGACCAGGAGGTCAAGATTGAGGGCAACCCCACGCCAGGCACGCGGGTGATGGTCAAGGCGCTGCTGCGTGAGGATGGGTTGCTGGCTGCGGTTTTGATCGAGCCGACCGACACCACCCCAGATCAACCGGGTGAACCGGGACTCGTGGTCAATTTTGTGGGTCGGGTTGACGCACTGCCGGAGATGGGTCTCATCGGTGATTGGACCATCGCCGGGCGCACCGTCCACGTGGTGGCGAATACGGTCATTGAGCAACACAAAGGTCAGGTGCGGGTTGGCGCCTATGTTAAGGTGGAAGCGTTGCTAGGCGACGCCGGTTCATTGACCGCACTGGAGATTCATGTCAAGAAGGGACATGGCCACCATGATGGCTTTATGACCGAGTTCCGTGGCACTGTGGAAGCACTACCGGAGGGGGGCAGCCTAATCGGTGAATGGACAGTGGACGGGATCAAAGTGTTGGTAAGCGAAATGACCCAGATCAAGAGTCATGGTCAGCCGATTCAGGTGGGCGACCAGGTGGAGGTGGAAGGCTGGCGGCAAAGCGATGGTTCTGTCAAGGCCAAGGAGATCGAACTGCGCGGCGCGCTGGTGGAACCGGTCCACTTTGTGGGCGCGATTGAAGCGCTGCCCACCGACACGTTGATCGGCGACTGGATGATTGACGGGCGCACCGTGGCGGTAACCGAGACCACCCAACTCAGCACCCATTTTGGCGACTTTGCCGTGGGCAAACGGGTGATGGTCTTTGGCTTCCAACGCGCCGATGGCTCCATTTTGGCCCGCTTTATTAAGACGCTCTACACACCACAACAGCAGTTTATCGGCGTAATTGCCACGCTCCCTGATGGCCTGATTGGCACATGGGACGTGGGCGAGTGGAGCGTGGAAGTCACTAGTACGACGCAACTCAAGGAGAAAGCAGGACCCTTTGAAGTCGGGGTGCGTGTCCGTATCTGGGGTGAAGAGCGCGACGATGGCTCGATCCTGGCCTCCAAGATCGAATCCCTGCCGCTGCCGCGCATTGTCTATGTAGGTGAAATTGTAGACTTCCCAGCGGAGCGGATTGGAATCTGGCACATCGGGCAGTTGGCCTTTGAAGCCACCGCCGATACCCAGTTCAAGGAATACCGCGGGCGGCACTTCGCCGTGGGCGTCTGGGTCAAGGTCTACGGGCGTGAACGCACCGATGGCACCTTTATTGCCGACCGGATTGAGACGCGGGGACGGCCATAAGTAAACGCACCAGTATAAAACGTTGATAGCAGATGACCGGCACTTCAGAAGTGCCGGTCATCTTATTTCCCCTCACTCCCACTGAATCACGGCGCCCATCATCTCCGGGATCGTGTTCTGGTTGATCGCGGCGTAGAGCGCGGGCGCTTCGTCCGCGGTCAGGCGATGGGTGATCGTCTTCGCCCAGGGGATGGCGCCGCTGCCAATGTTGCGTAAGACGGCCTCGCGACAGGGCTTCAGCCCATCATTGCAGGGGAAGAAGGCGGTCAGTTGCTTAACGTGGGGCACCAGAAAGTGAAACGAAATCGGCGCATTGCCATAGTTACCCAGGAAGACAAATTTGCCGTGGAGCCGGGCAATGGCAAAGGCCGGATCGAGGGAGGCGGGAATGCCGGTGGCTTCAAAGACCACATCGGCGCCCCCTGGCTTGATCGCGTCCACCCGCGCCTTCACATCCTCCTCTTTACCGTTGATGAGATGGGCAGCGCCCATTTCACGCGCCAAGGCCAAGCGCCGTTCGTCCAGGTCAATGGCAATGGTAATCGCGCCGCGCAGCCGCGCAGCCACCAGCGCCCCCAGGCCGATCAGGCCAACCCCATGCACCGCTACCACATCGCCCATCTGGACGCCGGCCATGTTGACCGCGTTGTACCCGACCGAGGGCATCACAAACATGGAGCCGGTGGCGGCATTGACCCCCTCCGGCAGTAGTTCCACCTCTGCACTTTCCTCCATCATGGCCACCGAACAATGGGTCCCGGCACAGGTGTTGATCTTCGTCCCTTGCCATGTCATCGGCAGATAGTTGCGTCGGTAATAGACCTGGTCACCCGCTTGAAAGCGGCTCACGTCGGCGCCCACGGCTTCGACTACGCCCACTGCCTGGTAGCCGGTGCAGACGGGGAAAGGCCCCCAGTCCAATTTGCCGCGAATGACGGCAAACTCTGTGCCGACGCTCACGCCTGAATAGAGGGTACGCACCAGGAGTTGCTTGCCGGTTGGGTCAGGAACGTCAAAGTTTTCCAGCGAAAATTGCTGTTGTGCGGTGCAGATGAGTGCTTGTGCTTGCATGAATCAGTTCTCCATGATTTGATTAGATCGTCAATGAATTAGAAGCAATTAGCCCCGGCCCGCATTGGCCCAGCCTGGGCCGACCCGCTCCGGTCGACCAAAGGGCATGCTGAAGGGCTCTTCAAAGGGGCGGAAGGGGACCAAAGCGGCGATTTCCTCAATGCGTCCCAGAATCTCAGCCGGCAAAGGTCCCTTTTCCACGGCGGCCACATTCGCTTCGACCTCTTCTACCGACCGCGCACCCATCAGGACAGTTGAAATATCGGGATTAGAGATGGCAAAGCGCAACCCTAGTTCGGGGAGGGGCATGTCGATCTCATCGAGCAAGGCATAGAGCCGCTTGTACTGTTCACGGCGTGGGCTGGAAAGCCAACGCGCGCCATGATTCACTTCGTCATCATAGCGGCGGGCGAGCGCCCCCTGTTGCAGCGGCGAACCGACAATGATGCCCATCCCCTGTTTTTTGGCGGTGGGGATCACTTCGATCAGCGCTTCGTGCCAGAGCAGGCTGTAGTTGAAGGCCGTCAACACCACATCGTAGCGACCGGTATTGATAATGTGGGGCAATTCATAGGCAGTGGTGCCACCGATGCCGGTGAAGCGTACCAACCCTTCCGCCTTGAGTTCATCCAACAAGTCGCAGACAGGGCCATGAAAGCGTTCATGATCGCTAAACCAATCATACTGACCGGGGCGATCAGGTTCGTGGATCATCAGAATATCCACGCGGTCGCGGCCAAGCGTTTGCAGACTCTCCTCAAAAATGCGGCGTAGCATGGCTTTATCCTGCGGGTTAAAATTTTCATACTTGCCGCTCAGCTTGGTGGAGAGAAAATAGGGCTGGGTGGTACCGGCGAGCGCATAGCCCAACACCGTTTCGCTGTCGAGATAGGTGGGAGCAGTGTCAACAAAGTTGACCCCCAGTGCAAAGGCGCGTTGCACCGCGCGCCGGGCGTCCTCTTGCCCAGTCGGAAAACGGGAAGCAACAAAGAGCCCGCCCATCCCCAATTCGCTAACCTGTAACCCAGTTTTGCCCAGGGTGCGATAGTTCATAAAAAATTCTCCTGTAACGGTGATTGGTAATTGGGTGATTGGTGATTACGCCCGCCCCCCTGCACAGTCACCAATCACCCAATTACCAATCACCCAATTATCTAATCTTATTACCAATTTTCCATTGGCAGTTAATTATTCATTACCCTTTTAGCCCTGTCAGGGTAATCCCCTCAATAAAATAGCGCTGGGCAAAGAAAAAGACCACCAGCACCGGCAGCAGGGCAATGGTGGCGCCCACCATGAGCAGATTCCAGTAGACCGTGTATTGGCCCAGGAAGTAGGCCAACCCCAGCGGCAACGTCTTCATCTCCAGTGTGTTGACAATCAAGAGCGGCCAGAGAAAGTTGTTCCAACTCCAGAGAAAGACAAAGACGCCCAATGTGGCCAGCGCCGGTTTGGAGAGGGGCAGCATGATGTTCCAATAGATGCGAAAATAGCTACACCCGTCAATCTTGGCTGCGTCTTCCAGTTCATTGGGAATGGTCATGAAAAACTGGCGCAACAGGAAGGTGCCGTAGGCGCTAAAAATGAGGGGGATGATCAGACCGGCGTAGCTATCAATCCACTGTAGATCGCGCACCAGAATGAAGAGCGGGATCATGATCACCTGAAAGGGCACCATGATGGTGGCGAGATAGAGCACAAAGAGTTGGTCGCGGCCAGGGAAACGGAGGCGCGCAAAGGCAAAGGCCCCCAGCGAACAGGTTAGGAGTTGCCCAAAGGTGACCAAGACCGCCACAATGACACTGTTGAGAAAAAAGAGGTCAAAGGGCAGCGCCTGCCAAGTTGTACTGTAATTCGACCACATGATGGGATTGGGGATCCATTCGGGAGGGAAGAGATAAGCCTGGCGATCATTTTTTAGCGAGGTGGATAACATCCACAAGAAGGGGACGATCATGGTCACTGCACCCAAAGCCAAAAAGCAATGGCTAAGCAGCGTACGCCAGAAAAAATGACTCAGGCGTCGCCGTTGGCTGGCAACCTCGCCGCTGGACCTTAGCCGTTGTGCGGGTAGGGTTTGCTCATTCATAAAAGACCCACCGATCTTGATAGCGCCACTGGACCAGAGTCACGAGCAGAATTAACGCAAAGAGTGCCCAGGCCACGGCAGAGGCATAGCCCATCTGATACCACTGGAAGCCATTTTCATAGATGTAATAGACCGTGGTCACGGTCGAGCGCGCCGGGCCGCCTTGGGTCATGATGTACGCTTGCTCAAAGACTTGAAACGAGCCGATCATCGAGATGATCAGAATAAAAAAGGTGGTCGGGGTCAACAATGGCAGCGTGATATGGCGGAATTTGTACCAGGTGGTGGCGCCATCGATCTCGGCCGCCTCGTAGAGGTGCGCGGGAATACCCTGAAGGCCGGCTAGAAAGAGCACCATGTTGTAACCTAGCCCTTTCCAGACGCTCATAAAGATGATGGCGGGCATCGCCCACACCCGGCTCTGCAGCCAATCCGGTGGCGTAAAGGGCAGATGCAGGGCAGTAAAAAGCTGGTCCAGCATATAGTTGAGAATCCCCGATGTCGGATTATACATCCACCGCCACATGAGCGCCACGGCAATCATGGAAGAGACCACAGGGATAAAGTAGATGGTGCGGTAAATGCTAATGCCCCGGATCTTTTGGTTGAGCGCCAATGCTAATAGCAGCGAGAAAACGATACCTAAGGGTACGCTGCCCAGCATGTAGTAGAGGGTGGCGCGCAAGCTGAGCCAGAAATCATCATCCTGGACCAGATGTAGATAATTTTCAACCCCCAACCAGGTGGGCGGCGTCAAGAGATTCCACTCCAAAAAAGAAATGCCCAGCGAACTCAGGAGTGGACCGGCCATGAAAATCAGAAAGCCGATCAGATTCGGCAGCAAAAAACAGAACGCCGCCAGGATCTCGCGGCGGCGATTCTTGCTGCGCCACACCCCACCGCGCCGCTGGGATGCCGGTTTCATGCCCTGCGTTATGGTTGCCATGAAATTTGCCCCCATTCGATTGATAGGAGGAGGGGAGATAGGTAAATCGGTAGGTAAGTAAATAGGTAGATAAGTACATCAGTACATCGGTACTTATCTACCTATCTACTGATGTACCTATCTACCGATTTACTGATGTACTTATCTACCTATCTACCAACCCCTCCTCACGCCGCCGCTTTCTCCAAAATCGGGTTGACCTCTTCTGCTAGCGCAACACAGGCTTCGGCCGCGGTGGTTTCGCCTAGGAAGACCGGGTCCAAATGCTTCTTATTGAGGGCTACAGCCTGTTGATAGACGGGAATAAAGGTGGAAATAGCATAATCCATCACATCCAGGAAGTACTGTTGATGCTCTGGATTTGCATCGGTCACCAGCGTATCCCCGATCGATGAGCGCCCGGGGATGCCACGGCTGGGTACGCCGACCATCTCTTTCAGAATCGGGGCGCTGGTATAGAATTTCAGGAAGGTCCAGGCTTGCTCGACATACTCCGTACTCTTGCCAATCGCAAAGCTGCCACCTTGCACGGCGTTGCCATTCTGTTGCTTCATGGGGAAGAGCGCCACATCCCATTGGAAGTTTTCATTGTCGCGCGGCGGCCCAACCCGCGAGGCCAACACCTGGACAAACTCCGGATTGCCCCACGTCATCGCCGCCCGACCCGTTTCAAAGAGGGGCACATCCCCAATTTCACCCGGCGTCGGTACAACTTGATATTTATTGCGCAAATCCGCCAACCACTGGATGGTGTCGATGGCTTCGGGTGTATCCATGGTGGATTTGGTTCCCTCGGCATTGTACATGCTTGCCTTGTTGGTCGTTAACGGCACATCCATCGTCCAGCCAGAGAGGTCAGGCAGCAACCAGCCCCATTGATCCGTCTTGCCGTCGCCGTCGGTGTCCTTGGTCAGCTTTTGGCAGGCATCCAGGAATTGATCCCACGTCCAATCCCCCAGCGGGTAAGGAACGCCGGCTTCATCAAAGAGTTTTTTGTTGTACATCAGCAACATGGTGGAGAGGTCATACGGGAAGGCATAGGTCTCCCCTTCCCAGCGGTAGGCGGGCATGACCGCCGGCCAGAAATCATCAACATTCACATCGGGCTCACGTTCGATAAATTGGTTGAGCGGCAAAAGGGTGCCCTGGCGGATGTATTGTTGTGAATACATAGAGACCATGCCGACCACATCGGGCGTGGTGCCGCCGGCGACCTCAGTCTGCAGTTTGGTCCAATACTCGCCCCAAGGGGTGTTTTCCCATTGAATGTTAATATCGCCATGTTCCTGCTTAAATTGATCCAGTCCCCAGTTCCAGGTGGGCATATCGGCTAGATCGCCCCAGAAGGTGAGGCGTAGATCGGCCGCTTCAGCAGCTGGGGCATTGGCCCCGGCTGCGGCTTGATCGCCAGGGGCAGCAGCCGGCGCGGCACAGGCGGCAAGGGCGGTTGCTCCAGCCAATCCAGCGGTCAGGGTCAAAAAAGTGCGACGTGACATGCGTTCGTTCACCATACCATTGGCTCCTTCCATTCCTTGAATTGTTACAGTGCGCGTTGGGATCATTGGTTGATTGGTTCATTGGCGGATGCGTAGTCGCAGCTACGTACCAGGGACCTGTCTCATAAGCCAACACCAAGTGCAGCCATAGTTGATCTGTATCAAAATTATTGCGCAACCGAGGAAATTGCGCAAACGCGAAATTTTTGCGCTTAGCCCAGCTTTATGGCGTCATGTCTCTAATACGCTGTGCATAGGTCACGACGCACTGTTCCAGTTCGTGAGGATAGTTATAGCCCAGCCGTTTGGCAACTTCAAGCGCCACCTCATGGTAAAGATGGATCGTCCGCCATAGCGCGTCCCAGTTCTCGGCAACCCCAGCGCCGGCATAGGCGCCTTCTAGTTGCACCCAAAGAGTGTTGGGCAGATGCTTCTTTAACCCTTTTCCCAGCGCGCCCGGCTTTACCCTTCCCCCATAATCGAGCGCGATTTTCCATTCGAGCATCTGGCGCAGATAGACATGCTTCATGTCATAGTCCAAACACCATTTGGCGGGCAGCAGCTCATCACGCCAGAGACACTTGGCTACATAGGGTACGTCACTAAAAAATTCCTCGACAATGCGCTGAAAGGTGGCCGCGTCCGGCAGTGTGGGCAGGTAAGCGCGGTAAGTTGGGGTTGCCATACCCGTGGTCAGTCCATCTTTGTCAAGGAGGATCCGATAGCCGGCATCCAATTCAGCCAGCAAGGTGGATGCGGCGGCAATCTGCTGTAACAGTGCAACGGGCCACAACGTGAAGTCGATCTTCAGCCCATCCGTAAATTGGATGACATTGCCAAATCTGTCGCAGCCATAGTCGGGGTCAGAATGGATCGGATCCCAGTAAGCCACCAACACCTCGCCAAATGCTTGCAGCCAGCTGCGGTCAGCATGGAATGGCCGGATGTCAGCCGTCACCAAAATCACATCATAGTCGGAAAGCATATCGACCGGAGCATTGGGGACCGCGCGTGTGCTGGTGAGGAGCATAGCACGTACCGCAGCCTGGCTTGCCGCCCACTGCACCAACTGCTGAATTACCTCATTTTCTAAAAGCTCGTCTTGCATTGTTGCCGTCTCCACTGAACTAGTACGTTGTAAGGTGAATTATGCTAGATTAAAGGTGGTCACCCAGGTCTTCCTGGAAGGGGCGGCGGATGGTGAAAGACAGGGGGTGTGCGTTGCCCCTTCCAGGAAGACGCACGCCGGCGCACCCGCATTGGCTAACCTAGCAAAATTTCGGTAACACTGTACTAGCACTCATCGGCATAAAAAATACGGGGAAAAACCCAGTCCATTGATGCATCAGGATTTTTGGATCGCCATGATTTAGCACAACTCAGAAAAGAGATTTAGCAAGTACTTAGGGCCGCCCTTAACAGCACCTACCCATCTGACTACGATCGCTATTATAAGAGTGCCCTATTAACGAACGTTATTTTCTTTCCTCCATTAATAGACAATTGACGCCTATCTTTTCAATGCTATGATCAAAATATGAGGAATTATTCGACCGATGTCAACAGGTACGCGCAAAACATCGTTCCCATCGACGACCTACACCGAAATTTAACCCGTTTCTTCTGCGCAATATTGTCTACTGCTACCGATGTTGTAGCAACCAGCCAGATACAAAAACTTTCACCTCTTACGGCAAACTGAGACCTCAGTCGTATGGTAATGGAGAGAGGTATTATCGATGTCGAGCCTATGAAATGGGATATTCCTGTGCACAGAAAGGTGTTCATGCCGAAATACTTGATAATCAGGTGATTAGAATTCTTAAAACACTCAAACCACCCAAAAATTGGCGACAAAATATTATGGCATCCACCGGGGAACTATTAGGTGAAAAGGATTTACAGCAGCGTCTTTCTGAAAGATGAAAACGTGGTTGCAATAACCTTGCGATCTAACTGCCACTTAGTCTTGGGCCATAAAACAAATGGGTCAACCGAGTATTCGGTTGACCCATTTGTGTACCAGAGCGGGAGCGACGGGATTTGAACCCGCGACCTCCGGCTTGACAGGCCGACATGCTAACCGCTACACCACGCCCCCATTTTGTGTGCCAGCTATGTGTACTCAATATGTATGCCCGATATTTGTACACTGCCGCACAACTGAGTATAGTGTAACATGACCTGCGAAGGTTGTCAAAACCGCTTTACGCAAAAACACAATATACTCTCGACTGCCATAAATGAGAATAAAAACGCACCAAATACACGAGCGCGCTATTCTCATCTATGAGCGAGTCGAGTATAATACAGGCGTGATGGCGCGCCTGTTTCATCCAGAAGCTCTGTAGGAGAATCTATGCCAGACCCATATGTAATGATCGGCGGGGATGCCGCGGGCATGAGCGCCGCCAGCAAGATCAAACGTTCCCTCCCCGACGCGGAGGTGATTGTCTTTGAACGCAGTGAACATATCAGCTATTCCGCCTGTGGTATGCCCTACTGGATTGCCGGCGTGATTGAGTCGGACCGTAAGTTGATGATTCTGACGCCGGAGCGCGCCCGTGAACGGCGCGGCATTGATGTGCGTATTGGCCACGAGGTCACCGAGATCGACCCGGCTGCGCAGACGGTGACGGTCCGGCGGTTGGCCACTGGTGAAACCTTGGTTCAGCCCTATACCAAGTTGGTCATCGCTACCGGCGCCTCGGCGGCGCGTCCCCCCATTCCTGGGCTGGCATTGCCCGGCGTCTTTACTTTGCGCGCCCTCGCCGACGGCCAACGCATCTTTCGCTATATTGCAGAAGCACAACCCACACGCGCCGTCATCATTGGCGGCGGCTATATCGGGGTGGAGGTGGCCGAAGCGTTGCGTGATCGTAAGCTGGCCGTGACGCTGGTGGAAATGTTGCCCCAGTTGTTGCCCAATTTTGATGCCGAGATGGTGGAAGAGGTGACTGCCCATATTGCCGAGCAGGGCGTACAGGTGCTGACCGAACAGCGGGTCAATGCCATTACGGACGCGGGCGATCACTTGCAGGTCGTGTTGGCGAATGGGGAGACGCTGCCCTGTGAGTTGGTAATTGTCGCCACCGGCGTGCGCCCAAACAGCGAACTGGCCGCCGCCGCGGGATTAAAGCTGGGCAAGACCGGCGCGATTTGGGTGGACGCGCATATGCGCACCAGCGACCCCCATATTTACGCGGCGGGCGACTGCGTGGAACACTACCACATTGTTTTAGGCGAAAATGCTTGGATTCCGCTGGCCACGTCGGCCAATAAGGGAGGTCGCATTGCCGGCGATAACATTAGCGGCAACCCCTCCACCTTTCCCGGCATTGCCGGCACCGCCATCGTTAAGGTCTTTGACTACACGGTCGCGACCACAGGGCTGACTGAAGCGCAAGCACGGGGCAGCGGCAAATGGGGGAACGAGGGCGAAAGGATGGCAAGCACCGTGGTCTCCGCCTGGGAGAAAGCCGGCTACTGGCCGGGGGCGGAAAAGATCAAGGTCAAATTGGTCTACACCCAAGAGAGCGGGCGCATCCTAGGGGGCCAACTTGTGGGCAAAGCCGGCGTCAATAAACGCATCGACATTATCGCCACTGCCTTGAGCGTAGGCATGACCGTTGACACCCTGGGCATGCTCGATCTCTCCTACGCCCCACCCTACTCGCCCACCTATGACCCGGTGCAGGTCTGCGCCAATGTCGCAGCGCGGGGGACGGAGTAGGGGACGGGAGACTAGAGGATTGGGTGATTGGTGATTGGGTGATTGGTGATTGGGTGATTGGGTGATTTCGACAAGCTCAATTACCAATCACCCAATCACCCAAATCATTCACCCTTGCCAAAGACGGCCACTACGTTTTGGCCGCCAAAGCCGAAGGCGTTCACAATGGCGTAGTGGCCAGCGGCCTCTTGCGCGACATTGCCCACGATGGGGATGTCGATTTCCGGGTCCGGCGTGTAGTTGATGGTCGGCGGCATTTTGCCTTCGCGCAGGGCCATGATCGCGGCCACGGCGGATTGCGCGCCCGCGGCGCCCAAGGCATGGCCGATCATGCTCTTGATGCTCGTCACCTTCATGTTATAGACATGTTCGCCAAAGGCGCGCTTGAGCGCCTTGGCCTCGCCGGCGTCGTTGAGGACGGTGCCAGTGCCGTGGGCAAAGACCAAATCAATGTCGTCCGGCTGTAAGCCGGCGTTCTTCACCGCGCCGGTCAACGCGCGGGCCGCGCCGTCGCCGTCAGGGTCGGGCGCCGTAATGTGGTAGGCGTCACCGGTCAGGCGACCACCAAGCACCTCGCCGTAAATGTGCGCGCCACGGGCGCGAGCGTGCTCTTCGGTCTCCAAAATCAAAGAACAGGCGCCCTCGCCACAGACAAAGCCATCGCGGTCGACAGAGAAGGGACGGCAGGCATGTTCGGGATCATCGCTGCGGCTGGAAAGCGGCCCCATGCGTCCAAAGGCAGACATGGTCAACATGGAGACAGCCGACTCGGCGCCGCCGGCAATAATAACATCCGCCTCACCCCGTTGCAGAAAATGGTAGCCTTCAATAATCGAATAGTGACCGCTAGCGCAGGCTGCCGTACTGGTCATTACCGGACCACGGGCGCCGGTCTCAATGGAGACCAAGCAGCTTACTGCGTTGGCCATGGCCGCAGGCACGACAAAAGGGCCGACGGAACGCCAACTCTTCTGCACCATATCAATGGCGGCGAATTCAATTTCATTGATACCGCCACCGCCCGTCGCCATCAATACACCTACATTATCCCGGTTTGTTTCATCAATGGTCAGCTCAGCATCGCGCAGGGCTTGACGCGCACTGGCAATTGCAAATTGGGTGGCGCGGGCAATGCGTCGCGCCACTTTGCGGTCCATATAATCCTGCGGATCAAAATTCTTTACTTCACAGGCAATGTTATAGGGCATATCGCCCGCATCGAAAAGCGTTAATGGTCCGGCGCCACTCTTGCCGGCCAACAAATTGTGCCAAAAGGTTTGGACGTCATTGCCTATCGGCGTCAGGGCGCCCATGCCAGTTACAAAAACACGCGTCATTGAAGATCTCGCTTTCCTAGGTTTAGTTGGCTATAGACTGAGCTGATGTTGAGGATTTATAGAAAATGCCCAACTTTTCTGTACCCGCTAGTACAGTTTGGCGTAAATCGCACCCTGGGGCACTCGCCATTGGGTGAAACAGAAATAAACAGAACCTCACACTGGAAAAATGCAAATTGCACGGTCTACTGATTTCTGTCTGGATTTACTAACGCACAGTGTGGGTCTGCGCTTTTCTCACAAGGAAAATGGCTCAAACCCCACACTTTGTCCTAAACAGCCACTTTAATTTTGTTTGCCAAAGTCATAAACACTCACACACATAAACACATACGGTTATAAACACAGGATGGGAGCAAAAGTCGTGCCAAAATTATCTTTTTCATCACAATTCCGAGATTATAAGAGAGGCCGCCCTATCCGTCAAAATACGTAGCTCATATGGGCGGCAAACTGAAATTGCACGATTTCCCAGAGAGAAAAAGGGCAATTTCAGCCGCATACCTATATGAGCCAAATACGTAGATTACAGGTACATGTCAAGCGATCTCGACAGCCGCGGAGAATTGACAAGCGCCTTTGTTCCGGTGTATGTTCAAGTATAGTACAGTAGTCCGCAACGGCAACAGAGGTTGGTGTAACCGACTACACGACTACACGACTGCACGACTGCACGACTGCGGACTACTGACAGTACAGTTACGATATTTGAACTATAACCAAGGATAGCTATGCCAATGAGCACCCCAACACCAGCTTCAACCCTAGCCGCCCCAACCGAGGGCTTGCTGCAAAAAATGAAAATCGACACCACGCTGATTGGCGTATTGCCACCCAATGTACGCGACCAACTCCTTGACTATTTTCAGCACTGGGCCAGTGCAGAGGAACAGCTTCAGTTGCTGGAGTTGTTGCGCCAGGCGCTGGGCCCCTTGCTTTTTTTGCTCGACCATCAAGCCGCCGCCTACTATAAGCAGGGCAACTATCAGGAAGTGCTCGCGGCCATTGAACGCCGCCAACGGCGCAGTACCACCTTGAACAGCCAAATGATGGAGGCGCGCGCCCTGCTGGCCAGTGGCCATGAAGAACATGCACATGCCGTTGTCGAAGATATTAGCCAGGCCTTTGCGCGCAATGCCGAAGCTGTCTGTACAGCCGCCGAAATCTATACCCATCTAGGCCAATTTGACCATGCCCGCACGCTGCTAGAGGGCTTTCTGGCGCGCCGCTCCGCCGATCTCCAGGCCACCATCTGTATGGCCTATGTGGCGCAACAGGTCAGCCACACGCAACTGATGGAAGACTATCTCCAGCGTTTAGGCGCCGGTATCCCGCCGGGCCTTACCATTCCCCAAATGCGCCAATTACAGACACTCTTTGCACGCATTGGCCACCAGGAGAGCGCCAGCGCAGTCGAGTTGGCATTACAGCGGCGTCATCAGCTCGATCTGGAGGAGTTGCAAAAAGCGCTCGCCCCATTTACGACAGCCGCGCTCGATTTAACCGCCGATAGCCAGCAACTTTACCAACGCCACAATGGGCCGGAAGCTTTTGCCGTCAGCCGTGAGGAAAAACGCTCCATCGAACTGGCGACTGTGCGCAATTTTGGCTTTAGCACCTTGCGCAGCGGCCAAGCCGAAACCATTGCCACCGTGCTGCACGGTGAGTCTATTCTTACCGTCATGCCCACCGGCGCCGGCAAGTCACTCTGCTACCAACTACCCGCGCTTATGTCCGAACGGATGACGCTGGTCATTAGCCCTTTGATCGCGTTGATGAAAGATCAGGTCGAAAGCCTGCCACTGGCAGCACGCGCCCAAGCCACCTTTATCAACAGCACCTTGACCGAACAGGAGCTGGCAGAACGGATGGACCGGGTGGCGAGCGGCGCCTATAAGCTGATCTATGCGGCGCCGGAGCGGTTACGCCAACGGGAATTTTTGCGTGCGTTGCGCCAGGGCGGCATTGACCTCTTCGTTATTGATGAGGCGCACTGTGTCAGCCTCTGGGGTCATGACTTTCGTCCCGATTATCTCTTTATTCAAGATGCGCGCCTGGAATTGGGCGAGCCGACGACGCTGGCCATGACCGCCACCGCACCGCCGCGCATCCGTGACGAGATCCTCAACTATATTAGCACCGGCAAACCGCCGCGGGTCATGGCGATGGATATTTTCCGCCATAATCTGCACCTGTCGGCGGTGCAGATCCACAATGAAGACGAAAAGCTGACGGCGTTACTCAAGTTTGTACAAGAGACAGAGGGCAGTGGCATTGTCTATGTCAACAGCCGCCACAAAGCCGAGCAACTGGCCTATCAGCTGCGCCAGGCCGGCGTCGCCGCGGAAGCCTACCATGCCGGTCTGCAAAATCGCGGCGCTGTGCAGGATCGCTTTATGAATGAGGAGACGCGGGTGGTGGTGGCCACCATCGCCTTTGGTATGGGGATTGACAAAGCCAATATCCGCTTTATTGTCCATTTTCATCCCTCACGCAGTCTTGCAGCCTACTATCAGGAGGTGGGCCGCGCCGGACGTGATGGCAAACCGAGCCAGGGTGTCCTTTTTTATAGCCGCAACGATTGGGCCAACTTACGCCGCTGGGCCAAATCAGACGAGCATACGGTTGAATTTTTGGAAAAGGTCTACGCGGCCATTATCACACAGCTCGGGGCAACCGCGCCGGAGAACGAGGCAACCGCGAATGAAGACGCGACAACGCCGCCTACAACAGTCCACCATACCACCCACCTGGCTGGCCCTGTCGATATCCGCCGCCTGCAACAGGTGCTCAACAGCGATGAGACCACTGTGCGGGTAACCGTCAGCACATTAGAGCGCGCGGGACTGTTGGAGCGTTCCTTTGATTTTCCGCAGGACATTGCCATTACCCTGAACAGCAAAGCAACCAAAGCGGCAAAACAGGATGAGGATCTGAATTATCTGCTCAAAGGGCTAGCCTTGCGCGCCGGGCAGAGCGCCAGCTTTAAAAGTGCCGACGTGGCTGCCTTTATGGGCTGGCCGCTGGAAGATGTAGAAGGTGAACTTTTGGATTGGCAGGACCAAGGCTATCTGCAGATCAAGGGCAGCCGGCGCACTATGATGGTGGAAGCGCCACCGCGTCCGGCCGATATGGTGCAGCGCTTGCAGCGCCTTTTGGAGCAGGCGGCCGCGGTGGCGCAACGGCGCATTGATGACATAATTGGCTATGCCACGGCGGAGAGCTGCCGGCATGGATATATCAGCGCTCACTTTGGCAGCCCACCCCGCACCAAGTGTACGGTCTGTGATAACTGCACCGGCATTCGCCCCGATATTCCCACGCGACCCGAAAGCTTGCATGTGGCGCCCGATGACGCCGATATTGAACCGATGATCATCGATTGTCTGATCAGCCTACCCAAGCCGGTGGGACGTAGCGGCTTGGCGCGCATTTTGGCCGGTAGCCTGCGGGCGCCGATTACGGCGGACAAGGCGCGGCACTTTGGCGCCCTCAGTGGGGTGGGCGAAGCGGCGATCATGGACTATATCGATGATCTACTGGAGGCGAATCGCTTGCGACAATATGAGCGGCAGGGTTATGCTGTGTTGGCGCCCACGGTGCGTGGTCGCGCCGAGGCTGAACTATGGCTGACCGAGCACCCTGATCTGGCCCAGTATGGCGAGGCGCCGGCTGTGACCGAGGAAGCCGCCGAGGAGTTGCCAGCGGAAGGCGACAAATATACGGCGTTGCAGAAGGCGCTCTGGCTTTGGCGCCGCCGCTGTGCGGATGAACAGGGGCAACCCCCTTATGTGATTATGAGCAATGAACTCATGTTGCGCATTGCCGAGACACGGCCACAAAATGAGGATGAGTTGGCGGCACTGCCGGGCATGGGTGCGCAACGGCTGCAGCATTACGGGCCGACCATCCTGGATCTGATCAAGCTCACCCCGGCGCAGGAAGGCGATGAGCAGTTGATGGCCACTCAGCGCGCGACGCAGGCCGAAACCCTGGCCGCTGCCAAAGAGAAGTTTCAGGCGCAGATGCCCACCGTCTCACCGGCAGTGGAGAAGAAAATCTTTATGAAGTTACAGGAGTTGCGCCAGAAAAAGGCCATTAGCGAACGCACCAAACCCTATCAGGTAGCCGGCAACACGCTCCTCAAAGCCATCGCTCAAAAGGCGCCCGCAACGCCGGAACAGCTCGAACAGTTACTCGGCTTCCGCAGCAGTGGCTTCAAGGATGAAGCCGAGCGGATTTTGGAGATTGTGCGCGAGATTGTGGCGGCCTAGAGGCCAATTTACGCCACTTGCGCCCGTCGTCACCCTGTGCTACCATCCCTCCTGTTCGCAATTCTCATCATTTTGCAAGGAGGCATAGACATGGCGCAAGCAAATGGGGTCGCAACGCGACCTTATATTATGGACAAAAACATGGGCAAGGCGGTCGATCTGGATCAGGTCGAGATGCCCATAACGAATAGCGATGGGCTGCCAGTCCAGGAGTTGACGCAGGCGCAGAAGTATCTCTTTGACCTGCGTGGTTGGTTGTTAATTCCCGGTGTGCTGGATGAGGCAGATGTGGCGGAGATGCGCGACTTTGCGGTGCGACTCCACCATGATCCCGAATCGATTCCCGCAGTAGAGCGCAATGCGTTGGGCGGGCCACTGCAAAAGCTGGCCGACCACCCGTTGGTCGTCGGCTTTATGAACGAATTTGTGGCCTATCCCGGTCTCTCCAACGCAGATTGTTATGGCTTCCGTCAGGAATCGTGTAATCTTTTTTATCGCACGGTCGGCCAGGGCAAGTTTGGCCCGCACAACGGCAGTGGCCTCTTGCGCTTTCCCGGCGATTCGCACACCTATCACTGCATTCCGGGCAAGGCCAACGCCGGTTTGGTGCGCGTGGTCTGGGAACTGAACCCGGTGATCAAAGGCACGGGCGGCACGCTGCTCGTCTCCGGCACCCACAAAGGGGTCTATCCTGCGCCGGATTCGATCCAGGATCCCAACTCGCCCATCTGGGAGACCTACGAATGTCCGCCCGGCTCACTCCTCTTCTTCACCGAGGCGCTCACCCACAGCGCCACCACCTGGACCAACGCGCAAAATGACCGGGTGGCCATCTTCAGTTGTTACAACACGGTCAACGCCAAGTGGCACCACTGGAATCCCTCGCCCGAACAGATTGCGACCATGCCCCCCAAACGGCGTACACTCTATCGACCGGTGCACGCGCAGGATAATCTGGTTAACGGCCACTATCATGGGTAGGGTGGCAGGTGGCTGTTAGCTGCTGGCTGCTAGCAGGAGTTCGTTTATTAAGCCCAGCTTGATTGTGAAGATTTTTTGGGTGTTAAGGGATGGAGGAGTAGATTGTGGAGGCCAAGGCTATCGTTTTTACCGCGCCGAATGTCGTTGAAGTACTGCCTGTCACCTGCCCAGAGCCGGGGCCGCGCGATGTGGTGGTGCGGGTCACCCAGTCGTGGATCAGCAATGGCACCGAAGGTTCCTTCCTGCGGGGAGAACGCATTGCCGGCGACACACCCTATCGTCCGGGGGATCCGTGGCCCTTTCCCATTGTTGCCGGCTACCAGAAGATCGGCGTCGCCGAATGGGTGGGGGCAGAGGTGACCGACATTGCTGTGGGCGAGACGGTCTTTGCTGCGCTGGGCAAGGTCGAGAATATGTTCTCGCCCCGTGGCGGCCAGATCTCACCCTCCGTGAGTCCACGAGAGCAGATCTGGAAGATTCCGCCCGGTGTCGAGCCGCTGGCCTGCGCCGGATTAGTCTTGACCCAGGTGGGGTACAACTGTGGCGCGCGTGCACCCATTGCAGTGGGCGAAGGCGCGGTGGTGATTGGCGATGGCCTGGTGGGGCAGTGGGCAGCACAGACGTTGGCGTGGCGCGGAGCACAGGTGATCCTGGTCGGGCGGCATGAAGACCGGTTGCAGCGCTTTGGCAATGGTCCGCTGCGCCGCACGGTCAACAGCCGAGAGCAGGATTGGGTGGAGGTTGTACGCGAACGTACACCGGATGGGGTGCAGGTCGCGGTGGATACGGTCGGCTCAACGATGGTTGTCGAGCAACTGATGCACCTCACGCGGCGCTATGGTCATATCGTCTCGGCCGGCTTCTATGGCACTGCCGACCAGGTCGCGCTCCAGCCCCTGCGCAATCGGGAACTGACGCTGGACCTGGTCTCCGGCTGGTCACAAGATCGCATGGACGCCACCCTAGCGCTGATCGCGGCCGGCCACCTGCAAACCTTGCCCCTGATCACCCACCACTTCCCCGTAGCCCAAGCGTCTGATGCCTGGCGCTTGATTGCACAGAAAAATGAAGCAGTGTTAGGCGTAATCTTGGATTGGTAAAGCGGACGCCAACAACGAGCGATTGACAGTGACAAATGACAAGTGACAAATGACAAATAACCTAATGAAAATCCTGCAGATCATGGCGCCTGGCGAGGTCGCATGGTGCGATGCGCCCATTCCCCAGCCGAAAGCCGGCGAGGTTTTGGTCAAAGTGGCGGCTATTACCACCTGTCCGCATTGGGATCTGCACTTAATGTCCGGCGAGCCCATGTTCCCCGGCGTGCCACTGCCCTATCCTTACACACCAGGCCAGCCGGGCCACGAGATGGCTGGTGAGGTAGTGGCGCTGGGGGCCGATGTGACGGAGTTGGCGGTGGGGGACCGGGTGGCAGCCTGGTGCGATGGTGGGGCGCGGCGGCAGGGCTGTTATGCACAGTATGTGCCGGCGCTCGCAGAAAATTTGCTCAAGGTTCCCGCCGACCTGAGCTTGGAAGCAGTCACGTCGCTGGAACTGGCGATGTGCGTCCAAGTCTCTTTTGACCAACTACAGCGGCTGGATGCGGTGCAAGGGAAGCGTGTCGGTGTCAGTGGTCTGGGGCCGGCGGGCTTGATTGCCGTGCAAATGGCGCGGGCCTATGGCGCGGCACAGGTGACCGCCATTGACCCACTACCGGAGCGGCGGGCGTTGGCCGTTGATCTGAGGGCCGATGCCGCGTTGGCGCCGGATGACAGTCAATGGCTTACCGGCAACAGTGACCCCTTTAAGTTGGACACAGCCGTTGACTGCACCGGATTGAAAGTGGCCGTTGAGTTTCTGATGCAGCAGACCCAAGCGGTGGTCGCGCTCTTTGGCGTGCTGCGTGACGAGGTGACCTTTGGCTGGCCCCATTGGCGCCGTGGACTTAAGCTGCTGGGCTACGAGCGCCACAATCGCGCCGCCGCGGAACGAGCGTTGCAGTTGATCCAACAGGGCAAGCTCGACCTGACGCCGCTGGCCACCCATACACTCCCTCTCACCCGTTATGCCGAGGGCGTGGACCTGCTACGGACAAAGGCGGCGATCAAGGTGCGGTTTTTGCCGGGGGACGCAGGATAATTCGTTGCGTAATGGCACAGCAGTATTGTACTTCAGCGCCTAGGGTTACCGTGACATGGTTGCCATATTCTCCTTTTTGGGGTGTATCTCACTTTTTGAAACGCCTTGACGCTAGGGCAGATTACCCCTATAATAAAAACTCATCCAAGCTAACGGTTCCGCCAATTTGTGACTGCAGCACTATTAACGAAATGATCATTAACTTCAGGTTGTAACGAGAATCACAGGAAGGAAATTATGTTAAAGAAAAATTTGAGTCGCCGTGACTTTTTGCGGACGGTCAGCGTTGCTGCCAGTGTATCGTTGGTAGCGGCCTGCACACCGGCCTCTGCACCCAGCGGTGGTGAAGGGGCGCCGGCCCAAGCCGCTAAATATACCATTCTCCATTGGGCGCAAGGGGCCGAGCCGAGTGATCCAAATCAGGAGTTGGCAGAAGGCGCCAAGCCGCGCGTCGCCTATCAAACTGTCGCCGACCAATATATGGAAGCGCACCCAGATGTGGCCATTGAGTGGTACCGCTTTCCCACCGGCGGCAATTTAGATGAATGGCTGCTAGCGCGTATGACCGCGCAAGACGCGCCCGACATCTACTGGGCCAATACCGAAACACTGTGGCCGCATGTCAACAAGAACTGGGCGTTAGTCTTTGATGACTACATGGACTTGCCCAACCCCTATGTCTCGGGTAATGATGCCTGGAAGAATCAATTTGAGGAAATTGCCATTATTTCACAGACCGGGCCAGACGGCAAGCTCTATGGGGTCAATATGGATGGCGCCGGTGTGCTCACCGTCTACAACAAAGATGCCTTTGCCGAGATTGGGGTCGAGACCGAGCCCAAGACGTGGAATGAATTTATGGAGGTCTGGCAAAAACTGCTGGACGCCGGCTACATCCCCTACGGCTCCGATCTCTCGCCCGACACCTGTTGCTTCCCCCATTGGTTTGAAGCGCACATCTACAATCAACTGCTCTGGGATGATATTTATACCTATGATGATGATGACAACAAGGTCATCACGGCGCGTGAACTGGCCACCCATGCCCAACTGGGTGATTTTCCCGAATGGGAATCCTATCTGCAACTGGCTCACATGCTCAAAACCATGGTGCCCTACTTCCCGATTGGCTACGAAGGGCAGGTTGATTATCGCCAGCTCTTCCGTCAAGGCAAGGTCGCCATGTACATGGAAGGTAACTGGGCGATCAGCGACTTTACCAATTCGCCACCGCCGTTTGAGATTGGTTGGCTCTCCTTCCCCATTATTACCCCGGATATTTGGCCCAAAGCGCAGAGCAAAGTTGTGCGCATCCAAGGGGCGTGGGGCGCCATGCAATACCACATCCCCGGCTATCTGGCCGACACAGCTAGCGACAAAATTTCGCACATTATGGATTGGTTGATGTTCTCCAGCAAACCGGAAAATGTGACCGCGGTCTGCGCCGAAACTAGCCTAGTGCCCTTGACTAAAGGGGCGACTGCACGGCCTGAATTGGCCCCCTTTAGTCAGCCCTACGATCGCGCCGTGCCCTATCAAAGCTGGGCGACGCTCAGTTCCAGCGCCTTAAATGCCGAATATACCAACTGGCAGGCATATTTGCCGAGTGATATGTCGGACAGTGAATTTCTGGCCATGGCGCAGAAATCCTGGGATGAAGAGGTAGCCAAGATTTTGGAATCCAATCCAGATTGGAAGATCTAAGGAATGGTTAATGGAGAGCGGTTAATGAGGAATTGTTAACCGTTTCTCTCTTGGACCCTCGGGATAGTAGGTGCGGTTTCCATACCGCACGAGTTTGGCGTAACTGAGAACGTGCGGTATGGAAACCGCACCTACTAGGAAATTGAACCATGTCTGTCCAACTCCGCTCGGCTGAGCGACGTTCTTGGGCCCAGACCTTAAAGCGTGTGCGTAAATTTTGGTTTTGTTACGTCATGTTGCTGGGTACTTTTTCATTGCTGATCACCTTTTCCTATTATCCGGCCTTTTCGGCGATCTATCACAGCTTTACGATCTGGGATGGCTTTCGACCAGAACAGTGGGCGGGTACGCAGAATTATCGCGAGATCTTTACTTCAGATATTATCTTTCGCAAAGGTTTTGCAAACATGCTGCTGTTGACCGTTTGGCAGGTGGTTCGTTCTGCCACTTTTCCGCTGCTGGGTGCGGCGCTGCTTTATCGTATGCGCAATGAAAAATTGGCCTACTTCTATCGTCTGGTCTTTGTGCTGCCGCTTGTGGTGCCGGGGGTGGTGGCAATTTTGGTCTGGCGTCAACTATACGAACCCAACTTTGGACTTTTTAACGCCATCTTGCAAGCATTGGACCTCCCACCATCAGCCTGGCTTAATTCGCCCAAAACTGCGCTACCATCGTTGATGTTTATGGGGTTTCCCTGGATCGATGGTGTTGGCCTTTTGATCTATTTGGCCGGCCTACTCGCGATCCCCAGCGAGATTATTGAAGCGGCGCGTATGGATGGCGCAGGGTCTATGCGTCGCTTCTTTAGTATGGAGTTGCCCCTCATTGTGCCGCAGATCCGCCTAATTGTGATTCTCAATGTGATTGGCTCATTACAGAATTTTGGTTGGCAGCTCTTGGTGACGCGAGGCGGGCCCAATAATGCCACCACCGTGCCGGCCTGGGAGATGTATCAAGCGGCCATGACGGAAGGGCGCTTTGGCGTAGCCAGCGCAGTGGGTGTTGTGCTCTTTCTCATCATCTTTGTGCTGACCTTGGTGAACCAAGCCTATATTCGCTCCAATGTGGAGTATCAGGCCAACTGATCGGGAGATTTCGCATGCAATCCAAAAGCGCTCTATCCAAAGGCTCGCTAGCCGCCGACCAAGCACCCCCAACCCAAGCCACTGCCACCCAGGCAACCATTGCTGCGTATCAGGCGGCGCACCGTCCGTTCCGCTGGCGGGGCGACTGGACGATTGCGTTAGTCTTGCTCGTATTGGGCCTCTTGACTTTTGTCCCTCTGATCATGCTCCTGGAACTCTCTCTCAAAAGTCAGCAGCAGATGGCTGACGCCATGTGGCTGCCGGCATGGCCGCTCTATTTCAAAAACTATATCAAGGCATGGGGTGTTATGCAGCAGTACATGGTGAATAGCCTAAACTTTTCGCTGGGCGCGGTTACCGTGAGCATTGTCTGCAGCACGCTTTCAGCCTATGTGCTGGCACGCTATGATTTCCCTGGGCGTGAATTCTTCTATATGGCAATTCTGGCTCTCTTGATGATTCCAGGGGTGCTGACGCTGATTACGGCCTTTGTAGTGACGGTGACCCTAAACCTCAATAACACCTATTGGGGGGTCTGGTTGCCTTTGGCTGCCGGGGCACAAGCTTTTCAGATCATTGTATTACGCACCTTCTTTGCTTCTCTGCCCGGTGAACTCTTTGAAGCGGGTCGCATCGACGGCGCCGGTGAATTGGCTATGCTGCTGCGCATTGCGTTGCCCCTGGCCAAGCCGATCCTCTCGACCTTGATCGTACTCCAAATTTTGAATGTCTGGAACGAATTTATCTGGCCGATCATGGTGCTCTCTGACCCGACACGTTATCCAGCCATTTTGGGCATCTTACGCCTGGGCCAATTGGTCACCCAGCGCGACCCAGGCGCCATGTATGCCGGCTATGTAATTTCGGGCATACCGCTGCTCCTCATGTTTGCCTTTACCAGCCGCAGCTTTATCCGTGGATTGACTTCCGGCGCAATTAAGATGTGAGTCGTGCGGGATGGTTCACAAAATAGATTTGTAATTGTTCGCGCGCCAATTCGGCGGCATAGGCAATTGCGGCATGCATGCTTTCGCGGGTAAGCACTGGATAAACGCCGTCAATCGAACTGTATCTGTAACTACTCAGCCTACCCGCTCTTAGCCAGTCCGTGACTGGCGCCGGTCACGGACCGGCTAGGAGCGGGCTGAGTAGTTACCTGTATCTTTTGGGTGCGTACCACATTTGGGGCTTACTCTGGTTACGCATTTTAGTTGCTTGACCAATCCCCCCAAATGGGACGCACTCGTATCTTTTCCTCTGTTTTACGCGGTCTGCTCGTGTCGATAGCATAAGCATGCTGTGTAAACTACCTACGCCAATACCAGCTCCCGCTGCTGCGCTGCCGGTGCTGCTATGGAAAGTGAAGCCGGTGTAGATTCCTCTGTTTGTTGTTGCCGTTCATGCAACTGCATGGGCAGGCCGTACTTGGTGGTCAGGGTGATGAGCGGTTGGGGCACTACCCTGGCGTTGGGGGCAAGGTCGAGTGCATAGTGTTGGGCCACCGTCGCCAGCACGAGTTGCGCCTCCATCATGGCAAAGGCGTTGCCGATACAGACGCGGGGGCCACCGCCAAAGGGCATGTAGACATAGCGCGGCAGTTGCGTCTCCCATTCAGGCGCAAAACGCTCAGGGCGAAACTGCGCCGGTTCTGCAAAATATTGGGGCAGCCGATGCATGACATAGGGCGAGATAAAGATCGGCGTACCGGCTGGAATCAGATAGCCATCCAGTTCCACATTGGTTGTGGCCTGGCGCGAGTTCAACGCCCACGCTGGCGGATAGAGGCGCATGGCTTCTTGGATCACCTGTTGGGTGTAGGGCAGCGTCCCCAAATCTGCTAGGGTCGGGGTGCGGCCTGCCAACACGGTATCAAGTTCGGCGTGCAGTTTGGCTGCCACTGCCGGATGTTGAGCCAGTAGATACCAGGTCCAGGTCAATGCGTTGGAGGTGGTCTCATGGCCGGCCACAAAAAGATTGATTGCCTCGTCGCGCACTTCGGCGTCACTTAACCGACGCCCTTCCTCATCTTCGGCCAATAGCAACATGGAGAGCAAATCCCCCTGATCGGTCACCACGCCATCCCCGGCTTGGGCGCGGCGGTCGGCGATCATGCCTTCAATGAGTTGATCCAGTTGGCGGCGCGCCGGCTGGCGGCGGCGATTCAGGCGCGTCGGCAGCCATTGGGGCAGCAGATCATACCAGGTGAAATCATAGTCTACGATCTCCTGAATCTGGTGGATCGCCGCGCCAATCTCCTGCGCCGCACCGGTCATCTGATCACGGTCGGTGTTGAAGAGCGTCTTGGCGACGATATACATCGTGGTGCGCAACATTTCTGCGCTGATATCGCGCGTTTCGCCATCACGCCACGCTGAGAGTGTGGCGTCGGCCATCATTACCATGGTGTCGGCATAGTTGGCAATCCGTTTGTGATGAAAGGCCGGTTGGGCCAGTTTGCGGTAGATGCGGTGTTGATTGCCATTGGTGGTCAAGAGGCCATAGCCAAGCAGTGGCCCCATAATCGCCAGATCGCGCGGCGCCTTGAGAAAGAGATCCGCCTTGGTGACCAACACCTCGCGAATATATGTCGGGTCCGACAGGAGAATGACCGGCTTGCCAAAGAGGGTAAAGCGCACAATGGGACCATAGGTCAGCGCCAGGTCCAGCAGGAGGTGGAGTGGATCTTGGGCTAACTTCATGGCCTGGCCCACCCAGGGCATTTCACGCGGTTGTGGAATAGGTTTGGTGGTCATCGCTGTGGTTCCTTTTGCAATTGTCGCGCACAATAATTGATTTGGGTGGCAACTGATTTTATGTCGGCTATACTTCACACCTGAACTGTTGCAACCCTCATCTGTTATAGTCTCTGCAATTTTGTAAATAGACATTGTGTTGATTAATATTCGTGATGACGATAATCTACACCCATTTTGGCCATTTGTCAATAGCCAATTTTCAATGTAAAATTGACTAAACGACAAGCTGTCGATTAATAAACGATGGAATTAGAGATTATGGCAGAAAAACTTGACCGACGGGTGCGACGTTCGCGACGTCTGTTGTCTGATGCCGTGCTGATATTAGTCACGACCAAAAAATTTAGTGAGATTTCGGTCCAGGACATCACCGATCAAGCCGACATGAACCGGACAACCTTTTATTTACATTTTCAGAGCAAAGAGGAGTTGTTGCAATATGCATTGGTGGAGCGTTTTGACGAGTTGGTGAGCAAGTTTGGTGAGATCTCGCAGGAGCGCCCCATTTGGCAAACGCCGGAGATCGACCAGATGGTCTTTGAGCATGTGGCTGAATACGCCACCACCTATAAGGCGCTTCTAGACGACCCGAATTTGGGGTTGGTGATCCACGCCATCATTCAGTACATCGCCGACTTTAATGAGCGGACTACACTGGCTTCGCTGCCGGTGGGTGTGCAGCCGGCCTTTCCCATTCCGATTCTGGCCCAACACATAGCCGGGTCGCTCTATGCGTTGATCCACTGGTGGCTGCGCAATGATATGAGCTATACACCGGCTAAGATGGCTGATTTGACCCATCAGCTTTGGTCCACTGGCTGTGAGAAGCTGCTTGGATCTGAAAGCACTACATAAACGCTGTACTTGCTGCTTACGCTGCACTTTTGTTGTTGTTGTCAACTGGAAAAATGCGGTAGCCCTGGTTGCCAAAACAGTAGATGACGAAGAGCGCGATCTGCGCTTCGGGATATTCCTTGTGTAAGCCGCGTGCATAACCGCGTATCTGTTCGGTGTCGTTAGTGGGCAGTTTAAATTCGTCGATCTTGATTTGCTCGCGCTGCAGCCTGCGATTAGAAATATACTTAAACTCTAGCACCAACCGCATACCGGCGAACTTTTCATGATATTTGCCCACAAATTCGAGATCGCTTTTGCCCTCGGGGTAGGAACGCTCCATGTTCCAGGTAAACCAGGGCGATAGGTAGGTGCTGCACAATTCAAAGAAAGTCGCTCGATAGAAATTTTCATTGACACGCTGAAAGACTGCTTCGGGAAATTGCCCGATGTACTCTTGCCAGTAGCCAGCAAACAGGCGTTCCAGATCAGGCTGATTGACAAACGATTGCATCATCTCCGCATAGCGGGTGGAGACGTCAATGTGGTGCAGTTGATTAAAATATTGGACAAATATCTGCCGTAGGTTTAGGTTGGGCAACCGCAGATAGAAGCGGTCCGCTTTGGTCAATAGTCCCAGATAGAAAAATGAAATGGGGTAAAACCCTTTCTCGAAAAATTGGCTTATATCGAATTTGGAAATGAGGAAATCTCGATTATAGGGGATGCGATTTTCTTGAGTGAGTTGATTGACAAATTCTTCAGTGTCGCCAGGTTGGCCACTCGTAATACGACGCACCCACGAGAGATCGGTCTTCAGATTAAAATCGATGAGTGCTTCCGGTATCTCTTTGTAGACGGTGAAGTAACGTAGAAAGTAGATGAGAATGGTTGAGTTATAAAGCGCGTCTCCCTCTGGATCCACAAAGTGATAGCCATTATAGTTGCTTTTAATAATGGCGTTGACTTCACTGCGCGTAGCTGGGTCCAAAGCGTAGTCAGCATAAATTTTGTCAAGGAGTTGATCGACTTCAGCTTGGGTAAAGCCCAACATGCTCTCAAAGCCCGGTTCCAAGGTAAGAAAGGTGCCGATATTAAAGGCAGAGGCCAACTCGTCAATGGTGACAGGCAGTACACCGGTGATGAAAATATTCGCGATGCTCCCATTCTCACGCCCCGCTTTTAAGGTTTTGAAAAAGGTCTTGAGAAAACCGCCATCGGCTGTCAACTCCCCGTAGAGCACGTCCTGATTGCTTGTAATTAGTTGGTTAGCAAAGTTATCATATTCATCGATGATGACATAGACTTGCGGCAGCTGATTGCCACGCATATAACCAAGCACCTTGCCAAGATTATCGGAGACAGAATCTGCGTCATTCAGGTTAGGTATATCAGCCAGAAGATTGCGGTATTCAAATTGCAATGTCTTTAAGATTGTGTTGCCATGATTCTTAAAACTATGTTCAATTTTTTCAATGTGCTTCCCCAAATCGATCTCGGAAAAGTTGAAAAATAAAACGATATATTCATTGTGGTATGGCGTTGGATGCTGACCAATCCAGGTTTGCCCAAAGAGTTCAGCAAAGTGGTCGGCATAGTTCAAATCATAGTAATACCGCAGCATCGAACAGAAGAGTGATTTGCCAAAACGGCGCGGGCGCAGAAAAATGGGATTTTTTACTGTCTCCAATTTAGGAATATAGCCACTCTTATCGACAAAATGACCATTTTCTCGGACAATGGTCGCATAGTTAGATTCACCGTAGATGACGCGTTTGGCCATGCTAACCCTCCTGGTTGAGGAAGCTGCTCTCAGTTATTCAGGTGGTGTGCCAAATGTTGAAATTTTCACAATTTGGCACACCGTCATTATTCATTCAGCGCAAAGTATAGAGACTTTTTATCATTGAACGCACACATACGACTATGGCAATTGCACCAAATCGTTATCATACGCCGCCAGATCAACGACCGGATAGTAGGGGCCTTCGCCCTGCCCAGGCGTCAGGGGTAAACTGCCTGCGCCAATACCCGTATCGACCACAATGCGGCCGTGGGCTAGTAACTGACCCTCCCCCTGGACAAGTTGAAGCAGCAATCGATCACCGCCCTCGCCCACAGCCTGGAACATGCCTTCGCCCTGTACTTCGGCAATGTCGTCGCTGAAGTAAAACTGGCTGGTGAGCAGCGTGTTGCCGCGCTGCTTGACTTTGAAATGAATGTGGCGCGGGCGTGGCTCATAGCGCCCAGGTACAATGGTGCGGAAGGCGTACCAACCCCCAACATCGACCGTTGCTGTGCCATAGAACTGGAAGCTCAGATCACGGTTGCCTGTCCCCGCATCGCCCGGATGGTCGTATACCCCTGTGGCATCGGTCTGCCAGATCTCGACTGTGGCATCCGGCACAGGATTGCCGTTCACGTCAAGCACTTGGCCGTATAAAATCAGCAGTTCGCCATTGGTCGCAGCCGGCTCGGTAAAGGCAGTGATGAGTTGTGCCGCAGGATGCTCACTCTCCTGGGCTGCTGCCGTGGATTCTTCAGTCGTTGCAGTTTCAGCTTCAGGTAGGGGAGCTGCGGTTAGGGGCTCAATTGTTGCAGCCTCTTGCTGAGTGCTGCTTTCTGTAACGCGGGCAATGTCAATTGGCTTGCATGCAATTAGCGCAAGCGCAAACAAGAGGATCATCACGATGGTTTGACGATTCATGTTTTTTGCTCCTTATATATGGCGCTTATGGCTGGTCTTCCTCACTGCTCCGTTCGCTAATTTTCCGCTCTTTGTATAGATAATTGGCCCCAACTAGTGTAATGGGCTTATGGTGTGAACGATACCTTTCAGCATAGGCTTTGTCTTTGGTCTGCTGTAACGCTGTAGAGGCAGCGCTGTTGAGCTTAAATTCAAAGATGAAGATGCGATCCTGGAGTTCAATGACCGCGTCGATGCGGCCACTGCTGGTCTTCATTTCCGCCGCAATGTTGAGCCCTAACAACAGGAAGATCATATAGAAAATTGACCGATAATGTTTCTCATTTTCCAGATGCAGATCATAATCAATGTTGGCAAAGAAGATATTGAGCGTGGTGAAAAATTGCTCTAACTCATGGGCGCGCAAGGCGTGAATGAGACGACGCAGGTGGGCGTCAGTCAGCGTAATATCACCGCCGTTATAGGCATTGAGTAGATAGGTAATAAAGGCATGTTCCACTTCATAATTCGGGTAGGAAAGGGTGTAGACCTCACCGAGATCATCTTCCATAAAGTCTTTAATGGTCAAGTAGCCCGTTTGAAAGAGCAACGGAATAATCGCTAAGTTGTCCAACTCATAGGTATTAAAGGCAATTTCATCCACCTCTACCTGGGCCAACGTGGCAATATCATACTCATTCTCTTGCAGCAATTTGATCAAAAATCCCGGCGTGCCGGAGGCAAACCAATAGTTGGCAAAGCGCTGCTTTTGAAAGAGCTGAATGGTTGAATAGGGATTATAGAGATTCTGCCCCTCGGCGGCAAAGCGAAAGCCGTCATACCAACGGCGGATATGTTCCAGCAGCACTTGGGATGTTACATTGCGTTTTGCGGCAAATGCATCAATGTACTCTTTGAAATAGTGGGTTAACTCCTCTTCAGTAATCCCCAACGCATTGGCAAGGCGGTAGTCCATCGTGAGATCATCTAGATTATTCATCGTCGAAAAGACCCCTACGCGACTAAATTTGCTGATTCCGGTGATAAAGACAAAACGCCAGTAGCGATCCAGCGCCTTAACAACGCCATAGAGCGCGCGGAGTACGTCGCGAATCGCCTTGGCTTCCTCCAGATTGGAGAGATTGTTCACAATCGGTCGATCATATTCATCGACGAGCAGCACGACTTTGCCGTGCTGGGCGTCGGCTAGCTTTCTCGTCAGATCGACAAAGAGACTCTGATAATCGTACCCCTCTATGGCTAGACCATAGTCCGCTGCGATCCGGTTAGCTGTGACTTCAATCGCCCGTTTGGTTTCGTCTGCAGTGGTTACGTTTTGGATGCCAAAATCAATATGGATAACCGGATAGGACTCCCACGCATAATCGCTAGCATAGATCCACAGCCCTTGAAAAAGTTCCTTGTTCCCCAGGAAGATCTCTTCCAATGTGGAGATCATCAGACTTTTGCCAAAACGGCGCGGGCGCGAGATAAAGTAGGTGCCGGATGAAAGTCGCACCAACTCATAGAGATAACAGGTTTTGTCCACATATAAGAACCCGCCTTCAATAATTTTGCGAAAGGTGTAAGTAGTCGCCTGTATCGGTTGCGGCATCGGTAACTGCTCCTCTATTATCAATGCTTTACTGTGCCCTATTATACCACGAATGAAAAGATAATTAGTAGACCACAATGGCCCAGATGCTTCAATCCTTCAGCATGACAGCCATTACGGTCTACTAATTATATGTGCCCATTGACTTTTGCAGACTATGTCTCTCCTTTGCCACAACCCCCGCCTTTCCTGCTACAATGGCGACAGCTTGCTATGATTCTTGAATAAACACACACAGGGGGACTCTATGCCGCTTCTCGCCAATTATGAACAATTTGCTGGTCGCCACTATGAAACGGGCACACTGCACAACTACTACGCCTACTGCGGGGTCAAGGCGCCGCACACGGGGCAACCTTACAGCGAAGCACTCTTCATGGGCGTTAGCGGCGGCGCGGTGGTGGGTTATTTCACCTTTGCCTACGCAGGCTATGCCCCCCACGTGGCGCTGCTCACCCGCAACACCTTTGACCCGCTCAACACCATGCTCTCGCGGTTGGGCGTAGTGCAAGAGGTACGGCAGACGAGCAAACCGGAAAAGGGACTGAGCAATCTCCTTGATACGCTGGAAGAGGGGCTACCTGCGATTGTTTGGGCCGACATGTGGAGCTTACCCTATAATGGCTTGTCCTATGACGATGGGATGTGGGCCATGCTGCCACTCATTGTCTATGGCTATGATGCAGCCGCTGATCAGGTTTGGCTTGCCGACCGCGCCAGTGTACCGCTAACGGTGACCACGGCTGAACTTGCTACAGCGCGGGGAAGGGTAAAGAAGGACAAGTATCGCATCATGACGCTGGATCAACCCGACCCCGACAAGCTGGCTGCGGCGGTCACCGCCGGCATCTGGGATTGCGTCAACCTCTATACAGAAAAGCCGCCCAAAGGATCGGCCAACAATTGGGGTCTTAAAGGATTGCGCTGGTGGGCGGAACTGCTCACCCACCCCAAGCAGCGCATGAGTTGGGCCAAGGAGTTTCCGATTGGCGCCAAGCTCTATGCCGGACTGACCTCGGCCTTTGACTTTGGTGCAGTGGGCATTCGGGGCGATGCCGAACGGCCGTTATATGCTGATTTTCTGGATGAGGCGAGCATCATTCTCAACAAGCCCAACTTACGGGAAGTAGCGCAGATCTTTCGCCAGAGTGGACGGGCATGGCAGCAATTAGCGCTCATGCTTCTGCCTGAAGAGGTTCCCTTGTTACAGGAGACGAGACAATTGATAGTGCGTAGGCGCCAACGTTTTACCGTAGTGGGTGGTGCAGCTTGGGCAGAGATTCAGCAGATCAACGCAAGGGTAAAGGAGATTCGTACCGCAGTGGCCGATGATTTCCCACTGCGCGAGCAGGAGGTCATGGCTCTGCAAGCCCAACTCGCTGACCAGATCTTGCAGATCCTAGCTCTTGAGGAGCAGGCAGTTTATGCGCTGCGTGCGGCCATGACGTAGCGTAAGAGTGATTTGGTAGCATGGAAAGAGGTGCAGGAGGGTATATGGTGGAGAGCCCAAGCATTAGCATACCAACCACCTTGATCTCAAAAGAGAAACATACTTACTTTAACCATTGATTTTGTGTAAGAGAAGAGCAGCCGTCTGCCAGAGATCAAGAGTACGGCCCTTCTGTTGCGCTTCTTGCACCACAGTCAGCGGTAACTGATTAGCGACTGCAGCAATGGGATGACCGGCCACCTCAGCAAACCAGCAGGAGTTGGCAACGAACGCATAGCGCGCGGCCAGGGCATAAAGTTCGAGAGTGCGCACCGGTTCGTGCTCGTCAAGATCAAGGAGCGCACAGGCAGGCAGTGCTGTCAGCAGAGGGAAAAATGCCCCTGTAGTCTGTGCAATCTGTAAAGCTTCGGCCAGATGCCGTTGCGCAGATGGCCGATCACGCATGGCACGCGCAACATAGGCGAGACAGGCCAGTGACCAACCCAAAGAACCAAGTTGCCCAACGGTGCGTAGGGTGGCAATTCCTTCTTGCAAACAGGAAAATGCGGCATCATAGTGACTTTCGGCAAACTCGACCTGTCCCAATAGCAACAGTGTGTCCCCCATAAGCCGTGGCGATTTGTGTATACTGGCTATCTCCAATCCAAGCTCCCCATGATTACGGGCCGCAGGGTAGTCGCCAAGGTGGAGACACGCCTCGCCCAAACCGACATACGCAGCAGCCAGCGCACCACGCATTCCTTCCTTGTCTTCCTGACGAATTCTCTCTGTTAGCACAGCATGGCCTTCGGCAAAGCGACCGGCCCGAATCATGGTCATGCCCAGATGGAACAACTCATGACGACCAACGCGGCCAATGGACTGGACAACGGCCAGGGCTGCGCGTTGATGCCTTTCCGCCTCCTCAAGCTGGCCTTGATGTAAGGCGACAATACCCAGGAGATTGAGCAGAGAAGCGCGCGGCTCCAGATCGGCGATGCCCTTTTGTAAGGCCAGGCCTTGCTCCAACCAGCGTCGTGCAGCACGATAATCACCCATATTCCAGGCTAAATCGCCTAAAAAAGCCAAGATGTGCACCAACCCTGCTGGGTCATTTATGCTGCTGTAGAGGGCCAGGCTTTCCTCAAAGCATTGTCGGGCGAGTGTGCGATCCCGCTGCGAAGTAATGCGTCCCAAGTCGCGTAAGGTCAATGCTTTGGCGCGGTCAATATTCTCACCAACTGCGGCCAATTGCGCCAGCAGGGCTAAACTCTGGTGCAACAACTGTTCAGCTTCTAGGCGCCCACCTAGCATCCAGATCAAGAAGGAGCGCAGACGATAGAACTCCGCCAGCAGAGATAACCAAGCTGGCGGTGGTGATGGCATGGCAACTAACGTTGCTACTTTCTCAGCGGCCAGACGCAATACAGTGTCACCCATGTGGTGGCGACGGCGGGCCTGGCAGTAGTGATTCAAGCCGGGCAACGCGCGTTGTAGCAGGTCGATTTGGCCGTGCTCAATTGCCCAATGCCAGGCCAACCAAATATTTTCGGCTTCCCGATCCACCGCCACCAGGGCTACAGCCTCGCGCGGTGTTCCCATATCGAGATACTGTTCCGCCAAAAAGTCAGCGTAATAAACCGCATGTCGCTGGTGTGCTTCATCAGTCAAGGCTTTGCTCTCCGCCAGTTTTGCCGCGGCATATTGGCGCACCACGTCATGCAATGTGAAGCGTCCCGCGGTGGACGCCGCCAAACTGTGCTGGACAAGTGAACGGTCAAGGAGGGCGATGATCTCACGCCAAGTCGTGCCCACCACGGCTTGTGCAGCGGCGTAGGTGAAACCACCGCGAAAGACAGCAAGTTGTGGAAAAATCGTGCGTTCCCGCGCGCTCAGTAAGCGCCACGAATGCTCAAAGAGAGCGCGCAGGCTTTGGTGGCGCGCCGGCAAGTCCCGCCAGTCGCTGGTCAAAAAGTCGAAATCTTCATGGATCTGGGCGGCAATTTCCGTCGGTGTGTAATAACGCACCCAGGCAGCAGCCAACAAAATGCCCAATGGCAGCCCCTGTAGCATCCGGCAAATCTGACCAATCGCCTCTCGATCCGATTGGTTGGGGGTAAACGTCGGGAGTATGCGCCGTGCTTGTTGCAAAAAGAGCTGCAGCGCGCTGTAGTCGGTCAGTTCTAAGGAAGCTGCGCTCTGCTCCGCGGGAAAGGCCAGACCAGCCACAGGGAAAAGCTGCTCACCCTGCACCTGCAGGCGCACGCGCGAAGTCACCATGATCGTCAAATCGGGTGTGCGCTTGAGCAGATCAACCACCAGATCAACACCCTCAAGCAGGTGCTCAAAGTTATCCAGCAAGAGCAACAGGTGCTTGGAATGTAGATAGTCACCCACCTGTTGCTGCAAGTTGGCGTCGGCGGCAAAATGGAGGTGGAGCGCCTCAGCCATGGCCGTGAGCATGGCTGCGGGAGATGATCTGGACGCGAGTTCCACCCAATAGACGCCATCATGAAAATGGTCAAGCTGTTCCGCGGCAACCGCCAACGCCAGGTGGGTTTTGCCAATGCCGCCCGGTCCGAGGACCGTCAACAAACGCACGGTGGGATCGGCGAGCAGTTTGGTCAACCACGCTTTTTCTGTGTCACGGCCAAGGAGCGGCATGAGGTGGGCAGGCAGATTATGGAGCAGGGCTGGGGACGCGCTAGCTCTCTGCCTGGTCGGGTGAAGAAAGGACGGTGTGACAACGTTGTCGCTGTTTGAACGGGAGGTAATGAATGATGGCGACGCTATCCCTGAGGCAGGGAAACCCCCATCACGAATCTGTTCATAGAGCGCGGTGGTCTCCTGCGCCGGGACGGCATCGACTTCATCGGCCAAAATGCGGCAGCAGATCGTATAGTGGGCCAATGCTTCGCTACGGCGGTCGCTCAGCGCCAGGGTGCGCATGAGTTGGCGATGGGCCTCTTCATGCGGTGGATCCAGTTCGATCTGGCGCCAGGCATATTGGCTGGCTTGCGTATAATCACCCTGGCGTTCCGCCGCGGTGGTCAGGTGAGCAAGCGCTGTCAACACCTCTCGCCGCAACCACTCCCGTTTGAGTAGGGCCCACTCTTCAAAGGCCGCGCTGTCGGGCAGCACAAAATGTTCCAGAAAATCGCCACGATAGAGCGCGGTGGCCTGGCGGAAACGGTCGAGACATGCTAGACAATCGTCGGCGGATTGATGGGCATGACGGTGACAGCTTTGTAGTAGATGTGTGAAGCAGGCCACATCAACCTGCGGATTACACGCCAGGTTCAATTGAAGATCGAGGCGGGTGGCGCGGAAATAGTGGACAGCAATGAATTTGCGCAGCACAAAGAGCGTCTGGCGCAGATTCTCAAAGGCCTGTTTCCGGGGCTGGTCGGGCCAAAAGAGCAGCGCCAACTGCTCACGCGGATGTTGTGCGGAAGCTTCTACCGCGAGATAGGCCAGCAAGGCTTGCGCTTTCTTGAGCGTGAGATTTTGCACCAACTTGCCGGCCACACGGATCTGGAAAGGACCCAGCAATGCAATGTCAAGTTCAGCCATGGTGAGGGTCTCTCTTCTCTAAATACGACAAACGAGAGCCGCGGAATTCAGCATTTCTTCGCGTTTTCTTCGCAGTTTCGGCGCAGCCACCTGCTAAACTCATGCCAGTAGTAGAAAGACAGGCTATATTGTGAAGAAGATCCAGTTAGTTTGCAAAGTGGCACAATTATAACGCTGTTTACTAAAAAATTCAAGCAAATTTGATGCACAGATCACGCTGAACTAACGCTGCCATAACGCTAGCCTCACGCCCGGCGGCGATAATAGAGACAATATATCAATAGAGACAATACATCGCAATTTGCTGACGACTGCCACAGACTGTAAACCTATCGTTTTCACCAAAGGAGAATAAGATGCAAGGTCCGACTTTATCTCGCCGCGAGTTGCTCGCGGCGGGGGGCGCGACGGTGGCTGCCCTGGCGCTGCTCAATCAACGTTTCGCAGCTGCTGCGCCTTTACGACAGGGTGATGAAGTGCTCCCCTGGCTGGATCAACCGGAGGAAAATCCCGTGCCGGAGGTTGTAAAAAGCCAGCTTGTCTGGGAGGATCTCGATTCCTGGATCACCCCCAACGACAAATTCTTTGGCGTTGGGCACTACAGCTGGCCAGAGATCGATGCCGATCAGTGGCGGTTGGCGGTTGACGGTATGGTGGAAAATCCACTGAGTTTGACCTTAGCCGACATCAAGGCCCGACCAAGCCAGGAACTGATCTTCACCCTGGAGTGTTCGGGCAATCATGGCCTTCCCTTCTTTCACGGCGGCATCGGCACGGCCAAATGGACCGGCACGCCGCTGGCTGCACTGCTGGAAGAAGCCGGTGTCTTGGCTGAGGGCATTGAAGTAGTCTTCTATGGGACCGACAGCGGTGAGGAGACGATCTATGAACAAACGGTCACACAGAACTTTGCCCGCAGCATGTCGCTGGTCGAGGCCATGCACCCCGACAATCTACTCTGTTATGCCATGAACGATGAACCGTTGCCGGCGCGTAATGGCTTTCCCCTGCGCTTGATTGCCCCCGGCTGGTATGGGATTGCCAATGTCAAGTGGTTGCAACGCATTGAGGTCTGGGATACCCGCTTAGTAAACCATTTCATGTCACGCGAGTATGTCACTGTGCGCCAGGAAGGAACGGCCGACAACCCGGTTTGGACGGAGACGTTAGTAGGGCGGGCGCTGCTCAAGTCTGCGCCGGCGCGGGTGATCCACAACGGCGACCAATATCGCATTGAAGGCGCGGCCTGGGGGGCACCGATCCGCTTTGTGGATGTGCGGATCGATGATGGTCCTTGGCAGCGCGCCCAGTTGGATCGCAGTCGCCGCGCCGAATATGCGTGGAGTTTCTGGACCTTCACCTGGACTGAGCCTACGCCGGGGGAACACACCATTACCACCCGCGCGGTGGACACCAGCGGCAAAGTCCAGCCTGCGGCCGATGATCCGCGACTGGTCAACAAGATCACCTATTGGGAGAGCAATGGCCAGATCACACGGCGGGTGAAGATTCTGGCGTAAATCAGCGCTAGCACTTCATCCAAAACACATAACGGTTGGTTAGTTCGCTCATTTGTTAGCGAATCAACTGACATCGATCCTCTAAATTTTCAAACCTTTTTATTGCAATTTAAAGAAAGGAAACACCTCATGCTACGCAACCCGCATTTTGCCATTTTATTGGTTTTGCTCGCCCTTGTTGTCAGTGCCTGTCAACCAATTTCCGCCCAACCCGCGCAAGCTGCCCCCCCAGCGGCGGAGTGGCTCACCGAATCCGTGGTGATCGACGGCGTTGGCCCCAGCACCGCCGTCGACCCGGAGCAGGCCGCCGCCGAAGATGAATTTCGCACCGTAGCCTTGGCGCGCGAACAAGCCTACTACGATGAAGATTATGAGAAATATATCTCCTTCTATGCCGATGACGTCATCTCGCTTGAGCCCGGCACGCCGGAGATCGTCGGCAAGGAGACTGTAGCGGCCAATATCAAAGGCTTCTGGGAAGCCTACGACACGGTCGGTGAATTGACCCTAAAGCGCATTTGGGTGTCAGGGAACTATGGCACCCGCTATGCCGAGTGGGAGGAAGTCGTGACTCCCGCGGACGGCGGCAAGCCGATCCATCAGATCGGCCGCTGCTTTGTTGTCTGGGAAAAGATCGACGGCGAATGGAAGATTGTCTCCTCGCTCCTCCACTTTATTGAAGAGCCAACCGAAATGGAATAAAAGTTTTGAGTGTGCCATACCATAAATTAGAGTTCTCCGCATTAATCAACGACTTGCTTGTGCAACATCCCTCGATTGCACAATGATGTGAGGCAGGATGTCCATCTTACTGGTTGGATCACATAGAGCAACACAGGCATCTATACTACTTGTGTTGCTCTATAGCAGAATCCTTCGCAACCTTCCACTCTCACTTACGTCCAAAATTCATCAAACGCATAGAGATCCACGGGGATGGTGCGACCTTCAACGACCTTCCCTTCCTCATTAAAGCGAAACAGATACGCGACTTCCATGTCCATGTGTTTTCCCTGCCGCTCGGCGGTAACTCTGCTGTAGACCATCACCGCGCGGTCATCGGCCAGGATGTGCAGCGGGGTGTGCTTACCGCTGCCCGCGCTGGCCGCGCGAATGGTATCGAGCAGTTCTTTAAAGGCGTTGAGACCCACCACGTCACCGGCATAGGGATTCTTGCCCGGCACATGATAGACAATCCCTGCGCTGGCGCATTGGCCAGCGGTCTGCATATCACCGGCTTCAAAAGCTTGCATGAGGCGAATATAGGTGGTGATATTCGGATGTTGGTTAGTCATGCTTGGCTCCTTTAGTTGACTAAAATTTGTTCGATGCTGCGCAACTTGCTAGGTCTCGGCCCGCTGCAAATTGTAGGAAACACCGGTCAATCCCTCGGCCACCTCCCACAGGCGATCGTAATGAAGCATGTGTAACTCCCACCTATGATGGATTGGCTCATGAGTAGCCAAATGACTGGTTTAGGATTCAGAGTGTGCTTTCTTGCCGACCACCTGGAACCACCCATGCGCCCACATTGCGTTTGGTTCGCGCCGCCACTGTGGTAACTCCTGATTGACCAGTGTGTCTAACCATGCTTGATCAGCTAGACCAGCCTCCTCTACCAGTTTCAGGATAGGAGACAGCGAAAAGAGATATTGTGCGTAATCGACCAGAATGTTCTTTTTGTTGCCATCCCAGATCTCGTACTGCCCTGTGTGGCTGATTGGAGTGAAGCCGGCCTCGTGCAGTAGCGGTATCAGTTTTCGGCCGGCTTTAGGGTCACCGCCGTTCACCTCGAAAAGACCGGGCCATATACGGGTGATCATTTGTTGCACATATTCATTCGGCGGGAATATGACACTTGTCAAGGTTTCCGGTTCGCTGACGCCAAGGATCCCATCGGGTTTGAGAACGCGTGCAATTTCGGTAAGTGCTGTTTGCGGATTTGAGAGATGAATCAGGAGAGCATTGACGTATATTGCATCGAAAGATGCATTGGGATAAGGCAATTCATTCACATCTGCCTGTCGAAAACTTGCATTTGACACCTTCTGCTCAACGATTCTTCTTTCCGCCCTTGCGATTGCTTTCGCATCAGTATCGATGCCAACGATCTTGCCCGGCGCAATGACTGACGCCAGGTCGAGTGTGATGCTCCCCGGACCGCAGCCACAATCCAATACAGTCATATTGGGCCTCAAATGAGGAACAAAGAATGCCGCGTGAAACTTGCCGGTTCTGGTGTTTGCAAAGAGTTCAGTCGTCTGTTCGGAGGAAGGATGGGTATACCGCGTTTCTTCTGTTTGGGTTGACATGATAATCTCCTAATCAGTTCAGGTAGATCCAACCGGTATAATAAACATCATCGCGCAACAGATTTCCTTCCTCGAAAAGGAGCCCGCGGATGCCGGTTAGCTCTCCGGCGCCGTGCTGGATGATCAGCGTTGAACGGAAATCGCCCCCTTCGACAACGGTGGCGAGATAGGTAAAATCGAATGTTCCCGCCGCCGCGCCCACCGTTCCCGTAAAGGTGCCGGTTGCATTCCAGACATGATCGGCGCTGTCGGGACCAGCCACTTCCGCACATGGCTTCTCCATCATCATGGAAAAGGTGCTGCGTGACGAGCCGATAATGGCAGGAGCAGAGTCACTAGTAAATTCATGCTGGAACACGAATTGTTGGAAACATTGCTCACCCGCCTCGATGAGAATAGGGCCATCAATCACTTCAGCAATAGTAAAGATACCGGTGACATCGATCGGCGTTGCGGCGGCTTCCCCTGTCGGTGGTTGGATGATCACCCCATCTAGTTTGACAACCGGTCCGACTGGTTCACAGGGCAGGTCGTCAACGACCGTAGGCTCAACGGTAAATAACATCCGATGATCGGCCAACTGTCCGGTGCCATACGCGCGATGGGTGACGAGGAAGCTGCCGTCGGGCTTATCAACGCCCTCGCCAGGCGTTACCCAGGTGCTTTCGGGATAGGCAGTGGGCAGAAAAGTGGCGTTCACCAGGAAGTATTGGTCATCCGGGCGTTGAATCGCAGCCACTTTGCTCGTGCCGGCGAGCATGGGTTCCTCAGAGAGGATGATATTCCCATCCGCGCAGGCAATATCGATCGCCGTAAATTCTCTAGCTGTGCTGGCAGCAACAGTGGCCGCATTGGCGACTCCCGCCGATGTCGGCGCAACAATCGGTTGGCAGGCGCTCATCAGCAAGACACTCATTATACCCAATAGCGTCATCATCAAATTAAATGTTCGGTTCATGCTGTGTTCCTTTCATGGTTCTACGTTCTACCTATGATCATTCATTCACCTCTTCACCAGTCTCCGGGTCATCAGGTTGTCCGATAGCTTGATGGGAGAGACAATCGAAGGTCACGCTACAAGCGTGACAATCTTCCGAGCCGCACAAATTTCGGTGCAATCAGCATCGATCCGAGCCATTGCCACACTGCAAGGGTGACCTACGATTCGTCTCTCATGACTTCGTCACAAAACACTACTCTTCGGGCGTCATGAAAAGCTGACGCTCCGTGATTTTCCCATCCTTGAGACCGAGTATCAGCACCATTGGTTGACCAACCGGTTCCCCCTTGTCTCCCTCGGGCGCGCCCTCGGCGACCACCCACACGCGATTAACGATAATCGCCTGGTCGTCGGACATAATCAACTGATCAATTGAGAAGTACGCGCCAGGGTTTTCTGCGTGAAAATCGGTTACAGCCTGCTTGAGCGCAGCGCGGTCGCCGGCGGGGGAATTATGGCTGACAAAGTCCTCGGTCAGCAATTCGTCGGCCACCGTTAGATCACCTTCATTCCAGAGCGTTTCCACATAGCGCCGCACGGTCTCCTCATTGCCTAATCGACCCAACGCTTTATCAATCTTGGCGCGTGAGTCGGCGTTCATGCTCCAGACTTCAGAGACAATCAACCCATCGCGCACAACAACAAAGCCAGTAAATTCAAGCGGATAGACACCTAGCTCAGCAAAAATGTCATCTGCGGCCAGGCTTACGGCATAGCTGGCGGTTTCACCACTGACATGAAAATCGCTCAACTCCCAGTGCATATTGGTTGCCAGGGCATCTTCCATCACCGCTTGAAATGCCTCCTTGCCGATCTGCGCTGGGGCGACATCGGGGGGCGGCGGGAGGAGAACGCCCACCACATCATCGGCGATCAGCGCCATGCCGCCCTCAATATCGCCGGCATTAAAAGCCGCATAAGCCGCTCGATAAATTGCTTCGGGGTCTGAATCTTGTGCAACTGTGACCGAACTTGAGAGCAAGATCGTGCCTAACACAAGTGCTGTCACAATGGTGCAAATCCGCAAAGCTTTCATCGTTGAGTACTCCTTTCGTGTGAAACAGGAATTGCATAACTCGTATAAAATAAACGAGGAATCGGATAGTCTGCGGGACTATCTCGACTTACAACTAGCGCCAAAACTCATCAAACGCATAGAGATCGACCGGGATCGTTCGCCCCTCGGTGACTTTTCCCTCCTCATTAAAGCGAAAAAGATACGCGACTTCCATGTCCATGTGTTTCCCCTGCCGCTCGGCGGTAACTCTGCTGTAGACCATCACCGCGCGGTCATCGGCCAGGATGTGCAGCGGGGTGTGTTTACCGGTGCCAGCGCTGGCCGTGCGAATGGTGTCGAGCAGTTCTTTAAAGGCGTTGAGCCCCACCACGTCACCGGCATAGCGAGTTTTGCCCGGCACATGATACACCACGTCTGCGCTGGCACATTGGCTAGCGGTTTGCATATCACCGGCTTCAAAAGCTTGCATCAGGCGAATATAAGTGGCAACGTTGGGATGTTGGTCGGTCATCATTAGCTCCTTTGGTTGGTTAGTAAATCCAGACCGAAATAGATCGAGCCAACACACCCCCTATGTAAGGCTTACCATTACCCACATCTTTTTGAGGAGAGGATTTGGGCGTTCGTAGGTGCGGTTTCCGCGCCCCGCTCCCAGGCGCGCACGCTCTCATGTAATTGAAGCTTATGCGGTATGGAAACCGCACCTACGAATGAATTGCCCCCGCTTTTCCTCACTTGTGGGTAACGGTTAGTATGTAAGGAGGGAGTGTGTATCAAACTCTTGGTCACGGCAGATGGGCGAGCAGCGGTTGCACCTTGCGCTCGCCTATGCCACCTTCCGCCGCAAATTCACGGATGCGGCCCAACAAATGTAGATCGGCGTCGCTGCTGGGCGGTGCGGTGGCAGCGGCTTCGCTTGCATAGACGGCAAAACTCATGACCGTATTTTCATCGTCGGTAGCCACGACATATTGGGTGATGAGGCCCGGGAGCCACGCTTTCATGTGAGGATTGACTGATTCATACCAGGCAAGCAGTTCTGCTTTCTTGCCGGGTTGCACTGTGTAAGTGCCGATTGCGACGTACATGGTCTTCTCCTTTTCTAAACTTATTCTGCCCAAGCGTAATTTCCAACGTAGACAAACGGCTCACCACTCAACGGGTTGCCGGTGGCCTTAAATTCGCCCAGAATCCCCTGCAATTCACCGGTGCCCGAGCCAGGGATGATGCGAATGAAACCATCAAAGGGCTGCTTGGCTTGCCCTTGAAAGCCATAGAGGAATGCAAATGTCCCCGCTTTGCCGTCCACGGTTCCAGTAAAGGCGCCTTTGGCGGCAACAGTTTCGTCAAAGAGGCCGGGGCCCATCTCTTCACAGGGGCCTTGGCCAAGCACGGCGAGGTGAACTTCTGCACTGCCGGTGATCGCACCATTAAACGTATAAGGCAGCACGACATTGACCAGACAACCGTCGCCGGAAGGGGTGGTCATCCGTTCCAGAGGCGGTCCACTGATCATGTAGGCGCCTTCGGCGGCAATATTGCCGGGGGTTGCATTCGCGCCTGGTGGCGGCGGGGGTTGGAGGCCAAAGATGGCAATACGGCGTTCGGTAATCTGACCCTCCTTCACAGTGAGAAAGATTGCAGCTTCCAGCGCATCCTGCAGGTCACCATTCGCATCAGGCATGCGCACGGTATCCCGAATCACAATGGTCTCCGGCGTGACGAACATCTCTTCAACCCGATTCTTGGTGCCATCGGCGTGAAAATTGGTGGCGTCGGCCATGATCCCTGCCTTATCTGGAGCGTTGCCAAAGAGCGGGTAGTGGTCGACAAAATCATCGGCCAATAGCTCGTCGGCCACCGCCATATTGCCGTTATCCCACATCTCCTCCAGGTATCGTTGCGCAAGCGCTCGATTGTTGGCCAAATCAACCGCTGCCTGAAGCCGCCCCACTGATTCTTCAGTCATGATCCAGGTATAAGATTGCAACAGACCGTCATGGACGATGCCCACCCCCTCAAACGCCAGCGATTCAAGCCCCAATGCTGTGAAAGTATCCTCTGAAATCGTTGCTGACCAGCTTGCCATCGTGCCTGTGCTCTGAAAATTGGTAATGGTAATCGAGCCGTGGTTGCCGACAAAGGTTTCCCACCACGCACCAATTGCTTCCTTACCCACATACGTGGCGCCGGTTGGCGGTGGCGGCATCAGTACGACAACCGCTTCTTCTCCTACCAATGCCAGTGCGCCGTCAACATCACCATTGTTGAGCGCATTAACAATGCCCACGATGATACTTTCCGGGTTCGATTCTGGTGCCTGGGCCGCAACGGTCTTTGCGCCTTGGCCTATAGCGAATGGGATGAACAACAACATGAAAATTAGGGTGAAAAGTCTTCTGCTGCCTTTGCTTTTGATCATTTTCCCTTTCTCCTTCTCCTTTGTAAAAAGCGTGCTACAAAACTTATGACCGTATTTTCGTCGGTCTCCACAGCATATTGTTTATGTGATTAACAGGAGAAACAAAGCGCTTTGATTATGCCAGATGGGAGGGGTAAAATGCACCCCTCTTTGGAGGGGAATTGAAGCTTTTTCTTTGCGCGCAAATGAGCTATAATAATGGAAGGTAGCGGCCACACCATTCAACCTAAGTGACCTATGAACAAAACACAAGCTACTCCACAAGTCGAACTGCTCACCGCACGCGAACGGGAGATTTTGCAACTACTCGCAAGCGGGCTCACCAATCGCGAAATCGGCGAAATGCTTTCCCTCACCCTGCATACAGTCAAGTGGTATGTCAAACAGATTTACAACAAATTGCAGGTGCGCCGCCGCACCGAGGCGGCAGCCGTAGCGCGCACGCTGGGGTTGCTCACTGAAGCTGATGGTATCGTTTCCACTACGAACGCGTCCATACGCTCAGATCCAGCCCCTTTTGTCGGTCGCCAAGCAGAATTAGCGCAATTGGATCGCTGCTTGCACACAACATTGGCTGGTCACCCCCAAATTATCTTTGTGACCGGCGAAGCGGGGAGCGGCAAAAGCGCATTGGTCCAGACCTTTCTGCGGCGTGTACAGGTCCAACATCCACGCTTAATTGCCGTCACCGGCTACTGTAACGCCTTCACCGGCATCGGTGACCCCTACTTACCCTTTTGTGAGATGTTGACATTGCTCACGGGCGATGTGCAGGGTCGCCGCCAAACTGGAACATTGGAGCCACTGCAGTTCGACCGCCTCATGGCGCTGCTGCCGGAGACTGTCCCAATCCTGGTCGAGCATGGGCCGACGCTACTCACCACGCTGTTGGATGGACAGTCCTTGCTGACACAGATCGAACGGACGAACGCAGTCAACCACTTCTGGCGCGCGCAACTGAAAGCACTGTTGACCCAGGGCGTGACGACAACACCGGTTGGTGGGATCACCCAACAGCGTCTCTTTACAGAAGTCACCAACGTGTTGCAACAGCTAGCACAGCAACGACCGTTGCTGCTAGTACTCGATGACCTCCAGTGGGCCGACTTGGGGTCGCTCAACCTCCTCTTCCACTTGAGCCGCGATTTGGTCGACGCGCCTATCCTCATTATCGGCAGCTACCGGGCCAGCGATGTGGCGTTAGGGCGCAACGGTGAAAGGCATCCTCTGTTGGCGATTGTCAACGAGTTACAGCGTCGTTTTGGCGAGCAGCGCGTTGACCTGGGACAGACGGGCACGCCTGCCTTTGTCGATGCACTGCTTGATACACTGCCCAACCGCTTCACGGCAGAATTTCGTCAGGCTTTTTACCACCAGACGCGCGGCCACGCCCTCTTTACCGTGGAGATGTTGCGCGGTCTGCAAGAACGGGGCGATCTGGTGCAAGATGAACAAGGTCGCTGGGTTGCCACCGAACAGTTGGATTGGGCGCTACTGCCGGCGCGGGTGGAAGGCATCCTACGCGAACGGATTGAGCGTCTGCCCGCCGAACATCAACGGCTTCTCCAACTCGCCTGTGTGGAAGGTGAAATCTTTACGGCCCAAGCTATTGCGGCCATTCAACAGCATGAATTATCCGCCGTAATCCAACAACTGAGCGCTGTTCTCGACCGCCAACATCGACTCGTCTCAGCCGATACCACGACGAACCGACCAACTGCCCCCCTTGCCCGCTACCGCTTTCGCCACATCCTCTTTCAGCAGTTTGCCTACGGGCGGCTCGACCCGCTTGAACGGCAGCAGGCCCATGCTGCGGTCGCCCAAGCGCTGGAAGCACTGTATCAGATGAACGTCGTCGAGATGGCTGTGACACTGGCGCATCACTTTCGGCAGGGCGGTCTACTGCAAAAGGCAGTTCACTATTTGCTGTTGGCCGGGCAGCGCGCCAACCAGATGGTGGCCCATGCCGAAGCCATCCTCCATCTGGAGAATGGCTTGGCTTTGTTACAGGTATTGCCGGAGACGTCGACCCGTCACCGCCTGGAACTGAACTTTCACCTCGTCGCGGGTCCGGCCCATCGTATTGTTAACGGCTATCGCTCACCGCAGTTAGAAACTACTTTTCGGCGTGCCCAGGAACTCTGCGAACTGTTGGACGATCCGCTCGAATTCTTTCCTGCGCTGTGGGGGATGTTGCCCTATTATTGGGTGCAGCCTGACTTGGCGACGGCTTATCGTCTGGCACAACGCTGTCTCGCCATGACCCAAAGCCAGCCCGATTCGGATCGGCGATTGGCGGTCCATCGCGCGTTGGGCGCCATTTTGTACATCCGAGGCGATTTTGCCAAGTCCAACCACCACTTGGAAACCGGCATCGCCCTCTATCGAGCGCAAGGCGAGCAGACCGATATTGCGCTCTATGGCTTTGATAACGGCATTTGTAGCCTCTATTATCACTCTTGGCTGCTGTGGCTGCGCGGCTATCCCGATCGGGCTCTCGCGCAAATCCTGGCCACGCGTCAAGCCGCCGCCCAATCAAAACACCCTTTTGACATGGTTGTGCTGGTCTTTGAGTGCTATATTCGCTTCTACCGCGGTGAATTTGCAGAGGCTCACGTGGCTGCGCAGACGTTGATTGATCTGGCGCAGCAGCAAAATGTAGCAACCTGGCCTGCCTATGGCACGATTCAACGGGGCGCGGTCCTGGTCGAAATTGGGAAATTGACGCAGGGAATCGTCTTGATGCAAGAAGGAATCGCCGGTATGCGCGCTGATGATGTCGAGATGACGCAACCGCTCTTTTTAACCATGCTCGCTCACGCCTATTTGCAACAGGAGGACATTGTCCGCGGTTTGCAGGCCGTGGATGAGGCGCTGGAACGGACCAACGCCACGGACGAACGTCACTGGGAAGCCGAGTCGCTGCGGGTGCGCGGTGAGTTATTGTTAAAGTGCACTATTCAGGAAGCGGATCGCAAGGGAGCAGAAGCGTGTTTCCACCAGGCGCTACAAATCGCTCGCCGCCAACAGGCCAAGTCTCTAGAACTGCGCGTGGCGATGAGTTTGAGCCGGCTGTGGCTGCGGCAGCATCAAACGCAGGCAGCGCGTGACTTGATGGAGTCAATCTACGACTGGTTCACCGAGGGACAGGAAACAGCGGATTTGCAGGCCGCGCGGGCGTTGTTGGTGGATTTACAACGCCCACGCTGATCTTCAGTTACGAGCCGAATAGTGCAGGAATCCGCCGCCCTTTACGCTCGCCTTGAAAGGCCGGAAAAATGGGTTCTGTGGCGGGGTCCAACGGGTCGCGATCAGCAGGCAGCACCTCAATTTTGCTCGTCTCCGTATAGCTCTCGAACGCTTCGTCAAAGGTCACAATGCTGGTGATTCTCACGGTAGAGGCGTAGGGATTAAAGGGACCGAGCGCAGGATGGGTCTCTTCTTGGCCGTAGTCAAAGGATAAGGTGGTCCAGGTAATCTCACGCGGCCCCGTCTGCTGCCAAGAGCCATGCCCGCCACTCTTGAAACGGGGCGGATGGTCAGCGCCGAATGCCATAGACGCTTCATAGACCAGTGTTCCGTCTGCCATAAAGGTCATGAGCATTTTATAGGTCATTTCGCGATTCTCAGGCAGGCCAAACTCATGCCCATCGACCAGATAGCTCCCTGCGATCTGCCGGCCAATACTGTCATTGTCCTCGGCAGCCTGAGCCACTGCCACAGATTCGCTGATCGGTTGTACTGGCTGGCAGGCACTCAATAGCAGCCCAAAGAGCAAGGTAGAGAGTGTTATAAACATGAAACTTTGTGCAAATTGAAAACGCAAATATTTTCCGTCTGCAGGAAGCGCGTTGTCAATTTGCGCCGGGTATAGCCTGTGGGTATGCATTGGTTCTTCTCCTTCAATGCTAAAATTCTAGGCTCATATCGGTATGCGGCTGAAATTGCCATTTTTCTCTCTGGGAAATAGTGCAATTTCAGTTTGCCGCCCATATGAGCGAAATTCTAAATGGGTTCATGAGCAACATCCACAGCCTAGCAGGTCACCGTTGGGAAAGCGCAGGGAAACGGCCACACCACCATTGGGAAAGCGCAGGCAGTTGATATTTGTCTTTTATTTGGCTATAATTGTTTAGCTATATGAAGATGGAGAGCCAAACACGTGCGGAGCGTGCTTGAGCAGATACCAATATGCAAGATCATGGCCCAATTATCCCTATGCCTACTCGGTCCCTTCCAAGTTCATTGGAGCGGCATCCCCCTGACGGATTTTGAATCTGATAAGGCGCGTGCCTTGTTGGCTTACCTTGCTGTCGAGATGGCGCAACCCCATCCACGTGAACAGGTGGCAACACTCCTTTGGCCCCATTGGTCGGCAAACGGCGCTCGCGCCAATCTGCGCGCCACCCTGTCTAACTTGCGCAAGACCCTGCGCGAACGTGGCGCGCAAACGCCCTATCTGCTTGCCAATCGCCAGACCATTCAATTTAATCAAACAAGTAACCACTATCTGGATGTTCAAGACTTTACCCAGTGTCTCAAGGCGCTTTCAACAGCAGCGCAGAGTGCATTGGATGCTAGGCGTGTCACGAATTTGCAGCAAGCCGTTGCGCTTTGTCGAAAACCTTTTCTTGACGGCTTCTATCTGGACGAGTGCGCCGAGTTTGAGGAATGGCTGTTGCTTACGCGTGAACGTCTACAGCAGCAGTTGTTGCACGCGCTCCAGCGGTTGGCCCAAATTTATGAGCAACAGGGCGACTATACCCAAGCACGACAGTACGCCCAACGGCAAGTCGAGATCGACCCCCTACAGGAGCAGGCGCACCAACAACTGATGCGCAATCTGGCACTGTTGGGCGAACGGACAGCCGCGCTGCAAGCCTATGAAACCTATCGTCGGCTCTTGCGCCATGAATTGGGTGTTGAGCCGGACGCAGAAACTGTAACGCTGCACCGGCAGATTCAGCGGGGGCAGCTTATTCCGGTGCAGCCCCAAGCTTACGAACAGGAAAGTGCAGCTAGGGCGCCCGTCATCCTATCTTTACAGGATCAACGTGCTGTAACCAGACACAATCTACCGGCGCCGATGACCTCGTTTGTGGGTCGCGATGACGAGCGCACAAAGATCGGTCAATGGCTGCGCCAGAAGGATGTGCGCCTGGTTACACTGACGGGGCCAGGGGGCGTGGGCAAAACACGGCTGGCTTTAGAAACAGCCCAGACTTTGCTGGCAGACTTCGTCGATGGCATCTATCTGGTTGAACTGGCGCCCTTACGTGCAGCCGACACCGTGCTGATGGCGCTGGCCCAGCCATTGGGGGTACAGGAGAGCGGCAGCCAGACCTTATTCCAAGCCGTGCAGGCTAGGTTGCGTGATAAGCAGATGCTGTTGGTGCTGGATAATTTTGAACATGTCATGGCTGCCGCTGACCTTGTTGCTGATCTACTCACCTCGGCCTGGGGCGTAAAGATGCTGATCACAAGCCGAGAAGCATTGCGTCTATATGGGGAATACGCGGTTCCTATTACACCGCTGGCGCTGCCCGAAGACGCAATGGATATTGTCAAGGTTGGCGCGCGGGATGCTGTGCAGCTCTTGATCCAGCGCAGCCAAGCCTTCCAACCTGATTTTCAGATCAATGAAAATAATGCTCGGGCCATTGCCCAAATTTGCATCCGTCTCGACGGTCTCCCGCTGGCAATTGAACTTGCCGCGGCGCGGTTGCGCTATGACTCGCCCCAAGGGCTTTGGACAAGTCTTAACCAGCAAGGCGCGCTCAATCTGCTGCACCACGGCCCGCGCAATGTAGCCCCCAAACACAAGACGCTCCACAACGCGCTTGCCTGGAGCTATGATCTATTGGGTGAGGGGGAACAGCTTGTCTTTCGACGACTTGCTGTTTTTGCGGGTGGTTGTACAGTGGATGCGCTTGTTGCGGTGTGCAGTTCCGGTGACGTAGATCTTCATGGCGCTGATACAGATAGGATACAAGCTATTCTGAATTCACTATTCGACAAGAGCCTCATCCAACGACGAACACTGCCCAATGGGCAAGACCGTTATACTTTATTGGAGACGATCCGTGAATACGGGCTGCGCCAGCTTGTTACGCATGGCGAAGAGGCAACAGCTTGCCGCAGCCACACAGAGTACTATTTGGCATTAGCCGAAGCAGTTGATGCTGATTTTCGCAGGGGAGGAGCGTCAACCTATCTGGCGCCAATACGGCGCGAGCAAGATAATTTACGCGCGGCCATGAAGTGGACCATTGACCAGGGCGAGACAGCATTGGCGCTACGGCTGTCCGGCGTACTGACCAATTTATGGGAAAGTGAAGGATTCTTTTCCGAAGGACTTGAGTGGTCGCAAAAAGCAATTCAGCTGGCCCGGCATAAAGCGCCTACACCAACAATGCTGAAGGCGCTGTGGTACACAGGCTTTTTAGCACTCGGTTTGGGTGAGTTGGCGACGGCTCGACCACTCTTTGAGCAGTGCCTGCACGGTAGCCGGCAATTGAAAAATTATCACTGGATGGCGCGATCCTTGAGCATGCTGGCCGGACTCTCTTTCCTGCAAGGCGATTATGCAGAAATGACGGCCTTGGATGAAGAAAGTCTATACATTCGTCGCGCGCAAGCGGTTGATTGGTCGCTCGGCATGGCGTTGCAGTACATAGGGGGTCGGCTGGCCAAGTTGGACGATCGTCAACGGGCGCATCGCTATTTGGAAGAGGGTCTGGCAATTCTGCGTAAAATGGGTCATCAGTATGGCTGTACAATTGCTTTGACGGCTATGGGACGTCTATGTATCCAAGAAGGAAACTATGATCGGACACGCCAAGTACTTGATGAAGCGCAACAAATTGCCCAGGCAACAGGACATAGCAGCAACTATGCCAGTGTTCTCTCGCTGTCGGTGGAATTCGCCATTGCGGAAAAGAACTATGCTGAGGCGCAGACGCTGGCCACAGCGGCGTTGTCACTATACAACCGGGCCGGTCAGAAAATTCGTCTGGTTGAAATGCTCGATCTCTTTGCCAGATTATTCGTTTGCCAACAAAACGCACTCCAGGCGGTGTACTTGGCAGGCGCCGCAACCACGCTACGCCGGTCGCTTGGGCTGGTGTTGCCGCCCACGGATCAAGCGCAATTCAACCATACGTTGGCACAAGTACGCCGGCAATTACATGAACAAGCGATCACCGCGGCGTGGGCCGCGGGTGCGGCCTTGACACTTGACGCAGCAGTCGCGGCGATCCACGAGGGATAATTATGTCCGAGAGCAAGCTACCTATCGTTATTCAACCCTACACCTCAGCCCACTGGCTTGCCATGTGGCGCCTCCACCTTGCCCAACTGGCCGAGCACGGCATTCATCTCACCGACGATGCCATCCCCACCGTCCCTGGCCTGCCGGAGCATGACAGGTATGAATGGGATCTGAATCACATCGACGAGGTCTACTGCCGCGGGGGCGGTGGTTTTTGGCTGGCTTGGCAGCATGAGGAGCCGGTTGGTTGCGTCGGGGGTCAAGACTTGGGCGGTGTGATTGAATTGCGCCGGATGTATGTGCGGGCGACCCATCGCCGCCAAGGGATTGGCGCGCTGTTGGTGCAAGCGCTCATTGTCCATTGCCGGACGCAAGGGATCAACACTGTTGAGTTGTGGACAGACGAAGGGGGAATGGGGCAACCGTTCTATGAACAACTCGGCTTTCAGCAAGTGCAGAGGCCAGGGCCGGGCTTTGAGGGGGTGAATCAGGCAACGCGCCGCTACCCCAAACCCGGAGAAATTCGCATGCAGCTAAAGTTATAGGAAACCATAATGAACAGAAAAACTCAATTCCACGGGGTCTACCCCATTCTTTACAGCTTCTTTGACGACCAAGGTGCGCTCGACCGAGCGGCCATGCGCCGCCAGGTGGAAGCGTGCGTTGCCAACGGCGCCCATGGCATCGCGGTCATGGGGCTGGCCACCGAAGTCGGCAAGCTGGATGTCAATGAACGGCGCACGGTGATCGAATGGGTGGGCGAAGCCATCCATGGCCGTGTGCCCTATGCCGTCACCGTCGGCGAAGGCAGTGTGCCGGGACAGATCGAGTTTGTCAAAGCGGCGCAGGCAGTGGGCGCGGATTGGGCGATTTTACAACCGCCCGCAATCACCGGCGTACCGGAAGCGGCCTATGTGCGTTTTCTCGGCGCGGTGGCCGACAAAGCAGAGATTCCGCTTGCCGTCCAAAATGCGCCGGGGCTCATGGCAACCAGCCTCTCCAACCAGGGGCTGAAGGAGCTCAATCGACAACACCCCAACGTCTGCCTGCTCAAAGGCGAAGGTCCCGCCACCTACCTCAAACAATTGATGGACGACACCGACGGCGCCTTTGACATCTTTGGCGGCATGGCAGGGATTCAATTTCCCGACTCGCTGCGCGCCGGCTGCGTGGGCATGATCCCGGCGGCGGATCTCTTTGACCCGCAGGTCAAAATCTACGAGTTGATGCGCCAAGGCACCGACGAATCCGTTGCCGAAGCCGAACGACTCCATCGCGAACTCTTACCCCTCATCGTCTTTATGATGAGTTCGGTGGAAAATTTTATCGCCTATGGCAAACAGCTGCTGGCCACCCGTCTCGGCCTGCCCAATGGCAAAGCGCGGCAGCCTTCGGTCCCCGTTACCGAGTTTGGCTTGCAGATCATGGCGCACTGGGCGGAAGTGTTGGGGTCGCTGTAAGTTATCGGCTTCTTCAGCGCTATCTGCTTTTCGTGCAGAGATGATTCTCACCACAGTTTCACTTTCACGAAAGCAATGACAAATCACCAATATACGGGGTGCGTCCCATTTTCGGGGGCTGAGTCGAGTCTCCCCAATTTCTCTGCCAGAGCGCCCCCGAAAATGTGGTACGCACCCCAATATATGATTCGACTTGACAGCTTCCCACTTTTCCTTATAATGAAGAAAGAATTGCCACAGGCTTCCCAGAACGGCTTGACATGGATCCTTTTTGCCCCACAATCCTCAGGGATGTCAACCGTGATTGTACTAACAGGAGTTATTGCCAATTACACACGTAGCATTATCATACTGCCATCATAGCGCCGCGATATAATCAGTAGAGTATAGTCAGTAGAGTATAGTCAGTCTATTGTTGCTGTGGCCACAATATAGCATTTTGTTACTGTGCAGTGCCGGCATGTCCGATATTGTGTAAATTGTTTTCCCAAATTGCGATCGCCCCGTACAGTTCCTGAAATAACCCGCAGAGGGATATACTCTCTGCACAACTTTACTCACGAAACAAGGAGACCAAAGCATGCAAAAGAACAACTTGAGTCGACGCGATTTTCTGCGGGCCAGCGCGGTCACTGTCATGGGCGCCGCAGTGGCTGCCTGTGCGCCGGCGGTCCAACAGGGAGGGGGAGGCGGCAGTGCCCCTGCCCAGGCCAAGTCACTCAACTTCTGGATGTGGAACACCTTTGCCCCTGAGGCAGATGAACTGATGCAAACGATGCTCAACGACTGGGCCGCGGCGAACAATGTCACGCTGGAGATTTCACGCGATGCCGACAGCAACATGCAGACCAAAGTGCTGCCCGCCATCGAAGGCGGCACCCTGCCCGACGCTATGTTTATCAGCGGTGGTGTGGCCTTACAGATGACCGATTCCCAAGCATTGGCGCCCCTCACCGATCTCTTCCCACAAATCGGCGATGCCCACGGCGGCTGGCAGCCACGTCTTGATACCTTTGTCACCCGCGATGGCGTCATCACCTTCTTGCCTTATTCCATTGACACACCCATGGTGCAATACCGCCGCGACCTCTATGAAGCGGCTGGCGTCACTGTCCCGGATGGCCAGTGGACGTGGGACGAGACACGCGATCTCTCCGTGCAAACCTCTAAATATACAGAGGAACAGGGCAATAAGCTCTATGGCTGGGGCTTCGGCGTGGTTAAGCTGACCCATGATGGCTGGTGCACCGACCTCTTCCGCAACTATGGCGCCGATCTGTGGGACGAAAGCGGCACCAAGATCATCCTGGCCGATGAAAAGATGGCGGAAGCTAAGGCCGCGCTCGAATTTGCCAAGGAGTGTTGGGATCTGGGCCTCTTCCCGCCCGACGCAGCAGCTTATGACTATGCTGCCAATAACAAAGCCTACCTGGAAAAGCAGGCGCTCCTGGTCATCAATGCGGCCTCCATCTATGTCGCGGCCTCGCAAAATGACCCTGAACTGGCCGAAGCCACCGGTCTGGCGCCTAAGCCTAAAGCCTTGCGCGACACCACTGATGCTGGGCTGCGCTATACCGTAGTGATGTCCAAAGATGCCGGCGATCCGACACTGGCCACCGAGCTCATTAATCATCTCTATAGCACTGATGTTTATGGGCCCTGGCTGGAAAAGGGCTTTGTCGCCAATGTGTTGAAAGAGTATGACGCCTTGCCCATGTGGGAAGGAACGCGCAAAGCCTTCAACCTGGCGGCCCAAATCGGCACCTATGGCGGCTACCCGGCGCCCTATGACAACGCCGCCATGGCTGAATTGACCGGCAGCCCGGATGCACCGGTCGGCTCGATGGTCGTGCGTGTGCTCATTGATGGTTGGACGCCAGAGGACGCTATTGCCGAAGCCGATGCGTTCTCCAAGCGTGTCTTTGAGAAGTATTTCCGGTAAAGATAGTAATGTGAATCTGTAAGTTGTAAGATTGAAAGCCAGAAGTTCGACTTTGTAAAAGAATCCGAACTTCTGGTCTTCATTTGGCGAAAGCTCAACGGGGGGAACGCCTACCGGTGACAGATAAGCAATTTGAGGAGTTTAAAGACGTATTTTAATGACTGTACTTCAAAGATTAATGTCAATCCCAAATGATATATTGAACGTTGATGATCTTGCCGATGCACTTGCCGAGATTACTTGCTGCACAATTGAAACAGATGCAACTCCGGTTTCTCAACTTGTTCCAGGAGGGCCCTAATGAGCCAAGAGACTTTATCACAGCCAATCTTGTCACGTCCAGCGATACAGGAGAAAAGACGGTCGCTCTTTGCTGGTGAAACACGGCTTGGCTGGCTGTTGGTCGCGCCGGCGCTGCTGGTGGTGTTGGGTATGGTCGGCTATCCTTTTCTTGAGGCGATCCGCATTAGCTTTACCGACCGTGCCGTCGGTCGTGGCCCCGGGCACTGGGTGGGTCTGGCCAACTATGTCTATATTCTGGGCTGGCCTGATTTCTCTTCCATGGTAGTGCGCACAGTATTAATCACGATTGCGGCTGTCTTCATCAAGACGGTGGTGGGGTTGATTCTGGCCACGGCGCTGAACCAAGACTTCCGTGGGCGCAATGTATTGCGCGGCGTTTTTATGTTGCCGTGGATTTTGCCTACCTATATCATTGTGCTGGTCTGGCGCTGGATCTTTGATGGGCAAACAGGGCTTCTCAATCAAATTCTGATGAGTTGGGGGCTAATCGGTGAGAATATTCCATTTCTGGCCAGATCAGGAACGGCAATTGTGTTGCTGATCTTTGTCATGGTCTGGAAAGGCTATCCCTTTTATGCCTTGACCTTCCTGGCCGGGATGCAGACCATTTCATCGGAAATTTATGACGCCGCCAAGGTGGATGGCGCCGGACGGCTGGGGCGCTTTCGCTATGTGACGCTGCCAGGGTTGCAACAGGTGATGGGGGTGGTCATCTTGCTCTCCACCATCTGGACGATGAATAGTCTGGAGATTCCCATGTTGCTGACGGGGGGCGGGCCTAGCAATGCGACTGAGGTCTTTCCGCTGCTGACCTATCACCTCGCCATGCAGAACTTCCGGCTGGGCGAAGGCGCCGCGCTGCCGATTATGATGTTGCCGATTGTGGCGCTGCTGGTGTTGGGCGTGGCCGGTTATATGGATCGGGAGGCCACGAAATGACAGGTTTTTTGGATCGCGTTCCCAATTCGGTTTTTCGCGTCCTTTCCTTTGTGATCATTGTGATCCTGCTCACGATGATCATCTTCCCGCTCTATTTTATGGTGACGACATCGTTCAAATTTGAGGGCGAGATCTATTCCGAGCTGACCTGGATTCCCCGTGAACCGACACTGAAGAATTATTACGATGCGATTGTCAACTTTCAAATTCCGGTCTATCTGCGCAATACTTTGGTGGTGGCAATCTGCACGACCAGCATTGTGGTTGTCATCTCCATCCTGGCCTCCTACGCCTTGACCCGTTTGCGCTTTCCTGGCCGCGCCGCGATGGCTCGTGGTGTTCTTTTTGTCTACCTCATTCCCGGCTCGCTTATGCTCATCCCCATGTATTTGATTATTGTAAAAGTGGGGCTGAAGGACACCTTTCCCGGCCTGATCGTCGCTAACATGAGCTTTAGCGTGCCCTTTTGCACCTGGCTGATGATGGGCTATCTGCGCAGCATTTCCAGCGAGATCGAAGAAGCCTCTCTGATTGACGGCTGCACGCGTATGCAATCGCTTTGGCATATCGTGCTTCCGCTCTCGGTGCCGGCGCTGGTGACAGCTTCCATCTTCATTTTTAATAACGTTTGGAATGAATTCATCTTCGCGCTGGTGTTGGCGCAAGACGACCGCCATAAGATGATCTCAGTTGGGTTGGCTAATTTCTACCGCTCCGACTACTACATGATCGGCCCGATGATGGCCGGTTCGCTGATTGCCATGACGCCGGTGGTCATTCTCTACATCCTGGCGCAGCGTTATGTGGTTTCCGGGTTGGCAGCCGGTGCGGTTAAGGGGTAAAGTGGGACAGTGGGACAGTGGGACAGTAGCCATCTGCGGCGGCTACACTATCGACTGTCTGACTGAATACTGACTTACTGCTTACTGTCCTACTGCTTACTGTTAGTGGCAAGCCGTTGATATTCGGTCGCGTAGGTGGTTGCCTCTAGCCCCAGTTCCTGGACATAGGCAAAGGTCAGCTTGAGCATGGTCATGGCCGGGTCAAAGCGGGCCAGTGACCAGGGATGCCAGATCAGCGAGACATAGGGCAATCCCAGCGCCACGGCTCGATCAATAAAGAGACGGTTGACGGCAAATTCTTCTTCCGGCGTGGTAATCGGGCGCAGCGGCACGGCCGCTGGAAAGGGCGAAGGCCAGGCCACAATCCGCCGCGCCTGCACGGTCAAGTTGTGCGCTTTGAGCAGATTTTCATGCCAGCCGTGGCCAGGCAGTTCCCATAGAGCCGGCTGCCCATCCTCTGCATAGGTGTAGGGCGCCTCCAACAGCGCCGGCACGGTATAATCCGGCCCCCAGAGCACCGAACTGACGTAGCCAAAACCGGCGTCAGCCACCGTATTGACGAGCCAAGGATTGCCACGCAGTCCTTCGGTAAAGCCACAGCCAGGACGGAGACCAATGCAGGGCCGCTGAAAAGTCTGCTCTACTAATGTCTTGCCCCGCTGAATCTCCTGCACGCGCGTTGTCTCGTCAGGCGCAGGGCCACAAAAGGGGTGGTCGCGCAACATCTTGTGCGAATAAGTGTGGGAAGCAAGCTCAAATTCCGGCACATCCCCCAGGACGGCGCGATACTCCTCCCCCTCTTCTTCCAGCCGTTTGCCCACAATAAAAAAAGTGCCAGGAAAGTTGAATTGTTCATGCACGATGCGGATGGCGCGACAGGCAACCAGACAATCGCCAGCCTTTTCCGTGTCATAAGCAGCAATATAACGGGTCATTGGATCATCCTAATGAATATTAGGTAGGTGCGGTTTCCATACCGCACGAGCTGTGTAAAATCGAAAACGTGCGGTATGGAAACCGCACCTACTTCAATCGAGCCAGGCCGGGGCATGGGCATCCGCCGTACAGTAGGCCACCAGCACTTTATTAATGCCGGCCGCAATCCGGTCGCAATCTTCCGGCGCATACCACTGGTTGAGGGGAATGGTAATATTGCGATTGTAGAGATCCTCGGCAACAGGGCATTGGCCGCGGCTGTAATCGGCATGGCCATCACGCTCCTGGTAAATGGGCTGATCAAAGGGGCGGTCGTCAGCCATCGTGCCGGTCTTCAAGGTGATGGGGAACATGTCGGCGTACATATGCCAATCGGGACGCGGCTCTTCGCCGCGCATGCCACAGCGTATCCCTTCGGCGTTGAGCGCCGCGACAATCTCCTTCCCCAACGCATAGGTGGCCGGGAAGAAACGCAGCAGGTAGCCAATCTCTCCCTGCGCATCATTGAGCTTTTGGGGCGTAATTTCGCCAAAGGTGCGTAGTTGCTGGAGAATGCGCAGCTTGACCTGGTGGTAGCGCCCAACAATGGCCTCCAACTTGCCCAACTGCACCACATCCACCGCGGCTTCCAACTCGGACATACGATAGTTGAGGCCGTTAAAGAGTTCGCCTGCATAACGGGGTGGGGCAAAGCGATCGGGACGCCAAAGACCGCCCGCTTCGGCAAATTGATTGACTCTTGCCCACAGCCGTTCATCCGCGGTAAGCACCAGTCCGCCTTCACCGCCGCCGATAATCTTGTACGCAGAGATGCTAAAGCAGCCCAGATCGCCCCAGGTTCCAACATAGCGGCCTTGATATTTGCCGCCAGGCGATTGGGCACAATCCTCAATTACTTTGAGATTGTACTGCCGGGCCACGGCCAGGATGGGTTCCAGATCACAGACGCTCCCCATGATGTGGGTCGGCGCCAGGGCCACCGTGCGCGGCGTAATGAGTTGCTCGATCTTGGCGGGATCCATACCGAGCGATTCATCGACATCACAAAAGATGGGCACGCCCTTGGCCGCCACCACCATAGCCGCGGTGGCATAGAAGCCAATTGCGGGCACAATCACCTCGGTGCCGGGCCCTACCCCCGCGGCAACAAAGGCACAGTGGAGCGCGGCCGTCCCGGAGCTGACGCCCAGGGCATAGGCCACGCCAAAAAGATCGCGGGCCAGGGTTTCAAAGGCGGCTCCCTTGGTTTGGGGCGGCTGGGCCGTAGCATAGCGAGCCAGATTAGGGCCGGCGCCCCAGGATTCCTGCGTTACCGCTTCCCGAATGCGCGCCAGCGTATTGGGTGAAAAGCCAAAGCGCTCGGCCAGGGACATAAATTCATCAACGCCGATTTTGGGTTGCGCCTGGCCGACCATCTCTGGAAAGGCTTGGGGACCGCCGTGGAGAGCCAAGGCCGCGTGGACAGTTGTTGTCATGGTTGGACTCATTCTTTGTTCTGCTATTATTGGCCCATCCGCTGTGAAAAGATTCCCAGTGACGCGTCGTTTTTAGCGGTTCGTGAAAGTGATCGAGTAGGGCCATTGATACCTTTTTACGATGCTATACTCTCGACTGCCATAGATGAGAATCAAAACGCACAAACTACACGCGTGCGCGATTCTCATCTATGAGCGAGTCGAGTATATATCGCTTACGGGCGCTGTAACTTCAATCCGCAGCGCCTGGCAACTTTCCAAATAGGTTTCGTTCAGGTGGAGCGGAGCACAAAACTCATGACGCAGCCACAGGGGCATGGTCGGCAACGCTTGGCCTATGGTCAGGATCTCTTGCCAGTAGGCCAGATGGGTGATCTCCGCGTGTTGATAGGGTCGATAGGCGGTTGCATACAAAGATGATGGGTGCTGCTCACCTGGCGGCGCCCCCAGCCGGGATAGCAGGTCACCATGCAAATTTACCCGCCCTTTGGTTACAATATCCACGATGACCAACCCTACCCCCTGGCGCAGATAGTTTTCGCATTTGGTGACAAAGGCTTGGCGCTCGCTCGGCCGATCCTTGTTGGCCGGACTGACCAATTCCACCGCGCCCACTAGGGATGGCTCAGCCACATCGCTGTAAACGAGTACCTCAAAGCTATCCGTCTGTAGATCAAAGGGAAAGCTTTGCACAGGCGGGGGTGGTTGCCATGCGGTATCGTGCCCGCCGTGCCCGTTCGTGATTGGTATTTCAGCCGCGCTCATTGCTACATAGGGTGCAGTGGCCGCCTCACGCAGAATTGGCGTTTGATCTGAGGATCGCTGAAAGTAGGCCGCAACATCGACCTCAATGCCCCGGTAGGCAAAAGGCATGGCCCGATATTCACGTGGCAAGCTACGATTAAGCCCCGCAGCCATAAATGTACACCAGGTATGGTGAAACGCATGCCATTGATAAGCAGGCGTTAATGGTGGGTGAAAGTGATCGAGTAAGGACATGATCTATTTTCCATAGCCCATACGTAGCCCTTCGACAAAGTAGGGTTGGAAGAGCAGGTAGAGGACCAATAAGGGAAGAACGGTCAGCACTGAGCCGGCCATAACTAGACCATAATTGATATTGAATTCGCTTTGCACCGTCGCCAAGCCGACGACCAGGGTGCGCATGGTATTAGCGCGCAAGACCACCAATGGCCAAAGAAAATCATTCCAGGCATTAATTAAAGTGAAGATACCCAACGCAGCCATAGCCGGTGTGGAAAGGGGCACAATAATCGACCAGAAGATGCGCAACTCACGCGCACCATCAATCTTGGCCACTTCGATCAGTTCGGTCGGTAGGCTCATGATAAATTGGCGCATCATAAAGACGCCAAAGGCCGTAGAGAGGCCCGGAATAATTAAAGCCCAGTAGGTATTAAAGAGTCCCAACCGATTCACAATCTGAAAAGCCGGAATGAGCGTAACCGCGCGCGGCACCATCATCGTCGAAAGCATAAGCGCAAAGACGATGTCCTTCCCCCAGAATTGCTTTTTGGCAAAGATATAGCCGGACAGCGTATTGAGCAACAAGCTGCCGATTGTAATGGCCGCTGTCGCAAAGACCGTATTCAAGAACCAACGTACAAAGAGACCGCCCTGGAAGGTAAAGATGATCTCGTAGTAATTATTGAGCGAGGGGTTGTCGGGAATCAAGGTGGGCGGATAGCTCATCATGGTAAAGGATTCAGTGAAGGAAGTGGAGGCCATAAAGAGAAAGGGCACAACCGTTGCCACTGAAATCGTAATCATGACCAAATAAAAGAGCACCTGCCAGGATAAGAGCGCCCGCCGTGAATGAATTCCTCCAAATGTAGCTGACATCTGTTTTGCTCCAACTTACTTAATATTCAATATCACTGCGGAAGAAGCGCAATTGCACCAACGAGAGCACCATGATCATGAGCAGTAGGACCACACCCATGGTGCTAGCAAAGCCTACATTGTCCGACTCAAAGGCTTGCTGATAGACATACCAACTCACGGTGGCTGTGCGCCAGGCCGGACCACCCTTAGTCAATACATAGACGGCATCAAAGAGTTGGAAATTAAAAATAGTGGCCATGATGAAACAAAAACCCAGCGCCGGCCGTAGGAGGGGAATCGTAATGCTCCAAATAATACGCAAAATCTGGGCGCCATCAATGCGTGCTGCTTCATACATCTCTTTGGGAATCGATTGCAAGGCGGCAAAGAGAATAATGACGTAAAAGCCAAAGCCGCGCCAGATCTCCATCATGACGATGGCGGGAATGGCCCAAGTCGGATTGCCCAGCCAATCTATGGGCGTAACCCCAAATAATTTCAAGATGTGATTGAGAGGGCCAAAGTCACGATTGACAATGTAGGCCCAAATATTGGCGGCAATGACAACTGGTGTGATCAAGGGGAAGTAGACGGTTCCCCGGAAAAATCCCTGCATCTTTGGCAACTGGAAAATAATAATGGCGACAAAGAGCGCCAATACGATTACCGTGGGGACGGTTAATAGCGCATAGAGCGTCGTATTCTTAATGGTTAGTAGGAAGATGGGATGTTGGGCCGCCCGCAGATAATTATCAAAGCCGACAAAAGGATGTTTGCCTAACATGCCGCCTTTGGTAAAGGAGTAGTAGATGCTCCATACCATTGGTACAATTGAAAAGCCAAAGATAATCAACAGACTGGGCGCCAATAGCAAATACCAATAAAAGGTCTCGCTCACCGCGCGCCAGCGTCGTCGCTTTGTACGCACGATAGGTGTACCGGTGGATGAGACCGGTTGTACAGTTGAAGTAACACTCACTATCCTGCTCCTGTAGGTCTTTGATTGAGTAATGGGTGATCTGGTGCTTGAGCTTGTCAAAAACACCGAATCACCCATTACCCGATCTCTACCTCTTATTCACCATCTAAAACCGGGCCGACAATCGCTTCCACATCAGCCAACGCTTGTTCAGCCGATTTCTGTCCGCTCATCACCGCATGGGATTCCTGCACCAAGGCATTGGTTGCCTCACGCCAGCGAATGCTGATCTGTGTACCAACACCCCAACCTTTATCCAACCACGAGACCATCTCTTCCACAATCGGATCAATATCGGGCAAAGAGGCAATGCCCTTCTTGAGTGGCAGCAGATCGACACCTTTTTGCACATAGTCAACCTGAATCTCATCGGTGGACAAATATTCAAGTAATTTAAAGGCGCCCTCTTTATCCGCAGACTGCTGGGCCATGAACATAAAGCCAATATTTGCCCAACTGGCGTTGGTGCCATCATCGGTCAGTTGCAACATAGGAATCGTCGCCAACTCCAGATCAGGCGCTTCCTGTCGCCAGACAGCTTTGATGCCGGAGGTCTCGACCCAGGTCATGCCCACCTTGCCACTCAAGCGTAGGTCACGGCGTTGGTCATCGGTGAAGCCTACTGGAATGCTGGCCTGGTCATTCCAGGTAATGTCTTCCAGCAACATCTTGAATGCAGCGCGGCCACCTTCTGTGTTGGCCGTGACGCTCAATAGATCGTCGCTGAGAAGTTTGGTGCCACCGGCGGCCAGCAACGGAATCAGCACCACCCAGTTGGTAGACGAGGCAGGCACATCAATGCCATAGACACCAGCGTCCGTGTCCGTTAATTCAGTGGCTGCATTTCGGAATTCATCCCAGTTGGTAGGCGCGCCAAGGCCCTTTTCATTGAAGAGGTTCATATTGAGCACCCATCCCTGCGCCACCCCAAGGAAGGGAGCGCCCCAGGTGCTGCCTTTGTAGGTGGCTCCGGTCCAGGCCGCGTCCTGGTAATTCTCTTTCCAACCACTAATGCGGTCAGAAATATTGGCAATCTGATCCTGGTTCACATATTTGGGGTACCATTCGTCGGGCAAATAAAAGATGTCGGGCGGAGAGCCACCTGCAAACGCGGCGGTAAATTGCTCATCAACACTACCCCAAGGAATTACCTGATGGTCAATAGTGATGCCTTCATTCTCACTCATAAATTTCTCTAGTAGGGGTTTCCAAAGGTCAGCCTCTTTTTCGCTATGAGGAGGTTTCCAAAAGAGCACTTGTTCACCGGCGGCAGCCGGCGCTGCAGCACCACCACTGGGCGCCGCCCCGGGCACAGCACACCCTGCCAAAGCCGCCATACCAACAACGGCCGCCGAACTCTGTAAGAATTGACGCCGTGAAAACTTCTGTTGAGCCATCGTGTTCTCCTCCTGAGAGTAGCTTGCTAAAATTAAATGGAAGAATATAAATGTGGGTGACTTATGTAAATTATATGCACAAAGTTTTCACCCGTCAAACGTTAGCTGTGCAGTGGGTGCGCAGGTCTAACCAGGTACGTCTCAAATTAGGGGCGACAGACAAGAAGCTCAAATTGGCCTGGCTGGTGCTTCACCCCATTTGTGGTACGCACCCGTCCAACCCGATGCGACGCGCTTGCCACGCTTTGTCTATACCGCGTAATACGCCACCAATTCGGCAATCCCCGTGGCGAGCGGGATAGTTTGTCCGATTGGCAACATCCGCTTCATCAGCGTCGTATCTGCCAGCAAATTTGCCCGATAGTAGGGGATGACCTCACCCTCGGCGACCCGGCGCAAGTGGGGCTGGCGGCCCATTTGTTGGGCGGCAAGGGTGGCAATCTCGGCAAAGGAGGTCGTTGCCTGGCCGGCAATGTTCAGGATAACGTCCTGTTGTAGATGCAGGGCTTGGATCGTCGCGGTTACGGCGTCCTCAACATGCAATGGATTCAAGAGCGGGCCGCCACTGGCCGGAACTTCAATTTCCTTGCCTTGCACCGCCCGCCGCACATAGTCGGGAATCGGATTGGGGGTGCCGATGCCATAAGGGAAAAAATAGCGTAACATGATCTTGTGAAAATCGCCACGGGCAGCGTGCACAGCTAATTCGGCCTGGGCCTTGGTCAGGCTGTAGAGATCCATCGGGTGGAGTGGGTCACTTTCGCGTAGGGGGTATGGGCTACAGCCATAGACGCCGCCAGTGGAAGCATGGACAAAGGTTTTGACGCCCACGGTCGCGGCGTAAGCTAATAACCGCCAGGTTCCCACCACATTGACAAGAAAGGGCGTGGCCTCATCGACGGCGTCGGTGTCAATAACGGCGGCTTGATGAATGATCGCGTCCGGGCGCTCCGGCAACTGCTGCACAGCCAGCGGTTGGGCTAGATCCTGCTGAAGGTAGGCAACCCCTGGCCGTGGGCGAGGCGGTATGCGGCGCACCAGAGCGCTGACCTCGTGTGCATCGGCCAGTCGTGTCACCAAACGGCTACCGATAAAGCCGGTGGCGCCGGTGATGAGGATCCGCATAGCAGCTATTCCTCAATCCAGAGCGCCCGCACCGGCGAGGCGCAGGCATCTTTGATCTTGAGTGGCAGCGCGGTCAGTTTGCCCCGTGGCTGTTGCACCTGATCCAGGTTGACCAGCGGCGCCAGCAGCAAAATATCCTGTTGGAAGAATTTGGGGAAGAAATTCTGTGGGTTGTGGGGGCTGTCATAGCGCGGCGTGTCCGCACCCAGAAGGGCGACCTGTTGTGCCAAGATCCACTCAATGGTCTCGGCCAGAAAATAGGGCGGGTCGGTGACATAATTGGGTTCATGCCACTGCTGATCCCAGCCTGTGCCGACAAGGAGCGCATCGCCAGGGCGCAGCGTGACCCGTTGTCGTTCCTGCGCCGCCAGCAGATCCGCCACGGTAATCGCCCCATTGGTAGCTTTGGGGATCCAGAGCGCGACGGCGTCGATCTGGTAACAGCGCGCGAACGGCAGTTGGTCAATCGGCATTTGGCTGCGATCCATGTGAGCTGCCGTCTCCAGGTAGGTGCCGCTCTGCACGGCCATCGAGACGGTCTGGGAGTAGACCGGATAATCAAGCCAAGCGGGCGGTGGAATCTGCTCGATCCGCGGCGTGGGGTAGGGGTCACCATAGGACCACATGCCATCTTCAATCGGGCCGCTGATGTCGATGATGCGCATAAAGTTCCCCTCATCAAGTAAGTTCTACATATCCAAAAACCGGTTTACACCCAACGCAAAGCATAATGCCTGCTCAACTTCCTGCATTCTTACTGGGGAAAGAGATGTAATAAGTGCACCGATTTGATTCTTCTGTATGGTTTGAATATTATCCAAAGTAACAACACATAAATTGTTCACGCCATCTTCAGCAGGTGTAAGCAAAACCTCACTTTCAACATCACGTATTGTCGATGTAATCTGAGCGACGGTAATGCCGGTAAGATAGGAGATAGCAGAATTACGTGTGAGGAGCAAAACTGGACGACGCTTATCTGGTGCACGAAATGTATACCAACGCACTTCACCCCGCCTCATTCATCCTCCCAAACTTGTTCAGTTTCCCATTCTGCAATTTCGGCTGGGTCCTGCGGGTAGCGTGCATAACCGGCAGCATGTTGTCGCTCCATTTGCCGAATTCTAAATTGTCTAAGAGCGCTTTTCAGCGCCTCGCGAATAAAGGCGGATCGATTTGTTCCCATTTCTTCAACGGCCTGATCAACCGATAGCAGTAATTGTTCATCTATTGTCATTTGGATTGTTTTCATATTTCCCTACGCAGTCATCCTACGAATCGTATAATCCATATATTTATCCATATTATAATCCACATAATTTATCTAACAAAATTGTGCAAATATCTATTTGCACTGGAGAAAATGCTCTTTAGCGATTAGGAATACTTAGTGTACGATTCACTAAAGGGAGTTGTACAGGCCCACCCGCCAGATGGGAAGCAAAGCAAGCTAATCCCAATTCTAACGCGGCGGCGCCATCCTGACCCGTTGAAATCAAGGGCGTCCCATTGGTCAGCGCGTCATGCAGTTCTACCAACAATCGCTGGGTCATGCTGAGCGTATGCGGTTCAGCCAGTAATGGTTGCATGGTCAGCCGTTGGGGATACTGGCGTTTGACCGCGGCTGGCTGTGTCGGTGTAATCTGGAAAAGCCAGCCGTCGCCCAGCATGGGTGAGAGGGTGATATAGCCCAGTTTGCCGCGCACCTCAATGCTCTGTTGGTCGCGATGAGTGTGGTCAAAGAAGCCGCTGACGCCATTGACAAAGCGCACAATGCCCAGGGCCGGCAGATCTTGCTCCGGTGCATAATCTGGCACTTGGGCATAGAGTTCCACCGCGTCACCGGCCCAATAGCGCATCAGGTCAAACATGTGGGTGCCCACATGCAGCATCCCACCGCCGGCATGAACCGTGATGGCGGTCAGTTCGCCAATGGCGCCTTGCTCAATCAGTTGCTTACTTTGGCGCACCAACGGACTAAAGCGGTAGGGGTGGTTGACTGCCAGTAACACGCCGTTGCGTTCGCAGGCCGTGATCATTGCATCTGCCTCGGCCATGCTGGCGGCGAATGCCTTCTCCACAATGATCGCCTTGACCCCCGCCTCCGCCGCGGCAATGGTCACCGCTGCCTTCTCCGGTGACTGGGTGCAGACGGAGACGACATCGGGCTGTTCGTCTCGCAAGAGTTGCCGAAAGTCGGTGTAGAGCGCCTTGACGCCCCGCCGTTCGCCAAAGGCGCGCAATTTGTCCGCGCTGCGATTAGCGGCGGCCACCAACGCAAAGCCTGGCGTCGTCTGGTAGGCTGCAGCATGATTGACAGGTAGGATTACATAGAGGCCAGTGTGGCGGTTCTCGTTCTGGTAGTAGGTGGGCGGCTGGCGCATGACCACTTCATCGTCATAGCTGTTGCCTATGCGCCCTGTGCCGATGATGGCGGCGCGGTAGATGGTGGTTGGGTTGGTCATGAGGCTCCATTCCCTTGCTCTTCTTGCGAATTTTATGGCCGGTGCGCCTAGTATAGCGCGGCTTCCCAGGCGCGTCAACTCGCCGGAAATTTCCTTGGCTAGCTTGGCGCAAGCGCGCAGAAGATGATATACTTCAACCATAAACAAATAATTACCAGCAGCAAAGCGCCACTATGGGCAGGTTGGCATCCTTGATATCTATCGAGCCGACGCTATTTGGCTGAGAACAGCCCGGTAGCCACGGCCCTGACTGTGTTAATGAAGCCGGAAGGTGAAAGTCCGGCCTTATTAAAGTTAGAGGCGTTGGAAAAGGTGATCGATAGTGAGTTATCAGATGACCAATGACCAATCAGAGCTGTTGACTTTATGTGCAAAGCGCAGGTTGACGCCCCTCTGTGCGGCGTTTATAATAGAGGCAATACACAAGCAGCCCTGGTACTCTCCCCATCTTTTTTATCATAGCCACATTTACAAGGAGATAGTCTATGCGCCGTGATCCAACGATTTCTCGTCGTCATTTTCTCAAGGGTAGCGCCCTGCTCGGGGTAGGTGCGCTGGTTGCCGCCAATGGGGTGGCCTGTGCGCCGGCTGCTCAAGCGCCGGCCGGCGCCGCCAGTGGAGCGGGCGCAGCAGAAGCCGGCGGCCCCAGTGGTTCACTCACGCTGGCGCTCACCCTGGATGTACAGAGTCTCGACCCGATCAAGACTTACTCGTTGAATAACGGCCGCTGGCAGAAGAATGTCTTTGGCTATCTGATCAAGCGCGATGAAGAGATGAAATTGGTCGATGGCGGGGGTCTGGCGCTCAGTTGGGAGCAAGAAGATGATATGCACATTGTCTTCCACCTGCGCGAAGGGGTGACCTTCCACAATGGCGAGCCATTCAATGCCGACGCCGTCGTCTTTAGCTTTGATCGCCTGCTCAACGAGGAGAATACCTCGCCCCAGCGTTTTAACTACACTTCCATCGACCACTTTGAGAAGATCGACGACTACACCGTGCGTATGGTCATGGCCGAACTGGACCCCGTGATCATCACCAAACTGGCCGGCTATGGCGCGGCGATTGTACCGCCTAAGTATGTCGAAGAAAAGGGTAACGACTACGTCTCGGCCACTGATATTCCCGGCACCGGTCCCTATCGTATTGTCGAGTATGAAAAAGACTCGCACCTCAAGTTGGAAGCTTATGACGGTTACTGGGGCGATGCGCCCCACATCAAAGAGGTTACCTACCGCATTATTCCCGACGACGCCACCCGCCTGGCCGAATTCCTCAGTGGCGGCGTCGATGTGTTGACGTTGACACCGGCGCAGTCCCAATCGGCAGAAGGTCAAAGTGACCTCAAGGTGATACCGGTGGGCGTCCCCACTGTTTCTGGACTACGCCTTGATGCCAGCAAGCCACCGACCGACAACCTTAAGGTGCGTGAGGCGATTGCCTACGCCATTGATACGCAAACGATCATCGATACAATCCTCAATGGTGTTGGTGAACGGATGGCGGTCTGGCAGAGCCCCTATAGCTTTGGCTATGATCCTGACTTGCAACCCTATGCCTATGATGTGGAAAAGGCGAAGGCGGCATTGGCCGAGTCGGGTGTGAGCAACCCCGAACTGGTCTATAATGTGATTGGCGATGACACCCAGGCGAAGGAGATTGCCAATGCGGTTAAAGCGATGCTCGAAGCGGTCGGCTTTACGGTGACCATCGCCCAGAAAGAGCGCGCCACCTACTTTGATGACTACCGCGCCGGCGCACTGGATAATGTGGTGCCCTTTGGCTGGGGCGGTTGGACGCTGGATGCCGACAACACTTACTATTCCATGTACTACAGCCATGAGTCGTATAATCCCAGCTTCTCTGACCCGGAGATCGACAAATTGCTGGAAGAACAGCGCGGCACGCTCGACCAGGAGAAGCGCCACGACATCTTCTTGCAGGTCAACAAGCTGATCTACGACCAATACCCCGATGTCATGCTCTATCAGTCCCAATATCTCTGGGGCGTCAATGATCGCGTCCAAAATCTGCCCTTGCCGGCCGATGAGCGGCTCTGGCTGGCCCCGGCGTCGGTGACGGAATGATCGGATGACAAGATGACAAGATGACCGGATGACACGATGACAAAGTGACACCGAGAATTTCTAGTAGCTCGCCCAACTGAGATTAACGGATGCTAGAAACCAGGTTTCTCCGAGAAACCTGGTTTCTTATCCCGCAAAAGAACATTGGCGGAGTACTAGCTTGTCATCTTGTCACCCCCTCATCTTGTCATGCATAAAACTGGAGTAAACAGACCAGCCTATGTGGAGCTACATTCTCCAACGCCTGGGCCACGCGGTCTTCGTCCTGGTGGGGGTGAGCCTGATTGTCTTTGTGACGATCCGGCTCACCGGCGATCCGGTGATGATGTTGCTGCGCGACGGCAATCCCAGCCAAGAAGACATTGCCGAGATGCGTCGTCTGCTTGATCTGGACAAGCCGCTGCCCATGCAATATGTAAGCTTTATCAGCAAGGCGATCACCGGTGACTTTGGGCGCAGCTTTCACTACAGCACACCAGCCCTGGGTTTGGTGCTGGAGCGCATGCCGGCGACCATTACGCTCACTCTCTCTTCGATGGTGGTGGCATTGTTGGTCGCCTTTCCCATGGGCATTATCAGCGCGGTCGCGCGCGGGCGGCTGCTCGACTTGGGTGTACGTCTCTTTAGCCTGATCGGCATTTCCATGCCCAATTTCTGGCTGGGCATCATCCTCATCATTGTCTTTAGTGTACGCCTGCGTTGGCTGCCCGTCTCCGGCAATGACTCATGGCGCCATCTGATCTTACCATCGGTGGCGCTGGGGCTTTCCTTGTCTGGTTCGTTGACCCGGCTGCTGCGTTCCAGCATGTTGGATGTGCTTGCGGAAGATTATGTGCGCACGGCGCGCGCCAAAGGGCTAAGTTCACGCGTGGTGCTCGCCGGCCATGCCTTGCGCAACGCCCTGATTCCCGTGCTGACCATTCTGGGGCTTCAATTTGGCCTCCTGCTGGGCGGTGCGGTGATTGTGGAGAATGTCTTCTCCTGGCCGGGTGTGGGGCGGCTGGTGGTCAACTCGATTGGCGCACGCGATTATCCGGTGGTGCAGGCAGCGGTCATTTTCCTGGCGTTGATCCTCCTGACTGCCAACCTATTGGTGGATATTCTCTACACCGTGGTCGATCCACGGGTGACGTTGCGGGATTAGCACATCATGCAGATGACCAGCACTTGGCAAGTGCCGGTCATCTTTCACAGGCACAAGTTCTTCATGAAACGATGCTATGACACAAACGACCGGTAAACTTGACCACCAGCCCACTGCTAAGACAACCAATCCGCTGGCCGCGCAAGCGACCGGCGCAGCGCAGGAAGCGATCAAGCGCAAGCGCTTGCGCCAACGCGTGGGGCAGACCTTACGCCGTGATCCCGCGGCTATGATCGGTCTGATGATCTTAAGCATCATTTTGCTCATGGCCATCCTGGCCCCGTTGCTGGCCCCCCATGATCCGGGCGCCGTCGATCCACTCAAACGACTGCTGCCGCCCTTCTGGATCCAACCCAAAGGCAGCCCTACCTACATCTTGGGCACCGATGCGGTAGGGCGCGACATTCTCTCGCGCATTATCTATGGTGCGCGCGTTTCGCTGGGGGTCAGCCTGGTCTCGGTCATCCTCAGCAGCCTGGTGGGAGTGACGCTGGGGCTGCTGGCCGGCTACTATGGTCGCTGGATTGATGCGGTGATCATGCGCGTTGTCGATATTCAGTTGGCCTATCCGCTGATCCTCTTTGCCATTACCATCGCCGCGGTCTTTGGCGCGAGTCTGAAAAATCTGATTATCGTGCTTGTCATTGCCAACTGGGTCACCTATACGCGCATTGTGCGCGGCGAGGTGCTGGTGCGCAAGCGCATGCAATATGTAGAGGCGGCGCGCGTCAACGGCTGTAGAGATGGGCGCATCATCCGCCGCCACATCCTCCCCAATGTCTTCTCTTCCATCCTGGTCATCTTCACCCTGCAAGTCGCCTTTGTACTCATCCTCGAATCGGGGCTTAGCTTCTTGGGCCTGGGCGTCGAACCGACCATCCCCACCTGGGGCTCCATGCTCAACGAAGGACGCACCTACATCATGACCTCCTGGTGGGTGGAGACCTTCCCCGGCGTCGCGATCATGTTGGCGGTGCTCGGCATTAACATGTTGGGTGACTGGATTCGCGATGTGCTGGACCCGCAGTTGCGGGTGGAGTGATTGTACTGGGTTTACCGGGTTATATTCAGATTTTGGTCGCCCTCCCGTAAAGGGACAGGGCTACGTTACAGCGCCCGCTGAAGCGGACTTGTCCCAGTACTATTTCAACTTGACAAATCCTACCAGTGGGAGTATGATGGTGGTATGAAAATCAAGACTTCAGTCACATTATCAGAAAACTTGCTCGAAGCAATTGATGGGCTAATCGACGAATCACAAAATCGCTCCCAGTTTTTGGAAATAGCAGCGTGGGACTACATTGCCAGATTGCGCCGCGCCCAGCAAAATGAGCGCGATATCGAGATCATCAATCGTCGTGCCGATTACTTCAATGCGGAAATAATGGACGCATTAGAATATCAAGTAGCGATATGACGCGCGGGGAAATTTATCGCGTAAGCAAGCCACCGGGCAATGATCCCAAACAGCACCGCTACTTTGTCATTGTTAGCCGTGATGCATTGATTCAATCTAAATTCTCCACCGTTATTTGCGCACCGATTTACACAGTCCATGATGGTTTATCAACACAGGTTGCAGTCGGTATTGCCGAAGGATTGCGGCACGACAGCAGCATCCATTGTGATGCCTTGATGAGTATCCCCAAAGTAATGTTAACCAATTATGCCGGGCGGCTCTCTGCTACAAAACTTGCAGAATTAAAGCAAGCTTTGTTGGCGGCACTAGATTTGGAGTTTGATGAACTTTAATTTATCCTTGCACGCCCAACCCCAATATTACTCTAGCCATAGACTCCCCCACAACATATCAAAATTTCCCATCATACCTCGTTTATAAGAGTGGCAGGCAAAATTTGTAATCCTGATAGGCACTGATCAAAATCAATCAAAACTGCCATCAGTGCTATCAATTCCCCGAAGGAGCAGACAATGACTCTCGAAGCACTAACGATAGAGCCACGCTCAACCAATGGTGCGGCCCATGAAACGCCCGTCGAGCAACTGTTACCGGCGGTGACCGGCAGCCCGCACAGCATCCAAAGCCGACGCAACCACCGTCAAGAGTGCGCCGACTTCTGGCTGAACTATCCCTTAGCCGCGCAACAGCCCAATGGTGATGAATCCACTTATGCCGATCGCCGCGGCAACTTTTCCAAATGCTTGCCGCATAATGAGCGCGGGCTGGTAGATCCAGCGGCCTATCTGCGCCTCTTCCAAGCCGTGACCAGTGGTGATCCGGTTGATTTCAGCGCCATTCCGATTGGGATGAGCGCCCCGCCACCCTTTACAGCCCAAAGCCAGACGCGGCTGCTGACCAATCCGCAGGCCGGTTATGCCCTGGAGATGATCGGGCCGGATCCGGAGCACCTGGCCATGATCCCAGCGCCCAACTTTAACAGCCTCACCCACGTGGCCGAAGGCGCTGAGATCTACTGGATGGCGCTGGCGCGCGATGTCCACTTTGCCGACTACGCCACCAACCCCGTGGTGGCCGCGGCAGTGACGGACTTTGAGCACCCCTTAACTGGCGGCGGCAAGTTGCGCGAAGCGCTCTACCCCCGTGATAGCGTTGCTGCCAACAGTGCGTTGACGCCGGCAGCGCTCTTCCGCGGCGTCTTCACCGGCGAACAAATGGGGCCTTATCTGTCACAGTTCCTGCTGCAAGATTGCTTTATCGGTTCCCAGCAGATCGACCAGCACATGTACACCGTCGCGCCTGGCATCAACTACATGACCGATTTCGGCAAGTGGTTGGCGGTGCAGCGAGGGCTGCAATAGCCAGCCGATGTCCATGACCCACAGCCCCGCTATATCCGTAGTGGCCGTGATCTCGGGCAGTGGGTGCATGTGGATCAGCTCTATCAAGCCTATCTGCTCGCGACGTTGCGGTTACTCGATGGCGGCGCAGCCGTCGACCCCAGCAACCCCTATCGGACTGCAGTCAATCAGGCCGGCTTTGCCACCTTTGGCGGCGCGCATCTCCTATCGCTCGTGACCGAAGTGGCGACCCGGGCCTTAAAGGCGGTCTGGTATCAAAAGTGGGGCGTGCATCGTCACTTGCGCCCAGAGGTCTTGGGCGGTCGCATCCACGTCAAGTACATCGGCAACAGCGCCGGACAGAAGCTCAATTTTGATGTCCACAGCGCGGTGGAACAGATCGACCTTTTCAACCGAGTTTATGCCCAGTATGGCTCACTGTTGTTGCCCATGGCATTCCCAGAAGGATCGCCCACCCACCCGTCCTATGGCGCAGGCCATGCCACGGTAGCGGGGGCCTGCACCACGATCTTGAAGGCGTGGTTTGATGGCAGCCTGCCCTTCAATAGTCTGCGTCATCCCCGCACCGGCGCACCACTTACGCCTGTGCAGGCCTCTGTCGATGGGCTGTCACTCCAGCCATACAGCGGCAGTGACGCCACTGCGTTGACGATTGAGGGGGAACTCAACAAGCTTGCCGGCAACATTGCCATTGGGCGCAACTTTGCCGGCGTCCACTGGCGCTCTGACTACCGCGAGTCGTTGCTGCTGGGGGAGAAGGTGGCCCTCGGTACGTTAATGGACTATGTGGGTGCCTTTAATGAGCCAGATGTGAGCTTCCACCTCAACTCGTTCACCGGCCATGCGTTGAAGATCACGAGTCACCAGGTGGCGGTGGATGGGATCGACCGTGTCCACCAGGCTGCGTCGTATAGCGATGAATTGGCGGTGTTGGACCAGCAGTAAACGGCAAGTGTTCAACGTGGCCGGCATCTCGGAGATGCCGGCCACGTTCCGATCTACCCCTATCACCTATCGATCTGGCGCACACGTCGCCAGGCAATCGCTACGCCCTCTCCGTCCTGGCACACCACGCGGGTCATGGGCTGGGCCGACTTGGCGACCAATTCGATCATGGCCTGATTCGCCACCCGATGAGCCGCCGCGCACTCGGCCAGATATTCGCCCTGTGCGGTCTCATCGGGCACTTCGGTAATCCAGTCGAGTAGGGTAATTTGCGGGTAGCGCATGTCAAAGCCGCGCCGTGTCGCGGGCTGGCGCTCCGGTGCGACACCCTGAAAGAAGAAGAGCATCCCTTCATGCAGATCAACCGGCGACAGCGCCGGCAACCAGTTATGGCCATAGGTACGATAGTGCTTGAGCCAGAATTGGTTGCGTGCGTAGAGCCAGGGCGTGGCGGCCACCGCTTGGGTCACGGCGTAGCGCAGCGCTTCCGCCGCCTGGCGATGTTGCGGCCAGGTCGGGTCATCGACAAAGGTGATGATGCCGTAGATCATGGCCTGCACCACATGGTAACAGACGGGGAAGCGGGGTGGCGTGGTATAGCCGGCAAAGGGCTGGCACCACTCATGCGAGGGCACACCGTGGTTATCGACCATAGCGTCGGGCAGCCAGCGTGACCAGATGGCCCCACGGAAGCGCGCCTCGCCAAAGGGGGTGTTGGGGTTAAAGAGATCGCGGCTAATCTCCTTGCCCGCCGCGTTGAAGCGCGCCGCGTGATGTTTCCAGTGCGGATGTTCGGCCATCATGCGATAGTGGGCCACCGCGCCGTCGGGGTTGGCCATGGGCAGAAAGACCAGATTGACCCGCTGGAGCCACGCTTGCTGCGCCGGATCGGTGGCAAAGGCATGGACCATCTGCAAGGCTGCGGTGGTGCTGGAGACCTCATTGGCATGGTGGCGCGCGATCAAGAAGCAGGTCGGCTTTTGCACACCCAACTTCAGCCGTGAGCGATGGGTTTGGTGTGCTTCTAGCGGTAATATCACATCAATGGCATGCCCTGGTCGCCCCTGGTAGGAATGGCCCACCTGCCAGACCTGCACCCCAGGCAGTGCTGCCACCTCCGCCAGCGCGTCCGGCAATTGATCGGGACCAATAATTTGCGAAGCAGTCGTCACCGGTGCTGGGCTAGGCTTGCGCTGCGCCACCGCCCCAGCGCGGGCAGGCAGGCAAACCGTGGTGGTCCGGTCGGCGTGGACGCACGCAATATTCACGGCGACCCCGGCGGGGAAACCCGTCTGGTCGCCGACCAACTGACGCCAGCGGGCCAGTACACGCGCGGCAAAGAGCGCCTCCTTGGCGCTGGCGTAGGTGGCCGTGACAGTGACAGCTTGCACCGCTTGACCTGTTGCATCGATCGCCAGATGGCTCAGGTGCAGAGCCTGTGGCTTGGGCAGGTCACGCCGGTCGCCGACGGTCAGCCCCAACTGCGGCAACGTTTGGGGCAGATGCCAGCCATGGAGGGTAACCACGGCGCGGGGCGTGGTTGCTGGTTTAGGCGCGCCATTGGCATCGTAGGCATCATGGATCCAGGGCAGCACCTGCCCGCCCGCCTCAATCGCTCGTCCACCAAAGGTTTCGCCCAAGGCAGCCAGATAGTCGAGCGTGTGGAAGTAGATGTCCTCATGTAATGCTTCGCCTAATGAGATGGTCTCTTCATAGAGATCCAGCCGCTCATCCGGTCCACCCAGAGTGACATGGACATCAAGCCGCTCGAAGTAGGGTTCGCTCTCGGGCGTCGGTCGGCCCTGGCTGCTTTGCAGGACATGGTGGCGTAGCGCGGGCAGCACCGTGCCCTGATAGAAGTCCCAGAAGAGTTCCAAATCGGTCGGCACAGGTCGGCATTGCCGGCTGTCGTTGCTCTGCTGTACCACAATGCCGCCAGTGGTGGGGTGGACCGCGCCATACTCCGGCAGGCCCGCCATATAGAGCCGTGTGCTGGTGAGCAGCGGCAGGTCGGCGTGGTGGAGCAGTTTGCCATCGGCAGCGTAGGCAGCCAGCCCATAGATGGGTCCCGCTGGCGCAGGCTCCACCATCTCCAGCGCGAGCTGTTCGGTGGTGAGCCCTAATCTCCGGCAGAGCAATTCATTAGCGGGAAAAAGTTCCTGCAACCAGCGTGTGGGCAGATCAAGCGGCTGTGCGAGCGGTGAGGGAGGGGCCGGCGGCTGGAACGCTTGAAATTGAAGGCGGAGCGAGGCCACCGGCAGTTGCTGCAACTGAGGCAGTTGTTCTTCCAACAGCCAGGCCAATCCCGCCTTATGCGCCGGTAACACTTGCAACTGCGCCGACATACCGGCGGCGCTCAGCCGCGGTTGCAGGTCAGCGGCAAGGGCCTGGCGCGCAGGGCGCTGGGCATTGCAGAAGAGGGTGATCACAGCCTTTGCGCCGGCGTTAGTCGTCAACGTCGGGAGCACCTCTTCCACAAAAACGCGGCGCACGCGCGCCACATCATCCAACCCATCTGCGGGACTCCAGAGATGGCGAAAGATGAGCCGTTCCAGGGTGGCGTGTTCATCTGCACCGGCCGTGTGTAATTGCAGCGAACGCTGAGCCTGGGTTTCGGCCAGGGCCAGACGCACCAACTGGGGATGGCCGTGCAGCAGGTTGTGGGTGCGGGCCACGAGGGCGGCCATGGTCGCTTGTTCATCACCGGCCTGGCGGCTTGCCGCATTGACATAAGGATAGGTGACAGCCAGGTAATGCAGCGTGGCTATGTCCAACGCTTGCTGTGGCTGCGCCGTCAAGCCCGGCGCTTCATCGCCCTCACTAGCGGGAAAACCAAGACAAAAGTACGGTACGCCGTCCGCAACGTCAGCGGGCAGTTGCGGGGCTGCGGTCGCCAAGGGCAGCGTTAGTCCCGCCGTCTCCAAACCAATGCGCGCCGCCAGGTTTATCGCGGCCATCCCCACCGCGGCATCGGTCGCCGGGCCCAGGAGTAAGCGTAAGCGACAGCAATCCGGCGTGAAGCCATCATGTTGGGCCGTGAAGAGGCCATTGGGTTGGCTTGTGTAGAGCTGGGCCAGATCGAGGTGGGTGGCCAGCGCGGGAGCCGATGTGCCGGCGGTGGATGATACCGGCGTGGCCGTTGCAATTTGGTCGAGCAGTTGGGCCAGGGCTGCGGCATCGACGCCATGCAACCAGAGGGCGCGGTCCATAGCAGCACCAAGCCAGCTTACCTGGGCTGCCGCCTGCTCAACCAATGTCTCCGTAATGACCCAATCTGCCCACGGTGTCCCGTGGCGTGCCGTGGCGGCTGCGCCAACTGAGAGTAACAGGGGCATCTGCCACGGCTGGACCGCGGCCGGCGGAACCGCCAGCGGCAAATGAAGCGCCGGTGTCTCCAACCCCAACCGCGCGGCAAAATTGGCGGCGGCTGCCCACAGATCAGCGGTAAAGGTCGCTGGCGTCAAGGGCGCCAGCGCGGCCATCACGCCATCAACGCAGCCATCGCCATTGCTGTCAATCAGCAGCCCGGTGGCCGCTTCCCACAAGAAATTCCAATCAGTCGTTGTCATAAACATTTACTCGTTTTGTCTTTGTGTCCTGGTCATAACTGGCGCCTGTTACAAAACAGATTAAATTCAAGACCACTTCAATAAGGGTAGACTCGCTCCTCGCAGGTCCGTGACCTGCGGTCTCTTCTCTGCAAGATCCGTCGGGTCACGGACCTAACTAGCGCTAATTTGCGCTTATTTAAGCAGTCTTGAGATTAAATTACCGCAAAGACCGCTAAGAGCACTAATACAGTGTCAACGAAATGATGCGAGTTTAGCCCACGCGGGTGCGCCGGCGTGCGTCTTCCAGGAAGGGGGCAACTGATGATGAAAAACAGGATGTGTACGGCGCCCCCTTCCTGGAAGACCTGGGTGACCACCTCGAAACTAGCTAGTTTCTGTTGCGAAACACGTTAAACTACCGCGAAGACCGCCAAGAGCGCTAAGCGTCACCAGAGAAAAATCTTCGCTCCCTTCGCGGTGAAAAGTGACTTTCGCAACAAGTACTAGCTAGCGGTGAAAAATATACATGGCGCGATTTTCTAGTGGTAGGGGAATGCGCTGTTGCTGGCGATGGCTCTCGGCGATGGCCAGACAGACTTCGGTCAAGTGGTGCGTGACTTCAATATGGCCCAAGGTCGGGCGACCTTCCTCGTGGGCCGCCACCAGATCTTCCAGGCAAAATTGGGTGGTGCTGTGGGCCGGTGGCGTCTCAACTGGCACTTCGACCAGGGAGCGGCCCCGCCCGTCACCCGCCTTGCGCAGGAGAATGCCATCGCCGTTGTTGAGCACGCGAATAGTGCCTCCCGTGCCCAAGATCTCAAACTCCCACGCGCCGGCGTGGATGCTGGTCGCCTCAACGCCATTGGCAAAGACGACCTGATAGATGCCGTTGGGATCTTTGTCCAGCCGGTTATTCGCAAAAGTCAAATCGCGGGGGAAGAGCTCACCCCAGACGCTCACCACCTTGGGGTCGCCCAGCAGAAAGCTGAGGGTGTCGAGCGAGTGGATATGGCCATGCAATAGGTTGGTGGCCGCGTAATGGACGGCGATGCGTGGCTCGCCGATCTCCCCTTGCTCGATCAGTTCTTTGGCCTTGTGATAGGTGCGATTAAAGCGGCGCAGCACGCCGGTGTTAAAGTGATTCTTGTGTTGGCGCACAGCGGCCAACACAGCATCAGCCTCCAGCGCGGAGCAGGCAATCGCCTTTTCACAGTAGATCATTGATACATCCGCTTCCGCCGTCTTGATCGCCTGTTCAGCATGGAGATCGCCGCGGGTGCAGATGGCAACCATGTCTGGCTGCTCCTGGCGGATCATCTCCTGATAATCGGTGTAGAGCGCCGTAACGCCCCACCGTTCCTGAAAGGCGGTGCATTTGGCTGGGTCAATATCGGCCCCAGCAACCACCTCTAAACGGTCACTGGCCTGGCAGGCCGCGGCAACGGAATAGGCCGGCGCGCCCGGTGCCATTTCATCATCGATCGTGCTGCCCATGCGGCCCAAGCCGACAATGGCGACACGGTAGGTTTTGTCTGGCATAATTTCCTCTTCTTGAATTGGTTATTCATTGCCCCAAGGGAAGGAGGGAATGGTCAATGTGCGTTCCGTCGCCGGCAGCGTAATCCGCCGCCCTGCCTGGGCGTGGGAAAGATGAATGGCAAAGCCGATTTCGGTGGCGCGGCGGGCGTGTTCTATATCACAGCCGGTTGCGCCGCCGTATTCCAACACACCTACCAAATCTGCCACCATAGCGAGCCCGGCCGGCCAATCGTAACTGGGGCTGGGCAAATTGATGGTGCTCATTCTTTGCTCAGCAGTCCAAAGGTAGGCTTCCCGGGCATCGTCCAGAATCATCAGCCGCCCTTTGTCACCGGTAATCATAAACGAGGGCCGGTTGCCGCCATCCGGCAGGAGCGATAGGATTGCGCCATTGCTCAGCCCCACTTGCGCATGGCCCGCTGGGTCCAGGCGCCGCCGTGAGTCAGGCGGTTCGGCAGAGACATCATGGACAAAGCCGCTGACCCAGATCGGCTCCGGGTCACCCACGAGCATGAGCGCCGTGTCATACCAGTGGCAGCCGTGGTTGATCAGGTTGGGCAGGCCATGTGCGCTGATCGAGGTGACGGCGCCCACAGTGCCTTTTTCAATCAGATCGCATAGTTGGTAATAAGGGGGCATCCAACGGCGGTCCAGCGCAAAGGTCAGCGGAATCTTATGTGTGCGACAGGCGGCGACAATCCGATCCATTGCGGCGAGGCTGGTGGCAAGCGGTTTGTCACAAAGAATGCCGCGCACCCCCGCGGCCGCGGCTTGCTCGATCTGGTCGGCGTGCATGGTCTGGCGCGTGGCGATACAGAGAATATCGGGCTGGATCTCCTGCAACATGCGGCCATAGTCGTCATAGGTGGGTACTTCCCCCCAACAGGCCACAAAGTTGGCGCGGGTTTGTGCACCCCGGTCAAAAACGGCGACAATCTCTGTGTAGGGCACTTCAGCAAAGGCCGCTGCGAAATTATGGTTGGTCAGCTTTGGTATCGTCATGCGGTGGCAGCCGGCAATGGCGACGCGGTAGCTTTTTTCTGTCATGGTTGCCCCTTTTATGCTTATGCCGTATATCTTGGCTGATTCGGCCCCCGTTTGCGCTGCATCCGTAGGGAGCGATGGGCTAGCGGCAAGGTCACCCGCGCCCCGCCTTGACGGTGAGATTCGATAAAGGCAAAGATCAACTCAGTGCTGGCCAGGGCGGTGCGCGCCCCACAGCGGGGCGGCTCACCAGTGTCAAGGGAATGGACCAGATCCTCGATCAGGCGCAGGGTTGAGCTAGCCGGCGGTACATCGGGGGCATCGGTAAAGACCAGCCCCGTGCGCCCCTGGGGGTCAACCGGCACCCGTTTGCGCACCTGCCACTCCATGCCGTCGCTGAGCGCGCTGATGACGCCGTTATCGCAGATTGCTTCAAACTCCACATTGCGCGGGGTGAGCATGGCGTAGGCGGTTACGCCATTGGCAAAGCGAATGATCCCCTCGCCCCGTGGATCTTCGTGGAGCAGGTCACCGTCAAAAATCCCGTCGGCGTCGGGCAAATGTGCCTGCACCCAAAGCGCCGGCTGGTCATTGTTGAGGCGCATGATCAGGTCAAAAAAGTGGCTGGCGGTGTTAAAGAGGGTGCCGTTGTTGTAGATGAGCAGATTTTTGAGTGTCCCCAACTCGCCACTGTCGAGGATCTCCTTCATCTTGTCATAGGCGACTGACCAGCGGCGGTTGGTGCCCAGGTTGAAGGCAACATGATTGTGCTCCAATGCCGCGACCATGGCGTCCGCCTCGGCCAGTGACGCGGCCATTGCTTTTTCAGCATAGATGGCCTTGATGCCGTGCTCGGCGGCATAGATGACGATTGCCGCGCGCGGTTCGGGTTGGGTGGCGACACTGACGATGTCCAAATTTTCTTGGGCGATCATCTCCCGATAGTCGGTATATTGACGGCTTTTGGGGATGTTGTAGCGCAGGCCAAATTGCTCCATGACATCGACGCGCAGGTCAGCGCAGGCGACCAGGTCGGTGCGGTCACAGGCAACAAAGCCGGCAGCATGGGAATAGGGCGGCACATGCTTGGGCGCGCCCACCACTTCGTTGTCGATAAAGCCTCCCATGCGGCTACAGCCGATGACGGCGGCGCGGTAGGTTTTCATAGGCGGTCTTCCTTTCGGTGTGTGAAGGTCGTGAAGGTCGCAATGTCGTAGGGTCGCGACGTCGTGGGGTCGTAGAGTCGCGAAGTCCGGGGGCCAGGAAGTTGTGAAGTCATTGTGTTGTGCAGTCGTTGCGTCATGGCTGGCTCGGTTTGGTTATAGGACAGGATCAAAGTAATTCTCTCTATTTTAATGGCTTTGGCGCAGGGCCACAAATGACTTTTTGGGATTAAGCGCCAACACGCCCTAAGGGCCCCAAGGGTAAAAAAAACGTTTGACAGCCCATTCTCTCTCTGCTAGACTCTTCTTAATCAAACTGATTACGAAGAATAACCGACATTTGCGCGGCAAGGAGAAGAGGTTCATGTCAGCTTTACCTACAGATCAATTAGCCGTTGAGGGCGGTGCGCCTGTCATCCAACGCGAACTGAATCGCTATAAGGGCGCGGCGGTGATTGGAGAGGAGGAAAAACGGGCTGTGCTGGAGGTGTTGGAGAGCCAGTCGCTTTTCCGCTACTATGGTCCCAAACTGCTCTCCAAGGTAGCCACCTTTGAAAGTGACTTTGCCCGTTTTGTGGGTGCGCGCTATGCTGCGGCCGCGACCAACGGCACGGCTGCGCTGCGGCTGGGGCTGGCGGCGTTGGGCGTCGGCCCCGGCGATGAGGTGATTGTGCCGGCGGTCACCTTTATCGCGTCGGTGGGCGCGATTGTGGCGCAACGGGCGCGGCCCGTCTTTGCTGAAGTTGATGCGACCATGCAACTGGATCCCGCCGATCTCGCCCGCTGTCGCTCGCCCCGCACCAAGGCGATTATGCCGGTGCATCTGGGCGGCGTGGCGGTGGAGATGGATCCGGTGTTGGCCTTTGCGCAAACCCATGGCTTGAAGGTGATTGAAGACGCTGCCCAATCCTGTGGCAGTTTCTACAAGGATCGTCATGTCGGCACCTTGGGTGATGTGGGCTGCTTTAGCTTTCAACTGGAGAAGAACATTACCAGCGGCGAAGGGGGCATCATGGTGACCGATGATCATGAACTCTTCCGCCGCGCCGTCATCTATGGCGACCAGGGCGGTCAATTCTGGACCTCCCATGCCGGCGTGCGCGACACCGTGGGTGGCCAGCCGGTCATTGGCGAGAATCTGCGCATGAGTGAGATTGCCGGCGCCATCCTCGGCTGCCAACTGCGAAAGCTTGAGGAGATCCTCAACCGGATCGAGCGCAACCGCCAAATTGTGCGTGGCGCCGTTGCCGCCATTGACGGAATTGAGCTGTCACCGGCGGTGCCGGAACGGGACCGGCATGGCCTGGGCGTCCTCTTCTACTTGCCCACCGCAGCCAAAGCTGACCAGGTGGTACAGGCCCTACGTGCGGAGGGAGTGCCGGCGGGCAAGGTCTACGGCGGCAAGCCGGTCTACGCCGCGCCCCAGATCCTCAACCAATGGACGTTGACCGATGGCTGTCCCTTCCGCTGCGCCACCTATTTTCCAGAGCCGGTTGAGTACAAGCTGGGCATGTGTCCGCGCACAGAGGATCTGCTGGCCCGTGGCGTTAGCCTCAGCCTTGGCCCCTTTTACGAAGAAGAAGATCTGGATGATATTATCACCGGCGTACAGAAGGTAGCGCATCATTTGCTGTGAAAATAGCGAGTGGCGAGTCAATGTCGTTAAGTTAAGCAATTATCGTGTCAAAGTAATCAGTTATCAGTGTTCAGTTTCCAGTGTGTGGTTCGAGACTGGCTACTGAAAACTGGGAACTGATGACTGTTAACTTCATGACATTGAGTGGTGAGTGGCGGGTGGCGAGTAGCGGGTGATCGCCACCCGCCACTCACCACCGCTACTCGCCAGTTTGGGCTGTTCATGCGGTTTGCCTCACGGTTTGCACCCAATTTTTGCGGTTTGACAATCTCCAGCAAAGATAGTATGGTTACAGCTATTGTTGCACTCCCCCTCATGCTCTGGTCAAAGTAGATGCATAGCAACGTCACCCCGACGGGTTCACGCAAAACGCATCATTTATCATTAATTCATTCAACCATCATCAGTCACAAAAGGCGCCCAGATATGTTGCTCTTTATCGCTCGCCGCATCCTGTTGATGATTCCTACGCTCTTTGCCGTTACGGTAATCTCCTTTATTATCATTGAAGCGCCGCCGGGCGACTTTATTGACGCGTATGTGGATCGTATTACCGCCCAGCAACAGGCGATTGACCCCTCGGAAATCGAAGCATTGCGCGCCCGCTATGGGTTGGGCCAGCCTGGCTATGTGCGCTATTTTCGCTGGCTAAACGCAATTCTCCGCGGCGACTTGGGGCGCTCGCTCGAATGGAATCAACCGGTGGCCAGGTTGATTGCTGACCGTTTGCCTTGGACGCTGCTCATCTCCTCCCTCTCGCTGCTGCTGGTCTATGCCATCAGTATTCCGATTGGGCTCTATTCCGCCACCAGGCAATACTCCATGGGCGATTATCTCTTTAGCACCGTTGGTTTTATTGGGCTGGCCATCCCCAACTTTCTCTTTGCGCTGATTATTCTCTGGCTCTACTTTGTCGCAACGGGCAATGTAGCTGTGGGACTCTTTTCCGATCAATATCAGCTTGCGCCGTGGAGCTTTGCCAAATTTTGGGATCTGCTCAACCATATCTGGCTGCCGGCAATTGTGGTCGGCACCAGTGGCACGGCGGGCCTAATCCGCATTGTACGCGCCAACCTGCTCGATGAGTTGCGCAAATCTTATGTTATGGTGGCCCGTTCCAAAGGATTGACCGAGGCCAAGGTGGTCTACAAATACCCACTGCGCACCGCAATGAACCCGGTGGCCAGCACCATTGGTTGGACCTTGCCCGGGTTGGTCAACGGCGAGTTGCTCACCTCGCTGGTGCTGGGGCTGCCGACCATTGCCCCGCTCTTTGTCGGCGCGCTCATGAGCCAGGACATGTTCCTGGCCGGCAGTATTGTACTCATCCTCAGCGCGCTGACGCTGATTGGGACCCTGATCTCGGATATTTTGTTGGCGTGGCTGGATCCACGCATTCGTGAGGCGATTTAGGAAACAACCATGATCGCAGAAGAACAGGTTATCGGTGTGCAGCGTCCACCGGGCCGACCGGAAGGGGAGAAGTTTCTGGTCGCCTCGCAATGGCAACTGGTCCGCTGGAAATTTGCTCGCCATCGAGTGGCCGTCCTTTCGTTGGGGATTCTGATTCTCTTTTATCTCTCCGCCATCTTTGCCGAGTTTGTCGCGCCCTACCCCCCGGATGCCTATGACGCCGACTATATTCTGGCGCCACCCCAACGTCTGCATTTCTGGGATAACGGTCAGTTTCAGTGGCGCCCTTTTGTCTATGGTCACACTTCGGAGTTGAACGCGAATACCTTTCGCACCACCTATGAAGTGGACGAGAGCCAGAAATTTCCCATCTACCTGTTTGTTCACGGCGAACCTTACAAGCTGTGGGGCTTTTTTGCAGGTGATCGCCATCTCTTTGGCACCGAGGAGGGACGCGTTTTCCTCTTTGGCTCGGACGAACGAGGGCGCGATGTCCTCTCACGCATTATCTTTGGGGCGCGCATTTCGCTTTCAGTGGGGCTGGTGGGCATTGCCATTAGCGCTGTCATCGGCATTATCGTCGGCGGTATCTCCGGCTACCTGGGTGGAGTGACCGATGTGGTCATCCAGCGGATGATTGAGTTTATCCGCTCGATTCCGACCTTGCCCTTGTGGATGGCGCTGAGCGTCGCTTTGCCGCCAACCTGGACGGTGGTGCAGGTCTACTTTGGCATTGTCATCATTCTCTCGCTAGTAGGCTGGACCGGACTGGCGCGCGTGGTGCGCGGCAAGTTTCTCTCCTTGCGCGAGGAAGATTTTGTCATGGCTGCCCAACTCAATGGCGCCACCGAACGAATTATTATCTTTAAACACCTGTTGCCCTCCTTCTACAGCCATATTATCGCTTCACTCACCCTCAGCGTGCCGGGCATGATTTTGGGGGAGACGGCGCTGAGTTTTATTGGCCTGGGGCTGCAAGCACCGGCCATCAGTTGGGGTGTCCTACTCAAAGATTCACAACGGATCCGCATTCTGGCCGAAGCGCCCTGGCTGCTGATTCCTGGCCTCTTTGTCATCGTTGCGATTCTCTGCTTTAACTTTGTCGGCGATGGTCTGCGCGATGCCGCGGATCCCTATGCGAATGTCTAACGATTTACGATTTTAGATTTACGATTTACGAAAGACGTTCAAGCAGTCGATGAGGCCGAGAGGAGAAGCAAACCGTAAATCGTAATTCGTAAATCCCAAATGGAATTTCTGCATGAGTGAAAGTCCGGTTCTCTTAAGTGTCAATAATCTAGCCACCCACTTTTTCTCGCGTGAGGGGGTGCTGAAGGCAGTCGATGGTGTCAGCTTTGCGGTGCAGCGGGGCGAGACATTGGGTATTGCCGGTGAGAGTGGCTGCGGCAAGAGTGTTATGGCGCAGTCGATCCTGCGCATTGTGCCGACCCATGGACGCATTGTCGATGGCGAGATTTTGCTCTATCGCAATGGCCAGAGTGTCGATCTGGTGAAATTGGATTGGCAGGGCGAGGAGATTCGTTCCATCCGCGGCGGTGTCATCTCGATGGTCTTTCAGGAGCCGATGACCTCCTTTAGCATGAACTACACCATCGGCAACCAGATCATGGAGGTCATCCAACTGCATCAGGCTTGCACCCGGCAGGAGGCGCGTGAGCGAACCATTGAGATCCTGCGCAAAGTGGGGTTGCCGCGCCCGGAGCAGACCATCGACGCCTACCCTTTTGCGCTGAGTGGCGGTATGCGCCAGCGGGCCATGATCGCGATGGCCCTTTCCTGCCACCCCAGCCTGTTGATTGCCGATGAACCGACCACCGCGCTTGATGTGACGATTCAAGCTCAAGTCCTGGAGTTGATGAAGGAGTTGCAGCAGGAACTAGGCATGGCGCTGATTGTCATTACCCATGATCTGGCCGTCATCTCCGAACTCTGTGATCGGGTGCTCATCATGTACCTCGGTGTGGCCATGGAGAGTGCGCCGGCGCGTGAACTCTTTCGCAATCCCAAACACCCCTACACGATTGGGTTGCTCCGCTCGGTGCCCCAGTTGGGCTCCGGCAACGCCCAAGAAATTGCAGCGATTGAGGGCGCGGTGCCAAGCCCCTATGAGCGCTCCACCGGCTGTCCCTTTCACCCCCGTTGCCCGGAGTTTATGGCGGGAACATGCGATGTGATCTTCCCCGCGGAGGTTGAGGTGGCCAAGGGGCATCGAGTGCGTTGTCATTTGTATGGGAAGGAGACGGGAGTAGGGAGACGGGAATAGGGAGTAAGGAGTAAGGAGTAGGGAGTAAGGAGTAGGGAGTAAGGAGTAGGGAGTAAGGAGTAAGGAGTAGGGAGTAAGGAGTAGGGAGTAAGGAGTAGGGAGTATGGGCGGCGGTGACGCGGTGATTGAAGTGAAGGAATTGCATAAACATTTTCCGATTATCCGTGGTTTTTTGCGCCGCGTGGTGGGGGAAGTGAAGGCGGTTGACGGTGTCAGCTTTGCGGTGCAGCCAGGCGAGACGTTGGCGCTGGTGGGTGAGAGCGGCTGTGGCAAGACGACGACTGGGCGCTGTATCTTGCGCGCGATTGAGCCGTCCGCTGGGTCGGTCCTCTTTCGCGCCAATGGGGATAACAAAGCGGTGGATCTGACCCAACTGGAAACGGAAGAGCTGCGTGCGATCCAACGCCATATGGGTATGATCTTTCAGGATCCCTATTCGTCGCTCAACCCGCGCCTGACCATTTTGGAGATCATTGGCGAGCCTTTTGTCAACCGGGGCTTGATTACGCGTCGGCGTGAGTTAGAAGAACGGGTGGCCGAGTTGTTGCGCAGCGTGCGCCTGGATCCCACCTATATGCGCCGCTATCCCCACGCCTTTAGCGGTGGGCAACGGCAGCGCATTGCCATTGCTCGCGCCTTGGCGCTCAATCCTCCCTTTGTCGTCGCCGACGAGCCAGTCTCGGCGCTCGATGTCTCGGTGCAGGCGCAGATCTTGAGTTTGCTCAAGGAGTTACAGCGCGATCGGCATCTGACCTATCTCTTCATCGCGCACAACTTGGCCGTGGTCGAATATATTAGCGACCGGGTGGCAGTCATGTATGTAGGGCAAATTGTGGAGTTGGGGGAAACAGCGCGTATCTTTGCCCAGCCCAGCCACCCTTACACCGAGGCGCTGCTCTCAGCCGTGCCGGTAATTGAGACCGACGGCGTCCATACCCGCGAGCGCATTATCTTGCCCGGTGATGTCGCCGACCCGGCCAGCCGGCCCACAGGCTGTTATTTCCACCCCCGCTGCCCCTATGTGCAGGAGGTCTGCCGCCATGAGACGCCGCCCTTGGTCAATGTGGCTAGCGCGGAAGAGAAACCGCACTATGCCCGGTGTCACTTTGCGGAGACATTGACGTTGCATGGGGTAACGGAGAAATAATTATTTTATTAGGAAGTACTATTTACCACATTGGAGACGGTTAATGACACGTTACTGGGTAATCGCTCCGTTTGAGTCGAAAAATTCGGAAATGTTTGATAGAGTCTGGCAGTTTGATCTTACCAACAATGTAATTTCAATCGGATGGAGTCAGCTTGGTGATGTATCGAATGTAAGTCGTGAAACACTTATTGACGTTGTGGCATCAACTTTTCCAGATAGACCGAATGCAACAAAATCTCTCTTCGTTAATATGTTGTGGTCTTTTTACCATGAAATTGACCCTAATGATGTAGTTATTGCTCGAAAAGGTCGAAAGATTTTAGCCGCTGTTGGTAAGGTAACAAAGCAAGGTTATTATGCGCCTGGAAGAAATCCATATCTGGCATCACCTGGCAACTCACATCCGAACTTCTTAGAAGTAGAATGGTTGGATCAACCTCGGAATAAGATTTTCGCAAATATTGTCTTTCCTATGCATTCGGTCTACGAGATTACTGAAAATCAATATCTTTCTCTGGTCGAAGGGCCAATCACTGACTTAGCCACTTCCTCTAATGAAGCAGTTGAAAGCCAAAATGAATTTGTATTAGAAAAATACCTTGAAGAATTTATCGTTAGCAACTTTAATACAATATTCAAGGGTGATCTGAAAATCTACGAGGATGTAGAAGGTCTTGATGGACAGCAGTATTCCACTGGCATCGGCCCTATCGATATTCTTGCTGTAGAATTAAAATCAAACTCATTTGTGGTGATCGAATTAAAGAAAGGCCGCCCATCAGATCAGGTTGTCGGTCAAATTCTTCGGTATATGGGTTGGGTGAAAGAAAATCTCTGCCAGGGGGATCAAACAGTCAAAGGTATCGTAATTTGCCGCGATCCCGACCCAAAGCTCTCTTATGCACTAAAAATGGTTAATAATGTTGACATTCGATATTACAGCGTATCATTTACTCTAAGGCGTACACCCTAATGATTTTACAGTTAACGCGAGTACAGCGTCAGCGCTATGTTGCTAGATGATAGAATCGATTGTTAGCTCTTTCATTTATATATATTTACAGGAGGAAATATGACAAAGTCGAAGACGAGTGTGTTCCATCTTCTGAGTCTGTTGGTAGTGTTGGCTCTGTTGGCCGGCTGTGCGGCGGCTGGGCCGGCCGCGCCGGCGGAGAACGCTGGCGGCAATGTTGAAGTGGCGGCAGCCGGCGGCGAAGAGTCTGCCGGCGCGGCTACGGGGGGCTTGATCCTTACGGACAAGCCGGCCGATGCGGGTGAACGTCCGGTGCAGATGCGGGTCTACAACTCACCGGCGGACTATGCAGCCGATGGCGGTGAGGCGATTACCGAATACCATGAAGCGCCCGATTTGGCCGCAATGGTCGCCAGCAATGCGCTGCCGCCGGTGGCCGAACGCCTGCCGACAGAACCCATCGTGATCAAGCCGGAAGAGGCCATCGGCAAATATGGCGGCCCCATGATCATGGCCATTACTGGCCAGAATACCGTGCACAACGAGGTGGGCAGTTGGTGGGTGCTCGAATCGCTGACCGTCCATTCCCCCCAGGGCGAGATTGTCCCCAATGTGGCGACTAGTTGGGATTGGGCCGACGACTACAAGACGCTCACCCTCCATCTGCGCGAGGGCATCAAGTGGAGTGATGGCGAACCCTTTACCGCAGATGACATTATGTTTTGGTGGAACGATGTTATTCTCAACAGCGATCTCACCCCCTCGCCCCATACACTGTTGACCCGCAACGGTGAACTGGCCACCCTGACCATGCTTGACGACTACACCGTCCAATTTGCCTTTAGCGAGCCCTATGCGCTCTTTACCACCTACCTGGGCAGTTGGGGCTTCCCCCGTGGCGAACCCACCAGCCATCCCCGCCATTACCTGGAACAGTTCCATCCCAACTATACCGATATGGCCGATATTGAAGCCAAGATGAAAGAAGCCGGTTTCGACACCTGGGTCGATTACTTTAAAAACATGACCAGTGTTGACAACCCGGACAAGCCGACCATTGCCGCCTGGATTCCCCAGGAGTGGCCGCCGCAGGCTGTGCAGATTCACAAGCGCAACCCCTACTACTGGAAAGTAGATAGCGCCGGCAATCAGTTGCCCTATATCGGTGAAATTCAGAATATTCGCACGGCGGACCGGGAAGCGAGCCTGCTCAAGACCATTGCCGGTGATCTTGATTTCTCACGCATGGGCAGCATTGACCTTTCCTTGATGGCCGAGAACAAAGAGAGCGGCAACTATCGCTTTGCCTATGCGGATTGGATGCCCAACTCGTTCTGCAACATTATGTTTAACTTTAACAGCCCCGATCCAGTGAAACATGAACTCTACAATGATGTCCGTTTCCGCCGGGCGCTTTCGGTGGCGATCAATCGCGAAGAGATCATCAAGCTGATCTACAAGGGCGGCGTCTTTGCGTCGCAGGTCGCACCCATGCGAGGTGAACCTTATCACGGCGAGTCGGAACTTTTCCAGAGCTACGCCCAATTTGACCCCGATCTGGCCAATCAACTGCTCGACGAAATCGGCTTGACCGCACGCGATAGCGATGGCTTCCGCTTGGGGACTGACGGCAACGAATTGTTGCTGATCATCTATGCCACCACGGCGTGGCCGACCGAAACACCCGAGGTAATGGAAATTGTCAAGGGTTATTGGGAAAAGGTGGGGATCAAAGCCATCGTGACGCCCGAAGCCGGCCAACTCTGGGGCACGCGCCACAATGCCGGTGAACATGATCTCTCGGCGCGTGGCGCCCACTTTGGTGGCGGTCCGGTCCATCCCACGCTCAACGCCAATACCTTTGCCCTCAGTGGTTGGCAGTGGGCGCCGGAGTGGGCGTTATGGCTGGACACCAACGGGGAAAGCGGCGTCGAACCGCCCGCTGATGTGAAACGCATTCGGGAAATTCGCGAGGAGATCTTGGGTGAACCGGATGAGGCCAAACGTACCGAAATGCTGCAGGAAGTCTTCCAAATTCAGATGGATAACCTTTGGTCCATCGGCATTGTCGTGGATGATCCCAAATTTGGCCAGTTGACCGTCGTCAACAATCGCTTGCGCAATGTGGTGACCTGGTCGATATCGGGTGAATGGTATCCTATGGTGCCGGCGCACTGGTTTATTAACGAGTAGCATGTAAAAAGGACAAAAGAAGGGCTGCCGGCATAGGTGGCAGCCCTTCTTTTTGTCGCTTGTTCTCGTTGGTTACGATGATTATTCTTTAGGCGCCGCCTCTATGGGGCAGGCACAATCACATATTCACCATTTTCTGGACGCATGGTCTTGCGCCATCCTGCCGGGATGGGAATGCCGGCGGCGTCACCAGGAATGCTGATCATGACTGCTTTATCAAGCGGAATTTTCACGACGCCATCATGTTGCAACTCAATATGTAGGTTGCCTTCTGCGTCCCACCAACCGAGACCAACCTGGCGTGTTCTGATTAACATTTGATTGGAATTCGTTTGGGGCTGCCAGACCTCATGGCTGGAATGCCCGTCATCATCATGGTGATCATCGTCGGAATCTTCATCATCCGTTGTGGGATCTAGGGGCGAAATCGGTGATGCTGGCTGTGCGCTTGGGCCTGCCGATAGGGCAGCAGGTTGAACAAAAAAGGTAATTGCGGTGGTAATGATTAGGCTGAGCACAATCAAAACCGGAGGAATGAATTTTGGCATATTTTCTCCTGGGGTTATACGAGAAACAACTCTTGTGCGACAGTGTTAGCTGCTGGACTTAAGCCAAGACCATACTCACTAACACGCTCATCTTACAATAGTGTTGGAGGCCAAACAAACCGCCACGGGTCTTTCCTCAAAGTAACTTACAGGAGAAAACAGGCTAGAGTGGGAAAATAATAGAGAGAGGGTAGTGATTACGCCAGTTTACCGGAGAGTAAACAGCAGCCTGACATTGCGTAAATGAGAGAAACAGCCCCGCGTACAGGGTAGACCATCCAAGCAGGCCCACTTTTGCCGAAAGTGGGCCTGCTTGGAATACCGCAGAATAGCGTAGAAGATGGTTATAGTGGCGGCGTTGCCTTATTTTGTTGAATGGCCGCCTCATCCCACAAGTTAGAAAACTTGAGGGCGCGCGGGCAGTGGCCATAGGCCTCTTCGACGGTCAACAACAGGCCCTGCAGAATCTTGGCCTCTTCGTCGGGGTTGAAGATCTCCAGGTCAATGTTTTTGGCGGCCAGTGCTTCCTTGTCCACCACCGCCACCTGACCATTGACGCGCGCCGTGGCATCCACGCCAGGAATAAAAAAGAGCAAACCAATGTGCGGATTGCGACTCACATTGTCATAGGACTGAAAGAGGCGGTTGCCGGCTACATCGGGAATGAGCAAGTGCGTCTCATCCAACACCTTAATAAAGCCTGGCATGCCCCCTTTAGGCGAGGCATCGCAATGGCCATTGCCATCACTGGAAGCCAGGACGGCAAAGGGCGCGCGCCGAATAAACTCCTGCACCCAGTCGGTCATGTAAGGCACCACCTTGGTCGCTGCCCGACCTGAAGGCTTCCCAAATTTTTCTTGAAAAAGATTGGTTGACATGGATTTCCTTTTTGTTGCGTGTTGCGTGTTACGTGTTGCGTAGTTGCGGGAAACAAATGACAAAGGACAAATGACACCAGCATCCAAGCTAGTTCATCTGCCGTTCAGCAATGGCCAGTGCGCCCAGCGCCGTGGCATAGCCCCCGTCAGTGGGCATATGCAGGGACATGCCGTAGAGACGGCCAACGGCGGCCAACATGTGGCGGATGGTGGCCATATCGGTCATGTGGCCAGTGACGACAATGGTATCAGTCTGTTGCGCTTTGGCCGCGTTGATTGCCACAAGCGCAATGGTCTGGCCAATGAGCGTCACCAGCGCCGCCGCCAGATCCTCGCGGCGCGATGGCACATTTTCACGCGCCAGGCGGCCAAAGTTAACCGCCGTCGCCGCTGCGGGCAAGGCGCCAATCGGGCCGGTAATGACATCGGCCAGACTTAGATCAACGCCATTGGCATTGCCCGCTTCGGCCAGCCGATTGATCTCCTGCGGATCGATGGTATTCAACAACAGGCGACCCAGGCCCAGGAGCGTGCCACCGCCGACAGCGGTGCCGGTGACGTGGCTGTAGCGCTCCCCTTGGGCGGCCACCATAGCCGTACCGGAACCGGCACTGACGACCAAGATGGGCTGTTCCCGGATCGTGTGCGCTTGCTCTGGCTTGGCGCGTTCGGCAATGATCTGGCCGCCCCGCCCAATCGCCTCTAATTCACCGATACTGACCACCGTGCAGTTCCCCAGTTGTGCAGGCAGCAGCCGATGACGCCCGCCACTGACGCCCAGCCAGGCAAGTTGCTCCAGCGCCACATTGCCTTGAGCCAGCAGCGTCCGCACTTGGCCAGCATCGGGATGGCCCGTGTAGGGTGCAGTCCACATGCGCCACTCCGCGCCAATGCGGGCAACAATGTCGGTGTTGCTGATGCCAAAATCAATGGCTGCTTGATAGGTCGGCTGGGGCATGGGTCTCTCCTACTTTGGCGGGTACATTGGGCTTGCTGGTGATCGTGGTGTAGAGAAAGAGTAGATAGGCGGCAAGCCCCAACAAGCCGAGCACTTTGCCGGTCGTTGCGCCCCCCAGAATGCCCAATCCGGCGGTGAGGGTGGCCAGCGTCAGCAGCAGCCAGGTGAGGGCATGAAACCAACGCAGGATGAGGTAGCGCAGGTTTACTTGGGCCGGCATCCGGTCACGCGGCCACAAATAGAGCCACAGTACAGTCATCATCAGACAGGGAATCGCCCAAAAGGTAAGGCGAATACCCAACAAGTCACTCTCCATTGCGGCTTTGCTCCACTTTTCTTATGCCTGGACTCTGGCGAATTTTCTGGGTGCAGGTGAAAATTACCAAGGGCGCACAGCACCCGCAAGCGAACACCTAATCACCAATCACCAGTGTATTTAGTAAAAAACGCCAGACTCCAGTTATGCTAACTCACTGCCAATAAACTCTGGCGCGCCGTTGAGAAAACTGCGGGCATCCATCTGCCGCTTACCCGCTGGTTGCAGGGTCTGTAACAAGAGCAGGTCGGCGCCAGTGCCGACGGCTGGCCCTTCCGGCGTCGCAATCACCTTGCCGGCCGGGGCGTCGCCATGGCGCACCGCGGCTTGCCAAAGCTTAAGCACATCCCCTTGCCAGAAAGTGTAGGCAGAGGGCCAAGGAGCGTAGGCGCGGGTCATCCGTTCGATGTAGGTGGCCGGCTGGGTCCAGTCGATACTTCCGGCCTCTTTTTTGATCAGACGGCACAGCGTGGGAACGCCCGGCAACGCGCTCTGCGGGGTTGGTGTCAACGCACCAGTCAACCACATCGGCAGCGTCTCAACCAGCGCCTGCGCGCCCACCTCAGCCAGGCGCACACTCAGCGTGGCAGTGGTGTCGGTCGGCTCAATCGCAGCCGTGGTCTGAGTGAGGACCGCGCCGGTATCCATGCCGGCGTCCATAAGCATGATCGAAACGCCGGTGGTGCTGAGACCATCAAGCAGCGCCGCGGTGATAGGCGAGGCGCCGCGGTAGGCCGGTAGCAAGCTAGCGTGGACATTGATGGCGCCATGGGGGGGGATGTCCAGCACCTCCTGGCGCAGGATCTGGCCATAGGCCGCCACGACAAGGAGATCAGGCTGGAGCCCACGCAGCGCGGCCACCGCGTCCGGCTCTTTGCGCAGACTAACCGGTTGCAGCAGCGGCAAGTTATGGTCCAGCGCATAGGCTTTGACCGGGCTGATGGCCAGCTTCTTGCCGCGCCCGGCGGGCCGGTCCGGCTGAGTCACGACGGTGACAACCTGCCAGTTATGCTCTGCCCCAGTGGTGTGTAGCAACTGTAACGAAGGTACAGCAAACTCCGGCGTCCCCATGAAGACAATGCGTGTTGCCATTACTGTACTGTCCAGCCGCCATCAATGGTGATGCCGGCACCGGTAATAAAGCTGCTGGCGTCGCTAGCCAGGAAGACAATCAAGCCGCCAATCTCGTCCAGATTGCCCCAGCGGCCCAGGGGAATGCGGGAGACAAAGGATTGATAGGCGACGGGATCGTTCATGAGCGGCAGGTTCATTTCGGTGCCAAAGGGGCCAGGCATGACACAGTTGACCGTTATGCCATAGGGCGCCCATTCCAACGCCAGGGTGCGCGTCATCTGCAACACCGCGCCTTTGCTGGTGGCATAAGGAGTGCGGTCGGGCATGGTCACAATGGACAGGGTCGAGCCAATGTTGATGACCCGTCCCGAACCGCGGCTCTTCAGATGGGGCGCCAGCGCGCGACAGAGCAGCCACGGGCCGGTTACATTGGTCTCCTGCACGGTGCGAAACTCTTCTAGCGAAAGCTTTTCAATGGGGCCGCGAATATTGATGCCGGCGTTGTTGACGACAATGTTGACCTGGCCAAAATCTTGTAATACGGTCTCCGCCAGCGCCGCTACTCCCTCTGGCGAGGTGACATCACAGCCGTAGCCGCGACAGGGATTGCCCGTCGCTTCCTGGGTTCCCGCCGCAACGGCTTGGGCCTCTTCGACCTTGCGGCTCACCACTGCCACCTGTGCGCCTGCTTCGGCCAACGCCTTGGTCATCTCTTTACCTAAGCCACGGTTGCCACCGGTAACAATGGCGACCTGTTGATCTAAACGAAAGCGATCTAGAATGCTCATGCTTCTGCGTTATCCTCTTCTCTTGCGGGTTCTATTGCTGGATCGATGCCTAAGGCGCGCAGTTGCGCCGCCAGGCGCTCCGCGCGTTGGCGTTCTTGTTCGGCGCGTTGATGCTCTTGTTCGGCGCGTTGATGCTCTTGTTCGGCGCGTTGGCGTTCCTGTTCAGCCAACTCGGCGCCGGTTGGTAGGATCACTCCTTCGCTGTCACACCAACGTAGCCAACTATCGCTCTTGTCTTCATAGGCGCCTTCCCACAAAGTGAGACCGAGGCCAATGCGCGGCAACTGATTGTCGGGCCTGGGTAAATATTGGCCTACGTGCAGTTCATAGACACGTAACTCGTCCTCCTGGAGCAGCAACTGCGGGTCATAGATGACATAGTAGGGCACGCCAAGTTGGGCATAGAGACTAACCTTGCGGCCTGTTTCGCCACCGCGCCGGTTGGAGACAATCTCGATTACGACATCGGGCGCTTTGCCAAATTCCCAGATAAAATAGGAGCGATGCTCTTGTGCCCACCAATCATCAGCCACTTCGACGGCCAGACTTACAAATATATCAGGTACAATCGGCGCGTGGTGGACACCCCCAAAGATACCCACGTTGGCGGCGGCCAGAAAAGGGCGCGCCAACCGCGTTGATGTATAGAGTGGTTCCACCAAGAGCCGCTGTTGCTTTTCGGAGGGCAGATTATCCACAGCTTCGTCATCCTCTGTAATGATGTGGCTGACCTCAGGACGCAGGCACGCGGCATCGACTGCGCCATTCACGACCTCTTCTTCAGCCAGATTAGCCAGGTTGGCGGTTAGTACGGTTTCTGTCATGCGACCACACCCCTTTGCATCGCAAATCACGTTGGTGGTCATTAGTCACTTGTCATTCATATGGGTTACGAATGACTAATCACCAATCACCGATCACCAGCAATAACTTGATCCGTTTCATCTACCATTATGCCCTAGCGCGGCAGTTTCAACAAGTCATCGACCAAAATGGGCTGGTTGGTGGCAATCGACTCATTGGCGGCAATGCCGAGCAGAATCGAGGCCGCACCATCAATGTGGCTGGCGGCGCGGTTATAGGGATCGGCGGGCGGGTTGGGTGCAAAGATCTGCTCCAGCATAACCCGATCACCGCCGCCGTGGCCGCCTTTGCCTTCAGGGATTTCCACGGTGTACGGGCGGCCAAACATGGGATAGATGCGCAGTTCTTTGCCACCAAAGCGCGCCATGTCCTCTTGGTTGGTCTTGATGGTCTGCTCTTCACCGGCAATAAATTGCTTGCCCACCGATTCGATCAGATCCACCTCCAGCCGACCTTTGTCACCGGTCACCGCTACTTTGTACCCCTCCCAAGGGCTGTAAGCAATCAGCGAATAGGTGAGGAGCACGTCATTCTGGTAGCGCGCCGTGACGCTCATGGTGTCCTCGGCGCTAATATTGTCGCCAAAGACATTGCGGTCGCGCAGATAGCCGCTGTCTTTTTCGGCGTCCAGATAGAGACCGCGCAGCGCTGCATGTTTGTCCAACTGCAGGGCAAAGGGATCGTCCGCGGCGTCGGCCTGGCCAGTATAGCGGTCGTAGCTATAGTGTTCACCACGGGCTTCGGCATTTTCACGGCCATAGAAGAGCAGATCGCCCATGGCGAAGACCTGACGCGGGTAGGAGCCCAGCCACCAGTTAATCAAATCAAAGTGATGGGTCGCCTTATGCACCAGCAGCCCGCCTGACTTATCCTTCTCACGGTGCCAGCGCCGGAAGTAGTCAGCCCCATGAAAGGTGTCGAGCACCCACTGAAAGTTGACATGCAGAGGCCGGCCCACGACCCCTTGCATAAGCAATTCACGCACCTTGGTGGCAATGGGGGCATAGCGATAGTTAAAGGTGACGCGCAGTGCGCGTCCCGTCTTTTCAATCGTGGCAAAGATGGCATTCGCCTTGGCTGCGTCGATCGTCATGGGCTTCTCGGCAATGGCGTCACAGCCGAGTTCCATGGCGCGCGTGATATAGAGATGGTGGGTCGAGTCCATACTGGTGACAATGACTGTGTCCGGTTTGGTCTCGGCGATCATGCGGTCGAAGTCGGCGGCAAGGTAGGTGGGCAGGGGGGCGGCGTCAAAGCGTTCGGCAATCTGTTCGTTATACCAATCCATGCGCGTCTGGCTCAGATCACAGAGGCCGACCAATTCAGACGTGTTCTGATATTCACCGACAATGGCGTCAATATACATCTTGGCCCGCCCGCCGGCGCCGACCAAAGCATAACGTTTACGCGAAGTACTCATGGGTTGTCGCTACTCCTTAGCTTATTACAAGCAAATCAAGATCTTGGGTTGCGTGTTGCGTGAACGGTCAGCGGGACCGTAACGCAGCATGGGATTCTATTCCCATAGTGTAGCGCACTGTCCAGGAAACGCCAATCAGCCGGCGTGATCGGTAGACTTTCGCGGCCAGTGCTTACCCAAAAACTGTAAGCTTTGTCAGTAAATTGACAGCACCGCCCTGCGACAAATGACGCTATAATTCTGCTGTGGGTGTAATACACCATGCGCCGATCCCCAGCCTTGGATGGCCGGCATCTACGCATCCACATCCTTTTCTCTCCTGTTTGAACTCCATCAGAACAACTGAACTTATAGTAGAACGGTAAAACAGTAGGACAGTCGCTGCGCGGCGCAAGTTTGCACGCAGTCTCACTGTCTCACTGTCTGCCCGCAGTTGTTCTCTGGTCTCTGTTCCACTCCCCTGCCCGACACCCCGTATGGGATCGCCTTGATCTACTATACCAATTAGCCCATTTTTAGATCATGCAGAATGAGGTAATGTATGCACCACCGTTTCAAACAACTGGGCATCATCCTGGTTGCCCTCGTCACCCTGGCCTGCGCCTTCTGGGGCAGCGCCACCACCAGCCAAGCCGCCGACAATCTCAAAGCGCTCTTCCAGTCGCCACTGCCGACCGTGCCCAATGATAACTTTGGAAAGGCGCAGAATATTGGCTCCTTGCCCTTCAATATCAATGCCGACATTACCAATGCCACCCTCCAAGCGAATGAACCGATCCCCTACTGTGGCGCAGGCGCTGCATTTGGTAAAACTGTTTGGTATAAGTACACACCCACAGCCAACACTACATTGATGATGTCTATCAACTGGGGTTCCACTCCCATCCTAGCTGTTTACACGGGCAGTGCACTACGCAACTTATCGATTGTGCAGTGTAGTAATTATTGGAATCGGGTCGGCTTTCAGGCGCAGGCTGGGGTGACCTACTATATCCAAATTGGTGATCTGTACGGCAGTAGCGGGTCTGTAAACTTTAGCTTGGACGTAGCGCCGCCACCTGAAACAAACTTCTATTACTATCCCAATGATCCCTCGATTTACGATACGATTACCTTCAATGACTATGCTTCTGATCCGGCAGGCTTCGGTATCCAATCCAGCACATGGGACTTTGGCGATGGCAGTGGCAATAGCAATACAGCCTATCCTCTCATTCACCAATATGCCACCGACGGTGACTATGCTGTTACACACCGCGCAACCACAACCGATGGCCGCATCGGCTCTACTACCCAAATCATCCCAGTGCGTACACGCGATGTCTACATTTCCAAGTTTGCGCGTCCCAAGTCTGTGACGGCCGGACAAACAAAGAAATTAACAGTTAGCGTGGCCAATACTCGCTATCCCCAAAACGTACGTGTCGATCTCTACAAAGGTATGCCCAGTAACTACTACACCTACTATCAAATAGGATATACTGAGCAATTTGTTGCGGCGAACCAGACCACAGCCTACTCCTTCAACTATACCTTTACCGACGCCGATGCTGCCATTGGCAAGGTAACTTTTATGGCAATTGCAACCATTTTGGATGGACGCGACGCGTTGCCGGCGGATAATCAATTTATCACGCTGCCCATTACCGTGGCGCCAAGTGCCGGACGCAGCGCCATCGAACTCGACGCCGCTGACACCAACCAAGTTGAAGTGGATGAGGAGAGCAACAAGGCAGCCGATGGCCCCATTATGACCGACACAGGTGCAGCCGCAGGGACCAAAAAGGAGAACGGATCCGCCGCCTACAACATCTACATGCCGTTAATTGAACAGTAAGTGTACTCTCTGAACATTATGTATATTCACGAGCAGCACAGGAAGTATCATTTTACTCCTGTAAAAAATGATACTTCCTGGCGCTCGTCGGTATAGCTACTCAGCCTGCGTTAACAGCTAAACGTTACGACATAATAATAAAGGCGTTGGCAGACGATTCTAGTCGCCAACGCCTTTATGTTATACTGATAGGGTGACATCTGTAATCAACCATGCTCTTTGCAAGCAACAAATTTTATGACTGAGGAGCCAGCCATGCCCTATCAAGTGCTGATCGACACCCACCTTAACGATGAAATTATGGCCATGCTGGGGGATGAGTGCGCCGTCCACCTGTGGCAGGGTGACGCCACTGATCCTGCCGTGCTACAACAGGTGGAAGGCTACTTCACCTATGGCCATCCCATTGTCGATGACGCCGTCATGGATAAGATGCCCAACCTGCGCATTATCAGCAACTTTGGCGTCGGTGTCGATCATATCCGTTTGGCCGACGCCAAGGCGCGCGGTATTCCCGTCGGCAACACACCTAACCTGGTTGATGGCGCCACCGCCGATATGGCCTTTGCCCTACTTATGGGCGCAGCGCGCAACCTGGTCATCGGCGACCACTTTGCCCGCAGCCCCGAATTTACCCACTATGACCCCAGCGTATTGCATGGCTATGAAGTCTATGGCGCCACCCTGGGCATTATTGGTATGGGCAACATCGGCACCCAGTTGGCCCGGCGCAGCCTGGGCTTTGACATGAAGGTGCTCTACCACAACCGCAACCGCCGGCCCCAAACCGAGGCCGAACTCGGCGTGATCTATGCCAGCCAGGAAGAACTGCTGCGCGAGGCGGACTTTGTGGCGCTCACCGTGCCCATGACGCCAGAGACACGCCATTTAATCGGGCGCGCCCAACTCCGCCTGATGAAGCCGACAGCCGTGCTCATCAATGTGGCGCGTGGCGGCGTCATTGACCATGACGCCTTGCTGGAAGCGCTGACCGAAAAGTGGATCTATGCCGCGGCGGTGGATGTAACCGATCCGGAGCCACTGCCGCGCGACCACCCGCTCCTCAAGTTGGACAACCTGGTCATCACCCCGCATCTAGGGAGCGCCACCCGCCAGACGCGTCGGCGCATGGCGCAGCGTTCCGTAGACAATTTGAAGCTGGGCTTGCGGGGTGAACCGTTGATCAATCGGGTGGTGTAGTGGTGGGAGGCGAGTGGCGAGTGGCGGGGTGGCGTTCTCTGCACCCGCCACCCCGCCACTCGCCACCCCCTTACGCTTCCTCCGGCTGTTCAAGCGCTTTGTCGATGCTGGCTTCGAGTTCGCCCAGCGCCTCTTCACTGAGGAGACCGGCATGGCTCAATTCGTCCAGGGCGGCCCGTTGGGCGCGCAGCGCTTCGATACGCGCCAGGGCGATGACCTGGGTGCGAACCCCAGGGTGCTCTTCCAGCAAATCGCGCAATCCGTCACTGAGCGTTTCCTCGCGCTGGTCCACTTCCTCTTTGACGGTCTCCCAGGCTACAGGCAGCAACGCGCCTTCATGATAGAGGCGGTCCAGGTGACGGCCGGCCGCGCGCACGGCCAGCAATTCGCCCTGTAACCGTTCATATTCCACTGGCAGTTGTCTTTTGCTGGTCAACTTCAGGCGGGAAAGGAGCGCAGGAATGGTAGTGGCCTGCGCCAGCAAGGTAAAGAGCACCACGGCAAAGCTCATGGCCAGCAGTTGGCGGCGCTCATGAATGGCAAACGGGAGGCTCAAGGCTAGCGCCAGGCTGACTGCGCCGCGCAACCCGCCCCATGTCAGGACATGTAAATAGGAGCGCTCCAGATCGGAGCGAAAGAGGCGAATCAATGCACCAAGGCCATAAACTGTGATGACGCGGGCAATCAGCACCACGACGACGGCCACGAGCGCCGGTCCCAAGAATTGGACCAACTCATCATATTCCACATTCATGCCAATCAAGATAAAGACAAATGAGTTCGCCAAAAAGGCTAGATATTCCCAAAAGTTTGTCAATACAATGCGGGTGGTGGGCGACATGCCGCGTGGTCCCAAATTGCCGTTGACCAGCCCAGCCATGACCACCGCCAAAACGCCACTCATATGGAAGCCCTCGGCGACCAGATAGCTGCCATAGGCCACAACCGTTGTCAGCGTGATTTCAATCAAGTAATCGTCGATCTGTGCAATCAACTGGGCCACACCATAACCCAAGACCAGGCCAATCGCCAGGCCGCCCAAGGCCACAATAAAAAAATCAGTAATTCCCTGGATAGGGGAAAGTGTACCCTCTAAGACGAAAACAAGCATAATATGAAAAATGACAATTGCTGTGCCATCGTTCAAGAGACTTTCCCCCTCCATCAGCACCGTCAACTGTTGGGGGGCGCCGACGGCCCGAAAGACGGCAATGACCGCCACGGGATCAGTAGCGGCAATCAGCGCGCCAAAGAGCAACGCCACCGGCAACGGCAGAATACCCAAAAGCGCCAGCAGACCGCCGACCAATGCCGTACTCAGCAAAACGCCCGGCACAGCTAAGGTGAGAATGGGTATCAAATTGGTGCGTAGTCGATCCAATTGCAGGTGAAACGCTGCTTCAAAGACCAGGGGCGGCAAAAAGACTGCCAGCACTAACTCCGGGGTCAACTCTATTTTTAGCTGGCCCTGAATGGCAATGAGCAAGCCTGCCAACACTAACGCCACGGTATAAGGCAGCCGGATCCGGCGCGCAACCAACGCCACCAGCGTGACAACGACCAAAACTTCAATAATTTCAATTTCAAGTGTCAAAAATGTATCCAACGCTGACCTCCACGGTTTAACTGTCCATTGGGGCTGGTGTTAGGCTTCTCCGGGCAAGGGAAAGCCTTCGTTATGTAGCTGCATGGCAAAGGTGCGCATCTGGTGCATCAGCGCCGCCTGTAGCCCTTGCGCTGCGGTGTCACCCTCGGCTGCCGGCTCGGCGCCGGTTAGGAAACGACGCTGATAACGCCCGTCGGCCAACATCTCCCACGCCTGACGATGATCCTTCAGAGAAAGCTGCAAGATGTGGTCGATCTGTTCGCGTAACCGTGGGTCTTCAACTGGGGTAACGGCCTCAACACGACTGGTCAAGTTGCGTCGCATCCAATCGGCGCTGCCCATAAAATAGCGCGGATCGCCATTGTTGCCAAAATAAAAGAGGCGCGAATGTTCCAAAAAGCGACCGATAATGCTGATGACACGGATGTTATCGCTGATGCCGGGAATACCGGGGCGAATGCGACAATTGCCGCGCACAATCAGATCAATGGCGACGCCGGCTTGGCTCGCTTCATAAAGTTTACGGGTGATAAGGGGATCTTCCAGGCCATTCATCTTGGCAACAATCCGCCCCTTCCCGCCATCTAGGGCAATCTTGATCTCGCGGTCGATTAGTTCCAGAAAACATTGACGCATGTTGACCGGCGCCACCAACAATTTGCGATATTCGGTCTGGCGACTGTAGCCGGTGAGGAAATTAAAGAGATCCATGATATCGGCGCCTAGTTCTTGGTCACAGGTGAAAAGGCCTAAGTCTGTATAGAGGCCGGCGGTTTTGGCGTTGTAGTTGCCGGTGCCGATATGACAATAGGCGCGTAGCCCATCTTCCTCTTCCCGGACCACGAGCGAAATCTTGGTGTGTGTCTTGAGGCCGACCAGCCCATAGGCGACATGGCAACCGGCATTTTCCAACATGCGCGCCCATTCAATATTTTGCGCCTCATCAAAGCGCGCTTTTACCTCCACCAATACCGCCACCTGCTTGCCCTGTTCCGCGGCCTGGATCAGCGCCTTGATAATCGGCGAGTTGGCGCTGGTGCGATAGAGGGTCTGTTTGATGGCCAGGACTGCGGGGTCATTGGTGGCCGCCTCAATAAACTGTTGTGTGCTGGCGGCAAAGCTGTGGTAGGGGTGGTGCACCAGCAAGTCACCCTGGCGAATGACCGAGAAGATTTCGCTGGGGCGCGTCCGGCTCTCTAAGCCGGTCAGCCGTAACGGCACCTGGGGAATCCACGGCTCATATTTGAGATGGGGCAAATTCAGGTCACTGAGGGCAAAGAGATCATCCAGACGTAAGAGGCCGCGGATAGGATAGACATCATTTTGCTCCAGGTGCAGTTCGCTGCGCAACAACGCCAACATGTTTTCGGGCATGGTGTCATCACACTCCAGGCGCACCACCGGCGCAAAGCGTCGCTCACGCAGTTCTTCGCTAATTAAGTCGAGCAGGTCTTCGGCCTCTTCTTCGTTACGTTCAACATCGGCGTTGCGCGTGACACGGAAAGGGTGGGCGGCGAGGATCTCCATGCCATGAAACAAGGTCGGTAAATTGGCAATCATGACCTGTTCAAGCGGGACAAAATAGTAGGGCGTGTCGAGTGGCACCCAGCGGGGCCGATTGGTCGGCACTTTGACGCGCACAAAATGGGTTTCGTCCGTGGTCTGATCATAGAGGAAAACACCTAAACTCAAGCTGAGATTGCTGATGAATGGGAAGGGGTGGCCCGGGTCCACGGCCAGTGGGGTGAGGATGGGGTAGACTTCCCGTTCATAGTATTGCTGAAGTTTCTGTTTCTGCGTTTGGTTCAGCGCCTGATAATCAAGAATACGGACATTGTGCTCCGCTAGCTGAGGTAATATATCCTCATACAAACATTGACTTTGCGCCTCTAGCATAGGACGCACGGCTTTGGCAATGTACTGCAACTGTACATCGGGCGACCAGCCTTGCAGGGTCAGATTGGCAATGCCGGCAGCCTGTTGGCGCTTGAGTCCGCCCACCCGTTTGCGGAAAAACTCATCCAAATTGCTCGAGGTAATGGCAATAAAGCGTAATCGTTCCAGCAAGGGAGTGCGCGCATCAATGGCTTCATGTAGCACACGCCAATTAAAATTCAGCCACACTAGCTCGCGGTTATATAATTGATCGGATGCGCTCAACTCGTCGAGGGAAAGCGAAGTTAAGTCCAACGCCGGTGTGTAGGCATGTTCGCGGGGCTGAATGACGGGCGCCGACTTGTGTGGCTGCACCCCATTTTCTATGGCCCCCAAACCGAGATCATCTGCTGGCTGTGGATTGGGAGGGAGCGGGATCTCTCGCATTTTGGTATTATTGCGCAGTTTGGTAGCCATTAAAATCCTCCTTCGTTGTACAGTCATAGAATAGTCATTCGTGCAGTCATTAGTATTGATTTCGATTTAATTTTCACCGCTGGCGGTACACCTTTGACGCCTAATGACTACTTGAGTAAAGAATTAAATCGGAATAAGGGCTATTTGCATGCTGGGTCAATTGTAAGGAAAAATGGGCGCTTTGTCGAATCAGTAGAATGGAAGGATAATCGCTTGCAGCAACTGCCATGTCGGAGTAGACTATCAAACAGTCATGACCTATTGTTAGTTAACTAACGATTATAACAATTTCGCTCTGCCGTCAGCCATTGACCAGAGCCCTAGGCAACCACCAGTGAACTGTCGGTCAACGTCCGACCGTTGGCCATCGCCTGAACCGTTGCTAACCCTAAATAATTTGGAGCAAACATGAGTGAAGTAATAACCATGATTCTACTCTTTGCGCCACTGATTTTGATCATGTTGGTGGCAAATCTGGCCGAAGCACGACGGCGGCGAGAGGAACCATACCGAGGTGTCGCCTTGGGCAGCTATGCGTTGTTGGTCATCTTTTATGCCTTTGCGATCCTGATCGGTATAGCATTACAAGGATTTAATACGCTGCTGCAGCAGCAACCCAATCTGCTCCAAGATCTAAATCTGGGTGGGGGAGGCGACAACCCCTTTGGCCAGCTCGATTCGTTGCCGCTGCTGGGCTTGAGCTTATGGTTGCCCTCTTTGCTGGGCATTATCCTACTGCTGCCGCCGGTGCGCCGTCTCTTTGCACGCTTTATTCCCCTTGACCCAGCCAGTCCTGTCCATGCGGTTGCGCTCTCCCTTTCGGTGTTGGTTTTGATCAACCTGCTCTTTACGTTGGGGATTGGTCTCAATAATTTGGCGGAATCTTTGGCTGCGCAGGAAGAGGCCGGCGTCACCAGCAATACCATGCTCAGCCTCTGGACGCAACAGTTTATGACGGCGGTCTTTGCCTTCTTTGGCGTCGGCTGGCTGGTACGGCGCGATTGGGGTGAAACCTTGCAGCGCATTGGCCTCGTTGTTCCCTCCTTGGGCAATATCATCACTGGCATTGTCCTCGGTTTGGGCATGGTGCCCGTGGTCATGGTAGTGGACCAATTGAGCGCGCGCTTCAACGTGGGGACAGATCCGGGCGTCGATGCATTGACAGAGCAACTGCTGGGTCCCCTCTTTCACACACCCTTTGGCATTGTCACCCTGGGTGCGGCCGCGGCCCTGGGTGAAGAGACCCTCTTCCGGGGCGCCTTGCAGCCGCGCTTTGGCTATATTCTTACTGCCCTTCTCTTTGCCCTGGTGCACAGCAACTATGGCGTCTCGATTTCGACCTTGATTGTCTTTCTATTGGGCCTGCTGCTGGGCGTCGTACGCATGCGCGCCAACACCAGCACCAGTATGATCGTCCATGCCGTCTATAATATGTCATTGGGCTTTTTGGCCTATCTGGGTGTATAATAGAGGGATTAGTGACTGGGTCATTGGGTGATTGGGTGATTGGTGATTGGGTGATTCGTAATTTCCGCTCCACACCCTGGTCGCCAGAGACCAATCACTAATTACGAATCACCCAATGACCCAATGACCCAGTGAAAGGCAAACTCTCTTTATGATACCCCAGTGGCGGCGTAACCTCTATATACTCTTTGGTGTGCAGTTGCTCACCACCGCCGGTTTTAGCCTCGTTTTTCCCTTTTTGCCTCTGTACATCAAAGAACTGGGGGTTGCCACGCGCGGCAGCCTGGAATTTTGGTCGGGCATGGTCTTTTCCACCCAGGCCTTTGTTATGATGCTCACCTCCCCTTTCTGGGGCGTAGTGGCCGACCGCTATGGGCGCAAACCGATGTTGTTGCGCGCAACGCTGGGCGGCGCGGTCTTGATCACCCTCATGGGCTTTGCCCAAAGCGCCGAGCAACTGGTGCTGCTGCGCACGATCCAGGGCGCAGTCACCGGCGTCATCTCTTCGGTCAATGCGCTGGTGGCGGCCACCGCGCCCAAAGAGAAGACCGGCAGTTCACTGGGGTTGCTCATGCTGGGCCGGTGGGGCGGCATTGCGTTGGGTCCCGTGATTGGCGGCGTGCTGGGTGATGCCTTTGGCTTCCGCGAGAGCTTCTGGATCACCGGGGTCATGTTGGCCATTGCGGGGATCTGCGTCTGGCTTTGGGTGCACGAGCAGTTTACACCGGTGGAGAAGTCCAAACGCCCCAGCATGGTCGGCAGCTATCGCATGTTGCTGCAAGCGCCGGGCATGACGGGTCTCTACAGCCTTTCTTTCTTGCGTAGCCTGGGCCAGATGATGATCTACCCGGTGGCCGCCCTCTACATGATCGAACTGATGGGCACCGAGAGCGGGGCGGCGACCGCCTCTGGCCTCATGATTGGCGCGGTGGCCGGCGCCAGCGCCATCACCGGCGTCTATTTGGGTCGTCTGGGCGACCGCATTGGTCACGAACGGATCTTGATTGGCTCGGCGCTGGTCGCCACCCTCTGCTATCTACCTCAACCCTTTGTCACCGCGCCCTGGCAACTGATTCTCTTGCAAGCGTTGACCGGTCTGGCCTTGGGCGGTCTGGTCGCGCCCCTGGCTGCGCTCATGAATCTCTGGACCCCACCCAACACCCAGGGCGCCACCTATGCCCTGGACAACAGCGTCGCCGCCGCCGGCCGCACCATCTCCCCGATGCTCGCCGCCGGCGTTGCCACCTGGCTGGGCGTGCGCGGCGTCTTTGGGGCTACGGCGCTGGTCTACGGCGCCATTGCCGTGATTGTCCTCTGGATGCGCCAGAGTATGCAAGAGCGCCGTCAGCACGAGGAACGGGTTGCCCAGTTGGCGCCGGGGGATTGAGGCGTCTGTAGCGCAGAGGCAGTATATTATTGGCACTCTTCGCTACCGATGGTCTGAGGAGCTAACCGAAAAGAGGAATAAATGGAGATAGCCGTCACAAGCAATCATCTAATGGTAGAAGCGCAAGTGCGCCAAAGGGTGGATCACTATTTGGCCGAGGCTTTGGGTACAGCCTATACAAGCAGCACCGCAACCGCGCGGTCAAGACGGTGGTCTTTTTTGATTGCCTATCAAGATGTAGCTCTGTTGCAGCCATGTATTGTCGGCAACGTTTATGCACAACAGCAAGATATCGGTTTGAATAACGATGTAGCATCCATCATCCCCTTGACGGCAGAACAGATTCGAGAAATTCGTGAAACCGCAGCCTGGGAAGTTGCGCGCCGGCACGGTGAATTGGCGCGCACAGAGGATGGATACATCTCACGCCATCAGGCGCGGCGCTTGGCGCGACGCTGGCTTGATCAACATCTCTCCATGAAATTTAGTGCTACCGGCGGACAACGGTTACCAAGCAAGCCACCGGTTTGGCAATTTTTGATTGAGTTCAACCTGCAAGATGTTCGTTTGGAACAACTGGGTGTAATTGACGTAAATGCACAAACCGGCGCCGTAACTCCCCTACCCGATGAACAACTTGACCACCTCCGGGAGCAAGTACGTGCTACTATCCAACTTTGCCCATCGACGGCAGCGATTTGAGGCGGATTGCCTGGTCTCTTGTGCGGCAATGGTGCTCGAATATTTGGGTATCTATCGCAGCCATGAATGGTTAAGCAGATTACTGGACAGCACTGAAATTGGTACGCCCTTCTCGAACATTGATCGTCTTGACGCCGCCCTGGGATTGGTGATCGAACGCGGCGAGTGGGCGACATTGACAGCTTTTGCGTCATTCCTTGAAGATGGCCTGCCAATCATTGTGGCTGTTGATAGCGATGCGCCGGATCAATGGCCATATTGTCAGAATCATGCGGTTGTTGTGGTTGGCTTCACTCCTGCCGAGATCTACGTGAATAATCCGGCGGTCAATGAAGCGCCAGAAATTGTTGACGTAAACACATTTTTGTGGGCCTGGTCGCGACGTGATTATGAATATGCTGTGATTCGTTTGGTGTAATCTGATCTGCCCAACCCTCAAGGCGCCGCCTAGCTGGACGTGTACGGCGCCATTGCGGTGCTCGTCCTCTGGATGCGCCAGAGTATGCAAGAGCGCCGCCAGCACGAGGAACGGGGCGCCCAACTGGCGCCGGGGGATTAAAATCCATTTATCTGGATGATAAATGTACTCGTACGCCAGCTTTGGGCCGTAGCGTGGTGGACAGCCCGAGTTGCGGCACATGATCGGCAACGGCGCGCACCTGAAAGCGGCGGACAATCATTGCCAACGCCAATGTGCCTTCCATGAGGGCAAAGTCGCGGCCAATGCAGATGCGTTGACCGACGCCAAAGGGCATCCAGGCAAAGGGATGGCGGGTGGGCCTTGCACTTCCATCCGCTTGGGGCGCAAAACGATCGGGGTCAAAGTGTTCGGGGTCGGGCCATAACGCTGGATGGTGGTGGATCATGTAGGTGAGCCAGACAACCATAGTTCCGGCCGGAATGCGATAGCCGTCCATCTCATCGTCGGCAACGGCAGTCCGCTGTGACCAGTAGGAGGGCGGCCGCAGTCGTAAGATCTCCTGGAGCACTTGGCGGGTATAGGTAAGCTTGGGTAGATCCACAAAGGTGATGGGTGCGTCTGGATCACGCTCATCCAAAACTTTATCTACCTCGGCCTGCAACTTGGCCATGACGGTTGGATGGGTAGTCAGATAGGCAAAGGCCCAAACCAGCGCAATTGAGGTGGTTTCATAGCCGGCCAGGAAGAGCGTAAAGATCTCGTCGCGCAATTGGCGGTCATCCATCCGCTCCCCCGTCTCTTCATCCACACTGTTTAACAACATCCCCAGTAGGTGGTCCCCTCCATCGGTTGCTTGGCGACTGGCGGCAATGATCCGGTAGATCGCGGCGTCAATTTGGGCAATCGCCTGGCGATAGCGGCGCCGTCCGGGTACAGGCGCCCAGGCTGGCAGCGACTGGGTGGCGGCATTGACGGTCATGTAGTCGAGGGCAAAGGCCATGTTTCTGCCCACTTCTGCCAGTTCGTCGGCGCTAAGGGCTGTGCCAAAGAGAGCATTGACCACGACGCGCATGGTCAGATCCGCGGCAGCAGGCATGAGATCAAAGGGCGTGTGCTCATTGACGGTGGTCTGCCAACCGTCTAGCGATTCGTCAATGGCATCGACCATGACGGTCAGCAGAGTGGCTAGCCGTTGGCGATGGAAGTGGGGCTGCATCAAGCGGCGTTGCCGACGCCAGAACTCCCCTTCGCTGGTCAGCAGCCCATTGCCAAACAGCCCGCGCACCGAGGCCCAAAACGCGCCGTCCTTGCCATAGTTATCAATATGGTCGCGCAGGATGTGCTGCGCGTGGCGCGGATGGTTGCAGACGACCACTTTGGCAAAGCCCAAGTTGAGGGTGTAGAGGTCGCCATACCATTCTCTGGCTTTGGTCAAGAAAGCGATGGGGTTGCGAATCAGTGCCGGCAGTGCCCCCACCCAAGGCCAGCCTTTGACCTCCGGTGGCAACGACGGTGCAGGTTGCGTGGCGATTGGCGTTAGAAGCGATTGCATAATTTGTTCTCCTCAGGATGATCTTCATTGGTTGACGGTTATATCTAGCGTCCGTTACTTTTAGTATATGAAGAGGTCTGGGAGATTACATCGGGTACATTCCTTAGTGTCGGTAGTCAGTTCTTGTGATTACTGGATGCGCATTTCTACCTACGCGTGTGCACAGTGCCATGTAAAACTGTAGGGTGCACTTCACTTATAGGGCAACGTGCCGGGGACGGACCTCACGTAGCCCGGTATACGCACCAAGGCTTGGTCCGTCCCCGGCACGTTCCCTCCAGGCCGGCGCCAACTCGCCCTTAGACAGCAATACACCCAAACTGTACACAACTTTGACAACGAACACAACTTTGGGTACGCTATAGGCAGTGATCTGCAGTTGCGTCGGCGCATGGTCCAAAGTCGGTGAAGCCCATCTCCGTTTCCGTTACGGCACTTATGCTGAGGCAGCGCCGTAGAGACGCCTACGTGCTGTGTAGATCACGGGCAGTCACAGACGATGATCATTTGACAAGGAGACCCCTATGCTCAATCACGCTGCCTTCCGCGCCCTGCGCAACCGCTTAGCCGGCCTCTATGGCACACAAGAAGATGCGCGGCGCATTGTCGCCGACACGGGGCTCGATCCGGCCTATATTCAATTTAGCGACAAGGCCATCAACAATTGGCACAGTATCCTCACCGAAGCCGAAAAACGGGACAGCCTGCCCGCGTTGCTAGCTATTGTGCTGGAAGAATATGGCGCGAACACAGAGCTGGTCGACGCCATCCAAGCCTATGGCGTACCCCCCAGCCCCGTACCCACCCAAACCGAGACCCCGCCCACCACCGTCTACAACGTCAACACCGGCGGTGGGCACTATATCGCCGGCAATGTGAATACCGGCGGCGGGGATTTTGTTGGGCGGGATCGGAAGTAGGGGTGAGGATGGTACGGATCCAGATTACTAACTTTGACTGGCTGCGGCGGGCAGCGATGATCTGCGCTTACTCCAAGATCTAGGCTTATAAGAAGCGCAAGCGGTGGCTACCAGATCGTCGGGCTTTAGCGCCGTCGTCAGCTGTACCATCTAGCCTATGATTACGCTAGAGAGGCCAGAGCGTGAAGGAATAACACTTAGGAAAATTAAAAGTATCACCTCCTATGCTTCGTTTACTGCTAAAACAGCTTTCCCCAACGTTCCAGTAGCTCCATCTTTATAAACCATTTGCTGTTTTTGGAGTAAATCACTTCATAGTTTTGCAAAAACTGTAGTTGTTGCTGCAAACTTGCTATAGATTTGGCATTTGCCCCTATAACTGCCGCGTTGATTTCGTCGTAACTACATCCTGCAGGCTTTGTCACTAACGTACGTAAAATGAGTTCATGATCGGGATTGACTGTTTTTAGATAACGCCAAAGACGTGCAAAGTACACATCACTCTGCCGAATAAATTCGGAGTCTCTGGCAACAACTTTTTCTATGTCAGAACGTGAAAAGACCGGGTCAAGGGGATATTTAGTTTTTATCTGCTGATTGTAGTATTGAACCAAACAACTGCCCACGAGCTGAACCAGAAAGGGCTGGCCTGCCGTAAGTTGATAAATAAACGTAATAGCATTTTGAGTAAAGCGTGGAAGGAAATTGGGGGTAGGTCTTTGCAATAAAGTTTTCACGTCACCTTCGTTCAAGTAGTCAACTTTAAGGGGACGCGCTGCGTTAAAAATATCTTGTGCGATGGATAAAAGTTGTTCTGGCATGTACTTTGTAACGAAAAAAAATGTAAGGTTGTGGACATGGTGGGATAGATGCCACAAGGTGTTCATAAAGCTATCAAAGGCAGCCGGAGTAGGTGAAAATGCTAAACTGTTTGTTTTAGTAGGATTTTGCAGCAGGAATAGTGCTTCAATGTTATCAAGAGCAATAATCAATACACGATTGCCAAGTTGTTGACACATATCTCTAATGTAGTTATGAATAAAGTGGTAGGGATTGCTTGATAAATGCTGTTCAAGAATGTCGATATTTGATGCAGTATGAAGTACTGCCCTTTCGACTTCAATACAGATACTCATACACAGACGAGTGATTACGTCCGTGCCGCGATTGAGCAGAGCCACATTTACAATGGCCAATGCAACACTTTGCGAATTAGCGATAGCAGCATTATAAAGTAAGGAAGTCTTGCCGATCATGGGTTGGCCATATAAGAGAAGTGTCTGCAATCTACCAGGGGTCCACGCCTGTTTGATTTCCTGAAGTTGATACTTACGGCCCTGGAATGTATGAATCGTGCGCAATGGCTCGGTATAACAGTAAGGGAGTGATACTTCCTTCAATTTCAGTGTCTCCGCTTCTGCAAACCAAGCTTGGAGTTGTGCTTGCCAAAGTCGGGTTAGCCGTTCAATGATTGTATCTTCATCAAATTGTTTTCCCCGATTAAGAAGTTGCTGAATTTTCTTTTCGATTTGCTGACGTACCTGCTCCTGCTTCGCTGGCTGACAGCGTCGGTAGAGCCAAGCATGGTGCACGATTTCTTGAAGTATTATCAGGGCTTCCCATGTACTCTTATGTTGTGCTTGTTCTGGTTGTTCAGGCAGTGGCAATATTGGTCCCACATGAACCAAATTTTCGTTATGGATCAGATAGGCGAGGGCTTGGTTAATTTGCGATAGTTCGGTAGCATAGTCCGATCCTTTGACCTTGGCAAAAGCTTCGGCAGCTTGTTGTGGCAGACCTGTCTGCATATGGACGAAGCCAGCGAGTGCAGCTTGCCAAGGAGCGTCAATTTGCCGATTGTCAACCAAAGGTTGTTCGGCAGCAAATTGACGACTTTTCTGCTCCTGACGGCGTACTTTGCGAGATTTGGGTTGATTGGAAGTGTATTGAGTAAAGAACGCACCAGGGGCGCGAAATTGATTGCGGATCGCTGTCTTCAACGTTGCATACGATCTCGGTTCGTCAATAAATTCCTCTAGATGCCACGAATAAACACTCTTGCCTCCACTTTCTGCTGTTCTTATGCGCATCTCTTCTATTTTCTTTAAAAGTTCACTAGGTGGCGTTTCCTGTAAAACTTTTTGTATGGTTCGAATGACCATATGTTGGAGGTTTGTATATCGCCACAATTGATATGCATTTTTAATCCCTTGAACCCAATTCTGTTCTAACCAATCTTCAAGCAAAAGACTCAGCTGCGGCGGTGAAATGTATGTTACACGCGGGATAGAATGCCATAACTGCTCTTCCCATTGGCGATTAGCAAATGCGTCAAAGCCTGATGTTGAACACACCATTGTGCGCTCAGGATCCGGTAACCGCCGGTAGGCTAGGAGAAAATCATCCAAACGAAACATAGCCGCGGCTACCATGACCAGCGCAAAAGCAATACAACTTGCTATCACCCCTACACCAAATTTTATGACATAAGGGCGATCATAGAGAAGCATGACAAAGAAAAACAAAATTCCAAATCCCCAGGCCATAAGATGAAAAATACGCCGGGCAAATATAGTATCTGAGAACCGATACGCTAATGTGCTTGTGACACTGTTAAGCATAAAGCCAAATAAAAGACCACAGATGAGATTAAATTCTACTAGAAACCAAACATGACTGTGCGCAATTCTATCCCGCATCCACATTTCATGCAGGAAGAGAAGTGGCAGGCCGAGACCATAATAAGTACTCCAAATAGTGGCAGGTGTCAGTTCATCAGCAAGAAATCCTACGAGAACAAAGAAAAGAATAAACATTACCATACCGATTGCAGCACTGAAGAACAGGTTACTCAAAATAACCCTAGGGGGTAGAATGGTCAACGTCATCAAGACGGCAGCAAATTCAATCAGTATAAGAATCGTGCTGATCGCCGTTAGTAGATAAGAAAGAAATGTACGTGCTGTTGCTCGTGCTTGCCACCAATGATTCCAGGCAGACCATCGCCAATCCCATGTACGTAAGGGCAAAGGCGCCACATCGGTCACTGCCTTAGAGATCACGTGGTCGGCAATATACTGTTCAAGAGCAGCAGGATCCCAAAGAACCCATCGCAAGAGGCGCCAATAGCTAGACAGAGAGAAAGGGGAAAGCAAATTGTTGTGCGACGCTGGCACCAGAGATAGGTTAGGAATTAGCTCGTGGAGGCTCATTGGCTCTTCTACTTAACTATCTGCTACACAGTAGCAATACGACCAAAAGAGGATAAAGTTATTTAGTGTTGGTGACACCGGTGAACATACCAAATTATAGTTCTATGCCCTTTTGCCAAGATAAGTGTAACTGATTCATGTGAATTCCCGCCGCAACAACTCTCCCACGACCTGCCATTTGGCCTCTACGAGCCGAACCACGCCGTGGGTTTGGAGGATGGCCAAAATCTCTTTGAGTTCTTTCCAAGGCCAGGCGCCGGCCAGACTTTTTTCCAGGTCGGCGGTGGTGATGCCATCCGGCGGTTGGGCGATGGCGCGCAGCACCGGCTCACAGCCAGGGTGGGCCGCTTTGAGTTGGCACTGAATCCGTGCGACGTGATGATCGATACACTGCCGATATTGTGCGGTCGTCAACACCGCATCCACATCACTGGGGTTGAAGACGGGACTGGGTTGTGGATCTTTGGCGAGGCCGCCGTTGAAGCTCTGCATGGTCAGGTGGCCCAGCAGTTGCACCAGATAGGGCTGGCCTTGGGTCTGGGCATAGATATGTTCGACCGCATCAGGGGTAAATAAGGGTGAGAAGTCGGGGTTGGGTTTGGTCAGGACCTTTGCCACGGCCTCCTTGTCCAGTTCCTCCACCGGTAGCAGCCAGAGATGTTCACTGAATGCGCTCTGGGGAAAGTCATCGACCGGCGCTTGAACAACAAAGACAAAGCTCAGATTGTGGATCGACCGGTAAAGATGCCACCAGAACTCCAATAGCTTCTGTGTCGCCGGCACATCAGGGAGTAGATTGCCGCTGCTGGTTACGGAACCGCGCGCCTGGTCGCGATAGGCCAGATCAAACTCATCGACCACCAGGACGAGGGTCCGTTTTAGATTGCCACATACAGTGCGGATTTGCCGTTCGGCATAGGCATAGGGGTCGGTAAGAAATTCCTGCTCATCTACGCCTATCCTTGTGGCATCACCAATGGCTTGATGCATGGTCCAGAGAATGCGATTGATCAGGCTACCATTTTTGCGCACAACGGCGAGGTGGATCGGCACGACGAGCGTGTGCTCTTTGTGCGCATCGCGCGCCCGTTGCACCAAGGAGGTCTTGCCGGTCTGGGCATGACCATAGAGCAGCACCGGCTGACGCGTCCCCTGGGTCCACGCCTGCAGCAGTTGCTTCACCATCCCCTCGCGCCCGGCAAAGGGGGGCTGTGTGCGAATCGGTTCAAAGCAGATGTAGGGGTTACACGGGGTCATGTGATCTGCCTTATGCTGGGCGCGCTGCCACTTTTTTAGATCCTCTAGCCAAAGTTTGATAATCGCCAGGATCGCCAGCCGATCGGGGCGCGCAATCTTGTCATTGGATGCCAGCTTTGCGAGGGTCTGGTGCGCCAGGTCCATGATTGCTGTGCGCTTGCTTTTCTCTGTACACTGTTTATAGAGCCAGCCATAACGAATGACAATTTTGAGTTCATCCAGAGCGTCCCAGGTTGCTTTGCGCTTGGGCTCTTTGGGGCGCGCCGGCAACTCAACCCGAGGCTGGTTGAGCAGCTTTTCTTTGTACAACAAAATGTAGAAGCTGTTGACCAACGACTGGAGTTCTTGACTCAGCGCGTCATTGGGCAGTTGGGTAAAGGCAATGACACTGGCCGGTACAAAGCCATGGCACAGATACCAGAAACCCGCCACGGCGGTTTGGGCGGCTGTATCAAGTGGCAACAGAGGCGGCGTTTGTTTTCCGACCAGCCGCCGGGTAATCTCGTCGCGACGTGCTTGGACATAGGGGGAGATCTCTGTGGCCGGGGCGTCTCCTTTGGCGGTTGAGAACTTGACAACAGTTTTCGATCGCCACCGCATATGGTACAAGATCATGGGCCAGGGATAACCGCGGCCGTGGTCATCTTTCGTGTCAACGAAGCGCGTCACAAACGCCACCTGTTGATCGTCCGACAGTGGTTTCAATACATTATGCAAGGCCGCAGTGATTTGAGGATATTGGTAGGTGTAGGACCAGAGTTGATAGGCATTCTTCAAGCCACCACCCCAATCAGTAGCCAGCCAGGACTCGAGACAGCGCTGTAGGTTGCGCAGCGGGAAGAGCGTCACGTGGGGTGGCGTTAATTGGCTGGCGTCCTTTTTTAACTGCCGGTTCAGGGCATCAATGTGCAGCAGCCAATCCAACGGTCGTTTGGCGGCCCACCAGGCGCTTAGATAAAAGACAAGGGCCCCCACGCCGGCCATACCCAACGTTGCCGGGCGCAGATCAATGAAGGCTTCCCGATTGGCAATGCTCTGCAGGACAATCATCAACGGCGCGGTAAAGAGTGCGCCCCACAGGTTGCGGCGACTGATCGTGCGTCGGCGCTGTTCTGGTTTTTCGCTCACGGCGATGAGAATGTTGAGCGTGACCCCGACACCGCTACCGACCCACACCCCATAGAGGAGCATCGTGGCCCAGCCGACCAACGTGTGGTTGAAAATGGGCGTGAGTAATAGGTTACCAGCTAGCGCGCCCGTTGCGCCACCGGCAACGCCAAAGACAAGATACCAGGCAAATGGGGGTGTCGATGGCTGCTTTGGCTTATCACCAACAGAGGTTGAACTACCCTGCTTAGCTTCTGTTTTCGCTGCAAGTAGACGGTAAAGTTGCTGCATAACTGACTGCAAGAAACGTCTAAGTGCAGAGTGCAAAACAGTATGAACAAAAGGGCGCAAACGTGGCTTCAGGAAATGCCACACTGCTTCTCCTAGCACGCCAATGAGTCCTTTGGCGGCCGCATAGGTTTCACTGCTGCGTGCACAGAAAAAGGCGGTTATGGCAATGCCCCCTCCGCACACAACGCCACTGGCGACTCCTTGGCAGATCGCGGCCGTCGCTAACTCAATAAAAATGCGTTGCACCAGCACAATGATTGCTTGCGTGAAAAAGAGCAGGACAACCAGCAAGGTGGCGGCCATCTGGAGTAGGGTTTGACGTTGCGCCTGGTTTTGGTCGTGCCGGGCGACATCGTCGCGCAGAGCCTGGGGAAAGAAAAAGGTCCACCACAGCAATCGGAAATAGTCTTGCCAGGAACGCGAGGATAGGGTGCGAGTACCATCTGGTTTCAGATCGAAGTGAGGGATATCCTTGAACAGACTCATTGCTCACCAGCCGCTTTTTCGTTGTGTGCTGCTGTGACAGCGCGAGGGTTGAAGATTGGAAAATTAACTGATCATTGCCAAAAGGAATACCATTGCTTGCATGTACATTGCCAGAAAGATATAGGGCTCTTCGCGACACAGTGTATTGACAAGTAAGATGGTGAGTTGCGGGTGGCAGGTTCGCGACTCGCCACCCGCAACTCACCACTATGCTCTGTTTCGATCCACTAACATGCGTAGACCTAGATGTAGTTATCGGATTGGGGCAAGTCGATGTCTGTGCAGGACACGACGGCTTGCAGGAGCAGTGTTGGCGCAAGCTCCGGGAAGGGCCCCGCCTACATTTAGTAAAGTATACTATAGTTGTGGGATTTACACAATTGTGGTAAATCGAAGAGGATATATTCTTTGGGAGAAAGTTGGATCCTAGGGCAGAGGCGCCGGGGACGGCCCTCTGCCCTAGGATCCAATCGAAGAGGAAGTGAAAGTACCTTAAACTACGCCGGCACCCGCTTTAACACACTCAGGTCATCCTTGGTAAGCTGCTCTTTGGGGACAGGCGTCTCAGCTTCAGTCTTTGACGGTGACTGACCGTCTGCCGCAACCGGACGGGTTGGCTTGACCCGCACCCGCGTCGCTGTCCCCTCTTCGTCAATGCGCATGTCCATGGCGGCGTCGGCGGCAGCGCCCTCAAAGACCACCTGCTGTTGCGGCAGGTCGATGCCTTCGATGGAAGAGACGGCCTGTAGCAATAATGTTGGCGAGAGTTGCGGGAAGGTCTCCTTGAGCATGGTGGCGACGCGCCCGCGGCTAAAACTGTTGACGATGTCCGGCCCCAACTGAATGTTGAGCACCGTAATCGGCTGCTTCTCATTCAAAACCGCACCCACCGAGGGCAGTGACTCCCGTAGTCGTCGTTTTACGTCATTCAGTAGGCTATCACATTCGGGGAGCCCCGGAATAATCGGCAGCAGCTTGTGAAAGAAGTCTGTCCCTTTGGGTTTGTAGCTCTTTTCGATCTGAGCTGCACTCTCGACCAGGGCCTCGCGCACTTTGGTGCCCACCTGCTGATTGCGCTCTTCATCGCTAAATTGGGCAAGATTGACCAATTGTGCGCGGTCGTTGCCGGCGGCGGCGTTGAGATCAAAGTGATACCAGAGGTCAAGCGTATAGCCAAAGGGGATGCCGCTAATAAAGATGTTATTGACCCGGATATGGTGCGGTTCATCGCGCACGTGCAAGGTTCGCTTGACCTCGTCCAGGCTCCGTTGCAGGACGACAACCCCCGGCCCGGCAATGCGATGAAAACGCCCCAGCCGATAGACAACCAGCCGCTCCTCCTCCGGCACAATCTGAACCTTGGATTGCGTCAACAGATAGAGAACCACCACAATCGCCACAATAAAGATAATGGGAACCAAAATTTCCATTGTATTTCCTCCGTTTACCCCATTCCGACAAAATCAGTTGCCTTCCGAATCTGTTGTAGCCCTCGTGCGCATATATTCCGCAAAGACCGGGCTAAACCAGGTCAACTTGCCGTTCTCTTGCAACAGACCGCGGCGCACCAGATGATCGATAATTGCACGATCTTCCTCGCTCTGCTGGTCCAACGCTACACGGCCGACCACCGCTTGCTCGTCGTCATGCAGACCGTTTAAGATTCGCTCACATTCGGCGCGCACATCGGGCTGTTGCACAAAGTATTCCACCGGGTCGCCTTCAATCGATGGCTGGCTACGCCACAACTCAAAGATGATCTTGATCAACCGCGCATGGCCACCGGCCAGCCGTTCGATCAACGGATATTCGCGGCTGGTCAGCGGCTTACCAGCCAACTCGTTCAGGTGCACCACCATCTGGCGCGCATCGTCGTGGCTGTACAAGCCCAATGCATAGATGTGATGACTAAAGAGATCGTAGAATTTCGAGGCGCCCCTGAGCGAATGGGCGCGGCCCAGCACATGGGGCAGCTTTTTGGTAAAGATTAAATAGCTCAATTTGCCCCGGTTGCCGCTGCTGCGCAGTGCGTTAAGCTGTTCCAACATGGGCAGCGGCCCCTTTTGGATTACCTTGTCAAAGTCGTCCAAAATGAACATAACCTGCTGATCCAGTTGCTGGCAAACCCAATCGACCTGGGTTTTGAGTTCGCTAAAGGCTTTCTGATCTTCAGAAATCTGGATCAGCTTGGCATCTGCCTCCGGTTGCGCCAGATGGCGCGTGCTTTCGTTGATCGCAGCCAACAGCAGCTTCCACAACCCGACAGGGGTTCCATCCCAAGTGTTGCCATCAACAACCGGAAAGTGGATGGTGGCAGCCCGTTCACCCAGGTAGTGGGATTTGTAGCCATAGGGATCGCTGTGCAGAAAGTTGGTAATATTCGACTTGCCGGTGCCGGCAATGCCCACAAAACAGAGCGACTGGCCCTCTTTGGCGCAGTCGCAGATCAAGGTAAGTTCCTGCTTACGATAGTCGAGTAGATAACGGGGGTTGATTATATTTTCCATAGCTTATTTCCCAATAATGTGTGACCCAGATCGATTCATACGGTTGGCAGATCTTTGCGTTCATTATAGCCGTTGGCGCATCCGGCGCCAAATTGCACCTGAATTCAAGGCCCTCCTCGTGTTGCGCGGTGTGTGGTGCGTGGCTATGATGTGAGAATTCAACGTGAGCAATCACCAGTCTTCAGTCCCCAGTCTCCAGTCTCCAGTCACCAGTCACCAGTCACCCATGATCCACTAATTATTTTCCATTCTCCACTACCCATTCTTCCCCCCACGTCTGCAACCGTTTACAGAGCGCGCCGGCATAGAGGAGGGCGCGCAGCCGTTGGGTTTTGTTCATCGACTGGACTGAAGCGACAAAGATGGCGTCAAAGAGCATGGCCCAGAGATATTCGCGCTGGTCACTGTAGCGCACGGTGGTGTGCGCCATCTGGCGAATGCCGCCAATGACCGCAATGGCTTTCTGGATATCGTGCTGATCGTGCAGCATCGCCCCTGTTTGAAAGATCGCGCCCGGTTTCTGTGGTTCGGCCAGCAGCAGCGCCAACTGCTGCAGATCGGGCCACGAGACCCCCTGGTCGATTAGGCGCGCAAAGATGTCCACCTCCAACTCGGCAAAGTCGCGCAGGGCATGGCCAGGACCGGTGCGTTCAAAGTCAATGATCCAGGCGCGCCCGCCCTCCACAAAGAGATTATCGCCGTGCAGATCACCATGCGTGACCGCCTGACGCGCGCTGGGGATGGTGCTATGGCGCCCCCATTCCCGCACCCAGGCGATGGGGTTGGGCAACGGCCTGGTGAGTATCGCCATCAGATCGGCGACTAGTTCTTCCTCAATGCGCGCATATTTGTTGGCAAAGTTGAAGACTGCATCATAGGCGGCAAAGAGTGAGTCAAAGGCAGCCGGCTGAGAACGTTCGTAATGGGGTAGCCAGACGGTCGTGAAGAGATGATAAAGTGGCGATAGGATGGCAGCGCTGTCATCGTGCTGGGCATAGTGCAAGGTAAAGGTGGGCAGCACCTGTTGATCGGCGCCGACAAAGCTGTAGACGGTGCCGCCCAGATCCCAAAAGGTGATATGCTTTTCGATCTGCGTGTGATAGAGCCCCGGCAGTTGATCATGGACATAGGCGAGGTAGCTCTCATGTTCACGCTGGGTGCGGGCGGCATTGCCCAATTTGAGCACTTTGGGTTGCAGGGCATCAGGATGGATCTTGGCCACCAACGAACGACCGCGCAACACCGACTGTACGCCCCCAACCGCGCCGGTGACAGCCTCCGGCACAATACGCTCATTGGCGCTAAAAAGCTGAAAGACAACATCATCCAGGATGGTGGCAGCAGGCATCGTGTCGGCATCTTTGAAAATGGTCGTGGTCAGGTGTTCCACCGACCAGCCCGGCGGCCACTGCACCGCCACGCCCCGTACACCGGCACAGGTCTGTTGGGCAGCCTCATCCACCGCACTGTAGAGCAATTCAATATTCTGCTTGTCCACCCAATCGACCGCCTGCTCGGTGCGTCTGGCCTGGCGCAAAATATCGGGCGCCAGATAGGCCGAATAGAGGATACAGCGCGCAGACTTTAGGTCGGGCAACAGTTCCAATCCACTGCGGTCATCAGTGTAATCATCGGTCAGCCGCAGATCCACAATGGCGACATGGGGCCGCACGCGCTTGCCCAAGGCGCGGGCAGATTCCACCAACTCATCACCAAACCCTTGCGCTACATGGACTTCATAGCCCCGTTTGGTCAGAATGGTCGCCAAATATTGACTGATCCGCCCATCATTCTCCACCACAAGCACACGTGCCGGCGTCGCTGCGTCCATGAGATCTCCTTCGTATCCGCCAACTTCTCTCTATCACGACGATTGAGCCTTGGCTCATGTACCAGAAATGTGAGTTACGCAATTTGCCGCTCTGGGAGATTGACCTAAACTCACACATTTCGGACATGAGCGTTGAGCCTTTACACTCTGGGGCTCCCGATTCAAGGCTTTTCATTTTGCTTTTCCCCTCTCAAGCGCGGCGCCGAGAAACAAAAACAGACCGCTTCCCCTGGTCGGTTACTGTGTAGCCACGCCTGACCGCCATGCAATTCAACAATGTGGCGCACCAACAGCAGTCCGCGCCCCATGCGCTCATGTTCGCGTTCGCCGCGGTGGGGAATCGGACGATTAAAGAGCATTTTTTCAATTTCAGGCCGCACGCCACGGCCATTATCCTGCACCGAGATCTCCACGCTATGAGCGCGCTGGCGTGTGCCAATCACAATTTCCAGGGGCGCAAGTGCATGGCTATTGGCGGCGGTGGCATTCTTGACCAGGTGGCGCAGCAGACGGCGCAGCCAGAGTTCATGCATTTGGATTTCAACGCCAGGACAAGTCAAGTCCAGGTGAAAGCGCGCCCGGCGGTGGGTGTGGCGCAGATTCTCCACTTCGGCGTGAATGACCAGATCCGGCCAGCAGTAATCTTGCGGTTTGGGGGTGGCGCCCGGTTCGGGCAACTGTTCCGGCAACATCGGCATGACCAGCCCGCTTACCGCCGTATCGATCTCCTGCAGGCGGTGGATCAGCAGATAGTGAGGCAGATCCTCTTCCACGCGCAGTGTCTCTAGCGCCAGCCGCACCACCGCCACCTCGCGGTGGATGTCGTGCACAATATCGGCGCCCCAGGCCGCCATCACCGCAATCGCATTGGAACGGATCAGTTGCTCCGCCGTCTGCGCGTTTTCAATCGCCGCCACCGCCAAATTGGACAAAGCGATCAAAGTGGTGCGATGGGCTGCGGTAAAGTGATTTGGTTCGCTGTGCTCTACATTGAAAACCCCAATCGGTTGCTGGCCATTGCCGCCCCGGCGCAGGACAACGGCCAACGCCGAGCGACTAATACCGTTGGAATCGACAAAATCAGGGTCGGCATGAACATCAGGCACTAATTGGGCGTCGTTGGCCTTAAAGGCCCGCACGGTGACGCCCGGCCCCGTCAAGGGCATGACGCCATAGCGTTGCCGCAGCCGATCCCGTTCGTGCTCGGGCCAGGCGCTGATGAAGGCCAGATTCCCATTCTCCGCCAATTGAATGGTGCCAAAAAAGGCGCCGGTGGCGTGGACTGCCTGCTCTAAAATTGTCTGCAACACAGCATCGCGCTCCAGCCCGGCCCGCGCAATTGCGCTGGCCGCTTGGTTGAGCGCCGTTAGCTCTTTAATCCGTTCCTGAGACTCACCAAAGAGCCGCGCATTGGCAATGGCAATCGCGGCCTGGCTCGCAATAATTTCCAGCAACTCACGGTGGCTTTCCTTAAAGGCGCCCTCTTGCTGCGGGTCACGTAGGCCGATCATGCCGATCAACTGGTCGCGAAAGATCATCGGTGCGCCCAGCCAAGACTGGGTGTTGGTCGGAAAGGGCTGGATACCGCGCTGCGCAATCCAGCCCTGGAAGTCATCGTTGATCAAAAGCGCATCGCGTCGTCTCTCCTTTTTCCAGGCCAACAGGATCCATTCCGCCACGCTCTGGTGTTGGCCCAAGCGGGTAGGGCGATAGAGCGCACTTTGCACCATCTCCTCGGCGGTTACGCGGCGGCCTTGCTCATAGGCCAACGGAAAGTGCAGCGTGTTGGCCGCTTCATTATAGAGTGCAATATACATATTACCGGTTTGCAACCCCACACCTTGCATGGCCGCCAGCGCTTCGTGGTAGATATTCTCAATCTCCTGCGCTTCCTCATCAATGTCGCTGATCTGGCGCTGAAATTCACTGACCGCTTTTAGCTCCTGGACGCGCAGGCGCAGCTCTTCGTTAGAATGTTGGAGATCGGCGAGGGCCAACCCATAGCGCGCGGCATTGTCCAGGATAATGGCAACATGATTGGCAATCCCCTCAATAAACTGCCGGTCATACTCGTCAAAGCTGCCCCGGTCGGCATAAAAACTGCGTAAGCCCAATGCGCCGACAATGCGCTCCTGGCGCAGCAGCGGCGTTACCAGACAGCTTTTGACATCAATGCGCGCGGCCGGGTCAATCGAATAGCGTTCCGGCCAGATCGCAAAATTTTCGACCAGCAACGTGGTGCGATGACGCAGCACCCACTCGGTAAAGCTCATAGGACTTTGTCCGGGTGTTTGCGGCCCGTAAAGTTCGCCCGGCGCCTTGCGCGCGTCCGCCACCGGCTCGCCCTTTTCAAAGGCCAGGGGAAAGGTAATCTCATTGCGCGCGGTGTCGTAGAAGCTCAGAAAAAGATTAGCTGTGTTCACATAGCGGGGCAGGTGCACCATCAGTTGTGTCAGTTGTTCATCCAACGGCAACACATCGGTAATCGCTTGCAGAAAACCAATCACCTGCTGGTTCACCGCTTGCAGGCGTGCGTGGTGGAGCGCAATGGCGGCATGGGGCGCCAATTGCTCAATAAAGCGCCGGTCGTCACTGCTGATGCCATCACGGACGGCGCTGGCCACAAAGAGCACGCCCAAGGTGCGATCGTTATAGCGCAGCGGTGCACAGAAGGCGGAGAGCACGCCGCTGTGCCACGCCTGATAGTAGGGATCGACCGCGGTCACCGGCGCGTAACGGCTCTTGGCGGTCAAGGCCACAAAGCCGGCCATACTCTGCCGATCAAGGGTCAGCGTATGGTGCGATGGTTGCCAATTTGGCGCTTGCGCATGAAAGGCGGTCACAAAATCGAGCTGTAACTGGTGGCGATTCACCTGCCAGAGTTCGGCATAGAGGGTGCGGGTCACTTGCACCGCCTGCTGCACAATCTCGCTGGCCACCTGTTGCGGCGTGCCTTGAGCGGCCATGCGGCTAATATGTTCGATACTCTCCAACTCAAGCTGGCGCCGTTTGTTGGTGCGGGCGCCCACGGCAACTAGCTCCAGGAGATTCTCCAAGGTCATGCGGTCGCCGGCCAGGAATGGGCCCACAGTGGGGTCAAGCTTGTTGCAGACGCCTACAAGGTAGCTCTGCTCAACAATTTGCATCCGTACCAGAATCGCCGAGGTGGCCTTGAAAAACGCCAATCCGCTAATCGGCCGGCTCGCCTCCTCGTCAAGCGTGTCGATGACCCGTGGTCGGCCATCCTGCTGCAGGGCGCGGAGTAATTCGGAGGCCACCCGGCGTTGCTCGGGTATGGCGGAGTTGGGATAGACCGTCACCAGATCGAACCAAGCGCTGCCTGGCGCAGCGCCGCTCGCTTTGGCCACAAAGGCACGCTGCCCATTGAGCGCCACGGTGATGTCGGGCAAAAGTTTGGTCAATACCGCTTCCAGATCAGGCTGTTCCTCCTCTTCCATATCCCGAATGGCGCGTGTGGCGTGGCGCAGGGCGCGCACCAACTGACGATATTTTTCTGCATCTCGATAAGTGTCAGAGAAACTGGTTCGGCTCATGGAAGTGATTGAGTGATTGGTGATTGGTGATTGGTGATTGGTGATTTAGCTCATCTCGCAATCGGTGAGAATCAGGCTACGCCGACGCACAACCCTTAACCATTCATCATTCTCCATTTTCCATTCATTATGTTAATCGGTTTTCCGCGCCAGCAGCCGCTCCATGGTGGCGACCATCTCGGCCAAGTCAAAGGGTTTTTCCAGATATTCAGTCCATGGATCATCCTCAACGGTCAACTCTGCAATCGACTGGTTGGCCACCGCCGAAAGGACAATGACCGGGACCGACGTTGCCGTTCCCGCGCCGGCTGCGGCGTGATAGTGTCCCTGGCGGATGCGCTCCAGCAAGGCCAGGCCGGTCTGCTGCCAGTTGACGCCTGTAAAGTGCAAATTGGTCACTTCCTCCAGTTCACCATTGAGGCTGACTGGGTGGATCATGAGGTCGATGCAGAGCAGGTCAAAGCGCTCTTGCGCCAGCCATTCACCAATGTCAGCCTGCGCGGTTAACACAACAGCAAAGCCAAGCACCTCCTCCAAGAAGAGCTTGAGCGGCGCCATGCTCTCATAATCATCGTCAAATAGTAGAATGCGTCTTTGCTTCATTGTCTTACTAGCCTCGCCCTTGTCGCAGCGGTATCTTCATCTGAAAGGTGACCCGGTAGGCGCGCATTTGGCGGAAGAAGGTGGTGGTCGGTTCACAGCGGACGCTCAGCTTACCGCCATGCGCCTCCACCACGGCGCGCGCCTCCCATAAGCCCAGCCCAGTGCCGGGGATGCGCCGTAACTTGGCCCCCGTTAAGCCGCGTACCCCCCGTTCAAAGATCTGATCGCGCAGCTCCGGCGCAATCTCATCGCCATCATTTTGAATCTCAATGGTGGCATGCTCAAAGTCCAGATCGCCAGGTTCCTGCGGTGTGGCGCGCAGCAGGATCTTGGTGTTGGGATAGGAATATTTGACGGCGTTATTGATCAGGTTGCTCAGGGCAATGGTCAGCCGGGCAATATCGACTTCGGCTTGGGGTAACTGCTCAATGTTATCATCCAGGCGTAGATAGCGTTGGCGGCGCTCAGCCTCCAGTGCAAAGCAGTCGGCACAGTTGGAGGCCAGCACAGAGAGCGGGAAAGGCTCAAACTTCATATCTTCCGGCTCCAGCAGCAGCACATGGGCATCCATGGTCTCGCTCACGCTCTTCCCCAGCCGCAGACACAGTTCGTGGGCGCCTTTTAGCGCGTTGTTGATCAGTTTGTTGGTAGGCTCGGCCGCCGGTCGCTCCAACATGAGCTTAGCCATACCAATCTGGGTCGTAATCGGCGTCAGCGCAGTGCGCACCTGGTGAGTTAGCAATTTGGCAGTGCTCTCCCACTGCTGCTGCTGTTGGCGCAGATTGAGAATTTCCAGCGCGGGAAGCACCAACCCGCCAATGATGCGGCTGATTTCACCCAAAAAGATCTGTTCCTGCGCTGCGTCCATATTTTCGGCAAAGGGGCCAAAGACCAACGTACTGCGATAGATGGCGCCCAGCGTACTAAAATGGATCGCGGCTGCATTGCTAAAATGCTCGCTGTGATCGCCCCGAATGCCTTTGACAGCCATCGCGCGGCTTTGTGCGCCGGCAACTGGTTTGAGCGGGAGGTTTTCCAGCGGTAAACCGGCTTTTTTCCAGTTAAAATGGGGGAGATCGGCGTGCAACGGCTCCGGCAAGCCGGCTTGGGCAACGGGCGCCAAGACCGTCTCGCCTTCCCGCATATTGGCAAAGAGCACCAGATACTGCACACCGCAAAAGCGCTGCACCCGCTGTAAGAGTTGCTCACAGTGCTGACGAAGCTGACTCAACGAGACAACAGCATCAAGGCCCTCCCAATTGCGCAGGCCATCCAGAAATTTATGCTCTAATTGGTGTTTGTGATGCTGATATTCCGCTTCGGCAATACGCTGGATATAGTGCGCTTCCTGGGCAAGTTGTTGTTGAAATTCGGGAGGCAGCGGCGTCAATCGCTCACTCAATGTCAGCAACTGACTGCGCACGGCCTCATCGATAGGTCGGATCGACGCATAGCGCCCGGTTCCCAACTGACGCACATTGGCCTGGATCTGCGCCAGGCCATGCGGTGGGCGAAATTGACCGGCAAAGAGCACCGCCACCGGTCGCCCGCCCAGTTCCACCAGTTGGGCGGCATCCTGTAACCCCATATGACATTGGAATTCACGATAAGCGGCCAGCGACTTGGATTCGAGAAATGCCTGCGCCATGGTAAGATCACAGGTTTCACAGGCGTGCTTGCCTCCTTGCACACGGCTTTCATCGCGTAGCAGGTGGCAGAACGGCTCAAAGTTTTGGCGCGCATTGATCGGGTCGGTGCGCACCAGGCGCTGATGGACGGCATCATAGTCAATGAGGGTCATGGCGCGCCCAAGACGCTCGGCGCAGCCGGCTTCCAACACGGAAAGCGTATCTTTGCCGATGACCTCGCTCAGACACATGGGTGTAAAGGGCCACTGCTTGTGTTGCATCTTTCCCCCGCACCGCAAACAAAAAGTCTCCCAGCACAAATTGCTGAGAGACCCAACACACGTCAGTCGTAAAACAAGGTATGCCCATCGGTTGTGACAAGGGCAAACGTTATACTGCGGTTGTGATGAAAACCGGAGTTTTACGTAGAGGGAATTACGCAAGAGACAAACTCCGGTTTTCATACAGAGCAAAGTATAGGAGTGGTTCAGTTGGCTGATCTGCTGTTGGGGCTCAGCGTTGATCTAGTGTAAGTTGTCTACTTCATTCTGTCAAGTGAGTTTTTTCCAATTGGGATATTTTTGTGGCAGGTGGCGGGTGGCGCACCTTAGCTGCAAGGGTGCCCCAGGCTGGATGCCGGGGACGGACCAAGACTTTTTTCTACATACAAGGTAGCTTGAGGTCTGTCCCCGGCATCTTGCCTCCCCCAAATACAATACACTGCTCTCCGCCACTCGCCACCCGCTACCCGCGCCCTGCCCCCGAGAACTTCTCTGCCAGCAACGCCGCCGCCACCAGGCCGTGCCATTGGCGCTGTTTGGTCGTTGTCTTAAAGCGCAGAAGGTTAAGCGTGTGCCAGAAGAGCGCCTGCTCATACTGCTTGATGCATTCGAGAGGGTCCAGGCCAGAAAGTTCACCGGCAATTTGCCGGATCGTACAGACCAGGGCAAAGGCGCGGTCAAGGGGATCGGGCAGCGCCACCACCGGCATGGGCGCCATCCACGTCGCCGACTCGGCTAGCGCATGTTCCAGATTGACCAGCGCCGACAAGGGCAATTCGGGCAAGACACGGAATTTGATGTCCGTCTCCAATTCCACCAGATCGCGCAGGATGTGACTAGAGCCGGAGCGAGCAAAGTCAATAAGCCAGAATTGATTCTCCTCGTCGACCAAAATGTTGCGGCTGTGCAGATCGCCGTGGACAAGGCAGCAGCGCGTCGGCGTCGCGCCCCAGGCACGAAACTCATTGTCAACCAAGACCTGCGCCAGCGGATTCGGCAGCGCCCGATCCAGCGTGCGCATGGGCAGTGTCGGCGCAGTGCGCGCCTCCGACCAAATCGGCGCCATGGCGCGCATCAATTTGGGCGCGGTCAAGTGGAGCGCCTCTGTATAGTGTGCCGTCAGATCCAGCTCAGCCGGCTGGGCATTCATGTAGATACGGCCAAAGGTGTTGTGGAAGAAGCGTTGCAACAGCGCCATCATCGCTTCCGGTTCCTGGGTCAGCAACACTTCGCCCAGGGTGTGGATAGCGCCATCTTCTTGCGCGCCCACCAGCGAATAGACCACGCCGCCAATGCTGCGCGAATAGCTTTCGCCTTCCAGTTGGGCCAGCCGTTGTCCGCCTAGAAAGGGCTTGATGGTGCGATAACGCTGCACCTCGTCGGTAATCTCGGCGCGGTCGCCCAGTTTGAGCACCACCGGTGCGGTGGCGCCTTGGGCCCGTTCCTCCTGCACCTTGAGCAAGGCCGCACCGGATTGGGATAGATTGGCGTTTTCGGCGGCCAAGAGCGGCTTGACATGCACCAACCTGGCCTGGACAAAGAGCCGCTGGAAGAGCAGTTCAACATCACCGGCGGCGGGCTGCGGTCCACTGCTCGCCAGTCGAATTTGGTCGGCAATGGCGGTAGGTGAGAGAGGGCTCTCCAAGCACAGATCAAAGTTGACCCCCACTTCAGCGGCAAAGAGTTCGTTGACCCTGCTCACGAGCTTGGCAGGTGCTTCCGGGTCGTCCTTGGCAATGATGTCATCGGCCCCAATCGCGCCGAGCGCCTCGCGAATGTTTTCTTTGCTATCGTGGGCCGTGTGAAAAATGCAGGGGATGGTGTCGGGCAGTTGGCGGGCAATGGCAAAGCCACTGGTATCGCTTACACTGCGGTCGTCATCCACCCGAATGTCGATAATGGCCAGATGGAAGAGCTCTTCGGCCAGCGCATCATAAGCCGCTTCCGAACTAGCCGCGGTAATCACTTCATAGCCGGCCAATTTCAAGCGGCGCGGCACGGCACGCAGCAGATGGGGATCATTTTCGATGAAGAGAATCCGTTTGGGCGTTGTCATAAAATCCACATAATCATTAATGGAGGATGGTTAATTTGTTACTATTCAGGGTGTCGCCATAGGTAACAGAAAAACCTTGTTGTCTGTACTATGATTTTTGTGATTTGATGAGGACTATGATTCTGCCGGCAGATACTCGTCGTCATTTCCCTCTCCCGATCCGTAATACCCAATCATAGCCCATCCCCTAATCATTGACATCATAGTTTAGACAATGATGATCTACCCGCCAAAGATAGGAAAGGTCAGCCGCAACGTTGTACCCAGGCCACTGGTCTGGAGCAGCTTTAGATTGCCGCCATAACGACGCGCCACGATACGCGCCATATGGGCGCCCATACCGGTTCCAGTATGCTGGTCATTGGCGCCATTCTGGCTAGCTCCATTTTGCGGGGGGCGTTGGATCGGGCGCTTGAGAAAATCAGCACGGGCAAATTCGGGAATACCGGGACCCGTGTCTTCAATATCAATCTCAACCTGGCCATCGACCTGACGGCTGCGCACTGTCAATACACCTTCCGCGCCCATCGCGCGGAAGGCGTTATGCACGATTTTTTCCAGCGCCACCTGCACCATACTCGCCGGCGCTGCGATGGAGATCCCTGGACAGTCCAGGGCAAAGGTGCATTCGATCGCGGTCTCCTGTTTTCTGTTATGGTCGTTACACCAACGCTGAATGGTGCGCTGTAACTCTACATCCACCAACGTCGGCGCCTCCAGCGTGGCGTCCACCGGCGCCGCCGGGCGGATGCTGTGCAGATCGTTGGCAATGCTTTCCAGGTCGTCGAGCAGCTCCGTAAAGAGCGTCTGGTCAACATCGTGCTGCTGTTCGACCCAGGCGCGCAAGCTGTCAATACAGTAGCGCAGACTGCCGATCTTTTGCGCCATGGTATGTTGCTTTTCGGCGGCGAAGATGCCCATCCACGCAATGGCTTCGTTGATAATGGCGTAATCGCGCACCTCCTCTAGCTCGGCCGCCTGGTCGGCATTGCGGATGGCTAGCGCCGCCAGGTTGGCCAACCCCACCAACACACCGGCATGATCTTCGCGCGTCAACCCATTGACCTCATGATGTTCGACATTCAAAATCCCAATGGGGTGACCAAGCTGGTGTATACCATTGCCCGAACTGATGCGGCGCAAGACGACAGCCAATTCCGAGCGTGTTTCGCCACCAATATCAATGTAATGGTCGATCAGGGATACATCGGGCACCAAGACGTAGCGGTTCTTTTGAAACGCTTCTGTCACCACGCTGGGCACATCAAGCGGCAGCCAGGGCAAGGTCTTTTCCACATAGGTGCGGCGTTCGGGGGGCCAAACCGCCAAGAGCTTTAACCCATCGTCACTATGTAGACGCAACGTGGCAAAGTAGGCGCCGGTCACCTTGGTGGCCTGCTCCAGGATGGCGTGGAGCACATCCTCCAACTCAATGCCGGCGGCCGAGATCTGCCGGCCAGCCTGGTAGAGCGCCTGCAACTGACCAATGATCCGCTGTGAACGTTCATAGAGACGGGCATTTTCAATCACAATGGCAGCCTGCCCAGCGATCATCTCCAGTAATTGGCGATGATTTTGATTAAAGGCGTGGTCACGCTCAAAGTCGCGCACCACAATCACCCCCAACAGTTTATTGCTGGCAATGAGCGGCGCCGCCATCCAACTCTGCGACCGCTCCGGCGTATGCAGCGCAAGACCGTGCTCCTGCACCCACGCTTCCAACTCCTGCCGGCTGTTAAAGAGCAAGGCTTCGTGATGTTCGATCACCCACTCAATCAGGTGAGGATATTCGCCCAGCCGGCGCGCCCGATAGGCGGTGTGGGTGGAATCAAGAATCCGCCGCCCCCCTTCATAGACCAAGGGTACTGTGATGCGGCGTGTCGTCGGGTTATAGAGCGCAATAAACATGCTCCCCGTCTCCATGCCCACATCACGCATGGCCTCGAGCGCCTTGTCGTAAATATTTTGCAACTCACGCGCTTCAATGCTGAGGTGGTCACGGGTTGGGGTGATGTCAACAATGTCGGCGCCCAGGATCTCTTCCCCCTCGCGAATATCAATGTTGCTAATATTGCGCTGAAACTCGCTGACCGCGTGGAGCTCACGCACGCTTTGGAGCAGCGCCAGGTTGCGTTCTTGCAACTGGCCCAGCACCGTGTCATACTTCTGGGCATTCTCCAAGACCACCGCCATTTCATCTGCGGCAGCCTCCAACAGCGCCAACTCCTGTTCAGAGAAGAGGTTCGGCTGGTCGTAGCCGCGCAGCCCAAGCACACCAATGATTTGGCCACTGCGGCGCAGCGGCACCACCAAACAGCAGCGCAGCTCCGTACGATAGTCGGACTCGATCTGGGCGCGATCTTGCCAAGTCACCATATCTTTGACCAGCAAGGAGCTGTCATGGTGGATGACATAGTCGATGAGCCCACGCCGTTCGCCCAAGCGCCGCGGGCCGTAACGGTGATTCGACAACTTCTCAGCATCTTCCACCAAGCGGCCCCACTCACAGACCTGCGGCAGCCGGATCAGACCGCTCTGTGGATCATGGGTGGCAATAAAAAAGCCATCCGTATTCACCTCCATCTCCGCCAAAGCCAGTCGGATCTGTGAGACCTGATCATAGAGCGAGAGAATATCGGCAATGGCCCCTTGAAAGCCTTTAATCTTGCTCAAAAAATCAACTTGGTGCGTCTTCTCGGCATTTTGGGTCCGTTCTTCCCGCATCAAGGTGGCGTGATAGAGCGCAATCGCGGCATGAGGCGCCAGCTTGTCGACAAAATTGCGATCCTCCGGGGCAATGCCATCTATCTCGACACTGGTAATATAGATGGTGCCGATCACCCGTTGTTGGACGAGCAGCGGGACACAGTAGACCGCGGACGAGCTTTCATCCCAGCCGGGGTAAGCGAGGTAGTAAGGATCGGTAGTAACATTGGTTGTGTAGTAGGGCGTGCGCGTCATGAAGACATGGGCATTGATGCTCGTGCGCTGTAGTTCCAGCCGCACGCCACCGGTATGGTCTGCGCCATTGGCAAAGGCAAGGCCACGCGTCGCCAGCACAGTTTGCTCGTCATCATTGGTGAGCACCGCGGCAAAGGCGCTTTTGGTGAGCGCCAGCACCTGTTGGGCAATGACTGTCGCCACCTCGTCGGGATTGGCGTTGGTGACCGAGGCAGAGATAGCTTGGAACGCTTCTTCCACCCGCGCCCGGCGGCGAAAGACGCGCGCATTTTGGACAAAGAGGGCCACTTCTCTGGCCCAGCGCCATAATTGCGCCCGGCGCGCCGGACTAAAGCACTGTTGCTTGTTGAGTGAAATGAGCAGCGCGCCGACCACTTCTTCTTGGCCCGTTCCCCCAATGAGGAGCGGTAGGCCCACGTAGGCTTTGATCTTGGCTGTGTTGAGGAGATGATCAGCGATGGGCGGCAACTCGGCCGGCCAGTGCGCTAGATCTTCGACAAAGATCGGTTGGCGATGGTTGACGATCATCGCGGCAGCCCCTTGAGGGTGGGAAGTGCGTGTCTTGATGAGCGACGCCAATTCGCCATCGACCCGCTCCAGGTAAAGTAAGCCCGTTTCACGGTAGACATAGAGACTGGTGAGGAGCACGGCGTCGGGGAAAAATTCGCGTACCTGAGCAATGACGCTGTCGAGCAGGCGCGCCAGCGCACGTTCCGGCTGATGTTCACGCCAGGTCTCCAATAGTTGCTCACCGATCCAGTCCAGGCAAACGGTTTCGCCGGTTAACTCTGCCGGCGAAGCTGCAGGCAATGGTGTGGTTAACTCAGCAGTCAATGATCTGTGTCCTTTCTTGACATATTCATTTACAACTTCACCTACAACGGGCCCGATGCTTCCATTCTGAACGCGTTCATGGGGAATGTCAAGTGGCAACGCCTCCATGTGCTGAGTGCGCAATGGCAGTCGGTAATAAAATATGACAATTCTGTTTGTCAACTTACTACAGGAGAGAATGCCTCGGATCGCGACGTCAATGTAGTTTGAAAAGAACGGGGGTGTATAGTTATACGTAGTTTTGGCGTAGGGTAACGGTCGTATTTGGAACCAGTTATGTGGATCAATTGCCTAGAGGGAAACTAAGTGTAGTAGGTCAAACGTTATAAGAGTGAAGCGCAGTATTTACTGCAATCAAGGCTGATGAGTAACGAGTGGCTATCGTTTTGAAGAGCACCTTTGACATGAAGCAGCTTTCCTCCTGTACCATCGTTAAAGTCTCTTTTCCGCAAGCCATTGTGTCATGGCTTTCCTATACTTTGCTCTGCATGAAAACCGGCGTTTGCTTCTTGAGTAAATCCTGGCGGAAAACTCCGGTTTTCATCACAACCGCAGTATAGACCTTCGGCACACAACCTACTCCCATCAAAGCTTTGCACCGCACCAGCAAGGGCGCCGGTAGACCCAAGTTTTGATGGCTAGCTAATCCTTAAATCTAAATAACTAGATAACCCATCAACTGTAGCGCGCCAGAATTCACGGTCCGCACACCTGCGGCTTAGGCAAAGGAGATTAATCATGCTTTCAACCGATAATGTTCGTGTCCAACATTCCGACTCACTCTGGGCTGGGGTGTTGGCTAAATTTATCTTTCTCTGTGTCATTGTGGCGATCTTCAGCCTTGGCTTCTATGTGGGACTTTTTGTTAATATTGCAGCCTACTTGTAGTGGTTGACATTGGCAATGCACACACCTGACAGGTTTTGGCAGCCTGTCAGGTGTACCACTGGCCATTTCCGCGCCGCCAACAGCACCTGGCTATCCCAAGCTGGCCAACGCTTCACAGATCTGTTCGAGTCCTTGCTCCAACAAGGCGCGTGGACAGCCAAAATTCATGCGCACAAAACCCATACCCTCGCTACCAAAAGCGGCGCCGTCGCCCAGCGCGACCTTGGCTCGTTGCAGGAAAAACTTTTGTGGGTTGCCCTCAATGCCACTGGCGCGACAGTCGATCCACGCTAAATAAGTGGCTTCGGGCACGGTAATCCGTAACTGGGGCAGATGCTTGGCGACGTAGTTCACCGCAAAATCTCGGTTGGCGGTCAAATAGGCCAACAATTCCTCATGCCACTCCTGGCATTCCGTATAGGCCGCAATCGCAGCAGCGTAGCCCAACAAATTGACATGGGGCACAATACCGGCACTGGCCTTTTTCACCTGGTTTCGCAACTCTGCGTTCTGGATAATGGCCAAGCTGCACCCCAAACCGGGAATATTAAAGGTCTTGCTGGGCGCCAGCAGCGTAATGGTACGGTCGGCCACGTCCGGCGCTAGTGTGGCAATCGGCGTATGTTGGGTGCCGCCCAACAATAGATCACAATGGATTTCATCCGAACAGATGACCAGATTATGGTCGGCACAAATTTGCGCCATCTGGCTCAACTCTTCTTTTGAATAGGCGCGTCCCACCGGGTTGTGGGGATTGCAGAGGATGAAGAGGCGAGTGTTGGGCTGGATCGCCTGTTTGAAGGCATCCGCAGCAAAGGCATAGTGCAGATTACCGTTGCAACTCTCTAACGCCAGCGACGCCCTCTGCAACTCCCGTTCCTGATTGACGGGGGCGCTTAAGAAGGGCGGATAGACCGGCGTATTGACTACTACACCATCACCCCGCTCCCCAATGGCGCGGCTCACGACATTGAGCCCGCAGACTAACCCCGGCAAGGTGATGATCTCTTCGGGCTGCACCTGCCAGCCATAGAGCCGGTCCATACGCGCGCAAATCACTTCACGGAGTTGCGCCGACGCACCGCCATAGCCAAAGAGACCATGATCTACACGGGCATGAAGCGCCCGCAAAATAGGTTCGGGGGATCGAAAATCCATGTCCGCCACCGGCATGGGCAGCACATCTTCGCCGTAGGAGTTCCACTTGGAACTGTCACTCGCCCGTCGATCAATGATCTCATCAAAGTTATAACGCATATCCTTACTCCAACTTCATACAACAACACAATTTGATAAAAGGCATTTAAATATTTCTTATTAGCTATCACTCTGTTGCGCGCGTTCTTGCGCCATATCATCGTAGCGCAGGATGAACTTTTCTTCCGGCTTTGACGTGCGATAGGCAGCACGCGCCATGGCCGTCGTCGCAATGGGGGCTGTCACAAAGAACAGGGTAATCAGCATAATCATACGCACCAGATAGGCTTCGTAGGCAAGGCCGGTGGCCAGCAACACACAACTGACGCCCAGGGTGGCGGCTTTGCCGGCAGCGTGCATACGCGCATAGACATCCGGCAGCCGCAAAATGCCAATCGCGCTGATCAACATAAAGGCGACACCTACGGTGGCAATCGATAAAATGAGTATTTCACGAATCAGCATGAAGCGTAATCCCCAAGCTATTAGCGCTCATCTGGATTTCGGGTGGCAGAGTCCAAATAATCCCGGAATCTTTTCGAGATTCCGGGATTATTTGGACGGTCGCACATGTCAACCACATGAGATCCCGTTGAGCCGTTATTAATCTTCCCGTTGCGATTGTTCCAGATAACGGGCAAACATAACGGTGCCCAAAAAGCCCAACACGCCGGTAATGATGGTTATATCCAGCAGTGCGGACGCCTTCTGATGAACGGCAAAGAGCGCAACGATGGCCACCGCGTGGATAGCGATTAGGTCAAAGGCCACCGTGCGGTTGGGCACATCCGGCCCCCGATAGAGACGCACAAAGCAGAGCACCAGCGAGATGCTCAGCACAACAATCAACGCTTCCAGACCACGATCGAAAAAGTTCATGCCTCCACCCCCCTTGTCACCTGTAACAGCCGACGTTCAAAGCCTGCTTTGACCTCGGCGCGAAAGGCCGCCGGATCGCCGACGGTGAGATTGTGGACATAGAGCACCTGCTCACCCAGTGTATTATGCCCCAAGTCAACGCTGATCGTGCCGGGCGTCAAGGTAATGACCGAGGCCAGGATCATGATTTCCAGCCCGCTGGATACCGTCAAGGGAATGGCAATGATGCCGGGGTCAAGGTTGGGGTTGGGCTGCAGAACAAGTTTGGCGAGACTCAGGTTGCTTTTGACAATTTCCCACAGCACATAGAGCCCAAAGGACGCCAGCAGATAGGCGCGGCGGCCATAAGCGCGATCATAGAGCCAGATGCCCAGCAGGCCAATGCCAAAGCCAATCACATAGTCAAGCAGACCAAAGAGCGGCATAACCATTTGCCACAGAAAGGCAATGATGACGTTGATCAAATAGAGAATGACATAGCGGTTCTGGGTGAAGGTCGTGGCAGTTCCGCTTGTCGGCGCTTGTTGGCGCGACTGCGCCTGCTGTTTTTGTCGTCTGCGTCGATTGCTCATTTGTGTTCCAACATCTGAATGGTATCGCTCGGATGCACCGCCGCAATATAACCATCGCGATCCAACACCTGTTCGGCGGCGACGGTGGACCAGCGGAAGACTGGCCCGCTAAAAAGGCCGATTCCCAGGCTTAATACGACCAACAGCCCAATCGGAGCCAACACTAACCAGCGACGGCTTGCTTGAGTCAACGGGGCCGTCGGATAGATCGGTTGGGTGGGATGGCCAACAAAGGCATTTTGCCACAGCCGCAACATGCTCATGAGCGTGAAAAGACTCACCACCAGGCTGATACCGGCAATCCACCACTGTTGTGTGTCAAGCGCGATTTGCAGCAGGCCCAATTTACTGATAAAACCGCTAGAAGGCGGGATGCCGGCCAGCGAAAAGGCTGCAATAAAAAAGATCACGGTCAGCAAGGGGCGGCGTATGGCCAGGCCATTCAGTTGATTGGAGGCTAAATAGCCGCTGCCCATCTCCAACTCGGCAGCGCCGCCCGCCATCAAAAGCGCTGTCTTGACAATCATATGGTGTACCAGATAGAGAATCCCGGCGGCCATGCCAAAGCCGGCCACCAGTTGATTGTGACTGACTGCCAACCCTAGGCCCATGACCATGTAGCCCACCTGGCTAATGACATGAAAGCTCAAGACGCGCCGCAGTGTACCGACCGCCATTGCGCCAAAGACGCCAGTCAACATGGTGGCGCCGGCAACAAAGAGAATCAGGGGCTGCCACGCCACCAGATAGGTAGGAAAGATAAGCGGAAAGATGCGGAAGAGTGTATAGATGCCCACCTTGGTCAGCAACCCGCCAAAGAACGCGGTCACCGCCGGGTGGGGAGTGTGATAGCTGCTGGGCAGCCAAAAGAAGATGGGGAAGAGACCCGCTTTGCTGCTATAGGCCACCAACAGTAGCCCCGCCAACAACGCGCTGATGGCTGGCGGTGCGCCCTGCATCCGCACCGCCAGTTGGGCCATGTTGAGGGTGCCCAAGGTGCCATAGGCGATCCCCGCCGCGGCCAAAAAGACCATGGAGGCCATTAGGTTGAGCACCACATAGCGAATGCCGCCGCTGATCTGCGCCGGCTGCCCCCCCAAGGTGAGCAGCACAAAGCTGGCCATGAGCAATACCTCAAAGAAGACGTAGAGATTAAAGAGATCGCCGGCCAGAAAGGCGCCATTGACCCCCATAAGCAAGAAGAGCAGCAGCGGGTAGAAGTTCATGCGCTCCCGTTGATCCAAGGTCCCCATTGCATAGGGCACTGTGGCCGCCGCCAGGATGGCAGTCAGGGTCAACATGATCGCGCTCAAGCCATCGGCAACCACCGTGATGCCAAAGGGCGCCGCCCACAGCCCCATCTGCAGCACAATGCGCTGGCCAACGATGACCGTCTCATAGAGAAGCAACAACGCCACACCTAAGTTCAGCAGCACCGCCGCCATGGTGACCGCGCGTTGCACACGCGCGGTGCTGCGCAGCCCCCAACGTGAAAAGGCCAATCCCAGCGCCGCGGCCAAGAGGGGTAAGGCAATGGGTACGGCCAACCAATTAGGATTCAAATTCATAGGCCCATCTATCTTTTCTGTTGGCGATATTCGTCCGCCAGCGAATATTCCAGAAATTCGTAATCATCCTCTGGTACGGCTGCTTTCGCCTCTCGTTGCGCTTGCGTTTCCGCTTCCGGCGCAAAGGGGTCATTGACCGCAGCCGTTTCACCCGCCACAATGGTGTTGCGTCGGTTGAAGAGCACGACAATAAAGGCGGTGACCCCAAAGCTAATCACAATCGCCGTCAAGATCAAGGCTTGGGGCAGCGGATCGACAAAGGCGCTAATGTCGCCGACAAAGCTTGCCTTATCCAACACAATGGGGGGAATGCCACGCTTAAAGCCGCCGCTGCTAAAGAGCAGCAGATTGACGCCGTGGCTGAGCAGCGCCAATCCCAGAATCAAGCGAATGGGACTGCGCTCCAGCAGCATATAGGCGCCCGTGGCAAAGAGGACGCCGACAACCAGCGCCAGGACGACACCTGTCATTGGGTTATATCCTTTCGTCGCTATTGCTCAGGCCGAGCAAATAGGAGGTGACCACCGAGAGCACCACACAGAAGACGCCAATGTCAAAGATCATTGGGGTGCCAATCTCCAGCGTCACCGGCCCCAAGTGGCCTTCCCACCAGACGCCCTTGAAAAAGCCGCCTTGGACAATCCCCGTCGTGGCGGCGGCCACGGCAATCAAAAGGCCCACCCCCATGAGCGGCTGTAGATAAGTGCCGATGAGGCCGCGCACAAAGCGGTCGCCACGACTCAGAATCTGGAGTTCAAAGGCGGCCGCCACCACCAGCCCGGCGATAAAGCCGCCGCCGGGGCTATTGTGGCCAGCTAACAACAGAATGAGCGCCAGTAACAACAAAACAGGCGTCAGCACACGATCCAGTAAACGCAGGTATAGCTCAGGCATGGTCTCCCCCCTGTTGTTCTGCTTGGCCTGCCTGTTCTTTGACCTGTTGCGAGAGGGGCATTGGCAGCGGGCGCAAATGCGAGGCGCGCAACAAGGCATAACCACCCACTGCGGCAATGGCCAGGACAGTAATCTCGCCCATGGTGTCAAAGCCGCGGAAATCGACCAAAATGACATTGACAATGTTGCCGCCATGCGCGGATGGGGCAGCGTTGAGCGAAAAGAAATCGCTGATGCTGCGTGTATAGGGGGGCGCAATGCTGATCAGCGCCAGAACAAAGCCAAAGATCCCCATCAGGCCGGCAATCAAAAAATTCCGCGCCCGCTTCAGCGGGCTAAGGCTGAGCTTGGGCTGAGGCGGAATACGATAGAAGACGAGAATCAGCAAGACTACCGTCAGCACTTCAATCAACAATTGGGTCAACGCCAGATCCGGGGCACCAAAGAAGGCAAAGACCAGCGTAACCACCACGCCCACGACACCCAAACTGATAATCGCACTCAACCGCCGTTGCATGCGGACCGTAACAACGGCCGCGACAATCGCCAAAAGTGCCAGGATCACCTCCTGCAATTCGGGGACGGTGCGCCAATCCACGCGCAGGTCGCGGATGCCGCCCATAGGCAAGAGCGCATAGAAGAGCACGGCCACTACGCAGAGCAAAGTGATGCTGATCTGCCCTTCCAACTGCCCCCCCTGCACCAGACGTGTTGTCCAACGGGCCAAGGCATAGCTACCATTGTAGAGCCGGTCATAGAGGGTTGCGCCGTTGAGCCACTCCGGCATTAGCCGGAAGCCGTGGCGGAACCAGGAGCGCTGCCAGAAAAAGAATAGGCCCGTGGCAATCGCCACCAGACTGGTGAGAAAGACGGGAGTAAAGCCATGCCACAAGGCCAGATGAATGGCCAGTTCCTCACCGGCAATGGCACTGGCCGGCGCATTAAAGATCATCTTTTCGATGGGGCTGAGCACAAAGGGAATCGTTGTACCCAAAAGGGTGAGCAGCAAGGGCGGCAGCACAAAGCTAAAGGCCGGTGCATGGTGTACGTGGGCCGGATGCGCGGCCGGCGCCTCTGCGCGAAAGAAGGGCTCCCACAGCAGGATGAGGCTATAACCGACAAAGAGCGCGCCCCCCAATGCCGCCACCCCCATGCCAAGCTGGCCAAGCAGGAGGTTATGGTGTTCGGCATAGTCATAGAAACTTTCCAGCAAGGTCTCTTTGGCCAGAAAGCCAAAGAGGGGCGGCATGCCGGCCATGGAAAGCCCAGCCAGGAGCGCCGTGCCTGTGACCCACGGCAGCGACTGACGAAGGTCGGCCAGACGGCGCAGATCGCGCGTGCCGGTGGCATGGTCGATAATGCCGGCCACCATAAAGAGCGGTCCTTTGTAAAGAGCATGGGCCAGCGTGCCCACCACCACCGCAGCGTAGGCGGCTTCACTGTGAAAGGCCAGCAACATCACCAGGATGCCCAATTGGCTCAGGGTAGCGTTGGCCAGCACCGCCTTGAGATCATCGTAGCGGAAGGCGCTGACCGCGCCCAACAGCATAGTGGCGCCCCCAGCCAGGAGTAAGGTCCAGAACCAGAGATCGCTGTCACTCAAGGCCGGATGGAGGCGCGCCAACAGAAATACCCCGGCCTTCACCATCGTCGCCGAATGCAGATACGCGCTGGCCGGCGTCGGTGCGGCCATCGCGCCCGGTAACCAGAAATGAAAAGGAAATTGGGCCGATTTGGTCAGCGCACCCAGGAGAACCAGGATGAGCGCCGCACTATAATAGGGGTGATTGTGCAGGTCACCATTGGCCAAGATGGCGCTAATCCGATAGCTGCCCACCATCTGCCCCAACAAGATCAAGCCGGCTAACATGGCCAGCGCCCCCAACCCCGTAACAACAAAAGCGGTGCGGGCGCCCGTCAGCGCCTTTTCATCCTCCTGGTCGTAGGAGATCATCAGATAGCTGGTGATGCTCGTGCCTTCCCAGAAGACAAAGAGGGTCAGCAGATTGTCGGACCAGACCACGCCCAACATACTGGCCATAAAGAGAAAGAGCAGTGAATAGAAGTAGCCCTGACGTGGGTCATCTTCCAAATAGTAAGCCGTATAGAGCGCAATGGCGGCGCCAATGCCAGTAATGATCAGGCCAAAGAAGAGCGCCAGACCATCAAGGCGGAAGCTTAGATCAAGCCCCAACGCCGGCGACCAAGCGATCACTTCCGTCAAGTAATGACCGTTACTGACCGCACCTAATTGCAAACATTGCCAGAGTGTAACAAGAGCGGGGGGAAGCGCCGCGACCCAACCGGCAAAACGAAAGCGATGAGGACGGCTTATCCAGAGCATGAGGCCAGTCGCGGCCAAAAGTAGAAGCTGAATGGCAAGAATAGACACTGTTGCAGTTTACCACTTTGTCGTATGATTTATTGTAGAGTTAATTAGATATCAAACTGGCGCTAATCGCTTAAACGAACACGTTTATACTATTTTGGCCTACGGACGTTCACAATTTGTGCTAAGCCATCCCAAGCATAGTAGACAGACGACCCCAGTAGGATACACTAGGGCGTTAGAAACCGTCAATTTATACTCCGCCGCAGCACATAGTAACATTTTCACTTGTGTACAAAATGTTACTTTAGAGTTGTTCCCTTTTAAGCAACCCAGGTGACAGTCACTGCCCATGACGATGTCGCTCCCGTGAAAAATCGATTGGGCAGTGACTGTCACCTTCTTATGGCGCAGCTTGATATAGCAAAGAAATCAATGCATGATAGCAGACGATTCTACCACACTCCCCAAGTGCGTGTATAATAGGCCGATGACAACCAATATCGATCAAAGTCCACGTCCAGCCAGTGGGGCGCTGACCAAGACAGGTGGTTTCTTGGCCGGTTTTACCCATACCCTGCAACCCTATATCGGTTGCCGCTTTGGCTGCGACTATTGCTATGTTAAGGGGCTGAGCGTCCATCGCTTTCACCAGCCACCGACAGAGTGGGGCGCCTATGTCCATCCGCGGGTGGGCATTGCCGAAAAGCTGCGCCAGGAGTTGAGCCGGCTACAGGCAAAGGGTGAACTGGCCATCACGGCCATTTTTATGTCCAGCGCCACCGATCCCTATCAAGGGTTGGAACGGCAGTGGCGTTTGAGCCGGGCCTGTCTAGATTGCTTGCTTGAATACCCGCCTGGCCTGCTGGTGCTCCAAACTCGCTCGCCACTGGTGGCAGAGGACTTTGCGCGGCTGGCGGCGTTGGGCAAGCGCGCCTGGCTTAATTTTACGATTGAAACAGACCTGGAGGCGGTGCGCCAAACGGTGACGCCGCGCTGTCCGGCCTTACCCCAACGGTGGGCGACATTACAACAGGCACTGGCGAGCGGGGTGCAGGTGCAGATCACGGTGAGCCCTTGTCTACCCTTTTCCAGTGTGGAGCGCTTTGGAGAACAGTTGCTCGCACACAGCCAGCGGGTAATTGTTGACACCTACACCAGCGGTGATGGCCAGGGCGGCAAGCGGACCGCGGCCTCCCCTATCCCAGCGCTGCATGCCGCACAACAGTGGCCCGATTGGCGCAGTGAGGCGCAAGCACAGGCCCTTTATGAGTGGCTCCACGCGCGCATTGGCGTGCGCGCCGGCTGGTCACAGGCCGGTTTTGCGGCCCTGGCGACGATGACAACGGGATTTTGTCCTGCAAAGACGGTACCAGAAAAACCCTGATCTTTCCTGCACAGAGTGCACAGAATTCAAAGAAAAAACGCTGTGAATTTTGTGTACCCGGCAGAGGGGGCGTTCTCTACCGTTGGCCGCTGCACAGTACTGTTTTGTAAAATAAATGTAACTACTCAGCCCGCTCCTAGCCAGTCCGTGACCGGCGCCAGTCATGGACTGGCTGAGAGCAGGCAGGCTGAGTAGTTACAAATAAATAATAATAGATGCAGTAGGGGCATTCGCTTGCCGGTGCCCCCGGGGCGACCGCAAGGGTGCGCTTAGAACAATACAATACACTCACCAAAACAAAAATTAGGAGAAAACAATGGCCTACTATGGCGGGATTGAAGCCGGCGGCACCAAGTTTGTCTGTGCCGTCGGCAGTGGCCCAGATGACATTATCGCAGAGACCCGTTTTCCCACGTCACGCCCAGCGGAAGCGATTGGCAATGCCATTGCCTTTTTCCGCACCCAGCCTGTGCCGTTGACCGCGATTGGCGTGGCCTCTTTTGGCCCAGTGGATCCGGATCCGCGTTCATCTACCTTTGGCTTTGTCACCACCACCCCCAAACCCCATTGGGCCAACACCGATTTTGTCGGCCCGTTGCGCCAGGCGTTGGGCGTGCCGGTCGGCTTTGACACCGATGTCAATGGCGCAGCGTTGGGCGAACACCGCTGGGGCGCGGCCCAAGGTCTCGATACCTTTGTCTATCTGACCATTGGCACCGGCTTGGGTGGCGGCGGCCTGGTCAATGGCAAGCTGCTCCACGGTCTGATCCACCCGGAAATGGGCCATATGCTTGTGCCCCATGATTGGGAGGCCGACCCTTATGGCGGCTTTTGCCCCTATCATGGCGATTGTTGGGAAGGCCTGGCCGCCGGCCCTGGCCTGGAAGGGCGCTGGCAGACGCGCGCCGAAAATCTTGGGCCCGACCACCCGGCGTGGGCGTTGGAGGCGCACTACCTGGCACTAGGATTAATGAATATTATCACCGTCCTCTCGCCCCAACGGATCATCATGGGCGGCGGTGTGATGGACCAGACCCAGCTCTTCCCATTGATTCGTCGCGAGGTACAACAACGGCTCAATGGCTATATCCAATCAGCAACCATTACGACTGATTCCCTTGATGGCTATATTGTGCCGCCAAAGTTAGGCAGCCGGGCAGGTGTGCTGGGTGCGATTGCATTGGCACAGGACGCAGCAATAGAATCAGGGCAATAAAGAGTTACTGCTATGACTCAGTTATCTGATACAGAATCTAACCTACAAGATCCAAAACACTTTGATCCCACCGAGCACCCCCATCGCCGCCGCAATCTGCTGACCGGCGAGTGGGTGCTGGTTTCCCCCCACCGCACCAAACGCCCGTGGCAGGGGCAGGTGGAAAAGGGTACGCCCGACACACGTCCGGCCTATGACCCCACCTGTTATCTTTGTCCCGGCAACGCCCGCGCCGGCGGCAAGCAAAACCCATCTTACACCGGCACCTTTGTTTTTGACAATGACTTTGCGTCGCTCCTGCCTGAGGGGCCACAAGGAGATGTGAGCCAGGGAGAGTTTTTCCAGATGGAGGCGGAGACTGGGTGTGCGCGCGTCATCTGCTTTAGCCCGCGCCACGATCTAACGCTGCCGGAGATGACGGTGATGGAGATCCGACAGGTGGTCGATGTTTGGGCAGCACAGACCGTGGAATTGGGCAATCTGTCCGACATCAACTATGTGCAGCTCTTTGAGAACAAAGGCGCGGTGATGGGCTCTTCCAATCCCCACCCCCACGGCCAGATCTGGGCCAACCATAGCATTCCACAAGAGCCGGCCAAAGAGGATGTACAGCAGCGCACCTATTACGCCGCGCACGGCACGCCTCTGCTCCTTGACTATCTGGCTGCGGAACTCATTGCCGGCGAACGGTTGGTCGTAGAGAATGAGGATTGGGTGGTGCTGGTGCCCTTTTGGGCAGTCTGGCCCTATGAAGTATTGCTGCTGCCGCGTCGCCATGTGTGTCAACTGCCGGACCTCACCGACCATGAGCGCACCGCACTGGCCGACATTTTGAAACGGCTGCTGACCCGTTACGATAATCTTTTTGAAACCAGCTTTCCCTACTCTATGGGCTGGCATGGCCAACCGACGGATGGGCAGGCGCATCCCCACTGGCAACTCCATGCCCACTTCTACCCACCGCTGCTCCGTTCGGCTACGGTCAAGAAATTTATGGTCGGCTACGAAATGCTGGGCAATCCCCAGCGCGACATTACGGCCGAACAAGCCGCGGCGCGCCTGCGTGCGCTCAGTGAGGTGCATTACAAATTATGAATGGAGAATGGAAAATAATTAATTGTGGCTCTTCGCGAAAAAGTGTACTTGACCAGTACGGGGCGGGTAGCGGGTGGCAGGTTCGCAACTCGCCACCCGCCACCATGCGCTGTTTCGAGCCACTAATACGCGTAGACCCTTAATTGTTGACTGCACCCTTTAATTATTAGCGCGTCCAAAGATTTCTCGCGAGTAGCGTATCACCCGCCACCCGCCACTCGCCACCTGATTACCGAATACGCGATATTGCGTAGAACCATTAGTGATTTACAGGCACTATTGCACCTGTTGAAACTCGCTATTCACCACCTGGTAGATCCAGATCTGGGGGTCTACTAGGTCGCCGTCGCTTTGAAAGTGCAGCGAATCCAGCAAAGTTTCAGCGGCATTGTTGCGGATCGCATTTGCCACATCGCCGGCGCTGAGATCATTGGCTTTTTCCACCCCATCAGCTAACACTTGCATGGCGACATAGCCATTAACCGAGTAGGTGTCTGGGTTGCGGTACTCTACTGCCTGATAGGCTTCAAACCAGCGGGCGTCGGCCACGTTGTGCGGGCTGGGCGCAAAAGCGCTGACATACATGCCTTCGGCAGTGCCGTTGGCTTCATCAATGGTGGCGGCCAGAAAGGCGCCGTCACTGGCCAACATGGGCAGGGTTACGCCGGCTTCGACCAATTCTGCGCGCAGATAGGGCGCTTCAATCTCGTAGCCAGCATAGAAGATAGCGTCGGCGTTGCTGTTTTTGATCTGTGCGACTTCGTCGGTATAGCGACTTTGCCCTTCTTGCACTTCGAGGGTAACAGCCGCCGCCGCGCCCCGTTGTTGCAACTCCTGCACCAAGGAGGCCGCCAACCCCTGGCCATACTCCGTGTCGTTATGCACGACTGCGACCTGCTTGGCGTTCAATTTGGTTACCAGAAATTCGGCATCCACCGCGGCCTGAACGGCATCGTTGGCATTGACACGGAAGAAGTTGGTATAGCCTTTGGCGGTCAAGCTCTGCTCGGAGGCTGTGGGCGTAATCACCACAATCGGCATATCTTTATAGAGGTCCATAGCCGCCAAGGTCTGACCACTGTTCAGGTGTCCAATCACGCCCAATACCTGATCCCCCTGGTTGATGGCCTTTTGCACTGCGCTGGCCTGGTTCACGGCGACATCGCTATCCGATTCGTCGTCCAGCGGGCGCACCACCACTTTGTAGCCCAGCAGACCGCCGTTGCGGTTGATCTCTGCCGCGGCCAACCGGACACCGCCCAAGACGGTTTGCCCGCCATTGGCCTGGAAGCCGCTTAATGGGACAGCCACATAGACAATGGCATCGCCCTTGGTCGGCTCGCTGCTGCCACTACCGCAGCCACTGAGTAAGAGGCCGACTGTCAGTATGATAGTAAAAAGAATGTGCAATCGTTTGTTCATAAGTTTCTCGTCACCGTTTGTCGGTAGCGCTACTGTGAGAATGGCTGGTAGCTGATAGCTGTTGGCTGTTGGCTGTTGGCGCGCGCGCCAGCGCAGCGACGCGCCAGCAGCTACCAGCTATCACCTATTTTCATTGTTATCGGTACAGGGGGGCATGTTACTCGACTGAGCATGTCGAAGTCTCTCCTGCTGTCCTATTGGCTTCATTAGGCCGCGATGTAATCGTGATGGACAACAACCCAATCACGAATTACCAATCACCTAATCACTTAATCGCCCAAGCCCTTCGACCCATAATCATAGACCGCATTAATACTTGACACCAGATCGTTGAGCCGCTCCACCTGTTCGCGAATGTCTGCCTGTAGCCGTTCGGTGCGACCACTGCCCACACTTTGGGCGTCGATCAGTTGCACCTGGCTATAGACTGTGGCCAGGGCGGTTAAACTCTGTTCGATCTGGAGGGCCGCCTGTTTCATGCGTGCATCAAGATCGCGCAGCGCCTGCCAATGTTTCCCCTTACCGGCGATGACCTCGTCCAGTTGTTGCTGCAACGCTGCGTTGCTCTCCATTTTGCGCTGTGCGGTTAGCTGTTCTAACTCTTTCGGCAATTCGCGATGTTCTTTGGCCAGCAGATCATCGGCCCGGTAAGCATCCACCCGCAAGGCAAGCTGATAGATGTTGCTCAGCCAATCCGTAATCTGGTTGGCCGTGTCATTCAAGCGGTCGCGAATGAGCCCTGGCCGCTGCTTGTGGATCTCGACTTCAATCCGGCGTTGATATTCCAGTGCATTTTCCACATCCTGGCGCAGCTCTTTATCCCGAATCTGACGCGGGTTAAATTGCTCCTGGAAGAGGTCAAGCAGGACGCGTGCGTTGGTCTCTGCATCATTTAGGCTGGAATAGACAATCGCCAGCACGCCCACAACCCCCAGCAGGAGCCAACCAAAGGGTGGCCACCAGCTAAAGGGACGACGGAAAAGGAAGAAGAGCACAATGGTGGCGGCGACCACAATCGCGCTTTCCCAACGCAAGATGGCATATTGTAGAATCGCGCCTTGGGCGCGCTGTTGCAGGTCGGAACGAATCGTCGTCATAATCGTTAGAAGTAAGTTGAAATAATCTTGTAAAGCTCTTCAATATCGGTCTCGCTGGCTCGGCGAAATTGACCATCGCCGATCTTGGCCATGTCGCGTAAGAGATTTTCATCGGCGTCACTGCCAAAGGCAATGGTAAAGATAACCAGCCGCTGGTTAGGATAGCTGCGCACCAGCGCTTCCAGATCGGGCAAGGTGTAACCGCTTTCATTCTCTTGCCCATCGGTCATCACCACAATGGCGTTGATGGCCTCCTGATCATTTTGAGCCAACAGATCGGTGGCCGCGCTATAGACAGCATCGATCAGCGCAGTCCCGCCCACCGCTTGCATCTGGTCGATCTGGCGCAGTAGATCATTGCGGGCGTTATCATCCAACACCCGTAGCGGCGTAAAGTTTTTCGCGCCACTGGCAAACTCAACCAAGCCGACCCGGTCGCGATCACCTTTGATCTGCCCCACAAACGCGCGCAACGCTTCCTGGGTGCGGGGCAGTTTGTTGCCTTCGTCCATGCTGCCGCTGGTGTCCACCACCAGATAGACATTGGTGGGCCGTTTGGTGTAATACCAAGAATTCTGAACAACCTCGACCACCGCGGGTGACGGCATCTGCAAGGTTGTCTGCGGCTGGCGCCAATCCACCGCGTCGCTCTCGGCAAAGGGGCTGTCAGCGCCGCTCAGATCAATGCCCAGGTCAGCGGGACGATAGCCGGCGGTCAGGAGCGCCATCTGCGCCTCATGGCTGAGCAGATAGGCGCTAAAGTTCTGGTAGGTCAAGCGCTGATTGTCGGTCACGGCCAGATCATCACCAGGGGCGCCCAACTCGAGCAGCGCCAGCGGATGATCGGTCCAGAGCGCACCTTCGGCGGGGTAGATGGCGACCAACCGCTCCCCTTTGGGGTTGCGATTCCACTCGATGACCACCCGCTCTTGGGCCACAAAGGCATCGAGAAAGTTGCGCCCCTCGGCGGCCAGGCGCTGCATGATCACCTCTTCGCCCTCGCCATAGAAGCGCACCGTGCCTTCGACGGCCCGCACATAGTCCAATGTGCTTTGGCTGGTGGCCGCAGCTTCGGTGAGACCACGTGTCAGCCCGGCGCCGGCATAGAACTCGGCCAGCGTGGCCAGCAAGCCGCTGGCGTTGTTGGTGCTGGGATGGTTCCACTTAAAGTTAGGATCCTGGGTCGCCTTTTGCTGAATATCCTGCCAGCCCACCGCCTTCTCTGGCCAGCCCAGATCACGCGCCACACTCTCCCACGCCACAATCACCACGGGGCTCACGGCATAGCGAAGCTGGCCGCTGGTGCGCTGCTGCCCTACCGGCACCACGCCTTCGGTGGCAGTGGCGCCGATCTTTTGCCGCCACTGTTGTTCCAACCGGTCCAGCCAGAGGCCACTGTCGGGGGAAAGGGCCTGGAAGTCGGGCCGTTGCAGAGCCGCTTCGATCATCTTGGCCGGCTCGTAGGCGGTAATCTGGACGGTCATCCGCTGGCCGTCAGGGGTGCGTAGCGCCTGGTCGTTAAATTGTTGGGCCAAATCCTCCAGTACCGGGGCCATTAAGGGCGACGCCGCCACAGTTAGTTCGGCGCTATCCTCAGACCAGACCAAAGCCGGCGTCGCCTGGCTGACGACCTCGTTGCCCCCATTGATCTGATTGTAGATCCAGCGCACAGCGGTCACGGAAATCGTGCCGCAGAAAAGCATGACAAAGAGTAGCGCAACGATCAGCACCCCCAGATTGGTTCGCCGTTGTGGACCCCTACGTGTACGTTTGCTCATTTGGGTCACCTCACTGCGCTACATTTAATTCAAACCAACGCAACAACGTCAACAATACTTCGCGGTCCGGGCTCCGCATCGCCGAGGTGCGCGGCACCACCTGCTGGACCCCCTGATCCTTCCATTTGACAAAGAGACTATCTGCCGCCGCGTCCACCCCCACATTGGGATTGGCCGGACGCAGACCATAGGCCAACGCCGCTTGTTGTTGTTCGTCGCTGAGCAAGAAGCGTTGGAATTCCAACGCCGCATTCTTCTTGAGAGCGCTTGTCTCCGGCCCCACCCAAACGGTAAAGGGGAAATCAAACCAGGTCACGTACTTGGGGTAGTAGAGGCGCAACGGATCTTCCCAGCGGGTGACAATGCCCTGCATGTTTTGCAGCAGATCACTTTCCAACAGTTGGCCGCCATCGCCGACGCTATAGCCAAAGAGGGCAAAGTCTTCGGCGGTGTAGGCGCTGCCGCCGCTCAGATCGGTGACGGCGCCCATTAACTCGCCGAGCCAGCTCTGAAACGCGGGGTTGGTAATATCCTCAACGCTAATGTCGGTGCGTTCATAATATTCGCCCGCCATCGCGATCATGGCAGCCAGACCACCGGCGTTTTTGCTCGGATTGGGCACCACTAATTTAAAGTAACCCCAACTCGGGTCCCCCCCCAATTCCGGCCAGCCGCCTTTGGCCGTCGCCGCATCATGAATGGTGCTCCAGTCAATCGCGCCATATTTCTGCTCTAGCACATTGCCGCGGCTCTCGTAGACGCCCCAGGCAAAGAGGCTAATCGCAATCGGACGGGCGCGATATTCACCATCGGTCAGGAAGACATCACGGCCAACCCGCTCTTTGTAGGAAGCATTGGCCAGTTCGACCAGGTAACGGCTGTCGGGAATCCAGACGGTGGGGAAATCGTCCAGCTTGGCACGCTCTTCTTCACTGAGCGTGTCAGGCGTGACGCCGGCCGGCAGCGCGCCAAAGGCATTGCTATCCCAGCGGCCCAAGGCGGTAAGACCATCCATACCGACAATTTCCACCTCAATCGGGACGCCATCGACCGTGTGATTGCCGTTATTAAAGGCAGTCGCTGCGCCGCTCACCCAAGGTTCCACCGGCAAGGCGGTGATGACCCGGATCTTCACGCTTGCCGGCTTGGCAACGGTCAGCCCAGCATCCGGTGAGGAACCGCTCCCGCGCAAAGCCAGCGAAATGCCGACAATGAGCACGGCCGCGGCAATAATCGTTACAAAAATCCAACGGGTACGGTTCATAGGTTACATCGTTTCATTCAAATTTTTTACCAGAGCGCCCCGACAATGTGGTACGCACCCAGAATAGAGATACGGGTGGATAGGGAAAGCCCATCCACCCGCACCGATTCCCTTATTTTCTCAACCCTGCTGCTAGCATAAGTACTTTATTTGAGGCTCATATAGGTCTACGGGTGAAATCGTCCCATGCTTGTCTGGTAATTGCAACGGTTTCACCTCTTCGCCCATCTGAGCGTTACTTGATGCCCAGTTTCTGTTTGCGTGCGGCAAGCTGCGCATCCAGCGCACTGCGTTCCAGGACGGCGTCCATCTGCTCATCAAGGCTGGCGGCGCGCATTTCACTGGCGGCGCTGGCCTTGTCCAGACGGGCGTAGATGCTCTGGGCAATGCCCTTGATGTCACTATCGCCGGAGCCCATCAGGTCGTCCAGGCTCTTCATGGCCTTGACGGTGGTCTCCTTGCTCTTGGCCAGGTCGAGCAGGGCTTGCAGTTCCTCGCGTTCCTGCTTCATGGTCGAGAGACGCGCTTCCAACTTCACCTTGGCATCAAGCAAATTGTGGAACTCGGTCTGCTGCCGTTCCAGTTGCTCTTTGTAGGTCGTCATCAGCCGGGCTGTGCTGTTGAACTTGCTCTGGGTGGCCACGGCGGCGCCTTCGTTGCCCTCGCTCAGAAAGGCGTCGATGGCCTTATCCAACTCTGTCTGCTTCTGTTCGTACTCATTGACCTTGCGCTGCAGCCCCTTGACCTCACCACCTACGGTGGCGGCCGCATCTTCCAGCTCTTCCAAGTTATTCTCAACCTGGCGAATATATTGGTCGATGACCGCAGTGCTGTTGCTCTTCAATGCCTGGTCAACCAGATAATGGAGATTGGCGGAGATCAAGGTGCCAACTTTTTCTAAAAGCGATGCCATAATTTATTTCCCTCCTCAGGTTGGAAAAATATCGCCGGCTAGGCGACTCATTGCGATGAAAGATTGTACTATATTCTTTGGCTCATATAGGTCTACGGGTGAAATCGCTCCATTCTGATCTGGTAATTGCGACGGCTTCACCTCTTCGCCCATATGAGCAATACTCTTTTAATCTATACGGATAAAACCCGTTGGGGTTTCTATCATTTTTAGACACCATCATTATAGCAGGATGCAGCTTAGAATGATGACAACAAGCTGATAAATAGACAGACATTTCGCTGACATTGGTCCCTAGAAGTAACTACTCAGGAGTTCAAAGAGGGCTTGAATGCCCTTTTCATCCCCACTAATCACCTGGGTGGAAGAGGCGCGGGCAATCGTGTTGAGCGCACTAATGTCGGCGTCACTGCCATAGGCGACCGGAAAGATGAGCAGCGGATTCTGTTCGCCTCGATCGAGTTGGGTCAGGTCGTTAAGGCTAGTCTGGCTGCCGGTGTCCTGACCATCACTAAGGACGACAATGGCGCGGATGCGATTCCCCTCACCCTGATCCAAAATTTGGGCTGCCGCAGCGACCGCGTCATAGAGCGCGGTGCCGCCGTCGGCCACAATACCTTCAATCTGACGGCGCAGGCTCCCTTCGACTTGCTCCAGCGGGGCTAATTCATTGTTCTGGGTAGTCGTCCCATTAAAGGTAATGAGCGTAATGCGGTTATTGGGGGGAAGCAGGTCCAGAAAACGTTGCGCCGCCGTGCGCGCCTGATCAATTTTATCACCCTCCATGGAACCGGAGACATCAATGACCAGCGCGATGTCGGCCTGTTTCTTCACATATTGCCAACTGGTCTGGATCGCGGCAATTGCTTCGGTGGTCGGGGCATCAATGGTGGTGGCAGGCTGGAGTGGATCAACGCCAAATTCCGGCACAAAGGGAGCGCCGAGCTTGAGGCTGAGATCGACGGGGCGGAACCCAGCCGCCATCATCCGTTGCTGGATGGCACTGCTGCGGATAAAATCAGTAAAAATGCCTGCGGCCGTGCGCTGCTCGGCGCTTACCCAATCGGCGTGCGCAATGCAAAAGGGGTGCTCATGCCAGAAGGTCCCCTCTTTGGGGTAGAGCGCCACCAACTTTTCCGGTGGTTTGTAGGCCGTCTTGCCCTGGTTGATGTAGATGAGATCATTTTCCTCCAGCGCTACAAAATCGACATAGCCAGGCCCTTGCGCGATATACTCTTTAAACTCAGTAGTGCGCTCCGAATAGTGTTTGATCATGCTTTCGATCTGGCGCACACCAGCCTGTACGGCCTGATTTTGCACCAACTCTGGTGTCAGGCGGCGCAGATTCTCCTGACCGGCCTGATAGCGGGCGCTGGCATAGAATTCAGCAATCAGGGTTGAGAGCCCCGTGGAGCTGACATAGGGATTGGTGTGGCCATAGTAGACCGTTTGGCGGCCACTAAAGCCATAGTCACCCCAGCCATGCGGCGCATTGAGCACAGCCAGCAGATCCTCCCAGCCCACCGGTTGTCCGCCATTGGCCTTTTGCAGCGCAGCCAAGCGACTCTCCCAAATGGCAATGACCACCGGCGCCAAGGCCGTGGGGCGGCATTGATCCAGGGCAAAGACCTCATGTCCCACCTGATAGTTGACCAACGCCAGCCAGTGGCTGACGGATGGGGCGAAGATGGTGGGCTGCTCTACGTTGGCGTTGTTGGGGGCGAGGAGCGCATTGATAATCCCTTGATGGACCGTGCCGGAGGAGCCGGCGCGCCCGGTGACATGGATGGGTGATTCGTTGTCGGCCAGTTGTGCGCCGGTGAGCGGATTGCTGCCTTTGGCATAGGCACAGTTAAAGTCTTCAATGGCGGGCGTCAATACTTCGTCCAGTTCAGGTGCGTAGATAATCGAGATCTCGGTGGCGTTGTCAGCCACACAGCCATCACTCTGCGACGGGAGCACGGTGGCCACCCGCGCCGGCAAAAGGATGCTCACGGCGCGGATGGCGACAATGAGCAGAATGGCCACGCCGATGATTACCACAAATTGGTTACGCTGTTGTCTTATCATAAAATCCTTGTCATTCTCAGGAACGTGAATGTTTTTCTAGCCTTGGCCGCCTTGGGCGTTCATCTGGACAGAGTAGACGGGTCCATGCCGATCGGCATGGACCTTATTATACCCTAAGAATGACTAACGGCGAGAAACGGATGCAGCCCTCAGTGTAGTACGCGCCCATGAGAAACAGAAAAGTTGCGGCGCAATTGGCGCTGATTGGCAGCGTTGCGCATCCGATTAAATAACAGTGACCGTCTCACCTCACTCGTGCGCCGGCCGCGACGTAAAATTGAAGACGATAACGAGTAGACCTATATTCAGGCGGTGCATGGTCATGGGTATAAATTTCAGTGGCCGGGAAGATAGCACGGACGGGAGGCATTACGGGTATTGGTTTCTAGGCAATAGGCCATTTTACGCCCTTTTCAAGTGGGCCGACTGACTGTCTTTAATACTAGTGGGAATCGATACAGACTAATTGCTGTCCTTCACTATAATCGACGCAGAGTCTATATCCGCCATGTGCTGACTCACGCTGACTATGATCGAGGTGATTGGAAAGAATCGCTATACACAGTGTAATCCTTGAACAGGCTAAGATAAATTGGCCCCTAATGCATCATCAAGTCTTGTTTTTCGGGTTATCGTGCTGTGAACAAACCCGAATTTTTAGTACTGATAATGCACTAGTCGCTAATATTGTTTCTGTGCCGCATACCCAGGAAGAGTATGCGCGTACGGTTGCCCTGTTAGATGAACTGATCGATGAAGTCGGTGAAGCGGAAGATCATCCGTTGGCATCACTTATGGAAACATTAGGGAGTCTAATTGAAGCATATGAGGATGATCGTCTGCCGGAACCGATGGAAAATCCCATTACGACCTTGCGCATCTTGATGGAAGAACAGGGGATGAGTGCTGATGATTTGTCCGAAATTGGCGCTCCCCAAACCATTGCTGCCATTTTGGCGGGGCGACAGGAACTCACCGCAACGCAGATCCGCTGGTTAGCCCGATGCTTTCATGTCTCCCCTGCTGTTTTTTGCTGAAATACAGAAGTTGTACAGTGACTAACCCAACGTTACAAACAGACGGTCGAGAGCTTCCATGCCTATTGACTCGCCTTCGTAGAACCGGATCAGGGAAATCAAATCCTCAAGCCCAGTTGCATAGTTTGTAACCGTTGTGAGAATGTTGATAACATCGGCACGGTCAGCATCATTGCGCTTGATATTGCCCTTAATAGCATCGGGCAAGTCATTGATAATGACATCGCGCGTCTGACGATTGGCCATACTCGGGCAGGCTAACATGGCTATAGCTAACTGCATTTTGGCTTGGGTGGATAATGGGCGTTTGGTCACGCTGGGCAGCGCTCCTGTTTGAACGGTTGGTTGATGCGGTAACGGTTCCGATGCGACGTTGGGTGTTTGCTCATTGATTGGTGGCGCTGCGGTTGCATCTGTCGCCTGCTCTCCCGCAAAGCGAATCTGCCCCGCATTCATCCCCTCCAAATGCAGCGCCTCTGCCTCGCCCAAGCCGGCCAACTCAATCTGCACCTGTCCCAGGTCAAAGGCTTCTTGGACGGTGCGCCCGTAGCCCAGGGCGCGGTAGAAGGCGGTGGCGAATTGAATGGAGGCGTTGTCGCTGATCACCTCTTCAATGCCCACGACACAGTCGATGACCTGCGCCAGCCCGGCGGCATTGTCGGCGGTGTAACAGGCGTTGAGGACGATGCAGCGCAGGTTATCCTTAAGCACGCGGAAGAGCCGGCCCAATGCCGCACCGGCGACCGCTGTGCTGTTGCCCTGGGCATTGTGCAGAATGATCTCATTGGTGGCCGCGCCGTGACCGCTAAAGTGGAGAATGTCCGGTTGGTGGCGCAGGAGCAGTTCCTGCAGATCCTCAACCCGCACCGCGGCGCCCAGTTGCAGGTCAAAGCTGCGATGTTCAGCCTGACGCAACGCCTGGTCAATGGCGCGCATCTCTTCGCCAATTTGCAGGCGCACCATGTCCAGCGGGTTGGCAGCCAGGAAGAGAATCTTAATCGGCGACCGGCCTGCAAGCGGTTGTCCACTAGGCTCGGATTGGTGAGCGGCCCCCTGTTTCATCGCCACCGTTGTGCTGCTTTGTAGTTGGATCGGCACCTCACCCACCACCTGCTCACGCACGGTAGTATAGGCCGGCGCGCTGCTGAGAAAATCATCACCTTGATAGAGGCGAACAATGATCGTGAGGCGACCGGTCGTCTTGGGGATCAAAGAGAAGTAATAGACGACCGAATCCAGGTTGCGGTAGAGCTTAAAGGTGTAACTGTCATCACCCTCAATGTCACAGTCAGGCGCGACCACCTGAACGCGTAGGCGTACAAAAGGCTCGGCTGCGGGCCACTCCAGTTGGGCCGGGCCGCTGTGCACCTTGGGCAACTCGGCAATGGCCAACGGCGGTGAGTCATTTTGGCGCACGGCCACGGCCAGGGCAAAGGCGCGCCCCACGGTGGCCTGTTCCGGCGCGGCCACATCAAGGCGGCGTTCTGTGGGGGCCAGGTCGGCAGTGGTGGGCGGCTCTAGCCCTTTGGCCGGCAACGATTCCAGCGTTGAGGACGGGTCGCTGCCCTTGGTACTCGCCTCTGGTGTCGGCGACAACGTCACGCCTCTCGTCCCCGCCGCGGCTGCGGTGGCGGCGGTAATGTCAAAGAAGCGCAACGCAATGGCGCGGCAGTGGCGCTCATCGCCCCGCTTCAGGTCATCCAGTAAGCCTAACAAGGTCGCGGCGGCCCAAAAGGCAATGGCCTTGGGTTGTTGGCCGGGGGGCGGATTCTCCAGATCACGGAATTTGAGCGCGCCCAGCAGATGAATAATCAGGCCAGTAGTATATTCAGACCAATCGCCCGGTGTAGCCAAGAAATCGCGCGCGGCCTGGCGCACGGTAACAAGCATGACAAAGAGCTTCTCCAGCGCCAGCGCCAGGTCAGTGGGCAGGGCAAAGTGGCCGGGGTCCTGAGCTGCGCCCCGGGTGGCACAGTGGAGCTGGCGATAGAAATGCACAACGGCGGTCGCCGGCAACCCCGCCTGGAAGAAGATTTGGGCCGCCAGGTCGGTGAGGATGTCCCGCTCCAGCCGCAGCAGGTCATGGAGCACATGGTCTTGGTGGGCTGCGGCGCAGTCGATAATATGAGCGGTGCCCACGGCGGGGTCAATCAGGATGTTGCGCAGGTTAAGGTCACCGTGGATCGTGGCCAGCCGTCCCTCATGGGTGCGCGCCAGCAGGGTGGGCAGGGCCAGCAATGGGTTGGGCACAGTGCTCTGATCGGGCAAGGGCAGGGTCGGTTGCGTCAGATCTATCTGGGCGCCCAGGTGGCCCTGGAGATAGCCTTGGAGCAGAATTTGGCGGGTAGTGCGCACCTGTCCCACGATAGCCGGGAAAGGTGTACCAACAGCGCAAGGCGGATCATTGGTGGTACGCTGCACGCGCAACCGATAGGCCATCCCCGGTTCAGCCTGCTGGGGCAGATCAAGGGTAAGCTCCCGACCATCGGCTGAGCACTCGGTGACGACAAAGCCCTCCAGCCGCACCACTGCCCCCGGTTGTAAAGACGGCAAGCCTGCGGCTGTAGCCGTCACCAGATAACGTGCGTCAAGGAAAGTGGGATAGCCTTGGGCGCCTGCGTCGGCTTCGACTTCCAGGTTGACCGGCAAAATCCGATCATAGCGCTGCTGAAAGCTCACCGGAGCCCACGTCTGGGTCATGCGCCACAACGTACCCAATTGAGGAAAGAGGCGCTCATGCATCACCTGCCAGAGATTCTGCACCGAGGCATCTTTACTGTAACGGGCCAAGCTCTCGACGGCAAAGACGCCATTGCCCACCTGCTCATAGCGCAACGCGCCGCGGCGTACACCTTCTGCATCAGCTAGCAAGACCGGTTCACCGCGCACCGGCGCAAAACCGGGCAAGCGATCTAACACATTGCGTTGGGTGGCCTCCCACTCTGGCGCAATCAGCTCCGCCGGCCCCAACTTGACCACGGCCGGCAATTCATCGACACCGTCACGCGCGGTAGGACGCACCAGCAGGACGCGCGTCGCGGTGCGGCCATCGGTAAACTCGCTGAGGATGGTCAACTTGGTTGCCTGGGCAAAGAGAGTGCTAAGCAGTTGTTCTTCAAGTTCGTTTAAGCGTAGTGGACGTGGGCGGTCGATGGGAATGAGACGTGCGAGTGGCGGGGTGGTGAGTGGCGTTGGTATCGGTTCGTCACTCGTATCATCAACTACTTTCTCAGCTTTCGGTTCAACTGATCTTTTTCCCAATAGCGCGTCTAGTTTGGCCCCGCTTTCAGGAATATCGGCTCGGATCGTTTCAATCAGTTGGTCGACTTTGGATACCTTTTCGGCTTCGGTTAACACATCATGCCAAATATTATCCGCACTACCGCCTAAATTAATGCGACCGGCATTCAAATCGGCATCACTGATTATCTGGCGAATTTTGCGCGAATCCTCATAAAGTTCGACGAGCAACTTGCGGAGTTTGATTCGTATTGTTCGGTCCATCACGCTATCCCTAATGAAGTATCGGGGCTCTAGCCCATTAGCGGTTTACCGGAGAGTATGCCAAAGTCACAAAGCACACCCAATGCGCATGCCCAATTTCTTCCATTCTGTTTAATTTGCGAAAATCATGAAGCTCTGCTAACCATTATATCTCTTCCCAAAGCGGTTGAAAAATATTTGAAACCTTTTGTCTCTTCATCTGTTCCTTATGTATAGAGAAGGTCAAGTAAACGGCGGTCTATAAACTACACCAATCTCGAATAGGTCTGACACCAATGATAGAACTGACAACCCTGATTGAACGGGCGCAACGCGGCGATCACCAAGCCTATGGCCAGATTGTCCGGCGCTTCCAAGATATGGTGGTCGGCTTTTGCTATGCGAAGGTCGGCGCGGTGACGCTGGCGGAAGATCTGACGCAAGAAGCCTTCCTCAAAGCCTACCTAAGCTTGGGTGACCTGCGCGAACCGGCGGCCTTTCCCGGCTGGTTTCAAAAGATTCTGCTGACTCAGATCGGGCGCTTTAAGCAAAAGCGGCAGTTGCCGACTGTGCCGCTCGAATACGCGACACGGCAGTTCGTCACCCAGGAGACGCCACAGGAAAGTGTTGAACGGCAGGAGCGGCAGGAGCGTATCCACCGCGCCATTGCAGCCCTGCCACCGGCCCAAGCCGAAGTGGTCATGCTCTATTACATGGGCGACTATTCCCAACAAGAGATCAGCGCGTTTCTGGACGTGCCACGCTCGACCGTCAAAATGCGGCTCTATCATGCCCGCAACTCTTTAGCAGAAAGGATGATTGACATGGTGCAAGCAGATCTACACGCACAGCGCCCCTCCAATGACGAGCGCTTTACCGATCAAGTCATGGGCTTTTTACAGGCGATTTGTCGCGGCGACCTCCCCCAAACCGAGGCGTTGCTGCAGGCTGACCCAAAGCTGTTGACCGCGCGCGGTGTCATCGGTGCATCAAAACGGGCGCGCGATCCCTTTGCGCATGCGCTGGTCTCTGGTCAGCAGGAGATTGCCGCCTATTTGTTGGCCCAAGGCGTTGATATCAACGCACAAAGCGCCGATGGTCTCTCGCCGGTCCACGAGGCACTGTCGGCCCAACAAAGTGAGATGGCGCGTTGGTTGGTGGATCAGGGCGCGGCAGTCGATGTGTGGGCCGCCGCGCTCCTCGGTGATCTGCCCCGTGTACAAGCCTTGGTCGAGGCCGATCCGACGCTGGTTCACGCCCGATGGGCGGTGGGGGCGACGCTGCTACACCTGGCCACGACCGTGCCTCTCGCCGAATATCTGCTGACGCAGGGTGCAGACCTCCAAGCGCGCGATGACCATGTGCAGCTAACACCCTTGGGTTGGCACGCCGTCATGCACCAGACGGAGTTGGTAGAGTTCCTGGTTACGCAAGGGTGCAAGGCCGAGAATATTTTTGTGGCGTGCGCGATTGGCGACCTGGTGCAGGTCCAAGCATTTTTGGCCACGGATCCGGCTTTGCTCCAGGCCAAGGATCCCGACCGTAATCACAGCCCGCTCCACTATGCTGCCTTGGCCGGCCATTGTTCGGTTGCCCAGGTGCTGCTGGAACAAGGCGCCGATGTTAATGCCGGCGTGGCGGAAGGTGTGCTTACGCCCCTATTCCTGGCGATCCAATGTGGACAGGCCGCAATGGTGGAATTGCTGATCGCGGCTGGTGCGGATCTCGCCATACAGGAGCCCTACCACCATAGCTCGCTCTTTACATGGGCGCAGCGTTACGGCAATGCCGCGATCAGGGCGCAATTGGCAGAAGCAGGCGTCATGGGCTAGGTTCTGTTGCGCAAGCCACTTTTCACCGCAAAGGGCGCAAAGAACGCGAAGATCGTTCTCTGGTGACGATTCGCGCGTTTGACGGTCTTTGCGGTAGTTTAACGCGTTGCGCAACAGAAATGAGCTAGGGTTTCGTTAACGAGAAGTTTATCATTCGACTCCGGCAGATAGGCTAAGGCGAAGCCAAAACAATAAATATACGCGCCAGGTGACAGTCACTGTCCAGAGATAGGTTGTTTTACAGGTACTATGCGGACAGTGACCGTCACCTTGTCTATTCAATTTTTGGGAATGGCCTGAACCCAGGTACATACTGGCAATATTTGACATTAGGGACAACCCTATGCTACTGTCTCCCCAGCGATCTACTAGCCGGCCTGACAGGATAATGGGGGTACAGGGTAATGGGAGCAGGGCATGTCTTTGGGTGAATTTGTCAAACGCTTTCTGGCGATCCTCTTGATCCTTTCGCTCTGGGTCGGCGCCTGGGTGGCGCGCTCGACGCTCTTGCTTGGCTTTGCCGCGGCGATGATTGCGGTCGGCATCAGTATTCCGGCCGCCTGGTTGGAACGGCATGGTTGGCGTCGCGCCTGGGCTATTCCAGCCGCCATTATGGGGGTTGGGCTGGTCACGATCCTGCTGCTGCTTTTGGTCGTGCCGCGCCTGACCATTGAGCTGGTCAATCTGCTGCGCAGCACGCCCGATGCCATTCGCTCCTTGGTCGAGCTTTACGAGCGGATCCGGCAACAAAGGACCTTTTTGGCAGCGGCGCTGCCCCCCGTGCCCGCGGCCATTGAAGCAGTCAACATTACGCCGGAACAAGCCCAGGCCATTTTGAACCAACTGATTGACACCAGCCTGGCAATTGCCCCCAGCGTGTTAGGCGGGGTTAGCCAGGTAGCGGCCGTCGTGATCAATTTGATCTTTGTCCTCTTCATCGCCATCTTTTTTCTGATCGATCCGCAAAGTTATGTCAAGGGTTCGCTCTATCTGCTACCCCAACGCCATCATGCGCGCGCCATTGCCATTTGGAACATGCTCTACCAAACGATCACCCTCTGGTTATCGTCACTCATGCTTTCGATTACCATTACCGTCACCCTGGTATGGCTGATCCTGGGCTTGCTCTTGGGCATGCCCAATGCGGTGGTGGTGGCCGTCTTTGCCGGGCTAGCCACCTTTATCCCCAACATTGGCGCCTTTCTGCCCTTGATCCCGATTACCATCTTTACCCTGGCCAACGACCCGGCGCAGTTGATCATCATGGCGCCCGTTTACCTGGCGATCCAATTGCTGGAAAGCAACGTGATCACGCCTTCCATTGTCCAGGCGGAACTGAGTATCCCGCCGGGCATCCTCATGCTCTTCCAACTGTTGATCACCCTTGCCTTTGGTGCGTTGGGCTTGTTATTGGCGGTGCCCATCTTTGCCGTTCTGATGGTGCTTATCCGCGAGATCTATTCCTATGCACTGCTCGGCTTGGACCACACCGTGGTTACGGTCACACCCGATATAGAAGGTCATTTCCAACTGACTGAACGCGCCGTCCACCTGGGCGATGCCCCAAACGCGGCTGCGGCCCAAAGCGATACAAGATCACCCCAAAGGGCAACTACCACCCAGCCCCAAACTTCCCCAAAGCAATCGACCACCACGGCCAAACCATCTCGCCAGCGCCGGGCAAAAAATAGAAGCCGCTAGTGACTATGTTGTTGCGCTTGAAATGGTTCAAGCGGTGCAACAAGCGCCTTCGGCATTCCACATCGACAAAAAATTGTCGATGTTGTCGCCCTTAGCGCCTACCGTGGCCGGCCTTCCGGGAAAAATTGATAGCCTCCCTCCGGTTTGCCGCGCCAATTGACTACGTAGACCGGCTGTGAGGGGTTGGGTTCGATCTTCTGGCGCAGGCCGCGCACGACTTGAAAAAGGCTGTCATTAGTGACCCCATGGTAGCGCTCTTCTTCGGTCCAGGCGGCGACGATGACATCGGTGTAGGTGTGTTGCTGGTGGGGCTGTTCGACCAAAAATTGAAGCAGCGCGCGCTCCTTGGGTGAGAGGCCGGTGAGTGGGGTTTGGCCGTGATAGAGCGCGCCACCAACCCTATCAAGCCAGATTTTGCCGCGACTGTAGCCGCCGACCGCAGCCACATGATCGGCAAAGAGCAGGCTAAAGAGACGCCAGCCATTTTCGTCGGGGATACAGAGCCCTTTGTCCACCAGATTCTCCACTACCCCAGCATAGCGTTGCCCCACCGCGCTCTGTGCGCGTCGATCCAGCAGCGCGCTCTTTTGCACCTCGGCTAACACCAGTTGCTCCTCCTGAGTCAGCCCCTCCCAAATATCCTCCAGCCGATGGCGCACACCCGCTTCCTTGTGCAACGCCTCCTGCCATTCAGATAACATAGGCCGGTTGGGGTGGGTCAGCCACCAACGACAGATGACCATCACCAACGAGGGATAGCCGCCACTCAGTTGCCAGATCTCTTCCTCTTCGGTGGGAGTAGGCGGTTGCTCCACCACCTGGACACGCCGCGCAATCGTATCGTGGGTATCCTGCTGGTTCATGGGGCCGACATAGCAGAGGTGTTGGTCGAGCAGCCGATGTAGATCGCCCAACACCTCCGGCTCCGGCAGATAGGCTAAGCCCAGACGCATACTGGCAATATAGGAAAGGGTGCTCTTAAAGCCGTCGCGCAGCCCGCGCAGCGCGTCGCCCATCTCCGGCGTGAGCATATGGCAAAAGGTGTCAAAGCTGTCCAGCGCAAAGACAACGCGATGACGGCGCTGCTGGAGGTGGATGAGCAGTTCGCGCAGCGCGCTTTGGGAGAGAAAGGGATCGGTGGCGGCGCGATTCTCCTGGTAGAGACGGGTGATGAGCGCTTGGGTTTCCCCATCAAAGCGTGCCTGGTGCTCGGCAAAGGTGCGCAAGATGACCCGAAAAAGCGCGGCCAGCGTCGGCTCAGGTAAGTTGTTGAGATCCATGGGCAACAGCGTCACCGGCTGGGCGCGCGCCGGCAGATAGCGATTGAGCACCTCTGGCCGGTGACAGAGAAAGCCCAGCAGATCAGACTTACCCGAACCATTGAGCCCTATCACCGAGCCACTGGCGCCGGTCAGAATCCAGCTACTGATCAATTGCACTTCACGCGTGCGATAGGCCCCGGTATGGTCAGTCCAGGGATGTTCCAGGTTCAGCATATTCTGTTCTTGAGCATCAGCCATTTTACATTACTCCTCAGCAAAAGCTCAGCATTCCTCAGCCAATCACCACGCCGCCCTGTTATGCTCTAGCCAGCAGCAAAGGTGATCACCCACTCTGCCAATCGAATCACTTTCTGTGCTTGTTGGGCAACATAGATACGTCGTTCATCGCCAGCCCCTGAAGTGAGCGAACGCTGGATCACTCCTCCCAACGGGCCTTCTCTACCCAGGAGGTATTTTTCCATGAAATCTGCGCTCTTTGTTCACACACGCCGACGCCTGATTATAGTCGTTTTGGCAGCCTTTTTGGCCCTGAGTGCATCATATACACCTATCCTGTTTGATGGTATGGGCGGTACATCAATGACAGCCACGGCCTTTGCTTGTGGTGGTCCTCCAGGCGGCTGCTAATCTTTATCACGAGGGGGTACATAGACAGAGTACCCCCTCTGTATAGTTTTATTCCTTGCCTGATGAAGTTGCACTGAGATAGTGGTCGTCAAATATTTGTGAGCAAGTGTACCTTCAATTTGGGGAAGTTGGGCGAATACTGACTCAAAAACATCGAGCGCTTTGTCATACAACTCTTGCTCCAGGTAACTTATGCCCAGGCCATCAAGCGCATTCAGGTACCAGCTATAGCTGCCAAGTTTTTCAAAAAGTTGCATACTATTCTCAAAAGAATGTTCTGCCAATTTCCATTGAGAGACTGCCAAATAGCAGAGACCTTTTGTTGTCAGAAGCTTGGCAAGATTAAATTCATCACAAACTTTAGAGAGCGCTTGTTCCGCAATGGCAATGATTTGCAGTGCATTGCGCGCTTCTCCTTGCGCGTGATAAACGAGTGCCAAATTCATTTGTACAATGGCTTGATGGGCTAGATCATGAAGCTGTTCAAGTAAAGACAAAGCCCGTTGGTAGTGAGCGACCGCCGTATCATAGTGGCCCTGTTGAAAAAGCGCAACGCCAATATTCTGTAAACTCCAAGCAATTTGTCGACGTTCCGTGTGTCGAATTCGGATTTCCAAGGCATTGCGATGATGATTCTCTGCAGCCTGTGGACGATTCTGATCAGTCGCAATTAAGCCTAACACAGAGAGGCTTACGGCTTTTTCCAGTGAGAGCTTACCAACCAATACCAGCGCCTCATGCGCAAATTGCTCCGCCTCATCATAGCGGTGTTGTTGCCAGGCCAGATAGGCCAACTGATTTAGTGAGCGTGCTTGCGCCTCACTGTCACCTAAAGTGGCGTAACGGGCTGTACTAGCCTGAAGCAACCTCTCCGCTTGCGCATAGCTACTCATGAGTCGATATAAATATCCACATTGATATTGCAATGCCGCTTCGGCTACCTGGTCCCGCTGGTGTTGACTTTCTGCCAACCCGCGCTCAAGATAGGCGAGCCAGCCACTACGATGCCCTGCGGTCTCCATTTTGGGCGCCATTGCTAATAACAGGTCACGGCCTACCCGCCAAACATTGGCGCGAGGTAGGGCATAATCCAGCACATTTAACGCGCGGTCGCGTGCTTCTTCCGTAATGGGGGCATCTTTGTCCTCTGCCTCGATCCGCCGTTGCGCCACTTCTGCCATACGCACGATAAATTGTTCAAAACGTTGACCGTAGTAGGTAGTCTTGTCATTTACAGCTTCCATCGTAGCACCTGTTCATGCAAGAAAGTGCGGGTCAGGCCATGAATGCTATAACGCCGCTCCTGAAGGCCGCCACGGGCATCCACCAACTTCAGCGTCACCAGATGATTGAGCGCTAGCCGCACTTCCTCAATGGCCATTGCCCCTGCTTCCGCAATCACTTCTAGTTCATCACCCTGTGGGTTGACCAACGGCATGATCAGCAACACATCCTGGCTCATGGGATCCAGGCTCTCCCACGCGCGCCAATAGATATAGGTGTAGAGATTTTCGGCGCTCTGCCCCTGCGCCGCGCGCAAGTGCTTGAGAATCGAGTCCAGCGGATAGATATGGCTTTGCCCCACCACCAGCCGCAAGGCTAACGGGTTGCCGCCGACGGTCGCATAGATGGGACGCAATTCATTAGCCGTGCTGGCAGCCAACGCCGGCAGATTACTCGTCACGGCCTCCTGCCGGATCAGCCGCAGCGCATCCTCTTCCTCAAGTTCGCCAACGGGATAATGGTAGACATTAGGCGTCGTGTAGAGGCCAACGCGTGAGGTTAACAGAAATTTAGAAGGGTTTGCCAAATCTTGCAACGTCGGCAGCAGCGTTGCGAGATCGGTCAGCGTCTCCAGATTGTCGATGACGACCAAATGGGGGGTCTGCTTTAGGCGTTTGCGTAGCCGTCCCAACAGTTCCGTCTCCCCCAGGATCAGCGTTTGAGTAAGTTCAGGCATCAACTGGCGCACCAGCGCTTCGATCAATGCGGTCGTCGTCAAAGCCGGCGCGGCAACCTCGGTAATCAAGCCACCTAGATTAAAACGCTGCTGGCGCGCACTGACCCAACCGATCTCATCATAGTGCTGTTCATCAATGACATGACGCAGCAGCGCATCCGCCAGGGAGGTTTTGCCCACACCACCCAAGCCTTCAATGGCAACTAGCCACGGCGCCTGTCCTGGGGACAACTTGGACAACAGCTGCTTCATGCGCGATTTGACCCCGACCAACTCTGCATAGGTGGGCGCTTCCAGCCGCTGTTGCAACTGCTGTTTGTGGGTGGCGTAGGTAACATTTTCCAGATCTTGGAGAATTGCAGCCAGACGTTTGATAGACTTCCGCTGCATGGCATAGATCGTGCTTTCCGCCACGTTGAAGTGATTGGCCAAATGGTTGATCGGCCATTGATCCAGATAGTGGAGTTGCAGCAGTTTTACATCCTGGTCGTAGCGCTGTTGCAATTCCTCCATGGCCTGGAAGAGCAGATGATTGGTGACATAGCGTGGATTGCGCTCTAACTCGCGCATGGTTTTGCGATACAGGTATAAAGCACCCAGCGGGCTGGCGCCGTTGCTCTCCCGATGCCACTGTTTCAGCGCACTGCGCACCGCGGCAACAGTGGGGGCCGTTGGTCTTCCCTGTGCAGACATTGCAGGGCTCCTTCCTGACGCAAAGCTACGTCTACCGCTGGCAAAGTAGGGCTGTTGGCTGTTAGCGGCTGGCTGTTGGCAGGTACTGAACCGATCTTAGTACTCAGCATAGCACAATTTTGTGCAAGCGACAATTGCTCTCAAATTCGATAGGTTTTGAATAGTTTACGACATCCATTTTGCGCTATGCTATAGCAATGTGTCAACGATGTTTCAATATCAGGCTAGTAGTGCACAAATTCGCATCAAATCGGTCATGCAGAGCAAAGCCTAATCGATAGGAGGAAAATAGATGGGATTTGATAACCCAATCCAAGAATCTTCAGCACATACATTGATCCTGTGGGGCGCTGCGTTCGAAGAGATGGCTGCGGTAATCTTTGCCACGCAGTTGCGTCGCCAGGGGCTGCCGGTAAAAATCGTTGGTTTGGTGGGCCCCCCAGCCATGGGTGAACATGGCATCACGGTGCGTCCTGACCTAACCCTCTCTGAGGCCATGCCTATGGCCCGCTGTGCTAAATGCGTGATCTTGCCCTGTAGCCCGGCGACGGCGCGGCGCATCGAAAATGATCCACGCCTACCCACCTTTTTTGCGGCCGCCGCCAGCAATCACGCCCTCTTTATCCTCAGCGAGATTGAGACCATACAGATGACCGTCTTACGCACCCTGCCATTGGCGCCCCATCAAGTGCTCAGCTATGCCAATCATGTGAATCTGATTGAACTTGCCAGCTGTGTTGGGCTAACGCTGAAAACACAAAGGAACTAAGCGCCAACGCGTGGGCGTGGGTGCATTAGCGGCAAGTGGTGGGTAGCGGGTGGCGCATTACCCGCCACCCGCTACCCGCTACCCGGTACCTGCCAAGCCACTTGTTCCCCTAACAACTGCCCCAAATAGTCACGGCTCATGGCGGCCGCGGCGCGTGGGGGTCGTGGGGCGCGGGGGGTGCCGTCCAGTTCTACATTGATCCAGCCGGTAAAGCCCGCGGCTGGGGTCAGCAACGCCAGAATCTCGCCCATAGGCAAGACACCGTGGCCAACAGGTTCATAGTTGACGTAGCCGCTGGCGTCGATCTCTTTACCCGCAGCATCGCGGCCATATTGGCCATTCCAATCCTTGAGATGGACATGGACAATCCGCGCTTGATAGGTGCGCAACACCTGCACAATATCGCTGCCGCCTTTGGCAATCTGGCCGGTGTCCGGCGCAAAGCCGACCAACCTCGGGTCGAGTAAGCCCAGAATGGTCTCAATCTCTTGGCCCGTTTCAATCGCCGTGCCTGTGTGCGGATGAAGCCCGACCGCTAGACCAATGCTCTTGCAGTAGTCGCCCAATGTGTTGAGGGCAGCAGCCAAACGCTGGAATTGCTCCGCGCGGTAGCCACCCGCCGGTCGCCGTCCCCCTTGCACCACCAATGTGCTGCTGCCGGGCAGGGCGCGCAGGGCATCAGCCTCTGCTTTGGCGCTCTCCAGATCGCCTTGGGCTGTAGCCGGGTCAATCCACTCTTTGTAACAGTAGGCCGCACCCGTGGGAATACCATAGCGCGTCACCAACGCGCGATAACCGCCCGGCTTCTGATCCCACTCCTGGATTGTCTTGGCAAAGGTTTCAAAACCCAAATAGCCCAGTTCCGCCGTCTCCCGGTAGGCCTGCTCCACATCGCCGGGAATGCCCCAGGTAATGCCTGTGTGTCCGATTTTCATCCCGCCTCCTTTGGTTCAGGGGGAATACTTACCCATAAAACAGAAATGTAACCCTTACACGCCCAATCGCTGACGCCGACGCCCATCTTCCACCTCTGGTGTAATGGCCAGATCTTGCGCCATTATCGTTAAGGGATGTTCTGTTAGTGCGATAGGCAGCGTAATCACGCGCTGGTGGCGCGCCGACTCAAAAGCAGCCATTAGCACCTCCAGATCGGCTCGCGCCTGTTGTCCCGCCAGCGGATGAGGGACGCCTGTAGCCAGGGTTTCCCACAAGGCCGTCAGCGACAGCGCAAAGGGATTGACCTCGGCAGGCCGAATGATCTCCGGTTTCGTCTGTCCCGATCGAATCACCTTCAGGTGCGGATCGCGATCCCCGGCCACCTCAATCAGGCCTTCTGTGCCATAGAGATAGGCTTTCTGGTAGGCCGGCGCCGCGGCGGAGCCCAATTCCATTACCCCACGCACGCCGCTGGCAAATTCCAAGTTGACCAGTGCGCCCCTTTCGGTCAGATGGCCGTAACGATATTTGATCTCGCTCAGATCGACCTGCCCAAAGACCCATTTGATGGGCGCATCGCCGGCGTAGAAGCGCAGCAGGTCAATGTTGTGGGTGCCGTCGGTGAGCAGATCGCCCATACAGATGCCATGCACCTGGATCAGATCGCCAATGACCCCCTGTGCCACCAGATCGCGCGCTGTGCGGTAGACGGGATGAAAGCGCCGTTGATGGTTGATAATCAGCACCGTTCCCGCTTGAGCGCAGGCGGTTAGCATGGCATCCGCTTCACCCAGATCGACCGCCATCGGCTTCTCGCAGATGATAGCTTTAGCGCCAGCCTTAGCCGCCGCGACCACCATCGGTGCATGAAGCGGCGGCCAGGTGCAGACGCTCACTATATCCAATGGCGCTTGCGCCAACATCGTCGCATAGTCGGCGTAGAGATCAGTAATGCCAAATTCTTCGCCGAACTGGGCGCGAATCGTGGGCTCCGGTTCAGCCGCCGCCACTACCGTCACCTGCGAATCCTGTTGATAACCACTCATATGAAAGCGGGAAATACGGCCACAGCCAATGATGCCAACACGATAGTGTGTCATACAATCTCTCCTTGGAGCTAGAGTAAACTCCCCTGATTCTGTTGTGCCACGACTTCATCGCGCACACGGCGTGCATAGTCTGCATTGTAAGCAAGCCGGGCTGGAATCACTTCGTCCCAGTTGATTAGCTTAGATTCCTCGGGGCGCGGGTGCAAACCGGCGCGCACCTGCTGTTCACCGCGCCAAAGGTAGTGTACGAAGCGCGCCAGCCGTTGTGGTGTGCGGTCGGTAAAGCTGGCCAGAAAGGCGTCGTCGTAAAGGGGAATGGGGATAAAACCACCGCTGTCTTCAATGTTCAAGTTGATTTGGGGATTGGCGCCGTAGAGCAGAGCGACAATGGCCGGCAGATCGACCAGCCCGCGACCCAGCGGCGCACCGCCCAGCCAATTGTAGCCTTCGGCGGTAGGATAGACACAGGTGTCCTTAAAGTGGGTCGTGCGGATATAGGGCAGTAGATTTTGCGCCGCCTCCAACGGATCCTCTAGCAGCCCTAGTGCGTTGGCTGTGTCCAGGTTCACCTGGACGTAGGGTGAATCCACCGTTTCGATCAGTTGACGCAACTCCAGCGACGTAAGATCTACATGGATCTCTACAGTAATAATCACATCGTGTTCTGCAGCCGGCTTACTCAAGGCCCGCAACACGGCCGCACTCTGGGCCAACTGCTCGGCGAAGGTTGGCGTCGTGTAGGTGCGTTCTTTGAGCAACCCAAAACAGGTGTTGAGAATGGGTGAGCCCATCTCCACCGCTAGCGGAAAAAGCGGCATCCACGCGGCCACCACCTCTTCCACCGTTTTGCCGCTACGCCCTGGGTTGATGGCGCCGCCGACCAATTCAAGGTAAAGCTGGTGCTGGCGCGCCTTGGCACGAAATTGGGCGCGATAGTCAGCCTCGCATTCCAATAAGGCCTGGCTGCTCAGGTGTAGCCCCTCCAGGCCATGCGCCACCGTCTGCTCTAAGAGACCCAACGGGTCAAGGTTGAGCGACCGCAAAGTATGTGCATCCAAACCCACCTGCATAGATTATCCTCATCTTTTCTGACCACTGATAACTGTCCGCTGCCGACTGATTACTGCCTACTGCTATACCGCTTCGCCCAGCTTTACAGCCTGGAACATCTTCATACGCATAAGCAGCCAAATGACGCTGAGCGTCGCCACCAACAACATGGCCGCCAGCACCATGACAATAATCGAAACATCATCCCACGCAATGAGCACGACAAAGGGTGGGAAAAGGTCAGCCGGATTGTAGCCGACCTGGAGAAAGGGAATAAAGAGATAGCTGCTAAGGAGCCCTAGATAACTGCCAATTGCAATACCGGTGGCAGTCACTAAAATTTGCTCACTCCCCAACGAAAGGGCCAGTTGGCGGGAAGAGAGCCCCACTGCGCGCAAAATGCCCAACTGGACAAAGCGCTGGCGAAAAGAGAGCACGGCATAAATGATGAGCGCCAACATGCTGAGCCCAGTGGTGGCCACAAAGCCGACCGAAAGAAAACCAAAGAGCCCAATCCGCTCCGGCCGGCGCTGGGCTTTGCTGATCAGCGCCCGTGCATCCTGCACCCCCAACACACGATAGCCAATCTCATCCAGTTCTGCCGTCAACGCTGTTACATCCACCCCCTCATCGGTGGCCAGCCAAACGGTGTAGGGTAACTCCTGTCCCAACGCTTCAAAGATGTAATCCAAATTGGCCACAAAGAAGTCGCCATTTTGCGGATAAGCGGTCGGGAAAAGTTCGGTTGTGCCGACGATCTGAAAGGTAACGCCTTGGTTGCTGGTGGGGATCAGTCCACGCAACACGAGGATGTCGCCAACATTGAGGCGGGACTGCTCCAGAAAGGTGCGACTGACAATTACGCCATTATAGCGCACGGCCAATGCGTTCATCAACGCCCCCAGCGACGAGGCCGCAAAGTCAGCGCGAAAGTAGGCCACGCTGGGGAAATCGGCGCGGTCGATGCCATAGAGCGTGCCTTCCACCAGTTGGCTGGCCACCGCCGTGGAGACCTCAAATTGGCCAATGCGCGTGGCCGCCTTGACCCCCGCCGCGCGGACGTGATCAGCCACCGGCATGTTGACCCAGATAGCATTGGTTGGATCGCTAGCTGCCGTTACACTCACAGTGTCGGGCGCAGGAGTATTGTCTGTGCCATTCTCAGCCACCGGCACGACACCCACACCCTCTGTCAATGCCAGATCAGCGCCGATCTGGTAAAAGGAGCGCGCCACCAAGTTTTCATCCAGTGTGCGCGCCATGGAGGCGGTAAAGGCGCCCAAGCTGGTGGTCAAAATCAGGAGCAGGAGCAGATTGGCATAGGCCTGGCTACTGCGTCCCACATTATAGAGCGCCAGCAAGACCGCCACGCCCCCTACACGCGCCCAACTCCAACTGAGCAGACGGATGACCAACGGGAAAAGACGCACACAGAAGAGGGCGCCGGCAAAGATAAAGAGCGCCGGCGCCAGAAAGAGCAGCGGGTTTTCCAGCGGATCGGTGGCGGCGCCACCTTGTAAAAAGGCAATGCGCCCTTGGGTCTTGAGCAGGTAAAAGCCATAGAGCGCAACGACAAGCAGAAGAATATCAAGGAACGCCCGCTGCCAAAAGGGATTGCGTTGCCGGCGTCCACTCTCCCGCTTAGCCGCCACAATCGTCAGCCGCGCCGCCTCCAGTGCCGGCAAGAGGGTGGCAAACATGGCTAAAAACAGCGCCACCAGTGCATAGCGCAGACTGCGGTCGGTAATCGCAACCTGGAGCGCTGGACCACTACGAAAGGCCAGAAAGTGATAGGTGCTGCCAATCGCACCGGCAATGAGGCGCGCCAGCCATGGTCCTAGCACCAAAGCAAGCGCGCCCAAGGTAATACTTTGCAATAGGTAGATCAACAAGACCTGGCTACTGCTGGCGCCTCGACTTTTAAAAATGGCGATTTCGGTCTGTTGGCGATTGACCGCGCTTTCGGCAATCAGGACGATAAAGTAGAGAATGAGCCCCAAAATGGGAATGCCAAAGAGCAACAGCAAGATGGCCTGTGCAGAAGCAGCGCGCTGGTAACGCGTGAGGGCCGCCACCGGTGAGAATTCAAGGTAGGTGTTGGGTAAACGTTGGAAAACCCGATTGCTGACTTCAGTCACTCGGGCAAGCAAGCGGTCAACATCCTCGGCGCGCACGCTATCGCCGTTAAAGACTCTGTACCAACCCAGATCCGTGAAGGCATAAGGGACAAGATTTCGGACGGCATTGACATAGGTCGCTTCGGGTATCAAAAAGACATTGGCAAAGGCGGTGGGTGACATAGACCAGAAATCCGGGTCGTCAGCCTTGGGCGTCCAGATACCGGCAATACGTACAGGAACTTCCAGCCGCTTGCGCCCACCGGTCGGCAGGCGTGCGCTGGGGTCAAAGAGCAGATACAGTTCACCCACCTGCATACCGGTTTCAGTGGCCAGGCTCTGCTGGATCAAGACCTCCAGCGGCGCAGCGTCGGCGCTCGTTTGCACCGCCGGCATTGCGCCATCCACCAGTGTAATGTGCCCTTCCAACCCTCCCACAAAGCCCAAATAGCCGCGCATCAAAGGCTGGTCACGCCCAATGTTATAGGCGCCGCCTACATTGGGAAAGACCTGGAGGATATCGCTTTTGGCATAGTGTAAGCCACCTTGTAGCGGCAACCCCAAGTCGGACGCGATGGATTGCGCCATATAATCGCGCAGGATCTGGTAGCGCTCCCACTCGGCGCCGCCGGTTGTGCCGCTGGTAAAGTGATAGAAGAAAGTAAAGGCAGGCCGATTGCGCAGTTCAGCGCCTTGCAACTCCTGTTGCAACTGAGAACGATTGACCGCATCGGTATACATGGGCAGCGCGGCGGTCAGCGCAATGACCAGAGTCCAGCCACAGAGGAGAGAAAGGGTAAGCGCTAGCTCACTGCGCAGCCGCTGTAAAGCAAAGCGCCAAAGGCCGAAATAGCGGTATAATGCACGCATGAAGTTACATCAGAAAAGGTAGATAGGTAGATAAGAAGATAGGTAACTACTCAGCCTACCCGCTCTTAGCCAGTCCGTGACTGGCGCCGGTCACGGACCGGCTAGGAGCGGGCTGAGTAGTTACGAAGATAGGTAAGTGGGCGTAATTCATATCTACCGATTTACCTATTTATACTCCGCCGCAGCACATAGTAACATTTTTACTCGTGTGCAAAATGTTACTTTATGGCGCAGCTTAGTATACTTATTTACCACCCTTTATTACATCTTAATTGCGCCCGAGCTAAGCCCTTCCACAAAGAGGCGGCTCGTAAAGGCAAAGAGAATGATCAGCGGAATTGACGCGAGCATGTAACCGGCCATGAGCGGTCCCCAGACGCTATACCAGGCGGTGCGAAAAGCGTAAAGTCCAATCGTCAAAGTCATAAGGCTTTGGTTAGAGAGGGTGACAATCGGCCAGATCAAATCATTCCAGGTGCTGAGAATATGCATGATCGCGACCACACCCAGGATTGATTGGGAAAGAGGCAAACCAATACGAAGAAAGGTCTGCATCTCTGTGGCGCCATCAATGCGCGATGCCTCGAACATCTCTTCCGGCATGCCTTGAAAGAAAGAGCGCAGGATAAAGATGGCAAAGACTTGGCCCCCCGCAATATAGGGCAAGATCAGCACCATGCGCGTATTGAGCAAACCCAGATTTTTTACTAACAAAAAGGCGGGAATCAAGGTTAGCTCTCCTGGAATCATGAGCAAGGCAATGACCATATAGAAGAAGATCTCGCGCCCAGGGAAGGGATAGCGCGCAAAGGCCCACGCCGCTAGCGCCGCCAACGCCACCATAAAAACCACCGATACACCACTCACAATGATGCTGTTGAGAATATACTTAGAAACGACTCTCCAAGCATCCACATAATTCTCTGGGTGGAGCGGAAAGGTTGGCAGGAACGCAGCATGATTGAATTGGGGCAAGCTCTTAAACGAAATGATAAAGGTGATAATAAAGGGCAGAAACATCAGAAACGCAATAAGCGAAAGTACGCAATGGCGGAACCAATCGCCTGTTCGCCACAATCTGCGTAGGTTGTACGCCACGCCCTGGCGAGGCATCACCGGTGGTAGTTGTTTGGTTTGTGCATAGGCCATGATTAAATCTCACTCTTGACAAATTTCATATTAAAGAGGGTGAGGCCGAAGATGAGCAAGAAAAGAAACATGCCAATCGAAGAGGCATACCCCATCTTATTCCAAAGAAAGGCGTTGTTATACATCCACAAGCCAGGCACCATACTGGCCGTGCCGGGCCCGCCATTGGTCATGACAAAGATGCCCACCCAACCTTGCAAGCCGCCAATCACCGACAGAACGGTAATCAGCTTAATTTGCCCCATGATCAGCGGCAAGTCAATGGCAAAGATACGGCGCAAACCTGTGCAACCGTCCACCTGGGTGCTATCAATGACATCACGCGAGATCCCCTGGAGGCCAGCCAAATAGATCAGAACCGTCACCCCAGAGACCCAGGGAAAGCCCATAAAAGTGACCGCATAGAGCGCCGTCTTGGGGCTGCCCAGCCAGGGCTGCTGCAGGTATTCGAGCCCTACGCCGCCAAGTATGGCGTTAAGCAGGCCATGTGTGCCATCATAGATAAATTGCCAGAGCAAGAGATTGACAATGCCCGGCACCACCGTCGGCAGGATCATGAGGACACGATAGGTATATTGAGAAACCTGGTTGCGGAGATTGAAGATCAACTCTGCTACAAAGAAGGGCACCGTTACCCCGCTAATCACGCGCCAGACCGTTAAAATACTGACGTTGCGCAAGGATTTGATGAACACTTCATCCTTCGTAAAGAGTTCAACAAAGTTCCCCAACCCCAGAAATTTGGGCGGCAGGCCGACATCCCACTCAAAAAAGGAACGGTACAAACCCATAAAAGCGGGATAGTAATTAAAGGTAAAGAGCAAAACAAAGGTTGGCACCAACATCAGATAAACATACCGGTATTTATAGATGCGCGCCAACAGATCTTCTTGCCTACCTGTTTGCGCGGGTAGACCGGTTACTGCCCCCCTAAACCCTGTCCGCTTAACTTCTTGTGTTGCCATCACCAGATCCTTTGGTGTTTAAAGGTCGCGTAGTCGTGGGGTCGTGAAATCACGGCCCCACGACTACGCGACCCTACGACCTCACTACGCTATTGACACTGCCAGCTATTCTCGGCAATAATACCGTCAGCATATTCGACCATCAGCGCGTCGATCTTCTGTTGCGCCTCTTCTTGGGTAATTTCACCCAATTGCAGGTCAACCCAAATGGGCGCAATCTGCTCACGTTGTTCGGTGCCAATCTTGTCCGGGTAGGTTACCATGCCAGCCTCACCTAGTCCTTCTGTAATCGCGCGCAGCGGCTCTTGGAGATCAGCATTGACTTCGACACCTTTAATATTGGGTAAGAACTGCCCTAGTTCCTGAATCATACGGCTGGCATTCTGCGGCGCCGTGACATAACGCAGGAAATCAACCGCGAAGGGAATTAACCCATCCTTCTCAGTTCGGCTGGCCAGCGCCCATTGGGCTGCGGTAGCGCCACCGATGGGCGGGGCTGCCTTGCCGGTGGCAAAGGGTGAATCCGCTTCCGTAATGGTGGGCGCATAAAAGCTACCCCACTCAAAGTCAATCAGCGGGTCAGCGCGCAACTGACCAAAGCGCCAACTACCATCCTCCAAGACCGCAATTTCTTTGTTGAGGAACTTACGCCCAAAATCAGCGCCTTCAACCGCCCAATCCGGCGCCAGATATTGGGTCAATTCCTGTACCATGCGCATCCATTCCGCATATTCGGGATCAGTCGCCCGGTAGAGGCCATTTTCAATCGCGCACGCCACTTCTTCTAGCGAGGCAACACCGCCATCCTTGTTGATCTCAGGATCCTTCTTGGCATAAAGCATGGCGCCGATCTGAGAATTGTACCAGGCAATGCGCCCATTGGGAATGACGCCACCATCCTGCAACTTCTTCTGCACCTCAATCCACTCACCATAGGTGGTAGGGGCTTCAACCCCCGCCTGCGCAAAGAGATCTTTGTTGTAGAAGAAGAAAGTGGTGACTAGGTCAATCGGCACAACATAGAGCTTGCCATCCTGCAACCGCTTGGCCTCCGTGGGAACTTCATAGAATTGATCTAACCAGCGCGCACTGCCCGGATCACCGGCGCCGACATAGGGATTGGGTTGGTCAAAATAGGGATCCAGGGCAATCCACCATCCTTTATCAATTTCATCTTGGATCCAGAAAGAGTGCGACCAGACAATGTGGGGAATGGTGCCGCCAGCTTGCTGCGTCACAATCCATTCATGATCAGCGACATTCGGCGGTTTGCGGATGATTTCGATCTCGGCGCCAGGATGCGCCTCCATGTATTCATTAGCCAGCACTTCAATCATGTTGTGGGGAATGGGGTTGTTAGGACTTTTCTCCATACTCTCGGTAGGCGTGTAGGCTTGTACATAAATCTGGAGATGACCTGTCGTGCCCGGTTCGGCATTCGCCGCTGCTTCACCAGCTGGCGCCGCAGCTGGTGGTGCAGCGGCCGGGGCACAGGCGGCTAACGCGATCGTAGTCGCCGCAATACCGGCGCTCTGCAAAAAGGCACGACGACTGAGCTTACTCATAACCATATCCTCCCTTGTTCGAACATTGAAATTGGTTAAAGATGAAAGCAATCAACGCAGCTTATGTTGGAAAACTTGAACATTTCAAATGGGGGGACGAGTCTATACAGAGGGCGTTGCACTGGTCACAGAGTGTTTGCGTAGAATTGATTATCTGATTGGTGCAAAGCATACCGGTTACCCTAGAATTGCGGTGTCTTCTCAACATGGATGCTGTTGTTTAACCTGATTGGGTGCAGTTGGTTGAACTAAGGCGTGTCTGCCAAAGATTTCTAACCAATCGACAGAGAAACCGTATTGTCAAAAATTGTACAGTAGATGACGAGGGCTGTCAAACCGAAAAAATCTGTCCTAGTTGTAGTTCTAAGAAAAAGCTTTTCCACTGTCCCCTGAGCATGTCGAAGGGGACAGTGGAAAAGCTTTTTCTGCAGGTCTATATATTGGAAGGATTGTCACCACTTTTGCGATGAGAGCGCGCAGGGTAGAGTACAGCTCGACACTCCGGACAAATGCTATGACTAAACTCTACGGCACTGTGCTCGCTAATATAGCTTTCCACCTGATGCCAATAGCCGCGATCATCCCGAATCTTCTTGCACGAAGCACAAATAGGCAGCAGTCCCTGCAAGGTTTGCACCTGTTGTAGCGCCTGCTCAAGCGCCGCCTTCTCGGTCTGCAGTTGTTTGTAAAAGTGGTCGCGTGATGACTCAAGCCCATAGGCAAGAATACAGACTAACAGATAGGTGATGAAAAAGCGCATGCCAATATAAGATGGATAAGTATAGGGGCCTAAGTTGAGCAAAACAAAGGCTACTGCCACGACCAGTGACACTGCGACCCAAAAAAGCCCCTCTTTCTTGCCCGCCAAAAAGAAGGCCGCCACCGGATGAAAATAGTACCAGAGAAAGGCCACCCCCTGAGCGCCGCCGGTCGCCAAAATGTAGGTTAGGAATAGTAAGGTAAAAGTCACACCAGCGCGATAGAGGCGCGGAAGCTGCTTAACCCACTTTAACGCGAAAAGCTGGAGTATGCCAAACAGTACACTGACAAAGGTTATTACTACTTCAAGCGTCATCCCCTTTGCATTAGCATTGATGACGCCAAAGAAAAACAGGGTTGGCGTAATAACGAGCAAAAATAACGCAAAAAAGCCGCGCTTGCGTTGCTCATCGACAGAGCTAGCAGGATAGTCAAAAAGTTTCTTAAGCTGGGCAATCACAATTCCGCTCATCTTTACTATCGCAGATATTGATCAAACCATAGAACGGTCTGTTCCGCAATGTTCGCATCAGCCATAATGCCAGGGCCGTGACCACCACCGGCCACGCGCAGCAACTTGACCGGTGCGCCGGCTTGGTGCAGCGCCTCGCACATCGCTTCAGACTGCATAATGGGAACAACATCATCCGCATCGCCGTGAATGAGCAAGAAGGGCGGCGCCTCTGGCGTCACGTAGGTCATGGGTGAAGCGGCTTGCGCCCGCCGATATTCCAGCGAATGCACAGAATGTTCAGGTTTGATCGTCACACCGAGGAGCAAGGCCGGCGTATCACGGCCATGAAAGCCTGTAACAAAGTTACTGGGCGCCGCCCGCGCGACCACACATTGCACCTTGGCGCTGACTTGGTTCATAGGGCTTTCATCGTCAGGATCCCCCTCACCGGGCAACAATCCCAAAAGGCTGACCAGATGGCCGCCTGATGAGCCGCCAATCGCGCCAATACGGTCTGGGTTAATGCCATACGCGCTAGCATGATAACGAATAAAACGCACCGCCCGTTGGGCGTCCTCCAGCGCGGCCGGATATTGAAAACGGGGGACGGCCCGGTGGTTAATGCTAAAGAGGGTGTAACCGGCCTCGACCAGCGGCTTGCCCTCAATCTCCACATGTTGACTTGCTTTGAGCGGTCTGGCATCCAGCCCTAGTGGGGCGCTCCAACCGCTGCCGGAGATATGAATCAGGCCATAACCATTGGGATTTTCCGGTCGATAGATGTCCAGTAACAGGGCTAACCCAGAGTACATGCCATAGATAATGTTGGTTTCAATCTTCATAGATTTCGTCCTCTGCAATGGATTGGGCTACTACGCGCAGAACAAAAAGAACTGCATACGCAACTTAGTTTGTAGACGGTCCGTGTAAAAAAATTATCCGCGCATACGGGTGAAGCGGTAAAAATATAATACGCTCGTTGTCGACCTATGTCAATCGTCGATTCGCCAGGGGGTGCGTACCACAAATGGGGCGAGCACCGACAAGGCCAATTTGATCGTCTCGTCTGTCGCCCCTAATTTGGGACGCGCCCTCACCAGAGGTGTATTTCTGTCGTGGGGCAAATTTGCGTTGGTCAAGCGGAACACGCCCTCTTCGCCAGTTCACCAGCAGTGGTATACCTCTTTCATTTGGGTGCGTCCCAACTAGTTGGAACCAGAGGTGACTGTCACTGGGCAACACGGGGTGGGAAGCATTGCAACGCCCTGCGCCCAGTGACAGTCACCTTCTCGCCACTTGCGTGGGACGCACCCTTTTCATTTTGATGACTTGGCAATGATTACCCTTTCGAGTATGATTATCCAATCCTATCCAACTTTCACAGAGGGAGCGATTGCAATGAAACTCAAAGGTAAAGTCGCGGTAGTCACAGGCGGCGGGCGCGGGCTCGGGCGCGCCTATGTGCTACATCTGGCCCGGTTGGGCGCCGACGTAGTGGTCAATGACATTGATCTGAATGCAGCCGCCGAATATAACGAACAGCTTTCGGCGCCAACGGTTATGGCTGAAGTAGAGGCGTTGGGCTCACGCACCCTGGGCATTGAGGCGGATGTCGCCAACAAAGACGCCGTTGATGGCATGTTTGAAGAGGTGCTAGGCGCCTTTGGTCGGGTTGATATTTTGGTCAACAACGCCGGTGGCGCGCTCAGAACACCTCCCAACAACTCTGCCGCCGAAGCCGACATGGCGCACTATCAGTACATCATGGATCTCAACCTCACCGGCACGATTCTCTGCTGTCAGGCTGCTGCCCGCACCATGAAGGCGCAACGGTCAGGCAAGATTGTCAACGTTTCCTCCCAGGCCGGATTGTGGAGTGGCCACACCGGCGGTGGTATGGCCTATAAGGTGGCCAAGGCCGGCATCGCCCACTATACCCGCGTCCTTGCTGCCGAGTTGGGCCCCTACAACATTAACGTCAACAGCATTGCGCCGGGGTGGATTCTCTCCTCGCGCGCCGTGGCCGGTGGGCGTGACAGCGAAGAGATGCGCGCCAAGCTGTTGCCCCAAATTCCACTGGGCCGCCTGGGTCTGCCGGAAGATTGCGCCAAGGTCGTCGAATTTCTCGTCACCGACCTCTCCGACTATGTTACCGGCCAGTGCATTCCCATCTGCGGCGGCGTGGTGGCGTGGTAATGCAGTAGGACAGTGAGACAGTGAGACGGTGGGACAGTCGGTCGCACGGCGCAGAAGCAACCGTGCTATATATAACGGCGCCCCATTATGAACATTAGCAATGAATGGGGCTTCACACGCTTTCTATTGGCGCCCAAGCCTGCTTTGGCAGGCGCTACTTTCTAGCCCCGTGGCTTCAGCCCGGGGCAATCAACAATTATGCACACCCCCCTATTAATTATAATTGAAAGGGAAACGCAATGCGATTGCAAGATAAAGTGGCCATCGTCGCCGGCGCCGGTTGGGGCGGGATTGGCGCGGCCACGGCCTATCGCTTTGTCCAGGAAGGGGCAAAAGTGGTGGTCAACGCCCTGCCGGGCGAAGAACGCCTGCAGGAGACCGAGCAACAGTTGCGCGCCATCGGCGGCGACGTGGTCGCTGTACCCGGCGACATTAGCCAAGCAAGCACCTGGCAGAGCTTGGTGCAAAGCGCACTAGACAACTTTGGCAAGCTCAATATCCTGATGAGCAATGCCGCGCAGGCCACCATTAAACCGGTGATTGAAATCAGCGAAGAAGAGTGGAACCGTTCCCTGGCGGTCTCGCTGACTGGCCCTTGGCTAGGCGCCAAACATTGTATTCCAGAGATGATCAAAGCAGGCGGCGGCTCCATCGTCTTTACCTCCACGGTCAACTCGCTTATCACCAACCCCCACTTTGGCATCTATAGCTCTGCCAAAGCCGGTCTCAATGGTCTGACCCGCAGCCTGGCTATGGAATATGGCCGCAGTGGCATCCGGTGCAACGCGATTGCGCCGGGGCTGATTGTGGGTGCGCGCCAACGCGCCGCCATGCAGCAAGATGCGCTGGAAGATTGGATCAATCAGGATCTCTATCCGGTGGGACGTTATGGCGCGCCGGAAGATATTGCCAATGTGGCGCTTTTCCTTGCCTCGGACGAAGCGGCCTTTGTCACCGGCATTGTTATGGTGGCCGATGGCGGCCTAACCTTACAGTCACCGGAAGCCATTGCCCGCCCCGCCTTTCGTAAACGGTGGCGCAATGAATTGCTGGAGCCCCACCCTTCTCCTTTTCCGGCTGAGTAATTCGACAACGTCACACGAAAGAGATTGGCGCCATGGACAGACGCAGATCTAGTACACTGTCAGCGAAATTTTGAGTATTTAGAACGGTGTCATTCCGAGGAGCTTGCGACGAGGAATCTCTGCTTCCGAAAGAGGAGATTCTTCGCCAAAAAGCAGGCTCAGAATGACAATCCTAAATACGCATAACTTGCTTTACACTGTACTACTAGTACAGTGTTACCGAAATTCTGCCAGTTTAGAGGTGGTCACCCAGGTCTTCCAGGAAGGGGCGGCGGATGGTGAAAGACAGGGGGTGTGCGTTGCCCCTTCCTGGAAGACGCACGCCAGCGCACCCGCCTGGGCGAAACTCGCATAACTTCGGACACAGTGTACTAGACCTCCAGCTGGAAATTGGATAATTTGCGCCTTTCACTTGAGGCCGGGGATTGGAGAGTAGAGACGATGTTCGTGCAGTCTCCAGTCTCTACTCTCCACAAATTACTTACGTCCTGTCCATCAAGCGGGCGATGCTCAGAAAGACAACCTGCCAGCACAAGAGCAAAACCAGCAGATTTAACCCCAGCCAGCGCACAACCGACCTTTCTGTGGTGAGGTGGCGTAACAGTACCCGTTCAAAAAAGAGCATCTTTACCCCATTGGCGGCGGGATGGACGCAAATGTAGAGCCCAAGCGCCAATCCAATCGCACCATCCAACAGCACATTGCCGGTCAACCGGGGCACATAGGTCAGCAAGCCGCTCACCGTAATGGCGAGGAGAATTAGGATCCATAAGAGATTGCGATTGTGTTGATGGCGCTGCGGATCCGGATTGGCGCCTAATGTTCCGCTACCCCCCTGATGGGACATTCATCAGTGCGCAGGATATGGGCACAGCATCAACAATAATCTGTTGGTGTTGGGGACCTATACAATCTGGGTTGATGGGCAGGGGGTTGCGCATGAAGCTACCACTTCGACAAACTGTCGCAGAATTGTGTAAAATAGGAGTTAGCATAAGGTATGCGCTATTCGCACAAAAGATTTGACTAGCTTCGAAAACTGCACCATGCACAACCTCAAGCAGGCGGTGCGACGGTATGGCCCGGTCTTGGGTCCACCGACAAGGCGTGGCAGGTAAAACCATCCTTGTCTATGCCGGAGCGCGTCGCTGGCTTTACTTGCCAACCTATAAATTATTACCAGAGAAGGAGCACCCATGATGAATGCACGGCAGCCACTTACTGCTTTACAGGTCGTTGGCGTACGCTACCGCGGCAGCCGGCTGGCCCAAGGGGATGAACGCAGTCTTGATGCCTATGCCGCCGCCAATGTGTACGCCGCGGCGCAGACGCCAGTCACGGTGACTGAACCACGCTGGCTGGAGGAGCAACGGCAAGCCTTTGAGCCGGATAACCTGGGGCTGCTGGGCGGTGAGATTGCCACGGCGGTGGCCGCGGGCCGCCATGCGGGGAAGGCGGTGTTAATGACCGGCGGCGACTGTAGTCACATTACTGGAGTTTTGGGTGGCCTGCAGGATGCACATGGGCCGGACGCGCGCATTGGGCTCGTCTGGTTCGACGCCCACGGTGATTTCAACACGCCAACGACCACCATCTCCGGCATGTTGGGCGGAATGCCGGTGGCGGTCTGCGCCGGGTTGGCCTTCCCTAGTTGGCGCATGGCTTCGCACATTGTTGCACCTTTACCAACCGACCGCATCGTCATGGTGGATGTACGCAACCTGGACCCCCTTGAGGAACAGTTGATCCGCGCCGCCGGCATCCCCGTGACCGCGCCGGCCCAGGGTTTTCCAGGCCTGCCCCTACAGCCGGCCATTGACCGTTTAGCCGACGAATGCGACCTGCTCTACCTACACATTGACTCGGATATTCTCGATGCCGCGTATGTGCCGAATCATGGCACGCGTGAACCGAATGGACCGAATATGGCGCAGGTGTTGGCCGCGGTCGAACAGGTAATGGCGACCGGCAAGGTGGCGGCCTTCGCCGTGGTTTCGATCTATGGCGCAGGCGAAGGCAACCAACACAGCGTACAATCCGGCATTGAGTTGATCGAAGGCGGTCTCCGCGCCTGGCAGCGCTATGGCATGAGCGCCTAATGGTTGACTGTGCAAATAATCCCAGATTCTATGGGAGAATCCGGGATTATTTTTATGGCCACGATCAAAACGCGGTTGAAGCGCAATCAGATTAGGCCACGGCCCGAATATCCACTATCTCTTGATTGGCCACTGTGCTAAAGGCGGCTTGTACAGCTTCCACGGTAACGTTGGGGATTTTGATCACGGCATCATAAAAATCAGGCTGGCGCCGAGTGGGGAAGGTGCCAATGCCCATAACGCCCCAATTTTGTTCGACCAAGACCGCCATCAGTTTGACAAACTCCCCATGCCGATTGGGCATCCGAATGGTCACACGCACACCTTCATTGGGTAACCCCAGCATTTCCTGATAGCTACGCAGCAGATCGATTTCCGAGACAATCCCCACGACCAGGTTGCCCTCTTCTACCACAGGCAAGCAGCCGATTTTATGCTCTGTGAGCACCGCTGCGGCGCGCTCTACGGTGCGGTCTTGTGTAATCGTAATCACATCATTCGCTTTCACCATCAGATCGCGCACAGATTGATCCGCAAGATAGCGTGAAATCTCCCAAACATTGAGACTCCCCAATGTTTCCGCTTTGACCTGCAAGCATTCACGCGTAATCAAGCCGGCCAAGCGTTTCCCATCTTTCACCACCGGCAAATGACGTATATTATTCTCCGCCATCACCGCTTGCGCTTCAGATGCATGCATGGTGAGTGGGGCAAGGATTGGGTGACGGGTCATACAGTCACGAATGAGCATAGGATAAGCCTCTTATTCTTAAATTAGTATCTCTTAGTCACTCCTGGACCACTGCCTCAAAGTTGCGCAACGTTTCCAATGGAATGTGGCAGAAGATGCGATGGCCATTGTCCCCTTCTCGCCAGGGTGGAATCTCCTCGGCGCAGATCTTGCCGCCATCGGGCAGCAGATGACGACGCGGACAACGGGTGTGAAAACGACAGCCACTGGGCGGGTTCAACGCGCTAGGCACACTGCCCTGGAGGCGAATCCGCGTCTGTTTGGCAGTGGGGTCGGGAATGGGCACCGCGGAGAGCAGCGCTTCGGTATAGGGATGGTAGGGCGGGGCGTAAATAGCTTCCGCCGGCCCAATCTCCATGACCTGGCCAAGGTACATGACAGCAACATTGTCCGAGAAAAAGCGCACCACGCTCAAGTCATGGGCAATAAAGAGCATGGTGGTGTTGTACTCTTTTTGCACTTCCAGCAGCAAGTTGAGGATCGCCGCCTGCACCGACACATCCAGCGCGCTCACCGGCTCATCACAGAGCACCAGATCGGGCCGGCTGGCCAGGGCGCGCGCAATGCCGATGCGCTGTTTTTCGCCACCGCTTAGTTGGCGCGGCAACCGGTCATAGTAAGTCTCGTTGAGCCGCACCGCATGTAGAAGCTTGACTACCTCTGCGGTCACTTTGTTGCGTGGCACTGTGCCAAAGCGGATCATCGGGCGCGCAATCTGCTGACCAACCGTATACGAGGGGTTCATGGTCGAGTCGGGATTTTGAAAGACCATCTGCAATTCTTGAATCAGGTCAATATTGCGTTCGCTCAGGTCACCGGTAATGTCAAAGCCCATGAACTGGGCCTTACCGCTGGTGCTATCTTCCAGACCGATGATGGTCTTGATAAGTGTGCTCTTACCACAACCGGACTCACCAACAATCCCCAACACGCTGCCTTTGGGCACACTGAAGGTCGCATTTTCCACCGCCTTCACAAAGCGCTTTTCGCCTAGCCCGACCATGTCGGTCAGCGAGCTGCCTTGCACGGGATAGTACTTTTTGAGGTCTTGCACCGTCAGGATTGGCTCATCGCCATTCTGGGTAAAGGCTGCGCGGGTCGGTAGTGCCAAATCTTCCGGCGGCGTCCACTGCGCCGGGTCGATCTCTTCAGAGAAGTGGCAGCGCGCCCAGGTGGCATGGCCCTCGATTTGACGCAACTGTGGCCGCTCTTTGCGACATCGCTCGCGGACATAGGAACAACGGGGCGCAAAGACACAGCCATGGGGGCGATTGTTGGGCGCCGGCACACGACCAGGAATCGGGTAGAGCACCGCGCTGCCCTTGTCCTGGCCCAACTTGGGGACGCAGCGGATCAGGCCTTGGGTGTAGGGATGTTGCGGGGCGGCAAAGAGATCGCGCACAGTGGCACGCTCCACCATTTCGCCGGCATACATGACCCCGACATGATTGCAGACCCGCGCCACCACTCCCAGGTTATGGCTGATAAACATAATGGCCGTGTCAAAGTCGCGGCGCAGATCGGCAATCAGATCAAGCACAGCGGCTTCCACCGTCACATCCAGGGCGGTTGTCGGTTCATCCATGATCAACAGGGCCGGGTTGTTGAGCAACGCCATCGCGATGACCACACGCTGCTGCTGGCCGCCAGAGATCTGGTGAGGATAACGGCGCATGACATTGGCGGGGTCGGGCATGTAGACCCGCTCCAACATTTCAATACACTGCTTTTCCGCCACCCGATCATCCAGGCCGCGGTGCACTGTCAGCACCTCCTTCATCTGGTCGCCCAGCCGCAGGGAGGGGTTGAGCGCCTGCATGGGATCCTGATAGACCATCGCGATCTGGTCGCCGCGCAAGTGGCGCAACTCTTCGCCTGATTTGCCCACCAGATCCTGGCCCATGAATTTAATACTGCCACGCTTGACATAGCCATTCTGGCCCAGAAAGTTCACAATGGACCAGGCTACGGTGCTCTTGCCACAGCCGGATTCGCCCACAATGCCCAAGGCTTCGCTGCGGTGGATCTCAAACGAGACATTTTGCACCGCTTCAATTTCGCCGCCACGGACCTTGTAGGCAATGGCCAGATTTTCAACTTTTAGTACAGGAGAGTTAGACATAGTTTTTATGATTGACGATTGACGATTGACGATTGACGAACGCTCGCATAGGACGTCAATCGTCAATCGTCAATCTAAAATTATCTTTGATACCGGCTTGTTTCTTCGTTGAGTCCGTCGGCAAAAAGGTTGAGACCAATAACAAGCGTGGCAATGGCAAGCGACGGCCAAAGCACGCCATAGGGATTGACAAAGATAAAGCTGCGCGCCTCGTTGACCATATTACCCCAATCAGGGTCGGGCGGCGGCAGGCCAATCCCCAAAAAGCCCAGGGTGGCAATGGCAAAGATAGCATAGCCGACGCGTAACATCGCATCGACCAGCAGAGGGCCACGGGCGTTGGGCAGGATCTCGCGGAACATGACGTAGGCGGCGCTTTCACCGCGCGTCTGGGCAGCCAGCACATAGTCACGGCTCTTGATGTCAAAGGTGAGACTGCGCGCCAGCCGCGCCACCCCCGGTGCACCAGTCACCGTAATCGCCAAAATCACCACCCAGTCCCCTTGTCCTAGCGAAGCAATGACCACCAGATAGAGGATGATGCGCGGGAAGGCGATGAGCGCATCAAGAAATTGCATGATCACCTGATCCGTCCAGCCGCCGTGATAGCCAGCCAGCAGCCCTAGGGTCACCCCCACCAGCAGCGAACCAAAGACCCCCCAGATGGCCACTCCCCCGGGCAAAGCAAAGCCACCGGGTAGACGGGTTTTAACCAGAATCACCTGTGTTCCCGTCATCAGGCGGGAAAGCACGTCGCGTCCCAAATGATCGGTTCCCAGCAGGTTGGTGGCATTGGGCATCAAATTCTGTTGGAAATCCGATGCATTGGGCGGGTATGGCGTCCAAACCAGCGAAATGATCGCCATCAGGAACCAAAAGAGCACAATAAACAGGCCAATCGTGCCCACCCGTGAGTCGAAGATAATGGAAAGATTGCTCCAAATTCGCTTCCATCGCTGGGGAGACGAGGTTCGTCCCAACGTCTGTTCAGCAACTGCCATAGACGTACTCCTCTATATCAAACTTATGTGTCTCTGCGCGACTTGGTGAATCGGCTCACCACCGCCACCGAGCACGCCACCGCTTACCAGGTCCACTAAACCGCGCAGAACCACTCACACTTACACGCTCGCCCGATGCTCGCCAGACCACCGGCCAACATTGTCCAACACCACGCGCGAATGACGAAAACTCTCTGCCAGCAACTTATGGTAAAAACACTCTTCAGTCGACCGCAATTTATCTTGGGCATGGGCAGCCATGTAACTGGGCGCATCCATACCGGCTGTCATTGTTTCGAGCAGTGGTCCCAACAGGTCGACGGTGCCGCTGCCTTCATCAAACTGCGCTTTGTCGCGCCAGACAATCGCGGCCGGCAACAGATCTTCACAGGCCTTGCGCAAAATCCACTTCTCGACCTGACGACCATTGGGGGCGCGTTTGAGCTTTAGGGCCGGCTCAATCGACTGCGCCAAGTCAATCATGGCAGTGTCCAGGAAAGGCACTCGCCCTTCAATGCCATGACACATGGTCAGACGATCCACACGCTGTAGGTTGATATTATGCAACGCCGTCACCGAGCGACGCAACTCGCGGTGAAGATTGGCGGCGTCGCGATACTCTTTGTAGTAGCGATAGCCAGCAAAAAGCTCGTCAGCGCCCTCGCCGGTCAAGATAACTTTGACATGCTTTGCGGCCAGCCGTGAGCAGAAATAACAGGGAATGGCGCTGCGCACCAGATCCTGGTCAAAGGACTCCAGGTGATAAATGATCTCCGGCAGATGCTGCCTAACGTCATCGACCGTGTAGAGATATTCATGGTGAATCGAGTCAATATGTTTGGCAACCACTCTGGCGGCTTGAATATCGGGGGAGCCTTCAATGCCCACCGAGAAGGTGTGCAACTGATCCACATGTTGGCGCGCAATCGCCGCAATGAGACTGCTATCCAGGCCACCGGAGAGAAAGGCGCCCACCGGGACATCGCTCATTAAGCGTTTGGTCACCGCCGCTTCCAACGTTGTCCGCACCCGACGGGCAACGTCAGCCACGGCCAAAGGCTCGGGCGTGCGGTCGGGGACTTCATAATAGCGCGTAAAGCCATACCGAGAATCAAAATAGACGCCGGGCGGGAATTCATGAACTTCGTCTGCAACATCGACCAACGACTTTAATTCGGAGCCAAAGTAGATGGTGGATTTGGCCCCAGTGGTGTTTGCCTGCTGCCCTTGTTTGTAGCCATAATAGAGGGGTTTGATTCCAATCGGGTCGCGCGCCAGCCAAAAGGCATCTTTGGCGTGCAAGGCCAGCGCAAACATCCCATCTAATTGCGCAAAGGCTGCCGCGCCTTGCTCTTCAAAGAGATGGACAATGGCTTCACTGTCCGAATAGGTGCGAAATTCATGGCGCGCCTGTAGATTGGCGCGCAAGGCGGGAAAGTTGTAGATCTCGCCATTATCCACCATGACGATGCTATTATCTTCCGAAAAAAGTGGCTGTGCACCCCCTTGGGGATCCATAATGGCCAGGCGACAATGACCAAAGGCATAGTGAGCGCCTGGATCATAATGCCCCCCCTTGCCATCGGGCCCGCGGTGCTTGATCTTGGCGATCATACTCTCTAGCATGGTCTCTACTTCGGTTTGATTGGCATCGCCCAGGATGCCGGCAATTCCACACATACTTGTCTTATGCCTCACCAATTTCCAACACCACCAACAGACCATGGCCACAGCCCAACCCGCGCTGCAACTGATGTTCCAAGCTGCGCAAGGCATAACCCAGTTGCGGCTCGATCACATTGGCGCGCGGGTCGCCATACCACATCCATTCAGTGCTATTGATGACCCGGTCCACCGTCATTAGCGCGAATTGCAAAGGCGCCGGGAACTGCTCCCAGCCGTCGATTTCCATCAATGAAATCTTGCGTTGGATACGCTGCTCAAAAAAGGTGACGAGCTTATTCCAACTGGCAACCAGTTCTTCAAAAAAGGCTGCAACTGCTGGATCGGGGTGAGTTGGCACCAACAGGGGGTTAAAGAGCAACTCCCGAATATCTGTGCGCATGTAATCTTCATGCAGGCTATTGACATACTGGCGAATCGGCTTTAGCGTTGGATTGTACTCCCCGGTATCAACATGGCGTCCCATCAGCATGGAACGATCATATTTGCGACTGATGGTTACAGGAACACCGGATTCAGCCGCCACCGAATGCCCAAGTTCATCGACCTCGGAACCAGTCCAAAACCGAATCGGGAAATGTTCGATATCCGCCGGCCTATCCATGCCGGAGTAGAGATAGCTCATGGAATAATCGCGATATTTTTCGTCGTTGCTCTGTGCATCCCAATAACAGGGCCACTCCAACGAGTAACGCCCCAAGAGATCAAGAACAACCAGACTGCCGGGTTGGCCATGCTGGACAATCTCGACCAAAAGCGCTTGTAAAACGGGCGCGTCCAAGTGCGAAAGCGAGCCATACGCCGAATAATAAATATCAAAGGGAGCTTCCTTGGCGGTCTCCCCCAATCCCTGACTCAAGTCGCCGTAAACAAAGGTGGCTTTGGGGTCGTCAGCATAGATAGCATTGCCACGCGCCACCATGCCTTCGCTAATATCAAGCCCTAAGTAGCACGCGACATCTTGTTTAGAAAGCACCCGTTGCTGATATAGGCCAAGATCCAGATCACGTTGATCGATCTTGGTCAACAACTCATAACCTTGCCCAGTGCCACAACCGAGGTCAACGATCCGCACGGATTCCAAAGCGCGTTGCTTCCGTTCCATCAGTGCTACGATAAATGGCCGTAGCACCAAACGCGTCAGTTGATCTTCCCAGTACGCGCGCACATTATCATACTTACCATGTAAATTGCCGGTATATAATTCATAATCACCACGCTGGACGGCCTCATCATAAGTCTTTAACTTAGCATGGGCCAGTGAATTCGATGCAAGCGTCGAATGTTCCATAATCATTCCCCGGTAAGCAAACTCTTTGCTTGAATTGCCTACCTCTCAACTTGTCTGTGTTGATAGCCACCTGATCAAGCATTTTTTCATCAAAGCGGCATGGGGAAAAGACCTTCCTTTCTGTTTGATAAGGGTGCGTACCGCATTTTCGGGGACACTTTGGCGGCGAAATTTGGAATACCCAATTTGGCCCCCGCAAATGGGACGCACCCGTTTAATAGGGATGACTGAATCTATGAATAACGAATCCGTGGGTTGAGCAAAATATAGGCGACATCGCCAATGATGCGGGTGATCACGGCAATCGCCACCGTCACCATGGCCGCCGCTTCAACCGCATTAAAGTCGCCAAAGATGGCCGAGTCATAGATATAGGTGCCCAACCCCGGGTAGCCAAAGACAACCTCGACAATCACCACGCCGCCCACTAACCAGTTGACATGCAACATGATGACGGTGATGGGCGCGATCAATGCATTGCGCACGGCATGACGCATGACCACCATGCGATAGGGTAAGCCCTTGATAATCGCCGTCCGAATGTAGGAGGAGTTCATCACCTCCACCATGCTGGTGCGGGTCATGCGCGCCACATAGCCCAATTCGACTGCGGTCAACGTCAGCACGGGCAACACTAAGATTTTGGCGCTATTCCAATTGGTCAACAATTCAAAGATCGACTGGTCCGAAAAGAAGACCGAAACCGCCGGCAACCACTTGAGCCAAATGCCAAAGATGAGGATCAAGACCATACCGGTGACAAATTCGGGGGTTGCGGTCAGCGCCAGGCCGGTAATCGAGATGGCGCGGTCCAGAAAGCGCCCTTCATTAATGCCGGCAATAATGCCAAAGAGCAGGGCTAACGGCATTACCACCACAAAGGCCAGAAGCGCCAAAACTGCGGTCTTCTGCACCCGGCCCGGCAAAGAGGCTGCAACCGGACGCCCTGTCCGCAACGATTCGCCCGGATCCCCACGCACGAGTCCTTTGGAGAGGGGAATAAACTCGACCGGACTGTCGCGTTCCACACGAAAGCCGGCCTTGGTGCGGACTTGGACCGCCGCCCCAGCCCCACGCACCCAACGCACGACACTGTTATTGTTGTTGACGCCCCAAAATTGTTGTGTTCCATCGGCTGCTGTAAACCAGCTCTCTTCCGGCGCCGGTCGTTGGGCGGCGCTGCCATCAGGCTGGCGGATCAATTCAATCAACTCGCCGTCCTGCATTTGCCAACGCAAAAGTTCGTCATTGGCGCCAACGGTCCACCACTCCGGCTCACCCGTCTGCGGATTGCGCACCGTCACAAGCGAACGGTCAACACGCCTCTCTAGCCACCAATCATTGCCGGCCAACCAGGTGAAATAACGTGTCCAAGGTGATTGATTTAGCCCCAACTGATTGCGATAAGAGGCCCGTTGTTCCGGGGTGGATTCAATCCCCAAGATCTTCACAGTAATATCGCCACGCCCATATTCAACCATAAAGAAAAGCAGGAGCGAGACAATCAACATTGTGAAGATGGCCGAAAACAGGCTGCGTAGAATAAATCGAGTCATAAGCGTTTAGCCCAATTCAAAAGTTTCATGCATCATAATGTCTAGTAAATCCCGGCATCAATAAGGCTATAGTTCTTTTGCCCTTTTCCCAGTGGTAGCTAGCCTTATTTATCGCCGTGGTATTTACGCCGCAATGTACTAGTGACAGGATGGGGGAGGAAGCACAGGAGAAGACAGGCAAATACAGTGGCCAAAGTCCGCTCTACTAAGCGAAATAAAACTGGTTTGCGACTAGGGATTAGAGACTGGAGATTACGCATACAAGTCTCCAGTCTCTAATCCCCAGTCTCTACTGACGACTGAGGATCAAGCACCACTACTGTGATCTATTGCAAATTCTGGACGCCACTACGCATTGGCATCCCACACGTCATAGAAGAGATCATAGCTGGTGGGGTGAGATTTGACATTTTGGAAATTGGAGCGGGTAATGTTCCAGACATTGCGCCAATAGGCAATCCCGATGGGACCGCGCTCTTGCATAATGTCTTCCAGATCGGACATAATGGCGCGCCGCGCTTCTACATCTAAGGTCTTCTCCGCTTCGCGCAATTTGGTGGTGAACTCTTCATCCACCCAACGCGTCTCATTCCACGGGACAGGATTGCCTTCTTCATCGGCAATATAAGCCAGCGGCAAAACCATGGTGTCCAGCGGACGATGGGTCCAGGAAGTGTAGCCCAAATCTACCTCGGTCCAGCGATCCCAGTAGCCACCTGGTTCGGTGATGTCAAGTGCAATCTCAAAGCCCGCTGCAGCAGCTTGTTCTTTGAGCGCCTGCGCCATCTCCGGCTCGGCCTGGTCATTTTTGGTGGCCAATGTGACCTGCAGTGGTAGTTCAATGCCCTTTTCCGCCGCATATTCTTCCAAAAGGGCTTTGGCGCCTTCCGGATCATAGGCAGGAATCGGTTTGGGCGCATAGGCGGGATGGATGGGTGCGACATGTGCGTCAATGGCCAGATCACCTTCGCCAAAGTAGGAAAGCTGCATAATCTTTTCCCGATCCTGGCTCATCTTGAGCGCAGTGCGTACGCGGTTATCATCCCACGGCTCCAGGTCAACCCGCATACGCAGGACAATGGTCTGCGCCGTGCTGGCCGGACGTACAGTGAAGTCGGCAACATCTTTGAGCGCCTGCCATTGGCTGGGCCCCGGATTGTAGATGCTATCGACCTGGCCACCCAACATCGCGGCCACCGTTGAGTCTTTGTCCAGGTTGACATAAACGATCTCATCCAGATAGGGCAGGGGGTTACCATCTTCGCCATTGCGCCAGTAGTCGGTGCGAGCCTTGAGTACGGCGCGTTCATCCTGGTTATATTCGGCCAATGTGAAAGGACCAGTGCCGATCGGTTGCTTGAGGAAATCGCCTTCAAAGTTGCGGTGCAAAATAATGGCCGGGTAGTGGAAGAGATGCTCCGGCACACCAATGTTACCGGCAGTCAGATGCAGTTTGATGGTATAATCATCTACCTTTTCCACGCTGTTCATGCCTTCCAAATAGGACATAAGTCCCAAGATGGAGGAGCCGATATCGGGATCTAGCCATTGGCTAAAGGTAAACATAACATCATCGGCAGTCAAATCATCACCGTTGTTAAATTTGATGCCCTGTTTGAGATAGAGCGTCCACTCGGTGACTTCATCATTGGCCTCCCAGCGATCCAGGAGATAGGGTCGTGTAATGTTGTCGGGACCGGTTTCCGTCAGATACTCACCCACCTGGCGCACCACATTCGCGGCTTCCACCCATGACATACGCGCAGGATGATCGATCTGCTGTAACAACTCACCAACACGCAAGGTTCCACCGCGCTTGATGGCGCCGGCGGCGGCTTCCTGTGCGGCGGGCGCAGCCGCGCCACCACCGGCCGGAGCAGTTGCCGGCGCACAGCCGGCCAATGCATAAGCGACAGGCACAGAAGCACCTAATAGTGTAGCAAAACGCAGAAATTCGCGTCGATTCATCTTGCCTTTACGCAAATCACTTGCCGCGTCTAAAACGGCGGGATGGATTCGTCTCGGCATTGTCATACACATATCTCCTTTGTAAGACTTTTGTACACGAAATAATTGATTAGTAACTAATTTACCTGCTTGTCCCAGCGAGACCTCCCCAGCGAGTCCTCCCCAGTAAGTCCTCGTCGTACATCTCTACGCCGGCGGTTAAATGAAGCAAAAGCTGAATCATTTATGATGTTGCCATATTGCAGTATAAAAACCACAACATGATAGAGGAACGTAATGAGCGAGGCTTGATTGCTCATTACATATTATTCACTGCGTAATAATATAGCAACTTTTGGTTCATTCCAAAGTGCCGTAAACAGGACGCTACCATAGCACCCCACTTTTGGGCAGAAATCATACCACAAGTTCTATAGATTTCCAAAGATGTTGCTAAGCAGGACGCCTACCACAGATGGGGTAACCATAGAACAGGCAAAAAAATTTTGCATAGCCTAATCTAGGGTACAGGGATATAGACCAATTGTCAAATTCTTGAGTCTATATGTTTTGACAGCTTTAGGAGTGCGTCCCCATTTGGGGGCGACAGACGAGCACCATAAATTTGTCTTCTGTTACTTCGCCCCATTTGTGGGACGCACCCCGGCTTTATGTAGGCTTGACTTTCTAGGCACTTTACCATAAGATGAAGCCAAATTAGACTAACATTTCAGTTCAATTTTACCAGTTCTTTAAGCATAAATTCATACGTCAATAATATGCTATCCACATCTCTGCTTGCTGCCTCTTCACGACAACGGATAGATCCCGAATCGTTAAATGGCATTGCCTACCGCCAAATCAAAGCAAAAATCATTGGCTTGGATTTGCCGCCGGCTTCGATTATTGATGAGTCCTCTTTGGCGGAAGAGTTGGGAATTGGCCTGACACCCGTTCGCCAAGCCCTGCGCCGTCTGGCTTATGAAAATATGGTCATTATTCTACCCAGACGGGGTACGATTGTGGCCGATCTCAATTTGGCCGACTTGCACAAAATCTTCGAAATGCGCCTGGAGTTGGAGACCTTGGCCGTCCAATTGGCAGCACGGCGCATTACCACCGAACAACTGAAGGCGTTGGATGAACTGTCGGCGCAAGGGGTCAGCATGAGCGAGTGCAGTGATAACCAGCTACTCTTACAGCTTGATCACCAGATGCATCTCTTGCTCGCCCAAGCTGCGCACAATGAATTTTTGGCCGAAACAATGGAGTGGCTCTACAATCATGTGTTACGCCTATGGAATGTTTCTCTCCACCGCGTCACCGGCCTTGCTGAAGCCATGCATGAACATCGCCAGATCTACGCAGCAATCCGCGACCAGCAAGAAGAAGTCGCCGCGGCCTTAATGCGCACCCATGTCCAACATTTTCAACAGGCATTCTTAAATCTATGATGAGGAGAGTTCGACCATGACCGTGTCCGATCCTACTGTCCCAGATCCTTCGGTCGCCACCGAACGCCGACGGGAGCGCCGTCAACGCCAGCGCAGTGCCGCTGAGCGCCCCGCCATGGAGCAAATCACCTATCATGTGCCCCGCTATGATCTCATCAGCCAAGCGGCCATTCAACGCATTCATGATGAGTCCATGCGCATTCTGCGCGAGTTGGGCATTGACATGTATGACGAAGAGGTGCGCACCATCTTCAAGGCGCATGGCGCCAAAGTGGTCAACGACACGGTCTATTTGGATGAAGCGCTGGTCATGAAATATGTGGCAATGGCGCCTGCCGAATTTATGCAATTGGCGCGCAACCCGGCCAACAATGTCACAATTGGCGGTAACCGCGCGGTTTATGCACCCGTTTACGGACCGCCCTTTGTCATCGATCTGGACCGTGGCCGGCGTGAGGCCAAATTGGAAGACTTCCACAACTTTGTCAAGCTCACCTACGTGTCCCCCTATCTACACCACTCCGGCGGCACGGTCGTCGAACCGACCGACGAGCCGGTGCCGACCCGCCATCTGGATATGATCATGGCCCACATCAAATATAGCGACAAAGCCTTTATGGGTTCGGTGACGGATCCGGTCAACGCCGCCGACAGTGTGACCATGGCCGAGTTGCTCTTTGGCAAAGAAAAAATTCGTGAAACACCCGGCTTGCTCTCCCTCATCAATGTGAGCAGCCCACGCCGCTATGATGACCGTATGTTGGGCGATATTCTTGTCTATGCGAAGGCGCGCCAGGCCCTCCTCATCACTCCCTTTCTCATGAGCGGCGCCATGTCGCCGGTCAGCGTAGCAGGGACACTGGCACTGCAAAATGCTGAAGCATTGGCCGGTATTGTGTTGGTGCAGATGATTAATCCGGGCACGCCGATTATCTACGGCTCGTTTATGACCAATATTGATTTGCAGAGTGGCGCGCCGGTCTTTGGCTCGCCAGAGAGCCAGTTGGCCCTCTTTGCTGGCCGCCAGATGGCCGATTTTTATCACCTACCTTTTCGCAGCGGCGGCACCTTTTCCAGTTCGAAAATTGCGGATGCCCAAGCGGGCTATGAATCGATTCAGGTCATGTTACCGGCGGTTATGGCCCAGGTCAACTTTATCCTTCATGCCGCCGGCTGGCTGGAAAATGGTCTCACCGCCGGCTATGAGAAGTTCGTCATTGACTGTGACCTGCTGGGCATGTATCACACCTGGGCCAAGGGACTCACCCTGACCGATGAGGACTTTGCTTTTGACGCCTTGGCAGAGGTTGCCCCTGGTGGTCACTTCCTGGGTACGCAGCATACAATGCGCCACTTCCGCACGGCCTTCTATCGGTCCGATCTTTTTGACTATAACTCGGCCGAACAGTGGGAACTCAATGGTGGCTTGGACACCTATCAACGGGCCAATCAGAAATGGAAGAAGCTGCTGGCCGGATATGAGCCTCCGGCACTGGACACAGCGTTGGAAGCGGAGTTGAATGGCTTTATCAACCGTCGCAAGAAAGAGCTAGGCTTTGGCAAATAAGGTAGAAGCAAGGAATTGGACGTTGACGCTGACAGAAGATCTATGCGGCGTTGACTGGCGCGAGTTTTGCGCCATGTTTCGCCGGGCGGACTTGGGCGACCGCAAGCCCGAGTTGGCCCAGGCCGTCTTTGCCGGCAGCTATGCCTGTTGCTTTGCCTGGGATCAACCACGTTTGGTCGGCGCGGCGCGAGCCATCTCTGATGGCGTCACCAGTTCCGCCATCTATGACGTGGTCGTCGAACCTGCCTATCAAAACCAGGGCGTTGGCCGCGCACTCATGCAGAACCTGCTCAGCCGGCTGCCCAAACGCTCCGTCATGTTGGTCAGCGTTCACGGCAAAGAGGGCTTTTACCAGAAGTTGGGCTTCCGCCATCTGCGGACGGCGTATATGCTGCAAGAGAATTTTGGCGCCTGGGACAGCATGGGCTATTTTGATGATAATGTGACCACGAAACCCTAACGACGGAAAGGGTGTAGAGAGCCAGGAGGTTATTCATGGCGATAAAGGTAACTTTAGATTTGCCCAATAGTGTGGTTGAACATGCAAAGTTATAGGGCGAGTCAACATCCCGCACCCTAGAAGATGTGTTGAGCGACTCGCTTGAAATGCTTTGGCCAATGTTAGAAAATACCTCCGCAGATAAACTGTATGAAGATGTTTCTACTTTATCCAATGCAGAAGTATTAGATCTGGCCGACTTGAAAATGGGCGTAAAGCAAAATGAGCGGCTTAGCGATTTGCAAGCAAAGGGAAAAACAGAGGGGTTAACCCAAACCGAACAATTTGAGCTATTGGCGCTAATGCAAATTTATTGTCTTGGTTCACTCCGAAAGGCGCAAGGATTAGCGGAAGCCGTTCGCAGAGGGCTGCGGGAACCACTGCACCCATGACAAGAATTACCAGACAGGTTGCAGAATTTGTTCGTCTACGCGCCGACAATCGTTTTAGAAACAGAGGAGATTTGCGACCATGGCTGAACGACGCAGCCCATTTTATGACTATCATTTGCGCCATGCCGGTCAACTAATCAAAGGCGGCGGCGACTATCTCTTTCCCGATGCCTATACATCGGGCGAAAATGAGCACGTCAACACGCGCACCAATGTGGGCCTGCAGGACATCTCCTCCATGGGCGAGGTGGACATTAAAGGGCCAGGCGCAGAACGGCTGGTCAACCGGCTGGTGACCAACGAGATCCTGGACATGGAGCCGGGACAGGTGCGCTACACCTCGATGTGCAACGAAGAAGGCGGCATTGTCGATGATCTGACGGTCTACAAATTTAATGACGAACACTTTATGATCGTCACCAGTTCTGGGCCGCGCAAACGCGTCGTGCGCTGGATTGCGGAACAGGCCCAAGGCGCCAGCGCCTACAGCAGTGACATCTCCGCGGCGGTGGCCTTGGCCGTAGTACAAGGGCCGCGTTCGCGTGAATTTCTGCGCACCCTTGTCGATGGCGTTGATCTGAACCGACTGCCCTTCTTTCGCTTTTCGCCGGCAGTAATTAACGATACAGACTTGATCCTCTCCCGCAGCGGCTACACTGGCGAACTTGGCTTTGAGTTGTACATTCCCGCCGAGGAAGCCGGCGCCCTCTGGGAATATCTATTGCAACAGGGCAAAGCGTTTGGGCTGCAACCTTATGGCGTTTTGGCCATGCAAAGTCTGCGTATTGAAAAAGCCTTGCCTCTCTACGGCCCCGACATCAACGAAACGGTCAATCCCTTTCAACTGGGCACCGACCGCTGGGTGCGTTTTGACAAGCGCGATTTTATTGGGCGTTCAGCGTTGTTGCGCATCCAAGAACAGGGGATTGAGGAGCGCTGGGTCGGTTTGCACCTAGACACCAAGACACCGGTCAACGGCGGCGACCCCATTTACAGCGTGGGCGATGTTGCCACCGGCAAGCGCAAACGCAAGAGCGGCGCCGAAGCCGACGAAGAGATTGAGAAGCTCTCACCCGGCGCGCAAATCGGGCGTATCACCTCCAGCGCGATTGGCTACAGTGTAGGCAAAACCCTCGCGTTGGCCTACCTGCGCACCACCCATGCCTGGAACGGCAGCAAAGTCGTAGTCATGAGTGCCGGCCGCCCCATTACCGCCACCGTGGCCGCTACGCCTTTCTTTGACCCTGCCGGCGCCCGCATGCGCGCCAAGGCCAGCGACGGACCGGAACGTGTGAAGAAGTAGGAGGCATTATGACAGAAGCAACCCTGATTGCAACGGAAGAACAGAGTAAAACACACAACCCAATCAGCTCCGGTCCGCCCTTTGGCCACATGCCGGATCACACAGAATTACCGGAGGAGGATGGTACTTTTGTGAAAAATTTTCAGGAACATCCCCAAAGTATCTTAATCACGGAATCGCTTTGGCCCATCCTCCAGAAACTGCATCCAGACAGACAATATATTGTTGGACAGGACAATGGCATCTACTGGCGCTTAACCGACCCTTATTTGGCTGGCGCAGTCTCACCGGACTGGTTCTATATCCCGGATGTCGCGCCAACGCTTGATGGTCAAATGCGCCGATCATATGTGATGTGGTATGAGCCCGTCTCCCCCTTCATCGTGATGGAGTTTGTTTCTGAAACGGATGGTCGCGAGCGCGACACCACACCGTATGAAGGCAGATTTTGGATTTACGAACGAGTGATTCGCCCGATTTATTACATCATCTACAAGGTAGATAATGCGCAGGTAGATGTCTATCATCTTATCGACGGACGGTTCCAGCCCATACGGCCAAATGAACGAAAGCATTTCGAGATTCCACAACTCGGAATTGAAATGGGCATCTGGCGGGGAAAATATAAGAATGTCAATTTACCTTGGCTGCGGGCATGGAATTTAGAGGGCAACCTCTTGCCGACGGCTGAGGAGCGGGCCGCGCAAGAAGCCCAACGCGCTGACCAAGAAACAGAGCGCGCCGAGCGGCTTGCGGCCAAACTCCGCGCGCTGGGCATCGATCCCGATGAGGTGGCAGACGCATGAGAGCACCACGCGACACGCCACACGCCACACGCCACCCAAACCGCTTTAACACCATTGTCGTCGGCCTCGGTACGATGGGAAGTGCGACGGCCTATTATCTCGCCCGCCGTGGCAAACGCGTCCTGGGGCTGGAGCGCTTTGACATCCCCCATGACCAGGGCTCTTACCAGGGTTACACCCGCATTATTCGGATGCCCTACTATGAGCACCCCTCTTATGTGATGCTGCTCAAGCGCGCCTATGAACTTTGGCGGGAAATTGAAGAAGAGGCCGGCGAGAAGCTGCTCCACATTACCGGTTCGCTCGATATTGGCCCAGCCGATAGTTGGGTCTTTAAGGGCGCGCTGCGCTCGGCCATGGAGTATGAACTGGCGCACGAGGTGTTGACTGGGTTGGAGTTGGCCCGACGCTATCCTGGCTATCAATTGCCCCACGAGATTATGGCGCTCTACCAACCGGATGGCGGTTTTTTGGTCCCGGAGCGCTGTGTCGTCAGCTACTGTTTTGCGGCCATGCAACATGGCGCAGAGTTACATGGTCGCGAGCCGGTGCTGCGGTGGGAAGCATTGCCACACGGGGAAGGGGTGCGCGTCTACACCGAACAGGCGATCTACGAGGCCGATTCACTGGTCATCACCGCCGGTGCGTGGAATGACCAGATGCTGGACTTCTTGCAAGGGTTGGCCGTCCCCGAACTCCAGGTGCTGGCCTGGTTTCAGCCGGAGCGGCCTGAGTATTTTACCCACGCGACCTTTCCGGTCTTCAACTTGCTGGTCGATGAAGGGCGCTACTACGGCTTTCCGGTCCACGGCATCCCTGGCTTTAAGATCGGCAAGTACCACCATTTTGAGGAGCGCGGTACGCCGGAAGCACTACGGCGGGAGGTCAGCGTTGAAGATGAGATGATCCTGCGTGACTGTGTTGCCCGCTATTTTCCTATGGCCGCCGGTCCGCTCATGACCCTCAAATCCTGTATGTTTACCAACGCGCCCGACGGCCACTTTTTGATCGACCTGCACCCCGCTTACCCACAGGTGAGCTATGCCTCGGCCTGTTCCGGGCACGGCTTCAAGTTTGGCAGCGTCATCGGCGAGATCCTGGCCGACCTGGCCCAATATCGCCAGACGCGTCACAATATTGAGTTGTTCACCCATGACCGCTTTCAGGGCCAAAGCACCCACGGTTTCAGCGGTGAACATGGCAACCTGGTGCCAGTCTACGAGACAGCGGTGCGCAGACATGCCAAACGTTCGCAACAGCATACGGCACATCATGCAGAACACGGAACACATAACATGCAACATAGTCACCAATCCAGTGAGCAACGCATTCGTGAACAGGCTGCCCAGATCCGTTCGATGTGGTAGAATTAGGGGTGGAGGATATTTTACAAATGACGGATGTGAAGGCTATCAAAGAATATAAAGCAAGGTGGGAAGCAGTAGCAGAGGTTGAACGCGTTGAGTTGCGTGCATTGACCCTGGAACAACGCTGGCAACAATTGATTCTACTATTCCGGTTCGCACAACAGGTGAGTAAAGTTCAGAAAACTCCTCGCGAGAGCCAGGATATTATCGAAGTAAGAGAACGCTGGAACAAACTAAAGGCAGCATATTCATGACATCCTTTGCAAGTCACCCCAAACTCGACTGGAAGCGCATCCAATTCTGGGTGCAGCAATTCGCCGAGGCACTCGAAATGCCGGAGCTATGGCAAGACATCGCCAAGATGCGCCCATCCAGAAAACGCTCAAAGTAAAAAAGGAACAACCTATGCAAACCCACGCCCGTCTTGTCATTGTCGGCGCCGGCATTGTCGGCTGTAGCATTGCCTATCACCTGACCAAGCTTGGGTGGCGCGAGATTGTGGTGGTGGACAAAGGGCCGCTCTACGAGACCGGCGGCTCGTCCTCCCACGCGCCGGGGCTTATGTTCCAGACCAACTATTCCAAGTTTATGACTCAGTGCGCGATGTACTCGGTCAATCTGTATAAGGATCTGGTCTATAACGACACCCAATGCGCCTACCAGGTCGGCGGCATTGAAGTAGCCTACACCGACGCCCGTCTGCGCGAATTGCACCGCAAGCAGAGCGCCGCCACCGCCTATGGCCTGGAAGCCCATGTCATCTCGGCGCAGGAGGTGGGCAAGCTGGTCTCTATCCTGGACCCAAGTGTGATCAAGGGGGGCTACTATGTGCCGACCGATACCGACGTGCGCGGCTGGTATTGTGCCGCAGCCCTGGCCGAAAAGGCGATTGCCACCGGCGGCGCTCACTTCTATGGCAATATCGAGGTGGCCAATTTGCAGGTGACCGCTGGCCGCTGCATGGGTGTCATCACCGACCAAGGTACGATCCAGGCGGAGCAGGTGTTGCTGGCGACCAACGTCTGGGCGAGCGTCTTGCCGGCGAAGGTGGGACTGCGCTTTCCCATTCTCGGTGTGGAGCACCAATATGTAATCACCGAACCCCTGCCTGAATTGGCCGCGGACAAGGATCTCTATGTCAAGCACCCGATTGTGCGCCACCAGGATTTTTCCGGCTACTATCGCCAGCATGGCGACGCCTATGGCATCGGCAACTATCGCCACAAGTCGATGCTCTTTGAAGGGGACTACGTAGGCGCCAGGGCCGAACGCGAATTTACGCCAGAGGACTTCGCGGTGGCCAGGGCGGCGGCGGAAGAACTCTTCCCGGCGCTGCGGGGCAAGCAGTATGTGCGTAAGTTCAATGGCTTTATGGCCTTTTCAGTGGATATGGGGCCGATTATGGGCGAGACAGCGCTGCCCGGGTTGCAGGTATGTCTCGGCGTCTGGGTCACCCATGCCGGTGGCGTGGGCAAGACAATGGCCGAATGGCTCGACAGCCACACCACCGAGTTTGCCATGCACGAAGGGTGGAGCCGCCGCTTCCAGCCCCACGAGACGACGCGCAAGTGGAAGTATGCCCGCGTCGACCGCCAATACCAGGAGGTCTACGATATCATTCATCCCTTGCAACAGCTAGAAAACCCGCGTAGCGTACGCGTTGCCCCCTTCCACCAACGGTTGGTTGAACAGGGTGCGCATTTTCATTCCGCAGCCGGCTGGGAAGTCGCCCATTGGTATGAGGAGAACGCTCGGCTGCTGGAAGAATATGATGAGCGTGTGCCCCACCGTTCTGGTTGGGAGGCGATGAACTGGTCACGCATTCAAGGGGCCGAACATCTGGCCCTGCGTGACAAGGTGGGTCTCTATAACATTGCCAACTTTGCCAAGATCGAAGTGAGCGGTCCCGGGGCGTTGGCCTTTCTCAACCGCATGGCCGCCAACCAAGTTGACCGCCCGATTGGCGCCATGGTCTACACCGCGCTTTGTGATGCTGCCGGAGGCATCAAGGCTGATCTGACCATCACGCGCATTGCGACCGACCGTTTCCTAGTCCTCACCGGTGGCGGCACGGGACCGGCGGATTTGGCCTGGTTGCGGCTGCACGCCCCCACCGACGGGTCAGTTGTGATCGAGAACGTCTCATCACACTACACGGGCGTAGCGTTATGGGGTCCGCAGGCGCGGGCCGTACTGGCGCAGGTAGCCGATCAGGATGTGAGCAATGGCGCGTTCCCCTATTTTACCGCGCAGTCGTTGCAGATTGGCACCGTCCCCGCGTGGGCGGCGCGCCTCTCCTATGCCGGTGAATTGGGCTGGGAGATCTACTGCCCCAGCGAATACGGTCTTAACTTGTGGGACACTTTGTGGGAGGCCGGTCAACCGTATGACATCTTCGCCCTGGGCAGTGGTGCGTTTAACTCACTGCGTGTGGAGAAGGGCTATCGCGCCGTCGGCTCCGACCTAACCACCGAGTACAATCCCTACGAGGCCGGCATCGGTTGGGCCGTGCGGTTGAAGAAAGGCGATTTCCTGGGCCGTGAAGCATTGGTGAAGGCCAAAGAGCAGGTGACGCGCAAGCTCTGCTGCCTCACGTCGGATGATCCCAACGCCATGGCCCTCGGCAAGGAGCCAATCTTCGCCAACGGGAAAGCCATTGGCTACCTGACCAGCGTCGATTATGGCTATTCTGTCGGCAAGTTGGTCGGCTACGGCTATCTACCCGTAGAATATGCCGAAATGGGGACTCCATTGGAAGTCCAATACTTTGACCGGCGCTTTACTGTAGCTGTCTCCGCCGATCCCCAATTTGATGCTCAGATGAAGCGTCTAAAGAGCTAAGCAGACGGAGCCATCACACAGCGGTTATAAGCATATATCAAGAGTTTTCATTTTGCCTTTGCCTCTGCTATACTGCGCCCAAGAAAGGAGTTCGATGATGGCAACTACAGTAACACTTGAATTGACGGACGAAATGCTACAGCGTTATCAGCAAGGCGCAGCTGCCGCGCGCAAACGATTAGAGACCTTCATGGTTGAGCGCTTAGATGAAGCGGTACCACCAATAGAGAACGTTGCGTCGATGGATGCTGATACAGAATTGGCGGCCATTGAGGAAATGAATGATTCCGATCTCTGGCAGATTGCAAGGAGTAAACTTCCCGCAGACCAACAAGAGCGTTATGATGAGTTGCTTGACAAAAACAGCACAGGGGCAGTTACCCCCGCTGAAAGCCAAGAATTGCATCAGCTTGGCGATCAAGCTCGACGCGTTACTTTGCGGAAAGCCCACGCATTTATGCTCTTAAAGTGGCGCGGATACGCCATTCCAACACGCGCTGAATTACGCCAATCATTATGAGCAAAAGTTATATCCCGCAAGTATTGCGACGCTTGGTAAGGGATGATGCACAGGGACAATGTGCCTATTGTCACACATTAACAGAAATCACCGGAGCTTCGTTTGTGATTGATCATATCATTCCCGAAGCCTTCGGCGGTGAAACAGTGTATGAGAATTTGTGTTTAGCCTGTCATTCATGTAATGAATACAAAGGAGCGCGGCTGGTGGCGCAAGATCCTGCAACTGAAGAGATGGTGGCTTTATTTCATCCACACCTACAAGAATGGCGTGAACACTTTCGGTGGAGTCATGACGGCATACAAATTGTCGGTCTAACGGCAATCGGCCGTGCCACAGTTATGGCATTGAACATGAATCATACAGATGTTGTCAAGGCACGGCGACGGTGGGTAAACGTTGGCTGGCATCCTCCTCAGGAGGACCTATAGTAGTAGAAAGAAGTAAATCAATGAAAATTAAACCAAACACCACCATTCTCTTCCAAGGTGATTCGATCACCGACACTGGCCGTAATCGGGAGATTACGCAACCCAATCATGGCGCGGCGCTGGGGGTCGGCTATGCCAACCAAATCGCTTCCCGTCTGCTGGCCGAACGACCGCGCGACAACCTGCGCTTCTTTAATCGGGGCATTAGCGGTAATCGCGTCGTTGACCTCTACGCCCGTTGGCGGGTCGATGCCATCAATTTGCAGCCGGACATCATCAGCATCTTGATTGGGGTCAATGATACCTGGCATGGCTTTATGTACAACAATGGCGTTGAGGTGGAACGCTATGCCACGGTCTATCGCATGTTGTTGGAATACACACGGCAACAACTGCCCAACGTGCAATTTGTGCTCTGTGAGCCTTTCGTCTTGCCCTGTGGCGTGGTGACCAAGGAGTGGATCAGCGAGATGGATCAGCGCCGGGCCATCGTGCGCGACCTAGCGACAGAAGCCGGCGCGGTCTTTGTCCCTTTTCAAACGGTGCTAACCAAGGCGCTTGACCAGGCGCCGGCTGACTATTGGGCAGCCGACGGCGTCCACCCCACCCCGGCCGGCCATCGACTGCTGGCCGATTGCTGGCTACAACAGGTGGTGACAGACTAACGAAGCTGAGTTTACTGTTTTGGCTTTTCCAAAATTTAAATCATCCAACACAACAACCGATTTATTGTTTGGCAAGGGAAACATCCATTTCTACCAAATCCGTTGTAGTATTTTGGAGACAGTTGGATAATTACCTTGTTGGACTATCTTTAGTGATTCCCAACAGAAATAATACACCCCGTCTACAGCAACCGTATCTACGTCAAATGCGCAACGAAGCTTCCTAAAAAGGCAAGCCAAACTGCACATTTAGGAAAGACAAGATACACACAAAGCCGGATGCCCACATGACCAGGGCTGTAAGATAATAGTAGCAGTGGCGATAAAAACACTTCTACTACTTCTTTTATAGCGCAAACGCCGCAAAAACGCCGAATAACAGATAGAGGGGCGTCCCCACGTCGGGGCGACAGATAAAAAGCTCAAGAGGGAGTCATTATGTTAAAGTTATCATTATTGGGTTATCCCCACATTACTTTAAATGGTCGGCGGATTACTGGCTTCATCACCAGCAAAGCTGAAGCAGTCATCTATTATCTAGCCGTCACTGGCCGTGTACAGGGGCGTGTTGCGTTGGCTGGTTTGCTGTGGCCTGACGTGCCGGATAGTGTAGCACGCAAAAATCTGCGCGACATCCTCCCCAACTTGCGCCAACTATTTGGCGATTATCTGATCACCACCCGTGATACGGCAACGCTTGATTTTGCCCAGGGTATTTGGCTGGATGTCAACCGCTTCCGCACTGTCTTGACGAATGCAGCCACCGTCCCCCTTGATGCGTTGCAGAGCGCGGTGGATCTGTACCAGGATGAATTTCTGGCCGGCTTTTACACACGTCAAGCCCCAAGCTATGAAACATGGGTCTTACAGGAGCGTGAAGCGTTGCGTGTGCTCTTACTGCGTGGGCTCCAACAGTTGAGCAAACGCTATATTGCCGATGGCGCCTATGAAGCAGCACTCGCGGTCAATCGCCGTCATCTGGCCATTGAACCGTGGGATGAAGAGATCCACCGCCTGCAAATGGCGCTGTTAGCGCTCAGCGGCCAACGCGGCGCGGCGCTCCGTCAATATGAAAATTGTTGCAGAATCCTTGACGTGGAATTAGGGGTTGCACCGCTGCCGGAAACCGCTGCCCTCTACAGCGCGCTTTCTACAGAATATGCGCCCCATCTGTTGCTGGATACCCTCCAGCGCCCTTCAACGACAGCCGCTCACTACACCGGAATCTTTGCGTAAACTCTTTCTTTACGCAGCAACCGACACTGCTAGCCCGTTTCACTACAGCAAAGACAAGTTGGTCCAAGCGCGCCTACGCGCTGAATGAGCAACTACTATACACGCGTCTTGCCACCATGCGTAAATAAAGCTATCATTGGTATGATATAGCAACCAGTAGTTTCAAAGGCAAAGCTAACCATGACTCTAGCCATGAAAGAAGCCAGACGATGGGCCGGCAGCGAATGGCTCAAAGACCATCCACAGCGCTTAGAACGACTGTACCGCAGCGCCATGCAAACCCTACGCCGTCTCTATCCATTGCTGCAACGCCTTAGCCCAGCCTTCACCCGCCACTGGATGATTTGGAACGAGGAGGTCGTCAAAGGCTATCTCTTTAATTGCCAGATGTGCGGCCAATGTATCCTCCACAGCACAGGTATGACCTGCCCAATGAACTGCCCCAAAAACCTGCGCAATGGCCCATGTGGCGGCGTCCGTCATGACGGCCATTGTGAGGTGATTCCGGAACGCATGTGTGTGTGGGTGCAAGCGTGGGAACGTAGCCGGAAGATGCCTATCTATGGCGACGAAATTCTCTGGCTCCAGCCGCCGGTCAACCGTTCGTTACAAGGCTCCTCCGCCTGGATCAACCTCTTTGAAGGGATCGACCAACAGACGCCGCCGGGATGGAAGTCACGACAGGAGATTGAGGAATTGGTGATGGGTTAATTAGTGATTAGGTGATTGAACACAGCCAAACGCTCAATCACCAAGCACCCAATCACAAACTCACAAACAGGACAACCCAATGAATACCATCGTAAAATCACCCACTCAAACTGTGGAAATCGGTCCGCAGCAGCCTTTTGCGATTATCGGCGAGCGCATCAACCCAACGGGCCGTAAACGGCTGGAAGCGGAGATGCTGGCCGGCGATTTCAGCCGGGTATTGCGCGATGCCCAAGCGCAAATCGACGCCGGCGCCCATATCCTTGACATCAATGTGGGCGTGACTAGCGTCGAGCCACACAAGACAGAGCCGGATCTGATGGTGAAGGTGATTGAATTGGTGCAGTCGGTGACGGACGCACCGCTCTGTATTGATAGCAGCGTGGCGCCGGCACTCATTGCCGGCATCCAAGTGGCCAATGGTCGCCCAATCATAAACAGCGTTACCGGTGAGGAGGAGCGGTTAGAGACGATTCTGCCTGTTGTGGCCGAATACAATGTGCCGGTGATAGCCATTAGCAATGATGAATCGGGCATCAGCTATGATCCCAAGGTGCGCTTTGCAGTCGCCAAGAAGATTGTCAAGCGCGCCGAAAGCTACGGCATTCAGCCCTACGACGTGCTGATCGATCCGCTGGCCATGCCGGTGGGCGCCGTGGCCACCGCCGGCCATGATCTTTTCACGATGGTGCGCATGGTGCGTGAGGAATTGGGCTGCAACACCATCTGTGGCGCCAGCAACATTAGCTTTGGGATGCCCAATCGCGCCTTGCTTAACGCGACCTTTGTGGCCATGGCCATTGCCGCCGGTATGCCCTGCGCGATTACCAATCCGTTGGAACAGGAGATCCGCAACGCGATCTATGCCGCTGATGTGCTCATGGGGCACGATAAGGAAATGCGCTACCTGTCAGCCATGCGCAAATTAGAAGCAGCCAAACAAATGGCCACCGGCGCACAGCCTACAGCAGCGGCCAGCGCTGCCGCAGATCGTCGTGCGGAGCGCGAAGCGCGCCGTGCGGCACGCGTGCGGTCTACAGAGGCAGATGCGTAGCGCCAGCAGGTTGCTTACGCTTCGTCTATTACCCGCAGCAACACATAGTAACATTTTTCACTCCTAAAAAAGTGTTATTTTATGGCGCTGCTCAGTGTAACCATTCTTCACGGGTGATGCCAGCCTGCCGTAAAATCCGCCGCAGCAGACCAACGCCAATATCATCACTGTATAGCAAACAACTCGTTATGACACCAAAATATCCCAGCCGTTTTGAATTGCCAGATTTACAGCAGTTGCCGACGCATTTTCGAGAGTTGCCCAACGCTGAAGGCCATCCGCTGCGCGCCGACAGCCGCCTAGAACGAGTGTTACGCTCTGGTCGCTTTGCCGTGACGGCAGAACTCAACGCACCCGACAGCGCCAATCCGGAGGATGTCTACCGCAATGCGCTGGTATTGGCCGAGGTCTGTGACGCCATCAACGCCACCGATGGCTCCGGCGCCAACTGCCACATGAGCAGCCTGGGCTGTTGCGCCCTCCTAACCCGTGCCGGCTATGAACCGGTCTTCCAGGTCAGTTGTCGTGATCGCAATCGCATTGCCATGCAAGGGGATCTCTTGGGCGCCGCCGCATTGGGCATCAAAAATGTGCTCTGCCTGACTGGGGATGATGTCACAGCAGGCGATCAACCGGAAGCCAAACGTGTCTTTGATTTTGACAGCTTACAGTTGTTACGCACGGCGCGCATTATGTGTGACCATGGCGTCTTTCTCAGCGGGCGCAAGCTCACGACACCGCCGCGCTTTTTCTTGGGGGCAGCAGCGAATCCCTTTGCCCCCCCTTTTGATTGGCGGCCCCTGCGTCTGGCCAAGAAAATCGAGGCGGGCGCTGATTTTGTACAGACCCAATATTGCTTTGACCTGCCGCGCTTGCAGCAGTATATGCAGCGGGTGCGCGATCTAGGTCTGCATGAGAAAGTATATCTGCTCATCGGGGTTGGGCCGTTGCGTTCAGAACGGGTCGCCGAGTTTATGCGCACCAAGGTGCCCGGCGTGTGGATACCCGACGCGGTGGTCGAACGTATGGCCAAGACGCCCAAGCAGCAACAAGCGGAAGAAGGCAAACGCATCTGCATTGAGTTCATTCAACAGGTGCGGGAAATCGAAGGCGTCCATGGGGTACACATTATGGCCTATCGCCAAGAAGAGACAGTGGCCGAGATTGTGGAGCGGGCCGGCCTACTCAACCGCCCGCGTATCCGGCATCATAGCCCATCATAGAGGGGTCTTCCTATCATAGGCATCAAGCTAAGCGGTAAGTGGGGAAAACATTCCGGGAATGCGCCACGAGTGCGCAGTCAGACCGCTGATTTTCTGGCGCATTCCCGGAATGTTCAGCGCGACTTTCCAGAGGAAAGGTCCTTAGCTTGATGCCTATAGGAGTTTGCCATTGGTCGCTTTCCCATCTTCCAGTGGAAGACCGACTTTAGCTACTATGGCTTTCCCATCTATGGCGAAGTGGCGACGAAGGTTGCCATCGACGACACAGGTGCAGAGGTAACGGCAACGACACGCACCTTTGCAGCCAATCGCGCACGCGAAGCCCAGCTAGAGGGTTGGTTGGCCGAGCATATCCCCCACTTTATTGGCCCCAAGCTGTATACCAAGACCTGCCTCTACACCATGCCGCCCGACCGCGATTTCGTGCTGGACCATCTGCCAGAATATCCCCATGTCTGGGTCGCCATCGGCGCCGGCCACGCCTATAAATTTGCCAGCTTCTTGGGGCAAATTCTCAGTGAACTAGCGCTTGACGGCGCGACCAACCATGACATCTCTGCCTTTAGCATCAGGCGGCCCGCCATTATGGCTCCAACAACGGCTGGGCTCTATGCTTATCGTTAGGAAATAGGAACGATGGAAAACAGACAAATCAATTATGACGCCATTGCCGCAACCTATGCCCAGACACGCGCCGCTGCGCCGTGGGTGGTCGACTTTTTACAGCAACACATAACAAGGTTGCCTGCCGGTGCGACAGTCATGGAGTTAGGCTGTGGCACCGGCAATCATATCCGCGCCTTGGCCGAGCGCTTACCCCACTATCACTACGCCGGCTTTGATCAATCCGCCGCCATGTTGGCGCAAGCGCGGGCCCGAACCAACGCGGTCCAGTTCAGCCAGGGCGACGCCCAAGAGCAGTGGCCCTATGCCGATCACGCGGTTGATCTGGTCTACAATGTTGATGTCATTCACTACATCCAAGACCTAAACACTTTTTTCAGTGAAGCCAAACGGGTGTTGAAGCCCGGCGGGAGTTTGCTGATTGTCACCGACTCGACAGAAGATTTGCATAATCGCAGCCTCACACGCTTCTTCCCCGAAATCCTGGAATATGAGTTGGCGCGCTATCCAGCCGCCCAAGCGTTACACGAGGCGGCTCAGCACGCAGGCTTGCACTATCTTGGCAGTGAGGCAGTGCAAGGCACCCGTCCCATTGATGATGCCTACATCGCTAATCTGGCCGCCAAGTGCTCTTCGGCGCTCCGGCTCATCAGCGCCGAAGCACACCAAGCAGGGTTAGAACGGGTGCGCCAGGCACAACAGCAAGGCCAACCGTGGCACTCACACTACACTATTCATGACTACACGAATTAACACTAGCTCGTATTAGACATTATTCCGATTTATTTTCACTCGTGTGACGGGATGACGGGATGACAAGATGACCACGACGATTTCATCTTGTCATCCTGTCATCCTGTCATCCTGTCATCCTGTCATCCTGTCATCCTGTCATCTTGTCATCTTGTCATCCTGTCATCCTGTCATCCTGTCGCAACATTATGGTAAATCGGAATAAACTCTCTTATGTATTTTGTGGTTTAGCCCAATTTGAAAATGTCAGCAAGGTAGATTGCGGTCATCAACGCCACTTCCTGGTACAATAGGGATGTAGAATCAACTGTCACCAGCACTTGAGGAGATGACAATGAGCGGCGCGCCTACCGAATTGCCCACCATCGGCAATCTGCTTCGTATGACCTTTGAAAAGTGGTATACAGATAATATTCCACGCCATGCCGCCGCCTTGGCCTACTACACACTTTTTGCCGTTGCGCCACTGTTGCTACTAGCCGTGGAGATCATGGGGCTGATCAATGGGCAAGATGTGGCGGAGGAACAGGTCGTACAGCAGGTGGAGCACTATGTCAATAGCCCCGAGACAGCCGCGCTGGTGCGAACAATTCTTAACAATGCACTGCCCTCTACGGCGAGTTGGTGGGTTACGGTTGCCGTGGTATTAGCGCTACTCTATGGCGCCAGCAGCGTCTTTGGCGAATTGCAGATCGTGCTGAATCTGATTTGGGGTGCACCCCTCTACCGACGTAGCGATATTTGGGGGGTGCTCTTTGGGCGTCTGCTGGCCGTGCTCATGGTCATTATCGGCGGCTTGCTCATCTTTTTTGCCCTGGTCGTCACCGGGTGGTACACCCTGGCCAATGACTGGGCCACCAACTATGTGAATCCCGACAGCAGCTATGCCGAATGGAGCTATTTTTTTATCCTCTTTTTGCTCCTCACTGCAATCTTTGCCCTTATCTACAAATTTGTCCCCAATCTGACCATTGCCTGGCATGACGTGTTCATTGGCGCGGTGGCGACCGCCTTTCTGATCTCTGTCGCGCGCCTGCTTATCAGTTGGTATCTGAGCCATAGCCGCGTCAGCACCATGTTTGGCGCAGCGAGTTCGTTGGTCATTTTGTTGCTTTGGGTCTATTACTCGGCGCAGATCTTTTTTTTGGGCGCCGAATTCACCAACATTTATAGCCAGACCTATGGCATCTGGTGGCGCACGGGCGCATTGCCACAGTTTGACCAAACAGAAGAGGAGTATGAATCAACAGCAGAGGAAGATGACACTGAAACGCCGGAAATTATGATTTACACGGCGCCAGAGCCTGAAACGACTGCGCCAGTTGAGATTGAAGTGACCAACGAACAGCCCCTAGAGCAAAACGGTACGCTGACCGATGCGGCGCGCAAAGCCACTGCGGCCGGCCGTAAAGCGACCAAAGCCAGCCAAAAGATGGTCGCCACCGCGCGCGAACAGGTGCACACGGTGCGGTCACGCTTACTGCAAATTGTCCGCTTGCCGCTAACATTGACCCGCCCCTTGCGTGAGGTGATTGTGGCCGTAGGAGTCATTGGGGCGCTGTCATTGGCCGCCCTCTTTGGCTGGCCGTGGCGCAAGCGACGGGAAGAAGAGCCGGGGTCGGAGTGATGATACCGCGACCTAACATAATTTACATCGATCAATTTGAAGATGAACGGAATGTGCATAATTCACATAGGGGGCTTAAAATAGTTTAGGTGAGCGAAAGGAGTAGAAAATGAATATCGAACTGACAACTCAACAGCAACGACAGCTTGACAATCTGCTTGAACAACCACCCCAGGTTGTTGACCCAAGAACCAAAATAACCTATGTGCTTATTAAGATGGATGAATACGAACTGCTTCACGCCTTATGGGAAGAAGAGAAAGTTCAACAGGCCATTCACCGCGTCGCCTTACATAACGCAGTTAACTATATGAATGAGGATCTATGATCCAAGCAGGGGAAATTTACCTGGCGGACTTTGAAGAAGGCGGCCGTCATCCAGTTATTGTCGTTTCGCGCGAGGCACTAAATCGCGGCAACTATATACTTGTTGTCGTCTGTACATCCGCACGATTTGCTACACGTCGCAACTTGCCCAATTGCGTACCCTTTCACGCGGGTCAGTTCGGGTTTACCAAAGACTGTGTTGCGCAATGTGAAAATCTACTTTTGCTCCACAAGACACAAATCGATTTGTCGACTGGGGCAATGGGCGTGCTCGATATACCCCATCTACATAGCGTTATCAAAGCCATCGGTTATGTGCTTGAAGCAGATTGCGAGTTATCATAAAAATTTGGCTCATATAGGTATGCGGTTGAAATTGTGCTTTTCCTCTCTAGGCAATCGTGCAATTTCAGTTTGCCGCCCATATGAGCGAATAATTTAGTTGTCGTTTCCGTAAAATTTCAGTACAATTTCTGTGACAAAGACCGTCATCTACGCAAACTTAACCAAGGAGAATTCATCCGTGTCTAAAGCTGTCCCGAGTGATATTGAGATCGCCCAAGCCGCCACCCTGGCGCCGATTGAGGCGATTGCGGAAAAAATGGGTCTGGCCCGTCAGGATATTGAACTCTATGGCGAAAATATGGCCAAGGTCAAGTTGGAGGCCATTGAGAAGCTGCAGACTAAACCGAATGCCAAGTATGTAGTGGTGACTGCGGTCACGCCAACGCCGCTGGGCGAGGGCAAATCGACCACCACCGTCGGTCTCGGCCAGGCGCTACACCACGTGGGCAAGACGGCCACCATCGCGATCCGCCAGCCCTCCCAAGGCCCCACCTTTGGCATCAAGGGCGGCGCGGCCGGTGGCGGTTACAGCCAGGTCATCCCCATGGAGCAATTCAACCTGCACATGACCGGCGACATCCACGCCATCACCGCGGCCAACAACTTGCTTGCAGCCATGATCGACAATCATATCTACCAAGGCAACGAACTCAACATAGACCCCTACAACATTACCTGGCGCCGCGTCCTCGACGTAAATGACCGCGAGTTACGCAACATCATCACCGGCTTGGGCGCCAAAGCCGATGGCAACCCACGTCAGACCGGCTTCGACATTACCGTGGCCAGCGAAGTTATGGCGATCCTGGCCCTCACCACCAGCCTGCGCGACATGCGCGACCGTTTTGAGCGTATTGTCATTGGCCAGAACAAGGACAAAAAGCCGGTGACCGCCGGCCAACTCAAGGCCGCCGGCGCCATGACTGTCCTGATGAAAGAGGCGATCAAGCCCAACCTCTTCCAGACGCTGGAGAACACACCGGCGCTGGTCCATGCCGGCCCCTTTGCCAACATTGCCCACGGCAATAGCTCCATCTTGGCCGACCAAATCGGTATCAAGTGTGGCGATTTTCTGGTCACCGAGGCTGGTTTTGGCGCCGACATTGGTGCAGAAAAGTTCTTTAATATCAAATGTCGCTACAGCGGCTTGCGCCCCGATGCCGCGGTGGTCGTCACGACCGTGCGCGCGCTCAAGCTGCACACCGGCAAATACCGCGTCGTCCCCGGACGCCCGCTCCCCGAAGCCATGGTGCAGGAAAACCCAGATGACATCCACATCGGCGCGGCCAACCTACGCAAACAGGTGCAAAATATGCAGCGCCACGGCGTCAGCCCAGTCGTCTGCATCAACCATTTTTCCAGCGACTACCAGAGCGAGATCGACGCCATCTTTGCTGTGGCCAAGGAGTTGGGGGTGCGCTGCGCGCTGGCCAACCACTGGGCCGAAGGCGGCGCCGGCGCAACTGATTTGGCGCGGGCGGTGGTGGAAGCGGCGGAGGAACCGACCGAGTTTCAATTCCTCTATGCGTTGGATCAACCTATTAAGCAGAAGATCGAGATCCTGGCCAAGGAGATCTATGGCGCCGCCGATGTGAGCTATGAAGCGACGGCCAACGCCCAGATTAAGAGCTACGAGGCCGCGGGCTTTGGCAACCTGCCCATCTGTATGGCAAAGACCCATCTCAGTCTCTCCCACGATCCCAATCTTAAGGGTGCGCCCACCGGCTTTACCTTCCCCATTCGCGAAGTGCGCGCCAGCGTCGGCGCCGGCTTTATCTATCCGCTGGCTGGCGAAATGCGCACCATGCCCGGCCTCTCTAGCCATCCGGCTGCAGAGCAGGTCGATATCGATTTTGCAACAGGGCGTGTGGTTGGGCTCTTTTGATTTTGAGCATAAAACATTGCTCATTTCGCTGGATTGCATAAGCTGTGTTATAACGGTGCAAGGTCAATTTTATAGCTTTAGAAGGGTGATGGCATGAGTTATTCAGAATTAAGCTTGGAAGATCTTTACCTGCAAATGCAAGATGATCTGTATGATGGCATCAAGGAAGAGATCCCGCTACAGGTACGCGAGGCGCTGGAACGGGGCAAGACTCCGCAAGAAATTTTGGACGAAGGGTTGGTCGCCGGCATGGACATTGTAGGCGTCGACTTCCGTGATGGCATTCTCTTTGTGCCAGAGGTGCTCATGGCCGCCAATGCCATGAAAGCGGGCATGGAAGTGTTGCGCCCATTGTTGACCGAGACTGGCGCCCAACGCATTGGCAAGGCGATTGTCGGCACCGTCAAGGGCGACATCCACGACATTGGCAAGAATCTGGTCGCGATGATGTTGGAAGGCGCCGGCTTCGAGGTGATCAACTTAGGCATTAATGTGGACGCCGATACTTTCCTGGCCGCGCTCAAGGAGCATGAACCAGACATCCTGGGCATGAGCGCACTGCTCACCACCACCATGCCCTACATGAAGGTGGTAGTCGATGCCCTGGGCGAAGAGGGGGTGCGCGATGAGATCTATGTCATGGTCGGCGGCGCGCCCGTGACAGAGAACTTTGCCCGTGAGGTGGGCGCCGACGCCTATGGTCGTGACGCCGCCGTCAGTGTAGAGATTGCCAAGCGCTATATGCAGCGCAAAAATAGTAAAGCAGTGGCAGCGTAGTCTATGCGCCGGAAGTACAGAGGCTACATCTTACAGTTCACCCGTTCCGACCATGATGGTCGCCACATTCACGTCTTTCAAAACAATCGGCAAGTGGGCGTTTATGACCGTGTTGATGGGCCAATTAGAGGGTTAAAACAAGCGTGGAATCGTGATTTAGAAGAAGCCATTGCACTATTTCTGGAGGAATTAAATGAACGTGGATATTAGCTTGGCGGAACCGGTGGCAACGCGTGTCTGGTTTGACATAAGGTCATCTTCATTATTGGTAGAAATCGATGGCATCGTTGCTGGTCTCGATTTCAGACTGATCCCTGAAGAAGACTTTGAATCCGCGTCACCTGTTATCAAATTTTCGTTAGGTTGCGAGGGAAGCGTAGTCATCTGCTATCATCGTGACGGCTCAGAAAGTTGGCTTCCAGTCGATATGTGGTTGCCGGGTGGCTTTACCCCGCCCCGCAACGGTCTTGCCCAGCACCGCCAAATGGCGTAGCAACAGGAAATTCGCTTATGCTTTCGCTCAATCGTTGGCCGCCGCCAGTCATTCCAACCGTAGAGGAGGAACTCCTCTACCCATCCAGTGATGGCAAGCCCATGGCTGATAATTCGAAACAGTTTTACGCAATCTTGTTGCTTCATGGCAATCTAGATATTCTCTTTGCCGATGACCCCAATGTCTTTGTCATCGGCGATATGCTCTGGTATCCGGTGGAGGGGTCGCCGGAGATTAGGCAGGCGCCCGATGTTATGGTGATCTTTGGTCGCCCAAAGGGTCACCGCGGCTCCTATATGCAGTGGCGTGAAGAGAATATTGCGCCCCAGGTGGTCTTCGAAATCCTCTCACCGAGCAATCGCAAGAGTGAGATGGAAGAAAAATTCGCTTTCTATCATCGTTATGGCGTCGAAGAATATTACCTTTACGACCCGGATCGGGGTCGTTTGCAAGGTTGGCTACGCGATCGCGGCGGTGCATTGGCGCCAATTCCAGAGATGACCGGCTGGCAAAGTCCCCGACTTGGCATTCGCTTTGCAATGGAAAACAACGAGTTGCGTCTCTTCTATCCCAATGGCGAACCATTTCGCACCGTCATCGAACTCCACCAGCGAATGAAGGAAGCCGAAGTGCGTATGGAAACGGCGCTCGATCGCTCAGACGCAGCCATGGATCGCGCCCGTGCCGCCATGGAATGGGCCGAAACCGAAGCCAAACGACGCGCCGAAGCCGAAATCCGCGCCAAAATCGAAACACAGCGCGCCGAAGTCGCAGCCCAACGCGCCGAGGCCGAAACGCAACGCGCCGAAGCTGAAGCCAAAGCACGCGCCGAAGCAGAGCAGCGCCTGCGCGAACTCGAAGCAAAGCTGCGCGCCGCCGGGCTTCAGTAATACAGGAGTAATACAGGTCAATCTGCCTTTATGAGCACTACCTTTGTCCTTGCCCATGATCTAGGCACCACCGGCAACAAAGCCACCCTCTTTGATGGTGACGGGAAGTTGGTAGGGAGCGCCTTTATGGGTTATCCCACCTACTATCCCCGGCCCAACTGGGCGGAACAGGATCCTGCCGCGTGGTGGGAGGCGGTCTGCACCACGACACGGCAGTTGTTGGAGCAGACCGGCATCCCTGCCACTGCCATTGCCGCAGTCGGACTCTGTGGCCAGATGATGGGATGCACACCCGTTGATGGCCAGGGCAGGCCGTTACGCTCCTGCATTATCTGGGCCGACCAGCGAGCACAGCAGCAAGCAGAAGAGATTGCGGCGCGCTGTGGTGCGGAAGCAGTCTATCAACGCAGCGGCCATCGCCCCAGCCCGGCCTACACGGCGGCGAAAATCCTCTGGCTACGCGAGGAAGAGCCGGCCCTCTTTGCCCAAACCGCAGCTTTTTTACAGCCCAAAGATACGATTGCCCACCAACTGACCGGCGCTTTGGTCACCGACTATTCGGACGCCTCGGGAACCTTGCTCTTCGACCTGGCCACCCGCACCTGGGCGCCCGAATTTCTCACTGCACTTCAGTTATCGGCTGAGTCTCTGCCCACGCCACAGCCGTCAACCGCCATTATCGGGGAGATTACCGCGCGCGCAGCAGATGCGACCGGTTTGGCGGCGGGCACACCAGTTGTCATTGGGGGTGGCGATGGCGCCTGCGCCGGCGTGGGTGCGGGGGTGGTGGAGCCGGGTGACGCATACTGCTACATTGGCTCCTCGGCCTGGATCAGCATCAGCACCCGGCAGCCGATCCTTGACCCGGCGCAGCGCACCTTTACCTTTCACCACCTGCACCCCCAGCGCTACGCCCCCATGGGTACGATGCAAGCGGCCGGCGGCGCCCGCGATTGGGTCTGGCAACTGCTGGCCGATCCCACGCTGGATCTAGACGAGGCCGCGGCAGCCGTTACGCCCGGCGCGGGGGGATTGCTCTTTTTACCCTATCTGCTGGGTGAACGCAGCCCCCATTGGAATCCGCTGGCGCGCGGGGCGTTGGTAGGGTTGGCCATGCCCCACAACAAGCCGCAGATCGCCCGCGCCGTGCTCGAAGGGGTTGCGCTCAACTTACGGCTCATTCTGGACGCACTGCGTAGCTCCATCGGCGCGTCAGAGCCGCCGATCCGAGCCATGCGGCTGATTGGCGGCGGCGGCAAGAGCAGACTCTGGCCTCAGATCCTGGCGGACTGTCTGCAGCTCCCAATTCAGCAACTGTCACTGACCGGCGAAGCAACCAGTTGGGGCGCGGCAATGGCGGCTGGCGTAGGCGTAGGACTCTATGATTGGTCACTGGCGGCCCAACGGGCAAGCGTTAGCGCGGTGATTGAGCCGACCGCCCATGGCAGCGCCCTCTACAACGAATTGGCCGCCATCTACGCCGACGCGTACACTGCCCTCGATCCCATTTACACACGCCTGGCTGCGTTGGCCTCAGCCTAATAACTAACCCATTGACGCAACACGCAACCATCTGCCTATGCCCAAATCTCTTCCTATCGATCCCTCTGTAATGCGCCAGGCCGGCACAATCACCGCGCCGGCTCTGCCGCTTAACGCTTACGCCGCCACACCGGACGCCGAAGCCCAACGGTATGGCTCGGCCAACCTGGTGCGCATCTATCGCGATATGCTCTATCTGCGCACCTTTGAAACCATGCTCGACCGGATCAAAAAAGAGGGTGTCTACGCCAGCATCCGCTATACCCATGCCGGCCCGGCCCACCTTTCGATTGGCCAGGAAGCGGCGGCAGTGGGGCAAGCGTACCACCTGGAGCCCCATGACCTGATCTTTGGCTCACACCGCAGCCACGGCGAGATTCTGGCCAAGGGCCTCTCCGCGCTGGAAAAGTTGGACGAGGCGGCGTTACAAGCAATCATGGCAACCTATCTGGCGGGTGCGCCGCTCAAGGTGGTCGAGCGCCTTGCCCAGCATGACACCGTGCGCAGCCTGGCCATTGACTATCTGCTCTATGGCACACTGGCCGAAATCTTTGGCCGTGACACCGGTTTTAACCGGGGCATGGGCGGCTCTATGCACGCCTTTTTTCCGCCCTTTGGCATTATGCCCAACAACGCCATTGTGGGCGGTTCGGCAGATATTGCCGTGGGCGCGGCGCTCTTTAAGCGGATCAACCGCCAGCCGGGCATCGTGATCGCCAATATTGGCGATGCGGCCTTGGGCTGTGGCCCCGTGTGGGAGGCTATGGTCTTTGCGGCCATGGATCAGTATCACACGCTCTGGTCACCAGAGGTGGGCGGCGCGCCGCCGGTGCTCTTCAACTTTATGAACAACTTCTATGGCATGGGCGGGCAGCCGGTGGGGGAGACCATGGGGGTGGGCGTCTTGGCGCGCGCCGGGCTGGGCATTAACCCCGCGGCCATGCACGCCGAACGCATTGATGGCTTTAGCCCATTGGCCGTGGCAGATGCGCTTGCCCGCAAGCGGGCGATCCTCCTGGCCGGCCAAGGGCCGGTGCTGCTCGACACCGTCACCTATCGCTTCTCTGGCCACTCGCCTTCCGACGCGTCAGCCTACCGCGAGCGCAGTGAGGTTGAAGCGTGGCAGGCGCAGGACTCGCTTACTGCCTACCGAGAGTATCTGCTGCAACAGGGTCACGCCACCCCCGCGCAGCTAGAGGAGATGAACGCGCAGATTCAGGAGCGGTTGGTGCGTGTGTTGGCGGCGGCGGCATCGCTCACGCTGTCGCCCAGGATCAACAGTAAGGCGACGTTGGCCGGACTCATGTTCTCGCGCCAACGACGGGAACGCATGGCCGAAGGAACGCCGGCGGTGCTGCTGCCCCAAGCCGAGAGTCGGCTGCACCTGACGCGGCACAAGGAACGCTTTGGCTTGGACACCCAGGGGGAGCCCTTGCCCAAGGCGCGCTGTGTCACCTATGCCGAGGCGCTCTTTGAAGCAATGTTGCACCGCTTCTACCTTGACCCGACGATGATCGCGTATGGCGAAGAGAACCGCGATTGGGGCGGCGCCTTTGCCGTCTATCGGGGGCTGACCGAATGTTTGCCCTATCATCGTCTCTTTAACGCGCCCATCGCCGAGGCGGCGATTGTGGGCACGGCCGTGGGTTATGCGCTGAGCGGCGGGCGCGTAGTGGCGGAACTGATGTACTGTGACTTTATGGGCCGCGCCGGTGACGAGATCTTCAACCAGATGGCCAAGTGGCAGGCCATGTCGGGCGGCGTCTTGACCATGCCGCTGGTGCTGCGCGTCTCGGTGGGCAACAAATATGGCGCGCAACATTCCCAGGATTGGACCTCGCTCTGCGCCCACATTCCCGGTCTCCAGGTCATGTTTCCGGCCACGCCCTACGATGCCAAGGGCATGCTCAACCTGGCCTTGCAAGGCACCGATCCGGTCGTCTTTTTTGAGAGCCAGCGCCTCTACGCCGAACCGGAACGACTGGTAGCCGGCGGCGTGCCGGTTGAATACTATGAAGTGCCGTTGGGCGAGCCTGTTATCCGCCGCCACGGTCGCGACTTGACCCTGATCACCATTGGCGCCACCCTCCATCGGGGGCTGGAGGCGGCTGAGCAGTTGGAAGCTGACTATGGTCTCTCGACCGAGGTGATTGACCTGCGCTTCCTGAGCCCACTCAACTATGGGCCGCTCATTGCGTCGGTGCAGAAGACCGGGCGCGCTGTGCTGGCCTCTGATGCCTGTGAACAGGGCTCCTTTTTGCACACCGTCGCCACGACCTTGACTAGAGAGGCGTTTTATTATCTCGATGGCCCGCCTGTAGTTGTGGGCGCCGAAAATTGGATTACGCCGCCGGCGGAGTTGGAAACGCTCTTTTTCCCCCAGAAGGAGTGGATCATCGAAGCCATCCATCAATACATTTTGCCCCTGCCCCCGCGCGGCCAGGGGTAGAGCACCAGAAAAGGGAGCGAAGCTATGACCAACCTCACCATTGCCCAGCGGGCGCCATTGCCCCAGCAGCCACGCCCCATTGTCAGTATTGGCGGCGGCGGCATTGTCCACGACGCCCACTATCCGGCCTATCAGAAAGCGGGCTTCACCGTGGCCGGCCTCTTTGATCTCAACCCGGAACGGGCGCGTATGATGGCGGATACGTTTGCCATTCCTACGCGCTATTCATCCCTGATGGAAGCGGCCACGCAGGCGCCGGCAGAGGCAATCTTTGACGTGGCCGTGCCGGCAAAGAATATCCTGGACGTGTTGCAACAGTTGCCCAATGGCCGCGCCGTCCTCATCCAGAAGCCGATGGGGGACAATCTGGCCCAAGCGCGGGCGATTTTGGCCCTCTGTGACGCCAAGCAACTGACGGCGGCGATCAACTTTCAGATGCGCTGGGCGCCCTTTATCATTGCCGCGCGCAGCCTGATCGACCAGGGCGCGATTGGGGAGGTGCACGATATGGAGGTGCGCGTCACCGTCTACACGCCGTGGCACTTGTGGCCCTTCTTACAAGCGGTGCCCTACTCGGAGATCCTCTACCACAGCATCCATTACATTGACCTGGTGCGCTCCTTCCTGGGCGAACCACAAGGGATCTATGCCAAGACGGTCAAGCACCCCAAGTTGCTGACCATGCAGGGCTCGCGCACCAACATGATCTTTGACTATGGCGATGTGCTGCGCTGCAATGTAGAGACCAACCACCACCATGAGTATGGCCTGCGCCACCAGGAAAGCTATGTGAAGTGGGAAGGAACCCACGGTGCGATCAAGGCCAAGTTGGGGCTACTCATGAATTACCCCACCGGCGAACCAGATGCCTTTGAGTATTGCATCCTACAGCAAGGGCAAGCGCCGACCTGGCAAGAGGTCGCCATTGCGGGTTCCTGGTTCCCCGACGCCTTTATCGGCAGCATGGCCAGCCTCATGCGCTATGTGGATGGCGAAACGGATCAGCTCCCCACCGCGGTGGCCGACGCCTTTCGGACCATGGCCGTAGCCGACGCCGCGTGCCGGTCAAGTGCTGGCGGCGCAACCAAGATTGAAGCGGCCTAACGAGCAAAACGCGCCGGGGACAAGCGATACCAAGCGTAGTATCATCAAGAGCCGGTTCAGCTTTGTCCAACGCCCCATTGGCTGCGCCATAGCTATATCAGCCACGCCCTGGCAAGCAACGCGAATCCGGTTGATGTGCAGGAGCAGGTCGGCCATAGTAGCCTGGAGGTGACTACCGGCTACGCCCACAAGCAGCGATCTAGTAGTGACTATCTGCCGATTTAATAGTGGTGATTTAATGATAACCAACTACGACTACACGAAGTACCAGTTGGTAATTTACTTGGTTGCACAACAGGACATTTAGAGAGTCAAAACCGTAATTTTCTGTCAGATGCGCCCGCTGATCCGTGATACAGGATTAAGTAAAAAAAACCGTCAGCAATGCACCAACAACCCCACCAAGAATTGCAGAAATGAGTACAATTACAGACTCAACAGCTTTCTCTCGCCGCCCTTCAAATAAGTTAGCCAACTCTAGCAATGATCTTGTCGGATACTCAACCCTGGATTGAATAGTGTCATCTACATACTTTTTAAGAACGAGAGAGGGACGCTCAGAGGAGTAAGTGTTTCGATAGCTATCCTCTATTTGCGTAGAATAGAACAGTTGCTCGCTTTCAAACTCAGCAATGGATATAAACGCGTCACGCAGTTTAGAAGAGGAAAAGTATCGGCTTAGGCTACCGAAAATGTCTTTTCTTTTTTGTATCTGGATAATCTGATCAAAAATGCCTTTCACCTTAGACCATTCATAGGCTTGGATATTGTGAATCTGATGGTAACAGTAAAACAGGCCAAGCTCTTGCCCAATTTCCTCAAATATATAGTCTTTAGCTTCTTCTATATCATTAAAAGACTCAGCGTCATAATAGATTTCGATTAGGTCGTAATCGCCTGTATCTAGTATGTCCACCTCAAAAAACCAAAAAACATCGTTGCTTTCCTGTGACGGCTTAATACAAAGATTGGCATGGAATGGGCTGGGTCCCAAGTATTGAAATTCAATAAAGTCAGACTCAGATTTTTTGCTTTGTTCCTGAAGAAATTTACGGACAACAATAATAGACTGACAGGGGTCTTCGCCTGGCTTTAAGTCTAATGGTTCTACGAAAGTGACTGGACAGTAGTACTCGTCTACTATAGAAACTCGAAATTTTTCACACACTGAACCTGGCTTATGTTTATGCCCACTACCAAACCGTTCCTGAAGACGGGTAGGAATATAAATTTCAAACTGAATATTTAGATAACTAAAGGTTGGAAAAGTAGTCTGGCAGATATGTGTCCTCTCTGCTAGCTCAATTATTTCATTCTCAACCAACTCTTGATCGATAACTATATTGGTAACATTGGGTACGCCTTGCAGAAATGCCTCCACCTCATTGATGTACTCAAAAGTTGTAAATTTATAGGGTGGTTTCTTTTTAATACCAAAGTGGAAACATCCAACCCCAAAAGAGCGGGATGATCTAACTGATTCATGAATTTCGTTACGTTTAGCCAGAGGCTCCACCACAGAAGCCTCTGATGATATTTTAGACTCTTGACTGCTGTAAATTGTCTGGTCTTCCATAACATCTCTTATTTGATCTTTAGGGGTCGCGTTTATTCTGTTGCGGCATTCATCGCTAGATGGCACTCAATCCTTTGCATCTGACGTTGATCTGCTAGGATTTTACGCGAATCGTTCTCGCCCCCATCATAAGCTCTCAATATCACCGTCATCACAACCTTCAACATTATCTTCGGCAGTAAAATTTCCATCACTCCATAATGCCGCTACGCTATAGCGATTTTTACGAGACCGTCTCGCTTCTTCCTCCTGTTTCTTTTGACGCTCCTTCTCTTCTTGCAATTTAGCTAAATCCTCATCATTGTCTGCATGTTTGGAAAGATGCCACCGCTCTAGCACATTATATATCTTAGTGCGTCCCTCAGGATTACTAATTTCTTTATAGCGTCTGCCTTGCACAATACCCCTCCTTTATTTCTTAGTATTCAGAGTTCGCAACAATACATGACGTAACTCGCTTCTGATTTCTCACGATCAAAAAAAACTTTATTTGAAAAGCGACAAAATTGCTTTCGGATAATGCGACAAGCATTTCTTCAATAACTACCTCACCAGCTTCAAGTAACTGGTGATCTTCCGATATATCAAAAGAAGCAAGCTGCTTATACACAACAGAGCTGGTAAACGAAATCTGTTCTGGTATATATTCTGACACACGGAATGCCACTACGGTCATTCTGAATTGGCACACGTGAGGAACCTACATTCTTTATTTGGTAGGTTATAACGAGATAAGATCTACTGCTTATTGTTAAAACTCGACCAACAACCTCAATTTCTACCCTCTCGCTGTAAACTCGTCCTTTTACGTAGTGAAAGTAAGCCCAGACTCCAGCAAGAATAATAGCCACAGTTGTTACTAAGCTTTCAATAGAAGCAATAATGGGAAAAATCAACTGCCAGTTCATAAATAGAATTATAGGAAAATGAAACAGCCTTTAGTGTAGAACTTAATTACCAAAATGACACCAGCACAAAAATAATCAATCTTGACAATTAAAGATCATACAACTAATTTTATTATTAACTTGAATAATGACTGACAAAAAGCTGACTAATACCTAGTGTATGACAAGAGCAATTTTGCGGGATAATGTGTAAGCGCATCGGAGGATATACAGCGGGGCATTTGAGAATGCCCACTACACTTACCCATCAATTTAGCTCTGACGGAGTACTAGTGTTTTGTAAAATAAATAATGATGGATGCCGTAGGGGCATCCGCTTGCCAGTGCCCTGGGGCGACCGCGAGGGTACGCCCCTACCACCTATCATTTCTTATCTGACAAAACACTAGTCCTGATGCTAATTATCCTCAAAATTAACTGTAAGGCAAAAAGTGGAGTCTTTCGTAGCCATTCAAGCTTTTGCGATTGCTACTGGCGCTTATCAAAAGGAATCCCCCATTGAAGGATCGAATCGCCCTCGCGGGCCAGCCAGCCAGCTAAACACCTCTCCAGATCGTTTACAAGAATTTCTACATATACAAGATCACCTTTATAATAGACGCCAATCACTTTCCCGATCATCGTTGCGGCTAACGCCAGTTAGGATCTCCCCCAATGGACGATCTTTTTACCAACCTAAAGCAAGTTCTTGCTGACCTCTACGTCGATCCCGCCGATGCAAAACGTATTGCCGCCGAGGCGGGGCTCGATCTAACCCAGATCCCGTTTGACGCCAAGGCGATCAACCATTGGCACAATATCCTCGCGGTTGCGATCCGGGCCGGCGCGCTGGATGCGGTATTGGAGACGGCGCTGGGTGAATATGCGCGCCATCAACCCCTCACGCTGATCTGTGAACGCTATCGTCGCTTCATTGCTGACGGTGGGCAATTGAATGCACCCGAACTGCTATCTATGGGCAGCACGATCACAACCGATGGCGGGAGTTACGTCGCTGGCCCTGTGACAACGGGCGGTGACTTTATTGGGCGCGATAAAACGGTTCAGGGTGATGAGATTCATGGCGATAAGATCGTCTACCAGGGCATTGAACCCCGCCTCATCGATGCGGCTACGTTGGCCGCGGCGCGGGCGCAACTGGCGGCATTACCGCTGGATCACATCCCGGCCATCGCCACCTTACCGGCTGGATCACGGATGCCTTTTAGCCCCAACCCGCTCTTTGTGGGCCGGACAGAGGAATTGCGCCAACTAGCCGCCTGGATCAAAGGTGGGGAAACCGTATCGGTTAGTCAGAACATGGGGGGACAGATGGTGGCGACGACCGGCATGGGGGGCATGGGCAAGAGTCAGTTGGCCGCAGCCTTTGTCCATCACTATGGTCGATACTTCCAGGGGGGAGTCTTCTGGCTCACCATGGCCGATCCAGATTCGATCCCAGCGCAGATCGCCGAATGTGGCGCACAGATGACCGAGTTACGCGTGGACTATCACCAGCTTGATCTCAGCACCCAGGTTAGCCTAGTGTTGGCAGCGTGGCAAAGTGATCTGCCCCGCTTGCTGGTCTTTGACAACTGTGAATCCTCTGATCTGCTGGCCCAATGGCGACCGCCCAATGGCGCCTGTCGTGTCTTGGTGACCAGTCGGCGCAGCCACTTTGACGCCCCCCTGGGCGTCCAGGCATTGCCATTGCCAACGCTGCCTCGCGCCCAAAGTATTGAACTGCTGACAAAATTCCCGGCCAACGTCAAAGCGGCCCCCTATACCAAAGAAGAAATAGCCGATCTGGATAAGATCGCCGCGGCGCTTGGCGATCTGCCATTGGCCTTGCATTTGGCGGGGAGCTTCCTGGCGCGCTATCGACGGGTCATTACCCCGACCACTTATCTAACTCAGTTGCAAACCTTGGATTCCCTGGAACACCGCTCCCTCCAATCCAAGGAAATCTCGCCCACCGCCCACGATCAGCATGTGGCCCGCACCTTTGCCCTGAGCTACGAACAACTGCAAGCCAACGATGAGATTGATGCGCTGGCCCTGCGTTTACTCAGTCACATTGCCTGTTTTGCGCCAGGTGAGTTGATCCCCAGAGACTTGCTCTTATTGACTATAGAGCAGGAGGGTGAAGATAACACCGATCCGCTTGACGCGGCCATGCAAGCCGAGGATGCACTGCTTCGGCTCATGGAGTTGGGCTTGATCGAAGTGGAAACAGACGAGCAGATCCTTCTCCATCGCCTCTTAGCGATCTTTGTCCAGCATGTTGATCGGGAAGGTTATGCGGCGGCAGTGAGTATTGTGGAAACCGCGATCTTGAGAGAAGCCAACCGTCTCAACAATCGGGGCATCCCCCAACCGCTGCTGATCTGGCAAGTCCATCTGCGCCATCGCACTGATCTGGCTAAAGCGCGGCTCGATGAGATCGCGGCTGCTCTCTGTAATGCATTGGGCTATCATCTCCACATGATCGGCGAGTATAGATCCGCCAAACCCTACTACGAACGCGCCTTGGCCATCCGGCAAACCGTCTTGGGCGACCAGCACCCCGACACCGCAAGTAGCCTCAACAACCTGGGATTCTTGCTGCAAGCAATGGGGGACTATTCCGCCGCCAGACCCTACTACGAACGCGCTTTGATCATTTTGGAAAACCGCCTTGGATCAACCCATCCTTATACAGAGCTCGTGCACAATAATTTGGCCGCCCTGATTGCCCAATTGGCAGCAACTGCATGATCAGGCCAAAGCGATCCTCCCGAAGCTGGTCGAAAGTCACCGATCAGCGCTGATCGGTGACGGTGTTACTATTCGTTTGGCGCTTGATGTGTTGCAGGGATCTGCTGTTGACATTCCGGGAATGGGCCGCCTTTCGGGGCGAGCTGCTCGCTGGCGAGTATGGGGCTCTCGCCGAAAACTGGCCCATTCCCGGAATGTTTGCCGCGCTCCCCGCCCAGATCCCTGCTAGCCCTATAGAGCCATCATCAATTTTTTTGTATACTTGACAATCATTAATTCACGTGGTAGAATAGTTCATGTGCATGAACTATTCTACCACGTGAATTGTTTCTTATATTGTTTTTTGTAGTAAGCTGGGAACAAGAATGAAATGAATGCTGCTGTACTTGATAGCGTAAATCCTGTAACTACCGTTGAGGCCGCCGCCAGCGCGGGCCAACCTGCTCACCCCAACCAGACGCAACAACTGGAGGAGATCTTGGTGCGGCTGGACGAGGCGTGGGCGCAGTTGTTGCGCCGGGTGGCGGCAGAGGTCAAGGAATATCCCTATGCCCTGCCGTTGGCCCAGGTCACTTTACTGCGGCTGTTAGACCGGCTGGGGGCGCAGCGGATGACCGATCTGGCGACGCATCTGAATGTAACGCAGAGCGGCTGCACCGCACTGGTTGATCGGGCGATCCAGGCCGATCTGGTGGAGCGCTACCGGGACCGCGATGATCGGCGTGTGGTCTGGGTTGGCTTGACCGCCACCGGCAACGCGGCGCTGGCCGAATTACGTCGTATCCGCGCCCGCTACCTGGCCAAACACCTGCAACACCTTGATATGGCGGAGCTTGACCAATTGGCAACCCTGCTCAGCCGCACGACGGAAGCGCTCGCCCAATCTGGCGCTGACGATCCAGGCAGCCCCTAACAGATTGCCACCGTTTTGTGGTTGGCTCCGAAGCTAGGGATTCCTGAGAAACCTGGCTCAGACACCTGTTGAGCTTAGTGAACAGCTAACAGCTAACAGCCAACAGCCAACAGCCAACAACCTAACACAGAAAGATAAACATCAATGTCTACAACCAACCGGCGTTCAATGACCATTCTCTTTCTCACCATGTTTATTGTCATGGTGGGCTTTGGGGTCATTATGCCCATTTTACCCTTCTATGCCGAGAGCATGGGGGCCACCGCCACCGATCTAGGGCTGCTCTTTGCCGCCTATTCAGTGGTCCAATTTTTCTTTTCACCCATCTGGGGACAGATGTCCGACCGGGTGGGACGTAAGCCGATGATCTTGGTCGGCTTGGTCGGCTTTGCCCTCTCTTTTGTCCTCTTTGGGTTGGCCAATTCGTTGTTGATGCTCTTTGTCGCGCGCATTTTGGGCGGCGTCCTCTCTGCCGCGACGTTGCCCACCGTCATGGCCTATATTGCCGATACGACCGATGTCAAGGGACGGGGCGGCGGCATGGGGGTGCTAGGCGCGGCCATGGGGATGGGCATCACCTTTGGGCCCGTCATCGGCGGCTATTTGGGCGAGATCAATGCTGCCCTGCCCTTTTACTTTTCGGCGGGGCTGGCGCTGGCGGTGGCGCTCTTTGCTGCGCTGCTGCTGCCTGAGTCGCGCAGCAAGGCGGCGCAATTGGCGGCGCGCCAAAAGCCTAACAGCCGGCGTGGCCCCCTGGGCAATCTGGCCGACGTATGGAAGGCCCTGTTGGGGCCGATCGGCTTTATCCTCCTCCTGGCCTTTCTGGCCAGCTTTGCCAGCGCCAACTTGGAAGGCACCTTTGCCCTCTTCTCCCAGGAGCATCTGGGCTTTGGCGAATCGCAGATGGGATTGCTCTTCGGCATCATGGGCATTGTCATGGCGCTAACCCAGGCTTTTCTGGTGGGTCGCTTTATCAACACCTGGGGTGAACAGCGCATGATCCAGGTGGGGCTGGTCAGCAGCGCCATCGGCTACTTCTGTTTATTGTTCACCTATGACATGCTCAGCGTCGCCGTGGTCATGGCCGTCATGGGCGTGGGCAATGCGGCCCTGCGCCCGGCCGTCAACTCGCTGGCCTCCAAGCGCTCTTCGGCGGATCAACAGGGGGCGGTGATGGGGGTGGTCAACTCTTACAACAGCCTGGGACGTATCTTCGGCCCGATCCTGGGTGGCTTTATCTTTGATGCGCTGGGCTATCAGTGGCCCTATATTACCGGCGGCATACTCTTCTTCCTGATCTGGGGGCTTTCCTTTTTCCTCTTCCAGCGTAATCAGGAAGCTACAGAGCCCATGTTGACGGCAGAAGGCACGGCTAGCGCGGATTAGGGCGGCGCTATACGTAACGGAAATCAATGAGACGCAAACAAACCAGGTTTCTGCTGAGAAACCTGGTTTGTGCAATGCGTCCATTGCATTTCTGCTCAGTATACCTCGTGCGCCGGGTTTTGCAGCATGGAGGGGCCGCAGTATATACTCCGCCGCAGCACATAGTAACATTTTCACTCGTGTGCAAAATGTACCTTTATGGCGCAGCTTAGTATAATTGCGGGAACGGTTCCGAAACTCGTTGCCAAGGCGGCCCACATGCGCAAGCGCTCTGCAAAAATCGAATGGCAGATTGTTGAAGATGAGGCTGAATGGGAAGCACTGCGCGCCCGCTCAGCACTTAACCACACGTCATCTGGTCGGCCTGGTTATTACCGCTGGGCTGTTGTGGGCCTCCTCTTGTTGGTGTTGGGGGTAGGCTGGTTCTGGCACAGCAGCAGGGCTGATCCGGCGTCCGTTCCGCCGCTGCAGACGCCCACCCCCGCGTCAGCTACATCAACACAAACCGCAACCACTATCGCCACCGCGCCACCCCGCCCCACCGCCACCCCGCTCCTGGAACGGCGCAGCCTCTTTGACCAAGACATTGCGCGCATGTTGGAACATCCGGAGTGGGGCATCCAGGTCTATCGCCAGCAGACCACGGGTCGCCTACGCGAAGTGTTGGATCTGGGGCTCTGGGGCCAACACCAGGAATTGACCACACCCCACTTCCACTGGCGCTATCGCCAACGGGATGCGCCGGTTGTGGCCACCGCAGCCCCTCAACTGGAGCAGATCTATGCGACACTACGCCACAATCTGGGGCTGCCCGCGGCCGATGATGCGCCGCGGCTCACTATCACCCTCAGCGAGACCTTCGCGCTAGAGAGTGCACCCTATCGCCTACGCCACCTTGACCAGCTTTGGGTTTCGTCACCGGCGCTCTATCCCCCCATGAGCTGGGCGCCGACGGATCTGCTGCTACAATCGCTGACCCTCCCACTGGTCGATCAGACCTTGGACGCCGCCAGCACCTACCATGCGATTGGGCCGGCGCGTGGTCCGTTCCTGGCTGGCCTACGTCTCTGGCAACTGTGGGATCTGGATCTGCCCCTGGCCGCGTGGCGCTATGACCTGGTGCGCTGGATCTATGTCGAGCTGCCGGCAACCACGCCAGAACAACCGCTGCCCCTGCCGGCCCACTATGACGACCTTTGCGCCACCTATAGCTTATGGATGGATCACCCCGCCCAGTTGGAGGTCCCGCTGCTCTGTGCGGCTCTCGACACCTCGCCCTGGCGTTTGCCGCGCCAGGTGCTCAACTACCCGCCGCGCCGGCTGCCCTGGCTCAATGCGCCGATCTATCTGGATGAATATGTCGATGCCCACGGCCGCACGCGCCAGATCAGCCATCCCGGCGAAGCCATTGCCCTGGCCACCCTGATTGACTATGCCGTTGCCACCTACGGTCGTGAGCGGCTGCCCGAGTTGATTGCCAACATTGGACGCTATGAGAGTTGGAGCACGCTCATTCCGGCCGTTTATGGCGTCTCGGCCCCGGCGTTTGAAAATGGCTGGCAGCGCTATTTAGCCCAAAACGCGGGGGCGCCCAACTCAGTCCCTAGCCTTACCTGGCGACAACCCTAGCGAAAACAAGGCCCATCCAATAGTTTTAGGTAAACCTCTTGCTGGAGATCCACAGATGGACAAACACAAAATCTACATCATCACTGGTGCGCCGGGCGCCGGCAAGTCGACCGCGGTGGCCGCGTTACTGCAGCTTGGCGTCGATTACCTGGTCTTCGACATGGACTGGCTGGCGGCGCCGGCATCTGCCTTGGCAGCGAAAGATATTTACACCGACCCAACCACCTGGCCGGCCTACAATGCACTCTGGCTCGCGCTTTTACAGAGGGTCTGCCAGAATGGCAAAACGCCTCTCCTCTTTGCCCCGCTTGCCCCCAGTGACCTGGCGCCAAGCGACCCATCACTTACCTGCCTGGAGCTTGCGTGGCTGCTCCTCGACTGTGACGACGCAACACGGCGGCGCCGTTTGGCCACCCGCCCCGGCTGGACCGACGCAATGATTGGCGAGGCGCTAGCTGATGCCCAGGTGTTGCGGCAAAGCATCCACACACAGGTGGATACGAGCCATCGTCCGCCGGCGGCGGTTGCTGGTCAGATCGTGGCTTGGCTTGATGAACTATGATATAATCACTTCTCATGATTGTGGATCAGATCGAGCAACACGACCTAGAACGGCTAGAAGCACTAACAACCTTGGCGCAGCTACGCAACACATCAGTGCGTGTGCTCATACAGGAACTATGAACGGCACTCTTTTCCTGCTCAACCGGCGTGATTTTCTACGTCTAGTGCTCTATGGCAGCTTGGGTATGAGCGGCCTAAGTGGCATTTTGGGCGCTGACTACATTAGCCGTCCGCTTTGGGAGCAGTATGTTACCTGGCAGGCAGCCAACTGTGATGCCGACACCTTTGTCAAACAGCACGCACCCAAACTGGCACTGCTCCACTTTGGCGCCACCCTCTGCCCGGATTATCAGCTAATGGCCGCTGAGGCCGACCCTGACCGCACCATCAAGCTGTTGCAGGACTATTTTGGCTGTGCTCATGTACGTTTGGGCATGCGCTGGAACACCCACGCCGCCCTAGGTATTGGCGCCTATGACCGCTGGATCGAGGCGCTGCTCAACCATGGGATCAAAACCGTACCCGCCTATGGGCTCAAGGCGCCCTTCCCACCCGAAACTCACTTCCCACCGGCAATTGAAAAAGATTTAGCGGCGCTGGGCGCGCCGCGCGGCAGCACCATCCACGCAACGTCGCCATTGGGCAAATTGGCCCTTGACTATAGCCAGACGCTGCTCGACCACCTGGAACGTGAGTTTGGGCTGGACAGCTTCTATGGGTTCAATCCGGAAAACGAGTTTGATGCCCACTATGGAACGCACGCCCTGGCAGTCGGCGCGGATCTGCTCCGGGCACAAGTACAACTGCTCTACCACCCCCACCACCGGCGCCGGTTACTGCTCAATTCGGCGCTGATCTCACCACCATTGCAACCAGCCTCGCTTAGTACGGTGATAAACAATGCGTTAGCCCTGCGCCAGGAGTTTCCCACCATCGCACCCATTGTCGGCGCCGACATCTATGAGGAGACCGGCGCCGGTCGCATCACGGCCAATATCTATATCGACACCTTTGCCGGTGTGCGCCTCCGCCATGGTGATCAGCTTATCCCCAATGCAAAAAAGAGACTGGCTGCCGCCGGAATTCCCCTGGAGGTCACCGAGTTCCAGATTAGCGATTGGTTCCACGAACCCCGTCGCTACCAACCAGGCAGCCGCATTCACACCCAATATCTGCTGCTACGCATGATGGACTACCTGGTGGACAAGCCACCGGCGCCCGCACAGGAACCCTTTGTGGTCCGGCTCTGGGAAATGAGCATGATTCTGCGTAAGATGCTGGAGGATGAACGTTTTTTCTATAGCAACGATACTTACCCATTAATCCAGCGGCTTAACCAACATTCCCTGTAGGGGCGTCCGCTTGCCGGCGCCCTGCGCTTGCTACGTTGCTCCTTCTGAATATGACAATAGATGACATAAATCGTGTTGTATACTTTGCTTCTAACATTGTTGACAGTATGAGAAGAATGGGAGGCTAGGGATGCAACCGCTAAAAGGGAAAGTAGCTGTTGTGGCCGGCGCCACGCGCGGGGCAGGGCGAGGGATTGCGTGTATGCTGGGGGAAGCTGGGGCGACAGTCTATTGCACAGGACGTAGTACGAAGAATAATCCATCTGAAATTAACCGACCCGAAACTATCGAAGAGACTGCGGTCATGGTCACAGCTTATGGTGGGCAGGGCCTGTGGCAGCAGGTGGATCATACGCAACCGGCCCAAGTCGCGGCCCTCTTTGACCGCATTCGCCAGGAGCAACAAGGGCAGCTCGATATTCTGGTCAATGACATTTCAGGCGATTGGCATATCGAATGGGTCAAGCGGGGGTATAGCGCCCGTCCCTTCTGGGATTGCACGTTAGAAAAAGGGCTGGCGGTGCAGGAGACCGGCGTTCACGCCCACATTATCACCAGCCATTATGCCGCACAACTCATGGTGCAACAGCGCAGCGGATTGATTATCGAAATCAACGATGGCAATTGTTTGGCCTACAATTGTGGATTATTCTCCAGCCTTTCCAAGACCTCGGCGGTGCTCCTGGCTTATCTGATGGCTGAAGAACTCAAAGCGCATAATATCGCCGCGGTCTCACTAACCCCTGGTTGGCTGCGGTCTGAAGAGATGCTCCAAGGTTTTGGCGTCACAGCAGAAAACTGGCGCGATGCCATTAAACAGGCTCCTGATTTTGCCACTTCCGAAAGCCCATTTTATGTCGGGCGTGCGGTTGTTGCGTTGGCCACTGATCCGAATATTATGCAGCGCACCGGCCATGCGCTCAGCGCCGGCTGTCTGGCGCGCGAATATAGCTTTACCGACATTGATGGCGCACAGCCGCCGGGTTACTGTCCAGAAGGGTTTTTCAAAAACGGGGAGTTTTTGCAAGTCAAGTAAGCGGTTTATCTAATCACCCGACCCGCTACTTCTAGTGTGGCATTGAGCAGCGCCAGGTCATAATTGAGCGACGCTGCATTCTCGCCGCCCATATAGCGGTTCTCCCCCAGCGCCACAAAGAGTGCGCCCAGAATATGTTCATCGACCAGCGTCCAGCCAACGGGCTTGCTCAGCGCCGGATTGAGCCCCATGCCGATGTGGCTGATCCGGCGCGGTTCGCCACTGTGGCTGTCGAGCCAGGCAACCAGTTCATCGGCGCCGGTTGCGGCATCAATCGACACAATTCTTCCCTGCGCAAAGTGAAGCACCACCTCCGTGGCCTGGTGAAAACGGGGTACATAAAGGGAACCTTCCGTTTCACCCTCTAACACCGTCGTATAAATAGAGCCCGCCGGCAAATTGGAGACAATCGCGCCGCGGCTACGGTCGGCTTCATCGATCACACCATCGTCCGTCAGCCAAGTGCGGTCCCCCTGTTGCATCGTCAAGACACAAGCTTGGCCGCTGCGGATCGCAATCTGCTGTCCACCCAGGACCTGGGCCAGGGTCTGATCAATGAGCCGTTGGTTCTCCGCCGCGCTGACGGCCAGCGCCGGGAGAAGATGTTCTTCCAATTCCGCAAGGGTCATGCCCAAGTGTGCGGCTTGGGCAGCAGTCGGGATCGCCACGGAGAGGATCGGCAGTTGACGCCCCTCTTCAATCGCAGTCACTTCTTCATCAATCGCACGCCAAGGCGCCAATCGGGTAGGGTTCACGCCCGCCAAATCGATCACACCGCCACTCAGCGTAATTTCCCGGTCGGCGCGCTGCATGGACGTAACCCGATGACGGCCAAAGCGAACCAATTCGTCAGCCGTCGCCTCCGTTAGTAACCACCGGGTAAAGGTTGGCGGTTCAATGTCGAGAATGGGCGTGGCGCCGGCTAATTCGAGCGTTAGAAAGAGTTCATAGAGAAGATCGGTGCGCCCAGTGCGGTCGGCGATCTGGATCACTTCGCCCGGTTGGGCCTGGATGCCTTCGACAAGTCGTTGGGCGATTGATTGCAGGGATGGCATAATGGACCTCCTTGGTGAGCAGTGCGTATATTCCTTTAACGCGTATAGGACTTCGGGTGAAATTGTTCCATTCTTCACTGGTAATTGCAACGATTTCACCGCTTCGCCCATATGAGCGTATTCCTTTTTGGCCTATATAGAGGGTGCGGTATAATCATACTACTACAATTTGGCGTAAATATACTCCGCTGCAGCACATATTAACATTTTCACTCGTGTGCAAAATGTTAATTTATGGCGCAGCTCAGTATACCTAGACAGAAATAAGTAGCACTTCTCTCTGGAAAGCAGGCGATTGATCGGTCTACTGATTTCTGTCTGGATTTACTACGCTAATTATAACAGGAGGTTGACGTATGAGTCGAACGACCCAAACCGCAGTAGTCGACGCGCAAGCAACCAAAGCAGCAGAGCCGGATTGGTCTCTCGGCTGGCGCTATGAATTGGTGCGCGATGCCCACGGCCAAGAAAGATCCACCCGCGTGCCCCTGACCCCAGAGGAAGCGCGCCATCCCCAAGAAGGATATGTGATGCCGGAACGGACCGATCATGAAACCATTGGCGATGACCTGGCCGACATGCTGCGTGGCCATTTTGCCGAACAACTGGATGTTGCGATCTTCCGCAATCTGGTCTTCGAGTGGGATCGCCCGGAGGTGAAGTCTTATGCGCCCGATGTGGCGGTTGTCCCTCAGGTCAAAGATCGGGATGCCAACCGCGGCCACTTTGTCGTGGCGGAAGAAGGGACGCGGCCCAGCTTGGCCATCGAAATTGTTTCCCGCAACTCACGCGAAGATGACCGGGTCTTAAAGGTCAAAGATTACGCCCTGGTAGGCATTCAAGAGTATGTCTATATTGATATCCGCACACGGCGCGGCGCCACGGTGGGAGAGGTGACCGGTTTCCGCTTGGATGGCGCCCAATATCTGCCCATTCTGCCCGATGAAGATGACGCAATTTACCTGGAGAGCATTCAATTGCGTATGGGGCTGGATGGCAGTCGCGTCTGGCTTGAAGATGGCGCCACCGGTGAGGATCTGCTGAATAATCTGCAGGTGCGACGTGCATGGCGGGCAGAACAGGAAGCGCGCCAGGCGGCGGAGACTCGCGCCCAAGCAGAAGAAGCTGCACGCCAGGCGGCGGAAGCGCGGATTGCTGAGTTGGAAGCGCAGTTACAGCGCTTACAGCAGTAATAATAACTTTCGTGAAGTTTTCGCGCTCAACAGGATCTCATGTGGTGGCAAAACAACAAAAATCATGGTAGTGCGGTTTCCATACCGTACGTTCTCAGCAAAGCTCGTGCGGTATGGAAACCGCACCTACGTCTTGTCAACCACATGAATTCCCGAAGAGCCAGTTTTCGTTTCCAGAAAAGTCATGTCCTGCCGACGAAGGAACCGGCAGGACATCGCGTTGGGGGAGCCACTGGATAAGATTTTTGGCTATGCTCCCTCACGAATAGAATGTCACTTATGAATTACAGGTAAGAAGCTTTTGCATACCAGACCATCAATAGCCAGTACCTCAGGATAGTAAGGCAAGCGTTTTCCATCCTTGACATCTCGCAATGCAAAGTAGTTCCAGGCTGTTTCACCAATATGTGGCTTGTTGCTGTGGAACGACTCATATCTATCACAAGCTTCGCCGACACTCATATGGCTGTCACCAGACGAGTGATTCCACGAACCATCACTGTTTTGCACTTTACTCAGCTGGCCAAGATAGTGGGTGGCAGAAATAAAGTTACCGTCAAAGACATAAGCGACAATCATCTGTGCTGTGCCACCATACCAGATTATACCATCCAGGGGTTCTGCACTGTCGCCAAAACCGCGAATGATCTCTCCACTGAGAGTCGCATCTACCCGCAGAAACTGTTCGGCAGCAGCCAGCGCCCCATCGGCTTTGGCAAATTCATGGATTAGGTTGGCCACAATAGAACCCCAGGACTGAGGATCAAGAAAAATGCGTTTGTCTTGTCCGCACATTTCATTGACGCCGGTAGCGAACCTGTTGCCCTCTGGGATCCAGCCTTTGCCGTCAGTGGTGAGCCAAGCGGCCACCTGTGTAGCTTCTTCATAGCCCAAGATCCGCAACAGATGCCAGGTGTCAATAACCTGTTCGGTGCTCTGAAACGGGAAAAGTGTGTCAGGTTGGTGGTCACCAGGCTGTTCAGTAAAGGGATGGCAGACACCACCTGTAACACCGCCGTCTGTTGAGTCATAGAGTCGATCGAGCACCCAGTGCGCTACTTTGCGGGCGGTCTCTACGGCGATTGGATCATCCTGGGTAAGGCCATAGTAAGCCAAAGCAAAGGCAGCCCACGTGTTGGGCCCTGTGCCCGACGCGGTGCCCTGTCCCACCGTTTTGTTAACCACATTGTAGGAATCATAGAAAAAGCCCTCACTCCCATCTTCTTCCAGTAGACCCATCAGCGCTGTCGCCAATCTTTTTGCTTCTGCGCGCCGACCACCATCGGTCAGCACGATCAGGGCAACGGACATGTCGTAGAGATGCGCTGCCATTTCGTCAGGGTAGGAACGCATGAGGCCGGAATAGAGCAGTTGCTGACTGGCAATGTAGTCAAGGGCTCGTGTGATTGGCTCACGCGGCGCACTGCCATCATGATAAGCAGGACCATTGTCCAGGATGATAAACCGTTCCTGTTCTGGGAGGAGGGGCCATCGTGGACCAGGTTCGCCGGTCGCAGTGGGTGGATAAAATTCGTTGCCATCAAAACCCCACCAATATTTGCGAAAATGGGTGATCGCATCATCAAACGCACCATTGGGCTGGTTGTCATGGTCGACCAAGACAATGTTGGCCGGAATCATGTCACCCGCCTGATAGCCGCCGAGATGGCGAGTAATGCTGTGCACTGCGGTAAGGGGAATCCGATATTCAAAGGCGTAGCCGCCATCGAGATCATCGTTGTTGTCCAATGTACCGGTAATGATTGGTCCCCAATTGATCTGTGGCGTATTGTAGGGATAACGGGGCGCACCTTCCTGAAAATGGCGATTAGCGGTCGTTAGAACGGTTCCATCACAATCTGTAACAGGGGTCGGCAATTCACGCTCTTCCCACAGATCCAGTTTATTCCAATAGGTGGCGTAGCGCTGCTCAGATGTTTTTTGCTTCGCCTCCAGGGCCAGGGAGATCAGCCCATCCGCGGCTTGATCATAGGCTGCACCCTCGATCTTGCGGTCATCAGAACGGACACTGATATAGAGATAGGTGTCATCATGCAGCGCAGTGATCGTATAGGTGCTGGGATCATCGGTGTTATAAGCCGCCTGACTCGGACTGGGCGTATATGATTGGCCGACCGAATTGGGAAAATGCAGTGGGGTCGCAAGTTGCCAGATCGGATCGTTGGGGTTGCCGTCGATGACAGGGGCCATAGCTGGATCGATATGAGTTGCTGTCATTGTCATGTTTGTACCTGGTTCACCAATAGGAGCGCCATCGTCCAGATGGATCGCGCGGGGCGCTGTCGTCAGATCTTCGGCCGTATCACTACCCCACCAACACTTACGGAAATTGGCTGCCGGATCATCAAACGCGGCGCCAGGTTTGCTATCGTGATCGACCAACACGATGTTAGCGGGTATATCATCCCCTGCCTGCCAACCACCCAATCCTAGGGCGCCGCTTACGGGATCAATTAATGGGATTGAAAACTCAAAGACATAACCATTGTCGCGATCACGGTTGTCATTCCAGGTGCCGGTGAAGGCTCTACGCCACTCGACATCATAGACCATACGGTCTCGGTCAATCGGCGGACCATAAACGGTCGAGCTAATGGTGGCGGTGTACCAGATGAGCCGAAACATGCTTGGAGATTGTATTGCGTCCTGCTTACGGGCAAGCGCCATACCGGCCAAACCGTCGGAATTCAAATCATAATCTGAACCTTCCACCATTGTGTCATCGGTCGCCTCAATCGCGATGTAGAGATTAAAGTCATCGTGTAAATAGTACACCGTAAAGGTGCTTGGATCGGTGGCTGCATAATGTTGGGTGTCTTCTAGCGTGAAACAGTTCCCAGCCGCGTTGGGAAACGTCAGCTTGCCGGCATCTTGCCAGATCTCCTCTAAGATACCGTCGATGAAGGGTGCTGCCCGATTGGTAATGTGGGTAGCCGTGACTGAAACAGCACCCATATCTGGGGCAGATGCTTTAACTGATAGGGGAACAAAAAAGATCATGGTCATGAGCAGCAAGCCAGTCATTCCCACACTGCTGCCGATAAGCACTGCCAAATTGCGTAGCTGATGCATAATACACTCCTTTTGCGATTGTTGATATCATGAGCAGTAGTGAATATACGAATACAGAACGAAATGGAAGAGCTAGTTTGTAAAAGCGCTTTTACAAAGCGTTTGAAAAAACGGCCGCAGTTGGCGACCGGAATTTCCTTCTTCAAGTTACGACCACAGTCTCTTACGCTAGAACAGTCTTTTAGATCGCGGCACTACCACGAAACTGGGCGCAACTTGGGTTATGTATAGAATCAGTAAGCCGCAATCTGAGGTGCCCAGTGGGCACCCCGCACGCCCCGTGCGAGCGGAACCGGCACGGGACTACTCTACTGCGGTCTACTGAGAATAGATAGCTAGGCAGTACAGCCACAGGAGCGCCGAATGACTAATTCGGCGGTCAACATTTTTCGAGAGGATGTGGTTGCGCCGTCAATGGCAGTCAGCACCAATTGAGCCGCGGTATAGCCCACTTCATAAGTCGGCTGTCGAACTGTAGTCAATGGTGGAGATAAATAGCTTGCCAATGGAATATCATCAAAGCCAACAATGGCCATATCCTCCGGCACGCGTACGCCATGATCATGAAGTGCAGCCAAGGCATCGCCCGCCATAACATCGTTAGCCGCAAAGACGGCATCTGGTCTTTCCTCCAATGCAAGTAGTTGAACCATGGGGTCATAGCCACTACCCTGAAAGTAATTACCTTGTCCAATATAGATGGAGGGCAAGGTTAATCCGTGAACCATCAATGTATCACGTAGCGCGCGTAGGCGCGTCTGGTTACTTGGGCCATCATCATTGCCAGCAATATAGGCGATGCGTCGATGACCATGCGCGAGCAGGTGTTCGACAAGTTGGCAGGCGCCCTGATAATCATCGACCAACACGGTTGGTATATCCGCACCAAGATCTTGAAGCACCAATGCCACGGGCAACCCTTGGCGCATTACTGATTCAACCTCTTGCCGCGCAATGTTAATTTGACTCATGATCAGACCATCAACCCGCTGTTGGGTGAAAAGTTCTAGATGTTGGCGTGCAGTCTTCCCCTTGGGTTGGCTGGCAATGAGTAAATTGTATCCCGCGGACATGGTCGTTTCTTCCACCCCACGTACAATTTCATGATAGAACGGATCGCTCAGACTGGGAATCAAAAAGCCGAGCATGTGAGTGCGTTGCGTTGCCAATGAACGCGCCAACGCACTAGGACGATAGTTCAATTCCTCAATGGCAGCCAGGACGCGCGCCCGAGTTTCAGGATGGACGCGATCACGTCCGTTAAGCACCCTGGAAACTGTGCTGATAGCAACGCGCGCGCGTCTAGCCACATCATCGATTGTAGTACGTGTTGGTTTTGATCGGGTCATAGTTTACCAAAAGTTTGTCGAAGCGCTTTTACAAAAGCTTATACCACAAAATAGTATTTGTCAATAGCCAATTTTATTTTTGGAAGATTTGTGTCAGCAGACGTATACGGTATAATCCGAAAGAGGTCCCGCTATACTTTGATCACGCATCGGCCATCAGTACCAAACAATTGGGAGCAGTCAATGGATGAGCAATCAACAGCATATCAGGAAAATCAACCGTGGCTGCAGATCGGCATGAATGGCCGTTTCTTTGCCAACAACTGGCGCCCGGCGCGGCAAGAGATCGCCTTTGCGCAACAGGCCGGCTTTCGGGCTCTGCAATTTGCAGTGCGTAATGAGGGGCTGACGCCGACCAAGCTGGGTGATGACTTTGCCACCGTCGCCCAGTTGTTGCGCGCAGCTGGGTTGACCGCGGTCATGGAGATTGTGGTGGGGATCGATAGCACGGGTCATAATGGCGCCGGCCAAACGCCTCTGGCCGTGTTGGAGGCCAACCTGCCGGCCATTACCGCGCTGCCCTGTTATGCCGTCCACTGGCATCTGATCTTGCATGAACCGCTGGCCAGCGCGGCAGTTCGCACGCTGGAAGAACGTCTGCAACCGCAACTGGCTGCCGGCGTGGCCCTGGCGCAACAACATGGCTTTCGCTTTGGTCTGGAACATAACGAACCGGATCTGCTGCTCTTTGGCAACCCGGCGGCCTGTTACACCGCGCTAGAGGCGACGCCTGGTCTGCACTTTGTCTGGGATCTCAACCACACCACGCCTGAACATCTGGCAGACTTTCTGGCCCTAACCCCACGCATGAGCATGTTACATGTCTCTGACACCCCCCTGCCCGAGGTCAACTATCACTTTCCCATTGGTGAAGGAACCATCGACTTTGCTGCTTACCTGGCTGCGTTACAGCAACGCGGCTTCCACGGTCCGGCCATCCTGGAAATCGGCGGCCAACCCAAGTCGGGTGGCTTTGGCCGCGATACGGATGCGGCGCTGATCACCTCTTTGCAGCGATTGGTTGCTGTGAGGGAACTAGTGATACAGTGAGCCGTGGGTCAATGGTCAACGGTCGATAATAGCTCATCAAACACATAATGGTCTAGTATGACCGAGGTGATGAAACAGGATGCTTATGGTACGATCGCATTCTAAAAAGTAGGAGATAAGATTCATGAGCGTTAAAGAAATTGAAGCGGCCATCATACAATTGCCGCGCGATGAGTTATCGGAACTGATGCAGTGGCTTGAGGAATACCGTGCCCAAGTCTGGGAGCAGCAGATAGAAGATGATTTGGAAGCGGGTCGATTGGATGAATTGCTTGCAGAAGTTGATGAAGAGTATGAAGCAGGATTGGCTCAACCGCTATGAAGCATATGACCTTACCACGCTCTGGTTGACCGCTGATAAAACAAGTAATCGCTGTATCGCCATTGCCATACAATGTGATACTCGGGAGGTCTCGATATATTATGCAAGGTATTGTCTTTTTGGGTGATCGTGAATTAGCATTGCAAGAGTTTCCCGATCCCACACCGGGGTCGGGGGAAGTGGTTTTGGCCATGAAGGCATCGGGCATGTGTGGCAGCGACCTCCATGCCTATCGTGCGCCGCGCACGGGGGGCGAAGACCGGGGCATCGGCAAAGCAGAGGGGCCGATTATTGCCGGCCACGAGCCCTGTGGCGTGGTGGTGGCGCGCGGATCAGGCGTCACGGACCGGGAAGCGCGCCTGGGGCAGCGGGTGATGAACCATCACTACTATGGCTGTGGCGGCTGTCACCACTGCCGACAGGGTTGGTCCCAGCTCTGCCCCAGCGGCTACATCGTCTATGGCTTTACTGGCCACGGTGGCCATGCCCCCTATCTGAAAGTGCCGGCCAGCACATTGGTGCCCCTGCCCGATGAACTCTCCTTTGCCGAAGGGGCCGCCCTCTCCTGTGGCACGGGCACGGCCTACCAGGCGCTGCGCCGGCTGCGCGTCACTGGTGGCGACACTTTGGCCGTCTTTGGTCAGGGGCCGGTAGGCCTGAGCGCGACGATGTTGGCCACGGCGATGGGCGTGCGGGTGATCGCCGTCGATATGGGGACGGAACGGCTAGCGCTAGCCCAGGACTTTGGCGCCGACGCGGTGATCGATCCCCGTGCCACCGACCCCATCATGACCCTCAAAGAGTTGACTCAAGGCGAAGGGGTGGATCTGGCGCTTGATTGCAGCGGTTCGCCCGAGGCGCGTGTGGCCGCGGTACGCGCGACACGCACCTGGGGCACAGTCTGCTTTGTGGGCGAGGGGAAAACGGTGACGCTGGATGTGAGCCAGGATCTGCTACGCCGCCAGTTAACGTTGATTGGCTCCTGGACCTTTAGCACTGTGGGGCAGGCTGAGGCGGCGCGCTTTGTGGCCAAGCAACAGATCCCGCTACACCGGCTGATTACCCACCGCTTCCAACTGGCCGAAGCCGACGCAGCCTATCGCCTCTTCGACACCCAGACGACAGGCAAAGGGGTCTTTGTCTTTGAATAGCTGGTGGCTGATGGCTGGTGGCCGATAGCTGGTGGCTGATGGCCGGCATTTCGGGCGCGCTTATTTCTTGGATTCTGGCGAATTTGACGACGACAGGTAAAAAATTACTAATCACCTAATTACCAGTGTATTTGGCCCCGACGCCAGACTACTGTTCTCGATTACCCTACAAGCAGGATACTTTGATGCATTCTACAACCGTTGATTATAGCCGCAAATGGCTGGTGATGACCGCCGTTGGTCTGGGGACATTTTTGGAGACCATCGACACCAGTGCGGTCAATCTGGCGCTGCCCACGCTGGTCAATGTCTTTGGCGTAGACTTCGCCCTTGTGCAGTGGGTGGTGTTGGCCTTTGTGCTGACACAGACCACCTTGATGCTGGTCATGGGCCGGCTGGGTGACACCTTTGGCAAGAAACCGATCTTTCTGACCGGCGTGGTCGTGGCCGGCATAGGCGCGACGCTCTGTGCCTTTGCGCCGTCGATTGAATGGCTGATTGCCCTGCGCGTGGTGCAGGCAACGGGAGTGGCCATGGCGCTGGCGTTGAGCTTTGGCATTGTGGCCGAAGCCTTTCCCCCCAGTGAACGCGGCCTGGCCTTGGGCACCATTGGTGCGATTGTCTCGATTGGCGTTGTGATTGGGCCGGTGGTGGGCGGGCTCATTCTTGATGCTCTTTCATGGCGGTGGCTCTTTTTGCTCAATGTGCCCTTTGCGCTCCTCTGCCTGCCCGTAGGCATCCGCAACATCCCCCACATTCGGCAGGGGAGCAGCGGCCGCTTTGATTATCTGGGGTCGCTGATCTTTTTTGTGAGCCTACTGGCTTTTCTGCTGGCCACCACCTTTGGTCAGCGTAGTGGCTTTGGCGAACCGCGTATATTGGCACTCTTAGGCGTGGCGGCGCTCACCTGTCTTCTCTTTATCCAGGTCGAAAGCAAAGTGGCGACGCCAGTGGTTGATCTCAAGCTCTTTGCCAACCGGCGTTTTAGCCTCAACCTGGGGCAGCGCTACCTGAGCTTTATCGTCTTTGTCAGTGTCTCGTTGCTATTGCCCTTTTATTTGCAAAACATGTTGGGCTATGCCCCACGCATGGTTGGCCTGCTGTTGACAGCCATCCCGATCACCTTTGGGGGCATTGCGCCCATTGCCGGCACACTGGCGGATCGCTTTGGCGAGCGTCCGGTGATCGCGGTGGGCCTGCTCCTGCTCTTGGTAGGATCCCTGGCTGTGAGCACCTTGAATGCAGCGACAACAACGTTGGGCTATTGCCTGCGGGCGCTGCCCTTTGGGCTGGGTATGGGCATCTTTCAATCACCCAACAACAGTGCGATTATGGGATCTGTGCCTGGTGACCGGCTGGGGATGGCCTCGAGTCTGCTTTCGGTGATCCGGGCATTGGGGCGCAGCAGCGGCATTGCCATTGTCGGCGCGCTTTGGAGCAGCCGCGTCCTGTTCTATGCCGGCGCTGGCTATGGGGGAGACGCCACGACGGCGCCTATCGCAGCCCAAGTGGCCGGCCTCCAGGAAGCCTTTCTGCTGGTGGCGCTCTTTGCGCTGCTGGCACTGGGCCTAACTGGCTGGGATTGGCTGCAACAACGGCGCCTCGCGCTGCAGCCCAAGACAATTGCAAACGTGGAGTAAGCAAGGCTAATATCCACGGCTAACGAGCATACTCTCTACCCGACCGCAAATTGAGAACTCCGGCAGAAGATAGCCTGCATTGACATTATATAACACTTCTCCTACAATAAGCTGCGTCTGTCAATGGCATTTCTACTAGAGGATCAACAAATGCGGATTTTTAATACGTCAGGCCCTTGTGACCCGACCAAACATTATACGGTCATGCGCGAAGCACTGGTAGCGCAGGGCCAAGCCATTGTTGAACAAGGCCGTTATTTCACGATCTTTGCACCACGCCAAGCAGGCAAAACAACCTACTTTCAACTTCTCTTCAAACAACTTCAGGGACAGGGATATACGCCGATTTGGATAAGCTTTGAAGGGTTAAAGACATTGACGCGGGCTGAGTTTTATCAGGCATTGACCCTGTATCTACACCGTGAATTTGCGAGTCAGGGCATCAATGTTGCCTATCCGATTGAAAATCAGATTGGTTTACAGATTTACCTGGGCCAGGTCTCCACACACTTGCAGGCGTTGGTGCTCATCATTGATGAATTTGAAGATGTGCCACCTGTCGTGTTAGACGAACTAATGCATACCTTGCGCGCCATGTACCAAAAGCGCCAATATCATAAGTTGCACGCGCTGGCCTTGGTCGGCGTCAGCACCATTGCTGAAATGGTCTTATCGTCGGCGTCACCTTTCAATGTGGTGGATGAATTGCGCATTCCCTACTTCACCTTTGCCGAAGTGCAGGATCTCATTGGACAGCATGTTACCGAAACGGGACAGCCTTTTGAGGCAGAAGTGGTTGAAGCCATCTATGCCAATACACAAGGACAGCCTGGGTTAACCTGTGCGCTCTGCCACTACTTAGTCACGGAAATGGCGCCGGATCGCACACAGCCCATAACGATGGCGGCTTTCCAGCCTACACTCACCCATTTTTTGACAGAGCGCTTGGATAAAAATATTGTTAATATTGTTCAGAAAGCTAGGGAAAAACAAGATTTTATTCTCCAGGTCCTGTTTAGTGACACCCCAATCCCTTTTAACATCAATGAACCCAGTACTGCTTATCTATATGCACATGGCGTTATCGACAATATCGATGGTTACGTAGATATTCCGATCCCGCTGTACAGCAAAACCCTAATTGCAGCTTTTCGTCCACCAATCAATGGTGAGGCCCAATACTATGTCTCGGCGCAGGAGACTTTTAAGGATTATATAAGCGATAAAAAGTTAAATTTACATTTAATCCTGACTAAATATCGTGACTATATTCATCGGCGTGGTTTCCGTGCGTTTAACACGGAACAACTCAAAGAAGGGGCGTGGCACTACTCACTTGATGGATTTATCAACTTTTTTATTGAACAGTTGGGCGGTGACACCTTCATTGAGACCCCTAGCGGACGTGGGCGGACAGATATCCTGATCCTCTATCAAGGGCAGAAATCCATCATCGAAACCAAAATTTTTGTGACGCAGACGCGCCTAGCGGATGGTAAAGCGCAATTGGCGGATTATCTTGAGAAGGAAAAGGTGGCCGAAGGCTACTTTGTAGTTTTCAGCAACAAACACAGCGAGACTGACACACTTTACTTTGAGGAAACGATCAACGGCAAGCGCATCTACACCTATATCATCCTCACCGATTTTGAGCGTCCAAGCCGTCACCGTCCTCGCCAGCGCCACAAGGGTTAATGGAGAGCGGTTAACCATCCATCATTAATCGCTCTCCATTAACCATGCTGCGATGGCTACGGGCACTGTTCACCGATATACTCAACGGTAATGCGCTGCACGGCGGCTGAAGGGTCCAGGCTCTGCACCACTGTCTCAAAGCCATAGCCATTGTTCTGCCTGCCTGCCCAGCAGAAACGATAGCTGCCGGGTAAGGTAAACTCATGTTGACCAAAGGCAAAGAGTTGGTTGGTGGCGCCATAATCGGTGGCGCCGGCCCGCACCGCCCCTGTCCCTTGCAAGGTTACTTGATAGAGCCCCGGTTTGATATAGGGGTAGTCACTTTCACGGCAGTAGGGCCCCCACACCAGCCGATAGTCGGGCGCACAACCGGCAAAGTTGCACTCCGATTCAAAGCCGCTGCAAAAGGTGGGATTAGCGCCCCGGCGGTTGGTGCGCGGGTCACCGTCAAAGAGCACCCCTGCCCGTGGGGATCCAGGGGTAGCGGTCGGTGCGGGGACGGGAAGTTCGAGCTTCTCCCAGCGCACTTGCGCCTGGGCATTTGCTGTGTTCTCAAAATACTCAACCCGTACGTCATAGTCGCCGCCGCCGACATAAATGTCCACCACGTAGGTCTCGGCCTGCGTTTGCCACTGATCCAGGATCAGCCGATCCTTGACCCAAATGCGCATCCCATCGTCGGTTGTCGCTGTGACCCGATAGACACCGCCGGGCAGGGAGATGCGCCGTGTCCACCGTGCCGAAAAGCCATCGACGGGGATGCGTGGGTCAGGGCTACCGGCGCCCCAGTCAAATTGCAAAGTGGGTTCATAGCGTTCTAACACCGGCGCACCGCGCAGATCTTTGTTGTCGAAATAGCTTGCGCGCCAGCCACCGTCCAGTTGATCCCAATCCAGCGTGACCAACGCCTCGCCGTGCGCTTCATAGAAGTCGAGGCGGACCGTGTGGCTGCCGGCCTGCATGGGGTAGTCGATGCTCATGGTGCGCCGCGCCCCCTCGCGCCAACTCTCCAGAATCAGCCTATCATCGACAAAGAGGCGCACACCATCATCCACCTCCACGGTAAAGCGGTAGAGCGCCGCGTTAAAGGTGGTGCTGCGGGTCCAACTGGCGCTAAATTCGTCATTAGGCACCAAGGGATCGGGTGAGCCGCTGCCCCAGGTAAAGTGCAGTTCGGCATCATTGCGACGCAACACCGGCTCACCGCTCAAGTTGGGGTTGTTATAGTAGCGCCCCTGCCAGCCGGATTCGCTGACCGCGGTGGGCGTCGGCGCGACATAGTCAAAGGTCACACTGGCGCGCAGCTTGAAATCAGCCGTCGCCACCAACAAGGCCAATTTGCCGCTGCGGATGGCGCCGCCATCGGGCCAGTTGGCCGGCATGGTAAAGTTCAAGCGATAGTTGCCGGCGCCATCGGTCGTGGTGGAGGCATAGCTGTTGGGCGCCTGCCGGCCAAGATTGGTGTTTACCAGACCGCTCAAATAGAGATTCAGTTGCGTGTTGGCTGGGAAGCCGCCGCCGCGTACGGTGACCTGCGTGTTAGCAGTGCCGGAGCGGGGCTCGATCTCAGCAGAGGGGTTGTTGGCCGGCGTCGGCGTGGGGGTCTGATATTCAAAGACGTCGCTCGCCTGTTGTGCAAAATCTGGCGTCGCCACCAAAATCAGTAACAGGCCCGGCTCTACCGCTGTACCATCGGGCCAGACGGTCGGCATCGTGAAGGTAAGGGTAAAGTAGCCACCGCCATCGGTCACGGCTGCACCATAGCGCATGGGCTCACCGCCACCACCCACCTGGGCATCAAAAGTCCCCAATGAGACATAGATGGCCGTGTTAGCCGGGAAGCCGCCACCACGTAAGGTGATCTGTGTGTTGCCATAGCCGGCGTGCGGGTCTGCCTCGACAAAGGGATTACGCGCCGGCGTGGGGGTGGCTGTCGCCGGCAGGGGCGTCCACGTTGGGGTAGGCGGCAAAGGCGTCCAGGTCGGCGTAGTGGGCAGAGGCGTCCAGGTTGGCGTGGGCCCCGGTGGCGTTGGGATTGGCGCTTGATAGGCAAAGGTGGCACTGGCGCGTGCCGCAAAGTCTTGCGTCGCAACCAGGAAGGTAAGCTGGCCGCTGACAATCGCTTCGCCGCTGGGCCACTGCGCGGGCATGACGAGGGTCATGCGATAGTTGCCCGCACCATCGGTAATCGTGTTGGCATAGCTTTGCGGCGCGGCGCGGCCACTACTGCTGCGCACAAGGCCGGCAAGGTAGAGATCGACGCGCACATTAGCGGGAAAGCCACTGCCGCTAACGGTTACCTGGGTATTGGCACTGCCGGTTGCTGGGGCGATGGCCGCCGACGGACCTGCCGGCAACACACCGCCGCCTCTGGCCTGATTGCGTGCAACATCATCTTTGGCCGCAGTGGCCTGTGCCGGCTGCGCCTCTGACGTCGCAATAATGTCTGCCACCGCGGCTTCCACAGTGGCATGAGTGGTATCGTCGAGTATCGTCACGGTATTGCTAGGGGCGGCGGTTGCTGCGGATGCAAGTGGTGCTTCACCCTGCGCATTGCTGGCCGGCGGCTGAACGGTGGCGCCGCCCCTGGACGAACAGGCGGCAAGCAAAATAAATAGAAAACTGAGGACAAGTGCAACAAAAGCCCGCGGCCACGGGCGCTGGTGGATAAAGCCGAGCATGTAGATCTCCTTCTGCCTATGCGATTTTGTATACCTGTGGGGGAGCGCTGGACAAGTGAACGCCAACGAGTCAATTGTGTATTACATGACGCTGAAAAAGTCTGCAATGTTTCATAAAGATAGCGTTAGCGCAAAATCCGTAGCGATGGACAGTATGTCCATCAGCGCAACCCTGCCGGGGACGAGTGCACAGCAGATCAGCTAACCAAGCTTCTCCTCACTCGTCCCCGGCAGGGTTGCACCCAGACTGCGCTGTCCCCCCTTGCAAAAAACCGTGTTGACAAAGCTGGCCAAAGCCGATACAATGGCGGCGGACTCGATTATTCCTCAATCCTTGTGGTCCTAGAGAAAGGCGCTCAAGCAACACTACACTAGTACTAGAACGAGACTTTGCAAAGGTGACTGTCACTGCCCACGAGAAACCGGATAGCAATGATGCATCTCCGGACAGTGACAGTCACCTCGAAGCTTCCGAAATCTCATTGTAGTACTAGGCCATGTTGACATTGCACAGACTGCTGCTTGTCATACATAAAGCCACACAAAAAGTCACATTGAAAGGAGAGCTATTCATGCAACGGTATCAACAACTGGTTGTAACGGTGATTTTGGGGCTGCTGCTTGCGGCCTGTGCACCGGCGGCGCCAGGGGCGCCCCAAGCGGAGGCGCCGGCAGCCACAGCGGCTACCCAAGAGGAAACAGCCATGGCGCCGCAGCAGGGCGGCACAGCGGTGCTAACCACCGGTGATGATTTCCAAGGCCCCGCCGGTGACTTTGATGGCTCCAGCACGCACGATGACCGCCTCATGCCGCTCTACATGGATACCCTCATGTTGGGCCGCCAGGATGGCACGCTGGAGCCACGTCTGGCCGAATCGATCACGCTGGCGGAAGATGGGCTGACCTGGACGATTAAGCTGCGCAGCGATGCGCTCTGGCAGGATGGTGAACCGATTGTCGCCGACGATGTGGTCTATGTGCTCAACACCATGTGCAGCGCCAAGACCAACCCGCCGGCGCGCCTCAATGAATATGCCACCATTGTCGGCTGTGAAGAGTATGCGAAGGGCGAGGCCGAATCCGCCACTGGGGTGACCAAGGTGGATGACCAGACCGTGCAAATTGTCACCGAAAAGCCCAATGCAGCGTTGCTCTATCAGTTGGCCGGTATGCACCCCGTGCCCTATCACTTCTGGAAAGATGTGGAACTCGATAAGCTACTCGAACACCCACGTTGGCTCGACAATCCGATTGGCTCCGGTCCTTTCAAGATGACTCGCTTTGAAGGTGATCAAGTGGTTGAATATGAAGCTTTTGAGGATTATTATCTGGGCCGTCCCTACCTTGACAATGTCATTGTGCGCATCGCTCCTTATGACAGCGCGCTGGCCGCGCTGGAAGCGGGCGAAGTGGACCTGGTCACCTACCTTGATTCGCTTGACGCCGACCGACTGGCTAGCAACCCCGACATCACGATCGATTCGACGGCGGAGACACGCACGTGGGGGCTCTTCTTCCACTGGTATCAAGAGCCGCTGCGCGATGTGCGGGTGCGTCAAGCCTTTATCAAAGCGGTTGACCGTGACGCCTATAACGCGGCGGTGCTGGGCGGGCGCGGCAATACCCAGGTAAAATCATGGTATACCCCCGGCACCTGGCCGGCCAACCCAGACATCCCTGCCGATCAATATGATCCCGAAGGGGCCAAGGCGTTGCTCGAAGAAGCGGGCTTCGACTTTGAGAACAACACCGTGGGGATTGTCGTCTTGCCCGCCAACAAACCGCGCGCCCGCATTGCCGAATTTGTCCAGGCCAACCTGACCGACATTGGCGTCAAGGCCGAGATCATCCCGATTGAAGAGTCGGTAATTCTGGAAGAGTGGTATAACCAGCGCGACAAGATCTGGTTCACCATTGCCTATATCGGCGGCACCACCTCCAACAACCCTTACGCCTGGTGGCAGATCTTGCGCTATGACTCGCCCACCAACTGGGGTTTTTATGGCTGCAACTTTGTCGACCAGGCCACGCTTGGCGGTCAAACGGCGCTGGAAGCGTGTGGCAACTACCAATATGGCAGCACGGAACTCAACGATCTCATGGATCAGGCGCTGGCCGTCGCCGATGCTGAGGAGGCTGCGCCCATTATGTGGCAGATCGACCAGATGTTGCACGACGATCCGCCCGGCGTCATGGTAGTAGGTCCGGTGACGATCCACGCTTGGAGCAGCCGCCTGCATGGTCGCCCCTCTGGCGAAGAGTATGACCTCCAATACTGGGTCAAACCGGAACAGTGGTGGTTGGAACAGTAGGGGGAGGGAGACGGGAGATAGGAGACGGAAGTAGGGAGTAGGAAGACGGGAGACGGAAGTAAGCGCCTCCTCCTGTCTCCCTACTTCCGTCTCCCTACTTCCTACCCCATCTATGACTCAATATATCATCCGCCGGTTGCTGGTGACCATTCCAGTCTTTATCGGCATTACCTTTGCGGTCTATCTGGCGATCAACCTGGCGCCGGGTGACCCCATCAATACCATGATTCCCTTTGAGCAGATCGCAGAGGCGACACCAGAGGAGATCGAACAGATCCGTCATTCACTGGGGCTGGATCAGCCGCTGGTGGTGCGTTATGGTAAGTGGCTGGCGCAACTGGCCCAAGGCAATTTTGGCCGTTCGTTTAAGCAAAAGGCGCCGGTGCTAGATCTGCTCAAAGATCGTGTGGTCAATACGCTTAAGCTGTCGAGCGCGGCGCTCTTGATCGCGCTCTTGATCGGCCTTACCTCAGGCGTGCTCATGGCTCTCAAGCAGTATAGTTGGCTCGACTACGCCTTGAGTGTCTTTACGCTGGCCCAGTGGTCTACGCCGCCCTTCTTTGTCGCGCTGGCCGCGATCTACCTTTTTTCGGTGCAACTGCATTGGCTGCCCGCCTTTGGCATGGTTTCACCACGGCCACCGGCCTCCCCAGGTGCGGCGCTCTGGGATCAATTTACCCATCTGCTGATGCCCGCCGCGATCTTGGGACTTTATGGTTCGGCCACCTATGCCCGCTATACGCGCGCTAGTATACTCGATGTGCTCAACTCTGATTATGTGACGACGGCGCGTGCCAAGGGGTTGCGTGGGCGCGCAATTGTGAGCCGCCACGTGTTGCGCAATGCGGCGCTCCCCATTGTCACGATTGTGGGGCTGAGTCTGGGTAATCTGCTGGGCGGTGCGGTCATTGTCGAGACGATCTTCGCCTGGCCCGGCATGGGCAAACTGGGTGTCGCCGCCACCATTGAGCGTGATTACCCACTGCTTATGGGAGTGGTAGTCGTAGGCGCGATCATGGTGCTGATCAGCAACCTGATCGCCGACCTGGTCTATGCGTGGGTGGACCCACGGATTCATTATGAGTGATTGGAGAATTAGTGATTGGGTGATTGGTGATTGCTATACGCAACGGAAATCAACCAGACGCAAACAAACCAGGTTTCTGCTGAGAAACCTGGTTTGTGCAATGCGTCCATTTCATTTCTGCTCAGTATACTTCGTAAATTACCAATCACCAATCACCCAATCACCCACAATAAGGAGCAAGGCATGGCGCAGCGCGCGACGGCGGTGAAGGGCAAGCTGTTGGAACGCTCGGAAGCGACGAACAGAATAGAGCAACGCCACTCGCCCTATCGGCGCGCACTGCAAGGCTTTTTGCGCCATCGCATGGCGCTCTTTGGGTTGGCCGTTGTCATTCTTTTGGTCTTGTTGGCCATCGGTGCGCCGTGGATTGCGCCCTATGACCCCGTTGAGCCTCACTTTCAATCGGTACGTGTGGCGCCGGGGAGAGAGTTTCTCCTGGGCACCGATGACTTAGGGCGCGATGTGTTGAGCCGTATGATCTACGCCGCACGCATTTCAGTTTCGGTGGGTATTGTGGCCGTAGGCATTTACCAGATCATGGCGCTGGTCTTGGGCTCACTCTCCGGCTACTTTGGCGGTCTGGTCGATATGCTCATCCAGCGCCTGGTCGATATTGCCATGTCCTTTCCCACACTGATTGTGATTTTGGTCTTTATTGCGCTGCTGGGACCGAGCATCTTCAACGTGATGATCGCGATTGGGCTGCTCAGTTGGCCAGGGCCGACGCGCCTCTATCGCGCCCAGATCTTGCAGTTACGCGCCATGGACTATATTCTGGCAGCGCGCGCAATTGGGGTGGGCAACGGCCGAATCATCCTGCGCCATATTCTGCCCGGCATTGTGAGCCCGCTGGTGGTCAATGCCACCTTCGGTGTCGGCGCGGCGATCATGGCCGAGGCCGGCTTGAGCTTTCTGGGGTTGGGGGTGCAGCCGCCTACGGCCAGTTGGGGCAACATGCTCTCCGACGCGCAAAATCTGACCAAACTCCAGTTAATGCCTTGGCTCTGGATACCGCCTGGGTTGGCCATTGCCATTACCGTGCTGGCCATCAACTTTATTGGCGACGGCCTGCGCGATGCCCTTGCCCCAAAACAAATTCAATGAAAAGGAGCGATTATGCTCACCGCACAACAACTGGCTCATTTTGAGACCTTTGGTTTCCTCCTGTTACGCCAACTCTTCCACGCGGAGGAGATCGCCACCATCCGCCAGGCAGCCGAAGCGATCTGGGACGCGGAACGGCAACGGCGTGGGTTGGATACACAGGCCTATTTGAGCTTGGCCCCTTTTATTGAACGCAGCCCCTCCCTCCTGACGTTAGCCACCGACGACCGCATCTATGGTGCGATAGAAGCGTTGCTTGGCCTCGGCTTTCTCTGGTCCGGCTCCGAAGGCAACACGGGGGCCGCCATGCAGAATCACTTTCACGCCTGGCATTCCGACCGCTGCGGTGAGGCTGAACCCGATTATCGCCGCGCTAAGGTCATGATCTATCTTACCCCGGTCAGCAAAGACAGAGGCTGTCTGCGCGTCATTCCCGGCTCCCACAAATTGCCGCTCTATCAAGAGTTGGATGGTCTCAACCAGCAAAAAGAGGAGACCTGTGAGGCGCTCTTTGGTCTGGCCGGCCAGGATCTGCCGGCGTTTCCGCTGGAAACCACACCGGGTGATGTTGTCATCTTTAATCACTATCTCTATCATGGCGTCTATCGCGGTGATGGCACGCGCCGTTATATTGCGATGAAATTTGTGAGCCGGCCCACTAAGGCCGCCCACATTGCTTCGCTACAGCACTTTTCCCCCTATATCTTTACACCAGAGGCGGCATTTACCCAAAGCGACCATCCCCGCTTGCGCGCCATGGTGGCAGGGCTTGATCAACTGCAAATGATTGGATAATAGAATATCATTCTATCAGCGGTGCACCGAATCGATGGGTGCTACAGTTAACCGCACACGAGAATTACCAATAGGAGAACGTTGAAATGGACCAAACACTTTGTGACACTTACTGGGAAAAGGGGTGGGCCGTTGCCGAAGGCATTTTTACGCGGGACGAGGCCGACCGCATTGCCCAAATTGCGCTGGAAATCAGCCAGCATGAGTTGCAAAATGCCGATGACCGTTATGTCGTTGATGCGGCTGACGATGGCGAGGTGGCGCCACGCAAGATCGACCGCCCTTTTTTCAAACATCCGGCCTTTCAAGCTTTTATTTTGGATCAACGCCTAACCCAGGCGCTTGCCCAACTCTTGGGCGCAGAGCCGCTCTTGGCCACCGACCAAATCTTTATGAAGCCGCCCCGCTTTGGCTCGGCCAAGCCCTATCATCAGGACAATTTTTACTTCCAGTGTCAGCCGGGTGACCATGTGATCACGGCCTGGATTGCGCTGGATGATGTGGACGAAGCGAATGGCTGTCTGCGTTATATTGACGGCTCGCACAAAGGGCCGATCCTGCCCCATGAGCCGGTGCCGGGCGAGCCCTATAACCTGGTGCCGCCGCCGGAGTTGGTTGACCTGCACAAAGAAGCGTTGGCGCTAGTGCGCAAGGGAGGCGTCGTCTTCCACCACAGTCAGGTCCTCCACACCTCCCACCGCAATGAATCGGACCGCTGGCGGCGTGGCTATGCCACCCACTGGGTGACCAGCGATGTTACCTCCAGCAACGGCACGCTGGACCGCGCCTATTACAAACAGGCTGACTATCCAAAGGCGTAGTCGTATTACCCGTAGGGGTATCCACTTGCCGGCGCCCCTGGCGCCTGGAAGGCTACCGCCGCGAGGGTACGCCCCTACAGTTATACTCCGCCGCAGCACATAGTAACATTTTCACTTGTATACAAAATGTTACTTTATGGCGCAGCTTATTATAAGGAGTCTATCAATGCATGATTTAAATGCCCAAATGAAGCTTGACGGCTGGTGTGTGGTCAAAGGGGTCATTCCGCCGGATCAAGTTGGGGCGGTATGTGAGCACACGTTGACGGCCACAACCCAACACCGGAACCCTAACGCGCCTAAAAATATTGGCCACCTCTCCGGGGTGATCAACTACGATCAATCGTTGGCGCCCTATCTGGCCGATGAGCGGCTGTTAGGGGTCATTGAATGCGTGTTAGGCCCCAACGTGCGCATCTCCTTTACCACCGCCACCATTAACGAGCCCGGTAATGCCCGCGGCGACTGGCACGCGGATTGGCCCTTTAACCAACGCAACGCCGGCTGTATCCCCGCGCCCTACCCCGATTTGCCCATGCACATCACCACGATTTGGATGCTTTCGCCCTTTAGCGCAGCGACCGGCGGCACATTGGTCATCTCCGGCAGCCACCGCATGAACAACAACCCGACCGGCGGCTTTGGGATTGATGTTCTGGAATCCTATCCCACCGAGGTCAATGCCACCGGCCAGGCAGGCGATGTATTGGTGATGGACAGCCGCCTCTGGCACGCCACCGCGCCCAACAGCACCAACGACCCACGGGTGGCTGTGGTGGTGCGCTATGCCCCTTGGTGGCTCGACCTGAGCGTCTTGGATCCCAACTCGGCCACCCGCCAACGGCTGCAGCAAGCCACCGGCAAGCGCGAGAACCAGGTGCCTCGGCTGCCCCAAAGCGTCTACACTGGGTTGCCAGAGCAGACCAAGCCGCTCTTTGCCCACTGGGTGGCGGCATAGACGTTCAAGTAATGTGAAAACGAACTTGCCGATTTGCGGGAGATTATGATATTCCCAGCCCCCGCAGATCGGCGACAATGCCCTGTTCCTCTGCGGCATAGAGCTTCCAGATGACGCGCAAACTTTGTAGGCTGCGCACGCCATCGGTCAAGGGGCGTTGCCCACTTTCCAGACATTCGACAAAGTGGACCAGTTCGCCATAGACCTGTTTGCCCGGCTCCGCAGTAAAGAGCACCTGCTCCGTGCCCACCTCATCTTCCTCGGCGCCCTTATGGACGATGAGACGTCCCTGCGTAATCTGCCCCTCCAACATCCCTTGGGTGCAGTGGGCGTGAAAGGAGTATTGCAGGCGCGTGCCCCGTGCGCCCCAGGTGCCAAAGTGGTAGCCCAGTGCGCCATTGGCAAATTTGAGGGTGACGTTGGAGGTGCCTTCGCCCTCCATCCACGGCGTGCCAAAGTTGGTGCCCATGTGTGTCCCCGCCACCGGTTCACCCATCCAGGCCAATAGAATGTCAATATAGTGACAGCCGTGGCTAAAGAGCTGGCCACCGCCCAATGTCGCCTTGCGATGGATCCAACTGCCCGGCTCGCGCTCGGTGTGCTGCTCGGTCCAGATCGAAAGTTGGAAGAGATCGCCATAGGTTTTGGCCTTGAGCAGACGCTCCATCTCGACAACAATGGGATGAAAACGCATACAGTAGGCGACCATCAGGGTAAGCTTGGCGGCCTGTGCGGTCTCAATCAGTTCAAGACAGTGCGCTTCGGAGTTGGCCAACGGTTTTTCCATGAGCAGATGTTTGCCGGCGTTTAGCAGATCCATGCCGACCGGGTGGTGCAGATGGTGGGGTGTAGCCACAATCGCGGCATCAATGGCATCCAGCGCGTGACGATGGTCGGTTACGGCCAGCTCACAGCCCAGTTGCGCGGCCGTGGCCTGGGCGCGCGGCAGCTCAGGATCGACCGCGGCCGTAAAGATCGCACGTCCCTTGAGTTGCTGCAATGCCTGGCGGTGGACATCCCCCATGCCACCACAGCCAATCAGTCCTAAACGAATCATAATTTTTATACCTTTACTGGCTCCAAGAAATCGCGGCGGCGCTCCACCGATCGGCGACGGCTAAGGTTGCCTGGCCTGCTTGCTTCATGCCCAATTGTAGCATATACAGGCCGGTTGATACACGCTCCATAAAACCCCACTGCCAGATTGCGCGCGCATCTAAACTTGTCAGCGCGGCAAGGGTGTGGCACCGGCTTTGCCCCAACTGGACAGCATCCCCCGCTAGCAACTCCTCATTCCAATCACGCATGGGAATGGCGAGGTCAAAGGCGGGCTCGGCGAACAAGCCGTCGGGGTCGATCAATTTATAATGGCCGACCTGATCCAGGCGTTGTAATGTATTGTCGGCATGGGCGTCGCCGTGGACCAAGACGCACTGTGCCGGGTTAAAGGCGTCGGCTCGCTCCGCGGCAAAGGCCAGGGCGAGATCCTTGGTCTGCTTAGCACAGGGCTGGCCGGTACTGTGCCAGGTTGACTCAATCAAGTCGGCAGCGCTTGCGCCTTGTCGCGCCCAGTCAGCAAGCCGTGGTCATGTTCCAGGGGAAGCCACGCTTCATGCAGCGCCTGACAGATCAGTTCGATCTGCCGCTGTACGGGTAAATTTTGACGCGCCAGGTTCACGCCAAGCCCTTCCAACAACAGGGCGTTGTGTTCCGCGCTGTGGGCCAGCAATTGGACATACCCTCTACCGTTGGCCAGACGCAGAACGTTCGCTTCATTTTGGCAATCACAGAGACCAGGGAGGCCGAGCTTGACGACCGCGGCAGCGCCGTCCGCCAATGTGACGGCCAGGGTCAGGCTCTCGGAACCGCCGTACAAGACTTTGCCTGGAGTAAAGCGCCAGTAGATCGCAAGGTCTGTGATGGTGGGGTTGAGCATGGCAAGCCAATGTTCACCGGCTTGTCCCAAGGATTGCGCTTTCAAGCGCACCGCTTCAGGCAGTTGTGAAAGACCTAGTGGGTAAGTGGGATAGGGCATCGAACCGCCAACGGGTCCATCTGTGCGCTTATGCACCTCGTTGGAGCAAATTGATCATCTCCTGGGGCAAACCGGCAATCTCGGCAAAGGCGGCCAGGGCACTATACTTTTCCGGATCCCAGAGCCACTCTGTATTGAGCCAAAAACCGGGCAGTACAGTCGAATGATAGATATGGCTGTGGACGGGCATCGACTGATAGTGACCATCCTCATCCAAGACCCAGAACTCGGCACGCTGTTGTTCAGGCCGGGAGTCAATAATCCAGTATTCCCGGACGCCGGCTGCTTCATATTCATAAAACTTATCTTCGTTGTCGCGCTTGACACTTTCCGGCGAAACCACCTCAATGACCAAATCTGCCGCCCCGGCCAGACGCTGTTCTTCCAGATAATGTTTGTTCTCTGTTTTGATAAAGAGAATGTCCGGCTCGCGCGCGTTGCTATCGGGCGACGCTTTCATCTCATAAGGAGCAGACAGAATTTCACCCAACCGGGAAAATTCAACATAGCTGCGTAATAAGTGAATCAGATAGGTAACGATCATTTGGTGACGTGTTGCCGCAGACATAAAGATGATAGCCTCTCCCTGCACCCATTCGACGTGAACATCTTCGTCAAAGGCATGTAGGTACTCTTGATAGCTCATAGGTATGTGAATTTCGTAGTCGGCAACTGTTTCACGTAAGGTTTTTTCCATAATTGACATCGTGTAAATCCCTTCCCTATCCGTCTACAAACCCCATTCACCAGCGCTGGACGCGCCACATTGTACGCTGGTGCGAGGCCCTTGTCAATTTACGGGTAGCAGCTTTATACACAGAAGACAGCGGCATGAATCCGATTGTCTTGTCGCGTGTGTGGAGATATTAAACAAATACCCCAAGTGTAGACAGGCACACTTGGGGTATTGCTTTTTTCTGGTTACCGGCGGATCAGGGGCAGGTAGAGACGTTGGTCAATTGCTCCTGGTGTGTTGAGCGCAAACTGGCTGGCGGGTTCGCTGTTGCCGGAGAGCGGGGTTGACGGAAGAGGCTTACTGGGATCTTGGCCGCCAAGCGCCGCGGCCGCGTTCAATTCGGTGGGGTTGATGACCACCAGCAAGCGGTATTCGGCAGCGCTAAAGCCATGCACCTCGACCTGGTAGTTTCCGGCCACCGGAGCCGTAATCGCCAGATCATCCACACTGTCGCGCAGGTTGCTGACCCACGGTGCTCGCGTCGTGTAGTCAGGCGCCCAGATGTAGAGATCGGGGTCGCCGCTAACCGCTTCCAGCCGCACCGAGAGCACCTCACCAACCTCCAGCGGAAAGCGATAGCTTTGCCGTTGGTTTTGCGCCACACGTTGTAGGGGCGGCAGGAAGTTGATAAAGGCTTTGGCCGGGAAGAGCGCGATATTGCCGGCGCCATCGGCCACCCAGGCTTGCAGATACTTCATCCCTGAAGCTGGGACCAGGGACCAGGTGTGGCCATTTTGCACCGCAGCATAGTCAAGCCACTCTGACACACGCACCGGCGCCCAATCACCGGCGCCCTGACTGAACTCAAATTCGACAAAGAGCACCTTGGCAATGCCGGTCCCTGGCGCTGCATCGCTGGCAGTCACGTGCAAGGTGACCGCCCGTTCCGTTGTGGTGGCCGCACCATCGTTGATGGTGAAACTGTCCACATGGGGCGCAACCGTATCAGCGGCTGGCGGCAGCACCGTGAGGGTGCGCTGCACAACATTGTTATCCTCATAGGTTTCGGCTACGCTATTCTCAGGGTCGATGACGGCATAGATCGTGGCGTCACCAGGTGCGGCCGGTGTCCAGGCCACGCCGCTGGTGTTGTTACTGGCGCCGGGAGAAAGCGCCGCAATCGTGCCGTCGCCGATGAGCGTGCCGCCATGCTGGGGATCGCCGAGATAGAAGCGCACCTTCACATTGGCCAACGCCTGCTTCCCACCCTGGCGGTGGACCTTGAGCCGCAACTGTGCCGGTGACCCCGCCAACGGCGCCGCCGGATCGGTCACCAGTTCGTAATCATAGCCAAAGAGGTCGTCATTGGTGGCGGCGTCAAAGACAGTGTAGCCATGGGTCAACGTGGCCTGACCACCATCAGGGTTGGTCACGGTGATGTTGTAAACGCCGGCGCTTAGCCCAGCCGGAACGTCCGCGCGCAGGTAGGTAGCGTCGACAAAGGTGGTGGTCAACGCAAGGTCGCCCAGACGCACCGTCGCGCCATCCTGGAAGTTGCGCCCACGGACGTTGATGACATTCGGCTCGGTCGTGCTCCCCTGGTTGGGGCGGATGGTAGTGATGGCAGGGAGCACGGACGGGGTAGCACGGGGCGTGCTGGTGGGGGTTGGCGTCAGGGTGGGGGATGGGGTGGGTGTTGAAGTTGGTGTAATGGTTGCGCAACCACCTGGTACGGGAATAGGCTCTTCTGTGGGACATGGCGTTGATGTATGCGTCGATGTTGCTGTTGGGATCGGCGTAGGTGAAGGTCCGCGTTGGCTTAACCAAACTGCACTAGCACTTGAATTTCGGACGGTTTCCTGTAAGTATATTACAACTCTATTCAAACCAATGTTGAGGAACTGATCAATAGCGTAAGGCGCAGAACTACCGGAGATGGTTTTGCTAACTGTGCTTCCATCTGGACGTTCTACGTACATTACCATTTGATCGTCAAAAGCTATGTTGCCTGTTGCATCTGCAAATTGGGCTAGAGTGGTTGTATTTAGACCGCTACTTGTAATAAAAAAGTGGCGTCCAAAATATCGTATGCCGTCTCCTCGATCTTCATAGGGAAATCCTTCCGTTACCTGAAATGGAGTACTTGCTGAAATTGCATTCATTTGACTAAGCCAAATCGCGGAAGTCGAAGAATTGTTAACGCTTTCATGCAATGCTAGTCGTACATAATTTCTTCCAATAGCAAAAAGGCTTGTGAGATCTAATGGCGGCTGCAAGCCTGAATATTGATAATACCTCGTTGTACCATCTGGGTGCCGTATCCATATTTTAAACAAATCGTCGGTACTAATGTTTCCTGTACCATCAGAAAAGGCTGAAAAGATCAGAATGCCATTCCCATCATAGTCTACATAAGCTTGTTTAGTAAGAAAATCTATGCCATCTCCTCTATTCAGATATGGCATAGCATCCGTAAATTTATATGGAAAGGACACCGGTATTGGAGATAAATTGTAGAACCATAAGGATGAAGAAGAGGAATTATTAATAGTCTCTCTTAGTCGGACTCTCACAGTGTTTTGACCAATTTGTAGCAGATCAGTTAGTTCAAGTGGCGAGAAAGCCCCTGAACGAGTGAACGATGAAGTTGTACCGTCTGGTCGGACAATATCAACAAGCATCAAATCATCAACACTCATCACTCCCTGTCCATTAGATAGAGCCGATAAGATTACCTCCCCTGCTCGATAATCGAGTTCCAATTGCTGATCAAAAAAATCAGTGCCATCACCTCGATTTGCGTAAGGGAATCCTTGCGTAATTTCTTTAGCCCAGCCTACGCTCTGAGATTCAGAATCAATAAGGGGCGTTCCTGTATCTGAGAGGAATAGAGAACTTACATCGATCACACCTGATGGGTTATAGATACGAGCTTGCACAAGATTCCAGCCGGGTGCAAAGTATGCAGATAGATCCACAGGGGCAATAGTACTACCTTGTACGTACCGTACTTGCGATCCATCAGAGTGCACAACACGAATGTAGAGGGTTCCACCGGTTATATTTAATATTCCGCTTCCATCTGCTGTCGACGCTAAAAAAATGTTTTCGCCTTCAGTGTACTGTAGCCAAAAATACCGACCAAAAATATCACCCGTTGGAGGAGATTGGGCAGGAAACTGTTTAGTAATTTCAAGCGGTAATGTAACTGAATTTTTAGGCAGTTGCACTAACCAAATCGACTTACTACCCGCTATCGGATCACTATTTTCAAGCCGAACGTGTACCAGATTGCGTCCTGCCTGAAAGTAGTCGGTCAAATCCATTGCTGATAAGGGAGAACTATCACGAACATATATTCTATATGTTCCATCGGGTCGCCATACATGAACTTCTAGTCTATTAGTTACACTTGTTATGCCTTGACCTTCAGCATTGGCTGAAAGTAAAAGTCTCCCGTTGCCATTGTAATCTACATAAAAGTAGCGTCCAAAAAAACTTCCGGATTTGGGGGCAAAGGTTGGAATTTCCTCTGTAACATTGAAAGGCAATGTGACAGAACTTGGTGCTAAACTGACTAACCAGTGCGCGCTAGCTTCACCTACGCCAGATACATTCTCAATTCGTATCTCAACAAAGTTTTCGCCCTGTTGAAAATAATTTGTGATGTCTGTGGGAGAATAACTTGAGGCGTCATAGAGACGGCTATAGGTTACAACTGTGTTGTCTGGTCGTGTGACACTCATGAAGAGATGGTCATCAGCGGTCATGAGTCCGGTTCCTTCTTCGTTGCCGGCTAGAATCAAACGTCCATCTGTGTAATTGACAGTAAAAGATGTTCGAAAAATCTCACCAATCTGACTTGTTGCTGGAATCGCATCAGTGATCTTGATAGCGTCACTTTGTGCTTGTGCTTGTTGTTCGCTGATGGAAAAAATGCCAATCACAATCAATGCTGATATTATTGCAAAAAGCCTTGTCTGTTTCATTTCCCATCTCCATTGTTTTGCTTTAGGAAAAATAACTTGTGATGTCCACTGTTAACAATGCTTGACAACAAGAATGTCTAGCATTGTATTAACGCAAATTTTTCTATAACGACCCAATAGAAAATATTGCGCCGGAAAAAGGTAAACATATTACGCATAGTCCCTTCCCTACATTGGATGCCTAGGCAATATATCGACAAATTTTGTTACTTCTCGACCCGAATATAACGTGAATCATTAATCACCCATCCTTCTTCACCCTTGACACAACAGACTTGATACCAAGTCTCATCCGCGTTGCTCCCAACAACTGTAAAAACGTCACCAATCCGCGCTTGCCCCATTGGGGTGTAGTCCGTGCCGGGGCCGGTGCGGACATTTAACCGATTCACTAAGACGGTCAGTCGCTCTTCGTTTGTCGGGGTCTCCATTGTAACAGGCGGAGTCGCGGCACTTTGAGGAAGTTGCGTCTGAGGTTGCAGTGGGGTTGAGGGAATTCGTAGCTTGGTAACAAAGATGTCGGAACGTCCAGCCTGGTGGGTGCTAAAGGCCGTTGGCGTAGTTGGGTAATCATCCGTATAGGTGTAGCCGGCAACGTAGAGATCTCCCAGCGGATCGATAGCCAATCCGTAGGCCATATCTTGTGTGCGTACACGTTCCCAAAGGTTGGAACTTCCCTGGCTACCGCCTAAATAAGTGCTATACAGAATCCTATCCCCGGCTGGGCTGACCTTGATCAAATAGGCATCACCCCCACCCGCGGTGCGGTCAAGGGCATCTGCCGTGGTCGGCAGATCATCACCAGTATAGCCCGCTACATAGAGAGCACCCTCTGGGTCAAGCGTCATAGCGCGTGCGACAGTGGAGGCATCACCGTTCAAAAGGATGCTATAAAGTAGGCGACTCTCCTCCATGTTTAATTTGGCGGCAAAGATCGCCTGGGACAGAGCATGATGTTGATAGATATTGGTGGTTGTGGGAAATGAAGCGCTTGACGTATCGCCCACCACATAGACGTACCCTTCGGTATCGACGGCAATATCGGCGCCGCCGTCACCTAAAAAGGCATCGCCGCCCAAATAGGTGCTATAGAGCAGTGCCGAAGCATCAGCTTTGAGTTTTAAGACAAAAGCGTCAGCCTCACCGCCATTGTAGCTTGTGTCAAATGCGCCAGGAGTGGTAGGAAAATCGCGCGAAGCAGTGTTGCCGGTGAGATAGACATTGCCGGCTGGATCAACAGCTATTGCCATGGATTGGTCATAGGCGCTACCGCCAAAACAGGTACTGTAGAGCATTTTACCTGTCGCCGTGAGTTTCACCACAAAAATCGAGTCACCCTTGTTATAAGCGCCTGCGGTTGTGGGAAAACCCTTGGAACATAAACCGGTAACATAAACCTGGCCGGCGACATCTAGAGCCAAATCAAGGCCGCGCCCTGGTGTTTTACTCAAAAAGGTGCTAAAGAGTAACTTGTCACCGGCGGCATTAAGCTTGGTGACATAGGCAAGTTCACTCTCATTTCCCTCTGTAATGTAAGCATCCGGCGTTGTGGGGTAAGAGGAAGCACCATACCCCGTAGTATAGACTTGCCCAGCGGCATCGACGGCGATCGCCTGGAAGCTAGGGCCGCCGGTTAGGAAGACAAGATAATCCAGGCGTCCGCCGGTAGGGTCCAGCTTAGCGACCACTTTGTAGCCACGGCTACGCCCCCATGCAATGCCGGGCGCTTCGGCCAAACCGAGGAAGTTTGTGCTGCCCAGTACATAAGCATTGCCGGCGCGATCCACCGCAATATCGTCGCCAAGTTCATAATCGCCACTGCCAAGCAGCGTGCTATAAATTACGCCGCTTGTTGCGGTAATAGCAGATGACGCTTGTACAATGGCCGGCGTTAGGGTTTCTGTTGGCACAACTGCTAGCGGTACTGTGTATGTTTGTCCTGCCACAGCGAACGGCAACGATAGGCGCGCCGACGCATCGTCAGGCATGCTGACCTCCCAATCAGGCAATGGATAGTCAATGACACCGTTTTGGCCGGCAGCCGCTTTTTGCATGATAATCTTAAGTTGTAACTGTTCAGGGGCAGTGATGAGGCTGTTTGCACCTTCCACCTGAACGCGAACCGCGGCTAGATTAGCTGTGTTCGCAGTCACAAGCCGTTGAACTACGCGACCATTGCGACTAGCGACTTCCAGATCAACCCCTGGATATAGATCGACATAACGAACACCACCCCAGACCGGGACAGCGGTTTGCCATTGGTCAGGATCACTCCCTTCAAAAAAGGAAATCTTGGTGTCCAAGCGATCAAATGGTTCCAAACGTGGCCTGGGGTTAGCGTCTTGGAAAGAAATTTTTAGGCTCACCTGTCGGGCGATTGTATCAGCTTGTTCAGGTGTCTGAAACGCAATCCAAAGTGCGTCACGGGCGAGCACATACGCATCGTCGCTACCCCACATGTAATACCGAATTGTGTCGCCAAACTGCCCAACATTTTCGATAAACATGATTGGATCGCCACGGAAAGCAGGAACTTCATCTATTGCAGATCCAGCCAGTTCCGTTTGCTGCCCGGTCACTCTGTTGGGCACTTCTAAAACAACCAGCAAACTAAACAGTATAAGCAGAGAGCCCACCATTTTAACGAAATATAATTTCCATGTCATACTCAAGCTCCACATTTTTTAAGCTTTTCAGCATTGAGCCTACGTTAGAAGCATCGGCAAATTACTGTTGATATGGTCGCACCCTATACGATAAACTCACCTCATGCTGCATCAAGGGATATGCAGCATGAGTCGATCCTTCGTCGTCAAATTGTCAGCAAATCGTCATTTCGTTCTTGTGGATCTTCTGTTATAATACTGGGAACTCGCACCGTATTTTCTGCACAAAAACTGCACACTTTCTGCAAATTGAAGATCACGACAAGGCACGGAATTACGTATGACAGTCGCCACCCCAGACCCAATACCGGCAACAGATCTGCACCAAACCTTACGGTTATTACATGTGCCCGCGAAGTTGGCGCGTGCGCCGCTGCTTCACTCACCGCTCGTTATGCAGCGCCAGCAGATCAATCCGCCCCATTCCCTTACCCAGACATTGTGCACCACCTTGGATCAGTTGCGCATACAACTTCAACAGCAAAACAAGAAGGCCGCAGATCTGCTCTTGGGTCGCTTTTGGGAGGGTTTAACGGCCGAGCAGATGGTGCAACGCGAACGTCCGGAACCCCAGTCGATCCGCCGCTTCTATCAGCAACAAGAGCAGGCGATCCTGCTGCTGGCGCAGCTATGGCAGGAAGCCGAAATCAATCTGTGCCGGCCCCAGCCGACAAACCACTTCCTACGACACTTGCCCACCGCCACTTACACCAAGCTCTTTGGCAGCGAAGGAACCATTGCCCGCGTTGCCCAGTTACTCACCAATCCGGCCGGCCCGGCGCTGGTCGCGCTCAAGGGGATCGGCGGCATTGGCAAGACTGCACTGGCCGATGGCGTCGTGCGCGCCCTGGCAACCATGCCCCACGACTTTCAAGATTTGCTTTGGGTCAGCGCCAAGCAGGAGTTCTTAACGCCATCCGGCATCGTCCGCTACCACAATGGGGTCGAGCAAAACGGAAAAGCATATCGTGAGATGGGGACGCGGGTTCGGCTGGAACAAATCTTTGATGACTTAGGAGCAAAGCTTGCCCTACCAGAGATTAGCCAACTCTCCCTGCCCCAAAAGGTCGAACGGTTACGGAGCCCTCTGCGCAGCGTCCCACACTTGCTCGTGATCGATAATCTGGAAACGGTGGCAGATTTTCAAGCCTTGGCGCCGTGGCTAGGCCAGCTAAGTGGACCCTCTAAGTTTTTGCTTACCTGCCGGCAAGCGGTGCCATCACTGGCGCGCGTCGTCACCATCGACCTCGATGAATTGGACAAGGCCGCAGCAGTGGCGTTGGCACACCATATTGCGCGCGAAAAGCAGATCACCGACTGTGATGGCGCCGCGATTTATGATCTGGTAGGCGGCAACCCCCTGGCGATCATTTTGGTCGTCAGTCAAATGCGTCGCCTGCCCCCACAAGAAGTCCTGGCGGCAATTCGCTCGGGCGAGGAAGCAGATCTCTACACCTACATTTATCGTCAAAGCTGGGCGGCCATTAGCCGGCCTGCGCAGGAGCTACTCTTTACGCTGCAGCGCGCCGGCGATAGCGCAGAATGGAGTTGGCTGGAAATGGTCAACGAGGCGCCGCTCGCCACGCTCCACGCAGCCATTGCTGAACTGCTCGATTTTTCGTTGATCTACTTGCAAGCAGCCGCTAATGGACACCGGTGCTATGCGATCCATCGCTTAACATCCACCTTTCTGCGCACAGAAATTTTAGGATGGAAGTAGGTCTTAGCAATGATGCCCGAGTAATGAGACTGAGCCATGATGAGCGGACAAAGCGACAACGACGCCAGGCCGACAGCAGCCAACAATCTACAGGACGAGTTGAGTGGCGTGGAGGCATGGCGCCACCATCTACAAGTACGCTATCAGCACGATGCAGGGCGTGCAATTGCGCGCGCCCTGCGCGGCGACAATGATCCAGTCTTTATTGAACGGCTCCTCGAACTACTCCGCACCTATAGCGAAATTCCCCATGTTGGTGAGGCTCCGCAAGCCGCGGATGAAAGCATTCTGCATCTGGCTCACGTTATAGCGGCACGTCTGATCCGTCTGGGTTATTGGCATCAATTAAATCAGCTTTGGCCCAAACTGTGCAGGCTAGCCGAGTTGGCGGACAATGCGGATCAGTATATCAATTTCACCAAATTTCTAGCCATCGTCAAAGGTCGACAAGGTGATGGCCAAGCTGGCTTTGCAATCTATAACCGACTCGTCAACCATCCGCACTTTCAAGCGGCCTCGCCCACCCTCCAGGCTGATATTTTTACTCACTATGCGACAATGTTACTCTGGGGTGGCCAACGCCACGCAGCCGCGCCTCTCCTGCAGCACTGTCTCCTGCTGACCGAGAACTTTGCCACCCAAACAACGGCAGACGCTCACCAAGCCGTTGCAGATACGCAACTTGCGGTTGCGCCATTGTGGGAATCGCGCGCCTATGCGTTGAACCAGCAGGGGGTGTTGCACATGTTTTGTGGTGAGTTTGCCCTGGCCCACCACTACTTTGCCAAGATGGCTGCGCTCTTTATTACGCAAGGTGAGGAGAACAACCTGGCCTGTGTTGCCCACCAAGCGATTGGCCGCCTTCTACTCTATGAGAGAAATTACCAAGCTGCGCTTACAGTGTTGACCCAGGGCATGGCGATCCGTCAACGGCAGCTGGATCGTGAAGGGATTGCGGTCAATTCCATCTACATGGCAGCGGCGCAACTGGGTCTCGATCAACTTGGCACGGCAAAGACGCTACTAAACAACGCCTTGCAGGATTGTCATTTATTGGAAAACGAGCACGATCTGGCCCTTTGCCATCTGTACCTGGGCGTGCTGGCGCGCCGCCATCAGGAATATAACCGGGCGCTTGCACACTGGCATGAATTTACCACTGTTGCCGGGCACGTCGTCTTACACTTTGTCGAACTGCGTATTTTGCTCCCCGAACTGGGGTCGTTGCTGGCGCAAGGACAGTTTACAATGGTCTGGCGCTTGATGAAGATCCTGTGGCAGAGCGCCCAGCATGACCAACTTTCGCCGCGTATGCTCTGGCGCTTTTTGTAACGCAGTCAAGTGTGGGAGTAGGACAGTGGGACAGTAAGATAGTGAAACAGTAGGGCAGCAATGTCATGAAGTTAACAGTCATCAGTGCCCAGTTTTCAGTAGCCAGTCTCGAACCACACACTGGAAACTGAGCACTGATCACTGACTACTTTGACACGATAATTGCTTAACTCAACGACATTGAGTAGGGCAGTGGGACAGTAAGACGGTCTCGCATACTATGCCACCGTTTCACAGGTGACCTCCTCCTCATTTCCATCCAGTATATCCTACCCAACCCTGGCTTTATGCCATGACAAGACCTATTGGCCCATCCAAGCAAAGTGTGTAATAAGTGATTTCATTGGCGATCGCTTATTACGTTTGCACAATTTCGCCTGGTGAGCAACCACTTTTGCGATTAATCAGTAAATCCGCGGATGTATTTTTGATAAAATTTAGGTAAATTACAAATATACTACAAAAATGTAATTTATATAGCATCAATCGTCATTATTATTTGGGGATTTGAAGGTCAGTAGATGCATTTGTTGCCATTGATCAGTGTGATTGGGAATTTAGCAGTTGTCGCAGGTACGCTTGCCGTTACCGTGAGGACCAAGACGCTTGTCAAGCAGACACGGCTTTTGGGTCTCTTTGTCATTACAACAGGTGTACTCTTTCTTTTGATTTTAATGGGTATTGGCTTGGTGACATAGCCAATCAATTTTCTTGTTAGAATCTTCACAAAAATTATTGGTTCATCTGGATTTCGGGTGGTAGAGTCAAAATAATCCCGGAATCTCTCAAAGATTCCGGGATTATTTTGACGGTCGCACCTGGAAACCACATGAGATCCTGTTGAGCCAAAATTATCACACTCAATCACCCCTATTGCAGCGCGAAAGAAGGTCTCCTTCACCCTCGCCATCCACGAATTTGTCTGCCTAGTTGGGCCAAGCAGTTGCGGCAAATCGACATTGCTGCGACTCATGGCTGGCTTGGAGGAACCGTCGGCAGGACAAATTGCCTTTACCACGGCACAACCTATCAGCACATAGCTTAGAGTTGCTGGTGCTTCGCCCCATTTGTGGTATGCACCCCAAGGCGGAGACTAGCTTCATTTCTAGACAATTTAGTGGTACACTGTTGGTCAAGTTATCAACCTTGTCTGCGCAGAGATTTTTGCAGTGGTGGCCTATATACAATGTCAAGAAAATTCTGATGGGCTATGCTCGTTCCGCCGGTCACGACTTATTTGACTTATTTGACAAAACAATAGCGTCCTCTATGTTTGCATTAGCTGCGCAGCCCTTTACAACAGTGAAACTTGTCTATGATCATCTCACAAATCCGTCCCGGCGCCTACTATGATTCCGTTGTCCTCATGCAGTTACAGCGTGCGTTAGCCGCACTGCCGGATGTCGAAGAAGCCGGCGCTGTCATGGGCACCGAAGCCAACAAAGATCTTTTAGCTCAAAGCAACCTAACTACCGCAGAAAGTCAACGTGCTAAAGTCGATGACCTGGTAATCGTCGTGCGCGCCGCAAGTGAAGACGCAGCCCGGTCCGCCATTGGCCAGATCGACAGCCTGCTCACTCGCCGCCACAGTGCAGAAAGTGGGGCGGATGGCTACCGCCCCAAGACCATCGAATCGGCCAGCAAGCTGCTGCCGGAGGCGCAGTGGGTGCTGGTCTCCACGCCTGGCCGGTATGCTGCCGGTGTGGCGAAGGAGGCGCTACGGCTGGGGAAACATGTCTTTCTCTACAGTGATAATGTAAGCCTGGAAGATGAAATCGCGCTGAAACAGCAGGCGGGGGCACAGGGCTTGCTGCTCATGGGTCCCGACTGCGGTACGGCTATTGTCAACGGTGTGGGGCTGGGCTTTGCCAATCGGGTGCGGCGTGGGAACATCGGCGTGATTGGCGCCTCTGGCACTGGATTGCAACAGGTGACGGCGCGTATCCACCAACTGGGCGGCGGCATTACCCACGCCTTGGGCACCGGTGGCCGCGATCTCAGCGAGGCTGTCGGTGCGCGCACTGCGCATCAAGCGCTTGATCTTCTCGCCCGCGACCCCGCCACACAAATCATTGTGCTCATCTCTAAGCCGCCGGCCCCCAGCGTAGTTGACGCCTTGTTACGCTCAGCACGCACCATCGGCAAGCCGGTCATCATCGACTTTATCGGCTATCGACCCGCCGAAAGTCAACAGGGCAACATCTACTTTGTCAAGACCCTCGATGAAACCGCCGCCCTCGCCGTCGAACTCGCCGCCTTTGAAGCTAGCAACAGTACTTCTGAAATCACCAATCACCAATCACCAATCACCAATCACCAACGTTACCTCCGCGGTCTCTTCTCCGGCGGCACGCTGGCCTATGAAGCCCAACTGATCCTGCAGGAGTATCTACCTGCGGTCTATGCCAATGCGCCGTTGGATAAACGCTTTAAGCTGGAGAAGGCCACGGTCAGCCGCCAGCACACCATTATCGATTTGGGGGAAGATGAGTTTACCGTAGGCCGTTTGCACCCTATGCTTGACAATGAATTGCGCATCAAACGGCTGCGGCAAGAAGCTGCCGACCCCGAAACCGCCGTCATCCTGCTTGATGTGGTGCTGGGCGATGGTGCGCACCCCGACCCGGCCAGCGAGCTGGCGCCGGCGATTGCCGAAGCAGTTATTACGGCAGAGGAAGCGGGGCGCACGCTGGAAGTCATCGTAGTCGTTGTCGGCACCGACGAGGATCCTCAGGACCTGAACACCCAGGTTGAACAACTGGAAGCCGCCGGCGCATTGGTGGAGTTCAATAACGAGAATGCCGTGCGCCGTGCTGGTGAATTGGTACGCGGGTTGCAGCCAGCCAGTGGTGGCAAACCGGTTGACCTGGCGCTCTTGCAGCAACCGCTGGCAGCGATCAACGTCGGGCTGGAATCCTTTACCGCGAGCCTGACTAGCCAGGGTGCGTCGGTCATTCAAGTCGATTGGCGGCCACCAGCCGGTGGGAATGAGCGATTGGCGGGAATTTTGGCGCGGATGAAAAGTGCAAGAAGTTAAGTCTAATGACAACCAGGAGATTAATGAACAATGGCGACAGTAGAATTCCCAGCAAAAGTTATTGACATACTAGGCGCCGAAGCAGCAAATGCTTTTGAGCAGTGGATTGACCAAAAATTACAAATTACGACACAACATGTTCAGCCAGTTGAAATTCCAGCGAAGATTGCGCGTCAAAAGGTCAACGTACTAATGCTGGAGCGAGTTGGCAACCTTTTGCTAGCTGATGAACCACAATTAATCGAGATTGGCTCCGGTCGCTGGGTATGGCGTGTCCCTGTGGATCTTACCCATTCGCAACATGGCAGAGTGGGTCGTGTTGCTGAAATTGACGTGGATGCCTATTCCGGCATGATCGATTATACGGACATGTTATTGGTTGAGATCAAAACTAAAGCGCAGCAACTCACCCGTACAAGGCGAGCGAAATCAGACGTTGCTGACTTATGAATGAAACTCATATTAAGCTCCCTCATTATGAACAATCTGCGTCAGGCTATTGCTTGCCTGCATGTGCAAAAATGGTATTAGCCAGAATAGGACTTACTTATAGCGAACCGGAATTGAGCAAGATACTGGGAACCGACGATGACGTTGGCACTCCAACTTTTGCCATTACAAAACTGTCAAGCTTAGGGCTTGATGTAGATTACCGTATGTGGTCGATTATGCAATTAGCTGTCACCTTAACGGCTGGTCACCCTGTAATTGCATTTGTGCAGACAGAATTTTTGGATCATTGGCGAGACGCAACGGCCCATGCAGTTGTAATTGTAGGTATGGAAATTGAACAACGCTTTTGGATTCATGATCCCATCTTAGCAACTGGACCAACTGCTGTCTCTTGGGATGGCATGTTGGCGGCCTGGTTTGAATTTGCACATCGTGGTGCTACTTTGCAAAGAAAGAAACATTTCTCATTATTTGATCTATTGCGAAAGGTTGTAAATCGTGATTGACATTGATGCTGCCAACACTACCGCCGTCACCCGCATGATGGAGGCGCGGCCAGTTTTAGTCGGCTTGGGGAAGGCCATTGATGTGATCCCCAATATGCGCGAGAACCTGATCCTCCATGCCGGGCCGCCCATTGCTTGGCCGGAAATGTCTGGCCCGCTGCGGGGGGCGATCATCGGGGCGCTGATCTTTGAGGGCAAGGCCAAAAGCGCAGAGGAAGCCGAAACATTGGCCACTTCTGGTAAAATCGACTTTGCCCCCTGCCACCATCATGCGGCAGTTGGCCCCATGGCCGGCGTCACCTCGGCGTCGATGCAGGTTTACAGGGTAGAGAACCACACGCATGGCAACTATGCCTTTTCCAATCTCAATGAAGGTTATGGCAAAGTGCTACGCTATGGCGCTTATCAGGAGGATGTCCAGGAACGGCTGCGCTGGATGAACGGCGTCATGGCGCCAGTATTGCATGATGCCATTAGCGCAAGTGGCGGCATAGATATTCGCGCCTTGTTGGCCGAGGCGCTCCATATGGGCGACGAAGGGCACAACCGCAACAAAGCCGGCTCAATTCTCTACACCAAAAATCTGGCCCCCTTTGTGGCCAAAGCAGCGCCCAACAGTGATGTGGCGGCGGATATTCTCAAGTTCCTGGGTGACAACGCGCTGAGCGTGCTCAACCCGGTGATGGCCGCGTGCAAGGCTATGGGTGACGTCGCGCATGGAATCGAGGGCAGCACCATTGTCAGCGCCATGGCGCGCAACGGCACCAACTTTGGCATCCGGGTCAGTGGTCTGGGTGACCAATGGTTCACCGCCCCCTGCGAACAGCCCGATGGGCTCTACTTCCCCGGCTACTCTCTGGCCGACGCCAACCCGGATATTGGCGACAGCACCATTACCGAAACGGCGGGCATTGGTGGTTTTGCTATGGCGGCCGCGCCGGCCATTGTCACCTTTGTCAGCGGCAAGCCGAGCGACGCCATCAACACGACCATGGAGATGTACGAGATCACCTTTACCGAGCACAAGAGCTTTACCATCCCTGCCCTCGACTTCCGCGGCACGCCCACCGGTATCGACCTGCGCAAGGTGGTGGAGACGGGGATCACGCCGCGGATCAACACCGGTATCGCGCACAAAAATGCGGGTGTGGGCCAGGTCGGTGCGGGATTGGTGCGTCCCCCTTTGCAGATCTTTGAGGAGGCGTTGGTAGCCTTTGCAGAGAAGTACGGGTTTTAATATGTCTGACATTGCAACTTCATTCAACGCGGGTATGGCGCTGTGGCAAGAGAACCAAGACGCACCGTGGGGACGCTTGCGCTATACAATGGTCATGGCTAACCTGGCTGATCATCTGGGCGCTGTCCCGCAACAGATCCTTGATATGGGCGGCGGCAATGGGGTGGAAGCGATCCTCCTGGCCCAACGGGGTCACCAAATCACCTTAGTTGATTTTTCAAGCGAGATGTTAGCGGCGGCTGAACAGGCAATTGCCGCGGCCGGCGTAACGGACAAGATTGCGTTGGTGGAGGCAGACATCACAGCATTGCCTCAATTGTTTACCGCCGCTAGCTTTGATGCCACCCTTTTTCATAATGTGTTGCAATATGTGCCTGACCCGATTGCAGCACTGCGCGCCCTGCACGCAGTGCTGCGCCCTGGTGGTTTGCTCTCGCTGGGCATCATCAACCCCTACTCAGAGGTTTTGGGGCCGGCGCTGCGCGACTATGACCTGGCGACGGCGCTCGACAATGTGGGAACCAAGGTCAAGAAAAAAAATATCTTTGGTCCACACCCACTCTACACAGCAGAAGAACTCACAGCCATGCTCACCACGGCCGGCTTTGCTCTGCAAAAGCACTATGGCGTGCGCTGCCTCTGCGACTACATGGCCGACAATGCGCGCAAAGCCGATCCACAATTCTTCGCCCAACTGGAAACGTTGGAGCTAGCCGTGCGTGACCAGTACCCATTTTATCTGATCGCGCGCTTCTGGCATCTACTCGCACAGAAACGCTAAACTCCTGCCCTCACCACAACAACCAATGTAAAAATTCCCTATTGACAAACCTTATAATTTGGTTTACACTTTCTGTGACTATTATTTCTTTTTTGGTCATAATTATAAAATCATAGAACACACAGGAGTATACAAGTAGAAGAACATAGGTAAAAGAATATAGGTAGAAGAGCATAGGCAGGAATAAACAATCAAGGACAAAGTATGCCAAAAGCATTTTCGGATCATGAGAAAGAAGCCATCCGCCGCCAGTTGCGCGAACAAGGCCAGCGCTTGTTTGAGATCCACGGCCTGAAAAAGACCAGCGTGGATGATCTCACCCAGGCGGCTGGCATTTCTAAGGGGGCCTTTTATCTCTTTTATCCTTCCAAAGAGGAGCTGTTACTCGACATTCTGGAGCAGATCGAGGCGGAAATGCAGGCAAGTATTCTCCATTATGTTGTCCGCAACGATGCCAATGCGCGCCAGAATGTACGGGCGATGCTGAGTAATTTTCTAGTAATGCGGGATGATTATCCGCTCCTAAAAAACTTTAGCCAGGATGATTTTATGTATCTGGTGCGTAAGTTGCCGGCCGAACGGGTGCAGGCCCACAGCAATCAAGATCAGGTGTTTATCGCCAGCTTCACACAAAAGCTGGCACAAGAGGGGATTACGATCAGAACACCACCGAGGGTGGTGACCAACTTAATCAAAAGTCTCTTTTTTGTGGGGCTACATCGTCACGAATTGGGCGATGACGCCTATCAAGAGTCGATGGCAATTTTAGTCGATCTGGTGGCGGGCTACGTCACAGAAGGTGCATGATGGATTTTGCAATTCAAACGAATGGGTTGACCAAAGGGTACGGGACGGTGCGTGCCGTCGATGGCGTCAGTTTACATGTACGGCGCGGGGAGATTTATGGCTTTCTCGGCCTCAACGGCGCCGGCAAGACCACGACCATCCGCGCCCTGTTGGGGATGATCAAACCGAGCGCCGGCACGGTCGCCGTACTGGGGCAAGCGGTTGGCCCCAATGGGCGCGGGCCGTGGCGACAGGTCGGACATCTCGTCGAGACACCGGCAGCCTATCCTGAACTCACGGTGCGCGAAAATTTGGAGATCGCCCGCCGTCTACAGGGGCTTAGCGACCGCCAAGCAACCGGACGCGCCATTGACCAGTTGGGCCTCACCCCCTACGCCGAGCGCAAAGCAGGCAAGCTCTCTATGGGCAACCTGCAACGGCTGGGGCTGGCGCGCGCCCTGCTACACGAACCCGCCCTGCTGATCCTTGATGAGCCGGCCAACGGGCTTGACCCGGCCGGCGTGGCGGAGATTCGCGAGTTGCTGCGACGCATGGCCCACGAACAGGGTGTGACGATTTTTATGTCGAGCCACATTCTGACCGAGGTGGATCGTCTGGCCACGCGCATCGGCATCATCCACCAGGGGCGTTTGGTCGAAGAGTTGGATGCCCCGCAGTTGGAACGGTTGCGGGCACGGCGGCTGGAAATCCAGGCGCGCGATCTCTGTGCGGCGCGGACGGTGCTCACCAACGCTGCCTACACAACGACGATCAAGGAGTGTGAAGCGAGCATCACGCTCAGCGACCCAGCGGCCATCGATGCGCCCGATGAGGTGGCACGCCTGCTGGTCAATGCAGGGACGCCGCCTACACGATTAGCGGTGGTGCAAGAAAATTTGGAAGAGCACTTTTTGCAATTGACCGGTGGGAAGGGAGTCGCATGATGAACAGATTCTGGGCTGCATTGTGGGCAGAGTGGCTAAAGGCTCGCCGCTCCAAAGTGCCGCTGTTGACGGCACTTGGTTTCTCGATGATGCCGTTGATGGGTGGGCTATTCATGATTATTTTGAAAGACCCAGAGGGTGCGCGTAAGATGGGGCTGCTGGGAGCCAAAGCGCAACTGACAGTCGGCGTGGCCGATTGGCCGGCGTTCTTTGGCATTCTGGCCCAAGCTGTAGCTGTAGGGGGAGGCATTTTGTTTGCGGTTATCACCATTTGGGTCTTTGGCCGCGAGTTTTCTGACCACACAGCCAAGGAGTTGCTGGCGCTCCCCACGCCCCGTGCGGCAATCGTGGGTGCCAAGTTTCTCATCATTGCGCTGTGGGGCGTGAGCCTGACGCTACTTGTCTTTGGGCTGGGGCTGGCCGTGGGCTGGCTTGTGGACATTCCGGGCTGGTCGGCGGCGCTGGCGCAAAGCGCCTTTGTCGATGTGGTAGGGTCGGCGATCCTTACGCTAGCGCTCATGCCCTTTGTTGCGCTGTTGGCCAGCACAGGGCGCGGCTATCTGCCTCCCTTTGGCTGGACCATTCTGACGGTCTTTCTGGCCAACATTGTGGCTTTGACGGGATGGGGTGATTGGTTTCCATGGTCGGTGCCGGCGCTCTTTAGCGGAGCCGCCGGGCCGCGGGTGGAACAGATCGAGTTGCACAGCTATGTCGTAGTCGCCATGACACTCCTGCTCGGCCTTGCCAGCACCTTTCTCTGGTGGCGCAAGGCGGATCAGACGCGGTAGGTAAGTCTTCCCGTGACCAGCATCTGCGCGGATACTGCTGGCGAATCTGCCACCACCGGTTAGAAACACGGTGGCTGCTATAGGAAACCTGCTTAAGCAGGTTTGGTCTATCAGGTGGTGGATTCATCCATCACCGAGTTCGCCAGCGGCATCTACGCGATGCCGGTCACGGTCGAGTGACCGATGATGCTAGTCCGCGATTATTATCCTGCCGTCGGGTTCTGCGGCCACAGGGCTGTGGTCGTGAATATAGGCGCTGACCAGGTCGTTGATGTCGATTTCGGTATTGGTGACCGCTTGCGTGGCGGCAAAAATATCTTTGTAATCGGCTGCAATCAACGCCTGGAAGTTGGTCGTCGCGACGAGATAGGTGGCGGCAGGATCCAGGTCCACATAGCCCGCGCTGGGGTCAGTGGGATCGGCAAGGACTTGTACATCGCTGACACTGTTGTCGCTCGTGTGCAACGTGTAGCGTACACCGCTGATCTGGCTAAAGGCGTCACTGCCTCGTTTTTGGGCGCTGAGCGTCAGGAGCGCCAGGAGTTGTTCGCCGCTCAGTTCGGCGGTGACAATGCTGTTTTTGTAGGGCAACGCGGTCAGGTACGCCTCCTGGGTAATCGGGCCGGGCGGGAGGGCTGCGCGGAAGCTGCTGCTGGTGCTGAGGAACAGATGGGCGTTGACGGCCTGGCGCGCCACATCGGTGACAAAGTTGCCGATGCCGGTTTCGCCCAGATTGATGTCGGTGTTGTCAATCAGACCAGCGGCTTCGCCCAACACGGCAAAGCGTTCCGGGTGCAGCTCCTCCAGTTGATCCTGCATCTCTGTGACTTTCTCGACCAGCACTTCATTTGCGGGCGTCGCCTCGTTAATCGCCACCAGATCGCCGGTCACGCCAACCACTTTGCCGTCAGCCAGATGGAGCGTGACATGGCTGACGTAGTCCAGGTACTGGAACGGCGAAATAAAGTAGGTTGTTGTGCCCTCAATCTGGATCAACGGCACCTTGAGGTGGCTGTGCGTCCCCAAGATCAGGTCAATGCCAGGGATGGCGCGCGCCATGGCTTCATCTTCGGCACGCGACTCATGGCCAATGGAGATCACGACGTCGGCGCCCTCTTCATTGCGCAGCGTCTCGACAATTTGCGCGGCACGCGCCAGTTTCTCTTCACCCACCAACCAGCGCGTCCCAGCCGGGATCAGTTCCGGGCGTACAATGCGTGGAAAATCATCCCCGGCGACGGCAAAGACGCCAATGCGCACACCATTGACTTCGTACACTTCATATTCAGGCAAATAGGGCGCCAGCGTGTCGCTGTAGACGAGACCACTGCTGAGCAATGGATAGGTGATGTGGTTGGCGCAGTGGCCAAAGGTGTCGGCCCCATAGTCAAACTCATGGTTGCCCAGCGCCATGCCATCTACCACGCCGTTGAGCCAACTCCACTCCGTGCAGGTATAGACATCAGACCAGATAGGGTTGCTCAGATTCATCATGTCACCGCCACTAAAGACGAGTACATTCGGATTATCCGCCTTTACTTTATCAAGCAAACCGATCACGCGCGCCACCCCACCCCGGTCAGGTTCGCTCTCGGCAAAGCCGGGCAAGGCATGGCTGTGATAATCGCTAAAGTGATAGATGTCGATGGTGGTGGCGGCGCCGGTTTGCATGGTGATCGGTTGGCAGCCAACCAACAGCAGCAAAATCACAAATGAACCCAAAACAGAATGTCGCACGGAGCAAGCACTGATCATCAATAATCTCCTTTAAACTGACAGGACGACAGGATGAAAAGATGACAAGATGATGGAGCATTGTTCATCTTGTCATCTTCTCACAGATATACAAAATGGCTCTTTATGCGTTGCAAGGATCTGCTGTTTACATTCCGGGAATGGGCCAGTTTTAAGCGAAAGCACCATGTTCGCCATTGAGAAGCTTGTCCCAAACCGCGGCCCATTCCCGGAATGTTCGACACGCTCCCTGCTATCCATATAGAGCCTACAAAAGTATTGGGGATAAACCCTATGCCTGGCGCGGACGCAGCGCGACAAAGGGCAGTTGCATGCCGATTTCTCGATAGCTGGCTTCACTGCCATCAGTCTGGAAACCCATGAATTGAGCCAGTTTGTGCGCCGCGGTGGGGTTACGCCGGGCATAATCGACCATCTCGTCGCCCCCGGCTGAAGTCGAGAGCGGCTCGGCATGAACATCCAATTTGCGCGCCCCCACCTGGATGGTGATGTCGGGCGTCGCCAGCAGGTTCTGATACCACTGCGTCTTTGGGCCAAAGCCAGAGCAGATGGTATAGGTATCCGTCGCCTTATCATGGCGCACCACCTCAACCACGGCTTGGCGCACCTGGCCGGATTTACGCCCGATATGATTGAGCAGAACAAAACGCCCCCCCAACAGCCAACCTAACCCCAGACGATAAAGGGCAATTGGCAGACGAAAGAACCAACGCTTGATTCCGGTGGGAAGTGCGGGTCTGGATGTAGTCATGGTGTCTACTTGCCTCCTGATTCAGCGCTATGTCACTCCATTGCAGCGCCGGCTCTTTGGCATCTCATGTGGTTGACAAGAGGTAGGTGCGGTTTCCATACCGCACGGTGCTGATTTCTGCCAGATTGTGCGCGCCTGAAGGGCAACCGAAAACCGCACCTACCATTTTTAACCCATATTTTCAACCCCATGAGATCCGGTTGAGCCGCAGCGCCTTGATTGTAACAGCTTTCTCACTATAGACCAAAGGTCAATATCTTACATGTGGTCGGTCACGAGCCGGTAGCCCACCCCCGGCTCGGTAATGATGTACTTGGGCAAGGCGGGGTTTTCCTCCAACTTTTGTCGCAACTGGGCAAAGTAGACGCGCAGGTAGTGCGTCTCCTCCACATAGGCCGGTCCCCACACCTCCTTGAGAATCTGGCGATGGGTCAGAACGCGACCGGCGTGCTGGATCATCAACCGGAGCAGCGCATATTCGGTCGGCGTCAACTTGACCAGTTCGCCGTGCACAGTCACCAGACGCCGCGTCAGATCGACCTGGAGATGGCCTGCAGTGAAGAGCGGCAAATCTGGCGCGGGCTGCGCGTGGCGCAAGGCCACCCGCAGGCGCGCCATCAATTCATCGGTGCTGAAAGGCTTAGTCAAGTAGTCATCGGCGCCGGCGTCAAGCGCCGCGACCTTCTCTTGATCGGCGTCGCGCACGGAGAGAATAATGACCGGCGTTTGCGTCCACTCACGCAACTGTTTGAGCACATCTAGGCCATCCAGATCGGGCAGCCCCAAATCAAGAATGATCAGATCGGGACGCGTTTTGGCGGCGATAAAGAGCCCTTCCTGCCCCGTCCCAGCTTCATGGACTGCATAACCGCTGCCCTCAAGGCTGATTTTGAGAAAGCGCCGGATCTGTACTTCGTCGTCAACCACCAAAACCTGTAATCGATCACTCAAGGTTAGCCTCCTTTACGGGTGGCGGCGCCGTCACCGCCGGCAATTTAATGACAAATGATGCGCCACCGCCATCACGATTCTCCGCCGCGAGTTCGCCGCCATGTGCTTGCACCAGACCACGACAGATCGACAACCCTAAACCGGTGCCGCCCGTTGCCATGCCGGGCAGACGGTAGAACTTATCAAAAATGCGTTCTAGTTGAGCAGGCGGGATACCGGGGCCGCGGTCGGCCACGATAAGCCAGAGCCAACCGCCGGCGAGCCGTGCCCGGATCTCAACGGCTGACCCTAGGGGCGTATAGTTGCAAACATTGTGGAGTAAGTTGATCAAGACCTGCTCGATCAACACAAAGTCCATTTGCACCAATGGCAGATCAGCAGGGAGATCAATCGTCAACGGGCGCTGGGCAAGGCAATCCTGTAAACGCTGCACCGCCACCCCCACCACATCGGCGACCATACACCAATCCCGTTTTGGTTGTAAGCGCCCCGCGTCCAGGCGCGACATGTCGAGCAGATTTTCCACGAGGTGATTGAGGCGTTGGGCAGCTTCGCTAACATCATCAAGTAGGTTGCGGCGGTCAGCTTCGGTGGTGGTGGCCGCGGCGCCGCGCAAAATGCCCGTAGCACCGGCAATGGTGGCGAGCGGCGTGCGCAGTTCGTGCGAAATCGAGTTGAGCAATGTCGTATGGAGCCGTTCCGACTCCTGTAACAAGGCGGATTGGCGCGTAGCTTCATCCAAGAGTTGGCGCTCCACCACCAGTGCGATCTGATTGACAAAGGTCTCCAATTGCAATTCCTGATCATAGCCCAACTGGCGCTTGTCCCGCAGTTGAATGCCTAGTACGCCGACAATGCGCTGTGGTGTCCGAAGGGGCAAGAATTGAGCTGACGCTGAAGGGAGGGTATCTGTCCCGCGCCCGGCAGTACGGCCATGTTGGAAGACCCAGGTAGCCACACTAAAGTCTTTAGCCGTCAACTGCAAGGTGCCCGCGCCATGCGGCGTGCGTTCCAAGTGACCGGTTGGCGCCAATAGGATAGCCACTTCGGCGACAAAGAGTTGCTGAAGCTGAGTGACAGCAGTCTGCAGCACGCCATTGAGATCAGGCGCGGTCGCGGTTTCGCGGGTCAACCGGTAGAGCGCCATGATGCGTTGTACATTGCGCTGCGCCAGTTTCTCTTGTAACCGGATGCGTGCAGTGAGGTTGCCGGCAAAGATGGCAATGAGAAAGTAGAGGACGATCAAGAACGTATCGTGCAATTGGGCAATGACAAAGGTGTAGCGCGGGGTAATAAAGAAAAAATTAAAGGAAATCGCGCTCACTGCCGCTGCTAACAGTGCTGGGCCACGCCCGCCATAGACAGCCACCAGGAGTACAGCCAACAGCTCTGTTAGGCCAACGACCTGGTAATTCAGTTGATGAATGATGTGCAACAACAGCCAATTGAGGGCGGTGATAGCGCCGACAAAGAGCAGTGCCAGCAGATATTGCGACCAGGTAGATTGCGTGCTGAGCCAGCGCTGGGAAGTGATTGGCGGTGTGGCGTCCGGTGTTTCACCAGTCACGACGTAGATGTCAATATCACCACTGTTACGGATCAAGCGATCGACCAACGACCCCCTGTGCCATAACCCAGGCCAGGTGCTGTGCCTGGGTTTGCCAATCACAATCTGGGTCACGTTATGTTCGCGCGCCAAACGGAGCAGCGCCGCCCCTACATCTTCACCGGCAGCGGTAACGACTTCGCCCCCCAGTTCGCGCGCCAGGGCCAGATTGCGCGCCAGCAGTCGTTGTGCGTCCAAGGTGTAGGGCGTCGCGGTCTCAATATTGGCAGCCAGCCAGGGCGCCTCCAACGCATAGGCGGCGCGGCGCGTCCAGCGAATCAATTGTTCAGAATAAGGACTAGCGCCCACCGCCACCAGCAAGCGTTCGCGCGATTTCCACGGCCCAGCAATCTGTTTCAGTTGCATGTAGTCCAGCAACTGATGATCGACATGTTCAGCCGTCAGCCGTAACGCCATCTCGCGCAGGGCCGTCAGGTTGCCGGTGCGGAAAAAATTGTTAGCGGCGACCTCGATCCGCTCCGGCGTGTAGACTTTGCCTTCGCTCAGCCGCTTTTGCAGATCGGCCGGCGAGAGATCGACCAACTCGATTTCGGCAGCCAGATCGAGCAGTGAATCGGGAATCGTCTCATGGACGGTAATGCCCGTAATCTGGCGCACGGCATCGGCGCGGCTCTCGAAGTGCTGAACATTCACAGTGGTATAGACATCAATCCCAGCATCGAGCAGTTCGAGCACATCCTGATAACGTTTGCGATGACGACTGCCGGGGGCATTGGTGTGGGCAAATTCATCGACCAGCACCAGTTGCGGGTGACGGGCCAGAATGGCATCCAAATCCATCTCCGGCAAATGAACATTGCGGTATTCAATCTGCTGACGTGACATCACCTCTAGCCCACCGAGCAAATCCTCCGTTTCATGACGGCCATGCGTCTCCACGTAGCCCACCACCAGATCGACGCCTTCGACCAGCCGCTCGCGCGCGGCAAGCAACATGGCGTACGTCTTCCCGACACCAGCCGCCATGCCCAAAAAGATCTTCAACTTGCCCCGCTGCTGTCGCTGTTCATCCTTATGTACAGCCGCAAGCAGGACATCTGGATTCGGACGTTTGTTGTCTATCATAGCACTGAAGGTCTAGAGATGGGAGACGGGAGACGGAAGTAGGGAGTAGGAAGACGGAAGAAAGAAGACGGAAGACACAAAGCTTGTCCCCTGTCCCTTATCGCCCGTCTTCCTACTTCCTACTCCCGCCCCCATCGCCCTACTCCCGTCGCCCGTCTTCCGTCGCCCGTCTTCCGTCTCCCTACTTCCCTCTCCTTACTTCCGTCTCCCGTCTCCCTACTCCCATCTCCCCTCTCCCTTTCTCATTGTACCCGATCCAGCGCCAGATTAAGCAATAGGACGTTGACGCGTGCTGGGCCGAGCAAGCCGAATTGAGGGGCTTCGGTGTGGGCAGCAACCAGATCGGCGACGAAGGCAGGATTTAGATTACGGGCGACGGCGACGCGCTTCACCTGGAGCATAGCGGCGGCGGGGCTGATGTCGGGGTCAAGTCCGCTGCCGGAAGCAAAGAGCATGTCGGCGGGAATGGGTGTGTTGCTGTCAAGGCTATTCGCGGCGCGGAATGCCGCTGCACGCGCCGCAACGGTGGTCGCCAATGCGCGGCTTGTCGGCCCAGCATTGGTTGCACCGGAGGAACCAAGGTGATTGGGGGTACTACCCGCCATATAGTCCACGGCAGAGGGACGCGGCCAAAAGTAACGCGGCGACTGATTCGCCTGTCCCACAACCGCAGAACCGACAATCACGCCGTCCACGTCAATCAGGCTGCCGGCCGCCTGTGTGGGAAACAAAGGGGTCGCGACGAGGGTCACTAGACCAGGATAAAGTAACCCCGTCAGCACAGTAAGGACAACCAGCATCCGCAGCGCGGGGAAGATAATTTGTGTAACCATTTAGAAAATTCCTTATTACCGAGCTTGAGCAAACTTTGCTTATGCCGCTCCCAACGCCACCAGCAACAGGTCAATCAATTTGATACCGATAAAGGGAGCAATCAACCCACCAACGCCAAAGATCAGCAGGTTGCGCTGTAGCGCCGCCGCGGCGCTCATGGGCCGGTAGGTGACGCCGCGCAATGCTAGCGGAATTAAGGCGACGATGATCAGGGCGTTGAAGATCGTCGCACTTAGGATTGCGCTTTGGGGCGTGGCCAGCGCCATGATGTTGAGGCTGGCCAGCGGTCCCACAGCACCATTGGTTGCGTAGAGCGTGCCAAAGAGCGCCGGCAGAATGGCGAAATATTTGGCCACGTCGTTGGCAATGCTAAATGTAGTCAGCGCGCCGCGCGTCATCAGCAACTGCTTGCCAATCTCGACTACTTCAATCAGCTTGGTCGGGTCACTGTCTAGATCGACCATGTTGCCCGCTTCGCGCGCGGCTTGCGTACCGGTGTTCATCGCCACCCCTACATCGGCTTGGGCCAGGGCCGGCGCGTCGTTCGTGCCATCGCCGGTCATGGCAACCAGATGACCGGCGGCCTGTTCACTGCGGATGCGCACAAGCTTGTCTTCCGGTGTCGCTTCCGCCATAAAGTCATCGACGCCGGCTTCGGCGGCAATCGCGGCGGCGGTGAGGGGATTGTCGCCAGTGATCATCACCGTGCGAATGCCCATTTGGCGCAGTTGGGTAAAGCGCTCGCGGATGCCGCCTTTGACGACATCTTTGAGTTCGATGACGCCAAGCACCGCGCTATTTTCCGCCACCACCAGCGGCGTACTCCCGTTGCGCGCTATCTCCTCCACTGCCTGCTGAATATCAATCGGGAAGGCGCCGCCAGCCGTCTGTACATAGGCTTTGACGGCGTCAGCCGCTCCTTTACGAATGTAACGAGCGGGCGTTCCATTGCGGTGCGGAAAGTCCACGCCGCTCATGCGCGTCTGTGCGGTAAAGGGGACGAAGCTCATCGACGCTTGACTTAGTTCTCGACTGCGCAGGTTGAACTTCTCCTTAGCTAGCACCACAATCGAACGCCCTTCCGGCGTCTCATCGGCCAGTGATGAGAGTTGGGCGGCTTCCGCCAGCCGCTCCAGCGCCACTCCGACGCCATTGACAAAGTTGGTCGCCATGCGATTGCCCAGCGTGATCGTTCCTGTCTTGTCGAGGAGCAGCACATCAATATCGCCGGCCGCTTCAATGGCGCGGCCACTGGTAGCCAATACATTGCGCTGAATCATGCGGTCCATGCCGCTAATACCAATGGCGCTGAGCAAGCCGCCAATCGTGGTTGGAATCAGACAGACAAGCAGCGCGATCAGCACGGGGACGCTGGCTGTGCTGGCGCCGGTCAAGCCCGCTTCATGCTCGCTGTAGATAGCAAACGCTTTGAGTGACACCACTGCCAGCAAAAAGATAAGGGTCAGCCCAGAGAGCAGGATCGTCAGCGCAATTTCGTTGGGCGTCTTCTGGCGTTTGGCCCCTTCCACCAGCGCAATCATACGGTCCAGAAAAGTGCTGCCCGGCTCTGACGTGATGCGAATCACGATGCGGTCGCTGAGGACGCGTGTGCCACCAGTCACTGCGCTGCGGTCGCCGCCGCTTTCGCGAATGACAGGGGCGGACTCGCCGGTAATCGCCGATTCATCAACGCTGGCAATGCCCTCAATCACCTCGCCATCGCCGGGAATTTGATCGCCTGCCTCACAGACAATCAGATCCCCTTTTTTGAGTGCAGTGGCCGGCACACTTTCCTCCCGCGCACCAGCCAGCCGGCGCGCCATCATCTGCGTGCGTGTGCGCCGCAAGCTGTCGGCCTGTGCCTTGCCGCGGCCTTCGGCCATCGCTTCGGCAAAGTTAGCAAAGAGCACGGTAAACCAGAGCCAGAGTGCAATCTGTAGCGTAAAGGCCAGCGCCGCTTGCCCGGTGAAAAAATCGCGCACCAGGAGACCGGTCGTAAAGAGCGCGCCTACAGCCACCACAAACATCACCGGATTTTTAATTTGCTGGCGCGGCGCCAACTTACGCAGCGCATCCACCAACGCCCGCCGCACAATCGGCCCGTCAAAGAGTGGTCGGGGAGTTGTTTTTGTATGCATAGATAACCTCGAATGGAAGAGATTGGGTGATTAGTGATTAGGTGATTAGTGATTGGGTGATTAGTGATTGGGTGATTAGTGATTGGGTAATTGGTGATTGAGAGGAGGCCGTGGGAAGCGAAATCACCCGTTACCAATCACCCATCACCTAAAATGTCTGTCCTGCCTGCATCAGCAACTGCTCGACAATCGGTCCCAGGCTCAGCGCGGGAAAGAAGGTCAGCGCGCCGATGATCAGGATGACCACCATAAGGAGCACCACAAAGAGCGGGCCGTCGGTGGGAAAGGCGCCCGGCGACGGTGGGGCAATTTTTTTGCCCGCCATACTGCCACCGATGGCCAGCGCCGGTATGATGACGCCAAAGCGGCCGATCCACATGGCTACCCCTATCAAACTGTTATAAAAGGGGGTGTTGGCGTTGAGACCGGCAAAGGCGCTGCCGTTGTTGCCGGCACCCGAGGCAAAGGCGTAGAGAATCTCGGTCAGGCCGTGGGGACCGACATTGGCGCGACTGCTCAGTCCTGCCATAGTCACAACGGCTAGTGCAGCAAAGAGCAGGATGCAGGCGCTGGGCAGTAGCACGGCGACAGTCGCCATTTTGATCTCAAAGGCATCGATCTTTTTGCCCAGGTATTCGGGCGTGCGTCCGACCATTAGTCCGGCAATGAAGACGGTCAGGATGACAAAGATCAACATACCATAGAGGCCGGCGCCGACGCCGCCAAAGATCACTTCGCCGAGCAGAATGTTGAGCAGCGCCATGCCGCCGGCCAAGGGGGTAAAGCTGCTGTGCATGGCGTTGACCGAGCCGTTCGAGGCCGCGGTGGTCGCCGCACCCCAAAGAACGCTAGTGATTACGCCATTGCGCAGTTCTTTCCCTTCAAGGAGTTGTACGCCCCCCAAGATAGGGTTGGGTGAAAGTTCGGCGGTCAACATCACGCCAAAGCCGAGCACAAAGAGCAGCAACATGGCTGCAAAGATCACCCATCCCTGGCGCGTTGAACCGATCAGCCGACCGTAGGTGTAAGTAAGTGCGGCTGGGATGAGCAGAATGGCGAACATCTCCAGAAAGTTGGTGAGTGGCGTCGGGTTTTCATAAGGGTGGGTGCTGTTAGTGTTGAAGAAGCCGCCACCGTTTGTGCCGATCTGCTTGATGGCAATCTGTGAGGCTGCCGGGCCTTGGGGCAACAGTTGCGTTTCACCGGCCAATGTGCGCGCCTCTACATAGGGTTGCCAATTTTGGATGATCCCCTGACTGACGAATAGGATGGCCAACATAAAGGATAACGGGATCAGGATATACAATATACCGCGCACCAGATCCGCCCAAAAGTTGCCCAATGTCTGCCCACTGCGGCGTATAAGCCCACGCGTCAACGCAATGACCACAGCCATACCGGTGGCGGCGCTCACAAAATTCTGCACATTAAGGCCAAGCATTTGGGTGAGATAGCTCATGGTGGTCTCGCCGCCATAGGCTTGCCAGTTGGTGTTGGTCATGAAGCTGGTCGCTGTATTAAAGGCGAGCCAGAATCCGACATTCGGCAGGTGCGCCGGGTTCATGGGCAGATGGCCTTGAAAGAGTTGCAGCAGCAGTAGAAAGAAAAAGCCCACCAGATTAAACGCCAGCAGCACAGCCAGATACACTTTCCAATCCATCTCTGCGTCCGCATCAACGCCGGCCAGGCGATAAAGGGTGCGTTCCAGCGGTTGCAACAGTGGCGTGAGCCAGGTGTGTTCACCCTGGTAGATCCGGGCCATGTAACCGCCCAGTAAAGGGGTGCAAAGGATCAGCAGACCAAAATAGAGGAGAAGCTGGCTCCACTCGGACGCAGTCATACTTAAAACCTTTCGGGAAACAGTAGTGCATAAACCAAATAAAGCAAGAGCAGCAGCGCCACCGCGGCGGCGCCCCAGAGTTCTGTTGTCATCTCCCCTCCTCTGTAACCAGTAAATCCCGGCGTAAATAAGCCCATAGGTATTCTGCCCTATCCAATCAGGTAACTTGGGCTTATTTACTGCCGCACCCAGAGAGCGGGTGCCCTAGGGCGCGATTTACGCCACAATGTACTAGCGAAAAGTCCACTTCATGCCACCGATCATAAAAACCATTCCGGCTTCAGCAACGCGACAAAAAAATAGATTAAGGAGGCAAGTCCAACCACCCATGCCAATAGATGCAGCAAAGTCATCATGTTCCTCCATTACTTTATACTCCACAGAAGCTATAGAAACTCAGATAATGAATCAAGACGGAGCAACTGAGTTTCTGGCAGAAACTCAGTTGCTTAGCACAGATCTTTTTCTGAATGTCTATAGTATAGTAGAAATGGCGTCAGCTGTGGATCAAAATGGGAACTGTTCAGATCAAGATAAAATCAAGATGGCGTAGACGCGGCCACATCTAGGATGGCAAGCCGATAGCCGACGCGGGGCTCGTTCAAAATGAGGCAGGGTGACTTGGGATCGGGCTCTAATTTGTGCCGTAGTTGTGCAATGTAAACACGCACGTAGTGGATCGCATCGCTGTGCTCAGGGCCCCAGATTTCGCAGAGAATTTGGCGATAGGTTAACACAGCGCCACTATGCAACACGAGCAGGCGCAACAAAGTATATTCATGAGGGGTTAGCTGCACACGTTGACCTTTGACCGTCACTAAGCGTTGGGTCAGATCAACCCGAAGTTCGCCGTAGGTAAATATAGATGAGGCAAGGGGAAGTAGGGTGCGGCGTTGCGCAACGCGCATACGGGCTAACAATTCGTCAATACGCAGTGGTTTGGCCAGAAAGTCATCGGCGCCGGCATCCAAGGCTGCGATCTGCTCTTCCACAGTTGCGCCCATGGAGAGCGCAATCACAGGGCTCTGCGTGCGCGCCCGCAAACGTTTTAAACAGGTTAGGCCGGACATATCCGGTAGATCCAGGTCGAGAATGATCAGATCGGGATGCATTTGCTCCACCTTCACCAATGCTGTCTGCCCTGTCTCCACGGCCAAAACACGGTACAGTCTAGCTTGTAGCTGACTTTGGAGAAAGCGGCGCATTTGCCGATCGGTATCGACAATGAGAATCCACAAGCCACCTTTCATGATGCACACTTCCTTACTCAACGATGAGAAAGGCGCCGCTGTAGAGGATGCTGCCCTGCCGGATGGGCGTCCCATCATGCCAAGTGATACGCAGCGTGTTGATCGTTGGAAAGGTAATACGCACACACATTGCTTCAATATGTTTAGGGTCGCTCCTGCCCCAGGCAGCCGGCAACATCAAATCGGGCGATACTGACAGCCGAGAAAGATCGCCGATTGTCATGCCATTGTCCAGCAGATAGACGCACGCGACACTGGTCCAAGTATATTCCACTATCATTCATACACCTCTCAAACACTGTTCCCCTTGCCACCACTTCATAAAATTTTAGGTCGTGCTGCGGAGATTTTACAGAAACACGCAATGAACAGTATAGCGTTCAACTGCTCATTGCAGTGTTAAGAAAATGAGTACAGAGGTCAAAAATGTATCAAGAGACGCCCTTGTCCTCATTGGTCATTATTGATCACTGAGTTCATCGCGATCACCATTGCTCTTGATCAAATAGGGCACATCAATAATCACCAGATCTTCCTCGGTGCGTAGACGCATACGTAGGATGTTGGCCGTCTGGTTATGGAGCAATTGGGCAGGCAACGAGGTTGAGATAAATTCCGGGATTACGACTGTGGTTAGCTGGTCTGCAAATTCTACATTGTTGGCATGGCTAATATAACTGACCAGCGGCTCCAATACATTGCGGAACTCATAGTCGATTACGACCAATTCCACCCCTTTGGTCAATTCCGGGAAGCGGCGCCAACGACATTCAATCCGCGCACGTTGCTCTGGTGAGGTGCTGACACAGACCGCGCGCACGTGGTTAGAAATGCGTTTGGCATACTTTAGGGCGCGCAAGGTGCCGCGATGGACATCGGCGACGGGCACGATCGCGATGTCGGCGATCTCATGTAAGTCGGCGGACGCAAGATGCGTGGTGCGCAGCGCCTCTGCCACATGGCTGTAGTGGGTGCGAATGCTCTTCAGCATTAGCACCAACAACGGGATGGTAATGGCAATGATCCATGCCCCTTCGACAAATTTGGTCGCAACCAGCACAATAAAGACAACGCCGGTAGTCACCGCACCCACGGCATTTATCCCCCGTTTCCACCACCAGCCGGCTTCATAGTGAATCGTTGTGGCGCCGGTATGAACTTGTTCACCGGGCGGCACACGCCGCACCTTGCCCATCAAATGCACCATACCTGCCTGTGATAGGGTAAAGCTCAACATGACGCCTAGAGCATAGAGCGGCAACATTGCAATTTCATCGGCGCGGAAGATGATAACAAGGATCGAGGAGAGCACAGCCAAGACGGCAATGCCGGAACTATAGACAAGACGGTCACCGCGGTTTTGCATCCAGCGCGGCAGAAAACCATCAGCCGCTAGAAAGGAGCTAAGGCGCGGAAAGTCTTGGTAGCCGGTATTGGCGGCCAGCACCAGGATCATCATGGTAAAGAATTGCACCCAATAATAAAGAAGGCCGTCACCCGCCACCCGGCGCGTCATCTGTGAGAGAACGCTATCGATTTCGGTGGGGACAATGGCCAGGTGGGTGGCGAGAAAAGAGATGCCAAGGAAGAGGGACATAGCCATGATTCCCATCCAGACCATAGTTTTGACGGCGTTGGGCGCTTCCGGCGGCTTAAAGGCTTGCACGCCATTGCTAATCGCTTCAATCCCCGTCAGCGCGGTGCAGCCACCGGCAAAAGCGCGCAGCAATAACCAGAGATAGGCGAAGCCGGCCACTGTGTAGGTCGGTTCAATATGCAATTCATGGCCTTGTAACGGTGTAGTTCCGGGCAAGCCCCAATAGCGCGCCAAGCCAATGAGTATGACCACTAACACGCCGCCCACAAAGGCATAGGTGGGCACGGCAAAGATTGTGCCGCTTTCGCGTACGCCGCGCAGGTTGATCCAGGTGAGGAGGATGATCGCCGCCACGGCCAAACCTATACGGTAGTCAAATAATGCGGGAAAGGCTGACGTCAGCGCCCGAATCCCGGCGGAAACCGAGACCGAGACGGTCAGCACATAATCGGTTAGCAGCGCACCGGCGGCAAAGAGCGAAGGCAATGTGCCCAAATTATCTTTGGCAACTGTATATGCGCCTCCCCCCTCAGGATAGTGAAGAATGGTCTGCGTATAACTAAAAATAACCATCAGGACCAAAAGCGCAATCCCTAGCGCAATCGGCATGGTCATGGAGAGTGCGCCACTACCCAGCAAAATTAACACCCCCATGATCGCCTCAGTCGCATAGGCGTTGCTGCTGATGGGATCAGAGGCAAAGACTGCCAAGGCGCGCATTTTGTCCAGCCGTTCGTGCAGTTCGGCGCTGGTCGGGAACGGCGCGCCAATCAAGACACGTTTAATGGTGCCATAACTCATAGTGTAATTCCTTTAATCTAGGCGCATAGCGGTTGCCACGTAGAATCGTTCTATTTTTCCGGTAATTGCAACGATTTCACTGCTTCGCCCCTATGAACACTAATCTATTCATTCAATTTCATCTACATTTCACACAACGATTGTCCTGCCCGACAGGAGCAGGGAAAATTCTCGGTTTTCCCAACAACTGCTATCCCTTGCGCGCAAGGTGACCCTGTCTGAATCATCACACCATTACAGTGTACAAAAAACTCGGTCAGGGCGAGATCAAGAAAAAGGGTAAACGCATCAAGAAAAGATCAAGAGCAAGAGCAGCATCGATCAAGCATTGATCAAGAGTCGCCCACAGCGAAGCCAAAGCGGTCAAAGCGTGACCCAGAACCCCAGCCACTTGCCGAACAGTTCAGATTCCGGCATACTATCTATACCTTGAGCTAGTTTCACAAGTGAACTTACTGCCCAAAACTACACAAATACAAGGGGATTCTCATGACAAAACTCTACGATCTCTCGCAACCGCTTAACGCTGACTGCTCATTCTGGCCCTTTTACCCGCCCTTTGAGGTGAAATACTTTAAGCGCAAATCCGAGCATGGCGTCAACGCGCAATATATCCAGACCTCCAACCACATGGGTACGCACCTGGACGCGCCCAAACACTTTGTCACCAATGGCAAAACCATCGACCAATTGCCGTTGGAGTGGCTCTACGGCGATGGCGTCATCGTAGACTTGAGTGATATGCTGGATGATCTGGACATCTTTACGCCAGAGGATATAGAGAAACGGGTGGAGGTGCGCGAGGGTGACATCTTGATTATCAACACCGGCTGGCACAAGTACACCTTCCTGGCGCCCGACGGCGACGAAGAGCGCTACATTCAGCGTCATCCCGGTCCGCACCACAGTATCTGTCAATGGTTGCTGGACAAGAAGATCCATGTGTGGGGCGTGGACATGATCTCCACCGATCACCCCATGAATCTGCCGATTGGGCGTTTCCTGGGCGCGGGCGGGCTCAATCACTGGCAGAAGGTGCGCAAGATCTGCGAAGAGAAGTTTGGCGGTTCGGACAAGGTGGATGAACTCTTCCCCGACAGCGCCTACCAACTGACCCACAATGCTCTCTTCCCCCACGACTGTGTTCATGTGGAAAATATGGGGGGCCAAATCGGCGCGCCGGAACTGCAAAATCGCCGGCTGACCATTGGCATCTTCCCCTGGCTCTTTAAAGGTGGGGAAGCAGCCTTCTGCCGCGCGGTGGCTTTTGTTGATGATTAGCGACAGCTTACCGCTTGCAGCGAACAGCCATCTTGCTTGACAGGGCGCTACGCGTGCCGTACAATCAGCGTAGCGCCCGTTTGCATTGGCTCAATCTTTCTCAACGGCCATGCAATAAACCTCAAGGAGGTACTGATGTCCCAAACCCAAAGTGTTGTACCACCAAAGTCAGTGAACACGCTCAATGGCCATACGGCCAACGGCTATCATGTGGCTGAGGAAGAGATCGACTGGGACGCCATCAAGATCGAGGATGACACCCCTGTGGAGAATTACGATACGGAACAACACTTTATCTTGTTAGAATCGACGCCTTATACTTCATGGCGCCATTCTCGCTATGGTAAACAATTTATTGTTGCCACCGATGTCGGCATCTTCTATGAACCCAAGACACCGCCGGTTGTACCGGATATCTTTTTGAGCTTGGGGGTAGCCAAACCGTCGCGGAATTGCGCGCCCAACACAAACGCTATCGCTCCTACTTCGTTTGGGAAGTACACAAAGTGCCCGAGGTGGTGATTGAAATCGTCTCAAATGATGATGGTGGTGAGGATACGACCAAAAAGGCGAAATATGCTGAGCTTGGCATTCTTTACTACGCCATTTTTGATCCTTATCACGAATTGACCAAAGAGACCTTTCGCTTCTTCCGCCTGGTCGATGGGGAATATATTGAAACGAAGGATACATGGATGCCGGAAGTCGAGCTTGGCTTGACGCTTTGGCAGGGACGCTATCAAGAAGTCGAGACGACATGGTTGCGCTGGTGCGATCAAGATGGCAATTTGATTCCCACAGGGGAAGAACTGGCCGAGCAAGAACGCGCCCGCGCGGAGCGCTTGGCCGCGAAATTGCTTGAGCTTGGTCTCTCGGCTGATGAAGTGGATAACTTGTAACAGGTGCGTCTATCACCCCGTATTGGGGACGCACCCCTGATAATTTGGAATAGATCCTATGACGCGCCATAATCTTTACACAACAGGTCTTGATAAAAACGCGGCTAACTATGTGCCGCTCTCGCCGCTGACCTTTCTGGAACGCGCCGCGTATGTCTTCCCTCAGCGCACAGCAATCGTCCACGGCAACGACCGCTATACGTGGGCGGAAACCTATGCGCGGGCGCGGCGGTTGGCGTCAGCGCTGGCCAAACGGGGTATCGGCCTGGGTGACACTGTCTCGATCATGGGCTTCAACACGCCGCAGATGTACGAGGCGCACTTTGGCGTGCCGATGACCGGCGCGGTGCTCCACTCGATCAACACCCGACTCGACGCAGCCAGCATTGCGTTTCAACTGCAACATGGGGAATCCAAGGTTTTTCTCACTGACACCGAGGCGTCAACCACGATCCGTGAAGCGCTGGCCCAACTGGAGCACCCGCCGCTGGTCATCGACATTGTAGATCCGTATAGCGATGGCGGCGATCAACTCGGTGACCTCGATTATGAAGCCTTATTGGCGGAAGGCGATCCGGACTTTGCTTGGCAGCTCCCCACCGATGAATGGCAGGCAATCACCCTCAACTATACCTCCGGCACCACCGGCAATCCCAAGGGCGTGGTCTATCACCACCGCGGCGCCTATCTCAACGCCGTCAGCAACATTGTCGATGGTAACTTGGGACAGCATCCGGTCTATCTCTGGACGCTGCCTATGTTTCACTGTAATGGTTGGTGTTTTCCGTGGACGTTGGCGGCGGTGGCCGGCACGAGCGTCTGTCTACGCAAGGTGCGCGCCGATCTCATTTACGACCTGATCGAGCAAGAAGGCGTGACCCATTACTGTGGCGCGCCAACGGTCCACTATATGCTGGTCAATGCGCCGGACGAGGTGCGGGCCAAGAAGCAACATCGGATCCACGGCCTGATCGCGGCCGCACCGCCGCCCGCTGCCGTGCTGCAGAAGATGGCTGAGAACGACTTTGAGATCACCCACGTCTATGGTTTAACTGAGACCTACGGCCCGGCAACGCTCTGTGCGTGGCACAATGAGTGGAATGAACTGCCGATTGAAGAGCAAGCGCGGCTCAAGGCGCGCCAAGGCGTGCGCTATCTCATGCTCGAAGCGCTGACTGTCCTCGATCCCATTACAATGGAGCCGGTTCCCGCCGACGGCCAGACACTGGGCGAAGTCATGTTCCGTGGCAACAATGTGATGATGGGCTATCTGAAGAACCCCGAGGCGACCGATAAAGCCTTTGCCGACGGCTGGTTCCACAGCGGCGACTTGGGGGTCATGCACCCCGACGGCTATATTGAGTTGAAAGACCGCTCCAAAGATATTATTATCTCCGGCGGTGAGAACATCTCAACCATCGAAGTCGAAAATGTCCTCTATCGTCACCCTGCCATCCTCGAAGCCGCGGTCGTCGCCCGGCCTGATGAAAAATGGGGCGAGACGCCTTGCGCCTTTGTTGTGTTGCGTGATGGCGCGTCCGCGACAACGGAGGAGATCATTGAGTACTGCCGTGAAAACATGGCTCACTATAAGGCGCCAAAGACCGTAATCTTTGGCGAGTTGCCCAAGACGTCGACGGGGAAGGTGCAGAAATTTGTGTTGCGCGAGCAGGCGAAGGCGTTGTAGGAAAGGTTTTACTTATTATGCAATCCGTATATCGACTGAATGCCGAAGAGTTAGATTACCAGTTTTTAGAGTCGCTGAAAAGTCTCTTCAAGAATAAAGAGATCGAAATTATCGTCTCAGAGGTAGACGAAACGGCCTATCTGCTGAGTACTGTGGCTAATCGAAAACATTTGCTTAGTGCCATCAAGAATATTGAAAGTGGCACAAATCTTGTCACAGTCGATATTGATGAGTTGGAGGCACTTGCCGACGAGCCATGAGACAGATCACGTTTGACGGCGACGCCTTTGAACAGTTGGCAAGTTGGGCTGCTGAAGACAAGAAGATCCACGCCAGAATTGTGCGGCTCATCAAAGACATTGATCGTAGTCCTTACACAGGGCTTGGCAAACCAGAACCGCTGCGCCATGATCTGGCCGGCTATTGGTCACGTCGCATTACAGATGAACATCGACTCGTCTATAAAGTCACAGAAGAAGAGATTTTGATTGCTGCGTGCAAGTTTCATTATGACTGAATATCAATTTAACCGATCAGTTATTCAATTGCTTGATAAAGAGTTAAACCAAGCAGAAATTGATGAAGTCTTGATAGATGAGGAGAGTCTGACCATTGAATTACAGGATGGTCGCACAATCATTGCACCAATCCTTTGGTATCCACGACTATCTTATGCAACACCATCTGAACGCCAATTGTTTGAAATACGCCGCAACGTCATTTATTGGCCGGAGCTGGATGAAGAGGTGAGTGTTCGTAGTATCCTGCTGGGCCGTAAATCCGGTGAAAGTTTGCAATCGCTTGAAGAATGGTTAGCCGGTCGTGAAACAGTGGTTGTGGCATAACATGCAAATCCTTGGCATTGGGTACAACATCCAGTGGCTACCTCAGCCGAACGAGATCAGTCTGATCCTTGATGAAGTCTTACCGCCACGCCATTTGATCACCAGCGCGCTTGCTCTGGCCTTTCACGAAGGTAGCTTCCTGATGACAAAGCTTCACCAACGTGGCTGGGACATTCCCGGCGGCCATATCGAAGCAGGCGAGACGCCCGAACAGACGATGCGGCGGGAAGTGATGGAAGAAGCGGCGGTCGAGTTGGGCAATGTATGGTTGCTGGGGTATCAACGCATTCGGCTGCTTGGAGATGTACCCGAGGACTATCGTTATCCGCACCCCGATAGTTACCAGGTTTTTTACATCGGACACGTGGTTACGGTGCTACCGTTCACGCCTACCACAGAAGCGGGTGACCGCACCTTCTTTTCATTGGCAAAGGCGCGGCAGCAGCGGTGGGTGCAGGAAAATCACCTGATGTTTGATGCGGCAGTGAAAGCAATCACGGAGACTGAGTAGGAGAAAAGAACCATGAGTGCAAGTATAACAGCGACAGCTCAGGGCAACGGCGCGACAGCACACGCTGATGAGCCGATCTTGCTGCGATCTGACAACAACGGCGTCACCACTTTGACGCTCAACCGCCCCAAACAGTTCAACGCGCTGTCGCAGGCGATGTTGGCCGCGTTGCAGGAGGCGCTCGACGCCATCGCCGCCGACAAAAGCGTGCGCGTCGTTGTTATTGCCGCCAACGGGCGCGCCTTCTGTGCCGGCCACGATCTCAAGGAGATGCGCAGCCACAGCGAGCAGGCATGGCAACAGGAGCTGTTCAACCAATGCAGCCGCATGATGATGACCATCAACCAGCTGCCACAGCCGGTGATTGCGCGGGTGCACAGCCTCGCCACCGCGGCGGGCTGTCAACTCGTCGCCGCCTGTGATCTTGCCGTCGCCGCCGAGGAAGCGACCTTTGCCACATCAGGCATCCGCGTGGGGTTGTTCTGCTCGACACCATCGGTGGCCGTAAGTCGTAACTTGGGACGCAAAAAGGCCATGGAGATCCTGCTTACTGGCGACTTTATCGACGCCAAGACTGCCGAGCGCGAAGGGCTGATCAACTATGCCGTCCCCGCCGCCGAACTCGACGCCACCATTGCCAAGCTGACCGACGCCATCGTCACCAAGTCATCCTATGCCGTCGCCTCGGGTAAGCGCATGTTCTACCAACAGCTCGAAATGGAGATGGCCGACGCCTACACCTACGCCGCCGAAGTCATGGCCTGTGATATGATGGCGAGTGACGCGGCGGAGGGGATTGACGCCTTTATTCAGAAACGGCAGCCCGTTTGGCAAGGGAAGTAGTATGGCAGCACGCGATCTATTCCACAACGCCGTTCGTAAAGCTCTCAACAAAGAAGGCTGGCGCATTACCCACGATCCACTTTCTCTGCAAGTTGGTGGCGTAGAAATGCTGATTGATCTCGGTGCAGAACAGTTGCTTGCAGCTGAGAGAGAAGGCGAAACGATTGCCGTCGAGATCAAATCATTCGTTAAACTCTCAGCGATTTATGAATTTCACCTTGCAGTGGGACAATATCGTAACTACTTTCTTGCATTACGCAAAGAAGATCCGAATTGCAAGCTCTTTTTAGCAGTACCCATTGATATTTACGAACAGTTCTTTACACTACCATTTGTTCAGGAAGCGTTGGAGTATAACGAGATCTCCTACCTCGTTTATGATGTACAGTTGGAGGTGATTGTACAATGGGAAAGACAGAACGATACAGAGAGATAATTCAGCAAATTATTGATGAACACGCACAAAACAAACCATCGTATGGTGATGTCGATCTGCAAACAATCTTTGACACGGTGCGCAATCACTACCAGTTGGTTCACGCCGGTTGGCACAAGCAACGCCGCAAGTACGGCTGCCTGATCCACATGGACATCAAAGACGATAAAATCTGGATCCAATACGATGGCACAGAAATGGGCGTGGCGAATGAATTGGTTGAACACGGTGTTCCTAAGGACGATATTGTGCTGGCTTATCAGCCTGAATATAAGCGACCGTACATTGAATTTGCTGTTGCATAAGGAAATTTTCTGTGAAACCAGCAGCCTTTGACTACTACGCCCCCACCACAACCGAAGAGGCACTCGCCCTCTTGACCGAGCACGGCTACGACGCCAAGCCGCTCGCCGGCGGCCAAAGTCTGATCCCGACGATGAACTTTCGATTGGCGCAACCGGCGGTGCTGGTTGATCTGAACAACCTGCCTGAGTTGGCCTACATTGAGCCAACCGACGACGGCGGTCTACGCATCGGCGCGATGACCCGCCAACGGGCTATCGAACGCAGCCCGTTGGTCGCCGAACGTGCGCCCTTGCTCCATGCCACCATGCCCTACATTGCCCACACGCAGATCCGCAACCGGGGCACCCTCGGCGGTAGCCTGGCCCATGCTGACCCCGCGGCTGAGTTGCCGGTGATTGCGGTGACGTTGGGCGCGCAACTGAAACTCCAAAGCAGCGCCGGCGAACGCTGGGTGGCGGCGGATGAGTTTTACATCGGTCTTTTTACCACCGATTTGCAGGCAGAGGAAATTGTTGCTGAGATTGTGTTGCCGCCGCAAATGCCCCGTAGCGGTTGGTCAATCCAGGAAATTTCTCGTCGCCACGGTGACTATGCAATTGTCGGCGTGGCCGCCTATGTCCAGCTAGATGACGCTGGGCGTTGTCAACAGGCCAAGGTCGGCTTACTCAGCGTGGGCGAAGGGCCGGTGCAGGCGCAGGGCGCAATGGCACTGTTGCAGGGCGAGAAACCCAGCACAGAGTTGATCGCCACCGCCGCTGAACAGTGCGCCACACACGACATTGATCCCACTGCCGATATCCACGCCTCGGTTGCGTTTCGTCGCCATCTGGCCAAGGTGCTCACCAAGCGCGCCCTCGATCAAGCGTTCGTGGAAGCGCGTAACAATTATATCAACGAGTGCCAAGAAGGTACACTTTTTGCAGAGTGATAGACACCTTCTTGTGCGGCTTGTGAATATAGTATCGTGAAGTAGGAAAGACAATCTATGTACCTGCGCAAAATCATTATCAAAAATATCAAAAGTTTTACTCATTTTGAGTTAAACTTTATGAAAAATAAAGATGAAGTCAATAAGTGGACAACGCTCTTTGGTCATAATGGTTTAGGCAAAAGTACGTTGCTGCAAGCGATTGGCGTAACACTTGCAGGACCTTCAGCTATTCGCGAATTATTGCCAGTTGCAGAGAATTGGGTCCGACGCGGACAGCCTTATGGAGAAATGATTGCCGAATTGATTGGAACAGAAGGTGACGCACAGGTTGCTGGACGACCATCTAAAAAACCTTTACATGCACGCTACATTGTAACTGGGAACGAGCCAGAAAAGGTGCCTGAATCTTTGCAAGAAAAATATTACTATTCAGTTCCAACCATTGTTCCTTGGTCAGGCGAGGGTACATCTAAAGAAAAAGAGGCCGGTACCAAAGATATGAAACGGTTGCAGCAAACTGCTTATGCCGAGGGGAGAGGTGGTTGGCTAGCCTGTGGCTACGGTCCGTTTCGCCGCTTAAGTGGTGGCGGGCAAGAAGCTGATCGAATTTTGTATGCCGAGCGTATATCTGCCCGTTTTATAACATTATTTCGAGAAGATGCTGCGCTGACGAACACAACTGAATGGCTGATTAAGCTCCACAATACAGCGCGTGAAGGTGATACTGTAAGCGCGCAGGCGTTGCAACAGATTAAACAAGCATTTGCCAAAGACTTATTTCCTAAACCGGTCGAGTTACTGGTTGATGCACGTTCGGCATTGCTGCGAATTGATCAAGACGATGCAGTCCCCTTATACCAGTTGAGCGATGGCTACCGCAGTATGCTGGCGTTAGCGCTCGATTTATTGCGTTGGCTGATTCAAGCTTTTCCAGATACAGCCAATCCGTTGGAATGTTATGGTGTTGTGTTGATTGATGAACTAGATGCCCATCTACATCCAACCTGGCAACGTCAAATTGGCTATTGGTTACGGCAAAAATTTCCTAACATTCAATTTATTGTTGCGACACATAGTCCCTTTCTTGCCCAAGTCGCTGATATAGATGAAACAGGCACGGCGATCACCGCGTATGATAACGAGGGTAGTGGTATCATTCGCCTCATTGAAACAAAAGATGGTGTCCAAGCCTTAAGTAATCTTGAGCCGGTGCAGGATCTACGGATTGACCAAATTCTGATGTCCCCCTTGTTTGATATAGAGAGTCTCTACTCACCAAAAACAGAGGAAAAACTAAAGAAGCATGACGAGCTAAATATAAAAAAAGAATTGGGGGAAGGACTTACTACGGCAGAAAGTAAAGAATATCATCAACTTGAACTCTGGCGCGAAAATCTACCTTTGCTTGCGACACCCAATGGCCGGGAATACGAAAGAAACATTAAAAGTGCTATTGCGCGCTACCAAAAAGAATTGCAAAATTTGGAATGATTCGTGTCTATCGCCCGAATGAACCACCTGGCTTTCGCCAACAACGTACACGTTGGGAAAAAGAATTACAAGAGGCAATTTATGATCCACATCCAATGTCGATGACTCAGCTTTGGCGAAAAATTCGCCAGCGGAAAGCCATGCAAGTGTTTGCAGAAGTGCTTTTTACTGTGTTTCATCACAAGTGTGCTTTTTGCGAGTCGAAAACAGAGCATGTATCACCCTTGCATATTGAACATTACCGACCTAAAAACACAAGCGCTTTCCTAGTTTACATGTTTGATTGGCATAATTGGCTTGTTGCTTGCATGGCTTGTAACAGTAATAAAGGTGAGCGTTTTGATATTTGCGATGACCGACCGTGCTTACTCGATCCGACCACAGAAGATCCTAGTGAGCATATCGACTTTTTGGCAGCTCAGATTATTCCAAAAACACACCGGGGTAAAAAGACGATTGAGCAAATTCGATTACATCGGATCGATTTGACAAAGGCGCGTGCGTTATGGTTGCTTGATATAGACAAGCTACTACTCTTAGCCATCCATGTCCCAGCAGCACGTGCAACCGCGCGCGAATTGCTGATTTGGGCAATGCAAGATGACGCGCCTTATGCAGCTATGGCGCGTAGCTACTTGCGGCAACGAGCACCTAAGCTAGCCGACCCAGCCATACCACATCCTGTGGTCCAACTAGATGAACCAGCGCGTAAACTCAATGAGATTTTGAATCGGTACCAGACAGAGCTTCAAGAATTCGAGTAAGATGATGATACAGCCTAATCGCAATCAACCCCACCTAATGGCCGCCTATGGTGGCGAAGGCTGGCAACCGCGCAGCCATTCGTTGGCCGGCGAATTAGGAAGTATTTGGGGCACGTGTGGCGTCAACAGCGAGTGGGCCCCTCTCAGAACGGTGTTGCTCCATCGGCCTGGCGACGAGCTAGCTGCCTCTTTGCCGACCACAATCTGGCCCTGGCCTGGCCGGTGCGGTTGGCCTACGCCGCAGTGGAAGCGTTGCGCGCAGAGGGTTACCGGGTCGAGTTCCTGCCCGATGTAAGCGAAGCCATCGACAATGCGGCCTTTAATTTTGTCACTCTTGGTCCACGGAAAATTTTGATGGCCGCGGGCAATCCTGTGACTCAACACTTCTATGCAAGCTTGGACATCGAATGCGTGACGGTGGCCGTCGATGAGTTGTACAAGGCGGCGGGGTCGATTGGCTGTTTGACCAGTATCATAGAGCGAGAGATGATTTGATCATGTTCACCCATGCAGTTGTGCGATCACCCGGTCCTAATTTTGCTGACGGCTTGACGACAGCAGATCTTGGCGTTCCCAACTATGCCCTGGTCTGCGCCCAGCACGCGGCCTATGTGGCTACGCTGAAAAGATTGGGATTGACGCTCATCGAACTGGATCCACTGCCGAATCACCCCGATGCCTACTTTGTTGAAGACACGGCCGTAATCGTGCCGGAAGTGGCGGTCTTGGCCAACATGGGCGCGCCGGCGCGCCAGGGTGAGGAGCAGGCAATGGCGCCGATCTTGGCCCGTTATCGGGAAGTTGCCCGCATTGACTGGCCGGGAACCTTTGACGGCGGTGATGTGCTGGTGGTCGGCAAGCACTGTATGGTCGGTCTCTCTGAGCGCACCAATGCCGTCGGGGCGCGCCAGTTGGGGGAGACGCTGGCCCGTTATGGCTACCACTGGGATGCGCTCCCCGTGGAGGCAGGTTTGCATTTCAAGAGCAGTGTCAACTATGTGGGCAAGAACACGTTATTGATCAGCGAAGAATTCGCCGCGCATCCGGCTTTTGCTAGCTATGAAAAATTGCTCATCGATCCTGATGAAGTCTATGCCGCCAACACGCTCTGGCTCAATGACCACCTGCTGACACCGACCGGCTTTCCCAGCACCAAGCGGCAGTTAGAGAGTCTGGGCTATCCAATCATCGAACTGGAGACCAGCGAAATGCGCAAGATGGATGGTGGGTTGACCTGTTTGTCGTTGCGTTTTAGTTGAAATGTAAAAAACTGTCTTACCAGGATCATTGAATGTGAGCAAATCTACTAGACCACGTCGGCGAAAATCGCCTAATGCCAAAGCTGGTGACATCGGCGGTAAACGACTTGTGAGCCTCGCACCTACCGAATGGGTGCGTTGGGTGACAAATGATCCCACAGCTAAAGCGACGGAATTGCTATCCAATGAATTTCAGTGGGTGGCCCGCATGAATGACTCTCTGGTCAAGGCGTATTCGTCTACTCATGGCAATTTCTTGGTAGCTGCCGATCTACAATTACGACCGGATGTCCGTATTCATCGCCGCTTACGCGCTTACGCTGCATTGGCAGAAGAAAAGTTTAATTTATTGGTTTATCCGGTTGTTGTCAATATTTTGCCGCCATCGCCCAATGTACTGATCCCCTTAGCTTACGAATCAGAGATAATGGGACTCAAGGCGCACCAAGATTTTCATACGATCAATTTGTGGGAGATTGATGTTGATTTGGTCTTTGAGCAAAAGCTGATTACACTGTTACCATTTGTGCCAGTTCTTAAAGGTGGCAATAATGAAGCAGCGGTTAATCGGGCTGTGATAGAATTACGTTCTAATGAACAGATTGCTGATCTTGAACCATTGTTGGCATTTTTCGCTACATTTGTTTTGCAGGCGGATCTTGTCCACAGAATCATGAGGTGGGATATGGCTGTATTACGTGAGTCACCCTGGTATGCTGAAATCTTAAAAGAAGGAATCGAACTCGGTCGTGAAGAAGGTCGTGAAGAAGGTCGTGAAGAAGGTCGTGAAGAAGGTCGTGAAGAAGGTCGTGAAGAAGGAATTTATCAAGAACGACGACAAATGTTATTACGCATTGTGACCCATCGCTTTGGGGTGCTACCCGATACCTTCTCACAAACGATTGGCGGGCTTGATTCGGATCAACTCCAACAATTAGTTGATTTATCCTTGGATGCAACTGCAATTGCACAGATACATGAAGCCATCAATCAAATGCAGGATGAAAAGCCTTTATCACGGGGTGACGGTTAAACCAATGGCGCCCAATATACAAAATCTTTACGCTGTTGCACTTGTGGTCAATGGCAAAAGCTACCAACGGGAAATTGAACCGCGCCTGCTGCTCAGCGACTTCCTCCGCCACGAACTCAACCTGACCGGCACCCACGTGGGCTGTGAACATGGCTCCTGTGGCGCGTGTACCATTCTGCTTGACGGGGAGGCAGTGCGCTCGTGCATTATGTTTGCGGTGCAAGCCAACGGCCACGCGATCACCACCGTAGAAGGGCTGACGCCAGGGGGGGACCTGAGCAAGTTGCACCCATTACAGGAGGCCTTTCGTGAAAAACATGGCCTCCAGTGCGGCTATTGCACTCCCGGTTTTCTCATGACACTCGTGCCCTTCCTCCAGGAAAATCCCAACCCCACCGAGGAAGAGATCCGCGTCGCCCTCTCCGGCAACATTTGCCGCTGTACAGGGTATCAGAACATTGTGGAGGCAGTAAAGCTGGCGGCGCAGATGGTAAAAGCATAGTCATGGCTGAACCAATCATTCTCTATGGCCACCCAGCTTGTCCCGGCGTCGCTCCAGTCAGGGCGATGTTGGGTCAAGCCAAGGTGGCATATACTTATATCAATATTCACCAGGATGCGCAGGCCGCGGCGCGGGTGCGCGCCCTCAACAATGGCAACGCAAGCGTGCCCACCCTTACCTTTCCTGACGGCACGCACCTTACTGAACCTTCGGCCACCACGCTAAAACATAAGCTGGAGGACTTGGGCTATCAGGTGGGCTGGCTAGCGTGGGTGCTGGGGAATAGCTGGTTGATTGTCACCGGGCTGGTTGTTCTCTATGCGGTTTTGCGCTTGGTGGGGCTTTTCTAAACGCCTATGACGCTAACGCAACAAATGCATTCTGCTGCCCCGCAAGCGTCGACTGGGTGGAGCAATCAGGTCATGCCTGGACACCCGCAAACGGAGAAAGAACACACACGCGATGATCACCAGCAATTCAAAACCGATTACACCCACTGTCAACACACCAAGCAACAAAAGCACAAGAGAGAGATAGTCCCAGGTCGCAGTAGGTAGCCCCGTAGCATCGCTGTTGGCCAAGGTGCTTGCTTCGGCCTGCGGCTCTTGCTGCGTGATAGTGATCGGAGGCATCGGTGCAGTTGGCTCCATCGTGACGACGATCCCAGCTATAGGCAAGGGCGTTGTGGTTTGCGTCAACACCATTGGCGGCATTGTTCCAGTAACAACCGTTGTAGCAACAAGTAGGGTTGGCGTCACAGTGGGTGTTGGAGTCTCCCCATTTGTTGCCGTTGAAGTGGATGTCGCTGCATTTCCTCCGTTGATCGCAGAGACAACGATCGGTGTATCACTCACTGGCGGCGCTGTGGCAGTCAAGGTGGGAATCGGCGTAGTCGTGTCTGTTGCTGGCAATGGTGTGATAGTGAAGGTAGGGAATGGAGTGGCCGTATCAACAGAAGGCAACGGCGTTGCTGTCCAGGTGGGAGTAGACGTTGCCGTTGGCGATTCGCTAGGGGTTGGCGATTGGGTAGGGGTTGGCGTTGCGGTTGGCACGGCAGACGCGCCATTCTGTACCGTCAAGGTGCAATTTTGAACCTGATGCGCCATCTCCTCACCGTTTACGTCGTAGAGGAAAACATCGGTAAGCGCAAAATTCACTGTACCCAAGTTGCTGGTTTTTAGAAAAACCCGTGCCAGCATCCCCTGGCCCGATCGGGCTGGGGTGGGATTGATCTGCATCAGGTTGAGCAGTAACTCACCTGGCTGATTGATCTCATTCAGTTGCAAAAAGTCTTGACTGACAAAGTCACCCAATTGTGCATTGACCTGGTCACGATTGGGATCGCCATCCAGGATCTCAACCAGATTTGGGTCATACTTCAGCGTCAGCTCATAGCCGTAAAAATCTTGGACCTGCGCGATCTCCAACACCAGCTCAAGCTGCGCCCCAACCGGTGCCGTGGTGGCGTTGAGACGACAAGATAAGAGCGGTGTGGCAGATTGGGCGCTTGCTGCTTGGGAAGCGATAAGGGCCAGCAACATCCAGATGATAGTTTGCGTGAGTAGAAATTTACCAGTTTTGAACATGAGCTTTCTGGAGAGACATCCATACAGAAAGTGCGCTGACCGAAGCCAACGCACTTTTTATTCATTCTTTCAATTCGTCTGTTACGCCCTTGACCTACTTGAGTTTGAAGCTGGCGCTCAAGGATGACCCATCATTGAATGTAAATGTGACGTTGTAGCAAATATTTGCCGTCTTGGGTGTTTTCCAATTGAAGATGAACTGTCCGGCAGTGGTGTCGTAGCGCAAAGTAGTAGATGCAGTTGCCGCTACCTCTTCAATGGCATCTTCAGCACCTGTTGTACAATTGACTTTGATTGCTGTCATGCTCGCCATGATGGCAGGATCAACCAACTCAGTAGTTCCAGCAAAGACCTCAAATTTCAGCGGCACCGTAGAACCATTCTTGACCGTGTTTAAGACACCATTCATATCCACAGGTTGGTAGAAACCATTCGCAGTCCAACCAAGGATTGTGAAATTTTTGGACTTGCTGCTGCTCTCGTGGTTGCTGTCGCCCACATAGGAAGCACTAGCAGTGGCTGTACCAACATTCGTGTTGTTCGAATAGCTAGGTGTTAACGAACCACTCAAACCATCCGAAGTCGAGTACGATGCTGTACAAGGTGTCTGTGCTGCACCAGTAAAGTAAACACTGGATGGGCAGATCACAGTTACGCTTGAGGTTGCCTTGGCAATCTCGAATGTAGCCGAGTTGTTGCTGCTCTCGTGGTTGGTATCACCTGCGTAGGAAGCGCTGGCCGTAGCTGTGCCAGCATTCATGTTGTTCAAATAGCTAGGCATCAACGAACCACTCAATCCGTCCGAAGTCGAGTAAGATGCTGTACAGGGTGTTTGGTCACTACCATTGTACTCAACACTTGCTGGGCAATTGACTGTTACGCTCGAAGTTGCCTTGGTGATCTCGAATGTAGCCGAGTTGCTGCTGCTCTCGTGGTTGGTATCACCTGCATAGGAGGCACTGGCCGTCGCCGTTCCAGCATTGGTGTTATCCGAGTAGCTCACAGTCAAGGCTTCACTCAAACCACCTGCACCTGTGACACTTGCCGTGCAGGGCGTCTGCGCTGAACCAGTGTAGGTCACACTGGTTAGACAGGTCACGGTTGTGGTGGAGGAAGCCTTATCGATGGTGAAGTCTTCGCTGTCGCTGCTCGTCTCATAGTTGGCATCACCTACAAATGACGCACTGGCTGTGGCTGTGCCAGCATTGGTGTTGTTGGTATAGTTAACAGTCAGTGACTGATTCAGAGCGCCAGCACCTGTGACAGTTGCCGAACACGGTGTCTGTGCTGAACCATTGTAAGTAACGCTGCTTGGACAACTCACAGTCGTGGTAGAGGAAGCCTTGGCAATCGTCAAAGTACCACTTGTCGCTCCCTGATAGTTTGCATCATTGATCGTGGCGACCACAGCGTAGCTGCCTGCATCGGTTGGTGCAGTTGCTGAACCGTCATAGGTAATGTCAACACTCAATCCACTTGGCACTGTAGTCGCAGTAGTGGATTTCGCTGTGCCATCATAGATAAAGCTCAAAGTACCTAGCGTAGCGGTTGCAGCAGCCTTATTCACTGTCAGCGTTGCAGCATTGGTTGTGGCTGTACTTGGCGTACAACTATTGGTAAATACCGCTCGATACTGAGATCCACTTTGAGAAACTGTCGGTGTGTTGACAGGTAGCGTTGCGCTCGTCGCGCCACTGATGTTGGAAAAAGTTGTACCACCGTCTGTACTTACTTGCCATTGCACGCTTGGAGCAGGGCTACCACTTGCTGCTGCTGTAAAGCTTGCATTTGCTCCATAGGTCACGGTTTGGTTTAAAGGATTGGTGGTTACTGAAGGCGCTGTGCATGTCGGAGCTACTACGTGAACAGTAATAGTTGTAGCAGTACCATCGCCGAGCTTACCGCCAGATCCACTAGGATTGGTTTCATCTGTTGTGCCTGCACTAGCAGAAAGCACAATAGAATATGTACCTACAGCCGTAGTACTATTAGCAGAGATGGTAGCTGGGACGCTATAGTGAGTGGGAGCGCCAGTCCATGTGACATCGCAGTTGACTGTGCCACCTGAGGAACATCCACTTGTAGATGCAAAGAAAGCCAATTCACTGCTTGGGGTACTTGATGAAAGAACTCCATTTGTTAAGGTGAAAACTGTATCAACGGTCGCCTTGGCAGGGTTAGACGATGTAATAGATTGGGCGATGTTTCCCGTTGCATATACATCAATTGTAAATGACGCACTACTACCTTGCGTCACAGTCACATCATTTGCTGTTCCTGTAATTTCGGCGGTTATGAGTTCGGCCGCTAGGCTGGCCAACGGCATCGCTACCAACGCTACCACCATCAAACTACACAACCAAATCCATCGTCTTTTTAGAAAAGGCCCCATACGATTTCTCCTCTATGAGATGTTTTAAAAATTGCTTACTAGCGAAACTAGAACTTATGCCCCACAGCTTGCCGCGGGACATAAGTCAGCCCACCGCAACATCCTATTGCGGCCACAGCGTTATGCGTATTCGATCATTTTAGGTATTACTCTACTGCGCAAGCCAGGGGGATTCTCCTTTCCGACAGGTCTTTTGGACACACGACACCCCTTTGGTTGGGATAAACATTCTATTGATCAGCCGGCGCTCATGCGGGTCGTGGTGAAAGGTTGTGCAAGCGTAAAGTTGTGACCAATATTGATGATCAGCGTACCACAAAAGAAGGAGGGGAATCTTTAGCTTAACCTACGGAATAGCTAAGGAAAACCTAAATTTTCTGCAAGTCTTCTGTAAGTTTTCTGGCAATTTCCTACAGAGGAGGAGTGGTTCAACAGTTGCAAAATGGGGAGGAGTCGGCACAGAGGTAAAGGTTAATGGGTTGGGCAGTCAATCAGCGGCAAGCGAAGCGTAAAGGTGCTGCCATGCTGGGGCGTGCTGCGGACCGTAAGCTGACCGCCATGCGCGTTGACCAGATCGCGAGCAATGGTCAAGCCTAACCCCATGCCGTGAGCAAAGCGCTTGGTCCTCTGACTGCGATAGAAGGGCTCAAAGATGTGCCCCTGTTCAGCCGGGTCGATGCCGGGGCCACTGTCAGTAATAGTAAGTTGAAAGCTGTCGGGAGTGACACCGGCGCCGAGGGTGATGACGCCACCGGCAGGGGTAAACTTGATCGCATTACTGAGCAGGTTGCCCAATACTTGCCCCAGACGCACGGGGTCGATACAGAGGGTGGGTAATTGGTCGGCAATGGTGACCTGCCAGGTCAAGCCTTTCCGCTGCGCCGCCACACGCCAGTGCACCAGACTGGTCGTCAGCCACTCGTGCAGGTCCGTAGGACGCCGGTCCAATTCTATGGCGCCGACTGCCTGTTCGTAGAGGAGTAGTAGATCGGTAGTCAAATGTTCCAACTGCTGAAATTCCTCGGTCATACCATTGAGCAACTCGCTGCGCAATGCGGGCTCTTCGCTGGCGCCATGGAGCAGCGCGTGAACGGCCGAGGTCAGCGCGCCCAAGGGACGGCGGATCTCATGGATCAAGTTGGCCAAAAGGCGCTTGCGCAGTGATTCTTGTTCTTGCAACTGACTCACCAAACGGTTAAAGGCACGGATAAGGACGCGGATTTCCATGGCGCCTTCTTCGGCCAGTGGCGGTGTGTGGGCATCCGCCGTTACATAATGCTCAATCGCGGTGGTCAGGCGCGTGACCGGCCGTTCCAACGTCAGCGCCAAAAATAAGCCTGTGCCCACCCCCACCAACAAGCCAATCAGCAGAACGTCAATGGTAAAATAGCGCAGACGCCAAAAGCGTTCGTAGACGGTGGCATAGATATGGGTCAGGCGCACCAGGCCAACGACCTGCTGCGGTTGGTTGAGCACCGGCGCCAGCACATCGACAATATCGGCCTGGGCATTCGCATTATAATCCGTTTCTACACTCACCTCTCCGCCTTGCGCCGTGGCGAGCCCTTTTAAGGTCAAGACCTTGCCTTCCTGCGCTTTATCAAAAGGGTCGCTTGATGCTAACAAAAGGCCGTCGGGGGTAAGGATCATCAGTTGTGCGCTCAGTGCTGGCGCAAAGCGGGCAACAAAGCGTTGTGCCGCGTCTGGATCATGCCAGATCTCTGGGTAATCGGCTGTAACCTGCACCAACAGACCCGCTTGTCGGGTCAACTGCTGTGAGAGATTCACTAAAATGACCTGTGTTTCCAAAATGTAGACGAGCGCAATGCCAATGAGCGGAATGATCACAAGTGCTGGTAGCGTATGGCTAAAGATGAGACGACTGCGCAAGCTAGCCATTGTTAGCTCTCTGGGGTAATTCCTTGGGGCGCCAACTTGTAGCCAACACTGCGCACGGTTAGTATGCGCTGGGGATGCTGGGGGTCGGCTTCCAACTTTTCACGTAAGGATCGGATATGGACATAGAGAATCTGGGGTTCGCCGGCGTAGGTTGGCCCCCAGACTTTTTCAATCAGTTGTTCGGTAGATACCACTTGACCGGCGCTAAGCGCCAGCGTGTAGAGCAGACGAAATTCGCGCGGGGGCAGATGCAGGACACGACCGACACAGGTCACATCGTAGCTGGCCGGCTCAATGGTCAGATCACCCACCTGGAGCGCACCAGGCTGGGTTGCCGTCTGTGGCTGGCGCCGCGTGCGCCGCAGCACAGTGCGGATGCGCGCCAGCAACACCTCAAAGTCAAAGGGTTTAGTGACATAATCTTCAGCGCCTAACTCCAGCCCTAGTATCTCATCAAAGTGGCGTTGACGCGCCGACACAAAGATGACCGGCACCTGGTCCCGTAGCTGGCGCAGTGCCTCCAGTCCATCCATGCTCGGCAGGCCAATATCGAGCAGAATCAGATCCGGCGGATCCGCACGCACCATCCCTAGCGCGCGTTCAGCGTCGGCTGCGCTTTGTACAATATAGCCAGCCTGTTGGAGGTTAAAGGCCAGGCTACGGCGCAGTAGCTGGTCGTCATCGACAAGTAAGAGATATCCGGGCATGTTCAGGGCATTGTTAATATTGGCTCATATGGGCAATATATCAGTTTGATAAGGTAGACGCTACTTGGACGCAGAATGATACGGCTAAGATAAATGTAGTAAAGCGCACTACCCATGATCATGCCACTAGCTTAGCTTTCCTGCAAATGTAGCATACGTTTTCTTTAACAATAAAGCGCACAGAATTATACCGACAAGCGCCAAGAAGTAACACTTTTTGCAAAGTAACAGGTTCCTTCTTGTGCTGCTTGTTAGTATATGCAGTATTTGAGTACCCACGACGTTGCCAGATTGATATGGTTCTGCTAAACTAAATTTTATTCCTGGGGTATTGTTCCGCTCCGCCTGCGTATGATGGGATAGAGGGATCATTTTTGCCACTATGAGTACTCGCTATTTTGGTCAGCCGATTAAACGCAACGAGGATCCGCGCCTGCTTACCGGCCAGGCCCTCTTTACCGATGATGTGCATCTTCCCGGCATGTTGCACGTCGCCTTTGTACGCAGTGACTACGCCCACGGTCACATTTGCAGCGTTGACACCACAGAGGCAAAGACGGTTCCTGGCGTCGTTGCCATTTATACCGCGGCTGATTTGGGTGACTACTGGCAGCCGGGGCCGCTCCTCGTGCCGCCGCCACCGATTCCTGATCTGATCTTTAATCAGCGCACACAGGTGCCGCTAGCCAAAGACAAAGTGCGCCATGTGGGGGAGCCGATTGCGGTTGTCGTAGCGGAGAGTCGGTATATTGCCGAAGACGCGGTGGAGAAGGTGGTGGTGCAGATCGATCCGCTGCCGGCGGTGGTGGATATTGAGGAAGCGTTAGCTCCTGAAGCCACCTTGATCCACGAGGATTTACCCCAGAATCTCAATGCCCATGCTATTCAGCGCAAAGGTGACTACGCGCATGTACGGCAGCAGGCGGATGTGGTCATCCAACGTCGCTTCCTCTATGATCGCGGCACCGCGGCGGCCATGGAGAACCGGGGTATTGTTGCCAGTTGGGATGCCCGGGCCGAACAACTATTGATCTATGACACTACGCAGGCGCCGATTGCCATCCGCAATGGCCTCGCGGCCATGTTGGGCCTTTCCGAAAAACAGGTGCGGGTGATTGCTCCTTTTATTGGCGGTGGCTTTGGCCCCAAGATTATGATGTTCTATCCGGAAGAGGTGATGCTGGCCTGGATCACGGTGCAATTGGGGCAACCGGTCAAGTGGATCGAAGACCGCCAGGAGAATTTCTACGCCACCACTCAGGAACGGGGCCAGGTGCATGAGGCCGAAATTGCCCTCACACAGGATGGGCGCGTGCTGGGGGTCAAAGATGTCTTTCTGCATGACGCCGGCGCGTATGCACCCTATGGGCTGACGGTGGCGCTCAACAGCCAATGCACGCTGTTAGGTCAATATGACATTCCCCACTACTACACCGAGTTCAAATCAGTCTTTACAAATAAGCCGATTGTCACCCCCTACCGCGGCGCAGGGCGCCAACATGGGGTCTTTGTCATGGAGCGCCTGCTCGACATTGCGGCCAAGGAACTGGGCATTGATCGCGTTGAGATCCGGCGGCGCAACTTGATTCCGCCCGACAAATTCCCCTACAACAATCAGGTCATCTATCAAGACTTTGCCCCGCTGGTCTATGACAGCGGCAACTACGAACCAGCCTTGGCCAAAGCGGTGGAACTGATTGGCTATCATCATTTTTTGGCCGAAGAGCAACCCCGCTTACGGGCCCAAGGCAAGCATGTGGGCATCGGCGTCGTCACCTATGTAGAGGGCACAGGCATTGGTCCTTATGAGGGTGCGCGCGTAACCGTCGAAACAAGTGGCCGCATTAGTGTGGCTACCGGTGTGGGCACGCAAGGGCAGGGCCACTACACCTCCTTTGCGCAGATCGTGGCCGAACAGTTGGGCGTCGATGTCGGCAATATACGCCTCACTACGGGAGACACGGCGGAGTTTTACTGGGGCGCCGGCACCTTTGCCAGCCGCGGCGCCGTGGTAGCCGGCAATGCCATCCACGCTGCGTCCGTAAAGGTGCGGGAAAAGATCTTACAAAAGGCCAGCGCAGCATTGGAAGTCGCCGAAGCCGATCTGGAACTGGTCGATGGGATGGTGCGTGTCAAAGGCTCACCGGAGACAGCCATCAAACTAGGTGATCTGGCGGCGCGCGCGAACCCCATGCGCGGTGCGGTCAAACCCGGTACCGAACCAGGCCTGGAAGCGACCGATTATTTTGGGCCGGAACGTGGCGCCACCGCCAGCGGTGTTCACGCCATGATCGTCGAGGTGGATCCCGAGACGATTATGGTGGAAATCAAAAAATATGTGGTGGTTCATGATTGTGGTACGGTTATTAACCCCATGATTTTAGAGGGACAGATCCAGGGCGGTGTGGCCCAAGGAATCGGCAACGCCTTCTATGAACAACTACACTTTGACGAAAATGGCCAGTTGCTTAATGCCTCCTTTATGGACTATTTAGTACCCACGGCGGACACGGTGCCGACTATTATTACCGACCACGTAGAGACACCGTCGCCGCTCAACCCACTGGGCGTCAAAGGCGCCGGCGAGGCAGGTGCAATCCCAGTGGGTCCTCTCTTTGTCCAAGCAGTCGAAGATGCACTCGCTGAGTACAAATTGGAGCTAAGGGAAATTCCCTTAAGCCCTAATCGCCTTTTCGAGTTAATCGATGAATCTGCTGCGCCACGCGCAAAAGCATCAGCATCAACCTAATTAGAGCCCGAAGACAAATTACTAGAAAATCTGTATGCTTTTTGTAAGCTTCTTGGCTTGATATTTAAGAGCTTTGGGTGTATGATTGACCTAGTACATTTGTATATCTGCTACCATGCCCGCCATGGCAACTTTGTTGGTGACTAAAGCTCAATTCCTTATTGCGTTGCGCCATTCGGCGTAATCAAACTTACGATTAGCCTAAACCAATACAAGAGGCTCAATCTAGGGCGATGCAGAGTCTCTCTACTCGGAGTACACATCCTGTGATTTCGAGCGATGTTTAATGGTTGTATTCCACAAGCAGGGCGTACCTCAAGCGAAGAGGCCGTTGCTTGACTATCGCCTGTCTCAGGAATGCACCTTGTTTAACCTTATCCTCACTTCTTTTGGCAAATGGATTGTTACCCTCGGGGAATGGAATTAACTTATTATGAACGCATTTCGCAATAACCTTGCCCTTATCCTGGTCAGTATCATCGCTGTTTTGCTTATCTTCTTAGCGCTACGTCTGCAAGTACTGATTATGAACAACCAGGAAACGCCCCCGGCCAGCCAAAATGAGGCGGAAGTGTTGCAACCACAGCAACAGCTAACGGTCGTTGTCCAGCCAACTGCAGTGCTTCCGACCAATACGCCAGAACTGCCTACACCTACAGCAGAACCGCCTACACCGACCGCGGTAGCCCTTGCGCCAACCGCAACAACCGGCGGTTATACGGTCTACGGCTCTGAAGTCATTGGCGCGATTCATGTCGGTTCGATCAGTGATCATGGGTATAATCAGGCGCACCACGATGGGTTGCAGCAGATGATCGAGCAAGTGCCTGGTGTACGCTTGATCGAAGTAGACAATGTGCCGGAGACAGAGGCTGTGTTGCCAATCATTGATGATATGGTGCAACAGGGGGCTAAAATTATCTTTGTCCAGAGCTTTGGTTATCTGCCCTTTGCCATACAAGCAGCGGAGCGCTACCCTGATGTGATCTTCTTGCATCCAGGCGGTTTTGAGTTGCGCGACAATTTGGGCACCTACTGGGCCAACAACTTTGAAGCTATGTATCTGGCCGGCATTGCTGCCGGCGCAACTACACAGAGCAATCAGTTGGGCTTTATTACCGCCTTCCCCATTCCCAACATTCTGGCTTCTGTCAATGCGTTTCACCTGGGTGCACGCTCTGTAAATCCCGACGTGACAACCAAGCTGGTTATTGATGAATCTTGGGTGGATCCGGATAAAGAGCAGCGGGCGACCCAGGCGCTGGCCGCCGTCGGTGTCGATGTCGTGACCATGATTGTAGACTCGCCCACCACTGTGGTGCAAACGGCAGAAGCGCTGGGCATCTATGTGATTGGCTTTCACTCTGATTCCCTGGCCGAGTTAGCGCCCAACAGTTGGTTGACGGGGATTGCCTACACTTGGGGCAACTATTACACTTCGGTCGTACAGCAGATCCGCGCTGGGCAGTGGCACAGTAGCCATGTACGCGGTGGCATCGAAAGCGACATGTTACGTTTGGCCGCCTTTGGCCCCGCCGTGAGTGAAGAGACCAAGACGCGCATTCTGACCGCGCGCACAGATATTATTCGTAGTCAACTACAAATCTTTAAGGGCCCGTTGGTGGATAATCAAGGGATTGAACGCATTGCCGCTGGCCAGATCGGCGGATTGGAGCTATTGGACACGACAGACTGGCTAGTTGCTGGTGTCAGCAATTTTGATGCGACTTCGGTGGCGGTAGAGAATCTGCCGGCCGTGACCATCGTGCAGCCAGTTGCGCAAGCGGCCACGGAGCCAGAAGCCGCTGCTCAACCCACAGAAGCACCCACCCCAACTGCACCGCCGCCGCCTACGGCCACCGACCTCCCTGTAGTGACGGCTGATCTTGTCTTCGGCGTCACCGATGACCATGCGCAGTGCAGCTTCTTTACTCAGCTCCTAAGCCAAATTATTCAGGAGCACTTTGGGCTATCGGTAGAGATCGCAGATTATAATTCCGATGATACGATGTATGCAGAAATTGCCAATCGCCAAAATCGACGCACAGTGGATCTCACCGTCTGTTTTGGTGATCCTAAAGACCGTCCCTACTTACGTGAATATTTCGGCTTCCTCAAGCCAATTGGCGGCATCTATTGGGAAACCAGCGGTCTACGCTTGCAGGTAATGAGTAACAGTGGAGTTGTTGTCCAACTCCAGCGCGAACAGCGGTGTGTGTATGACTTCCTAAAGAATTTGCATTTTGAAGGTGACGAATTGCCCAACCAGGATCCTACCCAGTGGATAGCTGACAATGCGCAGACCATTAATACCTGGGTCAATTGTCAGCCTTAAGCTGTTTGGGAACGTCCGGGCGTACTCGCCTGCGCGCTGTAATCAACTGCTTTGGCCTCGCCTTCAAGGAGCGACGAATGTTAGTTACACTTAGAAATCGATCGATTATTCTGATTATCACGGTTCTGGTAGTGGCGCTACTGCCTACCTACACAGTCCAATCCCAAGCTGCTCCGCAGTCCCAACCGACCGCACAGCCCATTGTCGTCGGTTCCAAGGAGTTTACCGAAAGTATTTTGGTGGGCAAGATGTGGGTCTATCTGCTGCGCGAGGGCGGCTTTGAGGTTGAAGATCAAACCGGCTATGGCGGTACAACGGCATTACGTGAAGCGCTTGAGCAGGGGGAAGTCGATCTCTATCCAGAATCGTCCGGCACGGCATTAGTGCTCTTTCATGAGTTGCCCCCTGCTTCGCTGCCAGGAGAACCCGAACGTTCGTACCAACTAGCCAGTACATTGGATGCGGCGCAAGGGATTGTTTGGCTAGAGCCCAATCATACGCAGGATGGTTTCGGCGTATATGTAAATGGAGACTTGGCCGCGGCAGGGGTTAAGACGATCGAAGATCTAAGCGACCGAGTGCGCCGGAATGGCGATGACATCACTGCCTGTGTTTGGGAAGAGGTCTACGGTCGAGAAGCAGATGGCCTCGTTGGCCTAGAGGCCACGTATGATTTTGCATTCAAAGAGGATAATTTAATTATCACCGACTTGGATGGCGCTTTCGACGGATTACACAACGGTCAGTGCCAGGTAACGATTGCGTCCTTGAGTGATGGACGAATAGCAGCCTGGGGTGCTAAACTGCTAGATGACCCCCTTGGCTTTTTCCCCACCTACGTCTCTGCACCAACTGTGCGCCAAGAAATTTTGGATGCCCACCCCGACATTGCAGAGTTGCTCAACAAGCTTGCACCTTACGTGACCCGGGAGGCGATACGCAGTCTCGACATGCGTATCGATTTGGGCGCAGACGGCGAAGAGGCAAGCGGTGATGAAGAAGATATCGATGCCGTCGTTCAGGATTTCCTCCGCAGTGTGGGGCTCATGAAGTTGCCCAAAATCGTGGTTGGGTCCAAGGAGTACACCGAAAGTATCCTCCTCGGGAAGATGTGGGTGCATCTGTTGCAGGACGCCGGCTATGAGGTGGACGATCAAACCGGCTACGGCGGCACAACGGCCATTCGGGCGGCGCTGGAAAAGGGCGAATTGGACATGTATCCAGAGTTTTCGGGGACAGCGCTGGTGGTTTACCATAAGCTACCGCCAAGTTCACTGCCGGCAGAACAGGAGCGCTCTTTTGCGCTAGCGAAGACTTTGGATGCTGCCCAGGGCATTATGTGGCTGGCGCCTAATCGCTATGTCAATGGCTTTGCCGTCATGGTCAATGACGATTTGGCCGCACAGGGAATTGCTACGCTGGATGACCTGGCGGAGCTGGTCAACGCCGACGCCAATGCTATCACGGCTTGTGTTTGGGACGAAGTCTACGGGCGCGTCGATGATGGCTTGGTGGCAATGGAGGCAGCCTATGACTTTACCTTTGCCGAAGACAATGTGATTATCGGCGATTTGGATGGCGTGTTTTCTGGTTTGCATGATGGTCAGTGTCAGGTAGCAATTGCCTCCTTGAGCGACGGTCGCGTGGCAGCGTGGGGCTTCAATGTTTTAAGCGACCCACGAGGGTTTTTCCCCACCTATGTATCAGCGCCGATTGTGCGCAAAGCTATCCTTGACGCCAACCCGGCCATTGCTGATATCCTCAATCAGCTCGCGCCCTTTCTCACCCAAGAGGCAATCAGCCAACTCAATGCCCGCGTCGACATCGGCGCTGACGGCGTCTTAGACAGCGGAGATGAAGAAGATGTCGATACTGTCGCCCAAGATTTTCTGCGCAGCAAACGGTTAGTCAAACTACCACCGCTCACCGTTGCGTCCAAGACTGGCACAGAACAACTGATCCTAGGCCAAATGTTAGTCCTACTCCTGGAAAATGCCGGTTATGAGGTGAATAATCAAGTGGGCATGGGTGATTCACCGACCGTGCATAAGGCCATTGAAAATGACGAAATTGATCTTTATCCCGAGTCTACAACCGCGGCCTTGGTGGGCTCGCACAATTTACCGGTTACCGCCTTGCCCACCGATAGCAAACGCTCTTACACATTGGTCAAAAATCTTGACGAACGCCGCGGGCTCATTTGGCTGGCCAACCAGGATTATGGCAGCTCCTATGCGCTCCTTGTCCGCGACGATCTGTGGAACGCAGATGTGCAGAGCATTGATGCATTGGCTGCCTACACTGCCACAACTGAGAGTGAACTAAGCATCTGTGTCGCCACCGACCTTTTTGGGGGCGCCTTAGATGGTCCAGCTATTTTGGAGAGCGGTTATAAGGTCACCTTTGCGCCTGAGAATATCAAATTTATGGCGCTTGATGCAGTCTATCAAGCCTTACGCAGCGAAACGTGTACGATTGCCACCGGGGATAGCACTGATGGCCGAGTTGCAGTCTGGGGCTTTCATGCTCTGACCGACACGCGTAAGCTTTTCCCTGTTAATAACATGGCGCTAGTTGTCCGTCAGGCTGTTTTGCAGAGCAACCCCGATCTGGCCGATCTGCTCAATGACTTGACCGCACGTTTAGACGAAGAGACCGTCAGAGGGCTCAACGCGCAGGTCGATCTTGGCCCTGACGGCGAATTTCATACTGGTGATGAACCCACTCCCCAAGGCATTGCAGAAACCTTCTTGAAAGATGCCGGGCTGCTTGTCCAAGAATAAGCCACAGAGTCACCCAGATTTCTGGCGGCAGAGTCCAAATAATCCCGGAATCTTGGGAGATTCCGGGATTATTTGGACGGTCGTACATGCCAACCTTGGTTTGGCTGAGGATAGCCGAAGCAAGAGATTCTGTTGAGCCAAGCTGCAGATTAAGGGAATGTGTTCTATGAATGCCAGATCAGGGCTGTACGCTCTGCAACGCGGCGATGATCTTCTGGTCGGTTACGGGAAAAGGAAAGGCCGAGAGTTCATCTAGCCTCACCCAGCGCCAGTCGGCGACACCAAGCGCTTGCGGTTCGCCGGCCAGATAACTGGCATGAAAAGCATGGAGGGTAATCCGAAAGTGGGTGTAAGCGTGACGGACCGTGGTGAATTGCTCAGCCACCGCGATCTCAATGGCTAGTTCCTCCCTAATTTCGCGACGCAGACAGGCGGGTAAATCGGCGTCAGTTGGCTCTAATTTGCCGCCGGGAAATTCCCACAACCCGCCCAACATCCCTTCGGCTGGCCGTTGTGCAATCAAGCACAGCGAACGGTAGGGCTCTCCCTGCCAGATGACGCCCGCAGCGACATCGTAGTGCGGTGTCCGTTTTTTAGGTGGAATGACAGGCCGCGCCTGTTGCGTGCCGTGCGCCGCGGCGGCGCAGAGATCCGCCACCGGGCAAATGAGACAGCGCGGGTTGGCAGGTGTACAGACCGTGGCCCCTAGCTCCATCAAAGCTTCATTACACGCGCCAGCTTCGCCAACTGCCGCCGCGTTGACCAATTCGCCGGCTAGCTGCCAAAGCTGTTTTAATACAGGCGTGGCTGTAATTGGATCGGCAATGTCGGCGAGACGGCTGAGGACACGCTTTACATTGCCGTCCAGGATGGGCTCAGGCTGGTTAAAGGCGAGGCTTAGAATTGCACCGACGGTATAGTCGCCAATGCCGGGTAGTTTTCGGAGCGACTGACGCGTAGCAGGCAGTTGGCCAGCGTAGAGCGCAACAACTTGCTGAGCGGCCTTATACAAATTGCGCGCCCGCGCATAATACCCCAGCCCTTCCCAGACCTTGAGCACATCTTGCAAATCGGCCGCAGCCAACGCGGCGACAGTGGGAAAGCGCGCCATCCACTGCTGATAGTACGCAACGACCGTTTCGACGCGCGTCTGCTGCAACATGATCTCGCTGACCCAAACTGCATAGGGATCACGTTGACCGGCAGGTGCACTACGCCAGGGCAAGGCGCGTTGCTGTTGAAGATGCCAGGCGACCAAACGGCGCGCAATTTCTGCAGAATTCAGCGGATTACGCTGCATCGCACGCTCTGACAAAAGAGGCTCCTTCAACCTGTACCAGATTAGGCTATTTGATCAAGCTCAGCCCGAAGGGGTGCCAATCATCATACATTGCCCCAGCGTAGTAGCCAGGAAGAAGAGAAGGAAGGCAACCCATACCCAGATGGGCAAGCCGCCGAAAGATTGGCGTTTCGGCTTCTTTGGCTGGGGTTTCGGCAATTCTTGTTGGCAACGCCAGCAAACTTCTTTATCGTCTGGATTCCATGTGTTACAATTAGGGCAATTCATCGTTCTTCTCTTTCTGCTTGCTGAATGTATACCCAAATGGTAGCACAGATAGAAATGGCAGGCAACTCAAGAATCGCAGGGATTACTTGTTAGAAATATGACTTCGACAAACTTGCTTACATCACCGGAAGTGCGGTCGTTACTTAATCAGTGTGTCCACTGTGGCCTCTGTTTGCCTGCCTGCCCCACCTATGCCATCTATCATACCGAAATGGATGGCCCACGCGGGCGCATTCAACTCATCCAGGCCGCAGCCGACGGACGCATTGACACCAGTGGCGCCTTTCAAGAACATATTGAACTCTGCCTGGGTTGCCGCGCGTGCGAGACGGCCTGTCCATCCGGTGTCCACTATGGCCTGCTCTTTGAGACCGCGCGCGCGGCCATTGCTGAGCAGCAGCCGCAGAGTGGCGGTGAACGCCTACTGCGTCGCCTCACCTTGCACCAACTCCTACCTTATCGCCGGCGACTGCGACTCATGGCGCGCCTATTGCGGCTCTACCAGGGGTTGGGCCTCTCGACCTTGGTGCGTAAGGGTAAGTTTCTACCCCAAGGGCTGCAAGCGATGGAAGCACTATTACCGCCCCTCTCTGGCACAAATGTTGACGATAGACAGCCGGCCCCAGCCATGGGCGAGAAACGCGGCGACGTCGCCTTATTACTGGGCTGTGTGCAAGATGCCTTGTTGGGTCATGTCAACGCGGCCACAGTGCGTGTGTTGCAGCGCAACGGCTATGAAGTCCATTTCCCCGCCGGCCAAAGTTGTTGTGGCGCGGCCCCTTTGCACGTCGGCGAAGGCGAGTTGGCGCGCACGTTGGCGCGCCGGAATATTGACGCCTTTGGCCAACTTAATTATATGGCAATCATCAACAACGCGGGGGGCTGTGGTGCAACGCTCAAGGAGTATGCTCATCTGCTGGCCGACGACCCTACCTATGCGGAGAAGGCACGCGCCTTTGTCGCCAAGGTGCAGGACATTAGCGAATTTCTGGCGGCCTATCTCCATACCCCGCCAACCGGCGCCGTGAACAAACGGGTGACCTATGTTGATTCCTGTCATCTGCGTCATGGACAAAGGGTAGTGCGCGAACCACGCCAACTGCTCAACGCCATCCCTGGCCTGATGCTGGTCGAACTCCAGCGCCCGGATCTGTGCTGTGGCAGCGCCGGCGTCTACAACATTACCCAAGCAGAGACAGCCAACCAGGTGCTTGATACCAAGCTGGCCGACATCCAACAGACAGAGGCGGAGATCATTGTCACGAGCAACACCGGGTGCCATATGCAGATGCTCTACGGCGCGCGCAAGGCCGGCCTCAATGCGGAGGTGGTGCATCTGGTGGAGTTGCTGGATCGGTCGTATCAAGGAGGTTAAGATGAAACCGGTCAAGTCTGTCAAAAATCAATATTGGGGCATCAATGCGCATTTAAATAGTTACTGGCAGAACGATGACGACTGGAGTGAGTTTCACACCAGTTACATTGTCCATATAAGTGCAGCATTGAAAGCGCAGTTGCTGCCCTTGGGTTACACGACGGGCAAAGAGCGCTCCCTACAGATACGGCGTTTGGATATGCCCGATAGTAGACCCCATTCGGACGTTTCAATCTATGATCTAGATCGAAATCGTGCGCAATCACGCGCTAGGTCGGGACAAGGTGGCGCTTATGACATGGTGCTGGCCTTGCCCGAAGTTTTGGCTACTGAGGAAGATCCGATTGATTTTTGGGCAATCGCTATTTATGCAGCCGATCAGACGGGCAAAGAAAAGAGGGAGCCGGTTGCCTGGATCGAAGTACTCTCGCCATCAAATAAACCAGGCGGTGTCCATGCGCAGGCATACCGAACCAAACGGCGTAAATTGTTAGATAGTGCCATTGTCTTCGTCGAAATCGACTATCTCCATGAATCTGCCCCTACGTTTAATCAATTACCGGCCTATCGGGCACGCGATAGAGAGGGGAATCCGTTACGGGGTGCACATCCTTATCGTATCTTGGTGGTCGACCCGCGGCCGTTGATAACCCAGGGGAATCTATACCTTTATCATTTCGATGTTGATCAGCCAATTCCGACCGTTACCATTCCACTGAGCGGCGCCGATAGCATTGATTTTGCTTTTGGATTGCCCTACGAGCGTATGTTAGAGATGGAACTTTTTACATTGGAGATAGTGGATTATACGCAACTGCCCACGCATTTTAATCACTACACACCGGCAGACCAAGCGCGCATAGCCAACCGTATGATCGCTGTTATGGAAGCAGCCCAAAAGGGAATTGATCTGGAGAGTGGGCCCTTTCCCGCCCCATCCATTCCACTAGAAGATGCGCTCGCTCGGATTGCAGCGCTGCAACAAAGCGAAAGTACAGAATACAGGACAGAGTGATGTTAACCCAGACCCAACTGCAACCGCTGACCAAGCTCTTTAACAAGCGCCAACTCACCACCGATGCCGCCGAACTGATTACCTATGAGGTTGACGCCGGTTTTGACCGCGGCAAGCCTGACGGTGTCTTTTATCCTGAATCGGCGGCGGATGTGAGCCGACTGATGCAGTGGGCCTATGCCGCACGCGTGCCGCTAGTGGCGCGCGGGGCCGGCACCGGACTTTCCGGTGGCGCCGTGGCGGAACATGGCGGGATTATTATTGAGTTTGCGCGCATGAACCGAATTCTGGCCTTAGATCAAAATGGGCGCAATGCTATCGTGGAGCCGGGCGTGGTCAATCTGACCTTGGATGGCGAGGCGAAACGCCAGGGGCTCTACTTCCCGCCTGACCCCTCCAGCCAGCGCTCTTCGGTGTTGGGTGGCAACATTGGCGAAAATTCCGGCGGTCCCCACTGCTTCAAGTATGGCGTCACCACCAATTACGTGACTGGGTTGGAAGTGGTGTTGGCCGACGGTAAGATTGTACAACTAGGCGGCCCCGCATTGGATTACCCTGAATATGATCTCTGCGGCGTCATGGTTGGCAGTGAGGGCACCTTGGGCATCATCACCAAGGCCTATGTCCGCTTAATGCGCAACCCGCCGGGGGTTAAGACGCTCATGGTCTCCTTTCATTCGATTGAAGAGGCTGGACGGGCCGTTTCGGCGGTGATTGCTGCGGGCCTGGTGCCGGCCACGTTGGAGATGATGGACAAAAAGATCATGGGCATGATCGAAGCGTATGCCCATGCCGGATTGCCGGTGGAAGCGGAGGCCGGTCTCATCGTTGAGGTGGACGGCTACCCGGCGGGGCTAGATGGCCAAAGTGAAGAGGTGGCCGATCTGCTGACAGCCCATGGCGGTTACGACTTACGCATTGCCCAGAGTGAAGAAGAACGCCAGAAGATCTGGTATGGGCGCAAGAGCGCGGCGGGCGCCATGTCCCGCCTTTCCCCCAGTTACTATTTGGTCGATGTCACCGTACCGCGCAGCCGATTGGCTGATATGTTGGCGGCGGTCAATGAGGTCTGTGACCGCCACGGGCTGACTGCGGGCCACGTCTTCCATGCCGGCGACGGCAATCTGCACCCAGCCATCCTCTGTGATGCGCGGGATGAACAAGTGATGGCGCATGTCTTCGCCGCCTGTGATGAGATTATCGACCTCTGTGTGGAGCGCAAGGGCAGCATCACCGGCGAGCATGGCGTGGGCATCGAGAAGCGCCGTTATATGCCAGTCATGTACAACGACACCGAACTGGCCACGATGTTGGAGCTGAAAGCCATTTTTGATCCTACCCACTTGCTCAATCCGCGCAAGATTTTCCCTGACACGCTGCCCAAAGTGCGTTATGCAAGCCCCGACACATCCACCCCAGCGGTCATTGCTCCCCATGACGCCGCGGAAGCCGCAGCTGCGTTCGCCGCCCTCACAGCAGCACGCAGGGCGGTCACGATTAAGAGCGAGCCTGCAACGGAACAAGCAGATTCCACGCATGGGCTCATTATGACTACACGCAATCTGCGCGGTGTTCGCCACTTTGCGCCTGACGATCTCTATGTCACTGTTGGCACAGGCACGCCAGTGCAAGAACTGCAAGCCATCTTGGCGGCACACCAGATGCAGACAGCGTTGGTCGCGCCCTGGCCGGAGATGACTGTGGGCGACTTGCTCGCAACTAATTTGAATTCGCCCCTGCGTATGCGCTATGGCGCGCTGCGTGACAATCTACTCGCCACCACGGTCGCGTTGGCCGATGGGCGCGTGATCCAGGCCGGTCGTGTCGTCGTCAAAAATGTGGCCGGCTATGATTTGACCAAGCTCTTTGTCGGCTCCTATGGGACTTTGGGGCTTATGGTGGATGCCACCTTGAAAGTCATGCCCACGCCGCGGCTGCAGCGCACGCTTGCCGTGCCGGCGTCAACGCCGGCAGAGGGGCTCCAATGGGCGCAGGCGCTCATGCCCCACCTTTTGGTCAGCGCCGGTGTCATTCTCTGTGCCGGCGCACAGACCAACGGTTTGATCGACGCGCCCTACGCACTGGTAATGACCGCGGAGGGCATTGCGGAAGATGTCGAGAGCGAATTGGCGGAATTGACGGGCACACTGGTTCGCGCAGGCGCGCCGCAGCCGGTTGCAGGGGGCGCAATGACCAGTGTTGACGCATGGTCAACCTTTATGGCGGCCAGCACCGACCAAGAGTTGTTGCTACGAACGGGCGTGCCGGTCCAAGCCATAGGGGAGTTTAGCCGCCAGGTCAGCACAGCCGCAGGCGTTTGGCTGATGGATCCCGTCCACGGCATGGCCTATGCCCGCTACAAAGCAGAGAATGAGCAAGCAGCGCAAGGCTGGCTGACTGCCATTCGGCAGACAGCCTTGGCATTGGAGGGCTATACCGTTGCGGTCCACTTACCCGATGCTTATAGCGCGCGGATCAACCGCTGGGGCTATCAGCCAAGCAGCTTGGCCCTTATGCAGCAGTTGAAGTATCGATGGGATCCCGAGGCTATTCTTAATCGTGCAATCACTGAAGAGCTACAAATCCTCTATTGACAACCTTTATACTGAAATCGAAATGAAAACTCGACGGTAGAGATTGGGGACTGGAGATTGCGTACACAAGTCTCCAGTCCCCAATCTCTACAAAACGCTGGATCTTATTTCAACTAAATATAGTGACCTATAGATGGCGGCCTTTAATCAGACGCATCGGCATGGCTTTTGATTTCGACCATAGGATGCCCTTCCCTGCTCGCCTTGGGGAAGAGCAGGGACGCGATCACCGAGGTGGCCAATACCAAGCCAATAAAGACCAACGACCATTGGATGGGAAAGTGAATGGCGTGCACCATAAAGTAACTGGAGAGACTCTCCACCAACATCTTGATGCCGACAAAGCCCAGCACGACCGAAAGGCCGATCTGGAGATAGTGGAATTTCTCAATGACGCCGGCCAACAAAAAGTAGAGCGAGCGTAGGCCCAAGATCGCGAAGATATTGGAGGTGAAAACAATAAAAGGGTCTTTGGTAATACCAAAGATAGCGGGAATGGAGTCAATCGCGAAGACGACATCGGTTGATTCAACCACCAGCAAAACGACTAAGAGTGGTGTTGCCAGCCGGCGGCCCATCTCGAAGGAGAAGAATTGCTGGCCACGGTAGCCTTCCGTAATCGGCATAAAACGGCGCAGTAGGTTGACCAGTGGGTTGGCTTCGATATCGATCTCTTTTTCATCTTCGCGCGCCATACGGACTGCTGTATAGACGAGAAAGGCGCCAAAAAGGGTGATTAAGATTTCAAACCGCGAGAGTAAAGCCGCACCGAGCACAATCATGATGCCACGCAGCAACACCGCAGTGAGAATACCCCAGAAGAGCACACGATGTTGATAGGAGGCGGGGACGCGGAAATAGGTAAAGACCAACACAAAGACAAAGATATTATCAACACTCAGTGAATATTCGAGCAGATAACCGGCAAAGAACTCCAGCGCCCGTTCCGTTCCCTCAAAGAGATAAAGTGTATAGTTAAAGGCGAGCGCCAGCGAGATCCAGACCACACTCCAGATCATGGCCTCGCGCACGCTGACTCGATGCGAATGACGATGAAAAACGCCCAGGTCCAGAGCAAGGATTGTGACAACAATGACACAAAATCCAATCCAAAACCAGAGATTCATATCCATTTAACCGCTTCCTTTGCTAGTGCCGGCGGTGATCAAGTAATCGCATAGGTTCATTCACTAAATTCGTGGCTCATAGAGGGATGCGGTCGAAATTGCGCTTTTTCTCTCTGAGCAATCGTGCAATTTCAGTCTACCACCCATATGAGCAAAATTCATCCAAATGAATGCTTAACCACTCGGTATTAACCGTTGTTCCGCCTTACTGCGCGATTGTGCCATACTCCTCATAGTATATGACAATACGCGTATTCCTAAAATTTACATTACCCTAGTGTACTTTGTTGCACAGAAGGCTATCCTGATTTACAATGCCATTAGCAGTAGGCTCATATAGGTCTACGGGTAAAATCGCTCAATTTCTCCCTGTTATTTGTAGCGATTTCACCTCTTCGCCCATATGAGCGTATCAGTAGCCTGCAATCGGTATCCCGTAATCATGAACCGGGTTTCTGACAGAAACCCGGTTTTACTCTCAACTGTATTGCGGTTTACTAAGCAACAAGACGTAGCAGCACATCGCTATACGGCATTATTTCTTACGGCTTGGGTTACCGCGCCCAATGGGCCCGAAGCAATGGCGCTGCTACTGATTATATTCCCGATAAGTATATTTGTAAATGTGCAGCTAGGGAAAGGGTGCGTACCACATTTGGGGGATACTCTGGTTAACGCCTTTTAGTTGCCTGACTAGTCCCCCCAAAATGGGACGCACCCTAGACAATTACCACGCCTTACTGGCATAACTGCCCTGAATCACTACACTTCACGCTGTGTAAAAGCCGGAGTTTATCTTTTGATTAATTCTACCGTGGCGTCCATGACTTTGTCGAGTTGTGGAGTTGGGCGCAGAGAATTTACGGACAGATACATAGAGCCAATCCGTAAATGCGGTTGTGGTGTTCATAACTTGGCCACGTTGCGGACTTGGACACAGAGCATTTACGGACAGACACATAGAACCAATCCGTAAATGCGGTTGTGGTGTTCATAACTTGGCCACGTTGCGGACTTGGACACAGAGCATTTACGGACAGACACATAGAAAGGATTGGGAATGCGCTTTCTACTTAAATTTGCTGGCCTGGTTGATGGCTTGAGCGAACGCCTGGGAGGTATCTCCACCATCTTAGTCGTCATCACAGTGATCATCGGCTTTTATAATGTAGCCGCGCGCTACATCGGCCGCTATATTGGGCTGAATCTTGCCTCGAATATGTGGATTGAAACGCAATGGTATCTCTACTCGCTCATCTTTTTTCTCGGCTTTCCCTATATCCTAAAACATGGCGACAATGTGCGGGTTGACTTTTGGTATGTCAACTGGTCACCTAAGATGCGTGCGTTCGTTGATTTTTTGGGCACGCTGCTCTTCCTGATCCCATTCTGTATTATGGGCATTTATGTCACGATCACTCCCGTGCTCTTTTCCTGGGGCAGGCTGCCCAATGGCTCGTGGGGGACATGGGAGCTTTCGCCTGATCCCGGTGGATTGCCACGGGCGCCCATTAAAAGTATGATTATTGTGGCCTTTGTAGCGCTCTTGCTGCAGAGCCTTGCCCAACTGATCAAATATCTGGCCGTTCTGATCGGCTATTCAGAAACAGAAGCAGGTCTGCAAGCGGAGATTGTCGTCCACGAATCACCGGAATAACTGACCTGACCGCCTGTATAAATCACCAATAAGGGACAATGATATGCACTTTGAATGGTTAGCCATTGTTATGTTTGTTGGCTTTTTCTTTGTTATGATCACAGGGTATCCTGTTGCCTTCTCCTTTGCCGGTACGGCGATCATCTTTGGCCTAGTTGGGCTGGCGCTAGGCGCCTTTAACATGAATCTCTTGCGCCTACTCCCCAACCGTTGGTTTGGCACCATGTCGGACTTTACACTGCTGGCGATTCCCTACTTCATTTTTCTAGGGGCAGTGCTGGAAAAATCGGGGTTGGCCGAGGAATTATTAGAAGCATTAGGCATTTTGCTGGGCCCATTGCGCGGCGGTATGGCCATGGCGGTCATTATTGTGGGGACGCTGCTCGCCGCCACCACCGGCGTGGTCGCGGCAACGGTGATCATGATGGGCATGATGTCATTGCCGGTGATGTTGCGCTATGGCTATGACAAGCAGCTCGCAGCAGGCTCCATTATCTCGGCCGGGACGCTTGCCCAGTTGATCCCGCCTAGCCTGGTGCTGGTTGTGTTGAGCGATCAAATCGGGGTCTCCGTGGGCGATCTTTTCCTGGGCGCCCTGATTCCCGGTTTAATGTTGGCCGGTAGTTATATTGTCTATGTGCTGGTTGTAGCCTTTTTGCAGCCGCGTAAGGCACCGGCATTGCCGCCCGAGATTCGCACCGTGCGCGGCTTGGCCCTTTTCGTCCGCGTGGCAAAGGCCGTTGTCCCGCCCATTGCCCTGATCTTTGCTGTCTTGGGCAGCATTTTCTTTGGCATTGCAACGCCGACGGAAGCCGGCGCCGTGGGCAGCGTCGGTGCGTGTCTCCTGGCCTTGATGAATGGGAAATTAAACTGGCGAATGATCAAGGATTCGGCCAATTCCACCGCCCGCATTACAACCCTGGTCATTATGATCATCTTCTGTTCCAGCTTCTTTGGTGTAGTCTTTGATGGCCTGGGGGGCAAGACTTTTATCACCGAATTGTTGACGAGCGTTCCCGGCGGCTTTTGGGGCTTCTTGATCATCAGTAATATTGCGGTCTTCTTCCTGGGCATGTTTCTAGAGTTTATTGAAATCGTCTACATTGTCTTGCCGCTCTTTGTACCGGCGGCCCAGGCTTTGGGCATCGACATGGTCTGGTTTGGCGTTGTGATGGCGATTAATCTTCAGATCGCCTTTATTTCACCGCCGGTCGGTTTCTCGCTCTTTTATTTGCAGAGCGTTGCGCCAAAGGAGGTCTCCACCAGCCAAATTCACCGCAGCGCCTTCCCTTTTATGGCCATTCAGACGGTTATTCTAATTCTAGTCATGTTCTTTCCCGAGACAGTACGGTGGCTGATCGATCTTTCGGTGAAAGGGGCGCCATAGAGGTTATTACAAAAAACCAGGTTTCTGCCAGAAACCTGGTTTTTTATCCTATTGCGCGCTGTTAGGGTTTTGCGGATGGCAAAAGACGCATGACTCGCCATCCACAACTCGCCACCCCACTGAGCAAGTACACTACACTGTAGAGAACGCTAGCTACCCATAACAAAGCGGGAGAAGCTCAATTCATTGATATTGTGCCAGGCGCGAATACCCTTGCGGAAGGCGTCCCACTGCTCAAAGATGCGCTTAAAGTCGGCATCATTGGCCGAAAATTCTGCATAGAGTTCTTCAGCAGCAGCCGAGGCGGCCTGCAAGATTTCATCGCTATAGGCTCGCAGTTGCGTACCGCCATCAATCAAGCGCTGAAGGGCCTCGTTGTTACGAGCATCATAACGGGCCAACATGGTGGTATTGGCTTCAAAGGCGGCCGTCTTGACGATTTCCTGGTAGATGGTGGGCAGACTATTCCACTGATCCAGATTAATTTCAACTTCCAAAGTAGGACCCGGTTCCCACCAACCTGGGTAATAGTAAAAATCGGCGACCTGATTTAGACCGAGCTTTTCATCATCATAGGGACCAACCCATTCCGCCGAATCAATCGCACCGGTCTGCAAGGCCTGGAAAATTTCCCCACCGGGCAGCACCTGCACGGTAACCCCCAGTTTCGCCATTACCTGACCGCCAAGGCCGGGGATGCGCATCTTGAGCCCTTGCAAGTCGGCCGCGGTGTTGATTTCCTTGCGAAACCAGCCGCCCATCTGCACGCCAGTATTACCAGCCGGGAATTGAATGACATTGAATTTCTGCGCATAGAACTCCTGCAACAGAGCTAAACCACCGCCCTCAAAAAGCCAGGCATCTTGCTGTTGTGCATTGAGGCCAAAGGGCAACGATGTGCCAAAAGCAGTCACCGGACTTTTACCAATATAATAGTAGGATGCGGTATGGCCGCACTCTACGGCGCCTTGCGAAACCACATCCAACACCTGGGTGCCGGGGGCCAATTCGCCGGCGGCGCGGGGCTCAATCTTAAACTTACCACCGGTCATGGCGCCGACCCGTTCCGCAAAGACTTGTGCGCCGCCGAAGATGGTGTCCAACGAGACGGGCCAACTGGTTGCCATCTGCCATGAAAGATCGGGCAGCGAAGAATCTTGGGCAATGGCTTCTGACGTTGGGGTAGCCACGCCGGCTTGCTGGGCAGCGCACCCTGCGGCCAAACCAAAAGCGCTGGCCGCAACAGTACGGGTTGCCAATGTCTGCATAAAGTCACGACGATTCATAAATAGTTCTCCTTATGCTTGGGGCAAAATGAATTAATACTCAGTAGTCCGCAATGGTCCCAGATGTCGAATTAGCCGACTCTGGACCACGCGACTATGCAACTGCGGACTACTGATACTATACAACAGTGGGTAAGCTTACGTGATTGTATAAGAGGGATGTAATGCTGTCAAGAAACAATCACAGGTTTTTGTTTTATCTGGGAGACTGCTATAATCATTCTAGGATAACTGTAACTGTTCAACTACTTTGAGTGGCAACTCGCTTGAACAGTCATGGCTCATAGCCCAGTCATGGCTCGTAAAATGACAACAATGACAACAACGTGCAATTGTTTAGATATAATCACTATGACCGTTCAACTACCACACAACCTGTACAACGAGATCATTGCCCACGCGCGTGAGGGCAAGCCGGAAGAGATCTGCGGCATAATTCGTGGCCGTGGCCTCAATGCCTATGAATTGATTCGCGGTCAAAATGTGGCCGAGGATCGGGTCAACAACTATGAAGTTGACGTACAAACGTTATTGATGCAGTTTAAATTTGAAGAAGAGAATGATGAGATGATGGGCATCTATCACTCCCATCCCATCTCGGTCGCCTATCCTTCGGCCACAGACGCCTGGAACGCCCATTATCCTGAAAGTATTTACTTTATCTGCTCGCTTGAATATGACGACGCACCGGTGATTCGCGCCTTTCGTATGGTGCCCCACTATATCGAGGTCGATGTGCCAACGTTAAACGCTGCACTGGCCTTTTATGAGACGCGCCCTGGCCTATTTGCTTACTATCAAAGCGATGACGCCACCATCCCCCCGATCCTGTCTGAACTTGCCACCCTGGTTCAGCCCCCCTTCTACATCGTCTACCATACCAATGGCGCCAGCGAGATTGACGCACGGGTAGTGTCATTGACCGAATATTCGATTAATACCCCTTAACCTACGTACAGAAGTCAGAGACAAGCTGTGTCGGATTTTCCGTAAAGGAGTTAAAACCATGGCAACAGCCGTAGTGACAGCCGCCAAAGACACCACCCTCAGTGGTCAAAATGGCTGGCCGATGTCCGGCCAATGGCGCTATGCCGATTATCTGAAATTGCCGGATGACGGCAGACGCTACGAAATCATCGAAGGAGTGCTCTACGTGGCCAACGCACCCAGTTTTGACCACCAATATGTGGTGAGCAAAATCTTATTTTATTTACAATTATTCACGATTGAACACGATTTAGGGGTCGTCGTAACCGCACCTTTTGAAGTTCATCTATCCGAGACCAGTAAGCCTGTCCAGCCGGATGTCCTATTTGTTCGCAAAGAACGGCAACCACAGTCTGGCGCACAGGTCTTTGCGGGTGCACCCGATCTGATCGTTGAAGTTATCTCGCCTAGCTCGCTCCGCCTCGACCGAAAAACCAAGTATGATGCTTATGAACAAGCCGGTGTGGCTGAATATTGGCTGGTTGATCCCAAAGTACGTGCGGTAGAAATCTATACCTTAACCAAGGGCGAATATGCATTAGTGGGTCAATATACCAATGACGAATTGCTTGAATCTAATGTCTTGCCAGGTTTGCAAATCAAAGCCAGTGCGCTTTTTCAGCCGCTTGCTTAGAATTGTATTATGAAGCGAGAGCGCTTTGCAAAAACTCAAGTGATTGGCGCGCCACCAGATCACTATCATTCGGGTCCGGCGGTAACTCGACCAGTAAATAACCATCATACCCGATCTCGCGCAGTGCAGCCAGAGAAGCTGCAAAATCGACTGCGCCCGCGCCTAGCCGCCGCTCATTGCGATTGGCCGGATTCCAATCCTTGACATGAGTGAGCACAGTTCGTTCCCCAGCCGCGCGAATCTCCGCCGCTGGATCCATGCCACCCGCGGTCGAATTTCCTACATCCAAATAGATACCCAGGATGTCCGCGCCGCCACAATCGTCGATCATCTGCAACAACTTGGCGGTATCCAAGAGAAATGGTTTACCCACAGCTTCCAACGCCAGTTTGACACCAGCCTTTTGCGCCGGGCCAACTGCCTGCAGCAGACCATCCCGGAAGAGTTCCCTCTTGTTCGCCGGCGACTGATCTTGGTCACAGCCGGGGACCAGGACAGCGCTCGCCCCTAGGTCACTCGCCATTGCAACCGCATCCAGCAGCAGACTGACACCCAAATCTCGGATACGTACATCAGGACTGGCCAGGTTAAAGACCCAATGGGCGTTCATACAAAGCGATGTAATAGCGACGCCAGCGTCCTGCGCCTGTTTGCGGAGCGCAGCGCGATCAGCTTGGTCGAGCCGCTGGGTCCAAAGTTGATTCGCATCAATGTTTAGCTCTAACCCCGTCCCACCGACACGCGCCGTCGCCTCTACCTTTTGGGATGGATTCATAGTGGCAGGGAAGGTGCCTGAATTAAGTCCGAGTTCCATAGGTTTTATCCTTTAACGCCGCTAATGACAATCCCTTGAATGAACTTGGCCTGGGCAATATAGAAAACAACCAAGACTGGAATTGTCGCCACCAGGGTCATGGCCATGGTTTCCGGGATATGTTGCGATTGTTGGGTTTCAAAAAGGCGTAGGGCAATCGCGACGGTCAATTTTTTGGGTTCACTCAAATAGATGAGGGGGTCAAAATAGTTGTTCCAGTTCCAGGCAAAGGCTTGGATCGCAATCACGCCGAGGGCAGGCTTAGAGAGGGGCATAATGATGTTCCAATAGATGCGCGGCCAACCTGCGCCATCAATTCGCGCGGCATCATCCAGTTCGGTGTTAATCGACATGAAGAATTGGCGCAGCAAAAAAACATTGTAGGCATTGGTCAGCCATTGGGGGACAATCAACGGCCAGAAGGTGTTGACCAGCTTAAGCTTGGCCCAAAAGAGGTAAATGGGAATCAACGTAACCTGACCGGGCAACATCATGGTAGCCAGGAGAACCATAAAGATTACGTTACGACCCCAAAAGCGGATGCGGGCAAAACCAAACGCAACCAGTGAGCTGGAAAAGACCAGGCCAAAAATATTGACAATCGTAATGTAAATCGTGTTGTAATAGAAAACCGTAAAAGGCGGGACCGACTTATTCCAGGCAGTGAAAAAGTTGGCCCACTTCGGTTCCGGCGGGATCCAGACAATCGGGTATTGATAGACCAACCCTTCCGGTTTCAAGGAAGTTGAGATCATCCAAAGCAATGGCGCCGAAAAAATGAGCGCGCCAACCGCCAAAATAATATAGATGAAGATGCGCCCAATGCCTGTAAACAGACGGTGGCGTAGCAGTAGTGCGTCAAATCTGGCTGGCTGACGGCCAGTAGCAACCGCGGTTGGGTAACTCTTCTCCTGTGTCGTCATTTCTTCAACTCCCCTTCATAATGAACCCATCCCTCCGATGAGCGCACCACCAACACGGTAAAGACCAAAATTACGAGAAAGAGCGCCCAAGCCAGTGCTGAAGCGTAGCCAAATTGAAAGTCCTGGAACCCTTTGCGGTAGAGATAAAGCACTTGGGTTAACGTTGCATTATTGGGTCCACCGCCGGTCATGATGTAGGATTGGGTAAAGACTTGGAAGGAGCCAATGATATTGATTAACAAGTTAAAATAGATAGTCGGCGTTAGCATAGGGATAGTAATGTGCCAAAAACGACGCCAAGCGCCGGCGCCGTCAATTTCGGCGGCCTCGTACAATTGGGTGGGAATCCCCTGCAGACCGGCCAAATAGAGCAACATAGCGCCACCGGCTCCCCATAACCCCATGATGATAAAGCCCGGCACTGCCCACGTTTCGGAAAAGAGCCAACGGGGCCCTTCAATGCCAATTGCTTTTAACCCCAGATTCAAGAGACCAAAACGAGGGTTGAGTACATAGCCCCACAAAATGGCAACCGCCACACCGGAAACCACTGACGGCAGATAGAAGAGCGTCCGCCACACGCCCACCAATTTCACCTTTTGGTTCATCAGCATAGCAATGGCTAGCGCCAGCACAATACCACTTGGCACCAACACAAAGCTATAATAGGCAGTCACACGGAAAGATTTCCAAAACAGCTCATCATTCCACAGCTTTGCATAATTAGAGAAGCCGACAAATTTTTCTGAGCTGAGGAGATCTGTCTCCATCAAACTAATGCGAAAGGAGTAGATCATGGCAAAGGCAATCAGCAAAGCAAAGTGAATCAGCCAGGGACTAATAAACAAAAAGCCGGCAATATTGTCGCGGATGACGCGGGGCGATAGGCGTTGGCGGCGCGGCGCCTTACCACCAAGCTGTACAGCAGATTGTACACTCATGAAACATCCCTTTGTAGAAAAACCCCGGCAACCCCGATAGTTATGCTTAACCAGCCAATGGGATTGCCAGGGTATTTACACCAAACTAACCTAATCCTGTTGTGATGCGTCAACTTGCTGGGCGATCTCAATGAAATATTCAGGGCCGACATCACCCACGGTGTAGACTTTTTCCAGTGCTGGTACAATAATTTCATTGGCAGCATTTTGCTTCTTAAACCAGAAACTATCCTCAGCGTAGCCCCAATCCAATAACTCAGGAATGGTTTCCAGACGTACATTTTCCAGCGATGGGCGCACCTGACGGACCGTGTCGATGAAGCTGGCAATACGCGATTTTAAGACAGGGATAATACCTTCAACGGCAACAATCTGCTTATCCTGATAGACGGGACCGGAGAGGAAGCTCATCACCTTCCAGGCTTCCTCTGGCACCTTGGTCTGCTTCGTGATCGACCAGGCATCAGTGGTGCCAAGCACGCTGCGGATGCCGGTGGGACCAGTGGGCACGTGGTACATGTTCCATCTGATGCCGGCATCTTCCATCCGCTTGTCGCGGCCAATGGGGTAGGTGCCATCTTCAATAAAGCCAACAAAACCGGCGGTTACTGCATCATCGCCCCATTTGTTTTCAATATCACCGGGGCGGGCAAAGGTATTATCGGTCCAAATGCGATCATACATCCACTGGAAGCCGGCCTGTGATTCTTCACTGCCCATCAAACACTTGGTGCCATATTTCTCGTCGACGATTTTGCCACCAAACATGTAGACCGTATTCCAGAATCGATCCCAGTTCCACGCCGGCTTCCAGCCACCCCATTGGGCATCGTTACCCGCGGCCCGCGCCGCTTCGGTCAGTTGCTTCGCCATATTGGCATAATCATCATGGTCCCAATTGCCATCTTCCGGCGGCAGGTCCACGCCATATTGTTCAAAGAGATCCACGTTGACGGTGACGGTCATGACGTTAATATATTTGGGCATACCGACACGCTTGCCCAACATGACCAGACCGGTCCATTGGAAGTCGTTATAGTCTGCAACCTGTTCATCGGTCAGATCGCGATCGACAAAGGATTGGACATCCAGCAGCAGATCGCGTTCGGTCCAGTTAAAGAAGATGTTGCCCCAGGCTTCAAAAATATCGACCGCTTCTCCAGCCACCATCTGTGCCAATAGTTTGTCGACCCAGCCATCGGGTGCGGCTTCCACCTGGACCTGAATATTGGGGTTTTCTGAGCGGAAATCTTCATCGAGTGTCTTTTGCGCCTGTACATTGTTCTCGACCCCGGCGCGCGACATAAAGCGGACAGTGGTGACGTCGCTAGCTGGCGCGCTCCCGGCGTCAGCCTGACCACCAGTTGCAGCTGGGCCTGCCGCAGGTGCACAAGCAACCACGGCTAGACCAATACCAGCTACGGCGGAGCTGCGCATAAAATCTCGACGAGTCAAACGTTGCTGAAGCATACAGGTTCTCCTTGTGACTTCTTAAAAGCAGATTTACGAATATGAAGTTATAAATCAAAGGGTTTGCCGAACCACCAAGACAACGACCAACTAATAGCCTGCCAGGAATGACTTAATGGGCAACAGCATCACAGGAAGAAGACTAACGAGGCAACTACCCATCAAATGAGCCGGACTAACTATTGATTTGCTGCTTGGAATTCAGATAAATGTAATTACAGGGGCTCACTCATTATAGCGCATGTAACACAAAGCACAAAATCACTCTGTGGGCTTCGGGTGCGTACCACAAATGGAGCGAAGCACCAGCAAAGCTCGTTTGAGCTTCCCGTCTGTCGCCCTAATTTGGGACGCACCCGTGGGCTTCAGATAAGCTGGTGGCGGTTGGCTGGAAGCTGCTGGCTGATAGCTGATAGCTGATAGCTGCTGGCAAATTCAGTTACTGGAGTCTGGCGAATTTGGAGACTACAGGTGAAAATTACCAATGGCGCATAGCGCCCGCAAGCGAGCAACTAATCACCAATCACCAGTGTAACCAATAAAAAACGCCAGACTCCAGTATTTTCTTAACTCGCTAACTGAGTTTGCCAGCAGCCACCGGCCTTCAGCCAGCAGCCCTCAGCCATCAGCTATCCGCCATCAAATGCCAACTCCGGCTGGCGTGGCCCTTCAACCCAAACCTGGCCATCGGACCAGTTCTCCTGTTTCCAGATGGGTACAATCGCTTTGAGACGTTCGATTGCGTAGCTGCATGCGTCAAAACAATGGTCGCCCCGGTGGGGAGTGGCGACGGCGATAACGACACTCGGTTCGCCAATTTCACACCGGCCAATGCGGTGCAGGATGCTGACGGCGCGGACTTTGGGCCACTTTTGCTGGATTTCGTCACCGATCTGCGCCAACATCCGTTCAGCCATCTCGGTGTACGCTTCGTAATCCAGGAAATCGGTGCCGCGGGCGCCGCTTGTTGTGGCCGTCTCACCTCGGACGACGCCGGCAAAGGTGACGATGGCGCCACAGTCCGGTCGATTGACTCGGGCCGCCACATCATCCAATGAAAGCGGCTGCGCGGTGATCAGAAAACGCTTGGGCGCCGCGCCCTCGACACCAGGGGCTGAGGTATCGACGCCGCCGGAGACAGGCGGAAAGATCGCAACCACATCCCCCTGCTGCAAAACTGTCTCGCGATTGGCATACTCTTCATTGACCGCGGCATAGATGGTACGCTCGGCTAGATTGAGGCTAGGATGGGCTTCGGTCAACTGGTGCAACAAGTTGCCCAGCGTCGCACCGGCCGGGGTTTCAATGGACTTTTCTTTCCAACCGGCCATCTGCCGTAATGTCGCAAAGAGCAGAACTTTCACTTCCATAGGTTATTCCTTTATATTGTCGAACGTAAATACCACGACAGAAATCTGGCATCACACCTTGCGAGCAGGTGTGATAAGAAAATCTGGTGGTCTTTTCCAAAGCGACAACTAGCTAAGGATTTCTGTCGAGATTTACGTACGTTGCCAATCACCTGATTTACCCCCCTGCTTCTCCAGCAGGCAGATGCCAGTGATGGTCATGGTCTTTTCCAGCGCCTTGGCCATGTCATAGATCGTCAAAGCGGCAACACTCACCGCGGTGAGCGCTTCCATTTCCACGCCGGTCTGGCCATTGCAGCGCACTGTCGCCGTAATGACGACACGGCTCTGCACCTCATCAATGGTAAAGTCGATCGCGACCTTGCTCAATAGTAGCGTATGGCAGAGCGGGATCAGATCTGGGGTGCGTTTGGCGGCCATAATGCCGGCAATACGCGCCGCGGCCAAGACATCCCCCTTGGGCACATTGCCGTCACGGATCGCCTGTAATGTGGTGGGCAACATCTCCACTGCGCCTTGCGCCACCGCCGTGCGCGTGGTGATGGCTTTGGCGCCCACATCGACCATGGCGGCGTGGCCTTTTTCATCTAAATGAGTCAGTTGTTCAGCCATTTTAAATCGGTTCCATCAATTCAATGCGATTGCCAAAGGGATCTGCGGTATAGACGCGGTGATAACCCGGCAATGGCTCATCGACGACAATGGGATGGCCGGCAGCTTCGCACTGTGCAATGAGTGCCGTGAGGTCCTCCACCAGCAATGCCGGATGGGCCTTACGCGCCGGCTGGAAATCTGCCTGCACGCCCAGGTGCAGACGCCGCCCCGTCCCGCCAGATTGGCCGGTTTCGGCACTTCCGTCAGCCCCAGCACGTCGCCATAAAAATGGCGCGCCCGCGCTTCCTCGCCACGCGGCATGGCCAGTTGTATATGATCCAGTCCATAAACGCGCATTCGCCACCCCGTTCCGTCGTTCAATCCAGTAACAACGCCGTCACGACACTACCGGCAGACAGCGTCCCCTCGGCCTGGGGCAATTCTAACAAAGCGTTGGCAGTACGCATACTCAACAGGCGGCTGCTGGCCTGGCTGCCGGTGCTCTCCGCCCGATAGCCGCCTTGTCCATTGTTCAAGGCGACATCCCACCGCAGGGTGGCGCGATGATATTCCGGTCGATAGGCATCCAGCCGCAAGGGTTGGGCCAACTGGGCCTGGACACGCGTCAGATTGGGCTCCGCCCATCCGGCCAACTTGCGCAGCGCCGGCACGACAAAGAGATAGTAGGTGACCAAGCTGCTCACCGGATTGCCGGGCAGACCAAAGACCAGCCGTTGCTGACCAGCCACCTCTGCGGTAGCAAAGGTAAGCGGCTTGCCAGGCTTCATGCGAATCCGCCCAAAGTGGATGGTGCCCTTGCCGGCCAAGAGTGGCTTGATCAGATCCAACTCTCCCATCGAAACACCACCAGAGGTCAGCAGCACATCGGCCTCATGCAGGCCCCGTTCAATCTGGGCAGTCAGTACACTTTGCTGGTCACGGGCAATACCAAGATCGAGCGGCTGGCCACCGGCGGCTAGGACCGCAGACCGAAGCATAGCGCGATTGCTGTCACGGATCTGGCCGGCTTGCAAGGGCTGTCCCGGTTCTACCAGTTCATCACCGGTGGAGAGAATAGCCACCCGGGGCCGGGGATGGACCTTAACCTGCGCGGCGCCAACTGTCGCCAACAGACCGACCTCGGCCGCGCCCAGCCGATCTCCTGCCGCCAACACTCGCTCCCCAGGGGCAACGTCTACGCCCACGGCGCGCACATCATCGCCGGCCTTCACCTGTTGACTGATCTTCACGCGCGCTTGTCCCGCTACAGCCGGCAGTGGAGTCGTCTCTTCCACCATTACCACGGCATCGGCGCCCGGGGGCACGGGGGCGCCGGTGGTGATGTAGGCAACAGAGCCTGGTTCTACGGTAAAGGTGGCAACGCGCCCGGCAGTCACCTCCCCAATGACCGGATAGTCGCCTGGGCCATCGCTGGCGATGACGGCATAGCCATCCTTGACCGAGGCTGGAAAAGGGGGCAACGGCTCTTGAGCCAGAACATCTTCAGCCAAAATATGGCCCGCCGCGTCCGTCAACGCGGCAAGGTGCGCCGGCAGTGGTTGGGCGTGAACCAACACAATGGCCAGCGCATCGGCCACGGCCAGCATAGGGTAGGCAGATTCAGTTTGCATTCCTGTCCTCTGTAAAATAGGTGCGTACCACAAATAGGGCGGAGCAACAGCGCATAAATTTGCTGTTCTCGCCACTCGCCCTCCATTTGGGACGCACTCCGTAAAATAGGTGCGTACCACAAAGGATACCGCTGGCGAATTCGTCGGTAGTGTCTAATTGGGGACGCGCTCCTGTGTTTCAGTTGTTACGTTGACCACCCCCGGGGCATGGGCCAACTCTTGGGCCGCATGGGGAGTACATTCAACAAAAAGAAAGTTAAAGGTTGTGGGGTCGCCAATGCGCGCCACCTCATCGGCAAGACCATGTTCCTGAATCCAGCGCTGCAACACGTCTCGTTGGAAACGGGCACTGTCTTGGAGAATTCTAAACTTTTCGCGCCGGCTATAGTCGGCTAACGCGCCAGGATCGGGTCGATCGATCGTCAACATGACCTGAACCCAATCGGTTGGCTCACTGCGATGTAATCTGCTACGTACAACATCGGTCATGGCACCCTCCTCACCGCAGCATGGGGGCTATGCCTATCGAATAATTTACGATTTACGATTTACGGCTTATACGCCTCGCAAATCGTAAATCATTTCCCATGATCAGCCTACTTTAGTATACCACAGCGATCTAGTATTTTGCATCCTTTTCGCAACAAAGGGAAGTACAAAACGCAACTCGCAACTCGCCCTAGCCAAAGCGCGCCAGTCCGGCGCCTACCCGGTCACTCGGTGCATCAATCGAGACCGCATGGTCCAGCAGATGCTGGCGCAACTTCTGACCTTGGAGGGTTGGATCCATGGACGCAAGCAGCGCGGCAATTCCGGTCACATAGGGCGCGGCCATGCTGGTGCCGCTGGCGGTGGCATAGACGCTGCGGCCCTCGATTGTCCGCTCCAGGCTGGAAAGAATATCGACACCATAACCGACCAGATCGGGTTCATTTTCCGGCACAAGCGGTGAACGGCCGCCACCGCTAAAGGGCGCTGGTTGCAAGTGTTGATCGACCGCACCTACCGACAAGGTTTCGGGGAAATAAGCCGGGGCGCGCATACGGCCAGGGCCGTCGTTGCCAATCGCGACAATGGGCAGCACATTGTAATCAACCACCAGCGTGTTCAGAATCTGCTGAATGCCCCGGCTGACCGTTGCCGCCTGCCCTTGCCCAATCCACTCCGGCAGAAAGCCCAAGGAAAGATTGATGATCGTCGGTTTGTGGAGATTTTCCTCCAACTGAAATTTGGCCAACATCCAGTTGAGCGCAATCACTACCCGTTCCAGGCTGGTATGCAATGTCTCACTCTCAATCACGGAGGCTACCATAAGGTCAACCGCCGGCGCAACGCCGACATGGCGCCCGGCAATGATGCCCGCCACATGGGTGCCATGACCATCGACATCAAAGGCGCGGCAGGTGCGCACCGCGTCTGAGGTTGGATCAAGCGGGATATAGCGAAAGTCGATCACCTTATTGCGCAACTCCAGATGATCGGCGTCACACCCCGTATCCAGCACGCCCACCAATACCCCCTGGCCCAGAATGTCCTGTTGATGGGCCAACGCCACGCCGCTACTCTCTGGCCAGTAGGGTTCCCCACGGGGCCGCCGTGCGTAACGGCGGAAGATCTCCGGCATGGGTAAAGTGAAACGCAGATCGGGCAGCACAAGATAATCAGGCTCCAACAGTTCACGGGCGCGCTCGGCCACCGCCGGATTGGGCGTTTCGATCACAAAGGCTTTCATGTAATCCAGCCGCTGAAAAGTGTGCAAAATCTTGGGCGCATGGTCGGTCGGTTCCACCTGAGTCAATCCTAACGCATGCAACAACTCTGTCTTGCCGTGGTTCAAGGTGCTGTTTACAGCACTCAGCCGTTTCTCTTCCACAGATAGGATAGATTGGTAAAGGTGGAGCGTGGGAGACGCACGCAGTGCAATCAACTTGGTCATCCATACCTCTTCAACTTACAACAAATTCAATTAATCAACATATTTTACCTTATAACACCTCTTTTGCACGATTTTTAACGGTGTGAAAGATATTGTTTGGCTAAACAAGCGATGAGAAACTTGGACTCGATTGCACAATCTGCCCGAGTCCTGGTAAAATAAACCAATGAAGACAAGACAACCACCCGCCAAAAGTCAATCAATCATACACAATCCGCTGGTGCGCATTGTAGGGGTCCATGCGACCGCGGTCGAGCTGCTCGCCAATGCGCAACAAGCAGGTCAGCGCCCTGTGGTCATTCGCAGTACGCCGGCTGGCGCCGCCACCGGTGATGCCGAAGATTATATTCAGATCGACCCTGCACTCGTTACGGCGGACTGCACAGAGAACGTAGACAAGCACCAAAGTGAAGCGCCTGTCATTGGCAGCGGCTATGCCGGGTTTACCCCCTACCAACGCCAGCAATTGCTACAGTGGCTGGCGGATCCACGGCAGCCGGCGCACGCGGCCTACCGACAATTCTATCTCGCCCATTTGGAGGTTGGCCTCTTTGATCCCGAAGTTGCCGACCAGGTGCAGGCTGAACTCAGACGTTTACAGGCGACGCCAAGCTGGCAGCAGCATGAGGGGCTGGCGCGCGTCAGCTTGCTGGCCTGTTGGTTGGCCCAAGATGGCGCAGCGATCTGTGAGTGGCTGGCAACTCGGCCACCGACGCCGGCTTGCTTTGGTCTGTTACTGGGGGCGCAGGCCCTGCTCAACACACCCCTCAACGCCGCCCAACTGGCGCCCATTCTTGAGGGTTGGCGCTTGGTGGGCCGCGCTCCGTCCAGTGCGATGTTGGCGCTGCGCCTCTCTTCCCTTGCAACAACATTAAATCAGGAGCCGCTGCACTATGCGCTAGCGCAACAGGCAGAGACGGCGCGCCAACCACGGCCGTGGCGTTGTCTGCATCGGGATCTGCGGCTGGCGCTGCCCCAACTGGACCTACGGAGCGTGTTGGAGCCGCTCTTACGCGACCTCTTATCGATGCCGGTGACTACACCCACCGCCACGGGCACAAGCGCGACGCCAGAGGATAAAGCGCCCACGGCCGGCAACACCGCAAGTAATAACGCTGCAAGCAGTGATGCGTATGAAGATGATGACGAAGAGGCGGTAGAGGATGTTATGCCAAGACCTAATGGCCGGCAAGAGGATGGCTGGCAGCATGAGGGTTGGCAGCTTGTCTTGGAGTTTGGCGAAAGTCGTGCTGATACCTTTGCCTTTGTGATCAAGCGCGCGCAACAGCTACCCGGTTATCTACCACTAATGGACGAAAATCGTCAGTTGGTCCATCGCGTGTATTTTCGCAAAAGTGAGTTGCGCCGTTTTTGGTCGCTCTGGGACCACACCCAGGGCTGGTCCAGCACCAAGGTCTTCGTGAACGGCAAGGAGTTACGCAAGTGGGACATCTATCCCTATTCCCCCCATCTGAAATAAGAGATTAAGCGATTCATGAAGCAAGAATTAGATATCTATATTCGCGCCCGCTATCCACTGCTCTGGATTGTGACGCCGGAAGAAGAGCGGGCCTTGGCAGAAGTCAAAGAGCTGGCCGAAGAGCAGCACAAAATGCAGATGGTCTGGAGTATCACCACCGGTCTGACCAATCCAGCCCTGCCTGATCGCGTCGACGCCACCAAGCGTGATCCGCTGCAACTCCTGGGAACCATCTTGGAAGACAAAGCAGCATGTATCTGGGTCCTGCGCGACTTTCACCCTTTTCTCAAAGAACCTACCATTGTGCGCCGCCTGCGCGAGGTGGCCTTTGGCCTCCGGACTGGTGATAAGACGGTCATCCTGCTGGGTCCACTGCTTAAGATCCCGACTGAATTGGAAAAAGAGATTACGGTGCTCGACTTCAACCTCCCCACGGTGGCGCAAATGGAGACGCAGCTAACCAAGATCATCGAAAGCAGCCGCGCCGGTACAAAACGGGGCCCTAAGATCATCGTCAATTTAGATCATCGTCAGCGCAGTCAGTTGGTGCGCGCCTGCATGGGCCTCACCGAAACGGAGGCGAGCAACGCGATTGCCAAGGCGATTATACAGGCCGGCGGTCGGCTGGATGGCGATGCGGTTGACGCGGTCATGGCCGAGAAACAGCAGATCATCCGCAAGAGTGGGCTTTTGGAATTTTATGCCAGCGAAGAACGGCTGACGAATGTGGGCGGGCTGGAAACGCTCAAGGAGTGGTTGCGTAAGCGGGTGCGCGCCTTTAGCGAAGAGGCGCGCAACTTTGGCCTGCCTGAGCCCAAGGGCATTCTGCTGGTCGGCGTGCAGGGGTGTGGCAAATCACTGGTGGCGAAATCGGTGGCCAATTCCTGGCGCTTACCGCTCTTGCGCCTAGATGTAGGCCGCCTTTTTGCTTCGTTGGTCGGCTCTAGCGAAGAGAATCTGCGCAATGCCATCAAGGTGGCCGAGAGCATTGCCCCCGTCGTGCTTTGGGTGGACGAAATTGAAAAGGGCTTCTCCGGCGTTGGCTCCAGCAATATTAGCGATGCCGGCACCGCCGCACGCGTCTTTGGCAGCTTTATCACCTGGCTCCAGGAAAAACAGAGTCCAGTCTTTGTCATTGCCACGGCCAACTCGGTGCTTCATCTGCCGCCGGAGCTGGTGCGTAAGGGTCGTTTCGACGAGATCTTCTTTGTGGACCTGCCCGACACCCAAGAGCGGGCCGACATTTGGAAGATCCACATTAGCAAGCGCAACCGTGACCCCAATCAGTTCGATCTGCACACCCTAGCCATGGCCTCGGATGGCCTCTCCGGCGCCGAAATTGAGCAAGCGGTCATTGCCGGCCTCTACGAAGCCTTTGACCAAAATCGCGCCCTGGCCATGTCTGATCTCCTAGATGTGCTGCAAGATACTGTGCCACTGAGCCGCATGATGGAAGAAGAGATCGAGGGGTTGAGGGCGTGGGCGCAGCAACGGGCGCGCCCAGCTTCCGGTCGTCGTGAGGGGTGAGGTAGCGGAGTCGCGCAGATGGTTTGCGGAGCTTAGTCATCTCAGGCAGAATATACGTAGTCAGGCAGTAGGACAGTTAATCAGTAGGACAGTGAGACAGTGGTATACAATACCGTTCTACTGACTGACTGTCCTACTGTCCACTGTTCCACTGTCCACTGTCTCACTGTCCTACTAAACAGTATTGCTATCATACAGAAAGGTTTCCCATGCGTCCGAATAAATTACGCACCCTCCTCAAAGAGGGCAAACCCAGTTTTTCCACCCATGTCCACAGCACCTGGCCCTCGGTGATTGAAGCCGTTGGCCATACCGGGGTCTATGACTATGTTGAGTTTGTGGCCGAATATGGCCCCTACACCCTCCACGATCTGGACAACCTCTGTCGCGCCGCAGAACTTTATGATCTGGGCATGATGATCAAAGTTGACCACGACACCCACCAATTTGTGGCCCAACGCGCGGTCGGCTCCGGTTTTCAAAGTGTACTCTTTGCCGACTGTCACGATGTGGACGAGGTGCGAGATTGTATCCGTGCGGTCAAGCCAGACACCTTGACCGATGGCGGCCGCTTTGGCGTCGGCACCCGGCGTCATGCCTATATGGGCTATGGCGGCGGTCCCGACTATGTTGAAGCGCTGCGCGACACCGTGGTTATGCTGATGGTCGAGAAGAAGGGTGCAGTGGACCAATTAGAAGAGATTCTGGCGCTGCCCGGGCTCGATATGGTGCAGTGGGGCGGCTCTGATTACAGCATGAATGTAGGCAAAGCCGGTCAGCGCAATTCAGACGAAATTCGCGCCGTGGAAAAGTATGTGATTGAGACATCACTCAAAATGGGGGTGCAGCCGCGCGCCGAGATCGGTTCGCCCGCCGACGCCGAATATTACTTGGATCTGGGCGTGCGCCACTTCTCCATTGGCACCGATCTTTCGATTCTCTATCAATGGTTTAAGTCCAATGGCACTGCGCTGCGCAAACTGGTCGAAGGCGAGAGCAAATAACGCAGGTTCATTTGCATTGCGACGGGTGGAATAAAATAATCCCGGAATCTTTTAGAGATTCCGGGATTATTTTGATGGCTATACATCTCTTCCGCCGAATTCCCCCGCCAGGCCAACCGAATTAAGGTCGACGACGCAGCCACCAGAGCGAGCCGGCACAGAAACCGGCGCCGCAGAAGCTTAAAAACGCCAGTGACATCAGGCCCAGCGGGTGATAGCGCTGGGCCACACCGAGCAACTGCATTTCAATCACGCTGGCGTTCACGGCGGTATCCGCCGTTGCCGTTGGCCAGGGCGTCCATGTGGGGGTTGTGGTTGGGGTCGGCGTATCAGTCGGCGTTGGTGTCCACGTGGCGGTAGGCGTGTCGGTCGGCGTGGGTGTGTCCGTTGGGGTGGGTGTGAAGGTTGGCGGAATCGGCGTGGCGGTGGGCGGCTCAATTGCCACTGCGGCTTGCACCGCCGGTTCCGGGGTAGGTGGGTCGGCGGGCGCAGGGGCAATAGCAGCCGGTGCGCTTTCATCAGGATAGAGCGCAATCGCATCAATATAGATCAGATTGACGCCAGTGCTGGAAGGATGGTCGGCTACAAAAAAGACAGTCATTGTCCCGTTCACGGCCCGCGCACGCACATCAATATTAGGCCCCTGGCCAGGCGGATAGTTCAGGATGCGCCCTTCCCCCCAATGCACAGGCCCCCATACCACATTGGGGCTGTTGGGGTCGGTGCCACCGGTAGGATCAATGCCCAGTTGGCGACCAAAGTTGTCCGGCGTATTGGGTGCGCCCCAAGCAATGCTGGCACGATAACCAGCACCGGGAGTAACCCCCACTTGGGTATAGATCCCGGCCTTAAAGGTGCCGCCATTGCTCCAAATGCGCAAGGTTCCACCGCCAAAAAAGGAATGGGGATCATTTAGATATTCAGGAGCGCCCGCAAGCACAAACTCAGTCCACCCGTTGGGGATCTCGCGCGGCGGCGAGCCGTGAAAGGAATCCATATCGCAGACCGGCTGCGGAATGAGATTGGGGGGATTACAGGGATCCGAGGCAAAGAGCGGCGCGGCGGTCAGTGCCAAACAATAGAAGGGCGCCAACAGCAATACAGCCGTGCGCCATAGGCGATGAGACGTCAAAGGCAATTTGTCCATTGATTAGGGCTCATGTAGATCTGCGGGTAAAATCGCTTCCTTTTTCTTTGGTATTGGGAGCGATTTCGCCACTTTGTCCCAATGAGCGTTGATTATTTCACAGCAAACCCACAGGTTCGCTTAATCCACGTTTAATTTTTCGGGCGCATACTACAAGTGCGCTGTTGTTCGGATGCCTAATGGACCCCTCCTCATGAGCATCCACAATGACCCGGTGGGATACACCTCATTCCACCGGGTTTCTTTTTTATGACTTGGGGTAGGCGCAAGGCCGTGCCCCTACCAAACCGCCAAGAACCGATGACTTTATCTTCATCCCATCGGCGGCGCCAACTGCGTCCGAATTTGCGCAATCTCGCGCAGCAACTCCATTGACTCTGCCGGATCAGCATCACGCACACGATTTTTGCGCAGGGCAAGTTCAACGGCCAAATGCAGGCGGCGGGCGCGTGTTTTGGCCAGACTACCCCGCTTATGCAACGGATTGCGCCAGCGTCCAATCAATTGGGCATATTCTGACGGCGAGATAAAGAGCCCCACCTCGTCGGCCAATTCATTACGGATACAATTGCGTTCATACTGCCAGGAAAGCAACACGGCTAGGACCACCAACCCAATCCCAGCCAGCGCCACCACCAGGCTCAACCCCAGCCCCGAGACGCTGGTCGCGGCGAGACTAGCACCGAGATTATGCAAACTGTGCGCGGCGATCGCGGCGCACAGGCCCGTTACACCCCAGAACCATTTCGCGACCGCCCCCCGCGAATTGCGCGCTAGCCCCAGACCAATGCCATTTAGCCCCGTGTAAAAAGCATGATTTAGGCCAAATAACATAGCCCGCAAGATAATGACGATGGTCAGCTGCTTATAGCCCCCTTCGTCATAGGCGCCAACAAAATAAAAAAAGTTTTCGGTCATAGCAAAGCCAAAACCGATCAGCGCCCCATAGACCAGACCATCTAAGACACCGTCAAATTCGCGGCGCATAATTAGAAAGATCAGCAGGAGCGCCACCCCCTTGGCCATTTCCTCAACCACAGGCGCAATAATGGCGCCTTCCACAATGGCGCCCGTCATACTATCCGCCGCGCCGACCCAAGACCACCCTAGAATAAGTTCCCCGATAATACTCACAATGATCGCCGGGATCGCTCCCCACAGAAAGGCTACCGATAGCAACCAAAGCGGCTCGCGTTCATAGCGATCCGCCCAGTAGAAAACCAAGACATAGAGCACAGTCGGGACAATGGCGGCAATCAGGCTAATAGTCAGGGCTAGGGCCATAAATGTTCTCTTGCCTCTTGTGGTTAATGGGCGATGATTATCAAACGATCAAGGAAAATCGTTAAAAATTAGTGATTAATTATTTTTCATTAACTGTTAATTACAGTTTTACCGGCGCAATCCGTTTGCGCACCTTGGCATAGGTGCTGGCCAGGTGCGGCCAAAACGGACTCACAACACCGACCGCTTTGGCCTGCTGCAAGGCCGCCAGAAAGCTTGCCGCGTTATCTTCAAAGGGCGGCATCTCCATGTAACAACGCCCCAGCTCGGCCACCGTGTGCGCATCGCTGCCGGCAGTGACCAACTTGCCATGTTGTAACGCCAGCGCAGCCGCGGCGTCATTGTCTTGCGGGCGTACACAGCGGGCGTTGAGCACCTCTAGTGCATCGACCTCCGCAATCACCGTCAGCACATTTTGCAAGCGCATAGCCGATGAACGCAGTGAATCCAGCGGATGAGGAATACTGATGACAGCCCCCTGCGCACGCAAGCGGGCAATCGTCTCTTGCGGGGAAAGGCCGCGCGGCACCTCTTCTTTGACAAAGTAGGCGATCAGTTCACCGTGGGTGGTTTTAATCTCTTCGCCCACGATCACTAGGTCCGGCGCCAACGCCTTGGCGGTCAATGCGCCATCCAGACGATTGTGTTCTGTGACGGCCACCTTGTCCAGCCCTACGGCGCGCGCACGCTCCAGCAAAGCCAGGGTGCGCGTTAAACAATCTTTGCTATAGATGGTATGGGTATGTAGGTCAACTTTCCACATAAGCGCCTAATTTCCGACTATATCGGCCACTGGATCGGCCCCTGGATCGGCCCCTGGATTGGCCCCACTGTTGGCCATGGGGGCCTCAGCCTGCCGTGCTAGTTCAGAGCCGGCCAAGAAGGAAGGCCAGAGGAAGAAGCTGACAACACCAATCGAGACGCCCAACCACAACGTACAAAAACGGACGAGAAGCGCAGCAGCAGCAGCGGACGCCCCCGCCAACCCCAGCAGCCGTACGCTTAGGGCAACCAAACTTCCTTCGACACCGCCTAAACCGCCTGGTGTGGCAAAGAGGGCGCCGATCACCGTACTAATACAAAAGATAAAGACAGCAACCAAAATGATCTGCGGACCCGGCACTACCCCCACACCGAGCAAAACAACATAATAGGCCAACCCTTCGGCCACCCAACTGACGAGGCCAATCGTGAGCGCAATGGCCAGGTTGCGCGGGTTAAAAATAATATAACTGCTTTCATAGAAGCTGTAGAGATGATCGGCAAAACGGCGTATAACCGGAAGATGTTTGCCGATTTCCAGAACACGCATTGCCAATGGTCGCACCTGGATAATAACGGTGGTTGTCAAAAAAGTACATAAGACTAAAATTGCCACCCCGCGCGCCGTTGGATCTGGAAAGGCAAAAAGGCCGGCCGCGGCGAGCAACAACATGGCCATAGCGTCGGTCATGCGTTCTGCCAACACAGCCGGGGCGGTGACACTCATGGGGGTGCCGGCGACATTTTTCACCATATAACTTTTGAGAAACTCGCCCGCCTTGCCAGGGGTCATCACCATTAACATACCGATGCCAAAGATACGCGCGCTGTCGCGGCCGTCAATCTTGACGCCCAGCAAGCGCAGGTACCATTGCCACTTCAAAAGCCGCCCGACATAATTTACCAATGTTAAGCTAATCACAAGCGGCAACCACTGCCAAGGGAAAGCGGTTAAGGCTTGCGTCAACTCACGCCAGTCACTCCAAATGGCCATAGCCATATAAAAAAGGAGTGCAAAGACCATAGAAAAGATAATTTTGCGCTGTAAATCTCTGCTCATAAGGGGCAATTATACCCGCAGGTGGGGAAATGGTGAAACAGAAGAAGGGGTGAGTAATGGTTAAGGGAGGGGGGAGACGGGAGACGGGAGGATGTGTGGTTAGGCGTTGGCGGGTTTGCCTTGGAGCCAGCGCAACAGGCGCACTGGGGCGCTTTCTGGGGGCGGTTGTAGATGGACGCTATCAAGAGCTGCCGTCAGCTCGGCACCGGTCTGGTAACGTTGGGCAGGATCTTTGGCTAATAACTTTAAGATCACCGCCTCGAGTTCAGGTGAGACATAGGCATGCTCAGAGGGTTTTTGGGGCGGAGTATGCAAATGGGCGTCGAGGACATCTTCACGTGTGCCATAAAAAGGGCGACGCCCAGAGACCAAACGGTAAAAGATCACACCCAGCGAATAGAGATCGGCACGCCCGTCAATGGCGTTGCCATCGCGGATCTGCTCGGGCGCCAGAAAGCCAGGTGTGCCGTAGATGCCGGCAGCCTCTTCTTGGGGTGGATTGCGTAGATCAAGGGCCGCACCAAAGTCAAAGAGCAACGCGCGCCCATCTTGGGTTACAAAAACATTGGTCGGCTTTAGATCACGATGAACGACCTGTTGTTGATGGACATAGTTAAGCGTTGTAGAAATTTGGCGCACAATGTTTATCGCGGGCGATTCCCCTAGACTTTTGTCATGGCGCACAAATTCCTGCAAGGTCTTACCGGCGACAAGTTCCATGGACATATAGGGATGGCCATCAATAACGCCGGCATCTAAGGCACGGACAACGCCAGGATAGTTTAAGCGCGAAGTAATTCGATATTCATTCTGGAACATCTGGCGAATTTTGGGTTGGGCGGCGGCTACGTCGGTCAGGACTTTCAGGGCCACAGTCCGACCTTGCGGAGAACGGGCGCGATAGACCACGGCCACAGCGCCTTGACCAAGTACACCATCAATCGCATATGCGCCTAGTTGCCGCAGCAGGCGTTGCGGCTCGGCTCGGTTGTTCTGACCACTGTGTGAGGAATACATGGGAAAATTGCTGTTTGTTTAGACAATATCACGCTATTTCCATGTATTATAGACAAGAATGGATTGTTTGTAAACCTGGGTTATCATGCAGAAGACGCGCAAAGGTGACCGGCATCTTGATGATGCCGATCACCTTTTACAATTGATTACACAGCTTCTACTTCGTAGCCATTAGACCACTGTTCAAGCCATCATGACATCACTTTGGTGATTGAAACTAGTGGCGGTAACTGTCATCTCTGAACGATTGTTAGTCAGCAGCGCCGAAACTTGGTACGGTGCCGTAGGCCGAGACGCCATGCTCAGAGAGATCCAACCCTTCCATCTCTTCTTCCGGTGAGACACGCCAGACGTTGATGCTCTTCAAGATTGCGAAGAGGATAAAGCAGGTTACAAAGGCCCACACCGGAATCGCAATGGAGCCGATAATTTGGGCAACCAGCGGCTTACCGCCAAAGATACCGGCGGCAATACCACCCCAAATACCGCAGACGCCATGCACCGGCCAGGCGCCTACCGGATCGTCGATCTTCAGGCGTTCCAGCAACTGCGTCGCCAGGACCACCAGCACACCGGCGACAATCCCAATAATCATCGACTCACCATTGGTCACCGCATCACAATTGGCTGTAATCCCTACCAAACCAGCCAGAGCGCCATTCAGGGTAAAACCGAGATCGGCCCGCCCCATCATGATCCAAGAGAGAATCATAGCGGCTACGGCGCCGGCGCCGGCGGCCAACGTAGTGTTCACAGCGATCAAAACGGTAGCATCGGTGTTCGAAGCACCGACAAAGGCAAGCTGCGAACCAGGATTAAAGCCATACCAACCGATCCAGAGAATAAAGACGCCCAAGGTTGCCAACGTATAGTTGTGCGGTAGGATCGAGCTATCCCCCCCCTTAGAGCCAAAGCGACCAATGCGCGGGCCAAGCAAGATGGCGCCGGCCAAACCGGCAAAACCGCCCACCGAATGCACGACCAACGAGCCGGCAAAATCATGGAAGCCCATAGCATCAAGCCAACCGCCGCCCCATTTCCAGTAACCGCTAATGGGATAGACAATTGCGGAGATAAAGATTGTATAAACGAGATAGGCCTGGAATTTGATACGCCCAGCGACAGCACCCGAGACAATGGTGGCGGCAGTCGCGGCAAAAGCCACCTGGAAGAGCCAATCGACCTGAGGATTGAGCACACCCGCACCCGGCGTCGGTGGCGTTTGGCTAACACCAATGCCGTTCCAACCCATAAACCCACCAAGCAGGGGCGCGCCATACATAATACCGTAACCGATCAACCAGTAGATCAGCACGCCGACGCTCACGTCAATAAAGTTTTTGAACATAATATTGACGGCGTTCTTGGCTGAGTTAAATCCGGCTTCCACCAGAGCAAAACCTGCCTGCATAAAGAGCACTAGCACCGCTGCCAGAAAAAGCATCATGTTGTCTACAGCATAGGCAACCTGCGCAGTATTAATATCATCCTGCGCATAGGCGGTGACAGCAATCAAGCTCAATAAGATAGCGAGTGGCACAGCCCGCAACACCTTGGATAACATGTACGTCCTTCCTTCCTGATTAAGGGATAAATTTGTTGGAGGCTCATCTAGACAAATTGTACAAAGCGGCGATTTCACCAGAGGCAAAGTAGCGTGTTCGCATAATGTTGTCTGCTGAGCAACTGTTGAATGTTATTGTTTGATACAACCGTGACGTTTGAAGAGTGTTAGTGTTTGCATATCACGATGTACTTTGACAATATGGCACCCATTCTTCTTTTCGTACAGACTGGAGTATTGAGTTTGTATCTTTCTTCACAAACCTCTGTCCCCAGTATAATGGCAGTAGCGGCGGGATTCAATATACAATATGCACAAATATCAGGAAGTTTTTTTCATCATTTCTACTTTCACCACCGGAGTGATAGGTGAACGAAATCACCAACGCTCGTGCAAATTGCTCAATCAGGCAAATTGTTCAACCAAGTTGTGGCGGGTGGCGAGTGGAGGGTAGCGAGTGGCGAGTGGCGAGTGGCGGGTGATACGCCACCCGCTACCAAAGCGACCTACTACTTCGCGAAGCCTCACAAATTTCTAGCAATCCAATCACTTACGTCCCAATGTACTAATTTTACAAAATCCTACACGAAAAAGGCCGGCAGACTATTTGTCTGCCGGCCTTGCCCCTATGGGTCTGGGGTGTCGATTAGAGGGATGCGCGGTTACAGAACTTCCAATGCATAGGCGCGTTCGCCATGTTCGCTCATATCCAAGCCAAGTTGCTCTTCTTCTTCCGAAACGCTCAACCCAATCGTAGCATCCAATAATTTGGCGATCCCGTAGGTCAGGCCAAAGGCATAGGCCGCAGCCACCACCAGGGTTAGGAGTTGGATGCCAAGCTGGGCAACGTTGCCATAGAAGAGACCATCGGCGCCCGCAGCGTTGACCGCGGTTGTGGCAAAGAGGCCGGTCGCAAACGCGCCCCACGCCCCGGCCATGCCATGACAACCCCACACATCCAGTGATTCATCCAAACCACGCTTGTGTAGGAAGCGAATACAGTAGTAACTGATGGGTGCGGCAATCCCGCCGATGAGAATGGAGGCCAAGGGTGTGACAAAGCCAGCCGCCGGCGTAATGGCTACCAGGCCGACCACCGCGCCAACAGCAATCCCCAGCACGCTCGGTTTACTTTCACGCCAAGAGAGCAGCATCCAGACCACGGCAGCCGCTGCGGCAGCGGTGTTGGTATTAAGCAATGCGGTCACCGCCACACCATCAGCAGCCAAGGCGCTACCACCATTAAAGCCAAACCAACCAACCCACAGCAACCCTGCCCCAAGCACCGTGTAGGGAATGTTGTGCGGCTCAAAGGTGATCTGTCCGAAATCGGTGCGCGGCCGGATGGCCAGCGCAAAGGCCAAGGCAGAAAAACCAGCGGTGATATGCACGACCGTACCGCCGGCAAAATCCAATGCGCCCATTGCACCAAAGATACCGCCCCGCCCCCAAACCCAGTGCGCCACGGGATCGTAGACCAGTGTCGCCCAGAGCAAGACAAAGAGGATGTAGGCTTTAAAGCGCACCCGTTCGACAAAGGCGCCGGAAATAAGAGCCGGTGTAATCACAGCAAAGGTGAGTTGAAAGGCGGCAAAGGCAATATGGGGAATGTTGCCGGCGTAGACATCACTCGGCGCCCCCGTTACATGATTAAAGCCCAAATATTGCAAGTTGCCAATGAGGCCGCCCAGGCTGCCGCCAAATGCTAAGGTATACCCAAAGAGCACCCATTGTAAGCCAATCAGGCCCATGGTAATAAAGCTAAGATTAAGGGTGGACAAAATATTTTTACGGCGCACCATGCCGCCGTAGAAAAAGGCCAAAGCCGGCGTCATCAAAGTGACCAACGCGGCCGAAATCATCACCCAAGCGGTATCGCCTGAATTAATTACACTTTCCATCTGATTCTCCTCCACTGGTTGATTGATACAGGAACAAAGGCATACGGAAATACTGCGGCTGTAACGAAAAATAAAGGTTGCAGCAACCCGCGCTAGGGTGGTGACCTCCATTTTTCATCCAACGTGCAATATGGATGCCTCGGCACATGTTCGCATGTATCGAGCTTGGTTAAATCGTTTTCGATTGTTTATAATAGAATTTTGAAAAGCCTGCAAGGCTTGGCACAGAGGTCACTATACCATAGGATTGACCGGTAAAACATGTACAATTTGCACAAAAAGTTTGCGGAGCCCATTCATCATTTCTCATAAAAAGGAGACGCTCGTATGGGCGGTAAACTGAAATTGCACCACTTCCTAGAGAGAAAAATGGCAATTTCAGCCGCATACCTATATGGGCCAAAGGAGACGGTAGTGGCAAAGCTAAATTTGGGGACATCTTCGTGGCAATTTGATGAATGGCGCGGCGTCTTTTATCCGGACGGCCTTGCCCGTCCACGTTATCTCCCCTACTACGCGACGCAGTTCAACTCGGTGGAAGTAAATACCTCTTTTTATGGTATTCCCAAACCGGCCACATTGATCAACTGGGTGGAAAGTGTACCCGCCGGCTTTACCTTTTGTCTTAAATTTCCGCGCGCGATCACCCATGAAAAGCGGCTGATGGACTGTGAACAAGAGACGTTAATCTTTCTGGATGTTATCCGCGCCCTCGGTGAGGCCGCAGGGCCAGGCCTCTTACAGTTTCCCCCTGATTTTAGCCGCCAACACTATGGCCGTACCCTGGCCCTTTATTTGGATTGGTTGGCCACCGAACTTAAGGGCGTACGGGTTGGGGTTGAAGTGCGCGCGCAGGATCTGATGACACCGGCCTTTGCTGCCTTTCTAGCCGAGCGGGGCATGGTCTATACATTGGTGGCGCGTGCGGGGACACCTGATGCCTTTGACCTGTGGTGGGAGCTGGTGGAAATGCAGCGTACACCGAACTTTGCATTGGTGCGCTGGATTGGCGACGACAAAAATGGTCCGACGGACAACGATCGGCTGGTTGCCCCGCGGGATGAGGAACTTACCCTCTGGGCACAGCGGTTAGCTCAGCTCTGTGCGGCAGAGATTGCGACCTTTGGCTATATGCACAATCCCTATGAGGGCCACTCTCCCGCCAGTATTCGTCGGCTTCAGGAACGAATCGCGCCACTCTGTCCCCTGCCCACGTGGCCCCCGCCCGGGATGGTGCTGGATGAAGAGCCGCCAGCTCAGATGTCACTCTTCTAGTACATTGCGGCGTAAATCCCGCGTAAATAAGGCCAGCTACCACTGAGAAAAGGGCAAAAAAACTATGGCCTTATTTACGCGGGATTTACTAGCCGACTTGCACTTTATATAGCAGCCATAGCCTCAATCTATTTGTGGCGCCAGCCGCCCCACATGGGTGCGTCCTCAATTAGGGCGGTGGGCAAGAAGCGCCGATTGGCCTTGTTGGTGCTTCGCCCGATTTGTGGTGCGCACCCCTCCACACTTATGAATTGCCGCCCGATTCATGATATACTCATGGGAGTGATTATTGATTTAGCCTTACGTTGGGAGTGTCGTCATGATCCGTACGATGCCGGTTGTACAGAGCGAAGAGATTGAACTCTACATCCGCACCTACTATTCGCTGTTACGCAGCAGCGCGCCAATTCGTATTCGCAGCCTGGAAGAAACGCACGCCGCCATGAACTCCAGCCTGCACCAACAGGCGGAAGGTTCGGATATTGACATGTCGGCGTTAGTCTACGCCACGTTGCGCCTGCCCGAATGTATCCTTGAGGCCAAATTGGTGATTTTGGGCCAAATGGATGATGTCTTCCAGCGCGAGGGCTATACACCGGAACAGTGGCAGCCGGTGAAAGCGCGCGCCCGGCGTCGTAAACTCTTTTATGAGCCCAATCAGAAGATTTTGGCTGCTTATATTGCCAGTGTAAGCGATATTGACGATCTCATTCCTTGTCTGACTACCTTACAAATTGAATGGAACAAGTTACACCACCGTCTCAACACAGCGTCCCTGCAACAACAACTGAAGACCATTTCGGATTTGGCGGTGGACGAGCGCGAAACGCTCTTAGAAACCGTGCGCAATGCAGCCGGACTCTCTGTGGAAGATTTTGCCAAGTTAGGTCAGGTCTGGCGTGGGACCACCCTCTGGCGCAATCTACAGTTGGTGACGCAACAGCGCCTGGATCTACGGGTGACTGTCCTCGGTAGCGGTTTAAGTGATTATCGACGTAGCGTCCAATATTGGTGGGGTAAAGTCTCTACAGCCTTACCCCAAAATCTGAGCATGCGCCCTGTTTATTTTGTCAGCAGCAATGCCCACAGCATCATCAATCTGCTGAGCGGTTACGCCTGGGAGCAACGTCAGTTCATTCTTGAGCACCTGGAACAACACAATCCAGAAGAGCTTTGGGCAGAGTATCGCAGATTGCCCCACGAAGATAATGGGCATCTGCGCAACTTACTCTATTATGCCATGCGGATCTCTATGCAAAGCACAGAGGCACAGGAAATGTTAGCCGAACGCGAGCGGGCACTGGGCGTTGTTCGCATCAATGAGCCCCATTGTTTGGATGTTGAAGCGCAAATCATTGAAATTGCCAAACTAGACCCACGCCATCTCGACCCCCGTCTCCCTGGCTTTGACACCGAAAGTTGGGATCTCCTGCGCCAGAGTGACGCGCTGCTCTTCAACATCGATTACCCGCTGGGGATGGCGGCCTATCACATTTTTAGCCAGGTCAGCACCGCGGTGGGACGGATTCTGGGGGTCTACATTTTGGGGAAAGCGGCCACTCTCAATGGCCGGGTGGGCGATGTCATGATCCCCAATGTGGTCTACGATGAACATTCGCGCAATTCTTATCTCTTCCGCAACTGCTTCACGGCGCAGGATGTGGCGCCCTATCTTAACTTTGGCACAGTCTTTGATAACCAAAAAGCGGTGACGGTGCGCGGCACGATTCTGCAAAATCGTAACTTCATGCATGTGTTTTATGAAGAGGGCTACACCGATATTGAAATGGAAGCCGGGCCTTACTTAAGCAGCATCTATGAAGATGTCTATCCGAAACGGTATCCTGTGGATGAGATTGTCAATCTTTTTATCAATGCGCCGTATGAGATTGGCGTTTTACACTACGCGAGCGATACGCCCATTAGCCGGCGTCAGTCACTTTTGAGTAAGAGCTTAAGCTACTTTGGTGTCGATGCGACTTATGCCACTTCGATTGCTGTGCTCCGTCGCATCTTGGAACAGGAACGCACCCGCTTGCAACAGAAGGCAGCGTAATGTTGAGTACAGGGACATGAGACTCTGTATGAGCTAGTTGACTGACAAATCTCCCTTTGCTGCCACAGAGTGTATGGAAGGCACAGAGAAATTCACGCTACCTTTCTGTGCGCTTTGGGGCTAAGGCGAGATCTGCCAATCAACGAGGTATGAGTCACTACGGATAAGTAATGAATTTATTAGAGCGCTTCCGGCTTGAACTGCGCAGCGCAGCGCCACGGCCAGAGATCTTGGCCCTGACTATCGCCGGAGTTGTTGATCAGGAATTGGAGATTGAGACAATAGTGCGTCAATTGGATGAATTGGCGGCGGTGATGGAACGCGCGCTCCATGATATTCCGAGTGGCTATGAGCACGCACTCCGCTTTTTGGACGTTATCCGCCATGATCTAGGTTTCAAAGGCAATAGCAAAGAGTACTATGCACCGGACAATAGCTATCTACATATTGTCCTACGCCGGCGCACGGGCCTGCCTATCATGCTGAGCCTGGTCTGCATGGCCATTGGTGCGCGCTTGGGGCTGGACATGGCGGGCATTGGCTTTCCCGGCCACTTCATGACCCGCTATCGCGATGAGCGCGGTGAATGGCTGCTGGATCCTTTTCATGGCGAGGTGATTGAGGTGCGGGCGGCCAGCCACTATCTGTCGCGCCTCTTCGAGCAACATGTCACCCTGTCGGCTGAGCAGTTTCGCGCGGTCACTGCCCCAGAACTGGTGCAAAGGATACTTTTAAATCTGCGCAACGCCTATCTGGGCCGCAAAGAGTACATTTATGTCTTACAGACCCTGGACTATTTACAGGAATTGACACCGGCAGATGCCAGCCTTTGGCAGGAGAAAGGGCTGATCCACTATCATCTGGATAACTGGGAAGATGCTTCTTATGCCCTGCGCCGTTATTTCTATTTAGCTGGTCAGCTTATGTTAGTCTATGGACAAGAGCAGAACAAGGAATTGGCCCAGGCTACGTTACAACCCCACGATGTACAACTCATCGAAATCTATCAACACATCGAAGAGACGCGCCGCCGCCTTAACTGATTATCAGTAGTCCGCAGTCACGCAGTCGCGTAGTCGCGTAGTCCAGAGTCGGTGGAGCCAACCTCTGCTGCCCTTGTGGTCTACTGATTATATTTAAATACCGCAGCAGCACATCAGTCCCTGATGGCGCTGCTTTATTTGATACCGCAGCAGCACATCAGTCCCTGATGGCGCTGCTTATGACAGACAATGGAGGAATTTGTGTCACTGCCTCACGATGCCTCACGGCTTTGGAAAGCGCTGCACCGCTTCATCACCTTTGTACTCCCGCTTTTCTGTCGCCTTCAGGTTGAAGGTCGCGAACATATTCCCCACAGTGGTGGCTGTATTGTCGCCTGTAATCATTCGATGGGCCCAGACTATCTTATGCTGGGCTATGCGTCAACACGTCAGATCTTCTATATGGCAAAGTCTGAACTCTTCCAAATCCATCCCTGGCTCTCGCGCTTTTTAGGTATGGCCGGCGTCTTTCCGATCAAGCGCGGGCAAAAGGATCTGGAAGCCATTGGCACGGCCGAAGAGCTTGTGCTGGCCGGCCGTGTGTTAGGCATGTTTCCCGAAGGGACGCGCAGCCGCAGCGGCTGCTTACAGCGGGGTAAATCGGGTGTAACCCGGATTGCAATGGCGGCCCAAACACCAGTGGTGCCGGCGGTCGTCATTAACTCTAGAGCGGTTTTTAAGCTGGGACAACGGCCACAGGTTGTGGTTCGTTTTGGTCCATCCCTAACCTTGCAAGGCAATCCACAAGATAAGGTGAGTCTGCAACAGAACACAGAAGCCATTATGTACGCCATTGCCGATCTCCTGCCCCCAGGCCAACGCGGCCCCTATGAGCGGAGCAACGGCAAAGCAAAGCTTTGAGCCAACAAAAAACCAGGAATTTGCAACCCCTGGTTTTTTAAACGCAGATCTACACCCAAAACAGCGTCTTACAGCCCTGCCATTACCTCGCGCAGCGCTTCACGGCTGGGGCGTGTTGCACTCTCGGAGAGATGGGCCAAGGGCGTATCCACCATTTCGAGCAGTTCCAACATGTTGGGATCTTGGTCATTGATGTAAAAGAGGCCGGTCAAAAATTTACCTTCCTCGCGCGCCGTCTCCAACGTCTGGTAGGCCATCATCCTATTGGTGGGGTCGTAATCACTGTCGAGCTTCTTCAGCACAATATGCGACCCATCGTGCAATTCGACCTCACGCTCATCTTCATAGTCCTCAATCTCGATCTCCTCATATTTGGGCACGAAATTGAGTTCATGGATAGGCGTTTCGTGCGCCTTGCCCCAGCCATAGCTTTTATTGGAGCTGTCGTGGTTATTAAAGGTCACACAGGGGCTGATAATGTCAAGGACAGCCATGCCCCGGTGGCTAATCGCCGCCTTGAGCAGCGCCTCCACCTGCTTGGCGTCGCCGGCAAAGCTGCGCGCCACAAAGGTGGCATTGGCGATCAACGCTTCCAAACAGATATCCAATGATGGCAGGTTGTTAACACCAGCATATTTGAGCATCTGCCCCTTATCGGAGGTAGCGCTAAATTGGCCCTTGGTTAGCCCATAGACACCATTATTTTCGACAATGTAGACCAGGGGCAAGTTACGCCGCACCGCGTGCTTGAATTGGCCAATACCGATTGACGCCGTATCGCCGTCACCACTTACGCCGATGGCCACTAACGTGCGATTCGCGGTCAATGCGCCGGTCGCAATGGAGGGCATCCGACCATGTAGCGCATTAAACCCGTGGCTATGCCCCAGGAAGTAGGCCGGCGTCTTGCTGCTACAACCAATGCCGCTCAACTTGATCACATCCGCCTGGTCTAACCCCAATTCCCAGACAGAGTTAATGATGCGGGCGCTAATGCTATCATGACCACAGCCTTTGCAAAGGGTTGAATCGCGCCCACGGTACTCCGTCTTTTCCAAGCCAATGATATTTGTCTTTACAGCACGCGCCGTAGCCCCAATCGCGCGCACCCGTTCTGATACTGAACTCATTCTACTCTATTCCCTTTCACTGCCGATTGCTACCGGCAGATATTATCCATTCATAATCGCTTCGGTAATGAAACGTGCGGAAAGCGGCAAGCCATCACACTTAGCCACCGCAATCAATTGGGTGGCGTACTCCGGCGCCTCAGTCTGCAAAATCTTGTGCAACTGCCCGTCAAAATTATTCTCAACTACATAGACCTTATCATAGCTGGTAATAAAGTCGTGGACAGTCTGGCTGATGGGCAGCGCGCGTAAGCGCAGATAGCTCGTCTCTAGCCCGGCGTTGCGCAAACGATGACGTGCTTCTTGCACAGCCATATCGTTACTGCCCAAGCTAATAATGGCGATCTTTGCCTCTTCCACCTCGTCGATTACCGGTTTGGGCACTAGAGTACGGGCCGTTTCAAATTTACGCGCCAGGCGCTGTAAATTCTGCTCCCAATCTTCTGCACGCTCGCTATAGAAAGCATACTCATTGTGACCAGTGCCGCGTGTGAAGTAGCCGGCCATGGAGTGCTTCGTACCAGGAATGGTGCGATAGGGAATCCCGTCACGGTCTTCATCTAAATAACGGCCCCACTTGCCCCCGCGCGCCTTTAGATCTTCGGCGGTCAACACCTTGCCCCGATCAAAGGTCGCTTCAGGATATTCAAATTCATCGGAAATCCAGAGATTCATCCCCAGATCCAGGTCACTCAGGACAAAGACCAGGGTCTGTAAGCGTTCGGCCAGGTCAAAAGCTGTGCCGGCCATCTCAAAACACTCTTTGGGCGTCGAGGGGAAGAGCACCACCTGGTGGGTGTCGCCGTGCCCCAAATAATAAGCAGCCAAAATGTCGCCTTGGCTGGTGCGGGTCGGCAGGCCAGTGCTGGGTCCCATCCGCTGAATATCCCAGATCACCGACGGAATTTCGGCAAAGTAGGCCATACCGGCGAACTCGGACATGAGGCTAATGCCAGGACCGCTGGTAGCCGTCATGGAACGGGCGCCGGCCCAGCCAGCCCCCAGCACCATGCCAATCGCCGCTAACTCATCCTCGGCCTGGATCACAGCATAGGTTGCCTTGCCGGTCTCCGGGTCAGTGCGCAATTTGGGGCCGTAGCTGTTAATGGCGTCGGCCAGGCTCGATGATGGTGTAATCGGATACCAAGAGACAAAGGTGACGCCATGGAAAAGCGCGCCCAAAGCAGCCGACGAGTTGCCATCCACCAGAATCTTGCCTTCGTTAAAGCCGCTCATACGCTCCACCCGATAGGGCTGTGTATTGGTCAGGTTGTTGGCGGCCCATTGGTAGCTAGCTTGCACCATATCCCAGTTCATCGCAATGGGCTTAGGTTTGCCCTGGAAGTTCCACTCCAAGGCGGCGCGGATCTCATCCATCTCAATTTCCAGGAGATAGGCGGCCACACCCACGTAGACCATGTTGGCGACATAGTCACGCAGCGCCGGCGGCAGATTGGCCGCCTTGACCAATTCCTTGACCGGCATGGGGAAATATTGGACATCATCCCGTCTGGCGGCAATCGGTAACGCATCGTCATAAAGCACAATCCCGTTTTGAGCAACGCTGGCCATATCTTCGGCCACGGTAGCGCCATTCATGCATATCATTACTTCCACAGCTTCACGCCGCGCCAGATAGCCATCTTTGCTCAAACGAATGTTGTACCAGGTGGGCAAACCTTGAATGTTGCTGGGGAATAAATTTTTACCGGTGACCGGAATGCCCATTTTAAAGAGGGAGCGGATCAACAAACTATTGCTGGTTTGGCTACCAGAACCATTCGCAGTGGCGACGTTGATGTTGAAGTCGTTGGTAATTCGCCTCTGTTCAAGTACATCTGATCGTTCTTGGACTAATAAACTCATGCCTTCCTCCGAACTGTGAGGCCTTTCACAAAAATGTTTACAACAAAAAAGATTTTAATTAATTAACTTTATCATCCACAACAGCACGTGTCTGTAGTAAAGTTACCCGGAAAAACAACCGGTCCTGGGTTTTGTAAAATAAATAATGACGGATACCGTAGGGGCATCCGCTTGCCGGTGCCCTGACGCCTAGAAGGCCACCGCCACAAGGGTCGCGTCCAAAGGGCTCTCGCTGCTTCTAGGCGCTTACACCTATCATTTCTTATCTGACAAAACACTAGTGCACTGTAACTGAAATGATGCGAGTTTAGCCCACGCGAGTGCGCCAGCGTGCGTCTTCCTGGAAGGGGGCGCCACACACCTCCTGTTTTTTACCATCAGCCGCCCCCTTCCAGGAAGACCTGGGTGACCTCCTCTACTCTAGCCAAACTTCCCTGACAGTGCACCAGTAAGCATTAAGCCTTACGCTCACCTGAAACTTCGGTGGTTTCCATCGAAATGCCGCGCCCGCTCAGCAACTGCATATGTTCAATCAACAGTTGCTTGCCTTGGGCATAGTCGCCGCTGCAAAGGGCATTAACGATTTGTTCATGATAACGCCAAACCTTCTCCAGATATTTGTAATCTGCATAGGTGTTTAATTCGACCGCTTCATAGCCATCCCAATAAGCCTCTAACAGACCAATGACAAAAGCATTGTCAAGCCGGCGGAAGATCGTCAAATGTAGTTCGCGATGTTCAAGATAGGGAATTTGCGCGCGGGGCTGGTTGAGCTTCTGCCAAGCCGTAGCGATGAGGGTGCGCAGATACGCTTTATCGCTATCGGCAAGCAGCACAACAGCCTCATCCCAGTACGCGACCTCAAGATGGGCGCGTAAGCTGCTAAAGGCGTCAAAATATTGGCGATCGATTGTCAAAGCGGTAAGGAGACTTAAACGAACAGGTGGAAGAAAATCGTAGTCAGCGCGTGTAATGCCACGCCGTGGGCTAACCTCCACCAATCCCAACATCCGGGCAACTTCAAGTTGCTCGCGCAACTTGCCCACGCTAACCCCCAATGCAGCGCTAAGGTCGTTCAAGGGCGGCAAACGATCACCCACATTTTCTGCTTGGGTTAAAAGATGATGGAGGAATTCGGAATGAACTTTACTATTAAACATACAAATCGCATCATCGCACATAGGCAGCGTCATCATTGACGCCATCGATAAAATGCTGATCCCACTAAAAAGCTGGCTCATCTAGGGATGCGGCTGAAATTGTAATTTCAGCCGCCCATATGAGCGGAAAAGCTTAGCCAATAGATTTCATTTACCTAGCCTCAAACGCTGAGACCAGCCAAATGATCCGATCAATCAGATTAATCCGATTGTTACAAATGATTATAGCATAGGTACTTTACAATGTACGAATTAGAAGACGGCTGAAATGCAAAAAAGAAACGTTAAAGTTCTAATCGGAGACGTCCCCTACATAGCTCATGGCTGCACCCGCAAGCAGCGCCACGCCAGTGGCCAACATACGTTCGTCAAAGGTGAAAGTAGGATTGTGATGAGGACTCAACTCTGGCCCGGCAGGGTCCGCCGCACCGACCAGCACAAAACAGCCAGGGACGCGATTGAGGAATTCGGACATATCCTCCCCCACCATCATCGGCGGAATCTGAATGACCTGCTCTTGGCCTACAATCGCCGCGGCTACAGGCTCCATCAACGCCGCGCCAGCTTCGGAATTGACGGTAGCCGGACAGCCCAACTGGGCGGTAAAGTCACACTGGGCGCCGTGCGCCTGGCAGATGCCCTTGGCGACCTCTTCAATACGTCGGAAAAGAAAGGCGCGCATATCATCGGTGAAGCTGCGCACGGTGCCGGTTAGGCGAGCGTGGCCAGAGATAATATTGGCTGCAGTGCCGCTGGCAAAGGAGCCGACGGAAATAACAGCCGTTTCAGTTGGGCTGACATTGCGCGCCACAATGCTTTGCAGCGCCATGACAATTTCGCTGGCCACCAATGTTGCATCCACCGTCTCATGGGGCATCGCACCATGGCCCCCTTGCCCATGCACCACCAGTTCAAAGCTGTCTGCGGCGGCCCACAATGGACCAGACTGCACCACGACATGATTGAGAGGCAGGCGGCTCCACAGATGCAAGCCAAAGGCGGCGGTAGGTTTGGGCTCACCTAGGGCGCCATCTTTGATCATGGCCAGTGCGCCGCCCAGTGCCTCTTCGGCAGGCTGGAAGATCAGCTTGACGCGCCCCGACAACGCTTGACGGTGCTTTGCCAACAGTTGCGCCACCCCCATGCCAATTGCGGTGTGACCGTCATGGCCACAGGCATGCATGACGCCATCCTGTTGCGAGCGATAGGGGAGGTCATTCTGCTCATGGATCGGCAGCGCATCCATATCGAAACGCAGCATCACTGTCGGTGCGTTCAACGGCGTATCATCCCCTTCTACCAGCGCCACGACCCCCGTCTTCCCCACCCCCGTGGTGACCTCTAGCCCCAGGTCACGCAGATGTTCGGCCACGATACCGGCGGTGCGTACTTCCTGGAAGCCCAGTTCCGGGTGTTGATGGAAATCACGGCGCCAGGCCACCAACTGTGGCTCCAACGCTTTCGCTTCGGCTTGTAGATGGCTGCAAAATTCTTCAATCTGTTTGCGATCCATGCGTTCTATCCTTATTCTTTCTGCTTGTCATTATCTTCAATCCGATTAGGCGCTAAGCGCACACAGATCGACAAAAAGTTGTCGATGTTTGCTGCGGCGAAGCCGACTCAATGGATAATGGTGTGATGGTTGAATGATTAACTGTTAACCGTTACACCATTACCCATTTTATCCGCCTATTTATTTCTTGGAATACCTTCATTTGCTAATACTGATTACAGGCAGACTTTTTGGGTCGGAGTGCTGCGCCCGTGCCATCCTACGACGTTGGGTTAGCTAATCGATTTGCAACAGTGTAACATGGTCGACCACATTCTTGCCATATTGACCATCCAAGATCGCAGTCAACCCCAGCCTGGCGCTCTGCCAAGCCCAAAGATTGCGAAATAGGATCAAGCTGACATTTTTAACTGCTATCATGTATCCCTTCTGCAACTCTTTTTTGGTATAATTTTAGCAACGGTATCTTAGCAAACTTTGCGTGACATTTGTCTGACGATTTTTTGGAAACACCGAGCAGCGTCCGAAAGGGACATTTTGCGCAAGAATAAAATGTTCTTATGGGCTGCTACGGAGTAGAATTTGGAGAACAAGATGACAACCGATTCCAATCCCCAGCTTAGCAAGGCCTATTCATCGCTACACGAACTGGTCAAGGATATGGAAACACTGACCGATGATCCGCTCTATGACACAGGAAGCCGTATGGTGATCTATCGCGGTGATCCCACTGCCAAGTTAATGATCGTCGGTGAAGCACCTGGGCTACAGGAGAATCGTCAGGGCAAACCTTTTGTTGGCCCCTCTGGCCAGTTGCTGGAACAGATCTTAGCTTCCGTTCACTTTGATACGGAAAAAGATGTCTTTATCACCAACGCCGTCTTCCGCATGCCGCCAGGCACGGGCAGTCGTCAGGTGCGTAAGCCGACCCCCGCCGAGATCGAATATTATCGTCCCTATCTGCAGGAGATTATTCGTTTGATCGACCCCAAAGTTATTCTGCTAACCGGCGGGGTTTCCATGTATTCCGTGCTCGACGAAAAACGGCTGGGTATTACCAAAATGCGCGGCCAATGGTTCCAGGTGGATGGCCGGTGGATAATGCCAATCTTTCACCCCGCCTATCTGCTGCGCAACCCATCCAAAGAGCCTGGGTCGCCCAAGTCACTCATGTGGCAGGACATTCAGGCTGTGCGCGAAAAATATGATGAAGCAACCCAATAAGAGCCCATACGAAAACCGGTTATGGCTCCCGTCAACCTCTCTGAAAAACCGCTGTAATCACAGAGGTTTTCGGATAAATATTAAGGAGTAGATCATGCCTGTCATGAAAGGCATCAAGTTACCGGCCTATCGCCGCCACCCCCTCGACGCCATCTTTGCCCCGCGTAATGTGGCAGTGATCGGCGCCACCGAACGACCCAACAGCGTCGGTCGTACATTGCTCTGGAATCTGATCAGCCACCCCTTTGGTGGCACCGTCTTTCCCATCAACCCCAAACGTAACAACGTGCTGGGCATTCGCGCCTACCCCTCGATTGGCGAGGCGCCGGACGAAGTAGATCTGGCGGTCATTGTCACGCCGGCGCCCACGGTGCCAGGGATCATTGAAGAATGTGTCCAGGCTGGCGTCAAGGGAGCCATTGTTATCTCGGCCGGTTTCAAAGAGATTGGCGCAGCAGGCGCCAAGTTGGAACAGGAGATCCTGCAAAAGGCGCGCCAGGCAAAAATGCGCATTATCGGTCCCAACTGTTTGGGGGTTATGAGCCCCATCACCGGCATCAACGCCACCTTTGCCAAGGGCATTGCCTTGCCCGGCAACGTCGGCTTTATCAGCCAGAGCGGCGCGCTTTGCACCTCGGTGCTGGACTGGAGCTTACAGGAACATGTGGGCTTTAGCGCCTTTGTCTCGATTGGCTCTATGCTGGATGTTAATTGGGGCGATCTAATTTATTATTTGGGCGACGATCCCAAAACAAGCAGCATTGTGATCTACATGGAGTCAATCGGCGATGCCAGCGCGTTTCTCTCGGCAGCGCGGGAAATTTCGTTGTTCAAGCCGATTATTGTGATCAAAGCTGGACGCACGGCCGCCGCAGCCAAGGCGGCGGCCTCGCACACGGGTGCGCTTACCGGGAGCGATGATGTGTTGGATGCAGCCTTTCGCCGTTGTGGCGTCTTGCGCATTGAGCGGATCGCCGAGATCTTCTATATGGCCGAGGTGTTGGCCAAACAGCCGCGCCCCCAAGGACCCAAGCTAACGATTGTCACCAATGCCGGTGGTCCGGGCGTGCTGGCCACCGATGCGCTAATCCAGAGTGATGGGCAACTGGCTGTTGTTGCGCCAGAGACGATGGAGGCGCTTAACGAATTCTTACCACCCCACTGGAGCCACGATAATCCAATTGATATTTTGGGTGACGCCGAGCCCGAGCGCTATGCCCGCACGCTGGAAGTCATTGCCGATGACCCCAACAGCGATGGGCTGCTGGTCATCCTCACGCCGCAAGATATGACCGAGCCGACTCAAACCGCGGAGCAGGTGCAGCGTGTCTGCCACGCACCCCAAAAGAAGCCGGTATTGGCCAGTTGGATGGGCGGAGCCGATGTCGCCGCGGGTGAAGCAATTCTAAGCCGCGCCGGCATCCCCACCTTTCCCTATCCCGACACGGCGGCGCGCGTCTTTAACTACATGTGGAAGTATGCCTACAACCTGCGTTCCATCTATGAGACGCCCATGTTGCCGGTGGCTGCCGCCGAAGAGGAGATCAACCATCAACATGCCCGCGCCTTGCTGGAAAAGGTGCGGGCAGAGCAACGCACGATCCTGACTGAGTTTGAAGCCAAGCAGATCTTTGCCGCCTATGGCATTCCCACGGTGGAAACACGGCTGGCCCAGGATGTGGAGACGGCCGTAATCCAGGCCAATGAGATTGGCTATCCCGTCGTGCTCAAGCTAAATTCCACCACCATCACCCACAAGAGCGATGTCAACGGCGTGCAGTTGAATTTGGCCGATGACGATGCCGTACGTGCCGCCTACCATGCCATTCAGGCCAGGGTGACAGAGTTACATGGGCCTGAACATTTTCTCGGCGTCACGGTGCAACCGATGGAAAAGTTGAATGGGTACGAACTGATTATCGGCGCCAGTCTAGATGCACAGTTTGGCCCAGTCTTGCTCTTTGGCGCCGGCGGCACCCTGGTCGAAGTCTTTCGCGATCGGGCCTTGGCCCTCCCCCCCTTGACCACCACCCTGGCCCGGCGCATGATGGAGCAGACACGCATCTTTAGCGCGCTTCAGGGCATCCGCGGGCGTACGCCGGTGAACCTGGATGCACTCCAGCGCTTGATGGTACGCTTTAGCCAACTGGTGGTAGAGCAACGGTGGATCAAAGAGATTGACATTAATCCACTGCTGGCGTCGCCGGAACGCTTGCTGGCATTGGATGCGCGCATTGTGCTCCATGACCCCGCCCTGGAGGAAGCGCAACTGCCCCAAAGCGCCATTCGCCCTTACCCGACCCGCTATGAAGGACGCTGGACATTGCCGAATGGCGAGGAAGTACAGATCCGCCCCATTCGTCCGGAAGATGAGCCACTCATGGGTGAGTTCAACAGCACTTTATCGCCGGATAGCATCTATCTACGCTACTTTCATCCCATTGCCGCCGCCCAGTTGACCTCCCACGATCAGTTGGCGCGCCTCTGCTTTATTGACTATGACCGGGAAATGAATCTAGTGGCGGAATGCCAAGAGACTAATGGCGCCTATCGGATCATCGGCTTAGGCCAGTTGACCAAGTTGCATGGCAGCCGGGATGCAGAGTTTGCCATCCTCATCAGTGACCACCACCAGCGCCAGGGATTGGGCACTGAGCTGTTAAGTCGCCTGGTGCAGATCGGCCGCGATGAAGCATTAGAGCGCATTGTGGCAGAAATTTTGCCAGAGAATACCGGGATGCAGCGCGTCTCAGCCCGGTTGGGTTTCAAACTACAGATGAACCGCAGCGAAGGGGTCATTGAAGCGGCGCTTGAGCTTTAAAATAGAAAGTTAACCGCCGACAGCCAGCAGCCCTAACTTATATGACGCAAGCATAGCTACCGCACGTGGTGGTCAATCCCTTCATACGTATCGATAAATTGACTGATCTTTGCTGCGTCAAAGGCATCGAGCGTCAGCAACTTGCGCCAGGCCGTAACCGCAATGGGTGCACCCATATCGCCGTGCGGCTTGGCGCCGTCGGGCGTTGTCCAGGTGGGGTCATTAGGCACCACGGCGATGTGGCGACCGCCATCAATGTAGGGTTGGGCAAAGTCGTGCAATTGCTGTACCAGTTCGGAACAGGCGGTGGCGCATTGGTAGTAGATCAAGACGCCGGCGTCTTCCAGATTGTGCACCAGTTGCTCGTAACGGAAAGGCTCGGCATAGAACTGCCAGGCGACAATGTTGGGATAGTGTGGCCCAGAAGTCGGCGGCGTGCTGTTATAGGCAACAGGGGAAGTTGCCGCGACAGCAATGTGCAGATTGCCCTGCATCGGATAGGTTTGCTCGCCAACGACCGTAGGATAAAGCGCCATCACATCGGCGGCCAAATCTGCCGGCAGTATCACGGTATCGATTAGGTGGATCATGCCGTTATTGGCTTCAAAATCCCCGCCCAACACATTAGAGCCTTGGACCGTGGCGCCCTCTTGTCCCAGCATAATTGAAAGGGCGTCGCCGCGTAAGTTTGTGACCGTATTGGGTTCAATCATCTCCTGCAGATGGTACTTGCCTTCAATAATATGCTCTTGCAAGATTGCGCGCATCATGTCACGATTCGCCAAAACCGCAGCCGGCAATTGATCAAAGGCCGCCGTCGGTGGCGCCAAAACCGTAAATGGGCCTGCACCTGCTAGCATTTCCGTCAAACCGACCTGTTCCGCCACCTCCACAAATTTTTCCAATCCCTCAGCACGGCCAAGAATCACTAGAATGTCAGCCAAAGCTGGCTTTGTGTCGGCAGCCGGGGTTACGGTGGAGGCCAGCGTCGCAGTTGCCGCCGGCGCTTCAGTGGCCGTCGCCGGTACAGCCACAGGCTGGGGTGTAGGGGTGGCGGTTGCCGCCGATCCACAGGCAAAGCCGCCCCAGGCGACCAAGAATAAGCTGAAAACAATAGCTAGATAACGCAATGCTGACATACGAAGTGCTCCAGTTATGCAATTTACAGAGAAGTTCGACGCGCATAGGGGTGGTGCTGTGAGATTGTACCGCTTCCCAGTAAAAGACCTATATGAACCAAGTCAGGATAGCATATAGTAATTTAGGCAATATGACGAATTTTAACAATGAAAAAGTTCGCCTTCTGAGAGAAGGCGAACTTCTGGCGCCCAGCCAACCATTGGTTGATTGACGCCACTGCGTACTAGGTTCTGCTGACATTTCGTCGCTATCAGAGGTGACTGTCACTGACCAAATGCAACTGGCCATTCCAGCTACTTGGGGTCAGTGATAGTCACCTCTGCCAATATCTACGGTTCCTAATTCATTTCAGCAAAAAGCACTGCCTCAGCATCACCAAATCACGCGACCTAAGCAAAATTGCCCAATCCAAAGTCAATTAAGCCCTCGTTTTCTACTAAGGGTAAGGGTAGCTGGCCGTCAGCGCGCTGGCCAACTGCTCGCCATTCAACCCATGCGCTGTTTAGATGTAATCGATATTTTCTGAGTCAGTGAAGCCAGATTGTTCTTGAGCAGCAATCCCCCAACAGAGCTTTCTTCCCGACAACCGTGCAGCAGATAAGGAGGGTGCGTCCCATTTTCGGGGCCGAGTCGAGTCTCCCTGATTTCTCTACCAGAGCGCCCCCGAAAATGTGGTACGCACCCAGATAAGTAGTTACAGTTGACTTCCATCGTGATTCCATTTATATTTCTGACTTCATGCGCTTTCGTGTGAAATATCCAGGTTGCACTAAGCAGTGTCAATCATCCATTTTCAATGTGATTTGAAAGGAGCATCACCCTATGGTACGTAATGTCAGCAAGCACACGATGAGCTTTAGCCCAAACCGGCTAGCGGTTTTGGTCGCCCTGCTCATAGTGCTCATTGCCGTCCTAAGTGCATGTCAGGCGTCCCAGCCACCAGCCGCTGCCCCGGCGGAAGCCACAACAGCCCCAGCCCAAGAAGAAGCCGCCGCACCTGAAGCTACGACTCCAGCCGAGGAAGAAGCCGCTGCCGAAGCGACCGCTCCTGCCGAGGAGGAAGCTGCGGCTGAAGCGACCGCCCCAGCCGAGGAAGAAGCGGCTGCCGAAGCGACTGCCCCAGCTGAGGAAGAAGCCGCCGCACCGGCGGAAGGTGCAATGCAGGGCGACCCAGCCGCTGGCGCCTACATTGCAACGCTTACGGGTGGTTGTGGCTGTCACATGAACCGTGACTTGGGTGCGCTGGCCGGCGGCAATAAGTTTGAAGGTGATTTTGGCGTGGCCTATTCATCGAATCTCACGCCGGACCAAGAGACTGGTATCGGCAGTTGGAGTGCCGATGCAATCGTCGCCGCGCTGCGCTTGGGCGTTGATGACGAAGGCCGCCAATTAGCCCCAGCCATGCCGTATATGACCTTTAGCGTCATGTCCGACCAAGAGGCTTATGCTGTGGCAGCCTGGTTGCAATCACTGGAACCAGTCACCAATGTGGTTACAGAGACAGAATTAACGGGGGACGTCGCGGCCTTTGCTCCTGCAGTAGAACCGCCGGCTGAACCACCCACAGACCCGGTCGCGCGCGGTGAAGAGTTGGTCACCCTGGCGCGCTGTGGTGGTTGCCATACGCCCAAGAATGATGACGGCAGCGCCCAGGAGGGTATGATGTTGGCCGGTGCGCCGTTGCGCGATGCCTTTGCCTCTAACATTACCCCAGATGAAGAGACCGGCATCGGCTCATGGAGCCAAGAAGAGATTGCCCATCTGCTGCTTACAGGTGAAAGACCTGATGGTTCAAAGGTTGAAGGCGCTATGGCCCAGCAGATCGACCGCCGCTTTAGCAAGCTGACCGAAGAAGATGCGATGGCCATTGGGGCCTATCTCAAGAGCATTCCGGCGGTAAGCAACGCAGCACCGTCAAATTAGCGGTGACTTACTTGTGCATCGCCCCACATAAGTAAAAGCGCGAGCAACTGAATGCAACAAAAAAGCGCCACCTTTTTTAGGTGGCGCTTTTTTGTTGCATTCACAGCGAGTTAGCGTCCCCAGCTAATCATCTGTTCGCTGGCATAGTTGTAGGTAATAGGAAGGTTAATCGGCAACGGGCGCTGGTTGCTGCCGTCCGCATTCATCACCCAGACCCGCCACGCGCCCGCCGCGTTGTTTGCATCGCGGTTGCTGAGAAAGGCAATGTAGTTGCCGTCCGGGCTCCAGACGGGGGCTACATTGCTGGGCAACTGATCGACCAAGGTCGTCGCTGGTCGTGTCAGTGCCACCAATCCAGAGCCGTCAGGATTAATGGCGAAAATTTCCCAATGGGGTCCTTCACGGCTTTGGAAGACAATTCGGCCGCCTCCGGGCTGCCAATCGGGATCCCACTTATAGCCATCATTATAAACTACACGCGTATCGCCATCTGGTTTATCCTCAGTAATCTGTAAACCACCGGCTGATTGGTAAACAATGCCATTTTCATTCCAATCCGGGGCGCGGGCGGAATTGAGGGCAGGCAGATCACGGTATTCATCCCCTTGGGCATCGACCCGGGCAATCATCCATTCCCCCTTTTGCACCTCATCAAAATTTTTCAGCACTTGATGTTTCACGGCATCCGGCACAGGATTGTTGCCAAAAAACATCTGCAAAATTTGGGCGTCACTCAGACATATGCCAAAGCCCAGTTCGCGGCACTTGTAAAAGCCATCATTGCGGCTAAAGACGATCCAATCGCCGTCGGGGCTCCATTTAGGTGACATTAAGCCATCACGCTCGCCAAAGATTTTGCGCTCGTCGCTGCCATCAGCGTTGATGAGATAGATGCCATTCTCATTGCCAATGCGGGTAAAGGCAATTTCGCTACTATCGGGGCTGAGGGCTGGATCAAAACCGCCACTCAAGGCGCGCAGTGCACCGCTGGCCAGATCGTAGAGATAGAAAGTCCCCCCCCACACACTCTGGATCACCAGACGTCCACTAAGCCCGGTTGGCCCGCTGCCTTGTGCTGTGTTGGCCACAGTGGTTGTGGTCGCGCCGGCAGAGCTCGCGGTGGCAGCACCAGTAGTTCCCGCAGCCGTGGTGCTGCCGATGCTGCGGGTGCGTAATGCCTCCGCAATTGCCGGACTGTTGGGCGCAGCCGTGTCGTTCGTTTCCAGCGAGATGGGCAATTCACTAATGGGGACGCTGACCTCGACAAAGGTGGTAGAAACCCACCCAAAACCGCCGGAAATATCTGGCACCTCCAGTTGTACCCACGAGCTATCGCCGTTGCGCGCCCGCACAATAAAGACTTCACGCGGCAACGCTTTGGCAATCACCGGGAAATCAGTACCCGGACCTGAGCGCACATTTAAGCGTGAGCCAGACATGGCTACCTGCGCCGTTGGCCGGCCATCGGCCACCGGTGTTGACCGCATGGCCTGTGTTGGCGTCGCAGTTGGCAGTGGCGTGGTGGTCACCGTTGGCGTCAGTGGCGACGTGGCGGAAGGCGCTACCGCGGTAGGGGAAACCGCAACCGTGTTGGTGACAACAGCACTTGCGGCCATAGCTGGTTCTCCCGCATTAGTCTCGGCGGATGGTTGTGCTGCCTCGTTGCTGGCGGCCGACGCTTCACCCTCACGCACCGGCAAACTTTGAACATTAAAGGCCACCACTTTGGTTGCATCAACCCAACCACTTTCATTGGTAGCGGTCTGTACAAAGAGCGCGCTGCCATCACTGTTGCGACCGGTAGCGCTGAGGGCCGTACCGGTTGAGAGGGTGCGCAGGGTAGCCCCGGCTGGCGCATCCATCAATGTAGCGCCAGCGCTACCCACAACCGCAATGATTTCTGACTGTGGCCCTAAGAGCGACGTAGCCGTTGATGTCGGTGACGGCGCCGGCGTTGCGGTGGCCGTGGGTGGTGGAGTCGGTGATGGAGTGGCGGTGGGTGTGGGTGGCGTTGTCGGTGTTGCAGTAGGCGGCTCCGATGTGGGCGTGGGCGGCGCCACAGTCGGCTCGCTGGCAGTAGGCTCACTAGCAGTGGCCTGAGCTGTCGCGCTTGCTCCTGTCGGTGTCGCCGCAGGTTGGGTCGCTGGCGCTTCCAACATGACCGGCAACTGCTCGGCGCCAAAGATCACAATTTCTTGGGTCGCCACCCAGCCGGTGACATTTTTATCAGTTTTCACCACAACCCACAAATTGTCGGCGGTACGTCCCACCGCGGTCAAGGTGGCCCCGGCCTTTAGTGTCTCCAGCGCGGCGCCACCAGGCGTCTCTACCAATGTCGCGCCCTGTGCGCCCACTACGGCCAACCGGCCTTCGGCGCTTTGAGCATAGAGATAACTCGACATCTGACTTGCCGGCAGCAAGGTCAGCGTCAATAGGCCCAGCGCGAGAAGCAAGGATAGAAAAACCAACTGTCGATGAGCGCGCCGATGACCGCGTTGACGATAGGCGTTGCGTTCGACATCTTTGCTGGACTGAATTACATCCTTCCGCAACATCTTGTTGCCCCATTTCTGTTCTTAGCTGTACTCAGCAGCTTCCGATTGAGCGACGATGGCAGGTTTCTACACCGGGATGAAGCCGGTTGGGAGAAGCTGACCCTCCGCCCAGAGTCTACTGGTTTTTGTTGAATGATAATTGTCTATGCTATTTGTATTTTTGACAACTTGCAGCAACCCAAAGTACAATCAGAGCCGACCGACCGTTCGGTCGAACAAATTCTACTGCAATTATGGCGCAAATGCGTCCTGTTGTCAAACGTACACAAGCTTATTGGCGCGAACGCTGCCGCCTATAGGAATGGGTGTATATCACAAATGAGGCGAAGCATCAGCAAGTCCAATTTGGGCTTCTCGCCTATTGCCCCTCACTGGGGACGCACCCGTAGGAATAGCTGGTCAGCCTGTATAAGTAACCTATACGCTATGGATGAAAATAACGTTTCCAACTCCAAAGAAGCAATTTTAGACGCGGCCCAAAAGTTGCTGGCCCAACATGGCTACGCAGGGCTTTCTATGCGCGAGCTTGCGCAGGAATCTGGTTTGGCCAAGGCCACCATCTATCACTATTTTCAAGATAAAGAGGAGATTTTCCGTTATGTCTTGGAACGAGATATGGAACAGGCCAACGGTCAGCTAAAAGAAGTTATTGCCGGTGAGGAAGATTGCATCGGCAAGCTACGCGCCGTTGTCTGTGCCTATTTTGGCATGATGCGGGAACGTCGCACCATCATTATGAATACCGTACGTGAGTTGGGTAACCACAAACGCTTGATGTGCGAACTGATGCGCAAAAATCGCCCTATCTATTTTGGACCCATTACAGAACTGCTACAACAAGGGGTGGATGAAGGTATCCTCCGACCGATCAACGTGGAATTTACCACCTATAGCATTATGGGGATGATCAACTCCTTTGTTGTCTTTCGTGCACTACTGGATGATGTCCAGCCCGATGAAGAGATTGTAGAGCACACCATTACCCTACTCTTACAGGGGATCCAGGCGCAGCATCCATCTAGCCAGGCGCAGAATGAAACAAGCAAACACTGAGCACTTTAATTTACAGGGGCAGGCTAGGCCGATGTCCCTCTTTTTCTCTTTAACTTATTACTTCAGTTCATCGCCAAAATGAAAGACTAGTTAGAGTTTATGAAGATCCAACCTGCCTTAAGAGCATCTACCCTCTACCGTACACTGCTGCTTGTCGTTTTCATGGCCAGCGGTTGCACCTTTGGTCAACCCACGGCTACGCCGGAGCCTTTTGTCGTCACCCCCTATGCCGCCGGCACGCCTGCCACAGAAGCAGCAACCACAGCCAGCGCCACACCCGTGGCTGCCGCCAATGCTACAAACAGTACCGCAACCAATACGACAACCAATGCGACGGCCAGTGAATCAGCCAGCCAAAGCGCTGAGCAGTCGGCTGCACCTGCTGTCAACGCGGCGACAGGCGCAGCGCCCCTCAGCTATAACGGTGAGATTGCGGCCGACCATCAAGTGATCGTCGTGGCGGAAACAGCCGGGATGATCCTAAATTTTCCACTGGACGTTGGCGCTATGGTCCAACAGGGCGATCTGGTGGCCCAATTAGATACAACCCTGCTAGAGGCACAGAAAGCACAAGCCATGGCCGGGTTAGCAGCGGCGACGGCGCAACTCAATCTGGTAAAAGTGGCGCCCACCGAAAGTGACCTGGACGCAGCACGCGCCGGTGTCGCCGCTGCCAGCGCCGCCTACCAGCGTGCGCTCAATGGCCCCACCGCCGAAGATCAGCGGCTGGCGCTGGCGCAACTCAAAATGGCGGAAGCGGGCGTCACGGTAGCCCAGGCCGGCTACAATCTCGTCAAGGGCAATCCGGCCATTGGCGCCATGCCCCAGAGCCTCCAACTACAACAGGCGACGCTCCAACTGGAAGCGGCCCAGGCCCAGTATGATAAGGTGCAAAAGGGTGCGACTCAGGATGTGATTTCCGGCGCCTATGCCCAATTGGCCAACGCACGCGCCCAGTTGCAACGGCTGGAAGATGGCGCCAAGCCAGAGCAGGTGCAGGCGGTCGAAGCACAAGTACAGCAGGCCGAAATGGCCGTCTATCTCGCCCAGTTGCAACTGAGCAAGGCAACCGTCAAGGCGCCAGTCAATGGGATTGTCTCCCGCGTGAGCGCAGCGGTCGGCACCATGGCCGCGCCGGGCGTACCGCTGGTGACACTGCTCTCGCGCCAGGTGAAGGTCACCATTGCGGTGGAAGAGACGCGCCTGAGTGAGTTGCGCATTGGTCAGGCCGCCAGCATTCATGTTGACGCCTACCCCGAGCGCACCTTTGCCGGTGAAATCTCGATTATTGCGCCGGAGCTAGATCCTGCGACACGCACGGTGCAGGTGACCATCAGCCCCACGGACAGTACCGATGCCATGCTACTTGCGCCAGGCATGTTTGCCACTGTAGAGCTGTATTGAGCAGCGCCATAAAATAACAACTTGGCTCACTTATTGCTTGACAGTTACAAGAGCCTTAAAGGAATGCATACCTATGAAACTTTGGGATCTATCGATTCGCCAGCCGGTCTTTATGACCATGATCCTCGCAGCCGGCATTGTCATGGGCATATACTCCTACTTTCGGATGCCGGTCGACCTTTTCCCGGATGTGGAGTTCCCAGTGGTGGTGGTGGTGACGGTCTATCCCGGCGCCAGCCCCAGCGAAATTCAAGACCAGGTAACCGATGTGCTGGAAAAAGAGCTGAGCACCATTGGCGGCATTGACCAGGTGAACTCCACCTCGGCCGAGGGGGTAAGCACGATTGTCCTGCAATTTAGCCTCGATGAATCGGCTGATTCAGTCAACCAGGAGGTGCGGGAGCGCGTGGGGCTTTTACGCAACCAACTGCCGACCGGCATCCAAGAGCCAGTTGTGCGCCGCTTTAACCCATCGGATCAGCCCATCTTTCGCTTTGGGGTGGCCGACACGACCAAACGGCTGTCGCCGGTGGAACTGCGCAAGCTCGTCGATGATGATATTCAAGCTGAGTTGCAGCGCGTGCCAGGTGTAGCCGCGGTTGATGTGAGTGGTGGTCAAGTGCGCGAGATTCAGATCAACCTGGATCTGCAGGCTCTACAAGCGCGCCGCATTGCGCCACAACAGGTGCAGAGCGCGCTGCAGACCCAAAATCTCAACATTCCCGGCGGTGAAGTCACCGATGGGACACAGAGCCTGCTGGTGCGTACACCGGGCAATTTCCAGACGTTGGATGATATTCGCAATGTGGTGATCAGCCAGCGCGGTGCGACGCCTGTCTATTTACGTGATGTCGCCACGGTGGTCGATGGCTTTGAGGCGCGCGAAAGTCTCACCCGCCTCAATGGGGATGAATCGGTGGTGGTGAGCGTGCGCAAGCAGAGCGGCACCAACACGGTCAGCGTGACTGACGCCGTTAAAGAACGGCTCAACCAAATTGCCCAGTCCCATCCCGACTTGGCCGTTGTCGCGGCGGGTGATCAGTCCATCCAAGTCAAGCGTTCGACGGATGGCGCTTTTGAGGATCTCATTTGGGGTTCGCTGTTGGCCAGCCTGGTCATCTTTTTCTTCTTCCGCGACCTCCGCAACACGCTGATCACCATTGGCGGTCTGCCCGTGATCATGATCGCCACGCTTTTCTTTATGGACATCTTCGGCATCGGGCTGAACCAGCTTTCGCTGCTGGCATTGGCCTTGGTCGTGGGTCTTGTCATTGATGACGCCATTGTCGTGCGTGAGAATATTATGCGCTGGATCCAAAAGGGCTACAAACCCCGCGAGGCGGCCAGTTTGGGCACACAGGAGGTTGTGCTGGCGGTCATTGCCACTAGCAGCACCATTTTGGCCGTCTTCTTGCCGGTGGCCTATGCGGAAGGCATCATCGGCCGCTTCTTCCGCGACTTTGGGTTGACGGTGGCCATTGCGATTGCCGTCTCCACCTTTGAATCGCTGACCATGGCGCCCATGCTCAGCGCCTACTTCTTCCGCGCCGCCGAGAATGAGGAGCGGATCATTGACGAGAGCCACGGCGAGGAGACCGCTGCCAACAGCCTGCTCAACCGAATTTACGCCGCAATCCTCAACTGGAGCATGGATCACAAGCTGATCACGATTGTGGTTGCGCTGCTCTTTATGGGAGGCAGTGTCTATAGTGTCCGCTTTATTGAACAGACCTTTCTGCCCCGCAGCGACGCCGCCGAATTTATCGCGTCCATGCGCCTGCCAGCCGGGACGCCGCTCACGGTGACCGAACGCGAAGCGGTTAAGGTAGAATCGATCCTGCGCCAATATCCCTTGGTCACGGATGTTTTTACCACCATTGGCGGCACTGGTACGCCAGAAGCAGCCGAATTTTATGTCAAGCTGCAAGAGGGCTCTGATTATGTGCCGGTGGTCGATGCACTGCGTCCTCCCTTGGCCAGCGTGCCTGGTCTCTCCTTCCGCGCGGCCAATGGTGGCCCTGGCGGGACTACAACCGATATTGCCGTTGACGTGGTTGCGCCACCGGGTGTCTCTTTTGAAGAATTAGGCCAACAGGCCATTGAGTTGGGCCGCCAGATTGGCCAGATCCCTGGTATTACTGATCTTGACGTTAGCTATAAACCGGGGCGGCCAGAAATGCAGGTTGAGGTAGATCGAGAACACGCGTCACAGCTTGGCCTTTCGACCGCGCAAATCGGCTCGACGATTCGACTGCTGGTCAATGGCGAAGTGGTCTCCACCTATCGGGGCGAAGGCACAGAGGCGGATATCCGCCTACAACTACAGGAGCAGAATCGCGCCAGTGCGGAAGATATTCTGGACATCAATCTCTTGTCGCCGGCCGGCCAGTTAGTACCACTGCGTACCATTGCGACACTCCAAAATGCAACAGGGCTCAACAAGATTTCGCGCGTGGATCGCCAGCCAACCGTGACCATTAACGCCAATGTGACCGGGCGCGATGTCCCGATAGTCACCCGTGAAGTGAGTGAGTTTCTGAGCCAAGCACCCTTGGCCAATGGCATTACGGCCAAGCTGGGTGGCAATGCCGATGCCCAAACCGACGCCTTTACCAACTTGGGGCTGGCCATGTTGCTCTCGATTGTCTTTATCTATATGGTGCTGGCCAGCCAGTTTGCCAGCTTTATCCAGCCGTTGCTGATTATGTTGGCGTTGCCGCTGGCGGTCATCGGCGCGATCTTGGCGCTCTTGCTCACGGGCCGCCCCTTGGATCTGACCGCTTTCATTGGCTTTATTATGTTGATGGGTTTGGTGACCAAAAACTCGATTTTGCTGGTCGACTTTGCCAACCAGGCGCGGGCCAGAGGCGAGACGGCAGATCGCGCCATGCGGTTGGCTGGCCCTATTCGCCTGCGCCCCATTCTCATGACCTCGTTCTCCATGATTCTGGCCATGATTCCGGTGGCATTGGGGTTGAGCGCCGGCGGTGAGTTCCGTGCGGCAATGGCCATTGCGATTATGGGTGGGTTGATTACCAGCACCTTCCTGACGCTGTTGGTGGTACCGGCCTTTTACGGCAGCGTGGTCGGCTTCCTGGATCGGGTGGCCGCGCGCCGCGCCGCCCGCGCCGAAGCCCGTGACGCCGCCCGCCGCCAACGCAAAGCGTCCGCCAATGAAGGCGCGGCGCAACCGGTAGGAGATTAAGCGAAGGAAATTCTATAATTTCATGTCTCAGGTGAGTAATCCTTGGCCAGTGTTTCTCACCTGAGACAATATGGCAACGAGGCTTTAAGCAGCAGATCTTTGCTCCAGCCAACGTTGTAAGGATGCTTGGCTTTCGTTGGAGGGTCGCCCCCAAATTAGCCCTTCCACACTCAGATCTTCATCCAAATCAGGCCAGTGGATGCCAACTCCATTCCCAATCAATCGCCAGTGATTACGTTCTGCTTCGCTACCATGCCACAAGCGTGGATACCAGGCTAAAGGAACGCGAATCATGCGGCCATCAGCCAGATCAACGGACAAAGCGTCATCGGTAATATGTACATCTTGAATTGCAATATCATGGGCATTAATCATCACAGCGCTCATGCCAACCTCGCAATAACTCTTCTAACTTTTCATCAATCAGACGATGGATACGATTTATCTCACTACCGCGAAATCCACCACTTATTTGCAAACGAACAGGCTTTAGCCAAAACTTAGCAATCTTATCATCACGCTCAATGTGAATATGCGGCGGTTCATTACAATCAATTGAGTAAATAAAAAACGATATGGGCCACTGCGTAAAATCGTAGGCATAATATGATCGCAATCCCTGTTCGATTTTAGGCGATAATCATCATTTCTGCCACATTATCGCCTTGAAATAAATTCAGGCTGAAAGCTCAAGTTGCGTTCAGGGGCTCCCAAAGTCGACTTGGCGAAATGATGACCAACGCCCGATTTCACATTGTAACTTATATCATTATAGTACAATCGGCGGCACATTTGTCTCTTGAATCAGGCTGTTGAGCGATTCCAGGTCATCATTGAGCAGGGCATGGAGGTTGCTCAGTTGCTCATCGGCCTGGGTGGCATAGGTGTGGAAGAGGTCGCGCGCTTGGGTGGTGGGCAGGCGGTCGGCGCTACCCACGATGGGAATGAGCGACGAGATCTTGGCGTTGAGCCGCACCGGTTCGTTCAGCCCAAAGGTGTCCTCTTGCTCACCGGGGATGATCAGCATGGTTTCAATCGCTTCCAACTTCTGCACCAGTTCATTAGCGGCGGTGACAACGGCCTGGCTGTTCTCCTTCTTGGCCAGCCGGGTGGCCCAGCCTTGCGCCTGTTCCTTGACCATACGCAGGGTGTTGATCCCCTCATGCACCGCCGCAAGCTTGCCAAAGATTTCCGCCAAGAGGGCGTCCTGCGTCGCCAGATCCGCCAGGGAAGTCTGGACGCGCGGGTCGTTAACCACCTGGAAACTCTGCGTCAACACCGTCTCGCCCACCGTGAGCCGCGCCTGGTAGCTCCCCGGCAGCACCAACCGCCCACGATTCGCTTCACCGGCGGTCTTGTTGCCACGCACCTTGGTCGCCCCCGCATGACGCAGATCCCAGACAAAGCGGTTGACACCTACGTTGGTTGGCAGCCACGGCCCCGGATTGAGTGCTTTGTCCTTGTCATTGAGCTTATCATAGTCAGCCGGCTTGGGCTTAAATTCGCAAATCAGCTTCCCATTCATGTCGAGAAAAGCCAACGTAGGGTTCGCCTTCTCTGTCGGCGCTTCGGCCAGGTAATAATAGATCACGGCTCCTAGGTCGGCGCTTTTGCCAGCGTCCAACACGCTCATTTCCGTCTGGCCGTAGTCATTCTTTTTGCTGTCCACAATTGCATTTTTACCCAAGCCCAACCCATAGGCGCGTCCCTCATCGCCGCCAAAGTAGGCGCCAAAGAGATCGGGCAGGATGCGATAGGTGGTGCGCGGTTGGAAGAGATGGGGGGCGGGTTGTGGGTTGCGGGTTGCGGCTTGCGCCACTTGGTGTAGCGGTGTGAGGTCATCCATGATCCAGAGGGCGCGGCCGTGGGTGCCGACCACCAGATCATTCTCCTTGACCAGCAGATCATAGATCGGCGCCACCGGTAAGCCCTGCCCTGAGCTTGGCAAAGGATTACCGCTCCATCGTTGCCAGTTTACACCGTCATCCAATGAGAGATAGAGCCCCGTTTCGGTGCCACAGTAGAGCAGGCCAGCACAGGCGGGATCGGTGCGGATGACGCGCGTGTAATCATCGGCGGGAATGCCGTTGGTGATCTTGGTCCAGCTTTGACCGTAATCAGTCGTCTTGTAAAGGTAAGGCGCCGGGTCGTCAAGTTTGTAACGGGTGGCCGCCAGATAACAGGTGGCCGCGTCATGGGGTGCTGGCTCCAGTGTGCGCACGAAGCTCCATTCGGGCAGGTCGGTCGGCGTTACATTGGTCCAATTTTTGCCGCCATCGCGCGAGAGATGGACAAGACCGTCATCACTGCCGGCCCAAAGCACACCCGGTTCTAGAGCCGATTCGCGCAGGGTGGCAATGGTGCAGTAATGTTCGGCGCCACTGGTGTCCTTGGTAATCGGGCCGCCCGACGCTTTGAGCTTCTCCGGGTCATTACGCGTCAGGTCGGGGCTAATGGCTTCCCAGCTTAGCCCTTCGTTGGTCGTGCGGAAGACCTGGTTGCCGGCAGTGTAGAGCACATTGGCGTCGTGGGGCGAGAAGAGGATGGGGAAGGTCCACGGGAAACGAATCTTTAGTTCACCCGGCCCAAGGCCACCATGTGGCTCCGGGCTGACATTGACCAGTTGGATCTGGCCGGTGCGATGGTCATAGCGTTGAAGCGCGCCGCCGCCACCTGGCGAGGAGCCGACCGCGCCGACATAGACAATATTCGGATCATCGGGATGGGCGGCAATAAAGCCACTCTCCCCCGTGCCGGCGGCGTAGCAGTCGCTCCACGGAATGATGCCCTCCGCGGTGTTGCTGGGCACGCTGATGCTGGAGTTGTCCTGCTGGGTGCCATAGACGCGGTAGGGGAATTGGTTGTCGGCGCAGATGTTATAGAACTGGGCGGTAAGCTGATTATAGATAGTGCTAAAGGTCTCGCCGCCGTTGAAGGAGATGTTGGCGCCGCCATCGTTGCTCTGGATCATCCGTTGGTTGTTGCGCGGGTCGATCCAGAGGCCGTGATTGTCACCGTGGGGCGTGGCAATCGAATCCCAATTTTTGCCACCGTCGGTCGATTTCCAGAAGCCCAGGTTGCAGACGTAGACGGTGTCAGCGTGCTGAGGATCGGCATAGATATGCATGTAGTAGAAGGGACGATAGCGCAGATCCTGCTTGTCGGTCAGCTTCTCCCAGGTCTCGCCAAAGTCGTCGGAACGATAGAGACCCGGCTCCTCTTTGGCTTCGATCAGGGCCCAGACACGTCCCGCCTTAACAGGTGAGGCGCTGACGCCAATCTTGCCGATGAGCCCGCCTTGGGGCAACCCTTTGTTACGTGTGATTTCGCTCCAGTTCTCACCGCCATCCGTCGATTTCCACAACCCACTATCCGGACCGCCGCTGGAAAGTTCCCAGAAGGAACGGTGACATTCCCAGATCGAAGCGTAGATCACATCAGGGTTGTTGGGGTCAAAGCTCAAATCCACTGCGCCGGCTTTGCCGCTCTTGAAAAGGACTTTGGTCCAGCTTTTGCCGCCATCGGTCGATTTGTAGACGCCCCGTTCTTCATTTGGGCCAAAAGCATGGCCCAAGGCCGCCACATAAACAATGTCAGGGTTCTTCGGATGAATGCGCACCTGGCCAATGTGACGCGTCTCGGCCAGACCACAGTGGGTCCACGTCTTGCCGCCATCCACCGATTTGTAGACGCCATCGCCGTGGGAGACATCGGTGCGGATGGTCGTCTCGCCCATGCCTACGTAAACCACATTGGGATCCGAATCGGAGACGGCAATGGCGCCGACCGAGGCACTTTTGAAGTAGCCGTCCGAGATGTTGAGCCACGTTGTACCGGCATCATTGCTCTTCCAGACGCCGCCGGCCACGGCGCCAAAGTAGAAGAGGGCCGGGTTGTTCGGGTCACCGGCGACGGCGACCACACGCCCGCCGCGCGGCGGGCCAATACAGCGCCAAGTCATGCTGTTGAGGAGTTGCTGCGTAAGGGATGTCATTGTCTGCTCCATTCTGGGGTAGAGATTTTGATGAACTAATGGTCGAGTCAGGGGAAATCAACCCTTATCAATTTATGATTGACTAATTCCTTGGCATTTTACCCCAACCAGGCTGAAATTGGCGAACAGATGCAGCAGTTTAGTCATGGTTGGGGCGGCTTCACCACTCTGTCACATTATTGACCTGGCGCATGGCGGCTTCCGCTTCCTGGATCATGCGGCGGATATGGCGGGGATAGCGGACGGTGGCCGTGGGTGGGCGATAGGTGGCCGGCAATGGCGTGGGGGTGCGGTTGAGAGTACTGTTAAAACAGGGGCTATGTTGCTCGATCAGGCGGGCTTCGGCCGCGAGGCGATCAGGGTATAGATCAGCAAATTGGGCTTCACCTGTGGCATAAAGTTCGATGATAAAGTTCATGGAACGGGGCCAGTTGACGCGGATAAACTTACCCAGCAAGGAACGCCCCTTAAAGCCATCATGAAAATGACGCCAGACGCGCGCAAAGGCCAGTTCTGACTGCCCCACATAAAAGACAACCTCAGCATCCCGAAAGAGATAGAGGTCGTAGTGAAGCCACGCCGGCGGGCACTCCGGTATGAGCAGGAATTGTTTGAGAGGCAGCGCTAGCATTGACAACTTTACCCGACAACTTTACCCGACAACTTTATCCTCCGAAGTATGACCGACCTGGCCACATTGGATTATAGCAGAGCCCACACGTTGCTCCAAGCTCCCTTTTTCATTTGGGTGCGTACCACAAATGGGGCGCTCTGGCAGAGAAATTTGAGAGACTCGACCCGGCCTCCAAAAATGGGACGCGCCCTTTGCATTTTCCTCTTGCTTCCTTAGGGTAGTGGCGTTGGTATTGGCATCACCGCAAGCATATATTTAACAGCTTTGTAATGATCTTGTAATGTTCTTCTAAAAAATTGCGCCTGAGCAGGCCGCCTTATGAATGTTTTTGTAATGATAGTTTGCAATAATAGAAGTATTGCTATTTTGCTCCCGGTCATAACCGTAAAAAATGAATGCCGACAATTGGCAAGATGTAGTGCAGATCTGCTGGTTAAGTGCAGGGTTGCCGCTGGCAATTGAACTAGCCGCGGCACAAGTCAAATTGCGCACTTGCGCCGCCATCCGGCAGACGCTAGCGGCCGAGCCTACCACCCTAGCGACGAAGTATTATGACATCCCGGAACGCCACCGCAGCCTGAACACGGTGCTGAATGATAGTTGGCAGTTGCTCACCGACCCAGAACGCACCGTCTTGGCCGCGACCTCCGTCTTCGTCGAAAGTTTCAGCCCGGAAGCAGCGACAGCGGTGGCCGGCGCGACACTGGCCATGCGCGAAGAACTGTATGACAAATCGATGCTGCAACGGACAAGCCATGAGCGCTATCACCTACACTCGTTTGTCCAACAGTTTGCCGGTGAACAACTCCAGCGGCTGGGGAAAGAATTGGCGGGCGCGGTTCGTGCCCATCATGGTCGTTACTACTTGCAATTGGTGCGTGACCAAAGGGAAGGGTTATACGGGGCAACACCACAACAGGCCATCTATTTGTTGCAACAGGATCTTTTGAACATTGAGCAGGCCTGGCAGTGGGCCGTGGCGCAACAAAACGCCGCGCTCTTGGTGGAGAGTTCCCAAGGGCTGATCGATTTCCATCTGGAGACTTTTCTTTGGACACGGGGCAAGCAGCTCTTGACCAGTGCCGTTGCGATGGTGCAGATGCAGTTGGCAGCGCAAACAAGCGCAACGGAAAAGATAACCAACAACCAACCCGTACAAAAGCAACTTGCATTAGAACTGGCAACCTTGCTCTGTGACCTGGCCCAGTTCCTGATCAACCAGAATGCGCATACCGAGAGCATCCAGACCGCACAACAGGCGCTTGGCTTGGCCGCTACGTGGTCATCAGCCCCCATCAGCGCCAGAGGGAACTATCTATGGGGACTAGCGCTGACGCTGCTTGGCGACCATACTTTGGCGGAAGAAAAGCTAACCCAAGCGCTGGCGCTGGCGCGCACAGCCAACAAAGCAGATCTTCTCCGTAGGGTGCTCTTGGATCTTGGCAACCTGCTACAATTGAAGGGTGATCATAGCCAAGCGCTCGCCATCGCCGAAGAAGCTTTGCAGTTGAGCCGTACAACGCAGATGCTGATTGCCGAGCAACGATCCCTGATGCTTTTGGGCGATATCTATCGGCGGCAAGGGAATTTCCCCCAGGCCCAAACCTACTTTGCGCAAGCGTTAGCGCTGGCCCAAAGCTATCATCTGCCCCACAGTCAAGCCATCCTCCTGACGAATTTGGGAATCATGGAGGATAATTTGGGACACTATCGCGCTGCGCAACGTCACTACACCGCGGCGTTGCAGCACTATCGCCAATGGGGGCATCGCCAACATGAAGCACAGGTGTTGGGCAATTTAGGCATCTCGGCCGATTACCTCGGTGATTATGGCGCAGCACTCCGCTACAGTCAGGAATGTTTACAAATCCTCCAAGCCTTAAAAATAACCGGCGCCCTGCCGACGGTGTTGGTCAACCTGGCGCTCCATGCCCATCATCTCGGCGATCAACCGCTTGCCCAACGCTATGGCCGCGAAGCCTTAACCATCAGCGCCGAAAGTGACAACCGCCCCTTGCAGAGCTACGCCTGGACGGTGTTGGGCCATGCGGCCTTGGGGTTGGACAAGCCGGCAGAAGCGGAAACGGCCTACACCACCGCCATTGACCTGGCGCACGCGCTGGCAATGCCCTTCCTGGTCATAGAACCGTTAGCCGGGTTGGTGCGGGTGGACCTGGCCGCCACGGCGCCGCTACCCCAGCTACGGTATCATGTGCAAGAATTGCTGACGCTGGTCACCACGCATGGCGTGGAAGGGCTGGAAGAGCCCTTTCGCGTCTATCTCACTTGCTATGAAGGGCTGCGCAAACTTGCTGACCCGCGTGCAATAGAAATCTTGCGTACTGCCTATGGCCAACTCCTGACACGATCCGCTGAGATTGATGATGATGACTTGCGCGCTTCCTTCCTCACCCAGGTAGCCGCTAACCGCGCGCTTGTCCAAGCCGCAACCACAGCTTCTAGATAAAACCCATCAAAGTCGCACAAATCATCCGTTATTGCGCTGTGGACGAATGTGCGACTTTTCTATGGGTTGTCGATTCGCAGCCATAAACACCTTAACTCATGAAACTTTTGTAAGAATAGAGCAAATTTAATGATTTTATAATGATTTAATGCTAATTTTGCCGTGAACATTACCGGTCAATGCCATGCCTTGTACCATTTTTGTAATGATCGATCTGTATCCTGTTTTTGCTGTAGATACAACATCATTGCAACCAACAAGGCGCTTACACTCTATGCCGGACAAAACCTTTTTCCCAATACCCACACAACGAGGCAATCCTACCGCCTGCTCAACTTATCAACAGCCATTGCACCTGTATACCCTATCACTTGTACGGTTTGTCATCAATCCAGAAATTCCCTGTGCATGCACCGCTCAAGCTCTGCAAGAACCCCAAAAACATCCTTATCACGGCAACCGACAATGCTGAAAGTAAAATTATTTGGTACACCGCAAATCACTTTGCGTAATCGTTCTTTGTCCGGTACACTCACCGGGCGCAAGTTGGCGCTACTGAGTTATCTGCTTGTCACCGGCCAACCTTGTGAACGGGGCATCCTGGCCGATCTGCTCTGGTGCGATCTGCCTGAACAGGAAGCGCGTAAAAATCTACGTAATCTGGTCTACAACCTGCGTCAGCATCTGCCGGACTATCTGGTTGTCACCAAGACAACGATTGCCATCAGCCAGGAGCAGCGGCACTGGACAGATGCCCAGGTGTTTACAAGCTATATGGCGTCAGAATTTCCCCCGGTTGATGCTGACATCCTCCACGAAGTGCTTGCGCTTTACCAAGGTGAATTTCTGACCGGATTTTATGTGCAGGATGCTCCCCACTTTGAAGCCTGGGTCACCGCGCAACGCACGGTCCTGCACGACCAGACCCTGCAAGGGTTGCACTGGTTGGGGGAACATTACCTGGCATGTCAGGACTATGCGGCCGGCTTGGCGGCGACCCGCCAAGCGCTGACATTAGCGCCCTGGTGTGAAACCAGCCATCGGCAACAGATGCTGCTGTTGGCTGCCACCGGCCAGCAACAGGAAGCGTTCGCCCAATACGAACGCTGTCGGCAAATTTTGGCTGAAGAGTGCGAGGCTGACCCACTGCCGGCAACCACCCTGCTTTACCAACAGATCAAAAACATGGCCATGGCCGCGCCGGATCCACAGCAACTCGCTACCTGGCAACGCACCCTCGACTCCTCACCAATCCAGGTCAACTGGGAAGCCATTCCCCAACAGCCACGCCTAATCGGTCGTGAAGATGAACTTACTACGCTGACCCATTGGCTTTATACCGAACCGACGCCGCTCATTGCGGTTGTTGGCTTGCCCGGTCAGGGCAAGACGGCACTGCTGGCCGAATTGGTTATCAGAGTGGTCGAGGCTGGCGAGGCTCAGGCGTCGGCGGCTTCCGCCAGGCAATGCGCCAATGCGACACCCGCCAACGCCCAGTTTGAGCAAATTCTCTGGTATTCAATGGCCGGCGCCCTCATTCTCCCTCCTGATCGAGGATTGGCTACAGCAACTTGCGCCGCCGGCAAGCGATACGCCGGTTGCTGCCCATAGGGGACAACCGGCCACGTTGGAACGCCAACTGACCCTCCTGCTGGATCTCTTGCACAAAAAGCGTTGCCTCTTGATCCTCGAGCAGGTAGAGGCGATCTGGACACAGGGACCACGGGACAGCGGCTATCAACCGGCGTATGCCCACTTTGGTGAGTTCCTGCGTCGTCTCTGCGCCGGCAACCATAGAAGCTCGGTTATTCTCCTCAGTCGTTTTGAGTTGCTGGAGTTATCGCGCTTACGGCAGCACCATTCGGCCGTACGCCTCTTGTCGCTCCAAGGGATCGCAACCGCTGCCGGTGCCGCATTGCTGCAGCGCCATGGCATCACAGAAGGAGGCGAGGCGCTCCACGCCGTGGTTGAGCAAGTGGCCGGTCATCCACTGGCCCTGCTGGAGATTGCAGAGCTTTGTCGCACAATCGGCGTGCGCAATCCGGCGCTGCTCTTGTCCAATGGCCGAACCGTCTTTGGGCAGCTCCAGTACAAATTACAGCAACAACTTCAGCGACTCAAGCCGGCGGAACAAGATCTGCTTATCCGGCTGGCGTACTGTCGTGAACCGATTGCCCTGGAAACTCTTTGGCGCCACGGTACGCCAGCACGCTTGCGCGGCTCTGCCGTCGAAGCTTTGCAGACACTACAGCGCCAAGCGCTGGTTGTGCTCAATCGACAGGCGGACACTGTCGCTTTACCGCCAGTCATGTTGAGCCACCTGACAGAACAGTTGGTGGAGCGGCTTCTGGCCGAAATTCACCAGCTCTGCCGGCAGTTCCAGCAGGCAGAGCACAGGTCAAGCGTGACGCCCTGGCAAATTGAGCATGGTCAAAATGGTGGGAGCGCGTGCGAAGTTGCCGGCGGCACGCATATGGGCGCACTCTTTCCGGCGAATGGCTTTACCGACGCTGCCCACGCCGTTGCTTTCCCCGTCGGCTTTTCGCCACAGCCGGGTAGTTCCCTTCTTCCTCCGCGCCGCGTCGCTTTCCCGCCAAGCACAGTGAACCAGCTCTATCTCAATCGCTACCCATTGCTCACGCCTCATGCCACCGCCGCTGTCCAAGCGGAACAACGACGCTGCCTCGTGCAACCGCTAGTCGAGCATTTGCATGCGCAGTGGGGCGCCAGCGGGACGCAAACGTGCTTGCAAGAGCTGCTCGCGCTTGGCGAAGCGATCGAGCCGGCGCTGGCTGGGCACCTTGCAAAAAACATTCAGCATTTGCTTTTCACCCAAGACGACGAAGCATAATGGCTTTTTGCGCTTTTATGGGGTGCGCTGTTGGCATTGGCAGGTAGCCAATCAGTGTCAACGGAGAGCGGCGCCACTCCTCTACACGCAGCCAGCTCTCTGGGCACCAAAGCGTAGGGGCGGCTGCAAATTAGTGGCTGAGGCCACTTCTCGGTGTTAGCCGCGGGCTTTAACCCGGCAAAAACGCGTCCCGAAATAGAAATGGATCCAGTCTCACCAGCCAATGGATGCCCAATGGACGCTGAATAGACGTTGCCAAGTGACGTTCAATGGACACAAGTGTCATAAACTCATCAATGGGTTACCCTCCGTGCTGCCCGTGAGAATATAAAGAAGCAGCGTTTGCATCCAAATTGCTCCCCGCTAAGCGAAAGAAGGTGGGGAAGAGTGTGGAGAATAAGGTAGATGATAGGTAGTGGGACGCTTGTTTGTGGCGCCGGCTTGCTGGGCCTTTGGTTCTATTTTGCTAGGCGGACGCTCTTGCAGCGTTGGCGCCAAGCAGACTCATTTGCAATAGTCGCGCCAAAGTTGCACTATGTGAGCGTCTTGCGTGGGGACGCTGAGATCGAGCTGGCCATTCACGCCCTGCAGGCCGGCGATACGATTATTGTGCGCAGTGGTGAAATAATTCCGGTGGACGGCATCATCACTTCAGGCACGGCTTGGGTGGAAAATCATCATACAGCAAAGGGCAACCACAAAGAAGTCAAGAAGGTCCAGCACCGCGTCTGCGCCAATCATCTGGTATTGGCGGGGTGCATCTCTGTGTTGATCGAGCTGCCAAAAGCCAAATCAACAGTATAATTTCCCAGAAAAGTTTCGTACCACATCCTCGGGTGTGCGGATAGGACAAAACTTTTCTGGAGATCTATGATTTAACGAACGACCACGAACAGTCTATCACAATGAGCAAATTATGATCAATCAAGTCAGTGTCAAATCCCAGGTCGTGCTACTCTTGCTGGTGGTCAGCCTGCTTTCCTCCTTGTTGGTTGGTCTGTTGAGTTGGCGTAGCAGCCGCGCGGTGTTGAGCGATACGGTCTTTGCCAATATCACCTCAATTCGCCGCAGCAAAGCGGCCCAAGTGGAAGCGCATTTTCGCAATACGCGCTACACCCTTGAGATCTTGGGGGAGAACGATATGGTGGTGGAAGCCATGGTGCGCTTTAACCGTGCCTTTCGCCAACTGGAAAATCGTACGATCCCGGAGGAATGGGACAGTGCGCTGGAAGCTTACTATACCAGCCAATTTTTCCCCCGCCTTTTCGCCAATCTCCCTGGCCAAGCTGATTACAATCTCTATCGACCACAGAATCAGGCCGGTCGCTATTTGCAATATCAATATATGGTGGCCAACCCCTTTGCCATCGGTGAAAAGATGCGCTTGGACACGGTGGACGATGAGACCGAGTACAGCAAGGTGCATGCCTATTATCACCCACGCTTGCGGACGATCATGCACAAATTTGATTTTTATGATTTGTTTCTGGTCAATATTGAAACGGGTGACATTGTCTACACGGTAGCCAAAGAGGTTGATTATGCCACTAGCCTGGATCAAGGTCCTTTTCGCCGCAGCAATTTGGCGGATGCGCTGGCATTGGTGCGCCAAAATAGTGAAAGGGGCGTGGCCCAACTCGTTGATTTTGCGCTCTATCGTCCCAGCTATGGCGCTCCGGCTGCCTTCTGGGCCGTGCCACTCTATAATGGCACCCATCTGGTGGGCGTCCTGATGACCCAAGTCTCGTTGGAGGCGATCAACGCGATCATGACCACCAACCAACGCTGGGCGCAGGTTGGGTTGGGGGCCACCGGCGAAGCCTATTTGGTGGGGGGTGATCGCCTGCTGCGCACGGATGTGCGACCGCGCATTGAAGATCCCGTCGCGTATCAGGAAGGCTTAGCCGATCTCGGTGTCTCCGCCGACACGATTGACTTGATCCGCGCCTTTGATACGACCGTCTTATTGCAAGAGGTTGCTTCCCCAGCGGTGACCGCCGCCCTCCAAAATCAAGAGGGGACTGAATTCACGACAAATTATCTACGCCGACCGGTTCTCGCCTCTTACCAACCCTTGCCGCTTGAAGGTCTACCGTGGGCCATGGTTGTCGAGATGGGCGCCGATGAAGTCTTTGCACCGATCTACCGTTTTCAGCGCACCCTATGGATCACCATTGTGTTTGTCATTGTGGTGTTGGCTTTTCTCGCGATTGGGATTGCGCATCGCTTCCTGCGCCCTATGCATCGCCTCATGGTGGGCGCTCATGCCTTGCGCCAAGCCGGTGGAGCAACCGACGCGGCACTCCTTCAGGTGAATGCCGCCAATGAATGGGGGGAATTGGCAACCGCCTTTAGCGATTTGGCCCAAACGATCCAACAGCAGAGCGCCTTGTTGATCACCAAAGAAACAGAGAACGGTCAACTCTTGCAGAATCTCTTGCCTGGGGTCGCTGTACAGCGCTTGCAGAAGCGGGAAACAGCGATCGTTGATCAGGTGTCACAGGTGACGGTCTGCAATGCACAACTGGAGGGCGTCGCCACACTGACGCAGAAAAGTGGGCCGGAGGTCGCGACGCTCTTGCATGATCTATTTAGTGATCTGGACGAAGCGGCCACGCGCTATGATGTGGAATACCTGATCACCCCCGATCAACAGATTATCGCGTTTTGTGGTCTTTCCACGCCCTACCTTGACCATAGCCAGCGGATTGTCAACTTCGCTTTGACGTTGCAGGCGCTTGTCCAGCAGTTGGAGACGCGCCATACGATCAAAATCACCCTACATGGCGGCATTCATAGCGGCCCGATGATCGGCAGTGTGCTCTATAAACCCAAAATCGTCTATGAAGTATGGGGCGAGAGTGTGGCGACCGCGTTGGAATTGAGCGGGCAAGGAGCGCCGGATCGGTTGCTGGTCTCACAAACGATTTATGATCAGTTACATGAGCAATATTGCTTCCAACGGCTGTCGGCACCCCCGAAAGCCCAACCGTGGGGCCAACGGGGCAATGGGCATGTTCAAGCCCAGACAACGGGTTGGCTGTTAGCCGGCGCCAAAATCGAGCCGAGCATCAAATAGGCGCCAATGGTCTACCGGCCAACGCACGTTTCGCTCCGGTAAGACGCCCAATCTCCGCAGCATAGACCAACTCCCATCCCTTGTAGATGAGCACCAGCTTCTTGAGCGTTACCTGCTGCGCCACCTGTTGAATGAGCGTGTCATTCGCATACTGGCGCAGTTGCGGGGGCCCACTGGGCGCCGCCTCTGCCTTTTCGGCGGTGAGCGAATGATCGAACTCTTTCTTGTTAAATTGGGTTTCGGAGATGTGTTCCAGTTCAATCAAATAGCCATACCGGATCTCAGGGTAGCGCGCCAGGAATGGTTCGAGGTAGAGGTCAACAAAGCCACTACCGATTGGGAATGCGCAACCGGGGACTGCCATCGCGCGTGCCGGCCATCGAAAGCAGTCCGAAATAGTAGAGCAGTGAAATGAAATTCTCACGGTTTAGCAACTGCTCAAGGGGGAAACTAGGATTGATGGGGGAGGTGATTTCCCCCTCTTCAATAACTGACTTCAATACGCTGAAGTTGCCGTTGAGTCGGCGGTCAATCGCCATCAGGTGGCGCAACTTGCCGTAGTCGATGCGGATATTCTGGTCGATCAATTGCAGGGGCAGCTTAGTGCGCGCTTCCGCCGCATTCAAGAAGTAGAGCACCATGTCCGAGTTGAACATGGCGGTCTCCGCCTCTTCGCCAAAAAGGTAGTTGTTATACCACTCTTTGAGCAAGTCCATCGTCGCCGGAATCGGCAAACGTAACCAACCAACGGCCTGATACTCCTGGAGCATCGTCTGCACTTCGGTTTCGGTGAAGCCGATCATCTCGTTGAAGCGGCTGTCGTTGCTGATATTCGTCCCGATGTTGAAGCCACTCGTCACATCATCCATCGTCACCGGTGTGTCACCGGTGATGAAGAGGCGGGTCAACCCAGCAATCTGCCCCCGGTTGCCCCTTTGAGCAGGTTGAAAAAATAGCGGAAAAAGCCACTGCCGTGGGTCAGCTCGTGATAGGCTTCTTGGCCGTGGGTCGTCAGAATCGTGTTGGCAAAGTTGTCATACTCGTCGATGAACAGATAGATTTTTAATTGTTGCCGCGCAGCCTGATAAAAGAGCCGCTGTAGCTTGTCAACAACATTGGCGCCTGTCTGAATGTACTGTCTATGTTCCTCGCTAAAAAAACGTTGATAACGCTCCAGAAAGTCGTTAATCTCATTCGTACCAGTGGATTCAAACGACGCTTCTACCTTGTCGATGGCCGGGTTGACCAGGGCAAAATTGAAAAAGAGAATCAAATAGCTGTTGCGGTCCGGCGTCGGCTGTTGACCGATGTAGGTCTCGCCAAAGAGGAAGTCAAAATTGTCGGTCTGGTTGACATCATAGTAGTGCTGCAAGACCGACAGCCAGAGCGTCTTGCCAAAGCGCCGGGGGCGGATGCAAAAAAGATAGAAGGGTGCGGCCTCAATGCGCGGGATATAGTGGGTTTTGTCCACATAGTAACAGCTCTCCCGGCGCAGGCGGCCATAGTCGGCCACGCCGTAAGGGATCCGTTTGGCTTGGGGTTGGGTTGCTCATGGGTTGGCTCGTTTCGTTACCGCTTGTCCTCTCCATCCCACTATGATCCCGCACCGGCAAGATAGGCATGATGGACTCACATCGCCAGCGGCAACAACCCAAACAGGTCGGCCAGGGCATTGAACTGGGCCAGATCTGAGGCGTAGATGCCTTCCTGTTGTAACCGCTGCCGTGCGGCTTCGGTAAAACCGGCTTTGCTGAAATACCAGCGGGTGACGGCGCCATAGCGCTTCTCCGCCTGATACGAGGCGGCGTGTTCGATAAACGCAGCGACTTCTTGTTCCCCCATCCGTTCCTGGCGATAGCGCACCGAGACTAGCCACGCGCCCAAGGCCGCGTTGCCCGCTTGTTGGTTGTAGAGATTGTATTCCCCCACCACGTCAATTTCGTGGATGTCACCCCTCTTGATGACCCCTTCACGGCGCACAATCTGTGCCATGCGCGGCAAGGTTACACTCCCGGCAACGCGAAAATAGGTCTCGCCGGCTACCTGTTGGTTATTGAAATTGTTCATGACCCCGGCGACGATGATCTCGCTGAAGTGGCCGGCTTGGCGATTCATTTCCCTCTGTTTGGCATTTAGCTCGCGGCGTAATTTGGCTGCCGCATCTTGTGGGAGCAAGCTGTCGATGTCCACATAGTGCTCGTAGCGCAGAAAATCCAAGAGCAAGGGATCGGTTGGTCCCCAAAAGGTGCTAATGCTGGCCCGAGCAATGATATCAAGTCGATAGAGCCTTTCCAGAGATTCCTGGACTTGTACCAGATCGAGCTGCAATCTTTCCGCAATCCGTTCCGGGTGCAGATGTTCGCCCGGATAGTTGGTGATCCAGTAGAGGATCTTGCGCGTGGTGCCATCGCCGTTCAACTGACGGACATATTTCCCATATTCGTTTTCATAATGTTCATAGAGCGCACCCAGTGGATTCGTCACCTCAAAAAAGACAACATCGGGTAACGCGGTAACGTCGGGCAAGCGTTGGATTGCCGGCGAGAGACTATTCAAGATGCACTCAATCGAATAGGGGTAGCCCTGGGTGAGTTCGAAGAGCGCCACAGCTATCTCTTCCGTCACCGGTAACCCAAGCTGTCGGCCCAAGCGCAGCGCCATATCGATGGCATACTCCTCTGACAATGGATGAAGATGCCAGGTCTGAAAGCGCCCGGAGAGCAACCCACCCAGGGCGTTGCCCACCATCATCGAAATCGATGACCCGGAAACTAAAAGCGGTGCGTAGCGGGTCTCCGAGGCATGTTGGAAGGAATCGGTGAGATCGCGCATCATGTCGCTGTCGGGGTTATAGACCCGCGTCAAAACTTGAAACTAATCCACAAACATGGCTGTGGGCAGATCATAGCGCTGTGCATATCCCTTGGGGAAGTTGATGACCCACTGCATTAGCCCATGTGCCGGCCGCGGTTCGGTAGCCAATCCAATATCATAAGAACGGAATGCCCGCAAAGCAATCTCATCAGCGATCTCTTCTGCAAACACACGTAGTTCATTGAGCAGCGGCTTCTCTTCATAGAACTGCGTTTGACGATAGCGAAACGCCAGATAACTACGAATGTAGCCGGTAAAATATTCTTCCGCAAACTCATAGGCCGTAATCGATTCTGCCCGGTTCAAATAGGCGGCAAACGAAACATAGACCGGCAGCACCCGCTCCTGCTCATTGAAGAGCCGATTAAAGGTCTTGTGCAAAATGGCGGTCTTGCCTGTGCGCCGCAGCCCAACCAGGGCAAAGCTGCGCCGGCCCGGATGCGGGATCCCGGTGGCCCACTGCCAAAAGAGATCCAACTCCGCCCTGCGGTTCACAAACCATTCCCCAGCCGGCTCTTCCAAGGGGCCACGTTGTCTATCCATCCTCTAAGCCTCTCTCCCATTGCAGTCATTCCCCTGAATTGATTATACCATACCCATATTGTCGCACAATGGTTTCGGCGACTTGGTTAGCGATCCTGGGTCGCCGTATCGACCCATCGTCTACCAATCGATGCCCATTTCTCGGGGAAAAGACGCCCAATGGACGTGCGATCGACGCTCAGTAGACGTTGCCAAGTGACGTTCGTTGGACGCTGGGGCGCTAGACTCATGGTGAAAGGTTGAGATGGCGTTCGGGCAATGGGTAGGCTTGAGTAGGTTAAGTGATGAAAAAAGACTCGTGAGATGGTCTAGGTTGCCGGCCTTGTCGTCCTACAGAGGTAGTGAATGTATAATCCTTGGAGTGAGAAATGTTTGCCAGTTCTAATCATACAGACCGTATAAGCGACTCTTCCGTCACACCGTCCCCCATCAGTTGGCCCACCCCTTGCTTGCCTGATCTCACAATGCCGCTTGCGGGGGATTGGGCAGAAGCGCTGCATGAAGCCTTCGTTCGACAAGCGAAACGTGTTCCCCATAAAACGGCAATCGTGGGTCATGCTATAGCGCTCAGTTACGCTGAACTAGACCGCCTGAGTAATCGACTGGCGCACTACCTTTGCGCCCATGACTGTTCCGGCAAAGTGGTGGCAATCTATGCCGAGCGTAGCCCGACGATTGTCTGGGCGATCTTAGGTGTTTTGAAGGCTGGGGCCGCTTTTCTGATCTTGAACGCAACCTACCCCGCTGCTCGGCTTGCCGAGTATTGCCGCCAAGCAAGGCCAAGCGCCCTGCTTCAATTGGCAGAGGCCGGCCCGCTGCCCGATCTGCTTTCGCCCGTTGTGGGGCCTGTGCGCCTTACCTTGTCCCCCAGCCCTGCAACTGCCTGCCAATCACTGAACGCCTATTCAGAAGCGGCGCCTTCACTCACCGTTGACCCCAAGCAACTGGCTTATCTCATGTTTACTTCCGGTTCAACGGGCCGACCGAAAGGAATTATGGGACACCATGAGCCCCCTACGCACTTTGTGGCATGGCATAGGAACACCTTTGGCTTTACCGAAGCAGAGCGGTTTAGCATGGTAAGCGGATTAGGACACGACCCCTTACTCAGAGATATATTCACGCCGCTTTCTTTGGGAGCCACGCTCTACATACCGACGGCTGATGATCTCTTGCCGGGGCAGTTATCGACTTGGATGAGAGAACAGCAGATTACTGTCGCTCATTTGACACCCCCGATGGGTCAACTGATTGGCGCCGATGAGACAGTTCTTGTGCGGTTGCGCTATCTGTTTTTTGGTGGGGACAAGTTGCCAACATCACTGGTCGAAAAACTGTATCAGTTGGCTCCCCATGTCACCTGTGTAAACTTCTATGGAGCAAGCGAAACTCCGCAAGCAATGGGATATTTCGTGGTTCCTAGAAGTGGAATCAGCGGCGCCGTTGTACCGATAGGGCGTGGCATTCAAGATGTGCAGCTATTCGTGCTAACCGATGACTTGCAGTTGGCCGGCAGCGGAGAAGTTGGCGAAATCGCGATTCGGACACCTTACCTGGCCCTGGGTTATTTAGGTGAGCAGTCGGCAACCAGCCAAAAATTTATTGCCAATCCGTTCACCGGCCAGGAAGGAGACCGCATTTATCTAACGGGTGATCTAGGGCGTTATCTGCCGGACAACAATGTGGAAATTTTGGGGCGCAGGGATCAGCAGGTGCAGCTTCGCGGCCACCGAATTGAATTGTCGGAAATTGAAGCCGCCTTGAACGCGCATCCAGCGGTCGAGCAGAGCGTGATCGTCTTGCGCAAGCAGGCAACGGGAAACTATTTGGTGGCGTATGTGGTGACGAGTGCGTCTATCCCTGAATGGCGATCTTACCTTTCTGCGCAGTTACCCGATTATATGCTCCCAAACGCTTTGCTGCCGGTTGAGCGCTTCCCACTGACGCCCAACGGAAAGATCGACCTATCAGCCTTGCCTGAGTTGACGCTTTCAGCGGAGAGCTTTGTCGCGCCGCACACGCCAACAGAAGCTAGATTGGCCGCCATCTGGCGCGAGGTTCTTGGGGCGGAAGCAGTTGGGGTGACAGACGACTTTTTAGCGTTGGGGGGTCATTCTCTGTTGGCGATGCAACTCATTGTGCGTGTGCGCGAGGCCTTTGGGATCGAGTTACCGCTACACTGGTTATTTGATTCGTGTACAATCGCTACCCTCGCGTCTCACATCGAAAAGGCGCAGAACCAATCGACAATCGAACCTCACGCTCTCTCCTCTATCACCTCCGCAATTCAAAGGCGAGAACATCCGCTTTCCTTTTCGCAGCAAAGATTTTGGCTCTTGGCGCAAATGCAGCCAGAGGGGCAGCGTGGGCTTTACAACATCTATCGTATGGCACGTTTGATTGGCCCTCTTGATGTGGGGGCTTTGTCACAAAGTTTTTCTCTGCTTGTGCGTCGTCATGAGAGTTTGCGTACATCGTTCGAGCCTGTAGATGGTCAACCAACGCAACTGATACATCCACCCTTTGCCGTGAGCGTACCAGTGGTGGACTTGACATCAATGGGACGTGAAGAACAAGCAAGCGCTATACAACGTTTGGCGAGCGAAATAGCGCAATATCCTTTTGATTTGGTAGATGCACCGCTCTGGCGAGTGCAGCTTGTTCAACTCGATACCCACGAGTATCTTTTGTTCTTCGTCATCCATCACATCGTCAGTGACGGCTCGTCAATGAGGCTTTTAGTTAGCGACTTATCTGTTCTCTATAATGCGCTTTTACGCGGTGAATCCACACCTTTGCCGCCACTTGAGATTCAATATATCGATTATACGGATTGGCAACGAACTGCCTATCAAAGCGAAACCCTGAGCCGCCAACTGGCCTATTGGAAGGCGCAGTTGGCCGGCCCGTGGCCGATACTAGATCTGCCACGTGATTATCCAGTACCAACCGGCCAGACCTTTACCACTCAAACTCTCTCCCTGACGTTTTCTGACTCCTTAAGATAAGACGACGGAAGCGCTTTTCAGCCGCGCCATGTTTGAAAACTCTTCGGTAATCTCGCTCTTTCTCGCCCAATTGGTCTCAATGTCGGTGGGCTTGTTATTATTAGGCGGCGGCTACCTATCCATTGGGACGCTCCTCTCCTACATGGTGGTGCGGACGGCGGCATCACAGGATCTGCGCCAGCTAATCCGCAATCGCCTTCATCTGCTGATTACAGCCGCGGTTGGGCTTCGTCGCGTGGATCTGTTATTGCAAAATCAGATTGAGATCGTCGATGCACCCGATGCCATCGAATTGGCGCCCTTCTGCCAAACAATTCGCTTCGAGGATGTCTCATTCGGCTACACCGAACAGAGCTATCAACTGAAGCAAATCAACCTCACTATCGAACCGGGGCAGTTTGTCGCCTTTGTTGGCCCCAGCGGCGCCGGCAAGAGCACCATCTTCAATTTGCTGCTGCGCTTTTATGACGTTTCCGCCGGTTGTATCACCTTTGATGGCGTGGATATTCGCTCCGCAACCCAGGCTTCGCTGCGGCAGCAACTTGGGGTTGTCTTACAAGAGACCTTTATTTTTAATACAAGCATTCTCAACAATATCCGCATCGCTAAACCTACGGCTACCGAGACCGAAGTAATCCAAGCCGCCCAAGCCGCCGAATTACATGATTTTATCATGAGTTTGCCTGACGGTTATGCAACCAATGCCGGTGAAGCCGGTGGTCGTCTTTCCGGCGGGCAGAAGCAGCGTATCGCCATTGCCCGTGCTATGCTCTGTAATCCTGCGATCTTGATTTTTGATGAAGCAACGAACGGCTTGGATGCGAATACGGCGGGAGCGATCAATGCCACCATTCAGGTGATCGCCCAAACACGCACCGTCATTACCATTACCCATGCACTCTCTGCCGTGGTCAACGCCGATAAGATTTATGTGTTAGAGCAGGGGCATGTGGTGGAGCAGGGAACGCACGCTGCGTTGCTGCTGCAGGATGGGTTGTATACGCAACTTTGGCAGACCCAAACCAATGGCTCTCCTGATACAACTGACGGCTTGCGCGAGACTGTCGCCAATCACCAATCGACGCATATTTCTCTCTGAAAAGACGCCCAATGGATGCGCGATCGACGTTGCCAAGTGACGTTCGTTGGACGCTGGGGCGCTAGAGTGATCTTTAAGCAGTACAAATGATTGCCCAGTGTCACTAATGGCTGGTAGCTGGTAGCTTGGTTCGCTCGATGGGTAACGATAGAGTATACCTGTAACGGTATAAGAGGAGAAACAATCAATGAGCAATTTACAAACTGTGCAAACGATCTACGAAGCGTTTGGTCGTGGTGATGGGGAAGCCATCTTGGCGCACTGTGTTGCTGCGCCGGAGTGGGAGTATGGCAGTGAATCGACGGCTGTTCCCTGGCTGCGCCATCAAACGGATCGCGCCGGTGCGCTTGCCAACATGCAGGCAGGTATGGAACTGGCCATTGAGAAATTTGTGCTAAAGGATTTACTCGAAGGCAATGGCGTGGTTGTGGCGCTGCTCGATATCGAGTTCACCGTCAAGCGGACGGGCAAACGGGTTAGCGAAGTGGACGCTGTCCAGATCTGGCGCTTTAATGAAGCCGGGCTGGTCACCCAATTCCGCCAGCGCGTCGACACTCGCCAACAGCACCTGGCGTGGGAAGCGTAAGTAGTACGACAACGTTAAATTTCAACGCTCCAGCCGAGTCCATGACTCGGCGTTTGATGATAACCGCCGAGTCATGGACTCGGCTGGAGCAGTAGTCATATTACATTTTGTTAAATTTAACGTTGTCATAGTAGGTATTGCACCAACAAGGATGCCAATGCTAATCGACCAAGACCTTTTGTTATGGGGTGTGGGCATCCTGCTTGGCCTGCTGGCTGCGGTAATCGTCCTTAACGAAGTGCTGGAGCGGTTAACGCAACAACGCAGCCCGCTTGTCAAGGGGCTGCGCCAAATTCGCGATTTCGCCATCCCACTGCTGGCGCTTTTCCTGCTTTTGCGCCAAGTGTTGGCAGTGGCCGAGTCCACGCTGCTCATCCGTATTGTCACGACACTGGTTTGGCTGACCGCCGCATACACGCTCTTTATCCTTCTGAACGGCGTGGATACGCTGCGTGCTGCCCCGGCGCACTGGCTGCAACGGGTGCCCGGCATCTTTTTTGCCCTAAGCCGGGCAGCCGTCATCCTGATTCCCGTCTACTATCTGCTGGCCTTTTGGGGGGTGGAGGTTGACAGCCTCTTCACGGCGTTGGGCGTCGGCGCGCTGGCGCTCTCCTTTGCCCTCCAAGACACCTTGGGCAATTTGGTTTCCGGCTTGCTGCTCCTCAGCGACCGTTCGTTTCAGCCCGGTGATCTGGTCATCGTCGGCGACCGCCGGCTACGGGTGCAGGAAGTAACCTGGCGCACCACTCGCTTTATCGACGATCACTCACGGACACGCGTCACTATCCCCAACGGCAACCTTGGCAGTGAAGTCATTGAAAACCTGGGGCCGGAGGCGCAGTCGCTTTATCGCGTCGAGCAAGAGATTTGTTTCTCGTATAACGACCCACCCAATCGGGTGAGCAAGATTCTCTCCCAAGTTTTACGCAACATTGAAGCGGTCCATCAGCAGCCGCCACCAGTCGTTCTGTTGTCGGCGTATACCGAGATTGGCATTACCTACCAAATTCGTTACTATGCCAAAGGCTGGAGTGCAAACCTGACACGCGATGCCGTGAATCGTCAGATCTATTACGCGGCCAGTCGCTATAAACTCACCTTTCCTTATTCAACCGAGCTACATATGGGCGCAGAGACGGAAGAGTCGCCGCTGTTGCAGCAAGCACAATCGGCCGAACAGATTGACTTTTTGCACAGCTTGGCCGTCTTTGCCGCGTTAGATGACAACGCCCTACAGGAGATGGCCAGCCACCTCACCATTGCCCAATATGGGGCCGAAGAAATTGTCGTCCGTCAAGGGGAGCCGGATGAGGGCTTCTACGTGGTGCGGCAGGGGGTCGCCGAGATGTTGGTCAAAGATCGAACGGCGCAAAGCCATGCGATTGAAACGCTGACGGCGGGGGAGTTCTTTGGCGAATTGACCATTGTGAGCAATGAAGCCAGCCCGATCTCGGTGGTGGCGCAAACCGATCTGGAAACACTGTTGATTGATGATAAAGTCATTGCCGCCCTGATCTCACACCATCCCCAATTTGCCTTGGATCTCAATCTCTTTGTCGAAGAGCGTTCCCGTAAAATCGCCGCAACCATGGGCGGCGAAATCGCCGTGGCCCAGCACAACCAGCAAGACGATTGGCTTGCATTAATCCGTGATATGGAGATGAAAGCCTAATTCCAATGAAATCTCAGATGAATCTGCCCAATTCTGCACTTAACCCCTTTGCCATTCATCGCGTGTTGACGATCAAGTCCAAACTGATCTTGCTCCTGGTGCTGACTACCATCAGTGTGATTGCCGCTATTACCTACATTAGCAGCAAGACCCAGCGCGATGCGTTGACCCAAGCCGCCTTTGACCAATTACAGAATCGCCTCAATACGGACGCTTCTGAAGTAACCTTCTTGATGGAATTTTTGCGTAGCCAGATGGCCATCCTGGCCGACAACCGGACAGTTGTCGCGGCCGCCGTGGAATTGGAGAATGCCTACAATCGCTTACATACGCCGGCGAATGATCCAGCCGGCGAAGCGGCGCTGACCAACTACTACACCGAACGCTATCTGCCAGCCCTTTCGGCAGAACTGGGGGCCAAGGTTACGCTCGCCACCCTGTTGCCCACAGCGGCCAAGACCCAGTTTTTGCAACTGCAATATATAGTCAAAGAAGCTGGTGCGAATGGGGTAGACAATGCGAGCGCTGCCGGTAAGGGGCCAGATAGTATCGAAGCTATACCGCCGGCTGAGAGTCTCTATAGTCAGGTTCACGCCCAATACGACGCGCTTCTCCAGGCATTGGCGGCGCAGCTTGGCTTTTCCGATCTGCTGCTCATCGGCTATGAGACGGAAGAAGTAATCTATACGACAGCCAAACATCCAGAGTTGGGCACAAGCCTCATTGACGGCCCCTACCGCACCACGCATCTGGCCGATCTCGTCTATCAAATGAAACGCGGTGGGACTACAGACGTTGCTATCGTCGATTTTCAAGCCTACCCGCCGGCGCTTGGCAAACCGGTCGCTTTTCTGGGCGCCATTGTCGCCAATCCGGCTGGAACGCCCATTGCGTTCCTTGTGGCGCAACTGACGCCAGCGCTCATTGACAACATTGTCACCGATGGTCAGGCATGGCAGAGCAATGGCCGCGGGGCAACCGGTGAAACCTACATTGTCGGCAGCGATCTGCTCATGCGCACCACCGCACGCTTTCTGGTCGAAGCGCGCGACGATTACATTGCCGAGTTGCGCGCCAACGGGCAACCGGAAGAGAACATCAGCAAAATCGAGCGCACCCATAGTTCAATTTTGGCGCAGCATATTGAAACTGACGCCGTGCGCGAAGCATTGGCCGGGCGCAGTGACATTCGCATCATGCCCGATTATCGCGGCCGTTCGACCCTCACCGCCTATGCGCCGCTGGCAATCGAGGGCTTGGCGTGGGGCATGGTGGCGCAGATGGAAACGGCGGAAGCATATGCTTCGCTGACGACATTGCAACAGCAGATTTTTGTGGCCGGTGCCGTGCTGATCTTTGGGGTGATCCTCATTGCATTGGCCGCAACAACCCTGCTGACCAGCCCCTTGCGCACGTTGGCGGCGTATGCGGAACAGGTGCAGCGCGGCGAGTTTGATGAGCGGCTCAACACCGCAGCCAAGGACGAATTCGGCCATTTGGCCCGCGCGCTGGCGGCGGTGATGCAAACCTACCAGCGTCAAACGCTCCTGCTGGAGCGCCGCACCACCGAAAACCGCGCGCTCCTCCACAGCCTCTTGCCACCGGCGGTGGCCGCGCGTCTGCAACGGGGGGAGGAGCGGATCGTTGACACCATTCATCAAACCAGCCTCGTCTGCGCCACCTTGGTTGGCTTTACCCCGCTCCTCCGCCAGCAAGGCGAGGCCGCCACCCAGGTGATGGATGAACTCATGCAAGCCTTTGATGAAGCAGCGCGGCGCCATGAGTTGGAACGCCAACGCACGGTGGGTGAGAGTTACATCGCCGTCTGCGGCTTGGATGCGCCCCATTTGGATCACAGCAAACGGGCGGTTAACTTTGCGTTGGAACTGTTTCAACTGCTGGGCCGGATCAACGAAGAGCGCGAGCTAAACTTAGGGTTGCGGGTCAGTGTCCATTCCGGGGCCGTGGTGGCGGGTCTTCTGGGCGGCAACAAATTTATGTACAACCTCTGGGGCGCACCCCTTAAGGCGGCCATGACCTTAGCCACGCTGGCCGAACGCAACACCTTGCTCATCACCGATGAGGTCTATAAACGGCTGGATCAGATCCAAGGCTTTGTACGTCGTGGTCCGCTTTGGGTAGACGAGGTGGGTGAATTGTTAACCTGGGCCCGGTTGGAACAAGGGCGGTTGACCCTGCGCCAGATCGATCTGGTCCAGGGTTCGTTTGCCAAGTGTCTGCCCATTTCCGAAGAGGTGGCCGAACAGTTCTATTACCGCCTCTTTGAGTTGGCGCCCTCTGCCCGCGCCCTCTTCCCCACCAACATGCAAGAGCAGCAGCGCAAGTTGATGAACACACTCAATGTGGCCGTCGGCGCGCTGAATGCACCCGATAAGATCATCCCCATCTTACAAAACCTTGGTCGTAAGCATGTCGGCTACGGCGCTTCCGATGATGCCTACCAGGTAGTAGGCGAGGCGCTCCTCTGGACATTGCAGGTGCGCCTGGGGGGTGAATTTACGTCCGATACAAAAGAAGCCTGGATCGCTGCCTATGGCTGGCTTAGCCAGGTCATGATCAGCGCTGCGCAGGAAGAAGCCCCGTCCGCTTCGGCAACCGTCGGCAACGGGACAGCCACGGCAACCGATGCGCCTGTCGCGCCGCCACCAACGCCAAGACAGCAAATCGCCGCTGCCCGCCAAGCGGCAAAACAGAAAATTGTCAAACCCCTTGACCCGTCCGACGAGTAGCTCCGGCGGGCCGATCTTTTCTTTAAGCGGCTATTGCATCACAGCAATTCCTCTCCTATCAAACCGTTGGCGCCATCCCTGTCATTGCCAGTATAGCACAAGATGATCTCTACATCACATAGTTCGGTTGCACTGGGAGCATCTCAGTTTGGGGGCAAGGAGAGTGCGTTGCACTGGCCCAAACCAACATTGCAAGACTGCTGGCCTGTGGCCAGTGCAACGCACTCTCCTGTCACGCAAAACTCGCCCCTAAACTGAGATACACCCGGTTGCACTGCACTGGTTGGTGCGGTGAGGAACGGCTGGTGCGACAGGGGTACACAGCCTGTGCCGCTGGGACAAAATTTTTCTGGGAAGTTGTCAATAGTTAATCTCGACATACGCATGTTAATCTGGCGGCAACAGCGCACCGCCATCCAGCCACGGTCAAAATGCCAACCGCAAACCCCATTCTCCTCTTGCCCTTCCTGTGGGTACCCTTTTTTTCTGGGTTAGCCTAAGCTGATAACAACGCAAAATAATATGCAATATTAACTGGCTATCATTACAAAAATATTGCGTAAAGTGTCTTACCCAGGTAAAATCAGCTACGAAATCATAATAAAATTTCACAAATCTTTAAGGCTATCCCCTCCTTGTAAATCGTTTATGAGGAAAGATTAATGCCCACACTAGAGTTCAAGCTATTCGGCGCGCCTCAGTGGTCGCTGGACGGCGTACCACTACAAGGGTTTGCTACACGCAAAGCAGAAGCTTTGTTGATCTATCTGGCTGTAACCCAACAAAGCTACCGACGTGATGCCTTGGCCGCCTTCTTCTGGTCGGAGGTAGGCGAAGAACATGCAAAAAATAACCTCCGGCGCACCTTTTCTAACTTACGCAAATTGGTCGCTTCCCATCTGATGATCGACCGTCACAGCGCCGCTTTTGCGACAGAATCTCCCTATTGGTTGGATGTGGAGCAATTTGTCACCCTTTTGATGCCGCTGAGCGCGACGAACGCAGCGGCATCATTACCTGTGGCGACTTTGGAAGCAGCCCTGGCGCTCTATCGCGCCGATTTTTTAGAAGGGTTCATTGTCCGCGATGCGCTACGCTTTGAAGAGTGGATGAGCATAGAGCGTGAGCGGCTGCATATGCTTGCTGTCCTGGCCTTGGAGCAGTTGACCAATCTCTATCTACAACAACAAGCGTATGAGGCTGGATTGGCGACGTCTCAACGGCTGCTGGCACTGGAACCGTGGCGCGAAGCAGCACACCAACAGCGCATGCGGCTACTCACCCTTGCCGGGCAACAAGCGAACGCGCTGGCACAGTTTGAACACTGCCGTCAGACGCTGGCGACAGAATTTGGCATTGAGCCACAGGCAGAGACGGTGGCGCTCTATCAACAAATTAAAGCCGGTGCATTTGACCTCCTGCAGCTGCACCTGACGCCGGCAAAGGCGGGGCAGGTTATCGCCTCAACTGTAGCACGAACAACCGTGGGCAATACATTGTCCCCAGACAATACACAGCTAAACAGTGAACAGATTAAGCATGACAAGCCGGATGCTATTATGCTAGGGCCCAAATCACCCAAGCTGCCAGAGCCATCCACCACTGTACAAGTTGACTGGGGCGAGATGCCGCGCGCCGCGGCCTTTTATGGTCGGAAGCAAGAGTTGGCACAATTGCAGCAGTGGCTGCTGGTGGATCGTTGCACGTTGGTCACCATTTTAGGTGTGGGTGGCTCAGGCAAAACCACGTTGGCAGAACACTTAGTGCGCCTCTTCGCCGCCGACAGCATCCGCAGAGACCGCACAGAGAACAACCTGACGGCCACACCCTTCTCCCACATCATCTGGTGCTCACTGCTCAATGCCCCACCGCTGACCATCCTGCTCCCGCAGTGGTTGGAATTTCTAGCAGGCTATCAGTACACCGATTTGCCTGATACGCTGGCTGAGCAACTGACCTTGTTCTTTAGCCATTTGCGTCGGCAGCGTTGTCTCCTGGTACTGGACAACGTAGAGAGTCTTTTACAGGCGGAACAGGAGGCAGGCAGCTTTCTCCCCGGCTACGCGGAGTATGACTTGCTCATCCAACGCATGGGTGAAATAGAGCATCAAAGCTGTCTGTTACTGACCAGCCGCGAACAACCGCGGCAAGTGGTGCGGTTGGAACGAGATTACCCGCAGGTACAATCGTTGGCCTTGGCTGGTCTGCCAACAGAGTCAGGCATGAAAGTTTTGCAGGCAGCCAGTTTAGCGGGCCTGCCAGCACAGATGACAGCTCTCGTCGCACGCTATTCAGGCAATCCATTGGCGCTGAAGGTGATTGCCGAAACCATCCAAGATTTCTATGCCGGTGACATTGGGGCGTTTTTAAACGAAAATACGCTCATCTTTGAGGACATTCGCCATGTGCTTGACCAGCAGTTTCAGCGGCTTTCCACGCTAGAACAGCAGATCCTCTACTGGCTGGCAATTGCCCGCGAGCCGCTCTCTGCCGACCAATTGCAAAATAAGTTGCTCAAGCCACCAACAAAACGGCTCTTGCTCGAAGCCTTGCGTTCATTGCAACGCCGTTCGCTGCTTGAAATGGTTGAAAGCAACACAATGGTCAACGGGACGAACAACAGTCTCTCTTTTGCGCTCCAAAATGTTGTGACAGAATATCTGACCGATCGTTTGCTCAATCGATTCTGCCAGGAACTCGTGGGTGTTGAACTTGACCTGTTTTATCAATATGGGCTGGTCAACGCCCAGGCAAAAGAGCACATTCGCGCCGCACAGCAGCGGCTACTTTTACAACCGCTCCTGCAATGTCTGCTGATCCACTGGGGTCAATCCAATGTTGGCAAACAACTTGATGGCATCTTCACAAGGCTGAGAACAGCGGCGCCTCTGCCATGTGGCTATGCGGTTGCCAATCTACTCCATCTGTGGCTGGCGTTAGGGATTGATCTGGCCGACTATGACTTTTCCCACTTGCCCGTACGAGAAGCCGATTTGCGTGGCGTACGGCTGTCGAAGGTAAATTTTGCCCACGCCGACCTCACTGGCTCTGTCTTTACCGAGATTTTCAATGCCGTGCTAAGCCTAGCCTTTAGCCCGGATGGCCAACTCCTAGCAGTCGCCGGCACAGACGGTGTCGTGCGCCTCTGGCGTGTGGCCGGTATGCAACTGGTCAGCGTCTGCCCCGGTAATGGCCGTTGGGTCTGGTCGGTCTGCTTTAGCCCAGACGGTCGCTACCTTGCCACCGGGTGTGCGGATCGCATGGTGCGCATTTGGCAAATGGGCCCGTTTAACGGCGAACAGCAGGAGGCGGCAGAATGGCAAGTTCAGCATACACTTTCCGGCCACAGCGATGCTGTCTTCGCAGTCTGCTTTAGTCCGGATAGCCAGCAACTAGCGAGTGCGGCTGCCGATGGCGCCATTTGGCTTTGGCATGTACCGTCGTGGCAGCACCAACAGACATTGGTTGGTCATACCGCTGCCGTCAATACCATCGCTTATCACCCGGCTGGCCATCTTTTGGCCAGCGCCGGTCGTGACCGGACGGTGCGTCTCTGGACGGTTGAGGATGGTGAGTGTCGCCGAATCATCGATCGGCATCAGGCTGAGGTGAGATCGCTAGCGTTTCGGCCAGATGGGCAGTTGCTGGCAACAGCTGCTGATGACCAGAAAATTCACATCTGGCATACAGAGACAGGGGAACTCTACCACACCATCCAGGCAGATATGGCCGGCCTACTATGCGTGCGCTTTCACCCCGGTGGCAAGACCATTGCGGTCAATGGCCAGGACTATTCTATTCGGCTGTGGGAGATCGAAAACGGTCGTATCCATCGGACGCTGCGGGGTCACACCAATACCATCCATACCTTTGCCTTTAGCCCCAATGGTCAAAACCTGATCAGCGGGGGTTGGGATCGGACGATTCGTTTTTGGGATGCACAGAGCGGCGATGCTTTGGATACAATACAGGGCTATCAAAATAATATTGAGTCAATTGCAATTGGGCCAGCTTTATGTACAGAAAATCAATGGTTAGCCAATGGCAACACTGATCATCTGATCCATCTGTGGGATACAGAATTGGGCAAACAGGTGCAGACATTACGTGGCCATACAGGCCCCATCCATGCTGTCGCCTTTCATCCGCGCGGTAATCTCTTGATCAGCGGCAGCGCTGACCGGACCATACGTCTTTGGCAGATCGATCAGCAGCAAAGTAAGTTGCGACAAACCCTCTATGGCCATACGGATGAGATCACGGTGATTGCCTTTAGCCCCGCCGGCGACTTCTTCGCCAGCGCCGGACCAGAGGGGGTCATCCGTCTCTGGCAGACGGCGACCGGTCGCTCACAGCAGGTTTTGCATGGTCACACCTGTCAGGTCAACGCGCTGGTCTTTCGTCCCACAGTCGATGGTTCATCACTCCTGTTAGTCAGTGGCGATGATGAATCCCATCTCTATGGCTGGACGATCAGACAACCAGTAGCTATGGCAGAACAGGCAGTCGATTGGCACCAGCCCGATTATGAGTTGCCCGCTGCGCCGCCCAACGGCCTGCATGCTTTGGCGTTCAGTCCCAATGGTTCTCTTCTGGCGGCCGGCGGCGCCGAATCGATCATTCAGCTTTGGCAAATGCCGGAGCGGCGTCCGCGCTGTACGTTGCAGGGACATACCAGTTCAATTTATGGGCTGGCATTCAGTGTGGATGGTAAAATCCTGGCCAGTAGCAGTGGCGATCAAACTATCCGCCTTTGGAATCCGTATAACGGTGAGCCATGGCAGACCCTTCGGGGGCACACTGGTGTTGTAAAAGCGGTTCTCTTTCACCCCAACGGGCGCTGGCTCATTAGCAGCAGCAGCGACGAGACGATGAAAATCTGGGAGTTAGGGACAGGCGTCTGTCTCCATACATTACGCCCTGCTGGTCTCTATAGTGGTATGAACATCACCGGTGTCACGGGGATCACTTACGCACAGAAAGCGTCACTCAAGGCGCTGGGCGCAGTGGAGAAATAAGGAAGGGAATGACATGACCGGCGTCTGTGCGATGCCGGTCATGTGTATTTCTAGTTGTACGATTAGCGCTGACCACGTCCTTGGCCGCGGCCACCCCGTTCCATGTCACTGCTGATAATCGCGTCATAGGCAGTTTGGTCCAGATATTGGGGCTGATAGCGCTCGCCGGTCTGCCGCTCCAACGTCGAGACAAAGGCGCGCAGGTGATTGCGTGAGCCCTGCATCAGGTTGCTAAAGACTAGCTTGATGTCGGCGTTGTCGGTCTGGGCAATACGTTGCTCTAAATCCACGATATCGAGATCTTCAATGGTTGCGCCCACGGTGAGCGCAGCCGCTAGCGATTGTGCACCATCGGCCACCAGTTGATCATAGAGCCCTTGTAGGGTGGCATCCGTAAAGACACCCACGCCATTGCCCGCGACCGGATCGGCCAGGCCGTAGCGATCGAGCAATGTCTTAATCGCTTCGGTATGGGTCGTTTCGCTACCGGCAATGTTGGTAAAGATGGGCAGTTGCCACTGCTCACCCAAAGTCACATAGACATCGTGGGCCAGCTTCTCTTCTTCCCGCATGTAGGTCAACGCGGCGCTTTCCTCAGCACTTAACTCACCCAACGTCATTGTATCCAACACAGCTGCCAGTTGTGCCGACTCGACCTGGGTGCTGCCTGTCTCATCCACGGTCAAGAGTGGTCGGGCAACCGACGCCGGCCCACCACCAGGCCCCTTCTGCCCACCGCCTTGCGACCCATTCACGGCCAGATTGGTGCGCGGTGGGACAATACAGGCGGTTATTAATGCTAGAGTCATCATTAGTATTACTATACGAATTAAAGCTTTGTTGCTCATGATCATCCCCCATTCTGGTTATCTGTAGTTACCATAGTTTTATGCTGATCGACAACCTCAGTTTACCAGGGCGCTTTAAAGCAAATATGAATCAGATATGGAAAAGTCATGGAGAAGAACTTGCCAAGAATCATTTAAATTGCCGATAGCAGCAACTTACAATAACCAGTAAACTTATAGACGAAACATCGCAGCCGACAAGAAACGCATCGCTTAAAAAAGCAATGGCAACTGACGCGCGCGGTGGTTACTCCGCACCGTTTGGTTGACATAACCTGAACTCGAACGACAATGTTCACACAGCTATAGCGACTACACAACGGTTATCAGGGAGAATATGTATGGATAGTTTGTTACGGTGCTGTAACAGCCAAGATGATTCCTGGAGATTGACAGCCAAACATCTAGTCATGTTAGGACTGGTGTTGCTGGGTCTGAGCGGTGCAATTCGGCCTGTCTATGCGGAAGGTGGCTTAATTTTCAACATGACGCTTTACCAGACCCCGGATCTGGTGGCCTCCGGGGGGCTGGTCAAATATCGCTTCACCTTTAGCTGTTCCAGCTTACAAACTGGCTGCGGCGAAGTCACCATTACCGATCCGCTACCCTCCACGTTGGACTATGTTGGCGCCGTGGCGCCCAGCAGCCTCGCAGTTGCACACAACGGCGGCGTTGTCACCATCTTTCGTGCGAATATGTTAGACGGCGATACAGGTGAAGCCATCATCGTGGCGCGCGTAAAACCTGCTCTACAGGCCAATACCGTCATCGAAAATAGTGCCACCGCCCGCATAACCTTTGGTGTTAACGATGAACCCACAACCTACCCAGCTGGGCCAGTTACCGTCGTCACCACCGATCTCATTCCAGCTTGGCACGTAGAAAAGCAACGAATCGACCCCCTGGAAGGGAAACCAGCCGCGCTGGACAGTGACGTCACCTATGAGGTCCGGCTTTGCGCTGACCGGCTGAGCGCTAACTACAACTTAGCGAACGCCCAATTGGTAGATACATTGCCGGCGAATGCCGAATTGGTCTTCATTCAACAGGTCCATGACGGCGAGGTAACCGTCAACGGTAATCAAGTGACCTGGCATTTGGGTAAGGTTTTTCTGAGCGATCTCTATCCGCCAGAGAGCGACCCAGCGGTATCGGCTTGTGTGCGGCGGCGGATCGTGTTGCGTTACCCATCCAGTCACTTCAACCTGAGTGATATTGTGACGAATGTGGTCACCGGCGCCGACATTGGCGGATTGGGACCGCTTGGCTCTGCACGCGCCACCCATGGGTTTGACCTTTCCATACCCCAGGTGACACTGAACAAGTCGGCGGCGAGCGATACGCTGGTCCCTGGTGGCACTGTGACGTGGCTCCTTGAGGTGGAGACCACCGCGTCCAACATCCCCGTCTACAATCTTACCCTAACGGATCCCTTGGCGCTCCAGGAGACATTGTCCATCTTTAGCGGCACGTGGGTTCCAACCACCATCAAAGCCGAGATCGCGTTTTCAACCAACAGTGGCGCTTCCTGGCAAGTGTTAGGCAATGTTGCCGGTAACGACAGCCGCACCTGGGTGGGCGCCGTTGATTTCCCAGCCAATCTCACCCATGTACGCTGGAGTTTCTATGATGATAGCACCGGCGTGCGTATCTACCGCGTGCCCAGTGGTTTTGCGATCAAAGCAGACGCTGCGATCCAACAGCGGATTCCGGTGGATTCTCCCCTTGGTAAAATACGGAACTGTGTTGACGTGCGCTTTGACAATGGCTCTACGCCACAGGAATGTCATAGCATTCACCTGGTCGCGCCGGCGCCGGCCATTCGCTTGGAGAAACGCGTCGCCGACAATTCCAATGTGCGCCCCCGTGAGCAGATCCGCTTTCACCTCCGCTTCCAACCCGACCCCGGCGGGCAAAGGCCTATGGTCAATCCCATCCTGAGCGATCTCTTGCCGGCAGAGCTGACCTTTGTGCAGTGGGAAAGCTTACAGATGCCCGCCGGCGCACCGGGACCAAATCTTGAAATAATCGACGACTATCAAGACAGCGGCCGACAGATGGTGCGCTTTTCCTGGGGCCCCACCGCGCCGGTGAATTCCACCCAATTCAATGGTGAGCCCGGCGTCAGCAATCCCTATGTCGTGCCCTTTGACCTCTTGGACAGCGAATGGATCGAGATTGAATTTTCCGCCATGGTCAATAGTGGCGTTGCCCCAGGTGATTACAGCAACACGGTGCTCATTACGGACGACAGTCCGATCAAACGCTGCGATAGTCTTGAGAACCTTACCACCGATGCCCAAGATTGGGATGGTGATGGTGATGCCACCGAAACGGCCTGTAAATCTTCTGATGTTTGGACAGTGATGACCGCCGTGTTAATGACTTTGGAAAAATGGGTCAGAGGCTACCCCGGCTTGTCTAACGTCGATGATTCAACCAGTTTACCCGTCGTGAGTGACGCCCAATGTCCCAATGATGGGGATGGATTCACGCGCTATCCATGTGTGGCGCGCACCATCCCCGGTGGGAATTTTGAATATCGCCTCCATATAGAGAACATTGGCAATGTCGGGATCATTGATTACGTTCTCGATGACGTCCTACCGCACGTTGGCGACACTGGGGTTTCTGAACTGCTGGCAGGGCAGCCACGCCAGAGCCGTTGGCGCCCACTGTTGGCCGGCCCTGTAAGCCCGGAAGACGCGTTTACGGCTAGCCTTGACACCGTGATTGAATATTCCAACTCGGCCAACGCTTGTCGCCCAGAGATGTCCAGCCAAGCGACTGACAGCGCTTGGCAGTCCGCTTGTGTCAATGATTGGACGAGTACACCCACTGATTACGCCAATGTACAAGCCATTAGGATTCGTGTTCCTTTTGCCACCACTCCATTCCTCCCCAGCCAGATCATGCTGTTTCGCTTCCCTATGCGCGCCTCGGTTGACGCGCCCACCGTGCAAGTGGCTTGGAACACCGTGGCCCATCGTTCCACCAATGCAGAAAGCGGGGAGCGCATTCTGACCTCCGAACCGCGCAAGGTGGGCATTATCATCCCTGACCGCTTGGATCTGGCCCTCAAAAAGACATTGGCCACCGGTCAAAGTCCGCTGATCCATCCGCAACAGCCTGTCACCTTTACGCTTACCATCACCAATCAAGGCAATCTGACCGCCACCAATCTATTGCTGGTCGATTATCTGCCCGTTGATTTCGCCTTAAGCCCCCTGGACCACAATGGTTGGAGCAGCAACGGGGTAACCGCAACAGTAGCGCTGCCAGGTCTCCTAGGCCCCGCCGCCAGCAGACAGGTCAATATTATCTTAGCGGCATTCCCCCAGGCCGAAGGAGTATACACGAACACAGCCGAAATCTGTATAGCGACCGATGAAAGCGGCGTTCTCCTGGACGACGACTCCACTGCGGACTGTATCAACAATGAGCTTGTCGTCAAAGATGATGTCACCGATGAAAATGGCAAAATGTTTAGTGACCAGGATGAGGACGATCATGATATTGCCAAGGTTACCGTAACGCCGACGCCACGCGTGGCCCTTGGCAATCTGGTTTTCTACGATCCGAACAACAACGGCCGCTTTGAACCGGGCAATGCTGAAACGGGTGTCGATGGCGTAAGCGTAGCGCTTTATCAGGCCGGCGTAGATGTGGCAACTGTGCCCCCGCTTTCGACCACGACGACGGCGGCTGGCGGCTTTTATCTCTTTGATGAGTTGCCGGTCGGCGCTTATTTTGTCTGCATCAGCGCCGCCAATTTCCAGCCCGGCGGGCCCTTGCAAAACCTACGCTCTTCTACAGGTTACGGTATGACCGGTGTGGTCGACGATGACAATGACGAAAACGGCATTGATCAGAGCGACCCTACCCAACAGGCCATTTGCAGCACTGCTTATTCCTTACAGGTCGGCGCGGAACCGCGCGCTGAAACCGGCGCCGGTCACTACCCAGGTAATCTCAGCGACGACAATGTCAATCTGACCATTGACTTTGGCTTCTACCCACCCCAGGTGCAGTTGGGCAACCGCCTTTGGATCGAGGATGACGCCGACGGCGACGCCACCACCGGCGTGGTGCAGCCGCTGCCCGACTGGCCGGTGACTGCCATCAGCAGCGGTGGCCAGGTCTTCACGACCACCACTGACACCACCGGCTACTACACCTTCACCGTGCCCACCAACCTGACCTTCACCGTACAGACCCCCATCCCCACCGGCTTCGCACCCAGCGTCTTTGTAGGCACACCGGGTGATAACCAGAGCCACGAACCGACCGGCACGGTGGTCAGCATCGGCACGGTTGACGATCTTACCATTGACTTTGGCTTCTGGCCAGCACTGAATCTAGGCAATTTCGTATTTGCCGATCGCAACAATAATGGCATTTGGGATGGCCTACCGGAGGAAGAAGCGCTGGCCGGAATGGTTGTGCAGCTCTACCACGATCAGGACAATGACAATGTGCTGGCCGCTGCCGATGGTGCGCCCTTTGCGACTACAACAACGGATGATGCTGGACATTATGCCTTTGCGATGCTCCGCCCCGGCGCATACATTGTGGCGTTGGAGGCTGGGCAGTTTGCGCGCGGCGGGCGCTATGATGGCTGGCAGAGCAGCACCGGAAATGATGATAACAGTGGTTTGGCGCCCGATCCTGACAACGACGTAGACAACGATGATAATGGCAGCCCCGCGATAGGTGGCGCCTTGGCCACACAGGCAGTCACGCTGGCTTACAACGCTGAGCCCGACATAACGGTGGATGGCGATGGCGTCAATGGCAATCTGACGGTCGATTTCGGGCTCTGGAAGCTGGCCATTGGTGACCTGGTCTGGCATGACCTCGACACTGATGGGCTTTATGAACCGGCGACCGGTGAATCAGGTTTGCCTGACGTTACACTCTCACTCTATCGCGACAATGGCGATGGTCAGTGGAGTGACGCCGATGGTGTTGTCCTCGCTACACAAAGCACCGATGGCAATGGCCGCTACCTTTTTGATGGCCTGCCGGAGGGCGATTATCTGGTTGTGGTCAATGCTACGAATTGTGCAGTTGGCGGCGCACTCTTTGGCTTTACGCACAGCGATGGCAATCATCGGCATGAACCCGCGCCCGACCCTGATGACAACATCGACAATGACGACAATGGCGATCTAACCACCGCCTGTGGCGTGGCAGCCAAGGCACTGACGTTGACGGCGGGTGATGAGCCAACCAACGACGGCGACAGCGACAGCAGCACCAATCGCACCGTCGATTTCGGGTATTATCGGGGGGTGACGGTCGGCGATTTTGTCTGGTTTGACTGGAACGGGAACGGACTACAAGATAGGGACGAAGCGGGTGTGCCTGATATTCCTGTCCAACTATTAAACGCCGATGGTGCGCCGACCGGTCTGACAATGCTCACGAACGCAGAAGGCCGTTATCGCTTTACCGATTTGCCGGCGGGCGCTTATGCAGTCGCCTTCGATCTAAGTCGCTTGCCGGAAGGCGCCTTGGTGACGACGCCTGATGTTGATGACAACCGCCATGACGAGGTTGACTCCGATGCAACACGTGCGACGGGCCAAACTGCGCAGACACCCTTCCTGCAGGACGGTGACAGCGATTTAACCCTAGACATGGGTATCTTCTACCCCATGAGCCTGGGCAACCGCGTCTGGGCAGATATGGGTTTTGCCGCCGAGACCAACAATGGCTTGCTCGATGTCGATGAACGCGGCATCGCCAGTGTTGTCGTGACCCTCTTTGACAGCGATTGGCGCCCGGTGCTTGCGGCAAATGGCCACCCTGTCAGTTCTGTCACCGACGCCGGTGGCTACTATCTCTTGGATGGGCTAGCACCCGGCAACTATATTGTTTGCGTCGACGCGCAAAATTTTCAGGAAGGAGCAATCCTCAACCGCTGGATCAATAGCCAACCCACGGAAAGGTTTGCCAACGAAAATGGGGACAACAACGATAATGGTCTGACCAGCACGGATCCAATCAATGGCTCTCTACTGCAAGGGGTTTGCTCTGATGCCATTACGCTAGCGTTAAAACAAGCGCCAACAGGCGAAATGGACATTGGCAGCCAGAGATATGGCGCCGCGCTTGATAATAACAGCAACTTGACAATCGACTTTGGTTTTTATCTCCAGCCAACCGCAGAAACCACAGAAGAAGAAAGGGAAGAAACAGGAGCATTATCTAAAATCTACATACCATTGATCCGTAGATAGATCGAGTCGCGCTGCGCTACCTGTAAAACGACCGACTCCACCAAAGTAAACATCTGGCCGGATTAAGGGATTCATTACCTTAGTCCGGCCAGATGTTTGTTAACTATGACATCAATCAGCCATGTCAATCTATCCGTTCCGCCACCCACGCCCGCGCGACCTCACCCTGGGCGGCTTGAAAGGCGCGCAGGGTTGGCAGACCGGGAGGCGGCGGCTGAAGGGCGCGGTGGGTAAAGAAGCCGGCAATCGCTGCGATCGCTGCCGTTACTGCGTCAGCGTCCGCCACACGACCGGCAGGGTGACGAGCCAGGATCTCCTTCGGCGGTGGTCCCCCCTGCATGGTAACGCTGGGGGCAAAGAAGGCCACGTCCACCCACGCGGCGCCTACATGAGCGTGAGGCCAGTCAACAAACCAGACCCGCTCCGGCGTCAACAAAATATTGTCGGCGCGGAGGTCAAAATGGAGCAACGTCTCGCCACCCACGGCGGCCGGTGCGGCGTCTTCCAGGTCAATCAACTGCGCCAGGTGACGGCGTGACCACGCATCTAGTTGGTCCAGATAAGCAGGATCTTCATCAGCTAGACGGCGCCAACCGTTGATCCAGTGCCGGACCGCGGTGGCAGCGCTGGGAACAGTCCCTGGGGCAAGAGGCACCGGCGTCAACGCGGCAGATAAGTACGCAAGCGCCCCTAGCACTCGATCAAACTCAGCCGGTTGCCATGGCTGTGCCGGTTCACGTCCATCAATAGCTTGAAACCACATCACAATCCAGCCGGCATCGCCTTCATCGTAAGCACCAAGCAGGCGGGGGACAGGCGCATTGGCCGGCAGTGCAGAGACAATCCGCACCTCACGTCGATGGATCCCTGGCGCATCGGGGTTGGAATGGGGTCCCACTGCCTTCAAAAAGATACGCCGCCCATTGGCCAAGTGTAGACGCGAGGCAACACCGGGGGAAAAGCCACTTGGTTGAGAGGTGGCAGCGCTTACGCTACTGCCTAACTCAGCCTCGACTGCATCGCGTACAGCTACGGGAATATCTGTCCACAGTAGGCGTACACCTTGGGCTGGTGGTGGTTGTGGCGGCATGACCGTTTTTCCTCCATCGCATAGTTAGATGCTTGACACTGTACTAGTAGAGCGTGCCCGAAGTTATGCGAGTTTAGCCAATGCGGGTGCGCCGGCGTGCGTCTTCCTGGAAGGGGCAACGCACACCTCCTGTCTTTCACCATCCGCCGCCCCTTCCAGGAAGACCTGCGTGACCACCTCTACTCCAGCCAAACTTCCCTGACAGTGCACTAGAGGAGATTCTTCGCCAAAAAGCGGGCTCAGAATGACAATCCTAAATACTCATAACTTGCTTTACAGTGCACTAGGTGCGCTCCAATAGCGCATTTAGCACCTCGTCCAAAGTCGGTGTTGTAGTGGCACTCTTAAACCCAGCCATACGCCGGTAAATATCGGCAGCCGCGCGATGAAACTCACCTGGCACCCCAGCGGCGCTAAGCGTAGCCGCAATCTCATCCATTTCGCCGGCAAAGCGCCAGGCTTTGGCCGTCACCTCGCGCACACGCTGTGTGGCCTGCTCGGCAAAGTCGGAGCCATTGCGCGACCACTGCTCTTCTAGCTCTTCACGCACCCCCAAGCTTTCGGCGGCTGCCACAATGGCCGACAACAAGGCTGTCGATCCCTTGGTATAGGCGGCAAAACACATCTTGAGGGCCGAAGCCTTGCCAATGCCGCCCTCGACAATCTCTGTTTCCAGCGGTCCGGCCGCGAAGCAGGCCGCCATCTGTGGCGCGGCATCACCGGAAAGATAGAGCCAGGTGCTGTTGGGCCGCCAGGCCGGCCCACCAATGATGCTACCGTCTACAAAAGTGGCCCCGGCCCGGTCCATGGCGTCGGCAATCCGCAAGGTGCGTGGGGGAGAGATGGCATTGGCGTCGAGATAAAGCCCGCTAAACCCGTGGGAGAGTACTTCACCCGCCAGATCTTCCGCCGCATCAGGGGGACAAACGCTGATAATAATCGGGCAGATCTGGCAAAGGTGGGCCAAGGTGTCGGCATCTTGGAAGCCCTGTTTTTGTGCCCGCGCAAGCGTTTCTGGACTCCGCCCCGCCGAGGCCCAGTAGACGGGGTGACCGCTGTTTTGGGCTGAGGCTGCAATGGAAACGCCCATCTGGCCTGGGTGGAGAATTCCGATATTCTGTTTGCTCTTTTGCTGTTCCATGGGTTTCTCCTTCTGAGTTTTTCAAATGTTCCTGATTCGCCCATGTGAACTATCTGGGCATAGCGTAGTAAGCGTCAAGACTTAAGGCTAGTCCAAGAAAGTAAATATACGGAGTGATGCGCGCCCACGGGGCACCCGGCGTGAACTCGTCGAGCTAGCTGTTCTGCTCTGTATGATTTATTCTTTGGAGTAGCCTAATCCAGCATTTATCATATCAAGCTCCCACAGCGATGTCAAACGTTTATCGGATTTTGGTTGCGTATCCTGGGTGCATTTCAGTAACTCAAACTTGTCATGTATCCGAATGGCAGGTATGCTTATCTCATCCATGCGTTGGATTCGCTAGCTTTTGCGCAACGCCAACGCAGCGACGGCGCAAGGAAGGCGTGTTTTCCAGGACAATCCCATGCAACCACCACAGCAGGATCTGAGAGTCATCGTCATTGGCGGGCCATCCAATGCCGGGAAGTCTACGCTGGCCCAATCACTGGCGCAGACGCTTGGTTGGGTATATCGGGCGACAGACGGGCTTGGCCGTTACCCTGGACGGCCGTGGATCACGCAAGAGGGTCCTTTTCCGCCACATTTAGTCGAACACTATTCCTCATTATCGGTCGAGGAGTTGTTTGAGGGCGTGCGCAACCACTACATGAGCATGTGGCCCAAGATCAAAGCGCTGATTACAGATCACGCCACCGATTGCTCGCTGGAACCATTGGTGCTGGAAGGGTCAGCCATCTGGCCAGAAACGGTGATGACATTAGAGTTGGAGCAGGTGGCGGCCATTTGGCTCGCGCCGAGCGACCAGCTTTTGCAAAATCGTATTCATCAGGCCAGCCGTTTTGCCGAAGCCAGCGCCCGTGACCAAGCGATCATTCAAAAGTTTGTAGGGCGCGCCTTGCTTTATAATCAATCGATGCGGGACGCGGTCAAGCGCTTCGGTTTGGCGACTCTGGCAGTGGCAGAAACAGCGACTGTAGAAGAATTGACCACTCGTTGTCTGGAACTCATCCATCATGGTGATGCAAGAATCGGCGTAAGGGGAGTGGAATGACAAAGGGAAGTAATCTTGGGCAAATCATTATTTTGAACGGCACCCCGCGCTCGGGGAAATCGAGCATTGTCAAGGTGATTCAAGAGAGCTTCGCCGGTCCATGGTTGAATCTGGGCGTCGATCCCTTTAAGGAACGCATTCACCCGCAACGCTACAGTCCCAGCATTGGACTGCGTCCCGGTGGCGAACGGCCAGACCTCGAACCGCTCATTGTTAACCTGTACGCCGCGATGTATGAATCGATTGCTGCCCACAGCCGCTTGGGGCTAAACGTCGTTGTCGATGTTGGTCACCATGACGCCTACTCAAAACCGCGCGGGATTCTGCCCGCTTGTGCGCGGCGTTTGGCCGGCTTACCGGTCCTGTTTGTTGGCGTGTACTGTCCCGTTGAGGTGATCATGGAACGATTGCGACAAACAGGTCGCTGGAACCGCGCATGGGACAATGAACTTTCTGCCGCGAACCCTGTACCGGAGCCACTGCTACGCTGGCAAAAGGCGGTCCATCAACCAGGCATCTATGACCTTGAGGTGGACACCGCTGTCTTGAGCCCAGAGGAATGTGCTAGCGTCATCCTGGAACACCTCATCCATGGCCCCGCGCCGACGGCGTTTCAGCAGCTGGCGAAGATGTCTGTCAGTGATGCTGAATAACGGGGCAATACAGATTCTCTTATCACACCTGCTCGAAAGGTGTGATGCCAGGTTCTCTAAGGATAGCATAGTCAAGAAAATCAAATTATGATCGACGAAATTACAATTCAAAACTTTAAGAGTTACCAATATGGTACGCTCCAACTAGCACCACTGACCTTGCTAGTAGGGGCCAACGCATCTGGTAAAAGCAACGCCATTGAGGCAATCCGTTTTCTTTCGTGGCTTGCACAAGGTCGCCGCTTGGATGATATTTTCGAGAAAGTTCAACAGACAGACATTGCTATTCGCGGCACGTTAGGTGATTTGATCTATGATCAAGCTCAAGAGTCAACAATTACTTTAGGATGTTCTCTCACCAATACGGGTGAATGGAAAGAGCTACAGATTTCTATCCAGTTAAAGGAAGATGAGGAGCCACGTGTAGTAGCAGAAAGTATTCGGAGCGAAATCAGTACAGTCCCTTTATATGAAATCAAGCACGCGGCTGACCAGCACAGCAGAGAGGTGCAAGTTGCCTATAACAACTTTGCGCGTGGTGGCAAAAAACCCACCATCCCTTGCACAGATCGTCAAGCAATTTTCACGCAACTTGAAATTCCATCGCGCTTCAATGAAGGTCAAGCGCGCACAACAATTCCTGAGGTAACATCAAAGTTCCAACAAGCCTTACAACAAATTCTCTTTTTGGATCCAAATCCGCGCAGTATGGGTGAATACAGCTTTATTGTTGATCGTGAACTTCGTGGCGACGGCTCTAATCTATCCAGCTCACTCTATAATCTATGCAACGTAAGAGACCAGAAGGAAGATGTATTAGCGTTCATTCGCGCCCTGCCGGAACAAGATATTGTTGACATTAATTTTATTCAAACGCCGCGTAACGAAGTAATGGTGCAGTTGACTGAATCGTTCGGTGACCAAAAAATACAAAGGGACGCTCCTTTGTTATCAGATGGTACACTACGCGTATTGGCAGTAGCTGCTGCGTTACTTTCGGCGGCGGGAGGTTCATTCGTGATCATTGAAGAAATTGATAACGGCGTACATCCGTCGCGTGCGGGTATCCTGCTGCAAAACATTCAACGAGTTGCGATTGAGCGTGATCTACGCGTTTTGTTAACAAGCCATAATCCTGCTTTATTAGACTCGTTGCCAAATTCAGCAATACCCAATGTTGTTTTCTGTTACCGCGACCCTAACGGTGGTGACAGCAGGCTAATCCGCTTGGAAGATCTGAATGAATATCCTGAACTTATTGCGCGTGGTCCGCTTGGTGAATTGTTAACTGATGGCATTATTGATCGCTTTGTCAAACAGCAGCGTAGCCCAGAACAAAAACGTAATGAAGCTCTTGATTGGCTAAAACTTTTACAACATCAGGTAGAAGAAGTGCATGTCTAGTATTTGTATTATTGATACCAGTATTTTCTGCAATATTTTGAACATGCCCACAAAAGCTCAGCAACACCGCGAGACGATGATGCAATTCAAGCAATATATCGAACGCAGCTATACCTTCTTACTACCAATGGCAACAATCTACGAGACGGGCAATCATACTGCACAAAATGGCGATGGCAGAGTTAGGCGTAAGATAGCACAACATTTTGTGGAGCAAGTTCGCCAAGCATTCACAGGACGTGCGCCGTGGACGCCAACGCCATTCGATAGTCTTGATGAATTTTCCACGTGGCTTGATCAATTTCCAGATCAAGCTATGCTCGGCTCTGGACTCGGAGATCTTTCCATTATCAAAGTTTTTGATCGCCAATGCGAGCTTCATCCCCGGCGACACGTTTTTATTTGGTCATATGATGCTCATTTAAGTGCCTATAATCGCGAGGTTTAATAGCCTACTCTATACCATCTTCTATCGCGAGCTGATGGCCCAATACCCAGAGGCCAAGATCATCCTGAGCCTGCGCGATCCCGAACGGTGGTATGAAAGCGCATCGCAGACCATTTTACAGATGCCGTCCGGTCCGCAACTGGCCATGATGCGCGTCGTCTCGCTTTTTAGGCCGGAACTCAAAAAGGTTTTGCGCATTATTGCTGTGGGGCGCAAGGTCGGCACGGAGCAATTTTTCAACAACGATCTCTCCAAAGCGCACGTCATCCAACGCTTTAATGAGCACAACGAACAGGTGCGCCAAACTGTACCGCCCGAAAAGCTGCTGATTTACGAAGTCAAACAGGGTTGGGAGCCGCTGTGTGCATTCTTGGGCGCGCCCGTGCCGGATGAACCATTTCCGCGCACCAACACACGTGAAATGTTCCGCAGTCGGCTCTCTAAGTAGCTATCTGGACTCTGGCAAATTTTGAAGTCACAGGTGAAAAATTACCAATGGCGCATCGCGCCCGCAGACGAGCACCAATCACCGAATCACCAGTGTAACGAATGAAAAACGCCAGACTCCAGTAGCTATGTTCAGCAACAGTTGCAATTTTATACCGCAGTAAACTGCAAAAGACAGACACTATGCGCCGGCAGCGTCATCTCCAAGCTGCACTCGCCACCATCGCTTTGTACAGCAGGAAGACTTTCCGTTTCCAGCCGGGCCGCCTGCTTGAGTGCGGTCAGTTGCGCGGCGGTGGGCGGTTGCGGTTTGCCCATTTGGAGCCAGGCCGAATAGGCGTTGCTGTGCCCATCGGCCACCAGGGAACGCGCGATGGCGTAGCGCTGGCCTGACGGCAATCCGGTCAGCTTGACCGTTACTTCGGTGTTGCCCTTCACATCCCAATCATCGTGATGGCTGCTTAGGAAGATCTGAATGGCATCGCTCGCATCAAGGGCGGCGATGCCGGCAATGTCGGGTGGGGTCTCTTCGCTGTCGCCGCCCCCCTGTGCCAGCGGATCGCGCGCGGCGTTGCTCTCCAAGCGTAAACGGGCGCCACCTAACTTGGCCAACATACGGAAGACATTGAGCACCGGCTTGTCGATGCCATTGGTGCTCAGGGTGCGGAAGCCTTCGAAATAGTCGCGCCCCTCAAATTCAAAGGCCCAGGTCAACATCCCGTCAATGCGTAGGTGGTTGGCGGCTTGCAGGTCAATCAGCTTGCTGACGGTGCAGGCGACATAGCTGGCGTAATATTCACTGTTGCGGTAAAAGAGGTTGACATTGTCATGAATCGTGCCCGCGGCCCAGCCATCGGGGTCACATTCGGTGAGCACCACCTCGCGCCCGGCAAATTCAGGAAATTCTGCCGCCACGTTGAGGCTGACCGCGACATTGCCCACCACCGTGTGGATGGTGGGCGTCTGCTTGGTCGCTTCAGCATTGGCGCGGTAACCGCCCCCCTTGGCATGAAAGCTAATATAGTCAAGCCGCGTGCCCGGTTGGCCGGTGACGGCATTTGTGCCCCGTGCGCAATGTTCCAGGAAGGCGCGTAAAAAGCCATAGGATTCCGGGCGATTCATACCGCTCGTCGTGCCTGGCCCGCCTACTTTGGCCAGGGGAATGGCAGAGGTCAGCCCGGCGACAGTGTAATCATAAAGGCGGCAATACTCGGCTACGCTGCCCGTCCAGTAGAAGATGTCCGGCTCATTCCAGAGTTCCCAATACCACTTGCTCACCTCACCCAGCCCGTAGCGTTCCACACAGTGTTTCCCCAGCGTGTGCATCAGTTCCAGCCAGCGGCCATAATCCTTGGGCGGAAAACGCCAGCCGCCATAACGGGGGTCGCGATAGGGGGTGTCCGCCGGCGCGGTGGTCAGGGCTTGCGGCATAAAGCCCAGCTCCACAAAGGGGATGCAGCCCACTGCCAGGTAGGTGTCAAAGATCCGGTCGATGAGGGTAAAATCATAGACCGGCTCGCCCTGTTCATTTTCGGTGTAGATGTTGGTGGACCCCCACTTGAGGCTGGGCGCGCCGTCGCCCGTGCAGAGCAGGAAGTGGCAACGGATGTAATAGGGTGCATCCGACATACGCCCCAACTTGGCCAGCAGTTCGCGGCCGGCTGGGGTATAGGTGTAGTTCGGTTCATCATAGCCGACATAACGCCAAATACGGCGGAGGGGGGTGCGTTGATCGGTCTGCACAGTGACTTGCGCGTGATGCATGGTGGGATCCATTTTAGGTGATAGAATAGGCTTATTTATCGATCTACATGCGATAAGCAGATGTACATCAACAACAGGATCTTAGCACAATGTTTCGCCCTGGGCAACTAGACTAGTATTTGTTGCGAAACGCAGAAACTCTCTCACAAAGGCGGGCGCCCTTCGTGCTCTTGGCGATCTTTGCGAGAAAATAGACTTGCGCAACAGAAACTAGACTAAAATGCTAAGGGTGCGTGCTACAAATGGGGCAAAGCGCCAGCAAGGCCAATCTGCGCTTCTTGCCCATCGCCCTAATTTGGAACGCCCGAAATGCTAACTATTTCTCCAACTGCGCGCACAAAACACTTGGCGCCTTGGCAAACGAGATAATGCCTGACTATATCATCACAACCTGATTCGCGGCCACAGGGCTAAATTCATAACCGGCCAGCGGTTCTGAGCAGATCATCTGTAAGGTTGGGGAGCGGTGAAGGTGGAGGGTGTAGTACTCGGGATTGGCGGCGAAGCAGCAAAAGGCGTAGGCGCCTTGGCGGTCAGCCAGCCCGATGTTGAGCGCCTTGATGGAACGGCTGTGTTCCAGCAAGGTCACGCGCACCTGTTCGAGCGCCACGGCAGGTGGGGCGGTGCGTAAATGTTGCTGCAAGAGCGCCCAAATCTTTTGCGCGCCGATGGTGCCAGGCAAGCGTTGCGGCAGCTTGACGCCTTGCAAAAAGCCGTTAAAAACAAAGGCATATTCGTCCGTAAAATAGGGTTGGTTGTAGGCCAACACCGCTTGATGGTGGGGAAATGAGGCGCTGCGCGCATGGACCAGCCAGAGTGGGCTCGGTGGTAAACGGGTAAAGGCGCCCCGTTCCGTCCAGATTGGCTGTAATGATTGCTCACCCCGCCAGCGCTTTGCTTCATCCAGCCAACTGACGCCCCAGCCATCGCCCTGCCACGCGCCCGTCGCTTCATAACTGTGCTCCGCTAGATCGGCAAAGGCCGCCAGCAAGGCCGCAGGTTGCACTGGAGTCGCGGCTTTGACCAGTAAAAATCGACACATGCGGCGCTACACTTTGGCTAGATCAGCGGTCATGACCGTCACCCACTCGCCCCGATATTCAACCTCTTCCTGCGCCGCCCAGCCCAAGCTGGCATAGAGACGCTGCTGATCGGGCGTTATCAAATAGAGCGTTGGAAAGGCAAGCTGGTGCGCCAAATGCATGATCTCACGGACTAGGGCCGAAGCAATGCCACGCCGGCGAAATTCCGGCGCGACATAGACACTGGCCAGGAAGGGTGACAGGTGCGGATGGGTGCGCAGATCATTTCCCACCACGCTGGCCGAGCCCAACAAAAGCTCGCCCTCCAAGGCAATCACGGTGGTGGGAATGGCCGGTTTGCCCACATGTTGGCGCAACCGTTCGATTCTGCCTTGCAGGGTTTCCCCCGCATTCAAGTGGCCCCACTGGGCATAATGCCAGACGGCCAAGGTGGGCAGATGAAGGGGATGGTCAGCAAGATAGGCTAGTTGCATTGGGTTGCACCCTTTCAAGCAGTTTGTAGATAGATGGGATTGGAGAGCGCCCAGCGCCAGTCGCGCCGATCAAGATGAGATGGCGCTTGGGGCGGGAGTTGTGCCGGTGCTGCGTCGCCCACCACTTCGGCGCGCACATAGTGTTGCGCCGTCACAGGGGTGCGAATCTCTGCTTCAGTGGCGGTAATCGCCGTGGTAAAGACAGTCTGGCCATCAGCCACAAGTTGCAACTGATAGCCTTGGCCCCGCCATACCTCGGTCGTAACCTCTATTGTCACTGGTGCGCCATCGGTCTGGAGGGTTTCCCCCATGCCGGCAGTCGCTGCCCCTGTTTGGGCGCGCATGGCCACCCGCGGACCTTGGGGGTGGGCGCTGATGCAGCTCCGCCCGGCGCAGAGCGCGTCTAGAATGCCTGTAACACTGTGTTCCCGCACCTTGACCCACGTCGTCGGTTGGCCCAGACGCAGCAAATTAGTATCTTCCCCGCTAGGGCAATGATAGTCACTGCCCCCTACGGCCGGCCAGCGACGGCCAGCGCAGAGCAGCCGGTCCCAAAGCGCCAGACTCTCCGCATTGCGATAAGGCCACGGCCCTTGCCACACCTCGATGGTGTCCACCGGCAGTTCAAAGCCATATTCCCAGGCCGGCCCACCCTCTTTGGGGTGGTTGATGGAACAGACGCCGCCATGGCGGTGCGCCAGCTCGATAATCGCGGTCAACGCCTCTGGTTCCTTACAACGGAAGTCACACCAGTTGCGTGCACCCCAGACATTCATATGGCCGTAGTAGGTAGTCACCTCCTGGCTGGGAATCAGGATCAGTCTTTCATCAGCCAAGGCCGGCAAGTGGATGTGATGGCTGATGGTGTTGTGATCGGTGACAGCCAGGAAATCAAAACCGGCAGCACGCGCCTTGGCCACCAATTGTGCCGGCGATCCCTTGGCATCACTGTGAAAGGTGTGGCTTTGCAGGTCGCCACAGAGCCATTGGGTCGCCGGGCCTGTGGCTTGGAGTGGATAGGCTACAGGGGCGGTTGGCCATGCAGGCGGCGCGTCGGGCAGTTCATCGGGTGGTTCATCAACCAACTCAGCCGTAATCTCGACGGTATAGGTTGCGCCCTGCGGCCAGATGCGATAGAGCCCCAGGATCACCTGATAGCGACCAGCCGGGAGTGGGCCGGGCAGATAGCCGGGGGTGGCATCTTCCAGGGTGATGGTGAACTCCTGACGGGCGGAACCGCTCCAACCGCGGAAGCCGGCGCCACCGGGGAAAGCTGCGCAGCGCGGGTCAAAGAGCCCTATATCAATGACATTGCCGCCCTCCACCTGATCCGACGACATGGGGTCGGAGTAGTGGTAGCGCAAGTGTAAGCGCTGCGCCGGTGTGGGCAGGTCAAAGGGCAGATAGAAATAGTCGTTACGGGCCTTGTCGGCGGGCGTGATGTGGCCGGAGAGCGTGAGTTGGAAAGGTTGCATAGGGTTCAAAATTGGAACCAGCTTAACGCCATGCCGGCGAGGATGATCACCAACTGGTAAGCACTCACACGCAAAAAGCGGGGCCAGAGCCTGTTGCGCTGTACGCCGGTGCGGTAGTAGTGTTCCAAGAAGAGCACCAAAATCAGACCGGCCAGCCCCAACAGGAAAATGCCGGCGCGATCGATAAAGCTCATGACCCAATGATTCAAAGCGAAGAGGCCAAAGAAGGCCATGGTCAGCAGACGGCCATAAAGAATGTCCAGCGCAGTCAAGCCCACGGCAACGAGCCAGAGCAACAGGCTGACAACATAGTTGGTGGCCAAACGTTGTAACAGGGTGGGTGATTGTTTGGTGTTCATCGGTATAAAGTAAAAACTCCCTAGAAAAGTCTAAGGAGTTTAGTCTACCATCTTCTTGCGCCGACCGCAATCAGCGGCAAGGATTGGGTGTTACAACAACAGTCAAGCTGCGCCCACTAATGACAATTCGCCCGCAAAATGACAGGCCGCCAGGTGGCCCGGTTTGACCTCCTGCAATGGCGGCGTCTCTTGGGTGCAGAGATCTTTGGCATAGGAGCAGCGCGGATGGAAATAGCAGCCGCTGGGCGGCTTAGCTGGATTCGGCACATCGCCTTCCAGCAAAATGCGCGAACGTTTGGCCCGTGGGTCTGGCTTGGGAATGGCGGAGAGCAATGCTTCCGTATAAGGATGTAGCGGATTGGCAAAGAGTTCCTTGGTCTCTGCCACCTCGACAATGCGCCCCACATACATGACCGCCACGTGATCACAGACATGTTTGATGACACTCATGTTGTGGGCAATAAAGAGATAGGTGAGGCCAAATTGCTCTTGCAGATCTTCAATCAGGTTGAGCACCTGCGCCTGCACCGACACATCCAGCGCCGAGACCGGTTCATCCGCCACAATAAATTCGGGGTTGAGCGCCAGCGCCCGCGCCAAGCCAATCCGTTGCCGTTGGCCACCGCTAAAGGCATGGGGATAGCGGTTCATGTGCTCCGGGCTAAGCCCCACCGAACGTAGCAACTGCGCCACGCGATCTTCCAGTTCTTTGCCGCGGGCGACGTTGTTGATGACCAACGGTTCACCCACAATATGTTTCAGAGTCAACCGCGGGTTGAGCGAGGCATAGGGATCCTGGAACATGATCTGCATATGGCGGCGGAAGGGGCGCATCGCCTGGCCGGATAGCTGCTCAATATTGGTGCTTTGACCGCCGTCGCTGTGGTAGATAATCTCACCCGCGGTGGGATCGAGCAGGCGCATAATGCAGCGCCCGGTGGTGCTCTTGCCACAACCACTCTCGCCCACCAGCCCAAAGGTATCGCCCTTGGCAATGGAGAACGAAACCCCATCGACCGCTTTGACATGGCCGACCACCCGTTTAAAAAAGCCCTTGCGAATGGGGAAGTGCATTTTGAGGTTGTTGACCTCTAGCAAGGTGCGGCCGGCTGCGTTTGTCTGACCATTTTGGCTTGGGATGCTTCCCAATTCTGCCATGTTACTTACTCCACGATGAATGATATGGGGATTGAATCCCCCAATCCCAAGGATTGAAAGCCCTGGCTAACAGTGAAAAGTGGCCGCAGCCACTGACCATGAGGTGGCCGCAGCCACTAGGCCATTATTCGCTCCGGCTGATGTGCTTCATCATACAAGAGGCAGCGTACCGACCGCGCTTTGTCCACGGCAATCATGGACGGCACACGCTCGTTACAGAGGCCGGGGATGAACTCCGGGCAACGCGGGTGGAAGGGGCAGCCAACCGGTACGACCGACGGATCCGGCACGTTGCCTCTAATCACCGCCAACCGATTATGAGTTTCCGCATCCAAACGCGGGATCGAGCGTAGCAACGCTTGCGTGTACGGGTGCTTGGGATCATAAAAGGCCGCATCGACATCGGTCTTCTCCACCACCTTGCCCAAATACATGACCGCGACCGAGTCACACATCTCTGCCACCACGCCCAGATCATGGGTGATAAAGATGATGCTCATGTTGGTGGCTTCTTGCAGTTCCTGCATCAGATCCAGGATCTGCGCCTGGGTCGTCACATCCAGTGCGGTGGTCGGTTCATCGGCAATGAGCAGCGTAGGGTTACAGCTTAACGCGATTGCGATCATCACCCGCTGCCGTTGGCCGCCGCTCAACTGGTGGGGATAGCTGTCGAAGATGCGATGGGGTTCAGGCAAATGGACTTTAGCCAGCGCCTCCTCCGCCACTTCCCGTGCGACTTGCTTGGTCACATTTTGGTGTAACGTAATGGCCTCCAGCAGATGGTTGCCCACGGTGTAGAGCGGGTCGAGCGAGGTCATGGGCTCTTGAAAGATCATCGCAATCTCATTGCCCCGAATGGCGCGCATTTGACGCCCACGAGGGTTAAGCTTCGTAATGTTGAGTTCATCGACCTGGCCGGCCTCATTCCGATAATAGAGGATATCGCCCCCCATGATCCGGCCAGGGTTGGGCACCATGTTCATGATGCACTGGGCCGTGACACTTTTGCCGCAACCGCTTTCACCGACGATGCCCAAGACCTCACCACGCCTGAGGGTAAAATCAACGCCCGAAAGCGCCCGGATCTGACCACTTTCGGTAAAGAAATAGGTATGTAAATCTTTTACATTGAGAATAACGTCATTGGTTTGGGTCATGCAAGTCTTATTTTCCAGGTAAAGTTGGTCTTTGATTGGTGATTGGTGATTGGTGATTAGGTAATTGGTGATTGAGTGACTTCGTCATGCGCGTTTAGTCGCGCTAGTGCCAATCGCGAACGGCATTTCTTAATCACCAATCACCTAATCACCCAATGGCGCGTAGCGCCCGCTTTGCGATCACCCAATCTTAAATCGCAAAAGGATCGGCGGCGTCCCGAATACCGTCACCGACAAAGTTAAAGCTGAGCACGGCCATAATGACAAAGAGGCCAGGCAACATGAGCCACGGTTTTTTCACCACCACGCTCACAGTCTGGGCATCCTGTAGCAGCGTGCCCCAACTGACCGCCGGCGGCAAAATGCCCAAGCCCAGAAAGCTCAGTGCGGTTTCGGCCAAGATCATGCCCGGAATCGCCAAGGTGGCAATGACGATGATATGGCTCAGCGCGTTAGGCAACATGTGGATGAGAATGATACGCGCATGGGAAGCGCCGGCGGCCTTAGCAGCCGAAGCAAAGTCCATCTCGCGGTACGCAAGCACCTTGGCACGCACCTGACGGGCCAGGCTGGTCCAGCCGATGAGGGACAGAATAATCGAGATGAAGAAGAAGCGTGTTACAGTCGTCATATCGGCCGGTAGTGCGGCCGCAAAGGCGGCCCACAAGGCAATACTAGGAAAGGACATGAGCAACTCGGTAACGCGCTGGATAATCGTATCAACAATACCGCCGAAGTAGCCGGAAATGGTGCCCAAAATAGAACCAAAGACAATGGTCAGGGCAACACCAATCAAGCCAATGGTCATGGAAATACGCCCACCAAAGATAATGCGCGAGACCATATCACGTCCATTCCGATCGGTGCCCAACAAAAAGACCGTTCCTGGCTCTTCCACGCCATAAAAGTGACGCGTCGTTTCAAACAAGCCAAAAAGCGTATAAGGTCGGCCAGTCACAAAAAAATAAATGGGAAATATTTGCTCTAAGTCGTCCTCATGCACCCAATCCAGAATTTCCGTGTCTAGGCTTGTTTTGGTGCCATAGACAAAGGGACGCAGATGAAAATTACCCGCTGGGTCAATAAAGTGGGGTAGCTGTGGCGCGCGTGCCACGAAATCTTCATTGGAAAGCAACTGATCATACGGTGCAAAGAACTCAGCAAAGATGATCACAACGTACATGACAAAGAGCAAAATTGCCCCCGCGACGGCCAAGCGATTGCGTAAAAAGCGTCGCCACATAAGCCGCCCGATCGAAAGCTGCCCTATATCGCCGGATATATTGGCAGCCTGCGCATACTCGACGGCCTGGGTTGCTTCATCGCCGGCAGAAACAGGCGGAACTTGCAGAGCTTGTTGGGCCATAAGACACCTTTATCTACAGACTAAAAATCTACAGATTTTACTTATTCATAACGAATGCGTGGGTCAACCAACGCCAGCAATAGATCAGCCAGAAAGTTACCAATAACAAGCATACTGGCGAGAAACATGAGAAAGGTGCCGGCTAGAAACATATCCTGTTGACGCAAAGCATTAAAATAAAGCGGGCCAGTTGTTGGTAAGCCCAGTACAATGGAAACCACCAACGATCCAGAAATAATGGAAGGAAGGCTCATCCCCAGCAACATGATCAAAGGGTGGATTGCATTGCGCACTGCATGTTTAAAGATCACCATTGGTTCACGCAGACCGCGCGCCCGCGCCGCTTGTACATATTGCATGTTCAGAATATCGAGCAGATTACCGCGCATAATGCGCATTAGGCCAGCCGTCCCAGCTGTACCAACTACAAAGATGGGCACGGCCAAATGCTTTGCCATATCCCAAAGCTTGGCCATACTCCAGGGCGCGTCAATATATTCTCTGGAAAAGAGCCCGCCCACTGATGCACCAAACCAGCGCTGGGCCAAGACCATCAGCACTAAGGCCAGCATGAAATCGGGGATTGACAACCCAGCCATGCCGACGAAAGTCGCCGCATTATCGCCAACCTTATATTGATGGGTCGCCGCGTAGATGCCAATCGGAATCGCAACGATCCAGGTAAAGAGTAGCGTCATGGTGGCGATCAGCGCAGTGTATCCCAGCCGCTCCCAGATCAGATCCTTCACTTCCCGATTGTATTGAAAGGAACGTCCAAAATCGCCATGGACAAAACCGCTCACCCATTTCCAATATTGGACATAGATCGGTTGATCCAGACCATAACGTCGTTTTAGGGCCTCTAACTCCGCGGCGGCTGTCGATGTACCCTGATTTTGGCGTTGCGCTTGATAGACATCAATATAACTACCAGGCGGCAGATTGATGATAAAGAAACCAATCATCGATATGAAAACCAAGGTGGTAATCATGTAGATAAAACGGCGAACAAGAAAAGCGAGCATGGGCGGCGATTCCTAACTGTGAAAAGCAAGACAGACCGGAGGTCGGCATTAGGTGATTGGGTGATTTTCACTTGCAGTTACGAATCACCCAATCACCTAATCACCAATTCACATTAATAGCGTTAATTTTTGTAGTACATTTGCTCTGGATAGACTGCACCAAAGTAGACCATAATCCAGGGACCAGTAAAGCCGCCGGTGCCCAACTGCTCCTTGGTGGGAACATTACCCACTTTGTCCAGGAAGCTAACCGGTGTCACTTCATTGCCGACAGTACCCAGGAAGAAGGGACCATCTTCAATATGTACACGAATGATGTCCTGGCTAAGCTTCAACCGCTTGGCATCATCGGGCTCAACACGGGCTGCGTCATAGAGTTCCCACAGCTTCCAGGCAGGATCGTCAGCCGGCGGTTCCTCGCGCGGCGGATTGCGTTCCAGCGGATCGAGATCCAGTTCGGTGCCTTCCTTGTCCGTACCGCGCACTTTGTACCAGGCGCCATAGAGCGGAGCCGTGCGGTCATTGTCAACCCAGACGACCCAATTGGGGAAGACCAGGAAGTTCGGACCATCACCGACACCCCAACAGCCGCGAATGTCAAATTCGGAGTTGTCTTGCATGACGCCTAGTTGTTCGCTCGGCACGCCATTGATCTGCACGCGCAGGCCGGCTGCTTCCCAACCTTCTTTAATGATCTCGGTCGCCTGACTATTGGCTTTGTTCTGCAAGTCAGTGGCGCCACAATCGATGCGCAAGGTCAGCTCATCGCCGCTGGGCAGGTCACGCCAGCCGTCACCATCGGCATCGACCGCGCCGGATTCATCCAGCAAAGCGCCAGCTTTCTCCAGGTCAAAATCGACCGCCAGATCACGCCACTGCTGATAGAGTTGCTTGCCTTCCTCATTGGCATTAAATTCAATCGCCTTCGGGCTCATGGTGCCGGTGGTCTTTTCACCCGTGCCAAAGTAGACAATCTTCTGAATCTTATCACGGTCAATCGCATGGGAAAGCGCCAAGCGGAAGTTGCGGTCGTGATAGAGTGCACGCTTCTGCGGATCCTGGTGGGTCCAGTTAGGATAGACCATAACGCCAGTGCCGCCGCCGCCATCCCACAGGTAGGTATGCAGGCCAACTGTAGCTTCCGCGTCTTTAAAGACCGAAAGTTCGCTCAGCGGCTGATATTTGCAAGGACGACCACAGATCTCCTGCTCACCGGCGATTACATGCAGCTTGGCAACTTCCAGACTTTCGACAAAGGTCATGTCAACACGGTCGATGTAAGGAAGTTGGTTGCCGGCGGTATCCACAGCGTAGTAATAAGGATTGCGTTCGAGCACCATGCGCGTGCCAGGCTCATATTGGACCGGCATCCACGCATTCAACACTGGAGCTTCGGGATTCACACGCCAATCAATTTTCTCATCATGGACTTCAAAAGTCGTATATTCGGAGTTATACTTGGGGTGGAATTGGCTAGCATAGTGTTTGGGCACAAAGAGCTTTTCGCCAGCGGGCTGCACCCCATTAGGCCACATGGCCAGACGATCCAGGAAGAGCGGCGATGGGGCGGCAAAGGTAAATTTCAAGGTATAATCATCAATCTTGGAAACTTCCGCTGTTTTCCCACCAGAGATCAGATAGTCGGGCGGTACATCCGAATGGTCGGGGTTAAGCACCATGTCTTCCCACCAATAGAGGAAGTCATCGACAGTAAAAGGCTCACCATCAGACCATTTGGTGCCTTCGCGGAACATCAACGTCCATTCCGTCTTTTCGTCATTAGACTCCCAGCCCTTGGCTAACCCTGGACGCTTGTCAAGACCATCAAGCACCCAATGGACCGGCGAAAAACCATACATGGCCATGGCCATGTGATCGCCACTGGTGCTGGTGTCAAAGCGATGCCAGGTGCCGCCATATTGACCGATTTCGCTATAGGGTGTAATAACCAGCGGGTCAGCGGGGATGCGCTCGTCCAGGGGCGGTAATTCGCCGGCCAGGACTTTTTCGTGGAGCATGGGGGCTTCGTGGGTGTCATCCATAGCCGCGTCGGCGGCCGGCGCGGCGGCTTCTTCTTGCGCGGCGGCTGGTTGGTCGGCGGCTGCGGCAGGCTGTTCTGGTTCGGTCGCCGGAGCGCCACCGCCACAGGCTGCCAGCAACAGCGAGACGACGACAAGCGCGCCTAAAATCACTTTCCAATTTCGCTGCATTCGGATCCCTCCTTGGTTGGTTTTGGTTACGAAGTGACCGGGGGAGTGTAGATCTTGGCCGCAAACAGCGAGTGCATACGACCAGTTGGGATTCGGTTTCTGGTTGCTGTCACCTCCTTGTTATCTACAGATGATCCGTAGGGGACTCACTGCCGCGCTACGGAACTGACTGTAAAGTTGGTATTATGAATTGCAGAAATAGGTGGATAAAGAATATGTCCGGCAAATGTACAGGGGGCGCTGACGAAGGGGTAGTACATTTCCGACACTATAGGCGATGTTACCACAAAAGCGAGAAGAGATCAAACGATAGAAATAGTGAAATTATCGGAGTAACTCTTAGTGCGTATTATGAAGCCAAAAGCCGCGCCACCCAGGCCGCTTCTGCTTCACTTAGAGCGGGTGGCGGCACAGGTGTGCGATAGTCAATGCGGGCATCATAGCCGCCCCGTTCATAGACCGAGGCGACGATGGATCCTAAGTCGAGCAAGACATCAGGGTCCGGTTCCAACAAGGGCACTGTAACCACCGGCAGCCGGGCATTCAGCGGAATGGGCCAGACTTTAACATGGGGTCGTTTTGTCGCTTTGCTGAGCATGACGTAATAGGGCGCCGTCGGCACCGGCTGTTGTAAGGGGGGACGAACCCCGGCGCGTAGGAGATCGATCTCTAACAGATGCGCGGATGAACGGAGCAGATCCCGCCGTTTGCGCTGATAGTCTAGATAGGCGTCATGGGTGCGTTGTTTGTTGACCGGTGAAAGAATCTCAATGGAGGTGACCAAAATTTCATCACCTGCCGTGCGAATCTCTACACTGAATAACTCTAACGGCACTTCCAACGATACAGTGCTTTCCACAGGCGTTGATTCGACAAGATCCAAAACAGCGACACTGCCAGGCTGAGAAGGGACACTCTTCCAAACACCTACATTGGGATACATACCATAGACTGTTTTTTGCGTCACCTCAATCGTCTCATAGGTGACATAAGGTGTCAATGCTGCAAAATAATTGGGGCGAATACGCTGATTTAGTTCTGCGCGGATTTCATCTGCCAGACCATTATGAAAGTCTGACCAGATACGCGGCGCTTCAATATAGGAATCCATGCCGGGAAAAGGTGAAGGCATTATTCACTCCTTGCTTTACCACAGGGTTTTTGCACCAGCCCAACCACTAAGTTTTTGCCAAATCAATTGTACCACAGCATAGCGAAGTTGTATTAGACTTTATAAGGATTCGACAGGATTCACAGGATTTACAAGATTTTTTCATCGTTGTACACGAGTTCATGCAATCCTGTAAATCTTGCAAATCTTGTCAAAAACGAAATCCCTATCATGTCTATTGTGCATTAAGTACGTGGGGTGTCTTTCCCTTGTAGGGCAAGTTTCGGCGACCATGAGTGCGCGCAGATGCCTCAATAATTAATGGAGAAAACCTAATTAATAACTATCAATTCGTTGTTCTCCATTAATTATTAGTCAGATACCTTCCAGCGTTAGTTCTTCGGCAAAGTGGCAGGAGGCCCAGTGATCGGGCTTGACGGCGCGGAATTCGGGCGATTTTGTCTTACAAATTTCCTTGGCATAGCGGCAACGGGGGTGAAAATAGCAGCCGCTGGGCGGGTTCGAGGGATCGGCCACCTCCCCTTGCATGACGATGCGATGGGATTGATAGAGCGGGTCCGGCTTGGGCACCGAGGAGAGCAACGCTTCGGTGTACGGGTGTAAGGGCTGGGCAAAAAGCGCTTCGGTGGCCGCCATCTCGACCACCTTGCCCACATACATGACGGCGACGCGGTCGGAGATGTGTTCAACCACGCTCATGTCGTGGGCCACAAAGATATAGGCGAGATTCAAATCCTGCTGTAGATCTTGCAACAGATTGAGCGTCTGCGCCTGGATCGACACATCCAACGCCGAGACCGGTTCGTCACAGATCACTAAACGTGGATTCAGTGACAAGGCGCGCGCAATGCCAATGCGCTGACGCTGGCCGCCGGAGAACTCATGCGGATAGCGGCGCAGGTGGTCGGCGCGCAAGCCAACCCGTTCGAGCAGACTAATGATAATCGCTTCGGTCTCTTTGTTTAGCTTGTGGCCATGAATGACCATCGGTTCAGAGATAATATCCGACACACTCATCCGCGGGTTGAGCGAGTTGATGGGGTCCTGGAAGATCATGGAGATCTCACGACGGATCAACTTTAAGTTGTGCGGTTCCAGATCGACCAAATTCACATTCTTTGCGCTGCCGTTGATTCCCAACTCACGGCTCATGAAGTTGACTTCACCTGCGGTTGGCTCATAGAGACGGATAATGCTGCGGCCGGCTGTACTCTTGCCACAACCACTTTCCCCCACGACCCCCAGGGTTTCGCCCTCGCGCACAAAAAAGCTCACATCATCGACCGCTTTGACATAGCCAACGGTGCGGCGCAAAAACCCCTTCTGAATCGGGAAATATTTCTTTAACCCTTTGACTTCCAGCAACAGATCACGCGGTTGGCCGTTGCTCTGTGGTCGCGCTTGTGATTGACTCATCGCACAGCCTCCATCGTTTGCGCCGCGGCTTGCGCTTTTCCTGCCTCCTCATAGAGCAGACAGCTTGTCCAGTGGTCACGATCCACTGCCTGCCAGGTCGGCGCAATCTTGTCGCATTTGCCCGGCATAAAGGCAGGGCAGCGAGGATGAAAGACACAGCCGGTGGGCAGGTTAAAGGGGCTCGGCACAGAGCCTTTGATGGAAGCCAGCCGGCCACCTACTTTCTTCTTGCCCAGTTGGGGTATAGATTGGAGCAGCGACTGGGTATAGGGGTGCTTGGGATTGTAAAAAAGATCTTTTACTTTCGCCCGTTCCACCGCACGGCCCATGTACATAACCACAATTTCATGGGCCATACTGGCAACCACCCCCAGGTTGTGGGTAATAAACATGATTGCCATGTTGCTGCTCTCTTGCAGATCGCGCATAATGTCCAGAATCTGCGCTTCAATCGAAACATCCAATGCAGTCGTCGGCTCGTCGGCAATCAACATGGCCGGTTCACAAGAGAGGGCAATGGCAATCATCACCCGCTGGCGCTGGCCACCACTGAGTTGGTGGGGATAGCTGTCCACCCGTTCCGCTGGCTTCGGAATGCCAACCTTGCGCAACATCTCAATCGCAATCTCGCGCGCTTCTGCTTTGGACAGCTTACGATGGGCCTGCACATTCTCAATGATTTGGGCGCCCACCTTCTGTAATGGGCTTAACCGATGGAGACTAATCGCTTCATTGATCAAGGTGCCCGTGGTATAGACCGGCGTGAGTGAACTCATGGGCTCCTGAAAAATCATCCCGATCTCGCCGCCGCGGATCTGGCGAATTACCTCACCGTCGGGATCAATTTTGGTCAGATCAATGATATCCGTCTGCCCATTATTTCTACGCCGATGGTACAAAATCTCGCCATTGACCACTTTGCCTGGCTTGGGCACCATGTTAAGGATCGCGCGCGCCGTCACCGACTTGCCACAGCCGCTTTCTCCAATCACGCCGACCGTTTCGCCCCGGTTAATGGTCAGGGTAAAGCCATCCACCGCTTTGACAATGCCTTCGCGTATATCAAACTCAATCCGCAAATCTTTTACTTCAATCAGTGGCTCAGCCATTATCGTCCTCCATAGGGATCTAGTGCATCGCGCAGGCCATCGCCCAGCATGTTATAGGCAAGAATTGTCAGGAGGATAAAGGGCACCGTCCACAATTCCCACGGCGTCGTATGGATGGCGCGCACTGTGGCAGCATCTTGTAACAACACGCCCCAACTGGTCAGCGGTGGACGTAGACCTAAGCCCAGCCAGCTTAACGCCGTCTCGGACAAGATCATACCCGGGATGGAGAGGGTGGCAATGACAATGACATGGCTCATGGTGCCGGGCAACAAGTGGCGAAACATAATACGGCTGTCGGAGCCGCCTGCGCTCTTGACGGCCAGCACATACTCACGTTCGCGCAAGGAGAGGATCAACCCACGCACTTGGCGCGCCAACCCGCCCCACCGCACAAAAGAAAGGATAATGGTAAGCATGAAATAGACCGTCAACGGCGACCAATAGTTGGGGATGGCGGCGGCCAGCGCCATAAAGAGCGGAATATCCGGGAAGGCATTTAAGAATTCAGTTGAGCGCTGAATGGCCTGGTCAACCCAGCCACCGTAAAAGCCCGACATCGCGCCCAAGACGGTGCCGAATAAGAGCGTGAGAAATTGACCCACCAGACCAATCATCAAAGAAAGACGCCCACCATAAATAATCCGGGTAAACCAATCGCGCCCTAGCGCATCGGTGCCCATGATAAAGACCGAGGCATCTGGATCATCGACAAGGGTGCCATAGAGATGCACATCACCAGGAATAAATCCAAGGAGCGTATAGGGCTCCCCCTTGACCCAAAAGCCGATTGGATAGACCTTGGTCGGGTCATCTTCAAAGACGCGGGTGCGTTTCTTGAGGTCGATCTTCTTTTCTAGGCCATAGACAAAGGGACGCAGGTGAAAGTTGCCTTCCTGGTCAAAAAAGCGAATCCGCTGCGGCTTGGCCTCTACATAGTCAGAGGTCGTCTCTAATAAATAGGGGGAGACAAACTCCGGCACAAGCACCATGCCAATGTGCAGCAGAATTAAAATGACACCGCCAATGACAGCCGTGCGGCTCTTTTTAAATTTCCACCAGACCAGGCTCAGATAACTCTGGCTTGCCTGTTTGCGCGGCGGCGCGGTGGTCAAGGTTTGTTCGGCAACAGCCATTTTCCTCTCCTTACCCTTTACTCAAGACGAATGCGCGGGTCAACCCAGGCTAGCGCAAGGTCCGACAGCAAGTTGCCAATCAAGAGCAACACCGAAAAGAGCACAATACAGGTGCCGGCCATGTACATATCCAGCTTGCGCAGAGAATCGACAAACAGGGGGCCGATTGTAGGCAAATTCAGCACAATCGATACCAACGCGCCACCGCCAAGGATCCCAGGGAGCGCCTCGGACCCGAGGATGACAATAAGTGGATTGATCGCGATACGCACCGCATGTTTCCAAATGACAGAGCGGTTGGTCAGCCCACGGGCGCGCGCGGCTTCCACAAAGGGCTGCCCCAGGGTGTCAAGCAGGTTGCCACGCATAATGCGCGTCAAACCGCCAATGCCGGTCACGGCGCTAATGAGGGCCGGAATCCAAAGATGGTTGAGCAGATCGATCACACGGCCAAAGCTCCACGGCGCATCGGCATATTCACGCGAGAAGAGACCGGTTGCCTCAATGTTAAAGACCGTAATCGCGTAATAGAGGATCAAGAGCGCCAATAAAAAGCCTGGCATCCCCAAGCCAATAAAGCTAATCGTCGTGATGATCTGATCCCCCCATGAATATTGCCGCACCGCCGAATAGACCCCCAGCGGAATGGCCAACACCCAGACCACAATGAGCGTGGCAAAGGCCAGAATCACCGTAAAGGTCACCCGTTCCCCCAGCAACTCGGCCACCGGACGCTCATACTCAAAGGATTCACCAAAATCGCCCTTGACAAAATTGGTCACCCACTCGGTGTAACGCGTCAAAAAGGGCTTATCCAACCCGTAGCGCACGCGATATTCTTCAATGCGGCTTTCTGCACTACGGTCGCCCCGCGCACGCAACTGGGCAATCTTTTGGGTCAGAAAATCACCTGGCGGGAGGTTGATAATGACAAAGCTGACAAACGAGATGAGGACAAGCAAAATCGCGGCATACATCAAACGGCGAACTATGTAGTTAAGCATTGTTTTCCTCCACGGGGGTAAGTAGATGGGGGGTAAGTAGATAGGTAAATCGGTAGATAGGTAAATAAGTAAATCGGTAGATAGGGGGATTTATCTACTTATCTACCTATCTACCGATTTATCGATTTACCACCTCTACTGATCCATCCACCACTGTGCAACAACCTGGTTGCCAGGAGTTGACGGGGCCCATGGGCCGACCACGCCAAAGTCCATGACGTTGTGCATACTGTTCTTGATGACGACCGGGGCGAGTTGGTCACCACCGACGCCAATCACAAACGGGCCATCTTTAACGAGTTCGTCAACAGCTTCCCAGACCACTTTGTGGCGATCTTCAATCGAAGCGGTGTTGCGCGCCTTGACATACAAATCTTGCAAGATCTGAGCTGGGCTACCTGCGGCTGGTTCAACACCACAAGGATAAGCATTGCCTTCGCTTGGCGCTTCAGTACAGGCAGCGCCACCTTTGGCAAACCAGCGCCCTTCCAAGGGGAAATAATAGCGATTGACGACAGGGAACATCCAATCTGGATAGGTGAGAATGTCGATCTCCGCACTATGGACGGCCCGGATCATATAGTACCCTTCATTAGTACGGGTATCCACATCGGGCTGGCCATTAATGTTGTTGATCCGGACGTTGATACCCAGATTCTCACCCCACTGCGCCTTCATTTCTGTTGCCGCATCGACTTGCAACTTCAGGCTTCCACCCCAGTCCGTGACATCCATCACCAACTCAAAGGGTGTACCGTTGGGCAAAGTGCGCATACCATCAGCACCTCTAGCCATGCCCAACTCATCCAACATTGCGTTGGCGGCATCCACATCTTCGTTGATGTAAGCATCAGCCCACTTCTGGAAGACGGCCTTGCCTTCTTCGCTGGCAAAGTGCCACGATTGGGGGCTGATGGTGGCATTCTTCACGTCACCAATCCCACCCCACGCGACGTCCATCACCCGCTGCCGGTCGAAGCCAATGGAGAGTGCCTCGCGGAAGCGTTGGTCACGCAGGATTTCGCGGATTTCTGCGGCATGTTCAGGGGTGTCATCGTCGTAATTCTTGCCACCCTCGACATAATATTGGTTGACCATGTAACCGGGCCAGGTACCGGCGCCATTCATGTAGTTTTCCAACAAGTGATAGTCGCCCTTCTCAGCATTGTCGAACAAGAAAGGAAGCTCGTTGGGACTGCCACAGACGCGGAAGGCAGCATCATATTTGCCCTGAGAACAGTTAAGAATGCGGGTCTGCTCATCAGCGACGATTTCCACCTCGATACTATCGATGTAGGGCAGCTGATTGCCGGCGGTATCGACACGCCAATAATAGGGATTGCGGCTATAGGTGTAAACCTGACCATCATCCGATAAGTTGGTAAGACACCAGGCAAAGAGACAGGGATATCCAGGTGTTTGCCACCACTTGTCGGCAGCTTCCATATCTTCCCACGTCGCCCCGTCGGTATGGCCGGGGTGAAACTGTTCGAGATAGTGGGCTGGTTTCATGATCGTCTTGGCGAATTCCCAATACCCTTGCGCCATGAAATAGGGGTCGATATAGAGCGGGCGGTCAGCGGATTGCCAGACGACCGTATAATCATCGGGGAATTCCATGGTAATTGGGGTGCCATCTTCGTTGCGTAGATAGGCCGGGATGTTATAGAGCTTCTGATCAGGTGCATTGTCTAGCTCTTCCCACCAGAACTTCCAGTCGGCGCTGGTGTAGGGCTCACCATCGGACCACTTCAGCCCTTCGCGCATGTGCATGGTAAAGGTCTTACCATCGTCCGACCAATCATAGGAGTCGACCAACGCCGGCTCATAACCGGTCAGATCCGCATTCCATTTAATGGGCGCTTCAACGGCAAAGTAAAGCTGCACATTGCCTACTTCCGGCCACCATGAAGAGGTATGCATGGTGCCACCATATTGGCCGACCGACTCGTAGGGCGTTGTCACCACCGGGTTGGCAGGCATACGCTCATCGACTGGCGGCAAAGTGCCGGCGGCGACCATCTCGGCCAGGGCTGGTGCTTCCGCATATTGCCCCGGTGCTGCGGCAGGTGCTTCCGCGGCTGCGGGTGCTTCTGCCGCAGCCGGCGCTTCAGTCGCAGTGGCTTCCGGCGCCGAGGCCGGCGCACCGCCGCCACAGGCTGCCAATACCAGGGCAAAAACTACCAACAGAGACAGAAGACGAAACTGTTTCATGCAAAACTCCCTTCGATAAATCAAAAATTTGAAAAAATATTGACTCAAGTAGCGCGACTTTATAACAGCACAGTCGGGGCGACTGAGTCACGATAGGATGGCAATGGCCCTTACTTCGACTTAATTTTTTACTCGTGTAGCCACCAATCGCTCAATGGTGCGCTACCAGTAGTGGGAATTAAATCGAAATAAATAATTCGCTCATATGGGCGACTCACTGAAATTGCACTGCTTGCCCTCAAGCTAAGGTGGGCAATTTCAGTCGCATACCGATATGAGCCAAATAATTAATGATCGAGTTAGTCAGGCTGAGAAAGGATCCACAGACGTTAATCTGTCATTTGTTTCATCTAATTGTAAGCCACGGGCTGATGTGATTATAGTCCGACCTGGGAAGGTTGTCAAAAAAGCTACAGCAAAAATAGTAGATTGAAAACGTTTACAATGCGCTATAATACCCTTAATTGGATTGAACAGCTATCGTTGTAAGCGCGACATGCGCAGTGCCCACAGCAACCGTAAGCTGATAATTGCCGGCCGCCAAAGAACCTGGCAACTGAACATGCATACGACGACAAAGGACTGCGTCTGGCTTTGGTGTGCTGGTCAGCGTTGGGGCAATGAACCCTTGCCACAGAGCCGCCGTCTCTTCACCAATAAGCAGTTGTAACGTTACTACACTTGTCGGTAAAGTCGCTCCATCCGCCCAATAAAGATCAACCGTAGCCGGCGCGCCAGGGCGTAATGGGTCGGTTTGCACTTGATAGCCGACGATGTGCAAATCCGGGGTCAGGGTTAGATCGACTGGATTGGGAAGCGCAATTTCACTGCGCAAGTAGGTTGGTTGCGGCAAAGTCACCTGGCCGGCGACAGCGCTATCACCCTCTGCATCCAGCCGCGGTCGGCGTTGCCCGTCGGCCGCCAACTCATACCAGCCGACAACCAGGTCAAGCGGATCGTCACCGCCACAAGGGTCAGCCAATTCTGGATAATAACGCTCGATCACGCGCTCACCAGGCGACCAGGCCGGTGTCTGATAGCTGCCGTTGCCTGGCAACTTGTCCACCTGGGCTACGCGCCGGCCATCCACATCAATAAAGTGCAGAAAGGCCGTCAAATTGCGATAGGTGGCCTGTTCCGCCTGCCAGAAAAGCACCACTTCTCCGGTGGTAGGGTTACTTTGCATCCCCAGCAAGGTAGGGCCGTCATCAAAATGGGCACCGACTTGGGTGATTGGGTGATTGGGTGATTGGTAACGAGCAGGCCAGGTGGTGAGCTGATCCGCGTCTACTTTCACCCATGCCAACAGGCGCTTATCGTAACGGTCATGTACTTCTTCGGCCACCACACCGGGCCACAGAGCGGCCAGATCTTCCGCTTGATCTAATTTTTCGCCGGGAAAGGCATAGAGTGCGCTATGGCCAACAGGTGGCAGTACCAATGTTTCTGCCGTATCCAGGGCTTTGACGGTGGCGCTATTGCGCAGAAAGGTAAAGGTGGCGTGGTCGCCCCACAGTGGCTGCAGATAGACCTTATAGCCCTTGGCCGCCATTGCTTCCAACGCAGCCAGCGCATCTAATTTGTCGGCGTCATAGGCATAGTAACTTGCTGGGTAGCTAGGAAAGCGGACAAAATAGTCATAGCTAGCCCATACACCGCAGATAGCAAGCAACACAAAACTACTGGCCAAACCCGACCAAGCCGGCAGCCAACGCATCCTTGCCGTTTGCGCCCAGGGCTGCGGCCAGGTGGCAAGCCAGGCCAGCCCCAACCCAACCGGCACAAAAAGCGCAGGCAAGGCCGGCAGGGCGCGCGAGAAATTGGGCGCGGCATCGCTCAACACCGAGGGCAAGAGCATGACCAGGCTCCAGAGCGCCAGCAGGAACAGGGCATCCACATCCGGGTCATCCTTGCGCCGCCGCGCCAAGCGTCCTAGCCACAGCACCAGCCCCAAGCCAAAGCAGATTGCCAAGGGCGCTTCAAACACAGGCCGACTGGCCAGATTGTGGATCCACTCCTCATCGCCGTGAAAGGCAAACATGCCCAGCACACGCAGCCCATTTTGGAGCAGCGCGCGCCAGGGTGCATCCCCTCCAACACGCGGGGCAAAGATCGAGACTTCCGACGCGTGGCCAAAGAAAAACTCAGGATGGCGATAGAACTCAAGGCCCAATGGCAGAAAGACCAACGCGGCAATCAATCCAGTCAGGGTCAAAACGCCGACAGGGGCGGTCAGGGCCAAGCGGCGCTGGGATGGATGGCGCCACCAGAGCCACAGTGTATAGCCCACCAAAATAAAAGGCACAAAGCGCCCACTGGGGTGGGTCCAGACCGTCAGCCCGGTCAGCAGGCCGCTGCCCAAGATGGCCCACCAACGCACGGGGCGGCGCGCACTTTGCGTCGCCAACCAAAAGCAGCCAAAGAGACCGCTTAACAGTAACGGCATCATAATGACGCGGATGCCGTAGTGGCTAAAGTGCAGATGCCAGAAGCTAATGGCTAGGGTTAGGCTCGTAAAAAGGGCAATGGTGCGCGCCCGCTGGCGCAAGAGGGTGCATAGCAACCAATAGGTGACGGGGATGGTGACAATCCCGGCTAGGGCCGAAGCCAGACGAAGAGAGTAGACGGTAAAACCCAGGAAGGTCCCTAACGCCGCCTGGTAGTAAGTGTAGAGCGGTTCGCGCCCGCCGTTGGCCGGCAAAAAGAGGGGCCGATTGCCATACCAGACCTGTTCCGCATCAATGGCATTAAACGCCTCATCAAATTGAAAACCGGGGGGAACTTCGCCAAGCTTGTAGAAACGCAGGGATGCCGCCAACAAAGTGAGCGCCAGCAACCAAAGCCAATCGCGTCGATGCCACGTCATGGGAATCCTGAACTCGTGCAGTTCGGTGTAAATATCAAGACAGAAATCATTAGAACATAAGTGTTAACTTAAGCGTTGGGAATCGTGTAGTGAGCATCCTTAGATGCGAGCATTTCCTAGGCTGGGCGCATTTGAGAATGCGCAATATCGTTAAGTTAACACTATGAGTATGCTATAGATTGAATATTGCGTCAATTCTTAGACAGGCATTTGCAGATGAATAACGAGATTGGGTGCGTCCCAAATAGTTGCGACCAGAGGTGACTGTCACTGGGCGCAGAGCGTTGCAATGCCTCCCACCCCCATGTTGCCCAGTGACAGTCACCTTCTCGCCACTTTCGTGGGACGCACCCAACGAGATAATAACAGTTGACTTTGAACCCATCTAACTTTATAATAGACTATAAATTTAGTCAACATTGCTTTTTTCCTTACAGCTATCCACAAGACGACTACGCCTTTTAATTCGTGGTAATTACATTATGACGCTAAAAAGGGGTCAGACCCTGCAACAAGGACGCTATCGAATTGAAAAACGCCTTGGTCAAGGGGGGATGGCGACTGTCTATCTAGCAGTTGATCACCGTTTCAACGGGCGACTGGTAGCCATTAAAGAGAACAGTGACACGGTAACGGAGACGCAGGCGCAGTTTCGGCGCGAAGCAATGATGTTGACGCATTTAGCCCATCCCCATCTGCCCCGCTTTCTTGATCACTTTATCGAAGCTTCCGGTCGTCAATATTTGGTTATGGATTATATTGAAGGCGAGAACCTGCGCGAGATTGTCCAACGGCGCGGGGCGCCGCTTGCTGAGGCGGACGCGATCGCCTGGCTGCAACAGGTCATGGATGCGTTGGAATATATGCACACTCTATCGGTTGCCTATGGTGGTTATACAACCCCTATCATCCATCGTGATATTAAACCAGGCAATATTAAATGCACCCCTACTGGCCACATTGTCTTAGTGGACTTTGGCTTGGCTAAATATCAGGTAGAACAGGGGACATTGACCGGTGCACGCGCAATTTCACCAGGTTATTCGCCCCTTGAACAATATACAGGCGGCACAGATATCCGCTCAGATGTTTATGCCCTGGGTGCAACGTTTTACACGCTACTTACAGGTCAACAACCACCTGAAGCACCAGCCATAGCAACAGGTACGCCCCTGCAACCGCCGCGCAAGTTAAACCCTGCAATAAGCCGCAACACCGAACGCATAATCTTGCGGGCAATGCAACTGCAACCGGCGGACCGTTATGGCAGCATTCAGGAAATGCGGGCGGCGCTCAACCGACAGACGCGCAGCATTACCCTCTTTTCTATCTATCAGGGATGGCGACCACGCACCACCAAAGGACTACGTTGGGATTGGCTTGCAGGCGCGCTGTTGGCGTTGTTGCTCTTGGCTACAGTAGCTTTGGCCTGGAATACTTCAGGGCGCGCGCCTGGCCAGGGTACCTTCAGCGGGCTCAGCGAAGTGACGCGTCTTGCTACTGTTCCAACCAGTGTGACGATAGGCGAGAATGTGACCACAATCGACACTACGACTATAACTAGGGAAGTTTCTCCCACCCCAATGAAAGATCAGGTCATTGGGGAAGCTGCCCTCCCTTCGGCAGAGACGCCGGCGCCACCGCCACTTTCATTTGATGTTCCTACCTCAACACCTTCAACTACGCTCGAAGCGATTGCGCTACAAACTGTGACACCGACTGGGGCGCCAACTATATCGCCCACTGATATGGCAACCGAGAAGGGGGCGGATGTTGCTATTACAAACCAGAATGTGACGCCAACGCCCATAATGGTTCCCACACGACAAGCAACATCGACCTTAATCCCATTCCGACTACCCGATACAGTAACGCCTGTCCCTATACGGCAGGCCGCAACCCCCAATCTCGCAACCGTCGCCAGTAACGAAATCCTGCCCCCGGTTTTGGTGCTACCCGCCGACGGCGCTTCCCTAGCTGCACGTAAAATAATTTTTCAGTGGCGTTGGGAAGGCGAACTTCAGACCAATTGGGGGTTTGAAGTGCGTGGCTGGCGCAATGACCAATCACACAACGGACTTCACGACGCGCGCGAAACAATAGGGATCCGGCCGGACGCCAATGGCATTTATAGTTTGCTCGTCAGCGTCCCCTATTACCTTGACAATGCGAGTTGGCGTTGGTCCGTGGCCGTGGTTGAATTAGATCCCTATAATCGCATCGGGCCAGAAGGAGAATCAAGAAACATATATTACCAGCCACCAAGTCCACTGCGGTAACATTACAAAGAATTTTGTTCATGTGGACACAAGCTGAAATTGCACGATTGCCCAGAGAGAAAAAGCGCAATTTCAGGCGCTTCCTAACATAAGCCAAGAATTTATAGGGCATCCATAAAACCGACAGCGCTACCGCCCTATATACTTGTCGATTTCGTTACGCCCAGTTACAATTGCAGAGGAAGTTTGGAACACCAACGTCTTTCGCTACGTTGGGCCTTTATTTAAGCATATATTTACATTTTGCAAACTGAAAATTAAGGTATCCCTAATCAGAGCCTTCTGACGGCAGCAAGCGCTTTCGATAAGATGATACCAGAGCAGGAGACTTCTATGCACTTAAATGCCCGTCATTTTTTCTTTATGACAATTGTTCTAACCGTTGTTCTCTTCACCCTTTCGCAAGGATTATCCATCGCCGCTCCTACCTTTACAGGCGACGCCACCGCCGACTTTACCAGCCCTAATGTCATCAAAATCAATGATTCAGCCATCGATGTCGGGATGCCCGCGCCTGACTTTCCGTCTGACGCGCGCAGTGGCTGGAATATCCTTGCCGTCTATCTCGAGTATGATCCGGCTAGTGACATTCTCTATGTAGGCGTCGATTGCGCAGCGATCTGTGGCGATGCCGACGGCGACGGTGATCCTGATGCCACAGGACCGATTCTTGGCAAACCGGTCAGCGAAGGTGGTCTAGGCGGCGTCGATGTCGCCAACTTTGGCAACGGTGAAGCCTTTGGTCTGTTGATTGACACGGATAATGATTTCACCGGACTCAATGGCGACTTTGATGTTGCCGTTGGTGTTAAGATCAGCGACGACGTAAGTGCCTTGGGCGCCTATGAGTATACAGGCCGGATTGGCGCACAGCTGCGCGACCGTGGTTGGGGCAATCTACTGCCCAATCCCGTTAAGCTCTACGCGCCGACCAGCGCCACCGTGCAAGATCTTGAATTTACGGTGGAAAATTTCTCAACTTTGCCTGGCTTCCCAGCAGGCCAACCTGTGGGCAGTTTTAAGGTGCAAATGGGGATGGGCTCAATCGTTGATGACGGCATTGGGGAGGACTTTGCACCGGATCAACAAGACTTTGTGGAAATCACACCAACACCCTCACCCACGCCAACGGATACCCTAGTCCCCACCAATACGCCGACCAACACACCGGCGCCGACCAATACGCCAACTAACACACCGGTGCCGACCAATACGCCAACTAACACACCGGTGCCGACCAACACACCGGCGCCAACCAATACGCCGACCAACACACCGGTGCCGACTAACACGCCAACGGATACGCCGGCCCCCACCAACACACCGACCAATACACCAACCAATACACTGGCGCCAACCAATACACCGACGAACACACCCACCAACACGCCGGTTCCAACCAATACACCAACAGATACGCCGGCGCCAACCGATACGCCAACGACAACGCCGTCACCAACGCCGACGGATACCCCTCTGCCGACCAACACGCCCACCGCAACCCCATCACCAACACCGACAGAGACGCCAACCTTGCCGCCGCCAACCGCCGTGCCCACCACCGGCGCTGACTTTAGCAACCTGGAGCAGGGCAAATGGGTTGATCCGCCTGTCGTTACCAAGCATATTACAGAAAATATGCTTAACCTTGTCGATCAGCCCACCTTGCTGGAAATTCCAGCGATCCATTTATCCACCGCAGTCGAAGCGATGGGTTGGCATCGGGCCGTTGGCGTCGATGGCGTGGCCTATAGTCAGTGGGATGATGTGCGTTATGCAGCAGGCTGGCACAAGAACAGTGCGCAACCGGGTGACCAGGGCAATGTAGTGCTTAGCGGCCATAACAACCGCTTTGGCGCTGTCTTCCGTGACATTTGGCGCTTAGAAGCAGGCCAGGTGATCTACCTTTCGGCCAATGGCACACGCCATGCTTATGTCGTGGAAAGGGTCAATATTGAGCCAGAACGCAAGGCCACCGCCGCGCAACAGGCACAGAATGCAGCCTTTATGCGCCAATATGACGACGCGCGCCTGACCTTGATCACTTGTTGGCCCCCTAATAGCAATACCCATCGCGTCTTTGTACAGGCCCGCTTGGCAGATACAGAGGCGCACAGCACAGTGCGGTAATTGAAGCAGTTAGGTGATTGGTGATTGCGCTTGTCGCAATCACCAATCACCCAATCACCAATCTTATCTTATTACAGTCTTAGCAGGTTACGCGAACCCCAACGTAGGTCTGGAGGATTTATGCGAGTCAGAACATTCTTGGTAACAGGCAGCGCTGTTCTAGTGGCGTTGCTCACATTGGTTTTCTCTCTTCGTCAGACAAGCGCCACCCCCACCTTTACGGGGGATGCGGCAGCAGATTTCACCAGTCCGACCGCAATCAAACTTGACGACCGCAGCACCCCCGATGTAGGCGTCCCCCAAACATTGCCCACCGGGACAATCAGTGGCTTTGATATCCGCGCCTTCTATCTGGATTACGATGCAGAAGCGGACATTATGTATGTAGGCATTGACTGCTTTAATATCTGTGGTGACGCCGATGGCGATGGCGATCCCAATATAGCAGGGCCACTGTTAGGCCGATCGGTGGCCGAAGGAGGATTGGGGGGTGTCGATGCCCCCGACTTTGGCGATGGCGAAGCCTTTGGTCTCCTTTTTGACACCAACAGTGACTATACGAATGGATCGGGTGATTTTGAAGTGGTGGTGGGTGTGAGTCCTTTTGATGATCTGACGCAGATCGGCGCATTTGACTATCTAGGCGCAATTGGTGAGCAACTATTAGATGACACATGGGGCACACGCCTGAGCAATACGGTCACGCTCTTTGCCAATCCCAGCGCAAACACCCCCGATTTGGAGTTCACGATTGCCAATTTTTCCACCTTGCCTGGGTTTACGGCGGGAGAGCCCCTCAGCTACAAGGTGCACCTGGGCATGGGTTCTTCGGTCGATGATGGGATTGGTGAAGATTTCGCCCCCGATCAGAACAACCCCATCGTCATCACGCCGACACCGGAACCCGATACACCAACCCCGACCGCGACACCCAACTCACCGTTGGAGACGCCAACCGCAACGCCCAACAATCCTACTGCCACCCCGACAGCGCCGCCCCCCACCGATGTACCGGAGACCGGCGCAGAGCTTCACGACATTAGCTACCGCGACTTTATGCTGGAAACGGGCCAGGTCAGCAGCCACAATTTGCTGGCAAACCGCACCCAACCGAAGTTAAGCCAGCGCCAGTTGGGGCAAAACGAGCTTGCCCAGGAGCACGCAGCGCAAAGCGCAGTAACAGCCCCCGAACTCTACCGGCTACAAATTCCGGCGATTGATCTAGAGGCCAGTGTTGTCGCCCGCGGTTGGGATGTGGTGGAATTAGCAGATGCCCAACACATTAGCCAGTGGGAGGATATACGCTTTGCCGCCGGCTGGCACAAAAACAGCGCGCCGCCAGGCGCACATGGCAACACAGTCATCAGCGGCCATAACAACATCTATGGCGCTGTCTTCCGCGATCTGTGGCAACTAAAACCGGGTGAGGAGATCCAGGTAGCACGGGGCAAGGTGCAATACAATTACGTGATCGAGCAGGTGAAGATCGCCCAGGAAACGTTTGCTGGTCCCCAACAACAAGCGGCCAATGCAGCGTACATCCAACCCACCAAAGATGACCGCCTGACCCTGGTTACATGCTGGCCGTGGAATTCTTCGACCCATCGGCTCTTTGTCGTGGCCCATCTAGATGGTATTAGCATGGTGGACTCTAAGTCCCCATAACGCCTTTACCATGAATAAAAAAATGGCTCAGCCTGCAGGCTGAGCCATTTTTTTATTCACTTTTGAAGAGTCACTTACTGTTCCGCGGCCACCGGCAGTTCTACGGCGATAGGCGCTTGGTCCATTTTGGTAAAGGTCAGTTTACTCTCACCTTCTTGGCTGGGATCGTAGTCAATCAAGACATGATCGCCGGTCTGGTAGTCGCCCTTCAACAGCCGCTTGCTGAGTTCATTCTCCACCCGACGTTGGAGCAACCGGCGCAATGGCCGTGCCCCATAGGTTGGATCATAGCCAATCTCGGCCAGATGGGCCGCCGCCGCCTCAGACAGCTCGGCGCTAAAGCCCAACTCTTCCATACGCTTGCTGACATCGTTCATCAGCAGCATGACGATCTCCTTCACTTCCTCTTTGGTCAGCGTGTCAAAGACAATCGTCTCATCGATCCGATTCAGGAATTCAGGCCGGAAGAGCCGTTTTAGCTGATTGGCATATTCACCCTGTGAATATTTGCTCTCATCAAACTCCGGCGTCGAGAAGCCCATGGGCCCACGCTTGACGACCTCCGCCCCAACATTGCTGGTCATAATGACCACCGTGTTGCGGAAGTCCACCGTGCGCCCTTGACCATCGGTCAGACGCCCGTCATCCATAATCTGGAGCAGGGAGTTCCACACCTCTGGGTGAGCCTTTTCCACCTCATCAAAGAGAATTACCTGATAAGGTCGGCGGCGCACCTGCTCGGTCAACTGACCACCCTGATCATAACCCACGTAGCCCGGAGGAGCGCCAAAGAGACGACTCACCGTATGTGGCTCACGATACTCACTCATGTCAATCCGCAAGAGCGCTTCGTCATCATCGAACATGAAGGCCGCCAACGCCTTGGCCAACTCTGTCTTACCCACACCGGTCGGCCCCAAGAAGAGGAAGGTGCCAATCGGCCGGCGGGGATCTTTGAGCCCACTGCGCGCCCGACGGATCGCATCGCTGACCGCAACAATCGCCTGCGCCTGCCCAATAATACGGCGGCGCAGATGCTCTTCCATATGCAGCAGCTTTTCACTTTCCGTTTGCAAGACGCTGCTCATGGGAATACCCGTCCACGAACTGACCACTTGGGCAACATCGCTGGCTTCCACCACCTCATCCAGGCCGGCCTCACCACGCCATTGGCCGACCGCCTGCCCATATTCTTCTTCCAAACGCACGCGGTCAGTTTTATACCTGGCAGCATTTTCATAATCGCGCGCCGCCCAGGCCGCCTCTTCATCCGCCACGAGTTTGTCCAACTCTTCTTTCATCGTCTTCAAACTAGGCGGCATTAAGTAGATCGCAACTCGCAGTTTCGCCGCGGCTTCATCGATCAGGTCGATGGCCTTATCCGGCAACCGCCGGTCATTGACATAACGATGGCTCAGCTTCACCGCTTGCACCAGGGCTTCATCGTCAAAGACAACATGGTGATGCTCTTCATAACGACCCCGCAAGCCACGCAGGATGTCAATGCTATCTTCAACACTTGGCTCATCTACATAGACCGGGGCGAAACGACGCTCAAGCGCAGAATCCTTTTCAATGTGCTGGCGATACTCATCCAATGTCGTCGCGCCGACACATTGCAACTCGCCACGGGCCAGAGCCGGCTTTAACATATTGCTGGCATCCAACGCGCCGGCCGCGTTACCGGCCCCGACGACGGTGTGCAACTCATCAATAAAGAGCACGATCTCGCCTTCACTCCGCTGCACCTCTTCAATACAGGCTTTGAGGCGTTCTTCAAATTCGCCACGGAAGCGGGTGCCCGCCAACATTGCGGCCAGGTCAAGCGAAATAATTCGTTTGCCCATGAGCGGCTCCGGCACATCGTTGTTGACGATCTTCTGCGCCAGCCCTTCGACAATCGCCGTCTTACCCACACCGGCCTCGCCAATCAAAACGGGGTTGTTCTTGGTACGACGACAGAGCACCTGCATCATCCGCAACACTTCAGTGTCACGACCAATGACCGGGTCGAGTTTGTCATCGCGCGCCGCTTGGGTCAGATCACGGCCATATTTCTCCAACACGCGATATTTGCTCTCGGCGTTGGGCTCTGTAATCCGCTGCCCCTTACGCATCTCCTGGATTGCATCCAGGATCCGATCTTTGGTTACACCGGCCTCGCGCAAAATGTTGGCGCTGGGGGTATTGCGTTCGCTGGCAATGGCCAGAAAGATATGCTCAGTCCCAACATATTCATCCTTCAGCTTGTTCGCCTCTTCCAGCGCAACATCCATTACCCGCTTGAGACGTGGGGTAATAAAGACTTGCGCCGTCGGCGCTGAGCCATAGGGTGTATTGGTGACTTTGGGCGCACTTTCCAACACAGTTTCCAGCTTGCGTACGATAACGTCCACCGCTACTTCAATTTGCTGGAGAATCTGGGGAATTGTGCCATCTTCTTGTTGCAGAAGCGCCAGGAACATGTGCTCGGTGTCAACCTGTGTATGTTTATAATGCTGTAATATCTCATAAGCCCGCATTGCGGCCTCTTGTGCTTTTTCGGTAAACCGATCAAATCGCATCATTTCTCATCAATCCTTGATCACTTAAAGTTCTCCAGGCAAAACCACCTGCCGCCGGCGGTTGCCCGCCAGAAAAACCTGTTTGCAGATGAATGCGCTGGATTGCATAACTTCTTGCTTATAGTTATATCATGAAAGACGGTTGAATGCGTAGTTCAGATTCCCAAATCTATCTTCTCTAATACAAGACAAACGGGAGGGTAACACTATGTTAACACAATGCAAAGCGCAAGGACTTTTGCGCAATGGCTCATATAGGTCTCCGGGTGAAATCGCTTTATTTTGCCCTGGTATTTACTGTGGTTTCACCTCTTCGCCCATATGAGCGTTGCTCAGTAACGGGTCAACGCACCGATTTTTCCCACCTTCTCCAGCTCTGCATGGTCGTCTAAGATGGTGACGCCGATGCCTTGGGCCAGGGCGCGCCGCAGTACACTGTCGACGGCATCAGGCAGACTTTGCACCTTACCGCTGGCCAATTCACTCTGCTCATTTAACTCCAACAAGATGTAGCCGGAATCGACAAAGCGGTAGGCCGGCTGGGCATAATCAGACAGGACTGCGACATGTTGGGCACGTCCGGTCTGCACCGCCGTGAGGGTCTCTGCCAGTCCGAGAATGGCATTGCCCCCTTTGTGCGCTGTGGTAATGACACGGTCTGCCAAGGCGTTGGCTTCTTCTGCCGCAGATTGATGCGCCAATTCGAGCGCCTTGTCCCGAATATCAGCGGGTGTTGCTGCAGCATTAGCACTAATCTGGCCCACGACCATCGCGCGCAGCCGGTTACTGAGTAACTCTTTAAAACGCGCCACATTCTTGTCGGTGCCGGCTAGGATCAAGTGGTGCGTCTCTGTTTGGCGATAAAAGGCTTCGGCCATCTCTGCGGCGTCTTGCAAATTCTGACGCGCTTGCTCAGCTTCATGGCGTTGGTAACGCTGGGCGGCCCAGCCACCGGCGCGGTGTGATTTCACTTCCTCCCCCATATAGCCATCAGCACTTTCCAGATTTCCCATATGGAACAGATAGAGCCGCGCGCCTTCCTGGTCTACATGGATGACGCCGTAGCGCGCATAGGTGTCCAGCAACGTTGCCAAAGGGCGAATATAGGGCCGGTAAAAAACAAAGGCTTTATCTTCCACCGGCGGCTGAAAACTTTGGGCCCACCAAAAATCGACGGCGGCGCAACTAAACATGACCAGCCCACGCCCTTGCCGGTTATAGCCCATCTCCACATAATTTTGCACCCGCTCCAGATCAGCTTTGTCGACCTTCTCGGCCTGATTCAGTATGTTGCGCAGCGCTAACCGGTACTGTTCGACAGTACGCCGCTGCGGATCGACATTGAGATAGACGCTTAAGACAGGATGGTCATGATTTTCAAATTCCAAGACTTGTTGAATGTCCACTTTGCTCAGCATAAAACCTCCTTGTCCCTTATTAAGGAATGAAATGAAAACCCGACTTTTGGAACAGAGGACAGAGACGGAAGACTCATACACGCAATCTCCAGTCTCTAGTCTCCACAAAACTCAGGATCTCATTTTGAACTGAGTATAAATAATCAGATCGACGACGGTTCAGCAGCAGCTCTAGCAGCGCCACAGAACGAGACTCTTCCTTCTGCCCCAATGCCCTTACATGTTGCTAAGGGGTACTGACTGATACAGCCCAAACTTAACACTTTACCAGTGGCTTGTCAAGCAGGATAGACTGTATGACAGAAGAAGCGCTACGATAATTTGTGCAAATTGTCAATTGAAGGCTAGCCATGAATTCGCTATACTAGGGGCAGTGTTGGGGTGTAAGCAACGCCGACACCGCAGAGTTGATTGGGGAGCCAACTTTGCTATAGTCTCGCAGAAGCGTTGCGTACCTATGCTCGTTTGAGGGTAGGGCAAAACAATTCTGGAGCGTAAGAAGCACCGCACGATGGTTTATCTCCTTTGGTTCCTCCCTTCCTCCACTCCGAGTCCGCCAGCGCCCGGCACAGCGTAGGCGGACTCATTTTTTTGCTCATGGGAGCTACTCATGTAGCTCTGGTTCTTCCCCAGGTTGCGGCTCCAGCAAGCGCAAGCGGATCTCCCCAAAGACATCTTCCTGTTCCACAGCCAATTCGCGTTGTTTGATCAATTCCAGGATAGCGAGAAAGGTCACCACCACTTCTACGCGGGTCGAGCCTCGCCCTAACAGCTCTGAAAAAGTGAGCTGCCCGACGACATCGTCCGTTGCACTGCGCTGGCGCGCCTCTTGCAACAGGCCACGCACATTGTCGATCTGCTCCGCCACCGTAATTGGATACGTTTTGACGCGCGGCAGCGGCGCTTCATTCGGCATGCGCTGTAGGACACGCCGTAATGCCATTTGCAGCCGATTGAGGTCTACGTTGCTCAAATCCAGCCGACGTTCCAGTTCCGGCTGCGGCGCAGTGCGCACATAGACCCGCAAGCCTAGCTCTTCTCGTTCCTGCAATAACGTAGCAGCCTGTTTAAAACGCCGGTATTCCAATAACTGCTGAATCAGTGCATCCGCGCCGCCTTCTTCGTCTTCTTCATCGGCAGCGTGAGGTTTGGGCAACAGGCTAAGCGACTTCATATAAAGCAGGCGCGAGGCAATCACCAGAAAGTCCGCCAAAGCGCCTGGCTCCAGTTCTTCCAGCGTGGCAATGGTCTGCACATATTGGTCTGTCACGGCTAACAGACTCACTTCAGAGATATCCAACTCCTCTTTCTCGATCAACTGTAATAGCAAGTCAAGCGGGCCTTGGAAGACAGGCAGCGAAACGGCATAGGCTGAGCCGAGGGTATGATCGTGGGTAGTGACAAAGGCTTGGGACATGGCTTAAAAATCAACGTCAAAGTGTTGGAAGCGGCGCTGCAGGCGCACCAATTCCTTGATAAAACGGAGGGTCTCCTTGGCATCGCGCCCGGCCACACGGTCAACTTTACAGCCATGACGCAACAGAATCGCTTCCCCGGCCAGGCTAACGGTGGCTTCTCCCCCAACAATCGTGACATATTCAGCATACTTGGCATCCTCCATGCTGAAGCCGACGGTCGGTTGAAAATATTGTACATAGTCGAGCACATCCGCCAGTGAATAGCCCTCTTCGTCTTCCCATTCTTGCCGGGCCAACAAGAGATAGTGGCGAATATTTTTCACACCGATGCCATTCTGCACCTGTTCAATACGCTCAAAGAGCAGATCACGCCAGCGGTTGCCACCGATCCACTCGCTACCAGGGCAGACCGTACTATTTTCAGGGAACTCGCGATGGCCCCAAACCCGCGCCATAGGGATATGTAACTCCTGCATCAGCCACGCAATCAGGTGGGCGCCGGCGCGTTGCTGCGCCGTGGTGGGGATACGACCGTTCATAAAGCTGCCGGCAAAGGCTATGCCCAGGGTATAGCTATTATGGCGGTAAACATGGTAACAAGCCGCTTCCCAAGCGTTGGTCTGCTCTATGGCGCCATCGGCGTGGATGAAATAGTGATAGCCAATGCCTGGCCACGCGTCTTTACTGCGCCCCGGATCGGGGGCAACATGCAATTCAGCAATACGCAGAGGACCCAGCGAGGGCGGCGCAGCGGTATGGTGGACCGCAATATGCGTAATTTGGCTGAGTGAGCGCCGTTCGTAGCGCAACTGGGGATGCTTGGGCAACTGGTCCGTCAAGACCCGCAGCGAGGGCTGGGGAATCACATAATTTTTGTTGGTCTGCAACTTCTCTTGCAGTTCCCCTTGCAGCCGATGGTTCTCTGTCTCCAGCCGCACCTTTTGGCGCTCAATCACCGCGTGACGCTGCTGCAAACGGTTCAGTTCCTCTTCCAGTTCATTTGCACGTCCCTGTAGCGCCCGTTCAATGGCCAGCGGGTCAATTTCACCGGTGGCCCGGCGCACCGCTCCCAGCAACTTTTCCTTCCAGTTCTGGCCGCCCATCCACTGATCACCAGGAGAGGAATGTTCAATAAACTCGCGCAGTCCCTTAATGCTCTCCAAGGACAGCGCCGGATAGCGGCCAAGTAGCCAGGCAATGAGTTGGCCACCGGCATAGATTTGCTCATCGCTGGGGATTGTCTGCTGAAATTCGCCGGCAAAGGCCAAGTTGATGGCCGCCGAAAGGTAGGGCTGATCGGTCTCGACCACTTCATCCAATGGCTGCAACTGATAGACCCGCCCCTGCTCATCAATGCCAAAATCATAGACGATCCCTGGCCAATCCGTGCGATGGGCTTCCGCAATTTGCGCCCACGGCACACTAGCATCAACGCCGGTGTGGTTGATCACAACATAGCGGATCGCTTCGGGCCGCCGTGTGCGATATCTTTCCGGGTCGCGCGGCAGATCATGCACCAGATTTTGGATATGCAGACGGCTGTCCGTCAACTCGGACTGCTCTTCCAACTGGCGCCGCAGGCGTGTCAGTTCCGCTTGCAGCCGCTCATTAAAGGTGCGCAGCTTTTCCCGCTCACCTTCGGCCTGTTGCAGCGCCACCAGCAGATCACTCTTCTCTTTATCCAAGGCGGCAGCGCTCTGTTGCAGCGTCTCTAAGCGCGCAATTTCTTCACTGTCGGGCAGCGCATTGAGCGCGGCCAGATGCAACTGCACCTGCCGGACAATCAGATTCTTCCACGCCGGCCCCACATAGAAAGTATCGCCCGGGCTATCAGAATGGAGCAATTCCCCTAAGCCCAATATGTTTTCCGGCGTCAGCCCCAGATTGTGCACCAACCAAGCGCAGAGGCGCCCGGTGGCGTCCAACTGTGACACCGGCGGCGCTTCCATACTAAAGTTGCCGGCCAAACAGACGTTGACGCCTTGCTCCGACCAAATTTGGTCAGGCTGGGCCACCTCCTCCAGTTGGCTGACACGCAAGATCTCACCCGCCTGCGTGACCACAAAATTATAGACAATACCTGGGTAACCATGCCGCGTGTGCGCCTGGGCAATTCGCTCCAAACTGAGCAAGGGATTGGCCGCGGTATGACTGATCAGAATATAGCGCACCTGGCTCATACTCCGGCGCGCATAGGCAGCCTTACGCGGCAAGCGGGTGGAGATGTCCAAAAAGAGGGGCACCGGCAAGAGTAACCCTTCGTCGCCATAGGCGCCATCGCCTTGGGTAGTCTTGCCATTGGGAGAGCCATTTTGCCCAGCGCCATTTACCGACCCATGGTCTGCCACCGGTGTACGCACCACAGGCGGCGCCTCCACTGTTAGCCAGCGGGTAAGCACCGGTGACCCTTGCTCCTTAAACCAGGTCACCCCTTCCTGCACCAGATCCAGTTCCAACGTATAATTGCCCGGTTCGTGGGGTAGTGCAATACGGGCTTGAATCGTCACACTTTCCCCAGGGGCAATATCCTCAGGGATGTCGGTGCGCAGATCACGGTCGGCAGCCATTGTCAGGCGGCGGCGCCCGCGGTAGTAGTGATAGCCCAGCCGGAAAGGATTGCCCCCACCCCAGCGCCAGGTCAATTCGCCATCATTGCGCATTGTAATCAGCGCAGTAACGGTCTCACCGGCAAGCAATTGTTCGGGGAATTGATCATGTAGCCAGGCAACACGGTAGGCTACACCCTTCGCAGAGGATGTGCGCCGTGGCGGAGATGGTGGTGGGGTTGCCTGTACAGCGGGCGCTGCTGCTTCGACGCCCTGCCAGCGGTAGCCCTGTTCGACGGCGCGTTGAAAATCTTCCATGACCCCGGTTTTGCCTTCAATATGCCATTTGTCGATGTAGGGCCAGCGGTAGAGGGCTAGGGCGCGTATCTGCTGACGGGGCCCATTGCGCAGTGCATCGGACACACCCTCCAGCCGGCCAGGCTGATTCCAGTCATTGATCTCGGCATACGCCTGTTGCACCCAACCACTGTTGTCATCCAGCCAGGGAATCGTCTGATCCGTCTCGGTAATGTAGGCGGGCAAATGGCGCATAGCCGGCGGCACTGCAGCCATAAAATCGCGATAGGCACGGAACTCACGATGATAGCTTTGGAAGGGCGGGGGCAACGTGCTTTCATCGCGGATCAATGCCGGATCAGGGCCGTGAGTGTAGGTATGGAGCGCAAATCCGTCACAATTTTTGGCGCCGAGCAGTTCCAAAATATCCCGGAAGTACTGGACCCAGTCGCCATTAGCGTTATCGCCGTAGATGGTCTGTGTATTCCAGGGCGCCACTGCCCCCACCAGCACTTGGTCATCTTCATGGCCAGCCAAGCGGTGGATCGCTTCACGACAGAGGCGATAGCAGCGGGCATAGCGCTCCGGCGTAATCGTCTCGCCTGGATTCACGATGGCGGCGCGGGTTGTGCGGATTTCTGCTGAGTTATCGGGCAACACAGTAAAGCGCACCGCAACGCCGTGACGCAGGGGGTCAGCATATTCAGGTGGCCCCTCCCGTTGGCTGGCATGGCGTGACCAGTCGATCTGGATGCCCGGTCGCTCAACGGCGTAATTCATCTCATTGCCAATGATCCAGATCTTGCAGCCGCGACTGACGTTGACAAAGTTCGCAACGCGGCGGGCAAAGTTTTCATATTGGCTACTATGAGGGATGGTGCCGTCAGGTTCATAGCCATGATTGATCCGGCAAATGACGCCCAGTCCTTGTTTGCTAAAGGTGGTGAAATCAATACCGCTGTGATCTTCCGGATCATGGCCAATAGCTTCCGTAAAGAGCACCCAGCCCCGCCCCACAGTCGTAGCTTCTGGCTCATCTGTCTGGTGATTGGCATCAGCAAGCGGGGCGGTCAAATAGCGTTCACCACCAGGTTCATGGATGCCATAGATATATGGAGAATCAATCAATGCGCGCGGCATGTAAAACTCACTCAATTCATATTGCACTGTAAAGCGCGTCCACAGGGTAAGGGCTGCTGGCCGGTAGCTGGTAGCTGCTGGCTGATAGCTGTTGGCAAGAGCTTGTGGCGTAAAACTTGTTCTGGTTATTTAAATTTTGGTCACCAATAATCTAGTTGCGCCAATGCGGGGGAGCCATCATATGTCTTCCTGGGTCGCCCAACGGGGCTAGGGGCGACGCACACCCGGTTGGTCAGGTGCGTAGCCTGGCTTTTGGGCAATCGGATCAGGCGGTGCAGCTTGTGCAGATGGTGTTCCGGGGGGGGCCAACCGTGGTGCACCGCTGTCGAGCACATAGCTGGGCAACAAAACCGCACTTGGATCAAAGTAGGGCAACGGATCAGAGTAGCCACCCCAACCATCGGTGCGGCTAAAGGGATTGATGCGAATAGCAAAGTGCAGATGCGGACCGGTGACAAAACCGGTGCTGCCGGTAGCGCCCAGCACACGTCCACGTTTCACACTCTGCCCGGGCTGCACGGCAATACTTTCCAGATGGGCATAGAGCGCCTCGCCCCAAGGGTGGGCCACCTTGACATAGTGGCCAAAACCGCTTGGGTCATTGTAGACCACTTCTGCAATCACACCATCCTCCACGGCCAGGATTGGCGTCCCAATCGGCGTACCGAAGTCAATGCCGTTATGACCTTTGAGGGGTACGCCATCATAGGTGATCTGCGAATAGACCTCCGGTCGCTCGCCCCATAGTTGCACAATTGGGAAGGCGCCGGAAAAAGGCATACCGAGATAGCGACCGGTCGCCTTGTTGGGAATTTGTGTGCCAGGTAGCCGGGGAGGGAGTGCCACTAGCACGGCGCCATTGGGCGCACGTTCAGCTACCCAACCGACAACCTCATGGCCGGTTGAGCTAATCCCGCCAACACGCCACCACGGCAGGCTATCTGCCTGCTGGGGACCGGCAATCAAGTTGAGCGTGGCTTGGGGCAAGTAGTCACCGAGCACGTCGGTGCTGGGTTTGTTGAGATAGCCAACAGTGCGGCGTACCCGGACATTGGCAGCCGCCACCACCAAATCATGGACGGCCAGCTGGGTAGGAGTGGTTGGGGCTGTGCCGCCATTGTTTGGGGCCAGATCCAGCAGCACGCCACCATCCGGCCCTGCATCCGCCATCCAGCCCGATACGGTAGCCCCCGTCGGCGTGGTCGTTTCGACCTCCCACCAGGTCAGGGCATCCGCGGCGCGTGGGCCACCGAGGACAGTGCCCACCACACCGAGGGCAATATCCGCAACCACATCGGTCACCGGCTTGTCACGGTAGCCTGGAGTGCGGCGCAACCGAACCACATTGCGGGTAACCACGCGGTCCCCCGCTTTGAACTTTCCAGTTGGCATTTCATCCGGGGGCGTCGTTGCCACCAGCGCCAACAGCGCATCCCCACTCGGGCCGGTTTCGGCCATCCAGCCTTGCTGCCCCACATTGGCGCCACTTTGGATGCGCACCTGCCACCAGACCAAGTTATCGGCCTGTTGCGGGCCGGCAACGATTGTCATTGGTGTCGCAGCGGCAATGCCGGCCATGACATCGGTAGCTGGCTTATTTAGATAGCCGGCGGTGCGCCGCATATTAACCACGGTGACAGTGCGGACAGTATCACCGACCTTGAAGGCACCTTCCACAACCGGCGGTGTTGTGGTTTCGACAAACCGCAGCAATTCTGTGCCATTGGGGGCGGTTTGTGCCACCCAGCCCATCAGCGCCGGTTGGCCGGCATCATCTACGCGCACTTGCCACCAGACCAGGTTATCAACACTCTGTGTCGCCTTGGTCAGGATGGCCAGTTTCGTACCCTTTTGGACAGCCAGCAACACATCATCCCCAGCCTTATTGCGATAGCCGGGGGTGCGACGGAGATTCACAATATCAGTGGTAATTGCATACATATTAATATCATCCGGTTCTGTAACACGCCAGCGATAATCTTGTGTCAACGCCATGCGAAAATCCTCAATTACGCCGGCCTTACCCTCAATGACCCAACGATCTATGGGCGGCCAACGATAGAGCACAAGGGCGCGAATCTTTTGGTTGCCAGGTTGTTGATTCCACCAATCAATCTCACCGTAGGCGCGCTGGACCCAGTTAATATTTTGATCGAGCCAGGGAACATCTTGATCTGTCTCGGTAATATAAACCGGCAAATCGCGCATGGTATTGGGCACGGCCGCCAAAAAATCTTGGTAGGCGCGAAACTCAAAGTGGCGCTCCGTAAAAGGCAGTCCCATTTTGGCGCTACTGGTGATCAAGCTGGGGTCAGCCTGATGGGTATAGGTATGCAACGTCATCCCGTCAAGGCCATCCGGGCCTAGTTGATTGAGAATATCTTGAAAGTATTGAACCCAATCACCGCGTGTGTTGCCAAAGTAGGTGGTCTGATTATTCCACGGGGCGACGGCGCCGGTCAAGACCTGGTCATTCTCATGACCTGGCAGCGCGCGGATGGCATTGCGACAGAGAGTATAACAACGTGCATACAAATCGGGTGTAATGACCTCTTCAGAGACCGTAGCACTGGCAGCGGCTTCAGCGCTACGCTTCTGAGGAGAGGGCAGATTGATAGCGCTAAAGCGCTCAGGCAGCCCCTGTAAAAAAGGATCATCGGGTGGAATCTGCAAAATTGCGGCGCCAATAGCGGCATCATCGGCTACACGCGCTTTGCTTGCCGGTTTTACGCCGTTTTGGGGTCGAAGTGAAGCAAAGAGCTTCTGCAGTAACGCAATAATACTCGCTAAGACGCCCCCACCTTTGCCCTCATTCGCGCCCGTAGTCGGCGCCGGCAAATTGGCAGAGGGCACAGCCGGGGCGGCTGCGGCTGGCACAGCCAAGAGCAAGGCTTGGGGGCGTTCAATGCGATAGTTCATTTCATTGCCAATAATCCAAATATTACAGCCGGGACTATTGGCCACAAAATTAGCGCAGCGTTGGGCAAATTCACGGTAGAAGCGGCTGTCCGGAATGGTCCCTTCCGGATAGTAGCCGTTATTCAGACGTGTGATTATGCCCAAACCCTGATCACTGTATGGGCGATAATCTCGGCCAGTACGATCATTGACATCATGACCAATACCTTCTGTAAAGACAATCCAGCCAGTCTTACCGGCGGTCAGCATATGCTGTTCACCACCTGGTTCATGAATGCCAAAGATGTAGTCAGATTCAAACATGCGGGCCATAAGTTATCACCAATTTGTTATGAGTTATTTTACCAGAAACCATCATCCTCATTAAAGCCAAACTCTTCACAGATCTGCGCCACGGTGGCGGCAATCTGTTCATGATCATGACCATTGGAAGCCAGCAGACCATTGTGAGCGCGCACATCACGCTTATTAAAGGTAAGCGGATTGCCCCAACAGTCGGTCATGCGGCCACCGGCGGCCTCCAAAAGCGCATAGGGTGCACAAATATCCCATTCTTTACAACCCGGACTGGGGTGAACATAGAGATCAGCCAACTGGCGTGCAATCAATCCCACCTTAAGCCCGACGCTGCCACTGACCCGTTCACGGGTAATGTGCAGATCTTTTCGCACCTTATCCACGATTTGCTGCCGATGGCTGCGGCTGCTGACCATAACCATACGGCGCGCTTCCGCCAGATCGCTTACGGCCAACTCGATCTCTTCATCATCCTCATAGAGAAATGCACCATGATTCACCGCCCCCACATAGAGCAGACCAGGATCAGGTTGCATGACCACCCCCATAACGGCCTTGCCGCCAATGGCAAGGCCAATCATGATCGAAAATTCGCCATTGCGGGCAATGAACTCCTTTGTGCCATCTAACGGATCTATAATCCAAACTCGTTCCTTGTTCAGCCGTACCAAATTATCCTTCGATTCTTCGGAAAGCAGCCCATCCTCAGGAAAGGCGGCCTGAATACGCGCAACAATGTGCTGATTAGCAGAACGATCTGCTTCCGTAACTGGTTCATTGTGTGACTTATACCGTACTTCAGAAGAACCCACATAGAACGTATTGACAATGGTTGCGGCTTCGCGCACCACATTACACGCTAATTCAATTTCCGCTGTGAGATCCAGCGTTTGCAAACTTTGCTTTTCCATTCTTCGCCTAACTCCATTGAATATTGATACCAGTGACTATCACCTTAGAAACTCCTCTATCCTGCCGCGCAACGAAAACCGAGCCACGGCGCCTGAGTGGTGCGGGGTAGGCTGTTCTGCACATCATTGCGCAACTCTGCAGGCTCATCCTGATACGAGCCGCCCTTTACCACAAACCCATCAATCATGCCCACAGCCGGTGTAGCTGTCCATTCAGCGACATTGCCCGCCATATCAGCCGTCCCCAGTGGACTATCTGCCAATGGGCTATAATAGCCACCAACCCGTGTGTCGTTGGTAGGCGTAGCCAAGCTATTTGCCAATTGGGAATCAAACCGATCGCCCCAAGGATACTCAAAATACTGTTGCGTACGCGGCGCCACAGCCGCCGCGACTTCCCATTCCTCTAAGGTGGGCAGGCGTTTCCCCAACCAGGCGCAGTAGACGGCAGCCCCGTCCCAATCAACGTTGACGACCGGATAAGCCCCATAGGCAGGATTTGTAAAGTAATCGCTACGGGTGGAACTAGCCAGGCTGACGGGAGCTAGGCAACCGCCTTGTTCCACGCAACGTCCATACGCGGCATTGGTCACCTCTAGGCGATCAATCCGATACCCTTCCAGCGTGACGGTGCGCATACGACCGGCAGCGATGGAATCGCTGATCGTATAGCTGCTTGACGGAATCCACACCGTGGGCGTAAAGGGAATTTGATGTTGCCAACTGTACCCTGCCACCAACGACAGGACCAGAAAAGCCCAAAGCAACCAGCGCACAGTCCAGCGGTGCGAAAAGGGCAGCCAATCCTCCACCGGTCCAAAGACATTGCTATCCCAGCCGCCGGCAAGTTGAACAGAAGTTGGCTGTTGGAGCTGCCGCAGAGCCGCCGCGGCCAGTTCACGCCGTTTGCCACGCGACACAGTCAATTCATAATCCAAATCGTGCAACAAATAATCTGTCCACTCTTCGCTATGGAGATCCTCTTGTTGTAACTGGGTTAAGAGTTGCGGCGGCAGCGGGTAACGTATATCCAGCAGTGCTTCCTTCAACAAAAAGGCCGTGCGGTCAACATCATGCTGATGACGCAAGGCTGTAATAACCCCGCGTCCGCGCCGCAACGCAGTGCGCAGCAAAAATGAGCGTTGCGTTTCATCTAGGGTGTGGCCGGCCTCCAGCAGTAACAAACCATCACGTAGCAGCGCCAACGGCGCCACTTCGCTGATGGTCCACCAACGCTCTAACGCTTCATCTAATGCCATGCGCGTCGCCATCACACGGCGCGCCCCGATATCACCGTGTAGCAGACCGGCCAAAGGCGTAGCTGGCTGGCGCGTCACCTCCGGGTAGCGGCGTCTGGCTTCAGATGCAGCAGAGCCGACGTGCGCGTCTCCCCCCAACCCTTGCTCCGGCTCTGCATAGGAGGCATTGTAGAGACCCAAGTCAGCCTCATCTACACCAAAATCCCATTCCAAAGCGGATGATTTTTGACGCTTCTGCTGCCGGGCAGATGATTTGGGGGTCGATAGTGAATAGAGTTCCTGGTGTTTTCTTGACATAGCTCCATTGTACTTACAGCGAATTGGCAAGGCAAAAACACAAACACATTATTCAACATTAAGAGACGGTTAATGTCAATTGTAACAAGGTTTGCAATAAAGGGTGGTTTCAGGGCAAGCGCGAACTTTGCGCCGCCCGCCGGGGCATGAAGTTCCCGGCTAACAAACAGTGCGCGATGAATCGAGATTGGCTCCTAACGCAGATAAAGTTTGCGTTTGCCCTGGATGTGGTCTAGGCAGGTGGGTGGAGTAACCGGAAAGGCCCAAAGAAAAATCAGAAACTAATCACGCAAATATGCAAGACAAAAAAAGACCATTCACATCACGTTTCCCCCGATAGCGGCTGAGCCGCAACGTGATATGAATGGTCTGTGACCCCATTCTAGCACAACTTTTTAGCGCTGTAAAGCATCAATTTGGCCCAATTTGGGGTCCAAAAGGATAAAAAAGGGCCTGTTATTAGACATTTTCGTAAGCTTAACCATTCGATCAACAGACTTTTCAGATATTTACAGACAATTTTGGGACTTCAGCGCACCTATCGTAAGGTCATCATGGCACCCACCTTGCGCGGATGACTTGATCTTTGACGTGCAAGACCGGCATGGGAAAGAGCGTAGGCAAAATTCGTGGGACAAAGAGAGGGCAACATCAAAGACGATGCAAAAAAGTGCACAAAAAAAGATTGTTGGTTATCACGTTTCCCCCGATAGCGGCTGAGCCGCAACGTGATGACCAACAATCCATAGCCCAGAGTATAGCACATCTTTTTCACTTTGTAAAGCACCCAATTTCCCCAATTTTTGGCCAATTGCCCCGCAAAGGGCAAGTTGACTCTACAAACCCGTAAAGCGCAAGGGTTATTTCAAGTGTAACCGTAAGCCAACGTAACAGTGAAGCGAGTCAGCGCACCTACGGTCGCCACTTGGGGGACTTTTGCTCTCCCCATGTCCGCACGGTCAACCACCCCCGCCAGCGCGGAATCACAAGTGGACTGTAACAGAAAAACGCAGTTACCTTGTTATACTTATTCAATAAAAATAGTGCATCTGCGTACCCGAGGACCCCCGTGGGGGCGAGTTCGAGTGGAGAGTGGCAGGTGGCGCATTACCCGCCAACCACTGTCATGTCACCATTCATCCCACGGCAGATGTTTCACCGGCGGCGCACCTTGGCGCATACGTGTGTTTGGCATGGCGCACAGATCCGCGAAGGGGCGCGGCTGGGGCAGGAGTGTATTGTCGGCAAAAATGTCTACATTGATTTTGAGGTCGTGATCGGCAACAGGGTCAAAATCCAAAACAACGCGCTCCTCTATCATGGCGTCACCTTAGAGGTTGGCGTCTTTATCGGTCCCCAGGCCTGCCTCACCACGACCGTCGGCCCCGCGCCATTACACCAGCCGGCACCATCATTCTGCCCAACGTGGTCATTGGTCGTTTCGCCCTGGTGGCCGCCGGCGCCGTAGTCACCCATGGTGTACCGCACACGGCCGGCCAAAGCACTGCCGTGGCCCAGCCCCTGGCGCTGCTGAGCATTTTGCTGGAGCAGTACAACTATCGCCATGTAGAAACGATCGACCCTGCCGAGCAGCAGGTCATTGATCTCTGTCCCCGCCTGCTGCCGATTGCCGAGGCCGTTGCTGGCGAGCAACTGGGCGCGGCTCTGCGCCGTACCGCCGGCCGGGCGCTCAACACACTGGGCAATCACTACGCGCAAGGCGATCAACACCAGGCCGCGGTGGCCGCCTACCGCCAGGGCATTGAGGTTGATGACCGGAACGCCATGCTCTAGCGCAACTGTGCCGGCGAATTGATGGCGCTGGGCGATCTTACGGCGGCCCAGCAGACGCTGGCCCAAGCTGTCCAGTTGGAACCCACTGCTGAACGGCTGCCCCAACTCTGGTGCGAACTCTATGCCGCCCAAGGTGATGCTGCCCAGTTGGCGGCGCGGGCCACGGCCTGGCGCGAGCAACAACCGGCCAAGGCGCAGCCCCATTTCTATCTGGCGTTGGCCGCGCTGCTAACCGGCGATGCCCCTCAAGTCCAGACGGCGCTAGTGCAGGTGCTCTCCTGCGCCACTGCCGACGACCGCCAATCCTTCCGGGAAACGTTGATGCGTCTGCAAGCGCAGTGGCCTGCTCAGCAAGCCGCGCTCCAGCAGTTATATGACCAATTTCAGGAGGAAACCCCATGATCCAGATCTTCTTATCCTATGCCCGCGCCGATGGCCTGGACGCGGCCACCCGTTTGCGCACTGAACTTGCCGCCATGGGCTTCAGCGCCTGGCGCGACATTGAGGAGATGCGCGGCGGCCAGGCATGGAAGGAGCAGTTGCGTGCCGCCCTGCGCGCGGTGGATGCCGTGGTGGTGCTGCTCACGCCCGCGGCGGTTGCTTCAAAAACCGTCGAGTGGGAGTGGGAAAACGCGCTCACCCTGGGCAAGCGAGTGTTGCCCGTGCTGATCCAGCCTTGTGACGTGCCGGCCGAACTCAAACAGTTGCACTACCACCACCTCAACACCGCTGATAGCTATACATTGGGGATGGCGCGGCTGGTGCGCGATCTGATCCAGGTTGCCGCAGGCGCAGCAAAGTCAGCACCCACAGCGCCGGCAGCCGGTGCACAATATACGGTGGGGAAGGCGAGCCACAGCGCGATCGGCGCCGACGCAACGGCCGTCAACGTGCAGGCGGGCACACGCGCCAGCGCCGCCAAGTTGGCGCAGGAATTGGCCAACCGCCAGAGATCACTTGCTGAGGGAACAGAAGCAGCGAGTTATCATGTCGAGCAAGCCCAGGAGTCGGCCATCGGTACACGCGCCACCGTTTTCAATGTGCAGAGCGGGCGGCAGGCAAGCGTTGCCAATGTGCTGGCACAGTTGCAGCAGTTGGCTGCGAGCCAGCCGCCAACGCCGGCCCATGCCGCCGAGTTGCAACAGACGCTCCAGGCCATTGCCGGCCAGCTTGGCGGTCTCGACACGCGTCTGGCCATGGTGGAGGCGAACATTCTGGCCCGCTTTGCCCAGGGTGAACAGAACCTGTTGGCCACGATTGTGGCGCGGTTGAATGAACAGGATGCGCTGCTCACCGAAGCGATCCTCGACACCGTTGAAATTGGAACGTTGACCGCGGCCCAATTGGAAGACCAACTCACCGCCGTCCAGCAAAGTCTCGCGCTGCTTGGCCAGCAGCCGGTCCTCTCCGCGCCGGAACAGAAGACCGTCCAGCAGGTGATGGAGCGGATCGAGGCGCCGGGGCTGGATGTGCGCCACCGGCTCAAAGTGGTCATTCCCCTGATCCCCATACTGCTCAGCTATGAGGGCGAATATGAGTTTAACATTCGCGCCAATCTCGAAGCAGTCTGGCAGACGCTGGAGGGCTGGGTGCGTGAGTCGAAACAATGATCAATGGTCAAAGGACAAACGCGGCCGGCAACGGTGCGGTGTAGCTGCGTGCCGGCCAGCCCTCAAGGGCGGGCAGCGTCAGTTGATAGGCGTGGAGCAGCAGGCGGTCGGCGCTATGGGCGTCACCATAGAGCCGGTCGCCGAGAACGGGCGCACCCAGGTAGGCTAGGTGGACGCGCAGTTGGTGGGTGCGGCCGGTTTCCGGCCAGAGGTCCACCAGTTGGCGGCCAGAAGCTTCCTCGGCAATTGCATAGCGGGTCACCGCCCGTTGGCCGCCATGGGTTACCACAGTCATCATATCGCGGCGTTGGGGGTGGGTAGCGAGGCGGGCGTCGATGACCCCCTCGGCCTGAAGTTGGTTGGGCGTGGCCACCACGGCGCGGTACTCTTTCTGGACCAGGCTGGCTTTGAAGGCATGATCCAGATATTGGTTAATGGGGCCGGGGCGCGTTAAAAGAATCACGCCGGAGGTGTCCCGGTCCAGCCGGTGAAAGAGGATAAGGTCACCAAAGCGGGCTTGGGCCAGATCGAGCAGATTGACCGCATCACGCCACTTGGGCGCTTCGGCCAGCAGCCCAGCCGGTTTGTTGACCACCAGCAGATCCGACTCCTCGGCCAGCAGCCAACCATCGTCAAAGTGGGCCGGCGGCTTGGGTTTGGCCGGCGGCGGCTGCAACACCTCAACGCGGTCGCCATTCTGCACCTGCCACGACGCCAGCCAAACCACCCGCCCATTGACCCGCACCTGTTTGCCCGTAATCAGCCGCTGCACTGCCTGCCGCCCCCACTCCGGGAAACGGTCGCGCAGCAGCCGGTCCAATCGCGTAGCGCTAGCCAATTCAGCAACAATGATTTGCATTGTTCAATCCAACGACTCCCACTCCTCAGCGGTAATTTCACGGCCAAGCACGATCCCAACCTCACGGAGCATCATACGCAGTTGTGGCACAGAATATTCGGGATTGGATGGAATGGTTAGACGTTGCGTTCCGTACAGCAGAAATTGATGTCGGGTGCCGCTGTATGGACCATCAAACCCCAATTTGCGTAGTCGCCGCACAAAGGAGATGCGCTTACAAGGATTCCAATGGCTCAAGCAAAATCTCCTTATTGAGGTCGAAGCCATCGATCACCGGGATGGGATGTTTGAAGCGCAGTCCAACTAAGAGCCAATCTTCTAAGACGGAACGCAATTCTGCTTGACAGCTATGCAAAGTATCGCTGAAGGCAATGACACCAGGACAAGACGGAATTCTGCCAACAAAAGTGTCATCTTCCAGCTTATCATATTCTGCTTGCTTCATTGCGCTGTCGAGATAATCGCTTAGAACATAAACCATTAACACCTCCCATGTCTTGAAAAGTGATAGATCGGGATAACGATAGATTAGTAGAGAGGTAAACTGGTACATCAGTAGCACGTACCTGAAATACCGATCTACCAATTTACTAATCTACCTATCTACCAGTTTACTTCCCCGCTCCCAACACATCCGCAATTGCCTCACACAGGTAATCCATGTTCCCCTCAGTCATGCCGGCCACGTTGATACGACCGCTGCCGACAATGTAGACGCCATGTTTTTCGCGCAGAGCTTTGACATGGTCAGGGGTGAGGCCGGAGTAGGAAAACATGCCCCGTTGCTGGGCGATAAAGGAAAAGTCGCGGTCGACGCCCTTTTCGTTGAGCGTCTCGACAAAGAGATGACGCATACCGTTGATGCGGTCGCGCATGGTGGTCACCTCCTGCTCCCACTGGGCGCGTAGGGCTGGGTCGCGCAGGATGGTGGTGACAATCGCGGCGCCGTGGGCCGGCGGATTGGAGTAATTGGCGCGGATGGCCAGTTTGATATGGCCCAGCGCGGTCTCGGCAGCGTCACGGTTGGCGGCCACCAGGGTCAGCGCGCCAATCCGCTCGTTATAGAGGCCAAAGTTCTTAGAGAAGGAGCTGGCAATTAATGCTTCTTGCCCAGAGCGACAGAGGGCGCGCATCCCTGTGGCGTCGCTTTCCAGCCCATCACCAAAGCCCTGATAGGCGAAGTCGATGAGGGGCAGCAACTTGCGTTCGGCCACCACATCGGCGACTTGCTGCCACTGCGCCACCGTCAGATCGGCGCCGGTGGGGTTATGGCAACAGCCGTGGATGAGCAGCACATCACCGGCAGGGATGGCCTTGATGGCGGCCAACATGGCGCGAAAGTTGACGCCATTAGCGGCTGCGTCAAAATAGGGGTAGGCGCCTACTTCCAGCCCGGCGGCCTTAAAGACGCTAGGATGATTAGGCCAGGTGGGGTCGCTGATCCAGACCCGCTTGCCCGGAAACATGCGTGCGATAAAATCGGCGGCCACGCGCAGCGCGCCGGTGCCTCCTGGCGATTGGGCCGTCACCGCGCGGTCGCTGGTCACAATCTCATGGTTGGCGCCAAAGAGCAGTTCTTGCACCACCGCGGCATATTCGGGTGACCCTTCAATGCCCAGGTAGCTCTTGCTCTTTTCACTCTGCAAAATCTGCTCCTCAGCCCGTTTGACCGAATCAAGCACCGGCGTGCGCCCCTGGGCATCCTTATAGACGCCAACCCCCAGGTTGATCTTCTTGGGATTGGAATCTTTTTTGAAGGCATCGGTCAGACCAAGAATGGCGTCAGGGGGAGCTGGGGTAAAGGTTTCAAACATATTAGGTATCCTTCTTTAGCTGGTCAATATTTCTGCTCATTCTTTAAAATCAAATGATAATTGATGAGGATTAGCTACCTTTGCTACTTCCTTGCGTGTTGTAGGAGCACTTTTGTCAACCATATTGTACGAGGAAAGTGCGGCAACAACTTGCTCGATCTCTGGCGCCAGGTCCATCAACGCCTGTTGTACAACCTCCACCGAGCCAAGCGGGCTTAGTTGCGTTATAAGCTGACTAATCAATATAATTTTAATATCGTTCTTGGAAAAGGTTAAACCGCAACCATGTAGACGAGCAAGCTTCTGGTCACTTTGGTCGACGGCATGACTAAAGGCTATTTCAGGCGTCATCGATAATCTTGTCTCTAGCAAGCGCTTTCTACAGACAAAAACAATATCCAATTGGATTGGTTCTACACTCTGGGCTTTGGGTACAGCCACAGTCATTTCTGAACGCACAGGATGAGCATTCACAACGGAAAAACCAGCATAAAATAAAGCTTCAACCAGTGAAGTCCAACCCGCAGTTCGGGAATGGTGATAAGTAAAGACTAGTAATCCTTGCTCTTTGAGAACGCGGTGACATTCCACAAAAACTGCGGTCAATTTTCGAGCGAACTTGCCTTCATTTGCATCTTGGACTTCCTGTACATGACGTGTTGTACGTTGCTTTGCAATAAATCCGTGAGGTTGCAAACTTTGCCAGGCCAGAAAAAAATCAGCCAACTCTGAATAGTGGACATTGTCAAAAAAGGGCGGATCGGTCACCACAAAATCAATCGATTGCGCAGGCAGTTCTGTTGTATGGGAACTACCACAGGAAAGGTAGATGGTACGAGGCTTATAATTGCCTTGTACGGGCCACGCTTCATCAAGCTCGCCTGAAAAAGCCAGATTGGTTTGAAAAGCTTTCCCAGAGCCCTCAGTTGTAACTTCAAAAGGAGTGTGGCGATAATCCAAAGCGCGCTGCACCCTGGTTTTAAAAAGATTAGAAAATGAACCTGAACTTTTCGCTGTTCCCCAGAGATTGGCCTCAATGGGCATCCGTTCCGGTTTCAAGATGTGGTGAGCAAACATGTGTCTGACGGCGCCTGTGCCTTCACCTTTATAGCTTGCAAAAAGGTTGTTGAATTCAAGCACGCCAGAGAAAAGCAATAAAAACAGATCCCGTGTCTGAGGATCAGGCAGTTCCCCAATTGCCTTGTGCAGCCAGCCCAAAGCGAGAAGTTGGCGATCGTTAAAAAAATCGCGCCACTGGTCATAGTGATAGTTGAGTGCCTGGCGTGTATTATAACCATCGGTAAGGGTCATCGTAGGAAGTTTGATTGCCTGATTATTGAGTTCATAAGCAAGCTGGACTTTACACTCTGCATAAAGCCGCAAATCAGCAGGAGTGACAGCTAAATACTGCTTTTCACCTTCTTTGCTAAGCACTAATTTGGCATAAAGACGGTGTTGCGGAGGTTGTCCCGTCGCCTGTACAACAGCGACAACGGTAAAGCTCTTTTGACAGGTTGGACATTCTGCTTTAGCGCCTTTTACATTGCCTATATGTGGATTAAATTCAAGTCGACAGATTGGGCAATCAACCAGTTTTTGTTGATACAAAGCTGGGAATATGGCGCTACAACCAGGACAGCAAACCTGCACTTCCGGTTTGCGCTGCGGATAAGCATTACGCGCAATAATGCGTGTCGAAAAGAGATCCACTGACGCTTGACAATGTGGACAATCCAGCACTTTGACCCAAAAATAATAGAGCACAGTGCTTGAATTACCGGCGCGATCAGTAGATCGATATAAGGTTTGAATCTGTTTACCAATACCCTCAGCGAGGTGGGCATAGGCATGTTGAATTGCCTGCCGCTCCATTGGACCCATGGCAACACGGACACTTTCACAGGCAATCGGATTAATATCGCGGCCCAGTGCGCTACAGCCAAGCTTGTGTGCCTCACCAATCGTTGTGCCACTCCCCATAAAGGGATCAAAAATTGAAATTTGGTCAAAATTGTGGATTTGATAGAATTCATCTTCTAACACAGCATCAGCCGGCAAGAGACACCCCAACAAGAGACCGCGAAAAATCGACCCTAAGCGCTTCGCCCACCATTTATGCAAGTGGTAGATTGGACGATACAGTTCCTTACGCCAACTCTCGCGCTCGGCTAATTGAGAAAGAAATTCGATTGGGAAATGCTCAGTCTCGATCAGACTTTGGCCTTCGGCAGATACACTTTTAGCTGGTATCGTAACTTTAGGGTATTTCATGGACAATTTATCGCAATTTTCGCATTTCAACAGCTACATTAGAAGCAGCCAAAGTCCGCCACGCAAAAAATAAATGCTTTCTTCCTGCGGTAGGATTCGGAACAGTTTCGCTGGTTAGCTTATTACTTCTCAGATCAACATGGTAACTCACAATGAACCGATCAGCTTCGACACGTGTCAACTCACCCACTTGCCTATAGTCTGCGCCCATAGCATATGCTGCGGGCAAAATCAATGTGTGAGTGTGAGCAACACCGGCGACAAGGCCAAAAGGTGTTGGCGCCACATACATCTTACGATTACGAATCAACAGATCGCCATAGCTGCCAAAACCTCTGACACTGCGATTCTTATGTATATAATCATGATCTGCATTCAAAAAATCGCCATGACAAATAACCAAATCAAGTACAGGATATGAATCACCATCGGGTTGAGTCGGATAGCGACCGAAAATATAGAACACAGTGCGTCCATTATGTCTGCCGGATGGGACTTGGCTATTGGCGTCGTAAGTCGCTTCACGACCGGGATAGGCCAAGCCTTTGACTTCATAGCCTTCGGCATAATTCACCATACGAAAATCAGGATAGCTATTGCGACCGCCCACTTCGTAATAGAAACCAGTTTCAGCCATTCTGGTTTGAATCCAATTCTGGAAATGGAATTCCTTATCCCGTCTACTTTCACGTTGAATTAAGCGATGGCTTTGAATCGCCTCAACACAGGTGCGGAAAAAGGTGTCTACGGTCGATGTTGAATTTTCCATATACTATGTTTCGGATCCTGTGTTGATACTAAACAAATAAATCCACCACCGCGAACTTCTCCACATTCACCAACCCTTGATCGGTCAGCTTCAGGCTGGGGATCACCTCAAGGGCCATAAAGCTCATAGCCATAAAGGGATCATGGAGGGGGGACCCTTGGGCGCGGGCGGCTGCTAATAGCATATCATAGGCCTGGCGCACTTCTGCAATTGGACGGTCGCTCATCAAACCGGCCACGGGCAGCGGCAGCGTCGCCACCACCTGTTCGCCCGCCACGATGGCCAGCCCCCCCTGCATCGTGGCCACGGCGCGCGCCGCGATCATCATGGCCTGGTCATCGGCGCCAATGACAACCAGGTTGTGATGGTCATGAGCAACGGTGCCGGCAATAGCGCCGCGTTGCAGTCCCATGCCTTGGATAAAGCCTAGGCCCATCGCGCCAGTACCGCGATGGCGGTCGATCACCGCAATCTTGAGCAGATCGCGGGCGGGGTCGGCCACGGCCTGACCGCCGGCGATGGTCGTATCCAGCAGGCGCGCCTCGGTAACCAGTTGATTTTCTAGGGCGCCGATCACACGGATCCGTTGCCCGCGCGCCGGGATGGCAAAGTTCACCGCAGCCCAATCAATGTTGACGGAACTGCCTACCCCGGCGATAGCCGTAGCCGGCGCGTGCAACCATTCATCGTCCACAAGCGCACCTTCCTCGGCGACCAAGCGACCGGCAGCATAGACCTGACGAGGCCGGAAATCCTGCAAATCATCTGCGATCAGCAAATCGGCCACCCGCCCCGGGGCAAGCGCGCCGCGGTCGGCAAGGCCAAACCATTCGGCCGGGTTGAGGGTGGCCAAGCGCAGCACGGTAATGGGGTCGATGCCATAGGCAATGGCCTCGCGCACCATGTAGTCGATGCTGCCCTGGGTCAGCAGATCGCTGGGAATACGGTCATCGGTGCAGAAGCAGATGCGGCGGTTATTCTGGGGTGTAATTAGCGGCAACAATGTATGGAGGTTATGGGCGTTGGTCGCCTCGCGCACAAAGATATAGAGCCCGCGCGCCAGCTTGGCGGCAGCCTCTTCGACGCTGGTGCACTCATGCTCGCTGCCGATACCGGCGGCCACGTAGGCGTTCAGGGCGTGCTCGCGCAGTGCCGGGGCGTGACCGTCGCGTGGCTGGTGCGCAAAAGCGGCGAGTTTGGCCAACACTGCGTGATCGCCATGCACCACGCCGGGGAAATTCATCACCTCGGCCAAGCCATGAACCGTGCCGTCGGCCAGGAGCGGCGCCAGGTCGGCTGCGGTTAGCTGCGCGCCATTGGTCTCCATGTGGGTTGCCGGCACACAGGAAGGGGCCATAATCACGACGCGCAGCGGTAAATTTTGGCTCGCCCGCGCCATGTAGCGTATGCCTGCCACGCCGGCTACATTGGCGATTTCATGGGGATCGGTGACGATGGTGGTGACACCGCGCGGCACAATACCCGCAGCAAAGTGGGGTGGCGTACAAAGGCTGCTCTCAATGTGGACATGGGCGTCGATCAGGCCGGGCGTCACATAGGCGCCCTGTAGATCCACCGTCTGTTGGGCACGGTAGCCGGCGCCAATCCCTGCAATGAGACCGTCGTAGATCGCGATATCCGCCTCTTCAAGCGCGCCGGAAAAGACATTGACCAGGCGACCGTTGCGCAACAACCGATCGGCAGGGCGATCTCCACGCGCCACAGCAAGTAGATCCACTAAGTTCATCACTCCTCCTCTCGCCGCTGTACTTATAACAAAATAGATCAGGTCAGTCTTCAAGTGGCGGGTGGCGAGTGGCGGGTTTGCGCCTGCACTGGCCACTCGCCGCTCACGACTTGCCACCCCCCACCAGTATAACACAGGTGCGATTTTCCCTTAAGGTTGGCAGGCAAGAAGCGCAACTTGGTGCGCTCATTTCCATGCAGGAAAGGGGCTGGGCAGGCACGGCAGGAAGGCGAGGTAGATGGCCCAAAGCCACCAACAGAGCGCGGCCAGCAGCAGACCATAGACATTAGGCAGAAGAAAGGGAGAGGGCAGCGCGGCAAGGCCGGACATAATCAAAAGGGGCACCCACAGGCGGGAGAGCACTTGCTGTTGATAAAGTTCTAGCCCAATCCAGGCAGTCACCGCACCGCCCATCAAGGCGCCGCCACCGATCAGCCCCAGGGCCAGGGCATCGACCAGGGGAATGAGTGCGGCCGCATTTTCCTGGGTCATGATCTGGGGCAAGGCTGCCATCCACACGATGATGCCGCTAATGGCCAGCACGGCGGCGATAAGCATCAGCCCCGACTGTAACATGGTGGTCACGCGATGGGCCGGCAAGTAACTCCACATCAACGTGATCAGCAACCACATCCAGCCAAAGATCACCGCCAGCCACAGCCACCAGCCCCACTGCCAGAAAAAGGGATGCTCCAATATCCACCCCTGGCGGATAAAGTGAACGCCGCTGATCCGAATGCCAATGCGCAGTTCCAACAGAGTAAAGGGCAAGGCGGCCAAGATAATCAGCATATTAAAACGTGCTGCATTTGGGATTTTCATAAGCGATTTGAGTCCTTTTGGTTGACGGAAATTGTAGTTTACCCCAATTGTGCTATGCTGTCATTTCTCCCCCTACACCGGGTGATTGCAAGTTGGAGCGAAGCACAAATCCAGTAAGAAGCAACAGAGATTACGGATATTTGCTTAAAGTGGCGGTAGAGTGACGAAAAGTGATTGCATTATTGGGCAAAAAATCGTACAATGGCAATAGGGCGCGTACCACAAATGGGGCGAAGTATTAGCAAGGCCATCGGCGCTGCTTGCCCATCGCCCCTCACTTGGGACGCACCTTGTCAATATCAATTCCCTGACCAATCTAAGCAAGTTTTGCGCCACCGGCACTTGCAGTGGCCACCAGCTACCAGCCAGCAGCCTTTTAAGCTTGAAACTTTGGCGAAAGCCGTCGAAACTTCCGCCCTGGTTGCAGCGTCTGATCCTGATATAGCCATAAAGTTTTTATTTTATTAATTACAGTCCTACAACGTAAAGGAGCCCCATATGCAATTGAAGATTCCCAAATTCGCTCTGTCCCCTCAACATTCACTGTCGGTTGTCCTTATTCTTGCTGTACTCTTAACGTTCTTGCCTGGCCAGGTGTTGGCCGCCAGCAACGCCGCCCCCACTATGTCACCACTGCAGCAATACGGTGGCGACTATTACTGGGTAAAGCGCGGTGATACCCTCAGCCAAATTGCCCAATGGTATGGTGTTTCGCTGCAGGCGCTCATGTACGCCAATGGCATCCGCAATCCCAATCATATCTACGTCGGGCAGAAGCTCTATATCCCCAGTGGCTATGACAATCATGATGGCGACTATGGTCATGGACATGACGATGACTACGACCATGATGATGGGGGACATGGTGATGGGGGAATGGGAGGGCCGCAGTGCGCCTTCTACCATACCGTGCAACGCGGTCAGACATTGGCGGCCATTGCCAATTACTATGGCGTCAATGTCTATACATTGGCCCAGATCAATGGCATTTACAATGTGAATCGGGTCTATAGCGGCCAGCGACTCTGTATTCCGAGTGGCTATACACCGGCGCCTCCGCCCCCCCATAAGCCGGAACATAAACCACCCCATCGACCGGAGCCCCAGCAGCCGCCGCCATCATCAGCCGAATGTGTCTATGTCGTGCACTATGGCGACACCCTGGCCAAGATCGCCTATTGGTATTTTACCGATGTTCAGACGCTTCTGTATCTGAACAATATGTCAGATGTCAACCAACTCTATGTCGGCCAAGAACTCCATCTGCCCGGACGCAATTGTCCGGCTTCTCCAGCCCCAACGCCGGCGCCTGAACCCTATGGAGCCTGGACCGGCGCCTACTTTAACAATAAATACCTGCAAGGGGCGGCTGTCTATACCCGCCAAGATGGTGCGATTAACTTTGACTGGGGGGGCGGCGGTCCCGGCAATGGCGTGCCCGATGATCGCTTTAGTGTAGCTTGGGATTCGACTACAACCTTTACAGCCGGCACCTACCGCTTCTACGCCACAGTCGATGATGGCGTACGCGTCTATGTTGACGGCCATCTGATTATCGATTCCTGGCGCGAGCAACCGGCCACCACCTACTATGGAGATATTTACCTGGGTGAAGGCAACCATGCGCTGCGGGTCGAATATTATGAAGAAGGGGGCACGGCTTCGATTCGGGTTTGGTGGAGTCGGTTGTAGTTGGGGAATTGGTGATTGGGTGATTGGTAATTGGGTGATTGGTGATTAGTAATTGCGCGCTCTAAAGGCCACCGCGCAATGGTGCGGAGCAACCGCTTTGCGAATACCAATCACTAATCACTAATCACCAATCACTAATCACCAATTACCAATCATCCAATCACCAATCTTTTCCTAAAATTTCGGTTGGGCGATTACGCCCACCGGGTCGCGGCCTTGGAGAAAGTCAAAATCGACGCCCTGCGGGGCTTGCAACACATGCTCCAGATAGAGCCGGCCATAACCACGGCTAAAGGTGTGCGGTGGGGCTTGCCAGTGGCTGCGCCGCCGGGCTAACTCTTCCTCGCTCACCTGCAAGGTCAGGCGATGATTAGCAAGATCGAGTTCGATCTCATCCCCCTCCTGCACCAAGGCCAGCGGCCCGCCCACCGCAGCCTCCGGCGCCACGTGTAGCACAATCGTGCCATAGGCGGTTCCACTCATGCGCGCGTCGGAGATGCGCACCATATCACGCACCCCTTGTTTGAGTAACTTTTCGGGGATGGGCAAGTTGCCCACCTCCGGCATGCCCGGGCCGCCCACCGGTCCGGCATTTTGCAACACCAACACATCTTCCGGCCGCACATCTAGATTGGGGTCATTGACCCGCGCTTTTAGATCCTGAATACTCTTGAAAACAACTGCCCGCCCCCGATGTTGTAGCAACGTCTGGGTCGCCGCCGCATGTTTAATCACCGCGCCATCGGGCGCCAGATTGCCCCGCAAAATCGTCAGCCCGCCCTCTGGCTGTAGCGCTTCACGCAAGGGGCGAATAATGTCGCGATTGTAGACCTCGGCATTGGCGACATTTTCGGCCAGGGTGCACCCTGTCACCGTCAGAGCCTCCCCATGCAGTAGCGGGAGCAGTTCCTTCAAAACCGCCGGAATACCGCCGGCATAGTAGAGATCTTCCATCTGGTATTTGCCGCTGGGGCGCATGTTGGCAATGAGGGGCGTGCGCTTGCTGATCTCACCAAAGAGGTCAAGGGGCAGGTCAATGCCTAGGCGCCCTGCAATCGCCGGCAGATGCACCACCGCATTGGTGCTGCCCCCCACCGCACAGAGCATGGCAATGGCATTTTCCAGTGCTTGGCGCGTGATAATCTGCGAGGGGCGCACGCCTTCCTGCGCCAGCGATACAATACGCCGCCCCACCTTTTCGGCCAATTGCAGACGGCGTGAGTCCGCCGCCGGAATGGCGCCGTTGCCGGGGAAGGCAATGCCGAGCGCTTCCATAATGGAATTCATGGTGGAGGCGGTGCCCATGACCATGCAGTGTCCCTTGCTGCGCACCACGCCATTTTCTGCCCCGCGATAGGCCTCTTCGCTCATCGTGCCGGCGCGCAGCTCATCGCTAAAGCGGCGGCAATCGGTGCAGGCGCCCAAGATTTGGCCTTGATAGTTGCCATTGAGCATCGGTCCACCCGAAAGCATAATGGCCGGCACATCGGCGCTGACCGCGCCCATGAGCGCTGCCGGCGTGGTTTTGTCACAGTTGGTGAGCAGGACCACGCCATCAATCGATTGGCCGCGAATCATCTCTTCGGTGTCCATGGCGGCCAGGTTGCGATAGAGCATGGAGGTGGGGCTGAGAAAGATTTCCCCCAACGAAATGGTGGGAAATTCCAGTGGGAAGCCCCCCGCCTGCCACACCCCGCGCTTGACCGCCTCCGCCACCTCGCGCAGGTTGCTGTTACAGTTGTTGAGTTCGCTATAGGTGTTGCAGATGCCGATCATGGGCCGCTGCAAATCTTCATCATCAAAGCCCATGGCCTTGGTAAAGGCGCGGTGGGTAAAGCCGGCCACGAGCGATTCGCGGAAAAAGGCATGGCTGCGGCTGGGGGTGGAAGGTGTCTCTGTCATCATACAATCCTTGTACTTATTTTGGTGAAATGGCTCTTAGCCATTCCTCAAGAGTGCAAATTTATGCTTTCAAAACGCATTTGACATTCCGTTATTTCAGTATTATACTAGGCTTATCAGTATTTTAACTGATTGTTAACCGAGCTGATTGTGCCATTTTGACCGCAAACGGAAAATTACAGACCTACACAAGCGACGAGCAGAGGGCAAGTGATATTGTGTCACATAAGGGAAAATTGTTAAAGTTTACCTCCCGCCAAGTGCACTGTGTACCTTGTCGATGGTGTAACGGTTTGCGTCTGCTGGAAAATACGGTTCAATACTTTGTGAAAAACACCTAGCGCCCTTTGTGCCTAGGTGTTTTTGTTTGCGGATTTTCTAGCCTGAGCGACGCCAGCAAGGCCATTGTATTCATGTCTAACAGGGCCTGATGGGCTGTCACGGAGTGAACCCTAGAGAACCGCACCCATGATTAACCAATCTATCGTATCTACCTTCACAATATTACGAGGAAAGGGTGAAACAATGGATTCGACAGCAAGCAGAATTGTAAAAGCGCGACAATATGCAGAGGAACGGGATCGGCGTGTAAAAGTTCACAGTTTTGCCGTTGAGTTACAAGGTGATAATTCCCAGCACGCGATTCACTATGACGAGGGAAAATGGAACTGTGATTGTGAAGAGTTTGTCCTGCGTGGCGTCTGCGCGCATGTCATGGCCATGGAAGAGATCTTAGGCGAAGCCGTTGAACCAGCGATGTTATATACGGCTTCACTGTAAAATTAGCAACATAATCTGATACCCCCAGGCGGAGGCGACCAGAAGTTGCCTCCGCCTTTTTGATCTAAGGCCGCGCCAAGGAAGCGATTCCCCGGCGAGGTGACTGTCACTGGCCGGGGCGAACCAGGGTATCCTTACGATTGGTGGCCAGTGACAGTCACTTGAGGGCCCCGGCACGGCGCGCCAACACAAAATACCTTTCCATTGTATGGGCGCAACCTTGTAATTATCCCCTAAATTGTGATATGCTGTCCGTCGGTTAGAAATAGAGGGGTGCGTACCACAAATGGGGCGAAGCGCTAGCAAGCCAAATTGCAACATCTCGTCTGCCGCCTAATTTGGTACGCACCCGCAATGGATCAGTCGATCAGGGGTAGCGTGGTTAATTCCCTGCGTAGAGATGGCCTGTATAGAGATGGATGGCTAGCAATTTGAAACGTCAATGGCAGTTGCTGATTGGCTTTTTGATCAGCGCTTTTTTTATTTATCTGGCCCTGCCGGGGTTACATCTCCCGGATGTGGCGGCATCTTTAAAGACAGCCAATTATTGGTGGATTCTCCCCGGCATTGCCGTCTATTTTGTTGGGCTCTGGGCGCGCAGCTGGCGCTGGCACTATACGCTACGTCATCTCAAGGCGATCCCGCTGGTGCGCTTGTTTCCGCTCATCTGCATTGGCTATTTTGGCAACAATGTCTACCCCTTTCGCGCCGGCGAGATCGTTCGCTCCTATGTGCTGAAACGCCAGGAAGATGTGGCCATCAGTTCCAGTTTGGCCACGGTCCTCATTGAACGGGTCTTTGACGGGCTGGTGATGTTGCTCTTTGTCTTTCTGGCCCTACCCTTTGCCCCCAATCTACCCCAAAGCTATCGCAATCTCGTGATCCTACTCACCGTCTTGCTCTTTCTGGCGACGGCGGTCTTTGTCTGGGTGGCAACCCAGCCGCGCTTTATGGACCGCTGCTATCAATGGGTGGCGGAGCATCTATTGCCGACACCAATACGCACCCGGCTGGATCAATTCTACAGTCGCTTTATGGCCGGTCTCAAGAGCCTCAGCAGCGGCAGGGATGTGCTGATGATCTTTGCCACTACCGTGGTCGTCTGGCTGATGGAGACGGTGAAGTATTGGTTTGTCATGCATGCATTTCCCTTTCAGGTCAATTTTTTGGTTTTGATGTTAATGAATGGTCTGGTCAATCTGGCAACGACCTTGCCGTCAGCGCCAGGTTATATTGGAACGTTTGACACCCCCGGAATTGAGACATTGGCAACCTTTGGCGTCAATCGTAATCTGGCGGCAAGTTATACCTTTACCTTGCATGCTGCGCTGTGGTTGCCCGTAACCCTCGTGGGCGCTTACTACTTTTGGCGTGCGCAACTGCATTGGACTGACTTCACACGTGCGCAATATCAAGTAAGTAATCAAACGGGATAATCTTTGTGCTTGAATCTATCATGAAGGAGTATTGCGTATGAAAAAGCTTGCTGTCGCCGGCACTGGCTATGTAGGGCTCTCTTCGGGCACTTGTTTCGCCGATATGGGTAACCAGGTAACCTTTATTGACATTAGCGAAGAGAAGATCGCGATGTTACGCAAAGGCGAGGTGCCGATCTTTGAACCGGGTCTGAGCGAAATGCTGGCGCGTAATATCAAAGCCGGCCGCATTCGGTTTACTACCGACTATGCCGAGGCGCTGGCCGCAGCCGAGTTTGTCTTTATTTGTGTCGGCACGCCCAGTGGTGTCGATGGCGAAGCAGACTTGCAATATGTGCGCATGGCCGCTGAATCTGTAGCGCAAAACATGCAGGATTATCTGATCATCGTCAACAAAAGCACCGTGCCCGTCGGCACCGGCGACTGGGTGGCTGACATCGTCACCCGCAGCCAGTCAGAGCCAGTGCCCTTTGATGTGGTCAGTTGTCCCGAATTTACACGTGAAGGGTCAGCCATCTATGACTTTATGAATCCGGATCGGGTGGTGCTGGGCAGCCATAACCCGGACGCGGCCGAAAAGGTGGCGCAGTTGCACCTACCGCTGCGGACGCGCATTGTCATTACCGACATCCGCACCGCCGAGATGATCAAATATGCCAGCAATGCCTTTCTCGCCACCAAGATCAGCTTTATCAACGAGATCGCGGCCATCTGTGAACGGCTGGGAGCGGATGTGCAGGAAGTGGCTGTGGGCATGGGCTACGACAAGCGCATCGGTTCAGCCTTTTTGAATGCCGGACTCGGGTACGGGGGTTCGTGCTTCCCCAAAGACGTTAAGGCGCTGGAGCATATGGCGCTGGTCCATGGCTCCCATCCCTCGCTGCTGCGCGCCGTGATCGATATTAACCGCGATGCGCGCCGGTGGGCGGTGTTGAATTTGCGCGAGATGGTTGGGGGCAGGTTAGCGCACAAACGGGTCGGCATTTTGGGGCTGGCCTTTAAGCCCAATACCGATGATATTCGTGAGTCGCCGGCGCTGGACATTGCGCGCATGTTGCAGAACGAAGGAGCGTTGGTCTCCGGCTATGACCCGGTGGCAATGGGCAATGTGGCGCGCATGAACCAGGATTTGCAATTGGCGGAGGACCCCTATGAGTTGGCCGAAGGCGCCAATGCACTGTTGGTCTGCACCGAATGGAATGAATTTAAACAACTGGATCTGGCGCGCGTCAAAACGTTGATGGCCCAGCCGAATGTGGTGGATGGGCGCAATATCTATGAGCCGCGTGTCATGCATACACTGGGCTTTCATTATCGTGCAGTAGGGAGAGGAGCGGAGATTACAAATGGCGCTTGAGGGATTGACAAAGACAACGCTACCAAACGGCCTCCAGGTCATTTTAAGAGAGAGCCATGTGGCGCCGGTGGCCACCTTTTGGATCTTTTATCGGGTGGGCAGTCGCAACGAAGGCCCTGGCACCACCGGCATCAGCCACTGGGTGGAGCATATGCTCTTTAAGGGCACCGAACAGTTTCCCCAGGGCGAATTTGACAAAGCGGTAGCGCGCGCCGGTGGCATGTTTAATGGCATGACATCCGAAGATTGGACCACCTATTTCGAGACCTTGCCATCGGAGCGCATTGAGTTGGCGCTGCAAGTGGAGAGCGACCGCATGGCCAACGCGGTCTTTGATGGGGAAGAGACGGAGTCGGAGCGTACGGTGATCATTAGCGAGCGCGAGGGCAGTGAGAACAGCTACTTCTACTTGCTCAACGAGGAGGTGCAGGCGGCAGCCTTTCGGGTGCACAGCTATCACCACCCTGTCATCGGCTGGAAGAGTGACCTGCGCACCATGGGCCGGGACGATCTCTATCGTCACTACCAGACCTACTACACCCCCAACAATGCGATTGCCGTGGCGATAGGCGACTTTGACACAGAGGAGATGTTGCAAAAGGTAGAGCACTATTTTGGCAATTTGCCGGCTGGGCCAGAGGCGCCCAAAGTGCGCCTACAAGAGGAAGAACAGATGGCCGAGCGGCGCATTGTTCTGCGCGGCAATGATCCCACTGCCTATTTTATGCTGGCCTTTGTTGCGCCCCAGGCGACCGACCCGGATTTCTTCCCGCTGATTGTCATGGATGCCGTTTTGGGCGGGGCGAAGGGTATGGGGCTCTTTGGCGGCGGCGGCAACAACCGCAGCAACCGTCTCTATCGCGCCCTGGTTGACACCCAGTTGACCGTCGATGTCGGGAGCATGTTCCGCCCAACCATTGATCCGAATCTTTTTGCCATCTATGCCACGCTGGCGCCGGAGACAACCCATCAGCAGGTGGAAGATGTGATCTGGGCAGAGCTGGCCAAGATCCAAGAGGAGGGGGTCAAAGACGCTGAGTTGGAGAAGGCAATTAAACAGACGAAAGCGCAATTTGCCTACAGCAGTGAAAGCGTCACTTACCAGGGCTATTGGCTGGGCTTTAGTGAAATTATTGCCGACACCGGTTGGCTAGACAACTGGATGGAAAAGCTCGCCGCCGTCACCGCGGCCGATGTGCAACGGGTGGCCCAACGCTACTTTGCTCGTGCGAAACAGACTGTGGGCTGGTATGTGCCAGAGGAAAGCCCAGAGGAAAGCCCAGAGGGAAGCCAGGAATAAGCGATCATGAACCACAACCTTAGCGCAATACCGAATCCGGAGACTGTCAGCCGCGTTGTTCTGCACAATGGGATGACGGTGTTGGTGCGTGAAAATCATTCAGCTCCCGTCGTTGTTGTTGACGGCTATATCCCCGTGGGCGCGGTGGCGGAGTCTAGCGCGCAGGCTGGATTGAGCAGCTTTGTCGCCACCCTGCTAACCCGTGGCAGCGAGCACTATGATTTTGATACATTTAACGAAACCATCGAAGGCATTGGCGCCAGCCTGGGCGCCGGCAGCGGCGATCACCACACTAGCTTTAGCGCCACCAGTCTGGCTGAGGATTTTCCCACCATTCTCACCGTGTTGACCGATGTGCTACGCCGGCCACTCTTTCCGGCGGAGCAGGTGGAGCGTGTGCGCCGCCAGAAGTTGGTGCGCTTACAGGAACGGGCTCAAGACACCAATCGCATGGCCAGCCTACGTTTCTATGAAACCATTTACGGCGATCATCCCTATGGCCGCTCCACCAGCGGCTATCTGGAGACAGTCAGCGCCATCCAACGTGATGATCTAGCGGCCTTTCACGCCAACTATTACACGCCTCAGGGCGCGATTCTCGTCGTGGTGGGTGATATTGAGACGCAGCAGGTGTTGGATCTGGTGCACAGCCACTTTGGCGACTGGCAAGGACTGGCCTCCAACCGTCAAGTTCCGCCCTTTCCAACGGTGACAGCAGCCCAGCATTTGCACCATTCCATACCCGATAAAGTACAGGCAGACCTCGTCATCGGTGCGCGAGCAATTCCCCGCGATCACCCTGACTTTTATGCGGTGCGGGTGGCCAACAACATCCTGGGTCAATTTGGCATGATGGGGCGACTGGGCGAACGGGTGCGTGAAGAACAGGGGTTAGCCTACTATAGCTATAGCACGGTGAACGCTGAACTCCATAACGGCGTCTGGCTAGCTCAGGCCGGTATCAACCCAGCCAATGTGGAGCAGGCGCGTGACAGCATTCTCGCTGAATTTGCCCGGCTGGGTTGTGAGCCGGTCACCGCGGAAGAATTGGCCGACAGTCAAGCCTACATGACCGGCGTGCTGCCATTGACGCTGGAGACCAATGCCGGGGTAGCCTCCACATTGCTTACCATAGAGTGGTATGGGTTGGGGTTAGATTATCTGGTGCGCTACCCGGATCTGATCTATGGTGTCACCGCGGCAGATGTGCAACGGGTGGCGGCCCAATATTTGCGTCCAGAGCAGTGTACGGTGGTCGTTGCCGGACCGCCCGTGTAATTATATACTCACGAGCAGCACAGGAAGTACCATTTTACTCCTGTACAAAATGATACTTCCTGGCGCTCGTCGGTATAAATATCCAGAAAAGTTTTGTCCCATCCGTACAGCGGAGGTTCCCAAAGGGAGCCCAGTACAAAACTTTTCTGGGAAACTATAGTCATGCTACGCACTGGGGTTGACCTGATCGAAATTGCCCGTGTGGAAGCGGCCATTGCTCGACATGGCGCGCGCTTTTTGGCGCGGGTCTTTACCAACCAGGAACAGGAAAGTTGTCAGGGGCGGGTCGAATCGCTGGCCGGGCGCTTTGCCGCCAAAGAGGCGGTGGCCAAGGCGCTGGGTACGGGCATCTGGCGCAAAGGCATCGACTGGACCGACATTGAGGTCGTGCGCGATCCTGCCACTGGCGCGCCGCAACTTCTACTCCATCGCGCCGCGGCCTGTACGGCCGCGGCGCTTGGCCTCACAGAATGGTCCCTTAGCCTCAGCCACGATCGCGAACGGGCCATTGCCTTTGTTGTTGCGCTTGGCTGATGCCCCAATTTAGTCATTGGTGATTCGTCATTGGTTATTGGTCATTCGCGGTCAACCAGTGACGAATCACCAATGACTAATGACTACTATTGCCACTGCTCTGCACCACCGTTAGAAAAGCGTTGCTGCCCACCCCTCAGTTAAATGCACATGAGGGGTGGGCATGATGGCCGATCGCCCCGGGCTGAAGCCACGGGGCTAGCAAACAGCACCTGCTCAAGCAGGCTTGGGCGCCGAGGACGAGCGCGGAAAGCCCCATGGATGGGGCGCTGTTATGGCGCAAGGTCGCTTCAGCGCCGTGCGACCGACGCAGGTTTCCCTTCGTTCGACTTATGCTCACCCCTGATTTAAATAGCTGGGGATGTCATCGCCATCCAGCTCATCATCAATGTCCTAAGGTGAACAAATTGTAGGAGCAAAATTCATGGGAGACTTGAAAGCGAGTGCACAACGTGTACAGGACACATTAAGCGCGTTGGGCTTTACCAATCAAGTATTTGAACTAACCGAACCGGCGCGCAGTGCGCCGGAGGCGGCGACGGCCCTTGGCTGTGCGGTGGGACAGATTGCTAAGTCGTTGGTCTTTAAGGGTGTCCAGAGCGAGCGTGCGATCCTGGTGATTGCCAGCGGTGCACATCGTGTCAATGAAAAGTTGATGGCAACCCATGTGGGTGAAAAATTGACGAAACCGGATGCCAACTTTGTGCGCGAGCAGACCGGCTTTGCGATTGGCGGAATTCCGCCGGTAGGCCATACTCAGCCACTGCAAACCTATATCGATGAAGAGTTGCTGCACCAGCCACAGATCTGGGCCGCAGCGGGCCATCCTCACGCCCTCTTTGCGCTGACGCCGGCCGAATTGGTGCGGATGACCGGGGGACATGTGGTGACAATGAAGGCCTAGCAAAGCGAAACTTTTGCTTGTAAGCAACGTAGTTATCAGCAAAATAACGCAAAAATAACGGAGTCAAAACTGTGGCACAACGGAAGGGGAAAGGATCATGGCACAAGATTATAGAGAGTTACGCCGTGAGGATGGCATCGTCGCCGGTGTCTGTGGTGGGTTGGGCGCGTTCTTTGGGCTGAGTCCGTTCTGGTTTCGCCTGCTCTTTATTATTTTGATGTTGCCCGGTGGTCTGCCTGGCGTCATCCCTTATATCATTTTGTGGATTATTATTCCACGGCGATAGGGAGGTTTTCCACTATCAGTAGACCGCAGCGGAAATAGAGGTTGGCTTAACCGACTCTAGACCATGCGACTACGCGACTGCGGACTACTGACTATTGCTAACGTGCAAGCCAACCGCCATCGACCACCAGCGTTGCGCCGTGGACGTAGTTAGAGGCAGCCGAAGCCAGGAAGAGGGTGACCCCGGCCAGGTCCTCCGGTTCGCCCCAGCGTTGGGCGGGGATGCGCGCCAGGATCGCCTGGCTGCGGGCTGGGTCCTGGCGCAGCGCTTCGGTGTTATCGGTGACAATATAGCCGGGCGCAATCGCGTTGACATTGATGGCGTGCGCCGCCCATTCGTTGGCTAGGGCGCGCGTCATCCCCACCAAAGCGTGCTTGGCCGCAGTGTAGGCCGGCACGCGAATGCCGCCTTGAAAAGATAGCACTGACGCCACTTGGATTATCTTGCCACGGAAGCCCTGTTCCACCGGCTGCGTCAACATCACCCGCGCCGCAGCCTGCGCAAGATAGAAGACGCTGTTCAAGTTGACCTGCAGCGTCGCCTCCCAATCCTCTACACTGTAGTCCACCGCCGCAGCGCGACGAATAATACCCGCATTATTGACCAGAATATCCAGACGTCCCAACGTCTTTGCCACCTCATTCACAGCGGCGTTGAGGGACGCGGGCGTGGCCTGGCTCAGAGCCAGCGGGATGGGCAACAGACGGCGCCCCTGCGCCTCGACGGCGGCTTGTGTTTCGGCAAAGCGTGTGTGGTAGAGACAGGCAATGTCGGCGCCGGCTTCGGCCAGGGTGACGGCCATGGCCTGGCCAATGCCACGCCCGGCGCCGGTCACCAACGCCACCCGCCCGGTGAGATCGAATTTGGAGAGAAGAGTCATCTTTTATTCCTCATGTATGGGGTGCGTCCCATTTTGGGGGACTGGTCGAGTAACTAAAATTCATTAACCAGAGTAAGCCCCAAATGTGGTGCGCACCCTCATATGTTTTGGCTTGATAACAGCGGATCATTCACCTCCGCCATCCACGCCTGAAGTTGCGCCTGGAGCAGTGCAACCCGCGGTTGATGCAATGCGTCGGTGGCCAAATTGTGCATTTCCCACGGATCCTCAGCCAGGTTAAAGAGTTGGACATGCGCCGTTCCACACTGGCGTGCGGCGGAGTAGTAGTAGCGGATCAGCTTCCAGTCCCCCATGCGAATCGAGCGCATCAAGTCCTTATAGACGGTGCAGACATAAGGATGCCCCGCCGCGCCTTGCGTCAGCGGCAGCAAGGATTGGCCGGCCAAATGAGTCGGCGCCAGCACATTAGCCAGCGCGCAGAGGGTGGGGTAGAGGTCGTAGCTATAGGTCAGCGCATTGACCTCGACGCCGGCGGGCACGCCTGGCCCCTGTAGGATCAGCGGCACGCGGATGGAATGGTCATAGAGATTTTGCTTGCCCAAGAGGCCATGTTGGCCCACGGCCAAACCATGATCGGCCACGTAGACGATGACCGTCTGCGCCAGTTGGCCTATCGTGCGCAGCGCATCTATGACCCGCCCGATCTGGTGATCCATGTGGCTGATCATGCCATAGTAGTCGGCCAGATGTTGCTGAACAACGGCAGGCGTGCGCGGCCAGGGCGCTAACTTTTCGTCGCGAATGACCAACTCGCCATTGGCAAAGGGATGCTCGGGTAAAAAGTTGGCCGGCAAGGGAATGGCCGCAGGATCGTATAGGGTCGCAAAGTCACCGGGTGGCGTGCGCGGGTCATGGGGTGCGGTAAAGGCCAGGTAGCAGAAGAAGGGGGGCGCCCCATCCTGTTGTTGGATAAATTGAATGGCGGCGTCGGCAAAGAGTTCACTGGAGAAGCCGGCGCCGGTATAGCGCGCGGCGTCGGGATAGCGGCCGGTAGGATCGTACTCATGCAGTGGCACGGCGTTATGGTCGCTCATGCCCCCAAAAAAGATCCGCGAACCGGCAGCAAACGAACGGTTAAAGCTGGCCTTGTCGTTGTGCCACTTGCCGGTGGCAAAGGTGTGGTAACCATGATTACTTAGGGTCTCGCCCAGCGTTGGCAGCGTCGGATCGAGGGTCATGAGGGAGCGCGTGTCGTCCACGTGCTGGCTCATAACTGCGGCAAAGGTGTTGGCCCCGGTGTGGAGACAGGCGCGGGTGGGAACACAGACCGCACCGCTCAGCCCACCTTGAATGTAGTTGCGCCGCAAGGCTGTACCGCCGGCGGCCAACGCGTCCAGGGTGGGCGTCTGCACGGATGGGTCGCCAAAGGCATGGATGGCGTCATGACGATGGTCGTCGGCAATGATGAGGAGGATATTGGGTGATCGGGTCATTGGTTTGATCCCTACTATATCTGGGCGGTACGCCCAATGGTGTGTAAATCTCAAAGGGGAGATCCTGGCGCCATCCTTCCACGGTCTGGGAGTGAACCAGCCAGATGGCCTTAAGCAGCTATTGTAACATGAGATTGGCTTGGGACAAACGTGCTCTATTCTGTAGGGTGCGTCCCATTTTGGATACTGCCGTCTTATTCTCGCAGACGATTAAAATCGCCTGCTAACAACGAGAAGCCGCCTCAGCGGCTGGGGGGATTTCATTTCTCTTATTCAATTAGACGGCAGTATCCTTTTTGGGGATCTGGTCGAGCAACTAAAATCTGTTAACTAGAGTAAGCCCGAAAATGTGGTACGCACCCTGTTCTGTAGTGTGTATTCCTATAAAAGAATTTCATTTATTTGTACGTCTATATTAACTGTAAGTAAGCGTTCTGCGTGCAGCGATTTCTATACGCAGGAGGCTTACACAACAACGAAGGAAAAGCCAGGTAAATGTAAAAGTGATCATCGGTTGCTAGGTTATACAGTAGCCACCGTAGCGCCTGGTTGTGTGGATCCCCAGACACACAACCGGACGCTACGTGTGGCTTTTACAGTTTTCTCATATAGGTCTGCGGATAAAATCGCGGCATTACGCGCTGGCATTTGTGGCGATTTCACCGCTGCGCCCATCTGAGCATTTACAGTTTCCCAGAGAGGTGTCTTATGCCGACAAGACTGACACATGGCGGACTAGGCGAAGCCACTGTTCGTGAGCGTGGGGCGCAAACCGCGCGCGCCACAACTCCCTTCGATTATCTATTCAAGGATTTAGTCAATCAGCCAGAAGCACATCTGCCCCAAGGAGAGCAGGCAGGCGCGATTGTACAACAGTTGCTGGACTTGGCGCAGACGATGGTCGACGATTCCAATCAGGAAGAGAACAACTCCAAAATTCCGGCCATCTATACCTATTGGGGGCAGTTTATCGATCATGATATTACAGCCACCACCAGTAATAGCGATCCTGAACAACTGGTCCTGGGTATCTTGCAAGAGCCACAGTCATTTCAGCCGCTAGATCCAACCTATGTGCGCGCCAATTTACAAAATGGACGCCAACCGCTGCTGGATCTCGACAGCATCTATGATGGCGGCCCCGCCGCTGACCGCATTGGCATCTATCAGCGTGACCGCATTCGCTTTGCCTTGGGCCACAACCACAATCTTGGTAATGAACTGACGCCGGAGCCCGAGTTGGGTCTGGCGCGCGATCTGCCCCGGATCTCAGAATCAACAATGAGCGAGGAGTGGCCGCTGCGCACGGCGATCACCGGGGACAAACGAAATGATGACAATCTCATTGTGGCACAATTTACCACCGCCATGCTCAAGTTTCACAACGCCATTGTCGATTGGGTTGAAGCACAGGAAGGCTTACAGGGCGAGGCGCTCTTTCAGCGAGCACAGCAACTGACCAGGTGGCACTTTCAGTGGCTGGTAGTCAATGACTATTTAAAGACGATTGCAATGGAGAATGTAGTCGCTAAGGTGCTCGCCACCCATCAAAGTTCCTTGTTGACCACCCTATTTATGCCCTTGGAATTTTCGGCGGCGGCCTTTCGTTTTGGCCATAGTATGGTCAGAGGGGAGTACAACTACAACAAGAATTTCGGCTCCCCTCGTGCCGGAGCAACGCTACAGCACCTCTTGGCGCTAACCGGCTCCGGCGGCTTATCCAGCACGCTGGAGGCCCACCCTACCCTGCCCAATAGCTGGATTATTGAATGGAACCGGTTTGTTGACAAAAAAAGCCCCAATGCAGGAGATTTTGCACGCAAAATCGATACCAATCTTGCCCCCCCCATGTCAAGGTTGGTCAACGAATGGCGGCGGGCCCTCGATCAAGATTTTGACGAATACAGCCGCAAAATCTTCCGGCATTTGGCCAAACGGAACTTATTGCGCGGTTACCTCTTCCACTTGCCGGTGGGTCAAGCGATCGCCGAAGCGCTGGGCGTGCGCCCGTTGGCTCGACACGATTTGCAAAAGCGGCGCAGAAAACACCCTCACACGCCGTTAGATGGCATCCTTGGACAGAAGACGCCGTTATGGTACTACATTCTGAAAGAGGCGGAAGAGCAGAGCGATGGGAATACATTAGGTGAAGTCGGCAGCCATCTTGTTGCCCACACCCTGGTCGGGCTGCTGCGTCTCGATCCTGATTCCTATTTAGCCAAGGGTTGGGAACCTGCGCAAGGGGTGCATCTGCCTGGCAACGTTCCCATTAGAAGCATCGGCGATTTATTACGCTTTGCCGGCGTAGCCCAATAGTGGATTAGCAAAGTTTGAGCAGTTAACCCATCCCGTAGGGGCGATTGACTTTAGAGAGCAAATTAACCACACCTTATCTCAGCTCAATCGTCTCCATGGGACAAAATAGTGTCGACCTCCAAACTAACCTGAACCATCGCAAGTTCGGTTAGAGCACCCCTTACGTTGGCTCCGCTGTCAGCAATAAGTATTGGCCTAGAGGAACAAATGCAGCAGGCCCTTGCCCCAGGGCATTGAGTGTAAAAAGATGCTTGGTCTTACCCCCACGCCACTGGGCCTCAGGCACTTTTTCGACACGCACAGTAGTGGTTGCCCCCGGCTGCACCCCCTTTAGCCCGACGCGAATATCTTCTCGGTAAAAATCCCAATACGTGCGATTGCCATCGGTCGGGAAATTGAGCCTTGACGCCTCGTTCAGATCAATGGTCAATTGGGCTGGATACCACTGCTCATGGCCGGATGGCGCATGAGGATCGGGCGCGCCTGCCGTTACCACCACGACATAATAGAACCTTGTACTCACCGCGTGTAGGAGCGTACCGTCAGCCAGATCAAAGGTTGCACGCGGATCAAATTCATACCCGGCAATAGTTGCCAAATAGGCCTCTTCATCGGTATGATTTTGCCAAATGAATTTGATCCCGTATTCTGGAATCGACACTTCCTTTGCCTTACGATGATGCTGGTCCGCCGCCGGCAAATAGCTGATCTGGTAAAAGGATTCGACTTTATTGCCAATATCGTGATAGGCTTGATCCGTAGTAAAGATCCCCGTCGTGTCGCAATGAGGGGTCAAGGGAATGCTCAAAAGCGGTTCGGTTGGGTTATGGTCATCCCATTCAAAACTGCATCCTGTGGGCAAATCAAATCTGGGCGCTTCAGTGGCGCCGGGCATGAAGTGTTCAGCAAAGTACTCTTCCACCGCGCCAGGTTTTCCCTCTGCATAGCGAGTAATGGCGCCGGTGACCACAGGAATTCTGGGAAGCGAAAATTTTATAACTGGTGCATTGTTATGTTCCAGGACAAATTTCCCCCGGTGTCCACCTATGCTCATAGTTTTCCCCCTTCATACTGTATGTAAATTGGAATAGGCTGCGTTCCACTTTCAGGGGCTTGCTCGGGTAACACCACGCTGTTGGTCAGAGCCCCCCAAAAAGGTGATACGCACGCATTGGAATAAGAGTTAATGAAGAATATAAATTGGTACAGACGGATCGATCCCCTGATCAATGGCTTCTACACCGCACTACGCACCCGAGAATTTGCGACAGCCCAGGCGGCCATTACAGAACTCAACCAGCAAGCCAAAGTTCATAAACCCTATCAAGATTGGGCAAAATACTTCACCGGCATTCTTGCCGAAGAGCAGCAGCGCAACTGGGCCGAAGCAGAACAACATTATCTGGAACTGCTTGTCGCCGAGATTGATGACATCCTGCGTGCGCATATCCTCCTCTCCCTCGGCGTTGCCTATAACAATCAAGCGCGTTGGCAAGAATCGGTGCGCGTTTGTGAGGAAAGCGCCCAGATCTGGCAAACGCTCAAGTACCCGCTCAAGCACGCCTATGTCACGCGCCAAATTGCCTTGTCACTTTACACAGGCTACAGATTCGGTGAATTTGGACTTGATGACCTGCAGCGAGCAGCGCAACTCTGCCAAAGCGCGTTGCAGGTATTTGCCACGTACGATGCCAATGAACCTGAAATTGTGCTTTACGAACCTGATATTGTGCAATATCAAGCCATTGCTGCCCATACCCTCGGCATGATCATGGGCGAGATGGGTGATTGGGATCAGGCCATAGCCTGTTACCAGCAATGTCTAGATGTAAGTATAGCGCGCCAAAATAAATATCTCCGGGCCTTTGCGCTTCAAGGACTGGCCAGCGCCTTCCAACTGCAGCACGCGCTGGATTGGCAACAGATCAACACCCTCTACGAAGAAGCACTGGCGCTTTTTCAAGAGGTGGGGGACACCTACAAAGCGCTCTCTGTGCTTGCCTACCAGGGCACATTGCACCAAGCCAACGGCAAGCTGGCAGAAGCGAGCGCCTATTACACACAATCATTGGGTCTGGTTGAACAGGTGCGGACTAAAGTGACATCGGTAGCGGCGCGTATGGGCTTTGCGGCGATGGTCACCCACATCTATGACAATGCGATTCTCATCGGCAAGGACATTGGCGCCCACAGCAACCTCTTTGATTCTATGGAACGCTCGCGCGCCCGCGCCTTTCTTGACAGTCTTACGATTGACACCACCACTTATGCAGCGCAGGTTAACACAGAAATCCTGTCGCTTTCAGCTTTACAACAACTGCTGCCGCCCGACTTTCTGCTGCTCGAATATTACACCACGGGGTTGCTCAAAGCGCGCAGTGAACGTATGACCGAGCAGCAAGCGGCGCATAATGTGCTCTATCCCACGCCCAAAACTCTACTCCTGGCCATTACGCGGGATGAAGTTGCACTCTATGATTTGGGATTTTCGCCGAACACTTTGGTAACCGACGATCTTGAGCAGTTGGTCGAAGAGCGTTTTCTGTCAACCCCACTGCGGCAGAAGCTCTATGACAAGCTCATTGCGCCGGCGCAGGGTTTATGGCAGCACAGACGCCGCGTTTACATTATCCCCCACGGTCCGCTTCACTACGTTCCCTTCCACGCGCTCATTGCACCTGACGGTGACACGCTGCTGCGTGAGAAGGGACCCGAAATTGTCTACGCCCCCAGTGCCACCATTCTTTGCCGCGCTTTGCCAAAGCAGAGCGAATACCTAAGCGGCGCTTGCCTTGCTATCGGCTACAATGGCGACCCCGGCCGGGATCTCCACTTTGCCGAAGAAGAAGCCGCCTATATTGCCCGTATGGCCAACGGCGCCGCGCTGGTGGGACCAATCGCCAAAAAGGCCGCACTTTTTGCACAGGCGCCCCACTACTATGCTCTCCACTTCTCCTGTCACGGCGAGTTCGACCCCGATTCGCCCCTTGAATCGCTGCTCTACATCGGCCCCAACGAAACATTGACTGGACAGGAGATCATGGACAACCTACGCCTCAACTGCAACTTGGTGACACTCAGCGCCTGTGAAAGTGGTCTGAACAAGGTGCAGCGCGGTGACGAGCTTTATGGCCTACTGCGCGCCTTTATGTACGCCGGTGCGCCGGCAATTATTGCCACACTCTGGCGTGTAGATGAACGGTCCACGCTCATCTTTGCCGAGAAATTCTATGCCCTTATCCAACAAGGAAAAGCCTACGCCACGGCGCTCAAAGCGGCGCAACTCTATCTGAAGAATCTGACCCGCCGCGCCGCGCTGGAGATTTTAACCCAGCACATGGCGCAGACGGGCACAGCGGACAAGCAGGCGCTGCTGCGCCAAGCAGATCACTATTTGAAGAGCGTCACATCCCAGACAATACATCAGAATGGCCAAACAGCGACGGCTGACCCGTTGCACGAAGCAGGCGATGATGACAAAATCTTTGCCGACCCCAAATTTTGGGCGCCCTTTGTCCTCATCGGCGATCCGCAGATGCAAGCTAACGTGGACTCTGCTTGAAAGCAGTAGTTATTCCATAGCAAAAACTACTGCTTTCAACGCAACCGCCCTACAGATCATGCAGGATCATTGCACGCCTGGCGCTACCGTCAGGCGCAGATCTCCCAGATCCGTGCGTGCAATGCCCTCAAAGACCGCCTTGCCGAAGGCATCGGTTTGACGCATGGCCACGGTCGTTGCACCGATGGAAAGCGTTACCGCGGTGCCGGCCAACGCCGGCCAGCCGCCACGACTAGGGATCTCCGCGGTAACCGTAAGCACGCACTGTTCCGGGTTGCGTCGCATCTCTCTGGCTGCCAAGGTAACGACAAGGTCTTCAGCAAGCGCGGGCGACCTTACCTCGAACAGATCGCGCGCTGCCCCCTTCAGATAGACGGGTTGAGGTAGCTGCAGCGTGGCAATAAACTCGGCTGATAGTGCGACAACCATCTGCCCCACTTCATTTAATACCCACCGGATTGTGGCCCACTCAGGCTGTTCTACACCCTTCGGGTGAGCAATAACAGCGCGTGGCGCACTTACCGCCGGCAGGAAAGAGAGATCAAAGGTTGGCGCCAGCGGCGGCTCTGCCCATGTTCCACTGTACTCCAGCGTGAACAGATCCCTTAATTCCGTATAGACAGTGCGACACGATGGGCACGAGTGTAGCTGCAACTGCAATTCGGGATACAGCGCACGGGCGTTGAGACCATTGAGTTCAGCCTCCACATAGGCGGCAATATCACTTTGATTTATATGACAGGGTGGTTCGTCCTCAACAGGATCTTCCGCATCGTCAGTATCGTTCGTGAAGAGGCTTGTGAGGATAAGTTTCAATTGTTCTTGATTCATAATATTTGACTCCAGCGTCTATCAACAGAGACGTAGAGCACGTTATTTTTCTTTTATCGATTTGTCAATCCAGTTATAAATACCTAGCCCATTCACTCAAATAGCTCCAACACCTGCGCGTCAATTCCTTTGTGTTCCAGGCAGCTTTTAATCTGTTGTTTGGCATGGAAGACCAATTGGTTAATTGCGTTGACGGTGCGCTTGAGGCGTGCCGCCACAGCTTTAGAGCGTTCACCGTTGACAATGCAGGCGCTGAAGGCGTCACGACGGGCAGGCGGCAGCGCATCTATACACTTTTGGAGGGCGTCCGCCACCTCTTGCAGCGTCAGACGGGTGGCCGGGGCCAGATCGGTGGCGGGGCGGTTGGCCAGATCGGCGGGAGGTGGCGCTTCTCTGGTATAAGGGGGGCGCCGCAGCAGGTCGGCGACATGATTACGGATGACCAACGCAGTCCAAGCGAGAAAGCGCCCTTTGCCCTGATATTGGTCGAGCAAAGCCCCATCATTTTGCCAGAGCTTCAACAGGGTGTCCTGAACACAATCCTGCGCCAGTTCGGCCAACTCACTATTCATGGACGCCGCCAAGATGCTCACATCTGTTTGGCGCTTGACTAAGTAGTTATAGGCCACTTTGTAGAGGTAATTGGCGAGGTCAAGATAGGCCCGTTGTTGTGCATCATCACCATTTTGGCCGCGCAGGTCGGCGAGCCACAGTTGATCATCACGGCGTTGATCACGGCGCGATGCGCCCGATGTGGAAGGTGATGCAAACACAACTTGTCCCTTCAATGAAAGAATTTTGTATTGTCATACGTCTTTGTAAATGAGTGCTATCGCTGAGTCGCCGCCGCCAAAGAAATCACCAGAGCGATAAACCTCACGCGAAGGCAAAATCCCCCGATTGCCTTCGCGATTTTGTAGGGGGGTGCAACCTTTCCCTTTAGCCGAATTGATGGCAAGTAGCTTATCACAAAATGAGAAGCAGATCAATCTCGCTGTAGTGGGGCGAAGCACCAAAGCCCATTTGTGCGTATGGTATTTAATCTTACAATTCAAGTGATTAATGGATGATTAAATGATTAGACACTTTCGGCTCTTGAGAAAGTCAGTGATGCGTGGCGTTTAGATCAACTCACGCAATATTAACAGTATCTAGCAGCGCAATAACGGTTTGTCTGGTTAATGGTTAAAATAGCAATACCTTCTCCCCGGCTGTCAATCCATCTGCTTGGTGGATTCAGCCTCAGCTACGATGACCGCACCATTGATGCTTTCGCCGCCACTCGTTTGCAGTCTCTCTTAGCCTATCTGCTGATCCATCGCGATGCACCGCAATCGCGCCAACAGATCGCGTTTCACTTTTGGCCGGTTTCCAGCGAGAGCCAGGCACGCACCAATCTGCGCAAGCTCCTGCTCCAACTGCGCCGCGCTTTGCCCGATGCCGATACCTACCTCAGCTTTGACAACCAACTCATTCAATGGCAGGCCGACGCGCCCTTTACGTGCGATGTTATCGAGGTACAGCAACTTCTCAAACAACTGCGCGAAAATCCACTTAATCAGGATGCGCTCACGGCGTTGTTTGACCTCTACCGCGGCGAACTGTTGCCAAGTTGCTACGACGACTGGATTGCGCCCTTGCGTGAGGGGCTACACCACGACGTGATGGCTGCGCTGGAGCAGATGGTGACATTGCTCGAAAATCAACGCGCCTATGATCAGGGCATCCGCTATGCGCAACGGCTGCTCACCTTCGACCCGCTGGAAGAGAAGAGTTACCAACGCCTCATGCGGCTGCGCGCGGCCGACGGCGACCGCGCCGGTGCACTCAAGGTTTACCAGGAGTGTACTGCGATCTTGGAACGGGAGTTGGGGGTGGAACCATCGGCTGAAACAGCGGCACTCTACGAACGGTTGCGTCAGGCAAAAAGTACCCATGCCGCGCTCCGTGCCAAGCCACAGGCAAAACCGGCGTTGCCGCCGCTAGTTGGTCGTCAAGCCGAGTGGCAGACGCTGCGCAAGGCGTGGCAACAGGCCGTACGCGGTCATGTCCGTTTCGTCACCATCGCCGGTGAGGCGGGGATCGGCAAGACACGCTTGGCCGAGGAACTGCTCCTTTGGGCCGAAGAGCAGGGCATCGCGGCAGTGCGCACCCGTTCGTACCAGGCACAGGGGGCATTGGCTTATGCACCAATTACGGAACTGTTGCAGGCAGAGAGCATCTACCGCCGTGTTCAACTGTTGAACGAAAACCGGTTGACCCAAATCGCGCGCCTGTTGCCCAAGCTGTTGGAAGAGTATCCCGACCTACCGTCACCCCAACCCATGACCGAGAGCTGGCAACGGCAGCAATTCTTTGATGCACTGGCGCATGCCATTTTGGCGGATGGGCAACCGCTCGTGTTGCTATTTGACGACCTGCAATGGGCTGATGGGGAAACGTTGACCTGGCTCCACTTCCTGCTGCGCGCGGCAGTTGATGCTCCGCTCTTGCTCGTCGGCACGATCCGCACCGGTGAAATCGAGAGCGACCATCCGCTGCCGACGCTGCTCAACAGCCTACGCCGCGACGATCTGCTCACGGGAATCACACTCGCGCCGCTTAACTCAGAGGAAGTGCAGGCGCTGGCCCAATCGCTCCAGAATAGCGCCCTAGCTGACGACCAGCTTGCGCAGCTTTACGCTGACACTGAGGGCAACCCGCTCTTTGTCGTTGAATCAGTCCGGGCGCAACAGGATGCAGAGGAAGCTCAGGGCGCAGGGCTTGGCCAGAGTGGACTACCACCGAAAATCTACAGCGTTATCCGTTCCCGCCTGACCCAACTGTCGCCAGAGACACAAACGCTGGTTAACCTCGCCGCCGTGATTGGTCGCTCGTTTACCTACGATGTGCTGATGCAGGCCGGCTCAATGGCCGAAGCAGAGGTTGTCGATTCGCTCGATGAACTGTTAGAGCGCCAGATCATCCGCGAACAGACTATGGCAGTCTACGACTTCAGCCACGACCGCATTCGCGAGGTGGCCTACAACGAAATCAGCCGCACGCGGCGGCGGCTGCTGCATCGGCGCGTGGCAGAGGTGCTAGAAACGCGTCAAGCGAATTCCGCGAGCGGAGCGCAGGCCGCAACCCTGGCGCATCACTATATGGAAGCAGGCAATTGTACACAGGCAATCCACTATTTATTGCTGGCAGGCGACGAGGCACGTCAATTGTATGCCAATGCCGAGGCAGAACATTTTTATCAACGCGCCATTCCCCTGCTACAAGAGCAAGCGGAACATGAACAAACTGCCCACACGTTGATGAAACTCGGGTTGATCTATACAACCACCTTTGATTTCGCCAATGCGCAACGCATGTACGAAGAGGCATTTGCACTCTGGCAACCAACGGTGCAACAAAGCGATAGTCAAGATAGTCCCGCAGCTGCGATATTGAGGATTGCCATCGGTGAACCACTGACCCTCAATCCGGCGCTGGCCTATGATTCTGACTCGGCCTTTCTGCTTGAGCAACTCTTTGAAGGGTTAGTCGAGATTGACAGTGATCAAAATGTTGTGCCGGCACTGGCCATGCGCTGGGATGTGCTGGAAAATGGGACCAAGTATCTTTTCACACTGCGCTCGGATGCCCGGTGGAATGATGGCAGCCCTGTCACAGCGTCGCATGTTGAATTGGCCTGGAAACGCAATCTAAGTCCGGCGCTTGATGCACCGGCTGCCCATCTACTCTATGACATCCGCAATGCACGGGCCTACCATCGCGGCGAACTGACCGATCCCTCCCTCATTGGCGTACGTGCGCTCAATGATACCACGCTAGAGATCTCATTGGAAGGGCAGCGAGCGTACTTTCCCTATCTGTTGGCACACCCGATTACCTATCCTGTATCGGACAAATTTCTTGCTGAGCCGGCGTTGACAAGGGATGGTATCGCTGCACCAATGACCAATGGACCCTTTGCCCTCACAGCATGGCAACCAGGCGCCATCATCACATTGGAACGCAACCCGTTTTATACTGGGCGGTTTTCGGGCAACGTTCAGCGCGTAGAAGGGACTATCTTCTCGCAATGGGCCAAAAGTTTGGCGGCCTACGCCAATACAACCATCGATTTGCTTGATATTTCAGTGGCCCCACCGCAGATCATACACGACAGCCAGCGCGACCACGCGGACGACCTGGTTCACACACCGCTCTATCATACGAACTACCTCGTCTTCCGGGTCGATTGTCCACCCTTCGACGATCCACGCATTCGTAAGGCGTTTATCCATGCGGTCAACCGGGTAGCACTTGGTGCAAAGCTGGCGCAACATAGTCAAGCGCCGGCCCTAGGTGGTATTGTGCCACCGGGCCTGCCAGGGCATTCACCCGAGATTGGACTCCCCTATGCTCCCTTGCTGGCCAAACGGTTGTTGGCTGAAGCTGGTTATGGCAACGGAACTAGCGGCGTTGAGAACTTTCCGGACGTACACTTTTTGCACACACATGGGCTTGGTGACGACAGTCAGATTCGGTTTTTGCAACGCGCCTGGCAACAGCATCTTGGCCTGACCATTGAGGTAACTACGTTATCGTGGGCGGCCTTTCAGCGACGTTTGACCACTGATCCCCCCCATCTGATGCTCAGCGGCTGGCTGGCCGATTACCCCGATCCCGATAACTTTTTACGAGTGCTCTTCCATAGCAAAGAGGGGCAAAATGAGCCACGCTGGCAGAATGCCAAGTTTGATGACAGTGCTGGCACGGCGGCGCGCGAAAGCAATGCCGAACAACGCATTGCACTTTACCAGGAGTTGGATCGGCTCTTGGTCAACCAGGAAGCGGTCGTGATGCCGCTCAGTTATGGCAAAGGCAGCCTGCTGATGAAGCCGTGGGTTCGCCACTATCGCTATGGCCGCGCCTATTCACGGTATTTGAAGAAGCTGATTGTACAGTGATTACGTTACTGCTCGTCAGGAATCTCATGTATGGACGCCTTGACCTGTTCCACCAATTCGGGGGTCACGGTTAGCCCATGTTCTGCGACAGCATGGGCAGCCGCGGCCTGGAGCACTTCTTCTTCACTTTCCGATTTTGCTTCAAAATCACAATCAAACCCATGATCACGACAACGTACCAGTTTCATTTGGGGCTCCCTGTCTCCATTTACTTGTCAGAGGATACACATAACAAGCGTTCGTTTGTTGAACAAATCGCCGCTCAGAAAAAGACCTGTAGCGCTGTCACGAGTCCAAACGGAGCAGATGCTGACATCTTTTTCTGAAAGTCCAGCAATAGATAGCGACGGTAGTTTCTCATTGTACCACATTAACACGATGCACAGAGAATGTCGGTTTTGCAAAAATGAGAGATGAAATTGTCAGCGACATGACGGTAGAGATTTGTCTATTAGGCACTTTTCAGGTAACGTACTACGGACGAGCGGTTGTGGCGTTCCACGATAGTCCGCGCCTACAAACGCTGCTGGCCTACCTGGTCCTCCATCGCGACGCACCACAGCCGCGCCGGCAGCTCGCCTATCTCTTTTGGCCCGAATCCACGGAAAAGCAAGCGCGTACGAATCTGCGCAAGCTCCTGCTCCAATTGCGCCGTGCACTGCCCAGCGCCGAGACCTTCTTAACCGATACACCACAGACCCTGCAATGGCAGTCGGATGCGCCCTATTGGATGGATGTGGCAGAAGTGCAGACGCTACTTACCAAGCTGCAGCATGACCCGGAAAATCTGTCTCTTTTGATGCGCTTGAACGAGCTGTACAGCGGCGAGTTACTGCCCAATTGTTACGACGAGTGGGTCCTTACACTGCGCCGCCATCTGCATGAATCGGTTATGCAAGCCTTGACCCAGTTGGTGACAGTGTTGGAGGAACGGCGCGCCTACACAGAGGGCATTCGCTATGCACAGCGTCTCTTGCACCTTGATCCACTCGAAGAGCAGAGCTATCTGCGCCTGATCCGTCTACGGGCGCTCGCCGGGGACCGCACCGGCGCCCTCCAGACTTATCACGACTGTGTGGCCACCTTGCGTAGCGAATTCGATATCGAGCCGGCGGGCGCAATCCAGACCCTTGCCAAACAGTTGCAGGCCGGCCTTCCCACGCAAGCCCCCGTCGCACAGGCCGATGAGCGCGTTCCCACAAGTGCACCACGCCTTACAGCAGAAGTGCGTGGGATTCCTACACCGACCACCCCCTGCATTGGCCGTGAGCAGGATCTGAGACGACTGGCGGACCAACTGGCACAGCCCTATTGTCGGCTGCTGACCCTCTATGGTCCCGGCGGAATGGGCAAAACACGGCTGGCCTTGGCGTTGGCGGAGGCAGAGCAACACGCATTCCGCCACGGGGTCTGCTTTGTGCCGCTGGCCTCCTTGAGCAGACCGGAAAATATTGCGCCGGCGGTTGCGGGTGTGCTTGGCTTGCACTTGGTCGAAGGGCGCCGCCCGGAAACGCAGTTGTTGGCCCATTTGCGTGACCAGCAGCTGCTCCTGATCTTGGACAATCTGGAACAATTGTTAACGGCAGAGCCACAGGCCGCCGACACTACCTTGGCAGATCGCCGCTCGAATCCAAATGGCGCGCTATACACCGGGACCGCTACCCATCTGCTGATCGAGCAACTACTGCACGCTGCCCCGCATCTGAAGATCGTCATCACCTCGCGCGAACCGCTCGACCTGTACGAAGAGCACACCTATGCAGTCCAAGGGCTCGCTGTTCAGGCGTCGCCCGTTGACACGCCGCCCGGTGGGGAACCCGAGGCGCAACCCGCTGACGCGGCGGCACTCTCCGCCGCCGAAACGCTCTTCTATCATCAGCTTGCACGGGTACGCCCTGACCTGACCGTTGCCCACTTGTCCGCCGCCGATCGCGCCGCAGTGACCGCGATTTGCCGGTTGGTGGAAGGCATGCCGCTAGCGTTGGAATTGGCGGCCACGCAACTACGCGCGGTGACGCTGCCGGAACTGGTTGCCGGTCTACAGCAGAACTTAGACATGCTCAAGGTGCGCTGGCGCGGTGCGCATCAACGTCACCAGAGTATGCGCGCCGTGATCGACGCCTCTGTGCAGACGTTGCGCCAAGAGGAGCAGGTCATCTTGGCGCGGCTTGCCATCTTCCAGGGTGTTTTCTCGGTGGCGAGCGCGCGGGCCGTCGCTGCGGCTTCAATGGATGAGCTCGAAACGTTGCTGCACAAGTCTCTGCTGCGGCGCGCCGGCGGCGACAGCACTGGTGAACAGCATTTCGATCTGCACACGCTGATCCGGCAATATGCCGTCGAAACCCTCGCGGCATTACCGGCAGAAGAAGCGCAAACTGCAGCACGCTACTGCTGCTACTACGCCGACCTTTTGCGCAATGGCATGGACGAATGGCGGACGGCATCGTATGCACCCGCCGCCGTCGCAGGGTTGGCAAAAGAGATCGATAACCTCAGTGCGGTTGCTCGACGCTTGCTCCACCACGATACCACACAACAACAGCAGGCATATCTGCAGGACCTCTGGGATCTCTACCGGGTAGAGCGGCGGTTGCCGGAAATCATTGAGTTGCTCAACGAGGCAATAGCAGTTACCGCGAGGGCGGCTGCTGAAGCCGTCGCCCTCGCGCTTGCACAGTGGCACCGCATGTTGGGTGAGGCTTACCATATCCTTGGTGAATTCGAGGATAGCCGTCGCCACTTTGAAGAGACGTTGCGGGTTTTGGGCTTTCCATTGGCTGGCGGTGGCATCGAGTTGCTGACCACGCTGCAACGCCAGGGTCTGCAACAAGTGCTGAATCGCCTTGGCGCCATGAACCTATTCCGTCGCACAACGGCGGCGCAGCAAGTTGAGCCTGCTCTGTTGGATGCCATTGAGGCGTACCGGCAACTGGTCGATATTTCACTCTTTTCCGGCGACCTCATTCGGCTTGCCAACAGTGCGCTCTACGCGTTGAATCTGGCCGAGCGCAGCGCCGACCCCGCGGCCCGCGCCCTGACCTACAGCCTCATGTGTCTGATGACCAGCGCGGTGCCTGGTGTGCCTGGCGTCAAACTGGGGAAACTCTATGAAGAATTGGCATTAGCGCAGCTCCCACAGGTACACTCCCCGGAGCGCCAAATCGACATTGCGGTCTACCTGAGTGCCTACTATGCCGGCCAAGGCAATTGGTCGCGCCTCGACGCAACCATGCAGTCCGCCATAGAAAAGAGCCGTGCGCTCCATGCCCATCGCCGGTGGGGCTATTGCCAGGCGATTTGGGCCAGCACGTTCATTTACCGCGGGCAATTTGTCGAAGGCTTGCGAGCCTGGCGCACCCTCTATGAGCAGTCTCTCGCCTCGGACAGTTTCCTCTTCATCCTGCCGGCGTGGGCTGCCGGCGGCATGGCGTTGTGCAATGTGCGCTTGGGCGCCTGGCGCCACGCCATCGAACGGGCAGAAACCGGGCTGGTCCATCTCCAAGGAAAAGAGGACGCCATTGGCCGGGCGCGCTGTTATGTTGCCATTGCGCTGGCTCGTCTACAATGTGAGGAATACCAGCTTGCGCTCACCGCGGCCGATCACGCGGCGGCGCTGATGCAAGACACACGGCCGACGAACTACGCTGCGCTCGAGTGTTACGCCTGGACCGCCGAAGTCTATCTGGCGCTCTGGCAACGCTTCATGCAACCGTCAGCCAATGCCGCGCCGGAGACGTTGCCATCGCTACGCGATGAAACGGATCAACTGTTGGCCAGCAAGCAATTGCAAGCAAAAGCACATGCTGCATGGAAAGCGCTGGACAAATACGCGCATGTCTTCCCACTCGGTCAGGCAAGCGCCGCATTATTGCGCGGCGCCTATGCCTGGCTCGCTGGTCGTCAAGCAGATGCCTTTGCTGCGTGGCATGAATGCATTGATACGGCATCAGCGCTAGAGATGCTATACGAAGCAGGATGTGCCCATCGCCTCCTTGCTCACCATTTACCGGCGGATGATCCCCGCCGCATACCTCATCTCCACAGCGCGGAAGTGATCTTTGCCAATTTGAGTGTCGCGCACAACCTGCCCCTCACCTAACCTCGACTCCAACCTCATGGCTGTTTGCCATGTTGCCGACGTTGCAACGCAAAACCCGCCCAAAAGAAACGCTCCACAACGCCAAACGCAACGCCTACGCAACGGTTCACCCGCTATTCTGGTGTCATCACAACGGTTTCCCGCTTCACCGCTCTGATTGTACACAATCTAAAAAGGAGATGCACCATGAACATTCGCAACCCGTTGATTCAATTACCGCTCATTCTTTTGGCTACCATCATGGCGATCTTACCCTGTACGGCACAAGCAACAGACCTTGCACCGACATTGATCTACGGTGAACAGAAGCCGGCGCAGCTCATTGGCGTGACCGATGCTACCGTCAACGTAGTTGGCGCGGCGTGGTGGGGTGCGGTGGATACGGCGATCTTCAACGCCACGCCGACGCCGACGGCAATGGTCGCCCTGACCGCCCTCGGTAGCCATATTGAGGCGGCCTGTGTCACCCCTACGTCAACGATTGGCGTCCAATTTCTCGGCGATCAAAACGATGGGTGGGCGAGGATTGTGGTAGACGGGGAACCGCGCTGGCAGGGCAATACACAAGGCACCATGTTGGTCAATGACGATTACATTGAGATTTCCGACTTGTCTGTGGGAAATCACCTGATCCAGGTGGAGACAATGGTCACGCCGACGTCCCAGCAGGTTGGCCACGTCACCGTGGTTGCCTTTGGCTGTGGTGCGCGCACGGTTGCGGGCGAACGCGGCGCAGCGTCCGGTTCGCCCGCAACCGACAGTCCGAGTCCGTTGCTGCAAACCATCTACCTACCCGCCGTTCGATCGTGACCGCGGCCCAAGCGCCCGATGGCTCTCTGCTGGGCGCAATCGCCAAGGCCAATCGTGGTGTGCTTGCCGCCTTTCTGGTCAAGGACGCCCCGGCCATCGCCCAGCATTACACGCCGCAGAGCCACTTGTTGCTTTCGCACGTAGAACCGATCAGTGGGCGGCCGGCGATCCAGGCCTTTTGGCAAGGCGTGCTCGATATGGGGATCTACTGCGCCGAGCGCACCACCGTGGAATGGCAGAGCGCAGCCACGTTCGGCAACGAGGTCGGCGCCTACGTCCTCCGCCGCCGCGATGGTGGTCTAGCCGACCAAGGGAGCTACGTGGCCCTGTGGCAGTGGCGGGTGGGCTGCTGGCAAATCGGTTATGAGGTTTGGCGGAGCAGTCGGCTGACATCATGGCATGGGCTGGGGATAGCCGTTGGTAGCTCAGCAATGCGTTGGTGAACAAACAGATCGTGGTAGGCTTGCCCTCGTATATTGGTAAGCGCCGTGTTCCACCACAAGTTGCCCAGAAAGGGTCGCTTTATGCGCAGTTCAGTAGTGATTTCGCAAGCATCAACTACGCCACCTGTGGTGCTGGTTACCGGCGGCACGCGCGGCCTCGGCAAGGCGATTGGCATGGCATTCGCCCGCAGTGGTTGCACGGTCTACTTGACCCACCGTTGGGGCAGTGTGACCGAGGAGGAACTCGTGGCCGAATTTCACGCCCAAGGCTTGCCCACGCCGCAGATTGTGGAGAGCGATGTCAGCAACGCCGAAGATACCCGCACCCTCATGCGGCGGGTTCAGCGGGAGGCCGGCGCGCTGGATGTGATCATCAGCAATGTCGCCTTTGCCAAGACAGTCAATGATCTAAGTGACTTACGCCGTCGAGCCTTGGAGCATTCCCTCGCTTACTCGGCGTGGCCGGTGGTGGATCTAGTGCAGACAGCGTATGAGACCTTCGAGCGCTACCCCCGCTATGTCATCGGCATCTCCAGCGACGGCGGCGAGGTCTGCCATCCCGGCTATGATCTGGTGGGGGTGGCCAAGTCCGTGTTGGAAACGCTCTGTCGCTACCTGGCTCTGCGGTTAAAGCCCCACGGCGTCTGCGTCAATGTCATCCGCCCCGGCTTTCTCGACACAGCCAGCGCCCGCGCCACCTTCGGCGACGCCCTCTTTGCTCAGTTACAGACGCGGCATCCGGAGATGTTGCTGGACCCCGTGCAGGTCGCCAACACCTGTGTGGCGCTCTGTTCCGGCTATATGGATGCGGTGACAGGGCAGATGATAACAGTCGATGAGGGATGGGGGTTGGTCAGTCCGCTGGTGTTGCTTACATAGGGATATCACAATTTTGACCAAATCAACTAGTCAACAGGAGTAAACTCAATGACCCGCAACGAAATTTTTGCTGTCGTCAAATCGCACATGATCAGCATCATTGATGAGATCGACGCAACGACACCGATCCACGAGAGCGACCGCATGGCCGACTTGGGTGCGGACTCGATCGACGTGGTCGAGGTGGTTTCTGACTCGATGCGCACGCTCCAGGTCAAGGTGGACCGCACCAAACTCGACGGCGCCAAGAACCTTGCCGGTCTACTGGATCTGCTGGAGGAGGCGGTGGCGCAGAAGAATGAGAGCACGTCCACTACACACAAAAATGCCGATAAGATGTCTGAGGCGGAATTGGGCGCCATTTTGTAAAACGAGAGAGCGCTGAAACATGAATGTAACAACTTTTAATACAGGCATAGAGTTACTTGATCAAGTAAATTCTGCTCTACTCCACTTCAACAATATTGATGGGGCAATGGACGAACTATGTTGTAGTCTAAAGGATATACACAACCTCCTAACTGATAAGGAGTGGAAGGAGTTTGCGTCACAGTGTACTGCACATCCACTCAGAGTGCAGCTCCACCAGGACCCGCTTACGAACCGAGCATTTACCAAACCGCGCGGTTATCCAGGTGATGCGCGACTGATGGACTTCATCTACCGGAGTTACTCAGTGCAAGCAGAGGTAAACAGCAGCACACCACTGGGACGAAAACTATATGAGTATACGAGCAATTCTCCAGCGGCTTGTGCAGTTCGTTTCAGGCGAGATTTTGCCGCACGTGCCATTGACAACTTTGCTGAGGAAGTCGATTTACTACATATCTTATCAGTTGCCTGTGGTCATATGGATGAAGCCAGATGTAGTTATGCGCTTAGCAATGGTCATATCGGCAAGTACGTGGGTTTTGACCAAGATGCACAAAGCCTGCAATTCGTTCGGAAGGAACTGGGGCACCTTCCTATCCAATGTGTTCAAGGGAGTGTTCAGGAACTTATCTACGGGAAGAAGGATCTAGGAAAATATGACTTTGTTTACTCACTTGGTCTGTTCGACTACCTACCACGTACAGTTGCCAAGCTTTTAACTGAAACCATGTTTAACTTACTGAATCCCGGTGGCCGACTCCTTATCGCAAACTTTGCTAAAGGAATTCGGGATATTGGTTATATGGAATCCTTTATGGACTGGAAATTAATTTACCGAAGTGTAGAAGAAATGGCCGAACTTGCTGAGGACATTACAGATTCATTTGCCGATAAACATGTGTTCAAAGAAGAAAATCAGACAGTAGTTTTCCTTAGTATACGCAAAAGTTAGAAACGGAGCCTATCGAGTGGAAAAAACAAACTTGAATGCTGTGGTAGAAATTGGCCCGATTCTGTCCAAGGCAGAAACTCTTGAGTATAGCCAGCGGTCTTATATCAAAGGAATTTCCTTTTTTGCACTTAACTTGATACTCTATCTCAGTGCTGTTAGCGGGGCAATCCTCCTTCAGTCAGATTTTCTCCAATTCATTTGCTCTTTGCTCGCCGCACTCTTTACCGCCCTTCTTTTCATTGTTGGCCACGATGCCTGTCACCAGAGTTTGACACCGAGTCGGCGACTGAATTACTGGCTTGGGCAAATCTCTTTCTTGCCTTCGTTGCACCCGTTCAGTCTATGGGATCTTGGACACAATCGTATCCACCACAGGTTCACTAACTTAAAAACAAGAGATTATGTGTGGACGCCACTCTCACTATCTGAATACCAGCAACTGTCTACGCCACGCCGACTGCTATACCGATACTATCGTAGCGTCTTTGGTCCTACGATTTATTATCTTGTGCTCTGGAAGCGAAAAATGTTTCTTCCTCCTGCGAAAGAGATTGATGGCTACCGCACCGAGTATGTTAGGGATACCATGATTGTCTGTGCTTACCTAATCACAGTGACTGCTGCTTTATTGGGCTTTCCCATAATGTTCAACAGTTCATTAGTCAAAGGACAGTGGATATGGTGGGAGCCAGTAATTTATGCGCTGTGCATCCCATTTTTGATGTGGAATGTTCTGATGGCCTTTGTGATTTACTTGCACCATACCCACCCTGGAATCGTTTGGTTCAAAGATAACACAGATTGGGATGCAAAACGAACTCAACTTGAATGTACGGTTCATGTGATTTTCCCAGGTCCGATCAATTTTATCTTCCACCGCATCATGGAGCACACCGCCCACCACGTTCGGCCTAGCATTCCTCTTTATCATTTAAAGGAAGCACAAGAGAGACTTGAAGAGTTATACGGCGAACGTATAGTGAACCTAAAGTGGTCGATCAAGAACCACTTGGATGTTGTTACCCGATGTAAACTTTACGATTATGACAACTACTGCTGGCTGGACTTCAGCGGAAAGCCGACAACTGCAAGCAAAGGGTACCCATGATTAAGAATCAAGCAATCGTTATTACCGGCCTTGGCGTTGTCACCCCGATTGGCACCTCCGTGCCGGAATTTGGCGACGCACTGCGCATCGGACGCTCCGGCATTACCCGCTGGAAGCGCACCTACACCGACCGCTACTCGCAGATCGGTGGCGACATGAGTGATTTTGACTTGAACGCTCATTTCACCCAGGTTGGCGCGGCATATCCGCCAGCGTTGGTCAAAGCAGCGCGCAACGCGTTGCGCGCAACACCGCAATCGGGCCAATTAACCGCCGCGGCTGCGCTGCAAGCCTACGTCGACGCCTGCCTGACCAAAGGCGCGCTCCCTCCGGAGCGGTGCGCCCATATCCTGGCCGGACATAATCTCAACTCGCCCTATATTTACGAGAATAATGTCACCTTCCAGCAGGAACCGGAGTATATCGATCCCCTCTATGGCATCCTGTATCTGGACACGGATGTGTTAGCGGTTATCTCCCAGATCCTCAATTTGCGTGGACCGGCCTTTTCCGTGGGAGGCGCATGTGCCAGTGGGAATTTAGCATTGCTCGCGGCGCTGGATCTCCTGCGCGCTGGACGCGCCGATGTTGCACTTGTCACCGGTGGCGCGGGACCGCTTGGGCCGGTAACCCGGCAAGGGTGGGCGATGATTGGCGCGTTGGCCATCAAATTGTTTAACGATGCGCCGGAAGCAGCCAGCCGTCCCTTTGATGCGCGGCGCGAGGGCTTTGTACCCAGCGAAGGGGCCGCGGCTGTCGTGCTGGAAACGCTTGAGAGCGCCCAAGCCCGCGGGGCGACGATCTACGCCCATCTCCTGGGCGCCGCCTCGACCTGCAATGCCTCGCGGCTCACCCATCCCGACCACGATGCCCAGGTGCGCGTCATGCGCGATGCCTTGGCCGACGCCGGGATTCAACCCACGCAGATCGACTATGTCAACGCCCACGCCACCTCAACCCCGGCGGGTGACGCCGCCGAAGTCGCCGCGCTTAAGAGCGTTTTGGGCGACCAGGCATATCGCATCCCGGTCAACGCGACTAAGTCGCTGGTCGGCCATTGCCTCACCTCGGCCGCCATTGTCGAATTGGTAGCCACGGTGATCCAGATGCAGCACGGCTTTGTCCACCCCACGCTAAACCTGACCGACCCCGACCCGGACCTTGACCTCGACTTTGTGCCAGATCGAGCGCGGGCGCATTCGATCCACTATGCCCTGTCGAACGCGTTTGGGTTTGGGGGCTTGAATGCCTGTGTGGTCGTGGGCCAGCCCTAACTGCGCTAGTTCCGGTCAACCATCACTATTGTGAACGGGTAGATCAGCAATCCGTTAGTGGTCAAACAGATGGCGGTAAGTCTCACCATGTTATCGTTGAGGTCCATCAGTTACCGCACGCTGTTGCCTATAGTTCAGTTGTTCAGTTTCGAAAGGATTATTTCATGTCATAGTAGTAGTCGTCAAAAGTCAATCGTTATTTAAAGGAGTTAACTGTATGAACCACCGAATATTCAAAGTATGTACTGTTTTTGTAGCGTTCATGCTTGCCTTTGTCATGCCGCTTTCTGTAATCCAAGCGGCGCCCACCTTCCAAGCTGCCACCCCAACACCGGCGCCGGAAGAAGAAGCAGAGACTGAGGAAGCAATGGAAGAGACTGACACTGAAGCGGCTGATGCCGAGGAAATGGAGGCTGAAGAAGAAGATCTGCAACTCGTCACCGCTAAAGTCGCCGCCGACCTGGTGCAGCCGGGCCGCGTGCTCATGTCTGCCCGCGGCAACCACTGGGTCTATGACTCGGTGCCGCCGCTGAATGGCCCCAACGAAGAGGTCAACCCGCTCGACGCGGTCCTCACCTCCCTCATTGCCTGTGGCATGTACATTTACGAAGCCGTGGGCATTGAGGAAGGCATCGAGACCAACAATCTCTCGGCCACGGCCCAAGGGGCGTTTGACCCCCGTGGCGTGGGCGGGGCGCCGGTGAACCCACGCATCCGTGCCATCAACGTCACCATGAACGTCGATGGCCCAACACCCGAGGAAGCGGCGATGATGACTGCCGCCTACAGCCAACGCTGCCCCATCTACACGACACTCGCGCTCTCCCTGCCGATCAGCGTGACCAACGTCGTTGATGGCGAGGAACAGGAACCGATTGCCACCGCAGCCAATCCGATTGTCGATAAAGACCGTGAAGGCGAAGAACTGGCACTGGCCATGCCCACAGCAAGCGGTCGCATGATCGAATTTGGCCGCAGCGTTATGTCTGCCCGCGGCAACCACTGGATCCTCGACTCGGTGCCGCCGATCAATGGACCGAACGAAGAAGTCAATCCGCTGGATGCACTCGTTGGTGCGCTGCCCGCCTGTGGTATCATGGTCTATGAGGCCGTGGCCCGTGAGCAGGATATCGCCCTCAATGCCATCAATGCCACCGTCGAAGCTGACCTCGATCCCCGCGGTGTGGCCGGCGCCGATGTCAACCCCCGCATCCGCGCCTTCCGCGCCACCATGAATGTCGATGGCCCGACGCCGGAAGAAGCCGAGATGATGGCCGCTGAATGGCGCGCCCGCTGCCCAATCTATACGACCTTTGAGCGCTCCGCGCCGATTGAGGTGACCAATGTGTTAATGGGCGCTGAAGAGGCCGGCGTCATTCTTGAAGTGGACTTCACCTATGACTTTGACACCGCCGAAGAGTACATCGCCGAAGTTTCGCCCTTGGCCGCTGCTTATGCCGAAGTAGAGGGTCTGGTCTGGAAGGCGTGGACCCTCAACGCAGACGAGAAACGAGCGGGAGCCGTCTACCTCTTTGCCAGCGCCGATGCCCGCACCGCCTATCTTGAGAGTGACCTGGCTGCGGCGGTCGCTGCTCATCCCGCGTTAAGCGACTTCCGCGTGCAGGAGTATGAGATCATGACCGCCGAGTCGATGGTCACGCACGCCCCGGTCGGCGCCGAAATCACAAACGACGCGGCCGGCATCGGCACGATGTTGCAGGTCAACTTCACCTATAACATGCCGACCGAAGAGTACATTGCTGCGGTCTCACCACTGGCCGAACAGTTTGCCGCCGCCGAAGGGTTACGCTGGAAGATCTGGGCATTGGATGAGGAGAACAGCCAATTCAGCGGCATCCTCTTCTTCGACACACCGGAAGATGTGCAGACCTTTGTCGAAAGTGAACTGGCGGAGACGATTCTCAACCACCCGGCGCTGAGCGACTTCTCGGTAATGCCCTATAGCATCCTGGGGGCCGAGAGTCTGACGACCCATGCGCCGGTGGGGATGATAGAAGAATAGTAGTTCTGTGGACTGGAGGTGTGGCGCATTTGTCATGCGCCACACCCCATGATATTTACACGCCTTTGCTTTAAAAGGAATACTATGTCAATCTCGCGACCCAAGTGCCCAAACTGCGGCACACCAATCACCTGGAATCGCTTTCTGCTGAACCGCAGCATCTGGAGCCGGTGGCTCTGTGGAGGCTGCGGCAAGACGTTGCGATTTACCTGGCAGCGTGGCCTCCTCTACGGGCTTTCGCTGCTTGCACTCATCATTGTTCTAAGCCCGGTTAGCTTTCTCCTTGTACAAATGACGAATTTGCCGATCTATCTAATTATAGTGGGGACCTATCTACCATTGGCGATACTATTGCTCCTACTGATTGACCGGGTGGAGTTGGCTTAAGGCTGAAGTTGATAAGCAAGTGTACTGGGTTTGGTAGGTGATAACTCAGCACACGATGCGGGATACTAGCGAGAGGCACAAATATACTAACGAGCGCCAAGAAGTAACACTTTTTGCACGAGTAATGGGTTACTTTTTGTGCTGCTCGTCAGTATAGTATTGGCCCGCGCCACCACATCTCTATACCTCCATGACCGTATTCGGTGGCTCATAACAGCACTTATGTTGCACTACAATCGACCAAACAACGGTTTATCAACGATTTACTGCTATGTTGTTCCTATAAATCCTGTTGTGTTGGATGATTTCAATTTTGGAAAATCACATAAAGAAAGGCGCTCATATGGGCGGCAAACTGAAATTGCACGATCCCCCAGAGAGAAAAATGGCAATTTCAGCCGCATACCTATATGAGCCAAGAAAGGATAGTTCCGATGAATGGACGTGTATGGATGAGCGCCCTACTCTGTACGATATTCTGGATGACGCTGCTGACAACAGCGGATGAACGCTATGCCGCACAGGCACAAGCACTCTGCACCAACCCATACACAGTTCAGCGCGGCGATGGCTGGATCAAAATCGCTAACCGCTGTGGTGTGGCCTATGGCGCGTTGCGCGCCGCCAATGCGGATCTCTGGCGCAGACGGGGGGAAAATCTACGCATTGGCGATCAGCTAACGATTCCCGGTGCAGCCACACCAGCGACGGTAACCGCGCCGGCGTCGACGCCAACACCATCGCCTACACCACCCCCCAACCCCACGCTAACTGCCACCGACAGCGCCGCCCAAACGGGTGAAACGGCGCGCCGCACGGTGGAAGCCTTTTGGCAGGCGGTGCGCGCCGGCGTTCGCACCGGCGATTTCCGGGCCGCATACAGCTATCTGTCACCGGCGCGCCAGTCGGTCTGGTCCTATAGCAGCTTTAAGGACGGCTTTGCAACGACGCGCACCATCGAGATCGAATCGCTCAATCTTGTGGAGGCCAACGCTACCAGCGCCACCATCGATTCCACTCTTTTGGCCGCCGACCAGTTGGGCGACGGCCTACACTATCGCCACTTTCTCTTCCGCTACCGCTTGACGCTGGTGGATGGCGCCTGGCGGCTCGATACGCTACAGTTGCTCAGCAGTATTCCGGCCACCGGTTGCCCCGACGCCTATCCCACCCGCCTCCAGAAGGGTGGGCGCGCCTATGTCCTGCCCCAACCGCCGACCCCCAACCGTGTGCGTGAAGCGCCCAGCCGGCAGGCGACAGTCACTGGGCAAGTAAGGCCGGGGGAACGTATGACGATTATCGATGGGCCACGCTGCGCCGATGGCTGGGTCTGGTGGTATATCCAGAGTGATCGGGGGGTAAGCGGCTGGACCAGCGAAGGGCAGGCGGGCGAATATTGGTTGGCGCCCCTTGGCCCTGGCCCCGCGCCCGCGCCAACGGCTACACGCCGACCACCAGCCGGGCCGCTTGTGGAGAGCATCACCTTCTGCACCCAGGTCGATCAAAGCAAGCGCTGTCTGGCGCCGGCCACGCAATTCCCCATTGGCCTCGACCGCATTGAGGTGAACTGGAGCTTTCGCAACCTGCCGCTACAGTCGCGCATCAACCACCGCTGGTATCACAACGGCAATCTCTTTTATGAGCGCGCGCAAGTGCTGTGGGACGCAAATCGGCGCAACACCAGCGGCAACGGCTACACCTATTATGCCCCCTTGGGCGGCTTACCGACCGGCCAGTGGCGGCTGGAGTTCCGACGGGCCAGCGACAATCTGTTGTTGCAGAGCGCAAGCTTTACGGTTGGCGCCACCGCGCCTGGCGCCGCGGCTGATTTTAGTGGCAGTTGGCAGACCAACTTTGCCTTTGTCACGCTACAACAGCGCGGCAATCAAGTTATGGGCAGCTATGTCCGCTATGGCCGGCAACAGCCGACAACGCTCTCCGGGACCGTTGCCGGCAACCGCTTGACCGGTCGCAATGAGAGTGGGACTGCCTTTACCTTTACGCTTAACGCCGACGCCAACAGCTTTGACGGTCAGTGGATGGGGCGTGATGGCGTCCCCCGTCACTGGTGTGGCGTGCGCAACGGTCCCTTGCCACCGGGCTGTGGCTTTAGCGGCTGGTGGCAGACGCGGGTGGGCGGCGATCAAGGTTGGATCGAACTAGAGCAGAGCGGCACTTACGTCAGTGGCCACTTCTTTGATGGCCACGACAATGGCGTGGTATTGGGGCAGGTTGGGCAGGCCGGCCACGGCGCTGATCCCATGTACAGTGTCTATGGCGACTATCAATTGCGCGGCACACAAGCGAAATTCCGCCTCGATCTCGTTAATTATAACAGCGATCAATTTCAAGGCTGCTGGCGCAATAACACGCGACAGGGCGAATGGTGCGGTTGGCGTGAAGACGGCCATGCACCGGCCCAGTGCCAGGCGGTGGCGCCCTGTCCATAAGTTGGCCACGCGCGGACCGTTTTCAACGTCTTTTGCATAAGGCGCTTTCAAAAAATAAAATATCCCGTATCCGTAGGCGCCTAAGATCAACTATCAGTAGACCGCAACGTGCGGAGCAAGCACTCTCTAGTGCGTACGGGGGGCCAACTGGGCGCGGCGTAAGAGAACGCCTTCTCTGCGTTGCAGTTTACTGATTATAAAACAACGTTTGCAAGAATATAGTCGAACAGCTTATACTAAGGGTCCATCACACAATTCCCATTCTTTGCCACCTATCTTTGCGAATCGCTCCCTGGGGATTGAGAGGACGCTGCCGGCAATTGCCCTGCTCGTCCTTTGTCGTCGGTTAGTCGGTTACCAATGACTAATGACAAGGGAGGAATGCCCAATGCCCAAAGGAAACCACCCAATGAACAAACTCGGCTTTTACCTTCATCTTTCCCTGGATCAGAATGGTCTGTGGGATGCGATCCGCCGTGTACAGCCGCCGGTCATTTTAATCCATGCCGACACCGCTAACACCCTGTTGCTTGAGGAGATCCGTCGTTTCCGCGCGCCGGACGCCCTGGTCATTGGCCGCCTCTTTAAAGATGTGCATACACAACGCCAGTATCTGGAGAGCGCCGACCCGGCCGGGCAAGGTCGTGCGCTGGCCGAGGAGATCCTGAACTACAACTTCGGCCTGGCCACCAAACGGGACGCCAACGGTCGGCTGCTCATCGACGCCTGGATGGGGCTCAACGAAGTTGTGCCCGGCCCGGCCTCGGATCAGTTCCAGCATGACGAAGCCAATACACGGCGGCTGCTCCACAACTGTGATCTCCTCCAGACGGCCTTCCAACAGCGGCTACAGGCAGCCGATCTAGAAGGGGTGGCCTTCAACTTTGGCGCCGGCAATTTCACCCAGGCGGAGCACTACCTAGAGTTCTTCCCCAACACGCTGGCCGTCAGCACCTACCTCGGATTTCACGAGTATGGTTGGCCGAGCCTCCAACCTGCACCCGGTTCCGCCACCAGCGCCGGCCTCTATCGCCGCGCGCTGGAAGGCATCCGCGCCCACTATGGCGACCGCCACCGGGTGGTCATCACCGAAGCTGGCTTGACGCGCATGTACCAAAACGCCACCTGGGGCGATGTGGGCTGGCTCAACCAGGAAGCCCCTCTGAGCGAAGATGCGTACTGGGCGTCACTCGATTGGTATAACCGGCAGCTACTCCAGGATGACTATGTAGTGGGCGCCTGCCTCTATGAAGTGGGCCATCATGGCAACTGGGCCAGCTTCCGCCATCTGGGGCAGGACGATGAGGGCCGTCCATTGGGTATTGTAGATCGGCTGGTGGCGCTTAAAGAGAGTCCAGCGCCGCCCAAAGAAGAGAAGCCCGTCGTCGTCACCCCGCCGGCGACGTTGGTGATCCAGGGCACGGTGACCCACCACGGGCAAGCCATTGCCGGCGCAACGGTACGCTTGATGGGCGGGCAAGAGACGCTGGGTGGGGTGCGCGCCGCGGCCTCCGCCGCCGTGACCTCGGTCACCTGGACGCGCCGCATTGAGGGTTTTGCTGGCTCGCTTTGGAACTGCTGGCAAAAATATGTAGCCGCCGACGTGGCCGGTCTCACCTATGCCGAGTTCAAGGAGCTAGCGCCGCGCTATAATCCTGCGCTCCAGGCGAGTAACGGACGCTTCCAAGCTGACCAATCCTACTTTCTGCCCGAAAATCGCATCCCGGCTGAGATTGTCTGGGACCGCCCGCTGGCAGGTTTCAGTGGCTCGTTACGCGACTGTTGGCAAGCCCAGGTAGAAAACAAAGTGGTTGGGCTGAGCTATGGGGACTTTAAAGCGGCCATGACCACCCACAATCCCAACGTGGCCGCTGAGGGTCGTTTGCACGCTGAGCAACGTTACAATCTGCCGCGCAACAGTGGGCAGACAGAGTACGCCGTCGCGGCCACCACCGACAGCCAGGGCCGCTTTGCCTTCCCCGATCTGCCGGCCGGTTCCTATCAGCTTACCGTGACCGCGCCGGGCATGGAGCCCTACGCCACCGGCTTTTCCGCCCATCAGACAATGACATTGGCGGTTACGCTGCAGCGCAAAGCGTGGTCGATTCTGGACACAGGGACGCGCGCCTTTGCCACGCGTGACATTGGGGCCGATTTTGTGCGGGTGCATGGCGATGAATTTATTGTCAACCGGCGTCCCTTCCGCTTTATCGGAGTCAATATCCGGGGTCTGGTGCACTATGGCGATGCACAAACCTTGCAATGGACCACAATCGGCCATCGCCGTGACCAATTGCGGGCAGCCTACGAGATGGGCGCGCGGGTGGTGCGCCTCTTCCTGCCCAGTATGCACGCCTCGGCGGCGGCGACGATTACCCGGCTACAAGAGACGGTGGCGCTCACCACAGAATTTCCCGGCCTCTATCTGCTGCCGGCGCTGAGCAATCTCTACGCCGACGTGCCCTTCCGCATCCCCGGCGACGAGAATTTCTATGCGAAAATCGATCCCCACTTTCCGGCTGACCTGCTCAAAGCGGACTTCTTTACGGGCGGCTATCAGCAGCACTATCTACCCTTTGTGCGGCAAGTGGTGGGCGCCTTTCGCAGTGAGCCGCGCATCTTTGCCTGGGAAATCGGCAACGAACTAAAGTTGAATCCGGCCACCGGCACCTTTGTCGGCGACCCCAATGTAGCGGCCTTTATCCGCTTTATGTTGGCCGCGGCGGCGGAAATCAAAGCGAGCGCGCCCGACCATCTGACCACCACCGGCATGATCAGCACCCACCATGCCTGGCTCCACAACGATGAACTGCGCCATCAGCTCTATGGCTCATCGCATATCGACTTTATTACGGTGCATTGCTACAACGAAGAGTACGAGAACGACGACAGCGCGCTGGCCCGCGCCTTGCACAAACCTTTTATCCTGGAAGAAGCAGGCTTTGGCAATGGCTACGGCCAAGACCGCAGTGGTAAGGTGCAGGAGGATATGCAGCGCTGGTTTGGCCTGGGCGCACGTGGCTATTTGCAGTGGGGTTTTATGGCCACATCCAATGATATTGGTGACGGCGATGGCGACTCAGGGATGGATCGCACCCTCCACGCCGACTGGGACGCGCTCTTCCGCACCTATCAAGCACGGGCGGCGGCACTGTTACAGGAGACGCCCACCTGGCTGGCGCCCGCTGACCATGACGAGACGGATGCCACCGACCAGACCACCGATCAGACAGCGGCAGAGGAAGATAAAGCGACCTTCCAGACCGGCCAGGTCGTCTTTGCCCAGCAGTGGCTCAATGTCCGCAAAAGCGCCGGCCACAAAAACAAGCTGGGTGACGACGTAGTGGGCATGTTGGCGCCGGGCGCTTCGGTCACCATTACAGGGAAGGCGGAGCCGCGCGATGGTCTGATCTGGTGGCCTATTAGCGGCGCTTTGAACACAGGCACCGCGGTGACCGGCTGGGTGGCGGAAGCACTGCCCGGTGCACCGCTCATCGGCGCCGCTGCCCCCGCCAGCCGGGGTAGGCGCGCAGTACCTAGAACACATGCCCGCGCACGCGGCGCCCCAGAAACTACTGGCCAACGCTATGCCGCCAGTTGGATCAACCTGCGCCGCGATGCCGGCTACGTGGGCAAGCCAGCCGACCATGTCCTGGGGCAGATTCCCTACGGCGCGGCCATTACGGTGCTGGGTGGACCGGTCGAGGCCGATGGGCTGACCTGGTGGCAGGTGCGGGCGCCGCTACTTGACAACCAGGTGGCCGCAGGTTGGGCCGCCGAGCGGGATCCAAGTGGGCTTCTGCTCCTTAGCCCAACGCCGCCACCACCGCCCACGGACAGCGATCTGGGAACGATTGGCGCGACCTTTAGCACGGGCGAGACCGTGACCGTGGTGGCCCAGTTGCTCAACCTACGCCGCACCGCCGGCTATCTGGGCCAGCCATCCGACCATATAGTGGCCATGTTGCCCAAAGGGACGGCGCTCACGATCCAGGGTGGTCCCCAAAACGCAGATGAGTTGGAGTGGTGGCAGGTCCACGGCTTGGATGCCAATGGTCAAGCCGTGAACGGTTGGGCCGCGTTGGCCGGACCAGATGGGGAGCGGCTTTTGGCGGCGGCCACTGTGGCGACCAGCCTACATGTCCGACGCCCCTTTGCCGAACGCTGGGCGCTCTCCCAGGGTTGGGGCGCCTGGCCAGAGTTCTACAGCGCCATCACCTATGACGGCGTACCGCTCAAGGGACACAATGGGCTCGACTTTGCCACGCCGGTCGGTACGCCCTTGCTGGCCGTCGACCAGGGCAAGGTGTTGCGCGTCGGCTTTGAGCCTGACGGCTTTGGCAACTTTCTTTTGCTTGAGCACAGTTGGGGTGAATCGCTCTATGCCCACATGTCGCGCATTGATGTGCTGCAGGATGCGCCGATCCAGAGCGGTCAGGGCATTGGCCTTTCGGGCGAGACGGGCAAATGCTTTGGCGCACATGTGCACTTTGGCATCCGCATCTTCCCCTACCGCCGCACCGACGGTTGGGGCGGTTTTAGCGACCCATCACCCTTTATGGACCCGGCCGACCTGGTCGCCACCCGCGCCATTGGGCGCCGACCGGAACCGATGGCGCCCGAATTACCGGGACGCCGCCGGCCCTAAATAGCACGCGGATTGAGCGGATGAAGCGGATATGAGTTGCGGGAATAATGAACGGAAAATGGAAAATAACTAAGGCTTTTCACTAGTTAATGGATCGGTTCGGTGGCAAGTGGCGGGTAGCGAGATCGGTTTGCGCCACCTGCCACTCGCCACCCGCCACCTAGAAGCTCAAAGGAGAAAACAATGCGTATCAGCAATTGGGCGACGCGGCTGAATGTCGAAGTCGTGCACTGCGAAGATCGTCCTGACAACCCGGAGGGAGCGATCGTCTATCGGTTGAAGGATCTCTTTACCACACGCGACGGCCAATGGGATCCGACCGATACACCCGGTTCCATTGAGCAGTGGGCGCGTGATAGCTATCTGCGCCCCTGGAATGCGCCGGATGTCTTTGATGACGCCGGCGGGGATCACAATCTCTTTGCTCGTGTGCTCGATCTGGACGGGAAACCCATTACAACCCACGATTTGGTCATTGGTTGGTCAGATGGTCTGCATCTGCTGGGTGACCCCAACTTTCCCGAACATATCAAGCTGACCATGACCCCCAAAGCAAAATCGGGCTGGGGCAATCAGCCGGTGTGGAACCATTTTAGCCCGGAGCGGGGCGAACGCGGGGCATGGGCCTGGTGTCCCCAAGGCGCAGCGGATGTGGTGGTGGGTGGCGGCTTGCCCAACAATCTCCACGTTTCCTGGTTTGCCGTCTGGCAAGCAGAACGGCGTGAAGAAGGCGGTAAGCCCGATGAAGGGGAAGGCGAAGGTGAACACCCCACGATTGGCGTGGCGCCCACTTTGGCGGCGCTGCGTCAGGCGGCCTGGCAGGCCCGCGGGGTGCCGTTAAACCCGGAATCACCTTTGTTACGCTATGCCCGCGACCATCAACTGGGCGCGCCACTGACAGAAGAAATGGACGTGGGCGCGTACCGCGTTCAAGGCTTTGCCCAGGCCATCGTCTATGCCTCTCAGGCCAATCAAGCAGTAGTTGAACATATGGCGTGGTGAGTATCGGAACCCTGTATAAGACTTTTCGGGGAAAGTGTAAGGAGACAATATGAGCACCAATCTACAAACTAGAAAGGAACGGACATCGGTCAATGGGTCACCCCGCGCCGGCGCCAGAGGGGTGGCCGGGTTTGACTTTGCAGGCTACAATCACCGCTTTGTCAACCCGATGGGGGTCACAACCGGTGCGCCGCCCAATGATGCCGCCGACAAAGGAGTGCAGATCAAGAGCGCAACGGTGAGCCCTGGTCAACAGTATTGGAAGGTCGTTGGCATCCACCATCTGACGCCGGACGAGAACCAGCGGCGCCACAATGCCTTTATCGAAGCGCTTGATGGCACAGGCAACCGGCTCCAGAACCCTGACCTGCGTGTTGGCTGGATCTGGGAAGGCAAGAACGATGGCCCTGCCGACCCCAAACGGCTCGATAAACCCACCGATGAACCAGCCGCGGATGTACCGCTGGAAAAGAATATGACGGTGACGCTCTGGCTGGAGGGCGCCGGTCCTAGCGACCAGGTCTTTGGCCTGCATACGCGCCATCCAGACGAGCCGGGCGGCGAAGGTTCCGGCAACACCTGGGGCCATCACTCCTACTACATTGTTTTCCAGCAGACACGCAAGGCTTCGGCTACCGACCCCGGCGACAATGACGACGATACAAGCACCGACTCTACGCTGACCGGGCCAGATGGAACCGATGGCGCCGATGGCGGTGGTCATGATGAGAGTGAGACCGGCACAGGAGTGACGACCCGCACCCAGGCGCGCCTCAAGATCGGCATTGACGCCAACGCGCCTGTCCATCCCCAAAGCGGGACACTGGCCGACCAAGTCGGGGATCCCCGTATCATCGCGGCCACCGGGGTCGGTTGGGTGCGGCTCAACTTTGTACGCGGCCCCTGGGGTGGTCCAACGGATGCGACCTTGCACAATGGTCAAAGTTGGGCGCAAGCCTATCGCCAAATTGTGGATGGGTTGCGCGGCCAGGGGCTGCGCATCTATGGGCTGGTAGGGCATGAGATCCTGGGCGATCCGGGCGACCAATTCCGTGATCCAGTGGCCGGCCCCCTCTCCAACGACTGGATTGGGCGCTACGCCGCGGCCTTTGCCCAGGTCGCTGAACTCTTTCACGAGGATGTAACCTACCTTGAAAGCTTCAACGAACCGGACGACTGGCACGGCAGCGACCGCAACTGGGTCCACCCGGACTGGTTTGCCGTCATGCTTCAGGCCGTCAGTGATCGGGTGCGCGCCAAATTAGCCACGCGCGGCTGCAAGCTCGTCTCCGGTCCGGTACAGGGCTTTGACAATAACAACAACGCCGGCGTCGATTATTTGCGGCGCACCTATGCCGCGGGCAAACGGCTCTTTCAATGGGGTGAAGCGAGCAAGCCGATCCCCTTTGACGGCGTAGGCTATCATCTCTATATCGCCGAAGGCGAACGCCAGCAGGTGGGCGCAGCGCTGGCACAAAAATATGCTGCCTATATGGGCCAAATGCGCGCTATGATCCAGGCTGCAGAGGGGCAGGCGAAGGCGATCTTTATTTCGGAAATTGGCTGGCCCAATCCTGGCGGGCTGGAACGGGAACAAGCCGCGGCCATGCAGAGTGCATTCAAAGCGATCATTGCCGATCCGGCAGTGGCGTTAGGCATCTGGTTCTGCACTCAGGACTTCCCTGGCAAGCCCTACGGCGTCTATCAGGCCGGATCGCTGAATACACAGAGTCGTAAACCGATCTTTACTACCTTGCAAAGCATCTGTGAAGAGGAAGTGGATATGGCGCAGCCGGAAGGTGTTTCTCATCCCGTTGCTACAACACTGGTCGATGGCGCAACCTATGTCGCTGACAGCGACTTTCTCAAAGACAACACGCAGTTGCCCCTGAATCATCCCTTTGCCCAAAGTTGGGAGCTGCGCAACACTGGCACGACCACCTGGGGACCGGGCTACAAATTTGCTTGGGTGGAGGACGCCAACTTGGGTGCGCCCGCCTTCGTCGACGCACCGGCCTGTGCACCGGGCGCCCAAGTGCGCATTACCGTGCCCTTCCGCACGCCCCAGCAACCTGGCCACTACAAGAGCACCTGGCGGCTGGTCAACGCCCAGGGTGACCCTTTTGGCAACCGGGTCTGGACCGAGATCGAGGTGATCGGCGCCGCGGCGGCTACGCGTGGAAGCGTGCCCCGCGCCACACCAGCAGTGCGCTCGCCGATGCCGGCTTCACCCATTCCCGGCACGCCACTGGCCGAGGCCGACCCCGAACTCTACGCGGCCTGGCGGGAACATATGCATCGCGGCTTTGAGAACAACCAGACCATGTTTGAACAGGTGCTGACCGCCTTTATGAATCCCTACTGGACCACCGTCTGGATGTATCGGATTCTCTTTGGCGTGGGGGTGGCCGCCTTTGTGGTGGCGGCGCTTGTGGCGCTGCTAGGGCAGGGTGCGCTTAACACCGCGATCTTTGGCGGGCTGAGCGTGGCCGCCTTTGTCGGTTACTTCCTCAACCGCCCGCTTCAGGCGCTAGAGGAGAATCTCCAATTTATCACCTGGCTGGGCGTCATCTACAACACCTACTGGACGCGCCTCGCCTATATCCAGAAGTTGGAGACCGTGCAAGAAGATCTGGAAGCCACCACCGACGACACAATCGCGAAAATCAAGGAGTTAATGGACAAACACACCGAGCGGAACAGCAGCCGACCGGTGATTGGGCGGTAACCGCTAGCAGCTATTCATTGCTCCCTATGCCCAAGGCAACTCGCTCTTGTACACGGGAGGGGTCATTCAGGCGCTACAGTAAGACGGTCACACGTCCTTCTGGCGTAAGCGGAATGATAAAGCCTTGGCCATAGCGAAAATGGTTTTGCCACAGTTGGGTACCAGGGTTAAACAATGGGGTCAGTTAAGGGCAAGCCACGCGCTTTGAGCATCGTGATCAAATGATTGATCCGCATGTACTCATCCAACTCTTTAGACTCTGCAACTGCGAGTTCACCAGAACGATTTTTTTCTAATAGAAAGCTTACCCTGGCCTGCATGGCCGGTGTTGGGGCAAAGCGCAATAGCTCTTCCTGCGATGGTCGGCTAACCATAAATTCGAGAATGTACTGGTAGATCTCGCCAGGAAGCGGCGACAACTGTTGCAAGCCATAAGCCAACACTTCCGGTAGACGATCTTGAACAGCGACGAGTTCTTCGGCTAGTGGTTCGGGAACTTGGATTGTCATTTCAAGCATAGCGCAACTCCGCAAAAACAACCTATCTATTTCTCGACTGGCGCTCAATGATAGATAGCAATCGTGTAAGGACGAAAAAAGTCTGTTTCTATGATTATATCATATCCCGCTATGTATACTCACGAGCAGCACAGGAAGTACCATTTTACTCCTGTACAAAATGATACTTCCTGGCGCTCGTCGGTATACCAATGAGTTTTGAGTGCTGTACAAGTATAGAGGATTTATCAGTTCAAGAAAGGAAAATTTTTCATGGCAAATCTCTACGCCCTGCTCATCGGCGTTGACCATTACTTTGAATACCGCCTGCCCGGCGGCCTCTATTACCCACGGCTGGGTGGCTGCGTGCGCGATATCAACAAGGTCTACGCATTTCTGACAACACGCCTGCAGTTGGACCCCGCCAACATTACCAAACTGACGGCGTCACTTGGGAATCGCCAGCCCCAAGAGCCAGAATCCCAGTGGCCAACCTACACCAACATGGTCCATGCTTTTCAGGAACTCACCAACAAGGCCCAAGCTGGAGACCAGATCTACATCCAATATTCCGGTCACGGTGGGCGCACCACCACCATGTTCCCTGCACTCAAAGGGGCCGACGCCTTTGATGAGGGGCTGGTGCCGCTCGACATTGGCAAACCTAACGACCCCAATGCCCGCTACCTGCGCGATGTTGAGTTGCACGACCTGATCGAGACGCTTGTCAGCAAAGAGGTGCGCCTGACGGTGGTCTTCGACTGCTGCCATTCCGGCGGGGCGACACGCGACATTGGTGGCGCCCGCAAACGGGGCATCGGTGAACCGGATCTCTCCCCCCCGCCCACCGACAGCGCGGTCGGCGCGCTACCAGACCTGCTCGAGCGTTGGCAGGGCACTGGTGGGGCAGCCAGCCGCGCCTTGCACAGCCAGAGCGGTTGGCTCTTTGAGACCAAAGGCTACACCCTCTTGGCCGCCTGTCGCGCCAATGAATCGGCCTTTGAATTTCCCTTTGACGGGCGGGAGAACAATGGCGCACTCACCTATTGGCTGCTCGACACGCTGACGCAAGCCGACCCCAACACGACCTGGCAGATGGTCGCCGACCGAGTTGCGGCCAAGGTGCACGGCCAATTTGAGAGCCAGACGCCATTGATCCAAGGCGAGGGCGATTACCAGATTTTTGGCGCCAACCGTTTGCAGAGCCACTATGCCGTCGCAGTACTGGCCGTGGAAGCCGCACGCCGACGGGTGCGTTTGAATGCTGGGGAAGCGCAGGGCCTGGTTGTCGGCGCCCGCTTTGCCATCTATCCCAGCGCCGGGGAGATTGAGGATGAGGCAAAACGCCAGGCGCTGGTAGAGCTGACCGAGGTCGATGCGGCCACCGCCTGGGCCAACGTGGTGGAACCGGAGGGAGAGATCACGGTGGAGGTGGGCGCACAGGCGGTGATGCTGCCCTCCTCTGCCGTGCGTGTTCAGCGCGCCGTCCATGTGGCGATCCGGGAAGCAACGCTACGTCAACAGGTAGAAGCGGCCATTGCCGCTGAAAGCAATGGTTTTTTGGCCGTCGTCGGCGCCGATGAAGGCGCTGACTTCTTGGTCGATCTAAACCCACGTCGCCCGGCTGAATTGGTGGTGCAGGACAGCGGCGGCAGTAACCTGCCCTCGCTGCGGCCGGCCATTGGCCGAGATGACCCCGACGCCCTGTCACGCCTGGTCAAGCGGCTGGTTCACCTGGCCCAATATCGCAACGTGCAGACGTTGGACATGCCTGACGGCGCGATGGCGGCCAAACTCAAGGTAGAGATTGAGGGCAACGCTGTGAGCAAGCCAGGCGATCTGGTGACTTTCAAAATTACCAACACACAGCAGCCCAACCCGCGCGACCCCAACGATCCAGAGCGCATTCTGAACATTACCGTGTTGGATCTGGCCTCTGATTGGTCAATCGCCCAGATCTATCCCAGTGGTGCAGCGCCGTCGGAACTATTAAATCCAGGCGAGACCTTGCCCATTGAATTTGAAGCGTCTCTGCCTCCAGGTCAGCACGCGATCACCGACATTGTCAAAGTCTTTGCCACGCGCGCCACCACCAACTTCCGCTGGCTCGAACTGCCGTCGTTAGATGAACCACGACCACGCGGGCAGACACGCAGCGTCGCCATGGATCCGCTAGAGCAGCTCCTCGCCACTGTGACCGATGAAGAGACACAGACGCGCGCCCTACGTCTCTCTGCCAGTGGGCGCAAAGATAAGGGTTGGACTGTAGCGCAAGTGACCCTACGCGTCACCGAGGATGGGGAAGCAGCCGCTGCGCCTGATGATCCCACGCCGTCGACGCTCGCTGCTACACCTGGCGATCAGAGACCGACTGTGACAGATCAAGGGGGCAGTTCAGCTCGTATGGAAGTCGATCCAGCGGCGCTTGACTTGGAAAACCCCGCAGAATTTCAGATTCTGGTGCAGTTCCCAGAACTGGAAGCGTCTACAGCAGAGGCAGCCGCGCGCGGCCTGGATCCGGGTAAGTTTGCAGCCCAGCTTGAAGAGCGCTCGCGCTATGCCATTCAGGCCGCCATGAGCACCATCCGCGAGATGGCAATGCAGACCGATTTGATGCGCAAGGGCATTCCCGGCGGCTCGCAGCCGCGCATGGTCAAGGTCAAATTTGGCATCAACATGGATCTCAAGCTGGGCGCCTTTCTGGCCCAAGCCAATACCGGCGCCACCATGGAGGTAGAACTGGAATGGGCCCGCCGCTCCGACGATGTCTTACGCGTCCTACGCGCCGAGACCGATGTCGATGGGGCATTGTTTACAGATGCGGATGCGAAGAAGGGGAAAGAATGATCAACGACGAGCAAAGCGCTTATGCGACAGCAAACTCGGTTCGCGCGCAAGGCGGGATGATGAAACGCTAGCACGATGTCGTCTTTGGGTACGCCCGCTTCTAGAAGTCTGTCGACAATGCCATCTTCCATCCAGTCGACTTCTACGAAGATTTTGTCGTTGTGCAAACGTACATAGAGTGGCGTATTCCAAATACGCGTGTCACCCTGCCATCCAATTGTGTGTAGTGCGTACTGCTGTCGAACCGAGTCAATGGCCAGTTCGGTTTCACGATCTGGTTGCGGTCGCCGATTGAGAAGCTTGGCATAGTCATTAAATATTTTGATCAGCAGTTGACTATATTTTTCTAATTTTTGATCCATTCTGTGATCTCCTTGGTTGCCAAATCAACCACCATAAATGAGACCCGCAATTCTTCCATGATTTCGCGGACAGCATCTGTTTGAAACACATTTTTGTAAGCAGTAGTGCTGACTGCAACATACAATTTACGCTCAGGTTCTAATCGACCAAGCAAGCTACGGTAAAGAACATATTGACCAAGAGCGTTCTCAATATCGTTAACAACGGAACGACCCAAGAAGCTTTTGATTTCGACAGCAATTTTCTCGCCGTTGCGTTCGACGCCAATGACACGTTCGGCCCCTAAATCGACAAAAGTACGGAGAGAGCCATATTCTAACATTAGAGGATCATCAGTAATGGTCCAACCGTCATTTTCTATCGCGTCTTTGACTTCTTCGTAAATTTTATCATTTGAAGTATACCACAACGATCATCTCAGATAATCAGAAAGTAAGAAAAGAGAAGACCCATGACGATAACGTCTCACAACCTGGCCCTACTTATCGCGGCATCTCAACATGGTGAAAACGCCATGCATCACGACCTGCTGGCTATGACCCAGGCATTGCAAGCGCATGGTCTCCCAGCCGACTGCATCTTCTCGCTCCATGGCCAGTTGGACCGGGCGTTAGTGCTTGCCTTTTTACATAGCGTCCGTCGCCAGATGGAGGGTTGGCGCAGTGGCTCACTCTTTGTCCACGTCAGCAGTCATGGTTTCGTTCAAGGCGACACGGTGGAGAATGCGCGGCCGGGGCTCCAGTTGCGCAACACGGCTGACTTTACCGCTGAGCACCATCTCTTTTGGGACGAATTCTTTGCGGCGCTGGCTCTACCTACTGGCGTGCATCTAACCCTGCTGCCGGACTTATGACACTCGAACCTGCTGGCTGGCCGTGCGCCGGCCAATACCACAGCACTGGTAATGCAGGCGCAACTAGGGGCGGAACTCGCCTGTCGCGGCCACAACTATGCCCTGCCCCCTGGCAAGGATGCACAGCCACGGGGTGTTCTCTCTTACTATGCCACCGCCACGCTACCGGCGGCGCAAAGCATGGGCGACTGGCTGGCGCGCATCCACGCCAAGGTCCAACAGGATGTGACCGCGGGCGTCTTGCCTCTATTTTACCGGCCCGATCTCCAGCTATTAGGTGACGCTGATCAGGCGCTTTTCACACCCATATAAACGCGATGTTTAGCGCTGCCAATTACAGACTTGGCGCAATAAAGTACAAAAATAGCCTCTATTTTCGTTTATTTTATAGTAAACAACGCCATAAAATAACATTTTTTCTAAAAAAGTTTGTTATGTTCTGTTGCGGAGTTTAATCAAGAGACCCGACAGGAGATCGTAGGCGCTAAGGGCGACCACATCGACAATTTTTTGTCGATGTGGAATGCCGAAGGCGCTTGTTGAACCGCTTGAACCATTTCAAGCGCAACAACATAGACTCAAAGAAATCGCAGTAACGTTATTAAAGCAGGAAGGGAACCCCACCTATGAAAGACGAACGCGCCCTAATCGCACGGCTCGAAGCCGCCAATACCGATGATCTTGCCCATTTAATTCTTTTTGCCACGCCTGACGAAGAGAAGGTGCTGCGCGTCTACCTGGGCGATGCACGCTTTCGTCGTCTGCGGAATCTGGTGCTGCGGCGTGAAATGGCGCGCAGTGAACGGCGCACTGAACAACGCGAGAATGTGGTGGTGATCCCCGGTGTCCTCGGCAGTGAACTGACCGCAGTTGACCGCGCCCAACGCCGGGAACGACTGTGGCTCAGCTCCCATCAAATTATTGCCGGCCATTTAGAACGGCTCCGCCTGGATGCTCAAGGGCTGGCGGAAGCCAATACCGACTATTCAATCCGCGACACCGGCATCATGAAGCGCTACTATGGTGAATTGATGCTGTCGTTGGCCGAACACTATAACGTACAAGCCTTTTGGTACGATTGGCGCAAAGATTTTCGTCTCGCCGCGGCCCAGTTACAGGCGCGCATTGACAGTTGGTTCCCTGCCGGTGAACCGGTCCATTTGGTAGCCCATGCCGACGGCGGACTGGTGGCACGCGCCTATCTCCACCAGTTTCCGGCACGCTGGGAATTGGGTGGCAGCAAGCTCATCATGATTGGCACTCCCAATTACGGCATCTATACCGCGGCCCAGGCCATTACCGGCCACCTGGAGTTGATCCGCTGGATCGACCTGCTCGACACCCAGCACGATCGCGCCGATTTCCGCGAGATCATTAAATCCTTTCCCAGCCTCTATCAATTGCTGCCCAATCCCAAGGCGCCCCTTTTGCCGGTGGCCGAGGCGGGTGAGGAGATACCGACCGCAGACGCGCTGTATAGTGCGACTGCCTTTGGCCCGGAACTGAATGTGTCACAGACCCATCTGGACCAGGCGCGCAGCTTCCATGCGCTGTTGGACGCTACGCAAGTGGACCCGCAACGGATGATCTACATTGCTGGGCATGGCCAGCCGACCTTTGTGGGTATCCATCTCCAGCACCTGCACAAGTTCCACAGTCGCGGTCTCCAAAGTGAGGAAGATGAACGCAACTACCTGAATCGCACCTACACCATTGGTCTCAACGGCGATGGCAGCACGCCCCACCATTTAGGGGTGCTCAAGACGGCGGATGGGCAACGGATTCCCGCCTATTATGTGGAAGCGTTACACGGGGACCTCTGTGCGCATCCGAAGGTGCTGCTGGGTATTCAGGCCCTGTTACGCGGGGCGACAGATGGTGCGTTGCAGCGAGCAAGTGGTCTACAGCGCCTCACCGACAATCTGATTGACCTGCCGCCCAGAAAATCTAGCGCCGGCGTCAATGGCAAAGTAGAGCAAGCCATAGCTGAAGCGACGCCACTAGCGCGCGCGGAGACGGAAAAAGAGGCGTTCAAAAGCCTAATGCGCCGTGTCACTGTCCGCAGCGGTGACACGCCTTCCCGTCACCTGGTCAGCAGCGAAGAGCGCGACATTGAAGAGCGACTGACTTATGGGTTTTTGAGCGGCGCCAACGGCATTACCCATGAAACCTATCATGGGATTCACTTAGCTCAGCCGACGATCAAGATCAACGTCGTGCGCAGTGACATCACCGACAATCAGTTGCAGGTTGACAGCGCCGCCTGCCCGGTTGATGCCATTGCCCTCGGTCACTATAACGGCAGTAAACCCCACGGCATTTTGCGCACGTTGGATGTCAAAATCAGCCGCGCGTTGGAAGGGGTCTTCCTTAGTGATGACGACGAAAACAACTTTGAAGAGCTTTCAACGTTACCCGCCGAGGATGCGGACCTGTTGTTGACCCAATATGCCCAACGCGGCACCTTGCGCGGTGAGTTAGCCCAAACCTTTTTCCTGGCAGATCCACGGCAACCAGCGCGCGTCATTGCGGTCGCCGGCATGGGCGAACCGGGCCGTTTTGGCGTGCCGGAGCTGAGCGTGTTGGTGCGCGAGCTTTGCTGGGCGCTGGGGCGCATGGGCAAGCAACATCTCGCCACGGTTCTGATCGGCAGCGGGCGTGATAACCTCTCTGTGGCCAACGCGGTAGCCGGCTGGATACGAGGGATCAAGTTGGCCCTTTCCGGCATGTCCGAGGCGCCAAAGAGCGGCAAACGTCCGTGCATTCTGAGTGAGATCACCTTTTTTATCATGGATCCACAGAAAGTGTTGGACTTTGATGGGGCAATTTTACGTGAAATTGAGCGACTTACCAAGCGCAACCGCATGGAAGTTCGCTATACCAAGCTAACCAAAGCACGCAAAACTCAGTTAGCCGATCAGGCGATTGCTTATGTGCAAGAGCGGATGAAGCAACAGCAGACAAGCGAGCGCCCTAAGGAGCCGGCGCCCACCCGCATCACGGTCAGCGTCGCCGGCCACACCTATCGCTTTGGCGCGATTACGGAACAGGCCTCGATCCCGGAACGCGAAATTCCGCTCGATCCGGCGTTGGTGCGCCGCGCCAATGACGAACTGGCGGCCGCCAGCGATCCAACCCGCCAGCTCGACCTGGGCCAATTTATGGAACGGTTGCTGATTCCGGCGGATCTACGCAGCCAGCTTGCCACCTCCGCACCATTAGTCATGATGCTCGATGCAACCACGGCGCGCATTCATTGGGAATTGCTGGCGCAGACCAATCTTGCCAGCTCACTGAGCCAGACGTTGGCCGGTGTGGATGACGAGCGGGTGCAATTCCTGGGCATTAGTCGTGGCTTCACCCGTCAGTTACGCACCGGCTTTGCGCCGCCGCCTGAACCGCCGCCACCCAGCCGGCGCCACTTGCGCGTGCTGGTAGTGGCCGACCCGGCAGAAGATGCGCATCTGGACGGCGCGGAAGAAGAGGGGATTGCCGTAGCCGATCTCTTTGAGCAGTTCAACATTGTCCACGCCCACAGCGGCAACCGTGTCGAGGTGGTGCGCCTCTTTGGGCCACGGGAGGCGACCCGCACCGCAGTCATGCGCCACCTCATGTTGCGCACCTATGACGTGTTGCACTTTGCCGGCCATTGCTTTTATAACAAACAAGACCCGGCGGCCTCTGGCTGGCTCTTTAGCAACAAAGAGTTACTGAGCGCCTACGAGTTTACGCGCATTGACCGCAGCCCGGCCTTTGTCTTCTCCAATGCCTGCGAGTCGGGCATTACGCCGGCACGCGCCGATGAACGGTCGGTCGAGCTGGCGCCCAGCTTTGCCGAATCCTTCTTTGCCCGGGGCGTCACCAACTTTGTCTGTACGGCCTGGCCGGTGGAAGACCGCGCCGCACGTGATTTTGCCTTGACCCTTTATGCGGGCTTGCTAGGTATGACCTGCAATGGTGGCGCCAAAAGCAAAGCGATCGGCAACGGCACAGCTTATAACGCCGGCCAGCCATTGCCCATGTATGAGGCGATGCAAAGGGCGCGCATCGCCATTGCCGCCCCACCCAGCGACGGCCGCACCTGGGGCGCCTACCAACACTATGGCAATCCCTACTACCGCTTCTTTGATCCCAGCGGCATGAACGATGCCGCCGCCAAGCAAACACAGCAGCCAGTGGTCAGCCATCAGGCGGCCACCAATGGCGTCGGTCCGGCCCAAGATCAACAGAAAGCAGCGAAAAACAGCACTACAAAAAAGGGTAAGGTTACATCATGATTCCAACCAATCGCCCAATCACGTCACGCGAATATAAGCTGATGCTCAATACAGAGCGCTTTCGCGACCGGCGAGCCGGTGCAGCACTCTTCTGGAAGTTGTTAACCTTTCTAGTCGAGAATCAGGGCAATACCGTGCTGCCGACCAGCGACGACCCAGACCAAGATGTAGAGAAGCGCCGCGTCACCTACTATCTGGACACACCGGACTATGCGCTGAGGCGGGCTGACCTCACACTGCGCATACGTCAAGAGACGGCGGGCAAAAAGCCGTATAAGACAACCTTAAAGGCGCGGGCGCCCGATCGCTACACCGCAGCCGGTTTTGATCTCAGTTGCACCCAAAAGGTCAAGGCAGATGACAACAAGTTTGAGGAAGATGTCCTGCCCCCCTTTATGAGCCGGTTTGCCGCCTCGGTGTCACTCAAAACCGAAAAGTCGCTACAGTTGGAGACCATTGGCGATCTGGCGGAGCTTTTCGCTGGTATAGGTCAGCTTGACCTGGCCAAGACTATGCCCTTGCGTGTGGTCAATGGCTTCCACGCCCATGAGGTGCTTCATTACCTGGGGAAGCTCAAACTGGACAAGCAGCCCACCACACGTGGCGCCAAGGCGCCGGACTTCGTCATTAAGGTGGCGCTCAACCACTGGTATTTACGCGACGATGAGGATGACTATCCCTTGGTCACCGAGTTCTCGTTTAGCTGTGATGCAGTGATGGCGGACACAGCCGCCAACCAACTGGAGCTGTTTCCACCCACCATCATTGCCGGCGCCAATCGGCTCTTCCGCGATCTGCAAAACCAGGCTGGCTGGCTGGCACAATTTGGCACGACCAAGACCGCCTATGTTTTTGATGTATTGTGATGTAGTGTAAAACCTTTATACAAATAGGAGCGTAACCATGCCCAAAGGAATTTCGATCCACATTGGTCTGAACAGCGTGAGCCCCAAACACTATCGCGACGAGTTTGGGCGGCCGTGGAATGGGGCGCTTGCCGCCTGCGAGGCCGACGCCAAGGATATGCAAGCGTTGGCCCAAGCGCGCGGCTTCACCACCAACATCCTGCTGACGGAAAAGGCCAAAGCGCGCAATGTGCTTAACGTCCTTAGTCGGACCGTCAGCCAGCTACAAAGCGGTGACACCCTCTTTGTCACCTATTCCGGTCATGGCGGCCAGGTGCCGGATGAAAACAACGAAGAGGACGATTTTAATGATGAAACCTGGGTGCTCTATGACCGTCAACTGCTCGACGATGAACTCTATGCCGTCTGGTCCCAATTCAAACCCGGCGTGCGCATCATCGTGCTTTCGGACAGTTGTCACAGCGGCACCGCGACGCGTGAACTCTTGATGCGCGACGGTCACCTCCAACCGGCCACCCCTGACACCACCGGCATTCGCTATCGCATCTTGCCGATCGGCGTACGCGGCGCTACTTATCTGGCCCACAAACGTCTTTATAAAGGCAAGCAGAAAGCAACGCCCCAAGGTGACCATGCCGTGGTCCAAGCCGATGTACTGCTCATCTCCGGCTGTCAGGACGATCAGCTCTCGCAGGACGGCGACCGCAACGGGCTCTTTACCGGCACGCTGCTGCAGGTCTGGAATCAGGGCAGCTTTGTGGGCGACTATCGCAAGTTGCACGGTGACATTATCCAGCACATGCCGCCGGAGCAACAGCCCAATCTCTTTACCTTTGGGCCAACGGTGGCCGCCCTAACCGCGCTGCCCGTCTTTGCCATTTAACATTTACATTCAGTAGCGGCAACAGGAACATGCAGATGTGGGGAATCAGTGTTCAGTTTTCAGTGGACAGTGCTCAGTTTTCAGTGATCAGTTTTCAGTGATCAGTGCCCAGTATCTAGGCGTTCACTGTCTACTGATTACTGTCTACTGATTACTGTCTACTGATTACTGCCTACTGGTCACTGTCCACTGATTACTGCCCACTGGTCACTGCCTACTGGTCACTGCCGCCACGGTTTGCCTTTGTCTAGAGGAAGCGATTTTGCCAACGGTTACCTATCAAAATTTTGACCTGCTGATTACTTCCACCGCCACGGGCTACAACGCCCGGGTCATCAACGCGCCGGCCGGGCAAGCCAATGTGGACTTTGCCCTGCCTTTTCATGCCGCCGAACTGCGCGGCTTCTTCTGGCTCGCCGGTCGCACCCTGCGCCATCTGCGCCCGGCGTCGGAAAATAATGCACCGCCCCTGGACCCGCAGAGCTTTGGCAGCAAGCTCTACTGCGCCGTCTTCGCCGATGGGGTGGGCAAACTCTTGCTGCGCAGTCTGGATGAAGCCGAGCGGCAGGGGCTGCGGCTGCGGCTCCATTTGGATGATGCGCCGGAGTTGGCCGACCTGCCCTGGGAATATCTCTACGCCACCGACCTCGCGCGCCATCCCGCACTCTCGGATCGGACGCCTATCGTGCGCTATCTCGACCTGCCCCAGCCGGAAGCGACGCTGACCATCCGCCCGCCCCTGCGCGTGCTGGGGGTCGTCGCCAATCCCAGCGATGTGCAACCGCTAGAGGTGGAACAAGAGTGGCGCAGGTTACATGATGTACTGGCCGATCTGCAAAGCCGCCAATTGCTGATCCTGGAACGGCTGGAAGAGGCCACCCTGCCGGCGCTCCAAAGCCGCCTGCGCGGCGCTGATGTCCATGTGTTACACTTTATCGGCCACGGTGACTTTGATGAGCAGCGCAATACAGGCGGCCTCGTCTTTGCCGATGAACGCGGGCACGCCCACTTGGTCAGCGCCGAGCAGCTTGCCACCCTGCTCCATGATCACGCGCCCTTGCGGTTGGCCTTTCTCAACGCCTGTCAGGGCGCCCAGGGTGGGCGCAGCGATCCCTTTGGCGGCGTGGCGCAGAAGCTGGTGCAACAGGGTGCGCCCACGGTGCTGGCCATGCAATTCCCGGTAAGCGACCGCGCGGCAATCACCTTGGCCGGTGCGTTCTACCAGGCGCTAGCCGCAGGCTGGCCCATCGACACCGCATTGAGCGAGGCGCGCAAGGCGCTCGCCACCGCCGGCAACGACCGGGAATGGGGCACGCCGGTGCTCTTTAGCCGCTCCGCCGACAACCGTCTGCTGCAACTTCCCGAAGGGGACGCCCGGCCCGTGATTGAACACCAGCCATGGGAGCCGGAGACCCTGTTGATTCCGGGCGGCCCCTTCTGCATGGGCAGTTGCCACGATGAACCCAACGAAGCGCCCTGCCGTGAGGTCACCCTGCCCGACCTGCGCATGGGCAAAACGCCGGTGACCAATGCCCAATATGTCGAGTTCCTGGCCCAGAACCCCGAACACCCTGAACCGCGGCGCACAGGCTGGTTTCTGCGCCAGCCCCCCGCCGGCAAAGCAGAGCATCCGGTCGTGAGTGTCAGTTGGTATGACGCCGTCGCCTATTGCGGCTGGCTCAGTGCGGCCACCGGTCGCCGCTACCGTCTGCCTACCGAGGCGGAATGGGAGAAGGCAGCGCGTGGCAAGGAGAGCCAGCGTTACCCGTGGGGCAACGAATGGCGGGAAGGTGCGGCCAATGTGGCCGGCGACGACACCACAGCGGTCACCGCCCACCCCGCCGGCGCCAGCCCCGACGGCTGTCTGGACATGCTGGGCAATGTGCAGGAATGGACCAACACGCCGGCCGGTCGGGAAGAGCGCATCTATCGCGGCGGCTCGTTTCGCAGCAGCGCCGCGGAGGTGCACAGTAGTGCGCGTGCCGCCAGCAATGAAGCATCCAAAGTCACCTGGCGTGGCTTTCGGGTCATGATGGAGATTGGCTGACGCGTGTTTAGGAATTTATGCGGCGCAGAGCTACCCTGCGCCAGCTTGAGGGGACATTCCAAGTGCCCAATTTAGTTGAATTTAAACGCAGTTTGGCGGTCATCATTGGCATCAACGAATATGCGCATGGCATTCCCCAGTTGAGGACGCCGATGAATGACGCCGCGCGCCTGGCCCAGGTGCTGGCCGACGACCATGGCTATGATGTGCACTTGCTGACCCAAGAGGTGACCTACGCCGCGCTCACCGACTTCTTCACCACAACCCTACCCGAGCTCAACCTGGGGCAGCAGGACCGGTTACTGCTCTACTTTGCCGGTCATGGGATTGCGCTCGATGGCAATGATGGCCCGGCCGGCTATCTCATTCCCCAGGATGCCCGCGCCGAGGAGCGGGCTAGCTTTTTGCCCATGACGGATTTACATAACTGGCTCAGCGCCCTGCACTGTCGGCACCTGCTGGCGATTCTGGATTGCTGTTTTGCCGGAGCCTTTCGTTGGGCAAGCACGCGCCATCTACAGCCACTGCCGGCGATGATCTATAAAGAGCGCTATGATCGCTTTCTGCGCGACCCGGCCTGGCAGGTGCTTACCTCGGCCGCCTATGACCAGAAAGCACTCGATCTGCTGGCCGGTAACATCGTAGGGCAGCGTGATGATAACCAGGAGCACGCCGTTCAGCCCCACTCCCCCTTTGCCCTGGCGCTCTTTGCGGCGTTGGCAGGTGCAGGCGATGTAACCCCCAAGGGCGGCGATGGCGTCGTCACCGCCACGGAACTCTATCTCTATTTACGCGACACAGTCGAGGTAGAAGCCGACACGCAGTTGCAGCATCGGCAGACGCCTGGGCTGTGGCCGCTAAAGAAACATGACAAGGGCGAATACATCTTTCTGGTCCCCGGCCACACGCCGCAGTTGCCCCCGGCCCCGGCCCTGACCACTGCCAACAATCCCTACCGCGGCCTGCAAGCCTATGACGAAAAAGATGCAGATCTCTTCTTTGGCCGCCAGCAATTGGTCAAAAAGCTGGCGACGCTGGTGGCAGACCAGCCGCTGACCGTCGTTGTGGGCGCTTCGGGCACAGGCAAATCAAGCCTGGTCAAAGCGGGGCTGCTTCCACGGTTGCGGGCCCTGACCATCAATGCAGAACAAGCTGACCCGTCAAGCAATACCGTCCTTCAGTACCACATCCTCAAACCGCTGCGACCAACGGAAACGCCGCTAGCGGCGTTGGCCCAGTTGACCGCAACATTGATTGACGACGAGGAGAAGCCGGAAGCGCCTCCCCCCGCGACCAACCCTTCACGCTCTGATCCCACGCTCATGGTGCGCCATCATCAAGAGGCGTGGGAAAAAGCGCGGCTGTTGGCTGCCACCCATCTGGAAAGATGGCTGGCAACGCACCCAACCGAACGCCTACTGCTGGTCATAGACCAATTTGAAGAGCTGATCACCCTCTGTCACGACGAGTGGCAGCGCACGCAATTTCAGGCGCTGTTGGCCCACCTGCTTGTCCGCGACCCGGCGCGTGTTCGGATTGTGCTCACCCTACGCACCGACTTTGAACCCCAATTTGCCGACTCGCCACTGGCGGCGTACTGGCAAGCTGGGCGCTTTGTCGTGCCGCTCATGAGTCAGGCCGAGCTGCGCGAGGTCATTGAGGGGCCGGCCAGTGTGCGCGTCCTCTTCTTTGAGCCCAATGACCTGGTCGATACCCTGATCGATGAAGTGATCCAGACGCCGGGTGCGCTGCCTTTGCTCTCCTTTACACTGGAGCAACTCTATCTCAAATATCTGCACCGTCAGGAGGTGGCGCAGGCGCAAGGTGAGACCCTGGAACGGGCCATGACGCTTGCCGATTACGCGGCATTAGGCGGGGTCATCGGCTCACTGCGCACCCGCGCTGATGAGGAGTATGCCCAACTGCCCGATGACAGCCACCGGCAGACGATGCAGCGGGTGATGCTGCGCATGGTTGCGCTGGAGGGGGGCGAGTTGGCGCGGCGGCGTGTGCCGCTGACAGAGTTGGTCTATCCCAGTGCGGTGGAAAACACGCGCGTTCACACCGTCTTGGATCAGTTGGTTGATTCACGGCTGCTGGTGACCGACAGCGCCGACACCGACCGTGACGGCACAGCCGACGCCTACGTCGAGCCGGCCCACGACGCCCTGGTGCGGGCCTGGGATCGGCTGCTCCATTGGCAACAGGACTTTGGTGAGTACCTGACCTTGCAGCGTACGCTCACCGCCGCGGCCATGGAATGGGCGCGTGCGGGGCGGGATGCCCACTCTGGCTTGCTCTGGAATAACAATCCACGTTTGCCCCAGTTGCAGGCTGTCCTGGCGCCCGCGGCGGCCGGTATGGAAGAGGAAAAGCGCTTCCTGCATACACTCCGCCAGTTGCTCTGGCCATCCACCCAAATGACCACAGAACCGACCTGGCTCAACCAGTTGGAGAGCGAGTTTGTCCAGAGCAGTGCAGCGCGCCGAGCGACGGTGTTGAAACGGATTGTAGGGATTACCCTGGCCGTGATTATCGTCCTAAGTGGCCTCACTCTCTTCGCCTTTGATCGACAACAGCAGGCGACAGCAAACGCCAAGATTGCCATTGCCCAGCGTGACACGGCGCGCTCGCGCGAGTTTGCCGTGGTGGCCCAGAACCAGCTCACCGAAAATGCCGAGCAGGCCATTCTGCTCGCGCTGGCGGCCAACGCGATTGCCCGTACCTTTGAATCAGAAAATGTACTGCGCATGGCGGTGCACGCCTCACCGCTGCGGGCAACGTTGGGTGGCGCGGCGGTGCAGCTTCGGTCAGCCGCCTTCGCCCCCGATGGCAGCCGTCTGCTGGTCACCGGTGAACGGACAGGCGAGCCCTTTGCAGAGCTTCTTGCTTTCCCCTCGTTGCGGGTGCTGCTGACCTTGGCGGGGCTTACAGGAGGGGGTGTCTATGGCGGCAGCTTTTCGCCTGATGGAGCGCACATTCTGACCCTACATAATGACGACACAGTCCATCTTTGGAATGTGGCTGACGGCAAGGAGATCTTGGCCGCGCCGGCCACCGCGGCTGCGTGGTTCCCGGACGGCAGCGCCATCGTGACAGTTAATCGGTGGGATGCAACACCGTTGCAGGTTTGGGATCTGCAACTGGGCAAAGTGGTAACAGCCTTTGGGGCAGAGAACGAAGCACCCTTTGATCCCGACCAGCTCTATGTCACCCATGACCAACAACAGGTAATTCTCTTCTCCCTGCAAACGACGGGATATGTGGCCCAGGCGTGGGCGCTGCAGAGTGGTGACCTGGTGGCCCAATTTGCGCCAGCCGGCGCTGCCGCGCTGTCGCCGGACGGGACGGTGTTGGCCTACGGGGAAGAGGAGAGTGACATGGATAACATCCTATTGCGCGACACGCTGAGCCAACAGGTGGTCTTTACCACAACCGGCCACGCCTTAAACATCAACCAGATTGTCTTTTCCCCCACCGGTCACCAGTTGGCCTCGGCCGGTGGCGATGGCGCCGTGCGCGTCTGGATGGTAGCGGACACCGGCGCCATCGCCATATTGTCTTCGCCCATTACGCTGCAGGAGGATGGCGTCGAGCAGATGGCCTTTGCGCCCGATGGGTCCCTGCTGTTGACGGAGAGCCGCACCGTGATCAAGGCCTGGCATACCGATGCTTCAGCGACACCCATTCTGAGCTTTCCCACTGGGGCGGAAAGGATTCGCCAACTGACCTTTGCCCCGCAAGGCCATCTGTTTCTTACCATCGACGATGCCGGCAAGTTGCAGGCATGGAGCACAAATTTTGGCGAAGAATGGGCGACCATTGAGCCGCCGGCCAGCCGCCAAACCAATCAAGTGGTCTCCCAGTTATCGCCCGACAGCCGCCACGTTGCGCTGGCCAGGGGCGATACCATCACGCGCTATGACCTGGCGCAGCGCGTCACACTCTCCACCACCTTGGCATTGACAGAGAGTGTCAAAGGGCTGGCATTTTCACCTGATGGAACCGCGCTGGCAGCGTATGGCGCCAACACAGTGGCGGGCTGGGAAATGGCCAACGGAGAGCCACTGGGTGCGCGGCAGGCGCTTGCCGGCACGGTGCTAGACATAGCGCTGGCAGCCAATGGTCAGCGCGCGGCAGCAGTCGTCAGCGTGCCCAGCGAGTTGCCCGATTTCCAGTCCGATCAAGAGCAGCAGGTCGTGCTGTGGGATATGGCACAGGGGAAGCGCCAGCCGCTGGTGGGTGATATGCCTCACTATTTGAACATTGACACCCTTGTGTTTGCTCCCGATGGCGCCACGTTACTGGTGTCGGGCTCCACGCAACTTTCAGAAGCAGGGGCCAATCACCTGGCGCGTCTCTGGGATGTAACAACCGGCAGCCTACGCTTTGGGTTGGACTTTGGGCCGGAGACAAAGATCCACTATACGCCCGATGGTGAGCAACTGGTCGTCGTCCGTCGTGAAAGTATCACCTTGCGCGATGCCCATGATGGCACTGTGCGCGCTACCATCCCGGCGGGTGATCGGGAATTTAGCGCTGAAGCCATGAGCATCACCGCCGACGGTAGACGGCTCCTCGTCCCTGATGCCTTTAGCACCACCGCCCGCGTCTGGGATCTGGAGAGCCTAAAAGCCCTGGTCGAGTTGCGTGGCCACAATGAAGCAATCACCTTTGTACAATTTTCCCAGGATGGCAAGCGGATCCTGACGGCCAGCGCACGCGATGGTAGTGTACGGCTATGGGACGGGGAGACGGGGGAATTGCAGACCGTGCTGACCTACCCCAACCAGCAGGTTACGCTGTCCGCCGATGGGCGCTTTGTCCTGAGCCAGCAACGGTATAGCGCGCCGCAGGTTTATCTGACGCACTTTGACGAGCTAATCGAGCTGGCCAAGCAGCGGGTAACCCGTCAATTGACCTGTGCCGAGCGTAGGGACTATCTGCACGAAGCGCTTGAATGTCCTGTCGCCACCCCGCTTCCGGTGGCATCGTAGTCTGATAGCCCAAAGTTGGTTGGGTGTTCTAGGAACGCTTTGCGAACGGCCTTTTTGCTATACTTGACCATCATTAGCTGAAACAGACAGGAAGAAAGCTGCCTTGCAGTTGGTTGTGCATTGAATATCAGTAGGCCGCAATGGTTCGCTCTTAGCCAGTCCGTGACTGGCGGCGGGTCACGGACCACGGAGCGGTTGCGGTCTACTGAATATCGCATCATCCAACCAAATTGAGAGAAATTTCGAGGCTACTGAAAGAAATTTCGGGTATAAACCGTTTAGATAAGTGTCTATTCTGAAATTATACTCAACTGCCATTTATGGCAGTTGAGAGTATATCTGTAGCCGCCGAGTCCGATAGGAAAACCGGCGAATCCGCAGTCAAATTTCAAGATATCTGCTACATCAGTAACGCATCCGACAGTGAGGTCCACAGTACTGTGAACCCAGTTCAAGGGAGGTTTAGTATGATGATCGATCTGCGTAAACATCAGCGTTGGCTCCGCGCAAGCGTTCTACTTTATTTCGTTGTCGCCCAGATGGCAACGCTCTTGGTACAGCCAGTCCACGCAGCCACAGTTGCGGCAGCCTTTCAACAATCTTCGAATCTGCGCGTGGAGTTGATGGAGACTGGAGATGGCAACCGTTCCTTCTTGGTACGCGATGAGTTGGCCTTTCGCGTGCGCGCCAACGACCGTCGTGTCGGCAACCGCGATGGCGATGGCATTGACTTTGTGACGATGGAGATCTTTGACGAAAATGGCCGCCGCGTCTCCAACCACCGTGAGAACAATGCCGGCTACTGCGCCTTTGGCGGGGGCGAACCCGATTGCAACACCTACAACTTTGAGGATCACGACAATCGCTGGCCCAACGGCGACCCTGTCCGCAATGGCGAAGAGTACCGACTGCGTGCCGTGGCCCGCGCGGACAATGGTCGCCAGCAACGCTTCGAGACGACGGTTGTGATTGATCTGTCTGACTCAGCCGGTCTCGAAGTCGGCATGCAGGAGACAGGCCGTAACAATACCGACGATCCGGTCCGTGGCGAACTGGTCTTTCGGGTGCGCACGAATGATCCACGCACCGGTGATGACGACGGCGACGGCATCGACTTTGTGGATATGATTATCCTGGATGAAGATGGCAGGATCGTCTCACGTAGACGCGAGAATAAGGCCGGCTACTGCGCCTTTGGCGCAGGAGAGCCTGACTGTAACGTTTACAATTTTGACGATCACAATGATCGTTGGCCCAATGGCGACCGCATCCGCGACGGCCGAGATTATAGCCTCGTTGCTGTCGTTCACGCCGAGGATGGCCGCCGCACCGTCTTCAGACGAGATGTTGAGGTCCGCTTTAATTAATGCAGCGTCAACGAAATTCTGCTAGATTAGACGTGGTCACCCAGGTCTTCCTGGAAGGGAGCAGCTAATGGTGAAAGACAGGAAGTGTACGGCGCCCCCTTCCAGGAAGACGCACGCCGGCGCACCCGCGTTGGCTAAACTGGCAGAACTTCCTTGACACTGCATTACTAGACAGAAATAATTAGAACACTCTGGGAAATGACAGAATCTGAGTACAGCTGAAAAAGTGATCAATCACCTAATCATCAATCATCAGTGTGATGAATTCCTGATTTTTTGCGCCTGCGCAGGAAACGACAATACCCATAATGAGCACCCCTAACGCTTTTGAGCTTACTGCTGCGCAGAGTGTAAATTCGTGCAGTGGATTTACGCGTAGTCTGGCGGTCGTGATTGGTATCAACGACTATGCCAACGGCGTACCCCGCTTGGCAACGCCGGTGAACGATGCCACGCGCTTGGCTCATCTTTTGGCCACAGAACATGGGTATGATGTCTGCCTTGTGGTGCAAGAGGCTACCAAAGCGCAGTTGACAACGCTCTTCCGCGAACAGGTGCCGGCAGCAGTCGGGCCAAACGACCGGCTGCTGGTTTACTTTGCCGGCCACGGTATTGCATTGGACGGTGAGGATGGGCCGGTAGGGTTTCTGATTCCCCAAGATGCCCATCCCGAAGATCGCAACACCTTCCTGGCCATGACCGATATCCATGACGCTCTGATCAACTTGCCTTGCCGTCATCTGTTAGCCATTCTGGACTGTTGTTTTGCCGGTGCTTTTCGCTGGTCGGCCACGCGTCATCTGCGCCCGGCCATGCCCGAAATTCTGCATAAAGAGCGCTATGACCGTTTTGTGCGCGACCCAGCCTGGCAAGTCATTACATCGGCGGCTTATGATCAACGTGCGCTAGACATCCTGGCCGGCAACGTCGTAGGCAAACGCGACGTAGTGGAAAGCCAGCATGGCCAACATTCGCCCTTTGCGCTAGCCCTCTTTGCTGCACTGAATGGCGCCGGTGATCTGATTCCTAAAGGCGGCGGCGATGGCGTGATTACCGCGGCGGAACTCTACTTATATTTACGCGATTATGTAGAGATCGGCGCCGAGGCGCAACTCGGTCACTATCAGACGCCGGGCATTTGGCCGTTGCGCCGGCATGGCAAAGGTGAATACATCTTTCTGGCGCCGGGACATGCACTCAATCTGCCGCCGGCGCCACCATTGACTGCCGAACGCAATCCCTATCGAGGGCTACAACCCTATGACGAAGCTCATGCTGACCTCTTCTTTGGGCGCGCTGCGTTGATCCAGCAATTGGCAACCCTCGTGCAAGCTCAGCCACTGACCGTCATCTTGGGTGCGTCGGGTACGGGTAAATCTAGTTTGGTCAGAGCCGGTTTGGCACCCTATTTGAAGCAACAGGTTGATCAACAAGCCTTTGAAATTCTTGCGCCCTTACGTCCTGGCGACATGCCGCTACGTCTATTGGCTGACCGGATCGCAAGTGCACTGAATGAGGGCGCACCACTGCAACCGACCCCCGCTGCGATTGTGCAACTGCTTGAGCAATGGCTGGCGTTACACCCGATTCCCTATTTGCTGCTGATCATCGATCAGTTTGAAGAGTTGATCACGCTCTGCCGCGATCAACAGGAATGCACACAATTCCTCGAGCTTTTGGCCACACTGGTGCAACAACATGGCAACCGTGTGCGCATCATCCTAACCCTGCGCACCGATTTTGAACCCCAATTCACCGACTCACCGCTTGCCCCTTATTGGCACACGGGTCCCCAAGCGGCGCGTTTTGTCGTTCCACCGCTGACCCAGGCCGAATTACGCCAGGTGATTGAGGAGCCGGCTGCACAGCGCGTGCTCTTCTTTGATCCAGCCACACTCGTCGATCAGCTCGTTGATGAGGTCAGCCAAACCCCGGGTGCTTTGCCGCTGCTCTCCTTTACCTTGAGCGAGCTTTATCTCAAATATCTCAAGCGCCAGGAAGAAGCACAACTTGCGGGCGAGACCATTGAGCGGTCACTGACGGAAGCCGATTATCGGGCGTTGGGTGGCGTCATTGGCTCCCTGCGTACGCGTGCCGATGAAGTCTATGACGGGTTGGACGCTGCCCACCAACTGACCATGCAAAGAGTTATGTTACGTATGGTAGCGATCGAAGGGGGCGAACTGGCTCGACGCCGTGTACTCATTACCGAGCTTGAGTATGGTACGGAAGAAGAGAACCACCGTGTCTCGACCATCATCGACCAGATGGTCGCAGCACGACTCTTGGTCTATGGCGGAGGCGCGGACATTGATGGCGACAACGTGCCCGACAACTATATTGAACCGGCGCACGATGCGCTTGTACGCGCCTGGGACAAACTGTTGGTCTGGAAAAAAGCGGCCGATGAATACCTGCCACTCCAACGGCGTCTCACGCGTGCATCCCAAGAGTGGCGCCATGCCTCGGCCGCGGACAAAGCCGGGTTGCTGTGGAACAACGATCCAGGCTTACCCCAATTATTGCCGGAGATCATCAAGCAGGCGGAGCTACTCGACGCTTTCTTAAATCCCGGCCAGTCGATCTGGCCTTCGCTCATGGCCGAAGGGGCGCCGGCGTGGCTCAACAAATCGGAAAATGAATTCGTTGCCGCGAGTGTCAAACAACGGGCCACTCTCCGCCGGCGGGTCACACTGATCACAACTGCGGTCTTTCTTGGCTTGTTGGGATTGACAATCTATGCATTTACCCAGAACAATTTAGCCCAGCGCCGCGCCAAAGAAAGTCAGAGCCTTGCGCTTGCCTCAAATGCCCAGCAGGCAATCCAAGATCACGATCACGACCTGGCCATTGCCTTGGCCCTACAAGCCAATGCCATTAAAGATCCGCTGGAACTGGCCATCAATGGATTGGCGGCCGCCGCGTATGTGCCGGGCACCAAAACATACTTTGCCCTCCATCAAGATGAGATCAGCCATGTGGCGCTAAGCACCGATGGACGCACCGCACTCTCGGCGGCCTTGGACAGACGCGTGCTGCTGTGGGATGTGGCAACACAGGAGATTCTGCAGCAACTCGACGCCCAGCAGGTGGTCACTGTCACGCAGGTGGCTTATAGCCCCTCTGGTGACACCGCGCTCTTAGGCTCTGCCGATGGCGCCATCACCATTTGGGATCTGAACAGTGGGGAAATCCGTCAGCGGTTAAGGAGTGATCGCGACGGTGAAGTCAGTGGCGCCATCAGCGCGCTGGCCTACAGCACCGACGGGCAAATGGCTTTGAGCGGCGATAGCACCGGTGCACTCACCCTTTGGGATGTGGCTGCGGGGACCCTGATCCGAACCTTGGGGGTCCATCCCGATGGCGTCAGTGCCGTAGCGCTCAGCCCTGACGGGCGCACGGCACTCTCTGGCGGTGATAATGCCGATGTGATGCTCTGGAATCTGGCTGATGGTGAGTTACTGCGCACCATTCAGGAATTGAACGGGCGAGTGCTTGCGGTGGCCTATGACCCCACCGCCAGCTATATCATCGCCGGGAGCACCGATTACATTGTGCGCGCTTGGCGTCTTACCACTGGTCAGCGGATAGGGGGTGTGAACCTAAGTGCACATACGCAGAGCATCGGCAGCATAGCGATTGCGCCTGACGGCGTCACCGTCGCCTCAGGCGCTTGGGATGGCAGCATCCGCCTCTGGGATCTGCAAGTTAACGCGGAGATTGGTTCCTTGGTTGGCCATCGCGCGCCGGTGATCAGTCTGGCCTTTAGCCAGGACAGTCGTTCCTTGCTTTCCGGTTCGCGCGATAGCACCGTGCGGCTGTGGGATATTCGTGGGCCGGCGCAACTCCGCCACTACCTGATTGAACGACGCTTGCCCGGCACTCCCTTCTTTGAGCGTGCGGACAACCTTGCGATCGATGCCGCCGGCCAAACCGCGCTGTCTGGTGACTGGGATGGCATCGTTCGATGGCGGCTTGACAGTGGTGCTGAACTTCAACGCTTTGAACTGAGCAATACACCGGCCGTTGTTCGCAATGCGTTGATTTTTCAGGTAGAAGCGCATGATCCGGCGGTTGGTAACCAGGATGGCGACGGGATTGAGCGGGTGGCGATGAGTGTACTGGATGATACCGGGAAAATGGTCTGGCAAAAAGAGGAGAAGCAGCCCGGCTATTGTGCCTTTGGTGGTGGCGCCCCGGATTGCGGCGTTTGGTGGTTTATTGATCATCGTAACCGCTGGCCAAGTATACCAGATCATCCAGGTGATCCCATCCATAGCGGCCATTACACCTTGCGCGCCGTTGTCTATGCCACGACCGGTGTAAGCAAAACGCTGGAAAGCCCGGTGACGATTCAACTCTCCAGTGATTTTCAGACTGCACCTGGCTTCACTGCGGTCGCGACCGCGCAGACCACGGTCTCCGGTTCGCCCGCTTTGGTGGCTGCAATCGTCAAAACGGGACGGGTGCCGCATGGCCCCTTTACCGTTGCGTTGAGCCCAAACGAACCTTGGGCGCTCTATGGCGCCGATAGCGACCTGATCGAATGGAATTGGGAAACCGGTGCAGCGCGTTTCTTGGCCAAAGGACACGACGATCAGATTATTACCATTGCCTATGACGCTGCAGGCCGCACCGCGCTCTCTGCCGCGCGAGATGGAATGATAATCCAGTGGGATCTGGCGACGGGGCAGCCCCTTTGGCAGCGCAAACTGCCCCAAGCCGGGATCTGGAGCATCACCTTTGACGCCGCCGGCACGCGTGCTGTATCAGGCGCCGAGGATCACAGCGTCATCCTCTGGGATCTGGCAACCGGCGCCGCACTTCAACACTTTGTCGGTCATCAAGACGCGGTCTACGCTGTTGCCATCAGCCCTGATCAGACCCAATTGCTGACTGCCGCCGCCGACCGGCGGGTAATCTTGTGGGATCTGGCGACGGGGCAGGAGATCCGCCGGTTTGAAGGGCACAGCTTGCCGGTCCATACGGTAGCCTTTAGTGCGGATGGTCATACGCTGCTTTCTGGGGGAGAAGATCAGACAGTGCGCCTGTGGAATCGCGAGACCGGCGCTGAAATGTTTCGTTTTGAGGGGCACGCCTCGACGATTCAAAAGGTACGCTACCTGCCTGACGGCACACATCTCTTGTCTCGTGCCAATGACGGTGACCTGCTCCTGTGGCAAATGCCTATCACCAACGCAACAGAGCTGGTTGCATGGACTACGAAGAATCGCTATGTGCGTCCGCTTACCTGTGATGAGCGGTTGTTGTATAATGTGGCGCCTCTGTGCCAGGATCGATGAGCCATCTTTGTAATTCTTATATCTTTATCTATCTTTCAAAAAGGAGTTATGCGCATGGACAGAAACCCCCAATCACTCTTTGAACCAGGGCAGCGCGACAGCGACTGGTATTTGGACAGTCTGTTGGAATATGTACACCAGACCAGAGCCTGGGTTGCGACACAGCCGCGCACGCCGGCGCGCCTAGCCATTGACAGCCTGCTGCACAGCTTTATGGATCTGGCGGTCGCCTATTACAAAGCAGTCGTGGCGGCGGCTGAGCAGGAATTAGCCGAGGAGACAGAGCAAAAGTATGCGATCCAGCAAGCCATTGACCGCCTCTCCGAGGAGTGGATGCGGCTGGCGCCTACGGTTCAGGTGGCGGCCTTTGACGAACAATCGCCCTTTCGGCTGCTGAGCTATATGGTGGCAGGCGCCTATCGCAGCCTGAATCTACAAGAACAGTGTCAGGTCACAGTCATCCCACACTTTGGTCGCCATTTCAATCTGGTCAAGTTTCACTATGCACCTGATGTCTCTCTAATGGGAATGCCGGTCTTTGCTTTACAGACTCCCTGGGAGTGGAGCGTCATTTGGCATGAGTTGGCCGGCTTGGTCGTGGTTAAGCCAGAGGTGGTGACATGGATCGATGAGTTTGTGCAACAAGAAAAGGGACGTTGGTCGATCTGGACGGGATGGACAAAGTTGGATGAGGTGCAACCAGTGATGGTTGCACCTCTGGCCCATCCTGTCGCAGCAGTGATTGATGATTCGATAGATACCATTGATCGGCGCGGTTGGATCGAAGAAATGGTGGAGGACGCCTGCTCTATTCTGGCGTTGGGACCGGTGGCCTACGCGGTCCTCCACGATGTGTTAGCCCAACGGTATCGCAATATGGATGCACGTAAGGATGGCCGTCATCCGCCGCCCAATCTACGGTTGGAAGTGGGTTGGCAATTACTCAACCTGATGGCGACAGCAAAAAGCACAACTGTACCTGCTATTCTCCGGCGCGAACATGGTCGTTTTGGCGATGATGCCGGCGCGGCCAAGGTGGCGCAATGGATCTGGACAGGACGCGCACGTCTCGTCAGAATACTCTATAATGATTGGAACAATGAAGGCGATGAAACAAACCAACTACTCAGTGCCACAAAAGAAGTTGTGAGTCGTAGCGTTCAGGAAAAGTCACCACTGTCTAGAGCAACCCAATATTTTGACAAAAATCAAGCAGAAGAAGCAGATGTCGCTTGGTCAGCCATTGCGAATCTGGTGCGCAACATTATTCTTGACAGCCGCACAGCACTTCACAATCCTCATTTGGGACGTCCAGTTTTAGATGAGGCGCGTTCTTTGCTCGCCCACCTGTTAACATCAGATACGAATCTGCTTACACCAGTCAACGATACATCAACCCAAGCTGTAGATTTTATTGATGGGCACGTTCAAGGACGCCAGTTGATTGAACTATTAGAGCTTAGCTTTTCCGATACAGATCTGCTGACAGTGATGCCAGAACCTAATCATATTCACGACCCGGTTACTGGCGAAGGCACACTGAAGATTAAAGTTAGTGGATTTTTAGGACACGCGGATCACTCATTTACAATTTCACGTGTACATGTTCATTAGCACACATCCGTTGTATACCCAATATTAGTTGCAAGTGCCAAGGCCGGGTGGAGTGTCCGGATCAAGGGCAACTTTAGCAAGGCCGTTAAGGCGGCGTAACGCCTCTTGGCGCTGTGTGCCAAAGTGGGCAAATTGACCATATTGTTCCAAATGATGCATGGCCGCCTGGCGTAAGGACTCATATTGCCCATAAATCCTTCCTAATGCCAGGTGAGCAATAGGAAAATCGGGTGCTAGCTTTAAGGTTGCACACGCATAGCTTTGGGTTGAGAGATAGTCGCCGTAGGCAAGATCGACCATTGCATGAAGCGCAAGTCCATAAGGTATGGGGACGGCAGCACCCATAGCGGCATCATCGTATAAAACTGTGAAAAGCGCCTTGTCATCCGCTTTGGGGCAGCTAAAGTTAGCAAAGCCACGGCCAGCATAGAGGAGAGGCAAATCGTCTGCCGGTAGATCTAGCGCTTTTGTCAGGCTAATTGCTGTCGTATAAGCCGTGGCTGGATCTTGGGCGCAAAGCGCTACTCTCTCGGTGCTGGCTAATGCAGCCTCACGCTGTACTAGCCCTAAATTGGCATGGAGATAAATCTGGCGTACATCGCTCAGTTGACTGCCCGCGCCAATAGCATCAGCGAAAGCGACGGTGGCGGCGCTCCAAATTTCACGATGGGCGGCAACGTTCGCTCCCAGCCAGAGTCGATCAGTTGCGCTTGCATCTTGCCTGGCCGGCGCTGGCAGCGCAGCAAGGGCCGCCTCCGCCAAATCATAGCGCGCCACGGCATAGAATGTAGCCGCCAGTGCAAACTGACGCACATGCGCTGGTAAAGCGACAAAGTCGAGCTGCTCCGGCTCAAAGAGCAATTCATCCATCGGTGGCGGTAACCCGTTGAGTTGCACCTGCAATTCGGCCTGCCCATCATCCCGGCAACGGCCCCAGATCAGCACCTGGATTGCTTGTGCGATCATCATCTCTTGGGCGGCGGTTATGTCGCTGGGCGTTTCGATCTGAATGATGTCTATGGTTGTCGTGCTGTCGGCCAATTGCTGCGTCAACTCGTTGCGGAGCGCCGCGCGAATATCCGGCGCGGCGACACAAGCGACGAGCGGCGCCACTGCAATGGTCACCTGCTCAGGCAAGACCGGTGTGGGCGACAGCCAGGCGTAGATGGCAACGGTTGGCGCCACCGTCGCACTGGGTGGTGGTGACGAAGTAGCGGCCACAGTGGCGGCAACGTCCTTTGCCGCAGGCGTAGCAACAGGAGCAGAAGGCCCAGGGGACCACGGCCAGTAGACAAAGAGGATGAGGATAACGCTCAGTACACCAACAGCCGCGGTCACCGGCAGCTTGCCTCTCCAACGCGGCGAGAAGGGTGGGGTCGGCGCCGGTGACGGTTGAGTTTGAGTGTTGGGCAATAAGTCCATGTCAAAGAGCAGCCCATCGTCGGCGCGCATAAAGAGCACCGGCGCCCCCCATTCAAAGTGGTCGGCGTCCTGCTCATAGATGGCCTTGCGCGCTTCGTCCAAGGCCGTATCGACCGGGTAGCCGAGGGCCAGGGTCTGGTAGAACTCCTGGGCCAAAAGCACAGCCGCCCGATCACTAATGGGAAATTGCATGGCGATCACCGCCGGCAGCCCCTGTTGCACCAGTTTCTGCGCCACACCGGCAAAGAAAGCATCACGATCGCTGCGCCCACCCTCACAAGCATTGAGGAGGACCAGACGCAGCGTTGCATGATCGTGCAGCCGGGTGGCCAACATCTCGGCGCTGACAACCTGGCTGCGCCCTCGCTCATCGACAAAGAGCAGGCCGCCCAAATCCTGTTGGGGCTCGAAAAAGCCGTGGCCAATGAAGTGTAAAATGTGGACAGGTGCGGCGCGCAGCCGTTGCCGCAACGCCGGCAAGGTGGCCTCGGCCAGTCGTTCCAACCGCAACAGGCCCTGTGCTTGCAAGGAGGCGGTCGCCTGCTCAATCCGGCGCCACTCCTGTTCTACGTCGAGTTGCAACAGATCCTGCGGCGCGGCAATCACGACCAGAACCTGGAGCGGCGGCGTCAGCGTCAGCGCCTTTTCGGGTTGGTTGAGCTTGACATAGCGGACAATCGAAAGCTGGGTCGAGAGCGCGGGAAAACGGGCCAGCGCGGGAATGTAAAGATATTCCCACGGCAATTCCGCCAGTTCCGGCACAGAAGCGTCCATCCGTAAGCGAATGCGCAGCCCCGCATCCTGGCGCGCTGCGGCATCCAGGCTGCGCAGCAGCGCCGTCGCCACTTCGCGGCCAAAGCTGGCGGCAAAGAGTCGTTCGCCAAAGGCTTGTACGGTCAAGCTTGGCGTGGCCGCGGGTGTTGACGGCGGCGCCAAGAGAAAATGGCGCACACGATCCCCCTGCCACGGTTGCACGCTAGCAAGTTCAGCTTCCGTAAAGGGCAACTTGAAATCACAGGCAGCCTGCCCCGCCGGTGAATCAGTCACTTCTGCCTGGTAGCTGTCACCCAGGCGCAACAGGGACAGGTCAAAGTTGAGGTAGGTTTGATGTGCCATCGCCACAGGAGGATCCGAATGATTGGGTAAATGTGCTTGTGTTTAAGCAGGAAAGCTCGACTACTTTTGCAAGATCATCTAAAAAATATCTCTTTGCCCAGATATTATAGCATATATCGCCCAATTATACAGGAAAGCCAACCTTAAAATAGTTTGCTGAATTCAGCGCAAGGTGATATTCTCCAGACCAGGGCCAACCATACACGAGTACAGGTAAAATGCCATCAACCATGTCCGAACCAGTCACCTTCTTTGGCAAATCATTCACTGAGTGGTGTCACGCCTTACACGATGCCGACGAAACGGTGCGCGCCGGCGCTGCTTGGGCCATCTCTGCCTTTGGCCCGGAGGCGACTGCGGCGCTGCCCGCCTTGTTAGCGCGGCTGAGCGACAGGGACGCCACCGTGCGGAGTAGCGCCCTTGCCACCTTGGCCTACATTGCACCCACGGCGCCAGAGGTGCTGCCGGCGCTCATCCAGGGCCTGCATGATCATGAATATTGGGTGCGGCAGACGGCCAAAGAGGCGCTGGCACAGATCGGGCCCACGGCTGTTCCCGCCCTGACGGCCCTCTTACAGCAAGATGCACAGGATGCACGCTTGGCCGCGGTGGAATGTTTACAGCAAATGGGCGCGGCGGCTGCGGCTGCCATACCGGCCCTGGTCGCGTTGATAGATCACGCCGACCCAGCCCTTGCCGAACGAGCGCTGCGCGCTCTGGGGGACATGGGGCCGGCTGCGGCTGCGCAGGCCACCGCACCGTTATGTATACTTTTGTCCACAGGCCGACCGGCACTACGCAGCGCCGCGGCCGCGGCGCTGGGGAAGCTAGGCGATGCCGGCGCACTCTCACCCCTGCTGCATGCGCTGGCAGATGAGGAGATCACGGTGCGCATGGCCGCGGTGGCGGCGCTCGGCGAAATTGGCCTGGCCAGCAGCGCAGTGACAGCGACGCTCTTAATGGCACTGGCAGACAAACAGCTTACCCGCACGGCTATAAAAGCGCTCACCGCCCTGGGCGCCCCTGCGGTTCCTGCGCTCATCAGTGCCTTAGCGATGCCTAATATGACTACGCGCAGTTCTGTGGCGGAAGCACTCGGCGCCATGGGCGCGGCTGCGGCCGACGCCGTACTGGCGCTGCTGGCCGCGTGCACAGATGAGGATTGGGTTACCCGCTGCAGAAGCGCTGAGGCATTGGGCGCGATTGGGGTGGCCACGCCTCCCGTACTTAAGATGCTGCAAACGCTGGGCATGGAAAGCAATGGGGATGTCCGTGAGCAGGCCGTCTTGGCGCTGGGGCAACTGGGGCAGCAGACGCGCGCGGTGACACCGTCGCTCCTCACGGCCCTGGGCGATGCGGAAGCGAAAGTGCGCGGTGCAGCGGTGCGCGCCCTCAAGGCGACGGCGCAGGAGCCAGGGGTGACCCCGGCGCTCGTCAACACATTGCGTGAAGATCTGGCCAGTGGCGTGCGCGCGACGGCGGCCACCACCTTGGGCGAAGCAGGCGCACCGACGCCGACCGTGGTTGCGGCGCTGGCTGACGCGCTCGCCGATTCGGATCAACAGGTGCAGGGGGCGGCAGCCCATGCGCTGGGGGCCTTAGGACCAGCGGCAGCCGAAGCGGTCCCGGCCTTGTTGGCGCTGGTGCAGGGCGAAGGCCATTATCGCAATGAGATGGCGCGTATGCTCTCATTTCGGGCCGCCGCGGCCGGTGCCCTAGGCCAGATCGGCGCAGTCACGCCGGCAGTGGTCCCCGCACTGATCCCCGCGCTGATCTCTGCGCTCCACGATGAGGAAGTGTTGGTGCGCAACTCGGCCATCTTTGCCCTCTGGCGGCTCGGCCCCGTCACCCCTGTGGTGGTGACCGCCGTCATCAGCGCGCTGCACGACCCCAGCACGGAAGTCCGTTGGCCTGCGGCAGATGCCTTGGGTGATTTCAAGCCCGTGGATCCGGCCATTGTACCGGCGCTCATTGCAACGTTGCGTGATCAACAATGGCTGGTGCGTCAGGCCGCCGCCAAAGCCTTGGGCAAATTGGGGGCGGCGGCCAAGGCCGCAGTTCCAGCGCTGGAGGCGCTCTGGCTCGACCAACAGGTGGTAGAGGCGGCAGCCCAGGCGCTTTACGCCATTGGTCCCCTCACCGCCGCCGAACGGGCCGCTTTGGCCAATCCCACCCCAGCGCCAGATGGTGCTGGCACGACCGCAGCCGCCCCGCTGCCCACCCTGGTCACCCAGACTGGCGCCAACCGGCGCATTACCTTTGTGGCGCTGGCGCCTGATGGCAGCAAGGCGGTGAGCAATGGCGATGAGCGGCTGATTCTCTGGGATGTCAACACCGGGCGCGAAATACGTCGGCTGGATCTGGGTGCGCGGATTCATTTTCTAAGCCTGGTCCACTTTGCGCCCAACGGCCGCCATGCCCTGATCTGTGCACAGGAGCAGGCAGCGTTGTGGGATTTGGCCACCGGCGCGTTGGTGCGCTCCTTTACAGTCGAGGCGGCTATCAGCGCGGCAGCCTTTACGCCCGACAGCAATGCGCTCTTGTTGGCGGATGGCAATAGCGCCATTTTGCGCGAGGTGGCCAGCGGGCGCGCCCTGCGCCGGCTTGACCAGGAGGAAGCGCCTTGCACCGTCGTCGCGATTAGCTCCGATGGGCAGCAAATCATAACCGGCGCAGACAAGGTCGTTCAACTTTGGACAATGACAGAGACTGAGGCAGTAGCGCGCCTGGAACTGTCGGCGCCGCTTGCATGCGCGGCCTTTGTACCCGGCACCGCGACCCTGTTACTGGCCACCGCCACTACCATTCTGGAGTGGGAACCGGCCACCGGACGCATCATCCACGAGTTTCCTGGCCACAGTGCGCCTGTACGCGAAATTTTGGTTGACCCCACCGGCCAGCAAGTATTGAGCAGGGGTGGTGACGTGCTGTCCTGGGATCGGGCCACCGGTGCAATTCTACACCGGGCGGCCGGCCGCGCGATTGGCTTGGGCGCCGCGGGTCCGCTAGCTTTGGCGGTGGTGGGGCGGGCCATGCGCACGATTGAGGTGCGTGCGGTAGCCACCAACGAAGTGCGGCAGCGGCTGGAAGGGCGGGTTGCCTTTCTCACCGGTGCGGCCTTTGCCCCCGATGGCCAACAACTTGTGCTGGCCGGCTGGGATGGCGCGACGCTGTGGGATTTGTCAGAGGGCAGGTTGGTGCGCACCTTCCGCCATCCACCCACGCTGACGCCGGCCCACTTGCAAGCCAGCGAAGGACGGTGGCGCCAAGGTAAGCTCACTTCGGTGGCCTTTACCCCCGATGGCACGCAGCTTCTCACCGGCGGTTCCGACCAGCGCGCGGTGCTGTGGGAGGTAGAGTCGGGCCGCATCGTGCGCATCTTCGCCACAGAAGGTATCGTCGAAGGGGTGGCCATTGCGCCGGATGGCAGCCGAGCGCTGTTGGGCTGCCAGCAATATGCACTGCTGGTCGATCTCGCCACCGGTGAGGAAGTACACCGCTTCACCGGGCTAGCGGCGCAAGTACGCTCCGTGGCCTTTGCCCCTGACGGCAAGCAGATCCTCACCGGCTCGGTGGAGAGTTTGCTCTGGGATGTGGCCAGTGGGGCAGCGTTGCAACGGTTCCAGCCCGCCAATGGCGCCAGCGCCTTTGCGCCTGATGGGCGCAGTGTGTTAACCGGCGTGCGCAATTTTGCGGTGCAATGGAACTGTGCCAGTGGTGCGGCGCATAGCCACTTCGAGGGGCGGAGCCGAGGCACAGCTATGTCTGACGAGGATTGGCAGCGCAACCGTGGTCATGAGGAGACAGTGGGGTGCGTGGCCTATGCCCCCGACGGACAGACCGTGCTGACTGGCAGTGGCGACGGCCTAGTTATCCTCTGGGATGTGGCAACGGCCACCGTCAAGCATCACCTGGTGGGCCATCGCGCCACAGTGACTGGCGTCGGCTTTACGCCTGACAGTCGGCGCGCCCTTACCGTTGGGCTGGATGGCACGGCCATGCTTTGGGAGGTGGCCACCGGCGCCCAGCTTTGCACGCTGATCCCCTTTACCAATGGCGGTTGGGCCGTGGTCGAGCCAACGGGGCGCTTTGATGTGGATACCCTCACCGAGCAAGCCGGCTATGGGTGGGTCTTTGCCGATGATCCCTTCCGGGTGTTGCCGCCTGAAATCTTTATGCGCCACTACTACGAACCGCGCCTGCTCACTCGCCTCCTGGCCGGGGAATCATTCGCACCGGTTCCCGCCTTGGGTGAATTAAATCGAGTTCAGCCACAGATTACCACCTTGCAGGTGGCAGCAAGCGACGATCCAACCCTGGTGACGGTAACAGTGACAGTGGCGGGCAACCAGGGTCGCTTTCAGCGCGGGGACCATACGCTTACCATGCAGACAGGCGTCTATGACCTGCGCCTTTTCCGCGCCGGTCAACTGGTTGCCCAGTGGCCAGCGCCGACGGATAACGATTACGCAGAAGATAACCTCGCGGCATGGCGCCACGGCAGCCAGATCTGTGCGGCCACGGCAGCGGCGACGGCCACTTTTACTGTGCGGCTCCCCCATCGGTCGGGCCATGTGCCGCTGACCTTCGCCGCCTATGCCTTTAACGAGGATCGGGTCAAGAGCACCACCGTCATTCAGCCCTTCAAGCCACTGGTTGGTGACCACGCTACCGTGAGCAAGCGCGCCTATCTAATTACCGTGGGCGTCAATGCCTACGCCAACCCCGCGTGGGATCTGAGCTTTGCCGCCAACGATGCACGGCGCATCCAGGCGGTGGTTGGGCAGCGGTTGCAGGGCTACGACGTGATCCCGGTGGCGTTGATCTCGGAACGGGGGAAGGGACAACGGCTGCGCCACAACCGGGCCACCAAGGCCAATGTGCGCAATGTGCTTACCCTGTTGGCCAGCCAACCCGTGGCGCCGTCGGTACAACGGCGGCTGCCACCTCAGCTACAGGCCGCCACCCCCGACGATCTGATTATCCTCTTCTTGTCCGGCCACGGCTACACCGACCAACGGGGAACTTTTTACTTCTTTCTACACGATTCATTTAGGCAACACGATGATCAAGATCCCAATGGAGGAACCGTGACGGCCAACGAATTTACACGCGCCCTCTCCAGCACAGAGCTATCCCATTGGCTGCGCGCCATTGATGCCGGCGCCATCGTCATGATTATTGACGCCTGTCATGCCGAAGGGGCGGTGGAGCCGCCGGGCTTTAAGCTGGGCCCTTTTGGCAGCCGCGGTTTGGGCCAGTTGGCCTTTGACAAGGGGATGCAGGTATTGGCCGCCAGCCAGTCGGAAGGGGCGGCGGTCGAAAGCGCACTGATTCGCCAAGGGCTGCTCACCTATGCCTTGACCCATGATGCATTACAGCCGACCGCGGCAACCCATGACCGCCAGATCACCTTGCGCGCCTGGCTACGTTATGGCGCCGAGCGCGTGCCCCAGCTCTATCGGGCCGTCCGCAGCGGACAACTTCGGCATCTGCTGCCGGCGCACTTGCTGAATAATCCCCCTAAGCCGGAGATCCAACAACCGGCGCTCTTTGATTTTGCCGATCGGACTCAGAACATCTTTTTACAGACAGACCGTTGAAGAGAAGCTTTTGAAGCGTTTTATAGCCATAGGAGAAGCTTATGTCACGTACAATCTACACCTTTCTTGTCGGCATTGATGCGTACCCCGCACCGGTCAACCCGCTACGTGGCTGCGTCAATGACATTCAGCGCGTCGAGGCGCTGCTCCGGGAGCGGGTGCACGGCCAGGGCGACACCTTTGCCGAACCGCACATCTTGACCGACGCTCAGGCAACACGTCAGGCCGTTGTCGATGGTTTCCGCACCTACCTGACCCAGGCCAAGGCCGGCGATGTGGCGCTCTTCTACTACAGCGGCCACGGTTCCCAATCCCACACGCCACCAGAGTTTCTACACCTGGAGCCGGATGGCCTGGATGAGACCATCGTCTGTTGGGATAGCCGTCAGCCGGGCAACTGGGATCTGGCGGATAAAGAACTGGCGCAGTTGATTGCTGAAGTAGCCAAGCATGAACCCCACATTGCCGTCATCCTCGACTGCTGTCACTCCGGATCGGGCACGCGCGAGGTGGTGTTAGAGGAAAAAGAGGAGGTGCGGGTGCGCCGAGTGCCCACCGATGACCGGGTGCGCCCGGCCAGTTCGTTTTTGGTCAGTTTGGCGCAGGCGGAAGCGCTTGATGGCGGTGCCCGCGGGCTGGAGGGGGGTGGCTGGTACAACCTCGCCAAAGGGCGCCATATTCTGCTGGCCGCCTGTAGCCCCGAAGAGTTGGCCAAAGAGCTTTATCTTGGCGGCGAGCAACGGGGCGCCTTCTCCTATTTTCTGCTCGACACCCTCCAGCGCGGCGGCGAAGCGTTGACCTATCGGGATCTCTTTAAGCGGGTCAATGCCTTGGTGCGCGCCCGCGTCGCAGCCCAATCGCCGCAAATGGAGGCCACCCAAGGCGCCGATCTGGAGCAGCCCTTCCTTGGCGGCAGCATCAACAGCGGCCCGGGTTATTACACCTTGCGTCAGGACAAGCAGCGCGGCTGGGTAATTGATGGCGGGGCTGTTCACGGCATCCCTGTCCCCGCCGACAACGAGACTACACAACTGGCGATCTTCCCCTTTGACGCCAATGTCAAACAGTTGGATGACCTGGAGCAGGCAATCGGCGAGGCTACCGTAACCCAGGTCTTCCCCGGTGAAAGCGCGGTACAGGCGACCTTCACTAGTGGACAAGCGTTGGATGGCGGCACGACCTATAAGGCGGTGGTGACGGCGCTGCCGCTTACGCCGCTGCTCGTCGCGCTGGAAGGGGACGCGGCCGGGTTGGCGCTGGTGCGCACAGCGCTAGAGAGTGCCGGCGCGGACGGTGGTGCATCGCTGTTGGTGCACGAAGGTACGCCGCAGGAGGCAGAGCTGATCTTGCGCGCAGAAGAGAATCGTTATCACATTCGCCGTAGAGGAGATGCTTACGCTCTGGTGGTCGATACACCCGGTTTTGTTGCAGCGAGCGCCGACCTGGTGGTGCAGCGGTTGGAGCACATTGCCCGCTGGCGCAAAATTATCGAACTGAGCAATGCCGCAAGCCGCCTGACGCCTGGCGCTGTACAGATGGAAGTGCTGCTCCCCGATGAGCAGGGCGAGTATGCACCGGCGCCGGTCGGCTCCAATGTACGGCTTGATTATCGTTTCCAGCAGGGCGAATGGGTGCAGCCCACCTTTAAAGTTCGGCTGAAGAACACCTCAAAACAGCGGCTCTACTGCACCTTGTTTGACCTGACCGAGACCTATGGCGTCTTTCCCGTGCTAGCAACCGGCGGCGCCTGGCTCGACCAAGGCCAAACCATCTGGGCGCTCGACGGTGAGCCAATTTACGGCGCTGTCCCTGAAGAGTTGTGGCAGGAGGGCGTAGTTGAGTTCAAAGACACGCTCAAGCTGATCGTCAGCACCGACGAAAGCGATGCCAACCAACTGCAACAGGACGATCTGCCGGTCGTCGTCACCAAGGGGGTCGGCGACATTAAACGCAAGCCGACGCAGCTCAACACCCTGAACCGGCTGATGCACCGGGTGCAGACGCGCACCTTCTCGGCTAGACCGGCCAATGCCGAAAGCCTGGTCGATTGGGTGACGGCCGAGGTGAGCTTTACCACGGTGCGGCCTCTGGAGGCAGTGGTAATCGGCAAGCCAGGCGAGAAAGCAGATCTAGGGCATAATGTGACAATCCAAGGCCATGCCAAACTCAAGGCTGCGGCCCGCCTCACCACTCTCCCCGACGCCACTCGCGATCTGGGCGCTGTTCCGTTGCCGGCCCTGGTCCGTGACCATGCCGAAAACTTTACGCCCTTTACCTTTAGCGCCAGCCGCGGCGGTGAAGCCGGGTTGAGTGTGTTGGAGTTGGTGGATGTGGAAGATTATACAGTAGTAACGCCGGACGAGCCGCTCATCATGGAGGTGGCAACCGCGTTAGCCGCCAATGAGCAGCTACTCGTCTATGGCCACGATGGTGAGTTCTTCCTGCCGGTGGGGCGGGCCACGAACACAGCTACCGGGCTGCGCGTGATCTTGACGCAGTTGCCGGCGCCCACCGGCACGCGCGATCTCAAGGGGTCGATTAAGATTCTTTTCCAGAAGCTGGCCAATGACTATTTGGGCTGGAGCTACACCTATCCGCAATTGGCTGTAGCCACGGTTAATCCCCAAGGGGGCAGCTACACGATCGATTACAACAGTGACGAAGCCGCCGTGCGCGCCGCGGTCGCTGATGCCGACCGCATTGTGCTCTATGTCCACGGCATTATCGGCGATACGCGCGGCATGGCGTTGAGCGCCTACCCAGAGCGGCTGAAAACGCCGGTGGCGGTCAAGGGTCTGCACCAGGATTACGATCTGCTCCTGACTTTTGACTATGAAAATCTCAAGACCACTATTGAAGACAACGCGCGCTTGCTCAAACAACGGTTGGCGGCGGTAGGGCTGGGTCCCGACCACGGCAAGACGCTACACATTGTGGCCCACTCCATGGGTGGGTTGGTCTCGCGTTGGTTTATCGAGCAGGAGGAGGGCAACCAGGTCGTGCAGCAGCTGATTATGTTGGGTACGCCTAACGCCGGTTCACCCTGGTCCACGGTGGAAGATTATGCCCTGGCCATGTTGGGGATTGGACTCAATGGTCTGGCGCAGGCGTCGTGGCCAGGGTGGGTGATCAGTGCACTGGTAGCGGCGTTGGAGCAGGTGGATGTTAGCCTTGACCAGATGAAGCCTGGCTCTGACTTTTTACAGGAGTTGGCGGCCAGCGCCGATCCCGGCATCCCCTACACGATTATTGCTGGCAACACGGCGCTCGTCGCCGCGGCGCTGGAGGCGGAAGCGGGTAAGGTGGGCAGCCGCTTTAGCCGACTCTGGCAGCGCATTAAGCCCAAGCACTGGCTGTACAAGCTGACGGCGCCGGTCTTCTATGGCAGCCCCAATGACATTGCCGTCACGGTGGAGAGCATCAACGGCATCCCAGCCAATCACCAGCAGGTCCACGCCAAAGTAGAGAGCGCCTGTGACCATCTCACCTACTTTAGTACGGAAGCGGGATTAGCGAAATTGGCGGCGGCGGTTGCGGGTGATTAGTAATTGGGTGATTAGTGATTGGGGATAGACAGACTGCGCCAGTCAACAATCACTAATTACCAATCACCAATCTCTACTTCGCCCAGAGTTCGATGCGATGGCCTTCGGGGTCGTGGAGGTAGAGGACGTCGGCGCCCCATTTGCGTTTGATGGGGGTGGTGGTGATGCCCAGGGCGTCGAGCTGGCGCTGGATGGTAGCCAGATCGGTCACCTGCCAACTGAGCGTAATGCCTTGGCCTTGAACATTGCGGATGGTGGCGCGGCCGCTGTCGGCCACGCTCAGATAACTCTCGGCGCCCAGGTGAAACTCGACAAACCAGTCGGTGGCGTGGGTGACGGGCAGGGCAAGTTGGTCGCGATAAAAGGTCACCGTCGCCGCCCATTGCGCACAGTAGAGGATCGTGTTGGTGCGCGCAATGGCGAAGAGGGAAGCAGTAGACGTCGTGTCACTCATTGTTCCGCTCCCAGTTGCAGCCAGGCAATCATCTGGCGCAGCGCCTGATAGGCTTCCAGCCGCGCCGTATCGGTGGCCGTAGCCTCGGCTTTAGCGACATGCTCCGCCATCTGCTGCACCGCGATGGGCGTCATGGCCAGCAGAGCGTCTGCCCCGGAAGCCGCATATTTGACCAACACATAGCGCACCAACGCCGGCACGGGAATGCCGGTCGCCTTGCTCAGATTTTCCAAGGTTGGCAGCGGGTCGGCCACTGTGTAAAGCGCCACCTCTGCCTTAAAGTTGGCATGGGGGTCATCAGCCGGCCAGGTATCAGTATAGGGCTGTAGGTTCATAATTGATTTGGTTCTCCGCGGGGAAGTAGATAAGTAGATAAGTAAATCGGTGGATTGGGATTCATCGTCACGCCTATTTACCTATCTACCGATTTCCCGATTTACTTATCTACCTCTCTACTTATCCACTCATCATCGCTTCCCGATAATCCGGGTTGGGCTGGGGAATCTTGGCCTCGACGTTGGTGCGCCAGGCGATGAGCAGGGCGTGCAAGCGTTGCGCCACTGCCGGCTCCTGTTCCACCAGATTTTGCGTCTCGCTGAGATCAGTGCGCAGATTGTATAACTCTAGGCGTCCATCCTCAAAGAACTCGATCAGCTTGTAATCCCCCACCCGCACCGAAGAGCCTGGCGTGCCCCCCTGGTTGCCATAGTGAGGATAGTGCCAGAAGATGGCCTCACGGCTCAGGTTGCCGCGCTGGGTCAACAAGGGCAACAGGCTCACCCCTTCACCGGCATGGTCCGGCGGCGCTGCCGCGCCGGCAATTTCCAGCAAGGTTGGGTAGAAATCGGGACTGGTAACCGGCGTGGGGCAGAGGGCGCCGGGTTTCACGTGGCCAGGCCAGCGTACAAAGAGCGGCTCGCGTGTGCCCCCTTCGTACATCCACCCTTTGCCCTCGGCCAGCGGACTGTTACAGGTAGGCGATCCTTCGGCGGTGGCGAGGCCGCCATTGTCAGAGGTAAAGAGCACCACCGTGTTGTCGGCTATCCCCAGTTCATCGAGCAGAGCCAGCAGCCGCCCCACATTTTCATCCAGGCTTTCAATCATGGCGGCATAAACCGGGTCGGATTGGAGCAACCGGCGACGGATGCGCAAATGTTTTTTGTGTTCTGTGGGAAAGGGATCTCCCTCCGCAAAGGTCTCCACTTGGTCCAGCCCCAAACGCTGCGCCTTTGCCGTATATTTGGCGATTTTTTCCGCTTTGGCTTCAATGGGGGTGTGCACCGTATAATACCAGAGATTGAGAAAGAAGGGGTGGCCCTGATTCTGGCGAATGAGGTCAAGGGCCTGGTCGGTCAGATAGTCGGTCAGGTAGGTCCCCTCGGGCACATCCACCGCACGCAGGGCCGGAATCCCCCACGGGCTAAAGTAGCCATCGCGCCCAGGCGAGCCCCACTCACAGCCGCCCACGTTGATGTCAAAGCCATGATCGGTGGGATAGTGGCCTGGTCCCCCCAGGTGCCACTTGCCCACATGCCAGGTGGCGTAGCCGGCAGCCTGCAGTGCCTTGGCCACTGTAGTTTCGCGCTGGGGCAGTTCTTTGAGATAGGGCACGTCAATGAGCCGGCCGCGCGCCGGGTGGATATGACTGGCCCAGTCGATCCAGTCGGTGATCCCCAGGGTGGCCGGATATTTGCCGGTCATCATGCTGGCGCGGGTGGGTGAACAGACAGGGCAGGCCGCATACGCATCGGTAAAGCGCATCCCCTGGGCGGCTAGGCGATCTAAATTCGGCGTCTCATAAAAGGTGCTGCCGTAAGCGCCCAGGTCGCGCCAGCCGAGGTCGTCAATCAGAATAAAGATGATGTTTGGTTGCATGATTGGTTATTCGTGGATGGTGACTGTCCAGATTCAGAAAGATTTCAGAGCTTCATAGATAGGGCCTACGCGTGTTAGGGAGCACCCCGTAGTGAGTTGGCAAGCCGTCTATAAACTGTCACTCGTCACCTCACTTATCAGGTACACTTTGTCGCGAAAAGTCATAAATATAGTTACAAGTATGGTATAGAGATTTTCCATCCCGAGAGAGTATACAACAGGGCTTTGCTGAACGTCTAATCAAGGCGCTCGGTTACAAGGGGTGTATTTCATGTTTGGTACCGCGGGAAAATTACCCGTGTCCTGTCTGCGAATGTTTATGTGATGGAGGGTTATTTGGGGGCATCGGTCGTGGCGCAGCCCGATTGATCGGGCGCTATTGTCTAGCAAGGGGACTTCATCCTCTTGCGTACAGCGGGATTCCCAAACCCTCCGGTAACTAAATCCGCCGCTTTGTTACGGGCCTTGGCCGCCGTCGATTTTGTCAGCGTCAGTGGACCTTTCACTTTGACAAGCAGGGACAGGCCGTGCGCAACCTCTATCTCACCGAACTGGTGCAAGGCGAGGATGGAACCGTAGCGCAAGCGTTGCTGGACGTGATCCCTGATGTGGACTCAGCAGAAATGAAAGGGATGCACACGCAAATGAGATAGTAGGGCAGTAGGACAGTGGGACAGTCTCGTGGATTGGCTCGCTGTCCCACTGTCTAATGTACTTGACAGTCGAGTAGTGCGTCCGGTTATAGCGTCACCACGCCTTTAACATAGCTCGGATCGCCATCCACAATCTTTTGCATCATGGTGGGGTAATCCTGAAGTGGAGCAACGTGCGTAATCAGGGGACGCAGATCAATGATGCCCTGATGAATAAGGCGGATGGCGGCGGGGAAGGGGTCGCGCATTTTGGCTGATGGCGAGGAGTTAACAATGGTAAAGCCACCGCCGTGCCACTTGGTCGGGTCAAACTTGGCCTCATCGCCCTTGATCCAGCCAAAGAGGTTGATCAGCCCACCGCGCTTGACAATGTCGGTGGCCAGGTCTAGCCCCTGCTGACTGCCGGTGGTGTCTACCACCACATCAAAGTCGCGCGCCTTGAGTGACTGGACTAACTCAGTACGATTGGCGTTCTTGGAGTTGATAATCTCCGGCACCCCTAGCTTTTGGGCCAGGTTGAGCCGATCCTGGTTGATGTCAATCGCCACCAGTTGGTCGGTGGGCATGTGGACCAAGCCCTGGAGAATAAGCAGCCCCATAAAGCCGGCGCCAATAACGGCCACGCGCTCGCCAGGGCGCAGACGGCAATGGTCAAGCCCGGTCACGGCGCAGGAGACCGGTTCGACAATCCAGTAGTGATCGGCCAAGTTAGATTCAGGAATCTTGTAAACCCGCTGCGCCGCCAGATTGCGCAGCGTAGCAAAACCGCCGCCGGCCACCCGATCCCCTTCCTTGAGACCGGTCACGCCTTTCCCAATCTTCGCGACATAGCCAACGCCCTCGTGGCCGGGCGGCGCCATCGGGTGCATTTCAATGCCATAGCGAGCGGTGGCAATATCCCAGGAACAGATGCCACAGGCGCCGCCCTGCACCTGCACTTCACCGTCACCCGGGTCAGGCAGCTCAGTTTCATAGATCTCAATGGCGCCATTGTCGTGATAACGCATGGTGCGACTAAGCACAGCCATAGACTTTTTTTCCTTTCTAACCTAACAATTTATTAACAAATCGACAGTTTATTGCAAGCACGGTCAGTCTCCAGGAAATGCTATACTAACAAGGTCATTGATGGTGCTTTGTATCCTCTGTGTGAAGAGAATCATTCACCCTATTTTACCCGAGTAGGCAATTTGCATCAATGCGTGCATATCAGCGTCAAAAACTAAAATGGAGGGGAGAAGCAGATGAAACATATTTTTCGTGTACTGGTTGCACTGGCGTTGGCGTTGTTGACTGTGGAACAGATGCCAAACCCAAAGGTCTATGCCCTGCCGGCAAGTGTAAAACCTCTCAACCCCGGTCATTCAGCCCTGACGCCCCGTCAACAGCCGCCACTAGAAGCGCAAGTGGCTGGCCCCATTGGTGAGTTCGTCGCCTTTTGCCCCTTTAGCCATCGCCTACAAGATGACCCCATTGTTTTTCCGGGTGAGGCTGGGAAATCCCACAGCCATGAATTCTTTGGCAACGTCACGGCGGATGCCAATGCTACAAGCGCAAGCTTGATGGCCGGCGCGACCAATTGCGACCCCACCGCAGATCACTCCAGCTATTGGGCGCCCACCTTGTTTGATGCACAGGACCAACCGGTTGCCATTGAACAGGCCACCTTTTACTACCTTGTCCATGTAAACGATCCGACCACAGTGCAACCCTTTCCAGTGGGCCTGAAAATCATTGCCGGTAATGCCAAAGCCTCCACGCCGGAAGAAGCTGCGCATATCAAATGGAGTTGCCTGGGCGCGCCCGACTCTAGCACAGGAGATTTCATTGTTTGCCCAGCCGATTCTAAATTGGAGTTGTTGGTAAACTACCCAGACTGCTGGAACGGACAAGATTTAGACAGTGCTGACCACAAAAGCCACATGGCCTATAGCGAAGCCGGCGCCTGTCCGGCGACGCATCCGGTCGTTGTCCCGGCGCTTCAATTCAAATTGCGCTATGCCTTTGCCGGTGAAGCCGGGATGCGTCTAGCCTCCGGCACCGGCTACACCGCGCACGCCGATTTCTTCAACGCATGGGATCCAGCCGCACTGACCAATCGCATCCGATGTCTACACGAACTCATCAAATGTGGCGCCGCAGGCTATCCCCAACCCACAGGGCTTGACTATACCCTCTTTTTGCCCTTCATCGATCAGCCGTAATGAAATTGGGTAGTTGATTAGTGGTTAGTTGATTGGTTGATTAGTGTTCGCAAAGCGGGCGCTTCACGCCATTGCACACCCAAGGGCACCGTTCAACCAATCACCAATCAACCAATCACCAATCCTTAATAACACCCACCCACCCGCGCCCGCAATTGGACAAGGGGCAGGACAATGTCAATGGTGGGGGTGGGTACGCTGACCAGCCGGCCCAATTCCTGGACCACGGTAAGCAGCGCGTCGATCTCCATAGGACGCCCCCGCTCCAGATCTTGGAGCATGGAGGTTTTGTGCTCCCCCACCGCACCGGCGCCATCAATCCGCTTTTCCACATCCATACCAAAGCGTACGCCCAACGCCTCGCCAATCGCCTGCGCTTCCAACATCATTGCGCGCGCCACGCCGCGCACGCCAGGGTCATGGGTCATGCCGGCCAGGGTGGCATGGGTCAGGGCACTAAGGGGGTTGAAGCAGAGATTGCCCCAAAGTTTGATCCAGATTTCATTGCGAATGTGGCTGCGCACCGGCGCCTTAAAACCGGCCGCGCGCAGGGTCTGGCTCAGTTGCTGGACCCGTTCCGTCTTTTCGCCGGTCGGCTCGCCCAGGGTGAATTGGTTGCCTTCAATGTGTTCGATGACGCCTGGCTCGACCACTTCGCAGGCCGGGTAGACAACACAGCCAATGGCGCGCGCAGGGCCAATTTTGTCCCACTGACGCCCACCGGGATCGACGCTCGCCAGCCGCTGATTGGGCCACGGACTCTCAATGCCATAGAAATACCACCACGGAATGCCATTGGTGGCAGTGACCACGGCTGTCTCCGGTCCTAGCAGCGGTTGCAGCGCATCGACCACGCCCGGCACGGAATGGGCTTTGAGCGCGATGATCACATAGTCCTGGGGGCCAACGGTGGCGGCATCATTGGTGCAACGCGGATGGGCCACACGTTCTTCTACCGCATTTTCACCAGCCCCATTTTCGCCAGCAATGCGTAACTTGAGCCCGTTGGCTTGCATGGCGGCCAAGTGGGGGCCGCGCGCAATCAGTGTGACATCGACGCCGCTCAGCGCCAGTTGTACACCGAGATAACCACCAATCGCGCCTGCGCCGTAGATGCAGATGCGCATTAGCCGACTCCTAATTTTTCCGCCAGGCCAATCCGCTGTAACTTGCCGGTGGCGCCCTTAGGTATCTCCGTCAGGAAGAGAATTTTGCGCGGCACTTTGAAGTCGGCCAGACGCGTGGCAGCAAAGGTGCGCAGTTCCCGTTCGGTGGCGTCACTCCCCTCACGCAGTACCACCGCCGCGGCCACTTCCTCGCCCAGCTTCTCATGGGGCATGGCAAAGGTGACCACCTGCTGTACGGCAGGGTGCTCCATCAAAATATCATCGACCTCGCGCGGTGAAATCTTTTCGCCACCACGGTTGATGATCTCCTTGATGCGCCCGGTCAAGGCGAGATAGCCATCATCGTCAATCACCCCCTGGTCGCCGGTGCGGAACCAGCCATTGGTAAAGTTTTCGGCATTGGCCTTGGGATTGTTCTCATAACCCAACGTCACATTCGGCCCCTGGATCACCACTTCGCCAATTGTGTTGGCCGGCAGGAGATTGCCCTGCTCATCCATGATCGCCACCTTGGGGCCGGCCGGCAGCCCCACCGCACCTGGTTTGCGCGCTTGGGGCGGCAGTGGGTTGCTGGTCATCTGGTGGGCGGCCTCGGTCATACCATAGGCTTCAATCACCGGGGCGCGGAAGGTCTCTTCCAACTCCTGCATCACCGGTTTAGGCAGCGATGACGACGAGGAGCGGATCAGCCGCAGGTTGGTGTTGGCGATGATCTCCTGGTTACGACCGGCGCGGGCCAGAATTGCCTGGTGCATGGTCGGCACGGCGGTGTACCAGGTGGGTTTGGCCTCATCCAGCCAACCATAGAATTGCAGCGCATCAAAGCCTGGGGTGCAGATGATGCTGGCGCCGGCACGCAACGATGCGGAGACCGCCGCAATCAGCCCGTGAATGTGAAAGAGGGGCATAATGTTCAGACAGCGATCCGCTGCGGTCAGCGCCAGTGTGTGGCCCACGTTGTAGGCGGAGGCGCAAATGTTACGGTGGGTCAGCGGCACAATCTTGGGCCGTGAGGTGGTGCCGGAGGTATGCAGCACCAGCGCAATATCATCGGCCTCGGCATAGCCGCCCTTGCGCGCCGCGGGCCCAGTGGCTGCCCCCGTGCGTGGGACGAGGTCAAAGAGACCAGCCGGGCCATCAGGCGATGTGACCAGGTCGAGCACAGGGATGTTGAGCGCGGCGGCCACATCAACGGCGGGCGTGGTGCTGCCCTGCTCGACGACCAGCGCCTTGGCGCCCAGGTCGGCGAGGTAGAATTCAAATTCCGGTTGGCGATAGGCAGGGTTGAGGGGAGCGGTGGTGGCGCCCGCGCCAACGGCGACAAAGGCCGAGGCCATCTGCGGACCGTTGGGCAGCACAATGGCGACACGGTCATTGCGCCCAATGCCGAGGCGATTTAACGTTGTCACAGTTTGGGCTACGTGAGTGCGCAGTCCCTGGTAAGTCAACGCGGGACGACCAGGCGCGCCCAGCGCTACGGCATCATCCTGGCCCACGGCAAGGAGGGCGGCAAGAGTGGTAATTTCTGACATGATTTTTTGCTCCAATATGGTTGGCGCCACGACTGCGTGGTGCGTATTGCGTGTTGTGTCTCTGCGATATGACAATATAATGTCATCTTACCACCAGAGCAGGGAATAGCCAAGTGCCGGCGGTAGACAGAGACGCGGATTTAGGCGGCGCGAATTCGCCAGCGGCCAGATGAAATCTGCGCCGCTACCGCGCTTTACACGACAGCACTAAAGCGCACCAATCATCCGACCAGTACACGCAACACGCAATACGCACCACGCGCCACACCTTTACACCTGCGGCGTCAACGCGCCTTCACCAAAGATCCGCGAATAATGTTCATCATTGCTGGCCTGAGTGGCGGCATCCATATAGCAGACGCTAAAGGCGCGGCGGGCAATGGCGGTGCTGTTAATGCCGGAGCCATGAGGCAGGTGGTTGTGGAGCAGCACGGCCTCACCCGCCGCTAATTCCAGATAGACCCGTTCGTTGCTGGCCAATAACTCGGCCGCCTGTTCATCGGTGAGAAAGCCCGAGCCATGGGAGGGGTTGATCAACCGGCGGTGCGCGCCAGGAATGATCTCCACACAGCCGTTGGCCCTGGTCGCCGGATCCAACGCAGTCCAGATGGTGATAAGTGGGTCACGATCAAGATGGCTCCAGCGATCTTGGTGCCAAACGAGAACAGTGCCCTCATGGGCTGGCTTGTTCATAAACATGGCCCGGAAGCAAGCCACCGCTTGCTGAGGACCATAGACTCGTTCACAGATATGGCGAAAGAGCGGTCGCTGCATATAGCGAAGAAAGAGCGGGTCGAATTCCAGATCCTGGATCTTGCGATAGCGCAACGTAGCGCCCTTGTGCCCCTTGGTCTGCGGCCCGGGACCATCGGTTTCACCAGGAATGCGATCCAGTTGCATCAACATCCGATCATAATCAACCGGGGCTTTGCCCAGCATAATATCATCAATCCGCTGTTGCAGCGCCGCCAACTCATCATCGGCCAACACCTTCCCCAGCCGTAAATACCCATCACGTTCATATTGAGCCCAATCGGCCCCAGTCAATTCGGTATGCATAAGCTAGCTCCTTGGTTATTGGGGGGGAGACGGAAGTAGGGAGTAGGGAGACAGGAGTAGGAAGAGTCAGTCTTCCTACTTCCGTCTCCCGTCTCCCTACTCCCGTTTCCTGCCTTCCCTCTCCCCCTCCCCATCACTTTCCCCCGTCAATCGATAAAACCTGTCCACTAATCCAGCCGGCATAGTCGGAGGCAAAGAAGAGCACGCCGTGGGCAATATCTTCGGCCGCGCCCAGGCGTTTCAGGGCGATGCGCTCCAGCAACGCCTGTTGGCCGTCGGCGCCGTAGGACTGCCATTGCTTCTCGCTGGTCGGATTGGAACGCACAAAGCCCGGCGCAATGTTGTTGACGGTAATGCCCCACGGTCCCAACTCATGGGCCAGTTGGCGGGTTAAGCCAATCTGGGCCGCCTTGGCCGAGGCATAGGCCTGGATGCCGGTCAGGCTGATACCCAGACCGGCGCCGCTGGAAATGTTGACAATGCGACCAGCGCGGGCCGCTTTCATGCCGGGCGTCACCGCTTGCGTAAAGTAGAAGGCGCCGGTTACATTGACCTCAAAAATATCCTGCCACTCATGGGGGCTGATCTCCTCTAGGGGTCGCCCCACCTGGCCGCGCACACCACCCGCATTGTTGACCAAAACATCCGCCTGGCCTGTCGCAGCAGTAGCCGTCTCGACAAAGGCAAAGACGGCATCACGGTCGCTTACATCCACCGTGCGCACCTCGCAGTGACCGCCAGCCGTCAACGCAAGTCGGCGCGTTTCGGCCAGTTCATCAGCCAAAATGTCACAGGCCCAGACCTGACCACCACGCGCGGCAAAGGCCAAGGCAATCGCGCGGCCAAAGCCATGCGCAGCGCCGGTAACAATAATGGTTTTGTTGTGAAAGGCAATCTCCATGACTATTTTCTCCTTCGCTCATATGGGCGGCAAACTGAAATGGCACGATTCCCCCGCGAGAAAAAGCGCAATTTCAGCCGCATACCTATATGAGCCTTTTCCTTATTTGTGCGATACTACCAATAGTCTGAAGTATACGAGGGAATCATTGTTTCATCAAATCACTATAATCAATCGGTACGCACCACAAATGGGGCGAAGCACCAGCAAGATCCATTTGATCTGTGCGCTTATCGCTCCTCATTCGGTGTGCACCCTAATCAATGGGGCGTCCCACTGGCCAGCATTTTGCCGACTACCCCTTTGTGAGATTTGTTGCTATGATAGGATGGTTGTATTAAAAATTATAGCGCTTTAAGCCATGAATCAGGGGAAAACGATGTCAAAAGAGATCAAAGTTGCCTTTGCGGGCGCGCGCCGCGCCAGTTCCTTCTTCAAAGCCTTTCAATCGCACCCCGAAACTGAGATTGTAGCTCTCTGTGATCCCTATACACCGACGCTCAATGAAGCCGGGCGCGCCACCGGCGTCACCCAACTCTATACCGTCTTTGAAGCCATGCTCGACGAGGCCAAACCGGATGTGGTGGTGGTTTCCTCGCCCATGCACTATCACGCGGCCCAGGCGATTGCCGCGCTGCAACGGGATATTCATGTGCTCAGCGAGGTGACCGCCGCTGTCGCGATCGATGAAGCGCGCTGGCTGACGCAGACATGCAAAACGAGCAAAGCGGTCTACATGATGGCTGAGAATTATATCTACATGAAACCCAATGTGCTGGTGCAAGCGATGGTCGAAGCCGGCCTCTTTGGCGAAACCTACTATGCCGAGGGCGAATATATCCACGAACTTTCCAGCCTCCACCACACGCGTGAAGGTAAGCCGACCTGGCGCTATTATTGGCAGGTGGGTGTTAACGGCTGCACCTATCCCACCCATAGCTTGGGTCCCTGCTTGCAATGGATCAAGGAGCGCCCCACCCGCATCAGTTGTGTGGGGACCGGCATCTGGACTGACCCTGAACATGCCATGGAAGACACAGTGCTGCTCCTCTGCAAAACGGCCACCGAAAAGCTCATGCGCGTACGCGTGGACATGCTCTCCAAGCGGCCCCATTCGATGACCAACTACACACTCCAGGGCACCAAGGGCGCCTATGAAAGCCCGCGGCGCAAGGGCGAAGGCCATTGGGTCTGGCTCGAAGATTACTGCCGGGACCCCAACGAATGGGCGCCACTGTCTGACTTTGAAGCGGAATTCCTGCCCGAAATCTGGCGCAACCCACCACCGGAAGCGCTCGCTGCCGGTCATGGGGGTGGTGACTATTTTGAAGTGATGGACTTTGTCGATGCCGTGCAAGGGCGCAGACCACCGCGCATTGGCATCCACGAAGCCATGGATATGACGCTGCCCGGTCTGGTCAGCCAGGAGTCGATCCGCCGCGGTGGCGAGTGGCTGTCGGTGCCGGACTCGCGAACGTGGTGATTGGGTGATTGGTGATTCGCATGGCCCTTCTCCTGAGCAAAATCAATGGATATTGTTATTTTCACATCATGTGGCTAAGGCGAAACAAAACTTATAGGAGTGTGATATGCAACGCTTCCTCAATGAAGTAGCCATTGTCACTGGCGCCGGCAATGGCATAGGCAAGGCGGCGGCGCAACGGCTGGCCAGTGAGGGCGCAAGGGTGGCCGTGGCCGATTTGGATCAGACGGCGGCGCAGCAAACGGCGCAGGCGATTGCTGCTGCCGGCGGGGAGGCTATGGCCGTAACAGTCGACGTAACCGCACGACCCTCGGTGGAGGACATGGTGGCCGCGGTGTTGGAACGCTATGGCCAGGTCGATGTCCTCTGCAACGTTGCCGGCATTGCCGTGGGGGAGCCCTTTCTCCAGGTAACCGATGAAAATTGGCGGCGGACGCTTGATGTCAACCTGACTGGCGTCTTTCTCTGTTCCCAAGTGGTGGCGCGCCAGATGGTGGAACAAGGGATTGCCGGACGGATTGTGCACATGGCCTCGACCAATGGGCTGGTGGGGAATTAGTGATTAGTTAATTAGTAATTTTTCACCTGTGATCTGCAAATTCGCCAGAATCCAGTTTGAAGGAGTGAGCCGTAAATACCTTGTGAAATGGAGACTAGAGATCGGGGACTAGAGATCAGGGACTAGAGATTGGAAACTATACTCGCGCAATCTCCTGTCTCCCGTCTCCCGTCTCCCGTCTCCCGTCTCCCGTCTCTAGTGAAACGCGCAAGGTTAGGCTTGATGATCCAGTAGTTGTAAGGTCGCGTCTGCCGTGAAACCGAGTTCGCGTTCAATCGCGCTTACAGCATAGGCTGCGGCATATTCGTGGCCGGGCTGCTCAAAGTAGGCGAGATCGACATCGTTGCCCCACCAGTTGCGCAACACATCGGCCGTCGGCGCACTGCTCCAGGCCCTAGACGCTGTGGCGTTGAGGATGCGCACCCCCGGTTTATAAGGCGCCTCGGCGGCCAGCGAGAAGGCGCGCACGGCATCGGCCAACACCATGACGGTGATGCCACCCAAGGCCCACGGCCGCAGGGGGCGTACGCCCTCAGGCTGCCCTGGATTTTCGTCAGGGCGGACGGACGAGAGGCGCAGGTTGATCACATCCAGCGTCTCCAATTGGCGTTGGTAATAGCGCGTGACCTCTTCCATCAGATACTTGGAAAGTCCATAGCCGTCACGGTCGAGGCAGGGGTGCTCATCAGGAATGGGCAATTGTACAGGGCGAAACTTAGGGCTTTGGAAGCCGACCGCGGCAATGGAACTGGCCATGACAAACTTGTGGCAACCCCGCTCCATGAGGTAGCGCATTAGACAGCGGGTGCCTTCCACGTTGACCAGGATGCCATCCCGCTCCAGGCAGCCACCGGTGACGGCGCCAAGATGAATGACCACATCGATTGCATAGCGGTCCAGTTGGCGCAAATCTTCAAAGGAACCAAATTCCCCGCGCACATAGGGTAGCTCCGCCAGCCCCGGTGCGCGGCGGCTCATACAAATGACCTGATGGTGGGGCGCCAGGGCGGTGGCCAGCGCCTTGCCGATAAAGCCGCTTGCCCCGGTAATGAGAATCGTGCTCATAACAAATCCTTTGCTTGGTGAGGTGATGATTTTGCCGATAGGATACGCTGCATCATAACACATCAGGTGCGAGGTTAAAACCCTACTTATCCGCCACCCGCCACTCGCCACCCTCCACCCGCCCCTTTTCGCGCAATTGCCCAAAATTTACCCTCATGCTATACTGGATCTCAAGTTGGACCACTCCCACAGTCCTTGATGACTTTGCGTAACAAATGCCAAACATACAACCAAAAATTTGAGATTGTTTTTAATTACTGAAACCATCAGGAGGTCTAAATGCAATCTACGCCCCTCAGTCGTCGAACGTTTCTTAAAAGCGCGGCCCTCTCTGCTGCGACCCTGGCCCTAGTTGCTTGCGCGGCGCCGGTGGCGCCTAGCGCAAGTGAAGGCGGGCAGGCTGCACCCGCTGACGAAGCGATTGAGATCATTCACTTCGACCGCAATATTCCCCAAGATATTGAATTTCGCACGGAGTTGGCCGAACGCTTTACCAAGGACAACCCCAACATTGCGGTCAAGATCGAAGTGATGCCGGATGACTATGCCGCCACCTTGATTGCCCGCATCGCGTCCGGCACGGCGGGTGACTGCTTCCGCTATGGCACGCACTACGGTATGGCCAACTGGGCCTTGCGCGGCATTTTGCAGCCGCTGGACGATTTTATCGCCCAAGACGGCTATGACCTCTCCATTTATTTCAAAGGCTCGATTGACGCCTGCACGGTGGAGGGCAAGGTCTATGCCTTGCCGGTTAACGGCCATCCCGGTTGGTCAGCCATCTATTATCAGCCTGAACTCTTTGCCGAAGCGGGTGTGGCAGAACCGACCGACACCTGGACCTATGATGACATGACCGAAGCGGCGCGCCAAATGACCCAAGGGACTGATCAATATGGTCTGTGGGTGGCGCCCTATTATGAAGCTACCTTGACCCCCATGGATGCCTTTGGCGGCTGGCCCATGGACGAAACCGGGACGAAAGCTCTCTACGACGATGAAAAGACCGTTGCCGGTATACGCTGGATCTATGATGTCATGCAAACGGACAAGGTCGCCCTAGCCAATCCCAGCTTTGACAGTCGGGTTCAGCTTTGGTCTTCGGGCAAAGTGGCCATGGTGCTCTCCGGCATTTGGGAAGGCTCCTACCTGGGCGACGCTACCCCTGCCGACAAGACCCTCAAAGTGGCGCCAGGTCCGATTGGCCCTTCTGGTCATCGCGGCGGCTTTATGGGCTGTAACGTCTTTCCCATCATGCAGACCAGCAAACATCCTTATGAAACCTGGCTCTGGCAAAAGTTTATTTGCAGCAAAGAAGTGGGCATTGAAAATGTGCAACGGATTGGCGAACCCGGTCTCCGCACCGATGTGTGGGAAGACGCTAGCCTCATTGATGATCCCATTGTCAAACCCCACTATGAGCTGCTCAAGATCGTCAAGCCCATGCCGGTGCCGGCCAATGGCCGTCTCTCTGAGATTGCCGACCCCGTAACCCAGATTTACTCCGGTATCTTCTTGGGTGACATTGAAGTAGAAGCGGGTTGTGCTCAGATCCAAGAGAAGCTGCAGGCTATTTTGGATCAACCAAAGCCGGGGGCGTAAAGGGTTACGGGGCGCGAGGAGTGGGTGGTGAGTAGAGATGGTAACCGCCACTCGCTACTCGCTGCTCGCCACTGGAAAGTACTATGACACAATCAACTACTGTTCATTTGCCAGCCACGACAACATCACGCGGGGTTAGGCGCAGGCGGAAGCTGAGTCGAGTGGCATTGCTCGAAGAAGCATGGGGCTATCTCTTTATCTCGCCCTGGCTGTTGGGCTTTGTCATTTTTACTGTTGGGCCCATGATCGTTTCGCTCTACTGGAGCTTTACCAAATATGAGTTCCCGCTGCCGGCCAAATGGTATGGCGTCCAAAACTATGTCAATGCCTTCACCCAGGACGACCTCTTTCCGACAGCGTTGTGGAATACGGTCTACTATGTGATCTTCGCGGTGCCGCTGGGCTTGGCAGCTTCGCTCTTGTTAGCGCTGTTGCTGGATCGCAAGTTGCCGGGGCGCGCAGTGTTACGCACGGTCTACTATATTCCGTCGATTGTGCCGGTCGTCGTCTCGGCCTTTCTCTTTAGTTATCTGTTCCAGCCGGATTATGGGTTGATCAATAGTGTGCTCAAAGGCTGGGGAATTGAAGGGCCAGGCTGGTTTAACTCGGTCACCTGGGTCAAGCCAACGCTGATCCTGTTGGCCCTGTGGGGCGCCGGTGGCCCGACCATGATCATCTTTCTGGCCGGATTACAGAACATTCCAACCGATCTCTACGAAGCGGCGGAAGTGGATGGCGCGGGGCGGTGGCACAAGTTTTGGCGTATTACCATTCCCATGCTCAGCCCGACGATCTTCTTTAACTTAGTCACGGGTATTATTGCCGCCTTTAAGATTTTTACAGCGGCCTATGTCGCCACCAATGGCGGTCCCTACTACGCCAGCTACTTTTATGTGCTCCATCTCTTCAATATCTTTTTCAAGTATTTGAATATGGGCTATGCCTCGGCGCTGGCCTGGATTCTCTTTGTGATCATCATGATCTTTACGGCGATCCAGTTGCGCTTTGCCCGGCGCTGGGTCTATTATGAATCAGAGACGGCAGGGTTCTAAGATGGCAGTTCATCTCCACACGGCACGACTACCCAAAACCAAGCGACGGAAATTTAGTCTCTTTGGCCTGCTCGCCACATTGTTGACGATCGCGCTGGCCTTGCTCTTTTTCTTTCCCTTTTATTGGGCGGTGGTCGGCTCGCTCAAGCAACCGAATGAGCTGCAGGTGGTGCCGCCGCTGCTCTACCCGCCGGTACCACAGTGGAGAAATTTTATCGAGGTGGGGAATGTATTACCCTTCTATCGCTACCTCTGGAACACGGTTGTCCTCACTGTGATTGGGTCGATTGGGGGTCTGGTCTCCTCGTCGCTGGTGGGCTATGGCTTTTCTTCCTTTCGCTTTCGTGGGCGTAATCTTCTCTTTGTGCTTCTGCTCTCGACGATGGTGCTGCCGAGCGAAGTGACGATGATCCCCACCTACATTCTCTTTGTCAACATCTTGGGATGGGGCAATACGATCTTACCCTTGGTCGTCCCTTCTTACTTTGGCGGTGGCGCCTTCTCCATCTTTCTCTTTCGCCAATTCTTTGCCAGCATCCCCAAAGAACTGAACGATGCGGCCAAGATCGACGGCTGCGGTCCCGTGCGTTACTATGTGCGCATTCTCCTGCCTCTCTCCATGCCGGTGATTATTACGCTGGCGATTCTTTGGTTTCAATTCTATTGGAATGACCTGCTGGGGCCGCTCATCTACTTGACGGACCAGGAGAAATCGACCATCACCACCGGTCTCTTAGCGCTACGCAGCACCCTGGGTGGCTCCTTTAGCCGCCGCGGCCAGGCGATGGATCACCTGCTCATGGCCGGCTCGCTGATTGGCATGTTACCATCGATTGTGATCTTTTTTGCGCTGCAACGCTACTTTATTAAGGGCGTGGTGATGACGGGGATTAAGGGGTAGGCGGAGGCGATATAGGCAACGTGCTGGGGACGGACCAAAGACTGCGTTCACATCTAAAATGAGCTCTGTTTGAAAACGGTAGTTACCTGCAAGTGATAGTTGAATATAAATCTACCGTTTTCAAGCCAACCGCAGGATAGGTCAGCGTGAGGTCCGCCCCCGGCACGTTGTCTCCCAATGACATACATCCCACCTCATCGCGCCATTGCCACATCCTCAGGGGTCCCAAAAATCGACTTTGACATTTTAATTTCGCTTTGTTACACTGGACGGCATGACTGATGTCTACTGGCCAGCGCGTTTGTCCAGTCATCCACCTCTTGCTCCAAAAGGAATACACTCAGATCAGAAAGGAGCTGCTTATAGATTTTCACACCGGCTGTTGCTCCCCTTGCCCCTAATATCTTTGTAAATGTGTCTCTCTAAGTTCTACGTAGAGACACCACAGTTTATTTGGCCTTTCACGCATGTACATGGATTTACTTTATTCAAGGAAGAAGAGCTATGCGGAAGATACAGTTGTTCATGGCAGTAACCGTGATTGTTGCGCTCTTATTAAGTGCTTGCAGTACGCCGGCCGCGCCTGCTGCCGATAGTGGCAGTGCGGCGGCGCCGGCCGGCGGCGAGACTTTTGTTGGCACCCCCAGAAATGAAACCTTAATCCTCGATAATTTGGGCGGCGTGGTCAGTCGCCCGGACTTCTTTAATCCCTATGCGCCCGGCGTCGATATGGGGCGCGGCTATCATGAGCTCTGTTTGGATAACCTATGGGAGATCGACACCACCACCGGTGAGCAGTACCCGGCGCTGGCCGCGGAAATGCCCAAAGCGTTGAATGATGATCTCACCAGCTATGAGATCAAGCTGCGTGAGGGGATCTATTGGGATGATGATGTTGAGTTCACCAGCGATGATGTCGCCTATACCATGCAACTCTGGTTGGACAATGATAAGCTACCGATTCATGGCTGGGCGGTTGACTACATCAGCAGCATTGAGGTCAAGGACAAATACACCATCGTCGTCAACACGACCCGCTCCCAGCCCCGTTTCTCCAAGGATCTGGGGGTGACGATTTGGGATAATCGCTTCTGGCCGCTGCCCAAACATCTCTGGGAAAAGGAAGATCCCACCACCTTTGCTGCGTTCCCGCCCACCTGTCTGGGCCAATACAAATATCACAGCCATGACCCCAACGGCAACTGGACCGTCTGGGAATTGCGCGACGACTGGCAACGGACCAGCGTGGGCATGATCACCGGCAAATCCGGCCCCAAATATGTGATGTGGAACTTTGTCGGCACCGAAGAGAAGCGTATTCTGGCCATGATCAACAATGACATTGACATTCTCCAGGATATTACACCGGAGTCGATGCAGGTGTTGACCCAAAAGACCAGCACGGTCCACGCCTGGCATGCCGGCTTCCCCTACGCCGACTTTGACGACCCCTGTGAACGGGGCATCTCCTTTAACAACTCGCAACCGCCCTATGATCAGTGGCAAGTGCGCTGGGCGCTGGCGCTAGCGACTGATATTAAGAATGTCTCCTTGGGCACCTTTGGCGGCATGTTACGTGTCTCGCCTCTAGGCGTACCACCGGTGGCCGCAGTGCAGAACACCTATCACAAACCATTGGTGGAACGCTTGCTGGCTATGGAACTGCCGGATGGCTACAAGCCCTTTGACCCGAACTTTGCCAAAGACATGGCCGAAATCTTCAAACAACAGGGCGTTGGCGACGATTTGCCCACAACCGATGACGCATTGGTTGATCTCTTTGGTGTCGGCTGGTGGAAGTATGATGTGGACGAAGCGGCCAAGTTGCTGGAGAGCGTAGGCTTTACCCGCAACAGCGATGGCAAGTGGCTGTTGCCCGACGGCACACCATGGACCATCGCGATCAACGCCCCGGCTGACTTTGAGGTGGAGTCTGGGCGTCTGGCCTTTGCGGTGGCCGACTCGTGGAGCAAATTTGGCGTCGATACAACCGCCAGCCCCATGACCAGCGGCACCTTCTGGAATGCCAGTTCCACCGGTGAATATCAGGCCGGCTCCTATTGGCCTGGCTGCGCAATTGGCCCTGACATTTATCCCAACGTCAGTTTCTGGCATCAAAAATTTATTGTCCCCACCGGTCAGCCGGCGCCAGGCAACCAGGACCGTCACAAGAGCGATGAAATTGCCAAAATTTTGGATGAGTTGGAAAAGGTGACCTCCGACGATCCCAAGAATGTGGAGCTGAGCAAGGATCTGTTGATGCAAATGGCGCTGGAGATGCACTGGATCCCCATGTTCGGCACCTCTAAATTTGTGCCGGTCAACGAGACCTACTTTACCAACTACCCATCCGCCGACAACTACTATGAAGGCCCGTGGTGGTGGTGGTCGAACTTCAAGTTTATTATTGCCAATATTCAGCCGAAGTAGTGGGTGGAGACCGGATGACAAGATGACCGGATGAGGTGGATGACACGATGATCATGCGGCAGGTGATAACTGCCAAGTAAACTTCGTCGAGGGATCCTACCTGACACAGGACAGAGAACCGCCTCTTCGTCTGGTCATCTGGTCATCTTGTCATCCACTCATCCGGTCCTACTAGAGGAGTTCTCGCCATGCAGTTTGCGCGTTTCTTGCTTTCACGTCTCTTGACCTATTTGCTTGTGGTCTGGCTGGGCATTACCATTGTCTTCTTCGTGCCGCGCTTTATTCCGGGCAATCCGGTCGAGGCGATGTTGGGCAAGCTCCTGTCCCAAGGGACGACCATGGATCCCAAACTGGTGGAGTCGATGCGGCAGACGCTGACCGAGTTGTTTGGGCTGGAAGGGACGGTGTGGGAGCAATATATCTCCTTTCTCAAGCGTGTCGTGCTGACTCAGGATTTCGGCCCCTCGCTCTCCTACTACCCAACGCCGGTGAGCATGCTCATCGCGCAAAAGCTGCCCTGGTCGCTGGGGTTGATGTTGAGCGCGTTGCTCATCAGTTGGTGTTTGGGTAACTTTATCGGCCTGCTGGCCGGCTATCACAACGACAAAGGCGCCTCCAAAGCGATTGAAACCGCGGCGATGGTCGTCTATCCCGTGCCCTACTACATTTTTGCGCTGTTGCTGATCATCCTCTTTGCCTATGTCTGGCCTGTCTTTCCCTATGCCTTCCAGGTGAGCGGCGTGCCGGGCTCGTGGCCCTGGATCAAGAGCGTGGCCTATAACTCCTTCCTACCGCTCATGTCGATTGTCACAGTCAGTCTCGGTTGGTGGATTATCAGCATGAAAGCCATGGCAATTGACACCAAGGAAGAGGACTTTGTCCAATATGCGCGCTTTCGTGGCGTTAACGACAACAAGGTAATGGTAAGCTATGTAGCGCGCACCGCGGTCTTGCCCCAGATCACCGTCTTGGGGCTAAGCATCGGCGGCGTCTTTGGCGGCTCCTTGATCACAGAGATTCTCTTTGGCTACCCCGGCATCGGCACGCTGGTCTACAAAGCCATTATCGGCACCGACTATAACCTGATCATGGGCGCCATTAGCATTTCGATCGTGGCGGTGGCAACGGCCACGCTGGTGTTAGATTTGGTTTATCCCTTTATCGATCCGCGCATTCGTTATAAATAGTCATTTGTCATTGGTCCTTTGTCCTTTGTCACTGCGTGACCTGTCGTCGCGTTCAAGACCAATGACAAATGACAAATAACCAATAACGAGTGACCAATGACCAACTATTTCGAGGTGACCTTTGCGTCTGATCAAACCACGGCTGGTGATTGGTATCATCATTGTGGGCATTTTCCTGATTTTGGGGTTGGCCGTTCCACCCTTTGCCCCTGAAAACCCGACGGCCTGGAACACCTATCTACGCAACCTGCCGCCCAGCCAGGAACATTATATGGGGACCAATAACCTGGGGCAGGACATTTTCTGGCTGCTCGCCTGGTCGATTCGCAATTCGCTCTGGATCGGTGTGGGGGTGGCCGGCCTAGCCACGCTGATTGGGGTGCTGGTGGGGCTGCTCTCCGGCTTTATTGGCGGCTTGGTGGATCGCACATTGACCTTGCTCATGGACATTGTGATCGCGGTGCCCTCACTGCCGATTCTCATCCTTTTTTCGGCCCTACTCGGTGGCCAAAGTTCGCTCTTGATCATTGCTGGCGTGCTGGTCGTCTTTAACTGGCCGTGGCCGGGCCGGCAAGCGCGCGCTATGGCCCTGAGCCTGCGCGAGCGCGAATTTATCAACGTTGCCCAGGCGTCTGGGGAGAGCGCCCTCAAGATTGTGATAGTAGAGATCATGCCCTTTATGTTGGGCTGGGCATTGGCCAACTTTATCAACACCGTGCTGGTCGCCATCTCGGCTGAATCGGGCTTGGCAATCATTGGCCTTTCCAGCCTGAAAGATGCCACGTTGGGCACCATGATCTACTGGGCCATGCAACACCAGGCGCTGCTGCTGGAAAAGTGGCTCTGGATTCTATCGCCCATCTTCTCGATCATGTTGCTCTTTATTGGGCTCTTTTTAGTCTCCACCGGCTGGTCTGATTACTTTGCAACGCGACGAGGGCGTCAATGATTCGCATTAAAAATGTCAGTCTCTTCTATGACACAGTACAAGGCACGGTTAAAGCCGTGGAAGATGTCTCCTTTGAGATCTACGACGGGGAGATCGTCGGCGTGGCCGGTGAATCGGGTTGTGGCAAAACGACGCTGATGAAGGGCATCTACGGCAATATCGACCGGCCTATGTATCTGGCCAACGGTTCCATTGAATTAGAAATCGAAGAGAACGGCCAGCGTGAGGTAATCCCCAACGCCGACTTTCATCACTACTGGTGGAAGCATCTCGCTTATATTCCTCAGGCTTCTATGAGCGTCATGAATCCAGTGGTGCGCATTCGGGATCAGTTCCTCGATTCGTACTCGCTGCAAGAGGTGCGCAACTATGGCAAGAAGGTCTTGCTCGATGCAATTGCTGATTACCTGCAGGAACTGGAACTGCCAGCCGACGTCCTCAACGCCTACCCGCATCAGTTGAGCGGCGGTATGCGCCAGCGGGTAATCGTGGCTCTGGCCACCTTTATTCAGCCCAAGTTTGTCCTCGCCGACGAGCCGACCACGGCACTCGATGTGGTGGTGCAGCGGGGAATTTTGACCATGTTGCGCAATCTTCAGCAAAAACTGGGCAACACCTTTATTATGGTCTCCCACGATATGGGCGTTCACTACCAGATTACCGATCGCATGATCATTATGTATGCCGGCAAAGTAGTGGAGGTTGCCAAGACTGACGTGCTTTTCGCGGCGCCGCAACATCCCTACACCGAGATGCTGATCCGTTCGCTGCCGCGTCTGGGTGATAATACCGAGCGCACCGGCATCAGTGGCCATCCGCCTAGTCTGCTAAACCCGCCCCAAGGCTGTCGCTTTGCCGCCCGCTGCTATCTGGCTGACGACCGCTGTCGCCAGGTGCAGCCGCCGTTGATCGAGGTGGAGCCAGGACATTGGGTGGCCTGCTTGAAACGTGATGGGGTGCCAAGGTGATTACAAGCGCCAATCAAAGTTACTATTCTGGGTGTCGCCGTAGGTAACAGAAAAACCTTGTCTAAACTATGATTTTTATGATTACATGAGGGGCTATGATTCCGCCGGCGGATGTCCGTTGCCATTGACTTCTCCCGATCCGCAATACGAAATCATAGCTCATCACCTAATCATTTACATCATAGTTTAGACACTGATAAAGAATTATGGGTTGACCATGAGTGATCAATTTCTGGAAATCAAGAATGTTACAAAAATTTATCGCACCGGTGGGTTGATCGGGTCGCGCAAGCTGGCAGCGGTCGACAATGTCAACATCACCATCGCCAAAGGCAAACCCAAAATTCTCAGCATCGTGGGTGAATCCGGGTCAGGGAAGACGACGCTGGCGCGCATGATCTTGCGGCTGATCCAACCAAGCAGTGGCGAAATTGTCGTGGATGGTTTGAGCACTGGTGGGTCTTTGCGCCGCGCGCAACTGACCGAATTCCGTCGTCGCGTCCAGCCGATTTTTCAGAACCCCTTTGAAAGTTTCAGCAGCCGCAAGACCGTAGACACTTATCTCTTTGAGACGGCGCGCAATGTGTGGGGGGCCAAGGGCAAAAAAGCAGCGCATGAAGCGGTGGACCAGGCGTTAGTCAATGTAGGGCTCTCGGCCGAACGGGTGATCGGCCGCTATCCCAATCAATTTTCCGGCGGCGAGTTGCAGCGTGTCTCTGTGGCGCGTGCCATTATCCCTCACCCGGAACTGCTGGTCGCCGACGAGCCGGTCAGCATGATCGATGCCTCATTGCGCATGAATGTGGTAAATCTCTTTAAGAAGCTGCGCGACGACTTCGACATTAACATCCTCTATATTACCCATGATCTCTCCACCGCTTACTATGTCAGCGACCTGATCGCGATCATGTATCGCGGCAACGTGGTTGAATATGGGCCGGCCACCAAAGTACTAACCCAACCCGCCCACCCCTACACCGAACTGCTGCTTGACTCAATCCCCAAGATCGGTGAACGCTGGGAAGAACTCGTGCGCTTGCCCGACATGGAGACCAAAGAGTATGGCTATGTCGGCTGTAAGTTTGCCGGCCGCTGTCCCTACGTGCGCGATATTTGCCGCAAGGTCAAACCGCCGCTGGTGAAGACAGAGGACAGCCGCGAGGTTTTATGTTTTAAACTCGTGGACTTTCAAACGTAGGCTAGCGTGCGTGACAATGCTCGTGCAGAAACGCTAGTATATGGTAGTGTTCTGTAAAGCAAGTAATGATAGGTGGTAGGCGCCTAGAAGCAGGTGTCCTTCTAGGCGCCAGGGCACCGGCAAGCGGATGCCTCTACGACATCCAACATAATTAATTTTACAGAACAGTAGTAACTATGAAGCCAAATTATAATGGATCAAACGTATTTTTCGTCCCATAGGGACGGCTGAGTTTAGGAACAAGAAAATCTTGACCACCCGTTAAATTTAAGCGTCCCTATGGAACGATCTAATTCCCCAATATAAATATTGCTTGTATTCAATTAACAGAGGAGATGAAGCAATGAATGTGCAGGGAAAAATTACGCGTCGTCAGTTTTTAGCAGTATCTGCGGTTACAGTTGCTGGTGGAGTTGTGATTGCCTGCACCCCTGCCGTGGCGCCATCCGCACAAACTGCAGCTGGCGATCAAGGTGCACCGGCCTCAGCAGAAGCGGTGGAGATTCGCTTTCCGCACGCCATGGGCGACGATGGACAGGGGGTTTTTGCAAAAGTAGCAGACAAATATCGCGAGCAAAATCCCAATGTAACCATCAAAGTTGATCCCACCTTTGACTGGGATGCGCAGAAATATCTCGTGCAGGCAGCCTCTGGCACAGCGCCGGATATTCTCTGGGGCGATGAGCATTTTGTCTTCAACTTCTCCTCCAAGGGCGTGCTCCTGGATTTGAACCCCTTTATGGAACAGAGCGGCTTTAACAAGGATAACTACGATGACCTCTTCCAGTACTATGCCTATCGGGGCTACCAATATGGCGTCGCCCTCTGGTCAGGCTGTTATGTCCTCTTCTATAACAAGAATCTGCTGACCGAAGCGGGCATTGATGAACCCACCGATGCCTGGACCTATGATGATCTGTTGAATGCCACCAAGGCCATCACCAAAGATACTACTGGCGACGGGGATCCTGATATCTGGGGCTTCCAATGTGAGACGACCTGGGCCAATCCCTGGGGCGCCCTCGTCTGGGCCTTTGGTGGTGAATATTTTAACGAAGATGGCACCGAATTTCTCCTTTGCCACTCGCCCAACTATGCCGGTCTACAATGGTATATCGATCTCATCCACAAGGAAAAAGTGGCGCCGCCGCCTGAAGTCGCCAACGCCTTGGCCGGCGGCGGTGATCCCTTTATGTTGGGCGTCGTCGGCATGAAGACCGGCAGCCCCTGGCGCATGACCACCTATCGCAAAATTACCGACTTTGAATGGGATGTGGCCCCCATGCCCATTGGCCCCAAAGGGCGTCAGGGCGTGTTGACCACCGATTCACTCTCGATCTACAAAGAGAGCAAAGCGCCGGAGCAGACCTGGGCATTTATCGAGACATTGCTAGATGAAGAGTCAGCCCAGCTCTATTGCACCGAGTTTAAAGGGCCGGTGCCGGCACTGAAGGCCGGCCATCAGTACTTCATTCTACCCGACCAGCCACCAAGCCACCAGCAGGTCTTTATCGACGCCGTGGACTACTCCAGGGTGCCCTTCCAATCGCCCTACACCTATGTCGTAGAAGGCCCCTTCTATCAAGCTTTGGGCACAGCCACCGATGGCAGCAAGACGCTGGATGACGCGATGACGGAGGTGTGTGACGCGATCAACACCGCGTTGGCGGATGAGGTAAAGAAGTCATAACAGGCCGATGGCTGGTGCAAGTTGATTGTGCTTTGAGCAATGGTCATTGTTTCGTCCAGCCCCCTGAAGTGGACTCCAGCTTTCAGCCCGAAATTCGGAAACTCTTTGGGTGCAAGGCGTGTTGTGGGCGAAACGATGACCTGGGCTGTAGCCTGCACCGACCTTAGAGAAGGAAGCGCAAGATGGATACAACTGCCAGCAAAGGACAAGTAAAAAGGCCAAATGCGACCCGGCATGAAGAGCATTTGCGCGTGAAGCCCCAGCGGTGGCTACGCAAGCGCAGGTGGCGGGAAGCGCTGGAATTTTATCTACTGGTGCTTCCGTGGCTGGTGGGCTTTCTGGGGCTGACGGCCGGGCCCATGATCTATTCCCTCTATCTCAGCTTTACATCGTTTGATCTCTTTAGCCCGCCGCAATGGGTTGGCGCCGAGAACTTTACCTTTTTCTTCAGCACCCCCTATCCCCTGAGCGTCTTTTGGAAGAGCCTGGGGGTGACCGCCTATTTCACGTTGCTCAGTGTGCCGGTCAACGTGATCGGTTCGCTGATCTTAGCTGTCTTGCTCAACACCAAAATCCGCGGTGTCTCCGCATACCGGACACTCTTCTACCTACCTTCCCTAACCCCGGCCTTTGCCAGCGCATTGCTCTGGGTCTGGATCTTCAACTCCAAGTTTGGGCTGGCCAACGCGTTTTTGCACAATGTAGGCTTACCTGAATTGCGCTGGCTCACCGATCCCAACTTGGTGATTCCTGCTTTCGTACTTATGGGGTTGTGGGGCTTGGGCGGCAACACGATGATTATCTTTTTGGCCGGTCTGCAGGGGGTGCCGGTTCATCTCTATGAAGCGGCGGAGATCGATGGCGCCAACTGGTGGCGGCGCTTTTGGGCGGTGACCCTGCCCCAAATCTCACCCACGATCTTTTTCAATCTAGTGTTGGGGATGATTGGATCGTTTCAGGTCTTTACCTCGGCCTTTTTGATGACCAATGGCGGCCCCGATTATGGCACCTATTTTCTGGTGCTCTATATCTACCAGGAAGCCTTTAAGGCGCTACATATGGGGCGAGGGGCTACATTGGCCTGGATTCTCTTTGTCATCCTACTCTTTTTCACCTTGCTACAATTCTGGCTCTCCAAACGTTGGGTTTACTACGAAGGAGGGGAAGCCGCATGACTCAGATCTCGCTACGCAATCAACGCACCTTAGGCATGTCCGCCACACGCACGCTGGCACATGGCCTGCTCTATCTGATCTTAACCGCCGGCGCCATTGTCGCGTCCATTCCTATGCTCTGGACACTCTCCTCTTCGCTCAAAGACACCGCGCATATCTTTACATTGCAGGTGCAGTGGCTCCCCAACCCGGTCTTCTGGAGCAACTATCCAGAACTCTTTGCCCGGTTGCCCTTCTTACAGTTCATCAGCAACACGCTGCTCATCGTCCTCTCTAATGTCGTCTCCGCCATTCTTACTGGCTCATTGGTGGCCTATGCCTTTGCGCGGCTGCGCGCACCAGGGAAAAATTTTCTCTTTCTCTTGGTCATCAGCACCATGCTCTTGCCTGGTCAGGTGACGTTGATTCCCCGTTACATTATCTTTAGCAAGTTGCGGATGATCGACACCTATTGGCCACTCATCGCGCCGGGGTGGTTGGGGGGCGGCGCCTTTGAGATTTTTCTCTTTCGCCAATTTTTCCTCACCCTGCCCGTCGAATTGGATGACGCCGCGCGTATTGACGGTTGCAGCACCTTGCGCATCTATTGGAGCATCGTCATGCCCCTCTCCAAACCAGTCATCGCCACCATTGCGATCTTCAATTTCATCTGGGCGTGGAGTGACTTTTTCACCCCACTGATCTACCTCAACAGCATGGAGAAATTCACCCTGGCCTTGGGCCTGGCCACCCTCCAACGCAGCGCCGAATGGAGCACTCGCTGGGAATTGGTCATGGCCGGCGCGGTCATTAGCGTCATTCCCATGTTGGTGGTCTTCTTCCTGGGGCAGAAATACTTTGTCCAGGGCATTAGCTTGACAGGAGTGAAGGCGTAGCGGCGATGTTGTCAAGCGTGCGCTGTATCCATCGCTCTGTTGAAGAGGAAGTTATGACCGTTGTGGCTGAATCACTGCCTACAAGGGATGAATACATCTGAAGTTCGATAATTATTCATAAACTCTAAATATCTCCAAGATGCTAGCTCCGGCCAGCGAACGCCAAGCCGTGCCGTCAGCGGCTGCGGATACAACAACAGCCAGCCCCAACCAGACACCCAGCCGGCCAACAACATCAAAATGCGCCCAGCTTAGCTGGTCGGCACCAGTGGATGTCAGGCTGGGGTTATTGCGAATCTGAAGAGAGCAGTCACTCAACCACAACCGCAACTGCGGGTAACTCATCGTGAACAGTCTGCCATACAATGTCAAATATGGGAACTACCAAGCTATTTCTGCTGCACTAGTAAATGTTCCTCCCCATCCTTACGTCGGCGCGAGCCCAAACATGGTACTATCGCGTCCGATTTGATGTGGGAGATAAATTATTGTCATCCAGAAGGACGTCGTCCACGGCCAATTTAGACGTTAGCAGGACTAAGGCCGTTCCCAGGAATAGATTACCCCGCTGAGGTGACTGTCACCGGCCACCAAGTCTGGCGTAATCTTAGGTTGCCTAGGCCAGTGATAGTCACCTAAAAAAGGGATTCAATCTCTTGGATCAGCCTTAGCCGTCAACGCCATTCCCAGGTTCCAAGTCACCGGCACCATCTTGTGCGCAAGCCGCACATAGACTTATCTAGCTATTACCAATATCTACCTTCCACAGCCTCCCTACACTGTTTTCCCGTGATGAGGGCTATGTGACACATTCACAAGCATCAATGCTAGGGAATAGCGCCAACAGTCACCATCAGTGGCGTGCTGTTTTTTTGTGTTTCGGTTAGATGAGGGGTGTGCATCATGGTTGCTAGCCCCGGACTGAAGCCACGGGGCTAGCAACCAGCACCAGCTAAAGCCGGCTTGGATACCGATGGCGCGCGGGAAGCCCTATGCATGGGGCGCCGTTACGGAGCACGGTCGCTTCAGCGCCGTGCGACCAACGCCGGTCGCCCTTCGTTCGCTTTATGCTCATCCCTCAGTTAGATGGCCCTGCTGCTGCTTTCTGCACTTAATCAATGATAATATGCCTCCGCTGATTTACCAAGCGTCTTTTCAATTTTCTGACACTCAAATGTAACGGCAATCATCACACCGTTCCGAATAGTTGAACACCTTAGACATCCCCGTTACACGCCAGTCAAACCACGAGTTTATGGCCCGTGCCAGGGGCGTGAATTTTGGTCATAGCCTTACAACAAACCTCAGCCACGGTCCTCTCTTCCCCCAATCCCTACCCCAAAACACGATCTGGATGCGTTATCGCCCCCTATTCGCGACGTTTTGGATGCGATCGTTCCCTATACTTGCAGATAGATCATTAAACGAAATCGGCAAACAGGGAAGAGGCGCAATCCTAACCCTGCGTTTATGGGGGCATAACCAATGGATAAACGATTGTATAAACGATATTTCCTGCTACTACTCACACTCACAGTGCTACTGGTCAGCGCGGGCTTGGTGCGCTTGGCCAACCACGCCATCCCGCCCGCACTGGCGGCACGTCTGCCATCGACCCCAGGCATGGACCTCCGCCGCGCCTGGCAGGGTGCCGCCGCCATTGCCCACTATGAGTACCACACCGTGGTCGAGCAGACGACCCAGCCCACCCTGCGCATGGAGAATGCCGGTCGCCGCGCCCGCACCGAGACCATTACGGTCGAGGGGGCGGTGGATCGCGCGCAGGAAACATTGACCATGCGCATCCAGGAAGGCCAATCCGCCCCGCTTGCGCTCAAGGTCGAACAGGGCCGAGCCTACGGCCGCATGAGCGATGACGGCGACTGGACACCGCTGGACGAAAAGCCGGACTTTTTCGGCAGCGAGGATCCGCTGGGCTATCTGGTGGCCGCCGAGCATGTACGCGTGTTGGCGCCCACCGACGGCGGTGACGATCTGTTCAGCAGCGGCATTTTGCCCGCCACGTACACCAACAGCTTGACCCGCTACGCCTTTGACCTCAACGGCGTCACCTATGCCAACTTTATGCGCAATCAACTTGAGGAGAAATTGCGCACGGAAGGGAAATTACCCAACGGGATCAATCTCGGCCTTGTGCGCCAATATGTGGAGATGGCGGCCCACGGCGAAATCTGGGTCAACGCCGCTGGCCTGCCGGTGCGCCAGATCATTCACCTGGCGTTTCCCCCGGCGCAAGGTGCGCGTGACCGCGTCGAAGCGGAGATCACCACCGACTTCCGCGCCTGGGCCGCGGTCGCGCCGGTCACACTGGGGTCCCTTATGCGGCATCCACAAGGGCCACTGGTGGCTGCGTCTGCTTGGATGGCTGGTGTAGCCAAGCAAGCGTTGCCTGATCTCTACTGGCTCACTGTGTTCGCTCTGCTCTGCGCGCTGACCGGGCTGCTGATCCTCTATCGCCGTTCACGCTGGGTCTATCGGACGATTGCTGTGACGATGGTCAGTTCGATGGTTATCCTCCCCGTGTTGCAGGTGGAGCAGGTACACGCCTTTTCACTTTACGAACAGGCGCAAAAAGCCAAGGATACGGCGGCCCAGAGCCAACGCAACGCGGCGGAGTCAGCCTTGGCCAATACCTATGATCCCCACGCCACCTCCCTCCAGTCAGGCCCGACTGACCAGCAAACGGCAGCCGACACAGACCAAGAGCTGACTTACCCAACCGAGCTACAGGCTGCGCCCGCAGCCAGCAATGGGCTGTTGACGAGCGCCAGCGTAGCCAACGCAAAATTAGCGCAGATGGCCCTGCAACTCGACTGCGACCTGCTTGACACGACTGCCGACTGCGATGGCGACGGCCTGACCAATGGGGTGGAAGTCTATCAACTCGGCACCGACCCCACCAAGGTCGACACCGACGGCGACGCCATCAGCGATAAGCTAGAGGTGGAAGGCTTTGCCTATGGCGGGCAGCATTGGTATCTTGACCCGCTCAATCCCGATTCCAACGGCGATAATCTGCTCGACGGCCAGGAATGCCCGGAACTGATGGACGTGGCGTTGGATACGGGTGAACTTAAGGCGAATTTTACCCCCGGCGCCTGCTATAACTCCGACGATGACAGCACGCCCGATGTCTTTGACTTTGACAACGACGGCGACGGTGTGCCCGACCGGGTCGACGGCGACCCCTTCAACGCCTCGGGCCTCTACGACGGCATCAAAAGTCAGCTCGAATATACCGTCAAGCTCACCGGTCAGGACAAGCCGGTCTTTGTCGATATCGAAATTCAGCCCACGGATATGAAGCACCTGCATTACACGCGCAACGTGCTCGACTGGCCGAGCAACGACACCAACGGCCAGCTACGGCGTAAGAAAAACACGACCTTTGCCGATACGCCAGGCTACGAAGCGGTGGTCAAGGGCGACAACGGCGACATGATTTTGACACCGCTTATGGAGTTTACCTTCACCTATGATGCCAATAACCCCAGCGCCGGCCTGCCGATTGTGGCGGGCAAAACGGTCAACGACATCACCGGTTTTACAGACATCTCCTGGCTCGACACCGACGAACTGGCTAAGGTGGGGATTACGGCGCGCAAGGGTGAGACCGCCAATACCCTGCTGCTCTGGGCGCCCCTCCATGTAATCACCGACGATGTCAGCGACACGCCGGTGGCCTGGAGCACCCGCATGCTCTATCGCCCCACGACCGGCGTTGCCAGCATCGGCGCCGCCCAATCTGCGCGGCTAGTCTGGATGGTGGAAGCGCTCATCGATTCGTGTACATCCGGATGTGATAAAACCGCCAACTGGAGCACGCGCAGTTCAGTGATCCAAACCTACTACGACAAATTCACCTTGACGGCCCTCAGCGTGCGCGAAGACCACGGCGCCGACATGGTGATTGCCGCCCAGCCCTCTGCGGTGGGCAGCAGCCATTACGAAGATGAACTCTGGCACCTGGCCAATACGCTGCAAAGCACGCTGCTGCGCGCCGAAACCAAGGATGGCACGAATCGCTTCAGTGTCGGCGACATTGCCGCCTATGCGACCACCTGGGGTGTCAGCGGCCTCCAGTTTTATCGCCAACCGCTGGACACTCAACTTGAACTCCTGGCCGTGGCCACCGATGACGAAACCAACGGCTTTACCACCGGCGCAGATGTGCTGCGCGCGGTTCACGGCGACGCCGCGGTCAACGATGTGGCGAATTTGCTCTTCGTCGGTGAAGAGAGCGCCCGCACCCTGTCGCTGAGCGAAGCCTACCCCCGTTCGCAGCCGGCGAGCGGCCGCCTGACCCTCGATCTGACCGCGGCCAGCCTGGACACCGTCGCCACACTGCGCATGGCTCCCTATCGCTACCTAGGCGCCAAAGCTTGGGAACGGGAACCATACGCTGACTATCGTAACACGTTGCGCAGTGGGCTCGCCGCCGCCTTCACCAGCGCCGAGCTGACCAAATTGGCCACCACCGCCGACGGGACCGTTCTCCCCATTACCAACGAAACAGACGCACGCACGGGCGCCGTCACGCTGGCCGAAAGCTTCTATCTCACGCTCCTCACCGGTCTGGCCACCACGGTCGTGTCGGATGGCGTCATCCAAGGCGATGGCACGCTGGGTGACCATGCCCTGGGCGGCAACGAGAGTGCCACCACCATTGCCAAGACCATGCTTGCTGCGCTTCAGGCCTATTACGCCGATTTGAGTGTGGTCGAGGCGTTGGTCGCCGCCGAAAATGCCATGCCGGTGGCCAGTTCGCTCTCGGCGACCTTTGCCGCTTCCCAGATCGCGGCGTTGCAAGCGGTGGGCGCGGTGGCCAACGGCGAGGAGACGTCGGCATTGGCGCTCTCATTGCAGGCATTGGGCAGCTACTACAAAACGGTGGATGTCGCGACGAGTGACTTTACGACTGCGGTCGGCCTCTCCGCGATCCCGTTGGTTTCCAGCACCTCACAACAGGCCGACTGGTACCGCGGCATTAGCCAGACCTACTATATCGCCTCTGGCGCCTACACAGTCAAGTGGGGCTTTGATGCCTATCGCACCTACAAGAGCGCACTCTTGCTGGCCCAGAATGCCGATGATGCGACGATTGCCGCCGACTTCACCAGCGCTGCCAATAAAGTCAAGACGACCAGTGCGGCGTGGGCCGTGGCCACCTACGTTTTTACGCTTGGCATTATTTGGGGTTCCTATCTGCTCGGCAATTATGCGAACCAGTTGGAACGCGCCGCGGCCACCGCTGATGCCATTGGCCAGACGATCGTCGCCACCATCCTCTTTGTCATTGCATTGATCCCGGGCGTCGGCTGGATCATTGTCGGCGTTGTGGCGTTGATCAACGTGCTGATGATGCTCATCTGCGAGGTCAGCCGCGCCATCGACGATAGCACCTTCCAAGAGGGATCCTACGAGGATGTCTTTGTCTGTGACGGCATCTCGGGCGCGGTGGCTAAGGCCATTGTCTATCTCATCTTCGAACAGTATGTTCCCTACGATGTGGAAAATGACGACCGCCTGGCTATTGGCATCCAGACGCCGCAGATCACCCAACTGACGGCCAATGACGGCTACGTGGTGGGCAACGAAGTCACCATCAAAACGCTGATCACCAACACCTTCAAACTGGATGATCCCGAGATGGCCCTGATCAAGACCACCTATCTCAAAAATGGCAAGCTCGATCGCGATACCCTGCGCGCCATTGGGAAAAAGTCCACCTTTGACTATTCGCTGACGACCGCCGCCACCGACATCCATGACGCATTGGGCTATAACACCCAGAGCTGGGACAATGATCAGCTCCACTTTAGCCCTTCAATCACCGTGCCGCTGACCAGCGCCGGCATCAATCAGCCGCTGGATGTCTACCTCAACGAAGGGATGAACTTAAACACCATCGAATGTTGGGGCTTTGTCGGCGCCAACGAGGATTGGAGTTGCTACACCGGTGATGATGGTTCCAAATACACGGTAAAGACCACCCTCTCGACCTACCTGGGTGATAATCTCCAATTTGACGTGTTGCCCGCTGACTTCGATGGTTTTATTGCGCTCAGCGGCAATGGCTTGGGCTATCGCCTGGCCTGGGATGACCAATTTCCCACCCTGCGCGATGCCGATGGCGACGGCCTCATCAGCCAGGCGCAGGGGGGCAATGACCCCGACGACGGTCAATGGGATACGGACGGTGATGGCCTCACCGACGGCTGGGAACGTGACCACGGCTACGATCCACTCAAACGCGATGCGGATAATGACGGTCTCTCTGACTATTGGGAAGCCTTCTACGGCACCAACAGCCATTCCGCCGACAGTGACGGCGACGGATTGTGGGACAGCGCCGAGTTCTTCCACACCAACGCCAACCATCCCTTTGCGGCGGACAACTCAACCTGGAGCGGTGGCTGGACTATCGTCTATGGGGAAGACGGCAACGGCAATAATCTGGAGACCCTCGTCTCCGCTAATCCGCTCGACACCGACAGCGATGACGACACGATTCTAGACAATCTGGAGAGCACCTACGGCTACAATCCCAATCTGGCCTCGACGTTGAATGTGCTTGGATTGGATGTCACCGTCAACGACGATGTGGTGGCGCCGGGCAGCAGCGTTAACTATGCGGCCACGGTCACCAATGAACTGAACAACCGCTACGCCAATGGTCTGTTACAGGCCGAACTGCCGGTCGATGTGGTGCAGTCCACCAAGGTGATCGGGACGCTGACGCCCAATGCGTCGGTCACCCTCAACGGCGCGGTCACAGCGCCGAGCGTGGCCGCCACCACCGCCACTAGCCTGACGGTGCGCGCCGGTGCGGTGATCGAAACACCGGGGCCGGAACATGTGCTCTGGCTGGAGCTGAATGAGGCCGCCGGGGCCACCAGCTTTGCCGATATTTCGCTGGCCGCCAATGGGCCCCACAACGGCAGTTGCTCCGGCAACACTTGCCCCACCGCCAACGGCGCCATTCTCAACTTTGACCCCGGCGATACGGTGACCGTGCCCGACAACAACAGCCCCGACTTTGACATTGACGCCTTTAGCGTCAACGCCGCAGTCAACTTTGATCAAACTCCGAATGGAACCGTGCCCATCATTGCCAAAGGCAAGACCTTTGCAATCAAAGATGAAGGACTGGCGATCATCGGCACGGTTTATCTGGCTGATTGCACAACGGCCGTCAACCTCAATCTGGGTCAGGTATTTTATATCAATACGTGGATGAATATCACCTTGACCTATGACGGCAGCACCGTCAGGATGTACCTCAACGGGGTGGAAAAAGCTAGCGCTGCGGCCGCATCGCTCTGTCTTGATAACAGTGACATCACCATCGGCAGCGCCGGCTTTGATGGATTCGTGGATGAGGTGGAGATCTTCAAGGAGACGCTCTCCGCTAGCTACATTGCCGGACTCATCCAGCGCCCCGTCTTCTATCTGGCCGACCTGCCGGACCAAGGCGGCTCTCTCTTTGTCTCTAATGATGATCTACCTGAATCTGCCGTCCATCTGACTTGTAGCGATACCGGCGGCGCCCTTGCCCGCTGCCCGACCAGCACACCTGGTGTGATCGGTGATGGGATTGCGTTGGCCACGAAACAAGGGTATACCATGTATTCAATGCCGGATTTGGGCGCCAACGATGCTAACTTCAGCGCGGCCATGTGGATCAACCCATCCGCTAACTATACACCTGATAACAAGAACTTTACGACCAACGGTCAGCTCATTTGGGGTACGACAGACCAGGGTTTAGCGCACGCCTACCCATCCCTTTTTGCCAAAGGGCGCAAAGTACGCATCCTCTTTGGCCATCGCGACAATGATGGCGGTTACTGTGATGCAACCTCCACTGAGGATGTGCTAACGTATAATACGTGGCAGCATCTCGCGGTCACCTTTGATGGCGCCCTATTTCGTGTCTACATCAATGGAGAATTGGCCGATGCCTTTAGCGGGACCAATTGCGCCGGTGAAATTCCTGCCAACGCTGACGGCTTTCTCAACGGAGCCTTCATGGGAAATGCCTCTCCGGCGATCTACTTCGACAAGCTTGACATTGCTTTTCATAGTATTGGGACTTCCGACATTGAAGAATTCTTTCTCTGGTCCGATAACAATATCTATGACAACGGTGTTGAGACGCCCAAAACGATTTGGAAATCGGCTCCCAATATTGGCGATGATGGTGTGACGACGATTGGCGAATGGGCATACCCCCGCACCGGTTATGACCTCTCCTTTGCGCTCTGTGAATATGACGAGGCTGCGCCAACCTTTGCCGATGGGTGCAATAATTGGTCGCAATCCAATAACCCCGATGACAAGGATGTTGCCGCCATCTATGTACAGCCTGACAATACCAACCCATATTTGATGCACCTGAAAACCTATACACATAATGACACACCAGGTGTGCAGACCTTGTCCTATGTCCCAGTACTCGGCAACACCTTTAATGGTACGTTAACCTACAATCTCTACCAAACCGGCTTTGAAGGCAAGCTCGACGAGGTCCGCCTCTACAACTCGCTGCTCTCCGATCAGGCCGTCGCCACCCTCTACAACAGCGGCATCCGCGCCCTCGAACTAAACTTTGACGAAGCGCCGGGACAGAGCGCATTTCATGATGATTCGCTCAACGCCTTCAATGTCGGCTGCGTGGGCGCCTCCTGCCCGGACAGCGGTATCCCCGGCCGCTCGAACCAGGCGCTGCGCTTCGACGGTGCGCCCAGTGGGCTCCCGGCCGATGATGACGGCAACGATGGCGTGGCCGATTTCCTGACCATCAACGCCACCGACACCGAGTTGGGCATTGGTGGAAATAACTTTACCGTGGCGGCGTGGGTCAAACCAGATACAAACACCGGACGGCAGGTCATCTTCGGTGCCGAGCGCGCCCACGATGCCTCCTTTGCGGCTGCCGATGGCTTTGCTTTCGGGTTGGCCAATGGCAATCCCTGGTTCGTCACCTATGGCCTTACGGACTACATTGCAACCGATATCACCCTCCCCATCGGGGTCTGGTCGCATGTGGCGGCGGTGATGGATACAGATAACAATGTCTCCTTCTATGTCAACGGCACCTTAGTCCAGACCGTCACCGGCTCTGTGCCCATGCGTGCCAACACCAACGACATCTATCGCATCGGCGCCGCCACCCAGGCCGGCAGCGCCACGTCGCTGGAAGTCTTCGACGGTCTCATCGACCAGGTCGTCATTGAGAAGTTGGCCTTAAGTGAATCCGCCATTCAGTCGATCATGCGCGAGGCACCGGTGTTGAATCTGCATCTGGACGAAGACCTGAACACCACTACCTTTGCCGACAGCACTCAATTTGCCAATAACGCCACCTGCTTCCCTTCGACAGGCTCAGGGAACAGTGGGCAATGCCCCGCCGCCGGCACCAAAGGGCAAATGCGCGAAGCGCCGGTCTTTGATGGGGTAGATGACCGCCTCAATGTTGCCGATAGCAGCGACCTGGATCTAAAGCAATTTACCGTTGGGCTCTGGGTCAAGCCGACGACGCGTAAGAGCAAGCTTCAGCCGCTAATCACCAAAGAGGCCAACAACGGCGGCTCACGCCACTTTGCGCTCTTTATCAACCCCGACTCGATGAAGGTCTTCTACGCCATGCATCGCTTCGACTGTAGCCAGCTCATCAGCGGCGTCTCGAACACGGAACTCAACGAAAATAGCTGGAATCATGTCGTGTTGACCTACAACGGCTATCAACTGGCGCTTTACATCAACGGCGCGCTGCAAGGCAGCCGCACAACTTCGGGCAAACCTTGTCTAAACACCCAATCGATCAAGATCGGCAACAGCAGCGGCGACTACAGCGCCTTTGCCGGCAGCATTGATGAGGTGACCCTACAAGGCAAAGCGTTGGATGCCGCGGGGGTCAAATCCGTCTATGACTACCAGTCCGCCTGGTATGACCTGACCTATCACCATACAATCCTGCTCGACGCCGACGACCCGGAAATCCTTGGTCTCAATATTGTCGACGGCGGCTACGTGGCGTTACAGGATAGCCTGCTGACGATCAGCGCTGATGACGCTTCCTCGGAGATCGCCGGGGTGACGGTCAAGATCACGCCGCCCAACGGCAGCGCCGTCACCACCAGCGCCGACCCCGGTGACGACGATGAAAACGCCACCTGGTTCGCTCTCTTCCAACCGACCGTGGCTGGCCAATACACTATCAATGTGACGGCCACCGACGGTGTGGGGCGCACCGGCAGCCTGAGCCGCACCTTCTATGTGGATGACAGCACCCCCAGCGTTGCGTTGACTACAGGCGCGACGAATCTGCTGCAGGTGAACGCAGCCGCGGCCGTGAACAGCAGTGCAACCCAAACCACCGTCGTTGGTGGTACTAACAGCAACCGCCAGCTCTGGCTTGAAGGCGCCTTGACCGATAGCGGTTCGCCCGCCAGCGGCATCGACACGTCCACGGCCACCTACGAACTCTTCGACTGGCAGGGCAAGAGCATCAACGGGCGCATCCCCGCCCCTGCTGGCACGGCGTGGTATCCCTTCACCACCGCCGGCTATGGCGACTATGAAGTGCAAGCCGCGGTGGCCGACAACGTGGGCAACTGGTACAGCAACAGCGTTGGCACGGTGGCCGTTGATGATCTAGGTCCGGTGGCCGATGTGACGATGGGGGCCGATGTGCCGTTGGTGCGCGGTGGCACGTTGATGGGTACCGTCACCGATGTACCCTATCCGACGGGCAATCAGCGCCTCAATCTGCACCTGGAAGAAGCGGCGGGCAGCAGCAGCTTTGTCGATAGCTCGCGCAATATGCTCGTCGCCACTTGTGATGTGGTGTCTAACGCCTGCCCCACCGCCGGCGTCGCCGGCCACGACGGCAACGCGGTGCAATTCGACGGCAGCAACGACACGCTGACCGTGCCCTACGAAGAAGCGTTGGAGTTGGACGAAGCCACCTTGATGGCCTGGATACAGCCGATCTGGACTCCGGGCAGCCGCGGCGATGATGCCACGATCCTGAGCATGGATGACGGCGCCACGACCGGCTACCGCTGGCAGATCAGCAACAATCTCGACAGCATGGTGCTCGACAACGGCACAAGCAAACAGACGCTGCCCATGAGCCTGAACAGCGGCCAATGGGCCCACGTCGCCCTGGTGATGAAGGACGGCGTCTGGACCGGCTATCGCAACGGTGCGCCAATCGGCACGATCACGCAGACCTTTGGCAGCCAGGTGAACTTACCGCTACATATCGGCTCTCACGGCAGTGGTGGCTTCTTCGGCGGCCAGCTTGATGAAGTGGTGATCTACGAACGCGCGCTTGACGCCGAAGAGATCCACCGCATTGCGCAGCCCCTCAGCGGCAGCATCGCCAGCCTGCAACTGCGCTTCCGCACCTTCGCCGAACGCGACCTGGCCGAGGATGAGGGCGCCTGGTATGACATCATCGGGAGCGACACCGGCCAGAACTTCAGCCGTTGGTCCTTCCCCGTGCCCGCTCTGCCGGCCGATCAGTACAAGATCGACCTGCGCGCCGTCGATGCGCTGAGCAACACCAGCTACATCGGCGAGGCATGGAATGGCTTCTATCTCTACGCCGATTTGGTCATCAGCAAGACGGCATCCGCCGACTCGCTCGTGCCGTCAGATGCCCTGACCTACACGATCAGCTACACCAACACAGGGCTGACGACCGCCTACGACACGGTGCTCACCGAAACAGTTCCCGTGGACACGCTCTTTAACGCCACCGCCAGCAGCGCCGGTTGGAGTTGTAACTCGGCTGCCGGTACAGAGGGCGCAACCTGCACCCTCGCTATCGGCGCCGTCGAACCGCAGCAAAGCGGCAGCGCAACCTTTGTTGTGGATCTACCGGCGGTCATCAGCGCCAATGTGGAGGTGCTCACCAACACGGCGACCATCGCCTCCCGCTACCCAGACCTGAATCCACTGGATAACGCGGCAACTGTCACTACTACGGTGGATGCGGCCCCCGATCTGGTGTTGACCAAGGATGATGGTGGTGCGGTCTATGCCAAGGGCCAGGCTGTGACCTACACCTTCACCTACGCCAACCACGGCAACCAGGTGGCGGCGGACGTCAGGATCATCGACTACCTGCCCGACGAAGTGGCGTCGCATGACAGCGATGGCTTTGTCTGTCTCTTCGATACTCCGGCCAACGCCTACTACTGCACCCTGGAACTGGGTGATCTAGCGCCGGGCGACAGCGGCGAGGCGACCTTTACCCGTGCGCTCTTCGCCGACTTCCCGCCGGATGTGATCACCAACACGGCAGTCATCAGCGAATCGACGGGGCTGCCCGACAGCAACCCCGCCAACAACTGGGCGCAGGTCGGCACGCCGACGGCCGGGGGCGTCATCGGCACGAACGTCGTTACGGTGACCGTCAACGAGGGCGAACTGGCCCAAGCGACCGGCTATGTGACCGAACCATGGCTCTCCTTCGATGCCTCTATCGGCGACCTAGTCGGCGACGCCAACGCCGGCACCTGGACCTGGTCCTTCCAGACCAGCGACGGCCCCGACGAAAGCCAGCCGGTGGACCTGTCGATCCGCACCCTCAGTGAACAACTTGGCTCGCTCACCTTTAACCTCGTGGTGCGCAATGTGGCGCCGACCATTGCGTTGACCGGGACAGACTCCTTCGTGGCCGGTGCGTCCTACGCACTGACCCTGGGGCCGGTGGTTGACCCCGGAACGGACACGGTCACAGCCTGCCAACTCAACTGGGGTGACGGCAACAGTGAATCGTGCCTGGGTGCCATCAACGGAACGCTCTCCCACGTCTACAGTGCCGGCACCACCGCGGCGACCATCACGGTTGATCTGACCGATGAGGACGGCGTTCACCTCGACGCCGGCGTTAAGTCGTTGGTCGCGACAGCAGGCAATGTCGCCCCGGTGTTGGATGCCATTCCCGCCCAAAGCGTGACGCAAGGGGAAACGCTCTCCTTCACCGCCACGGCGAGCGATGCCAACGGCGATCCGTTGACCTTTAGCCTGGGTGACGCACCGGACGGCGCCACCATTGACAGCACGAGTGGCCTCTTCACCTGGACGCCTGGTGTTGACGTGGCAGCCGGTCCCTACACCGCGACGGTCATCGTCGCCGATGGTGTACTGACCGACAGCCAGGCAGTAGAGATCACCGTCACTTTGGGCAACGTAGCGCCGAGCGCAGCCGATGATGCCTATGCGACAAACATTGATACAATGCTCACAATAGCGGCGCCTGGCTTGTTGACCAATGATCACGACGCTGATGGTGACACGCTTACCGCCATCCTGGAGAGTACAACCAGCAACGGTGCACTGACGCTGAACGGCGACGGTTCTTTCACCTATACGCCCAATCCTGGGTTCACTGGTGACGACAGCTTCACCTATGTTGCCAGCGATGGCAGCAGTGACTCCAACGTGGCCACGGTGACCATTACGGTCACCGCAACCACAGCACCTTTTGCCACCTGTGGCGGCTATGCTGTCTTTGAGACGGCGCCCAGCGTCTATGCCGCACCCGACTTCCCCGGCACGCTGATCGTCGGCACGAATAGCAACGACTGGCTCATTGGCACCAACGGCCCCGACCTAATGCTTGGTCTCGGCGGTCCCGATGACATCTGGGGACAGGGTGGCGATGACATCATCTGTGGCGGTGACGGCGTGGATATCATTGATGGACAGCAAGGCAACGACACGCTCTATGGCAATCCCCAAGATGACCGGCTCATTGGTGGGCCTGGCAACGACACGCTCTACGGGGGGCTAGGCTGGGATGATCTGGAAGGCAATCAAGGGAATGATACGCTCTACGGCGGCGGCGACTATGACGTACTGCTGGGTGGTAATGGCAACGATGTGCTGCGTGGTGACGATGGCCCCGACGACCTCTACGGTGAACGCGGTGACGACGACCTGAACGGCGGCAACGGCAACGATCTCTGTCAGGGCGGTCCAGGCAACGACACGATCGCTGATTGTGAAGGCGATTCTGCCGATATCGTGCTGGATGATGCGATTGAGGTTGATGTAGATGCTGCCCGCCGCGCCAATGATGGCGCCAATGGCGAACATGTCATCGAGCAGCGCATTCAGCAGATCTTCCTCCCGTTGGTGGCCGGCCCTATTGACGCAACAGGAGCGACGCGCAGGGGATTCGCCAGTGCAGAGAAATCGGTGACAGCCCAAGCGGTAGACACCACAGCGAGATTGGCGGAGTCGCTGTCAGACCAGACAACGGCGGGCGCGGTAGAGTCAGCGCACCAACTCTTTCTGCCCCTGGTGACGAACGACGACTAATAGCTGGTGGCTGATGGCTGGTAGCTGGTGGCTGGTGGCTGATGGCTGATGGCTGATGGCTGGTGGTTGGTGGCTGGTGGCTGATGGCTGTTTTCATGAGTATCAGTGTCCGTAGACAGTGGCCTGTGAGCAAAATTATAATGGATTAGAAGCACTTCAAACTGATGGCGCTTTGTCCCGGAGGGACGATTGACTTTAGGCGTAAGAGTCTAATCTTCTTAGCCTAAACTCAGTCGTCCCTCCGGGACAAGTCAGCGTGTTGATCAAAAGGGAAAAAGGCGCTAAAGTGTGCAAATAGAGCAGCAAACGTCACAGGGCAGAGCTACTTGATGAACCCAAAGCTGATCACGGTGGGCAAGGAATGAGACAAGGAACGAGAGTATGAACGAGATCACGGCCATTGCAACCTATCTTAGGGAAGTTTCGCTCTTTCGCCAACTGCCGGCCGCGGCGCTGCAGACGCTGGTGCAGCAGGGCGAACTCCTTACGCTTGCTGCGGATGCAGTCGTCTTCTGGGAGGGCGAGGCCTCGGACGCGATGTACGTCATCGTCGCGGGCGAGGTGCGCGTCTTTAAGCGGGATGAGGCCGGCAACGAAGTAGAGATCAATCACCAAAAGCAGGGCGAATGTTTTGGGGAACTGGCCTTGCTGGATAGCCGGCCCCGCTCCGCATCCATCGCCTGTCTCACCGCCTGTCAACTGTTCAAGCTGGAGAAGCGCGCCTTTATGAACCTGCTTGTGCAGCCGGCCACCCAGTCGGCAGCGTTCTCGATTCTCTCCCTATTGGTGGAGCGGGTGCGTGTCATCACCGAGAAGTATTTTGATGAGCAATTGGCCCAGCGCGTCCTCCAGGCCGAGATGGAAGCGGAACGCCATCGCGCCTTGGCTCAATTGGTAGCCGGCGTGGCCCACGAACTCAATACGCCGCTAGGGATCACCAATACCGCGGTGGATATGATTGCCAAGCGGGTGCAGCAGCAGAAGCTGGCCGCGGCTGTGCAAGACAACCCGGGCGCGCAAGCGGTGTTGGCCCAGATGCAGGAAGCAGCTATATTGGCGCGGCGCAACATCGAACGCGCCCACAAACTGGTCGAGAACTTCAAAAAGATTTCGGTCAACCAACTCACGGTTGATCGGGAAACGATGGATCTGCCGACCCTCGTCGCGGACATTGTGGAGCTTTTCAAACTCAATGCGCGCCAGGCCCAGTTGCAAGTTGTGATCCACAATGATCTGCCCGCTGATCAGCAGCTTTGGACAGGCTACTCGGGCCTGCTGACCCAAGTGCTGACCAATCTTCTCTTTAATATTGAACGCTATGCCTATCCCGATCAGCAGGGCGGCCGGATCGCTATCGGGCTGCGGCTGGCGGAGCAACGCAAGCTTCCCACTTTTGTCTTGACGGTGCAAGATTATGGCGCGGGCATCGCCCCGGCCGATCTACCGCAGATCTTTACCCCTTTTTTTACGACCGGCCGCAGCAAAGGCGGCACGGGTTTGGGCTTGGCCATTGTACATAACATCGTCACCGAGGCGTTGCATGGCACGATTAAAGTCGAGTCGAAGCTAGGGGCGGGCGCCTGTTTCACGATCACTTTTCCACAAGAGATTGAGTAGCGTTGCGAACATCAGTGGGGCGACGATGATGTCGCCGCCACGCCCAACGCCATCTGTCTAAATTACGCCATTATCCCATTGCCACGGGTGCGTCCCATTTTTGGGGACCGAGTCAAGTCTCCCCATTTCCCTGCCAGAGTCCCCCCGAAAGTGGGGTGCGCACCCCATTGCTAACAGGGCCTTGCATCTCATGCTAGGCCCTGTTGTGTTTTCTGAGAGTCAGTCAAATGCGTTCGGTGCAATTCGGATGCGGCTTTTCCGGCTTTGGATGCGCGAACGCCTCCTTCCCGCGACGACCTGAATGCGATCGCCCGCTATGCTAGAGGTATATCGAACAGTATCATAGATGATGGAAAAATATTACTGGAGATATAGCAAGCCATTCTAACCACAAGGAGTATTCCCAATGATTCAGCTATTTCTCAAGCATCACAACAAGATCCAGTTCTTCGGCTACGAAGTCGCCAATTTACTGCTGGTCGCCCAGCAATTGTGGCTGACCCGCAGCACCGGTTATGGCCTCAATGCGGAAACAATGGCCGCCTTGGCGTTGCTGCTTGGCTCTGTGTTCATCTGGCGCTTTGATCCCAAGCTGCGCCCCCACCTGTTATTCTATGGCGGCATGGCGCTGGCGGTTGGCGGTGCGCTCTTTACGGCGGCAGGCTATACGTGGACGGGGCTCTCTATCGTCTTAGCTGCCTTAGAAACAGCCCGTGGCGGATTGGGCGTCCTTACCGATTGGGTCGATGAGCAGCGATGGAACATGCTGCCGCTGCCCGTGACCATCACCATCCATCAACGGGTGGCCCACTGGAGTCTACGCGGATATTGCAGGGTGGTCGATGTGGTGGTTGGCTTGTATCCCGCTTTGGGTCGCTTCATCAACACGCGGCCTTTGATCACCAGCGCTTTGATTAAGGCGCCGCTACGCTTTGAGTTCATCGGTAAAAAGCTGCTGCTGGGCGACTGGCTTGGCGCGGCAGTCGGTCTTTCCTGGTTGCTGCTGGGCGATCTGGCGCTGGCCTTTAATGATGCCGGCCTGCAAGCCTATGCCCAGCAGAGCGATGCCGGTTATCCCCTGCCCACCGTGATTACGGAACAAGCATAAAGCAGAAAAAGAAGATTGCAACAATTCGCGAACGGATAGCCGAGAACGTCACGCGAACAGCGTTCGGCTCATCGATAAAAAGTGTGAAAGGAACCAAAATTCATGCAAACCCGACAAATGATCTACAAGATCCCATTGCGCCTACTCTGTATCACGTCATTTTGTCTCGCCCTTATCTCAATAGCGAGTACAAGCCCTGTATTTGCTGCGTGTGGCGGCACGACCAATGTGGCCAACGAAACCGAGTTGAACACAGCCATTGGCGACTTCAACAGTCAGGCGAGTGCGTGCAGCTACAGCATTACCCTGACCGCCGACATCGATCTGACGGCTTCTACCACGACCATGGATAACGCCACGGCTGGGGTTAACCTGCTGATCAACGGGGCTGGCTTTACCGTCGATGGGCAAGGCAACAGCGGCGTGCGCCCCTTTGCAATTGCCACCAATACAGCCGTTGAGATGCGAAACCTGACGATTACCGGCAGTAAACCGGCGAGCGGCAATCACGGCGGTGGCATCCGCAACAATGGCGGTGACTTGACCCTGACGACCGTGACTCTAACTAACAATAACAATCCCACCATCTTCGGCGGCGGCCTCTATAACGATGGCGGCACCGTCACCATCCAGAACAACAGCGTGATCAGCAACAATCAGGGGGAGTTTGGCGCCGGTCTTTACAATACCAATGGCGGCACGTTGAACGTCTATAACAGCGTCATCAGCGGCAATGCGACCCCCTTTGGCTTCGGCGCCGGTATCTACAACTTCTCCGGCACCCTCGAAGTCAAAGACAGCACGTTTTCCGGGAATGACGGTGGCGGTGGGGGCGCCGCCATCGAAAACGATGACAGCGTCATCATTGACAACAGCCAATTTATTGGCGCCGGCACGATCAGCGGTGAGCCCATTGCCTCCAGCGGTACTATGGTCATTCGCAATAGCACCATTTCAGGCTACGACAGCAGCACGGCTCCCGGTGTCATAATCGTTGGTGACAGCCTGACTATCAAAAATACGACGATTAGTAATAATCAGGTGGGTCTCGGCGGGGGCATTGTCTCCTTTGGCTTCGGCGCCATCAATGTTATCAACAGTACGATTAGCGGGAATAGTGCTAGCAGCAATGAAGCCGGCATCCATATGTTCGGTGGAACCGCCACGATCATCAACAGCACCATCGCCGGCAACGACCGTGGCGTTCAGGTTGTTGATAGGTCAGGGGTGGTTAATATTAGGAATAGCCTGGTTGTCAACTCCAGTGGCGGGAACTGCGACATCAATGGAACCCTGAACGCGAGCGGCACAAACTTTACCGACGACGATACCTGCACCGGCTTGACCAATGACAGTGCCGCCGGGATCAATCTGGGGCCATTACAGGACAATGGCGGCGCGACCTTCACCCACGCCCTGCTTGATGGTAACCCCGCCATCAACACAGGCGACAACACCCTGGCCGTCGATGAAAATGGCAATCCACTTAACACCGATCAACGGGGCGATGGCTTCCCCCGTATCGTCGGGACGGCAGTTGATGTGGGCGCTTACGAATCGCCGTTCCTGAGCAACCTGCCGCCGACAGCCGAGGCCGGTGGCCCCTACACGGTGGATGAAGGCAGCAGCGTCACGCTCGATGGTTCTGGCTCGATCGATGGTGAACAGGAGCCGGCCACCTTGAGCTACGCTTGGGACTTCGACGGTGACGGCCAATATGATGACGCCACCGGCATCAACCCAACCTTCGCTGCGGTCGACGGCCCGGCCAGTGTGACAGTCGGTTTGCAAGTAACCGATAACGGTGGCCTAACCAGCAGCGCCAGTGCGGTTATCACAAGCAACAACGTGGCTCCCACCGCCAATGCTGGCACTAGTCAAAGCGTTTTTCGCAATGAGATTGTCAACCTCTCCGGCACGTGGAGCGACCCCGCGAGCGCAGCCGACAACGCCTACACTTGGTCTTGGGACCTGGATGGCGACGGTGCGACCGACGACAGCGGTAGTGCTAACTTTGGCGAAAGCATCAACCGCACCACCAGCTTTACGGTCGATGGTGTCGCCACCTTAACCTTCACCGTGACGGACAAGGATGGTGCCGGCCACAGCAACACGGTGCAGATCACCGTCATCAACCGCGCCCCAAGCGCGGTAGAGATGCCTGTCATCACCACGCAAGATACCGCCATCGCCCTCCGGCTACGTGGGTTTGATCCCGACGGCGATGCACTGACCTATAGCGTCGAAAGCCAGACCAGCAATGGAACCCTCAGCGGCACCGCGCCGGCGCTAGTCTATACACCGAATCCGGGCTTCAGCGGCTTTGATTCATTCACCTTCAAAGTCAATGATGGGCTGGCCAACTCCGATGTAATTGAGATCTTTATCGTTATCGAGGCCACCACTGCGCCCTTTGCCACCTGTGGCGGCTATGACGTTTTCGAGACGGCGCCTGGCGTCTACGCCGCGCCCAGTTTTGCCGGCAACCTGATTGTCGGCACGGATGGTCACGACTGGCTGCAAGGCGCCGACGGCCCCGACCTGATCCTCGGTCTTGGTGGGCCGGATGACCTCTGGGGCTATGATGGCGACGACGTCATCTGTGGCGGCGACGGCGTGGACATCATCCTCGGCATGCGTGGCGACGACACGCTCTATGGCGACGACCAGCCCGACTGGCTCATCGGCGGCCCGGACAACGATATGCTCTACGGCGGCGACGGCTGGGACGACTTGGAGGGCAACGATGGGAATGATACGCTCTACGGCGAGAGCGGTTCCAATGTGCTGCTCGGCGGCGCCAGCGATGACAAACTCTTTGGCGGCGACGAAGCGGACGCCCTCTTTGGCCAGAATGGCAACGATGATTTAGATGGCGCCGGCGCTGACGACTACTGTCAGGGTGGCCGCGGCAATGACACCATCACCAACTGCGAAGGCGCTTCCGCCGCCGATGCCGGGGCGGACATCAATGAAGACACCGCCCGCCGCAGCAATGATGGCGCCAACGGCGAACATGCCATCAAGCAGCGCATTCAGCAGCTCTTCCTGCCGCTGGTAAGCAACACCGACTAGTCGTCGGCAGTTTGAACCAACAGAAGAGCAGTGGGTCAGTAAGACAGTCACTGACTTAGGCCGTTACAAGGAAGAGATTCCCCTGCTGAGGTGACTGTCACTGGCCAAAGCGGGTTCGGATTCCGCGAGACTTGACGGCCAGTGACAGTCACCTGAAACAGGGATCCAATTTCTTGGAGCAGCCTTACTGACCTACTGACTTCCGCCGCTTCGTACGCGCACGCTACATCTCCACCGCGCCCAACGCCCGGAGCGCAGCCCGCTGCGCCGCGCTGATGCCGGTGACGCCGCGGATGTTCATGCCTTCATAGGGGACCGGCGCATGAAAGGTGTGAACACATTTCCCTGTTGCTACATCCCACAGACGTGCGACGCCATCTATACTACTGCTCAGAAAATAGCGCCCATCAGGGCTAAAGATGACTAACTTTATGTGCTCTGTATGGGCTTTATGCGTATAGATTGCCGTTTCTTCCGTGATATCCCACAGCGTCACCGTCTGATCCGCATTCCCACTAATCAACCGCAGACCATCAGGGCTAAAAGCGACACTAACGGGTCTGGCGACCCTTCCCGCCAGGGTGCATAGCTGCTTCACCTCCGATGGAATCGAAGTGTCTAGTAGTCGAATACCGGCATGGGGACCGGCGCTGCAGGCCAGAATATTGGCGCGAGGGCTAAATTGAACAAATGCATTAAACCCAAATACGGGCAAGCTGTGGGCTGGTTGGCCGGTTGCGATATTCCAGAATCGGATCGTCTGATCCTGGCTACAGCTAACCAGTTGAGTGCCATCCCAGTTGAAAGCAAGGCTATACACCATATTTTCATGCCCATGCAGCACTTGAAGAAGTTTGCAATCACGTAGATTTTGGAGATCCCATAGACGGACCACAAAGTCACGACCGGCGCTGGCTAAAATGATGCTATTGGGCGCAAACACAAGTGACCGCACCCGCTGGGTATGGCCGGCCAAAACGGCAATGCATTGTCTGGTGGTGACATCCCACAGATGAATTGAATTGTCCGTAGTGGCGCCGGTACTGGCTAAATAGCGACCGTCAGGGCTAAAGGCGAGGGCCTCTATCCAATCGTGGCTCTGCATCGTATGAATCCATTGTGGTTCGCCTTGGGCAAGGTCCCAAAGCCGAATCGAGCCAAGCGAGTCGCCAAGTGCCAACAGCCGGCCAGCCGGGTGAAAGGCCGCGGCGGGCAAAATTGATCGATGCCCCTGCAAAATTTTTACCATCTCGACCTGCCGATTAGGTTTGACCTCCCAAATTCGTATCGCACTATCACCACCACAGGTTGCCAATGTTTTACCATCAGGACTAAGGGCCGCTGACCAGACAATACCCGGCTGCGTTATAACTGCGTCACATTGCCAATGATCGGTGTCCCACAGGCGCACAGTCGTATCATAACTGCCGCTAAATAACGTTTTGCCATCCGGACTCCATACAACTTTTCGCACACTATCGCGATGACCGGACAGCGTTTGTACCATTGCCAGCGTCGCTGCATTCCATAGCTTTACCAACCCGCGTTTACCGCCAGTGGCTAAGTACGCGCCGTTCGGGCTAAATGCCAAGGTAGTTAGCCCATCCTCATCTACAACAGAAATGGTGGCCTGAACCACCTGCCTCCTCGCATCGGCAACCCCCGCGGTTGCGTGAGATACATTCACCATATCCCAGAGGAAAATCGCACCGCTGTCCGTGGCGGCTGCCAACTGTTTGCCTTGGGGATGAAAGGCCACGGCCCTGATTCCCTCAAATGGTTGGGCGTCAAGCGCACAGATGGCGTGCAAGTCTGCGCTGTTGCTCTCCCACACGTAGACAAAGGGATCTTTACAACCGCCGGCTATCCATCGACCATCAGGACTAAATGCCACGCTGAATAGAGCTTGGTCTTGCGTAGTTGCCCGAATCGCTTGCCCGGATTGAATATCCCATATGCGTAACGTAGTGTCGATACTGACGCTGGCCAGTTTTCCCCCTTGCGGGCTGAAGGTCAATGCAGTCACCGTGTTTGTGTGACCCTTCAACGTCATAATCGGCTGAAAATTGCTCAACCGCCATAGTGTAATGTCACCACCATCTCCGCCAGAGGCAAGCAGTTGACCATCTGGGCTAATGGCGATGCCCTCCATCATGCCAAACGCATAGGTAAAGGTGGAATGGGTTAAGTCCGACTCGGCAAAATTTACATTGGATAGCTGTATGCCCTGCAGATGAGCCTGCCAAATACTAAGCCGCGAGAAGTCAACGTCGGCGATGCCAATCTGCAGTTGCATCAGCAGATTGAAGATATTGCCACCGGCATAGCTGTGCCGACTGATTTCTGTTTGGCGCAACTCATCCAATAAGCGTTTGAGCGTTGCCTTAACACTTGCCGACCCCAAGCGAAGCACCAACTGTTCGGCAATTGGCTGGAGGATGAGCCGCGCCTGACTCTGACGCACATACTCTTTGGTTTGCGCTTTGAGTAAAGCATGGCGATGGAGCAGTCTCAGCGCACCTTCTTCGACTTCGGCAATAGCCTCAGCCACCAGACGGTCGGTTAAATACTCATTGATCACATTTTGCAGCAAGAAGCCGTTAGCCTGGCGGTCGACCAGCGAGCGTCGCTGTAGATCACGCAATGCTTCCACAAACTCCCGTTGCAGCGGTGGATCCAAAAGGTTGTCGCGCAGCATCAAGGGGGGCGTCTCTGCGCGTTCCACGACGAGCCAGAAAAGGATTTCCTGTTCAAGTGCAGAAAGGCGCGCGAAATGTTGGTCGAGAACGTCACGCACATCGTCAAAGACCAATGTCTCCTCAGCCAGAAACTCAGTAATATCTCCGCCAAAGATCTCATCAACCGTGTCTGCCACCAGCTTCAACGCCAACGGATTGCCCGAATAGCGCTGAATTAAGGTTGACTCTGCCTCGCCTTTCGCAGAAAGACCGCGCTGGGACAACAGTGTATGCCCCGCTTCATTGTCGAGACCAGCTAATTGCAGGGAGTGAATCGGGTAACTATCGCGTTCCAAACGGGCGTACCCGCGTGGCCGTTCGCGGCTGGTTAGCAACAGATGACTCTGATGGTCCAGCGTCGCCATCTGTTGGATGAGCTGACCGTAGGGCGCATAACCGGGACGATAGGCGCCGGCCTGCGCCGGCTCCAGAATACTTTCCAGGTTGTCCAGCACGAGCAGCACCCGCTTGGTGCGCAAATAGCCCAACAAGAGGCGCAACTGTTCGTCCAGGCTCGCCGGTATCTCCGTCAGTTGTTGGTCAGAGAGGGTTTGCAGCAGCGGCGGTAGCAAGTCGCGCAGCGGCGGGGCGTTGACCAACGAGCGCCAAAGAACAGCCTCCAATTGACCAGCCTCCTGGTTGCCGGCGATGGCATGAACCCAATGTGCGGCTAGGCTGGTCTTGCCCATACCGCCAATGCCCAGAATCGCCACCACACGACAGCGGTCGTGCAGCAGCCATTGGGTGAGCTGCTGTTGTTCGTGGACGCGGCCAAAAAAGGAGCCAGGGTCAGGCACCTCGCGCAGATCGAGCGTGAATGAGGGAGTGACAGGATGACCCGATGACAGGATGAAGGGATGAGTGGGGGATATATCGGTCGTCCTCTCATCCTGTCCTCTTGTCACCTTATCGAAGTCTCCGGCAGCGATCTGGCGCGCCAGGGCTAGGGTCTCCGATGTTGGTTCAACCCCCAACTCCGCGCGCAATCTCTGCCGCAACTGTTCCAACTGTTGCGGCGCCTGCTCCGGGCGCCCCATGTACGCCAGCAGACGCATGCGCTGCCGATAGCTCTCTTCGCGATAGGGGTCAAGGGTGAGCAGCCGATCCGTCGCGCGGTAAGCCTGTGCGTAGTGGCCGGCTGTTTCGTAGGCGGTGGTCAGCGTGTGGAAAGCGAAAATTGCCTGTTGGTGGAACAACTCACGCCGCAGAAGCAGCCACTCTTCAAAGGGTGGGGCATCGTCCACCCCAAAGCCCAACAGCAGTTCGCCCTGATAGAGCGCAATCGCTTCCTCTAGTTGGTCAAGGGCCAGTTGGTCAAAAGTAAGCGCAGCTTTGTGCTGCATCCTATCCAATAAGCGCTGAAAGCGGAGGACATCCACCGCGGCGTTGTCAGCGTTGAAGCGCACCGTCTGACGGGTGACGGTGAGCAGTTGGTCGCCGGCCCCCGGCGCGGCCCCGTCCAAGGTTTGGCGCAGGCGATAGAGGGTATTGCGCAGGTTCGTACGCGCATAGTGCTCCCCGATCGCCGGCCAGAGCAATGCTGCCAGCTCAGTGCGCACATGTTCGCGTGGCTCCAGCGCAAGGTAGGCCAAGAGGGCGCGCGCTTTGTCCGAATGGAAAGCTGTAATCGGTTGCGCGTCAGCATTAACGTGAAATTCGCCGAAAAAACGCAGGTTGCAGTGGATCATTGGTTGACCTTCGCGCCTATGCAACAATTCGGTTGTGCCTAGCGGGAACAGAAAATTGTTGGACAGGCCCTTAGCCCATTATATCGCGTACGCATTGTCTTTCCAAATGCAGTAAACATTCGTAGATTTCCCCTGTGCCACACCCCAAAACAAATTGTATATGAGCAGAACACACATCTTGCCGCGTTCACGCAACACGCAACACAGAAAAGCTCCGTCTATTGCTTATTTTTAGAATTGCCCTATGCTGGGATGAGCCATTGCGCGACCGGTATTCCCGCGACGGGTTTGCGTACGCCCGCGACGGAATGGGTGCGTTCCGAAGTCGCTGAGTGCGTTGGCCACTTTGCCTCGCGGCGATCCGGATGCGATGGATCACTACAATAGAACCAGGCAGTTACCTCATCACATCATTCCGGCTACCTTTTCAATCCCGACCAAACAGAAAGGATACCTATGTTGAACAAAAGCAGAAAACCGACCCATCTCTATCTTGGGTTGATGGTCATTGGCCTCCTCGCCCTGACCATTGCCCTGGCAGCACAGCCGGCGCTGGCCGATGTGCTGCCCCAAAGCGCATACCAGCGGCTGCAAGCGGCCTGGCAGCGCGCCGGTGCGATTGGCCAGTATAACTATCACAGCACGATTTTGCAAACCACCACCCCCGCAACCACACTGCGTAACGCCGGTCGCACCCCCCAAACCCAACGCATCCGCGTCGACGGCAGCCTGGACAAAGCGGCTGATGTCACGCAGATGGAGTTGCAGATTGGTCAGCGCGCCCCTATCGGCATCAAGATCGAAGATGGACAAGCCTATGGCCGCCAGGGCGTGAACGAGGAATGGACCAAGGTGGACCAAATGCCCGACCTCTTTGCGCCGGGCGGCGACCCATTGGGCTTTCTCGTGGCCATGGAAAAGGTACGTGAACTTGGCCCCAACGAGACAGGTATGGAAGACATCTCGGCGCCGGCCGCGTTGCTCGCCGCGCATTACTCTGCGGACGAAGGCGTCACCCGCTACGCCTTTGACCTCAGTGGCCCCAAGTTCGCCCAATTGATGAAAGCGCAGATGGAGGCTGAATTGCGCCGCAAAGGCGAGCTGCCCCCCTCCATGAGCCTGAGCAGCGCCGGCCAATATGCGGCGATGAGCGGCCACGGTGAACTATGGATCGGTGCGGATGGGCTGCCCCTGCACCTGCTTGTACAAGTTTCCTTGCCTCCCCAATCGAGTGGCGCCGACGCGGCCACGGCTGATATCAGCACCGCATTTTCCGGGTGGGCAGCGCCAACAGATGGTGGCTGGTCGCTCTTCTGGCGCGACCCGACCCAGATCTTTAGCCAACCCACCGCCGTCACCGGGATCTCCGGCCACATGGCACAACAAATCGGCCTGACCCTGGGCCTGACGCTCTTGGTTTTGGGCTGCGGCGCGCTGGCGCTGACCCATCGTCGCCGTTGGAGCGTGCGCGCGGTCGTCTACAGCCTCATCATTCTCTCTATGGTGATCACGCCGCTGCTGCAAACTCAGCAGGCCAGCGCCTTCTATGATGGTCAACAGGCGCGGGCGCAGGAAGCTGCCGCCGCCAACGTGGAGAGCAACGCTGCGAGCAACGTGGCAAGCAGTGCGTTTAACCCACACGAAAATCCCGTGCAGGTGGCGATGGCAAAGAGCGCACAGCAGTCGGCGACATTGCAGACGACCAACGCGGCGGTGGACACCGCCATGCCCGCCGCCAACGCCGCGCAAATCGCGACAGAATGCACCGTCACCGAGACCAGCGACTGCGATGGCGATGGTCTGACGGATCAAATTGAAATTTATCAACTCGGCACGTTGGTCAATGCAGTCGACACCGATGGTGACGGTATCAGCGACAAGGCGGAGATCCAGCCCTTTACGGTCGGCGGCCAGAGCTGGTATCTCGACCCGCGCAGCAGCGACAGCAACGGCGATGGGTTCACCGACGCCATGGAGTGCAGCGTGCGCGTGGATGTAGTGCTCACTGAATATTTTGCGACCGACACCTACGCTACCTGTCCCGATACCGACGGCGACGGTGTGCCCGATGTCTTCGATTTTGACAATGACGGCGACGGCGTGCCCGATAATATAGACAGCGCCCCCAATGCCGCACAGACTGTGACCGATAAGCAGTTTGGCTTTGCTCTGGCCGGCTATGCGGCGGATCGTTCCCTGACGGTGAATTTGGAACTGCGTCCCACCGATGACCGCCATCTCTGGTGGAACGATAACGCCCTGGATTGGCCCGAACAGGATGTCGAGGGGCAGGTCCAGCGGGTGACCGATGAGACGATCCGCGGTGATGGCGATATGCGCCTGAGCCCCATGTTGGAAGTCGCCATCCCCTACGCCGCCGCCAATCCCACCCGTGGCTTGCCCGTGCGCGCCGGCGTGACTGCCGCCGCCGTCGGGAAAAACACGCCGGTAAGCGAGTGGCTGGATCAAGAACAGTTGGACGCCTACGGCATCGTCGTCAGCGGCCCGCGCGCCGAGGATGGTCTCATCTATCTCTATGCCCCGCTGACCACGATCCGCGACGAGATGGGCGACACACCGGTGGCCTTTGGCGCCACGTTGTTCTATGAAATGGCGAGCGGCGCCGGCGGTTGGGGCGCCAACCATCAAATGCGCTTGCTCTGGATCGTAAACGGGCTGAACGACAGTTGCGAAGCGCCGACCGATCTGAGCGCCAATGCGGCCAAAGCCTACTGTGCCGACTATGCCAACTGGATCAGCAAACAGACGGTCTTTCAAACCTACTATGACGACTTTCGGGTCACCGGCCTCACGGTGGAGCAGGATCTGGGCGCCTCGGCGCTCATGATTGCCCAGAAGGAGACAAGCACGGCCTATGAAAGTGACCTCTGGCATCTGCTCGACACCTTGCAGGACACCTATCTGGATGCGCAAACGGTGAATGGTCAGCGCTTGACGTTGAGCCAGATCCCCGACCATCTCAGCGCCTGGGGCATCAACAGCGGCAACCTCTACATGCAGTCATTCTCCGACCTGCAAGACAAGATCGCGCTGGCCAAAGCCTTGACCGGCGATGCGATCATCACGACGCTCAGCCAGTTGCATCCCAACCCCGCGCCGGAGGCCACAGCCAATCTGCTCTTTGTGGGCGAAACCACAACCACCGACGCCGCGTTAGGGACAACGGCCATGACCTTCAGCGCTAACACCCTGCGCGTGAACCTGGCCGGCCTCGATCAAGAGACGACCGGCTTTGTGCGCTGGAACCCCTATCACTACGCCGTCACCACCTATCCGACGTCGGTGACCGACCCCGAACGCGGAACCACCGCTGTCATCTACAACCAAACCGAGCGCTGGGATGAGCTGAATGTCGCCACCTACGCGGAACAGTTACAGCGCAATCTGGCGACGGTGCTGACCAAAGATGTGCTGGTCAATGCCGGTCTGACCACCGCCACCGACGATGCAGAACTGGTCAGCAGCGGCGCAGCCCTCCTTGCCACCAACTACTATCTGGCCAATTATATTGGCGCCCCCGCCACGCTGGAAAACAGTCGTTTCACGCTGACCGGCGATCCGTTGGTCGATAGCGACCATGTGAAGTCCGCCGAGCCGGTGCTCACCATTGTGGCGCGGTTGCTCGCCCAACTGCAGCAAAGCTTTGCCCAACAAAGTTTAGCGAATCTGACGATTGAGACGGACGCCAGCGGCGCACAGCTCGTGGCGAACACCACGTGGCAAACCTTGGCCGCCTCGCCCGGCGCCATTTTGGCCGGCATCGGCGCTTTGATCGCTGGTGATACCGCTTCTTCGGTCACGATTGCGTTGGCCACCGTCACGGGTCCACCGACGCCGACGACGCGACTCACCGGCACCGGCCTGAGCGATGCGGCGACCCTGGCCTTTACGGGTAAAGATTTCAGCGCGACTTGGGCGAATGTTGGTACAGAGGCCGGTATCGAGACGGGGCGACTAATTGTCAATACACGTGCGTATACCAAATTTGTCACTGGCCAGCGCATGCATGATTTTTGGGATGAAGCGGCGAGAGACCTTGTGATTGGCGGGGGCAATCCAGACACAATCCAGGCGTACAGAGTGGAAGCCGAGCAGGGCCAATATCAGGCCGTCAAAGTCCAACGCAATGTAGATTTCTGGGCAACCGTCGGCGTGGCCGCAGAGATTGCCACCATCGCCATTTTCACAACCTACACCATTCTCACGCAACACCTGGAACCAGGTTCGCCGGCCTTTCACCAGGCACTTGTCATGGCTTATGCACAAGCGGTTACGGCCCTCGTGACCTTCGCCATCACGGTCGTGTTTGCCGCCATCCCCGGCGTAAATCTGGTGCTGGCCGCCATTCTGGTGATCGACGCCATCATCGCCATTGCCTGTACGGCAACCGGCGTGAAGCAGGAGACGACGCAGGATGTGGGCTACTGGCTCTGCGGCGGCGTTAGCGGCGCCCTGACCAAAGCCTTGGTCTACGCCCTCAATGACAATACCCTGTTAATGGACGTGGCGCGTGCGGACCATCTTGACGTCGCCTTCCAAGCGCCGACCGTAGCCGCTACCGGAGGAACCGATGGTCTGATCGTCGGCAACACGCTCCAGATGACCGCCACCATCACCAACACGGCCTATGCGGGCCATCCCAATTGGATGGGTTACCTCTATGCCTGGCAGTTGGACGATGATAATGTCAAGCAGTCGGCGGTCGATGTCCGCCTCCAAGCAGGTGCACAGGACTTCGACGGCGCCCTCAAGCTAGGCGGCACCGACTGGCAGCGCCCAGACAATCTGACCTTTGACGATAATCCACCCAATGACGGCCCTCGTTTCGTGCGCTCCTACCAGCGTTCGCTCGCCTATACCATGGACCAGCCAGGTGTGAATGTGGGATTGCCCTACTACCTCTCCGAAGCCATGAAAGTCAAGCAGCAGGATTGCTGGCTCTATATCGGCCCGCCCCTCTGGGTTCCAATTCCAATTTGCCAAACCGAAGAGACCTTCCATGACACCTTCCACCAAAATTTGGCCGACTTCTTTATTATGGATATCTTCCCGGCGTCGCTGAACGACTTCCACACGCTGGCGCAGGATGAGCCGGGCCAACCGGGCTACCGCCTGGCCTGGGACGCTACGTTCCCGGTGCTGCGCGACGCCGATGGCGATGGGCTGGTCAGCCAGGCATTCAACGGCCCTGACCCTGACGACAGCAACGCCGATACCGACGGCGATGGTCTGAGCGATTTCTATGAGTACCAGAATGGCTTGGACGCCACCGCTGCGGACGGGGATTGTGACGGTCTCACCGACTATTGGGAACTCTTCTACCACACCAATCCCAAGCTGGCCGACTCAGACCACGATGGTCTGCCCGATGGCCGCGAGTTCTTCCATCCCAACCGCCAATATCCCTACGAGAACAGCGTTCTCAGCAACACCAATGCCCCCGCCTGCGCCGCTGAGAATGGGCTGACCGGCCCCTACGCCGGCGGCTGGAGCATGGTCTATGCGTTTAACGGCGACACGCCCCTCCGCTACTGGGTGAGCGCCGACCCCAACAACCCGGACAGCGACAATGATGGCCTGACCGACCGCAGCGAACAGGTCTACGGCTACAATCCCCATGCGCCTTCCGAACTGGATGTGCTGGCGCTGGAGACCACCGTGCAGCCAAGCAGCGGGCTGGATGCGTATGTCGGACTGGATGGCAGCATCGACTACGCGGCCACCATTATCAACCACCTGAGCGACCGCTATCTGCGTGGTCTGCTTGAGAGCGAGCTGCCCACCGACAGTATCATCAAAACCCAGGAAATCGATCTGCTGACGCCGCTGAGCGCCGCCACCCTGACGGGTAATGTGTCCGTTGCCGCGGCGGGCATCAGCGCCAGCACCGCCACCAGCATGACCCTGCGCGCCGGCGTCAACGTTGACGATGCGGTGGACAATGGGCAGAGCCTCTGGCTACACCTGAACGAAGCGCCGGGCGCCACCACCTTTGAAGATGCTTCGCTCAACGGCCACGATCTCTCCTGCACCACCTGCCCCACAGCCACCGGTTCGGCCTTGCAGTTCAGCGCCGACGGCCAATACTTCCTGTTGGATCCGGCCAGCTTCGACCTCAACGCTTTCAGCGTCGGCGTATGGGTGAAACAGGTCGGTAGCAGCGGTCAATTTAACCCGCTCCGCGTCAGGTCCACCCAGTCAACCACAACCATTGCCGAGATCCAGTGGGACGCCGGGCGCGGCCGCGTCAGTAGCGCTGTGCGCAGCAATAATATTGCCACCGGGCTATCTGATGATTTCAATAACCGGCCGGGGCTCTGGAAGCACTTGATGCTCACCTATGACCGCGCAACGCAAACGATGAACTTCTATGTCAACGGCGTCAGCGTCGGCTCGCGCACCAATGCCGTACAGATCGACACCAATCCAGCCAATCTACGCCTTGAGGTTGGTCGGTTGGCGCCGGATATCAATCCGGAAATCAGTAGCGTTTTTGAAATGGACGAATTTGAGTTTTATCCCCGTGTGCTGGATGCGCAGACCATCCTCAACCGCTATGGCAAAGCGCCGCTACAGTTCGCCCTGACGGGCACGGGCAACGGCGTGAGCTGCGGCGGTGGCCGCTGCCCCACGTTGAGCAGTGACGGCGCCACCTTCGATCAGACCAAACACCTGACGTTGGATACTTCAGGCCTGAGCTTCAGCAACAACCAGTTCAGCATTGCCGTCAATGTCAACCCCCAGCAGCGTCCCCATCCCTTCAATGGGGAAGCGGGATCGCACTTTGGCATTGACACCAGCCAGGATTGGCAGGGCGTCTATGGCTTCCAGGCCCCCAACAATGCCAAGCTCATCTTCCCCAGCCTCTATGTGGGCAGCAAGGGCGCGCTGCGCGTGGATATGGGCGACGGCGCCAACACCTGTAGCTACCAGACCGCCGATGGCCTGGTCGCCTTTGGCGTCGACCAGCAGATCGCCGTCAGCTACGACGGCTCCGCCTTCACGGTCTATATCAATGGTGAGAAAAAAGCGAGTGGCGCACCAGGCGCTTGTGTTGGCGTACAAATTCCGGCCGTCAACCAACTCTATGCGGGGCGCCCCAATAACGCCGGGTACTTCTATTGGGATCAGGCGGAATATCGCTATCTGAATGATGCCGGCGGCACGGCCGAAATCTGTCTCGACTTTGACGACAACAGTACAGGCGGGGCCATCTGGCACAATTTCAATGAGGACCATGTTAATGGGGAATGGCAAAAGCGCATGGAACAGCTTGACGTTCCTAAGCGCATTACGGATGACGCTGCCCACTGGTTCCGCTTCCATGAAGACGACAGCACGACAACCAACTGCAACTATAGTACAGCCGCCAATGATGACGAGTTAGTCTACAAAAGCGGACTGACCAACGTAACTACATTGGGTAGCTTTCAAAACGATTTCACAGATTGCTTTGATTGCGACCAAGGCACGATCTACTGGTCACTTTCCAATGAGTTCTTTGTGGGCACACTGCGCAATCTGCAAATCTTCAACTACGCACTCTCGCCACAGGGGGCAGCACGTGCCTATAACACCGAGACCTTCGCCTTACAGATGGACTTTGACGAAGCGCCGGGCGCAACGACTCTGTCCGATAGTTCCGGCAACTACTTCACGGCAGGCTGCGCCGGCGCCAGCTGCCCCGACAGCGGCATCCCCGGTCGTGACAACCAGGCGTTGCGCTTCGACGGTGGCGTCGCTGACGACGACGGCAACGACGGCGTGGCCGACTATCTAACCCTCCCCGCCACCGACGCCGCGCTCGGCTTTGAGAGCGGCAGCTTCACCATCATGGCCTGGGTCAAGCCCGATAGCGTCTCCTCTCGCTGGCAGCGCATTATCGGCGCCGGCAAGGCGAAGAGCATCAATGGGGTTGGTTTTGGCCTGCGCGAAGGTCAGCTTGCCTTCACCACCTTCGGCATCAAAGACTATATCAGCACCGCATCGACGCCGGCGGGCGTTTGGACCCACGTGGCGGTCAGTTTCAACAGCGACCACGACGCCACCTTCTTCGTCAATGGTGAAGAGGTGGGCACGGTTAACGGTAGTGTCGCCGCCGCTCTCAACGCAGATGATGCGTATACTATCGGTGCGCTCATTGCCCAGGACGGCAGCGTCACCGAGCCTTTTGACGGCCTGATCGACGACCTGCGCATCCTGCGCTTCGCGGCCGATGCCGGCGCCATCCAGACCATCATGAACGAGGCGCCACTGCTCAACCTGCACCTAGATGAGGATATCGCCATCACCACCTTTGTCAACGATGCATCGACGACTGCCGACGGCGTCTGCAATTTGCTGACGTTTACCTGTCCCGGCGCCGGCGATAAAGGCGCCATGCGCGAGTCCGCCACTTTTGACGGCCTCAAGAACGGCATTTACGTGGCCGACAGTGACGCCCTGGATCTGGATGCATTCACGGTTGTGCTGTGGGTCAAGCCAACCGCGCTGCGTACGGTCGGGCAATTCCTCTTGGACAAAGGGGTCGGAAGTAGTCGCAACTATGGCCTCTACCTACTGCCCAACTCGCTCCAGGTTACCTATAGTATCGCCAGCGGCTGCACCGATATAAAAAGCACAACGAGCCAAGGTGCGTTGCTGCAGAACCAGTGGAACCACGTGGTCATGACCTACGACGGCGCGCAGGCGCGGCTCTATCTCAACGGGTCACTGGATGGTTCTGTGCTCAACGTTACCAATCCCTGTCACAATACTAGCCTGCTGCAAATTGGCAATACCTTTAGAGGCAATCTCGACGAAATCACCATCGAAAGCGGTGTGCGCAGCGCCGAGCAGGTGGCGGCGCTCTACGACTACCAGTCGGCCTGGTACGACAAGAAACAGCAGCACACCATCCTCGTCGACGCTGACGCTCCCACTGTTTCCGTGGCGCTTGGCTCGGCATTCATTGAGCCGGGGCAGGTGCTCTACATCAACGCCGAGGACCCAGTCGTCAACGGTGTGGCGTCGGGGCTGGCCAGCGTACAGTACAGCATCGACGGCGGCGCCTTTGCCGACGCTGCGGTCGATACCAACGCCTACCTCATCCCGGCCACCGCCACTGAAAATCTCGGCGAGGGCAGCCACACCGTTCAGGTGCGCGCCACCGATAACGTGGGGCTGAGCAGCGCCAACAGCCAGGTCAGCGCCGCGGCAGCCGGTGCGACTCAGACCATCCAAGTAGATGCCACGGCGCCCAATCCGGGACCAGGCGTCATCATGCCTGATAAACTGATCCAACCCAACCGCGGCCGCTTCAACCTCTATGGTCGAGCCACCGATGATGGGGGCGCCGTGCAAAGCGGTATCGACAGCAGTTCGGTGCAGGCAACCCTGCGCGACCATAAGGGGACGCTCGTCAGCGGTCCGGTGGCGGCCAGCTTTATCGCTGGTCCGCAGTGGCAATCCACCCACGACCTAGGCGTTGCCCCTTATGGTCAGTATACCTTCGCAGCCACTGCTCGCGACCTGGCCGGTAACGAAGGCTCCGCCAGCGACACCATCTGGGTCGATGGGCTGCCCAGCTATGGCGATATGCTCATTGACACTAACGTCATCACCGGCGCCGGCACAGTCATCGGCGGCTTAGCCAGCGACATCCCCTACCCGCAGGCAGCGCGCATCGCACATTATCACTTTGAGGAAGAAGCAGGGGCCACGCTCTTCTATGATGGCAGCGCCAACCACCTCAACGCTGCCTGTACCGGCAGCAGTTGCCCGACCGCCGGCACGGGGGGGCAGAATGATAGTGCGGCCTCCTTTGGCGGTGATGACTACCTGGTGATCAACGGTCAGGAGGGCGTCAGCGCAGCCACGGTACTCGATCTGAACGGCGACTTCACCGTCATGGCCTGGATCAACCCCACCGGAATTGGCGGCAAACAGCAGGTTCTGGCAGCCGAACAGACCGCAAGCAGTGGCGGTATTGGCTTCGGCATCGATGGCGACAAGCTTATGCTCACCGCTTATGGCGTCAAAGAGTATGTCAGCACCCAGTCCACCGGCATTGTCGCCGGCGCATGGAGCCACGTAGCGGTCAGCTACAACGCCGCCACCAACGACATGATCTTCTACATCAATGGTGTGCTGCTGGAGACGGTCAGTGGCGATGACGACCTGCTAATCAATACCGATGACGGCTATCGCATCGGCGAAGGCTTCACTGGCGCCATTGATGAGTTGGTGGTCTACGGCACCAACCTGAGCGAGGAAGCGATCTATGATGTGGTCAACCCCGTCCCTGCCAACACCAGCCAGATCAAGGTGCGCTACCGCCATGCCGGTGGTGTAGTCTGGCCCAACCTTGATCCTGACGGTCTGGCCCTCTACCTGCCGCTGGATGATGGCTTTGGCAGCGACAGCTTCGTGGATCTCTCGGTCTACGGTCGCGATGCCACCTGTGGCGAGGGTCAATGTCCACTGGCCGCCCAAAACAATGGTCTACAGAGCGTCGAAACCGGTTCATTCGTTGAGTTTGACGGCACGGATGACTATCTGACCGTACCCAACGTGCTCAACCCGGCCGCCGGCAGCTTCTCCGCCGCAGCCTGGTTCAATGTCTCGCCTTTAAGCAATGGGAACCGTTACATCCTGCAGCAAGCCGACGGCAACGGTGTCGGTCGTACCTGGTTCATGGTGCTTGGCAACGGCACGTTACGCTCGTTCTTGGGCAATAGCGCATTGGATCATCCAACCAAGGTCACTATGAACGCTTGGCACCATGCCGTACTGACCTACGACCAGCCGACGCAGACGCTGACCCTCTATCTGGATGGCGTTGCCGTCAGCACGACACGTGCGCTGGAAGCCAGCGCTGGCGAGATGCTTGTAGGTGTGAGCAAGGCAAAGAGCGGCTACTTCAAGGGCAACATCGACGAAGTTGCGATCTTCGACCGGGCGCTGAGCGCCACCGAAATCGGCTATCTGGGCCAATCGCCCTGGTATGATGCCTCGCCCGTTTATGAATCCCTTGACTCTGGTGATACACTGGGTGCTGACGACAGACTGCGTCCCTGGTCCCACACCGTACCGACAGGGCTGGAAGGGCCATACAAGATTGATCTGCTGGTCTCCGATGGTCCCGTGCCTGCGCACCGCGAAGGTGTGAGCCAGGGTGTCTGGACCGGCATCATCGACACCAGTGCCCCCCGTCTGACCTTTGCATACACACGCGATGCCAGTTCCGGCAACGCCCAGGTGCGCTGCACCGCCGTCGATGACTATCTGACGGAAACGGGCTGGAGCTGCCCAGTCGATGACAGCCATCGCACGGCGAGCTATCAGGATGCGGCGTGGTACACCACCCGTCTGACCGATACACAGCAACTCGTTGGGTTGACCACCGCGCTGGAGACCGTGGTCGCCGAACCTAATCCGACCATGAGCGCCTGTGACCTCTTTGGCAACTGTCGCTCGACCGGCGACGGTGGCGACACCCCGGTCGCCGACAACGACGCCGACAACGTGCCGGATACCATCGAAGATGGCGCCCCCAATGGCGGTGACGGCAACGGCGACGGTGTGCCGGATAGCCAACAGGCCAACGTCACTTCGTTGCCGGATGCAAGTGGTACGGCAGGTACGTACGTTACCTTAGCTGCACCGGACGGTGCCGAGTTAGCGGCAGTCAGCATCCAGGCGGATGCGCCGGCCGCAACACCGGCAGGGGTCAGCTTCCCCATCGGCCATCTGGACTTCAGCGTGCAGAACGTTCCCGTGGGCGGTGCAACGACCGTCACCCTCTTCGTGCAGAATGCGACGCGCTTCAATACCTATTACAAGTATGGCGCCACCGCGGATGACGGCAATGATCACTGGTACGAGTTCCTGTATGATGGCAGCACCGGCGCCGAGTTCTTGACCGACCGCATTGTCTTACACTTTGTGGATGGCGGGCGGGGCGATGCCGATCTCACCGCCAATGGCGTCATCGTCGACCCCGGCGCCCCCGCCTTCTTCCTATCGGCAACGGAGATGCCCTACAGCATCTTCTTGCCGCTAGTCGGCAAAGGGGCCCAACCCCAGGCGCAGGCAGTGGCAAGTGACACCGTCGAACAGCCGGAACAACTGCCGGCAGAACCGAATCCTATCATTCAGCCAGCAGCGCAGCAGGGAACCGAACCTGACGCAGCCTCAACAGTGGACGAACTCGATGTTACTCTACAACCAGGGGAGCTAACGCACAAAGTGCTGCTGCCGTTGATGATGCAGGATTAAGAAAGGAGCAGGAGGAGAGTAAGCTGGTAGAACAGTTGGCAGTTGCCAAAACGGCCCGTGGATTGGCCAGCTATACTGCGGTTGTGATGAAAACCGTAGTTTTTGAAAGCTCCACCAGATAGAACAAACTACGGTTTTCATACAGAGCAGCGTATAACACAGAAAAGCCGCCTCAGTAGCTAGGAATTTAGCCGCTGAGGCGGCTTTTCGGTGTTAAGCTGACGCAGCGCAGTTACCAGGCAAAGGCAATCTCCTCCGCCGTGGCAATGGCATTGGTCTCACAGAATGCCTTGGCCTCTTCGGTAAAGCCGCCCAGGGACAGGAAAGCACAGAGCACAGGGATGCCCTGCTGTTGGGCATAATCGACCCCATTATCCCGCAACTCGGTGACAGCCTTGAGCCCCGTCGGCTCTTGCCGCTTGCGCACCTCCACAATCAGCACCGTGCCATCATCTGCCCTGGACACCACATCCAACTCTTCGGCTGTGCCGTCCCGGCGCTGGTAGGGGACGCGCTCGCGGACATCGATCAGGTTCAATTCGCGGTCATCCATGCCAGCCGCCGGCAGCGTGAAATAGGCAGAGAGGCGCACAAACTTCTTCGTGCGCAGTTCGAGCGCCAACATGCGTTCGGCCATCATCCCGGCCAGATGGTTGGCGCGCCCACGCCAGCGGTTGCGATCCTGACGGAGCGCGGCGAGTTGTGCCTCAAACTCGTTCTTAAAATTTGGCCTGAAGCCCTCAATCTCTTTCTCATAACGGTGGCGTAGGATCAGGTTGAGGGTGCCGTCCTGCAGGCCACGAAAATCGATGTCGGCCACACCGCGCAAAATCACATCGGACTCAGCCAATAGGACCAGTCGTTTGTAGATTTCTTCTTCCGTCAGTTCCAGATTCAATTCCTCTTTTAACTCACGCGGTGTCCAGAAGCGTTCATCATGTTTGTTGAGAAAGAGCATGAGGCTCTTCGTATTGGGACCGTTGACGCGGCGGAAGGTCAGGTGCAGATACTCGGCCCATGTCTTTGATAGCTCGGATTCACGGTCGGCGATCTCAAAGTTGACCGTGTCGATCACCCCTTCCGTGGTGGTCAGGTCTTTGTCGCCAAACTCGCTCAGAATCACACAGGAGATGAAAAACGGGTCGGCCAGGCAAAGTTCGTTGATCTGCTGCGCGGTTTGGTTAGTGATCGGCTCCTGGTATATCTCGGCATATTTGTAAACTGCTTCCAGCCCCTCCTCCGGCGTCAAGTAGGGGGCAAACCGGCTGATGGAGAGGCGTCCCGCTTCCAGATATTCATCCATGATGCGTTGCAGGATGCCGATATACGAACCCGTTACCAGCATGGGGGCGACTTTGGATTCAGAGAGTGAGTGGAAGCCGCCGGGCATTGAGGCAATCGGTTTGGTCTGGAATTCAGGATCGGGGTAGACATACGATGCAATGTTTTGAAATTCGTCCAAAATCACCAAGACCCGTTGATCATAGACGGCGGCAAACCGATGGGGCGCTGATCTGGCAAGGTCCCAAACCAGGTCATAATAGCCATTTTCTTCTTCGCGCCGCAAGCCATCCACATGATGAACGAGCAACTCAATGCCTTTGCTTTCCCCGTATGAACGGATCTCATCCAGCGTCAGCGGTAGGCGCACCGGTTGCTCATCACGCTCTAAGAACGAGATATATTGCGAGGCAAAGGCACGATAATAGTTGACTGCAAAGGCCGGATACCAGATATTCTGATCGGCAATGTCCAAATAGAAAGGGATGACCTGCCCATTTTCACTCCACAACTCGTTGAAGAGGCGCTGCACAAACGCGGTCTTCCCACTCTTACGCCGCGCCAAAATCACGCGCGATTTAGAAATCTCACGCGGGATGCCCTTGAGCCACTTGTGAAAGCGGGCAAATTCGTCAACCCGCCCCACCAGCAGGTCAGGCGGCCCAATTTTTTCCTTGAGTGGATATTGCATAGCGGCATCCTTTGGCAAAGCTATCGTTTCATTCTCACTGGCATCATTCTATATAGTATAGCACAGATCATAGGGTCTTGCCCGTGAATACGATTTTAATACGCTTTTCCGCCGTTTGAGTGCGATCAATACCCCTTGCCGCGACGATCTGGATATGATCGACGGCTATCATGGAACCAAGTAGTTAAACAATAACCATTTACTCACAAAAAGGAGTACATCATGTCAACCGGAACGATGACCCAAAAACAGCTTTCCCTTTGCTTGCTGGCGTTGCTGGCGCTCTTGTTGATCGCCACCCTGCTGTGGAGCAACAGTGCGCCTGATGGCCTTTTCGGTGCAGCTTATAACACCACCGGCACTGTCGTGGCGAGCAGCGAGTGTGGCGCACGCCGCAGTGATGTCTGTGTTGAGTTGGAACTCAACCATGAGATTGTTAGCGCCGACACCAACGGCATCAGTACCACGGTCGGTGACCGCGTCTACACCCAAGTCAACGACGATCTGTCACGCGCACTCATTTTGAGCGTGCTTGGTAGCTAAACTCAAATCCGAATCAGATCGCGACTTGTAGGGGCACGGCTTTGCGCCTGCCCACTCAAGGGGGGCGCCCGCAAGGGGCCGCCCCTACAAGTCACGTTTTCAAATTGATTTGGGTTTAGAAACACTTGACCTAAACAACGAGCGCTGCTATTGGATGAGGAGAACAACGGTGTTGGCAAACGGCGGTTCAGGTCGACCCATGATGCTTGTCCTGCTCACAATCATGAGCATCGGTGCTTTGCTGTTGGCAGTGTCGTACCAGCCGCCACCGCTCTATGCCGCGGCGCAGCACCGTTCGGACGCGGTCTGTGACACGGTCAGTGAGATTCCGCTGGTCGCGTGCCAAAGCCTGGTCGCGCTCTATACAAGCACTGCCGGCCCCAACTGGCGCAACAACACCAACTGGCTGCTTACGGCAACGCCTTGCACCTGGTATGGGGTGACCTGTAATGGGGGGCGCATCACCATGCTTGACCTACATGGCAACCGGCTGACCGGCGCACTCCCACCGCAACTGGGTGATCTGACTGCACTGCACACGCTCCAACTGCAAAACAATCAGCTAAGCGGTCCGCTGCCGCCTCAACTAGGGAACTTGACCCAACTTACTGACTTACGTCTCTTTAACAATCAATTGACCGGCGCGATCCCTGCCGAATTGGGCAACTTGCGCGACCTGGAGCAGCTCTGGCTGGCTGTTAATCAGTTCACGGGGCCCTTACCCGCGACGGTGGGGAACCTGACCAACTTGGTCACCTTGCGCTTGGAGTACAACGGGCTAGATGGCCCCATCCCGCTCGCGCTGGCCAGTCTGATTAATCTCCAGACCGATCCCTATGGTGGCCTGGATTTGGGCTATAACAAGCTCATGGCAACCGACCCAACGCTCGTCGCCTTCCTCAATGCCAAGGACCCGGATTGGGCGCAAAGCCAAACCGTGCCTCCGACCGACATTGCAGTGACCGTCCAATCGATTGGCAGTGTCCAACTAACGTGGCACGCAATCGCTTATCAAGGGGATGGCGGCGCCTATGCGATCAGTGTGGCCACAACGCCAGGGGGACCCTATACCCTGCACGGCACAACGGCCGATAAAACCGCAACTAGCTATGTGGTCGGTCCATTGGAGCCAGGCGCCACCTACTATTTTGTGGTAAATACCCGCACCCCCGCTCACGGCTCCCAGCAGACTGCGCTGGAGAGTCCGCCCACGCTCGAAGTGACAGCCACCACGCCCGCCATCCCCACTGATTTCTGTGCCGGTGTCGTCGAGATTCCGGGGGATGAATGCCGAGCGCTGCAACTACTCTTTACCAGCACTGCGGGCACCGCCTGGCAGGCAAGCACCGGCTGGATGACGACACCCACCCCCTGTGCCTGGCATGGTGTGCGCTGTCGCGACGACACCGTGGTGGAGCTCGACCTAGCTGCTAACCATTTGGTCGGCACGCTGCCGGCGGCCCTGGGCAATCTGACCCATCTGGAAGGGCTTTATCTCGAACGCAATCAGTTGACCGGCAGCATTCCCCCGGAGCTTGGCAACCTCACTCAGCTTGTAGAACTCTATCTGGCCGAGAATGCGCTGAGTGGTGCGCTGCCCGCGGCATTGGGGCAACTGAGCGGTCTCCAAGTGTTAGATCTGGATAGCAACCAATTCAGCGGCGCGATTCCGCCGCAGTTGGGCAATCTTACCGCCTTGGAGGGACTCTGGCTGGATGGCAACCAACTGGACGGCGCGATTCCGGCGGAGCTAGGCAACCTCACCCAGTTACAGACCCTCTGGCTCTTTAACAATCAACTGCACGCTGCGTTGCCCGCGGCGCTGGGCGCGCTGACCAACTTGCGCGATTTGCGGCTCCACGCCAATCAGTTGAGTGGCGCCATCCCGCCCGAGCTGGGCAACCTCATCAATCTGAAACGGCTCTATCTGCACAGCAATCAGTTGAGCGGCGCAATTCCTGCGACACTCGGCAACCTCACTGACTTGGAGCGGCTCTATCTCTATGAAAATCAACTCAGCGGTCCGCTTCCGCCGACATTGGGCAACTTACCCAATCTGGAATGGCTGCAACTCCAGGAGAACCAATTGACCGGCGCACTGCCGGCGGAACTGGGCAAGCTGGCTAATCTCACCTGGCTCAATCTTTCTGCGAATCAACTGAGTGGCGCGCTGCCGCCCGAACTGGGCAATTTGAACAACCTGATCGGCTTGGATCTGCACGCGAATCAATTGAGTGGCCCGATCCCACCGGCGCTCGGCAATCTGCGTACCCTAACTGAGCTGACGCTGCATGAAAACCGCCTAATGGGCGCCATCCCGGACACCCTGGGTGCCCTAAGCAATTTGGGATCGCTGAACCTGGCGCGGAATGCGCTGAGCGGCCCGATCCCCGCTACGTTGGCTAACCTAACCCAACTAAACAGCACGACCGCCGGCGCCACCGATCTGGGCTACAACGCGCTCAGCGGGGCGGATGATCCCTTGCGTGCTTTCCTCGCCACCAAGGACCCCGATTGGGCCGAGACCCAGACGGCGCCACCGGTCGGTCTCCAAGCGCGCGCGGTTGACGAGACCAATTTTGACCTAACCTGGTCTCCCGTCGCCTTTACAGTAGGTGGCGGTTACTATGAAATCGGTGTGGCGACCACGCCTGATGGTCCTTATACGATGCACGGCGTGACGGCTGATAAGGCGACGACCAGCTACCGCGTTGCCAACCTCCTCCCCGATGCCACCTATTATTTCGTCGTGCGCACTTATACGCCCCCCCACGACTTGCAACAGAACGAATTGTGGAGTTCCTACAGCGCCGCAGCCGCCAATCAAGCCCTGATCTACTTACCCTTGGTTAGCCGATAAGGGTGCTTCGCCCCATTGGTGGTGCGCATCCATCGATAAAGGAAAGTTGACAATGTATCTCTTGCTCATTGACGTTATGGTAACGCTCGGTTTCTTCTTGGCGACGCTAGCGACAGGCAGCTTGACCGCACCCGCCGCGTGGCCGGCCGTGCGTGGGCAATCCACTGCTCATGTGGCTACGACAACCATCGCCGCGACCTATGCCGAGACCCCACCGCGGCTTGATGGCGTGCTCGATTTTGGCGAATGGCCGATGACCAATATCTATCAGTTTGACGGCGGTTTTATCGCCGTGCGCAACGACGCGCTGCGGCTCTACCTTTTGGTCGATCTCCAGGACGACACCACTGCGGATCCACCTTTGCCCACTGCCCCTTGGGGCGACCAGATCAGCCTCACCTTTGATGTGAACGGCGATGGCGAGATCACCAATGGGGTTGACCTGCGCTATCTGCTCGCGCCCGGTCTGTACAACCTGCGTCAACAGCATTATTTAGCGCCCGGCGCGTGGTCGCCCTTGGCGCAAGAACCCTCGCGCTCGGCCTTTGCCGCCGGGTTTGATTGTTTTTTTGCCGATGCCACACGGTCAGTGACCATCTTGCCCGATTTCCCCTTGCCTCTGGTTAACTGTTCGCCCCATCGCGTCTGGGAATTCGGCATCGATCTCGCAACCATCGGGGCAGCTACAGTGGGGACAAGCGCAGCGGGGGCAACGGTACACTTCGGCGTGAGCGCTTCCTCGCAGAACCCCAGCTTTACCAAGGATATTCCGCCCAACCTGCACTATGATTTTAGCGCGCTCGTTGCCATCACCTTGGCCGCCCCGCCCCATAGCACACCTGCTGCGGATGTCAACGCGACGGTTGCTTTCCAGACCGCGCCCTTTGCCGCGGCGCTGGAGGTGACCCAGGCGATCCAAGACCCTGAAAATAGCTTGCCGTTGGTTGCGGACAAAGCCACCGCGGCCCGGATCTACCTCCAGGCCGCTGGTTCAGTGAACCCCCAGCCGACCCAAGTCTATCTCTATGGCGTGCGCCAGGGAGAAGATCTCCCCGGTTCACCGCTGGCCATGCGCTATCTGGCGCCCACAACCGTGGACCGGGCGCAACTAAACCAGACGGCCAATTTTCTACTGCCGGCTGCATGGTTGCACGGGGGGGTCGAATTGCGCGGCCGCGTTGTCAATGCCTTTGGCCTGGAAAGCTGGTCACCCCCCATCACGCTGACCTTCCAATCCACGGCCATCCCAACCTACTGGATCGTGCCGATCAACACCAATACGACCGCGGATCCCGTCCTGATTGATGAAGCCGAAATTGCACGCCAGGAGAGCTATGTGCGCAGCGTCTTTCCCGTGGCGGATGTCAACTTTGTGCGCAAGGGGTGGCAGGAGGTCGGTGCCATTCCCGATGGAAACCTGGCTGCCAACATTAGCGCCCTGCAACGGTATGACCGGGATATCCAGTTGGCCTGGCACCTCTCGCTTGAAGCCACGGGTGAGGCGCCCTTTCCATTGCCCGATGCCATCTATGGCTTGCGGGTGGGCGCCGGTGGTCTCTCGGACCCGGTTTGGAATGGCGGGAGTGGGCGCGTTGCCGTCGGTGGCGAACGGGCGACTTCCCAAGAGGGGACCATGGCGCATGAATTGATCCACAACTTGGATCGATCCGGCAGCGGCAGTTGGGGACGCCACGCCCCCGGCTGCGACGCATCCGGCCCGGATCCCCAATGGCCCTATGCCGACGAACGGATTCAGGAGATCGGGTTCGACACCCGCCTGCCCTGGACAACTGGCGCAACTGTTGTGGCCGCCAGCCGCGCTGACTTAATGTCCTACTGTTTTGCGCTCACGCCACCAACCAAGTGGCTCACGCCCTATCACTGGCGCCAACTCTTTGCGACCTTTGCCGATCCAGGGCACAGCAGGCGCGCCGCCAATGGCGCACAAATGCGGGCGGCGCTGGAGAGCGTTTGGTATATCTCCGGCGCGGTTAACGTGGATGGGACAGGGCAGTTGGATCCGATCTGGGTGCAATCCGGTATCCCTACAGATAATATCTCACCGGGCGATTATGCCATCGACGTACAGGATGCCGCGGGGAACACGTTGGCGACAACCCCTTTCCTGGCCACCTTTGTCGATGTGGAAGGTCAGCCGGTGGAGACGGTGCACTTTGGCTTCCAACTGGCCGAAATTCCCAACGCGGCTCAGTTCAACCTCCGGCATAACATGCAACTGCTCGATTCGATTACCGTCTCGGCTAACCCGCCGACGGTTACGGTGCTGGCCCCGGTTGGCGGCGAAGCGTGGGACGGCATTCAGACCATTCAATGGCAGGCCGCGGATCCGGATGGTGATGCCTTGTCCTTTACGGTTCTCTACTCACCGGATGATGGCCAGCGTTGGTTGCCCATGCCGGGCAACCAGCAGGACAACACCTACAGCGTTGACACCCGTCTGTTGCCCGGCAGCGACAATGCCCGCATTCGGCTGATCACCACCGACGGCTTTCACACGGCATCGGCAGATTCGGCAGGGACCTTCACCGTTGCGAAAAAACCGCCCAGTGTCGCGATTCAGCAGCCACAATCGGATGCCCGCTTTGGCGCCGGGGAGCTGATCGCGTTGACCGGACAGGCCGCTGATCTGGAAGATGGCGCCATCCCGGATAGCGCCTTCACCTGGTCCGATGACGGCACGATCTTTGCCACCGGTCGGCAAAGCAGCGCCATCCTGCCCAACGGTCTCCATACAGTGACCTTGACCGTCATTGACAGCGACGGCCAGCGGGGCGCAGCCTCGGTCGTGGTTGCTGTCGGCTTTTATCAAAGCTATCTACCGCTCGTGCAAATGCACCCATAATAAGGTCGGGAGGTGAAGTTCTATGGCGCCGGCGCTCTTACTCGGCATTGCCATCCCCCTGATTTTTCTCTACCTGGTCCGCACATTGGATCTGTATGCATCGGGCGATTTCGGGGTTGTCGTCACCTGCTTGCTGTGGGGGGTGGCGGCATTTGGGCTCGCTTATCAGGTTAACACCTTTGTTTTACGGTGGATCACGTTGGGCCTGCTGGTCACGCTGGTGGCGCCAATCAGCGAAGAAGTGCTGAAATCTGGCATTTTGGTCTATCATGTGCGGCGTACGTACTTTACCTATTTTGTCGATGGTGCGATCTACGGCTTTGCCGCGGGCGTGGGGTTTGCCGTGCTCGAAACGCTTAGCTATGTGCTGATGTACGGTGGGGATCTGGGGCTGAGCTTGCTGCGCTCTTTTTCAACCTCACTGATGCATGGCAGCACCAGCGCGTTGGTGGGGGTTGTGCTGGGTCGTTTTCGTTTTGCGCGCGGGCGCACACGGGTGGTTGCACTCGTGATGGGCTGGGGTGTAGCGATACTGCTACACGCCGGGTTTAATCACGTGCTTAACCAGCCGCCCGGCTTTGCCATCCAGTTGCTGGCGGTCTTGATTGGCCTGACCGGCGTTTTGATGACCGTGGCGTTTATCGGCTGGGGCTTGCGCCAGGAGCGCCAGTGGCTCCGCACGACGCTAGGCCTGACGGTGGGGGTATCGACCGGCGAAGCCGCCGTGGTGCAGCAATTGACCGATCTCGATCGGCTATTGGCTCCCGTTGCCGAGCGTTTTGGAGCAAAGAAGCAACAGCAGGTCGCAGCTTTTTTGCGGCTCCAAGCGCGGCTGGGGCTCAAACAGAAGGCGCAAGAATTGACACCGGTTGCCGCCTTGCGTGCGCAATTGGCGGTCGAGATCACGGACATACACCGGGAGATGGATGAGTTGCGGCGCGCGGTGGGCGTCTATTGCATGGCCTATGTGCGCTCGATCTTGCCGCCCACAAGTGAAGCATTGTGGGCGCAGTTAGAGGGCGCGCTGGCCGAACCGCGCACCCCAACCGGGAATCTATGGGGAACGCTCAGCGCAAAAGTTAAAGAGAGGTCGTAATGATGTAGGCTCCTCGTCACCATGCGCTGCGTAGTATGCGTAGTATACGCATTAACAAATCAGGCAATGAGAATGGTCACCCAACGGTTTAACCAAAGCCCAATGCGTGAGGCCCCTTTGGGTGATTTGGATGCGATCTGAATACGCTAGCGGACCCCTTTTGCGACGAACTGAATGCGTTTGCCGGTTACAATGGAGGTAGGTCGAGTAGATCGAATGTCCCAACCGGACGCTGTGGCGGAATGGGACTTGGTAAGCCAAAAGTGCAGGAGGCATGAAAACAATGAGCAACCGTGGCAAACCCCTCTCTTCGTTCACCCCGGTCAGTCTGCTGGGCAGCATTCTCTATATTTTGAAGCTGTGGCGACGCCATTGGCGGCAGGCCCTGTTGATCCTGTGCTTAATGACGATCTATCTCCTCTTCAAGACCTACTTTGCGTTTATGCTCAAAGCGATCATCGACAGCTTGCAGGCCACCGGACAGGTCGCCAACTTGTCATTCATCATCCTCTCCTTGGTTGTCGGCTCTGTGATCTCCTTGGGCGCACGGCTAATCGTGGAACAGCGAATTGCACGGATCGGCGCCGCGATCCTCAACGACTTGCGTGTCCGCATGTTCAAGCATCTGCAACAGCTCTCACAGGGCTTTTATCTACGCACCCCGATTGGCACGCTGCTTGCCCGCTTTTCCAGCGATCTGGTGGATATTGAAAAAGCGGCCGGCAGCAAAATGCGCGACCTCATCTCGCATGGATTGGAGATTCTCTACAACTATCCCATCCTCTTCTACCTCAATTGGCAGTTGGCCTTGCTGTCGCTGCTCCTGTTGGCGGGCATGGCCTTTATGCTGGGGCGCATGATCCCCGTCGCCAGCGCCGCCGGTTATCGGCTCAAGTGCGGCGAAGCGCGCTTGGTGGGCAAAATTCAAGAAAATGCGCTGGCCCAGGCGTTGATCCGCGCCTTTGGTTTTGAAGCGCAAATGCTTGCCGCTTTCGAGGAACAGATTGTTGATTTAACCGAGCGGGGGGCGACCGCCACTTATCTGCGTGCATCGGTCTCCTTGGTGGCCAAAGCGTGGATGATGGTGGCGCGACTGATTATCATCGGCGTTGGTGTCCTCCTGGTGACCCGGGGCTTGATGACCATCGGTTCACTGATTGCTTTTCTCAACCTAGCCGAGCTGATCAATGCCTCGGCCAGCGACTTGGTCCGCAGTGATTTGCCCGATTTTATTGGGGCAATCAGTGGCATTCAGCGGGTGGAAGAGTTGCTGCAAGAACGCCCCGACATTGTCGAGCGCGCCGATGCCATCGTCATGCCGCCGCTCCAGCACGCCATTGAGGTACAAAACGTTTCCTTTAGTTACACCGGCGAAGAAAATAGCCTGGAAGGGGTCAACCTGGTGATTCCCGCCGGCGCCTCGGTCGCCTTGGTGGGCGCAAGTGGGTCGGGCAAGAGCACCCTCTTGAATCTGCTCATGCACGGCCACGAGGCCACCACTGGATCGATCTGCTTTGACGGTGTTGACTTGCGCCAGGTGCGTCGCAGCGCCATCCAACAGCAAATGGGTGTGGTCTTCCAAGAAAGTTATCTCTTTGACACGACCATCCGCGAAAACATTCGCATGGCCAAACCGGACGCCAGCGATGCCGAAGTCGAGCAGGCCGCGCAACTGGCTGAGATCCATGAGTATGTACTGCGCCTGCCGCACGGGTATGACACTCGCGTAGGCGAGGCGGGCAGTTTTCTCTCCGGCGGCCAACGTCAACGGATCGCGATTGCCCGCGCGATTATCCGTGACCCGGCTATCTTGATCCTTGATGAAGCCACTTCGGCGCTGGACCCCGGCACCGAAGCCGCCATCAACGCGACGTTGCGTCGTCTCGCTCGAGATCGCACGGTCATTTCGGTCACCCACCGACTCTCATCGGTGGTCGATTTCGACCATATTTATGTTTTGCAGGATGGACATCTGGTCGAGTCTGGTTCCCACGCGGTGCTGCAACAACAGGGCGGCGCCTATGCCCAGCTTTGGCAAAAACAGAGCGGCTTTGCGGTTAGCGCCGATGGGCGTAACGGCACTGTTCACGCTGCCTATCTGCGCCACATTGATCTCTTCCGCACGCTCGATTTTGCGACCCTCCAGACACTGGCCAGCCGCTTTACCCCTGAATACGTCGGTGAAGGACAAACCGTCATCCGCGAAGGGGAGATGGGGGACAAGCTCTATCTCATTGCGCGCGGCCAGGTCGAAGTGTTGGTGCGCACGGCCCAAGGGGACAACCTGCGCCTTGACACCATGCACGATGGCGATCACTTTGGCGAGATGGCGCTTATCTCCGATGCGCCGCGCAATGCGACCATTCGCACGCTGACCGACAGCCTCTTGCTCACCTTGCCCAAGGCCGAATTCCTGGCGTTGCTCCAGCGTCTGCCCAGCGTGCGCACGGCCGTCGACACTCAGATCGAACAGACCCTGGCCCATCGAGATCGGCTACACGAGATTTGCGCATGACACACCCATGTCAACAGAACCTAATGAAGAACTCCTGATACGCTCTCTTCCGCTGGAACGGCTCTTTGGCTACCAGAGGTGGCGGCGTAATAGGGGTGAGGAGATCAGAATGTTTCAAAAGAATTCTCAACGAACAAGCCCACCAACCAAGCTGCTGCGCTCGCCCTCTGCCCTCGCGCTGCTGCTGGCCGCGCTTGCCCTCCTTGGGCTGCCCAAAGCGGCGCAGGCAGCTTCCTTTACCGCGGCTGGAGCAACGTTAACGCTCAATCTGGCGGCGGCGGAAAGCGTCACCATGGTGACCAACGGCGCCACCTATACCCTAATACTGGGCGGCGCCGCGACCTGGAACGGGACGGACAGCGCCAACGTGAGCGGCAACGGCACCAATACACTCGCTGTAAGCGCCGATGCCTTTACAGAAATCAATATCAGCGATAGTGGCGCCGGCGCCAGCGTGACCTTTGGCAACAGCGGCGCCAACGCCTTCAGCGCCAGCGTCACAGTCGTGCTGGACGCCGGGTCGAGCATGGTGACGGTCACCAACAGCGTTAGCTTTGTGGATGGCAGCAGCCTCGCCGTGACGGCAGACACCCTGACGGTCAACGCCACGCTCAGCACCGCCAACAACGCCGACATCACCCTGCGCGCCAACGTGATGGACATTGGGGCTGCGGTCTCGGCCGGAACGGGCATCGTTACTTTGGCGCCGCGCAGCAATGGACGTCTGATTGACTTAGGCAGCACCACCGATGTGGCGGCGAACACACTGGAACTCTCCGATGCCGAAATCGACCGGAGCACCGCCGGCATTCTGCGCATTGGCAGCAGCACCGCCGGCAGCATCACTTTCTCCAACCTGATCAGCCTGGCGGGGAGCGACACGTTGACGCTGATTACCGGCGACGAGATCGTGGATGCCCACACCGGGGCGGACGTGCAGGTCACCAACCTCGCCTTGCAGGCAGTGAACGGCATCGCCGACAGCGGCAACACGATCCTCGACACGGACGTCGAAACTGTCGCAGCGCGCAATACCGGAAACGGCGGCATCTCAATCGTTGAGATCGGCTTGAACAGCAGTGTGACCGGGAAAGATCTGATCGTCGGCGCGGTTGACGGCGTGGTCGGCATTCGCAACGAGGCATCTACTGGCCCTGCGCCGACCCTGGGCATTCAATTGGAGACCACCGACGGCGACCTGACGGTCAACAGCGACATCTTCAACCAACGGCGCAACATCTTCCTGGTGGCGCAGCAGGGGAATGGCAGCACCGGCGACAGTCTCTTCATCAACAATGCCAATATCAACGCCGCGGCGTCCAATAGCGAGATCCGGATCGATGCCAACAATATGACGCTGGCCAATGGCAGCACCATCTCTGCACCAAGCCGGGTGCGCCTTAATGACGATCCTGGGAGCACGGTCGCCATCGCCATCAACGTGGGGGGCATGGATGGCGTCAACACGCTGGGGCTGACCGATGCCGAATTAAGCACTGTCTCGACGAGCGGCGTTTTGCAGATCGGCAGCACCAAAACCGGCCCCATCGATGTCACGGCGCCCATCGACCTGACCGATGGCCCCAACATCCCCACCACCAACTTGATCAGCGGCACCGCCATTCTGGGCAGCGGCGGCAATGTGTTCAAGGCCAATGCGCTGAACTTGAGCGCTGGAAGCACCATTGGGGCCAGCGGCGACCCGTTCGCGTTCAACGCCACCGCCTTGACCACCGCCGGCAACGGCGACCAATATCTGGCCGCAGCCGATAGCGTGACTGTTGGCAACAACGATCTGGATGCCGGAACCGGCCACGCGATTCTGCTCAATGGCGGCGCCTTTGTCACCACCGGCAACGGCGCTATCCAAAACAACACCACGGTGATGACCGACGCCTCTTTGATGGGAACCGGCGTCGTCAATGGCGCGGTGACCGTGCAGAGCGGCGGTGAACTGGCTCCTGGCGCTAGCCCCGGCATCATTAACACAGGCAATACAACATTCAACGCAGGGGCCACTTTTACAGTGGAAATCAACGGTGTTACCAGCGTCGGCAGTGACTATGATCAGCTCAACGTCAACGGTAGCGTCACCATCGATCCGGCGGCCAATCTGGTTGCCACAGGAACGATCACCGGCACCAATGGCGGTGACACGGTTGTCCTCATCAACAACGACGGCAGCGACGCAGTGACGGGAAATTTTGCCGGTTTGCCTAATGGGACAACCATCGCGGTCAACGGGCAGGACTTCCGCATTTTCTACGCTGGCGGCGACGGCAATGACGTGGTGCTGGTGCGCAATGACAGCACACCGCCAGTCATCACGCCGAACATCAGCGGCACGCTGGGCGACAACGGCTGGTACACCAGCGATGTCACGGTCACCTGGACCGTCACGGACAGCGAGTCGGCCATATCGGGGAGCAGTGGCTGCAGCGCCACCACTGTGAACAGCGACACAGCCGGGACAACCCTAACCTGTGAGGCCGCCAGTGAAGGCGGCACAAACTCAGTCAGCGTCACCATCAAGCGCGACACCGCGCCGCCAGCCGCCAACGCGGGTGGTCCCTATGGCGTGAAAGAAGGGGGCAGCGTGCAACTGGATGCCGGCAGCACGGTCAACAACGGGCCGGCCACCGAGCCGCTGACTTATGGCTGGGATTTCGACGGTGATGGCCAGTATGACGATGCCACAGTGATCACGCCGACCTTTTCCGCCGCCGCATTGGATGGCCCCAGCGTCGTGACCATTGGGCTACTGGTGACCGACGGCGGCGGCTTGACCGATACGGTCACCACCACCGTCAGCATCACCAATGTGACCCCCATTGTCAACGCCGGGCCGGACCAGAGCGTCTTCCGCAACGAAACGGTCAATCTCAGCAGCGCGTGGAGCGATCCGGCGGGCGCAGCCGACAACGCCTATGGTTGGTCGTGGGATTTGGACGGCGACGGCAACAATGACGACAGCGGCAGCGCCAGCTATGGCGCAACCATCACTGGCACCACCCGCTTCACGGTGACGGGCGTCATCACCCTGACCTTTACCGTCACCGATAAGGACGGCGGTAGCGGCGACGACACGGTGCAGATCACCGTCACCAACCGGGCGCCGCTGGCCGACAGTCAGAACCTGAGCACAACGGTGGAGACGGCGCTGCCCGTCACCCTCAGCGGTGCTGATGAGGATGGAGATGCCATTGGCTACACGCTCGTCAGCCAGCCGAGCCATGGCGCGCTGAGCGGCGTAGTGCCCAACTTGACTTACACGCCAAACGCCGGCTTCATTGGCAGCGATTCTTTCACCTTCGTGGTCAACGATGGGTTGGCCGGCTCCAATGTGGCTGTCATCAACATTGCCGTTGATTCCGTCAACAGCCCGCCGCTGGCCACTGACGACGGCGTGACCACGTCCATAGAGACGCCAGTGCGCATCGACGTGGCCGCCAATGACAGCGACGTGGATGGAAACCTGGACCCCGCCACCGTCACCCCCTTGACGACGCCCGCACAGGGCGCGCTGGTCAACCATGACGACGGCAGTTTCACCTACACGCCGGCGCCGAATTATGTGGGCGACGACAGCTTCCAATATCAGATCTGCGACAGCGACGATGCCTGCGCCACCGCCACCGTGCGTATCACAGTAACTGCGGTCAACGATGCGCCCGTTTGCGACGGCGCCGCACCCAGCGTCAGCACGCTGTCGCCGCCCGATCTGCGCTTGGTGCCGGTCACCATCAACGGCGTGAGCGATGGCGACGGCGATGCCATTGCCATTACCATCGACTCTATCTTTCAGGATGAGCCGGTGGTGGGCGCGGCGGACGGGCAGGGCATTGGCACGGCCACGGCCCAACTACGCGCCGAACGCGCGGATAGCGGCAATGGGCGCACCTACCACATCGCCTTTACGGCCCGCGACGGCAACGGCGGCTTCTGTAGTGGTGTCGTGCGCGTCAGCGTGACGGTAAGCGAGGGCGGCGCGGCCATCGATGATGGTGCGCTTTACGACTCGACGATGGCCGAGGGCAACCCCGACAACACAGCCCACCTAATCTTCCTCCCGCTGGTGAGCAACAACTAACAGACCGTGCCCGAAATTCCGCTCATTTATACTTCGCTGCTGCACATAGTAACATTTTTACTCGTGTATAAAATGTTACCTTATGGCGCAGCTTAGTATAGCAACGCGGATGCTCGGTCATTCGTCTTTCTGGAAGGGGACAGCGCACCGTCTGTCTTTCGCCGTCAGCCATCCCCTTCCTGGAAGACCTGAGGGACCACCTCACTCTTCCACCGCGCCCAACGCTTTGAGCGCGGTTCGTTGCGCTTCAGTGATGCCGGTGGCGCCGGTGATGTCCATACCTTCATAGGGTCCGGGTGGCTTGAATGTAGCCAGCACGCTACCCGCATCCGCATCAATCAACCGCACCAATCCATCGCGCCCGGACGTGGCAAAGAGATTGCGGTTTGGCCAAAAGGCGACGCCCATCACTCCTTGTGCAAAACCGTCCAGCACATGGCGTTGCTGTCCTGTTGCGACGTCCCAAATAAAGAGGGTTGGGTCGGAGGCGCCAGTGACCGCTAGATTGCCTACCGAGTTAAAGGCAACTGAATTGATCGGTGACTGATGATGATGAAAGTGTTGCCGGATTATAGGGACCGTATGTTCGGTAAGGTCAAACAGTTGAATGTGGCCATTGGTCTGTGCGATAATTAACTGGCTGCCATCTTGGGTAAAATCCATTGTGCGTGCGTGGGCGTCGGGTAGATCGAGCGTCTGCCGGCAGGTACCGGTTTCCAGATCCCACAAGCGCAACTTGTGCTCATAGCCATTGGTGGCCATTGTCTTGCCATCCGCACTGAGCGCAAACGAGGCACGCTGTCGATTCAATTGGATCGTCTGTTGCCGTTGATAATAGCCCTCACGATCAATCGTCCACACGTGGGCCAGCCCATCCTCCGTGCAGCTGACGAAACGGGCGCCTTGAGCATCAAATGCAATAAAGATCACACGGTCTGCATGATCTTGGAGAAGCTGCAAACACTCGCCGCGCAGGGCGTCCCAGATCCGCACGGTGTGGTCATCGCCGGCGACGGCCACTTGTGCCGTTTGCGGACGGAAGGTCGCAAAGCGAATGGCCCCCATGTGTCCCTTGAGCGTAAAGCGATGTGCAGCGGATGGACGCTGTTTGTCTCCAGCAAAAGCGATGTGCCAAATATAACACCAGCCCTTGCCACCGCCGGCCGCCAAGAGCACGCCATCTGCCAGTAGCCCTTCACTGGAAAATGAGAGACGCCGCATCCACTCCAAACTGCCTTGAAAGGTGCGGATCACTTGTCGTTGTCCGGCACGCTGCAATTCCCACAACCGGATCAGCCCATCTTCGCCGCCACTGGCCAACGTCTTGCCATCTCCGCTCATGGCGATCGTCGTCACGCAGTTGTTGTGGCCATGCAACACATCCAAACACGTTCCGGTTGAAACGTCCCACAGGCGCAGGGTCCGGTCTCTGCCGGCACTTACCAATAGCCGGTCATCAGGGCTGAAGGCCACACTGGTAACATCACCAGCATGTCCTTCCAACACGTGTAGACATTGCTGTCCTTTCAAATGCCAAATCGTTACTGCCCCATCAAACGCACCGCAGGCTAACAGCCTGCCATCTGGACTAAATGCCACCTTACAAGATGTCCCATCGCTTCCCCCCAATACGACGACTGGTTGGACAAGATTGCCGTGGATACAGGCTTGCTGGTCGGCTGGCGTTGCGTCCCGCTGGGGCAGAAGACATGTAATATCCCACAGAGACGTGACACGCCAGTTGGCCGTGGCCAACAGCGGATCTGTGGGGTGGAAAGCCAGCCCCTCAACAACCCGATCCTGTTCCGGTAGCGTTGCCAAAAGCTGCCCGCTTGCCACCGACCAAAGACAGACCAGGCGGTTGCTACAGCTACTCGCCAACAAAGTCCCATCGTGATTAAAAGCAACGTGCAATAAACGCCCATGCGGGCCACGGAGCACCCGAATGGTGTGTCCGCTGGCCACATCCCAAAGCCGGATCGTTCGATCATCACTGCCGCTGGCTAGTAGATGTCCCTGGGGGTGAAAGCCAAGCGCTGAACAATTTTGGCTATGGCCTACAAAGAGCGTGATGAGTTGACCAGTGGTCAGGCTCCACAGCCGAATGGGTGTGTCACCGGCAGCTACGGAAGCCAGCAGCTGCTTGCCCGTGTGCATGGCAATTGCGTTGACGTTGCCATAGTTGTCGACAAAGAGCATGTCAGAGAAATCTGCCCTCTGAAAATTCACATTGCGCAGCGTGACGTTCCGCAAATTTACCTGACGAATACTCAGGTTTGAAAAGTCGTATCCCGCCAGATCTACGCCGAGCGCAAGTAACAAGTTGAGCAGATTTCCACTGGCATATTGGGGAACATGTGGCTGTTCGGTGCGCAGATGGGCAAGAATCTGCTTGACACGAGCTTCCAGCGCCTTGAGTCCCAATTGCGCCACGAGTTGCTGCGCGATGGGGGTTAAAATGAGACGCCGCTGACTTTCGCGCACATAATCTTTTGCCTGCGTCCGCACCAAGGCATGCTGCTGTAAACGCACGACCTGCCCCGCCTCGATTTCTGCTGTGGCAAACTCAATGAACCGCTCTGTCAGATACTCGGTCACCACATTTTGCAGTGCCAGATTGCTCTCACTCTGTTCAACCAGCGAGCGTCGTTGCAATGCCCGTAACGCTTCGAGAAACTCCCGCTGACTGGGGGGCTGCAGCAAATTCTGCCGCAGCACCTGAAGTGAAATCGGTTCACGCTCAATTGCCAACCAAAAGAGAATTTGCTGTTCTAAGTTCGTTAAGCGGGCAAAGTGTTGGTCAAGCACCGTGCGAATGTCGTCGAAGATGAGGCTGTCATCGGCCAAAAACTCACTGATATCGCCGCCGAAGATCTCATCAACCGTATCGGCCACCAGTTTCAGCGCCAACGGATTGCCCGAATAGCGGTTGATCAAGAGTGCTTCTTCGTCCTCCCGTGCGGTCAACCCCCGTTGCGCCAAGAGCGCACGTCCCGCTTCATCATCCAACCCAGTCAGTTGGAGGGACTGCACCGGGCGCCCGTCGCGCTCCAGGCGCGCATAGCCCTGTGGCCGCTCCCGGCTCGTAAGCAGCAGATGGCTCTGATGGCCGAACGTCGCCACTTGCTGGATGAGTTGGCCATAGGCTTCGTAGCCGGTGCGGTAGGCGCCCGCCCGTTTCGGTTCCAGAATGCTTTCCAAGTTGTCGAGGATCAAGAGGATGCGCCGCGCACGGAGAAAGCCCAACAACAGGCGAAGCTGCTCATCCACCCGCTCCGGCGTCTGCGTCAGTTGCTGGGCAGAGAGGGATTGCAGCAGCGGCGGCAGCAGTTCGGTTAAGGGAGGTGCGTTCACCAGCGAACGCCAGTAGATTGCGTCAAAGGGCGCGGCGTTCCCATCCATGACCATCTTGCGCACGCCATGCGCGGCCAATGTCGTCTTGCCCATACCGCCCAGCCCCAAAATGGCCACCACTTTGCAGCGGTCATCGCGCAGCCACTGGGTGATCTGGTGCTGCTCTGGCGTGCGCCCCCAGAAAGAGCCAGGATCGGGAATGTCCGCCAGATTGGGTGCGGATGGCGGGATGATAGGATGACCAGATGACTGGATGACTGGATAAGGGGGCGATGTCATCTTGTCATCCTTCGACAAGCTCAGGACAGGTTCTTGTCTTCCTGTCATCCTGGCCTCTTGTCCGTCAGCGGGATCCCTCTCCGTATGCGCAAATTCACCGGCGGCAATCTGTTGGGCGAGGACAAGAGTCTCTGCCGATGGCTCGGATGCCAGCTCTTCCCGCAACACGCTGCGTAATTTTTCCAACTGTTGGAGGGCCAGATTGGGCTGCCCCATGCGCGCCAAGAGACGCATAAGTTGCTGATAGGACGCTTCCCGATAGGGATCGAGCAAGAGTAGGCGGCTGGCGACCATGTAGGCTTGCTGGTCGTCGCCGGTCATTGCATAAGCTGTACTCAACACATCATGTGCCGTGATAGCTTGCTGGTGCAGCAGTTCGCGGCGCAGCAACAACCACTCTTCAAAGGGCGGGGCATCAGCGAGATCAAAGCCTAGCAGCAGCTCACCCTGATAGAGAGCGACCGCTTCCTCCATGCGCGCGAGGTTCGCTGATATGGCCGTAGGTCTCTCGCCGCTTTGTTGTTGGAATTGCAATACGTCGACAATCGCGTTCTCACAATTGAATTGGACAGTCTGGCGGGTCACAGTCAATAGGTCGTTGCCGACCCCCGGCGCCGCGGTGTCGAGCGTTTGGCGCAGACGATAGAGGGTCGTGCGTAGATTTGTGCGGGCATAGGGATCACCATAGTCCGGCCAGAGCAAGTGGCTCAGATTTGTACGCGCATGTTCGCGTGGCTCCAACGCAAGATAGACAAGCAGCGCGCGCGCCTTATCCGAGTGGAAGTCGGTGACCGGTATTTTGTTAAAAGCGACGTGAAACTGGCCAAAGAAAGAGAGCGTGAACTGAGTCATATCTTTTCTGCCAAATAAAGGCGCAACGAACGGACCATCAACATAAAGGTGTATTGTTCTATGAGACGATTATACTCTGCTTCAGACATGTGACAAAACATAATACGTTATCTGGATACGTTCTTCTACCGATTCAACACGATCATTCTCTGCTTCGATACGTATGTAGCCTGAGTACGCGACGGTTCGAATGCGGTCGCTCACTATGATAGCCATATGGCGCCAACTTGACGGATTCTATACCCAGAGTAGGACTCTAGCACAGCAAAGGACTACACAATGTATCACAAAAGACCCAAACAGACCTCGCTTTATCTGGGGCTGATGGCCATCGGGCTACTCGTCCTGACCATTGCCCTGGCAGCACGGCCGGCGCTGGCCGGTGTGCTGTCACAGAGTGCATACCAGCGGCTACAGACTGCCTGGCAGCGTGCGAGCGCCATTGGACAGTATGACTACCACAGCAATATTTTGCAAACTACGATTCCAGTGACCACGTTAAGCAACGTGGGCCGTGGCCCGCAAACGCAGCGCATCCGCATCGACGGCACCCTGGATAAAGCCGACGATACCATGCAGATGGATTTGCAGATCGGCCATCAGCCGCCACTCGCACTAAAGATCACAGACGGCCACACCTATGGGCGCCGGGGGGCAAGCGAGGAGTGGACCGAACTGGAGCAGACGCCCGATTTCTTTGCACCCGGTGGCGACCCCCTGGGCTTCCTGGCTGCAATGGAGAATGTACGCGCCCTCAGTCCGGGTGAGAAAGGGATGGAGGACTTCTCTGCGCCGGCCGAACTGCTCGACGTTGCATATGGTGACCAGACGGGCATCACTCGCTATGCCTTCACACTGAGTGGCCCCAAATTTGCCCGCTTTATGAAGGAGCAGATGGAGAGCGAACTGCGCCGCAAGGGTGAGTTGCCGCCATCTATCAGTCTGAGCACCGCCTCGCAATATATGGAGATGACTGGCCACGGAGAGATTTGGGTCAATGCCAAGGGCCTTCCCGTGCGTCAGCTCATCCACGTCGATCTGCCGGAAGGGGCCAACACCAACGGTCAGATGGCTGCCGATCTGGTCACCACCTTCGACAACTGGGCAGATGTGTCTGACAATGTATGGACCCAACTCTGGCATGACCCGGCGCAGCTCTTCACCCAACCCACGACCATGACCGGGATCTCCGCTCAACAAATGCAGCAGATCGGGTTTTCCCTGGGCATGACCATGTTGATCCTGGGGTTGGCCGCGTTGGCCGTGACCTATCGACAACGGTGGGGAGTGCGCGCCACTGTCTATGGCATCATCATCCTTTCAATGATGGTGACACCGCTGCTGCAAACCCAGCGGGTCAGCGCATTTTATGATGGTCAACAGGCGCGTGTACAGGAAGCGACCGCGGCAACGGTCGAATCTGCGGAAACCAGCGCCTTTAACCCACACAAAAATCCGGTACAGGTGGCGATGGCAAACAGCGCAGATCAGTCGAAGACGCTGGAAATGGCCGATGCAACTGTTGCAACTGCGCTGACCGCGGCAAACGCCGCGCAAATACCGGCCGAGTGTACCGTCACCGAAAGCAGCGACTGTGATGGCGATGGCCTCAGTGACCAGATCGAAATTTACCAGATCGGTACGCTGGTCAATGCCGTCGATACTGACGGTGACGGCATCAGCGACAAGACCGAGATCCAGCCCTTTACGGTCGGCGGCCAGACCTGGTATCTCGACCCGCGCAACATTGACAGCAATGGGGATGGACTCCCCGATTCGGCAGAGTGCAGCAACCGGGTGGACTTTGCCCTTGGCCAATACTTAGACCCGGATGTTAGCTACGCGGCATGTGGCGATACAGACGGCGATGGTACGCCTGATGTCTACGACTTCGACAACGATGGCGATGGCGTGCCCGATAGCGTGGACAGCGCGCCCAATGTCGCGCAGACGGTCGCCAATGGCCGGTTCGGCTTTGCCTTGAAGGGCTACGAGTCAGACCGCTCCCTCTATGTCGATCTTGTGATCCGCCCCACCAACGACCGCCACCTCTGGTGGGCCAACAACGTCCTCGACTGGCCCGCCAATGATGTGGACGGGCAGATCCAACGCCGGACAAGCGACACGCTGGAGGGTGGCGGCGACATGCGTCTCACACCACTGCTCGAAGTGAGTATCCCCTACGATGCCGCCAATCCCACCCGCGGTCTGCCGCTCCAAGACGGTGTCGCCGCCAACACAGTGGGCAAAAACACGGCATTGGAAAACTGGCTGGATCGGGAGCGTCTGAACGCCTATCACATCGTCGTTAGTGGTCCGCGTGCGGATGGTCTGCTCTATCTCTATGCCCCGTTACATGTGATCCAAGACGAGGTGGGTGATACGCCGGTAGCCTTTGGCGCGACGTTGCTCTACGAGATGGCAGGCAACGCCAGCGGCTGGGGGAGTGACCACGAGATGCGCCTGCTCTGGACAGTCAACGGTCTCAACGATCATTGTGATGCGCCTGCTGGCCTCAGCACAAAAGAGGTGTCCGCCTACTGTGCGATTGACGACAATTGGACGAGCGAACAATCGATCTTCCAGAGCTATTATGATGACTTTGTCGTAACCGGCCTCGCGGTGGAAGAGCACCACGGCGCCGCCGGCATGATTGTGGCGCAAAACGCAGCAGGCGCGGCCTATGAGCGCGACCTCTGGCATCTGGCCGATACGCTCCAAGACACCTATCTGGAAGCCCAGCAAGTCAATGGTCAACGCCTGCCGCTCACCGCGATCGAGAGCCATCTCAGCGCCTGGGGCATCAACGCCGGCGACCTCTACATTAAGACCTTCAGCGGCCTGCATGATAAAACAGCCTTGGCCGATGCCTTGAGTGGCGATGAAGTCATTACTGCGCTGACCCAATCGCATTCCGGCGCCGGGTCGGGCACGATCGCCAACCTGCTTTTTGTAGGTGAAGAGACCGCGGCCAACGCCACATTGGCTTCAACTGCCGTTACCTTCTCCAACAATGCCTTCACTGTGGATCTGACCAACATCAGCGCGGTGACGACCGGCGCCGTGCGCTGGAATCCCTATCACTACGCACTCGCCACTACTACGGAGGTAGTAACCGACCCCGATACGGGCGTCAGCGAGACCGTTGCCACCGAAGCGGAGCAGTGGGCAGAGCAAGATGTGACAACCTATGCGGCGCAATTGCAGAGCGCGCTGGCCGCGGTGCTGACCAAAGACGCGTTGGTGACTGCTGGTCTGGCCACCGCCGGCGAGGATGCCACACTGGTCAGTGACGGCGCGGCGCGGCTTGCCACGAATTACTATCTCACGCAATATGTAGGCGCCTATTCCACGCTGGACAACGAACTCCTCGATGAAACCAGGGATCCACTCGTTGATAGCGATCACCCGCAGCCCGCTGAGCCGGTGGTCACCGTTGTGACGCGCTTGGTGACGCAACTCCAGCAAACCTTTGCGCAACGGAGTTTGGCGAATCTGGCGATTGAGACGAACGCACAGGCGGATGAAAGTGCTGTGCAGTTGGTGGCCAACACCACGTGGAAGAAACTCGCCGCCGCGCCTGGCGCGATCTTGGCCGGGGTGGGTGCGTTAACTGCGGGGGATACCTCTTCCTCGGCCACGATTGCGCTTGCAACAGTCACTGGTCCGCCGGTCGTGACCGAGGGGCTCACCGGCTCCGACCGCTTTGTTGAGGCAGCGCTCGACTTTACACGCCAGGACTTTCTGGCTGCATGGGCGGAGGTTTCAGCGACAGGCGCCATCGAGGCTGCACGGTTCGCGTACAGCTTAACAAAGTATTTTCGATTCCAACAGGCGAAACATGTGATTGACGTCTGGGACGACGCCGCGCGATTAGCTCAATTTACTGGCAATAAACAGTTGTGGGATACTGCCCAGCTTGAAGCCCAAGCTAGCGTCAGAGAAGTACGCGGATACGTTGGCAATGTCACATTTTGGGCAGCTGTTGGTCTGGCGGTGGAGCTTACGGTGATCGGTGCATTCTTTGCCTATACCGTCATTACACAGCACTTGGAACCAGGGTCACCGGAGTTTAATCAGGCGCTCGCCATGGCCTATGCCCAGGCGATTGTGGCCGTCATGACCTTCGTCTTGATTGCCGCATTTGCCACCATTCCTGGCGTGAATCTACTATTGGCCGCGATTCTGTTCCTTGATGCGCTGGCGTCGATTGTCTGTGAAGCGGCCGGCGTGCAGCAGGCAAAGACAAGCGATTGGGGCTACTGGGTCTGCGGCGGCCTCACTGGCGCCCTGACAAAGGGCATTGCCTTGGCCGTCAACGACACCACGCTGTTGACCGATGTGGCGCGGGAGGATCATCTCGATATCAGCTTCGAGGAACCGGGGTTGACGGTCAACGGGAATGCCGGCGGGATGGCCGTCGGCAATACGCTCCATCTGACCGCCTCGATTACCACCACCGCCTATGCAGGCCACCCCACTTGGATGGGTTACTCCTATCCATGGCAGTTGGACGACGACAATGTGAAGGAGGGCGCGATCGATGTCCGCCTTCAGAACAGCAAGGACGATTTTGAGGATTCGCTCAGCCTGGGTGGCGCCAACTGGCAACGGCCAGATAATTACAGCTTTGACACGCTGCCGCCTCACGACGGCCCCCGTTTCGTGCAAACGTTCCAACGCACGGGTGACTTCACGCTGGATGAAGCGGGCGTCAACCAGGGACCTGACCTCTATCTCTCTGAAGCGGTGAAAGTCAAACAGCAGGATTGTTGGCTCTATGTCGGCCCGCCGCTCTTCTACCCGATTCCCATCTGTCAAACTGAATCAAACTTTGACGACACGTTTCATCAGAATCTGGGCGACTACCTGATCATTGATGTCTTCCCCGGCTCGCTCGATGAATTCCATGCCCTGGCGCCCGATGCCGATGGCGAACCGGGCATACGCCTGGCCTGGGACGAAACCTTCCCCGTGCTGCGCGATGCCGACAATGACGGCTTGACGAGTAAAGCGTTCAATGGACCGGACCCCGACGACAGCAACCCTGACACCGACGCCGATGGTTTGAGCGATTTCTATGAGATCCAAAATGGTTTCGACCCAACCAGTGCCGACGCCGACTGCGATGGCCTGACCGACTACTGGGAAGCTTTCTACAACACGGATCCGGCGCGGCGCGATTCGGACAACGACGGTCTGCTCGACAGCCGCGAAATCTTCCATCCCAATCTGCGCTATCCCTACGAGAACAGCGCCCTATCCAACACCACCACACCGGCCTGTGCCGCGGAGCAAGGCTTGACTGCCGGCTACGCGGGTGGCTGGGAGATCGTCTACACCTTTGACGGCGATACGCCGCTGCACTTCTGGGTGAGCGCCGACCCCAACAACCCTGACTCGGACGACGACGGCCTGAGCGATAAGCAGGAACAGGTCTACGGCTACAGCCCCCTCGCCCCCTCCGAACTGGATGTGTTGGCGCTAGAGACATCGGTGAGCATGAGCAGTGGGCTTGACACCTATGTCAGGTTGAACGACAGCATCAGCTACGAAGCGACAGTCACCAACGACCTGAACAACAAATACCTGCGCGGCCTGCTCGAGACCGAACTGCCGGTTGACAGCGTGATCAGCACGCGCGAGATCGATATTCTGCGACCGTTTGCCTCGGACACCCTGGTCGGTACGGTTGCCCTGGCCGATGTGGGCATCACGGCGAGCACCGCCACCAGCATGACCCTGCGCGCCGGCGTCAATGTCGATGAACCGGATGACCATCTGCTTTGGCTGCGCCTCAATGACGTGGCCGGATCAACGACGCTGATCGACTCGTCGCTCAATAACAACGATGCGACCGCCACCAATGTAACCACCAACGGCTCGTCTGCTTACTTGCCCGTCAACGCCACCATCGAAACCGCTGCGGTTGCGCTACCGGCCGGCATCGACGGTCTGACCCTCGGCGTGCGCTTTCAACTGACAGAACTCGATCCCTCCAAAAATCAGGTGCTGCTCGGCTCAAAACTGGTTGATGGTGGGTATGCAAGTAGCCCCAACATCCTTATCTCTGGCGGCCATCTCGTTGCTGCCACGCTTCCTGGATTCACAGGTGCTGTGGTCAGCGGAGAATCCATCAGCCTCAATGAGTGGCATCATGCCGCCGCCACCTTCAGCGGCAGCGAGACGGTTCTCTACCTGGATGGCAACCTTGTGGGCAGTGGAGCCGGCGTGTCGTTGCCGAGCGAACCCCAGCTCTTCTATAGTGCCGGCGACTCTCCCTTCTATGTGGACGACATCGAGATCTTCTCGACGGTGTTGGACGGGAGCACGATGCGCAATCACTATGGACGAGAGCGGATGAAATATGCGCTGAGCCCAAACAACAGCGCCGTGAGTTGCTCGGGCGCGCGCTGCCCCACCTTCAGCGCAGAAGGCGCCACGTTTGACCAAACCCAGAACCTGACGATCGACACGACGGGCCTGGCGTTCAGCAACAACCAGTTCACCATTGCGCTCAATATCGCGCCGGAGCAGCGCACCCATCCCTTTGACAGTGCAGCCGCTGCCCACTATGGCATCGATGCCGGCCAGGATTGGCAGGGGGTCTACGGCTATGAAGATCCCACCAACCCCAACCGCATCTTCCCCACGCTCTATGTGGGTAGCAACGGCGCGTTGCGCGTCAAGCTGGGGGATGGGAGCAAGAGCTGTTCCTATACCACCCCGAATGGCATCGTCGAATTTGGCGTTGACCAACAGGTCGCGGTCAGCTTTGACGGCTCAACCTTCACCTTCTTTGTCGACGGCGTCGAGCGGGCCTCCGGATCGCCCGCAACCTGTAGTGGTGTGCAGGTTCCGGCTGTCAACCAGATCTATGTTGGCCGTCCCAATCACTATGGCTACTTTTACTGGGAGCGGGCGTTCTTTAATTATCTGAGTGACAGCGGCGGTACGGCTGAACTCTGTCTCACTTTTGATGACAATAGCACGGCCGGCGCCATCTGGCACGATTACAACATTGACGTGAGTAGTCAAGCGAAATCAACTGATCTTCCCGTTCCGCTCAACGTTTACAAACGCCTCACCGATGAAGGCAATCACTGGTTCCGCTTCCATGAAGATGATGCCAGCACCGATAGCTGTAACTACAATGCAAACGCAGGTTCTTTCAGCGATGATGAGTTCGTTTACCGGGAAGGCTTGTCCAATGCGAGTGGCCTGGGCAAATTCTCAACGACCTTCGACAATGCCGGCGACCGCGGCACACTCTACTGGTCACTCTCCAACGAGTTCTTTGCGGGCACGCTGCGCGATCTGAACGTCTATGACTATGCGCTCTCGGCCGAAGGCGCCAAACGCCTCTATAACACCGAAACCTTTGCGTTGCAAATGGACTTTGATGAAGCGCCGGGAGAAACGCTCTTTGTTGACAATTCGGGCAACTACTTCGAGGCCGATTGTGCCGGCAACGCCTGCCCGGACAGTGGCATTCCCGGTCGCTGGAACCAGGCGCTGCGTTTCGACGGCGGCGTGGCCGACGACGACGCGCCCAATGGGCTCCCGGATGGCGTGGCCGACATCTTGTCGCTCCATGTCACAGACACTGAACTGGGAATAGCCGACCACAACTTCACGATCATGGCCTGGGTCAAGCCCGATCGGGTGGATGGCGTACGCCGCGTGCTGGCAGCCAGCCGCACCCGCAGCAACAACGGTGTTGGCTTTGGCATCTGGGATGGTAGCCTTCTCCTCAGCACCCTTGGCGCCCAGGAGGAACTGCACAGCACACAGTCCACGGTCCCCGTCGACCAGTGGAGCCACGTGGCCGTCAGCTTTAACAGCAACAATGAGGCCCGCTTCTATGTCAACGGTGCGTTTGTAGAGACGGTGACCGCCTCCGTCACGCCCGTGGTCAACAGCGATGACCCCTATCTCATCGGTGCGACCACCGCCCGATCCTCGACACAGAAGACCAACGTCTTCGATGGGCTCATCGATGACCTGCGTGTACTCCGGTTTGCAGCCGATGAGGGCACGATCCGGAGCATGATGAACGAAGCGCCGCTGCTCAACCTGCACCTGGATGAAGACATCAACACCACCCGCTTTGCCGACGATTCGCTCAACGGCTACGACGGCAGTTGCGCTGATCGCTGGGCAAGTGACATCGACCCCTGCCCCGATGCCGGCGACAAGGGCCAAATCCGCGAATCAGCCTCCTTCGACGGCGAGGATGATGTACTCACCGCAAGCGGCAGTGAGAATCTCAACCTGGATACTTATACCATAGCGCTGTGGGTCAAGCCGCGTCAGAAGCGGAACTTCCAGCAACCGCTGATCACCAACGAGAGTTCGCAAACCCGACGCCGCACCTTTGGCCTTTACATCGAACCCAACTCTATGCAGGTGAGCCACAGTCTTTCGCCGGATGGCTGTACCAGCAACCTCTCATCCCGCACCTCGTTGGGGGCGTTGCTCATGAATCAGTGGAATCACGTGGTGATGACCTTTGATGGCGCCCAACATGTGCTCTACATCAACGGCAGTTTGGATGGCGCCGAAACCTATCTAGGAACGCCCTGTCAGGTAGCCAATATACCTATCTACATCGGTGGTATACCCAACTATCGCCACTTCGCCGGCAACCTGGATGAGGTAACGGTTGAAGAAGGGGCTATGACCGAGGCGCAGGTGCAGGCGCTCTACGCCTACCAGTCGGCCTGGTACGACGAGAAGCAGCAGCACACCGTCCTGGTCGATGCCGATGCACCGATTGTCTCGGTCACGCTAGCAGACAATGGTTTGGTTGAGCCAGGTCAGGTGCTCTTCATCGACGTGGAAGATCCCACTGTCAACGGTGTAGCCTCCGGCCTCGCCGGCGTGCAGTACAGCATCGACGGCGGCGCCTTCACCGACGCGGTGGTCGACAACGATGCCTATCTCATCCCGTCCACGGCCACGGCAGGTCTAGGTGAAGGCAATCACACAGTGCAGGTGCGTGCCACAGATAACATAGGCTTGAGCACCACCGCCGCGGCCCAGACGGTGCGAGTTGACACCACGGCGCCCACGGTCTCTGTATCCGGCCAGTCCGGTACGGTGCAGGATGTGCGCTTGGGTATCGTGAAAGTGGTAGGTCAGGCCGCCGATGCGGGTGCCGTGCAGAGTGGCTTGGACCGCGACTCGGTGCAGACCGTGCTGCGTGACCGCCAGGGCAACCAGGTGGGCGCCGCAGAAGCCGGCATCTTTGGCTCTGCCACGGCCGGCCCCAACGAGTGGCGGGCCACGCACGAACTGACCACACTGCCCTATGGCGAGTACACCGTCGAGGTCACAGCCAAGGATGAAGCAGGCAACGAAGCGGCGAACAGCCGTACGCTCCTGCTGGATGGCCTGCCCGGCTACGGCGACATGCTCATCAACAGCAACATCATCACCGGCGCCGACACCGTCATTCGCGGGGTAGCCAGCGACATCCCCTATCCGGAGAGCGGACGCACGCTGCACATGCACTTTGAAGAAGGAGCAGATGACACCTTCTATTACGACGGCAGCCAGAACCATCTCAACGCCACCTGTTCCGGCAGCGCCTGCCCCGGCGATGAAGAGTTCGGCCAAGAGGACAGTGCCGTCTTCTTTGGCGGCAGTGACTACCTCGTCATCGGCGATATCACCGGCGGTGATCAAGCTAACGGCGAGCCTGCGACCATTAGCACGGCCGAAGTCCTTGGACTCAACGACGACTTCACGATTCTGAGCTGGGTCCGCCCCGGTTCGTTCAACGGCATCCAGCGCATTCTGGCCGCGGAACGGGCCAACAGCGACAACGGTGTCGCCTTTGGCTACAATGGTAACAAGCTCATCCTAAGTGCCTTTGGCGTGCAGGATTACACGAGCACCCAGCCAACCGGCCTGGCCCTGGGCGAATGGAGCCATGTGGCGGCCAGCTATGACGCCACCACCAACGATGTGACCTTCTACGTCAACGGCGAACTGCTGGAGACCGTGGCGGGCGACGCCGACCTGCTGCCAAACCTCGATGATGCCATGCGCATCGGCGCCGGGACGCCAAACGGCAGCAGCAATGTCGGCCAGGGACTCAACGGCGCGCTCGACGAGCTGGTGGTTTACAGCAAGAACCTGAGTGCGGAGGAGATCTACGACATCGCCAACCCGTTGCCCAACTACACCAGCAACGTGAAGGTGCGCTATCGCCACGCCGGCGGCGCGGTCTGGCCGCAGCTCAATCCTGACGGTGTGGCGCTCTACCTGCCCTTCGACGAGCCCTTTGCCAGCGACAGCTTCCAGGACCTCTCCCTGCATAACGCGAAGGCGATCTGCAACGAGGCGACGAACTGTCCGGAGACGAGCTTCATCGACCCGGCTAAGAGCTTTGAGAGCGGCCGTTATCTCACGCTCGATGGAGTGGACGACTATCTGGTTGTGCCTAATGTGCTCGATCCGGCGACCACCGACTTCACGGCATCGCTTTGGTTCAGCGCAGCGAAACTGGGTCGCGAACGCCAACTGCTGCAGCAGGCAAACGGCAGTGGCAACAACGGGCGTACCTGGCTCTCCGTACGGGCCGATGGCACGGTGCGTACCTTCCTCGGTGGCAGCGCCTTGGATCATCCGGCTAAAGTGAGCACGCTGAGTTGGCACCATGCCGCAGTGACCTATGAGCAGGCGAGTCAAACGCTGACGCTCTATGTGGACGGCGTCCCTGTGAGCACGACACGGGCGATGGAATCTTCGGATGGCAAGATGCTGATTGGCGTTCACAAGGCCTTTGGCGACAGCTTCTTCAGCGGCTATCTGGACGAGGTCGTCATCTTCGACCGTGCGCTGAGCGCCTCTGAGATCGGATATCTGCAGGCAGAGACCTGGCACACGGCGTCACCGCAGTATGATCCGACCGACGGCAGCGACAAGCTGCGTGAGTGGTCGCACCAGGTGCCGGCGGGGCTGGAAGGGCCGTACAAGATCGACCTGTTGGTGGGCGAAGGCTCTACCTTTGGCCGCAAGGGTGTGAACCTTGGCGTCTGGACCGGCGAGATCGATACGCTGGCCCCGCGCGTTGATTTCACCTACACGCTCAACGCTGACGGGCAGACGGCCACGGTCACCTGTACCGCGACGGACTACAACCTGAGCGAAGATGGCTGGCAATGCCCGGTGGACAATGCCAACCGCACCAGCCAATACATAGACGCTGCGTGGTTCACCACCATCTTCACCGCCACCGATAAGTTGGTCGGTTTGAGCACCGTCGGTGATGTTGCGACCGCGACAGCCACCCTGACCATGAGCGCCTGTGACCTCTTTGGCCACTGTCGCTCGACCGGCGACAGTGGCGACACCCCAGTCGCCGACAACGACGCTGACAACGTTCCAGATGCCATTGAAGATGGCGCCCCCAATGGCGGTGACGGCAACGGTGACGGTACGCCGGATAGCCAACAGGCCAACGTTACCTCGTTGCCGGACGCGAGTGGTACGGCGGGTGAGTATGTCACATTGGCTGCACCGGGAGGCGCCGAGTTGGCGGCGGTCAGGATCCAGGCGAATGCCCCGGCGCCAGCCCCGACAGGGGTCAGCTTCCCCATCGGTCATCTGGACTTCAGTGTGCAGAACGTTCCCGTGGGCGGTGCAACGACCGTCACCCTCTTCGTGCAGAATGCGACGCGCTTCAATACGTACTACAAGTATGGCGCAACCCCGGATGACGGCAGTGACCACTGGTACGAGTTCCTGTATGACGGCAGCACCGGCGCCGAGTTCTTCGCCGACCGCATTGTCTTACACTTTGTGGATGGCGGGCGGGGCGATGCGGACCTCACCGCCAACGGCGTCATCGTCGACCCCGGCGCCCCTGCCCTCTTCCTATCGGCGACGGATCTGCCCTACAGCATCTTCCTGCCGCTGGTGGGCAGAGAGGCCCAGGTACAGGCGCAGGCGGTGGAAAGCAGCGCGGTTGAAGAGCCGGCCCCACCGGTGCAAGAAGCAAATCCTGGCATGCAGCCCGTCATGTACAATGCAACGGAAGTTAATACGGCAACCACAGCGGATGAATCCGGCGATGCCCCACAACCAGTGGAATTGACGCACCAACTGTTCCTGCCATTAGTGGCCAGCAGCGATTAAGCCACTAACATGATTTCAGTTACGTCTGGGTGAGAGTGACTGTTCCCCAAGCTTCTCATCTGGACGTAGCCGCTGGATCGTGACGATGATTGTCACGATCATCTTTCCAAGACGAGAGCCTTGCATAGGTACGCAAGGCTCTCGTCTGTTTTAGAGGGTGCTCCATGCATTCGGTGCGAGCCGGATGCGATTTTTTTCTGATTTGAACGCGATCATGACCCTGTGGCGCGACGAACTCAACACGTTTGGCCGCTATCATAAAGGCATATCGCTCAATTGATGCAATCGATAGGCAACCGCAAATCATTCATTCACCATTCAGGAGCTGAATATGTCCTACCAACCTTTCAAACAAGCCCAACCGCGCCCCCGGTTACACCCCCCAATCCGTCTATTTACACTGTTATTGACGCTCTTCAGCGCACTGGTGCTAACGCTGCCTGTCCATGCCCAGGGTGGCGAGAGCATCACTACCCCCGACACCGACGGTGACGTTGGAAGGTACACCTCATTAGTGTTAGACAGCAACGGCTTCCCTGTCGTCAGCTACCATGACGATACCAACGACGATCTGAAGGTGCTCCACTGCAATGATGTCAATTGCGCCGGCGATGATGAGAGCATTACGTCACCGGCCACCAATGACCTTGGTGGTCGTTATTCAGCCATTGTGTTGGATGACAACGGCTATCCGGTCGTTAGCTACATGGGGAGCAATGATGGCCTGAGTCTACTGCATTGCAATGATGCCAACTGTGCCGGTGGCGATGAAAGCATTTCATTGGTAGACCCCAATATAATCGCCGGGCATACATCCATCGTGCTGGATGGCAATGGCTATCCCATTATTAGCTACTATGCCTTTGATCAGGAAGATCTGCGCATTTTGCATTGTAACGACGTCAACTGTACAAGGGACGATGAAAGTATCACGTCCCCCGATACTGTTGGGGATGTCGGGGCGTACACTTCGTTGGCACTGGACAGCAACGGGAATCCCGTGATCAGCTATTTCGATGACACCAATGACGATCTGAAGGTGATGCACTGCAATGATGTCAACTGCGCCGGCGGCGACGAGAGCATCACCGCTCCGGACACTGACGGTAATGTCGGGAGGCACACCTCGCTGATGCTGGACAGCAACGGCTACCCCGTGGTCAGCTACGGAGACTCCGGGCATGAAAGTCTGAAGTTACTTCACTGCAACGATGCCAACTGTGCCGGGAATGACGAGAGCATCACTACCCCTGATCCTTTCGGTGGAGAATGGACGTCACTAGCGCTGGATGCCAATGGCGATCCCATCGTCAGTCACACATATGTGGAGGATCGCAGCCTACGGATTTTGCACTGCAATGATGCCAACTGTGCCGGGAATGATGAGAGCATCACCATTCCTGATGCTGCCGATGCGGTCGGTGAATATGGCTCACTGGTATTGGACAGCAACGGCTATCCTGTCGTCAGCTACCATCAAGCCGTCAGCATAGACCTGAAACTCCTGCACTGCAACGATGCCAATTGCGCTAACGCAGCGCCCGTGGCCGTCAACGATGCCTACACCACTGTACAGGAGACATCCCTGATCATTGCCGCCCCCGGCGTGCTCGCCAACGACAGCGATCCGGATGGTGATACGCTGACCGCCGTGCTCACGGGTGATGAACCCAGAGGTGGTGTGACGCTGAATTCCGATGGCTCCTTTACCTATACGCCGGTCGCGGGGGTGACAGGCTTGGATGCCTTCACCTATTTCGTTACCGATGGGGCGGCTAATTCCAATATTGCCACGGTTCGCATTACGGTTACCCCTGCCTGCCCCACCTTCCCCGTCACCGTGGCCGATGGGGCGGCACTGAACCAGGCCATCGAATGCTACAATGCCATCACCACGCCAGGCAGCTATATCATCAATGTAGACGCCGACATCACGCTTTCCGCAGCCACAATGCCGATTGATAACGACGGCGACGCAGCCTTGCACATCTACGGCAATGGCTACACGATCGACGGCGCCAATAATTACCGCATCTTCACTGTGGCTGACAGTGACGTAACGATTAGCGATGTAACCTTGCAAAATGGGCTGGGCGCCAGCCTCCTATGCCTCGGCATCAGCGTGGATTGTGGTGGGGCCATGTTGATTGACACGAATGCCGTGGTCACCCTGACGCTGGTGAGGGCTCAGAACAACACAGCCATCGTAGGCGGCGCACTGTATAACCTCGGCACATTGACTATACGGCAGAGCACTCTCTCTAGCAACTCCGCTGCTATCGGTACAGGCGGCGGGGTGTTCAGCAACGGGGTTTTGATCGTGGACAACAGCACGATTTTGGCTAATACGGCTCAGTTTGGCGCTGGAATACACTCTTCCGGGGCTCTGACCCTTGTGAGTAGCACACTGTCCGCCAACTCGGCTGTGCAGGGTGGTGGCGGTCTATTGAGTGATAATGGCACGGTTGCAATCATCAACAGCACCTTTTCTGACAATTCAGCCACCGGTGGTGGTGGCATTTACAATGGCGATCTCTTCAGTAACAACGGCGCTGCCATCCAAATGCACAATACGATTATTGCCAACAGTACTGGCGGAGACTGTGTCGTGGGCGCTGGTAATATCTCTAACCAAAGCTACAATCTGATCGAAGATAGTGACAAAGCCTGTGGCATCATGGATGGCGTCAGCAGCAGCATCATTGGGCAAGACCCCAGCCTTGGTTCTTTGCAGGACAATGGCGGTCCGACATGGACGCACGCACTGATTGCCGGCAGCCCGGCCGTCAATGCCGGTGACAATGCCCTGGCCGTTGACGCCAGCGGCAATGCCCTCACCACCGACCAGCGCGGCACTGGCTTCCCCCGCATCGTCGGTGGTACAGTCGATATCGGCGCCTTTGAATCGGACTTTATTCCGAATAATGTTCCCGTGGCTGCGGACGACAGCTACAACACCGATGCCGATGCGTCCCTGACCATTCCTGCTCCCGGCGTATTGAGCAACGACAGCGATGCTGACGGCGATGCCCTGACTGCCGTCGAGGTGAGCGCTCCGAGCAACGGCACGTTGACGTTCAACAGCGACGGCAGCTTCACCTACGTACCAAACGCTGGCTTCACCGGCGTCGACAGCTTCACCTACCTCGCCAATGACGGCAGCGGTGATTCCAACGTGGCTACCGTCATCATCACAGTGAATGCAGTGAGTACACCCTTTGCCACCTGTGGCGGCTATGATGTCTTCGAGACCGCGCCTGGTGTCTACATTGCGCCCAGCTTTACCGGCAACCTGATCGTCGGCACTGATGGCGATGACTGGCTCATCGGCACCGACGGTCCTGACCTGATCCTCGGTCGGCAAGGGGGTGATGACCTGTGGGGCGGCGCCGGTGACGATGTGATCTGTGGTGGCGCTGGGGTGGATATTATCTTGGGGATGGACGGCAACGACACCCTCTACGGCGATGATCAGCCCGACTGGATCGTCGGCGGCCCAGACGATGACACGATCTTTGGCGGCGCAGGGAATGATGACCTCTTCGGCAACGGCGGCAACGATACAATCCACGGCGAAGGGGGCAACGATGTCCTGCTGGGTGGCCTCCAGAATGACGTGCTCTACGGTGGCGAGGGCGCCGATAATCTCTACGGCAACCTGGGTGATGACGAGCTACTTGGTGGTCCCGCGGATGACTTCTGTCTGGGCGGCTTTGGCAGCGACTCTATCGCCGAGTGCGAAGGCGCATCGGCGGCAACAGCGGATGACGCAACTGATGTGGACGCGGAAGCAGCCCGCCACAGCAACGACGGCGCTAACGGCGAAGATGCCATCGAACAGCGCATTCAGCAACTCTTCTTGCCCCTAGTCACGCAGGAATAGCGGTGACCGATTGCGAGTAAGCAAACTATCATAGTCGAGTATTTTCACACCTACAGGGCCGCGCCTGGCAGGCGCGGCCCTGTAGCGTTTGCCGACCTCTATCCTCTCTGCTAGGCTCCGTAATAGAGGTAGGGCATCCAGAAGTAGAAGTTCTGTTTGGGAAATAGAATTTCCAGCAAGGGGCGTCTGGCCGGTTTGATGACAATATCCGGCCAGGCATCGCCTAGCTCTTCCAGTGTCCGATAGCCAAAGAGCAGGCGCACAAAGGCATCCGGGGGAATGCAGAGATCACCGCCATCCGCACCCATTGACGCATCGACAAAGCCCAACGCCGCCGCCCCTTGGAAGTGACCGGCCACAAATTGCAGACGAAACGCCTGTCGATAGAGATTGATGGTGAGCTCAACGGTCAGCCCGGCATACACAGAGGCTGCTAGCCGCCGCTCCAGCACCGGCCCAACGCGCGTGAGAAAATGGGCCACATCAGGCAACCGGAGCAGCCATTGATCGGACAGAGAGTGAGTGCTGCCCAAGGTGCGGGCCAGGCGCACAAGGGTATTGCTCTCCGGCCAGCCAACATGGATTTCACCTGTGGTCGTCGCCTTGAGCTTGTGCAACAACGCCCAGGCGACCTCGGCGTTGGCAATGCTGCTCTCCACGACGCGGCTGTACTGGCGGTCGGGCCGGGTTAGGACACAGCTATACCCAACCACCTGCCCCGCTTGCTTGTCTTCAATCACTTCAACCGGATAGTGCTCTTGCGTGAGCAGAAAACGCCAATAGGGGGCGTCGCGCAAGGTGGCGACTTGGACCGCTGCCATATTATGGTCATACAGTTCGACCAACAAAGAAATATCGGCCACGGTGGCCGGACGGAAGTGATAGCGTTCATCGTCTGGCATTGCCTGAGGAATGCGCCCAACCGGCAGGGCATCATAGCGCCAGTGATCGCCGACATAGCCATAGCCGAATTGGCGATAGTAGTAGGGGATACCTTCAATGATGCTAAAGTCAAAGTGGCGCTGTTCGACCATGCGGTGGAAATGGTCGATCAATGTCCGCACCAACCCGCGCTGCCGATAATCCGGGTGGGTGGCCACCATTTCCAACATCGCCGCCTGCAAGGGAACGTCCTCATAGCGGCATGACCAGGGAATCAGACAGACCGTCGAAACGATGGCGTTACGCTGCTCATCTTCAATCAAGAAAAAATAGTCAGGCGTAATGACCGGATGATGGCGCAACAGATTGGCGCACGTTTGCCCCTGGGTTGCGTCATTGACCAGGGTATGGAAGGCGGCAAAGCGGTCAATATCGCGCTCATCGCGCACCGTGCGCAGGCGTAAATGGTTGGGTAATCGTTCTTCGTACATAGGTGGCATAGAATATTATCTTTTGACAGGATGACAGGATGACAAGATGACAAGTTCTTGGTCATCCTGTGCTAGCGTTGGCCTACCTGACAACAGGGTTCAAATCTTGCTCTCACAACAGGAAGCGCCCGCAGGCGCTCGCTGATTTTTCTCAGTCGCTGCGGCGACTTCTCGCTGTCAGCAGGGGATTTCAATCCCACGCCATAAGGCAGGCCAGCAGTATCATATGATTATAACGCAATAACCTGCCCCTGCTGGGCGGATTCGCGCGCGGCCAGGGCAATGACGGTGATTTCTTGGGCGGTGGCGGCAGACAGCGTTAGGGGCCGGTCGTGCAGAAATTCATCGACCCAAAATGTTTCCCAATGGGGCGTCTGCGCCGGCAGCGGCAAGGTCGTGTAGCCCTGGGCATTGTCCAGACTAACAACCGTTTTCCGGGAATCCCCTTCGACCCGGTGGACGCTGATCACCCCCTGTGGCCCCACGATTTCGACTTGCCAGGCGGGGTAGGCAACCCGGTTGCAAAAATACATATCAAACGATGCCATTCCGCCCCGCGCCATGCGCATCTCAATGCGGCCACAATCCATGAACGGACTATCCGGGCTGGTAAAGTTACCGTACTGGGCAGCCACCGTTTGCACCCTGTCGCCCATCAAGTGTAAGGCCAGGTCAATGCCATACCAACCCAGCGAAAGTTCCGGGCCGCCTTCGCCGGGTTCTCGATACCAATCGGCCCCGTTGAAGACATCGATGGTGCCATGATGGTGACAAATCCGTAGGGCAAAGGGCTGGCCGATGAGCCCTTCATCCAGCGCTTGTTTGGCCGCGACCATTGCTGGCAAGAAGCGGGCGCTGGGGCCAACGGCAATCTTCACCCCAGTGCGTTCTTGTACTTGCACAATCCGTTCGGCATCGGCCAGGGTGGTGGTAAAGGTCTTGGGAATAAAGAGGTTGACCCCTAACGGCGCCAGTTGCTCCACCCAGTCCGCGTGTTCGCTGTGGCGGCTGATCAGGACGACCGTATCCAACGCTTCACGGGCGATCATCTCGGCGGCATCGCTATACAAGTTGATCTGATAGCGTTCAGCATAGGCCGCCGCCGTCATGCCTAATGTCGCCTGGATTAGGGTGTCATCAACATCAAGGGTGGCGGCGCTCAGGAAGTGAACACCCTCTCGATCTTGTAGACCGTTGCCCATCGCGATCGGCCAATACAACGCCGCCAGCCCAACAACTCCTACACGCATAATTACTCCTCATCAAATAATAGGCTTCTGTAGGAGCATACCCTTGCGGTCGCCCCCCTTGCGGTCGCCCCAGTGGGCAGGCGCAAGGCCATGGCCCTACGGCGCGGTTAATTTTATGCAAAATCGCTGGTTACCTTGACCACACCACCCGCACGAATCGATTGCCAGGCCGCGGCGCAGACAGCAATCGACTGGGCGCCGTCGCGCACGCTGGGCGAAGGGGTTGCCCCGGTGGTGAAACATTCTTCAAAATGGTGAAGATAGCGCATGACCCCGGCGCCGTGGCCGAGCGTGCCCTCTTTTTCGGCGGGAAAGGTAAAGTTGGCCATGGGCCGCCGCTCCAATTTGTCGTAGACGAGCTTGATGTGACCGTCCTGCTGGTCGGTAAAATCGGCGTGCAAACTGGCTTTTGTGCCATACAACGCCAGCCCCATCATGGGCATGGGCGGCTCGACCAAGCCATAGGCGGCGAGGACACGGGCAATCGCGCCGCTCTTGAACTTGAGGTTGATCAAGTAGTTATCCTCATAGGGATAGTCGGGGGTGAGATTGCCCTTGCGCCCATAGGCGTGGACCTCTTCCACATCGCCGAGAAACCAACGCAACAGATCAATCGGGTGGGACGCGCCGCCAAACATCAGGTCTTGCGGCACCTGGAGCCGCCACGGGGTCAAGGGAAAGAAGCCCCGCGCGTCATGCACATAGTGCGCTTCGGCAAAGATGATGTCGCCCAGGTCGCCATCGTCGAAAAAGCGTTTGGCGCCGGCAAATTCAGGGTCAAAGCGCATGGTCTGGCCGACCAGAAATTTCAGCCCGCTTTGGTCCACCAAGTTGACCAGTGTTGCTGCGTCTTCCAGCGTCGTACACATGGGCTTGGTGCAAATGACATGCTTGCCCGCGCGCAGGGCGGCGCCGGCGTGCTCAATATGCAGATGATCGGGCGAGTAGACCGCGATCACATCAATGTCTGGCCGTTCGATCACTTGGCGATAATCGGTGGTCCAAAAGGGTAGCTGCCACTGGTCGGCCAGCCGTTGGGCCCGATCTGCGTTCTGGGCACAAACGGCGCGCACCTGCAAGCGTGAGGTCGGATCCAGATTGATCGGCAAGACATTCGCCCCCATCCCCACGCCAATCACGCCAATGCCGATGTCTTTATTTGCCATAACACCTCCTATAGCTAAGCTGTAAATCAGTTACCGCAAAGGCGCAAAGAGCGCAGAGGATTTTTCGGCATGGTGCACCTGGGCGATCATCATCTTGACAACTAAGTGCGGAGCCAGCGTTCTCTAATGCGACGGCAATCAAGCGCAACCGGCGTTAGAGAACGCCTCCTCCACGTGGAAATTGTAAAGAGCGTTTCGGCGCAAATGAACCCTGCTGATTTTTCTTTGCGCTCTTTGCGCCTTTGCGGTAAATTTTCATTTATCCTTGTTCCGTCAATCGGATCGCCTGCTGCAAAAGATCGGCCCGGCGCTTGACATCGTCCGGTGGGGCTTCCACCAGGCCGAGTGAAACAATACGCGGCATCAGATCTTCAGCAACCGGACACAACCCGGGGTGATAGCGATAATCGCTGGTGCTGGTGTAGAGCGGACAGCGGACGGGGCAATCGGCATGGTTATAGGCGGTGGAGACGTTGAAGAGATCAAATTGGTAGGCCGGTTTGCCGATAAAGCCAAAGCGCAGGTTGAGGCCGAGTTCTTTGGTCGTTTGTTTGAAGCGGTCCAGTTCTAGCCCATGTTGGTCACCAGCCCAGGTGCAGGCCCAAATGTAGCCGGTCTGGTAGGCATCGGCCGGGACATGGCGGGGGCGCAACCAGGCGCAGCCCTGGATCGCAGCATTCATGGTCTGCAAGTTTTGGGTATATTCGGCCAGGTACTCATCAATGCGCTGTAATTGGGCTAGGCCCACGGCGCCTGTCACCTCGTTCATACGGAAATTGAGCGTCATAAACGAGGGGGACTCGCCAAAGGCCCATTCGTCAAAGAGCCGCTGGTATAAATCTGCCCGATTAGTGGTCATCATGCCGCCGTCGCCGGTCGTCATATGTTTGCCTTGCTGGAAGCTGAAACAGCCCATATCGCCATAAGTGCCTGAATGTTTGCCCTTCCAGGTCGAACCAATGCTGTGGGCGCAATCCTCAATCATAAAAATCTTGTGCTCGTCACAGATGCGGCGGATTTCATCCAGTTCGGCACACAGGCCCCACAGGTTGGTGACAATCACCGCGCGCGTCTGCGGGGTGATATTGGCCCGGAGCGAGGCCGGGTCCATTAAATAGGTGTCGGGCTTCACGTCGGCAAAGCGGGGCACCGCGTTAAAGTAGAGCGCGGCAATTGCGCCAAACTGCACCATCGGATCGCAGATCACCTCGGTGGCCGTCCCTGCGCCGCTGATACTCACCGCCTCGGCCAGCGCCGACATGGCCGAATTACGGGCGATGGCATGGCTACAGCCAACTTTGGCGGCAAACGCCTGCTCAAAGCGGGTGACCATCCCCCCCTCCCGCCAGCCCAGTTGCCGGCTAGCCAGCACTTCACTAAAATAGTGCATCTCAGTTTCACCAAATACACGCGCCATTGAATATTTTCTCCTAAATCATAGACAATTGACGATTGACGATTGACGATTAATTATTCCTCACCCTTTCAACCCGCTCCGGGCCAGCCCCTGGACAAAGTATTTTTGGCCAAAGCCGTAGAGGATCAGCATAGGAATGATGATCAACAGCGAGCCCGCCATAATGACACCAATCGTGCTGACGCCGGTGCCGCCGCGCCCGCGCAGGTAGGCAAGCCCCAGGGTCACGGTCATCTTCTCTTGGGTGGTCAGGTAGATCAGCGGGCCGAAGAGGTCGTTCCACGAGCCAAGAAAGGCGAAGATGGCAATGGTCACCAGCGTCGCCATGCCCAGTGGAATAAAGATCTGCCAATAAATGCGAAAGAAACCAGCGCCATCGACCTTGGCTGCGTCAAAGAGATCCTGGGGAATGGTGCGGTAGCTCTGGCGCAGCAGAAAGACATTAAAGGCGCTGCCAAAGTAAGCCGGCACAATCAGCGGATAGTGGGTGTCGAGCCAGCCCAGGCTACGCATAATGGTAAAGGTTGGGATGACGGTCACGGCATAGGGCAACATCATCGTCGCCAAGAGAATCGTGAAGAGGGCATTGCGTCCCCGAAACCTCATGCGGGCAAAGGCAAAGGCCGCCAGCGAAGACGATAAGCAGGTGCCAACCACCGAGAGCAGCGTGATCTTAAAGCTGTTGAACAGATAGATACCCATCGGCGCCAACACAAAGAGATCGCTAAAGTTCTTCAGGTTCAGTGGGTTGGGAATCAATTGGGGGGGCCAGATCATCTGCTTGCTGGGATCTTTGAGCGCCGTCGAGACCAGCCAGAGCAGGGGGAAGATCATGAGTACGGCCATAGCTAACAAGACCAGGTGGGTGACTGCACTCGTCAGCCATTTTTGCACCTTGACCTGGGTGAGCGTAGCTTGGGCGCGGGGCGAAGGTTGGGCGGATAGGTGAGCGTCCTTGATCATACGTTTTCCTCGTAGAAGACCCATTTCCTGGCCAGCACAAAATTCAGAATCGTCAATACGATGATCACGACAAAGACAATATAGGAGACGGCGGCCGCCGTGCCCATATTCTGCAGGCGGAAGGCCAGGCCATAGAGGTACATCACCACCAGTTGCGTGGCGCCCGCCGGTCCGCCGCCGGTCATGATAAAGGGCACGGTGAAATCCTGGAAGGTGCCAATCACCCCGGTGACCAGGATAAAGAAGGTCACCGGCGAGAGCAGCGGCATGGTGATGTGAAAAAACTTTTGCAGCCCATTAGCGCCGTCAATCGCGGCCGCCTCATAGTATTCGCGCGAGATGTTTTGCAGCCCGGCCAGAAAGAGCACAATGTTAAAGCCCAATCCGGCCCAGATCGCTTCAATGATCACGGCGGTCATGGCCCATTTGGTGCTGCCCAGCCAGGTTGGCCCCTGAATGCCAATCACGCGTAGGGCCGAGTTGATAATGCCGAAGTTCGGTTCATAGAGCCAGCCCCAGAGCAAAGCCACCGCCACCGCCGGCGCAATCACCGGTACAAAGTAGATGGCGCGATAGAGAAATTTGCCGGTAATCTCCTGGTTGAGCAGAACGGCAAAAAAGAGGCTAATGATCATGGCCGGGATCACGACCCCCAGCGTATAGACGCCGGTGTTGGTCATGGTTTGGCTAAAGAAGCGGTCCGTCGTAAAGAGTTCCGCGTAGTTGCGCAGCCCCACCCAACGCGGCGACGTCAGTAGATTCCACTGGGTGAGGCTCACGTAGAGCGAAAAAAGGGTTGGGTAAAGCTGAAAGATCCCCAGCCCCGCAACGACCGGCAATACAAAAAGCCAGCCCAGCCGCTCCTCATACCGCTTTTGATCGGTTAAGGTGGTTGGTTTGACAGCCATCGTCCTTCCTTTCGAGAGGATGACAGGATGTCATCTTGTCATCCTGTCATCCCATCAGAACCTACACTTGACTAAATTTCTCCCATGCCTTGGTGAGTTCCTCGTTGTGGATCTGGGCCGCTTCCAGCATGGCGGCTTCAATATCGTCGCCGTCGGCATACGCCTTTTCAATCGGCGGGCGGTAGGCGTCGAAGATGGCAAAGAAGTCAAAGTAGGTATAGTCAACCTTGGCCGAATCGGTCAGGATGTTCTCCAACGCTTTGGGGCGGCTGGCCGGCGGTGCTTGGTTATACCAATCTTGGGCTACATCAGAATAGGAGCTGGGAATGATGTAGTTGAGGTCGCTAAAGCGCTTCTGCCCATTTTCATCCACAAGATATTTCATCAAACTCCAGGCCATATCGGGATTGGCGGCGCTTTGGAAGATCCACCAGCCATCAGACTCCAAGCTGGTTGTGCGCTTGCCGGTCTTGGGGTGTTTGGGGAAGAGCGCGATGTCCCACTCAAAATCTTTGATCGATGCATAGTCGGCAATCCACCAGACACCATCGACCACCATGGCCACCTGGCCGGACATAAAGGGGTTGGTTTGCGACTGTGCACCGGGCGCCGGGGCAATCTGGTGGGTGTAGATCAGATCCCAGTTCCACTTAAAAGCTTCAATCGACTCCGGCGCATCGAGCATGGACTTTTTCACATCGGCGGAGTGATTGGCGCCACCGGTCGAGAAGAGGAAGTTGCCTTTGGTCAGAATCCAAGGGCTGATCATCTGAATGCCCCAGATGTTTTGATCGGGCTGGGTAATCGCTTGGCCGGCCGCCACCACATCATCCCAGGTCCAATCGTCGGTGGGCAAGTCAACCCCGGCATTCTCAAACATGGTTTTGTTATAGGCAAAGATCTGGGACTGGGCGTCACTGGGCAGGCCGTACATCTTGCCCCCCTCGCCGCCGCTGTCAAAGTCGCCCTCCTGCCAACGGTATTGGGCCACCGCCGCCGGCAACATCTTGTCCAATGCAAAATCATCGACGGCCAAATAGTCGTCGAGCGCCAGCAAGATGCCGCTCTTGGCATAGGTGAGCATACGGCCATAATCCGCGATGCCAATGTCGGGGGGAGTGCCGCCGGCAATCTGGGTCTGCAACTTGGTCCAATAATCCTCAGGGATGTACTGCCCCTGAACTTCCACTTCGGGGTGCTCTTGATTCCACGCTTCAATCACGGTCTTCATGGCCGCTTCATAGCCAGACCAGGTGTAGCTGGAGAAGATCAACGGCTGCTTTTCACCGGTGGCGGCATCACCACCGGTGGCGCCGGTGCTAGCGCCTGGCGGGGCCGCGGTGCAGGCGGCCAAAGCAAGGCCGGCCACACTGGTTCCAGCCAGTTGGAGAAAATGGCGACGTGAAAGCTGACTAGACATCTTTTTGCTCCTTTATTGAAACTAAAATGGCTGTTGGCTGCTGGCTGTTGGCTGAAAGCTGTTGGCGCGCGCAAGCGCAGCGACGCGCCAGCGGCTACCAGCCAACAGCCAGCAGCATGGAAATCGTAGATGCTGGCTGTGTCCTCGCATAAAAACTGTTTAGAGAACGCCATAGGTAGCATAGACTTCGCGCAAACTTTTGCCCTTTTGCAGATCAAGGCGCGCCTGTGATTCTTTGCTCACTTTCTCTTGGGCTAGCGCAATCACCTCCTGTTCAATGGCTTGCGGAATCACCACAATACCATCGTGATCGGCAAAGACCAGATCACGGGGATAGACTAACACATCACCACAACGCACGGGCACATCATAGGCCATGACCCGGGCGCGCCCTTGGGAATCCAATGGGCGAATGCCGGTGTAGTAGACTGGAAAGCCCAAGTCAATAATGCGCACCGTATCGCGAATCTGGCTGTCAACGATAGAGCCGACCGCGCCGTTGTGCATGGCCACCGTGGTCATCAATTCGCCCCACGGTGCATTCGTGCCGCTGAAATCGGTGGAATGAACGGCCACATCGCCCGGTTGCAGACTGTCCATAAAGTCGATTTCCAGCCCATAAGGGTCCTCTTCCACCACATAATCGGTTTCCATCCAGCGCACGGTGCGCGCCCGCCCCACAAAGCCACAGGTACGACGGTCGGGCAGGAGCGGACGCAAGCGGTGGTGCATCGCCTGCTGGCGATAACCCAACTGATCCAACATATCACAGACCACCGCCACATAGAGCGTCTGGCGGACAAAGGTAAACAGCTCCTGGTCATTGGCAAACATAGGGAGTTCCTTTTTGTTGCGTGTTGCGTGAGCCTTACTATCAATGACAAGATTCATGAGACGTTATTCCGATTTAACATGACGATAGGACAGGACGACAAGATGACAGGATGAAACCGCCGTGGTCATCTTGCGGGAGCCCTTGGGGCGCCTTCATCTTGTCACACGAGTGCCAAATAAATCGGAATAAGCTCTATGATTCACGCAACACGCATCACGCATCACGTTTTATAGCACCCGATAGCGCGCCAACACCGTTTCATCCACCTCGACACCCAGACCAGGGCCGGTGGGGACGGGGACATAACCGTCGGTCATGGTGATGGGCGTGGTGCATAATTGGTTGAGCAGCGACGCGGAAGAAACGTTGTACTCGAGATAGAGCGAGTTCATGTTATAGGCGTTGAGATGGAGCGACGCGGCCTTCAACAGGTCGGTCAGCCAGGCGTGGGGGACACAGTCGATCTGTTTGCGCACGGCCAGATCGGCGATCTGCTTGCCGACGGTCAACCCGCCACAGCGCGAGAGATCGGGCTGGAGGGTATGCACTTTGCCGGTTTCGGCCAGTTGCTCAAAGGCTTGATAGCCGGCCATCTGTTCACCGGCGGCCAGGCGCAGGGTTTTGGTATGGGCGGCCACAGCCGCATAACCGGCCAGATTGTCGGGGTGGATAAAATCTTCCAACCAGAAGACATCCAACTCTTCCAACGCATGGACCAGCCGAATCCAATCCTGCAACGGCCGGGGTTTGTACGGGTTGGCGTAGCTGGTGCCATACCAGCCGCCATCGACCATCAGTTCAATGGCCGGCCCGGCCTCTTCACGCGCCGCGCGCACCAGGGCGATGTCCTGTTTGAGATCATAGCCAAAGACGCCCCAGCCAAACTTAATTGCCTGGAAGCCGTGGGCCAGATATTCGGCCACGGCTGCCTTCATCGCATCCGGCGTGGGGCGGAAGAGGGTCGAGGCATAGGCTTTGACCTTGTCACGGTATTGGGCGCCCAACAGTTTACAGATCGGCTGCTGGAACGCCTTGCCCGCAATGTCCCAGAGCGCAATGTCGGCGCCGGAGATCATCTGCATCCCCGCCCCTTGGCGACCGTAGTAGGCCAGGTAGCGCTGCATCTTTTGCCACAGCCGCTCCCGCTCTAGCGGATCTTCGCCGATCAGCGCGGTGCGGATCGATTCAAAGCCAATCGCGCCGCCCGAAGGCGCTTCCACAATCTGTTTGCCCACATGGGGTTGGGTTTCAATATCGGACCAGCCGACAATTCCCTCATCGGTGGTAATCTTGATGAGCGAGACAAAGCGCACCCCATGCGCCTCGGCGGCCTCTTTGGGATCGGGATAGTTTTTCCCCGTATCCAAGACCATGGCTTCGACATTGGTAATTTTCATGATTTTACTCCAAGCCTAGCGCGGCCAGCGCATCGCGTGCTAAGATGCCCTCGATCGTGCTCTCCGTCACCCGTGGCAAGCCACTCTCACCGATGATGCGGTTGGCATTGCGCAGCCCATCAATCGATTCCTGGCCTTTGGCAAAGGGATAGTCAGTGCCAAAGAGCAGTTTGCTCGTCACGTTGTATTCCTGGGCCGCGATGAGCATGTTATAAAATTGCCAAGGGCGGTAGAAGAGCGCTGAAATATCGGCATAGACGTGGGGGTGCTTGCGGATGACGACCAGGCACTCCTCACAAAAGGGATGGCCGACATGGGCCAACACCATACGCAGTTCCGGGTAGCGGAACCCCACTTCGTCAAAGAGCCAGGGGCGCGTAAATTCGAGCGGCGCGTTCTGGTTGAAGGTGGTGCCGCTGTGAAAGAGAATCGGCAGCCCATTTTCCTGGCAGTAGGCATAGATCGGCTGGCAGCGTGCATCGCGCGGATCAAAGCCGGCATACATGGGCACCATCTTGACGCCGATCAGGCCCAGTTCCTCAATGCCGTGGCGCAGTTCCGTTAACGCGCCTTCCTGGGTCGGATCGCAGCACGCAAAGCCCAACAACTGCTCTGGCGCGCGGGCGACAAAATCCGCCACATATTGATCGGGCACCCAGTATCCGGTGCGTCGCGCCTTCAGGCCAAAGACGACGGTCTTCGCAAAGGGTGCATTGTCCGCCATCAACTCCTCAAAAGGTGTGGACAGATCCATGGGGCGCCCGCGGGAACGGTCCGCCTCTGCCCGCGTCGCCGGCGCAATATGTTGTTCCGGGTCCCAGGCATGGGCATGAATGTTTTGCATGTCAACCTCTAATATTAGAATTTCGTAGGTGCGGTTTCCATACCGCACAAGTCTTCATTGGGCCGAGAACGTGCGCGCCTTAAAAGGCAACCGGAAACCGCACCTACGTTTAGCGGCGCTCAAGAAACCAGGGGTTTGACAAACCCCTGGTTTCTCCTAACTACGCAAACGTGCGCGGGTCGGGCACCTCTACGGGAGCGCCGCCTTGTTGCGCTGATTTCAAGGCCAACGGTCCCGGCAGGGAACAATCGAGCGCTCGGTAGACATCGACCGGTGACGCGTCGCCGCGGCGGAAAGCATCGACAAAGGCTTTCATCGTCCAGTAATCGGAGCCGCCGTGACCGGCTTTGGCCGCATCAGTACGCGCAGCCACGCGGTCGGGAATATACTCAGCTTCAAACTCGGCCAGCGGTTTCCAGTGGACACTGGGGCCGGATTTGCCGGGCCGCGCGGCTGACTCCAGATCTTCGAGCCAGAGGCGCGGCGGGTCGCCAAAGCCACGGGTGCCTTCAAAGCAGCCATGGGTGCCCTGTAGCGCGTAGTAATCATGGAGATGGGGCCGCGGTGAGACAATATCGACCCGAATCTTGAGCATCCGCCCGGCCGCGGTTTGGAAGAGGCTCACGACATTGTCGGGGATGTGAATATCGGCCTCTAAGCGCCCCGGCTGCATGGTTGCCATGGCCGTGACCCGTGTGGTGCGGTCGTCGAGGATATAGAGCAACGGACGCAAACTGTGCCAGATGTAGACATAGCCTGAAAAGTCCCGACCGCGCCAGGTCAGTGAGCCGTCAGCAAAGCGATTGAGGCCGCGGCAGTCGTGGAGGTACTCGCCTTCGCCAAAGTAGACATCGCCAAACTTGCCGGCTTGCACCAGCCGCCGGATCAACTCGATCTCATCGCGGTAGCCGTAATTCTCCATCAGCATATAGAAGCCGCCGGCTTTCTTGTACGCCTGCACCAGGCGTCGCCCATCCTCAACGGTGGTCGCGCCTGGTACTTCGGAGATGACCCCGACACCCCGTTCCAGCGCAATCGCAGCCTGTTGGGCATGGAGCGTATCGGGCGTGGCCAGGATCGCCACATCCAGCCCATGCCGCAGAAAGCGTTCAAAATTGGTATAAGGGGTAGCGTCCAAGCGCGCTGCCACCCGTTCCGCCGCTTCCGGCACAATATCACAGACCGCCACAATCTGCCCGGCCTCCAACGCCGCCAGGTGGCGCGCATGGCTCAACCCACGCCCATCCCCCACCGCATTGCCACCGGCCCCCACCAACCCTACCTTCAACTGTTTCATCGTGTATCCTGTACCTTCATGAACAATTAATTATTCTCCATTGTCCATTAATTATTATTCCGTTCCGCCAATTGACTCAACGTCACAAAGCGCACATCCCCCAGTTCCCGTGCATAGGCAAAGAGCCGCGCATAGACCTGCAACCCCGTGGCCCATTGGCCGGTCATGGCGTAGTAGTGGGAGAGCACCACAAAGGGATCGCCGTTGGCGCGGGCGCGGTCAAAATCGGCTTTGGCTAACTGGAAATGGCGCTCGACATCTCCTGCTTCCAGATACCACGTATATTCCGAATGCATGGGAATTTCCGTCACGCCGGCGGCATGGCGGAAGGGGTGGGGCGGCAGACCGGGCGTCCACGGTTCGCCGGCTTCGTAGTCGCGATTAATGTAGCGCCAGCCCATGGGGTTGATCACCTGATTGGAACTCCACGCAAAGCCCATCTCAGCTAACGTCGCGTAGGTGGTTTCACACATGCCAAGACAGGGCGACCGGAAACCGGTGGGCACAAAGCCCAAGGTACGCTGAAAGATTGCCCGCCCCTGCTCTAACTTGTGGCGCAGCACTTCCGCCGTATGCAGCGGTGCGACCGACGCCGGATTGGTCTGCCAGCGGGTTTTGGCGTCGGGGATAATATCGAGCATAAAACCGGGGGGCACGCCAAACTCAAAGGGGGTTTCATGAGTATAGCCATGATGGGCCACTTCATGACCGGCAGCCAACGCCCGTTGTAGGAGCGCCACCCACGCCGGTTTGGCATCCAACGGCTGGTGACCGGCATAGGGAACGACAAAAAAGGTGCCGGGGACGCCTTGTTCAGCCAAAAAATCCAATAACTCGGCAAAGAGTTCGGGCTGTTGCATGCCCGGATCGTCATTCGTGAAGGCAAAAAGTTGTTCGCTCATCTTCGACTCCGCTGTCGTTCTTTGGGCAGTCATGTATTGGTGCGCCGGCTTAGCCTTTCAGACCGGACAACACAACGCCCCGCACAAAGTATTGCTGGGTAAAGAGAAAGACGATCAGAATCGGCAGCAGGGTAATGGTGGCGCCGGCCATCATATTGGCCCAGGCCGTGTAATACATGCCGCGGAAGCGGGTCAACGCCAGCGGCAGCGTAAAAAGCTCTTCATCAAAGAGATAGATCACCGGCCCCAGCAGGTCATTCCAACTGCCCATAAAACTGAGCAAGGCCAGGGTGGCAAGCACCGCTTTGGCGAGCGGCAGCATAATGCGCCAGTAGATGCCAAAGTGACTACAGCCGTCGATCTTGGCCGCGTCATTGAGTTCCTGGGGAATGGTCATAAAGTATTGACGGATCAGAAAGATGCCAAAGGCGCTGCCTAAGTAGGCGGGCACGATCAACGGCAAGTGCGTGTCCACCCAGCCAATGCGCGTCATCACCACGTACAGGGGAATCATCGTGATCTGCCCCGGAATCATCAGCGCCGCCAGGGTGATAACAAAGAGCGTTTCCCGGCCCCAAAAGCGGACGCGGGCAAAGGCATAGGCCGCCAGCGAAGACGACAGGATAATCCCCAATGTCCACAGGGAACTGATTTTGGCACTGTTATAGGTATAGCGGGCAAAGGGTAATTCCGTCAGAATATAGGTGTAGTTGGACAGGATCGCCGGGTTGGGAATCCAATCGGGGGGAAAGGCAAAGACGCGCGCTTCCGACTTAAAGGAGGTGGCAACCATCCAGTAGAAGGGAAAGAGCATAGTGACTGCGGTAAAGATCAGCAGCAGATAGGCAATGGCCTTGCCGACCAGCAGCCACTGTTGCCGTTGCTGGTGCTGTTGTTGCCAGGTTAGACTACTCATAATGCACCCACCGTTTCTGCAACTGCAACTGGACCAGGGTTAGGCTCAGTAGAATAAAGAAGAGCACATAGGCCAACGCCGAGGCGTAGCCCATTTGGAAGGAGCGAAAGGCATTGTTGTAAATGTGGAGCACAATAGTCAACGTGGCATAGACCGGACCGCCCCCCGTCATGACATAGGTGTATTCAAAGACCTGAAAGGCGCCGATCAAGCTCAAAATCAGAAGCATAAAGGTCGTCGGTGAGAGAAGCGGCAGGGTAATATGGCGGAACTTTGCCCAACTGTTGGCCCCATCGATCTCCGCTGCTTCATAATAAACTTCGGGAATCCCTTGCAGGCCGGCCAGGTAGATCAACATATTGTAGCCCAGCCCGCGCCAGATCGACATGATGATAATCGCGGGCATTGCCCAGGTTGAGGAAGAGAGCCACGTCGGCCCCTTGATGCCCATCTGTTTGAGCAGAAAGTTGAGCACCCCAAACTCGGGGTTATAGATCCAGAGCCACATCAGCGAAATGGCCACCGACGAGGTAATGGTGGGCAGAAAAAAGATGCTGCGGAAGAAGACAATGCCGCGCAGCTTCTGGTTCATGGCCAACGCCAGTAGGAGCGAGAGCAGCAACCCCGCCGGCACCACGCCGACCACATAGGTTAGTGTGTTGCGCATACTGGTCCAGAAGAGATCTTCTTTGAACAGCGCCTGATAGTTGCCTAACCCGATCCAGCGCGGGGTGCTGATATAGTCGCCTTTGGTAAAGCTTAGGAAGAACGCCGCCAGCACCGGCCCATAGGTAAAGACCAGCAAGCCGATGATCAGCGGCGCCACAAAGAGATAGCCGATGACATGTTCATTGTTCATCAGCCGCGCCCAGCGCGAGGTGTGCGCTGGCGCATCAATGGGCTTTAGGCGGGAATCGACATTGGTTGCAGTCGTCGTTGTATTCAAAATTACACCCTCCCTACAGTCGGATATTCCGCCAGAACTGCATTACACCGCTTAGCCTTGCGCCAAGGCAAAGGCTGATGGCATTTGCCCAAAATAAAGAAAAGGCAGCCAAAATAACTTTATCAAAGCGGCAGCACCAAGGGATCAGGCAGGTCGTTGAAACAATTTCACCCCGTTCTTCATCCTCAACCAGCAAACAATCGTCATGGCGCACGGCAGGATGATGGTGCAAGAGTCGTTCACAGGTAATGCCCGAGATTGGGCGCATCGTTGCCCCGACAAAAGCCGCGCAACGGGCAATATCCTGCTCATCGCGGACGCTGCGCAAAACGAGATTGCCTGGCAAAGGCTGCCTGATTAGGTGGGTAATGCGTTCCATCCCTGCCTGTCCCTTGTTGACTAAGAACCTATCCTGCCTATAGCTGATCAACCGGGGTCTGGAGAATTGGCGTAATTTTGTCACAAATCGTTTGGAGCACATCTGCGGCCGGAACGTTGTTGATCCAGAGTGCTTCCAATTCGGCGTTGAAGATCTGCTTCCACTGATCGCTCTTGAGGCCGGGATAGTAGTTGCGGGCATAGGCGCCAATGTCAACGGCAACCGCGCGGTGTTCCGGTGGTCCAGAGAGATAGACGTCGGAATTGGCCGTCTCTTGCAAGGCCGGCGTTCCGGTCTTGGAAAAGGCTTCCATCCCCTTGGGGCCGGTCATGAGTTGCATCAGCTTCCACGCCTCATCGAGATGACTGGAGTCTTTAAAGATGTGCAATGTATTCGTGCCGGCATAGGTGATGCGGTCCAACCCTGCCGTCCCCTTGGCGATCGGGGCGATATCCCAGTTGAATTCCAGATTTTCGCCATAGTAGCCCAGATTCCAGGTGCCATCCACGCTCATGGCCACTTTGGAGACCTGGAAGGGGTTGGGCAACCCTTCCAGTTGAGCAGTGGTGGGGTGGACATGGTGTTCGTGCAGCAGGGAAGCCAGCCAGGCAAACATCTCGACGGCAGCAGGTTCTGTCATCATACAAGCGGTTTGGTCACTGTTGATCAGTTCACCGCCGTTGTTCCAGACCGTGGTCGAGATACCGTCCCGGTTGATCATCGTGATACCCCATTGGGCGATATCATCGGGATTAAAGTCGGCGCTGTCGGCCTGGTTGCCCGCGCTATCGCGGGTTAACGCCAAGGCCGCGTCGAAGAGGTTGTTGCGATCCCAACTGTCATCGGGGTAGGCAAGGCCGGCGGCGTCAAAGAGATCTTTGTTGTAGTAGAGCACGGTCCCGACATAGGTGGCAGGCATGCCAAAGAGCGTACCCTGGCCGACAATGCCGGTGCTCTTGTCATAGCGGCAGTCGTTAACGGTCACGGGGAACCATTTGGCCAGATCAACACTATCGCGCTCCAGGTATGGCTCCAACGCCAGATAGTAACCCTTGTGCGCATAGCGGCCAAAGAAGCCGGGGTCGCCAATGCTCATATCGGAGGGGTTGCCGGCCGCCAAGCGTGCTTCCTGGCGTGACCAGAAATCTTCCCCTGGCGTGCTTTCGACTTTGACCGTGATCCCTGGGTTGTCGGCCATGAAGACCTTATACATATCATCCAAGGCCACCAACCACGGATCAAAGTTATACATGGCAAAGGATAGCTCGACGTTCTCTGCGCTGGCGCCATCCCCGCCCTCATTGGCCCCGGATCCGACCGGTGCACAGGCCGCCATGAGCGCGCCGGCGCTCAAGCCAGCCGTCAACTGCAAGAATGCCCGTCGCGTGAGTCTTGAGGTTGTCATTTTCCTTCTCCTTGAGTTTGCAATGATTAAGATGCCGTTATCCAGATGCAAATTTATCTGAAATCAGATTCTGGGTAGCTCAAAACAATCATTACGCAGAAATCTATTTCGGATCATGGCTGTTCGCAATGCGGGGTATAAGGAATTATCTATGCGCCAATTTAGGCCGCGATTTACTGGCGCTGGCGGTTGAGCGGATGAACTTGTTCAAAGACACGTAACGACAACTGGAGGGATTGCTGCAACTGCACTTCTATGCTCACCATCGCCTGTTTACTGTCACCGGCGATGAGGAGATCAGCCAACTCCTCGTGCAGTTGTAGCGTTTCATGCCAGTTCATCTGAAATTCGGTGTGGCTGGCAATGAACATAAAGATAGGCCCAATGATCGAATTTAACATCTTCAGCAGATATGGATTGTTGGCCTGCAGCCAGATCATTTGGTGCGCTTCCAGATCGCTTTGAGCATAGGCGTCCTGATCATTGCGGGCAATGGCTTCTCGCATCCGCTGTAGGTTGGCCTGTAGCGCCGCGTCGGCGGTCGGTGACCGCTGTTGCGCGGCTTGTGCCACCGCCAGACGTTCCAACACCAAACGCACCTGGAAGAGCTGTTCAATATCACTTTGATCGAGTTCGATCACATAGCGGCCATTTGGTTTACTGACTACCAACCCCTCGTGCTCCAGGTTGATCAGCGCATCGCGCGCCGGCATCCGGCTAATACCTAACAGGTCGGCCAATTCCTGTTCCACCAAGCGTGTGCCCTGGGGAAGACGCCCACCGATAATTTGACCCCGTAACAGGTCAGTCAATTGTGTTTTGAGCGAATTGCGATCAATGCGTAGGCTGTCACGCCCCTGATGATCGAGAAATTGAGCCAGACTCATCAACCCAAACCCATTATCGATAAAAGTTTGCTATCAATAAAAACCCGTACTAAAAAAACCGCCAGTCAAACTATCATATCCATATACGGTATATGGTATACGACATACGAAGCCTTGTCAAATTTCGTATACGGTATACGAAAGAATTCATCATTTCTACTTCGACAAATATGGGAGACGGTTTGCCTCGCTTTGGATGCGTTCACAAGCCTATTCCGCGACGCGTTGGATGCGATCATGTGTTAGACTAAATAGAAAGGAAGAGGACGCTGGTAGTAGGACAGCGCGCAAGCTTGCGCCGCGTAGTGAGACAGTGAGGCGGTGAGGCAGTGAGGCAGTGATTACCTCTACTGATTTACTGTCCTACTGATTTACTGTCCCACTATCCCACTTGAGTATGCAAAGTAAGGAGATACTTTTATGCAAACAACATGTTGTGTAATCAAAGCGGAAAGCCCGCATGAAAGCAAGCAGGGGCTGCCCAATTTCCGGGGGATTTCGGGCGCCAACACCGGCGCCCAAGGGATCTGCATGCATCTGGTGACGATTCCGCCGGGCGGGCGCGCCAAAGCCCATCTGCACGAAAATCACGAGACCGTTATGTACATTCTACAGGGAGAAGGGAGCATGTGGTATGGCGAGAATCTCGCCGAGCACTTAACGGTCAAAGCGGGTGAGTACCTCTACATTCCCGCCGGCGTCCCCCATCTGCCCTATAACCCCAGCGCCACCGAACCAGCCGTCGCCGTGGTCGCCCGCACTGACCCCAATGAAGAGGAGAGTGTCGTTCTGTTGCCGAAGTTAGACTCTGTCCATTAGCACAAAACAGAACCCCTTTTCTAATCCAGCCAAAGACCTGGGGGGGATCATGATTGAGCTTAGCCGATGAGATCCGGAGTTTTGTAGAGATTGACGATTAGAGACTGGAGACTCGTGTACGGAATCCCCAGTCTCTAACCGCTAGTACTCTGCCCATGTTCTTTGGCGGGATAAGAAACCAGGTTTCTCGGAGAAACCTGGTTTCTAGCATCCGTCAATCTCAGTTTGGCGAACTACTAGTCTCCAAAGGCTTGTTTTTATTTTGATTTCACTATAACTGTTGTCCTGATCTACGGGATCTTTAGGAATCGCAAATAGAAGGCGGCAAACACCAAGACAATCCCGATGTTGACGATCAGTCGTTCCCAGAATAGATTCCTAAAGAAGAGTAAATCTACACTCACGACAACCGCGATCAACACCACAACATAAAGCACGACAGACATGTTTACCCTCATCTCAACCACCGGTTCTCAACTATAGCAACGGCTGCATTGTCTCTATTACCAAGCTTATGGTAGCACTGCCCGGTCTTTTCCGCACTAGTTGTTGGCGTGGTTATCGTACTCGACCATTGACTAGTCTTGACTTTGCGAAGTCCCATTGCTCGTATGTAAAACGCGGCTAACCAATAGGTGATTATCACTGGCCACCAAGTGTAGGGACACCCTGGTTCGCCCGGCTAGTGACAGTCCCCGCGCCGAGGAATCGCTTCCTTAGCGCGGCCTTAGGCTACTTTGTTGACGGTAATGGCAACATTGCCCGTCTTGTGACCAAGCTCAACATAGTGATGCGCCTCGACAATTTGCTCCAGGGCATAGCAGCGGTCATTGATGGGCTTGATCTTGCCAAGTTCAATGAGTTCCCGAATTCTATCGAGGCGACTGGAGTCTAATAGCAACGCAGCATCGTCAATGGAGATGTACTTCCCGTGCTTGGTCAAAGCCCGTTTCGCCGCTTCCTTGAGCGCCGATGAGCGCGCTTTGCCAACACAGTCCATGACAAGATCATAGGTTTCCAGTTTGCCAATCTCATTGGCATCGGTGTAATCAAGCGTTTGATCAGCACCCAAGCCTTGCACGAAACGAATATGGTTTGGGCCACACACCCCGGTTACTTCTGCTTGCAGGTGTTTTGCCAGTTGCAGCGCCATCATGCCCGATGTGCTGGAGGCGCCGTAGATCAGCACTTGGTCCTTGGGCCGCACATCCGCCTGTTCAAGAAACTGAAAAGCCAGCAGGCCACCGTACGCCGCCGCCGTCGCCTCTTCAAAGCTAATGTTCTTGGGTTTGATGGCCAGGCACCCCTGCTTGGAGTCCACTTCTTTCATGCACTTATATTCCGCATAGGCGCCGAGGGAAAATCCGGTGAGGCCGTAGACTTGATCACCAACGTGGAAGCGTGTGATTTTTGGACCGACTGCGGCGACGATGCCCGCAAAGACTTCGCCAATAATTTCCTTGCGCGGTTTTCTGATGCCGATCATGAAACGAAACGGCAGGAGTACGCGTAAAGAAACTTTGGAACTACGGATGAACAGATCGCTATTGGTGACGGACGTTGCGCAGATCCGAATGAGGACTTCGTCCTCCCGTGGCATTGGCTTCTTGGTTTGTGCGATCTTTAAAACTTCCGGGGGACCATATTTCGTGCAAACGACAGCTTTCATGGTTTCCATAATCTGCTCCTTTGCTTGCTGAATCAGGTAGGCACACCAGAGCGCCACGGTGGCGGCGTTCTCTACCGCCGCGCCGTGGGAGTCTCCGCACCTAGGGGTAGCCGATTTGAGAATGGCTGCCCTACATTGTCATCTACCGAGCGTTCAAGATTGCGCCACTTCCACGAATTCCAGATGATCAGCAAGAGGCAGATCACTTCAACGGTCGCAATGAACAGGTAGTGTGGATAAGAGACCCCACCCCCGATCACAAACACAATCGTGATGATGCTCGCTATAATGTTGGCCCAGCGGTTCACGCCGTAGGGCAATACGCGGGCAAGGATGATCATGCCAATGGCGATCTCCATCATGACCGCGCCACCCAGCATCAGTTGGGGAATCGAAGCGCCGGTAGCGGCGGCGGTTTTCACCACTTCTTCCGCTGCGCCAGGGATATAGAGCGAAAGAATATCGGCTTTCAGCATATTGAGCATGACCACGATCCAGAGAGTGGAGAGCAGGACTTTTGTGTCGATCTTTTTCATGGGATGACTCCTTCTGACCATTTGGCCTTGTTGCTGTTGTTGACTATCAAGTTGTCGTACTAAGCTGCTCTAAGAACGCCTCTGCGCTTTTTGCTGTTACTCTGGTGCTGTCGCGCAGCATGACGACCCCAAGCCAAGCCAACCAGAGGATGAGACCCAAGCCATAAACCGCCATCAGCGCAAGCGAGGCGAGAAGAACCGAGAGGATGCCGGCAACACCGATCGCCACGCCCAGATAGTTCAATGCCCTAGGCAGTTCCCTGGCCCGCAACGCGGCCCAACCGAGCAGGAGAAACCACAGCGCGTTGACCAGCGTTTCCCCGCCGCCGCCGCCCAACCCGTCTTCCACAGACTTGAGCGACAACCAGACCGTTGCCGCTTGCGCCGGATTTTCGCCATAGAGTTTGACGACTGTGTTCAAGTCGTTGATGGTGAGTGCGCCGATCACAATGACCAGGATGGCCCAGAGCAACCCGATGCTGGTCGTGGCCTGGGCTAGCGCAGGTGCGCCGACCTGCAAGCGCTCGTAGAGCGCCAGGGACAGGATGATCAGACAGACGCCAAAGGCGAAGTACTGGATTGCGTACCAGACACGCAGCCAAGCTTGGTTGCCCGCCAGCAGAGCCACGATCCGGCTTGGGTCAGCCTCGGCTGAACCGAACCCTTTGGGCGCCAGCAGGACGGCAAACACCACAAGGGCCAGGAGATTGGTTGCTGCCCCAATCAGGGCGGCAAAGCCGCCCATTTTTTGCATGTTTTTCATTTTGCTTCTCCTTTTGATGAGCAGGGCTACCCTTCAGGATTCGTCCATCGCCAGGCATACCAAACAACCAGTAAGGCAAATACACATTGGGCTGTGGCCCAAACGATTTCATATCCAGTCGATCGCCATACAAAAAGATGTAAAGCCTCAAAAGCAAGTGTAATCAGCGCATAGAAGATGCCGACGATGCGGTTTGCCCAACGATTCACGGGCGGCTTCAACGTCAGGGTCAAAACACTCATAAAAATCGACCCCACGAATAGTAAGGCCATGACCAATAACAGATCGGGGGTTGCACCGAGCGGTCCGGTGCTTGCACTTAAGCGATACGTATCGCCGTTCAAACTACTTAACATGCCCGCAACCCATAACACAGCAAGGATGATCCGCACATCCAGCCGATTGCTTGGGGTCGCTTTGTTGGTAAGCATAATTATCTCCTTTTTTGCACGCTATGGCTGGGTTCTCAGCCGCGTTACGGACGCAGCGGAGCAATGCCAGTGCCAACACGGTTTTGGGTAGTGACCGCTTCCATAGCTGAATCATCGATAGGATTGAAGCCTTTCACAATCAACCATCCCGCCATGACCATCTCTTGCGGCAACATAACAAACTTCAGGATATCCAGGTTGATCCCGAAGAGGGCTGTCAGGCTGGGGACCAAAGTCAACACGCCTGCCAGCAGCCCCCAGACCGAGATCCAGCGCGGGATGAGCTGTGCTTGATAGAGCAAGTAGTACAACATCAGGGCGCCGATACTGAAGAAGATACCCACGATATTGCTCATGATTGGGTCATTCGCCTTGACCAGCAGCAGCCCCAACCCTTGAAGCTGTGCTGCGGCTGCCGCCCCGAACTCCGCGGATTGCCGGGCCAGCACGAGCAGGAGCAGCCAGCACGTTGCCATACCGATATAGGCAAGTGTCTCCAACGCCCCTCTAAAGATGACATAGCCAACAGCCAAAGGCTCGTTGAGTTTCTTGAGGATGGGAAACAGCAGTGCCGGAATCATGGCAAGTGCGATGCCCATAACCAAGATGAGCAAGGCTCCTAACGTGACCTGATTGGCATGGGCGGCCACCTTGTCCAGGTAGTCAGCACCGTCAAATAGACCTGCGCTGACTACCACGCTGAGAATGCCGGCAACCGTCCCGATGATATAGAGAACGCCCACGCTTGTTGCGATAGTTCTGTATGTTTTCATGGTAGATTTCCCTTTTCAATAAAGCCAATCACCAATAGCGGCAGAAAGCCCATTTCACCAGCACGATTTCAGGCTTTTCAAAGCGCATGACCAGCGGTAGCGCTCGCCGACCATTGATTTTCGGCGGTTGCGTCAGACTGTAAGATTTTGATAGCCAGTGGCATATAGCCGACCATCATCAATACGGCGCCGACCGAGCTGATCAATTCAATATCGGGATTGTTGAGCAACAACAAACCAACAATCATGCTGATCCCCTGCCAGGTGGCAAGCTGTTTTTCCTTGATCAACCCGATCGCTTGGATCATGGCACCGAGCGGCAACAGGACCAGCAGCCAGTTGATCCAGAGCAGCCCTGCCCGGTCAACCATCACCTGTAGCGCCGGCGCCAGTTGGGCAAATTGCGCATCTGGTAACGTATCGAACGCTGAAAGCACCAGACAGAGCGATCCCTTGTCCACCCCCAGGATAAACGCACCAAAGATGCCGACTATACCGCCGATGAAGCCGTACCAGATGCCCTTGCCCTGCAGTCGCGCTATAACGCCCAGCAGCGCAGCAATAATTAGCGGCACTGCCAGCGTCACGATCAGGTGACCAATGTGGAACAACTCACTGTGCCTGAAATTAGCCGCCAGTTGCTGGGCGGTCGTCGTCCGCGCAAAGCTGAGCAGGTCGGGATGCATCAAAAAGCCGAGCAGCAACATGATGGGAAACAAAATCATTGACCACCCGAACAGGATTTTTTTGACTTGGTTGATTTGCGTTTTTGTATCCATGCTGTACCTCTTTGTATGTCTACCGGTATCGAGCGTCAGATCGCCCCACGGTTCGTATCATCCGCTGGTGCGCTGTGCAACGAACGCTAACTAGTTTCTGTTGCGAAACGTCGCTTTCTCACGCAAAGGCGCGAAGCTCGCCAAGAAAGACCAGTGAGACTTTTGCGCTCTTTGCGGCTTTGCGTGAAACATTGCCGCGTTTCGCAACAAGAACTAACTAGAAAGACCATGCGTCCCTTCATGCGCCGCCCTTGAACTGATCGTAGCGATACCCAATCACGATGCCAAGCGCGAGAATCCGCAGCGCGTTAAAGCTTGTACCGATCAGAAAGTAACGCCAGGCATTGTTGGTTGGTGTGAGAAATTTTGCGGGCACTTCGATAAGCATTGTGACAACGATGAGCGCGGCGAAGCTGAGTAGTAACGACTTTAGCATTGGCTGTTTGGTAGGCAACCGGTCAAAGAAACGAAGCAAGCTGTAGCTGACGGCGCTGCCAATGATCAAGCCGCCAACCAACGCTTCCAGCAGCATAGGCCCATAGGGGATTGACAGGGCAACTCGATAGTCAGCAGCGATGGGGGTCAGCGAAATTGTGAAGTTGGCTACCCAGAAGGCTGCCCCTCCCGCGAGCGCCAAGCGCAACGTCTTGCGCCAGATTTCCGCACGTTTTTTATCAGCCCTACGGGTGCTTCCGGTGGTTGTGTTCATTGTTTTACCTCTTACGCCATGGCTGTTTATGAAAATTTATAGAGAAACCAAATAAAAGTGGCACAAACGTAGGGGCGTCCCCTTGCGGGCGCCCGCAAGGGGACGCCCCTACAAATTCTCATCTCTATTTACGTTCTCTATTAGAAGTAGATTCGATATGAGCATAGGCTGAGCGAGAGCCCGCTGGGCGCGAAGCCGCAGCGGCACCGTTTACCGAAACATTTTCTGAATCTTTATTCGCAGCCCCCACAGCGGCAGCCGACGGGTTGAAGCCCTTCACAATCAGCCAGAGCGCCAGCACGATTTCTTGCACGGCGATGGGCAGCGCCAGGTAGATCAAGTTGCCCGAAACGGCATAAGGCTCGCCGTCAAACAAGGTGATGAAGACCGCAGCCAACAGCAGCCCAAGCGCGACGATGCCCCAGCCGGACAACCAACGGGGAATGAGCTTTGCTCGGTAGAAGATCGCGTAATAGATCGCCCCACCGAGGCAAAAGGCGATGACAGCCAAGACAAAGCCCGCCAAATCCCCCGTCGCCAGCAATAGGTGACCGATGGTTTGGAAGTAGGGATCGCTTGAATCCCCTGCGCTGATAAACTGTTGGCTGACTGGGATCAGCGAAAGCAAGCAAAGCGCGTCGACCATGTAGAAGACGGCCTCAATCAGGCGGAAACCAACCGCCCCCAGCGCCAGCGCTTCGTTCTGTTTTTTCAAGACGGGGTAGAGCGCAATCGCAATGCCGGCCGATCCGGCAGCCGCCAGAACCGTCAACAGCGCCCCAATCATGACTCGGTTGCCACTTGCAGCAACGCCGGACAAATAATCCGGGGCATCGAGGATTGGCCCGGTAATACCGCTGCCAATGAGACTGGCCGCGGTCGCGAGGATGAACAACACCCCAGCAGTGATGGCGAGTTTTCTTTCTGTTTTCATAGGTTGCCACCTTCATTGAAACCTTGGATTACATGGCTACGCTTGGACTCTGCCGCAACACAGGGGTTGGGCTCCCACGCAACAGAACGATGCCTACCCAGACGAACCACAGGAGTTGGCTCAGCCCAAAGACGCCGACCAGTCCATTGAGCACGGGGACGGTCGAAACGATACCCACTACGCCAACCAAGAGACCAAGCACGTTCAGCCCCTTGGGCAGTCCGTTTACCTGCCAAGCGGCCCAACTGACCAGCAGCGTTAACACGCCGCCCAAAATCTCCCCATTGGCGCCACCCAACCCATTCGCCACCGCTTCAATCGCCACCCAGGCCAGTGCAGCCTGCGCCGGGTCTTGCCCATAAAGTGCGACGACGGGGGCGATCCCCGCGTTGGCGACCATGCCACTGGCGATCAGCGCACCGGCCCAGATCAGCCCGATGGCCGTCGCCGCGCGCATGAGTGCCGGAGAGGTGCCAGATAAACGTGCGTAAAGAGCCAGCACCAAGAAGAGCAGAAAGACGCCGAAGAACACGTACATCAGCAAGTTGGTTGTGTAGAAGACCAGCTGTTTATCGACAAGGAGCGCCACCTTCTGCACAGGGTCAACAACGTTGGGGTAGTCCAACACAACCAGAAACAACACAATCCCAGTCAAGTAGGCAACGGCCAGGTATAACGCAGCAAAGCCGCCGATTTTTTGCAGGTTTTTCATAGCGACCCCCTTCTGACGGTGATGTTTGGTGAAGGTAAATGATTTCTTGTCCTCAGTCCTCAGTCCCCAGTTATCAGTGATCAGTCTTCAGTCTCCTGTGTCGTTCCCAGACTGTCCACTGAAAACTGATCACTGAAGACCGAAAACTGATCACTGAAGACCTTTGTTCATCATGCCACGGCTATCTTTACAGACGGCTTTCGTTTGATGGCAATCAGCGCTTCGATGTCCTGTACATCTTGCTGACAGATGAGCGTGTCCGCAACACGGATATACATCCAACAGCCATCGTGGTGTCTGGGCGATGTTTCTACCGCCTGCCGCACCGTCGCGCCAAAGGTCTCAACCCGATCCAGCGCTTGATCCAGTTCAGCTCGCCCGAGAATCACCAAGGCCGTGAACGAGCCTTGTTCCGGGTATAGTTCACACAAGGGGCGTCTGCCGCTGCGGTATTGCAGATTCCACCCATAGCGTTTCCCGCCGGCATTGAAAATCGGAATGATGTTGTAGCTCTGTTCCAAGAATTGGCGTAAGGCAAGCCATGCGTCCGCGATGGGCTGCCCGATCCAATTGCGCATATCCTCTAGAGAAGGTTGGGTAGTTTTATCCATCATCCGTTCGTGCATAGGTCTCTCCTTACTGTCTATCCTGAAATTCTCTGTGCCAATTTAACCGCTTGATGAGTTACCTGGCGTCACAACCGAATTTTACGATGAATTCTCATGGAGAAAAGAGTGGGTTAACAGGTGGCATAGTTGGTCGCAAGCGCGGCTTGCGCGTTACCCTGATGACCACCGTAACGACAGCCCACAGCGCGGCTGCAGTTACAAAATCAAGGATGAAGTTCGACATTCCCCCGAGCGCCTCAGGTTCGTAGATGATGTTGGCAGCCGTGAGACCTATGTGCATCAGGATCAACAGCAGCAAGCTTTGGGTGCGGTCATAGACCCACACCATCAGCACCCGAAAGGCGACCAAAGAACCGACAAGGAAGCTAAGCGTTCTGACGGCGATGTAAACCGCCGGCGAGAACGGCGCGGCGTACGCGATACTGGGCATGATGACCATCGGCACAATATGCCAGGCACCCCAGAGGACGCCGATAATGAGGCCCGTGGCAAGGATACTGTAGTGCTGCCGCAGCCGAGGGGTGACAAATCCCGTCCATCCCAGCTCCTCGCAAATGCCAGTCACCACCGCGGAGACGAGACCCAGGATCAGTCGTGCTATCTTGTCCTCTCTTGTCAATACACCGGGGAGATAGACGGGCGAGATCACCGAAAGCGCCATGAGCACAGCCAGAATGAGAAGCGGTGCCAGCAGGAGCGCGATTGCATACCAACGGATGTCCACGCGCCACCTGCCAAGGCGGGATCGCAGATCGTGAAAGCCCGCCTTGCCATCCACAAGGGCGATCAGCAACAGGCCCGATGCGCTTGGACCCAGCAGCATGGCAATGATTGCCACCGGCAACACAGCTTCGATCTGCGCCTTGGTGGTTGGTAGGCCAGTCAGGCCCATCATTCCGAGCACGGCACCCCAAGAGATGGCGAACGTAAGCACGTAGTAGGAGAACACGGCATGTCGTTTGATAAAAGCTTTGGTTGTTGTCATACTTTGCTCCTTGCGCGTCACTCTCGGCGCTTTCTACCACCGAACGCACCGAGAAAAGGCGATCCCGTTCCTAACAAAAAGCCAAAATCATACCAGTTACCGCTCAATGCAATGTTGTATAGCGGGAATTGCTCCCAACCGCCGAAGACGTGGACGATCAGCACGATCCACGCAGTCAAGCCATTCCAGAAACCCCACAATAGGTCATGCCACCACATACGAATTTTCTCCTTGCAATTTCGTCGTTCGCGAGCTGGTTTGTGTCGCTCAGTAATGGTTTGTGCTCCAGGCGCCAAGCACTGGCACACGCTCTTGTCAGGATAAAATGCCTACGGCTAGTGCCAGACACCTATCGCATAAGTGCGCTCTCTATCAGGCGCTACATGCTTACAAAGATAGCCGAACCGCCATCATTCGTGTGCCAGTGCTTGGCGTACCAGCTTTAGAGAAGATTTGCCTTGTCGACCAGATTGTCTGCGCAAACCTTCCCAAAATATGGGCAGTCAACCGCCTGGCTACTTGCCATAAGCCGTCGTCTCATACTGAATACCAGGGAACGTCACATTTTCCGGGGCCAATGCCTTGGCCGCTTCAGTGTCCCCTTTCAGTTCGGCGAGTAGGAAGGCAGCGGCGACATGGTCAAGTAGATCGTGGGCGCGGTCGACATCCCACACGGCGTCAGCACAGAACGCCATTCCTTGCGCAAGCAGACCCGGCATCGTAGCACAACCGTTGAGGTAGATCCCGTGGTCGGCCTCTTTGAAAACGAGGTGCGTCTTTAGGTTGGCTGGCATCAGGGTGTAGGGTGCGTAGTTGGCTGTGGCCCCACTGGCGTACCAGTCCAGTCCACCTTCCACGAGCAGCGTGGGTACATGCAGTGTGGCAAGTCCTTCCGCTCCATAGAATTGGGCGCCCGGTGCCAAAGCAATAATCGCATCAACCCGCGGGTCGCTCCAATCGGGCCATAGATCGGCGGGGACTTCCTGCAATCCTGCCAGTGTCACCATCTGGTCCAGCAATGTCGGCACAGCGCCACAGTCGTTGAGCCCATCTGCGGGTTTCTTGGTACACCACTCGTTGAGGAAGAGATTTGTGTTGAGGCGTGCGCCGCCGATCAGTAACGCTGTCTCTGCCCCAAACGAATGGCCAGTCACTGCCACATGATCCAGGTCAATCAACCCGGCCAAAGCGCCGTCAGCCGCCGTCAAGGTCGCCGCGAAATCGATCTCACGTGAAACTTCCTGGGGTCGGATCACGAAGTCTTGACGGTATGATTCGCCGTTGAGGGTGCCCCAGTTATCTTGATGGTCGCCCGCAATCACCACGAAGCCCCAGGAAGCCAGATGCTCTGTCAGATAGGAAGAAATCTGGCGAAAGAGCGTCAAGCCGTGGCTGTAGATGACGAGTGGATAGGGACCACTTTGGGTGTCCGGCTCTGCATCACGCAGGGCCGCACCGCCAATGGCGAAGTCAGCAAAGTTAGGGTTCTTGAAATCGAGCATGTAGGCCGTATATTCGGGTTGGTTGTCCGGATTGAGGGCCGGATACCAGACCGTAACCCCGATCGCCCGCTCTCCTTCGGTTGCCGGCGCAATCACCAAATCACGCACCCCCACCGCATATGGCCCGCGCTGGCCAAAGGGCGGCGCGTCAAAGCGTGGCACATGGGGTTGCAGGGTTGGCCCTGTTGTAGACGCCACCGGCGCAGACTGGGCATCTGGCGCAACGAGTTGGATCGGCTGGCAAGCGCTGAACAGCAGCGTAACCAGAACGAAAATCGAAATGAGAGGATTCATGCGTACCATAGCTGATTCTCCTTTTGGGTTGTCATTGACATGAAAATTTAACAATAAACATGGTTCATTTTTGTAACTGTCCCTCAAAACGAACGCTGAGTTCGTGTGCAGTCTCCTGGCTTTCGACCGTGACCCGCTCCCCCACGAAATGGAAGCGGAGGAAGAGATGATCGTTGTTGGCGATATTGTCATATTCGACGGCAAAAGTCTGCTCATCTGCCCACGCGCCCCGCAATCCTTGCGGCAGACCATATTTACCGGGGAAGAGGCGGTAGACGCCATCTAAGCCAATTGACCAAGTCTCCGGTTGCGCTTCACCGAAGGCGATCTGCATCGTCGCTTCCGTTGGCGCGTCAAAAGTCAGTGTCACCTGCGCCATCCCCAGCGGATTCGACGCAAAGACAAAGGTTTTGCCGGAAATCTCTTGGGCAAGCGCCGGCAATGCGACCACGGCTTTGGGGGCCGGCGGCGCTGCCACGGCAACAACGGTGCCTGCCAGATCGGCAACCGCGGCAGGGTTGGCCGGCAACGGCTGCTCCGGATCGACAAAGGCGGGTGTAAGGAAGGGTTCGATATCATCGACATCAATCCCGCCGCCGGTCATGACCAGCAACATATTGAGCGCCGGCCAGACCTGAATGCGTTGGCCGCCCCGACCAATCGCGGCGTATTCGCCGTCCTCCCCCGTAATCCACCAGCCATAGCCATAATCGTCATTGCCACCGGTTTTGAGCTGGCGCTTGACAGAATTTTTAACCCATTCTTTTGACACAATTTGCTTGCCTGCCCACTGACCGTGGTTGAGCCAGAGCAGACCAATTTTCGCCGTGTCGTGGGGATGCAGATAGAGATCGCCCCAGCCATGATTGTAGCCTTGGGGATCGGTGGGCCAGATGACCTCGGTAATGCCCAGCGGAGTAAAGAGGGTTTCCTGGGCAAAATCAAGCGCGGTTTGCCCGGTAGCTTCCTGAAGAATGGCCGACAGCAGATGCATGCCGGGGCTACAATAGACAAATTGGACACCCGGCTCACTGATCATCTTGCGGTCAAGGGTGAATTGCACAAAGTCGTTGCTTTGCTCCATTTCGTGCAACGTCTGTTCATCGTTGGCGGCCGTACAGTCCAAGCCCGATGACATACTGACTAGGTGGCGCACCGTGATTCGTTCCTTGGCCGCGTCACGGTTAGCAATCGTGCGATCGGGGAAGAAGGAAAGCAGCGGATCGTCCAGGCTGAGTTTGCCCTGGTCCACAGCGATGGCAATGAGGGTGGTCATGATACTCTTGGTCACGGACGCCTGATCATGGACACTTTGGCCATCATAGGGGTAGAAGTAGGCGTCCAGCAGCAACTTGCCGTTGCGCACAACTAACACACTGTGCAGATTCAACCCGTGTTCCCGGATCGCCTCCAATCCCGCCGCCAATTGGGCAGAATCAAAGCCTTGCTCCTCCGGGGTGCTGGTGGACCAGGCGACCGTTGGCCACTCGATTGCAGCGGGCTGTTCTGCGGACTTTGGTCTCAACATACAGCCCGCACTTGCCATGACGAAGAGTACGACCAGGGTGAGATGCAGTAGACGTTTCATAGGTGGCTCCTGTCTTTTCTACTGTTAACGACAGGCAGTGCTGCCTGCCGGATAGAGCGAAACCGGCACCCGCACATGGTCAACCAACGCGCCATCACGTGGGCTCACTTCATAGGCACCGACCAGCGCTGCCGTGGGTGTTGACAACCCCGGGTCAAGGTAGGTGCTGAATTGGCGATAGACGCCGAAGTTGCCGCCCAAGGTGTTGGTGAAGGCCAACCCTGCGCCGCTGCGGCTCACGATCTCAACGGCGACATTTGCTTCAAAGGTGTTCGAATAGCCTTGCACCAAAACCGGCCCACAACCCTTGCTGCCCGGGGTCGGTTGGTTGAGATCGACAAAGCGCTGCCCTGGCTCCAAGATCAACGGGATGGCGACCTTTGTGATCGGCGGCTGGTCAACGGCTGCGGCTTCGTAGAGTTCAAGGGTGGCGCTGATCTCCTCCGTCACTTCAAAGCGCAGATAGCTGTGAAAGAAATCAAACTGGGTCATCCCGCCGCGCGCCCGTTGTTCGCCAAGTAGATTGCCCCCCGCGTCGAGGAGACGCAGATAGATATTGCCCTCGAAGGTATGGGCAAAACCATTGACATCGATGGGGGTGCGATAGCGTTCGTTGGCGAGGGGTGAAAAGAGTTCGATTGATGTGGCTGGATCACCCCAGAGCGGCAGCGTGGCGACGGGCACGCGCAACCGCTGCCCGACATAGATCAAATTTGGGTTGCGAATGTTGTTGAGCTGGACGAGCACTGCCACCGTGGTGTTGAAGCGCCGCGCAATGGCCGCCAATGTATCGCCCCGTTGCACCACATAGGTGGTGTAATCGGCAGCCGCAGCCTGCATGGCAACAGCCGTCTGCGCCACTGCCATTGCGTGCAATGGTCCAGCAACGACTATACTCAGCACAAGAGTAAACACAAGTGCTACCTGGATGAGCCGTACCTGTTTCATGACATTTTTCCTCCGCAACGATTCATTGGTTGCCTGCCACATGCACTGGCTGGTACTGCGGTCGTCGTGAAATTTGCCCGGGGTGGACCACGGCGACTGCGGCCACAACTAGCCACAGTGTGACCGCCAGCACGAGGTTCCAAGTCAAGTAAGGCATCCCTGTTGCCACCGGCTGCAAGATCAGGGTGCTGGCCGAGAGACTGGCGTGCATGAGCATCGCCACGGGCAGGCTCTCGGTCCGGTCATAGACCCATACCATGAGCACTCGGTAGGCCGGCAGCGCGCCCAGATAAAAGGCAAGGAAGCCGGCCACGAAGATCGCAAGCGACTCTCCACCCGCCAAACTGCCACTCGACCAAAACGCGATGAGAATGTGCCACACGCCCCACAGGATGCCGACAATGAGCGCAGTCGTAACGGCGCTATGCTGGCGCCTCAGCGTATGCACAGCAAACCCCGTCCACCCTAACTCCTCCAAGAAGCCCCCGCCGATTAGTCCCCAGGCGATGCCAAAGAGCAGGAGCGATAGCTTGTTGCTGCTACTGAGAATGCCGGGGAGGTACGCCGGCGAAAATAGCGAGAGCACAAGCAGCACCGCCGCCACTAAAAGCGGGGCAAAGAAAAGAGCGACCGCGTACCAGCGCGCCCCCACCTGCCACCGCAACAAGCGCGCCCGCAGGTCACGCAAACCCGCTTTGCCATCGACCAACATGGTCAACAGGGGACCGGCGATGCTGGGGCCGGCAAACAATACCACGAGCATAAACGGGAACAGCGCCTCAACCTGCGCTGCCGTACCGGGAACCCCGCCCGGACCAGCCAGAATGAGCAGACCGCCCCAAGAGATGGCGAATACGACGACATAGTAGGTCAATACTGCATGTCTATTGATGAAAGCTTTGATAGTTGTCATAACGCTTCTCCTTGTTAAACCTCTTCCGTCGTCACGCGATAGTACACATAGGCAAGTAGTAAATTGATGATCCAGATTGGATGCCAGCGCAGCCATTCTATAAAATCAGTTTATAGTTGTCGCGGGTTGTTTTGATCGAATCGCATAATGTTTTCCTAAAAGTAGATGATTTTGTATTGATCAAATCACTTTACTTGCCTGGCGCAAACAAAAACCCTGACAGGCACTCCCGTCAGGGTCATTCAGCAGGTGCGCAAAGATGCTGCACAGCCTTTATCTAGAGAAATCACGCATAAGACCGGCTAACCCTCTGACGAGAGTTTGTGAGAATATAATATACAGCCTTCAGTATAACTTACCCTAGCTGTCTATACACTCGCCAGTCAGACAGGCTTGGGACTAGACAGATGGAGAGTTTTGCAGAATTTTGCAAGCCAGCCGCAAGGTGACGATTTCATAGGGATGCACGGACAGGGTCACACCTTGTTGGGCGCAAGCTAGCATCTCCTGCTTCTCTTCCAGCAAATTCGTGCGCCAGGCCGCGGCCAGTTCAAAGCCCGTGTGCAACGTAATCGGTCCCCGCCGGCGTTGGCATTCGTAGAGTCGCACAATCAGATCCTCCCCACCCTCAGCAACTTTGACTGTCTCGATCACAATGTTGGGCTGATCGACCGCTAGCAACGGCCGTTCCACCAGTTGAACTGGGTCGCGACCGGCGGCGCCATCAGCGGCGCGGTGGACCAGAATCGGGTCGTTGAGGGCATAGGCCGCGGCAATGGTCTCTTCGCTCCACCGTCCTTGGTGGGGCAACAGGCTATAGGCAAAGTGGTGCTCACCTTGGTCTGCTTCCGGGTCGGGCATGGTGGGGCTGCGCAGCAGGCTAATGCGCATGACGTTGTCCTTGATGTCATGGCCATATTTGCAGTCGTTGAGCAGGCTAACGCCATAGTCACCTTCACTGAGATCCACCCACTTGTGCGCACATGTTTCAAAGCGCGCCCAGTCCCAACTGGTGTTGCGGTGGGTCGGACGCTCGACATTACCCCACTGAATCTCATAGGTGGCCGTCGGCGCCAGAATAGCGACGGGGAAGGCCACTTTGAGCAAGACATGCCGCTCATGCCAGTCGATGGTCGTGTCAATATCCAGCTGTGCGCTGTTGTGACGCAGGGAGATGCGCTGTACATAGTCGCTGTGCAAAATGCGCCGGTGGATTGCCAGCGTCGCGCACAGCGGTCCCTGTTCCACCACCTCAATGCGGCTAGCCGGCTCGGCCAGCCACTGCTTATCCTCGTAGAAAATATCCACATCCCAGGCATCCCAGTTGAGCGGGCGGTCTTCAAAGGCTTGCAGTTGGTTGGCAGTGGTATTTGCCGGCAACACCTCCCGCGCGTTGACCTTGTCATAGATGCGCACGATATCGCCGGCGTGGTTGAGTTCAACCCGCACCAGGCTGTTTTCCAGCAATGTGGGCGTGGCGGTTAAGGTAGTGGCAGGCACGGCTGACGGAGCAGCTGCGAATTGCAACACGGTCACGCTATAAGGCGGCAGCGCCCCGGCGTCGATCCACGTGCCGTCGCCGGTGACTTGGACAAGGGCAACCGCACCATCGGGGTGGCACAACTGCTGTTCCGGCGGCAGTTGTGCCGGCCAAAAAGCGAGATCATGGCGGGTAAAGGCGGTCGGATTGATGAGCAAAAGTGCGTTGCCGCCTGGCGCTAGGTGGGCGGCCAGCGTGCGCAACGCCTCGGCCTTCACATCCTCGGCCAGCGCGCGCACAGCGGCGTACTGTTGCTGTGAATCTGTATAGACCTGATGAATGCTGCTGCCGGGGATAATATCATGAAACTGGTTCAGACAGACCACTTCCCAGGCTTGACGTAAGGTCTCACCTGGGTAGCGATAGGCAGGGTCGAGCAGATGGGCAAAGCTGGCCAGGAATTCGGCATCATGCAGCAAAAATTCACTCTTGCGGTTGGCGCGTTTGTTACGGCTTTGGGTGGTGTAGGTGCCCCGATGCAATTCCAGGTAGAGTTCACCATTCCAGGTCGGCAGTTGCGCGCCCGACTCAGCCTCCAACTTGCGGAAGAAATTGGCCACTGAATCCTGGCGCATTTGCGGCGTAGCAGGAAAGCGCCGCATCACCTCAATATTTTCCAGCATCTCCCGCGTCGGCCCGCCGCCCCCGTCACCATAGCCAAAGGCCATCAACAACGTCTGCTGGAGTTCCTTCTGCTTAAAGTTGGTCCAGGTGCCCAGCGCCTGCTCCGGCGAAGCATTGGCATTGTAGGTGCTGGCATAGGCACTGCCTGATTCGGGCGTTGTGCTAAAGTGGGTTAGCACTTTGGTGCCATCCAACCCCTGCCACCAAAAGCTGTCATAGGGCAGGCGGTTGTACTGGCTCCAACCGATCTTGATGGTGAAGAAATATTCCAAGCCGGCCTGCTTGATCAACTGGGGCAGGTTCCAGGCATAGCCAAAGACATCGGGCAGCCAGAGCACCGGTGATTCGGCGTCAGCGCCAAAGTGCTGGCGGAAAAAGCTGCGCCCAAGCAGGAATTGGCGCGCCAATGATTCTGAACTGCTCAAATTACAATCGGCTTCCACCCACATACCGCCAATCGGCTCCCAGCGCCGCTCGCCAATGCGTGCTTTGATCGCGGCAAAGAGTTCAGGATAGTCATGGCGCACATAGTCGTAGAGTTGGGGCTGGCTCTGGGTGAAGTGGTAATTGGGGAATTCCTCCATCAAACGCAGCACGGTGTGGAAGGTGCGCCCCGCCTTGCGCCGCGTCTGGTCGAGGGTCCACAGCCAGGCCACGTCAATGTGTGCATGACCGGTCGCCACAATTTCGACGGGCAGCGGTGCACCGGCGCGGGCAATCCCAGCATCAAGCGCGGCCTGCGCCGTGCCAAGCGACTCATAAAATGCTGAGCCTAGCGGTTCACGCAGGTCAACGTGTTTGAACGCATCATCCAGGGCATTTAGCAGCAGTCCTTTGGCCGGTTCATTGGCATCAAGCTGCTCGGCAATGCCCAGGGCGACACGGGTCGTATTCACCAAGTGGCGCGCGGCCTGGTCAATCTGTACCACGGCACAGGGGCGCATCAACAATTTATGCCCCGGTTCCAACCGGCCAAAGCCCAGCAGCCCCGTCCAGCCATGCAACTCTAACCGGTGCGGCTGGCCGTCCCACCAGCGTTCAGACAAGCGGATCTCCTGGTGATGACGGTCGCAGGCAGCGTAGGCTTCGCCATCAATGTAAGCCAGCGCTTCAGGATGGCTAAAATCGCCGGCGTCGCCCAAGGGCAGATAGAGTGCCACTGGCTGGTCATGGGGCCAGTCAACCGGGACAGTAAAGCTACTGCGCAAGAGGAAGTTCAGATCACGCTCCCCCCAATAGCTATAGGGAGCAATCGTCTGCCATGTGTGCTCATCACCGGCGCGGCCCAGTGGCGGTGCGCTTTGGGGATCAGGCAGTGTCAGCAACTGGAAGGGCGGCAGTTCACGCTGCCGCCGGTAGCTGTGCGATTCGATCAGGTATAGCCTTTGCGCGATCTTCTGTAGCGTCCATCGGCTGCTGTGTGTTAGCATAAAACTTTTCCTTTTCACCAGTACTGTTCTGTAAAATTAATTATGTTGGATGTCGTAGGGGCATCCGCTTGCCGGTGCCCTGGCGCCTAGAAGGCCACCGCCGCAAGGGCCGCGTCCAAAGGCGCCCAAGGGGCTCCCGCTGCTTCTAGGCGCCTACCACCTATCATTACTTACTTTACAGAACAGTACACTGTAAACGAAATAATTCTAGGTTAGCCAACGCGGGTGCGCCGGCGGGCGTCTTCCTGGAAGGGGGCGCCGCACACCTCCTGTATTTCACCATCCGCCGTCCCCTTCCAGGAAGACCCGGCGACCCTCTATAATCTAGCAAAGCTTCGCTGAAAGTGCACTAGTTGTCTGGCCGCTTAATTTTTAGAAATCCCGGCATGATTCACCTGGGCGACCATCATCTTTACGACGAATCGCGGAGCCAGCATTCTCTAATGCGGCGGCGACACAAGCGCAACCGGCGTTAGAGAGCGCCTCCTCCACATGGAAATTGTAAAGAGCGTTCCGGCGCAAATGAACTATGCCGAAATCGCTGATGGCTTACGCTGGTGTGGTGATTTCTGAAAATTAAATAGTTGCGGCATTAGCTGGGTATCAGATATTAGCGATGCTACTCGAAAAGTTGTTCGCACCGGGTCAGAAGCTTTTTAATATCTTCCTCCTTCTCTTTAAGGTTTTCGCGAAATTTTTGATCATCCGTATCGGCAATTTCCATGCGTAACTCAGACAAGTAGTAGACAAGAATTTCTTGTAAAAGTCCTGCTTCATGTTTGGTCAGTTCCATGTGTGCCATTGCGTATCTCCTTATTTTCATACCGAACTTAATTACCAATATAGCTAGCATAGACCCTTCTTACACCAAAAACACCAGTCGGCCGAAGAGTCCACAGCCTAGCCCAATGACCGGTTTTTCACGCTTTGTCCACCAAGCGTGCGTACCACTGCCCAGTCATGCATAGCCGTTCGGATAGGGTGGAGACTGGCCAGGTTACCAGTCCCGCCCTACTCGCATGACGGGTGACAAACCCACCTTCCTAGTCGATAATGATGAGCAGTGCATCTGTGCACTGGAGCATATAGGTGGTAAAGGATTGGTTATGGTGGAGACGACAGCAGAATCACCCCAGCAGGCGCTGCTCAAACGTTTGCTGCAAATCGAGGCAGACGCCAAGGCGCGCCACCATCAGGCCGAGGAGCACGTCCAGCAGATGCGCACAGCGACAGCAGAGCAGATTCAGCAACGGTTGGCAAGTGCCCGCACAGAGGCCAACTTGGAAGCCAAAACTTACTTGCAGCAGGTGCAAGCGGAAGTGGATGCGACAATCCAACAACTGGCCACCGCAAATCAACGCCAGATTGACGCGATGCGCCAACAAGCTCAGACGCATCTGGATGAGGCGATTGCACTCGTGGTTGATTGGGTTACAGGAAAGCAGGCCCAGCCATGACCATGCTGTGGGAGGCCGCCCGCTATGCCGGCGCCAGCGCACGCGTTCACGCCCTCTTGGTGCGCTTCATCCCCGCTGCCCTGTGGACAGAACTACTTGCCGCACCGGATCTGGACGCGGTCTTCAATCTGCTCCACCAAAGCTGGTATGCAGCACAGCTAGCCAGCCTGAGCCAATTCAACTCGAACGGGCCTTGACGCGCCACTGGGTCTGGGCGGCACGCCGTCCTTTTTATCTGTTACAGGGCGCAAGTCGTGAACTGCTGGAGTGGTATTGGCGCCGGGAGGAACTCAACAATCTAAAGACCCTGCTGCGCGCCCTCCACCTGCAAAGCCCGTCGGAGCAATTTCTGCCGGCCCTCATTCCGCTAGAAGGTGCGACAGAGCTGCCGTGGCACGCGTTAGCTGCCGCCCCTTCTGTTGCCGAGCTAGTAGAACGGCTGCGCGCCACCTGGTATGGCAAGGTGTTGCAGCCAGTCTTGGAACAGTATCGGCGCCGACAGTCGGTCTTTGTACTCGAAGTCGCCTTAGATCTGGCCTACTATCGCCGCTTGCGCGGGCTGGTGACGCAGTTGCACGGCCGTGACCGGCAGGAGGCAGATCAAGCGCTTAGCTTTTGGATCGATGCGCAAAACTTGCTATGGGCCTATCGCTACCGGCTCTATGCCCAGCTCTCGCCCGAGGAGATCTTGAACTACACCTTGCAGCGCAACCTGCGTGTCAATGCCAAAGTCGTACGCGCCATAGCCTTGGGTGCGCCCTTGCTTGAGACCGTGCAGCGCGTTTGGCCAAATCAGCTCCCGGATTTGGAAAGTCTGGCGACAGTGCCCGAACGGGATGCATTGCCGCGCCTGGAGTTGATCCTGTGGCGTCATCTCTACCACTGGGCCAAGCAAACAAGAGCAACCGCGGCGCTGCACTTGGGCGCCGTGCTGGCTTATGAAATCCTGCTCGAAAGTGAAGTGCGCGACCTGGTGACGCTTGTTGAAGGCAAAGTCTTTCACCGGACTGGAGATCAACTTCGGCCTTATCTGATCCGTGTGGGACAGTGGGACAGTGAGACAGTGAGATAGTCATGTTTATTCCAGAACGGATGCGCGAGGTCAATCTCTTTATTTATGAAGAAGACATCGAGCCGGTCACGTTGGCGCTGGCCCGTCTGGGCGCCCTGCAGATCGAAGAAGAGAGTAGCGCCAAAGAAGCCGCCCACGCCAGCCGCTGGCCATCGTTGGCCATCACCTATGCCACCCAGGAACGCCGCCTGGCTGAGTTCCTGGAGATCCTGCAGCTTGCTCCACCGGTGAATAGGGCGCCGCAAGATCTGGATGTTGGCAATGATCTCACTCAGATCGCAGCCACCTTAAAGGAGGCCGAAGCTGCAATTACCTCCTGGCAGCAACGTGACCAGCAGGTGCAAGCACACCTGACGCACCTGCACTTGCTCACTGAACAACTGCGATCGCTGGCCCCGCTCAATCTTCCGGTGGAGCAGATGGCTGCGCTACGCCATCTCTACCTGACCGTTGGTGCCATGCCGACCGGCAATCTCACGCGCATCCAGACTGCACTCTTTCGCATTCCCTTTGTCATTATTCCGGTCTATCAGAACGGCACGCGCACGCTGGTCTTTGCCGCCACGACGCCAGAACACGCCCCAATTTTGGATCGTGCCCTCCATAGCGCCTTTTTTGAGCCGATCCCCCTACCTGCCGATGTGCAAGGGCTGCCGGCTCAAGCACTGGATGATTTTGCGCAACGGGAAGCGGTCGCCACCGCACAAAGCGCCGCATTAGCCGCAGAGCGCGCCCAATTGGCCACCACTTGGCGCGCGCCATTGTTGGCCGCGTGGAACCGCGCCCACGCCTGTCGCACCCTGGCGGAGGCCATTAGCCGCTTTCCGCTCCAGGGACAAGTCTATTTGATTGCCGGTTGGACGCCCGTCGCGGCACTGGCGCACTTGACAGCTACCGTACAAGAGGTTACGGCAAAACGCGCCATTATTGAAGTGTTGGAGCCGGACGAGGCGCGCCTGCAAGTGCCCACACTTTTGCGCAATCCGCCCGTGTTGGCCGCCTTTGAAGGGTTGGTAACTACCTTTGGCTTTCCTGCCTATAACGAGATCGACCCGACGCCGCTAGTGGGACTGACCTTCGTGCTCATGTATGGTATGATGTTTGGCGACATTGGGCACGGCCTGCTGCTAGTGCTGGCGGGGCTGTGGTTGCGGCGGCGCCAGGACGCTGTTGGCCAGTTGGCGCCCGTGCTGATCGCCGCCGGCGTCAGCGCCACCCTCTTTGGCGCCCTCTATGGCACCCTGCTGGGCATGCCGCTCATCGCACCACTGTGGGTGCGCCCCCTCGATAGCATGATCGACTTGCTGCTGACTGCGGTGGTGGCCGGCGTCGTCGTCCTGAACTTGGGCTTCCTGCTACAGTTGTTCATTGTCGGGCGCATGGGTGACTGGGCAAAGTTACTGCTGGATAAAAATGGGCTGGTCGGTCTGTGGCTCTACTGGAGCTTGCTCGGCGGTGGGCTGGCCATCTGGCAGGGACGGCTGGCGGTCAACCGCTGGTTGCTGTTGATTCTCATCCCTACGCTGATCCTTTTTTTGAATGGCCCGCTGACACGTCTGCTCAGAGGCGAGCGGCCGCTTGTCGTCGGTGGATAGGGCGAGTATGGCGTATTGGCTTTCTTTGAACTCTTTGAAGCCTTGATTGCCTTTGCCGGCAACAGCCTCTCTTTTGTGCGGTTGGGCGCCTTTGCCGTGGCCCATGAAGGACTAAGCCAGGTTGTACTGCTGCTTGCAAGCATGACCGGGGGCGTGGGCTGGCTGCTGGTGGTTGCCCTCGGCACCCTGGTCATTGTCGGCTTTGAAGGGCTGATCGTCGGCATTCAGACCCTGCGTCTGGAGTACTACGAATTTTTTGGTAAATTCTTCCGTGGCGACGGACGCCCCTTTACGCCGTTGCGCATTGCGGAGTTATGATAGGTTCAACATGCCCGGCATCTTGGAGATGCCGGGCATGTTCCAGATGTTCAGGAGCAATCAACTATGAGACCAATCCGTCTAGCCAAGCTGCTCATTCGCGGGCTGCTGACCTTAAATATAACCGTGGCCCTTGCTGCCCTGGGCGTGGCTGCGTTGCTCTGGCTGAGTCTACCCGGGTTGGCCTTGGCCGCGCCGTTGATCCAGGCTAGCGGCGTAACACAGGACGTCTCCCTAGGCGCGGCCTTGGCTATTGGCCTGGCTGCGATTGGGGCCGGCATTGCCGTGGGCGTTTCCGGTGCGGCCGCGATTGGCGCTATGGCCGAGAAGCCGGAGATCCTGGGACGGGCCCTCATTGTAGTCGGCTTGGCTGAGGGCATTGCCATCTATGGGCTGATCATCTCTTTTATGATCTTAACACGATGAACGACGCCAAACTATTCGTTATTGGGGATGAAAATGCCGTTTTCGGCTTTGCCCTGTTTGGCGTGGCCGGCCAAGTTGTACAGAACGTCGAGGAGGCGCGCCAGGCGCTTAACACCGCGCTGACCGACGCAAGCGTCGCCATGATCTTCCTAACCGATGAATGGGCGGCGACCATGCGTGCGGAAGTGGACCGCCACATGGCGACAGTGGCGACCCCTTTGCTGGTAGAGATTCCCAGCAGCCAACCCAATCCGGCGCGTCAATCGCTGCGCGACCTGCTGCAAGGCGCGCTGGGCATTCGTTTGGAAGGATAAGCAGTGAGCAGTAAACAGTGTTCAGTGTTCAGTAAACAGTGGGACAGCGAGTACTGACTACTGACCACTGACGACTGACCACTGACACGGAGTAAACATGGCAGAAATTTTAGGCGATCCTGAAGAGTTGATGGCGATTATTCGCCGTACTGCCCAACAGGAGGCAATCAACCTTGAAGCCGAAGCGCAACGGCAAAGTCAGCGCCAACACGCCGAGGCGGAAGCGGAGGGTCAGCAAATCCGCGCCGATATTTTCGCGGCGGCTCGCACGCAAGCCGAGGCAACCCGGCAGCGGCGGTTGGCGCAAGCGGCGTTGGAACAACAACACGCGTTGCTGCGCACCCGTCAAGCGCTGCTCGACCAGGTGTGGGCTGCGGCGGAAACCCAGTTGCGGGCGCTTGTGAACCAGGTGGACTATGTCACGGTCTTGCAGCATCTGGCCTTGGACGCAGCGCAAATCCTGCAACCCGGTGCAATCACTTTGGCATCCGATCCCCAGGGCCATGCCCTGCTCATGCCGGAACGGTTGGCGGCTTGGGCAGTGGATGGCCAGGTCACCTTTGTGCGTGCGCCCACCCCAGCACCAACGTGGGGTGGGCTCGTCGCGCGCCACGCCGATGGCCGACGCCAGGTGGACGCCACCTTCGCCACTCGCCTAAAGCTGGCGCGGCGCGACCTACGCGAGCAAGTCGCCCGCCGCTTGGAGATCCTATGAACGCGCCCGTTGGCATGCTTACCTGGATCAGTGGCCCCGTAGCCCATGCCCAGGTGACCGGAGATCTGGCCATTTTGGAGCAAGTGTGGGTGGGCGAGGCGCACCTAGCCGGCGAGATCATCGCGCTGGATCACGACCTAGCCACCATCCAAATCTACGAAGAGACCACCGGCCTGCGCCCCGGCGAACCGCTCTATGGCAGCGGCCAACCCCTTTCTGTGGCATTGGGGCCAGGGCTGCTAGGCAGCATCTTCGACGGTATCCAACGGCCATTGCCGGCAGTACGTGAGCAAAGTGGCCTCTATGTGACACGCGGGATCCAGGTGGCTCCGCTGCCGGCGCGCCAGTGGCACTTTACCCCCTGTGCGCAAGTAGGCGCCAAGATCAGTGGCGGCGTACGATTGGGCAGTGTACAAGAGACGCTGCTGATCGAACACCGTATTCTAACGCCACCGGAGCAGCACGGTACGCTGGTCGAGATTGTTGCAGAGGGTGACTACGCGCTGGATGCTACCATTGCGGTGCTCAAAGATGAAGCAGGGCGTGAACATGCCTTGACGATGGTGCAACAGTGGCCGGTGCGCCAGCCGCGCCCCGTGGCTGAACGGTTGGCGCCGAGTGTTCCGCTCATTACCGGTCAACGGGTGCTGGACACTTTCTTCCCCGTGGCCAAAGGAGGGACAGCCGCCATCCCCGGCCCCTTTGGCGCAGGCAAAACGGTAACGCAACACAGCTTGACCAAGTGGTCCAACGCCCAGATTATTGTTTACATCGGCTGTGGCGAGCGGGGCAATGAAATGGCGCAGGTGCTCGAAGATTTCCCCAAGCTCATCGATCCGTGGCGTGAACGGCCGTTGATGGAGCGCACGATCCTTGTCGCCAACACCTCCAACATGCCGGTGGCGGCGCGCGAGGCCAGCATCTACACCGGCATTACCCTGGCTGAATATTATCGCGACCAGGGCTATGATGTGGCGCTTATGGCCGATTCGACCTCACGCTGGGCCGAGGCGCTGCGCGAAATTTCTGGCCGTTTGGAGGAAATGCCGGCGGAAGAGGGCTTTCCCGCCTATCTGCCCTCACGGCTAGCCGCATTTTATGAACGGGCCGGACGCGTGCGCACCTTGGCAGGGCAGGAAGGGTCGGTCACCGCGATTGGCGCAGTCTCCCCGCCGGGAGGTGACTTCTCTGAACCGGTGACCCAACACACCCAGCGCTTCACCCACTGTTTCTGGGCGCTCGACCGCACCCTGGCCAGTGCGCGCCACTTCCCCGCAATCAACTGGCTGACCAGCTACAGCCTCTACACGGATGCCGTGGCCGGCTGGTGGGATGAACAGGTTGCGCCAGGGTGGGGTGAATTACGCCAACAGGCCATGAATCTATTGGAACAAGAGGCGCGCCTGCAGCAGATTGTACGGTTAGTTGGGGCCGATTCGTTGCCCGACCGCCAACGCTGGGTGCTCGACGCCGCCCATCTGCTGGAAGAGGGCTTTTTGCAACAAAATGCACTCCATGCCATTGACGCCTACGCCGTACCGGACAAGCAGTTACGGTTGCTGCGCCTCTTTGTCGAGATCTTCACGCTGGGGCGCGATTTGGTGGCGGTGGGGGTGCCGCTGTTGCGCCTGCGTGAATTGCTCGATACTCCGCAGCTGCTGCGCTTGAAAGAGAGTGTCCCCAATGACAAAGTGGTAGAGATTGACCAGGTGCGTGAGGAAGTAAAAACCCACCTGCGCGCACTGGCCGATGAATACCGACAACGGAGGCGATCATGAAAGAAGAGGACACCCCACCCTAACCTCCCCCACACTGGGCTTACCCTTACCCACATCTCTGCTGATGGGAAAGCGGAGGGAAAAGGGCCGATTTTACCCCCATCCCAGCCTTCCCCCAGGCTGGGGGAAGGTGGCTTGTCCCCGCAATGGCCGGATAGAACGGCCATTGCGGGAAACCAACCACGGTTTCCTCCCCTGGTAGGCTTACCATTACCCACATCTTTTTCTCCCAGAGGTAGGGCGTGGGTTTAAGGTGACCGGCATCTCGGAGATGCCGGTCACCTTCCAGAGAGACACCGCCGACAAACCAACTTGTGGGTAAGGGTAAGCACACTGGGGGAGGTTAGGGTGGGGTTACGAGGTATCATGAAAGAACAGATCACGAAAGAACAAGAAAATCCCCGCTATCTACGTGATTATCTGGGCGCCGACTCGCTTGAGGGGCCCATTTTGGTAGTAGAAGCGGCGCGGGATGCGATGTACGGTGAAGTGGTGGAGGTGCTCACAGCTGACGGGACGCAGCCTGCGCGCCCGCGCTTAGGGCGGGTGCTGGAAGCCGGAGATCAGCGCGCCGTGATCGAGTTGTGGGGCGACAGCAGCGGGTTGCAACCGCACGAGGTGCAGGTGCGCTTTCTAGGTCGTCCTTTTCAGGCGCCGGTGGCGCGCGAAATGCTCGGGCGTGTCTTTGACGGCCTGGGACGCCCGCGTGATGATCTGCCCGCGCCGTTAGCCGAAGCGCGCGTCGATGTCAACGGCGCGGCGCTCAACCCGGTGGTGCGGCGCTATCCTCATGACTTTATTCAGACCGGCATCACGGCCATTGACGGCATGAACACCCTGGTGCGCGGGCAAAAGCTGCCGATCTTTTCCGGCGCCGGGCTGCCCCATAATGAGCTAGCAGCCCAGATTGTACACCAGGCGCGTATTTTGGGTAGCGATGAGCCCTTTGCCATTGTCTTTGCCGCTTTGGGAGTGCCACACGACACCGCCGATTTTTTCTACAACAGCTTTGCCGCCGGCGGCGCGCTGCGTCAGACCGCGCTCTTTCTCAACCTGGCCGACGACCCACCCATGGAGCGCATTATCACGCCGCGGGTGGCGCTGAGCCTGGCCGAGTTTTTGGCCTTTGAGCGGGAAATGCATGTGCTGGTGCTCATGACCGACATGACCAGCTATGCCGAGGCCATGCGTGAATTGGCCAGCCGTCGCGACGAAGTGCCCAGCCGCAAAGGCTACCCCGGCTATCTCTACAGCGATTTGGCCTCACTCTATGAACGCTGTGGCCGGGTGGAGGGGCGTCCTGGTTCGATCACGCAGATGCCGATCCTGACCATGCTCAACGACGACATTACCCATCCCATTCCCGACCTGACCGGCTATATTACTGAGGGGCAGATTGTGTTGAGTCGCGAGTTGCATCGCCAGGGCGTCTATCCGCCGATTGCCGTGCTGCCCAGCCTTTCACGCCTGATGAAGGATGGCATTGGCGCCGGGCGCACGCGCGACGACCATCCCCATTTGGCCAACCAACTTTACGCCGCCTATGCCCAGGTGCAGCAGGTACAGTCGCTGGCGGACATCATCGGTGAAGAGGCGCTCTCCAGCGTGGACAAAGCTTACCTGACCTTTGGCCGCGCTTTTGAGGGGCAATTTGTCGCCCAGCACGCCGACGAAGTGCGCACCATTGACCAGACGCTCGATCTGGGCTGGTCAGTGCTGGCCCAGCTGCCGTCACAGGAGTTGACACGCCTGACGCCGGCGGAGATCCAGGCGCACTACCAGGGAAAGTTAGATCACACCTATGGCTAAACAAGCAAACGTTTCACCAACCCGTAGCAATCTGTTACGCCTCCAACAAGAGGCGGAGCAGGCCAAAGCAGGCTATGAACTGCTCGACCACAAGCGCGAGGTTATCGTCCATGAACTGCTCCAAATGATCGACGATGCCGAGCGAAGCGCACGTGAGGCCGAAGAACGCTTTCATGCCGCCTATGAAGCACTGACTGAAGCCCGGATGCGCATGGGGACAGAGCGGCTGCATTGGGCCAGTCTCGCCCCTGCGGCCACGATTGCCACCAACATTACTCTGCACAGCATCATGGGGGTCGCCGTGCCGTTGGTGCATATGGAGGTAACACCCCTGCCGCTGGCCTACGGTCTGAGCGACACCAGCGCCGCCCTGGATGAAGCGCGGGCGCGTTGGCTTGATGTCGCAGCACGGCTGGGCCATCTGGCGGAAATGACGACCACTGTCTGGCGGCTGGCCACCGAGCTACAGAAAACGCAGCGGCGGGTCAATGCCCTGGAGCATGTGCTCATCCCGCAACTGGAGGCCGAGATTCAGCACATCACCGATGTGTTGGAAGAACACGAACGCGAAGCCTTTGTACGCGCCAAACGGGTGAAGTCCTTGGCGGGAGGCTAGTGGCGGGTGGCGGGGCTGCTGGCGGGTGGCAAGAGTAATGAATGTGATTGCGTCCCGTAGGGACGGCTGAGTTTAGAGGGGTGAAGCGTATGGCCGACCCACTATTTCATCAGATTCTCATTCCCACTGATGGTTCACAGAGTTCTGTGCAGGCGAGTCAATTGGCTTTTCGGATTGCTGAGGTAAGTGGCGCAGAGCTAACGGCGCTCTATGTGGTTGATAGCGCGGTGCTGGATGAAATTGCCCGCTTCTCCACCCAGCAACGGGTCGAAGTGCGTGAGGAGTTGCTGGAAAATGGCAGGCAATATTTGGCCTATGTCGAAAGCCTGGCCCACCAAACGAATCTGACCATCCAACAGGAGATCCGCGAAGGAGTGCCCTACGAAGAGATCGTCGCCTTGGCCACCGCCATCAGCGCCGATCTGATCGTCATGGGGCATGTGGGCCGCCGCGGCCCGCGCCGGATTCTGATTGGCTCCGTCACCGAACGAGTGATTGAGTTTGCCCACTGCCCGGTACTGGTGGCGAAGATGGAGTCCAGCTAATTGGAGTCTGCGTGGCGGTTGGCGAGTAGCGTTTCATTTTCATGTCAAGCTGCCGGCGCCTCGCCCAAGGTTAACTTCACAGCCGAAGTCGTACCTTGGCGGTCTACCGTAAATGATAAGGTGTCGCCGGGTTTATGATTGTGGACGATCTGGGCCAGGTCCGAATCGCCAGTGACCGGCGCGCCATCGACCTGGATGATCACATCCCCTCGTTGCAAGCCTACTTTTGCGGCCGGTGAACCCGCGGCGACATCCGCCACCACCACGCCCTGCGTCTCTTTTGCCCCAACCTGATAGGCGATCGCTGGGTTAAGTGAAAGATAGCTGAGCCCCATATAGGGATGAATGACTTTGCCGGTGGCCACAAGTTGATCGGCAATTGGTTTAGCTGCTCTCGTTGCAATGGCAAAGCCAATGCCTTGTGCTTGGCCGGCCACCAGGGTGTTAATCCCGATCACTTCGCCACTCAGATTAATCAATGCTCCACCGGAGTTGCCAGGGTTAATAGGGGCATCGGTCTGAATCACGTTAAAGAGGAATGGACCGGGACCGCCGTTGCTACCAGGTTCTTGCACCGTCCGTCCGAGCGCCCCTACCACCCCCGCCGTCACCGTGGGTCCGCCTGGAAGGGCCAAGGCATTGCCGATGGCGACAACCCAGTCACCGACCTGCAACTGCCCTGAATCGCCAAGCTGTGCAACGGGTAGGTTGCTGGCATTGATTTGCACGACAGCCAGATCCGTCTGGGTATCGGCGCCAATCAGCTTGGCCTGAAATGAGCGGCCATCAGGCAGGGAGACTAATAGCTGTTGTGCGCCTTCTACAACGTGGGCATTGGTCAGAATATGGCCATCGGGGCTGTAGATAATGCCGGAGCCAACACCCGCCGGCACTGTGAAGGGTTGGTTGGAGAAAAATGACTGAACTTGCTGCTGATTGGTAATCTGCACAATGGCGGGCTTTACCAACTGTGAGACTTGCCGAATCACTGTTGCAAAATCATTGGTCACCGGCGCAGCCGCGCTAGGATTGGCTGGAACGCTAGGCGCCGTTGCCGTCGCTACCGCGGCAACGGACGCGGGCGAGGTAGCTGTCGCTGCCGTGCGCTGTGATGCCGAGCGCCCACGGCCGAAGAGTGAACATCCAGCCAATACAAGGATCAGTAGTGAGAACACCAGAAGGCGTCCACTAGTTTTGAAAATTCTACCAGAGCTGTTCATTGCTTCTCCTCCAGGCTAAAGTCAGCCTCACGCAAAATCAATGATTTTACGATTGACCGAGCGCGCTTCTGTTATTCTCTCATTGTAAAGTGAAATTTCCCTTCATGCACTGGGCAAATGGAGAGACTTGAGGCGAATCTGGCAAGAAAACTCTATCCATCGGGCTAGTAACGCCACTGATTGATGAATCGGTACAGTATACGAAAGACGAAAGGAGCACTTCATGGAAATTGTCGCGCTGCGTCCAGAACATGTGGAGCAATTGCTAGCGCTCTACCTGGCTCAGGTAGAGCGCGCGCCGCACTGCGCGTTAGTCCCTACTATGACACACTTTAGCAATGATTTGCTGGGCTCGTTGCCAGAGCAGGCTCGTCTTTATCCAATACCAACGCAAGTGCAGTTATTGGTGGCGGAAGCCGCTGGAGGTGTCTGTGGTTTTGCAGCCTTAACGTGCTACAAAAATGATGAGAATGAGGAGCAGCAGGCAATTACTGGGCTGTTCGTTGCCAATGAGGCAGCAGGAGATGCTTTGATCCAGGCATGTGAAGCACAGGCGACCGACGACAAACTTTATGCCTTTCCCAATACGCATGGAAACACATTGGTCCAGAGCTATAATGCCGGCTGGGATGGGCTTTCTGATCGGATCCCAAACGTTGCACAACTCTTGAGCCGCCATCGCTACAGGACCTACTGCCGCGAACTCCATTTAACCTCTCAGATCTCAGCCACACAGCGCACGCCCCAATTACTTCCGCCTGCTATTTCGCTTACCTACACCGCAAATCCTGCCGATCACCATGGTGTGCGGCTTGTGCGCGCATTGGATGGGGAGACGGAGACAGGCGTCTGCGCGTATAGAACCTTAACGCTACTCACCGACGTACCCACAGCGAGCAAGACTGGCTACATTGAGTGGCTTTACGTTAGTGGAGCCTATCGGCGATGGGGTATTGCCCGCGCCCTCATGACCACAGCAATGGCAACGTTGGCAAGTGAGGGCTGCACTGAGTGTTGGTTGACGACGGCGGCCGATAATTGGAAAGCACAAGCTCTTTACTATACGCTAGGCTTTGCCGTCGTCGATTGCTCAGTAAGCTTTCAGAAGAGATTTAACAGATAAGTCTACTAAGTTGTGTAGATAACATCCTCAGATGCTATCTACACGGCGAAGACGCAATAGGTACTCTTAATTTGTAATCGAGACAGTCAAGGTAAAGTTGACCGTGCTCGTTCCAGCCGGCGCCCCCACACAGATCGTATAATCCTCGGTCAGTGGGAGGCGAACACTGAAGGAGGGAGTCCCCACCTCGATACGCTTCAATGGGCTGCCGTCGTCGCCCACAAGCGAAAAGTTGGCAACATTGCCCGGTGAGGTCAAGTTGACACTCATCAACTGATTTGCCTGGGCCCCCAACACATAGCATTGATAGCGCAAGCTGGACGCCTGGCCATTAACCGTCGCCGATGTACCACCCCGCGGAAATTGAATGCGAATGGTTGGCAGCGGTCCGCTCAGCGGTGGGATTGTAATGACCAGCGAATAATTGACTGAACCGGACGGTGTAGCGACACAGATGAGATAATCAGTTGTGGCCGGCAGCGGGCCGGACCAACTCCGATCTTCGTTTTCCAGCCGTTTCAGCGGGAAACCGCCGATTAGACTGATGTCAACCGCGCTGACCAGAAAGTTGGCCGTGTTGCCGGGTGACGTGATCTGAACGGTCATCTCCTGGCCAGCCTGCGCGCCCAACACATAGCAGTTGCGCTGCGGAAAGGTGACCGTACCGGTCACCGTGGCCGAGGTGGCGCCGGCAGCAAAATGCACCCGTTGGGGCGGGGTTGCGGCAACCGGTGTCGCGGTGGGTGTAGGCGCCACACTGCCACCGGTTATCTTAAAGTTGACATCAAAGAAGGTGGCCGCGCCAGCCGCAGGTGTGCGCAGCGTCACCAGGTAGTCGCCGTCTTCGGTCAGCGTCAGCGTTTTGGCAAAGATGTAAACTTCGCTGCCGAGCGCCTCTGCCGTTACGGTTACACCGCCCGGGCTTTGGATGGTAAAGCTAACCGGCACGCTGGGGGCAATGGTGCGCACTTCCATCGTCTGATCATGCATGGCATTGAGCACATAGCGCTTGATTCCTCCTGGCGCCAATGCACCGTGGCGAGCAGCTTCGGTGGCGCCAGCGGCAAAGTTGACCCGTTCCGGCGCAGCGCTGGCCGCAGCAGGAGTGAGAATTTCAAAGGTGGCCGTGTAGTTAGTGGCCGCGGCGCCACTGGGCGTGGTCACCGTGACCGTATAGTCACCGCTCTCTGGCAACGCAATGGTTTTCACGGCAACACCAGGCTCAAAGCCAAAAATGTCATTTGTCCACAGCGTCCCGGCAGGGCTCTGGATCGTAAAAGTGACCAGGGTTGTTTCACTCGTCACGCTCACATTCATGACTTGCCCAGCCGCAGCATTCAAAAGATATTGGGCATTACCACCACCAGCAGCCAGCACACCGGTGCGGCTGGCTTTGGTCTGGCCCGCGGCAAAGGTCACGCGGCTGGGTCCAGTTGCACCAGCGGCTGGGATCAACAGCTTTTGTCCGACATAAATGCGATTGGCATTGGTAATGCCATTAAGTTGGATCAACCTGGTTACGGTGGTGCCAAAACGGTGCGCAATAGCCGATAAAGTATCACCGCGCTGCACGGTATAGGTGAATGTCTCTTGCGCCGCCACGCTGTTCAATGGTACGGCAGCAGCACTCTTTACGAAAGGGGGCAAGCTCAAACCAGGCAACATAACGACCAATAACATCACAATCGTGACAATAGGTGGCACCCTCAAACGGATTTTCATAGTTAATCTCCCTTGGACACCAATCAATTCTTCTATTAGGCTGATCCAAGAAATTGAATCCCTTTTTTAGGTGACTGTCACTGGCCTAGGCAAGCTAGGATTACGCCAGACTTGGTGGACAGTGACAGTCACCTCAGCGCGGTAATCTATTCCTTGGAACCGCCTTAAACGACCGCATCTTTTATTTTCCACTATCCAAGACGTTGAAAATGCAGCTTTGGTTACAAGAGAAATGGCACATCTCAGCAGTTTGCCAGTTGCCCAAAGGGAGAGAACCTACGAAAAGTTTACATTATAAATCTCTTGGTATATCGCAATCAATCTTCAGCCAATGTATGCACCAGCAACAACGGACAGGTGGCGCCACGCAACACCTTATTGGCAACGCTACCATAGACCCACCGCTTGAGTCCGCTGCGACCGTGTGTGCCCATAACAATCAAATCCGCCCCTTCCTCGGCCGCTGTCGTGCAGATTGCGTTTGCCGGATCGGCAACAGCAACGCGATAGGTGCAGGCAACACCGGCGGCTTCCGTCTGTTGCGCAATGCCCGCCAAGTAGGTAGTGGCTTCCGCACGGGCATCAGCCAGCGCACTCGCGGCCGCCACCTCATCGGGGAAGAGCAGCCGCCGATTGCCTTCATCCATCGCCTGAATCACCTGTAGGAGCAAGAGCCGTACACCATTGATGCTGGCCAGCGTTTGCGCTTCGGGTAGTGCACGTTCGGCAACGGCGGAACCATCTAATGGCAGCAAGATGGTTTGTAATTTGTCCTGTGGCGTGGTCGTTCCTGCACGCACCAGAAAGACAGGAATCGGTGCACCGTGAATCACCCGTTCTGCGACGCTGCCCAATGCCCAACGCACAAAGCCGGAACGACCGTGGGTGCTCATGGCAATTAGATCCGCACCGGTCGTCTGTGCCATTTCCAGGATCACCTGCGCCGGATCGCCGTCAACCACCTGCGCTGTCACCCGATGCCCCGCGCGTCGGAGGCGCTCCTGCTGACCTCTCAGCGTCTCTTCTATACCTTCCCGAATGTACGGCAGTGTGTCAGGCATGGTCAACTCAGGGCCGGTCATCGCATAGCGCCAACTTTCAAACACACTCACCAAGATAAGCTCCGTTTTCCCCGGCGTCGCCAGCCAACCAATGTGATCGAGCACACGCTCGGCTAAGGGTGAACCATCCAATGGAATTAAGATTTTACGATAACGGATCGACATGGTACAGCCTCCTTGCTTACGATCTCCTTCACCCACGTTATTCACTCATGTTAGGCAGTCATCACCTGACAGATGTAAGTACCCAGTTGAGTAACATCAGTGATTTATTAGCGCCATTCGCTCATCAGGCAAGCCCAATGACAGTATAGCTTATCTGGTAGATTTCTACACTAGACAGGAGGAGAGTTTGTATCCTGGCCATGCTATCGGGTTGTGATCTTTCTGCTTATGCGCTACACTATAGCGTAATTCGCAATCATTCATCCACAGCCTTGCTCGCTGACGCTATACTTTGCTCTGCATGAAAACCGGAGTTTGTCGCTTGACTAACTACCCCGCATAAAATTCTGGTTTTCATCACACCGCAGTATAGGGCTGAAAATTCGTCATATTATCCCTAAATCTTGATAAGTTTTCAGCGATTCGGCAGCGAGCATAACTCATTGAGGAGCACCTTATGAAGCGCAGCGCGATCAGTCTGGTTATCGTCGGTCTCCACCTCGCAATTGCACTCTTTGCCCTACAATTGCCGGTTGCCGCCGAATCAGATCAGCAGACAGTACCGCCACTGACGCCTACGCCATCGGCGTTGGCCCAGCCCTTGCAACTTACCGTCCATCAACAAGTGCCCCTGATCGTCGAGCTATCCTCATCCAGCCCCATAACGGATACAGTTATAAACAGTGTAACCGCTACGCGAACCAACGCCCTGACCGACACTGTTGCTGTTGCCGACACAATCGCCGTTACAGTCACGTTGGACTTTCAAGTAAGTTTGACTGATACCTTGACGGCCACTGTGCCATCCTCGGTGACCATCACCTTTGGAGAAGAACAGACGGCGACCTTGCCTGTTACGTTGACGGTTGGCGTATCCCCCACGGCATCTGTGGTGATAACGCCGCTGGCACCGCTGACATTGCCGGCAGCCATGAGCGCGAATGAGCCGCAAACGCCAAGCATCGCCCTTACAACTGCCGCAGGGGTGAGCGTAACACCCATCATCACGACGGAGACGCCAGTCACAGTCACCAGTGAAGCACCCCTGCCAACGGCGCCGGCCATTGTCAGCACAGTGGTTATTACCTCTAATTTGCGCCAGGGGCCAGACACTACTTTCGACGTGGTCAACGTCCTTGGCGCCGGCGCCAATGTAGTGGTGGTGGCACAGAATGCAGACGGCACCTGGTATTTATTGGACAATGGACTCTGGATCGCGGCGCCTTTGGTTGAAAACGCGCCGCCACAGTTGCCCGTTGCAACCGATGCGCTTGTGCTGCGCTTGCGTGAAGAGAATGCCGCGCGGGCAACGCCGCCGGCCACCGTCACAGTGACCGCCACAGTGACCGCCACAGCGACCGCCGCAGTGACTACAACTGTGCCTGTGGCAACGCCAACAATCGTGGCTACGCCGCCAGTAACCAGCACCGTGTCGGCAACGGCAACACCCACCGCGACGACGGAGGCCGGTGGGCCCATTCTGGTGCCGACGCCTGTGCCTGCCAATGCGACGCCACAAGCCGCCCAGCCGCCGCGCGTCACGGTTGACGCCAATCTGCGCGCCGGCCCCAGCACCGACTTTGCGGTGATCGGCGGCACGGTCACCGGCCAGGAACTTACCATCGTGGCCCGGAACGAAGATGGCTCCTGGTTCCAGCTTGACAATGGCGGCTGGGTGGCCGCCTACCTCGTGGCCAACCCGCCAGCGCTGGCCGATGTACCGGTCGCCACCGCTGCCGAGGGCACCAGCGGCGCAGCCATCAACAACACACAGACCATCACAGCTACTGCGACGCCCACGGCGACGACCGTGGTCACCGCAACGACGCCGGTTGCCTTAAGTGTGAGTGAAAATCTCTATACAATTCGTGTGGATAGTATTATTGACAGCTACGACTTTGCGCTGACCAAGATTGAGGGGCTCATCGGCCAGGTGCAGCAAGATACAGCCCAATTGCAAAATCGAGAGTGGGTTGTGGAGATGACGACGGCCATCACCCTGTTACGCTTTGGCGCCAACGAGGTCCGCAATTTAACAGCGCCCTCGCTCTTTACAGACGCCCATGCGGATCTGGCGGAAGCCGCTGCCAACTATGTCACGGCGGCGGATCTCTTGGCAGAAGGGCTCGATCAAAATGATGTGGAGAAACTGGATGAGGCAAACGCAGAGATCACAGTGGGTAACAGCCTAATCACCCGCGCCATTAACAAGATTGATGTGCTCACGCCCTAAATAATAATTAATGGAAAATGGTTAATTATTATTTGTTAACCATTTTCCATTAACCGTTATTTAGCCTTTGACAACCTCACGAATTGTTTGGCTGATGCGCTCAACGTTGGGGATGGAGGCATCTTCCAGCGGCGGGCTGTAAGCGACCAGAGCGCCGCCCATGTTGACCCGCTTGACTGGCGCTTCCAGATGGTAAATTCCTTTATCGGCGGCAAGGGACACAATATCCCCACCCCAGCCCGCGCCATGGGGCGACTCTTCCACCACCACCAGCCGATTGGTTTTGGCAATCGAAGCCAAAATTGTCGCCTCGTCCAAAGGCGCCATACTGCGCAGGTCAATTACCTCGACATCAATCCCCTCTTTGGCCAGGGCCTCGGCAGCTTCTAGCGCGCGATGCATGGTCAGCTGAATGGAAACAACCGTGACATCGCGTCCCTGGCGACGCACTTTGGCCTTGCCCAGTGCCAAAGGGCCTGTGTCATCCGGCACGTCTTCACTCATGTTGTAGAGGCCCTTATGTTCCAGCACAAAAACAGGGTTGTTTTCGCGGATCGCGCCACGCAACAGCCCATAGGCGTCGGTTGGCGTGCCGGGCGAAACCACTTTAATGCCGGGTGCGCTCATGAGCCAGGACTCGGCGCATTGGCTGTGTTGAGTGCCAAAGCCGCCAGCAACCCCCTGAGCGGCGCGGATGGTCAGGGGCACAATAAATTGACCGCCACTCATGTAGCGGTATTTAGCGATCTGGTTGACAATCTGGTCCATGGCCACCGGGATAAAGTCGGCAAACATCAATTCGGCCACTGGTCGCAATCCGGTAATCGCCGCGCCCAAAGTGGCGCCAATGATTGCCTGCTCGGAAATGGGCGTATCACGCACCCGGTTTGGCCCAAACTCCTCAAAGAGTCCAGGCGTCACCTTAAAGACGCCGCCGGCTTCGGCCACATCTTCGCCAAAGAAAATCACATCCTCATCGGCGCGCATCTCATCGGCTAATGCCTTACATACGGCCTCGCGATAGGTCATAACGGTCATATTAGAATTCCTTGCTGGAGTTTTTGATTAATAGTAGATATGGTCCCACAGCGCGGAAACCGGTGGGTAGGGCTCGGCCTTGGCATATTCAATGGCCGAATAGACAAGCTGCTCGGCGGCGCCTTTCATCTCGTCAAACTCGGTCTCATCGAGTTGCCCATCTGCGATCATACGCTTTTTGAGAATATCAATCGGATCGCGCTTCATCCATTCATCCAGCTCACCCTCGGGTCGGTAGGGGCCGGTGTCGGTGCGTGAGTGACCGCGGTAGCGATAGGTCTTAAATTCCAGCAGGGTGGGCCCGTTGCCGGCGCGCGCCCGGTCGAGCGCAGCTTTGCCTTCGGCATAGACCGTCTCGACATCCTGACCATCGACGACAATGCCGGGAATATTATAGGCTTTGGCGCGGGTGGCAATGTCGTCCACCGGTGTCGTCTTGTGCTGGGCGCTGTATTCGCCATATTTGTTATTTTCACAGCAGAAGACAATTGGCAGCTTCCACACAGCCGCCATGTTCAGCGCCTCATGAAAGGCGCCAATGTTGGTGGCGCCGTCACCAAAGAAGGTGACCGCCACGTGAGGCTGCTGTTTGACCTGATAAGTCAGTGCGGCGCCAACGGCAATGGGCAACTGCGCGCCAACAATAGCGTTGGCGCCCAAAAGGCCAATTTCGGCATTGGTCATGTGCATGCTGCCCCCTTTGCCTTTGCACGCACCGCTCTCTTTCCCCATCATTTCCGCCATCATCGACTTTACCGTCATGCCCAGCGCCAGGGCGTGACCATGACCGCGATAGGTGCAGGTGACGGTGTCCCCCTGCTCCATGGCCCAGGCCATGCCGATTGAGCAGGCTTCCTGCCCAACACAGAGATGGGTTGTCCCGCGAATTAAGTTTTGGAGAAAGAGTTTCTGAATCTCTTCTTCGGCTATACGAATCTCCAACATGCGCCGCAGCATGTCTTGTCTGGTTGTACCGTCGAGTGCTTGTGACATCGCTTCCCTCGTTTATTTGGGGTGCATACCACAAATGGGGGGTGAATCCTTGCATGCCCAATCTTTTGTGCTTGTCCGCCGCCCCACTTTGGGATGCACCCATCTATTTACCTTGACTAAAATTATCGAGTTCGGTTTGGAAGGCCGCCATGAAGTTGGCCAAATGGGCGCCGTCCACCGCCCGGTGATCACCGCTCAGCGTCAGATGAACGGTGTGACGGATATGGAAACCGCCATCGATCACCACCGGTCGTGGCTTCACCGCACCGACGGCCAAAATGGCAACTTGGGGTGGGTTAATGATCGCCACAAATTGATCCACCTGGCGCACAATGCCCAGATTGCTGATCGTAAAGGTGCCACCCTGCAGGTCATCCGCCAAGAGGCGATTGGTTCGGGCGCGCTGGATCACCTGTTTGCTCTCCTGCGCCAAACCTTGCAGGGAAAACCGTTCGGCCCCGTGCAGCACTGGCGTGATCAAGCCTTCCGCGCGCGCCACGGCAATCGCCAGATTCACAGCACTGTACTGATAGATCGTATCATCGGCAAAGGTAGCGTTGAGCGCCGGGACGCGCAGCAAGCTCTGTACAGTCAGATATTGAATCAGATCGTTGATGCCTGGGTGCGGTTCGGCCAAGGTCTGAAGCCGTTTGAGCGCCGCTTCCAGATCAAATTCACCGCTGACATAAAAGTGGGGTGCCTCCCGTTTGCTCTCCGCCATACGCTGGCCAATAATCTGCCGCACACGGCTGAGCGGAATGGTCTGGGCGCCGTCCTGGTCAGCCGGAACCGGTGTTGGCGCGGGCGCGGGTGTTGGTGCCTCCTGCGCTTGCAGAAAATGCTGCAGGTCGGCCATTGTTGTCACGCCATTGGCGCCGGTGGCGGGCACTTCAGCCAGGTTGACGCCGGCCTCACGCGCGGCTCTGCGCACTTTGGGTAAGGCCAGCACCCCCGACTCGTGTGGCGCAGAGGCAGCCTCTGCGCCAACGCCGGCGATGGCGGCTTCTACATCCTCTTTCATAATCCGACCACGCGGGCCACTGCCCTGCACCTGCGCCAGGTCAATGTGATTCTCCGCCGCCAACTTGCGTGCAATCGGCGTCACCTCCACCGCAGTGGCGGCAAAGACCGCGTTGCTCTCTGCGTCGGCCAAGATGGCAGGCGTCTGCGTTGCTTCATCCGTGCGCCCAATGCGGGCAATGACCGCACCTACTTCCACCTCATCGCCGGGCGCGGCCAACTGGGCTAACATGACGCCCGCGGCAACACTTTCCAGCTCTACATTGGCCTTGTCAGACTCAATGACGGCGATCAACTCGCCCTTTTGCACTTGATCGCCGGGCGCCTTGAGCCATTCAATCAAGCGAGCGGCCTGGGTGTCGAAGCCCATATTGGGCATTACAATATCCGTAGCCATAATCCTCTTGTTCCGTTTGAGTTTATTACTGGGGTCTGGCGTTTTTTCTCAATTACACTAGTGATTAGGTGATTTGTAATTTTTTCCTGCAATCCCCAAATTTGCCAGAGTCCAGTATTATGAGTGTTGGGCAGCCTTAAACGCCGCAGCACGCTGGACATAGGTATCCGCAGAGAGACGCAGCCGTTCGATCTCCTCTGCGGTTAATGAGCGCACCACCCGCGCCGGGCTGCCAAGAATGAGTGAACCAGGGGGAAATTGCTTGCCTTCTGTGACGAGGGAATTGGCGCCGACAATGCTATCTGCCCCAATGACGGCGCCATTGAGCAACGTGGAACGCATACCAACAATTACCCGATCGCCCACCGTGGCGCCATGCACCAATGCCCCATGACCAACCGTCACCTCACAGCCCACGGTGACCGGAAAGCCAGGGTCCACATGAAAGATTGCGCCTTCTTGAATGTTGGTGCGCGGACCAATGCGAATCGGCTCTACATCCCCGCGCAACGACGCATTATACCAAACACTGCACGCTTCCGCCAGTGTAACATCACCTACAATTACGACCCCTTGGGCCACAAAGACCGAAGCATGGATCTGCTCCGGTCGAAACCCCGTCTGAAACATGGCACAATCCTATCTATTTTAGTAAGCCAGTGAGCACTCAATGTCATTAAGTTAACAGTCATCAGTGCCCAGTTTTCAGTAGCCAGTCTCGAACCACACACTGGAAACTGAGCACTGATCACTGATTACTTTGACACGATCATTGCTTAACTTAACGACATTGAGTGAGTACTGCCTTACTGTCTCATTGTCTTACTGCCCCACTGACTTACTGTCCCTCTGCTCCCTAGTCCATCTCATAGCCGCCATCGACATTGAGGGTCTGGCCGGTAATGTAATCGGCGTCGGCGGAACAGAGGAAGGCCACGGCGCCGGCAATATCAGCCGGGGTGGCGGCCCGTTTGAGGGGAATGGTATTGATAAAGGCGCGGATCGCTTCGCCCGGGGCTGCGCCAAAGAGCTTGCCCCGCTCAGCGTCGATCTGTTCCCACATAGAGGTGGGCACGACGCTTGGCGAAACGGCGTTGACGTTAATGTTATAGGGCGCCAATGCCAGCGCGGCCGACTGGGTGATGCTAATGGTGGCGGCTTTGCTCGCCGCATAATGGGCCGACAGGGGGCGGCCGCGCCGGCCGGAAATCGAGGACATGTTGACAATCTTGCCATAGCTGGCTTGTGGCGTCGGCGCAGAGACAGCAGAGTTTGCCTTGACAGTCACCACATCGGCTGGACCAGACGCTGCACGCACCTCCTCTGGGATCTGCGCCACCATTTGTGCGGCCACGGCCTGAAGACAGAAGAACATGCCCCGTTGATTGATCTCCATGACCCGATCCCAATCGGCTTCCGTCAGATCTAAAAAGGGCTTGGTCTGTGTCACCCCTGCGTTATTGACCAAAATATCAATGCGGCCAAAGCGCGCCACCACATCCGCCACCAGCTGCTGCACCGCACTGACCGCGCTAATGTTGACGGGACGGGCCAACGTCGGATTGCCGCTCTGTTGGGCAATTTCTGCGGCGGTGCTGGTCGCCGTCGCCTCGTTATAGTCAGCAACGACCACCGTCGCCCCTTCTTCAGCCAGACGGCTGGCAATGCCTTTGCCAATGCCCTGCCCCGCCCCCGTGACGATGGCGATCTTCCCAGCAAAGCGTTGTTTCATAGATAGATCCTTTTCAATTACGGATGAAACCAAGCATCCGTTTTAATGGCTTCTAAACATTCATCCACTGATTGATCATGATATAGGTCAACCCATTCCTCAGTATACCGCATAAAGTCGGCTGCCTGCTAACGCAAAATTATCATTCCCCCGCCATGACATCGATTATGACCTTCGGCACTGGCGCATGTGACCAGCACAGGCGTATCCTGTAAACAGAACAGGTCACATGTCTACAGACACCGATAATCATGAAAAGCGCTGCTGGCTGCTAGCTGTTAGCCACTGGTCAGCAGCCAACGGCTAGCAGCTATTTTCACACCAGTAACAGTTTCGATTCACATCCATAGTGGAGGTCACATGACAAAGCAAGAACACATCAAGAACATCCCACCGTCTTTGCCCTACGCTTTTTGCACACCCAACCGGTCTGGCGCGGTTTCACGATCCTGGTGCTCACATCGATTGCGGTCAATGCCTATGCCGGACGCGACCTGGTGCTCATGCCTTTTCCGATAGCCACGGGCCTACTCGCCCTACAGATTTTGCTGGGGAGTCTGCCCTTTCTGGCGGATCGTTTATTAGCGCCTTGTCTGCATCGCTTGCCGTCGATCCGTATGGTCGTGTGTTGACCGCACTCGACCATTTTACCGCCACAGATCGGGCGCTAGTGGCGCGGATGCCGGTCAATGCCTATGTCTTCACGCTGTTCACGGTTATTGGCGATGCCTTTGGGTGGGCAACAGTGGTTAGGTTTCTTGTCACACTCGTCTGGGCAGTAATGCGCGAACGCAGACGCCGTGAAGTGGGCGTCATCCCTGCGGAACGCACGGCAACTACGTAACATTTGCTGAGCAGGAGCACGCAATTAGGCTGCCTAAACGTAGATCAACTCCCAAATGCGAATTGGCAGGTAGCGTCTTCCTGGAAGGAGGTACAGCCTTTGCCGATAAAGGAGCATTTGTTGACTCCGGCTGTAATATAGGGGACGCCCAGCGCTTTCATCCGTTCATACGTAGCCGGCAAATCATCCACCCGAAAGGTCCAGTGGCCGACGCCGGTGCGGCTAATATCATCGAATGTACAACTTTTATTTGTTTTTCCTATAAGTAGTAGTGTTTTGTCAAAGAAGCCGTGACAGATCCGTTACTGTCTGAATCCGCTGTAGTTTCCCCTACCGCCGAAACAGCGACAGCCCCACCGGCAGCGACTCGCCAAACATCCATTCCTGCTCCTCCTTATCCATTGTATCGGTCGGATTGAGCAGCATCGTTTGAAAGTGGTCGGCGTCTTTGCGTTGGGCCAACCAGGCGGCCACGCGGTCACGCAACTCCTCCGGGATATCGCGTGAGCGGTCGTCGGTAAAGCGGGCCAGCAAGACCAGGGCGTTGGCGGCACTGTTAGTTGGCTCCAATTTCAGCTTTAACAGCTTTTCAACCCAGGTGGCGGCTTCAGTGCTGGGGATCAGACGGTCAAGGGGCCCGTAAATCGGGGTGCGGGCGCCAAAGCGGCTCAAGGCCCACAACTCTTTAGGATGGGGCTTGCCCTTGCCCCACTTCTGCCACAGTTCGCGCCCCAGTTCAACCTTGACCTCAGGCGCCAGCCATTCCAGGTTGGCCAGCATCATCCAAAATTCCAGCTCTTCCCCGGCGCCCAGGTAGCCGCCAAACTGGCTTTTGCCCTTTTTCTGCTTTTTGTTGGAGGGCAGATAGGCGCGCGCCTGTTGATAAAGCTGCTGCTGCTGTCCCACATTCAGCCCACCGGCGACCCGCTGCCAAAAGACCCACCACTCGGCGCGGTTCTGCACCTGGCGGCCAAAGGATAGTCCTTGTAGTTGCAGTTTCCAGACCTCTTTCATGCGCCACTCATCCAACGAATCGCCATAGCCGGGGCGCAGACAGAAGCCCACCAGATTGTACCAGCGCATTTCGTATTCGGCGCTGATCTTGCGCTGCTCACTCACCTCCAGAAAGGTATCGGCCAAGATGCGCAAGAGCGGCAGCGGCCAATCTTCTTTGGGCAGATCGAGCGTCTCCTCCAGGTTGCGCCGCAGCGCTTCCGGCGGGTACGGTTTCCCCGCCTCCCCCGCTTGAAAAGTGTTGCGGATCAGGGTCTGGGCGGCAGTGACCGCTTCCGGCGAAATCGTCGCCACCACCGAGGCATCATCCTCTGCGGTCGCCTCGGTCAGTTGCGCTTCCAGTGGTTGACGCACATCAAAACGTAGTTGCCAGCGGTGATTGCTCTGCTGGGATTCACACCAGAGTTCCAGCGTGCCGACCTCGGTGAGATGCACCGCCAGTTGCACGGGAATGCGCTGCGCCAGTCCTTTACGACCATAGCGCAAGACAGTGCGGATGGGCGGCAAGTCACTAATTTCACTCTCCGGCAACTGGACGATCTCGCCCGGCTGATCCCCGACCCGGGTGCTGGAACTAAACATATGAAAGGAGACCGGTTGATTGGTCAGCGCTTCAAACTCTGGCTCGCGCAGGTGCAGCCGAAAGCCCTCTTCCGCCCCGCGCGGGGCAACACAAACCGCCGTCTGGGTTGGTTCGCCCTCGTCCGTGTGGGTCGGTTGGCCGCTCTCACTGGCGACTCCAATGTAATAGGCACGGGGGCTACCGCTGCCGACCCGCACCCCTTCGCCCAGCCGCACCAAGCCGTAATAAGCCGCACCGAGCGCAACAGCCAATTCCGGGTTGGGATTGTCCAACTCAACTGGCTGCCAATCGGCCGGCGTCACCGGCTGAAACCAACTTTGCACCAGATTTTGTAAGCGCGTGCGAATCCGTTCGGGAATCAGCGCGCCGCCGTTAAAGAGCAAGAAATCCGGGTAGACGGTCGTACGCCCCGTTTCGGCCTGTAATAGACTGTCAAAGCGCTGCCAGAAGGCCGCCATGTGGCGGGTCATGGCCGGGTCTTGCACATAAGGCAGACCAAACTCGGTCAACCCGCTGCGCCGGCTCTGGTCGGGCGCGGCCGTCAACGGCACTTCGGGAAAAAAACCATCCAAAATGATCCGCTGCGCTTCTTCCCCGCTCAGGCTGACCTTGCGCGTACCGGCAATCAACCCACTGCCGGCGCCCACAACGGTGACATCGGCCCTGGCGTCAGTCCCCGCTGGTGCATTGAGCAGCGTCTCCTTAGCTTTACGACATTGGGCCACCAATTGATGCCAATACTGGGCCTCCACCTTGCCGCTCTTGCCGGCCAGTTGCCGTTCCAGATAGCGGGCCAGGGTGATGTCAATATTATCGCCGCCCAGCATCAGATGCTCACCAACGGCCAAGCGGTTAAAACGCAACCCCTTCTCGCCGGCATGGACACCGATGATCGAAAAGTCGGTTGTGCCGCCGCCCACATCACAGACCAGGATCAATTGACCGTCGTGCATCCCCTCCTGCCAGTCTGCTTCGTGGGTTGAAAGCCAGGCATAGAAGGCGGCCAACGGCTCTTCCAGGAGAATGGCGTGGGCAATGCCGGCTTGTTCGGCGGCTTCGAGGGTCAATTCGCGCGCCACTTCGTCGAACGAGGCCGGCACAGTGAGGATGATCAGTTGTTCGGCAAAGCGGGCAGTTTCATCTTCCGCGGCCATGACAGCATCCCACGCTTCGCCCATGTGCTGTAAGTAGCGTGCGCTCGCTTCCACCGGCGACACCTTAGGCACGTCGCTTTTGGCGCCCCACGGCAGGATCGGTGCCGTGCGGTCCACGCCACTATGCGAAAGCCAGGATTTCGCCGACGCCACTAGCCGCCCGGCGACCAATGCCCCCTGTTCCCGGGCAAACTCACCCACCACATAGTCACGGTCCGGCGCCCAGGGTAACGCTGTGCCGCCCGGCGGCAGATCATAGGCGCCGGGCAGATAGAGGAAAGAAGGCAACATTGGCCGGCGCGCCACTTCCCCCGCCGCCACCAACTGCGGGATCTGAAAAAGCTGGAGCGGACGTTTACCCGTCGCATCGGCCGGTTTTTGCAGATCGACATAGGCCACCGCCGAATTGGTCGTGCCCAGGTCGATGCCGATAATGTATCTGTACTTCAGAATGCCCTCTTTCCCTAAATTCATCCGTCCCTACGGGACGAGTTGACCAGCAAGACTATGTTGACAGAACACTACGCCACTGCCTCTTCCTCGGCCAATTCTTCGTCATCCAGCTCTTCCTCATCGACTGCTTCTGCATCGACTTGGCCGTTGGGTTGCTCGCGGATGTTGAATTCTAATTTCCACTTGCGGTCGCTGTTGCGCGCCACGCACCAGAGTTCAAGCGTGCCGACTTCGGTGACCTTGCTCTGGAGCCAAACCGGAATGATGGCGCCACCGGCCTCTTCATCGCTGCTGGGCAGGTTAGCTTCCAAGGTGGCGACTTCTTCAATCTCGCCGGCCCAGTCGTCCACCTCTTCACCAACGGTGTCTTCCTTGCGTGTGCTGGAGGCGAGGAAGTGAAAGACGGCTTGTTCCCCTACAATTAAGCCAAACTCTTTGCTGCGAATATGTTCTTCCTCGCCCTCTTCCATGCCAAAGGGCACGACACAGAGCGCTTTGAGCGGTGTGGGGATGCCCGGTACAGCCGGCATGGCGCTTTCGATCCCGATGTAGTAGGTGCGCGGAGCGCCGGCGCGCACACGAATCCCGCGCCCTTTGCGCACCAAGCCATAGTAGGCGGCGCCAATCGCCACAGCCAGATCGAGGTCCGCCGCCGGCAATTCACGGAGTTCTTCATTGTCACTCCACTGGCGCAACGCTGCGAGCACCTGGCCGCGCAACGGTTCGGCTTTCATCACACCGCCGTTAAAGAGCACCGCTGACGGATAGGGCGTCGTGGAAGTTGACTCCTCACCAGCGGCCTGTCTGCTCAGGAAATAGGCCAGGTGGCGCGTGATGGCCGGGTCGGAGGCATAGGGCAACCCCATTTCGCGCATACCAACCTGCGGTTTGCGCTGCGGGTACTCGGTTGATGCACCGATGGGGAAGAAGCCGTTGACCAGCATGGTTTCCAATTCCTGGCGCGTCAACTCAGTGCGAATGGTGCCGCCAATAAGGGAGGTGCCACGGCCCAGGATCACCAATGGCTCGGCTTCCAGTTCGGGATCATTGAGCAGGCGCTCCTTGGCCTTGCGGCAGCTTTGCACCAACCCACGGAACTGCCAGTTATCCAGGTTGGTCTTTTTCTGGGCCAATTTGGCGCGCATGGCATAGGCCAACGTCAGATCCATGTTATCGCCACCCAGCAGGATATGGTCGCCCACCGCTGCCCGCCGCAAGACGAGGTTGCCCTCTTCATCGATCACTTCGATCAAGCTAAAGTCACTGGTGCCGCCGCCGATATCACAGATTAAGATTGTCTCGCCCACCTTAATCTGGTCGCGCCAATTGCCGTGATGTTCTTCCAACCAGGCATAGAAAGCGGCCGTCGGCTCTTCCAAAAGGGTCAAGTTGGGCAGACCGGCCAGTTGGGCGGCCTGCACGGTCAACTCACGGGCCACGGCATCAAACGAAGCCGGCACCGTGAGATAGAGTTCCTGATCCGCCAAGCGCGCTTCGGGGTCATCCTGCGCCATGACATAGTCCCAGGCGTTGCGCAAATGTTCCAAATAGCGGGCGCTGGTTTCTAAGGGTGAAAGGCGCCGGCCATCGGCGGGTGCGTCCCATGGCAAAATGGCCTGGGTGCGATCCACGCCCCGGTTGCAAAGCCACGATTTGGCCGACGCAATCAGCCGATTGGGCAGTTCGGCGCCACGGGTGCGGGCATATTCGCCCACCGTGTAATCAATGTCCGCTTGCCAGGGGAGCGCCAGACCGCCTTCGGGCACTTCATGGGCGCCCGGCAGCAGTAGAAAGGAGGGCAACAACGGCTGCGCATTCACTTCGCCGGCGCTGACTACTTGTGGGGTTTCTAGTAATTGAATTTCCGGTTGTTCATCGTCGGCTACCTCGGCATTGGTATAGGCGAGCACAGTATGGGTGGTGCCCAGATCAATGCCGACAATATATTTAGGTGTAGTCAAGGCTACCTCTCCTTATGTTTTCCTTATCGTTCCACTTCGACTTCGGCCGCGGCCACCACGGCTTGGGCAGTTTGATTGTCCATCAGTTGCGGCAGATCCACCTTCACCGCCCGCCAACCCCGGTGGCGCACCACCCCGGTAAAGGGCGGTTCACCGCTCACATTCCCGGTCAGCCGAATGGCATGGGCATCAAAGCCGGCCGGTACGGTAATCGTGCTGCCTTCGTCATCACTCACAACCGGTTCCAGTGTCACATGCGCTTCCAACGCGTCTTTACAACCGGCATGAATGCTACGCACCGCCGCACCGATCTGGTCATCTTCATAGAGGCTCAGGTCCTCTTGCAGGAAGTCGATCAGACGCCCTTCCCGCTGTAAGATCGAGAGCATTTGGAGGGCGGACGCCGTGGGCGCCGGTTGGGGCGTAGGTGGCGGTGTTGGTTTCTTGGGGGCCGGCTCGACTTTGGCGGCTGGTCTCGCCGGTTCGACCGGCGGTGTAACCGGCGTTGGCGGCAGCGCGGTTTGTTGTGCGTCCGCGGCAGCCGCATCAATGGCGCGTCCACCCACGAACGCGACAGCGCCGCCAAGGAGCAAGGTGAGCACCACCCCAACACCCCAGAAGATCAGCATCTGTCCATTGGCCTGAATAGTGGCGCCCGTCAGTGCATACATAACACCCAACAAGATACCATTCAGAATGAGGATAATCACCGCTGTCTGTATGATAAAATTTTGTTTTGTATTCATCGTGCGTCTTTCTAATTTCTGCTCTTTGGAATAGCTCTAAGTAGCTTTGTTTCAAGTCTAGAATATTATCATTCGTTGGAAGGTATAAGCGGTTTAATTTGGGCAATCAAAATAGACAACCTCCGCACTTTCCAAGATGGCTTTTTTTCGAATATAGTTTCTACTCATCTCTATGCCACGACGGCTTACCAGATCCACCTTTCGATTAAGAAGGTGTTGCAATTCCTCTTGCATATCAACCATGTCAAACAGCGTATGGGGCTGCTGGATCAAAACTAACAAGCAGATCCACATTGCTGTCCGGTCGAAAGTCGTCACGCAACACAGAGCCAAACAGGGCCACTTCCTGAATCTGCCAATGTTGACAAAAAGCAGTCAATTTGTCCTGTGGGATCTCAATGTGTACACTCATCGCTTGATCCTTATCCGCTTCAATCGTGATCAATATCCCAGTACCGGGTGCGTCCCAGATTTCTGCAATCCAGAGGTGACAGTCACTGGGCAACACGCCGCGTGGATAAACATGGCACCCTCTGCCCAGTGACTGTCACCTTCTTGCCACTTTCCTGGGACGCATCCCCAGTACCCGCCCAGTTGACGCGACTTGCTCACCTTAATAATACGCCACAGCAGTCACCCCTTATTGTAACGAGGAATTCCAATAAGGGAAATTATAGACCGCCTAAAAAGCGGAAGCAAAATAACAAACGGGAGCAGCCTCTGCGTTACAGCAGCGCCCCCGTTTCTCCTTGGTATATACATCGTCACGCAACCCGCCCCACACTTCACGTCACACGGTTTGCGTCTTCAATCCGTGTGAAAGACCTCATCCATCGTGGCCCACCATTCGCCCTCTTTGCGCGTCGGCAACCCTTCTTGCATCGGCACACAGACACTCCACCACTCCTGGGTCTTGGGGTCAGCGGCCATCTTGGCCATGTCGGCCGCGAAGTCATTGCCGTGATATTCAAAGTAGGCAAAGAGGGTGTTATTGTGATGGAAGATCGAATAGTTGCGGATGTTGCACTGATGGATCATGGCCAACACTTCCGGCCAGACATTGGCATGAATTTCCGCATATTCTTTGAAGCGCTCCGGCTTGACGCCAAGCACTTGTCCATAACGTTGCATGGTGGCTTCCTCCTGTTGCACTAATTGATTGTTGTGAATGAAGGTATTATATCACGCTATTATAGCACAACGCTCAGCATATCACGACTCCGCCAACAACGCTTGGATCACTGATTCAGTATAGTCATAATGACCTTCACCGATCTTCAACAGGCGGATATTGCCCCGCTTGTCAATCAAATAGGCGGCTGGCCAGTAATGATTTTGATAGGCGCGCCAGGTGGTCCAGTCATTGTCGACCGCGACCGGCCAGGTCACTCCCAAACGTGCGATGGCGTCCTGCACATTTTTCAGATCCTTTTCATAGGCAAACTCAGGTGTGTGCACCCCGATGACCACAAAACCATCCTCTTTATATACTTCATACCACTCCCTCACCGAGGGAATCATGTGCTGGCAATTAATTCAGCCATAGGTCCAAAATTCGACCATGACCACTTTACCGCGCAAATCCATTAATTTGAGTGCTTCGGAATTGAACCAGGTTTCGTTGGTCAGCTCTGGCGCGGCGCCCAGATTGGGCAAGGTGGCAAGGAGTTGTGCTTGGGTCGCTGACACAGTGGAAGGAGCTTGTTCGTGTGTAGTTTGTGGAACAGGGATGCCCCTGCCAGTCGGAGCCGGCAATTGGGGCGGGATCACACAGGCGGTCAAAAGAAACGCTGTCATGAGCACGCTTGCCCATAGCTTAGCTGAGGTATGAGAGTACAACTTCATGCTCGAATCTCCTTTTGTCAAGACCGGCTACAGCGTTAGATACAGGAGTAGCAGGTGCATATAACAGAATGAGATCATTGTACTATGAAGATTCACGTTCAGATATTACGCATTTATTAACCAATCAGGTAACATGTCTGCTGGCGCCAATAATGATGAAAAGGTGGCGGGTGGCGAATCACCCGCCACCCGCTACTCACCACCCGCCACTCGCTATTTTCACATCAGGTACTGCTCAGACTGGCGCCGGAGGTGCAATCACTGGCCAACCGCGCTTTTCATTAACCGAAATCGTAGTGGCCAGGGGCTGTCACCTGTACAAAACCCCGCCGTTGTATTAATACTGCAGCAGCCAGCGGCCCGAATTATCCGGATCGGGAACAAAGACAACCCAAAGTGTGCGCGATTCTTTTTCCTCAATTGTAAAATCAGCATTGCCACTCAAGCCACGCCACGGTGTACTGGCGCTAAAGGCGATCTGGCCGGGATAGACAAGTAGGCTGATCGAGTCGCCAGGTTGGAGGTCAAATTCACTGGGGCCTAATTCAACCCGATAGACCTGATCCAAGGTAAAGCGGATCTGTTGATCAAAGCCATTGTTGACAATGATCAACGCCTGTCCCGCAGGGATGGAGAGCGGCGCCGGTTGTGTAGGCGGCGCGGTCTCCTCAGCAGGAGCTTCCGGGGCGGGGGCGGGGGCGGTTTCCTCAGCGACGGCCGGCGCGGGAATGGGGGTCGGCGCCAGTTCACCATTCTTGACCTCGGCCTCCGGCAGGCTAGCAATATCACCATTGCACTGTACAAAACTGCTGCTGCCCGTCACCCAGCCGCCCGCGGCAACACGATCGTCAACGGCCAGCCACTGGCTGCTGGGGTCGCGCCCTACCACCAGTACGGTGGCAAATTGCTGGTCGGAGCTACGGATTTTGGAAATGATCTGATATTCCAATCCTGGCCCGCTGCGCACATTGAGCACCGGCACCTGCAACTGACAGACTAACTGCGGCGCCGTCTCCAGTGGGCCACCTTGGTCTGAAAAGATTGGGTCTAAGGAGACTGTATGGATCAAGCTGCCGGGCAACGCACCATTAATTGTCATTTCTTTCAGTGCATAATAGTAGCCTGGATTGGCATTGGCGGGCGCCCACTCACAGACAGTCCGGTCAGAAAGTTCCAGGCAACTGCGCAGGTAGAAAATTGCGGGCGCATCCGTTGCAGTGGTGAACTCATGTACGGTTGAGGGCGGCAACTCGAAGGTCTCTCCCTGATAAAAGACTGGCTCGCGCTTCCCGGTTCGATTTTGCACCAAAATCTGGTTGCCGAGCGGCGTGCCGGCATTCTGCAAGGTCAGGCTTGCCACCTTCCCCGCATCGGCGCCCCGTACAATCTCATAAAAATTATCGCGGTCTAACAGATAGGGATCCCAATAACAGCCGGCTTGCGATTCGGGCAACGCGGCATCGCAGTTGAACAGATTCAAAACGGCCGTACCGCGTGGCAGACTTAGGCCCACAGAACGTTGGGGATCAAGTTGATAAGTCGCCCCTTCTACAAAGAAGCGTACATTTAATTCCGTACGATTAGCAATGACTGTGCCTTCAATGGGCCCAGCGTACTCGGCATCCAACGCACTTTCACTTTCGGTGGCAGTATCGGCAGTTGGCGTCAATTGGTCGCTAGCGGGTGTCGCTGGGGCTGTGGTAGAGGTTACGGTGGCTTCAGCAGCAATCGGTGCTGTGTCAGAAGGGGTCACTGTAGCACTGAGCGGTTGTGTCAAACGAGGTAACGTGATTGACTCGGCCGGCACAGTGCTCGTTACTTGAAAAGCAAACGCAATGGTAGACGGTGCGCTCGTTGCATTGATCCGGCTCTTTTGGACGCCGAACAACACGGTAGCCACATGTGCATGGCTGGATGTGACCGGGGTTCTGGAATTTGCCGCATAAACTGCCGGTGTTACGATCGCAAAGAGCAGCATAAATGCGAGCGCACCGACCGTACCTAGGGCAAACTCTCGATACCTCTTCCGACTAATTTGCATATCCATAGAATCCTCACCCAAATACTAATTCGTTGAAAGGAGTTACCTTTACATATTGGTGCATATAGGTCTGCGGGTAAAATCGCTTCATTAATCTCTGATATCGGAAGCAATTTCACCTCTTCGCCCCTATGAGCATTACATATTACTAACAATGTTTCACAAAATTGACCCTGATGATTACAAGCTAATGATATTACAATAGATTATTTGATTCTGCTAGCCAACGTATGGATGATCAATGTTCACTCTATCGTAACCACGCTGCGCCACTCCTCCTACGCAAGTTACAACACAAGAAAGGGTGCGTACCGCAAATGGGGCGAAGCACCAGCAAGGCCACTCTGCGCTGCTTGTCCATCGCCCCTAATTTGGGAAACACCCCATAAAAAAACGCAGGAGTATAAGCTCCTGCGTTGCGTCATTGCCTAAGCAAGTTTACTTTAAACCTAGCAAACTATAAATCTCATTAAACGACAAAGTTTATCGAACAGTAGATCTCACAACAACTATCGATCCCATAACGTTGTCAAACAACGCTTTGTTCCCGATCCGCTGGCACGTTCTGGGCTACCGGGTTTCTCGGTAGATGACATGTCGGCGTAATGTCGGATCATATTTGCGTAGCTCTAGACGACCGGAATCATTGCGACGATTTTTTTCGGTCAAATAAAAATGTGCGCTCTCTGTGCTGCGAATTTTCACCAGCACACGCGGGCCTTTCTTCGCCATATTTCTGCTCCTTCTACATAGTGTCTGTCCGTAAATTCTCTGTGCCCAAGTCCACAACTCGACAAAGGAATGGACGCCACAACCGAATTTACGGATAGGTTCTTAATATTCAGCTGACCATCGCAGCATTTTGACAAACTTTTGCAAGTATAGCGCAATGTCTCTCAAAGAGCAAATTGCCCCGAGGCAAGGGGTATACTTTGGGTTTAAGGTGAGTTTGCGCTGGCTATGGAGAAACATGCTGGGGATGAGTGCGAAACTGCCGGTCAAGCTAGACTGGACACCGCTCGCCCTCACCATGCTTCCGCAAAGGCTCATGCAGTAACGGTTTGGCCAACTGTAGACGGCGACGCAAAATAGCGTCCGATGATGGGGCGCAACAGATCGACGGCTGCGGTAGGAACAAAGCTAGGGTTGGTAATAAACGCATACTCCAGCGCATTGGCATAGGGTGAGGGACCCACTTCGGCCAAAAGTTGAATGGCATTGGCAATGGCTGTTTTAGCCACTGTAGCATTGTGTTGCAGGGTGCGCACCACCATCTCTACGGTGACGGCCTCTTCGCTCTCATGCCAGACATCATAATCGGTCACATGGGCCATGACCGCATAGCTCATTTCGGCTTCACGGGCCAGTTGCGCTTCCGGGGTGGTGGTCATCCCAATAATATCCATACCCCATTGCCGAAAGACTCGGCTTTCGGCTCGCGTACTAAACCGCGGTCCTTCGATCGTGACAAAAGTTCCCCCCAGATGAACGGGATTGCCCGTCATTTGAATGGCGCGATAGCAAACTTGGCTTAAAAAGATGCAGAAGGGGTCGGCCACACTGATATGGGCAACCAGACCATCGGTGCCAATGGCAGGGTCATCAAAAAAACTGAGCGCGCGGTGCGCCGTATGGTCAAACAACTGATCCGGCACGACAATATGGCCAGGTGCATATTGTTCTTGCAGGCTGCCACATGCACTGACACCGATGAGATACTCAACCCCCAACACTTTGAAGCCATAGATATTAGCACGCTGATTGAGACGGGTGGGACTGATGCGATGGCCACGGCCGTGGCGCGCCAGAAAAGCCACCCGCTGACCATGTAAGGTTCCCACAATGTAACTGTCCGATGGTGCGCCAAAGGGTGTCTCCAGCGTGACCTCCTGCACATCTTGCAACGCTTCCATCTGATAGACGCCACTGCCACCAATGACGCCAAAACGAATTTTTTCACGCATATTCCTATCCTTGGGTTTAATGATCATTTACTTACGGTATCCTGTCGTGTTACCCGATAAGTGGGGGTCCAGCAATCGCGATGAATCAACGGGGCAACTGTTCGGGCGGTATCTGGCGCCAACATGGATTCTGGCGATCCCGCCGCGATAAGAGCGGCGCAGCCACCTGCCAATTGACGGCCAACTTTGGGTCATTCCAGGCCACACCATACTCATCGCTGCCATCATAGTAGCGGTCCACCGTGTAGATAATGGTGGCCGCAGTCAGGGCTAGGTAGCCGTGCGCTACGCCGCTCGGGATAAAAATGCCGGTCGGCTGATCTTCACCGATATCGAGCGCCTGGCTAGCGCCGTAGGTTGCCGAAGAAGGACGCAAATCCGCCAGACCCACGCGTACCTGGCCTTGTAAGACATACCAATAATCGACCTGGTTAAAATGGTAGTGTAGGCCGCGTAAAACCCCAGCGATACTATCACTGCGATTCGACTGGATAATTGCCCAACTTCGCTCTGGAAACCACTCTGTCCGAAAGGTTTCCAAAAACCGGCCTCGTTCATCGTGAAATTGTTGCAACTCCACAAATTTGACGCCGGCAATCTGCGGCGACTCTATAATCTTTGGCATGAACTGCTCGTTTCGCTCTATGAAAGAATAGGAAATAAAACAGGAACCACAACAGAATTAAGAACATCACGTATCATAAACAATGGTAGCACTATCAACCAAATATGGCGCTACATTAAACTTAGGTGCTATCCTCCCTAGACTTCTCACGCTCCTAATAGGCGCCCTTTTACAGGCTGCTTTTGTAAACAAACAAAGCACAGCTAAGTATTTAGTAAGTTAACGTTATAATTTTCCTAAGAATAATCGGTTTTGTATCTAGACAGATAGGGCATTATTGTATATAATAGACTTAAGACAAATTTGGTTCATATAAGTACACGATTAAGTTGCGCTTTTTCTCTGGAAAATGGGGTAGTATTAATGGCTCATCTGCAAAAAGTGTGAAAACCGGTGATTTGCCCACTGTAAGTTATTGCGTTTTCAACGTGAGCCCTGGATCACACCTGCCCACAAGGTGTGATGAAAAACCTGTTATCACACTTTGCGCGCAGATGTGATAACAAAACTGAGTCTACGCGTGTTAGTGGATTGAAATAGAGTAATGTGGCGCGCGAAGAGCCAAAAATCTTTGAGCGCGGCTGATAAGCGATATTAGTTTGTCGCCCATGTGGGCGACAGGTTTTACATGGGAATCCCAGATGAGCACTTTTCTCTTTATTATTATTACCGTTGCCATTGCAAGTTTCACTTGCGCCATTCTGATTATTGCCTCTGCAGTCGTTTCCAGCCGTATCAATGCACGGCTGATCGACCAGAATTTACTCGCGCCCAACGAAGGTGCGCCGGAGCACGATCCCTCTGGTCAACCAGAAACTGAGGAAGCAACCTCTCATCGCGGCCAACCAGTGCGCATGATGGCGCGCTAGGCCAGTTGGACGCAGCTCGAGTTTACAGACATTTTCAACAACGTAGCTCAGATCACTAGCCAAATCCAGCCAAAGTTTGATATAATTACTCTGCATTTTTATCTAGCCTGAAATTCTCTGTGTCGATCTGGTCTAGGAGCCGTTGTCATTTCACAGCTCTCCAGAGAAGGATTGCGTATTGCTAGACGAGTATGCCAGAGGGTCGGGCGCCCTTTGGGTGGTAAATGTCAAGAACTTAGCAGAGCGATAAGCGCGGCCCCAACCGAATTTCAGGATGAATTCTTAAAATAAGGGATGGATTTGGGCATTTTCCATGTCCACCGGTGCTATACCGCACAGACGAGTAGTGGAGGTTATTTTGAAGGGTAATTGGAGTCGCAACGCATTTCTCTATCTTCTCATTCTTATTACAGGAGTGGTTGTTTTTTACAACACGCCATGGGCCACACAAACCCCAGAACAGATTACGCTAAGCCAGCTTGCCAATTCGATTCAACAGAATCGGGTAAAGAGCATTGTCGTGCGCGGCGAAGAGGTGCGGGTGGTCGTTAACGAAAATCAGCCGCCTTTGATTTCACGGCGCGAAAGTGGCATTCCCTTGACACAAACCTTGTCAGGTCTAGGGGTTGAACCGACGCAGCTCAACAAAGTCAAAATTCAATATGAGGTACCGGGTAATGGCAGCAACTGGTTGGCGTTGTTGATCAACCTCTTGCCGTTGGTCTTTATTGCCGGCCTCTTCTTTATTCTCTTCCGCCAAACACAGGGCAGCAACAATCAGGCCCTCTCTTTTGGCAAGAGTCGGGCACGGCTCTTTACGGGTAACCGACCCACTATCACTTTTGACGACATTGCCGGCGCCGAAGAGTCTAAGCAGGAACTGCAGGAGGTCGTCGAGTTCTTGAAGGAGCCGCAAAAGTTTGCCGCACTGGGCGCCCGTATTCCCAAAGGTGTTCTATTGGTGGGTCCTCCCGGCACGGGCAAGACCTTGATGGCCAAAGCAGTCTCCGGCGAGGCAGGGGTGCCCTTCTTTAGCATCTCCGGCTCCGAATTTGTAGAAATGTTTGTGGGTGTCGGCGCCAGTCGCGTGCGCGATCTCTTTGAGCAGGCCAAACGCAACAGCCCGTGCATCATCTTCATTGACGAGATCGATGCGGTCGGGCGCTACCGTGGCACCGGCCTGGGCGGTTCGCATGATGAGCGCGAACAGACGCTGAATCAGATTCTCGTAGAGATGGATGGCTTTGGCACTGACACCAATGTCATTCTCATTGCCGCCACCAATCGGCCTGACATCCTCGACCCGGCCCTGTTGCGCCCCGGCCGTTTTGACCGCCGCGTCACGATGGATCGCCCTGATGTACAAGGGCGCCGCGCAATTCTCAATGTCCATGTCAAAGGCAAACCGGTTGCACCGGATGTCGATCTGGATCAGATTGCGCGCCAGACACCGGGTTTTGTCGGTGCAGATCTGGAAAATGTGGTCAATGAAGCGGCCATTCTAGCCGCGCGACGCAACAAACGCGCCATTGGCACCGCCGAACTTCAAGAAGCGGTCGAACGCATTGGGCTGGGCGGGCCGGAACGCCGTAGCCGCCTCATCACCCCCAATGACAAAAAGGTGTTGGCCTATCATGAGGCTGGCCATGCAGTGGTGGCCTCACTCTGTGAGCATGCCGATCCCATTCAGAAAATCACCATTGTGCCGCGCGGCCAGGCCGGCGGCTATCTCTGGCAGGTCTCTGACCATGATCGGGTGCTGGCGTCTCGCTCCTACTATATGGACAACATCGCTGTGGCGCTTGGCGGACGCATTGCCGAGGAACTAGTCTTTGACCATATGTCTACCGGCGCCAGTGCCGACATTCAACAACTGACCAATATGGCGCGCGCCATGGTCACCAAGTATGGCATGAGCGATAAGATGGGGCCATTGCAATTTGGCCAACAGGAAGAACTGGTCTTTTTGGGCAGAGAGTTAGCAGAACAGCGCGATTACAGCGAAGAAGTGGCGGAGCAGATCGACGCCGAGGTGCACAAGATTATCGACAGCGCCTATCAACGGGTGCGCCAATTGCTCGGCGACAATATCCAGAAACTTCACGCCATTGCCCAGGCGCTGATCGACCGCGAAACTTTAAATAATGATGAGTTTAATGCAATCTTTGTCGCCGCATAAAGTCTCACGCAAGGGTTAGGCCATTCCGTAGCAATAGGAACGCCAAGATCTGCCGGGGACGGGCCACACGTTCTGTGAGTTCATGAAAACCGACTGGCCCGTTCCCGGCAGATCGCTTCCTTACAGGCGCATTTACTTTTTCGGATTCGCCTTAGTGGAAAATGGACAACCATTCGTTATTGTCCGTTTTCCATAACCATTATCAATAGACCGCAACGGCAACACAGGTTGAATTAACCGACTCTGGACCACACGACTACGTGACTGCGACTCCTGATTATTCAGCGGCTTCGCCCCAGTCGTCCTCTTCTTCGTTGTTCTGGCGTTTGAGCAAAATAGGGCGTCCCTGCCCGCCGCCTTGGTCCGGTCCGACCACCCCCTTGGCTTCTAATTGCTCCATCAAACGGGCAGCTTTGGGATAGCCGACCCGCAACTTACGCTGTAACAGACTGGTGCTGCAACTCTCCATGTCACGAATCACATCAATGGCATCTTGAATCAACCCATCTTCGTCATCCAACTGGTCGAGCAGACCGGCCCATGGCGGCGGCTTAGCTCCTTCGTCCTCACTGTCGCTGCGCTCTTGCCAAAAGTTCACCACGGCATTGATCTCCGGATCCGTCACCAGGCAACCTTGCACCCGCTGCAGCTTCGCTAGATCTGGGCGCATCAACAGCATGTCGCCACGCCCTAACAACCGCTCGGCGCCGGGTGAGTCCAGGATAACGCGACTGTCAATCTGGCTGGTGACGGCAAAGGCAACGCGGGTTGGGAAGTTGGCTTTAATGAGCCCGGTCACAACATCAGTGCTGGGCCGTTGGGTCGCCAAAATCAGGTGAATCCCCGTGGCGCGCGCCATCTGGGCCAGCCGGCAGATCTGCCGCTCGATGTCATCAGCCGCCGTCATCATTAGATCAGCCAATTCATCAATGATCAGCACGATGTAGGGCAGTGGCGCCAGTGGCTCTTCGCCCTTACGCTTTTTACCTGCCAACGCGTTATAGGAGTCAATATTGCGCACGCCCAAGGATTTAAAGAGTTGGTAGCGGTCATCCATCTGCAACAGCAGCCAGGTCAGCGCGCCCATGACCTGGTCTACCTCGGTGATGACCTTGCCCAATAGATGGGGAATGCCATTGTAACCGGGCAACTCGACCATTTTAGGGTCAACCAACACAAAACGCAACGACTCTGGGCCGTGGCGCATAAGCAGCCCTACAATGATCGTGTTAATACAGACCGATTTGCCGGCGCCGGTGGCGCCGGCAATCAACATATGGGGCGCCCGCGCCAGATCCATTACGACGGGTCCGCCGGACGTGTTGCGCCCCAACGCCAGTGGCAGAATACCCCCTTCTTGCTGAAAGGCTTTGCTCTCTAGGACGCCACGCATACTGACCACCACCTTTTCGGTGTTGGGCACCTCAATCCCCACATATGGGCGCCCCGGCACCGGCGCTTCGATCCGCACCGAGGGCACGGCCAACGCTAAAGAGAGATCATCAGCCAGGCTCACAATGCGGTTGACGCGGACTTTGCGACGCTGGCCGGCGCGCTCCAAATAGAGGGGCTCAACGCCAAATTGCGTGACGGTGGGACCGCTTTCCACATGCACGACGCGAACCGGGACATTGAAATCTTCCAAAGTTGACTCAATCAGTTGCTGGGTTTCACGGGCATTGGCTTCCCGATAGACCCCTTCATCCGCCAGGAGCAGGTCTAGGGCCGGCAATTCGCCGGGAGCAACAGGGGGTTTGCGGCGGACAGGTTTCTTCTTGGCTGGCGTATTGTCATTCCTACGCGCAGACTTGGCCGGCCGTGGGTTGGCAGATGCCGCTACGGCAGCGTTGGGTTCGGCAGCCTGTCGTTGATAGACGGGTGGCGGCGCAGGTTCACCATAATCGTTAGGACCTTCAGCATCCTCCCACTCATCGGCGGCCGGCGGCACAAAATTGGCGCCGGTGGGCAGGGTTGCGGTAGGCTGTGACACCGCCGGCCGCGCCGCCAGCCAGGTGAGCCAGGTGGCAATACGGTCGGTCCAGCGCGTCATATCAAAGTCGGCGGGAATTGCCAAAATTTCAGCCAATAACGGCGCTAAGTAGACCAACGGAGTGTAGCGCACCGTCAACAAAAAACCGATACACCCCAGTAAAATATCGAGCGCCAGCGCCGGCCAACGACCGAGACCAGCCAGCAACAGCGTACCAAAGGACCAACCAATTAGACCACCATCGGCGCCATCCAGGCGCGCCTGCCAAGTGACAACATCGTTGTTCCAGAGAAAGGTGGCGATTTGCAAGGTGAGCAAAAGCAACTCTATGCCCACAATGGCCTCTACTCCCCAATGCCCCGCCCGTTCGCCCAACATGAAGACGGCCCCCATAATCATCATAGAGAGCAGTAGCCACGGCGCCGTCCAGCCACAGATGGTCACAATCCAGGGGACGCCATAGATGCTGTCAACACCGCCCCGTAGCAGTGTTAGACCAAAGCCGCCCCCCACTAAAAAGAGCAAGAGCCCTAGCACTTCGACGCTAAAATTCTCTTGCAACTCATAGAACCAGCGCCCCAAAGTTGATTGGTCGATTTTGGTTGAACGGCTCATAAAGCAACCGGCTCCTTCATGGTAAGCTGCTGGGCGGTTGGGGAACGCACTTCCAATTCGCCGCCATTTTCCTGTTCCATTTCCGATAGGACCCGCGCCACCTGACCAATCGCCACCCGCTGTTTGCGATAAAGATCACTTTCACTCATGGCCAAACGATCAGCAATTTCACGTACCTTACGTCCCTCGATAAAGCGCATCTCTAAAATATTATAGAGCAGCCACTCTGGGGCGCTCAAGTTGGGTTTGCCATTCGGGCGCATCTTCTCAATTGCGGCCCCCAACACCAAGCGCAGCGCCTTCGTTGGATCACCGTCGGCCTGGCCCAACACATCGCTGACAACGCGCAGTTGCACCAACGGGCTCAGGGTCAATTTAGGGCCACCCCAGTAGTGGCTAAGGGCGTCTTTGACCCATCCCTCAAATTCTGGACTATGAATAGGGCTGGGATCCAGCAGCGCCGCCGTCGGTGTCGTATCACTCTCCACGGCGCTGTAAGGGACAAGATTACGCCACTGTTGGATGCGATCAATGTCGGGAATAATACGACGCAACGAGACAAAAACCCCTTGTTGCAGCCGACGATCGGCCAGGGCACTCGCCACCCGCTCCAACATCTGTGTCAGGACAGTTCGCTCATCTTGGCCCAGCAAGGGGGTCTCGGTGCGCGCCCGCACCCCCAAAAAGCCGAGGACGCGGCTCTTTTCCTCACTGTTGGGTTCTAGCAGGGGCCAAATCCAGAAGCCGGCGTGCGAGATGGGGCGCACGCGGTCGTCGTCTTTAAGGGCGCGGGCCAACGCCTCATTCCAATCCTTGACGGCCAAAATCTGCTCACGCGTCTCGCCCGAGCCCACGGTCGCCTCCAGCATAAATTCGGGACCCACAATGGCGGCGACAAAACCCGAGGGCACGCGCAAGAGTTCACAGAGCGCAGTCAGATTATTGCTCAGAAACTGATGCAGATCACTCGTCGTGAGCAGACGCCGGTCCAGTTCGCGCAGCCAGGCGATCTCTTCCCGATCCTCGCGATAGACCAGCCAATCGACCCAAGATTTGGTCACACTGAGGACCAGTTGGCTCGACACAATGACACCGGTAATGACACTAAAAAGCACAATATCGCGCGGCACGCCCAGGATCTGCTCGACAGTCGGCACCGTCTGGATGGCAAGAATTACCAATATGGCCACAATAGGACCCCGCATAAAGAAGCGAATCAGACGGTAGCGGACCACGCGATCTGGGGTCAGCACACCAAAATAGGCAACCGTATAACTCATAATTACGAGTAACACCGCCACAACCATGTTGCCCAAAAAGGAGATGGCAAGGACAAGGAGACTGCTGCTCAGACGCTGGCTGACACTGCCCAACACAATCAAGTAGGGGAAGACACCAATACCCGGCGCCACAAAGCCCAACAAAAGATAAGTCATCCGCTGCCGGCTGCTGGCAGTCAAACAGCGCCCATGCGCCTTCCAAACATTGCGCAACGCCAACAAAATGGTGAGGGTGAAATAGGCGATGAAAAGCCAAAAAAAGGGGCCAGCCATCAAATGGCCCACCGGCGGCGGCGCCTGAATGCTGCCCACCAACTGCCGGCCAAAGAGGCCATCCAACGCGCTGAGCAGACCGATGGCGAGGGCGCTCCAGGCGACCCAACGCCGAGCGCGCACCCGATAGTTGGTTGTCTCCAATACGGCTACCGAAAAGATATAATAGGCCGCCGGCAACAGCGCAATTCCCAGCCATTGAAAGCGCAGCCACCGTTCAGCCGACCCAATCGAGACGACACGATTCAAGGCGACATCGCTGGCATAGGTGACCATGACACAGCCGAGCACCAGGGCAAAACGACGCGCCACAGGGTTGAGAAAATTATAGGTAAAGGTATAGGCAAGGAGGGAAAAAGCCAAAATCACCAGAATGGATGAGATGGCTACATTGAGAAAGACCAATACATGTTCTGGTGTGAAAGTTGATTCAAACATATGATCTAGCTAACCCATTCAATTGTTTCATCGACAACGACCCACATATTGCGCCGCTTTTGCAGGTGAAGCCGAAAGCCGCCACCAACCGTAGGCGTGCGGCGAATGTGCAGGGTAACCTCGGCCTCTTGCACGGTATGGAAGTCGATGGGCGCCATCTCGACAATCGGACCCGCCGGCGGGGGCGCCGGTTCGTCCGGCAACAGCCAGAGCACCTCGCCGTCAAAGCCCAAGTCCCCTTCAATTTCGGCGGGATGGCAACGTATGCGCAGTTGCGCCGTGCTGCCATCCGCGCCTGGCTCCAGATGACGCAGCGAGCCCAGTTTGTGCACCAAGACGGTGCGGCGAATACGCAAGGTGTCGGGTTCCTGCTGATCCGCGCTGCGATAGTAGCGCGCCAAGGCATAGATGGGGCCAAAGGCGTTTTGCGCACTGAGCAGGGTTAGCAGCTCTTCACGCACACTGTTCCAACGATAGCGCCACTCCTTGGTGCGAATTTGGTCACCATAATCCAACAACTCCAAGGTGGCTTCCGAGCCAATCCGGCTCACAATGGCCACCGGTGCCAAACGGGTCGGATCTTGTTTCAGGCGCGCCAGTAAGATCTCTGGCGTAAACTCAACCTCGTCGGCAAAGAGAAAGGAGCGGCGGGAAGTTAAGGTAAAGTAAACGCCTACCACAATCGCCAAGGCCAAAAGGCTGACTAAGGTCCATGCTACTGAATCCATTGCGCCCATAATGCGCGGCAGTGCGGGCAACGTTCCCCACTCCCAATCGGTAAATAACTGCTGTAACGTCTTCAAAATTTCCTGCATAGAATGCACGTCTTCAAAATCGATGGTGTACCATTACTTGTGTATAGCTTGCTCCTGTGCAACGCACGCCACCGACTCCATTGCCTCCCTGTGGCTCTGTCAAACTATCACGACTGCCGAGCGCTCGTCGGTGTCTAATCTTACTACAGCGCCTTGCTGTTTGCAGTGGCAAGATTACCTGTGTCTATTGTACCATACGTAGGCCGACAACTCATGTTTCCAGGTGCTTGAGCGCGCTCCTTTCATTAGTTATTTCGTAAGCCATCAAGTATAATAGAATGGAACGTAACTACTCAGCCGGTACGGTTATAGTCAGCTATAGTCAGTTATCGTCAGTGGCAATGCGTCTGGCCAGTAACTGTCACCTGACACCAGCGAAGCAGTTACAATGGAATAATAATGGAATAATATCGCCCATGTCATTCAGGTATGTACATTACACTATGTCCACAGAGTCCACAGAAGTTACCTTAACCGAACTCGCGCCAGGTGTTGCCTATGGCAATGGGGCGCGTCCGGGTTGGCAGATGCTTGCAGCAACGCCCTTAGTGATCCTGGTCGGCGTCACCGGGGTTGGCAAGAGTACGACCTTGGAGATGCTCCAGGCGCAGGCATGGGAATTCACCCTCTTGCCCGACCGCCGCACTGTTACCGATCAACTCATTATCGACTATATGCAAGCCATCGACGGCGCCCCCCGTCAACCGGAGCGAGATCGCAGTAAACGCTTTGCCTATACACGGCGCTACCACGAACTCTTTCCTGGTGGTATGGCTCATGCGTTAAGCCAGATCCAGGTGGATGGCGCGCTGGTTACCCGCCGTATCCTCTTTGATGGTTTACGCGGGGAGGCGGAAGTGACCCATGCGGCGCAGGCGTTGCCCCACGCCCGTTTTGTCGTGCTTGACGCGCCGGACATTGTGCGCGTCCGTCGGCTGTTGGGACGCAGCGATGCTTTTGACAAGATCAGCCTAGCTACGGCCAACGCAACTACAGCGTCCGCCGCGGGATTGGCAAGCATTGGCGTCGCTGGCGCTGATGAACTTTTCACGTCGGCAGAAGTGGCCGAACTCCTGGCCTTAGCCGCGCCTCCCGTTGGCGCCGGCACGGTGGCTGTGGCCGATCTGCGCGCCAAAGTACAAATCGTGGTTGAAGAGCGGCGCAACTACGATCCACAGGCGGCGCGCGCCTATCTCTGCGCCCACTATCCGCAACGCACGTTGGTCATTGACACAGTCAAACATGACGCGGCGGCCGTGGCCCAACGGATTATAGCGTGGTTACCATGACAACCATTAGTGCAATTACAGCCACCGTCTTTCGCCTGCCGATGGCAGGGGTTTTACAGTGGGGCAAGGCCAGCAAATTGACCGAAGTGCGCCACGTTTTGGTGCAGGTGACGTTGAATGATGGCAGCAGCGGTGTGGCCGAAGCGCCGCCGCGCCCGACCATCTATGGCGAGACGGTCGATAGTATCACCAGCATTCTTCGCCATGAATTGGCGCCGCGCGTGCTCCACCAGCCGCTCGACCAGGTGCAGAGACGGCTCGACGAAATCAAGAATAACCAAACGGCCAAAGGCGCGCTCGACATGGCGCTGCACGATGCGCTGGCCCAACAAAAAGGGGTAACCTTGGCCGAGCATCTTGGGCTCACCGCGGCGCGCATCAAAGTTAGTTACATTCTGGGCATCGGCGACCGTGACACTGTGTTGGCCGAAGCACAGCGGGTCTATGACCAGGGGGTGCGTGTGCTTAAGGTGAAGGTAGGGCGCACCTGGGATGAAGATTTGGCGCGCATCCACGATCTCCAAGCCATGTTTGGCGCAGAAATGGCGCTCTATGCCGACGCCAATGAATGTCTGGAGGCAGAGGACGCCGTCGCGAAATTGACCCACCTGCGTGAACTGGGGTTGCTCTACTGTGAGGAGCCGCTGCCGGTGGAATTCATCCGGGAGCGCGCCCAGTTGCGCCAGGCCGAAGCGCTGCCGATTATTGCCGATGACAGTTGTTTCAGCCTGCGCGATCTGCGCCGCGAGTTGGCGCTAGACACCTTTGACATTCTTAACATCAAAACGGCGCGCACCGGCTACACAGAATCGCGGCAGATGCTGGCATTGGCCCGGGCACAAGGCAAGACCATCATGATTGGCTCCCAAGCCAGCGCCGGTCTTGGTGCGGTCCGGACCGCACTCTTTGCCGGCCTGCCCGGGATTGACCATCCGAGCGAGGTTACCTTCTTTCTCAAGGTGAAAGAAGATATTCTCCATCAACCCCTGACGCTTGACGCCGGCTACTTCGATCTGACGCAGGCCGCAAGCGCCACCGTCGATCCGGCGTTGCTGCGGGCGGCCACGGTGCAGACGATGACTGTACGTGATTAAACAAGAAACGAAACAAGAAGGAGTACACCCTATGCAATCCCCCATCTTTCGTTCCGGCCCACTTAGCCTTGGCGATTTGATGGATTGGGCCATTCGCATCTATCGGGCGCGATTTGGCAAATTAATTCTGACAACGGCTCTCTTTCTGGTGCCCGTCGGCATTGTCTCCGGCATTATCACCGGCCAGACCATGACCAGCTATCTCAACTTCTTTCTCTATGCGGTGCAAAATCCAGACAGCGTAGTGGATGAGTCAATCCTGCGCGATCTGCAGAATAGTGGCGGCGCCGCGACGTGGGTCTACTTGTTGATGCCGGTGAGCCTTGCCTTAAATGGGATTGCAACACTGGTGTTGACCCAACACACCATCGCCGCGATCCATAGCGAGGAACTGGGCGTCGGGGAAGGGATTCGGCGCGGCAGTCGGCGTTTTTGGGCCTGGCTGGGGATGCAGCTTAGTGTCTATCTCGTCTATTTGGGGGTCTTGGTTGTGCTCTCGATCCTCTTCTTTATGTTTTTCTTTGTCATCGCCATCTTTGCCAGTGCGTTTCTCATGCTCGGCAGCACCACACAAGGGGCAGAACCAGGCGCGGTAGCTGTGATTGGCATGGTGGTCGGTATCTTTTGCCTCTATTTGCTTGTAATTGCCGTGGTAGTCGCGCCTTTTATTTATCTGGCAGCACGTTGGGCCGTAGCGACGCCGGGAATTGTCGAACAAGGCTGGGGACCCATTGAATCGTTACAGCGCAGTTGGGAGCTAACCCGCGGTCATGTACGCCGCTGTATTGGCTACACGGTGGTGCTTGCGCTTTTTTATGGCTTTATCTATGCTTCGCTTATGTTGCTGGCTTCCTCCGTATCTGCTTTGGTGCTCACGACCTCAACCCTGGCCGGTGCAGCCATTATGGGGGCAGTGGGTGCGCTGCTACCAGTCCTATGGCAACCGTTGGCAGCCACGGCCTATGTCATGCTCTACTATGACTTGCGCATGCGCAATCAGGGCTATGATCTGGAACTACGTATTCAGCAACTAGAAGCGGAGGTAGCCGGCAGCGCGCCGGCCCTTGCTTAGCACTACAACGAGATTTCGAGCAGTTCCAGGTGACTGTCGCCACCCAGAGCAAAATCCTTTCTACCCGGCTACTCATGGGCAGTAACAGTCACCTTTGCAAAGTCTATGTTTTTTAAAGCGATGAGTACTGCCACAAAGTGTTCACCAGATCGAAAGTAAGCAGCGAATGCACCGGATTGCACCTATCCTTCTGATCAGCTTGCTCTTCATCGCCGGCACAATGCCAGGATTGGCCCAGACGGAGAGCAAGAGCGTCTCTTTGGCTGACTATCAAGGGCTCCTGCGTGATGTCCAAGAGCAGCTTACTGCCCTCAGCCATGAAGCCGGCTCGAGTAACACTGTGACCAGTGCGAGTACGCCAGCGTTGCGCAAGGTGCAACAACGTTTGGCGGCCATCGACCAGGTCGAACTAGCCAATGGACACACACTTTCCTTGACGCCGCTGTTGGGCGTGCCGGGGCAGGATGAGATCACCCTCGGCCATGCACAGGCACAGGTCGATCTGCTGCTTACCCAGTTACAGGCAGCCTCTGGGGATGACACAGCGGTCCGCCTGGCGCTGTTGGCAGCCATCTTCCAGCGTCCCGAATTTGCCGGCAAAGAAAGTCTGTGGGATCGCTTTTGGCGCTGGGTGCGGTCACTCCTTCCCGACGCAATCGGCAACAACAACAGTGCCATGTGGGGGCTGCCATTGGTACGGCTTATTGGGTGGGGCCTTGTCATCATTGGCGTCATTCTGGTGGTCTGGCTGCTCAGCTATTGGCTGCAAAACTTGTTTGGCAGCTTTGTCGGTAGTGCCCAAGAGCGGCGCGATGGAGCCGGTGACGCATTTCCCCAAAGCGCCGCCGAGGCCAAGGAACGGGCGCAACAGTTGGCCGATGTCGGCAGCTACCGCGAAGCCGTGCGTCAGCTCTATCTCTCAGCGTTGCTCGGACTCCACGAACGCCATGTCCTTACCTATCGCCGCAGCGACACCAACCGTGAGGTGTTGGCGGCAGTGCAAAGCAAAGACGACCTCCATCAACAACTGCGTCCAGTGGTGGAAACCTTCGATGATGTCTGGTATGGCGTTCACGAGCCGGACCAGAACACCTATGACCGCTATGTTGAGGCCATTGGCGAGTTAGAGGAGATGGCGTAAATGGCGGCTACAGTGGTTAATGGGTCAGCCAATGGCTCGGCGAATGGACGACTCCATCTTGGCTTGGGGCTGGCGCTGCTGGTCAGCTTGGTCGCGTTTGCGCTGCTCCAGGGTGAACCGGCTCCGCCCCGCCCCTATGATCCAAGCTCAACTGCTGCCAATGGCACGCGTGCGCTCTGGCTGTGGTTGGAAGCAATGGGCCTTCAGGTGGAAGAACTGACAACGCCTGCCGCCAGTTTGCCCGCAGAGCTGCGCTTGATCTTTGTCTTTCCTAACCAACAGCCCTACAGTGCTGCCGAAGCTGACCAACTGGCGCGCTGGGTGCAGGCGGGGGGTACGTTGGTTTGGGTAGGGCCCAGTGCCAGTGACGAGGCGCTCATTGCCCGTTTTAATATAGAGCCAGGACCCCCGGTTGATGCGCTCTTCTTCACAGTAGGGCAAGTGCAGCCGCTCTTCCCGGATCTGAACGAAGGCATCCAGCTCACCGGCCAGGCGGCCACCCTTGATTTGAGCAAGAGTCCCCAAAGCATTCCCGTGCTGGCGACGCAGGATGGCCAGGTTACGCTGGCGCTGCAACCCTTTGGCCAAGGCAAGATCTGGCAGCTCAGCCCCTATCACGGGCTCACCAATGGAGAACTACGCGAAGCGAGCCAGGCTACCCTTGTGCCGGCCTTGTTGCGTGGCGTTGCGGCCGGCAGTCTTGTTTTCATCGATACCTACCATCTCTTTGGCAGTGGCGCGACCGCCGGTGCGTCCATTCAATCACTCCAAGATTGGCTCTATCTGACGACCACCGGTTGGGCGACACTTTTTGCGCTGCTGGTCACCTTTCTTTACCTGCTGCTCAATGGACGCCGCTTAGGCAAGCCGTTGCCGGCCCAGGCGGAAGTGCGCCCACGTGAAGCAGCCGAATATGTGATTGCCATGGCCAATCTCTTCCGGCGCGCCCAGCGGCGCGCGGCAGTCGCCCAACATCACAAACAGCGGCTGAAACGGACCTTGGGCCGTAGCCTGCGGCTTAGTCCGGCCCGTGACGATCCGGCCTTTCTCCAGCAACTGGAACCGGCCACTGCGCAGTGGCCGGCTGAAGATCAGACAGAACTCATCACCCTGTTACGCCGCCTGGATGAACAACTGGACGAACGCACGCTGGTGCAAACGGTCAGCCAGGTGGATACCTTGCTGGCGCGCCATAAACAAGGTCGATGAATGAAATTCAACTACTCTATTGACATCCAGAAAAGACCCAGAACACCTGATAGGTTTTGAAAACCTGTCAGGTGCAGGCTAGCTCAAAAGATTATCTGAACATTTATAGCAGAGGAGCCAAGGCATGTCTCTCGCCCAGCGCTTTGCGCAGATGCAAGAACAAGCTGCAAAAGTTATTGTAGGACAGGAAAGTGTCTTTGAACAGGTCGTGGTTGCCTTTTTGGCTGGCGGCCATGTGCTGTTGGAGGGTGTGCCGGGAACCGCCAAGACGCTCATGGCCAAGACCCTGGCGCGGCTGATTCAAGCGAGCTTTAATCGCATTCAATTTACCGCCGATTTGATGCCCAGCGACGTGGTCGGGACACAAGTCTATAATGTCAACCAAGGGAATTTCTATCTCAAACAGGGGCCGATCTTCGCCAACATCATTCTGGCGGATGAGATCAATCGTGCGCCGGCCAAAACTCAATCGGCTCTGCTGGAAGCAATGGAAGAACGCCAGGTGACCATTGAGGGGGAGCGTCATGTATTGGCCGCTCCGTTTATGGTATTGGCCACCCAAAATCCGGTGGAGTACGAGGGCACTTACCCGCTGCCGGAAGCACAGCTTGACCGCTTTATGTTCAAAGTGTTGGTGGATTACCCGCCCGAGGCAGTGGAGACCGAAGTGCTACGCCGCTATCATCAAGGCTTTGATGCCCGTCATCTGGATGAGGCCGGCATTACACCGGTGCTCCATCCAGATGAGCTAGCCATGCTACGCCAGGAGATTCAAGCCGTGGTGGTCGAGGATGGCATTCTGCGCTATATTACCCAACTGGCCAATGCAAGCCGGCGCAGCCCCGATCTTATGTTGGGCGGCAGCCCGCGCGCCAGCATCACATTGCTTTTGGCCGCCAAGACCTACGCTGCCCTGCAAGGACGCACCTACGTCACACCGGACGACATTAAGCATATTCTGGCGCCAACTTACCGCCACCGTGTTATCTTACGACCGGAAGCAGAGATTGAAGGACTAGACGCTGATGCGGTGCTCAGGCGCGTCATTGCTAGTGTGGATGTGCCGCGCTAGCATGATTTTAAGGGTTCTTCGCGACATAGTATACCTGGTAATGCAGGTGGCGAGTAGCGGGTGGCGAGTAGCGTATCACCCGCTACTTGCCACCTGCATTACTAACCGATCCACTGACGCACACAGACCCACAATTACCAATCACCCAATCACCAATCAAAACCGCTACAGCCGCTCAATCGGGATATCTTGTGTCCCCCCCGGTTTGGTGGATGTCGCCGCCTGGCCTGTGTCCTTGGCGGCATCTGCCGGGGCTTTGCGCTGTAACTCTTCTGCCATTTTGTCAATCTGCTCGGCCAGCACACGCAGCCCCTTGGCGAGGCCACTAGCCACTTCATGCGCCGACTGGCTCGAACGCACCCGGGCATGGAGCGACTCGGCGGCATCCTCGGCCTTGTGAAACATCTCCTTGGTTTGGCTGCTCTCACAAGCACGGCGCAACCCTTGCTCCACCCCAGTGGCCAACGCCACCAGGCTCGCCTTCAGATCACTTTCCAGCTTTTTGCGCTCATCGCTCGCCCAGGCCGCACGCGCGGCCTCGGCCAGGCTGGCGCCTAGGCGCGCCAGTTCGTCGATCAACTCCTGGCCGGAACGCTCAGCACGTTTCTGCTCTTGTTGCGCACCAGTCGCGGCACTGGGGCCGGCACCCTCACTGCTGCTTGTACCAGAGCCATTGGGCTGTTGCGTCTGTTCTGTCATCATCATTCTCCTTACTATCTAGATCAATGGTTAATGGTGTAATGGTTAATGATTAACTGTTAACCGTTACACCATTAACCATTACACCATTGAGTCGGCTTCGCCGCAGTAAACATCGACAATTTTTTGTCGATATCCGCGCTTTTAGCGCCTATGTACAATTCTCTGTAAGACAATTTCATTAAGCTCTACGCAAGACAACGGGAAAAGTTGCGCTCAGCTTAGGGTTGTAGCGCCAGCGTTGCCACATCGCCCACAGGCGCACCCCCTGCGCTCGCCGGCAACCGCACACCGGTAGCCGGCACATAGAGACCGACCTGTAGCTGCAGCGTCGTCAAGGGTACGGCCGGCAGCGCCAGCTCATGGGTGGTGATCAAGTATTCGCCTGGTTGCCAACTGCCGGTGGGTGCGGGTCCTGCCGTCGTTAGCGGGGGAGTATCTTGCTGCGCCACCAGGTCACCGGCCTCATTGCGTACATGCAAAAAAATATGGTGCGGCGGCAGCAGCGTCTGCAGGACATGCCAAGTCAGCGTCACCGTCAGTCGCCCCTCCACTAGCGTAGTGGCATAGCCGATGAGTTCAACATGCGCACCAAATTGCACCGGCTCCGGTAGTGGATGCTGGGGTGGTGTTGACAGCGTAAAGCTTGCCTGCCGTTGCACAACCCGCAGCGCACCCACCGGTGTCGCCGGCCCCTTCTGCCCTGCAGCATCGATTAAGCCCGCCTGCAGTTGATAGTCGCCGGTGGGAATGGTAGCCGCCAGTTGGACGCGCACCGGCGTCTGCACCAGGGCGCCCGCCCCCCAAGCAGTGACAGGATAGTCCGGCAAAGGCCACCCTTCCCAGCCGGCCACGCCCTGGCCGTGGCGGTCCACCAGGCTTACGTAGAGTTGGCGCGCCGTTGCCGGGGTGGACTGTGCGCGCCAGAAGAGACTTACGGCTATCTGGTCGCCGGCCAGCAGTGGGCCTCGATCACTGCTATAGCCCAACAATTGTAAAGCATCGGCGGTATTGGCCTTGGCCAGAGCATGTTGCATGGGCAGCCGAAAGGCAGGCACAACCGTATCCGGCGCCGTCACCACTACTGTGCCCAATGGGACTAAGAATTGCGCAGGCTTGGCAGCGATCGGCGCGATCAGTGCATCGTCCGCATTGACCAGCCCCAACTGCAGTGTGTATTCACCCGGCGGCAGCCCCGGCGGCGCCAGCAACCCAACCTGATCGACCGGTTCCGCCCCACTTGCCCCTTGTGCTAAAGCGCCCACAGGGCTATAGTCGCGATGCGCCCACGTATGCTCATCCCGGACAAGCCGCAGCGTGACGCCATAGGTCTGCGCATCTGCCGAAAGCTGCCACGCCAGGCTGACCATCAATGGTCCATTGGCAGCCACAAGGGTCGTGGCGCTCAAGCCGGCGCCGACCAAGTGGACGCCAGCCCAGCTTTGCGCCTCTGGCTGCAAAGCCGCCGGGGGCATGGCGCGCCACGCGTAGAGACGGGTTGTGGCGCTGACCCATCGATTCTCAAAGTTAATCGCCCGCGGCTGCAGATAATGCTCGAGCTGCGCGGGCAAATCGCTGCCAATGGTCAACAGGGCAGGCGCCCAGAGCGTTCCCTGACGCAAAGCGTCGTCGATCATATGCTGCACCGCCGGTCCCCACAGGGCGGCGCCATCGCTGATCAACTGCACGTGTGGCCCATGTGCCGCGGTGAGACCCAACAGCGGCGCATAGGCGCGCCAGAACCCCACCTGCCAGGGAAAGGTGGCCAACAAGGTGTCACCATCGGCGCCCTGCTGGACAACCTGCTGCACCACCGGTCGATAATCATCGGCTTGGTAGCGCGGTTGCGTGTAAAAGGTCCACACACCGAGCACGGCGCTCACCAACAGCGCCGCCAAAGCCACCCATGCCACCAGCCACTGCTGCCAGATGGCGTCAATCGCCGCGGCCACAAGCAGTAGAAAGTATGGCAGCACAAAGAGCAACAGCCGCTCCCCCCCCTCGGGAAAGAATGGATAGCGTAGATTAACCCCATAGCCAATGAGCAGTGGGACCCCCAAAAAGAGCCAGAGCGCCTGATAGGCACGGCTTGACCAAATGGAATAGTGCGCAGCTAATGTCCCCTTCCTATCCTCACTATCAAGAAGCTCATTATCACTACGCAAAATCATACTATGCCTACCGCCGAGCGTAGCGTGTTTACTTCTGGCGCCATACCAACGCACACCTGCCACCACGCTCAAGAGCAACAGCGCGGCCAGACCGCTCCCGCGCAGAAAGTCCCACGGCGCCGGCAGCGGTTGATGGCCGGCCGTAAAGGCAAGCAGATGCCGTCCCACATAGGTGAAGAGCCCTAGCGGCGCATCTTGATCCGATTGCACTTTGCTCGCCACATAGGCGCGTAAAGCGGTAGCCGTGTAGAGCAGCCAGGGCAAGTAGAGCAACGCCACCATCACTTCGGCGCCAAGCCAATGCCAAAGCACGGGCAGACGGCGGCGCAAACGCCATACCACCCAAAGAGAGTGGCTCAGCAGCAGGAACCCCAGGTAGTATAAGGTGTACAACGCGAGGATGGCGACCACTACATAAGCGCCCAGCCAACGCCCCGCCCTCTGGCCCGCTTCAACACGCTGTAGCCACTGCCAACAACAGAGGGTGGCGGCCATGCTGAGCGTCATGGCTAAGCCATACATACGGATTTCCTGGCTGTAATAGAGGGCAAGCGGATTCCACAACAACAGCGTCAGCGCGATGAGCGCCACGCGTCGACGCGCTGGGAAAAAGGCGTCGGCCAGGAAGCCACAAAGAATCAAGGCAGGGAGCGCTAGCAGGAGTGAAAAGAGGCGCAAATAAAGCGGATTAGCCGACCCCACAATGGCAATCCAGCCATGCAACAGTGCATAGTAGAGCGGTGGATGGATGTCATGCGCCGTCAGCGCCAACATCCGCCCCACCGGCTCGGTCGCAAAATAGATACTATAGCCTTCATCGGCCCAAAGGGGTTGCCAGGCCAGCCGCCCCCCACGCAGCAATGCGCCGAAGATGACCAACGCGATCAAAAGATGACGACGAGAGAGCGCAATGGGCCGCCATCTCAGCCTCACGCGCGCCCGGCCAGCCGCGGCGCCCATTGCCCATTGTGGCCGGATCATTAGATCTTTTTGTAACGGACATAAAGTTCCAGGTTGGAATCATTGGCCGCCAGATTAAAGTTTGCCGGCGGCCCCACTGGATTGCCACCACCATCAATCAGTTGCACTTCCCATTGGCCGGCAGGGGCCACCCCGGGAAATTCTACCTTCATATTTTGAAAGCGCTGCCGGGAATCGTTAATGGGCCAGGTCATACCCGGCTGTCCCCCCTGTGACTTGGCAGAGACTGGCAACTCCGCGCCATCTTTTTTCACCCGTACGCTATAACCAGCCAGCGCTGAGGAGCCATCAAACACATACAAAAAGACGCGCACCAACTTAGGCTCTGGGAATTGCGCCTGTTCGGATAACTCAAAACTAAAGCTCGGTGGCGGCGGCGCCTCCGTAGGCGGCGGTTCCGTGGGGGCCGCTGGCGCCGCCGGTGGCGGCGTATCAGTCGGCGGCACCTGGACGACCGCATCACTGACCGGGACTGTGTCCACTGCGCCATCCACATCGACCAGCTCGCCCACCAGCCAGGCCGGTTCTTCATTGACACAACAAAAACGCCACCAATCACCAGCCGCATTTTTGCCGATCACATCAAATTCCTGCCCGCGTTCCACGGTCGTAATGACGGGATAGTTTGTCCCAGGGCCGGCGCGCACATTAACCAAAGGGGAGTTAACGACCAGGCGCGGTGGCGCTAAGGTCGCCGTTTGTGTTGGCTCGGCAGTCGGCGCTTCAGTCGGCACAAGGGTCTCGGTGGGCGGCGGCGCGACATCAGCGTTACTGCTACTGTTATCCGGCGCAGCGGCAACCGCGGTAGGGGTAGGCAAATCCGGCACAGCCAGCGCCGGCGTAGGGGTAAAGGTTGGATAGGGGGAGCGGATTGGCACATAATTCTCTGCGGCTGGGCCTGCAGTCTGCCGCGCAAAACTACAGGCGCTTAGCAGCAAAAGCAATGTCAGCAGCAAAGATTGGCAACCAAGGAAACGAATTTTCTGGATAGATATATTCATAAGCATTCGTAACATTTTTGTAGCAATTCTGCCCGTCATGTAATTTACCATTTAGCTAGCGCACCCGCACCCAGGCGACATAGATTTCGCGGTTGGCATTGGTCGGTTCTGTGCGGAATTCTACAGCATCAGAGAGTTGATTGCCGGCGCCATCCGCGACGTAGATCTTCCAATTACCTGTACCAAGCACAGTCAAACGCGTCTCCGTAGTGTTTGGATCATTCTTCTTGGGGTCGGGAGGCATATATTCGTATTTAAGATTATACTGCAAATTGCCATAGGTATATGTATTTGTGCCAATTTTGACGCCGACATACTTAAATTCTTTTGCGCTCGCCTGGACACCATTTGTGCTAGGGCGTTCGACCCCCTCAAAGAATACTTTCAGGTAATAGCCGTCAGCAGGATCTGGTTCGGCAGGGGGTAACCCTACAAAAAGTTTCACCCAAATCGTCAGAAACTCATTATTGGTCGGGAAAAATTGCGGCCCTATTGCCCTTTCAAAGGGAAAAAGTGTCGCCGTTGGTGTAGGCGTCACCGTTGGCGTTTCGGTAAAAGGGGGGGTTGGCGTGGGCGGCGGCGGCGGTTCCGAGGCCGTCAACAGCGCAATGCCGCTCACATCATTGACCGTCCGCACATGACTGGTTGCCACCCAAACTTCGCTGCCATTGACACAACAAAGTTTATACCATTCCCCTTCCGGGTCGCGCCCGACAATGGCAATGGGAATTTTGGGCCCCAATTGCGCAATGAGCGGATATTCAACCCCGGGGCCAGTACGCAGGCTGACCAGACCGCTATCGACAATAATGTAGGGAGTGGGAATCGGCGTAAAGGTGGGTGGGATTGGCGTCTCAGTAAAAGTCGGCGGCGCTTCCACCGGCAGCGTAGCCGGTGTCCCTCCCGTTTGTTCCGGTGGAATTCCCGTTTCGACCTCGCCAGGGGGACTCGTCAATGCAGGGAACGGCGTCTCGGGTACAGGCGTCGGTGTCGAAGTAGCAGGGAGCACTGAATTCAGATCCACTCCAGGCGGAATCACAATTACGCCGGGCGTTCCATTTTGCGGTGGCGTGATAACGATCACAGGTGGCAACACACTTTCGGAGGTGGGTGTAAACGTTGGTGCTAACGCTCTTGTCGGTATGGGGGTTTCAACAGTTCGTTGCACCAATCCGGCGGCTGAACACCCCAGGCTCAAGCCAATTACGACTAAGAATCCCAACCAAAAAATATGCTTCCGACCACCGTAACAACCTGGATCCACCATACTCCTACCCCAAGGGGCCTAAAATTTCTGAAATCTTGTTGGTAAGTTTTTCCAGTGTAAAAGGCTTTGCCAAATACGACAAATGTGCATCCCCGCGGAATTCAGCCATAGCCGAGGATTCAGGATAGCCGGACATTAAGATAATCTTGATCGCACTGTCCAACTCACGGAGTGTACGTAGCGTTGCATGGCCACTCAGAACGGGCATGTGCATATCCAATAAAATGAGGTCAATTTCGTCCTGATGCTCTTTAAAAAGCGCAATACCATCATGACCATTACCGGCCGCAATTGAGGAAAGATTAAAGAGCGCTAAAATTTCCCCTACAACGTCGCGCAAAGTTTCTTCGTCATCAATTACTAAAACCATGGTTTTATCCTAATAAGTCATCGATTGGTTCATCTCGACTAGCGCGGTTACGTATCTCCGTAAGCGCAACCGCTGTTTGTTGATAGGCGAGATCTAAACTAGTAAGCAAGTTATCAATATCTAATAACTCCTGTCGGCGCGCCATGGTTTCAAGTGTGTCACAAATTTTGAAGAGCGAGAGCGCACCTATATTGAGGCTGGCCCCTTTGAGCGAATGGGAATGGGTTGCTAATTCATCAAAGACTTGGTGGTGGGAATTCTTTTTGATCGCAACAATTAATCCATGAGAATGCGACAAAAATTCATCGATCAGCTCGACCAACAGATTGTCATCTTCAGTCAATGCATCCATTTCGCGCAGCATTTCGATGGTTTCACGGTCGATAACGGGCGCGTCTTTCATGGCAGCTCCTACACAATGATTCTAAAAAAGTTCAGCCATCTATTATGAACCCATCTGCGCAATTTCACAAACTAAGAGCATACGACTTATCTTTTTTGGGGAATGGGGTGGCGCGTGGCGGGTAGCGGGCGCTAAGGTATGGGTCATACCGCAACGGTGCTCGCCCATGCCAGGCACGTCGCCCAAAATCTAAAATGCCCCCTGGTCGTCGCTTTAATTGGAGAAATCACCAAAGTGCGCTACAATAGCGCTTCTGTCTGCCTGCGGCAGGCAAATTCTTTCGTTTTTGGGAACCATCCCCTTTATCGATTTCGTAATCAGGCGCGGTTTATAGCCCTGATTACACAACACGTATCAACTGATACGCTTGCAACAAAGGAACTTAAACTTATGGCTCGCATGAAAGTTTTACTCACCCAGGATGTGCCCGAACTTGGCCTAGCCGGCAATATCTATTCGGTTGCCGGCGGCTATGCCCGTAATTACCTAATGCCGCGCGGGCTGGCTGTGTTGGCCACCAAAGGCGCGCTGAAACAAGCCGAAGAGATCCGCCAGGCTGGCGTGCGCCGTCGGGCCAAAGAACGCGCGAATGCTCAGGCGCAGGCCGAGGTGATCCAGGGCCAACGGCTGCTCTTTGTGGCCAATGCCGGCGAAAACGATCGTCTCTACGGGTCGGTCACCAGCGCCGACATTGCCGAACGGCTCTCTGAGGCGGTTAATTTTGAAGTGGATCGCCGGCGCATTTTGCTGGATCAACCCATTCGTGATCTGGGCATCCATGAACTCACCGTGCGTTTAATGGCAGAAGTGAGCGCCACCTTTACCGTCGGCGTCGTGCGCGAGGGTGAAGATTGGGCTGCGGCCGCCGCCCGCGCCGCCAGCAAAGCCGCCGCGGCGCAGGCAGCCGCCGAAGCGGAAGATGAGACAGAAGCAGAAGAATAGTCCATTCGCAGTACGCTCCATAGTACGCGTACTATAGAGCGTACAATAACAGGCCCATGATAGGTAGTCGCATAAAAACAGCAAGCCATAACGGCTTGCTGTTTTTATTGCGATGGCACTCAACGCTGCTATTCAGCCAACGCTACCGGCAACTGTAACTCGGCGACATTGATAAAGGAACCATCCTGTTGCCGATAGAGCAGCACCTGAACGCCATCAAATGTGCGGTCTGTTGCCAGCCTAAACTGATAGGGATCCAGCAATACAGCTTCACCCGGAACATCACTTTCGTCGGCAAGATTGGGGGCAGGAGGCAGATGATAGAGCCCTTGTGCCGGCTGGCTGCGATCTTGCTGTAGATGGCCATCACCGGCCGCGATCAGTTGCCCCCCTTGTAGGGGACGCACACTGATCGATAACCCCGCAGGCCATGTTCCCTTGGCTAAGCGCCAGACCAACAACAGTGTCACATCGTCAGCGGCCGCAGCAATGGTAGGGCGATAGGAGGCCAACGGTGAGGGGGCAACGTGGTGCACACCATAGGCGGCCAGCGTCACCGCAGGGGTCAGCACTTGCTCGTCATGCTGTAGCCACGGCGCCGTGGCCGTGGCCGGCAGGGTAAACGGGGCCGGCTGAAACTGGATCCACTGTGGGTTGACGGCCTGCTGCACCGTGGCGACCGGCGGTGGCAACTCTGCCGCCAGGGTGGGCGCGGCGGGCCATGTGCTATAGACCGCCACCCCCCGCGCCAGCCATTGGGCCGCCTCGCCACTGCTCACCACCTGCAGGTCGGGCCGCACCTGCCAGATTGCCGTTAAATATTGGAGCGCCAGCGCATCATCCACGGCGGCAAACAAGGGCGCGCCTTGGGGCAAGGGCTGAGCCAACAACAGCGCCGCCTGATCAAGGGCAGTGTCCTCGGCTCGGTTGCGACTGTCCGCGCGCGGGAGAGACTTCTCAAAACGCCAGACTGCTGTGAGCACCAGCGCCAGGCCAAAGAGATAGGGAAGCACGGCATTCAAACGCTTACCCTTAGGGGGCACTTGAATCTGCACAACTGGCTCAAGGTGACCGGCACTTGGCAAGTGCCGGTCACCTCTGAACGGTGTACAATTTCCCAATGCGCGCTGAGCCGCAGCTGCCCCTTGCCCCAATTCATTGATCAAGGCCGCCACCCCCAGCAACAGCAAGGGATAGGCCGGCAGGATCACCTGAAACCAGTTGCCGCAACGATAGGCCCAGCAAAAAAGCCCATAGATGCCAAGTGTGCCAAAGAGGAGTGTCGCCAGGCGGCGGTCCAGGCGAGCGATCCCCCCAATCCCCAAGAGCACAATGGGCAGGGACAGCTCCTGCCAGATCAGTTCAGGGAAGCCATTGTCAAAAAAGGCGCAAGCTGCACCAAAGCCGCGGCTTAATTCGTCGCGCCCTTGGGCTGTGCTCACAAAGGCCCAAAACCAGGCTTGAGGGGTGGCCCATGCGCCGGCGCCCCACCATTCCGGATGGGCCGCGCCGCGCGCATAGACATAGAGATAGCTGACCAAGGGCAAAAAGGCGGCGAGCAGCGTGGCCAAAACTAGGCGCGGGCGCGCCAGCAGACGGGGCGCCTGCCAGAGGATCACCGCAACCAACGGCGGCACAATAAAGGCGACCGTCAACATGTGGGCCAGGGCCAGGCCACAAAGCAAGGCCAACAGGATCAAGAGCTGCTCCGGTGACCAACGCCGCCGCGTAACAACATTGGTCTGCATAGGGTCAGCGCTGGCAGCGCTACGCCATTCCAAGTAAAAGTAGACGATGGCCAGGGTCTGGGCAATGGCGCTGCTGTACTGTTCGGTGGTGGTGGCGTAGTACCAGAAAAAGTAGGTGACGGCATAAAAGGCACTGAGTAGCCAGGCCAATGGCCAGTTGCCGGCCGGCTGGGTTGGGCTTTGGGTAATGCGGCAGAGAATACGATAGAGCAGCCAGAGCGCCAACAACGCCCATAGTGTGCTGTAACTGCTCAAGAGCGGTATGGGGTTGGGATAATGGATGCCCGCAGCGTGTGCGATGGCGCGTAGGGCATGAAACCAGAGCCAGCCACCCATCGTATAGAGCGGATAGCCGGGGGCGTTGCTGGGGCGCGCCTGCACCTGGGCATACTGATGCGTGATCAGATCGCCACCGACCAATTCTTCGGGAAACAGGCCATTGTCCAAGGTGAACACATAGAGCACCAAGGCGGCCAGCACCAAGGTCAGGCCGGCCCACCGCGCTCTGCTGGTGGTGGTGAAAGCAAATTCCTCTACCCTGGATGCACGAACTTTTGGGGGTAAATTTGCGGCAGATTGTACAGTGTCAGTCGTCATAGAGCGATGCTAGCATGAGGTGGATGCGCTGTCAAAGATCGATTGGTTGGATGGTGCATTTGGCTACTCTCACAACCAGCCCATATAATGGCGAGACGAGGAATTGTTAAGAAAAAGTGGTCAAATTTAATCTATGAATAACAAACAGTTGATGGAAAATGGGGCAACGCAAACAGGTGCGATCCAGGAGCTACGCCACGCGCGCCGGCTGGGCAGCCACCCGGAACGCACAGAGGAAGACGGCGCACGCAACCGGCCCTTAATTGGCGTGCCGACAGGACGGGAAAAGTCCCAGCGCTTTTTTGGCCTGCCCCTTTATATCATGAATCAGACCTATATCCGCGTCCTGGAAACGCTGGGCGCGCTGCCGGTCATGATCCCGCTGCAGATGAGTGAGGCAACGTTACACGGCATCTTTGGCCGCTTAGATGGTCTTTTCCTGCCCGGCGGCGAAGATATTAATCCTGCCTGCTACGGTGCGGCTCAGCATCCACAGCTAGGCGCGACCGATGTCGAACGGGATCGCACCGAATTGCTGCTGACCCGTTGGGCAATTGAAGCCGGCATGCCCGTCTTGGGGGTCTGTCGCGGCATCCAGGTCATCAATGTAGTCTGTGGCGGCACCCTTGTGCAAGATCTGCACAGTGAGTGTCCCGAGCTAGAGAAACATGACTATACGCCGCCGGCCTATGAACGCTTTCGTCTGAGCCACACCATTACCATTGAGCCGGATAGCCAGTTGGCCCATACATTGGGCACAACCCATGAAGTCAACTCCATGCATCATCAAGCCATTGCGCGCCTGGGGGCGGGTCTGCGCGTGGTCGGGCGCGCCGAAGATACGCTGCCGGAAGCGGTCGAAATACCGGCGCTGCCCTTTGTGGTGGGCGTCCAGTGGCATCCTGAGGAGTTGGCCGCCACCGATCAATGCAGCCGCGGCCTCTTCTATGCGTTTGTGGCCGCCGCCGCCGGCCCCTGGCGCGACCAGGTCCCCCCACAGTGGCGCCAACAGTTTACGGAGATGGTGGCGGCTGGGACAGAGGCGTTGGTTTACAGTTTGTGATTGGTGATTGGGTGATTGGTGATTAATGTGCGCTTATGGGCGCTGTGCACCCTAGGTGATTAGGTGATTGGTGATTGAACGCCAGCGTATGGGCGTTCAATCACCAATCACCCAATCACTAATCACCCAATCACCACAAAGCCGCTCACAAAATTGCGTATTTCGCTTCTGACTTCCTTCACGTATCCCCCCACAACTCCCAACAGATCTCTTCGCTACAACTCATCTGTTCCGTTTAGGGACCCTGGTTAGGCAAAAAGCCACAAATGCGGTATAATTATACTGTTGAGTGTAATATGTTATTAAACCGTTTGATTGGGTTATTGGTGATTTGTCATTCATCACTCATCACTGGTGGTTTGCTACCCATACAAATGACCAATGACAAATAACCAGTGACAAATGACCAATGATAAAACCTAGAGTTGTACAGGAGTGTTTGCATGGAGGAACGACCCGAGCAGTTGAACGGCGCTGGCCAGAACGCCGATGACTCGACGCTTGATTCTGGTTTAAATGGCATTGCTGTCAATGGCGCCGGCGAACATAGCGCAACGATTGGGCTAGTCCGTCCCATTTCCATTGAAGACGAGATGCGTGCCAGCTATCTCGACTATGCCATGAGCGTCATTGTGGCGCGTGCACTGCCCGACGCACGCGATGGCCTGAAGCCGGTGCACCGCCGGATTCTCTATGCCATGCACGATATGGGCCTGGCCCCCAACAGCCCTTACAAGAAAAGTGCGCGTATTGTCGGTGAAGTGTTGGGTAAATATCATCCACACGGTGATGTGGCTGTCTACGATGCCATGGCGCGCATGGCCCAAAATTTTAGCCTGCGCTACCCGCTGGTCGATGGCCAGGGCAACTTTGGCTCCATTGATGGCGATAGCCCCGCGGCCATGCGCTATACCGAAGCGCGCCTCGCCCGCATTGCCGCCACCATGCTCCAGGATCTGGAAATGGATACGGTGGATTGGACGACCAACTTTGATGACAGTCTGGAAGAGCCACGCGTCTTGCCGGGCATGTTGCCCAATCTGCTGGTCAATGGCACCAGCGGCATTGCCGTCGGCATGGCGACCAACATCCCCCCCCACAACCTCAGTGAAATTGCCGATGCCGTCATCTATGTCATCGACAACTGGGAGGGACGGGAAGATATTGGGCTGGAAGAGCTGATGACCTTTGTCAAGGGGCCCGATTTTCCCACCGGCGGCATTATCCTTGGCTCAGAGGGGATCAAACAGGCGCTGGCCACCGGGCGTGGCAAGGTCCTGGTGCGCGCCCGCACCGAGATCGAGGAGATGCGCGGTGACCGCTTCCGCATTATCGTCACCGAGATTCCCTATCAGGTCAATAAATCCCAATTGATTGAGCGCATTGCCGAACTGGCCCGGGAAGGCAAGTTGGAGCAGATCAGCGACCTGCGCGACGAGAGCGACCGCAAGGGCATGCGCATTGTCATTGAACTAAAACGGGGCGCGGCGCCCAAGAAGGTGCGCAACCAGCTCTTTAAGCACACCGCGCTGCAAACGTCCTTTGGCGTCAATACCTTGGCGTTGGTCAATGGCGAGCCGGCCACCTTGGGTCTGCGCCGCGCCCTCATTATCTACATTGAGCATCGCGTCGAAGTGTTGACCCGACGCACCGAATTCCAATTGGGCAAGGCGCGCGAGCGCGCCCACATCTTGGAAGGGTTGCGCATTGCCCTCGAGTTCCTGGACGAGGTCATTCAATTGATTCGCAACAGCGAGAGCGCCGATGCCGCCCGCACCGGTTTGATGGAGCGCTTTGGCCTCAGCCTGGTGCAGGCCCAGGCGATTCTGGATATGCAGCTACGCCGCCTGGCCGCCTTGGAACGACAGAAGATCGAAGAGGAATATCAGGAGATCATGGCCCGCATCGCCTATCTAGAGGATCTGTTGGCCAACCCGCACAAAATTCGTGCGCTGGTGCGGGAAGATATTCTCATGATCAAGGAGAAATTTGGCGATGAACGCCGCACCTTGATCGCACATGACGCCAACGGCGCCTTTAGCGACGAAGATCTGATCCCCAATGAAAATGTGCTGATCAGCTACAGTGCCGCCTCCTATATCAAACGGATGAAGGCAGAGGTCTTCCGCGCCCAAGGCCGGGGCGGACGGGGCATCAAAGGGATGGCCACCCGGGATGAGGATGAGGTGATCAACCTGCTCTTTGCCCGTGCGCTCGACTATATCCTCTTCTTTACCAACAAAGGACGAGTCTACAGCAGCCGCGTCTATGAATTGCCCGAAGGCAGCCGCACCTCGCGCGGGGCGCACACAGCCAATGTGCTCAACCTGCAGCCCGATGAATCCGTCTCCACCATGTTGGTGGTGCCCGATTTTGAACAGGCCGAGTTTATTACGCTGATCACCCGTCAGGCGCGCATTAAACGGATGGAACTGAGTGCCTTTAGCAATGTGCGCTCCACCGGGTTGATCGCCATGAGCCTGGACCCCGACGATTCACTGGATTGGGCGCGCTTGACCAATGGCGACGAAGAGTTTATTATTGTCAGCCGACGGGGCAAGGCGCTGCGCTTCCACGAAAGCAATGTGCGGCCCATGGGGCGTACGGCAGCCGGCGTCCGCGCCATGCGTCTGTTGGATGATGACGCCATTGTGAGCATGGATGTGGTCAAACCCGACCAGGATCTGCTGATTTTGCATGAAGGGGGCTGGGGCAAGCGCGTCTCCTTGGACGAGTACAACGCCAAAGGCCGCTACACCCAGGGCATGTGGACCACCGACCATCGCCGCCTGGATGAGATTGGCTCGATTGTAGCGGCGCGCGTGGTCCATCCCCAAGATCAGATCACGATCATTACCAGCAACGGCATTGTGTTGCGCACCGCGGTGGAAGGCATTAGCCAGATGGGCCGCGCCACCCGAGGCGTGCGGGTGGTCAACCTGCAACCGGATGACTCGGTGGCGGCGTTGGCGGTGATTACGCACGAAGATCTGACCCGCAACATTGACGGCGCCGGCGAGGGTGCAGAAGCTATGCCATCCCATACGCTGCCCCCCCATACGCTGCCCCAGAGCCCTGGCGACGATCTGCTCCAGGCCGAAAATGGGGCCAGTGCCGAGGATGCGCTAGAGCTTGAAATGGAGAATGATGGGGCAGACCCCATCGACAGTGAAGCCGAGGCCGAACCGGCTGGGTAAAGGGATAGAGAGAAAGATTCATGGCAGCAACCAACGCACTCTTAAAACAGGCGCCGGGCCAGAAGTGGGCGTTTCTGGCCCAAGCCAATCCGCAAGAGATGGCCGAGACGTTGGTCGCATTTGCCAATAGCGACGGCGGCACGTTGGTGCTGGGCATGGCGTCGGATGGTCGTCCAGGGCGACTCTTTGCCCCCGAAGAAGCAGATGATGCGCTGCAACAGGCGTTGGGCCTCTGCCGTCCCCCCATGCATACAGAGTGGCAGCAAGAGCAGATCCCGGGCGGGATCGTCATTCTGTTGCGGGTGGAGCGCAGCAGCAAGGTCCATACGCTATGGGATGGGCGCGTATTGATCCGCCGCGGTGTCGAAAATCAGCCGTTGCAAGGCGATGAGTTTGAGCAGCTTCTGGCCAACCGCCCAACCGGTGACTTTGAAACCCAAATTGTGCCGGGCGCCAGCCGCGAGGATCTGGATGAAGATGTGATTGACGAGTACATCGAACGGCGCCAAAAGCGCAGCCCTCGTTCCGATGTACTCCCCAAAGATCGGCTGCTCCAACAGATCGGCGCCCTGACCGCGGACCGAACGCCCACGGTGAGTGGCCTCTTGCTTTTTGGCCGGGAACCCCAATTTTTTCTACCCCATAGTCGCGCTATCTTTGTCAAATTTGCCGACACCCAACCGCGCGGGCCAGGCGGCGCCTTTGGCTATGGCCGCCGCGAAGAGTTGATTGGGCCCCTGCCCAAGATCATCGACCGCGCCTGGCGCGTCCTCTGGGAAGAGATGGACAAGCGCGCAGTGGTGCGCGGGCTGCAGCGCCATGAAGAGACCGAATATCCGCAAGCGTCGGTGCGCGAAGCGTTGGTCAACGCTGTCGCCCACCGCGACTATCAACTGACGGGGCGCAGCATCGAAATCCGCATGTACACCGACCGGCTGGAGATTACCAGCCCGGGTGGCTTGCCGGCCCACATCACGCTGGACAACATTGTCGATGAACATTATAGCCGCAACCCGCGCCTGGTCAATGGGCTCTATCACTGGGGATACATTGAAGAGCTCGGGCTCGGGATCGACCGCATGATCGAGGATATGGTCAACGCCGGCCATCCGCCCCCCAACTTTGAGGCCAAAAACCATCGCTTTACCGTTATCCTCTACAATCAGCAAGACGCCAAACGGATTGTGCCCGACTGGGAACAGAATATGAACGAGCGCCAGATCAAGGCAATTGAGTTCCTGCAACGACAGGGCACAATTACCAACCGCGACTATCGCGACCTCTGCCCCCATGTGGGCGCCGAAACGCTGCGGCTGGATCTGGCCGATCTGGTGACCAAAGGCGTGGTGCTGAAGATTGGCGATAAACGGGGAACACGTTACATTCTTAAGTAGGGATTGGGAGTACGATGGGGGAGGATGGGAGACAGGAGTAGGGAGACGGGAGTAGGGAGACTGAAAATGCATTAACCCAAATATCCCAATTGGGATATTTGGGATTAAATTTAGATTAACTATTTTTGGGATATTTGGGTTAAATTTGGGATAATTTGGATTATTTTTGGGATATTTGGGTTAAATTTGGGATAACCTATGTACGCTCTGCAAGCGGCGCCTTTCTTGTGTCATCACCAGGCCGGTGCTATACTTGCACCGAAGGGCTAACCGGACTAACCCCGAACCTGTGTCGTGTTTAGGAGCAAAGCATACTATATTATGGCAGAATCAACACAAAAGGTGAATGATCCTTACGCCTTACAGCCGGATTATTCACAATCTATGGACGAACTCTTTACCAATCCAGAGCCGGAAGCGGCGGTGGATCCCAACCAGCCTTCGGCGATCTGGATGTTGCTGCGCGAGTTGGTGGAAACCATTGTTCTCTCGCTCATTATCTTTCTGTTAATCCGCCAGGTGGTGCAAAACTACCGGATCGAAAGCCACTCCATGCAGCCTAACTTCTTTGAGGGCCAATTTATCTTGGTCAACAAGCTGGCCTTCAAGATTGGCGAACCCTCGCGCGGGGAGGTGATTGTCTTTCACAATCCCAACAACACTGACGAGGATTATATTAAGCGGGTGATTGGCTTGCCGGGGGATACAGTGGAAATCGACGACCAGACTGTTCTCATTAACGGCCAGGTGTTGCACGAACCCTACGCCACCAATGCCTTCCGCGCCGGCGAACGCTATGGGCCGGAAGTTGTGCCCCCGAACCATCTCTTTGTCATGGGCGATAACCGCTCCAATTCGAGTGACAGTCGGCGCATTGGCCCCATTCCGGAAGAGCTGATTGTGGGCCAGGCGTGGCTGCGGGTCTGGCCGATGGACAAGTGGGGTTTGATCAAACATTATGTGCTGGAACCTGGCGCAGCCGCGGTGAGCCAGGGGGCGCCGTAGGGTCATTGGTCCTTAGTTACTGGAGTCTGGCGTTTTTTACTCACTCCACTGGAGATTGGTGATTAGTTGATTGGTAATTCTTCTCTGGTAATCCGAAATTTCGCCAGCGTCCAGTTAGTCATTGGTCATTGGTCAGCAGAGAAGGTAGAAAGTATTTATGGCTCAAGCATTACAGAAGCGGCTTGCCGATCTAATTGCCATCCGTACACCGGCGATTCTGGCGGAGACGGATGACGGGGCGGCGGTGACCCTCCCCACCCTCACCCCCGCTGCGGTGGCCGCCATGATTGACCACACCCTCCTCAAGCCGGAGGCGACCAAGGCCCAAATCGAGCAACTTTGCCGGGAGGCGCGCGACTTTGGCTTTGCCAGCGTCTGTGTTAATCCCACCTGGGTTGCCCTCTGTGCCAAGCACTTGGCCCAAGCCCGCGCCAAGGTCTGTACGGTGATTGGCTTTCCGCTGGGCGCCGGGCTCACTACCATCAAGGCGCAGGAGACCGAGGCGGTTATCCGCTTGGGCGCACAAGAGGTCGATATGGTGATCAATATCGGTCGCCTCAAAGATGGCGCGTGGGCCGAGGTGTATGGTGATATTGCCGCCGTAGTCGAAAGCGCGCATACGGCAGCGCGGGACGCCGACGTGCTGGTCAAGGTGATCATTGAAACGGCGCTGCTGACCCCGGCCGAGAAGGTGGCCGCGTCGTTGCTGACCTTGGACGCGGGCGCTGATTTTGTCAAGACGTCCACCGGCTTTAGCAGCGGCGGCGCGACCGTGGCCGATGTTCGGCTCATGCGCCGCACGGTCGGTCCCCGCTTGGGGATCAAGGCGGCCGGCGGGATTCGCACTGGGGCGGATGCACAGCAGATGATCGCGGCCGGCGCCACCCGCTTGGGCGCCAGCGCCGGGGTGAGTATTGTCCGCAGCTTGCAACCAGCCGCGGACGCAACAACGGGCGGGAGCGACAAAACTGAGGCCGCCCGTAAGGGAGAAGGCTATTGATGTCTAGACGTTTACGTGATTTTGCTTTACTATTGGGCCATGCCTGGCGCTGCTCCGACTGTCGGGAAGCGCTGTTGGCCCAGCCGCTCAACGCCACCGTCGGCTTTAAGTTGGACGAAGAGCAACGGGAATGTGTCTTGAAGCTGAGTGATGAATCCTTTCAGACGGTCATGCGGCTGGCCGACGCTTCCGGCTTGACCACCCGTGAACTGGAAGAGGCCATCGACCACCCCCGCGCCCGGCTGCGCCATCTGGGCAGCCTGCGCAACCATTCCTATATCACTGGCGGTTAAGCAGTATGCGTGAAGTTCTCCCCGGTCTCTGGCTCATCGACGAGATCGGTGAGCAGGTGCACTGTTATCTCTGGAAGTGGCGGGAAGGGGTGACCTTGATCGATGCCGGCCACCCACGCGATGCCACCGTGATTCTGGAAGTTTTGCGTAAACATGGCTATGCGCCCCATCAGGTGCGCCGGATGATTGCCACCCATGCCGATCTGGATCACACCGGTGGCATGGCGCTTTTGCAACGGGTGACCGGTGCGGCAGTGGCCTGTCACGCGGTGGAGAAGCGCTACCTGGAAGAGCCGTGGCGACGCCAGGCGCCATTTTTGCCGCTGCGGCCGCTCATCTGGTTGATCACCCGCTTGCCCGACTACCACTATCAGCCGGTAACGCCGACCGAGCTGTTGGTCGATGATCAAGTGCTGCCCGAAGGCTTTACGGTCATCCACACCCCTGGCCACTCACCCGGCCACATTGCCCTGCTGCACAAAGAAAAACGCTTCCTGATCTGTGGCGATGCGCTGGTCAACACCCGAGGCAAACTCCGCATCAACACCGGTTTTTTCACCACCGACCGCGCCGCGGCCCGGCGCAGCGCCTGGAAGCTGGCCAAGAAATATGGCGACGACTTTGAAACCATCGTCTTTGGTCACGGCGCACCCATCCTGCAAAATGGCGGCAAGCGGCTCAAGGGGTTGGTGAGTTTGATCTTTTCGGGGGATGTGTAGGGACGGAGTAGGGAGACGGGAGTAGGGAGACAGGAGACGGGAGACGGGGTGGTTTCGTTTCAGAGGGGCGCCTGCGTTGAGGGGCAGCCTCATCCTGTACCATCGACGATCCTTGCTTCTGCTGGCTTTGCGGACGCCGGCTTGGTGGAATGGATGATTTTTTACTGAGGATATTTGCCAAAGCGTAAGCTAATGGTGTATGATGGGATGCATGATTTGATTGTGGGCTGAAGTGCCCGTTGCGAGCATCGCAGTAGGCCACTGGGCTGGCGGTGTTGCTCGCAAGACCATCAAAGAGGGGCGCTACCAGCGGGAAACGGTGGGGCGGCCGGGCGCAGCAGGCGCCATTTGTGCGTCCACACTGGGCCTTTATGCACCCCAAAAAAAGAGACGCTCGCTGGTGGGACAAAGCAGCTCATTTTGCACCCCAGATCTGCACATTAACAACCGAATCAGCCAAAAAATGCGGCCCCAGTGGGAGACACCCCCCGTTTTTAGGGCCAAAGTGGGACGGTGCGAGCAAGCAGCCCGAACGAATATCAACCCAGTCGCGGGATTGAAACGTGATCCCCAAGGTGTGCATCTTGGGACGCAAGATGCCCGAACGAATATCAACCCAGTCGCGGGATTGAAACCTGTAATGGATACGACCACGCATGAAACGCCAGCTACGCCCGAACGAATATCAACCCAGTCGCGGGATTGAAACTAACCTCCTCCAACTCTGCTATTCGTCGCTTCAACTCGTTGCCCGAACGAATATCAACCCAGTCGCGGGATTGAAACACTTCATTCCACTTGCTCATGGTTGTCTTCATCGTCCGGCCCGAACGAATATCAACCCAGTCGCGGGATTGAAACAGTGCGCAGGACAACCAGCCGCGTACTTATCCGCCTGGCCCGAACGAATATCAACCCAGTCGCGGGATTGAAACGATTGAAGGGCACGGCCACGGCCACTGCCTGCGATCCCGGGCCCGAACGAATATCAACCCAGTCGCGGGATTGAAACCCAGCAGCACGCGAGCGCAAACGACATTGCTAGGGTGCCCGAACGAATATCAACCCAGTCGCGGGATTGAAACAGTCCACGAATTTTTGCCAAACGATTTAGCCAACCGGGCCCGAACGAATATCAACCCAGTCGCGGGATTGAAACTGCCACAGGAGAAATGGAACGAACGGCGCAAAACGGCCCGAACGAATATCAACCCAGTCGCGGGATTGAAACAGTTAGATGCCGAGATGGCGCGCGTTCAGAGTGTGGCCCGAACGAATATCAACCCAGTCGCGGGATTGAAACTTTTTTTTACCGCAACAGACGCTTTTTCGCCTCGCCCGAACGAATATCAACCCAGTCGCGGGATTGAAACTCGTCCACTTCCACCGCTGCCAACTGCTGGCCCTTGCCCGAACGAATATCAACCCAGTCGCGGGATTGAAACAAATTGTAGTTGGCGTAGACGGCGAGCTGATCCGGTGCCCGAACGAATATCAACCCAGTCGCGGGATTGAAACATGTGCTGTAGGCCAGGGAGAGGACAGCCGCTACAAGCCCGAACGAATATCAACCCAGTCGCGGGATTGAAACTTGCCATTGACGCCGGCGTCGCTGCTGAAATACGGGTAGCCCGAACGAATATCAACCCAGTCGCGGGATTGAAACATGCGTGAACGGGACGTTTAACGCTCGTCTGCGTGCCCGAACGAATATCAACCCAGTCGCGGGATTGAAACATTAACAAGTTTGGTGGCGCCGAGCTTCACGGCACGCCCGAACGAATATCAACCCAGTCGCGGGATTGAAACTGTCAAACAAGCTTTGCGTAGCAAGTTTGGTCTTGCCCGAACGAATATCAACCCAGTCGCGGGATTGAAACAGTCGCTAGATCGCGCCCCACGAAGAGGCCTATACTTTGCCCGAACGAATATCAACCCAGTCGCGGGATTGAAACTAGTCAGCATCCGCTAGCCTAGTCGATGTAGCGAGCCCGAACGAATATCAACCCAGTCGCGGGATTGAAACTCAGCAGGAAATTACTCCGCAGCAGGCGCGCATCATGCCCGAACGAATATCAACCCAGTCGCGGGATTGAAACCGCGCTGGAAGGCTTGCGGCCTGACGCAAGCGGCGCCCGAACGAATATCAACCCAGTCGCGGGATTGAAACTGCCGACAATCCAGCCACGTACAAGTAAATTATCGTCGCCCGAACGAATATCAACCCAGTCGCGGGATTGAAACTGTCAGCATCTTTGAGCAGGCGCCTAGTACACAGGCCCGAACGAATATCAACCCAGTCGCGGGATTGAAACTTGCTGATTCTTGATTGACTTATACCTGTCGCCATGCCCGAACGAATATCAACCCAGTCGCGAAGGACAAGACAAAACGTATGGTAAAGTCGTAGCGGGATGAGACAAAACAGAGCTAACGAGAAGCGGGATGGATTCATAGTTTCGTAAGGATTAAAGGCGAGGAAAAGAATCGGCAAGGGGCGTCAAACGGGAAATTCCAGGGATAAAGCAGGCGCGGTGCAGGGAGTCCGAGGGTTGAGAAGAGCAAGCAAGCGAGTCTAGCGGGGATGACCGAAAAAAGGCGCAGGCCGAAATCACCAAGCGTTTTTTCACGCTTGGTTCTGAGTGAAGACCCGAAAAACACATGAAGGGCATCGCTGCGTCATTCGCCCTGGGGTTTCCTATCACAGACCCATCGTATTTGAGCAGGCTCAGGGCGCAAAATTAGGCGATGCGGCATCAGGCGTCGGTGGTGGTTTTGGCTTGCTCTGCCTTGAGTTGACGCACGCGTTGCAGTGCGCGTAAGTTAATTAGCACATAGATCAAGGTATCCTGATTGGTAATAGAGCGCTGGTTACGCAATTTGGGTCGCTCAATGCCGATCTCGAGGGCTTGGCTGTTGATGCGTTCTGTGGCCGAACGCTGCTTGTAGAGGTTGAGATACGCCTCACTTTTGCGGTCGAGGGTGTGACGCACGTAGTTGCCCGGACTGGTGGGCAGGGTGGTGATACACCCCTTGGGCCAGTTGGCATGGTCGAGAGGACAGCTTGCACCGGTCCGTTGCGGAAAGAGCAAGGGGCAGGCATAGCGCGCACATTCATGCTCGACCAAACAGCTGGAACGCTCGATGAACTTGGACTTGAGCGGCATGGACAGACCAGCGGCGCAGAGCGGCAAGCCAGCGGCATTGAACTGCTTCTGTGGCCCGCGATCGGACCAGGGGACGGCGGCAAAGCCCCCCGCCTGGTGAAAGTACTCGTAGACATAGAAGGCATCATAGGCTTTGTCCAGTGCCCCATAGCGTGGTTTCCGACCCAAGTTTTCCTCCACCTGGGCCATGAGCGGGTGAAAGTAGCTCTGGTCACTCTGGTCAAAGGGTTGGGTCAGTTCGGCGAGGACAAACTCACCAAAGACCGGGTCTTTGGTGGCGACGACGCCCGAGGCATAGCCCCAGTAGAATTCGCCCACGGTCGCTTGCCGGGCTGGCAAGCCTTCCTGGGTGGGTGTGTTGTCTGAGCCGTCATGCGTGGGGACGTTGTGGCGCTTTTTACACCCCAGTTTACAATCCTGGTCACCTTTGGGTTGGCGATTTTTATTATAGCGGTCCGCCACTTTGGCCTTGGGGTTGTTCTCTCGCACCCACGCGATGATGTGCTTGGTGTCGAGCGAGATTTCGTCGCCAAAGAGGCATTCCGGCGGCAGTTCGGCATCCAGCAGGCGCACAGTGGCGGTAAAGAGAAAGGCCGCTTGGGCATGGTCGAGGTCGCGCAGAACGCGACTGAAGTGACGGGGGGTGGGTAAGCTGCGCTCGACATCGAAGCCCCAGCGGTAGGCGGTCGAGGGCACGAGTGGAAAGCCAAAGAGCCAGACTAAGGCCGGCTGTTCGACTAACGCATCTCGCAGTTTTTTCATCGACTTCAGCCCTTTGTCGAGTTTGAGCAAGTAAGCCGCCACGAAGGCCGCACGGGGCAACGGAGTCGGGCCCGGCCATAAGCGGCTGGTGGGCCGTTCAGGAAAATTGCCCCACTCCAACGGACCGAGCAACGTCAGATAGGTGTGAGCGGCCGTGGATTCCTGCACGAAGGCCGGCAAGCTTGCTGGTGCCACTTGCGCCAGCGCCGCCAAATGAGGCCGCACCAGCCACGGGCTGGCTGGGAGGCGCTCCGCACCGCGCAACCACCGCCACCACCGCATGACAAACGTGAAAACGTGTGGTATCATGGTCTCGTCTCCTTGTTGGTGTGGACGGGTCTGTGATAGGAAATACTTCCCGCTGACAGGGGGACTTTTTTTATACCATAATGCAGTTTTTCGCGCTACCATGCATCGCTCTACCCCAAACGGGGTAGGCTTTATGGCTTTGGAGATCTGATTCCGTTTTTTCGGCGCCGATTTTTACCCAACCACCAGCCAAGGTGCACCGCCAACGACAAAAAAAGGTTCGGTTCCGAAAAACGGCACCGAACCGCTTTACATTTTGGTTTGTCTTACTAGGCCAACCTTACCCTGTGTTTTGTCTTGTCCTTAGTCGCGGGATTGAAACAAGATCGTACTGCTTGAAACTCTTTGCCATCCAAGGTCCGAACGAATATCAACCCAGTCGCGGGATTGAAACCAATCTGGCCGGCTATTGCCCTTATGTGCTCAGCCCGTCCGAACGAATATCAACCCAGTCGCGGGATTGAAACCGCCTTTATGTAGATGGCCAACTGTCGATGACGCGTCCGAACGAATATCAACCCAGTCGCGGGATTGAAACGCGCCTGGCATTCCTGCGTGAGCATCCGCTCTGCGTGTCCGAACGAATATCAACCCAGTCGCGGGATTGAAACCTGTTATAGCCAGCACGACTATACCGAAAAGATTCTGTCCGAACGAATATCAACCCAGTCGCGGGATTGAAACCATCATAGATTCAGTGCTGTCGGACGGCGGATTCCAGGTCCGAACGAATATCAACCCAGTCGCGGGATTGAAACCGCGTCAACGGCAAGCAGGTTATCCGTGATAACTCCGTCCGAACGAATATCAACCCAGTCGCGGGATTGAAACGAAACTATGGGGTGATAATAAGGAATTATCACCCCAGTCCGAACGAATATCAACCCAGTCGCGGGATTGAAACGATTCTGTCACGCCTTATGTAGATCCGGCTTATGCGTCCGAGTCCGAACGAATATCAACCCAGTCGCGGGATTGAAACACGTTCCTTACCCACAATGCGGACATCTATTCGCATGTCCGAACGAATATCAACCCAGTCGCGGGATTGAAACACCCACCCTACGCACCGATAGATGGCCAGGCCACGTCCGAACGAATATCAACCCAGTCGCGGGATTGAAACTTACGCCAGTTGTTCTTTGCCGGCGACTTGCGCTTCGTCCGAACGAATATCAACCCAGTCGCGGGATTGAAACGTAATTCATCCACTTTTGCAATAATCTTGCGTCGTAGTCCGAACGAATATCAACCCAGTCGCGGGATTGAAACACCAACACACCGCTGCCCACGGCCACAGCAACGCCGTCCGAACGAATATCAACCCAGTCGCGGGATTGAAACATTACTACTGATCTATGAGGTTCTGCCATAATGACTAGTCCGAACGAATATCAACCCAGTCGCGGGATTGAAACAATGAGTCGCCCAAGCGCCAGACGCCCAACGAGGTCCGAACGAATATCAACCCAGTCGCGGGATTGAAACATACTTAAAGTCGTCGCCCTGCTTCGTCTCGTCGTGTCCGAACGAATATCAACCCAGTCGCGGGATTGAAACGGTCAGGTCTGTTTTGATGTAGACCGACCCTTGCGGTGTCCGAACGAATATCAACCCAGTCGCGGGATTGAAACTAGTCGCCACCGAGCACGTCGGCGATAGTGGTGGTGTCCGAACGAATATCAACCCAGTCGCGGGATTGAAACGCTTGGGTATCGAGTGGCGAGGTGGCAAGTGGCGAAGTCCGAACGAATATCAACCTAGTACAGTGTGTACTAAGTTTTGCTAGATTAGCCCACGCGGGTGTGCCGACGTGCGTCTTCCTGGAAGGGGCAACACACACGCCCTGTTTTTCACCATCCGCCGCCCCTTCCAGGAAGACCTGGGTGACCACCTCTAATTCAGCCAAACTTCCCTGACAGTGTACTAGTCGCGGGATTGAAACGCTTGGGTATCGAGTGGCGAGGTGGCGAGTGGCGAAGTCCGAACGAATATCAACCTCGTACAGTGTCAGAGAAATTTTGTGAGTTTAGCCCACGCGGGTGCGCTGGCGTGCGTCTTCCTGGAAGGGGCAACACACACTCCCTGTCTTTCACCATCCGCCGCCCCTTCCAGGAAGACCTGGGTGACCACCTCTAATTCAGCCAAACTTCCCTGACAGTGCACTAGTGCAGTGTAAACAAAATTTTACGAGTTTAGCCAATGCGGGTGCGCCAGCGTGCGTCTTCCTGGAAGGGGCAACGCACACCTCCTGTTTTTCACCATCCGCCGCCCCTTCCAGGAAGACCTGGGTGACCACCTCTAATCCAGCCAAACTTCCCTGACAGTGTACTAGTCGCGGGATTGAAACGTTTGGGTATCGAGTGGCGAGGTGGCGAGTGGCGAAGTCCAAACGAATATCAACCCAGTCGCGAAGGACAAGACAAAATAGTGTTTATTCCGATTTAATTTCCACCACCGGTGACGCACCATTGACCAAACGGTGGTTATACTCCGCCGCAGCACATAGTAACATTTTGCACACGAGTGAAAATGTTACTTTATGGCGCAGCTCAGTATAGACGAGTGAAAAATTAAATCGGAATAAAGTCTAATGTTTTCGTCAGGATAGGGTCGTTAAGACCAAACGCTACGATTGGATGGCGGAAGAAGAGATTCCCCAGTTTGGGATCCTGTCAGTTAGAATGTTGTGTGAGAGAAGCAGCTGTTGGCGGTCGAGAGAGAGGCTCCTAGCGGAGCATTGTGGTGAGGCAAGGAGAAGCAAGCGCCGTTACCGTCAGGGTAACGGCGCTTTTTGCTGATGTGGCCCAAAGCGTTTTGGCCAAACTCCGCCACCGGACAGCCCTGGCTTATGCAAAGAAGAAGGCGGAGGCTCGGACTCTTCCCTTTGTGTCTCAGTTTCTGGGCCTTGGATGACAACCCTCGCCCCCGTTGTCACCCCCTTTGGCCGTACTTTCCTGGGTAAACGTAGCTGTCGTTGATGGGGCCCTGGCCTCAAAAGTCATAATCAATATGCCAACTCAGTTCTTGCTGAGAGGCGATGGTGCGCTCTAAGAAGGGTTCCCAGGAAAAGGTGTTTTGGTTCCCCCAAATGGGAAAAAAGGCTGGCGCGTAACTACAGGTGGCGGTGAGTTGACCGAGGGTCGGATGGCGCTGAATGAGAATGAGAGGATCCGTTGCTGAATGATCCAATGCCTGATAGTTGCCGCCTGTCCACGGCCATCCCTGGCGGTTGATAAAGCCATTTGCGGCCAGTGTGTAGGCTGGATTTTCTGGGAAGGTGACGGGAAGATTCAGCTTGACCAACTCATCATTGCCCGCAGCCAGTTGGGGAAAGAAAGGATGCGGAAACCAGCGCAAAGGCAGCGGACGCCGGCCCCTATTGCGCACGGTAATGGCAGAGCGCACTGTGCGTTGCAACAGAGTCACGGTGCGCGCAATGGCCACGCTCCATTCGTGAAAGGTGTGTTGTGTGGCAAAGCGGACGGCGTTGGCGGATGGCTCCACCTGCCACTGACACGCCTCTTGGATCGTGTTGGCGCTCAGATCGCACAGCCCGATGCCAAGCACCAACGCCACCGGTTCGCTTTCGCTAACCTTTAGGGGTGAGAGATTAAAGGCATCGGGGATGCCCTGGCCATCAAACCAATTGAAGGAATCAGGATAGGTGGGCCCAGAGAGCAGCGGCCCATGCACCGCATCATGAATCTGAAAGATATAGCCGCCGGTGCAGTAGCGCACACCAAAGCGTGCGTGGTCAGCTACGGGGTCGAGCAGTTCAACCGTGAGTTGGTCGTTGTGGATTGTGTACATAGTAGACGTTTTGCGCTTTCTAATCTTTACTTAATGGCTCATATAGGTCTTCGGGTGAAATCGTTCTTTCTCTAGTGTTTGAAACGATTTCACCTCTTCGCCCATATGAGCGTTACTTAATTTTACTTTGGTTGTAATGAATAATTATAACACAACTGCTACTCGAACTTCTTGGCTCATATAGGTATGGGGTGCGTACCACAAATGGGGCGAAGCACCAGTAAGGACAATTTGAGCTTCTCGTCTGTCGCCCCTAATTTGGGACGCACCCATAGGTATGCGGCTGAAATTGCGCTTTTTTCTCTGGGCAATCGTGCAATTTTAGTTTGCCGCCCATATGAGCGAACTTCTTATTCTTCCGGCAGTTGTTCCGCCTCGCCCACTGGCACGGGGTAGAGTCCGGCGCCGCGCCGTCGGGCAAAGGGCATGGTGACCCGGGCAGAAGGCTTGTCAATGGCCCAAGCAGCTAGCTTTGCTTCATCAAAGGTGATGCCCAGGCCTGGGTCGTCACTGAGAACCACGTAACCATTCTCCACCGTATGGCGATGGATCATGCCTTGGTCCACACCGGCGTCGAGCACCTCCATCATGTTATGATTGGGCAGCGCAGCGGCCAGATGCGCCATGTAGTTGGCCGGGCAGTTCATTAAGGAAACCGGTAATTCAAAGCCATAGGCCATATCTGCCACCATCAGGGCGCCAGTAATCCCCGACGTACCGCTACCCACCTGCACCACATCGACTGCTTCATTGGCAATCAATGCCATGAACTCACTAATATCGTTGAGATTTTCGCCGGTGGCCACGGCCGCGCGTACGCTCTGCGACACCTTGCGTAGGCCCCGATAATCCCAGCGGCGCGCCGGTTCCTCCACCCAGAAGAGATCATAGTGTGCTTCAATGGCCTGGATCTGGCGGATGGCCTGTTTAGGAGACCAATACTCATTGGAATCGATCATAAGCAGCGGGCGTTGGCCGCTTTGGGCCAGTGCATCGTGCATAATGCCAATGCGGCGCAGATCGTCGTCTGGGTCCAGGCCTACTTTGACCTTGCCGGCGTTGATGCCCTGGCGCGCCAGACGGGTATAGAACGCCCCCAACTCATCATCACTCAGGTTTAGCCCAATGTCGCTGGCGTATCCCTTTGCATAGCGAGAAGAAGCGCCTAATGTTTTCCAGAGCGGTTCCCCATTAGCTTTCGCTTTCAAGTCCCAAAGCGCAATGTCGATGGCAGCGATGGCGCCTGTCACTGCCCCTCGATTGTTGCCCTTAAAGACCTGATCCATCATCCGCTTCCACAGCCCACGCACACCGCGCGGATCGCGCCCGACAATCAAATCATTGACCATGCCCGTAAGGGTCTTTTCTGCCCCTGGTCCACTGATGGCAATGCCGGTCAGCCCTTCGTCTGTATCCAAATAGACCGCCATCATTGCCAAATGGGTGCAGCCGCGCGGATCGTTCGCATCACCCAAGGGGCGGGATAACTCAATTTCATAGGATTTTGTCCGTATACCTGTGACTTTCATACTGCTCCTCTTTTGAGTTCGCTTGTCCAGATCGCAATCGTTATAAAATAGAAAGCCAGTTTCGTTGGGAAACTGGCTTTCTATTTTGCTTTAGATTATATCACCAGTTAGTCTGATGGTTCCAGCTCAATTACTGCATTGGGGGCGTACTACAAAGGGGGCGAGTTTTTTCGCTCTGGGCAACGACCTAACCCATTTTGGGTATTCACCCAAAAGACACCTCTGAAACTGCCCAATTTAGGACGCACCCTACTGCATTACAACCGGCAAGAAGGTCTGCTGGTTAAAGGGCGGGGTGGGCTCTTCTTCCGGCTCTTCACCGGTCGGCACCTTCGGTGTCGGCGTCGCAGTGGGCAGCGGCGGCGTCACCGATGGCGTCAAGGTAATGACCGTACGGGTGGGCAGCACCACCAGCGTCTCGGTGGGGGTTGGCGTTTGGGTCTCCGTTGGCGTTGCGGTCAGAGTTGCCGTGGGCGTTGCCGTTGCGGAGGGCACAGTCGTCGCCGTCGCACTTGGTGTGATGGTTGGCATCTCAGTTGGCGTTTCCGTCGGTGTCTGGGTTGATGTAACCGTTGCTGTCGGTGTTGCTGTTGCCGCCTCGGTGGGGGTTGGCGTCACGCTAGCGGTCGGTGTTGGCGTGATCTCCGGGACAGGGTTGCAGAAGGTTAGCGCCTCGATGTCATCGTAGCCTGGGAAGCCCCGATCCTGCACAATTTGACCGGTCGCCGGGTCAACGGCAATCACGCCGCGATCATCGTTATGGATTCCAATCCACAACAGGCCATCAACCACATCCATTGCTTCGATTTCCTTCGCCGCGGTCAGTGTAAAGGCGAAGGTAAGCGAACCGCCTGGTTGCCATGTATAGAAGTTGTTGTTCCCAACCAACCACAGTGTATTACCAAGCCATTCAATGCCTTCGATCTTAAAATCGACCGGCTGGATCAATTCAGCCACCGCTGTTGCGGGATCGATGCGGATGATGCCCCGTAATGGGCTCTCATCGGCATAGCCCCACAAACTGCCATCGGCGCGCTCGGACAGCGCAACCACTTCATAGAATGGTTTGTTGTCAGCCGTTTGGATATCACCGATCTTGGTCAGCGTGGTACGCTTGGTTGCTACATCAATGCGGACCGTGTAGAGTTTACTGACCGCGGTTCTATCCAATCCAGCCGATCCATAGACAACATTATCGAGACAGGCCAGCCCTTCAATATCATGTTGTACAAAGAGGGGATCGGTGCTGTTTGCCGTGGCGCCATCATAGTAGCCGAAGCGGCTATCGCGCAGATTCTCATCAAACACCCAAATAATAAAGGTTCCGTCTTGCGCCAACGCGCCAGCCGTTGCCGTCCATAGTATGCCGAGCAGCAGAATGGCCAGCAGGAGTATGGATGGCAGAACAAATTTATGGGTACGGGGTTTTCGTTGCACTTTCATGTGGGGCATCCTTTCTCATCCACACAATCATTCCTACATCTGACTTGCGTATACTATACGATAATAACATACATTTTAGGTACGATGTAATGACATTTTTCATACGATCCCTATACGATATTTCCTAATTTGGGCATGATACGTGCGTCGGATGCTGTAATGTCTCACTTTGCAGTATACCGTTGACTGAGTTGCAATACACTATCTACCAGAATAGTTTGTATCCTGGCCAAGTAGTTAGTAGTAGTTGCGCAAGACGAGGTGACAGTCACTCTCGACCGCTTTGCGTATCAGCTTACACTGGACGTTGTAAGTGACTATCACCTTCGAGAGAAATTGATCTGTTTGTCTGTTGGCTTGAAACAAGTTATGATCGATAACATCAGGATCTATATTTATACCCTGCAGCTACCCTGCCGCGGTATAGGGTATTTTCTTGCAGGAGCAAACATACACCTTATACCGCGGCTCTCTCTATTCATTACTATCCATGCATGATTTCAAAGGAGTCATAACGATGGCAGCGTTTAATGGCCTGGGGTTACACCTGGGCAATCTATCACGGCTTTCCAACGCGCAGAGCCGCTCCATTAGCCCGGAAAACTTTACTGGCGAAAAGGGCAAGGGAGGAATGGCGACTGCCGGCACCGGCGCCGATTGTGCGCGCGATTTGGGGCAAGGCTGGAAGATCTCCCCGTCGATTGTGATCCATGCCGGTGAGACCTTTACTCTGGCCGACATAGAGGGGCCAGGCGCCGTTCAGCAGATTTGGATGACCCCGACCGGTAACTGGCGTTACAGCATTTTGCGGATCTATTGGGATGATCAGGAGCAGCCCTCGGTGGAATGTCCGGTGGGCGATTTCTTTGCGAGCGGGTGGGGCAAATTTTCGCCCCTCACCTCATTGGCTGTCTGTGTCAACCCGGGCAGCGCCTTTAACTGTTACTGGGAAATGCCTTTTCGCAAGCGCTGCCGGGTGACCATGACCAATATTGCTGATGAGGATATGCGGCTCTACTATCAGATCAACTATACGCTGACTGAGGTGCCCGACGATGCCGCCTATTTTCATGCCCAATTCCGCCGCACCAATCCGCTGCCCTACAAGGATGTCTATACGATTCTAGATGGCGTACAAGGGCAGGGGCACTATGTGGGTGTCTATATGGCGTGGGGCGTCAATAACTCAGGTTGGTGGGGTGAGGGTGAAATCAAATTCTATCTTGACGGCGACGGCGAGTGGCCCACCATCTGTGGCACCGGCACCGAAGATTACTTTTGCGGCTCCTATAACTTCGAAAATAAAGAAACAAAGCAATATCAAGAATTTTCGACGCCCTACGCCGGGCTACATCAGGTGCTGCGGCCCGACGGCGTCTATCGTTCCCAGCAACGCTTTGGCATGTACCGCTGGCACATCACCGACCCCATTCGCTTCCAACAGGATCTGCGCGTCACTATCCAGGCCTTGGGCTGGCGCAGTGGCCACCGCTATCTGCCCCTGCAAGATGACATCGCCTCGGTTGCATTCTGGTATCAGACACTGCCGACGGCGCCCTTCCCCGCCTTGCCGGATCGGGACTATTTGGAGGTGATATAGGTCGTGAAGTCGTGCGGTCGTGCGGTCGTAACCCTGTGACTCCGCGACCGCACGACTTCACGACCATCTAGCCAACTGTTCCTCAATAAAGGTGACAATAGCTTTGTGTTCCTCCGCGCCGCGTCCTGCCACGCGGATCGGTGCGCCAAAGGCCAGGTGCACCTTCTTGGTCGGATCAATCGGGCCAAATTCTTTAACCAGCTTGCCAATGCCCCAGGCGTCGGTTTTAAGGGCGAGAGGGACAATCGGCACATGGGCGCGCCTGGCCAGTTTAATGCCAATGGTGTTGAATTGCTCTGGGTCGAAGGTGGCGGCGCGGGTGGTTTGGGGAAAGACAACCACGGAGCGGCCACGGGCTAGCGCCTTGCAACCATCTTCCAGCACCACCTGCAGATCGTCGCGCGGGTTCACCCGGTCCACCACAATGGGATCGCGCGTGCGCATGATGTGCTTAAAGACGGGATATTCGACAATGCCGCGCTTGACAATGAAGGTGCAATCTTTGTAGGGTTGGAGCACCGCCGGCAGGCAAATAGTCTCCAGCGTGCTCATGTGATTGGCAATGATGACGCAAGGGCCGGTCACCTGTTCCAACATCGTACAGCCGCTGATCTCAATCTCAACCCCCACGCGCTCTAGGGCCTGGAAGGCCAACAGGCTGCTTCGCCACCACTCCTCGTCGCTGTAGCGTCCCTTTTGCGCCAGGGCGCTGAAGCGGAAGACATAAGCCAGAAACTGTGTGTAGTAGAAAAGAGACGGGAGCAAGCGCGCACCCAGGAAAACGCGCTGCGCTGGTGTACGATAGCTGCCCGTCGCGTCAGCTATACTCTGCATAGAAACCTCTCGTGTGTGACAATAAACACGCTAGAAGACGGGCTTTTGTTAAAAGCCCGTCTTCTAAGCGGCCGCGTACCCCCTAGAACAAGGTTAAAATGCGCGTGCGTACTGCGGCGGCGCCGGCACGCCTTTGCGTACTTGTAAAGCGCGGGCGGCGTGGAGCGGCCACTGGGGGTCGCGCAGCAGTTCACGTGCTAATAATACCACATCGGCGCGCCCATTGCGCACAATCTCATCCGCTTGCATAGGCGCTGTGATCATGCCGACCGCCGCGGTGGCAACCCCGGCTTCGCGGCGGATCCGTTCGGCGAAAGGAGTTTGATAGCCTGCGCCAACGGGCACTTTGGCATAGGGAACCGCGCCGCCCGAACTGCAATCGATGAGATCCACGCCTTCATCCTTGAGCAGCGTCGCCAACTCGACCGACTCATCAAGCGACCAGCCGCCATCCACCCAATCGGTGCAGGAGATGCGGACGGTTAACGGCTTTGTTGCCGGCCAGACTGCCCGCATGGCCTGTGTCACGGCAAGGAGCAGCCGCGTCCGGTTGGCAAAGCTGCCGCCGTATATGTCACTACGTTGATTGGCAAGCGGTGACAGGAAGCTGTGGAGCAGATAGCCATGAGCCGAGGAATCTCCAGCCACTCAAAGCCGGCGTCGTTGGCGCGGATGGCAGCAGCACGAAAGGCGTGGATAATCAGATCAATCTCAGCAACACTGAGTTCGGTGGGGGTAGGGTAATTTTCAGCAAAGGGTATGGGGCTGGCGCCGACCGGCTGCCAACCGCCCTGCGCCGGCGCAACTGGTGCGCCGCCTTCCCACGGCCGCGCGGTCGAGGCTTTGCGGCCAGCATGGGCAAGCTGAATCGCAGGGACAGCGCCCTGGCTCTTGATAAAACGGGTAATGCGTGCCAGCATCTCAACCTGATCATCGGACCAAAGGCCCAAATCCTGAGGACTGATGCGGCCCCGCGCTTCCACGGCGGTGGCTTCGGCGATGACTAGCCCGGCGCCACCGCTGGCGCGTGTGCCTAAATGCACAAGATGCCAGTCATTCGCAAAGCCATTTTCGGCGCTATATTGGCACATGGGCGACACACCAATCCGGTTGCGGAGGGTGACGCCACATAGGGTAAAGGGATCAAACAAGTGTGGCAACAGAGGATCCTTTCGTTGTAGGTTGCAAAGATTGATTCATGCCGCTGCTTCGGAGCGATAGGGTGCTTCGCTATCAATATCGCCAACAAAATCAGGTAAGCTCGTCTGCCCCAGTTGCTGGCGAATGGCCATAATCTCACCAATATGATACCAATAATGGTAGATGACGCGCAACAGTAACGAGCCAACATTGGTCTCCCAGCGGCCCCGTGTCAAGGGCTCCTCTAGTTTGGCGGATGTAACCGTGTCCAGCCATGGATCACTGGCAGCTGTGACCGTGCGCCAAGCGTCCATCATTTTGGCCAGCGCGGGCGTAGTGGCCGGGCGTCCATTGCCGACCAGTTCGTTGAGTTCAGGAAAGAGCGTTTCGCCTTGCATAAAGGTGAGCCAGTAGCGCTGTTCTTGCCAAGTGAGATGGCCAACAATCCAGCCAATACTGTTCATTGGCTCAAAACGGCGTTGCGCATCAGCTTCACTGACGCCCTCTAAGGCGCGCAGCCATTCACTGCGCGCAAAACGGAGTTGCATGACAAGTGGGTGAGGCATAAAAATTCCTTCTCTCTGAGTGATAATTTATTTTTCCCGTTTGCCGGCTTTTAGCAGTGCAACGGTTTCCGCAATGCGCTTGGCCCGTGTCTCTGGCATTTTGGCGCTTTCGATCCACCTGACATAGTTTTTACGGTAAAAGGTGGGCAGTGCATTAAAGAAGTCAACCGCGTTTGGTTCTGCCACCAGCGCAGCACCAATGTCTGGGGCCATGTTCTCGATTTGTGGTCCTTCCGGCGCTAGACTCACTGTTACAGCCATATTGGCCCCAATGCCAGTATCGCGCCGCCAGGCGGGGCCAAGGGCTAGATAGTAGTTGTGGTCGATCTGTGTTAGTTGCGCGCGGATGCGCGCCGTGTTGACCGTGCCGTGGACGTGATGGCTCTGCTTCTGGCCCCAGACTTGGTTAGGGTCAAAGGGCAATCTGATCAAGACCTGGCTGCCCATCGCTTGCGCTACTGCTTCAAAAGTCTGTGTCATAGCTGCTGTCCTTCTTTATCTAAGGAAGATACGCGTGAATAAGATGATTTTTGAAGGCTTTTGTCTCGCTTTTTGTTTACTTTTTTGGAGAGAAAACGCTGTTTTATCTTTGGTAAAATTTGCTAAATTTGATTTCTGACTTTGGAAGAAGTGTTTAGGTTCTGTTGATATTTGTGGCGCGTACACCTGTCAGGTGTTGGACACTTGACAGGTGTACGCGGAACCTAGCCAGAGGCTGAATTCTTAGGGCAAAGTCACGTTGACATCTTCTGTTGCCAGTAGCCCGCCATCCGCGTGCAGCAGATAGTGGGCCGGAATGGCGGAGTTGTTAAAGACAATCACCGTGTAATGACCGCGCCCGGATGCATTGAACGCGGCGCTCAACTTGCCCTTGTCGAGGCCAAAGGGGACAAAGGCGCCCATTGCAATGTCATGGGCAGCCGGGGGCGCACCGTTGATCACAGCCTGTAACCCTTCTTCGGTGAGCACCATGAAGTTGATATTTTCACGCAATATCTGGCTATCCTTAGGATCAAAGTCCATCGTCAGCGTAATCTCGCCATCGCGTAAGGTGGGCGCCAGTGCCAAGTAGTGATGTTGATAGGCCTGGTGAAAAGTGCCGGCCAACTCGGCAACACCAAAGGGTTCGGCGGCCAGTTCAGTGGTTGTGTCCGCGGTCGCGCTGTTGTTGTCGGGGGTTTCCACCGGACTCGCTGCTGTACTGGCGTCTGTGGTCAGTGGCGCAGCGGCTTTGGCTTCGTTGGTCTGGCCAAAGCGATCAGAGAGAATGCCGCCGTCGGCGACAATTTCGTAGGTGGCGGGAATCGCAGTCTGGTTAAAGATCACCACCGTATAAGGCTTCTTGCCCGATGCGTTAAAGCTGGCCTGTAGGTCATTGGGGAAAGGGCTAAAGGGGGCAGGGAACCCTGTGGCCAGGTTGACATCGCCTGGCTTCTCCCCGCGTACAATCGCATTGAGGCCCGCCTCATCCAGAATCCAGAAATTGACGTTGCCCAAGAGCGTTGGCTGGTCGAGTGGGTCATAATGAAAGTTGAAGAGAATGCTGCCATCGCGGATGGCCGGCGCTACCGCCAGGTAGTGGCGACCAATGCTGGTGTCGAGCGAACCGGTCAGGCGCGGACCGGCGGCGCTGCCCAGCGGATTAGGCAATCGTTCGCTGCTTGTGTTGGCGTCTTGCTCTGTGGCAGTCGCGTCATTTTGGGCCAATTCATCGGCCGTGGGCGCGCCACCGGCGGTCACGGCATTGAGCGTCTGATTGGCATTGTCAATCAACATCCCTCCTTCCACAGTCAGCGTATAGTGGACCGGCAGCAGTGAATTGTTATAAACAATGACCGTATAGTGGCCATGACCGGAGGCGCGAAAGGCAACCCCCATCTTGTTGCCGATAGGGTCAAATTGCACTGGGCTTCCGCCGGCCACTGCCAGATCGTTCGGATTAGCGCCGGCCAGAAAGCGCCGCAGACCATCTTCATCTAACACCATAAAGTTGACAAAGCCCTTGAGGTTGGGATTGTTTTGCGGATCATAGGCCAGCGTCAAATTAATGAGACTGTCGCGCAAGTTGCCTTCCAGCCCCAAATAATGAGCGGTGTACTGATAGGGCAATTCGCCCTGCAAGCTGTTGGTGCGTACGGTGGCAATCTGTTGCGTTGGGGCAGCCCAGAGTGTGGTGGTGGCGAGGAGCAGCAACAAAATGCTGCTGAAGCTACTGCCAAGCAAAATCGGTATTTTGGCAAGTAACCAAAGCTTTCTACGATAAGGGGGATGAGCTTGAGCAGTTGCTTTCCTTGCTTGAGAAAACATGAATAATCTCCACTTTTGTTGAATGAAAAGATATACGCTCATCGAGCGAAGGGGTGAAATCATTAGATGAGCCAAAGATGTAGTAACCTATTGAGTATAGCAAGAATTGAATTAGAATACATGAGCCTTACGACTGATTTTGTGCTCCTCAAACATAGACTGTGCAGCCGCGGTCTACCAATGGATGCAGCTGCGCGGGCTGGATGGCTAGCTTGTTCCACCGTAGGTCGAGCTTTTCCAGGTGGGGAAGGGCAGCGATGGCTGCGGGAAGTTCCACCAGACCATTATTGCGCAAGTCCAGATAGCGCAACTGCTGTAAGTTGCCAATCGTCGCGGGCAGTTTGGCCACCCGGTTGTTGCGCAGATCGAGGTCGGTCAGATTGGTGAGAGAGCCTATACTCTCCGGCAGTGTAGTCAGCTGATTGTCCTGTAAGATTAGCTTTCTGAGCTGCCGCAAATCGCCAATGGTTGTCGGCAGGGTCGTCAACTTATTTTCCATGAGATGTAGCTCTTTCAACTTCGTCAGCTCGCCCAGCGTTGGCGGCAGCGCCGTCAACTGGTTGCGATAGAGACGGACTTCAATCAATTGGGTCAATGCACCGATGGTCGCCGGTAGTGTCACGAAGTGGTTGTCGGTCAGGTTAAGATAGATCAACTCCGTTAGATTGGCAAATGACGCCGGCAACTCATGTAAGTGGTTGTTGCTCAAATAGAGAAAGGTCAGGTGGCGTAGGTTGCCGATTTCCGCAGGAACCGCGGTCAACGCATTGTGGCCCAGGTCGAGCATCTGTAGGTGGGTCAAATTGCCTAAGCCCGCCGGCAGCGCGCGCAGACGATTGGCGGACAAATTCAGACGCCGCAATGCGCGCAACTGCCAGAGCGATGCGGGCAGTGTAATCAATTGGTTGTGATAGAGACTCAAGTCCATCAGTTGTGCTAGCTCACCGATCCATGCCGGCAAGCTAGTCAGCCGATTGCGGTCTAGATCGAGGCTTGTGAGCGCGGTAGCTTGCCTGATGGATGCGGGAACAGCGGTCAGCTCGTTGCCTGCCAATGTAAGGAAATGCATTTCGGTCATTGGTTTTTCCTCAGTAAAATCCACTCCAGCAGTGAGACTGAAACAGATTGCCACCCGCCCCGCCTGATGCTATAATCCAAGGCGCAACGCCTATTACAGCAGCTTCTACCTTTTGCATAAGGAGCACGCCATGAGTGAGCTACAGCAACGCTGGGTGAGTGAGGGTTATGTCATTGTTCGTCAGCTTTTGCGTCCTGAACGGGCCGCAACGGTGCGCACCATCTGTGACCGCATTCTAGAGCAGTGGCGGGTGAATAATCCAGAGACGGGCAAACCCGGCGGTGGACCCGATGCCAACGTGATGCGCCATTTAAATCACAGCGGCTATTTTGCACAGCATTCCGCCGAACTGGCTACCTTGCTGGATGTGGTGGCTGACCCGGCTATCCTCTCCACCATGCAGACGATCTTTGGTGAACCCCCGCTTTTTCGCTGTACCAGCTACTTTTTTAACCCCCAACTGACTAGCCGCGATGGCAACTGGCATCGTGACTCCCAGTTTACCACACCTAATGACGAAGCGGAACAGGGCGTTTTGCAGCGAGCGGCTGAGTCGGGCAACAGTGTACAGATGCAGATTGCACTCGTGCCCAGCGCCGACATTGAAGTGGTGCCAGGGTCGCACTTGCGCTGGGATACGCCAACCGAATACGCGATCCGCAAGGCCGACGGCGGCGCCAACAACCGCTCTAATGCGATGCCGGGGGCCATACGTGTCGAATTGGCGGCCGGGGATGCCGTTCTTTTTAACCCCATGGGGCTGCACCGCGGCTGTTACCATGCCGACAAATTGCGTCGCACCCTCATGCTCACCTACACCAAACAGTCGGCGCCCCACTTTGACTATTTTTCCAACCAACCCTGGTTCCTGGAGGCCGGCTACCTTGAGACCTTATCCTCCCCTACACGCCCCTTCTTTGATGAATTTGTGGCTGTCTATCGCGATCGGTGGGAAGGGAGACGGGAGTAGGGAGACGGGAGTAGGGAGACGGGAGTAGGATGTAGGGAGTAAATTGATCATTGTGCGAAAGATGCTGATATCGAGGGATTGTGAGAGACCAAGCCATTAAACGCATTCCTTTTTTATTGCAGGAGTCGTAGATGCAGCAAGATCCAATCGCAGCCCATGCACGCCGTTTTGCCTGGCGCGCTGAGCATATCTATGGCGTGGCTGATCGCGCCAACGCGTCACCGCTCTATGCCCATGTATCCGCCCAAATCGCTACTGATCCTGATGTGATCCGGCTGGTGGTGAACGCCGACAGCCATACGACGACAGCGAATTTGCTCTTCGGGGCCGTTCACTTTCTCTTGTTGAGTGGTGTCACCCATCCGCTGGCTGATTTTTATCCCAGCCTTACTACAGCGCCACGCCCAGTCGAAGACGCATACCCCCATTTTCGCGCCTTCTCTCTAGAGTATGCTGAAACCATTGAGCAGATCATATTGACCCACACGGTCCAGACTAACGAGGTGCAGCGCTGCACCGGTCTCTTGCCGGCCTTTACCTATCTGGCGCAGAAGCTTAACCATAGGCCGTTCGATCTGATCGAGGTTGGCGCAAGCGCCGGCCTGAATTTGTACTGGGATCGATACGCCTACGATTATCAGGGAAGCGGCCAAGTCGGTGCGGGCTCGCCTGTGCAGCTCACTTGTGAAGTCCGCGGAGAACACACACCACCTCTACTTAACCATTTTCCCATAGTCGCCAGCCGGGTTGGCATTGAATTGATGCCCATCGACATTGATGATGAAGAAGCGATTCGCTGGGTGCGTGCGCTGATTTGGCCGGAACATCGGGATCGGGCGCACTTGTTCCAACAGGCATTGACCGTTGCCCGTCACAATCCGCCGCCAATCATCGCTGGCGATATGGTGGCGCAATTGCCCAACGTGCTGAGCAGCTTAGCCGGCAGCCGCGCAATTTGCCTTTATCACAGCTATACGCTCAACCAGTGTCCGCGTGCAGTGGGTGAGGCGGTGGAACAGCTATTGCTTGAGCATTCCAGACGACAGCCTTTGTATCGCATTGCGTTGGAATGGTATGGTGGTCAAGTGTATCCACACCTGGAACTGTTCGCCTATCGCCATGGTACGGTGACTAGAGAATTGCTGGCCTATTGTGAAAGTCATGGGCGGTGGATTGCGTGGCTGGTAGGTGCTAATAATTAATGGAGAATACATTATAATCAAGTCGCGCAACCCAAATAATCTTATGGAAAAGAGTATGCTATAATGTCACTTGGATAGGATTGCCCTCTCCTTTAGACATTCTTTGATCCATGATAGGTGAGTACATGTCAACCTATACAATCACACTCAATGAAGCGGAAACGCAACTGCGTAAGTTGGTCGAACAGGCACAGGCGACCCATCGACCTGTCATCTTGACTGCCGAAGGGACGCATAAACCAGTCGCTGTTTTACTCGAGTCAAATGCATTTGAGGAAACTCAGCGTGATCGGCAGCAATTATTCCAATTGCAGCGCGCTATATTATTCCATTGGCTAGAGCGGGTTGAGGAGAAATGGAATGATCCCGCTATACGTCAGAGGTTCGTTGCTGTCTGGCAGGATAATATCAAGACGCTTTGGGACAAAAGCCCTATTGGTGCGCGTCGGTTCTGTACATCCCTGGCACTATCCGTTCAGCAGTTGAGCGCTGAACGGCTTTCTATAGAACAAGTTACTGCCCTACGTTATGCTTTAGACGTGCTACGTGTTGCAGACCCTGATGATAACATGGTGCGTGTGGCATACCAGAAATTACGTGATAACCATTTATCTCCCCGTCTTACCTTTGACCGCGAACTAGCCCAATCCTATATTGATGAACTGTAACGCTTATGTCTGAAAGAAAACAGACGATCTTTCTTGACACGTCAGTACAAATAGAGCGCGTGTTGACTGAATCAAGGCTGCTTGAAAAAATGGAGACTGTGTTAAGTTCGCCAGATATAGAAGCGGTCACAACCTTTTATGTGTGGATGGAATTCCAACGCACGATAGTCGATGATTATGTTCACATCCATCAGACCATGCATAAACATGAGGGGTGGGGCGCAACCATAGCGCATTTGCTTGATGGTCCGCGCTCTTTCCGCCCACGCTCTGCTGTGCGATGCACTAAGATCATCGGTCGCTTATATCGCCAAAGTTACCAGGATTGGGCATTTGCGCACGATATATTAGCAGAGCAAATCGAACGGGGTTTGAGAGAGCAATTCTGGCATAATGTAATCCCTTTGACTGACCCAATCACTTGTGATCTTGTAAAAGTGGGCGTGATTCGTCAAAACGACAATAGCTATGTAGTTGCGTCAACCTGCCGCAAAGAGCAGGCCACTTGTCACCTCCCTGAGTTTTTACACGGGCAACAACCCAAACTGAATGCTATCGCTGACTATCTGGCCTCCCATCCGAATGCCATTAAAGGGCAAGAGCGGGTAAGGCAGTTGCTCGCGGCGATTATACACGATCCACGGGCAGCATTGGGGCAAGGCGCATGTTGGCCTTTAGGGGATTTGATTATCGCCCTGCAAGTACCCACAGATGCACAAATTTGGACGCTTGACCCTGACTTTGTTGCCTTGCCACAGCCTTAGGCTTACATCACACCAACCCATTCAGCCAAGAGGAGAGCTAATGCCACCCTCCATCCAAGACCAAAACCAGCTAATCCAACAAGAATTCACCAAACAGGCGCAAGCTTACGCCGCCAACCCTAACATCAACGATCCGGCGTGGGCCATGCGCCTGGTGCAAGCCGCGCAACCGACCGCCCAGGATCGCGTACTAGAGATTGCCACCGGTCCCGGCTATGTGGCGCTTGCGTTTGCGACCGTGGCCAAAGAGGTCGTCGGTATCGACCTGACCGCGGCGCCGTTGGCCATTGCTGAAAGTAACCGGCAGGCGCGCAGCCTGGCCAATGTCCGCTTTGAAGCGGCTGACGCCAATCAACTGCCCTTTGCCGACGGCGCTTTTGACATTGTGGTCTGCCGTCTGGCGGTCCATCACTTTGCTGCGCCGGAGCAAGTTTTCCGCGAGATGGTGCGCTGCTGTCGCCCTGGCGGCAAGGTGGTCATTGAAGATCTGCTGGCCAGTGAGCAGCCTGAACGCGCCGCCTATTACAACCAGTGGGAACGGCTGCGCGATCCCTCGCACGTCACCGCGCTCTCCCTAACCCAATTAGTTGCTCTCTACACCGCCGCCGGCCTCGAAATCGAGCAGGTGCAGAGCGAGGCCAAAACCCAAGTCGTGGAACAGTGGCTGCACAATGCCCAGACCCCGCCCCATCAGGCCGCCGAGGTGCGTCGGCAGATCACCCGTGACCTGGCTGAAGGACTGAGCAGTATTCACATCTTCTACAACGATGACGGCCAACTCTGCTTTGACCATCGCATGTTCACTGTCGTTGGCCGAAAAGGAGGGAAATCATGATCGAAAATCGACAACTCATCGACGAGAAATTAGCCCAGGCCATTGCCATCTTGCAAGAGCAGGATGTGGACCTCTGGCTCACCTTTGTGCGCGAGACTTCTATGCAGCCCGATCCGGCGCTGGAACTCATCTTTGGTAGTGATCTCACCTGGCCATCGGCCTTTTTCATCACCCAAACGGGCGAACGCGTTGCCATTGTGGGCCACTTTGATAGCGCCAACCTCCATGCGCTGGGCGTCTACACCAAGGTCATCGGCTACCACCAGGGCATTCGTGAGTCGCTGCTGGCCGAATTGGACCGGCTGCAACCGCGCATCATTGCCATCAACTATTCTGAAAGCGACGTGGCCGCCGACGGGCTGAGCTATGGCATGTACCGTAACCTGCTCAACCACCTGGCCGGCACACCCTTCCAGGAGCGGCTGATCTCAGCAGAAAAGGTGAACTTTGCCCTGCGCGGGCGCAAAAGTCCCACCGAAATTGCCCGCATTCGCCAGGCCGTTGCCACCACCGAAACGCTCTTCGCCGAGGTCGGCGCCTACGCCAAACCGGGCATGACCCAACGGGAGATCGCGGCCTTTGTCCAGCAGCGGATTGGTGAGTTGGGGTTGGATTATGCCTGGCCCAAGCCCTTTAACCCGATTGTCACCTGTGGGCCGGATTCAGCCGTGGGCCACGCCGCGCCGGGGGATGTCGTACTACAAAAGGGACATCTGCTCCACATGGATTTGGGTGTGCGCGAGGCCGATTACTCCTCGGATCTGCAACGCATGTGGTATGTGCTGGATGATGGCGAAACAGAAGCGCCACCAGCGGTGCAGCGCGCCTTTGCCGTAGTGGCCGGCGCGATCCAGGCCGGCGGCAGTGTCCTCCAACCGGGCATGGCCGGCTGGCAGGTCGATGAGGTGGCGCGTGATTTTATCGTTGACCACGGTTACCCAGAATTCATGCACGCCTTTGGCCACATGATGGGCCGCGTCGCCCACGATGGCGCCACCGTGTTGGGGCCGCGCTGGGAGAAGTACAAAGGCATCTGCGAACTGCCCATTGAAGTCGGCAACATCTTTACGCTGGAACTCCACGTAGTTGTCGAAGGGCGGGGCATGATGAGCCTGGAAGAGGATGTGTTGGTGACGGAGACGGGCATTGAATATTTGAGTACGCCACAACAACAATTGTGGTATATCAAAAGTTGATCATTAATTCCTGACCAGTTCCTGAGCGGTGTGATCAGTGGCAGGCGTCAGCCAGCGCAGCAGCGTCCGGCTAAGTTCCGCCAAGCGAATGGGTTTACGCAGGTAATCATCCATTCCGGCAGCCAAACAACGCTCCTGGTCATCAGGCAAGGCTTGGGCAGTCATTGCAATGATTGGAATATGGCCGCCCTCGCGCTGTTCACGGGCGCGGATCTGGCGCGTGGCGTCAAAACCATCCATTCCCGGCATCTGACAGTCCATGAGAATGAGGCGATAGGTATGGGTGGGTTGGGCCAGCCGTGTCAGCGCGTCTGCGCCGTTGGCGGCAAGTTCCGTTGCATACCCTAACTGGGCAAGTTGTTCCAGGGCCACGCGCTGATTGGCCGCATGGTCCTCCACCACCAAGATCAAGGGGGCGGTTGGCTGGCGCACATCTGCTGGCGTGGCAGGCTCTGTGCGCGCCGGCAAGCGTTCACTGGGCGGAGATAAAACTCCGTCCGCAGTCGCCTGATTCGTCAGCAGACGAGCGATCGATTCCTGCAAACGCTCCTGGCGAATCGGCTTGCTGAGGTAAGCCGCATAGCCCCCCTCCAGGGCAGCTTGTCCCTGGCTCTTTTCGGCAAAGGCGGTCAACATGATCAGTTGTGTTGTAGCCAATGCCGGCTCATCGCGTACGGCTCGCCCCAGCGCCAGCCCATCCATTCCAGGCAGCACTTGATCGACGACGGCAAGATGATAGGGCTGATCTACTGTGGCCGCCCGCAGCAGATGCATAATCGCTTCTGTGCCCCGTGTCGCCAGATCCACGCGAGCGCCCCAGGCAGTAAAATAATTTTGTAGGATCCTGCGGTGGGTGGCGTTATCGTCTACCACTAGCACACGCAAACCTTGTAATGCTACTGGCTCTGTCTGCGTAGCCAGGGCTTGCGACACAACAGGACGCAGGCAAAATTCAAACCAAAAGGTCGCCCCTTCACCCTCAACACTTTCAACGCCAATTTGGCCATCCATTAATTTGATCAGCCGACTGGCAATTGCCAATCCCAAGCCAGTGCCACCGTGGCGACGCGTAACACCGCCATCCAATTGCGTAAAGGGCTGAAAGAGGCGCGCCTGATCGGCGGTCGCGATCCCACAGCCTGTGTCCACCACTTCACAGCGGAATTGCACCCGCGCTGCGTCTGCCTGTTGCAGCACCAGGCAGACTGTGACTTCCCCCTGCTCGGTAAACTTGAGCGCATTGCCAATCAAATTGAGTAGCACCTGACGTAGCCGACCAGCGTCACCCCGCACCAGTGGCGGCACGGTCGGCGCCACATAGGTCATTAAGGCCAACCCTTTGGCGGCAGCCTGACTAGCCAGCAATTCGGCGGCGCTTTCAACCACAGCCACCAAGGAAAAGACGCCATCTTCCAAGAGCAGCCGCCCTGCTTCAATTTTGGAAAAATCCAAAATATCGTTGATGATGGTCAACAGATGGTCAGCCTCTTTGAGCACGATTTGAGCGTAGTCGCGCTGTTGTTCGCTGAGGCTCGTATCCAACAGCAATTCTGTCATGCCAATCACACCATTCATGGGCGTGCGGATCTCGTGGCTCATGGTGGCCAGAAATTCACTTTTGAGGCGGGAGGCCTCTAGCGCCTGATCACGCGCGACCGCTAACGCTTGATTGGTCAGCTCGATCTTAGCCGCATAGGCTTGAAGCTGTTCTGTCTTCTGTTGGCGCTCAATCTCACCACCAATCCATTGGGCCATCAGGCTCAGAAATTCCCGGTCAGCCGCCTTGAAGGGTATTGTCCGCGGGTGCAAGCTAGAGAAGCTGAGCGTGCCGTAGATGTAGTTGCCTTCTGCCGAGAGGACGCGCACTGCAGTCCCTAGATAGGCTTCCATTTTGGATTTTACATAGCAGGGATGTTGGGCCCAAGAGGTTGCGCTGGCGCGTTCAAAGCCGATCGGCTCGTCTGCGGCCAACACCTCGCGACAGTAGGTTTCACCCAGTACAAAACGGTCACCTGGGGCAATGGCCAGATCGGGTGCATGGACAGCGGCAACCGCATAGCGCTCATCCACGATATGCGCTAGAATCCCTGTCATCATGCCAAAACGCTGGCAGCCCATGGCCAACAGCGCTTGCACCTTTTCGGCGAAGCTCATCCGCTGGTCGGCAGCAATGGCATAGAGGTTGCGAATCGAGGCCTCGCTCTCACGCAGAGCGGCCTCCGCCTGTTCGCGTTCATGAATTTGGCGCTTTAGTTCTTCCGTACGTAGGCTCTGTAACTGTGCGCGCGCCGACTGCTCGTGCATGAGGCGCACCGCGTAAACCAGATGATTGTTACACAGGTATTCAAGCAAAGGCAGATCCGTGGCATCACTGGTAGCAAAAAAGTTGACTGCTCCCAAATAATGTTCGCTGGTATGCAGGCGGATCGAGGCAATCTGCCGCAACCCAATCAGTGTTTCAATGGCCGCAGCCACGGGCCGGGCAATCTCTTGCCGCCAATCATTGATACGAGCAAAGATCTCCGTGGGTGGCGTTTGCAGTGCAACAGCAGGATCATTTTTAAAGCGGTAACCAACGACTGTAAAACCTAGCATCTTTTCGACACTCTGGAAAAGTAGAGAAGGAAAATAGGCGGCCGTCACACGCATATGCTGCCCTTCAAGTTCCATCTCCGACTGTAACCCGTAACTGTAGCCCGTCGCTTGGGTAATAATCGCCAACAGTTGTCGCCGTACTAGATCATGGCGCGCCACATCAACCAGATCGGCCAACGTGGCATTGAGTTGACGTGTTGCCTCCACGCGTCGCTCTTCACGAGTCTGTTCAATTTGCTTGTTCACAGCATTGCGCCCTTTCTAATGTACTGACGGGTAGCACAAAAAATAGCTGCCCCTAGGGATAAGGTCATTTCAAGCAAATAAATATCCGTTTGCACGTGTTGCGCGCCCACGGGGCACCCAGCGTGAACCAGTCATGCAGATTTGTGTAGCATGGGATACTTATTTCTTGGAAAAAGCCTAAGGAATATTACTTTTTGGCGTTCGTTAGTATAAATGACGTAAAGGTGGATTCTACGTTAGAAACAAAGGGTCTGTCCCACCATTAAAAAAAATTAAATATTAATTCCTATAAATTGTACTCCTTTCCATAGGGAAATGTCCAACTACCCTTACAGTAAAGATGTATTTCGAACGAGGCATAAATTTGGGCCCGCCGCAAAAAGGCAGCACTGCGTTTCACAGTTACGCAATCTGGGTAACTTCTGGTATCCTGTGAGGATGTGAACGAGCATGTAAAGAGAAGGGAGTGTAGCTACAATGGCCACTGAAACTGAACGAAAGTTTTTGGTTGAGGGAGATGGTTGGCGGAGGGGCGAGTGTAAAACGATTCGCCAAGGCTATCTTAGCACAGAGAAAGAACGGGTCGTACGTGTGCGTACAATGACCCAAGCACCCGCGGGTAAGACCAGCGCCTATTTGACCATCAAGGGTGCAACAACCGGAGTCAGCCGTGCTGAATACGAATATTCGATTCCCATAGCCGAGGCCGAGGAACTGCTTGACCAACTCTGTCAACGCCCTTTGATTGAGAAACATCGTTATACGCTAAACTATCAAGGGACCACTTGGGAGGTGGATGAGTTTTTTGGTGAAAACCAAGGTTTAGTGATAGCCGAAGTTGAGCTAGAGCAAGCAGGACAATCCTTTGCCAAACCACCTTGGGTGGGCAAAGAAGTTTCTGATGACATGCGCTATCAGAACGCTGCCCTGGTGCAACATCCATTTTCACAGTGGTAGTTGATTTACTTGCGGCTAGCTTTGCTAGGTTAGGGCAGACAACAGGCAAACACATTACAGTCTCCTGCCATCCCGGTTTTTCGCCTCCTACTTGAGTACGGGTATAATCAAACTCAATGAATAATCAGTAGTCTGCAGCCGCGAAATCGCGTGGTCCAGAGTCAGCGAATCCAACATCTGCGACCATTGCGGACTATTGATAATGATGGCTTAAGTAACGGCAATGGTGAAGGGTGACACGACCAAATAACCTGAAGATAACATGAAGATGAAGTGCCCTGTTGCTCGGTGAAACAAACGCTGACGTAATGCCCAAAGGAAGTAGAATGAATGCACCTATTCGTATCCCCTTAACAATCTCCTTTTTTTTGTGTGCGCTGCTGTTGCTGGTGGCCTGTTCCTCACGTGCGGTTGCCAGCGAAGATATAGGCAGCAGTGGTGAACGCGCAATCCAAAACAAAGGCTCGGATACACTTGTCAATCTGGCGCTTGCCTGGGCGGAGCGCTATCGGACAATCCACCCCGAGATTGCGATTGCTGTCACCGGTGGTGGCTCCGGTACGGGCATTGCCGCGCTGATCAATGGCACGGTTGATATTGCCAACGCCTCACGCCAGATGAAAGAGGACGAAATCGCCGCCGCCCAGGCTAATGGCATTGAGCCGGTGGAGTTTACTGTGGCCATTGACGCATTGGCAGTGATTGTCAACCCGGCCAATCCGGTTAGCCAACTGACTATTCCTCAGCTAGCCGATATTTTCACGGGACGCATTACCAACTGGCAAGAGGTGGGCGGCAACGATGCCCCCATCGTGCTGCTCTCACGCGAGACCAACTCGGGCACCCATGTCTATTTTTTGGAAGAAGTGGTGCGTAAGGGTGAAAAGGATAACAAGGATATCTTTGCGCCACAGACGCTCCTGATGCCTTCCTCAGTGGGTATCACCAGCGAACTGCGGCGTAATCCGAACGCCATTGGCTACGATGGCTTTGGCTATGTCGACCCTGAACATGAAAAGATGATTGCCGTGGCCAAAGATGCCGATTCCCCCTATGTGATGCCCTCCGTAGCATCCGGGGCGGATGGCAGCTACCCCATCGCGCGTGGGCTATATATGTACACGGCCGGCAACCCCACGGGTGCGATCCTGGATTATTTGGACTGGATCATGGGTCCCGAAGGCCAGGCAATCGTTGCGGAATTGGGCTTTGTGCCCCTACCCAAGGAGTAAACGATCCATGACAACTGCTGAACAGGGCGCCAACTTGCCCGCCGATGCCCGCCAAGCGACGCAGGGGACAGGCATACACTGGGGCGAATGGATAATCGAGAATCTCATCCAGGTGGCAGGCGTTTCAACCATTGTAATCATTGCCCTTATCTTCCTTTTTTTACTACGCGAAGGAGCGCCGGCTTTTCTCGACATTCCGCTACGTCAGCTCTTTTCCCGCCGTTGGTATCCCATTGAGGGACTCTTTGGACTGCTGCCGTTGTTGGTCGGCTCCTTTCTGGTCACCATCGGCGCGGTCGTTATTGCAGTGCCCTTGGGGCTGACCACAGCCATCTATTTGGGTGAAATTGCACCAATATGGCAACGGGAAATCTTAAAACCGTTGATTGAAATGTTAGCGGGTATTCCCTCGATTGTACTGGGCTTTCTGGGCTGGGTGGCGTTAGCACCGCTCGTTCAGCAGAGTGGCGCAGCCACAGGCTTGACCGCCTTTACCGGCTCCCTGATCCTGGCCTACATGTCGCTGCCCACGATTATTAGCATCGCCGAGGACGCCCTCTATGCTGTACCCAAGGAATATCGTGATGGTGCGCTGGCGATTGGCGCCACCCAATGGCAGACGATCTGGCGTGTGGTCCTGCCGGCAGCACGCTCCGGCTTGGTCATCGCCATCATGTTGGGCATTGGGCGTGCAATCGGGGAAACTATGGCGGTGATGATGGTCACTGGCAATGCCGCCAATATTCCTGCACTCAATGGCGCGATTTTCTTGCAGCCGGTGCGCACGATGACGGCTACAATTGCAGCAGAGATGGGCGAAGTGGCCAATGGTAGCCTGCACTACAGCGTGCTCTTTGGCATTGGCATTTTGCTCTTTCTCATTACCTTTGGGATCAATTCGTTGGCCAATCGGTTGGTAGGCGCCAACCGACGCCGACGCCAACGTGGGCAACTGTAGGGCGGACAACTGTAGGGCGGACAACTGTAAAGCGGACAATGTAGGGGAGTTTTATGTATGAGTCGTCAACAAATCAACCGCATGGCGCTGGTGGTCATATCGCTCGTTGCCTTTGTGGTGGTCGTGCCCATTGTGTTGGTCATCGGCTATGTCATCTACCAGGGCATAGGCACCATCTCCTGGGAATTTCTTACCACCGCCCCGCGCAATGGGATGCGCGAAGGTGGCATCATGCCGGCGCTGTTGGGCACGATCTTTTTAACCTTTGGCACAGCAATTGTGGCGTTTCCGTTGGCGATTGCCGCCGCCATCTATCTGGCTGAGTATGCAGGCGACAATCGCCTGACGCGCTGGGTGCGGATGGCCATTGTCAACCTAGCCGGCATTCCTTCGATTGTCTACGGGCTCTTCGGACTGGGCGCCTTTGTGCTCTTCCTGAACCTGGGCACCTCGATCCTGGCCGGTTCGCTGACGTTGGGCATCCTGACCTTGCCGGTCGTCATCAGCACAGCCGAAGAGGCCATTAACAGCGTTCCCCAACAATTTCGCACCGTGAGCCTGAGCCTGGGCGCCACCCGTTGGCAAACTATTCGCCATCAGGTGTTGCCTCACGCTCTGCCTGGCATCATCACTGGAGTCATTCTCGGGTTGGGGCGCGCGGCGGGCGAAACCGCGCCGATTCTCTTTACGGTGGCGGCATTTTATTTGCCCGAGTTGCCCCGTTCTGTCTTTGATCAGACAATGGCACTGCCCTATCACCTTTATGTTATCGCGACGCAGGTGCCGGGGATGCCGCTCTCTGTTCAGTATGGCACGGCACTGGTATTACTGCTCATTGTGCTTTCACTCACCCTGGTGGCGACGTTAGTGCGCACCAACATGCGACGGCGACGGGAGTGGTAATGACAGCCATACTCTCACTGCAAAATGTCTTTTATACCTATGGGGACGGCACCGAAGCGCTAAGCAACATTGCGCTGGAGATCCCGCGCAATGAAGTCTTTGTTATCTTTGGGCCATCGCGCAGCGGTAAGTCCACCCTGTTGCGGCTGCTCAATCGCCTTTCTGATCTGGACGAAGATGGTCGCCATCAAGGCGAAGTACGCTTTCATGGCGCTGATATCTTTAGTCGTAATGTCAACGTCTATAACTTACGCCGACGCATTAGTATGGTCTTTGCGATTCCCACCCCGCTGCCCGGCTCCATTTATGATAACCTGACCTATGGACTCAAAATGGCCGGTATCCGTGACCAGACGGAGTTGGAGCAACGCGTAGTGCGTTCGCTCCAGCAAGCCGCGCTGTGGGAAGAGGTGCAGGATCGGCTGCACAGCTCGGCCTTTGCCCTTTCCGGTGGCCAAAAGCAACGCCTCTGTTTGGCACGGAGTCTGGCCCTAGAGCCCGAAGTGATCTTGCTGGACAACCCGACCTCAGGTCTAGACCCATTATCAACCGCAACGGTCGAAGAATCATTATACGAGTTGAAGCAGCACTACACGATTGTCATGGTGCCCCACAGTGTCCAGCAAGCAGCGCGCGTCGCCGACCGCGCCGCCTTCTTACTCGATGGCAAGCTGATTGAAGAAGGGCCGGCTGACAAGCTTTTTGTCCAGCCCCAGGAGCAGCGCACAGAAGATTATATTACAGGGCGCTTTGGCTAGAAGAGTATTTATGAAAAATAAAATGGAAGTCAAAGACTTCAGCTTTTACTATGGCGACTTCCAAGCCCTAAATGGCTTGAATTTGCCGATTCCAGAACACAAAATTACAGCGTTGATTGGCCCGTCAGGCTGTGGCAAGTCCACCTTTCTGCGCTCACTCAACCGCATGAACGATACCATTGCCAAGACTCGTGCAACCGGCCAGGCACTCTTAGACGGCAAAAATATCTATGATCCTGATGTCGATGTGGTGGAGTTGCGCCAACGAATCGGCATGGTTTTTCAGCGCCCCAACCCATTTCCGCAAAGTGTCTACGACAACGTCGCCTTTGGGCCGCGCGTCCTGGGGATGACTGCCAACAAGCGTGAACTCGATAATCTGGTCCAGGCCAGCCTGGTCAGTGCGGCACTGTGGGACGAGGTAAAACATCGGCTGCGCGACTCAGCCCTAGAGTTGAATCCGGGCCAACAACAGCGTCTCTGCATTGCGCGCACCATCGCGGTTAAGCCGGAAGTCATCTTGATGGATGAACCCTGCTCAGCGCTTGACCCAGTAGCAACGCTCAGCGTGGAAGATCTGATGCGCGAACTGGCGACGACCTATACGATTGTCATCGTCACCCACAATATGCAGCAGGCGGCGCGGGCGTCGGACTACACTGGCTTTTTCTGGCTCGGCAAACTCGTCGAGTTCAATCAGACCAAAAAGCTCTTTACTACTCCTGCCGAAGAATTAACGGAGGCTTATATTACGGGGCGGCGTGGGTAGGCGCGTTCCGCCGAATGATACTACCCACTATAAATGATCATAATGATCCAGGAGACGACAATGACCATTCGGGAACGCTTTGAGCAACAGTTGGCCGAACTGCGCCAAGACATTTTGCAAATGGGCAAGATGGTGGAAGATGAGTTAGATCTGGCTTTGCGCGCGCTGGATACATTAGATGCAGCGATGGCCAAGCAGGTCTACGCGGCAGATGAAGAAGTGAACAAAATGCGCTTTGCCACCGAGGAAAAATGTTTTACGGTGATTGTCACCCAACAGCCGGCCGCTCGCGACCTGCGGGCCGTAATTACGGTGATGAATATGATTGTCGATCTGGAGCGCATGGGCGATCAGGCGAAGGGAATTGCTAAAGTCATTCCCCGTCTGCAACAGCACGAAGAGATCGAGTGCCCGCTTGAGTTTAAGCAGATGGGAGAGATGGTGGCAAATATGTTACGCCAGAGCATGATGGCCTATCAGAGCGACAGCGTAACGCTGGCGCGGCGGGTGGCGACGCAGGATGATGAGGTTGATAATCTGTATACCCGCGCCTTTGGCAAGTTGATGAAACAGATGGCGGCGAACGATCAGCCCGATGAGATGGAAGCGTGCTATGAACTCCTGCGCGTTGCGCGTGAACTGGAACGTTTTGGTGATCTGGCCACCAATCTGGCCGAACGGGTAATTTATCGCATTACAGGACAGCTCAAAGAGCTGAATTTAGACACATAAGCAGGAGACGCCATGTTCAATAACCCTTTGACCAAGCTCACAGAGCGTACGCAGGAATTGATGACACAGACCGGCGTGCCGGGCGTAGCGGTGGGTGTGCGCCACCAAGGCACCGAGTATGTAGCAACCCTTGGCATCACCAACCGGAACCATCCATTGCCGGTGGATGAAAACACACTCTTCCAGATCGGCTCCATCTCCAAGACCATGACGGCGACGGTGGCCATGCGCTTGGTGGAGCAAGGGCGGCTCGACCTGGATGCGCCCGTGCGCCGCTACCTGCCCGACTTCCGGCTGCAAGATGAGGCGGCGGCGGCCAATGCCTCTGTTCGTCACCTCTTTACCCATACCGGTGGCTGGCTGGGCGACTATTTTGCAGATACGGGCAAGGGTGATGACGCACTGGCGCGCTATGTAGCCAACATGGTCCAGTTGCCCCAGTTGGCGCCATTGGGTACGGTCTGGTCCTATAATAATGCGGCGTTTAGCCTGGCTGGTCGTGTGATCGAAGTGGTGGCGGGCCAGCCCTTTGAGCAGGTGATGCAAGAACTGCTCTTCGTCCCCCTAGGCATGAACATGTCCTTTTACTTTACCGGCGACATTATGACCCAGCGCTTTGTCGCCGGCCATATCATGGCCGACTTTACGAGTCGTGAGCACAAAAGCGATTACGATATCGAAGTTGCGACACCGTGGCCCTTGGCGCGCAGCGCCCATGCCGCGGGCGGCGTGATTGCGACCGTGCGCGATATGCTGCGCTATGCCCGTTTGCACTTGGATCGGGGCACAGCCGCCGATGGCGCACGTCTTTTGGGGGCTGACAGCATTGCCGCCATGCAGAGTCAACAGAGCACAGCCGCAGACTATGCCGAAGTGATGGGCATCAGTTGGATGCTGGGCAAAACTGATTGGGTGCGCACCATTAGCCACGGTGGCGCCACGAATGGTCAGATCGCGCAACTTGTGCTCGCCCCTGACCATGATTTTGCGCTGGTCATCCTCACCAATGCCAATCGAGGTCGTGAGTTGACGCGCGATCTGAGCAACTGGGCGCTCCAATCTTTCCTAGGCGCAATGGCCACGCCACCGACACTCCGCACCCTTACGCCAGAGGCTCTCCAGCCCTATCTGGGCTACTATACCGCACGCTTGACCGATGTCGAGGTGACGGCAGGGGATGGCGGTTTGGTGTTGCAAAGCATACCCAAGGGTGGCTTTCCCGATAAAGACTCACCTGCCGGCCCGACCCCACCGCCGGCGCCGTCCGTCTTTTTTGAGGAGGATCGCTTTATCATTACCGACGGGCCGAGCAAAGAAGGCCGCGGTGAGTTTATTCGTGATCAACATGGAACCATTCGCTGGGTGCGGGTGGGCGGGCGCATCCATGAACGCACCAAGCGGCAAGGATAGTAAGACAGTAAGGTAGTAAGGCAGTAAGGCAATCTCATGGTAGCAATAGACCGCAAAATGCAAGCAAGACTCTCTAGTTCGCAGCGGGCGGCGCTAGAGAACGCTTCCTCCGCATTGCGGTCTACTGAGTATAACAAATTGGGCGCGATCTGGGGAGAATGATAGAATGAAATGCTGAGTATCGATCCAGCCTACACTATCTAGAAAGATCGTCGCTATGACCGACTTATTTACGCCCGCCATACGCCGGCGCTTAACCTATACCCTCTTTGCGGCCCACACACTCTTTATGGCGGCGCAGATTGCCGCCTTTACCCTCATGTCCATTATTGGCGTCCAATTAAGCGGCAGTGACGCCACCGCAGGAATCCCGTCCACCATTTCCATGATTGGGCGCGCGCTGGCCGGCTACCCGATTGGTTGGTTAATGGACCGCTGGGGACGCCGGGCCGGTTTGACTTTTGGGTATCTACTCGGCGTGCTGGGTGGTGTGATTGCGCTCCTGGCCATTGGCCAAGCATCACTCGTCGGCTTCTGCTTGGGGGTTGGCCTGGCCGGCATGACGCGCGGCGCCAGTGAGCAGACGCGCTTTATCGCGGCCGAAGCGGAACTCCCCGACCGGCGCGCCAAGGCGATTGGCTTTGTGGTCGCGGGCGGCACCATTGCCGCGGTGGGCGGTCCGCTCTTGGTAGAACCGGCCAGTGCGCTGGTCACACGCTATGGCCTTAGCCTCTTTACCGGCCCTTATTTGCTGAGCGCCTTGCTTTCGCTCCTCTCCATGGTGGTGGTCTTTGGTTGGCTACGCCCGGAGCCGCTACAGGTAGGGCGTGCGATTGAAAGCGCCTATGGTGTGGCTACTCATTCCAAAGCTGACGAAGCTCACCACAACGCCGGTCGCACGTTGTTACAGGTGTTGGTCCATCCCCAAGTTCGGCTGGCGCTGACCGCCCTGTTGGTTAGCCAGTTTGTGATGACCTTTTTGATGGTCATTATGCCCGTTCATATGAACCACCACGATCTCAGCACCGGCGCAATCTCCTGGGTCATCTCCATGCATAGCTTAGGGATGTATGTGGTCTCGCCCTTTACCGGCTGGCTGGTAGACCGGGTGGGGCGGATCAAGGTTGTGGTGCTCGGCGCGCTGACCTTGACGCTGTCGGCGTTGCTGACGGCGGTCTCCCCAACCTTTATTCCCATTTTAGCGGCGATGTTTTTGGTGGGGCTAGGCTGGAATTTCGCCTTTATTGCCGGCTCCTCCCTCTTATCCGATGCGCTGAGCCAGCATGAGCGCGGTCGTATTCAAGGCGCGAGCGAAACTATAACCGCGCTGGCTGGCGGCGTCGGCAGCCTTACTTCCGGCATTATCTTTAGCCTGGGGGATGCGGTCGGACTGAGCATCATTGGCACACTGGCCTCACTGTTGCTCCTGTTGGCCGTGCTGGCTTGGGGGCGCACGGAGACGATCATGCCGGTGGCGCAATACGAAAGCTAGTACACAGCGGCGCAAATAGACCAATGATTTATGTGGGACAGTAGGCAGTGGGCAGTGGACAGTAGGACAGTAGACAATGCAAAGCGATAGGACAGAGATTTTTAAATTTACGGCCTATGGGGAAGATCTGCTAGGCTATATTGGCGCAGATGCCATTATTTATAAGCTCCAGTGGGGCGAGGGCAGGGCCGTGGGGCGTGTTGATGAGAGCGGCCATCTCTTCCGACAAACGGCCCATGACGAGCGCGAATTGGGAAGCTTCCAGGCTACGGGTCAGGTCTATAGTCATGGCCTCTTTGAAGGGGGCGCGTTGGGCTGGGTAGACCCGGATGGAGTTGTGGTCCAAGGCGGGCTAATCCTGGGTGAGGAAGAGGTGGGCCGGGTGGCAGGGCCCCAACCGGTGGCTGCTGCCGCCGCGTTGCTCTTGCTCTTTTTGCCGGATGACGCCGAAGCGAACAAGCGGATGGCGCGCTAAATGGTTAGTGGACAATAGTTAACAAATAAAGCTGGCTCTGCGCGACAAAGTGTACTTGACAAGTAAAGTGGTGAGTAGCGGGTGGCAGGTTCGCGACTCGCCCCCCGCTACTCGCCACCCTGCTCTGTTTCGTCCACTAACACGCATAGACCCATAAAGCTTAAGAAATGACCCTTGCGTCGGTGACGGGAGATGAGTAAGTTACATGCCTTTGCTTGAGACGTCGCGGCTTAAATTTTATTATCGTGAACAGGGACAGGCGGACGGGCTGCCCATGTTATTGGTGCATGGCAGCTTTGGCAGCAGCCGCTGGTGGGAGCCTTTCCTGGCCTTGCTGCCGACAGAGATCCATGCGATTGCGCTGGATCTACGTGGCTGTGGCCAGAGTGAAAAGGCGACCAGCGGCTACAGCATTGAAGAGCAGGCTGCCGATCTGTGGGCTTTTGTCGAAGCGATTAGTTGGGATGAATTCGACCTGGTGGGCCATGCCAGCGGCGCGGCGATTGCCGTCGAGTTTACCCTACAGCAGCGCGATTGGGTGAACACGTTGAGTCTTATCGATCCGGCGCCTATCGAAGGCATCTTCACACCGCTAGAGAGCATTATGCTGTTGGAGCAAATGAAAGAGGATACAGCGCTGCTGCGCCAGGCGCTGGCGTCGTTGATGCCCACCTTTCTGGCCGCGGCCAATCCCCATGACGCCCTTTTTTTTGAGCAACTGGTGGCCGATGCGCAACAGATGGCGCCGGCGGCCTTTACTGCCGTAGCCGAGAGCCTCAGCCACTGGAATCGCTTTGCGGATGCCCAGCAGTTAACCCTGCCCACCCTTTTGTTATGGGGTGATCAAGATCATCTGGTCGCGCGCGATGCCATGACGCGTAACTTGGTTGCTATCCCCGGCGCCAACAACCTGGAAGTTCTGCGCGGTGTAGGTCACTGCCCCATGATCGAAGCACCGCTGGCCTTGGCCGAGCGCATCATTGACTTTATCACCGAAGATTACAGCGAATTTGATGCCGTGCGCAACTTGGCGCACGAGGAAAATCAAGAGAATCAGTAGCGATCAAATAAGAACCTAGTAAATCCCGGTGTAAATAAGGCCACAGTGATCTTGCCTGCTTTCCAGTGGTAGCTAGCCTTATTGCCGTGGTATTTACGCCGCAATGTACTAGCCTAAATTTGGTTGTGACGTCCATTATTTTGTCAAGTTGTGGACCTGGGCAGGGTGTATTTCTGTTTCGGGGCGAATTTTTCTAACTGAGTAAAATCCGCTGCGCTCAGTGAGAAGTTGGCTCCCCTTGGGAACAGCGACTGAGGTAGAGCGTTCCAGCCCCTGCACCCAAGGGGTTCCCGGCTTCTCGCTGTTAGCAGCCAGCAGCCAGTTTCAACTGTGCCCCAAAAGTGAAACACGCCCACCTGGCACAGACAATTTACGGACAGACACTTAGTGTAAGGGGAAATAGAATGCAAAAGCAGATGCAATACACCGCCGAAAATATCCTGGTGCGTCCGACCCAAGATCCTAGCGATCCCGACCTTATTTTATCTGTAACCCCCGCCGAGGCCGGCTGGGATTATATCTCCTTTCAAATCCGACAATTAGCCGCGGGGCAACGTTGGTCATTCAGCAGCGGTGAAAATGAATTGGCGCTTGTCAATCTCAGCGGCCGCTATGCGGTTGCCTCTAATCGGGGTGAATGGACTGGGATTGGCGGTCGCGCCCATGTCTTTGCCGGCGCAGCCCATGCGCTCTACCTCCCCCGCCACACCGACTTTACGGTTACCGCCGAAACAGCCGGTGAATTTGCCGTCACCTGGGTGCCCACTGACGAAGATCATGACCCGTGGCTGATTAAGCCGGAGGATGTGTCGGTCTCGGTGCGCGGCGGGGATAATGTCAGCCGCCAGATCAATGACTTGCTGCCGCCCGGTTCGCCGGTGCAGCGGCTGGTTTTGGTGGAAGTTTATACGCCCAGCGGCGGCTGGAGCAGCTACCCTGGCCACAAACATGATGTCCATATTGAAGATGCACAGGGAAATCTAATTGAAGCAGATTTGGAAGAGGTCTACTACTATAAGATTACTTCCACGCCTCAGGTGAGCGACCGCAAAAACAGCGACCCCGATGGTCTGGCCTATCAACGGGTTTACACCGATGAAAACTCCCCTCTCCATCAGGCCGGCTACCCCATCAATGCCCTGGTCATGGTGCATGACGGCGAAGCAGTGCTAGTGCCCGAAGGCTATCACCCGGTCGTTAGCGTCCCCGGCTACACTTCCTATTACCTCAATGTCTTAGCCGGCAGCGCCCAAAGCCTGGCCAACCAGGATGACCCCAAGGTGACGTGGGTGAAGAACACTTACACAGGAACAAATCCGGCAGTGCCGTTGTACTAGGAGGACATGGTGCGTGTTGCGTATTGCGTGAACTGGTCGACAGGATAGCAGCGCTGCGATGAACTATCATGAGTGGCTGGCAGAAGTGCCACAAGAGATCACGGATGATACCTAAAACACGTGGCAATTACATCACTGAAGAACCGGCGCTCTACGACACCGCTATAACAACAGAGTTATTAGTCAATATTCCATTGCCCGAAAACGAATAGACGCAACACGGAGACCAACCAATGACTGACCAATCTACTCGCACCTACGATTCCCTCCACATGGGCCGTTCTTCCATTGACCTCTATAGCAATGATGTGGGCGCACCTTTTGTGGATATTCAGAGCTTTGCCGCCTATGTGGGCGGCTCGCCCACCAACATTAGTGTGGGAGGCCGTCGCCTGGGTCTCAAGACCGCGCTTGTCACTGGGTTGGGGGTTGACCCGGTGGGGGACTTTATCCTGAACTTCCTTAACAAGGAGGGGGTAGACACCCGCTTTAGCCCGCGCAAGCCTGGCCACCGCACCAGCGCGGTGGTCTTGGGGATTGAGCCGCCCAACAAATTTCCTTTGGTTTACTACCGCGACAACTGCGCCGACATTGAATTGACTATCGACGATGTGCTCGCCGCGCCGGTGGCTGACAGCAAGGTCTTTCAATTTGCCGGCACCAACCTCTGCAAGGAGCCGAGCCGCAGCGCCACCATGTTTGGCGCCGAGTTGGCCAAGCAGTCGGGCACCGATGTCATCTTCGATGTCGATTTTCGGCCTGACCAGTGGCATGACCCGCGCGCTTTTGGCGTGGTCTGCCGGTCGGTGTTGCGTTCGGTTGACATCGTCATCGGCACCAACGATGAGATCAACGCGGCTATGCTCAAGGACGCCAGCCAGATGTCGCTGACCCATTCGCAGATCTCTGACACCAAGGTGCAGGGCGACACCTATGCCGCCATTCGCACGTTGCTCACCCTGGGGCCCAAAGCAGTGATTGAAAAGGTGGGCGCGCTCGGCTCTCGTATCCATTTGGCCGATCAAGAAGAACCGGTCGAAGCGCCCGGCTATCCAGTGGATGTCTACAATATCCTGGGGGCAGGGGATGCTTTTGGCGCCGGCTTTATCTATGGCTATGTCAATGGCTGGGATCTGCGCAAGGCGGCGCGGCTGGGCAACGCCTGTGGAGCGATTGTGGTCATGGCCCACGGCTGCGCAAACTTTATGCCGACGCTGGATGAGGTGATGGCCTTTGTGGAAACAAGAGGTGGCTTGGAATAATGAACATCCAAATCGCCACCGCGCCAGTCTCGTGGGGCGTCCTCATGAAAGACACCCCTAATGTACCGCCCTACAATGTCGTGTTGGACCAGATCAAAGCGGCCGGCTATACCGGCACGGAACTTGGCCCCTACGGTTATCTACCCTTTGATATCCCCAAATTACGTGATGAACTGGAAAGCCGGGGACTGACACTCATTTCAGCCTTTACCATCTTTAACTTTGTCGAAGGGCAAAAAGATGAAGTCGTCTACCGCGAAGCGCTAGAAACGGTGCAAGTGCTTTCCGCCATGGGCTGTCAACACATTGTGCTTTCGGATGCGCTCTTTGTTGTTCCTCATCGCGCCCAGCGCGCTGGGCGCATTCGTCCCCAGGATAGTCTGGACAGCGCCGGCTGGGCGCAAGCAGCGGCCAATGTGGATGCCTTTGCCCAAATCGTTCATGCAGAATATGGCATGAAATGTGCGGCCCATCCCCACGTGGGCGGCTATTTGGAGACAACCTTTGAGATCGACGCACTGCTTGAACGCACCAACCCAGCTTTGGTTGGCCTCTGCTTTGATATGGCGCATATTGCCTATGGCGGCGGCGACCCCGTGGCGGTGCTAAACAAGTGGCGGGACCGCACTTGGTATATGCACATTAAAGAATGTGACAATCAGGTGCGTGATCAGCTTCTTGCGCGTGAAGGAGATTATTTCGAGGGTGTCAAGGCCGGCGTCTTCCCCGAATTGGGCAAAGGCACCATTGATTGGCAGGGCATCCGCCACATCCTGGAAGAGATTAACTACCAGGGCTGGGGTACGGTGGAGCAGGATATTCTACCCGGGATGGGCGTTGATCCCCTGCGGAGCGCCAAACGCAACCGCGCCTTTCTCGCCACTGAGCTAGGCTGGTAACTAAATTACGCATTTTTCAGACAAACAAATTTGACAACAGAAATCTTTTGCATTAGGATAGCCAACAAGTTATGCACACGTGTGCATAACTCATACAACACTTATTTTCCAACTTGTGATTACGATTAAAGATATTGCCCGATCGGCTGGTGTTTCACACACCACCGTTTCCCGTGCCCTTCGTGGTGACGCGCGCATACCCCCCGACACTACTGAGCGAATTTTGCAATTGGCCAACGAAATGGGCTATGTACCCAACTCCATAGCCCAAAGTCTCAACGCCCAACGCACCTTTACGATTGGGATGTTGGTCACTTCCATCGCGGACCCAGTAGTCATGGACTTTGTCGAGGGCGCCGAGGGTGTTGCGCAGGATCGGGGCTATAGCATCTTTATTAGCACTTCGCGCAACGACCCCGAGCGTGAACTGAGTGTCATCGACACCTTTCAGCGGCGGCGCGTCGATGGGGTGATTGTGGTGGCGCCGCGCACGGGCAACCAATATCGCCTGGCCCTGGAGCGTCTGCAGATTCCATTAGTTTTGTTGGATAGCGAAGAGGTGAATGAAGAGCATCCGGCGATCAATGTGGACAATGTCGGCGGCGCCAGCCTTGCCGTAGCGCATCTGCTCCAAATGGGTCATCGTCGGATTGGCTATATCGGCGCCACCGACCGCTGGTTAACCAATCAGAAACGGTTAGCCGGCTATCGACAAACGTTGGAACAAGCACAGATCCCTGTTGATCCGGCGTGGATCATTAATCCCAAATTGAACGATGATATTGTGCGCGGGCGAATTGGCTTGGAACACTGCCTAGCTGCCGGAGTGACAGCGATCTTCTGCTATAACGATCAGATTGCGATTGGCGTGCTCAATAGCTGTTACCACCAAGGTATTGCTGTCCCCCAAATGCTGAGCATCGTTGGTTTTGATGACATCCGCGCCGCTAGCTATGTTAATCCCCCACTGACAACCGTGAGTCAACCGTTGCAAAAGATGGGTAAATCGGCCATGAAGATGATGCTGGCGCTCATCGACAAAGCGGAAGTACAGAACGAACTACTTGATTGTGAGCTAGTCGTGCGCGAGTCTGTTCTCCCCCCCTCGCGCTAATTATGCAAGGTGTGTTGCATGTTTTTGCGCTGATTGTACTCTTATTGCTTCGGAATGTCCTAACACCAAGATTTCTTCTGCATCGAGGGAGGTTCTATGAAGATTGGCATGGTAACCGACAGCTTGGGGCACTTGTCACTGGAGGGGATGCTGGCCACCGCCGCGGAAGTCGGCATTGAAATGGTGGAGTTTGGCTGCGGCAACTGGTCACAGGCGCCTCATCTCAAGCTGGACGAACTCTTGGCCAGTGAGGCGGCGCGCCAAAATTTTATGGCCAAAGTACGGGATCACGGCCTGGAAATCAGCGCCCTCAACTGCTCCGGCAACCAGCTTGCCCCCGGCGATGCGGGCAAAGCGCATGACGCCGTGGTGCGCAAAACCTTCCAACTGGCCAATCTCTTGGGTATCCATCGTATTGTCATGATGTCCGGGCTACCAGCAGCGCCGGGCGACAATCACCCCAACTGGATCACGGTAGCCTGGCCGCCGGAAGTGACCAAGATTCTCCACTGGCAGTGGGAGGAAGTGGCCATTCCCTATTGGCGGGCACTGGTTCAATATGCCAGCAACCTAGGCATTGACCGTATTGCCGTTGAATTACATGGCCAGCAGCTTGTCTATAATACCGAGACGATCCTCAAGCTGCGCGCTGCGGTGGGTGAGGCAGTGGGCGCCAACTTTGATCCCAGCCACATGATGTGGATGGGGGGCGAGCCCCTTACTGCGATTCGCCGTCTGCGGGAAGCCATCTTCTATGTCCATGCCAAGGATACACGCATCGACCGTGACAACAGCAACCCCAATGGACTGCTGGAAACCAAGACCAATGAGCAGGTCGTCGAACGAGCCTGGAACTATGTCACACTGGGCTATGGTCACAGCAATAGCTGGTGGCGGGAGTTTATCATCCTGTTGGCGCAGGTTGGCTACGACGATGTGCTGAGCATTGAACACGAAGACCTCAGTATGTCACCCGTCGAGGGTGTGCGCAAGTCGGTCGAGTTACTGAATCGAGTGATGATCCGCGAAAAGCCGTGATGTGACAGAGTGAAGGGATGACAAGATGACACGATTCGTCATCCCTTTACCCTGTCACCTTGTTATCCTGTCAATCGATATGAATGCCGGAATTGAAAACCCCAAAGGCTATCGCCAGCAAGCAAGAACTCGGCGTTTGTACCTGTTGTTATCATCTTTATTGCTGCCCTTGGCCATTTGGTCTTTCGGAATCTATTACGAGCATCAAACCACGCCACAACTACTCATTGACCCTTCTGTGGAGCCAGATTTTGCAGCTCTGATTCATGAGACGTGGGAGCAATTTATGCTTGTTTTTGCCGCCAAAAGTGATTGTTTTGGCGATGTCCGCATCAAAGCCGATTACGCTATGACCGATAGAGCGATGTATGATCCGCGAACCGCTACCATAACCGTGCGGGTTCCAGAGCGAGGATCAATCCTCAAAGGCGCTTTGGTCCACGAATGGGCGCATCATGTTGAGTTTCAATGTGATGCGCAAACCGAGATGCGAGCTGCCTTCATTGAGGCACAGGGATTACCAGCCAACATGCCGTGGCGGTTGGAGCATGGAACCACTAATATCCTCTCATCCGATTGGGCGAACATTCCCTCTGAACAATATGCCGAAGCTGCCATCGTCCTTGTTCTAGGCAAGCGCCCCGTTTGGAGCAAGGCGCTAATCACCGCGGAGGGGGTGGAAGTCATAAGAATGTGGGCGCAAAAAAAAGGAGGTAATGCGGATAGCAGAGAGCAAAAGTATAACCCTAATGGAAGATAGACACTCAATTTTTTAGCAAGTAACAACCAAAGGAGAAACCAAATGTCATTCAAGAAAGTAGCATGGATATTGTTGACTGTGTTGCTGGTAGGGCTTTTAGCGGGCTGCGGCGCTGCAGCGCCAGCTGCCGAACCGCAAGTCAAAGCCGAACCGGTTGCCCAAGCCGCCGAAGCCCCCGGCGCTGGTGCTCGGCACGTCTGCGCCATCGGTGGCGCAGACGCTTTCTTCGCTGTTGTGAAGAACGGTGCGGATCTCGCTGGCGCGCGGGTCGAAGAGGCAGGCAGCAAGTACACCTGGATTCCGCTGCCCAACTACGACAACATCGGCCCGGACATGGTCAAGCTGATTGAGCAGGCGGTCGCCCAGGAGTGCACGTCGCTTGCCGTTCCCGTCTGGGATGGTGCTGCCCAGGCCCCAGCTCTCCAGGCTGCCACCGACGCTGGTGTGAAGGTCTTCATGTACAACTCCGGCCTACCTCTGCTCGAGGATGGGACGATTAAGGCCTACGGCTACTACGGTACAGACGAGTACAAAGCTGGCCTTGCAGCCGGCGAATACTTCGCTACACACGGCTCCAAGAACGTCCGCTGTGTCAACACCCAGCCCGGTGCGGTGAACTGGCAGCAGCGCTGTGGCGGTCTCATCGAAGGGGCCACCAAAAACGGTGCGCAGGCCGACGAGATCATCCTGCCGGCCGAGAACTTCGGTGACGCGGCTGCGATCTCTGCCGCCGTCCAGGCCGCCCTGGCCGCGGACCCGACCATTGACGGCTTCGCCACCGGCTCCTCCGCCGATGCCGATGCGGTCAACGAAGCCGTCCAGGCCATGGGCTCCACAGCGCAGACGGGCGGGTGGGACGTTTCGGTGAACGTCATCAACCGTATCATTGCCGGCGACCAGCTGTTCGCCGTCGACCAGCAAGGCTGGTACCAGGGATGGTTGGCCGTGTCACAGGCATGGCTGTACGACCAGTTCTCCATCCTGCCGGCGACCCCGGTCATCCTGACCGGCCCGGCTCTGATCACGGCTGACAACGCGGATACCGTTCTGGCCGGCGTCGAGGACGGTTATCGCTAAATCATCTGTATTGCTTGTCGGGGTGGGTCGTGGCTGCCATGACCCACCCCTCTGGCATTCGTTCAAGGAGATCGAAAATGCCTGATTTGAAAAACCTGACCCGGCGACCAGAGTTTGCAGCCTTCGTTGGCACACTGTCTGTCTTCCTATTCTTTGCTTACTTCGGCTGGCCAACCTTTGCCACACCCCTGGTGACCGCCGGCTGGCTCAATGTGGCCGCCGAACTCGGGTTGATTGCCCTGCCTGTTTCCCTCGTGATGATCGCCGGGCACCTTGACCTCTCGGTCGGGTCGATCCTGGCCGCCGGCGCCATGACCTATGCCATCATCACCGGGTATTTCGACCTCCCTGACTTCATCGGATTACCGGCAGGTCTGGCCGTGGGCACCTTCTTTGGCTATCTCAATGGCCTGATTGTCACCAAGACCAAGCTGTCGTCGTTCATCGTGACGCTCTCCATGCTGTTTGCTCTCCGGGGTCTGGTTTTTGGCGTCACGCGTCTGACGACCAGCACGGTACTTGTCTCCGTCGAAGTCAGCGAGACGGTGCGGAGCACCTTTGGTGGCCGCCTCTATCTTACCTATGAAAATGCCATCGTGATCTGGGCAATCATGGCGCTCGTCGTGTCGTGGATCCTCTACAGGACAAAGTACGGCAACTGGATCTTCGCCCTCGGCGGTGACGAAACGTCTGCCCGCGCGGCTGGTGTCCCGGTCAATCGGCTAACGATTGCGCTTTTCATGGGTTCCGGCTTCGGCTCGGCCCTCCTCGGCATCACCCAGGTTGCACTCTTCGGTAGCGCCCAGGTCTCGGCCGGCCAGTCCTACGTCTTTTTCTCCATCATTGCGGTGGTGGTCGGCGGCGTGCTGCTCACCGGCGGCTATGGCTCGCCTATCGGTGTCATCTTCGGCACGATGACCTTTGCCATCGTCTCCCAGGGTATCTACTCCACTGGCTGGGACTCTGACTGGTCGTCGTTGATCCTCGGTCTGTTGCTGCTGATCGCAGTGCTCACCAACAACACCTTCCGGCGACTCGCCCTTTCCTCTGCGGACAAGGTCGGGCCCAAGCCCCCCGCAGCCAAGACCCCGCAAGCAAAGCCCCAGGAAGCAAAGGTAAGGCCAAGCAAAGCACCCGCTGAACTCAAGGTCACAAAGGGGGCCACCAATGGCTGAGAAGCGAACTCCCTACATCCCTACCCCCTATATCACTGTCGAGAACGTATCCAAGGTATTCGGTGGGTACGCCGCCTTGAACGACGTTTCCTTGGAAATCCACCAGGGTGAGGTGCTCTGCCTGCTCGGCGATAATGGCGCCGGCAAGTCCACGCTGATCAAGATACTCTCCGGCTTCCACGAGCCCTCCGCCGGCGTCATTCGGGTCGAGGGGCGCGAGCAGCTGTTCAAGCGGCCGAGTGACGCCGCCAACTTGGGGATCTCCACCGTGCACCAGTTTGGCGGGACGTTCCCGCTGATGAGCCTGGAGCGCTCGTTCTTCGTCGGCCGCGAGCCGACGAAGGGCTGGGGCCCGTTTAAGGTCTTTGATCGCAAGACGGCCGGCGAGATCGTGGTCAGGGAGATGCAAGCGATGGGCATCACCCGGGTCACCGACGGCAGCCGCCTGGTCGGGAGCCTATCGGGTGGTGAGCGGCAGGTGTCGGCCATCGCCCGCGCGGTCTACTTCGGGGCCAAAGTGTTGATCCTCGACGAGCCGACCGCCGCCCTCGGCGTGAAGGAGTCCGCCCACGTGTTGCGGATCATCCTGCAGGCCAAGCATCGCGGCCTGGCCGTGGTCCTGGTGACCCATAACGTCACCCACGCCATGACGGTCGGCGACCACTTTGCCATCCTCATCCACGGTCAGAAGGCCGACGACTTCGCCAAGGGGGAGCGCACCCGCGAAGAGATCACCGATCTGATGGCCGGCGGCGAGGCCATGGCCGAGCTGGAAGCCGAGTTGGCTCAGCTGTCCGGCGCTGGGTAGCTCATCAACAGCACCAGCGATTGATCGTTAACACTGAGCTCGACTTTAGTACATTAACAAATGATGTGCTGGATACGCAGGTCTTTGTTGAAGTCGCCCACTGATCGGCACAAAATCAAGGTCGTCACTATGCGATCAGCCGCACTGACAATCTGGCTAAGTATCGCACTGCCTGTGTTGCAAACAAGCTCATGGCAGCGTAAGTTGAGTTGGAATTTCGTTCACGAGGGAATTTCACGGGGAGATTTCATAATGCAAACAAAATATGAACCGTTAGAAAAAGTGCGCAAAGAATTGAAAGTGCGCTGGCTGCGGCCCAAGATTGACCGGGACACGTTGAGCCAACTCAATCAGCGCAACGACCTACAAGGGTGGATCCAGGCGGGTGGCCATTTGGGCATCTGGCTGGTGACGGGTGCGCTCGTCTACTATTTCTGGGCCCAAGCTATGTGGCCTGCCTTCCTGCTGGCGCTCTTCTGTCATGGCATAGTCGCCAGCTTCTTTATCGGGATCGCGCCGCATGAATTGGGGCACGGCACCGTTTTCAAGACCAAGATCCTCAACCAGATCTTCCTCTACATCTACAGTTGTCTTGGCTGGTGGGATATGTTTGACTATGCGGCCAGCCACACCTACCACCATCGCTACACACTGCACCCGGAGGGCGATCGGGAGAATCTGCTGCCACTTTCGCCGCTGGTGGGTCCCTTCTTTTTGGTGCAGTTGCTCACGATCAATCTGATGACCCAGCCGGGGCGCACCTTTGGCAAGGGTGGGCTGCTTTCCACTATCTATATCACCTTCCTGAATGCCCAGGGACGTGTCGGCTCGCTGGAGATTCCCAGCCAGGAATGGCAACAGGCATTACATGAAGATCAGCCGGAACTGCACAAGAGCGCAATCTGGTGGGCGCGTTTTCTATTGCTCTTCCACGGCGGCGTCATCCTGGCTTCAGTATTGAGCGGCTATTGGGTCTTTGCCTTGATCATCTCCTTTTCGCCCTTCATCGCCAACTGGTGTTCCTATGCGCTCGGCATGACCCAGCACTGCGGACTAAAAGAGAATGACTCCGATTTCCGCAAATGTGTGCGCTCGGTCAAAACAAATCTGCTCTTTGAGTTTTTGTACTGGCGCATGAACTGGCATACGGAACATCATATGTTTGCCGCGGTGCCCTGCTACAACTTGAAAAAGCTTTACCATGAGGTGGCAGACCAGATGCCGGAGCCGCGCACCCTGGTTGGAGCCTGGCAAGAGATGCGGGAGACTTGGCATCGACAACAAGGAGATCCCGCCTATTATTTTGAGACGCCTGTCCCGCCCATCGTGAATGTCAGCCGAGGGCGTTCTAGAGACGATGCTTTAGAAAGTTCGATTGGAGATTTAGCACCAAAAGGATTGCAGTAAGCATGAATATGTACCACAATCGCCCAACTGTGGCGGATATGCGCGCGATGAAGGCGCGCGGTCAGAAGATCTCCATGATCTATGTCACCACCCTGGAAGAAGCTGCCGCAGCTGATGCTGCAGGTATTGACATGCTCTCCATCGAAGGCCGTTTCATGTCCCACGAAATGCGCGAGGCCGCAGGGGATTGCTTCATCCAGGTCGGCCTGCCCTATGGTCCGGCTGGTGATCTGGTAACCGCGGCCGATTATTTGCGTGCGGCGTTCCATTTTGCACGGATGGGGGGCGACTGCTACTATTGTGCCGCCGCGCTGGATATTCAGAAAACGCTTTGTGACAACGCCGTGCCCATTGTTGCCCATGTAGGGCTGATCCCTTCGCAGTGCACCTGGACTGGCGGTTTTAAGGCAGTCGGCAAAACCGCGGCCAGCGCCAAGGCCGTCTATGATCATGTCAAGCGGTTGGAAGCAATCGGCTGCTTTGGCGCCGAGTTGGAAGTAGTGCCGGATCGGGTTGCTAAATATATCTCCGCAAACACATCCGTGCTCATGCTGGGGATGGGCGCAGGCCCGTGGGCCGATGCGCAGTATCTCTTTGCCGAAGACCTCTTGGGGTATAACTTGGGGCATAAGCCACGCCACGCCAAAACCTACCGCAATTTTGCCGCCGAATATGCACGGCTGCAACAAGAACGCATTGCCGCCTTTCAGGAATTTATTGCCGATGTCGAAGCTGGCGCCTATCCCCAGCCAGAGCATATTGTGCCGATTCAGGATGAAGAGTTTGAAGCATTTCTGGCGCAAGTCGCCTAGATGGCAGTGGGGCAGTGGGGCAGTGAGACAGTGAGACAGTAATCAGTAGGACAGTAATCAGTGAGACGGTAATCAGTAGGACAGTGAGACAGTGAGACAGTGGGACAGTGGGACAGTGAGACAGTAATTGCTGACTTCGTATAGTTGTCCAGCAAAGATCTCACTGACTTACTACTGTCTACTGTCCTACTGACTACTGATTACTGCCCCACTGTCCTACATCTGCTCACGCTAGGAGAACGTTTATGCGAGAAGTTCGTATCGGCCTAATTGGCGCTGGTTTTATGGGCAAGGCGCACGCCACGGCGTATAAAAATGTGCCGGCGGTCTTCGGCACGGAACCCGGTGTCCCCGTGGTGACCATGCTCGCCGACATTGACGAAGCCACGATCGAGCGCAACGCCAGCTCCTTTGGCATTCCCCGGTGGACGACCAACTGGCGTGCGTTGATCAACGACCCGGCAGTCGATGTCGTTGACATCACCACGCCCAATCACCTGCACGCTGAAATGGCGATTGCCGCGGCGCAGGCGGGGAAACATGTCTACTGTGAGAAGCCATTGGCGCTCAGCGCGCCCGAAGCCAAGACGATTGTCGACGCCGTTGAAGCGGCCGGTGTGATCAGCCTGGTGGGTTTTAACTATCTCAAAAACCCGGTCCAGGGCTTTGCCAAAGAGATCATCGCCACGGGCGAAATTGGCGAGATCACCCTTTTCCGGGGCATGTTTGACCAGGATATTCTGGTCGATCCAACAGTTCCCTCTTTGCCGGCCCGGATCATCCCGGTTACGGGGCGTTTTTTGGCGCGCCTGGGATTGGCTTGGGCTACAACGACCAGAAGATCATTGAAGCCTATAATCTCGTCAAGGCCGTGCCACCAACACTCCCGCTGAACCCGATGTGCGCTTTGCTTACGAGGTCAACAAGGTTATCGACGCTGTGTTGCTCTCCTGTGAAGAGCAGCGCTGGGTTACGGTGTGAGTTGGCGCAGGAAAGACTAACCAGGCGAAGCTTGTGTACTTGCACCCAAAGTTATGCAAAATTTTCTTTTCTTGCATTTTAATGTAAAATTAGCTAAATCTGTCCAGATCCGACCAGATCCGATTTGACTATTGTGTTTTGAGGAGCAAAAATGCATATCACCAATATATCAGAGGCAAAGGCAGGTCTATCCAAGTTAATAGAGCAGGTGATGATGGGTCATGAAGTAATTATTGGGAAAGCAGGTAAGCCGGTTGCAAAACTTGTTCCCTATGTGAGCGATACGCGCCCGCGCAAATTGGGCGCCGGTCAATGGAACGGCAACGTGTGGATAGCCGATGACTTTGATGATTTACCGGATGATGTTTTAAAGCTTTTTACGGGCGAAAGCGAAGCGTATGAATCTGCTACTTGATACACACGCTTTTTTATGGGCGGTTAGCGACGTGCCAAAGCTGTCTGAAAAAGCGCGTATTGCTATCCAAGATGGCAACAATATGATCTTTGTAAGTGCAGCCACCGCATGGGAAATCTCCATCAAGAAAGCGATTGGTAAATTGAGAGTCCCCACAGGAAGTTACCTAGACGAACTCAGGGTACATCGCTTTACGCCTCTTGACATTACTACGGAACACGCCCTGGCAGTCGAACAACTTCCCCTATATCACAATGATCCGTTTGATAGGTTACTAATCGCGCAAGCACAAATTGAAAAGCTCACTTTGGTTACAAGAGATTTTCGCATACGCGAATACGCAGTCCAAACGATTGAAGCATAAAAGTTTTGTCCCATCCGTACACCGGAGGTTCCCAAAGGGAAACCAGTACAAAACTTTTCTGGGAAACTATACGGAGAATGTTGAGTGCATCTTCGCCAGTGAACAAGGAGAATGTTACTGTGAGCACCGCCATAAGACATCCGGTGATTGATCCACACCAATCATACACGTTTAGCGATTACTTCAAGCTCAATCCGCCTGTCGATGAGTTGGTGCGCTACTTTGGTTATCAGCACCGAAATGAGCATTATCAGTTACCGCAAACCGCAATTGATGAAGCATTCTTTGCACCATTACATAAAGAGTTGAATGAAATTCTACTCTATGTTGATTTAACCAGTGAGATCGCACGGCGTGAAGTGTTAATTGCGCCTGTTCTATTAAATGTCACGCGTTACTTGAAGATTAAAATACGAATTGAATACTTTCTGGATGTCACGAATCAGTTGAGAGGTACGTTAGATTATCTTCTCCAGAATTCGGATAACCTGCTGGTTGTCGAAGCGAAAGACGAAAATTTGCAACGCGGCTTTACGCAACTTGCAACAGAGTTAATTGCGCTTGATCAATGGGAAGAGCGCGCGACACCGTTACTCTATGGCGCTGTTTCCATTGGCAACGTCTGGCAATTTGGTATTTTAGAGCGCGCGACCAAAGTTATCATTCAGGATGTAAATCTGTATCGTGTACCAACGGATCTGCAAACGTTGTTGAAAATTCTCACGGCCATTTTGGCATAGGGCAAAGACAGATAAATCGGATCCATCTTTTGAATTTAAGCTCAACGCAACCGCGCAAGTTGCCTTCGATCAGATAAAAGAGAAGCGTCTCATCAAAAATATCTGCTACGCAACAAGGCAATCACCCTGATCGGCGTCAATTTTGATACGACAACGCATCAGGTGCAGGAATGGAAAACTTTGGATCAATCGCATTGAGCAGGATAAGGAATGGTTATGCAGCAAATTCGCATCGGCGTCATCGGCACTGGTGGTATGGGTGGTCGCCATGTAAACAATTTGGCCAATGAAGTCGCGGCAGCGCAGGTAGTGGCGCTGATGGATGTGGACCAGGCGCGACTCCAGCAAGTTGCAGCAGCCTGTGGCGCAACCCACACCTTTACCGACGGCAACGAACTGATCAACCACCCGGACGTGGAGGCGGTGTTGATCGCTGCGCCGGATCGCTTTCATGCGTCGCTGGCGCGTGCCTGTATTGCTGCGGGCAAACCTGTGCTTTGTGAGAAGCCGTTGGCAACCAGTGCAGCCGAGGCGTACCAAGTGATCGAAGCCGAAGCCAATGGCGGTCGCCGTCTGGTGCAATTGGGCTTTATGCGCGAATATGACCCGGCCCATGTCAAGGTGAACCAGATCATGGCGAGCGGCGCATTAGGTCAGCTGATCGCCTTTCATGGGACACATATTAACCCTTCCCCCGACCAGCCGCGCACCATTGGCGATGTCATTACCAATTCGGTCGTCCATGATATTCACTCGGCGCGCTGGATGGTGGGTGATGAAATCGCCAGTGTCTACACCAACTATGTGCCCAGCCACCCCGACCGACCAGAGACGGCGCGTCTAGTTATGATCCAACTGCAATTTCGCAATGGCGCCATCGGCTACATTGAATGCAACGCCGATGGGGGCTATGGCTATGAGGTGGATGTCAAACTGACCGGCGCAACCGGTTCTGTACAGACCAACTCGTTACACAGCGCAGTGGTGCGCCAGAGCAACCAGCGCAGCCAATGGGTGGAGGAAGATTGGCTACAGCGCTTCCATCAAGCCTACATCATTGAAGCACGGGAATGGGTGCACTCACTGCAAACTGGCACACCTGCTGGCCCCTCCGCCTGGGATGGGTATGTGGCCATGCTCGTGGCCGATGCCTGTGTAGCATCCGCCCAACAGGGTGTATCGGTTGCGATTAAAATTCCTGAAACACCTGCGATCTATCGGCGTTGAGCGTAATCGGGGTCACTGTGATACAATGAGAAAGGGCTAGATATAATTGATGGGTAACCACTCAGCCCGCTTCTAGCCGGTCCGTGACCGGCGCCAGTCATGGACTGGCTGAGAGCAGGCAGGCTGAGTAGTTACATTGATGGACTCCTAAAATGCGGTGATCAGCGCCGTGCAGCAGAGGATAGACGATGAAATTTCCCTATGGCGTCAGCGATTTCTATAAGATCATTACCCGTAATGAGGTCTATATTGACCGCACTGACCGCATTCCGGTGCTGGAAGATGTTGGGGATAATGTTGTTGCCAAGCTAAAGCTGCACAGCTATGCAGTGGTGGCAGTAGGCTTTGAACGGCTGTTATGGGAAGAGGTGATTGGGTGATTGGTAATTTCGACAAGCTCAATCACTAATCACCAATCACCCAATCACTAATCAACTACCCCAACACCTCCGGATTGACCGGTGCGGGTGGGCGTTCACCAGCCAACACGGCCAGCAGATTCTGCACCGCCAGTTCGCGCATGGCGCGGCGGGTTTCGTGAGTCGCCGAGCCGATATGGGGGTAACAGACCACGTTGGGCAGCCGATAGATCGGATCATCGGCGGCGGGCGGTTCGCTCTCTAACACATCCAGCCCAGCGCCCGCGATCACGTCGCCCTGCAACGCCTCGGTCAGTGCAGCTTGGTCGACCAGACCGCCCCGTGCGGTATTAATCAAGAACGCGGTCGATTTCATCTTCCCCAACTCCGCCTCACCGATCAGGTGGCGCGAACCCGCATCCAAATTCGTATGCAAACTGACAAAATCAGCCTCGGCCAGCAGTTGGTCGAGCGGACGATATTCGCTTGCTGGTGCGCTGGGATGGGGCGTGTCAAAGACATCATACCAGATCGTGCGCATTTTGAACGCCTGCATACGCCGCGTGACCTCTTGACCAATGCGCCCAAAGCCAATCACACCGAAGGTCTTCCCCTGCAAATCAACACCCAGGGGTGGCCGGGTTGCACCGCTTGCCCAACCGCCGCTGCGCACATAGGCTTCGTTGTCGTTGAGGCGGAGCGCCAGGGTGAGCGTAATCGCCGTGGTTAAATTGGCCACCGCATCGGTCAGCACGCCGGGGGTGTGGCAAACAACGACACCATGCTTTGTCGCCTCGGGAATATCAAAGGGATCATAGCCGACGCTCGTGGTGGAGAGCACACGCAATTTGGGAGATGCGTCGAAAAATTCCGCATCCGCCCGTACTCTCGGATTCAACAAAATGCCTTCAGCATCTTGCATAGCTGTCAGGAGCTCAGCGCGTGAGACGCCACCATCGAGGTAGCGGACATCACACGCCGCCTCAAGCTGGGCCATCAAATCCTCCTCCAGAGCGACGATGACATTTACCTTGGGTTTTGCAGACATAATATCCTCTGTTCATTGATTAGGTGCGAAAGTAGACTTCGCGGATAGATTGTTACAATGGATGGGCTTATTATAGCCGCTTCTAGCCGACTGTTCAATGTTCAACAACGGTGAAGATAGATCGCGCGCGATTTTTGCTCTTTGGGACACATTTCATCTGCGGTATAATAGGCAGACTCTATAGTTTTTCAGCAAAATTTGTCGCCATCCTCCATTCTACAAATAGGACAAACTTCACTGGAGAGCTATATCATCAACAAAGGAAAGCAACTATGAATAATCACTGGTATGAACCTAAAAACCCGGAGGCCATTGCGTCACCGGCGCTGCTCATCTACCCGGCGCGGGTGGAAGCCAATATTCAACAGATGCTCAAGATAGCCGGTGACGTAAACCGGCTGCGCCCTCATGTCAAGACCCATAAGTTGCCCCAAATCGTGGCCATGCATCAGGCCCACGGTATCGAGAAGCTTAAGTGCGCCACGATTGCCGAGGCAGAAATGTTGGCGAGCGCCGGCGTCAAAGATATTCTGCTGGCCTATCAGCCGGTCGGCCCCAACCAGCAACGACTGCTTACCCTGATGCAGCGCTATCCGGAGAGCCAATTTGGCTGCCTGGTCGATAATGAGCAGACCCTGCGCGCCTTGTCCGCCTGTTTTGCCGACGCCGGGTTGCAGATCAACGTCTGGATCGACATCGACAACGGCAATCAACGCACCGGCATTCAGCCCGGCGTCGGCGCCGAAAACTTGGCCAAATTAATGACCGATCTCCCCGGCGTACACTTTGCCGGGCTGCATGTCTATGATGGCCAATTTGGCGGGCTCACACCGGAAAAGCGCAGCGTTGAAGCCACCAAAGCCTTTGGCCCCGTACGTGAGTTGGTGCAGCAGTTGGCCACCGATGGCATTGAAACACCCAATGTTGTCGCCGGTGGCACACCCACTTTCCCCGTTCATGCCCAGCAACCAGAGGTGGATCTGAGTCCGGGCACCTATTCGCTTTGGGATATGGGCTACAGCAAGGCCTGCCCTGACCAGCCCTTTCTCTGCGCGGCGGTGCTGCTGACCCGCATTATCAGCAAACCAGGCCCGAATCGCCTCTGTGTGGATTTGGGCCATAAGGCCGTGGCGGCAGAGAATCCGCTGGACCGGCGGGTGCGTTTCCTCAATGCGCCAGAGGCAAAATTCATGGGGCAAAACGAAGAACACCTGGTCATTGAATTGCCTGAGGATCACGGCTTTGAGGTGGGGGACGTGCTCTATGGCATTCCCTGGCACATTTGCCCCACCGTGGCGCTGCACCAGGAAGCTGTGATCATTGATGAAAAGCATGAATTGGTTGACCGCTGGCCGATTGTTGCCAGAGGCCGGCGGCTTGAAATTTAGCAGCGGTAGAAAAGTTTGGTTCTGGCTTGTCCAAGTTAAGCAAAAGAATTATAAACGGTGAATAGTCAATCGCGGTTTATCCGCCTTAGAAAGGAACGAATAGTCTATGGAGAGTGTAAAGCAGTTGACAACGGCAGAGTTGGAAGCGGGCTTAGATCAGGTTCGTCAATCGCCACAGGATGGCGGTGCACTCGAATTGATTGTCCGCCGTCCCCAGACCGGAGAACGCGAAATCCTGCAAGTGGGTGAACTTGACAAGCAGGTAGGATTAGTGGGCGATAATTGGCAAGGTCGGGGCAGTTCGCGCACGGCGGACGGCTCGGCCCATCCCGATATGCAACTCACGCTAATGAATACGCGCATGGTTGCGCTGGCTGCGCAGAGTAAGGAGCGTTGGGCATTGGCCGGCGACCAACTCTTTGTCGATCTCGATCTGAGCGTTGAAAACCTGCCGCCCGGAACACGCCTGGCGATAGGGAGTGCAGTGGTGGAAGTTACACCGGTGCCCCATACGGGTTGCGCCAAGTTTGTCGAACGTTTTGGCGCCGACGCAATGAAGTTTGTCAATTCCCCAGTCGGCAAAGAGTTGCGCCTGCGCGGTCTCAATGCTAAAGTGGTGCAGCCAGGCACGATCTGCGCTGGAGATCTGGTGCAGAAAGTGACAGAACTTTGACAGGATGATAGGGGGACAGGATGGCAAGATGAGGCGTTTAGGGTCATCCTGTCATCCTATCAGATATTCAAGAATACAGTGATCATCACTTCCCGCGCGCCCGCCACCAAACAATGACCAACAAGAGACTCAGCAGAATCAGTGGCACAGTGTTGGTCATCAAGTGGTCGATGTTGCCGCCATCAATGATCAGGTCATCATAGAGATGGTTGAAGACGTGGACAGTATTGCCCAACGCCGTGATGCCAATCACATTACGGTGGGCTGCGGGATTGCGGATCGCCAACAGAATCCCTATGCCCAATGCCAGGCTAAAGGCGCCAGCATCCCCCATAAAGTGGCGGTTAAACGGGGGAAAATCCGCCAACGCGTTGTAGAACCAGCCTGGCGTCACCAACAGGGTCAACGCCGGCAACATCAGCGAAAGTCCGCAATAGAGTAAAATAACGGTGTCGATAACGCTTACATAGGCAGTTGTGCCGCTAGTTGTGTTGGCGGCACGCGTTGTGGCACTACGCATGATGAACCCTCCATAAAGCCATCTGCTTCAATGCCCAGCCCACGATTGAACCGGGCGCGATAATTTTCCCACGCAATGGCCGAGGTCAGTTCGACCAATTGCCGATCACTCAAATGCTTCTTGAGCGCAACGACCAATTCGTCAGGCACAGTGACCTGAAATTGGGTCAACGCCGTGGCATAGGCCACCACCAGCCGCTCTAATGGATCAAAGGCTGTGCTTGTCTGGTACTGATGCAACTCGGCCAATTGCTGTTCCGTCACCCCTCGTTGGCTGCCCACGGCAGTGCCAATATCCATTCAGAAAGGGCAGCCAACCAGCGTGGAGACGCGCAGGGACGCCAATGCTTTAAGCCGGGCCGGCACGGTAGACGCGCTGCCCTGTGCACTTTCCATGAACGACATTCCCCAAAAAAGACCCATGCTGTGGGCATGGGCGCGCACCGGCGCCGCCAAAATCGCCTTGCCCGTCAATTCCTTGGTTACCCGCTGTGCTATGCGAAAGAGAAGACGCAACGGAAAGCCTGCCTCATCTTTTTGAATTAAGTGGATACGAGCCATTGTAACTTCCTTTGCACAATTTTATTATAAGCCTTATCACAAACTTTAGCATGAACTCCTTCCTCACTTTTCATATCACACAATTTATGACGAGCTATTATGCCGTTTTGTGACAACTACGGATAGCCGCGGCAAAGCGAAAGTCATCTAGGCGCGCAAGCTCAGGAAGATAAGGGCCAGATTTTGAGAAAAACACAAAACAAAATGCGCAAGAACCGGGTAGAATTGCAGGGGATCTTCGAGTATGCTTGATTCTGTTATCACAATTCCCATATGGACAGAAAAGGAGCTACTTGCTATGTCATCCATTCGCTTTATCGCCATGCCCACTGCAACCGTGCGCGCCTTGCAGGGAGGCCGTCCAGATGCCAATGGCCAGACGCCCGAACAGGCCATTTCCGACGGTGACGGGGTGCCCTGCCGTCACTGTCTGCGACAGGTCGAGGCTGGCGCGCCTTATCTCATTCTGGCCCACCGCCCTTTTACCACCCTCCAACCCTATGCCGAGTGCGGCCCAATCTTTCTCCACGCAAATACATGTGAGCGCTATGCGGAGAGTGAGCAACTGCCGCCCATATTAGGTTCTGCCCACTATATCCTGCGCGGGTATAATAAACAGGAACGGATCATCTATGGCACGGGGCAAATTGTGCCTACTATGCAAATTCAACAACAGGCCGTAGTGCTTTTGGCAAGGCCAGAGGTAGCCTTCATCCATGTTCGATCGGCCACTAACAACTGTTTCCAGTGCCGGATCGAGCGGCCATAACGCTGCCACGGCCTAGCCTCGGGAGTGTCGGCCCCTTGCCGACGCCTTTTAGGGGTAGGTTTTTTACCCCCACCTAACCTCCCCCAGAGTGGGGGAGGAACCGTTGTCTCGTCGACAAGACGATGGCTCCCTCCCCCACTCTGGGGGAGGGGTTTCAAAAAACTTACCCCTGCAAGCTTGCCGACGCTCCCACACAAAATTTTCCAAGCACCACAATTCATCCCTTTATAGCAACCAAATGGCCCTATTCTTTTATGTAAAATGGCTCTTGTTATAGTGCCATTTTAGCAGTATACTTTTCTTCAATCATTCGGTCTTAACGCTGGATGCTGACCATGACTACGCGCAGAATCCTCTGATGCGTCTCAGTACCTTTCATCAGAATGGCGCTAAATTTTTACAAGAAGCGAAACTATGACAAACAAACAAGCCTGGCTAGGTTTTTGCCTTCTGGCCCTAATTTGGGGCTCTTCCTACATGTTTATTCGCATTGGTGTGGAACAAGTGCCACCCTTTCAGTTAGTCTTTATGCGCACTGGGATTGCCGCGTTGGGTCTCACCATTACGGTCTATGCCCGGGGCAAACGACTGCCTAGCAATTGGCGCAGCATTAACGATCTGCTCTTCTTGGGGATTGTGAATACAGTCTTTCCCTTTGCCCTCATTACCTGGGGCGAAACGCATATAGAGAGCAGCCTGGCCAGTGTACTGCAGGGAACTTCAGCCCTCTTCTCACTGGTCTTTGCCCATTTTGTCTTTGCCGATGAGCGCATTACCTGGCGCAAAGTTGCGGGGTTGATGGTGGGTTTTCTGGGCGTAGTTGTGTTAGCAACGCGAAGCAGCGGGGAGACCAGCGTTGACACGACGGCCCAGATGCATTTGCTGGGCCAGTTGGCCATCGTCCTCTCTTCCTGCTGTTATGCCATTGGTGGTGTCTACAGCCGTAAGGCTATGCAGCAACGGCTGGAGCCGATTGTGGTGGCCGCCGGCGCCATGCTCGTTGCCGCCACCATCACCGGCATCCTTGCCTATGGGGTGGCGCCTGTCATGGGTGGAGCGGCGCCATTGCCGCTTGAGCAGCTGCGCCCCAACGTGCTCGGTTCGCTGTTGATGTTAGGGCTTGTCAACACCTTTGTCGCCTATCTCATCTTTTATTCACTCATCGCCACATTGGGCGCCGCACGCACCTCGATGGTCACCTATGTGTTACCCGTGGTTGGGCTGCTGCTTGGCGCCATCTTTCTCAATGAATGGGTTGATATTCGTCTTATTCTGGGCGCAGTGATGATTGTGGGCAGCATCGCCATCGTGAATCTTCAACCAATGACCCTCATCAATGCTTTGCGATGGCGTACAGTTGCGTCGGCGCCTCAGATACATGACTAAAACGAACAGGGGATGACCATGAACAGTGCACCAATCAAAGCAGCTAAGAATCGCGCCTTTTCCTTTGTAGAACAACAGCAAGCAGCGCTTGACGACGGACAAATCACTGAAGCCGAATGGTTTGCAATCCACAATGCCTTTTTTACGGGTCACTACCTGGCCGCCGACAACCCGCGCGACCAATCGGGGCATAACGGTGATGAAGCACGCTACCGTTACAGCCGCATGATCATCTTGGAAGCAATTCACAAAAACGGTACATTTTTGGATGTTGGCTGTGCCAATGGCTATCTAGTCGAGTCACTAGAACGCTGGTTAACCGGATCAGGTTTGCAGGTCAGCTTTTGGGGTCTAGATATCTCAGCAGGCTTGGTGGAACTCGCCAAGCAGCGCTTACCAGCTTGGGAAGAGCGCTTTTTGCTAGGCAATGCATTATACTGGACGTCCTCTATGCGCTATGACTTCGTCTACCTCTGCGGCTTAGAACTTGTTCCCGTGGGACGGCAGCGCGAGTTGATCGCGCGTTTGCTTGATCTTTTTGTGGCCGAAGATGGACGGCTGATCCTAGGGCCTATTACGGAAGAGCGCAGCCTACAAACACTGGAAGAGCAGTTGGGCGCCTGGGGGTATTCACCAACTGGTTATTGTGAGAAGTCACACCAGGATTTTACCGAACTGGCGCGCAAGCTCTTTTGGTTTGATAAACCCAGCGGAACGCCATGCCATGACTAATCATACCGCTCAACAGTTACAGGAAATTCAACAATATTGGGATGTAGCCGCGGCGACCTTTGATCAAGAAGCCGATCATGGTTTGCGCGAGCCAGGGGTGCGGCGAGCCTGGCACAAGTTGTTGGCAGAGTGGTTGCCGACAGCGCCGGCCAGGGTTTTGGACATTGGTTGCGGCACCGGTTCACTCAGCCTGCTGCTGGCGGAACAAGGGTATAGGGTTACCGGCATTGATCTGTCGCCGAGAATGATCGAGCAAGCAGAGCGCAAAGCCACAGCGGCGGGACAGATGATTACCTGGCACGTCATGGAGGCATCCAACCCACGCTTTGCGCAACACCACTTTGATCTGCTCCTCTGCCGCCATTTGCTGTGGGCGCTGCCGGAGCCAGAGCAGGTGCTAGCCCGTTGGAGCCGGCTGTTACGACCGCATGGGCGACTCATTTTGATCGAAGGCTTCTGGCACACTGGCGGCTTGCACTTGCACCAAGTCGTGGAGGCCCTACCGCCCACTCGGACTACCTGTGTTACACAAGATCTCAGCGCGCAAGCTGCGCTCTGGGGTGGCCCCGTCCAAGACGAACGCTATTTGGTTACAGCCACTTTTTAACCTTCCCAAACATGACCTTTTAACCGCTGGCACAGTGTCAGGTAAATGTTACGAGTTTAGCCCACGCGGGTGCGCCGGCGTTCGTCTTCCTGGAAGGGGGCGCCACACACCTCCTGTTTTTTCCATCCGCCACCCCCTTCCAGGAAGACCTGCGTGACTACCTCTACTCTAGGCAAACTTCCCTGACAGTGCACTAGATACTTAGCCACTGTCTTGATAAGCACCAGCCGCCCTGGCACTGAGTAATTTTCCCTAAGCACTGGACAAAAATGCCCATAAAACTCAGTCTGCCTTGGCCTGAATTCTCCAGCGTCATTGGGCATCTTTCTTCATCCCTTTTGGCCCCATTCCCGCTAAACTAGCACTGTACAACAAATGGTACAGATTCAAGCGGGTCCGTACCACATTTGGGGGCTTACTCTGGTTAACACATTCTAGTTGCTTGACCAGTCCCCCAAAATGGGACGCACCCGATTCAAGACTATCCATTTTAAAGAAGGAGAAGATCAATGTTTTCTAAATTTGTACAGAACCACAGTAAATTGGGCATCCGTCTGTCGGCCTTTGCTTTGGCCGGCATGGCCCTCCTCGCCGGTAGCAGCGCGGCCTATGCCGATGGTCGCTGCAAGAAGGTGGATGGCCACTATGCCGAACACATTGTGCCTGCACCGGAATGCACCTCGCCCTTTGGGCTCTGTGTGGCCGGCGACTTTCGGGGCGATATTTATGGTGGTTTCTTTGGCTCGGTCAACTCGTTGACGCCGACCGCTGTGGGGGAAGTGCTGCTCTTTACCACCGACACCACCATCCACGCCCAAATCGGCAACAAGCAGGGCGACCTGATGATTAAGAATGCCGGCGCATTTCAGACCGCCGGCGCCGGCAACATTGTGGACTTGCAGTACATTGTCGGCGGCACAGGTGATTTCAGTGGCGCATCAGGCGCCATTCGCGCCAGTGGCGCCTTCAATTCCGCCACGGGCACCGGCGAATCAGACTACGAAGGACAGGTGTGCTTACCATGATGACAATGACAACAATGACAATGCCGACACCAGATGAGATGAAGGATGAGATGAAGAATGGGATGATGGGTCATATGATGGATGACATGATGAACGATGACACGATGATAACAATGGTGATGCCGGTGGAACAGCCTGATGAACTGTACGAGCGTTTTGCCGCAGCGCTCAATGGCAACGATCTTGAGGGGATCGTGGCGCTCTTTGACCCAGCAGGGCAGACCATCCCCCAGCCTGGTCAACCGCCGGTCGGCGGAGAAGGGGTGCGCGTGGTGATGGCGCAGTGTCTGGCGCTCAAGCCGCAGATCCGCTATGAGAAGATGAACATCATTGAGGCAGATGACATCGCGCTGTTGCGTTCCCAGTGGCGGCTTAGGGTCACCCCGCCCGGCGGCCAACTGATGGAAGTGACCGGTCAAGGCTTGCAGGTGGCCCGCAAGCAAGCCGATGGCAGTTGGCGCATCTTGATCGACAACCCTTGGGCGGCGGAAATGTAGAACGTGAAGTAGCTTTTTGTGCGGGTCATCCCCCCTGCTGTGACAGCACCCCATCAAACCGGAGGGGATGCCTACGTAGGTAACGAATGTAAAAGCTCTAGCTTCCTATTCCTATAACAACCACAATCAATCAGGAGAGACATGATGACACATCGTATTTTTCTAGTTTTGCTCACTCTCGTCGCTAGTCTGTTGCTGAGTGTGCCGGCCTTTGCCGATGACGACAACCCTGGTGCAGCCGTCTTTGCCATGACCAACGCCGACGATGGCAATGAAGTGTTGATGTACAATCGCGCAGACAATGGCGCACTCACCTTGCTGGATGCCTTTGCTACCGGCGGCATGGGCATGACCACTGAGCCAGATGACGCGTTGGGTTCCCAAAATCCGCTGATTGTGAGCCCAGATGGCAAGTGGCTCTTGGCGGTCAATGCCGGCAGTAACACCATTGCGACCTTCAAGATTAAGAAAAAGAAGCTCAAATTGGTCGATGTCGTTCCCTCTGGCGGTGATTTTCCGGCCAGTTTGGCGATGCGTGGCAACCTGGTCTATGTGCTCAACGCCGGTGGCGACGGCAACATTACTGGCTTCACCATGCGTCCTAATGGTCGGCTGAAAGCAATCCCTGGCTCAACCCGGTCGCTCAATGCGGGTGGCGCCAATCCGCCCTTCTTCCTGGTCTCGCCGGCGCAGGTCGGCTTTAGCCCAGCCGGCAACTGGTTGGTGGTGACGATAAAGGGAATGCATCCGGTCCATCAGATCCAACTCTTTGCCATCGACGGCAGCGGCGTTCCCGGTGCACAGCCGGTGACGACAACTGCTGCTAATACCTTGTCCTTTGGTTTTGTCTTCGACGCCGCTGGTCACATGCTGGTAGCGGAGCCCTTTGGCAACCAGTTTACGGGTACGCCGGCGCCGGGCTTGAGCGCAGCCTCATCTTACATGGTGGCCCCCAACGGCACGCTGTCCTTGATCAGCACCTCGGTGGCCAATGGCCAAACCGCCACCTGCTGGATTGCCTTAACGCCTGATGGCCGTTTTGCCTACACGACCAACAACGCCAGCGGTACGCTTAGTGCCTACAGCGTTGGCAGTGACGGTTCGCTCACCCTCATCAATGGCGCCGTGGCGTCCACTGGTCATAACCCGGTTGACTTGGCGATTACGCCCGATGGCCGCTTCCTCTACAACGTCAACGCCGGGGACGGCACGGTGACGATGTTCCAGATTGACCAGGGCAGTGGCGCACTGATTGCCCTGGGTGCAGTCGGTGGCTTACCGAACAATGGCAGCGCCGTTGGCATTGTCGCCCGCTAATCATGTAAGTATACCGACGAGCGCCAGGAAGTAACACTTTGTATAGAAATAATAGGTTACTTCCTACGCTGCTCGTGAGTAAAAAAGAGTCCGACTCAGTAACGAGTCGGACTCTTTTTTGATAGGTTGGACCCTAAAGCCATGTTACCCTTCAGGGAAAAAGGCGCTGTCAAGAACGTCTTGGACGGTGTACGGACAAAGTGCAGGAAAAATGTCAAAATCGAGGCCAGTTTCGGCCCAAGCTAGATTGATCGCCTGCTCGTAGGCATCAGCAATAAAATCAGCTAGTTGCGCCCGCAGACTAGGATTCTGTTTGAGCAATTTTTGCAACTGAATGCGCTGAACACGTAGCGTGGCTTCCCAACTACGCGAACGTCTCTCTGGCTGATAGTGCCATTTTAACAGATGGGCTAGCAAAATCACCAGCCGACTTTCAAGCTGACGTTGCTGGCTCTTTCCCATATCTTCAATTTCCTCAACCAGGTTGGCGATGTCCAATTGCGCCAGTTGGCCTTGGCGCAGAAGATTCGCCTGCTCTTGGGTCCAAGCATATAAATCAGTGTCATAGAGTGTCGCGGTTGACATGGCCGACGCGCTCCTCTTGCAAGAAAACAATGTGCCAAACTTCAGGTCCTATAACTTATACCGACGAGCGCCAGGAAGTATCATTTTGTACAGGAGTAAAATGGTACTTCCTGTGCTGCTCGTGAGTACAGTATAGTAGTCCGCAGTCGCAAAGTCGCGTGGTCCAGAGTCAGCTAATCCAACATCTGTTACCATTGCGGCCTACTGAGTATAGAACACTTTCCAAGCTAACGCCAAACCGGACAGTAAAAAGGTGACCCTATTTGTAAGCAGCGCTATAGCCGGGCGCCCCGGTGTTGATTGGTCTTAATCGGATCGGCATCTTCCGCGGCGAGCGCCCAGGCGGCCAGTTCATCCCGCTGTTCATGCAACTTGACCACCGCATCGACCACGGCCTGCATGGCCAGTTCATCGGCCAACAGGTGCGGATGACTCAGCAGCACCGACTCCGTGCTGAAGGCCCGTTCGGCCACCGGCGTGGTAAAGCGGGTGGCATCAATGGCCTGCCAATAGTCGTCGTTTAAGTGGTGACGCCGTTTGGTGTGGGGCTGATAGAGGGGCGAGTGATTGAGCGGATAGTAGATGCCGCCCACATTCGTGCCCAACTCAGCGCCCAATGCCTTACGGAAGAGGGTAACCGGCACCTCGTTAAAGGCTTCGGGGTCGTAGCGCAGAGCATATTGGTAGATTCCCTGGCGGGTCACCTGGGATCGGCGTAGCATGGGCTGGATGCCGGGGATCTCGGCCAAATGCGTGTTGAGAAAAGCTAGGTTGGCCTCTCGTTTGACCAGTTGGGCCGGTAGCCGTTCCAGTTGTGCACAGAGGACCGCCGCCTGCCATTCGGTCATACGATAGTTGCCACTCTGCACCGGCTCCCAAACGGTGGCGTCGGCGCCGGGGCGCATGCGGCCACAGTTGCGCAGCGAATAGAGCCGCTCATAGAGGCGGTCGTCGTTGGTCAGAACGATGCCCCCTTCGCCGGCGTTGAGGCTTTTGGAGCCTTGTAAACTAAAACAGCCAATCGCACCCAGGGTGCCCACGCCCTGGTCGCGCCAGCGTGAGCCGTGACTGTGGGCGCAATCCTCGATCACGGCCAGATTGTGTTGGCGCGCTAGGTCTAGCAGGCGATCCATGTCAGCCAGGCTGTTATAGAGATGGACAGGAATAATGGCGCGGGTGCGGGGCGTAATCGCCGCAGCCACCTTTGCCGGGTCGATGCAATAGGTCTCCGGCTCAATATCAACCAGCACCGGCGTGGCGTTGACATCCAGACAGGCGGCCGCGGTCGCTTGCCAGGTGTTGACCGGCACAATCACCTCATCGCCATAGCCAATGTCGAGCGCCTCCAGCGCCAGTTGCAGGGCGACTGTGCCATTGGCCACGTTGAGACCATGACGCGCACTTTGCAATTGGGCAAAGCCCGCCTCAAACTTGGCTTCAAAAGGGCCATCATAGGCCCAGTGACCGCTCTCCAATACTTGTTGCAACAGTTCTTGCTCACGGGCGCCGGCAATGGGCCACTTGGGCCAGCCCTGCGACCAGGCGGGTTCACCGCCATTGACAGCTAATGATGTCATCGTACACCTCACTTCACAGGACGCGGTAGCGCGTTAAGAAAATAGTGAGTGGACGTAGGCGCCTACACCGAATACCCGTTTTATTTCTTAATTCTACAGAGCGTCCCAAACGGGGTTCCCGCACGGATCGTGAGGAACCAGCAGAACGGCTAACCGTTCACCATTAACCATTAACCATTCAGCATTAACCATTGTTGTAGATCTCACCCTTTGACACCCGTCAGCACCGCACCCTGGACGAAGTAGCGCTGTGAGGTAAAGAAGATGAGAATGGGGGGGATGATCGAAACGATGGTCGCTGCCATGAGAAAATTCCAATGGGTCTTGCCAAAGGAACTCAGGTAAAGACGTAAGCCGACCGGCAGCGTGTACTTCTCCATGGTGTTGAGGTAGATCAGCGCGGCCTGAAAGTTATTCCAGTTGCTAAAGAAAGAGAAGATCGCCACGCTGGCCAACGCCGGTTTAGAAAGAGGCATGAGGATGCGCCAATAGATGGTAAAGAGATTGGCGCCATCGATCTTGGCCGCGTCATCCAGTTCGGTGGGCAGGGTCATAAAAAATTGGCGCAGCAGGAAGATATAAAAGGCGCTGCCGCCAAACCAACTGGGCACAATCAAGGGCAAATAAGTGTCAAGCCACCCCACATTGCGAAAGAGCAGATAGACCGGCACCAGGGTGACCTCTGCGGGCAACATCAGGGTGCTCAATAAAATGACAAAGAGCGCATTTTTGCCCGGTGCGCGCAGTCGGGCAAAGGCAAAGCCCACCAATGAGGCGGTGAACACCGCGCCCACCACGTTGAGGCTGGTCACCAACACACTGTTGCGAAAGTAGAGCCAAAAGGGCTGAAAGACAAGCGCGTCGGGGTAATTGCTCCAGAGCACCGGGTTGGGGATCCAGCGAATGGGGATCAGAAAGACATCGCCCTCCTTTTTGAGCGACGCCGAGAGCATCCAGAAGATGGGGATCAACATGAAGAAGGCGCCGGCCCAGACAATGACGCTGCTGAGCCAGAGACTTAGGCGCTGTTGCGTGCTCTTGCGTCGCCACCATGTCGTTGTGCGTTGGGGTGTTGCCGTTGCTCGACCCACGCCGGCAGCCGTAAATTCCTTGGTTGTCATGGCATTAACGAATGATCGCCCCCTCGTAGTAGACCCAGCGGCCAGTCGACCGGAAGACTAACCCCGTCAAGGCCAGAATAATCAGAAACATGAGCCAGGCTAGCGCCGCCGCGTAGCCCATTTTGAAAAATTTAAAGGCGTTGTTATAGAGATACAAGCCATAGAAGAGGCTGGCGTTGGCCGGCCCGCCATTGGTGATGATAAAGGCTGGCGTAAAGATCTGGAATGAGTCAATGATGCCGATTACCACATTGAAGAGGATAATCGGCGACATCATGGGCAAGGTGACGTGGCGAAATTTGTGCCAGCGTCTGGCGCCATCAATCTCTGCCGCCTCATAGAGATGGTCGGGAATGCCCTGCAACCCGGCCAGGAAGATCACCATGGTCACGCCAATGCTCCAGAGATTGATGATGATAAACGAAGGAATGACCCAAGTGGTGCTAAAGAACCATTGCGGCCCCTTGATGCCAAACCAGCGCAGCGCATTGTTGACCAGGCCAAACTCCGGGTTGAGCATCCACATCCAAAGCAGCGCCACCGGCACGCCAGAGATCACCGCCGGCAGATAATAGATCGTGCGGAAGACCTTCACCCCCTTGATGCGCTGGTTGAGCAACATGGCAACGGAGAACGAAAAGGCCAGCGCCAGCGGAATCGCACCCAGACTATAGAGCAGCGTCACCCGGAGCGACTGCCAGACCAGCTTATCATCGGTGAACATGTCAATATAATTTTTGAGCCCCACCCATTTGGGCGGCACGATGACCGGGTAGTCGGTGAAGGTGAGCAAAAAAGACGCAATCATGGGCCCAAGCGTGAAGATTAAAAGCCCCAACAGCCACGGACTGGCAAAAAGATAAAACGCAATATACTCACGCAACAGCATTCGACTAATTTTGCGCCGTTGCGGATTCGTCGTTGTTGCAGCCAAAAGCACCTCCTGGTTTGGTGATTGGTGGTTGGGTGATTAGTGATTGGGCAGTGATACGCGCATAATCATCAATCACCTAATTACTAATCACCCAATTACCAATCAACCAATTATGAACTTATCACCTTACTCTCATCAATCGCTTTGCGGATGTCCGGTGCGGCTTCGGCAATAATATCAGCGGCGCTGCCTTCGCCGAGCCAGATGCGGTCCAGGGCCGGTTGCAGCGTTTCCGTGTGGACTACACTCATGTTGACGGTCCAGTTTTCGGGGTCGATCTGCTCATACTTGGGCGCTTCAATCATCACGTTGAACTCATCATCATTCAGGTTGGTCAACTGGGCGCGCTGGATATCCACCCAATCTTGGCCCAGTGAGAGCAGGCTGCTCTGGGGACCATACTCAATCGGGTAGATCTTCTGGGCTTCGGCGCTGACCATGAACTTGAGGAATTCCCAGGAGCCCTCCAGATTCTTGACTCCCTTGATCATGCTCCAGAAATCGATCCAGACATGGAGATGACGGTCCGAGCCATCGGGCGGGAAGGGCGCGGCGGCGACACCCCACTCAAAGGCGTCAATGTCGGCAAATTGACTCAGGCTGCCGATGTTGCCGATGGACATGGCCACTTTACCACTCATAAAGAGCGAGGGCACACCCGTTTGCAGTTGCTGCGTTTGGGCGGGTGTCGGCGCCACCTGGTCTTTGAGCATGTTGTCGGCTACCCACTGCACCGCCCCTAGCGTCTTTTCGTCGGTATCGCCGGTGAATTCGGTAATAACGCCCGTCTCGTAAGTATCCATTGGCCACCAATCGCTGCCAAAGACCCAGCCGGCAGCCCAGTAGTTAAAGTATTCATTGGTGCCGAATTGGGTGACCGTATCCCCTTCGCGTTTGGTCAGCGCCTGCGCGGTCTCCCGATACTTCTCAGTTGTCCAGGCTGTATCGCTCCAGTCTGTGGGCGGTGCAGCCACCCCAGCTTCTTGGAAGAGGGTCTTGTTGTAGTAGAGCAGGTGGGGCCACAGATCGAGCGGCAAGGCCATCAATTTGCCTTCCCAGCGACAACCTTTTATGCCGTCGGGGTGGAAATCATCCAGGCTCAGATTATCGCGCGCCACAAAGTCATCTAGTTCCTGGCTCAGACCACGCGCGGCGTAGTAGCGGTAGCCGCGGTTAGAAAAGGGGGCGTAGATGGCCGGCGGATCCCCCGACGCGATCATGAGATCGAGCTTGGTAATATATTCCTGGCCGCCGGGTACAAAGATGCGATTGATCTTGACGTCGGGATGTTGCGATTCAAAGAGATCGATGGCGCGTCCGAAGTAATCTTCCTCACCATCACCTGCACGCAGCAATGCCGGCACAGGTTCGCCACCTTCTGCCGCGGGCGCACCCGCTGTCTCACCGCTACTGGCCGGCGCTGTACATGCCGCCAACCCCATTGCTCCTACGCCTATGATTGTCACACCACTTGCCCGCAAAAACGACCGTCGACTTAATAGTGAAGCCACGCTATACCTCCTGATAAATGAGAGACTGATTTGTGGGGGAGTGATTTATGGGGAAAGCTGTCTACAACTAGTCTAATGACCTGCTATCGTTTTGTCAAGCAGATATTTTACCAGAGAGGAAGAGGGTTTTTCTTATGCAGATTATCCAGGGTGTGCTCGCAAGTGACGATGCGTGATCATTGAAAATATACAAATTTTTGTTATAATATTCAACATCGACACCTGTTCAAGTAGCGTATTGGTTGCTCCAGAAGGCGGAACTATGACAGCGCAAGGGCCTGCCGTTGACCAACAGCCGTTCGCAGTAAACAGACCGCAAGGTGATCCACTGGATCTGCAATCCTTTTACAACAAAATTCCGGCCATGGTATGCTCCATTGACCGTGACGATCGCCTGATCAGGGTCAATGACGCCTGGTTACAGGCTTTGGGCTACACACACGCCGAAGTTTTGGGACGCCATAGCACCGATTTCTGTAGCGAACCTTCGCGCCAATGGATTCACGACCTTTACCTGCCCGCCTTTTTTGCGCAAGGTCAGGTGCAAGACGCCGAGGTGCAGTTGGTCAAGAAAAATGGTGAACTCATGGATGGTCTCTTTTCGGCGACGGCGGAAAGAGACCGACAGGGTGAAATTATCTGTGCGCTGGTGGTGATCCAGGATATTACGGCGCGCAAACGGGTGGAGGCGGCGTTGCGGGAGAGCCAGGAACAACTGCGGCATTTGAATGACCAGTTGACCAATCGTAACCAACTCCTGACCCGGACCAGTGAAGCAAACAGCCACGAAATGACGCGCCGCCAGCAGGTGACCGACAGTCTGCGTGACATGGTGCTGATTCTGAACTCGGAACGGCCGCTGCATGAAATTCTGGATTACATTGCCGCGGTCGCCACGCGCCTGCTGCGCACCAATAGCGGCGCCATCTTTGTTCTGCAGCCGGACAAGCGAACGCTGATTGCCGAGGTCACGCGCGGTCTGCCAGCCGCTTGGCCCGCCAATTTAACCCTGCCACTGGATCGCAGTTTTCTGGCCCATGCTCTGGCCAAGAAGCAGCCTTACATTGCCGCCGACCTAGCGCAAGCCTTGGTCGACCAAAATATTGGGATTGATGCCCAGCAGCGTGCGCTTGTGGCCGCCCACTATCGGACTCTGCTGGCAATTCCGCTCGTGCGCCAGTATACCGATGAGCGGCAAGATGCAATTTACGGCGGTATTGCGCTCTACTTCCCGGAGGAACGTCACTTCACCACCGACGAGCTTGACCTGGCCGTCGCTTTTGGCGCCCAAGCTGCCCTTGCCATTGAAAATGCCGGTTTGCGCCACCGCGCCCAAATGACGGCGGTCATGGAAGAGCGCAGCCGCCTGGCGCGCGAACTGCATGATTCGGTCACCCAACAGCTCTACAGCTTAACCCTATTGGCGGAAGGTTGGCGCCGCCTGGCCAAGAGCGGGAGTCCGGTCGATGTAGAAGAGGCGCTGCTGGAGTTAGGGCAATTGGGCCAACAAGCACTCAAGGAGATGCGGCTGTTGGTCCATGAACTGCGTCCGCCCTCGTTGGAGCAAGAGGGATTGCTGGGCGCGTTGCACCAACGGTTGGCTGCCGTGGAGAAGCGCGCTGGGGTCACGGCGCAATTGATCGCCGCTGAACTGATGGAATTGCCGGCCGCCATTGAATTTGTCCTCTATGGCATTGCCCAAGAAGCGCTCAACAACACCTTGAAACATGCCGCAGCCACGGCGGTGACCCTCTGCTTGCGCTGCGAAGATGGCAGCGTGATCCTAGAAATTAACGACAATGGCAAAGGCTTTGACCCGACACAATTGACTGGTGGCGGGTTAGGATTGGTGAGTATGCGTGAACGCACGGCGCAGATTGGCGGGGTCTTGCAGCTTCAGTCCGCCCCAGGCGCCGGCACGACGGTGCAGATCACGGTCCCCAATCTACAGAAGTAATGCTTTGGCTCATGATGTGCTATAATTTCGTTATCTCCTAATACTACAACGAGACTTTGAAAGGTGACTGTCACTGCCCACGAGTAGCCGGGTAGAAAGAATTTCGCTCTGAGCAGTGACAGTCACCTGGAACCGCTCGAAATCTCGTTGTAGTGCTACACTTACTTGTGATTGTGGTGTGCCGATACGCTCGGCTAGGGATTTCAGTTCACCATTCATGATCAACCATTCCCAACATCCTGCAACCTTTACCCAGTGGCTGCGGTGGCTGCGCCACCAGCATGACTTAACTCAGGAAGCACTGGCCGAACAAGTCTATTGTTCGGTGCAGAGCATCCGCGCATTTGAGGCGGGCAAGCGGCGCCCCGCTGTGGAGATGGCCGAACGCCTGGCCGAGGTGCTGGCCGTTCCCGCCGATCAACAGCAAGCGTTCATCCGCGTGGCTCGCGCACCGCTGGCGGCTGAAGCGAGCCACGCGGAACCCGCCTGCGCCGTGCCCGGCGCGCCGCACCCCGTACCTCCGTTGGCGCCGTGCCCCTTGACACCGCTCATTGGGCGTGAGGCGGAGCAAAACATCCTGCATCAGTTGCTGGTGCAGGAGCGCTGTCAGCTCGTAACGCTGGTGGGCGCGGGCGGCATGGGCAAGACGCGCCTGGCGCTGCACTGCGCTCACCGCTTCTATGACGATTTCCCGGACAGGGTCGGTTACGTCTCTCTGGTTGCGCTGGAGCAGGCCGACCATCTGCCCACGGCCGTGGCCCAGGCGCTTACCATTGCGCTTCAGGGCGGGCGCGATCCGGAAGAGCAGGTATTGGCGAGCCTGTCCGAGCGGCGCATGTTGCTGGTGCTTGACAACTTTGAACATCTGTTGGTCTATGAAAAAGCGATTACGTGGATAAAAACACTCCTAACCCATGCCTCCGGTCTGCAACTGCTCATTACCTCGCGCGAGCGGCTGCGCATTGGCGGTGAACGCATCTTTGAACTGGGCGGGCTGACGCTGCCCACAGCGGCGCCGGCGCCCGACCAAGCTGACGCCACCCTGCTCTTTTTGGAACGGGCCCAGCACGTGGTTTCTGATTTTCTAATGAATGAGAGCAACCGCGCCGCCATTGGGCGTATCTGCCAATTGGTGGACGGCATGCCCCTAGGCATTGAGCTGGCTGCGGCCTGGGTGCGTGTACTCTCCTGTGATGAGATCGCTGACGAACTGGCCCGCAGCATAGACTTTCTGGAGCGAGCCGACCGAGACGCCGCCCCACGCCATCGCAACATGCGCGCCGTCTTCGAGCACTCCTGGGCCCTACTGGCCAAGCCAGAGCGGCGGCTGCTGGCCGACCTGGCCTACTTTCGGAGCGGTTGCACACGTCAGGCCGCCCAGCGGGTGGCGGACGCCACGCTGTTGCTGCTGGCGAATCTCAACGACAAATCGCTGATTAAGCGCGATGAGAACGGGCGCTTCTTCCTGCACGAGTTGATCCGCCAATTCGCCTCCGAATATTTGCGGCAGGATCGGGCGCGATTGGAAGAAATCAGCCGGCGTCATGCCGAGTATTACTTTGAGTTGGCAAGCGCCGCCGAAAATGATATTTGGGGAGCCAACATTGCCGCCGCGGTGAGCCGGCTTGATGCGGAAAGTGAGAATCTGCGGGCGGTGTTGAACTACTATTTGGAGCATGAGGCCGGGGCCGAACGGGCGTTGACGCTGGCGGGGCTACTGTGGCGCTTCTGGGATATTCGCGGCCACATTGTGGAAGGCCGCACCTGGTTCGAGCGGGCGTTGGCACGGCGGGAGGATGTGCCCCCGGCCAGCCGCTGGCTGGCGCTGCACGGCGCCGGCAACTTGGCTTCGGTGCAGAGCGATTACGCATTTGCCAGCAACTGCTATGCGGAAAGTTTGCATCTGCTCCAAGCGCTGTTGCCTACGCTGGATCACCCAAACGAAATTATCGACGCCCAGCGCGGTATTGCCAACTCACTGCTCAATTTGGGGCATTGTGCGGTGCAAAAGTGTGAATACGCGCAAGCCATGGACTTTACGCAAGAGGCGCTGACCATTCATCGCCAAATTTATAATCAGATCGGCATAGCCCTTACCACCAATAATCTGGCGGAGATCTATCTGCGCCAGAGCCACTATGAGCAAGCCGAGCATTTGAGCCGCGCAGCGCTGGCGCTCTATCGTGAACTGGGCGACGATCGGGGCATTGCCTGGAACTTGCGTCGGTTGGGAAATATTACCCACGACCGCAGTGACTATCCACAAGCGGGCAAGCTCTACGCCGAATCCATGCTGCACTTCGAGAAGCTCGCTGCCCAAAATGATATGGCGGGCCTTTATTTCGATCTGGGCGAGTTGGCAAGAGTCCAGGGCGATGGCGAGTTGGCGGCAGCACATTATCAGAATGGCCTAGCGGCGGCGCAGTTATTGGGCAACAAACGCGATATTGGCAAACTCACGGATCGGCTGGCGCTGCTGGCGCTGTACGAAAACGATGATGCACAAGCAACTAGGCTGGCCGAGCAGAGCATGGCGCTGCATCACATGATCGGCAACCTGCTCGGCCTAGGCCAGGCGCATCACACCCGGGGTCACATTGCCTATGCACAGGCGGATTACGACGGCGCCGCCCGCCACTACCGCGAAAGTCTGCGTCTGCAAGAGCGGCTGGGTGATCAAAAAGGGGTGATAGAGAGTTTGCGGGCTCTGGCTGCGCTCGCCTTGGCAACACAGCCTACGCCGCAGCAAGCACTCCTATTGTGGAGTGCAGCCGAAAAGCTGCGCACCGACTTCGATATGGGCATCCCACCAGTAGAGTGCAATACTGGTGCAGAAATCTTGCGTCAGGCCCAAGCGGCTCTAGATGAGGCTACCTTTGTCGAAGCATGGGAAGCGGGGCAGGCCATGAATCTGCAACAAGCGATTGATTATGCCCAAGACATAATCCGCAGCGCGGTGAAAGTTGGCGGTGTCTAAGGCGCCTACGGATACTTGTGCCGTTCAAGAAAATAAATCCCCGTTGTGTAGGGGCTGCCCCTTGCGAGCGCCCGGTGGCACCGGCAAGCGGATGCCCCTACGTGGGACTCATCTTCCTAAACTTCACCTTCCCAAACTTCACCTTTTCGGAAGGTGTGAGCTTCTGAGGAGGTGAAGTTATTGCTTGGCGATTACTGCTGTTGGTGGTTGACCAGGGCAGGAAAATCTATTGGTTGGGCGTCACTTCTTCTGCCCCGGCTGCCTCATCCTCCTTAACATCACCGATATCGTCCAGACTTAAATCTTCCTCCATCACATTTGCCCCAGCCTCGAATACAGAGTTGTCGGTCTCGTCGGTTGCTGCCGCGACCGCTGTGGGGCCGATGTAGTTCTGTCGAGTCGATTTGAAATCGTCAAAGTAATAGGCGCCTTGTGTCCCGGCATCCAGCCCAGCAATAGCGCCCAAGCGGATGCGATCAACTCGGCGGGTGTCATTGTCAATGGCGGAGAGCACGCCTTTTTGTGTTCCGTCAAGCCAAAGGGTGAGACTGCCGTTGTTGGCGCCGGCTGCCGTCGCTGCCCGCCAGTCTACTTCAACGGCGTGCGGCGCGTCGCTGATGGTGTACCAACTGCTTGTCTTCCAAGTGCTACTATCGTTGCGCACTGCGCTGCGTAGCTGATAAACTCCGTTATTGATCCGGAACTCCAGACGCATTATGACGGTGCTCGCACCTTGATAGGCGTAGAAGATGTCGTGGGCGAGTCCGTTGGGCAACACGAGCGAATTTGGATCAAAGCGAAACCGCGCCCGGTAGCGCGCTTCGGCATTGGGCGTATCATCGGTGACATAGAGCGCAACCATGTCGTCGATGAGAATGCTCATCCCGCGCGTGCCCACCAAAGCAGCTGCTGCGCCAACGCTCAAATCACCACCATCAAGGGTGCTGGTAGAGGTCCAGCGTCCAAAGCTGCCCGACTCAAAACCGTCCTCAAAGATCAGGTCACTGCCGCCACTGCTACAGAACTCTAGCGACGCGCCATCAAACCAACCCTCGTATCCGCCCACGTTATCGCTGATGCTGAGTCTCCAGGCGCCGGTCGTGGCTTGGCCATCTAAGGCACTGAGCGGGCTCGTGGGTCGGTAGCTACCGATGAAAGGGGCGCTGCCGACCGTGATCGATCTGGTTGCTTCATCATCCAGGGTTGTAGCGCTGAAATTGGCGCCGGCGCCGCCAACGGTGTTGAATAGCTCCACCTGTCGTCCAGATGGACTGGTCAACACGGCCCTAAGGTCCATATCAAATGGGTGCTCAATGTTAAGATTGCGCACGTTGACATCGCTGATCGAACCATGGTTGGCAACCGTAAAGTTCACCTGGATTGCGCCATAATCAGGAATCAACGTTGGTCCCTGGTTAAAGTTGCTATAGAGTGCACAGCCGGCTGCGCCACTGTTGGCGATGACCAAGTTCGACGGCACGGAATCGACGCCGTTTTTGGTGGTGCGGACGCGGTAGCGGTAGCTCGTATTCGCACTTATGCCGGAGTCACTATAGCTTGTGCTATTGGCGCTCAGAGTGGCGATCTGCGTGAAATTCGTGCAGCCTGCATTCTGGCAACGTTCGACTTTGAAACCCGTTTCATCCCCGGTGTTGTCGGTCCAGCGCAGTGTAATTTGGGTGGCGGACTCCAGCGTCACCTGTGCATTGGTGGGGGCGAGGACGCCGCCTTTGGCTTTGGTGACTGCGGCCATGGCGTTGACCAGTCCCACCCCACAATTATTGGGCAGACAACTGCTGCCGGCCGGAAACGGCGTCGCGGTGCTTTGCAAAATGCTCAATATTTGGGACGGCGTCAGCGATGGATTTACTGAAAGCATGAGCGAGACAACACCTGACACATGGGGCGCAGCCATGCTGGTGCCCTGGTAGAAGGCATAAGCGTCCGCTTCCGGTCCGAGCAAGCCAGTGTTCATGGTAGAGAGAATACCATTCAAATCGTAATTTGAAACCGTTACGCCTCCCGGCGCCGCAATCTCCACCGTTGGGCCATAGTTGCTGTAAAAGGCGAGATCGCCGCTGCGGTCGGTGGCCCCCACAGTGATAACGTTATTACAGCTAGCCGGCGTGTACCCGGCTGCATCAATGGCGTCGTTCCCGGCGGAGACAATCAAGACCGAGCCGACGTTGAAGGCGGCGTTAATGGCATTCTGTAAGGCCTGGCCACAAACGCCGGCAATGCCGATGCTCATGTTGATTATCTTGGCTGGAGTCGGATTGTTTGGCACACCGGGCACGCTTAGGCCCGCCGCCCAATAGATGCCGTCAATCACATCAGAGAGCAAGCCGCCGCAGACGCCGATAACACGTACATGCTGAATTTTTGAATTCCAGTTGATGCCGGTTACGCCCAGTCCATTATTGCTCTTTGCCCCAATGGTGCCGGCAACGTGGGTGCCATGCCACATGCTGACTTGTCCACATCCTGCATCGCCTTCATCGTGAGGATCGGGGTCACGTCTATCCCCATCGTTGGCTACGAACAAGTCATAGATCAGGTCATAGCCAGGCGCGATTCGGGCACTATCAATGTCTTCATGCGCCAGTTGACCGGTATCCAGCACGGCGATGATCAGGTTGGACGCACCGGTGGTGATGTCCCACGCACCGGGTAAGTTGATCCCAAAGTTGCGCGCCGTGGGGGCGAAATAGTGCCACTGCTCACCATAGCGCGGGTCGTTCGGCGTCATTTGCGGTAAAATGCGCAGGTCCGGCTCAGCCATCTCTACGTCCGGCAAGTTCGCAATGCGTGTCAGAACAGACTGCAATTCGGCAGGCGCTAACGGATCGGGCAAACTCACCACCATGCTCTGGTCGGCCAGGTGTCGTACGTAAGTGACCGAGAGCCCTGTTGCCTCACTGAGCACATCCATCTGTGCTGTCACCCCTAAAGCTGTCTGTGCTGCATCTTGGTAGTGGATAATGATTTGGTTCGTATCGGTCTGCCTGTTGGCGCCATTGGGTGTAGCGTCCGCTGTCGAAACAAACGGCAAATAGATCAATTCCTGTTGGGTTTCTCCCGGCTCCTGCGCCATTGCGCTGCCAACCTGGTTGATGGCAATCGCCGCGATCAGAAGCCAAAGTCGTAATAGCTGCTTAAGTCTACTCTTTGCTTTCATCCGATTCCTCTCTTTCTGTGGTTCAACATGAATTGTTGGCACTTTGGCGTGATTTTTTCTGAATACTGCCTAACGTACCGCCGATGCCGATGGTGGAGAAGAGTGGCTTGTGTCTCCGGCTTTATTTCACCACAAAATGAGGGGCGCCAACAGTAGCTAGCCGGTACAAGAAGTAATACAGCAACTGCTACAAGGGGTGCTACTGAAGGTGCTACTTAGTGTCTGATATGTAAATAAGCTGCTGGCTGTTGGCTGAAAGCTGTTGGCGCGCGCAAGCGCAGCGATGTGCTAGCAACGACCAGCCAGTAGCAGCTATTTTCATCATTATCGGTGTCCGTAGACATGTGACCTATTCTGAAAATCTCTGTGCCGATCGCTGCGGTAGGCGTAGCTCGTAGACCCACAACCGATATTCAGGATAGATTCTTAGTACCAACAACGAGACTTTGCAAAGGTGACTGTCACTGCCCACGAGTAGCCAAGTAGAAAGGATTTAACTCCGGCAGTGACAGTCACCTGGAACTGCTCGAAATCTCGTTGTAGTGTTAGTCTCTTCGTGCAAAATAAAAAGTTCAGCCTCACAAAGAGGCTGAACTTTTACCCAGGTTATTTTTCTGCTTGCGCAACTCGCCTATATCACATTGCGACCGGTAATGTTCAACTCTTCTCCATGCCCTGGCCAAGAAGCAGCCAAATGTTGAGCCTTTAATCCGTCCCGGCCTCCGGAACGACGGTGCAGAGCACGGTCCCCAATCTACAGTAGTGGCGCAGCTAGCACGCATCATTCTCTGCTGGCGCATAGTGGTCGTACCGTGCCGCAACCTCGGTGGCGCGCATCGCTTCATAAGGATGCTTGGCAAAGAGCGCGCTCAGCTCGGCCAGCAGACATTCCAGACCGCCCGGCGCCGCAGTGGTCAGAAAGGTGACCGGAGACGCAGTCGAGTTCCAGTAGAGATGAACGGTGCGCGGCGACACTACCACCACGCTGCCCCGTTGGGCAATAAAGGTCTGGTCATCCAGCGTAAAGGTGAGCGCACCATCAACCACGTAAAATGCCTCGGTCGTTGCTGCGTGCCAATGGGGCGCTTCCTTGCGATAGTAGGGCGGTAGCGTGCGTTCGACGATACAGAAGAGCCCATTCGTCTCCGCACCGGCAGCCTTGATGGAGACTGTCATATCCCATAGCTGGAATGAGTTCGGGAAGGGTCGCAAAGTCAAAGATGGTATCATAGTGGGTTACTCCTTAATAGACAGTGGGACAGTAGACAGTGGGACAGTAGACAGTAGACAGTAGACAGTAGACAGTGGACAGTAGACAGTGGACAGTAGACAGTGGACAGTGGACAGTAGACAGTAGACAGTAGACAGTAGACAGTAGACAGTAGACAGTAGACAGTAGACAGTAGACAGTCACTGAACTACTGATTACTGGCCCACTGATTACTGCCTCACTGATTACTGCCTCACTGATTACTGGCTCACTGATTACTGGCCCACTGATTACTGCCTCACTGATTACTGCCTCACTGATTACTGGCTCACTGATTACTGGCCCACTGATTACTGCCTCACTGTCTACTGAACTACTGATTTACTTAGCCCGCAGTGTGCTAGCTTCACCTATGGCTGGCTAAAGTAGTCCCAGCGGACGGCCCACCAGATGCGCTCCACCCGGGTGATGACTGGATCATGCGGATGGGCTGGATCAATGTAGTAGCAGGTTGCCACATTCTTGACATCATAGGCCACCACGATTCTACCTTCAGGGTCAAAGGTGACGCTGGGGATGGCGTCGAGCCAGGCTCGTTCGATCTGATCACAGGAGAACGGGCTAGCGGGCGCAAACTCTGCCATGAGCTGCTCGCTCGTCTCCAGGATGCGGCGCTGCCAACTGTTGGCATTGGTGCAGTTGCTGCCACACCAGAGATGGCCCAAGGCGCCGCGCTGCCCGGCGTCATAGATCATGTGGGTACGCCCCTGCTTGTCAATCTCCAGATCAACCCCCTGTCCTTCCCCGCTGGCGACCTGCACCAGTTGGAACGCTGCATTCTGCCCTGTGCAGTCGCCGTCACACCAGCCGTAGAAGAGCTTCCCGCCTACATGAATATCGATGGGGGCCGGCTCGTAGAGCGCCACGCGGGGATTGCCGTTCGCATCAAGCGCCAGATCCCAGCTTGCCCACTGCTTGTTGCCATCGGGGTGGGCAATGGTGGTGTTGCTCCAACTCTCACGCTGATCGCACGCCTGGTTACACTGATAATACTCCAGGCTGACAGGCAATCCGCTGTAGTTGAGCCGAGTGAGCACCCGGGGTTGGTCACCGGCAAAGAGCAGCGTCGCATAGTCGATCGTCGTGGTCTTATACTCGATGGGTCCCCAGATATTCACCTCTGCCCAACTGCCCGGTTCGGTGCAGTCAACGGCATCACAGTAGGCATAGTAGACGGCGGTCGGTCGTCCATTGCCCCAGCCATTGCCATAGACAAAGCGGGGGCGATCCTGTGAATCGAGGGCCAGCGAGTGCTGCGGATCGATGGCGGTGCCGGGGTCAAAGCCTGCCATATTGGTTACATAGACACCGGCCCAATTCGCCCCGTCTGTGCACTGCTGATCACAGGCCCAGTAGTGGTAGTCATAGCCGCTGCTGGCGTTGGTGCGGGTGAGGAGGCGCGGTTTGCCGTCGTGGGTCAACGTGATCTGTATTTCATTAACCTTTGCATCCATCTGCACCACGCCGGTCCACTTGCTGCCATCGGCACAGGCTGTAACCGGGCCGGGACAGTAGGCATAGTAGGCGGGTTGGCCCCGAGCCTCATCGGCATGACGCTCATCGGATGTATAGAAGACCAAGTGGACACCGCCATTGGCATCGACGGCGGTGTCGCCGTTATAGGTCAACCAATCGGTCAACGCAAAGAGCCCTGCCTGTTCGACCGCCGGCGGCTCGTCAGGCGGCGGGTTATCGGGCGTCTGCGTTGCGCCATTGGTGACCATGGGCAGAAAGATGCTCACTGCGGATGGCGAGGCCTGCTGTGGGCCATCCTGTGCCTTGGCGGGTAAACCAAGCCAGTTGCCCATGAATCCGCCCAGGATTATGAGCAAGAGAACGAATGCGCTGCGGCTGTGTGCCAGTATGTTCCGATCCATGAGTTTCTCCTTGTTTGTTAGTTCGCTCTGTTTTGTGCAAAGAAGTTCTGTGTGTGATTCTTGCGCCAACGCTTTGCCTTAGCGATGGCTCTATTCAATCAGATTTTATGCCAGCGCAACAGAAGCAAGCGCGACAGAAAGCGATACAGCCACTAATACAAATAAAGACCCCAATCTTGCGAAAATGTCAGATGTCATCGATCTGCAAGCTTGCTGGCTCATCCTGGTTTGTCCCAAGGTTGTCTTCCTCGTGTAATGCTTGGCTGACTTGCCCGTTGAGACATTGTCAAGCCACTGGTGGAATTGCTATAATGCTTCACGACAGTTTCCCAGAAAAGTTTTGCACCACATCTTCCTCTGGACAGATGGGACAAAACTTTTCTGGAGAGCTGTAGGAACAACCTTACTTTGCAGGAGGTCTCGATTGCAATCCATGCCCTTTGCTCGTTGGCTCAAAAAGCTGCGAGCCGAACAGGACTTAACCCAAGAAGCGCTCGCTGAACTGGTCGGCTGTTCGCCGGTGACGCTGCGTTCCTTTGAAATTGGCAAGCGCCGCCCCTCGCGGGAGATGGCGGAGCGCATCGCCGAGATGCTGCAAGTGCCCATCGATCAGCGCGCCGAGTTTCTACGCCTGGCCCGCTTGCCTGTGGAGACAGGAGAGACGACGGCAGAGGGTGAACCCACCGCAGCCGGTGCGCAGCCTCCCGTCGCACCGCCCGTCCGGCCCCAGCTACCGCCGTTGCCGGGGCTGTTGATTGGCCGTGAAGCGGAACAAAATGCATTGGCGCAACTCTTGCTGGAAGAAGGTCATCGGCTGGTCACCCTGGTGGGAGCCGGCGGCATGGGCAAGACGCGCCTGGCGCTGGAGACGGCGCACCGGCTGTCTACCCAACTGCCCCACGGCGCCGCGTTTGTCACCCTGGCGCCCTTGCAATCTGCGCAACATCTGGCCACAACGCTTGCCGCGGCGCTGGAGATTCCGCTGGCAGGAGCGCAAGCGCCCGATGAGGCCGTTTTGAATTGGCTGGTGGACAAGAAGCTGCTGGTGGTCCTCGACAACTTTGAACATCTGCTCAATGATGCTGTCGCCATTACTTGGGTGAAAGATCTGATGCAACGTGCGCCGGGGGTCCAACTGCTGGTTACCTCGCGCGAGCGGCTGCGTATCAGCGGCGAACGTACTTTTGAACTGGGTGGGTTGCACTATGAGCTGACAGGTAGCCACACGCTGGAAGCGTCTGATGCTGTGCACTTCTTTCTGACGCGAGCTACACAGATTGCGGGCGATTTTGTATTAGACGCGACTAACCGGGATGGCGTGGCGCGCATCTGCAAGCTGGTGGACGGCATGCCGCTGGGCATTGAGTTGGCAGCCGCTTGGGTGCGCACCCTGGCGCCGGATGAGATTGCGGATGAGATCACCCGCAACCTGGACTTTTTAGCGCTGGCCGGTCGGGATGCCCTGCCGCGCCATCGGAGCATGAGGGCTGTCTTTGACCATTCATGGAACCTGTTAAATCGCGCAGAGCAGCAGGTGTTGATGAAGCTTTCCCTCTTTCGGGGCGGCTGCACCCGCCAAGCCGCTGCGGCGGTGGCCGGCGCAACTCTTCCCATTCTGGCCAGCCTCATTGACAAGTCGCTGCTCGCGCGCACGGAGGGCGAGGGGCAAGGGCGCTACTTTCTGCACGAGTTGATCAGCCAATATGCGGCGGAGCATCTGCAAAATCAGCCCTACGTGGCAGAATTGGAAGCGCAGTATGCCGCCTACTTTGTTACCCTGGCCGAAACCGTCGAGCCCCGCCTTGATGCGGATGACTCATTGGGTTGGCGGCGGCAGATTACGGTGGAGCAGGACAATCTGCGGGCAATCTTCCAACGCACGCTGACCGAACGGCGTGATCCCAACCTGGGATTGCGGCTGGCCGCAGCGTTGGGGCGCTATTGGTGCGCCACCGATGTCTGGAAAGAGGGGCGGGATTGGCTGATGCGCGCCCTCGCTTTGTCCAATACCGAGGGCGCGCTGCGGGCGCAGGCGTTGACGGCGCTGGGCGAGTTATATCATCTCTTGGGTAACCAACCCCAGGCTGAGCAGATCTTAGATGATGCTTTGCAGCGCTGGCGCACGCTGGGTGACCAGAATAACATCGCCTGGACGTTGCTGCAACGGGGCAAGGCGTTCGCCACCCATGCCGCCTATGTCGAAGCGGATCGGGATCTGAGCGAGAGTTTGGCCCTCTATCGTCAACTGGGGAATCAGCCACGGATTGCCACCCTGTTAGGCCAACTGAGCGCGGTGGCGATTGAGCGCGGTGACTACCAACGGGCGGCGGCCTTGTTGGCCGAGTCACTGCCAGGTGTGCGCGCCGCCAATCGGCCTCGCCCATTGGCCGTCACCCTGAATTTTTATGGCCGGGCGCTGTTGGGCCAGGGGGATGGGGCAGGGGCGTTGCCCTTATTCTCTGAAGCTTTGGCCCTCTTTGAAGCCGAAGAGGCGGCATCGGGTGTGGCTTGGTCACTGATTAACTTGGGGTTAGCGCAGCGTGCGACCGGCAATCTGCCACAGGCCGCCCATGCCTACCGCCGCTGCTTTCTGGTCTATGCTGAATTGGAGCGACTGGGCGGCATGATGGCAGCCCTGGAGGGACTAGCCTCTGTGCTGGCAGAGGCCGGCGCTGCCGAACAAGCCGTTCAACTGTTGGCGGCGGCTGAAAAGTTGCGCGGCCAAAGTGGCCAGGCGCTCTCGCTCTTTGAATTGGAAATTCAGCAAAAGACGCACACCCTAACCCAAAGTGTCCTCCCCGAGCCGGCATGGACGCTGGCTTGGGGGAAGGGCGAGCAGCTTACCTTGTCCGAACTCACGGAGTTAGTCAGTGGGATTGAATCTCCCAAAGATTCCGGGCTTATGTTGATTCTACCTATACCGTCTGGTTGAAAACATTGTTATCAAGCAGGTTGCGCTAATTGAGGGAAATTGGTAGACTTCCCGCAGGAGGTCTGCAATGGAAGCAATGACATTTGGGCGCTGGGTCAAGCGTCTGCGTGCTGAACAAGATTTAACGCAAGAGATGCTCTCTGAACTGGTCAATTGCTCACCGGTAACACTGCGTTCCTTTGAAATTGGCAAGCGGCGACCTTCGCGCGAATTGGCGGAACGCATTGCCGATGTGCTGGCTGTGCCGCCGGCCGAGCGTGAAGAATTTTTGCGCCTAGCGCGCTTGCCCGTGGAGGGTCAAGGCGCCACGCCGGCAACCCCTGAGCCCAACGGTCAGCGTGCACCCAATCCTACACCTACGTTCCATGCTACCCTGCCGCCCGTCATTGGTCCTATGATCGGCCGCGAGGCCGAACAGAATGCACTGTGTACGCTGCTGCTTGATGACAGTAATCGGCTGGTGACCTTGACCGGTGCGGGCGGTATGGGCAAGACACGGCTGGCTTTGGCCGTGGCAACTATACTGACTCCACAATTCACCGATGGTGTTCTCTTTGTGCCGATGGCGCCATTGGGCGCCGCCGCCCTGTTGCCGGAGGCCATTGCCGGCGCGCTACAACTTCCCCCTGGCAGCAGCGACCCAAGTCAACAAGTGCTAACCGCACTCGCCACGCGCCATCTGCTTTTGGTGCTCGATGGCTTTGAGGAGTTGCTTCATCCACAAGCAGCGGGGGAGCAAGATGCCGGCCAAGACGCCAGCCAAGATGCCGGCGACGATAGCAGCGCCGCAACTTGGATCAAGCTGCTGGTGCAACATACGACGCGTTTGCAACTGCTGATTACCTCGCGCGAACGGTTGCGGCTGAGCCGCGAGCGCTCGTTTGAGCTGGATGGACTCTCTTTGCCAACGGCTGCGGCGCCCCCAACCATGTCTGATGCTGTCTTGCTCTTTCTGGAAAGGGCGCAACAGGCCGCGCCTGATTTCCGCCTTGAGCGCAGTAATGAAAAGGCCATTGCGCGTATCTGCCATCTGGTGGATGGGATCCCCTTGGCTATTGAGTTGGCGGCGGCATGGGTCAATGTCTTGTCACCCCAGGAGATTGCCACTGAATTGGAAAGCAATATTGACTTTCTCACGCGCGCCAATCGGGATACGCCGCCGCGCCACCGCAGTATGCGCGCTGTCTTTGACCATTCGTGGGCCCTACTCAACCAAGCGGAACGCGCGACGCTGGGCCTGTTGGCCGCTTTTCGGGGCGGGTGCAATCGCGAGGCCGCGCAAGTTGTGGCAAAAGCGTCCTTGCCACTGTTGGCTGGACTAATTGACAAATCGCTGGTGCGCCGGCGGCAGGCAGAAAGCCAGGCACGCTATGAACTCCACGAAGTTGTGCGTCAATTTGCAACTGAAAAACGACAATCCATTGTGACTGGTCCCAATCCTGCTGGCCCAATGCTGCGCGGCCTGGAACAGGATACAATCTGGCTGGCCCACTACACCTATTTTTATAAGCTGGTGGCTACGGCCAGATCACATTTGTATGGCCGCGATCAACTGCAATGGTTAGCCATCCTCGATGAAGAACATGCCAATGTACGCGCTGCATTAGATCGCTCTCTTGGCGCTCAAGATTTTGCCCGTGGTCTACAACTCGCAATACAGTTGGAAGAGTATTGGTACGTACGCGGTCATCATCGGGAGGGATTGCAACGCTTACTCGCCTTTTTGCACCACGAAGCCACCTTGCCCGCAGGCGAGGTCGCGCGTGGTTTTGTCGCCGCTGCGATTTTGGCCATCGCTGACGGCAATTATCCTGCCGCGCGCACGTACATTGAGCGCTGTGTTGCGCCCATTCGTCAATCTGGCGACCGCGCGACCCTGGCCAGGTTACTCCGTTACTGGGGACTGATTGCACTGCATGAGGCTGACTATGTCGCAGCCGAGGCGCTCGCCAACGAAGCGATCGAACTAGCAATCGCTCTGAACAATCATTATGAATGGGCGACGACGCTAAGCCACCTGGCAGAAATTGCACTGATTCACCAAAACTACAGCCGCGCCCAGACACTCGGTGAGCAAGCGGTGCAGATGTTGCGTAGGGTTGAAGACAAAAACCAGTTGGCCGGGGCGTTGCGCCGGTTGGCCCAAGCGCGCATCCAACAAGGGCAGTGGGAAAAGGCTCGCCATGAGGCCCTCGAAAGTTTGGCCCTCAACAACGAAGTGCGCGATCAGCGCGGTACGGCGGCCTCCATTGTCATGTTGACGACCTTGGTGGCGGCCAGAGAGGAGTGGCCGGCAGTTGCGCAATTGCTAGGGGCCGCCACCTATCTGCTCGCGCGCACACAGGCCTCGTTATTGCCCGCCGATCAACTCGTCTATGAGGAGCTACGGCAACACGCGCTGTCTCGTCTTCCCAACTTCCACGCTCTCTATGAGGCAGGTCAGGTACGGATGGCGCAAGAACAAAATCCCCCCTACCATCTGGATTGGGTCTACCGCCTGTTGGCCTGATTCCGTCTCCCTACTCCCGTCTCCCTACTCCCATCTCCCGTCTCCCACCTCATCCAATTTACGGACTGCCGGCAACAGCCACACAAAGAGCGTAACCACGGCCAGGAGGAGACCGGTCATGACCATTAGCAAGCGCATGCCAGCGCCGGCCTCATTACCGACCAACGGCGCCACCCATTGCCAGCCCGCCTGACCGACCGCTGGTTCAAGCACCTGATCCACCAGTGGGCCAATGGAAAGAAAGGAGAGGGTGGAGCCGACAAAGGAGAGTTGGCCAAAGAGGGCAAAGACCCGCCCCTGGAGCGCCGCCGGCACGCGCGTCTGCAAGAGCGAGGTCATCAGCGCACCGCCCATCGGCAACGGGATCATCAGGAAAAAGAGCGCACTGGCCAGCAACCACGGCGAACGCACCAGCCCGTAGAGCACATACATCGTCGCGGTCAGCAGCGCACCGGCCAAAATCCACTGCACCCGCCGTTGCACAGTACTGCGCGCGGCAATGATCCCACCCCCCAGAAATGCACCCAAGCTCGACGCCATGAAGACCAGCCCTGTTGTCACTTCGCTGCCGGTGATCGTGACAACATAGGGCACAGTCAATTCGAGCGACCCATTGAAGAGATAGTTGGTGACGACCCCGTAGAGCAGCAAGCTGAACAACCCTAGCTCTGCGCCGACATAGCGGAAGCCGATCCGTAATTCTTGCCAGAGGTTGTTCGACAGTTCGGCCTCTTCACTGACTTTGGGTTGCGGCACGTGGATGGCCAAGATCGCGCTGGCCGCCACCAAAAAGGTGGCAAAATCGGCAATAAAGACCGCGCCAATCCCACCAGCGGCGTAGACGAGCCCCGCCAGGGCAGGGGCGACAACCCCAGCAAAAGGAAAGAGCATCTGCTGTAGCCCATTAATGCGGTCGCGCCGCTCGGCGGGAATCATTAAGGCTAGGCTTGCATCCTTGGCTGGACTTTGCAGAATGGTAAAGAGACCCTGCACTAGCGCTACCGTATAGAGCACCTCCACCCGGAACCAACCGCCCCAAATCGAAGCCAGCAATAACAGCGAACAGAGCGCCAATCCCGTATCCGCCAACAACAGCACCCATTTGCGCACAGCCCGATCCACCAGTGCACCAGCGACACTGCCCAGCACCATGCCGGGCAGCTCGGTAAAGAAGACGGTCAGCAGCAGCGGCGTCGTGTTGCCCGTTTCTGCAAAGAGCCAGAGTCCTAGACCAATTGCGGTCATGCGGCTGCCGATCATTGACAGCGCCTGGGTGATGAGAAAAAGATAGAGCGCCGACATTGCGGTAAGTTTTGGCCTAGGTATCATACCGCGCGCTCCAGTTGTGCAGGATGAATAATGCAGGATTACGCACGCGCCGCCCTATCTTCGACGGGAAGAGGACAAGTCAGCGTAACATGAGTGCCCCCCTCCGGGTTCGATTCAATCTGCATCTGACCCCCAATCAGTTCGATCCGCTGTTGGTTCTGCCGCAGGCCGTGACTCTGTTTAGGATTCTCCAGGATTGCGGTGGCGTCAAAGCCCATTCCCTGATCAATCACCTCAATGCGGAATTCCTCGTCTGCATGGCGGAGTACAACGGTCGCCTCTGCGACCCCGGCATGTTTCACCACATTAAAGAGCAACTCGCGGACGATCTGAAAGAGCAACACCCGCAGATTGGCGCTCATTGCCGGCAGATCCTCTGTGCTCTGCACCTGAATGGACAATCCATATTGCTGCTGCATCTGAGTTGCCAGCCAGCCAAGGGCGGTGTCTAGTCCTTCCCCCTCTAGCACAGGGGGACTGAGATCAATACTGAGTGTGCGCGTCTGTCCAATCACAGCCGCGAGTTGCTCCTCAAGCTGGGCAAACAGGTGCTGCGCTTCCTCTTCCACGGTGCTCTCCAAATGGCCACCTAGGGCATCATGGAGGATGTTGAGCTGAAAGCGGATGGCGTAGAGGCGCTGCTGTAGATCGTCATGGAGCACTTGCGAAATACGTTGGCGCTCCTCCTGCTCACTCATAGCCAGCTGACTCACTAGAACGCGCACCTGCTGGGTACGTTCCGCCACCTGTTGCTCCAGCCTTGCATTAAACTGCTGCAGCGCTTCTTCCGCCTGCTTTTGTTGTGTGTTGTCGCGCAGTACCTTGACATACCCGCGCAGCTCTCCGTCCGGGTGGCGGAGTGCCTCCACCACACCGCTGGCCCAAAAATGAGAGCCATCCTTGCGTCGCTGCCAGCGGTCATCCGAAGCTTGCCCCTCACGCGTGGCCGTGGTCATCTCGTCCGCAGGTACACCCGCCGCACGATCTTTCTCGGTGAAGAGGATCGCCTCATCCAACCCAAGGGCCTCTTCTTCACTGTAGCCGAAGACGCGCTCGGCGCCTGTGTTCCAGGACGTGATGTGCCCTGCGCCGTCCAGCATAAAGATGGCGTATTCCTGTGCGCTCTCCACTAGCAGGCGATAGCGCTCCTCACTTTCGCGCAGCGCCTCCTCGGCGCTGGCGCGCACAAGGGTTGCCCAAATGCGCTCGGCGGTCTCACGTGTGAGTTCGACATCCATCTCTGTCCATATGCGCGGTGCCAGCTCGGTCACGCAGAGTGCGCCCATCAACTCGCCTTGTTTGATGATCGGCATAGAGATGTGCGCATGCATCTGGAGATCTGCCATCCAGCCCCGGTCGGCGTCGGGCACGATCTCAGCGGTCTGGGTATCGGCGACGACAACGGTCTCGCCCCGGCGGAGGTAGGGGACCGTCCAGCCGACCTCCGCCAGCGGGAACGCACCGACGAGCGAGGGTGAGTCGCCGCGCAGGTAATTCTGGTGGACGCGCGCCTCCTCCTTCGCTTCGTCCACTTCGACATAGTAGGCTCGGTCCACGCCGAGATACTCGCCCAGCAAACGGCACGCCTCGGCCTGCACCGCAACGGGGTCGGTGAGCGGGCGCAACATATCACTGAGCTGGAGCAGAAAGGCCTGCTGTTCCTCGTTTGCCCGCAGCGCGGCTTCGAGCTGCTTGCGCTCGGTAATATCGATGGCTGCGCCGACCATGCGCACGGCCTGGCGCAGTTTACCGGCAAAGAAGACTTGTGCTGTGATGGCGAGCCAGCGCACTTCACCATCTGGATGCAGCACACGAATATCGGTGCGCAGCGCGCCGTCGCTAGCCGGGTCGCTGGCGCGGGTGACGGCCTCGGCATAGCCAGCGCGATCATCGGGATGGATCAGTTTGGCGAGCGCTTTGGCCAGCGTGAGCGTGCCATCGGCCGGCTGCCCAAAGAGGGCGAGCATACGCGCATCCGGCTCGCCGCGGTCTTCCTCCGGATACCAAATAAAGGTGCCCATGTTAGCAGCCGCCAACGCCAGTTGCAGACGCTCTTGTGATTCGCGCAGGGCAGCTTCGGCGCGCTTGGATCCGGTGATATCGACAAAGGTGACGACGATGCCGTCTATGCGATCATCCGGTGTGCGATAGGGACGGACATTCACTTGATACCAATGTCCCTCCGCATCTTGTAGCTCACGCTCAATCGGTACCAGGTTGCGCAGGACCAGCCGTGTGTCCTCCTCCAACTGCGTGTAGTGCAGGCTGGTGCGCAGGTGGAGGATGGGCCGTCCTAAGTCAGGAGGCATGAGATTGAAGAGATCGGCGGCGCGAGGGGTGTAGCGCTTGATTTTCAACTCGCGATCCAAAAAGAGGGTGGCGATTTCGGTGGCGGCAAAGAGGTTGTGCAGATCGCTGTTGGCCTGGGCGGTTTCCTCGACCTTGCTGCGTAATTCCAGGTTGACCGTCTGCAACTCCTCATTGATCGACTGCAACTCCTCTTTACTGGTTTCGAGTTCTTCCATCGTGGAGCGGTACTCTTCATTTGTGCTTTGCAATTCCTCATTGGCGGAACGCAACTCTTCCACCGTCGTCTCATATTCTTCGCGCAGGGCCTGGAGCTGCTGTTGCGCTTGCCCCAGCTCCGCCTGCATCTGCTGGACCGAAGCCGTTTGGGCCTCCCCCTCGCCAGACGCCATCGCTGCATTCACCGGCGTCTCGTCCTCCAGAAAAAAGATCAGCGCCTGTGCGCGCTCGGCGTTGAGCCGCACCGGGCGTACCAGCAACGCAACTGGATGCGGCGCACCGTTGAAGCGAACCGGTACGGGGTTTGTTAGAGTGGCTTTGCCTGTTTCTAAGGCGCGAAAGAGCGCCGTGCGTAGGTCTGCCTGCAACTCCGCGCGCACAAGCCGGAGTACATCCGCTGTGAGCGCGCCTGCCGGATGGTGCAGATAGCGCCCAGCGGTCTCCGAGAGTTGCAGCACCTGGTAATTTGTGTCCACCACTAGACTGGGCGGGGCAACGGTTTCCATCAGCCACGGCTGCGCCATACCTTCCTTCGGGGCTGGCTCCCCGCCAGTCCTCTCCGCCTGTGCCGGAGAGGGTAAGCGTCCCGGCTGCAACGGCAGGGACGGCAACACCAATGTGTTCTGGCTCTGCTGACTGCGGCGGTAGATGCGATACTGCTTGTCCACCGTCTCAAAGAGCATGGTGATGCTCTCCGGCGATTCTGCACTGCCAAGGAAGAGGTAGCCGTTCGGACGGAGCGCATAGTGAAAGGTCTCGAACACGCGCTCCTGCAAGGGTCGTTGCAGATAAATGAGTAAGTTGCGGCAGAGCACGAGATCCAGTTTAGAGAAGGGGGGGTCTTGGAGCAAATTGTGCCCCGTAAAGAGCACCCGCTCGCGCAACAGATCGCGAACGCGGTAGTGGCTATTCTCTTGCACAAAGAAGCGCTCCAACTGTGCGGCGGAGATGTTGGCCGCAATCGCCTCTGGATAAATACCGCGACGGGCGAAGTCCAGCGCCAACTCGCCCAGGTCCGACGCAAAGACCTGAATCTGTGGGGGGTGGGGCAGTGTCCCCGCATACTCCAGCAGGAGCATGGCAACACTGTAGGCTTCTTCACCGGTGGCGCACCCCACCGTCCAGACACGCACGCTCTCATCGCGGCCTTTGCCAGCAAAGAGTTGGGGAATGACGGTCTGCGCCAGCACCTCCCAGGCATCTGGATCCCGAAAGAACTCGGTGACGTGGATCAGCAGGTCACGGTAGAGTGCTCTAACCTCCTCCCCATCTTGGCGCAGGCGATGCAGATAGGCGGTCAGCGAAAAGAGTTGGGCCACCTGCATACGCCGTCCGATACGGCGCAAGACGGTGGCCCGCTTGTAGCCGCTAAAGTCGTGGCCGGTGCGCACGCGCAGGTGGGTGAGGAGCTGCAGCAGTGTCTCTTCAGCGGCGGGCGAGAGTTGGGCGGGGTCAGTTGGTAGTTCCAGCGCAGCCCCCGTGCGTTTAGCGGCCACCAGTTGCGCCGCCAATTCGGCCACGGGGGCAACAATATCGACCAGGCCGGTGGCGATGGCGCTCTTCGGCATTCCGTCATATTCGGCTTCAGCGGGATCCTGCACCAGGAGCAGCCCACCCCTTTCCTTGATGTGCTGGATGCCCACCGCACCGTCACTGCCCGACCCGGAAAGGATGACTGCGCCGCCGTCACCGTGGTGCTCGGCCAGTGAGCGAAAGAAGGTATCGATCTGCAGCCGTTGGCCGCGTGGCATGTCGAAATTGGTCAAATCCAGATGCCCTTCCAGCACCACCAACCGCTTGGCGGGCGGAATCACGTAGACGTGATTGGGCTGCATTTGGACCCGCTCGGTTACCTGTTGCACCGGCATCGGCGTATGGGGTTGCAACAGCTCAGCCAGAATACTTTCATGCTGTGGTGAGAGGTGGGTCACGACGACAAAGGTCATACCGGTGTCAGGAGGCAGCGCACTAAGGAAGGTGCGCAGCGGCGCCAACCCACCCGCCGAGGCGCCGATGCCCACGACGCTCAAGCGCGGCGCTGTCTCTCTCATTTCTGTTTCCTGGACATCCTTCCCTTCTCCTGCGCCAGAGGGTGTTGCTAATTTTTCATTGCGCTTTGCCATATTCGAGGCTCTTTCACACAAACGGGATAGGCCCATTTATCGATAAAAATGAGCGTACAACGTGCCCTTCCAGGCAGGGGCTTGCTGTTGTGGCGGCTGGTGAAGAACACCTGTAGCTCCTGCCTGGAAGGGTTGAATGCGCGGACTCATTTTGACTTGAGTTGAAGTTGCTGTTTCCGCTATGATTCGTCGAGGTAAGTTCAATTATCGCTATTTCTTACGGGGTCGTCAAATGCTGCAAACCGCAACAGCTTGTCGAGGTGTGGGGGACTCACCACCAGATCAGGGGCGCTGAAAGATAAATTCCACAAAGGGCGAGAGCGGAATGATCACCAGCTTGACTTCAGTCGCCCGATCGCGGTAGAACCAGGTGTAATCGCGGGCGTCATCCAACCATGACTCTTGCGTCACTTGCTCCGGCTGACAAGAATTGAACCAGCGGCGCACCCCACTCTCCGGCGTGACGGTCAGGCGACCCCCTACCACCTCGATCGTGCCCTGTTGGTAGATCCACCACTCATAGAAACAGCCTTGGCCATCAGCGCTCCCATGACTGTGCTCGCCAAAGCGGTAGGTGGCGGCGGTGCTGAAGTCGAACCACATCCCCTCTGCACTGTTTAGATCGAATTGCCCGGTGGATGGCTCATAAAAGCCTGCCGGCGCCAGCCCGTTATTCAGCCACGACCCCACCAACGAGTTGACCATGCCGGCTTTGTAGAAGGTGGTGGCTTCGCTTGCCGTGCCGATGGTCAGTTGCTCATGGCCATCTTCCCCGTCAGTGAAACGCCACGGCTGGATAATCGGATCATAAGGGCCGTCGGTAATGGTTTCACTGGTCGAACCACAGATCATCACACTCCGCGTTTTGACAAGGGAAGGCGTCAGGGTCAACGCGTTGCCGTTGACCGCGGCCACCCCTTGTGTAAAGGTCGAGACCTCGCTGCGACAGGCGCCATTTTGCAGCCGTAGAAAACCGGTGTAGGTATACTCCCCGTTGGCCGCAAAGAGATACATCTGCCCTAAGCCGTTGACATCCCGCCATTCGCCCGTCTGCGGATTGTAAAAATCATTTAACGGGGCGTTGCCGCTAAACCAGGTTGCCACCAGTTGCACAGGCAGCGTTTGGGGCTGTGTGGTCGCCGTGGGCGTTGCTGTCGGCGCAGTCGTAGGTGTAGCCGTTGGCAGCCCTGTGGCTGTCGCCGTGGGCGTGGCCGTTGGCGCTGACTCACTGCCGGTCGAACCGCCGACCACCAGGGGCAGATAGAGTGCACGGGTTGCTTGGGGCTGACCGTCGCTATTGGCTTGCGCCACGTCTGTTGGTATTCCCCCCCATAAAAGTGAATACAACAAGAGCGTGAACAAGCTGATGATAATGTACCAATGATTTTTACGTGGCTGCTGGTGCATGGTCTTGCCTCCGTTAGGAAATTCCAAAAGCTCTTTTGATTGGTTACTGTTCAGGCTACCGTTATCAGGGGGCCGACAGTCACGGGCTTAATGCTATTTAACCATCTTCCTGCGCGGGGCAACAGAAGCAAGCGACACAGGAACCGATACAGGAGTTCATACACGGAGTGATACAATGATTATGGGGCGGAGCATTCCTCCTCATGCTGTTGTTGGACGGTCACTGGGCGCTGCGGGCGCAGGAGCAATACTAGGATTGGGGCAATGAGAAACAGGGACACCCCGGCTTGAATGCTCCAGCGTTCCGCCACCAGCCCAATCAGCAGCGGCGCGGCAATTTCAATCGGCGCAAAGAGCGCCTGGAGTGCGCCCACCGTCCCCGACCGGCCCGGGAAGATGATGTACGCTTGCGCCTGGGCCACGGTGTACCAGGGCAAGACACCCAAACCGGTGAGAAAGAGCGCCGGTAGGGCAAGCAACCAGTGACTGGCTGTCACCAAGCCGAGAATGCCAACCAGGGCAACGAAGGCCGCCAGCCCCAGCAGCCGACTGGGGTCCCACAGCTTGCCACCGCGCGCCATCCAACTGAGGCTGAGCAAGCCGCCCACCGTCGGCGCCAACAGGGCTAAACTGAGATACTGTGGCGCTACATGCAGTTTGTCGGTGAGAAAAAGGCCGGCAAAGCCCAGAAACGTCTCATCCAATAGAGAGGGGAGTGTCGCTAGCAGCAGCCAGCGTAGCAGATAGGGCGTTTGTATGCCGTCGCGCAGGTTGGCGCGGACGCTCTGCCACAGCGGTTGTCCAGCCACCTTGGCGACCTGTTTGGTGGGCAAGTTTGTGAAGCGTTGTGCGCCGAGCAAACAGGCGACTGTCAACCAGATGAGCGCGCCACTGCCCATGAGGAGTCGCCAACTGCCTTGCAGAGCTATGGTCCCGGCGACAAAGAGCGGCCCCAGCAGGTCGCCGATGGTGGCCAGGAAGACCCAACGGGTGGTGATGGCTACCGCCGCATGTGGATCTTGGTCAATCAAAATATTGCCGCCGATACCAACGACTGCACCATTCGTGGCGCCCATCACTACAAAGGCTGCCAACAGCCAGCCGAAGGTGGGGCTGCTGGCGGCCAGCGCAAAGCCCAACGCTAACCCCAACAGACCGGCAAAGACCAGGCGTGGCTTAGAGCCATGATCACTGGCCGCGTCCAGCACTGGGTTGACGAGTAGCCCGGTTAATTCAGCAATGGTGAAGATGAGGCCAACCTGGGCATAGCTAAAGTGCAATTCCTCGCGCGCCAACGGCAGCGTCAGCACAGGAATGCCGGAAACCAGTTCATCCACTAGGGGTAAACAAAAGAGGGTGGCGCGTAGCAACGCCGGCGCGCCCCAGCGTTGGCGCAACTGTTGTAAGCGTGACATAAGCCTTCCTTTCTGCAAAAAAAGACAGTAGCGGCAAAAGGAACCTACAATCAGTGTTCAGTGTTCAGTAGACAGTCGTCTGTACACTGAACACTGAACACTGAACACTGAACACTGAACACTGTCTACTGAACACTGTCTACTGAACACTGTCTACTGAACACTGTCTACTGAAAACTTTGTAGGTTGGTTTTACCGCCACGGAAAAATGATGATAAGGGGTTGAGATTGTCGCGACGTGGCCGCAGAAAGGAAGGTGGTGGACGCGCAAAAACGCTGAGGAACCAGTGACAGCCGGTGGGCTGCTCCTCAGCGCAGGGGTGGGGTCGATTGGCAAACGTTAGGCTATGCGATCAACGTCAGTAGAAGGCGCAATCGGTGATGTACATAGTTCCTCTGACAGTCATGCTAAGAACAAGCGGCATTATGCTAGCAGTATACTCACTTTATCGGCGCCTGTCAATCTTTATCCTGCCACCGGGTGTGTCCCATTTTCGGGGGCCGAGTCGAGTCTCCCCAATTTCTCTGCCAGAGCGCCCCCGAAAATGTGGTACGCACCCCCTGCCACCTAGTACAGCGTGTCCGCAGTTTGGCTAGGGTCACTCACCTGGTGGCACGGGGTTTTGTCCCGTAGGGACAGTTGAGTTTAGCGGCAGGCATTCGGAGAAAGCTTAGGATGCTCTTGCTCTAAACTCAGCCGTCCCCACGGGACGGTCTCATCTAGCCAAACTGCGGACACACCCAAGATTCTCTCCTCACACCTGCTCGAAAGGTGTGATACCAGGGGTACCTAGTGATCGCCGCCGGTGGCGTGAGGGTTCCCTCCCCAAGCTCTTCCCGTTACCCACAAGTCGGTTAGTCGGCGAGTGTCGCTCTGGAAGGTGACCGGCATCTCCGAGATGCCGGTCACCTTAAACCCACGCCCTACCTCTGGGCGAAAAAGATGTGGGTAAAGGTAAGCCCCAAGCTGGGGAGCGCGCCGGAGAGGCAACCGCTTTTAGGCGCAGGTGGGGTTCTCGTCCCTCGCTGCGAATGGGGGACGCGTCCCAGTGGAATCCATCTAAAAATCAGCAAACGCGCCATCGTCCTCATGCCAAAACATACCGCGCAGACGAAAGGTCTCGTCACGGATGGCTTCGAGTGCGTCGTCATCCATATCGACGCCCAAACCCGGCGCGGTGGGCAATTCGATATAGCCATCTTTGAAGACCAGCGGTGTCTTGAAGAGACCCTCACCGCGGCGATGACCTCCTTCACAGATCAGACAGTTGGGCGTCGTGGCCATGACATGAATGGAGGCCGCCACGCCAACGGGCCCGGCGGCGTTGTGGGGCGCGACGGCCAGGTTGTGGATCTCGGCCATGGCCGCAATCTTTCGGAGTTCCAAGATGCCGCCGCAGTGGCGAATGTCCGGCTGGAGGATGGCGCACAGTTCGCGCTCAATGATCTCACGGAAACCCCAGCGGGTCAGATGGCGCTCGCCGGTGGCAATTGGGACGGTGGTGGCGCGCGAGAGCGCGAGTAAAGGCTCGTTATTTTCCGGGTGACAGGGCTCCTCGGCAAAGAGGGGACGCAGCGGCTCCAATTCTTTGACGACGATGATCGCCATCGTGGGGCTCAAGCGGCGGTGGAGATCGACGGCAATGTCCACGTTGTCGCCCACGGCGTCGCGCACGGCCGCCACCCGCGCGACCATGCCGTCGATGATCTTGGGTGTATCGACAAAGCGCACCGGCTGTGGCGTCACCACCATCTTGACGGCGCGGAAACCGGCGGCTACGGCCTGGCGCGCGGCGTTGGCGCACTCTGCCGGCGTTGTGCCGCCGATGCCGGTGTAGACGCGGATGCGATTGCGCACCGAGCCCCCCAGCAACTTCCAGACCGGCAGATTGGTCACCTTGCCGAAAATATCCCACATGGCCATCTCAATGCCGCTGAGCGCGCCGACCAGCGCCGGCATGGAGCGGCTGTAGCTGGACCGGTACATGGTCTGCCAGTGATCCTCGATCTGCAACGGGTCTTTGCCCACCAGATACTCGGCCATGTCGTCCACGGCTTGGGCTACTACCCGCCAATGCTCATAGTTCATCGGCTCGCCATAGCCAATCAGCCCTTCGTCGGTGAACATTTTGAGGACCATGGCGCGGCCCTGGATCGGAATGGTGGTAAAGCCAGTAATTTTCATTGGATGCTTCCTTTCTGGTTGGGTTACTAATCCTGGTGATAGAGCCGCACGTTGCCGGTCGAAAGTCCGGTCGCCACAATCTCCAACTGGCCGTCGCCGTCAAGGTCGAGCACCTGCATTTGCCCCATGCCCAGCCCGTCATCAATGACTTCACGCCGCCAGCCGGTTGTGGTCTGCTGATCCTGATGGTAGATCAGCAGCGACGTGCCCGGACCATTGTAGCCCACCACAATTTCGCGCAGACCATCGCCATCCAGGTCAACCGCCTCCAGCGAATGGCCGCGCTTTAGTTGGTCATCCAGGAGCGTGCGCGTCCACGGCCCGTGGCGCAGGTCGCCAGAGGGGCATTGATAGAGCACCAACTGGTTGCCATGCCACGGCTCAATCGAGAGGATCTCATTGATGCCGTCGCCGTTGAGATCGGCGGCCCAACATTCACTGCTCTCGTGGGGGCTAATCTGCCAGCGCATCCAGGGTGAACAGAGATTGCCCTGGGGTGGCTCATACCAGAGCAAGCCATCGCGTGCCCCCACCAACAGATCCCGCCGCCCATCACCATCCACATCACAGACGGCCAGCCCGTGATTGAGGTGTAGCCGCTCGTCCAGGGCATAGCGCAGCCACGGGCCAAAAGGGTCCGCCGGCAGCGGATAGAGCCAGAGGCCACCTGGGTCATACCACTCATCATACTCACCGACCGCCCCGCGCAGCGACGCCACAATCAGCACCGGCTGGCCCGCGCCCACAACATCAAACAACGTCAGGCGGTGGAGAAAGGGAATCTCCTCAATCCAGTGGCTCACCCACGGCTCGCCCGCAATCGCCGGTGCTTCCAGCCAGTGCAAATATTCGATGCGGGTGCGGTCGCGCCGGTTAAAGCCGCTGCCCACAATCAGATCGGGGCGTCCGGTGCCGGTCAGGTCATGCGCGGCCAGGGTAATGTTGCCGCTGTGCGCCGTTGAAATTACCTCTTTACGGAAGGTCGGCGCGGCATACCAGGCAATGGTCGGCTCACCAATCGAGCCCACCACCAGATCAGGCAAACCGTCGCCATTCATATCGGCCACAGTCAACCCATACGCGCCTTTGATCGTTTCATCAAGTTTGTGAATGGTGTAGGTCATGGTTTGTTCTTTCTGAGTGTTGGGTGATTGGTGATTAGGTGATTGGTCATTCTCCAGTCTCCTAATCACCAATCACCAACCGCACCTGTGCCGGGTCGGCCTTGCCCAGTAACTGCGGTTGGTCAGCGGCGGCGAGGCGGTGGAGGTCGAGTTGACTCTTGCCCAGTTCAAAGGCGGTCTCCACCGTGCGGCCATAGGCGAGGGCGCGGTAGAAGGCAATGGAAAATTGACGCGCGGCAGTCTCCTCAATGGCGTCAGAGATGCCGATGACACAGTCGATGTGCTCGGCAATGGCTGCGGCCTGGGGCACAGAATAGCAGGCGTTGAGCACCACACAGCGAATGTTGTCCCGTAGCAGGCGGAAGAGGTTGCCGAGCGCCGGCGTGGGAATGGCGACTGCCTGGCCCTGTGCATCTTGCACCAAGAGTTCATGGCGAGGGCTGCCGTGGCCGCTAAAGTGGACAAGGTGGGGCTGAAAGCGCAGCAGTTGGTCCTGCAGGTCGTCTAGCCGCAATGCCAGGTAGGGGCGCAGGTCGAAATGCTCATGAAAGGCGCCCTGGCGCATGGCCTGGTCGATGGCGCGTACCTCTTCTTCAATTTGGAGCCGCGGCGTGTCAATGGGGTTGGCGGCGAGGAGGAGGAGGGTGAGAGGCGTGGCAAGTGGCGAGTGGTGCGTGGCGGGTAGCGGATGTTTGGCGGGCTCGGTCGAGCTGTGGGTGACGCGGTTTTGGTGGCCGACAACGTTGTTGTTGCCGGTGATGATGGTGTTGCCGGTCAAGTTGCCGCCGGCGGCGACGCCGCGGTGGCCGGCGGCGACCGCGCCGGGACCTTGGGCAATGGCGCCACTACCGGTGTTGGTGGCGTGGTAGGTGGGGGCGTTGGGCGCTTGGACTTCCGCCACCAGGTCAAGCAGCCGGCGCGCCAGGGCGACCAATTCCTGATCCTCATCGGCTTTGGCCCGCTCCAACTCTTCCTTGAGCACTTCCTGGCGCGCAGCAGAATCAGGGCGCGCTGTCACCTTCTCAACGGCGTCGACGAGATCGGGCTGTGGCGCAAAGTGGCGATAGAGCAGGGTCTGCAACGTGCCATAGCCATCCCGCACCGCCTGGGGCGTCATTTCCTGGCCGGCGGCCACCGCGCCGGCGACCAGTGCACTGACAATGAGGCTGACTGAGTCCATGGACTGTTCTCCCTTTGTATGCGGCTAGCATTCGCTGTGGACCGCGTCAAAGTACGCCGTTGTCGCCGAACCAAAGACTTCTAAGGTGCGTACATTGAAACGGCGACAGATCTGCCTGATCTCTGCTTGACGGTTTGTGATGGCTGGCGTTAACATGATCGTTTTGGGCGCTACTCATCTGTGATGACAAACTTGATTCTCGCATTGAATCATAGCGCAAGGATGGGTCACAAGTCAACCCGTTTTCCTCTAGGTGTGGCAGGAAGGTTCGCACCCGCAACTGATTCAGGGTGAGGCCATGCTGCGCCAGAAGATCGAGTATATCCATAACCATCCGGTGCAGCGGGGTTATGTGGAGCTGCCGACCCACTGGCGCTACTCCAGCGCTCGCAATTACGCCGGGCAAGAAGGCTTGATCCCTGTGCAAACCACGTGGTGATCTTCAGGATGGACGCGAGGCGTCCCGAGGGCGTGCCCACGCTCCGCGTCCCTGACGGTCTCGCGGCAGAGCAGGAGACATGCGCAGATTGCACTGGAGATGGCATCGCTATGCAGACCCGCTATCTTCTGGTATGGTGAAGCGTAGAATGTGAGAGGACTCCTGTGGGATGGGACGCAGGGCGTCTGAACGGCATCACGACGCCACCCAGGGGGTTCTCGACCGTGACGAGTAAAGATAGTACAGGTGGTCTGCTCCAACCCGCCCGGTTACCGGTGTCAGGTAAGGAGCAGACCGTTTTTATCGACGCTCAGCCTAGATGCAAAGTGACCGGCACCTCGCAGGTGCCGGTCACTTTTACGACAACTTTCTACTCCAACGACGCCAAGTAACTTTGTAATCCTAGAGGGAATTTGTGGCGACCAGTAATATAGTTATGGACCATTGCTCGGTAATGATCTGGATGTGGAAAAAGTGCTTCGACAAAAGTGCGGTCGATGATCGTGCCATTGCGCATGCCGATCCACTCAGGATAATTGGAGTAGGGCCAAAGTTCCACCGTATCAGCTATACCATGCAATACAGGATTGGCATGAATATAACAGCATAGGTGACGCAGATATTCATCGCTATCGACCAAAATGCCTTTGTAACGTGTTTCAAAGAGGGTGCCGATATGTTGATAGGCTTTGTTATAGGCCTTACTGTAGCTGTTAAAAACGCGTTGTGCCAACATGCCGGCTGGCTGGTCACCATCCTGACGCAATAGCCAATGATAGTGATTGGGCAATAGGCAGTAGGCGATGATCGTAAGCTGCAATTCAGCAGCATATTTTTTCATACGTTCCAGGACAAAGAGATAGTTATCCGGGCATCGGAAGAGGCTCATCCGGTGGGCGCCGCGGTTGTAGAGATGGTAGTAACAGCCTGGTGCAAATTCAAGTTGACGGGCTGGCATAGCTATGCTCCTTGGGATGGAAAGTGACCGGCATCGCGCAGATGCCGGTCACTTGGTCTTGTACGTTGCTGTTAGCACCATAAATCAACTGACGCTCCAAAGCAACAGACAAACCGCCTGGGCGCGTGGGACAATTGTTGATCGTTGTCAAAAAAGTGACCGGCACCTCGCAGGTGCCGGTCACTTTAAAAGGTCAAAAACCGTGGGACACTAACCGAAATCCCACATTGTTGTTCGTGTTCGTGGGATTGTTGTTGTTCCGGTTGGCGCAGCGGACATTGTTCTCGTTGTTGTTGAACGCACCCCCGCGCAACGTCCCAGCCGTCCCTACAACAACGGCGATGCAGGAGAAGTCCGACTTTTCATAAAAGTCGGACTTCTGCCTACGCCGCCGGCCGTTGCCGTGTTACCTTTTGCCAGCCGCCCAGCAGCCGACCCAGTTCGGCCACCATGCGACCACCATGTTCATATTGCGTTGGACTGATCCAGCGCCAGTGATGGGCCAGCCGCCAATAGGTGCGCACCTTGTCCAATTGGGCATTGGCCGCGTTGAGCCGTTGCAGGCGCGCCTGACCACGCAAGTTGTTCGCCTCAATAATCTGTTCGTGAAAGTCCAGCGCCGCTTCCAAGAGCCGCCGCGTCACTGTGTGACGATGGAGACGCGGGAAGTCGTTGGTCAATGGCGTCAGCCAGGCCAGAAAGTCATAGGTTTTGGTAAAGAGGGGGCTGCCGGCTTCACTTTCGCTCATAGACGCACCGCTTTCAAGATTGCCTGGCGCAAACCCCAGGTGTCGGCAAAGCGCACATGATTCAACCAGCCGCGCACCGAATGGCCAATGCGGTCACGACCCATTCGTTTGGCTTGATAATCTGCCAATAGGCCTTGCAGCCGCTGCTGGTAGGCAATGCCCTTGCGGCGTTTGAGTTGACGGTATTCTGGATAGATGACAAAGCCCAGGAAGGGAATGCCGTGGGCCGTTGGGTAAATTTGCGCCCGGTCCTCGTGGATAGTCAAGCGCAGCCGCGCCAGCCGCTCGATAATGGCGGCGCGCCAGCTATGGAGGGTCGCTTTGTCCGCGGCAAAGAGGGCAAAATCATCCACGTAACGCAGGTAGGCGCTACAGCGCAGTTCGCGGTTGACAAAGTGGTCAAATTCGTTCAGATAACAGTTGGCCCAAAATTGACTGGTCAAGTTGCCGATGGGCAACCCACGTGGCCGATTAATCGCAAAGAGATCGTCGCCGGCAAAGTAGACCATACCATATTCTTCGCTCAAGACGCCAACGCCGCTGTCGAGAATCAGCTTGATGAGCCGGCGCAGACCGCCATCCTGGATGCGCCGATAGAGGGTGCGCTGCAAGATGGCATGATCAATCGACGGAAAGAACTGGCGCACATCACATTGCAAGACATAGGGATATTGGCGCGCCCACTGCTGGCAGGCATTTAGCGCGCGGTGGGTGCCTTTGCCGACGCGATTGGCGTAGGAGTGGGCAATAAAGCTGCGCTCAAAGGCCGGTTCAATCACCTGACAGAGCGCATGATGGACAATCCTATCGCGAAAAGGAGCAGCGCTGATGAGCCGCCGTTTGGGTTCATGGATGGTGAAGCTGGCATAAGCGCCGGGGCGGTAGGTTGCCGTGGCTAATTCATCTTGAAGCTGAAAGAGGTTATCTTCCAGCCGATATTCAAAGGCAGCCGCTGCGGTGCGCCCGCGCTTGCCCTTGGCGGCCTTGCGATAGGCGCGGTAGAGATTTTCCCAGGTATAGAGATCGGCGTAGGTGGCGGTGACTTGGGCCAGCATCAGTATTGTCCGCAGGCAAGGGACGCAGAACGTCCAGACGCTGCCCACGATCCAACGTGGGCACGAGCAAGAGAAACAGGCGTGGGCGCGCACCAAAAAAAATTTTCGACCGCCTTCGGCGGTATTGTGCCCGTGGGCGCATTGCGCCCACGGTTGGTAATGGCTCTTCTCGGTATATAAGCCAATTATAACCGAATTCATTGATCCAGGCAAAGAGAACAGATAACCAGAGATCAGAGTTTTTAGAGCTTTCAGAGGTCAAAAGCCGGGGGACACTAACCGAAATCCCACATCGAAGTCCGAGTACGTGGGATTGTAGAAGAGCTCCGGCCGGCGCAGCGGACATCGACCTCGATGCCGCTGAACGCACCCCCGCGCAACGTGCGGGCGGCGTTGCCCGTCTGCTCCTCACGCCCGTCGTCAGCCTGGTAGGGATAGTTCTGAGATTGACTGCTCGTCCACTCCCAGACATTGCCGGCCATATCCAGCAAGCCATAGGGACTTTGCCCCTGTTCATAGCTGCCGACATCGGCCATCGTGCCTTCATTAAAATTGAAATTGGCTAAGTCGCGGGTGGGTGGTTCATCGCCCCAAGGGTAGATGCGCACATCGGCGCCTCGGCAGGCTTTTTCCCATTCGGCTTCCGTTGGTAAGCGACCGCCACGCCAATGGGCATAGGCAGTGGCTTGCCGCCACGAGACGTCGGTCACCGGCCAATTGCGCAGTTGGGGTTTGTCCCAGCGACTATTGTCGGGCGCCTCACAAACCCCTGCTCTGACGCACTCGCCATACTGCCAGTTGGTCAGTTCTGTGCGCAAAATCCAGAAATCAGCCACCATGACTTGATGTTGTGGCTTTTCATCATCGTAAGAATATTGTTCTGTGCCGGTAGAGCCCATGGTAAACTCACCGGCCGGCACCCGCACATAGACCGGTGTATCCAGTGGCGGATTTAGGTCGAGCGCTGCCTGATACTGTTGGGCGGCGCCGGTCAAGTCATCGTTGCGGGCGAGTTCCTCGCCTTCCTGCACCAACAGAATAGCCGCCTGACGATAGACATCTGCTTTTTCGCTTTCGAGATCAAAGTCGGGGCGGAATTCAGCCTGATCGGCTTCCTCTAATTTGGCAATTGCTTCGGCGATGTTGCCTTCGGCCTTATAAACTCTGGCCTCTTTCAGCAATTCTTCGCCGCGTAGCTGGGCGAGCCGTTCAGTGGCACTTGCTTCGTTTGCCAGCGCACGTGCTTCACTTGCTTCAGCCTTCCCACGTTGTGTTTGGGCGTCAAAATAGTAATAGATGGCAATGCCGGCAATCAACACAGCTACGGCGAAGGCAATACTCAGCCCAACCACCCGTTGTCGATCGGCGGCGGCGCGGCGGCGTTCCAGATCCAGTTCCCGTTGCCGCGCTGTTTCCCGTTCCTGCGCCTCCCGGTCGGCCAGGGCGCGGCTGGCGGTGATAAAGTGCTGTTCCTGTTCACTCAGATCGCCGGCCCGTGTCTTGCGCCATGGTTCGGCTTCGGCCAGCAGCGCGCCGCGCAGCAACGCGCCTTCATCCTCTTGGCTCGCCACCCAGTTGGCTACCAACGTGCGCAGCCGCTGGCGCCAGAGCAGAAACTCACGGTCATTGTTGAGCCAGCCTTTGAGCGCGTCCCAGCCGCGGATCAACGCCTCGTGAGCCACCTCGACTGTTTCGTGGCCGCTCTCTTCATCGCGGCCGGTGACCAGCAGACGGGCGTCGGCCAATTTGTATATCAATGTTTGCAAGACCGGCTCCACCTCGGCCAGACTAATGCGCCGTTTGGTATCCTCACTGCCCTCATCGGGTTGGGCCACGCGCACCAGCCGGGTGAAGATGCGGCGCACCGCGGCCTGTTCGTGATCTTGCAAACTCTTCAGCGTTTGGTCAGCGCGCTGCGCGATCGCCCCACTCACCCCGCCGATTTCAGCATAAGCGCCGTGAGTCAGCACGCCGTCCGCTGTCTGTCGCTCCCACAGTTCGGTCAGGGCAAATTGGAGCAGGGGCAGTTCGCCTGGTTCGGCTTCAATGTCGTCGAGAATAACCTGGACCAATCCCTCGGCAAAGCGCCGCCCGGCGTTAAGGGCCGGCTGCTCAATGGCAGCCTGTCGTTCTTCTGCCGTCATGGGCAATACATTGACCAAGCCGGCGTCAACCCGTTTGCCAAAGGGCTCATCTTCCAGCACCCGACCATAGAAGTCAGCGCGCAGGGTGAAGAGCACGGTCAGCCAGGGTGTGTTGGCCACGGCCAGCAACGTCTGCAGAAAGACGCGCCGCCGCGCTTCATCGCTACAGAGGGTGAAGGTCTCCTCAAATTGGTCGAAGATCAGCAGTAGGCGGGGCAGTCCAGGGTGCAACGTGCGCACCTCGGCCAGCACGTCATGGATCGGCAGCGTGCCATCCTGCAAGCCATCGGCCAGCTCACGTACCTGCTTGAGCCGTTCCACCGGTTTCAGATCTGGCCCAATCTGGTTCACCAGCGGCGTGGCGAGGGCGCGCAGGGGGTCATCGCCGGGGCGGATGATCACCACCTGCCAGTCGCGGCTTCCTGCCAGTTTGCCTTCGCGTAATGCGGTGACCAACCCGGCGCGCACCAGTGACGACTTGCCCGACCCCGATGGCCCCACCACGGCAACAAAGTTGGTGGTCTGGAGTTTCGCCAACAGCTTCTCCACCATCGCCTCGCGACCGAAATAGTTGGCGGCATGTTCCGCTTCAAAGGCTTCCAGCCCACGGTAAGGATTAGGGACGTCGGGTAAGGCTGGTGGCGATGGGGGGTGCGCGGTAACCGCTTCGGCATCTGCCTCCGGTGCAGAGGTATCTGGCTGGTCGTCCACCAACCGCCACTGTAACTTAGCTTCATCACCTGGACGCACAAAGAGCGCCCAGGGCCAGCTTGGGGCGCAGCACTTACGTCGGCGCTTTCCTGTGGACCTAGATGACGGCGTCCATAGTGCGCGCCGGCGATCAACTGGGCTGCGGCTTCTGCTTCTTGAAAGGCGGTTGCCAATGTGGCGCCGCTGGTCAGCCCCTGATAAAACTGATCGGCAAAGTGGAGGGCAACCTCGTCTTCCACATCGCGTGCGGTGGCAATCACCACATCAATGTTGGCGGCCAGCAGGTTGCGCGCCTGTTCCTGGGTAGAGCAGCCGTTGAGAAAGACGAGACGCAAGCCCCGTTGGCGGCCCAAAAATGCGGCTAACCCTTCGGCCTGTGCCGCTGCCGGTCGGCCTTGGGTGTTCTCAAAATAAAGCTCATAACCATTGGCATGGCCGCCAAAATGGAAGAGAGCAATGCGGTCGCGGTGGGCGCGGAAGGCGTCAAAGAGATCGGCAACCGTGGCATTTTGACGTATGACCACTTGATAGGGTTGGTCGCCGGCGCGTTCTAAGCCGGTGGGTTCTAGGGTTGCGCGAATGCGCCGCGCTTCCTCGCTCAACTGGCGTAAATATTGGCCGCCACGCGCCAAATCATTGGCAAAGGCCAGGAGAATAACGGGTTTGCGTTGATTTGGATCGGTTGGCATGGGGATATAACTCCAAGCTTATAAAATCAAGCAAAGACAGGTGTCTCTACATAAGTCAGCACGGCCACCTCGCTATGTAGCGCTTTTACCTGACGCAGCAACTTGACGACTTGATCAGTGGCCCGACCGGCAACAAAAGGCTCCTGGCAATTCGCACAGACTTCTGCCGGCACTTTCTTCAGTACAACCACAATGTCATGCGCAAGAATAAAAGGAATTGTGGCATTTTTCGATTCTAACGTTCCTCCGCACATGGGGCATAAGCTATTTGCGTGTTCGCCAATCATTTTTCCATTTCTCCTTGGAAGGTAAATGAAGGTCAGGCGGCTCTGAAAAATACAGTACACCACGATCGGTAGGGGCCCAGAGGGCACCCCAAGGTGCGGCGCAAGGAAGATAGGAGTGACCGCAAAGTCTTTTTCGCCGCACCTTATGCCCGTCCCCGCGTAGCTGTCTTGTCGGCATGGCCTTAGAGAACGTTGTTAAGGTCAATAGAGCATGATGACAAGGCAATTGTAGTTTGAACTCAAGTTGATGTCAAAGCGTTGCTCATGTTTCTGCCATATGAAGGAATGTCAGCCAGGCCGATAACGGGGCGCTGGCTGTCAGCCAAAGGTCATGCAACCGCGCCTTGCCGGGGACTATACTGCGGGCAAGGAGGTGCTTTTATGAGCCCAACATTATTAGAAGCGGTGATTGTGCTGGCGTTGATCGGGCTGGGTTGGCAGGTTGGTGTGCAACTGGCGCCGACCGTCTTGCGCCATTGGCAGCAGGCCCAAGCGCAGCTTGACCAGCTCGACGCGCCGGTTACCCCCCAGGCGGTTGGACCCATCCAACCTAACAGAAAGGAAGTAGATCATGAGCGAACCGATGAAGGTGACACCCCCCAAACCACTGAGTAACCTGAGCAATGAGATCCGCTTGCCATCGCCCCGGCGTACAGGTACGCTGTTGGTGATCGCCGGCGTGATGCTAGTCTTTTTGATTCTGTTCCGCATGTCCCTGCGCAATATTCGGCCCGGTTATGTGGGCATTGTCTTTGACAAGGTGACGCACAAGGTGACGGCCCGCGCCAAAGAGCCGGGCTGGGCGGTCATCAACCCCTTCACCCAGTCGATCCAGGAGTACCCGGTCACCATTCAGACCTACTCCATGCTCTACAAGAGCAGCGAAGGCCAGGTGAGCGGTGACGACAGCATTAAGGTGCAGAGCAGTGAAGGGCAACAGATCAACCTGGATGTAGTGATTCAATATCAGGTGGTCAAGGATGAGGCGGGCGCGCTCTATGAGGATTGGGGCGGCGCGCCGATTACCACTGTCGAAGAACGGGTTGTGCGTCAATACACCCGCTCACAAGTGCCGGTGATTGCGGCCCACTATGGCTGGGAGGAGATTACAGCCAGCAAGCGTGGTGAGATCGCAACCCAGGTGGCCGACACCCTCAGCGAAGAGTTTAGCCGCCGTCATCTGGAGCTGGTCTCCTTTGGCATTCGGGAGGTTCATCTGCCGGACGCCTTGCAACAGGCGTTGGATGACAAGATCCAGGCGCAGCAGCAGGCCGAGCAGCAACAGTATCAACTGGCCCAAGCCAAGGTGCGCGCCGAACAAGACAAGGTCGAAGCCCAGGGCAAGGCCGCCGCGGTGCAAGCCCAAGCCGAAGGCGACGCCCAAGCCATCCGCATCCGCGCTGAGGCGCAATCTGAAGCCAACCGCGTCCTGGCCGCCAGCCTAACCCCCGAACTAATCCGTTACCAGCAGATGCAGCGCTGGGATGGCCGGCTGCCGGTCTTCCAGGGCGGCAACAATGTGACGCCGTTGATCGATGCGTCGCAGTTGGTGAGTGGGACGGTGGGGCAGTAGGACAGTAGACAGTAGACAGTAGGACAGTAGACAGTGGGACAGTAAATCAGTGAGTGGTGGACGGTGGCTGGGGTGAAGCCGTCCACCATTGATTGGCTAGAGCGAGATTATGGCATCCACTCTTCGCGATAGACCAATTCCCAGCCGCTGTAGATGATGGTTAGATATTTCAAGCTCACACGATCCGCGACATTACGAATCCGCTCGTCATTGGCATAGCGTGCAAATTGGGTGGCGGCTTCGTCGATCTTTTCCTGCAATTTGACGTTACTGTACTCATTACGCGCCATGTATTTCAATTCAATCAAGTAGCCATACTTCATATCCGTATAACGAGCCAGGAATGGTTCGAGATAGAGGTCCACGAATCCCCCTCCCATTTCCCGCTCTGACCAGGTGAGAAAGAAGTGGGTGACGTTGAGGTAGGCCAGTAGAAAGCCCTGGATCATCTTCTCGCCATTCAGGTAATCACGGATAGAAAGTTGTTGCTTCACCTCTTGCGCGAGAAAATCAAAGAAGGGCTGCCATTCACCGCGATAGGCCATTCCCTGCAGGAATTTAGAGAGATGCCAGGGATCGATGCGAAAGACATCGACATCGCGGTAACTTTCACGCAAGTAACCATACATCAGATCTTTGATGGTGGCATTGGGGATGCGCAGCAGCGGTTGTCCTTCACGTTCACCGGCAAAGGTCAGTAAGCCGAAATAGACCAGGAGTGAAATAAAGTTTTCTCGCTCCAACAATCTCTCTAGGGGAAAACTTTGGACGACGGGACTAACCGCTTCTCCTGTTTCAATGATTGACTTTAATTGGCTGAAATTGCCATTCAAATGTTTGTCAACTGTAATGAAATGACGCAATTTCGTGTAATCAATGCGAATATTTTGATCGATTAAGTTATCCGGCACTTGCTGTTGGCTGATTGCATTCAAGATAAAATACAAAACCATATCCGAGTTAAACATCTTCTCTGGCGCACTTTTGCTAAAGCGGTAGTTATCGTACCACGTTTGCATGATTGCCATGCACTGTTTACTTTCTAGTGACAATTCGCCAACTGTGTGGTAGTAATCTACCATTACCTTGGTTTCAGCTTCGGTAAAGCCAATCATTGCATTAAATTTTGCGTCCAAGCTAATATTCAGGCCAATGTTAAAGCCGCTTGTCACGTCATCCATCGTCACGGGCGAGACGCCAGTGATAAAGAGCCGGGTTAGTCCCGCCATTTTCCCGGTAGTGGCGCCTTTGAGCATATTGAAGAAATGGCGATAGAAACCGGCGCCATGGGTAATCTGATGGTAAGCGGCTTGCCCGGCAGTGGTTAAAATCGTATTGGTAAAATTGTCGTATTCGTCAATAAAGAGATAGATCTTTAGCCCTTTCGCGGCGGCAAAGAAGAAGATTTGGCTCAGTTGATTTTCAGTATTAGGTTGCTGTAAAATCTTCTTGGTTTCGGACTCTTCAAAAAATTGGTCGTACCGATGCAGAAAATTTTGAATCACCTGGCTACCATAAGTTTCAAATGACGTCTGCACCTGGTCAAGCGCCGGATTCACCACGGCAAAGTTAAACGTGATCGTTAAATAACTATTGCGCTCTGCCGTTGGTTGGTGACCGATATAGGTGTCGCCAAAAAGTTTATCAAAATTTTCTCGTTCGTTGACATCATAGTACATGTCCAACGTGGTCAACCAGAGTGTCTTCCCAAAGCGGCGCGGGCGGATGCAAAAGAGGTAGTAGGGCGCGGCTTCCAACAGAGGAATGTAGCTGGTCTTGTCGACATAATAGGAGTTATCCAGCCGTAGACGCCGATAGTCGGCGTTGCCGTAAGGAATCCGTTTGCTCGCATTGTTTGTCATGCCTTGCTCCGCATTATCTTGCGCTACATTATCTTGCTCTACATTACCTTGCTCTACATTACCTTGCTCGCGCTCACTGTCTATCACCCTATTATAACAGAAAATCCGGATGACGATGCACCCGGATTGTGTATGGGATGACTGTTTTTAGGACGCCTAAAAACAGTTAGAGCTTTAGCCCTTCCAACATACCGCGAATAAACATGCGCTGGAAGACGATAAAGAGGATGAGCACCGGCGCCGAGGTGAGCAGATAGACCGCGGCCTCAGCGCCATAGCTGGTGAACTCGCCATCTTCCAGCGCCATACCGACAAAGCTCATGGCAATGCCGATGCCCAGGGTGTAGAGGTCGGGGATGTCGATCATGGTCAGCGTGAAGAGATATTCGCCCCAGACGCGGATAAATTCAAAGAGCCCCACCACCAACATGCCGCCGGTCGCCATGGGGAGCATGACGCGCAGAAATGCCTGGAAACGGTTACAGCCGTCGATCAGCGCCGCGTCTTCAAAGGCCGAGGGCAGGTTGATAAAGGTCTGGCGCATGATGAAGATGGGAATGGGCACACCGGCGGCAAAGGCCAACATGAGCCCCAGCAGACTGTTGCGCAGGTGCAGAAAGCTCATCAACTCATATTGGGCCATCAACCCGCCGGCGCGCGGCACAAAGGTAAGCAGGATCAGCGTATAGAAGATCAGGTCGCGCCCCCAAAAGCGCAAGCGGGCAAAGGCATAGCCGGCTAATGCGGCCACGGCCACCTGCAGCAACACTGCGCCGGATGTTACCAAGAAGCTGTTGCGAAATTGGAGAAAGAAAGCCGGCATCCGCCGCCAGACATAGGCATAGTTGGCCAACGTGGGATTGAGTGTGATCAGCGATGGCATTTCGACATAGAGTTCCTGGCGCGTCTTGAGCGAAGCCGAGACGGTCCAGATAAAGGGCAGCAGAAAGATGAGCAGGAAGAGCCAGAGCACCAGCCGGCTGAGTAACCCATTGCGCTTGGCCCACAGCCGTCTGAGCGCGCCAACCTGTGATCGTGGTTTGGCGGTATAGGTGGTAACGCCCATCGTGATTCCTCTCAGTCTGTGCGCTCTGCGCGAAAGAGCTTGAAAACAACCGCCGCCATGAGCATCGAAATCAACCCCATGGTCAAGTTCATGGCCGCGGCATACCCCCAGCGCAAGTCACCCAGGAAAAAGGCAATGTCATAGGCATAGCGCCCCACCAACATGGCCGCATTCTCTGGCCCGGCGCTGGTGCGGCCAAAGATGATCAGCGACTCCTCCGCCGTGCCGATAATGCCGGCCGCCAGGACCAGGATGACCGTTAAGGTAGGCTTGAGCAGCGGCAGGGTGATGTGGCGGAATTGGGCCCAGCCCGTGGCGCCATCGATGGCCGAGGCTTCGTATAGTTCATTATTAATGTTATAAAGCCCCACCAAAAAGAGCAGGATATTCTGTCCTACATGCTTCCAAACCGCGGCGACAGCCAATGTCGGAATGACCCACTGGGGTTCAGCCAACCACGCCGGCGGATTGGCAATTCCCACCCATTCGCGCAAGAAGTAATTGAGATAGCCAAATTGGGGATGGAGCAACTGCTTCCAGAGCAGCAGCGCCACGGCAATCGGCAGCACAACCGGCAGATAGGCAATCACCCGATAGATCGACGCCTCAACCGGGCGTAAAATCTTAGAGATCAGCAGTGCAATCAACAGCCCCAGCCCAATGTTGAGTGGCGTGTAAATCACCGTGTAGTAGAGGGAGCGCACAAAGCTCTCCCAAAAGAGCGGATCCCCCACCATCTCCGCAAAGTTGGCCAGCCCGTTAAAGGGTTGGTGATTCGGAATGAGATAACGATAGTCGGAAAAGGCGATCATCAAGCCGCGCAGCAACGGATAGCCGCTAAAGGTCAAATAGAGGGCCAACGCCGGCAGGATGAAGAGATAGCCCATGAGCGCGTGGCCGCGACTTTCTTGACGCAAACTGCGCCAGGCCTGACGCCACTGGTTGATGGGTTGGTTAGCCGCGCTTTGATCGCGACCGCTGGGTAATGCGTTTTGCATCGATCAGCCCCTGGCTTATTGGGATGGATCTGCTGGAAAGCTAAGATGAGCTAAGTCATTCGCATCTAATGCTTCTTCGAACCATTGTTGCAGCTTTTGTAAATCAACGGTCTCTTCAACCTGCTCGGTGATCGCATGGGGTAATTCGCCAAAACGATGACGGAGAACGAGCAACAAGGTCTGTTGACGCGTTTTGATTTCACCGCGGGCTTCACCGCGGATCTCACCGCGGATCTCACCGCGGACTTCACCGCGAATCTCACCGCGGATTTCGGCTTCCTCGGCTGCTTTACGCGCTGCTTCCTCCGCTACTTTGCGTGCATATGCTTCCATCGTTTCTTGCAAGGTCGGCAACTTTTCGATTGCCTCCGGCATTTTATGGAAGAATTCATTAATCAGCGACCAGGTTTCTTCACGTACGGTTACTGTCATATTGACTAGCTCCATGATCTTATGCCAAATTGCATCAGGATCGACTGTAACGCCAATATCCACCGTCAGTTGCAGATAGTCAACTAACTCCTCGACAATGCATAACTCAATAAATTGTTCCAACTTCTTGCCCCGCGCCAGCGGTAGCAAAGGGTAATTGGTTGCTTTTAATTCTAACTCAGTCGGGTGAATGATCCAAACAGGTAGGCGACGATCATTGTTGCAATAGATGCCGGCTTCGGTTGTTGCTGTAAAACCAAATTCAGTTCGCAAGGTGTCCAATATTTTTTGTGGTCGAGTAACACAGACAATTGTCACCGTGCGTTGGCTGGGCACTTCAGCAATTTCTTGTGTTTTCAGGTACGCTGTATTCGTATTTACTTCCTGGATTACCTTGTCATCTTCTTCTGTTTCCTGTTGTTGCTCCTGTTGGGCCAGATCGCGCACGCCGACGCCCCAAGCCCGCATCATGATAAGGTTAAAATCGACGGCGGTGAGAGGGTCATGAATGCCCTTGAATTCAAGCGCGTTGACCCGCCGAAAATGGGCAAAGACGGTGTCGCTTAGTTTGGTTACATCGTCAACGGCACACTCCACCAATAGATCAATCGACCGGCTGCGGGAAAAGACTTCATGTTGGGCGGTCGTGCGCATGCCTAGGTTCACGAAGAAACGCTGGTAGAAATTTTTTGCTGAGTCGTCAAATGGTTGATCCATACAGAGATTATAACCGAAAAGCCGGGTAGATTATACCCGGCTGATAGAATTTTCTAAGGATTTTAGCTACGCCTGCTGCTTGGCCAGTTCCTCATCCACCTCTTTGATCACATTTTCCATGGCCGTTTCGGCTTCGACCTCGCCGCCCCAGTAGCGTTCGAGCCAGGGCCAGATCTTGGCCTGAATGATGGGATAGTATTTCCCGGCTTCCATGGGTTGGAGCACACTGTTGGGCACTGCTTCATAGGCGTCAATCAATTCGGGGTAGTCGCTATTGCTGCCGATCAACTTGTCATATTGGCTGGTATGGACCGGCATACCGGAGAAGGTGAGTGTCCCGCTCCAGTGGCGGTCGGCGGGTTCGCCTTCAGGGCCCAAGACGGCCAACAGCCAGTCCAAGCCCTCCTGCGGGTGGGGCGCTTCGGCAAAGACAAAGCCCGAATCGAGATGCACCCAGGTGCGCTTGGGATTTTCTTTCTTCACTTTGGGGGGGACAACGCCTTGCACCTTTTCGGCGCCCCAGACTGAGCGGCCAATGCGAATCCAGGAGTGGGAGTCGATGCCAATCGCAACCTTGCCCTTTTGCCAATCCGGCGCCGGATCTTGCAGCAATTGTAGGTTGGTAAAGCCCTCATCAAACCAGCGCTTGAACATCTTGATACATTGAAGCCATTCTTCGCTGTCAATGCGCAGCCGGTTGTTCTCATCATAGGGGTTATCGACAAAGGTGGTGAAGGCCGTACCCAAGGTGCGGAAGACCTCTTTGCGCGCGGCAAAGGGGACAACCTGCTCGGCTTCGCCTGTCTCTTTGAGCTTGCCCAACAGCACCTCAAATTCGTCCCATGTCTCTGGGATGCTCTCATAGCCGGCGGCTTCCAGATAATCCTGGCGGTAGCCCATGAGGTGGATGTTGAGCTTCATAGGGATGTAGTAGCTCTTGCCTTCGTACAGCGTGGCCTCCTGGATATTGGGATACATGTAGTAGTCGGCCAGATTTTGCGCCCAGGGCAAGGAAGAAGTCGCCAGCAGTTCATCTAGCGGCTGCACTAGCCCCATCTGGATGTAGTTCCACTGGTTGCCCGCATTGGCAATGCCATTGGCGCTCCAGCGCACTTCTTTGTCGCGGATCATAGCCAGCGCTTTGGTCTCCCACCCTTCGGGGCTCTCCTCGACAATGTAATTGATGCCATGCTTGTTGGCCTCTTCGTTGTAGAGAGTGGTGGCGTCGCTCTGTCCCATGTCGGCAAAGGCAGCCAAGGTTGTGATATAGACATCGGTCATGCCCTGGCCGGCGGCGCCACTTTGGCTATCTCCACTGTTGGCCTGAGGCGCTACACAGCCATTGAGCAAACCGGCCGCCGTAACAAGACCGGCAGCCCCGGCTGTTCCTTGCAAAAAGCGGCGTCGGGTAAGCGGTTGATGCAAATTGCCAGCACGCATAGATCTTTCTCCCCTTTGAATGTGAATCAGGAATGGATAAGCAGGTTGGGAAACGAATGTATGGCTAAGTATACAAAATGCTCGTTTTAGGTGCAAACGCGATTTTTGCAGCGGTCAGGGGCTTCACTAAGAGAACAGAAGACAGTCTTTAAAAGCTCATCACCTGTTTTGTCCCGACATCCACCGCGGCGGCTAACGCATCAAAGTTTTGTTGCAGCAGCCGGAAGCGCATATCCGCATGGGTTGGGTCGTCCCACAGATTCTCAAATTCGCCAGGATCGTTCTCTAAGTCAAACAATTCGCCTAACTCATGGCCGTGATAGACCATCAGCTTGTAGCGCGCAGTGCGGATCATGGTGGCATAGGACCCAGTGAAACCGTTGCGCTGCGGATCGGGCGTCAGCGCGCGGTAATATTCGCAGCGGACAAAATCACGATGATGCTGGGGCGAGGCCGCGCCTTGCAAAATCGGCAGCAGCGAGCGACCCTGCATGGATTCCGGCACAGGTAGCCCAGCTAATTCTAAGAGCGTGGGCGCAATGTCGGTCAACTCCACCAATGCATCACTGACCACGCCTGCCTGCAAATGGCCTGGCCAGGAAACAACCAGTGGCACGCGCACCAGCCCCTCATAGAAGCGACAGCCCTTGAGCAGCAGCCCATGATCGCCCAAGGTCTCGCCGTGGTCACTCATAAAGATGATCAGCGTATTTTCTCGTTGACCGGTTTGTTCGAGTGCGTCTAACAAGCGTCCCACATTGTCGTCGATCAACTCGATCATGGCATAGTAGGCGGCAATAATTGCTTTGGCGTTAAATGATGCAGGATCACGGCCCGGGTTTTGGAAGTCAATACCTGCCAATGCCGTCTGCGCCGCCAGATCACTGGTGCGGAAGAGCGGCTCCGGCATCTGTGCCGGAGTATAGCGATCTAAGTACGCCTGGGGTGGGTCAAAGGGGGCATGGGGATCAAAGAGGTTAATGCTCATGAGCCACGGACCATCCCGTTTCTCAGCGATAAAGTCAATCGCCATATCCGTACCCCAACTCGTTTGGTGCAACTCCGGTGGGATGGCGGCTGGGTCCTTGCGCAGTTCCGCCAGATCGTACCCTTTAGCGTGTAGCCATTCCTTATAGGCATGACCCTCCGGCCACAGGTCACGCGGGTCATGGCTCCAGTGGAAGACGCGGTAGCCATCATCCCGGGGCCGTGGTTCAATCCGGTCCGCCGCACCGGCCAGATGCAATTTGCCGGCCAGACCACAGTCATAGCCGCCGTCGGCCAATAGTTTGGTGACCAGTGGCGCGGCCTCGGCCCACCGTTCATTGCCATTCATACAGCCGTGGACGGTGCTGGGATAGCGGCCAGTGAGAAAGCTGGCCCGGCTGGGCGTACAGATGGGGCTTTGGCAGTAGGCGTGGGTAAAGGCTACCCCCTCGGCCACCAGCCGGTCAATGTTGGGCGTATTGATGTGGCTGTTGCCCAACGCACGAATCGTGTCAAAGCGCTGTTGATCGGTGCAGATCCAGAGAATATTGGGTTGCATTGGTTAACCTCGATTGGGACGTGGATTCGCGCGGATCTACGCGGATTAAGGAGCAGAGATCCGCGTAGTTGCGCGTAAATCCGCGCCCGAAAATGGATGCATTAAGCCTTCAAGCCACCAGCGGTCAGGCCGCGTACATAGTGACGCATGCCAAAGGAGAAGAGAATGATCAGGGGCATGGCCGCCAGGATATAGGCGGCCATGCGCGGGCCAATGTCGGTGACGCCAATCTCGGAGGTGAATTGGGTGAGCGCCACGGCCACCACCTGCCAACGGGGGCTGGAGATCACTACCAGCGGCCACATAAATTGGTTATAGGTCGCCACCAGCCGCACGACAGCTACGGTGACCAGGATGGGGATCGAGAGCGGCACGGCAATGCGCCAGAAGCTCTGCAGCTCGGTGGCGCCATCAATGCGCGCCGCGTCAAAAAACTCTTCCGGCAGCGTGGCAAAGAAGCTGCGCAAGAGCAAGAGCGCGAAGACCTGCCCACCTGAAATCCAGGGCAGGATCAGCGCCCAGTAGGTGTTTTCCAGCCCAAAGGTGAGGATCAACACATAGGCCGGCACCAAGGTGAGGATGGGGGGGATCATGAGCAGGGCCAGAATGCCAGTGTAGAGAAATTCCTTGCCGGGGAAACGATGGCGGGCAAAGACGTAGCCGGCCAGGCTGGCAAAGATCAGCGTGCCGACCATCGCGACGCTGGAGGTCAAGACTGAGTTGATCATAGGCCGCCAGATGACCTGCCATCCTAGCCAAAAGTTCTCCCAGCGGTAGGGGCGCGGCAACGACCAGAAGCGGCCATAGATCTGCCCATTATCCTTGAGCGCCAAGATGAGTAGGTAGGCAATGGGGACGAAGGTGAGCACCAGCAAAACGACCAGGATCACATAGATAAACGCTTGACTACCTTCGCGAATCTTGGTCGTACGCTGCTGTACAATTTGCTGGGGTCTGGATTGGGTCATGCTTTGTGTGGCCATCTACGTCATCCGTCCTTCAGCTTCCTGGTCGGCAATCGCAAAGATCGTGTTCAGATAGGGGAAGGCGTCCGCACGGTCAACCGCAGCATCGAGTTGGGCAAAAACTTGATCCTGTAATTGACCAAAGCGAATCTGATAAGCTGTTTGCACCTGTGCAATATCAGTAAAATGCCCAAAGGTCATAAACAAGTACCTCCTACTCAATGTCATGAAGTTAACAGTCATCAGTTCCCAGTTTTCAGTAGCCAGTCTCGAACCACACACTGGAAACTGAGCACTGATAACTGATTACTTTGATACGATAATTGCTTAATTTAACGACATTGACCTTCTACTAATTATGCCTCATACTCTGTCGCTGACTTCACAAAGCGCAGATTGATCACCGTGCCAATCATGATGATCACAAAAAGCACCATGCCAATCGCCGAGGCGACGCCAAAGCGGTTCATGCGCATAGCCATGTAATAGAGTTCCAGCGCCGGCGTATAGGTCGCCGCGCCGGGGCCACCGCCGGTGGTGAGAAAGACCAGTTCAAAGGTCTGGACGGCGTTGATAAAGTTGAGTATTAGCAAGAGCTTGATTTGACCCATGACCAGCGGCAAGTCAATACGCCAGAAGCGCCGCCAGGTGGAGGCGCCATCGACCTTGCTGGCGTCAATCACCTCGTCAGAGATGTTGATTAGACCACCATAGAAGATGAGCAGGGCAAAGGCGTTGACCCAGGGAAAGCCGATAAAGATGATGGAACTCAGCGCCACATTGGCATCACCATACCAAACGCGGGCCCAACCGCCCAATCCCAGCGCTTCCAGACTCTTGTTGAGCAGGCCGATGGTCGGGTCATAGATGTTGTTCCAAAGTAAAATTTCCACCACCAGCGGCAGCACAATCGGCACGACGAAGAGGGTGCGCGTCCAGTATTGAGCAAAGCGGTTGCGTAGGTTAAAGATCAGTTCGGCCACCAAGAGCGGCACTGTGAGCGTGCGCACAATCGAGACAACAATTAGAATACCGGCATTGCGAAAGCCGGACAGAAAAAAGCGGTCCTGCCGCAGGATGTTGAAATTGGCCAGCCCCACCCATTCACTCTTGATGCCGGGGCTCCAGTCGGTGAAGGCGTGGTAGAGGCCGGAAAAAGCTGGGTAGTAATTGAAGGTGAGCAGCAACAGCAACGTGGGCAGGATCAGCACATAGGAAAAACGCGCCCGCCAAATCTCCTGGAGCAGACCGCGTGGCCGCGCCATTTGGGTCGCCCAGACTTGCTGACCAATCGTGGTGGTGCGCACGGCCCACACGCCAAGCACCACCAACACGAGCAGCACCCCCGCTGCCAGACCTACAGTCACTTGGCGCTGTTGTTGGACGCGACCGGCGGCTGTGCGCGCCAATTCCCGGTTATAAAGCCGTCCCCAGCCGCTGACTGTGCCTACCGCTAGCTGTTGTCCGTCACCTGTCATGGCTACAGCCAGAACTGCTTCCGTCTGGTCAAAACGTTGGACAACCGCACCCTCACCATCCAGCAGATAGACTGCACCATCGGCCATGCCGGCCAATGCCGTCTGGCCATCACGCGTCAGCGCTACGCTCTGGACTGCATCATCTGCTTTGACGGACCAGAGTAGATCGCCATTGCTGCCATTGAGTAAACTGATGCTGCCGTCGCTTTCACCCGCCAGAATGCGCGCCCCATTGGGGCGCACGGCCAGTGCCGTAATACCGTAATCCAGTTGTGTACTGAGCAAACGCTTCCCTGCGCGGCTGTAGATGCTCAGGACGCCATCGTCGGCGCCGACGACCACGCGCGCTTTTTCGCTGGCGCCATAGACGGCCACCGCACGCACGTCAATGCCCAGCGGTTCCTGCCAGAGCAGATTGCCGGCGTCATCCAATGCGTAGACCGAGAGATCATCCGAGGTGGCCGCCACCAGGGATGCGTCATCAGCAATGGCGACATGATTGACCGGCTTGCCTGTCTTGAACTGCCACTGTAATTCGCCAGCCTGATTGAGCAGATAGACAAAGCGATCTTCCGACGCCACGGCTAGCCACTGGCCATCGTCGGTGACATCCAGGCCGAGAATGCTGTTCTGCGCAGCAAAGGTCCAGAGTGTCTTACCCTCCGGGTCCAAAAGACGCACGATGTTATCGCGCGCGCCCAGGGCCACCCGTTGGCCATCGCCAGACATGGCTGCCGCCGACATTCTCCCCTCGCTCTTCACATCCCAGAGTAAACCAGGCTGCTGTTGGGCGAAAACAGATAAGGGAAAAAGCAGCATAAAGATGACTATGAAACTATACCGACGAGCGCCAGGAAGTATCATTTTGTACAGGAGTAAAATGGTACTTCCTGTGCTGCTCGTGAGTATATAACGTCGCAAAAAGATAAACATTACTTCGTTGTTAATAGTTGTTCTATCCATTGTGCCATAGCTGGCCTTAAGCTGGGCGGCGGCACGCGTTTGCGATAGTCAATCCGCCATGCGTAACCGGAGCGTTCATAGAGAGATTGAATGGCGACATTCACATTTAATACGGCATCTGGATCTGGTAATGCAAGGGGTATGGGTAACAAAGGCAACACCTCATTCAGCGCGACAGGCCAGATCTCAGAAAGACGTTGGGTGTTCATGTCTTGGCTCCGATTGACCAGCAAGATGTATTCGATATTTTCTAATGGCGGATCATTTACTTCACGCCCTGGACGCTGCCCTCCGCGCAGCAGATCAATCTCCACCAGATGCACTAAAGAGTTGATGATTTTCGCTCGTTTACGGCGGTATTCACGCAACCCCTCCCCTCGTTTGTTGTAAGGAGATAAAAGTTCAATCGATGTAACCAATTCCTCGGTCTCCGTTACATAAACACGTACTGAGCGTAGTTTGGTTTGGTTGACGCTAATCAAGCGTTGGACCGGCGCGGGCGATACGAGAACATTGGTTGCAGACATTCCTGAAGTTGGTTGTACGGTGGCCGATGGTTGCAAGTTTGGCTCAAAGACGCCCACGTCAGGATACATTGTCTTGCTGGAGGCAATACTAATTTCCTCAAAAACAGTGTGGACTTCGACATCTGCATAATATTTTGGACCGATCTGCGCGTTTAACAGTGCTTTGATCTCTTCTGCTAAGGCATGATGAAATCCAGACCAAAGATTCCGGTCTTCTAGATACGGATCCATTCCTGGAAAGGGCGACGCCATTGCAACCTCCTAATACACTTGGGCGTAAATACTTACGGCGATAAATCGTTACAGCGACTCGAGTAAAAATGCCAATCGATCTATGTAACAATTTACGCCGAGATTTACTAGTGGCTATACTGCACGGAAATCAACTGGACGCATACCCATATGGAACAGTAAGCCAGTCGATCAGTGAGGCCGTCCTACTGGCTTACTGTATCACCATTTGCGTCTATTTCATTTCCATACAGTATACACATTCGATTCCACTGTTCAAAGCTACAGAGGACACAGCGCCTATAAGGCTACTTCAAATAACAATACCCATTCATCAGTACGGCCCCGCCGCCACCCAACCGGGCGGACGCTTCTCTGGGCTATCAAGATCTTCATTGGTTACGTTGAGATATTCGAGCATACCGGCAAAGTTGTCTTCCAGCAGCTTTTGGTAATCCTGGGCAAACTCTTCGGCGCTGCGCGTCCCCTCGAAGAACTCCTGCACCATGATCGACCACTCGCGCTTGGTCTCCTCATATTTGAAGAAGCCACGCGCCACGGCGTCCCCGGGCGCGCCTGGTTTTTCGTAGTTGCCGACAAAGACGCTGTTGGCAAAGACATCTTTCCACTGATCGGGCAGTTCAACACCCTTGATCAGCGGCGGACCGGCAATACCACCCTGCAAATTGTTCGGGTCGAGCTTGTTCTCCAGATAGATGCGCATCCCTTCCGGGCTGGTCCAGAACATGACAAAGTCGATCTCCAGATCGTTCTGTGCCCGATCCTTGAGCGGAAGGGCCAGTGAACCGGAGGTCAACTCATTGGCGCGCGCCGTGCCCTGCACGCAGGGACCTTCCAGATTGGGGAAGGCAAAGCGACCAAACTCAAATTCTGTGGCTGCCTTGGCCGCCTCTTCGTCGACCTCACCCGAACCACCATAAGCGCCTTCGGCCAACGACTTAATATCCTTAGGGAAGCTGGTGTAGAAACCGCCGGTGACCATCCACATAGCCGCCTTTTGGGTCAGGAAGAGCGGATAGGCGTCGGTCATGCCGGTCCACCCTTCGGGCACAAAGCCATGCTCGCTCTTAAAGACGCGCCCGATCTGTTCCATCATCTCGACGGTGCATTCATTGTCAAAACGAATATCGCCATCGCGCAGCACCTGGAGGTGGCGGGCTACATTGATTGAGACGCGGTCGGGGTCGTCATTGCGCACATCAGTGGGATCGTAGCTCCACTTGTCGTCAATGCCTTCGCGGAAGCACCAATCGCCTTCCTGGCAACGAATCATTTGCAGTTCATCCCGATGGTATTGGTCCATGGCCGAGCGCATGAGCCAGGGCATACGACCGCCACCCCAGATCTGTTCGGTGGTGCCCTCCATGGCAATCGGAATCACACCAGAGGTCTTGAGCTTCTCATTCCACTCGACAAATTGATCCCACGAGGGCTGCGGTGGCACATCGTTGATGCCGGCGGCCTCAAACATGCTCTTGTTGTAGACCCAGAAGGTCTGCACCGACATGTAAGGCATGGTGTACATTTCGCCGGTGTTGGGGTCGCGCACCAGATTCAGCCCCCACGTTTCAAAGCTATCTTCCCACTTCTGGCCGGTGTAGGGATTCTCCTTTTGCAGATAGGGCGCCCAGTTGACCAGCCGCCCTTCCTGGGCCAGGTCACGTAGGTGGGGCGATTCAATGAGCGAGACCCGGGGCACTTCGGAGGCAAATTGAGTGCGAATCCACTGGAGATAGGCATCGGGGCCGGTGCCGGGTGACTTGAGTTCAATCAGTACATTCACATTAGGATGGAGCGCCATGTACGCATCGGCCAAGGCTTGATAGGTCTGGGTGTCATTGGATTCCAGCGAGATGACAATTTCGCCGCTCAGTTCGGTCTGCTCCGCGGTCTGTTCTTCAATATCGACCACTTCTTCGTCACTTGGTTCCGTGGCGGAGGCAGCCGGTTCTGCCGGTGGCGCAGACTCTGCTTGATCGGCGGCGCTCTGTGCCGCCGGGGCCTCTGCTGCCGCCGGCGCTGCCTCCGATCCGGCGCTTGGACTGCCGCCACCGCAGGCAGCCAATAATAACGTGGTGATCAGTAGGCATGTCACCAAGAGATGCCAATGAGTCTGTTTGCGCATGCACAACCTCCTTTGGATGGGTGGAGAGCTATACCAACGAGCGCCAGGGAGTATCATTTTGTACAGATGTAAAATGATACCTTGGGCTGCTCGTGAGTATATATCGCTGTAGATATTTGTAATCAATGGGGCGCGCCGGTTGAATGGCACGGTCATAGTGTAGCAGATTCAGCGCGAGCGTGCAACTGACAAATCACCCTTTCACCCCGGTAATGACCACACCCTGAATAAACAACCGTTGCGCAAAGAAGAAAACAATGATCAGCGGCAGCAACGCCATGGTCGCCGCCGCCATCATCAGGGCAAAGTTCGCGTATTGTTCGCCACGGAAGGTGGCAATGCCCATAGGCACAGGAAACTTATCCTGACTCTGCAGGTAGATGAGCGGGTAGAGCAAGTCATTCCAATAGTAGAAGAAGGAGAAGATCGCCACGGTGGCCAGCGCCGGTTTGGAGAGGGGCAAGAAAATGCGCCAGAAGATGCCAAAGGAGGTGCAACCATCAATGCGTGCCGCATCCTCCATCTCCACGGGGATACTCAGAAAGAATTGGCGCAGCAAAAAAGTGTAAAAGGGATTGGCAAAAAAGGCCGGCACCAGAATCGGCAGATAAGTGTCGAGCCAGCCCAACCACTTGAAGAGGATAAAGTGGGGAATCATCGTCACCCAAGCCGGCACCATGAGCGTGCTGAGCATGACCAGGAAGAGCACATTCTTGCCCGGAAAACGCATCCGCGCAAAGCTAAAGGCGGCTAAGGAACTGCCTAATAGATTGCCCAGAATCGCAAAGACGGAGAGGTAAGCGCTGTTATAGAGATAGCGGCCAAAGGGCACGTGTTCAAAGACATCAGCGTAATTGGACCAGACCAGTTTGCTAGGAATCCAGATAATCGGATAGACGTAGACCTCGTCCAGCGGCTTGAGACTGGTGCTCAACATCCAAAAAAAGGGAATCATGAGCACGGCGGTGCCGGCCAGCAAGATTGCGTAACTGACCACTAGTTCCACCGTGCGACCCCGGCGCAGCCCTAACCCGCGCCCATGCACCATGCCCTTGTCCTGCCTTGTCACCACACGATCCTGAGAAACCGTTGTTTCGCGCATAACATTCTATATCCTACCGCTTGCATCTCCAAAAGTAGGTGCGGTTTCCATACCGCACAAGTTGGCTTACCAAGAACGTGCGGTATGGAAACCGCACCTACGATTTGTCATCCTGTCCTCTTGTCATCCTGTCCTCTGATCATCTTGTCCTCTTGTCATCCTGTCTCCGCCTTCTCGCCGGCATAGAAGACCCAGCGCCGCGCCGAGCTAAAGACGAGCAGCGTCAGCACCAGAATCAGCACAAAAAGCATCCATGCCAGCGCCGAGGCATAGCCCAGCCGCAGTGAGCGGAAGGTGGTGTAGTAGATGTTGAGGCTAAAAAAGTAGGTGCCATAGTTAGGACCGCCTTGGGTCATGATATAGGCTGTCGTGAAAATTTGGAAGGTGGCGATGAGTCCAGTCACCAGGTTAAAGAAAATGGTTGGCGTCATCATGGGGATGGTGATCGACCAAAAGCGCCGCCAGCGGTTAGCCCCATCAATGGAGGCCGCTTCATAAAGTTCGGTGGGAATAGATTGCAGCCCAGAAAGATAGATAATCATGCCGCCGCCCACGCCCCACAGCCCCATGATGATAAAGGCGACCAGCACCCATTGTGAGTTGTTGAGCCAGGCAATGGGCTCGGCGCCAAAGACGCGCAAAATGCTGTTCAAGACGCCATACTCGCGGTGAAAGACAAATTGCCAGAGAATCGCCACCGCCACTCCGGTCATTACCGAAGGTAAGTAGTAGATGGTGCGGAAGAGGCTAATCCCCCAGACCTTCTGGTTCATGAGCAAAGCAATGCTAAAGCCAATCACCAGACCCAACGGCAGAAAACCGACGGCATAGAGCACCGTCACCTTAAGCGACTGCCAGAAGAGCGGGTCATCCATAAACATGCGGCGGAAATTCTCCACCCCGATCCAGGTGGGGGCGCCCGCCCCGCGATAGTTGGTAAAGCCCAGGTAAAGCGACGCCAACAGCGGGCCGAAGTGAAAGGCGAGAAAGCCCACGATCCAGGGCAACAGAAAAATGTAGCCCTCTAGCGCCTCACGGCGGGCGAGTTTTGTGTGGGGTAGAACCATAGCAAACTCCTGTGCCTGAACAGATGACCAGATGACCGGATGACAGTGGTGATTTATCTTGTCATCCTATCCTCTTGTCATCTTGTCATCTGGTCATCTGGTCATCCTACATGCCTGACTGGGCAATAATCCCATTGACCTCTTCTTGGAACTGCGCTAGGGTGTCAGCTACATTAGTCTCTGCCTCACCGCCATTAAGGAGCGGGACAATGCGGTTGGTCCAGGCTACGTCGAAGTCTTTCCAATAGAGCGGGAAGGGTTGCGCCCAGGCGTCGGTCATCTGATCGCCAAAGATCTCAACATGTTCCGGCGGCAGATCGGCGCGACCGGCGGCCTCATTCCAGGCCGGCACCGATGATTGACGGCCGGGGATGCTGCGCACCGGTTCGGAGATCAGCAGATTGGTCGATTCGGTGCTGGTCAGGTGGACATTGAATTGCCACGCCTCTTCCACTGCGGCCGAATTGGCGCCGATGCCCCAGGCGCCGCCCGCGGCGGAAATGGCGCGCTTGCCGGTGGAGCCATTGGGGAAGTAGGTCACGTCAAAGACAAATTTGTCGCCCACACTTTCGCGGCGGCCTTGCGTGGCCCAAGAGCCTTCAAAGGCCATGGCGATCAGGCCGCTGGCAAAGGGATCGACGCCCTGCGGCAGCGCGCCAGCTTCGGGGTAAATGCCTGCATCGCGCTGTTTGACAAAGAACTCAAAGGTTTCTCGGTTTTCCGGTGAGTCGATGATGCAACTCTTGTAATCGTCGGCGAAGAGCTTGCCACCATTGGCATAGAGGATGCCGATCCAGACCCACGACCAGGGATAGACGGCCATGCCCCAGCGGGTGGTCGTATCGCCATCCTTTTGCACCAACTGGCCGGCAATGTCAAAGAGATCTTGCCAGCTCCAGTTGCCGTCCATGGGCACGCTGACGCCCGCCTCATCCAGCAGATCTTTATTAAAGACAATGCCAATGTTGGAGAAGTCATAGGGCAGCGCGTAGAGACTTCCTTCATAGGTCATCTGCTCCACTTCGGCGGGCCAGAAGTCATCCACATTGACCGCCTCTTGGTCACGGTCGATCATGGGCTGCAAGTTGACCGTCCAGCCTTTGCTGGCAAAGGGTACTACATCAAAAGTGCGCGTGTAGAAAATATCCGGCAAACTGCCACCAATGCCCTGCGTGTTAATCGAGTTGTAATATTCGTCACCCCCTGGCACGTTGAGCAGTTCCACCGTAATCGTGGGGTTGTTGTCCATAAAGTTTTGGGCCACCTTCTCAAAGTTCGGAATCTCCACCGAAGAGTGGTTAGTAACCCAGCGGAGCGTGACTCCTTCGCCGGCTGGCGCAGCAGCTTCACCACCGCCAGTGGCCGCGGGTTGACCAGGCGCAGCCGGCGTACAAGCGGCGAGACCCACGGCCAAGCCGGCTACGCCGCTGAGGCGTAAAAACTCACGTCGACTAAACCGATTTGGGGAAGACAGATTATCCATTTGCGTTCTCCTTACTTCATGTTGCGTCTTGCTTTAGAATCAGTAGACCTCAATACATACTCCGCCGCAGCACATAGTAACATTTTCACTCGTGTGCAAAATGTACCTTTATGGCGCAGCTTAGTATAGCCAGGGAGGAGCGCGTGTGGACTTTGAACCACACGACCCAATGACTACGGTCTTCTGAGCATGTAACCCTACTTTACGTCCAATAAATAGCGCGCTGCCGGAGAAAGCCGCGCCGCCGTCTCTGGTCGCAGGTACTTACGTTGGTCGGTCTGTTGCGGATGCTCGCGCGCAATGAAAGCACAGTGGTAGACACGGCGCATGCGGTCGCTGCGATTAGTGGTGCTGCCGTGCCAGGCGTGGCTGTTAAAGACCAGCACCGAGCCGGCCGGCGCCGAGACGTAAATCTCCTGGGGGTGGGATTCTTTCAGGTCACTCAGGTGATCGCGCGGATGGCCTAGCCAACGATGGCTGCCCGGCACCAGCCGTGTCGCGCCATTTTCCGGCCCAAAGTCATCCAAAATCCAGAGCGAGTTCATCACATGATTGACACTAGTGTCGGGGCGGGGTCCACCCCAATCGGGGTGGAGGGCCTGTTGGCCGTGGCCTGGCAGGGGATCATGCCCATTGAGCGAGTGCACCTTAAAGGGCCGGCCAATCACATAGCGCGCCGCGGCCAAGACCAATGGATGGGTGTAGATACGGTCAAAGACCTCACCCTTGTTCACCAGATCGGCCAAGCGGCGGATGCCGGCCATTTGGTTCACTTCCTTGCCCGCCTCTTCGCCCTCAGTTGCCGTGATCTGCTCAAAGGCATCGCGTAGTGCTGTTAACCACGCAGCATCAATGACGTTGGGGAAGACGGTATAGCCCTGCTGGTCTAACTCGGCGCGCTCCTGTGCGCTGAGCGTCTCCGCGGTGACGCCCAAGGTGGACAGCATGCTGTCCAAGTATGCTGTCGCAACCGTTTCGTCTGTTGATTGTATCATCGCTTGCTTTGTCATAGCTTACTTGAAATTTCTCATCGTATCATTTTGACTGAATACTTCAGCTACCACAGCGCCGGATCCGAGACTGGATGGTCGCGCCCCGCCAATGGCTCGCCGTCGTCCACTTCAAAGTTGGGGATGAGTGGGTGGCGTGGCGACTGTGCTAGCTTGACCCGCACCCCGTCGGCCATAAAGATCATGACGTGGGCGCGGCGCTGACGGTCGGTGACATTTTGCGGGGTGGCGTGAAAGTTAAGACAGTGGTGGAACATGCACTCACCCGCGGCCAGCTTGACCGGCAAGCCGATCGACGCCGGCTCGTAGGCCATCTTCTGCCGTGGCGTCTCTTCGCTGGTCTGCCCCGTGGCTTCGGCTTGGGCTCTAGCTGCCATCTCGGCGGCGTAGGCATCCAGGCCAAAGCGCGGATCCTGATGGCTGCCCGGCACGACATGCATACAGCCATTGTCGGCGTCCACATCATCCAGGGCTAACCAACAGGAGAGAATTTGCGGCTCGCGCAGGGGCCAGAGGTAGAAGTCCTGGTGAAAACGAAAGTGACCATTGTCCCCCGGCGGTTTAGAGATGACCTGATCATGCCAGAGGCGCACCCGCGGCGTGGCAAGCAGGGCCGCGGCCACGCCGGAGATGACCGGGTGGTGCAACAGCCGTTGATAGCTCGGCTCTCGCTTCCACATGTTGACAAATTGGGTGATAACCCGTGGCCGATCCTCGCCCCTTTCATTGCCGCGGCGATGGCCAAATTTGAACTCCACCGCCGAATCGTCGCCACCGGCAGCTTCAACGGCAATGACATGGTCGAGCGCCGCACGCAACTCTTCGACCTCGGCCATATCGAGCACGCGACCATAACGCAAGTAACCGTTTTCGTTGAAAAATTGTCGTTGTTCTTCGGTGATCATGGATTCTCTTTCCTGTGTTGAGAAACCAGGGTTTTGTCGAAACCCTGGTTTCTTCTTTAGTGGACGCTACTCTTTATAGAAGAATTGCTCGCCACTGTTGTTGGCGCCGATGGCCTGGCCGCCCGACGGCACGTTGCCCAATTTGGCATTGGTGACCAGCGCGTAGCGCACCTGTTCGGCAATATTGAAGATATAGATGTTGTCATGGTGGATCTGATAGATCTCATCAGTCAGCGCTTTGTCTTCCTCCGTGGCCGGTGCGACGGCGATCCGTCCTTCATGTAGCTCATAAAGTCGTTTGACCGGGGCAGGGGGTTCTTCGCCCTCGGCGCCGTTGCTCTTGTACCAGGCGTCCCAGAGCTGGCCCCAACGGCCACTAGGCAGATAATCGGTCCAGGTGCCATTGCGCCACATGGGCTGCACCGACCAGATGACGCTCGCCTGCGCTTCGTTGGCGTTGACCCGTTGGCCGGCCAGCGAAGAATCGATCAGCTTAAAGGTGGTCTTAATCCCGATGTCTTTGAAATGTTCCACCAGCAACTCTGAAACAACCGGCACATCGGGTGCATAACTGGCCGTCTCAATGGGCAGAACAAAGGTATTACCATCTGGTCCCAAACGAAAGCCCTCTTCATCGCGCTGGTCCATGCCCATTTCGTCCAACAGTTGGTTGGCCTGCTCCAGGTTGTACTCGGCCGGCACCAACTCGGGCAGGGAGGCAAGGCCAAAGTAGACACTATCGATGATCTCCTGGCGGTTGATGGCCATGTTTAGGGCTTGGCGGAAGCGTAAATCCCCCGTGACCTCGCGCCAGACCGGGTCGTCAAAGGTCAGATTCAGATAGAGCGCGGTGGGGTCAACATGGTTGTCCAGCAACTGGACCTGAAAGCCGCCCTGTGCTTCATTCTCCTTGTAGAGCGGCATCTTGACCAGCGCCGTATCCTCACGCAGCAGGTCAACGTCACCGGTTAACACTTTGAGATTGACCATATCGGAGTCGCCGGTCAAGACGGAAATGACTTTATCGATGTAGGGCAGTTGTTGGCCGGCGGTGTCCACCTTGAAGTAATAGGGATTGCGTACAAAGCTAATCACGCCGGCTCCTTCGGGTTCCACCGAAATCCAGGGGTAGAGCACCGGCATCCCGATACAGCGCGTGCGGGTCAGGTCCCAGTTCTGACAGTTTTTGGTGCTAAAGAGTTGCCACCATTCATCGGTCAAGCCTGCTTCTTCCAACAGCGGTTTTAGCTCGTCCATCGTGGTGTAATCAGCGTGAAATTGTTTCAAATAGTGGGCTGGCTGCATGAGATCGGTGTAACCTTGCCAGCCTTTGATGGTCAGCTCACGCAAGAAACCACCATAGGGTTCAGTAAAGGTGAGGCGGAAGGTGAAATCATCCATGACTTCCAACTGCATTGGCTCACCAGTAGGCTTGCCGGCAGCACGGAACTTGGCCGGAAAAGAGGGGGTAAGCTGCTCATTCTGATAGACATCTTCTACCATAAAACGCACATCTTCGGTCGTTACCGGTTCGCCGTCGGACCATTTTAGCCCTTCGCGCAGGTGGAAGGTGAATTGGGTGTTGTCGTCATTGACTTCAAAGGCTTTGACAATGTTGGGGCGGATGCCCTCGACGCCAATGCCGGGCGCCATGAGCAGGTGTTCATTGAGCATAATAAAGATGTCGGGGTTCCAGTCGGCGTCACCGTGGGCCATGTGCAACGTGCCGCCATAACGACCGGGCATCCAATCCGGCAGTGCATCCTCTGGTACGATCACACCAGGACCAACGATAAAAGGCTCCTGAGGGATACGCTCTTCCAGCGGCGGAAGCTGGCCAGCCGCCACCATCTCTGCCAACATGGGCGCTTCCTTGGCGGCTGCTTCCGGGGCTGACGCGGGGGCTGCGGCCTGTTCCGCAGGTTGTGCCGCAGCCGGCGCACTTTCCACCTGGGCATTCTCGGCGGGGGGCGCGGCCACTTGTCCACACGCGCCAATGAGCAAGCTAAGGATGATCAACAAGGGCAGCAATACGCGGTTCGTCATCTTCGGGTCTCCTGTTTCTCAAGTGCGATGATGGAATATTAGATGTGAAATCAGTCCAGTGAACTAGGGAGATACGACTGAGTTTGGAGGATCACTATAGCAAGCATTGGGTTTCGTGTCAAACGCATTTTGCGCGGGGCTCGGTGTATGATGGGTGAATCTTGCTGGTAGCAGCAGGGTTTAAACCCTCTGCTAACACCAAGAAGCCGCCCCAGCGGCTAAGCTCTAACACCAAGAAGCCGCCTCAGCGGCTAAGCTTTAGCACCGAGAAGCCGTCGCTGCGACTGAGTCAGCGGAGCAACCAATGGTGCAGCCAACCCGCAATAAAGGCGCCTTGTTGGGCGCGGATGGCTTCGTGGAAGTGGACATGGTCACAGTAGAGATCGGGGCCCAGGTTATGGGTAAAGGTATGCAGGTCGAGAAGCGGGACACCAGCCGCCGTCATGATGGCATCGGCTGCGGCGTTATAGGCGGCGCAGTCGGCGGCAAAGCGATGGAAGCTTTTCTGTAACGTATTGTGGACGTGCTCGTCGCAGGGGGTGGTGCGCACCCAGACCAGCGCCGGTTGCAGGGTTGCCACCAAATTGACGATGGCGTGTAGATTTTCCTGATAGCGGTCGAGCGGCACCTGTTGCTGGCCGCTCTGTGGATCGGTCTTGATGTCATGCAGGCCACAGTTGAGCAGCAGCAGATCGGCGTCCAGCCCGCCCTGGCGCTGCAGACCGCGTAAAAAGGCCAGCACCATGCCGGAATCGCCCCCATTGGCCCCTTGCGGGTTGTCGAGATTGAGCAGCGCTTCCGTCTCCCCCTCCTTGCGTGCATAGGCCATAACGCCCTGCAACGCCTGTTGCAAATAAGGACCGTATTGAATGGAGATGCTATCACCGAGGACGTAGAGTTTTTTCATAGTATCACTTAATCCGCTACATCCGGCAATCCGTCAAAATCCGCCAAATCTACTCGATAGACGTTCCCGTACCCCGACACGTCGCTGGTAAAGACTACGTAGCTGCCGTCGGGGCTGAAGCGGGGGTGGACGTGGGTCTGTTGGATGTGCATGCTGCTGCGGTGTTGGCAGAGCGCCTTGGGGCCGGCAAAGCCGTTGCCATTCCACTGCCAGAGGCGCACCACTCTGCCGCCGTCACCTACGATCAGGTTGAAATCATTGGAGTGAATATGGCCGGTGGTGTGTGGGAAAGCGTATTCCTGCTGTTCCGTGCCATCATAGCGCAGCTTGCCAAAGAACTTGTCGCCGTTGGTTCGCTGACCGTGATAGCTGATATGGATGCCGTCGGCGTGCCAATACTCATGGCCGACCCGTTCCTCCGGCTCGGTGCGCGGGCGTAGTTGCCAGGCTTGCCCGGTATTCATATCCAGCCCCCAAATGCGGTTGTCAACCAGCTGCCATGGCCCCTCATGACAGAAGGTGAGCAGATGAGGTTGGCTCGGCGAGGTGTTGACATGGCCCACCCAGTAACGCTCCTCCCAGACCACGTCGGCGCCGCTGCCGTCGACCGCCACGCGCATAATGCGGCTAAGCGGCTTGGCCTCCCACGTCTCGTAGAAGCCCACATAGCCGCGCAGCAGATCGACCGCAAAGCGATCCGACATATCTTCCGAGATACTGGCGCAGACATACCTCCCGTCAGCCGTCACATTGATCATGGAGACATCAAAGCCGTGGGGCATGGTGTAGAGCACTCGTTCGGCCAACGTCGTGAGATCCAGCGCCATGAGTTTGTATTCATGCCAGAAGTAGGCTTCGTTGTTCTGGGCGCTCACGCAGGCGCGCAAAAATTCAACCTCGCGCGGCAACGGCACGGGGTCAAGGTCGGTCAGTTGGGTGATGACGCCGCTCGTCAGCTCCAGACTATAGAGATTGGTGCGGTTGGTGCGGTCCGAGGAAAAGAGCAGCTTGCTGTCATTGGCATACCAGCCAGGGTTGGTGAAATAGAAATGGTGGCTGTGCCCCTTATAGTTGGTCAATTGCTGCACCGTGACGCCGCTGATGGGGTCGCGGTGGGTTTGCCCTTCGGTGGGAAATTGTTGGCCTTTGGTCATAAGATGGTCTTTCCGTCCTTTGATAAGAGATCTGGATCAATCTGTCGCAAAGTGAGCATCCACTTTATCAAGTAACTCCAGCCCACGTTCTATAGTACCCGCTGCGGCTAATGGCCGGAAGCGCACTTCACTGTCAAATTCGGCTAATGCTTGTGTAGATAGTTCTTCAAAAAGCTTATTCATGCTAATCTTACGCCGCTTCGCCAACGCCTTCAATCGGTTGTGCTTCTCATCCGGCAAGCGAATGGTTACGACCGCCATAGTATACACCTCTCAATCTGCCTCCTGCGCAGAAGAAGGACTTGATGCATTCTACTTGATTTGCCAAAAGCTGCCAAATAGGCAAAAAATAGAGAGGTTCCTATTCATATCAGTTTGCCCTACGCCGACGATGAACGTCTGTGCAAAGTGGTTGATCAGGTGACACTCAAGTATTGAATCCTGGTCTATAATGGCTGGGAATTGGTCTACCGGGAAGAGTGGCGGGCTGGAACGCAATCATGATTGTAACTACCACGACAATGTCACATTGCGCTTGTAGGTGGGGCTTGTAGCTGTCATCCTATGCCACCTACTGCTGCTGCGCCAGACGTTGACCCCATGCAATTGCTTCCTCCAACGCCAGGGTGGAGCTTTGGGCAAGGGCAGCAGCAAATTGCTCGGCGGGTAGCTCGTCTTGTAGCTCTTGTAAAAGGGCATTCACGCGGCTACGCGCGAATTCCCATGTGTTGGGATGGGTGCGAATCAAGATCAAGGTGGCCAGGGCGGCGACGAGCGCGTCGGCTGCTAACTGGCCACTGTGAAGCGCCGTTTTGGCCACACCTTCCAGCCCCAGCAGAATGACTGGGATACTGCCCTGGTCAGATGCCTGATTCAGCACATATGCAAATTGGGGATATGCTTCGGGCAGGTTGCCCTGGACTAGCGCCAGTTCACCAAACCAGAGATGACATAAGGTCATGCCGGCCTGATTGGCGATCCCGGCGTAGATGGCGTAGCTCTCTTCCAGCGCAGATCGGGCAAAAGCCCAATCGTGGGCAAAGTAGGCCCATTGTCCCAACCCGAAAAAGGCCTCGGCGCGCAAAACTGGATGCTGGAGTTCGTCGCCGATACGCAACATGGCGGTGAAACAGGCTTGAGCATCACCTGGCTGGCCGCCAAAGATAATCGTATACCCTTGATCGGCCAAGCAACGGGCAATGCCCTGCTGATCATCCAGTAAGCGGCAGAGCGACAAACATTCCTCGCTATAGTGCACCGCCAACGCAAACTCATTCTTTACCCGTAGAAAAAAGACCAGTTCTATCAAAACGCGCGCACGTAACCACAACTCGCCCACCGCGCGCAACTTTGCAGCCAGGGTGGTCAACTGGGCAATTGTCTCCACCTGCTCGCCCATGGCAAAGCGACTTTGGGCAAGCGTAATAGTGATGAGCACCATCGTTTCGCTGGTCTCTGTCGCAGGCAACTCGGCCAAAAGTGATTCGGCGAGCGCAAGCGCGGCATGATGAGATTTCTGTTGCACATAAAGTGCGCCTTGAATTGCTTGGGCAAAATGCACTTCCTGGCGCCATGCCCCTGCGCCAGCACTATCCGGTTCTGTGGCCATCAAAAGGGTTAAACTTTTTGAACAGAGCGCCTGCACTTGGTCAAACTGGCCCAGGTCTAGCGCATAGGACGCCGCACGGTTCCATAGCCGCGCCAGGAGATAACGCCAGGCCGGTTGTAGCGTCTGCTCTGCTTCTGACGCCTGGACGCAACAGGACCGACAAATTTCCGCCGCCGTTTGCACCAAGAGTTCTACCATCTCCACATGCCAACTGCGCATCATGCCCACGCGGTAAAAGCTTTCTACATAGTGGTTCAGCACCGCCGCCGCGCAAGCCGCCGTGGCCCACGCCCAACCCGCACGCACATTCTCCACTTCCGCCACCAGTATCTGCAGCGCTGCCACCTGGCGTCCGTCCTGCAAGGCTGCTGCATGGTCTGCTAACAATGCGCCGTAGTACTGACTATGTCGGGCTAAAATGGCCTGTTGATCCAGCGCACTCTCCTGTAGTTTTTCCACACAAAATTGACGCACCAATTCGTGCATAGCCAAACGGCCATGCGCAGCGCGGCGTAGCCATGATTTCTCCGCCAACGCGAGCAACAACGAATGATCGGCCTCTGCTACAGCCTCTGCCGCAGGAGGGAGGAAGCCATCTTGAAAGAGTGCCAACTTACATAGGGCCGTTTGCTCGGTGGGGTTTGCCAACTGCCAGGAGCGTTCTAACGTCACCCGCATGGAACGATGGCGCTCGGGAAAGCTGGGTGATGTCGTCGCCAAAATGTCCAACCCTTGGCGCAATTCATGGGCAATATCCGCACACGACAGAATGGGCAGCCAGGTGGCGGCTAGCTCAATGGCCAGTGGAAGACCTTCCACCAGCCGGCAAATTTCGGCAATGGCCGCTTCGTCGGCGCTACTGAGACACCGATTCAGCATCAACGCAGGCTGGATACGGCGTACTGATGCATAGAAGAGCTGGATTGCCGCAAAGGGTTCAGTCGAGAGTGGTTCCGCCCCAAGTGGTTCAGAGTCAAGTGGCGCGCCCTGCGCGGCAAAGCTATGCCCTTGCGGCTGCGGGGGATAGGGCAGCCCCGCTAGTGGCACAAGCCACTCATCTGCCAGGCTCAACCGTTCCCGGGAGGTGACCAGCATTTTCAGCGCGGGGGAGCGCTCAAGCATACGCTGCAAGAGCGGAGTCCCGGCCAGCAGATGTTCAAAATTGTCCAGGATGAGCAATAGCCGGCGCGGCTGCAAATAAGCCAGGAGCGTCTCTTCTGGTGTGCGGTCAGAGGAACGGGGAACGCCAATCCCCTCTAGCATGGCTGCCGCCAACAAGCCGACGTGCCGCAGCGCAACCAGCGGCACAAAGTAGACGCCATCCCCGTAGTGGGCAAGTTGCCGGCGCGCAAATTCTATAACCAAGCGCGTTTTGCCGCTGCCGCCAGGGCCCACAACCGTCACCAGCCGACACTCTGGCTCAGCTAACAGTTGTGCAAGCTGGGCAAATTCATCCTCGCGCCCCACAAAGGTCAGGCGACCGGACGGCAGATTGTGTGGCGCGAAATTTGAGGAGATGGCAGGTTGCTTTTCCTGGTCATCTTGCCGTGCCCCCGCGCTTGTCAGTGACGTTTCTTGTGCCTGCTGATTGGGCGAGGCTTCAGTTGGTAACGCGCGCCGGTTTAACAAGGTGCTGGTATAGAGCCGTTCATGGAGCCGCACCAGATCGGCTGAAGGCGCTACGCCCAAATTTTCTGCCAGTACCTGTTTGCAGCGTTGGAACTGTTGGAGAGCAGCGTGAGAACGGCCAGCTTGGGTATACAACTGCATTAACTGATAGTGCGCCGCTTCATGGAGTGGATCGAGTTCAAGCAGCCGCTGTGCATAGACAATGGCTTGATCCCAATTGTGTTGTTGGGCGTACATCCCGACCAGCGCATCCAAGGCTACATTCAGGTCGTGGCGTAGCGCTTCACTTTGGGCAAGTTGCCACTCGTCAAAGGCTAGGCTGTCGCGTAAGGAAAAGCCGCGCAAGAAGTCATCGCGGTAAAGCTGAACCGCCGCCATCAGCAGGTTGATCGTGTCTGGCGCAGCCAACGGTTCGCTGTGGTTACGGGCGCGGTAGGTGTCCAACCGTTGCTGAAACTCAAGCACATCACACCAAAGAGCGTCGCTACTGTGCAGTCCCACCACATCACGGTGCACGACCAGCGCACCATTGCCCAACGCGTTGCGCAACACCGATAGATCCCGGCGCAGGGCAGTTTGGGCATGATAGGCGTCCAACTCCGGCCAAAGCAGTGCCGTCAACTCCTCACGCCGGCGCGGCTCTGTCGCCAACGCCAGATAGGCCAAAAGCGCCAGATTTTTACGCCGACCTAGCTCAATTTCCGCACCATCTATTTCGATATAAGGACGACCGAGGAAGAAGAGTTTTAGCATACTCCAAGTTTACTACGTCCACAGTCAGATTACAAACAAAGATTAATCTTCTGCCTTGTTTGGATCGATCTGGGTACGCGTTGGGTGCGATGGCTCACTATACTGGTAATAGAAGCACTATGATACTCCACTTTGTACGAAACCTGGAGTATCTGTGCACAGCCGGACAGGAAACATTCTGACGCGAACCGCGCAGCGCAGTTGACTAAACCCCAGTGGTATGATTGCTGCGGAAAGGAGCCCCCATGTTATCCAGCAAGCATTACCTCATTGATGGGGGCGTACCACATTTTCGGAGGAGTTCTGGCAGAGAAATTAGGAAGACTCGCCTCGGCCCCCGAAAATGGGACGTCCCCCTCATTTATCTGCTCGTTATAATGATAGGCAGCAGCTTCCTCATAAGCGCCTGCCCCGCGTTCTATCCAATGCCGCGGCCGGAGACAAGCTTTGCCCAACCTCTGCTGACGCCGGTTGACCATGTGGGGGGCGTAGCGCTTTCCCTTGCTGTCCAAGACAACTATGCCTATCTGGGCTTTAGCCACGAGTTGATGATATTGGACATTACCGACCGCACGCAGCCCCAGTGGGTTGCATCGCTGCCGGTGACAGCCTCTGACATTACACTCGCTGAGCCCTATGCTTACGTGGTCGGGCGGTCTGGTCTCGCTATCATCGATATTGCCGATCCCAGACATCCCCTGCTACTTGGTCGCCTGACTGCAGCGGCCACTCTGTCGGACATTGCCGTGGACGCAAGCTATGCCTATGTAATCAGCTATAGTGACCTCTACGTGCTTGCGGTCGCGGATCCCCTGCAACCACAAGTGGTGGGACACCGCAGCTTTGCCGCGCGGCTGGAGGGAGTGACTGCCGCCCAGGGCTATCTCTATGTAACTAGCACCGAGGGCTTACATGTCATCGATCTGACCGATCCAACCCAACCAGACGCGATCGCTCTACTCAAAAGTGAGGCCGTCACCAATGGGCCAGCCTTTATTGATGAGGACAATCTCTACTTTGGCGCTGACAATCTGCTCTATCGGGTCGATATTTCGTCGCCAACAGCGCCGCACTTGGTGGGCGTCCTACCCGTGCAAGGCTGGTTTGGAGATATTGTTATCCGGAATGGTATTGCCTATCTGGCCGGTGGATTTGGTGGTTTGCATCTATGGGATCTGGCTGACTGGCAGAAACCTGTTTACCTGCGTGCCTATCCCATCCATGGTCTGGCCATTGCTCTGACTGTGGTCGATGGCTATGTCTATGTGGTCGATTGTGATGAAGGACTGCACATTTTTGACGCCACCGATCCGATGCAGTTAACCCACATCGGCGCCTTTATCCCACTGGGGGTTACCTATGGCCTTGCCGTCGATCGCACCGCTGCCTACCTGGCCGGCGGCTTCAACGGTGGTCTGCATGTCGTGACCATGCCGACATCCGCTGCGGTGCAACCAGTTACCCGCCATCTTGTCTCTGCGCAAGTTGATGGTTTTGACGTGGCCGGTGATCTGGCCTATGTGATCGAGGGCAGCACACTACAGATCTACGCCCTTAGCGCTCCAACCGAGACCTACAAGGTCGGTGCCTATGCCCTAAACGGTGAAAGAGCGATCCGGGTAGAAGGTCCCTATGCCTATCTAAGTGACGACGCAGGGAATGTGACCCTGCTGGATGTAGCTAATCCGGCCTATGTGCGCAGTGTAGCCCGCCACCTGAACCTTGGCTATGTTGACGCAATGGCGCTTGACAACGCCTACCTCTATTTACCCTATGCGGAAGAAGGGCTGCGCATTCTCACCTCCACGGACAGTGGCGAACTCCACCTGGTCGGTCGCTACCCAACCACGGCCACGATCGAACAGGTGGCTGTGGCGCATGGTTACGCCTATCTAGCATTGGGCAAGGCTGGTTTCCAGGTGGTGGATGTGACGGACCCCGCGGCGCCTCACCTGACTAGCAGCTACAGCACACAGGATGAAGCACTCGATCTTGTTCTTGGCGGGCATTATGCCTTTGTGGCTGCCGGCAGTGAAGGCGTGCTCGTCTTTGACCTGACCGAGCCGGCGACGCCCGTGCTCATCGCCACCCATGCCACCCTTGACTGTGCCCACCATCTCTTCATCGCGAACGGGTTGCTTTATGTCGCAGATCGTTTTGGCGGTCTTTTTGTCTTCGCGTTCGAGGAGGCAGAGCATGTTACGCGGTAGCGGTTATACCCCACTCCTGCTGGCGATAGCGCTCGTTGTCGCCGGTTGCCAGCCGCTCATCGCTGATCACGCCGTAGCTATAGAGCCTGTGCCTACCCCACTGGCTGCCACGAACAACGTCATGGCAGCCAGTGAACTGCTCTATGCCTTTGTTGATGTCAACGTTGTGACCATGACACGGGAGGAGATCTTGCCGCACCAGACCGTGCTTGTCGCCGGCCAGCGCATTGTCGCTTTGGGGCCAGTTCAGCAAATTGTGATTCCCGCCGCGGCACGGCAGATTCCCGCCGCGGGTCACTATCTGCTGCCAGGATTGGCCGACATGCATATTCATTTGCGTGAGGAGACGTACCTACTGCTGCTGATTGCCAATGGGGTAACCACGGTGCGCAATATGGATGGTCGTCCCTACCATTTACAGTGGCGCGCACAAATTGCCCGCGGCGAACGGCTGGGCCCGCGCATCTTTACCACTGGTCCCATCATCGACCAACTGCCCAACAAGTGGTCTGATGACTCTACCGTAACAACCGCCGCCGGCGCGGCGCAAATCGTCAGCGAACAAAAGGCCCTTGGCTATGATTTCATCAAGGTCTATGATGGCCTGACGCCTAGCGCCTATGCCAATGTGATAGCGGCGGCCCATGCGGCAGGGCTGCCGGTGGTGGGCCATGTACCCAATACCATGCGCGCCATGGATGTGATCCTGGCTGGCCAGCGCTCGATTGAGCATCTAGATGGTTACTTTGGCGTCTACACCGATCAACTGCCGGCGCTCATTACGGCTACGGTCGCCCACGAAGTCTGGAATACGCCGGCGCTGATTATCCTGCAACAGATGGCGCCCACGGGCGACAGAGAGTATACAAGGACGCAACAGGCCATCCTCACCTATCTGCCGGCGAGTGTGCGGCAACTGTGGTGGTTGCCTGGTGATTTTACCCAAAGCGGGTATGCCTACCGCCCGGTGAGCGCCGACAATCTGCAAGTGGTGCGTCAACTCTATGAAGCGGGCGCGCCACTCTTGTTGGGCACTGATGCACCCATGCCTTGCGCCGTACCCGGCTTTGCCGTCCACCAAGAGCTGCAAAACCTAATAGACGCCGGTCTTTCGCCTTATGCCGCGCTAGAGACTGCCACCGTTAATCCTGCCCGTTTCCTCGGTCAACTGGACCAGTGGGGCACAGTTACCGTAGGCAAAACGGCCGATCTGCTGCTGTTACGCGCCAATCCGTTGGCTGATATTGCCAATACAACCCGGATTGCCGGCGTCATGGTAAAGGGGCGCTGGTTGTCGCAAGTTGACATTCAAGTCATGCTGGATGCGCTAGCAAAATCTGCTGGAATTCAGCCTTACTAACTAGCCTGCCACGTCAACACCTCGCCGCCCTGACCCAACAAGACCGTGCCGGGAAAGACGCGCAGCCGCCACGGCTCCAGGCGCAGCACGGCAAAGGCCGGCGCCGTGGGACTGTCCCAGCCGGGCACAATGGCGGGGTTGTAGCCTACCGGTTCTGGCCCGGTGGCAAAGAGATTCCAGACCATGGTCCGTGTTTCATCATCCAATGTCCAAGCCGCGCGACACTCAGCGACACAAGTGTCGTGGGTGGGGGTCCAATAGTTGAGCGATAGATAGGGGCTGGCCTGGAGATGGGCGCGCTTGATGGGCGTTGCGCCGGTGGCGATCCAGCCGACCAGCGCGCTGCCATCCCACTGCCAGATGGGGTGCAGAATCCGCGAACGCGGCCGCCCCTGGCGATCAACCGAGGCGACGGTGCACCAAACAATGCGATGGGCCATAGCTACAAAAGCCGGCGCAACTTGGGTCAGTTCATGCATGGAAAACACTCCTTTAGGAATGAGGTGGCGCCCCCAGGGCTCCCGCGAGTGGCGATGTACCGCACCACTCGCGGGAGCCCTCTGGGCGCGCCACCCGCCACCCGCCACTCGATCTATCAACTACCCTTTACTCATAGGCAACGCCGGCAACCTTCGGCCATTCACTGATGGGGGGCGGCACCGGCTGTGGCCCACCACCCATGACCGACTGGTCAAAGTCGACGATGGCGCCGGTCATCATGCCCGACTCGTCAGAGGCTAAAAAGGCAATGGCGCGAGCCACCTCAGTGGTCTTTAAGAGCCGACCAAAGGGTTGCGTTGCCTCCGCCGCGGCCAGCCAATCTTCGCCGTTGCTGTGATACTGGCGTTGGATGCCATCTTCAGCCGGCGTATCCATCCAGCCAATCGCCAAGGCGTTGACCCGAATGCGCAGCCGCATAACCGCATAGGCCACATTTTTGGTCAACACATTGAGCGCTCCTTTGGATGCGGCATAGGCGGTGAGGAAAGGGACACTGCCATAGGAAGCCACACTGGAGATGTTGACAATCGCGCCGGCGATCTGCTCCCGCTGCATGATCTTAATCGCATCCTGCATGAGCAAAAAGGGGGCGCGCACATTGACCGCCATATTGCTGTCCCACAATTCTGCGCTGGTATCCCAGATCGATCCACGACCGGTGACCGCGGCTGCATTGACCAGGACATGCAGCGCGCCAAATTTCGCATCGGCCGTGGCCATGATGCGGTGACAATCGGCCACCTCACCCAACTCGGCCTGCACAAAGTGGGCCTGGCAGCCACCCTGCCGCAACGTATCGACCACGGCCTCGCCCCGTTCCTGATTGCGCCCGGTAATGAGAATGCCCGCCGCACCCCGTTCGGCCAGCAGGTGTGCCGCCGCTTCGCCCAGCCCCTGGGTGCTGCCCGTAATGACGGCATATTTACCTTCGAATGAACTAAGCTCTGCCAAAGGAGATCTCCTCTGTTTTAGACTTATCCCGATTTAATGTAGTGACCTGACTGGATGAAGATGACCAGACGACCGCCGTGATTCGTCCTGTCATCCGGTCATCTTGTCACAAGGGTGCAAAACATTTCGAGATAAACTTTTTTTGCCTTGTTAGGTCGAAATGCCCAACCACCCACGCGTGAGTTGGAAGTCAAGGTTGTTCTGTTGCCGTGTGCGCGGCTCTTGTTGGCCAGCGACCACCGCCGCCATCGTCTCTAACATCTGTTCTGCCCACTGGGTTGAGTCGCCGTGTAGACACAGATCGAGATTGTGCTGTGCGCCTTCATCGTTCACGGTGGCGCCGACCAAGAGCACGGGGACAAAGGGATGGCCGGGCCGAGGCTTATGGGTCAAGGCCACAATGAGATCGACGCCAGTTGCGCCCAACCCTGTCACTGTCTCTGTCCAGTGTGTGGTAGGCCTCTCCATCAGGTGCAAGCCCGGCCGCGCCACCAATTGGCCATAGGCGAGTGTTGGCGCAGGTTCTTCTTTCAGCCCCAAAGCAGTGTGCAAGGCCGGCGCGCTGGACAGTGTGCTGCCGCTGGGTAGCACCGCTGTGCCACCGCTTCCCACTATCCATTGTATGATGGCTGCTATACTGCCTATGAGCCCATCCGGTAGGGCTTCATCTTCTTCGGCTAAAAAGGCCACGGCTAAGCTGCGTTGCGCCGGCATGGGTTGTGCGCTGGCTTTGGGTTGGTGAAAATAGTCGCTGATTTTGGCCAGCACCTTGTCGATGCCGCCATCCAACTGGACACTGGCCCAGCCAAAATCGTCCAACGCCCGTCCCCGTTCGCGCAAGAGCGACTGCAGGTAATTGTTATGGGCCTTTTCGCAGCCGTGCTCCAGAAAGAGACAATCGCCCACCAATGGATGGAGGGCATGGCCCACCATCGTTTCGGCATAGACCTCGCGTGTTGAGGCAAAGGCGACGCCGCAGCCCTCGGTATGCACCAACGTGGCAAAGCGGGTGAGCGTCGGCGCTTCCCCCCACTCTTGCGCGTTGAGTCGGTTTGCAGCCAAGCGCGCGATCTGCCCGGAACAGAGGCTGGTGGGCAAGATGAGGCCAATCGAGCCATGCTGACCGTTTTGGGTCAAGCGTTGGACTACCGCTGCCTTGGGCTGTAAGGCGGAATGGCGGGGCAGGGGAATGGGCATACCATTGGGCTTGGTCCGCCCCAGAATCAACGGCAAGCGGCTGCGATCTTGCTGCTGCCAATTGCGCCAGATGGAAATTTGCGAATGGCCGGCCCGTTCGCCGCAACTGGCCTGGCCCGAAGCAATCGCCACCAACAGATCGAGCGTCTCTTGCGTAAGGTCGTCCATTGACATGCCGTCCAGATAGGCGCCGGCGTTGACATCCATTTCGTTGGCGAGCAAGGCATAGCGCCGGGAGGTGGTCATGACCTTGATGGTCGGCACAAAGGGAAAGTTGGTAATCGAGCCATTGCCGGTGATAAAGAGTATCAGATTGGCGCCACTGGCCACCTGGCCGGCAATGCTCTCCAGATCATTGCCCGGTGAATTCATAAAATGAAAACCGGGTTGGCTCATGCGTTCGCCATAGTCGATCACATGGTCGAGTCGCACGTCAGGATGCTTTTTCATGGCCGCGCCAATCGATTTGAGCGCAATGTTATAGAGCCCGCGTAATTTGTTGCCGCCGGAGGGATTGCCCTCGGCGCTTTGGCCATGCCAAGCCAGTCGCTCTTGAAATTCGGCAATAAAGTGCAGAAAGGCGCGGGCCGTGGGCAGGTCTCGCACATTTTGCAAGATATAAGCTTCGGCGCCAATCAACTCATCAGTTTCGGCCAAATTGGCGCGCCCGCCATAGCGGATAATCTCCTTTGCTACCGAAGAGGCCAGCGGATTGCCGGAGACACCGGAAAAGGCGTCGGAGCCGCCACACTGCAGCGCCACGGCAAGCTGCGCCAACGGCTCCGGCGTGCGCAGCATGGCGTTGGCCGGCGGCAGCCATGCGCGCACCAGCGCCGCGCCCTGCTCCAGATCGGCCTGCCAGTCGCCGCTGAGGGTAAAAAAGTGATGTAGCACATCCCCTAGCGGGTAGTGGTTGTCCCGCATAAATTGTTCCAGCGCCTGGTTAGTCAGATCACCGGAGGCTGGATCGGTGGCAAGGTCCACGGCCAGCACCGCCGCCACATTGGGGTGCACCATGAGACCGGCCAGGGTGCGCAGCAGATAATCGCGGTTGTTGAGCTGCGCATAGCCGCTGCCTTCGGTGTGGGCAACGGGGGCAATGCCATCCACATTGGGCAATCCGTTAGCCTCCGGCTGCAACCGTTCGGCCAACGCGCGGGCAAAGCCGGCCGTGCTGGAGGTGACACCCAGGATCACAATCATGTTGCGCGTGCCCACGCCACGGCCCCCGTGGCGGCGATAGCCCAGAAAGGTGCGTTCTGTGCCATAGCGTTTCACTTGTTGGCCCGGCTGGAAGGTGGCTTCATCTAGGTGGTGCGGGGCAATCCGGTCCACAAAATTGGGCTTCTGCGGGATAGAGAAGTCGAGCGTGCGGCCATTGAGCGCCTCAATCATACCGGCATTGCGGACATACTCACCAGGCGCAATGGGCTGGCTGGCAATGCCAAAGGGCAGCCCCCAAGAGAGCAATGGCTCATCCTGGGGAATGGGCTTGACGGCAAAGCGATGGCCTTCCGGCACCGTATAGTCCAACCTGTGGGGATGACCCTCGATCACAAGGGTCGTTCCCGCCGGCAGTAGCTTGGTGGCGATGGCCACATTGTCGGCTGGTAGCGGCAGGCGTCCAATGGCGGCCAAGGGAAGAGCGGTTTTTGTCATGATCTACCTTATCTGTGGATGTTGATACAAGCTTATGCCTTGAGTATAAAACTGCTGTGCGCTAGCTTGCAAGTTTGGCAGTGAACTGATGTGGGGGTGGCCTACTTTAAGAATAGATGTGCCGGGTTGCCCTTGTGGCGAGGCCACGACTACGTTATAATCAGGGTGAGATTCACCCCTTGGCAACCATTCTGTATTATCCTAGAGGAGCAACCATGGAAAGCATTTATCTGCGCTGGTGGGGCTGTGGCGCCTTTGACATTCTCTTTGGTGATGTCAACATCGCGATCGACCCCTATCTCTTTGACGACAATCTGGCTAAGGCCGAGCCCATCTATGACTACATTTTTATCAGCCACGAACACTTTGACCACTGCCACCCCGCGACATTGCGCAAGCTTTGTCAGGGCGAGCGCTTTAAAAAGCTCTTTGTCAACGTCGGCTGTATGACCCCCCAGGAGCCTATCGATGAGAGCTATCGGGGCGCTTCCTTTGCCCGTGATCTGCCAATTGACCAACATATTCCGAGCGAGAAGATTCAGGTGCTCTACCCCAAATATCGCACCGATGCGCATCGCGCTGGTGAGAAGCGCAGCTTTCCCGGTCCCTTTGAAGTCGACCTGGGGCCTGTCCATGTAGAAGCTGTAGAGAGCGGCGAGAACATCCAGCCCCATCTGCCCACCTGCGGTTACCTGATTACCCATGCGGAGAAAGATGTCTCCATCTACCACATGGGCGATCTGCACGAGGTCTACCCGGCGCTGGGCCAACTCAAGGGCCGCGTCGATTTCCTGGTCCACATGAAACTGGGCTTCAAAGATTGGTCAATCCTTCCCCAATTCCTGGACTATGTGGAGCCGCGCAACTGGATTCCGACCCACTACCGCACCGACCGCAAGTCTGATCCCATTCCGGAAGGGCACTGGCCCCCCAACATTGATGACCCGGCGGCCTTTATCGAAGATCTGCGGGATCATATTGGCGACCGCACCCGCATTTTGCCCTTTACGGCCGGTGTGCAGTACGAAGTTGAACTGCCTGCCAAGCGCGTCAACTGGCGCTGGCAGTGGTACAATTCCTGGAGCACGCCTCCCTGGCAACCGGCCTAACAGCCATGTCAACGCGGTTCAGAGGCTGGCTTGTCAAACCTTCATGGTTACTGGACTCTGGCGAATTTTGAGGTCACAGGTGGAAAATCACCAATGGCGCACAGCGCCCGCAAGCGAACAACTAATTACCAATCACCAGTGTATTCAATGAAAAACGCCAGAGTCCAGGTTGTTATATGAAATAGCGTTTGGTCTCAGCCTCTGAGCCGTTTCACTAACCCTAACACCAGATCATCATCGACCGGATAGGACTGACCTGGCTCGACATAGGCGTCGCGGTAGGCGATGCCGCGGCCATCGGGCACATAGCCGCGCAACACATACATGCGCTGGGCCGCGCCATAATCGCGATACAAGCCAAAGCCAATGCCTGCCACTGCGGAACGCTCCCCAATGCGCCGCTCGGCCTCGTCCATCAACCGGCTGGCCGCCCCCTGGCGGCGGTACGCGCCCAGGACATTCAAATCCTGCACTTCGGGAATGCCATGTTCCTTGAAATGGGGGTAGGTGGGTTCCCAGACGATTTTGCAATGACCCACATAGCTGCCCTCATCTTCGGCAATGAGGAGCACTAATTGGCCGGCGTCCTGCTGCTGGCAGCAGGTGGCAAAGTAGCCGGCAGGTTTGCTCCAGCCGATTTGGGCAAAGCTCGCTTGCATCCGCTCGGCGTCTTCAGGCTGGGCCTGGCGTATGGTAAAGTTTGGTATAGTTTGTTTCATGGGTAATTCTCTTCAACGATTGTGATACCGCGCGAAAAATGACAGTTGTTGAAAGCGCATCCCGGCAAAGATCTGCTCGATGCGCTGCTGGCTTAGCGTGCCAATGTATTCCCCTAGTTGCGTTCTGTCAACACTCTCAACCTGTGCAACGACGACCACACTCTGCTTCGGTAAATTAGCCTCGCCCAGATCAAGCAGGACATTGCCCGGTTCGTTGGCCCGCTTGAGATTGGAAGTCAGGGCGCAAACGACGACTGTTGTCACGCGACTGCGGTTAATCAGATCATCCTGAATGACTACATGGGGGTGCAGATAGCCGGTATCCGGCTCGCCAGGTCGGTCTGACCGCAGCCAGTAGAGATCGCCCTGCTTGATTTCCATTTGCTCGCCTTGTGAATAACCGCGCAGATTATCTGCGGTATTGGTGATTTATAGCCGCTGCTTGACCTCCGCTAACCGAGCAATACACGCCAATGCCTTCTCTTGGTCGGCCACCAGGTTACGAATGATGATGTCGGTGTAGCCCATTGCGGCATATTCCTGGAATGCCGCGGCCACGCTAGCCACATCGCCGACGATGGTGGCGTCAGGGGCAAAGCCGCGGTAACCCTTGGCCACAATCGCACCGCCCGTGGCCTCGGCTTCTGCTGCGTTGGCGCCGACATAGATGTCACGGCGAATGGCTGCAACGCCTGGTGCACGACCCTGTTTGGCGCAACATTGCTCATAATAGGCCAAACTTTCCTTGGCTTCAGCCCGGGTAAGGCCGGGCGCCGCCAGCCAGCCATCACCGAGACGGGCGGCGCGCGCAATGGCCGCTTGTGCACTGCCGGCGATCCAGACTTCGACCGGCGTGGGCGGCGTCGGCAAGATCTTGGCATTCTCCACCTGCCAGCGCCCCTGGTGGGAGACTGTTTCGCCGGCCCACAAGCGGCGCATAAGCTCCAGGCATTCTTCAAAGCGAGAGGGGCGGTGCTTGGGGTTAATGCCAAAGGCGGCAAATTCCCGGTCGCCATAGCCAATTGAACACTGCATAATAAAGCGATTGGGCATGAGCGTCGCCAGGGTGGCAATCTCCTCCGCCAGCAGCACGGGATGACGGAAAGGCAGCAAATAGAGCGCACCAGCCGGCGCGTCATGCCATTCCGCCAGCACCCGCGCCAGCATCGGCGTATTTTGATAATAGGGATTGGGCGTGACATGGTGATCGCCCACAAAGAGGCTGTCCAATCCAGCGTCCGCCGCGGCCCTGGCCCGTTCGATCATCCAGCGGGCGCCGGTGTGGGCGTCGGTGACGTTGTAGCTAGAGGCCATTGAGATGCCGATACGCATTTTTCCTCCAAATTGATTTGACTGATTGGGTGTAATCCGTCCTTGTGCGTTACAATAGAGCGCAGGAGGTTAAGTTATGGTACACCCACGAATTGAACGTAACCCTGCTATCATGTTTGGTAAACCAGTAATCAAGGGTACGCGCATTACGGTTGAGCTTGTTCTACGCAATTTAGCTGCTGGTAAATCGTTTGATGAAATATTGGCTGCACATCCTCACCTGACCATTGAGGAGTTATATGCAGCCGTCGCCTTTGCCGCCGACTATCTGGCTCAAGAAGAAATTGTCTTTGCAGAGGGAGCAAAGGCGTGAACTTTCTGGCTGACGAGTGTACTGATACCCAACTTGTCGAACAACTGCGTGCTGATGGCCACGATGTCATCTATGTGATGGAATCAATGCGTGTGAAACCGATGATGTCATTCTGGCCCGTGCCTATCAGGAAGAACGCATTGTATTGACCGAAGACAAAGATTTTGGGGAGCTAGTTTTTCGTCTGCGTAAACCCGCTATCTGTGTCATTTTACTTCGTTTTAATCCCGGCGATGAAGCGCGCAAAAGTCACCGGCTCTACGAATTGCTAAAGAATCCTGTTACAACGTTCAGAGGTACCTTTATCGTTGTTGAAGCAAACAATACGCGAGTTCGTCCGTTGACTTTGTAATGACCCTTATTGCCCCGTTACTGCACTAGCATTGCGGAAAATATGGCGTAGTTTGTGGACCACACCCTCCGGCAACGGCGGACGGCAGAGGGAAGCAATGTTCGCCTGTAGGTGGTCGAGATTGCCTGTGCCAGAGAGCACCACATGCACGCCCGGCTCGTAGCGACAGAAGCGATAGGCCGCATCCACCAAGCTGACGGCATCCGATTCCTCCAGCACAAACCCAAGTGGGTTGGACAGATCGACTTCAGCTGCGTCAACTTCACCCTGATCGATTAACTCCTGCAATGCCTCTACCAACTTGTCCCGTTGGCTCAGGGCGCGACGCACCGCAAACATGATCTGCACGGCAACGTTCTTTTCCATGGTGCCGGGGAAGACTTTCTCTCTGGCCGTCTGGTTGAGGATGTTAAAACCAATCATCGCCACATCCCACACATCATCAGGCAGTGAATCGACCATCATCTGGTGGGTTTTGTCCTCGTTAAACATCTCCGAAACGCCGATAAAGCGCAGCTTGCCTTCATCCCGCAGTTGGAAGAAAGTGGGTAGAATTTCAGCGCGCAACATGGGGTAGTCTGCCGGACCCACACCATGCAGATTGTAGATGTCAACGTAATCGGTGCGGAGGTTGCGGAGGCTGGTCTCTAACCCCTCACGTACCAACGCGGGGCTGATCTCCTTCCGATAACTCTTTTTGGTGGAAATGACAACCTGGGTGCGATCCACCCCCTGCAAAGCCGCGCCGACTAACGCCTCCGTATTGTAGGCTTCGGCGGTATCCAGAAAATTGACGCCGGCATCCAATGCCTGGCGGATAATCGCAATCGATTCGGCCTCACTCTTCTTGGCGCTCTGGCCAATCCGGCTGGGACCGCCACAGCCAAGCCCCATAACGCTAACCTGCAAACCGGTGCGGCCAAAGGTAACATAATCCATCAGTCCGTTCTCCTCTCAGCGCTGCTGACTCAAAAGAATAGGGTGGGCTCCTGATGGAAACCCACCCTATTTTATCACATATCTCTGAATCTGTACTGCATCGGCATGTTACGCAGCTGCCCTGTTACCACGGCTTTGCCCCCAGCAGCTTCTCGCCCAATTCACTCAACTGCGCCGGCTGCACCTGCAAGGCCAGGCCGAACTCAGCGCGCATGAGGTCAGCAATCTCTTTGGCCAACAACTCCGCCGCCAGAAAGCGACCGCCAATGCCATACTTGATGTGGAGTGGTTTCGCTTGCAGGACAGCCTCTGTCGTCCACGGCGCTTTGGCGGCCAGTAACGCAGGCAAGGCGGCCAATTGTGCAGCCGTCAAGCGCGGCGTGCAGTGCGCTTGGGGCAGTGGTGTCGCCTTGATCGGGTCGGCCAAAATGCCGTTGAGCCATTCAGAGGCAACCCCTTCCGGCACGCCCAAGGCTTGGGCCACTATGCCCGGATAGGGGCCACACTGCCAGGAATTAAGGCGCGCTTGGCGCAATTCTTCGCCACCATGCACCAGACTCTTGGCCCGAGTCGTCCCTTCGGGCGTTAGCGAAATATATTGGGCTAGGCGTGGACAATTGGCGGTGTTCTTGCCATTGCCATGCAGCAGCGCCACATCCCAGATCACAAAGTCGCCGGCCTTCCCCTCAATTGCCTTGGGTTGTAGTCCATCCATTACCCACTCCTTGATGGGATGTTGCTTCTTCATCATCCAATCGCGCCCGCCTACCTCGTCGCGTCCCAGACCTTCTTCCGGTCGATGGGTGGCCTGCCATTCAAGCAAGCGGCGGTGGGAGCCGGGCACACACTGAAACCCACCCATGTCCGCCGTCGTGTCGGTGAGGTAGAGCACGCCTTGGAAGAGTGGTTCCGGCGGCATATTGGGGTCCATGTCCCAGTGCAGAAAGCCCTCATGGTTCCACCCGGCAGTGGCCGGTGGGTTCATATTGGCTCGATCCAACACCACCCAGAGCTTTTCTGTGCCCCATAGCTCGGTGAAGATTTCGTGCAGGTAAGGGGATTGGCGATTGTCCCACAGCGGCTGGCTGTTGGACATATTGACCATTGCCCCTTCCAGTAATGGTTCTTTGTACCAGTCGGCGCGGTTGTTGGGATCCTTGCCTGTGTAGGTCCAGATCGCATCAATCACTGCCTGTAAATTTTCCTGGGATACGGCATTGGGAATAACCACATAACCGTTTTCCTCCCAAAATGCTTTGTCGAATGTCATGGCGTTTTTCCCCTTAAAATTAACAGTAAATCATTTTCAACTAATTGTTGCTACCCTTTCAGCGCTCCGCCAATCAGTCCCTTGCCCATAAAGCGCTGCACCGCAAAGGTGAGGATGAGTACTGGCAGGAGAATCACACTGCTCGCAGCATAAAGCCGTCCCCAGAGAATCGCCTTGTCGGTGATGTAGGAGAGGATCGATGGCGCCAACATGCGCGCATCGCCGCCGGCCAGCACACTGGCAAAGAGAAATTCATTCCACGCACCCAGCACCAGAAAGACTGAAGTGGCGGCTAGACCGGGCGCGGCTAGCGGCAGGACAATCTTAAGCAACGCCTGCGTGCGCGAACAGCCATCGACCATGGCCGCTTCTTCCAACTCTACCGGCAGCTCCACAAAGAAGCTGTGCATCATCCAGATTGTAAAGGGTAGATTGAAGGTGAGAAAGGCCAGAATCATGCCCCAGTGTGAGTTGAGCAGGTGTAGGTTGCGCCAGAGAATGTAGATGGGCACCAAGATCACCACCGGCGGGATCAGCCGGGTGACAAGGACACCCAACAGGATGGCGCGCCGGGAACGCAACTGCGCCCGCGCCAGTGTATAGGCGGCAGTACAACCCAACGCCAGTGACAAGAGCGTACTCCCTAGCGAAATGATCACCGTGTTCAGCAGATAACGTGGGAATTGACTCTGACCGGCGCCCGCTTGCTCCTCCGTGATGCCCTCCAACTCGGTCGGAATCTTGAGGCCAAAGACCACCTCATAATTGTGTGTCGTCGGGACAAAGAACCACTTGGGAGGCATGGCAAAGACATCGGACGGCGTTTTGAGTGACGATGCCAGCGTCCAATAGATCGGAAAGAGCATCACCAGCGACCAGAGTAGCAGCAGTGCATATTGTATCACCCGTTTGAGTTGATGACGCTGCTGCCGTGTCAATCCTGGCCTTGGTTGAGATGTGTAAGTTGTCATGGCGAAAGTTCCATGTTTTGTTAATGGTCACTTGGTAGTGGTCAGTTACTTGTCACGACTAATGACAAGTGACAACTGACTACCCTAAAGCGGGTGCGTACCGCGTTTTCAGGGACGCTCTGGCTGAGAAATCTGGGAGACTCGACTCGGTCCCCGAAAATGGGACGCATCCCCCTAAAGCTTGCGCAAAAACGGCAAAACAATCACCAATGTCAACACCAACAGCAGATAGGCAACCGCCGCGCTGTAGCCGACCTGGTAGCCGACAAACATGCGTTGATAGACGTGAAAGGTAATCGTCTCTGTGGCGCGGGCGGGGCCGCCTTGGGTCAGGGTGACCGCTTTGTCAAACATGCGTAGAAGTTCATACGACCGAAAGACAAAGACCACCAGAAAGACCGGGCGTAGCAGCGGCACAGTCAGATGAATCAAGCGTCGCCAGGGGGTGGCGCCGTCGATCTCGGCAGCCTCAAAAAGTTCTTCCGGCAGTTGTGCCAGCCCCGCCGAAAGCACCAAGACCACAAAGCCGGTCGTGTGCCAGATGTCCGATGCCATCAACAGGGGCAGCGCCGTGCGCGTGTCAACACTCCAGCCCACGCGGTCAAAGCCCAAGACAGTGACAAAGTAGTTGAAGATGCCAAAATCGTAGTTGGTCATCATGCGCCAGACCACGCCAATCACGATTGGGGTAAGCATAATCGGCATGACCGAAATGGTGCGGAACCAGTTGCGTCCGAAACCAATGTCGTGCAGGATCAGGGCAATGCCAAAGCCGATCACAAATTCCAGCACTAGCGCACCGACGGTAAAAACCAGCGAGACGCGTACACTATTCCAGACCTGTGGATCGGCCAGGATACGGACATAGTTACGCGCCCCCACAAAGCGGGGCGGCATGATAATGTCATAGGCCGTCAAGCTCAGGTAGAAACTGTAGATGAGCGGATAGATAAAGACCGCGGCCAGCACAAGCAGCGATGGCGCCAGCAACACGGTCCAGTACCAGCGATCCGAGCGCCAAAATTTGCGTAAAGTTAGCATGGGTATCTCGTTGTTGAAGTTGGTGATCGGGTGATTAGGTAATGGGTGACTTTGCCTGTGCGGCAAAGATCCAATCCCCTAATCACCCGATCACCAAACCTAAATCTCGCCCTTGTCGGAGAGATATTGCTTGGCTTCTTCGGTGGCGGCGTCCAAGCCCTCCTTGGCGCTCACTTCCCCTTGCCAGACTGCTTGCAGATGGGCCGGCAAAATGTCGGTGTTGATAAAATCATAGCTGACCAGATCAGGCATGGCGTGATAGACCTTGAAGCCTTCCCCCATCGCCCCGAATTGAGGATTAGAAGCGAGGATCTCCGGATCCGTGAGCAGTGACTGCCGACCAGAGGAGCCACCGCCATTCATGACATAGTCGCGGGCGACCTCTTTGGAGGTGAACCAGGCAATGTATTCAAAGGCTTCTTCGGGGCGGCTAGAGAAGGCGGAGACTCCCATAGACCAGACCGATGGCCAAAGGCGCAACTGTTCCGGCCCCTTATCCACCTGCCAGGGGAAGACGGAAAAGGCCGTCTTGCCGGCGGATGCAGGCGATTTTTCGGGATTCAAAATATCGGGCGCCGCTGCATTCCACTGCAACGCAAAGACCGCCTTACCTTGTTGATAGGCAGTCAAGACTTCGGGGTATTCATAGCCAACCATGCCCGGCGTGACGAGCCCTTCATCCCGCACCCAACTGACCTCGGCCTCTAGCGCAGCAATGGCCTCCGGCGAGTTGAAGTTGGGCATCTTACCATCGACAAAGAGATCGGCGCCATAGGACCAGGCGATCTGTTGGAAGTGGATCGACGAGTGGGTGCGCTTGGTGCCAAAGAGCAGCGGGTAGGTCTCTTCCAGACCATCGGCGGCAATCTTCTCTTTGGCAATGCGGCAGTTGGCAATCAACTCATCCCAGCTGTAGCCCTGTGGACCTGGCGGTTCAATGCCATACTTTTCCAGCAAGTCGGTGCGGTAATAGAACATCAAGGTGCTGGCTTCCTGGGGAAATTCATAGAGTTTGCCGTCAATCGTAAAGAGGTCCAACAACGCTTGCGGCCAATCGGCTAAATTAAAGCGCTCTTTGTTCAGCAATTCGGGATTGTCAATATAGTCATTGAGGGGTAACAGAAAGCCGGCCGGCCCCGCCAATTTAAAGGGGCCATTCTGGATGTTGACCGCATCCCACTCGTTGGATTGGGATTGGAAGTTGGTCAGCCAACGACTTGACCAGACATCCCGGCCCACATCCTCGACGCGTGAGGTCAACTTTCCACCGCTCATTTCACCAAATTGGGGAGCAAGACGGATGTGGGCATCCGCTTCCGGTCCGGCCATAATGCCAACCACCACCTCACCGGAAAGGCCACCGCTGGCGGCTTTGGGGACGACACTATCTACCGCGGCAGCGACAGGCGCACTGGCGCTGCTGGGTGCGCTGGTCTGCGCAGTGGGCACGCAGGCGCTTAGTAAGCTGGCCCCTGCCGCGCCGGCGGTCAGTTGTAACATCGTGCGACGTGTGATCTTCTTTTGTTGCCAATAGGGTCTACGAAACATTGTGGATCCTCCTCGAATGTCAACGTACTGCTACTGCGTATGGGTGCTGAGAATGGAACGCGCTGATCGTAACATGACAAAGAATACGTTGTCAATCTGCCAAAAAGTAACGTGTCTCTCTCAAAGGAAAATGTACCCTCTGTACTGGGGACTATTACACTGGGCAAAGTAACAGAAAACTCAGCCATTTGTAAGATGACAGCAGCAGGTTGAACAACCTATAGTAGGGTGTGTCTGTACTTTTTATAGTCACGTACAGCACAAGCAGTAACCCATTATTTGTTATAAAAGTGTTATTGCTTAGAATTCATTGGCATAAATTTTAGAAAGGTTTATGATGAAACGATTGGGCATATTCTGTTTTTGTGGCATCCTCTGTTGGATATTTTTTCTCGCACCGGTCAACGCGCGCCCAGGCCGCGAGGCAGATACAACCACGGCTGAGGATGTGGTCAGTGTTCTTTTTCAGATCTTTCTCCCGGTGATACACAACGGCCCAGCGACAGGCCCTATTGCAACAGCCACCACTGGACCAACGCCCACAGCCACCTTCGTCAGCACCGCACCAGCGACGCCAGCGTCTGGCGCGACCGTGACGGTGACCGGCACGGCAACCGGCACGACAACCGGCACGGCGACGTCAATTCCAGCGGAAACACCAACCTCAACACCAACCTCAACCCCAACCCCAACCTCATCATCAACGCCATTGCCAACCCAAACCAGCACTGCGACGGTGCTGCCAACCCATAGTGCCACGCCAACCCCTACTGGTACGCCAACCCATAGTGCCACACCCACCCCTACTGGTACGCCAACCCCTACTGCCACCCCAACAATGGCAACCCCCACTGCCACCACTACGCCAACACCGACTGCCTCAATGACACCCACTTCGATTCCTTTCCCCGATATTACGCTTTCCTGTGCCGCAGAGAATACTAATTCCGGCAATGGCAAAATCTTGAAAATTACTGTAGCAACAGTGGGGTCACCGGCGCCGGCGACCGCGTCATTCAAATTTGAGCCAACCGCGTTGGCCGGCCCAGTCGATGACATTCTGCGGCCCACCGAAGGTTCATTTCAATTGGTCAATCTCTTCACCAACCAAAGTTCGGCGACAGCTCCGGGGTGGCTAGCCAAATGCGATTTGGAGGGGGATTGCACTGCGACCTATACATTGACAGAGACCCGTGTGACCCGCTACATTGGCGCAACCGTAGATTGTCAGTTCTGAGCTTCGAGTCTGGGGGTGGCAAAAAACTCGTGAACGCGCTTAATAATGAGATCCACATCGCCGTCGGCTAGGGGGCGTGGGTCAAAGGCAACAATTCCTTGGCTGACCAGATGGGTGCGGGGGTAGATGGGCGGATTGCCCTGGCGCAGAAAGTTGAGCAGCGCCGTCGCCTGGGCTGGCTCTAACACAATGCCGGCGCGCTCAATCCCTCTCCCCGCTTCATCGAGCAGTCGCTCGGTCTTGGCGACATGGGCAAAGCCGGCCAGCAGCGTATCGACCAAAGCGCGGCAGCGCTGCTGCTCGGCTGGCTGATCCCGCTCCAGATAGGCATTTAGCGCTACATAGAGACCCGTCAACGCTTCTTTGCCGATCTTCATTGGCCGACCGATGCCGGCATCCTGGGCGCGGCAGGCGGCCACCAGGTCGCGGCGTCCCGCCACAATACCGGAAGTGGGGCCGCCGATCGCTTTGCCGCCGCTAAAGGTAACCAGCGCGGCGCCACTCTGCACAAAATGGGCCAAATCCTCCTCGGCCGCAGCGTCGATCAGAAGCGGCACACCGTGCGCCCGGCAAAGCTCGCTACAACGGGCGAGCGTCAGCATTCCCTTGTGTACGGTGTGATGTGACTGGACAAAAAGAAAGGCGGCTGTCTTGGCGGCAATCGCGCCGGTTAGATGGGCTTCACTGACACTGTTGACGGCGCCAATGGGCCGGGGAATGCCGCCGGCCATGCGAATGAGTTGGGTGATTTCCGCGCCAAAATTGACCTGGTGACCGGCCTGGATCAGAATCTCATTGGGGTGGCCGAGGGCGTCCGGCAAAGCCTGAATACGGGTCAGGTCATCGCCCGTGATGCAAGCCGCCACCATGAGCGCCACGCCCGCGGCCGCGCCCGTTGTCACCATGGCGTCTTCTGCGCCGAGCAAGCGTGCAATTTTGGCGCCGACCTTGCGCTTCAAGTCGCTAATGTCAACATAGCAGCGACCGCTGGTGGCCATCGCTGCCAAAACTGCGTCGCTCAGCGTGTTGACCCCCAAAGCCGTCATCCGCCCGCTGGCATTGATCACCCGCGGCGTCTCTAGCTCGTCAAGCAGATCCATAGGTAAACTCCCTCATAATTTATCAAAGATTTCAGTATCAGTAGATCACAGCGCAGGGTGAGCATTCTCTAATGCGAACGCGCCTAAAAGGCCATCGGGCGTTAGAGAACGCCTTCTCCGTTGCGGTCTATCTATGATTCTGTAAATTTTGGCATGGTTCACCTAGGCGATCATCATCTTTACAACGAATTGCGGAGCCAGCATTCTCTAATGCGGCGGCGAATCAAGCGCAACCGGCGTTAGAGAACGCCTCCTCCACGTGGAAATTGTAAAGAGCGTTCCGGCGAAAATGAACCCTTGCCCAAATTTTGTTATGAATTAGCGCGGCACAATGACAGGCGCGACCACCTGCGCCAGGAGCCCGGCCACTGGCGGTAAAAAGAGGGAGACGATCACCCGCAGTGTGGCCAGCCGCCAGCCTACAAAGCCCATCTCTAAGGGAAAGCGCAGCACCGAGAGGGTTGCCAGCGCAGTCATATAGGTGACCAACACGCCAATGCCCACGCCTGCCTTGAAGAGCGTCGCCACCAGTGGCAACCCCATGACGCTGCCCCCCGGCGTCAAAATACCGGCCAACCAGGCCAACCCAATGCCGCGCCAGCCGGCGTTGTCAGAGAGCCAAGTTTCGACCACCTGCTTGGGTAGCAGCACTTCGGCAAAGCCGGCCATGAGCATCGCCACCACCAAGATCGGCAGAAAGCGTACCAACTGCCCCATGGCCGAGCGCACACCGGCTATGAAAATATCGGTCCCCTGCCACAGCGCCGCGATAGCCAAAGCTAGGAGCACCACCAACAGGGCTAGCAACGTCTCACGCATCTCTCCCCCTATGCTTCATCCAAAATTTCCACATAGCCCTGGTCGCCGTGCACCCGAATGCGTTGGCCGCTCTGGATCCGTTGGGTGGCTTCCAACACGCCCACAACGGCGGGGATGCCATACTCACGCGCCACGACGGAACCGTGGGTCATGAGTCCACCCACCTCCATCACCAGGCCGGCCGCATTAATAAAGAGCGGTGTCCACCCAGGGTCCGTAAAGGGCGCCACCAGGATTTCGCCTGGCGCAAGCACCTCACGCGTCGGGTCGGTCACCACCCGGGCGATGCCCTCGACGACGCCGCCAGAGACGGGGTTGCCGGGCAGCGCACCTGCCGGCAAATCGTCGCGCGTTAGGTGTACGATGGGAATCTCGCCGTCGCTGGTGATGACCCGCGGCGGCGTCAGTGACCAGGCGCGGACGTGCTCCGTTTTGCGCTGCGCCACGCGTGGCCGTGGGTCGTCCGCACGGTTGCGTAACACATCGGCCAGCTCAAGCAACTCCAGATACCAGACATCCTCCACCTGCTCCAACCGTCCCTGCTTGACCAACGCTGCCGCCGCTTCCAGGACCACTGTGCGCACTTCACCTATGACGCGGATCAGCAAAAATTTGGGGTGCTCGCGCAGCGGTAACAGGTTGCGCACCACTCGGGTTAAGCGATTGACAAAACGGCTTCGCATTGGGCCCAGCCAACCAGTACGGGCGGCGGTCACCAATCGTTCTGCCGCTGCTTCACCTTCACGCGCCAGGGCTGCATGATGTTGTCGATGCGAACCGGACGCGCTATGTTGTAAGTTCCCGATAATGACCTGGAGCAGAGGCGTCGGATCATCGCGCCAACGTGGGCGGCTAATGTCAATCTCTGAGGGACCGCGCATCCCATAGTCCGTTAGAAATTCGTCCAGCGCCGTCAGAAAGGCCGGGCCACCAGCGACCTCGGCCAGCGTGCTTAAAACCGTCGTCGCCGGCTCGTTGGTTAAGTGGGCGACGACGGCCGGGGATTGGCGCGCGACATCGGCCAGATCACCGACCCGCAGATCCATTTCCGTGGTTACATTGCCCGTGAGGCCACGGAGGATCGCGTTGAGATCTTCGGGATCCGCGCGTTCCTTTAAGAGCGCTATCAGCAGGGCGCGCGCTAAAATACCGCTGGCAACCGCCGGCAACATATGGTCGACCACCTCAGCCATCAGATGACCCAGAACCTGACAGGCGACGGCGATGCGCGGCGCGCCGGCTTCGGCGGCATGAAGCCGCGCGGCCACCTCTGCCTCATAGCGGTCCAACCAATGTGAAGCAGCTTCGGCCCGCCCTTCCGGTTGTCGCCAGAGGAGATTGGTCAACACTCCTGTGATGACCGGACGAAACCACTGGGCCATGCCACGAATGGTGGCTTTGTCCTGATCATCGTTGGTCCGGCTTTGAAATTCAGGCCGCGCCATGACCTCACGCACCGTTTGGGCAATGAGTGGATCGGCATTTTCCAGTAGCTTGGGCAGGACGCGCCGAGGGAAGGCGCGTTGCAACATGGGTGTTGGATCAATGTAGAGACGACCGCCGGCGCTGGCAAGGTAGGGATTATACTCCGTTTCGGTGTCGGGAGGCTTGCCAAACGGAAAGGTCACGCGCCAGAGTGTACGCGCCAGCGGTGGCATCGGATCGGTCATCACCTGGGCGTGACTAAAGCTGACAAAGACGTGGGGTGTCTCTCTGGCCAGCGACGGTTGCGGGATGGGATAGAGCGAGGTAATGGGCCGCGACTGCACCACATAGAGTTCGCCACCGGCCAGCGCCCACTCTATATCCTGCGGCTTGCCATAGTGGGCCTCAATGCGACTCCCCAACGTGGCCAGTGCCACCGTCTGTGCCGGCGTGAGGACGCGGGCCGAGCGCTCTGGTTCTTCCAACTTGACCTGAACGGTGCCACCCTCCGGCAGCGGGCGAATGGCCAATTGCTTGTCGGCGATGACGGCGTCAAGCTCCTGCTGCGTGCGTTTGTCCACTTTATAGAGATCGGCCGAGACGATGCCGGAGACAAGCGCTTCACCTAGGCCGTAGCTGGCGTCAATCGTTGCAATCTGGCGATGACCACTGACCGGATCGGCCGTAAAGAGAATGCCCGACACCTCCGGCATAACCATACGCTGAACCACTACCGAAAGCAGCACATCGCGGTGGTCAAAGCCATTCTGCGTGCGGTAGAGGATGGCGCGGTCGGTAAAGAGGGAGATCCAGCACCGTTTTACATTCTCTAGCAAATGCTCCGCCCCCCGTATGTTGAGATAGGTGTCCTGTTGACCGGCAAAGGAGGCGTCGGGCAGGTCTTCCGCCGTGGCGCTTGAACGGACCGCGTAAGCGTACTCTTCACCCTGTTCCTGCCAGATCGCCAGGATGGCGGCGCGCACCTCGGCAGGAATGGGCACTGCGGCTAGGCGGCTGCGCACTTCTTCACCGACGGCGCGCGCCTGGTTCAGGTCATCAGCCCTGACACGCTCGAGGGTAGCGTAGAGTTCATCCGCAGCTGGACAGTTAGCCATAAACCGTTGAAAGCCGACGGTGGTTACGCAAAAGCCCGGCGGCACGGGAAACCCGGCCTGTGTCATTTCGCCCAAGTTGGCGCCCTTGCCGCCCACCAGCGGTAAATCGTGAGCGTTGATGTCAGTAAAGGGCAACACCAACGGTCTGTCATCTATTGCAGAAAGGGGGGCCGTCACTGGTGAAGCTGGAAGTGTCGCAACCATGATTAAAGTCCTTTATCTAAAGTAGTGTCAGTAGACCGCCGCACACCATCAAGGAAGATCCGCACAATCGTATGGGCCACCTTGTCTGGCTCGGCTAGTGGTAATTCGTAAAGAAAGGGTCCTGTAAAACCAAAGCCAAAGATCATGCCCAACAGGCTGAGCGCCAGCTCTTGTGCCTCCAATGGCGCTAACTGGTCGGCTACTTCAGGCAGTTGAAAGATGCGGGTCAGACGGTGCAACGTGCGGCCAGGCGTATTGCGCATGGCCTGGATCACCTCTAACTCTTTGCTGCGCTCTGCCAGCGTTAGCCGAAAAATATCGCCGTTGGCCATCATAAAACGTAGCAACCCACTGACGATGGGCTGAAGATCGGCAGCGAGATCACCCGAAGGGATAAAGGCCGTGTCCGAGACCAATTGTTGTGGGCGGAACTCATCGGAAAAGGCGCGCAGAAGCCCCCCCTTGTCGCCAAAGTGGCGGTAGAGCGTGGCCACACCCACCCCTGCTTCCTGGGCAATCTGTTCCATGGTGACACTGACCAAGCCGTAGCGACTAAAGAGTTCGCGTGCGGCCGCGAGGCTGTCGGCCCGTATATCGCGGGCGCCCAATGTTTCTGGATCAACCCCGTGCAATTCAGCTATCTGCTGCAAAAGCGCCTCCTTACTGCCAATGCGCCGGTAGAGCGTGGCGCGGGAAATACCTGCGGCGGCGGCCAGTTGATCAACGGTGAAATCGGCGCCGCTCTCGCTATTGAGCAGACGCTGCGCAGCATCTAGAATAGGGGCATCGATAGTCATGCTATGACCTCTTGATGAAACGAATGAAACGATATGATAGATAATCATATCATTCGTTTCGTATCATGTCAAGAGGCAATTTGGCAGGTTACGCTCACCATAAAAAGGGCCGCGGTTGCTAACCGCGGCCCTTTTTATGGTAGCTATTAGTACCAAGCCCGATCTACCGATCTACCGATCTACCGATTTACCGATCTACCGATCTACTTGGTTCTGGCTTGTCCAGGTTAGGGCAGATTGGCTAATTTGCGACCGGCCACGACGTGGATTAAGTTAATCTCGTTGCCGATACCGTAGAGGAAGAGCGCATAGTAAGGGCGGCCATCCGCCGTGCGCGCTACAATAGCTGGCTGTCCATTGAGCACCGGCACCGTATAGATCACTCCTGGTGGAGAATGATGGTAAGTCCCCAAGGCAAAGGCTGCCACCGTTTCACGCCCTTGAAGCACACGGATCGCAGCCCCTCGCTCACCGCCGCCATCCGGCACCAAGGTAACATCTTCGGCCAACATTGCCAGAAAGGCGTCCACTTCGCCCAATTCGACTACTTCAATAAAGCTGCGCAAAAGGCGTTCATGTTGTACTGGCTTTGCGGTGAAGCGCGCCCGTTTTACGGCGATCGATTGTTTGGCGCGGCGTAAGAGTTGGCGGCAGGCTGTTTCACTCTTCTCCAGCATCGCCGCGATCTCGCTATGTTTGTAATCAAAGACTTCATGCAACAAAAAGACGGCGCGTTCGGCGGGTTGCAATGATTCCAGCAACACCAGAAAGGCAATGGAGATGGAATCGTAGGTAAGCGCTCTGTCAAGCGGATTGACCAATGTCGGGCGACCATCAGTAAGCACTGGCTCCGGCAACCACGGCCCCAGATATTCTTCCCGCTGCATCCGGGCCGAACTCAACTGGTTAAGACAGAGGCGTGTGACAATGGTGGTGAGAAATTGTTTGGGCTTCTCAATGGTCTCCGCCAGTTGTCCTTGTACACGTAGCCATGTGTCTTGTAGAACATCTTCCGCTTCCGCTACTGTCCCTAACATGCGATAGGCAATCGAGAAGAGCAGGGGGCGAAAAGACTCAAACTGTTCAATCGGCATGGCGCTGCACCTCTCTTCCAACCGCCGTTGCTCGATTTGAGTGGCGTTGTTGTCGCGCGTAGCGTCCCTTGCCGTTCCAGATAAACGAGCCGGGAAAACGCCGTTCCAATTCTAGCGCAAAGCTCAGATACCAGACAAAAAAGTTGCGCACCCGCACAGCCAACGCACGCCGAAAGATCAGAGGCCACGCTTGGTCTACCGGATAAGTGGCAAAGCCTACCGCGTCGTTGGGACCCAAGGCAATGCCCTGGCCATACCAGACAAAGCTCAACGGCTGTAGGGGCTGGCCTTTGAGCGTCGCGGCGATATTTTCGGCCGCCTGCGCGCCACTGACTAAAGCAGTAAAGAGACTCATGCGGATAGGCGCACCAGGCTCCTCAACCGGGAAGGCGGCGTCTCCTACCGCGTAAATGTTGGGATGGGAAAAAGAACGCAGATAAGGATCAACCAGCAGCTGATTCTGGGCGTTGACCTGCAAGCCGGCCTCCCGCGCCAGCGGCGAAGCTACAAAACCACCGGCCCATAGGATGAGATCGGCCGGAATCCGTTGGTCGGCAAGCCATACGCCGTCTGCGCTTACGCGCAGGACAGATGCCTGTTCGATGGGGGTGATCGCTTGTTCCCGTAGCGCACCCTGCAGATGCTTTTGCACCTGTGCTCCTTTGAACGCACCGACTGCACCTTGGGTGACAATGGTGACCTCGCTTTGCGGATAGCAGCCTTTGATCTGGGTGGCTGCTTCGATGCCAGTTGCGCCGCCACCCACGACAACGGCGCGGAAAGGGCTCTTTCCCAACGTGGTGAGTTTTGCACGTAAGGCATCGGTCGCTAACTTCCCATCGGGGTCGAGCGTGTGCGCGTATTCTTGCACACCGGGAATGTTTGGTCGATTGACACGGCTGCCCAGTGCATTGATCAGATAATCATACCGGAAGTGCTGGACGCCGCTACCTGTCTCTACCTCAACCTGTTGTGTCGTTGGGTTGAGCGCCACTACGCGACCTTGAATAAAGCGCACCGGAGTGCCACGCAGCATGTGGGGCAAGGCGCGCCGTTGCAACACCGTACCGGTGGCCTGCTCATGCAAACGCGGCCGTTCCACAAAGTGGTCTTGGGCGTTGAGCAAGATAATGGTGGTCTTGAGCCCTTTGGTCCGGCCGGCCAGACGCAGCGCCGCCATCACGCCGCTATAGCCAGCCCCTAGGATCAAAATTTGTGTAGTACGGAGATCGGTGGATTGGGATGTCATGTTTTACCTCGTTGGTTATAGGCTGATCATCTAGCTCCCATGTAAAGCTTTGTCCCACATCCCTCGCTGAGCGGATGGGACAAAACTTTGCAGGGAAACTATAGAAAGAGTATAAAGCGCTTCATACTCTAAGACCGGTGCGAAGTGCAAAACGTGACAAAAGGGCTACGGAAGAAGTGGATTCATAGCTAGTACACTGTAAAGCAAGTTATGAGTATTTAGGATTGTCATTCTGAGCCTGCTTTTTGACGAAGAATCTCCTCTTTCGTAAGCAGAGATTCCTCGTCACAAGCTTCTCGAAATAATACCGTTCTAATCTATCAAAATTTCGGTTACACTGTACTAGTGTTTTGTCAACTAAGTAATATTGGGTTGATTGGGACTTGCTAAGCCCTATCCCTAACCCTTCTCCCATCCTGGGAGAAGGGAACTAGACTCCCTTGAACCATCCTGGGAGAGGGGTCGGGGGTGAGGGCCAGATACCCACCATTGCTTTGTTTACAGAACAGTAGTGGAGCAGCCAGTAATTATACACATACAAGAATACGCCGCACAATGACTACTTCAGGCTCTTTGCCAGCCGCCAACAGGTGCGCCAATCGGCCTTTGCCACATTTTGGCGTACGCCATTGGCGAAATGGCCGGCAGCGCTGTGGGCGGTGTTGTTCGCCTTGCAGAAGGCCTATGAATTGGAAGGAGTGAAAACGAAGATGGACGTGACCTTAGAAAGTTTATTGGCAATGGGTGAGGAGATGCACAAACAAGTCATCGCTAGCGCTTCGCCGGAAGAACGATTAGCTGAGTTGAGCGCGGAGGAAATCGAACAGTTGCTGACTAATAATGAGCAATTGTGTAGAGAGGTCGTGGCCCATGTTCGGCCGGAAGAGCGACTGGCTGGGCTGGGACCGGAAGAACTTTTAGTGTTGCTGAAACAGATTGAAGCCTACTTACATGGCGAGCAAGCTGCGCCTGACACGTCGGCGTCTGACTCTAATCCGCTGTGAGGTTGTCTGCATTGTAACGGTTCAACCGCTATGCTGGGGCCAGACCCCATACCATAGATACTACGTCGTTTTAGCGCTGGTAGGAACGGAATGCACCTGTCGCGTAGGGACAGGTGCATTCCCCCTATGCGTGTTACTTAAACTGACCAGAAATGAAATGGACGCATTTTACAAACCAGGTTTCTGCTGAGAAACCGGGTTTGTTTGCGTCTGATTGATTTCCGGCGCGTATATTTTTCAATTCGCGCGTTCCACTGTAATCTGGTGTTGGCGAATGCGGTAATCGCCTGCCTTGGCGAGGACGCGTCCAACAAACTCTTCCGGCACATCGACTAGGGTATGTTGATCACGGATGTGGATTGCGCCAATGGTGCTGCCGGGAATGTTGGCGTGGTAGGCAATCGAGCCGACAATGTCGTTGGGGCGAATGCCTTGGGCGCGACCTGCATCCAGCAGCAACCGCACCATCCCTGCTTCGTGGGAAACCTTGCCCACAGTGCGCTTGCCGCCTTGTCGCCCCTCCGCTGACCGGTTGCGGCGTGCACCCTCACCGTTGCGTTTGCTGCGCATTTCGCGTCCATTTCTGCCGGTGCGCCCCTCTTTGACTTCGCTTACCGGTGCAATCGGCCGCTGTTTCTCTTCCGCGCGCGCCACCTTGAGCGCCGCCGCGGCAATCTCCCACGGATCATGGCCGGCCTCCACCAACTCTGTCACAAGTTCACGCTCGCGCTGGTAGCGACCACGGCGCAGCCAGATTGCCATCTGGTTGAGCAACTGCGCCTCCCGTTTGGCCTGGATCTCCTCGACGGTGGGCAGCGTCATCCGTGTCGCCGGCTGGCGGGTATAACTTTCGATTTTGCGCATCCGCCACAGTTCGCTCGGCGTTAAGAGCGAAATGGCCAGCCCACTCTTGCCGGCGCGTCCGGTGCGGCCAATGCGGTGGACGTAGATCTCTGGATCCAGGGGCAAGTCAAAGTTGAAGACATGGGAAATGTCCTCAATGTCGAGACCGCGCGCCGCCACATCGGTGGCCACCAGCACCTTGATCTGATTTTGGCGAAAGCGGTTGAGCGTCTGCTCCCGTGCATCCTGGCTCAGATCGCCATGCAAGGCTTCCGACGGGAAGCCGCGCACGGTCAACTCATTAGCCAACTCGCCGGCGCTGAGACGGGTGCGCACGAAGATCAGCGCGCTGGCAATCTCTTCCACCTCAAAGAGGCGGGTGAGCGCCGCCAACTTATCTTCTTCATTGACCAAATAATAGCGCTGTTCAATGGCAGCTACGGTCAGTTGTTGGCGCTGCACCGTCACAGCGCGCGGCTCCCGCATATAGCTGCCGGCCAACCGTCGAATTGCCGGTGGCAGCGTGGCCGAAAAGAGCGCGGTCTGCCGATCCGCCGGAGTCTCCTTCAGGATCGCCTCCATGTCATCGATAAAGCCCATGCTGAGCATCTCGTCAGCTTCATCCAGCACGACCGTGCGCACATTGCTCAGATCCAGCACCTTGCGTTCCATTAGGTCGAGCAGCCGGCCCGGCGTACCCACCACCACATCGACGCCCTTGCGCAGACGCCGGATCTGGCGTTCATAGGCTTGCCCGCCATAGACTGCCAAAACAGAAACCTGCTGGTAGCGGCTATAGTCTTCAAAGGCTTGCGCCACCTGCAAGGCTAACTCGCGCGTCGGCGCCAGAATCAGGCTTTGCACAGTACCATCGGGTGTCAGTGTTTGTAAAATGGGAAGGGCAAAGGCGGCAGTCTTGCCGGTGCCCGTTTGGGCCTGGCCAATTACATCGTGGCCGGCCAATAGCAGCGGAATGACTTCCGCCTGGATCGGCGTCGGTTCGCTGTAGCCAAGCGCGGTCACAGCCTGCAGCAACTGCGGCTGCAGCGCTAACTGAGTAAATTCGGTATTCATTTTGCTCCTAAAATGTCATCTCCCAGCACAGTGTCACCGACTCGCGCCTAAACAAGCGTCGGCCAGGACCTGACTGGATCACTTTACGCCAAATCACGCACGATCTTTGCAGATCATGCGCCCTGTTGTTGCCCAACAGTCGACTCGTGCGCACTACGTGATCCGTCGGCGTGGCGTGCCAACCTTGTTGTGCGTCTAGCCTTGAGCCAAAAGCCAACAAACCGGAAAACGACCGGAGCCTCTCTGTTGCAACAAAAAACCCGACCCAGCGTTGGTCGGGCAACCAGTGGATGAACCAAGCGGGACCACTAAACAGAAGAGCTTAGCGGTGCACAAGGACAACAATTTAATATACCATCAATTCATGAAAAAATCAAAAATAAAGCTATGCTATGAACATTAAGAAGATAATTCGGTAACGTTGGTAGGATACACCCCTACCAACGTCGAATTTAATTTTTACCCTTCATCAACCCAGCCAAGCAATGTAACTCCAGGCGTTGAGGCGGCTTCTCGCTGTCTGCCGCGGGTACTAACCCTGTTGTCTCATTCCAGGGCAATGACAATGATCCGATCGGCTGCGGCGAAGGTAATGGCTTCGTTTTTGGGTGGATTGAGCACCACCCCATACGCTTTCTCTGCATTTTGTGCATCGGCATGGCAGCGATAGCCGACCGCCGTTTCCTGGCGATTGCGCGCGGCGACGATGACGGTGTAGAAATTTACCGGCACGCCCGGCTTCACATAGGCGCCAGCCGGTTTCAAATAAATCTCCATGCCCTCGGCATCAAAGAGTTCGCTAAAGACCGTATGGAGCGCTTTGTTTTCGGCCACCTGTGCCAGATAGAAGCTGACCAACTGTTCGCTGACCACAAAGTCGTCGGCCTGGGTCACCGTGACCAGATTACGATTGCGAATATCCAACATTTCGCTGACAATTGACATGGGCAGTTGGCGCTGGCGCACCAGATCGCGCATATGCAGCAACGTCACCAAGGTGCGCGCGTCGGCATGTTGAATGTCGAGTTCATCGGAGTAAGCGACCAGGATCGCATGGTCCACCGCCTCCAGCGGTAGCGCTTCTAACAGCTCGCGGTCAGTGGTATCGCCGGATTGGAAGGTGAATTGTTGGCGCTCCAACGATTTGCAGCGCTGTTTTAAAATACTTTCGGCGAAGGTGCTATTAGCCACCACCGTAACGGTTGAGCCCGGCGCCACATAGCTGTCCAGTTCATTGATGATCTGGGGAACGCTGCGATTCCAGCCCAAGATCAGGGTATGTTCTGGCTTGGGTTGGCGCGGCTCACAGCTTTGGATCACACGTTCATCCATGCGCCATTTGATCGATGACGAGAGCCGGATCGATGGTTTGTTCTCGGCAATGACAATGATTGCATCGCCCTTTTGAATGAGGATCGTAGCTGGCGGATTGAGGAGCGGTTTCCCTTGCCGTGGGTGGATGCCGATGAGCGCGCACTGGTTATAGGCCAGCAGCGCGTCACCGTAGCTCTTGCCCTCTAAAGCCGGCTCCTGGTGAAAATAGATGTCGTCGCCCTTGAAATCCAGCAGTTCCATGTAAACGGTGGAGAGGCCGGACTGGCGGCTGGCTTGGGCAGTAATGCGCGCAATAAAGTCGGTGGTCACCACCACTTCCACCTCATCCTGCCCCACGATTTTCGCAACCTGGGCATTCTTGGCCTCATGCAGATACATAACAATGTGATAGGGCTCAGGCCGCCGGTGCGGGTCGTTGATAATGGCCAACAGCGTCTTAATCGCCACCGAGTCGGGATCCTCTTCCTCTGAGGCCAGAATGATAATCGACTTGGCAGTGTGCAGGCTCACCAACTCCAGATCAATCACTTCAATCGGGTTGCCGTGGCGACAGATGACATGGGTGCTTCCGGTGCGCCCTACCTTGGCCCAAATTTCATCTTCCATTTCTACTTTGTCTTTGTCGCCTAAAATGACAATATGGGTATGATGTTGGAACTGATTGGCAATGACCAACTCGGCAATAATGGTAAAGATCTGTTCGGACCAGCCCAAGATCACCGTATGGTCATGCTCCAAGACCTTAGAACGCCCCTTGCGCAGTTGCTCAAGGCGTCCTTCAATTGAGGCTGTGGTGGCGCCGATCAAGGTGCTGACCAAGAGAATACCCAGCAGGACGACCCCCAGCGTGACAAAGCGGAAGGCCCAGATGTGATTATCTGGCGCGTCGGGCTCCAGCGTGAGCATGAGATAGATCCAAAATTGCTCCAACAAGCTCACACCCGGATCAATGCCGCTGAGCGTGACACCCAGCGAAACCAGAAAGATGGTTGCCAGGGCAAAGAAAGAAATCCAGCCAATGATCATAACGGGGCCTTTGGCGACAATGTTGTCAAAGGCATAACGGAGACGATCAGTAAAAGAAGGCTTACGCATACAGGTTCGCTCTACACATTGGATGAGCAGCCACTCGGTGGGATCAGTGAGATAGGCAGTAGATGTTAGGCCGCAGATAATTTAAGTTACCGAACAGCTCCTTATTATACGCGAAATCGGCAACGCACGCCATTTTGCCTTGCGTGATCGGTGCATTTCTGCCAACAGCCACCAGCCAGCAGCTAACCGCCAACAGCCCTAACTTCTCGATTGGAGGCGAAGCTTCGTTGGATGATTGCGCTGATCTGGCAAAACGGTGCTGAAACGCTTACAAAACGCTCCATCCATTTTTATGAGAGTGCTGTCTATTCCCAGTGAGAGGGCAGCGCTTTGTCAATTGGTGTATGGGCCAGAGCCTTGTGCTAGGAGGTGAGCCTATGTCGCCATGAACATTGTAGAGCAGGGTCTCTACCGTATTGGTTCTTGCACTTCATGCCTTAAAAGGAGTAAATAATGGAGCAACGTTTTAAGCAACTGCACCACCCCATGAACTACCGGCAAGTTAACGACCGGCAGGTCAGCTATCACCCCTTGCTATGGGGCGTAATCCTATGTGCTGCCCTTGCCAGCCTCTGGGCGATGACCGCCCACCGCGCCAGCAATGCCCAGGCTGCGGCGCTTGCCGACGCCGCAGCGTTTGACACCCCCACCTATTCCAGCCCCATCGCGCTCTCCGCGACCAAGCAACAGATCTGGGTGGTCAACCCCGATGATGACAGCGTCTCGGTCTTGGGTGACCTGGACGGCAATCCGCGTGTCATTGCGACCGTGCGCGTCGGTGATGAGCCCCAGAGCATTGCACTCGACACCGACGGCAGCCCAGAGAGTTACCATGCCTATGTGGCCAATGCCGCCGATAACAGTGTCACAATTATCACAGTCGAGAATAGCAGCGCAACGAGCGTCACCATCGCGCCGCAGAAAAAGACGCTCATCACCGGCGCCGAGCCCTGGAACATCGTCGCCGCACCCGATGGCCGCCGTGTCTTTGTCGCCAACAGCGGCCAGGATACGGTGAGCATCATTCGCACCGACAACCAGAGCATCGTCGGTAACCTTGATCTGCGCACCAGCGCCTGCAATGTGGGCGAAAGTGGCCGCCACTTCCAACCCCGCGGCCTTGCCGTGACGCAAAACAGCGACCGTCTCTACGTGACCCGCTTCCTCTCCTTTACCAAAAGTGGCGGGACTCAGGGTAGTGACGTGGGCAAAGAGGGTATTGTCTGCCAATTTAATATCCCTGCCGGCTTGACTGACCTGCCAACGCTGGCGACGACCATCACCTTAGCAGCGCAGGACACCGGCTTTGCCATCGACAGTAACGGTGACACCCAGCCGGACCCGACCTCAGCCTTCCCCAATCAGTTACAGAGCATTGTCATCCGTGGCAATCAAGCCTACCTGCCCAATATTGCCGCGTCACCCTCCCGTCCGCTCAAGTTCAACACGGACACGCAGGCCTTTGTCAGCGTCATCGATAACGCGGCCACAGGCACACCTTTTGATGCCGGGGCGGCCAAGTTTATCAACCTACACCTGGGCGCACGTGACCCGGAGCCGCCCAAAAAGAAGCTCTTCTTCGCCAATCCCTGGGCCATTGCCTTTACCAACCAGAGTGGCGCCGGCAACGCCTATGTGGTCTCCGCCGGCAGCGATCTGCTGGTCAAGCTCAATGTCGATGCTACGGGCGCGCTCTCCTTCACGGTTGATGCCAACACGACGCGCTATATTGACCTGAATGACCCCAACAATGCTGGTACAAGCGGTGACAGCGCCGGCAAAAACCCGTTGGGCATTGTGATGCGCAACAGCAAAGCCTTTGTCATGAATTACATCTCACGCAACGTTTCGGTCGTCGATCTGGCCACCGACAGTGTGGTGCAGGGCATCCGCACGACCTCCTTGCCTATCCCCGGTTCCGTCGATGAGCAACTGTTGGTCGGCAAGGAGATGTTCTTCTCGTCACGCGGCCACTTTGATCGGCCTGGCGGCACAACCGTCTCGACCGATGAACGGCTCTCCAGTGATGGCTGGCAGAACTGTGGCAGTTGTCACTTTGCCGGGCTGACCGATGGCGTCATCTGGCAATTTGTGCCGGGACCGCGCAAGTCGATCCCGCTAAACGCCACCTGGAGCCCCCACAACCCCTTTGACCAGCGCATGCTCAACTATTCTGCTGTCTTTGACGAGGTGGAAGACTTTGAGATCAACGTGCGCAACATCTCTGGCCCTGGGGCATTGGCAACACCGATCGCCGGCAGCGTGCAGGACCCGAACCACGGTCTGATCATCAGTGACACCGGCAATATCAACTTTGCGCCGGCGGTGGTCAACGCCTTTACACTACCCAACGCCGGGCGTCCGCAGCATACCGTGACGCTGCCCGGCAGCAACACCAGTTGGCCGGCGCTAACTGCACTCAAGGAGTGGATTCGCTTTGCCGTGCGCACACCTAACGGCATGTTGACCTCTGACGAACTGGCGGGCGCCAATGGCAACACTGCCGCCAACAATGGCGCGCTCAGTAGCAGCGATGTGGCTCAGGGGCGGCGTCTCTTCTTCCGCGCCAACTGTATTGGTTGTCACGGCGGCAGCAAGTGGACCAATAGTAGCAAAGACTTTACCTCACCGCCCGACGCCACTGAGATCTTTACTGAGGTCGGCGCGCCCAATAACCCGGTCAACGCCCAATACTTGGACCGCTTCCTCTTTGATATCAAGTCATTCAATCTGGGCGTGGCTGGCCAGGGCAATGAGATTGGCAACAATGTCGGCGCGGTGGAAGTGGCGACCACCGGCCAGGTTGGGTTGGGCAAGGATCACAACGGTGACGGCAAGGGTGATGGTTTTAACACACCGGCGCTACTCGCCATCTGGCAAGTGCCGCCTTACTATCACAATGGCGCCTGTGAAACGCTGGCCTGTGTGCTGAGCAATCAACAGCATCGCACCGCCGGTCTGCGCCAGGGACAGAGTGATCCGTTGGCCTCGGCTGCCAATCAGGCTAAGGTAATCGCCTTCTTGCAGTCAATCGACGCCGCGACGACCTTCCCGCTCAATCTTTATGTGGATCGCCATGACATCTTTAGCGATCCGCCCAAACCGTTGATTGGGCAGTCAACCATCTTAGGCGCGAACGTTTCGCTCTTTGGCGCCAAAGCTGATCTGGCCGATCTGCTGGGGGACCTGGGTCTGAGTGGCGTCACCGTCAAATTTGAGGTGACCGCGGGAAGTGTTTCGCCCAGTGAGGTCACGGTGCCGGCCAGTGCCTTTAAACAGGACTTTGGTCAGGCCATCGTCACAACCACGTGGACGTTGCCCACTAATGTAACTGCCGGCCTGGCACAGGTGACGGTTACCGTCGATCCGACCGACGCCGTGCCGGAAGATCGTGAAAACGATAACAGCGCCAGCCGCCGCATTCGTCTGCGCAATGCGCCGCCCGACCGCACACCGCCGGTGGTCAACGCGATTTTGATCAGTGATGACGATCCCTTTAACGATGCCGACCCCATTACCCCTGGCGGCAGTGTGAAGGTGAAGATCAAGGGCAGCGATCCGGCCGGCCCCAATGGACAGACTGTCAGTGGCCTGGATGCCTACTGCATTGTGCAGTACACCTATGACCAAATCCGGCGGCGCTGGGTGGAGCAGGCGTGTACGTTCCAGCCCTTGCCGGCGCCGGTGGACACCGATACCTTTATTGTCGATGCCGAAGTGGAAGCTAAGGCAGGTGTGGCCTATGCCTTTGCCTGGCTGCGTGACAAAGCCGGAAATATCTCACGCCGCCCAGCCTTTGATGTCATCAGCGTCATCCCGCCCACGGCGATTACACTGGACCGCAACGACGTGCGCATCTTCCGTATCCCGCTGGCCTCCGGCAATCTGACGTTGAACTTTGACGTAGAGTTTGGCGACGTCGACGTGGCCGTCTTTGACGATTTCACCAATGTGGCCGCCCCGCGCTGTGGGTTGAGCGCCAACAACGGGCCGGTTGACGAGAGCATTACCCTGCCGGGCAACTGTACATCAGGCCGCTATCAGGTTGAAGTGCGCGCCGTGGTCAACAGCCGCTTTACGATCAATGTGAGTAATGGCGTGACCGCGGCCGCCATGAGCGATGAAGCCTCTGCCAAAGTGCTGCAAGGCGAGTTTGAGCAGCCGACCGTCGCCGGCCCGCCGGCCCTGCAGACCGCGATCGAGGATAACCTGGGTGATAGCACGGATCTCTATCTGCCATTCATTGTTCAGTAACAGTAGACTGCAATAGCGGGTTAAGAAAATAATGGGGTGGACGTAAGGGCATGGCCTTGCGCCTGCCCCAAGGGCGACCGCAAGGGTCGCGTCCAAAGGCGCCCAAAGGGCTCCCGCTGCTTCTAGGCGCCTACACCGAATACCCGTTTTATCGCTTAATTCTACAATCGGTTTACTGAAACGGTCTACTGAGGTGGTTTACTAAGTAAGTACGCTGAGAGAGCGTTGCGCTAGTTTTGACCTTTTAGACCGTTCCGTAAGGATGCCTGAGCTTAGGAACAGGAAAATCCATCCATCCGCCTTAAGCTCAGACATCCCTATCGGACAAGACCACCCCAGCACGAGTTCGTACCTCTAACCCGCCCAGGCGACACCATCCCAACGGACCGAATTCCAACTTATACTGTTCCAAGTCAAATGAAATGCCCAAAGGGGGGGCTTACTCTGGTTAACGCATTTTAGTTGCTTGACCAGTCCCCCAAAATGGGACGCACCCCTTCACAATTACATACTTGACATTTTGTTGCTGTTGTTTAACACTTATTGTTGGCTGTTGGCTATTGGTCAGCGGCTACCGGCTAGTTTTATCACCCAAATTCCAGAAGAACAACAAACATTTATGCAAATCACCGATGTCAAGACCTTTGTGGTGGGCAATCCACCGCCTCACTTTGGCGGACGTTATTGGATCTTTCTCAAACTGATCACCGACAGCAATGTGGTCGGCTATGGCGAAGTCTACTCTGTACCATTCCATCCTCATGTGGTGGCCAAGATGATCGAGGACGTATGTGTGCGCAAGGTCATTGGGCGTGACCCATTTCAGATTGAAACGCTCTGGCGCACCATCTACAGCAGCGGCTACACCCAACGGCCTGACACGTCTATCTTGGGCATCCTCAGTGGCATTGAGATGGCTTGTTGGGACATTATCGGCAAGGAGACCAACCAGCCGGTCTATGCCCTCTTAGGCGGTCAGGTGCACGAAAAGCTGCGCTCCTACACTTATATCTACACCGAAGAAGGTGATCAGACCGATGTCTATCACGACGCCGAACTTTCGGCGGAGCGGGCGGCCAAGTATATGCAACAAGGCTTTACCGCCATTAAGTTTGACCCAGTCGGTCCCTACTCCGCCTTTGACCCGCGCCAACTCTCGCTGGAAGCGCTGGACCTGAGCGAAAAATTTGTTAAGCTCATCCGTGAAGCGGTCGGCAGCAAGTGCGATCTGCTCTTTGGCACCCACGGGCAATTGACGCCAGCCGGTGCGGTACGGCTGGCCAAACGGCTGGAGCCCTATGATCCCCTCTGGTTTGAAGAGCCAACCCCACCGGAAAAGCCCGAAGAGATGGCCTGGGTGGCGCAACAGACCAGCATCCCCGTCGCCACCGGCGAACGGCTCACCACCAAATATGAATTCGCCCGTGTGCTGGAGTGCAAATCCGCCGCGATCCTGCAGCCGGCGCTGGGCCGAGTCGGCGGCCTCCTGGAAGCCAAGAAGATCGCTGGGCTGGCCGAGGCACACTATGCCCAAGTCGCGCCCCATCTTTACTGTGGACCGATTGCCGCGGCTGCTGACATCCAACTGAGCACCTGCATTCCCAATTTCCTGATCCAGGAATCGATCCTTACCTGGGGTGGCTTTCATGCTGCGATCCTCAAGACGCCGCTCCAGTGGCAGGATGGCTACATTATCCCACCGACTGAGCCTGGGCTGGGCGTGGAATTGAATGAAGCCGTCGCCGAAGCCCATCCCTACGCCGGTGATAAATTACACTTGGAGATGACCGACCATCCTGTAATCTTTGAGATATTTTGATGTATTGGTCTTTGCGTTTGGGACAAATGCCGTAGGGGCACGGCCTTGCGCCTGCCCTGGGCGACCGCGAGGGCACGCCCCTACCACTACACCGAAGGAAAACATTAAAGAGAAACATTGATGACCCAACAACTTGGTTTTATCGGCCTGGGTAATTTAGGCGTCCATTTGGCCAGCAGCTTATTGCGCGCCGGCTTTGCCCTCACCGTTCACGATCTCAATAAAGATGCCGCGACCGGTCTGTTGGCCGCTGGCGCAACCTGGGCCGATTCACCGCAAGCCGTGGCCGCCCAGTGTACGAGTATCTTCACCTGTCTCCCCTCGTCCAAAGTGATCAGTATGGTCGTGAGCGGTGAACAGGGCATTCTTGCAGGTCTGCAAGCGGGCGGAACCTGGATCGATATGAGCACCAACGACCGCACCGAGACCTTGCGGCTGGCGGCGCTCGCGGCAGAAAAGGGCGTTAACACCCTCGAATCCCCTGTGACCGGCGGCGTCCACAAAGCGGTCGCGGGTGACATCACCGTGTTGGTCGGTGGCGACGAGGCTATTTACCAGGCGCACCTATCCGCACTGCAAGTAGTGGGCAATCCGGTGCTTTACATGGGGCAACTGGGCAACGCCGCTATTATCAAAGTGATCACCAATATGCTGGCCTTTATTCACCTGGTCGCCGCGGGTGAGGCGTTAATGTTGGCCAAACGCGGCGGACTTGACTTAGCCCAGGCGTTTGCGGCCATCAAAGCTAGCTCCGGCAATAGCTTTGTCCACGAGACGGAGAGCCAGGTGATCCTCAACGGCAGCTATAATATCGGCTTTACCATGGATCTGGCCTGTAAAGATCTGAATTTTGCCATGCAACTGGGCCGCGATTTTGGTGTACCACTTGAATTGGCCGGCCTGACCGAACAGACCTTTATTCGCGCCAGGCAGAAATATGGCGGCGGGGCCTGGTCCTCCCAAGTGGTGAAACTCTTGGAAGACGCCCTGGGCACGGATCTGCGCGCCCCCGGTTTTCCGGCGGTGTTGGAAGGATGACAAGATGACAGGATGACAAGATGAATAGCCCGCTTGTCATCTTGTCATCCTGTCAAAAACAGAAGAGGGAAATGAGAATGAACGCATACTCAGAAGCGCAAGCGCGCATTGATCTGGCCGCCGCCTTGCGTTGGGCAGCGCGCCTCAACCTCCACGAGGCAACGGCCAACCATTTTAGTGTGGCCGTGTCGGAGGATGGTAAGCAATTTCTGCTCAACCCACGGGGACGCCACTTTTCGCGGGTGCGCGCCCGCGAATTGCTGCTGCTGGACGCTGACAACCCCGACAGTATCAAGGGCGAAAATGCGCCGGACCCGACCGCCTGGTATCTCCACGCGCACCTGCATCAACATTTACCGCAAGCCCACTGCATTTTGCATACACACATGCCCTATGCCACGGCGCTCTGCTGTTTGCAGGACTATGAATTTCAGATGACCGACCAGAATGCCTGTCGGTTTTATGGGCGCATTGCCTATGACCGCGCCTACAGCGGCATGGCGCTGGATGACACCGAAGGCGAACGGGTGGCGCGCCTGCTGGGAGCGGACAAAAGCGTCCTCTTCATGGGCAACCACGGGGTGATTGTGGTGGGGCCGTCGGTGGCCGAGGCTTTTGATGAGCTTTACTACTTGGAGAAAGCCGCGCAGACCCAGGTATTAGCCCTTTCCACCCGTCAAGCATTGGCGCTCATTCCCGATGACGTCGCCGCGCTGGCTTGCGAACAGTGGCTCGAGTATCCCCAATTTTCCGAGCTGCACTTTACTGCCCTCAAAGAGATCCTGGACGAAGAAGAACCGTCCTACCGCCTATAGCGAGGAACCCATGATGCAACCAACCATTGAGCAAGTCACTCTTGACGAACGCACGCTGCAACTTACTTGGAGTGATGGCCGGCAAAGCACCTTCCATTACTTTTGGCTGCGCGACAACTGCCCGCAACTGCGCCACGCCAGCACCAATCATCGGGTGGTGGAAACCTCCACTATTCCGGCGGATGTACGCCCAGTGGTGGCCGAGGTCAATGCCAACGGCGATTTACACCTGGTTTGGCAGCACGACCACCATGAGAGCTGCTTTACCCCGGCTTGGCTGCGCGCCTATGACTACTCCAACGGCGTGCAACGGACGCGCTATCAACCAACGTTGTGGGATGCCACGATTGGGGCTGATCTGCCCCGCGCAAGTTACCCGGCATTGATCAGTGACAATGCCATCAAGCGCACTTATTTGGCGCAATTCTACGCTTACGGTGTGGGCCTACTACATGATGTACCCACCGTTCCCGGCACGGTGTTGGAGGTTGCCAAGCACTTTGGCGAGGTCCGTTCCACCAGTTGGGGCACTGTTTTTGATGTCAGAACCATTCCCAATGCCAATTCGGTGGCCTACACCAACCTGCCCTTGGTCACCCACACCGATGAAGCCTACCGCGACCCCACACCGACCATCCAACTGCAACATTTTCTCCAGTCCGATGCCCAAGGTGGCGCATCAACCCTGGTCGATGGCTTCAAGCTTGCGGCGGATTTGCGCGCCCAGGCGCCCGCAAAATTTCAGTTGTTGGCCACGACCCCACTCCACTTTCACTTCCGCGATGCCAGCGCTGAACTAGAAAACGAGGGGCCAGTGATTGAACGCAATGTCCTGGGTGAAGTAAGTGGCATTCGCTACTCCAACCACTCCGTACAGCCCTTCCTGCTGCCGGTGGACCACATGGAAGCCTACTACGACGCCTACCGCACCTTTGGCGCCATGCGCGAAAGTGAGCAATACCAATTGCGCATCAAGCTCGCGGCCGGCGATCTCTACATGGTGGACAACCGTCGCGTGTTGCACGGTCGCACTGGCTTTTCCAGCGCCTGCGCACGTCATCTGCAGAGTTGTTACATTGAGCGGGATGAGTTGATCAGCCGGTTGACTGTGTTGAGCCGGTAGCAATCCGATGATCAGAGCGTCTCATGCGCCCATTCGCTGATTTGGCGACTTTCCGTAGCAAAGGCCGCGCCGATCAGGGTAATGGGTTTCCCTTTGTGGGCATATTTCTGGGCATAGGCATGACGTTTAATCTGTTCCAGGGCTGTCTGCGCGCTGCCGTTGAGCTTGAACTCAAAGAGAAAAATGTGGTTGCGCAATTCGATCACCGCATCAATGCGACCCTGATTGGTCTTGACTTCGGCGGTAATGCGGACACCAATGAGAAGGAAGATCAGATAGAAGATGGTTTGATAATACTTCTCATAGTCTAACTGCAGATCGTAATCAATGTTGGCAAAGAAGATGGCCAATATCTCGAAAAAGCGCGGTAGATCGTTCGCATCCAATGCGTAAAGCAGACGCCGTAGATGGCTCTCCGACAGCGCAATTTCCATTTCGTTATAGGCGCTCAGCCGGTAGGTCAGAAAAGCATTTTTTACCTCGTAGTTGGGGTAGGAGAGGGTATAGATCTCCCCAAATTGGTCGCGGCGAAAATCTTTAATGGTGAGATAGCCGGTTTGAAAGAGCAACGGAATCAAGGAAAGGCTTTCAATTTCATAGGTGCTAAAGGTGAGTTCCGGCACCTCTAAATGGTCCAGTGGCTCAATATCATATTCTCGTTCTTTGATCAATTTGATCAAAAAGGTGGGCGTGCCGGTTTCAAACCAGTAGTTGGAAAAGCGCTGATTATTAAAGAATTGGAGTGTTGAAAAGGGGTTGTAGACATTCTCGCACCCTTCAACAAAGCAAAAGCCATCATACCAGTGGCGCAGATCAGCCAGCAGAGCGGCTTCCGTCATTCCTTTTTGTTGGGCAATTGCAGTAACATGCTCTTGAAAGTAATGTCGAAGTTCTGCATCGGTGATCCCCAGCGCGGTGGCAAAACGGGGGCTCATGGTTAGATCATCAAGGTGGTTCATGTCGGAGAAGATGCCGACGCGACTAAATTTGCTGATACCGGTGATAAAGATAAAGCGGATGTAGGCGTCAAGTGATTTGACGGTGCCGTAGAAACCCTTTAGCGTGTGGCGGATAGCTTTGGCTTCCTCCAAATTGTGAATATTATCGAGAATGGGCTTATCATATTCATCAATCAACAGCACAACTTGCCGTTCGCGGGATAGTTTGATGATTAAGTCAACAAACTGGATATCAAAGGGCCCGTCATCGAGCGTCAGTTGATATTGCTGGGCGATCCGCTCCCAGTAGTCCTGAAGGCGCATCTTCAACTCGGCGACGCTGCTCACTTGATAACGGCTGAAATCAATATGGACCACCGGATGGGGTTGCCAACTGTAGTCGCTATTATAGATCCATAATCCTTTGAAGAGTTCCTTGCTGCCATGAAAGATCTCCTCTAGCGTTGAGAGCAAGAGACTTTTGCCAAAGCGCCGTGGGCGTGCAAGAAAGAAAATGCCTGAGCCATAACGCACCAGTTCGTATAGATAGCGCGTTTTATCAACATATAGATAATTACCTTCAATAATTTTGCGAAAGTTATAGGTGCTGGCTTGCACGGGCTTAGACATGGTGCGATCTCCTGTTCACTATACTGCGGCTGTGATGAGAATGTTCGTGCCTGTCAAGCGCGGCTGATTTCATCCAGCGCGAAGTATAAGATAGTTTTATAGGATAAAGTATACCATACCCGTGGTCATTTGTACCATCAAGGTGAAGATAGTATGAAGCTTCAATTTCAATCGATCACGCGCCAACACGCCCTGTTGCTGACGAGTTGGCGTTATGCTCCACCCTACGACGTTTACAACCGTAACGATCCGCCCAGTGACGCGGAAATTGCCTACTGGCTCGACCCAGCCGTTGCCTGCCATGCTGTCATGGATGCGTCCCAGAACAGTGATGTTGATGCCCTGGTCGCCTTTTGCACCTTTGGGCCGGATGGGCAAGTGGGGGGCGGAGACTACCGCCGTGATGCGCTTGACATTGGCATGGGCGTGCGGCCTGATCTCACGGGTCAGGGCCTGGGCGCACACTTTGCCCAGGCTGCCATCGACTTTGCGCGACAAACGTATCACCCGCCGGCGCTGCGGGTGACGATTGCCGCCTTCAATCAGCGCGCGATCCGGGTTTGGGAAAAGCTAGACTTTCATGAAGTGCAGCGTTTCCCAAGCGCGCATAATGGCAGAGAATTTATAGTTTTTTTGCGCCAATTGTAAGATGAAAAGAGTATCCATTCATTCAAAAGATCACCAGCGCCCGCGCCACATTGCCTTGCTCCAGGGCAGCGAAACCGTCGTTGATCTGGTCCAACGGCAGGCGCATGGTCATCATTTCATCGAGGCGGAGTTTGCCTTCCATGTAGAGGTCGGCCAGGCGCGGAAAGTCGAGGCGCGGGCGGCTCATGCCATAGGAGGTGCGCACGATCTCGCGCTCGCCCATAAGCAGGTTGAAGGGCAAGCTGATCTCCTGGCCAAAGGGCGTCTTGCCCAGGATTACGACGCGCGCGCCGGGGCGTGAGGCTTCCAGGGTCTGGCGCAGGGTAATATTTTGACCGGCGGCCTCAATCGCAGTGTCGGCGCCACGGCCTTGGGTCAACTTGCGCACCACAGCCACTGGGTCTTCCTGGGAGGCATCGACCACATGGGTGGCGCCCATCTGCTTGGCCCATTCGAGCTTGAGCGGGTTAATATCCACGCCCACAATCACCGACGCATTACAGAGCCGCGCCCCCTGGATCGCGCTCATGCCCACCGCACCACAGCCGATGACAACGACACTGGAGGCCGGCTTAATGCGCGCGGCGTGGATGGCGCCCCCATAGCCGGTCATGACGGCGCAGCCCAGGAGCGCGGCCCGATCGAGCGGGAAATCTTTGCGCACCCGCACCGCAGCCTGTTCCGGCACAATGTTATATTCGGCATGGGAGGAGACCAGGCTGTAGTAATAGACCGGATCGCCGTTGCGCATCATGCGTGTCGTGCCGTCAAAGAGCACACCCTTGGCATTAGCTTCACGCGCCGTTTCACAGAGGATCGGCTGTCCCTGGTCACAGTAGAAACAGTGGCCACAGTTGGGGCTCCACGAACAGACCACATGATCGCCCACCTGGACACGCGTGACGCCCGGTCCCACGGCATCGACCACACCGGCCCCTTCATGGCCGATAATCGCCGGCAGGTTGACCGGCTGAAAACCGTGCATGGTCTCCCAGTCGGTGTGACAGAGACCGCTGGCCGCGATCTTGACCCGCACTTCGCCAGGACCGGGCTCACCGATTTCGACTTCTTCTACGCTCAACTTGCCGGGCGTGCTATTAAGCACAGCTGCTTTCATCTTCATAGTGGTGTATTCCTATCTATAATCTTTCGACAAACTCTTTCGCCTCTTTCAGCCCCATGCCGCTCAAGGTCCGCACCCGTTTGATGGCGGTGAGTTTGCCCTCTTGCTGCAAGACACGGCGGGCTTCGGCAGCCAGATCGGTGGATTGCAAAGGCGACGCAGCTCCAGTTGATGTTGCATGGGACGCCACACCCTCTAGCGCTTCGATAAACGCTTTGGCTTCCTGCAACCCCATGCCCGTCAGTTCGCGCACACGCTTGATGGCCGCGATTTTCTGGTTGGCGGCCAACAGTCGACGCAGCTCCGCATCGGTGGCCAGGGCTGGTGCGGCCGTTGTACGCGCTGGCGGACCGACGGTAATGATTTGTGTGCGTCGCCGCTGAGAGGCAAGCACCAAAACAACAATCAGAAGCACAACCAAGCCGGCGATAACCAGCGGATGATCAAGCGTCATCATCAATCCCTTCACACTGTAAAATTCCTTCACACTGTAAAGCGCCGCCAAAGCTTATCCACAATGCTCTGATACTGCGCGGTGAGCGCCGCTTCATCGACCGTCAAGAGCTTGCCATTTTGGATAATCCAGCGGCCGCAGATCATGACATGCGCAACCAAGCTAGAATTGCCGCCCATGACGAGGTTGTGAACTTGGGTGCTAAAGGCACCCACATCCAGCCAAGGCTGGAAACACGTGGCGCGTTTGGGGAGCAAGATCAGGTCGGCATCATAGCCGGTAGCAATCATGCCGACTTGGTGAGCCAGACCAAAGGCATGTACGCCATTCTGGGTGGCGGTTTGCAAAATGTACTCGGCGGAACCTGTGCCGATCCCCCCTTGTCGTTTCAACAGATAATAGGCAAAGCGCATGGCGTCCCAGAGGTCGGTTCGGCCCCAATCGGTGCCCAGCGCCACATTGACCCCCTTGCGTAGCCACACATCCACCGGGGCAATCGCTCCATCCGACAAATTAGAGATTGGACAATGGATGATGGAAGTGCCGTGAGTGTGCACGAGATCAATGTCCGCTTCACTCATGTAGACACCGTGAAAGAGCACCGTCTTTGGGCCTAACAGGCCCCGGTCGGCCAGGAGCGCCACGCTGGACTGCCCCCAATCTGCCAGCACCTTTTGCAGACGCCAGGGGGTCTCCAGCGCATGGGTCATCATAATGGGATCATAGCGTTGGCGTATCGACTGGGCCGTCGCGAGGGCGGCTTCGGTCATATCTTCCTCTTCGGGCAGGTGTGCAGCCAAGCCATAACCTGGCGGCAAGGGTTGACTACGGAGTATGGGATATTCGTCATAGGCGTCAACGATACCCCGTAACCCTACCTGCTGCATGGCCTGTACCGACCATAACGGTGGCCGGACGGCGGTGCACGAATCGGCGCAGAAGGTGACGCCAGTGTGCAAGAGGTCACAGTAATCCTGAAGACACAGGAGGTGTAATTCCTCCGGCGTGGCTTCTGCGTCCAGAAAATGGAAGAGATGGGTCTGTAAGCGGCCTTGTGTGCTTTCTCCCTCCCACTCTTCTAGCTTGCTGTCGCGCATCAACCCCCGAAAGAGGGGCGAATGGCTGTGAAAGTGGGCGTTGACCAGCCCAGGAAGCAGCAGATAGTCATGGCAATCCATATAGTCCCAGCCGGCTATGGTTGCCGTATGGGGCGGCTGAATGCTTTCGATTTGACCACCATCATTGATCACCAGATCGCCCTGGTCAAAACGTAGCTCGGCAGTGAGATAGGTGCTGTTGGCTAAGATGATGCCCATAGATATATTCCTGCTTTTCTCATGCAAAGAACCTCTCATTGCACTGTCAGTTAGGTTTTGCTAGATTATAGAGGGTCGCCAGGTCTTCCTGGAAGGGGGCATCGCATATTTCCTGTATTTCACCATCCGCCGCCCCTTTCCAGGAAGACGCACGCCAGCACGCCCGCACGCCCGCACGCCCGCGTTGGCTAACCTAGCATTATTTCGTTGACACTGTACTCATCTTCGAGCTGCGAATAATGTTGTGTCGCTTAGGTGTCGATGGTACTACCCAACCCTGGCCGATCCCACAGGTCGATTAGACTATTTTTGACTTCTGTATTCTATGGGCTTGCGCGATAATGAGGTTACGGTGCTGCGCAATGATTCTATCAGAACAGAGCAAAAATCGCAACCCTATTGACAAATGCCCAGGCTTCTGCTATCCTTTGGTACATCTTGATATTCGTATCCTGTGAGTTTATTACAAAACATACTGATGAATCGACCCGCTTCCATTATTTGCTCGCTCTATTGCCTTCCTCAATTTTCCATTACTATGATGGAGAGGCAGTGGTCCGCGGGTAGATAAGGTTGGCGTAGGAGTACGCTCAAAGCCGTGGACAACGCTTCTGTCCACGGCTTTTTTGTTCGGTGACAAAGCCGTGGGTGGAACCAACACCTGCGGCTTTTTTGTATGGATTTTCTGTGTGGATTTCGCCAGCTTATCTGGGTAGACGTACGACAGAGGTAATGTACATCGTCATCCTATCAGCAACCAGGAGGTACACCATGCCGGCCATCACCGTGCATAACTTACACAAGAGCTTTCACACCAAGCGTAAGGCTGCGGGCTTGCAGGGCAGCCTTCGCTCGCTCTGGAAACCGGAGTGGCAGACAGTGGATGCCGTGCGCGCCATCTCCTTTGCCATGGAGGAGGGCGAGTTGCTGGGCTTTATCGGCCCCAACGGCGCAGGCAAATCGACGACGATCAAGATGCTCACCGGCATCCTACATCCTACCAGTGGTGAGGCGTCGGTCTTGGGCTACACGCCGTGGACACAGCGCCGCGACCTGGCCTATCACATCGGCACCGTCTTTGGCCAACGCCCCCAACTCTGGTATCACCTGCCAGCTATGGACACCTTTTATCTCTTCGGCAAGATCTACGAGGTGGAGGATCGCATCATTCGCCAGCGTATTGCCTTCCTGGCCGAAGCCTTTGAATTAGAGGATCTGCTGGAGACGCCGGTGCGCAAGCTCTCGCTGGGGCAGCGCATGCGCTGTGAGGTGGCGGCTTCGCTGCTCCACCGGCCTAAGTTGCTGCTGTTAGACGAACCCTCGATTGGGCTGGATGTGGTGGCCAAACAGCGCATCCGGGACACCATCAAGCGCATGAATGAGGAAGAGAAGGTGGGCGTGCTGCTCACCTCCCATGATGCCGGTGACATTGAGGCACTCTGCAAACGGGTGATTATTGTCAACCACGGCCAGATTGTCTATCAGGACAAGGTTTCGGCGCTCAAACGCAACTTTCTCACCGATAAGCAGGTGGATGTACGCTATGCCGAACGGCTGCCGGCGGATTTTCACTTGGAGGGGGTGGAAGTGCTCAAGGTGGGGACCTATGGCGCGAAGCTGCGCGTGGACACCAAGGTGACACCGGTGGCGCAGATGATGGCGCAACTGGCCGGCGTGGGCAGCCTGGTCGATGTGACGATCTCCGATGCGTCGTTGGAAGAAGTGATTCGGACAATCTATGAGCATCAGCCGACGCTGGAACAGGAGCCACAGGCAATCAGTAACGGTCAATTGTCGGTGGCTCCTGCAACCGCCCAGGAACCGGTGGAGCTAGGAGCGGCGCCATGAGTAAATATTGGGCCATCTTTCAGACGCAACTGCTCAACAACCTGGCCTATGTGGGGAACCTGCTGAGCGGCAGCATTGCGATTGTGCTCTTTATGTTTATCTTTGCCAACCTGTGGCGGGTGGCCTACGCTTCGACGGGCACTGACATTATCGCTGGTCTGAGCTTGCATGATGTGCTCTGGTATTTGATGCTGGCCGAGACGATTGAACTGAGCAAGCCGCGTCTGGCGCAGGGCATTGCCCAAAGCGTGCGCGACGGTTCTATTGCTTACCAACTGACCAAGCCCTATAACTTTCTGGGCTACCAGTGCAGTGTGGGCTTAGGGGATAGCCTGCTGAAGCTGGGCTTCAATGCGCTGATTGGCGGGGCGGTAGTCTGGCTCATGGCGGGGCCGCCGCCGGACCCGCGTTGGTGGCCGCTGGTCTTGGTGTTGATGCTGGGCGCGTGGCTGCTCTACTTCTGCTTTACCGCGCTGATCGGTCTGGCCGCCTTTATCACCGAGGAGGTGCGCGCCTTTGAGTGGATCTACCAGAAGTTTATCTTTATTCTGGGCGGTTTCCTGATCCCGCTTGACCTCTACCCGGCGTGGTTGCAGAGCATTGCCAAAGCAACCCCCTTTGCCCAGGCCATCTACGGCCCGGCGCGCTTCTTTGTCGAGCCCTCCATGGCGCGCTTTGCCCAGGCGCTGCTGGGACAATGGCTCTGGCTAGCCGTGCTGCTTGGCCTGTTAGCTTTCTGTTATCAGCAGAGCGTACAACGGTTGGCGATCAATGGCGGATAGGTTTAAAGAGATGACAAGATGACAAGATGACCCACTCATGCGCTCATGATGTCATCCTGTCATCTCATTCATTGTTTTTCTAAAGGAGATCTTGATGAAGACACTATCACGGGAGCTGCGATTTCTCATGGCGATCTGGCAGGCCAATCTGTTGGCGGCTATGGAATATCGTGCGGCCTTTTTGACCCAGGTTTTGGGGATGATGACGAACAACGCTATTTACTTTATCTTCTGGATCCTCTTTTTTGAACGTTTCAAGGAGGTGCGCGGCTGGGGATTAGGGGATATGTTGCTGCTCTTTGCGGTGGTGACCACCGGCTTTGGCGCGGCGGTGGTGCTCTTTGGCAATGTAACATCCTTGACCGAGGTAATTGTCAACGGACGGCTTGATTACTATCTCTCGTTGCCTCGTCCGGTGTTGTTGCATACGCTAGCCAGCGGCAGCATTCCCTCCGGGTTGGGCGATTTTACCTATGGCATCATCTGTTTTCTCATTGCCGGGCAACTGAGTTTAGGGAGTGGCCTACGCTATCTCTTGGGCGCGTTGGTGGCCATGATCCTCTTTAGCTCGATTATGGTCATCGTCCATAGCGCAGCCTTCTGGCTGGGCCAGGCCGATGTGCTGGCCGCCCAGGTCTTCAATGCGCTGATCACCTTTTCCGTCTATCCCATCACCATGTTTGATGGTGTGGCCAAATTCCTATTGCTCACGATTCTGCCCGCGGCCTTTATCGGCGCCGTGCCGACCGGCTTTGTGCGCACCTTTGCCTGGAGCACCTTGGGGGAGATGCTGCTGGTGACCACCATTTTTCTCACGCTGGCGCTGGTCATTTTTCACAGCGGCTTACAGCGCTACGAGAGCGGTAGCGCCATTCAAGCGCAGGTGTAGTGTGTCGTCAGTCGTCTGTAACCTCTACTCTAGCCGAATTCCGTTGACAGTGTACTTGCGGTAAAAATAGCGCGATTTGACAGCCTCCCGGTGCTGAGTATACTAGATGGAGCCAACTTTCCATCGTTATCGCCAATGAAAGTGAATTGCCTGTGAGCATTAGTTATTTTTTGCAACGCACCTTGCAACTGCTCCTCATTGTCTTTATTGCCGTTACCATCAACTTCATCCTGCCCCGGCTGATTCCAGGTGACCCGATTGAGGCGGCCTTGTCCACCAAGATCGCAGTCTCCGGTAACGTGAGTGTGGATGTGCAGAAGGTGGCCGAAGCCTATCGAGCCAAATTTGGTCTGGATAAGCCACTGTGGCAACAGTACCTGAACTATTGGAATGATATCTTGCATTTTGAGTTTGGCGTGTCGCTGGTCAACTTCCCGGAGACCGTCATCTCCAAAATCCGGTCAGCGCTACCCTGGACGCTGGGCCTGTTGACCGTGGCGACCGTAATCGCCTTTAGCTTGGGGTCGTTGGTGGGCGCGCTGTTGGCCTGGCCGCGCACGCCAATTATCTTTCACATTCTTGTCTCCCCCTTTATGTTGCTTTCCACCATCCCTTTTTTCCTGCTGGGCATTATCTTGCTCTCAATCTTTGCCGTTGAACTGAGTATTCTGCCCGCCGGCGGTGGCTTCTCGCCCACCCTGATCCGCGGCCCCAATCTGGCCACCGCGCTTGATATTATTGACCACTCCATCTTGCCGGCGCTTTCGCTCGTGTTAGGGGGGATTGGCGCCTGGGCGTTAGGGATGCGTGCGCTGATGATCTCGGTGCTGGGCGAAGATTATGTGGCCTTTGCCGAGGCCAAGGGGCTGCCGGCCAGCCGCATCTTTCTCTGGTATAGTATGCGCAACGCACTCCTGCCCCAGGTAACCCAACTGGCGTTGGTGCTTGGCTCGGTCTTTGGCGGCACCGTCCTTGTTGAAGCCATCTTCAGCTATCCGGGTGTCGGCACGCTCCTCTTCTCAGCCATTGCTGGCAAAGATTACTTTGTCATCCAGGGCATCGTTCTCATGTTGATCCTGGCCCTGGCTCTGGCTCTCTTTATCATTGACCTAATTTACCCGCTGCTGGATCCCCGCATTCGGTATGCAGATTAAGTGGGTGGATTAGATGATTGGTGATTGGGGCCCTTGGGGCGCGCAATCACCAATCACCCAATCACCCAATCACTAATCACCCAATCACCTCTTTCCAAGGAGCAACCCAATGGGTTTTATGACGCGGCTCTTCCAGAGCCAACGGTTGAGCGCCAGTTTGATCTTTGGCCTGTTGATTTTATTGGCAGTGGTGCTCTTTAGTCTTTTGGGCCCTTATCTGGTCGATACAGAGCTCTCGTTGGTCGGCGCGGTGCAGCCTTCGCAGCCACCGGGGGGTGAGTATCTGCTGGGCACCGATTCGCAAGGGCGCGATATGTTGGCCGTCATGGTCGTCGCCACCCCGCAAACATTGAAGATGGGGCTGATCGCCGGCTTGGTCGGCATTGCGATTGGCTTGCTTCTGGGCTTACTCTCCGGCTTCTTTGGTGGCCCATTGGATGCGGTGGTGCGCGTCCTGGCCGATTCGCTGATGACGGTGCCGGGGATCGCGATCTTGATCATCATTGCCGCCAATGTTGAATCTATGTCGATTGAGATGATGGCCATTACCGTCGCTTCGTTGGCCTGGATGAGCCCGACGCGCACCCTTCGCGCTCAGGTCCTTTCGATTCGGGAACGGGGCTACACCGCCGTCGCCCGCGCCAATGGGCAGAGCGAGCTGGAGGTGCTCTTCCGTGAGATTATGCCCAACCTGTTGCCCTATGTGGCGGCCAGTCTGGTCGGCGCCATCAACGGCGCCATCCTCGCCACGGTGGGGCTGGAGTCGTTGGGGTTGGGCGCCGATGATGTGCACACCTTGGGCACAACCATCTACTGGGCGCGGCGCTACAGCGCCATCTTGCGTGGCCAATGGTGGTGGTGGGGACCGCCGATTGCGATTATCTCGCTGATCTTTATCGGCCTCTTCCTGCTCTCGATTGGCCTTGACCGCATTGCCAACCCCACCCTAACCGGTGCACCCCGGTTGAGCCGGCGGCGGACGCGAAGGCAACGTAGCCGCGCTGCGACTGCCGAGGTAGCCGCGCAAGCCGAACCGGTCGTACTACAGGTTGAAGAGTTGCAGGTTGTCTTTGACACCCCAGCCGGCAGTGGCGCCGCGGTTGATGGCGTCTCCTTCACTTTGAAGCCAGGCGAGCGGATGGGCTTGATCGGCGAATCGGGCTGTGGCAAGACGACCATGGCGACGGCGCTTATGTCGTTGGTGCGCCCCCCAGGGCGCATTGCCGGTGGCCGTGTGCTGCTCGATGGCCGGGATCTGCTAGCCTTGAGTGAGCCGGAGCTACGCCGGGCGCGGCTGCAGGAGATTGCGCTCATGCCCCAGGCCGCCATGAATTCGCTCAACCCGGTCATGCGCATTCGTGACCAGATCGTCGATGCCATTGTGGCCCACGAGCCAAGCCGGTCTCAGCAGGAATTGGACGCGATGGTGGAAAACGCACTGCAGAAGGTTGGGTTGGCGCCGGGGGTGGCCAACCGCTTCCCCCACCAGTTGAGCGGTGGCATGAAACAGCGGGCGGCCATGGCCATTGCCACGGTGCTCAGCCCCAAGCTGATTATCGCCGACGAGCCGACCAGCGCCCTTGATGTCGTGGTGCAGCGGCAGGTGATGATGACCCTGGCGCGCGTGCAGGAAGAGTTGGGCGCGGCGACGATTCTGATTGGCCATGACATGGGGCTGATTGCCCAATTTTCTGATACAATTGGGGTGCTCTATGCGGGCAAACTGGTTGAGCGGGGCGACATTGACCGCGTCCTCGCTGCGCCACGACACCCCTACACCCGGCTGCTGATTGAGAGCCTGCCTGAGTTGGAGTCACGTAAGGAATTTATCGGCATTCCCGGTCTGCCGCCGGCGCTCTTTGATCGGCCCGCGGGCTGTCGCTTCCACCCGCGCTGCCCCTTTGCCTTTGACCGCTGCCGCCGGGAGGAGCCAGCCTTGCAGCGTATCGACGGCAATCAGGTGGCCTGTCATCTATACCCCGAACATACAGAACTGCCGCCGTTGCCGACCAGTGTTGTGGTGGCGACCACAGAAGCGGCCATCGATCTTGAACCAAAGAGTAATGGTCTGGCGCAGGCAGAGGGGGTGCAATCATGACCGCTTTATTGGAAGTGCGCAATGCCGTCAAAACCTTTCACAGTGGTCCCATTTGGCAGAGGGAAAGCACCGTGGCCGTGGATCAGCTTTCCTTTGCCTTGACCGATGAGCAGCCGGCCATTACCGGTGTGGTGGGCGAGAGCGGCAGCGGCAAAACCACCTTGGCGCTGCTGGTCATGGGCAATGTCAAACCGGACCGTGGGCAGATCATCTATCGAGGTAAAGACCTGGCCAAGATGTCGAGCCAGGAACGCTTTCAATTTCGCCGCGAGGTGCAGCCCATTTTCCAAGATCCCTTTGCTGCATTCAATCCCTTCTACCGGGTTGACCATGTGTTGGCCGTACCGCTGGCGCGCTTTGGCCTAGCCGATAATGACAAAGCCGCCATTCGCCAGATGCATGAAGCGCTGGAATTGGTCGGCTTGCGCCCGGCGGAGACACTGGGGCGTTTCCCTCACCAACTGAGCGGTGGCCAACGCCAGCGCATTATGGTGGCGCGTGCGCTGCTCTGTAAGCCCAAGCTAATCATTGCCGACGAACCGGTCTCCATGGTCGATGCTTCGCTGCGCGCGACGATCCTGGCCGGTCTGCAGACGCTCAACCGCGAACTCGGCATCTCGATCCTCTACATTACCCATGATCTGACCACCTCTTACCAGGTCTGTGACAATATCCTGGTCATGTATGCCGGCTCGGTGGTGGAGGCCGGTTCGGTGGAGCGGGTGATCCGCGATCCGCAACACCCCTACACCCAGTTGCTGATCAACTCGATTCCGTCGGTGGATCGCTCGCGGCGCTGGGAAGATGAAGGGGGGAGTGAGGTGCTAGAGCACGCCGGGCGTAAGATCACCGGCTGCAAATTCGCCCCGCGCTGTCGTTGGGCGGAAGCGCGCTGTTGGCAGGCCATGCCACCCCTCTACCAGTCCGACCCGGATCGGGCCGTGGCCTGTGTATTGCAGGATCAGCATGGGGTGCTGGCGGAGCAGGATATGGCGCAGGTGTTGCAGTAGTCAGCTATAGCAATATGGACGCGGATTCAGGTGATGCTGGTTCAATCCGCGCTCTCCAAATCCGTGTGTGTCAACGGCGCTAATCAGCTTAATGTGATGTTGTTGCATTATTAACGAAAAGGAAATACCAATGTCAGATCAGACCCACAACAACCCCGGCTTTGACCAAAACGTACTGACCGGCTTGATGAATCATGTCAAAGAAAAGCCGGAGTCAGGGAAGACCGTGTGGAAGGCGCAGACCCAATGGTTGGGCGGTTTCCGCAGCCAGGCCCAGATCCGTGATTTCAAGGTTTCAATGGATGAGCCAGCGCCCTTGGGCGGCACGGATACCGCGCCCAATATGGTGGAAATGGTGTTGGGCTCCTATGGTTGTTGTCTTACCACCGGCTACGCCATGAATGCGGCCCTGCGCGGGATTGAGTTAGAGGGCATTCAGATTGAAATCGAAGGAGATCTGGATCTCAATGGCTTCTTTGGATTGCAAGATCCCAATGATTGTTGGCCTGGCTATACCAACATCCGCACCAAGGTAACGCTCAAGGCGCCCAACGCGACACCGGAACAGCTTGCCGCACTGCACGAAACAGTGACCAAGACCTCGCCGGTCGGCTCAATCCTGGCGCGCCCGATCAACCTCTTGACGGAATTGACTATTGCGTGAGTTGGCAATGTTAGGCGGGAGATACCGGCGGTACAGACACGGATCAGGCTTGCGCGGATTGAATCCGCGCAAGCCTGATCCGTGTCTGTAAAGGGCGCCAATCCCTAAATGTGACACCATTGAAGCAAAAACCATTGCCCAAAAGAATACCCTAAGGTGGAAGTGACGCACATTGCCGGCGCCGGCCACAGCATCCGCTGCGAGCAATTTGCCGCCTATATGACAGCCGTGCGCAGCTTTCTGGCGCGCCTGGATTAGGCCTGAGAGTAACTTGATGAAAGTGGACAATGTGCTGTAAACTGATGGTAGTAGAGCGATATTGATAGCACGCGCAATTGCGGTCTGTTTCATTCCGTAGGGATGGTTGATTTTCGGCCCATCGTGAGAGAAATATTCTTTCAAATTGATCCTGATTTCAGCTTGTCCCTACGGGACTGATTAACATAGCACCGTTTTATCGTCATGACGGAGGGCACTGTACGGGAAGGGTAATATGAAATCAAATGGCATATCTGAAAAATTTGCAAATCGGTATCAGGTTATCGAGGCCAACGGCACACTGATGATTAGCGAAAGCCGTGTCGCCTTATTTGATGTCATGATCCTCCATGATGAGGGTGACTCGATCTATGAGATCGCTATGACCTATAATCTGACGCCGCTCCAGGTGCAAACGGCCGTTAATTATATTGAGGAGCATCGTGAAATATTGACGCCACAGTTGGCCGAGGCGATTCAACACCGGGAAGAGCGTGAACGCTATTATCGGGCGTCCAGGATGAAATTATGGCGAAGATCGCTCAAGAACCGATGACGCCACAACGCGCCGCGCTCTATGCATTACGCGAAAGAAATCGACGTCAAGCTGAAAGCCAATATAATGGTGCACGTACTGAGTGATCATAATTGCGAAGGACAGGCCGATCTGATCTTTCAAAAAGTAATTTGAGGCGGGTCAAGCCAGATCCGAATTATCGACAACGTTGTGCAGAGTGTTTAGCGGAAATTGTCGTGGATATTGAGCGGTATCGGGGAGTAACCCGCTTGTTTATTCCTACCTAACTCTTGCAGACGTAAAGAACGGAGAACATTCTGTGAGTACAACACTCAAAGTGGGCGTGATCGGCATTGGCGGTATTGCCCGCACCCATATGCCCGGTTGGGCCGCTTCGACCGATGCCGAGGTCGTGGCCGGCAGTGACATTAATGGCAAAGCATTGGGGGAGTGGGGCCAGACCCACGGCGTCACCAAACTGGTGAATGACCCGGCCGACCTCTTCCGCGACCCCGATATAGACATTATCGACATCTGTGTCCCCAACATGTACCATGCGCCGCTGGCCATTGCCGCGCTGGAGGCCGGCAAACATGTGATTTGCGAGAAGCCGCTGGCTCCCACCCCGGGCGAAATTAGGCAGATGATCGCGGCGCGCGATCAGGCCGGCAAGCTGCTGATGACGGCGCAACACTTCCGCTTTAAGGGCAATTCGCAGGCGATGAAGCGCGAAATTGAGACTGGCGTGTTGGGGGACATCTATCACGCGCGCAGTTGGATGCTAAGACGCAACGGCTTTATTCCCTCCCCGTCCTTCCTACAAAAGAAGCACAGCGGCGGCGGCCCTTGTATCGACATTGGTGTCCACGTCCTCGACCTCACCCTCTGGCTCATGGGCAATCCGCCGCCGGCGGTGGTGACCGGTGTCGCCAAGGCGCCGTTAGCTCACTTGCCCGGTCAATTTGCTGCCTGGTTTGGCACACCCATTAACTCAGCCGAGTGGGATGTGGAAGATTTTGCCGCGGCCTTTGTGCGCTTTGAAAATGGTGCAACGCTGGTGCTGGAAGTGAGTTGGCTGCTGCACCATGATATCCAGGGCGAAGATATGCAGATCTGGCTCTATGGCACCGGTGGCGGCGCGCACTGGCCCAAGGCGCAGTTTCTCTCCAGCAACTTCGACACCCGTCAACTCTACAACAGCACCCTGCAACTGACCAAGGATCCCATGGAGCCCCACGCCCAGGAGTGTGTCGAGTTCGCCCGCGCCGTAGCTAGCGGTGGGCCTTCACCCGTACCCGCGGAACAGTCACTCCAAGTCTTGTCGATTTTAGATGGGATTTACCGGAGCCAACAAAGTGGCGGCGAGGTGCGGATAGTGTGATTTATATATTTTGGTCAATTTCAGAGGACAGACAACACGGCATAGCTTAGTAGCTGTTCATACCAAGCCAGATAAAATTCATCAATGGTGACCTGAATCGGTCCCTCTGTCATTTCCGGATCATGCAGATAAACGGAATCAGAATCCATACCGGCAAGGACAACGGCATGGCCGGTACTAACCTGCCAATAAGCTAGCTCACCGGTGTCTACTGACATAATGCAAGGCCATCCGTAGGTCAAAAGCCTATGGATGGTCTCAAGTGAGCCATTTTCCCGATAACCGACGAGGATGCCCAACCGTTCTAGTTTTTTAATGCTAGAAAAAGGCGTACCTAGCTCAGGTTCAATCTGTAGCGTTTGAACGACCCGGGAATAGTTAAAAGATGCATTATAGTAAGCTAATATCATCGCAACACAAGTTGCTAAACATTCGCCTGCATAACTCTGTTGCCGGTGAGGAACTTGCAGCAATTTTGTTGATGAGGGTTTAAAAAAGTGCTCATTGTAGTGCACTATTCAGTCGGCAGTAGTGTGAGAGGATTGCCTTCAGGTTTTCCTGGAGAATGTGTAGGTTTGAAATTACTGAGTAGTAACCTTTGTGGTGTTGTAACGCGTGGCTGGTAGGCTGGCATCGCATCAGCCAATCGACGCGCTTCATCCAGTAGTGCTGTTTTGCAAGTTGAACTACTATCCATTGCACCACTTTCCACATCCACATGAACCGCACCGACAGTGCCAACATGGCCAATATGGGGCGCAGTCAAAAGGATCGGTACACGCCAGACAACCCGATCACCGACCATCATCGTGGGCGCCTGTGTAGTAAGCATATAACTAACTTCGTTAAGTAGCCATCGTTTTACTTGTCGGCGTGCTTCTTCTGCAGAGATCTTTATTTCAAAGGAGCGATTTAAGTAAAGCTCTACCGCACCCTTTTCTGGCAGTGTGTACTGATCAAGTAGCAAGGCAACAGTCACTGTATTCTCCTATCATCCTACTGAACCGATTTTGCAAATGATTACTACATGCCTAACCGCCTACAGTCTAGCACAATTCATTGTTATTCGACAATCTTCCTTTTCACAAGGGCATATTTCAGTTTTAGGGTGAGTTCGCAGCGCCGAGAACCTTCCAGGCAGGGGGCAGGCTAATTGGGTTCCCACACCCCCTGATCAAAGACATGGCTGACTCAGTGCTCCAGAACCTTCGTAACAAAGTTACGCACGCGCGCATCCCCTAAGAGCGAACCGTGCCCACCCGCGGGCACGGTGAAGAACTCCTTTGGACCCGGAATCAGCGCATAGAGCTTTTGTCCCTGGGCATAGGGGATCACCCTATCGCGCGTGCCGTGAATGATATAGAGCGGACAGGTGATGGCCGCGACATAACGATCGCTGCGCAGCGGATACTTGACCAACCAGCCTGGGACCCAGGGCAACTGCCATTGGGCCATGGCCTGCACACTCACATAGGGCGATTCCAAAATCACGGCGCGGGGGTGATGGTGGGCGGCCAAGTAGGTGGCCAAACCGCTGCCCAGAGATTGGCCATAGATCACGATTTGGCCTTCCGGCGTGCGCGCGAGCAGATCACGATAGACCACATCCATATCAGCCAGCAGATCGGCTTCGTTGATAATCCGCCCCGTACTCTTGCCATAGCCCCGATAGTCAGGAATGAGCAGATCGTAGCCGGCGCCGATAAAAAAGTCGGCCACGCTGCCCAAGCGCGGGATAATATCCCCATTGCCATGCAGGTAGAGCACCACGCCTTTGGGCTGGGCGGCCCGGAAATAGACCGCATTGATCGTTGCCCCCTGTACCGGCAGATTAATCTCCGTGAAGGGCAGCGCAAAGGTAGGTTGGTAGCGCGCCGGCAATGGGGTGGGGAAGAAGATCAAGCGCTCTTGCTGAAAATAGAGCAAGGCGCAGAGTGCTCCATAGACAATGATGATAATGGCGGCTAACCAGAGCAGTACAGGGGTCATGCAGGCTTTACGCAACATCCAATACGCACTTGGCTGCCGGGCTCAAGCGCGCTAATGTTGCCGCGCTCAGCCACTGCCGTTGGTCGGTCTGTTGCGGTTGATGGCGGCGAGTGTAGTAGGAATGCATGGCCCGCCGCGGCTGGTCGGTGCGGTTAAGGGTGCCGCCATGCCAGGTGTGGGAGTTGAAGATGACCACCGTGCCGGCCGGCGCCGTCAGGATCACTTCGTCGGGGTGGGGTGCTTTGGGATCGGCCAGCGCTTCCTGGGGTGTCTTGCCCCAGTTGTGGGAGCCAGGGACCACGCGTGTGGCGCCATTGGCCGGCGAAAAGTCATCAAAGAGCCAGATCGAGTTGCAGACCTGAAAATCGCCGGGCGCCACTGCGCCGCGCCAGTCACAGTGCAGCGCCTGGAGCCCTTCACCGGGTAGGGCAAAGCGACCATTGAGCGACGAGAGCTTGAGATCGCCTTGCAGCACATGGGCAATTGCGGCCAAAACGCGCGGGTGGGTGAAACAAATCGCAAAGAGCGGATCCTTATCGGCCAGGTTGGCCAGGCGGATCGTGCCCGGCTCTTGTTTAAATTCTGTGCCGGCGGTGGCGGCTTCCTCCTCGGCCAGTTCGACCAGGCGTGCAGCCATCACCGCCGTCCGTTCTGGGGTCAGCACATCGTACAGGGGCAGATAGCCATTGGCGTCGAGAAATTGTTTTTCCTCGGCGGTAAGGGTATCAGGGCGCACGCCCAGTTCATAAAGTGCGGTTTGAATATCCATACATAGTCCTTATGTTAAAATGGAATTGCTAACAGAGTTTGTTTATTTTGGTGCTATATTCTGATTGTCATCCGGTCATCTTGTCATCCGGTCATCGCTGAAGAAATTGAATCGAAATAAGATCTAGTCAAGCAGCCCTTGTGCTTGTAGCCATTCAATCACCCGGTAGGCCGCAACCGAAGCACGCTCCTGGTCTGCGGCCGTCAACCACGCGATCTCGGCAATCTCGCGGCTGGGTTGCAAGGCGCCGGTGTAGTCGCCAAAGTAACAGGTCAGACGCACCAACGTCCCGGCAGCCTGACCATCGGCCGGCGCCTCGATCACAACCGCAAAGTGGAGCGCTGTAGGCTTGAGCGTGACGGTCAATTCTTCGTGCAACTCGCGCAGAAGGGCCGCGGTGTCACTTTCGCCGGCCTCCCGTTTGCCCCCCGGCAGATAAAAGAGAGCGCGGCCATGTGAGCGGCAGCAGAGCAAGCGCCGCTCGCGCAGATGGAGCCAGGCCAGTTTATCAATAATTTTCATAAGGTTGCCATTTTGCTTTCATTAAGCGTAGCGATTCAGCCATAGCCTGAGCTTGTCGAAGGAAGGGGCTTGTCGCAATTACCAATCACCCAATCACCTACCTACCCGATTAATCCATCACCATCCAACTGTCTCGCGCGTAGTCAAACGCTACAAAATCATCACGATAGATAGTATAAACCAGGTCGGCCAATTCCTTGCTATAGGCAACGGCCAACGGCAGCTTCGCGGTGGTGTTGACCCGTTGCGTCAGCGAGGCGAGCAGGGGAGGTGAAGCGTCGAAGCGCTGTAGCACTTGCGTAAAATCCTGGGCAAAGCGTTCGACGCGCCCGATAAAATCATAATGGATTCGGTCGCGATGGAGAGTCCCTGTCTGTGATTTCCAGTGGCCGTCGCGCTGGTCATCGGGCTGGGTGGCAACGTAGTGGACAAAATCAGCAAAGCCGACCCGACCCAATACGCCGCCGGGCGGGGTCGGGTAGCCGGCATGGCGGCGGATGGCCTCCCGAAAACTCACATAGGGTGAAGTGAGATCCATGACCTGTGATTTGTAAGCAGAGAAGAGGCGCGCATAGGGATTACGCACAAAGGCAAAGCGCAGCCACTCATTGCTGGTCAGGATCGCAACCCCCTCCGCCGTGGTAAAGTCGGCCAGGCTGGGCACAAAGCGCAGCCCGGGCGTCGCGCGATAGTGGATGGTAAGGGGATCGGGCGGCCAGGGCAAGCCTTCCAGTTGTTGCAACACCAGCTTGATCTTGGTGCACGCCGCCTTGGGGATGGCCATACAGAAATAACGATACTGTGGGGAGACCCAAGTGTCGGGCAGATTGAGGCCTGGGCCATCACTATCAGGTGGGCGGGCCTTGGCTTCGTCGAGCCAGGTGTGGAGATCGGTGTTGGTTATCATGTGCACTCTTTCGCTTGGGGTAGTGTTGCTCAACACCGGATCATTGCTTGGTTCCTGGTGTGATTACGCTACCTGGTTAACTCAGAGCAAAGCGCCAGCCGCGCTCCGCTTGTAAACGCGCTTTTTCAGCTTTGGTTAATAGCACAACATACGCCGTTTGGTCAAACGCTGCGTAAACTTCAAACTGCGTTCCCCTGTTGCGAATGAGTTGATTCAAAGCAGACAATATATTGAGATCAAGCCAATCCCCATAAAATACCGGATGCAGTGTAATCGGTTGACCATCAAGAAGCAAGCTTAGCGTAATCGGTCCTTCGTCACTTGCCCATTGCTCTTGAACATGCTCTAGTTGAAAGGCGCCACGCGCAATCCTGCTCCATTCTTGCAATGTCGTTACGTACACTTGATTTTCAGCACAGACATTGGCTTCTAGATCTCGCCACCAAATTCGCTCTTTGTCGAGCGACAACAGCCCTAATTCTTCCTGGATCGACGAAGGATCGAAATCTCTGAACCCCCAGATCCAGCGCCGCTGTGCGAGTAACTTTGTAACGAGTTGGTCTTCACTCAGCCTGGCCCAATCAGCAAAGAAGCCTAACGGCCGAAAGTAGTGAACAATTTCCAAAGCCCACATATAACATTGATTCTGTCCTAGCATCTCAACCATTTGGGTGGTCCTTGCCTATTTATGGTAATCGTTTGATCTCGGAAAATCTTTGCGACCAGAGCAAATTATGCGAATCAGCACCCGCCAACAGCCAGCCACCCTGACTTATCGGTTGAGGCACAACTTCGCTGATCGTTAGCTAACAATGTCCTTACTGATTAATGGTAACATGACTTGCTAGCCACCAATCTACACAAAACCTCTAGACTTTCTTGTAATTTGTTGGCTCTGTGGTTCCCACAACCGCCAACTAAAGACACTACTGCACTTCACACATGTGCCTTTTTCTTCATCCCATTTTGTGCGTCACCGAAGCAGTGGTATGCTATCTCTATTTCAATCCCCTCAACTCGTACAGCAAGCAAGGAACCACCATGGATTTCAAACTACAAGGCATCATCACCCCGCTTGTCACCCCGTTTGACGCCGCGGGTGAACTCAACATCGCTGCCGTCAAGCCGCTGGTCGATTACTTGATCGACCGCGGCATCCACGGCCTCTTCCCGGCCGGCACGACTGGTGAGGGCGCGCTGTTGACCCTGGTCGAGCGCCGGCAGTTGGCCGAAGCTGTGGTCGACGCCGCGGCGGGACGCGTGCCGGTCATCATCCATGCCGGCGCCACCACCACCTGCGCCGCCCAGGAATTGGTCCACCACGCCCAGGCGATTGGCGCCCAGGCCGCGGCCATTATTCCACCCTTCTTCTACCGCCACCGCGATGACGCGCTGCTGACCCACTATGTCACCGTGGCCAACAGCGCACCCGACTTTCCTATCTATCTTTACAACTTCCCCGCCGTCAGTAACAACACCCTGACCTTTGATCTGGTCATGGCCATGCGCGCTCAGGCGCCCAACATCATTGGCATGAAGGATAGCAGCGGTTCGCTTGAATTGCTGAACCAACTCCACACCGCCACCAACGGCCAGTTCAACACCGCCAACGGGGGCGATGGCCAGATCCTCATGGCGCAGGCCCTGGGCTTTGACGCCAGCGTCTCCGGCAATTCCAATGTGGCGCCGGAACTCTTTGTGGCCCTCTATACGGCGGCCCATGCCGGTAAGCTGGCCGAGGCGCGCCTGTTGCAACAGAAGGTCAACCAGGTGCGTCAGTTGCTGGGCGATGGCAGTGATCTCTCGCTCTTTAAGCAAATGGTGGCGCGCCGGGGTGTCGATGTGGGCGATGTGCGGGCGCCGTTGCTGGCAGCCGCACCCGCCATGGTGGCGGAACGGTGGGCGGCGCTACAAGCACTGGCCATTTTTTGAGTCAGGGGGGATGACCAATCGATAAAGCAGGCCAAACCGTCGGTATTTAGCAAAATACCGACGGTTTGGTAATAGGAATTTATGAATATGAGGATCCAATGCAACACATAACCATCTATCGTGAACCCGGCCGCTTTGCCGGTTGGCCGGCCAACTATGGCATCTGGCACTGGGGTGATGAAATTGTGGTCGGCTTTACTGCCGGCTACACTGACCCAGCCGGCGGCTTTCATGCCCGTGACAAGTCGCGTTCCTTTCTGCCCATGCAGGCGCGCAGCCTGGATGGCGGGTTGACCTGGACGGTGGCGGAGACGCCCTGTCACCGCCCGGCTGGCCGCGGACTCTCCGCCGATGAACATATGAACCCGGCGCTCCATGTACGGGATGTCCTTGACGGCCCCGATGGCCTGCAGGTGTGTCCCGGCCACATCGATTTTACCCCCCCTGACTTTGCCCTCATGTGCGCCCGGTCGGGGCTGCGCGCCGGTTCCGTCTCTTGGTTCTACGTCTCCACTGACCGCTGCCACTCGTGGCAAGGGCCCTATCGGCTGCCCATGTTTGGCATGACCGGCATAGCCGCGCGCACCGATTACTTGGTCAATGGCCCCCATGACTGTTTGCTCTTTCTCACCGCATCCAAAGCCGATGGCAACGAAGGGCGCGTCTTCTGCGCCAGGACGACCGATGGCGGTGCGAGCTTTCAACTGCATGGGTTGGTGGGGCCCGAGCCGGCCGGGTTTGAGATTATGCCGGCCAGCTTGCACATCGCCCCCGCGCGGATCCTGGTGGCCGTGCGGGTTAAGCATGACGCTGCGGAATTCACCACCGCGCAACATACCATCGATCTCTATGCCTCCGACGACAATGGCGCGACCTGGTCCTACTTCAACCAGCCGGTGACGGACACCGGCCGAGGAGGCAACCCACCGACCCTGACGCGGCTGCTCGACGGGCGCATCTGCCTGACCTATGGCTACCGCGCCGAGCCTTATGGCATGCGCGCCCAGTTGAGCGCGGATGACGGCGCAACCTGGGGCGAAGCGATCATCCTCCGCGCCGACGGTGGCAACCACGACATCGGCTACCCGCGCACCGTGCAGCGCCCCGACGGCACGATCGTGACGGTCTACTACTACAACGACGACGCAAACGGAGATCGGTATCTCGCCGCAACCCTATGGCGGCCACCAGCGTGACCTTGCACTGTTCATGCACCACCCTTATCTATGAACTCAGCACGAACCCTGGAACTTCTACAAAGCCCCGATGCTAGCGCTAGAATCGCGGGCCTGCGCGCCTTGACCACTACGTCGGTCGCAGATGGTACAGTAGTCACCTTGCTGGCTGAAATTCTGCAGAGCGCCGATGTGGATACGCGCTACGCCACCGTTCAATTCTTGATCAAAGCGGCCGGCGAAGGCCGGGATCTGACGCCGATAATACCTTTGCTCCACCAACTTTTTACCGACCAACGTTTCCCCTCACACCTGGCCAAGGCGCAAAATGGCGCCTTTACCGTCGGTGCCCAAGCGGCCAGCGCGATCGCCCTTTCCCATTTTCGCCGGGGTGAGGTGGAGGCGTTGCAAATGCTGGCTACACATTCTGGTTGGGTGGGCTGGACTGCAATCCATGCGCTCTCTGCTGCAAAAACAGCGGCTGAGCTTGAACCCTTTTTACCCTGGCTGCAAAAAATGTTGGCGGGCGCCGACGATGAAGCGGAAAACCGTGCCCCTGCTAGGAAAAAAGTGGTGGCCGGCGCGCTACTCCATGCGTATTGGCTGAAGCAGGAATGGGACTTAATGGGGGAATTGCTTTATCATAGAGATGAAGCGGTGCGCCTGGGGGCTCTGAGTGCCTTGGATGATTTGGTCGAAGGCGGCGAGGAGATTCAACCGCTCTTGCCCACCCTGTTGGCGCTCTTTGAACGCCCGGAAGCAGACTTTGCGGCAACACGCCGCGCCGCCGCACGTGTTTTGGTTTGGTTCAAGACCAAGGCAAAGAAGGGCACGAAAAGGCTTGTACTCGGTAGCGTCGATATTCTGCAAATCCCCGAAGTCAAGGCCGAAATTGCGGAACTAGCAAAACTTGTCAGTGCCCACCGGCACGATGCTTAGAGGATTCTATGGATCACACCAAAGAACGCATTCTGGCCGCCTATCAACTCACCCCCGCCGACTATTTGGCGCAAGGCATGGAGGCGGAGGTCTATCGTTATGGGACAGACGCTGTCCTCAAGCTTTACGCAGGCCATGCCGCGCTTGACAATTTGCGGCGCTTACAGCACTTCTACACCACGCTGGATCGCACCGCGCTCTCCTATGGGGTGCCCCGGATTGAGCGGCTGGTGGATGAAGGTGACTATCTGGTGACGATTGAACCGCGGCTGGTCGGCCAGCCGTTGCAGGAACTGATTGCGAAGACCGCTCCAGCCGATTTGGACGGCCTCTTTCCCCGCTACCTCGCCGCCGTGCTCGAACTTGGCCGGCTGACCATGCCCTCAGCCGCCACCCATTATAAGCTCTTTGACCCGACCGACCTCAGCTTGCGCACCGCCGGCGATTGGCATCAATTTCTGCTCCACTGGCTGCAGGCTCAGCTCCAAACCCTGGCGCCCTACTTTGCGCGGGACGTTCTTGATTTTCCGCATAAACTTCAGCGGATGGAGCAACTGTTGGCTGCCCCCTACACCGGGCCCTATGCGCTGGTCCACGGTGATATTTTCCCCGGCAACTTGCTGGTCGATGCACAGGGGCAGGTGCAGGCGCTGCTCGATTTTGGCCTCTTTACCATGTACGGCGACCCGCTCTTCGATGTGGCCACAGCCTGGGTTTTTTTTGATATGTACGATGAGTTACGCGCCAACGTGCGGGCACGGTTGCTGATGGTCATTCTCGATCACTTGGGCGAGGACGTCCGTGGCAAACTCTATCGCTATGTGCTCCTCTTTAGCCTGCTGGCTGCCAATACCTATGCCCCCGATCGTACAGATGGCCACTATCAATGGTCCGTGGCCAATCTCAACAACGAAGCATATTGGCGCGACCTGTGTTAAAAATAGCGAGTGGCGGGTGGTGAGTGGCGGGTGGCGGGTAATGCGCTACTCGCCACTCACCACCCGCCACCAGCGCGGATTTTTGACCCGTTCCATCCGCCGGATCCGCGCAATCCGCGTTCCATGCTTACGCCAGGGCGCGGCGCAGGAGGGCACAGGCTTCGTCAACAGCGGCGCGGGCGGCCACGATGCTGCCGGTCATAACATAGAAGCCGTGGATAAAGCCGTCATAACATTTGTGGGTGACCGACACGCCGGCCGCGGCCAGCCGGGCCGCGTAGGCATCACCCTCGTCGCGCAGAACATCAAAGCCGGCCGTCATCACCGCCGCCGGGGGCAGGCCGCTGAGATCAGGCGCATGAAGAGGTGACGCATAGGGCTGGTAGGCATCGGCTGGGTCGGCCAGATAGTGGTTGATGAACCAGGCCATGCTCGCTTTCTCCAGAAAATGGTCGGTGGCAAAGTCGTTGTAGGATTGGGTCTCTAGCGTCGTGAGGTCGGTGACAGGGTAGAGGAGCAGTTGATAGCGTAGCTTGGGCCCTTGGCGGTCACGCGCCATGAGTGCCATCACCGCGCTCAAGTTGCCGCCGGCACTTTCCCCGCCTACGGCCAGGCGTGTGGGATCGCCGCCGATTTCAGCGCCATGCGTCGCCACCCACGTCAGCGCTGCATAACAATCTTCGGGCGCCGCCGGATATTTATGCTCGGGGGCCAGGCGATAATCGACCGAGACCACCAGACAATCGGCGCCATTGGCTAACAAGCGACAGAGGCGGTCATGGGACTCAATGTCGCCCACCACCCAACCGCCGCCGTGATAGAAGACCAGAATGGGCAGGTTTCCCTGTGCACTGGGGCGATAGATACGTAGCGGAATTGCGCCCGCCGGGCCAGGAATGGTGCGGTCGGCAATTTCAGCGACCGGGACCGGTGTGCCGCCCCGCTGCTCGACCATATCGTGAATGCCGGGCCGCGCCTCCTCCGGCGTCAGGAGATAGGTCGGCGTTCCCCCTTCGGCAGCGGCCTCGGCCAGGATGGTTGCCACATCGGGATCGAGCGTGCGCGTAGATGCAGTCATGGTTGAACCTTTCTTGATTGGGTTGGTTAGATCTGTTTTTCCATTGTACTACACAACTGTCCTACTGTCCACTGTCCCACTGTCCCACTGTGCACCTTTGTCTTCCAAGTGAAATGCAGAGTGGCCCTGCTGGTTCATGGAAAATGGCCCTTGTCACAGAGCCATTTCTCCTTTATAGTTTTAGTCTCTAACGAGCCAAAAGCTTGTTCGTATTACGGGCGCACAGTGCCAACAAAAACAAGAATTTCTACCGCAAAGAGCGCAAAGAGCGCAAAGAGCAACTAGCAATCTGCGCGATCTGCGCGTTCTTTGCGGTGGAAAAGTTTGGTTCTGGCTTGTCCAGGTTAGGGTAAAAAATCGGATGCGTAAGCGCAGTCAGCGTGCAAACAGCTACAACAGCGGAACAACGAGAAAAACTATGACTACATCTGCAACCCAAAGTGAGAAAGCAAACCGTTTTCAGGCATTACATCAGGGGCCAGGCGCCTTTGTCATCGCCAATGTGTGGGATGCCGGCTCCGCACGTCTGCTGGCCGGGCTTGGTTTCCCGGCGCTAGCGACCTCAAGCGGCGCGTCTGCCGGCATTTTAGGGCGCCGCGATGGTCAGGTGACCCGGGCTGAGGCGTTAAGCCAGGCGCGTAGCATGGTGCAGGCGACTGACTTGCCCATTTCGGCTGATCTGGAAAAGGGCTTTGGCGATGCCCCGGCAATCGTCGCCGAGACCGTGCACCTGGCGGCTGCGACCGGTCTGGTCGGCTGTTCGATTGAGGATGCCACCGGCAACCAGGCGCAACCCTTGTATGACATGGGCTATGCCACCGAACGGGTAGCGGCCGCGGTGGAAGCCGCACGCGCGCTGCCCTTTCCCTTTACACTGACAGCCCGCGCCGAGAACTTTATTCGCGGCAACCCCGACCTTGATGACACCATCCGGCGCTTGCAAGCCTTTGCCGCGGCCGGCGCCGATGTCCTGTTTGCACCGGGGCTGCCCGATTTGGCGGCCGTAGCCGCGGTCTGTGGCGCGGTGCCCAAGCCGGTCAACTTTATGGTCGGCATCAGAGGCAAATCCTTTACCGTGGCCGAGTTGGCCGCCGCCGGTGTCAAGCGCATTAGCTTAGCTGGCTCCCTCTATCGCGCGGCCATGAGTAGTGTTCTGGCCGCGGCGCGTGAGGTGCAGGAGACAGGGACCTTTGGCTATCTGGACCACGTGCTGACAAGCGCAGAGTGGAACAGCTATATCGGCGCCTAAGTACACCTGGTAGTTTGCTTGATGAGAGAGCAGGGGAAGGTAGCGAGAGTCTTCCTGGAAGGGGGCGCGACCACGCCAGTCACCCCTTCGTCCGTTTCCCCCTTCCAGGAAGACCTGGGCAACCACCTCACCGCAAAACGAAAGGAAACGATCGATGATTACCGTAACGCCGCTAGCGCAAGCGGACCGTGCGCGTTGGGATGTCTTGGCGCGTGGCTACAAAACGTTTTATGCGACAGTGCTCACTGATGCCGACTATGATGCGACCTGGGAACGGCTGTTGCGTGGCAGTGGCGTGTATGGCCTGGGCGCCCACCTCGAGGGTCATTTGGTCGGCATTGCTCATTACATGTTTCACACCAGCGCCTGGTCGGCGGATGCGTGCTATCTGCAAGATCTCTTTGTCGACGCGGCGGTGCGTGGCCAAGGGGTCGGGCGGGCGCTCATCGAACAGGTCGCTCAGGCTGCGCAGGCGCACGGCGCGCCGCGCCTCTATTGGCTAACCCACCAAGACAACGCCACGGCGCGCACCCTCTATGACAAGGTGGCGCACTACAGAGGCTTTATTCGCTATGATTATGCATTCCCAGCCGCCGGGTGCCTTTTGGGCGCGGCTTCTCGTTGTTAGCGGCGGGTTTTAACCCGACAAAAGGTTACCCCAAAAACCGAAATCCATCCCCATTCGCCACGTAGTTGAAGGATCGCCCGTTCGGTGGTAAGATAACGTCAACGTTCATTTTACTTACCAACAGGGCGCCCCCCCCATGAAGTATCTCGATTTTGCCATCGACGTGCAGACGCACGCAAGCGAGCACTACACCATTACCGTCCGTTCCCCAGCGGGCGAGGCGCGCACCACCGCGCCCTTTCCCTTGACAGCCGCCGCGCTCGAAACCCAACTGCTCAAGCTGGAGAATGCTATCCTGCGTTCCGCCGGACGCCGACGGCGCACGCCCACGCCCGAAGAGGAGGCGGTGCAACACTTTGGCCAGGCGCTCTTTGGCTTCCTGCTGCGCGATGAGCTGCTCAGCCGCTTCCGCGCCTGCCAACAACTGGCCGCCGGCCAGCCGGAACCGACCGGTGTGCGTATCAAGCTGAGCATTGGCGCGCCCGAACTGGCTGCGTTGCCCTGGGAATTTCTCTATGATCCGAGCCGGCGCGACTACCTCTGTCTCGACGCCAACACGCCGCTGGTGCGCTACCCCGCATTGCCGCTGACCGTCCAGCCGCTGCCGGTGACACCGCCGCTGTGCATCCTCGGCCTCTGTGTCGACACCGCCGACTTGACCCGCCTGGATGTAGCCCAGGAAAAGAGGCGCATAGAACGGGCCGTGGCCGAGCTGCAGGCGCAAGGGTTGGTCGAACTCCATTGGTTGCCCGGCCAAAGTGCCGCGGAGCTGCAGCGAGCCATACGTCACGGCCCCTGGCATATCTTCCACTTTATCGGTCATGGCAGCTTTGACATGTTGCGCGATGAGGGGATGATCCTGCTAGCCGATGAGCAGCAGCAGGCGGCGCCTCTCTATGCCACCCAGTTGGCCCGGCTGCTGGCGCGCCAACGCCATGCCCTGCGTCTGGTGCTGCTCAACGCCTGTGAAGGGGCGCGCAGCGGGCGCCATGATCTCTTTTCCAGCACCGCGGCCGCGCTGGTGGGCAGCGGCATCCCCGCGGTGCTGGCCATACACTATGAAATTACCGATGAGGGCGCCATCCAATTTGCCCGCACCTTCTACGAAGCGCTGGCCGACAACCTGCCCGTGGACACCGCCGTGGCCGACGCCCGCAACGCCATGACCCTGCGCAACCGCTTTTCCCTGGAATGGGGCACACCGGTGCTCTATCTGCGCGCCCCTGATGGGTGCTTGTTTGACGTGATAGAGACGGACAGGGCGGCTGAGGCTGTCGGGGTGGCTGAGCTTGTCGAAGCCCCTTGCCCTGAACCCACGCCGACTACAGAACCTGCGCCGGCTGAGCTTGTCGAAGCCGCTGCGTCCACCGGTCAACCCACCCTGCTGACGCTGGTGCGCGACCTCCTGGCCCAACTCTACCCGACCGAGGCCGACGCCCGGCGCGTCGTGGCCGATGCCGGCTTGAGTGCCGCCCACATCACCTTTAGCGGCCAGGCCATCAACACCTGGCACGCCATTCTGGTGGAAGCCGCGAAGAGCAACCAGATTAGCGCACTACTGGCCGTGGCGTTGAAGGAGTATGGCGCTAATCAAGCCTTGCAAGCCGTCGCCGCGTTCTACCGGGGTGGGGCGGCTTCGACAAGCTCAGCCGCCGCGCTCACTGAGCCTGCCGAAGTCCGCTACTCGTCACGCTCCACCCCACAGCCTGAACCTGCTGAAGCCCCGCCCATTGACTTTGATTGGGTGACGATCCCAGCCGGTGACTTTTTGATGATAGCCGTAAAGCTCTGCTCCGTCGTGGCTTTGGGGTTTGGGGCGCAGCACAACAACGGATGGCGGAAGTAACGGATTTGTCCCGTGAAGGATAAAGCACTCTTTTCAGCCGCGATTCCTCTTTGCCAGCAGTTTGTCGATAGAGCGCGAAGCCAGTTAAACCGATCCAAATCCGTTGCTGCCTAAATCTGTTGTTGTGTTTGTCCTATACACGTTTGTTAAAGGGAGACCGGCACTTGGCAAGTGCCGGTCTCCTTACCCCTGTATGCGTGCAAACCGTACATCCCAGACGCGACCATTCGATAGCGCAAAGCCGTTGACCTCGTCGTCAGCGGTGCGGGTAAAGTGCAGCGTGCGATCCCCTGCATCCTGGAATTGATCCACAGCGGTGGCTTGTAGGGGAATGGCCGCCTGGCCGCGGTAGGCGAGGGTCAGTTGGCTATCCGCCACCGCGAGTTGATAGGTGACATCGAGTTCCGGGCTGTGGTAGGCGCCGGTATAGGCGTGCAGCGCGGCGGCGTCCAGTGGGATTGGCTCTCTTGCCGCAGGGGCAGGCGCCGCCTGAGCGGGGGTAGCCGCGGCGCCCAACTGGTCGGCCAGATAGAGATCGGCCACTTGCCGGATCATGGTCTCGGGCTCGAAGCTGCTGAGATTGGCCAGGCAGATGATGGTGCAGCGCTGGGCGCCAAAACGGATCATCTGCGTGCGGGCGCCGTTGAGGCCGCCGCCATGTTTGACGATGGGCAGACCGCGATAGCTGTCATGGCCCAGCCCAAAGGCGTAACTCTGGGGCGTGCCGTCGGCTAGGGGCGCGGTGGTATGCAGCAACTCGATCAACGTCGGCCCACCCTGGCCCAGACGATTCGCATAGAAGTTGGCATCCCAGCGCGCCAGATCCGCCACCGAGGAATAGAGACCGCCATCCCCCGCGACCTGCAGATTGTGATACTCATTGCTAAAGCCAGCCCCGGCGGGAGCGGCTGAATAACCGCTGGCGCGCTGCGGGATCAGTTGCTGGTGGTGCTCTTTAAAAACACTCTGCGTCATGCCCAGCGGCGCAAAGATCTGCTCTTGGGCAAAGGCACCCAACGACTGGCCCGTCACCCGCTTGACGACGAGCGAGAGCAGCACATAGCCGGTGTTGCTGTAGAGATGGCGCGTTCCCGGCGCAAAGTTGAGCGCCCGCTGCCGGGCGACGCTCTGCAGAAAGTCCGCCTCGCTCCACACATCTTCGATCCGTTTGCCGGCCAGAAAGCCCAACTCCAGATAATCGCGCAGGCCGCTCGTGTGGCGGATCAGGTGTTCCAGCGTGATCCGCACGCCGTAATCCGGCACTTCCGGCACATAGGTGCGGATGTCGTCGTGCAAGGCGAGCTGACCGGCTTCCGCCAACAGCGCAATCGCGGTGGCCATAAATTGTTTGGACATGGAAGCCAGGTAGAAGACCGAGGTCGGCGTAATCGGCACGGCCAATTCCAGGTTGGCCATGCCATAGCCCCGTGCATAGGCCAACGTCCCCTTGTGGACAATGCCCAATGCACAGCCGGGCGAAGTGAGGCTGTCCCACGGGCGGAAAAGTTCGTCAATCTGTTTGGTAATGGTGGACATAGAACCTCAATCGTGTGAAAATGATTTTGGGGGCTACGCGTGTTAGTAGATCGAAACAGCGCAAGGTTGCGGGTGGCGAGTTGCGGGTGGCAGGTTCGCGACACGCCACCCGCAACTCGTCACCCGCAACAACATATAGTTACACCAAGGAGATGCGCCTACGATGGGAGATGCTATGATGGGAGATGATTCCGCTTTGTTCTTATTTGTAACTGGCGCCGGCGTCTGTGTGCAGACACCAGACCTGCTGCGCGCCTTGGTGGCCACAGGTTACACGGTCTACTCGGTCCTCACCCCCAATGTGGCCCAGGTGACGGCGCCGGCGCCTTTGCTGGACGTGCCCGGCAATCACTGGATCCACGCCTATCGGCAGACACCGCTCGAGCGCTATCCTTTTGGGACGCTGCTCGTTGCGCCCTGCACCTTCAACACCTTTAATAAGATTGCGCTGGGGCTGGCCGACAACCTGGCCACCGCCATGATCGCCGATGGGCTGGGCGCCGGCTGCCGTGTCATCATTGCGCCGGCCATGAACCGGGGCCTCTGGGCGCACCCACAGCGCGCCGCTTCGCAGGCACTTCTGCAAAGCTGGGGCTGTGAACTTGTGCCGCCACAAATTATAGATGGACAAGTCGTCATGGCACCGCTGACCACCATTGTTGAAACGGTGGTGCAAGGCAGAGAATGGAACGCAGCAGCTTAGGTTTGCAGATAGCCGGCGATCAGCGCGGCGGCCGTCTGCAAGCGCGCGGCTTCCTCCGTTTGCCCCAGGCGCGCATACTCGGCGCCGGCGGCCAAGCGTTCATGCATTTCCTGTGCCATGATCTGCCGAATATCGTCTGCCGATAGCACCTTGCGCGGCGCCTCATGGCGCTTGCCCAGAACTGGCTCAACCGGCAGCGTGGGTTCGGTTACGGGTATCGCTTCGGCATTGTCAATGGCGGCCAGGACCGAGCGCAGGGTGGTGACGGTGGCGCTTTGGCGCGCCTTCATTGCTTGTCGTAGATCTGCTTTCATCTGTTCACGTAGGTGCATAGGCGAAAAGAGTCCTTATCTAATTCTAAGCCGGCTGTTCAAGTATTGTACTACATCCCGCTCTTTTGCGCATTTGACAAACTTTTTTAGATTCACTATAGTTTTGGTAACGTTACCGATAACATTACCGATAACGTTACAAATCCCTTTTTGCTCGTGAAAAAACAACATTATCTATCTGGCGGTGTTGGACTCGATCCAGCGCTTTGACCTGGTCTAGGTGATGACTCAGCCTGACCCTCATTCCCACGATCCTCTTCTTCTTTTTGGCCGAACGCCATATTGTCATTGGTCTAACGGCCGGCGCAGTCAAGGGGTAGGCATAGAATTGCATAAACTGAATGATTGCCAATTCGCGAAATTTTTACTTGACACCAAAGTCAGGGTGCGCGATACTGTATTAGAACATTCGTTTGGGCAAGAATTGCACAGTAACGACTGCTCGTATAGGTTTTGAAAGCTTGACTGTCAGATGGGAAGCAATCATGTTTGCTGCAAAGATGCGATCGCGTTGGATTAGCCCGAAAGAGTATCTTCAACAGGAGGAAATCTCTACCGAACGTCATGAATATTTTGATGGTGAAATTTTTTTGATGGCGGGGGGGATACACAATCATGAGGTGATCAATGTAAATATTATTGCTGCCTTACACCAACATGCGCGGCGCAAAAAATGTACGGCCTATGGCAGTAATATGAAGATCATGGTAAAGCCGAATGGCCTCTTCACCTACCCAGATGCAATGTTGGTCTGCGGCAAGGTCGAATTTATGGCCGAACGCAAAGATATTGTTACCAACCCGTTACTAATTGTCGAGGTGCTCTCCGATTCTACACAGTCCTACGACCGGGGTGATAAATTTGCGCTCTATCGCGACATTCCCGCGTTTATGCACTACTTGTTGATCCATCAGGATCGTCCCCACATTGAATATCACCAAAAGACTGACCGCGGCTGGCTCTTGACGGAGATCGAGGGTCTTGATGCACAGCTTAGCGTGGAGGTATTAGCATGGCAACTACCGCTCAGTGAATTGTATGAAAGCGTTGACTGGTTGCCTCCTAGCGCGTAATCCTACTCACTGCTCCCAAAAGGGCCTGCGCTGACCTTGTAAAAAGGCGCTAATGGTGGCGTAGGCCGGATGGCGTTGCGTCTGTAGTTGGGCCACCACCTCTTCATGATCATAGTCAACCTTCCGCACCTGCACCTGATGGCCTCTTTCATCCGCATCCAAAAGTACATAGCTGGCGCGTAAATCGGGGAGCACCTGTAAACTGACGCTCCCCAAATTCACCACGCGCACGCCCTTCACCGTCCGATCCAGCGCCCAATGGGTGTGGCCGACAAAGATCAGATCCGCTTCGGCCCCGGCAAGCGCGGCGGCTACCTGGGCATCACTCATCACTGGGCGAATGCCCTCGCCATCGTCTTGACCAGGGGATGCATGGACGCAGAGCACGCGCGTCCCATCCGGCAACACAGTGCGATAGTCCAAGGGTAGAGCGGCAACCCACGCAAGATCGCCGCTTGCCGTGAGTGCACCTTGGGTCCAGACCATTGAATAAGCTAACTCCAGCGGTGCAGATTCATTGTTTTGAGCGCCCTGGCTAATTTCCTCCGGTGTAAGCGGAAATTCGTTGTGGACATCAGTAAGCCAGCGATCCGTGTTGCCGCGGATAGCCTGCTGATTGGGCAAAGCGCGCAGGCGTTGGGCCACGCCGACTGGGTCTGGCCCCATCGCGACCAAATCCCCGAGCAGCCAGTAAGCATCGATCGAGCCTTGGCTACGGCAGTCAGCCAGCACAGCCTCCAACGCAATGCCGTTACCATGAATATCGGAGAGGATGGCAATACGCATCAAATGGCTCCTTACGCTTATAGATGTGAGCACTCATACTTGCCGCTCCAGCGGTCGTAGATCTCTTGAGATCAGCAAAAGATCCCGGCATAAATCACCCACTGCTTGGACAGTAGGACAGTGACTGCCCCACTGTCCCACTGTCCACTGTCCCACTGTACTACCGGCTGGGTACAGCCTTGATCGATTCTCCCAAATAGACAACGTACTGGGGGTCGTTCTCTGTGCGTGCGCAGGGGTTCAGGGAATCGAGGACGCCGGCGGCGCGGTATTCGATCAGTACTTCGCCAGCATGCTCACGAACGAGGCTGCGCGCGGTTGCGGCCTGTTCGCTATTGGTAAAGCAGTAGCCTTCTTTATCACTGTGGGTTACCCAGACCATGACCGCGCCCAGGCCCCGTTCCTCGACGGAGAAGATCGTGTCGCGCATGACGCCGGAGCGGGTAAAGGAAGGGCTGAGCCGTTCCGTGGGGCAGGCGGTCAGCACTAGCGTTGTGATTAGGAGCAGGGCCAAGCCGAGCAAAATACGGTAGGGCTTGACTATTTTCATGATTTTTCATCCTTTTCAGAAAATGCACAAATATATAAGACTGACGCCGGCCGAGCTTGCCGAAGCCAGCGTCGACCAGCTCAGTCTACGCAAATGCAACTGTTTTGCGTAAGTCCTGTTATCCATACTTATGCTATTGATCTACGTTGGCGACGCTAGTATGTCGCGGCAATGGCGCAGGAACGAAAAGAACGCGCGGATTTAGCAATCCAATTTGACCCAACTTTCATGGCAGCCACGACGGCAACTCGCATTTGGTAATCAGATCTCCATTGGCATCCTCTGCCTTCTCGGCGATGAGGAATTCCAGGAGCTTGGCCGGCTGATCCTTGTTCGGCCCGCTACCGCTGCTCTGCCAGAAGCGGTCGAAGGTCTCCTTGGCATTGGGCATGGAATACCAGTAGCGTCGGATCGACTCGGAGCCACAGACGCGCCCGCCGATGTAATAGGTCACGCCGGCAAAGTTGGCATAGGTGTTGAAAGGGATATCGGTTGGGTCAAGGGCGACATGACACATGCGACAGGAGGGCTTGACCACGGCGTTATAGAGATCCTCATGGCCAACCCAACCCGGCGGCACATAGTGACCGTTGTGCGGGCTGGTGGAGGTGGGATACCAGCCATTGATCAATTCAATCGTCGGCGTATAGGGATCCGTATCCAAGACAAAGGCGTTGAGTGCACGCAGATTGGCCTCTTGGTCTTCACGACGAAAACCGGCCAGCGTCGAAAATTGGTAGTTATCCAGGTCATAGGGAATAAATTTCGCTTCCAAATTGGGCGTGGTGGGGTTGGCGAGACCAATGCCATATTGCCCCTCATAGTAGCTGCCGCCATGACAGGCAACACAAGCGCCGGGGATGAACTTTTCCCCGCGGCCGTCAAGGTTCACCGACAACAATAGATTGCCTGTGGGGCCAAAAGTGATAAAAGTTGTAAAGGGTTTACCGTTGTTATAGGGCTGGTTGGTCTGGGGATTATTGACCGTAGTAAACTCGAAGGCGACACAGGCGACCACATTATTGCCTAGCCGCGCGTTGGCGAGGGTCACGTCGTCGGGTGGGTTCGGCGAGTTGCAGACATAGGAGGCCACATCGGTGCTGCCCGGCTTGCGCAGGGTGTGCATGTCCCGTTGTAGATTCAAGTCAGCCTTATTGGCATAGATGGCTGACGCCTCGTTTGACGATGCGCCGAAGCCCCAATACGCCTTCCACTCTGCAAAGGTCAACTGCGCGCCGGTGGGGTCGCCGGTGGCTGTGCAGCCTTCCACCACACCAATATCCTGATAGTAGCGACAGGCGCTCTTGCGATTATCCAGCGGGCCACCCAGATCATCGGCTGGGGCCAAACTAAAGTGAGTAAGGGCCGAGAAAGTAAGAAAATGATTACCGGATGGAACATGATCCGATGGTTTGAGGGGGGTGGCTGTCGGTGTATTGGTGACGGTTGGTGTGGCGGTGGGTAGGGCGGTGGGCGTGGCGGTTGCGGTCGGTGACGGTGACGACGTGGCCGTTGCGGTTGGTGACGTCGTGGGTGTAGCTGTTGCCGTTGGCGTCGCCGTCGCCTCAGCCGTCAATGTCGCATAAGCATTGGTTGCGGTCGGCGTGACAGTTGGTGTTGACGAAGCTATCGGTGTCGCTGTTGGCGGATCCGTTATGACCTGGGCCGATGGCATTTGAACGAACGGTAAGAAACTTAAGGAGAGCGCACTGCCGTCTCCGCGCTCACTTCCGACGGCGGCATTCACCGCTGCCATCTCTACGTTATTCCCATCGGTGGAGAGCGCAAGCTGCTTCTCCTCGTAGCCGCCCTTGCCGTCGGCCACCAACACATACAAAAAGTGTAAACCGCGACTGTTGGGGAGGATCCAGAGCGCCTCTGTCGTATCAAGACTGGTTGTCGTGCCATCGGAAGCGCCCCAGGTGTAATGCAACGGATCGCCGTCGGGATCATGGGCCACAACCGTGACGGAAACGGTGGAACCACCCGGTGCGCCCTGGACCACCTCGCCATTGAAGCGGGCGGTGAACTCTGTCACCACCGGTTTATGATTGGGCAGCACAATGTCGAGATGGCCATTGCTAATATCCGCTGCGGTCACCACATGCTCCACGATCAGGCTTTCGCAGGTGATGCGTAGTGTATGTCCCGGCACAAGCTCCGACGAGTAGAGCTCGTAGAGGCCAAGATGATTGCCGCCAATCGGATAGTTTGGATCAACCACCGCACCGTTCGTGTCGATCTCTTCGACATGGGGGTAGACAAGCTTATCAAAAAAAGGACTGGTATACCAGCATAAAGAGCGGTCTGTGAAACGGATTACACCATCGATGTAGACCCAACTCTGAGCTAGCGCAGCCACTGTACTAAAGAGCACGGCAGAACCCATGATTACAAAGCAACCGACCATGCATAGATGTTTTATGCGGGGCATTGAGTTTCCCTTCTTGTTACGAATGGTGGACTTCTAGTGGGAATGACCTACTCTAGAGCAGCGGTGTCAGTGGACGGAGAGTGCTGGCCATCTATGACGTCGGCTCATATAGGTCTCCGGGTGAAATCGTTCCATTCTTCACTGGTAGTTGCAACGATTTCACCTCTTTGTCCATATGAGCGATGATGTTAGTTAGTATAGCGATGATGTGACGTCTGTGCAAACTACGCGCGAGGTTGCCGCTGTGCCGGCGCTGCTCTGGTGTATTTTTCGGTTAGTGCAGTGTGTACTAAGTTTTGCTAGATTAGCCAATGCGGGTGCGCCGGCGTGCGTCTTCCTGGAAGGGGGTGCCATACACCTCCTGTTTTTCCATTCGCCACCCCCTTCCAGGAAGACCTGAGTGACCACCTCTACTCCAGCCAATTTCCCTGACAGTGTACTACTGACGATTAAGTAGCGGCATCACTTCCCGCACAAAAAGCTCAATCCCGTCGCGCTTGGGAAAGTCAATGAGACGGACAATCAAATAGTCAACCCCCAAATCAACAAAGGCTTGCAGTTGTGCGGCGACTTGCGCCGGTGTGCCGACAATCGGGTTGTTGGCATAGGGTGAAGCGGCCGCAATGGCCTGTGCTTCAGCTTCAGTGGTGGCCAATGCCACCGATTCAGCTGACCAAGTTTTGCGAATGTCTGCGTAGTTGCGGCCAACGGCTTCACAGTGCTGGCGCAAGATCTCCAACTTACGCGCATAATTTTCCAGGCTGCCGCCGGGAATGTTCCACATATCTGCATATTTGGCTACCACTCGCAAGGTCAACTGCTCACCGCCACCGCCAATAAGCAACGGGGGCAGTGGATTCGGCTTGGGTTCGCAGTAGGCGTCTTGGATCTGATAGTGCTTACCCGTAAAGCTCACTTGGTTTTCTGTCCACAGCTTCTGACAGATCTGAATTACCTCTTCGAGTTGGGCAATCCGCACTGCCGGCCTGGGAAATTCATAGTTGAAGGCGTGATACTCCTCTTCCATCCACCCGGCGCCAATGCCAAAGAGAAAGCGTCCCCCGGTTAGCCATTGCAAATTCGCCACCATTTTGGCCAATAGGCCCGGCGTGCGGTAGGACTGACAGAGCACACTGCTGCCAAATTTCAAGGTGGGATAACGTGCGGCCAGATAGGCTATCGTAGTCAGGCACTCGACATAGGGGGTGTCATTGGCTTGAAACTTAGCCCACGGCCAGAAGTGGTCATCCACCCACACAGAATCGAAGTGGTGCTGGACAAAGTCCAGGGTGTCGGTAAGCTGTTGCTGAAACGCGGTGGCGCTGCTGCCATCGACGGGGAAAGAATGAAGATGCCAACCAAAAGTGACGGTCATGATTTCTGCTCCTCTGTGGGTAGGTCTTGTTATACGGTTGTGATGAAAACCGGAGTTATATGGAGGGAAATTAGTCAAGAGACAAACTCCAGTTTTCATTCAGAGCAAAGTATAACATAGGATGCGGTAATGGTCTCAGTGTACCACTCTACTACCCCAATGACAATGGGTGCGTAGCACAAAGAGCACATCCCCAAGATCGTGCGGTATGGAAACCGCGCCTACGATTTATCCGGCTATTTTCTTGCTCTTCATTAGGCCGATCCAAGATTTTGAATCCCCTCCGTAGGGGCATCCGCTTGCCAGTGCCCCAGGGGCGACCACAAGGGCCGCGTCCAAAGGACACCTGCTTCTAGGCGCCTACGGAGTGATTTTATTCCTTGGAGCTGCCTTAGCGGGCTTGGTATAGCAGGTAGTGGTTTCAACCAGCGTTGAATCGCCGGCGCTATCCAATTGAACGTATCTTATGGCAATGCTGATTTCTGCTCACGCTGCCGCAGGTAGCGGGCGATCAACAGGCTAGCGACTAAGACCAGCAAGCCAAAGAGCAGTGACCCCACCGAAAAGTGAGGCCCTTCTCCCAACATCAGACTCTTTAGATCGAGCGAGGCGCCAAAGGGCACAAAGGTAAAGAAACCGGGCAGAGAGCCCAGAAATGTCGCCAACAAGAAGGCACGGCGATCAATACGCAGAATACCGGCCAAATAATTCACCAGTTCGTAGGGTAAAAAGAGGATATGCATCAACAGAATGGTCATGAAGCTCTGTTGACGCATGCGCTCTGTGTAGCGATGCACCAGCCCATCATCAGTGGGAAGAAGGCCGGCGCCAAACCACCGCCCCAGCGCATAGGCTGTCTGTGCCGCGCCCAAACTGCCGATGATGGTATAGAGAATGGCCACAATCAGATTTTCCACCGAGCCGGCGCCAAAAACAGCGCCACCCAGAATCGCCAGCACCGCAGCCGAAAAAAAGAAAAGGGGGCTACAGATATAGACAAAAATATAAAGCAGCGGCCCCCAGGGCGAATTTAGCAGATCAACCAACTGCATCAGTGCCTCGTGGGCGGTGAGATGATTCGTCCACAGGTAATAGGCATAAGCGCCGATCAACAGACTCCACAGCAAAAATCCCACTAGCTTTAACCAGTGTCGATAGAGCAAAAGCTTATAAAAGATCACTGTATGCTTATTGTCAGGCGATTCGGACATGGACGTAAGCTTTCTTGAGTAGTTTTGGCCATCGGTCCAGGGGAGTGCACGTTTTACGTGGCGTATGCGTACACGTGCAGTATATGTACAGTGTGAAAAATGTCAACTTTCCCTGTATTTTATCAACAGTGCGCTAGCTCCTTTGTTACGAAAGTGAATGTAAGGTTGCAAAGAATCGTCATTGTCACCATCACCCTGAAGACACCAAAACCGCGATTTGCATCTCAGGAATTTGAGGGAAAGTATGTATTTACAAGCCAAAATCAAAATTGTTTTGTTCACACTGCTGTTGCTGTTGCTAGCGCCCGGCACAATGGCCATGCGCCAGCCGCAGCACAGATCAGAGGATCGACCCAGAGGACAGAAGAGTGTGTTGGCCGTCGCGTCACACCTTACAATGCATCACGGCGAGGATGTCTACTTGCTGGCGCGCCTGACGACAGCCCATGGCGAACCCATACCCGCGGCTGAAGTTGCCATCGTTGCCAGCCCTGCCTTTAGCGAACGTTTGCGCACGGACAGTGACGGGCTGGCAGCCTATCATCTCCCGTCTGAATTGGACGCAGGTCGCTACATGGTAAAGATTGTCTTTAGTGGCGCACCGCACCTCGGTGCGGCGATTGCAGTGACCGAGTTACGGGTGCTGCCGGCGCTGCCCGGCCATGTGGGTGAACCAGACGAAGCATCCGCTAGCATCAACCCCACCAGTGTGCCGCCCACGCCACTGCCAACGGCCACATCACTGCCGACAGCCACCCCGGTGCCAACGGCTACGTCCATGCCAACGGCCACACCGGAGCCCACCATTGCGCGCGCGTCCCAACATACAGGCCAAGCACCAACTGAGAGTCGGCAATCAGCGGCCATCACACACGTTGGCCCTGCAGATGAAGAGGATATGCTGGACACTGACGCCGGCGCAAACAGCCTGGACGACTTGACCGACAGCGGAGGTATTGCCGTTGCGCTGGCCAATCCAGCCGGAGCGGCGTCCGCCGTCACCATTAGGCGCCCATCGATCACGAAGCCTACCACGCCTGCGCCCGCCAATGCAAGTCCGACCAATCACTTAAGTTTCCTGCAAGTTGCACTGCTCGTTACAGGCTTGAGCACGATGGCCCATAATGCACCCGGCGCGTTGCCCTTGACGGCGCTTGGCTCTATCATCCTGCTGGGGCTGCTGCTCCGTCCGGTTCTAGTGGGCGGCAACCGCGCCCCCATGTCAGCCTGGCCGTCACGTCGGGCACACACCAGCAAGAGATGGCGGCGCTTCCTGGCCCGCCTGCGCCACTGGGAATTACCCATGCCGCTTTGGTATGTGCTGCGCGTCTCCAGCGTGGGGATTGCACTGGGCATGAGCGTTGTGCTCTGGGTGCGGCCAGAGATGGGGCTCTTTCTCTTCTGGCGTGCTTTTATTCCGATGGTGCCGTTGCTCTTCTTTATTGCTCCCGGCCTCTGGCGCAACATTTGCCCTATGGCTGCCCTGAACCAGACACCGCGCCTCTTCCACTTTACCCAGGGCTTGACCCTGCCCAAGTGGCTGCAGGACTATGGCTATATTGTTGCGATTAGTCTCTTCCTGCTCTTGGTCACCAGTCGGAAGTGGCTCTTCAACCACAACGGGCCGGCGTTGGCCATCCTGATCCTGCTGGCGCTCAGTGCGGCCTTTGTGACAGGCAATTTCTTTAAAGGCAAGAGCGGCTGGTGCAGCAGCATCTGTCCCTTGCTGCCGATCCAGCGCATCTATGGCCAGACGCCCTTCGTCAACGTCACCAACACCCATTGCCAGCCCTGCATCGGCTGCACCAAAAACTGTTATGACTTAAATCCAAAGAACGCCTACCTGGCCGACCTCTATGACGAAGATCATCACTTTGCTGCCTATCGCAAGTTCTTTGTTGGTCTCTTTCCCGGCTTTATTTTGGCCTTTTATACCATGCCCGAACCCCCAGCCATTACAATCGCGGCTATGTATGGTGTCTTTGCGCTCTACTGTCTCGTCAGCCTGGGCAGCTTCTTCCTCATTGATTCGCTGGCCAAGGTGACAAGTAACAAGATTACGGTGCTCTATGGCGCGGCCGCCCTCAATCTCTATTACTGGTTCAACGCACCGACACTGGGTGCGCTCATCAGTACACCAGCGCCACTCGTCTTTGTCTGGGGGCTGCGCACGTTGGTGCTGGCGCTGACCCTCTTCTGGATCTACCGCACCTATCAAAAAGAGGCGGAGTACATTGAGTTGGTCCTTGCTCCGCAATCGATATTTGTCGGCGCCCCCACCACGAAGACAGGTGTGGCTGCCGGCGTCACCGCCGACGCGCCAGCGCAGCCCGTGGCCAGCCAACCCACTGTCACCATTGCGCCGGAAGGAACCTGCCTTGCGGCAGCCATGAACCGCACACTGTTGGATGTCATCGAAAGCAACCAACTGCCCATTGAAGTGGGTTGCCGCATGGGTTTATGTGGCGCCGACCCCATCTGTGTCATGGAGGGGATGGAAAATCTCTCCAAAATGAGCGACGAAGAGCGGACCACGCTGGAGCGCCTGGGGCTGGCGCCCAGCACACGCATGGCCTGCATGGCCCGTGTACGCGGCGATGTGAAGATCGCGCTTGCGCCGGAACGGCCAGAAGTCTATATGAGCAGTGTTGTGGCCGGTTTCAAATATGATAAGAGTGTCAAGCGCGTCGTGATTGTCGGCAATGGTATCGCTGGGGTCACCGCGGCCGACCATGTGCGGCGCCGCCATCCCACCTGTGAAATCCACCTGATCGGCCGGGAACGCCACCATCTCTATAACCGCATGGGTATTACGCGCCTGATCTATGGGCGCTCGGCCATGCAGGGGCTCTACCTCTTGCCGGAGAAGTGGTATGACGACTTTAATATTACCTCGTGGCTCAACACCCATGTCACCACAGTGGACCCAGCAACGCACGAGGTGAGGCTGGGCACCGGCGAAAGCCTGACCTATGACCGACTAATTTTGACCACCGGCAGCGAGAGCTATGTGCCGCCCATTGCCGGTTATGGCATGGCGGGCACCTTTGTCCTGCGCACGGCCGAAGATGCCATGGCCATTCGCGCCTATGTGCAAGCGCAAGGCTGTCGCCAGGCGGTCATTGCCGGCGGCGGTCTGTTGGGGCTAGAGGCAGCCTATGGCCTGCACAAATTGGGCCTGGAGGTAACGGTGCTCGAACGTTCGAATGCGCTGCTGCGCCGCCAGTTAGATGAACGGGCCGGACAGTTCCTGCACGAATATCTGGAGGGGTTGGGCATCCATGTCATGATGGAAGCCGAGACTGCGGCCGTACAGGGCTCAGCAGCGCAAGCCGATGGTAAACCGAACGGCCATTACAGTGAACCCACGCTACAACAGGCAATTCTCAAGGATGGGCGCGCCGTGCCTTGTGACATCTTCTTGGTCGCGGCCGGCATTCGTTCCGAGGTGGCGCTGGCCGAAAGCATGGGCTTGCAGCTCAACCGGGGTGTGGTGGTCGATGCCCACATGCACACCAGCGACCCGTACATCTTTGCCGCCGGTGATGTGGCCGAATTTGCGGGCAAAACCTACGGTCTTTGGCCGGTGGCAGTGAGTCAGGCCGAGGTGGCCGCAGCCAACGCGGTGGCCGCGCCCGAGGCGGCTCTGGCCACCTACACCGAGACACCGCCGGTGACGATGCTCAAGGTGGTGGGTATTGATGTCACCTCGATTGGGCGCATTGACCAACAGGCCGCCGATGAGTGTGTGATTGCGCTGGAAGAGAGTGAAGTCCATCGCTATCGCAAGCTGATTATTGTGGAGGGCAAGATCGTCGGCGCGATTTTGCTCGGCTATCCGCTGGAGGCTGCAGGGGTGGCCGCCGCAGTCAAGCGGCAGATCGATGTCACGCCTCATTTGGCGGATCTGCAAGCTGGTCGCTGGCAAGCGCTGGCAGCGTTGGCATAGAGTGGCGAGGAGCGGGTGGTGAGGAGCGGCGGGTGTGTACCCGCCACCCGCTCCTCACCACCCGCCACAACAGTAAAAACGAACGCACGATTATTCATAAATAAGTGCAATCTATAAAAAGTGTAAGGGAGTAGAGAAATGGCTAAGGTAACAGGTCGCAAGCTGGGTAAATATGAGTTACAGGAACGGCTGGGGCGGGGCGGCATGGCCGAGGTCTATAAAGCCTTTCAGCCTGGCGTTGAGCGCACCGTGGCAATCAAGGTGCTACATTGCCATCTGGTCGATTCGACCGATTTTGTCGCACGCTTCCAGCGCGAGGCGCGCGCGATTGGCCGCTTGCAACATCCCAACATTGTGCGCGTCATCGACTTTGACCAGGAGGGGGATGACTATTACATGGTGATGGATTACATTGCCGAAGAGACCCTGAGCGATTACTTGAAGCGCAATTCGCCGCTGCCGGTAGCCGAGGCGCTGCGCATTGGCATCCAACTGGCCGACGCTCTGGCCCACGCCCATGCGCAACAGATGATTCATCGCGACATCAAGCCAACCAATATTATCTTTACCGACGCCGAACACACTCAGGTGGTCCTCACTGACTTTGGCCTGGCTCAGCTCTGTGATTGTGCCGACCCACGCCTGACGATGAGCGGCGCCCTCATTGGCACCCCCACCTATATGAGCCCGGAGGCGGTGCGCGGCGAAGGGTGTGATGTGCGCACCGACATCTACAGCCTGGGGGTGGTGCTCTATGAGATGCTGACCGGCAAACCGCCTTATGTGGCTGACACCCCCTATCGCATGATGATGAAACAGGCCAATGAACCGCTGCCGGCGCCACGCACCCTCAACCCGGCCTTGCCTGCTGTTGTCGAAGAACTGCTCCTGACCGCGTTGGCCAAAGATCCTGACCAACGCTACCAAAGCGCGGCAGAGTTGACGACGGCGTTACAACAGGTGCAAGCCGCATTAACGGTAACCGACACCGCGCGGCCAGCCGCGGCGCCGGCCATAGCTGAACCTGTTGCAGAGTCGACCGCGGCCACCACCCCACCAGCGGCACAACGAAAGAGCAGCCCGAATTCCAGCCAGGTGTCACGCACCAGCAGGGCAACAGCGGTGGCTACGCCGCAGGCGCCGCGCCGGGCAGACCTAATGCCACCGTGGCTCGCGGCTGAACCCAAGCCGCGTCCGGCTGCGCCTGCCGTAAAGACGCCCAAATCCGTTGCCGCACCCATTGCGGTGGCGCCGGTCGCGGCCCCGTGGCGCCTCTGGCTCTCGCTCTCGATTGCCGCCGGCAGCGTACTCCTGGTAGCCGTGGCCACCACCATGTTGCTGATCAATTTCTAGCCTACACCTCAGCCATCGCATACCATCTACGGATGGCATGGCCGTCAATGGCGCCGGTCATATGCGATAGCACTGCTTTAAGTCATCCTCAAAAACAAACTACCTCATTCCCCTCGCATCGAATCCGTTACTGATAGCGAGAAGTTGGGTACCCATTCGGTGCAGCCACTGTGATCTCATTTCTTAGCACAGACTCAAAGGGACAGGGTCCGCATTGCCATGCCGGCAATTTCACCAATACCCACCACAAATGATAAGATAATCGCTGACCACCGCGCAGGTGCACCAGCAACAAAGGACTCATGGCACGGCGCGCCCGCGATGCGATGAAAAAGGGCCTTAACGGGATCTTGTGTGGTTGATATGTACGACCGTCAAAATAATCTCGGAATCTTTGGAAGATTCCGGGATTATTTTGACTCCATTACCCGAAATCCAGCTGAACGGAAAAAGGATCCAGCAACGAACTTACCAACTAAACTCATGACTGACTCCTACAACCTCTATTTTGGCGATATTCACAACCATTGCGCCGTTGGCTATGGTCATGGCTCTATTGAAGACGCGTACCACAATGCGCGGCTGCAACTTGACTTTGCCTGTGTCACCTGCCACGCTTGGTGGCCGGACCTGCCCGATGAGGAAGCGCGCCTGGCCGCGGTGGCCAACTATCACCGCGACGGCTTTGCGGTGACGGCCCGCCAATGGCCTCATGTGCAGGAGGTGGTGCGCGCCAACCACGAACCGGGGCGCTTTGTCAGCTTTCTGGGCCATGAATGGCACAACTGTGCCGTAGGCGACCACAATGTCTATTATCGCGATGGCGTGGGCGAAATTTTACGCGCGAGCGACTTGGCGGAAATGCGCCAGATCATGCGCGGCCTGCGCGCACGCGGTGTCGCTACCATGCTGCTGCCCCACCACATTGGCTATCACCAGGGCTATCGTGGCATTAACTGGCACGCCTATACGCCAGAGTTTAGCCCGTTGGTGGAGATTATGTCGCTGCATGGCGCGGCTGAAAGTGCCGAGGCGCCGCGCCCTTATCTGCACACCATGGGGCCGCGCGATTGGGAGAGCACCTATCAATATGGGCTGGCGCAGGGCCACATTGTGGGGGTCAAAGGCTCGACCGATCACCACAGCGCACATCCGGGCAGCTATGGGCATGGTCGGCTGGGAGTGTGGGCCCCGGCGCTGACCCGAGCCGCTCTCTGGGAGGCTTTCCACACCCGGCGCACCTACGCGTTGACGGGCGATAACATTCGCCTCCATTTTACACTGAATGAGCAGCCGCTGGGCGCAGTGCTGCCGCCGACGCCGGAACGCACCGTGACCGTGGCGGTCGAGGGAGGCAGCGCCATCGACTATGTGGAGCTATTGCACAACAATCGGGTCATTGCGCGCCGCAGTCACCATGAATTGTTGGCCGCCACCCCAGCCACACAAGAGGGTCCCTACAAAGTGCACTTTGAAGTGGGTTGGGGTGAACGGGGCGCGAATGTCGATTGGCAGGTTGAGTTGCGGGTGCGTAACGGGCTTTTACAGGCGGTGGAGCCCCGCTTTCGTGGCCATGAAATTGTAGCGCCCCAGGCCAGCGAGGAGGAAGCGTATGCCTTTAGCGCGTGGCAGCGGGTGGGCAGCGACCGTGTCCGCTTTACCACCCGTACATGGGGCAACCCTACCACCACAACGGCCAGTACTCAGGGCCTTTGCCTGACCCTGACCGGTGGGGCGGAGACCACCATTGAAGGCGTTGTCAATGGCCAGCCGCTCCAGACCACCCTGCCCCGCCTGCTGGCCGGACCCCAATCCGGCTACCTGGGCGGCTTTCTCACCCCCTGCTACTACTTCCACCGCGCCATCCCCCAGGCCGAATACCAGGCACACCTGCACTTTACCCACCACGTTCAGAGCAGCGCCCGCGACTGGTACTATGTGCGTGTGCGCCAGTTCAACGACCAATGGGCGTGGAGCAGCCCAATTTGGGTGGAGGGTAGGGACAGTGGACAGTAGACAGTGGCCAGTAGACAGTGGACAGTAGACAGTAGACAGTGGACAGTGGACAGTAGACAGTAGACAGTAGACAGTGGACAGTGAGACAACCTTGACCCGTCCTACTGATTTACTGACCCACTGGTCACTGTCCACTGTCCCTAGGCCCAATCCATGGGTGTGGGGGGCGTGAAGGTGGAGTGCACTTCCACAGGGCGCCCCTCGTCAATCGATTGGGTAATGGCGCAGAGGATTTCGACGACGTGGGCGGCTTGGGCGCCGCTGCCCCGTTGGGGCACACCGGCGGCGATGGCGTCGGCAATGTCGGCAACGGCGCGACCCCATTCAATGCCCTGGAAGGGTTCGCGCACATAGGACAGAGGGGCATAGGGCTGGCCAAAGTCAGCATATTCGACGGCGGCGTGAAAGTCCTGGAAACTGCTGATGTAGATCGAGCCCTTGTCGCCGTGAAACTCCAGCCCCTTTTGTTTGCTGTGGTGCCCCACATAAAAGTTGGTCGTCAGCCGTATCACAGTGCCGTTTTCCAACTCGACCGCCGCGGTGATCCAGTCGGGCGTATCAATGTGGAAGGAACGTCCCTCTTTGGTCACCCGGTCGGGGTAGAGCACCTTGCCATAGGCGGTCACGCGCCGCGCCGGCGCGATCATGGTAGTGACCAAGGTGAGGGGATAGACACCCACGTCAAAGAGCGCGCCCACATCGTAAAAGGGCTCTGGGTTGGGGTGCCACGCCTCAATACGTCCCCAGTTGACCTCGCAGTAGACCACACGAATAGGGCCGGCCTGCCCCTCACGGATCGCTTTCCAGACCGTCTGCTGTGCTTCGCCCATGTAGGTAATCGGCGAACAGCTCAAGCGCAATCCCTTGGCCGCGGCCAACTCCACCAACGCCTTGGCGTCGGTATAGGTAAGCGCCAGCGGCTTTTCGCTGTGCACATGTTTGCCGGCGTTGAGACATTGGGTGATCACGGCGGGATGGGCATGGTGAATAGTCAGATTGACGACCAGGTCAATGGACTTGTCGGCCAGCAACTCGTCCAACGTCGCATAGGCGCGCCCGCCATATTCGGCGACCAACGCCTGCGCCCGCTCCGGCATAATGTCGGTGGCGCCGACCAACTCAATCTGCGGAAAGTTCTTCATGGTGCGCGCATAGGGCCCGGCAATATTACCACAGCCGGCAATCGCCACGCGCAAAGGTGCTTGGGTCATTGGTGTCTCCTTTGGTTTTGTAAGTGAATAAGTAGATAGGTAGATAGGTAGATAGGTAAATCGGTAGGTAAGTAAATCATAGGTAAGGATAGTGAATCAGTAGATATGACGTTGCCTTTGGGAAATATGGGGTCGACTTGAGCTTGTCCCGTAGGCGCCCAAGAATTCCCGCTAAATTTAGACATCATGAGAAAAGCAAGGGGTTCTTGCCTTTCCTATCTAAACTCATCTTGTCCCTACGGGACGGTGGACTGCTTACCCATAAGGATCTTGCCCTACCGATTTACCGATTTACCTATCTACCGATCTACCTATCTACCAACTTACTATCCCCTACGCCCAGCGGCTGACGCCGGTTTCGTGGGGGTGGATTAGGCCAGCGTGGACGGGACGGGCGCGGACGCCCAAGGTGATGACGCCGCTCTCAGTGGGGCTGAGTTCACCGGTATAGAGCAGCGCGCCATTTTCGCGGCCATTGGGGTGCAGCGCAGTCACATCCGGCATCACCAAACGTCCCTGGCTGTCGATCACGCCGGATACCAGCTCTACCGCCAGTTGTTCGACCGGCACACCATTGGGGTGGACATAAGCTTTGACGCGCACTTTGTCCCCTACTGTGATCTGCCCCATGCCTTCGGTGGCGGCGTGGATCTGCAGCCCTTGCCACTGCTGGTGCAGATGGCTCTTCCAGCCGGCCATATCACGCGCCAGCGCAAAGTGGTCGGTGGTAAAGCGACTGCTGTTGGCCGCGGCGGGCAGATAATAGTTGACTGTGTACTCTTTGACCATGCGGCGCATACTAAAGGCGGGCGCACAGGTGCGCATGGCATTCTTCATCTTGCGCACCCAGCCCAGCGGCACACCATTGGGGTCGCGCGTGTAGAAGAGCGGAATGATCTCATCTTCCAGCGTGGCGTAGAGGTTGAGGACATCGGCCTCATCCTGGGTGGCCTCATCTTTATACTCGCGTTCTTCGCCAATCGCCCAGCCATTGTCACCGTTGTAGCCTTCCACCCACCAGCCATCCAGCACACTAAAGTTGGGAATACCACAGAGCGCGGCCTTTTGACCGCTGGTGCCGCTCGCCTCATGGGGACGCCGCGGGTTATTGAGCCAGACATCGACACCGGCAATCAGGTGGCGCGCCACGTTCATGTCATAATTTTCCACAAAGACGATCTTGCCCATAAATTCGGGACGTTGGCTCATCTGATAGATCTGTTGGATGAGCGCCTTGCCCGGTTCATCGGCGGGGTGCGCCTTGCCGCTAAAGACAATCTGCACTGGCCGTTCCGGGTCATTGAGAATACGCAGCAGGCGCGCCTCATCCTGAAAGATCAAGGTCGCCCGCTTATAGGTGGCAAAGCGCCGCGCAAAGCCGAGCGTCAGCGCCTTGGGGTCGAGCAAGTTGTCTGCTTCGTTGATGCGGCGCGTCCCTTCCCCATAGCGCAGATATTGCCGACGCACCCGCTGACGCACAGCTTCCACCATTTTGATCTTGCGCTGCTGGTGCACGGCCCACAGTTCGGCAGCGGGTATCTCCTCGACGGCAGTCCATGTGGCAGGATCATCGACTGTCTCCAGCCAGTCATCGCCTAAATAGTGGCTGTAGAGTGTGCGCAGTTCCGAAGCCAGCCATGTTTTGGTGTGGACACCGTTGGTAATGTGGCCAATCGGCGTGTGGGCCACCGGTGTCTCCGGCCAAAGGAACTGCCACATCTCCCGGCTCACTTCGCCATGCAACTTGCTGACGCCATTGGCATAGGCGCTGAGGCGCAGGGCCAGCACTGTCATGCTGTATTGAGGGCCCCAAGGCAATTCCTGGCGGGCAAAGTTAATAAAGCGATCGCGGTCAATCCCTAGCTGTCCCCAGTAGGGCCAGAAGAACTTTTCGACCAGTTCAAAGACAAAGGCGTCATTGCCCGCCGGCACCGGCGTGTGGGTGGTAAAGAGCGTGTTGGCGCGCACCGCCTCTACGGCTTCATCAAAAGTGAGGCCAGCGCCCTGCACCAGTTCACGGATGCGCTCCAGGCCCAGGAAGGCGCTGTGCCCCTCATTCATGTGCCAGGCGGCCGGCTGATAGCCCAGCGCGCGTACAGCGCGCACACCGCCAATCCCCAATACGACCTCTTGGCTAATGCGCATCTCGCGGTCGCCGCCATAGAGACGGGCGCTCAATTCGCGGTCTTGGGGGGCATTGCGCGGCACGTCGGTGTCCATCAGAAAGATGGGAATCCGCCCGACCTGAATGCGCCAGACCTTGGCATAGACCGTGCGGCCAGGTAGGTCCACGTTGATGAGCACCTCTTGGCCTTTGGGGTCGCGCGCCGGCGTCACCGGCATCTCGGCAAAGTCGATCTTCTCATATTCAGCCTGCTGGCGGCCTTCGGGGTCGATGCGCTGGGTGAAATAGCCCTGGGGATAGAGAAAGCCAACGCCGATAAAGGGCAGGTTGAGATCGCTGGCCTCTTTACAGTGATCGCCGCTGAGAATGCCCAGGCCGCCGCTATAGATAGGCAGCGCTTCGTGCAGGCCAAATTCAGCGCTAAAGTAGGCAATGACCTGGTCGCGCTTGTTAGGGTAGGTGGCGCCAAACCAACCCTGGTTCGCCGGATCCATATAGGCGTCAAAGGCAGCCAGCACCGCGTCATAGGCGTTGATATACCCCGGATGGGCTGCCGCATCGTCGAGCTTTTGCTGGTGCACATTGCGCAGAAATTTGACCGGATTGTGGTTGGTCGCCTCCCACAGATCGGCGTCAATTTGTGCATAGAGCGCCTGGGCGTCCGGCTCCCAACTCCACCAAAGATTGTAGGCCAGCTCTTGCAGACGGACAATCGCCGCCGGCAGCTTGGGAAAGACAGAAATTTTACCAATGAAATTCATGAGATCCAATGACTCCTATCGCTATGAATAGAGTTTATCGCGATTGAATTGCGCCTCTCCTGCTACATATTGCGTGTTGCGTCACTTTTTGATCGGCTAGCATGAGGCCCAACCACAATCGGCGTGCTTTCACGGGATACTCCGCTCTGTATAAAAACTGGAGTATAGAAAATAGTTCTCAACACAATAAATAATGGTGTAAAAAATAACGCAAGCGGTTGCATTACAATGGGCTTATTGTACTGAATTTGGTGGAAAAGGGCTAATTGTCGGGGAGATGGGAGGAGGGAGACAGAAGTAGGGAGTAGGAAGACGGAGGAGGGAGGAACATGCTCGGCATCTGGGAGATGCCGAGCATGTTGTGGCGCAGTTATTGTCTTCTTTAAAGCTAGTGCAGTGTAACGCAAGTTATGCTAGATTAGAGACATAGATCGTAGGTGCGGTTTCCATACCGCACAATCGACCAATCTGGGGGATTTCTGATCTGTGCGGTATGGAAACCGCACCTACGTCTAATCCCTCAAAATTTCGGTTACACTGTACTAGCCTTGTTCGCTGCCGGTCAGGTTAGGGCGCGTAATCTGGGGACCTTGAGCACCAGGATGATCGAGAGCACCATGGCAATGAGCGCGCTGCCGGCAATTGCCTCGCTGAGGCCCCACCGTTCTGCCACTGCCCCCATGGCCAGATTGCCAAAGGGAGTGAGGCCAAAAAAGGTCAGGGTGTAGAGGCTCATGACGCGGCCGCGCATGTCATCGGTAATGTTGGTCTGCAGCAAGGTGTTAATAAGGGTGAATTGGCCCATGAAGCCCATACCCAGCAACACCCCCAACCCAAGCGCCAGCGGATAGCTGCGATTAAAGGCAAAGAGACAGAGCACCAGGGGAAAGCCAATCGCAAAGTTGGTGAGCCATTGACCCCGTTTGCCCCCCTCGCCATAGCGTGCGATCAAAAACGCAGTGATAATCGCGCCGATGCCGGTTGCCGTGTTGATGACACCAAAGGCGGCGGCTCCCTGTTGCAAGACCCGGTCCACAAAGGCCGGCAAGATTGTGCTATAAGTAATACCAAAACAACTGAGAATAAAGGCCATGACCAACAGCGCGCGCACTTGGGGAATGCTGTTGGCATAGAGGACACCGCTGCGCAACTGTTGCCAGGGTGACCGTTTGACGGCGGGCTTTTGGAAAGGCGGCAAGCGCATGGCCAGCAGACCGGCAATCACCGCCAAGAAAGTGACGCCATTCCAAAAGAAGCACCAGGCCGAGCCCACTGCGGCCAGCAGCAAACCGCCAATGGCCGGCCCCAGGATCCGGGAGCCATTAAAGGTCATCGAGTTGAGGGCAATGGCATTGGCCATATCCTCGCGCGCGACCATCTCCACCACAAAAGCCTGACGCGCCGGGCCGTCAAAGGCGTTGTTAACCCCCAATAAGGCCGCCAGTACAATCACATGCCAGACCTGCACTACGCCGGTAAAGGTCAAAAAGGATAACACAAAGGCCAGCAGCATGGCGAAACTCTGGGTAATCACCAAAAGCTTGCGCCGCGGGACACTGTCCACCACCACGCCGCCCCAGGGGGTAATGATCAGGGCCGGGATGGCGGAGGCAAAGCCCACTACTCCGAGCATCAACTCGGACTTGCTCAACTGATAGACCAACCACCCTTGGGCAATGATCTGCATCCAGGTGCCCATGCCTGAAATCAACTGGCCGCTGACATAGAGCCGAAAGTTGCGGTGGCGCAAAGCGGCAAAGGTCTTGGGTAAGCGAAACTGACGGGCGCGCAGGGGTAAAATTTCTGGCGGAATGCTCGGCAACCGCGGCGGCTTGATCTCCTGCATCTCAGCCGGCAGCCCTCCATCCTCCTCAATATTGACACTTCTCTGTTCTTCCAACGGACAAATCTCCAATTCTATTTGATTGACAGGAACTACTTTTTTCTTCACTACTTTTTTCTTCACTACTTTTTTCTTTACGCTCTATTCTTCGCTGGCAGTAAAAGTGCGCTGTAACAGACAGAGTGCGGTGAGCACTTGGGAGCGTTCAGCGGCATCTAGGGCGTCGAGGCGCAGTGCAAGATTTTCCCGCGCCCCTTGACGGGCCGCGGCCAACATGGCGGAGCCCTTGGCCGTCAGGTGCAAAGTCAGACAGCGCCGGTCGATTGGCGAAGGTGCACGGTGGATCAGATCGCGCTCGACCAAATTGCTCACCTGGCTGGACATAGAGGGCAAGGTGAGACCCACAAAATCGGCCAGATCCGAGAGCATCGCGCCGGGGGCGCCGGCTAAAAAAGAGAGGGCGCGCAGTTGCAGCACCGACAGATCGGGGCCGCGCTGGCCGCGCACCTGGCGTCGGATCTCCTGCATCACTTCGGGCACAATCTCCAGCAGCGCCTGAGCACACTCGTCGGCCGTGGGCGGTAAATTCTTTGTCATTGCCCTGCGATCAACCCTCCTCTCGTGCGGGTATACTTTGAATGCCTAACTATTTGATTCCCAAAGTATATGCTGGATTGGCGGTGGCTGTCAAACGAGGGGTGAGGGGGCAGTGGACAGTAAACAGTGGGCAGTGGACAGTGGACAGTGGACAGTGGACAGTAAACAGTGGGCAGCGCCGCGCGCAATCGAAATTGGAGAGCGCACCAATGATCGGTACACTGTCATGGTATCGGCAACATGACTATTCTAATCATTACCTTTATACACAACGGAAATCGATCAGACGCAAACAAACCAGGTTTCTGCTGAGAAACCTGGTTTGTGCAATGCGTCCATTTCATTTCTGCTCAGTATATCAACAACCTTTATCAACAAAGGAGTGTAGTATGGCGGATCATCTGCCATTCCAACGGAGCTTGGCCCTGCTCCGGCGTCTGCAAAGTAGCGCGGCCGACCGGGAAACCCTGGCCGAGTTTGTCACCATTGCGTGCGACCCAGACGCCTACCCAGATCTGATGACAAAAGCACAGCAGAAACGGCTGGAAAACGATCTGCAACGGCTGCGTGATCTGGGCGTGGCGACCGATTATTACGAAGGCGAATATCACCTGCAGAGTTACGGCGACTTTAGCCCGGTGGGCTTGCCGGAAGAGAGCCTGGAAACGCTAGCCTTTTTGGGCGAAACCTTTAGCCCCGGTGCGCCCCACAGCGAAGCGGTGCAACAATTGCTACGCATAATCACGGACTGGCTACCGACCAACCAACGCGACTCGATCCCCATGCGCCGCCAACGGTTGCGCATGGACCTGCGCCGGCGGGATGATGACCAAATCGACCCACGGGTGCAAGTAGCCATTGACCGCGCCACGAGCCAACGCCGGCTCTTGCGCTTTGCCTATCTCTCGCCAGGTCAGGCCGATGGCATTCCCCGCATCCATACCGTCCAGCCGTGGGAAACCTTCTATGACCCGGTGCGCCATCACCTTTACCTGGATGGCTACCGGGTATTGGTGAGTGGTCCCTTTGGGGAATGGAACAAAGCCACTTGGCAACGCTACCGCTTGGGGCGCATTCAGTTAGAGGGGATCGAGGTGCTGCCGGATAAGTTTCCCGCTATCCCACCCAAGCGGCCTCGCTATGCGCTTGAATATTGGCTAGCGCCGGAGATCGCGCGTCTGGGTGAGATCACCCGTCACTTTGACGCGATGGTGGTAGGCCAAACCGATGAGCAAGGTTGGGTGCAAGTGACGGCCACCACCGATGATCTTTTCCGCGCGGTGCGGCTGTTGTTGGGCTATGGGCCGAATTGCAAGGTGACCGGCGGCAGTGAAGCGCGGCGGGAGATGGTGGCGTTGGTGGAGGCGATGGCAAAGGTGTACGGAGAGGAAGGAGGGAAGAGCGCGCGGAATCACACCAAATGAGGGAGATAGCTTGACACAGCAAGCAAGGTAATTGTAAACTCTATTCAGCCCATTTTTGCTACACTGCTCGTAAAGTTGATCGTCAATCAGCAATTTTGCTCATTGAATCCTATACACATAAAGTGACAAGCTCTATGTCCCCCAAGCTAGCCAACCCCAGCCATCGCCAAACCACAAGACAACGCGTCCTGCAAATAAATCGCCCTTGGTTGGCATCGATCGGTGCTGACCAAGGGCGATTTATTTGCAAGCAATTTGAAAACTCCCCATTTAAATGGGGAGCGATTGTGCGAGAATGAAAATGTCGAAACTTGATAGAGAGAAAGGAGGGAAAAACGATGCACATTCAGACATTGCCAGTCTATTCCAAAGTGGCGGATGAGGTGCCCGAGGAACTGAAGGCAACGCTGCCGCAAGGATGGCGTTTGTCGCAACATCAGGTTGAGACTTACTGCGCACTGACTGATCCACAAGGGCCGGATGTCGTCATCAACACGGCAATGACGGGGGATGGAAAGAGTCTAGCTGGGCAGTTGCCTGCATTAGTCAAAAACTCGTTCCACGCTCCGCGTGGAATGCACTGCTGGGCGCTCCGCGCCCTCGACCCAGGCGCCTGGAAAAGCCAGCCCTCGACGCCGAGCGTGGAACGAGAGCTTCCGCAGTTTTCTGCGGAAGCTGTGTGCGAGAATGAGAATGTCGAACGTTGATGTGGAGAAAGGAGCATGTACATGGCATTAGACTTAAAAAGCATTCTACTGAAATTTAGTGGACCTCCAGATGATGTACTCGGTGATTATATCAGCCACATTGCCAACGGCGGCTTAACCCGCTACCGTCGAATTGTACAGTGGGGCAACAAAGATGGGCAGCCGCTTTATGCCCATGTGGTCGATTTGGTTTTTACCTTTGCGCGGCTTGCTGATCTACTCGACCTGACCGTAATTGAGCAACGGGTAATGATGTTGGCGTTGAGTGCGCATGACATTAACAAAGTGGCTGAGGGGGAATTGAAGAAATTGCGCTTTGCCGATTTGGCATCGAATGACACTATAGCCGACGAGTTGATGAAGTTAGGCGCAGATGACTTTTTTCCTGAATGGCGCATCTATCTTGCTGACATCGTCGCCCTGATCCGCGCGCACAGCGATCACTTCCATCACAGTGGGGAGTTGTTATTGGCTCGCTCGCTTCAGGCACAACGGTATGCCCAGGGTGAACGGGTGGAAAAGTTGACGCACCTAATCAAAGGGTTGGATGCCCTCGATCTCTCACACGATCTAGAAGAACATCAGCACAAAGCGACTTTCCTGAGCCACCTGAATGCGTTCAGTACAACACAATACGAATTTATCTACCACGTGGTAGCCGAGCAGCGGGGAATTTTGACCAATGTGATCCACAATCGTATTGCCGAATATCTGGCAAGGCATAAGAGTGTGCAGCCGCTGCTTTATTATCCTGATGGCGTAGTCTATCTTGTTCAGCGCAGCGTTGAACTGGTCATCAATGACGTTGATTTGCACCAGATAGCCGACAAAGTCACTGATTTTATCGAGGGGCTGACTCGCGGCAATTTTGAAAGCTTTATTAAAGCAGGGAATCAGGGGATCAAAGTTGATGAGAAGTGTTTAGAGTTAGGGATTCCTTTCCTCCAACTCTGGCAACGGGTTGATGCCATTATTCAAGGTAAGAATTACGCCGCCCTGGCCGATATGGAGCAGAAAGCACGGCAGCGCGCGATGGCGAAGCTGGTGGACGATACATCCGCGCCGGCGCAAGCGGTGCAACAACGCCTAGACCAAGAGCGGTTACTACCTGTCGTCCGTGAACGTTTACGCTTGGGTGAGTTGATCCGCAGCTACTACATCTTTCTGGGTAAACATTTTAAAAAGCAATTCAAAGATCCCTGGAATCTGCTCTACGAATTGCTCGAAATTCCCGCTGAGTTGCAAGCGAGCTATGCCTATTTTGATCCCAACTATGATCGCGCCTACGTCGTGGCTGGTGATTTAGCCGTGAGCTATGACGACGTGATGAGATACATTCAAACCCATGGAGAGGCTTTATTGGGAGAACAAAAGAGTGAAAGTCCATGGGCCGAGGTCTTTACGGTCTATATCGATCAACAACTCTGCTTTTCCTTTCAGCCACCGACACGGACAGACTTTGCAGCTCATCTCAACCAATATGTCACCAACAACCATAAACAGTCCGCCTTTGGCAGCACCCCTTTTCCCACAGAACTGTGGCGCGCTGGGGATGTGACCAAAACCATCAAGGTACAACAATTCAGCAACCGGTTAGCGGCGGGCCCAGGAGATCCAGTAAAAAATGTCGATCCCATCACCAAAGCACAGTTTTTGTTAGAAAAGCTGAACTATCCACCCGGCTATGATGTCACCACCTACTATTTGCACATCTATCCCTATGCCTTTTACACCGACGCTTATTTGCGAATGTGGCGTACTACCGTGCGTGAGTTAGCCGAGCAAGAGGTGGGGGCGCTCTTTCTAAAAACAGATGACATTCTACGTAGCATCTTTGATCAAAGCCGCGCCATCGAGCTATCGGCCTCAGGCGTCAAAAGTAATGGTTTGCCCTTGCCGGGCGCAGGCGAAGTCTTTGGAAATCTGTTACTCTGGCCGCTCAACGCGCCAGGCAGTAATGATACGGAACGTTTCTGGTATGCCTTTACTTGTGCCTTTGCCATGCAACGCTTTGTCGGCGGGCGTGTGGTGCTTACGCGTTCGGCAGTGCCAATCTTGAGCGCTAAAGAAGTGCAAGGGCTTGACTTATACACCGATGAAATTCCAGCGGCGCTCGTTGGCTTACTCAGGCAGAATGGCTACAGTTATACCGAATTGAGTGATCTGCAAGAGTTGTTAGCCGCCATCTACGCCATACAGCGCCAGGTCGGCGGCACCAGTGATGAACTCATGCCCTTACTACGCAGCCTCAACGATGGTCCGCTTGGCATCTATTTTGCGGCTGAACGGCTGCTCGTGAAACGGATTAAAAATGACAAAAAGGCCAAAGCGCCGGAGTGGTTACTTATCCGGGCCGCGCACGCATTGGCCACTCCCCTACAATTAATCGCAAAAACGCAAGGAGGTGAAGTAATGAATGACACAGTCCGCCGTCTGGCCCAATTAGCATGGGAAGGCAACCTCAAAGGGCAATCACTGGAGAAAAATTCCTTGATGATGCCACTCGACCACTGTTTTGAAAAGCTTCAACTTTGGCAGGAACCGCTCGACAAAGAGACCATTCGCGCCATTACCGTGACCGACATTTATTCCTATCTGGAGCGGATTCGCGAGAAAAATATGGTTGGTCGCGAAACACAGCTAAAAGCCAAAGCCTTTGTCGATGCCTTTTTTGACGAGTTATTTAGCGCCGTTTACAAAGACAATCGCTCGCGGCTGCTAACCGATGAAAAGCTCATTCGCTCTGCCTTTTTGTTTCATATTCGTGAACAGGTAGCCAAAGCCAGTGATGCAAAGAAAGAAGAAGCCAAAAATTCCTAACCTATCTGTAGGTGCGGGTTTTCATACCGCACATTTACAAGTCTAACTCATTTATTTGTGCGGTATGGAAACCCGCACCTACATTGCCTTGAAAGGACGCATTCCATGCAAACTTTACAGAAATACGCCAACTGCCTGCCGACACAATACAGCAATTACCCACGTGGGTACTATGTCAGCTTAATCTTGTTGCGCAAGGTCGAAGGGGAAGCCATCTTCCGCACCGAAGGCAGTGGCGAACCGTTAAACCGAGAATTTGTTCACGCCGGGTCAGCCGTCAACACGCCGGTCATTCCACGGGTGGTCATTAGTAAACGCAAACAGACGGCTGTCGAGCGGCGCACCGGGCGTGAGTTATTGCGCCGGTTGGAACTATTGGCCGCAGATGCGGGGCTGAACGAAGGTAATCCTGAACCAGACAGCATTGATTCGATGCTCTATGGCTATGCGGTGGGAGGCGGCGGCGCACAAAAGTCGCGGGTCATTACCGATGACGCCTTTACGATTCTGCCGGCTACCCAAGTGGTGGGCAAGCGTCAATTTAATGCACCGTTTGAAGATGGCACCATGCGTCATCCAGAAACCAAAGAAGCATCGCATAGCATCGGCACCGATGAATATGTGAGACCTGAAACCCATTTTATCGACATTGAAACGCTGAAAGATGTGACATCCGGTGAGTTCCTTTATGTGTTGGGCAACATCCTACGGAGCAGCCGCTATGGCGCGATCTCTAGTCGTGTCGGCAAAATTCAGAATCAAGTGATCGCCTGTATCTTTAGTGACTGTGAACTCTTTAGCAACTTAGAACTGACTCAGCGCGCCTGGGATCTGCTCTGCGCGAATGGGAACGAACCTGATTTTCCACTCGCAAATGGGGCAGTTGCCAATGCCGTTCAACAGGCGATTGCTGCTCTGCAAACGCAGGTCTACGGCCGTGTGACGCCATTGCCGGCAACCGATCTACAGGCCCTACTGGCCGAAGTGCAGCAGATTTACAGTGATGAAGTACGGATCAAAGAGCTATTGACTAACGTACAGGCGATGTACAAAAAGTAATCAAGAAAACTAAGGAGAGGCAATGCAAATCCTCCAGTGTGATTTGACGCTGCTGGAAAATACTTTTTTCTCCAGTCGCGAAGTAGGCAATTTCTACCAAACCGAACCGGCCATTGGGAACTATGCACTGTGTTATGCGTTAGGGTTGGCGGTTGCGCCTTACTTCAACCGCGGCACAATTCACTATGTCGAACATTTAGCTGCCCTCAACGCCGCCGGTATCTATGTTACACCGGCAGTTCTGCTCGGTGAGCCACGCTTTACTATCGAACAGTTCAATGCCCAGCCAGATAGTTACTGGTTTGCCATGGGGAATAATGCCCTTATTGTAAAACCCGACGGTTGGGATGCTGAGCCAGGTTCAGCTTGGTACTTGGTCAATCGCGCAAGCAGGCAGCGGCGTAAGGTTGGCACGAGTAACCGGCCCCAAATTGGGCGCATCAAATTGTTGGGCATTGGCAATCGGGGACGCTTCTATCTTTTGGCCCAACAGGAAGCGCCAGTACTCCCACGTTATATCCGCTTGGGGAAATGGATGAGCAAAGCGCGTGTTGACGTGCAAACAGTCTCGTTTCAGCCTATGATGGGCAATCACGTACGCATAGCTCATCTGCTAAATCCAGTTGATTTTGCGCAGAGCACCAAACTGCATACCTTTGATCTGCTTAATATTCATCCCGTACCGTTAGTGCGCAATGCCTTGCTCAGTGGCGAGTTCTATCAGCTTCAGAATCAGGATAAAACCTTGCTGCCGAGCGGACTACGTTTTGGGGTGGAGGCGATGACCAATGAGCGTTGAAATCACCCTCTTGCCCCACTTTGAAAAACTGGCGCCCTCCAACCAGTATCGAGAAACGCTACTCTATCACCAGTGGCGAACCGTGGAGGCACTACAGCATTCGCCGCTGGTGATGAATACCTACAACACCGGAACAGGGAAGACGCGCGCCAGTCTGTTGCATTTGTTTCATCTGCCTCAAGATCGCGAAGCACATGTGCTTTTCATTGCCCCCACCAATGAATTGCTCCATCAGCATGTCAACGACATAGCCGACTTTGTCAAGGCCCACAACTTACCATTCCGGGTGATAGAGGTGAACGCCAATCTGCTGCGTCAACTAGCCGCCCCTGATGTGGTTGACCGCCAGGGAGAACGGCTAACGCGCCTCTTACGCAACCCATTGGAGTTTCACCAACAGTTAGGAATCGATCTATCCGATCAACGCAAATTGAATCTGATTCTGATAACAAACCCAGACTTGTTCTACTATGCGTTCTACTGGCAATTCAGCGCTGCCGACCAACGTAATCTTTTCCAGACCTTTGTCACGCGTTTTCGCTACATTGTCATTGATGAATTTCACTACTACAATAGCAAGCAGTTGGGCAACTTTCTGCTCTTCATGGTTCTATCACGCCAATTCGGCTACTTCACGGCTAACACGGATGGCAGCTATGAGCGCCAGATGTGTCTGTTATCGGCTACACCCGATGACCAGACCCGCATCTATCTAGATAGCATCTTTGGTGCAGCCGGGTGGACGCTGATTGCCCCAGAGAATGAACCAGCCACAGCAGCTACCTTACCCAAAACGCCAGTTCTCGCGCCACTCCATTTGACGATTCAGGCCGGCAAGATCAATGAACTTGCCGAACAATCCGCAACGACGATCCGGCAGTGGTTACAGAGCGGTGAGGATGGCGCTTTGATTTCCGGTGCGCTGTGGCGGGTAAACCAAGCTTATGCGGCCTTGCGCTATCTGCTTTCAGATGAAGAAATGGGGCGCATCACAGGTGCACAGCCAGTGATCGAGCGCCGTCGCGATCAATACAAACCGCTGATCCTGGCCACGCCCACCGTTGACATTGGCTATAACTTCCTGAAACATGCCAAGGTGCGCCAGAATCTTGACTTTGTAATCTTCGACGCCCACTTTCAAGATGAATTTATTCAGCGTTTGGGGCGCGCCGGACGTGTGTTGGGAAAACCAGAGACAGATACGCCGTCGCGCGCTGTGGCGCTGGTCAGTGAAGAAGCCGTAGCCGCTTGCGCCGCCCTGCAAGGTTGCACCCTAACGCGCAGCTCGTTCAATACCTTTCTGCGTGAACAAGGGGCAATTCCCCAACGAGATGACTTTCGCACCTATTTGCATGCCGGCGGCATGATCGAGAATGCGTATCCCATCCTACGGGCGCGTGAGATGTTTGCCCGCAGTGAAGAAGCCATCTTGGAGCAAGCCTTTGATGCCGTCAAGGAAGTCTTTGCTTCCCAAAGCAACTGGAACTATCGCGGCCTTCTGGGCTATTGGTCGAAGTATTGGAAATTGGAACGGTGGCTACAAAAACCACAAGAGTCAAAATTAGCGGATAATGCCGGGTTGATGGCCGAATTTCTCGGCTGGAGTATGGGCCAAGCGGTGTCGGTTGAAGATGTTCAAGATAGTTTCGCCGAGTTGCTTCAACAGAAAGCGCTACGCGCCAGTTTCCGCTGGTGGTGTGAAATGCGCCATGCCTTCATACGCGCCCACTTCAGTTTCCGCGATAGCTTTAGTGGACCGGTAGCTTGGGTATACGATCCGCAACACCTCTTGTCCAGCGCCACCGTTACTCAATATGATTTGATCCACCTTGTGGAGAATTATGATTTTGAAATGCTGGATCCTAAGAACTTTGCGGAAAAGAGCCACCAACAACCATCGGCGGATGACCTCTGTATCTATCTCCATCGCCATCGACAGCAGCGTCAACACGTCACTCTACGCTGGACACCGCCCAAATTGTTTACGGATGGTTGGAATGAACTCTCTTTTCAACGCGCCTTTGCCGCTGGTGTGCCCGTTGCCATCAACGGTTTAGTGCTAAAAGGCGATGAACCTTTACCGACTGCCTTGCGGGTCGCTTTAGAAAAGCAATTTGTACCGGCGTTACTGACGCCAACTGCTTTACAAGGCAACCTGCTACGCATACTGCAACCACGTGGCGTTTATACACGGGATCTCTATGTGCAGTTGGCACAGACTGAAGTAAAATTTCTAGCCGTACTCGGGACCAATGCCTTGCTAGCTGCGCCTTTACTGCACTGGGTTTTCGGTCTTCATCAACGCCAGGTAGATACGGCGTTAATTTGTTAAGTCTCGACCATGCCCACCCGGGAGCCCACTGGGCGCGGCCCCCACTACCGTCTGGCCGATGGCCGGTGTGTGGCGGCGGGATTGGCGTATCGGGTGGCGGGGTGAATGGGTGAATCGCGGTTCGCCCTCACCAACCGAATTAATTCGGTGGCTAACAGCGAGAAGCCGCCTCAGCGGCTAGGGGAGTGTTCGCCCAGCGCCTGCGGGTGCTTCTCCTTGTTAGCCCGGGAATTCATTCCCTGGGCAAAAAGCGAGGAGCACCATCCGCCCCCATTGCCCGAATCAATTCGGTGGCTAACAGCGAGAAGCCGCCTCAGCGGCTAGGGGAGTGTTCGCCCAGCGCCTGCGGGTGCTTCTCCTTGTTAGCCCGGGAATTCATTCCCTGGGCAAAATGGAGAAAATTCATTCGTCCATTCCGGCCAGCCCGAACACGCTAATTGTCACATGCAAGCTTACGCAACCATCCTGTATCATAAAGTCTTTCTCAACCCATTCAGTAAGTACAGGAGTAGTTTCATGGCCTATTGGCGACTCTGTTATCATTTTGTCTGGACAACCAAAGACCGGCAACCGCTCATCACGCCGGCGTTGGAGCGACCACTCTACCGTTGGCTCTACAACGAAGCGAAGAAGTTCTATTGTCCCTTCTTTTACATTGGCGGTATTATGGATCACGTCCATATCGTCACCGCCGTGCGCCCCAGCGTGGCGCCGTCGGAGTTTGTCCAACAACTCAAAGGCAGCTCGTCCTGGTTTATCGGCCAAGAATTTCGCACATCATTTTATTGGCAAGAAGGCTATGGCGTCTTTAGCGTCTCTGACAGCTTGATCGACACCGTCAAGAACTACGTACTCAGACAGAAGAGCCATCACGCGAAAAATAGCCTGGTCCCTACCTGGGAAGAGACCCATGAATGGAACCTTGGCCCCGAACCGGTCGAACAAAATCCAGACGATTTCTGCTCAACAGGGAAACCCACATGACCTAGCCGCTGCGGCGGCTTCTCGTTGTTAGCCAGGGAATTGATTCCCCAGACTTTTCGTTGTTAGCCAGGGAATTGATTCCCTGATTCTGATTCCCGACATAAAGGAAGAAATATCATGTCCCAATCCCGCCACGCCTCACTCCACGCCATCGTCATCAACCTCATCGCCCAGGAGGCCGGCACGCTGCCCGGCAGCGTGGGCGAGCTGGCCCACGCCGCCTTTTATGCCGCCATCGACGCCGTGGATCCGCCCTTGGCCGCGCAGATCCACGACGCGCAGGAGCGTAAAGCCTTTAGCCTCTCCCCCTTGTACGGCTACTGGCAAAGCCCCCAAGATGGCAAGATCCATATGAGCAATGGCCAACCCGGTTGGCTGCGTCTGGGGTTGCTCGATGAAGAACTCTTTGCCGTCTTTATGCAGCATATCTTATTCAGCGGTATCACCGGCGGCGCGGCCAGCATCCGCCTGGGGCGCATCCCCTTTACGATTACCGAAGCGTTAGGCGCACCCGGCAGCCATCCCTGGGTCGGTTACACCACCTGGGCCGACTTATCTTCACTACACGAAGAGCCGACCCGCTGGATCGTCGAATTTGCCAGCCCCACGTCCATCCGCTGGGGCGAGGCCGATAACAAAAAGCGCCGCGTCGAACTCTTCCCCCTGCCCCGCTTTGCCATTGCCGGCCTACGCACCTTCTGGAATAAACAGACCGGCGACCAGTGGGGCCGCGACTTCGAGGAATGGGTCGAACGCAACATTGCCGTTGGTCGCGTCTGGCACTGGGAAACCGAATCCTTCCGCTATCAAAAACAGACCTACATCGGCGGCGTCGGCAAGCTCGAATATCACCTGCTCGACGGCCGCAACCAGGCCAATGTCGCCCACTTCCACCGCCTACTCCAGTTGGGTTTCTATGCCGGCATCGGCTACAAGACGACCCACGGCCTGGGGCAGATGCGCGTGGTCGATTGGTCGTAAGGTCGTGGGGTCGGGAAGTCGCGGAGTCGCGGAGTCGCGGAGTCGCGAAGTCGCGGAGTCGTGAAGTCGTTCGACCACGCGACCAATCGACCACGCGACCAATAATAAGGAGCCAACCATGAGTGATCTACAACTTGATCTTCTCCCTCTCTCCTATATCAACCAATTCGCCTATTGCCCCCGCCGCTTCTGGTATATGTACGTCCAGGGCGAGATGAAAGAGAATGCCCATGTACTGCGCGGGGTCATCAACCATGAGCGCGCCCACACGCCCGGCTATGAGACGGTGCCCAGCGGCGTCACCATTCATCGCCGCGTCTATGTCTACAGTCACACCCTGGGCATCACCGGCTACACCGACTTGCTCGAAGAACACGCCGATGGCCGGCTCGTGCCGGTCGAGTACAAACAGGGGCGCCAGGGCCAATGGAGCAATGACGAAGCGCAGCTCTGCGCCCAGGCCCTCTGTCTGGAAGAGATGAGCGGCAAGGGGATCGACCAGGGCGCGCTCTTCTACTTTGGCAGCCGCCGCCGCGTCACCGTTGACTTTACCGCCGCCTTGCGCACCCAGACCCGCGCCTACATCCAGCAGATGCAGTGGACCCTGGCCCATGACCACATCCCCGCCCACACCGACCAGCGCCAACGGTGCAACGGCTGTAGCCTCTACGAAGTCTGTTTACCCCACGAGACCGATCGGCTACGTCAGGAGGTCGCGGGGTCGTGAAGTCGCGTAGTCGTGTGGTCAATTGGTCGTGAGGTCGTGAGACCCAGTAGTCACAGGGGGTGACGACCCTCCGACCCCGCGACGCTACGACCACGCAACACGCAACACGCAACACGCGACCCCGCGACCTCCCGACCAATCACAAAGGACCAATAACCAATGACCACCCTTTATCTAACCGAACCGTATAGCGTCGTCAACAAAGATGGCGAAACGTTGACCGTGAAGATCCCTGCCAACCAGGAGACCGGCGCCGCCGCGCGCAAGGTGACCATTCCCCTCATGAAGGTGGAGCAGGTGGTGGTGCTGGGCGACAGCACCGTCACCACGCCGGCGCTCCTGGCGCTGCTCGACCAGAACGCTGATGTCTGTTTCTGTGATTTCTGGGGGCGCTTCAAAGGGCGGCTCGCCCCCTCCGTGACCAAGAATGTCTTTGTGCGCACCGCTCAGTTTCGGCGCCATGAACAATATCGCCAACGCGTGGAGCTGGCCGCACGATTTGTCCGCGGCAAGCTCCACAACCAACGCACCCTGCTCCTGCGCAGCAACCGCACCGTCACCGACGCAGCCCAACGCGAGTTGCTCACCGCCGCCACCGTCACCCTGGCCGATCTCATTGCCGAAGTGGATCGGCTGGAGATCGAAGAGGAAGGGCCACTTGATCCCGCCCGCCCCCAGCAGCAGTCGGCCTTGGGCACGCTTCATGGGCTGGAGGGGGCCGGCGCCGCGGCCTTCTTTGGCGGCTTTGGGACACTGCTCAAACAGGAACTTGGCTTCAGTGGCCGCCACCGCCGGCCCCCCACCGACCCCGTCAACGCGCTGCTCAGCTTTGGCTACACCCTGCTCATGAACCATGTCCTGAGCGCGGCCCACATTGTCGGCTTTGACCCCTACATCGGCTACCTGCATTCGGAGGGCTATGGCAAACCCTCCTTGGCTCTCGACCTCATGGAGGAGATGCGCACCCCCATTGTCGATTCGGTGGTGCTCACCGTCATCAACAAGCAGATCCTGCAGGCCAAACACTTTCAGGAGCAGTTGGGCGCCTATCAACTGACGGCAGCGGGGCGCAAGCTCTTCCTCCAACAATTTGAAGCACGCCTCAACACCGAAATCCAACACCCTGTCTTTGGCTACAAAGCCAGCTACCGCCGCTGTCTCGAACTGCAAGCGCGCATCCTGGCCAAGTTTCTCCTGGGCGAAGTGCCGGCCTACCGACCGTTTCAGGTTAGATAGTCGCGGGGTCGCGGGGTTGCGTAGTCCCAGAGTCATCAACCCATCCGACCACGCGACCACACGACCACGCGACCACACGACCACACGACCACACGACCTATGACCAAAGAGACAACATTTTATATCATCGCCTACGACATTAGCTCCGACAAGCGGCGGGCCAAGGTCCACAAGATCCTGAGCGGCTTTGGCCAGTGGACCCAATATAGCCTCTTTGAGTGTTACCTCAGCGAAAAACAGTATTTGCAATTGCGTCAACGGCTGGAGAAAATTTTGGAGGAGAGCCTCGATTCAGTCCGCTTCTACGCGCTCTGCGGCAGTTGCCGGCACAAGGTGGAAACCGTGGGCGACCCGCCACCGGAGGAGCCGACGTTGTATTTGGTGTAGGGGGGAGGAGAGGGGAGACGGGAGGAGGAAGACGGGAGACAGGAGTAGGGAGTAGGGAGATGGGAGACGGGGTGGTTTCGTCCTGGGGGCGCCTGCCTTGAGGGGCAACCCTACCCTGCGCCATCGACGATCCTTGCTCCGGCGGGCTTGGCGGACGCCGGCTTGGTGAAATGGATAATTTTTTACTGATGATATTTGCCAAATCGTAAGCATATGAGGTATGATAGGTTACAAGGTTTGCTTGTGGCTCTCAACGCCGTTTGCGAGCATCGCAGTAGGCCACTGGGCTGGCGGTGTTGCTCGCAAGGCTATCAAAGAGGGGCGCTACCAGCGGGAAACGGTGGGGCGACCGAGCGCAGCAGGCGCCATTTGTGCGTCTACATTGGCCCTTTATGCACCCCCAAAAAGGAGGTGCTCGCTAGTGGGTCAAAACAGCTCGTTTAGCACCCTTGATCTGCACATTAACAACCAAATCAGCCCAAAAATACGGCCCCAGTGGGAGACACCCCCCGTTTTCAAGGCCAAAGTGGGACGGTGCGAGCAAGGAGTCCGAACGAATATCAACCCAGTCGCGGGATTGAAACTATGCGCCGGATCGCGTAGTCCAGTGCATAGAAAAGGTCCGAACGAATATCAACCCAGTCGCGGGATTGAAACAATTCGGACGTTGCTTGCACCCGGTCGGCATCGTCAAGTCCGAACGAATATCAACCCAGTCGCGGGATTGAAACCGTCAACTTGTGGGACTGGTACAGGACTGGCATTGTCCGAACGAATATCAACCCAGTCGCGGGATTGAAACCATCTATGAGGGCGGAACCGTCAAGGCCAAAATGGGGTCCGAACGAATATCAACCCAGTCGCGGGATTGAAACAGGCGATTTTGTAGCTTTGCCTGGTCGAATAACTCCGACGTCCGAACGAATATCAACCCAGTCGCGGGATTGAAACTGGCAATCGACGGAACTAGAATCATTGTCGGATGCGAGTCCGAACGAATATCAACCCAGTCGCGGGATTGAAACAGATCGCCGGGGGCGCGTCCGCGGCGGCCTCCTAGTCCGAACGAATATCAACCCAGTCGCGGGATTGAAACGTCAACTTGTCTGTGGGCATCTTCGCCACTGATTGGTCCGAACGAATATCAACCCAGTCGCGGGATTGAAACGTGTTAATGTCCTTGTGCCCCAAAACCTTCTGTGCCTGGGTCCGAACGAATATCAACCCAGTCGCGGGATTGAAACTCTAATTCCTCAATTGTCATTCTGCAATCTCCTGTCCGAACGAATATCAACCCAGTCGCGGGATTGAAACTTGCACAGGCAGGCGCACAAGATCCATACAGTGCTGTCCGAACGAATATCAACCCAGTCGCGGGATTGAAACTTCACTAGGAAACTTTTCCTAGTTTGCACTTAACCAGGTCCGAACGAATATCAACCCAGTCGCGGGATTGAAACTCTAGCTGGTCGTCGGCCAGCCTTGGGAGCGCCGCAAGTCCGAACGAATATCAACCCAGTCGCGGGATTGAAACGCAACTGGTAGCTTCCAGCCATTCGCACCGACCAAGTCCGAACGAATATCAACCCAGTCGCGGGATTGAAACCCAGCGCCGAAGGTGGTCAAACGAATGGAGAAAGATGTCCGAACGAATATCAACCCAGTCGCGGGATTGAAACGTCATGCTGCCAGTTGAGCACTTGGAACGTGTAGCGGGTCCGAACGAATATCAACCCAGTCGCGGGATTGAAACTGATAGCTCCTGACCCTCTGTCTGCATATTGATGTCCGAACGAATATCAACCCAGTCGCGGGATTGAAACTCGCCGCCGGGGTCGTTTGGGTCACTGACATAGCCGTCCGAACGAATATCAACCCAGTCGCGGGATTGAAACTGACATTTCGTATCCTTTCCATTGTAGTAGCCGCGTCCGAACGAATATCAACCCAGTCGCGGGATTGAAACTAGCACGAACTTGCCTAGCTCCTGATTGATGCTGCGTCCGAACGAATATCAACCCAGTCGCGGGATTGAAACTTCTTGATAAACGTGTTGCCCGCACTTGATGCATTGTCCGAACGAATATCAACCCAGTCGCGGGATTGAAACCCGACCATGGACACCTATCATATCGATAGATTGCGCGTCCGAACGAATATCAACCCAGTCGCGGGATTGAAACTGCAATTTCCTGGACAATGCGCAACGCCACATTGAGTCCGAACGAATATCAACCCAGTCGCGGGATTGAAACGGCGCGCCATTGGTGACGATGGCGGCGATCATCACGGTCCGAAGTCCGAACGAATATCAACCCAGTCGCGGGATTGAAACTCAAGGCGTCCATTTGTACCCGGCGCGTAAATAGCTCGTCCGAACGAATATCAACCCAGTCGCGGGATTGAAACGTTGAGCGTCATATCCCAGCGCAGCGTCGTATGTGGTCCGAACGAATATCAACCCAGTCGCGGGATTGAAACGTTTTACCCAAACTTCGTAGGCGTCCCAGCCAGTTGAGTCCGAACGAATATCAACCCAGTCGCGGGATTGAAACAGCTAACCAAGCGTCAAAGCTTACCGGCGCATCACGTCCGAACGAATATCAACCCAGTCGCGGGATTGAAACTCAACAATCTCGCCGGTGTCCTGGTCAATGGTGCGGTCCGAACGAATATCAACCCAGTCGCGGGATTGAAACCTTAACTTTTGCCTCATTGAACCGTTCGTACTGGTTGTCCGAACGAATATCAACCCAGTCGCGGGATTGAAACGCCGCTCATCTATACCGGTGGCCTAACCGGATGGTGTCCGAACGAATATCAACCCAGTCGCGGGATTGAAACTATTCATTTTGTTCTCTTTTCGGCTTAGTTACGGGTGTCCGAACGAATATCAACCCAGTCGCGGGATTGAAACACAAAGCCTAGCCCCTCGGCACTGTCCAGAATGTTGTGTCCGAACGAATATCAACCCAGTCGCGGGATTGAAACATGACGATACGAACATCTATCAGTCGCCTATTGTTGGTCCGAACGAATATCAACCCAGTCGCGGGATTGAAACAAGCAAGGCCAACAGCTTGGCTTGACCGGCAACACGTCCGAACGAATATCAACCCAGTCGCGGGATTGAAACTATGCTATGGGATGACAGCGCAGGGTCATTGACGGGTCCGAACGAATATCAACCCAGTCGCGGGATTGAAACGCTGGCATCTGGCAATAGCCTGCGCGACGCATATCGTCCGAACGAATATCAACCCAGTCGCGGGATTGAAACTGTACTTCAGGCAATCATCAATGAAGCCCCTCCCCCTGTCCGAACGAATATCAACCCAGTCGCGGGATTGAAACCGGGCATGCTGCGGCGCCGTTGCGACGCCGCCGGCGTGCCCGTCCGAACGAATATCAACCCAGTCGCGGGATTGAAACCGCTCGCTGGCGCTGATATTGCAGTCATCCTGCAGGGTCCGAACGAATATCAACCCAGTCGCGGGATTGAAACTGTGCAGTGCGTCCGTCAGGGGAATCGCTGTGTGGTCCGAACGAATATCAACCCAGTCGCGGGATTGAAACGGCGATCTTTTCATGGATAGTAGCGACAACCAACTTGTCCGAACGAATATCAACCCAGTCGCGGGATTGAAACTCCGATCTGACGGCTGCTCGCCTAAATCTGAACCATGTCCGAACGAATATCAACCCAGTCGCGGGATTGAAACTTTTATTGGCGCGTAGGGTGGGTCACAGTAGATGAGGTCCGAACGAATATCAACCCAGTCGCGGGATTGAAACTGGGTCACGCCGCCAGCTGCATCGCGGCTGGCGGTGTCCGAACGAATATCAACCCAGTCGCGGGATTGAAACTCTCACTAAAGGTATCGGCCTGCGGGCCGGCGAGGTCCGAACGAATATCAACCCAGTCGCGGGATTGAAACGTAACTGACGCCCAACGTGGCGCCGCCAGGCCGTGGTCCGAACGAATATCAACCCAGTCGCGGGATTGAAACATTGCGTGGTCGTGGCCGCGTAGGGAGAGAGAGATGGTCCGAACGAATATCAACCCAGTCGCGGGATTGAAACCTTATCCTCTATCCACAACTCCCCATCGATCACGTAGTCCGAACGAATATCAACCCAGTCGCGGGATTGAAACCGCCTGGCTTGCCTGCCATTCGGCCATCTGCTGTGTCCGAACGAATATCAACCCAGTCGCGGGATTGAAACACGCAACGATCTGCTAGCCTATCCGACCATCTGCGTGTCCGAACGAATATCAACCCAGTCGCGGGATTGAAACTGACAACAAGGCGATTAAGATCGAGCTTCTTGGCAAGTCCGAACGAATATCAACCCAGTCGCGGGATTGAAACAGCTCAACGCCGAACACGACGAACCAGGCATACAGCGGTCCGAACGAATATCAACCCAGTCGCGGGATTGAAACCCGCACCGTGCAGACAGCGCACTTGCAACCGCTAGTCCGAACGAATATCAACCCAGTCGCGGGATTGAAACTCTTTTGCGTACTTTCCAAACGGACTGTTGAACTGTCCGAACGAATATCAACCCAGTCGCGGGATTGAAACCACACCAAAACTAAAGATTGAGCCAATGCATCGGACGTCCGAACGAATATCAACCCAGTCGCGGGATTGAAACACCACATACGACACATGGCGCCCGGCGGGCAGACCGAGTCCGAACGAATATCAACCCAGTCGCGGGATTGAAACAGCCCCCGCACCAGCGCCCCGAAAGGGAAAGCGAGCCCCACGTCCGAACGAATATCAACCCAGTCGCGGGATTGAAACGGCGACTGGATCGCCTACGAAGCCGGCGACAAGGTCCGAACGAATATCAACCCAGTCGCGGGATTGAAACGGCACCACGGTCGGCGGGGTGGCCTACAACATCAGTGTCCGAACGAATATCAACCCAGTCGCGGGATTGAAACACGCCGGCTGATTTTGATGTGCAGCCCCTTTAGGAGCCAGTCCGAACGAATATCAACCCAGTCGCGGGATTGAAACCTTCATGCTCCAGCCGGCTAGTTCTCCGGTGGAGGTCCGAACGAATATCAACCCAGTCGCGGGATTGAAACCAGAAATCGCTGCGGTATTACCGGCAGACGACGGGCGTCCGAACGAATATCAACCCAGTCGCGAAGGACAAGACAAAACGTATGGTAAAGTCGTAGCGGGATGAGACAAAACAGAGCTAACGAGAAGCGGGATGGATTCATAGTTTCGTAAGAGCGTATTTGAAAAGTCAAAGTCAGGCAGTAATGCGGCGTAACATGGTGTGAATCGAAGCGGCATAAATCATGCCTTCACTACTCTGGGTGCAGCGCTCATAGTCTTTACTTAAGCGCCGGTAACGGCCAAGCCAGGCAAAAGTACGCTCAACAACCCAACGCCGTGCCAGAAGCACAAAGCCCGTCTGGTCCGGTGGGCGTTTCACAACCTCAAGCGCAATCTGAAGGGTTTCCTGTACCCAGTCAACAAGGCCGCCTTTTTCGTAGATACCATCGGCCCAAATCCGCTGGAGGGTATCGACCGTTGCGGTGACTTTCTCGAGGATATGTTTGGCACCGTGGTAGTCCTGAATGTTGGCCGCATGGACCACGACATCGAGCAAATTGCCGCAGGTATCAACTACAATGTGGCGCTTACGTCCTTTCACCTTCTTGCCTGCGTCATAGCCACGAGTGCCACCGGCTTCGGTCGTTTTAACACTTTGGCTGTCAATCATCCCAGCACTTGGCTTGGGTGAGCGGTTCCGTTGTAGCCGGTCATAACGCCGCAGCGCTTCGTTCAGATAGCGCCACGTGCCGTCGAGACACCACTTGCGAAAGTGATAGTAGACACTGTTCGGATTGAGCAAGTCGTGCGGCACATCTGCCCAGATGACGCCGTTGCGTACGACATACAAAATCGTATTAATCACTTCACGTAAGTCCAGTTCCATCGGCCGGCCTAGCCGATTCTGCGTCAATCGATCTTCCAGCTGCGGCTCAAGCCATCCCCACTGGCGGTCGGTTAAGTCGCTCGAGTATACTTTGCGTTGGTCTGACAATGTCTTCCTCCGGTTTGGTCAAATGGTTGCTTTCCAACCCTATTGTACCAGTCCCGACTTTTCAAATACGCTCTAAGGATTAAAGGCGAGGAAAAGAATCGGCAAGGGGCGTCAAACGGGAAATTCCAGGGATAAAGCAGGCGCGGTGCAGGGAGTCCAAGGGTTGAGAAGAGCAAGCAAGCGAGTCTAGCGGGGATGACCGAAAAAAGGCGCAGGCCGAAATCACCAAGCGTTTTTTCACGCTTGGTTCTGAGTGAAGACCCGAAAAACACATGAAGGGCATCGCTGCGTCATTCGCCCTGGGGTTTCCTATCACAGACCCATCGTATTTGAGCAGGCTCAGGGCGCAAAATTAGGCGATGCGGCATCAGGCGTCGGTGGTGGTTTTGGCTTGCTCTGCCTTGAGTTGACGCACGCGTTGCAGTGCGCGTAAGTTAATTAGCACATAGATCAAGGTATCCTGATTGGTAATAGAGCGCTGGTTACGCAATTTGGGTCGCTCAATGCCGATCTCGAGGGCTTGGCTGTTGATGCGTTCTGTGGCCGAACGCTGCTTGTAGAGGTTGAGATACGCCTCACTTTTGCGGTCGAGGGTGTGACGCACGTAGTTGCCCGGACTGGTGGGCAGGGTGGTGATACACCCCTTGGGCCAGTTGGCATGGTCGAGAGGACAGCTTGCACCGGTCCGTTGCGGAAAGAGCAAGGGGCAGGCATAGCGCGCACATTCATGCTCGACCAAACAGCTGGAACGCTCGATGAACTTGGACTTGAGCGGCATGGACAGACCAGCGGCGCAGAGCGGCAAGCCAGCGGCATTGAACTGCTTCTGTGGCCCGCGATCGGACCAGGGGACGGCGGCAAAGCCCCCCGCCTGGTGAAAGTACTCGTAGACATAGAAGGCATCATAGGCTTTGTCCAGTGCCCCATAGCGTGGTTTCCGACCCAAGTTTTCCTCCACCTGGGCCATGAGCGGGTGAAAGTAGCTCTGGTCACTCTGGTCAAAGGGTTGGGTCAGTTCGGCGAGGACAAACTCACCAAAGACCGGGTCTTTGGTGGCGACGACGCCCGAGGCATAGCCCCAGTAGAATTCGCCCACGGTCGCTTGCCGGGCTGGCAAGCCTTCCTGGGTGGGTGTGTTGTCTGAGCCGTCATGCGTGGGGACGTTGTGGCGCTTTTTACACCCCAGTTTACAATCCTGGTCACCTTTGGGTTGGCGATTTTTATTATAGCGGTCCGCCACTTTGGCCTTGGGGTTGTTCTCTCGCACCCACGCGATGATGTGCTTGGTGTCGAGCGAGATTTCGTCGCCAAAGAGGCATTCCGGCGGCAGTTCGGCATCCAGCAGGCGCACAGTGGCGGTAAAGAGAAAGGCCGCTTGGGCATGGTCGAGGTCGCGCAGAACGCGACTGAAGTGACGGGGGGTGGGTAAGCTGCGCTCGACATCGAAGCCCCAGCGGTAGGCGGTCGAGGGCACGAGTGGAAAGCCAAAGAGCCAGACTAAGGCCGGCTGTTCGACTAACGCATCTCGCAGTTTTTTCATCGACTTCAGCCCTTTGTCGAGTTTGAGCAAGTAAGCCGCCACGAAGGCCGCACGGGGCAACGGAGTCGGGCCCGGCCATAAGCGGCTGGTGGGCCGTTCAGGAAAATTGCCCCACTCCAACGGACCGAGCAACGTCAGATAGGTGTGAGCGGCCGTGGATTCCTGCACGAAGGCCGGCAAGCTTGCTGGTGCCACTTGCGCCAGCGCCGCCAAATGAGGCCGCACCAGCCACGGGCTGGCTGGGAGGCGCTCCGCACCGCGCAACCACCGCCACCACCGCATGACAAACGTGAAAACGTGTGGTATCATGGTCTCGTCTCCTTGTTGGTGTGGACGGGTCTGTGATAGGAAATACTTCCCGCTGACAGGGGGACTTTTTTTATACCATAATGCAGTTTTTCGCGCTACCATGCATCGCTCTACCCCAAACGGGGTAGGCTTTATGGCTTTGGAGATCTGATTCCGTTTTTTCGGCGCCGATTTTTACCCAACCACCAGCCAAGGTGCACCGCCAACGACAAAAAAAGGTTCGGTTCCGAAAAACGGCACCGAACCGCTTTACATTTTGGTTTGTCTTACTAGGCCAACCTTACCCTGTGTTTTGTCTTGTCCTTAGTCGCGGGATTGAAACTTCTCGCTGCTGTCCGGCGACATCTTGGGTGCGAAGTCCGAACGAATATCAACCCAGTCGCGGGATTGAAACCCTCAGCCAAGATCCCCAGAAAGACGATAGTCTTCCCGGTCCGAACGAATATCAACCCAGTCGCGGGATTGAAACACATGGGTAGCAGGTTGGCAGCGCGGTGAGCCGCGTCCGAACGAATATCAACCCAGTCGCGGGATTGAAACCAGTCTTCGGACTCCTTATATCCGTCCGTGGTTCGTGGTCCGAACGAATATCAACCCAGTCGCGGGATTGAAACCAGTCGCTGATTGTCTTTTTCCCGCGCTGGCTAAGTCCGAACGAATATCAACCCAGTCGCGGGATTGAAACGCTAAAATCGCTGCGCAGTACAAAAATCTTGGCGGGTCCGAACGAATATCAACCCAGTCGCGGGATTGAAACAACTGATCAAAAGAGGGCCCTGAACCTACGGCTTTTTCGTCCGAACGAATATCAACCCAGTCGCGGGATTGAAACAATGGAATTGCCCCATCAAAGCGCACCGGATCGCCGGTCCGAACGAATATCAACCCAGTCGCGGGATTGAAACAAGCGATACAATGACAGCCTGTACCTGTCGTCTGGGTCCGAACGAATATCAACCCAGTCGCGGGATTGAAACTCTTCTGATCTTCTTGCTCTTCCTGTGCCACTGTCCGAATCCAACAAACTCAGTCGTCGCCAGCAGGCGGCGATTTTTTTTGCGTCGGCACGTAGTGCACTGTCAGGGAGTTTGGCCAGAGTAGAGGTGGTCACCCAGGTCTTCCTGGAAGGGGCGGCGGATCGTGAAAAACGGTGTGTGTGTGGCGCCCCTTCCAGGAAGACGCACGCCGACGCGCCCGCGTGGGCTAAACTCGCAAAATTTACCGGACACTGTACTATCCACACGGAGCGTGGAACGAATTTTCTCTTGCGTAACACCTAGGGTCAAGGCAGTTAAGGCAGACAGCGTTGCTGTGATTGGCGGCGGCACGATTTTAGGAATTTCCCGCGAGCGCGCTATACTGGAACTAGGCCGCGTTGACATCTCACAGACTACTGCTGGTAAAAAGCCGCAAGTGTGAAATTATCGAGAGGAGTTTCGTATGCCAGGTGTTGTTTTTTACTATGATAACGATGCAACCTTAAAAAAGTACTTTGGCTCCTACACCAATGGCCACGACTGGAATGCACCGGGCGCCATTACCGATGCGGACCCCGACGGGCCCAATGACTTTGCCCTCACCGAAGCCGGGATTCTCGATGCCTTGCAGAGCAAAGCCAGTGCTTATGCCAAGACCACCGGTGTGGCGGATGGCGACAAGTTCTACCAACTCATCCTTGACATTGCCAACGGCAAAAATAAAGAGTTCACCTTCTACGTCCTCAAGGGCATTCATACCAAGCCCCAACTGCATTTCTCCGTCGGCTTTGCGGGCAAGATCTATCACCTCAATGTCAAGCGCCGGGGGGACGACAACAAGAAATTTTCGATCAGTTCCATGTCCGAAGGTGGCCAGACCTGGGATGACCCAGAGTGGAAAGTGGTGAAATGAAAGGAAGCGCAATGGAGATGCCCAGAGGGGAAGAGCACCGCCGGCGGGGCAATGGTGACGTCATGCGCCGCCCGGCGTTATGGGTTATTTTGGCAGTGGTGCTCAGCCTGAGCGCCTGTATTAGCAACGGTCAGGCCACTGCGCCGGAGGAGGCCGCCACCATTACGGTCGATGAATTGCCGACCGGCGTGGGACGCGGCTACCCCGTAGTGGAGTTGAATGGCATTGATAACAGTGACGCCAGCATGGTCAAGGGGGAAGTGCCCCCCAATTTCCGGTTGCGATTAGAAGATGGACGCCACTTTAGCCTGCGCGACCTGCAGGGCAAGCCGGTGCTCATCAACTTCTGGGCGACCTGGTGTGGCCCCTGCCGTCTGGAGATGCCCGAGATCGTCGCCGAGGTGGGCCGCAACTCAGCATTGGTGGTCCTGTCGGTCAACGTGCAGGAAGAGTTCACCCAGTTACAGCCCTTTACCGATGATTTTCAGATGACCATGCCGGTGGCGCAGGACAGTGACGGCGAACTGCGCAAACTCTATGCGGTGCGGGGCATGCCGACCAGTATCTTTATTAACCGCGCCGGGAAGATCGACACAATCTGGACCGGCATCCTTACCGGCAGCATCCTCCAGGAGTTGGTGGCGCAGATTGAGTAGGGGCGATTGGTGATTGGGTGATTGGTAATTGAGCTGCTTTACGGGCAACCCGCCCAAGATGGACCAAGACCTGGTGCGTATGGCATTACGCGGATTTTTGTTTTTCTTTGCGCTCTTTGCGGCCTTGGCGGTGGGCTTATTTTCAGACCAGGGAAGTTTCAATCCTGCTTGTCTAACCCCACCACCCCATCCAGGTGTGCGCCCGCCAGACGCAGATTCTCCACCAAGGCGCCGGTAAATTGGGCGTTGGTTAGGTCGGCGCCACGCAGGTCGGCCCCGCGCAGGTCGGCGTGACTGAAGTCGGCCCCGCGCAGATTGGCGTTGGCAAAATCACTCTCCTGTAACAGCGCATGGGTAAAGTTACTTTGGGCCAGCGTGGCGCCGGCAAAGCTGACCCTCTGTAGATTGGTCCAGCTTAGATCAATGGCTGTCAATGTTTGGCCGACCGCGCCTTGGTTGGCCAGCGTCCACACCCGCCGCCAATAGGCAGAGATCTGGGTGGCCTCATCCACCTGGGCGCCGTGTAGCGCAGCCAAACTCAGATCCACGCTGGTCAGATTGGCGCCGGTAAGATCAGCATCCTGCAGATCTGCCCCGCGCAGCGTCGCCTCTGTCAGATCGGCGGCGTGGAGGTTGGCCTGGCGCAGGTTGGCTTCATGCAAATCGGCATCGGTCAGGCGCACGCCAGTGAGATCCGCCCCATGCAAATCGGCCTTACGCAAAAAGACACCGGCCAGATTGGCGCCGGCCAGATCCGCCGCGCCCAACGTCTGCCCCACCCGGTTAACCATGAGCAACTGCCAGACCAGCCGCCACTTGGGCGCCAGCTTGGTCGTCTCATCCACCAGCGCCTGATGCAGGTCACTCCCGGTCAACTGTGCGTCGGTAAGGTCGGCGCCGCGCAGATCGGCCTGGGCCAGCGCAGTGTTGCGCAGATCGGCCTGTTGCAAGTTGGCTTGGGCGAGATTGGCGCCACGCAAATCGAGGCCGGCGAGCGCCCGCCCCGGCCTTGGCTCGTTGACAACAGCCCAGACCGTGCGCCATTTTTCGCTTAGCTGGGTGGTGGCATCCACCACCGCGCCTTGCCAGTTGGCGCCTTCCAGCGTGGCGCCGGTCAGATCGGCGCCACGCAAAATTGTCCCTTGCAGTTGGGCATTGCTCAGCCGCGCGCCGCGCAGGTTGGCATTCTGCAAGCGCGCCTGCTGCAACTGTGCCCCCTCCAGGTAGGCGCCCTGCAAGGTCGCCCCCTGCATCATCGCCCCTTGTAGATTGGTGCGCTGCAAATTGGCAAAGTAGAGATCGGCCTGCTGCAAATTGGCGCCGGCGAAGTTAGCGCCGGCCAGGTTGGCATGGCGCAGATCAGCGCCGGCCCAATCCACACCCGCTAGCTGCTGACCGGCAAAATTACCTTCCCGGCAGGCCGGTGGACAGGCGCGCCAGTGGCGCAGCCCATAGATGACGCCCACGTAGATTGCAAGCAAGAGCAGCGGCAGGCCTATGACCAGCAACATCCAAAGCCGCGCCCGCGCCGTCTGATTGAGCCAGGGGGAGTCAGCCATGCGCGCCCTGCATCACTTTTTGCCATCCCTGCTACAACCGCCTTCGCCACTGGGCCGGACAAAGGACTTGGCAATATTATCGATCCCTTTCCAAGCGTAGGGATCCTTGCCGGCGACCATGACAATGTCGCGGTAGTCAGCGACGGCCATTTGCACCCCTTCCGCCGGTGGGCGCCAGGGCAACAGCGACTGTGCGCTCATATAGTGGTTGACCAGCACCCGCCGATAGCCGCTTTGGGCGCGGTTAGGGAAGGAGCGATGGAGCAGATAGCCATTGAAGAAGACGATCGCGCCGGCGGGAACCTCCACCGGGATCGAATCCTCGTCGGTGTAGGGAAAGTTGACCGCTTCGCCGGTGCAGTCAAAGCGGCGGTCATTGTGCTGGTGCTGGGGCCAGATCACGCCATGCTTGTGCGAGCCAGGGATAATCCAGAGGCAGCCATTCTCCACGGTCGCGTCATCCAGCGCAATCCAGCCGCCGGTGAGCGAGCGGTCACGCGTGGGAATAAAGTACTCGTCCTGGTGCCACGCCTGCCCCGGCTTGCCCGACGCCTTGATAAAGAGCATCGACTGCATACACTTGACATCGGGACCGATGACGCCGGTAAGCACGTCGCACATGACGGGATGGGCCAAGTAGCGCAGCATGGTGGGGGAGATCTTGTGGGGAAAGTGGATGCAGAGATATTGGCGCAAGACCTCTTCGTCGCTTGTCGTCGGGTCGGCCGGGGTGACGCCGCGTACCTCGCCCAACTCGCCGCGACAGAGGCGCGTCGTCTCCGCACGCATTTCCGCCAATTCGGCCGGACTCAGCGCGTTTTCGACAATGAGGTAGCCCTGGTCATGGTAAAAGGCGACAGCCGCCGGAGTGATGACGCCATCGGTAATGCGACCATGAAAGGACTTCTGATGACCATTCGCAGCCACATGACAGTTTTGGACAACTTGATCAGGGATCATAACGGGGAGAGTAGATGACATAAGATGCTCCTTCAAAGTTAACGTACAAATAAACCGCGTTTAAGACGCTGCAAAAATGACTGTTGCGCGCTTGATGGTGTTTCGGCACTGACTTGCTGGGCAAACCAACGGCGGATCAGTTCCACCTGAAAGCGATAACCATTCCCAACCGGCTCGATCAGGTCACGCTGTAGCAAGAGATCGAGCGCGCGGCCAAAGCCATTCGGGTATGCCAGCCTTTTTTCTAACGCCTCCCGACTAAGCATGGCGCCCGCCCCGTGCGCGGCCAGATAGCAGAGCAGGCCAACGCCGATCTGATCGATCTGATTTTGTTGAATATCGTCAAAAAAGAGGCGACCATGGCTTAATGCTTGCGGGACAGCGGCTTCGACATCGCTAGAACGGGCAAGACGACGCATGGCCGGTTCCTGTTCATTCTTCAGGGCAACAATCTCTTCACAGAGCAATTGCACCAGAAATGGATGGCCGCGCGTCAGATCCCAGACCCGCTTGGCAGCATCCGGTTCATAGCGCAAAGTAAAATCTTCAACCGGCTGTTCGATCAGTTGGCGCGCCTCTACCTCTTTGAGATAATCGATCTTGACAACCTGTACATTGATCAAATAGCTAGACCAGCGCTGTAACTCTTCTAATGTATGCGAACCGGCCAACAACACTTTGAAACGGGGTCGATGTTGGATCAGGTGGCGTAACATGCCCAAGACACGCACGGCGTCGAAACGGCCTGCATTGAACGCGTCATCCAACGCCTCAAATTCATCCAGGAGCAACAGGGCGGTGTGGGTTCCTAACACACTTTCCACATCATCCAGCCATTCATCAAATTGGGTAAAGGGGTCGGGTGCTAAAGCCTCACGGCTTAACGGGGGTAAAAACAGCTGTCGCTGTTCGCTGGCGGCACTGATCATGGCGCGCGCCAGATTGTAGAGAAAACCGGCGTGATCACTTGCTTGCGAAGGCGCCCCTTGCAAATCGACAAACATGGGCACAATCGTGGTCGGCAACATGCGGCCAAAGTTGAGCAAGAGCGACGTCTTGCCCATACGCCGTTGACCATAGAGCAACAACGGTGGGCGGCGGTGATCGGCCAGCAACTGTTCAATCCGCGTACTAATGTCCGTGCGACCGACAAAGATCGTCTGTTGATCGGTCAGGGGAATGCCCGTAATATAGGGCGAGTCAATCTCTTGCCGCAGATCTGATGTTGCGGCTAATTCACGAATATAGTTGTGAATGACTAGCCGCCACCCCGCAGCAATCGGACGAAAGCGGAATGCATCCCCTTCACCGGCTCGGCTAATCTCCATCAATAAACTGTCCAGACGATCTTCTACCGTTTTGAGTACCTGACGTTGATTGTAGTTGCTTTCCTGGCGCAAGGCGGCATCCACATCCTGACTGATGCGACTGAAGCGCCGGAGCAGAACGCTAGCGGGATCTGTCAAATCGCTAACCCCAATGCTGCTATGAACCTTGCCAATCGCCTGTACAGTCTCTGCTTCAGTTAAAGTGCGGATATCGGCTGCTAACCGGTTGGCCTGGATCCCTTCTGCAATGCGTCGTTTTTCTTCCGTTGAATCTGGTACATCTATGCGGCCCCCTGCACTTATAAAGCGATCGTAAGCATCAATCACAGATCGTAGTCTGGAATTGTGTCCATACTCATGTTGCACTACATCGAGTAAAGAGCTGAGTAATTCTACTTTTACTGCCTCTGTTAATGCAGCATGCCAGCTATCCAAGGGTTGACTGTTTAGAGGAATGTTCCGTAAGTCAATACCAGCATCAGCAACAACGCGGTGGATGCTGGCTTGATCGGGATAGAGCTGAATTAGAATATCTCGTAGATTTACAAAAATTTTTTGGTTCATAGGATGTTACAGGCCCAAACTACCAGAATCACATCAGTGCAAATCCAACAAATGACGAAACGGCTCCATCTGCCGCAATCCTTCGGCACGCCAGCCATCACCAGTCTCACCATCTTCCAGGGCGAGCAACCGTTCACGACAGAGCGCCTGCAACAGAATCGGCCAGCGGGCGCTCTGTTCCAGGATCCATGCGCTATCTTCGTCTGGGAAAGGCAATGGCGAACTTGCGATTAGATCCAGCGCTTCATTATCGGTAAGGGGGCCTAAAGTCAGCGTGAAACCAAAGATATTGAAGAAGGGCGAACTCTTGTTGTTGTCATCGGCGAGTCTGGCCGGATTTTCATGGGCAGCCAGCACAAAGGCCAGGTTACCGCGCGTTTGTGTGGTTGCCAGGGCGCGCAGATTCTGCCAAAACGCACGGTCAAATTCTTGGTACGACTGGAGGGCAACGCCAATTTCATCTAGTAGAACTATGGTTGGACTGCGTAAGTTCTGGCTGATCACCTCATTGAAATGATCCATGTTGCACGGATCGGGAATGGGTAAGTCCAAACTTGTGAGCAGATAACGGAGAAAGCCCGCCTGAGTGCTCATGCGGCGATCCTGAAAATCGACAAAGATCCAGCGATATTGTTCCGGCGTGGGCAACCAATCGGTCCGTTGGCCCAAACGCGCTTGCCCAGGGGTAAGTCTGGTAATATCGCGCAAATAGAGCAGAAACGAGGTTTTGCCACCGCGCAACGGACCAATAATGGCGGCATTTTGGAGGGGTCGTCGCCGCAGCAGATTGAAGAGACGGCGCAATTCGCGCTCATAGCCAAAGAAGTGGCGCGGATGTGTAATCGGCGGTCCTACCACAAAAGGTGAATATTCCTCAGCCGGTGGGGATTGCGGTGGCATCGCTTGAATCTGCTGTAGCAACCGGGTAAATTGTTGCTCTTGTTGGTCGACCTGGGTAAAATCGCAGTAGACAAGTGACCGAATGCGCAACGGCAGTTCACAAGCAATCAACATGAGGGGCAACAGCTTGGCACGGTGACCGGCCGGATCCGTTGTCGCCACCAGCAAACTTTCAAATTCCGTCCAGTGACTCTCAAGCCACGCCGGTGTGAGGATGATCAAGGTATGCCTGCTCTGTTCGACCGCGGTTGCAATGTTGGTCAACAACGGGACACCGATGCTGAAATCACGCGTATCTATGCAAACGCGCAGGTTGGCTTGCTCCAGTCGTGGCAATAGCACTTGCCAAACCCAAACGCGATCAGCGTGACTATAGCTGATGAACAGGTCATACTGATAGCTCATTGGTGCAACGCTTTGCACCTGCTGTGCTGTCTGATCTATGGCTGCAGAACCACTATCTATAACCGGTGGGGTGAGAGAGCGGCGATAAGCCGCACATGCGCTACGCAGTTCCTCATTCGCGCCATATTCATCTTCAGCTTCGGCTATCTCCAGGATGGCAAGGACTTGATTGACGTTATGCGCCTCCGTTAAAATGGCATGCCAATTATTAACCGCACTGGAGTTAAAAACAATGCGCGACAGCCTAAATCCAGCATCGTCACAGACGCGTCGGATGCTCGCTTCATCTGAATAAAGTTGCGCTAAGATTTTTCGTAAATTCGCACGAAGCTGACGGTTCAACTGACTTACCTATCTACCCTCTATTCCGGCTGCAACTCCAGCTTATATTGGTCCGGCACTAGGTCGTTGGCTACGCCCTGCGCCACCAGCGCGTCCCGATAGTGGGAACGGTGTCCGGTTGGTAAACGAAGCATGGGTCCTCTTGAGCGAATAAGAACAATGCACCCTAGCCTACGACCTTGGAACACCTTGATCATACCCTGATCTTACCATTTCATCAAACACAGCATAGGTTATGTCCCATAATCTGCGCGATTGACAAGGTCATCGCCCACAAAAGTTGCTTTGACAACAGCCAACCGCTATACTATACTTGCCGAGGAACGGTTCACAAACAGAGCAAGTATTGCGAATCAGCACCTGCCAGCAGCCAGCAGCTAACAGCCCTGACTTCTCGGTTTGAGGCAGAGCTTCGCTCGATCATTAAAATCAATCATGCGGTGGCCGGAAGAGCAATTTTCTCATCTCCTTAATGGATTACGCTGGATCATTCCAGGGCTGCTGGCGCTTTTGGGCGCCAGCTATATTTTGCTGGAAGGCTTCTGGCTTACGCCGGATCGGGTTGCGCCGGTCCACATTCTGCGCCAGGCCCTAATCATTGGCACCTTAGGGCCAACCCTGGCGTGGGCGCTGCTCACCTGGGCCAATCGGATTGCCCGCTACAGCGAGGCAGCCGAGATTGCACTACGTCGTCGTGCGCGCCAACTAGAGGCGGCGAATCAGATCAGCCGCAAGGCGACCACACTGCTGGATATGGATCAGTTACTGCCCCAGGTGGTGCAGTTGATTCAAAGTCATTTTGGCTACTATCACGTCCACCTCTTGCTGGTGGACGGCCAAAGTAACAAGCTGGTTCTGCGTGAATGTAGCGGCGAGGTGGAGAGTGTACTGCTGGAGCGAGGGCTGCAGTTGGAGATTGATGCACAGAGCATCGTCGGCACGGTGGCCCAGCGTGGCCAAGCGCTGCTGTGCAATAACATTGGCCAAGAGTGGCGCTACCAGCCCCATGAGTTACTGGCGCAGGCTCGCTCTGAAGTGGCAGTGCCGCTGAAGATCGGCCAACAGATCCTTGGTGTGCTGGATGTGCAAAGTGAACAGGTCAATGCGTTCCAGCCCGATGACCTGACGTTGCTGCAAACGCTGGGCGACCAGGTGGCCATCGCGATCCGCAACGCTCATCTTTTTCAGGAGACGCGCCACCAATTTCATGCCATGCGTGCCTTGCATGAAATTGCGCTCAAGGTCACCTCGCGCTTGGGCAGTAATCAGATCCTCAGCGGTATTTTGGAAGAGGCGGCCCACTTTTTACACGCCCAAGGCAGCGCCCTGAGTCTCTATGACACAACGACCCATTTGATTCGCATTGCGGCCGTGCATAATTTCCCGCGTGAGTATCTCGGCGCGACGTTGCAAGTGGGCGAAGGCGGCGCCGGCCAGGTCATTGCCACGCAACAGCCCGTCGTGATCAATGACTATCAGCAGTGGGCGGAGCGCAGCAAGATCTTCCAGGACTCCCCCTACAATGTCATCCTTAGCGTACCCCTGCGCTGGGAGCAAGCGGTTTTTGGGGTGCTGACCGTGTTGGATCATAACGCCCATCGCATCTTTACCAGTGATGATGTGCAGTTGATGAGCTTCTTTGCTGATCTGGCCAGTATTTCGCTAAAAAATGCCGAACTCTATGATCAGGTGGTCCAATTGAGCCAGCAATTGGAGCAGAAGGTCGAACAGCGGACGGCGGAGCTGCTTCATGCCCAAGAAGAACTGGCGCAACAGGCGGCGCAGTTGCAGCGGCTGCTGCAGGTGACGGTGCGCGTCCAAGAAGATGAGCGGGTGCGCATTGCGCGCGATCTGCATGACGGCTCTAATCAGCTGATTACGGGCACGCTCTTTGAGTTGCAGGCAGCGCAAGAGAGTTTGCGCGGGGGACGGGCGGCGGTGGCCGTGGAAAAGGTGGAGACCGCCAAAGGGTTGCTCCGTGAAATAGAGGCGGAACATCGCCGCCTCATTGCGGGCCTGCGCCCTTCGGTGCTGGACACCCAAGGCGTTGTCTTTGCCGTCAAGTGGTATGTCGAAAGCTTAAAGACGCACCATACGTTGGATTGCAGTGTGCGCGTCTGTGGGCAGCCGGTGCGTCTGGCGCCCGATGCCGAGATTGCGATCTATCGCATTGTGCAGGAGGCGCTCAACAATGTAACCACCCACGCGCGAGCGGTGTATGCCTCCATCCGTTTTCATTTTGAACAGTCACACCTAGCGGTGATCATTCAGGATGACGGCATCGGCTTTGATCCGGCTGCTCACCCACGGCTTGCCGGGAACCATCTAGGGCTGATCGGTATGCAAGAACGGGCCCAAAGTATTGGTGGCCAACTCCAGGTGCAGTCCACCCCTAATGAAGGGACCAAGATTGTGTTGGAGTTGCCTATTACAGCGGGCAGCCATGCAGCCGGCCCATAAATCACCTATTTTCTTAGCTCCAGGAGGAGCAATGACCGAGCGGAAAGAGATTGTCGCGGCCTTACAACAGATTCCCTATGGCCTCTATATTCTGACAACCGGCCGGGGGAGTAACGCCAACGCCATTACCTGTAATTGGGTCAGCCAGGTCTCCTTTGAGCCACTGTTGGTCATGGTGGCGGTGGAAAAGCAGAGCCGTTCGCACCAGTTGTTGGAAGCCGAGGGGATTTTTGTCATCAACGTATTGGCCAAAGAGCAGGCGCAACTGGCGCGACGCATGGCCGCCCCCCACCGCCTGAATCCGCATAAAGTGGCCCGGGTTGAGCACCGCCCCGGGGTGACAGGTGCGCCGGTCTTGACGGAAGCAATGGCATTTTTGGAGTGCAATGTACACCATGCGCTGGAAGCTGGCGGCGATCACACGCTCTTTGTGGGCGAGGTAATCGCCGGTGCCCTACTGCAAGCAGGAGAACCGCTCACCTTGCGCGCGGCCGGGCTGCATTATAATCGGTGATTAGTAATCAATGTCATTAAGTTAAGCATGTTTTGTGTCAAAGTAACCAGTCATCAGTGCTCAGTTCCCAGTGCACAGATTGCGACTGATCACTGAAAACTGAGCACTGATAACTGTTAACTTAACGCCATTGAGTTAGTGATTGGTAGTGCGCTGGTAGGCGTTGTGCTCCATTGGTAATTTTTCATCCAACAATGAATCGCAACACGCAACATGCAACACGCAACTTACTAGAACAGGCTCCCTATGATTTCTGTTTTTGTCGTTGATGATCACCTGGTTGTGCGGCAAGGGTTACGCAGCTTACTAGCCCAGTACGCAGATCTGCAGGTTGTCATGGAGGCGGAAAATGCCGAACGGGCGTTAGAGTTGGCCGACAACTTGCGGGCTGATGTGGCGCTGGTGGACATTCGCATGGATGGCCAAAATGGGCTGGAATTGGCCCGCAAGTTGCGCCGTATTTGCCCGCAACTGTCGATTATCATCCTGACCTCCTATGAGGATGACGCTTATCTGCTACAAGCAGCCCAAGCCGGCGTCCATGGCTATCTGCTCAAAAGCACCTCGGCGGAAGTGCTGGCCGAGGCCATCCGCGCCGCGCAGCGCGGGGAACGACGTCTCAGCCCGACGCTCGCCGGCAAAGCGCTGCAACAGCTAGAAACGTTGAGCCAGGCCCAGCTCCAGCTTGAGTCAGGGTTGCTGGATCAGGAGCTACAGCTTCTGCAACTGATTGCGGATGGCGTAACCAACCAAGAAGTGGCCGCCAAACTCTATCTGAGTGAACGAACGGTCAAACGCAAGGTGCAAGATATTCTGACCAAACTAGGCGCCACCAACCGGGCGCAGGCCGTTGCCGAAGCTTACAAGCGCGGCTTACTGTAGCAATAACGCATTGACCCCGTTGTCCCCTAGGGGCCAAAAAATGGCCCTTTGGCCTCTACATTTTTTACATATTCGCGACTATACTAGGTTTGCTTCCCCAAAATCCGTAGTATTCCAATTCCGTGGCGGCAAAACCAACCTACAAAGTTTTCAGTAGACAGGTATCAGTAGACAGTGACCAGGGTACAGACCACTGGATACTGAAAACTGGGCACTGAGCACTGATTCCCCCATTGGTATGTTCCTTTTGCCGCTACTGTTCCAATTTGTTTATACTTCGCCATCAGTAGATCACAATGTGTAGTGAGCATTCTCAAATGCGAATGGGTTGGCATTTGAGAATACCAAGTACAGTGGGTTCTACTGAGGATAACAATGAACCTATATAGTGTTCTGTGAACCTATATAGTGTTCTGTGAACCTATATAGTGTTCTGTGAACCTATATAGTGTTCTGTGAACCTATATAGTGTTCTGTGAACCTATATAGTGTTCTGTCAGATAAGAAATGATAGGTAAATCGTAGGGGCATCCGCTTGCCGGTGCCCTGGGCGACCGCAAGGGTACGCCCCTACGGAATCCATCAGAACTTATTTTACAAAATAGTAGTAACCATGCCACACGATTAACGTCCCATGCCCACGGAGTGATAAAGGCCAGATCGATCATGCTCGACGTTGATGAACTCGCCAGCCGCATTTTGCTGATTGAACACCAAATTGCTGCGTATGAAAAGCTTCATGCCGATGAATTGGCTGAATTGCGGCAACTGCTAGGCGCTTGCAAGCGCGAGATTGCCATCCTCTTACGCACCGCGCCTGTCGATAGCGTGGCCGCGGACAGAGCAAGCTCGACAGTTCAAGTAGTAGCGTGCGACGACACAGTCAACAGCCGCTAAGTGTATTGATTGCGCCTATTCGTTTGACTCATAGCGGTCTGCCGGTGAAATCGCTACGCTGGTGCTTCTGCTTGACACGGTTTCGCCAGCGTAGCGATTTCATCGCTTCGCCCACATGAGCGGTTATTTTTCGTTTTTTTCGTATCCATTTTTTGTAGCAGATTTTGTACAGATCTGAGGAGGTAAAAGCATGGCGAATGACAATGAAGAAAGAGTAGAAGAACAGCCAATCAAAGTATCGCGGCGTGACTTCTTCATTGGCGCCGGTGCGGGTATTGTCACCACAGGCGTCATTGCCGGTGGGTACATGGCCCTCAACCCACGTCAAGAGCAAGCTGCCGTAGCGCCCACCGCAACACCAGAACCCACGGCAGAGACCGCGGCCGCGCCAGCGGAAGCAGCGCCTGTAGCAGAAGCGGCCCCGGCGCCGGCAGCGGAGGTTCGCTCCGGCAAGCAGTTGGTCACCCTCAAGGTGAATGGCCAGAGCTATGAAGTTGCGGTGGAGCCACAGGTAACCCTGGCCGAAGTGCTACGGCGCGAGTTGGGGTTGACCGGCACGCATTTAGGCTGCAATGGTTCCTACTGCAGCAGCTGTAGCGTTTTGGTCGATGGCGTAGCGCAGAACTCCTGCTCCCTGTTGGCAATCCGCGAGGCGGGCAAGGAGATTACGACCATTGAAGGGTTAGAGGTTGATGGCGAATTGCACCCAGTGCAACAGGCGTTCTGGGAGAAGATGGGCTATCAATGTGGTTTCTGCACTTCCGGCCAGATTATACGTTCGGTTGAGCTGCTGAACAAGGTGAAATCGCCCACCGAGGAGCAGATTCGCCACCATCTGTCCGGCAACATGTGCAAGTGCAGCGCCTATCCCAACATCGTTAAAGCAGTCCAACACGCTGCAGAATTGATGGCCTAGAGGAGAGCTGGTATGTCCAAATCAAAAGTAACTGAATTAAATTACGCCAAGCTGTCCCCAGAAGAGCGACAGTTTGTCAACGTCTATGGCCTCGAGGCGGTGGACACAGGTATACGGCTGACGCGCAAGGCCAAAGCCGCAGCCCGCCCGGCGCAACAAGGTGAGAGTTCCTTCCGGGTCGTCGGCACCGCGCAGAAAGATCTGGAAGGTTACGCCATTGTTACCGGCAAAGCCCGCTATACGGTGGATGTCTATCTGCCCAATATGGTCTATGTCCGGATGAAACGCAGCCCGCTGCCCCATGCAACCGTCAAGAGCATTGACACCAGTCAGGCCAAAGCGTTGGCCGGCGTGGTTGCCGTTCTCACCTACGAAGATATTCCCGAAGGCATGACCGCCGGCGGCCGCCCGATTTTGGCCTCTGAGCCCAGCCTGGTGGGTGACGGTGTAGTGGCGGTGGCGGCAATTAGCGAAAGCATTGCCGAAGACGCACTCAACCTGATTGATGTGCAATATGATCCGCTGCCCTTTGTCCTGGATGCCCGCGAAGCCGAGAAATCGAGCGCCCCCAAAGCGCGAACCGGAATGGAAAGCAATCAGGCCGGCAATCCCTACACGGTCGAACGCGGTGATGTGGAAGCCGGCTTTAGCGACGCCGATCTGGTGCTGGAACATGACATCGACACCCAGGATCAGGAGCATGTGGCCATGGAGCCCCATGTCGCCATTGCCGACTGGTCAGGCGACAAGCTGACCATGTGGACCAGCAGCCAATATACCCACTCCACCGCCAATGCGCTAGCCGCCACCTTTGGCCTGCCCAAGAGCCATGTACGCGTCGTCTGTGATTTCACCGGCGGTGGCTTTGGCGACAAAGCCGGCGTTGCCTACCCCTATATTGTTCTGACCGCCCTCCTGGCCAAGAAGCTGGGTCGCCCGGTGCGCTATGAATTGACCCGCACGGATGTCTTCCTGGAGACCAGCCATCACTATCCCGTCTTTCAGACGCTCAAAATGGGCTTCAAGAAAGATGGCACGATTACGGCGATCCAAGGGCGTTCGATTGCCCAGGCCGGCGCCTACAGCCCCTTTGCCGCCTTCCTGGCAGCCGACACCTTGAGCGCCGCCCGTGTGCTCTATAACTGCGAAAATATCAATTTAGAGGGCGTTGGCTTTATCACCAATACCTCCGTCGCCGGCGCCCGCCGCGCCGTGGGTGAACCCTCCGGCCTCTTCGCCCTTGAAACGCTCATGGACGAAGCCGCGGAAAAACTGAAGATGGATCCGTTGGAACTGCGCCTCAAGAATATCAATGAAACAGGCGACCCAGAATCAGGGCTGCCCTGGTCCAGCAATGGCCTGCGCCAGGCGATTGAACAGGGTGCCGAAGCCTTTAAGTGGAAAGATCGCTGGGGCGGCTGGGGTGCTGTTGGCCAGGGTGATGGCCCTGTCAAGCGCGGGGTTGGCTTTATGGCCCTGGCTTCCAACAAAGGGTCCAAAGGCCCGCCCATGACAGCCGTGGTAGAAATCCCGCCCGATGGCTCGGTGCTGGTGATTCAGGGCGGCGCCCACATTGGCGGACCTCAACGCACGACCTTTGCCATGATTGCGGCTGAAGAATTGGGCGCCACGCTCGATCAGGTGCATGTAACACCGCCGGATACAGCCTTTACGTCTGATACAGGCGTCATTGCCGGTAGCCGTGGCACGAAATCGGTCGGTCTGGCGGTCAAGACTGCCGCCGCGGATGCGCGCACCCAATTGCTTGACTTTGCCGCCGGCAAGTTTACCAAGGATCTGGAAAAGGAAGTCAAGCCGGAAGAGTTGGAAATTGCCGATGGCAAAATCTCCATTACTGGAGATGATTCGGTAGACCCGATTTCCTTTAAGGACGCGGTCAGCTCTGGCTTTGTGGTGGTGGATGGTCAGGCCATTCCTGCCGCCGCCACGATCATTGGTCGTGGTGTGGTGCCGCCGGAGACCCAATATGCCCAGCAGACCTATGGCGCAGCCTTCTACGAGGTCGAGGTCAACACCGACACCGGCGTGATCCACGTAACAGATGTCTTGCAAGTGCACGACGTGGGCAAGGTGATCAATGAGTTGACGCTGCGCAGCCAGGTCGATGGCGGGGCCATGCAAGGGATTGGCTTTGCGCTGACTGAAGAGTTCCGCTACGACGAAGCGACCGGCATTCCTGTAAGCGCCAATTTGGATGATTACAAAATGTTGATGATCAACAATACGCCACCCATCAATGCCATCTTCATTGAGAGCAATGACGCAGTTGGGCCGTTTGGAGCCAAAGGGATTGGTGAACCGGCGCTGGCCATGGCCGCCTCGGCGGTTGCCAATGCGGTGTACAATGCCATCGGCATCCGCATGAAGTCGCTGCCCATGACGCCGAACAAAGTCTTAGACGCGCTCAAGGGTGCTTGATCTCGAAGGGGAAAGGAATTTATGCGAAAGCTAAACTACTATGCGGCGACAAGCTGGGAAGATGCCGTAAACGCATTGACAAACAACGAAAATGCCCAGGTCATTGCCGGCGGGAGCGACCTGTTAGGCTGGATCAAGGACGATTTGTATGGCCCTGGCGCGCCACGTGCTCAAGTCCTGGTCGATATTCGGACCATTCCGGACACGAACTACATCAACTACGACCAAAGCGCCGGACTGAAGATGGGGGCGCTGACCACCCTCACCTCGATCGAAGAATCGGCGGATGTGCAAGCCAACTTCCCATCCATCGCACAGGCGGCGGGTGCGCCGGCCTCGCCGGCCATTCGCAATGTGGGCACGATTGGCGGTAACCTTTTGCAGCGGCCCCGCTGTTGGTATCTCCGTGGGCGTGAGTTTCCCTGCTACAAAAAAGGGGGCGATTTCTGCTTTTCGGTAACAGGTGAAAATCAATATCATGCCATTCTCGATGGCGAGTTGTGCTACATCGTCCATCCCTCTGACACAGCGCCGGCGCTGATGGCACTCAATGCCACAGCCCATGTGGCCGGGCCGGATGGGGCCAAGGAAATTTCCTTTGATGACTTCTTCATTGGTCCCCGCGTGGATGTGTTGAAGGAGACGGTGCTCCAGTCCAATGAACTGCTGACCGACATCTCCATTCCGCAGTCATCGGCCGGGATGAAGAGCGTCTTCCTCAAGGTCACCCAGCGTAATGTCTATGACTTTGCCATTATCAGCGTGGCCGTGGCGGCGAACATTACCGATGGTGTCTGGCAAGATGGCCGGATCGTGTTGGGCGGCGTCGCACCGACTCCCTATCGCGCCACCACCGCCGAAGATGTGTTGCGTGGGCAGAAGGTCACCGATGAACTGGCGCGCGACGCCGGTGAGCGGCCGCTGCTCAATGCCCGCCCCATGACCTATAACGCCTACAAAGTGGATATGACGAAGAAGTTAATTCACCAGGCAATTATGAGCTTGGTGGCGTAGTTCTGTTGCGTGTTGCGTGTTGCGTGCTGCGTGTTGCGTGCTGCGTGTTGCGTGTTGTCTAACAAGACGTCGCGTCGGCATCATTACGCAACACGCAATACGCAACATATCATTCTCTGCATTAATGGATTGACGCCAATTAGTTATGTATCATGTACCATAGAAATGTCTTTAGGCTGGGGTTGTTCATTCTGATCCTGCTCCTGAGCATGGGCTGCGGACAGAAGCCGGCGGCAACCGCACCCCCACCTACGCCAACCGCCCCAGCGACGGCCACAACGGCGCCAACTGTGACCCCGACGCCCATGCCGACCACGCCGGCTCCAGCGACACCGACAGAGACTCCTACGGTGATATTTACTGCGATTCCTACCGTAATTCCCACGGCGACTCCACAATTGGAGAAGGAGACCATTCATTACTCAGGCGCGCTCTCGGTTGAGGATTTGAATGCATTGATTCTGGAACTGCAAGCTGTGCCCGGTGTCGCCACTGTGCAAGGGGGAATGCAGGATATAGAAATTGCCTATGATCCCCATCAGGTGGATCGGGCCAAAATTATAGCAGTAATCCAGAGTCATGGCTACAGCGTAGAACAGTGATAACAGGTTTGAAGTCACATCTTGGTTCGTGCGGTATGGAAACCGCACCTACGAGTTTCCGGGCAACAATGGTCTTCCATTGAATTCCGGTTGAGGAGTAACGAATGCGACGCTTTTATATTCGACGCAAAGATTTATCACATTTCCCTTTCCAATTTTATACAGACCGCAATGGCGTGCAGCAGCGGCTGGGGCGAGGATATACCTACACCTTAACGATTCAGCCGCCGAAGCCGCCCTTTGACTTTTTGCATATCCATGTCTTGGCCGGCTTTGCCCAGGTGGCGGAAGAGCGGTGGGACATTGCACCGGCGGACATGATCCGGGTGGCGGCTAAAGCCATGGCTGCGTGGCTACAAGGAGCCGCCATCCCCGCAAGCCATTTCAACGGCACCGATATGTTACTGGTCGATCTAGCCTGGTATCCACAGGATGCAGAGGGCAGGCCATTACTGGAGGCCAATCCCTATGAATTTGAAGTAGTCACCGACGAAGCATGGGTCACCGATACGTTCTGGCCAAAGACCGAGGCCACGCCGGCTACAGTTGAACCAAGCACAGCCTGAGGACATAATAACCTCAGTAGGCCGCAACGGCAACAGAGGTTGGATTACCGACTCCGCGACCCCGCGACTCGCGACCTCGCAACGCCTAAACCGTAACAGGTGCTTGGCGTTCTAGGCATTGAGTGTTACAGTAATATGGAAGAAATTTGAATGGATTTACAAACTCGACTACAGCGGCTTGAGCAACAGCTCAATGCTTTTGAAAAGTTACACCGCGAAGAGTTAGAAAATTTTGCCAAAAAATTGGCAGCCTATGAGCAACTTCACGCCGATGAGGTGAAGATGTTGCGCGAACAATTAGAAGAAGCAAAACGAGCAAGCGAGGCGTAAGGAGAATTTGTTGTGTCGCAACCAATTGAGCTAGTGGAAAAAGGCAGCCAGACCGGACTCTCACGCCGCGAATTTGTACGTCAAACCGGCGCCGGCTTTATTGCACTGGCCGCGGTAGGTCTCGGTGGCGCCAACCTTTTGCGCCAGTCGCCCCCGCAAGCCTTAGCCCTCTCGAGCGGGGTCATTATGCCCAATCCCTCGCTTTGCATCGGCTGTTTGACCTGTGAAGTCGCCTGCTCCCAGGCCCACCGCGAACAAGGCTTGTCCGATGTACCGCGTATTCGCATTTTTAACGACGAGGCAACGGTGCTTTCACAAGGGCTGTTGGATGCCTATGGCGACCGCGGCCACTTTCACCAGAGCCCCTGTCTGATGTGCCCCGACGCGCCGTGCCACTATGTCTGTCCGGCCGATGCCTTACCCATTGAACCGAACAGTGGTGTGCGTCATATTGATGAGAGCAAGTGTATCGCCTGTGGCCGTTGCGCCACGGCCTGCCCCTTCCCGGTCTTTCCCGAGAGCGAAGCCACCAATCACGAAGCGCTGGGCCAACGCACCCGGATTACCTATGATCCGGCCAAGGATGTCTACACGAAGTGCGACCTCTGTTATTGGCGCCCAGAAGGACCGGCTTGCGCAGAACGTTGTCCAGTGAACATTCGGATCCGGCAAGGCTTAATTGATAGTGATGTCATGTGTTTGGATGTGCCGGCCGCGACGCGCGAACATTGGGAAGAACAGCAGGCACTGGAAGAGAAGATCCGCGCGTAATGGTATGGGTTGAATACTACACCAAGAGTAACTACTCAGCCTACCCGCTCTTGGCCAGTCCGTGACTGGCGCCGGTCACGGACCGGCTAGGAGCGGGCTGAGTAGTTACCACCAAGATTTCGGAAGCTTCGAGGTGACTGTCACTGCCCAGAGATAGATCCTTGCTATCCCGCTGCTCGTGGGCAGTGACAGTCACCTTTAACCAGCGCAGTGCTTGCGCTTGAGGATAGGTTTATTGAATAGAGACAAGCTAATGGGAAAACGCAGATCTACCAAGACAACGGGAGGGCGCATTGGGCTTGTGTTTGCTGCTCTCTGCTTGCTATTGGCTACGGATATGGCCGAAAGCGCAGTGCTTTGGGCCCAATCCCAGTTGCCCGGCATCCCCCTGACCACCGACCCGGCCACCGATTTGCGTCCAGTTTGGAGCCCAGACGGCACACAGATTGCCTTTACTTCAACGCGCAGCGGGAACAATGACATTTGGGTGATGAATGCCGACGGGAGCAACCAACACCCCGTGACGACCGACCCGGCCGACGACCGACGACCCGCCTGGAGCCCCGATGGAACCTATCTGGCCTTTGATTCCGACCGCAGCGGCAACCGTCACATCTGGGTCATGACCGCGGATGGCAAAAATCCGCGCCAAGTTACCAATGGCCTGACCCATGACAGCTTCCCTTCTTGGAGCCCCAACGGAGAGCAAATTGCGTACTATGGCTACATTAAAGGGGTACTCGACATTTGGAGCGTCAATGTGACGACGCTGTTGCAAGCTGGGCAGAGCGGCAAGCTGCCCCAACCCCAACGCGTCACCACCGGCATGGCCGATCAGAGCAAAAATCAGTGCACCTTTGCCTGCCATATGCCGGCCTGGAGTCCTGACGGCCGCCACTTTGCCTATGAGTATAACCAGAATGAAATCTGGACCATTAATGCCGACGGCAGCGACCCCACCCGTGTCACCGACGGCATTGCCCACGACCATTTTCCGGGATGGACGGCTGACGGCCGCATTCGCTTTTTGACCGAGCAGCTTAACGAACGGCGCGAGCCAGTCAACAATGTCTGGGTAATGGACGCCGACGGCAGGAACGCAACGCTGCTCTTTCCCGGCATTCCCCACGGCGGCCCCCTTGAGTTTAAGGCTGATGGCGTCACCATTGCGTTTCATTCCCCGCGCGCCGGTAATTTTGATATCTATACGACGGTGTTAAGTACTAGGTCAAATGCAGGCCGTACCGACGCGTCGGCAGCGCCCGCCCCCCAAGCACAGGCGACACTAACCGCCACGGCGGCCCTTACCATGTCGGCCACTAGCACTGTGGCCGCGACCAGCGCAGCAACAACAAGCACCCTCGTGAGTACAACAACGCTAAGCACAACGGTGACGGTCACTGCCCCGCAGCGCAGTGTCAACGCCGGCGCCACCCAAGCGGTGACGCCGACAGTAGAATCAGCGCCGACGCCGATCACGACGGTGGAATCATTTACCCCACCAACTACGGTGGGTGTATGGTTGGCTGGTGTTGGGCTTGTGGCGGTACTGCTAGCCGGCTTCTATTGGGCGCGGTGCAGGAACAGAGAACGATTATAATTTCCGTACCAGCTTTTTAGGAGTAGCGCCATCGCCCGAGGTCAGCGGGAGCGGCCATTCAAGCCGTAAGCAATGGAAGCCCACGGCGATGTGCTGCTACGTCACGTATTTAGGAGTTAACGGTGAAACGCTTTTTACCCGCACTATTCATCTTAGTCGGTTGGTTGATCTTCGGTGGTGTGGCCAGCGCTCAAACTTTGGCCGCCAATGGCTGGCCGCCACAGACTCAGTTATTTACAGACGCCCATTTTCTGGCGCAGGCCATCCCTTTTGTGATTGCACTGGCGATTGTGTTGGGCATTTTGCAGGCGCGCGCAGCGATACGCGGTGGCGGAGACGCCATTCTGGGGGAAAAGGTGCGCCGCCACGATGTGAGCACAGTCACCGCACACTGGAGCAACGCCATCGGTATGATCCTCTGTATGCTCACCGGCGCCGTCGTGTTACGCTGGGTGGACTATAAACCGGAGTTGCGACTTCTGTACCTGTTCCACTATGTCGGTGCGGCCTTGATTATCTATGGCGTCTTCAATCATCTGGCGCGCCACACTGTTAGTGGCGGCACCGGCTTGATCCCCAAATCGTTTGGCGTAATCCGCGATGTGATTGGTGAGTTACTAGAATATGCCGGGCTCTTTGGGCCGGAAGGCGCGGTATTCGGAATTCCCTGGCCCAAAGCTATTCGTCAGCCCATTGCCCGCTATACCCGCGCCATCCTCGATTACCGTGAAAGCCGCACCCATAAATATCTGGCCACCGAACAGTTGCTCTCCTACCCGGTTTGGGGCATCTTGATTGCGATCGTGGTGGTGACGGGTCTGATCAAAGTCATGCGCTATGTCTATGTGGTGCCGGGTTCGTTGCTCGCGACAGCCACTGTTATTCATGACCTGACGACCATTGCCGTGGTGATCATGCTTGTGATCCACCTGCTGCCCTTGTTGCTAGTGCCGGCCAACTGGCCACTCTTGCTTTCCATGTTTAAGACCACTGTCTCCCGCCGCTATGTCGAAAACCGTCATCCCGCCTGGTATAAAGCGCTGCTCGCCAAACCACGCCAAGTCGAGACAGCCCCAAGCGAAAGCAGCGAGCAGCAGCCCGCCCAGGTCAAGGCTTAGCAGCGCAGTTGACTACGCAGTCAAATGGGTGCTCTGCACTGTATAGCGGGTAAGGGCGGCCATATCCAGTTGGCAGCCGAGCCCGGGGATCATCGGTACGGCGACAGAGCCATCAGCCAAGGCCAGCGGCTCCACAATCAGATCATCCTCGCGCGTCCAACTGCCCACAAAGTCCGAAGCCATGGTGCAGTTGGGCGCGGTGGCCGCGGCGTGTAGATAGGCAGTCTCGATAATGCCCAGATCATTGCCGGAGCCGTGCCAGCAGCGCAGCCCCCCAGCCGCGGCGACCGCAGCGTTGCGTTGAAAGGCAACCAGACCGCCGTTTAGATTGACACAGTCCAACACACCGGCCTTGAGACCGCGCAGGATGGCCGGGCCGTCGCTCAGGTGCATGGCCAAGGGCAGGTTCATCGCTTCATGGATCTGGATATATCCCGCCAGGTCGCTTTTAGGAATGGGGTCTTCAAAGACCTCCACATTGCCCAGCGCTTCCAGTTGGTGGGCCAATGCAATCGTCCCCGCCGCCGTGTAGAAGCGCTCATTGGGGTCAACAGTCACCTTGAACGCAGGCCCGGCTACGTCGCGGATTGCCTGCAAACGCGCCACCATAGGCTCCTCTAGCCGGCATTTGATCTTCACGCCTTGAAAGCCCAGCGTCAACGCCCGTTCCACACTCCGTTTGCTATCTTCCGGCGTCTGCTGCCCCATCCAGTAATCAGCACGCACGTGGTCGCGCACCGCGCCCCCAATCAGCGCGTGGGCCGGCAGCCCGTGCATCCGCCCCACCAGGTCAAAGACAGCCATCTCAAAGGCGTCGTAGGCCGGCCCCTGGCCGGTTTCCACCAGGGTTTCACTGCCGTCGCGCCGTGCGCCATAGATGTCCTGGAGAATGATAGTAGCCGGGTCGCGCCCCAGCAGTAACGCCGCACCCTGGCGCACTTCGTCCAGCGTAACGCCGCGATAGCTCTCGCCAATGCCGCTCAATTCCGTATCAGTGTTGAGCCGAATGATCTGCTTGGGAACCTGGTCCCAGCCGGTCTCTGCCACCCATTCCGGGCTATGGACGCGGCCGGGGATGGTGGGAACGACGACGGTCCAGATGTCAACCGCAGTGATTTTCATGGGATTCTCCCTTTGATGACATATTATAACCTTGTGGAAGAGGGGAACCATCTGTTGTTCGGATAGCCCCTTGCTCCAGACGAACTGGATATGCTTGTAAGGTCATTTCTCATCTCCTGATAACAATACATCTTTGGCAGATGCAAGAACCTTTGTGATGACGCGCAAAGTAGATTATATCACATTCATTCGTAGCGTAGAGCAATCTCACGAAAGGAACAAATTCTTATGAACAGCAGACAGTTCACAACCCCCGACTAACCCTCATCCTGATGTTGGGAACGATGGTGCTGCTCATCGGGCAAATAATTTGGGGTCTACGCGTGTTAGTGGATCGAAACAGAGCAAGGTGGCGTGAAGAGTCACAATTTGTTAGACGCTACCCATCCTGCCCAAGCAGCAGATCTGGTGCCGACCCCAGTCCTATTTCATGCGATGCAACGCGGCCTGCGCGGCATGATAGCCACACATGCCATGGACGCCTCCCCCGGGCGGTGTCGACGAGGAGCAGAGGTAAAGCCCTTTGAGCGGTGTGGTATAGGGATTTAATCGCGGCGCCGGCCGCGTCCAAAATTGTGTAAGATCTTGAGCGCCGCCGTTGATATCCCCCCCAATGTAGTTGGCATTGTACTGTTCCAGATCGGCCGTGTTGTGCACATGACGCGCCAGGATCAGATCGCGGAAACCGGGGGCAAAGCGTTCAATCTGGCCCTCAATACGCGCCGTCATCTCGACTGTGGAGGCGTTGGGCACATGGCAGTAGGCCCAGAGCGTCTGCTTGCCGACGGGGGCACGGGTGGGGTCGAAGAGGCTCTGCTGAGCCACCAAGACGTAGGGCCGTTCGGGATGCTGCCCCTGGCCGACGGCGCGTTCGCTGGCTGCGATCTCGGCCAGTGTGCCGCCGAGATGGACGGTGCCGGCCTGTTGGCACTCCGGCGCGCGCCAAGGAACCGGGCCGGCCAGGGCATAATCCACCTTAAAGACCCCCATCCCGTAGCGATAGCTGGCCAATTGGCGACGATAGCCGGTCGGCAAGCGATCACCGGCCAGACGCAACACCTGGCGTGGCGTGACATCAAGCAGGATTGCTTGCGCGGGTGGTAGTTCAGCCAAGCTCTGCACTGTGTGATTAACCACAATTTCTCCACCCAGGGAACGCAGGTAAGCGGCCAGCGCCACCGCAATTTGCTGCGCACCGCCGCGCGGCAGCGGCCACCCAACAGCATGGCCGAGCGCCCCCAACATGAGCCCAAAGGCGGCGGTGAGCATCTGCTCCAAGGGCAGGATGGCATGGGCGGCCAGCCCGGCAAAGAGCGCTTTGGCCCGTTCTTCGCGAAAGATCCACTCGGCCAAGGCTGTTGCCGGCCAGATGGCCCGTATGCCCATTTGCGCCAGGGCAATGGGATGGCGCGGCAGCGGGAACGGTCCCAGCAACATGGGGCCCAACTGCTCCCACTGTTCAGCCACCGGCGCAAACAAGCGGCGCCAGGCGCGGCCATCTCGCCCCATCGATTCCGCCGTCGCCGCCAAGGAGCGCTGTAACGCCACCCCTGTTCCATCATCCAACGGGTGGGCCACAGGCAGCGTTGGGTGAATCCAGGTCAGGCCAAAGTCGGCCAATGGCAGGTTACGGAAAAAAGGTGAGCCAATTCCCAGCGGATGGATGGCAGAACAGATGTCATGCTGAAAACCGGGCAAGGTCAATTCGGCTGTACGCGTTCCACCGCCAATGGTGGCGCACGCCTCCAGCACCAGCACTCGACAGCCGGCTTGGGCCAGGGTAACCGCTGCGGCCAGGCCATTGGGGCCAGAGCCGACAATAATCGCGTCATAGGTCATGCGTTCACCTACCTCCATCCAATCCACACAACAGGGTTGTCGCCGGCTGATTATACCATGACCCGGCGGGGCTCTGGCTGTAAGCTCGCCATGATCCCAGCTATGGGTGCGTCCCACTTAGGGACGATGGGCGAGAAGCTCCCATTTGTGGGACGCACCCTCCAGATACACGCGCCTTGCCTTCTGCCCTCATCTGCGCTACAATGGACATCCCTTCTGTGGTTGTAAAGGTGATATTTTTTCTCCTTGTAAAATATCACTTTGCGATGATTTTGCGCTCAAAAAAGTAAACCCAGCTATCTCTCTGTCACATGCAAAAGGAGCACTTCATGAAGCAGCGATTTTCCCGTCGAAACTTTCTCAAGGGCAGCGCGGCCGTTGGCGCCGGCGTCATGACCACTTCCTTGTTAGCGGCCTGTGCTGTGCCCCAGGCGGGTGCACCGGCAGCACAAGAAAACGCTGGCGCCGCGTCCGGTGATGAGCAGATTACGATTTCGTGGTGGACGATCAACCTTAAGAGTGTCTTTGGCGAGATTATGCAGGGTTATATTGACGGTTACCAAAGTGCGCACCCGAATGTGACGATTGATTGGGTCGATGTGCCGGGGAATGAAGTGGCGCAGAAATATGCCACTGCGCTGGCCGGCGGGACGCCGCCCGACGCCGCCAACATGTACCAGATGGCGCGCTTTATTGAGCTAGGTGCGGTGCTGGCGCTGGATGACCTGGTGCCCGCCGCAGATCAAGAGGCCTTTGGCACCTTCTGGGAAGCGGGCGCGATTGGCGGCAGCCACTATGCGATTCCCTGGTACACTTCCTTTGCCCGCCCTGTGGTCGTCAATGGCAAATTAGCCGCGGCCGCTGGTGTCGACCTGAGCAATCCGCCCACCACCTGGCAGGAGGTCTTTGACATTGGCCGCGCCGCCAAGGATACGTGGGGCAGTGGCGTCTATCCCTGGGTCGATTGTTGGACCTCCAAGTCGTGGGCCTTTGAACAGGGGTTGAATCTTCTCAATGAGACCGATGACGCCGCCGCGGTCAATACACCGGAATGGGCGGCGCACATTGAATCGATTCTGGCGCTCAACGAAGAGGGGTTGTTGAGCCCCGACGGTTATGCTTGTCCCAATGTGCGGGTGGCGATTGACTGGTTCTGGCAGGGCATCGGCGCCTTTATCAATTCGGGCACGTACATTCTCAACCGCACAGAGAACGAGGTCTTGGAGGCCGGCGAATTTGATGTGATCCCCACCGTGGTGGGCAGCGCCAACCGCATTGGCGCCGACCCGCAGATCTTTGTCATCGCCAAGGAATCGGCCCATCCTGATGTGGCGACCGACTTTGTGCTCTCGGTGGTGCGCACCGAGAATTTCATTCCCTTTGCCAAAGCGGTCGCGATTGCGCCTACGTACCTGCCGGCCTTGGACGATCCCTTCTTTACCGAACCGCCCGCCGAAGAACCAGCCACCTATCAGGAGAAGCTCATCCGCAAGTCGATTGATATTGGCGTGGCCGACCTGCGCCGCGTCGCCGTCGAACCGCTTAGCCGCCCGGTCTTCTACTGGACCGCGGTCAACGAAGAGGTCTGGCAATTAGTCGCCAACGATGAACTAGCCGTGGTCGAAGGCAGCATGAGCGTCAGCGACTTCCTGGCCAAGTGGGAAGAAGCGATCAACACAGCCATTGCCGACGCCAAGGAGAAGGGCGTCGCTTAAGGAGACAAGATGAAGGGATGAGCGGATGAAAAGGCGTTCATCCGGTCATCCGGTCATCCCTTCATCTTGTCATCCCTTCATCCAGTCATAAATTTCAAATCACCTACACCATGTCCACCATCACCCACACCCGTCGCCCACGTATGAGCTTGCAGCGGCGACGCGTCTTTTTGGCTTATCTTTATCTGGCGCCAGCCCTGTTAGGGTTGCTGATCTTTCTGGTCATTCCCCTCGTTTGGGGGATCTGGCTGAGCTTTAACCGCTATACGCCGGGCGTGCCCACCGTCTTTATCGGGCTGGAAAACTATGCCCGCGTCTTTGAGGATCAGGTGGTGCGCGCCGCCTTTGGCAATGTGTTGAAATATTCGCTGGGCGTGATTCCCATCCTGGTGGTGCTGCCGCTGCTCATGGCCTTTCCCCTGAACCGCACCTTGCGCGGCATTGGCTTCTTCCGCGCCGGCGTCTATTTCCCCCACGTCATCTCCATGGTGGTGATGGCGACCATGTTTATCTACCTCTACCGCAGCGACGGGCTCTTTAACCAACTGATCGCCCTAACCCTGCGCCCCTTGGGCATTGAATGGGAGCCCATCTCTTTCCTCAAAAAGAGCAACTGGGCGCTGCCGGCGGTGATGTTTGTCACCATCTTCAAAGCGACCGGCTACTACGCCATTCTCTATCTGGCCGGTCTGCAAAATGTGCCGATCGAGTTGGTCGAAGCCGCAATGATCGACGGCGCTAACTGGCGCCAGCGCCTCTGGCACGTGATCCTGCCCCAGATCCGCCCCATGGCGACGCTGGTGGTGATTGTAGCGATGATCGGCAGTCTTAAGCTCTTTGGTGAAGTCTTTGTCATGACCAATGGCGGGCCGGGGCTGACGACCCAAAGTCTCATGCTCACCGTCTATCAGCAAGCCTTCCAGCAATTTCGTTTTGGCTATGCCTCGGCGTTGGCGATTGTGATGACGTTGGGTATTCTACTCTTGACCATCTTGAGCCTACGCTTTTCAGAGAGGAACCAGGGCTAATGGCGACCATCCGTGAAGAGCAACTCGTGGGCGCCACTGTCACCACACGTCCAGACCGGCGCCGACGCTTGCCCTGGGGCGATATTGGCACGGTGCTGCTGATGGTTCCGCTCTGTTTTGCCTTTATCTACCCCTTTCTTTGGATGTTTGCCGTCTCTGTCTCGCCATCGACACTGAACCCTTATGCCTTTCCGCCCAATCTGCTGCCCTGGTTGGGGGGCTGGATGCCAACGATGCATCACTTTCAGGAGCTGGTCAGCCAATTTCCCTTTGTACGCTTTCTGCTCAACAGCATCATCTATGTCATCGGCGAGATTGTGCCCATGCTCTTGGTCTGTTCCCTGGCCGGCTATGTGCTGGGGCGCTGGGAATTTCCTGGGCGCAACTTGATCTTTGGCCTGATCCTGGCCACCTTTATTGTGCCCCAAGAGGTGACGCTCATCCCTGGCTATCTGGTGGTCAAGGCGCTGCTGGGGCTGGACAACTATCAGAGCCTGATTGTGCCGGTCTGGACCAACGCCTTTGCCATCTTTCTCATGCGCCAGGCGTTTCTAGGGCTGCCCAAGGAGTTGGAAGCGGCCGCGATTGTGGATGGCGCGGGGGAATTTCGCATCTTCTGGCAGATCATGCTGCCCCTCACCCGCCCCACCCTGGCCTTTGCCGCCACCACCGCCTTTGCCGCCACCTGGGGCGATTACCTGCGTCCCCTCATCTACCTGACCAGTGAGCAGTATTTTCCGCTTACATTGGGGATTCTCATGCTCAACTCGGCCTTCTACGGCAGCTTTAATGTGATCGCCGCCGGTATGGTCTTTTCCACCCTACCGATTGCCGTGGTCTTCTTCCTGGCGCAGAAACATTTTGTGCGCGGTCTGGCCGAGGGGGCGGTGAAGGGGTAAACAATAGAACGCGGATTGAGCGGATTAAGCGGTTCAGCGCGGATTTTATTTGCCATTAAGTTCAGAAAAAATCCGCACCCATCTGCCAAATCCGCGCAATCCGCGTTCCATCATTTGAACATCAAAAGGAGAATTTCATGGATCTTGGTTTACAAGGCAAAGTCGCCGTCATTACCGGCGGCAGTGAAGGGATCGGTAAGGCTGCGGCGCAGAGTATGGTCGCCGAGGGGGCGAAGGTCGTCATCTGCGCCCGCCGCGCCGACGTGTTGGAGGCCGCCGCGGCTGAGATTCGCGCCGCAACCGGGGGTGAGGTCTTAGCCATCCCCACCGATGTGACCCAGCCGGCGCAAGTACAGGCGCTCTTTGCGCAGACACTTGCCGCCTTTGGACGGGTGGATATTCTGGTCAATAATGCCGGCACATCAGCAGCTCATCCCTTTGAAGAGGCAACCGACGAAGTCTGGCGCACCGATTTTGACCTCAAGCTCTTTGGCGCGATCTACTGTGCCAAGGCGGCATTGCCTCATATGAAGGCGCAGGGGGGTGGGCGCATCATCAACATTACTACGCCGGGCGGCAAAGCGCCGGGGCCTCGTTCAGTGCCGACTTCGGTCAGCCGCGCCGCGGGGATTGCGTTGACCAAGGAGCTATCCAAAGAGTATGCAGCGCATAACATCCTGGTCAACACAGTCTGTATTGGCTTGATCAAGAGCGGCCAACATGAGCGCCGCTTTGAACACGCCCAAAGCCAGGACGCCAGCCTGACGCTCGACAGTTGGTACGAGACCATGGGCAAGAATGTGCCCTTGGGGCGCGTTGGTGAAGCGCGCGAAGCAGGCGACCTCATCGCATTTCTCGCCTCGGCCCGGGCCAGCTACATTACCGGCACGGCGGTCAACGTAGATGGCGGTAATTCGGCTGTGGTGTAGGCAGGGATTGTGCAAAGTGCAAACGAACAAAGGGTGCGTCACCGCACACGGTGGAGCGCCTTACGACTGTTAGCAAGAGCCTTCCCCGGTCGCGTCACGCTGGTTGCGCTTCTCGCCCTTCTTGCTGGTAGCCTGCCCGCGCTCTTTGCCGCGCTCGTGGCCACGTTGGTCACGACGCTGCCGGCGGCGATTGGGGGTGGCTTTGCCACGGCAGATGGCCAACGTCTTGTCAACACCCTCATGGCCCTTGCCGGCGTTCTGTTGCTGCAGGAGATCGTTGCGGCGCTGGCGGGGATTGTAGCCAACGATCTCTACCGACGTTATGATGAATATCTGCTGGCGCGGGTGATGCAGAGCACCCTGGCCGCACCACGCCTGGATCTCTTCGAGAAGCCGGCGCTGGCGGCGCAAACGGATCGTGCGGCGCGGATTGCCCGCTTTGGCCCTGGTGAATTGGTTTCCGGTTTGGCTACCCAGTGGACAGTGCGAGCCCAAGGTGTGGCCGCTACCATTCTCGTCGCCACAGTTTGGCCTATCGCCGCCGTTCTGCTGGCGGCCCTTTGGCTTGTGATTGGCCGTCGGTTGCAGGCCGACTACTACCGCGCCAACCCTTTCTGGGCCGACCCCCTGCGGCGAGCGCGTTATCTCAAGCAATTGGCACTCATGCCGGCGTGGGCCAAAGAGGTGCGCATCTTTGGTCTGGTCGATTGGATTGGGGATCGTTTTGGTCGACAATGGGCGTTCGTGATGGCCGACCTCTGGCGCGCCCGCCAGACCGATCAACGCACCATGGGGCTGCTTTTTACCATCGTCCTGAGCGCCAATACATTGGTGCTCGTCGTGGCCGTTCGTCTTGCGCTCTCTGGAGTGCTGAGTGTCGGTGCGTTGACCATCCTTGTGCAAGGGCTGTTTGGCATGGCGCTGCTCGCCAACCAGGATGGTGACGTCTGGATCGAGAACGGCGCCGTTCCCGTGCCCGATGTGCTGGCCTTTGAACAGACGTTGGCAACCGAGATCGCTGTGCCAACCGGTGCAAAATCGGCAGTTGGTCTGCCCCAACAGGAGATCTGCTTCGAGGGGGTGCGCTTTGCCTATGCCGGACGCGAGAACACACCGGTCTATGCTAAGCTTGACCTGCGCATTGAGGCGGGCCGGTCGCTGGCCATCGTTGGGTTGAATGGCGCCGGCAAGACCACGCTGATCAAATTGCTGACCGGACTTGTCACACCGCAGGCGGGGCGAATTACAGTTGACGGCATCGATCTCGCCGACCTACAGCTGCTTAGCTGGCGGCAAGCAGTGGCCGCGATCTTCCAAGATTTTGTACGCTACGAGCTGCCGGCGCGTGATAATATTGGTTTTGGCGCGGTGGAACTGCTCCAGCACGAAAATAGGGAGCAACAGCTCAATGCGCTTGCCCAACGCGCCGGTGCAGACCCGATCCTCGCCAGCCTGCCGCTGGGTCTGGCCACCCCTCTCTCCCGGCGCTTCACCGGTGGGACCGATCTTTCGGGAGGGCAATGGCAACGAATCGCGTTGGCACGGGCGCTAGCTGCCGTTGCCGCCGGCGCCCGCGTCCTTGTCCTTGACGAACCGACCGCCCACCTTGACGTGCGCGCCGAGGCCGACTTGTATGACCGTTTTCTCGAGCTCACCCAGGGGCTTACGACCATTGTCATCAGCCACCGCTTTTCGACAGTGCGCCGGGCTGATCGCATTGTCGTCTTGGAGCATGGTCGTATTACGGAGGATGGGAATCACGCGGCCCTGCTTGCGGCCGGTGGACAATACGCTCAACTCTTCCACAAGCAGGCCATGCATTATACCGACGCCCCCCCAGCTAACCTGGCTCATGCTGATGACAACGAGAAGGGACAATGGGAAGGGGCATGGTGACGACAATGGCTGACCAGCCCACGTCGGCAAGCCGGCTGCGCGTGGCGACGCGCATGTTACAGATTGCGTGGGGGGCTGATCCTTGGCGGACGCTGTTGGCCTTCGGGCTTTTCACGCTGGATGCGCTCGCCCAAGCACTTTACGCCTTATGGCTGAAACTTTTGCTGGATGGGCTGCAACAGGCCGACAGCCGCCGCGTCATGATCGCTGCCGCCGGCATTGCTGCGTCGATTGCCGGCAATAGCATTTTGGCCTATGCCGGTAATCGGGTCCGCCTGCGGCTAACCGAGTACGCGCGCCATCTCATTGAACGACAGCTGATCGAATTGGTGGGGCATACACCGACGTTGGAAATTCATGAAACGCCGGAACATCTGACCCAACTCGAGTTGCTCGAAGGGGAGGGCTGGGAGTTTGGCGAAGTGATTCCTTCTTTGATCAATCTCTTCACCACCGCAGTGCGGATTGGCGCAACGGCCCTGCTCCTCTTCAATATCCATCCCCTCTTGCTGCTCCTGCCGCTCTTTGGGCTACCGGCTCTGCTGCTTAGCGCCCGGACGAGTAATTTGTTTCAGCTTGGCAATGAATTGGCTGCCGAACCGGCGCGCCGCGCGCACTATCTCTTTGAACTCGCCACAAGCGCGGGCGCGGCCAAGGAGATCCGGCTTTTTCGTCTGGGGGATGAACTGCTCGCGCGCTTTCACGCCGACCAACGCGCTGTCCGCGCCATTCACCACCGGCTCAATGTCCGTGGCGAACTTATGGGCCTCACCACGCGGCTCATCTTTCTGATTGGTTATTTTGGCGCCATTGTCTTTGTGATCAGGCAAGCTATGGCTGGCGTGGCCTCGGTGGGTGATACCGTACTGACCGCGGTGCTGGCTGGCCAGGTGTTGGGGCTGCTCACCACCTCCGCCAATCTCATCCAGTTTGCCTGGCGCAGTCTGGCAGCGGCGCGGCGCTTTGTCTATCTGGAGGATCTCGCCGGCCAGAGCAGACAGCAAGCCGATCCTGCATTGCCCATCCCTTCCCAACTAGCTGACGGCATCCGCCTCGACCAGGTCACCTACCGCTATCCGCGTCGTCAGGAGAATGTTCTCCAGGGGATTACGCTCCATTTGCCGGCGGGCGCTACGGTGGCCATTGTCGGTGACAACGGCGCGGGTAAAACGACGCTGGTCAAACTGCTGGCCGGGCTCTACCATCCCACCGCGGGGCGCATTACCGTGGATGGCGTCGATCTGGCGAGGCTCGACCCTGACCAGTGGCGGCAGCGAATTTCAGCCGGCTTTCAGGACCATGCCCGCTTTGAATTTATGGTGCGTGAGACCGTCGGCATTGGCGACCTGTCGACGCGCGATGACGCCACCGTCAGTGCCGCGCTTAGGCGTGCCGGGGCCGATGACCTGCTGGCGACCCTGCCCGCAGGGTTGGCGACTCAGCTTGGAGCGAGCTGGCCTGCTGGCATTGATCTCTCTGGGGGTCAGTGGCAGAAACTCGCGCTAGGTCGCGCAATGATGCGCACGGCTCCCCTCTTGTTGTTGCTCGACGAACCTACCGCGGCCCTTGACGCCGAAACCGAGCATCGCCTCTTTACCCAGTGGACAACCGCGGCCCGTCAACTGCGCCAGTCCACCGGCGCCGTGACGCTCCTCGTCTCCCATCGCTTTTCAACCGTACAGATGGCAGACCTGATCGTCGTTCTCCAACAAGGACATATTGTCGAAAGCGGTAGCCACCGCGAACTCATTGCTCGCCGTGGTCTCTATGCAGAATTATTTGAACTTCAGGCACAATCGTATCGATAGTCTAATTAGGGTTTACCATGAAATCACTACAGATGCAGGGACAAGGTCAGGTTACAATGATTGAATGCCCCGCCCCCCAGCCGGGGCTGGGTGAGGTTGTTATCGCCACACGCATTTCGGCGGTTTGTGGCAGCGAGCTAAAAACCTACCGCGGTGCGGGCAGGGCCGAGGGCAACACTGGCCATGAAGCGGTGGGCGTTGTGGCGCAGGTGGGAGAAGGGGTAACCTCACTGCAGGTGGGGCAGCGGGTGGGAGTCAGTGCGATCAGCGGCTGTGGCCAGTGCGCCGAGTGCGCCCAGGGGCGCTATACCTGGTGTCCGGCGCGCAAATTCTATGGCAACATGCACGCCGAAAAGTTCGTGATTGCCGCCAACGCCTGCCATGCCCTGCCCGCCGATGTAGCTTGGGATGTGGGTGTGCTCATCACCGGCGACGGCTTTGGCGTGCCCTATCATACCTCACGCAAGCTGCTCGACCCCACCATACAAACGGTCGCGATCTTTGGCGCCGGCCCGATTGGCCTGGGCAATCTACTCATGCAACGCTATCTGGGACGCACCGTTATTGCTATAGACATCTCGCCGACACGCCTGGAATTGGCGACTGAGTTGGGCGCGCAACAGGTGATCAATGCTAGTGAGGTTGGAGATGTAGTGGCGGCCATCCGTGCCCTGACTGGTGGCAAGGGCGCCGATGTCTGTATCGAGGCGGCAGGGCGACCGGAAACGGCCAAACAATGCTTTGCCGCCGTGCGTATTGCCGGCACGGTGGTCTTCAATGGCGAACAGCCGGCGCTCGACCTCTCGCCCAGCGAGGATTTTATCCGCCGCGATATTACCGCGGTGGGCTCGTGGTACTATCATTTCAATGAATATCCGGCCATGCTCGATCTCTATCGCCAAGGGCTGCCCATTGGCAATCTGATTACCCATCGCTTCCCCTTCGCCCAAGCCGACGAAGCCTTTCGCCTCGTGGCGGCGGGGTTGACGGGCAAGGTGCTGTTGACCTACCTATCATGAAAATCATCTCACCCCTCCCCAAATCTTCTTTCAGATCGGCCTGTGATTGTTCCCCATGCACTGCCATTTATCTATACAACACAGCAATATCCTTCCAACAAAACTAGAAAATTTCAGTCTTTTGTCAGCAGTATTTTTCTTTGGGCTAACCTATATTTTCATAAAATACAATCATCATTTATAGGATAGGATCAATCAGTGAATACGCCAAAGCGTCTGCCGAATATCATCGGCGTTCTTGTGTCACTTACATTCTTATGGGTTTTATATGTAACTAGTGGTGGACAATACTCTGCTCAAGCAGGACAAGCAACACCAACGCCTACACTAGCTGTATCCACATCTTTCTCCAGTTTAGAAAACTCATTACCTAGTATTATCCATGGGAAAGTTACATGGGGTGATTATGATAACGATGGTGATGTAGACTTAGCCATCACTGGATATTCCTACTGGGGCATTCGGATCACCAAAATATATAGCAACAGTGCCGGTGTTCTTCAGCCGGCTGCGACTCTGGCAGGCATGATCTTCAGTAACGCAAGTTGGATAGATTATGACAATGACAATGACTTGGATATCTTGATTGCCGGCACAACCAATGAAATAAAACGCCAAACACAACTTTATCGTAACGATAATGGAGCCTTTACTCCTGTTTCTACGCCTTTTCTTAACGTTAACTATCCTACCTTTTCCTGGGGAGATTATGATAGTGATGGCGATCAAGATTTGGTACTGGGTGGATTGAGTGACGAAAGCATCAATAATACACCTGTTGTCAAACTCTATCGCAATGATAGTAGCGATTTCACATTAGTCGACATTACCTTACCGTCAACATTATATGCCGCGACCTGGGTTGATTATGATAGTGATGGCGATTTAGATATGGCAGGTGAACAGGCAATCTTTCGTAACGATGGTAATCATTTTACGGAGGTCGCTGCTGCCTATAGTGATTTTATAGGAGGGAGGATAGCTTGGAGCGACTATGATCATGATGGCGATCCTGATGTATTAATGAGCGGTCGGTGGGTAAGCGGCTTATCTACCCGATTATATAAGAACATGAATGGAGTCTTCGTTGACACAAAATTATCATTGCCTGAAATTTTAAGTGGAAATGCGCTCACCTGGGCAGATGTTGACAATGATGGTGACAATGACATTTTCCTCGCTGGCAATACAAATGATGAATTTATTGCCAACCTCTATCTCAATATTGATAATGAGTTTTATGAAGCTGCTGTTGATTTTCCTGGCATCCAAGCAGGGACAGCTGATTGGGGTGATTTCGACAATGATGGCGATCTCGATCTGCTGTATACGGGTGAATTGGAAGATTTGGAGACCTATACAATACAGCTATACCGCAACAATGTTAATAGCGTTCCTCTCGTGACAGCGACGCCAACAACTGTCCAGCCCACCCCAACAGAAGCATTCCAACCAACACCAACACCTATCGCAACGGCAGTAAGCGAACCCTCTGTACACCATATACACTTACCCATTGTGACTCATTAGACAATCCCCAAAAATAACTGCGCCGGGACTTATTCAGCGCCGAAGTAGTGTAGGACGCAGCACTGGCTTGGGGTAGGCTGTCAGTTCAGCCATACTATGGCCAGTGTGGCAAAGATCAGAGCGCTTTTTCCATGATGAAGATCACTTCTTCCGCGCCTAGATCCTCTTTGAGCCTGGCCTGGCGCTCTTTATCGCGGACAGATGTCTCCACATAGAGGATCACGTACTCCCCTTCGTCTCTGATTTCACAGAAATGATAGCCCAATTGCGCATAGTTCGGTGGCAAGTTACGCTTGGGTACTTTGGCGCAAAACTGGGTGGGTGTGTAGCCATTTTTGAGATAGAAATTCTCCGTTTTCAGGTCGGCGGCAACGCCCACCGTGACCCAATGCCGTCCCCGCCGCTGCACCTGTGCCTCAAAAAATTGAATCAACTGGCTGCCGGCGCCCGAACGCCAGTACGACTCACGCGTGGCAATGCCTTCCAGCACCACATACTGGGGCTGACGTAGCCAGTCCATGCCATAACAGATGCCGATCAGTGCGGTCTCGTCAAAGAGGCCCACAAAGAGATCGGGATTCGCCTGATACCAGTGGAAGAATTCCTCACGCGCGGCGCTGAGATACTCTTCATTGATTTTGAAAGCGACTTCTATATCAGGGGGAAGGAGATGTCTTGTTTCCATCTTTGTTTTTCTCTATATATTTCTGATGGGTGTTGCAGCAGAGCTTGGTGGTGAGAGCATACGGTTAGACCCACGAGAATGTGGAATCAAATTTCCTTGTAAATTATCTATATGTATAATATATTATTCTGCTGTGTGCTTCTGTAATCTGTCACGCGGATTATGCTGCCACGGCTCTGAAACAAATCTACTGCAATTAAATCAGGGGGGTGCATAAGTCGAACAAATGGAGACCGGCGTCGGTCGCACGGCGCTGAAGCGACCGTGCTCCATAACAGCGCCCCATCAATGGGGCTTCCCGCGCTTGCTATCGGCGCCCAAGCCGGCTTGAGTCGGCGCTGTTGGCTAGCCCCGTGGCTTCAGCCCGGGGCGATCAACCATGATGCACACCCCTCAATTAAATTTTATCACGAAAGGCGCATCTGATGATTATCGAATGGAATGCTCACATGTTCAGCCGGGATACGGCACGCTATCCCTTTCATCCCCGCGCCGCCTATGTGCCGGACGCCTCCCGCTGGGCGGCTGACCCGCTGGCCGCTTATCTGGAGCATATGGCCGCAGAGGGTATCGACCGGGCGGTGCTGGTCCACCCGGAACCTTATGGCGATGACCACCGGTTGGTGCTCGACTGTCTGGCGCGCGAGCCGCAACGTTTTCTGGGCACAAGTCTCTTCTACCCCAGAGATGCTGACGCGCCACAGAAGTTGACCGACTTGGTCCGGCAAGAGCCCAAGATCATTGCCACTCGTTTTCACGCTCATCGCGGCAAAACTGTCTACTTTGAGCACTTTCAAGAGGCCGGCGTGCGCGCGCTGTGGGAAACGGCAGGCAAATTAGGGCTGGTCATTGAGTTGCACATTGGTCCCAACTATGCGCGTGAAGCCGCCGAACTCATCCGCGCCTATCCCGCCTTTCCCGTCCTCATCGACCACCTGGCGGAACCACATATGGGCACCGGGGTTGAATTTGCCGATGTGCTGGCGCTGGCCCACTATGACAATGTCTATATGAAGCTCTCGGGGCTTAACCACTTTTCCCAGGATGCACCACTCTATCTCGATGCGAAACCCTTTACCCGTTGGGTGGTCAGTGCCTTTGGCGTCGATCGGCTGGTCTGGGGCAGCGGCACACCTCAAATTGTCGATGCCCATCTCGACTATCTCTCCACGGCCGCGCGCGCGCAGGTGAAGGGCGGCAACCTGGCGCAATTGCTAGCGTCGGCTTGGTCCTGATCAGTCATTTTTCGTTTAACTTCGTTGCCCCTTTGACATAGTTGATTTGCATGAATATGATTATTATTGATGAACAATCTCTACTGTCTGTACATGTCTCTTGTGCGACATGTACAGACAGTAGAGATTGGCTGTACTGACGCTCGTCCGGTGTATTTAATTATGCATTTTTTATATGAGAAGTTACTGTTTTTTGCTTCCCTGGTGACATAGATTAATGGGCGTAGCACAGTTAATAGAATACGGGCTGCTTGACTGATAAATCTTACTACCACAGAGAACCCAGAGAATAACCTTTAATCCCCACTGTGATTTCTCTGCGTCTGTGGCTTAGATTCAAGCTGTCAGTCAAGCAGGGAATACGGGTAGAGATGGTTATGCTTAACCCATTTAGTCGTAAAGAGTCGTCGTTTTTCCTCCAATGCAAAGTTGCTTTTAGACAGGCTGATGTGTCATCGTTGCCACGCATGAGATCGCTTTTGCTCTCACTGATCATCTTGTACACGGCATTGCAAGCTGCCACAATTTTTCAACGATCCTATGAAACAAGAACGGACTTCGTCTATTCCCACTACAGTGTGCCCCCCACCAATGAGGCAATAGACACAGGGGTCTGGTGGATTCCGTGGCCCAATAATTTTTTAGGCAGGCTCGGATGGTATCGCCAAGGACTACGCGAAGTCCAGAAGCACCGAGATTTTATTCAAACGTTGGCCGGCGATGAACTGCCGCCGATTCTGTTGGCGGCAGCCATTGCCAACCAAGGCAACAGTCCGCAACGTCCTTTTGGCTGGGAAGGGCTGGAGCGAATTCAGGCCTGGCTTGGCTATCGTTTTGAATGGCGACTGCCGCCCCAACCGCTTACCATTGATCAGCTATCTTCTGCCTCGTTGGCAACGTGGTTTTTTGCCGCACGCCAGTGGGCATATGCGCACTGGGTGAACTATTTCGAGGAGCCCAGTGTGGGTGTCGGGCAAATTCAGCCAGACGAAGCCAGACGCTTGGCCTATGCCGGTGATCGCATTGACCTTTTTAGTGATCGGGCCAGCATTGGTCTTATGCAGGCCAAAATGGTCAACGCTTATCACCTTTTCACGTCGCTGGATCTAAGCCAAACCGAACTCTTTGCGCTATTGGCGATTAGCAACAATGATAACAGCGATGGAGTGGGGATCTTGCAGCAGTTTCAAAAAGCCCAATATCACCTGCCACAGTTGCTGCGAGAGAGCTTTGCCGCGCGTCGGCAACTCGCCCGCATGATGACCTATGTGGAATATTTAAATCGTCAAGATTGTTGGGAGGTGCCCAAAGGGGTTAACATTCGCTACCTGTGGTGGTTGGTGCACAACACAGAATCTCTAGATGGGATCGAATCCCGCTTCTAGTCTTTGTTCCTATCTTAGTGGATCGCAATAGAGTCAGGAGTAAAATAAATCGACCCTGGACTACACGACTGCGGACTGCTGATCATAAGTAGACCGTTCGAATACTTTCCATGTGGTGGTGCTCATGGCCGGCGCAGCAGTAAACCCAGGCGCGGACACTGCTTGGGTTATTATTGGCAATTCCCTTGCGCAGAAAGCGGTCGGCGGTGAAGCTACGGAAGAGTGTCAACGTGGTATGACGGACCGCGGCAAATTCGTCACAGAGCGAAGCCAGAGAACGGTCGCTAAAATTGGCCGCGGCCACATAGTCATCCTGTTCAAAGCCGGGCAGGGGTGATTGGTCGCCCCGTGCAAAACAGAGCGCACGATAGGCAAAGATCCGCTCGGTGTCGGCCATATGACCGATGATCTCTTTGATATTCCATTCACCGGGCGCCGGACGGTGCATGACCTGCTCTTCCGTTAAGCTGCGGAGGAGCGCAAGACTTTCCCCAATCTGCTCTTCCAGCATCGTCAACACATCTTCAGTCTGTACGCGCCGCACATACTCGATCTGATAGGGTAGATATTCACTAGGCTCTGGTCTGCTGATTAACATCGTGTTGCATCCTATCGAAAATTGACTTGCTTTTTATTTCTGTTTGGATTTACTAAGCACGCGGAGGGCGTAGCGAACACAGCGCTTCATCGTCAGATCTATTGTACAGTAAAATGGTCGGATAGCAAGAGCCATTTTTCGCAAAATAATGAGGCCAATGGATGGCAAAATAAGCAACGACATTTACCTGCGGTGAAATCATTGGTTTGCACAATTTTCTAGATGAGTTTGGGAGCGTTTCAGTTTTGGGGCAAGAGGGCTGACGGTATGACCAGAGCTGTCAGGTGCGCCGCCGGCGGGTATAATCATGGTCGCGGCGCATGGGGCTGCCTCCCTTCACCCGCACCTGACAGCTCTCACCGACACCGGCACCATTATTCGCCCCCAAACTGCGATACACTCGATGACCCTTGACAATTTGCACTGCGAGCCATTCAGTGTTACGATTATTTATCAGTTAGTATTATTTACTAAATCGGAATAATTATGATGTTAGGAGTGCGATCAAATGCCTGCTTCTGAGCTAGCCGAGCGACTCCGGGCCGCCGGCCTGAAAGTCACGGGGCCCCGTGTCGCGATTCTCGACGCTGTGGAGCGGAACAGCCACCATCCGAGCGCCGAGGATATCTACCAGGAGCTGGCCGAGAGCCACCCATCTCTCTCACTTTCGACCGTCTACGGCGCCTTGAGCGCATTCGTGAGGGCAGGCCTGGTGCGGAAACTTTCCGAGGTCGATGGTCGCTTGCGCGTCGATGGCACGAAGACTCCCCACGACCACGCGATCTGCCGGATGTGCGGGGCGATCTTCGACATTGAGCCTGATCCAAACAGTGTCCCGACGCCACCAACGGGGTTGCCTGACGGCCTCGCTGTGCTCGACGTGCGCGTCGAGTATGACGTGGTCTGTGCACAATGTAAACCGACATCCATTTGAAAAAAGCAAAATACGATTGGAGAAGACTATGAGTAGCGAAAACAAGTGTCCGGTGACGGGCGGACACGATTATGAGGACAACGCGGTTGTTCTGGAAATGTCAAACCAAGCCTGGTGGCCCAATCAGTTGAACCTAAGAATTCTCCACCAGAATGCAGACCTATCTGATCCGATGGGTAAGGACTTTGACTACGCCGAGGCGTTTAACAGCCTCGATTTAGATGCCGTCAAACAGGACCTCTATGCGTTGATGACCGATTCGCAGGAATGGTGGCCGGCTGACTTCGGTCATTACGGGCCGCTGTTCATTCGTATGGCTTGGCACAGCGCCGGCACCTATCGCATCGGCGACGGGCGCGGTGGCGCCGGCTCCGGCAGCCAACGCTTTGCGCCCCTCAACAGTTGGCCTGATAATGCCAATCTGGACAAAGCGCGCCGCTTGCTCTGGCCAATTAAGCAGAAATATGGCCGGAAGATCTCCTGGGCCGACCTAATGATCCTGGCCGGCAACTGTGCGCTGGAGTCCATGGGCTTCAAGACCTTTGGCTTTGGTGGTGGCCGCGCAGACATCTGGGAACCCGAAGAAGACACCTACTGGGGTCCCGAGGACACTTGGTTGGGCGACAAACGCTACACCGGTGATCGGGTGCTCGAAAATCCCCTTGCGGCCGTACAGATGGGTCTGATCTACGTCAATCCCGAAGGGCCGAATGGCAACCCCGATCCGGTCGCGGCGGCGCGGGACATTCGCGAGACTTTCGCCCGCATGGCCATGAACGACGAAGAGACTGTTGCGCTCATTGCCGGTGGCCATACCTTTGGCAAAACGCATGGCGCCGGCGACCCCAATCAGTATGTTGGGCCGGAACCGGAAGGCGCCGCCATCCAAGAAATGGGCCTTGGCTGGAAGAATAGCTATGGCAGCGGCAACGGCGACTACACCATTACCAGTGGTCTGGAAGTGACCTGGACCATGACACCGACCAAGTGGAGTAATAATTTCTTTGAGAATCTCTTTAACTATGAGTGGGAATTGACCAAGAGCCCAGCCGGCGCCCAGCAGTGGAAGCCCAAGGGTGATGCCGGCGCAGGCATGGTGCCGGATGCCCACGATCCGTCCAAGAGTCACCAACCTACTATGTTGACCACGGACCTTTCGCTGCGCTTCGATCCTATTTACGAAAAGATTTCGCGACGCTTCTATGAGCATCCCGACGAGTTCGCCGATGCCTTCGCCCGAGCCTGGTTCAAGCTGACCCACCGTGACATGGGCCCACGCGCCCGTTATCTCGGCCCTGAGGTTCCGGCAGAGGAACTCATCTGGCAAGACCCCATTCCCGCCGTCGACCATGAGTTGATCGACGCCCAGGACGTTGCCGACCTCAAGGGCAAGATTCTGGGGTCTGGCCTCTCCATCTCCCAACTGGTTTCGACCGCTTGGGCATCGGCAGCAACCTTCCGCGGTTCGGACAAGCGCGGTGGCGCGAACGGCGCCCGCATCCGCCTTGCGCCACAGAAGGATTGGGAGGTCAACCGGCCCACGCAACTCGCCCATGTGCTCGAAACGCTTGAAACAATCCAACAGGAGTTCAACGATGCACAGTCTGGGAACAAGCAGGTCTCGCTGGCTGATCTGATCGTCCTCGGCGGTTGTGCCGCAGTCGAGCAAGCAGCGCAGAAGGGCGGCCACAATGTGACCGTACCCTTCACGCCAGGCCGTATGGATGCGTCACAGGAGCAGACCGATGTAGAATCCTTTGCGCCGCTTGAACCGAGTGCCGAAGGCTTCCGCAACTACCTCAATACCCAGTACAAGACCCTGGCCGAAAAGCTGCTGGTCGACCGGGCGCAACTGCTGACACTGACCGCCCCGGAGATGACAGTGCTCGTCGGCGGCTTGCGTGTCCTGAATACCAATGCCGACGGCTCGCAACATGGGGTTTTCACTGATCGGCCGGAGACGTTGACCAATGACTTCTTTGTCAACGTACTTGACATGAGCACTCAGTGGCAGCCGACATCGGAAGCCAATGATGTATTCGAGGGCCGCGATCGCGCCACGGGTGAACTCAAGTGGACCGGCACCCGTGTCGATCTCGTTTTTGGGTCGAACTCTCAACTGCGCGCCCTTGCGGAGGTCTACGGGAGTGATGATGCACAGCAGAAGTTCGTGCGTGACTTTGTGGCGGCATGGAACAAGGTTATGAATCTCGATCGCTTCGACCTTGCCTGATCCAGTGAGTTGCTTGTAGGGCCATCTCCGGTTGCGCCCACCAAGCCGGATTGCAGGTGATTGCAATTTGATTTGGGGGCGAGGTGGTGTAGTACAAAAATAGCAAGAGCCTCGAAGTCTCGTTCACTTCGAGGCTCTTTTTTATGCAATGATGCCACTACGCAGAGACACGCCAACCAATCTCCTCGACTAGCGCGCCAGTCGTTGCCGCGCCCACAGACCAGCGCCGAGCAGACCGGTGTCTGCGGCTAGCTGGGCAGCCAGCAGGGGAATGCGCCGATAGGAGTGCATGGCCGCCTGTTGATAGCTCTCCCGCACCAAATTCAGATAGCGCTCACCCAGTAGCCCCACACTGCCGCCGATGATCATGGCTTCTGGGCCGACCATGTGGGCCACCGTCACCAAACCACGCCCCAGCCAGTGCGCCGCCTCAGCGACAGCGGGAATGGCCTTCCCCGCGCAATAGTCGGCCGCCAACGCCTGAATCGACGGGTAGCCACTTTGGGCCACGATGATGCGGGTGGCAGTATACGATTCGAGACAGCCGCTCAGTCCACAGGTGCAGGGACGGCCATTGACCGGCTCCACACAAATGTGTCCCACCTCGCCGGCCTTGCCCTCCCAGCCACTGTAGATCTGGCCATCGACAATCAAGCCCGCGCCGACGCCCGTACCCACCGCAACCACCGCCAGATGGCGATAGCCTTGACCCGCGCCTAGTTGCGCCTCGGCCAGGGCAAAACAGTTAGCGTCATTTTCCACAAACGCGGGCAGGCCAAAGTGCACCGACAGGCGTTCTCCCAACGGCAAACCGGTCCAGCCGGGGATGTTGTCGGTGGCGTGGACGACCTGGCCCGTTGTCGGTTCGATTTGCCCGCCGCTGGCTACCCCTAGTGCCGGAATGGATTGGCCAGAGTGGGCTACCTGATAACCCTGAATGACCTCTTCGCCCAACGCCACCAGCCGGCCAAAGACCGCCTCCGCGCCTGCGTGGGCCAGCGTCGGCGTCTCCTGCCTGCCCTGGATTGTGTTATCACCCAGCATAATGCCGGCGGCTAGCTTCGTCCCGCCGATGTCCATGACACAGATTGGCTCATTCATTTGCACACACCTTTGCCCTATGGTTTAATGAGATTTGAAGTTCTGCCTGATTGTACCACGTGGCACGAGAAGGAAATCAATATTTATGCAAATCGCATCACCCTTTCCTGGCATGGATCCCTATACCGAAGCGCGCCACTTATGGAAAGGGATACATACCCAACTGATTGGCGAATTGAGCACCCATTTACTTCCGCCGCTGTTAGCTCCAGCCTACTATGTTGATGTAGAGCCGAGCCTGCAAGTGCGCAGCAGCCAGAGCCTCTTCCCCGATCTGCAAATTTTAACAACCCATCGCCACTCAGCTCAGCGACCCAGTGGTTTTGCCCTGCCAGTGGCCGAAGCAACAATGGCGCTTACAACCTTGCCGGAGTTGGAAGAAGAGGAGGAGGAGAGTGCGATCTTTATCCGCACAGCTGATGCGGAACAACTGGTTACAGTAATCGAAATTCTCTCCTATAGCAACAAGACCCGCGGTGTAGACAAATATGCTCGCTACTTAGCCAAACGGCGTGACCTCCTCAAAAGCGGCATTCATTTGGTGGAGATCGATCTACTGAGGTGGGGCCAACGGGTAGTCAATGATTTACCCGACCAACCCTACCACATTCTCATTACGCGTGCGGACGAGCAACCGCAAGGGCGGGTCTGGTCCTTTGGCTTGAGTGATCCAATCCCTATCACGCCATTGCCGTTGATTGATGGGGATGAGTATGTGCCTCTACCGTTGCAGACAGCCTATACAACCATCTACCAGGCGCGCAATTTTCGGCAACGGCTTGACTACAGTGTCGAGCCAGAGCCGCCCCTCACGCCGGCGCAACGCAGCTTGATCGCGCAACAGTTGACGGCAGCAAAACTCCAACAAAGGACCAATGCTACATGACCGACCTAACAGAAAACCCACCACCCGCCACGAATGAGCAGCCGTTACGCTATGGCTGCAATCCCCATCAAAGATCGGCGCGGGTCTTTGCCGCCGAGGGCGCGCTGCCCTTTCGGATGCTCAATTTGCTGCAGATATTGGCATGGACTTGCGAAGACAACAGGGTGCAGCCGCCGCGGAGATTATCCTGACCCACTATGCCGCTGAATGGACCGCCTGGCGCTGTGAACAGATCACCGCCTGGGTGGCCAAGGCGCGGCAACTGGTCGATGCCCTACGCCCAGGGCTGACCCTGGGCCTCTTTGCCATTCCCTGGCAGCAGCATGATTTTGATGGCGCCATCCGCACCCTCATTGGCCAAGATTTCGCCGCCCTGGCCCCCTATGTTGACATCTTCTCCCCCATGACCTATCATCGCCTTTGTAATCGGCCCGTCACCTGGATCAGCGAGGTGGTGCAGGAATTGAGCCAACAGACCCACCGCCCCATCTGTCCGATTATCCAGTCCATTGATGAGCCGACGCCATTGCCGGCCACTGAATATGATGCCGCTTTGGAGTTGGCTGCCACTGCGCCGGGCGCCAATGGGGTGATCGTCTTTACGTTGGCAGGCATGGTAACCGAGGAGAAACAACGGGTGACGGTAGAACGCTGGCGATGTTAGCTTCAAAATGAGATCCGGAGTTTTGTGGAGCTTGAAGATTAGAGACTGGAGACTGGAGAATCGTGTGCGTAATCCCCAGTCTCTAATCTCCAAGCTCCACAGTCGGGCTTTCATTTCGATTTCAGTATAGGCGCGCCTCAGTCAGGGCGCCTCGCCCTCCATCGGCACATCGACCACTTTCCCACTAGCATTCCGTCTGAGGAGGAGCGGCAGGAAGAGGCTAAGCAATGCGAGCAGCCACAAACCAAGACAGATCAATGGCAGAGAGGACAAAACGCTCAAATCCCCGGCGCCGATGGCCTCACGAAATTGGGTGAGATAACGGGGTGGCCCGCCGACAAAGAGATAGCCCCAATCGCCCCTGCTAATAGTCAGCGCACGCCGCAGATTGTTTTCCATGAGCGGGCCTAGGATCAAGCCGAGAATAACTGGCTGGAGCGGTAACTTGACCATGTGTAGGAAGAAGCCCAACACGCCAATGCCCGCCATCAAGAGCATGTCAAAGGTGCTGTTGGTGGCCGCATAGACCGCCACAAAACTGACGGCAATGACCGAGGGATAGAGAAACCAATCGGGTACATTGAGCACCCGCACAAAGATGCCCACCAGCGGCAGATTCAACGCCAGCAACATCAGGTTGCCGATATACATGGCTGCAATCAGCCCCCAGAAGATCTCCGGCGTATTCTTGATCAGTAGTGGTCCCGGGGTAATTCCCAATCCTAGTAGCGCACCCAACATAACCGCCGTCGTGCCGCTGCCTGGCACACCTAATGTCAGCAACGGAATCAATGAACCGCTAACGGCAGCGTTATTGGCCACTTCAGGCGCCGCCACCCCGCGAATGTCATCGGTGTCGGCAAAGAGATCCTCTTTAATGCCGGAGATACGCTTCTCGGTCGAGTAGGCAATAAAGGCGCCAATCGCCGCACCAGCGCCAGGCAGGATGCCGACCAGAAAGCCAATGATCGCGCCGCGGATCAATGTCCCCGTTTTGGAGAAAAATTCACGCAGGGGGACGAAAACCCGTCCCAAGGTATTAATGGCGTTCTGCCCTTCAATGCGGTCATAGGTGAGACGCAGCACCTCGTTGACGGCAAAAAAGCCAATGACCACCACCACAAAATCGAGTCCATCATAGAGACGCAGATTGCCAAAGGTGTAGCGGGGGACGCCGGTCATGACATCCAGGCCAACGGTAGAGATCATCAGGCCGATGACTGTAGCAATTAAGCCTTTGGCCAAATTAGCGCCAGCTAAACTAGAAAGGGTCGAGAAGGCAAAGACAATCAGGGCAAAATACTCCGCCGGACCAAATTTAATTGCCCAGCGGGCTAACAAAGGCGCTGCGACCATCATGGCCAACAGCGTGACGTTCGAGCCAAAGAAAGAGGCCAAGGCCGAAGTGGCTAGCGCCGGTCCTGCCCGACCGCGCCGGGCTAGCGCATTCCCTTCCAGCGCGGTGACCACCGCGGCCGAAGTGCCGGGTACATTGATCAAAATGGCGCTGATGGAATTGCCATATTCGGCGCCATAGTAGATACCGGCAAAGAGGATCAGCATCTGTGTGGCAGAGAGGTCCATGGCAAAGGCCAAGGGAATCAAAACAACAATCCCGTTGATTGGCCCAATGCCGGGCATCATGCCGACAAAGGTGCCAATCACCGCGCCGAAAAAGGCGATCATCAAATTTTGTGGCGTCAACGCCACCGCAAAGCCGTCTAACAGTAGTTGTAGGGCATGTCCATCCATAGAATTTTTTGTGGTGCGTGGTGCGTGTTACGTATTAAAATGGCAACAGACCGTTGGGCAGGTTCAGCCCTAAGCCAAAGTCAAAGAGAAAATAAAGACAGAGCGACATGACAACCGCCGCCGCCACGGTCTTGACCGGCGGACCTTTGAAGATGATGGAGAGGATGATCATCTCAATCGTGGTCGCAATGACAAAACCTAGGGGACGTATGGTATAGGCATAGAGCACCAGGCTGCCAATGATCATGCCCATCTGCAACCATGCTTTGGCGTGGGGCCAGGTTGGATTCGGATCGGGTTTTATGATTAGCCAAAGGCTACAGATGCCCAACAAAATCCCCAACATCAAAGGAAAGGCGCTGGGTCCCAACGGATCCGCCGGCATTTTCGAGGTCAGTGATGTCGCCTGCCACGTGTACCCAATCGCAACCAATAACAAAACAAGCCCAGAAATACGGTCGGTCAGGTGATTGTTCATGGTAAATCCTTTGGTAGGGAGACGGGGGGAAGGAGACGGAAGTAGGGAGTAGGAAGATGCCTTCCTACTTCCTACTCAATGTCATTAAGTTAGCAGTCATCAGTACTCAGTTTTCAGTGGTCAATCTCGACGCAACACTGAAAACTGAGTACTGAAAACTGGTTACTTCGACACCAAAACCCTTAACTAAACGACGTTGCCTTCCTACTTCTGTCTCCCGTCTCCCCTCCCTACTCAATCAACCCCAAATCCTTACTCAACTGGCGGAAGTTGGCAACCTGATTGCGGACAAAGGTGTCAAAGTCGGCGCCGAGCAGGACATAGGGTGCGATGCCGGCTTGCTTGCGCGCTTCTTCCCATTCGGCAGAATTGGCGGTCTCGCTCAGGGCATTGACCCACCAGTCATAGGCTTCATCAGAGATGCCGGCCGGCACATAGAAGCCACGGAAGACGACCCATTCGGCGTCATAGCCCGATTCAATGGCGGTCGGCACCTGGTCAAAGGGCGCGGCCAGCCGTTCCTTGGTCAGCACAGCCAGCACGCGCACTTCATCAGCCTCCACCTGGCCAATGATTTCGGAGACATCGCCAGGGAAGACATCGATAAAGCCGCCCAAGAGCGCGGTTAATGCTTCGCCACCACCGTCAAAGGCCGTGTAGCTCAGCCCCAACGGATCGACGCCGGCACTTTGGGCCAGGATCATGACCTTCATGTGGTCTTGGCCACCCACTGCGCTGCCGCCCCCAAAATTGACCGAGGCCGGGTCAGCTTTTAGTGCTGTCATCAGATCTTCCAGCGTCTGGTAGGGGGAGTCTTTCGCCACCGTCAGCGCCGCAAAATCGGCGCCCAGCGCACCCAACCAGCGCACATCATCCTCCGTCAAATCGCCGAACTCGCCCTGGGCAATGCGCAGTGTGGTGGCCGGACTTGCGGCGATGAGCAAATTATTGTTTTCGTTCTGCTCGGTCACCACATAGGTCATGGCCACGCCGCCGCCGCCGCCGGCCATGTTGGTCACGGTGAAGGCGGCGTCGACAATGCCGGCGTCATTCATGGCCTTGGTGATGGCGCGACAGGTGAAATCCCAGCCGCCACCCGGGTTGGCCGGGGCAATACATTCCGGTGAACTGGGCGTAAAGCCACCTTCGGCAGCTGCTGCTTCAGCCGCAGGGGCTGCTTCCTCGGCGGGGGCGGCTGTGGGGGCGGCTTCATTGCTGCTTGCCGCGCCTGAATCGGCTGGCGCCGCCGGCATGGCACAAGCACTCATCAGCAAAGCGATGAGCAGCACGACAGTCACAAGCAAAGGTTTGCGTGAAAGCATGGGTTTCCCTCCGTAGCTAAAAGGCGGCGCGGCGTCACCTCTGGCCTGACCGCCGGATTGAATTGTGGTTCATAGTGCTGTAGGAAGTACAGATGACTCACAGCAAGCACAAGTTAATGGATAGTGTTTGATTGGATATAAAGATTAGACCAGGGAGTGTTTTGTAGTATAACTGCCTTACATGCATATGCCAAAAACTGTCGCTCCTCTGATCCAAATCATGGCATATGCCGTATAAATTTAGTATAATGGGCAAATTCATTTAACATCCCTCACATCTGGGAGAAATTTATGCTAGTAGACCGGCCGCGGTCTATGCGGAGTGGTCAGGGAATGGTGATTAAGCTATGGTAAAACGCTGGGACCGCACCTGGTCCACCTCAACCGCACTTCTCCCCATCTACCTGGCGGGGTTGAGCCATTTTACATTGGAACTCTGTCATCAATTTATGCCGGTGCTCTATCCCTTGTTGACGGCGCAAATGGGCTTGAGCTTTACTCAAATCGGCCTTCTGGCGTTGGCCAACAACCTGGTCACCTCTACCTTGCAACCCTTCCTGGGCTTTCTGCCCGAACGGTATGGTGCGGAGCGGGTGGTGGCCATTAGCATTCTGTGGCTGGGGTTGCTCATGGGGCTGGTCAGCTTTGCACCTAACTTTCCGATATTGGTCATCCTTATTGCTCTGGCCAGTTTGGGGTCCGCAGCTTTCCATCCCGCGGGCGTGGTCAATGTCACCGGCCAGACCGCAGCCCGGCGCGGCACGGCTATTGCCATCTTTTCGGTGGGCGGTTCATTGGGCGCCGCGCTGAGCCCAGCCTGGCTACTGCTTTGGTTGGATAAGCTAGGGACGCGCAGTTCGCTGATGGTCATTCCCGTGGCGCTGACCGTGGCCTTACTCGTTTACTACCAGTCGCAGCGACCTGTGGCGCCGTCGGCTGTACACCACAGCAGTACAGCCGACGCGGCCCACAAGGGCTATCTGTTGGGCTTAATCCTGATTGTGGTCAGCGTCATGGCGCGGGCTTGGTTCCAGGTGGCGTTGGTCACTTACCTGCCGGCTTGGGTGCAGAGCAACGGCGGCTCGCTTGCGCAGGGCGGGCAACTGCTGTCGGTCCTCCTCTTTGGCGCCGGCGTCGGCAGTTGGCTGGGGGGTGTCCTCACCGACCGCCTGGGGGTCTGGCCGGTGGTTATGGTGACCAACCTGATGCTGGCGCCGGCCTACTGGCTGTGGTTGGGCGCGGGGCCGGCCGTGCAGATCGGGTTGCTTGCCTTGGTCGGCATGGCGCTGGGCGCCAACTACTCCGCCTGTATTCTTCTGGCCCATGAAGCCTGGCCCCAGCGTATTGCCCTCGCCTCTGGCCTCGTCATGGGATTGGCTTGGGCCCCCGCTGGTCCTGGCGCCTCCTTCACCGGCTACCTGGCTGACCACACCTCCCTCGCTACGGCCATGAGCGCGCTGGTGATCCCAGCCGTAGTGGCCGCACTCTGTGTGCTCTTTTATCGGGTGGGGTTGCGGGCGCGTGCGGTTGGGTGCGTCCCAAATTAGGGGCGATGGGCGAGAAGCTCCAATTGACCTTGGTAGTGCTTCGCCCCATTTGTGGTACGCACCCCGTGCGGTTTAGAGGTTAGCCTGGATGGGGTTGGATCGAGTATAATAGGCTGTGTCTAAGACACAGCCTATTATACTCGTGGAGAAGGCAGGACCAATGAGCACCTTTATTGGCAGACAACAGGAATTAGCTGAGTTACGCGCCTTGGCGACGGAAACCGAGGCACAATTTTTGATCCTCTATGGGCGTCGCCGGGTTGGCAAAACCACACTGTTGCTACAGTGGGCGCAAGAGAGCGGTTATCCCTTTATTTACTGGGTGGCCAATCGCTTCTCGCCTATTCTGCAATTGCGTTCTCTTTCGCAAACAATCTTTCAGGCGCTCCATCCTGACACGCCGGTGGCCGCCGAGTTTACCTACCCAACTTGGGAAATGGCATTTCAGCAGGTGGCGCAGTTGGCGGTAACTCGTCGCCTGGTGCTGATCCTTGATGAGTTCCCCTACATGGCTGAAGCTGAACCAGGCTTGCCGGCGTTGGTGCAAAACTTGTGGGCTCATCTCTTTAAGCAAACTCAGATTTTCCTGGTGCTGGCCGGTAGTCATATTTGGTATGATGACAGAGTTGCTCGATTATCACGCCCCCCTCTATGGCCGCTTCACAGGGCATCTACATCTCAAACCGCTACCCTTTGCGGCTACCGCCCAATTTCTACCCGGTTATAGTGCAGCGCAACGGGTGGCGGTCTATGCCATCTTAGGCGGAATTCCCGCTTACTTGGAGCGCTTTGATGATCACCTCACTCTGGCCGAAAATGTAAACCAACGCATTCTCCGTCCGACTGGCATCTTTCGCGCCGATCCCCTTTTCTTGCTCCAGGATCAGGTGCGTGAGCCGCGTAATTATTTGAGCGTTCTCCATGCCATTGGCCAAGGCTTTCACACGGTCAGTGAGATTGCCAAAGACGCTGGTCTGCCCGTGCAAAATGTGAGTAGCTATCTGAGCCGTTTGGCCGATCTCTATCTGGTGGAGCGCCGGACGCCGGTCACCTTGCCGCCCAAGCGTAGAGCGCGTAGCACCCAGGGTCGCTGGCATCTGCTCGACCCTTATCTGCGCTTTTACTTTCGTTTTATTGCCCCTAACCAACGGACACTGGAATTAGAACTCTATGACGCCGTGTGGGAGGATATCCGCGCCCAGTTGCGGGCTTTCATCGGCATGACGACCTTTGAGGAACTAGCGCGTGAGTGGCTTTTATTGCAGGCGCGCACCAATCGACTGCCCTTTTTGCCAGAGGATGTGGGCTCCCATTGGTCGGCGGAGGTGCAGGTGGACGCGGTGGCCATTCACTGGCGTAAACGGTCGTTGCTCTTGGGCGAGTGTAAATGGGGAACCGATAAAGTGGGGCAGGCAGTCATTGATGAACTCATTCTGGAAAAGACGCCAAAAGTGCTTGCTACCCTGCCCAATGGCGGTAATGGTTGGACCATTTCCTATGTCTTCTTTGCCCGTGCCGGCTTTACCACTGCGGCGGCGGACACTGCGCGTCAACATGGTGCGCAATTAGTGGATTTGGCAGCGTTGGATCGGGCGTTGCGGAATGGGTAAGGTGACAACGGAGGCGCATTCATTGCCGTGGCTACTATGCTGCTGATAGCATTAGTGGCAGCATTGCCCAACCGCGAAACAGAGCCAGCGGGTGCGTTCAAATTCCCAATTAGCAGAGTTTGACATGAGAATACGATGGGAGTAGAATGAAATCACCCTTTACGTTGTTCCCTGCACAATCACTCAAACAATAGGCGTCGAACGCCCTGATTCCAAATCTGGTGTGGGCGCGCAGACGGCAAATTAATAGGCGTTGCGCGGAATGTCTCTGTCTCGTGTCGGAGACTGCTACTATGCAGGGCGAAATTGACCTGAAGGCAGCGTCAAGATCAGTTGGCTGAAGGCAGTCTAGCTACCCTGACAACAGCGTCTTGACCTCTGTTGCGTCCCCTAATCCAATTGTTAACCCAAGATCAGAACCGAAGGAGAAGATGGTATGAAGTGGACGAGATTTGTATCGATAGCTTTGGCGCTCGCAGTGCTGCTGTTGAGCGCCTGTGGTGCGCCGGTTCCAGGTGGCGGTGGCGCTGCCCCTGCCGCGGATACGGGAGCAGCCGCTGAACCGGCTCCTGCTGTGGCCGTTTCAGGGATACCCGATGTCCCCAGAAATCGTACGCTGATCGTCGCGCACTTAACCCAATTCTTGTCGCCCGAGATGTGGAGCCCATACAACGTGGGTGGCACCCACCAGCAGGGCGTCGGGCTTTTCTATGAGCCGCTGGTCTATGCCGACATGCTGGACGGCAACCAATATCCGTGGCTGGCGACGAGTTGGGAATATAACGACGACAAAACCGAACTCACCTACCATCTGCGCGATGGCGTCACCTGGAGCGACGGCGAGCCTTTCACCGCCTCGGATGTCGCCTATACGCTCAACATGCTGCGCGACCAAGGCGGTAACGTGCGTTTGGGTGGCATTTACCAGACCTTTGTCAAGGAAGCCGAGGCCGTCGACAATCTAACGGTCAAGATCACCTTTAATGCGCCTTCGCCTCGCTTCCACGATGAGGTGATCGTTGCCAAGGGCGATTCGGCGACCTTTGTCGTGCCGGAGCATATCTGGAAGGACCAGGACTGGGCTGAATACACGGCCTATAACGACGGTAAGGGCCCGGTCACGACAAGCGCGTGGCGCTTCGCCTACGCTGACGATACCCGCCGCATCCTTGACCGCGTCAAGACTTGTGATGAATGGTGGGCCTGTAAGACTGGCTTTGCCAATCTGCCGGAAGTTGAGCGCTTCGTTATGCTCTTCATGCCCGATCAGCAGGCGCAGGCCACCGCCTTGATCCGCAACGAGATCGACCAGACACACGACATCCGCGTCGACCTGATCCAACAGATTTTGCAGCAGAATCCGGACGCCACGACCTGGACGGGGCGCGAAGGCCCCTATGGCATGGTCTCGTGGTGGCCGACATCAATGTATATGAATGTCAAAGTCAAGCACCTGGACAATCCTGACGTGCGCTGGGCGATCAATCGTTACGTTGACCGCGACAAACTGATCGACTTCGCTTTCGACGGTAATGGGCAGAAGTCGATTTGGCCCTTCCCGCCCTTTAGCGGCCTACAGGCGAGCATGGACAACCTAGCCGATCTGCAAGCCAAGTATGACCAGGGCCGCTACGATCCCGCGGATGCGGACCAACGCCTGACTGCCGCGGGCTACACCAAGGACAGCGAAGGCTATTGGGCCGACGCCAGCGGGGATCGCATCAAGTGCAACATCCTGAGTCTCCCCCACTTCTCCGACTCGGGCCCAGTCCTGGTGGAGATGCTGAAGCAGGCCGGAATCGAGACCTCCTTCTCACAGCCGCCCGACATTGGCACCCGCCTGAACTCGGGCGACTTTGAATGTGGCCTCTTTGGCCATAACGGCTCTATGTCCGGCGACATTTACCGCACTCTACTGATCTACACGACCGGTAGCATCGGCACGGGCGGCAACTATTCGCAGTATTCCAACTCGGAATATGATAGCATTGTAAGCGAGATGGCGACGGCGACGAGCGACGAGCAAATCCGCGAGCTTGAGCGTGAGGCAATGGAGATTTGGCTGCGCGATCTGCCGGAAGTGCCGCTGTTGCAGTTCTACAATCGCACCGGTAATAACGGGCATTACTGGAGCAATTGGCCTACTACGACCACGGATCCGTATATGAACGGCATCTGGATGCACACCGGCTTCCCCTACACCATGATGCAGCTAAAAGCGACCGACGCGCAGTAGAATTCCAGTAAGACAGTAGGACAGTGAGACAGCGGAATAGCCGCGTACCCACTGTCCACTGTTGACTGTCTACTGTCTACTGTCCCACTACCCAACCGTTGGTTCATCCACATTCGCAGGATCCACCATGACAGTTAGTTACTTTGTGAAAAGAGTCTTCCAGTTCTTTGTCGTCGCCTTCATTGCCGCTACGATCAACTTCTTTTTCCCGCGCATGTCCGGCCAAGACCCCGTCCGGCAGAAGCTATTCCAACTGGCAACCGAGAACGTCAACGTCAGCGCCGAAGATTCTAAGGCGCTCATCGAAACGTACAATGCCAAGTTCGGACTGGATCGACCGCTCTATCTCCAGTACTTGAGCTACCTGGGCGACATGGCGCGCTTGGATTTCGGCGTCTCCATCTCTGAGTACCCATCTACCGTCGGCTCCAGTCTTCGGCGCACCATTCCATGGACCGTCGGGCTACTCCTCATGGCTACGCTGATCAGCTTTGGCGTCGGCACCTTTGTCGGCGCGCTGTTGGCATGGGACAGAGCGCCGTTCTTCTTGCGCACGGTTTTCCCGGCTTTCTTTACCTTCTCCGCGGTGCCCTTTTACCTGATGGCTATGGTGCTACTGTACCTTTTTGCCTTTCGGATTCCGCTCTTTCCCCTCGTTGGCGGTTTCAGCACGCAACGGATTCCGAGCCTCAGCCTCGATTTTGTGCTGGATGTCCTCCACCACTCGATTCTGCCCGCCCTCTCCATTGTCCTGGCGCAAGTCGGCTTCTGGGCCATGGGCATGCGCTCAATGATGGTGACGATCCATGGCGAGGATTACATGTTACAGGCCGAAGCCAAGGGACTCAAAGACAAGCGCATCTTCTATCGCTACGCCATGCGTAACGCGATTCTGCCCCAACTCACCGGGCTGGCGCTTTCGCTGGGCACGATCATCTCCGGCGCCATTCTGGTTGAAGTCGTCTTCTCCTACCCCGGCGTGGGAAGTCTCCTGCTCAAAGCCGTGCGCGCTTTCGATTGGTTCGTCATTCAAGGCGTCGTCTTCCTTGTCATCCTGAGCGTCGCGTTTACCATGCTCGTCATTGATCTTGTCTATCCTCTACTGGACCCGCGCATCAACTATAGGAGCGAGTAAGTGGCTGAAACGAATATGACCGTGCGCGCCTCAAACCAACCGGCGATCCCGGATAGGGAATTGGCTTCCCCACGCCCGAAGCGAATGCGCAACTTTTTTCGCTATCTGCGGCGTAATCCGTCCTTGATTTCTGGCACCGTCCTGCTGCTGTTGATCGCGATCTTCGTGGCGGTGGGCGCAACCGTCACCGAACCCGCAGATGCGCGCCCCTTAGCCTACAAGCCAAGCCAGCCGCCTTCCGCCGACCATTGGCTGGGCACTGATCGGCTGGGCAAAGATATTCTGGCCGTGATGGCAGAGGGGACGCCGCAGACTATCCGTATCGGCGTCATCGCCGGCGCGATTGGCGTCGCCATTGGCACGCTTCTGGCCTTTTTCAGCGGCTATTATGGTGGCGCGTTTGATACCTTTGTCCGTTCCACTGTTGATATTTTGCGCACGGTGCCGCCCCTGATCGTGCTGGTGATTATCGCCATCTCGGTGCCTTGGGATATGTCGGTGAACATGATGGCGCTGATCATTGCAGCGCTCTCTTGGCTTGGCCCCACGCGGGTGCTACGGGCGCAAGTGTTGGTGATCCGCAAGCAGAACTACGTAGAACTAGCCCAATTTACCGGGATGAGCGGCCCCGAAATCATTGTGAAAGAGATGATGCCCAACCTGGCACCCTTTATTGTGGCTGTATTCGTCACCTCCGTCTCCGGCGCGGTGCTAGCCTCCATCGGGCTCGAAGCGCTGGGATTGGGACCCTTTGAAGCGAATACCCTGGGCATGACCATCTACTGGACGATGTGGTACGCTTCGCTGATCAATGGCTGGTGGTGGTGGTGGGCGCCACCGATTGCCATCATTCTGATGCTCTTCGTCGGCCTCTTTCTCGTATCGCAGGGTCTCGACGAATGGGCCAATCCCCGTTTAAGAAAGAGTGTGTAATGGTGCAAGCTTTACCACCGCGCGACCGAGCCGCGTCCACGCCGCAGGGCGCCGCTACGTGGGAGTCCTCTGGGGCCAAAGATCGCCCCGGCGCGGTCCTTCAGATCAACAACCTGCATGTGCATTACCTCACCGCGGACGGAGCCGTCAAGGCGGTCAGCGGCGTCGACCTGAGCCTGAAAGCGGGCGAGCGGTTGGCGCTGGTCGGTGAGTCCGGCTGTGGCAAGACCACATTGGCGCTGGCGATCATGCGCCTGCTGCGCCAACCGGCAAAAATTGTCGAGGGCGAAGTTTGGCTCGATGGGCGCAATTTGCTGGCGTTGAACGACGAGGAGATGCGTCTAGCCCGCCTGGCCGATGTCTCCCTGGTCACCCAGGCTGCCATGAACGCGCTCAACCCGGTCATGCGCATCGAAGACCAGATTATCGACGGCTTGGAGGATCACGGCTATCGATTGAGCAAAATAGAGGCGAGAGAGCACGTACGAACGCTATTGGAGAATGTAGGTCTCAACGCCAGCGTGGCGCGCATGTATCCGCACGAATTGAGCGGTGGCATGAAGCAGCGGGTCGGCATGGCGGTGGCAACCGCGCTCAAGCCCAAGCTGATTATCGCCGACGAACCGACCAGCGCGCTTGATGTAGTGGTCCAGCGCCAGGTGATGACCACTCTGGGCCGTCTCCAACGCGAGACAGGCGCCGCCGTCATTCTGGTCGGTCACGACATGGGGCTGGTGGCCCAATTTGCCGACTGGGTGGGTGTTATGTACGCTGGCAAGCTAGTGGAGTTGGCCCCAGTCGAGCAAATTGTGCGCGCCCCCCAGCATCCCTATGCCAAGTTGCTGCTCCAAAGCGTGCCCGGTCTGGAAGAGAAACAGGAGCGACTCATCGGCATTCCGGGGATGCCGCCACGGCTAATCGATCTGCCGCCGGGCTGTTTGTTTGCACCCCGTTGTCCGTCGGTGATGGAGCACTGTCTCCAGGTCGAGCCTGAGTTGGCGCTGGTGGCCGGTCATGGTCAGGTGGCGTGTCATCTCTATAGTGAATCCTCTTCCACAGACGCCAAAACCATGCAGCATGAGGGAGCAGACGCGTGACGCCTATCCTAGAACTACGCAACGTCTCGAAGGTCTTTGGGGGCGGTTTCCTCAGCCGCAACCGTACGGTAGCCGTGGACGATGTGTCCTTCTCCATTGCATCGGACGCGCCGACGATGACGGCGGTTGCCGGCGAGAGCGGCAGCGGCAAGACGACCCTTTCCCGTCTGCTGCTCGGCGTGACGACGCCAAGCGCCGGCCAGGTTCTCTATAAAGGGGAGGTGCTGGCAACGTTGAAAGGTGCGCGCCGCCGACAGTTTTTGCTCGACGTACAGCCGATCTATCAGGATCCCTTTGGCGTCTTCAACCCTTTTTATCGGGCCGATCATTTATTGTTTGCTGCCGTCGACAAGTTCAAGCTAGCCAATTCGGCGCGGGAGGGGCGCCGCTTGATCGAGGAGGCGCTGGAAACGGTCGGCCTGCGCGCGAACGAGATTCTTGGCCGCTTTCCCCACCAACTGAGCGGTGGTCAGCGGCAGCGCGTCATGATCGCCCGCGCCCTGCTCCCGAAACCGCGCGTGATCCTGGCCGACGAACCGGTCTCAATGGTCGATGCCTCATTGCGCGCCACGATCCTAGAGAGCTTACGTGCGCTCAACCGGGACTTCGGGATCTCGATCCTCTATGTCACCCACGACTTGACCACCGCCTACCAGATCTGTAACAACATCATCGTCATGTATCGTGGCTCGGTCGTCGAGGCTGGGACAGTCGAGGAAGTGATTCGCTCCCCCAAACACCCTTATACACAACTGCTGATCGACTCTATTCCCCGCATGACAACCGTGCGCAATTGGGAACGTGAAGACGAGGAAGGCGTGGTTGACGGGGTCGGCCATACGCGCCATTCGGCCGGTTGCAAATTTGCCGATCGCTGCCCGGCTGTGATGGAGAACTGTTGGGCGCAGCCCCCCAGCCTCTATCGCACAAGCGAAAACCGCATCGCACGCTGTTTCCTCTATGCAGACCAACCGGTCTTTGCCGAGGCCGATGTGGCCGCAACCTTTGCGCGACCGCAGTCCAGTTCTACGCCGCAAGCGGTTAAGGGGTAAGCACACTCGTTCCCAAATCCGCTAGTGGATTGTGCTTACTCCGGCAACCGCTCATTCTCCCCAATCTCATCCCAACTTAGCCCGCTTTGTGTTGGGCCGCGCTGTTGGCGGATCTCATCTTCTAGTGCAGTGTCAAGAAAATTCTGAGGAGTTAGGCACGCCCCGTGCCGGAGCCGCACGGGGCGTGCTCACTCCTCGAAACTTAGCTGACAGTGCACTAGGGTCAGTCTCTCCACCCATTTCCCTATAATCGACTGTTCGATTTGGCTTTGATCTGCTATAATGGTGAGTAAAAGCGCTGTTGCCTAATAAATCACAACAGATTAGCCGAAGAAGAATAGGTGGTACTCATGCAAGACGAATGCTGCGAATACTGTGAAGGTGAGCTGGAACAGCGGCGGGTGCTGGCGCGCTTTCGCTATAAAGGGGAAACGATCTACATTGAACACGTGCCGGCGTGGGTTTGCAAACAATGTGGCGAACAGTATTACGATGCGCCGGTCTATAAACAGATGGAACGCATTGCCCAACAGCGTGAACAGATCCAACGAGTGATTTCATTTCCACTGGCCGAATTTGAAATGGTTCTGTCAGGCTAGCCGACCGATCAAGAGTTGACCAGCTTTACAGCGCTTGATGGAGAGCCTTTCTATGTAGCGGGGTGAAGTATGGCTGATAAATCTTGATCCAACTATTGGTGCAGAAATAAAACGTTTGCTGCTGTTTTAGCCTTAAAATAAGGAGCACTCACCTTGACCACCGCCCTCCCTACTAACACCGACGTCGTTATCATCGGCGCGGGCGCGTTTGGCGCCAGTGCCGCCTACCACCTGGCCAAACGGGGCAAACAGGTGGTGTTGCTGGATGCCCACGAGCCGGTCACGCAGACCTCGCCGCGCGCCGCCGGCCTGACCCAACAGATCCGCGCTGACGCCTTTATGACCGACCTGGCCATGCGCAGCGTGCGCCAGATCACCCGCCTGACCGAGGAGAGCGGCGAGCCGTTGACCTTTCACCAACATGGCAGCATCAAGCTGGCGCTCACCGACCCCTTTGTGGCCCAAATCCATGACGAGGTGAAACGAGGGCAGGAATACGGCCTGGAGATCAGTCTCATCACCCCCGCCGAGGCCCAGCGCCTGGCGCCCCACCTGCAGCCGGACCGCGCCCAAGCCATCTGGTACACGGCCAGCGATCTCTACCTGGAGCCACGCGATCTGCCGCAGGCCTATATCCGCGCCGCGCAACGGCTGGGCGCCACGGTCTTGGGCCACACCCCGGCGACCGGCATTGGCACGCGCAATGGAGAGGTGGAATTTGTCGAGACTAGCCAGGGCAACATTAGTGCGCCGGTGGTTATCGACACCGCCGGCGCCTGGACGCGCATCGTGGGCGCGCTGGCGGGCATTCGGGTGCCGCTGACGCCGGTGCGCCACCAGTTGTATGTGACTAAGCCGCTGCCCGGCATTGCGGTGGAGCAGCCGATTGTGCGTATCCTCGATTACAACATCTATGTGCGCCCAGAGCAGGGCGGCCTGATGGTGGGGGGCTATGAGCCGGACCCGATGCCGGTGGATGGGCAGAACTTGGGCGCAGACTTTCAGATCAAGGATCTGACGCTGGATATCGCCCCGCTGCGTCGCCTGTCGGAATTGGTCTATACTGAGTTTCCACTCCTGCGCGATGCGGAGATTGCGTTGCTGCGCGGCGGGTTGCCCACCATGACATCAGATGGCCGCCACATTGTGGATCAGGCGCCGGGGGTGGCGGGCTTCTTTGTCGCCAGTGGTTGTTGTGTAGGCGGCTTGGCCATTTCGCCGGTGGTCGGTGCGCTGCTGGCCAATTGGGCGGTCGACGGTGCGCCGCCCCAGGATCTGTCACCGCTGCGGCTTGATCGCTTTGGTCCGGCTATGCAAAGTGAAGAGACGTTGCGGGATGCCTGCCTGTGGCGCTATGCCCATCACTACGCGGCACAAGAGACGGCGGTATAACAGGCGTTGATGCACGGGCTCTTGCTGTACGGACGTGATGCGTTATGTCTGTATAGCAAGAGCCCTGTCGGCCATAGAGGCATATACCTAAACAAAGAAGAACGGGCCCTACGGCCTTCCACCCTGGGCGAGGGTCTCGGTAAAGCTGACCGTGCGAACCTGTGCCTTACCCACGCCGCCGCTACTCCCATGCACCAGCACGTACCACACGATAGGCGTATTGAGTGGCACTGCCGGGAAAGAGCAATCGAGTGAGGTAAAGACAAAGGTGAGGTTGCTGCCCGGATCTTGTTGGTCACAGAGTCCAAAATCTGAAGTGGCGTCAATCAACCATTGATAACGATCCCCGGCCACGCCGCGGCTTTGCCAGCTAAAGGTCACCGGTAGCGACTGGGCTGAGCCATCGGCCGGCGCTGTGAGGGGGAGATTCGCAATGTCAAAGGAGCCGCCATCGACTCGCTGTGCGTAGTCATAATCAGCGATCATCGGCTCTTGCCACTCCAGCAGATAGCGGTTGTCCACAGGATTGCCGCCATCGGCGCCGTTGCGATAGGTAACCTGATAGCCATAGATGCCACTGTTGGCCATGTAGGGAAAGTTATAGAGCCCGCTGCTGTCGGTGGCGGTGCGCGCTTTCATCTCACAACTCCCGCCAATCGAGCAGACTTCCAACTGTACATTGATGCCACTGACTGGTGTGCTCTGGTAATAGACGCGCCCGCTGATGCCGCGCGGGGGAACTGCTGTGGGATTGACCGGGGTCGGTAAGAGAGTTGGCGTCGGTGAGGGCGTTACGGTGGGAAAGCTAATGGGCCGGCCAGCCACGGTGGGCTGGGCTGTTGGTTGCGCCTGACTAGGCTGACTGCTGATGGCAGGCAGGTAGAGCCAATGGGCCTGTGCGGGGTCAATGGTGGGTTGCGGTGTGACATTGGGGGTCGGTTCCGGTGCGGCGCCGCGATGGGTCGGCAGCCAATCTACCTCGTAGGAGAGTCCATCGTTGGTAATCCGGCCTGTTTCGCCGGTAGCCACCTTTAGCCACCACAGATCGACCGCTGCTTTGTCATCACTTTGCAGGGCATAGAGCAGGTAGCTGCCATCTGGTGACCAGGTGAGCCGACGAACGAGGGCGCCCTGATCTACATAGAGCAGCATTCGTGTCGCTGATGGGTCTTGGCGATCATGGAGCACAATCGTGTAATTGGCGCGTAGACCCCCAAGCAGGTCATTATCATCGTCTATGTAATGCACCCCCTGGGCCACGCGATAGGTAGCGAAGTGGCGCCCATCGGGCGCCCAACGGGGCTGTGTCTCTGGGCTGGCGCGCAAGTCCGGCGCGCCGCCGGCATAGTCGGTGAGCCAGCCCTGCACCAATATCGGCTGAAGCGGCTGCTGGGTGAGATCCACTTCCCAGATGCCGCTCTCTGGTTGCGGGCTGCTCAAGACGGCGCCCCGTTCAAAGAGCACTTTGTTGCTCGCCGGCCAACTGGCATTTTGGGCGGCTTCCAGCAATTTGGGCAGGGTGATATTGATAGGCACATTGTTGGTGGGCAGCGGCTGACGCGTCAGGTGAAATAAACAGTCGCCCGGTGCTTTATCGGCATTGTACCAGCGCGAGCGCAGACAGATCGTGCTCAGCAGTTGCGTGCCATCCGGTGACCATGCCAAATTGTCAAGGATGGCGTCAACGCCATCTTGCCCGCGGTCGCGACAGCTATTGGTGCTGATGCAGCCGGGCGGATCATCTTTTGTTCCTTCCACGCCCACCGTATACTGAACCTGGTGCAGATTGGCGCCGTCGGCATTGAGTACATAGGTTTCGCTGGCCAATACCTGAAATTTGTTGGGTGCGCTGACGGTGGGCGGGTAGGGTACATCGATCTGATAGGCGATCTGCCGGCCATTGGGCGACCAGGTGAGAAAGGCCGGTGGCAGCAAGGATTCCGCCAGCAGCACCCGATTGTTGCCGTCGCTGTCCATGCGTTGAATGCCATAGGTATTGACGGTGGCGCCTTTGCCCAAGACCAGCAGCGGTTGTGCGCCGTCGCCACGCAGTGCGGCGGGCAATGCGGCGGCGGTGGTTCGCTCCCAGGTGGGCGAAACACGGATGTCATCCAGATAAATCGCCCAGTGCCAACTTGGATCCCCGTCAAATTGGATCCAGGCGGTTAGATAGAGTGTCTGACCGCGCACGGCGGCCACTTCGGCGGCACTCAAGTTTTGGCGGAAGAGCTGCCAACCGCCCATGAGATCATCCATCTTGAGTGTTGTAATAAAAGATTTGCTGCCCAATCCCTTGGTCGGTTTTGTGCTCAGTTGCAAGGAGAGTTCCCCGGCCGGCCAGTCGCCGACGGGCGAATACCAGAAGGAGAGGGTGACATCGCCGGCGTCAGCGGGAATGGTGATATCCTCGGCGGCAACCTGGGCTGGCCCCAGCGCATCATTGCCACAGGCATTGCTGTCATTGGGTGGGCCAAGGCGCAGGGCATAGCGGCCAGCGTGCACCATGAAGGAGGTGCTACTGGGGCTCTGCGCGTCAACCAGGGTGGCGCCACCACAGTAGATCCATTGGTCATCGCTTTTGCCGGCTTCAAAGTCGCCGTTGATCAAGAGATTGGTGTTCGGTGGCAAGGTGTGTGGGTTGGCTGTAAGGCGCTGCGGTGGCTGCAGCCCTCGTGAATTGGCGAGCAGAGCGTGCGAGTAGGATGGCGTAAGGAATAGGGCAATGATAAGCACGCAGAGCATAAGAATCGAAATCAGCTTTGTCATGCGCAATACCTCAATTGTCTGAAATTTTGATGACACTTTGTCATTGCTTTAGTATACTTGGATAGAGTATACCTGGATACAGTGTACTTGGATCTAATAAAAGGTGCAATAATTATTGCTGCTCTATGATATATACTGAGCAAGGCCATAGGTAAGAATAGTACACTCGTGTAAGCGGTATGGACTAAGCAAAGCCATCTGTACGCTGACCTGATTTCTCGTATTTGTCATTGTGTTTGGGCTGTTGTATACTTGCCACGCAACCCAGTGTAGATAAAAAATAAGATTCTTCACAATATATACTCACGAGCAGCACAGGAAGCACCATTTTACTCCTGTACAAAATGATACTTCCTGGTACTCGTCGGTATAGCGGCCTATCTGGTGAATCGGGGAGCGCGTGATGCATGACCCGCCGCGTGCTACTCGCCACCCGAATCAATACTTGATTTCGTCATCATTACCACCATGCCATCATGCGGCTGTGATGAAAAATAAAGTTCTCTGCGCGATATTCCTTAAGTGGCAGAACTCCGCTTTTCATCCAGAGCAAAGTATTGAGAAGGAGCACAATCATGTCCGATTGGTGGAGCAACTTCCCCTGGCGTGAGATCCAGACCAACCTGCGTGAGATCGACATGCGCGACATTCGCGCCGAACAAGTCGTGGCCGATCTGCAGTCCTTCAAGGCCAATGTCCTGATGATCAACGCAGCGGGCATCATCGCCAGCTACCCAACCGACCTACCCTTTCACTTTCAAAGCCCCTACCTCACCGGCGATAGCCTGGCCGACATTATCGCGGCGTGTCATCAGGCGGATATTCGCGTGGTGGCGCGCACCGATTTCTCTAAAGTGCGCGTGCCCATCTATGAGCAGTATCCCGAGTGGGCCTATATCAGTGCCGCCGGTCAGCCGATCAACTACAACGGCGACATCGCGGTCTGTCTCAACGGTCGCTACCAACAGGAATATGCTTTGCAGATCATTGAGGAGTGCCTCACCAAGCTGCCCTTTGACGGCATCTTCTTCAATATGGGGGGCTACCAGACGCGCGACTACAGCGGCAACTACTATGGGCCCTGTCAATGTGAGAACTGCCGGCGCGGCTTTGCCGAGATGTTTGGTCTGAAGCTGCCCACGGCGGAAGATATGGAGGATCCCCTCTTTCGTAAGTACACCCAGTTCAAAAATGCCACCTTGCGCGCCCACCACGAGAAAGCCTATGACTTTATCCACAGTCGCTTCCCAGAGGTAATCATTGCCAATCACCGGGAGTTTCGCCAGGGCTTTATTCGCCAGGAGTCCAACACGGCCATGGACCGGCCATTGCCCCACTGGCAATACAGCGGCTCGGACAATACCAAATGGGCGGTGAGCAGCTACCCTACGATGGTCTCCAGCAACACCACGGTGGACTTCATTGACTTTCCCTATCGCCATGTGGCCGTCTCGCCCCACCAGCAAAAACTGCGGCTGGCGCAAGGGTTGGCCAATGGCGGCGCGTTGGATTTCTACCTGATTGGGCGGCTGGATAACCATGAGGATCGCTCTGGCTTTGCGCCGGTCAAGGAAATTTTCCATTACCATGCCGCCAACGAAGATTCGTACCAGGGCCTCACCTCCAAAGCCAACATCGGCGTTATTCATGGCCCACTGGGCAACATTCAGGAGTTCCGCGGCTGGTTCCGCTGCCTAACCGAGTATCATTTTCTCTTTGATACACTGATGGAAGATACGGCGCTCGAGTTGCCGTGGGACAAGTACCGCGCCATTATCTTGCCCGATTACCAGCCGGTGAGCGATGCGCTGGCGGCGCGGCTGGATGAGTTTGCCGCGGCGGATGGCGTAGTGATTGCCAGTGGGCGTAGTGGCTTCCGCGATGAGCATTTCGACCCGCGCGCCACGCCGGTGTTGCGGAGTCTGGGCATTGAGCAGGTGAAACGGGTGCGCACCGACACCCGTTCCTGCTATCTCAAGGTCGCCGATAAGCGTGCGTTTCCGCGCCTAGCAGAGATTGACCTGCTCTATCTTGATGGCCCCTATATCTACGCCGACTATGCCGAAAAGAGCGAACAAGCGCTCAACCTGATTCCGCCCCACTGGTTTGGCCCGCCCGAGCGCTGCTACTACACCCAGGTCACCGATCATCCCGGCTACATCGTCCATCCACATGGCGCCGGCAAAGGTCTTTATCTGCCCTGGCTGCCGGGCGCGCTCTTCCACCGCCAGGGCTACCTCAACACCAGTGAGTTCGTGGCCGATCTGCTGGAAAATGTGGCAGAAATCGCCCCGGTCGGCGGCGCCTTGTCCCCCATGGTCGAGGTGACCCACTTTGGCGGTAACGGCTTTGACTTGGTCCATCTGGTCAACACCTCCGGCCACTTTGGCGTCAGCTTCTATGCGCCAGTGACCATGAGTGATGTCAGCGTAAGCGTACTTTATGATCACGCGCCTCAGTCGGTACGCGGCTTAGTCAGCGGCCAGGACCATGATCACACCTGGCAGGATGGAACACTCACGATCCAAGTAGAAAAATTGGGCGCGTTTGAAGCGTTACGGATTGAGTAATGGAAATTGGTGATTGGCTGATTGGTCATTGGATGACTGCAATGGGCAAGCATTACCGAATGACCAATCAATCACCTCAGAAAGGAGGCAACCATGTTGCAGTTGAGCCGGCGGCAGCGCACCTATTTACAGGGCTATCTCTTTATTGCGCCCTGGTTGGTGGGGTTGCTGCTCTTGTATTTGGGACCGATGCTCCTTTCGCTCTATATGAGCCTGACCGACTGGGATCTCTTCACGACCCCGCGCTTTATCGGCTTTGGCAACTATCAGAAGATGTTCCAGGACGCGCTCTTCTGGAAGTCGCTGGCCAACACGGTCATCTATGTGGGGGGACGGGTGCCGCTGGTGCTGATTCTCGCATTGCTGGTCGCCATTCTGCTCAACCAGAAGATTCCGGGGCGCAATTTTCTGCGCACGGCCTACTATCTGCCGGTGGTGACGCCGCAGGTAGCCATGTTTTTGCTCTGGGTCTGGATGTTTGAGCCCAATGTGGGCATCATCAACTATGTGTTGGGCTGGTTTGGCGTCAGCCCGGGACCCCAGTGGTTGGGCCAGCCTTTTTGGGCCAAACCGGCGCTGATTATTGTGAGCACCTGGGGCATTGGCTCGATCATGGTCATCTTCTTGGCCGGCCTGCAAGGGGTGCCACAGCAGCTCTATGAGGCCGCGGAATTGGACGGCGCCAATAGCTGGCACAAAACGCTGCATGTCACCCTGCCTATGATCACGCCGGTGATCTTCTTCAACCTGATCATGGGCATCATCGGCTCCTTCCAGATGTTTGCCAAAGCCTTTATCATGACCGGCGGCGGTCCTGCCAACGCCACCCTCATGTACGTGCTCTACCTCTACAACCAGGCTTTTCTCTGGTTCCGCATGGGCTATGGTGCAGCGCTGGCCTGGGTGCTCTTTGCCATTCTCTTTGTCTTTACGGCGATCATCTTTAAACGGTCAGCATGGGTCTACTATGAAGGGAGGCAATAAGCGATGGCTGAACGAACCCTACGTCTACCACTTTCGTCATCGTCGCCCCGGCTGGCTTGGCACCAACACAAGGGAACCCGCTCGCTCATTGGCCGGACAATCGCTTTCCTGCTCGCCCTGCTGGGGGCAATTGCTTTTCTCGTGCCTTTTTTGTGGGCGGTCTCCACTTCGCTCAAACCTGCTTCCCAAATCTTTACCTATCCACCAATCTGGGTGCCCAGCCCCATCTTGTTCAGCAACTATGTGGACGCGTTGACCGAGTTGCCCTTTGTGCGCTACTTTGCCAACACCGCGACCATTACCTTTGGCGCGATGGTGGGCGATGTGATTGTCAGCACGCTGGTAGCCTACGGCTTTGCTCGAATGCGCTTTCCGGGCCGCGATGCGCTCTTTCTGGTGCTTATCGGCACGATGATGCTGCCCATGCAGGTGACCATGATCCCCATCTTTATCATCTTTCGTTCGTTGGGCTGGATCGATACCTTTCTGCCGCTGATTGTGCCGGCCTATTTTGGCAACGCCTTTTACATCTTTCTGCTACGTCAGTTCTTCCTCACCATCCCTAGTGACTTGGAAGACGCCGCGCTGATTGATGGGGCCAGCAATTTGACCACCCTGTGGCGGATCTTCGTGCCCCTTTCGCTGCCGGCCATGGCGACGGTCGCCATCTTTAGCTTTATGTATCACTGGCAGGACTTTTTTATGCCGCTGATCTATCTCAATTCCAAGGAACTCAAAACCGTGGCGTTAGCGCTGCAAATGTTCCGCGCCGAGTTTGGCACCGATTGGAATTTGATGATGGCCGCGGCCGTCACTACGTCAATTCCCTGCCTGTTGCTCTTTTTCTTTGCCCAACGCTACTTTATTAGCGGGATTGTAATGACAGGGTTGAAGGATTGAGTGGCGGGTGGCGAGTGGCGAGTGGCGAGTGGCGAGTGGCGGATAGCGTCGTGACGAAGCAAGTAACCAGCTCTGTTTCAGGGAAGAAGCAAACGAGGAAGCAAAAGGAGGGGGCAAAACGAGGGAGCAAAAGGAGGGAGCAAAATAGTCAACGATCAATCGTCAATCCAAAATCGTCAATCGTCAATCGATAATCGTTTACAAAGGAGCCATGATGATGTCACTGAAGTCAACACAACTCTCCCGTCGCACCTTTTTGCAGTGGAGTGGGCTGGGCATAGCGGCTACGGCGTTGGCGGCCTGTGTCCCGGCGGGTGCGCCAAGCGAATCAGGCGCCGCCGGTGAGGCGCAAGGTGCACCGGATGGCGCGACCAAAACGGTCGCCTATTGGCTGTTGGGCGGGGCGCGTTGGGAAAATTTTTATCACGACCAGATCTTTCCACCCTTCACCGAACGCCATCCTGACATTCAAATGGAGACCACCATCATCGGCAGTTGGACCGATCTCTACAATAAGCTGGTGACCTCGACGGCCGGTGGCGCGCCGCCCGAATTGGCGCGTCAGAAGGACTTTTTCACCCCAGACTTTGCCGTGCGCGGCATTCAGCAGTCGTTGGATGACTATGTGGCGACGTCCGATCACATCACCGCCGACGCCTACCTGCCGTTGGCCTGGGAGAACTCCCATTGGGATGGTAAGTTAGTCGCCATGCCGTTGCATATCTTCATTCACTACCTCCACATGAATAACGATCTCTTTGCCGGCGCCGGTCTGGCCAATGACGACGGTTCCGTGCAAGTACCCGATAATTGGGAGGAATACCGCGCTGCTGCTGAGGCCATTTCACAACCCGATCAAGGCGTCTATGGCACCATGTTGCGCGATTATGGTGGCCAGGAAGACACCGTCAACTTCTTCCACGTGTGGTTGACAATGGCAGGTGGACAGCTCATTGATGAAACCTATGAGAAGTTCCTTTTCAATAGCGAAGCAGGGCTGGATGCGCTCACCTTCCAAGTCAACCTGATCAAAGATGGGCTCTGTTTGCCGCCCGGGACGCCCACCGACGGGGTTATTGAGAATAACAAGGTGGGGATGTGGTTCCACGCCGCCAACTACTGGCCAGCCTACCTCCAAAACAACCCCGATTTTCAGTGGAGCACCGCTGTCAATCCCCAGCGCAAGACGCGCGGCGCCGTGTTACGCGGCAACCACCTGGCCATGTTTGCTGCCGCCAAGGAGAAAGATGCGGCCTGGGCCTTCCTCGACTTCCACATGGAGCCAGACAACGACTATCTCTACGCCCAGAATGCCAACTACTTTACGGCGCGTATTGAGAACTACAGCCGGCCCATGTATGAGGGCGCCTACGAAGGCCGCGATCATGTGCTCTATAGCACGGAGATCGATCAATATAACCTGCCCGACAACCAGCCGCAACCCATCTTCCCCGGCTATCAGGAGAGCACCTTTATGATCGGTGCTCAGCTAATGGAAGCCTACCTGGGCCAAAAGACACCCGAAGAAGCGCTCGCCCAGGCCGAAATCGACGGCAACAATGTATTGGCTGAGACAAGAGCCAAGTTGGGGATGTAATCGACGCTTGGTTGGACGTGACCGGCGTCTCCAAGATGCCGGTCACGTTGCCGCAACAATCCATCCAGTGGAGAAACCCTGGAAGGAAGTATCATGAAAATCACTGATATACGGGTCCGCCTCCTCTCTTACGTGATTCCCACAGAGAAGCGCCACCGCACCGATTTTGGCTGGAATGTCAAACATGACAGCATCATTGTCCAGGTGGAGACCGACGAAGGCGTCACCGGCGTGGGTACGGCGGTAGGGCAGGCCGAGTCGATCCAGAGTATTGTGGAGCATCAACTGCGCGCAGCGCTGCTCGGCGAAGATCCGACGCAGATTGAGCGGCTTTGGCTCAAGATGTATGCCGGCTCACGCGTCGATCCTAGCCTGGCGCGTGGCTACATCCAGCCCATCTTTGGCCGCCGCGGGGATACACTCTGCGCGATTGCTGCCGTCGACATTGCCCTGTGGGATATCTGGGGGCAGGTGGTGGGGCAGCCGATCTACAAACTGCTGGGGGCGGCGCGCAACCGCATTCGCGCCTATGCCAGTGGTGGTTGGGCGCCGGGCGCACAGGCCGGTGATGAGTTGGCCGGCTATGTGGCCAAGGGCTTTAACGCGGTCAAGATGCGCGCCGAGGGCCGCGACGGCTTTACCATTGACAAGTCAATCCGGCGCATTGCCGCAGCGCGTGAGGCCATTGGCCCCGATGTGGAGCTAATGGTGGACGCCCACGCTTCGCTTGATGTCTCCACCGCCATCCAGCTTGCCAAACGCATGGAGGCGTACAACGTGGCCTGGTTTGAGGAGCCGATCTCCCCCGACCACCATGCTGGGCTAGCCGAGGTACGGCGCGCCACCAGCGTGCCCATTGCCACCGGCGAGCATGAGTTTACCCGCTTTGACTTTCTGAGCCTGCTGGAGCAGCGCGCTGTGGATGTGATCCAGCCCGACGCGGGCATTGCCGGCGGGATTACCGAGGTGCGCCGTATTTTGGCGCTGGCCTCGGCCTTTGGTGTGAAAGCCGCGCCCCACAACTGGGGATCCGGCATTCTCTTTGCCACGTCGCTGCATTTGGTCCTTGCGGCGCCCAACTGTCACCTGTTGGAAGTGGGCCAGGCGCCCAACCCGCTGATCCACGAGATCTTTGTGGAACCCTTTGATCTGCGCGCGGGCTATGTCTACGCGCCCGACCGGCCCGGTCTCGGCTTCACGCTGCGCGATGATCTGGAGGAACGCTTCCCCTTTGCCCCAGGCCCGACATGGGTTTATGGGTGAGTGAACGATCATCCCCAAGGTTTGGCAGATTCACAAATTCCGCGCTGCACCAAAGACAACCGTGGCCGGATCGACACGTATTGCCTTGAGCACAGGCTGCGCAGTTTCCGCCAGATTGCTCAGGTCCAGGCGGTTGCGGCCGGCGGCAAAGGCGGTCTGGACGTTCCGCCCCGCGCCGAGCGCGCCATAAAAAGCGGTGGCAAAGTCGCGCGCAGCTTCATCGCTAATCTCATCGGACATCCCAACCACACAATCAACCACGGCGGCAATGGCTGTGGCCTGTTCGTCTGTATAACAGGCATTGAGCACGACACAGCGCAGCTTGTCTTTGCAGATCTGAAAGAGATCGCGCAATGCTGCTGTTGGCACAGGCGTGCTTTGGCCCTGTTCATCTTGGAGCAGAAGGGCGTCTGTTTTGCCATGCCCACTAAAATGGACAATATCAGGTTGGTGACGCATGAGCAAACTTTGCAGATCGCCGATCTGCACGGCGCCCTGGTGAATGATGGCAAAGTCGGCGTAGCCCGCCTGACGCAGCGCCAGGTCAATCGCCCGTGCTTCCTCTGCTGTGCGTAGCGGTGCATTGTCACGGGGAGAGGCGGCTAGAAAGAGAACTTTGATGGTGGCTTGCGCGGGGGGTGACGACACGACTGGTTGCTGGGTTGCCGTTACGCCGTGTATTTCAATCGGGCCCGCAAAAGTGCCATCTTGGACCCGCACACCTGTGACCGGGCCTGTGCCTTGAGCGGTAACTGCTGCCAGATTGAGTGCGGCGGCGCGCACTGAGGCCAGATCGATGCCGATCACCGCGGTGGAGGCATGAGCGGCCAGCGCATCTAACAGACGCTGCACATGGAGGACGACCGCCTGATCGCCAGCGGCTCCGGCTTCGGTTAGCTCTTCCGCCACTACGGCGCGCCAGGCTTGCGAGTCCGGCTGTTGCTCCAACTCTTGAAGGTGAACTTTGGCGTACTTCTCCTGTAAATAGGCTTTCAACGCTCCATACGTGTCCTGAACGACCTGGCCCGCGGTTGATTCCAGCGCAGCCGCCGCGCCGGCTGCCACTGCCGTGACAATCATCTGCACAATCTCCATGGGTGGGGCTCCTTTCGAGGTAAGTAGAGTCAGACGATGCCGACGTGCTGGTGACGGACTGGAAGTTGATGAGTCAACACAACTATGCTTGGTCCATCCCGGGCACGTCGGCTGCCACGAAAGTGTAGTGCGATTTGCCGAAGCTGTCAATTGGTCGTAAACTGGAAATAGCCTAGAGCGCCGTCTGTGTGGAACAGGTGGTGGCGTGGTGCAGAGGACAAATCGGTTGCTTCCCTAATCGGTTGTTGTGTTCTCTTGTCACAACAGCGGATGAGGGAGGGAACGGATGGGTTGTCGCGGGATGGGGATGTTGGTGTGAGGGGCGAGTATCGGTGGTGGCGTTTGACAGAGTGCCGTTTGTGTGGAACAAGCGGCGGCGTGGTGCAGAGGACAAATCGGTTATGCTCGCCATCCGTTGTTGTGTTCTCTTGTCACAACAACGGATTAGGGAGGCAACGGATGGATTGTCGAGGGATGGGGATGTTGGTGTGAGGGGTGAATTGGTGAAGGCGTTTGACAGAGTGCCGTCTGTGTGGAACAGGTGGCGGTGTGGTGAGAGGACAAATCGGTTGCCTCCGCCATCCGTTGTTGTGTTCTGCCCTGCTGTTATATTTGGTCATGCGCAATACACAATTTGACGCTGGTCAGGGGGAGAACGTAAGGATAAACTACACAACACGCTGCCCTGATGAAATTCATCAACTGATCGCCATCTTGTGATCGCCATCTTGTGATCGCCATCTTGTGATCGCCATCTTGTGATCGCCATCTTGATCACCATTCTATTGAGCACATGACGAACCTCCTACACGCTGACCTCACCTATTATCTGCGCGGTGTGGGTTTTCAAATTCAAAATGCCATTGGTTCCGGCCATACTGAGGCTGACTATGAGCAGGCGTTGGTCTACCAATTAGCGGCTGACGGTGTTCCATTTCTACGCCAACCACGTTACGAAGTCTACTATCGCGACAAACGGATCGGCGAATATTATCCTGATCTTACCTTAGCCGGCGGCGCACTGCAGGTCGACCTGAAAGCGACGCCGGCCATCACCAAGCAGCACAAAGCACAGATGATATCCTATCTGGCGGTGACCGGCGCCGAGTTGGGCCTAGTCATGAACTTTGGCGCAGCCTCCATGCAATATGAACGGCTACCCAATTTTGTTGAACAACGGCAACGCAGCGCTTCACCGTCACGGCCATTGGCTGGGCTGCTTTATCCTGAATTGACCACACGGGTGTTGACTGCGCTACACACTGTCTATTTTGCATTAGGCCCAGGCTATCTCCATCAAATTTATCGTCGCGCCGTCCGGATTGAACTGGCCCAAGTCGGGCTCAATTTTGTCTATGTAAAGGAATTACCACTGCGCTTTGCCGGGCAGTTCCTCAGTACCAAAGCAACGCGCCTGTTTTGGGTTGAGCAGAAACTGCTGTTGGCGGTGCTGGCGGTAAAGCAAATCTGCCCGGCGCACACTGGAAAAGTTCGTTGGGCCATGCGTGAATTAGGCTGCTCCTTGGGGCTGCTCGCAAACTTTTATCCCACCGAATTGGATGTGCGGTTTTTGCGAGAACACAACAACGGATGAAGGAAGCAATGGATTTGATCCCTGCATGACAACGACAGCGCTCACTAGTGTACCCAGAATCCAAATTCGCCATCAATGAAACGACCCCGACACACCAACATCCCCATCTAGCACCAATAAATCCGTTCCTTCCCTCATCCGCTGTTGTGTCCCAGCGCTACAAACAAGAGATGGAGACCACAACACACCGATAACCGTAGCTGGCTACCCGTCGACGGGATGGGAGTTTGAACCCAATCCATACTCTTCCTCCTGGAATTTAGCCATTGTGAAGGCGATCACATGGGCGTTGTGGGCTACGACACGGCGCCCACGCTAAAAATAGTGGATGATGGAATTCGATTGTGTTTGTATGCGTTAGTTGACTAAATTTTGCGTAACTTATTATACGTCATTTGCGTCATGACCAATGAATGATGCCAAATATGATTGCAGTAAGTAGTAGGTCGTCAAATGCTTTATGTCTAGGCCCTTCTGTTATTTTGCCCGATTTTTCATAGAAAAAGGGAGCTAGTTGATAGAATCGGCTTGAGATAAAGGTAGGGAATTTAAGTACAATAAATCCGACTTCATGAAGCACCCTGATCAGGCAATAGACACCGCCGGGTGTTTGTTGCCAAGCTCTCCGTTAATCGTTGTTACTTTGCGGTACTTTGTAGTGAATGTCGGACACAACCCATGCAATCTCGTCATATAAGAAAATCATCTATTGTAGGCACATTCGGCTGCGGACAGATTAAACACATTGCAAGCTTCTGTCTGTATTGGAAAGGAACTCTACAATGAATACATCACCTATCAGTAATCTGCTCGCCGGTATTTGCCGCGTCCAGCGTCCCCTGCCCGACGGTAAGTTTGGGCAGGATTACGCCTGGACCTTGGCTCTGCCGGAGCGCAGATACCAGGCAACTGGTGGCTATCAGAGACATGGTCCGGTGGCGGTGTGGCTTCACGCACCTGAACCGGCTATGTCTCCAGCGCGACAACGCTGCTGTCCACCTGGAATGTCTGTCGCAAATGCTGCATAGGGGAAGTTAGATGCCCCGATGACAGGCTTGACAGTCAGTAGAGGGGTAGTAGAGTTGTCATTTGGAAGCAAGCGCAACGACCCTGAACCCCACGTTGGGGCCCCGGTGGTCGGGGTAGTTGCGATGGCGGTTCGCACAACGTAATAGTCGCTGCTCGTTGGCCCAGGAGCCGCCACGTAGGACGCGGCGCTCCTCGCCTTCGGGCCCATGATCAACCAGTTTGGCGTAATTCTCATAGTTGTTGCGCCATTTTGTGCTACACCACTCCCAGACGTTGCCGGCCATATCCGCCGCGCCACAGACTGCATGGCTGCTGGGGAAGATGCCAACCGCCGACGGCTGGGCCACACCATTGCCGCGCATGTTGCACAAATGCGCGCCAAAGTTATCACCCCACGGAAAGAGGCGGCCATCGGTGTGGCGCGCCGCACGTTCCCACTGCGCTTCGCTCGGTAATGTGATCACTTCGTCCTGCTGCACACTCAACCATTGGCAAAAGGCCCACGCCTCGTACCAACTAATGCCGGTCTGGGGGAGGTTGGGGCTCTGACGTATGGTAATATACGCGTCTGGCTGGCTGCGCCGATTGGCCTGGCGCCAGGCCCAGCCACTCTTGGTCCAAAATTGTGGCTCGTCATAGCCGCCTGCCTGCACAAAGCTCTGATATTGCGCCACTGTGATTGGGTAGCGGCTGATCCGATAGGGCGCTGTGATTAGTGGACAGAGAAAGGGATCGGCGCCCATTAAGAAGGGACCGGCGGCAACCTCCTGCCATACAATCTCAGGCAACCCGGCTTCATTGCGGCCGATGCCCGGCCGCGGGTCGCCCAAGATACCTAAATCGGCGCCGGCCATAGCTCGGTCATTGGCGGGCAGTTGGTCATGTTGGAGCAACTGACAGAGCCACTCAAGCACAATATCTAGCGTCTCTTGTTCACTCAAATCGAGCGTTGGGGCTTGGGTCAGTTCTGTCTCGACCAAGAGCCGGCCGGCAAAATAGGCCAGCCACCAATCAACCGGGGTGACGGCAGCTGTAGTGGCATAGGGTCGAGGACAGAGACGGTCAACCAAGGCCCAGACGGCAAAGGGCGCAGTGCGGACCGTTTTTTCTCCGGCTAGCAGTAACACCTCGCGCCAACGTTGCGGATCCGCGCGCACGAGCGACGCCATTTGCTTGGGAAAGTCGGTGCGCGTCAGATAGCAGGCCGCCAGATACTCCTGAATGGTGCGGTGGGGAAAGCTATAGGCGCCATCGCCATGGTCAATCAGCAGACCGGCCCGGTTTTGGATATACGCGGTCAGGCGACCGGGCCGGGCATCGTCACCGGCAGCATCCAGCAGTGCCGCTACGACTTCATGTTCGGGAATCCGTGCTGCGGTTTCGCCTTGGGCTTGGTTGGCATGGGCGTGAAAAGCCAACGCTTCCAGCGCGTGGCGGATCGCTTCCTGAGGCGCCTGTAACCATTCATGCACACTGGGCTCGATCACTTGGGGCTGGCCATCAACACCAGGCTCAACCTTGGGCCGCTCCCATTCGTTCAAAAGCAGATCAATGCCCTGGGCATAGAGTTCTTCACGGCGGTCGATCAGGACGCCGCCGCGCCAGGCAAAGAGCGAAACCATGAGGGTTAACAGAAGTGGCGTTGCCGCTAACTCGCGTAAATTGCGATCCTGTTGCACAGTGACCTTGAGTGCCGCAGTCTGGGCGCGCAGCAACTCTGGCGTGATGTTTCCTTGCTGGCGCGCCAGATACGCATAGTATTGATCAATAAAATGGTCGATCTGCCACTGTCCGAAAGGAGTGAGGGTCGTTTGGGCAAAGGTCGCCAGGCGGCGTTGAGGATCCTGATAAGCATAGGGGCGGCTGGTGAGAATAATCCGGCAACGGGGATAGGCTGCACTAAAATCCAAAATGGCTTGACCAATTTGGAGACGCCAATCGTCCTGGTCCGGCGCCTCATCCAGGCCATCAAGGAGCAACAGTCCTCCTTGTTCCAAAAGTTCACGTTGCAAATAGGGTGCATACTCTGCCAAATTCGCATGATCCAACTCGTCGTGAACATAGGCCATCAGGTGGGCGGCAGTGCCGGGCTCATCTGGCGTAAAGATCGCCGCGGCAGCCAATTCGCGTAGCACAATGTAGACTGGGAGCAGCGGACCATGTGGCCATCCTGCGTCCGCGCTTGCGGTTGGCGGTGGATCCACAACCTGTTGCGTCGCTGCGTGGGGCCGTGCAGCATCTTTCCCTGTTGGTGATTTGGGCGCAGCGTGGGCGACTGCGTTGAACAGACTCAGATTGGCCGCGCGATCGCCCAGCAGCGCGCCGGCCATGCAGAGGGTGACAAATTTCAAAAAACTGCTCTTGCCACTGCCTGGCGCGCCTAATAACACGAGAGAGGGATGTTGACTGATAGCCGCTACCGCGCTCTGTACATCATCAGGTTCTGTTGTTGCTGTGATCGTCTCTTCCTCTGTCGCCACGGTTGTTGCTGGCGTGAAAATGGACGCTGAGGGTAAGAGCAGCTCAGTGGTAAGTTGTGTCGTATAGACAGCATGTAAACTGAGACGGGCTGCCATTGGGTTGGCAGCGTTAATATGGCTGAGAAAAATCGAGTCGGCGCGTTGATAGAGTTGATGTAAGTAATCCGTCCGCAAGGTGGTAACATGGGCTGCGCTTAACCCGCCCTGAATAATCAGATCATGACCGACCGTGACATGGTCAAGCTTGACATCCAGGCCATCATCCAGATCATCATCACCAACTGAGCCGCCTTGCACATCACTGATTTCCGCGTCTCCTTGGATGTAACTGTCATTGATCCGTAACCCTGTGCCCGTGCTGCGAACTTCCTGGATCTTCAGCGCAGCGGCCCGAATATGCGTCAGATCAACACCAATGGTCGCTGGCGTGTTGTGGCTCTCTTCGACCAGTGCTTCGGCCAAACGACTCATGCCATCCAAAAAGAGAGGATCGGTGGTGATCTGCATGTCAAGCAGATCCTCGGCCAGCGACTGCTGCTTGGCCGCAGAGTCAGGCCGCCGCTCTAAAAGCTCCAGATTGAGCAAGGGATGGCGTTCCAGCAACAACGCTTTAACCTGGGCATAGGCTGCCGCCGCGGGATGGTTGTCGGTTGTATGCTTGGCAATGTTGATGCCGGCAACCAGGGTTTCTACCAGACTATCAAGCAAGGTCATAACCAATTCCCCATTTTCTTTCAATTCCAATTTGACAGCTTCTTTTTTCTCAGTTATACTATGAACACATTCGAGTTGTTTGCAGTGCGGCTCAGCCGCTTCGGGGGAACTGTAAACGACTCGAATGTTTTTTATTGCCCCAATATGATCCTATCTCAATTTTACGGTAGTGTAATAGTTTATAATAGTAAGCTGTGTAACACAACTTGGCGTAGGTGCTCAATGCACTTTTGTTTTTTGGGGAATTGGCGCGTCCCCGGCACGTCTTCCTAAAAGTGAAATGCACCCAGGCTGCTCAATGCACTCGGTCCTGCTGCCGATGTTGATCCGCAAGAGAGGACAGACCAATGCCAACCCACTATACCCAACTCAGCGCCTCCCTCTTTGTCCATCATGGCTCGTGCAACGTGGGCATCCTACGTGAAGGGGCGCGCGTGTTGCTCATCGACTGTGGCAATGGCGATCTGCAGACATCGTTGACGGCCTTGGGCGTTACCCAGATCGACGCCATCCTCTTTACCCACCACCATCGCGACAGCGCATCCGGTGTTACGGAGCTGGTCACCGCCACGACGCGCATTGGCGTGCCGGCGCAAGAACGGCCCTGGTTTGAGCAAGTCGAAAGCTTTTGGCATAACCCGCAGATGCGTTGGCATCTCTACAACATCCATCCCCACAACCTCATGTTGGCGGCGTCGGTGCGGGTGGATGAAGTTTATGCTGAGGGCGACACTATCAAGTGGGGCGCCGCCACCATTCAGGTCTTGGCCGCGCCGGGCCACACTGACGGCAGTACAGGCTATCTAGTGCTAGTTGATGGCGGGCGCTTTCTCTTCTGTGGCGATGCCATCTATGACAAGGGTCAACTGTGGGATCTCTACAGCCTGCAAAAAGGAGAGACGACTACCGACTATCATGGCTTCCTGGGCGACCGCAATCGGCTGCTCCAGAGTCTGGACAAGTTGGTGGCGACGCAGCCTGACCTGTTGATCCCGACCCATGGCAACATCATGGAAAACCCGGCCTACGCCGTGGCCTCTTTACGCCAACGGCTCGACCACGCCTATGACCGCTATGTCGCCATTTCTGCCCTGCGCCATTACTTCCCGGCTCTGTTTGCTGACTATGCCGGTCGCCCGGACCACATGCCCATCCGTGCCGGCACAGCAGTTCCCGATTTTCTGCGCCACATCGGCACCACCTGGATCCTCCTGGCCCAAAATGGCGAGGCGCTGGTCATGGATTGTGGCACAGAGCAGGTGATCACCACCTTGCAAGCGTGGCAGGCAACTGGCGAGATCGGGGCTGTGACCGCCTGTTGGGTGACCCACTATCACGACGATCATGTGGATGCTATGCCCCAATTCCAGGCGGCCTTTCCCTGCCCCACCTATGCCGATCCGGTAGTGGCGGAGGTGGTAACGAATCCACATGGCTGGCGCTTGCCCTGTATCTCCCCGGAGGTGGTACGCATCGATCAGTGTACGCAAGCGGGCACAACCTGGTGGTGGAATGAGTTTCGCCTGACCGCCTACCACTTTCCTGGCCAAACCTACTACCACGGCGGGCTGCTGGTCGAGGGAAACGGGATGCGCCTTTTCTTTGGCGGTGACTCCTTTACGATGGCTGGTATTGATGACTACTGCACCGGCAACCGCAATCTGTTGGGGGCGGATGTGGGTTACGACCGCTGTCTGGCACTGCTGGCCGAATTGCAACCTACCCATATCTTTAACTGCCATGTCGCTTGTGCCTTTGACTTTACCTCAGCCGAGATCGACCAGATGCGCCGGATCCTGGCCGAGCGGGAGCAGATTTACGGGGAATTGGTACCCTGGGACCACGCCAACTACGGACTGGATGAGCACTGGGTGCGCTGCTACCCCTACGAACAGACAGTGACAGCAGGGGAAACCGCGCCCTTGACCTTGGTCATTACCAATCATTCCGCTACTGCGCAACTGGCCCGCTGTCACCCCATTTTGCCCAAGACCTGGAATAGTGTGATAGACGCACAGGAACTAATAATCCCGCCCAAGGTGGAGGGAAAGCTTCACTTTGCCATTCCTATTCCGGCGCAGCTTGCCGGTGATAGTCGTCGACTGGTCATTCCAATTGAGCTAACCTACGCAGGCCGCGCCCTGGGGCAATTCCGGGAAGCGATTTTTGTGTTGTCTGGCGCATAGGCTAAAATAATGGGTATTGTTGTGGGATGAAGCAGCAGGTTTTATCCCCTTATCTTTGCCAATTCATAGCCAAAGGACCAGACTCATGACAAACTCTGACACCCAAGCTCCAACCTTGCTTTTACGCCAGCCCACGGTGAGTCAGGATCACCTGGCCTTTGTCTACGCCGGCGACCTGTGGCTGGCCAACCAGGATGGCAGTCAACCGCGCCGGCTTACGGTCCATCCTGGTGTGAAGATGATGCCCAGCTTTTCGCCTGATGGCCAGTGGCTGGCCTATTCTGCCGGCTCCTTTGAGTGCGGTTTCAATGTCTATGTGATCCCCGTACAGGGCGGCACGCCCACCCAACTGACCTATCATCCCGGCCACGATTGGGTGCAGGGGTGGACGCCCGACGGCGCCCAGATCCTCTTTAGCTCGGCGCGCGACGCAGCAAGTTACCGATACACCCGCTTCTTTACAGTGCCCTTGGGGGGTGGTTACCCCACGCCACTGCCGCTGCCTATGGCGGCCCGCGGCGCCTATTCACCCAATGGCACACGGCTTGCCTATACCGCGATCCCGCCGGCGTTCAACACGTGGAAGCGCTATCGTGGCGGCCAGACCAGCCCTATCTGGATCTTTGACTTGGCCACCCAAGAGATCGAGGAGATTCCCCACGAAAACGCCAGTGACGCCTACCCCTGTTGGCTGGGGGAGACCGTTTACTTCCTCTCCGACCGCAGCGGGATCATGAATCTCTTTGCCTACGCGACCGACAGCAAAAGCGTGCGCCAGGTGACTGATCACAGCGATTTTGATGTGCGCGCCGTGGCGACCGGCGGCGGCGTGGTGGTCTATGAGCAGGCGGGCCGCATCCACCGCTATGACCCCGTCACGGCGCAGCATGAAGCGTTGGCCATTCAAGTAGTGACCGACCTACCGCAGACCCGCCCGCACTATGTCAAGGCCACCGATTTTATTCGTAACGCTGGACTCTCGCCCAATGGTGCACGGGTGGTCTTTGAGGCGCGCGGCGAGATCCTGACTGCGCCGGCCAAAAAGGGCAATGTGCGCAATCTCACCCGCACGCCTGCTGTGCATGAGCGCTTCCCCGCCTGGTCGCCCGACGGCAAGCGTATTGCTTACTTCTCTGATGCCAAGGGCGAGTATCAGTTGGTGCTGCGCGACCAAGCTGGTCTGGCCGAGCCCGAATTTATCGACCTGGGTGCGGCCACCTTTTTCTACACTCCCCAGTGGTCACCCAATGGCCAGAAGATCCTCTACACCGACAAACGGCTCAACCTCTTCTATGTGGATCTGAGCAGCAGTGAGCGCAGCCCCGTACTGGTGGATACCGATACCTTTGACCATCCGGTGCGTAGCCTAGACCCCGTTTGGTCGCCCGACAGCAAGTGGATCGCCTATACCAAACGGCTCGACAATCATCTGCGCGCGGTCTTTTTCTACGAAGTAGCCACCGCCACCGCCCACCAGATCACCGACGGCATGAGTGACGCTATCTCTGCCTGCTTCAGCTTGGATGGCAAATATCTCTTCTTTGCCGCCAGCACCAACTATGGCCTCAACACCGGCTGGCTCGATATGTCCTCCTATGAGCGCCCCATCGACCGCAGCCTCTATGTGGTGGTGCTGAACAAAGACGAGCCCTCGCCCTTCTTCCCAGAAAGTGATGAAGAAAAGGATGAGGAAGCAAAAGAAAATACCGATGAGGGTCAGGTTGCCGAAGACAAAGCGGTGGAAGACGAAGAGGTGGCACAGGATGCAACCGATGCTGACAATAAAGATGCTAACGGCGATAAAGACGAGGCTGAAGCGAAGCAGAAAAAGCAACCAAAGCCGGTGCAGATTGACCTGGCCGATATTGACCAGCGCATCGTCGCGTTGCCGTTGTCGGCGCGCGCCTACCATTCGCTCCAGGCTGGTGATGGAGGCAAGCTCTTCTACCTGGAAGCGGTCTCTCGCACCAATGGCTATAACCTCAGCTACTTTGACTTCAAAGAGCGCAAGGCCGAACTCTTCCTGGAGAAGATCAGCCGCTACTGGCTGAGCTATAATGGCAAAAAGTTGCTCTACCGAGATAGCAACAACAGCTATGCCATTGTCGAGACCAAAGAGAAGCCCAAAGCGGATCATGAGCGACTCAAGCTGGACAAAATGGAGGTCTATGTGGATCCGCGGGCCGAGTGGCGGCAGATGTTTGAGGAGGTGCGCCGCATCCAGCGTGACTATTTCTACGACGCCGGCATGCATGGCGTCGATTGGGACGCCCTCTGCGCCACCTATCGGCCCTGGCTCGATTATGTGGGCCATCGCCACGACCTTAATTATCTCTTGGCCGAATTGATGGGTGAGTTGGTCGTCGGCCACGCCTATGTGGGCGGCGGTGACATGGAGAAGATCGACGATCTGGCCGCGGGGCTATTGGGCGCCGATTATCAACTTGTCGATGGTTACTATCAGATCGCGCGCATCTATCGCGGCGAAAATTGGCGACCCGAGCTGCGTTCCCCCCTCACGGAGCCGGGGGTCAATGTGGCCGAAGGTGATTTTCTGCTAGCGGTCAATGGCGAGCCACTGCGCGCCCCAGCCAATCTCTTCCGGCACTTTGCCATGACCGCCGACCGCGTGACCGTGCTGACGGTCAATGGCACACCGACTCTGGAAGGCGCACGCAACGTGACGGTCATCCCCATCAAGAGCGAAGCCGCGCTGCGTCATCTGGCCTGGGTCGAAGGCAATCGGCGTAAGGTGAGCGAATTGACCAATGGCCGCGTTGCCTATGTCTACATGCCCGATACGGGCAGCGGTGGCTACTCTTCCTTTAATCGCTACTACTTTGCCCAACTGGACCGCGAGGCAGTCATTATCGACGAGCGCTTCAATGGGGGCGGCTCGGTGGCCGACTATGTGATCGACCTGCTCAACCGGCCGCTGCTCAGCCACTGGGCCACACGTGAGGGCAAGGTCTTTACCACCCCCAACGCCACCATCTTTGGCCCCAAGGTGATGATCATCAACGAGTTTGCCGGCTCCGGTGGGGATGCGCTGCCCCAATTCTTCCGCCGTCGCCACCTCGGCAAGCTGGTGGGCAAACGCACTTGGGGTGGTCTCGTGGGCATCTATGACTACCCCATTTTGATGGACGGTGGCTTTGTCACCGCGCCGCGGCTGGCCATCTTTAGCCCGGAAGGGCAATGGGAGGTGGAAAATGAAGGCGTAGCGCCGGATGTCGAGGTGGAGATGACACCCAAGGCGGTCATTGCCGGCCATGACCCCCAACTGGAGACCGCCATTGAGTTGATTCTGGCCGAGTTGCCTGCCGAACCACAGCCACGCATGGAACGGCCTGCTTCCGCCAACCGGGTGGCCATCGACTAGGTATGAAAAGTGCGACTTCTTCAGGAAGTCGCACTTCTGACGCCTCCTCCCGACTTTATACCTGAGTAGGCTCAAAGAGGTGGGCGAGCAACTTCTGCCGACTTTCCTCACGCTCCGCTTCTGAACGCTGTGGCTGTTCAGCCGCGGCTTGGGCGGCCTCTTGCAACTTGGTCAGGATCTGGAGATCGAGCGACTTCAACCCTTGGCCCAATGCCGCCGCTTGGTAGTGGGCCGGAATGGTCTCGCCCGCGCGCGCCATCACCTCCTCTGATACGTAAATGGGACATGCCATACGCAAGGCCAATGCAACGGCGTCACTGGGCCGCGCATCAACTTCAGCTACACTGCCGCCGCTGCGTAACTTGGCAATGGCATAGAATGTGTTCCCCTGTAGCGCTTCAATCCGCACTTCCTCAAGTTGTACTGCGGCTGCCTCCAGTAATTTGGCAATAAAATCATAGGTCAGCGGGCGCGGCGTTGTGCGCTTGAGCAGTTGCAGGGCAATCGCTTCGGCCTCAAAGCTTCCAATCCAAATGGGCAGCAGTCGCTTGCCTGCCTCGTCGAGTAAGACAATGACTTTATGGTCGTTTTCCGGTGTGGTGACCACATCCGCAATCGTAACCTGTACCATCTTTCTTTTCCTTTCCGGCAATGAAGTCGTTTGCTTGGCTGGTGCATAAGCGGGTAAGAGTAATTCCCGCAACTGCCGCCGCGCTTTGTGCAAACGACCTTTGACCGCTGTAACAGAAATATTGAGTCCGGCGGCGATCTCCTGGACGCTCAGACCTTCATAGTAAAAGAGCAGTGTGGCCTCTCGATTTTTGGGAGAGAGCGCCGCCACCGCGGCTAGCACCTGTTCATGCACTTCACGCATTTCGGCCAACGTATGGGGATCTGGCCCAGGGTCAGTAAAAGGCAGCGCATCAAAGTGCAGACCGCCGGCCAGTGCCTCCAGCGAGAGCACATTCGGTTTTTTACTGCGGCGATAGCTACGGCAAAGATTCAACACGATGCCATAGAGCCAGCTTTGAAATTGCGCTTCATCGCGCAGCCGTTCCAGCGAGAGATATGACTGGAGGATGGCTTCCTGGGCCACGTCGCGCGCCGTCTCCGGGTCGCCAACCATGCGCCCGGCGAGCCGGTAAATCATCGTTTCAGAACGGTCGATGAGTTGGGCAAAGGCCGCTTTATCCCCTGCACGCGCCCATTGCACGAGTTCAATCTCAGTCGGTTGCTGGTCCATCTTCTCTGTTTCAACGGTGCACTGTCGCAACACTTGCTTGCTCGCCTATTACGCTCGCCTATTACTATAGTGGCAGAAATCATACAATAGGTTACTTTTCTGGGTCTATATGGTATAATCAGTAGTAGCGCAGTGTACTTGGCATGCTCACATGCCACCCGTTCGCATTTGAGAATGCTCACTACACGTTGTGGTCTTTGATAATCGTTGCCACACAGATAATCATACAAGGATGATGCACCCCTTATCGTTCAGTAGAAAGTCAATGTCGTTAAGTTAAGCAATTATCGTGTCAAAGTAATTAGTGATCAGTGCTCAGTTTCCAGTGTGTGGTTCGAGACTGGCTACTGAGAACTGGGAACTGATGACTGTTAACTGAATGACATTGTGTAGAAAGTTACGCAACACGCACCACGAAAAACTAACCCAAACCGAGGAGACAACTTGCATGTCCGATCTTCTGCTCACCACCCGTGATGGTGATATTGCCACGGTCACCTTGAACCGTCCCGATAAATTGAACGCGCTCAGCAAGGCGCTTTGGCTGGCTGTGGGCGACGCGGTCAACACTTTGGCGGCTGATACGACCCTGCGCTGTATTGTGTTGCGCGGCGCCGGGGATCGCGCCTTTTCGCCTGGCGCCGATATCAAGGAATTTGAAAGCGAACGATCCAACTTTGCCCAGGCGAAAAGCTACGGCGGCATCATGCACCAGACCATGGGCGCCATTCGCGATTGTCCCATTCCCACGGTGGCTATGATCAAAGGCATCTGTGTTGGCGGCGGGTTGGAACTGGCCATCATGTGTGATCTGCGCATCTGTGGTGAGTCGAGCCGTTTTGGCGTGCCCATCAACCGCATTGGCGTCATCATGGCCTATCCTGAGATTGAAGCGCTGATTGATCTGGTGGGACGGGCGACGGCGTTGGAGATTTTGCTGGAAGGGCGCGTCTTTGGCGCGCAGGAGGCCAAGGAGAAAGGGCTGGTCACACGGGTTGTGGCCGATGATCAGGTGGAGGCCGAAGCTTATGCCACAGCGCGACGCATTGCTGATGGCGCGCCCCATTCCAACCGGCTGCATAAACAATTTGCCCGGCGTCTGCTCAACCCCGCGCCGCTGACCCCCACAGAGTTTGACGAAGGCTTTGCCAGCGCCAACTATGAGGATTATCAGGAAGGTTACCGCGCCTTTGTGGAAAAACGACAGCCGCGGTTTACAGGGCGATAGGCAGTGGGACAGTGAGACAGTGGGACAGTGACTGACTCCCTATTAATATATTTGTGCCGCGTGGACTAGGGAATACATCATTAGATCGCAAGTGCCAAATGACAAATAACAAGTGACAAATGACGAATCTAGAGAAGTTAACACAGCAGATTGAATTTATTATGGAGTTGGACAAGCTCAAGAGTGTATTGCGTCGCTCTTATCTGACGCATGGTGACCGACATGAGAACTCGGCGGAGCACAGCTGGCACATTGCTATGGCTGCACTCACCCTGGCTGAGTACGCCAACGAAACGGTGGAGATGGGCCATGTCATCAAACTGCTCCTGATCCATGACATTGTCGAGATCGACGCCGGCGACACCTTTATCTATGACGGCAAGGCCAAGCAGGATCAGTATGAGCGCGAGGACCTGGCCGCCGAACGTATCTTTGGCTTGCTGCCGCCGCCGCAACGCGATGCCTATCTGGCCCTATGGCATGAATTTGAAGAGCGGGTCACGCCGGAAGCCAAGTTTGCCCGTGCCGTGGATCGGCTCTTGCCCTTGATGCACAACTATTATACCGAGGGCCGCGGCTGGCGCGAACACAGTGTACGCCAATCGCAGGTCATTGCCATCAATCAAGTCATGGCCGAGGGGGCAAGCGAGTTGTGGGACTTTGTCCAAGCCAAGATTGAGGATGCGGTGAGCAAGGGCTATTTAGGGGCTGGTTGACAGAGAGAAGGAGGCTGCGATGGCTGCACTGAACCAAGCCACGCACGAGTTTGTTACCGAATTGCAACGGGACCCCAACGTCTTGGGTATTATCCTCTTTGGTTCATGGGCGCGGGGCAATAACCGCCCCACCAGTGATGTGGATCTGGTCGTGATCTTGCGCGAGGGCTACCGGCGTGCGGTTGAATATCGTCAGCAGCAAGCCTTTGAAATCATCTACATCACGGTCGCGGCTGCACTCGACTATTGGACCCGTAACCTTGACGATAGCGCGGGGCTCTGGTCGGTTGCGGAGATCCTCTTTGATCGAGACGGCACGACCCGCGACCTGCAGGCAAAGGTCGAAGCGCTTCTGCAAGCAGGCAAACCAGCCATTGCAGAAGCCCAATTAGGCCAGCGCTATTTCGATGTGGAAGATCGGCTGCGCTATGTCGCGGCCACTATCGAGCAGGATCCCAGCACCGCGCATTTTGTGCTGACAGGCCATGTTCTTGCCCTCACCGAGCTTTTTTTTGATCTTAAGCAACGCTGGACGCCGGCGCCCAAACAGCGGTTAGCCGCAATTCGCACACTTAGCCCTGAATTTTATGAGCTGCTCCAGGCTTTCTACCAAGACGCCAGTGGGGTCAGCACCCGCTTGGAACTGGCGCGTAAAATGGTGACGTTGGTGTGGCAAGATTTTCCCAACATCACCACATCTATGAAAGAATGACCAATGACCAACCATCAACCAAACCGTGGCCCGCTGACCGGGCTAAAAGTGATCGAAATTACCCATATCATGGCCGGGCCTACCTGTGGTCTTATGTTAGCCGATATGGGCGCCGATGTGATCAAAGTAGAGCGATTGCCTAGGGGCGACGACACGCGGCGCACCATCCCCCCCACCATCCAGGGTGAGTCGGCGGCCTTTATGATGATGAACCGCAACAAACGGGGCATTGCTGTTGATTTTAAGCAGGCGGCCGGTATTGCTGTGCTGCGGCGGCTGATTGCTCAAGCCGATATTCTGGTCGAGAATTTTCGCACCGGCGCCATGGAGCACTATGGGCTGGGCTATGACACGTTGAGCCAGGAAAACCCCGGCCTGATCTACTGTTCGCTCTCCGGCTTTGGGCTGACCGGCCCCTACGCTGAGCGGGGCGGCTTCGACCTGATCGCCCAGGGGATGAGCGGCCTCATGAGTATTACCGGCGACATGCCCACCGACGAAAACCAGAATCCGGCGCCGGTCAAGGTCGGCGCGCCCATGACCGACATTACTGCCGGCATCCTCGCCGCGATGGGCATCCTCGCCGCGCTCTATCGGCGCCAAGAGAGTGGTGAGGGGCAGCGCGTTGACACCTCCCTCTTTGAAGCTGGCATCACCCACACCTATTGGCAGTCGGCCATCTGTTTGGCCACTGGCGTTTCCCCGGGACCGCTGGGATCGGCGCATCCATTGATGGCGCCTTATCAAGCCTTCCAGACTGCCGATGGCTGGATTAACATCGGTGCGGCCAACCAGGCCAACTGGGAAAAATTGATCTGCGCCTTGGGCGCCGAGCATTTGGGGACAGATTCGCGCTTTGTCGACAACGCCGGTCGCCTGACCAACTTGCCGGCGTTGGTCAAGTTGTTAACTCCCTACTTTCACCCCCACACCACCGCCGAATGGATGGCCACCTTTGAGGAGATTGGGCTACCGGCGGGGCCGGTGCTCTCGGTGGGCGAAATGCACGCTGATCCCCAGACCATCGCGCGCCAGATGGTGGTGGAGGTGGAGCACAGCCGGGTGGGGAAGGTGAAGACCATTGGGCTGCCGGTGAAATTTTCAGCCACGCCTGGTGGCGTCCGTCATGGTGCACCCGTTCTGGGAGAACATACGCGGGCGGTCTTAGCGGAGGCAGGATATAGCGTAGGCGAAATGGAACAACTGCTGGCAAGTGGCGCCATTGCCGCGGCTTAGATCCCATCCGAGAGATTTATCAGTCAAGCGGGCGTAGAGCTACGCACCCTTTGTCAGTTGCGCTTTGTCATTCGTCCCTTGGCATTTGCCTTTGCACCCTTCAGCATTGGTGGCAAATCACAAAGCACAAATGACAAATGATGTTCTGCTTTTGCCGATTCTGGCAAAATTTCCTTGGAATTGCGTACAAACGGTAAGGTTTCTCGTTATTTCCCTGTTTATCTATTCTTGTCCTTACGGAAACGCGTCTATAACATATGTTGATAACCCTATTCGCGACAAAAATAGGCCTACGGTACTATTGAAAATCGAGCAAAGATCGTACATAGTAGTAGCAGGAGAAATGATTATTCGTTGGCTCATCGAGGAAAAAGGTGCAAGCAGTTGTTTCCGCAGTGGTAGATTACTGTATTTGCACAATTTTGTCTGATGAACGACTTGTGTGTCGAAAAGGAGTATTGACTTATGTCCGCGATTCGGGTGATGTTGGTTGATGATCATGAAATGATGCGACAGGGGCTACGTGTGATCCTGGAACAGGAGCAGGATATTGTTGTGGTGGGGGAAGCGCCCAGCGGTGAAGTGCTATTGCAACAGGTGCAAAAGGGGTTACTGCCTGATGTGGTGCTGATGGATTTGCAGATGAAGGGCATTTCCGGGGTGGAAGCGACGAAGCGGGTCAAGCAGATGTTACCCCACATTCAGATCGTTGGACTCTCGGCGCAGGAGGACGAATCGGCCTCCGTGGCTATGCGCCGCGCCGGCGCCTATTCCTACGTCGTAAAGTCTGCCGCTGCCGGCGAATTGGTCAAAGCCATCCGCTCTGCGGCGATCTTCTGCCACACCCACAAACGAGGAACGGCAGCGAATCAGGAACCGAGCAAAGCAGGACGGCCCGCCGTCAAGCGGATTCGCAAAGCTCGTTCTCCCCATAACCTGACCCGACGTGAGTTGGATGTGGTGCGCACGTTGATGCTAGGCTGTAGCAACAAAGAGATCGCCCGGCGTCTGATCATTTCCGAACGAACGGTCCAGACCCATCTCAGCAATATCTTTGCCAAAATGCAGGTCACCAGCCGAACCGAAGTGGTGCTATTGGCCATCAACAATGGTTGGTTGCCCCCTTCGCCTGAGATGGCCTCTATGGTAACCGACTAGTGCATTGTAAACGGGATTATGCTAGGTTAGCCAATGAGGGGAACCCATCACTCGTCTGCCTGGAAGGAGGCAGTGCACCGCCTGTCCTTCACCCTCCGCCGCCCCTTCCAGGCAGACCTGGGTGACCACCTCTCATCTCGTAAAGCTAGCCTGACACTGTAGGCTATCCCCTGACTGTTTCGCCCACAGTAACGGCTCCTCTTGCGTTACATCATACGGGATCAACTGTAGCAGCCTGCCACTCCGCGCGCAGTAGCCCATACCACAGACGATCAACGCTGGTCCCATCTTTCTTATGGTGGCGCCGCCGCAAGCGGTCTTCGAGTTGAAACCCACAACGCTCAGCCGCCTTCATACTGGCCTGATTCTCCGCCGTACATTGCAGTTCGATACGGGCGACGTGCAGATGTTCAAAGGCAAAGCAGATGACGCCATGGGCTACCTCGGTGACAAAGCCTTGGCCCGTGTTTGCTTGGCTCAGAAAATAGCCCAACTCAATACAGGACGCCTGCCTATCAGGATTGGCCAGGTAAACTTTCCTACATAGACGCCGGTCTCTCGCGCCCAGACGGCAAAGAGGAAGAGCTGACGAAGTTGCCATTCGGCCAACGACCGGCGAATCCAGATCTCTGCATCAGCCTCACTCTACCAAGCGAGCCATTCTGCGGACAGAAACTCGTACAGGTGGCTCCGGTTAGCCTGCACCGTCCGAAAAAGCCACTTGCTACCCGCCACTCGCCACTGAAGGCTCCTGTTCAGTCACAGCCACATCCTTGCGCTCCTGCCAATAGCCCCACAGGCCCAACAAGAGCGCTGCCACCATTAACAGCGCAATGCTTTGGTACGTGTCCTGCAGGCCGGCCACCTGGGCAGCCACGGGCGCGCTGGTAGCCCCCGCGGGCAAAACTGCACCGGTATAGGTGTAGACGCGACTGGCCCACAGTGCGCCCAGAATGGCAATACCGGTGGTCTGGCCCAAGGTGCGGGTTACCGAGAGCAAGCTGGAGACGATGCCCAATTGGGCGCGGGGCGCAGCGCCCATGATGACGCTGTTATTAGGCGATTGAAAGATGCCCATGCCTAAGCCCATGGGCGTCATACGCAGCAGATAGCCCACAATGGTGGTATCAGCGCTCAGGGTGCTGATGGCCAGATAGCCAATGACCAGCAAAAGCAACCCCACCAAAATGATCGGGCGTGCACCCAGCCGGTCCGAAAGAGAGCCGGCAATGGGCGCGGTAATGCCCAACGCAATCGGTGTCACCGAGAGCAGCAGACCGACCTCCTCCACGGAGAAGCCCAAGATGTTCTCCAGATAAAAGGGCAACAACAGGATCGTGCCGGCAATGGCCACAAAGGCGAGAAAGCCAGTCACCAGGTTCGTGGTCAAGAGACGATTCTGAAAGAGCCGTAAATCGATCATCGGCTGCGGAATGCGTAGTTCCAGGACGATAAAGAACGCTAAGGTCACCGCCCAGACCACAAAGAGGGCCAACGGGACAGGTGCAAGGAAACCAGCTTCCTGCCCGAGGGTCAAGCCCAGGAGTAGGGAGAGCAAGCTGACAAAGAGGGTGATGGCGCCCCAGTAATCAAAGCGCTGCTGGCCGACCGGCCGCGTATCGGGCACAGTGCGCCAGGCAATCCAGGTGCCCACCAGGCCCACGGGCAGGTTGACAAAAAAGATCCAGTGCCAGGAGAGCGCACCAATCAAAATGCCACCCAATACCGGTCCGGCTACAATGCCCAGCGAGACGATGGAGCCGGTAATCCCCAGGGCTTTGCCGCGTTCGCTGGTCGGAAAGGCTTCAGTGACAATCGCCGGCCCCAAGGCGAAGATCATGGCCGCGCCCACGGCCTGAAGCACACGCAACCCAATTAGCCAATAGATCGTCGGTGCCAGACCACAGAGAACGGAACCAAGCGTAAAGACGAGAAAGCCACTGACATAGATGCGCTTCTTACCATAGATGTCGGCAAAGCGGCCCACGGTGAGGAGCAGCGTCCCTAACGTCAGCAGATAGGCCAACACCACCCACTGCACGATGGCGAAGTCGGTCTGCAAGTCGTGCACCAATGTCGGCAGCGCCACATTGACAATGCTGCCATCAATTGTGCCGAGAAAGATGCCCATGGCCACCGCAGACATGACATACCATTTACGACTATAATCGATCGCTGTTTGTTGCATCTCGTCCACGCTCCCAATGTTAGAGAGAGCCCAAAATGGCTCTCTGAGTTTTTGAGTTGCATTCCTTTATTACCGACGCAGCCAGCGCTCGGTTGCCGCGCCGCCAAAGGCACAGAGGGCGCCGGCCAGCAGAGCATTGGGCGCCGAAGCCGGAAAGAGATAGAAGAGCAAAATGGGCACTGTAATCATGCCACCAATAAAGGCATGCATGCCGCCACGTTGCTGGGTATACAGTGCAGTCAAAACACCGGCGAGTAGGGGCGCGCCGATACGCAACAACAAAGCGAGCCAAAGGTCAGGCGCAATCTGGCCAATCACCAGATCCGCCGAAGTGACCAGCAACAAATTACAGGCAAGCGCAAAGAAAACACCCCCCCAGCGAATGGCCGGACGTCCATTTTCTGGCGCTGGGGAGGGCGGTGACGGGGAGGCAGAGGGCGGATCTGGTTCAGTCATCGGCTAATTGCTTCCAATCTGGCTCGGTATACTGTTCACGCCGCCAACGATACCCTGGCTCGGCAATGACGCCAGGCGCGGTCGTGGTGCGCAGTAACTGTAATGCATCAAAAATAATCGTTCGCTGTTGGAGCGGCTTGTGTGGCTCGCCCAGCGGGTGGCCCAACGGCCACTTGACAAAGAGCGCCCGCGGCACGCCTACTGCTTCCGTCAAGTCCTTGGCAATGGAAATGCTGACGGTGGGAATACCCACTCGTTCAATGGCACGTGCGATCAGTCCCACGGACCGATTACATTGGCCTCAGGCAGGGGTGAGAAAGGCAAAATCCACGCCGTCAGCGCGCAATTTGGCCGCAACTGCCGGCGCGCTCTTTTGATTTAACAGCGGGATCTGATCACCGTCAATATGGCCCATAAAGCCATAATGATGAGGCGCCAGGCCACCAATCACTCCTTGCGCCACCAAATCGCGAAAATGGGTCAAGGGGAAGATCACGTTGAGGTCGGCGTCGGCGTCGCTGTGGTCATAGTACTTATGCGTAATCATAACGCGCGCCAGATCGACCACAGCGGGCAGTTCGCGATAGGTGGCGTCCCCTTCTGGATTTTCCATATCAAAAGGCGGCTGTTCCGGCAGGTGAATGCCACCGGTGGTTAGCAGCGCCACTCGGCAGCACGCCAGCGGTTTGCGCAGGGGTGCAAAGGGGATCGCGCCGGAGAGATCCACCAACGTGGCGGTGCGACCGGCTGTGAGCTTCGCCCAAAGCTGAGCCACCGCTGGAATCGCGAACAAACGGTTGGAAAGTTGTTCCCAAAGTGTTTTAGTCTCTGACATGGAAATCCTCGTTGAAAAATGCAACCCGTGCTCACTATCTAATTGACCTAGCATCCATTTTACACTAAGATGAAACTGATCTGAAATCACTGGAGCGAAGAAGAGTGGCTGATATCGGCGCCGGAAACTGCTCGGATTCTGTCGGTTGAATGTCAGGAAAAGAGTTGAATATGGGTGTACTGTAATGTCAAAGTCGCTTTGATATACTCACGAGCAGCACAGGAAGTACCATTTTACCCCTGTACAAAATGTAACTACTCAGCCTACCCGCTCTTAGCCAGTCCGTGACTGGCGCCGGTCACGGACCGGCTAGGAGCGGGCTGAGTAGTTACTACAAAATGATACTTCCTGGCGCTCGTCGGTATAACAGGCTCATATCGGTCTGCGGTTGATGGCAACGTTTTCACCCCTGCCCGCGTATGAGCCTCTGTAAAATTCCATTTTGAATAAAGGATGAACTATGTACTCTCCATCTACAACGGTACGGACTGATTCGACATTTAGCACGCTGCTACAACAGGTTTACGGCTGGATGGCTGCTGGCCTGGCATTAACTGGGCTCGTGGCTTGGTGGGTTTCTCAATCTGACGCGCTCCTGGCGTTGATCTTTGGCCAACAATTTGTGTTTCTGGGTTTGGTGGTGGTTGAATTAGGGCTTGTCATTGGTCTGACTTGGGGATTGAGCCGCATGTCGGCCATGCTGGCGACGCTGGGCTTTGTGGTCTATTCGATCGTGAGCGGGGCGACCTTAGCAGCTATTTTCCTGGTCTATACCAGTGAGTCGATAGCCAGCACCTTCCTGGTAACGGCTGGCGTCTTTGGCGCCATGAGCATGTATGGCTATACCACCAAACGTGACCTCTCCAGTTGGGGCAATCTGCTCTTTATGGCGTTGATTGGCCTGATTCTCGCCAGCCTGGTCAACATCTTTCTGCAAAGCACAGCCATCTATTGGGTGACGACCTATGCCGGCGTCCTTATCTTTGTGGGCCTGACAGCCTATGACACCCAAAAGATCAAGCGACTGAGCGCGCAGATCAACGAACGGGACACCGAACTCTTCCAGAAGATGGTCATCCTGGGCGCGTTGAGCCTCTATTTGGACTTTGTTAACCTCTTCCTCTATCTGCTGCGCCTGTTTGGCAAGCGGCGGTAGTTGGGAGTCGTGGGGTCGCAAAGTCGTGAGGCCGCGGCGAAGCGGTGTTATACGCAACGGAAATCAATCAGACGCAAACAAACCAGGTTTCTGCTGAGAAACCTGGTTTGTGCGATGCGTCCATTTCATTTCTGCTCAGCTACGCTCGATCACACAAGTTTCAGTTACTCCAACCAACATGTGACCTCGGCGCCGGGTTTGCGCCGACTCTTGGCTGGCGCGCTCGTGGAGTCGAGATAACCGACGCGCAGCAGCCCCACCATCCGCTCATTGGCCCCGGCGCCGACCAACTGCAATAGCTCTGGCGCTGACGCGACTGCACCACTGCTCCACGAGGTGCCAACTCCGGCGACATGCGCGGCCAGCGTGAAATTCTGGATCGCGCAACAGACGGCGCCATAATTTTCCAGATCAATTTCCGGATTGGCATCACCCACCATCGTCACATAAAGCAGCGTCGGTACACTCGACCAGGCTCCGGCTGCTTCCGCGGCTTTACGCGCGGCCACTTCCGCCGTACCGCCAACACTGCTAATTTTTGCCGCGGTCACGGATCGGGCGATTTCACCCACTTGTTGGCACATTGCCCCGTTGATGACATAGAAACGCCATGGCTCGGTCATACGATGATTGGGCGCCCAAACCGCCAGGTCGATGAGCTTTGTCAGCAGATCCGGGGCCACGGGCTGCGGCAAAAATTGCTTAACGGTGCGGCGGTCGGTGATCGCCGCAGCTACGGCAGCAAAAGCGTCGGGTTGATTCATTGGTGTCATTGTGTCCATTACTAATTAATTACTCTCCATTAATTACTTCAAGTTGTGACCACAATCTCTCACACTAAAGCAATCTGACAAAATCGCGGCGCTACCACGCGCCCAATGGGCACCCGGGGCACAACTTGGGTTAATTACTCATTACGGTCTTGGAATCGCCCGATCCATCATGCCTTCAATATCAAGGGGGTCCACCCCATGTTTGGCTTTGAGGGCGGCGCGCAAGGCTTCTTCTGAAGCTAACTCGCCACTGAGGGGCAAGGCAAGACGCTGTCCATTGCTCATGGCCGACTCGCGACAGCCCACCTCCATCATCATGGCCATGAGTGCGTCTTCGTCGGTGTATTCCGACGGCGCCACACCCCGCACCGCTTCGCCAAAGTCCACAATGTGGTCCATGATGGCGGCGGTGTAGTAGTCACGGCTGGCGTGGGTAACCCCCTCTGAGCCGGGATAGGGAAAGGAGTTTTGATACTCGACGCGACCGATGGGCAGATCGACATAGGTAGCGATCCACCAGCCATCCTCGGCTTCATGGTGAATGGGGAAGATCTGGTCGGCCACGGCTTTGGTGTTGAGTACGGTGTCGGAGCAGTAGCGCACTTCGGCGTCGGCATGCCAGGCGCGGTCGGGATTACTCTGTTCGGTGGCCGTGCGCACAATCGTACCGCGCGCGCCGTCGATCTCGGTATAGCCGGGCCGCGGGTAGCGCCCCAGCAAGCCCTTAATGTTAGCGGCCTGGTCGATCACCAGCTTGTCACCGGGGAAGGTAAAGAAGTGGGCGCGGAAATTCTCCGTCGTATGGAAACGATGGGCCGACTCGTTGTGAGGAATGACCGGCATGGTATGGTGGATCGCCTGCACATGGGTGGGATGGGCGCCGAAGAAGTAGATCCAGCGCGAGTTGTCATGGTAGCCGGTGTGGTCGTGGATACACATCAGCCGCTTGACCTCACCCAAGAAACCGCTCCGGTCAATCTCTTTGGCAATACGATCAAAGGGGAAACGGAAGAAATTCTCGGCAATGCGCAAAATCACGTTGTTGTCATGGGCCGTTTTGACCATTTCCTGCCCCTGCATGAGCAGGTTGCACATGCTCGTCTCGACGTGACAGTGGATGCCGTGTTGCATGAGATAGCAGGAGACCGCGTGGTGAATATCAATCGGCGCAACGATCAAAGCCGCTTCCATCGGCCGGGCTTTGACCAACTCACGCACTGAGTAGAAGGCCGCCACGTCAAGCCGGTCGGCCATAGCATCGGCATTCTCTTGGACCGGATCACAGACCGCCACTAGCCGCACCCATGGGCGCAGCGCGGCAAAGAGCGGGGCATATTGCGTTTGGGCGCGGTTGCCCGTGCCAATGAGGGCAATCTCTAGGGGTGGGTTAAGACTCATAAACTGTTCCTTCTGTTCAGTATTGCGTTATGCACAAGAGTGATTATAATAGTTTCATGTTCTGGAAACTAAATGGTCTTCTGGTTATTCCACACGAATTACTGCACGTTGGCGCCCATCGTTTGATTGGAAAACGATGTCAGTACCGGCTGGGCGAAAGCTTTGTCAAGCCGCTCGAACCTTGTACAGTTGGGCAACAGCTATTTTGCCTACTCTTCCCACTTTTGGTTAGCTTCCCCGTGGCGTTCCTACCATTGGGCATCTGGATTATTACATTTATTCAGTTTTCTTATTCAACAACAACCTATCTTGCAACAGCGCCTGTTTGGCACCAATCGCTCTTTGTTCTCTGGTTTGTTCTCTTTACATACGTGATGAGCGCTTGCCTTTTTGATGTATTACTTGCTATCCGGCTCCTACTTAAAAAATTGACCCATCAACCACCAAATCACACCGGCAAACATTAGCGAGAACGGCAGTACCCATAAAAACGCAATCGCTGGCATCCCGGGCTCATTACCTTCTGGCCCCTCATAAAACATACGTTGTGCTTCTTCGTCACGCGTAACCCAAAGCAACATTACCATGCCAGCGATAACATTGAGCAAGCCACACTGCAACGTCCACTGAACACCAAAGTAGGCGCTTAACCCGGCGCCAACCAACCAGCCGCCCAGCCACCAAAGAGTCGCCAACGCTAAAATCAATAACACATTCTTCATGGTATCATCACTTCATAAAGTTGCGCATACCCCGTCCGGTCACTCGCGTAAACCACCAGGCGGCCATCTGGTGAAAAGGAAGGATGGGGATGGGTATGCTGCGGCGCATAGACCTGGATCGGTCCCTTGTCATAGGGAAAAGGACCGGCCCAATGGGCGCCCATACTGGTCGCCGCAGGATAACATAAAGTTTTGGGTTCGCCTATCCCGTCCAACGGGTTAAAGAGTTGGATGCCAATGTCGGGGAAGTTGGTGTCAGCCACCATACGCGTGCCGGCCCGGTTACAGACCGGGTGCCAAGCATTAAACGAGGTGACACGGCGCTCGACGCCCGTATCGACCTGGATGCAACGCACACCCTTGGGCCAATCGACAAAGGCCAGTTCGCGCGTGCCCGGAATCCACGTCTCATGGGTGATCCACTCGCCGGGAGAGCGTTGGTAAAGGCGCCGATTGTGGCTGCCATCCCGGTTGATCAACCAGACCCGATCGGTAAGCGGGCCGGCATAAAAGATCAGGTTGTCATCGTCTGGACAGAATTGAACATGGGCCACCGTATCGCGCCGGAGGATGATTTCGCTCTTGCCGTTGGTCGTGTCAATCACCGCCAAGCAGGTTCCATCGCCCGCCTTGAACTTCACCGCCCAGTAGCGGTCATTGTGACTGAGGGCAGTGGTACCCAGGGCCGCCGCCACCATCCCCGTATCGCGTGTGATAGCAGCATCGGTAACAGCGAGCAGGGCAGTAAAATCAACCAACTGCTCTTCCACCTGCGTCTCCAGGTTGACGCGCCAGCCGCCACTGCCCGCCGTAAAGTAGACATAGCGCCCGTCATGGGACGGATGGATCGACCAATCATCCAGATCAGACCGATCAGTCAACTGGAGCAATTCCCCCGTCGCCCGCACCTCGGCGAAGAGTTGGGGGCTGCCAGTCCGTGCCGAGGCAAAAATGAGCCAACGCATGGCATCATCATAGGCCGGGATCATGAAGAAGGGGTGGTGATGAATCGACGGGTGGTTGGTGATTTGGCGAATACGCGCGCTGGTGCAATCATCGGTCTGAATTTGACTTTCGGCTGGGTAAAGCGTGCCTTTGGTCATCGGTTATCCTATGCAAAGAGAGTACTGGCGACAATCGTCAGCCCAGCCAGCACCTGGGAGTGAATTATTTCATCGCCGGTGTAATCGCCAAAGAGCGCATATTCCTGATTGGAGAGCGTATAGACCTCTACACTTTTGGTGTGGGGATTGACAATCCAGTACTCCGGCACGCCGGCCTGTTCATACGTTGTAAATTTCACCACCCGATCAACCCGCGTGCTGCTGGGTGACACGACTTCCACCACCAAATCCGGCGCACCAGCAAAGAATTGGATGGATTCTTTTGGCCATCGTTCAGAATGTACAAACAGCACATCGGGCATAACAGGTCTTGAAGTTTCAGCCAAATGAACCTCAAAGGGAGCCACAAGGACACGGCCTAACTTCTGATCCATTACAAAATTGCCCATCTGGCGACTAAGTTCCGTTACGGCAAACTGATGGGCTGCGTTCGGTGCATTGGCCACGTACAAAACTCCTTCAATAATTTCGTAGCGACGCCCATCATCCGGCAGGGCCAGATAGTCGGCATAGGTCCATTGTCCTGGCTGGGGTGTCGCTTGTATTTGGGATACTATCACTTGTTCGGTCATGATGTACGATCCTTTGCTTTCAACAACTGCTTCACTCCGCATCATTATAAGCGAGGTGTTAGGCTATGGCGTAAAAACTGTCCCCGCAATATGGCGCACCCCACCATCGAGCTGAACCTTGTCATCTGCCCGGTTAAAGTAATAGGCCACCATGACTCGACCCCCCGATAGTTGCACCGTCCGCGGGTAGCCCAGATCCCATGAACCGGCATCATCACGTAAAATTAGTTCGGCGCCCCAACTGCGCCCATCGTCTTCGGAGACGCGCGCGCGAATGCCGTAGGGACGAACGCGATAGCCATAGCTGGCCAACAGCCGCCCATCCGTCAACCGCAGCAGATGGGTGGGACCACCCCAATCGCTAACACGGGAGACAAAACGCCACGTGCGCCCGCCATCCGCTGACTCAAAGATCTCCGGCCACGCATTACAGGCATCGATCTGGCAACGCAGCGCCACCAGAATGCGCCCATCGGGCAGCAGCACCGGGCTAGCATAGTAGCGGTTGACAAAGCCGGCGTCGGAGGAAGTCGGCTGGATCGCGCTGAGATAGTTCCAGGTCAAGCCGCCGTCCGGTGTGGCGTAGACCGCAACAAAACGGTCGCCGCGGCGGCCATCTTTTTGCCCCACCGTGACAAAGAGGAGCACCAGCCCATCGGGGCGCACCAGATAATCAACCTTCACCTGCACCCAGCTAAAGCCAAAGGCCGGCATGGGGTAGGGGCCTTCCCAGGTGTGGCCCCGGTCGCGTGAGTATTGGACATAACCCACATGCTGTGCGTCTTTGGGGGGAATACCGAAGCCGGCGGTCATACAGAAGTCGGGCGAAGTCCAATCCAACGGAGTGGTCGGGGCGCTTGTGCCAATACCGGCGCGCAAATGGCGTTCCAGGCCAAGCCGCGTTCCCAGCGAAGTCAGCCCATCAACCGGCCAGGTTTGACCGCCATCAGTCGAGCGCAACACCACATATTCACCGCCCAAGGCATCGACCATCGAATGGCCCATGTCATAGCGGGTTTGGTAGCTGCACGGACCGCGCGAAAAACTAACCAGCAACTCATTGTTAGAAAATGCCCAAAAGCCATGATTAAAGGGCCAGCCACAAAATTCGGCGGGGTTATAGTAGATCGTAATATGTTCCGCCGCAGTGACACGCTGCGGCGTTGAATAGGAAATTAGCGTCATTGTCTTCTTTCTAGATGATGTATGCTTATGAGCAGCACAGAAAGTAACTCATTACTTTCGGGCGCGCATTGGCGTGTGTTATAATCTTTCCAGGCGAATACAATAGATGCGCCAAGGAAGGAAAAGCGATCATGAATGCAAATCAGAATGTACCGCCTCAAAGCGAGGAGTGGTTGACCCCTTACCAAATTTTTGAAGGCGACAGCGGTCTCCAGCTCGGTGAGAGCCGTGTGCTGCTCTTTGATGTGATGCAATTCTATGATGAAGGCAAATCGATCTATCAACTCTGTGAAATCTTTAACTTGACGCCGTTGCAAGTCAAAATCGCCATTGCCTACATTGAAAAACACCGGGCGACGTTGGAACCCGAATTGGCAAAGGCGATTGAATACCGCAAAGAACGGAAAGCCTATCATCGCCGACTTGTCGCTGAACGTCTGGCCAATACGCCCCCCTTACCTATGACGCCTTTACGCGCCGCCGTTTATGCCTTGCTCGAAAAACATCGCCTGCCAGATAATGGAGAGACCGATGCAGATTGTGATGAGTGATCATAATTGCGAAGGTCAGGCTGATGCTATTTTTCAATCATTGCGTCATCACGGCTTATTGCCGCTCCTGCCCATACAATTATTGCTCTTTAGTGAAGTCGGTCTCCATCCTAAAAGTGGTGACAGACAAGTATGGCAATTTTGCCAGGACAATGGTTATCTTTTGTTAACGGGTAACCGCACAGCCGCTGATGGCAGACGCTCGCTTGAATATGTCATTAATGCGTTACTCAAGGAAGATAGCCTGCCCGTAATCACCATTGGCAACCTTGACCGCATTATGACCGATCCCACCTATTGCTGGCGCTGTGCCGAAAATCTGGCCGAAATTATTTTAGACCTTGATCGAGTGCGTGGCACGCCACGGCTATATATTCCCGGTCACGCAGTTGGTCGCTGAGATTTATAGGGGGTTGTGAGAGCAAGAGTTTGGGTATCCAACTTCTCAGCCCCCCAAAACTTTGGCTTTACGCCAATACCGGCTCTCCTACCCCTTGTTCCATACACCATTCATCAAAACCAGACGCCTCGATTTCGCGTTTGATGCGGGCAATTTCATGAGCCGGCAACGGACGCAGCGGGGGGCGCACAACCATAGAGGGGAAGCGCCCTTGTAGAGTCATCGCGACCTTCATGCGCTGGTGCGCGTCGCTGGAGGGCTCGCCAAAGCGGTAGACGGCCTGGTTCAATTTGTGCACCACCTCCTGGGTCTCCTTGGCTTTGGCATAGTCACCGGCCAGCGCGCTGTGGACCAAGGCAATGATCAATTCCGGTACAAAGCCGGCAAAGCCGACCAGCGCGCCATCCGAGCCGACCAGGAGCGAGGCCAGCAGATATTCATCATGACAGGTGAGGTGGGGAATGTGGGGCGCAATCTCCTTGAGCGTACGATACTCATGCTCCAGGCGGGAAAAGTTGCGGCTGCCCATCTTAAAGGCGACCACTTCAGGAATCTTGGCGATTTCAGTTAACTCTTTCATAGAATAAGACGCCTTGGTCCAGTCGGGGTACTGATGGAGCACAATGGGGATGCCTGCGCCCTCGGCCACATCCTGGAAGTAGCCAATTGCAGTTTCTGAGGTGCGCCCAAAGCGCAGCCAATGGTGGGGCGGCATGAGCAGGATCGCGTCAGCGCCCGCTTCCTTGGCAGCCAGCGCATGGTCAATCGCCTCAAAGCTGCCATCACAGCAGACGCCGGAGACAATCTTGACCTGGTGGCCCACTTCATCCGCCATAATCGCCGTCACCTCGGCTCGTTCATGCGCGCGCAGCCCCATCACTTCGCCGGTGTGGCCGTTGCAGACCAACCCTCTCATGCCAGGCACATTGGCCAGATAGCGCGAGTAGGCGCGCAAACCTTCTTCGTCAATGCTAAAATCGTCACGGAAGGGGCACAGCGTGGCAGCAAAAACGCCACTCCAGGGATTCTCGAACATGGGAAGCCTCCGTTATGGTAAAAGATCAATCAGTGCTGGAAACGTTTCCAACACAGTATCATAACCACCACAATTCGTCAAGCGAAATATCAGCAAAGATACACTGTTCTACTCTCCCACTTGATTATGCGTTCATTTTATTTCTGCTGAGTATAGGAGCCAGACAGCGCGCGCTTTACGCTGACAGGACTTCGTCCATTCGTTGTAAATCAACTGCAACTCCCCCATGGGCTTGCAATTCAGCGTGTGCGTTCGGTGTCAGCCCGGCGCGTGCAAAGATGACATAGTGCAACTTCCACTCGCCCCCTTTTTCTTGCAGCATTTGTTGTAACCGTGGACCTTTGCGCTGAATTAGATCATTGACCACTGTTTGCTCCACCCGCTTTTCCCCCCACTTGCACTCACCCAGCAATACATCATGCGTGTGGCGGTTGATGGCAACCACATCAATTTGTACTGTGCGACTCCAATGAGATCCAATTGCCTCTGGCGTAAAGGGCAAATGACCGGTGAGCGCCTGTTTAGCAACCCATTGCTGGGCAAGCTGCTCAAAGCCTAAGCCGACAAAGCCGCGCAATTCGGTTTGAATGTGGGTCAATGTCTCCTGTTGCGGTATGAAGGCATTGAGATGGGGGGCGAGAAAGCGAAAATAAAAGCGAAAGAAGGGATCGGCCAAATGGTAACGGCCCTGGCGCGAAGTTTGCTGCTCAGCTTGGGTAAGCGTAACCGGCAAGCGGCGCTCAATTAGTTGCAACTCTTGCAAACGCTGTAAAAATCTGGGCAGAGTAGTGCGCTCAACCAAAGCTGCTTTACTGATGGCGCTCAGGGTATGGTTCCCACTGCTAATCGCTTGCAGAATAGAGAAATAAGTTTGCGGTTCCCGAAGTTCGTCATAGAGCAGAAATTGGGGTTCGGCCATAAACATGCTACCTGGCGAGAGCATGATATCACGAATATTTTGCACCAACCCCAAGGTGGGATCCAGCCATTCAAGATAGGCGGGAATGCCGCCGATAACAGCGTAAAGCGCAACGCGTTCTTCAGCGTTCCAAGTGGAAAAGAACTCGCGTAGGGCATAAAATGGCAGCGGTTCCAATTTCCATTGACCGGTAAAGCGACCAAAGAGTGGTGATTGGTGTTTCATCATCGCTTCCATGGTATTTACCTGCGAACCACAAAGCACCATCACTAGGCGCGACTCTTTTAGATGGTGATCCCAGGCATGTTGAAGCGCTGATAAGATTGATTCATCTTCGGCAGACGCATAAGATAATTCATCAATGATCAGAATCTGACGTGTAGATTCTTGCGCCAATCGCGGCGCCAACCAACGCCAAAGAACAGGCCAACTGTCAAAGGTCGGTGCTTGTTCTTCTGGGATTCCCAGCACTGTTGCCACAAAACTACGCCGTTGCAGCGCTGATGATTCTTTGTTGGCGACCCAATAAGTGTAGGGTAGGCCACTCTGCGCCACCCAATGACCGAGCAAGGATGTTTTTCCCACACGTCGTCGGCCATAGAGCAGGGCAAGTTGCGCTGGCCCTGGTCGTGTACGGATGAGAAGTCGGTTGAAAAATGCCAATTCATCGTGGCGGTCAACAAATATAGCCATAATTTCCCTTGCAAGTGAGCCATGCCTGTATTTTATATGCACAACAACATAATACTGTTCCACATACAAAATAACAAATAATTATGGCTTTTCGCGACAAAGTGTACCGGGCTATACAGTGGCGGGTGGCGGGTCGCAGGTTACGCGCGACTCGCCACCCGCCACCTGCTTTGTTTTCTACCTGGATACCACTTCATTCAACGCAACCAGCACCTGCGCTACTTCTTCCACCGTATTAAAGGCCGCCAACGAAATGCGTACGCCGCAGACTTCCGGGCGTACTTTGGTGATGATGTGGTAGCGTTCACGCAGCAGGGTCACCAATTGTTGGCATTGCGTTAAATCACCATTCGCCAGTTGCAGCGTGGTAATGCTCGACGACAGGGCCCACGCGTCAGGACCGGCATTGCGTATCTCTTTGATGGCGTGTAAGCCCGTACGCAGTTGGGAAGTCAGCCGCTGCATCTGCGCTTCCAACTGCGGCAGACCAATCTGCTGCAAGGTGGCCAAGCTGTAGGCCGCGCCCATACGCAGGACGTGGTTCGGTGTCCCTACCTCGGAGAGTGCGCCGGCAGTGAGACCATCCCCCTCGGCGCGCGGCAACCAAAGAGGATTGTACGCGGGCAATTGCGTCCGCTTGACCACCAGAAAACCAACCCCGGCTGGACCCATGAGCCATTTGTGCATGGAACCGCTGTAGAAGTCGGCGTCGATGGCGTCCACATCCACCGGGAAAACACCTACGGCTTGGGCTCCGTCAATCAAAGTTTTCACGCCCCGTTCGCGCGCGATACGCACTGCCTCTGCCACCGGCAGCCGGCGGCCATCGGTGTTGGCCACATGACACAGGAGCAGCAGCCGATGGTCGGGCGTCAAGCGTTGCGCCAGTTGTTCGAGAAAGTCATCGGGGGTGTAGGTCGGCCCGTCACCGCTGGGGATCACCGTAACTTGCACCCCCAACTGTTGGACCATCCCCTCGACCAACTTGACCGTACTCACATGCTCTACATCGGTCAGCGCGATTTTATCGCCCGGTCGCCAGGAAAAGCTTTGAACAGCCAGCCGCGTGGCGCTGGTTGTGTTATAGCACCAGGCCACTTCGTCCGCGCCGACCCCTAAAAGGGTCGCCAGCCGCCGCCGCGCCCCTTCAATTTCGGCTACGTGGTCACTGTCGCCGGTTTTGCTGCCACCGGCCAACAGCACTTCATTTTCTTCACGCAACAATGCGGTTAAATAATCCTGGGTCGAGGTGGGGACAGGGGCGTAGGTGCCGGTCTGCAAATAGATACACCGGCGCGTAATCGGCAGATCGGCGCGTAAATCGGCCAGTGTGTGGATGGGTGTAATCATAGCACCAGGTTTTCCTCGTTGTAATCGAAGCAAAATTTTAGAAATTCGCACCTCCCATCGGGACGACTGACTTTAGGGAGGAGATCATGATTTCATGTATCGAAACTCAACCATCTCTATGGGACAATTCCAAGGGACAACTGACGGCGCGCTTGCCCTTTCTCAATCAACCAACAAAGCCCCTGTCGCACTTCGACACCCCCTTGATCGACAGAGAGATAAGCGCCATCCTGTAGGGCCAGAATAGGATTGGCGTGGTAAGCGTGGTAATCTAATAGCCAATCCGTCTGCTGCTCGCGCGCCGCCTCGTCGGCGGGAAAGTGGGCGTCAAAATTATATGCCACTAGATTTAAGCCGGTGAAGTGGGTTGTAGCGCAGAGATTCATATCATTGGTGGTCAAAATATTGGGACCACAGAGAATGGCGCCGGCGCTAAAGCCAATGAAGGGTAGGCCATCCAAAACCCGCTGGCGGATCACCTCCCATAGCCCCGTTTGGTGTAGCCGGTGGTTTAACAGGTAGGTGTTGCCGCCGGAAACGTAGAGACAGGCTGCTCGCGCCAGCACCGCTTGCATGGCAGCGAGAGACATGGTCTCCGTGTCCAAATAGGCAACCTTCCCCAAGCCGGCAAAAGCTTTTTCCGTATAAGCCAGCCAGTTAGAACGCCAGCTTGCCGCAGGCAGATAGGCCACCAACGGATCAGCCGCGGCCGCCAGATAAGGGCGACAGGCGTTTAGAATGTAGCGAATGTCGCCTTTGCCGGGTGAGCTAAAGAGGTGGAGTTGCATGGAGGTCCTTTCGTGTCCGGTCTATTAAAATATAGCAAAACGATAGCGAAGGAGGAAGAATTTGTCAAGTCATACAAAAATGAAGCAGAATCATATCCCCATTTCCATGTCAGATGAGCCAAGGAATTATGCTGATGAAGAATTGGGAACTTTGCGCCAAACAGGTTGACCTTTACCCACAAATTGTTTATGATTGGCGTATATTCATCAACCCATCATATTTGGTACTTGTGCATGACGGCAACGATTCATGATAGTGGATATAAGCGACTCTTTGGCAACAAAACGATCTTCCGGCAACTTTTTGAAACCTTTGTGGAAGAACCTTGGGTGCCGCGGCTGGACTTTGATCGGGCGGAACGACTGGATAAATCCTTTGTCAGCGAACATTATAAGGAAACCGAAGCGGATATCATCTACAAAGTCCCTTTGCGCGATGCAGATCAGGTAATCTATCTCTGTTTGTTGATCGAGTTTCAGTCTGATGTGCAACGCTTTATGAGTCTACGTAGCTTGCAGTATAAGTGCAATTTTTACATGGACTTTGTGCTTTCCAACAAGAACGTGCGCGGCTTACTTTTGCCGGCCATGTTCCCTTTGGTGTTGTATAATGGGGATGACAAGTGGACCGCCCCGGACAACATTGACCAGTTGATTGAAACTGAAATCGATCTGGGCGCGTATGGTTTACACTTTGAACACTTTGTTATTGCCGAAAATGAATATGGCAAAGAGTGGCTGGCGAAAATTGATAACATTATTGCCACGCTCTTTTTGGCGGAGGCGCATTATGATCTGCCGCTCTTGATGGAACGGTTACTGACTTTATATGACACAGAGCCGGATCGGCAGGCCATCAAGTTGTTTATTAACTGGTTTCGTCAGTTAGCAGCCCACGGGCGCTTAGACGAGAGCGACTTTGCCCAAATTGAAGAGCAAGATCTGACCCGCGAGGAGGTGAAAAGCATGTTAGTGAAAGCACTTGAACGGGAACGGGAAATGATTTATGACAGCGGTAAGCAGGAAGGCATTGACATCGGCAAAAAAGAGGGCATCGATATTGGTAAGCAAGAAGGCATCGATATCGGCAAGAAAGAAGGCATTGCAGAACGCAACCGTGAAGTTGCCCAGGCAATGGTCACCAATGGCTTCCCTTTGCCAACCATTGCGGACTTGCTAGCGCTTTCGGTGGCCGAAGTGACCGCTCTATTGCGCGACCCGATCCCAACTACACTTGACGATGATGCGGAAAGCCAAGCTTAAATTAGAAAAAAAATCTCTCTACCCTTACCATCCAATCTGCCGTTTCTCACCTGCCGCCAGATCATGCAGCGTCGCCGCAGTGTACTGTCGCCCCCACCGATCAACTTGCGTACTCGCCACTCCTCGCCCCACAACCGTGAGATTAGGCGGTAAGAGGAGTGTAAGTGCGGGCATGGCATGGAGTGCATGCACGATGCAGCCTTCTGCCGTTAGTTCAGTACGCACGCCATTGCGCGCCAGCGTCCAATCGAGCCAGTGGTCGGCGGAGATGATGGTCATGCCGGCGGCCAGGGCTAGCTGCCAGGTGCCCTCAATGAGCGGACTGGAGTAAGTGGCGAAGCTGACTGGGTGGGAATTAAAGGTGATGGGCGTGTAAAATTCGTGCGCCGCCCGTTGAATGATCTTCCCGACTATCTCTAGCGCCTCTTCCACCGTCCACTTAAAGCTAAAGACAAAACGCGGGTGGATCAAGACCTCCTCGGTCCACAAGGTAGGCTGCTGATAACAGGGGATCAGCGCGCCGTCGGTGTCGACAAAGGGCAGGGGACGACCGGAACCGGCCATATAGCCCAACGAGAAGGGGTGGACCGACAAGTAATTCAACTCCATCTCTACCCCTAGCTCGGCCAGGATGCGGGCGGCGTCGACATAACCGAGCCAACGGATCGCGTGTTGCCGAATTGTGCGCGGCGTGCGGCCCAATTGGGCGACGTGGCGTGCCACATTTTCGCGCAACATCCCCTCGACTTGGGTGGCCTGTGGCTCATCTTTGGCCAACATGGAGCGGATATCGCCGGCCAGGGCGGGATGGACCGAAAAAGTGTGCCCCTCGGCTTCCCACTGCTCAATCAGCTCCAACGTGAGTTTGGTCTCCGGCACGACATAGAAGGTGCAGGTCGCGTGAAAACGACGCAGCCCAGCCAGGAGCGCGTCAAACTGCTCATGGGTGGACCAGTCATCATCGCTGGTCATGATCACCACGCTCTGCTGGCTGATCTCCGGATAGTACCAAAGGCGCGGGCGGGGGGCCAGCGTTTCAATCAACCGCGCCAGTAACGCGGTCTGGATGTCAGCCTGAGGCAACAACATCTGCGCCACGGCCAATTGGCCGACAAAGAGTTCACTGGGGCGCACAATGCCATCCAAACCAGCATAGGAGAGATCGGCATGAGCGGGATCACCCTGACGCAGGCGGGCAATCGCATGGGGCAGGTCATAGGCAAAGCAAAGGGCATCTCCCGCGCCCACCTGGCACCAGGCAATCCCTGGTTGGTTGGCAGGGTCGGCGGGATCGCTGGTGGCGTGGACATGGGCCAATAACTGCACAGCCGTCCCCTCTGCGATCTGCCAGCCCACCGCCGGCGTAATGATCTGCATTGGTTCGCAGCAGAGCCCCTGCCAAATCGGCAGCGTCTTAGCGGCATGAAGCCAGCCGTTGTCAATGCCACGCCAGGTTGGCGTCAAGCCAAAGCGCCGCGCCAGGTAGGGGTCAGGCAGAAACGCGATCAGGCGCCCCCCTTGGATCACATAGTGCTGCAACTGTTCGGCCTGGCCGGCAGTGGTTGCGCAGCGGGGCAGGATGACGAGATCGTGTTGCGCCAGGGCCGCGGCGTCAAGCGCAGTCAGTTCGGCCTCGGCAAAGTCGGCAAAGCCTTCTAAGCGCAGAATCTCGGCGAGATAGTGGCTGTAGATACTGTGACGATCGTTTTTAGCGTGGATCAGGAGCATAGCGTATTCATCCTAAAAATTTGGAATCTTGACCACTCCCCCACCTTGCGCCGCCGACTGCAATGCGCAAATGCCGGCGGCAATGGAGCAGGCCGCCTCGCGTGGACCAATAGCCGGTTCAAGATCTTCGTTGATGGCGCGCAGAAAAGCCTGCGCCTGTTCGATCTCCATAGTGCCGTGGCCCAAACTAAAGTGGCGTGCGACCTTGGGATTGTTCCAGTTGGGCAGCGTCACCGGAATCATGCGCCGCGTGCCGGAGAGGCGACTGTGATAGAGATAATTGGTCGTCTCCTGCATGGCGCCCCCTTGGTCACGGGTGCGCTCAAAGCTGCCGTCATTGCCGTAGACCGAGTAGTAGAGGCAGTAGGGACGCATCATGCCATAGGAGACGGTAATTTTGGCGACGCCGCCGTTATCCATTTTGAAGATGGCCACGGTGGTATGGGCTGTGTTCCAGCGCGTGCGTTGCTCGGCCTGGAACGCCTGCGCCTCGACAAAGCGCAGACCCGTGAGCCAGCGCAGCGTGTCGATAGCATGGGGCCCGCCGCCGAGTAGGGTCGTCTGGGGGATGTCGTTTTGAATGCGCCAATGGTCTGCGCCCCGCGGACCGGCAATATCCTCCATGTCGTGTAGATATTCACCTTCGCCATAAAAGATGTCGCCAAAGTCGCCGGCGCCGATCATCCGCTGTACATCCTGCAGACAGAAAGCATAGCGCACCTGGTTGCCCATGTGATACTTCAACCCGTGGCGGTCGGTCAGCGCAATAATACGCTCGATTTCCGTCAAGGTGGTCGCCATGGGGATTTCAGAGAGCACATGTTTGCCCGCCTCCAACCCCTGGATGGCATGTTGACCATGGAGATGGTCGGGGGTGGCGACCACGACGATCTGCACCGCTTTATCAGTCAGCAGTTGTTCATACTCGGTGTAAACCTGTGGTACGTTAAACTGCTGTGCCACCTGCTGGGCCAATGCGGCATCACGATCACAAATTGCCACCACGCGGCTGCCCGCAATGGCCTGAAAAGCTTGCAGATGAGAGCGTCCTTGTCCCAAGCCCAAAATGCCTACACCCAACTCAGCCATCATCGATCATCCTTTTAATCCAGTAAAGACAATGCCCTGAATAAAATAGCGCTGGGCAAAGAAATATAATAGGACACAGGGGATGGTCGCCATAACGCTGGCCGCCATCAGCAAATTCCACTGGGTCGTGTTGTAATAGCGAAAGAGATTGACCCCCAGCGCCAGAGTAAACTTCTCCGTTGTGTTGAGATAGATCAACGGGTTGAAAAAATCATTCCAGTGGTTGAGAAAAGTAAAGACCGCCATCACGCCTAATGCCGGCGTCGCCTGGGGCAGGACAATGCGCCAGTAGATGCCAAAGACGCTTGCCCCGTCGATGCGGGCGGCGTCATCCAATTCCAGTGGCAGCCGCATGTAGAACTGACGCAACAGGAAGATGTAAAAAGCGCCGCCACCCAACCAATAGGGGATAATCAGCGGCGCATAGGTGTCGAGCCAGCCCAGAATGCGAAAGAGCACAAAGGTCGGGATGAGCGTCACATGATAGGGGATCATGATGGTGCTCAGCAGGACCAGAAAGAGCGTGTCACGGCCTGGAAAGCGAAGGCGGGCAAAGCCAAAGGCGACCAGGCTGGCCGCCGTAATCTGCCCTAGCATGGCCAGACCGGTGACCAAAACGGTGTTCAAATAAAAGCGACCAAAGGGAACCTGCGCAAAGACCTGGCTATAATTGTCAAAGCGCCACGGGTCAGGAATCCACTGGGGCGGAAAGAGAAAGATACGCGCCTGGTCTTTCAAGCTGGAGGAAAGCAGCCAGACAAGCGGGATCATCATCACCACCGCGCCGGTGATCACGATGAGATAGAGCAATATCGTCCAAGATTTTCCTGAATCCCGTGACAAATCCGTTGATTCCTCCATTCGTTGTTGTGCTTGGATGCAGCCTTAGCGCCGCTTCAATTCCCCTTCATAAAAGACCCATAGCGCGGACGAGCGAATCACCAACGCGGTGAAGAAGAGAATGATCAAAAAGAGCACCCACGCCAGCGCCGAGGCATAGCCCATGCGAAAGAACTTAAAAGCATTCTGGTAGAGATAAAGCACATAAAAAAGCGTGGCATAGCGCGGGCCGCCATCGGTCATGACAAAGGCTTGGACAAAGACCTGAAAGGCCGCAATCATGTTCATCACCAGGTTAAAGAAGATCACCGGTGTCATCATTGGAATCGTCACGGCCCAAAACTTGGCCCAACGCCCTGCCCCATCCACATCCGCCGCCTCATAGAGATCGGTGGGAATGCCCTGCAGTCCGGCCAGATAAATCAACATCGGACCACCCACAGTCCACAGGCTCATGATAATGAGCGAAGGCAACGCCCACTGGCTATGCCCCAACCAGAGTGGCCCATCAATACCAAAGTAGCGCAAGATGGTGTTAAAAAGCCCAAATTCGGGATTAAAGATCCAGAGCCAGAGCATGGTGCTGGCAATCACCGGCACCAGGGTGGGCAAGTAATAAATGGTGCGCCACAAGCCCACCAGGCGGACCTTCTGGTTCATCAACAGGGCAACCGCAAAGGAGAGCACCAACCCTAGGGGTGTGCTGACAAAGACATAGATACAGGTCACCTTGAGCGCCTGCCAAAAGAGGCGGTCGCCGAAGAGCTGTTGAAAATTTTGCCACCCAATAAAGACCGGCGCCTTGACGACCTGAAAATCGGTCAGGCTAAAATAGAAGGCCGCCACAATCGGGCCCAAAGTAAAGATCAACAGCCCCAAGAGCCAGGGCAAGATAAAAAGATAGGCCGCCACCGCCTCGCGCCGCGCCGGCGCAGAGAGTTTGCGTTGAGAAGAGAGGTGAGTGGTCATTGGTGATCGCAAAGCGGGTGCGCCGCGCCATTGGTGATTGGGTGATTTCGACAGGATTCCCGCGCATAGGCGCGAACGCTCAATTACCAATCACCCAATCACCAATCCCTCTTAGCGCGCCCACTCGGCTGGGCGGCGAGCAAAGATTTCATCGACGGCGGCGCAGGCGGCGGTGGTCGCCTCTTCGACCGACACTTCTCCAGACCAGATGGCCGATAGCTCTTGCCCAACGGCGGCCCACCACTCGTCCGTGTCGGGGGTGGGGTAATAATCGTGGCCATAGTTGGCAAAGTCGCCCCAAAGCACATCAATGTGCTGCGGCTGGTGCAAATCGCGATACTCCTGGCTCTCGACCACACTCTTGAGTCCCGGCACACCATTTTTCATCATGCCTCGTTGGCCATCTTCACCCATGAGGAACTTGACCACCTGCCATGCCTCTTCCTGATGGGCACTGGTGCTCAACACCGACCAGGCGTTGGAGCCCATCTGCACACGGCGGATCCCGGTGTCGGGGTTTACCGGCATATGGGCAAAGTCCCAGTCAAAGCCGGCTTCCCGGATGCTCCCCTCTTCCCAGGTGCCGCCAAAGTAGATCGCGACTTTACCGGTGAGGAAGGGATTCTCCTGCCCTGCCAGCGCGCTAGGGGAAGGCATGACCTGCTCTTTGAGGATCAGATCAGCCATGAATTGCAGCCCAGCCTGTGACGCTTCATCGGTCAGCGTACACTTGTCATAGGTATCGTTAAGCACAGAACCGCCGGCGCCATGAATAAACGAAGTGCCCCAATAGGGTGGGTTGGGAATGCTCATGTGAATGCCCCACTGGTTGGTGGCGGGGTCCGTCAGCTTGCGGGCATACTCCAGCATATCGGTCCAGGTCCAGTCGTCGGCAGGGAAATCTAGCCCTGCAGCATTAAGCAGATCTTTGTTAATGTAGAGCGCCTGGCCACCGGCATAGAGCAGCCCGCCATACATCCCCCCCTTCCAGCCCCATTCCGGCTCCATGGGGTAGAAATAGGCGCTCATGTCGATCTGGTCCCGGTCAATAAAGGGCTTGAGATCGACAAACATGCCGCGCGCCGCGCCCGGCACCACCCAGTTCATCTGGTTGATAGTAATATCGGGCGCCTGGCCGCCGGCATACTCGGTCTGCAACTTGTCCCAATAGCCATCAATCGGACGGAATTCAATCGTAACCTTGATGTTGGGGTTCTGCTCCCGGAAAGGGGCAAGCGTATCTTCCAGGCTCTTATTCCAGGCGTCGCCCAGGCCATAAGAAGCCAGGCGAATCTCCACAGGGCCAGCCGCCGCGCCGCTCTCATTGGCAGGCGCATTGACCGGTGTACAGGCTGTAAACAGCAGTGCCAACAACACAAACCAGATGACAAGGGAGAATGATGACGGTCTGAACGAATTTGAATGACGCATAAAATCTCCTTAATTTCTGTAAGTGCCTTCTGTGCAACAATAAGAACCTGCATCAATTATACCGTATCAGCAGCAGAACGCAACCTGCGCAATCGTAGCCGGGTGTACTTCTGTTTTAGGGCGAGTTCTCGCTAGCCAAGAGGCAACATGCCGGGGACGGACCAAGCCTTGGTGCGTATACCGGGCTACGTGAGGTCCATCCCCGGCATGTTTCCCTAAAAGGGAAATGCACCCATCGTAGCCCCCATGCCCCTTAGCAGTTAATTATTCCCCATTAATTATTAGTGCGCATCTATTTTCCCGCCATGGGATCCAATGCATCTTGTAGGCCGTCACCCATGAGGGTAAAGGCATACATCGTGATGGCAATCATCAAACCGGGAAAGAAAGCCAGATACCAATGGGTTTGCAGTGCGCTCAGGTAATCGTTAAGCATGCGTCCCCAACTGGGGATGGGCGCCTGGACGCCAATGCCGAGAAAGCTCAGGCCAGACTCGCCAAGGATCGCGCTGGGGATGCCCATGGTGACGCCCAGAATGAGCGGGGCCAGGGTATTGGGCAGAAGATGGCGACGGATGATCTGCCAGTCGGAGGCGCCGATGCAGCGCGCCGCCAACACATAGTCGCGCTCGCGTAAGGAGAGCAACTGCCCCCGCACCAGCCGCGCCGTGCCCATCCAGCCGGTAAAAATGAAGACAAAGAGCACATTCTGAAAGCCTGGTCCTAAGACGGTGACAATCAGAATCCCCAACAAGAGGTCGGGAATCGCGTTGACCACTTCGATAAAGCGCATAAAGCCATAGTCAATCGCGCCGCCAAACCAGGCCGCGGTCGCGCCAAAGGGCAGGCCGATGAGCAGCGCGACAAAGTTGCTGATAAAGCCGATGGCCAGCGAAACGCGGGCGCCATAGATGATGCGCGTCAGGAGTTCGCGGCCATAGGGATCGGTGCCCAGCGGATGCTCCCACGAGGGGTATTGCCACGCTTGGCTATAGACCTGATAATCATACCCTTCGGGCGCCAGCAGGTTGGCAAAGAGGGCCATCCCAATCAGCAGCAGCACAAAGAAGGAAGCGATCATAGAGAGGCGGTTGCGCGTAAAGCGATAGAGGGCGTCGCTCCACAGGTTGCGTTGGCGCAGCACCAACTCTGGCTCTGTGGCGGTGCGATCAGTGCGTTGCAGGGTTTTGCCGGTCGCGGTCATGCCTTCCCTCCCAGCCGCACCCGTGGATCGACCCAGGCATAGAGCAGATCCGTGACCAGATAGGCAATCGTGATGGCAAAAGTCCAGAGCAAGATCATGGCCATAATCACCGGATAGTCACGGTTGTAGATGGCCGCAGTCGTTGCGCCGCCCATGCCGGGAATGCGAAAGATCAACTCGATAAAGAAGGAGCCGAGCAGCATATTGACCAGCGCCGGCGTCAGAATTGTAATCAGCGGCATGGAGGCATTCTTAAAGGCGTGACGCAGGATGATGACCGGCTCAGTCAGCCCCTTGGCGCGCGCCGTGCGAATATAATCGGCGCGCAGCGCTTCGACCATCCCGGAACGCACCCAGCGCGCCAGCCCACCGATACCGGTAATGGCATAGACAAGCACCGGCATGACCCAGTGGCGCGGCGTACCCCAGCCGCCCGACGGCAGCCAGTGTAGTTCCACGGCAAAGATGATAATCGCCACAATCGCCAACACAAAGACCGGGGTGACAAAGGTAGTGACGACAAAGAGCGAGGTCAGATAATCGACCCAGGTATTGGGGCGCACCGCGGCAAAGAGGCCCAGCAGCAAGCCCAGCGGCCAGCTAATCGCCACCGCCATCAAGCCTAACTGAATGGTGATGGGCCAGGTGCGCGCGATAAAGTTGGAGACATTTTCACCCGTGTGGAAAGAGATACCAAAGTCCCCTTGCAGGGCGTTGGCCATGTAGCGCAGGTATTGGACATAGAGCGGCTGATCCAGCCCATACTTGGCCAGCAGCGCGGCGCGGATATGCTCCGGAATCGGCTTTTCGTTTTTCTCCGACGAGATGCTGTCAAAGGGGCCGCCAGGGATGGCGTGGATCAAGAGAAAGACCAGGATCGACACCCCCAACAGCACCCCAACCACCCCGACCAAACGGCCAAGGACGTAACGGGCCATGATGTAAGTTCCTTAGGTGACAAGATGACAAGAAAGACAGGATGACAAGATGATATCCGACGATCATCGCATTGGTTCTGTCATCCATTCATCTTGTCATCCATTCATCTTGTCAAGACCTAATGCTGCGCAATATAGATCGAATTGGCGATAAAGTCATTGCGGTTGCCCAGGGTGCCGGTTTTGCTCAGGGGAATGTCTTTCACATAGGGCTTGTAGAGGGTGGCCACCTTGGGATAGAGCATAAAGACGGCAGGCCCTTCGCTGACCAGGATCTCTTCGGCCTGGTGATAGACTTCACAGCGCTGGGCGGCGTCGGTCATGGGGCGGGCCTCGTCGATCAGGCTGGTGAAGTCGGCGTTGACAAACTTGTTGAAGTCGGCGTCATCCCACCAGTCAAAGAAGTTGCTGGGGTCAATAAAGTCGGCGCCCCAGCGCGTAAAGGCAAAGATCAACTCGCCCTTGGTGCGCAGGTCAACAAAGGTGGCGCGCTCCATATCCTGGACATTGACGGTGATGCCCAGATTGTCGCTCAACATGCGCTGCACCGCCTCGGCCTCGCGCGCAAATTCTCCTTCACGAGTGTAGAGGGTCAGCTCCGGGAAGCCAGCGCCACCAGGATAGCCGGCGGCTTCCATCAGTTGCTTGGCCATGTCAGGATCAAATTTCTGATGCTCCTGAAGCGCGGCGTTGTCATTCTGGGTGCAGGGGAAGTCGGTCGGCAGCAGACCATAGCCAGGGATACAGGTGCCGCGCATGACCTCGTTGCAGAGCGCCTCGCGGTCGACCGCGTGCATGAAGGCTTGGCGCACCTCCAACTTGTCAAAGGGCGGCTGGCCCATGTTCATGTAGAGATAAGCCGTGCGCGGGTCGGTGGAGACATAGGCTTGGGTGCTCAGCTCCGGGTCGGCCAATACTTGCGCCAACTGATCGCCGCGCAGCCCACTGGTCACGTCAATGTCGCCGGCCTGGTACATCTGTAGGTATTGATCGTACCCTTGCGGCACGATCACCATTGTCTGCTGTTCGAGCTTTGGCTTCCACGGCCCATTGTAATAAGGGTTGAGGGTGAAGATCACATTTTGGCCCCGATTCCACTCTTTGATCATAAAGGGGCCATTGCTCGGCGCAGTCTCCGGGCTGTCGGCCCAGGCATCGCCATGCTCTTCGACCATGTGCATGGGCACCGGCACGGCGTGCCAATTGAGGGTGTACATGTAGTAGGGTAGTGACACCTTGGTCGTGACCGAGAAGGTGTGGTCATCAATCTGCTGCACACCCATCTCTTCCACCGGCATTTCGCCCTTGTTCACCGCCTCGGCGTTTTCAATGTCAAAGAGGAACCAGGCGTAGACATTGGCCATGGCCGGATCCACATAGCGGTGAAAGCTATAGACCCAATCGGCCGCGGTGATCGGCGTGCCGTCGCTCCACTTGGCATCCTGACGCAGGTGGAAGGTCCAGGTGCGGCCATCCTCCGAAACCTCCCAGCTATCGGCTGCGCCGGGGTGCCAAACGCCGTCGGCATCCATGCGCGCCAGCGTCTCAATCGTATTCTCATAAGCAAAGCCTTCATACTCATTGCGCATGGTGTCAAAGTGCTTGCCCTCAAAGCCTGCATAGCGCAAGACCTGTTGGTCAAGCGGCGCGGCATCGGCCGGCAATTCCACTCCTAAGCTATTGACCACCGGCCCCGCACTCGCCTCCGGCGCACTGGCTTGCGGCGCCGTTTGCACACAGGCGCTCAACAACCACGCCAGACAAATCAGTAACGTCCCCACGCTCTGTTTCCTCATGCCATCTTCTCCTTTATAACAGAGTAAAGTTTACTTTATGACAACAGTTTCCAGTGAAACAAGAACACATTAGTAATGATAGGTCAGACGCAAAGATTGTTCACCCACGGCCAGGGTTGCTGATTGGCCGCGGCGGTGATAATCATCAGTTGAATAACATTGGGGATGGAAACGTTTCCAGATGAGGGCAACGATAGCATAGGGAAATTAATTTGTCAAACAAGCTAAATTTGCCGGGTGCGTCCCAAAGTAGGGCGACGGGCGAGAAGCTCCCGTTTGCCTTGCTGGTGCTTCGCCCCATTTGTGGTACGCACCCAAATTTGCCAAAAGTTTGACAGGTCCCCGTATCACTTTCGTTTACCCGAAAACATTCAACGCCCAGACAAAGTGTGATAAACTATTCCCAATATCATGAATGCCCTGGTAGAAACCATGCAGACACCGCTCTTAACGACCAAACTCTATCTCCCCACGCCGCCCGCGACCGCGCTTCGCCGGCCACTGCTGCTACAGCGGTTGGACCGCGGTCTGCAGGGAAAGTTGACGCTGCTGGCCGCGCCGGCTGGCTTTGGGAAATCTACGCTGGTCAGCCAGTGGGTGCGCACGGCGGAGCGTCCGGCAACCTGGCTGACCTTGGATGAACATGACAATCACGCCACCCGCTTCCTCAGCTATCTCATCGGCGCGCTCCGGCAGATCGAGCCAGCCTTTGGTCGCCAAACCCTGGCGCTGCTCGCTGCACCCCAGCCGCCGCCGCGGGAGACGCTCCTGACCACCCTAGTCAACGAAACGGCGCACATGGCCCAGCCGGCGCTGCTCGTCTTGGATGATTATCATCTAATCGAGAACGGGGCCATCCACCAACTGCTCAACTTCTTGTTGACCTATCTGCCGCCCCAGCTTCATCTGGTGTTGATCACACGGCGAGAGCCACCCCTGGCGCTGGCCCGGCTGCGGGCGAGTGGCGAGTTGACCGAATTACACGCTGCCGACCTCCGCTTCTCGGCCAGCGAAGTAGCTGACTTTTTCGCCAAGACTGTAGAGGTTCCACTGCCGCCGGACGCGCTAGCTACATTGGAACGGCGCACCGAAGGCTGGGCCGCCGGCCTGCGCTTGGCCGCCGTGCTTTTGCAGTCGACGGCGCCCACGGCACAGGCAGAAGGGTTCGCCACGCTATTGGCCGGCTTCCGTGGGGATGATCGCCATGTACTCGACTACCTGGCCACCGAGGTCTTTGCACACCTGAGCGTCGAACGCCAGCACTTCCTGGTTCAGACTGCGCTGCTGCAACGGCTCTGCGCCCCGCTCTGTGACGCGCTCCTAGCCAGGGATGATAGCCAGGCGCAATTGGAGGAGTTGGCGCGCGAAAATCTCTTTTTGCTGCCCCTGGACAATCAACGCCAGTGGTATCGCTATCACCCCCTCTTTGCCGACTTTCTACGCCACCGCTTGCAACAGTTCACGCCAACCGCGCTAGCCAAGCTACACAGCCGCGCGGCGGCATGGTATGGGGCTCACGACCTGGTGGAAGCTGCCATTGACCATGCCCTGGCCGCGCAGGAGACAGAGCAGGCGGCCGCGTTGATTGAAGCAAATGTGCTGCGCCTGGCCCTGGGCAATGAGAGCGCTCGTCTGGGGAGCTGGCTGCAACAGTTGCCGCTGACACTCAGGCAGACGCGCCCGCTGCTTGCCTTTGCCCAGGCCGGCACTGCGCTGCTTGCTGCCCAATTTGTCGAAGCAAGCCAATGGGTCGAATGGGCCGAACAGGCGCTGGCCATGCTGCCACCGGCGACAGCCTTACCCTTGCCGGCCACCACCATTCAAGGCTATTTGGATGCCCTCCGCTGCACGGCGATGATCAACCTGCATGAGCCGGTGACGGCAATCATTGCCATTGCCCAGCGCGCCCTGGTCAACCTGCCGGCCACGGAAATATTTCTGCGCGGTGCGGTTGCGCTCAACCTGGGCGATGCCTACGCCCGGCAGCGGGAAAATGGCCGGGCGGCAGAAGCCTTTGCTGAAGCGGTGATGCTGACCCAGGCGACCCCCAATCTCACCGTCTATCTGGCCGCCTTGGGGAGTCAGGGGGAATTATATGCACGGGAAGGCAAGTTAGCCCAGGCCGCGGCTGCCTATCAGCGTGCGCTTGACGCGGGGCAAGCTTGGGGCAAGGCGACCGGACAGAGTCATCCGACAACCGGCAAGGCCCACGCCTTTTACGCCCAACTGCTTTACGAATGGAACCGTATTGACGAAGCAACTGCGCAGGCCCGCGCCGCGGTCGAGTGCTGCCAACGCTGGGGCCATACTCAGCATCTGGTGGACAGCTACCTGGCCCTTTGCAACAGTACTTATGCACAAGGGCGGCTGGAAGAAGCCAACGCGGCGCTGGCCGCAGCGCGACTGGCAGCCACGGCCAGTCTGCAAAGCGCTCAGGAGCAGCACGCTGCCACCAACGCGGCTTATGAGTTGATCGAGACCATTGACCTAGCGCAACTCCAGCTTTGGCTGCGCCAGGGGCGGTTGGCCGATGCAGCGCAGTGGTTGGCCACACATGCGACGCGTGACTCCTTGGCCCACGGCTTTGCCCACACCCGTCTTGCCCTAGCTCAAGATGAAGCTACAACTGCGGCGCAATGGTTGGCCAAAACTAAGGCATGGTTGGCGCCGCACCTCTACCCGCGCGACGAGCTAACGCTGCTGCTGCTAGAGGCGCAGTTGCACCAACAGCAAGGCCGGCCGGAACAGGCATTGGCCCGGTTACAGATGGCCCTCGATCGAGCCGCACCGGCGGGCTATATACGGGCGCTTCTGGATGAGGGGCCAGCGGTGGTGGAGTTATTGTACCAACTTGTGCAACGGACAGGCGTCACTGATTACATTCAAAGCGTCCTTACCGCAGCTGCCAGCCAGGCCAACACCCCTGTGCCACCCGCTCCCGCGCCACCCGCCACCCTAGTCGAACCCCTCAGCGAACGTGAATGGGAAGTGCTGCGTCTCATGGCCGCCGATTTCACCTATGCGGCGATTGGGGAAACGCTCATCATCAGCCTCAACACCGTCCGCACCCACACCAAAAACATCTACAGCAAACTCAACGTCCACCGGCGCAACCAGGCCATCGCGCGGGCGCGGGAATTAGGGTTGTTGTAGGTGATTAGTTGATTGGTGATTAGGTGATTGGTGATTGGTAGGCCCAAATCACCCAATGACCAATCACCCAATCATCCACACCGAATCACATCCTGAATCACATGAAGATGTGATTTCGCAACACGACTCCGGTGCTATACTTTTGGTTAGAGGCTCATATAGGTCTGCGGGTGAAATCGCTTTATTTCTCTCTGGCGCCTGTTGCAATTTCACCGCTTCGCCCATATGAGCGTGGTTAGATGTTGTCTAACATTCATTAGCATCAAGGAGGAGAGCAATGGTCGCGTTACAAGAACGATTAGCCGTCAAGCCGGCTAGGATGGAGACGCAAGTACGTACACGCTTTGCCTATGTTGACAACCTGCGCATCTATTTGACGTTGTTGGTGATCTTTCATCACGCGGCAATTGCCTATGGCGGCGCTGGTGATTGGGCAATTCACGATCAGATAACGGATGGGATCAGCCCGATCCTGCTCTCAATCTTTAACGGTATCAATCAGGCATACTTTATGGCGACCTTCTTTCTGTTGGCCGGCTATTTCACCCCTGCCGCGTTCCAACGCAAAGGCGCCCGCCACTTTCTGGTTGACCGCCTGATCCGGCTAGGAATTCCGCTGTTGGTTTACACGACACTGATCATCAACATCAATGGCTATCTGATCGACCGTTTTTATTTGGGACAGGCATACCATGCGCGCATTGACTATGAACCGGGCCATCTCTGGTTTTTACAGGCGCTGCTGATCTTTGCCGTGGCTTATGTGCTGATCCAAGGCGCCAGCGGCAGCAACCGTGGTTCTGCGCCCAAAGCCGCGCTGCGATCCTTCCCAAAAGATCGCACCCTCTGGGGTTGGATTGCGATTTTGGCCCTGTTGACCTTTACCGTGCGCATCGTTTCACCGGTCGGTGTCTGGACTTGGGGGTTGCAACTGGGCCACTTTGTCCACTACATCTTTGCCTTTAGCGTTGGCATCGTCGCCTATCACAAGGATTGGTTTGCCCAACTGCCGCCCGCGCAAGCGCGCCGCTGGGGTATCGGCGTGCTGCTTGGCATTCCCGCCTTTGTGTTGGTTGGTGTGCTCTCCGGTGTATTGAGCGATCCGACGGTCATGAGTCGCATGATGGGTGGTCTGCACTGGGAGGCGCTGCTCTATGCGCTGTGGGAATCGTTCTTCTTGATTGCAGCGATGATCTTTCTGGTACACCTGTTTCGTACCCGTTTCAACCAAGCTGGACCCTGGTTGGGCTTTCTCGCGGCCAATGTCTATACGGTCTATATCATTCATCAAACGATTCTGTATGGGGTCAACATTGGGTTGTTGGGCGTGGACTGGCCGTCGATTGTCAAGTTTTTCGTGGCCGCAGCCATTACGATGCCGGTCTGTTTCCTGTTGAGTGCACTCATCCGCCGGCTGCCGGGCGCAACGCGGGTGCTTGGATAGGGTGAATTGGTTGGACGGATCAATTTGGTATCGCGTAGGGGCGTACCCTTGCGGTCGTCTAGGGGCACCGGCAAGCGGATGCCCCTACGTAATGCCAAATTATTTTCTTAATGCCTATCGACCCAACGGAAAGGGTTTACTATGGAACCATATCTTATTGCCGGCCACGTGTGCAAACGTTATGGCGACGCCACCGCGCTGCACGATGCCTCGCTCGCCCTCCGCCAGGGGGAAATCCTAGCGCTATTGGGCCCCAACGGCGCCGGCAAGACAACCTTGATCAAAATCCTGGCGACACTCTTGGCCAAGGATGGCGGCCAGGTCAATATTATGGGCTATGATCTGGATCGCCACCCTCACGAAATCCGCCATCTCTTTGGCTATGTGGGGCAGGACACAGAGCGCTCGGCCTATGCGCGGCTGACGGTGCGAGAGAATCTGCACTTTTTTGGGGCGCTGCGTGGCATGAAAAAGGGAGAGATTGACCAACAGATCAACAAGCTGGCCCATTACTTTGATTTTGAACACCAACTGGGCCAACTCTTTGTCCATCTCTCCGGCGGACAGAAGCAGACGGTGGTGATTATGCGCGCGCTGCTGCACAACCCGCCGGTCATCTACCTGGACGAACCGACCAAAGGGCTGGACCCCATCACCGCCCAGAAGATTCGCACCTTTTTGCGCGCCTACGTGCACCGCGAAGGGAAGGCGCTGCTGCTCACCTCCCACATTCTCAGCGAGGTGGATGAGTTGGCCACACGTGTGGCGCTGATCCACCGGGGACGCATTCCGCTGGAGGGGACACCCGCAAGTCTCAAAGCAGCGATTGGGGCCAGCGATTTTATTGAGATTGAACAGACGCCGCTGGCGCCGGCCACCCAAGCACGGCTGCAAGGTTTGCCTTCAGTGCTCTTTAGGGTAGAACGCGCCCCTGCCTGGTTATCACTGGCCGTGGCCGATCCGCTGGTCGGCATGGAGGAGATCATTCAGGTGCTACGCCAGGAGCAGGTGCGCCCCCGTTTTCGCCAGCGCACCGTTTCGCTGGAGGATGCCTTCATCCACCACATCGGTGCGTTGGACGAGGCATTTGAGCAGTAGCAATGATTCAGCCCGCTCCTAGCCGGTCCGTGACCGGCGACCGGAACGCCGGTCACGGACCGGCTAGGAGCTAGCTAGTTTTGAGCAGTAAACAAAAGGAGCCATCTATGCAAATGAGTGCTAATGCAGGCGTGCAACCAAACGCTGGTCCTACCATAGGCGCGTTCCCCAGCCTAGCGCGTACACCGTCGGCCTGGCAGGTGATGATCAGTACAGTCGTCAAAGATTTGCAGATCGCCCGGCGCTATCTGCCCAATTTGATTGGCACCTTTGTGGAGTTGGCGATTCGGCTGGCCTTCTTCTTTCTGTTGGCCAGCGTCGTCACGATGGATGGCAATCGCAATCTGGGTGTCGATTTGAGCGGGCGTAACATGTTCATCTTTTTCCAGGGCTCGTTGTTACTCTTTATCTTTATTCGTTCCACACTGGGCGCGCCCTTGGAGGCGATCAGCAACGATCTCTATAACGGCACACTGGAATTTCTCTACAGCAACCCGGCCTCACGCTATGCCTACTATGTCGGCACGGTGGTGGCTAAGGTCCTGGTCAGCAGCGTAGTCTTCGTACCCCTCTATCTCTTTCTGGTTTTCTATGCCGAGGCAAGTGCGCTAAATATGTTCCTGGTGCTGGTGGCTGGTGGGGTGGTGCTGGTGGCGCTGACGGCGTTGGGCATTATGATCGCGCTGCTGGCCCTCTTATGGCGACAGGTGGGTGCGCTGGTGGCGGTGCTCTCCATTCTCTTTGAGATGCTGAGCGGCGCCTACTTACCGATTACCGCGTATCCCTATGCAGCCCAGGTTGTTGCCTACTTCCTGCCCTACACCTGGGGCTATGACCTCATCCGCTACTACAGCTTTAACGGGCAATGGCAGCCACTATTGCCGATCTGGCAGGAGTGGTTGGTTCTGCTGGTCTTTGCGGTGGTCTTTACGTTGCTCTCGCGCTATCTGCTGGCGCGTGCCGAAAACAAGGCGAAACGGTTGGGGCTGAATGTGATCTGATGAGGCTTAAGCCAATTAGGCTACAGCAAATTCACTATAGCGGCGCATGGTGGGGTGATGGAAGCCTAAAACAATGGCTTCTTTCGGGATGCCACCTTCCAATAACTCGGTGGCGATGCCCTCTTCTGTCCAATCTTCCTCAATCCAAATCTTGCCACCTTCCAGCCTGACATAGATGACGGCGGAGTGAATGCGCTTTTTGCGCCACCATCCTGTACGAAAGGCCATATAGTGATCCCGTTCCTCATCAAACAAAAGTTGGGTTTCCACCCCATCCGGGGACGCATTTGCTAGCTGGGCATAATCACTTAAAATTTTTTTTACTAACATGCGGTGTTGACTTAGCGTATCCATGCTACAACCTCCTCTTTCTCCAAATCGACAATAATCAGAGGAATTGCATTGCGCTCTATCACCATTTTGATAATATCACGCTGGAAGTCGCTGCGATAAGTGGATCAATGCTTGTTTAACTGTGTCATGAATCGCATCTTTTGCTGCCATAAATTTAGTATACAAGCAAGGTGCTAATTAGTCAATCACAATAAAAAATGGACGCTCATATGGGCGGCAAACTGAAATCGAACTATTTCCCGGAGAGAAAAAGCGTAATTTCAGCCGCATACCTATATGGGCCACAATGGAAGTGAATACTAAAGCCAGATGGTGACAACCTGCTGAATAAGCGCAATCCCGACCACTAGTGGCAGTTGCAGAGGATTTGCTAGCCAGTTGACAATGGGAGATAATAAATGTATATCGCTCATATCAAGTCAGGAAAGGGGAAATTGATGGCTGCAAAAATCGGCATCGGCATAATTAGCTTTGCCCACGGTCACGCCAATGCCTACTGTCAACGGATGTTAGGCTATGATGATGTGCGGCTGATCGCTGCTTGGGATGACAACGAAGTGCGCGGACGAGAGGCCGCCGCCAAGTATGGGCTAATCTATTCGCCCCATGTGGAAGATGTGCTCAACCACCCCGAAATTCAAGGAGTGATCGTCACCTGCGAGACCAATCGCCATGCCGAGATGGTGCTGGCGGCCGCGGCGGCGGGCAAGGATATTCTCTGTCAGAAACCCATGGCGTTGACCCTGGCCGATTGTGATCGTATGACCGCAGCGGTGGAGCAGGTCGGCGTCAAATTGATGATGGCCCACCAGATGCGCCGCGACCCATCCAACATCAAAATCAAGGAGATCTTGGAGCGTGGCGTGCTAGGCCAGATTAGCCTCTTCCGCCGGCGGCACTGTATCCCCGTCCTGCTCAGCCCCGGCTTTGTCAATGGCCTGACCCGTTGGCACTTCGACCCGGCAAAGAATATGGGTATGTTCATGGATGACGCCTCCCACGCCACCGATCTGATCCATTGGATGATGGGCAAGCCGATCAGCGTCATGGCGGAGATCCAGAACACGGTGACCGACTTCTCGCCCGACGACACCGGAGTAGCGATCTATCGCTTTGCCAACAACGCAATGGCTGTGCTGGTCAACTCATCGGTGACGCTGGCGGCAGAGAATACAACCGAAATCTATGGCGATCAGGGCGTGTTGATCCAGAACCACGATGATTCGCCCTCGACCAACAATCCACTGCCGCCAGGGGCGATCAACCTGAAGCTCTGGACCAAGGAGAAGCCGGCATGGACCGATCTGGGCATTCCCATTCCAGCCACGCATGGCGAGCGCATTGCCGGTGTGCCCCGCGCCTTTATCGATTGTCTGAAAAATGACACCGCACCCGATGTTACCGCGGCAGATGGGCGCGCTGCGGTCGAGATGGTGTTGGGCGCTTATCAATCGGCCGCCGCAGGCAAGCGCATCACCTTTCCCCTATAGAGCATAGACCACCAGAAACTAGGGTTTTCTGAAACCCTGGTTTCTTATCTATCAAGTTGGCTTCGACCAGCCACAGGAAGCGAGGAACTTATGGCTGATTTACAGATTGGCGTGATTGGGGCTGGCGGGCGGGGTGGGCTAGCCGCCTATGCCCACCAACCGGGCGCAGGGTCGCGCATTGTTGCCTGTTGTGACACAGAGGAAGCGACGTTGCAACGTTGTCGTGAACACTACGGCGCCGACATCTTTACGACTAGTGACTATCACGAACTGTTGGCGCGCGACCTGGACGCAGTCTTTATCGCCACCCCCGATTACTGGCATGAAGAACATGCCATTGCCGCGCTGGAAGCGGGCAAAGCGGTCTATCTGGAGAAACCGCTGGCGATTACCATTCCCGGCTGTGACCGCATTCTGGCCACCGCCGTGCGCACGCAAGGCACCCTCTATGTGGGTCATAACATGCGTCACATGGCCTTTGTGCTCAAGATGAAGGAGCTAATCGACAGCGGTGCGATCGGCGAAGTCAAGACCGCCTGGTGTCGCCACTTTGTCGGCCACGGCGGCGATTTCTACTACAAAGATTGGCACGCCGACCGGCGCTACAGCACTGGTCTCTTACTGCAGAAAGCCACCCACGATCTAGATGTGCTGCACTGGCTTTGTGGGGGTTACAGTACACTGGTCAATGCGCTGGGCGGGCTGACCCTCTTTGGCCAGATCACCGACCGCATTGGGCCAGAGGAAAAGGGGAAAAATCCTGGTGCGCGGCTGGAGCATTGGCCCCCCTTGAGCCACAAGCGCCTCTTCCACACGGTCGATGTGGAGGACGTGAGTATGATGAATATGGTGCTCGACAACGGGATCTATGTGGCCTATCAGCAGTGCCACTTTACACCTGACTATTGGCGCAACTACACCTTGATCGGCACCGAAGGCCGGCTGGAGAATGTAGGCAACGGCGAAGAGGGGACGGTCATCAAGATTTGGAACCAGCGCCACATGGGCTATGCCGAAGCCGATGAAGTGGTGCCGATCCTCCTTGAACAGGGCTCCCACGGTGGCGCCGATCCCAAGATCGTCAACGAGTTTTTGGAGGTCGTGCGTGGCCACGCCAAACCGAGTACATCCCCAGTGGCGGCCCGTTACAGTGTGGCAGCGGGCTGCGCGGCGACCGAGTCCTTACGCAATGGGGGCAAACCGGTGGAGATTAACCGTTTGCCGGCCGCGGTCGCCGCGTATTTTGCATAGACAAGGACGCGCTACGGAGCGTAGCAGTGCGCGTGGCAGATCTCTGACTCCTTTAGTATCTAACGAATCAAAAGCTTGTTCGTATTGCGGGCGCACAGCGCCAACAAAAAACAAGAATTTTTACCACAAAGGGCGCGAAGAGCGCAAATAGAAACTAGAAATCTTCGCGTTCTTTGCGGTAGAAAAGTTTGGTTTTGGCTTGTCCAGGTTAGGTGTAGTGTCTACTAAACGACCCTCTGGAGATGGCCCACAAAACCCGTCTCTGTGTAAAGGCGGGCATGGGTATTGACGTCATCATTGCTCAGGGCCGTTGAACTTCGGGTTGGAGTCATTTGTCAGCATCAGGCCAGAGTTCGACTGCGCAAAGGCAGTTGCGGATCCACTGATGCGCAGCGCACCGCCATCAAGGCTCCTGCCTAGGAAGTTGCCGCCCTCGATATCGCTCGCGGTTGCGTCCACGTGACTGAGATGAAGCCGCACCTCAGTCTCTGGATAAGCTATCACCTGATAAGCGCGGTCCTTATGACTTTTCATCGTCACGTTTCGCCCAAAGTAAGCCATCTTGTCCCCAGGGAGCTGAGCGTCAATGCGCACGCCATGGAAGGAACCTTCGAGGATATCTTGGAGCGAGTGAACAGTGATGTGCGTACCACTTCCTGCAAAGCTCGCCATCCAGATCCCCCGGATGCCACCGCTGATCAGGTTATTGTGCATCGTAACATCTATGTCGCTATCGTTGGAGCCGCCGATGATCCAGGCGGCAAGTCCTACGTCAGTGTTGTTGACAAATGCATTGTTGCGGAGTGACGCCTTCAGCGTAGTCCTGGATAGCGCGGTTTGGTAGTATTGAGGGGTGACACCAAACCCTTGTCGATTGTTACTGAGGTAGTTCCCGGTAACCGTAGCGCTGACAGTCGTGGCGTCTGCGGTGGGTCGCAGCACGATACCATATGCCCCAAAATCCTGACCAAAATACGCCGCGAGAACGTCCGGATCTGTGATACGGTGGTTGATGGAGACACAGTTCATCACGGTACCCGTAGAGTTGATGTCGAATCCCGGACGCGTGCCACCATCGACAGTAATCCCATCAGCGCCACCGCCATTGATGACCACAATACCCGCCTGATATTGATCGTTAAGCTCTTGCGCCTCGCCGGGCGGTCGGAGTAATTGTAGATCGCCGGCATAGATAACCGGTCCCGCCACCCGATACACCAACTCGTTCTGTTCGCCGAGAACCCACGCAGCATCACCCGTTAGGAACATACCCTCCTGGAGTTCCAGCCGTCCCTCGTTGATACCGTTGTCGTACAGCGTATAAAGCCCGGGTTCAAGGTGCACTGTGCTGAACGCGTTCGCAGGGTTGTTAACCGTGGCATACAAGTCGTCTACATTCGAAACAATGTAATCAGGCGCTGCCTGTGCGGACGATGCCGAAACCGATTGACTATGCTGATCCTCAAGGGCAAGCGCCGTCTCTTCTAGTACGCTGTTGGTACCGTTCGTAATTGTTGGGAGGAAGACATTAGACTGTGCCATGGCGGTTGTGCTGGAAATAAATACCAAAACTAACGCCAACATGACTACTGTAGCGAACCATTTATACGCATTCATTTTTGGAAAGTCCTTTAAGTCCTTTTCGGAACAGCAGTTCACTTCGCAGAGAAGGCAAACTGCTAGGGTACGGGTACGATTTTGTTAATTTACAAAGATCTGTTATTTCGAAAAAGTTTCCTCCGTTTTTGCTTGGTCTTAGCACTAGGGGCCAGTGACATCGCAACTACCAGCAAGGTCCAGCAGTTGGCCATCGAGGCGGTTCAGCTCGTCATAGCATCGCGATCCCAGGGGCGATGGTATCTTGGCCTTAAGCAGAGAACGAAGCCAGGAAGATTCCACTTCGTTATCCGCTTAAGGCATCCACCCCTGTTCGAGAAATTCAAACACAGTCTCTGTAAAATACTCCTTGAAGAGCGCGCTTCTTGTTTGCATCTGTGTGTCTACATAACCGCCCACTGGATCGAGATGTAAAGCATTAGGCACAATCCACAGGTACGAATGAGGCATTGCCTGGTACATTTCAACCGGAATATTCACGGGAAAGAAGGGATCACGGTCACCGTGAATAATCAGCGTGGGGGCTGTAATCGTGGCCAGGTGCGGCGGCGTAAAGGTCATGTCCTCGTAGGTCTCTGCCATCTCCTGAAAGAGTCGGAGCAGGTTGTGAATCTGTTCATCTCCGCGTGGGTGTCGTTCGCGCAGTAACTGCCATCGTTCCGGTGGGACATTTTCAGGGGTGTTCCACCGCTGTCGTTCACGGCAGAGCTCGGGAAAATAACTCGTACCACTGCTGAGCACCAATGTCTCCACACGTTCCGGTTGCTGCGTGGCCATGTGCAGCAACGCCATTGCGCCAGAGCTGACGCCAATCGCACGGTACTGAGCAATCGACAAGTAATCCAGCAAGGCAAAGAGATCTTGTGTCACTTGCCGATGGGTAAAGGTTTGGGATGGATTGGAGGAGCGACCGTGTCCACGCAGATCGGGAATTACCAACCGGTAGGTCTGCGCCAATCGCTCTTTGAATGGCTGTGCCCAAACCTGGCTCGAACCAAAAAAGTTGTGGAGCAGGAGCAGTGGAGGACCGTCGCCGACCATCTCATAGTAAATATCCATGCCATCTACGGCAACAACATGCCCATTTGACGCAGTTCGATTGTGCTTTGTACTCATTTGCTTATCCTCCTTGCTCGCTAACACTTGGACATTGACACCAATTGGTATACGAGACCAGTCTTAGGGGAACTTTCCGGTCAACTGGCTTTGTTACCCCTGCAACAGACCGCTTGTTCTAAACCGAAGGTGCAAGGTGGTCAGGAAGAGTGGATTCTCCTGACCACCTTGCTCATAGACTCAGATACTGAACGCAATGATTTAACCCCAAGGGTGACCGACAGTGCCGGCGCCGCCAGCTGCCAACAATTGGCCATCGAGACGGTTCAGTTCGTCATCCGCATTGCGTCCCCAAGGGCGACCGATACCGCCGCTGCCGCCGACAGCCAGCAGTTGGCCATCGAGATGATTGAGCGTGTCATCCGCATTGCGTCCCCAAGGGCGACTGATCCCGCCGGTGCCGCCAAGGGCCAGCAATTGGCCATCGAGATGATTGAGTTCGTCATCCGCATTGCGTCCCCAAGGGCGACCGATACCGCCGCCGCCGCCAGCGGCCAGCCGTTGGCCATCGAGACGGTTCAGTGCGTCATCCGTATTGCGTCCCCAGGGGCCAGTGACACCCCCGGTGCCGCCAAGGGTCAGCCGTTGGCCATCGAGGCGGTTCAGCGCGTCACCCGCATTGCGACCCCAGGGACTACCGATACCGCCGCCGCCGCCGTTGGCGGCCAGGAACGAATCTGTGGTTGTCGGCGGTTGCATCATATCGCTACTGCCCGCTATCGTCATCAACACCAACACCACCATCATGAGTGTGGTCTTCAAGATTTGCTTGCGGTTGTTTCGCCGTTTCATCATTTGCTCCTTTTCACTAAAAGATTCTTGGTTGCCCATCGTGTTGATTGCCTGTTATACTTAGGTGTCAATCCGTAAATTCCCTGTTCTTTCTGGCTACAAACAAATTTACGGATAGATTCGTAAGCCCCAAATGGTGTCCATCGTGCGCAGGCTCTTTGTTGTTGATGAACCACAGGGTAGCGGACGGGGCGATCAAAAAGCGATCAGAAAGTGATCGCAACGCGGGCGCCGCACGCCATCGGGCGAACATGGCGCTACACGTTAAACGATCACTGGATTGAGATCCCCCTCTCCAAAGCCACAGTCTGTCGCTATCGCAAAGCAAGCATTACCGAGAAATTGGTCTAAATCATAGCCGGGTTAGAACGTCAATGTCAGCAAATCCATCTAACAAACAGCGATCCTCAACGCCTGCCCTCACGGCTCCCACCCTACAGATTCAGCTCTTGGGCGGCTTTCAGATTCAGTATGGCGACACACTGGTGACCGCAATCAGCAGTCCGCGACTCCAGTCATTGTTGGCCTATCTGCTGCTCAATGCTCGCACGCCGCTCGCACGCCGCCAGCTTGCCTTTCAACTCTGGCCGGATAAGAATGAAAAGCAAGCACGCGGCAATCTGCGCCGTGAATTGCATACCTTGCGCCATAAATTGCCGGACGCGGAACAGTTTATCCAAATCGAGCAGCACTTTGTGCTCTGGCGCAGCGACGGACCTTACACATTGGACGTATTGGAGTTCGCAGCAGATATAACCGCAGCCAATGCCACGACAAATCCAGCTGATGTGGCAGCGGCATTAACCCGAGCTGTAGATCGCTACCTAGGCCCCCTCTTTCCCGATTGCTATGATGAGTGGATCTGGCCTGAAAGAGAGGCGCTGGCCCAGGAGTTTAGCCAGGCGTTGCATCGACTGATCCAAGTGCTTGAAGATGATCGTGCGTACACGGGAGCTATTGCCTATGCCGAGCGTCTACTGCGCCACGATCCGCTCGTCGAGCAGACCTATCGCACCCTGATGCGGCTACACGCCCTCAACGACGACCGAGCCGGCGCCTTGCGTATCTACCATAGCTGTACAACCATGCTCGCACGGGAGTTAGATGTCCCACCGGCACCAGAAACCGAGCAACTCTATCGTCAGATTGTCAAAGCCGATCAGCGGGAGACGGACGCACCGGCGGCGTCACGGTCGCGTCCGCTCCAGACGACGCTGGTAGGCCGCACGGAAGAGTGGAGCCAATTGTGCCGACTCTGGAAACAGACGCAAAATGGCCGCGCCCACTTTGTGTTGATCAGCGGGGAAGCGGGGATCGGTAAGAGTCAGTTGACCGAGGAGTTTGCGCGCTGGGTGGAGCGTTTAGGCGGAGCGGTGGCCACGACGCACGCCTACGAGATGGAGGCGGGACTGGCCTACCAACCGATCATCGAGTGGTTGCGTAGCGACTTGCTCCAGCCGGTAGTGGTGCGGATGGACGATGTCTGGCTGGTAGAGTTGGCGCGGCTGCTCCCCGAGCTGCTAACCGAACGTCCAGCTTTGCCCCATCCTCAGCCCATGACCGAAAGCCGGCAACGGCAGCGCCTCTTTGAGAGCCTGGCCCGTGTGCTCCAAGCGGTAGATGAACCACTGCTTTTGCTGTTGGATGATATGCACTGGTCTGATCAGGAGACGGCGATGTGGCTCCAGTATCTCTTCTCGGTCTGGGCCGATATACCGTTACTACTGGTGGCAACCATACGTCCAGAAGAGGTGCCGAACGACCATCCCGCGCCTACACTCTGGCGCGATCTACGTAGTCAGTTGCGCATAAGCGAGATGAGCCTTCAGCCGTTGCGCGAGAGCGAGATCCACACGCTGGCCAATCAGATAGCCGGACAGGAACTCGATGCTGCAACCCTTGCCCAACTCTACACTGAAACCGAGGGGATCCCGCTCTTTTTGGTCGAACTGGTGCGCTCCCGTATGTGGGATCGGAGCGGGAATGATGAGCGATTGCACGCAGCAGCGAGCTACCCGCTTAACTCGCTCAGCCCGGTCGGGAAGCAAACGCCGTCGCTGCCACCCCAGATTCAGGCTGTGATCGAAGCGCGGCTGAGCAGGCTCTCGGCACCGGCGCGTCGGCTGGCCGAGTTGGCCGCGACGATTGGTCGCTCATTTAGCTATGATCTACTAGTCCAGGCCAGTGGCGATGGCGAAGACACGTTGGTCGATGCGTTGGATGAACTCTGGCAACGCCGCATCATCTGCGAAAACGGCGCTTATGCATATCAATTTAGTCACGAATTAATACGTCAAGTGACATATAACACGCTCAGCACGATCCGCTGTCGGCAACTGCATCGTCAGGTGGCAACTGCGCTCTACGATCTCAACCCCAATAACCTCACCGCCGTCAATGCACAGATCGCCTATCATTATGACAACGCAGCTTGTCCTGAAGAAGCCATCGAGTTCTATCTGCACGCGGCCCAAACTGCCCGCGAACGTTTTGCCAATGAGAATGCTGTTGCGCTCCTCTCCCGCGCTTTGACCATTTGCCAGGATCTACCGGATTCTTCAACCCAACGGCAACAGGAGTTGACGCTCTATGTGGCGTTAGGGTCCACGCTTCAGGCGGCCCGCGGCATAGGGGCAGCGGAGGCAAAAGCGATCTATGAACAGGGATATGCGCTCGCGCAACGTATGGCGGCAACAGAACCACAGTTCCCGGCGCTATGGGGATTGTGGGCATATTATTTTACCACGGCGGAACATAAAACTGCCGATGAGGTAGGGATGCGGCTGCTGCACTGGGCGCAAGCTATGGCGAGTTCATCGCTGCAATTACAAGCCTTTCACGCGTCATGGACCTCCGCCTTTGCGCTTGGCCGCTTCCAAGAGGCGGAGCAGTATTGCGCGCAGGGCTGGCAACTGTTTAACCAGGACGAACATCACGTTATGCTTTACCAATATGGTGGACATGATGCCGGCCTGTGCAGTCTCTGCTTTCACGCAGTCACGTTGTGGCTGCTTGGCTTTCCTGACCAGGCTCGCGCACGTTGCCAACAAGCGCTGGAGTTGGGGGAAAGATTCACCCATCCCACAAGCAAGGCGCAACCGCTCTATTGGATGGCGATTTTGCATCAGTTACTCGGCAAAACCGATGAGGTTGGGGCACTAGCCTTAGCAGCAGGCACGCTGGCAAAAGAGAAGCAAGTATTGATATGGTCCGGCTGGGATAGCTGTCTTTTGGGATGGGTCACGGCGCAGCGTGGCGATCCATCCACTGGCTTGGCACAGATCACAGAGGGTCTGGAAGCGACGGGCAGCAACCGTCTGTTATGCACCTACTTCTTGTCCCTGCTCGCGACAGGCCAGGGGCAACGTCAGGAAGTAGCAACGGCGTTGGAAGTGCTTGAGACTGCCTTCCAGGCCGTCGATGTCACCGGCGAACGTTGGTGGCTGGCCGAGTTGCACCGACTACAGGGTGATTTGCTGCTGACGAAGGGGGATGCGGCGGCAGCGGAAGACGCCTATCAACAAGCCATCCACGTCGCCCAAAGCCAACAGGCCAAATTGCTGGAGCTGCGTGCTATCCTCCATCTCTGCCGTCTGTGGCAACAACAGGGCAAATATACAGAGGCCCATACCCGCCTCTCGGCAATCTACAACTGGTTTACCGAAGGATTCGATACAGCTGATCTCCAAGAAGCCCAAACGCTGTTAAGCGGACTGGTGAGGAGATCATGAATGTCGGCAGCAACATGGTTAACTACTTTCTGTTACGAAACGTGGTGAAGGTGACAGTCACTTGCAAAGTCCGGTGTGAGCTGATAGGCAAAGCGGTCGAAAGTGGCTGTCACCTTCTCTTTCGCAACAAGGACTAGCTAATGGGGAAGCGAAACATGAGGCAAGGTAAAGTAAAAGGTGCTCCCTTGCCCCGACGTGCTTTCGACGCCTACCTCGCCATTCAATCGGCTCACAATCCGCTTGACAATCGATAACCCAAGGCCGTGGCCAGGGCGTTTCTCTGGGGCAAGCCGGGTAAATTCGGCAAACAACTGAGCTTGCTCTGCGTAGGAAAGCCCTGCACCATTATCGTGCACCCAGAAGCGCACCTGGCCATCCGGCTGGCATGAACTGCCCAACTCGATCACCGGTGGTGTACCGCCATATTTGATGGCATTGCTCAGGTAGTTCATCCATACTTCTTCGATCCAGCTTGGATGGCCCAAAACCGGCGGCCACTGGGAAGGAAGAATCATTTGGGCCTGGTATTCCTCGATCATTACGCGCAGGCGCTCTTGGCTCGACGCCACGATGTTCCCCATGTCGCAGACTGTCAACACAACTTCACTCTCCTTGACCCGGGCAAAGAAGAGGAGATCCTCGACAAGCCGGCTAACCCCTTTCACTGTTTTGGCGATCGTCGTCAGATAATGGGTCTGCGGCGCAGTGGGGTCGGTTTTGGCTTGCAAAAGGTCAGTATAAAGTATGAGTGAAGCTAAAGGCGATTGGAGGTTATGGGCCAACGTGTAGGCGTAGGCATCTAACTCCTTGTTGCGCGCAGCCAATTCCTGATTGGCTGTTTCTAGCTCCCGCTGTAAATTGCGCAGGGTGAGGTGAGTGGAAACGCGGGCGAGCACCTCTTTATACTGTAGCGGTTTTGTAATGTAATCAACGGCGCCGACCTCGAAGCCGCGCACCTTGTCGGCAACATCGGTCAGTGCGGTCATAAAGATAATCGGAATTTCCCTGGTGGCGCTATCTTCCTTTAAAGCACGACAGACCTCAAAACCATTGACGTCGGGCATCATGACATCTAAAAGGATCAGGTCCGGTTTGGTGTACCTGGCCCGACGGAGCGCCACAGCGCCATTTTCTGCCACAAGCACCTTATAGCCGGCACTGGTCAAATAGGTGAATAACACATCCAGATTGGTCGGGTTGTCATCAACAATCAGGATAATATTCGGTTGAGTTGGTCTGTAGTCTATAATAGTGGTCATGAGTTACAGGTTGTGTGAGCACGCTCAACGCATTGCTTGATTAAGGTCAATATCGCTTCGGTTTGATAACGCCTGAGCAAGGGGTGTAGTTGCGCAACAAACGGTTTATAAAGTTCGTCCCGCTGCTCAAGTTCCATCAGCTGTCGATTGAGTTGTCCCACATCACCCGCTAATGTTAGCTCCCGTAGCTTAGCAAGTTCTTCTCGCGGTGGGGCGGCGATCCCAACGCCGCAAAGAGCTTGTGCTACAGCATCTAGCGGGCGCTCTGGATCCGCATAGCGCCATTCCAAATTTAGGAAGAGTTGCAGTTGTTGCAACAATTCATCCAGATGAAAAGGTTTGGCAATAAAGCCGTTACAGCCTGCCTCCAAGCACTCTTGTTGGTTGTCCGGAAAGGCGCCGGCAGAGATGGCAAGGATGATCACATTTTGCAAGGAGGGGGACTGGCGGATTGCACGGGTGGCGGCCAACCCATCCATAACAGGCATACGAATGTCCATGAGGATTAGATGCGGTTGAAAAGTCACGGCCAAAGCCAAAGCCTCGGCGCCATCGGTCACCGCTTGGAGGTGAAAGCCAAGCGGGGCCAGGGCGTCCTCAAGCACAGTGCGGTTGGGCGCTTCATCATCCACGATCAAGATCCGATAATCTCCCTTGACCGCGGTAATGGTTGGCGAAAGCAGATGTTCCTCTTTAATCATTTTCACCACCTGCGGTAACGCGATATCCAACCAGAAGGTGCTGCCTTGGCCAGATTGGCTGGCTACCTTAATCGTCGCCCCCATCATCTTGGCCAGCCGTTGGCTAATGGGCAACCCCAAGCCGGTGCCTTCGGTAATGCCTTTATGCATGGGAAGCTGCTGAAAGGGCTCAAAGATACGCTCGCGATGAGACACTTCTATGCCAACCCCTGTATCTTGAACCTGAAAACGAATTTTCTCATGAAGAGGGCTAACCTCTAGGGTGATGCTGCCTTGCGTGGTAAATTTGACGGCGTTGCTCAGCAAGTTGATCAGAATTTGCCGTAGACGGATCTCATCGCCCCGGATAATCGTGGGCAGGTCAGCAGCAAGCTTTAACAGAAACTGCACATGCTTTTGTTGTGCACGGATACGAAAGGGCTCAGCAATCGCATGGAGAAAGCTCAGGAAGTCAAATTCACTCAAATTCAACTCCATGCGATTCGCCTCAATCTTAGAAAGATCCAAAATGTCATTGAGTAGCGTTAAAAGATGCTCACCGCTCTGCTCCATCGTGCGAATTGCCCTACGTTGCCGGTCAGTCAGAGTGCTGTCCCGTTGAAGGATCTGAGCATAGCCAAGAATACCATTGAGCGGAGTACGTAGTTCATGACTGACATTGGCCAGGAAGTTGCTCTTGGCTTGATTCGCTGCTTCCGCCGCCCTTTTCGCTTGCAGCAATTCTGTAATGTCTGTGAGAACGGCAAAGCTGCCTTTGAAGTCGCCATTTTTCTCAAAGAGCGGCTGCGGCGCGATCATGGTTGAAACCAGATGGCCCTGCTTGTGGGTGATGGCCAACTCGTACGGTGTACCGACACCGTTTTTGCGTTTACGCAATTCACTGCGTAAAATCTCCTGATTGGTAGCGTCCAGAATATCAGTGACCTTAATGCCCAATAGTTCATCCCGTTCGTAACCAAACATCTGGCCGTATTTGTCGTTGATATAGGTTATTCGGGAATTTTTATCGAGAATCACTAACCCATCATTCATGGTTTCTACCAGGCGTCGATATTGTTCTTCACTTTCGCGCAGCGCGGTTTCGGCCTGCTTGCGCTCTGTAATATCCTGAAAGATGGCAACACTGGCTGTCACCCGCCCGGCGGCATCACGAATGGGAGCGCCATAAACTTGAAGGAGCATATGCGAACCATCCTCATAGCGGATTTCCATATCATCAACCATGGTCGCTTCACCCAACAAGCCCCGTGTGATTGGCATCTTTGCGGTTGGATAGAGATCATTGGTATCGTAACAGTAGGCATTGTAGGCTGTCGCCAACGACTCTGGCGCCAGCGCGGTCTCTAGGCGCCCGCCAAATATCTGCAAGGCGTAATTATTGGCCAGCAATGGTTTTGCACTGGACGCCTCTACGACCCAAACGCCAGCCGGCATGTTGTCCAGCACGGTTTGTAACATCCCTCGCTGTTGATCATATTCTTTTAAAATCGCCTCGGTTTGCTGGTATTGATAGACATGCTGTAAGGCCACACCGACCAATCCAGCCAGAATGGTATAGAGCCGTAGGTCCTCAGTGGTGAATCTCTTTGGGGTCGAGGATTGCAAATCAAAAACCCCGAGTAGTTTGTCCCCCACAATGATAGGAACAGCAAGTTCTGTCTCGATTGACGCCAAGAGTGGATTGGGTGAAATGTAGGTGGTCTGGTCGGCAACATGCAGAATTGTGCCGGTGCGTGTTTGTGCGACTTGGGCAGCCAATGCATGGGGTGGGTTAAGTGAAATTTCCCAACTGCTTTCACGTAAACGTTTGCCAGCTTCGCCAAAAGCAGCGGACAAAAGGAGGCTGTTTTCTTGTTGATTCAGTAAATAAATTTGCATATGGTCAATGGCAAACTTTTCCTGCACCATATCGACCACACGCTGCAACAAGATGTCCGTATCACGGACCATCGAAATGGCGGCGCCAGCCAATGCCACGGCCTCTAATTCTTTCACTCGTGCAGATAGAGCGAGTTCTGTTTGTTCATGTTGATCAATTTCATCTTGCAGACGCTGGTTGGTCTGCGCCAGATCCGCAGTGCGTTCCGCGATCTTCTGCTCCAACGTGGCACGAATTGTGCGTAACTCCTGGTTGCTTTTGGCTAACGCCCGCTCATGCAATTGCGTGGTTGACAGTGAATTGCTTAAATCACGAATGGCAAGGTGGACCAGTGTTGCGGCGTAGAGAAAGATGAGGGTTTGGCCGCCCCAGACACCATACAAATTTAATTGGGAAAAGTTGACGGGCAAAAGTCCATAGCGCTCCAGGAGCAAAGCCACCGATCCAGCCAGCAACGCAAGGCCAATCCCAACCAGACTAGCCCGCAAGCCAAAGATAAGCCCCATCACCAGGATCGCAATCAGATAGGCATCAAAGGCAGGGCTACGGACACCGCCGGTGGTTAACATTGCGTAGGTTAGCAGGAGCCATAGCCCAACCACCAACACCAGGCCTGCTAGATAAATACGCTTTTGGTAGAGAAAGAGCACCGACAGCATATAGACCAACCACGAGAGGGCAACGATGATCTTTACTGTGATCGGGACAACCTTTACAAATGGGATCATGAATCCGGCCAGTAAAGTGGCGCCAAATCCAAACCACAGGATCGTGCTGAGTAACTTGACAATCCGATTGACCTCTTGGTCTGCAAAGGTAGGAAGCTGTAAGAATTGATTGATGGCTTCAGGCATAACTACATTCTGTCCTCATGGCAGTTTGGGTGGTATAATCAGTTGAGGTTAACCAGTGACTTTCAAAACACTATTCTATAGTACCATTTGATGAAATCCCCTTGCAAAGTTAAACGTTTATTTCACTCAATCACTGGTTACTCGCTTCGTTATACTAAATCTCAATTTGAAAAGTTTACAAACTCCTTACTTGCCCATTAGGAAACGAGAAGACGGCAACTAATCTTTATAACTATTTCAGCACAATCAATGGTTCCTCTCCTAAGAAACATGCCGTAGCAGCGGTGGCCCCCGGACGATGGTGCTACTCTCAAAGTGCAAATACACTATCTCCAATCTACCCGCAATTGCCTGAATCTGGTACACTATGGAAGATAACCTTCATTGCTAGCACAGCAAATTAATAGTGTGATTTTACAGTCGCTCGAGCAAAAAATTACATGAGCGCTGTATACTTGGATCTGCCAGAGCAGGAGTATCGATCTCTATGAAAAATAGTTGGGAACTTCCCCTGACCATTGGTTTTTTGCTGATTTGCCTTGTGGTCGGCTTTGCCATTGCGGAAAGCGCGGCGCCCAAACCAGTCATCGGCGTTGTACGCTTTGCAGACATTATCTACCCTGATTCGGCCAACCGGCTGTTGCAGGTGCTGGAGGCAGCCCGCAATGACGAGAGCGTGGCCGGCATCGTTTTAGAAATTGATAGCCCCGGCGGCTATGCCACCAGCAGTGAAAGCATCTTCTATAGTCTGCTCAAATTACGTAAGCAAAAACCGCTTATCGTCAATATTGACGGCATGGCGGCCAGCGGCGGCTATTACATGGCCGCCGCCGCCAATGAAATCTTTGCCGCCCCCAGCAGCTATGTAGGCAATGTTGGGGTGCGTGGCCCACGCCCCTTTGACCCCTATATCGATCCCTTTGAGTTGAGCACCGGCCCGTATAAGTTGGCCGGCGCCAGTCGCTTTGAGCAGATCCAGCAAATTGAGCTGCTCAAAGCAGCATTCGTGGGGAATGTGGTCCAACAACGGAGCCACGCCACGGTAAATCCACTGCAGGTTGATGCCAACACGGTGGCCGAAGCCAGGCTTTACCAAGGCAGTGAAGCGTTGGGCATTGGCTATATCGACGCCGAAGGCAGCCGCAGCGACGCCATTGCCACCGCCGGCGCGCTGGCCGGTGTAACGGACTATGATGTGGTTGATCTAATTAACTACTATGGCTTCGACTTTAGCCTTGAGTATCAGGAGCCGGTCTTTAGCTTTGCCAAGGCCGCGGCGCAACTTTTCGCCCAAGCCCCCGCCAACGCAATCTATTTTCTGGATAGCCGCATTCCGTTACCCAATGTTGCCCCGCGTTCTGCCTTAGAGGAGCATTTGCTGGAACTACGCACCAAAACCATGCCCATGTTACGCACACCGACCCTCAATCAACTGCGACGCCCCTCGGCATTACCAGAGACCACCCCAAACGGAGAGTGACCATGCTGATCTTTTTACGTCGTTTTTTGGTAGTGCTGATTGGAATAGTATTAGTGGCCGCGCCTACCGTGGTGCGTGATTGGGGATGGCGCTACAATGAACGCAACTACACTCCACCTGATGTGCCGGATCTTAGCTTTGCCGCCACCCCCATGCCCACACCAACCCCACTTGCCGTCAAGGAGCTAGCGCCCATCAACGACAATGAGCTACGCGCCGGCCCTGTCGTGGTGGATTTTGCCCACTTTAGCTTTCTCAATCCTGCTAGCCTCCAACCTCTAGCGGATGCATTGGCCGATCGCGGCGTCGGCATGCGCTATTGGATCTCCACCGTCGATCCGATGAAGCTGGAAAACTTTGCTGATTTCCCCGATCAGTCAGCCGAACTCGCGGCCCAACTGCGCGACGCCAGCGCCCTCTTTGTCATCAGCCCTATCTTCCTGTGGACAGAGCAAGAGATCGCCGTCGTCGAACACTTTGTCGCCGATGGCGGACGGTTGCTCTTAATCAGCGATCCTGATTTTGCCGGCGATGTACCGTCGCTGACGAACATGCTAGCCGAACCTTTTGGCATTGTTTTCAATGACGACTATCTCTATGATACGACCCATAACGACGGCAACTTTACCTTTTTCTTTCAGGGTGAAGCCACCGATCAGGCGGCCAATCTGGCTGACGCCACCATTGCCTTTTATGGCGGACGCAGTATCAGCGGTGCAGTAGCGGTGCAAATGCGCAGCGCAGCCACCACGGCCAGCAGTTTACGCATCGGGCAGAGTGGCTTTGCCACAGTGGCCATTGGCGGTGTCGCCAGCCGTAATACGCAGGGACGGGTGCTGGCGCTCAGCGATTTTGATGTGTTGAGCGAGGTCTACCGCACGCGCCATGACAACCAGCGTATGGTCGACTTTGTCGCGGACTTTCTCACCGCGGATCAACGTATCAATCGGGTGGCTGATTTTCCCAATTATCTGGGCAAACAGGTGGCGCTCGCATTTGGCACAACCGCAGCGATCAATGCTGAGCTTCTGCACCAGGGTGCGCAACTGCAGCAACGACTGGAAAGCAGTGGACGCACACTGGCCTTAACCAATAGCAACGTGCTCACCAATAGCGTAACCATTGCCGAGCGCAGTGCAGCGACCATCACGGATCTCATCTATCTTGCTGACTACACGACTGCGCGCGCCCAAACGACCCTCCTGGCGGATTTAGGCATCGACCTGGTCACTGAGGTGGTCACCTCGACCGTTACGCCAACAGAAGCTACAACGGCGGCGAAACCGACGCCAGCCGTGACTGCCACCAAGACAGCCACGCCCCAAGCGAACGCCACGCCGTCGGTGGCGGCCACTGGAGAGATTACGACGACCGTGGCCGCCACACACACTACCGCAGTTACGGCGACCGCCACACTGACCACTGCGCCAGCAATCACAGCGACGGCCACGGTAACCGCATCCGCGCCTGTTACACCCACTGCCCCCAAACCGACCGTCACGATTACCAATTATCTGGTCACGGCCACTGGCTTACGCTTGCTGGCCGACGAGACAGTGCTGGTCGTGCAAACGCGCGGCGCTGACGGAGCATTTGTATTGGCCGTTTTGGGCGCAGACAGCCGGGGCATTGACGCGGGCGTCAAGCGGCTGCTGGACAATGACTTTACTGACTGTGTGCTCGGCGATCTGCTGACCTTCTGCTCGTTGCCGGGAACGGGTGGCGCGGCCTCCAGCCAAAGTTCAGGCAGCGCAGGCAAGGCAAGCGAGAGTGGAACCAGCGAGCCAAGCCCCAAGCAAGAGCCAACTCCAGCGCCTAGCGGGGGCCGCATAGGCATCCTGCTGGTTGACGACAACCGCGCTGCCGGTCAAAATGAAGCCGGTGAGGCCGATAGCTACTTACAGGCGCTCATTGCAGCCGGCTATAGTGTCGACCTGTGGGATGCCGCCAGCCAGGGCGCGCCCACAGTGGCCGACCTGGCCAAGTACGCCTGGGTTATCTGGAGCAACGGCGGCTATAATGAGGGTAAAATGTTGGCCGAAGATATGGACATTATCTTTAACTATGTGCGCGAGGCAGGCAAGGTGACCATCAGCAGCCGCTTTCCGCTGCCGGGTATTGAAGAGCCATCAACCGTACGCGATGTTGCGATTGATGACACCATCCCTACACTGGTGCAAGAGCTGCCGGACGAACCGATCGCCTTGGCAGCAGAACAAATCGCGGCCAACCTGACCCCATTAGCAGCCGATGCAAGTGGTGGTCAAGTGGTGCTACGGCGTGGGCCGGCCAGCGATGATGCCGCTGCGCCGCTGCTCGTCGTCCTGACCGACACCAGCGCGACCACCAGTACGGCACAAGTGATGATCGTGGGGGTGGCAATTAATGGCCTACCGCAGGAAGTCAGCAACACCCTCGTCAACAACATGGCGACATGGATGTTGGGCGAATGATTTTTGGAACGGAGAACGCCCACCCATGATATTGGCAGGAGGAAATCGCTCTACCAAATGGTTTGCACCAAATCACAATTTTGGATATTCTCGTCACGCGTTAGAATCGCAACTTGGTTATCATCGGTTTGGGCAAGCAAGGCAGTGGCAACAATCTGACGGTCATGCATTTCTGGTATGACCATACAATCTAGCGTCTTTGCCACGGTAGCTTGGTCGAGCGCCACGACCGTAATACGTGAATCCGCAATCACGCTTGATAACACATCACTGATGGATAATTGATAGAGCATTGGCCGTCGTTCTAGGATAAAAAGGGATTCGGCCACTGCAATTACAGGTAATAATAAACGTGAATCTTTGGCATCAAGAATTTGACCAGCGGCTTGTCCAAGCTGCGCGTCATCAACCAAATACCAAAGTAAGGTATGTGTATCAACGATATAAAGATTATTCACCTAGCAACTCCTTCTCAGAAGGATGCCACTCAGCAGCGAGGAAATCTTCTTCGTCAATAGACAAACCTTTTAAAAGGCCGCGAGGCAACATTTGTTCCGGTGTTGGATCGGGCCGGCTCAGCAATTCGGCAATCACTGCTTTTATATCTTGGTTGCCTCCCTGCCTAGGCTGAACTTGGTTAGGTGGCGTTGTATCCGGCGGTTGGACTTTGGTATGCCCATTGCTATAGGGGCGGCGCTGTAGCTCATCTTGCAACATTTGCGAGATCGCTTCAATCAAGGCTAATTTATCAGCAATCGGCAAAACACGCACTGATTCTAATAATGTAGGTGCAACCATTTTCTGCTCCCTTACTATGAAGTCATTGGCCGGGAAATCATTTGCTGTGAAGTCATTGGCTATGAAATCATTTGCTATTCGGTATCATATCTATTATACATACATCTTACTTGGGAAGAAAGAAGGAGAATCATGAGCACCCAATTAACCACACGTTTAACCACGGCTCAGGCGATTGTCCAATTTTTAAAGAATCAATACAGCGAGCGTGATGGCGTCGAACATCAATTCTTTGCCGGCTGTTTTGGCATCTTTGGACACGGCAACGTCGCCGGCATGGGGCAAGCGCTCCACCAGTATCCTGAATTTCGTTACTATCAAACCCGTAACGAGCAGTCGATGGTCCACACAGCTGCGGCCTTTGCCAAACATAGCAACCGCCTGCGCACCCTGGTCTGCACCTCCTCGATTGGCCCCGGCGCCACCAATATGCTCACCGGTGCGGCTGCGGCTACCGTCAATCGCGTGCCGGTCCTGCTCTTGCCCGGTGACATCTTTGCCCGGCGCAATGTGGCCCCAGTGCTGCAACAGTTGGAATCGGAACACAGCCAGGATCTGTCGGTCAATGACTGTTTCCGCCCCGTCAGCCGCTACTGGGACCGCATCAACCGCCCCGATCAGATTATCACCGCCCTGCCGGAAGCAATGCGCGTGCTGACCAGCCCGGCGGACACCGGCGCCGTCACCCTGGCGCTGCCCCAGGATGTACAGGCTGAAGCTTATGACTATCCGACCGCGCTCTTTGCCAAGCGGATTTGGCGCATTCCCCGCAACCGGGCCGACCAGGCGGCGCTGCAACAGGCGGTGGCATGGATTCGTGCAGCCAAGCAACCGCTGATCATTGCCGGCGGCGGTGTCCATTACAGTGAAGCTACGGATGCACTGCGCCGGTTTGTAGAGCAGACCGGCATCCCAGTGGGCGAGACGATGGCCGGGAAGGGCAGTCTGCGCTATGACCACCCGCTTTGCCTGGGTGCGGTCGGCGTCACCGGCACGTCGGCGGCCAATCTCGTGGCCAAGGAGGCCGACCTGATCATCGGCATTGGCACCCGCTACAGTGACTTTACGACGGCGAGCAAGACGCAATTCCAAAACCCGGATGTGCGCTTTATCAACATCAACGTGGCCGAGTTTGACGCGTACAAACACAGTGCGCTGCCGGTGGTAGGCGATGCCAAAGTGACGTTGACTGAATTGCAGGCGGCCTTGGATGGCTACACGAATCAAGCGAACAATCAACAGCAGGCGCGCCGGTTGCATGATGAGTGGGAAGCCGAAGTGAGCCGTATCTACGCTCTGAAAACCGCAGACAGTGGGCTGCCCGCGCAGGGTGCACTCATCGGTGCGGTCAACGACCAGGGCGATCCGGCGGCAGTGATGGTCTGCGCGGCGGGGAGTCTGCCGGGCGATCTGCACAAACTCTGGCGCACCCGCCACCCCCGTCAGTATCATCTGGAATATGGCTATAGCACCATGGGGTATGAGATCGCTGGTGGCTTGGGCATTAAAATGGCCGAACCGAGCCGCGAGGTCTATGTCATGGTGGGCGACGGCAGCTATTTGATGATGGCGAACGATATTATTACCTCGGTACAGGAAGGCTATAAGTTGACCATTGTGCTACTCGACAACCGCGGCTACAAGAGCATCGGCTCGCTCAGCCGCTCCGTTGGTGACCAGGGTTTTGGCACTCGTTATGCCTACACGAAGAACGGTCACACCACAGATGAACTCGGCTACGAAGTGGAAGATCTCCCGGTCGATCTGGCCATGAATGCCCGCAGCCTGGGCGCGCATGTGATTGAATGCAACGGGTATGATGAACTAGTTCAAGGCTTGCAAACCGCCAAGAAGATTGATCACACCACCGTGCTCTATGTGCGCAACGACCGCTATCTGGGCGTCCCTGGCTATGAAAGCTGGTGGGATGTGCCAATTGCCGCCGTGAGTGAACGGGATAGTGTGCGGGCCGCACGCGAAGAGTGGGAAGAGATGCGGACCAAGGAGCGCTATTTCCTGTAGAGCAGACAATGCCTGTCGGTAGGCAAGTGATGGCCTACCGACAGACAACATAAGGACAATCATGATCAAGAGCGTTTGGGTAAAAAATTATCGTAGTATTGCCGACATCCGGGTCAATTTAGAGCCGGTCACCATTTTGGTTGGTCATAATGGTTCAGGCAAGAGCAACTTTGTGGACATTTTTCGTTTTATCTACGATGCGTTTCGGCTCGGGTTGGATGCGGCGATTGTCAATCGACATGGCATGAGTGCATTACGCCGTTGGTCCGCCAAAGGGCGTCCCTATGATGTTGAGATTGGGTTGACGATTGCAACCAATGTCATCAACGCAACCTACAGCTTCACGCTGGGCAGCGAACGCCGCGGGGAGTACAATGTGAAGCGAGAAAACTGTCAGATAAGAGAAATCTTAACGCAACAAGTTGCACAATACGAAACTAATAACGGCTCATGGGTATATGCACCGAAAGAGATTCGCCCACAGATTAATGATCGTGCCTTGTTGCTCCCCCTCCTAGCGACAACAGAACCGTACAGGAAACTCTACGATTATCTAACGTCTTTTGCTTTTTATAATATTTTTCCAAATGCCTTATCTGAACCCCAGAAGCCGGCTAACCCTTATCCTTTGGATGAGCATGGCGGTAATCTTGCATCAACCCTGCGCGAAATGCAGCGCACGAAGAGCGCTTTGATGGATTCGCTACGCGAGTCCATTAGCACGATACTCCCTGACGTAGTTGATTTTCAGGTCAGTCAAGTAGGCGGTTACTTGGTGACGAAACTACGCCATGAAATGTCGAATGATGGACGGGCAATGTTTGAACTTTCACAAGAGTCAGATGGCACGCTGCGTATGCTAGGCATCTTGGTTGCCTTATACCAAGATGATCAACGCACCTTGCTGACACTGGAAGAGCCAGAACTCACGATTCACCCTGGCGCCCTTAGTGTATTGTGGGATGAAATCGAAGCGGCTGGGGATCGGAGTCAAGTGCTTATCACCACCCACAGTCCAGATCTATTAGACCTATGCCAAGTGGAACAGCTACGCGTGGTCGAAAAAGTGGATGGTGCCACACTCATTGATCCGATTGAGGAGACGCAACGGACGGCGATTCAAAAACGCCTCTTTGCACCCGGCGAATTGCTAAGAGCGCAAGGGTTAAGACGCGCTAACCAGTTGGACTTATTCGAAAATGGTTCGCAATAAAATCTATGCCATTGTCGAAGGGCAAGGTGAAGCCAATCGACCCATTGCTGGTGGACGTTCGGCTGTCGCAGTCTTAATACAAAAGCTGCTAATGGACTTACACTGTTGGTCGCTCTTTCCCGTTGAAAAAACGCCGCCCTTCAGAATGAGCTATAGTGAATTCTTTCGAGGTGACAAATTTGAACGTGCGATTAGATACCATAAAAATCTTGATGATTGTGCAGCCTTACTTGTTCTACTAGATATGGATGACGACTGTCCCAAAACACAAGCTTTTGCCTTGGCGAAACGCATTGCAGCGATGGAATCCTTACCCTTTTCAGTTGTTATCGTTTGCGCCAGGAAGGAGTACGAGTCTTGGTTCTTGGCAAGTCTGGAAAGCATTCACGATGGCGAACGCTACGATCATGATCCGGAAGAAATACGCGATGCGAAAGGCTGGCTACGAAAAAAGTTTGGCTATAAACCGACGATTCATCAGGCTCGCTATACACAAAAAATCGACCCTACGATAGCTTATGCAAAATCTCGCTCATTTCGCCGATTATATCATGCTTTTGAAGAAATTGTGGCGGCAGTTGCAGATGGAGGCTCCGTCATAACGCCGGTGGTAACGAGTAAGAAGGGGCAATGAGAAAATGGAGCTTGCTGCACTGGATCTGAAGCAGGAGACAACCGCCACCCAACTCTATGGCATCGTTTCGATGGGCGATGGCTGGCAATTTGGTCGATTAGATCGACAAAACAAAGTTATCATCCAGGACACCGAACACTACGGTGTCCCCATGAATACAGAATTGTTAATCCGCATGATGATTGGCATACTCACAAAGGATACACCATGACAACAACCAATGGACAACTACTTAACTTTATCAACGGCCAGTGGACCAAATCCGGCGCCAGCTCTTTTATCGATATTACCAATCCGGCCACAGCCCAAACCTTGACCCATGTGCCGCTCTCCCCAGGCGCAGAGGTGGCGGCGGCGGTGGCGGCGGGCCAGCAAGCCTTTGCCGACTGGAAAGAGACGCCGGTGGGCGACCGCATTCAGCACATGTTTAAACTGAAGACACTGCTGGATGAAAACATTGATGACATTGCCCGCACCATCACCGACGAATGTGGCAAGACCTATGGCGAAAGTGTAGGCGAGTTGCGGCGCGGCATTGAAAATGTAGAAGTGGCCTGTGGCGCGCCGATCCTAATGCAGGGCTACAACAATGAAGACATTGCCCGCGGCATTGATGAGCACATGTTCCGCCAGCCGCTTGGCGTGGTGGCGGCCATTACGCCCTTTAACTTCCCCGGCATGATTCCGCTCTGGTTCCTGCCCTATGCCCTGGTCACCGGCAACTGCTTTATCCTCAAGCCCAGTGAAAAAGTTTCCATGACCTCGCAGAAGCTCTTTGCCCTGTTGGAACAGGCCGGTTTCCCGGCCGGGGTGGTGCAGTTGGTCAACGGCGGCAAAGAGACCGTTGATGCCCTGCTCGACCATCCTGGCGTCAAGGCCATTAGCTTTGTCGGCTCTACGCCAGTGGCCAAATATGTCTATGGCCGCGCCACGGCCAACGGCAAGCGCGCTCAATGTCAGGGTGGGGCCAAGAACCCCGTCATCGTCATGCCCGATGCTGACATGGACACCGCCACCCGTATTCTGGCCGATTCGGCCTTTGGCTGCGCCGGGCAGCGCTGTCTGGCTGTCTCCGTCGCGGTGACTGTGGGCGAGGCCAAGTCGGTCTTTACCGAACACATTGCCGACGCCGCCACCAGCCGCAAGGTTGGCTATGGACTGGATAGCGGCGTCGAAATGGGACCGGTCATTACCAAGGAGAGCAAGGCGCGTATTGAAGGGCTGATTGCCAAGGGCGCGCAGGAAGGGGCCAATGTGCTGGTCGATGGCCGCAACAAAAGTGTCGCCGGCTATGACGACGGTTACTGGGTCTATCCCACGATTTTGGACAATGTCAATCCTGGCGGCGAAATTGCCAAGACAGAAATCTTTGGTCCTGTGCTCAGCCTGATGCACGCCAGTGATGTTGATGAGGCGATTGCCCTGGTCAACAACCGAGCCTACGGCAACCAGGCCAGCATCTTCACCAGCAATGGCTCCGTGGCGCGCAAGTTCCGCCATGAGGTTGACGCCGGCAATGTCGGCATCAACATTGGCGTGGCCGCGCCTATGGCCTACTTCCCCTTTAGCGGCTGGAATGCCAGCTTCTTTGGCGATCTCCATGCCCAATCGCGCCACGGCGTCGAGTTCTACACCCAGACCAAGGTGGTGGTGGAACGCTGGCCGCGCGAGTGGAGCCGGAAATTCTGACAAGATGACAAGATGACAAGATGACAAGATGACAAGATGATAGGTAAGGATCGTAAATCGTGAAAAAGAAGATTGTAAATCATCTGGACTTGGATGTTTACCAACGTGCTTTTGATTCAGCTATGACCATCTTTCGGTTATCACAGACATTTCCAGTGGAAGAACGCTATTCATTGACTGATCAGATTCGCCGTTCGTCGCGTTCTGTCTGTAGCAATCTCGCCGAAGGTTGGCGTCGCCGCCGTTATGAAGGTGCTTTTATCGATAAACTCTCCCTTGCTGAGAGCGAAGCCGCAGAAACGCAAGTTTGGCTGGAGTTTGCGGTTGAATGTCGTTACTGTGCCAAAGAACCGGCGCGTGAGCTATACCAAACTTATGCCACTATTATCGCAACCCTAGTAGGCATGATCAACCATCCTGAAAGTTGGCTCATCCATAAGTCACTACATGAAACTTCTGTGTTATATGAAAGCCCCGCTCGCTTTGATACAGATATAGACCGGTAGCGCATGTCATCCTGTCATCCTGTCATCTTGTCATCTTGTCAAGTTAAACAAGTGGATTCACGAAAATAGGAGTACTCCCTTGACACATACCTTCGGCATCGGCGTCATTGGCATGGGCTGGATGGGGCAGGCGCATAGTCGGGCCTATCGCAATGTCGCCGATCGCTTTTATGATAGTGGCATTCGTCCGCGTCTCGTTATTTGTGGCGACGAGGTGGAAGCGCGCGCCCGTCAGGCGCAGGAGGCGTTGGGCTTTGCCGCATCCACCACCCACTGGCATGAAGTGGTTGACCATCCTGATGTACAGGTGGTTAACATTGCCTCACCTAACTTTATGCATTTGGAGATGGTCAGGGCGGTCACGGCGGCGGGCAAACATGTCTTCTGTGAAAAGCCGGTGGGACGGACGCCGGCGGAGACAGCCGAGATTGAGGCGCTGGCGCGCAAGGCTGGCGTCATGAGCTTTGTCGGCTTTAACTACCGCTGGGCGCCCATGGTCCAATATGCCAAACAACTTATCGAGGAAGGGCGGCTAGGCAAGATCACCCATTACCGCGGCCGCTTCTTCGCCATGTATGGCAGCAATCCACTGGGGCATCTTACCTGGCGCTTTAAGCAGGAATACGCCGGCAGTGGTGTCCTGGGCGACATTATGTCGCACGCCGTCGATATGGCGCACATGCTGATTGGCCCGATTGACCGGGTTATTAGCAACAGCCACACCTTTATCACCGAACGCCCGCTGCCCACTGGCCACGGCACCCACTTTGGCCTGGGCAGCCCCGCTGACCCCAAGGGAGCGGTCGAAAATGAGGATTATGTGGGTGCACTGGCCCAGTTTGCCAATGGCGCCCAGGGCAGCTTTGAGACCTGTCGCGCGATCTTTGGCCCCAAATGCGAAATGTCCTTTGAGGTCAACGGCACCCAAGGCGCCATCAAATGGAACTTTGAGCGTATGAACGAGTTGGAGCTTTACTTGCCCGATGGCGATCCGGCCCGCGACGGCTACACAAAGCTCCTTGGCGGTCCCAGCTACCCATTACATGGCCGCTTTAACCCCGGTGACGGCATTGGCATGGGCTATGAGGATCTGAAGTGTATCGAAGCCTATCAGTTCCTCCAATCAATTGTCGATGGCAAGCAACGGGAACCCAGCTTTGCCAGTGCGCTACAATTAGCCGGTGTTCAAGCCGCCATGGCGCGCTCCTGGAAGAGTGGTCAATGGGAAATGGTGACTGATTTGCGCAATAGTCGATAACGTGTTAGAAGATCGGTAGGGCAGCAAATCTGTAGTTTGGTTCACAGGAGGAAAGCATGAGCGAACTCTTAACAGTGGACGATTTTGAAACGACCGGACAAACCGAAGAAGAGGAGATGGATGAGGTGGGTTCGTTAAATCATTCCGCCATCCAGGCCAATTTAGCTTTTCTCTTTAAGCGCTTGGGCACTTACTCGGTCTTTACTGAACTCTCCCTGGATGTCAGTAACGCTGACCTCAGTGTCTTTGATCTATCAGTGCGTTCGGAACTCAAGGTAGATGTTTGTCTCTACGCCAGACGCCCCATCAACCCGGTTAAAGATATCTTGAAGATGAAAGAGATGCCACTGCTGGCCGTAGAGATCGTCTCCCCCAGACAGGGGCTCTATGAAATTACGGAGAAATTTAAGCTCTACTTTGCGTTAGGCGTCAAAGCGTGCTGGCTTGTGATTCCCAACACCCAAACGGTCACTGTCTATGCGGATATGGACAACTTTCATACCTTTGTCAGTGATGAAGTGGTAGACGCTGTATTAGAAATTCATCTGCCTTTCACCCCAATTTTTGAATAAATCAAAGCGGTCTGTGCGGGCATAATGTATCCTGCCCGCACAGACCGCAACTTTACCACATCTACGCTTCACCAACCACGTTACCCATTCTTACCCGTCCGCGTCGCTTTGATTTGCTGCGTTTTGGCAACGGCTTTGGTCAATACACGAATTGTCGCCATGACCCAGAAGACAATCCACGCCACCATGACAATCCCGGCAATCGGGATGCGCGTCTCATCGGTAATGGGCTCAAATTTTACCTCGTCGCCCACGATCCGAATGTAGCCGCGGGGCGTAGAGCGGCCACCAGCGCCGCCGCCACTGCCGGCCCCTTCGTTGGCTTCTCCCTCGTTAGCAGCCGCTGTGCCGTCTGCACTGTGTTCGCCATTGCGACCATAACCGCCGCCATAGCCAAAGCCAAATTCAACCTGCGCCACCGGGATCACCACCACGCCATTCTGCGTCGTCGGCGCACCAAAGATCGAACCGGCGCCCAGTCGTTGCACCATCTCCTGAATCGGTTCCGTATTCTGTAGCGTCTTCACATCCATAGTGTTCTCCTCAAAGATATTCTGCTTAAATTTGCACGCATCTTCCTATTCCAACGCGGTTCTGTAAATAGCGGGTGGCGGGTGGCGGGTGGCGAATCACCCACCACTCGCCACCCACCATCCCAGTTTCATTCTTGCCGGTGTTAGGCGTATGACCTGATTTGATTAGCTGCGCCGGGTGAGCAGGGTGGCCAGCAACATGACCAACCAGCAGAGTGCGCTGACGATGAGGCCAATTTGCAAAAAGGTGCGCAACGTGGCTTGCGTCGGATCGGGGAAATCTAATGTATAGCGCTGCTCTCCCTGCTGTACGGTGAGTGACGCCGGCGCCAGTCGCAGCAGACCACCCCCATTATCCTCACCTTCCTGCCACCAACCGCGCAGCCGCGCCACCGGTTGCACCGTCACATCTCCAACCGTCACCGGCGTAGCCGGCAACAATTCATCCACTGTGGCAGAACGCTCTGTTGTTTGCGGCATGATTGTTTTGTCCTCTCCCGAGCATGCAGTGGGACAGTAAGACAGTGGAACAGTAAGTCAGGTCCACATACTGTCTCACTGCCTTACTGTCCTACTGTCCTACTATTTGCGTTACTCATGTCCGTTCGGTATACACTACTAACTACTATACAGCAGGAACTTCTGTTGTCTGTACGCGGGGGGACGATGTACGCGCGGTCTGTAAGGGTTGCGGACCGCCCCAGCCCAGATAGATGGCGCCGAGCCCGATCAAGGTGATGACAAAGGCGATGATAGCGCCAATGCCAAAGGGGATCATGCGCAGCGCCACGTAGACGATCAAGCCCAAGGAGAGGCCCAGCGCCTGGCTCCAACCGGTCGCTGATTCCCTGGTTGCGAGCCTGGCCAGCAGCCAGTCACCGCCGCGATAGGCCACGATGATTTTGGTCACCATCGCCGCGGCAAACCAGAAGAGGGCGATGGCAAAGAACAAGGTCGTCAGCCCCAAGCCGACCACGGCCCCAGCCAGTTGGCCTAACGTCAGCCATCCGCTTAATACGGCCAGGAGAATGATTAAGGCAATACCCAGTGGGATGGCCACAATGGCCAGCGCGATCATAATCAGCCCGACCCCCAGACTAGGTAACCAGCGCTCTTGCACGGTGTTGCTAGCCCGTTGCAAAAACGAAGGCCGCACATAGAGCAGCAGCAAACCGATAATGAGCAGGGTCAGAAATTCGCCAATCGCCCAGCGCAGTTGTGGATTGGCCAGAGAGTAGACCGGAGGGGGCGGTGTATTCACGGTCACCTTTGTCGTTTCAACGGCCAGCACACCGCCAACTTTGGCATCTGGACTCACCCGCAACCCAGGTTGCACCGCAGGCACGGCGCCCTCAAATTGGGGCATGGCATAGGATGGAGCCGCCTCTTCGGCCCTGCCGACGCTGCCCCGCACATCACCACCAACGGTGCCATTGAGTTCCAATGCCGCGGCGCCAACATTCACATCCTGCTCAACTCGACCATTGAGCAGCAACTGATAGCCGCCGCCATAGAGACTACGCCCCACCGCGCTGCCGCCATTGGTCATCAAACTAAAGCCGCCAAAGTTGAGGTTGCGCCCAATCACTGCCTCTTCACCCAACGTAAAGGAATAGCCACCCACATAGGTGCTGCCATCGACGCGACCGTTCTGAGCCAGGGTACGACCGGCAATAAAGAGGCTGCCTTCCACATGACCATTCACCGTCACCACAGCCCCTGTGGCAAAGAGATTGCCTTTCACCGTGCCGTTGACGGTAACATTTTCACCGGAGACAAAGAGATCATCATCAATGACCTCATTAGCGTTAATGACCACGGTTGTCCCACCCCGAAAATCGCTCGCATAGACCGGTTGGGCCAGACCAACTAATAATAATGCAATCACCAACAACATCAAACCCAAACGGGGGGCAACACTCTGTGCTCCAATCAATTTTTGTCGCATTGTTTCCCTGCTACCTTTCTTGTATTCAAATGTGTGCAAAGCACACCAGATGAGGACAATAGTCGTTCACGCTTCAACCAACATTGCCACTACGGATGACGAGTCACCCGCCACTCCTGCTTGCGTGCAAACAAGGAGCGAAGCGCGGTCTTACATGTTGTCCACGTGCGTTTAACGTCTCAACGTAGCCACTGCTGCGACGACGCCTGTTAAAGTGAGGCTAGGCGTAGCGCCTCGCGTTCGATATTCACGGCGGCATTGAAATCTCGCTCATGGTTGGCGCCACAGGCAGGACAGTGCCACTGCCGGTCTTGGAGCGTCAAATGCGGGTTGAGTGCGCCACAACTGCTGCACAATTTGGAGGAAGGGAAGAAACGACCGACCTGCTGCACCGTTCCCCCAAACCAAGCCGCCTTGTATTGAAGTTGACGCACAATTTCGCCCATGGCCGCATCTGCGATAGACAGTGCCAGCCGCCGGTTACGCACCATGCCTGCGACATGGAGGTCCTCCACTCCGATCAGCCGATAAGTCCGCGCGATGCGCGTGGTCATCTTGTGGATGAAGTCCAGTCGCTGGTTCCGAATTCGTGCATGCAGGCGTTGCAGCTTGCGTTTCGTCTGCCACCAGCGATTGCTGCCCGGTTGTCTGCGCGCGAGTTCGCGGTTGAGCTGCTTGAGTTTGTTCAGCATGGAACGCAGCACGTTTTGGTTCTCAACGTGTGTGCCATCCGACAGCGTCGCCAACTGCTTTACTCCCAGGTCAATGCCAACTGCTTGGACTACGTCGCGTTGCACTTGCGGCGCAGCCTCCAACTCCACTGTAATCGAGATGAACCACTGTCCCCCCTGTTCCGACACCACACCGGAGAGGATGCGTCCCGCAAAGCGCAATGCTTCTGCCATGTTGACCAAGGTAGCGAGCCGGGGAACCTTCAACCAGTGCCCATCGACCCGAAACTTGTCATTGTTGAGGCGAAAGCTGCTCTTACTCCGTTTCTTTGACTTGAAGCGGGGATAGCCCAGCTTAGGGCGCTCCCCTTTCACCCCAGCAAAGAAGTTCTTGAACGCCTGTCCCAGATTCGCAAATGCCCCCTCCGCCACATCCTTCGGCACTTCCAACACAAAGGGGAATGCCTCTCGTTTGTACCCGTTGAAGCGCGTTTTGAGCAGCAACGCCGTTGGCTTCTCCCCCTCGTCATACAAGCGCTTCCATTTTGCCAGCCCATGATTGTAGACAAAGCGTGCGACTCCCGCACACCGGCGGAAAAATTCGGCTTGTTCCACAGTTGGATTCAACCGAATTTTATGCGCGCGTATGACCTTCATCGACACCCCTCTCTGTGAACACATTTACACACAATTACGCACTTATTCTATGTCTAGACTAAGCTCCTTATTTGCAACAAGTGCCCTTCTGGCAGCTTTGCTAGACAAACGAAGTTGCTGACAGAAAGTGAGTTTCCAGGCCAAAATGCAGCCGTCATACTTACCACTACGCAGTTCTATCGCTACAGTTGCAGATTTACGCAAGATTTTCTACCTTATCACGCTTCACTTTACGCTCATATGGGCAAAGAGGTGAAATCGTTTCAAACACCAGAGAAAAAACGAACGATTTCACCCGGAGACCTATATGAGCCTCACTTTATATTGACATTGACGAGCAACACAAGCAGTGGTCTGTGAAATGTCAACACGGCCTAGTATAGCAGAGCAAAGAAAACAGAGGATCGGCCACTAGCATAGGTTTGATCCTGGCTAAGTGGTCACCCATCATGGCTACACGAAGCAATTTTCCCTTCACAAGTTTGTTGTCAGCGCTAATCTTACTCTGTGGTATAATTCCACATTTTTTAGCACTTTCGCTCACTTATGCGCCAGTGCGTAGGCGCGATCCGACAGAGCGAGGAGTTCTTGGCGCAGTTCCGGTGGGCCCAGGACTGTCAGTGGACAGGGCAGACCAATCAGAAAATGGGCGAATTGCCGCAGATCCTCTACTTCACAGCGCAGCAACGCACCCTGCGCATTCGCCTCCAGCCGCGCCATGGCCGGCGGGATCAACCGCTCCGCTTCAGCTAGGGGGACACCCAGTTGCACCTGTGTAGACCAGACCCACGGCTTGCGCGCGATGGACGCTTCCACATAGTACAACAGGTCAAAGTCAGGCGGCGGTGGCGCAAAGGTCGTAGCCATTGCTTCTACCTGTACAATTCGATCCAGCCGAAAGGTGCGCAGATCCTGGCGCAGATGGCAATAGCCGGCCAAATACCAAAAACCAATGGTATAGACCACACCATAGGGATCGACCCGCCGTTCCGTCACCTCGCCATCGGTGGCCCGGTAGCACAACTGCACCTGTTGGCGCTGGTAGGCAGCCATCAGCAAAGACAACAGGGTGGCGCCGGTGATGGCCACTTGGGCTTGCGGCAGCCGCATAGCCAGCGCCTGATCAAGCAAGTGAATTTGATCGCGTAAAGCGGCCGGCGCCACCCGCGCCAATTTGGCCAACAAGAGATCGACGCCGGTTGCCTTGTTTGCCAATCCCAGCCGTTCCGCCACCAAGAGCCCCAAGAGCAGCGTCAACGCTTCATCGTCGGCAAAGACCACCGGCGGCAAATGGTAGCCGGTCCGCAAGCGATAGCCGCCGTAACGACCGCGCACCGTCTCCACCGGCATGCCCAGATCCTCTAACATGACCATGTATCGGCGCACGGTGCGCGCATCGACATCCAAATGTTTGGCTAGCCCGCGTGCGGTCAACTGACCATAGGAACGCAGCAGGTCAAGGATGTTAAGTAGTCGCGTTGAAGGAAAATACATAAGCCAATTTCAATTAGGACATAATTTGTCTACATTATCCCCTATCATTATAACAGTCCTCCCGCAAAATGGACAATGACAACTTAATACCAAAATAGAAAGGAATCTTTATGGGCACAACAGTCGCACATCAACTCAAAATTCACTGGCAGCAACTGCGGGGCATGACCTATGATTTACTGGAGCAACTTTCCGCGGAAGATCTTGTCAAGCGTCTGCCCTTCTCGACTTCGCAGGAAATACAGACACAGTTCTTCTGTATGTTGGGCACCCAGGAAAGCTGGCTGTCGGTTTTGCAACAAGGGAAAATGGACGATTGGGATTGCAGTCTGCAACCCGTCCCTTTTGGTCAGGCGCAATCCATCGATCAATTGCGCGCCCATCTGGCTCGCGCTGATCACGCGTTATTTGAAGCGTTGGATCAACTTGACCTGCTACAGCCAATTGCAGATGGCCACACGCCGCTCCACCACTACATGGTGCTGGTGGAACACGAAGCGCATCATCAGGGGCAACTGATCAACTTTATCTATGCGCTCGACCTACCCATTCCCCGGAGTTGGGCAGATAAGTGGGCACTCTCGCGCTAGATTGTTGCTAAAGGAGGAATACACATGAATACACCAACACCATTAACCACAGCCTTGCTGGCCGAATGGCGCCAGATCCGCCAACTGACCTATGACTATCTTGATCTGCTGGAGCCCCACCAGCTCGACCTACGCCTGTCTTTCCCTACTTCGCAGACGTTGGGCTATCAATTCTGGTGTATGGTCGGCGCGCACGAGAGCTTTCTCAACGCGTTGGAGCAGGGCGGCTGGCAGGGTTTTCATTCCAGCCTCGATGATTTCGACGAAGTGACGCCAGCGGTGATCAAAGCCCAAATGCAAAAGAGCGATGAACGCCTTTTATTACTATGCGAAATTTTAAATCTGGACCCCCCCCGCGTTGGGCAAGAGCCCGGTTACAAGAGCATCTTCCGCATGATCGAACATGAGATGCACCACCACGGCCAGCTCATCAACTTTCTCTTCTGCCACCATCTCCCCATTCCACCGTCATGGGCAGATGAATGGGCGCTGAGTTATGACGAGTAAGTAGCTTGCTCGATGACAAACTGAATCACCCGCTCGGCGACGGCGGTTTTGCTGAGCAGGGGCAACGATTCGGCGCGGCCGTCGGCGGTGAGCAGGGTGACGCGGTTGGTGTCGACAGCAAAACCGGCGTCGCTGGCGCTGACATCATTGGCAACGATGAGGCTCAGTCCTTTACGTTCCAATTTGCTCTGAGCATTGGCTAGCAAATTTTCGGTCTCGGCGGCAAAGCCCACTACCGTGCGCGGATAGCCGCTCGCCTGGCGCTGTTGCGCTATGGTGGCCAGGATGTCAGGGTTAGGGGTCAGCGTCAGGATGGGTGCGCCCTGCTGCTTTTTGATCTTCTGGTCGGCCACGGTGGCGGGGCGAAAGTCGGCGACTGCGGCAGCCATGATCAGGGCATCGGCGTCGGCGCATTCACGGAGGACGGCGTCCAGCATCTCCAGGGCGCTATCAACTGTCACGAGGCGCGCACCGACGGGCGCCGTCAAAGCAGCGGTGGTGGAAATGAGCGTCACCTGGGCGCCCACATCGAGTGCGGCCTGCGCCAGGGCATAGCCCTGTTTGCCTGAGGAATGATTGGAGAGAAAGCGCACCGGGTCAATCGCCTCGCGTGTGCCGCCGGCGGTGACCACCACCTTGCGCCCTTGTAGTGCTCCCTTTTGCGCCAACAGATGACGGATGCGCCCCAGCAGCAACGCCGGTTCGCTCATACGCCCGCGCGCCACCAGCCCGGAGGCCAGATGCCCCTCTTCCGGGCCCACAATGTGTACGCCGCGGGCGGTGAGGGTGGCGAGATTGGCTTGGACGGCGGCGTGGGTAAACATGCCCCCATCCATAGCCGGCGCCACCAACAGCGGACAGGTAGCTGCGGTGGCGGTCAGGCTGAGCAGATCGGCAGCCTGCCCTTGGGCCAGCTTGGCCAATGTGTTGGCAGTGGCCGGTGCAATAACCAGCAGGTCCGCGGTGTGGCCCAGCCCCACATGCAGCACATGCGCTTCTTGCCCCCAGAGGTCGGCGTCGGTATAGGCGCGCCGCCCGGTGACGGCTTGAAAGGTGAGCGGCGTAATAAAGCGGGTGGCCGCTGCGGTCAAAATGGTGTCCACCAACGCGCCGGCTTGGGTCAATTTGCTGGCCAGATCGGCCACTTTGTAACAGGCAATGCTGCCGCTGACCCCCAGCACGATCCGCTTGCCCGGCAATGGATTTAAGGACATAAGTACATCTCCTGTTAGGGATGGTTCATGGCATAGACCATGCGCAGGCCATCCAATGTGAGCCAGGGGGCAATATGGTCGATGACAGTGGTCTCTTGCGCAATGACGGGGGCTAGGCCGCCGGTGCCGATGACTTGCATGGTGGCGCCCAGTTCCGCGCGAAAGCGGGCGACCATACCCTCGACTAGCCCCACATAACCAAAGAGCAGCCCTGATTGCATGGCGTGTACAGTGTTGCGGCCAATGGCCGAGGGGGGCCGGGCAATGTCCACCTTGGGCAATTTGGCCGCACGTTGGAAGAGCGCTTCCGAGGCAATGCCGATGCCCGGTGTAATCGCGCCGCCCAGATAGTCGCCGTCGGCGGTAATAGCGTCAAAGGTGGTGGCGGTGCCAAAGTCTACAATGCAGATAGGGCCGCCATAGATGCGGTAGGCAGCCACCGCGTCGACAATGCGATCAGCGCCCACGGACTGGGGGTTGTCATAGAGAATGCGCACGCCGGTCTGGGTTTCTGCCCCTACCACCAGCGGCTCACAGTGCATATAGGTGCGGCAGACCTCCACCCATTTTCCGGTCAGCGGCGGCACTACTGAGGCCAGCGCGACACCGGTTATCGCTTGGGGAGAGAGTTGGGCATAATGGAAGAGGGCGATCAGTTGCATCGCAAACTCGTCGGGCATACGGTCATGATCCGTGGCGAGACGCCAGTGGGGCCCTAACGTCTCCCCGTCATAGAGCCCAATGGTAATGTTGGTATTGCCGATATCGATACAGAGCAACATGGTGATTCTCCTTGGTTGGGAAGTAAAAGACAGAAAAGCTTTCATCCCAGCCAAGTATAACAAGCACCGGTTGCTATTACAACATTGGATTTACAACATTGGATAATTGCGGAAGCGTTGCGCCATCAATAGGTAGTTCCCGTCGCGAAACGCGCTAAACTACCACAAAGACCGCAAAGCGCGCGAAGCGTCACCAGAGAAAAATCTTCGCGTTCTTCGCGCCCTTCGCGGTGAAAATGACTTTCGCAACAAGTACTAACTAACGCGCTAGGCGACCCTGGCTTTCGCTGCGTTGGACAAGGAGATTGGCCAGAGAGACCAACAGTGCTAGGCGCAGGCTCACCAGGATAATGGTGTTTTGTGGCTCCGGAGCCAGGTGAGGCAAGAGGGAAATCGCGCCTAAATTGGCCAACACGGTCAGCACACTGATCACCCCAGAGACAGACCACAGGGTGATCAGGCGCGCCATGACACGCCGTCGGCTGCGCAGCAGAAAGACCAGACAAGGCGGCCAGATAAAGTAGAGCGCATTGTAGAGATGCGAGAACAATTCCAGCCAATTGGGATTATTGCCAAAGGGTTGAAGCATAGGGTGTGTTCGTTTCGATTATATATATGATAGATAGTACGCGTGTGACTTTTCGACACTTTCGTATTATTATAACAATAGCCGCAGCGCTTCATTTATACAGTACAATTACAATATTCGGCATGGTTGATTTTCTGGGAAACGGTTGGTTAACAAATCGTAGGTGCGGTTTCCATACCGCACATTTCTTTGTCATCAAGATCGTGCGCGCCTGGGAGCGGGAGCCCAATGGGCGCGGAAACCGCACCTACGTAATTATCATTGGTTAACCAGATTGTGAACCATGTTCAATATTACAACGTCAAGAACCTTTTTAGCCACGAAAAGTGACCAAACCCAATGTCCGAGTTGCACTTCGATCCACTCTTCGCCCCCGTTGACGCCGATCTGCATTTGGAACGAATTGGCGGCGGCAACGAGACGGAAGTCTACTGCACCGATGACCGGCGTGATGTGGTTAAGGTCAAGCAAAATATAACGCCTACGCTGCCCGCCACACTGGCCCAGGCCATTGCCTTACGCAACGCGGCGCGGCGCTTTGCCACGGTCATGAGTCCGCGCCACGCCATTCGGAATGACTTTGTGGTCACCGCCGACAGGATGGGTCAGCCCCATCTGCTGGTCATTCAGCCCTATCATGGTGACGCCCAACCCTTGTCCTCCCTTGACTATGCGCAGTTAAGTCTGCGTGTACGCTGGCAGCTTGCCTCTCAACTCACCCGGATCATTGCCCGTTCCGTAGCCGCCTATGCCAAACGGGGCTGGATGCCCGACCTCTATGGCCGCCGCAGCGTCAGCGCCGCGGAAAGGGCCGCACTCAACCGCTGGTATCGCTTCCCGTGGCGGCTGTGGAGCTTCGTGGTGCAGCGCAACCTGCTACGCGCCCACAATCTGTTGCTGACGGCGCCACCTAATCGGCGCATTATTCTGGTCGACTATGACCCTGTCACGCGCGGCAAGCTCTACCAGCTCATTTACTATCAGGTGCGTCTTTGGCTTTTCTGGCGTGACCTCGCCCTCATCGCTCTGATGTTTATTGCCGGATGGGCGCCGTGAGTGGAGTAGTAGGGCAGTAGGGCAGTAGGACAGTGGGGCAGTGGAGCAGTGAAGCAGTGGAGCAGTGGAGCAGTCGGTTTCTTCCGTCTCGTAGGGACGCCTGATTTTAGAGGGACTGCCTGTTTTTAAATTCAGACGCACCTTATGCCCTACCAACTGATTCGCCAGCAGCATCTTACCCAATGACAGTCACCTGCAAACAACAAGGAGCCACAAGATATGCACCAGCAATTACCGGAGCATCAATCTCTATCTATGCGCCTCATCTTGGGAATCGGCATTTTGCTCTTGCTGGTCATTAGCACGTATCTGGCCGATGATGGCGGCAAGCAAGCGACGGCGCAGACCATTCCAGCGCCCGCTACGCAGATCTTTCTGCCGGTTATTTCTGTTGAGCCGGCGGCCACACCAAGCTACGAATTTAATGTGGGTGCGGTCGAGCGTTGTGACCCCAACGCCGGCATTACCTATGTCAATGGCACGGTAGCCAAGGGCGGTGTTCCTTTTAACGGCGCGCTGGTAGCCTTTAGCTACGCTGAAGATGGCCCCATTGTGGCCCAAATCGCTTCAGGACCCCATGAGGGTTACCCGAACTGGCCTGACGGCTTTTTCTCCCATATTTTGGGGACGGGCGGTCCGCGCGCCGGTGAGTGGTACTTTTGGATTGTAGATGAACAGGATCAGCGCATCTCGGTCACTATTCATCTCCACACCGATAGCGAAGCGGGTGAGGGAATGTGCCAACAAGGGGTGCTACACTTTGACCGCGAAGAATAAAGTGACTGAGCTGTGTAAAGCCATGAAGCATTATGACTCTGGACAGCCCAGTCAGCGTTTGCACAAGCATCGATTATAATACAGCGTGACAAACTGTTTAATCCTGCTTGAGCAGCTAAGACTATGGGCTATTGCTCTACCTTCTCGACCACAATCGTGCCATGGGTGATGAGCGCCGCGATGGCGCCAATGGCGGCCAATTGTGGGGCCAACAGCGCGCCCACAACACCCAGGGTAAGCGGAATATCGATGAGTGTTTTGCCCTCCTCATTCTTGATCATGACGCGCCGGATATTGCCTTCGTGCAACAGATCTTTGATGGTGCCAAGCAGCTTATCGCCAGCAACCTTAAACTCTTCGGTCCACACTTTTTCGGTTGACATCAGTTTTGCTCCTATTCAGAAATGGCTCCTATAGGTCTCCGGATAAAATGCTCCTAATTCACGCTGAACATTTAAATCATCTCACCTCGTCGCCTATATGAGCGGCAGAACTATACTCCGCAGCAACACCTCAGTACACTTTTACCTAGGGCCATTCCGAAGAAATACGTACGCCACCGAGCTGCCGGGGAGGGGTCAGTAGCACTTTGTGAATCCAGCGTAGATGGGGACCGTCCCCGGCAGCTCGCTTCCTTCAACTGGCGCATTTATTTTTCGGTTCCGCCTATGTACTGTACTGTCAAATAAGTAATGATAGGTTGTAGGGGGCGTACCCTTGCGGTCGCCCTCGGGCACCGGCAAGCGGATGCCCCTACAGCATCCATCATTATTTTTTTGACAGTACAGTACACTTTTACTGGGATAAATTTACCTGAGTAAAAACAATCGTACTCGATGGCCCAGTCAGTATAAACAGCAACAGATTCACTCACTATAATATTACACACTTTTCCTGACCATTGCCCTAGCCTGCCGGTGAGATCTTGCCCTGGTCGGACGGTCAGGTGACCAAGGCCACGCACGACATAGAATGCGCTTTGGTTGGTGCGAACCTCCCGTGCTATACTCAGCATATGATGCGATTTCGACCTTGTATTGACTTAAAAGATGGCCGTGTGGTCCAGATTGTGGGTGGTTCGCTGCGCGATAATGACCAGCAGCAGACGATTACCAACTTTGAAAGCGACCGCGATCCGGCCGAGTATGCGCGCCTCTATCAAGCCGATGGGCTCAGCGGCGGCCATGTCATTGCCTTGGGCCAGGGCAATCGCGCGGCGGCGCTGGCGGCGTTGGCCGCTTTTCCTGGGGGGATGCAGATGGGGGGCGGCATTACGCCCGCTAATGCCGGCGACTATTTGGAGGCCGGCGCCAGCCATGTGATTGTCACTTCCTATGTCTTTCAGCAGGGGCAGATCGATCTGGCGCGGTTGGAGGAGCTGGTCGCCACCGTGGGCAAGGATCGGCTGGTGCTGGACCTCAGTTGTCGCCGCCAAAATGGCGCCTATTGGGTAGTCACCGACCGCTGGCAGCGCTTTACCGAGGTGCAGGTCAACCGCGATACACTGGCCTGGCTGGCCGGCTATTGCGCCGAGTTTCTGGTCCACGGCGTTGATGTCGAAGGCAAGCGGTTGGGCATTGAACAGGAGTTGGTAGCCTTACTGGGTGAGCATTCCCCCTTGCCGGTGACCTATGCTGGGGGCGCCCGCACCCTGGCTGATTTGGATGATGTGAAGCAAATCGGCCAGGGCCGCGTCGATCTCACCATCGGCAGCGCGCTCGACATCTTCGGCGGCAACGTACCCTACCGCGCCGTCGTGGCCTGGCAACAGCAACAGCGGGAGGGATAGTGCAAGGCTGTTGGCTGTTGGCTGCTGGCTGTTGGCAAGGCAGAGTCTTGAGCGGGCTCGTTGGAAAGTCAACACAAACCCGGAATCTTCAAAGATTCCGGGTTTGTGTTGACGGTCGTATGTCTACGAATAATCAAAAACTCGTGTTATCCCGTTTCAGCACGACGGCCATTAAACATTAATTATTCTCCGTTCTCCATTACCCATTCCCATTGTGATTCAACGCGGCTTGGGCCGCGGCCAGGCGGGCAATGGGCACGCGAAAGGGGCTGCAACTGACATAGTTCAGGCCGGCCAGGTGACAGAACTCAATGCTATTGGGGTCGCCACCATGTTCGCCACAGATGCCCACGTGCAGTTCGGGGCGAGTCGCACGCCCAGACTTAACGCTCATGTTGATCAGCTTGCCCACGCCATTGCGGTCCAGTTGCTGGAAGGGATTGCTGGGCAGGATGCCCTGCTCTACGTACTGAATCAAGAACTTGGCCTCGGCGTCGTCCCGGCTAATGCCAAAGGTGGTCTGGGTCAAGTCGTTGGTGCCGTAGCTAAAGAACTCAGCCTCCGTCGCCAGTTCGTCGGCAGTGAGGGCGGCGCGCGGCACTTCGATCATGGTGCCAAATTTATAGGCTACCTCGGTCCCAGCTTCCTTAAAGACCGCTTTGGCCACCGTTTGCACCAGTTCCTTCATAAACTTTAGCTCGTTGACATGGCCGGCCAGCGGCACCATAATTTCGGGATGGACATCGATACCCGCCCGTTTAACATTGACGGCCGCTTCCAGAATGGCGCGCACCTGCATCTCGGTAATTTCCGGCATGACCACGCCCAGGCGATCACCGCGCAGACCAAGCATGGGGTTTGCCTCACGCAGCGCCGTCACCCGCTCCAGCACATCCTCCTTCTGGCGCACCTCGGCCAGGGCCAGGTCGATTTCGCTCAGGGTATGGAAGTGTTGCAACTGCACTTTGAGATCGGCCAGATTCTGTACCAGTTCTTCATAGGAGGGCAAGAACTCGTGCAACGGCGGGTCGAGCAGACGAATGATCACGGGCTGGCCGGCCATAGCGCGGAAGAGGCCCTCGAAATCGCTGCGTTGCATGGGTAGCAACTTTTCCAGCGCATTGACCCGTCGCGCCTTGCTGCGCGCCATGATCATCTCCTGCACAATCGGCAGGCGCTCTTCTTCAAAGAACATATGCTCTGTGCGGCAGAGGCCAATGCCCTCGGCCCCGTAACGGCGGGCGCGCTCAGCATCTTTGGGATAGTCAGCGTTGGCCCATACGCCCAGTTTGCGCACTTCGTCGGCCCAGGTGAGCAAGGTGTTCAGTTCAATTTCACGGGCAAAGTCCGGCTCCTGCGTCTCCAATTTGCCCAAATAGACTTCAGCCGCACCGCCATCAATGCTGATCCAGTCTCCTTCTTGGACTTCAATCAAGCGATCCTCACGTTGCACCGTAAAGAGGCGCTGCTCGACACTGATATGTAGTTCTTCGGCGCCACAGACGGCCGGCTTACCAAATTGGCGGGCGACCACGGCGGCATGGCTGGTGGCGCCACCGCGGCTGGTGAGAATGCCCTTGGCCGCAATCATACCGTGGACGTCATCAGGCTTGGTCTCGGGCCGCACCATAATGACCGCCTTGCCCTCTTTGGCCCACTTCTCGGCGGTGTCGGCATCAAAAACGGCCACACCGACCGCGGCGCCAGGGCTAGCATTGACCGCCTTTTCCACCAGCATGTTGCCGGCGGTGCGCGCAGCTTCTTTGGTTTTGCCACTAAATTGGGGGTGCAATAACATGTCTACTTGGGCCGGCTTGACGCGCATGAGCGCAGTGGCCTTGTCAATCAGTCTTTCGTTGGCCATGTCAACGGCGATTTTAATCTGGGCGCGCGCCGTCCGTTTGCCGTCACGGGTCTGCAACATCCAGAGTTGGCCCTGTTCAATCGTAAATTCGACATCCTGCATCTCACGGAAGTGATTTTCCAACTTGTCGCAGATCTCAAGGAATTGGGCATAGACTGCGGGCATTTCGATCTGCAATTGGCTAATCGGCGAGGTGTTGCGGATACCGGCGACCACATCTTCCCCTTGCGCGTTGATCAGATAGTCACCGTAGAGTTCTTTAGCGCCGCTGACTGGGTTGCGGGTAAAGGCGACGCCGGTGCCGCTCTGTTCGCCCATATTGCCAAAGACCACCGTCTGGATATTGACGGCGGTGCCCAGGTCGTGACGAATGCCGGTGGCGTTGCGGTAATCGACCGCGCGCTTGCCAAACCAGCTATTAAAGACGGCGCGGGTTGCCATCTCCAATTGCTTATAGGGATCTTGCGGGAATTCAGCGCCAGTGTAGGCAATGATCAGCCCCTTAAAGCGCTCGGTGATGCTCTGCCAATCGGCGGCGGTAAGATCCACATCCAGACGCACGCCACGCGCCTTCTTCACCTCTTCAATCACTCGCTCAAAGGGCTCATCCGGCACCCCCATGACCACCGATCCAAACATCTGCACCAACCGGCGGTAGGAGTCATAGACAAAGCGGGGATTGCCCGTGAGATCGGCCATGGTGCGCGCTGTCTCATCGGTCAGACCAATGTTGAGCACCGTATCCATCATGCCGGGCATAGAGAACTTGGCGCCGGAGCGACAGGAGACCAAGAGTGGGTTTTCCGCGTCGCCAAAAGATTTGCCGGTCTGTTTTTCCAGCGCGTGCATGGCTGCCACTTCCTGCTCCCACATGGCAGGCGGGAATTGATGGTCATGGTCCAAATAGGCGTTACAGGCGGCCGTGGTTACTGTGAAGCCAGGCGGGACGGGGATGCCCAGGCGTGTCATCTCGGCCAGATTGGCGCCTTTGCCCCCCAAAAGGCCCCGTACATCGTCCCAGCTTTTAGGTTTTACGGTTGCATCTAAGATGTCTAATTCATTGAATAGATAGACCCAGCGTTGCTCGGACGCGCCGTCGGCAACCGCGCCATTGGTCGTCGGTCGATCCACAACTAACGTTGTCATGCTTGCCTCCTCAGCTTTGCGTTCGTTACTATTCAGCCGCTTTGCGGGAAGTCGGAGCCTGAATAGATATTGCGTTCATCGTTTAAATGCTGAACCCATTGTACGCAGTAAGGGCGACAAAATGAATCATGCAGGTGGTGGGCAGGTACACTGACAGGGTGGAGAGTTCTGATCCTGGCCAGGTAGCCAGGAAAGGGGTGGTAAATTTCGCCAGAAATGCGGATATCGAACTCCTAAAATCAATTTGACGAGATTTTTGGTTGCATATATAACACTACTTATGGGGCTGCCAAGAATTGTAATTGACAAAAACGTTTTTGTTTCTGCCTTGCGTTCACGCGATGGCTACGCGTTTCGGTTAATAGAACTGCTGGGAAAGAGCAAGTTTTCTGTGCACCTCTCCGTACCACTTTTGATGGAATACGAAGAGGTGCTTAAGCGCGAATTGCCCCATTTACGCGTATCACAAACCGTTGTAGATGATGTGCTTGACTATCTGTGTAATGTAGCGGAAGTGCACGAAATTTTCTTTCTCTGGCGTTCCTTTCTACGCGATCCTGATGATGATATGGTTTTGGAAGTAGCCGTGAAGGCAGCCTGTCAATATATTGTGACATTTAATCGACGTGATTTCACCGGCAGCGAGCAATTTGCCCTAGAAGTGGTAACGCCTGGTGAATTTCTAAAGAAAATCGGAGAGATAGGATGACAACCTTAAGTTTACGTCTGCCGGAATCTCTGCACCGTGGCGCAAAAGAGTTGGCCAAGCAGGATGGGATCTCCCTTAACCAATTTATTGCCGTGGCTGTTGCCGAAAAGATCTCTGCTTTAGCTACTCAGGAATACATCCGCCAACGCGGGCGCCATTCTAGTCGTGAGAAATTTGAAGCCGCCTTGGCACAGATCCCCCATGCTGAGCCAGACGAACAGGATCGGATTGTCGAATAGTCAAGACTGGATCATCCTATTATCGTAGTGATCGATTCAATCGCCAAAGCAGATGCCAAGATCGCGGGCCGTTTGCATGGTATCACACTCCAAGGGGACAACCTTCATCCGGCGCGTCGCTTCAGCCAGCGGAACGTAGTTGACATTAGGCGGATCGAGGGCCACCATCATGCCGGAGACGCCTTCGGCTAGTGCACGCACGGCGGCGGCGCCAAAGCGCAAGGAGATGAGGCGGTCGGTGGCAGTAGGCGTGCCACCACGCAGCAGATGCCCCAAGACCACAGCACGGGTCTCTTTACCGGTCAGGGCGCGCAGTTCGGCCGCGACTTTCTCGCCTACACCACCCAGCCGCTGTTCACGACCCATTTCCCGCTCAAGCACAGAAAGGCTACCGTCGCGCGGTTTGGCGCCCTCGGCCACCACCACAATGCTAAAGTGGCGGTCTTCGGCCTCACGTCTTTCGATTTTTTCGACAACGCTTTGCAAGTTATAAGGGATTTCGGGGAGGAGAATGGCGTCTGCTGTGCCGGCCACACCAGCATGTAGGGCAATCCAGCCCGCGTAGCGGCCCATTACCTCGACCACCAAAACACGTCCATGGGATTCGGCGGTGGTATGGAGGCGATCCAGACATTCGGTGGCAAAGGCGACCGCGGTGTCAAAACCAAAGGTGGCCACTGTGCGATCTAAGTCGTTGTCAATCGTCTTGGGCACCCCCACAATACGCACCCCTTTATGCGCCAGCACATTCGCAATGCCCAAGGAGCCATCGCCGCCGATGGCAATCAGCGCATCGATTTTCTGCTTATGCAGCCGCTCCACCAACTCATCCGAGCGATCTACTTCGGTGATCACACCATCTGCCCCTGTCATGGGAAAATGGAGCGGGTTGCCACGGTTGGTGGTGCCTAGGATCGTCCCACCTAGATGGGTAATACCACGCACCCGTTCGCGGCTTAGGGGAAAGACACCCCGGCCATCATAGTTTTCGGGCATCATTAAGCCATTATAACCATCACGGATGCCATAACATTCCCAGCCACGGTTGAGCGCCGCCAACACCGCAGCGCGGATCACAGCATTAAGCCCCGGCGCATCACCACCACCGGTACTGAGCGCAATGCGCTTGATAAAAGGTTTGGAATGGATCACAGCAATACATCTCCCCACTCATGTCAAGGCAATCAACATACACGACGATTTCTGAATAAACTGTAAGATTAAGCGGATAAAACACACTATGACAGAGGCTGTTTCCATCAAATGACCGGTTCCCGTAAAGCATTGACAGCGTAGGATAGAAGCAGTCAACAGGTGTACTTATCCAGAAAAGCTTTTTGTCCTCCCACTGTACCAGAAGCAGCTTATTCTGTCGAAGTTTGAAAGGAGCATTTATATGAATCTCTTTTACGGTCACCCGCGTTTGTTCCGTGGCCTCTCGCTCGCCTTAACCTATCTTTTTATTATTATGTTGGTCTTGAGCCTGCTTTCGATCCGCGTAACCGCAGGGACGGGTTTCTAATCGCTGGTGTTTTGTTCATATTTTGACAGTGCCACCATTGCCAATGTGACTGGGCTCACCGTGGCGCAGGTGAATGCTATTCTGGCAGATAATCCAGCCGACAAGTAGGCGCAGAGGCCAGTTTTAACCTCGTAGATTCCGCAAGGGCCGTACTCAAAAACCCAAAGAGGCTACAGAGAATAATTCTCTGTAGCCTCTTTGGTAAAAGTCAGGTATAGGTCTTGATTATTTTGTTATGACCTACCAAGTTATATGGCGCTGCTCACTATACTAGCGCGGCCAGGGTTGAACCCCAGGAATGATTAACTGCGCATCGCGGATCAGTTGGTAGAGCATAGGCCCGTAGGAGAGAATAATCAGGGCAATGGCACCATTGAGCCACGGCCACCAGGTGTCCAGCCACGCCGGCGCTGGGGTGGGATCAAGCGGCTCGGCCACCGGCATCTCAATGGGCTTGTCGAGTTTGCGTGGGTTGAGCGCGGTGCCAAAGATGACCAGGAAGAAACAGGTCGCGCTGATAAAGAGCAGCGTAACACCTAGCAGCGACTCCATCAACATCGGATTCCACTCCGGCGATGCATAGGGCGTGGCGCCCAACATGGTGCGGCGCGGGGCGCTGAAATAGAGCCCCAACGTGTGATAGGCGTTGTCCATAAAGAGCATACCAAAGAACCAGGTCCACGCCTGTGCCAATGCCAACCCATTCGAGAGTAGCTTGCGCCCGGTCAATTTGGGCACGAGCCAATAACAGATGCCAAAGAAGGTCAGGGTTGTGGCAGAGCCGACCGTTAGGTGGAAATGACCAGGGATCCAGGTAGTGTTGTGGACCGCCAGATTCATATTATAGGAAGCATTAATCAGACCACCGATACCGCCAAAGACAAAGAGGATCATAGCCAGATTTTGAGCCGTATAGGAGGCGTCACCCCAGTTTAGCTTAAAGATCCAGCGCAGCCAGCCCTTGCCGCCACGCGCCCGGGCCCCTAATTCCAACGAAGCGACCACAGTAAATGCGGTCAATAGACTCGGAAAGCCCACGCCATAGGTGAGGATGGTGTGCAGGAACTTCCAGCCAACGGGAATTCCAGGATCGGTATATTGATGGTGGAAGCCGACGGGCGTTGAGAAAAGCAGGAAAAGCCAGAAGACCAAGCGCGCCAGCGGTTCGCTAAACATCTTCCCGCCGGTCTGCTTCGGCAACATGGCATACCAGGAGACATAGGCAGGCAAGAGCCAGAAGTAGACCAACGGGTGACCAAAGAACCAGAAGAGAGTGCGCCCCAACAGCGGGTCTACGCCACCAATCAACCCCAAAGACCAGGGCAGCAACATGAAGAGAATCTCAGCCGCAACCCCCAGGGTGCAAAGCTGCCAGATCACCATTGTGATAATTGCCGCCAGTGCAATGAAAGGGGTGCGCACGCCTGGATGTTCCCGGCGCCAAGCGCCATAGGTAAAGTAGAGGCCATAGCCCACCACCCACGAGCCGACCACCACTAGTGTCAGCCCCAAATAGTAAGTCCAGTGCGCCATAAGCGGTGGATAGAAGGTGTAAAGCACCGTGGCCATATTAGAGAGCAGCGGATAAGCCGCAATCAGAAGGCCAACGACCATCAAAATCAGCCCCAGCCGATTCACCCACGGATAGCGCAAAGGACGATTTAGACTGCGCACAGTGGAAAAGGTAAAAAAGCCGCAGATAAAGAAGGTGGTCCAGACCAAAGCATTTAGGACACCGTGAATCGACAACCCCTGATAGTAACTTTTAATCACCGGCTGCAGGTGCGAATAAAAATCAAAACCAGCATGTTCCAGCCCTTGCAGCACGCCCAAAAATAGGCCAAGGGTTAACGCGCCAATGCCGATGCCAATATTCCAGCCGGTGAGGTTATCGACAACCTTCAAATCTTTTTCAGTCAACGGCACCGGCGTAACGGCAGCCGTCTCCACGCCCAGCGCGGGCATTGCCTGTACAGACATAACGTTCTCCTTGGGTAATTTACTTTGCCGCGACTTCGGCAGGATCTTCAACAATGATTTGGGCAAACATGGTGTGATGACCAATGGTCGGTCCGCCGGCGCCACAGTACTCATGGCAGAGCAAAGTGTAAGTGCCTGCTTTTTTGAAATGGGCGGTCAACGTGGAAACCTGTCCGGGCAAGACCATCATATTAATGTTGGTTTCAGCAATTTTGAAGCCATGTTGCACGTCGCGCGCGGTTACGTAGAACGTTACTTCCGACCCAACTGGAATCCGGATTTCGCTTGGGGTAAAGCTCCAGACCTGTGCGGTCATATAGGCTTCGTATTTGCCAGGGGCAAGTTCACGCAAGCCGGGCTGGGCAAAGGGACTACCAGGGTCATTTAACGTCTTTGGATCAATGCGCTGGTAGTAACCAGGCAACTGGATGCCCCAGGCAAAGCCAGAAATGCCAACAGCTAAGGCAAAAATGACGGTCACGATCAGACTAATACGAATCCACGCGGCTTCATAGCGATCCACATGCAAGATTTCGCCTTGTTCGACCTGCTCCTCTGCCCCATGTCCAGTAGGTGCATGTTCAGCCGCGGCATGATCGCTTATTGAATGATCGCTGATTGGATGTTCGCTCATTGGGTCACTCCTCTAGAGAGCATGACAAAGAAAGCATTCGCCCAAAGGGCAAGGGTGATTAAAAGGAAAAAGGCTAATAGTGCAATGGTGCCAAGCGGCGCTTGCGGTTCTTTCACAAAAAACTCCTCTCTAATACGATGAATTGGGTAATTGGTGATTAGGTGATTGGTGATTAGATTAGGGGGCAGCCCCGACCAGTCAAAGCACGGAATTACCAATCAACCAATCACCAATTAAAATTTTTGCTCATATGGGCGGCGAGCCACATACCTATATGAGCCAATTTTTTATCAACGCGCTACGCCTAGATAAGTTAAATCACTGGCCATTTGTTCACCTGAGGTTCCAAAAGGAAAGAGCAGGGCAAGATAGCCATCCGGATCAATGACCGCCACCGTGCTGGTGTGGTCCATGGTATAGCCTACAGTTTCACCCCGTTTTTCATAGAAAATTCCAAATTGGGTCGCCGCACCGCGAATTATATCCGGGTCGCCGGTCATGCCCAAAAAGGTTGGGTTAAAATGGGGTAAATAGCTGACAAGCTGTTCCACACTATCCCGTTCGGGGTCAATCGAAACAAAAATTACTTGGACATTGGCCGCTTTGTCGCCCAAAGCAGTCATCATATCCGCCAGGTCATTCAATGTCAGCGGACAGGCATCAGGGCAGAAGGTATAGCCAAAATAGAGCAGTACATATTTGCCACGAAAGTCTGTCAGATGCATTAGGTGGCCCGCCGAAGTATCCAGTTGAAAATCACTGACTGGCGTTGTCGCCTGTAAACGCGTGCCATAGAACTCGTGGGGGCGCAAACGCTGTAGCAAGAAATTGAACAGCACAGCGAGCAGCAACACAGCCAGGACAATGCCGAAAAAACGTCTTGGCAACACAGTTGCAGTGTGCGGCGTTTCTGGGGCCGTCCCCTCATTCAGCGTTCCAGGTGAGCTAGAAATATTCATCCCCCTTTGCTTACGAACGTACATATGCACAATTGTGCGAGAGTATCCCGTCTGTTTCCCCTATTAGGATACACCTTCATTTAGGATAACAGAGGAAAAGGTGGGCTGCTTCATAGGCCAGCTTGGCGGCGCCAGTGCTTTGAATTGCCTCCTTAGCCACCATCTCGATGTCGCGCTGCACTTTAGCCAGTTCCGGCGTCGCAGTCCGATATTTGGCGCGCACCAACCCCGCACCATCCACCAGCACAAAAGTCGGGTCAAAAGTATAGCGTTGCACCGCGCCTGCATCTGCATTGGCTTGGTAGTAGACACCAAAGCCGCCCCCAATGACAAACTTCAGCACAGTCGGATCGCCGCTGACAAAGTGCCAGTTGGTTAGATCGGCGTTGTTCTGCGCCGCATAAGTCGCTAACTGATCCGGGGTGTCCACTGTCGGGTCGAAGGAGATTGTCACCAGATCGATGGGCAGCCCTTGCGTAGCCATGGCCGGCAACTGGTCTTGGATGGTGCGCAGGACAGCGGTCGTCTGGGGACAGGGGGCGCTACAGCCGGTGTAGGTAAAGTTATAGAGCACAATATGCCCGCGCAGATCCTCGTTCGTCAGCCGTTGATTGCCCTGATCAGTTAACGCAAAACCAGGTCCCAACCCCATGCGCGGCAATACCTGCAGGGGTTGGAAGATGGCAAAAGCCAGGACGGCCAAGAAGAGCACAGCCGCTACAATATACCAAAGTGAGGGAAGTGCAAAACCGGGAAAAGCTAAGCTGCGCTTCTCATACTTACTGGCAACACCCATACAAACTTCTAACCTGCTCCCTACACACAACGATGTTATTACTGGCCTTGTGCCAAATCATCGTGTCTACGATACTTGATCAAAGCTAAAAATGCTTCTGACAGGGGGGGAGGATAATGCCTGCTAGGATGGCCAGGTTCTCACCTAGCCAGGTGGACAGGTAGTCTACAAATGGCTCTCTATAACCAATACCTACCACATGACTGTATAAATAAACCACTAGTGAATGCAGTAGGACAGTAACCCGGTGAGAAAGTCGGTCAGTTACTGTTTTACTGTCCCACTGAACTGCTGGCTTACTTCCGCCGCAATGTACTATTGACCTGTGCCCAACGTGGAAAGGTACGCAACAACAGCATCGATCTCTTCCGGCGTCAAGATTTCACCCAAATTTTGCACCATCAAATTGGGCAGACAAGGCCCACTGGGACATTCTGGGGCAATAAAAGCGTTGGGCTCTAAGATCGACTGGCGAATATACTCGGCACTGGTCAAGCCCTCAATCCGGGTGGCCCCGTCAACACCAATGTTCGACAGATTAGGACCGACCACACCTACGGCATTGGGCACACCCGGAATTACATGACAGCCAATACAACCCGCTTTGGTGAAGATCGCGGCTACGTCAGCCGGCGCTTCAGCCGAGGCGCCGACCGGTTCAGCGGCGCTGGTCTGGGTAGCCGTTGTGGTGGCGGTTACAGCAGTCGTCGTCGTGACCGCACCGGTTGTCGTCACCGCGGTTGATGCACTCACTGCGCTTGGTGTCACTACCGACGTTGCAGTGATTTCGGTTGTTGTGGTAACTTCACCGGTGACAGAGACCGGTTCAGTCACCGTCACCGGGGTTGTACTTTCCAACGCGACATTATCGGTTACCGGCGCCGTCGCTGAGATTGAAGCGGTTTCAGAGAGCGCAGCCGTGGTTGTAACTTCACCGGTTGTCGTCACGGCGGCTGTCGTTGTCACGGTGGCTGTCGTTGTCACCGCAACGCTTTCTGTCATAACCTGTGTGCCACTGACTGTCTCTGTGCCGGAAACAGTTGCGCCAGCCGCAATGCCTTCCGGCCCCCCCAGACTTTCAGCTAGTGTTACGGGACGGCCAGCCTCTTTAGCCAGCACATCATACTCTGTTGTACCGCTGCGAAAATAACCGACTGCCCAATAGAGCACAACCAGCGCAAGTACAAGCCCGAGCAGCGCGCCCAGAGCTTCCAAGGTAGAACGTCTTTCTCCCATGATGAAAATCCTATCATTGATCCGGTGTTTAGTTTTTTACACAGCCGCAAAGTTACAGGGAGAAGCCGATCGGCAAAGAGTTTTCTTTCTCCTGAAACACACTTTACTCGCTCATCGCTGGCGACCAAGCGTCTATATGCAACAATTGCTGCGGTGCAGTTTTATTTTGAATGGTAAAGTAACAGTAGCTGTCAGTTAACTGACAGCCATAGGTTACTATATAGCAAAATGGACGAAGACGCAAGCAATCGAGGAATTCAAATGAAATTTATCACAATCCAGGCTACAAGTACTTACGGTAGCGCCTTATTGTGTTTGGTCAACACTTCGGCCCCGGTTGGGGTGACCAACATCGCATCCTCCAATCGCGCGCCAAAGCGACCAGGGAAATAAGCGCCCGGTTCCAACATAATGACCATGCCAGCCTCCAAAACCGTCTCATTATAGGGCACAATCCGTGGCTCTTCATGGCCGGTGACGCCAACGCCATGTCCGGTATGGTGGGGATAGACGGCATAACCCGCATCTTGCATAAAGGCGCGCAACTTCTGGTCGATCTCTTTAGCCACCGCACCAGGTCGCACCAATGAAATCCCATAGGCAAGCGCCGCTTCACAGGTTTGGTGGAGCTTCACCTGCTCTGCGGTCGGTTCGCCGGCGTAGTAGGTGGCGCAACTGTCACTCCAATAGCCGTGTAAGATCGTGCTGAGGTCAACAATGACATTGTCATGGGGACGAATTTCCAAGATCTCCGGCCAGCCACCAATGTTATTTTCACGGTAGCCGACGACACAGTCGTTGCCCAACGGGACGCGGCCGCCATTCTCCTGTTGAACGGCAGCATGGATCTCGGTCCAGACATCGATCTCGCGCTTCCCCACCTGGACCGCTTGCCGGGCCGCGGCATGGCCAACATCGGTTAGGGCAAAGTTATCGCGTAATTTCTGCACCTCTTCGGCGCTTTTGACCATGCGTAGCGGGATAAGCCAGCCATCGAGCGGGGTAAGGGTCGCCCGTGTCGGCAGCGAATTTTCCAGCAATTGGTTGAGCAGCAACGTTGTGTCCTGCACCTCTATACCGACCACGCCGCGGGCTTGCGATTCGGCAAAGAGCGGTCCCACGACATCAGCCAGGCGATCGCCACCGGCAATGGGTTGGGCAATGGTATAGCCCGGATAGGTAATGACATCACAGTCGGTTGCGTTGCGCAGATGCGCCGCGGCGCCGGCCAGACCATCCAATACCACCAATGTATAATGGCCATCTTCATACCAAACCAGCGGTGGTCCTCCCAGAAAGAAGTTCGCCCCCAATTGCACAGCCGGCGCAAAGCCGGTGAGCCATTTGACACTGTTGATGTTGGTAAAGAGTGCGCGCCGGATCTGCTTGGCCTTGAGCAGATCGTGGGTGCGTTGCCGCTGTTCCTGGTGCATCATGATCATCTCCTCTTGCTCAGCCCCTGTTTACAACAGCGTGTAATCGTGGCGCTTGTATAGATCTCCAGAAAAGTTTTGTCCCATCCGTACACCGGAGGTTCCTAAAGGGAGCCCAGTACGAAACTTTTCCGGGAAACTATAAGCGAAGCAAAGGACCTGACGATCATGCGCTGTTGACGTTATTGATATTCAATCTCGATGCCGCCAAACCAGCCGGCCGCGAGATTATAGATGATAGCAAATAACGCGCCGCTAATCAAGCCGATTAAACCATAGAGCAGAGGAATGACGATCAGGCTGGCCAGCCCCAACACCGAGTGCATAGGGTAGCCAAAGAGTTCATCACTCAGCCTAGGCATATTCAATTGCAATTGCGAGGAAAGAAAGGCAGTAACCTCGCCAAAGACCAAGCCGGCAATCGCATAGAGAAAGCCCACAACCTTGGCTGCCGAAAAAATCCGAATTCGCTTAATCCGCATCATAACTCAATCTCCCGATGGCCGTTCCCAGAATTGTTGATAGACATTGCATGTTGCGTTTTGCGTGGCCTGCCCAGGATGCTGGGTCAGTTCAACCATCCTTCGGTTTGGCTCATCTACACGCAACAGGCGGAAGCCTCTGGGGCGCGCCTACGCAACACGCAACACGCCCCATTCTCAAATACCGCTAGTTAAAAGTCAATACCCTATTTGGCGCGTTTCTCTTACACCAATTGACGGTTACCCAAGACGGCTACGTCAATATACTTACATTTTCATCAGTCATACGTATCTTTTACGAAAGGTACAACGTCTATTTATGTAAATCAACCTTTAATCAAGGGTAACTACTCAGCCTACCCGCTCTTAGCCAGTCCGTGACTGGCGCCGGTCACGGACCGGCTAGGAGCGGGCTGAGTAGTTACAATCAAGGCTCATATAGGTTCTTCGGGTGAAATCGCTCAATTTCTCTAGTATTCGCTGCGATTTCACCTCTGCGCCCATATGAGCGTTAATCAAAACAATGTTTTCCATAACAGAATTAAGATTTTTCGGATTGGCTCATCGTGTGCTGCGGGCAAAATCGCTTCCTTTCTCAGTAGGATTGGTAGAGATCTCGCCACTTCGCCCCTATGAGCGTTGCGAATCTTCTCAAATTCGTCGCCTTGACGCCTTACAAAGGAGCATCGTATGGATTCACATCGGCCACATCAGGGATTGCAACTGCACTATACGCTCATCATCTTTCTCAGCCTTATCCTCGGTACACTTTTGCACTTCCTGATTTCACAAATCTTCTGGGCGCAGGTCAGCGCGCAGGCAACGGACCAGCCTAAAGCCACCGCAGACGAGGCGCCCCCTACCCCCGCCTTCGCCATCTATCTACCGCTCATCCATGCCGAACCGGTTGCGACATCCACAGAAACTGAACCGCAAACCATTGACTGGGATCCGCGGCTTGACCTGCGTGGCGCCATCTTGTCGCCCGCCCAAGTGACACCGGGCACAGCTTATTGGCGATTGGTAGAAGGACGCTGGTTTAACGTCGCAGAAGCAGAAGGGCGCCACCATATTTTGGTCGATACGCTGGATAGTGATGGTCAACGCCAAACGGGTGTTGCGCTGGAAATCACGTGGAGCGATGGCACGGCACAGATTGTCACTGAAGCAAAGCCAAACGAAACCTACGCCGCCAACTTTCCCATGTATTCGATTGCGCCCGCCTATGCGATCCAACCTGTGAGCGAGGCGCCAGCCGACCGCGTTGAAGGGTTGGGCCTGGGCGAGATCGATGAACCGACGCTCGGCTACCATACCAGCTATGGCTTTGTCTGGCAGTGGAGCATCGCAGGGGTAAGCGGCAACGCTGGGCCCACCGCAACGGCCACTATCAGTGTCACGCCAGGGCTGACAGCCACGCTGACACCGACCCTGACGCCGTGGATAACGCTAACCTTAGCGCCCAGCGCAACACCCAGTGTCACACCGCCCCTCACACCAGCCATGACGCCCGCGCCGACGGTGACCCAGCCGCCCGCTTCGACACCAACCCCGACCGCCACGCCCACCGCAACAGCACTTCCAACTGCCACGCCTTCAGCCACCCCCGCCTTATCTACACCCATATCTACACCGCAGAGCGCCTATCCCTATAGCGCCGTCATAGTCGGCTGCACACCGGATGATCGAGGCAGCCGCTTTGAAGGCTACACCTATATGAACGGTCAGTTAATCGATGGTCAGCGCATCGTCTTTAGCTATGCCCCCGATGGGCCGTGGGCGACACAGCCAACAACGAGCGGCAATGGACGCCCAGGCTTCTACGCACATATTATCAGCGTTGGGGTTGCGCGGCAGGGAGATTGGTATGCCTGGCTGGTTGACAACAATCAGCAGCGGATCTCCACCCTAGCCGCCTTTACGACCGACGGTGAAGGGGGCGCCTGTAACGTGGTGCAAGTGAACTTCTATGGTCAACAGTGAAGTTGTTGAATTGTTCGGCTAATGATATGCTTGGGGAAATTGATAAGAATTGGCGATTGAGATTGGATGATGAGATTGGGTGATTGGTAATTGGATAAGAGTGGAAAGTAGCATGCGGGATACAGTTGACCAATCACCCAATCATTAATCATCCAGTCACCCAATCAACTAATCACCCAAATTAAGGAGGCAGCATATGGTGACCGCAATTGTGTTGATCAAAGTAGCTCGCCAGCATATTAGCGACATGGCACAGAAGTTGGTGGATCTGGATGGCGTGGCCGAGGTCTATTCTGTAGGCGGACGTTATGATCTGGTGGCGATCATTCGGGTGAAGAACAATGAGCAGATGGCCGATCTGGTCACTAACAAAATGCTGGCCCTGGAAGGCATCGAAAATACAGAGACGTTGATTGCCTTCCGCGCCTACTCCAAGCATGATCTGGAAAGTATGTTTTCGATTGGGATTGAGTGAGGCGGAAAGAAATTAGCAGGAAATTTTGTGGCTTAAACGCTTTCAACTGATTGACTGACACATTTAATTTTTCTACCGCAAAGGGCGCTCGAGTAGATTCTTCGCGTTTCTTTGCGATCTTCGCGGTAAAATAAGATTTGTCAGTCAACCAGTGCTCTCAAAAAAATATAGTATTCTAACATGACCGGCATCTCAGGAGACGCCGGTCATGTTGCAGGGGATTGAAGCGCCTGATCCAACCGCTTCCCTAGCTCACTGCCCCGCGGCCACTTGTTCGGCCGCGATTGGTGACACAGGGTCGTCGGCTGAATCGGCAATGGTAACCGTCATTTCAAAGGCTGTCGCCTTGGCCGCTGTCACATCAATCTGATAGTCCTGCGCCAGCGGCAACCGTTCTGACCAAAGGTGCGCTTCATCCGCAAGTTCTTTATAGGCTTGCCCATCGTTTAGCCCCGTCAGGACAAAATTCGCAACGCCTTCGGGGGAAGCAAGGTTGATTGTGACTACCTGATGGGCAGCAACATGTAAGAGATAAGAATTCGTAGCAGGCGGTTGCGCAACCCCACGCACAATCGCGGTGTCGGCGCCTGGGGTAAATTGAATAGAGGGTGGTCCACTCACCAGCACCGGTGTAATCGCGACCGAGCCTGTGATGGCAATCAGGTCAATTATTGTTGCAGCGTCAGTAATGGTGGCAGTGTGTGTGATTGCGTCGGCTACTAGTGGTGTAAGCGCGGCGGTAGGGGTGGTTGGCGTCACAGCGACAGTTGCATCCACGGCGGTTGGATCTGTCATCGTGAATTGCTCCGCCATTGCCGTCTGTGCTTGGAATCCTCCGGCCGCGACCAATATGGCAGACCAGGTGGGCGCCTGGCCGGGCGCCTGGGCAATGAGCAGCAGCGCCTCATCTTGTTGGCTCTGCCCTAACCCCGTAATGTAGAGCGCCTGGACGGCGTGAACGCTGGGTTCTACCAGCGCTAGCGGGTCGACACCATCCAATAGGGCGCTCAGATCCTGGTCAGCCGAGAATGTCAGCGAGCGGCCTTCACTAAAATAGCGATTGCGCAATTGCACAATGGCAACCGCTGCCGGCAGTTCCCGCCCTTCAGCGCGCCAGCCCCCCATGACAAATGGGTCGCTCATCATGCTCTGTAGTTGTGCAAAATCCTGTTGCGTCAGGGCTTGCTGGAGCCGTGCTACAAATGCAGCCTCTGTCTCAATCGGTTTTGGCGCCGATGCGTCAGGCGGGGTAATCCCCACGACACAAGCCGAAAGCCCCATTGTCATGAGCAGCGCGCCTACATATAAAATAACTCGTCGCAAAAAGTGCATAACTAACCCCTCGCTTCCCTAACAGTAAATTTCACCGGTTATCTGTGGCGGTAACAACCGCTTTTATGTTTCTATAGGGAATAGACGGATTTATGCACAAAATGTTACTGTTTAACCCAACAATTTTTCCAAAGTTGCGGCCACGCCATCTTCGTCATTGGAGTAGGTCACTTCATCAGCCACTGCCTTGACCTCATCGACAGCATTGGCCACGGCCACGCCCACGCCACACAAGCGCACCATCTCCACATCATTGACATCATCGCCCAAGGCCACGACATCAGCCAAGGTCACACCCCAATCGGCCACCAAGTTGGTCAACGCCTCGGCCTTGTCGGCAAACTGGGCCAAGATCTGGATCGCGTGGGGGTAACGGAGTGAATACATGGCGCGCGTACACTCCGGCAGCACACAGGCAAGCCGTGCAAGCGGTTCTCCGCTTTCGCTCAGCAGCAACACCTTTGCTGCCGGCTGGTCCAACGTCAGCAGGTCAGTTACAGTGTAGGGTGTGGTGCGTTTGGCCACTCGATTTAGGTGTAGGACATTATCAATTTCCACACCAATCAGCGCGGTTGGCGCTTCTGTCTGAATCTGCGTTACAATTTCTCTGACAGCCGTGGCCGGAATGAGGTTGCGATAAATCACCTCATCCCCAATACGAATTTCAGCACCGTTGTAACAGATCCAGGGAATCCGTTGTAACTCGTCCGGTAAGGATCGTCCAATGGAGCGGGGCGGACGACCGGTCGCAATGACCAGGCGACGCCCTGTACGCAGCCAACGTTGGAGGCTCCCAACAGTTCGGGGTGAAATTGTGCCGTCGGTGCGCAACAGGGTGTCATCCATATCAATTGCAGCAATCTGAGCCATTCATCTACTCCTTATTGTTGTTGATTAAATTGTCGGTAGTCGCGTGCTCCAGAGTCGCGTGGTCGCGTAGTCCAGAGTCGCGTAGTCCAGAGTCGGCTAATCCCACATCTGTCACCATTGCGGTCTACTCATCATTGATCATTAGTGTACAGAAATTGATTTCGGCAACGACCGTTGCGTTCTTTACCATTGCGTTCTTTTTTGAATATAGGTGCGTCCCAAATTAGGGGCGACAGACGAGAAGCACAAATTGGCCTTGCTGGTGCTTCACCCCATTTGTGGTACGCACCGTTTGAATGTTTGTTGATTCGGAAATCTTTCCCTTTATAGTATAATAAAAATTGTCTTAATTTCAATTGACGCTTCGCCCAAGACGCCTTTTCGCACCTCACAACTTGGCGTTATAGCAAAGGAGCAATTCATGCGCAGATTTTTCTTGATCTCCCTTATGGTAGTATTTATGCTCAGCCTGGGACCACTGGCGCTCTTCCCCGTCGTGGCGCAGGACCAAGGAACAGTAGTCGTCGATGGTCTGAACGGACCGATGGGTGTGTTGGTGGACAGCAATGGCAACCTGTGGGTGGTTGACTCCGGCACCGGCGGTGATACGGCCATCGACTTTCTCGATCCACAGAGCGGGACACCGATTACTGCCCAATTAGGTGAAACGGCACAGGTGATGATGGTAGGCGCCGATGGCAATCAAAGTGTAGTAGCAACCTTGCCCTCTTTGGCCACCGGCTCCGGTATTCTGGGCGGGGCGCGGCTGGCCGAACTTAACGGCAACGTCTACGTCACTGTCGGGCAGTGGTTGGGTGACCCAACGGCGGAAAGTCTGCCCCATATGGGTGTCGTAGCCGAGATTACGGATGGCGGCATTAATACAGTGGCCAGCACCTGGGACTTTGAGCGCCGGGAAAATCCCGATGGCCTTCAGACAGATTCCCATCCCTACGGCTTAACAGCGGCGCCGGATGGGACGTTGCTGGTGGCAGACGCCGGCGCCAACAGCTTGCTCCGGGTCAACCCTGTGACGGAACGTGTACGGCTGGTAGCGGTCTTTGAGGGCGTCCCTGCCCCGCTCCCCAGCCCACTGCGCAACAATGAAAATGTCACAGACCCGGTGCCCACCGCGGCGGCTATCAAAGATGGTCAGATCTACGTCTCCCTCTTACCCGGTTTTCCCTTTACCCCAGGTTCGGCCAAGGTTGTGGCAGTGAATGAAGATGGCACAGTCAACGATTATGCCACCAACTTGACCATGTTGACCGACCTGCGCCTTGGGCCGGATAATCAGCTCTACGCCGTGCAATTTGCCGAATATGGGGATCGGGGGCCCAACCCGAATAGTGGTGCACTGGTGCGCATTGGAGAAGGCGACTCGTCGCAAGTTGTCCTCAGTGGACTTTCTTTCCCCACATCGGTTAGTTTTAACAGCGCCGGCGATGCCTATATTGCCATCAATGGCGTCGGTGCGCCTGGCTCTGGTCAGGTGGTTATGTACTCAGCCATTGCCCCAGGCACAGGGGAGAGCGCAGCAGCAGATGTAAGCGCCAGCGCCGCCATGACCGAGACGGCGCCCATGACCGCAACCATGACCATGACCGATACCACCATGATGACGGGTACGATGGCAATGACCGACACCATGGCCATGACCGACACCACCATGATGAGTGAGACAGCCGCCATGAGTGAGGCAATCGCATCGGAAATTGTGGTGCCTATGGTTGTCGCGAACGATCAGGAATCGACTGGCAACAATGTTGTCGTCGCCAAAGTCGTGGCCGCCGAGCAAGGTTGGATCGTGATTCATCAGGATGATGGGGGTGCGCCGGGCGCCGTGCTCGGACAAGCCAGTGTGCCGCCGGGCACCACAGAGAATGTGGTTGTGGTCCTAGATCCTCCGCTGACAGCAACAACGTCCCTCTGGGCAATGTTACATGTTGATGCGGGGCAGGTCGGTGTCTATGAATTCCCCGGCGTGGATGGTCCAGTGCGCAACGGCGACGCGATTGTAATGGCGCCCTTTACCGCAACCTTGCCCACCGCAGCTGCCGAGATCGCACCGGCCGCAGCAGCAACACCGGAGCCAGCCGCAACACCGGCGGAAGCCCCCGCACCAACGACAGCCGCACCAGAGGCCAGTGCACCCCAAGTAATGCCGGCCACCGGCAGCGGCCCAGCAGATGTTGCAGCCACCACCCTGCCTGTCATTGCGTTGATCTTCCTGGGGCTGGCCCTAAGCGCCCTGGCCTCCCGTCGCCGACATACAACGCAGTAGACAATGGTTCGTGAGAAACGGTTGATTACGTTTGTTCCGATCGAATTTCTTCGCTCATATGGGCAGCAAACTAAAATTGCACCGTTGCCAGAGAGAAAAAGCGCAATTTCAGCCGCATACCTATATGAGCCAATTTCTTTAGGCGCATTCAGAAAAATAATTGTCCAGCCGCTGAGGCGGCTTCTCGCTGTCAGCAACGGATTCCATCCGAGTAAATGGACAATTTGAATTTTGAAAGCGCCTTAGAGGTGACCTCGCTAGTAGTTCACCAAACTTGGATTGGCGGATGCCAGAAACCAGGTTTCTCAGAGAAACCTGGTTTCTTATCCCACAAAAGGACAATCGTCAAGATTTACAAAATTTACAGGATGGCTATGAGGGAAATCTTGTTGATCTTGTAAATCCTGTCGATTTGATTCTAGCTTGTTCAGGTTAGGGACAAAGCAACAAAATATCTTGCCTCAAGTCAATCGTCCCTACGGGACTAAGACTAATAACCAAGGACCAATATAACAAAGGACAATCCATGCTCCCTTTCTTTGCAGATTATATTGCACTGCTCCAAACCCTTCATGAGGACATCAAAAATGCGCTAGAGGATCTCCCCCAAGCGGCGTTGGATTGGGTGCCCGGCGATGAGATGAATTCCCTGGCCGTGTTGATCGCGCATGTGGCCGGTTCGGAAAAATATTGGATCGGGGATGTGCTTGCGCGTGGCGCAACCCAACGGGTGCGCGACACGGAATTTCAGACCGGCGGCTTGGGTCATGCGGCCTTACTCGGTCTCTTAGATGACGCCCTGGCCGATTCGCAACAGGCGGTGGCAACGCTCACCCTGGAGGATTTGCACACATCACGACCTCTGCCTGGGCATGAGAACGCTGCCAGCACAAGTTGGTGCTTGCTCCATGCATTAGAACATGTCGCCACCCACTTGGGCCATATCCAGCTTGCCCGGCAGGTCTGGCTCCAACAACAAGGATCTACTAGTCATGTCTAAGTTGAATATTCTTCTCATTGGCGGCAGTGGCTTTGTCAGCGGCACGATAGCGCGCACGGCGGTGGCAGCCGGCCATCAGGTCTGGGCGGTTACCCGTGGCCAGCGCCCCCTAGCCACAGGCGTTCAACCCATAGTCGCCGACCGACGTGAACGCGCCGCCTTTCAACAAGCCATCACCGATCTCAACCTAGAATGGGATCTAGTGGTTGATTGCATCGGCTATGAGGTGGCGGATGCCCAGCAAGACATCGCCCTTTTTAGCACACGGGCCAAGCAGTTGGTCTTTATCTCAACCGATTTTGTCTATGATCCTCCCTTTCGCCGCTTCCCACAGAATGAAGAGACCGATCACTATTTGGCCGATGGCTACGGCGGCAAAAAGCGCCAATGTGAAGAGGAATTCCTCAAGCGCGACACCGGCGCTATGCACTGGACGGTCGTGCGCCCTTGCCATATCTATGGCCCCGGTTCCCTGTTGGGCTGTCTGCCCCTACATGGCCGCGACCCGGAGTTGTTAGACAAATTACGCCGCGGGGAAACCCTGCAATTAGTGGGCGGTGGTCATTTTCTGCAACAGCCCATTCTGGCCGGCGACCTGGCCCAAACCATCCTCAGTTGCGCCGGCAATCCCAACTGTCATGAACAGATCTATGTCACCGCCGGCCCTGATATGATCGAGTCGAGCGAATACTACCGGATCGTTGCTGAAGTGTTAGGCGTTACGGCTCACATTGGCGAAGTGTCGGTTACGGAATTTCTGGCCGCGCACCCCGACCGCAACACCTTCACCTGTCACCGCATTTATGATATGAGCAAGCTCCGTAATCACGGTCTTCACATGCCGGCCACCCCCATTCGCGCAGGGCTGCGCCACCATGTCGAAAGTATGCTCACCCCATGACTACATTAACCACACCGCTCTTTGGCCCCTATGGCAGCAATGCGCTGACCTATATAGAGGAATTTGCCCGTTATGGCGTCAACGCAGCCTGGTTTCATGGCTTTGACGCGCGCGCCTTTGCACAGTGCGCCCAACACGGCATTGCCCCATGTGTCGAGTTCAAAACCTTCCGCACCGACTTTGCCGCCCATCCAGAGCTAATTCCCATCGGTGTTGACGGCAAGCCGATTCGCTATGGTAAGCTGGTGCAGGGTGTCTGCCTCTCCCAGCCAGCCTTTCTGGAAGAGACCGAGGAAAACCTACTGGCCGGGCTGCGCGCCTATCACCCCACCGGCATCTGGCTCGACTACCTGACCTATGGCGGCTGGTTCGAGACGCCGGAGCCGGATCTGCAGGAGAGTTGCTTCTGCCCTGCCTGTGTCGCCGAATTTTGTGAAGCCACCGGCATTGACGCCACGACGCCAGCCATTATCTTGCGCAACCATCAGGCGGCGTGGACACGGCACAAATGCGAACGCATTGCCCACTATGCCGCTCACTATGCGCAGTTAATCAGGACACATTTGCCTGATTGCATCATCGGCGCCTACATGTGCCCGTGGACGCCTGCTGAGTTTGACGGCGCGCTCAGCCGCATCTTTGCCCAAGATTATGCGCTACTCGCGCCGGCGATCGATGTCTTTACGCCGCTCATTTATGGGGTCAAGAGCGGCCGCCCTGCCTCTTGGGGTCGTGAATGGTTGGCCGCGTCCGCCACCTTTGTCCCCACCGCACGCAAGGTGCAATTGATCTTAGATGCGCTTGACTTTCCCGCTAGTTTAGAGCAATGGGGCCAGGCAGCAGAACCTGGCTGGGGCGTACAGGTCTTTGGTGGCGCGCAGATGTTCGCTAATCCAGCGTGGGCCGAACGCTTTCATGCGCTAGTCAAGCAGATGTAGGTCCAAGGCTGGTGGCTGGTAGCGGTTGGCTGGTAGCTGTTGGCAACGCTGGCTAGCAGCTACCAGCCAGCCGCCATCAGCTTGCTTCAATGGCCGGCTGGATGTGCGCCTCTACATAGTCCCCATAGGCGCGGATGAGTTGCTGGGTAACGGGGCCGGGACGCCCGTTGCCGATCGGTTGGTCACCAATGCGCACTACGGGCAAGATGCCGCGTGACGAGCTGCTGATCATTGCTTCATCCAGGGTGGCAAGCTCATTGGTATGAATGGCCTGTAACTTGAGTGGAATCCCAGCCCCTTGCACCAGCTGCAATAAGATCCCACGGGTCACGCCGGCCAGCACGCCGGCGCCGGCTGTATAAAAGAGACCATCGCGCACAGCGTAGAAGTTGGCGCTGGTTGCCTCTAGGATTTCACCCTGTTCATTGAGTAGTAAATGTTCGTAAAGCGCATCGGCCTGTTCTGCCTGCTTACGCTGTAGTGCAAACTCTGCCACTTTGATCAGCGGGTTTTGCCGTTGTAATTGCGCGGCAAAGCCTACCGCCACCCCCTCTGTGTAATAGGTCGGTGCGAGCGGGGTAAAGGGCATCAACGCAATCAACTCACGACTATCTACGCCGAGCAGAGTGGCCGGTTCAGCCAACACATCGATCCGCACCCGCAGCTCCGGCGTGGGGTAGGCGCGGCAGAGTTGATCCAGCGCATGGCGCAGACGAGGTTCGTCCAATTCATATTCCCACCCCAACAGACGCATTGAGTTGACCGTGCGCGCCAGGTGATGTGCCAAATCCAGGAACTGGTTGTGATGAAAGGTGCGCAGGCTGGTATAGACGCCCAGGTGCAGTCCGGCGTATAGATCGGTAAAATCGGTCGCCGTAGCCGAAACCGGACAAGGTTGCGGACCGGCTGCCGTCACGGCAAATAGTTGCAAGCGGGACATAGAGGGCTAGACCACCTCACTAATGATACGCTGGGCTTCGCTTTGAATCTGTTCCAGATGCGCTTGGCCTTTAAAGCTTTCGGCATAGATCTTGTAGATGTCTTCGGTGCCGGAAGGACGGGCGGCAAACCAGCCATTCTCTGTGACGACCTTGAGCCCGCCAATCGCGGCGCCGTTGCCGGGCGCGTGGGTCAGTTTGGCCACAATCGCTTCGCCGGCCAGGCTCTTGGCGGTAATTACGTCGGCAGAGATATTTTTGAGGGCGACTTTTTGGGCGCGGTTGGCCGGCGCATCAATGCGATCATAGACCGGATCGCCAAAGCGCGCAGTCAGGTTGCGATAATGTTCGCCCGGATCGCGCCCGGTGACAGCAGTAATCTCAGCGGCCAACAAATCCAGGATAATGCCATCTTTGTCGGTCGTCCAGACAGTCCCATTCTTGCGCAAGAAGGAAGCGCCGGCGCTCTCTTCGCCGCCAAAACCGTAGGAACCATCGACCAGGCCATCTACAAACCACTTAAAGCCGACCGGCACTTCCACCAATTTGCGGTCGAGGTCCTGGGCGACGCGATCAATGATGGCACTGGAGACCAGCGTTTTGCCCACGGCGGCGGCGGCCGGCCAGTGGGGCCGATGTTGGAAGAGATACCAGATGGCCACGGCTAGAAAATGATTAGGGTTGAGCAAACCGGCTTTGGTGACAATGCCATGGCGATCAAAGTCCGGGTCATTGCCAAAGGCGATATCAAAGCGATCCTTGTGTGCGATCAAACTGGCCATCGCGTAGGGCGATGAGCAGTCCATACGGATTTTGCCATCATGGTCGACGGTCATAAAGGCAAAAGTGGGATCGACGCGCCGATTCACCACTTCAAGCTCCAGGCCATAGCGCTCAGCAATCGGATCCCAATAGTGGATGCCGGCGCCCCCCATGGGGTCGGCGCCAATCTTGATGCCGGACGCAGCAACTGCCTCCATATCAATGACATTGATCAGATCGTTCACATAAGGCGCAATATAGTCGTGGTCGTGGGTGGTGGGGGCTTGCAGCGCTTTAGCCAAGCTTATACGCTTGACGCCGCGCAAACCGTCGGCGAGCAAGGCGTTGGCCCGATCCTGAATGGTTTGGGTGGTGGTGGTGTCGGCGGGGCCACCTTCGGGGGGATTGTATTTGAAACCGCCATCGCCGGGGGGATTGTGGGAGGGGGTAATCACAACCCCATCGGCCAGGCCGCGCTGTCGTTGGCGATTATAGGTGAGGATCGCATGGGAGATGGCCGGGGTTGGGGTATAGCCGCGCCCTGGCTGCACCATCAGTTCGACCTCGTTGGCGGCCAAGACTTCAATCGCGGTAGCCAACGCCGGTTCGGAGAGAGCGTGGGTGTCCATGCCCAGGTAGAGCGGCCCGCTAATGTTTTGGGCGCGGCGGTATTCGGCAATGGCCTGGCAGATGGCCAAAATATGATCTTCGTTAAAGCTGCCATCGGTGGCAGTGCCACGATGGCCCGAAGTGCCAAAGGTGACCCGTTGCTCTTGCACCGCCAGATCCGGCTTTTGGCTATAATAATCTGTCACCAGACGGGGCACATTGATCAACAGTGAGGTTGGCGCCGGCTTACCGGCAAGTTCATGGACGCTCATGGATTTCTCCTTGTGATTAAACAGTACTCTCTTCTTACCCTATTTTCTTACTCTATTATAGAGCCTCAATACCGTAATGAACTAACCAACCGATCAACAGGGTGCGTACCACAAATGGGGCGAAGCAGCAAAAGACAAATTTATGGTGCTTATCTCTCGCCCCCAATTGGGACGCACCCGATCAACAAAGTTAAGCCCAATAAGTCGATCTTCGCATGCTATTGAATCAATTCAGTGGCGCGCTCAAGGGCTTCAGCGGGTGGCGGGTAGCGCATGACCCGCCACCCACCACTCGCTACCCGCTTTGGTCTCGCACACTATGTCGCGAAGAGCCTTACTTATTAATTCGCGCCTTTGGATGAAACTTGACGCCCGCCCATCTCTTTGGCATGATGATTCTGTTATGTCGATCATTGCCCCTTGCCATCGGATCATTGGCAGTAACGGCAATTTAACTGGCTATGGCGGTGGTTTGTGGCGTAAAGAATGGTTACTCAAACATGAGGGGTATCTGCTCTTTTAGGGTGCGTCCCAAATGAGGAGCGATGGACGAGAAGCTCCCATTGGCCTTGCTGGTGCTTCGCCCCATTTGGGGTGCGCACCCCTCTTTTCGTCCTGCTGCCCAGCGCTTGTCATGAAACCTGGAATTTCCAGCAGTTATACCCGACAAGCGAATTCCGGTTTTCACGCAGCGCAAAGTATAAAGGAATCAATATGCACGAACCGAAAAATGTCTTAGGTGAACGTTTGGAAAATTGCTGCACCGACCCTATGACCGGCTTCTATCGTGACGGAAAATGCCGCACCGGCGCCGATGACCTTGGCCTGCATGTGGTCTGTGCGCAGATGACGCGTGAATTTCTAGAATTTTCAGTCAGCCGGGGCAATGATCTGGTGACGGCACGGCCCGAATTTCTCTTTCCGGGGCTAGAACCAGGCGACTGTTGGTGTCTCTGCGCCGCGCGCTGGCAAGAAGCGCTGGACGCTGGGGTGGCGCCACCGGTCAGCCTGGCCGCCACCCACATCTCCGCCCTTGAATTTATCTCACTCGACGATCTCAAAGCCCATTCACTAGATGGAGAGTTGGATGAGTGGGGATTGGGAGATTTGGATATTGGCGGGTAGGTGATTGGTAATTGGTGATTGAGCCGGGGACTGTGGGGTGCGAAATCACCAATTACCAACCACCTAGTCAATCCCGCGTCAGCCGGCGGTAGCTGATGCGGTGAGGACGGTCGGCGGCGGGGCCAAGGCGGCGGCGACGGTCATCTTCATATTCGCTATAGTTGCCGGGGAACCAGTAGACCTGGCTGTCTCCTTCAAAGGCCAAAATGTGGGTGGCAATGCGGTCCAAAAACCAGCGGTCATGGGAGATGATGAGGGCGCAGCCGGCAAAGCCTTCTAACGCGTCTTCCAGCGCCCGCAACGTGTTGACATCCAGATCATTGCTCGGTTCGTCCAGCAACAATACATTCGCGCCGGATTTGAGCATCTTGGCCAGGTGCACCCGGTTCCGTTCGCCACCAGAAAGTATCCCTACCTTCTTCTGTTGGTCAGAGCCACTCAGATTAAAACGGGAGACGTAGGCGCGGGAATTGACCAGGCGATCCCCTAGTTGCAACTGTTCGTTACCCTCTGAAATCTCTTCCCAGACATTTTTATTCGGATTTAAGGTGTCACGGCTTTGGTCAACATAGGCCAACTGCACAGTGCCACCCACGGTGAGCTTACCCTGATCTGCCTGATCCTGGCCAACGATCATGCGAAAGAGGGTGGTCTTCCCGGCGCCGTTGGGACCGATGATGCCCACAATGGCGCCGGCAGGGATGTCAAAATTCATCCCTTCGTAGAGGAGCCGGTCGCCAAAGCCCTTGGCCACGTCCTCAGCGCGAATGACAATATCTCCCAACCGTTGGCCCGGCGGGATATAGATCTCACGCTCCTCGTTGGCTCGCTCTTTGCCTTGGGCCAGGAGATCGTTATAGGCGTTGATGCGTGCTTTGCGTTTGGTCTGGCGCGCCTTGGGCGACATATGCAGCCATTCCAACTCGCGTTCCAGTGTCTTCTGGCGTTGGGTCTCCTTCCTTTCCTCTACGGCCAACCGTTGCTGCTTCTGCTCTAGCCAGGAGGAGTAGTTACCCTTCCACGGAATGCCATAGCCGCGGTCCAGTTCGAGGATCCAGCCGGCCACATTGTCCAGGAAGTAGCGGTCATGGGTCACGGCAATGACGGTGCCGGCATACTCTTGGAGATGCTTCTCTAACCACGCCACCGATTCGGCGTCCAGGTGGTTGGTTGGCTCATCGAGCAAGAGAATATCAGGAGCTTTCAGCAACAGGCGGCAGAGCGCGACGCGGCGCTTTTCGCCACCGGAAAGCACTGCTACGGAGGTATCCCCCGGCGGGCAACGCAGCGCATCCATGGCCAATTCCAGTCGGCTGTCCAGATCCCAGGCATTCAAGGCGTCGAGCTTGTCCTGCACTTCGCCCTGGCGCGTCATCAGTTCGTCCATTTCATCGGCGCTGAGATCCTCGCCAAATTTCATGTTAATTTCGTCGAATTCCTTGAGCGCATCCACCACCTCTTGCACACCCTCTTCGACGACTTCTCGGACGCTCTTGCTGTTATCTAGCACCGGCTCCTGCTCCAGATAGCCAATCGTATAGCCAGGGGCCAGAATCGTCTCGCCTACATAGTCCCGCTCCACGCCGGCCATAATGCGCAGCAAAGTGCTTTTCCCCGCGCCATTGAGCCCCAACACGCCAATTTTAGCGCCCAGAAAATAAGAGAGGCTGATATCGCGCAGCACACGGTTGTTGGGCGGGTAGACCTTGCCCACACCAATCATGGAATAAATAATTTTGTTATCACTCATAACGTTTTCTACTTATCATTCAAATTTTAAATTGGCTCATAGAGGTCTCGAGTGAAATCGTCCCATTTTTCTCTGATGATTGCAACAATTTCACCTCTGCGCCCATATGAGCGTTTAAATTCAATAAAAACATCGAAAGGGAAGTGTAGCACAGGTGAAGAGCGAATACGAAACAGTGAGTGTCTCGTTCTCTTAATGACACACCCAATCGGGCCAATTAATGGTCATCCCATCACAGCCGGCCTCCAGCACACGGTGGATCAGCGCTTGCACTTCACTGGCTTCTGTGGCAACGCGTTCGCCGGACAAGCCCCAAGCGCGCACTTCGCGCACAATTGAGCGGGCTTGGGCCACCCTATCGGCGGTGACCAACGCAGCTTTGGGACAAAGTTGGAAGAGTTGTAGTGCCTGCGCATTGGCCAAGGCATCTTCATCAATCCCCTGGATCAGCCATCCCAGCCGCAATGTCGGGTCCACCTGGTGCATGGCTACCAGGGAGTCGTAGGCAAAAGAGGTAATGATGCAATGATCCTGTTGTTGGTGTTCGGCAATGATCGCCTGGGTTGCCGCCGCCAACCCAGGTGCGCGGCCCTTGAGTTCGACATGATAGGTAAAGCGATCTCCAAAGACGGTAAAAAGATCATGTAGAGTGCACATGCGCTTATCGCGGTGCAAATGGGGTGAAAACCAGGAGCCCATATCCAGGCCGGCAAGTTCACCCCAACTCATTTCCTCCACCACACGGTCGCCCTGGTCATAACGCGCCAGCGTGCGGTCGTGACAGAGCACAGCCACGCCATCGGTGGTAAGCTGCACATCCGTCTCAATTTCGGTGACGCCCATCTCCAGCGCCAACTGAAAGGCCGCCAACGTATTCTCCGGCAAATAAGCCGATGCGCCCCGATGGGCAATAATCCGAAAGGCAGCAGGAACGGTGATCGGAAGCGTTGTCATGGTTATCTCCATAGTCCACTGGCATCAATCGCTTTTGGGTATTGCGGAGATAGTATACCAGAAAATCAAATAAAAAAACACCGCTGGAATTAGCCCAGCGATGTTTTTTGCAATCCCTCAGATGTTCCATAGAGATCAACAGGAAGAACAGAAAGGAGTAGAAGCTTGCTTCCCAAACTTCTTGCCCTTCCTGTGATTCAGCCGATTAGGTTCGCTAATCCAAATAGAGCGTTTTCACTGGCTCGTTTTATCCGCAGGGTGGAAGAGCAGGATCGGAACATTAATATCATGAAGAATATGTTCGGCGACACTGCCAAAGATCACGCGTCCTAGCGGTGAACGACCGTGTGTGGTCATCGCCACCAGGTCTACCTGACGGTGCTTGATATAGTACTCAAGTTCGTGGACCGGTGTCCCAAATTGGACATCAGTCTGTACCTCAAAGCCCAGTTTCTCTAAAGCGCGCACCGTGGGCAGTAGGTCATCTAAAAAGTTGGTGCGCCATGCCGCTTCGCTCTGGTCCACATAGATATCCAGATCTGTAAAGCCCGGACGGTCAATGTGTACAACATCCGGCTCCTTCTCCACGTGGAGCAAAATCAGACGATTTTCGGTCGGATTGAGAAAACGCTCGACATAGGGCAAAATTTGCAGGCTAAAGTCAGCCTGCTCAACGGGAATCAATACCGTTTTTTTGGTTAAACCAGGTTCCACGCTATGTTTGGTGCTCATCGTCTTGGTGATCATGGTCATACTCCTGCCACAATACACAAACTTTCGTAAACGCTACCTACCTTTAGCATATCGCAAATTTCACCTGGCTGGACTAGTCACCCGATGAGGTTCCATCTAGTCAGGTGGATAGTTTACAACACCACCGCTGCCGATGGTTAGTCGCTCGACGGCGGTAGTGATCGGTGTAGGCGAGTAGGATGCATAAAGTACCCGCACAATTACAATTTATCCCTAAAATTATTAATCTTCACTAGTACAGTGTAAAGCAAGTTATGCGTATTTAGGATTGTCATTCTGAGCCTGCTTTTTGGCGAAGAATCTCCTCTTTCGGAAGCAGAGATTCCTCGTCGCAAGCTCCTCGGAATGACACCGTTCTAAATACTCAAAATTTCGCTGACACTGTACGAGTACAATGTGTCTGAAGTTATGCGAGTTTAGCCCACGCGGGTGCACTGGCGTGCGTCTTCCTGGAAGGGGCAACGCACACCCCCTGTCTTTCACCATCCGCCGCCCCTTCCAGGAAGACTTGGGTGACCACCTCTACTCTAGCCCAATTTCCCAGACACTGCACTAGCCAGATGAAGAGGATTCAAGCTAGTCAAGTGGTGAGTTTACGAGTTTGAGGACAAGTTGTTATGGCAACATTGCCTGCCCTAGCTATTCCGCTGGCCAGGTTAAAAACACGCCAGGCGCCCAGTTCATGCGCTAATGTTGTGTGATATGCTCAGGGGCAATAAGTGTGGAGTGTGGGCGCCGTTAATCAGAGTTTAGGAGGTTTGTCTATGCGTATATCTAATCAACAAAACAACATCCTCTCTCACCGAGAAATTGCCTGCTTGGTCACAGAACGGGAAGGACCTTGCCTCTCTTTCTTTTTGCCGATCTTTCCGCACGGCGCACACGAGCCATCCACTGAACCGCTGCGACTGCAAGCTTTGGTGGAACAGGCCGCCAGCCGTTTAGCTGAACTCGGTCTACGCGCCGCTGCCATTGAAGCACTGCTGGCGCCTGTGCTTGAACTGGCCCGCCCCAATCAAAAATTTTGGATGCAACAACGGAACGGCTTGGCAGTCTATGTAGCAGCCAATTTCTTTGCTCACTATCGGTTGCCGCTGTCGGTTCCCGAACAGGTGGTGGTCAACCAGCGTTTTGCAATTACACCCTTACTCCCCAGCTTAGATGGCGACGGCGTTTTCTACCTGCTCGCGCTCAGCCAAAAGATGATTCGCTTTTTCCGGGGCAGCCGCGATAAGTTGACAGCCATCGAACTGCCCAATGCACCTACCAGTTTGGCCGAGGCGACGCGCTACGATCAGGTGGAACGGACGCTGCAACTCCACTCAACAGGTAGCCCCAGTGGCCAGGGGCGCCGTCCCGTGGTTTTTCATGGCCAGGGTGTCAGCGGCGATGAAACGCTTGATCACATTCGCCTACGCCACTTTTTCCAAGCGGTCGATCACGCCGTCACCGCGCATTTGGCAATGGAACAGGCGCCGCTGCTGCTTGCCGGCGTCGTTATGGACCAGGGCTTGTACCGGCAGATCAATCACTATCCTCATTTGCTGGCCCAAGGCATTCCCGGCAATCCCAATAAGCGAGACGAAGCTGACTTACATAAAGCCGCCTGGGCCGTGGTCGCCGACCGCTTTCAAGAAAAGAAGCGCCACGCCCTGGCGCGCTATGCACAACTGGCCGGTCAGGAAGCGGGGCGCACCCTCTGCGATGTCGAGACGGTGGCCTTGGCAGCCATCTACCAGAAGGTGGATACCTTGTTGGTTGCCACCGAAGGCCCATGCTGGGGTCGTTTTATCCCGGAAAATTTCCAGATGTTTGTCCACAAAGAAGCATTGCCTGGTGACGAAGACCTGATCAATCTCGCGGTGATCCATACGCTAATCAATCATGGTACTGTCTACACGGTAGCGGCGACACAACTGCCGGAGGACGCTGCACTGGCAGCGATCCTGCGTCCTACGTGAGGTAAAACACGATGGCTAACGGTGTATTACCAAGCGCTTTTAAGGACAATGGTGCAGTCCCCCCAACGACCGCACCGTCCACTGACGCACCTTCAGGGGCGCTCGATCAGTCGAGCGGCATCCTTACCGCAGCAGCGCTGGCAGCCACCCCGACAGCGCAAATCTACAGTACGCTCAAGACACAGCCGCAGGGGTTAACCCAGGCGGCAGCGACGGCGCGGTTGCAACAGCTGGGGCTCAATGCACTGACCGAACAGGGCGGACCACCCCTTGCCCGCAAATTTCTTACCCACTTTACCCACCTAATGGCGATCTTGCTCTGGATTGGTGGAGGCGTGGCCTTTCTGGCCCAAATGCCCCAATTGGGTGTGGCGATTTGGCTGGTAGTGCTCATCAATGGCGCCTTTAGCTTTTGGCAAGAATATAAGGCCGAAAAGGCAATCGAAGCGCTCCGTCGGCTCCTGCCGGCTTACACGCGTGTGCTGCGGGATGGTGGGGAAGCAAGAATTCTTGCCAGCGAACTTGTGCCTGGCGACCTCATGTTGTTGGCTGAAGGGGAGCATATTTCCGCCGATGGGCGACTCGTGCGCGATGCCGAGTTACAGGTCGATCAATCGACCCTCACCGGCGAATCGCGGCCGGTGCGCAAAACGGCCGAGGCAATCTCCAGTGAGGGCTTAACCCCAGCCGAGATGTCCGATCTGATCTTTGCCGGCACCGCTGTCGCCGCCGGCGCCGGCGCCGCGGTGGTCTACGCCACCGGCATGAGGACAGAATTTGGCAAGATTGCCAATCTGACCCAAAGCCTGGGCGAAGAACTGAGTCCGTTGCAAAAAGAGATTGCGGTCGTCACGCGTATTGTCACGCTGATTGCCGTCGTCATTGGTGTCGCCTTCTTCTTTATGGCGGTGGCCATTGCCGGCATGAAGCCGGCCGAAGGCTTTATCTTTGGCTTGGGCATGATCGTCGCCTTTGTCCCGGAAGGACTGCTGCCTACGGTGACGCTGGCGCTGGCGATGGGGGTGCAGCGTATGGCCAAGCGTCATGCACTCATCAAACGGCTCTCTTCGGTGGAAACGCTGGGTTGCGCCACGGTCATCTGCACCGACAAGACCGGCACCTTGACCCAAAATGAGATGACGGTGCGCCACGTGTGGGTGGCCGGCCAACGGTTAACGGTGGATGGCGTCGGCTACAACCCCACGGGCGCCATCTGCGCGGAAGGGCGTCCGCTTGCCGCTGTGCTTCCGCTTGAGATGGAACCGCTATGGACGGTCGCCGCCCTCTGCAACAATGCGCGCCTGCTGCCACCCAACCATACCACCGCCCATTGGAGCGTCTTGGGCGATCCAACCGAAGGGGCGCTATTGGTGCTGGCAGCCAAAGGTGGGATCGATCTAGATACGCTGCACCAAGCGCGCCCGCGGCTGCATGAGTTGCCCTTTGACTCGCGCCGCAAACGGATGAGCACCATCCACCGGGTGGGAGAAACGACGGTCGCCTATGTCAAAGGGGCGCCGCGCGAAATGCTGGCCCTCTGCACACACCTGCAACAACAGGGACAATGTGTGCCCTTAGGTGAAGAGACGCGCCAGACCATTATGCGGGCCAATGATGAGTATGCCCAGGATGGTCTACGCGTGCTCGCCATTGCCCAGCGGACGCTGCCGGCCACGCTGTCCCAGTTCACCATAGAGGGGGTGGAAACGGAATTGACCTTCCTAGGCCTGGTGGCCATGGTCGATCCGCCGCGCCCTGATGTGGCCGCGGCGGTGCAAAAATGTCATCAAGCGGGCATCCGCATTGTGATGATCACGGGCGACTATGGTTTGACGGCGGCAAGCATTGCGCGCAAGATCGGCATTTTGCAGAGCAGCCGGCCGCGCATTGTCACCGGCAGCGAATTAGAAACGCTTGACGACGCGGCGCTGGCCGCCATCTTGCAGGAGGAAGTGATCTTTGCCCGTGTGGCGCCCGAACATAAATTGCGCGTCGTTCAAGTGCTGCAAGGATTAGGCCATGTGGTGGCGGTGACCGGCGATGGCGTCAACGATGCACCGGCGCTGAAAAAAGCCGATATCGGTGTAGCCATGGGCATGACTGGGGCTGATGTGGCCAAAGAGGCCGCCGATATGATCCTCACCGATGACAACTTTGCCTCGATTGTCGGCGCAGTGGAGGAAGGGCGCACGGTCTATGCCAATATCAAGAAATTTACCTGTTACATCTTTACCTCCAATACCCCGGAGGCTGTGCCCTTTATTATCTTTGCCTTTACGGGCGGCCGCACGCCCTTGGCGCTGACCATTATGCAGATTCTGGCGGTTGACCTGGGTACAGATCTGGCGCCTGCCTTAGCCTTGGGCGCCGAGCCCCCCGAACCGGGCATGATGGATCGCCCGCCGCGCTCGCCGCGCGAGCACCTGATCACCTGGGCACTCTTGGCGCGGGCCTATTTATGGCTGGGGCCGATCCAAAGCCTGGGGGCGATGGCGGCTTTCTATTTTCTCTATTGGCAGCATGGGTATTGGGGGCAGTGGCTCGATCTCCCGGCTACGGGCGCTTTGTACCAGGCAGCAACGGCTATGACCTTAGGTGCAGTGGTGGCAACCCAAATCGGCAATCTCTTTGCCCAACGCACCGAGTACAGCTCCATCGTCCGCATTGGTTGGTTTACCAATCGCTTGGTCTGGGTCGGCATTGCCAGCGAGCTTATATTAATTGGGCTGATTGTTTATGTACCACTGCTCCAATGGGTCTTTGGCACGGCTGCGCTTGGTTGGGCGGATTGGCTCTTTCTGGCCGCATGGACTCCAGTGCTATTGGTGGCGGATGAGTTGCGCAAAGCAGTAGTGCGCAGACGGCATTATATGCAGAGGAAGTGAACGATGAAGATTATCATTATTGGCTGCGGCCGCATGGGCTCCGGTCTGGCCCAAGCGTTGAGCATGCGGGGGCACGCCATCACGGTGATTGACAAAGATCAGAACGCCTTTGCCGCGCTGGGGCCGGCCTTCAAGGGGCGCACAGTGACGGGGATTGCGTTCGAGCGCGCGGTCCTGCTCGACGCCGGGATTCAGCGCGCCGATGCCCTTGCTTCGGTGACCAACAGCGACGAGGCCAATATTGTCAGCGCGCGGGTGGCGCGTGAACTTTTTCACGTGCCGCGTGTGGTGGCCAGGGTGGTCGAGCCTCACAAGGCAGAGATCTATCAGCGCCTGGGCGTGCGTACTATTTCCACCACTACCTGGGGGATCAACCGGATTGCGAATTTGTTGAGTTACACGGAGTTGGACGTGCTCTTTGAGCTGAGCAGTTCGGTCGAGCTTGTCCAGATCGATCTCCCGGCGCAGTTGGCCGGACGCACGGTGCATGACCTTACCATTCCAGGGGAAATACAGGTGGTGGCAATCACACGGGGCGGACGTACCTTTTTACCCACCGGCAACGCCAGTCTGCAACAGGGGGATCTACTCTGCCTGGCTGTGCTGGCTGCGTCGGCAGACCGGCTCAAGCGGATGATAAGCGGGTAAGCGGGTACGAAGTGGCGGGGGGCAGGTAGCGGGTGGCGAGGGGCAGGTAGCGGGTGGCGAGTGGTGAGGGACGCACCCAGGGGGCTCCCGCAGGTGGTGGAGAACTTGTCGGCGGCGTTGGCAATCGCAGGGGCGCACCCTTGCGGTCGCCCCCATTAGCCCCGGTCGCCTCAGGGCATGGGCAAGCGGATGCCCCTACGTTGTTTGTGCGGAAGAAGTTGGAGGATCTATGAAAGTGCTGATTGTAGGGGCCGGCAAGGTGGGTAGCCATTTGGCCAGGCTTCTGTTGGCGGGCGGGCATCAAGTTACGCTGTTGGAAGCACGGGCCGAGGTGGCGGCGCGTCTGGCGCCAACGTTGGCGCCAGAGATTTTGCGGGTGGGGGATGGGACCGATCCTATTTTTTTGGAGGCTGCCGGCATTCAACAGGTTGAAGTCGTTGCCGCGGTGACCGGCCAAGATGAGACCAACCTGGTGATCGCCACCTTGGCGCGCTTTGTCTTTCAGACGCCACGGGTCATTGCGCGGGTCAACCATGCCGCCAATGGCTGGATCTTTACGCCCCAGATGGGCGTCGATGTAGCGCTCAATCAGGCCGACGTGATGGCGCATCTAATTGCCGAAGAAATGTCATTGGGTGATATGATGACATTGCTCAAACTCACCAAAGGGCAATATTCCTTGGTGGAAGAACGGGTTCATCCCGCCGCGCCGGCGGTCGGCAAGGCGGTACGCGACCTGGCCTGGCCGGTTGATTGCTCGTTGGCCGCCGTGATCCGGGAGGATCGCCTACTCATTCCCCACGGCGCCTTTGTCTTTGCGCCAGAGGATGAGGTGTTAGCCGTCATTCACGCCGGTCAGACTGACGACCTGGCCAAGCTGTTGAGTGAGGGTGATCAAAAATAATTCGACAATGTCACATTTTGATTTTGTAGATGAGCCGTAAGTAGCTTGTGGAAGGGGAGACTAGAGATTGGAGAATATCAGCAGACCGCAACACAATCAGGGTTAGCACAAATCGACCCTGGACTACGCGACTACGCGACTGCGGACGACTGATTATATGCGTGCAATCTCCAGTCTCTAGTCTCCGATCTCCAGTCTCCAATCTCTGTTCCTGTGAGGTCTCTTATGAGCAGTGCCAGTATACTGAGCGATACCGTTCTTGATGCGCTTCCCACCCATATAGCCGTTTTGGATCACACAGGGTTGATTGTTGCTGTAAATCAAGCCTGGCGTAATTTTGCAGCAGCAAATGGAGCCGACGCAAAATGCACCGGTGTTGGTGTCAATTATCTAGATGTCTGTCAGAATGTGCAAGATGACGCAGTAACCGCGGCGCACGCGGCGTGCACAGGCATTGGTGCGGTGTTAAGCGGGACGCAAGCGCGTTTTACATTGGAATATCCCTGCCATTCGCCCACTGAAGAACGCTGGTTTCTGCTGGAGGTCGTCCCGCTGTGCAAGCCGGCGCACACAGCCGAGGGGTATGTGGTTGTCGCCCATCACAACATTACCGACCGTCGCCAAGCCGAGGATGCCGTGGCCCGTGAGCACAATCTCCTGCGTAGAGTGATTGACAGTCTGCCCGACTTCATCTTTCTCAAGGACCGGGAGGGTCACTATGTGTTGATTAACGAGGCCTATCGCGAGTTCTTGGGCGCCACTTCCCCAGAAGCAGTAACTGGCAAGACCGTTTTTGATCTCTATCCACCCGAATTGGCGGAAAAATATCATGCTGACGATCTGGCTGTGCTCAACCGGGGCGAGAGTTTGACTAACTATGAAGAGCTTAGTATTGATCACGGCGGCAACCATCAGTTTCATCTGGCCACCAAGCGTCCGCTGTACGATGATCAAGGGGCTATTGTCGGTATTGTTGGCGTCGGCCATGACATTACACAGCGACGACGGATGGAGCAAGAACTCGCCGCACGCGAAAGTTTTATCCGCCAGGTGATCGACACATCACCCCATCTTATTTTTGTCAAAGACCGGCAGGGCAACTTTCTGCTGGTCAATCAGGCTGTAGCCGATGCCTATGGCATGTCTAAGGAGCAAATGCTCTATCGACATAATACCGCTGTCCATCCGCAGCCTCATGAAGTGGCTCACTACCTACAAGTTGACCAGCAGGTAATCGAGACCCAAGAAACCATTAGCGTAGAAGAACCTTTTACGGACGCGGACGGGCAGACGCGGTGGTATCACACGATTAAGACGCCGCTGATTCAAGAGGATGGGACAGTCACCGTGCTGGGCATTGCGACGGATATTACGGAACAGCGCCAGATGGTCGAGACTTTGCGCCAGAGCGAAGCACGCCAGCGCGCTCTGCTCGAAGCTATTCCCGATGCAATTGCGCGTCTCGATCGTGCGGGACGCTATTTGGATATTAAAGCACCAACCAATTTTCGGTCAGTCAGACCGGTTGAGGAGTTGCTTGGACAAAGACAGGTGGATGTGCTCGCGCCGGCGCTGGCGCAACAATTTGCCCATTATATGGAAGCCGCCTTTGCTACCGGAGAACCGCAGGTTTTTGAATATGAATTGCTCGTCAACCGGCAAATGCACGTGCGCGAGGCGCGTTTGGTGGCAATCAGCCAAGATGAAGTGATTGCCATTTTGCGCGATATTACGGAGCGCAAACAAATTGAAGCGGATAAGGCGCGTCTGCTGGCTGAGACGATCGCGCAACGCACCCAATTACGCGCGCTAAGTGGGCGTCTCGCCGAAAGCCGGGAAGCCCAAGGGAAACAGATTGCGCGCGAATTGCATGACCAGGTGGGGCAAAATTTGACGGCGCTAGGGCTGGCGCTTAAATTGGTCAAGGAGCAAATCCCCAGTACAGTCCCCAATCACACACAACTCCAGGCACAGTTGCAAGATGCATTAACCTTGGTGGGACAAACCACCGCAGCCATCCGCAATGTTATGGCCGAATTGCGCCCGCCGGTCCTCGATGACTATGGCTTATTTGCCGCCCTGCGCTGGTATGGCGAACAAATTGCGACGCGCAGCGGCTTACAGGTAGACATCCATGGCGAGGCGCTACAACCACGCTTGACTGAGCAGGTCGAAAATGCACTCTTTCGGATCGCACAGGAGGCGATGAACAATATCCTGAAGCACGGTCAGGCCACCCAGGCGACTGTTACACTAAATGCGACAACTGACCGGGTCAGAATGGTGGTTCGCGACAATGGTCGAGGCTTTGATCCACACGCCCTGACCGAAACTCATGCGGGTTGGGGTTTGCTCAATATGCGCGAACGGGCAGAGGCAGTCGGTGGGCGCTGTCATGTGATTTCCCGGCCAGGCGATGGAACAACGGTATTGGTGGAGGTGGCCCGATGATTACAGTAATTTTGGCGGATGATCACACGGTTGTGCGCAATGGCTTACGTCTGCTGCTCAACGCACAACCCGATATAGAGGTGATGGGCGAGGCGGCCACTGGCCGCGAAGCAGTCCAGCTTGCGGCCAAGCTCCAGCCGCAAATTGCGCTGCTCGACATTGCTATGCCCGATCTCAATGGCATTGAGGCAACCCGCCAGATTGGTGAAGTAGCGCCCACCACGCAGGTCATCATCCTCTCGATGCACGCCGGCAGCGACTATATTTACCATGCTCTGCAGGCCGGCGCCCGTGGCTACATCCTTAAGGAGTCGGCGGCCGAGGAGTTGATCCAGGCAATCTATGCGGTACAGAGCGGCAACCGTTTCCTGAACAGCAAGGTGACGGATGAGATCGTCACCCATTATCTTGGCCAGGGCGCGACCGCAGTGCAGGAAAGTCCCCTGACCCAGTTATCCGACCGGGAGCGCGAAGTGCTCCAGTTGGTGGTGGAGGGGAAAACCAGTGTAGAGGTTGGCGCGATCCTCGCGCTTTCGCCCAAAACCGTAGATACTTATCGCAGCAGACTGATGCAGAAATTGAACATCCATGATTTGCCCACCCTGGTCAAGTTTGCCATCCAACAGGGGATTACGGGGCTGTAGACATTAAAAAAGTTCGTAGAACACCTGACAGGTTTCCAAAACTGTCAGGTTTAGGATGACCCGCAAGATTATCTGAAGATCTATGGAATAGGGAGAAGGGCAATGACAGAGCATGCACCAGGCAAAGAGCAGAGCGATGCAGCGTCGGCACTCTTTCCTGTGGTGGGGATTGGCGCTTCGGCCGGCGGCGTGCGGGCCCTACAGGACTTTTTTGCCAAGCTGCCGGTGGATACGGGGATGGTCTTTGTGGTGGTCATGCACCTGGCGCCGGATCAGGAAAGCCATTTGGCCGCGGTGCTCCAAAATCATACCGCCATGCCGGTGCTCCAGGTTCATGAGACTGTAGCGCTAAAGCCAAACCACGTTTATGTCATTCCCCCCAACCACAATCTTGCCTTACAAGACGCACAGATACGCCTTTTGCCGCTCGAGACAGAGCGACGCGCCCGCGCACCCATCGACCATTTCTTGCGGACATTGGCCGACACCCATGCAACCAGGGCGATCGGGATTATACTTTCTGGCGCCGGTTCAGATGGCGCCATTGGCCTACGCCGGATCAAAGAAGTCGGCGGTTTGACGCTGGTGCAAGATCCGGTCGAGGCAGAGTCAGATACGATGCCGCGCAGCGCAATTGTCACAGGGGCGGTTGACCTGGTATTACCGGTGGCACAGATGCCGGCCAAGCTCATTGAATATATCGCCCAAACGTCCAAAGTGCCTATGCCCAGTGACAAAGAAGATTTGCCAAGGGATGAACAGGTTACGGTGCAAAAGATTTTAACCTTTGTACGCGCCCAAAGCGGCCATGACTTTGTCCGTTACAAAAATAGTACCATTCTACGCCGCATTAAGCGGCGCATGTTATTGCACGGTTTACAGACATTGCCGGATTATCTGAAGTATTTGCAGGAACATCAAGAGGAAGCCAACGCCCTCTTTGCCGATTTCCTGATCACCGTCACCAACTTTTTCCGCGACCCCGAAGCCTTTGCGCTGCTGGAACAGGAGGTGATTCCGGCGATTTTCCAGGGGAAAGGGAAGAACGATCAGGTGCGTGTCTGGGTGGTCGGCTGCGCCACCGGTGAAGAAGCCTATTCGCTTGGCATTTTGTTGCTGGAACATGCCCATCAATTGGAGGATCCGCCCAGGGTGCAGATCTTTGCCACCGATCTCAGCGAAGAGGCGCTGCGCCGTGGCCGCGAAGGGTTCTATCTCGAAACCATTGCGCTCGATGTCAGCCCGGAACGGCTGGCCCGCTTCTTTACCAAGGAGCAGGGTGGCTATCGCGTAAAACGGGAGTTGCGCGACAGCGTGCTCTTTGCCGCCCATAATTTGCTTAAGGATCCCCCTTTTTCTCGCCTCGACCTCATCAGTTGTCGAAACGTGCTTATCTATCTGCAGCGCGCTGTGCAACAGCAGCTTTTTGAGCTATTTCACTATGCCCTTGTCCCCAACGGCCATCTGCTGCTTGGCTCGGCTGAAACGGCCGACAGTTCGCCTCTCTTTCGTGATGTAAATCGGCGTTGCAGTATCTTTCGACGGGCCGACGTGGAACCGGATGTGGTACGTCTGCCCTCGCTACCGGTTATCGTGTCACCTGTACGGTTTTTGCCTGAAACTTCCCCCAGCTTAAGCCGAGGGCCAACGCCGGCTGAGTCGCTCCACATCCGGCTCCTGGAGCAGTGCGCGCCGCCCAGATTGGTGGTAAATGCCAACTATACTATCGTTTATTTTTCCGAAGGCGTCACGCGCTATCTGCGCCAACCGCGCGGGGCGCCAACCAACCAGGTTCTCCAGCGGGTGCATACGGAACTACGCACCGAGCTGACGACGGCCCTCTATCGCGCCTTTGAACACGGCGAAGCCTCCGAATCCAAAGCCATTCCAGTCCACTTTAACGGTTCCCCCCGGCGGGTTGTCCTCGAGGTTCGTCTGGCAGGCGATGCCGCACTCAAAGGCTTTGTCCTGGTCTTTTTTCATGAATATCCGGCAATCGAAGAAGCTGAAGCAGAGGGTGCGCAAAGCGCACGGTTAGACGAGCAGACCGTGCACAGGTTGGAAGAAGAGCTACAGACGACGCGCCAAAGGTGGCAAAGCACCATTGAGGATTATGCCGCGACCAAAGAGGAGATGAAGGCAGCCAATGAAGAGTTGCAGTCGATGAATGAGGAGTTGCGCTCCACCACTGAAGAATTGGAGACCAGCAAGGAAGAGTTGCAGTCGACCAATGAAGAACTGCTGACTGTCAACGAGGAATTACAGCAGAAAATTGCCGAGACACTCCAGGCTCACAGCGACCTCCAGAATCTCTTTGTCGCTACCGACATTGCCACCCTCTTTCTGGACCGTGAACTGCGCGTTGTCCGCTACACGCCTCCTGCCGCCACGCTCTTCAACTTTATCCCACCCGATCGGGGACGCCCCTTGGGCCATCTGCGCTCTAATCTGCGCGATGAACAGCTAGAGCAGGATGCACGCGCCGTGTTGCAGAGCCTGATCCCGTTGGAGCGAGAGGTGGAGAGCCAGAATGACCAGTGGTTCCTCATGCGCATCCGTCCCTACCGCACGCCGGACGACCGGATTGATGGCGTTGCCATCACCTTTGTCGACATTACCGAGCGTAGACGGTTCCGGTTGGAACTGCAGGCCGCCAAGGAGTATGCAGAACAAATTATTCATACCATAGGCGCGGCGCTGTTGGTCCTTACGCCGGAGTGGCGCGTACAGATGGCCAACAGCTCCTTCTACACCTTGTTCAAAGTAACGCCGGCGGAAACGCTGGGCCAAGAACTTTACCAATTAGGCAACCGGCAGTGGGATATGCTCCTCCTGTGCCAACAGCTCAACGCTATGTTTCAGTCGGGCACCCAAGTGCATAATTTTGAAGTTACGCATGACTTTGAACGGATTGGACGGCGGACGATACTGATCAACGCACGTCGCATTGATGAGTTGCAGTCGATTTTGATGGCCATTGAGGATATAACTGAGCGCAAGCAAGCCGAAGAGCGCTTTCAGCGCGTGGTTGAATATGCTCCCAATGGCATGGTGATTGTTGACAGCCAGGACAAAATTGTGTTGGTCAATGCTCAGGTGGAAGTTAGCTTCGGCTATGGGCGTGACGAGTTGTTGGGGCAAACGGTCGACCGGCTGATACCGCGGCATACACGCTTTAACCACGCCATCCATCGCGCTAATTATCTAGCCGAACCGAAAGCGCGTCCCATGGGCGTCGGCCAGGAACTGTGGGGGGCGCACAAAGATGGGCATCTCTTTCCAATTGAAGCCATTTTAACGCCAATCGAGACGGAAGACGGGCTCAAAGTGTTGTGCACCGTGGTTGATATTACGGAGCGCAAAGCGGCTGAAGCCAAGCAAGCACATCTGTTACAGGAAATCGAAAACCACCATGAACGCTTACGCAGCTTAAATCAGCAATTGGCGATGGTCCAGGAAACAGAACGCAAGGAACTGGCGCGTGAGCTGCATGACCGTCTGGGGCAAAACCTGACCGCCCTGCATTTAACCCTTGCCCTCGTCCAAAATCAGCTTACAACACTCATCGCGGCGGATAATCCGGTCCAGGCGCGGATTGGGGACGCACAGGGATTGGTTGCGCAAATGACCGACCAAATCCGCGATGTCATGGCTGAGTTGCGCCCACCGACCTTGGATGACTATGGCCTGCTGGCTACCTTACAATGGTATGCCAACCGGCTAATGGAACGGAGTGCGCTGCTCTTCCACGTTCAAGGCCCCGAAGATGCACCGCGGCTGGGTGAGTCGGTGGAGATGGCCTTATTTCGCATTGCCCAAGAGGCGATCAATAATATTGTCAAACATGCCGCGGCGACAGAGGTTACCATTACCTTGGATGTCGATGAAGCGCAGATCCGCTTGACGATTGCAGATAATGGCAATGGTCAAGCGCCGGTCCCGACCGCGGGCATCGATCAAACGCAGGGCTGGGGGCTGCTCATCATGCAAGAGCGCGCCACGGCCATTGGCGGTCAGGTACAGATAAAATCTTTGCCCGGTGCGGGCACAGTCATTACAGTTGAGGTGGAACGATGACAATTCGAGTGCTGTTGGCCGATGATCATGGCATTGTACGAGCTGGGTTACGGGCCTTATTGGAAACCCAACCAGAGTTGACGGTCGTAGGTGAAGCGGCCACTGGACGTCTGGCCGTTGATGAAGCGCTGCGTCTGCGCCCGGATGTGGTGGTGCTCGACATTGCCATGCCGGAATTGAATGGGGTGGAAGCAACACGCCAGATTCATGCCGCGCTGCCCAAGATCGCCATCATCATTTTATCAATGCATTCGACCCATGAACACATCTATCAAGCCTTTAGAGCAGGCGCCAGGGGCTATGTGTTGAAAGAAGCGGCGGGAAATGAATTAATTGCCGGCATAAGCGCTGTAAATGGCGGTCGCTATTATCTAAGCGCCAAGATCGCCAACAGCATGAATGACCTGCTCATCAACCAGCCAGGTGCAGCTACGCCCAACCCACTCGACCAACTTACCGAACGCGAACGTGAAATACTGCAGCTCGTCGTAGCTGGCAAAAGCAGCATAGAAATTGGCGGCCTCATTGCGTTGTCGCCCAAAACCGTCGACAGCTACCGCAGTCGGCTCATGCAAAAATTAGGCATCAAAGATCTACCCACGTTGGTTAAATTTGCTCTCCAACAGGGCCTCACGACATTAGAATAAAATTGCTACAGCAAAAGCGCAATCTCGATTATTCCCCACATTACTTGTCAAGTATTCCTGCTAGACCTCGTTCCATTATCATGCTAGTCTAGACATACAGAGTGTACGGTATCACCTCCACGAGCGCGGAACCAGCGATGCCCACAATGTTCTGCGCCCTCAATGCTACAAATCCACGTGCAGCTCTGTCAACAATGCCCCAAAGTGACACAGGGACAGTCAAGCGCGCCCGACACGCTGTGCTCCTTGTGGAGTGTTTTCTGTGTTACTTTTGGGGTAGAAACATCTTCCCGCCATACTTTCGGCAGTATCGTATAAGTTGTGTGAATCTCGTTTTGTCCAGCGATGAATTGAAGAGTTACGCAACATCTAACATACTGCCATACTTTGGCTACATCCCCTGATAGCTAAAGTAATTCCCCCGTGAAAGGCCTAACATCAACAAGGATGTCGGTGTTTTGACCTGTATACGCGACTTGACCACAGTTTTGTGAGACAGTTCAACAAGGAGGCCCACAATGATCTACAAACTATTGTCTCATAAACCCAAACACATGCGTATTCTCTTTGAGTTGCCTGCTGGCTTATGGGCGGATCGCGTTTTTCTGGTCGGCGACTTTAATGCTTGGAACCCCAAGCGCACCCCTTTTACACAGGATCGTGACGGTCTGTGGCGCGTCACGGTCGATCTGCCGACGCAAAACTCCTATGCGTTTCGCTATCTGATCGATGGCCTGTGGCACTGCGATTATCATGCGGACGACTGGGTGGCTAATTGGGATGATCACCCGGCCAGCATTGTGCACGCAAGCGCGGCAGATGTCGGGGCGTTGCTTTAAATCAAAGAATACTTAGAAAGCTATGACAATGTCATACAGCATACGAGATGTGTGACTGTCACTGCCCACGAGTAGCCGGGTAGAAAGGATCTAGCTCCGGGCAGTGACAGTCACCTTTGAAGTCTCGTTGTAGTAGTAGGCTGTTCCAAATAATAGAATCCCTCTACAATCATGGGAATTTGTTTGTTTGCAACGATCTTAGCACCGTATCAACAATGGGGGGAAAAGATCATGATTCAACGCCAACCGATCACAGGCAGTAATCAGAGCAAAGTCACCTTTGTGTTACCCGCCGATTATCCTCATCTGCCGATTGCTGTCGTCGGCGATTTCAACCATTGGAACCCTGCCGCCAATCCCTTACAACAACGGAGCAATGGCTCCTATAGCGCCACCGTTGTTGTAGAAAATGGACACCGGTACGCGTTTCGTTATCTCTGCGACAACGGCAGATGGTTCAACGAGGGGCTGGCCGATGCCTTTGAAGAAAATGGCTTTGGCGGGGATAACTCGATTTTAATCATGGAGTAATTCATCCCTATTAATGGTTAGGGATGAGCCATAAATAATTTGTGCAAATGGAGATTGGAGATTGCACGAGCATAGTCTCCAATCTCTAGCCTCTACCATTTTCCATTAACCATTAGCAAACCTATCCACTTGGCCAGATCAACTTCCCACCTCGTGACTAGTCCCCTCCGTAAGCATATGCTGTATTCTAAAAGCAACAGTTGCTCAGCGTATGAGATTGTCATTCTGACCAATGAAATGAGGAAGAATCCCCTATGTGAATCGTGCGAGATTCTTCGTCGCGAACTCCTCAGAATGACAGATTGCGGTCTACTGATACTAGTGCAGTGTAAGCGAAATTTTACGAGTTTAGCCAATGCGGGTGCGCCGGCGTGCGTCTTCCTGGAAGGGGCAACGCACACCCCCTGTTTTTCACCATCCGCCGCCCCTTCCAGGAAGACCTGGGTGACCATCTCTACTCTAGCGTAATTTTGTTTACAAAGTAACACTTTTTTACATATTAGTCGTGTTGCACTCCAATATGAAAGGAGGGTGCTTATGGCTACGATTCAACAAAAAATTTTAATTCCGGATGCTTCACCACGCGCAGTCCAAACGGTCGCGGCCGATCGTTCATCAACGGCAGGCGCCCTGCAATGGATTCGCTGGTTTAACACCTTGACCATTGGCGATATACCCCAAGTGGGTGGTAAAAATGCCAGCTTAGGGGAAATGAGCCGTGAGTTGACGGTCAAGGGAATTCGCATCCCCAATGGCTTTGCGATTACGGCGCAGGCTTATCGTGCGTTTTTACGCTATAACGAACTAGAAGATCAGATCAACACCATCCTCCAAGGGTTACAAGCAGCGGATGTCAATGACCTGTTACAGCGGGCGAGCGAGATTCGCGGCCTGATTCTGGCCGGTGATTTCCCCGCGGATATGCGCCAGGAGATCACGGATTGCTATGGGACGCTCAGCCAGGAATATGGCGCGCCTGCCACCGATGTCGCGGTGCGTTCTTCCGCCACGGCGGAAGATCTGCCCACGGCCAGCTTTGCCGGCCAGCAGGAGAGCTTTCTCAATGTGCGTGGCGAGGCCATGCTGTTGGAGTCGGTGAAAAAGTGTTTCGCCAGCCTCTTTACTCCGCGCGCCATTAGCTATCGCGTCGACATGGGCTTTGGCCACTTTGAGGTGGGGCTATCGGTCGGTGTCCAGAAGATGGTGCGCGCCGATCTGGCCTCTAGCGGTGTCATCTTTACGCTGGACACCGAAAGCGGCTTTCGCGATGTTGTCTTTGTCACCTCCGCCTATGGCTTGGGCGAAAACATTGTGCAAGGTCGTATCGTGCCCGATGAATTCTATGTCTTCAAGCCAACCCTCAAGCTCGGTTATCGCCCGCTGATCTGGAAGCGGCTGGGTTCCAAAGAGCTGCGCATGGTCTATGACGAAGCCGGCAGTAAATTAGTCAAAAATATCGCGGTGCCGGTTGAAGATCGCACGCGCTTCTCGGTGAGTGAAGAAGATGTGCTCACCCTGGCGCGCTGGGCCATGCTCATTGAAGAGCACTATACCGCCAAACATGGGGTAGACACCCCTATGGATGTGGAGTGGGCCAAGGATGGTCAATCGGGCGAACTCTTCATTGTGCAGGCGCGGCCCGAAACGGTCCACAGCCAACGGCAGATGACGACCATCGAAACCTATACAATGCAAGCACAAGGTCGCGTCCTGGCGGAGGGTCTGGCTGTGGGGGACAAAATCGCAACTGGTCAGGTGCGTGTCATCCCGCAGGTCAGCCGGATTCGTGAATTTCAACCAGGTGAGATCCTGGTGACGGACATTACCGACCCGGATTGGGAACCGATTATGAAAAACGCGGCGGCCATCATTACCAACCGCGGCGGACGCACGAGCCATGCGGCCATTGTCGCCCGCGAATTGGGGATTCCCGCCATTGTCGGCACGGGCAATATTACCCGCGCGGTGCAGACCGGCCAGACCGTCACAGTTTGCTGTGCCGAGGGCGAAAACGGCAAAGTCTACGCCGATGCCCTCCCCTTTACCGTTGACCGGCTTGATGTGGCTCACCTGACCCGCCCGCACACCAAGATTATGATGAATGTAGGCAACCCAGAGTTGGCTTTCAAGCTCTCCGCCATTCCGAATGATGGCGTGGGGCTGGCGCGCATGGAGTTCATCTTTGCCAACTGGGTGCAGGTGCATCCGCTAGCATTGACCCGCTATGCCAGCCTGCCCGCCGACATTAAGCAGCAGGTGGATGGCATCACCGCCGGCTATGGCGACAAGCTTGAATTCTTTGTGGACAAGTTGGCACAGGGCATTGGCACGATTGCCGCTGCGTTCTATCCCAAGCCGGTAATTTTGCGCCTGTCCGACTTTAAGACCAACGAATATGCGCATCTGATCGGCGGCCAACTCTTTGAGCCGAGCGAAGCCAACCCCATGCTTGGCTGGCGTGGCGCCAGTCGCTACTATCACCCCAACTATCGCGAAGGCTTTGTGCTGGAGGTGAAAGCCATTAAACGCGTGCGCGAGATCTATGGGCTGACTAATCTGGTGGTCATGGTGCCCTTCTGTCGTACACCAGAAGAAGGAGAAAAAGTACTGACAGTCATGGCCGAGGAAGGGTTGGCCCGTGGCAAGGATGGTCTGGAAGTCTTTGTTATGGCCGAAATTCCATCGAATATTTTGCTGGCGACGGATTTTGCCCGCCATTTTGATGGCTTCTCAATTGGCTCCAATGACTTAACCCAGTTGATCCTGGGCGTTGACCGTGACTCGATGCAGGTAGCGCCCCTCTTTGATGAGCGCAATGAGGCGGTGCGCCGTTCGTGCGCCGATTTGGTGCAGACTGCGCATCGTCACGGACGCAAGGCCGGCATCTGTGGCCAGGCGCCCTCCGATTATCCAGAGTTCGCGGCTTTCTTGGTGGAGCAAGGCATTGACTCCTTGAGTCTCAACCCCGACGCCGTCCTCCGCACCACCGCGCAGATCCTGGAGATCGAACGGCAGCAGGGGGCAGGGGGCGAGTAGCGCGTAAGCAAAATGAGGGTGCAGAGCATCCCGTAGGGACAAAAACAGACGCATACCAGGTAACCATGATGGCACAGCAAGCAGATGGCCAAAAAGGCTCTTCCTCCAAAGCCCAGCCGATCTTCATCATCTCTGGCGGCACAGGTGCGAGTGGTGAACTGTTGGTGCACACGGTCTTGGCACAGTTCCGTGCTAGCCAGACGCCGATCCAGATAGAGGCCCATGTTCATACGCCGCAACAGGTGGTGGCGGCGGTAGCCAAAGCCGCGGCAGCAAACGGGCTCATCGTCCACACGATGGTCAACGCCCGCTGCCGCCAGACCTTGATGACGGAAGCCGCGCGGCGCCATGTCCCTACCTTTGATCTGGCCGGTCCGCTGTTGGATCATCTGGCCGGAGCACTAAACCAGGAACCGATTGGTCAGCCGGGGCTCTATCGCCAATTACATGCTGCCTACTATCAGCGGGTCGAGGCGATCAATTTTGCGGTGGCCCATGACGATGGCCAGCGGCCCGAAGACCTTCCGCTGGCTGATATTGTGCTGGTTGGCGTCTCGCGCGTTGGCAAAACCCCACTGAGCATGTATCTCTCGGTCTTGGGCTGGAAGGTGGCCAATGTACCCTTTACGCCAGAAATTGCACCGCCCCCGGCGCTTTTGGCCGTAGAGCCGCGGCGCGTCTTTGGCCTCATGATCGAACCACCCTTGCTCCTTGTCCATCGCCGTGCGCGCCAGTCCACCCTTGGGTTACACGACGGCGCCTACTTTGACCGCTGCCGTATTGCCGAAGAACTGCGCGCAGCCAATCGCTTCTTTGTGCAACACAACTTCACCGTCATTGATGTCACCGATAAGCCGATTGAGAGTAGCAGTGATGAGATCATGACCATTCTCTCACGCCAGGGAGGTTGATATGATGAATCGTCAATTTCGATCTTCAGCCAATGATCCTACCGATGGCCCCCACGGAGAAAATGAAGAAGAGCGGTGGCCGGGCAAGCTGATTGGCTATCTCTTGGTCGGGCTGGTTCTCTTCTGGCTCTTGCAACAATTTGTCTTGGCTCCCTTGTTGACCAACACAATCACAATTCCTTACAGCGAGTTCAAAACCAAGTTAGCCGCCGGCCAAATCGTTACCCTGGTTGTCGGTGAAGGTGAGATCGCGGGTGAGATGAAAAACCCCACCCCGAATGCAACACCGGCCACCGTGCCCTTTGCGACCTCCATACAGCTTGGCAGTGATCCAGCATTGGTCGGTCAACTGCAGCAGGCGGGAATTGAGTATAGCTTTCAACCTCCCGCCAGCGGTATCGGGACCATTCTGTTACTCTATGGTTTGCCTGTACTATTGCTGATTGCCTTTTGGTACTTTATGTACCGGCAAATGGGCGGGGCAATGAGTGGCGGCGTTGGCCGCGTCTTTGGCATCGGCAAGAGCAAGGCGACCGAAGTCAAGCCGGAAGAAGTAGGCGTGACCTTCAAAGATGTGGGCGGCGTGGATGAAGCAATCGTTGAACTGCAAGAGATCATCGACTTCTTGAAAGCGCCCGCCCGCTTCGCCAAGCTAGGGGGGCGAACTCCCAAGGGCGTCCTATTAGTTGGTCCGCCAGGCTCGGGCAAAACCTTGCTGGCCAAGGCCACAGCCGGTGAAGCAGGGGTGGCCTTTTTCGAGAGCAGCGGCTCTGAATTTGTCGAAATGTTTGTCGGCGTTGGCGCCGCCCGCGTGCGCGATCTCTTTGAACAGGCGCGCACTGCTGCCCCGGCGATTGTCTTCATCGACGAGATTGATGCCATTGGCCAGAGCCGTGGTGGGGTCATGAGTTCCGGTGTAAATGAAGAGCGCGAGCAGACCCTCAACCAGTTGTTGGCAGAAATTGATGGGTTCAAAACGGATGCCAGTAATCCGGTGATCATCATGGCCGCCACCAATCGACCCGAAGTGCTCGACCCCGCCCTGTTGCGCGCCGGCCGCTTTGACCGGCAGATCGCCGTCAACAATCCTGACCTGGAAGGACGACGCCAAATCTTGCGCATCCACACCCGTAGCGTAACATTGGCTCCTGGCTTTGATCTGGAGCGCGCTGCCCGTATTACGCCTGGCTTTAGCGGTGCGGATTTGGCCAATGTCATCAACGAAGCCGCCCTCTTTGCCGCCCGACGCAATGCCGACGCGATCACTATGAGCGACTTTGAAACAGCCATAGAACGGGTCGTCGCCGGCTTGGAACGGAAAAGCCGCGTGATGAATGAGCAAGAACGGATGACGGTGGCCTACCATGAGTCCGGTCATGCCTTGGTGGCGGAGCTTGTTCCTCATGCGAATCCTGTGGCCAAAATCAGCATCATCCCGCGCGGGCGGGCGGCGTTGGGTTATACCTTGCAGATGCCGACGGAAGATCGCTATCTGTTGACCGGGGCCGAACTGGAGGATCAATTGGCAACGCTGCTCGCCGGGCGCGCAGCAGAACTGCTCGTCTTCGGCGCGGTCAGCACAGGCGCCAGTGATGATCTACAGCGGGCAACGGCATTGGCGCGCCGGATGGTCACAGAATTCGGCATGAGCGAACAACTGGGCTTCGTGCGCTATGCCGGGCAGCAGTTACAATATTTAGGGGGAACAGTGGAGGACAACAGCCAGCTCAGCCCCCACACCCGTGAATTGATCGACGCCGAGGTCAAACGGATCATCATGGAACAGTACGAACGGGCGCAGAGATTGCTCGCAGCACACCGCCTGGCGTTAGAGACGCTGGCGCACGATCTGTTGCTGCATGAAACATTGGATGGCAGCGCGATAGAACTAGCGCTGACAGGCCAACCGGAGGTGATCAAGCAGCAACCATAGAACCATATACCGCCGTAAGTCTTCCTGGAAGGGGACACGACGACGACGGTAACTCACGCAGCTTCCGCCCCCTTCCAGGAAGAGCTGGGTAACCACCGCTACCCTAGCAAAACTTCGGATACACTAGTCAAGTGGCCGGGAGATTTTCTCACCATCTCACTAGCGCCTAAACTCGACCTTTGGGCAGTGTGTCGGTTTAGTAGAAACACTATACTAAAATGTAGGCGGTAATTTGCTACCGTCGTGGGACGATTCGATCATGACAAGGAGATTACCATGACAACCTTAACTCGTTGGGAACCCTTCCGCGAAGTACCGACAATGCGTGAGGCGATGGAACGCTTCTTTGAGGAGCCGCTCTTTGAGCCAATGCGCTTCTGGACCCGACCATTGGATGAATTCAGGCCCGCCATCGACGTGGCCGAAGAGGATGGCGCCTACATCGTCAAGGCCTCGGTGCCCGGTGTCAAACCCGAGGAGATTGAGATCACCCTGAGCGATAACATGCTGACCATCAAGGGCGAGTCCAAAGCGGATAAGGAGATCAAGGAAGAGAATTATCACATGCGCGAACGCCGCTATGGCAGCTTTATGCGCTGTATGACCTTGCCCACTGCGGTGGATAGCAACAAAGTGGAGGCGACCCACGAAAATGGCGTGTTGACGTTGCGTCTGCCCAAGTCGGAGGAAGCCAAACCCAAAAAGATTGCGGTCAAAACGATGATTGAGGCGAAGAAGAAATAGGGTCTCGACTATCGCATGTCGTAGGAGATTGGCAAGCGTTAGCCGACAAAGCCTCGCCGATGCCGGCGGGGCTTTTGGTTGTTGGGTGATTGGGGAGTGGCTATAAGCTACCTGAGGGGTGTGCATCATTATCGCTCGCCCCGGGCTGAAGCCACGGGGCGAGCAAACAGCGCCTGCTCAAGCAGGCTTGGACGTCGGTGGCGAGCGCAGGAAGCCCCATGGATGGGGCGTCGTTACGGAGCACGGTCGCTTCAGCGCCGTGCGACCAACGCCGGCCTCCCTTCGTTCACTTTATGTTCACCCCTCAGCTACCTACGCATCGTTGCCTGTGATTTGGCGGGAATTTAGTGAGGTGTTACTACGGTGTCGCTTGCCTTACTGGAGTATCATCTTGAGCGAAGAGATTCTGAGCGCTGGCTGCACGCGGCACTGCATAATGAGTTGGCGCGCACTTTGCGCATATTGGCCCAGCGCAGCTTGCAGGGTGAAGCCCCGCGCAACAAAGTAAGCGCGGCAGTCGATGCTCAACGTCAGGTCGACTAACTAGTTCTTGTTGCGAAACTCAGTTTGTACACATAGAGCTTCGAAAAGGGTACCAGTGTGCAAAGCGCGTTCCGCAACAGAAACTAACTAGCGTAGGTCATAATCAGCATAAGGAGAGCCACTATGTCATCCGTCACAGACACAGCGTCAGGGACAACGCCGGTCACCGCGCAACAGGACAATCACGCAATTGCCCTTCACCTCGATCAAATCGCAGAACTGTTAGAGGCGCAAAATGCTAATCCCTTTCGGGTGCGCGCCTATCGCATGGCGGCGGCTACGTTGCGTGAGTTGCCGCGCCCTGTAGCGGAGATTCTCACCGAAGAAGGCATCGAGGGCTTGCGCGAATTGCCAACCATAGGGCAATCACTGGCACGCGCCATTGAGCAATGGGTTACCACGGGAGAGATCAATCTATTGGAACAGCTGCGCGGCGCAACCGGCCCTGAACGAGTGCTGGCCACGGTGCCGGGTATTGGCCCCACTTTGGCTGCTCGCATTTACGAAGAGTTAGGCATAGAATCCTTAGCCGATCTCCAGACGGCCGCCTATGATGGTCGCCTGGCGCGCGTACCTGGCTTCGGCCCAAACCGGCTGCGCGGCGTGCGTGAATCGCTGGCTGGTCGTCTTCGCCGTCGACCACAGCCGTCAACCACACGCCAGTATACACAACCGGCGGAGCAGCCGCCAGTCAGTGAACTGCTGGATGTGGACCGTGAATATCGGCAAAAAGTCAGGGGGCATCAGTTGCCGCGCATTGCACCCCGCCGCTTTAACCCGACCAGTGAAGCATGGTTGCCTGTGCTTCACACAGAACGGGGTGGACGTCACTATACCGCGCTTTACTCCAATACCGCACGCGCCCATGAACTTGGCACGATTCGGGATTGGGTCGTGATCTATCGCGATGATCATGACGGTGACGGGCAGTGGACCCTTGTTACCGGACGCTACGGCGGGCTTCAGGGCAAACGGATTGTACGGGGCCGCGAGGCAGAATGTGCAGCCTATTATGAAAAAAGCATGGCGACAATGGCTGAAGATAACGAGTCCAGGATCTGATATGTCCAACCTTAGCCCCAGCGCCCCGGTCGTTGCGCTACACCACGTCATCAAACGCTTCTCTGTGGGCGATACCGAGGTGGCTATTCTAAAAGATATTTGTTTTCAGGTGCAGGCCGGAGAATTTGTCTCGATTGTTGGGCCATCGGGCAGCGGCAAATCCACCTTGCTGAATATGATCACCGGCATTGATCACCCCAGTGCAGGTGAAGTGATTGTGGCAGGCCAGCCCATTCACACCTTAGGGGAAAACGCATTGGCACGCTGGCGTGGCGAACAGGTGGGGATCATCTTTCAATTCTTCCAACTGCTGCCGGCGCTGACCTTATTCAAAAATGTGATCCTGCCCATGGATTTGGCCGGCAAATATACACCCAAGGTGCGCCGCGCCCGCGGGCTAGAGTTGCTCGATAGTGTCGGGCTGGCCGACCAGGCGCACAAGCTGCCGGGCATGGTCAGCGGAGGACAGCAGCAGCGCGCGGCGATTGCCCGGGCACTGGCCAACGATCCGCCGTTGCTGGTTGCCGATGAACCAACCGGCAACCTGGACACCGTTTCCGAAGGGCGTATCTTTGATCTCTTTCTCCAACTGGTGGCCGGCGGCAAAACGCTCTTGATGGTGACCCACAACCGCGATCTGGTGCAACGGGCGCCACGCAAGATCGAAATCGTCGATGGCGCCATTGTGCACGACGGCGCCGTCATCGACGGCTATATGAGCAGCGAGTAACGTTCTAAGCTGCGGCTACAGGAGGGTGACAGTCACTGGCTAATCGGTCCTGACAATGACGTAAATCGCGCCGGCCAGTGGCTGTTACCTCATGGATAACGATGCCCTAAAGTAGGAGTCAGTCAATGAGGATCGGCGTTCTCTGGGACAAAGTCTGGCATGACCTGTGGGAAAATAAGGGACGCACATTACAAGTGGTGCTGATCATTGCCGTAGGCGCCTTTGCGATTGGCATGATCATCGGCACGCGCAACTTTATGATCGCGGGCATGGAAGCGTCGTGGCGAGCCGCCTCCCCGGCCATGATCCAACTCTGGGCAGCGCCGGGTTTGAATGATGACCAACTGCTGGCCTTGAAGAACGTCCCTGGTGTAACCGCAGTGGAAGGGTTTGCTCAAGGTGCGGTCGAGTGGCGCTTAGCGGACACTGATCACTGGCAACCGGCCAGCTTAATCGCCCGCGCAGATTACCGGGAACAGACCTTTACCAAACTCACCCTCATGCGCGGGCTGTGGCCCCAGAAAAAAGCCTTTGCCGTGGTCCAGGGCGCCGATGTTCAGTATGGCATCAAGCTTAACAGTCAGGTGCAAATTCGACTGGACACGCGCGAATTCACCGTCCCTGTCACTGGCATCATCTATGATCCCAATGCACAGCCACCCAGCTTTGGCGGGCGCGTCCAATTTTATACAACGCGTGATCGCTTCAATGATCTGTTGGACAGTCGCGACTTTAACCGGATCTTAGCCGGTACAGCCCGCTGGGACGAACCAACCGTGACGGCGATTGCCGATGCGATCCAGGCGAAATTGGAAAAGCAGAGTATTGAATCAGGTGGCTTTGCGCCCAATGGTAGCCGCATTGCCAACCCAAACAAACATTTTTTCCAAGATAGTCTGGATGGCATCTTCTTTATTCTGGGGTTGATGGCGTCGCTGGCCCTGTTGCTGGGCATGTTCCTCGTCTATAACACGATTTCGGCCATCATCCGCCGTCAGGTCAACCAGATCGGTATCCTCAAGGCGATTGGCGCCAGCACCGGTCAGATCCTCACGGTCTACCTGCTGATTGTCTTTGCCTATGGTGTGTTGGCGCTGCTGTTGGCATTACCCCTGGGGATTGTGGGGGCCCAAGGTTTGGGCGGCTACTTGATGAGTGCGTTTAACGGCGAAGGGCGCTTTGAACTCTCGCCGATTGCGCTCTTGGCGCAAGTGGCGATTGCGCTCTTGGCGCCGCTCGTGGCCTGCTTGACGCCTGTATTAGCCGGCGCGCGCACCACTGTGCGGGAAGCGATCAGCAGCTATGGGCTGAGCGCCAAAGCGAGTTGGCTGGATCGTATGCTGGCGCGGCTGCAACGTTTACCCCAACTGCTCTCGCTGACCATTAGCAACACCTTTCGTCATCAAAGCCGGATGGTGTTAACCCAAATTACGCTGGTGCTGAGCGGGTTGATCTTTATGACCGTCATGAGTGTACGTGATGCTGCGGTCTACACCTTTGACGATCTACTCTTCTCAATTCTGCGCTTCAACATTAACTTCCAATTTGAACAACCGGAACGAATCGGCTATGTAGAGCAGCTCACCCTGGCGCAGCCCGGCGTCAAGGCAGTAGAGATGTGGGGCATTGACAATGCCACCGTGCGCCGCGCTGGTCAACCGGAAAGCAATGATGATCGGTCCGCTGTGCTCTTTGGCGTTCCTTTGCCGACAACACTATACAACCCGCAGCTGCGCGCCGGTCGCTGGCTACAGCCGACCGACACCTATGCGATTGTGCTCAATCAGAAGCTAGCAACCGATGTAGGCGTCACCGTGGGCGACTCGATCACCCTCAAGCATGGTACCCGGGGCGAATCGACCTGGCGTATTGTCGGTTTGCTCTATGATCCCATTATTACGTCCTCAATCCATATGCCGCGCGAGCCGCTGTTGCGTGAATTGGGCATCGCCAACCGCGCCAATACCATTTGGATTCAACTGGACAGGACAGATGCAGAGAGCGAACAGGCGATGGCGCGTCAATTGCGCGACTTCTATCGTTATAACAAATTACGCCCCTATGCCATTTCGGTCTTTGGCCAGGACACGGCTTCCCAAATTGTGGCCAATATTCTGGGTCAATTCGCGATTATCATTACGCTATTGGCCACCATGGCAGTGGTGATTGGCATTGTCGGCAGCATTGCGTTGAGCGGTGTACTGTCGCTCAATGTCTTAGAACGACGGCGGGAGATTGGCGTGTTGCGTGCGGTGGGCGCATCATCCGGGGCGATTGGTAGACTCTTTGTAGGCGAGGGGTTGATTCTAGGTTGGCTCAGTTGGCTCATTGCGTTGCCGTTGAGCATCCCTACCGGGCGCTTGATGATACGCGGTTTGAGCGCCGCGCTCAATGGTGAAGTCATCTACCGCTATACCCCCACGGGCGCTCTGATTTGGCTGGCGATTATTACGCTTTTGTCCATCGCGGCTAGTGGCTTGCCGGCACGCGCCGCGATCCGCGTCAGTGTACGGGAAAGCCTGGCCTACGAGTAAGGCACACCTCCTCAAACAACAATAAATCCGTACATTAGTTGTCAAGGGAACTCCATAGGACAACAGTCTATTTTGTTCTATATTGGAAAGTAGGTGAGACACAGACGTATTTTCCCCTCGTACACTGGATAACCAGGAGAGTGGCGGCTTTTAGGGATCCAAGTAAGGGACGTTGTTATGACGATTAACCTTTCAGAGAGAAACCTCATGCATGAGATGTCACCAACTCGCGTTATGCTCGTTGACGACCAACCGCTGATCCGGCGCGGTGTAATCAATTTCTTGCGCGCTTATGCAGATATTCGCATGTTGGTGGAAGCAGCCGACGGTGAAGAGGCAGTTCGGCTCTGCACGCAATATCACCCCGATATAATCTTGATGGAAATCGCGCTGCCGCGCATGAATGGCATTACAGCCACTCAGATTATTCGCTCCCGTTATCCGCAGATTCAAGTGGTCATGTTCACCAATATCGTCGACAACACCAGTGTCAAAGATGCACTCACCGCCGGCGCTGTCGGCTATTTGCTCAAGAGCGCTTCGCCGGATGAATTAGCCAAAGCAATCCGTAGTGCCGCGCAAGGACAGAACTATATGGCGCATGAGGCAACTCAATGTTTGCTTCATGTTGCGATTGATCAGAAACCACCATTGGGGCACGATCTCACCAACCGGGAACGTGAAGTTCTCAATTTAATGGCCACGGGCATGAACAACCGTGCGATTGCTGAGTCATTGACGGTTAGCCAATCTACAGTTAAATTCCACATGAGCAACATTCTTTCTAAGCTGCACACCAAAGCGCGCACCGAAGCGATTGGTGTTGCACTACGGCATAATCTGGTTACTGCATAAAATGACGAATACAGTGTCAGCGAAGTGTGGCTTTTGCATAAAAAAATCGCTTTGCAAGCTCTGCGCCCACTACGTAGAGGATGGTAATGAACAGCAAAGCCAAGAGCAACGAAGCAGAGAGGGGCAGCAGGCCCAATACGCCGGCCATAGGCAGATAAGGTAACATGAGAGTGATGCCGGCGACAATCAGTGTTGAGATCCAAAGCAGCCGTCCAGGCTTGCTCTGATAAAAGGGCTTGCGCGTACGCACGACGAGCGCAATCACTAGTTCCGTCATCAACGATTCCACAAACCAGCCGGTGCGAAATTGCACCGGGGTAACCTGAAAGAGCCAGAACAGCGTGGCAAAGGTCAGGTAATCAAAAGCAGAGCTAACCAGACCGAAAAGCACCATAAAGCGCCGAATGAACTTCATATCCCAATGCTGGGGTGTCTGCACCAGTTCCGGGTCTACATTGTCACCGGCGATGGTCATGGCTGGAATATCGGACAAAAAATTATTGAGCAGGATCTGCTTGGCTAACAAGGGCAAAAAGGGCAGGAAGAGCGAAGCGCCCGCCATACTGATCATATTGCCAAAGTTCGCGCTGGTGGTGGTAAAGATATATTTCAGGGTGTTGGCAAAGGTGCGCCGCCCTTCTTCAATGCCGGCGCGCAGCACTTCCAGGTTCTTTTCCAAGAGCACAAAATCAGCCGCCTCTTTGGCCACATCTACCGCCGTATCGACCGAGATCCCTACATCCGCCGCATGCAGGGCAGGGGCATCGTTGATGCCATCTCCCATATAGCCGACCGCCTGTCCCATCTTGCGCAGGGCCAGGATAATGCGCTCTTTCTGATTCGGATCAACCTCGGCAAAGAGGGTGGTATGGCCGGCGACATGCCAAAGCGCCTCCTCATGCAGTTCATCCAACTGGCTGCCGGTTACAATCCCGGTGAGTGGCAGTCCGAGCATTGTCGCCAGATGTTGCGCCACTTGCCGATTGTCACCGGTAATGATCTTTAACTGTACCCCCAGCCGACTCAGATCGGCCAATGTCTGTTCCATGCCGGGTTTAGGTGGATCGAAAAAGAGCAGAAAACCGCCAAAGGTTAGTGCGTATTCGTCGCTCACCGTATAGCTGGCCTGTAATGGCATCTCTTTTACAGCAACCCCCAATACGCGATAGCCCTCACTGCTCCAGCCAACATACCGTTCCTGCAGTTGTGCGCGGATGTCATCGTCCAGCGGCATTACCGTTGTGCCGGTTTGCACCGCTGTACAGATCGCAAGTACGTTGTCAAAGGCGCCCTTGGTGATCAGCCAACGGTTGCCGCCCCCCTTCTGGATTACCACACTCAAGCGTTTGCGCACAAAGTCATAGGGAATTTCGTCCACCTTCTCTTCAGGACTCAGCGTGGCCGTCGCCTGTTGGACGTGGGCAATAATCGCTTCATCCAACACATTGCTGAGTCCAGTCTGGTGGAAGGCATTGAGATAGGCGGCGTGGAGCAGTGATGGCGAGGGCTGGCCTAGCCAATCTAGCGCACCATCAAGTTGCACCACCCCCAATGTCAGGGTGCCGGTCTTGTCGGTGCAAAGCACACTCATATTCCCCAGATTTTCAATGGCATTGAGTCGGCGCACAATGACGCCAAGCGCAGCCATACGCTGGGCGCCCTGAGCCAGAGTAACCGTGATAATGGTCGGCAACAATTCCGGCGTGAGCCCTACAGCCAGCGCAATGGCAAAAAGGAGTGCGTCAATCGGGGGCTTCTGCAAAAAGACATTGGCAGCAAAGACGACCAGGACCAGCGCCAACATTACTTGGGTTAGGAGTGCGCCAAAGCGCCGAATGCCCCGTTCAAAGTCGGTTTCGGGTGGGCGCAGCGTTAGGCGTTGCGCAATCTGACCAAAGACAGTAGCGGCGCCAGTTGTGACAATCACAACATGGGCCGTGCCGCTCCGCACCGAAGAGCCCATAAAGACACCATTGGTACGTTCAGCCAGCGTGGTTCCCGTCACTGGCCCAGGCTTCTTTTCTACGGGGAAGGACTCACCGGTGAGCACGGCCTGGTTGACAAAAAAGTCTTTGGCGATCAACACTAGGCCATCAGCCGGAATGAGACTGCCGGCCGCCAACAGCACAATATCGCCAACCACCACCTCTTCGGCAACGATGGTCTGGGGCTTGTCATCGCGGAGCACGGTGGCTTTGCTTTTCACGCGCGCCCGCAGTTCTTCCACGGCCTTGGAAGCCCGATGCTCCTGCCAAAAACTGAGCCCGGTGCTGCTCAAGACCACGAGCAACACAACGGTAGCATCAACCCATTCCTGCAAAAAGGCCGAGGTGATAGAAGCAAAGATGAGAATCAGCACCAGAGGATTCTTGAACTGCGCCAAGAGGCTGCGCCAGGCGGCAAGTTGGGGACGCGCATGGAGCAGATTAGGCCCCAACGTCCGCAGGCGACGCGCAGCTTCTATGCTGCTGAGACCGGTGGGGGTGCTTGCCAGCGTGGCCAAGACCGCATCTGGCGCTGCTTGCCAATAGTTTTTTTCGCTAATTGCGCGCGGATCAGCCATAACTAGTCTCGTTCTTCGCGGCAACAAAAAACCCCGACCTGCACCAACTAGGTCAGGCCGGGGCTGTACGAGTGGCGCGACGTGGTAACCGCGCCGCGTCATCTACAGTCGAACATGAATTTGCTTGCTAGACTGCCTGTTCGACAAAGAACAGTTCATAGCCGGCCAGAATCACGACAACCACCCCTAGAATGAGGCATGTCCAGAGCGCCACGGTCAAGGCAGTGAAGCCAAAGACAAAGGGCGCGAGTAGGGCGAGAATGCCGGCAAGCCCAGCAACCCACCACTCCCACTTCGCCTGTTTCATATCCATGCCTTCGACCGCCGAGGCGGCTAACACAACGATGCCGAGCACGATACTCGTCCACATGGCCATTGTGTTGTCACGATAGCCCAGGACAAAAGGAGCAATTGCCATTGCGATGCCTAGAAGCCCTGTGAACCAGTACATAATCCGTTCCTTTCCTACAGACGTATCCTCATTTGCCGTTCTGTACACCGTATCGACCAGGGTTATCAATCGATCTACAAAGAGCAAATCCTATTTTTAGGATACCACCAAAACCTGCTGATTACACTAGTTGATCGACCAGTCTCTCACCTGGTCAGATGGTGGGAAGATCACCAGTCTGTTAGACAACTTCAGAGTCAGCCAGGAATTCCGCTTCGGTCATTTCACCTGGCGCCAACTCTGGCGTCTCTGCCGAGAATCGTGTGAGGAAGAACCAGCCGGCCGTTAGCAAGAGTGTGATGCCAAACGCAGAGATGACGGGGAAGGCCATCTTGCGTTGGTCCAGCGTGCGCGCCGGCTTGCGTTTGCCAAAGTCGCCCATGTATTGGGCCAGCAACTTGGTTGCCTTCTGCCGCGTATAGCCATAACGTTCTTGGAAGAGTCCGACCATCTGATCGATCTTACCGTCGAGCTGGCGGCGATCATTATCGGTCAGACGGCCCCATTCCGCATTCAGGTTGCCCCGCACGCGGCGCATTTTGCCCTGTAGAATTGTCCTGTTCATAGTTTACTCCTTTTACCTATAGACAACTCCCTTTGTTGACAGCTTGATCATACCAGAAAAAAGGGTGCCATTGTCCTGGCCAGAAGGACAGAAATGGAGCTAGGCAAGCGGCTAGTTTACTAGGAGGCAGGCCACAAAGCAGGCTAGATTACGCGTTGCGAGAAAGCTAACGGATAGGCAATAAAAAGCCCGCTCTTCAGGAAAGCGGGCATAAGGATGAATCTTTCATTGAGACTGGCTCATCAGCCAGGATGATCTTGGGATTCCTAGGCTGCGTTCTGTGCCATTAGTCTAGATTTTGTTACACAACAGTTCATTGGCTCTGGGCACTGGCCACGTGGGCTCAACAGGGGGATGGATCTTTGTACACGGCATACTTTGGCATCCGATGCTGCGCCCCTATAATTGCCTCATAACCGGCAACGATGTCAAGCAACTCCGCCGTGATCGATTGTTGGCGTTGCTGATGAAAGCGTCGCTGTAAATCGTCCAGATGCTCTTTGATACTCTTTTCTGCATTTTGCATGGCGGTCAAACGGCTGGCATTCTCGGTGGCTACGGCTTCGGCACAGGCACGATAAAGGGTGACAAAGAGATGTTGGCGCACCAAACGGGAAAAGAGTTGCTCTGCGGGCATGGTAAAGGTAGGTAAGGTGCGAGCGGGCCATCGGGTCTGTTGCAGGCGTTGCAGCCAGGGCAGATCGAGGGGCAGCAGTGGCACACGCTGGGGTTGGTAGCGAACGCCAGTCAGCGCTTGGTTATAGAAGAGTTCGATCCGGTCAGTGGCACGGTCGCGACGCCAGCCATCGATCTGCAACAGCAAATCTTGGACCAACGGTGTGAGCGCGGCGACGGAGCCAGGCGCCGGCAATGTGCGCGCCACTGGCTGTCCCGCCTCTTCCAACAGAGCAGCCACCCGACCGCCCACAGCGATAACGATCCGCTCTGCCCGGTGAACGTGCAGTCCATTGAGCCGGTCAATCGTGTAGGTGGCAATACGCTCATTCAATTGGCCACACAAGCCCTGGTCGCTGCCAAAGACAATTGCGCCCATGCAGTTACTGATGGCAGGAGGGGTAAGCACAGCCAGGTTTTTCTGCCTGCGCAAGAGAATATGCAGTCCCAGTTCCACCGTGAGGTTATAGTCGGCCAGCGCAGCCACCGCCTTTTCATAGTGGCGAATGCTCACGGCGGCCAGCGCTTTCATGGTCTGGACGACAGAGAGCAGATCCTCGGCGTTTTTGATCTTGTGTTTGAGCGCTTCAACTGTCTGCATGGGACGCCCCTTTTGTAATGGCGCCAAAGGCCTGGCGCGCCACTTGCAAAAGCTGGGTGCGATCTTCGTCGTGTAAGGCGGCTCCCGCTTCGATCCGCCGCCCTAATTCGGGTAATTGCGTTGCCACCGCATGGCGTACCGCGGCTTCGGCATCAGCCATGCGATCAAGGGGCAAGTGGTCAAAGACGCCGTGTGTCACCGCCAACAGAACTGCAAGCTGTTCGAGCACCGGCAGAGGACGATACTGGGCTTGTTTTAGTACCTCGCGCACACGCCGGCCCCGCGCCAGGATGTGACGAGTCTTTTCATCTAACCGCGTGCTAAAGCGTGCGAAGATCTCCAACTCTTCAAATTGGGCATAGGCTAGGCGCAGCGCACCAGCTACGGCGCGATAGGCCGGCAGTTGAGCTTTACCACCTACACGTGAGACCGAACGTCCTACATCCACCGCGGGCAAGAATGCTTTCTGAAAGAGCGTTGGGGTGAGATAGATCTGGCCGTCGGTAATCGAAATGAGGTTGGTGGGGATATAGGCCGAAAGATCTTGCGCCTCGGTCTCGACAATGGGCAGCGCTGTCAGCGAACCGCCCCCATAGGCCGGACGCAGCCGGGTGGCGCGTTCAAGCAGGCGAGCATGAATATAAAAAATGTCGCCAGGGAAAGCCTCGCGGCCAGGCGGTCGGCGCAAAAGCAACGAAAGCTCGCGATAGGCGCGAGCGTGATGGGTAAGATCATCGTAGACAATCAAGACATCGTGACCCTGGGTCATAAAATGTTCAGCAATGGAGGTTGCCGCATAGGGCGCAATAAATTGCAACCCCGGCGGCTCCTCACCGCCAGCCACGACGACCGTGGTATAGCGCATGGCATCATGCGCGCGCAGGTCAGCGATGAGCTTGGCCACAGCCGCCCCGCGCTGGCCGACTATGCAATAGACACAGAGGACATTTTTGTCATGCTGATTGATGATGGTATCGAGAGCAATGGCCGATTTACCGGTCTGGCGATCGCCCAGGATCAGTTCCCGCTGACCGCGGCCAATGGGAAAGAGGGCGTCGATCACTTTGATACCGGTTTGCAAGGGCATGGTGACTGGTGCGCGCTGCATAATTGCTGGCGCCGGCTGTTCAACGGGGCACCGTTGCACGGTGCGAAGGAGTCCTAGATCATCGAGCGGTCGTCCAGTGGCGCTTACCACACGGCCCAACAACGTTGCGCCGACCGGCACATCGACCACGCGCCCGGTACGCACAACTTCACAGCCAGCAGAGAGTTTGTCGCTGGGGCCTAATAGCACCACACCCACCTCGTGTTCATCTAAATTAAAGACCATGCCCGGCAGTTCATCACCGCAGATGACCAGTTCGCCAGCCTGAGCAGTGAAGAGGCCGTCGACGCGTGCAATGCCCTGCCCGACAAAGCGAACCGTGCCAAACTCCTCCTTGGTCAGCATTGGTTGGTAGTCAGTTAGCGCTGACCGCAAGGTGGTGAATGTTTCGTCTAGAAAAGAGTCCAGGGAGTGGGTTGGCATCATGCCCATGCCTCCCCCTCCAGCGCAAGTTCGCTCTGTCCGAGCAAGGCCATTGAATGGGAAGCTGGGACATCGGCCCTTAAGTGATCGGCAAGATGATCCTCTAGCTCTGTCAAGTAGTGGTGCAGACTCCAGGCAATCCGGTGGCAAGATAGTTGCAGTTCAACGCCGCAGAGCAGTTCCGGCGTATTACGAAATTGAACATCAGGTTGGGTGTCAAGCAGTTCATGGAGCAACATCAACAGCGCTTGCCGATCATCATCTGCTAAATCCCAGGTCGTGCGGATAATGACCGTGGATTGGGGCTGCTGCACGGTCGCGCGCAGGCGGATGCGTTCGTCTGCTGGCAACTGTTGCAGGCGTTGGAGAAAGATGACAAAAATCTGATGCTCCAGTTCGGCATTGGCCAGATCTATCAGCGCACGCCGCGTCAGCACAAAGAGTTGCTCATTGAGCCGCTGCCGCAACGCCTGCAGAAATTCCGTCTGCTCATGGTCAAGAGCGGCGTACCAACGCTCCTGGAGCGCAGCCACTTCGGTGCGGGCGGTCTGTACCATCTGCTTGCGCAGGGCCACGGCCGCGGCTTCGGCCTCAGCCAGCAACTCGGCTCGTTTTGCTTCAAAAGCTTGATGCTGCTCTCGCCAGCGTTCACCGACAGCGGCGGCCGCTTGCGCCTCTTCATGCGCGGCCTGGAAGCGCGCGGCAATCGCCTCTTCACGTTGACGCATGGCGCGTTGAATGGGCGTAAAGAGAAAGCGCTTTAGCAGCAGCAACAAGATAAAAAAGTTGATAAGCTGGGCGCCAAAGGTAAACCAATCAAAGCTCACCGCTACCCTCCCGCGCCGACAATCACCTGATTCCAGAAGGGATTAGCAAAGATGAGGATCAGGGTGACAACGAAACAGTAAATCGCGGTTGACTCGACCATGGCCAAGCCGACAAAGAGGGTACGGGTAATGGTGGCGGCTTCGTCCGGCTGTTGGGCAATGGCGCTCAAGGCTTGGGCCAGGGCGCGGCCTTCACCAATCGCCGGCGCGATTGAGCCAACCGCAATCGTCAAACCGGCAATGATGATTGAGGTCATGCCAATCAATCCTATGTTATCCATGATCACTCCTTATCAATATTCTGCATCAATATTCTGCATCAGTATTCTGCTTCATGCCCACGCTTTGCATGAGTCTGAGACGCCTCTTTGGTTGTCTCAACCCGGACGGCGGACGCAATATAGACAGTGGCCAACACAGCAAAGATATACGCCTGGATCTGACCGACCAACAGTCCAAACAACTGCATGATCACCGGAAAGAAAAAAGGGACAATGGTTAGCAGAATTGCGACAATCAGATCACCGCTCATCATGTTGCCAAAGAGACGTACGGCCAGCGCCAACGTCCGAGACAGCTCCCCAATAATAGTAAAGGGCAACATGAAGACGGTAGGCTGAATATAAAGCTTGAGATAGCACCGCAAACCTTGCTGGGCGATGCCAAAGGCTGGAATGGCGACAAAGACTGCCATTGCCAGCACCGCGGTTGTGGCCAGTGAACCGGTGGGCGCCCGGTAGCCGGGGAGAATGCTCAAAATATTGGCCACTGCAATGTAGAGAAAGAGGGTGCCGATAAAGGGGAGATAGGGATCGGGTTTTCGGCCCATAATCTGCTCAATCTGCTCACCGATTAAGGTTACCACTGTTTCCAAAATAGTCTGCCAACGGGAAACCACCGGTCCTGCCGATAGGTTACGCGTCGCTCCATAGGCAATGACAACTAGCAGCGCCATTACCAGCCAGGTATAGACAATGGTAGCGTTGAGGGTCACGGCGCCCCAACGCCAAAAGACAATGGTATCCGGACTTAATGTCACGTGGCGTTTTCCCTCCGGTTCGTCCCGAACGTAAGCGTTACGTTAATGCATATTGCGGGTTACGTGAACTGTTGATCAAGATCCTTTTTGTAGCATGCTCCCCAATAATGTACGGTGAATAACCGTGCGAGCAGAAAGCCGACGACTAACAAAACTGCGCGCTCCCACTGATTGGCCATCGCCCAATAAAAACCGGCTAGGCTGACTGCGGTCCGACCGACAAAGCTGCCCAAAAACAGTAGACCGGGATATTTTGTCTTGGTAAGTTGGCGCACAGTCAACCAGAGTCCGCCAAAGTAGAAAAGGCCAATGCCGACGCCAGCCAACAAAATCCAGCCTATTGCAAACCCCTCTGTCATCATCGCATTCCCTTTTATCCATCCCTGTCTATTATGTGATCGGGCGGCGATGCTTCTTCATCGTTAGCATCGTGCACATTGATTAGCGCTCGTTCACGAATGACCCAGAACCAGGCGTTGAGACAGCCCAATACCACGCCCATGAAGAGCAGTGTCAACGTCCACGAGAAGCGAGTGGGCCAGCGCTGATCCAACCATGTTCCTAAAACCAACGCCAGCAAGATCGGCACAGAGACCGACCAGCCAATCATGCCAAACATGCCCAGCCCAAACCAGATGCTCTTCCCTTGAGCACGCCGCGCTTGCAATTTGCGCGCCTCTTTTTCGGCCACCACGGCGATAAGTTCCTCCTGCGCGACATGACGAAAAGCGGAGATGAGCCTATCTTCTTCTTGCGTCTGTCCATTGGGTGATTGGGTCATTCGTAATTTTATCCTCTATCTCGCAAGACGGGGTCAGCCTTCCTAGAAGAGGTCAGCAAGAATCCCACAAAATCGACTGCTTATAGCCTCTTCCAGGAAGGTTTCCAATAGCTCACTCTTCCTTGAGTTCAATAAACCTGCGGATAAATTCAGCCTCTAAACTGGCCAATGCCGAACGAGCGTGCCGTTCCCGCTCATCCAGGTTCTGAAACAGTTCGGTAACCGTCTGCTGTAGCACACCTAAATCCGGCCCGACGACGGCGTCCGTAGTGGAGAGCAAAACATCACTCCCTTTCTTGACCAGAATGCCCTGATCGATGGCCAGAAAACGCTCTTGGCCTGCCGGTGTCGTGTAGGCCAGCAAGCCCGGGACCAGCGCCGCCACAAAATCAATGTGACGTGGTAATAAGCAAAACGCGCCATTTTCCGCTTCAGCCACAACCTTACAGACCGGCTGCTCGAGTAAGACCTCCTGGGGGAGGAGCACTTTGAGTCGCATCTCACTCACAGCTCTTTTCGCACCTCGTCAATGGCCCCAATCATGTACAACGCCTGTTCGGGGAATTCGGCAAACTCATCGCGGAGAATCTGTTCACAGCCGGTCAGCGTCTCTTCTAGCTGCACCAATCGTCCACTTTGGCTGGTAAATTGCTCAGTGGTAAAAAAGGGCTGGGTCAAAAAGCGTTCCAATCGGCGAGCGCGGTTGACCACACGCCGATCCTCGCGGGAGAGTTCCTCCAGCCCTAACATGGCAATCACATCTTTCAGTTCGGCATAATGGGCTAATGTTTCGCGCACATCCCTAGCGACTCGATAGTGACGGGCGCCGACAATGTGGGGCAGCAACATTTTGGAACCCGATTGCAACGGATCGACGGCCGGGTAGAGTCCCAGGCTTGCCCGCTCTCGCGCCAGCACAATTGAAGTGGAGAGGTGGGTAAAGGTATGCGTAACCGCGGGGTCGGTAAAATCATCAGCCGGCACATAGACCGCCTGCACCGCGGTAATCGCGCCATTATGCGTACTGCAGATGCGGTTCTGGAACTCCGCCATCTCCGTGCCCAACGTGGGCTGATAGCCCAAACGGGAAGGCAGTTGCCCCATGAGCGCCGAGACTTCCGCGCCCGCCTGGACAAAACGAAAGATGTTGTCCACCAGCAACAGCACATCCTGGCGCGCTTCATCCCGAAAGTATTCGGCCATGGTCAGTGCGGCATGCCCCACGCGGAAACGGGCGCCGGGCGGCTCATTCATCTGGCCAAAGAGCATGACGGCATTGTTGAGCACCCCTGCTTCGACCATGGCGCGGTAGAGTTCCTCCGCTTCACGACAGCGCTCACCGATGCCGCAAAAGATGCTGACTCCGGCATGGCTGCGCACCATGTTGTGGATCATCTCTGTGATCAACACAGTCTTGCCTACACCAGCACCGCCAAAGAGGCCAGCCTTGCCGCCCCGCTCCAGCGGAGCCAGCAGATCGATAACTTTGATACCCGTCTCCAGAATTTCCAATCCGGTGGCCTGCTCCACCATCGGCGGCGGCGCCTGATGGATCGACCAATATTCTGTCATCGCGCCTTTATCAGCGGGCGACTGCGTATCGTCATCGATCAAGTCGCCAAAGACATTGAAGATATGCCCCAATACGACGCTGCCCACCGGCACACGCAAGGGGTGGCCGGCGTCCATGACGATTGCGCCGCGGGCCAACCCGCGCGTTGGCGTCAGCGCTAGCCCGCGCACCACGTTACCATCAAGGTGCATCGCAACCTCGATCACAACGGTGCCCTCGGCGCCGGCGCGTAGCTCGTGGTGGAGATTAGGCAAGCCATGCGGAAAGGCGGCGTCGACCACACTGCCACGTACGGCGACAATTTTTCCTTGGTTTAACATTGTTACACCCTTTGGCTTGGCATGTAACGACTAAGTGTCTGTCCGTAAATTCTCTGTGCCCAAGTCCACAACTCGACAAAGTACTGGAAGCCACAACCGAATTGACGGATAGGTTCTAAGCTCAGGGGCGCCCCACAGACGGCTGTCACTGGCTACACGCCTATTTCTGTACTCAAACTTTTTCGCGCCAGCGATAGTCACCTTGACAGTAACATTGGCCAGGCGTCAATGTTACCTTATCACAAAAACAGTGGAGATCAACCGCCCAGGCAGTTAGCGTGGAACCTGGTCACCGGGACAGGATAGGCTTATCGCCTGCGTGGTGACCTCACATGCGATGGGTCACAGGGCTATGCTGTTCAATCCGCTGATAGAGTCCACGCGCCCACTGTGCCGCCCGGCTTAATTCTCCCTCTTCCAGAGGCCCTTCACCACTAGAGACGAAAAAACTTTCTGGGGCTGCTAGCAACAGTGCACCAAGTTTACGCATCTGCCGGACCAACCCATGCGCGGCGGAGCCGGTCAGGAAACGGGTCATGTGAAAGCGTGTGTCAAAGCAAGCAACATCCAATCCACTGACCAATTCGGGAGCAAGGTTGGCAGTAAAGATGCGCATAGCCGGCGTGGCTCCCCACCCTTGGGTAGGAGAACCAAGCACCAATAAATCGATATCTTGCAGTTCAGCCCGATTAGCCTTGGCTACCGGTTTGGCATGTGCTTGGCCAAATTCGTTGAGTGTCTGTGCAATAGTCTTGGCGATCTGGGCCGTATTGCCATACTGTGAGTCATACACCACAAGCGTGTTCATACTTTCCTCCTCTTCTAACCATAGTACACCAGGGATTCCTGCTAAGGCCATCGCTCAGTGCCCTGCCTGTTCTTGGGCAATTTCGTAGGCGACAGGTACACCCCGCGCGGCAGCCCCAACACCAGCACGTTTGCCTGCCCGGCATAGGCGCGCAGATGTTTAGCCAACTTTTGGCCTGCTTCCGCCCGGTTGCGCAATGGACGAAAGTGGCGATTCGGTAATGGATGGAAGAACGCGCCGCGTAAGTCTTGCATGCTCTTGTCTCCGTTCACACTGCTTCTAGTTCAGGCCAAAGCCGACGAAGATCTTTGGGCAACGCCTGATAAACATCGTCAATCTCGCCCGCCGTAACATGTCGATCCAAGATTGCAAAAACAGCGCGTGTTGCCTTCTTTGGATTGGCCGGCCCTACCTTGTGTAACTCATGACTCACGCGGGCCAAAAATTCGTCAGCATGATACTTCTCCGGCTTGCCAGCGATTTTATAGCCTTCAAAATAGATCCCTCGGATCAGCACGGGCAGTTGCGCCGCCAGGTTGAACACTTCTTCAACGGTGATCCGATCGCGTAGGGCAAAGAGCACTCCGCGCAGGGCATGATAGGCTATTTGGCGGTCAGAATTGCCCAGTTCTTCGGCAATCTCATGCAGCCAGGTGTTGGTCTCTTGAATTGTGTGGTCAAAGCCGCGAAAACCTGTGGTTGTCATAGTAAACCTCCTCTCCAGATCATTTCAATCCAAATCCGTCGGCGCCTATTACCGACAAGAAATGATTCTCTTTTAAGACTAACACAAACACGCTCCTGCCAACCTAGTCAACAGGAGCGTTTTCGGCCTAGTCAAACAGACAGTCAGGAGGGGGCGTCCCCAATCGGGGCGATAGACTGACGTCATCAAATTTGTGTTCTTGTGCTTCGTCCCATTTGTGGACGCACCCGTTTGGAGAGATGCGTTTCAGTACAACCGTTTAGATATTTGGACAATATCAATGACAACTTACCGCTAGCCTATCCGGTGCAAATACATCGCTTCTTCCAATCGGCTGCGCGTCAATTAAATTGCAGCTTACCGTGGCAGCAGGTTTTCATGCTTGGCGAGATCCAGCATTGCTTGCGTGTTGAGACGAATCTTTTCCGCAATCGTTGCCAGCGCTTGTTGCTGGTTGCCGCCGTGATATTCAACCGCGGCATAGATTACGCCTCCTGCATTGGCAATAAAGTCCGGGATACTCAAGATGCCATGCTCGTCCAGTGTGCGCTGATACGTAAAGCGGCCGAAAGTGACTGTCACCTACTCTTGCGCAACAGAATCTAGCCAACTTCAGAATCGGCCAGGAATTCCGCTTCAGTCATTTCTCCTGACGCCAACGCTGGAGCCTCCGCCGAGAAACGCGAGAGAAAGAACCAGCCGACCGTTAGCAAGAGCATGATCCCAAACGCAGAGATGACGGGAAAGGTCATCTGCCGTTGCTCCAGCGTGCGCGTCGGCTTGCGTTTGCCAAAGTCGCCTAGATATTGGGCCAGCAACTTGGCTGCCTTCTGCCGCGTATAGCCATAACGCTCTTGGAAGAGTCCAACCATCTGATCGATCTTACCATCTAGCTGGCGGCGATCATTATCGGTCAGACGGCCCCATTCCATATTCAGGTTGCCCCGCACGCGGCGCATTTTGCCCTGTAAGATTGTCCTGTTCATAGTTTACTCCTTTTACCTATCAGTAGACTGCAACGCAAAGAAGGCGGGGCGCCCGCCGGGCCCTAACGCCGCTCCCAGCAGGCCCCGTGCGCACTAGAGAGTGCTTACTCCACGTATGGCGATCTACTAACAATAGACAACTCCCTTAGTTGACAGCTTGATCATACCAGAAAAAAGGGTTCAATTGCCCTAGCCAAAAGGATAGAAATGGAGCTAGGCAAGCGGCCAGGTTGTTGGAATGCGGGCCACCATTACGCTACATGCGGTGTATTACGGGAAAGCTAGTGGAGAAGCAACAAAAAGCCCGCTCTTCAGAAGCGGGCTAGGTTGCTGATATATTTAGCCGAGCGTTGAGCGTTGGTGGTTAGACCGCCAATGCGTCTGCCATGGCGTTGCCGGTCACCTCTTCGGCATTTTTGTAGAGATAACAGGCGACAGCCCGTTCTGGATTGGTGCGGTAGAGTGGTGGCGCCTTTTCGTGACACTCTGGCATTACGAAGGGGCAACGGTTGGCGAACTTACAGCCATGCATGGCTTTGGTGGGTGCACTGGCAACCGCGGCTTTCCGCTCTAGATCCTGATCTCCTCCCCAGGGATGATCCGGGTCTGGCAGGGGAATGGAGTTGACCAGCTAAGCTGCCTCACTTTGCCGCGGCGGCCTTCCGGTCCAGCCAGTAGGCAATGCCGCCCAATACAAGTGGCTGTATGATCCAGGAAAGTGCGGCGCCGGTAGGCGGTGGTGGAGTGCTGCTGAGTGCTTGTCCGGCCACGGTGGCCAGGGTAACCACAAGCAGCAACAATACTATCCCATATTGGGTAAGGCGACGACGCGGCTTGACCGCCGTGAAGTACATTACCAGTCCACCAACGACCAAGAACGCTTCCAGCGTCAGCGCCACGGACAGGTGCGTCCACAGCCCCAGGCCCACTTTGGGGGAAGCCTCCCCTAAAAGCGGCATCTCCGGCACATGCACGAGCCAGTCCAACAGGAAATGAGAAAAAACGGCCAGCGCAATGACAAGACCAATACGGTACTTTTGCTTGCGCTTGGTAGGCCACAGTTGGACGGCGAGGAAAGCCAGGAGTGACCAGAGCACGCTGGCCAGCAGGCCGTGCGAGTAGGGAAAGGTGAAGGTCAAATAGTGGATGTCGGCAAAATTGGCGGGCACATGCACCTGCTCCAACCCCGACAGGACAAAGAGACCCAGCAAAAAATCAGAAAATAAGCTGGCAAAAACAAGGAAACCAAGGTTCACGCGTGGTTCGGCTTGCTTGAGTGCTAGTCCTGCCGCGAGATGTCCCGCAAACATAGTGGATCTCCTTATCCTGTCTGTTCGCTTGTCTACTATTTATCTTGTCTACTATACTCACGAGCAACACAGGAAGTACCATTTTACTCCTGTATAAAATGATACTTCCTGGCGCTCGTCGGTATATTTAACGATCCCGGTTTCGCTAGCGCGATGGAGTTGGCAAGGCGCGCGCCGTCGGTCCCACATAGATCTGCCGCGGGCGCGCAATGTGAGTGGAGGGATCCTCACGCATCTCTTTCCAATGCGCCAACCAACCGGGCAACCGCCCTAACGCGAACATGACCGTAAACATATCGGTCGGAATGCCCATCGCACGATAGAGAATGCCACTGTAGAAATCGACGTTGGGATAGAGCTTGCGTTCGATAAAATATTCGTCCTGCAGTGCCACTTGCTCCAGATTTTTGGCGATTTCCAACAAAGGATCATCGATCCCCAAGGTGTCCAAAACCTCGTCCACTGTAGATTTGAGGATCTGGGCGCGCGGGTCAAAATTCTTGTAAACCCGATGCCCGAAACCCATCAAGCGGAAGTTCGCCTGCCTGTCCTTCGCCATTGTAACATACTTTTGATAGTTACTGCCATCTTTGCGAATCATCTCCAACATGCGGATCACTTCCTGGTTGGCGCCGCCATGCAAGGGACCCCAGAGCGCCGAGATGCCGGCTGAGATCGACGCGAAGAGATTGGCGCCGCTGCTCCCCACCATGCGCACCGTCGAGGTGCTACAGTTCTGTTCGTGGTCGGCATGTAAGATGAGCAAAAGATTCAGCGCCTTATCGAGCACCGGGGGCACGGTGTACGGTTCGGTAGGCACGGCAAACATCATGTGCAGGAAGTTCTCGGTATAACTCAAGGCGTTGACCGGATAGATAAAGGGCTGGCCAATGGACTTCTTGTGAGAAAAGGCCGCAATCGTCTTGGCTTTGGCCAGCAGGCGGATCATGTTGAGTTCGTCGTCACTGCCATCTGCACTGGCGGGATAATAGGTGGAGAGTGCGGCCACCATGGAGGAAAGAATCGCCATGGGGTGCGCCGCTGGCGGATAACCCTCGAAGAACTTCTTCATATCCTCATGGATTAGGCTGTGATAGGTAAGATCCTTCTGAAACGCGGCTAGCTCCGTCTGATTGGGGAGTTCGCCATAGAGGAGCAGATAACAAACTTCGGTAAACCGGGCTGTGCGCGCCAGGTCTTCAATGGAATAGCCGCGATAGCGCAAAATTCCGCGTTCGCCATCAATAAAGGTGATGGCGCTCTGACATGCCCCGGTGTTGCCGTACCCGGGGTCCAGCGTAATGGCGAGCGTCTCTTTGCGCAGATCGGTCACATCAATGCCAACTTCGCCCTCGCTGCCCACGACAATGGGTAATTCGTATTCTGCGCCATCCAGCACCAACTTTGCTGTTTTCATCACAGTATCTCCTTTCACTGCTACTTTGACTGGAGAGGTTATTGCTTATGTATGTAAGTCTATACGAAAATTCATTCCTGAGAACGAATCATTGGAATGGTTATTGACCTAGCCGAACGGCTAGTTTGTCGCGGTGGCAGAGCAAGGCATAGCTCCAACCGATGGTGTTGCACAGGGTCTGCTGCCTCACTCTCCACGATTGCGTCCTTTGGCACGCATGTGGCACCTCTATCCTGTACGTTCAAAACATTCGCCCAGTACATGTAAGGCGAGGATAATGTATTCTGTACGTGTCTCGCCATATTCGGCGAGGCGAGCGGCGCACTCCTGGCAGATCAGTTGGTTGATATATTCACAGGCATCGAGCGGGGCAGTGCTGAGAAAGCGTTGAAGGTGGGCCACGCCGGTCGTCAGATCCTCGTCAGCAAAGGCGAGGGCGCAGTCGTTGAGTAGGGCGACGGTCTCACTTTCGCAGCCGCTGGGTTTGTTCCAACGAACCCACTTCTTTTTTAATGCCTCAGTATATTGGGCCAACGCAGTGCCCGGCTCCACCCGGGTGCCGCGCCAAAGCTGAATAAAGGGACGCTCGTCACCCACAGTACGCGCCAACGATAGCGCCAATTCCAGCCGTGCTTCTTCATCTTCACTCGCAGCGAGCAGTGCTAACAGAGGGAAAGCGCTCTTGCTCACCCGCAGCACGCCCAATGCAGAGGCATAGGCTAGTTGCAACCCTTCATCGGTCTCACTCTCCAGCCGCTGCAATAACAGTTTGGCCGAACGCCGATCCCCCAATGTACCCAGCGAACGCACACAGTGCACCTGCACCGATTTATAGGGCGATTCCAGCCCTTGCCAGAGCGCTTCCACCGCGTTACGGTCGCCACTCCGGCCCAAGGCCCACGCCGCCATGACCCCCAAAGCAGGATTCTTGCCCTGCAAGATCTTGACCAACGCGGCGGTCAGTTGTGGATCCGGCTTGAGTCGCGCCGCGGCCTGGATCGCCTCAAAGCGCACGTTAAAGCGGGGGTCGGCCAGCGCTTCAATCAGTTCATTGACGGCGAGGGTGCTCTTGGCTTGGCCCAGACGTTCGGTGGTGCGCACGGCTGAATATTCATCGCGCGCATAGTAGTATTTGACCAATGAGGTCATGGCCATAAAGGGGTTACCGCGCAGGAAAAGACCGGCAAATTGGCCCATGCTCACGGCGCTGTCACCACGAATGGCCGCCATAAAGACCAGGCTCAGGAGTGGCGCAAAGATGGCCAACACAAAGAGTGGTGTATAGGCGTCCAGGGTCAGGAAGAAGAATTGGCCGGTGAGGTCATGGCCATAGTCGATGATCCAGCCACCAGCCAGTTGACTGAGACCGGCGGTGATGCCGGCCCAGGCAAACCAGATGGCCAAGTAATCCATCTTTTTGGCCGGCGGCACGACGCTGCCAAAGAGCAAGCGGGTGGCGCCGATGCCCCAGCCCAGGTTGGCCAACCCTTGCAGAAAGGCTATTCCGAGTGCGCTGTAAAGGCTTAGATCACTATGGCGCGGCATGAGCCACCAAAAGAGCGGCATCACAACAAACGAGAGAATACCGGTCAACATTACCGGCCGTCCACCATAGCGATCCGACGCCCAGCCCCACAAATAGCTCGAAGAGATGGTACCTAGCAGCGTGCCCATCTGGACAAAGACGGCGCTGCCTGAACTTAAGCCAGCCTCTTCTTGCAGGTAGAGCGGTAGAAAGGAGGCAATCGGCACGGTGCCCAATGTAATCAGCGCCAATCCGGCCAGATAGCGCATAAAATCGGGATCACGCAGGGCGTCACGTAGATCTCTGCGGGCCACGGTCGCACCATCACCACTGCCATTTTGGAGTGGCGCACCGCCGGGGATAAAGAGTGCACACCAGGTGGAGAAGAGACCAAAGATCACACCGACGGTAATCAGCGCCATAAAGCCGCCCAACCCGACCCAGACACCAATCACCCAGCCGGCCACGGAGACCGAGATCGCGCCAACCAACGCAGTAGCGACGTTGCTAGCCGCCGTATATTTGCCGCGTACGGCGTTGGGCACAAAATCTTGATACCAGGGGTAGTAGGCGGTCTCTTCAACCGTACGAAAAGTCGCAAAGAGCGCCACTACACTGGCCACAAAGGCAAAGGCTGCCCCCGCCCCCCATTGGGCGACCACCCAGGGCGTCAACAACAAGAGTGCCGTGACAAGTTTGCGCAGGCCAAAAAAAAGGACAAAGGTGCGCTTGTAGCCAAAGCGGGCAGTGGCCGGCGCCAGCACAATCGCGAGGAGATTAGAAAAGGGAATCAGCGAAAGGACAAAACCAATGTCTGATTTGCTGAGACCCAAGAGATCCAGGAAGAGCACAAAGGCCGAGCCAAAGTAGGTAAACTGGGTAAAGACGGTGTTGGCCGCATTGAGGGTAACGCTCCAGCGCAAACCACGCAATTTTGCCACCATCGTAGGCTGATTTGACATGAGTGACAGTCCACATTCCACAATCGCAACGAAGGTGCGCCGGCCAATTCGGGGGTTACAGGAAAAGAATCTGGGCAGCAAAGCCCTGGCCTGGCGAGACGAAGCGTCCTCTCCTCCAAGCCAGGGCTTCTACAAACGCGACGCTCATCTATGCCTCTATGAGCCAAAAGCGAAGAGCCGGCACACCCTTTAAGTTATCTTGTCAGAATAACAAGATCATTGCGATTATGCAAAGCAGCAGGATGATAGGATGACAAGATGACCGGATGATAAGATGACCGGATGACAAGATGACTTCGCGACGCCGCCACCTCACGACCCTGCGACCCCCGACCCCGCGACCCGATGACTCCTCGCCCCTACACTGCCACCGCTGGGTGCTGCTTCCAGAATCCTGTTGCCTGTTGGAAGGCATAAGCTAGTTGAAGAACGCTAAAATCTTGTTGATGGCGACCCACAATCTGCATCCCCACCGGCAGCCCTTCAGGCGTGAAACCGCAGGGAACCGAAATGGCCGGCAGCCCCGTAACAGTAATAAAGTAGCAAGATTGCATCCAGTCAATATAGGTAGCCATGGGCGCGCCGTTGATCTCCGTAATATATTCCTTCGTGACGGGGAAAGGCGGCACCTGGCTCACTGGCAGAATGAGATATTCATATTCTTCCATGAATTCACGCACCCGGTGATAGAGGGCGGTCCGTTTCATCTCGGCGCGGCTCAGTTGGGGGCCGGTCAGCTTACGCCCCTCTTCGGCATTCCAGATGACCGTCTCCTTGATTTGGCCGCGGTGTTGGGCGATCAGATCGCTGTAGGCCAGTTCAAAGGCCCACGCACGCCAGACCTTGAAGACCTCGTCAGCGTCGGTAAAATCGGGCGCGCCATCGACCACGGTACAACCCAAGTCGGCAAAGACGGGGCGTTGGCTGTCAAGCACGGCTGTGACGCGTGGGTCAACAGGGAAGCTCTTTAAGTCGTGGCTCCAGGCAATCCGCACTCCCTTAAAATCGCGCGCCAACGGTTGCGCAAAGAGGCTGCCCGGCTCGCGAATGGCAATCGGTGCGCGGGGGTCGGGACCAGCCAGCGCCTGCAACAGGAGCGCCACATCTTGCACCGTACGCGCCATGGGCCCTTCCACCGAAATGGGAAACCAGCCCGTCGCTTTGGGCCAGGAAGGGACGCGCCCCGGCGAGGGACGGAAGCCGACGACGTTGCAAAAGTTAGCGGGATTGCGCAGTGAACCGCCGGTGTCGCTGCCGTCAGCAATCGGCAACATGCCACAAGCCAATGCCACCGCCGCGCCGCCACTGCTGCCGCCACAGGTCTTGGTGGTGTCATAGGGATTGAGGGTGGCGCCAAAGACCGGGTTAAAGGTCTGCGAACCAGCGCCAAATTCGGGCGTGTTGGTCTTACCGATGGTCAGGGCGCCGGCGCCTTGCAAACGCTCAACAATCAGCGCATTGGTGGTAGGAATAAAATCTTTAAAGAGGGGTGAACCCTTGGTGGTGCGGATGCCTTTGGTCTCAACCAAATCTTTGTGGGCAATGGGTAGACCATGCAGTGGCCCCAAAGATTCACCGCGCGCCTGGGCGGCATCGGCGGCTTGGGCGCCACGCCTGGCCAGGTCCGGGTCCAGCGTGACAATGGCATTGACGGTGGGGTTCACACGTTCAATTTGGGCCAGGTGTGCAGCCATGACCTCTTGCGCCGACAGATCGCGCGCCTTGATGCGTTGGGCCAGTTCGGTGGCCGTCATAAAACAGAGTTCTGAGGTAGACATTGCGATTCCTTTGTGCAGTTGTGTGAATGGATAAAGGGGATGACGATAGGATAGCTATTGTACCGTAGGAAGCATATAAAGCGAAGCTTACTGCGCGCGTAGGGTCCGTACCACAAATGGGGCGAAGCACCAGCAAAGTCGATTTGAGTCTCTCGCCCATCGTCCCTAATTTGGGACGCCCCCGTGCACGTACATAAGGCGGATGTTCGATTGTGTGCTACAATCTCTGTCGCCCCCTCCTTCGTACAAATCATTTCCGTTTCACTGCTCTATGCGCGAGTGAAGTATACAGTGAAGTAGTGAAGTAGCTATAGCGAGAGATTATGAGCCAATCACAACCCCAACGTAGACGCGCCCGCGCCCTTGGCATTGCGCCGGGCATTTTACAGCCAGGGGCGCACAATGCCATTACCGATGTAGCTGGTGTCCGCGTCGGTCATGTCACCGTAATTGAAAGTGATGACATCCGCACCGGCGCCACGGCGATCCTGCCCCACCCCGGCAATCTTTATCAAGAGAAAGTGCCGGCTGGCGTGGTGGTGGGCAATGGCTATGGCAAGCTCATGGGCAGTACGCAGATTAGGGAGTTGGGCGAGATCGAGACGCCCATCGTGTTGACCAACACGCTCGCCGTGCCCCGCGCCGCCGATGCAATCCTGGATTGGACGCTGGCACAGCCGGGCAACGAAGCAGTTTACTCGGTCAATATGGTGGTGGGTGAAACGAATGACAGCTATCTGAACAATATTCGCCGGCGTCTGTTGACACCGGAACTCATTGTCCAGGCCATCACCCAGGCGCAGACAGGCCCAGTGGCGGAAGGCTGTGTTGGCGCCGGGACAGGAACCGTAGCCTTTGGCTGGAAGGGCGGCATCGGCACAAGTTCGCGCCTTTTGCCCCCAGGCTTGGGCAGCTATACGGTCGGGGTATTGGTCCAGTCTAACTATGGGGGTGTTTTGCAGATGGCCGGTCTACCTGTGGGGCAGTTCCTGGGGCGTTACTATCTCCGTGAAGCGGTTGAGACGGCGCCGCACGCAGCCAGGACAGCCAATCGGGGCGATGGCTCCATTATGATGATTGTCGCCACCGATGCGCCGCTCTCGGATCGCAACTTAACCAGATTGGCGCGACGCGCGTTGGCCGGTCTTGCCCGCACCGGCGCCAGCATGAGCAATGGTTCCGGTGACTATGTCATTGCCTTTTCCACGGCGCCAGCAGTGCGCCGCCGACGTGTACAAACTGGTTCATATCGAACCACTGGCGAATTACCCAATGAGCAGGTTTCACCCCTCTTGCAAGCTGCCATAGAAGCAACCGAAGAAGCCATCTACAACTCACTCTGTATGGCCACCACGATGACGGGCTATCGCGGCCATCAGGTCGAAGCGCTCCCCCTGGATCAAGTCCAGGCGCTCCGCTCCGGTGAAAATTCAGAAATATGAAGGTGAAGGAATAGAATTTAGTCCCTGACGTGTTTCACTGGAGATTGGAGACTAGAGACTGGAAACTATGCACCCAAATCTTCAGTCTCTAGTCTCACAAAATATTACGGCTCATTCCTAACGTCCCTAACGTCACTCCAGTCCTCACAATTTCTACCGAAAAACTACCCATTCCGACCTGCCGTAGGCAAAGTTGTATCCCGCGCTGTACCTGCAAAACGTGTCAAACCATATCACAAATCAGCGTAAATCTGCTTTACTCATTGGGTAATAAAATAGTTATGGCGCACCCCTGAGCCATTTACGGTATGACTACCGACGAGCGCCAAGCAGGTTGATTTTGTACAGCAAAAAAGGACACTGCTTGTGTTGCTTGTAAGTAAAAAGTACCAATGCAAGCGTTTATTGTTGTACATGGCTTTGTCATAGGGCCACGTGTCACCCTAACCGGTGATGTGCAATGGGATCATATCCCAATCGGCTTGCATTCAACCATCCAACCTGACGATACAAGGAAAAGGGAAATCTATGTCAGCGCTGGCGATAATGAGTTTGATAACTGTACGTTGGAATGGGCTTTTGATGACCCAAGGAGCGTTCCATGATCCTCCGCATTTTGCCAAAAGTTGTACTGACCCCAGTAGTCTCTGTAAACCATAGCGCGTTTGACCTTCCGCAGGGCTGGGCCTATGTCGCCCTTTCACCTCACACGCCGCTGCGGGTCAATAGCCGTATCAACCTTGTTGGCCATCGTGAAGAGCCTATCCTCACGGCTGAACACACAACTCATCTTCTCCAGAGCCACATTGTGCTGGCGAATAGTTCTGCAACTGTCGCCACGCCACACAAAGGCTTCCTCGTCTTCCCAGTCGCTCATTCAATCGACCTGTGTCCATTGGGCCACATGACGCCGAGGCGTCCGACGGTCCTGCCACAGTGGGGCGCGCCCTCCACTTGTCGTCGGTGGATGGTTTACGCGTAACGGATAGAGTACGAGGTTAATTAACAATGATCAAGAAACAGACAAACCATCTGGAATGGCAGATTGCCGAAGATGAGGACGAGTGGGCAGTTTTAGCTATGGAGTCTGGGGAAGATGAAACGCCCGCACGCAAGCGTCTATTCACAAAACCTTTTCTCTGCAATATTTGCCTCATCCTGCTGCTGGTAAGCGGTGCGAGTGGTTGGCAATGGTATGCAGCCCGCGCCAAAGCGCAAGCCGATTTGGCGGCAAGGGTAGGCGTGGAAGTACGGGCAACGCTTCAGGATAAACACGAGTTGGTTGCGGCCCTGACCGATGGACAAACACCCCTCGAATGGAAGCGATACTTTTCCCAAGAGTCCGAATTCTTGTCTGCCGCCCACGAATCCAGTGCGTTGGGGCTGGATGGTGATGGCTTATTGCGCAATGTTGATCTGCAAGGCGAGCAGGCAATGACGACACTGATTTTAACAGCACAAGAGGGCCGCTCGGCCTACCGACAGACACGTTTCTACCGGCGGCGGGAAACCGGCGGCTGGGTGCGCACAGCACCGGTGGCTGCCTTGTGGGGGCAAAAACAGCAGTTAGAAACGCCCTATTTTATTTTTCACTTTCAGGAACAAGACGGCAAAGCGGTCGCCGCGGCTGCACCGCACATTGATGCACTCTATGCCTCAATGCGGCGTAATCTAGGTTTGGGCGCGCCCCTGCCGGCAGGGACATTACCCCCTCATTCGGCCCCAAAATTAGCCATTGAGGTAAATGTGCTGCGTATTCCCGGCGCCGACTCATTCCGCTTGCATTTGGCGGATCGTTTTAGCGTGCCATCACCGGCGCTCTATTTGGCGCCGGTTGGACTGACCGATGCTGAAATTCTGGAGCAGTCATTGGTCTTTCCGCTTTTTGACTATTTGCTTGAGGAAATGTTGGTGCGCCGCTCTGTGGAGCCAGCGTGGGAGCCACTGCTGGGCGGGCTGCGCCTGTGGCAGTTATGGACGCTAGATCTGCCGCTGGCGCCCTGGCGCAAGGAAGTAGTGCAATGGGTTTATGCAGATTTTCTACTCAAACGGCAGGGTGAACCAATCCAGTTGCCTGCGCATTACGCTGCGTTATGTGCAGCCCATAGACTGTGGATGCCGCAGCCGGAAAACATTCAGATCCCACTCCTATGTGACAGCGCAGAGGCAAGCAAGTACTACTTGAATTGGTGGTCTTCGCGCAAACCGCCTATCCAGTTGGCGCAACTTGCCGCGCCGGCAGCAGGCCCGGGCGGGTATTATCTTACGAACCAGAGCGATCAAATGCGACACCCGGGCCAGGCCGTTGCCCTGTCCACCGTCATTGAATATATCGTCGCCACCTACGGTCATGACGCTTTACCCGCGCTGCTGGGTAGCATAGGGCGCTACAATTCGTGGGACACCCTCGTCCCCGCGGTCTTTGGTGTGTCAGTGGCTGACTTTGAGCAGGGCTGGCAGTCCTACTTAAAAAAACACTATGGCGTTACCCTTAGTGATGATATTTCAGTAGCTCCGGTGGCTGTTAAGCCTTAGGCATTGTCGCAAAGGGTGTGTACCACAAATGGAGCAAAGTACAGCAAGGCCAATGCAAGCTTCTCGTCTACCGCCCGTATTGGGGACACACCCTGTCGCAAAATAGGCTGCAAACTCCCTACCGCAGGACCATGATACACTATGGGCCAACGGTAGGAAGTTGATTTCTAGCTGTCGCCGAACGTTCTTCAAATGTACACAAAAGCAGCTATATTGTAAGAAAACGCGCATACAATCAACAAGTTTGTATACAGTGTCAGTTGAACGTAAGCAGTATCACCTCATTCCACTCCCTCCAGCTGTCATTTTACCTGGCGTGTAAGCCAGCAATTGCCAACCAAAACGAACCCTCCCTCTCAAAAATTTTTCTCTTTTCCAGACAGGAACAGTGTCCAACTTAGGTCGCCTAAAAGGTGTTGCCAGTGCAAAACATTTTGCTTGCCATTTGTTTCCACGCACGAGAGCACATAGCAGGAATATTTGGCTCACGGTATAGTATCACCTGTTTTATCAATAAATCATGAGTTACCACAACTATAATCACAGCTTTGGCTCTTTTGGGTCGCCCCGATCATTGGTGCGGTGCTCGGAGTGCTGATCTACAAATTTGTTGGCGAGAGCCAGGGGTAGACGTGTAACTGGCGTCTGGCGCTTTTTGTTGAGTAGATGGGTGATTGGTTGATTAGTAATTCAAAGAGAGCAAATCGGCGTCCCCATTTGGTCGGCTTGAGGCGTAGTTTCACTGCGTAGTTACAGGGAATGAATCAAAGGGCAGTAGTTGCCGCTATTGAACGTAGCGGCAACTACTGCCCTTTGATCTAAGGGGCTTATTAGCCGCTGCTTCCACAACAGACTTGCCTGCTTTGGCCTGCTTATCCGGTTTATACGGCACAGAGAAGTACAAGGGAGTGCGATAACTTTACTCTTCCCTGCTTTTACGCTATCATCGTGCAGGAATTATGCCAAACATAACCAAAACTTAGGTTTCGATCAAGGCCCAAAGGAGAATCGGCATGTCTAAAATAGGTAGAATTTTATTGCTAATCCTGCTCATTTCGTGTGTCAGCGGTTGCGTTGCGCCAGCGACCAGTGGCGCCCCCAGCATCGACAAGGTCGTCTATGTCATCAATGGCGCGCTAGGTGACAATGCGTTTTATGACTCCGGCCAGTCTGGTGTTGACCAGATTGCGGCCGACTATGGTGTCGAGACGCGCACGATTGAGACCAACTTTGACGCCGGCCAATATGAGCCGGCGCTCCAGGCCGCAGTCTCCTATGCCGACGTGATCTTTGTCATCTCTTATGGCTTTGAGGATCAGCTCAAAGAATTTGCCGACAAATACCCCAACAAAATCTTTGTTAACATCGACACGGTCGTTCAAAACGAGCAGCAGACCATTACCTCGGTTGATTTTATTGAAGAAGAGAGCGCCTATCTGACCGGTGTGGTGGCGGGCATGACGACGCTGGAGACTTCCATTCCCGGCATCAATGACGCCAAAATCATCGGTGCAGTGGGTGGGGATGTGGATCCGGTGATCAACGCCTTTGTCTTTGCCTATACGAATGGCGCCCACTCCGTTGACCCGGAGATTCAGGTGGAGAGCAAATTCTTGGGCAGTTGGGATGACACGGCCAAGGGCAAACAGGCCGCGCTCCAACTCTATGATCAGGATGCCGACATTGTCTTCCAAATCGCGGCCGCCGCCGGATTGGGCGTCTTGCAGGCCGCGGCCGAACGGGACCTCTATGCCATTGGCGTGGACACCAACCAGAATGATCTGGAACCGGGCCACGTCGTCGCCAGCGATCTCAAGAATGTGGGCAAGGCCATTGTGGATGTTTACAAGAGCATCAAAGAGGGGAGCTACCAAAAGGGCGTTACTCTCGAATATGGGCTGGCCAGCGGTGGTGTGGATGTCACCTTTGCGGCGCAACAGCAGGTGCTGCCGCAGTCGATTATCGACCAGGTCAATAGCGTGCGCCAGCAGATCATTGATGGCGACCTCAAGGTTGAACGCTATAGCGGCGAATAGAGGCCAACGCCGATGCCGCCTTTGATCAGCATGGCCAACATCGTCAAAATCTTTCCCCCCAATGTCCTTGCATTGGACGATGTTTCGGTCACCTTCCAAGAGGGGGAGATCCACGCCATTGTCGGCGAAAATGGCGCGGGCAAGAGCACGCTGATGAAGGTGCTCTATGGCCAGGAGATGGCTACGCGCGGCGCCATTTACGTCCGCGGTCAGCCAGTCACCTTTCGCAATCCGGGCGAGGCAATTGCCGGCGGCATTGGCATGGTCCACCAGGAAATTTTGCTGGTCAACGAATACACCGTTTGGGAGAATATTGTGCTGGGGGCGGAGCCGGTGGACCGCTGGGGTCGTCTTGACCGCGCGCGCTCGCTCACCCAGGTACAGGCCAAGATCGATGAGTTTCACTTCAATCTGAACCCCAACGCGCTGGTCGATGAAATCTCGGTGGCCGCCCGCCAGAAGGTGGAGATCCTCAAATTGCTCTATCGTGACGTGGATGTGCTCATCCTGGACGAGCCGACCGCAGTGCTAACGCCGCAGGAGGTGCCCCAACTCTTTGCTGAGCTACGCCGGCTGCGCGCCAATGGCCACACGATCCTCTTTATCTCCCATCACCTGGATGAAGTGCTGGCACTGAGCGACCGGATTACGGTGTTGCGCAAAGGGCGTTACGTCGACACAGTAGCGGCGCAAAGTATCACGGAGACAGAACTGGCGCGTATGATGGTGGGACGTGAGGTGCTCTTCCAGGCAGAGCGCACGCCCCACCCGATTGGCGCGCCGGTCTTTATAGTGGAGAAGCTCAGTCAGGTGGATAGCAGCGGACGCGAGGCACTACACGAAGTATCGCTGCAGGTTCATGCCGGCGAAATTGTGGGCATTGCCGGCGTCGAGGGCAACGGCCAGTTTGAATTGGTCAACACCATCATCGGCCTCAGCCAACCCACCGCCGGCGCCGTCACCGTCCAAGGGGAAGCCATGCTGCCGCTGCCGATCCTGGCGCGGCGCGACCGCATCGCCTTTGTCCCCCAAGACCGACGCAGGCTGGGTGCGGCGGTGACGGCTTCGATTACCGAAAATATGCTCATGACCCATCACCGCCTCAACCCGCGTTTTACCCGCTGGCATGGGTTGCTGCTTGACATGGCCGAGGCGGATGTTTTTACCGACGAGGTGGAGGCTGACTACGCAGTGGTCATGAGTGACAATCAGCAGCCCTTTGGCGCACTCTCCGGCGGCAATCAGCAAAAGATTATCTTGGGACGCGAACTCGCGCTGGACAATCCCTTTGTGCTGCTCGATCAGCCAACGCGTGGGCTGGATGTCGGCTCCATTGAGTATGTACATAAGGTGATCCTAGGGCTGCGCGAAGAGGGGCGGGCGGTGCTCCTCATCTCCGCTGACCTGGAAGAACTCTTTCGCTTAGCCGACCGCATTCTGGTCTTGCACCGGGGGCGCATTGTGGCCGACCTGCCCACGACGACGACCAACGTTACCGAGGTGGGCAGCTTTATGTTAGAGGGGAAGGGGCCATGAATTTACTCGATAATATCTGTAGGTGCGGTTTCCATACCGCACGCTCTTGGCACAACAATATTTGTGCGGTATGGAAACCGCACCTACATATTTATGGCGGACCAGCGCACGATGACGAGTAAAAATCTGTTGAGCGGGAGCATTGGCATTGGCGCCGGGCTGGTGTTGGGTGCGCTGCTCATGGCGCTGCAAGGCTACAATCCCGTTAACACCTATGGCGCGCTCTTTGGCTATGCGCTGGGTGGCCTCTATCCGCTGGCGACGACGCTGAACAACGCCGTCCCCCTCATCTTAACTGGCCTGTCAGCCTCCATTGCCTTTGCTTCCGGTCCGGTCAACCTGGGCCAACCGGGGCAACTGCTTATGGGTGCGCTGCTGGCAACGGTGGTGGGGCTTAGCGTGGATCTGCCGGCGGTGCTCATGCTGCCGCTGCTCTTGGTGGCCGCGCTGACGGGCGGTGCGCTCTGGTCGGGGTTAGCGGCGCTGCTGCGGCTGCGCTTTAACATGAGTGAGTTTATCACCACGCTCATGCTCAACATCATCGCCGATCTCTTTACTTTTTGGGCCATCTCCTACCCCTTTGCCGACCCCAAAGCCTACTCGGCCATGACGCCGCCGCTGGCCCGTGGCGGGTGGATGCCCGAATGGGGTGAGTTTAACAGCAGCGTGCTGGTTATGACATTGGCCTTTGGCCTGGTCTGGTTTGTCTATCGGCGTTGGACAGCCGGCTACGAGTGGCGGATGACCGGCCAAAACGCACTCTTTGCGCGACTAGGCGGCTGCCCCATTGAACGCAACTACCTGGCGGTCATGCTGGTGACCGGCGCGCTGGCGGGGTTGGCCGGCGGCCTGGTGCTCATGGCCGGCCCCCATCGCTTTATCAAGGGGCTGGGCGCCAACTATGCGTGGGATGGGGTGATGATCGCGGTGGTGGCCAACAATAGCCTGGTGGGCACGCTGCTCTATGGCTTCTTCTTTAGTATCCTCCAAAGCGGCGCGCTGGGTATGGAGTTGATTACCGCGGTGCCCAGCGAATTTATCCAGGTTTTACAGGCGGTCATTGTGTTGGTGGGCGTGGCCGGACGGGTAGGGTTGGAACTCTGGAGAGCCAGAATCAGCACACAGCGTCAAGCAGCAGGACAGAGATCAGGAATATAGCACATGAACATTTTCACCGGGCTGGTCAACGGCATGATCGCCGGAGCCACGCCCATCCTCTTGGCCGCGTTGGGCGGTTCCTTCACCTACTACGCCGGCGTCTTCAACATCGCGATGGAGGGCATGATGTTGAGCGGCGCCTTCTTTGCCGTTTTGGGCTCCTATTACCTGCAATCGTGGCCGTTGGCGCTGGTGACAGCTATCCTGGGTGCGCTGCTGCTGGCGCTGATCTTTATCCTCTTTGCCGTGGTGCTCCGGACCGATGAATTTGTCACCGGCATTGCGCTCAACCTCTTCGCCCTGGGCGCCACCACCTATCTGCTGCGCCGCATTTTTGCCGTCAAGGGCGCCTTTGCCGATGCCGCCATTTTGCCCATTCCCCGCCTGCACCTCCCCTGGCTCGCCGACCTGCCCATCGTTGGGCCGATTCTCGCCGGGCAGAATCTCTTGGTCTATGTTACGGTCGCGGCCACCCTCGGGAGCGCCTGGCTCATCTTTGGCACCCGCTTTGGCTTACGGCTGCGTGCGGCCGGCTACAATGCGCCGGCGTTGGCGGCCAGCGGTGTGACGGTGGCCTGGGTGCGCAGTGGGTCGCTCTTGCTCTGTGGCGTACTCTGTGGGCTGGCGGGCGCTTTTCTCTCGTTGGGCTATGTACGGCTCTTCTCGGAAAACATGTCGGCGGGGCGGGGCTGGATCTCGCTGGCGGCCATTATCCTGGTCAAGGGCAACCCGTGGGGCATTGCTGTCATCGCGTTGCTCTTTGGCTTTTTTGATGGCCTAGGGCTGCTCCTACAAAGCTACCAGGTCCCCGCGCAATTCACCGCGATGGCGCCCTATATCGCGACGTTGGGGGCGCTGTATGTATATTCGGTGCGGGGACGGCGCCAGTAGAGATCTTTTGCCTCTTTGTAGCCATCGGGTACAATAGTGCTAAAGCAAAAGTAACCAATAGACTAAAGTGAAAGTACCTATGCAAGAACGTCAAATCTACGTACCACCCGGTGGACCGCCCCGCGTGGCCGCGCCCAGCCCAGAAATCTATGCCGTCATGGGCGAAGCCAACATCTTTGCCATGTTGGAAGACTTTTATCATGAACTTGAGCAATCGCCCCTGCGATCCATGTTTCCGCGCGATATGGTCAAGGCATCCCAGAAGTCGGCCGCGTTTTTTGTGGGCCTTCTGGGTGGGCCGCCTCTCTATCACCAACGCTATGGCAACCCCATGATGCGTGCGCGCCATATGCCCTTTATCATCGACGAAGCCGCACGCCAGGAATGGTTGGCCTGCTTCGACCGGGTATTGGCCGAGGCGCCGGAGAAATATGATTTCCCCGCCGAACATTTGCCCGGCTTCCGCGCCTTCTTGGCAGGCTTTTCAACGTGGATGGTCAACACGGCGCCAGCGGACGGCAGCGACGAGTCGGAGGGGCTGGAACTACTTGGATAGAGGATTTATAGGGAATCGTGATATAATCAGCAACTGAGCAATCCTTACATAGGCGTCATACCATATGACTGTAAATCCTAATCTGATCATCCCCGTTGGCACGCAGGTGGTGACCAGCGTTGAAATCACCAAAAGCAATGGCGACTTGGCCTTTATGCGCGGTGCGGTCGGCGTGGTGGTCAGTGCGCCGACCCATCGCACACAGAGCTACCGCGTCCGCTTGATCGACGGCACAGAAGCTGCGCTCAATCGCAGTGATTTTGTGATTCGCAACCACTTTACAGACCCGCAGGCGCCCAGCGATCCATTAGCCGATTATGATCTCAATGACTATGTCATCTACCGCTGCATCGTCGGTTCACGCGCCTATGGCCTCGACCATGCAGAATCAGACACCGACCGGCGGGGCATCTATCTGCCGCCGGCAGAATTGCATTGGTCGCTCTATGGCGTGCCAGAGCAACTGGAAAATGATGCGACACAGGAGTGTTATTGGGAGTTACAAAAGTTCATTGTGCTGGCGCTAAAGGCCAACCCCAACATTCTAGAATGTCTCTACACCCCCTTGGTCGAAAAGGTAACGCCACTGGCCGAAGAATTGCGGGCCTTGCGCGCCAGCTTTTTATCCCAGCTCATCTACCAGACCTACAATGGCTATGTCACTTCGCAATTTCGCAAGCTGCAACAACATTGGAAGAATGAGGGCGAAATCCGTTGGAAACATGCCATGCACCTGATTCGTCTGCTGCTGGCCGGGGTGACTGCACTGCAGGAGGGCTATGTTCCTGTCGATGTGGGCGACCAGCGGGAAGCATTGCTAGCGGTGCGGCGCGGTGAGATGCGCTGGGATGAGATCGACGAATGGCGCTTGGGTCTACACCGGGAGTTTGACGCGGCCTTCCAGCAGACAACCTTGCCCGAACGACCCGACTATGAAGCAGCCAACACCTTTTTGATTAAAGCACGCAGGAGCATGGTAACCCTATGACCATCGATCCCCGGCTCACCCAAGTAGTAGCGGAGCAGCCCTATCCATTTGTCTTTGTCACCATTAGCGGCGCCCATCTCTATGGCTTTCCGTCGCCCGATTCTGATTATGATCTACGGGGTGTACACATTTTGCCCTTGACCAGGGTAGTTAGCTTCGATCCGGAGCCAGAGACCATCGAGCACTCCACGGTGCGCGATGGCTTGGAACTCGATGTAGTCTCCCATGATGTCAAGAAATTTTTCGAGCTGGTGCTCAAGCGCAATGGCTATGTGCTGGAGCAGCTCTACTCGCCGCTGGTGGTGCAAACATCGCCGGAACATGGGGAACTCAAGGCCATTGCCCGTGACTGTATCACCCGTCACCATGCTCACCACTATTTAGGCTTTGCCCAGACCCAGTGGCGGCTCTTTACCCACGAGGAACGACCGCGGGTAAAGCCGCTGCTCTATGTCTACCGGGTCTTGCTCACCGGCATTCACCTCATGCAGAGTGGCCAGGTTGAGGCAAATTTGCTGCACCTGAATACCTATTTCCGTTTGCCCTACCTTGATGACCTGGTGGCGCGCAAGGTGGGCAGCACCGAACAGGCTACGCTGACCGATGTGGATGTAGCCTTTCACCAGCAAGAATTTGAGCGACTTCTCGGCGCATTGGAACAGGCGCGCAATGACAGTACCTTGCCGGAAGCCCCCGGCGGGAAAGCAGCCCTGAACGATCTGTTGGTGCGGATTAGATTGCAATAAGAATTGTGGTATACTATCCAGACATAATATCTAACCCTAAAAACCACACTGTACACAAAGGAAAACTCTATGGCCACCCATCACCTCGATGACACGCAACCTCATGCCTTTTGGGACAACAGCTTATCGCCACGGGTGCGCATCGCATCGGGCGACACGGTCGTTTTCGAGACACTGGAGGCGTCATCCGGTCAGGTGACGCCAAGTTCGACGACCGCCGATCTGGCAACGCTGAGCTTTGACCCCATCCATCCGCTCACCGGCCCGGTCTATGTGGAAGGTGCGGCCCCTGGGGATACGCTAGAGGTCGAGATTTTGAGCCTTGCGCATAAGAGTTGGGGCTGGAATGCGGTGCTGCCGGGCTTTGGGCTGCTGGCCGAGGACTTTCCCGATCCCTATTTGCATCTCTATCGCATGGAGGGGGAGTGGTGTGAATTTAGCTCCTCGATTCGCATTCCCTATGAGCCCTTCTGCGGTGTCATGGGGGTGGCGCCGCGCGCGGCCGGCCGCTTGAACACGATTCCACCCCGCGAAAATGGCGGCAATATCGACATCCGTCACCTGACGCCGGGGACGCGCGTCTTTTTCCCGGTGCTGGCGCCCGGCGCCCTCTTCTCCTGTGGCGACTGTCATTCGGCGCAAGGCGATGGCGAAGTCAACGGCAGCGGCATTGAGACGCCCATGACTGTGACCTTACGCTTCCAGGTGCACAAGCAGAGCACGCCGGAACTGCGCTTTATTACGCCGCCGGGCAAGAAGCTGACCGTCGCCGACGCGGGCGGCTATTATGTGACCACCGCGCACGGCCCGGATCTCTTCAAGAACGCGCAACAGGCCATTCGCTATATTATTGATTATTTGGAAAGCAACCATGGCCTGACGCGCGCCCAAGCCTACTGTCTCTGTGGCGCCGCAGTCGATCTAAAGATCAGCGAAATTGTCGATGCCCCCAACTGGATTGTCTCGGCCTATTTACCGATGAGTATCTTTATCTAGCACAATTTAGCGTAAATACCACGGCAGAAATTCAGACAATGAATCAGGCTGGAGAACCTTAGTTTCTGCTCGAAACTAAGGTTCTTGGCATGGAGGAATTTTTCTGCTGGGATTTACTGGAGGTTGAACATGAGCCTATTTGGCGCGCAAAGGGTCATCGACTGTGACCTACACAATGAACTCCCCGCCCTGGAAACCCTCTATCCTTATCTGCCTGACCACTGGGTGGACTATTGCAACGAATCGGCCTTTCGCGGGCCGGACGCCAATGACTATCCCAAGAATGCACCGCTCACCGCGCGGCCCGGTTCTAAGCCGGAGCAAGGCCCACCCGGCTCGGATCTGGATTTGTTACGCCAACAGGCATTAGATGGCGACGATTGGCAGGTGGACGTTGGAATCCTCAACTGTGCCTATCGGGTGCCAAGCGTGCACAATCCCGACCTGGCCGCGGCGCTGGCCACCGCCGTCAACCAGTGGCAGGTCGAGCATTGGTTGGCAAAAGAGCCGCGGTTGCGCGCCTCCATTGTTGTCCCTAGTCAAGTGCCGGAACGGGCCGCCGCGGAGATCGAACGCTGGGGTGATCACCCCGGCTTTGTCCAAGTGGTGTTGCCGGTGCGGTCGGACGCGCCCTATGGCAACCTGCGCTATGACCCCATCTATGCCGCGGCCATCAAACATGACCTGGTCATTGGCATCCACTATGGCGGCGCGCCGGGGCATCCCTCCACCGCGGTGGGGTGGGCGATCAGCTACCTGGAAGAGTACGCAAGTATGGCGTCGGTCTTTCAATCACAGATTATTAGCCTGATTGTCGAAGGCGTTTTTGACCGCTTCCCCACCTTACGCGTGGCGCTGATTGAGGGGGGCTTCACCTGGCTGCCCTCGCTTATGTGGCGGATCGACAAAGAGTGGAAGGGCTTGCGCCACAATACGCCATGGGTCAAGCGGCTGCCGTCGGAATACATGCGTGAGCATATGCGCCTGACGACGCAACCGGTTGATGGACCGCAGGATCCGCAACAGTTACGCCAGATCATCCAACAGATGGATTCGGATGAGATGCTCATGTTTGCCAGTGACTATCCCCACTGGCAGTATGATAAACCGGATGAGGCGCTGCCGGTACAGTTAGAAGAAGAGTTGCTGCGCAAGATTTTAGCAGAGAATGCGCGGAGATGGTATCGCCTATGACTGTAGAATTGACCAGTCGACGACAGACAATGCAGGTACTTGTCGAAAATCGCGCAAGTTGCGGGTAACAACAGTCCCTTTGTGTCTTAAAGCAATTGCCGCAATACGCAAATCTTGAGTGCCGATACGAACTTTCTGACGGCGCAACTGCTCAAAAAGTTGAATCGCGGCATCGTCATAGGGTAGGACTAGAAGAGCACGGTAGAATTCGTTAGTTTCATACAATCGCTGGAAAGCTCGCCCAGCATCGCTTTCTGTCTTTGTTTTATTGATAACAGCTAAGCGGCCCTGCATCTGTTCAGCAAGACTAATTACTGTGGTCGCACGCGCGGTCACAGGCACTCGTCGAAGGTTAGCAATCACTTGATAATCATTATGTTGAAGTAAGGAAATATGATCAGTATCAAAGATATACAACATGTCAAGGTTTAACAACCAGTACTGTTATCTGAAGTTTGATTATCAATTTGCTGGCGAAAAGCTGCCACTGCTGATTGAAAGATTTCCCAATCAGGATCATCTACCCACATGCCGGCAAAACGCAGCCAAGGATCATCTTCGGCCTCTGTCGGTTCAGCTTCAATCTGAACAATACGACTATGTGCCTGTACTTCATTGATTGCTTGACGTACTCGATCCAATACTTCTAGTTCATTATCGGCATGAATAATAAGTTCTGGCAATAAAATAGGTCGAGCCGTATAGCCATTATTAGGATGTTTGGTTAAAAGAATGTCATATTGCATTTTGCGTAGTCCGAACCGATCAAATACCAATAAGTTTTGTATCCGCGCGACGCTTGGCCAGATTCTATCACCGTAGCAGGCGAACGTCAAAGGTCAATGCAAGATGAATAAAGCTAATCAACCGCAACCACCTCGTTTGCCCAAACGATTGCCTCTCCCGGCCAGTGAAGAGGCGGTGTTATCTGACTTTGCCGAGTTCACCACCGTCCTGTTGGAGCGCCCGGAGTTTTATGCGCAACGCGCCGTACAGGTCACCTTCAACGGTGTTCACTGTAAACAGGGACGGTGGGCCGATAGCAAGGTGCAGGGGCTGCGCTGCATCGACACACGCTTTGACGCCTGTGACCTGGCCAATGCCACCTGGGAGCAGTTTTATGCCCAGCGCGTGGCCTTTACCGGCTGCCAACTGGTCGGCTTGACCACGCTCGAAGCGTATCTCCACAATGTGCGCTTTGCGGAATGTAATGGGCAATTTGCCGCCTTTCGCTTTGCCATTTGCAAGGGTGTGCGCTTTGACCACTGCGACCTGCGCCACGCCGACTTCCAGGGCGCCGACCTCACCGGCGTAGTCTTCCACAAATGTGACCTGAGCCACGCTCAATTCTCCGGCACAACCCTGAAAGGGACCGACCTCCGCGGTGCCAAGATCGACGATCTCCATGTGGGCATTCCAGAACTGCCGGGAGCGATCGTCGATCCCTTGCAGGCTGCCTATCTGGCGGGGTTGCTGGGGGTGGTGATCAAAGATGAACACGATGAAACGTAGCCTGCTGTTTAATTAGTACAGATTTTGGCTACAGCCAGATTGGCAAAACCCTGCACATCGTTCAAGTTGGCCACGGTAGAGAGCGCTACAGTCGTAATGGCGCTGGCAATATTGTTTTGGCGCAGGTAGATGTTGTAATTGGTAAATGCAAATCCTGCCTGTTCAGTGATGTTTTTGTATGCAAGACTTTCGTCACCCATCGTTGGCATAGTAAGCTGCTCATAGCTAGGATCAAGCGCAAAGGTCTCTGTCAGCAATTGAATATAGTCATGGGCGCCTTGCTCAGTCTGGAAGACGATGACAATGCTGGCAGCACCGGATGTACCGGTGAGTAGCTGCTGATAATTGATGAAACGCGTCGTGTAATTATCGACAGCACCTAGTTGCACTACTTCCGCGCCAAGCGTTTGTGCGCCCTCTTCGACCAATGACCAATCCGTCGGTAGATCCGCTAAGGTCAGTACGAGATCTTGGGCAGCCTGATTGCAGGGAAAGGGCGTTGCGCCCGGCACTGGCGTATTGGTCGGCGTTGGGGTGGGTGTGCTTGTGGGCGTCTCCGATGGTGTCGACGTTATGGTAGGGGTAAGGGTGGCAGTTGCCGTTGGCGTCATCGTCAGCGTGGGTGGCGTGGTTGCAGTCGGTGTGGCGGTCGATGTAGATGATAGCATCGCCGTAGCTGTTGGCGTGGCCGTAATCGTTGTAACCGCTTTGGTAGGCGTTGGCGTGACAGTAACAGTGGCGGCTGATGTTCTGCTAGGTGTCGCCGTTACTGTACGCGCAGTAACCGCTGTGACAATCGTTGGCTGGGGCTCTGTTCCTCGCTCTTGGACAATGATGGGCAGATAGAGTTGATGGGCTACGGTTGCAGGAGTCGCAACCGGTGTGACGCGATCAAACGCTTGAGCCATCTCTGTATAGGCCAACGCACTTAGGCAGAGCAACAAGCCATTGAGCAACACCAACACTTTGCTTATCTTTAGTCTATCTTTTTTCACCTTGGCCTCACTTTGTAATAAAGGGTAAATAGAGGAGATCGCCTTCTACGGTGCGGTTGGATGCCATAAGCGCATACGTTCCTAAATCAGCCGTCAGCGCCAGGAATGCATTTTGTGCTAGATCATATTTGCTGGCAATTACTTGCCATTCGTCGCTGTTGACATTCCACCAATATAAGGCTAGCGTATCTTGTGCAAAATCAACCGTAGCGGGCAGGTGGAATTTGAACAGAATTGGTTTGGCCAATGTAATCACAGCCCCTGACGCAGCAATACGGTACGGGTTGCCCAGTAAGATGTGTCCGATTGGCAATGGACCGGGCGCAGCGACCAAGGGTGATACCACTAACAGCGCTTCGTCACTGGGCAGACTTTCAGCTTGCAAATGAAGGCTCAGATTGCCATCGTGGGCGAAAATATCCTGTTCGACTGCATTCGCGACCGGCCGTAACTCATATTCCGTAGCTAAATTCAGCACCTGGCCCGCTGTAATGCCGACAACGCGAATGTTGCCCGTACCGTATTGAACTGTGCTAAAAGCAACCGTACTTTCATAGCCATCAAGCAACGGACTATAGCTAAGGGCAGGCGTCAGCGCAGTTTCAGCACCTGGTGCAGTTACCAAGAGCGTAATCTCGGCGTCGGCTGCCACGTGGTGCAGGGCAAGCTGAAGGTCAACTTGATTGGCCGCAGATCCCGGCTCCGCTGTCACTTCAAGATAGGGTGCGGGAACCGCTTCCTCTGAGCGCACGCGATTGTCGCCCGGTGAACGCACCGGCAGATCGACCATTGCCTGCGTGCCCACTTTGACGCTGCCGGTGAGGCCACCACTGAGACTCGTCGCCTGTAGCGTATCGCCGGGCGTGGCGCCATAGACAGTTAATCGTCCACTTTGATCGGTCAATCCTTGATCAAGCGCCACCGTTCTTCCATTTAGGCTGGCATAGAGGAGTACACGCATACGCGGCTTAAGCTCAGCGCCACTGTACACGGTCACTGTATAAACCTGGCTTGGTCGCGCAAGGTCAGTCGCGTGTACCTCCACAACTGGCAAAGCGGGCAGAAAATCAGGCAGTTGAGTGGGGCCAGGCATGATCACACCCCTTTCCATCGGTGTAACCATACGCCAGCGGGATGGCGTCGCCGTATCAGCATAAAAATCGGCCAGCGTCTCCCAGGTAGATTGACCACGCACTTGCCATTGACGCGTCTCTTCACAACGGTCGGACCACAACCCCGGCACGCCCAACGCACTCAACTCACTAGTGGTGTATTGGTGATCCATAGCACTGCCATACTGATCAAAATTAGCCGGATGACGGTTTTCGATGCCGATACAATAGCTGCGCGCCTCACCAAGCAAGTTTCCATGACGATCAAAAACATAACCAAAATATTCGTCATAGAGATTCAGCGCATAGTGACCAAATTCATGGACCAGGGTGCGGTAGCCGTTGACGGCGTCCCACTCGCCCACGGCGCCGCTTTGCCCATCCCAATGGCGACCTAGCCGCATCATTGGGGTGCGGTCGGTCGCTCGGATGCCGCCGATATAGGAATAAGGGCGCACATTGTTTTTGGCTGCGATCTGAATATCGGCGTTGGCCCACGCCTGTCCGCCATCATAAATGGCAACATGGCCAAAGGCCATTTGACCGTCAGTCAGATCGTAGAGATAGTTGGAAGCATGGTGCATAGCACTCTGGATCGTGGCCAGATAGGCTGGTGTTGCCCGCCATTCAAGCGAGACCACCAGATTAAAAAGAATAAGGGGCGCCGTAGGGTTCACCTGCAGCAGTTGCTCTTGGTGCGGGTCGGTGACTTGATTGACGGTTGGTGTTTCAGTTGTAGTCCAATTTGTCAGATAGACTCGATAAGCCCATTGGCGCTCTGAGGGGTCAGGCGATGTATGGTAGTCGCGACTGCCAGGGAATTCATAGACAGGCGCTAGAGCGGCAAAGCGATCCCCATTGGCGATAGCGGTGGGCAGATAGACACCCCGCTGATCAGTGGCGCCAACCCAGGCGCCATTGCGATAAATTTGGCTCGCGGCAACAGGAGCACCGGCTGCATCCACCACCTTGATCCAGTTAAAGTGGTCAATCCGTTGGTAAAAGATTTCACGCGTCGTTTGTAGGTCACTCCAGAGCAAATGGAGCCGTTCTTCTGTATCCAGGTAGCCGCTAGGATTATGTGCATTCTGATAATCAGTCAGCAAGATAGTGGGTGAACTCCAGTGGTCAGCACTTTTGCGACTGTGGTAAACGGTAGGGCGGCCAGACTGGTCCACATCGTGCCAGAGCAGGTGGACCTGACCGCTTCCTCCCGCCAGGATGTCCACGACGGTGGGAGATTGACGTTGCATATCGCGAACAGGCGTTGGCTTGGCCATCACCGGTTGTACATACCAGGCGCCATGTTGGTTTGTGGCATAGTAGACGGCGTCAAAATAGGATCCATTAGTGCTCTCCAACCAGCCGACATGGATGTTACCGGCGCGGTCAATGGCCATATCCGGCCCCTGACTAAGAATGGCCGGCTTGGAGACAGGCAGTGCAGTCTGAGAGATATTGACAGGCGTCGACCAACCGCTGCCGTTGTTACTGGTATAGTAAATCTCTTGTTCAGCGACGGCATACCAAACCACGTGGGGATGTCCGGCCAGATCAACAGCAATCCGTGGAGCATTATAGCCCTGGTCAGGCGGAGACAAGCGTTCAATCGCTGACCATTGGGCGCCATCTCTACGTCGATAGTAGATGGCAAAGTCATCCGTGACGAAATCGGGCAGCGCCTGCCAGACCACATGGACGCGGTCCTGTGAATCTAGCGCAAGATGGGGTGTGGAAGCTAAGGGTGGGTTATCAGGCGGCAGTTGTGAAACAATGGTCGGTGAGATCCAGCCGGACGCATCGGCATAGGTATAGTAGATGTAATTGCCCGTCTCTTGTGCTGCATAGGCGACAACATGGGGTCGATTCTGGCTATCGACGGCAAGAGCGCTATAGCGACTATTGAGACCAACTGGTGTAATCCGTTGAGGATTCGACCAGCCATTGCCCTGCCAGTGACTGTAGACCGTATAACTCTCTCCAATCCCTTCCGTCCAGACAGCGTGAAGTTGTTCGGCGCCATGTCCGGCAATATCTGGTTGCTCAGTAAGAAAGCCAAGCTCGATATGTGAAAGCTGGGCTGCGTCACGCTTGCTGGCAAAGAGTTGGGCCACGCCGCGCTCATCACCGCCCGTCCACACCAGCCAGAGATCGCCAGTGGTAGCCGAAGCGAGATCCATCGTGACATGGCCATTTTGCGGGAATGCACCAGAGATTTGGATTGGTGGTCGCAGACTCTCTCCATCCCAGGCTGTGTATCGAACACGAAAATGAAAAGTGGCCGGATCGGTAGAGGTATTCTCCGACCACGTAAAGTGGACGCGCCCCTGCGTATCGGCATGAGCGGTGGGAAAGATAGCACCCATAGAGGTCGAGAGTTTGACTGGATCCTCCAGCCAGCCGTCAACGGTCAATCGCTGATAGTAGACATCTTCGAAGATGGGTGCGCCTTGTTCCAGCGCGATCAGGCTTTCCAGCCAGATGATATGTACATTGCCTGCAGCATCCACAGCCAATGACGGCCAAAAGGAGTAGGTGGCGCTCTGTGAGATATTGACTGGCTCTGACCAGGTTGTGCCATTATAGACGCTGTAGAGAATCTGATATTGGCGTAGATTAGCCGGTTCGCCAGAAAGATTGCCGTTCCAGATCAGGTGTAGCCGTCCCTGCGCGTCAAAGGCAAGGCGGACGGTGTCGAAAGTTCCAGTGGCCAGCGGAAGGGGCTGTGGCGTTGACCAGGTTGTAGTACGCCAGATACTCAGCATAATGGTATCAGCGTAATCGTCAGCATCGGTGGTTGTCGGCCAAACGGCATAGAGTGTGCCCCCATTAACCGTCATTGCCGGCAAGCCTACCAACCGGTCGGCCGTCAGCGCCACCGGTGTCGACCAGGCTGCGCTTGCGCTGTCGGTCAGCTTCTTATAAGCATAGTAGAGCTTGCTGGTATGGACAAAATCCGATTCAATCCATAGCGCCATGAGTTCATTGGCAGGCGTTAACGCCAGTTCAACCAGTGCGCTCCCCATTGCATTGACATGTTGGGATAACCTAATAGGTGTGCTCCACTGCCCATCGTCATTAGAGGAGGTATAGAAGATTTCACCTGAACCGTTGGCGCCGTTGGCTTCATACCAGACTACATGAACGCGCCCATCAGCATCGACAACAGCGGATGGATGTAATGAATCGACGGCTGAATGGGTGATCTGGCTGGCCGGCGACCAGGCGAGGCTTGTCAGTGACATTCCGCCAAGGAATAACCCTGTTAGCAAGATAAGGAGAGCAGTGCGTAGCAGAAAGATTGGGGTTAATGCTTGACTCTGCATTGAATTCATCCTGAGTTATTTAGCAATTAAGGGCAAATAATTGGTCGAGGTCCCACTACGCCAGGCCAGTTGCCACATTGAGAGGCTTGGCGTTTCCCCTGTCACTGTTGTAGTCATGTTGACACGCAGTTTTAAGGCGGGAAAGTATGTAGCGTCAATCTCGGCCAACGAAGCACCATCGGACAAACCTGTACGCAGTAGCGTTCCATCAGCACTGAGGAGATCAATAGTCAGCGTTGTGGTGGGCGGATTGGCTGTGGCGCTGTAGGTCAGCATTGCCCACTGCGCATTGGCAACGGTGGGTGTAATTGGTCTAGAAATAGCAAAACCGGTCGTCGTCAGCGCCGCCAGCGTGAGGGTGCGATTTTGTGGCGGTCCCCCAATCGTGATGTTCTCGACCTCATCAGGGTAGAGCAGACCATCCACATCGTCAAATTCGTCGCGCCAGTGGGGCGCACCCATCAGCGCGTAGGTGGTAAAAGTGGGTGTAGCCAGCGCCAGATAGCTGCCATTGATGCCCAATTGACCACCCAGATCTTCCCAACGTTGGATAGACTCATTCCAAGCTAAAATCGACAGATTATGCAGCGAGAGATCGCCTAAGCTGTTTGCATCATAATAGAGGCGCAGATTCATGGGGCGGTTAGCAGTAGGCAGACCACCAGCAGCACGCACATTGTAGGTAGCGCTAAGCAAACAGTGGTCAGCCGGCAATGCACCCGGCGGACCGAAGCTCGGCATAATCAGAATATAAGTAGCCGTGGTCAATGTATCGGTGCTGACCAGATCAATTTCCAGATCATGTTCGGGCAAGCGAATGGTCTGATCATTGGGAATTGGCACATAGGCGCGGTAAAATGTAACCCTTTGAATCAGCGGATTGGCAGTTGTGGTAATCTCCACATCGCCTGCAATCGACACACCAGGCGTAACGCCAGGCACGACCGCAGTGACCACATTGTCGGAGAGAGTATCTGTCCAGGAGAGCATATGACCAGTCCCACCAACCAGCACTTCAGCAAAGGTAGTGTCGCCAATCTGGCCCTCACCAACCAGGCGAACCAACAATTCGGCGCCATCAAGACTGGGAATTATATCCATATAGGGTGTGTCTGAGGGCGGATCATTACAAAGAATAGCCTTCAATCGCGGAGAATTGGCACGGTGTACTGCGGCAACAACGACTGCCGCCTTTATCTTCGCCCTGGTAAACTGGGATGAAACAGCCGCTTTCATACTGAAAAATAACATCAGGCAGAGAAGCACAGGGCTCAAAAGCAGCGTGAAGAATGTCAGCGTGTGGAATGGTTTCATTTTCCCTCCAATGCGGGAGTTTATATGGTAGAGAGACAGGAACGACAAGCTGTAATCAGTGAATTTTTTGCCGCCTTAGAGCGACGTGAGTTTGCCGTTTGTCGACAACAGCTTGCAGAGCTACACAGGGAATCGACCAATCGAGCCTGGGCAGCCTACCTGGAAGGGATCCTGATCTTTGAAGCTGAACATGACTTTGCCGCGGCCGAACAAGTCTTCTCAACCCTGTTAGCCACTGATCCGGAGCCGACCTTATTAGGGCGCATTCTCATTGCCCTTGGCCGCACACACGATATCCAGGGCCAATGGCTGATGGCTATTAACACCTATGAACAGGGGCTAACGCTATTTGCTGCTCTAGGTCAACCACTAGAACAGGTCAAAATCTGGAAAAACATGGCCGCCACCTATCAAAAAGGCTTTGCCCAAGGTGATCTAGAGAGTGGCGTCTTGCACCTTGCGCTTGCTTACTGCCAACAGGCACTCAATGTGTTAGCGACCATCACCAAACGGGGGCCCTCGCTTACCTGGCTAGAAAACACAATTTGGAATACCGTGGGCTCGTTGCAACTCAGCTTAGCCGATTGGGACGCTGCGATCACTGCATATGAGCAAGGGTTGGCACTGGTCCTCCAACTCGATGATCACTATGCCATTGGCACTTATTACCTGAATTTGGGCGAAGTCTATCAGGCCCAGCAAAAGTACGGCGCTGCACAGGGCGCCTATCAACAGGCGCTTACCTACCTGCACAACTTTCAAAATCCACAGATGGAGATGGACCTATGGGCCAACTTGGGTGCGCTCTACCAGGCAATGGGTCAAAGTGACCAGGCGCTTCGCCACTATGACCAGGCCCTCCAGCTAGTCGAGTATGTGCGTCAGGAAGTTAGCGACCCGGCAACACGGGCAAACTTTTTTGCTACTACAATCCATCACTATTATGCCAACGCAGTGCTCTGTGCCTTGCAGGTCGATGACACGGCCAAAGCCTTTGCCTATGTCGAACGGGCGCGCGCCCGCCTCCTGATCGACAAGCTAGCCCTTGATCCAACATCCGCGCTGCCCCAATCGCAGTCTCCCTTTGATCTGCAGGTCCTACAAATCACACTGCCGGACGATGCGCTGGTGCTGGCCTATTTCACGACGGGACTCGTTGAAGATCCCAAGAGTCGTTTCCGTGGGCAGGAGCACAGTATCCGGCATCGCTTTCCACCGGCTAAAACCTTACTCTTTGCTCTTACCCGCCAGCATATACGTGTGATTGAGAGCGATCTTTCGCCCAACAAGCTCTATCCCCACCAGACTAGCGCTGTGATCGAACAATATTTTCTCCAACCGGAGCTACGGCGCTTGCTCTATGCCAAACTCGTTGCCCCGGTCGCCGATCTGTTGGCTGATAAACGGCTGCTCTATATTGCACCTTATGGCCCGCTCCATTATATTCCCTTCCAGGCGCTGCTCGACTCAGCCGATCAGCCGCTGCTCTGTGAACATGGTCCAATCGTGATCTACACCCCTAGCGTCAGCTTGCTCTGCACGAATTATCGACAAACAGCGATGACAAAGGAGCGTGGTGTGCTGGCCGTTGGCTACAATGGTTTTCAAACAGCGCTGGTGACCAGACAACTGCGTTACGCCGAAGCGGAGGCCATGATGGTCGCCCAACTCACTGGTGGCCAGGCATGGGTAGGATCTGCACTCAAAAAGGCGTCCCTCTTACAGTGTGGAATGGGCAATCGCGTGCTCCACTTCTCCTGTCATGGCGAATTTAACAGAAAGGATCCATTGGCCTCCGCACTGCACATAGCGCCAAATGAAACTTTATCGGCCCAGGAAGTGCTCCAACTACACTCTGTTTCCTGTGACCTGGTGGTGATGAGCGCCTGTGAAAGCGGCCTTAGCCAGGTGCAGCGCAGTGATGAGTTGCTGGGATTGGCCCATGCCTTCCTTCATGCCGGCGCCAACGCGGTCATTGCGACCCTGTGGCGGGTGGATGAAGCCGCCGCCTATCTGCTCATGGCGCGTTTCTACTGGGAAGTACAGCAAGGCAAGAGCTATGCGGCCGCCTTACACCGGGCACAATGTTATCTGCGTACATTACTTTTGGAAGAAGCCCGTACGCAGCTTGCGCAAGTCGACGACACGGCCACGCATTGGATAAGCAACCCTGATCCGCACCCGTTTGCTGATCCATTCTATTGGGCGCCCTTTATCCTGATTGTTACAGGCCAGCCGACGACATAGTTGGCATGATCTGAATCACCAACTGTGACAATCGGCTAACCGGCTGTTCAGCGAAAACGACCACGCCTAGCGCATCGGTCCACTGTGTGTCAACTTCCACATCACTCACAGACAGTGTCACCGCGATGCCATCGCGGCTCAAAGGCTCGAGATCGGGTGCGTCAATTTTGACCAACACTGTGCACTGCGCCAGTGTTGGTTGTTGGGCAAGGTCGCGACTAGTGACATGTACTTGTACGGTGCGCCCATCACCCAAATCAGGTACAGTCAAATGCAGCAGCGTGGACTGCCCCTCACTACCTGCCTTTAGTGTGTTGCCAGCCAACCCTGGTTGCAGGGGCGGTTGTGCCATTAATTGGAGCGTATCTGCCAAGGCAATATGGAGCCGACCTATTGCATCCCGCCACCATTGCTGACCCGATTGTGTTTTGTGAACTGACCCTTGCGACCCATTCTGCAGAAAAGCCAGATCCGGCTCCGTTTCGGCCACTACTTCATCGCCAGAAGCGGTATAGAGATCGTTAAGCATGGCCGAGAGCAGCGTAAATTCCGCGGTGCAGTGGGGACAACCTTGGAGATGGCGAGTAACCATGTGCCATACCTCCGCTGCACCATGACCTGCGGCTAGCGCTTCCACATAATCCGGCAATTGCGCTTCACATTCAGTACAAGTCAACGGATCTTCGTCCGGCAGATCGAGCGCCTGGATCAGTCGGCTCCAATCGTTTTGTTGCTGCATTTTGATCCCTTTCCGGGTCTGCTTAACTAGAGCAAACCCAATGGCCAATATTACAAAGACGCCCTACCTGCCAGATTTTTGACGCCACTATCATACGACTCTGCGCTGTCAATAAGCTGTTGCTGTTTGCGGAGTTGAGCAAGCCCGCGGTTGCGTAACACACGCACATGATTTTCGGTGATCGCCAATTGGCGACCGATCTCCTGATCACTCCAGCCTTCCAAAAACTTCAAGACGATTACTTGCTTCGTGCGTTCATCCGCTAATGTAGCCAGCGCAGCTTGTATAATCTCGTGGTGTTCACGCTGGATCTCCACAGCTTGCCACGCGGCGGTAGCCTGCCGCGCCAACTCACCATGCTCTGTCGCTTCATCAAGGGATGTCGCGCTTTCTACCATCGCTCGATCCGCTTCCGTAAAAGCCTGACGCAGTTTATAGAGGGCGAAGGCAAGAAATGTAGTCGAGGACTGGCAGCGCTCAATTTGTTCAAAGACTAACTCCAAGGCGCGTTGAGCACGTTCTTCTGCAGTGACAGCCTGATCAGGGCGCCATTTGCGAGCGCTACCTAACAAGATACGATATAACTCCCGGTATCCCTGTTCACGACGAACCGGATCGATGGATTGATGACAAGCAGCATAGAGTTCAATCGTATAGCAATCAATGACACTTTTCTGCAAGGTGACCAGAGTTGGATTGGCTGGCAATGAGTGCAAAGTCTGTTCAACCAGCGCCTCGGCAGATAGTAAAGTCCAACCATATTGAGCGATCAAGCGTTGAACAAGCAGTTGACAGCTTGCTTGACGCTTAGAACAATCGTCAGTCGGCACTTGCGGTTCACTCCTTGTTTGGCATTGGTAAAGAGCGGCATCTGATCTATACTCCGCCGCAGCACATATTAACATTTTATACAGGAGTAAAAATGTTAATTTATGGCGCAGCTCAGTATACACATTTTTCCGAAAGTTACTAGCTTCTGTAATGTTTACCCGCGCCTGCGCTCTAGTTGGGTGTACGGAAAATTTTCCGCGCACAATTTTATCAACTTGCTCAGCGAGGAATCACGCGTGAACTGTTGGGCAGTGTGCCAGGCGCGCTGCCGGCAGTGGGATCCCTCAACTCGATGAGCCTTTCAACCCCAGTGGGAGGTACATTGAGATGAAAGCAAGTTTTTCGTTCTTTACCAACATACCCTTTGTCAACAGCCGGCGCTGGTTGCTCGTGTTGATCATCGCTGCCAGTCTTGCCATTCCGGCGCTGGCGAACCTGGTGCTGTCCGATCCGCCAACAACGGCTGCCACCGAACAGATGGAACTGGCTGGGCCCCGCGAGGGCTTTGGCGGCTAGGCAAATAGTTGACCACCTTGTGACATCATGATGGCGCGTAAGGTCGCCCCTGAAACCGGCCCCATCATGATGTTACAACAGCGCCTATGGCTTCTGCATGGTGAGCAGCAACGGTTCTATGTAAGGATGGGTAGGCAGGATCTTGCTCAATACGGGCTAAGAGTGTAAGGGCGCTTTGCAAGATGAAGGCCGCCTTCGCCCACGCCTGTTGTGCGAGATAGACCAGCCCCAATTCATCCAGGGCATTGACCCATTCCTCTATATTGTCGAGCTGCCGCCACAGGTCAACGCTGGCCTCAAGCTGCGCCTGCGCCTGTGCCCAGTGGCCCAACATACGGCAGGCAATGCCCTGGTTGGTGTATAGGGTGGCCAGATGCCAGCGATCCTGGGCGTTACGGAAAATCGGTTCGGAGCGCTGAAAGCTGGCCAACGACTGATGCGGCTGCTCCAGCAGCAGATAGACGACGCCCAGATTCATCTCCGTCACCGCCTGTTGTACGGGGTCATAGACCTCGGCAAAGAGAGCAATGGCGCGCTGATAGCAGGCAATCGCCTCGTCATATCGGCCGGCGGCGCGCAGCGCCGGACCCAAGTTGCGCAGACGCCGGGCGACGGTTACCTGATCGCCTTGCTGCTCACTGATGACCAATGATGCCTGAAAATGGGTAATGGCAATGGACCATTGTTGCCGGTCAAAGGCCAGCACGCCCTGGACAAAGTAGCTAAAGGCGCGTTCGGGATCATCCGGGGTCAGCAATTCCAGTGCCTCTGACACCAACCGATCGCCATCGGCAAAACATCGTTCGAGCCGGGCCAGGTAAGCCAGCCGATTCAACGTTTTGGCCTGATTGGCGCGATCACCGACGGTCGCAAAGTGTTGTAGGGCAGTGCGCCACTGACTGTGGGCGGCAGCAAAGTCGCCCCGATTCTGGTAAAGTTGGCCCAGCCAGAAGCAGCAGTATGCTTCAGTCAGCGGGTCTTGCTGGATCTGACCCTGCTTGCTCGCTCGCTGCAGATAAAAGATCCAGCGTTCCCAAAGCCCGGCCTGCTCCATGACCGGCGTCAACCGCCGCACCATTTCCCGCGCCATGGCGTAGGCAGCCGGAGCCTCAAGCGCAAAGGTAAGCATGTGAAGCACATTTTCGCGTACGTCAGGTTGTTGCACCAGATCCGGTTGGGTATGCACCTGCTCCAGCGCCTGTGCTGCGCCATTAAGCAGATAGCGCTGAAAGAGGGCGGGAAAATCGGTGGCAGAATCTACCACACCTTCGGTCAAAACAGGCGCATCGTTGTTGGCGTCGCGGGTTAGTGTATCCATTGCACCACCTGTTCCAGCAAAAAGGTGCGGGTGAGGCTGTGGATGGTATAGCGGCTTTCGTGCAGGGCGCCGGCGCGGTTGACTAGATTGAGCGTCACCAACTGTTGCAACGCCGCGCGCAGATCTGCGGCGGGCAATTGACTGACGCCGACCAGATGTTCGACCGTGGCACCATGGGGGGGTGCAAAGGGCATGGCGATCAACGCGCGGCGGCTGAGATCATCGAGATGCTCCCAGGCATAGCGGTAGATATAGGTGTACAGTTCGGTCACCGCCTGACCACGGGCAGCTTTCAGGTCGGACAAGATGAGATCCAGCGTATGAATGCGAGTTTGGCCTACAATCAGGCGCAAGGCTAATGGGTTGCCGCCCACGGTGGCATAGATGGGCTGGAGCACCTCCGGAGCAGCGCCGGCTAGGTCAGGTTGATTGCGCAGGGCTGCCTCATGCCGCACCAGGGCGAGCGCATCTGTTTCACCCAGTTCGGGCATGGCGAAAGGATAGGTAGCGGTTTCGCTGTAGAGACGCACGCGGGAGGTGAGCAAAAATTTGGTCGGGTTGGCCAGCCGTTGCAGCGTGGGCAAGAGCGCCTCCAGATCGCCCATCGTTTCCAGGTTATCGACCACAATCAGGTGCGGCGTCGTCTTAAGCCGGGTAGTCAAGCGGGCCAACGCGGCTTCACCGGCAATAACCGGTGCAACGACTGGCATAGCGGTTGCATCTGCAGACCAAAGCTGGCTTGCCAACTGTTCAATCAACTGGTCGGCAGTCAGCACCGGCTGATCCAGCGTCTGAATGGCGCCGGCCAGATGAAAACGTTGTTGGCGGGCGCTGACCCAGCCAAAGCCGGCAAAGCGCCGTTGGGCAATGGCCTGGCGCATCACGGCATCGGCCAGCGCGGTCTTACCAATCCCGCCGATGCCTTCCAGCACCACCAACCAGGGTTGCTCATTGGTCGCCAACAGATGCAGCAATTGAGAGGCCAGAGCATCCACGCCAAAGAGACGGTCGTAGGTGGGCGCCTCCAGGCGATTGAGAGAGCAGGCCTGGTGCGCGGCTTGAAGTTCATCTTCCTGCTCCTGGATGACCGCGGCGAGGGTGTAGAGTGCTCTCTTCTGCTTCTTGTTGAGATTGGCGGTGGACATGCCCAAACGATAGGCCACGGCATCAGCGGTCATACCATCGAGATAGCGCATACGCAGCAGCTTGGCCGCGTCAGCATGTTGGCAGGCCATGGTCTCCAACGCCGTCAGCAGGCGGCTGTTGACAAAGTGGCGGACATCCTCCTGCCCACTAGACTGCTGAAAGGTGAGCAGATGAGCCAGGGGATTTTCGTTCCCTGTTTCATGCCAGAGCCGCAGCGCCTGACGCACGGCTGCATAGAGGGTAGCGGATTGATTCTCGGCAGTTACGGTTGGATTTGCTGCTTGCATGACAAGTTCCAGACTGAGCCACATTGCGCCAAAAAGCTGAGTCGTTTGGGCCTAATAACGGCATCAGTGATGATCCTAATTTTACTACATATACATGATAAATGACGAATGGCGCAGAAAAAAGGTAACGGAATTGTGCGTAATTTTAAGGGAATGTCAACGATTTGGCTAGGGTGTTGATAGAGAAAAGCACACGGCGGATAGGCTGTGGCTCAATTCTGCACAAAAAAGCTAGAGGGGTATAGAGAGTGGCGAGGAATTGGCTAGCGCGGTTTGGGCCGAAATGGGTGTACAGTATAAGCAGATATTAATCGAAACGGGCGCATCATCGCAACCTGGCTAGATTTGCCAAGGGAGCGTCCCAAAGTGTGTGTAAATGGCGCTTGTGTACACTGAAGCCTGCTCTCATTTACACACTTTGTGGTACACTCCCTCGCCATCGTATAGTTTCCCAGAAAAGTTTCGTACTGGGCTCCCTTTGGGAACCTCCGGTGTACGGATGGGACAAAACTTTTCTGGCGATCTATAACGGAAGTTGAATTTACCCACAACCCTGACCCACCGCCTGTTAAGTGCATCTCATCGCGCCACGACATTGCCGCCTACTATCCGCGACAGGCCAACCATTGCATGAGGAATCGAGAGACCAATCAAAACCGCATACGATCCCGCGCCCGCCGCCACTGCGTCTATGTGCTCTGGGGCGAGGGCTTTGATGAAGTGCTGGCTGTTACCTTTGTGACAGCACTGCGCAAAGCCGGCTTCCAGGTCAAAGTGGTCGGCTTGCGCCTGCAACCGATGGCGGGCGCCGTTGGCGTAACGCTCGTGCCGGAGATTGGGCTAGATGAGGCACTCGCCGGGGTGGAGCGAGTCTGCTGTATCGTGGCGCCATGTGACGAGGTGGGATGGCAGCGGCTACGACTAGAGCCACGCGTGGGTCAACTGCTAACCGCCATTCCCGTGCTGGCCTATCTGAAGGATATAGTCACGCCGACGGGCGTCCTGCCCGATGGCACCCTCTCCGCCTTGGAGGAGCGCATTAATATATTGCTGCAGCAAATTGATGACATCAGCCAGTCAGGGAGCGCAACTACAACCGACACAAACAGGAAGGCATAATCGGGTAAACATCCACAAGCTGTCGCACCCTTTGTCCCCTGGCAGATCTCCCCTGGTCTGCCAGGGTGGAAGAATTGGTATTGAAAGGAAATCTTATGAACACATTTATGTCAAAGCTAATTAGTCCGGCTGGATTGGTCACATTGATTTGTTTCTTTTTGCCCTGGATCACGGTCTCTTGCGGGAATATGCCAGTGATCACAAATGCATCTGCCATGGAGCTTGCTCAGGGCATTACCGTCAATGGTCAAAGCCAAGAAGGCGACCCGCTGTTGTACTTGCTGTTGGTTGGCGCCATTATTCTGCTTTTGGCCGGTATGAAACTGTGGAATGCCAGAAGTGCACTGGCCTCAACCGGTGCTTTGTTAGGGTCACTGCTTGTCGTTGTCATCTGGTTTCTTTTCCGCAAGGGGCTAGAAGAAGGACTCGCTCAAGCCGCCGCGCAGGGCATGGTTCTGATCCATAAGTGGGAGATCGGCTTCTGGGGGACGCTGGTGAGTGGCCTGGTGGGTGGGATTGCGGCTTTGTTTAGTTTTGGAGAGAGGGAGTAATAGTAGCTGGCAGAAAATATGCACTTGGCACTCTCAAAGCAACTTCCGTTGATAAGCTAAAGTTTGAGTTCAATCAGAAAGGAAGCCTATTATGAAACCTCATGCACCAGTTATTGCAATAGTCTTTATTATTTTTTCGACAGTTTTATTTTCTGTACAGTCTGTAGCGGCAAAATCTATATCTGCAATGAAATACACATCTGTAGCAGACTCAGACAGCGATACAACTACATTTACCCCTGAAATTCATCCATCCCAGCTAGAGTATTGGCCGTTATTATATGGACGATTTAATGTTCAAGCCTTTTTGGAACGGATCAATTCGCCGCTTAAGGATGTAACATTTACTACGGGTGAAGGTGGGCAAATTTCCTTTGCGAGTGAACTCGATAGGATTGGATCATATTATCACATTCATCCAAGGATATTGCTAACATTTATAGAAGTCAACAACGGTTGGGTATTAAATCATAGCATTGATTCAACTTCTACAAAATGGGAAAATTTAGACCGCCCAAACAGCAAAATTGATACCGATCAACAAACAATAGAGCAGATAGATCGAATTGCACTCGTTCTGCGCGCCAACTTAACTCATCTTTCAGAACAAGCCTGGCTGGCCCACAATCCTACAGTTTCCAAGAGCGCTACAGCGGTCATTATTGATACAGCAGTTGAGGTAACAGACAATGTACATTTACCAAACGCCGATGCCAGGTTTGTTGCCGCATTTAGAGCACAATTTGAAACATGGTTTGGACCTCTTTACCTTACCGCGCCAGGGCTTGAACAGGACTGGGGGTCCGTTGAATCGTTTTTACCATATATCACAGGCTCATACACAGGTGCGCCACATGGAACTAACAATCCAAACAATTTACCTGGGTTAGACTTTGGCAGCAGTAGTAATAATGGTGAAATACTCAGTATTGCTGACGGTTGGTTCGTCGAAAAGGGACGTCGTGGTAATGGAATTGGGAATTATGTCAAAATTCAGATTGAAAACACTGAGTATGCAATCGAATATTGGCATCTTGGGCAATTCTCTACCGAACTAGAAAGCTTAGATGAAGGACAGTCGTTTGTGCCTCATGGTTTTCCATTAGGCAAACAGGGCGGAACAACCAATGTTTTCTGTAATGATTCTGGCAAATTTGGTCAAAACGTCTGCAAGCCCAGTGATAGCGATGAGGCAAAGTTGGCTATCTGTAAAACCGACAAGAATTTCGGTTGGGCCTACAAATCTGTAAATGCCAATAATGAATGTTTATATAGTGCCCATATACACTTGCAACTCGTCCCATCCAAATCACCCAATCAGCCTTCTACAAGTGCAACTTGGGATACGAGAAAGCTGGATGACTGGATCTTCTTTGTCGATACAACAACTGAAAACCGTGAAAAAGCAAGATCCTATGGTGGCACAGCTGTCCTTTCTGGAACTAAGACAAAAACCGTTCTCAAAGGCCAAGATAAAACCAAGCTTGATATCTATTCAGTAGTTGGTGATCCAGAAACTTCTGACAATACGAAATATGCAACAACCACTCTCTCATCAAATAACATCAAGAATGACTGTACGACAACCATATGTCAACCCTTGCCTCCGCCAATCATAGAAATACCAACAGCTAAAGCAATATTGCAAGCAGGTCCTCATAGCACTCCAGCTAAAAATATTGGTCCGATCAGAATATTAGTCGATAAGCAGTTTACTACGTTACCTAAAAACAGTTTTGAGGTCCTGATAGGTGGCAAAACTGCTACCATTCAAGGAGAAGTAACTCCAGGTGGTGTATATAATACCTATGAGTTAATCATCAATCCTCCCACTCAACCCGCTGACGGGCTATATGACCTTGAGGTCAAAGTCAAGGGCGTGTCAGCAACCTCGCCCCAATCGGTCCAATACGGAGCTATACACAGCGCCGCTTATACCGTATTACTTGATACCTCAAGAAGTATGAACTGCTCACTAACTGAGAATCCTAATAATGGGTGCGACATTCCTGTTCCAAATGCAAAAATCTATGTCGCTAGAACAACCTCTGAAAACTTTATTCAATTGCTACAATCCCAGGAATCTATTGGGTTCGTTCGATTTCGCGCGTCTGGTGGGGTTGATGACAGTGAAGGACAGCCACAACTCGCAACTCCTGAACGAAGGGAATACCTAAGTAGTATTCTGCGCGACATTATAGGTGATGGTGGTACTCCTCTGTACGATGCCATCAAAGCAGCAGTTAATAAGTTGTCGAGCAATTCATCACCAACTAAGGTTGTTGTCGTGCTTTCAGATGGAGCTGATAGTGGATCTAGTGGCGGAAGTCAATCTACTATTGACAGTGCGATTCAAGCTGCCCAGCAAGCGGGTGTACAAGTCTGTACAATCCGATTAGGCGAGGCTGCCATACTCGATGTTCTTAATCGCATTAGCAAGGAAACAGGCTGTGTCGCTGCACAGTCTGCTCTCAACCCTGATGAATTGGAAAAAGTTCTCACAACAATCCGTACTTCTGTTTCAGGGCTTCAAACAGTCAACACTGCTAGCGCGGTGCTACAGCCTGGGGAAACACAAGAATATACTTTTAATATCGATCAACTGGCCGAAGCTACCTTTCAGTTGGTCTGGCAGAATCTGGTTCTGCCTGCCGATGCTAAACTTGTTCTGCAGTTGATTGCCCCTAATGGCACACAGTATACACCTGATCAACTTAATGGCGCCGAATACATTAGCGGAATAGCCCTTAGCGCCTTCCGAATTAATCAACCGTTGAGTGGTAGCTGGCGGCTTATTGTCAGTACTGCTCCAGGAATGTCAGTTCAAGCAGCGCAAGTGGCTACTACGGGGGTTCCCATTGAGGTCAGTGTGGCAGGTAACTCTGATTTAAAACTGAGAACTTACGCAGATGGTCTGGTCGAAGCCGGTAACTTACTTGAACTAGGCGCCAATATCGCGAATCCAGAGCCCATTACAGGTGCTACTGTTTTGGTATCGATTGAACGTCCCTCTGGCTCAAAAGTGCTTCTACCGCTTTTAGATGATGGAGCACACGGTGATGGATTTGCTAATGACGGCTACTACAGTGCAGCGTTCTATGATACTTTCCAGCCAGGCACATATCATCTGGAATATAGTGTAGAAGGTACGCTACCTACTAATGCGCCATTCCAAAGATTTGGCAGACGCACCGTTGAAGTAGAAGGAAATGCTGGCCTAGGAATTGGCACATTTGCTCTTGATGAGGGTCTAAACCTTATTGGCCTTAATGGTCTTGCCCCCACAGCCCGTACGCCAAAGAGCGCTCTACTATCGATTTCTGACGCCTATACAGGAGTTCTATCCTACAATTACCAAGATGGGGGTTTAGGGTATTTTGAAGATCTGCCAGATGAAATCAACACCCTCAAAGAGATTGACCCATTTCAGGGTTACTGGATTCGCACCACAAAACCTGTGACGTTACAAGTGAGTGGTCCTAGCTTATTACAAGATCATTACATTCCGGTTCATCCCGGTTGGAATCTCGTCCCCTATCTGACGGCGGCTTCAACGCCAATTACCGAAGCGCTATCTTCCATTGAGGGTAGCTATTTGGCTGTTCGAGGCTATAAGAATGGAGCAATGTCATTTTGGCCTCAGTTACCCTCAAACATGAATACATTACAGACATTAGAGCCAGGTCTAGGATATTGGATTTTGATATCAGACACTCACACAATTCTGCAGTATCCTGCATACTTTGGAGGGCCCCCATCCATAGATGAAATTACAACAGCAGCATATGAAATGTCGAGCGCACAAGGCAGCGTAGCAACGACAAATCATCCGCAAGCTGCAAAGGATGTAACACCAACAGAGCAATGGATGGACCTCTACAGTTTTGCAGTACAAATCAACGGTCAGCCGGCGCCTAGCGGCACGATGGTTAGTGTCTATGATCCGCGTGGTCGGAAAATTGGTGGGGCTATTGTACAAACACCAGGCTGGGTTGGCGTCCTTTCAGCTTATGGGAAAAGTAGTTTCACGGACGAGATCGATGGCGCCTTGCCAGGGGATGTATTAACGATTCGTATCAACGGTGAGCCCGTCACAGCCACCGACCCAACAGGAAATCCGGTACGTTGGCTAGCTGATGGCGCGCTACAACAGATAGTTATAACAGCCTTCGGCGATCGCTTTAATCTTGACAATACACTTTATCTCCCCCTAATTAATCAGTAAACTAAGACCTCTGTTGGATAGGCATAGGTTCATTAGCCTATCCAACAGTCAATATCCTTGCATCTAGTTCAGAAAAGGAAATAACTTATGCGTACACTTTACGTTTTTATTCTATTTATTATCACCTTTACACAAACGTCACTGCCGGTCTTTGCAACCCCACTGCATCAAGCAACTCCGCAGTGGATATTTTTCTATAGTTTAAAGTTACAGATCGATGGGTCAACGGCGGAAGGTGGCACAGTGATTGGCGCTTACATCAGTCGAACTGGACAGCAATGCGGTGCACAGAAGGTGACAGCATCAGGGGCATTGCCACTATTAACTTGCTATATGGCTGATCCGGCAAGTAACACAGATGGCGTAGTTGGAGGTGATCTTATCTTTTTTACAGTCGATGGTGTTCAAGCCGCGGAATCTTATCGACTACCGGCCACGATATTCAATGGGCAACGCTTTGAATTGCGTTCTTTGACGACTACCACAACAAGTTCAAAAAAGAGTTGCATCGACGGCTACGAAGGCGTCGAAGGAGACGACACCAAGGAACTGGCCAACAGCATCACCGGTCCAGAGGCCCATACCTTCTACAACCGCAAGCGCAAGTGGGATCGTGATTGGGGGGTCTTTACGGCCAAAGCCAAGCATATCTACCAGATTCAGGCGCGCAGTTCGCAACCTTTTGGGATTACCCACCCAGTGCTTTATCTCTATGACGAGCAGGGCGCCCTGCTCGACCAAAATGAGTTGGACAAGTGGGGCCGCGGCGCGGAGATCTGGTGGTGGAATGGTGGCGATAAAGATCAAAAACTCTACCTACTGGCAGAAGAGAAGAATGGCCAATTTGGCTGCCGCCATTACACCTTGACCATCACGGCGTGGAGCCAGGCAGAATTTGCGGCGCGCTTTGAGAACTAGGATCAATCGGCCCGAAATATACTCACGGGCAGCACAGGAAGTAACCGATCACTCCTGTACAAAGTGTACCTTCCTGGCGCTCGTCGGTATAACATTGTTGAAATAGTTACTTTCTTAGAGGGTAACGCGGCGCAACAAGGTGTCAGGCAATGTGTGAGAATAGATTTTATATAGGAATTCAGTAGATCACGGCGAGAAGATTGTGCTAGGGTGAGAAGTGTAGGGGTGATTGCAGCAACACTAAAACCAGCAAGATTGTACCATGAAAGCCATTCAACCACCGACTAGCCAGCTTGCGGCCTGCACGACTGAACTGGACTTTGCCTTAAGCGCAGCGCAACTTGCCGCCGCCGTAACCGAAAATGGGCGCTCTGTTCCAAGCGACCCATGGGAAAAGCTATTGGCCCATTTCCCGCAATGGTTACAGGATGCCAACCCACATCTGCTCTATGTCCGTGGCGTCATTCACATGCAACAGGGCGCGCTGGAGCAGGCCATCACCTTGCTCCAGCGCGCCTTTTTGCTCTATCAACATCAGCAGGATGCCAATGGCGCGGCCAACTGCGCTTTGGGGCTCATTACAATCCATTTGCGTCGTGAAGATTTTCAGACGGCCCAGCTGCATGTACAAGAGATCGAGACATTGCTGGTGCGGATGGATGATGAGACCGTCCAGACGCACCTTTATTTGCGCCTGGCCGAACTCTGCCCTGATATTGGCCGTGTGGCAGCAAGCATCACCTTTGCCCAGCAGGCTTTACATATCGCACGGAGACGCGGCCACCTGGCCGAGCAATTCAAGGCGCTGCTGCTCCTGGCCATTCTACAGCGCAGTGTAGGGCAATACGAGCAGAGCGCAGCCCATCTGACGCTGGCGCGCCAGGTGCAGCAAGCCGGGGCATTGGAAGATGCCGGCTACCTCTCGATTTTGAATGCCGAAGCGCATTTGGCCTGGTATCGGGGTGATTTGTCTACGGCCATAACCGTGGCCCAGCAGCTTCAGCAGCGCGTTACGCAAGACGCCCCAGACAAACGCTTGCTCTACTGTCTGACCTTGCTCGGCAACCTCCATCGCGCCCAAGGCGACTTTGCCCAGGCCCTGCACTGCTATGGGGAGGCGCGAGAAGTTGCCCACAAATTGGGTCAAACGCTCTATGCACCGTGGCTGGACGCGCATGAAGGCTGGCTTTACACCCTTGCCGGTGACTATGGGGCGGCGCAGCACGCCCTGCACAAGGCGCTGGAGAGTGCAGATCGTGGGCAGATTATGAGCTTTACGGTTAACCTAGGGCTCTTGTATCTGTTACAAGGACGCACTGCTGCGGCCCAGCCCCTTTTGGCCGCCTCACTTGCTTTTTATCAGCAGTCAGGCGACGCGCTAGCCGGCGCGGTGATCCGCTTCTACTTAAGCTGGCTTTACACCCAAAACGGTGATCCCGCAACGGCCAACAATCACCTCACTGCCGCGCTGGGGTGGTTTGCACAGCAGAACATTCCCTACTTCCCGCTCTGGCATCACCCCTGGCTGGTGACCCAGGTCTGTGCCTGGGCCATTACTCACGAAATTCACACCGCGCTGGCCGAGCGCATGGTAAGCCGCCACATTGGCAGCGCAGCCTTGCCGTGGTTGGAAGAGATAGTCCAGCGGACAGCGCCACCACAGGCTGTGCATCTACAACCGCTGTTGGAGCAGCTACGCCAGCACGACGACAGTTGGCTGCAATTGCTGCAGCGGGTCACCGATCTGCCCGCACGGCAGGTGTTGCAAGAACTGTTGGCAGCCAATCAGTTGCAACGGCAGAACTTTCCCCGCCTGTTGCAGCGCCTCACCACCGCTACCCAACGCACCAAGCCCAACCCAGTGCTGGCCGCCGTCTTTGGGCTCTATCTACAAGGTGAGGGTCAACATGAGATCGCGCAGAGACTCCAGCGTTCGCCGGCCACCATTCGCAACTACATTACGATGATCTATCAGATCTTTGCGCTACCGCCCGAGCAATTTCAGGGGCTCAAGGCGCGTAAAAAACAGTTACGGCAGGCGGCAGAGGAAGAGGGGTTTGTGTAACGGGCAGCAGGTTGAAAAGTCCCGAAATTCTGTCAGTGTTTATTACCCTTTGACTCAAACAACCTGTTTTTCAGGAGATTTAAAGGGACTTTTCCTACTATTCAGCAGCCTTTAATTGCGGTATTATGTAATTATATCGTAAACCTTCATTGCACTCCACTATCCCTAACCACATACATTGCCCAGGTGGTGCCGCCATCCAGCAAGTAAGCACATTCATACCTGTGCAATGCACACCGCTATAGTTATTTTCTCTCATGAATTTTCTCCGCTCATATGGGCGAAGAGGTGAAATCGCCGCGAACATCAGAGGGGAATGAAACGATTTCATCCGAAGACCTATATTAGCTAATTTCTCAATGAAGGGAGCCTTCACCATGGCTGAGAAAAGCTTGTTAACCAAATTGGGCGAAGCCGTCGATCAACATCGTGCAGAACGTAAGGCAACTACCGCGCTTTCAGCGACTACACAAGAGATACAAGACGGAAAGCGCTATCCACGTTGGTGGTTACACTTCCTTGGCAACACGATCTTGACGTTGCTGCTGATGAGTGGGTTGCTGTGGGCACAGAATCATGACGTTATTGCTCTATTTGCCGCGCCTAATGGCCAGATCGCCTCCACCGGCGCCCTCGCTTACCAAGGTCGCCTGGCCGATGCAAGTGGCAATCCACTTACTAACACCGTCAATATGACCTTCCGTCTCTATGCAGCGGCCAGTGGTGGATCGCCTTTGTGGGAAGAACAGTGGACCGGCGCCAATAGTGTGCAAGTTAGTGATGGGCTCTTCAATGTCATGCTGGGCAGCCTGACGCCCATTCCACAGACGGTAATTACAGGCAACAGCAATCTATTTCTAGGGATTACGGTGGGAACAGATAGCGAAATGAGCCCACGTGTGCAGCTGGGCAGCGTGCCCTTTACCACACAGGCATTGACCGTGCCAGACGGCAGTATCACTTCTGAGAAATTGGCAGACGGCGCGGTAACCAGCGCCAAACTTGAAGCAGGCAACCTCACCAATTTGTCAATCCTGCAAAGCAATGTCGTCGCCAATGTCCAGTCAGCACAGGTGGGCAACGAGAAATCTGTCGCAGTCAATGGATTTGTCGATTTGCATGCACTTTCAATCCAGGTGCAAGAGACAGCAACGCTGCGCATCAGCTATCAGGCCCTGGTTTGGAAATCGGGCAGTGCCGGCAGAACAGCACTTGGGATACGCGTCGATGGAAGTGCAAACAGCGCCGCGCATGGCAACAGTTGGGTGCAGGTTGGGACACCGGTCTCTTCCCTTTGGACCGGTGAGAGCCGTCAGCTTGCCAATACCTGGTTTGTGACAGTGCCGTCGGGTTCACACACAATTTCATTGGTGTTAGGGAGTTGGGACGGTGGCACATCGCACGCTCAGGTCTACAGCATCAACGTAGAAACCCTAAAGTCCCCTTAGAGCAAGTAGCATGCTACATCCGCAATCGTGGCTCCAGTAATCAGCAAATTTGTCTGCTCTATTTTTCCAACAAACAGAAAGGCGTTATATGCAACACGATCAACAGAATCACCGCAATCTTCTCATTATAATCGGTGAATGGTGGGAACAAAGAAACCGCTTGAAGAGAACTGATCTCAAGCGCGCGGGTAAATCTTCGCGGCATTCAGTCTGGCTCCCCACTCCAGGAAATGTGATATTTACGGTGCTCATCATCAGCACACTCCTTTGGGCGCAAAATTTTGGCGTTCTCAGTCTAATCGCTGCGCCCAGTGCAGCTACAACATCAACAGGCACCATTGCTTATCAAGGCCGTTTGGCCAACAGTAGCGGCGAACCGCTAACACAAACCGTCAACATGACCTTCCGTCTCTATGCCGCGGCCAATGGCGGTGCGCCGTTGTGGGAAGAAGGATGGACCGGTGCCAACAGCGTGCAGGTCAGCGATGGGTTGTTCAATGTGATGCTGGGCAGCGTCAACCCGATTGGGCAAAGTGTGATTACAGGAAACAGCAATCTGTTTCTTGGCATTACCGTGGGCACAGACAGCGAAATGAGTCCGCGCGTACAGTTGGGGAGTGTACCCTTTGCCACGCAGGCGCTGACAGTACCAGACGGGAGTATTACGATGGCAAAGTTGGCAGCGGATGTAAGCCTTTCCACCTGATGGCAGTATTACGACTGCGAAAATTGCCGATGGAGCAGTTACGGCTAGCAAGATTACAGATACCTCACTTGTACGCAGTGTTAACAACACGCAAACCAAAATCCAATTTGGAGAAATCCCCTACTGGGATACATGTACCCCAGCGGTTGTGACTTTTTCTGAGCCATTTAGTCAACCACCAACTATTGTAATTAGCCAAAATGAAAATGTAAATTGGACTTCTCCATATGTGACTTCACTCGTAACGGCTACGGGTTTCAAGGTTGTAAAAGTTGGCCCATCATCTTGTGCAAGTGGTGGTAGTGTTTCATGGATTGCTGTAGGAACTTGATATTTCCACTAATATGTATAGATATTTTGCTAAGTTTTTCTCATACAGAAAGAAGAGATAAGTATGGATTCTCGAAATTTCTTCCAGGTATATGGTGATTGGTTGGCGCAACGACAGGGACACCACCGATGGCAAGCCCAAAATATAGACAATGAGGGGCGACATGTTTGGCTTCCACAGCCAGGAAATGTCATCTTCACGCTCGTTATCATTGGCTGTTTGGTTTGGTCACAAAAGAGTGGTGCACTAAGCCTCTTTGCTGCCCCTAATGCCCAAAGTACTTCGACAGGAACAATCGCCTACCAAGGCCGCCTCGCCGACGTAGCCGGCAACCCGCTGACGCAGACCGTCAACATGACCTTCCGCCTCTACGCTGCAGCCAGTGGTGGTGCACCACTGTGGGAAGAGCAATGGACCGGCAGTAATAGCGTGCAAGTTAGTGATGGGCTCTTCAATGTCATGTTGGGTAGCCTGACGCCAATTCCACAGACAGTAATTACAGGCAACAGCAATCTATTTCTAGGGATTACGGTTGGCACTGATGGCGAGATGAATCCTCGTGTACAGCTTGGCAGCGCGCCATTTGCCATACAGGCACTTACTGTACCCGATGGCAGCATTACAGCAGCCAAGTTAGCATCCGATATTAGCTTAGAGCCGCCCGATGGCAGCATTACTACCGCCAAACTGGCTAATGGCGCAGTTACTTCAAGCAAGATGGCGCCGCTCGTCAAAAATATACGCAATGGTGGTGGCAATATATGGCCTCATAATGGCGACTGGACTGATGCACCAGGTGTAGCAATTGACTTTACATCCTCTGAGATTTCCACAAAGAGTACTTTACTAATTTTCTACACCCAACAATTTAAAAATGACGCCGGCCAGATTGTTTACGCCAGAGTTGTCGTCGATTCACAGGAAGTATTTACAGCACAAGGGGCAGGTTCGCAATGGTTTATGCTGACTATCCCTACTGCATATGAAATAGGTCCTGGCGCGCATACAGTAAAAGTTCAATATAAACCCGTACTAGGTGGCTCAGCCATCGCTTCAAATTATAGTCTTACGGCGATGGTGGTGGGTCGTCAATAAAAGAAGACACCATTCATTGGTGACAGCAGTGTATCTGCACCTAAGCATTGACTCATCGTAGGTCATCCAAATTTCACAACAGAAGAGGTTTCAATATGAGGCAAGACAAAAGTTTGGTGATGGTTATGGCTGAGTGGTGGGAGATCCGTCGGCATCGAGCAAGCTCGGCCCAACCCAAAATAGTTTATTGGTTACCCACACCTGGCAACGTAATCTTTACGCTGCTTGTGCTCGGCAGCTTGTTCTGGGCACAGAGTGTTGGTGCGATTTCGCTGGGTGCGCCGCTGGATGTTTCTACTTCTACTGGGACATTAGCCTATCAGGGACGATTGGCCAACAGCAGCGGTGAACCGCTAACGCAAACGGTCAATATGACCTTCCGTCTCTATGCAGCGGTCAGTGGTGGAACACCTTTGTGGGAAGAACAGTGGACGGGCGCGAACAGTGTTCAGGTGAGCGATGGACTCTTCAACGTCATGTTAGGCAGCCTGACGTCCATTCCACCAACAACCATCGCAGAAAACAGCAATATCTTCCTGGGGATTACGGTGGGAACAGATAGCGAAATGAGCCCACGTGTACAGTTGGGGAGTGTACCCTTTGCCACGCAGGCGCTAACTGTACCGGATGGCAGCATAACAAAAGCGAAACTAGCGTCAGATGTAGAACTTGTTCCTGCCGATGGGAGCATTACAACACAAAAGCTTAGCTCAGGTGCGGCCACCGGGATCTGGTACGCCAGAGGCGTATCCGATGCAACCACGAATTCTGTCTCCTATGTATTGATGCCAGACATGCAACTTGCGATCGAAACAATAGGTGAGCCGGTTGAAATTCGCTTTGATACAGGATTCAAATATAGTGGGGACTACAATGCCGGATCGGTTGATTTTGGCATTTTTATTGACGGGAGCGAGAAAACTCGCCATGCTTATCGCATTCCGACTAATGGTCACAGCATAGGAGCATCAGTGATGTGGGTCGAAAATCTTGCGCCAGGCAGTCACACAATTGAGGTTAAATGGCGAGTAACAACCTCGACCATCACAGCAACTTCACAGCATGAGACAAATCCATGGGAAAGACGGGTTCTGGTTGTCACTGAATATCGAAGATGAAAAGTGCAGTGCAAATCTTCCGCCACTAGAATCCCAAAGTATATTCACGACGGAGCAAAACGGTGAATCAATCCAGATCTTTATTTTATTTTCTCGACCAATGGTGGCAACAGCGAAAACTCCATGTTGCACCGGACAGCGATAAGGCGACTTCAACTTTCCTATGGCATCGTCATTGGTTTCTCCCCAGCCCAGGCAATGTCATTTTTACCGTGCTTGTGATTGGTAGCTTGCTTTGGGCGCAGAATGTTGGCGCCATCTCGTTGGGGGCGCCGGCGGCAGCCATAGCCTCTGTCACTGGTATTCCCAACCAGGGGCGACTTGCCGATAAGAATGGCGCGCCACTGACACAAACTGTCAACATGACCTTCCGTCTCTATGCAGCGGTGAGCGGCGGCGCCCCCCTTTGGGAAGAAGGGTGGACGGGGGCGAATAGCGTGCAAGTCAGTGATGGACTATTCAACGTGATGTTGGGTAGCATCACACCGATTCCGCAGGTGGTGCTTACAGGGAACAACACTCTATTCCTCGGTATTACAGTTGGAACCGATAGCGAAATGGTGCCACGCTTGCAGTTGGGGAGTGTACCGTTTGCAACGCAAGCATTAACCGTGCCGGATGGCAGCATCACGACGGAAAAGTTAGCAAACGATTTACTCCAGATATATAGCGCATCAACAGCTACTGAATACTGGTCTGCCCCGCAATGCAATGGTACAGATATCCGTACAACTGCGCAATGGCAACAAATTTCCGGATTGACGACAAGCTTTGATCTGGATAAAGCACGAAAGGTTTTGCTCGATTTTAGCGGGATTGGGAAAAACCCCGGTGCTGGCGAGGCAATCTACACCAATATCTTTGTCGATGGCAATCCCATAACCGTAGCCAGCGGCGCTCCGCTCTTGGGTGGATGCACCAATAGCAACGTTAGTGGGCAACCCTGGTGTACAACAGCCAATTCAACCACCGCAACGCTGAACACTGGCGCTCATACGATTGATGTGCGAGCGTTTTGCGATGGTGCATCAGCAGATGCACAAATTTACTCAGGCTCTCTGCGTGTTGTTGTCCTACCGTAATTGGTACTTTTCCTCAAGCTTGCAATTAGGAGAAAAGTTTATGCACAAAAAACAAATTCAGATCCCAGCCATTACGCTGAAATTTTGGTGGCCTGAAGGAACCATTGTCTGGCAAAAATGGCTTCCTTCCCGTGGTAATGTCCTCTTTACGCTACTGGTCATTAGCATCTTGTTCTGGGCGCAGAATGTCGGTGCGATTTCACTAGGCGCACCGCTGGCGGCATCCATTTCTACTGCTGGTATTCCCTATCAAGGGCGACTCGCTGACAGCAACGGCAACCCACTGACACAAACCGTCAACATAACTTTCCGTCTCTATGCCGCAGCCAGTGGAGGTACGCCACTCTGGGAAGAAGGATGGACTGGGGCCAACAGCGTGCAGGTCAGCGATGGATTATTCAACGTGATGCTGGGCAGCGTCAATCCGATTGGGCAGGCAGTGATTACTGGCAACGGCAATCTCTTCCTGGGTATTACCGTGGGCACAGACAGCGAGATGAATCCACGGGTGCAATTGGGGAATGTGCCTTTCGCTACGCAGGCGTTAACGGTGCCAGATGGCAGTATCACAAAAGCAAAACTTGCGCCTGATGCCATAGGTGGTTTCGGTGGACGACCTACAAGTTATCCTTATATTACGCATCTGAATAACTTCCAACTATACGTCGGCAATTTCAACAATGGCTATGCACCTGGCGATTCTGGATCCGCCTGGTCTGTGGTTGATGGTGTCAATGGTTTTACAGATGGATTGAAATTCTTTGCGCACAGTGGAACAGGTGTTGTCTCTGCGCACATTAATGGACCTGATAACACAAATCCACGTTGGGGATATGCCTACACATTCTTTTTGAACAATCAATCTGCGGCGCGCAACATCACCCTGTCAGTGTCTACATGTAATGATGTAGTAATGTCCACACTTCAGGGAAACGTGAGTGCAGACAAGCTTGGCACAAGTGGAACACAGGTCTATCATCGCTATCCGGGAAATGCATCCAATCCTAATTTGGCTGGATGCCCCTGTGAGACAATCTCACCGACGGTTCAAATACCGGACGGTAATTTTCGGCTCAACTTTATGACACGTGGTGCATCGTGCATGAGCTATTTTTCACTTTCACCCAATTGGATTACAGACGCTCAATTAACTGTAGACTGGCCTTCGTTACGAACCTATCTTGGTGAAGAATAATTTCAAAGGAGAGAATCATGCAATTAGAAAAACGGTCAATTAACATCTATTTTCCCAAATTTAATTTCCGATTACGCGAGTGGTTGCCATCCAAAGGTAATGTGATTTTTACTTTATTTGTGCTCGGTAGCCTTTTGGGGGTGCAGAATGTGGACGCTATTTCACTGGGTATGCCGGCAGCAGCCACTGCTTCAATCAGTGGCATTCCGTACCAGGGACGACTAGCTGACAGTAACGGACAGCCCTTAGCGCAAACTGTTAACATGAGCTTCCGGCTCTACGCAGTAGCTAACGGAGGAACACCCTTATGGGAAGAGCAGTGGACCGGGCCCAATGGCGTAGATGTTAGTGATGGCCTGTTCAACATAATGCTGGGCAGTTTGACACCGATTCCGCAAAGCGTGATTACAGGTAACAGCAACCTTTTCTTGGGCATTACTGTAGGAACAGATAGCGAAATGCTCCCACGTGTACAACTAGGAAGTGTCCCCTTCGCCACGCAGGCGCTGACGGTGCCGGATGGCAGTATTACTAAAGCCAAATTGGCCGCTGACGTCAATGTAGATCCCCCTGATGGCAGTATTACAACAGCTAAACTTGCCGATGCCGCTGTTACAGATGCTAAGTTGGCTGCCAATTTGGTTCAAGCGTACAAAGTGGAGCCGACACAAGTAAGTTGGGAGCTTCCTAGTTGTGGCACCGCATTTACAAATTTTTCTGAATATCATGGAGTCCCAGGGCTGAAACTTGATGTAAATCTGGCTAAAACGAAAACGCTTGTCGCTGACATCTCAGGGATCGGCACAACCTCTGACGCGGGTAAAGCAATTTACAGTTCGATCTTTGTGGATAATGTGCCTATAAAGGTTGGCAGCGATGGTGTTCTGCTTGGCGGCTGTAGAAACGATAGTAACGCAGGCGGCGGATGGTGTCCGTTGAGCAATTCGTCGACAGCAGTGCTTACGCCAGGCAACCATTCCATTGAAGCTCGTGTTTGGTGTGACGGTTCCTACGCAAGGGTGTATGGCGTCTCTCTGAGAGCGCTGCTTCTCCCATAGCGATAGCCGTATTTTGTAGTTGGACAACACAGAGCATCATCGATTAACTATAGCTAATATAAGAATATCATGGATAGATGTTTGCCGATTGAAGGAACTAAAAATATGAGACGGACACATTACTATCACATCGTTAGTGCAATTTTACGTTTGGTGATGATTCTTGGGCTGCTTGGAATGCCGTCAACGGGATGGGGGCAGGAGCAAAATATACAATCAGAAGTATCTATAAAATCCTCTACAGAGGAGACTGCAATCAGTTATATTGATGAACGGTGGGGTTTTCGCCTTCTTGTACCTCAATCATGGCATATTGAACCAGCATCATTATTTGGATGGGGAGGGGTTACCTCTATTAGCAGTTTTGATCCCAATAATTATCCACCAGAAGATGAAATCCCAACTGGACAGATCAAACTTGATATTGGTGTTCTTGCCGTTGATAAACCGGCAAATAAATCTTTCGCAACCTGGGTAGAATCTACGGCTTTAGCAAATGCACAGATTCAGAATATCTATGTTATACAAACACTTGACATTGAACGTGCAACGTTTGATATTGCTATACCAAATACTTCCAATATTGCACGACATTGGTACTGGCATGACAGAGAGATGATCTACTTCGCCGTAGCTATGTCGTCAGCATCAACAAGCATGGAAGCTGTCCAAAAAATTGTAGATTCAATTAATTTCGTCTCAAACCAGGATTCAATTATTTCTACACTTCATAGAATCGATAAACCAGTAATCAATGAGGATCTATCTGCACTTTCTTCCGCTCCAGAAGGCTATCGATTACCATTTGGGGGAACAGAAGAAATCACAACAGGCCCTGGTTGTTACACCACACATAAAGGTGTTTCATCAGAAGCTATAGATTATGGTTTATCGAGTGGAACTAGTGTCTATGCTACACAAGACGGGGACGTAGTCTACGCTGGTTGGGACACTTCTGGTTACGGCAATCTGATCAAAATCAAACATACTGATGGCAACATTAGCTATTATGGACATCTAAACGCATTTAATTTGCAGAATGGAGATAAAGGGGTTAAACGAGGGCAGATAATTGGACATTCTGGAAATACAGGCAATAGTACAGGGGCACATCTACACTTTGAGGTACGCAATCCTGCTGGGAATGGCTCTGTTTGGATGCGTGACTTACCAACATCGACCTGGTTCACGGGCAATATCAATGCGCCTTGCATGCCAGCAGGTCAGAACGATGGTGAGGCAACATTCACAGAAAATCAGGGACCTTGTAATGATAATCAGCAACCAGAGGGCAATTATGATCAACCCTCCAACAACCAGCGAGTTAGTGGTAATGTAACTCTCAAAGGCTGGGCCAAAGATGATTGTGGTGTAGATGCTGTTGAGTTTACCGCAACCTGGCCTGGGCAAGGCTGGCATGTACTAAAGCGTGTCGATAACGATTGTTCAAGAGGCCAGTCTTGTAGTTACGAGCATTCTTGGAACCTATCTAACGTTCCCGCGGGTGCAATTGTAACGCTCGGCTATGACATTTTCGATAAAAATGGCAAAGTGAGCCGATCTCCTAATGGCACGCGTAACATCCTAAAACTGGGACCATGCTCTGCTCCAGGATTGATTGAGCCAGGCGAAAATACAATCAGCGAAAACCATAGTTTTACTTTCCGCTGGAATGGCCTGTCAGATTGCGATCTTGGTGGGGGATACACATTGCGCATTCGCACCGATAGCAATATGAATTCGACTGCTCTTGACAGCACAGTACTGGATACAGGCGTAGGTGATACGCAAAAACAAGTGACAATTGACACGCGTTGGGACGATCGCGATTTGTACTGGTCTGTGAAAGCCGTCAATGGAGCAAATTGGGCGTCACCGCGTCGTTTGCGTGTTACTACGAATAGACTGCCTGACATCTCCTTCAACACCGCCAACAACAACACCGCCGACACCATCAACTCCCGCGACCAAATCTGGACCTTCACCGGCACAGCCAGTGACCCCGAGAACAAACTCAACCGCGTCGAATTCCATTGCAGCGGCGACAGTTGCAACGAGACCAAAAACATCGGCAACAGTGGCGATTGGTCCTATACCCGCGACGGCCTGACCGGCGAAAACCGCATCTGGTTCACGGCCTGTGACGACAAGCAATGCCGTGACAGCGACAAGAAACTCACGCTGCGCGTCGATCTGGCACCGCCCACCACCACCGCTGACGCCAATGGACAGGCCAACCCCAGCGGCTGGTTCCGTGGGCCGGTTGATGTCAAAATTCGTGCGCAAGATGGCGCCACTGGCCATGCTGTGGTTGGCGTGCGTGAAATCCGCTACCGGGTCGATGGCGGTGGGTGGCAGTCTAGTGGTGGCGACAGTAAAACCATTACCATCAACATGGATGGCCAACATACCGTCGAGTACTATGCCGTTGACCAGCTGGACAATCAAGAGTCGCCGGCCAAGAGCGTCCGCTTTCAGATTGACGCAACGCCACCCACCGCGCCGGGTGCAGCCACGGAAACGCATGGCGTCGTGAATGATCAATGGCAGAAGGCTGTCGGCGCGCCTGAGTTTACCTGGGGCGCATCCGCCGATAGTACATCCGGCTTGCAGCACTATGAACTCTACTTTGGTCCTGATGCGAACAGTGATCAAATTCAGAGTTTTGTTGCGGCCACTGCCGACCGCCGCTGGACGCCACTGCCAAATGGGGTGCGCACCGGCGCCTACTACCTGCGCGCCCGTGCATGCGACAACGCTGGGAATTACAGTGCATGGAGCACACTATTCACCTTTCGTTATGATGTTACGCCGCCAGCCAATCCAACGGAAGCCAGCCATACCGCCAATCTGATCAGCGGCAGTTGGCAGCGCACCAGTGCCGCGGCTGACTTCACGTGGCCGGTTCCTAATGATGAGGGCTCCGGCATCAAAGGCTATTATGTCTACTGGGGTGACCAGCCGGAGGGGAAAGATGAATCAGTCGGCGCGTTCCGCACCGGCGCCAGCTACCAGTCCGCTGGACCGCTCTGTACCAATGGGCAAGCCTGCACCGGCTACTTGCGTGTACGCAGCATTGACAAGGTAGATAACCCGGCCGGCGATTGGTCAACGCTCTTTACCTTGCGCTACGACGGCGCTGCGCCCACGCTGGATTTCACGATCAATGGTGGTGTCACCCAAACGGCCCAAACCCAGGTGAGCCTCAATCTGAACGCGGTCGACCAAGGCAGTGGCGTGCATGATGTGCGTTCCTTTGCCAGTTCCGGTTGGTCGCCTTGGGAAGCCTACGGGCCGGAACGGATTGAAACCATTCCGGCGATTGGCCGCCAATCCTGGCCGGTCTATGTGCAAGTGCGCGATGCCGTGGGCTGGGAATCAGCGGTGGTTAGTAAGACAGTCTATTTCGAGGTGAATCGACCCCAGCCCAAGTCCGCCAACTTCTGGCTCTTTGATAGCATGGTCAATGCCGGCAATGGCAACCATGCCTCGTCCCATTATCAAGGAAGCAGCAGTGTGGGCCAAAGTGTCGATTCAGCGCCCATTGCCAGCGCCAATTACATGCTCAACGGTGGCTATCAGGCGGCCAGCCAGGCGCTGCCGCTGCAAATTCCTGGCCATGATGAATATACCTTTGTCAGTGGCGTCTTTGCCTCGGGCATTGTCAACGACACCATGCAGTCGGCGCAATATCGTTTGCGCAGTAGCATTGGACAGATTGGCTTGCCGGAAAATCGCACAACGATCAGCAGTGCAAGCTACCAATTGCAACCGGGTTTTCTGGCCGCGGTTCCGTCAGCGCAAACGACACCCACGCCACCGCCGACCCCCACGCCTGGCCCAAGCCCCACACCGGAGCCACCCAAAGGGTGTGAATTTGCAACGCTCACGATCAACAACAGGGCGCTCTTTACCAATAATCCCAATGTTAGCCTGGAGCTGTGCGCCCCCAATGCCGCAGAGATGAAAGTGAGTAACGATGGCAGCTTTGCCAATGTCAACTGGGAACCCTATCGCACAACCAAAGGCTGGACATTGTCAACCTTGGGCCAGAATGTTATTGCGCGTTTGGTCCAGGCCCGCTTCAAGGACACGGAAGGGCTGACTCATCACTACGCAATCGATGACATCATTTATGACCCAACCGCGCCCAATGGAGCAGTTGCCATCAATGACCCAGCGTCGTCAACCACATCGGCGCAATCGTTGGCAGCGGACGCAATCCAAGCAGCAGCTGTCCAATCGACGGCGGCCATGGCTAGCTTTACCTATGGCGACATAACCTACGTTCAACGGCTGGGTAGCCATGTGTTTGATGCGCCGGTTCCGCTGCTTTCAATGGCAGCGAGCGACGGCTTGGATGTCTACCTGATTGCCCAAGATGATAACAGCGGTCTGGCGCAGATGCAGATCGGCGAAAGCGCTAATTTGGATAGCAGCGCTTGGGAACCCTATGACGGGCTGGTGCAATGGACGCCAAGTGGCGATGATGGAGAGAAGCAGCTCTATGCCCGTTTCCGCGATAGCGCAGGCAATCCTTCCGCCGTTTACAGTTCAACCGTTGTGATTGATAGTCATCCACCGCTTGGCGGCATCAACATCATTGAGGACATTATCGGTGAAAATGCAGTCACCGTGAAGCTCTACTTGGCTGCCGAAGATAACTTGAGCAGCATTCCTGCGATCCGACTCAGCCATGATCCTACCTTTACCGATGCACCGTGGCAGCCCTTTGCGGCTGAGCTCACCTGGCCAATCCAAGTTAACGAGAATGAAACCGAGAAGATCATCTACGCACAGTTCCGCGATGCCGCGGGGAACATTTCGCAAACATACAGTGATGCCGTCATCATTGATCGCCAGCCACCGATCATGTATGTCGAAGTGGAGCCCGGTGAAACATTGGCGCGCCAAGTTAACCTATATGCGTATGATGAACTCTCTTCGCTTTCCACGATGCAGTTAAGTAACGACCCGTTGATGATCGAGGCCGTAGTTACATTGCCATATAGTGATACGGTATCTTGGACCTTCGATGACCGTCGAGTTGTTTGGGTTGAGGTGACGGACAGTGTAGGCAATGTCAGCGAGCCCTATCCTGCTTACGCGGCAGATGCAAATGAACCACCCGGAGAGGAGAATAAGATATTTTTACCGTTGATTAATCGGTAGCGATTCCTGTTGGAGAAGAGACACCAGGTTTCTGCTAGAAACCTGGTGTGTAGCCACTCACTTCACTATTTACTGTTTGTAGGGAGAAGATTAGATGATGCAACTACATCAAACCAGAAGCTGGCTGCCAACACCGGGAAATATTCTGCTGTCGCTCTTCGTGCTGCTTGCGGTGTATTGGGCGCCGACGATCAAGGCGAAGACTAGCGGAACCCTGGCTGCCACCACCGTAACCATGCCCTATGAAGGGCGCCTGACCGACAGCAGCGATAATCCACTTTCTTCCAGTATAAAAATGACTTTCGCGCTCTACAGCGTCGAAGCGGGTGGGACGGCATTGTGGACAGAACAACAGAATAATGTAGTTGTTACTGGCGGCTACTTCAACGTGATGCTGGGGAGTGTGATGCCCATTCCGCAAAGTCTGTTATCGACCCATGATGACCTTTTCCTGGGCATTGCAATCAATACGGACGGTGAAGTAACTCCCCGTCTGCGCTTGGGCAATGTGCCCTTTGCCGCCCATGCCCTGTCGATTGCCGATGGCAGTGTCACTACGGACAAAATCGCCGATGGTGCAGTGACCGCCAGCAAATTAGCCGCTTCTGCCGCGTCGGGCATTCCCGCAGGCACAATTGTTATGTGGAGCGGCGCGGTCAAAGACATCCCTGAAGGTTGGGCGCTGTGTGATGGTGGCAACGGCACCCCCAATCTCTTGGATCGTTTTATCTTAAGTGTTGAGAGCGGCAAAGATCCCGGTGAGACTGGCGGTTCCCATACAGTGACGCTGACGATTGCAAACCTGCCCGCCCACACGCACACGTTCACGACCGATTCCGGTGGTTCACATACACATAGCACGCGGATAGTCAATGATAACACCTTTGCCGGCGGTGGCACCAAAGGTGGGGTTGATGATACCTCCGGTATGGGATTCGAGACCTATAGTGGCGGCTCTCATTCGCACAACGGAACAACCAACAGTTCAGGCAATGGCGCTGCGTTTGATGTTCGCCCCAAATATTATCGCCTGGCATTTATCATGAAGCTATAGAAAACTAGCGGAGCGACTATGCATGTCTCACGTAAATCTGTAGCGCTAGCGATCGGTATCACCTGTGCAGTCGTGTTGGGAGTTGTGGTCTCCTACGCCCAGGGCACTTATCGGCTTACGTATAGCAGTTTGTCAGGCGGAAGTGGTCAACATTTGTCCAGCAACTTTCGACTGCGCGGCCATGTCCAAGGGCGTATCGAAGCGTGTCGGTCGCAGAGTACAAATTTCATCATCCAGCCATATGCTGCGACAGCCTGCAATGATACCGCCCAAACAACACAGACACCATCGGCAACATTCACGCCTACCGCCACTGGAACCTCGATCAACGCAACGATAACACCCACGGCCACACCGACCCCTACACGTCCCATCTCCCCCGATGTTGGCGATACGTTTGAAGCAGATGATCGTTGCCAAGATGCACAACCGATGAACCCCGATGGCAGCATTCAGCACCATAATTTTCACCAACAAGCTGATACGGACTGGGTGTACTTTGTAGCCCAAGCCGGCGTAACCTATCTTGTTGAAGGTCGCGTTCCGTCGGATTCGGAAGTTGATCTGGGAGTAGAACTCTACAACTCATGTACCGGCGGCGCTCAGCAAACGCAAAATCATACGTTCTCCCCGGATATTCGCATCAAGTTTACCGCCGCCGCCGGCACAATCTATCTCCGCTTGTTGAACGACAACGACGAAGAATACGGAGACGAGCAAACCTATCAGCTCTCGGTGCGTTCTCTGGCGGAAACATCTGCACCAGGCGCCTTGATCATCGTTGCCGGGCGTATCAAAAACAATGATCCCTTGCAAGCAAATATCCATACACTTGCCAATCGTGCATGGCAGCTATGGCATAGCCACGGTTATCCAGCCGAACGCATCCGCTATTTGGCCACCGACCTAGCGCTTGATGCAGATGAGGATGGCGAGAGCGATGTGTATGCACTTCCCAATCGCGCCAATCTACGCGCTGCGATTACCGAATGGGCCACGGAGTTGGTGTCCGCAGAACGGCCACTCACAATCTATCTGGTGGATCACGGCAACCCCAATCTCCTTTACCTTGACAAGCGACGCAGCGAACTACTGCACCCACAGGAACTGGATGAATGGCTGGATTCATTAGAAGCTGCAGCGCCCGGCGTCCAAATCACGGTGATTATCGAGGCTTGTTACTCCGGCTCATTTATTGCGGCAGAAGCAACTTCTATCAGCAGCGCCAACCGCGTAATCATCACCTCGACCGACGCTACAACACCGGCATGGGCGTCGAAACAAGGCGCCTTCTTTTCCGACAGCTTCTTCGATTCTCTTGCACAAGGCCATACATTGTACACGGCATATCAAGAGGGACAGGCATTTGCTCGTCGCTTCAACTCCGTTCAGCAAGCATGGCTTGATGATAATGGAGATAGCCTCGCCAATCAGGAGGATGGTCGGCTTGCCACCCAACGCAGCTTTATCATTGCTGGAACCCTGGATACGGAAAAGTGGGCCCCTTATATCCCCAAAGCAGAGCTGCGCAACATCGGCAACGAGCGCTATGAGATATGGGTGCGTGCACTAGACGATGAAGGGATTCAGGCCGTTTGGGCTGAGGTCTATCCGCCATCCTATCAGCCTCCGTCATCAAGTGAAGAACTTGTTGCCGGCCCTGTGCCGATCAGTCTGCAAGCCCGTGGCGATGATTGGTATGCTGCGCTTTATGGTCAATTTGACGAAATCGGTGAATACCGTATTATCCTCTACGCCGAAGATGAGTCGGGGTTGCGTAGTCATTCACACGAGGCGAAGTTTGTCACAGGGCAGCGGGTTTATTTACCACTGGTGACGAAGTAATTGATATAAGTTTCGAGTCATTTTACTTTCAATTATTACGAGGTGGTATGATTCAATTACAGGTAACTCTCCGCACGATGGTTTTGTTTGGTGGACTCCTAATGGCTAGCATGTTGGTCCTTTGGACCAATAATGGTCACTATCCCACAACAGATCTACATGCTGCATCATTGCAATCCATGACAGTCAATTCGGCGTCATTACAGAACATTACTCAGATAGCGCTTGGGTATGCCCATACCTGTGCACTAGCGCAAAATGGAAATGTCTTTTGTTGGGGCCGGAATAATTCCGGAGAGTTGGGCAATAATAGTACGACCAACAGCGCTATTCCGGTGCAGGTTCAAGGTTTGAACATAGCAGCCGAACAGATTACAGCGGGTGCAGCTCATACCTGTGCATTGCTGAGCTCCGGCAGAGTTAAATGCTGGGGGAAAAATTTTGATGGACAATTGGGCAATGGAAATGCAGGGGATAGCGTAATCCCCGTTGATGCCACGGTTTTTCCGACAACTACCGTTGCGATTGAAGCGGGTGATAATCAGACATGTGCCGTCATTAACTCAGAGAGACCCTTTTGCTGGGGACATTATTCCACAAGCCTGGGCAGTCAAGAAATCAGTGGTGTCAGCCAAATTACAGCTGGTCATTATTTCGCTTGCGCCCTATTCAGTAGCGGTGGTGTCAAATGCTGGGGATTTGGTGAGTATGGAAAGCTGGGCAATGGTTCTACACAAGGTTCAAGCATGCCGGTTGACGTAACTGGTTTGACCAGCAATGTTCGTATGATTACCGCTGGAACGGACCATGCCTGTGCTGCCCTCACGGACCGTTCTGTGAAATGTTGGGGAAGAAATAACTATGGTCAATTAGGCGACGGATTGGCAACAGATCAGTACATGCCCGTAGAAGTCGCCAACTTGCGTAGTACAGTAAGTTCGATTCGTACCGGGAGGTCACATACCTGCGCTCTATTAGATGATGGTGGCGTGCAATGTTGGGGTGAAAACGCTGCCGGACAATTGGGGAATGGGATGATAATGCGTTCCAATACTCCAGTTGACGTGAGTGGTTTGAATACAGGGGTTATTGCGATCGATGTTGGCGGGGATCATGCCTGTGCACTATTAAATAATGAGACAGTCAAATGCTGGGGGGATAATCGATCTGGACAAATAGGCCCAGGGCAGGATTATTATACCACGCCAATAACTATTTCAATGCCCCTCGAGATATCTGACCAATGGTTACCTGTTTCGACACTAAACGCTCCTACCGGACGGAGCGGTCATTCGGCGCTCTGGACCGGTTCTGAAATGCTCATTTGGGGTGGTGAGACTGCCGAAGGTGGTTTTGCCACGACAAACACTGGGGGCAGATATAATCCAGCTACTGACACATGGCAACCGATTAGTACAGTAAATGCTCCATCTAAGCGGCGCTTTCATACAGCAATCTGGACAGGCACTGAAATGATTGTTTGGGGTGGCGAAGCCGGCAATTCTGGGCCTGTATTCAATAATGGTGGAAGATACAATCCAGCGACTGACTCCTGGCAACCGCTCTCAACGTTAAATGTACCTACTGGTCGTCTTCTTCATACCGCAGTTTGGACTGGTAACGAAATGCTAATCTGGGGAGGCGATCTCGTGTCACCGGATGTTATCAACACCAATACCGGCAGCAAATATGATCCGGTGACAGACAAATGGACGCCTATCAGCACTGCAGGGGCGCCGTCTGCGCGCAATCAGCATGATGCTATCTGGACGGGCAATGAAATGATTATTTGGGGTGGGATCGACAATTGTTGCGCCACAAATTCGAATACGCCAAGCGGCGGTCGCTATGATCCTAAATCTGATAAATGGCGGTCAATGGCAGCGAGCGATCCGTCCCTGGGTTTTTATGGCAATTTGACGCTCTGGACCGGCAATGAAATGCTGGTGTGGGGTGGACATACCAAATTTAATGCTCAGTCGTTTATCGGCCAACGGTACAATCCGGTAACTGACAGTTGGATTGCGATGAGTAATGAAAATGCTCCTTCTCCGCGCCGTGTAGATTCGAATGTCTGGACTGGCAGTGAAATGTTAGTATGGGGTGGCTATGATGATACAAAATGGCTCAATACAGGCGCCCGTTATAATCCCACAATTGATATATGGGCTACGATCCCAATCACGAATGCACCCTCGCCCCGTTCAATTGCACCTGTATGGACAGGAAACGAGATGATTGTTTGGGGTGGTTTCTTCAATGATGGAACATCCTACTTTTACAACGATGGAGGGCGTTATACCCCGCCCCTAGAGCAGTCTACACCAACACCAACGCCGACACTCACAGCTACATTGACACCCGATGTTCCAAAGCCGGATCTCATCGTCAACAATATGAATATTCAACTCGCTACAGGCGGCAGTTGCAACTTCACCACTACACAGCTTGGGATTCATGTGACTGTCCAAAACATTGGCAATGCAAACGCAGGGGCGTTTGTCGTTGAGGTCAATGGCATTCGTCAAACAGTGAATGGGGGATTGGCGCAAGGAGCAATAGTCACACTGTGGTTTGCGGGCTATTCAGGAAATAATAACAGCGCGATAGTCGATATTACTGGCTTGGTTGCAGAAAGTAACGAAAGCAACAATACGCTTGACCAGTTTCTACCTTTGCCAACGCTGCCACCGACTTGTACACCGACGCCAACAAGCACATATACCCAAACGCCAACAAAGATCCAAACGCCTACACCGACCGCAACCGCAACACATACTTCTACACCAACCTCTACCTCAACACCGAGTGGGCAAGGCGACATCTATGAAAACGACGACACCTGCGCGTCGGCGCGTTCTATCACCACTGATTCGTCCACTCAATCTCACAACTTCCACAAACCAGGCGAAGTTGATTGGATGTATTTCAATGCCACAGCCAACAAACAATATCGTGTCGACGTCACGATTCCCGACAGCTCCACGGCTGATGTCGATCTGGCTGTTTATAACTCCTGCGAAAGTGTTCCCGCTGAACAATGGACTGCATCCTTTACGCCTGGTGTGCGGTTGGAATTTACCGCAACCGTGACAGGGCCGATCTATCTGCGACTCTCGAACTATGATGCCACTGTGGCTGGGAGTAATGTGAAATATGATGTTTCGTTGCGCCAACTGAGTCACGATAACGCCAGCCGCGCCTTGATCATTGTCGCAGGTCGCTTGCGGGGTGCAGACCGCCTGCAAAGCAATATCCACAATATTACCCAGCGCATCTACACACTCTTTCAGCGCAACAATTACAACGATGACAACATCTACTATCTTGCTCCTGATTCGCGCTTGGCGGGTTATGATGCGGCAGCCAGCAAAGACAATCTCAAAGCGGCAATTACACAGTGGGCAAAGAGCAAATTGCAAGCCAACGGTGTTCTCACACTCTACATGATCGACCATGGCAGTCCGGAGCTTTTTTACTTGGACGAAGTAAGTGGACAACGCTTGACGCCAACAGAATTGAACGACTGGTTGGTGCAGCTAGAAAACGCTGTACCGGGACTCAAGGTTAATCTAATTATTGAAGCATGTGAATCGGGTAGCTTTATTGATTTGCCACAAAGCGTCAGCAAAAAGGGACGCATTATCATTACGTCCACGAATGCCCAGTATGATGCCAAAGCCTCCAAGGATGGCGCCTATTTTTCCGATCACTTCCTCACCTGGCTGCACCAGGGCTACAACTTATCAGCAAGTTTTCTGGAAGCCAGCACGGTTGCCAAACGTATTTTTACGTTGCAGACAGCCTGGATTGACGCCAACGGGAACGGTATTGCCAATGAATTTGAGGATGCGGCACTGGCGGCACAGCGCAGCTTTGCCTATGAAGGGACATTGGGGGGTGACGATTGGCCCCCTTACATCTTCGCCGCCAACCAAAATGGCTCAATCGACAATGCTAGTGGTGAAATCAGGGTAGATGTACGGGATAATGTCAAAGTGCGTACAGTTTGGGCAGTGATCTATCCACCTGATTACACACCACCCGACACACAGCAGGAACTTCAGGCAGAATCTTTACCCACAATCCTCTTAGCGACGACCAACAACGGAGATATCTATTCCGGTATTTACCCTGGCTTTACACAGAACGGAATCTATCGCATTGTCGTACATGCCGAAGATAACGATGGGCTGGTGGCACATCCAGTTGAGATCGAGGTAAACGTAGGAAATAAGGTATATCTACCACTTGTAATACGCTAAATAAAGTGCGGTCGATCATGGTGCAACACGGCCTACGCTTGGGGATGATCGTGAACTTTCAAAATGAAAAGTTGGAAGTCAAATATGTGCGGTAGAGACACGGATCGGGTTGCCGCGGATCCGCTGCCATCCAGATAAACAATCCGCGTTATCTAGATCCGCGTCTCCAACGACATCCCTAGCCGCTTGCAATGAAAAACTATGTGCGGTAGAAACGCGGATTGGGATGGCGCGGATCCGCTGCCATCCCAATCCGCGCCACCCCAATCCGCGTCTCCCTACATCCCCACCCGTTTGCGCGGAATCGGCTCGATCACTTGGCGTCGTTGATCCGTCAGCCGGCCTAGGAGCCCCTGTGACCATTCGTAGTTAAAGCGGGTGCGGATAAAGCGGGGCGAGTAACGGTAGATGACCACCCGGCGATGCCCCGGAGAGGTGCGCTCGGCGGAGCCGTGGGTCACGGCGTCGGTGAAGAAGAGGACATCGCCGGCGTTGAGATACATCTCCTGCATGCCCAGCGCGGTGCCGGCGGCTTGATGGTCATCAATGGCCACGAGGCCCTTGCCATCCACTTCCAGCCGGGGGTGAATTTCGGTGGCCTTGTGGCTGCCGGGCACCAAGACGGTAGGCCCATCGCCAGGACCAATATCCTGCAACGCCATGATGACATTGATCTGCCCCACCATCCACTCGCCGGTGTTGTGGTTACGAAAGGTCAGATAGCAAAGGGGGGTGTGACCGCCACAGTGAATGTAGAGAAAGCCACCCGGCCCGCGCACGTTGAGAAAGTTCTCGTGGATCGAGATGCCGTTGACGGGGTTAATATATTTTTGCGCCAGGGGAAACCAGGCGGGATGATCGATGAGGCGCTCAAAGACGGGCGCACCTTCAATGATATTCTGGAAGTTAACGCCATCATCTTTGCCATAGCTGTGCAACTCCACATTGCCCAGCCACTGCTTGCTCGGTCCGTCCGGGCGGTCTTCCACATAGGCCCAGTGCTCATCCACCCATTGGTTCATCTCTTGTAGATCTTCTTCGCTAATGGCGTTGCGCAAGATGAGATAACCCTGTAGATCAAATAAATAGTCAAGTTGTTTTTCGTTCATGGCTCATTTCTCACGATATTACTGTACAACATTACCGTACAATTACTGTATTGATTCTTCTGTGGGATGAAAGTCGTCATCTAAAATTTGTGCAACCGTATAGGGGCAAGCAGCCGGGAAAGTCGGTCGCGAGAGACCGGTTTGTTTTAACGCATCACGGACGGCGCGAGGGTAGGCAATCGTCACCGACTCTTCTAACAACCGCCTTAGACTGGGGTTGTCTTCCAAAAGATCCTCAATGCTGCTGCGCTGCTCATCGATCGACGCAAGCCAACTTTTGGACTGCCGTTCAGGCTGAAAGTGCCATTTAAGCAAGTGTAAGATCAGGACCTTCAAGCGGCTGCGTAATTCATTACGTTGACTAGCCCCCAATGCATCAATCTCCTCGGTAATATGACGCCAATCAATTTTGTCCCATTCTTCCGCCTGTAGTAGCGCAACTTGCTGCTGTGACCAGGCGTAAAGATCAACCTCATACAGACTTGGTGTCATCATGCTCCTTTCACAAACCAGGATTTTCACCCAATTTTATCCCAGCTTGTGGGCAATGGCTAACTTGTTCATGTTATCGAATCTATTTTGCGTTAGGGACAGATTGCCACTATTCCGAAGATGGGAAAAATTCATCATCCAGGATTTGTGTCGGCGAGTAAGGGCATTGGGACGGAAAGGTAGTACGCGGTAACCGGGTTTCAGCCGCCGCTAACTTGACTGCAGATGGATAGACATCGCCAATGATCTCAGGTAGCCGGGCGCGCAGCGAAGGTGCTTTGCCTAATACTCGTTCTAGCCTGACCCGTTGATGGACAATCGTTAAGTACCAACTACGGCCTGTTTTGCGTTTCTCCGGTTGATAGTGCCACTTAAGTAGGTGCATGATCAGTTTGATTAAGCGGCTTTCGACTTCATTTAGCTGATTGATACCCAAACTGTCAATCTCCTCAATTAAGTGATTCCAATCTACTTCGACAAAATCTTCAGCACGTAACAGCTCAACTTGCCGCTGTGACCAAGCGTAAAGATCGGTTTCATACAGACTGGTTGCCATCATGCTCCTTTCCTGGTTCTGGTTCCCGATTACGCCTTATTATACCGGGTTTGTTTGTCAATCCCCAACCTGCTACATTCCTTCCATCGCCGAAGCGGCTGCAACCTCCGCTAGTTCAGCCACGTTGGCGGCCCCACTGGAAACCGTGGTGACTCTCTCGTCAGCCAGGATATAGCGAAAGGCGTGTTGGGGCAATGTACCTGGACGTTCACGTACAGTGGCCAGCCACTGCTGAAAACGCTGCCGTTCCACAGCGCTTTCCAGCCGGGCCAACGCGTCAGCCTGTCTGGGCGTGTCCGTATAAAGACCACCCGCTAAGGGCGTGCCAATGATGACGCCCATGTTGGCCTTGGCGGCCGCGGGCAGCACGGCCTCGGCCGCTTTTTGACAGCAAGGGTGATAGTCATGATAGACCAGCACTGTATCAAATTCGCCGGTGGCGGCCAGTTGGGCGAGCAGCGGGATGGCCCGCCCAGTAATGCCCACATAGTCACAGAGCCCCCGTTGTTGCGCCTGCCGCAACCCCGCCAGCGTACCCCCCGGCTCCATAAGGCGCGCCCAGCCGGCCATATTGACCTCGTGGATCTGGGCAATGGTCAACTTGTCTACACGAAGACGTTGCAGGCTCCGCTCCAGGCTCCAGAGCACGCTGTCGGCGCGATAGTCAAAGTCAACGGGATCGTAGCCCACCTTGGTGGCCAGATGAAACGAGGCCGCCACACTTTGTAATGCTTCGCCCAATAAGATCTCGCTCTGACCATAGAGCGGTGCGGTGTCAATATAATTCAGGCCCAGCTTCGCCGCACATTGCACGACCTGATAGGTGTTTTCTTGATAGCGCGCAGGGTCACTGCCCATCAAATAGGCGCCACCCAGGCTGACTTCAGTGACGTTGAGGCCGGTTCGCCCCAAGATCCGCATCTTCATGACAGCTCCCTTCCGGTGAAGCAACAGTGAATTACTCGATAATTCATGGCATTGTACCGGGCAATTGTCGCGCTTGTCAATTGCTCAATCGGTTACGGGTGCGCACCACATTTTCGGGGTACTCTGGCAATGAAATTGGGGCTACTTGACTCGACCCCCAAAATAGGCCGCACCCATCGGTTACTTCCCAAATCTGTTGTTGTGTTGGATGATTTAAAGCTTGGAAAATCCTCAGGCTAAGTTTGCCCTCGTGTGCTCTCGCCGCTCTGTAGCAGCAGTTGCAGAGATGACCAACCAATGCTAAACTTCTTTACACTGACCCTGTGTGTAATCATTTGCGCAAAGAAATGAGGGTACTTCATGTCTGCAACACTCATTGCACCGGCCAAACCTACCACCAAGCTTGAGCCGCCGGCGAACCAACGGCCTCAGACGAAGACGGCACCGCCAAAGACGCGTCGCGAAAAATTGGCGGTCATCGACTGTGATATCCACGCGGCCATGCCCAACGACGCCACGCTTTATAAATATCTATCCGCACGCTGGCGCCGGCATCACGAACTGTTTGGCATGCGCGGCCATAGTGGCGGCGCTTATCCACGGGCAGTGCCCAATGCGGCGCGGCTCGATTCGTGGCCGCCCAGTGGCTTACCTGCCGGCGGCGACCTCGGCTTTATGCAGGAACAGTTGCTCGACGAATGGGATCTGGAATATGGCGTGCTCACCCCGCTTTTTGGCGCCGGCGGTATGATCAACGTCGAATATGGCGCGGCGCTGGCCAGCGCCGTCAACGATTGGCAGATCGCCGAGTGGGTGGAGCCCGAGCCGCGGCTGCGCGGCTCGGTGGTGGTCGCCTATGAAGATGGCGAATTGGCAGCGCAGGAGATCGACCGTGTGGGCGACAACCCCGGTTTCATTCAAGCGCTCATGGTGGTGCGCACCCGGGAACCGCTGGGCCATCGCAAGTATTGGAAAATGTACGAAGCCGCCTGCCGCCATGACCTGCCCATTGCCATCCACTTTGGCGGCGCCGGCGGCGGTCCAATTACCGGCGCCGGCTGGCCCAGCCACTATATTGAAGATCATGGCGGGATGCCCCAGGCCTTTCAGCCCCAGGTCATCAGCATGGTCACCGAAGGCATCTTTGAACTCTTCCCCACGCTCAAAATTGTGCTGATCGAAGGCGGCTTTGCCTGGATGCCACCGCTTATGTGGCGCATGGACCAGACCTGGCAGCGACTCAAGGAAGAGGCGCCACGGGTGAAACGGTTGCCCTCGGACTATGTGCGTGAACACTTTTGGATCACGACACAACCCATGGAAGAGCCACCGCAAACGCGCTACTTTGAGGAGTTGCTGGCGCAAATGAACATGAATGACAAACTCATGTTCGCCACCGATTACCCCCACTGGGATTTCGATGCGCCGGACCGGGCATTGCCCACTTCCTTGCCGCTGGAGCTGCGCCGCGATATTCTGGCCAATAACGCCAGAAAGCTCTATAAGCTGGAACCGCGGCGTCAGTAAGACAGTAAGTCAGTAGGACAGTAAAGCAGGAGCTGGCTACCGTAGGGTTTTTCGTTACACTGGGAATCCGCTCGGCGATGAAGTCCCTTTGCGTACAGCTATATTCTCAAACCCTACGGTAGCTAGTTCAGTGCTCAGTATCCAGCCGTCTGTACCCTGGTCACTGTCTACTGATAACTGCCGACTGATTCCTGCCTACTGGTCACTGTCCCACTGTCCTACTGGAATCGTATGCAGAATCATGAGCTTGACTGCTGAACTGACAGACGGCTTCTGTTGGGCGACAGGGATCGAAGACACCTTCGTGCCTCAGGTGCGGCCGGGTATGCGCGCCCTGGATGAATATGAGCTGACCCAACACTATCGCTTTTGGCGTGAGGATCTAGACCGCGCGGCGGATCTAGGTATTCAGGCGATCCGCTGGGGGATTCCGTGGTACCGGGTGCAGCCCAAAGCGAGCGCTTGGGATTGGCGCTGGGTGGATGATGTGCTCGACTACATGGTCAATGTCAAGGGCCTCACGCCAATCCTGGACCTCATGCACTACGGCACGCCGCTCTGGCTCGACAACAGCTTTATCAACAGCGGCTATCCGGCGTTGGTGGCCAACTATGCCGGGGCGGTAGCGGCGCGCTACAAGTCGCTGGTGCGCTATTACACACCCCTCAATGAGCCGGCAATCAATGCCGAGTGGTGTGGCGAACGCGGGGACTGGCCCCCCTATCTCTCCGGTGATGATGGCTATGTCAAGGTCATGCTGGCCGTCACCAAAGGGATTGTGCTCACGGTGCAGGCACTGCGGGCCGAACAGCCGGAGATGCAGACGGTGCATGTCGAGGCGCTGCGCAACTACTGGACCGCAGATCCGGCCATTGCCGCGCGTGTTGAGTTGTACAACAATCAGCAGTTTCTCAGCACCGATCTGACCACCGGCCAAGTCACCGAGCAGCATCCTTTCTTTGCGTACTTGCTCAACTATGGCGCCACCGAGCATGAATTGCGTTGGTTTGGTGACCATGCCGTACACTTTGATTATTTGGGCGCGAACTTCTACCCGTGGTCCTACGGCGAACTACTGGAACGTAAGAATGGCGCGCTCTACTGGCCACGCCGGCGCACAAGCGGCGCGGCCATTGCCACGGTGCTGACCACGGCCTACGCACGGTACCAAATCCCCATCATGGTCACCGAGACCTCGGCCAAGGGCAGCGTTGCCGTTCGCGCCCGTTGGATGGATGAGTCGATCCGGGCGGTGCATGATCTGCGCGCGCAAGGGTTACCCATCGTCGGTTACACCTGGTTTCCGCTCTTTAGCATGTTTGATTGGTACTATCGACGCCAACGCCGGCCCCTGGCGCACTATCTAATCCACCTGGGACTCTATGACACCGCCTTTGATGAAGCAGGGATCCTGCAGCGACACAGCACGCCCTTGGTGGAACGCTATCGGCAACATTTACACAAGCTAGAGTAGATTCAAAGTTAGCAGCCTGCAACCAAGTGCTGTTGTTTTCTGGACTAGAGAAGTGTGTGCGCAAGCTTTGTGATGATGTTCGCAAAGTGAGCTTAATCCTAATGAAGCATCATTTAGTTCCCGAAATCATTCTAAGACAGATGGCTTGGGGACGTCCTACTGGATCCTTTCACGCGATCTGCCTGTTCGTCGATGTGTCTGGCTTTACCGCACTGGCGACTACGCTCACGGAGCATGGTCTCGATGGCGCAGAGACGATTGCCGAGGTGATCGGAGCAATTTTCGAGCCATTGATCGAGATCATTTATAGCCAAGGAGGCTTTGTTGCTGGCTTTGCCGGCGATGCCTTTAAAGCAGTTTTCCCCACTGCTGAGGTTGACAATGCCTACGGTCGCGCCGCCGTCGCAGCCCAACAAGTCAGTCACTTTGTAAGCAGCCAGCCAAGTCAGCTGACACGCTTTGGCTGCTTTAATTTTGCAATCAAAGTAGCGGTCGCTGACGGCAGGGTCACATGGGGTATTTGGCGCGCCACCATTGGTGAAGAAGGGAGTATTGGGCATCAACGCGCGGCCTACTATTTGCTTGGTGAAGCGCTTGATCGCTGTCTGGACGCGGATGCATTTGTTCCGGCCGGCGCTGTCCTGCTGACCGAAGCAGTCTATACACGGTTACCTGAAGCAGATTTTACATGTGAGCAGTTTTTGGACTACCGGCGGCTCACCCAAGTAGATGAACAATTTATTCACGCTTTGCCTTCGCTTGAGACAAGGCCCTCCGATTTTGACCGAAGCTGGTCAGAGATGTTCTTCCCGCTCGATCTGCTGCGGCAACAACACGGTGGTGAATTTCGACAAGTCGTGGCCATGTTTGTGAATTTACCGACACTGCCATCCACCGCTGCCGCTCCCCAATTTCAACAGACGTTCTTTCACCTGCTCGCGCAGTATGGCGGCTACTTGGACAGTATGGGCCGCATTGGGGCGCAGGATCCGGGGTGCACGTTGGTTTTATTTTGGGGAGCTCCCGTCAGTTACGAAAATAATGTTATGCGCGCCCTTGATTTTATCTTGGCGTTGCGTAACGCATCGCCACTACCCACACGTGCTGGCATTACCTATAACCTGGCCTACGCTGGCTTTATTGGCTCGGCTCAGCGCACCGAGTACACTTGTTATAGCCTACACGTCGCCTTGGCGGCACGCCAAATGACAACGGCTAATTGGGGCGAAATTCTGGTAGATGAGATGGTGGCGCGGCAGGCGGAGAGTGACTTTCACATTGTGGAACAGGGCCACTACCATTTTAAAGGTTTTGCTGAAGAACGTCCTGTCTTTTTATTAGAAAAGCGACGTGAGCCAGCCTCTGTCGTCTACGCTCATATTCCGTTAGTGGGACGTAGGGGCGAGCTTGATCAACTTGCGGTGGCCACCCAACCTATTTTTCAGAGTAAGTTTGGTGGTGCTATCCTCGTTATTGGTGAAGCCGGCATTGGTAAGACCCGTCTAATCCACGAATTTCAGGTTATGCTCGAAGGGAATGGATTACCGAACACCATACGGCCTGCATCAGAAGTAGATGATGGACAAGACACAGCCGCCACGCAACCATTCTCCCCCCTCCACTTATTGCCCAAAGGTAAGCAAAGCACAAAACAATTTACCTGGCTCCACTGCCGCGCCGATGAAATTACGCGTCAGCCACTACAACCGTTCCGCGCTTGCCTCCTTCGCTATTTCAATCAATCTTTAACGCAAGCTGAGGATTACAACAGGCAACAGTTTTTCGAGAGGTTGAATAAACTGATGATAACCACGCCGGCGCAAGAGTTGACCGCCGAATTACAACGCGCGCAGTCTGTGTTGGCCGCATTCGTCGGACTGTCAGTGGATGATCCTTTCTATCAACAACTGGAACCGCAGCAGCGTTTTGAAAACACACGGGAGGTGCTCAAAACCTTTTTCAAGGCTGAGAGCCTCTGCCAACCACTTATTATTCATTTGGAAGACGCACAATGGCTTGACACGGAATCGCTGCATTTTATCGAACAATTGGCCCGGAATGTCGATAAGTATCCCTTTGTCCTGCTGGTGACGACGCGACCGCGCCTCCATAAAGATGAGAAACGGATACCCATAAAACAAATAATTCCACCAATCATCAAACCATGTACCATCATACCCTTGCAATCATTAAGCCGAAATGACCTGCACCTGCTAGCTGGCTATCACTTAGAAGGAATGGTCACTGCCTCTTTGGTCGATTTACTAAATGAACATGCGCAAGGGAATCCCTTCTTTGCTGAACAAATGTTGCTTTACTGGGAAGAACATGGGTTGCTCCGCTGGGGCGACATGGGCTGGCATGTTCAGCGGCAAGAGACAGCGCTCAATGATATAACGCCCCTTTCGCCCAATGTGCGCACCATTCTGACTGCCCGCCTGGACCGGTTGCCACAGCCACTTAAAGAGGTTGTACAGACGGCGGCTGTGCTAGGCAATGAGTTTCCGCTACAAGTCCTGGCCCATATTTTGCATGATAATCCAGCATTGCCGGCACAGGTCGCAGCGGCTGAACAGGCAGCAATCTGGACGTTGGTAACGCCCGCCTCAGGTTTGTTCCGTCATGCGCTCCTGTGTGCAGCCGCCTATTCAATGCAGTCGCGTGCACGTTTACAGCAGCTACATCGACGCGCTGCAAACGCCATTCAAGAGGTCTATCAAGGTGAGCCAGGGCCTCATTACGCCGAGCTTGTCTACCATTACCGCCAGAGTGGTGATCAAGAACAAGAACGTCAGTATGCACAGTTAGCGGGTGAGTTTGCCACAGCTCAATATGCGAACGAAGACGCGGTGCGCTATCTAAGTCGTGCGCTGGTGTTAACGCCCCCCGCGGATCTTGCAAGCCGCTATAAGTTGCTCGTCGACTTAGAGGGGATTCACAAGTGGTTGGGCAATCGCACGGCGCAGGCAGAGGATTTGCAACAACAGCTGGAATTGGCGACCCAGGCCAATAATCCACTTTGGCGCGCAGAATCGGCGCTAGAACAGGCCGACTATGAGCGCAGCATTGGCAATTATGGGGCAGCGATTACCCAAGTGCAACAAAGTGTACAGCTCGCCGTGGAGCTTGGCAATGGCTTACTGCAAGGTCAAGCTTATCATGCGTGGGGCCGAATCTTGCGCCAACAAGGCGAATATGAAGCAGCTCAGGAACAGCTACAACGGGCGCTGCAATTGGCCCAAAGCCTAGGCAATCACTTACTAGAGGCCAATAGTCGGCACGATATTGGCCATCTCTACTACCTGCAGGGCGACTATCCACGCGCAGCCGCTTATTATCAACACGCTGAGCAAATGTTTGAAAAAACGTCTGACCGAAAAGGACAGATTAACTGTTTGATCATGTTTGGCGTCATCAACAATGTACAGGGCGATTTTGATACTGCACAACAGTGTTACACGCGTGCGTTAACGCTTGCGCACTACCTAGGATGGCGGCATGGCGAAACGTTTTGTCTGAGCAACCTAGGCAATAACCACTTTGATGTGGGCGATTATCACAGCGCCCGCACCGCCCATCTACAAGCGCTATACATATGTTCCGATATAGGGGATCGGGAAGGAGAAGCAGTAAGCCTGGATACGTTGGGGCTTATTGCCCACAGCCAAAGCGACTATCCACAGGCAGAAGAATATTACCGCCGTGCGCTAGAAATTCAGCAACAGTTGGGCGATCCACACGGCCAAGGGTACACCTTAACCCACTTGGGCCATACTTTGCTGGCAACCGGTCAGCTACCGCAAGCTTTAGCCTGTTTTCAAGATGCTTTGCAGTGGCGGCAGAGCGTTGGTGAGAGACCAGTAACCCTTGATAGTTTGGCCGGCCTTGCCCTGGCACAATGGCAGATGGAGGAGTTAGCCAGTGCGCTTGACAATGTCTACTTGGTCCTCAACCAGCTCCAAAGCAACGGTGTCGCTGGCGTCGAATTTCCGGTTCAAGTCTATCTGATCTGTTACCAGGTCTTAGCAGCAGCACAGGCGGAGCCCAATGTTAGCGGCTTGGCTAACGTTGCCCTCCATGCAGCCTATCAATTGGTCGAAGAACGCGCCGCCAGATTGACCGATCCGCGGCTACGCCAAATGTTTCTCGCCAATGTACCCTTTAACCGCACAGTCGTCGCACTGTGGCAGGGGCAAGTAGATAGGTAGATGGGTAGATAGGTAAATCGGGAATTCGCCGTCAGGCCCAATTTCCCTATCTACCTATCTAAGTACAGCGGGCCAGCCAACGACAGTTGACAGTAGCCTCAGCGCTGTATAACAGGCAAGAAGATGGTATAAGCGGCGTGCGCACCATCAGATCCGCTAAAATCAGGGTCGGGAGTAGGAAGTGCCCCGGTTTGCGCAGTCACGGTCAAGGCTTGATACTGGGCCTGGCGGTTGTCCCATAGAGGTGCTTCGGCCACAGCTTTGCTTGCCACGACAAAGTGAACTGTGCTTCCGAGGCTACCACAGCCATTATAGTTGACAGCAGCAGCCACCTGGATCTTATAGGCCCAAAGGTCATTCAACGGTGTCACCTTACCCTGGCCACAGAGCACCCCATTCACCGTAGCCGTAATCTCCATGCCAGCCGTCAGCCTAAGGTTCTCGCCCCCTTCGATTGGTCCATAGAAAGTAGCAGGCGGTAATGTAGGCTCGTCGGCAAGCCGTGCTGCCCCGACGGTCCTGTCGTTCAGCGTTTCTGCGATCGCAAGATAGGGGGTAATGGCTTGTGTCGCATAGAGCCAATAGCTTTGCCCAAAGGTCAACTGGTCAAGGTCATTGACCAGCCCGGCATAGGTGGGATGCTGCATCACAACAGTCGCATCATACAACTGCCACGTCGGCTGCCTTGTGGGCGCAAAATGATAGACGGAGGTGTAGGCGTCCGCCATCGAAGCTAAGGCGTTGGCGACCGGTCGTTCCCCCGGAATAGGATAAGCAAAGAGGTTCCAGCCTTGCATAAGCGCCGGCATCTCCACTGTCGCGAGCAGGGCATAGATACCCTGGCCCCGCACTTGATTTTGGGGTATGGACGCCGCTGCCAAATTTTCCGCAGGGTCTAAAAAGGTGGATAACCGCTGCCATTCATCGCTACCATCCATTTGATAGTAGACCGTCAGCGTATGTTCATAGCCTTTGGGTGCCTCCCGTTCCAGATAATGAAAAGCAATCGTACCCGGGAAATCCGCTGTGATGGCTATGCGATAGCCTTGGCCCACCGGCGTTAGCCACAAGGGCAAAGCCGGCAGCGTAGAGAGTGCTTGCAGCGCGGCCACGCTGGGTGTACTTAATCCATCGTCCACATGAAAGATCGTCACTTTGCCATCGCCTGACGCCATGGGGGCGGCCAAATCGCGATGGTTGGCGCCCCAAGCACGACTGTTCGCACCAGATGTCAGGCGGTTATTGGGACCCCAGACTTGTCCGGGTGCGCCTGAAGTCAAGCGATTGTTGGGACCCCAGCCGGCGCTTAAGTAGAACTGGGTAATCGCCTCGTATGACAGTGAGGCGTTGGCTAACCACACGCGCACGAACCCTTCAAAGGCCGGCGCATCCAGTGTCATCACTGTTGCAAATTGTTGGAGAGTGGTTGGATCGATGGGTTGTAACACACGCCACGGCGCTACCACTGGGGTGGTTTGCCCTGGTGCGCCATAGGCAGGGAACACCTGGACGCGCAACTCCAGCCCCGGGCTAACATGCTGGGTCACGGTAATCGCCAAAGTCGTTGAGCTAACCGGGGTGACGGCAATCGCCGGCTGCCACCCAGGAACAGATTGCAAACGCAGTGATGTACTGTTGTTAGTAATCACCTCACAACCCAGGCGAGGCGTAGCGCCGCTACCAGCAAAGATGCAAAGCCGGTCACCGACCTCGGCGCCGCGCACTTTGAGGCGGTCGCTGCCGGCACCGGTGGAGCCCAGCGAAATAACGGTATCATCCTCAATTTGGGACGTACTGCGTGTTTTAAAGAGATAGCCTTCGGCCTGACGCACCTGGATCACCTGGCCGCCGGTCGCTTCGCGTAGGTCAAAGTTGCGTGCCGGCAGGACTGGTGAAAAGGATGAGCCAACCGGGTCAGCAATGTGGATACGGGTAACCTGGAGTGGCAACCAGGCAGGGCCAGGGTTTACGGTAGCGCCTGACGCAGGCGCCTGTAGCCAAGGCAGGAAATGGTGGATGGTTTCCCAATCGGCGCGACCGGTGGTGTGCGCGGCGATACTCTTGGTGCGACAGGCCTCCTGACGCTCCCATTGGTCACGTGTGAGAAATTCACGATAGGGCTCTTCGTAGGTGTTGGTCATGAAACTGCCCTGGCAATCGATCTGACGGAGCAGACCGTTGTCGATGCCCAAATAGTTATCGGGTAAAAAGAGCAGATAATGGGAGAGTTCATGGGCAAAGGCCAGCCACCAGTCCTGACGCAGTTCCGCTTCACTCTGGCCAAAGGGATCCCATTGGGGCCCCATGCGCACCTGACCCGGCAAATAGGCATTGGTGATGACGCCGCTGATGCCGATCTCGCTGGTCGGCGTAATGACCACACCGCCCATTGAGGCGCGCGGATGGATGCTGTTGCTGGCATAGATGGTCACATCCGCACTGGCCCACCCGACCTTGGCTTGAGCTATCTTTACATTCCCCAACGCCACCTGGCCGTTGGTTACATCATATAGAATCTCTGACGCATTTTCGATGGCGCTCCTAAGGTCAGCCAGAAAAGTGCCATCATTACGTGCATCCCACTCTAGCGCAATGGCGAGATCAAAGAGAATTAGCGGGTTGGCCGCAGCAACGGTAAGGGTTTGGATCCCGGCGGCCTGGACCACGTAAGCATCTAGGCCATTTGGGGTGGGCGCAGCGCTAGTATGGTAGAGGGTAAAGGCATGGGTCGCCGTAATAGGCAGCAGAGCGATCAACTGATCACCCACCGCAAGCTGACCGCGCCCTTCCAGGTAGCCCATGCGATTTGTGCGAATCGCCGTGCCGTTGCGCACGGGAAAGAGGTCGCCACGTACGGTGGCGCCGGCCGGGAGACGATAGAGCATGGCGCCGGCAACCGGAACATGCGCAGCGTTCACCACCCGTACTTGCGTACCGCGCACCCGCAACGGGAAAGTCTCCGCGGCGGCAGAAGGACGCAGATAGGGTCCAGGCACAGCGCGGAGCCGTGGGCGCGGGCTTGGTTCCGCTTCGATGCGGAAGAGCACATGATCGCTGTGACCCAAGAAGTTGCTGGCGTAGACATCCCACAGAAAGAGATGGCTGGCCGGCGCGGCGCCAGTACGCGTCGCCAGATCTTTGGTTATTGTCGTTGCGACAGGCACAGCCGGAAACCACTGGCCGCCGCCGTTGAGCGAATAGTAGGCATGGATAGTGGCGGGCTTGCCTTCAGGGTCAAAGAGAGTGAAAGCAATGGGGATAAGCTGTTGCGCAAAGGTCACCGGCGAAGCATAAGGGCCGGCGCCAACCGTCAACCCAGGCTGAGCAACGGTCACCTGAGGCAGTCGATTGGGCGCCTGGAGCGGCTCGACCAGATGGCCTTGCATCATACAATCCGTGGCCTGGGGTATAAGCGAAAGCGCTTGCAGATCGACCACCAGATCCAGATCGCCATCGTGATCCAGATCACCAGCGCCCATGGTGAAGATGCGGGCGTTGGCCACAGGCTCGTTGAAGGCTGGGCTGGCCGCGAATTGACCAAGGCCATCGTTGAGATAGAGCGCATCTGATTGGCGCACATTGGCGGCAATGATGTCCAATGCGCGATCATGGTTTAGATCGACGAGCAAAAGCGCCGCTGTGGCATCCGGCAACTGCCCCAGCAAGTGCGCCTGGGCAAAGTCGCCGCTGCCATCGTTATAGTAAATGGCGTTGAGTTGGTCACTGTTGCCGGCCACCAGATCAAGCTGGCCATCCCCATTGAGGTCGCCGAGAGCAACGCTGCGCGTGCGGTCAACACCTGTTCCCCACAGCTGTTGTTCCGAAAAGTGGCCGGACCCATCATTGAGATAGAGGAAATTCTGTTTGCCTTGTGGTTGCCCTTGGGTCTCCTGTGAATTGGCCACAACCAGGTCTAAATCGCCATCTGCATCGACATCACCCAAGGCAAGGGCCTGTGTATCATCAACCACCGGATTGAGCAGTGTCGCCGGCGCAAAGTTGGCGTTGCCGTCATTGAAGTATAGGCGATTTTCGCCCGGTGTGGCTGTCGCTGCACCGGGCGCTGTACCGCGTCCCAGCACAATGTCGAGTGTGCCGTCGCCATTGATATCCCCTATTGCTAGGCTTGTTGCCGGGTAAGACTCTTGGTCCAACTGCGCAGCTTGGCTGAATTGGCCGTTGCTGCTTTGCAGAAAAATTGCCCCCGACCGATTGGGGTGGATGGCAATCAGATCTAGCCGGCCATCACCATTGAGATCGGCGGCGGCAAGCTGGGAAGCAAGCTCAAGCGTCAACGGCAGCGAAAGCGAACTCTGGAAATTACCCTTCCCATCGTTCATAAGAAGGCCACTTTGTAGGACGAGATCTAGGTGGCCATCGCCATTGAGATCGACCAGCAGACGCGGGTCGATCAAGAGCAAATTTGTTTGACAGCGGTCAAAGAGTTGACCAGCGCGGCCTTGGTAAAGCGCGTTGGCATCACTGCTGCCCAACGCGATATCAAGTATGCCATCGGCGTTCAAGTCGGCCAGCGCTAGATCACGGGGCCTGACCTGTTCCGGTCCAATTGCTTGTGATGGGAAGTCTGCAGTCAGCAAAAGTGCGTTAATGCCGTTGTTCAAATATACTCTACTTTGTAGGTTGTCGGCGCGCTGGGTATCCGCGTCCAACCCCGTCGTGGCGATATCCAGATCGCCGTCATTGTCGAGATCGGCCAGATAGAGGGCGCCAGCGCCGGCATTGTCAAGCGCAATGGACGCATAGCCCAACAAACCACGATCGATGACCAGACGCAGATCCTCACAATTATTGCCGGTACAGCCAGAACGCGTGCGGCTGCTAATGACAAAATCCAGATCGCCATCATGATCCAAATCCGCCGCCGCAAAACGCTGGTTAAAAGGCTTGCCGCCATTTAAATTGAGACGCGCACCGGTGAAATTGCCGTGACCGTTGTTGCGGTAAAGATAAAGATAACTCCGGTTCGGTTGCGCACTATCTGGCTGAATGACTAGGAGATCGAGATCGCCGTCGCCATCGGCGTCCAGCAAGGAAGGATTGAGACCAGCGGGCAAGGTTGCAGCCTGTGCCCATCCCCCTTGCCCATTATTTAAATAGATAGAACCCTCGGCCAAGGCGCGGGCAGCAACGAGATCAAAATCGCCGTCACCATCAATGTCACCCAGCACAAGCTGGTCTTCCACGCCAGATGCAGGTGCGAACTGTGCCGCTTGGGTAAAGACGCCGTCGCCGCTGTTGCGATAGACCACACTGGGCGCGCCCATGTTATAGGCCACAATATCCAGCGCACCGTTATTATCGACATCGCCAAGGGCAGTGTCTACGGTGAATTCATTACCACCAAAGGGCAACGCTTGGGTCAAATGACTGTACCCATCATTGAGATAGAGATAGTTTTGTCCCTGATTGCCGACGACGAGATCCAGCGCACCGTCGCCGTTTAGATCACCGGTGGCTATGGCAAAGGTGTCATCGGTAAGAGGCAACTGTGCACGGAAGGGGAAATCGAGTGGAAATGATTGGGCGCTGGCCACGCCGGCAAGCCTCAACTGCAACAACAGTAGCGTAACGATTCCGATCATAAGCTGCCAGCGGCAACCACAGCAGTTAGCGACTTTGATATTCCACGGTATCTTACAAGCCTGATCAGTAGGTGCTAGACTTTGTTTTGCCAATGGCAAAGACGCAAAACTTTGTGTGGTAGATTTGTTCGTCATTGTTATGTGCTCCCTTTGTACACGAACTGTGGGGCCAATTAGGTTCTGTTGACATTTGTGGCGCTTACACCTGACAGGTGTACCACTGGTGCATTCCGAAATGTCAACAGAACCCAGTAGGTATATTACCAAAACTACCATTCAAGAATCGATGAATGGATTGGTTCTACCCAACTTGAAGGATCATACTTCTATTATAATTCGATAGCTAATTTAATTACACTTACTTTTTACTTACTTTTTCTACTAGAATGTAGTATGTTAGCCAACAAAGCAAGGGTGGCGTACAAACGCCTGCCAGCAGCTAACAGCCAGCAGCTAACAGCCAACAGCACCGTTGGAGATTGAACATAGTGGGATTTTTAGCAACCGCGGAAGTCGGTTAAAATTCGTATAATAGTGAACTATATAGACACAAAGATTGTGAAGCGAGGAAAATGCCCAAACATATTATCGCACCCGTAGCAGAATTTCCGCCTGGCGAGCGCAAAGTGATTGAAATCGCCGGTCGTTCGATTGGCATCTTCAACGTCAAGGGTGACTTTTATGCCATCCGTAACACCTGTCCCCACCAAGGTGGCCCCTTGTGCAGTGGCCGGCTGACTGGCTTTGTCATGGCGACCAAGCCGGGTGAATACACCTACACGCGCCGCGGTGAAATCGTGCGCTGTCCCTGGCATGGTTGGGAGTTTGATGTCAAGACTGGCCAATCCTGGTTTGATCCCGCCAAGACGCGCGTGCGCAACTACCAGGTGACGGTTGAACATCTAAAACCGGAGACCCTGAACGCGCCGGCGCCAGGCCTGGAGCCCGGTCCTTATGTGGCCGAAACCTATCCGGTGACCGTGGAGAATGACTACGTGGTGGTTGAAATCTAGTCCGGTACGGCATGCTGATATTTTGAGATTTTGCCCAAAAAGGTACAAAACGAAGCGATCTATGCGCATCTGCATTCTTGACAGTTCCTATGAACAATCAGAATCGGTCTTTAAAGGGGTGGACATCCCGGTCGACCCGGCCCGTTATTTCGTGGGCCACACCTGTGAGCACTATTTTCTCCACAAAGCCACGGCGGTGCAACAGGTCTTTGCACTGGCCAAGCAGGGCTTTGATCTCTTTGTCAATCTCTGCGATGGCGAATGGGAGGAGGATCGCGCCGGCATTGAAGTGGCCCAGGCGTTGGAGCGGGTCGGCGTCCCCTTTACCGGCGCCAATGCGGCCTTCTTTGCCACCAACCGCGAAAAGCTCAAAATGGCCTGCCACTATTGGCAAGTAAAGACTCCTGCTTCGGTCTTTGTCTATGATGAGCAGGGGATTGCTCTCGCCGCGCAGAATCTGCGCTATCCCATGCTGGTCAAACATTACAACGGCTACGGCAGCATCGGGTTGACGCGGGAATCGCGCGTGACCAATGAAGCGGCCCTCTACCGCCAGACCCGCCAGATGCTTGATACCTATGGCGGTGCACTGATTGAAGAGTTTATCGAAGGGCGCGAGTTCACAGTGCTGGTGGCCGAAAACCCAGATGATGCCGACGATCCCGTCGCCTATCTGCCGGTCGAGTTTCGCTTCCCGGCGGGAGAGACTTTCAAACACTTTGGCATGAAGTGGGAGACCTACGTCGATATGAACTGTGTGCCGGTCACCGACCCCGACTTGATCGCGCGCCTGGAAGCGATGGGGAAGCAAGTCTTTCTGGGTGTCGGCGGGGTCAGTTATGGCCGCTGCGACATTCGCATGAATGAGGCTGGGGAACTCTACATCCTGGAGATCAACCCCAACTGCGGCATCTTCTACCCGCCCGAAGCAATGGGCAGCGCTGATTTGGCGTTAATGAACGACCCGCGCGGCCATGCCCACTTTGTCGATAAGATCGTGCGCGCGGCCTTTAAGCGCGCCCAGAAAAGCCGCAAAAAGTGGCAGGTGGTGCTCAATACGGAACAGCGCTACGGCGTCTATGCCACCTGTGCCATCGCCGCGGGCGAGGTGATTGAAGCCGGGGAAGAGCAGCCCCATCATTTGGTCAGCCGCCAACATGTCGAACACCATTGGAATGCGCGCCAAAAGCAGTGGTTTGCCTACTACGCCCATCCCCTGACCGATGAACTCTATGTCATGTGGAGCGATGATCCCAATCACTGGCAGCCGCTTAACCACTCCTGTGACCCCAACAGTTGGCTGGATGGCTTGAATCTGGTGGCGCGCCGCGCGATTGCGCCGGGCGAACCGATCACCATCGACTATGGCGCCTTTCACAACGAAACCATGCCAGCCTTCACCTGCACCTGTGGCGCCCCCAACTGCCGCGGCGTAATCCGAGGTGATGATTACCGCCAGGACTTTATCGAACAATATGGATCGCATGTCACCGATTACGTCTGGCGCAAACGCTATCAGTTGGGTTAACTTACGCTAAATTTTGAATAGGCTGAATCAGCAGACGATTGACATAGTCTGCCATCTCCTCCGGGGGATAGGGCATATCATGCTCCAGCCACCAGCGGATCAAGGAAAGCAGCCCGGTGGCAAAGTGGTAGGCCACTAATTCGCCAGGTGTATCGCGACCGCCAAAGAAGCGTTCACCCTCAGCCAGAGCAAAGACAATCATGGGCTGCACAAGTTGCTCTGCTACAGGGCTGCGCAATAAGGCGCGTGACAGATCAGCATATTTGTGGACAAAGCGCAAAGCATTGAGCGTATTTTCCTCTGGCGCATGAGGGGCAGTGGGGGGCAACAACACCGTCTGTACTTCTGCCAGAATTTCGGCTAGCAGATCAGCGAGCAACGCCTCTTTATTGGCGTAGTGCCGGTAGAAGGTCTTGTGCCCCACCCCTGCTCGCTTTACAATATCCAAAACGGTAACTCCCTCATACCCAGCTACAACGACCAACGCGATGAAAGCCTCGCGCAGACGCCGGCGGGTGCGTTGGACCCGCAAGTCTGCTTCCTTCATAGCAATCCTTTACTCCATAAAATTCCGTCTTCGCCTTTGCAGGCAGGCTAATTCCCCAGACAGAATGCAACAAAATCACATATCATTTACTTTATTGTAATCCATAGTTTTGCTTATTGACAGTTTGCTAAGCCATGATTATACTTGCCGAGATGCGACACACGCTATGTCATATCTCAACCGATTATTTTGAAGGAAAATCATCAATGGTTCATCAATGGTTAATAACGTTCCATAAGCGTTCAAAGTGGCTGCTAACCGTCACGCTGACTGTGCTCTTTGGTCTGTGTGTTCAACAAGTGTGGGCAGAAGCCTGGCCTCAACTCATTCAAGGAAGGCCAACTGCCGTAGCACAACTACCGCCGTTAGCGCCCCAGAACGCCACGCTGACCGGCAGCCAAATGGGTGTAAGCACAGCCGGCATGATCGAACACCGCAGCCATCGCCTCACCAACACCGGCGCCCTTCCCGAACTATTCAAATTGACCATTGCCTCACGCCAGCAATGGTCGGTCAGCGTCACCCCAGCGCAGGTGCAATTGGCGCCTGGCCAAAGCATCACGGTCACCACCGCCCTGAGCATTCCCAATGATACACCGGCCGGCACTATGGGGGTGACCACGCTCGTGGTAAACAACACACCGCCGGCCGCGCCCATCCTTTTACCGGTCATCGACACCTTTTTGGTTCAAGGCGACACACCGCTCAAGGTTCCGCCGGCCCAATGGGGAGAGCTAATTCACGGACAACGGGTCTACACGCTGACGGCAGCCAGCGGCACGACTGAATTCTTGCCGGGTCTCCAAACCCCCACCCTTGGCTATAATGGCAGCTATTTGGGGCCAACGTTAGTGATGACGGCGGGTGAGGTGATTTCTGTTAGCATCACCAACTTGTTGACCGATGTCACCACCGTCCACTGGCACGGTTTGCATTTGCCGGGCAAGATGGATGGCGGCCCCCATCAACTGATCCAACCTGGCGCCATCTGGCGCCCCACGTTTACGATGATCAACGAGGCCTCGACGCCCTGGTATCATCCACATCCCCATGCAGAGATGGATGAGCATGAGGGCGCGCAAGCAAGCAATGTCACCACAAGCATTGCCAGTACAGGGAAGCAGGTTTATGCTGGATTAGCCGGGATGATTTTGATTCGCGACAGTGACAGCGCCGCATTAGGCTTGCCCCACACCTATGGCGTCGATGAATTTCCCATTGTTGTACAGGACCGCAATTTTGATGCGGATGGCTCCTTCCGCGAATATCCGGTGTTACAAGACCGCGATCTCCATAAGGGTAATTATTTCCTGATCAATGGCACACTGGCCGGTACGCTGCAGGCCCCGGCCCAATGGGTGCGGTTGCATTTACTCAATGGCGCCAATGCCCGCTTCTATAACTTTGGCTTTGCCGACAACCGCAGCTTTTACCAGATCGCGTCGGACAATGCGTTGCTCAACCAACGAGTGGAGCGCAATCGGATCTTCGTAGGCCCAGGGGAACGGGCCGAAATTGTGGTAGACTTACGCGGGCTAGAAGGGCAGACGCTCTACTTTGCCCATTATGGCGAGGAGGTGGTTACGCCTCTCACCAGTGTCGATGATTTTGACGAAGCAAATCTGGTGCTCTTTACCATTAAAGTCACCGCGCCGACAGCCAACCCGGTCACGGCGATTCCCCTTACCTTGAATGATATTGTGCGCCTCGATCGCAGCCAAGCGGTCCTTACCCGCACATTGGTGCTCAACATTCCGCCTTCGATCAACTTAAAAACCTTTGACATGAATGTGATTAACATCAGCACGACCCTTGGGACCAAAGAAATTTGGTCGATCATCAACCAATCCGAAGAGCCACACCCGATTCACATTCACGATAGTCCCTTCCAAATTCTTGCCCGTAACGGAGAGCTGCCGCCGGACTATGAGATGGGTTGGAAGGATACAGTGATTGTTCATCCTTTGGAACGGGTGGACTTAATCAAAGATTTTAGTGCCTTTGCCGACCCAGACGCGCCCTTCATGTATCATTGTCACATCTTGGATCATGAGGATAAAGGCATGATGGGCCAATTTGTCATCCGCGAGAATACAACCAATTATCTGCCGATTGTTGTGCGCTAACCGAAGTATCAATGTGTGCCTCGATCATTTTGTTTGACAGAGCAAGCAAGCTCTTGTAGACTCTCTTTACTTTTGTGCAATATATACCGACGAGCGCCAGGAAGTAGCATTTTGTAGAGGAGGAAAATGATACTTCCAGTGCTGCTTGTGAGTATAGTTTGACGCTCATATGGGCGAAGGGGTGAAATCGTTTCAAACACTAGAGAAAAAACGAACGATTTCACCCGGAGACCTGTATAAGCCTAATTTGAAGTCAGGGTGTTGGCATGAAGATCGAGAGTCCGCGTTTGCAGCATGTCCAAAGGGCGCTGAGCCAGGGTGACCGTGTTCCCCTGGCTCAGCTTTGGGCGGAAGTCGCCATTACCGGCGCGCCGCTGATTGAGCCGTCTGATGCAGAAAATTGCCTCGTCACCTTTCTCTGGCGCGACCCAGGCCATACGCAAAGCGTGGCCGTGATCCAGGATTGGGGCGCCGACGGCATCTATGAACATTTTATGACCCAACTGCCGGGGAGTGACCTTTGGTTTAAGACGCGTCTTATGCGCAGCGACACACGCACCACCTATCAACTGGCGCCCACCCCGCCCAGCGATCCAACCAGTTCGATTCCCTATCAACTCGACCCGCTCAACCCGCGCACCCACATCGCCTTCTTGGGCGAGGATGGCAATCACATTCGTTTCTCCTCTTTGGAGCTGCCCACGGCGCCGGCGCAACCGTGGCGGGAACACACCGCGCCTAAGGGAACAATCAGGCTCTATCATTTGCCCGGAGGTGGGCGCCGGGCGTGGGTCTATCTGGCGCCGTCGGTGCACGGTACTGATGTTTATGATCTGCCGGGGCGCTTGGGCGGCTATCCGCTGCTGGTGGCCTTTGATGGGCGCCCTTACAAGGAGCATTTGCAGGTGCCGGCCCTGCTCGATTACCTGGTGGCAACAGCACAGATCCCGCCGCTCGTTGCGCTCTTCATTGATAACCCCAACCGCCAGGAATTGGTCTGTGCGGCAGCCTTTGCGGATTATGTGGCGCAGACAGTTATGCCCTGGTTGGTGGAAAACTTCCCGGTGACGACAGATCCGGCGCAAACGGTGGTTACCGGCTCCAGTTATGGTGGTTTGGGGGCGGCGTACCTTGCTTTGCGCTATCCTCAACGCTTTGGCAAGGTGCTCTCCCAGACCGGCTGGTTTCGCTGGCGACCGGAAGGTGATCCTGCGTTCCACTGGCTGGCGCGTCAGTATGCGCAGACGCCACCATTGCCTTTACAATTTTATCTGGATGTCGGCAACCTGGAGGTGGCGCAGATGCGGGATGGTGGACCCACCCAGTTCGAAGCCAACCGCCATATGCGCGATGTCTTGTTGGCCAAAGGCTATCCTGTGCGCTATGTCGAGTATAGCGGCGGCCATGATTACAGCAGCGTCGAAGCACCATTGGCTGCCGCACTTGCCGCTCTGTTTGGACAGATGCAGCAATAGTGCTTTACCCCTCCAGGAGATTCGCCTCTGCTTGAATTGGAGCAGTGGGACCGATCTCTGTAATAGCTGGCGCAGCAATGGTCGTCAAATAGAGAGCAACAAAGATCAGCACCGCCCCACTCACCAGACTACGCGTCAGCGGCTCGTGCAAGAAAACCAAACCCATAAACGCACCGACGAGCGGTTGGGCAAAGAGGGAAATGGCGCTTAAGCCTGCGCCAATGCGGCTGGCAATGCTAAACCAGACAAAGTTACAAAACACGGAAGCAATGACCGCCAGATAGAGCACGCCACCCATCGCCCGCAGACTCAGTGCAACCGGCCACAGTCCATTGACCAGATACCAGAGCATAATAGGAATCCAAATCACAAGGCTACCGGTGCAGACATAGGTCAATACCGTCATGGGTCTGTAGCGCCGCGCCAGATCGACGCCTAAGACGGTGTAGAGCGCCTGCAACGCCAAGGTCACCAGAATTAACAGATCACCAAGGGCCCGAGCCACGCCTTGTCCGCCACCACTGGCCCCGGCAAGGTGCCCGAACACCAGGATCGCAACACCCCCTGCGCCCAACGCCATACCGATGACCTTCCAGCGCCCCAGCGGATCATGGGTCAACCAGGTGGCCAGCAGAGAGGTAAAAATGACCTCGCCAATGATCATGAGCGAGGCGTCGGTGGCGGTGGTCAGGTTGAAGCCAAAGTAACCGATAAGATACGCAACGCCAATTCCCAACACGCCTAAGCCGATCAGCCGCAACTTGTCCCTACGGGTCACGATTTCTACTGGTACAGCGCGGTTTTTGGCTTCTTGTCTGACCAGCCACCCATGAATGAGCCAGAGCAGCAGAGTAGCAAAGGTCCAACGGCAGGCGCCAAGCAGGGGCGGTGGAATCTCTTCAAGCGCCACTTTGGTTATGGCATAGGTGGAACCCCACAAAATATTAATAAAGACCAAGACGAGAACCCCAAAATGACGATTCAAGCGCGACTCCTCATTTGTAATCAGTGACCGCAAAAGGGACATACAACCATGGAATAGGCGTTCTCTAACGCCGGCCGCATTAGAGAATGCTCCCTCCGCGGATTCTCTTTATACGTAGGTTTTGCGGTCGCTGTTTGTAATCGATTATGCCAAAACTAAAGCTTGCTAAAACGGCCTGCCCTATTCTCTTTAGCTCCAGCCAGAACTATGCGACTCCCAACTTAGCAAATCACCTTCAATATGCTCTTTCAACCCGACTTGTTCCATCAAAAACATGATCTGGGCTCGATGGTGCATACTGTGGGTGAGGAGATGGCCAATGACGCCACCAAAGGTCTTGCGCCGTGGTGGGTTGTCTAATGTGTCGAGAAAACAATCGTCGTAACGTTGCTCACGCGCTACTTTACGGGCAATGTAGGCAAGGTCTAGACTAATGGTGCTTAGACGCTCCAATAATTGCAGGATCGTGACGCCGGTTCGCGCAACAACCGGGCGCTCACAGAGCAGATCGGTCCACACTTCCATGTTATCAATCATGTGGACAAACGTGTTGCGCAATGATTGATGGTCAATGGCAAAGATCTGATCAAGCTTTTCCTCGGGTAATGTTTGGCATGCGACCAACAACTGACGGGTGGTCCAACTATCGTGGGCAAGTAATCGATCGAGAAGATCCATCATCACTCCTTGTGCGCTCAATTCACAAGCGGCTTGCATGAAACAATGCAGAACATTCGGTCTAATTTTACCCACCTTGCGCGATTTCGGAAAATCGATGGATCGGAAGAATGATCAGTAGATCGCATTGTCGCTTACATTGCAGACGGACGACAGGAATGCATATACTCTGATACACGTCACGTGATGCAAGCGGTGTAATGCAGATCACCTGATAACTAACTAACCCTATTGATTAAATGAGGCAATCAGTTATGAGTGAACAGCTAGAAGTTGGTGTGATCGGCTCTGAAGCAAGCGCCACACTGTTTGATGACCCAGTGCTATCAAGCACTGTGCTTGATAACACTGTGGCGCACAATGTTCAGATCAGCAATGCCGCCATGGAACGGCGCGTTTTGGATCTGGCCTGGCCAGTGATTAGTGAAAATTTTCTGGAAACGTTGCTGGGCATTGTGGACACTTGGCTGGTTTCGTCGCTGGGTGCGGTGGCGCTGGCCGGTGTGGGTACGGCCATTCAATTTATGTTCTTTATTATTTCGGCGTTGAGCGCAGTCTCGGTGGGCAGCGCTGTGTTGGTGGCCCAATCGGTGGGGGCGCGTGACCTGGTGCGCGCCGGCAACCTGGCCAAGCAGTCACTGGTCTGGAGTTTGATTATTTCCATTCCGCTCAGCCTGATCGGTCTCTTCAATGCCCATACGCTGGTGAGTATCTTTGGCATGGAACAGGCTGTCACGGACGTGGGTGCGGCTTATCTGCGTGTCACCATGGGCACGGTTGTGGTGTTAGTCATGTTGATTATCGGCGGCGGCGTACTGCGCGGTGCGGGGGACTCACGCACGCCCATGTTGGTGACAGCCTTTGCCAATGTGGTCAATGTCGGCTTGGCCTATGTGTTGATCTTTGGCAAATTGGGGTTGCCGGCCATGGGTGCGGTAGGCAGCGCTTGGGCCACCTTTATTGCACGCTTCTTGGCCCTCATACTCTTGCTCTTTGCCCTGTGGCAGGGACGTAAGAATGTGACCATTCGCGGCGGCGCCAGTTGGTGGCCAGACTGGCAAGTGGCGCGTCAGGTCTTGCAGATCGGGGTGCCGGCGGCCGTGGAGCAGATGTTGATGTCATCGGCCTTTCTGGTCATGACGACAGTAATCTCACACTTGGGTACATTGGCGCTGGCGGCCCAGCGCGTTGCGATGAACGCCATGTCACTCTCCTTCCTCCCGGCGTTTGGCTTTAGCATTGCTGCCACCGCGCTGGTGGGGCAGAGTGTAGGTGCGCGTCGTCCCGAGGAGGGGCAAGCCGCGGCCAGCATTGCCACGCGCTGGGCCATGATCTGGATGAGTTGCCTGGGGGTGATCTTTCTGCTCTTTGCCCCGCAGATTATGCGCTTCTTTAGCGACGATCCGGGCGTCGTGACGATTGGCGCCGCGGGGCTACGGGTAGTTGCCTTGACGCAGCCCTTCTGGGCACTGGGCTTTGTCAACGCCGGCGCCTTACGCGGCACCGGCAATACCCAATATCCGCTGCGGGTCAACGCCGTTGGTATCTGGGCCGCCGTCGGCTTGGGCGCCTTTTTTGTAGCCTATTTCAGTCCTAGTCTATCTGCGGTCTGGGCGGCTTTTCTGATCACCTCGCCCATCACCTCCTTTCTACTCTGGCGACGCTTTCGTCAGGGATAACGAGCAAACTATTGCTGCCCCACAGGAACGATGTGCCGGGGATAGACCACACGCAGCCTTGTATAGGAGAAAAGCCTCGGTCCGTCCCCGGCACATCGCCCCCAAAAATGAGATACACCCATCTCTCACTTGAGCTCTACCACAAATGAAGCTGATTGAGCGGATTATACGGATTGTGGTTTCGTCCCGTAGGGATGGCTGAGTTTAGCAGGGAAGGAACAATATCCTGCCCTAAATTCATGCATCCCGACGGGACAAACAACCGCGTAAGTTATGCGGCTGGATATGTATGCTCCAACCATTCCTGCCAGGTGACCTTGCCTTGGATCTCAGCCGGCCCAGTGGTATAGCCGGCGCGGAAACCGGCTGCGACCTTGCCGGGCAGCCGCACGGGCAACACCCACCGGCGCAATTTGCGCGCGGCCAGCCACGGTGGCACCATCGCACGCACTTTCATGGGTGCGGGTCCGGTAATGCTGGGCCAGCGTCCGGTAGCTTCGGTTTGCAATTGTGTGACGATGGCGTCGGCCACCTCGCCTGGGTCAACGGTCTGCATCTGAAAATCCGCCGGAACCGGCAGGATCGGCAGCCGTGCCAGCGCGCCAAGGAAGAGATCCGTTAGCGTATGAAATTGGGTGGCGCGCACAATTGACCAGGGCACGTGCGATGCCTGGAGCTTCTCTTCAATTGCCAACTTGGCCTGGTAATAGCTAAAGGGAATCTTATCAATGCCAATGATCGAAATATAGACAAAGTTTTCCAGCGCTGTTCCTTGCGCCGCGGCCAGCAGGCGCTCGGTGCCGGACAAATCGGTCGCCTGCGTTTTGACCGGATTGCTGGCGGCATGGATGATTATATCTACGCCGGCGACGGCTGCCGCCACCCCCTGCCCTGTGACCAAATCTGCCTGCGCCCAGCTCAGTCCTGGCGCTAATGGGCTAGGTTGCGAGCGTCGGCTCATTAGGCGCACCGCATAACCGGCTTGGCCCAAACGCGGCGTTAAGAGCTTGCCCAACGCCCCAGTACCGCCTGTTAACAGAATGGTTTTCATCATCGTCTCCTTTGTATGGCCTTTGTATCACCAGCTTGACATTGCTCTGCAATTTGTGCTTCTGGTACTATGACGATTGGAGAGGCGCCTTTGTGACAAACCAGGCCGGGTAACTAGTCAGCCCTCACCCCCAGCCCCTCTGCCACCCAAATCTTACCATTACCCACAAGTGGGGCGAGGACGTTGTGCCACTCCCCTGGCTAAGAGCAGTGCCCGCTTCAGCGGGCGCTGTTCCATAGCCCTGCGATTGATCGCAGGGTGATATTGATGCCACCTTTTCACTCCTATGGCAAGACGTAGGTAATGGTAAGCCAATGGGGGACGCGCCGCTAAGAAATAGGGCTACCGTTGCTTTGCCCTTGGCCAGGTCAATGGTACACTATTATTCAAGCTTACCAACCTAACCCTTATTGAGCGGACACAATCATATGCCAACGATACCTTTTTTTACCAATCTTGCCCCGGACACCGCGGCGCTGCTGACCCAGTATGCGCCGGCAGATTTTGACGTGCAGGTCTACCCGGCGACTATGCCCGACGACGAAAAGTTGCCCATTGTTCAAGATGCCGATGCCCTCATCCTCTTTCCCGGCTATCTCAGTGAGCCGGTCTTGCGCGCTGCCCACAAGGTCAAATTGATCCAACTGGTCAGTGTCGGTTTTGACCGCATGGATCTCAAACTCTGCCGTGCGTTGGACATCCCTGTAGCCAACAATGGCGGCGCCAATGCCCTGGATGTGGCCGAACACACTCTGGCCATGATCCTGGCCTTTTACCGACGCATGGTGGAGATGGATGCCAATGTGCGCGCCGGCCAGTGGAATGTCATCGACTCGGGCGCCACCACCTATTGTATTGACGGCAAAACCGTCGGGATTATTGGCCTAGGCCAGATCGGCCAACGGGTGGCGCGGCTTTTAGGTGCGTTTGGCGCAACCGTGCTCTACCATGACGCCTACCCTGCCAAGGCAGAGGTGGAAGAGGCGCTCGGTGTAACGCGCGTGGCATTGGACGATCTCTTGGCGCGGTCAGACATTGTCACCGTCCACGTGCCCCTCAACGAGGCGACCCGTGGGCTCATTAACGCCCGCGCCTTGGGTTTGATGAAAGCCAATGCCCTGCTGGTCAACACCTGCCGCGGGCCGGTCATCGATGAAGCGGCGCTTACGGCAGCGCTACAAGCGCATCAAATCGCCGGCGCCGCGTTGGATGTGTTGGAACAGGAGCCACCCAACCCCAACAATCCAATCTTGCAGCTTGAGAATGTACTCTTCACCCCCCACAGCGCCGGCGTCACCCGCGACACTTGGCCTCGGCGCGGCAAGTTTATCTTTGAAAATATTCAGCGCGTACTGCGCGGGGAAGCGCCCTTAGCGGCGGTCTAAGATGATGGCCACCCAACCAAGTGCGCTGACGCGCTACCCTGAGATCGACGAATTACTATACGAATTACACCGCGATATTCATACAATCCTCGCCGACCACTTGGTGGGGCTCTATGTCCATGGCTCTGTCGCGGCGGGCAACTTTGTACCCAATCGGAGTGATATTGACTTTGTGGCCGCCACCGCCACTGAGCTAACCGCCGACCAGATCAACGCTTTGGCCACCATGCACAAAGCGCTGCAATGTAGCGGTATGCAGTGGGCCACCATTTTGGAAGGCTCCTACATTCCGCTGCAAGCGTTGCGGCGTTATGATCCGAACCAGGCGGACCACCCTGCGCTCAGCACCGATGGCGCCTTTAGGATTGATGGACATGGCAGTGACTGGATTATTCAGCGCTATCTGATCCGCAAACAAGGCATCGCGGTGGCAGGACCGCCAGCAGCCACGCTGATCGATCCGGTGTCGCCCGCTGAATTGCGCCAGGCGGCGCGTGGCATCTTACAAGAATGGTGGGCGCCCCAAGTGTATGACCATACAGAATTACAAGACGATGAATACCAGGCCTATGCAATCCTCACCATGTGTCGCGCGCTTTATACGGTCCAGCACGGTGAGATTGTGGCCAAAGCGGTAGCCGCCCGGTGGACGCAACAGGAACTTGGCCTAGAGTGGCAAGAATTGATCAACGCGGCCTTGCAATGGCGTTATGGGATGCGGCTCAACCGGCTGGCGGAAACCATCGCCTTTATCCGCTATATGCTGGACAAGTTAGCTATACCGTTCTAGGCGGCAGCCGTAGAAGAAGTCATTCTGAGCGGAGCAAAAAATCTTTTGCAGCATAGACCGAGATTCTTCGCTTCGCTCAGAATGACAACCACCACTATTAAATATATCCATTCTATGTCAAACGTCTCGGTCATTATTGTCAGCTACAACACCTGTGCTTTGCTGCGCCAGTGTCTCCAGACGCTCTTGGCGCTGGGCGAAGCGAATGAAATTATTGTGGTGGATAACGCCTCTAGCGATGGTTCGGCCGCGCTGGTGCAGTGTGAATTTCCCACGGTCAAGCTCATCGCGCTGCCGGAAAACCGTGGCCTGACCGTCGCTTCCAACCTGGCAGCGGCGGCGGCCCAAGGTAAATACCTGCTCTATCTAGGGGCGGATGCCTACCCCAGCGCCGGCGTCATTTGTGGTCTGGCTGCTTATTTGGATGCGCACCACCAGGTGGGCATTGCCACCGCCGAGTTACGCCTGCGTGATGGTTCCATCGATATGGATGCCCATCGCGGTTTCCCCACACCGTGGGCATCCTTCACCCACTTTAGCGGTCTCAACAAGCTCTTGCCCCGTTCACGGTGGCTTAATCAATATTTTCTCGGATACGCCGATTTGACCCAGCCCCATGAAATTGACCTCTGCATCTCTCATTTCATGTTTATGCGCAAAGCGCTGCTAGAGCAGATCGGGCCGTGGGATGAGGACTTTTTTCTTTATGGTGAGGATGTGGATTTTTGTTATCGCACCAAGGCCGCCGGCTACACCATCATGTACTTGCCGCAATTCCAGGTCACCCACTACAAGGGCGCCAGCGTGGGCATACGCAAACAGACGCAGGACATCGCCCAAGCGTCCAGCGCCACCAAACTCCGGGTCACCCAACTCTCCACCACGGCCATGATCCTCTTCTATCAGAAACATCTGGCCAAACACTACCCGTGGTTACTCAACAGCTTGGTGCTCGCGGCCATTTGGCTACTCGGAGCCATTCGTCTTTGGCGGGTGAAGCAGCGGAGTGGACAGTGGTCAGTAAATCAGTAGGACAGTGGCCGCGCTACTGTCCACTGCCCACTGTCTCACTGTCCACTGCCCCTTTGTCTACAACGCTGCCAGATCCGCATCGACCATGAGCTGGACAAGACCGCGAAAGTCTACACTGGGCTCCCAGCCTAAAATACGACCGGCTTTGCTGGGGTCGCCGACCAGCAGATCGACCTCGGCTGGACGGTAGTAGCGGGGATCCTGCACCACATAGTCGCGCCAGTCTAGGTCCAGATAGGCAAAGGTTTCATCGACAAATTCTTCCACACTATGTGTTTCGCCGGTGGCCACCACATAGTCATCGGGCGTATCGTGCTGTAACATAAGCCACATGGCGCGCACATAGTCGCCGGCATAGCCCCAGTCGCGCCGCGCTTCAAGGTTGCCCAAGCGCAGTTCATCGGCCTGGCCCAATTTGATCTTCACCGCGCCATGCGTAATCTTGTGGGTGACAAATTCCAGACCGCGGCGGGGGCTCTCGTGGTTAAAGAGGATACCGGAACAGCCAAAGATGTTATAACTCTCACGATAATTAATCGTGATCCAATGGCCATAGACTTTGGCCACGCCATAAGGGCTGCGCGGGTAGAGGGGCGTCGTCTCGCACTGGGGCACCTCCACCACCTTGCCAAACATTTCGCTGCTGCTGGCTTGATAGAAACGGATGCCTGGATTAACTAGCCGAATGGCCTCTAACATACGAGTGACACCCAGTGCGGTAAATTCACCGGTTAACACAGGCTGGGTGAAGCTGGTGGGGACAAAACTTTGGGCGGCAAGATTATAGACTTCGTCAGGTTTATACTCCTGCAAGATGCCAATCAGGCTCATTTGGTCGAGCAGATCGCCTTGAACAACCTCGATCTTATCTTGAATGTGGTGGATGCGTTCAAAGTTGATGGTGCTGGTGCGGCGCACCATGCCGACGACCGTGTAGCCTTGCTCCAGCAAAAACTCGGCCAGATAACTGCCATCTTGGCCGGTGACGCCAGTAATCAGTGCTGTGGGCATTTAGGTTACTCCATTCTTTCTAAAGCTCTTTATTTTGGTTCATACTTTAAGAAAATTGCTCGACTATCAAATCAAGCAATCTACATACCTGATAACAATTTACACACGACGGCGTACTTGGCCGCGCCAATAGTTGAGCAGATCCAGCAATGAATCCTCTAGCTTGATTCGGGGCTGCCAACCGGTCGCCGCGACTAAACGCCGATTATCACAAAGGCTGGCTGGCACATCACTGGGACGCAGACGCGCCGGATCGATGACCACCTCTACGTCAGCTGTGCTGAGCGTCAACAACGTCTCCAGCAGCCAACGCACAGGGCGTTTCTGACCGCTCCCAATATTATAGACCACTCCAGGTTCACCCTGCTTCAGCAGTAACCAATAGGCGCGCACGATGTCGCGCACGTCGGTAAAGTCACGCTCGGCGTCCAGGTTGCCGACCGCGACCACCGGCGCATGAAGACCGGCCTCAATTTCAGCAACTTGGCGAGCAAAGGCGCTGGCGACAAAATCATCAGCCTGATCGGGGCCAATATGGTTGAAGCTGCGCGCCCGAATGGTGGGCAGACGATGGCTGTTCCAATATTGCAACGCCATCATATCCTGGGTAATTTTGCTGACGCCATAAGGGTTATTGGGACGCAGGGGCGTCTCCTCATTCATAGGCAGATCGTCCGGCTGCACCAAGCCATAGACCTCATTCGAGGTGACGACCATAGTGCGGCACGTTGGCTGCCAACGGGTTAGCGCATCCAACAGATTTAACTGGCACTGAATGTTAAGCTCATAGGTGGTCCACGGCTGCTGCCAACTGCCGCCCACATCACTCCACGCCGCCAGGTGCAACACACAATCCGGACGCACACTCTGCACCAACTCATTGATCCAGAGCGCATTACGCAGGTCACCCCGGTGCAGTTGCAGCTGTTGGCGTAGGTGATGGATGCGCCGTTCATGCCGGTGAACGACACCATGGACTTCCACCGCAGCACCCACCTGGTGCACCAAATAGTCAGCTAAATGGCTGCCGGCAAAGCCGGCAATGCCTGTGATCAGAACTCGCAAAGTCGCCCTATCCTTTTTTGATGTGGTTCGTATTAATTCCCATAGAGCCGTGTATAGTAATAGAGATTGATGGTAATGGCTTGCACATAGGTGCGCGGTTCCAGCAGGCTCAGTTGCTCGACAAAGAGGGTGTCGTCGGCGCCGCTGTAGGCGCGCTGGCTCTGGGAGTAACCGGGGCCGGCATTATAGCCCACCAGCGCCGACACAATGTTGCCATCCAGGTAATTACGCGCCCTGGCCAGATAATAGGCGCCAAACCGCAAATTAATATGCGGTCGATAGATGATCTCATTGGTATAGTCAGCATGACCAAGTTGTTGGGCGATCTCCAAGCCCGTAGCCGGCACAATTTGCGCCAAGCCTTGGGCCGCGGCAGTCGAACGGGCGCCTTCTTCAAAGAGGCTCTCCTGACGGATCAGGCTAAAGTACAGCAAGGGATTTAGATTGTTAGCCAACGCTTCCTGGGTAATCAACTCGGCAAAGGGCTGGGGATAGACATGCTTTTGCAGAAAGAGCGGCGCCTCCTCCACCACATGCGCTGGGCTGAGTTCCAGCAATCTGGCCATGCAAAGTAAACTTAAGCGGTAGGCACCCATCTCCTCAAAGGCCAGACTTAGCGCATAGAGGGGCTGGGGCTCATCGCGGTAACGCTGATAGACACGTTCAAGGACAACCAAAGCAGGACCCCGTTGATCCAGCTCCAGCAGCAACTGCCCTATGCGCAAATCCTGATCCTCGGCCACCGACGCCGACAGTGAGGTCAAGGCCGCGTTGGGTGTCTTTAGCCACGCCCGTAACCACTTTTCGGCATAGCTTTGCGAACCATCATCGCCGGCTAAAGGGTCGGTCTGCTTGCTGATCGTGGGCATTGCATTCAAAAAGTTGCCGGCCACGGTGGGAATTTGGCGCAACGCTTGGGCGGCCAAAATGCCATAGTAATCATCGGGCGTTTGATCGAGCAAGGATTGCCAGGCCGTGTGCGCTTGGCTGGCCTGACCACCGGCCGCATAGGCGCGTCCCAACCAATAGAGCGCGGCTGGGGTGCGGTTGCCAGGGTAGTTACGCTGCAAACGGTCAAAGGCCGTAGCCGCTTGGCCAAAATCGCCAGTGAGATAGGCGCCCAGCCCCACCCAATAGAGGGCAGTGGGCGCTTGGGTGCTGTCCGGAAAGGCGTCGGCCAGATGCAGAAAGTCAGCCGACGATTCAGCCCGATTATCGCCCCACAGCGCCTGCTGTCCACTACGCCAGAGCGCCTCCGGCGCCAGCGGGTCGGCAGCATGGTCACGGGCAAAGGTGCGTAAGCTGCGGCGTGCGCCAATCGGATCGCCGCTGGCAGCCAGGGCAGCCGCCTTATCGAGCCAAGCCTGACCATAGCAGGGACAAGTGCTGTATTGGGCGATGACCTGATCCAATGTTTTAATCGCTGCGCTGTAATTTTCGGCGCGCAAGTAGGCCTGCCCAATCCCGTGCAAAGCCTGGCCAACGCGGTTATCGGTGGCGTCGACACTGGCCAAATAGGCTTGAAACGCCTTGATCGCCGGTTCAAAGGCGTCTGCCTGTAGGTCAATATAACCGCGCAGATAGAGGTCAAAGTCTACATCACGGTTGACTAGTTCGATCAGCGCGCCATAGGCTGAACCACTTTCGGGCGCCTCGGCGGTGGCAGCACGCCAGCGGACGACGGCGCCAGGGGTGTCGCCGGCGCTCACTAACGTCTTACCCGCCAGATATTGAATTTGGGCGCGATAATTAGGGTTCTTGGCCAGGGCGAGGATTTCGTCGTAAACCGCCACGGCATCCTGGTAGCGTGCGGCGCCGACATAGGTGGTGGCCAGTGCTTCCAACAGGCGGGCGCGCGCGACACTGTCGGTGGTGGCATCGGCGGCGCGGCGATAGGCCGCGCTAGCGCCGGCATTGTCACCGGTTGCGAGGTAGGCGGCAGCAATGCGGGACTGGACAAACTCGGCCATCCATGGATAGCTATCCAGAAAGCGCCAGTACGCAGCGATTGCCTGGGCATAGGCGCCCTGTGCCATCAGCGCCTCCCCCAGCAGATAATCAGCTTTGGCCGCCGGCGCATCGGTGACGAATAGTGTTAAGGGCAGCGTTGAGGCCAGCGTAGCAGTCAAAGTTGAAGTCAAGCTTGAGGTCAAGGTGACAGACAGCGTTGAAATAGTAGGGGCGCTACTGGCAACGACAGCGCCAACACCGACGCCGGGGCCTGGCTTTACGCTGCGCAGCGACTCCAGCAGCGCAATAGCTTCTGTATAGGCATGTTCGGCCAGGTAGATCTGAGCCAGGGTGGATTGCGCCTCAAACTGTAACGGTTGGTCAAGCTGGGGCAGGGCAAGCAACTGGAGCAGGGAAGCGCGTGCAGCGGCATAGTCACCGATGCGCTCTCGATAACGGCCCAACGCCAACAAGTCGGCAGGGTCAGCCGGCGGGGTGGGGGTAGGCAGCGGCGTTGGTAAGAGGGTGCCGGGAGCAGTCAGCGCTGATGGCGCCGGCACCGTTGCCGAGAGCAGCCCCGACTCCACCAAGGCGGAGCGCGTCGGCGTAAAGGTCGGCTGCAGTTTGGCGCCAGTTGCTGACGTGCTGTTTTGGCCTGGAACGCTTGTCATAGTTAGCGGGGGTATGGAGCCCTCCCCCCGATCGCGGCAACCATACATTAATAACAGCAAACAAAGTAAAAGGCTGCCGCTCAATAGCCACGGGGCATTGGCTGCCATAGAAAAGTTGCTGTTAGCGAAAGGTATAAAACCCGAGTTTCTCATTCTTTGTCATCTTCAGTTTATAGAACCGTCACTCTAGAGCCATACTCTAGAGCCATAATAGTATGCGATAGCGCAAAAATCAACAAAAGCGCAATGTCCACAAAAAAAGCGCACTTACGTGCGCTTCTTCGTTGTGCCCTTGCGACCCACTAGAGTGCAAGATGTAGTAATACCGTGATATGCATTTGATTTTCAATAGACGACGTTCTGGCTGCTCATCCTGTTCCCACACTCAGCGTAGCGTAGGGAAGCCGAAGGGAATAAATAGCTCATCGCCCGGTTTCAGGATAAAACCCGGACGCATTACATCAGGATTGACAATCTGTAAAAGGGTGAGCGGCAATTCAAACTCGGTGGCGATCTTCATCCAGGAATCGCCGGATTGGACCGTATAAAAGCGCCCAGTGTCGCCCACCTCAATATTGACACCGGCCGGCACCATCAACCGATCACCTGGGAGCAAGATTCCTTCCCCCCGCACGGCATGGGGATTGGCAGCTTGCAATTCGGCCATGGTCACACTAAACCGGCTGGCCAGCTTGGTCCAGTAATCGCCGCGTTCTACTGTATAAAAGCGGAGCGACTCACAAGGCCCAACGCTTACCGCCAGGCCATAATGGCGCGCCCAGCGCAATTTGCGCAGCCGTTCCAATTCGCTTTCGGGAAAATAGGTGACGACATAGTGGCCATCCGCAGTGCGCACAGCCGACAGGGAGGTGCTTAGCGGCAGCATGGTCGCCTTGGTAATGCGATCAAATTGGGCGCTGTTGATAGGTCGGTCGGCAAGCCCTGGCAAACCCAGGGTGGTGGCCAGACGCATGGCGTTGCGCACCTTGCCATTTTTTTCATCCACGCAATAGATCGGCCAAGAGCCGCCAAAGCGATTTACCTGTACCGGCACCGTTGGTCTTCGTTCAAAGCTGTCGGCCAGCGGACCATCATTGCCGGCCAGCGCCAGCCACGCTTGACTAAAATATTCCGTACCATCAGGCCGGCAGATCAGACGCGGCGGACATTCATGCAACAGGACCACATCATCCGGTGGTGTAAAATCCCACGCCGCCTCATCTTGGGGAGCTGCGTCGATAGTCTGCAAGAGCGCAGGGTCAGCCAGCACCGCTTCCATAAACTGATGCCATATGGGCGCGGCGCCGGTAACCCCGGTCGTGTCGTGCATCACCTGCCCATCGGCATTCCCGGCCCATACTCCCACGACAAGGTGGCGGGTAAAGCCCACGGTCCAATTGTCGCGAAAATCGGTGGTCGTTCCTGTTTTGACGGCGGCCGGCTTGCTCAACTTGAGCGGACTATTGGCGCCAAAGGTGGTGGCGCGTGCATGGTTATCGGACAGAATGTCGGTGATTTGAAAGGCGGCCGCGGGCGAAATTGCCTGCACCGGTTGCACCGCAGGCAAGGGATTGATCAACTGGCTTTGGCTGTCCAACACCGTCAGCGCCACTTCCGGCGGAATGTAAGCGCCGCCATTGGCAAGGGTGTGGTAGGCCGTCACCAGGTCGATCAGCGAGACTTCATTGCTCCCCAAAGCAAGGCCCAACCCAAACCAGGTGCTGCGCTGTAAGCTATGGAGCCCCATGGTGTCCGAACTCTCCAACATGCGGTCAATGCCGAGCGAATCCAAGAGACGGACAGCCGGCACATTATAGCTGTTAGCCAGGGCAGTACGCACCGTCACCAGGCCATGAAAGCGTTCATCATAGTTGGTGGGCCGGTAGAATTGATTGGCGCCCAGATCATAGGTCACCGGCACATCCCACAAAATCGAAGCCGGGCTGATCAAGTTGTCATTGAGCGCAGTGGCGTAGAGAATCGGCTTGAGGGTGCTGCCCGGCTGGCGCCGGCTCAGCGCCATATTGACCTGACCATCAATCTCCTCATTGTGAAAATCGGCGCTCCCCACCAGCGCCAGCACCTCGCCGGTCCCCTCCTGCAACGCTACCAGCGCGGCATTGCCCAAATTATGTTTTGGCTTGAGCACCGTTACCTGATCCCGGATAATCTTTTCGGCCAATTCCTGCATTCGCAGATCGAGCGTCGTAAAGAGATTAAAACCGGAACGCCGGGTGTAGCCCTCGCCCATGCGCGCGTCAATGGATTGGATCACATATTGCACAAAGTGGGGCGCCACCATCGGCGGTGGGCTAATGTCACGACGCAGGTTGACCGCCTGTCGATAGGCCTGATCAGCCTGGGCAGGCGTAAGATAGCCGCGCTTGACCATCAGATCGAGCACCACCCGTTGGCGCTGTTTCACCGCATCAAAGGCGCGATAGGGATTCAGGACACCTGGGGATTGGGGAATGCCGGCCAGGATAGTCGCTTCGGCCAGGTCTAAATCCTCGGCAGCTTTGCCAAAGTAGGTCTGGGCCGCGGCTTCCGGGCCATAGGCCAGGTTGCCATAGTTGAGGAGATTGAGATACATCTCCAAAATTTCGGCCTTAGTGTAGCGTGAGGTCAGTTCCTGGGCGAGGCCCGCTTCCAGCAATTTGCGGTCCATGGAAGCATTGTACCGATCTTCCGGCCCCAGAAAGAGGTTGCGCGCCAACTGCATGGTAATGGTGCTAGCGCCAGAGAAGACCCGGCCATTGCGCTGATTTTGCAAGGCCGCGGCCGCGATCCGCAGCGGGTCAATGCCCATATTTTCATAAAAGCTGCCATCTTCGGTGGCAACCGTAGCATCGATCAGAGGTTGAGCAATCCGGTTGAGGCTAACCCAGGTACGCCGTCCTTCGCCAAAGAGTTCAGCTAACTGAGCACCGTTCCGGTCGTAGATGTATGTGGTCTGAAAGAGACGGGGCAAAGGCCCAGGTTGATACTCTTCCAAATACGCTTCGACAATCACAGGCAGGCGCGACGCTGGGCGCACCCCCACCATGCGTTGCGCTTTACTCAGGCAGCCGCTCATAAGCAGGATTAAGAGCAAGAGCAGCGAAAAGCGGCTGGCCCAGATTCGGTGTTGCATTTTCATAGTTGAGCGGGTATCCTATTAGGCTATGAGTGCAGATGAGGAATTGTGGGGTTATTTTACCTCTGAACTGTAAGTTGGTCAAGCAATTGGCACTACAAATCAAGTCAACATTACTTGAAGCTTGGCCTGCAAGAACTGATTAGGCAAGCTTTCATAATAGTAGCTTTCACAATATTAAGTTAGATAGCATTGAACGTCAAATGTAAGGATCTTCATGCGATGAGTATCAAACAGGGCTGGCAAGGCCGTTTTTATGAAGACTTTGTCGTGGGTGATATCTATCCCCACCGGCTAGGGCGTACAGTGACGCAGACCGATAACATCTGGTTTACGCTGCTTACGGTGAATCCCAATCCCATTCACTTTGACGCGCACTATGCGGCCAAAACTGAATTTGGCCGTCCATTGGTCGATTCTACTTTTACGCTGGCACTGGTGACCGGGCTATCGGTGGCCGATATTTCTCAGAATGCCGTCAATCTGGGGTGGGATCAGGTCCGCCTGCCCCATCCGGTCTATGAAGGCGATACGATCTATGCACGCAGTGAGGTGGTGGAACTACGCGCATCCAAATCGCGGCCCCAGCAGGGCATTGTCAAATTCAAAACCACCGGCTACAACCAGGATGGCGCGACAGTGATTGAATTCATGCGCACCATCTTGGTCTATAAACGGGACCATGCGCCGGCTGAGGCACTGCCCGCTTTTCTGTTACGAGAAGAAACGAGCAATGCCTAAGGAGTAGGAGACGGGAGACTGAAAACTGAAAACTGAAAACGAGTATACTCTCCCACCTCCCGTTGAGCCCAAAATCTTTGCAAACGGCGTAGCCTTGCTAGCATTTACGGCTCATGGCTAGCGCACCTTACCCCGCCCGGCAACGGGCCAAATTACCTCCACTTGCTCACCCCGATAACCCACCAGTTCATCATGCAGGTTCAGGGCCATCTCCTGATGGAGTGGAATCCAGCTAAGTCGTTCGCCCACTTTGAATTGATGGGAAGAACGGCTCACATCGACGTGACCATGTTCTACCGACATCGCGTAGATTTTGATGGCGGAATGCTCTACACAGTAACCATAAGGCGTGGGGGGATAGCTGCAGAAGGTCTTCATACCGCCATCAATAATGATGCGATCCGGCGTAGGTGTACTGACGACCGTGCAGATAATACGCAACGGACACCGCTCATCACTTAGATCATCGCTCGTGCGAATACGGGTCAAGCCTTCCCAGAGGTAGGAGCCGGCGCGGTGTTCCGTACACCCTAATTCTTTAGAAACGGCTTCCGCGCCTGTACCACCGCCGCTAAGCACAGCATTGGGCAAGCCAGCCGCGCGCAAGCCGGCCATTGTTTCATCCAAAAAGGCTTGTGATTCGTGACGGCTGGGATAGGTCATGATCCCTTGCAGGTCAATCCCCGGCAGATCGACAATCTGCTGTGCCAAGGTAACCGCAGTTTGCGGCGATTGCACCCCACAGCGCCGCGCTCCTGTATCCAGTTCAATTAAAACGCGCACGGCGCCGCCCTCCCGTTTCGCCACCGCGGCGATGCCTTCGGCAGTGGCCAGCGAATCGAGCGCTACCGTAATGGTTGCGCGGCGCGCCAACCGCAGCAGCCGCTCCACTTTGGGCGCGCCCACAATGTTGTAGGGCAACAGAATATCGGTGATGCCGCCGGCAACCATCACTTCCGCTTCGCCCACCTTCTGACAGCAGATGCCAACCGCGCCACTGGCGATTTGGCGATGGGCAATTTCGGGAATCTTATGGGACTTGGTATGGCTACGCAAAGGAATACCCACCGCGCGGCAGCGGGCGGCGGTCTCATCAATGTTGCGCTGGAGCTTGTCCAGATCGCAAACTACAGCAGGGGTATCCAGATCATGTATCAGCATTGTTTCACTCCATTTTGGCAGCAAGGATTTTTACGGCAAGAATTGGGCAATCCCTCCAAAGTTACACAGCTATCAACAGGAAGAGCAAGAAGGAGTAGAAGCTTTTCTTTCTAAATTTCTTGTCCTTCCTGTAACTAAATTAGCTTAAAATACTATTGATTATATTGATTATGATGGCTTGTTAGATAATCAAGCATCATGCGAATCTGGTGCGGATGCCAGCTTGTACGGTGGTGGTCGCCCAGAAAGTCAGGATAGTCAGCGACGGGCACAGCTTCAGCAAAGGGGTAGCGAATGAGCGCGGCCAGATCCACCGTATCATCCAGCGGATCTGGTAGACCACGGGCAATGGCCAGGCGACAGCGCTCTTCTAATTCGTCAAAGTAGGCAATGTTGGCCTGTAACAGCGCTGGCCCACAGGTAACTGGAGCATGGCAGTAGAGCACATGCTGTGGCCGCAGCGCCGCCAACTGACGGAGAGAACGGCGCATGATCGGCAAGCCGGCAGTGGTACGCGCCATAGGAAAGGGCAACTCTGCCGCGTCGGCAGCCAGCAGTGTGCCAATCTCCGGCAGGTAGATAGAGAGATGATCCGGCGTATGGCCAGGGGTGGCCAACAGTTGCAAGGTCAGGTCACCGCCGTCGATCACCAGATGATCCGCAAAGAGGACGGTCGGTGGCGTCAGACGGACCTCGCCAAAGATCAGGGGTTCGCTGGCCTGTCTTTCGCGCAGCGCCGCTTGTGCATCAGCCGCGGTCAACTGGGCCGCACAAAGCTGGGTGGCAATGATAGGCGCCGGCGCCTCGGCGCTGGGCCCGGCAAAAATCTGATTGCCCCAGGCGTGATCATAATCAGCATGGGTGTTGACCACCAGCAATTGCCGGTGCGGGGTAAGGTGGGGTCGTGCGTACGCGAGCATCTGCCGGGCCGTGGCGGGATTAATCACCGTATCGACCAGCACGACGTAACGTTCTGTGACCACAATAAAAACATCTACCAACGGATCATTACGGCAGATCAGGATCCGTTCATCCCATCCTTGATTGGGGACCAACGGTAGTTCATTTGTATGTGACATGATGCCTCGTCTAGATTTGACGGGTGCGTACCACATTTGGGGGATTACACCGGACGATTTAGACGATCCTTCTCTGTAATCCCCCAAAATGGGACGCACCTAGATTCGACTGGATCTCGTAAAGATTCAAACTGTTGAATGGTTGGTGGCTATTGTATCACAGATTGGCTAATTTCCAGATCAGATAAATTGGCAAATGGCGTGCACCCCCACATGGTGTGATTTGCACTTAGCGCGAACCGTGTTATAATTCCAGCAATTGAGCTTTCTACTTGCAACAATGGTTCAAGTCACTAAGCCCATCCACCTGCGGAATCTAGCATAAAGAGTTTGCATAAAGCGTTCGTGTAGGGGCTAATTTCTTTTATGTATGGCTCCAGTATGCCTCTTTAAATGCCTGCAAGGTGGTTTCTTATGAGGTTGTGACCATGTTATGTTGGACAGATTGAAGGGAGAATTGTATGAACATCATTCCAGGACCGTGGGAGCTTGTGATCATTTTGATCATTGTAGCCATGCTCTTTGGTGTTGGTCGGTTGCCGGAAGTCTTCGGCGCAGTCGGTAAAGGCATCCGCGAGTTCCGCAAAGAATCAACCAATGCAGAGCAGAGCAACAAATCATCTTCCTCTGGTGATAAGCCCACCGAGCATACTGCCGAAAGCTAAATTGTAATCTAGCATAAAACAATTTACAGCTACCAGCTAGCCATCCTACAGGGTTAGCATATTTAGATTTGGCATGTGACTTTGTTTTGTCATGAAAGGTTCAGGTCACGTCCGCTGTACGCTAGTCAGTTCGTTGCTGCTACACGTGACGTGACCTTTCTCATTCCATTTTCATTACCACAACAAGTTCTTAAAAAGTTCATCACTATTTGCCGAATTTGATGCAAGAGAACTTTAGCTTTGTGCGCTTCCTGCGCTTCATCGGATTGACCCTCGTCATCCTGGCTGCTTATATTGCCCAAGTTGTCTTTCAACATCATACCATTGATTCGGTTTTGCCTATGTGGCTGCGTGATGGTGCGCCTTGGCTGATCGGCATGAGCCATTGGTTGGCACGCGATCTGCATAGCCTGGCGCTTCTCTTTACCGCCATTGCCGCCTTATCATTCGGTCTACTTACTGTGCCCTGGTCGGTTAGTCTGCGCCCGCCTTTGAGCTTGCCCCGTGCGGAGGGGCGCCCCCTTGTGTGGAGACGGTCTTTGGCTGGCTGGCTGGTTGTTCTGGTGGCCCTATGTGTTGGGGGAGGCGCCTGTGCGTTGCATTGGTCAGGCAGTAGTGAGACGCTGCCGATCCGTTTGGCTTGGGCCAGTAGTGTGCTACTCTATCTAGTGGGTGCAGCGATCTTTCCCTACCAGCGACCAGTGGAGCAAAACTCATCTTTGACCGTTCGCCGCACCCGGCCAGAGGGAAGTTGGCACACGCTACTGCCGCTGCTAATCTTTGCCGCTTTGCAATATGGGTGGCAATTAGTGGAAACCCCCCTACGCGTAAGTCCTGGGGTCATTACGCTGGGCCTCACGGCCAATCGATTGGTGCAAGGTGACACGGCCCAGCTTTTCACCCTCTTGCCGGCAACGGCTGAATTTACGCAGCCACTGCTTCCCCTTACCACTGTGACGACCGCGGTCGGCATTCAGCTGACCGGAGATCTCTTGACCGGCGTGCGTCTGGCTGGGCTAGGGGCTGCGCTTTTGACCATCTTTGCGACTTGGTTGGTGGGCGCAGAACTCTTTCGCCGGTCTGTGGTGAATAATGTCGTTCATACACAGATTGAGGATGATGGGCGTTGGCTGGCTTTGTTGGCCGCGCTCTTCCTGATCTTTAACGCGGCAATGCTCACCTATAGCCGCACTCCTATCTTTATGGAGAGCGTAGCGTGGGGCACATTAGGTTGTTGGGCGCTCTTGCGCGGTTTCCGCACCCGCGATCGACTGACCTTTGCGCTGAGTGCGACGTTAATGGGCTGGAGCATAATACTCTATCCAATCGGAATTGCATTTATCGTCGCTGCCTTGCTGTGGTGGCTAGGTCAGGGAGTGGCGCTTGCAGGTGTGTTACCGCACCGACTGCCAGAAACAAGTGCGCGGCGTACAATCGTTGGCGCCTTTGTGCTTTGGTTGCTGGGCCTAGCCATTGTTACAGCGCCGGCGCTGTTCAATTGGTTGCTACAACCACAACAGTGGCTCTTGACCAGCGGCCGCTTGCACCCCAGCCGATTTTGGGCGACTGCCCTGGCTGTGATTGAAGCAACCACTCCCATCGCGCCGCCAACCTATCCGGCGCAACTCTTCAATGCGCTACTGGCGCCCTTGTTGGTATTGGGCATCGGCGCCCTGCTCTTTAATCTTGACCGGCGGCAAGGGTGGGTCTTATTTACCTGGTTAGGAAGCGGCTGGCTCTGTGCCGTCCTCTTTGCCTCCGCCACACCGAATTGGCCTGGGCTGTTGGCGCTTTTGCCAGCCGGCGCATTGACAATTACGTTCGGTCTAGAGCGGCTACGTGTTACGATCTTACGCATTGCCGGGCTGTGGGTCAAACAGATTGTCAGTTATTTACTCTTTGGGCTCATCTTGTGGGTCGGTTTGTACAATGGCGCCGCCTATTACGAGTATGCACATATGCAGGCGGATACACCAAGTGCAATCGGCCATGCGTTGCGCCAAGCATCCAGTGATACGCCCATCTACGTCATTACGTCGCCGATGGTTGCCGACGCTGAAGTCGCACTCAATGCCGAAACGCCGTTGATCCGCTTCTTTACCAACGACAAAGCACATACAGGCGCACTAGATCTGCACTTCACGTCAGACCTTCCCGACCCATTACCGCCACACAGCCGTGTTCTGCTTGCACCAGATCAACTGCCGCTCGTTGCACAATTGCAAGAGCAGTATCCTGATGGCGTCTTGGTCACCCAACGGGATCATCACGCCAATCCACTGCTCTATCTGTTCCAGGCGCCGTAATGATGGAATGTGGTTCGCTAACCAATGGGAGCGTACTCCTAATGGGACGAAGCAGTAGAAAACCAATACGCGCTTCTTTATCTATTGCTCCCAATTGGGGACGCGCACCTAACCAATTTCGCTTGCGAGCTTGGGGGAATTTTGTGAACCAGAAGAGCCTTGTTATACTTGCACGGAGTTTTTGTTTATCTCAAGTTCTATGTCTCAAGGAGATTGAGTTATGACTTTTGGCAGTTTTTTGATGATTGCTACAATTATTATTGGCATCGCGTTGATTGCGATTGTCTTGGTTCAAGGTCAAACCAGCGCCGGGTTGGGCAGTGTCTTTGGCGGCTCGGATATTTACCGCACGCGGCGTGGGATGGAAAAGACGCTCTTTAATATGACCTTTTTGTTGGCGGGGATTTTCTTTCTCTTTTCACTGTTGTCGGTTATCTTTGAATAAACCCATTCATGCAATCGCAACGTTATCGATCACCCTCCTTTCCTCCTGTCGCCTCCCCAACTGAATCGCTTGGCCGTCATTTGCGCTGGCAGGTGTTGATTGCCTGCGTGGGGTTGTTGGCACTGGTGAGTTTGCTCGGCTATTCCACCTATTCGGTTGCTACCGTATTGGTGCCGGATAAGGGCGGGGTCTATCGCGAAGGTGTGGTGGGAAATCCGCGCTATTTGAATCCACTGGTCTGTGATCGCAATGATGTAGACGAGGATCTTTGTGCGCTCTTGTTCCGTGGGTTGACGCGCATTGATCGGCATGGGCGCGTCGTCCCGGATCTAGCCAGTGATTGGAGCATCACCGACGAAAAGATCTACACTTTCCATCTGCGCGAGAATCAATTTTGGCATGATGGCCAGCCGATTACGGCTGATGATGCACTCTTTACGATCAGCATTCTCCAAAACCCGGATGTGGTCGATGTGCCCAACCTGTCGATTCTCTGGCGCACGGTGCAGGCAGAAAAGGTGGATGACTATACGCTACGTTTTATTCTGAGCGAGCCGTTTTCACCTTTTCTGGACTACACAGCCATTGGCCTGTTACCCAAACATATCTATGGCAATGTACCGGCCAGCGAACTAGCCGGCAGTCCGCTCAATGGGACGCCGATCGGTTCTGGCCCCTTGATGGTGGACGAACTGGCCGCCGATCATATTCGCCTGGTCCCCAACCCTTATGATGGTGAACATAGGCCCTATTTATCTGCCCTAGAGTTTTATTTCTATCCCGACCATCCAACCTTGCTGACCGGCTACCTGAATAACGAGATCGATGGCATCAGCCGCGTCTTGCCGTCAGAATTCCCGATTGCGGCGGCGCAGGAAGATCTGGAACTCTTTTCAGCAGTGCAAGCGCGCTATCTCAGTATCGTCTTTAATTTGACGAGCGCTAATGTCCCCTTCTTTGCCGACCAAAATGTGCGCCAGGCACTCTACTATGGCCTCAACCGCACCGCACTCATTGATGAAGTCACCGCGGGGCAGGGGATTGTGGCCCACAGTCCGCTGCTGCCGGAAAATTGGGCCTACAACAGCGATGTGCCCAAGTATGAGTACAACCCACAGCAGGCTGAGCAACTGCTCAACGCCGCGGGTTGGATTGACAGCAATGGCGATGGCGTACGCGACAAAGATGGCAGACCACTGCAATTTTTGCTCTATTCCTCAGATGAAACCCTGCAACAGGCGCTCATCCAGCGCATTGCCGACGATTGGGGTAAGATTGGGGTGCGTGTCGTGCCGACGCCGGTCACCTTTGTCAGCTTGGTGAGTGATTTTCTCCTGCCTCGTAAATTTGAAGCGGCACTGACCTCTTGGGACATCCCAGGTGATCCAGATCAATATTGGCTCTGGCACAGCACACAGGCCGAGGAAGGGGGCTTTAACTACGCAGGATGGCGCAATTCTGAAGTGGATGAGATTTTACAACAGGCTCGTTCCATTACCGATGAAGGGCAGCGCAAAGCGCTCTATGATCGCTTCCAGATCATCTTTGCCGAGGAAGTCCCGTCGCTGCTGCTTTACTATCCTGTCTACACCTATGGGGTGCGTAAGCGAGTGCACAATGTGCAGATCGGTCCGCTCAACCGGCCCGCGGAACGCTTTGATAACTTTGCCGATTGGTACATGGTCACCCGACGTGTACCGGCAAATCAGGCCCCAACCAACGCGCCCCCAACACCCCCTAGTTCAATTACACGCTAGCATATGGCGGTTTTGACAACAAGCAAAGCCTGTGATATAAATAAGCCATTGGTTCGCACATTAATGTAACCAGTGATAAAATTTCCGCTGTTGAAATTAACACCGGTTCACCATTAGTGTAAGCCGCAGTGGCGGAATTGGCAGACGCGCCACGTTCAGGGCGTGGTGAGCAATAGCTCATACAGGTTCAAGTCCTGTCTGCGGCACCTTGAGGAGACTTCGCTTGCGGAGCCTCCTCTTTTTATATCTGGTCTATCATTCTTGGCTCATATCGGTATGCGACTGAAATTGTCGATCTTAGCTTGAGGGCAAGCAGTGCAATTTCAGTGAGTCGCCCATATGAGCGTCATTCTTAAATGCTCATATGGGCGAAACGGTAAAATCGTTGCAATTATCTGGAGACCTATGAGCCATTCTTAAAGAGATAAGTTTAACGAGTAAATACCTATGACGACCCCCAGACGAGATCGTCGCATACTACTGTTATTTTTAGCAATTTTCTCTCTAATTTTCTTGGGCAGCTATGCCAGCCGGCTTGCGGCAAAGGCCCACTTAGATGCGGAGATTGGCCAGTGGCAAGGCAGAATTGCGCGCGCCCAGCAGCGTCAGGCGGACTTAGCAAAGGAACTTACCTATATCCATAGCGATGCCTATGTGCAAGAGAAGGCGCGTGATGAGTTGGGGCTGATCCGCCCCGATGAAGAATTGGTCATTGTATTGACCGCGCAACCGCCAACCATCCCTGTTGCCGCAGCACAACCCACGACGGCTGCGCTCGCTGTTGACCAGAATTCCAATTGGCGTAGTTGGCTGGCGCTTTTCGGTCTACAGTAACTCCAAGGTATGGTGTAATAATGACGGCCGCTGTCCTGTTGCTCAATGCAAGTTATGAACCACTGGCAGTAATTCCCTTAAAGCGCGCCGTCTCCCTGCTTCTGCGCGACCGTGTCGACGCAGTCACCGATGAACTTGTCACTGTGCAAGGCGCGAGCGATACCCTTGCACTTCCCAATGTCCTCCGTTTGCGACGCTATGTTCATGCCCCACGCCGCGGTGTACGCTGGAGCCGGCGTGGGGTTCTGCAACGGGATGAATTCCGTTGCATCTACTGTGGCATGCGCAGTGGTGAGCGCCGCGGTTCCATTTTTTTGACGAAGAGCGACTTCACCATTGACCATATTGTGCCCCGCAGTCGTGGTGGTGTCAACAGTTGGGGCAATACCGCTTGTGCCTGTTCGCCTTGCAACCAACGCAAAGGAGATCGGACACCCCATGAAGCGGGTATGACCATGTTATGGGAACCCAAGACCCCTCGCGTTGATTATCTTGTCGCCTCCGGCAGCATCCCCACATCCTGGAAAATCTATTTAGAAGTCTAACCAGCATAGGTGCAGCCAATGAAAATTACCAAGATTACCACCGAAGCCTACCGTTGGCCCCGTCACAAGCCGATTACCAATGGCAAACATACCTATACCCACTCCGGCGTAGGGCTGGTCAAAATTGAAACCGATGAAGGCCTTACCGGCATTGGTCTGGGCGCCGGCGGTTCGATTATCCGTGCCGCCATTGAACACCTGACGCCGCTGCTGCTGGGCGAGGATCCGCTGGATGTCGAGCGCCTCTGGCACAAGCTCTGGGTCCCTAAATTGATTGGTCGCCGTGGCATGACCACTCGCGCCATTAGTGCGCTGGACATTGGTCTGTGGGATCTGCGCGCCAAGGTGGCTGGCCTGCCGCTCTACAAAATGTTGGGCGGCTACACTGACCGTGTGCCCACTTATATTGCCGGCGGTTACTATGAAGAGGGCAAGGGGCTGGCCGAATTGGCCCAAGAAATGGAAGAAAATGTGGCCATGGGCGCCACTGCCATCAAGATGAAGGTGGGTGCGCTCTCCGTCCGCGCCGACGCCGAACGGGTGCGGGTCGTGCGCGAGGCAATTGGGCCCGAGGTCAAGCTGATGGTCGATGCCAATTGCGCCTATAAAGTGCGTGAGGCGCTGCAACTGGCGCGGCTGATTGAGGAGTACGACCCCTTCTGGTTTGAGGAGCCGATAGCGCCGGATGACTATGAAGGCCATCGCCGCCTGACCGAGGCGACAACTATTCCCATTGCCACCGGCGAGAATGAGTACACCCGTTATGGCTTCCGCGACCTGATCCTGCGCGGCGGTGTGCCCATCCTCAATGCCGACGCCATTATCTGTGGCGGGGTCACTGAATTTATGAAGATTGCGGCGCTCGCCCAAGCCTTTGATGTGGACATTGCTCCTCACGGCCCCCAAGAGATTCATATCCATTTGGTGGCGGCTCTCGCCAATGGCCTGATACTAGAATTCTACCGCGATACCGTGGATCCCATGTGGGGGAAAATCTATCATCACACGCTGAGCCTCAACGAGGACGGCACCGTTAGCCCGCCCAATGTCCCCGGCATTGGCATTGACCCCAACTATGAATCGCTGGCGCCCTACCGTGTAGAATAATCATCTTTAGACAGGTAGGAAACGCCACGTCCCCTTCGACAAGCTCAGGGGACGTGGCGTTTCCTACCTGCGCTCCCCAAGCCTTTTCTTGCGCATGGATAAGCCAATGGCGCCACCACCAGTTGATCTATTTCCCGTCGTGCCTGTAGTTGCGCTGGACCAAGATCGCTGGCGGCTGCCTGGTCTGGCGACAGCCCATTCCCATGCCTTTCAGCGCGCCCTGCGTGGCCGCACCCAACGACGGAGCAGCGCCGCCGACTCCTTCTGGTCCTGGCGCGCCCTGATGTATCGCCTGGTGGAACAGCTCGATCCTGACGCCCTCTACACCATCAGTCGCTTTGCCTATACCGAATTGGCCATGAGCGGCGTCACCGCGGTAGGTGAGTTTCACTATCTCCACCATGCCCCTCATGGACACCCCTATACCAACCGCACCGAGTTAGCCGATGCCGTGATCCAAGCCGCGTTGGATGTAGGCATCCGGCTTGCCTTGTTGCGCACCGCCTATCTGCGCGGTGGTTATCAGCAATCCCTATCCGCCGCCCAACAACGCTTTGCCGACCCAACCGTGACTGACGTAATCCGCGACCTCGAAACCTTACGTGCTCGCTATGCGAATCAACCACTTGTCACCATCGGGGTGGCGGCTCACAGCGTGCGGGCTGTGCCGCTGCCGCAACTTATTGAGTTGGCCCATTATGCTAGGGCGCAGCAGTTCCCCTTTCACATGCACATTTGCGAACAGCGGCGTGAAGTTGACGAATGCCTGGCTGAGTATGGGACAACGCCGGTCGCCTTACTCGCCCAACAGGGGCTGCTTTCGCCTCATTTTGTGGGCATTCACGCCACCCATCTGACGCCCGCCGAAATTCAGATATTGGGTGCGGCCCGCTGTACGATCTGTCTTTGCCGCACCACCGAGCGTGATCTGGGTGATGGCTTGCCTCCAACCAGCGCCTTGGTTGCGGCCGGCGTGCAACTCTGTGTTGGCGTCGATAGCCATGCCTGTGGCGATGCCTTTGAGGAAATCCGAGCCGTGGAACTGGATGAACGGTCGCGGCTGGAGCGGCGGCACATCGTGGCCGATGCGTCAACGCTCCTTGCAATGGGCTCACAGATCGGGTATAGTGCTTGTGGTTTGGCCGCATACGCGGCAGCCGATCAAATTTGGTTGCGTGCGGACGATCCGGCATTAGCCGCTATTGACCCGGAGCACGCGGTTGACGCCATCCTGTTCGCGGCTGGCCCCCGTGCGGTGGATCGCGTCGATGTGGCCGGGCGCACCATTGTCGAAGACGGACGCCATCTGCATTATGACGCGGCCCTGCATGATTACCAGGCAACGCTACGTCGTCTGTCGTTGTGAATTTGCAGGAGGATATTACGCCCCACGTTTGCGCAGAGATTCACGCAACACGCAACACTATCCTAATCATTGATCAAGATTTACAAAAGGAGAACCCTATGCCATTCTCAATCGCGCGTGTGGAAAAGCTCTTCAAAAGCCCCGGTCCCCAACCCAATGGCATCCAGGCCACGCCGGAGGGCTTGTGGTGCATCGACCAGGTGGACAACAAGGTCTATCGCATCGACTACGCCACCGGCGATGTCCTCTTCTCCGCCCAGACCGACACCGTCCACTCCAGCGGCATCACCTTGGGCGGCGGCTATCTCTGGGTTGCCTCTACCTATGAATCAAAGATCGCCAAGTTGGACCCGGCCACCGGCGCTACAGTCGCCAAATATGATTCGCCCGGCTCCGGCGTCGTGGCGTGGCGCGAACATGCCGCTGACGCGCAGCAGACGGGGGCGCATGGGCTGGAGTGGCGTGATGGTAAGCTCTATGTCGCGTCGCCCCCCTCGCAGATGGTGCATGTCATGGACCCGGAGACATGGCAAGAGGTGCATCGCTTCCGCACACCGGGGCTGCGCGTCCATGGTCTGGCGTGGGGCCCCCAGGGTCGTCTGTGGGCGGCAGACACCTCCTCCGGCGCAATTAGCCTGCTGGGCCCAGAGGATGGCCGCGTCTTTCAGGTAATCCGCGTCGAAGCGCCGGTGGAAGTCCACGGCATGACCATCCATGAGGGGGTGCTCTGGTATTGCGACGCCCATTCCCTCGATATTGGGCGGATTGTGGTGGAGGCGTAGATTGGTAGAGTGGTAAATTAGTAGATTGGTAGAGCGGTAAATCAGTAGGACAAAGGACCGATGACCCATGACTGATCACCCTGCTTCAAAATTCTACCAGCGGCGGTAGTTTAATGGTCGCGCCGATGGCAGGTAGGGGAAAGTCAACAAACTTGCCCGTTGCCTGATCCCAGGTCAACCAGCGGATTGCAGGATCTTCCAAGGGCATGGCAAAGGTAAAGAGCGCTGCGTTCGGCTGTCCCTGCTCGTCTATAGACGTCACTTCTACGATCATGTCGGTGAGTTCAAAGCGCGCCCAGGGGGCACCCGCCAGGGCAATGGGCATGGTCGGGGCGCGCGCCAGACGTGCGCCCTCGACCAAAAAGCCACCTTGCGGACGAATAAGCAGTTGGTTTGCAGAGGGGCGTGTAATCTCAATGGCGTTAAAGGTCGAGACCAGATGGCGTAGCCGTAGCGGAAAAGGCTTGGCTTCGATACTGCGGGCCGGCAACGCATAGGACGAATAGAAGAAGAGCGGTTCGTTGACAACGACCGCCGTCTGCATTCTGAACGCTTCATCCACCGGCAGACTGTCAATCGCCTGGGCAATGGTGGCGCCGGCGGCCATCAGCCGCGCTTCGCGGCTGAGAAAGATCGGCGCGTGGATGAAATGAATCAGGCCCAGAGCGAGCAATGTGGACCAGGCGAAGCGACGGCGCATGGAGCGCACAGCGCTTGTGCGCACGGTGTGCCAGAGCTTGGCCATCCACTGCGCCAACAGCCCCATGCCGCCGATGCCAACAAACCAGAGCAGCCGTTCGCCAGGCTGGCTGGTGCACGCGACAATCAGCGCCAGCCCCATGCCGATGGCCCAAAAGCGTGCAATCCGATCATGACGCAAGGCGCGCCCAAGCGCGTAGGCAATCCCCCCGACGACGATCACAGCCAGAACCCACCATCCCTGTTGATAACTCACCGGCAGGTAAGCATAGAGTCCCGCCGGCGGCAAGGCCCACTGCGAGAGCAGCAGGATGGGAACCCGCTCCACAATGCTGCGCAAAAAGTAGAGCGGCGCACTCAACGGGTCGAGGTAGAGGCCCGTCCCGCGTTCGCCATAGCCCAACAGCCGATGGATCGCCAGCCAGAGCAGAAAGATGAGCAAAAAAGGGGCCAAGGCGCGCACTCGGTTGGCAATGGTCTCACGGTCGAGTATAAGGAGATAAGCCACCAGATAGGGCAGCGCAGCCACGCCGGCCTCAGCCGCGAGCAACGTCAAGCCAAAACAAAGCAGGGCAAGATTGCGGGCGCGACGCTGCTTTGTCTGTCGCCACTGCACAAAATAGAAGAGGGTAATCATCCCCAGGCAAAAGGAGATGACGCCGTTGCGATTCGCAATCCAGGCGACCGGAAAGCCGTGGGCGTCATCCAGCGCAAAGAGCAAAACCGCCAGCCCCGCCACCGCGGTGGGGCCCATGATACGGCGGTAAAAGTACGTAGTCACCGCAACGCCCAAGCCAAACCAGAGGATACTGTGCAGATGCATGGCCCAAATAGCATTGGGCCAAAGCTAGTAATCCAGCCAATGGGTGAAAGCGCTCAGCGGACGCCAAAAGGCCACATACCCAGCCACCGGCGTCCACCAGGGATAGAGCCCCAGATCATTCTGCTGCCAGCGACTTACCGGATCGTTCTCCGCAAAGGAAAAGAGTTTCATCAACACGAAGGGCAAATGATTGTCCCGCCACAGACCGGGCAGCGCCGGCAGATCGGCGCGCCCCAGCAACGTGTAGCGCTGATTATAGTCATCTAGCGCCAGCCCTGCCGCCAACGCCGGCAGCGTAAGCACCATGGCAAGCGCGGCCAGGATCAGGGGGAGCCAGGGGGAACGCAAATAACGGTGAAGGGCAGAGTAAGGTGAACGCATTGGTCTACTACTTATTCAATAGATGGCAAAGGCGGCAATTTGTCATCATAGAGCCAGGCCTGAAAAAAGGCTGTGAGATCCTCGCCGCTGACCTCCTCGGCCAGGGCGATAAAGTCCGCAGTCGTTGCATAGCCCCCCCGATAGCGTTCGTAGTAGCTGTGCAGGAGTTGGAAGAAGCGCTCATCCCCTAAATGCAAGCGCAGCGCATAGAGGGTTAAGGCGCCCCGGTAGTAGACGCTGTTGTCGTACAGCGTTTCAACCGTTGGCGTCGCTGGCGGTAAATCCAGGCCAGGGGTGTGGGCGTAAATTTGCTCAATGCGTCTGCGCATGGCCGCCGCCCCTTGGCGCTTTTCGATCCAGAGCCATTCGGCATAGGTGACAAAACCCTCTTTGAGCCAGACATCCTGCCACTGTGCTAGACCGATGCTGTTGCCGAACCACTGGTGGGCCAACTCATGGACGACCACTTCTTCGCCATAATCACGTAAGGCCTGTTGGCTAAGCTGGGAAAGGGTCTGCGTCTCCATGGCATAAGGCGAGTGGTTGTGCAACACCACGCCATACTCAGCATAGGGATAAGGACCGACCGCTTCATTGAGCATAGCAAGCATGGCGGCAGTCGGTTCAAGCAGGGCCAGCGACCGTTCGCTGATATTGGGCGCGATGTAGTTGCGCAAGACAACGTCATCCGCTACTGGCTCACTTTGGAGGGTGAACTTGTCAATCGCAACGGCGGCCAGGTAGCTGGCCATCGGTTTGTCCATGACCCAAACATAGGTATTCCAGCCATCGGTTGCGGGAATAGTCTTCTGTAGACGCCCGTTGGCAGCCACCACGTAGGGCATCGGCACGGTAACGCGCAAGCGATAGGTGGCGCGATCCAGCGGGTGGTCGTTGACCGGATACCAGGTCGCGGCGCCATTCGGCTCGTTGCCGACGCCAATGCTATCTGTGAAATTGAGCCAGCCGGTGTTATAAAAGTCAAAGAGAAGTGGTTTGGGCCGGCCGTGATACTGCACCGTCACGGTAAAGATTGCATTTCCCCCAACAGGCAACAGCGGATCAATGACTAACTCATCTTCCTGGCGCTGATAGGGGGTCTCGACGCCATTGACAGTCAGTTCATCAATGGTCAACGCGTGAAAGTCGAGGTTGAAGGTGTCCAACGTGGCCGTGGCCAACGCGGTCAGCGTAGCCGTGCCGGTGATGGTGTTGCTTGCGACATCCACTGTCAGATCAAGGTCATACTGTTGCACATCATAGCCGCCATTACCGGCGTTGGGAAAGAGCTTGTCCCCCAACCCCGCCGCCCCTTTGATGGGCAGTGTCGTTGCGCCGGTCGGCTGAATTGGCTGGATCAGACAGCCGCCAGCTAGCCAGATCACCCCGAGGAATACGCCGGCAAGAAGCCATTTCTGCATTGAATCACTCCTGTTCATGTAGGTGCTTTTGAATGGTGAGGGATGCAGCAACGCGGAGCATCTACCCATCGCCTTACAGTGTACGGTTCTTTGACGTTTTGCGGGGTAGGCGCCTAGGAGCAGCGGGAGCCCTTTGGGCGCCTTTGGACGCGACCCTTGCGGCGGTGGCCTTCTAGACGCCAGGGCAGGCGCAAGGCCATGCCGCTACGAGAGACCCCATCAACCCTCTAAGAATCCAGTTTTGTCCTATCGGCCCAGCGGGGAATGTGGTACAAAAATTTTCCAGGAAACTATATTATAGCATGCGGGGTGAGCACTCCACAAGCGCTGCACGAGAACAAATGTTGGTGTGCGCTTCATGGTAGCCGCAAGAGGGCGACACCGCCGGCCACAAGCAGGATGCCAAACAGTTTCAACAGGCTGATCGTCTCACCCAGCAGAAACAAACCCAGCAGGAGTGCGGTAACGGCCTCTAACCCCAATACGATGATATACGTAGCGGTCATTTCCATGTGGCGCATGGCAATGGTCTGCAAGACGGCGCCAAAACAGAAAAGCGCTAACACTACTGCCGTTGGCCCGCCTTTCGTTAAACCGTCGGAGAGCTTCATAAAGTAGCCCCCAATGCTATAACTAAGGGCCGCCGTGAGCAATAAAAGCAAATTCATATAGACATCGAAGAGAATCATTGTTTACCGGATGAAAATAAAATAGAGCAGCGTGGCAAGGATGACCAGCGCCAGGGGCACCCGCGCCTGCTGGAACACTTGGCCGGCGATCATGCGCTGCGCAAATTTCTGAACGTCGCCCCGTTTGTTCAAGTGGGGGAAAGGTTCGTCGGGGATCGGCACGTTCAGAAACCGGCAGAGCGGCTCCCACCCCTCCTGCACCTGAAAGACGAGCAGGCGTTCCGGCGGCACACACGCTTTGACCTCTGCCACATGGCGCTTGTAGACTTCAATGCACTGCGCCTGGTCGTGTACATCGGGAAAGATGTGCCAGACGGCCTTATTGATCATGATCTGCATCCGCCTAAACATGGGCACAAAAAAGGCAAGACGCCGGGTCATGGTCGTGATACGCACAAGCATCAGGAAGCTGGCATACCACTTCTCCGGCGCGCGATAGGTGAGCAGCACCTTGGCATCAGGGAAGGCTGCCATCAGCTCCTGGTAATAGTTGCAGATGGGCCAATCCACCCCCGCCACATAGTCCTGCATCAGCCACTGCCAATCCATGCCTTGGCGGCCCCGTTCCGCAAAATCTACCCATGCTTGCAGATGCTCCGGTCGGTTGATCACCTCTTTCATGTGATAGCACTTGCCGCCGAGCAACTTCTCTAGCGCCGCCTGGGTTGACTCCGTGCCGGTGCGACCAAAACCTGCGCCAATGACCTTCATCGTATCCTCCTTGCTAAATTCAGCTTTTTCAAGTCACCATTGATCTCGTTTTTGCGTTCCAAGCCCCCATTATAGAACGGCGGCAGCGCCAAAAATATCACCCCCAGCATGACCAGTCGGAGCAACTGTACATGCTGGCGTGCCATGTGCTGCCAGTCCACAAGCGTCAACAACCATGCAAGTACGGTTTGATAGAGCAGCAGACCAGCAGCGCACCAAACCACAAATGCGCCAAACAGTAACAGTGCAGACTTGCCGTTCATCGTTTCTGGTGCAAGCTGTAAGCGTTCGCAGGCCAGAATTAGAGCGGCTAGAGCGCCAAAAAAGCAGCCGGCCAGGGCGCCGATTTGGGTGCGGCTCAATACTGTCGTAAGCCCCAACGCCATCAGGCTCAGCTCACCGTGTGTCAATGTCATGAGGAGCGCCACACTGCCACCCCAAAGCAGGCCGCAGAGTGCACCGCTCACCAACCAAAGATGAATCATCTTCCACTGATGAAAAGAAAGCGACATGGGTTCATTTCTCCTGAAAGTCTCGATCACAGGTTCTATGCAATCAGTACACAAATCAGTTTTTTGCCAGCGCAGGCTCACCAAGAGTTGGTTGTATCGTTGTTTGGGGAGCCAGCGTCCGCCCCAAGCCGGGAACGCCCCACCCCACCAGACCGCAGAACAAAACGGATAGACCAATCGCCGTGACGACCCAGGGCAGCGGAAAGCGATCGCCCACAAAGGCCAGGGCCATACCGGTCATAAAACAGAGATCGCGCTCCATAAAGAATGCACTGCTGACCCGCCCCAGCAGCCCCGCCGGTGTTTCCCGCTGGATAAGCAGTTGACGCCCCACATAGGAAAAGGCATTCATGACACAGTAGATCACTTTGAGCGCCAAGAGACTTGTCAGCAGGGCCGAGTGGGCATAGAAGAGGGTGCAAAGACCCATCCCAATAAAGCTCAAGACCACCCATTGGCCATTCCACAACTGGTCGGCCCAGCGTGCCATGAACAAGCTGCCGATGATAAAGCCGACCAGACCACCGGCCTCCAACAACCCAAAGAGGAATTCGCCGGAGATAAGTTCACTCTTTACCGTGCGGACAATAAAGGGGAGGTCAACAGCGTTAAACAGACCAAAGATAATAAAGACCGGAATGTATAACAAGAAAAGCCGGTTTAGGCCGTGCGTCCCTTTGATGTGGTGCAGCCCTTCCCCAATTAACAGAAAGAAATTTTGCGGCGTGTCGCTCTGTCCACGGCTGGCTGATGGCAAGCGTAGACCCAAGAGGGAAAAGGCGCTAAGCAAAAAGGTCAACCCATCCACATAGAAAGCCCAAACGGGGTCAAACTGGGCCGCCAGTAGCCCGGCTGCCATCAGGCCAAAGATTTCTGCGCCGTTATAACTCACGCTTAACAGCGAATTGGCCTGGGCCAGCTGTTTTTCCTCCACGATCGCGGGAATGACGCTGCTCTGTGCCGGATCAAAAAATTGCTTCACCGCGTTGGAAGCTGCGGTCACAATGTACAGCCAAATGAGGTTGTGTGTGAGCAAGAAGGGCAAGGCCAGCAGCATGAGACCGCGCAGCAGTTCCGCCCCGATCATAATGCGCTTGCGGTCAAAGCGGTCGGCAGCTACCCCGGCAAAACACCCTAATAGAACGCCCGGCAGATAAGCCAGCAGCAACAACAAACCCACACTGGCCACTGTGCCCGTGGCCCGAAAGATAATGATCGACGTCGCCAATGTCGTCATGAAGGCGCCCATGGCCGAAATAAACTGGGCCAGCCACAACAAGGTAAAATTACGATTGCGAAAGAGCGAAAAGAGCGTGGGCGCTTGGTCCGCCCCATTGCGCGTAGGTGCAGATTGAGCAGTCATGGAGGAATCTCCTGAAGTGGATAAATGGCCGAGCAGTTACCCATTTAAACAGATACCGACGACAGCTTTGTGCCGTAGGCACGATTGAATATAAGGGGAGCGTATGCTGTGCCAACCCTAAATTCAATCGTGCCTATGGGACGATCACCCCCTGCAAACCGCTGGCGTCAGCACTTGGCACAGGCCAGGGCGCTTGAGGAGTGAGCCTGCCCATAAAATAGATCTTTAACGGTGGGGACGGCGGTACAGCCTGCGAAAAAGAGCGCCGACAAGAGCACAAGGGTGACAAACATAACTTTGCGATTCAACATGGTGATCATTCCTTTCCGTATTCGAATGTTTCAGTGTTTGAACGATGACTGATAAGCGATGCAGCCTTTTCTCTGTGTGCTGCTGGTTTCCATTGTACGGGGCGAGCGCTTCACGAACGCTTCATGGTAGGGCAAAAAGCGCTTCACGAGCGCCGCATTTGCGCTTCACGGAGACAATCCGCTACAATTCTGTCCTCAAACCTTACAAAGTATAAAGATTTGTGATTGATCAACTATGTGTGTCTTCGATAAGTTTGCACAATTTCATAAAATCATTACAATAATCGCAAAACATTGTTCGTCTGCGCTCAACTCACGGTAAGCTCCTTATGCGCCCAGCTCTCACCCTACATCTCTTCGGTGGCGTCAACCTTTGGCACAATGGTGTGGCGTTGACCACGCCCAAAAGCCGCAAAGGTTTGGCGCTCTTCATCTATCTGGCCTGCACCGGGCGCGCCCACACACGCGAAGGGCTGGCCGATCTGCTGTGGGATGCCACTTCGACCAGCCAGTCGCTCTCCAATTTGCGCACGATCCTCAGCCGGCTACCCGCACCGCTGGCGGCCCAGCTGTTGATTGACCGCGCGACGATTGCGCTCGATCCGGCGGGGTCACTGCTGATTGACGCGGTGGAACTGGAACGGGTGGTCAAGAGCACAACCGCGGCCCTCAACGCACAAAGCGCCGCGCAACTGGCGACCGCGTTGGCAAGTTATCAGGGAGAGTTTCTGGATGGCTTTACTGTCGAGGACGCGACCCGCTTTACCGAGTGGCTGGTGGTGGAGCGGGAGCGGCTGCGTTATCTGGCGCTGGATGGCTACCAACGATTGACCGCTTATTACCTGGAGCGCGGCGACTATGTAGCGGGCATCGAGGTCGCCACAGCCCTGCTGCGCCTTGACCCGACCGACGAAATCGGTCACGCCCACCTTATCCAGATGTTGGCCTACAGTGGGCAACGCGCCGCCGCGCTCGCCCAGTTTGACGCCTACCGCCGTATGGTGCAGGCCGAATTTGGCGTGGAACCGGATGGGGCGTTGCAGGAACTCTACACGCAGATCCGTGACAATGCGTTCGCCGCACCGCCAACGGTGACGGTGGCAGAGGCGCCAGCCCCGCGCCACAACCTGCCGGCGCAGGTAACGTCCTTGCTGGGGCGCCAAGCGGAGATCGCCGCTGTGCAAGCGCTCCTCCAGCGGGTGGATGTGCGGCTCGTCACCTTGACAGGGCCGGGGGGCGTGGGCAAGAGCCGGTTGGGGGAGGCGGTGGCCTGGAGCTTATTGCCGGACTTTGCCGATGGTGTCTTTCTGATTGAATTGGCCGCCATACGCGATCCGCATCTGGTTCTCAGCGCGCTTGCCCAAACGCTGGCTGTGCGCGATCAGGGCAGCACGCCGCTCCAAGCGCGTTTGCATGACTATCTTCAGGAGAAGCAGTGCCTGTTGCTGATCGATAACTTTGAGCAGGTGATTGACGCTGCACCGCGCTTACTCGAATTGCTGCGGGCCTGTCCTGGGGTCAAAATCTTGGTCACCAGCCGTGAGACGCTCCGGCTGCGCGGGGAACATGAGTTTCCAGTGCCGACCCTGGCGCCGGCGGATGCCGTGACGCTTTTTACTCAGCGCGCCCAGGCGCTACAGCCGACCTTTAGGCTGGAAGCAAATATGACAGAGGTTGTGGCGAGCATCTGTCAACAGCTTGATTATCTGCCCCTGGCACTTGAGTTGGCCGTAGCCCAAAGCAAACTCTTCGCGCCGCCAGCGATCCTCGCGCGCCTGCAAGACCGCTTTGCCTTCTTGATTGGACGCACGCGTGATCTACCAGATCGCCAGCGCACCTTGCGCGCAACCCTGGATTGGAGTTACGACCTGCTGACCGAGGAGGAAAAACAACTCTTCCGGCGCCTAGCCGTCTTTCGGGGTGGGCGCAGCCTGGAAGCGGTGGAAACAATCTGCAATCCAAATGATGACGAACAGATCGCACCCCTAGCCATTGATGCGCTAGATGGGTTGACCGCGCTGCTGGAGAAGAGCTTCCTCTATCAGACCACCGACAGCACTGGTGAACCCCGCTTTATGCTGCTGGTTACGATCCATGAGTATGCGATGGACCGACTTACCGGCAGTGGTGAAGCCGAGGCGTTGCGCCAGCGCCATCTGGATTACTACATGGCGCTGGCCGAGGGAGCAGAACTGGAATTGGCCGGCGCGCACCAGATTCGATGGCTGGATCGCTTGGAGACGGAACTCGACAACGTGCGGGCAGCCCTCCACTATTCCCTGCTGATGGGTGAAATTGAACGGGGCGCCCGCCTGAGTGGGGCATTGTGGCGTTTTTGGGGAATCCGTGGATACATCAGTGAAGGTCGCGAATGGCTAACCGCGCTGCTTGCACAGGAGCATGACACAACACCCCTGATAAAAGCAAAGGTTTTCAATGCCGCCGGTAATTTAGCATCGCGCCAGAGTGATTATACACAGGCAATATCATTCCATCAGGAGGCATTAACTATACGCAGGGTGCAGGGGGATAAGGCTGGTATTGCCCTCTCACTCATGAATTTAGGTGGTCTCGCTCGAGATCAGGGGGACTATGATACCGCACGCAACCTTTTGGAGGAAAGTCTTGCCCTCAATCGTGAAGTAGACAACAAAGTGAACCTTGCTTTATCACTGACCAATCTCAGTAGTCTAGCTTATGCTCTGGACGAATACGCTTTATCACGCGTCTACGCTGAGGAAAGTTTGGCGCTCAATCGCACCCTGAATAATCGGTGGGGGATTGCCCTTTCCCTTGAACACTTAGCGAGTCTGATGGGCACCGCGGGTGATTATCCTGCGGCGCGTCTGTACTATGAAGAGGTATTGGCCATCAGGCAGGAATTAGGCGATAAATCGGCAATTGCTTGGATATTGCAGAGTTTAGGATGGATAAACCAACGTCTGGGCCATTATGATATTACCCAGCGTCTCTATGCAGAAAGTTTAACCCTCAAAAGAGAATTAGGTGATAAAGCAGGAACTGCCGGCGTACTGAGCGACCAGGCAAACATCCACCATAATCTTGGCGATAGTCATACCGCCCAAGCGCTGCTACAGCAAAGTCTGGCAATCTATCAGTCAATCGGTAACAAAGCGGGGATCGCAGTGTCGCTCAATGGGCTTGGGTGGGTAAGTCGGGGGTTGGGTAATGATGACGCAGCGCAAGCGCTGCTTGAAGAAAGTTTATCCTTGCATCAGGCGTTGGGCAGCAAAGACGGGATTGCGACCGCGCTGCATAATTTGGCCAACCTGGCGCGTAAGCAAGGCAATAGTCCACTGGCCCGTTCCCGCTATCGGGAAAGCCTGCTGCTCATCCGTGAACTGGGCAACCAAGGTTGGTACGAGCTAGCGTTACGTGACATCGCGCTGCTCTTTGCACAGGAAGCAAAGCCGGCAGTGGCCGCGCAACTATCGGGCGCGACCGAAGCGTACCGCGCAACGACTGGGGTGACCATCCCACCCCGCGAAGTGGCCGCGTATGAACAGACGCTGGCCGCGGCGCGCACGGGGTTGGGGGAAGCAGCCTTTGCCACCGCCTGGGCCGCCGGTCGCGCCATGACCTTGGACCAGGCTGTTGACGATGCGTTGGCCGAACTGGAGGCACGGGCTGGATCAGTTGTTGGCTCATCATTATCATAACGTATACCTCATCAATTTGTGGTATAATCATGGAGAATGTATAAACGCTCACATGGGCGGTGAACTGAAATTGCACCATTTCCCAGTGAAAAAGATAGCAAGTTCAGCCGCGTACCTATATGAGCCATGTAGAAAGTGTTTTTGAAGGCAGCAGAGATCTAATGTCCAATCCACCGCTCAAACGCATTCCCTATGCCATTGCCGACTATCGCCGGCTGCGCGAAGAAAATGGCTATTATGTCGATAAGACTCGCTTCATCCCGCTGATTGAGGCGGCGCCTTTCTATCTTTTTTTTATTCGCCCACGCCGCTTTGGCAAGACGCTCTGGCTCACGCTGCTGGACTACTATTACGATATCAATGAGAAGGAGAACTTTGGCACGCTCTTTGGCGACACCTACATTGGTCAACACCCTACATCCAACCGTAACAGTTATCTGACTCTGACCTTTAATTTTGCTGCTATCGATCCTGATCCACAAATGTTGCGCGCATCTTTTGAAGATTACGGTGTAGCCGTAACTAGCAATTTTCTGCGGCGCTATGCACAATTTTTTACGCCGGCCGAACAAGATGAGATCAACAAACTCACGGTAACAGAACATCGGCTACGGCGCATTTTTTCTTACGTGGCAGAAAAACGCCTGAATTTGTATCTGCTGATTGATGAGTATGACAACTTTGCTAACACGGTATTGACCACAGCGGGCGAACAGAGTTATCGTGAATTAACGCATGGCAGCGGTTTTTTTCGCCACTTTTTTACTATGCTCAAAAGCGCTACCACCGGTCGTATGGGTGGCTTGAGCCGTCTCTTTATCACCGGCGTTTCTCCCATCGTCATGGATGATGTAACCAGTGGCTTCAACATCGGCACGAATATCAGTTTGGATGGGCGCTTTAATGAACTGATGGGTTTCACGGCAGCCGAGGTGCGTCGCTTGCTGGCTGATTATCACGTGCCCGACCTGTTAAAGCTTTCAATGGATGAGACGCTGGCTTTGATGCAGGAATGGTATAATCACTACCGCTTTGGCGCAACGGCAGAACCAACCATATTCAATTCGGATATGGTGCTCTACTTTGTCAACAGCGTGCGCAACGAGCAGAAAGTGCCGGCGCAACTGTTGGATCAAAACATTCGCATCGACTACGGCAAGTTGCGCCACCTGATGAGCGTCAGCAAACGGCTTAATGGCAACTTCAATCTGCTCCGGTCGGTGCTGGAGAATGGTGAGACTGTCAGCACGGTTGTGCCCAGTTTTCCGTTGGAACGGTTGTTACAGCGAGAAAATTTTATCTCACTGCTTGTCTATTTCGGCCTGCTTACCTTTGCCGGTGAACAGGAAGGGGCTTCGTTATTAAAAATTCCCAATCGCACCGTGCGCGATCTGCTCTATAGCTTTATCCGCGATGGCTTTGCCGATGTCGACATCTTTCGGCTGGATCTCTGGCGGCTGGGGCGCCTGTTGCAAGGGATGGCTTACCGCGGCGAGTGGCAGGAGTTTTTTGACTATCTGGCCGCGGAAATCAAAGCCCAAACCTCCGTGCGCGATTATCTGAACGCCGAAAAGGTGATTCAAGGCTTTCTATTGGCCTACGTCAATGTCAGTCATCTCTTTCTTACTTGGTCGGAAAGAGAGATGGGTAGCGGTTTTGTTGATCTCTACCTGGAACCATTTCTGGCCCGCTACCCCGACATGCAATTCGGCTACCTAATCGAGTTGAAATACATTGCCCGCAGCGACTACAACGATGCCAAGCGTAAGGAGAAGATTGCCGAGGCCGAGACGCAGTTCAAGAAGTACGCGCACGATGCCCGCATCCAACAAATGGCCAGCCAGGTCAACCTGAAATACTTGATCCTGGTTTACAACGGGTGGGAGCTGGTTTATCGGGAAGAAGCGATTGAATTCCATTCTTAAATTCAACCGGCGTTCAATGCGTCAATGGCAAGCTCCAGAATTTGGGCATGGCCGGCATCATTCGGATGGATAAAATCATCGGCAATCAGCGCATCCGGATCGGCGCGAAAAGGCAGATAGAGATCGACGACCTTGGCATCATAGCGGTCGGCAATCGCACGCAGGCGATCATTCAGCCCCTCTTCAAGCGGCGAGTCGGGCAATCCCTCCAGGGCAATATCCGCCAATCGAATGCGCTCCAGAATCGGATAATCTAGCTTTGCTAAGGAGTTATATTGAGTTCGCATGAGGATGATCGCATTGGGGCCGGCCGCCGCACGCAGCGCGCGAACAGAGTCATCCGCCGTTTGCTCGACCGCATTGAGCAAGGTGTTTAAGCGCTTGAGGCAACTGCTCTGGCGCCGACAAGCCACGGCTCCGGGTGATAGGATAAATTGTAACAGGTCATTGCCGCCACCCCCCCAAGAAATCACAATGTCGGCGCCCTCATGTTGCTCGATGGCGGCCAGGGCCGGTTCCAACTGTTCCTGTTCGATCGCGCGCACCGTGGCCCCGGATTGGGCCAGATTGATTAGCTCGACCACATCAAGCCCCAAGTATTCGGGGAGATAGCTGTTGAGTTGGGCGACGTACCCCTCATCGTCCGTCGCGCCTACGCCAACGTCGATCGAATCACCCAGGGCAATATAGGCCGCGCCCGGGTCGGCATTGGCATGACCGGTGGTCGGCACGACGATCCAATTTGCCAGGACAAGTAGAATGACAAACAGCAGGAAAGCGGCAGGGCGTTGGACACGGTCGAACATGCTTGTACTCCTTGTTTGAAATAATAATTCGACACTGACGTGCCGGGGACAGGCCAGGCTATGACTGGTCAGAGAAAAGTGCCTGCTCTGTCCCCGGCGCAGCGGATAAAGCTTGGCCTATGGTTCGGGCAAGGGCGGCAATTTGTCAGCGTAGAGCCACTCTTGGAAAAAGGCCGTCAGATCCTCGCCGCTGATCTCCTCGGCCACGGCGATAAAGTCTTCGGTGCTGGCATTCCCGCCCCGATAGCGGGCGTAAAAGGTGCGTAGGAGTTGGTAGAAACGTTCATCTCCCAGACGCATGCGCAGGGCGTTGATCGCCATGGGCCCACGAAAGTACATGCTATCGTTGTCAAGATCGTCCGCGGTAGCGGGGGCGGCCGGCGGGAAATCTAAATTATAAGTGGTACGGATGCCTTGGATGAGCGTTTGTAAGGCGGCGGGGCCTTTGCTCTTTTCGATCCAGAGCCAGCCCAGCGCGCCGCCCACGCCCTGGGTAAGCCAACGGTCCTGCCCCCGCGCTCGGCTAACGCTATTCCCAAAATATTGATACGCCAGGCCATTCATGACGGCTTCCTCGCCATAATAGTTGAGTGCACCCACACTCAAGATGGTGAGTTCTTGCTCCATGGTGGCGTAGGGCGTACCCTTGGTATGAATCAGCACATTATAGTTGGCAAAGGGAAAGGGACCGACCACCTCATTCAGCAACGCGAGCATCTCTGATGTATGCTCAAGGCGCGTCAGTGAACGCTCCGCCACGAGCGACTCGACATAGGTATTGATCAAAAGACCAGATGGATCTACTGTACTGGCGTGCAGCGCGTAATGACCAATCAGAATCGTGGCCGTCGAACTGGCCATCGGTGAGTTGGTGGCCCAGTGATAGGTGGTCCAGCCGCTTGCGTCGGGCTCTTCGCCCAGCAATTGCCCGTTGGCCAGCGCCATATACGCGGGGGGAACCGTGACACGAAAGCTGTAGGTAGCTTTATCTAGTGGGGTATTATTCACCGGATACCAGGTGGCGGCGCCCAGCGATCCATTGCTGACCGCAACGCGATCAAAGTAATTGAGCCAACCGGAGTCCTTAATGAGTTTTGGTTTGCCATGATACTGGACGGTCACCGTAAAGAGCGCATTTTGCGCAAGGGGCAACCGCGGATCAATCACCAGTTCATCTTCCTCGCGCTGATAGGGAGTCTCTGCGCCATTGACCGTCAACCCATCGATGATTAATTCATGAAAGTCGAGGTTGAAGGTGTCCAGCGTGGATGTAGCCAACGCGGTCAACGTAGCCGTGCTGGTGATGGTGTTGCTTGCGACATCCACCGTCAGATCAAGGTCATAATGTTGCACATCGTAGCCGCCGTTGCCTGCCAGCGGGAAGAGCTTGTCCCCCAAACCCGCCGCGCCTTTGATCGGCAGCGTCGCATCGGTCGGCTGAATCGGCTGGATCATACAGCCGGCGGCCAACCAGATCACCCCTAGGAATACACCGGCAAGAAGCCATTTTTGCATGGAATCACTCCTGTTCAGTTAGGTGCTTTTGGATGTTGAAAGCGCCAGCGCCGCAGAGCGTCTACCTAGCATTCTCACGCTGGAGCAAAGGGAACAAACTTTCCCTGAAAAACGACTAATGCGCTTACCCCTCGACCGTCCCTACGAGCCGATCTCTGTGCAAAACTTTCGTTGCTGTGTAGAGCGCTCCAAAAGTTTTGTTCCATCGCCCCAACGGGAGATACTGTATTATAATCTACAGAGTGAGCGCTTCACAACGGGGCAAAAAGCACTTCACCAAAGATCCAGTTGTGCATAAAGCGCAACTGGGCTGTTTCCGTCAGTTTTCACCGATTGGGCGTCTGACCCAATGAGCCAGGCTGCGCAAGTTGCATTGCTGCCCAATGTGCAGACGCCCAATCGTGTGCCTATTTAGCACTCCGGATAAGGTATTCCGGGTCCAATACAGGGATTATACCCCATACAACCACTTAACGTTCCCGTAGTCAACATAGCAAGCACGGCAAGCACGAGGATGCGTTTCTTCAAAGCGATCATGGGATTGTTCCTTTCAATTGAACATGGATATAAAGAAGTTCGGCGACCCTCAACCGTGGGGGCGACGTTGTGGTCGATGGTCATGATTATGGCACGGCGAGCGCTTCACGAGCGCTTCACAGCGGGGCAAAAAGCGCTTCACGAACACCGCATTTGCGCTTCACGGAGAAAATTCACCCCAATTCCGTCCTCTGACCTTACAAAATGTAGAGAATTGTGTTATTCAGCGATGAATACCTTCTATAAGTTTGCATAATTTTCATAAAATCATTACAATAATCGCAACATATTGTTCGGTTATGGCCGATTGACGGTAAGCACCTATGCACTCCTCTCTCTCTCTTCACCTGTTAGGCGGCGTCAGCCTCGTGCATAACGGCATGGCCCTACCTACGCCGAGAAGCCGCAGAGGACTGGCGCTTTTCATCTATCTGGCCTGCAGCGGCCGCGCCCACACGCGTGAAGCGCTGGCCGATCTGTTGTGGGACATGACTTCGACCAGCCAATCGCTCTCCAATTTGCGCACCGTCCTCAGCCGGCTGCCCGCCCCGCTTGCTGCCCATCTGTTGATTGACCGCGCGACGATTGCCGTCGATTCGGCGGGGTCACTGCTGATTGATGCGGTGGAACTGGAACAGGTTGTCAAGAACACAACCGCGACCATGAGCGTACAAAGCGCCGCTCAACTGGCGACTGCGTTGGCAACCTATCAAGGTGAGTTTCTGGACGGGTTACATATCGAAGACGCGGCCCGCTTTACCGAGTGGCTGGTGGTGGAGCGCGAACGGCTACGTTATCTGGCGCTGGACGGCTATCAGCGCTTAACGGCTTATTACCTGGCAAGCGGCGACTACGCAGCGGGCATCCCGGTCGCGACGGCCCTGCTGCGCCTCGACCCAACCGACGAAACCGGCCACGGTCAACTCATGCGCCTGTTGGCCTACAGCGGTCAACGCGCCGCCGCGCTCGCCCAATTTGACACCTACCGGCGCATGGCCCAGGCCGAATTGGGGGTGATGCCGGACGATGCGTTACAGAGACTGTACAACCAGATTCTCGATGATGAGATCGCAGCACCCACGGTGCTGACGGAGGCGGCTGGCCCCCATCACAACCTCCCGGCCCAAGTCACTCCCTTGCTGGGTCGTCAAGCCGCCGTTGCCGCTGTACAAGCGCTCCTCCGGTGGGCAGATGTCCGGCTCGTCACCCTCACGGGGCCAGGTGGCGTGGGCAAGAGCCGGTTGGGCGAAGCGGTGGCCTGGACCCTCTTAGCAGACTTTGCCGATGGCGTCTTTGTCATTGAATTGGCCGCCGTACGCGATCCGCAGTTGGTGCTCAGCGCCATTGCCAAAACGCTGGAGGTGCGCGATCAGGACAGCACGCCACTGCACCAGCGCCTACAGGAGTATCTGCAGGAGAAACAGTGCTTATTGCTGCTCGATAACTTCGAGCAGGTGATTGGCGCCGCACCACGCGTGCTGGCGTTGTTGCGGGCTTGTCCTCAAGTCAAAGTGTTGGTCACCAGCCGCGAGACGCTGCGGCTGCGCGGCGAACAGGAGTTTCCAGTGCCGACCTTGGCCCAAGCAGATGCTGTTGATCTCTTTGTCCAGCGCGCCCAAGCGGTGCAGCCGACCTTTACGCTTGACACAAGCACGGCAGCGGTTGTGACATCCATCTGTCAACAGCTTGACTATCTGCCGCTGGCGCTTGAGTTGGCCGCCGCCCACAGTAAAGTGCTTGCACCGGCGGCCATCCTGGCGCGCCTCCAAGACCGCTTTGCCTTCTTGATTGGGCGCACGCGCGATCTGCCGGACCGGCAGCGCACGTTGCGCGCGACCCTGGATTGGAGTCACGAACTGCTGACGGTGGAAGAAAAGCGGCTCTTCCAGCGGCTGGCTGTCTTTATCGGTGGGCGTAGCTTGGAAGCCGTGACAACTGTCTGTAATCCAGTCGATGACAAACGCATAACGCCCTTGTCCGTCGATATGCTCGATGTATTGACCGCACTCCTGGACAAGAGCTTGTTGTATCAGACACCGTCTACCACAGGTGAGCCGCGGTTTATGCTGCTGCTCACGATTCACGACTATGCCTCTGCCCAACTCGCCGGTAGTGGTGAAGCAGATGCGTTACGGCAGCGGCATCTAGATTACTACCTGGCGCTGGCTGAGCAAGCAGAGGCAGAGTTGACCGGGGCAAACCAGATTCTCTGGCTCAATCGACTGGATGCGGAACTCGACAACCTGCGCGCGGCGCTCGATTATGCACTGATGAGTGGCGAAATTGAACTGGGTGCGCGTCTGAGTGCGGCGTTGCGGCGCTTTTGGGGGATGCGTGGCTACGTAGGCGAAGGTCGGCAATGGCTAGAAGCGCTGCTTGCGCCGAGCCAGGAACGCTCCCCCCTCACGCTATCACCGCTGACCAGGGCCAAGGCATTAAGTGCAGCCGGCACCTTGGCAGAGGCACAAAGTGATTATGAACAGGCAGTAACCTTGCAGCAGGAGGCCTTGGCGCTCCGCCGGGCACATGGGGACAAAACCGGTGTCGCCGTCTCGCTGAACAATTTAGGCTTTCTGGCTGAAAATCAAGGGGATTATCGGACTGCGCGTAGCATGTATGAGGAGACGCTTGCGCTCAGCCGCGCAATCGACTATAAGCTATATCGTGTGATCTCGCTGATCAACCTAGGCAGGCTCCTGCACGCGCTGGGTGAGTACACTTCCGCACGCGACTATGCTGCGGAAGGGTTGGCGCTCAATCGGGTCATGGGCAACCAGTGGGGGATTGCCCTGTCGCTGGACAACTTAGGGAACCTGGCCCTCAGCCAGGGTGATTATCCTGCGGCGCGCGGTTACTATGAAGAGGCGTTGGCGATCAGGCAGGGCTTTGGCGGTAAATGGGGCATTGCAACGTCACTGCAGAATTTGGGAGAGTTGAACCAGCGTCAGGGCCATTATGCCGTTGCCCAGACGCTTTATGCCGAAAGCTTAGCCCTCAGAAAAGAAATCAGGGATCAAGCAGGAATTGCCGGCGTCTTGCACAGCTTGGCAGGGCTGCACCACGAGCTGGGCGACAGCACCGCGGCCTAATCGCTGCTGCAGCAAAGTCTTGCCCTGTATCAAGCCATCGGGGAGAAGGCGGGGATCGCGTCCGCCCTCAGCACGCTAGGCTGGGTGAGCCAAGCTCTGGGCGATGAAGGCGCAGCGCAAGCGTTATATGAAGAGAGTTTAGCCATGCAACGGGCAGTGGGGCAACCATTGCAAATTGCGGTAGCACTTCACTATCTGGCCAACCTGGCGCGTCAGCAAGGCAATGGCCCCCTGGCCCGTTCCCAGCACCAGGAAAGCCTGCTGCTCTTCCGCGCATTGGGCGAAGGCTATTGGCTTGAGCAAGCCTTGCGCACCATTGCGCTGCTCTTGAAGCAGGCAACCAGGTTGGTGGCGGCCGGACGCCTCTTAGGCGCGGCAGAAGCGTTGCGTCAGACGCTGGGCATACCCATCCCACCCCGTGAATTGGCTTCCTATGAACAAACCGTAGCGACGCTGCGGACCGAGCTGGGCGACGAAGTCTTTACGACTGCCTGGGCCGCCGGCCGCGTCATGACCTTGACGCAGGCGCTTGATGATGCGTTGACCGAATTCGAATGATAGGCTTGCTGCGTAGTTGGTTAAGAGGTCTGGTCAATAAGGGCCCGATGCAAACCAGCGGCGCCACGGCGGGCCATCATCACCGGCCAATTGTTCCTGCGCTGCCTCGGCGCGCAGCCGTTTGCGCTCAGAGGGTAAACGGGCGGGAGGATGGTGTTTTATTTTTTCTGGCGAGAGCGCATAGATCGATTCGCGCAGGTGGTGGAGCAGTTCTTTGCGTTTGCGGATGCCAGCCAGTCGCTCGTAGGGGATGGGGTCGCCAATGGTGACCCGCACGGTGTGCCCCACCTTGCGGTTAACTTCGTGAATGATCAAGGCCAGGCGCAGTGTCTCACTCATCTGGCTGGCGAGTTGGAAGATACGGCTGTTTTGGCCATGAAAGTAGATGGGCAGCACGGTGGCATTGGCCATCTGGATCAACTTAGTGACAAAAAGCTTCCACTCTAAATCCACGGCGCGGCCAAAGGGGCCATTGACGGTGGTGGAAATGCCGCCGCCGGGGAAGATGACAATGGCATTGCCGGCCCGTAGCGTTTCCAAGGCGCGCTGCTTGGTTGCGATGTTGGTCTGCACCGCCACTTCCGATTCTGTGAAATCGATGGGCAACATGTACCGCTCCACGCGCGGCTCTGTACAGAGCAACTTGTGGATCAAAATCTTAAAATCGGTGCGCAATAACGAGGCAAAGTGGCAAATAATCAAGCCATCCAAGACGCCATAGGGATGGTTAGCAATGAGAACGAGCGGACCTGCATGGGACGCCTTCTGTAACTGCGAGCCATCATAGTCAACCTGTACGCGCAATTCGCGCAGCGCGGCGCTAAAGAGCCGATGGGGCTCAGCCTCTTGCTGGAGCACAGTGTCATAGATCCGTGCCAGGCGCCGGCTGCCGGTGAGCCGTTCCACCGAGCGGATCAACACCTTTTTGGCCAGCGGATCGGCCGGATCGGCATAGGTTAACTTGGGGTGCAATTTCATAAGTAAGCTCTATTCTGCTTGATATTAAAATATCCGCTCATATGGGCGACTCACTGAAATTGCACTGCTTGCCCTCAAGCTAAGGTCGGCAATTTCAGTCGCATACCGATATGAGCCAAAATATCAGTAGACCGCAACGCGCGGGGCAAGCACTCTCTAGTGCGCACGGGGCCCACTGGGCGCGACGTAAGAGAACGCCTTCTCCGCGTTACGGCGACTAGGTGTGAATCAGAGCCACCCTAACGGATCTCTGTTAAGGCATTATGTAGGCAAAGTTAACAATTTGTCAAGGGAAGTTATTGGAGTTTTGTTGGACTTCCAGGCGTGTTGGCTCCCGCAGTAGCTGATAGATCAACGCGCCAATGCTGGCGCCCAGAAGTGGCGCTAGCCAGTAGACCCAATGGTGCAGCCAATGACCGGTGACCAGTGCCGGCCCTAAGGAACGGGCCGGATTCATGGATGCGCCGCTAATCGGCCCACCCCATAGTGCATCTAGCGCCACGGTGGCGCCAATCGCCAGGGCGGCAATTTCGCCCACGGCGCGTGTGTCAGTCGCTACGGCAATAATTACAAACATTAGGGCGGCGGTGAGGAGCAATTCCAGACCAAAGGCTTGCCCAATCGGGCCGGCAGGCAAGGTTGCCCCCAAATTGGCCTGATTACCCAGCAGCAGACGCAAGGTCAACGCTCCCAAAATCGCACCCAGCAGTTGGCCAGCCCAATAGATCCCGACCTCGCGCCAGGGGAAATGGCGGGTCAAGGCAAAGGCAAAGGTCACGGCTGGATTAAAGTGCGCGCCGGAGATATGGCCGGTGGCCGCAATCATCACGGTAATAACCAGACCAAAGGTGAGGGCAATGCCCACATGTCCCAACGCGCCGGTCTGGGCATTGACCATAATCGCGCCACAGCCGGCAGTCACGAGGCTATAGGTTCCAATGAATTCAGCGCCTGTGCGTCGCCAAAGTTCAGCTTTCACAAAATTATCTTTCTGTTTGTGCTTTACACCGTTTGCCCCAGCCAATCTTGAATCTGCTGATCGATCTGGTCGCGCACCTGGCGAAATTTGGCCATTTTCGCCTCATCTGTTCCCGTCAGGGCGGCCGGATCTTCAAAGCTCCAATGGAGATGGTTGCTGGAGCGTAAAAAGACAGCGGGACAACTTGCTTCGGCATGGTCGCAAACGGTGATGATATAGCCGAAGTTAACCTGACCCAAATAGTCGCGCAGATGTTTGGAGTGTTGCCCAGCCAGATCCAACCCCATTTCCGCCATAACGCAAATGGTATAGGGATTGATCCCCTTGGGCTCCAGACCCGCGCTGTAGACTTCGTAACGGTCGCCGGCATGATGACGGAGCAGCGCCTCGGCCATTTGGCTGCGCGCCGAGTTGCCGGTACAAAGAAAGAGCACTTTGGCTTTGCTCATCTGACTCTCCTGATAGAGATTGTGAGGTGAAAACGAAAGCTGTAGCTGACTCGCACAGCTTGGACATTGACAGGGGATGGTCTGTTTGAGGGCGGCGAGTTCGGGATCTTCTTGGTCAGCCGGCCCCAATATCTGCAGCAGCCACTGGGCGACTTCAGGATGGGCCAGCCGGTAGTAGATATTCTGGCCGCGCCGTTCGTCACTGAGAATACCGGCTTGGCGTAAGCAACGGAGTTGTTGTGAAACGTAAGGTTGCGGCTTCCCTAACAGCGCCTCCAGATGGCAGACACACTCCGCCGCGCGGCGTAGCACATCGAGGATGCGTAACCGTTCTGGGTGCGCCAGTAACCGCAGTAAATCAGTGGTGGCTTGATAATCTTTCGACATAATCTTTCGACATAATCTTTCGACATAGCGAGCGTTATATACTTCGCAGCAGCACATAATCACATTTTTGACGCTGCTTACACTACAACGGAATTTCGAGCAGTTCCAGGTGACTGTCACTGCCCTGAGCTAAATCCTTTCCACCCGGCTACTCGTGGGTAATGACAGTCACCTTTTAGTATATATGCAAGTTTTTATATATGCAAACTTTTGCATATATGGGGATTGATAAAACTATAACATGGCTTTAACCAAATGGTAATCTGGATGCGGTATACCTATAGAAAGTGCGCAGTGGAGAAATTTGAAGGGAGACAAGAACGGTGAGTGAAATGACTGTACTTCCCCAAACCGAGGTGGTGACGCCGAGAGAGTTGATCGCACAGTTGACGCAATCGCGGCGTGTGCGCCTGGCTTATTGGATCTCCCAACTTGGCAGTCCGCCCCTTACCGCAGCCGGGGCAGCCTTACTGATTGGCTTCACCCTTTCTTCCGCCTTTGCCTGGCGCTGGACGCTCGTTTACATGGTGCTGACAATTCTGGCCCCTTGCGGCTACATCATCTGGTTGGTGCAGACGGGACAGGTGAGCGATTTTCATCTGCCCAAACGGGAACAACGCTTTCGCCCTTTGCTCTTCTCGCTCGTGGCGGCTATCGTGGCCTGGCTCCTGTTGGTGCAAGTCGCTGCGCCGCGCTTGTTGCAGATCTTGGGCGTGGTCAACTTGCTCCAGACGGCGCTCTTCTTTGTCATCACCCTCTATTGGAAAATTAGCCTCCACACAGCCGCCGCGACCATTCTTGCCGAATTGGCGCTGGTGCTTTTGGGCCCCGGCGCCGTCCTCTTTACCCTCAGTGTGCCGCTCATTGCGTGGTCGCGCATCCACCTGGAACGCCATACCGTTGAACAGACCATTGGCGGCGCCCTCCTCGGCATCGGCATTCTGACACCGATGCTGTTGCTCTATATTCAGTAGGTCATATCACGCGGAGCAAGCACTCTCTAGTGCGCACTGAAGCCCAGAGAATCTGGTATCACACCTTCCCCGCGTTACGGGCTAGTACAGTGTTACGTAAATTTTGCTAGTTTATCCAACGCGGGTGCGCTGGCGTGCGTCTTCCTGGAAGGGGCAACGCACACCCCCTCTATATTTTACCATCCGCCGCCCCCTTCCAGGAAGACCTGCGTGACCGCCTCTACTCTAGCAGAATTTCGTTTACAGCGTACTCGTGATATTGAAGTAGGCCAGAGAAACAGTGGACAGTCAATGATGTACTAAATACGGCTCTTCGCGACAAAGTGTACTTGACAAGTAAGGTGGCGAGTCGCGAACCTGCCACCCGCGGGAGTTCTCTGGGCGCGCCACCATGCTCTGTTGCGATCCACTAACACGCGTAGATCCCTAAATACTCAATCAAATAGCTTTGTGGTATAATTGGGCTGAAACGAGGTCGGTATGTGCCTTTTGAGATTTTTCAATAATGCGAACAGCTCAGATTCAACTTCTTGGAAACTTCCAACTCACTTTCAACAACCAAATGGCGCTAGCGCTTAATATAGCGCTCAATGATGTGCAGCAACAAGCCCTATTCGCCTACCTGGCGTTACACCGTGACGCGCCGATCTGCCGCCACGAGCTTGGACAACGCTTGTGGCCCAACCTGCCACCTGCCGATTCCATCGTCGTGCTTAATCACACCCTTGACGGCCTGCGCCACAGCGCGCCCGACATTGACCACTTGTTGATGTTGACGGCAGATGCTGTGCAATGGAATGCGGATGCAGCCTATTCCTTGGATGTGAACGAGTTTGAAGCGGCGCTCACGCGCGCACAAGCAGCGGAACGAGTAGGTGATGCAGCAATCGCCGAACAACAGTTCCAACAAGCCGTGCAGTATTATGGCGGCAAGTTACTGCCTAATTGTGACGATGAGTGGCTTAACGATGAACGCAGTCGCCTCCATACCCTCTACATCGATGCCTTAACCCATCTGGTGCCGCTGTTGGAGCGAAAAGGAGAGTATGCGCAGGCTGTCGAGTTTGCGCGTCTGCTGCGTCAGCACAGCCTACAATACGAACATCTTCATCGCCGGTTAACCCATCTCTATGTGCTCAGCGGTGGACGTGCTGCGCTGCTACAGGTGCTAGAGCAACGACTGGAAGCAACCTTAAGAGGCCAGGGTGTATTGGTCCTGATCGAAGGCGCCGCCGGCATTGGCAAGACCTCGTTGGCATTGGCCTGTGCGGAACAAGCACGCGGTCGCAATGCCAGATTTGTAGTTGGACACTGTTATGAACGGGGGGTAACCTCGCCCTTTATGCCCTGGCAAGAACTCGTTGCCGCATTGGCGCTGGCTGGCCAGATCGACCGCGGCGCCTTGCCGGAACCGTTCGGTCAGGAAGCGCCCAAACAGTCGGCCTATCAACTGTTTCAGGTCATTACGTCGCAGCTTCAGGCGGTGGCGTTGCAGCAACCGCTTGTGCTTCTCTTCGATGATCTGCATTGGGCTGATCAAGACTCGCTGGATCTCCTTGACTTCGCAACACGCCAGTTAGCAGACAGACGCCTACTGATCCTAGTCACCTATCGTTCGGAAGAAGTTCACCGGGCCTCGCCCTTGTTCAACTTTTTGCCCACCCTCCAGCGCAATCGCCCCCTTGAGCATATTCGCCTGGGCGCACTTACGCTCGATGACACGACACGGTTGATCGAGGGCTATCACGGGCCGTGTAGTCCGCAACTGGCCCGTTACCTCTATGCGCGGGCGGAAGGCCATCCCTTGTTTTTGGTCCAACTTTTGCAAGACTTAGTCGAACGCGACTTGCTGACCCTGGACCAGTTGGAAGGATGGTTGCCGCCAGCGCAGACCATTCCCGCACCAACGCTGTTGCAGCAGGTGATCAGCGCACGCGTTGCGCGCTTGGGCGCCCGGACAGAGCAGCTTTTAGAAGTCGCCGCGGTGGTGGGTGAAACATGGCAGCTAGCGATAGTGGAAGCACTGTTGGGCTGGCCGGAGGAACAGCTTCTGGTTGCGCTGGAACAGGGATTGGCCGCGGGCGTCATTACGCCGATCGATCCGCAGACAGAACGGTATCGCTTTGGCCACGGTCTGATCCGCGAAGTGTTGTACAGCCGACAACTGGCACGGCGGCGCAAACAATACCACAAACGCATTGCCGCCCTGCTGGCGGCTGAAGAAACCGCGGATATCGAAGCGTTAGCCCATCATTGCTATCAGGCCGAAGCATGGCCGCAGGCTTATACTTACAGCCTTGCCGCCGGAAATGTCGCCCGGCGGCGCTATGCAATGCACAGTGCCTTGCAGTTCTACCGACAGGCGTTGAATGCCCTACAACGGCAGGATGGTGATGCGCCGGTTGACACCCGCTTGGCCTTATATGAGCGACTGGGGAAAACCTACGCTGCGTTGAATCATAAAGAAGAAGCGGTCTCAACTTTTATGCAACTGGCCGAACTTGCCCACGCGGCCAGCAACCTGCGGCTAGAAGGTCATGCGTTGATTCACTTGTCTGTCAGCCAGGATCTGCTCTATCGTAACGCAGAAGCGGCCGCGACCACCCAAGCCGCGTTGCAGGTTGCAGAGAAGGTGGATGATCCCCATGTCTTAACGCTTAGTCATTTCCTAATTGGCCGTCGTTTGTTGCTGGCTGGTGATTTGGGGCAAGCCAGCCACCATTTTGGGTTGGCTGAACGCTACGCCAACGCAACTGAAGAACCGGCAGAGTTACTGGCTCAAGTCTGGCGCATGAAGATCTATTTGACTATGTGGTCAGGTCGCTACACTCAAGCCGAACGCATGGCGCGGGAAGCGCTTGATCTGGCCAGGCAGGCGCGCCATGCCATTGCAATCGCCGCATTGCCCTTCCAGCTTGGGTATATCCTGACGGAACAAGGTCACTATGAACAAGCATGGCAACTCCTCCAGCAGGGTGTCAGCGATGTGGAACAATTGGGAGAGCGCCACCAATATTTACCAAAGCTCCTCAATACGTTCGGATATCTCGCACACGAAGTGGGTGACCTGAACGCCGCACTGCATTGGAATCACCAGGCGCTCGCGGCCAGTCGCCATGAGGGTGTCTACTATCATGCCGAGTCTGCTTGTTATGCCTTACTTGATCTGGCAACCAGCCGCTTGCAGCAGGGACGGCTCACCGACGCGGAAGCCTACGCACAGGAGTTTGAGTCCATCCAAGAGCGCGTCGACTATGCACGTTACCGCCCTTTGAACCGCTACCAATTGCTCTGCGCACAACTTGCATTGGCCGCCGGCGATTACGAAGTAGTCTTGCACCATACTGCACAAGCAGCAGCGTTGGCCAGAGAAAAGAACTTTCCTAAGAATATTGCCAAAAGCCTGCTCTATACAGGACAGGCGCTTTTGTACCTGGGGCGCGCCCAAAGTGCGGTGGAGCGATTACAGCAGGCGGTTGCATTGGCCGAGCAGATCAAGCACGCCGCGCTACGTTGGCAGACCCGTCTGCGGCTGGCGGAAGCCTACGCCCTACTCGGTCAGCCCAACGCTGAACTCTACCAACAAGCAACCGCATTGGTCGATGAACTAGCTGCCAACCTGCATGATCATCATCTACGCAGCTGTTTTCTTGGTTCACCGCTCGTCGTCGAGCTACGCGCCAACGCACGATCCGCGCTTGAACATAAACCGGCGCCGCCATCGGCGAATACCCCATTCCCGGCGGGCCTAACCGCGCGCGAGGTTGAAGTGCTGCGGTTGGTGACGGCAGGCTCCACTAACCGCCAGATTGCGAAAATGCTGCACCTCAGCGTGGGCACAGTCAACAGCCATCTCACCCACATCCTCAACAAAACCGGCTGCGAGAATCGCACCGCCGCCGCCGCCTTCGCCTTGCAGCACGGATTGGCTGAGCCCGCGTAATCGATAAGATTACCGATACTCCCGCCCGTGCCCTGCGGCTTTGTCAATCGCGAGGCAGGGCAGGCACAGACATTGCCCTGTGGTAATCGGTAAGATTATCTATGCCTGCGCTAGCCCCTTCGTTCACAAGTCATTCAAAAATCTATAGAATTCATGATGCGCTGCTCAGCCCCATGTACTACAATAGCAGGCGCACCGTTTGATAGTCAATGGCCATTCTGTCACGGGTGCGTACTACAAATGGGCCAAGCCCCAGAACGTCATATGAGGACATTCGCCGGTCGCCCCCAATGTGGGACGCATCCCCTGCCTTTCGCTTTGCTTTCTTTGCTGGATAGGAAACGTGCACGATGAAATACAAACTCTATGCTAGCCTTGACGGGTTGCTTGCCCCCGAAACCATAACCAAGCTGACCGGCGAGTCGGTGAAGTATGTGCGCTGCCTGCCAATGGAAGGGGGCTTTTCCGGCAGCTCTCTGCTCAGGATTGAAGCCAGCGGTGAGAAGAGCGCAAGGCGCTTCGTCCTCAAGCGGATGGCGCTCCAGGACTGGATCATGGATGCGAGCAACGACCAAGATTGTCGTTCAGTGACGTTATGGCAAAGTGGTCTCTTGGATCGGCTCCAACCTACCATTCGTCACGCTATCCTGGGCTGTGCCTATGACGGTGACGAATGGGCTTTGTTGATGGACGATGTCGGTGCAACCTTGTTGCCGGAGCTGCCATACAGCGCCGACCAGATTTATTTTCTGCTTGATGCACTGGCTACCTTACACGCCACGTTCTGGGAAGCACCAGAGTTGACAGATTCTGAGTTGGGCCTTTGCACCAGCGAGGGCATACTTCAGACTTTTACACCGACAACCGGACGACGCTTTGCCGATGTATCAAGCCCGATCCCCAAGCTACTGGCGAAGGGATGGCCACTGCTCCAGGAGCTAGTTGCACCGGATGTGGTAGATGTGCTCGATAGGTTGTACACGGATTTTCAACCACTCTGCAAGGCGTTGGCGCGTTACCCAATGACGCTCGTCCATAGCGATTTTCGTGGGCCCAATCTTGGCATTGCATGGCAGCCCTCGCCGCAAACCATCCTCTTTGATTGGCAGTTAGCAGGATACAGCGCGGCGACGATTGATTTAACCTGGTTCTATTCCACGCCCAATGTGCTGTTTTCACCGGTTACCCTGGATGACGCCACCGAATATTACCGACAACGTTTAGCTGAACAGCTAGGTATGCGCTTCAACCACGATTGGTGGCAGCCCTTGTTGGCATTGGGTCAACTGGTGAATGTTTTACGGAGAGCCTGCCTAAAGGCACACTCGGCTGTTCATCACGCGGATGAAGCCAATCGAATTATGGATCGGAAAGTATTAGATATTTACAGTGAGCAAGTGCGCGCGGCGGTGCAGTGGCTGTGACTGCCGTAGAGCGCAGAATTGTCGGTCGAAATTTATTATTTATCTGTAAAAAAGGAGAGAGAGATGCAAGTAAATGAAGCGAAGCTCCACGAATTTGTGGGCAAGATGTTGCTTGATTTGGGCGGGGCTTTTAGCATTGCTCTTGTGCGCATGGGCAACGAACTTGGCTTCTACAAGGCCCTGCTGGCGGCCGGGCCATCCACAGCGCAGGAACTGGCTACCCACACGCAGACGGCCGAACGCTATGTGCGTGAGTGGTTGGCCCATCAAGCCGCCTCGGGCTATCTGTTGTATCATGCGGACACCACACAATTTGAGCTGTCACCCGAACAGGCAATGGTCTTTGCGATCGATGATTCACCCGTCAATATGCTGGGGGCCTTTGAATTGGCTGTCGCCAATTTGGAAAGTGCGCCTAAGGTGCAGCAGGCGTTTCACACAGGGGAAGGCGTAAGCTGGGGAGATCACAGCAATTGTCTCTTCTGTGCGGTGGAAAAGTTTTTCCGGCCTAATTATAAAAACAATATCGTTGACCAGTGGCTGCCCGCCCTTGATGGCGTCCTTACGAAGCTTGAGCGGGGCGCGCGTGTGGCTGATGTTGGCTGCGGGCACGGTGTCTCGACGGTGTTTATGGCCGCGGCTTTTCCCAACTCCGAATTTGTAGGCTTCGACTTCCACGCTGGCTCCATTGCCCATGCCCGCGACCTAGCCAGGGAGAATGGCGTTGAGGCCAACGTGCGTTTTGAGGCTGGCCTTGCCAAAAGCTTCCCAGGCACAGGTTATGATCTGATCTGTATGTTTGACTGTTTGCATGATATGGGCGATCCTGTCGGCGCCGCCAAACATATTCGAGAAGCATTGGCCCCTGATGGTACGTTGATGGTTGTGGAGCCGATGGCTGGGGACCGGCTCGAAGATAACCTGAATCCACTAGGGCGGCTCTCCTATGCCGCCTCAACCTTAATCTGTGTACCGACTTCGCTCGCACAGGAAGTGGGACTGGCCTTAGGCGCACAGGCCGGTGAAGCACGCCTGCGTGAGGTAATCGCGGCCGGCGGCTTCTCATCGATCCGACGCGCGGCTGAAACGCCCTTTAATATGATCCTCGAAGCCAGGCCGTAGCCGCTACACTCAAGATGTATGGCTTCATGCCTTGTTCCTTGTTTGGACTCGCACATTTTTGTCGGCACCCCGACAAATTTCCGTCGTTGCGCTTCCATAAAATTGCTGCTATCCCACTGCGTACCTGATAAAGATTGCTTGATCACGACCCTATAAAGTGGCTATACTGGTTAGACAAATACAGTTTAGACCATTTCCACCCTAATGTGCGAAATGTCGCCCGATTACCATTGGATAGAGTGACAATCAATGATTGGCTCTTCAGGGGTAAGCCCAGTTGAGCCCAAATTATTCTGCAACGCGCAACGAGGAATAGAGCATGGACGAGATCAAGCACTTACTCACTTTCATTTTTCTGCTGGTGGCAATGGCCAGCACCTTTCTGCCGGCGTCGTTGCACGCCGAGAAGCAGGGCGAGCCATTACCCGTTGCAACACAATCGGGTGGGGTGCGTCCCAAATGAGGGGCGATGGGTGATAGCGTTTGACACTCTTCTCCTGTGTGTAGCTCATTCACTCGCGTACAACCATAGGGCGCGGATCCATAGGGCACAGAGCGAATCCGCGCCCTATGGATCCGCGTCTATACAGGGCGGATAGCTCACCTCTGTCTACGCCGCCAACGCTGCATAGAGTGCCTTGAGATAGCCAATCGAATAGCCCCAGCCGATGCTCTTCTCCGGCGTGTCGCCAGGAATGGTGGGGATATGGTCGGGGTTGATGTAGCCGCTAAAGCCCACCTTGTGCAACTCGCGCAGGATCTTGAACATGTTTAGATCGCCATCGTCGAGCAGCACTTCCTCATAGGCGCCAGCGGTGGCCAAGCTGCCCCGCACATTCCGCATGTGGACCATAAAAATTTTACCTTTACGGCCATAGTTGTTGATCTCATCGAGCACCAACGAACTGCCGCCCGCCTCGGCGCGGGTGCCGATACAGTAGACATAGCCCACGTTGGGACTGGGGAAGGCGTCGATGACGCGATGGAAGCCAATGCCGCCAAAAGGCGTATCGACATTGGGCGTGTCCGAGGGATGGACGGCTAGCTTAATGTCGTACTCCTCGGCAATGGGCACCAGTTTGGCAAAGGCGCGCGCAAAGTGCTCCCACCAGTTGTCCAACTCTGCTTTGGTGGGCGTCTGCACTGCCTCTTTGACCCACCCCATACTCTCGGCGCGGGCCAGATAGCCGCCGCGGTGTTGGGTCTGGGCGCGCATGGTCAGCTGTGGGAAGACATCGCCGGCAAAGCGCTGGCGCGCGATGGGGATGCCGGCTTGGCCGTAGACGCGCAACGCCTGGCACGCATTTTCCAGCTCGGCTTCGCCACCGGGCTGATCGGTCATGAACTTCTCGGTAAAGTTAGGTAAGGTTACCCGGTTGATGTCGATGCCAAAGGCGCGCAGCCGTTTGCGCAGCGCCTTGACGCCCTCCAGATCGGGGGTGCCCTGGGCAGCAACCCCAGGCATATCCTTGTCATTGCCAAAGTCAATGGCATCCGCCCCCAGCGCCACCAACTGACGCAGATAGGTGTCAGTCAGTTCGGCATTGTGTTTGAAAACAGAAATACGCAGCATAAGCGGTCTCCTGTCCTATGCGCCGTCTAAAATCGCATTGACCGCGGCAAACTCTTCAGCAGTCAACTGCCAGTCGCCAGCTTTGGCATTGGCCTGGATCTGCTCTACCTTGGTCGCGCCGGAGATGACGGAGCTGACCTGGGGCTGGGCAAGCAGCCAGGCATGGGCCAGATCCCCCATGGTGTGGCCCCGTTCTTCCGCCCAGGCGGTCATGCGCTCTACCTTGGTATAGTTGGCGTCGGTCATATATTTTTGCACATAGGGGCTGCTCTCGCCGCGTGACCCGGCGGGCGCGGCCTCCCCCCGTTTGTACTTGCCGGTGAGGAAACCGCCGGCCAAGGGGAAGAAGGGCAGAATCCCCACCTTGTGCGCATTGCAATAGGGAATGATCTCCCGCTCTTGCTCGCGCTCGAACATGTGATAGTGATTTTGGATGCTGACAAAGGGGGCGTAGCCGCGGAACTCGGCAATGGTATTGGCGCGCGCCAGTTGCCAGGCCGCAAAGTTGGAAGCGCCCACATAGCGCACCTTGCCACTGCGCACCAGATCATCCAGTGCACGCAGCGTCTCGTCAAGTGGCGTGGTGGCGTCCCAGCGGTGGATCTGATAGAGATCGATGTGGTCGCTCTGTAGGCTGCGCAGGCTACGCTCCACATTGTGCATAATATGATAGCGCGCCGCCCCCCAGTCATTGGGGCCTTCGCCCGTTTTCATCGACACTTTGGTCGCCAACACCACCTTGTCCCATTTGCCTTGCAGCGCAACGCCCAACGTCTCTTCCGAGCGCCCTTGGGCATAGGTGTCGGCCGTGTCGATCAAGTTAATCCCCAGATCAATCGCAGCATCAATAATGTTATTTACCCCGGCTTGATCCACTTTCCCGCCAAATTGATTCGTGCCCAGGCCAATTACAGAGACCCGGACACCGGCGCTGCCCAACTGTCGGTAATTCATCACTGACTCCTTTTCATTCGTTTTGTGTAGCTGAATTATTACCTGATTTGTGTAAAGGTGAGAGGATTATTTTATCTTACCACATAATGGGAGCTTCGCTAATTGACTGAAAACCACACGCTGACAATCCACTTACACTTGTGCCATTTACCTTCATTTTAATCTTGTATTGATCCCTTGTGAACATTTTGTTAATCAGCACATCTATAATTGTTTGCATCAGAATTAGTCAAAAGTTCTGATGCAATACAACAAAAGTGAGATCCACTCTCTACACTGCACCACGAGAACGTACCCAATGAGAGTGCCCCCACGGTAACTCTTACAACTACAATGACCCAAAGTATAGGGAGAAGTACGGTATGGTGGATGAAGTGTGTAATACAGCCACATATTGGCTGGCATATCTCGGATCGTTTCTGGTTTATTGGCCAATTGCGCTTCCAATTGGTCTTATTGGCGGCTGGCGTTGGGCAGTGTGGGGGGTGCGCCGCTTGCTGGGCTCATTTTACCGCCCCACAAAACCTAACGGCTATATGACCACGACCAGCTTGGTCATTCCAGTCTATAATGAAGCGCCGGATGTCTTTCGCGCGGCGCTTCATTCATGGATTGCAAATAAACCGACCGAGATCATCGCAGTGATTGACCACTCCGACCAACAGTGTATTGGCATCTTTAACGAATTTGCCGCAGCGTATGCCAGCAGCAAACTCCACTTTAAGCTCATTGTCACCAAAAAACCGGGCAAACGTCCGGCATTGGTTGATGGCATGTTGGTGGCAAGCGGCGAGATTATTTTCCTGGTCGATAGCGATACCATTTGGGCTGAGGACGTTCTGGCACAAGCCGTTGCACCCTTTATTGACCCCCACGTTGGTGGTGTAACGACGCGCCAGAATGTGTTGGCCCCCCATTCCATTGCCCAACGCTTGTTTGATGTCTATCTGGACATTCGCTATGTGGATGAAATTCGCTTCCTCATGGCCTTTGGCAATGCTGTCACCTGCTTGTCGGGTCGCACGGCAGTCTATCGTCGCACGGCTGTGCTCCCCATCTTAAATGACCTGCTCAACGAAACCTTTTTCGGCCGCCCCGTGATCAGCGGCGATGATAAGGCATTGACACTGTTGGTACAGGCCCAAGGCTGGAAAGTGCGCTACCAAGAAGGGGCGCGCGTCTATACGCCTGGCGCCACCGCGATGAAAAGTTTTCTCAAGCAACGGCTGCGCTGGGCGCGCAACAGTTGGCGGGCAGATCTCAAAGCGCTGTGCAGCCGCTGGATCTGGCGTGAACCGGTGCTTCTCTTGCATCTAGTAGATCGTCTGGTGCAACCGCTGACCACATTGGTGGGGCCGCTCTACCTCTTCTATTCGCTGGCGCAGCAGCGCTGGTCCGTGGTCGTCTTTTTGCTCTTCTGGTGGTTCCTTTCGCGCACGGTGAAGATTGGACCACACCTACGGCGTAACCGTTGGAACATTCGGATTTTGCCCTGGTATGTGCTCTTTAGCTACTGGACAGCCATTATCAAAATTTATGCCTTCTTTACCATGAATCATCAAGGGTGGATCACTCGCTGGAATCAGAGTCGCATGAAGTTGATGGGACCGCTGCAAATGGCGCCGGCCTACGTCTTTACCGCGCTTACGGTAGCCTTGATGGCCTGGTTTGTCAACGGCTTACACGGGCAACCGGTCGCCTTGGCGCGCACCACCGCCCAGCCCATTGTGCATACCCGTGAAGTCACGACCGAACCCCAACCCACAACCAACTTACCGCGCCTCTGGGTGGCGCCCTACTGTAAACAAACACCGGCGACAACTCCGCTATACTCTCAACTGCCATAAATGCGAATTAAACACGCCAAATACACGAGACGACCACACGTCGATGAATCGCCGTGTGGCTTTAGCCCACGACGGATTTTCATGACCCTTTTACGGTAAGAAATTAATTCGGTGTACCCCCCTCCCGGTTGCCTCCTAGGCACAGGCGTCCATTGGGCGCGACATCGGGGGAGGAGCGCTCCCTGGGGCTGGGGTTCACCCGTTTATTGAGTTAATCGCGGGGTGTGCATCATGGTTGGTCGCCCCGGACTGAAGCCACGGGGCTAGCAAACGGCGCCAGCTCAAGCAGGCTTGGGCGCCGAGGGCGAGCGCGGGCAGCCCCATGCATGGGGCGCTGTTATGGAGCACGGTCGCTTCAGCGCCGTGCGCCCGACGCCAGTCTCCATTGATCCGACTTATACACACCCCTGAGTTAATCCCATACCAGAATGGTCGATGTCAGGTTAAAGCCCCAAAGTGTGCCAATCAATAAAGCCAGGCTGTATTAGCCTGGCTTTATCTTTTAAGGAATGGCGATTAAATAAGTAAATAAGTCAATGACACCTGTCAGGTCTCGCAGACCTGACAGGTGTTGGAATCCATGATTTATTTTGTTGCTCTTCCTAAACGACTTCCCGCTCGAACAACCGCAAGCTGCCTTTACTTGGCGATGAACGGCAAGTACAGGTTGAGACCCGATGTGCCGCCGACGGGGACGCTGGTCACGGTTGGCGTGGCGGTTGCCCCAGGTATATCGGTCACTACGAAGGTCGGTGTGCTGGTGACGGTGGGCAATGTGCCGGTCGGCGTTGGTGTCGCCGTCGCCGTGGTTGTAGCGGACGCGATTGGGATAATGGCGCCGGTCGGGGTTGGCGTTGTACTGGGTATGGGGGTCACGGTGGCGGTTGATGTTGCGGCTGCGGTTGCCGTGGGCGTCGCAACAATGGGCGCAGCAATGGACGCACTAAAGTCCGAGGAGTTGCCCTGGGCATCCGTCACCAGCGCCATTATATTGGCCGCGTGCCAGGCGCCGATGATGGTTAGGGTGAAGTTCCCGCCGCCGTCGGCAATTGTGCGCCCTTCAAAGACCTGCCCTTGTTGACCGTTATCGGAAAAGATTTCCACCACAAAGCCAGGCGCGGTCTTGCCGTTGACCGTGCTGCCCACCGCGCTGAGCAACTGCGGCGCCGGCAGTTCCAGATTCGCGCCGGAGGTGTTAGCGATACCGCCCCCGAGATTGCCGTAAATGCTGTTTTCTGACCAGGAATTATGCAACGTCTGCAGACCGTTGGCGCGGATCCCATAGCCGCCATTGCTGTGGAAGCTGTTTTTGACTACGGCATTTTGGTTGGCGCCATCCGTGAAATAGAGACCATGCGCGCTGTTAGCCTCGACCAAGTTACCTTCAATCAGGATATCAACCGCTTTGCGGAGGTCAATGCCATTTTCACCGTTGACTGTCACCGTATTGGAAAGCAGTTGGTTGTCCTGCACCGCGGGCAGACCGCTCGTCGGCATCACAAAGATGCCGGCCCGTTGATTTTGGGTAATCATGTTGCTGCTGACCAGGTTGTGGTCGGAGCGCACGTAGATGCCATGGCCATTGTTTTCGCTGATGGTATTGCCGGTAATGTTGTTGTTGTTGGCGCTCTCCCGCATGTCCACGCCATCGGCGCCATTTTGGGTCAGGCTGTTGCCCTCTATGAGATTACCTGTACTTGCCAGATCAATTACAATGCCTTCCCCCTGATTGTGATGGAAGCGATTGTGCAGGATCTGATTGGCATTGGAACCCAAAATGCGCAGGCCATAGCCTACATTGTTGTATGCCTCGTTGTTTTCCAGCAGGTTATTTAGCGATGGCGACTGCGGCGTGTCCGCATTGGGCGAGCCTGGATCGAGCATAAAGCCATGTGCCAGGCTGCCCGAGTTAGGGTCGCCATTGTTGTAGGATTTGTTGTAGCGGAAGACAAAGTTGTTGCAGCCCTTGCTGATGATAAAGCCATGACTGCCGTTGTTAAAGGACAGGTTATTTTCCACTAAGACATCATGGGTGAAATCATGGGGGTCGAAGCCATAGCGGATGTTGTCATGGAATTGATTGCCACGGAAGAGCATGTCACTCGCCTGGAAGGTGTAGACGCCATAGTAGTTGTGGTGGAACTGGCTATTGACTACCTGGCCGGTGACGCGGCTGCGTAGGACATTGGGCGCAGAGGTGTGGTTCAGATCGCGCCAGGCAACGCCATAGCTTTCGCCATCGGCTGAACCAAGGTAACTCAACTCAGAAGAGGTAATATTGAGTACCGCGTCATACTTGGCAATGACATAGGCGCGGCCATTGTCGATGTCCTGATCCACGGCGTTGGTCTGTGGGTCCCATGAGTAGACCTTCACACCATTCAGATCCATCTCGCCGCTGTGGGTGCGCAGATAGACAAAAGTGTTGTAGTCAATCGCACCGGCTGCCGCGCCGACACGGGCGCCACCAGTGCTGACCTGGCTGCGTAGACGCAGTTCGTTCACACCAGCGGCTGGTGAAAGGTTAAGGGTGACGCCGGGGCCAATGAAGAGATTAGCATTGAGCAGCCAAATGCCATTGCCTAGATTCTGTAGTAGGCTGGCACTCCCTGCTCCTAATCCGGCTTGAATGGTGGCGAGTGTTACTTCAATGGCAGAGCCGGTGACTTGAATCGTGGTCTGACCATTGTCATCGGGCGCTAGCGCAAAGAAGGGGCCAGAGCTACTGACGCTGGAGCTGAAGGCAGAGCTATTGCCGTTGCTATCCGTGACGAGCGCCGTCACCAATTTGAAATCTTGGCCTGTCGGCAGCAGAAAACTCCATTCACCGCTCCCATTCGCCGAAACCGTGCCCAGGTAGGTCTTGCCTTCCAGATCACTGGCGGCATAAACGATGGCCACGGCTTCCGGCTGCCCTGCGGCCTGGATGGGATAGTCAGCAATCAGCGTTGTCACCCGCTCCAACACCTTCTGGTTGGAAGTGCCAGGATCGGAGTAGAGTTCAACGGTGGCATTCGCCGCCGCCGTGCCTTGCAGATGCCCATCTGCCAGCACGCCGGTCATGACCGGCGGCTGGATGCCCTGTTGCGCGCCGCCATCGATTTTGATCCCACGCTGGCCATTGTTGGTAATGCTATTTTGGCTAATACGATTGCGGACACTGCTGGCATCCTTGATCAAAATGCCGTGACGCAGATTGGCAACAATGTTGTTCTTGATGACTACGTTATCGGTGCTGACCGAACCGTTGGCGGCGTCACCGATGGCGATGCCGTCGCTGCCACTGTTGGTAATCTGATTGGCCACTTCACCGGCTTGATTGGGGCCGATCCGATTGCTGCTGCCCCCTAAAATCCGGATACCAACGCTACTGTTGGCGCTAATCGTATTGCTGATCACCACATTGTGATTGCCGGGCGGATCCAGCGCGGGCAGTGCCTGGGGCGGGAAATCCAAATATTCACCGCCATAGATGGTAACGCCATTGACACCACTGTCAATCGTGTTATTCTCTAACTTGTTGCCGCCGGACTTGATGTAAATGCCATTGACGCCGCTGCGCACAATGGTATTGCCGGTGATGATATTGCGGTCGGCGCGCGCGTAGAGATAGATCCCTTGTTCGCTGCTATCTTCAATCTGGTTGCCGATTACCTGGTTGTTGGTGGTGACGCCATCATACGGATCACCACTCACAAAGGTGGCATTGAGCCGCATCCCGGTGACATTGTGATGGATGTGATTATTCTGGATCACATTATCGGAGGATTCAAAGAGGGCAACGCCATCCTGGTTGTTATAGACCACGTTATCGCGAATGGTATTGAAGTTGCTACCCCGGTCTAACATAATGCCGTGGAGTGCGTTGTCATGTACGTCATTGTGATGGATAATGTTATCGCGGCACAAGCGCGAGAAGATGATGCCATGATTGCCATTCTGGTAAACTTCATTGTAGGCGACTTCAAAATTGCGCGAATCGTCATGAGGGTCGATGCCATACTCAATGTTTTCGTAGACTTTGTTGCGGAGGATAGTCAGGCCGTAGGCTTCAAAGGAATACATGCCAAAATAGTTGTGGTGGATGTGAGAGTCTTCCAACCGTCCTGTAGAGCCGGTGCTGGGCACGGCCTCATCAATGCGCTTACGCCAGGCAATGCCGCTGGCTTCGCCGCTTTCCCAACCTAAGTAGGCCACTTCACTATGTAGGATATCCATACGCCCGCCATCTAAAGCCAGCAAGTAGGCGCGCCCGTTGGCGATGTTGAGATCCTCGGCATTGGTGTTGCTGTCCCACGAGGTTACCTTGACCCCATCAAGCAAGAGATAGCCGCCCCGCTGCGCCATCAGTTTGATGGCATAGATCGGCGGGCTTTCCAGGCGCAGCCAGGTCAGCGCCGCGTTGGTAATCTCTAACTTGGCGGTGGTGTCAACGATGATGCTGGCCTTTAACAGCCAATTGCCGCTGCCCTGGTCCACCAGTAAGTTGGCATGACCCTGGCCGGCCAGCACGGTAGCCAATTCGGAAATAGTCATGGGTTGGCTGGCCGCCGTGCCACTGCTGCTGCCGACCACAATGGTATTGGCATTGGCAATATAGGTCACGGTGGGCGCTACTGCCCCTTCAGCGTAAGCTGAGAGCAGCGTGAGCGCCGGCAGGGCCAGGCCCATCAGACAAAAACAGAGCAGGGCAATCAGGAGTGAGCCCCTGTGCGAGGGCAAAAATTGAAGCATAAACGAATCGATCCTTTGGAATACATATCTAGGGATGTTGGATTAGCTGGCGCTGGGCCATGTGACTTTGCGACTGCGGACTACTGGTGCTAAATCATCTGGCACAAGCACTCGAGGAATTATGTCAGTATGTCAGATGATTTATGCATGAAAGACGCTTCAGTCCGCCGCAGTGACAGCCAGCGGTTGGACAAAGGGCGACGGTTGATGGCCATTGCTCAGAAGCGGCTTGGCCGGCTGCGGTGTAGCCACAGGGGTGCGTTGGTCGGTTGTGGACAGGTGCAATTTGAGGATCTGATCGATCTCTTCGGGCGAGGCGACGGCTGGAACATTCGCTTCCAACTTGTCATTCACCAGAATGGTAGCCGCCAGCATCTCATGGTCCAGCCCCTGATGGCGGCAGAACTCCATAAAGGCCAGTGTGTCTTTGGGCAGACAGGCGCCGCCGTAGGGAACCCCGCCGCGTGTGCCGTAGAGCGGATTCCACATGCTCTCGGCGCTGCGCGCCACCACTGCGCCCACCAGCCGGCTATCAATGCCCAGATGTTCACAGATGTGGTGGACTTCGTTGAAGTAGCTAATCTTGACGGCGTTGTAGACGTTGTTCACATATTTGACCATTTCTGCCTCACTGGGTCGGCAATTGACCACCAGACCGCCAAAGGGCATGTAGAGTTCATTTAACACGTCCATTGTCTTGCGGTCGGCGGCGCCCAGCACCGTAATCCAGGGGCGGTCAAAGTCCTGTTCGCTGGTGCGCTGGCGGAGGAACTCGGGATTATAGGCGACACCAAAGTCGACGCCTGCCCGCTTACCAGAGCTTTCTTCCAGGATCGGCGTCAGCACCTTTTCCGTCGTGGTGGGCGGCACAGTGCTGCGGACCACCACCGTAATGTACTTGTCCGTGGTGGCCAAACCTTTACCCAAATTGTGCGCAGCAGCCTTGATGTGGTCCAGAATCAGGCGCTTTTGCACGGTCGGGGTTGAAACGGTCAACATGACAATCTCTTGCTGGTTCCAATCAACCTGGGCAATGGTCATGGCGCGCAAACCTTGGGCGACGAGTTGCTTGATCTTGGCGACATCCACATCCACATAGGTAATCTGATGTCCCTGTTTGGCAAAACCATTCCCTGTCGCCTGACCCACAACGCCGGCGCCTACGATTACAATATTCGACATGAGTTAGCTCTCCTTAAGCTTAAATAAAAATGGGATAGAATGGGGGATAGTTCGCATTAGAAATGCGTGGGTTTCATTCACCAGCTTCTGTTGACATTGCGGAATTGGTCATTGATACATCTGCCAGGTTTTGGAAACCCGGCAGGTGTGTATCCGGCAAATGTCAAAGGCTCCTAGCTTACTATTATCGTAATCATAAGACAATCCTCCTTACTTTTTCCTAGTTCGTTAGTATTAGTGGGATAGCGTAAGGGGCATGGGTAAAGAGGATGTTAATAAAAGCTTGCTAAATACTGACAGTAATCCCTACAGACTTTACGATCTCCACTGTAAAAAATTGACAATTTTTCTCTGGTAGACAGTAAAAACCTTACTTTAGTACAAAAAAATGGTCCTGCTTAGGATGTTATGCTAACCCTCATTGTTAAACGGTCATTAAGACGTTAGCAAAGAATTAATGGGGACTGGTCGGGTTGCGTTGATGGCATGCTTGCGTAACGATCATTTGTAGGGAGATGTGCATAGCAAACAACAGAAGGTGCGGTATACTGAGCGTGTATTGCCGTTTTGAGGTATTGAAAGTCGCTGGACACAAGCCCATGAATACATTTCTTGCCCTTCTGCTCAGTTATCTGTTAGGCTGTTTCTGTACGGCCTATTATCTCGTGCGGTGGCGCACTGGCCAGGATATTCGCACCTTGGGCAGCGGTACAGCCGGAGCAAAAAATGCAGGGCGCATTTTGGGGGCGCGCGGTTTTATCCTGGCGTTTCTGGGTGACTTTGGCAAGGGATTGCTGGCGCTGTGGCTGGCCAATAGAATGGAGGTAGGTGCATGGGGTATAGCGGCTGCGATGCTCGCAGTGGTGCTGGGCCATCTCTATCCGTTCCAACTGGGTGGACGGGGCGGCAAGGGTGTGGCCGCCGGCTTTGGCGCTGTGGTCGGCGTGCTGCCGCTGTTGGGTGCATATCTGCTTGTCGTTGCGGCACTCTGCTATGGCATAACCCGCAGTTTCACCGGCAGCGGCCTGATCACCATTGCCCTTGCGCCTATTGTCGCCTGGCTGCTAGGTGCTGAACCGGCCCAGCTTGTTGGCCTCACCCTGTTGACGCTGCTCTTGCTTTTGGCCCATCGCACCAATCTGCGCGCTATCTTCCAAGACGGGTGGCAGGCGGCGGGCGGCGAATAGCTGTGCATTAGATGTTATTCCGATTTATTTTTCACTCGTGTGAAAAGAGGACAGCGCCCAGAGGGCTCCCGCAAGATGACCATGACGATTTCATCCTGTCCTCTTGTCATCTTGTCCCTACATTGTGTTAAATCGGAATAAACTCTATATCGTTTAGGATAAGCTTTTATGTACACGTTCAGATATGCAAGCGAAGCGTGGGAATTTGAACAGATCCACCGGCTCAATTATCAAGCCTTTGTGGAAGAGTTGCCCCAGCATCCGGCCAACCCGGAACGACGGTTGATCGACAAATTCCATGCGCAGAACACTTATGCGATTGGGCTAGCCGATGATCAGATTGTTGCCATGCTAGCCCTGCGCAATCAGCGCCCTTTCTCCTTGGATGCAAAGCTAGAGAATTTGGACAGCTATCTGCCGCCCAACCGGTCTCTATGCGAAATCAGACTCTTATATGTTGCGTCGGCCCATCGCCGTGGTAAGGCATTACAGGGGCTCTTTGCCTTGGTGGCAGCCTATGGCGTAACCCATGCCCATGACTTGGCGCTCATTTCGGGCACCACGCGCCAGCAGCGTTTCTATCGCCATATTGGCTTTGTACCCTTTGGGCCCTTGGTTGGCACCAGGGAGGCGCTCTTCCAGCCCATGTATCTGACTATGACCACGGCCAAGCGCTATACCTGGGCTTTTGCAGGCGGTGAAGATCCCGTGCTAGATGATGGTGCAGAATCATGATTGAGATTACGCCCACGCTGTCACTCGACGAAAACGAAATTACCTTTGACTTTGTGCAAGCCTCTGGCCCGGGCGGCCAGAATGTCAATAAGGTGGCTACTGCCGTGCAACTGCGCTTTGACGCGGCGAACTCCCCTCACCTGCCGGCAGCAGTAAAAGCGCGGCTGCGCTCACTGGCCGGCAGGCGCATGACTGACGCGGGGATGTTGCTCATCGAGGCGAAGCAGTCGCGCAGTCAGCTACAGAATCGCCAGGACGCGCTCGACCAACTGATCGACCTCATCCGCCGCGCCACCCTTCGTCCCAAAACACGGCGCAAAACCAAACCCTCGCGCGCCGCCCAAGAAGCACGCCTACAAGCCAAACGCCGCCGCAGCCAGACCAAACGTGACCGCCGTTCCGGTGTAGAATAGTGGGACAGTAGGACAGTAAGTCAGTAGGACAGTAAGTCAGTAGAACGGTACTGTCCACTGTCCCACTGTTCACTGCCCACTGACTTACTGTCCACTGCCCTACCCCCTCAGTTCATCGATATTCTCCCGCACCTTGAAGATGGCGCGGGCAATGTCATCCATGGCGTCCGGTTCGGCCAGCAGCACACTCTGGTGCAGCCAGGTTCCCTCGCTGGCGCAGGCGTGTTCGGTGGCAGGGCAGGGTAGCATGCGGCTGTAAGGCTCGGCCAGCGGCGGCTGTTGGTAGAGCGGCACGGTGTACCCCACCGACAGCGGCACGCCTTCGGCGCGCAGCGCTTGCACAAACTTTGCCCGTGGCACATCTTGCCAAACGGTGGCGTCATAGCGGATGACAAAGAGGTGATGGGCATGATGGTCGGCCCGCTCATCCCAAAGGGTCGGCGTCAACCCCTCCACTTCGGCCAGGATATTATGCAGCCGCTGCGCGTTGGCCATACGCTGTTGCAACTGCTCATCAAAACGACGCAACTGCGCCAACAGAATCGCCGCCTGCCAGCCGGTCATGCGCAAGTTGCTCCCCAAAATCGAGTGCTCATACCATTCGCCATCAGGCACCCGCCCCTGGTTGATAAAGCTCCAAAGGTCCCGCGCCAGGCCGTCGTGATTGGTGAGGAGAATGCCGCCCTCGCCCGCGGTCAGATTTTTGCTGGCTTGCAGGCTAAAGGAGCCAATGTGGCCAAAGGTCCCCACCGGTCGACCGCGCCAGGTGCTGCCGTGGGCATGGGCGGCGTCTTCCACCACATAGAGACCATGCTTTTCCGCCAGCGGCAGCAGCCGGTCCAGATCGATGGGCAGGCCACCAAAGTGGACGGGGATAATCGCTTTGGTGCGTGGGGAAAGGGCAGCCTCCACCGCATCCAGGTCCAGATTATAGGTAGCGGGATCGATGTCGACAAAGACTGGTGTGGCGCCGGCCAACCGGGGCGCATTGGCTGTGGCAATAAAGGTATAGGGCGGCACAATCACCTCGTCGCCCGGACCGACCCCCAACACACGCAGCGCCGCTTCCAGTGTCACCGTGCCATTGGCCGCGGCAAAGCAATGTTTCGCCTGGTGTCGTTGGGCAAAGGCTTGCTCAAACTCATGGACAGCCGGATGAAAACCACCCCACTCGCCCGATTCCAGCACTTCCTGCAACTTTTGTGCTTCCAGCGCATCCCACTGTGGCCAACGCGGCCAGCCCTGTGTGCGCACGGGATTCCCGCCATTGATCGCTAATTTGGGCATATGTACTCCTTCTAAAGATTTCAAACAAGAAAGTAGGGGCGCACCCTTACGGTCGCCCCGGTCGGGATTGCAGATAAGATTCGTATCAAGCTGGCCGCAACTCTGCGGCGCATTCTTGCGGTAGCCCCGGTCGAGGCTGCAACGCTCTTTGTGATCAATCTATAGACACAGTTTAGCCGATGGCGCGACGGTCGCCAAATGGCAAAGTTGCGCCCGCTGCCGCATCCAGATTTGGTTATGCGTAGGGGATCAGGTACAATAAAATAAATCATAACGCGCTGATAAATCATGGCGAGAGAGTATTGCAAATCATTCATGCAATCGCCGAAGGTGTAAACCGTCAAGGACAGCCAGGACTTGGGGGTGACTCTCTCAGGCAACCCGGATCGTCATGATGTGGCAACTCTGGAAAGTGCGAGAAGCAACCGCTTCGTTCGCCGCCGACGGGGCAAACTTCTACCTAGTACACCAACGAGCGCCAAAAGGTACACTTTTGCAGGAGTAATGAGTACCTTTTTGTGCTGCTCGTAAGTACAGTAGTGAGCACAATCTCTCAGGCTTTCGACAGGGACAACGGGCATTCGTTTAGAGTGCCCGTTTTTTGTTGGGTTTGGTATTGGTGATTGGTCATTGGGTGATTAGTCATTGGGTGTTCGCCTGCGGGCGCTACGCGCCATTGGTCATGATTGAAATCGAGGGATGTACATACGCGGGTTTTGGTGGCGCGGATGTTCGTTAGCTAACGCTTAATCCGCAGAACCTAGATCCGCATCCGTACTACAAACTGGGAAAGGGATAGCAGATGACAGTGGGAATTGAAAATGGTCGTACAACAACCGATAAGATCGCACTCCTGCCCCGGCAGGATCACTTTGCCCCGCGCCATTTGGGGCCGAGTGCGTTGGATGTAGAGCGCATGGTGGAGGTCATCGGCGTCGATTCGCTTGATGCACTGATCGATGCCACTGTGCCCAAGGCGATCCGTATGCAGGGTGAATTAAAATTGGCCGGGCCGCGCAGCGAATCAGATGTGCTCGATGAACTGCGGGCGTTGGCTACGCAAAACAAGCTCTATCGCTCCTATATCGGCATGGGCTACTATGGAACACTCACCCCTGGCGTGATCCTGCGCAACATTTTGGAGAATCCGGGCTGGTACACCGCCTACACGCCCTACCAGGCCGAGATTGCGCAGGGGCGCATGGAGGCGTTGCTCAACTTCCAGACCATGATCATGGATCTGACCGGCCTGAAGATCGCCAACGCCTCACTGCTCGATGAAGGCACCGCCGCTGCCGAAGCCATGACCCTCTGTCATCGCGCGCAGCCCCGCAAATCGACCGCCAACGTTTTCTTTGTCGATGAACGTTGCCACCCACAAACCATTGACGTAGTCCAGACCCGCGCCCACCCCTTGGGCATCCAAGTGATTGTCGGCGACTATGCCACCTACGACTTTAGCGAAGCCACCTTTGGTGCGCTGCTCCAATACCCGGCTACCGATGGCTCGATTCTCGATTACAGCGACTTTTGTGCCCGCGCCCACGCTGCGGATGCGCTCGTAGTCGTGGCTACTGATCTGTTGGCCCTCACCCTTCTGCGCGCGCCCGGCGAGTTTGGCGCTGACATTGCCGTGGGCAACAGCCAGCGCTTTGGCGTGCCCATGGGCTATGGCGGTCCCCATGCCGCCTTTATGGCCACCAAGGACGAGTACAAGCGGATGATGCCCGGCCGGCTCATCGGTGTTTCCGTAGATGCCACCGGCGCACCGGCGTTACGTCTTTCGCTCCAGACGCGCGAACAGCACATCCGCCGGGAAAAGGCCACCAGCAACATCTGCACTGCTCAAGTGCTCCTGGCCGTTATGGCCTCGATGTACGCCGTCTATCATGGCCCAACCGGCCTGCGCCGTATCGCGCAACGGGTGCAACTGCTGACCGGCATCGTCGCCACCGTGTTGCGCCAACTGGGTTATCAGGTCAACCCCGCGCCAGTCTTTGACACGCTCAAAATTAGTGGCGGACCGCGTCCCCCCTTGGAACTGGTCAACGCGGCGCTGGCGCGCCAGGTCAACCTGCGCCGCTATGCCGATGACGCCGTTGGCCTCTCCCTGGACGAAACGACCACCCTCACCGATCTGCAGACGCTCTTTGCCGTCTTTGGCGCCAGTGACCTGGTCGGCATCGAAGCGCTGGCCGCCGGCATCGACCTTGACTATGGCGCGCCCCATCAACGCAGCAGCGCCTATCTGAGCCACCCAGTCTTTAACAGCTACCATTCGGAAACCGAGATGCTGCGCTACATCAAGCGGCTGGAAGCGCGCGACCTGTCGCTGACCCACTCCATGATTCCGCTCGGCTCGTGTACTATGAAACTCAACGCCACCACCGAGATGATCCCGATCACCTGGCCCGAATTTGCCCAGTTGCACCCCTTTGCGCCGCTAGATCAGACGGCCGGCTACCAGGAACTCTTCCGCCGCCTGGAAGCGTGGCTGGCTGAGATCACCGGCTTTGCCGCCACCTCGCTCCAGCCCAACGCGGGCTCCCAGGGCGAATATGCCGGGCTGCTCACCATCCGCGCCTACCATCAGGCCAATGGCAATGGCCACCGCACGGTCTGCCTGATTCCCTCGTCGGCCCACGGCACCAACCCGGCCAGCGCAGTCATGGCCGGCATGGAAGTGGTGGTGGTCAACTGTGATGACAATGGCAATGTCGATCTAGGGGATCTGGAAGCCAAGGCTGCCAAACACAGCGCCAATTTGGCCGCGCTCATGGTCACCTACCCCTCGACCCACGGCGTCTTTGAAGAGGAGATCATCGACATCTGCCGCATTATCCATGCACAGGGCGGCCAGGTCTATCTGGATGGCGCCAATATGAACGCCCAGGTGGGGCTCACCCGCCCCGGCGACTTTGGGGCCGATGTTTGCCACCTGAATCTGCACAAGACCTTCTGCATCCCCCACGGTGGCGGCGGCCCTGGTATGGGTCCCATCTGTGTGGCGGCGCATCTGGCGCCCTATCTGCCCAACCATGTAGTGGTTGAGGCGGGGGGGGGTGCGCAGGCTAGCGGTGCGGTTGCGGCCGCGCCGTGGGGCAGCGCGGCTATTCTGCCCATCTCCTACGCCTACATTGCCATGATGGGCGCCAGTGGATTGACGGAGGCAACCAAGATCGCCATCCTCAATGCAAACTACATTGCAGCGCGGCTGGAACCCTATTACCCCGTACTCTATCGGGGCAAGCAAGGGCGGGTGGCCCATGAGTGTATTCTCGACACGCGGCTGCTCAAGGAGTGGGCCGAGGCCGAAGATATTGCCAAGCGGCTAATGGACTATGGCTTCCACGCGCCGACCATGTCCTTCCCTGTGCCGGGCACCCTCATGATCGAGCCGACCGAAAGCGAGTCGCTGGCCGAGTTGGACCGCTTCTGCGACGCCATGATCGCCATCCGTGAGGAGATAGCCGCCATCGCCCTCGGCAACGCCGACCCGGCGGACAACGTGCTCAAAAATGCCCCTCACCCCGCCAAGGTCGTCATCGCCGACGAATGGAGCCACCCCTACGCGCGCGAACAGGCCGCCTACCCCGCCCCCTGGGTGCGCGAACAGAAATTCTGGCCCGCCGTCGCCCGCATCGACAACGTCTACGGCGACCGGCATCTAATCTGCGCCTGTCTGCCGGTGGAGGCGTACGCGTAAAAGAAAACCGGGTCGAAGCTTGCTTGTAGCTTCGACCCGGTCAGTCCTTCATTTTTCTGGCTTCTCCAGTTGGCATAGGTTGTCAGAGCAGATGATTAGGGTACATTCAAATAGGTGGCACGATTTCTACGACGAATCGTCAATACAGTCACAATCTTGTTTTTTTCATTGACTTTGTAGATTGCACGCCAGCCATTGATCTTTAACCGATAGCGACCATGCAACTCACGATCCAGTTCGCTGTTGGGTGGATAGGGATCATTGCGTAATTCCAACAGCGCCGATGTAAGTTCGTGTCGGGTGTGATCAGGCTGTACCTGTTTTAATTCACGCTTTGCTTTCCCTTTCACATCAAGCTGATAGAGCAGTTCCATGCCCCATTACCTCATCCATGAAGGCGTCGGCATCGACTACCGTTTCCACGATATCTTCACCCAGAGCTAATTCCAGTTCAGCCTGTAGAGTGGCTACAGTATCCTCTAGATCGGCAATTCGTTGTACAATCGTGTTCCACTGTGCCGGCGAAACAATTACACCCTGCGGGATCGCGCGATTGAGTAACAAAACCGGGCCAGTGCTGAACTTTTCGGTGACCCGTCGCGTATGGTTTTTTAGCTCATGCATCGAGGCAGTTTCCGGTATCAGCATGAGTTCCATCATTCCCTCCAGTCCTCAGATGGTCGATATCAGCACGAATCGACCATTATTGTACTGCTGCCCCTTCTATCCGTCAAATCATTCACAAGCGGAGTGGGTAATGAACAGGTTAGCAAACAAGCTTTACCCAACCGCAAGGATTACTCCCCCTCAATCAAAATCCAACATCGCCTTCACTACCCCATTGGCTGGGTCGAGCCAGGTGGGGAAGGCGTCGATCAGGTCGGCGGGTGTGGCGTGGTGGGTGATCCACGGATCGAGGTTGATCCGACCAGCGTTGAGGCTCTCGACCACATAGGCAAAGTCGGCGCTGGTGGCATTACGCGTGCTGTAGAGGGTCAGCTCATGGCTGTGGAAATAGGGATCGTGAAAGGTAATGTCATCCTGCACCAGGCCCACAAAGACCAATTTGCCCCCGTGGGCCGGATAATGGAACGCCTGCGTCATGGACTGGGCGTTGCCGGTGGCGTCAAAGACGGTGGTGGGCAGATCGCCCAGTAGCCGCTCCAACTGGGGAACAACCTCCTGTGTGGCATCAACAAAGTTTTGGACGCCCAAATGGCGTTGGCAGAACTCAATCCGCCGGTCGCTCATCTCCAGGACCGTCACCGCAGCGCCGGCAAGCTGGGCAAACTGAGTCGTGGCCAACCCAATCGGCCCTGCGCCAATGACCAACACCTGCTCACCCGGCGTCAACTGGGCGCGGCGCACGGCATGGGCGCCAATGCAGAGCATCTCTACCACGGCCAACTGTTCCAGGGTGGCGCCGGCAGCCTTGTGCAACTTGTGGATCGGCACGAGGATCGTCTCACGCATACCACCATCAATATGTACCCCCAACACCTTGAGTTGGGTGCAGCAGTTGGTCTTGCCTCGCCGACAGGCGCTACAGACGCCACAGTTCAGATAGGGCTCCACTGCGCAGAGGTCACCGACGGCCAGGTTGTGTTCACGCGTGCTCGGGCCCAATGCCACAATCTCCACGCCTAACTCATGGCCCAATATACGGGGATAAGTAAAGAAGGGTTGGCGCCCGCGAAAGGCGTGCAGATCAGTGCCACAGATGCCGACGCGACGCACGCGCACCAGCGCCTCATCCGGCCCCGGCGCACCGGGTTCAGCCGTCTCCGTCAGACGAAAGTGACCGGGGGTTTCTAATACGATGGTTTTCATGGTGGTTCTTTCTGAATTGGTAATTGGGTGATTGGTGATTGGGTGATTGGTGATTGGGTGATTGGTAATTGAATGATTTCGCGCCCCAAGGGCCCCGTTCAATCACCAATCACTACTTTACACACCCCAGCAGATAGCGGTGATGAGCCCAAACGGCCTTGACCTGCCACGGCAGGGGGGCGTGGTCGAGCCAGGCATATTTGATCACCCGGTCGTAGAGGTCCGGCTCCTGGCCCAGGTAGTAAGCCATGGTGCTCCAGTGCCAGCCCTCGCCGGTGAATTGTGCTTCAAGCTGTTGGCTACGAATACCCAGCCGTTTAAGCACCTCGTTGGCCGGCATGACGGTATCGGGCCAGGGCGGGGTGTCGAGCACGCCCTGGTCGATGATCTCGACCCCAGCCGCTTCCAACAGGCGGCGAATCCGGCCAATATCGGTCCAGCTTTCGTCATGGGTGGCGAAAAATTCACGGTCGATGACCAGCTTGCGCAGCCAGTAGCCGACCTGGAGATTGTTGGGCATGGCCACAAAGACCAAGTTGCGGCTGGTGCGCGCCAGTTCACGTAGGAGGCCGGCTGGGTTGGCAATATACCAGAGCCCGGCCCACTGCCAGGTGAGATCAAAGCTGCGGTCGGCAAAGGGCAGAGAATCCCAGCAAGGGGGTGGGTTATAGACAATGTTGGCCGGCAACTGAAGATCATCGCGCCAGATGCGCTGCACGCCGGCAATGCGCTCTTCGTTATCATCGACCATTGTGACCGCGGCGCCCTGCTGAGCGAAGATCACGTTGTTAATGCCGCTGACCCCCGCCATGCCATAGAGGGGCGCCTCCAGCACTGATTCAATCTGATATTGTTGGCGCAACGCATCAAGAAAATCATTGAGCACAAAGCGCTCATAGACCAGGCCAAGGCCCTCGTTGTAGTCGGTCAGATATTTGCGCCAGGTGTTATTAGACATGGAAAACTTTCGTAGTTGTGTACTGTTTTTGGTTGAATTGGGTGGGGAGCGCGCCCAGAGGGCTCCCGCGGGTGGCGGGTAGCGAGTACTCGCCACCCGCTACCCGCTACCCGCCACTTCGCCACCCTCCACCCGCTTCACCAGCAGCGTATAGCCCTGCCGCCCCGTGATAAGCACATCCTCACCGGGCTGCACTGCGCCGGGGGCCTCCAGCCGTGCATTCCACCATTCACCGGCGACAAAGACGCTGCCGGTGGTGTCGTGGGCAAAGGGCTCTTTAACGCGAGCGCGCTGGCCGATTAGCCCCTCGCTGCCGGTCATGGTCGGTTTGCGTTGGGCGGCCAGCCCCTTGGCGCCAGCAAAGAAGGTAAAGAGGGCCATAAAGATCGCCAGGCCAATAATCGTAAACCAGGGCGTCTCAATGCCAGGCGCGTCAAAGAGCAGCACCGCGCCCAGTACAAAGGCGACCGCGCCGGCAATCGTCAGCGCGCCAAAGGTGGGGGTAAAGGCTTCGGCCACAAAGAGCCCAATCGCCAGCGCCATTAAGCCCAAGCCGGCAAAGTTGGCCTCAAGCTGCCCCAGTGCATAGAGCCCCAGTAACAGACAGGCTGCGCCAGTGACGCCGGGAATCCAGGTACCCGGATTCCAAACCTCGGCCAGCAGGCCAGCTGTGCCAAGGGTGAGCAAGAGCGCGGCAACGGTCGGGTTGGCGATCAGGTTGAGAAACTGTTGCAGCGGATTTAGGTCGCGCGCGACAATAAAGGCATCGCCGGTGGACAAGGTGCGCGGCTGCCCCTGTACCGTTACCGTAAAGCCATCCAATTGCCGGAGCAGATCAGGCACGTCAGTGGCAATAAAGTCAATCACGCCCAGTTCCAACGCCTGATCCGCGGTGGCGGCGGCGGCCTCTTGCACCGCGGCAATTGCCCACTTGGTGGCTTTTTCGCCACGCCGTTGGGTCAGGTTTTCAATATCAGCGCTGAGAATGTTTTTAACCTTGGCCTGCATCGTCTCACCAATATCGCCCCCGCTGGCATCCACCGGGCTGGCAGCGCCGATGCTGCTCCCTGGCGCCATGGCCGCAGCATGACCGGCCAGGGTAATAAAGGTGCCGGCGCTGCCCGCACGCGCGCCCGATGGCGCGACATAGACGACGATCGGCACTGGCGAAGCCAACATTTTTTGGGTAATTCCATTGGTAATATCTATGCTGCCGCCCGGTGTGTCCAGTTGCAGAATGATGGCGACCGCGCCATCCCGCGTAGCCGCGCCGATATTATCCGCAATGTACTTATCCAAGACCGGTGTGACCACGCCTTGATAGGCCAGGACATAGACCATTGGCGTTCCTGCCGGCGGCGTTGCTTGGGCCAGCGCGCTGAGCACATTGCCGGCCAGCGCGCTAACCAGCCCCAGGAGGATCAAACTAAGATTGATGATGCGTAACAGGGTACGGGTCATTTGGATCGTTTTCGTGAGTGCCCTTTCACTTTGCGGACATCGCCCAGCATCTCCTCCACCGAGCGCCGACCAGCTTCGCTCTCGGCGCCCAACATCTGCATCAGCTCTTCCACACGGGCGACTTCATCCAGTTGGCGCACAACCGTGCTGGTGCGCTCCTCGCCGTTGAGGGTCGTGATCGCTTTGTTGACGGTAAAATGTTGGTCACCAAAGGCGGCCAATTGGGGCAAATGGGTGATACAGAGCACCTGGTGCGCCACAGTCTCGTTGGCGGCGCCATTGAGTCGGTAGTTACCCGTCAACATCCACAGCTTCTGGCCCACCACGCCGCCGACCCGGCCACCAATCCCCTGGTCGATCTCGTCAAAGATGAGGGTGGGGGTGGCGTCGGCGTGGGTGAGCACACTTTTGAGCGCCAACATAAGCCGCGCCGTTTCACCGCCCGAGGCCACCTTGGCCATCGGCTTGAGCGGCTCACCGGGGTTGGCGCTCATCATGAATTCCACCTGGTCGACACCCGTGCTGTCAAAGGCGACGCGCCGGCCATCGGGCAGAAAGGCGCCATCACGCTGTTCACGCTGCTCTACAGCCACAGCAAAGCGCGCCCGCTCCATACGTAGGTCGGCCAACTCTCGTTCGACCTGACGCGCCATCTGTGCGCCGGCCTGCTGACGCTGAGCGCTCAGGGCGGCGGCGCTTTGACCAATCGCGCGCAGCAGCTTCTCTTCCTGCCGCTCCAGGTCGGCGGTCTTCACTTCCCAATTACCCAAGTCATCCAGCTCACTTTGGGCGCGCTGGCCAAAGGCGTTGATCTGCTCAATTGTATCGCCATATTTACGCTTCAGGCCACTGATCAGATCCAGCCGCTCTTCCACCTCTTGCAGGCGGTCGGGGTTAAATTCCAACTCGTCAGCATAATCTTGCAGGCTGCGCGCCAGGTCGGCAAGCTGCTCCAAGAGTGCCTGCCCTTCATCGGCCAGCGGATTCATGTCGGGGTCAATGCGCGCCAGCTTCTCCAAGCGTCCCACCGCCTCGCTCACCAGATCGACCGCGCTGGGCATTTCGCTCTCTCCTTCGCTGAGAATAGCCTGGGCCGTCTGCGCCAGCTTCATCAGCGCTTCGGCATTGCCCAACCGCCGCCGCTCCCCTTCCAACTCGGCATCTTCGCCCGGCTTGAGATTGGCGGCAAAGATCTCTTCGGCCTGAAAGCTGAGCAGATCGATGCGTTGGGCAATGGTGCGCTGATCCTGGCGCAGGCGATGAAGTTCCTCTCGGACCTTGCGCAGTTGGCTCACCTGTCCGCCAATTTCGCGTCGCACCGGCAACAGATTGGCGTAACGATCAATGAGGTGAACATGGGTGCGCGGGCGCAGCAGGTTGAGATGCTCGCCTTGGCCATGCACATCGACTAGATGCCCGGCCACCTCGCTCAACAGTTGCAAGTTAACCATGCGGCCATTGATGCGGCAGATGTTGCGGCCACTGCGGCGCACCTCGCGGCTCAACCCGACCCAGCAGGGATTGTCCGGGTCATCGACGCCATTTTCCTCTAACAAGGGGCGCAACTCGGTCAGCACATCACCCTCATCCAGCTGAAAAAGGGCTTCGATTTCGGCCAGCTCAGCGCCGGCGCGCACCCATTCCGCCGTGGCCCGGTCGCCCAGCAACATGCCCAGCGCATCGATAATAATTGATTTGCCGGCGCCGGTCTCACCGGTCAAGATATTTAAGCCCGGACCAAAGAGCAGATGTAGGTCATCGATAATTGCAAAGTTGCGAATGCGCAATTCCGCCAGCATAGAAATTCCTCAAACAAAATAAGGACAGAATGGTGCCATTGTAGCACAGATCGGCGCTTTCGCGAAGCAAATCAAATGAAATGATACTAATAGCCCGGCTGTTCCACCCCCACCAGGCTCGCGCCGAGAGGGACAGCCACTCCTTTCTCCTTGCGTAGGAACTCTTCGATGCCCAGCAGGAAGGGAATCAGGTACTCACTGGTGCTGGAGCGTCCCATATGGCTGACGCGGAAGGCCTGGCCCATGGTCTTGCCCCAGGTGCCGGAGACAGTGAAACCATGCTGAGCGGCCAGATAGTCGCGCACTTCCTGTTCATGCTCCATGCTCGGATGTTTGCAGACGGCAGAGACGGTAAAGGAAGCGACCTCGTCAGGAGCTAACATCTCAAAGCCAATGTTGCGCAGACCAGTGCGCACGGCCTTCTGCGCCCAGGCATAGCGCGCCCAATGGCCTGGCAGCGTCTCCACTTCGATGATGCGTTTGAGGCTGGCATGCAACCCCACGATCATGCTCGTGGCCATGGTGGTCGGCGCATAGCGTCCCTGGCCGCGATAGTGCTTCCAGTTAGAAAGGTTGTAATACCAGCCACGCCCGCCCTGAGCCGCTTTGGCATCCACAACCGACCATGCCCGCTCACTGACCGAGATAAAGCCCAGCCCTGGCGGGGTCTCTAACGCCTTGTTGGAGGAAGTACAAAGAATGTCCAGCCCCCACTTGTCCACCGGCAGATCATAGCCGCCCATACCGGAGATGGCATCGACCAGGATCGGCAGATCGCGGGCATGGACCAGTTCAGCCAGCTCTTTGGCGGGATTGCGCACACCTGTGCCCGTCTCATTGGCCACCACCACTAGGCCAGCCACATCAGGGTTGGCGTCCAGGGCGGCTGCGACCTGATTCAGATCCGCAGCCCGCCCCCAATCATTTTCAATGTTGATCACTTCGCAGTCATAGGCGCGCAAAATCTCAATCGCGCGCAGGGCAAAGGGGCCGTTGTTAATGGCCGCCACCTTTTCGCCGCGGCAAAAGAGGCTGGCGACACCGGTCTCTACTGCACCCGAACCAGCCGAGGTCAGGATAAAGAGATCATTTTCCGTCTGAAAGACCTGTTTGAGATAGATGACAGTTTCCTCTTGAATCGGTCGCCAATCCTCAGTGAAGTTGGAGCGCACCTTTTGGCCGAGTGCTTCCAACGTTTCATCAAAGACATCAACCGGGCCGGGGATCATCAACTTATCACGCTTAAGCATGGTAACACTCCAAATCAATGGCCGAAGCAGGCGGCACGCACCGCATCGGATTGGATGAATGTAGCGCTCATCGGGGCGAAGAGGTGAAACCGCACCAATACAAAAGAGATGAAGCGATTGCACCCACAGACCTAGATGAGCCTTACTATATGACGATAAGTAAGTATAGCACTTGCCGCCACGAGCGTCTAGTCAGGTGCGGTTTTCAGGGCGCTATTTTGGTGCATTGTGGATTACGGGCGAGTCAAAACAATCGCAGAATCCGAGCAAATTCTGTTTCAAAATATATCTAATCAAAACAAATATTATAATTTGACAAATTTATATTCAAAATGTACAATTCGATTAGATAATCTACAAAATAATAACTAACTGGACTCTGGCGAATCTGGAGGCTACAGGTGAAAAATTACCAATGGCGCATAGCGCCCGCAAGCGAGCAACTAATCACCAATCACCAGTGTAACCCATAAAAAACGCCAGACTCCAGTAACTAAAACCAAGCAAGGAGCAAAATGATGCAACCACGGTCGGAGATTGAACAGCTTGCCGATGTCTTTGGTCTGGTGACGGGCCGCTTTCTGGAAGATACGATACGCAAAGCGGAAGTCGCCCAGGCGATCCAGGATCGCGAGGCGTTGATCAAGGAGCAGATCAAGCTAGAGGTTATCAAGGCGATGCGCCAGATCTTTCAGGTGAATTATACGCGAATCACAGGGAACACGCCATGGTCATAAAAAAATTAAAGATCAAGAGCGCCGCCGAAGAAAATCTAGAGAGCCGTGCCCAACTTTTTAAAGCACTGGGCCACCCCACGCGGCTGCTCATTGTGAACTTGATCCGCATGAAGCCACGCCACGGCGAGGAATTGGCTGCTATTCTTAAGCTCAAGCCGGCCACGATCTCGCACCATCTGAGTCAGTTAGCCAACGTTGGTCTGCTGCACGCGGAAAAGGCACAGTATTATCAGGTCTATTCGCTGCGCAGTGAGTTGCTGCAGAAAACGCTGGGTGACATCGTCACCCTACTCCAGCCGGAACTGCCCGCCACCATCAAGACCGATGCCTACCGCGCCAAGGTCATTGCCACCTTCTTTAGCCACGGCCGCCTCAAAGAGATCCCGGCGCAACTCAAGAAGCGGCAGATCATCCTGGATGTGATTGTGCAGGAGTTTGAGCCGGAACGCGCATATACCGAACATGAAGTCAATCAAGTGCTTCTGGAATTTCACGAGGATGTGGCCGCCCTGCGCCGTGAGTTGATCGGTGAAGGGCTCATGCAGCGCGCACAGGGTCTCTATCGCCGCACTATACCCGCACAAACGCAAGCAGCAGAAGAGGCGGAGGAACAGCCATGAGCACGACTACAGCACAGCTTACTTGGGATGCCTGTTATAACACGCGAGATTTGGGCGGTCTGCCCACGGCGGGCGGCGGGCAGACGCACACCGGCGTGGTTGTGCGCTCGGATATTCTCGCCCGACTTACACCTGCCGGTGTGCAGGCGATCATCGGCTACGGCGTGCGCGCGATCATCGATCTGCGCTCACCCGATGAGGTAGCCCAAGAGCCCTATACATTGCCCCAGCCCACAGGCGGCGGCTCATTGCCCGTCTACTACAACCTCCCCTTTGTGGACCGCAGCCAGCTCGACCCGGCGATCTTTGCCCAGGCCCATGACTTGACGGCGGAGTATTGTCTGATGCTGGATCACTGTATGCCCCAGGTCGCCGCGATTGTGGAGCAGATTGCGGGGTTGAATCAAGGCGCCACCGTCATCCACTGCCATGCCGGCAAGGACAGAGCGGGGCTGATCGCCGCCCTCTTGTTGGCGCTGGCCAAGGTGCCTGCGCCCATCATCGCCGCCGACTATGCTGCCAGCGAGGAACGGCTGTGGCCCCTTTACCATCAATTGGTGGCCGCGGCCGCGGGGGATCCCGCCCGGCTGGCCCAATTACCGCCCAAACCAAGCGCACCGCCGGAGCGTATATTGGCGACGCTAGATCATATTGCCACTCGCTATGGCGATGTCAACGCCTATCTCTTGCAGGCTGGGGTTGCACCTCAAACATTGACACGTTTACAGGAGCGACTTGTACAGCCACATTCAGAATAGGTAACCGCCCCAGATGCAAACTTTTTGGGCAATTGACGAGCCTGGCCATTGGTTGTATACTGGCGAACGCACAGCACACAAAGTCGATAGAATGCTCACATAGATTTCCGGGGAGGCAACCATGCCACTCATCTCTCACACAGCGTTGCACGATTTTGGGGCGCGCCTTTTTGTTGCGGCTGGCGTGCCGGCCGATCAGGCGCAGGTCGCGATTGGCCATCTGGTCGAGGCGAATCTGGTTGGCCACGATTCCCATGGCATTATCCGCATGGCCGGCTACGTGCGCAGCTTGCTCAAGGGGGACATTCAGCCCGTGGGCAACCAGCGCATTGTCCGTGAAACGCCGGCCGCCTTGACCGTTGACGCGAATCGCAGCTTTGGCATTGTCCTGGCCTATGACGCGATGCAATGGGCGGTGGATCGGGCCAAGGAGCATACATTGGGCGCCGTCGCCGTCCATCACACCAGCCACATTGGTCGGTTAGGCGCCTTTCCCGTAGTAGCCGCCGCCCAGGATTGCATCGGGCTAATCATGCTCAATGGCGGCTCCCGCTTCACCGCCCCCTTTGGCGGCACCGGACGGCGACTGCCCCCCAACCCGATTGCAATCAGTGTCCCCACCCTTAGCGGACCGCCCATGATGCTTGACATTACAACGAGTATGGCGGCCGGCGGCAAGGTGGATGTGGCGCGGTCGCGGGGCAAGCAAGTGCCAGAGGGCTGGTTGGTCGACCTAGCAGGCAACACCGTCACCGACCCGGTCATTTTTCGCAACGGCGGCGCGGCCATGTTGCCGTTGGGTGGTCCGTTGGGCCACAAAGGTTACGGCTTGGGCATGATGATCGATGCCATTGCCGGCGGCCTTTCCTGGGCCGGTTGCAGCACAGAGGCGCCGACGCGCGGCGGCAGCGGTTACCTGACCCTAGCCATCAAGATCGAGAGCTTTATCGATGTGGATGAGTATAAACGCGAGGTGCAGCGGCTTATTGACTGGGTCAAATCATCGCCCACCATGCCCGATGTCGAGAAGATCTACATCCCCGGCGAAATTGAAGAGGAGACCAGACAGCGGCGCGCAGCCGAAGGGCTTTTCATTGAAGAAAGCACCTGGGCGCCGATTGTTGCAGTCGCCAACGAACTGGGCGTTAGCGTGCCGGCATGATGGGCAAGTTTCGTGCAGCGGCGCCGGGCGATATTTTTGTGCTGCTAATGCCTGATGACAACACAGGCGCGACACCAGCCTGGCAGTGCGCGTTACAAGAGCAATACGGCGGTCGCATCACCGCGCCACTGCATGTGACCCTGCAACGCTTTACTTGTTCGGACCTAAAAAAAGTGGAGATGCTACAAGAACGACTCCAACCCGCCATTGCAACCTTCCTGCCGATCTCGGTGATGGGCAGCGACATGACCCCGCTCTATTCCAACTTTCGCCACAACCATATCTTGAAATGCCGTCTGCAACGCAATGACTCATTGCAAGCATTAACAGAAGAAGTCGCAAATCAGTTACGCGCTCTCGCGCTGACTGCGCACTACCCTTCCTCTTGGTCAGGCGAATTGGTGACTGTGCTGGAAGGAATCGAGCCGCCGCCAACCGATTTTGTGATCCCTCTGTCTGCGCCAACACAGTTCTTTGTGGGAACGCAGCTTCTGATCTCACGCGTTGTGGGACCAGATCACTATGAACAGCTTTATCAATTGAAGCAAACTGATTGAAGCAAACTTACCAAAGCAAATCTAAGGAGAAAACCAAGATGGGTAGAACAATTGAAAATCTATTCCGTGCGCCCTACTCTGTGCCAAATGGCTTACAGATTACGGATGACGGTCTGTGGATCGTCGACCAGATTACCGATCGGGTGGCGTTGGTCAAGGTGGATGAGCCGATTGACTACTATGGCGTTCCCAAATTCATCCGCGATATCCCCAGCGAATGTTCCAACACGAGCGGCCTGAGTTGGGATGGCGGCGCGCTCTGGATGGCCGCCAATGGCGATGCTTCGCTCTGGCGGCCGGCCCGCCCCCATGACGCCGGCGCCCATACCGGTGAAATTCTCCAGGTAGACGCAGCCACAGGCGCCACGCTGAACCGCTATCCGCTGCCTGGCGGCGGCGGCACCCACGGTCTGGAGATCGACCGCTACGAGCCGGGCATGATCTGGGTCACCACCCTGAAAGATCAGACCTTGACCAAAATGCGCATTAGCGACTGGAGCATCCAACACGTGATCCCGCTGCCCTACAAACGGGCGCATGGCGTGGTGCGGGTGGCCGACGGGGTTTGGATCGTCCACACAGCGGACCGTCTCATTGTCAAGCTGGATGTCAACGACGGCCATGAACTAGACCGCATTGACGTGCCGGAGCCCCACCCGGAACCCCACGGTCTCTCGATCTTTGGCCAAGATCTCATCTACTGTGACGCCAGTTCAGGCTGGGTGGCGAAGATTATTTTGTAAGGCGACAAGATGACCGGATGACAATAGAGTCTTTAGTTGGCGGTTGTGGGCGCCACAGAGCCAACAAATGACAAGTTTATTCAAAGCCTCATCCGGTCATCTTGTCATCCGGTCATCTTATCCGGTCATCTCACACAAACCGCAAGCAGACCGGTGTCGGCGCTTCCAGGCTGTGGCCTGTGGGGGTGAGGGCGCCGGTCTGTTGATCAATGTGGAAGACAACCACATTGTCGGTGTTCTGATTGGCGGCCAGCAGGAAGGTTCCGCTGGGGTCGATGGCAAAGTTGCGCGGCACTTTGCCTTGGGTTGATTCATGGCCAGCCGCAGTCAACATGCCAGTCGCCGGATCCACCGTGAAGATGGCAATGCTGTCGTGGCCGCGATTCGAGCCATAGACAAAGTTACCTGATGGATGGACATGGATGTCGGCACAGTGGCTGCGTCCAGCAAAATCAGCCGGCAGGGTGGAGAGGCTCTGAATCTCCGTCAGCCGCCCTGACCCCACCTCAAAGCGAAAGACGGTCACGGTCGAATCGATTTCGTTGATCACATACCCATAGTTCCCACTGGGATGGAAATCAAAGTGGCGCGGCCCTGCGCCGGGATGGACACGCACCCAGGGCTGCGGTGCAGGACTTAGTTTACCCGCAGCCAAATCCAGGCTGTAGATCAACACCTTGTCCAAGCCCAGATCGCAGGCATAGGCAAAGCGATTGTCAGGCGCAAGGGTGAAAGAGTGGGCATGGGGCTCCTGCTGACGTTGGGGATTGACGCTCGTACCAACATGTTGCACAAAGTCACTCATAGCTCCGAGCGCGCCGTCACTGCCGATGGGGTGCACCGCAACGCTACCACCGGAATAGTTGGCAGTCAAGAGATAGTGGCCAGTGGCATCCACGACCAAATGACAGGGCGCCGCGCCATTCGTCGGCTCCTGATTCAGAAAGGTAAGGGCGCCGCTGGCGCGATCAATGGCAAAGGCGCTTACAGCCCCGCTCGACTGTCCACCAAAATCGCCCACTTCGTTGACGGCGTAGAGATAATTGCCACTGGGATGCAAGGCCAGAAAAGAAGGATTACTGACATCTGTCGTCTTCCCAATAATGGCCAAGGCGCCGCTCGCCGGATCCATCTCTGCCAGATAGATGCCCTCGCTCTTGGCCGCCACATGGGGCAAGCTGCGGGTATAGGTGCCAATGTATAGGCGCATAGCTTGGTCAGCCATGAATGCTTCTCCTTAGTCTTCAAGGTGTTACGTTATTGTTTTGGAATAGTATGTAATTGGGTGATTAGTGATTGGGTGATCGCTTTGCGGGCGCATAGCGCTATTGGTGATTGGGTGATTTCGCGCCCCAAGGGCCCCCGCTCAATCACCAATCACCAATCACCCGTTACCAGTCACCAATCACCAATCACCTAGCCGATTTACAGTGTACTAAAGCCGCAGCCGGGGGTCAAGTACGTCACGCAGGCCATCACCCAAAAAGTAGATGGCGAGTACGGTGGCGGTCAATAAGAGACCAGGGAAGGTCGAGATCCACCAGGCGGTGGTCAAATAGTTGCGTCCGTCGGCCACCATTGCGCCCCAGGTTGGAATGAGGGGAGAGATGCCCAAGCCTAAAAAGGTCAAAGAGGATTCAGCCAGAATCGCGCCGCCCACACCTTGGGTCGCCAGGACGATGACTGGCGTCCAGACATTGGGCAGGAGATGGCGCACGATAAGACGGCTGCGGGAAAGGCCAATGCAGTTGGCCGCCTCGATAAAGGGTTGCTCACGCAGACTGAGCACTGTGCCGCGCACAATCCGCGCATAGCCCACCCAACTGCTGACGCCTAAGACGAAGATCACATTCCATAACCCTGTGCCCAAAATCGCCATGATCGCAATCGCCAGGAGAATAAAGGGCACGGCTAACTGGATATCAACCAGCCGCATGATGAGGGTGTCCACGCTTTTACCAAAGTAGCCGCTCAGCAGCCCCATCGGCACGCCAATCAGGCCGGCGACCATGACCACCGTAATGCCGACCAGGAGTGAAACGCGCCCGCCCACCATCATGCGCGAGAGCAGGTCTCGGCCAAGCGCGTCTGTGCCCAGGATATGAAAGGTATGCTGCTCCGAGGTCGAAAAGGGCGGCAACTGGACGCGCGCCGCGTTCTGTTGACTGGCAGGGTAGGGGGCAAGAAGAGGCGACAGGAGTGCAATTAGGCAGATCAACAATAAAAAGGCGCTGCCGACCACGGCGCGCCGGCTGCGCAAAAAACGCCGCCACAAGGTCGCTGGTCGCTTTTGGTCAGGTAGCGCGTCAGCGCCTTGGGCAGGTGAGAGAGCAAGTTGTTTCGTCATATCAATTAAGAAGCGTTGTTATCGTAACGAATACGCGGGTCTAAATAGACATACACAATGTCCACCGCCAGGTTTAAAAAGACATAGACCACAGAAATGACCAGCACCGACGCCTGCACCATCGGATAGTCGCGCGCATTGATCGATTGGAGGGCCAGTCGTCCCACCCCAGGCCAGGCAAAGATGCTTTCGGTAATCACCGCGCCGCCAAAGAGCGCCCCTAGTTGTAAGCCGATGACGGTGACCAAGGGAATGAGGATGTTGCGCAGGGCATGGCGAGCAATGACGGTGCGTTCACGCAACCCTTTTGCCCGCGCCGTGCGCACATAATCCTCGCTCAGCACGTCCAACATGCCGGAGCGCACCAGCCGCGTGACCAACGCCATCAAGACAGAACCTAGGGTAATCGCCGGCAGCACCAGATGGCGCAGCGAGCCACGGCCCGAGGTGGGAAACCAACCCAACGCCACCGAAAAGACCAGGATCAACATAATGCCGAGCCAATAAGGGGGGATTGCCTGCCCCACCATCGCCAGACCTGTGCCCAGATAGTCCCAAAAGGTGTCGCGCTTAAGCGCCGACAACATACCTACGGGAATGGCTACCGAGAGCGAGAAGAGCAACGCCGCGGCCGAAAGCTGGAGCGTCGCCGGCATCCGTTCCATTAACACCTTAATCGCAGGCTGCTGAAAGAAGAGAGAATTGCCCAGGTCACCCCGCAGTGCATGGCTCAGAAAAACCCCATATTGGACTGGAATCGGCTTGTCTAAGCCCCACTTGGCGCGCGCCTCCGCGATCTGCTCCGGCGAGGCGCTCTCGACCAAAAGCAACGTGACCGGATCCCCCGGCGCCAACCGCAACAGGAAAAAAACCAATACCGAGACGCCCCAGACCACAATCACCGATTGGAATAAGCGACGTCGAATATATGCACCCATAGTTGTCGTCCTTTGAATCAGCCAGTGAGTCAGTGGACAGTTGCCAGTAATCAGTAATCAGTGATCACTGACTGACAGACTGTCTACTGAAAACTGATCACTGATTACTGTTCTACCCACTCACCCCCACCCCATTCCAGGGCCGGGTCGAATCGGGCGAATAGGCTTCAAAGCCGGTGATGCGCTTGCGCACGGCCCAGATGTTCTCCTGGCGATAGAGTTGGATCTCTACGGCCTCGTCATAAATCTGTTTTTGAATCGCCTTGTAGAGGTCATCCGCCTTGACCGGATCCACCTCGACGCAGACTTGGTCGATCTTCTGCTGGAAATCCGAGTGCATGGGGCCGAAACCAGAGCCATAGGTGTCGGTGATGTAGAAGATTTTATATTGATTGCAGGGGTTGTTGGCTTTGCCACCCTGTTGGAGGGCCAGGTCATAGCTGCCCGACTTGCGCGCTTCTGTGTAGGCGCCCGGCTCCAGGAATTGCAGGTCTACTTCAAAGCCAATCTCCTGTAACGCACCGGCCACATATTCCATTAACTCCTTGCCCTTCGCAAACCAGAAGGGATGGGCCTTGACTTCAATCTTGGTGCCGGGCTTGACACCGGCCTTATCCAGCAGCCGCCGCGCCTCATCAGGGTCATAGGGCACCGGCGCCAGACTGCCATCATAGCCGACCGTCCCTTCTGGGATGTGACCGCCAATGATCTGACCGGCCTTGACAATGTTCTTGACCAACGCCTCGCGATCAATGGCATAGTTGACCGCCCAGCGTGCATCGGGATTGTCAAAGGGTGGGCGATTGTTTTGGGTCAGCAGGTAGAGATGGTCGAGCGAAGGACGACGGAAGATGGCAATATTTTCATCCTGGCTCAACTCTTCGGCCAGTTCACCGCTCACATTGGCAATGATGTCCACCTCCCCGGAGCGCAGCGCGGCGACACGGGTGGCCTCTTCGCTAATGGGGCGATAGCGCAGCCGTTGCACCTTGGCCAGGTCTGGCATCCAATAGTCGTCATAGCGCTCGCCCAGCCAATATTCGCCCTTGACATATTCCAGATGACGATAGGGACCGCTACCGATGGCCTTCTCCCAGAAATTCTCACCAAACTCTTCGGCGGCCTTCTTGGAGAGGATATGTTCGCCCATGAGCAGGTTAAACAACGGCGCTGGCTTGGAGCAATTGAAGACCACGGTGGCTGCATCAGGCGCGTCGACGCTGGCAAGCAGATCTTTGAAGGCTGTCGTATGTTGAAAGTCTGGGTTGGCTAACAGCCGTTCGTAAGTGAACTTGACATCCGCAGAGGTCACCGGCGAGCCATCATGGAACTTGGCGCCCTCGTGCATCTTAGCGGTCCAGACGGTGCCTTCCGCGTTACTGCTCCACTCGGTGCCTAGCCAGGGGATCTGGGCGCCATCCGGCCCAACATCAAAAAGTTGGTCATAGATACAGCGGTTGATTTCACCTTCCATGCGCCCGCCAATCAGTTGTGGATCCTGGGTGCGCAGATCATCACCGCGTGACCAAATGATTTCCGTAACTGGCTGGCTGCTGCCGGCGGGACCGATGGCCTGGCACGCCGTTAACACCTGTGACAAAAAGGGCAGGCTCAACCCGACACCGGTGGCCTGCAGAAAACGACGACGCGAAAATGCAGTTGACATGACCTTTCTCCTCCTCAATGTATCGAAAACTTTTAAACAGTAGCGGCAAAACCAACATGCAAATGGTGTTTACCAGTGTTCAGTTATCAGTGCTCAATTATCAGTTATCAGTGCTCAGTTATCAGTCGTCTGTAAACAGGTCACTGCCCACTGATAACTGAGCACTGATAACTTTGTATGTTCCCATCATCAGGGATCTATCTGATTATAAACACGGGTCTGCCCAGCTGTCAAAGTGACTTTTTGGGAGGGGTGCGTCCCATTTTGGGGGACTGGTCGAGTAACTAAAATTCATTAACCAGAGTAAGCCCCCAAATGTGGTACGCACCCTTTTGGGAGCCGAGTTGCGGGTTACGCAACACTCAAGCCGCCATCGACCACAAAATTGGCGCCGGTGGCATAGCTGGCGTCGTCGGTACAGAGAAAGGTGATCAAGGGAGCGATCTCCTCTGGCCGGCCCAAGCGGCCAAGGGGTGAGCGCGCCTGGATCATGGCCTCACGCCCGCTGGGGTCGGGGTGTCGATCATGATTGGGGGTCTGCTCCAATGCACCGGGCGAGACCGCGTTACAGCGGATGCCATGTTGGGCATAGTGAACGGCGATGTAGCGATTTAAGCCGAGCAACCCATGTTTGCCACTCATATAGGCTGGATTCACAGAGCGGCCATTGAGCGCCGTCACCGAAGCCACAATGACAATTGCGCCACCCTCGCCCTGCTTTACCATCTGCGCCAGACCATATTTGCAGGTGAGAAAAACGCCACGGTAGTTCACATTGTGGGTGCGATCCCAAACTCCTTCGGGCAGCTCATGCAGGTTAACATCCTCACGATGGAGCTGGATGCCGGCGTTGGCCACCAGCAGATCTAGCCGGCCAAAGTGGGCAACCGTTTGCGCCACGGCGGCAGCCACCTGTTCGCGGTCGGCCACATCCGCAGGAATCGCCAGGGCCGTATGCCCCGCCGCGTTGAGTTCCGCGGCAAGCGCCTGTACGCCGGTCGCCGGCAATCCCACACAAGCCACCTTGGCCCCCGCCGCTGTCATCAAACGCGCGGTAGCTGCGCCAATACCGCTACCTGCGCCGGTGATCAGTGCAACTTTTCCTGATAATTTCATAATCTATTTCCTTTGTCTTACTGTAGGCACTATTCCAAAGCAATTTTACCAAGCATTAGACATTCCAATAAAATTCATTTATGATGAAATTTCCCTCCACCGTTGCGCTTTGGAAAGCAGCGAAAGATCTCCTAGCTGCTAGGACAGATTCCTGCCCTTTCCCACCCGTTGAAGCTCCCCACTTTGAACGGTGATTGATACCAACGAGCGCCGGGAAGTAACACTTTTTACAGTGGTAACGGGTGCCTTCCTACGCTGCTCGTGAGTATATGTCGTCAAGAAGCATTTCAAGAAAGGAACCGCCGATGAAGACCATACGTGTAGCCATACTGCTCCTTTTACTTATGAGCATTGCTGCCTCTGCCTGTACCATCCCACAGGCGCCGGCCGGGGTAGCCGGACCCACAGCCAGTAGTGAAAGCACCGGCAGCGCCGAGCAAACAGGTGTCAGTGGGAATGTGGAACTCTGGCACTTCTGGGGTTCGCCCGTACGCCGTACCGCTATCCGCCGCATCGTCGCCATTTGCCAGGAACAGCTCCCCAATGTCCAGATTACCGAGACCTTTAAGCCGTGGGGCGATATTTGGACAGCGAACATTGCTGCAGTGGCAGCCGGTACCGGCATGCCCGATATTATCGTGGAAGATCGTCCGGTTCTGCCGCAACGGGCGCACGATCAGATTGTCACCGACTTGCAGCCCTACATTGACCGCGACCAATATGATACCTCCGTTTTCTGGCCTTTCACCTGGCAGGAAACGCTTTACGAGGGGGACAGCTACGGCATTCCCTTTGAGACAGATGTACGGGTGCTCTTCTGGAACAAACAAGCCTTTGCCGATGTGGGCCTGGATCCGGCAAAACCACCGGAAACTTGGGACGACCTAGAAACTTACGCGGATGCGCTCGACATCCAGAACGCTGACGGCAGCTATGCGCGGATTGGCTTCTTTCCTCTCTGGAAAGCCGGGGCAGAATTCTGGGCGCGCACCAATGGCTGGCAACAGGTCGTTGACGGCAAACCTAACTACAACGATCCGGCCTTTATTGAAACCCTCCAGTGGATCAAAGGCTGGGTTGACCGTTACGGTGGTTGGCAGGCGTTGCAGAATTATGCAGCCAGCTATGCATCGCCCCCCAATGACATCTTTATGTCCGGCGCCACGCCCATGGTCGTTGATGTGGCCGGCTACCTTTCCCAGCTAAATTTCTACCGTCCGCGGGTGACTACGGCTGACGGCAGCACACAAAACATGGACTGGGGCGTCAGCTTTATTCCCTACAAAAAAGAGAAAGCCGATTGGAGTGGCGGCTTTGCGCTCTCTATCCCTTATGGGGCAGCCAATGCAGATGCAGCATGGGCGGTAATCAAGTGCATGGCCAGCAAGGAAGCGCAGGAATCATGGACGCGCGACACGTTTGCCATTCCCACCATTCAGACATTGGCAACCAGTCCGGTGCTTATGGCGGATCCTTATTGGGGTGACATTATGGCCGTGATGGAACACAGTCAGGGCAGCACCTACGTGCCTGAGTATCCCAACTTTACCCAAGAAGCGAACACCCGCTATGAACAAGTCTGGACCGGTGAATTGACGCCCGAGCAGATGGCTGAACAAACCCAACAAGCGATTGATGAGGTGATGGCGCAGAACGCACAGTAATAACTAATGGACTGGACTCTGGCGTTTTTTACTAAATACACCGGTGATTGGTGATTAGATGATTAGTAATTTTTCACCTGTACCCGAAAAATTCGCCAGAGCCCCAAATAATCAATGGACAACAATTAACGGTTAATTGTTGTCCATTGATTATTTGGGGCTCTACGCGTGTTAGTGGATCGCAACAGAGCATGGTGGCGCGCCCAGAGAGCTCCCGCGGGTGGCAGGTTCGCGACTCGCCACCTGCGACTCGCCACCTTACTGGTCAAGTCACTTGTCCAATACACTTTGTCGCGAAGAGCCTTATCTGGCAAGTTTTTGTAACCATCCAGAAAGAAATTTTCTAATGACCATGACTACCACCCAACCTTTGCCCCAGCGCAAACGCCCCTGGATGACACCGGCCCGTCGCGAAGCGATCAATGGCTGGCTCTTTGCGCTGCCCTGGTTGTTTGGTCTTATCATCTTCACAGCTGGGCCCATGCTCTTCTCCCTCTATGCCGGTTTTACGCGCTATAACATTACCACCACGCCCGTTTGGACCGGCTGGCAAAATTATCAGGCGATTGCCCAAGATGACTTTTTTTGGAAGGCGCTCTACAACACCTTTTGGATGGTGGTGGTTAAGACACCCTTGGTGTTGATCGTCTCACTGGGGATTGCCCTGCTCTTGAACATTGAGCTGCCCGGTGAGAAATTTTTCCGCTCGATTATCTACTTTCCCAATGTACTCTCCGGCATTGCTGCCATTTTTCTCTGGATGTGGATTCTGGCGCCGAATGGGCTGCTCAATCGGGGACTGGCTTTGGTGGGCATCCACGGGCCGGGCTGGTTTGTCGATCCGGATTGGACCAAGCCGGGCATGGTGGTTATGGGCATGTGGTGGATTGGCGGCAACATCCTGATCTATCTCGCGGCACTAAAGGGCATTCCGGCTTCATTTTACGAGGCAGCGGAGATTGACGGCGCCAATGGCTGGAATCAAATTCGTTATATCACCCTCCCGCTGCTGACGCCGGCCATCTTCTTTGAAATCGTGACCAGCATTATCGGCACCTTTCAGATCTTTACCACGGCCTACATTATCTCCGGCGCCGACGCAGCCACCGGTGGCCCAGGCCAGTCGATGCTCTTCTATGTACTCTATCTCTACAACCGCGCCTTTGGGCGGGTGGGACCGGCTGGCTTTCAAATGGGCTATGCTTCGGCGTTGGCCTGGATCCTCTTCCTCATTATCTTGGTGATCACCCTGGTACAGTTAAGTATGGCTAACCGCTGGGTTTACTACGAAAGCGAAGGGTAGGCAACCATGGAAACGACAGGTCTGCAGCAGCGAGAGATGGTGAACCGGCCAGGGACGCAAGCGCAACGCAAGCCGCTGCGCTTCTCATTGGGACGCTTGCTAGCCTGGCTGGCGCTGGCCGGCTTGGCCATTCTTTGGCTCACCCCACTGCTTTGGATGCTTTCGACCTCCCTCAAAACCCCGCAGGATCTCTTTGGCTTTCATTGGATTCCCGATCCGATTGCCTGGTATAACTATATTGATGCCTTTAGCTTTGGCATGTGGAACCGCTGGGCAATCAACACCGTGATCATCACGTTGATTAGCCTAGTCGGTGTCGTCTTCTCGTCGGCAATGGTTGCCTATTCCTTTGCCCGGTTGCGCTGGCCAGGGCGTGAGACTGTCTTTAAGTTGGTCTTGGCGACCATGATGTTGCCCAGTGTTGTCACCTTGATCCCGCAATTTATTCTCTTTGCGCGGTTGCCAGCCTTTGGGCTGCAAGGCTCTGCCGTCTGGGTGAATACCTTCCTGCCGCTCACGGTCCCTGCGTTTACGGCAAATGCCTTCTACATCTTTCTCCTGCGCCAATTTATGCGCGGCATTCCCGGTGAGCTGACCGAAGCGGCCAAAATCGACGGCGCACTAGAGTTGCGCATCTGGTGGAGCATTATCCTGCCGCTCTCCAAGCCGGCTTTGGCGGCAATTGCCATCTTTGCTTTTCAGGGCGCCTGGCAGGATTTTATGGGGCCTCTAATCTACCTGCAAAGCGAGCGACTTTACACTCTGCAAATCGGTCTGCGCCAGTACGAGTTTGCCTTTGGCGGTTCACCGGCATGGAACTGGCTTATGGCAGCCAGCCTAATTGTGATGCTGCCGGTGTTACTCGTCTTTTTGGCCTTCCAGCGCTATTTTATAGAGGGCATTACCATCACCGGCATGGGTGGTCGATAAGGGCCCCAAAGCGCTACACCTAAAAAATTTTTTCCTGTGGGGTCGGAATATTATCCTCGGCGGGCCGTGGGTTGTGGGGCCAATGACCACTGGGGTCGCTGCCGCGGGCAATGATGGCATTGCGCCGCCAGCCCCTGAGTTCGCGCACTTCGGGCGAGACAAAGCGCATGGTCAGGCCACAGCGACGGCGATGGGAGAGATTCGGTTCAGAGCCATGCAGTAGCAGATCGGAATGCAGCGACATCTGCCCTGCCTTCATCGCAAAAGCCACGGGGGCACCGCCATAGCTCAACGGGTCGCGCACACTCTGGTTAAGCACATTGTTCTCCTCGGCACTGCTCTCCTCAAAGTCAAGCTGGCCGTGCACATGCGAGCCGGGAATCACCGTCATCGCACCATTTTCCACATCCGTATCATCAATCGCTAACCAGACCGTCACCGTCTTGCTGGGTGTCAAGGGCCAATAAGAGGCGTCCTGGTGCCAACTGACTCGCTTGCCGTCGCCGGGCATTTTGGCAAAGTAGTGGGTAGCCCAACAGATCAAATTCTCGCCCAATAGATCCTGCACATAGTCGAGCACGCGCGGGTGGTTGACCAGATCATAGATGCCGGGACAGCGCGTCTGCCAGCCATTGATCGAATAGCTGTTCCAGCCTTTGGCCAGGGTCTTGGCCAGCAACTGCTCAAAATAAGCACGCTGCTGCGCCACCTCCGCCGGCATCAAGACATCCAGCGGACAGATATAGCCCTGGGCGTTGTACTGCGCAAGCTGCGCCGCCGTCAAGACGCGCGGTCGCGTATTCTGTACGGGGTGAAAGCTCAAATCACGTTGTAGATCGGGGAAGGCGTTGTGTGACATGGTAGTTTGCTCCTCTAGGCTAGTTTTTTTGTGTGTTGCGTCACTTTTTTATCGCGGCAGTATAGCATGTTAACCGCATACTGTAAATGATTCACAAAGATCTGTGTCTTTTTTTTGGGCACTCTATCTAATGAAGAGACGCGCTATCGATCATATCCTAATATATATTCCGACGGTCCAGCCTTTGTGCCATCCAGATAGGGCAATCGCGAACCTTTTTTAAGGTTCGCGATTGCCCTACCATCCAGAGACTTTCCCTTTACTAAATATTAAATCTATCTTTCAAACTGAATAATCTGGTTGACTGACAAATCTTATTTTACCGCGAAGATCGCAAAGCAACGCGAAGAATCTACTCGAGTACCCTTTGCGCATCTTCGCGCCCTTTGCGGTAGCAAGATTCAATGTGTCAGTCAATCATCTGAATAATTTAAAGTGTATCATTCAAATCGCTAATTTATGCAAACCACCAACATTCATAAGCTGCATCCCACGGGTTCGCTTACACAGCTTGGCGCTTATCGAATCGAGTCAATTCTAGGTGAGGGCGCGGCCGGCATAGTCTATCGCGCGCGCCGCCATGACGCGGTTGATAGTAACGTTGTTGATGGCAAAGCTGATAACAGTGCTGATAGCAATGACAGCCGTCCAACGCTGGTTGCGCTGAAGGTGCTCAGACCCGAAGTGATGACACAGCCACAGGTGCTGGCTTGCTTTCAATTTGAGGGGCGCATTCTGTCACGCCTCTCCCATCCTGGTATCCTGCGCGTCTACGAAACTGGCATGGACGACGGCAGAATGTTTACCGCGATGGAGTTGCTTGAGGGTCAAAGTTTTGAACGCTATCTAAGCGCTAAAAAACGGTTACCATTGGGAGAGGCGATTGACCTTGCCCGCCAGATTGCCTTGGCGCTAGAGTACTTACACAATCATGGGTACGCACACCGTGACATTAAGCCGGCCAACCTGATGTTTTCTAACAAAGGTCGGCTTGTGTTATTCGATTTTGGGACGGTCATTCGTATCAAAGATGGCACTGATTATGAAGCAGGAGTATACGGCACACCCGCATTTCTCGCGCCGGAACAGATCGAGACGGACACAAAGATCGATGGGAGGACAGATCTCTACGCGCTGGGGATTGTGCTGTACCTTATGGCCGTCGGACGCAAACCATTCTACGGAACACGCGAGGATGTGCTAGATGCTCACGTACACCTTGACCCGCCACCGCCCAGCCAATTTGCACGGATACCCCAGGAGTTGGAGAACGTGATCCTCAAGGCGCTTGCCAAACGACCTGAAGATCGCTTCGCTACCGGCGCTTTATTTGCCGAGGCATTGACTGCCGTCGAAAAGACCTTACCGCCACCACAGCCCTCTGTATGGCAACGCCTTACGGGGTGGTTGCGTCCAAAAGCCTAAACCAGTGTGACGTAATAGACACATGAATATTTTAAACTTAATCAAAGATAAGATCCAGAGTAATCACCACCAGGCCGGCGCTGTAATCCTAAAACAAGGCCAGCAAGGTGAATATATGTACATAATTCAGAGCGGTGAACTCGAAGTTTGGCTTGACGGCGCCTGTATCCGCACGCTGGGTCAAGGAGAGATCTTTGGTGAGATGGCGCTTATCGATGGCTCTCCCCACAGTGCAGACATCATTGCCAAGACCGACTGCTTACTAATCCCAATCGATGAGCGACGCTTCTTGTTTCTTATCCACGAAAACCCCATCTTTGGCTTACACATCATGCGCATTATGGCCCAGCGACTGCGCAAATGAGACGACGCCAACGGAACAAGTTCAACAAGTTTTCGCAGGATTTACACCGCCGCGGCCACTGCTCGTTCAAAGGCAGTTAATCCGGCATCGATCTGCGCCTCACTGACCACCAATGGTGGAATCCAGCGGATCACATTGCTATACGAACCGCATGAGAGCATCAGGGTTTTGCTCTCTTTGAGCATGTGATCAATCACCTTTTTGGTGATGGCGGCGTCGGGCTCTTGGCGCACGGGATCGGTAAATTCGCACCCCACCATCAGCCCCAGCCCGCGCACATCGCCTAGCACCGGGAAGCGGCTCTGAATTTCGGCCAGGCCATCCTGCAACTGTTGGCCGCGCGCCGCAGCGTTCTCCACCAGCTTTTCCTCACGCAACACCTGAATGGTCGCCGCAGCCGCGGCGCACCCCATCGCGTTGCCGCCATAGGTAATGACTACCCCAATTTTACGCCCATTTGCACATAGAACGCGAATCAGCGAAAATGTAAATAGCGGAACCAGTCTAATTGGGTGATTGGTAATGGGGTGATTTCAACAAGCGCTCGCCTGAGTAAACCGAAGACTTAATCACCAATGGCGCTATGCGCCCGCAAAGCGATCACCTAATCACAAATCACCCAATCACCCAAAAGGAGCAACCATGACCGAAGCAATGCAAGCTGATGCAATTGTCAAAGCCAGGGGGCAACGTCCCGGCGCCCACACCGACCCGCGTTTGGATTGGTGGCGCGCCGCCCGCTTTGGCCTCTTTATCCATTGGGGGCTTTACGCCATTCCAGCCGGTGTGTGGCAGGGCCAAGAGATCCCGGGCCTGGGCGAGTGGATTATGTTGCGCGCCCGCATTCCTGTCAAGGAGTACGAGCAATTGGCAAAGCAATTTAACCCGATCCACTTTAACGCCGCCGCATGGGTGGCCCTGGCCAAGGCAGCCGGCCAACAGTATATGGTGATCACCACCAAACATCACGACGGCTTCTGTCTCTTTGACGCCCACGAGGGCGACTACACTATCACCAAGGCCACCCCTTTTAGCCGCGATGTGATTGCGGAGTTAGCCGACGAGTGCCAAAAACAGGGCCTGCGCTTGGGCTTCTACTACTCACAGACCCAGGACTGGCATCACCCCGACGGCGATGGCAACGACTGGGACTTTGACGAAAACCAGAAGGATTTCCAGGATTATGTGGACAACTATGTCAAGCCCCACGTGCGCCAACTGCTCACCAACTATGGCCCGATCTGTCTCATCTGGTTTGACACGCCCAAGAGCATGACTGAAGCCCAAAGCCGCTCCTTGTTGGAACTCTGTCATGAGTTACAGCCTGAGTGTCTGGTCTGTGGCCGGCTGGGCAACACCCTGGGTGACTATGCCAGCGCGCGTGACAACCAGATCCCCGCCCACCTGCTCCATGATCTGGACTGGGAGACGCCTGCCACCATCAACGACACGTGGGGGTACAAAGTCAATGACCACAACTGGAAATCGACCAGCGAACTGGTGCACAAACTGGTTGATGTGGTGAGCAAAGGGGGCAACTATCTGCTCAATGTGGGCCCCACTGCTGAGGGGATCATCCCCCAGCCGAGCATCGATCGGCTACACGAAATGGGCGCCTGGCTGCGGGTCAATGGTGAGGCCATCTACGGGACAAAGCCGGGGCCGATCCAGGGGCTGGATTGGTGTCGCAGCACGCAAAAGGGCGACAAGGTTTATTTGCATATCCTGGCCTGGCCCACTGATGGCAAGATCGAAGTGAGCGGCGTCCAGGCCAGCCGCGCCCACCTCCTCGGCGATCCTGGACAAACACCGCTGCCTCTGATTACCACCAATACAGGTGTACAAATCCAAGGCCCAATCGCGGCGCCAGATAGCATCGACAGCGTGCTTGTTTTGAGTGCACAATAATATCCATTTCGTAGGTGCGGTTTCCATACCGCACAAATCCGGTATGCCCAATAACAAACGGCACAACAGACAACCTGTGCGCTAACCCATAGATCGGGGGCATCACGAACGTGCGGTATGGAAACCGCACCTACGATCTCCCAGATTCACATCTCGCCAACCAGAACTTGCAGCAACAGCACCATTATCCCAAAGAGTACACGCAATACGCAACATGTAACACATTCTTGTGAGGAAGCTATGCAAAAAGTTATCATTACCGGCGCGCATCAAGCCGCCCTTGTCAACGTACCCGACCCGACACCCGTGGCCGATTGGGTCGTCGTTCAGGTGCAGATTGCACCGATGTGCACCGAATACAAAGCATACAAGGCTGGCCACCCGGTCGAGCAACTGGGCCATGAGGCGGCCGGCGAGGTGGTGGCCGTGGCCCAACCGGGGCGGGTGCAAGTGGGCGACCGGGTGGTCGTTATGCCGCAGAATCCCTGTGGCGGCTGCACTCTCTGCCTGGCCGGCGAATACATCCACTGTGAGGATGCGCGCGATTTTGTCGCGACGCATGGTACGCGCGACGGCAGCGCCACCTATGCCCAATATCTGCTCAAGCCTGACTATCAACTTGTGCCTATCCCCGACGGTGTCAGCTACGACCACGCCGCGATGGCTTGCTGTGGACTAGGCCCCACCTTTGGGGCGATGCAGCTCATGCAGGTCAACGCGCTGGACACGGTGCTCATCAGTGGGCTGGGGCCAGTGGGGCTGGGCGGCGTCATCAACGGCGTCTATCGTCACGCCCGGGTGATTGGGGTGGAGAGCAACCCGTGGCGGGCGCAACTAGCGCGGGAACTGGGCGCCGCCGCCGTCATCGACCCTACGGCGCCCGACGCGCTGGCGCAGATCCGCGACCTCACCAGGGGCAAGGGGGTGGACAAGGCCATTGACTGTTCCGGTGTGGTGGCGGCCCATCGCCTCTGTATTGATGCCACACGGCGCAAAGGGCAGGTCGCCTTTGTGGGCGAATGCAACGATGAGACGCCGCTACGCATTAGCCCAGACATGATCCGCAAAGGGCTGACCCTGCGCGGTTCCTGGCACTACAACATGCGCGACACACCGGCGATGATGGCCATGATCGGCCACCTTGGCCCCCAACTGGACAAGCTCATTAGCCACCGCTTCCCCATGACCGCGGTGCAACAGGCATGGGAATTGCAGCTTACGGGGCAATCGGCCAAGGTGGTATTGCAGCCGTGGGAGACAACAGCGGATTAAACAGCTCATTCGGGAGGGAACGGATTGGGTAGCGGGTAGGGTTGCGAAAGCGAAAGCTGGTAGACAAGCTTTTGTGTATAGTGCTCGTTATTTTTCTGCCTCCTGCAGCAAATCAGCGGCAACCTCAATGCGCTGTTGTGTCGCGCCACCTCGTCGGTTTGTAACCTCATATGGTATACTGAGGCAACTCAGGCAAGCCAGGATTGCATTTACGAGTGGCTGGAGGCCATGAAAGAAGTTCAACGCCTTTGTGCAAAACGAGGGCGTGCTATCTAACCTTAAAGCACGTAGGCTCATAGCAAGGATTAACCAAACCATGCACTATCCCTTACCCGAAAAGATTGGCAAGCTGGAGCTTCTGGTAGGGCGGGAAGTTGAATTCGCCAATTTTCACGCCTGGATCGCCAACATCCCGGAGCGGCTTTCTAAGTCGCGCGTGATCTTGGTGCGGCGCAAAAGCGGTTAATATAACAACCAGAAAGAAGCTTTATGCAATCAACCTCGACGCCGTCAACCGCCCAGAGTCTTTGGGGCAAGTTACGTGGCCGGCCCCAACGCTATCACATCGACACGAGCAAGGATACCCAGTTTAGCGATGCCTGGATCGTGCTGGGGATCATCCTAAGCGTGGCCGGCGTGGCGGGGAATAATGGCTTTTTTACCGCGGCGGGCGTGGCGCTCTGGCTGATCTCCGGTGGCGCCCGGCTATGGAGCAACCTAAGTCTCTATGGCCTGCGCTATGAACGGACGCTGAGCGAGGTGCGCGCCTTCCAGGGGGAGACGATCAACCTGACGCTGGAGGTGCGCAACCAGAAGCCACTCCCGCTCACCTGGCTGCGCGTCTACGACACCTTTCCGCCCGACCTGCCGGTGGCGCACAAAGAGATGATCGTCAATCCGGCCACCAATTTAGCCGAATTCCAGAGTTTCTGGATGCCGGGCGCCTTCCAGCGCATCAGCCGCACCTTTCAGATCGAATGCACCAACCGGGGCTATCACCACTTTGGTCCCGCCAACCTGAGCACCGGGGATGGCTTTGGCTTCTTTGACTGCCACGCCCGTCTGCCCGAGGTGCAACGACTGATCGTCTACCCGCGGCTCTATAGCGTGGCCGAATTGCACTTGCCCAGCAAAAGTCCCTTTGGCGAGAAGCGCGCCCACCAGAGCCTCTTTGAAGACCCGTTACGCACCGTAGGCATCCGCGAATGGCAAAGCAGTGACAGCCAGCGCCGCGTTCATTGGAAGGCAACGGCGCGCCAGCAGCAGTTGCTCAGCCGGGTCTATGAGCCGAGCGAAGAGCAGCAGATTCAGATCTTTCTCAATGTTACCACCATGCGCCGCCACTGGCATGGCTATATCCCCGAATTGCAGGAGCGCACCATTAGCGTCGCCGGGAGCCTGGCCGCGCTGGCCAATGCAGAGCGGCTGCCGGTGGGCATCATCGCCAATGGCGCACTGCCCGGCGGGGATCAACCCATCCGCCTCTTGCCAGGACGCAATCCCAACCAACTCATTCGGATCTTGGAACTGTTGGCGGCGGTGACGCCCTTTGCCACCACGCCGATTGAGACGCTGCTGTTGGAGGAGGCGCCCCGGATGCCGTGGGGCGCCACATTGGTTGTCGTCACCGCGATTGCCCATGAGGATCTGCTGGCGGCGTTGATGGATTTGGCCGCAGCGGGTCGCCGCTTGGTGCTCTTTACCTTGGCCGAAGCGCCTCCCAGCCAATTTCTGGCCAATATCACTGTCTACCATTTGCCGCACCTGATCGATGATCTCATTGCGCCCATCCAGGTGCAGGGAATCTCGGCGTGATCTGCACAAACCACCAAACCCATTATGTTACTGACTAATCGTCGTCACCGTTTGCTCTTTATGGCCCTGGCCGGCATGGAAGTGGCCTGGTTTATCCCCTTTGCGTTGACTCTCTTTCTCTGGCTACAAGGGGAAGATGCGCGCTTACCGGCGCTGCTGCGTGCGCCTACTGTAGTCCTTTTGGCCTGTTGGGGCGTACTGGTGCTCTATCTGTTGGCGGCTGACCTGCTCAACCGGTGGCAATTGGAGTCGCCAGCACGCGACATTGTGATGCTGCTTTTGGTCATCGGTGCCTCGTTCTTGACGGTGCGCATCATTGTCTTTCCCACGTTGCAACTCTTGGATCTGCGCTGGCTTGGAGCGGTGGTTGGGGCCATCTTTAACCAGGGATCGGGTAGCGCCGCAATCCTGCTGGTGTTGCTGGTGAATCTCTTTCTCTGGATCCGGGTAGCGCTGGCCACCGACCGCTCGCTGACCTTTTTTAGCGTGGGGCTGAGTTTTCGGCTGGGCATGTTATTGACCTTGGCCGGCAATACGCTGCTCATCCTGGCAGCGCGCCAGCCGGTAAGCAGCGCACTGGTCTATTTTTGGAGCTTCTTTGGCTTTGGACTAATAGCCGTGGCGCTGGCGCGCATGGATGATAAGGCAATGGGTGCGCAACAGAGCACCGGCGCCGCCCTGCCCTGGTCACGGCTGGGGCAGTTGCTGACGATGGTCGGCCTAATGATGGGAGCGACTATAGGCGCAGCCGATTATTACACACCCCAGAATATTCGCACGGTATTGGGATGGTTTTCGCCCCTTTGGAATGCGTTAGGCTGGGTGTTGGCGCGGCTCTTCTTTTTCCTTTTCTGGCTTATGTTGCCTTTTCTGGAATGGCTATCCGAAGTTATTCGTCAGCTCTTGGCCGGCATTGAACCGCCCAAAATCGTTGAGCAGGAATTGGGGCTGCCCGACCCATCTGCAACCCCGATGACGTTAAGCGAGATGGTGCGCACCTTTGCGTTCGTGCGCTATTGTCTGATTGCCGGCATAATCGTGGTGATCTTGACGGTGATCTGGATTCTCTTTGCACGCACACGCCAACGGACGATCAGCGAGGAAGCAGAGGCAACCGCCAATGAAGGGCTGGCTTGGGGTGAGAATCCCCTACACCGCCTGCGCACCCTCGCCGATCTCTTCCGTCGTCATGGGTTGGGACCGCGACTGCTAGCCGCGATTTCAGTGCAAAATATCTATGCGAACGTCTGCCGCCTCGCCAGCCGGCGCGGTTATCCCCGTCGCCTCGCCCAACCACCAGATGAATATTTACCCCAATTAGAGCGCGCCTTTCCCGACCACGCCGAACAACTCGTGCGCCTCACCGCGGCCTATATGCGCGTCCACTATGGGGATCAGCCAGTGGAAGCGGCTGAGCTTGACCAGCTACGCGAAGATTTTGCGCACATCCGGACAACAAGCGCCGCGCCTACGTAGGTAACAAGTGGGAAATGTGGTCCAAAGATGACCGGCACTTGGCAAGTGCCGGTCATCTTTACGCAAAACACAATTTAGTAGGGGCGCTTGCTTTTTCGCTTGGGTATGTAGGTATACAATGAAGTGGTTACACTACGGTTGTGATGAAAATTGGAGTTTGCCTTTTGCGTAAAACCGCATAGAAAACGCCGGTTTTCATGCAGAGCAAAGTATAGCAGCAACGATGCTGCGGCTGTAAAGGTGTATCTTTACAGTTGATTGAGGAACCTACTTGAGTACAAAGGAGTTTTTCGATGGCGAAAAACGTCAAAGTCGCCTTGCCACCCAGCAATGGCGCATTACACACGAATGGTACAGTTCAGCATGATGGCGCCGGCGTGGCTGAGGTCCTGCCCGAGGTGGCGCCCGAACCGACGCCGCCCCAAACCGGCATTGCCGTTAGAGAGCCGGATCCCCATCACCCCAGCGGTGCAGACAATCCCTTCGCCCAACTGACACGCGAAAGCGCCTACGCTGTGGCCCAAGCACAACTGGACACGGTGGCTGATTTTATGCAGTTGGACGATGACCTGCGCCTCTATTTGCGCACACCCCAACGCGAGATGATTGTCCACTTCCCCGTCCAAATGGATGACGGTTCCATGCGCATGTTTACCGGCTTCCGCGTCCACCACAACACGGTGAAAGGACCGACCAAAGGTGGCATCCGCTATCACCCCGATGTCACGTTGGACGAATGTCGCGCCCTGGCGATGTGGATGACCTGGAAGTGCGCGCTCATGAATCTGCCTTATGGTGGCGCCAAGGGGGGCGTAATCGTCAATCCCAAGAGCCTCAGCCAGCGCGAACTAGAGAAGATGACGCGGCGCTACACGACGGAGATTAGCCCGTTTATTGGGCCGGAACGGGATATTCCCGCGCCGGATGTGGGCACCAATGCCCAGGTCATGGCCTGGATCATGGATACCTACTCGATGCACAAGGGCCATTCGATTCCGGCTGTCGTCACTGGCAAACCAATCGCGATTGGTGGCACCGTCGGGCGCGAATATGCGACTGGTTTGGGCGTCACCTATGTAACGCGTGCGCTCCTCAAACAGCGCTTTGGTCGCACGTTGGAAGATGCCGCGGTAGCGGTGCAGGGCTTTGGCAATGTCGGCAGTTGGACAGCACGCTCGATGCATGAGCGGGGGGCGCGCGTGGTGGCGATTAGCGATGTCGAGGGTGGCATCTACAATCGCAACGGTCTCGATCTGCGTCAACTAAGCCGCTATATGCAAGAAAGTGGTACGGTCGTCGGCTACCCAGGTGCAGATAGTATCAGCAATCAAGAGTTGCTGGAGTTAGAAGTCGATGTGCTCGTGCCGGCAGCATTGGAAGGTCAAATTACCAAAGAAAACGCCAGCACCGTACGCGCAAAAGTCATTGCGGAAGGTGCGAATGGTCCGACAACCCCCGAAGCCGACCGAATCTTGGGCGATATGGGCGTTACCGTGATCCCGGACATTCTCTGCAATGCAGGCGGGGTTGTGGTCAGTTATTTTGAATGGGTACAAGGCTTGCAATCATTTTTCTGGGATGAAGGGGAAGTACGGCGGAGCATGGAAAAGACGCTGCTGGATAATCTAGACGTTGTCGTCGGTATGACGACGCGCCGTGCCTGTGACTTACGCACCGCCGCCTATACCATCGCAATTGACCGCATTGTGGAAGCTGTGAAGTTGCGTGGCTTTTATCCGTAATGCACTGGTGATGGGTGATTAGGTGATCGCTTTGCGGGCGGGCGCATAGCGCCATTGGTAATTGGGCGTCTGTCAGCCAGCAGCTCGTTGGCATCCAGTTTGGTAACTACTCAGCCTACCCGCTCTTAGCCAGTCCGTGACTGGCGCCGGTCACGGACCGGCTAGGAGCGGGCTGAGTAGTTACCCAGTTTGTAAAGTAGAATGCGGATTGGGGGAGCCAAACGGATAAATCCGTTTGGCTCCCCCAATCCGCATTCTGTGTTCTCCACAGACAACAGGGCTATCTTGTTAGCGCTTACCGGCGCCGGTTAAGGAGCCGATCAACAAGTCACGATTTAGCAGACTGATAAAGTCGATGCTAATCTCTTTGGGGCAGGCAGCTTCACATTCACGGATGTTAGTACAACCACCAAAACCTTCGGCGTCATGTTGTTTGGTCATTGCCACGGCACGGTCATAGCGCTCCGTTTTGCCTTGGGGCAACAAATTAAGATGGCCGACTTTAGCCGCAGTAAAGAGCATAGCCGACCCGTTAGGACAAGCCGCCACACAGGCGCCACAGCCAATGCAGGCAGCCGCATCCATAGACCGATCGGCTACGGTTTTGGGAATGGGAATAGCGTTGGCATCCGGTGCGCTGCCCGTAGAAACCGAAATATAACCGCCGGCTTGGATAATGCGATCAAAGGCCGTGCGGTTAACGATTAGATCGCGCAAAACTGGGAAAGGTCTGGCGCGCCAGGGCTCGATAACGATGGTGTCGCCATCCTTGAAACTGCGCATATGAAGCTGACAGGTGGTGACAGCCGCTTTCGGGCCGTGGGCAATGCCGTTAATCATCATGCCACAGGTGCCACAAATGCCTTCACGACAGTCATGGTCAAAAGCTACCGGCTCTTCGCCCCGCTCCTGCAACTCTTCATTCAACTTATCGAGCATCTCCAAAAAGGATGCATCGGGGCTGACACCATCCAGGTCGTAGTTAACAAACTGGCCTGGTTGATCTGAGCTCTTTTGCCGCCAAATCTGTAAGTGTAACTTCATGGTTCTTGTACTTTCTTCGCTTTATTTATAACTGCGCTGAGTCAGCTTCACATACTCGAACTCCAGCGGCTCTTTGTTCAAAATCGGCTGATCGTCATTGCCACTGTATTGCCAGGCGGCTACATAGGAGAAATGTTCATCATCGCGCAACGCTTCGCCATCTGGAGTTTGGCTCTCTTCCCGGAAATGGCCGCCACAGGATTCTGCCCGCTCTAAGGCGTCGATGCACATTAACTCGCCCAGTTCCAGGAAATCAGCCACACGCCCAGCCTTTTCCAATGCTTGGTTGATCTGGTCATTACCGCCCAACACATTGACATTCTCCCAGAATTCGGCACGCAAAGCTGGGATCTTTTCCAGTGCAGTTTTCAGCCCTTCTTCGGTGCGTCCCATACCACAGTAATCCCACATGATTTGACCCAATTCACGGTGGAAAGAGTCAACGGTACGGTTGCCTTTGATGTTGAGCAGTTGGCGCACACGGGCTTGCACCTGTGCCTCTACTTCTTGCACAGCCTGATGGCCATCTACCTTAGCCAGCTTGGCCTGGGCAAGGTAGTTGCCGATGGTATAGGGAATAATAAAGTAGCCATCGGAGAGCCCTTGCATCAAGGCGCTGGCGCCCAGACGATTGGCGCCATGATCAGAAAAATTTGCTTCGCCGATGACAAAGAGGCCCGGAATCGTACTCATGAGGTTGTAGTCGACCCAAAGCCCCCCCATGGTGTAATGGACGGCCGGGTAGATCCGCATTGGCGTCTTGTAGGGATCTTCCCCCGTAATGTTCGCATACATGTCAAAGAGGTTGCCATAGCGGTCACGGATCACATGTTCGCCCAGCCGCCCAATCGCCTCGGCAAAGTCTAGATAGACGCCATTTTTGAGTTCGCCGACGCCATACCCTTCATCGACCACCTTTTTGGCGGCGCGTGAAGCTACGTCACGCGGCACCAGGTTGCCAAAGCTGGGGTAGCGCTCTTCCAGGTAGTAATAGCGCTCACTTTCGGGAATCTGATTGGGGCTGCGCTTATCATCAGCCTTACGCGGCACCCAAATGCGCCCGTCATTGCGCAATGACTCACTCATAAGCGTCAATTTGGACTGTTCGTCACCGGCCACGGGGATACAGGTAGGGTGAATTTGGGTAAAACAAGGGTTGGCAAAGAAAGCGCCCCGCTTATAGGCGCGCCAGATCGCAGAGGCATTACAGCCTTTGGCATTGGTTGAAAGGAAATAGACATTGCCATAACCGCCGGTCGCTAAGATGACGGCATCGGCAATGTGCGACTCAATCTTGCCAGTGACCATATCGCGCACCACAATTCCACGCGCTCGCCCATCCACCACAATTAGATCTAGCATCTCCGTACGCGTATGCATCTCTACCTTGCCGGCAGCAACCTGACGTTCAAGCGCTTGATAGGCGCCAAGCAAGAGTTGTTGCCCCGTTTGGCCACGTGCGTAGAAGGTGCGGGAAACTTGGGCGCCACCAAAGGATCGGTTGTCGAGCATACCGCCATATTCGCGCGCAAAGGGCACACCTTGCGCCACACATTGGTCAATAATATTGCAGCTATTTTCAGCCAGCCGATAGACATTCGCCTCGCGCGAGCGATAGTCGCCGCCCTTAACGGTGTCATAGAAGAGGCGGAAGACGCTGTCACCATCATTCTGATAGTTCTTCGCCGCATTGATACCGCCCTGCGCGGCAACGCTGTGAGCGCGACGTGGGCTATCCTGATAACAGAAACTCTTTATGTGGTAGCCAAGCTCTGCCATTGTCGCTGCAGCCGAAGCGCCAGCCAACCCAGTGCCGACAATAATCACCGTGTGCTTGCGCTTATTGGCCGGGTTGACCAATTTCATATCGAACTTGTGCTTTTCCCATTTCTCTTCCATTGGTCCGGAAGGGATGCCGGCGTTGAGCGTCGCCTCGGTAAAGACCGGCATTGTTTTTACAGAAGGAACGGTTGTACCCATCCAACACTCCTCAATCTATCTCAACAAGATTAGCTCATAAGAGATGCTGCTGAAATTGCAATCGCTTCACTGATAAATAGTGCAATTTCAGGTTATCGTCCATACGAGCAATAAGATTAAACTTTATACAAACTAGTGTTTCTTCCAGAAAAACAGACGATTTATTTGTCTAATTTTTTTTGTCTGGATTTACTAGCAGGTGGCTGCACTTTGGCAGCTCCACTCAAATCACTTTTATGCCACAATGCCCAGGATAACCGCAATCGGTACAGTTGCAAAGCCGATGGGCACCACCAGAGCCAGGAACCAGGCCAGTGCACGAATGGCCGGTGTTACTTCATGCGAGTTTAGGCCCAGCGTCTGGAACATACTCCAAACGCCATGATAGAGATGCAGTCCCAATGCGACCAATGCAATCAGGTAAAGAATCACATTGATTGGATTCTGGAAACCAAGCACCAGATTATGATAGGCATCACCGCGGATGAAATCACTGTTGATACCAGGCGCCCCCCAGGTTAGGTGAGCCAGGTGGTAGAGCAGAAAAAAGAAGATCGCGACACCGCCGTAACGCATCGTCAACGATGCGTAGTCGGCCTTAACTCGCTTGACTACCTTATAACCTGTAGGGCGTGCTACTTGTGCCTGACGGGTCAGGGTCAGTGCCGCCCACACATGCAACACCACGGATACAACCAGCACAATGCGTGCAATAATCAGTAGGTGCAAGTGTCCAAAAATCGGCGCACCCAATGTCCGTAACCCTTCCGCATATGCATTAAAATAGTCACGGCCAAAAAAAACTTTGGTATTGCCATACATATGCAGAAATACATAGCCGACCCAAATCAAGCCGGTGATGGCCATAACAGCCTTCTTGCCAATCGATGTACGCGGTAATGCCATTGCCGCCATAGTCTACTCCTCACTAGTACTGAATGGATGTAAACACCGCAGCGGAAAGGACGATTAGTGCCCGGGGTGGAGGCTCAAATCCCTAACCATATTTCCGTTGGGATTTACAGAGTTTTATCGGTGGCCAGTAGGACGACAGACAAGCTGCCACCCTAGGTCGACAGATGATTAAGTAACGAAACCCTAGCTTCAGATCAACTTACGAGAGTTTTACTTCTGGGTGATCTTTATTATATTTTAATACAGAGACAGATGAGTTGCAACAAATGAAATGGAACTGGCGGGACTCATGCTCGACTACCCCCAGCAGAACTGTGGTTGGCAGGCGCGACCGTCAAAATAGTCCAGAAATCTTTGGGAGATTCCGGGATTATTTTGACTCTGCCGCTCTGGGAACGCGTAGAAAGCATCCTCAGATGCGATTTGATGCAAATCGCATCTGAGGATGCTTTCTACACAGGGGGTATATCAGATTGGGAATTGCTGAATCTTTATCCCATCGCCGGACGACTTTACCGCACAGGGATTAACAGAAGGCATTGCCAAGCTTCAACACTTCCCCGCCAAGTGCCCGTTTTCAGGGTAAAGATCTGACCACTAACAACCTCTTGCCAGCGCCCAGACCAGGGCACATTTAAAGTTACAGAATGGGCAGTTTCACCGAAATTGAGCGCAACTGCCGCAAAGTCTGTCATACGCTGGCCTGACGCGTCATAGACAAAGCGATCAAAGCGCACAAGTTGATCAGTGGCAAAATCATTTACATAAAAATGGATATGATCACTGCGCAAGGCAGGATGGGTGCGCCGAACATGCAGCAAACGTAACACCCGTTGATAATAGGCACTATAAATGGGCTGCTTTAACTTCTCCCAGTGCAACGGCAGGAAATCAATCGTGCGCGGCGTGTCTTCGCCAAATTCTTGTCCGGCATAAAGCATGGGAATGCCAGGGGCAGCTATGAGCGCCACTAGACCCAAAAACGCCTTGCGCTGGGCCAATTCGCGCACGCTCATGCCAGCCGGGCGCGCAATATGTTGCTGGGCATAGAAAATAATTTCATGTTCAGGACGCACCTCATCATGACTACACGAATAGTTCACAACTTGGGTTGCGCTGGTATACCCTAGATCGCGAAAGCCACCCAGAGCGCGAAAAATATCCCGTTTCTCCCACTCCCAGCGCTGGTTCAATACATCTTCCAGAACATGATGGAAATCACCATTCCAACAGGCGTCCATCGCAGTTTCATGCACCAACTTTGCCGCGGTTTTGGCCGGGTTTGTCCCATCAAGCTGCCAATATTCGCCGATCAAGATACAATCGGACTTGGCTGTACGCGCCGCCCAACAGAGAGCACTAATACCGTGATAGGGATTGAAAGCGGGGTTCATGGGCTGCTGGCTGTCATAATCTACGCCCCCCACCCAATCAAAACGAAAGCCGTCAATATGATACTCGGCGAACCAAAAGCGAATAACATCTTGAAAGTAACGTGTGGTCTCCGGCGCAAAATGGTCCCAATCGACGCCACCCCAACTGTTGATGGCGCGCGGCGTATGATGAAAGAAGGGGTTCCAATCCGCCAACTCCTCGCCTTTGGGACCGTACATTGGTGGGTAAAACTGATAGTAGGGATGCTGGCCAAAGGCATGATTAAAGGCAACATCCAGAATCACGGCTATGCCACGGCTGTGACAAGCATCGACAAAGGCTTTACAATCTTCCGGTGCGCCATAGGCATTGGCCAAGGCAAAGTAGAAGACGGGGTTATAGCCCCAGCTTGAATCACCCGGAAACGCTTGAATGGGCATAAGTTCGACGGCGTTGATGCCCAACTCAGCCAGGTAATCCACGTAGGTGAGCAGATCGCGGAAGTTGCCTAAGTGGGGCTTGGTCGTTTCCCAATAACCGGCAAAGTCGCGCACGCAGAGTTCGTAGATAATCAGATCGCGCAGTGGAGGGGTTTTCCAGTCGTGGTCGGTCCAGGGGAATGAGACCGCTTTTTCCGGCAAAGAGCCCCATGGTGCGCGCACGGTCCACTCCACTTGTGTAGCATAGGGGTCACCTACCCAGGCATGGGATTGGTCATCAATCGCGATATAGTAGCCGTAGCGGGTAGCGCCCGGATGGCGGATTGTGGTCCACCAGACCCCGCGCCCATCGGTCACCATGCGGTTGGCGCGGCTATTCCATTGGTTGAAATCACCAACGAGACTCACATAAGGCTTAAAGGGCGCGTAGAGGACAAAGGTAACGGTGTCAGGTGCGAGCAGGTCATAGTGCACCCCGCCACGGATATCGGTTGGCAGCATATTAGCGCCGGCGGGCAAATGCTCCTGCGCATTTTTGCGGAAAGGATCAGGTGATAGGTCAACTGTGGTTACAGTCGTGGTGCGATCACCTGCCTTCCGCGCCGTGATTGGGTCAAAAACTTGCATAAACTTCACCTCAGATCGTTGCTAATTCAGTCCTGCATTTGATCTTAGCGAACGTTGTGGTGGTGCTGGCAGGTTCCCAGCCAGTTGATTACTGGCTTCTTCGGCATAGTATTTTGTATTTTCGGCGACCAAAGGGAAATACAATGGCGGAGAGAGCATTCTCAAAGGCAGATTGCGCAAGAGAACGCTCCCTCCGCACACCAGGTCATTAATGTGGGAGCTACAGCCACCGTGGATTTTTGTGAGTTGGCCGACTGTTTACATATTTTGGATCAGCGCCTGACCAAATTCGCTGCATTTGACTTCATTGGCGCCCTGCATAAGGCGAGCAAAGTCATAGGTAACGATCTTTTGATCGATGGTCTTTTCAACTGCGCGGATGATCAGGTCGGCAGCTTCATTCCAGCCCATGTGACGCAGCATCATTTCGCCACTCAAAATAACCGATGAAGGGTTGACCTTATCCTGTCCTGCGTATTTGGGCGCCGTGCCATGAGTGGCTTCAAAGATGGCGCGCCCGGTCTCATAGTTGATGTTCGCGCCCGGGGCAATGCCGATGCCGCCGACCTGAGCAGCCAACGCATCACTGATGTAATCACCATTGAGATTTAAGGTGGCCAACACATCATACTCGGCCGGACGCGTAAGAATCTGTTGCAGCATGGCGTCGGCAATCACATCCTTGATGATAATGCCATTGGGCAACACATGCCAGGGGCCGCCATCTAGTGGCTTGGCGCCAAACTCAGCGGCGGCCACTTCGTAGCCCCATTTCATGAAGGCGCCCTCAGTGAACTTCATAATGTTACCCTTGTGGACCAGGGTGACATTCTTGCGGTTATTCTCGATTGCATATTGGATCGCGGCGCGTACCAAGCGGGCGGTCCCTTCTTGACTGACGGGCTTAATGCCAATCCCAGCCGTATCTGGGAAGCGAATTTTCGCATATTGCTTGGGGAAATTCTCTTTGAAGAGCGCCTTAAAACGCTGCACATCCTCTGTGCCATCCTCAAATTCGATGCCGGCGTAGATATCTTCCGTATTTTCGCGGAAGATGACCATGTTGACTAGCTCCGGCTGCTTAACGGGACTGGGCACGCCGGTAAAGTATTGCACCGGCCGCACACAGGCATAGAGATCCAACCGCTGGCGCAGCGCCACGTTAATACTGCGGATGCCGCCACCGATCGGTGTGGTTAATGGGCCTTTGATGGCGACAAGGTATTCATCAATCACATCCAGTGTCTCTTCGGGCAGCCAAACTGTCTCATTGTAAACCACATTGGCCTTATCACCGGCATAGACTTCCATCCAGACAATCTCACGCTGACCGTCATAGGCCTTTTTCACGGCGGCGTCCAGCACTGGCTGGCTGGCAGCCCAGATATCCACGCCAGTGCCGTCACCTTCAATAAAAGCGACAATAGGATTGTTGGGAACAACCAATTTACCGCCCTCCAGGCGAATCTTTTCGCCGCCCGCAGGCACTGTAACTTTTTGGTAAGCCATAACGTTGAAAACTCCTTCATTTGAATTTAAAATGAAATAACGAGCACAGTCTAGTGTAAAATCCTAGACAGACAAAGATTACTCATCCTCTCTCAGGTCTTCATCCACTTGCGCCAACCACGCTTCATCACGGAAACTGAAGATTTCACCACTGCGGGCACGGTTCCAAGGGCCAACCAGCCAGTACACCAAACGCGCGGCCATATAGGGAGAGGCCAACTGATTTGTTTCGTAAAACTCATGAAACATGGTGAGGTCTACCGCGCTTTCGCTGGTATCCACACTGCGCAAATCAGCCTGCATATCCGTATCGACAATACCTGGATGAAGGGAATTAACGGTGATCTTCGTCTTTGCCACTTCTAGGGCGAGGATGCGCGTGAATTGATCCAGACCGGCTTTGGCGGCGCCGTAGGCGCTTAGGCCAGCAACGGGTGTACGCCCCAAGCCGCTGCTGACATTGACAATGCGCCCGTAGCCTTGCTCCATCATCACCGGGAGAACACTGTAGGCCATGTAAAAGGGGCCAATCAGGTTGACATGGATATTGTACGCCCATTCTTCGGGATCACTATCGATCACCTCTTCAACCGGCCAAACGACACCTGCATTGTTGACCAAAATATCCACATGTTGAAATTGGTCTACAGCCTGATCCACCACCGCTTGCACCTGATCGCCGTCACTGACATCCGCGGTGATGGCCAGGACGCGCCCGCCGCGGCTGCGCAAGCGGGTGGCTTGCGCCTCCAGTTGCTCTGTGCTGCGCGCTGTCAAAACCACAGTGGCCCCAGCTTGGATAAAACGTTCAGCAATGCCTACCCCAAGCCCGCGACTGCCGCCGGTAATGATTGCAACCTGTCCTTGTAGTTTTTTGCGTGCCATCGCCTATAACACCTTCATCGCCTGACTGTTACCCTATATGCGTGGAGCAGAACGAGGTCTGTCTGATTGAATCACGTTTGTATAAATTACAGTTTACCAGAGAGCGATCAAAAGGTCTATTTTCTAAGGGGTGCGTACTACATTTTCGGGGGCGCTCTGGCAGAGAAATTGGAGAGACTCGACTCGGCCTCAATAGGATTATAGAAACAATGAGCCCCATCTAGGCAGCTAAGCACTAAGCTTAACGCACCCGGATGGGGCTCATTGTTTCTGTGGTTTGTTGCACATGATGGAGGATGCAACGCTAGGATGTAACCTGCGCCAAGAGCTGTAAGTAACCGGGCGCAGGGCAAGCAATGGCAATTTTTACCCTGTCATGATTATATGATTACCAGGCGCGTACCAAATTAGGGGCGACAGACGAGATGTCGCAATTTGGGGCTTGCTAGCGCTTCGCCCCATTTGAGGTACACACCCATGAATATCAGCCGCCTTGACAAAACATCCTCGTCATGTTAGGAGCGCAAGAATTTTTCAATTTCATCCACCGATTTGTACAGTTCATCAAATTGCTCTTTGGAGGTGATCCACGCTCCTAAATCCTTGTCGCTTATATTGGAACCACATCCGCCACGGCGTGCTGCGTCACGGTCGGAGAGTAAGTTATTCAAAATATCCTGCTGAAGTTGATCTACTTTCTTGCCCATTATTTTAGTCCTTTATCTAGCAAACACATATTTAACGTTTATTTGCATATGATGACGGGTGGGCAAACAAAAGGATACGCAGCTACAGGGCCAAACCCCTACGACATTTGGCGTAAATTTTTCTAATTCTGCGTGTGTTCGTAACTCGATCTAACTGCGGGTGGCGAGTTGCAGGTGGTGAGTGATGCGCAACTCGCCACCTGCAACTCGCCACCCGCTTGCCCAAACGACATTGCGCAGAACTATTTTTCTAACGCCTTAATGGCTCACCGCCGGCAGATAGGTACGGTGAGCAGAGACAATCTGTCCGCGAATTTCACCACTCCGGTTAGTGTCGGTGTGAATATTCACATAGTAATAGCCGGTGAGCAGATCAACCATATTTTTGCCGGACAATGGTAACCAGCCACCGACGGGATGGTCACGGTCAAAGCTTCCACCAGCAGTAGCATTAAAGAGCGGGAAAATAATATTTCCATTGACACCTACGGGCGCCAGGTGAATATGAGAGGCTGTCGTTCCCACAATATCTGTCACAATGACGGTGTAGAATAAGAGATTCTGCTCCGCATCTAACTGCAAAGTAGCAGCGCCGTTAGCCGTAGTTGCCACCGGCGGGTTTTCGTGTGCGCCATCAAGCATCGCTTCAAATTTGAGGAAGGGTTGATAGGCCAACACCTGACCGCGGATCTCACCCGAGCGATTTTGCGTAGTATGCACATTGATATAGTAGGTGTCGCTCAATAAATGAAAGACTTGTGGCGTTGAGAGTGCAATTGTCCCGCTGACCGGATGAGACGGGTCAAACACTCCAGGACTTTGGTCGGTGAATAAGGGAAAAACGATCGACCCGTTAACACCCACAGCGGCATGATGAATATGCGACGCAGTGACATTCTCGATATTGTTGACCAACACACGGTAGTCAAGCGCAGTTGCGGTTGAATTTAGCGCCAGGAAGCCCGCACCCGACGCAGACGTTGTCACCGGCGGCACTTCGTTGCGCCCCTCTAGCGTGGCCCGGAAGAGGCGCGCCCCCCCGATCTGACCACGAATTTCACCGGCGCGATGGGCATTGGAATGGACATTGACATAATAGTAACCGGTCAGCAGATCGACCCACTGCTTTGCATTCGGCCTGACGGCGCCGCCAACGGGATGGGTGGGATCAAAGAGGCCACCGCCGGTGTAGAGCGGGAAAATGATACCGCCACTAACACCCACCGGCGCCAGGTGAATGTGTGAGGCCGTTACATCTACAATATCTGTAATCCACACACTGTAATGCAACGAACCAATGGCAGCATTTAGGGTAAAACGAGCAATCCCTAATGCATCAGTCGCAACAGCCGGAACCTCGCCATCCCCCACAAGCGGAGCTAGCATGTGATCTGGAACTGATAATGTCCTTACCTGCCCACGCAGTGCGCCGGATTGAAAAGCAGGATTATGCACATTGATGTAATATTGCTCGGTAATCAGATCGATAACCTGGCCCACCGTCAACGTTACCGTCCCGCTGATTGGATTCTCGGGATCAAAGAGCCCACCATTGGCTTTGTTAAACAAAGTGAAGACCGGAGGCCCCGCAACCCCGACAACACCTTTATGAATGTGGGACGCGGTAATATCATAAAGGTCATTCACGATGACGCGATAGGCCAGGGTGGCGCCATCATTATCCAGGGCAAGGACAGCACGTCCGGTCGCCGTCAGGTTGTGGGGTGGTGTCTCCTCGGCGCCTGTTAACGGGGCTTGGAAGAGATGAACACCGCCGATTTGTCCGCGAATCTCACCGCCAGGATGGGCGCTGGAGTGAACATTAACATAAAGATAGCCGGTCAATAGGTCAACCATATCTTGACCGCTAAGCATCACAGAACCGCTAACCGGATGGGTGGCGTCAAAGAGGCCGTTGCCCGTGTAGAGCGGATGAATAGGATCGCCAATTACTCCTGGTGCACCCCGATGAATATGCGCAGCCGTAATGCTTACGATGCCGCTGATATGGAGAGCAAAGTGCAACGTATCTGTGTTTACCAACGTGAACTGGGCCACACCGGCGCTGGCCGTCTCGACGGCTGGGACTTCATTTTGCCCCAACAGCAGTGCGTTATAGGTAGATGCCGGGGTATAGGCATGAATTTGCCCTCGAATTTCGCCATTAGGGTTATCGCTGGTATGGACATTGATATAGTAACCACCTGCGAGCAACTTTGTGATCTGCTCTGAGGCTAAAACGACCGAGCCGCTGATTGGGTTTGACGCATCAAAGGTTCCTCCATTGAAAAGTGTAATGATTGGATTGCCGTTAACACCAGGGGCGCCTTCATGGATATGAGCAGCCACCACCTGATCAATATCAGCCACAGTAACCCGATAGTAGAGAGTGTCGGTCACCAAGGCCATAATCGCCCGCCCCGTAGCAATGCTGTCAACCGCTGGAACTTCATGCACCGCCGTTAGATTAGCCTCTAGCAGCATGATAGGGGAGTCAGCCTGTGGCTGCGCCAGTAGGGCAACTTCGGCGCGCACGGGAAGTTGGAGCAATAAAAAGAACATCAGCATGAACGTCACCGCAACAGAAATCGATAACAAAAGCTGTGATTTGACCACTCGGCCCCGCAAGCTTAATAATTTACTCATTGCTAGTTTCTCCTCATCTTTAGACACACCTCTAGACACATCTTTAGGTGTGCAGATTATTAAGGTGCAAAAATGGAATGGATTTTGGACGTGAAGGATTGCAGACTCTCGCCACCAACAAGCGCCAAGCAGGATATTGAACGGCAATGAATTGAACGCCCATAGTAGGACAGTGAGACAGTAAGTCAGTATACGAAACTGTCTCACTGTCCCACTGTCTTACTGTCTCACTGCAGATGGCTACTATAGAAACGCAATAGGGTCGGTCTTCAGATTTATGATTTTCCTAAATTGTGATACACTTGAACAAGTTGCCTGTATCCTATCAGTGTGACCGAAAATGAAAAGTCGATGATTCCGTCTGTCTCTACCAGTTCAACATCAACCGATATCCAGTTACTTAACGCCATCGCGCAGCAAGATCAACATGCATTTTTGCAGATCTATCAGCGGTATGGGAATCTTGTCTATAGTTTGGCCCTGCGTGTTGTTCGTATGCCAGGTCTTGCTGAAGAGGTAACCCAAGATGTCTTTATCAAGCTATGGCAACGACCTGAACGTTGGAATCCCGCATTGGGACAGTTTAGCAGTTGGTTGCTGACCATTACGCGCAACGCCGCCATTGACCGGCTGCGCAAAGAACAACGCCATACAACGCCACACCACGAATCGATGAGTTCGTTAAGCGATGTGAGCGAAGCTTCCGTTGCAGATAATCTCTATTGGTATGATGGGCTAATTCTAGCCAAACTTTTGCAACAATTACCCGTTGAACAGCGTCAATTAATAGAACTTGCTTTTTACCAGGGCTATACCCACAGCGAACTGGCAGATAATCTCCAGTTACCCTTGGGTACAGTGAAAACCCGCTTGCGCACAGGGCTACAAAAATTACGAACGATGTGGGAAGAACAACATCAACATAAGGACCTGTAGTGGCTTCCATGAAGGTTTACAGATCGAGCAATCAGTGCGCGCTGCATAGTTCGGTCAAAGTGCGACATATGACGTAAAAGTGGAATAGATTAACCGCAACTAAATCTGATTGCCTGTGTGGTTACGTTATCTTAGCAAAAGTAAAGTGCTAGTAAGTAATCGTTAGACATGAGTTCATCTAGAGCATTTAACAATTTTGAACCTAACCCATCTGATCAGGAAGGGCCGCAGAACGCAACGCTTCCTTGTGACGAAGTTGCCGCGCTAATTCCGGCGCATAGCATTGGTGCGACCGATTCCGACGAGGCCGCCGCTGTCAACGCGCGTCTGGCGGCTTGTCCGGCTTCAGCAGCAGAGTTGGCTCGCTACCAAAGCTTAGGCGCTGCGCTCTTGTATGCTGCGCCTCCCGTGCAGGCGCCGGCGCGCATAGAGGCGCAACTGCGTAAATTGACAGAAGCCCAAGCCGCCAGAAGTGGCATGCCACGGATGTACTCGACGCGGCCTACCGCGCCGCTGCGAGCCCAGCCCGCAATACCACCCAGATTTACTTTACAACCCATTCCGCCGCGGGCACCAGCTAAACGTTGGTCTTTTGGTCGTATCGCGGCGACTGCCGCTGGCTTACTCTTGGTTGGCTTAAACGTGGGCCTCTACGTACAAAATCGGCAGTTGAAAGAGCAAGTAGCCCAGCTTGTCAACCAGCAGGTACAACAACATAAGGCGATTGTCCTGCTTGCGACCGAACAACCGAATGAACTTGTTTTGTCTGCTGTACAAGAAAATAGCCAGGCGCAGGCGGATGTGTTGTGGAATAGTCATCTGGGTGTTGCGGTGCTCTCTGCCCGATCATTTCCGCCATTGCCACCGGACAAAGTCTATCAACTTTGGCTGACCAAAGGTGATGTGCGCACCAGCGGCGGCATCTTCACAGTCGATCAGTGGGGTGTGGGGACCCTGGTCTTTCCTATTACCCAATCACTGGATTTATATGATCTTTTAGGCATTACCCCGGAGCCGGCGGGCGGTAGCCCAGGGCCAACAGCACCGCCCGTTGTCCGTGGAAAATTACAGCATGGGTAGAAAACAGGTAATTCATGGAAAATGAAAACAACCCATAGGGAACTATTTTCCAACTGAGCAGAAGCATGAGCAAAAAAGCGCCGGAATCACAGCGATTCCGGCGCTTTTTTAGCATCCTCTACCTTATACGACATGACCGGCATCTCCACTGATGCCGGTCATGCGTATATTCGTATTATGTAATGCTTATTCCTGATCGATTGCAGGCGGGGGACCTGCTTCAACGATGGCGTTACTGTTGTACTACCGGTAAGAAGAGGACATTATCCAGCGTAATGCCGACAATTTGGGTGGCGACCTGGGTGCCGTCGGTTGCAGTGTAGCTGTTCACAACAGCAGTTGAACCAACAGTCAGCGCACTCTGTAAGTCATTCAGGTCGGTGGCGGCATCTACCACATAGCTCTTGCCGCCGATTGTCCAAGTGGTCGCCTGTACACCGGCTGCCACGAGACTACTGCCGTTATCATCGATTACACCGACCGTTGAGTCATCACCGGCGCCCGGAGGAACCAGGGCTTCCAACTCGTGGACGACATTAACGCCACCCTCAACTTTGTATTCAACTTTGACAAAGGCGCCGACACTCAAAGCGCTATGCTCTTCGTTGAACTTGGTGGTATCGGTAGTTACAAACTCGGCATCATTGATCTTCCAGAGACCGACAAAACCGGTAGGGGGCATATCTTGGACAAAGCTGTAGATGACAGCATGGCTTTCGTCCGTGGCGCCACTGTGCTCATTGGTCGTTTGAATCTTGCGGGCAATGCGGTCGCCGTTTTGGTCGGCATAATATTTCACCTTCACCTTGGCGCCGGCCATAAAGTCGCCCTGTGGGGTGAGCAATCTGGTGTCGGCGCTCACGGTATAGGTCATGCCGCTAATGACCCAGTCACCGATCAGATCCGTAGTCGTCGGTAGGGTTTCAATCAGACCATAGGCGTGACCTTCGGCCCCTTCGTAAGAACCATCACCGTCATCATCATGGCCGTGGTGTTCGTTGGCGAATTTTGTTTCGATCTGGCGAGCCCACTTCACATTATTGGCATCAATGGTAAACTTGACTTTGACCGTAACGCCTACGTCAAAAGCGCCATGTTCCTGATCAAACTCGGTGCTTTCATCGGTCATGAAGGTCATGCCACCAATGTTCCACTCGCCAATCAAGGTTGTCGTCATCGGCATACTTTGAATCACGCCGAAGAGTTCACCGCGCCCCTGGTGTTCATGCTCATCATCACCATCGGGATTGCCGTCACAGCGATAGGAGGAGACAGTCTCCAGCTCACGGATGGTGGGGGGGGTGGTTGTGCTTGTGGCGTGCAGCTTGACACAGGAGTCTACAGCAAAAGCGCCGTGGTCAGTGTCAAATTCTGTGTCGCTGGTTGTTGTGTAGGTAATGCCCTTGATCACCCAGGTGCCAATCAGATCGTCCGGCATTGTTTCGACACGGCCATAGACTTCAAATTCACGGCCCGGGTGGCCGCCCGGCGGCACAGTCGGCACAATGGTGGGCACTTCGGTCGGTTCACCGCTACAATCACGGCTGCGTTCCGTCTCGATTTTGCGGGCAGCACGTGGGTCGGTATTGTTCAGATATTCAACTTCGACACAAGCGCCCACCACAAAAGGTCCTTCACTCTGGCGTAAGCGGGTGGTGGTAGTCACGGCATAGGTAATCCCACTAATCTCCCACTCCCCAAGCAGACCATCGGCGGGCAGGCTGTCGATCCGAGCCTTGGCTTTGCTGCTATCTTCCGGGGTGACGGTTGCCGTGGGCCGAGGGCCGCGGCAATCTGAGTTATCTTCGGTTTCAATTTCACTCAAGATAAAGGGATTTGTCGAGGTGGAATAGTGCACTTTTACGCAAACATTTAAACCAAAGGGGCCCGAATCCTGCTTAAACTCGGTGTTAGCGGTGGCATTATAGGTCACGCCGCCAATCACCCATTCACCGACCAGGTCCACAGGCATACTGTTGACACGGCCATAGCGCTCACGCTGATTGCCCGGCTCCGGTGTTGTTGAAGGATCTGGTGTCTCTGTCTCTTCGGGGGTGGCAGAACCGCCACAGTCATCGCTGCTCTTGCTGGCAATCTTGGTGGCATGGAAGGGTGCAGCATCACCTACGTACTCCACTTCCACACAGACGCCCTGCCCAAAATTCCCACGTTCCTGGCGAAATTCAGTCTGGCCATCAGTTACAAAGGCGCGTCCATTGACGGTCCAATTGCCGATTAGCCCATCGGCCGGCATCACTTCGATCTTACCTTGCCAGTTTCCTTCACTGGCTTTGGCAATCTGGGCTGTCCACATGACGGAAAAAACGGCAAAGAGCAGCAGCACGATAGGCCATCGCCACTGCCCTGTGGATGGATTAAGCAGTTTAACCATAAAACTCTCTCCTACTTGCAAATTATTTTTGGGATGAAGAATTACTTCCACCCCAAAGGAGCAACTGCGAAGCCGGAAAAATACATGAGTTTGTGACCAGCCAGACTATTTCACTAAATCAACTTAAAAATCTGCGCAAAAGCGCGTAATGAGATAATAAATTATTAATTTTTGTTCTTCGCGCCGCGCCAGCGTGTATTTGACAAAACGAGCGGCGGGTGCTACCCGCCGCTCACAGCGAATTCGTCCACTCATATGCGCAGACCTATAGTCTACAGGTTGCAGCTTATGAAAACTTTATGATCAATAGCGCTTGCGTAATTGCCGGCCTATTTCACGACCAGCGGAAGATACGATTTTGTTGTAGCGCCTGTAATTGGCGGGGTCGGGGTCACGGTGGGGGTCGGGGTGGGCGTGGGAGTAGGTGTGCCACCTGGTGTATCAACCAGCGCTGCGCCAACATCTAAGAGACCACCCAGTTGGCCGCTGTAGCCAGGATTGGCGCCATCAATGTTGTGCACATTACCGGTAAATTGCCTTGCAATCAGATTTACGCTTTCCGTCGGCATCTGCTGGCGGGCTAGTGCTACGGCGCCACTGACAAAAGCGGTTGACATGGATGTACCGCTCCAACTGGCATAGCCGCTACCTTGTGGGCCGATCATAGTCGAAGTGATGCCCACGCCCGGTGCGGCAAGATCAACCCAGCCTGCGCCATAACTGGCAAAGTCAGCCTTCACATTGTGTTCATCGACCGCGGTCACCCCAATCACCCCATCATAGCTAGCCGGATATTGGGGCGCATTGGTGCCAAGGTTGCCCGCCGCAGCAGTTACAAGTACGCCGTGATCTAGCGCCCGCTGGATCGCTGCGTGCAACACATTTGAGTTAGCTTCAGCGCCCAAACTCAGGTTGATCACATTGGCGCCATGATCAACGGCCCAATCAATGGCATAGGCCAGGGTGAAAGTGTTGCCACGGCCATTGCTGTCTAGGACGCGAATGGGCAACAAGTGGCTATGGGGCGCCATTTGAGCGATGATGCCGGCAAGATGGGTGCCATGTCCCCAGCCCAGCCCACCGCCAAGCGCATCACTTTCATCCTGTGGGACCGCATCATCATCAACCATGTCGTAACCGGGAACCAGATGGCTGACCAACGCAGGATGGGCCAGATCGACGCCGGTATCAAGGATGGCAATGGTAATGCCGTCACCTTTATACTTGCCAGCCGCCACCGCCAGATTCACCTGTGCAAAGGCATCCTGATTTACATAGCCCGAAGCATCCTCACCACCCCAGCGCCAGGTCTTGTAGCCATGTCCTTCAGGGATGCCACCTACATAGTTGAGTTCCGCCCACACCACCAAATTCGTGGCCTTTTGTAACTGGTACACGATGTGGCTTTCTTCATCATCGCGCGTCCGAAAAAGATGAATATTAGCAGACGAGAGTAGGGTCCCCAGCGGTACCAGACCAAACTGGCTGGCAACGGTGCTGGAAAGCACCCCCTCGGTCAGTCGCACCACAACTTGACTTGTTTCATGGCCATCCGTACGAATCCGCGTCGCCAGGACCGTCCCATCTGATTGGAATACACCGCGCACCTCGACCCAAGCGCCGGTGCTGGGGACACCGTCATCCAGCCGCGTATTGGCGTCAGCGATCACAGTTCTGGTTTTGTGGGAGGAGACGCGAATGGTCCAGGTTCCAATGCCGTTGGTCGTGATGGGAGCCGAAACAACGATTCCTGTAAAATCTTCACTTTCACCACGGCCACCACTGCTCTCAATCTCAACCTCGGAGGCCTGTATTGTGTTATCAGATTGAAGCATACCCTTGACTTTAATCGAATTGCCCACCCTTGGCACTCTGTCCTTAAAGTCGGTTGAACGTGTGGCGCGCACAGTCTGTTCGTTACCGGATTGAGTTTTGAGAGTCCATAAGCCAATACCGTTCTCGTTATCGGGCGCCGTCAGCACTTGCCCCCGAATCTCTACCTCTGGTGAGCCATCGCTAGCCAGCACAGTCAACCGGCCAACCAACAGCAGCGTTGCCGCCAACAAAAGGGCGCCAAGCAAGGCAAGAGTGGCTCGATTGCGCTGGCAGAACTGACAGGCCTTGCCTTGTGTCAAACGGATTTGATGAAAGCCCATGTTATACTCCTATGACAAAAAAGGATGCCCAATAGTAGGGGTGTTGTCCAGATTGCAGCGCAGCACACTGGGCGGCGCGCAGGGCAGCTGCTGGGCGCACGGCGGCAGCCTGGGTGAGAGGAGGGTGCACCCCCGGTTGCGGGCGACGGCATGGGGCACAAACCCCGCTCCCCGCTTTTTCGTCCCAGTGGTGGGATGCTCCCATGAGATACTGATAAAACTTGTCCATGAAATCGGCTGCAGTGGCATCATGTACATTCCATAAAGTGGCCACCAATTCGTGTACACCGGCCCCCAGAAAGCCACGTGCCAATCCCACCACCTCATCACCACCGCTGAGCCGGCCCACACCACTTTCACATGCGCTCAAAACGACCAAACGGGCCGACAGAGGCAGGCGGTAGAGTTCACGGACATCGATCCACCCATCCGCCAACTTCAGGGCCGAGAAAAATGGATTGTCTGGACGAAAAAGACCGTGGGTAGCCATATGGAGCACATCGGCTCGCGCTGCGGCTTCAAACAAGCCCTGCCGACTGGCTGCTTTATCCACGTAGAGATGAGCATGGGTAAAATAGTGGGCGGCCTGTTCCACTTCAACACGCGCCGACGGGATCGACGGATCATTGATGGCAAAGCCGGCCCATGATTGTAAGGGCGCAGCCTGATGCTGTCTTTGGCGACAGTAGGCAGCGATGCTGGCGCTAGGCGCATAGCTGCACTCATAGTGTTCCAGTAGATAGTGCGCTCCATCCCATAAAACGTGGAGCGGGAGGCGATGAATTAGCCCATAGGGAATCAAGAGTAATCGTTTACAACTTAGATGTGAGACCAACGGGGCAAAAATAAGCTCATGGACGCGCCGCAGGGCAGCCTGCAAGCGGGACAGGAGCCGCGGTTCATGTTGGAGCACATAATCTCGCCCCAATTCAGCACGCCCCATTTGGAAGTGCACTTCGCGCGCCGCCAGCCGTAACTCCTCCACCGTAGCCAACTTGCGTTTTAGGATCACATCTTGTTGGCTGACCACAAAAGCAAGCACCTCATGATCCACCATCGTATAAACAATGGCTTGCTGGTCCGGCGCCAGGGCGGCTTGGAAGAGCTTCAAATCGACCGCCTGCGCCTGGGTCATAAACTGAGAATGACGCCACTCTAAATCACGCAGCACTGCTTCGGCTTCCTGCAACTGCTGGCTGGTATGAGCATCCAAACGGCGGCTGCCACTTTCGCCGAGCAATTGGTTATAGAGCCAGTGCAGCCGTTCGCGTACCTCGGCCAAGCGCTGTTGCGCATCGGCATTCGCCGCGGCGGTTGACAATTCCGTAGCATCGACCGCGGCCATGAGCCGCTCCAACAGCGCGCGCGAACGTGCCTGCTCGACTGCCGCAAAGGCGCCGGCAATGGCCGCCGGATCGGTGGGTGCAGCATCCAGAAAGGTTTGCACCAGATCTGCATAGATTTCACTTTTGTCGTCCAAAAAGGCGCTACGGATCTCCTCCACCGGCAGGGTAGTGCGCTGACGTTCCAACAGATCAACCGCGGCTTGTAAATGCTGGCGGGCTTGCGCATGATTGCCACGCGCGCGCTCCAATCTCCCCACCAAATGGCGTAAACGCAGAGCAAGATGGGGCCAGGGTGGGGACGGATCAGCGGGTAGCGCCAGCGAATGATTGATGAGAAGAGCAATCGTCTCGGCCTGTTGTTGTGCGCCATCAAGTTCATTCAGATCAAGGTGAACACGCATACGCAACAGACGTGCTTCAGCCAAACCGTTCATATCCCATCCCAATGCCTGATCGGCGGCTTGGGCGACAAGACCGGTGGTTGGACTAGCGGCTAATAGGCTATCGAGCAACATTGCCGCCGGTACCGGCGTCTGCTGATAATAAGCCAAAACTGCCTGGGCAACCAAAGAGCGGTTGCGCCAAAAGTCGTTTTGTAGCGTCCCCATGAGCGTGGTTGCTTCGGTCAGCGCGCTGGCGGTCGCGGTCCATTCTTCGGTGCGTAGGGCAACCACGCCTTGAAGATAGCGCGTCTGCCCCAGTTCATAGGGCTGTTCGGCGCTGCGAAAAAGGCGCTCACATTGGGCCAATGCCAAGGTCGCTTCGGGCAAAAGATTCATGACCAGATAGGCCGTGGCATGTTCTAACAATAGCTCATCTGCCGGCCGCAACTGTTCAAGCGCGGCAGTCGCCATAGTCACGCCAGGCGCCAAAAGATCACGGGCGGCGGCGTCAAAGGTGCGTAATGCGGCGGCATAGCGCCCAGTGCGTAAATAAAGACGGCCTAAATTGGTACGTGTATGGCCACGTCCCAACGCGGCGCCGAGTTGATCAAAGAGCGTCATAGCATGATCAAGTGCGCTTTCGGCAGCCGTTGGATCGTCAAGAAAGGTGAGTGAGGTGGCGCGGTTCAGTTCATTATGGGCTAATTCCAAGGAAAGTTGTTGGAGTTGCTGGGGATCGGTGGTCGCTGAACGCAGATGAACCAAAAGCTGACGTGCATGCTCATATTCAACTAGCGCGACGGCATGACGTTCTTGATAGAGCAAAAGAGTGGCTAGATTATGGTGAGCAGCAATGTGTTGAAGGGTCAGTGCAAAATCAGTCGGATCGGCGGTGGCAAGGTGGGCAATCGCCGCTTGGGCGACGGCTTCGGCTTCGGCGTAGCGCCCCTGCATGGCCAGTACCTGGGTCATGCCCAGGCTGGTGCGTTGATAGCCACTTTCATTGCCGGCGGCTTGCCAAGCCGCTTGCGCCTGTAACAAAAGGCTCTCGGCCTGGCGCGGATCACCCTGAGCGACCTGTAAGCGCGCCTGGGCATAGGCTACCGGCGCCGTCAGTTGGGGACTGTTGCCCAGTTGTTGCACCATCGCCGCTGCAATCTGCAGCCAATGCGCGGCAGTGGCGGGATCCACTTCCACATACCCCAGTGCGGCTTCGGCCAATTCACTGATCAGGGCCGGCGTCGCAGCATTTTGCTCATTTAAAGTAACAACTGCGGTTGTCACGTCCTGCTGATTCAACGCTTCCAGCCAGGCAGGCACTGGCAACACATCAGCCATAGGTATTATCTTTTCTTGTGAAATCTGTTAAACTCCCGCGAAGAACGCAAAAAGCGCAAAGGCGTTTTGCTAAAATTCCTTGCGCTCTTTGCGTTCTTCGCAGCGGCTATTACCATTCTTACATCAAAATCAAAATGAAAACCTGACTTTTAAGACTGGAGATTACATATATAGGTCTTCAGTCTCTCATCTCCAGTCTCTACAAAACTCCCGATCTCATTTTGAACTGAGTACCATACCTATCCAAAAATCGCTGTGAGGGCGTTGCTCTTTCAGCAGGGATGACGGGCGCAAAGTACGGCCGTATCGACAAAAGTTGTCGACAACTTTTGTTGATGTTTCATGCTGAAGGCGTTGAACCATTTTAAGCTCAATAACACAGGCTCTCAGTGCAACTGGAGTTGATCGATCACGACCGCACTGCCCAAAGGAGGCGTGACAAAAAGCGTATAACGACCTGGCGGAATGGCCGTAAGATGAAAACGCCCATCGGCTTCACTTTCGGTGGCAAAGATGACCTCTTGATTATCAGCCATTTGCAATTCACACAGGACCGGCAATTCCTGCATAACTCCTTGTAACGGCAAAATTTCGCCCTCAACATGAAACTCGCCGTTCCCGTGTTCAACCAGCAATTCAATGTCCGCTTGTGTGGAGCTGTACAAGAGCCGGAAACTGGCAGCAGCGGCATTACGCACTCCTTGCCAGGCCGGTTGTTGACGCCCATCCCAGCGCAATTGAGCGGTAACATAATTAATCACACGGTTGGCCCAAGATGGCGACTGCTCAACCTGTGCATAGAGCTTGTCATAACGAGCCAGAGCTGCGGCAGACGGGGTGCTGGCCTGAGCCACCCGCAATTCATGAACTAACACTCTGAGTTCCGCCAATTGTGTACGACAACTGTTGCACACAGCTAAATGGGCCGCGGCGGTCTCATCACGCTGTGCATCTTGTGTAAAGCTATTCTCATCTAGTTCAGCAAAGACGATTGCGTAGAGTTGTTCTTCTGATAAATGAGCCATTGATAATTGGACCATGATGGTTTTCCCAGCACCCAAGGGTTAACTAAAAATATTATAACGCCGATAGAAACTTTTGCGGCTGCGCAATGGCGTCAGCTTCTCTACGACAAAGGTGCGAACAAACTACGGATAAAATACATCAATTTTGCCCACTCAGCCTTGTCCCACAACGTTAGTAATAAGATTGTTGATAAGATTGGGCCACTGGAAAAAATAAATCGCCAAGGTGACAGCCACTGACCCTGACGACTCTGCACTGCAATCCTATAGTCGGCCAGCGACTGTCACCTTGGATGTATGGCTAAGCTTTTGAAAACGTTTTATAGGTCAGTTCATGAATGCACATCACGCGCTGAAAAGCCCAATCCTTCCAAAATCAAACGGAATTGCTGTAAACAGCGGTTGCGCGTGGGGCCAATGCTGCCTTTGGCCATCGCTAACTTTTCGCTTATATCATCATAGGAGGGTTCGTCTGGATCGAGAAAGATCAGCATCAGCAGTTGGCGACAGCGTTCAGGCAGACGGGCTAAACCTTGAGCTAGCACCTCCTGGCGTTGCCAGCCAGTCATCAGTTCGCTGATCGAGGGAGCGCCGCCGCCGACCCGGTGGACGCCGGCACGATCTTCAGCTTCCGCTAAATCAACCTCCACCAGTGGCTGCTCCCGTTGTCGTTTCTGCAAGGCACGCCAACTGAGACGGCGGGTAGTGGTAATGAACCAAGCAGGCAGACTTTGAGGATCTTCAATCTGGTGAAGATGTTGTGCCAGCGCCAGAAAGACATCTTGGCCAACATCATCTACTTCGGCTGGGGATAAACCATAGCGTACAGGGATAGAGTGCACCAAACTGGCATATTTACGGACAAGTTGTTGCCAAGCTCCGGCATCGCCGCGCTGGCAGCGTGCGAGCAATTCAGCGTTATCTAGTGTTTTGCCAGTAATCATAGGCGTTGCCATCTCAGCTCTTCTATCCTGCTTCTGGGCTATTTTCTCAGCGATCATAAGGTATTATACCATATCCTTAACAAAATAGGCGCATTTGCTATTGTACAACTCTCACATTTAGTAAGCTCTCTAGGGTGAGAAGACGTTTTCACAGCACTCCTGGTTTCAACGTTTATTATATAGCATAGGCCCAACGGCGCATAGAAGCATCCGCTAATTGTCTGAACTCTGCTCATCAACCGTTGGCTTTTGGTCTTTCTCACGTACATGTCGTAAGATTAGAGCCGTCAATAACCAAATTTACTTAGGAGTAGCGCCATCGCCGCAGCGGCAAATCAGGCTGCCAAAACAGAATGCGGCGATGTGCTGTTACGGCACGTTGTTTAGGAGATTGTTGCTACAATGGATTCAACATTTTTACTTCATTTTCACTCCGGTTGGCGTTATCTGGTCATTTTGGTCTTGGTTGCGGCCATCATAAAATTTCTGATCGGGTGGCTAGCTAAGCAGCACTGGAGCCAGTTAGATCAGATCCTGGGTGCAGCAACGCCCATCATGATTGATATTCAATGGCTGCTCGGCTTAATCCTGTGGGTGCTGCAGCAACGGTGGAATGGGGCTGTTCCGCTGGCCAGTTGGGAGCACCCGTTTACGATGACGTTGGTGCTAGCTATAAGTCACGTGGGATGGTCACGTGTCAAGAAGTCGCCCAATGACCGTGATAAATATCGTATAGGAACCGTTAGCTTTGTGATTGCTGGGCTACTGCTCGGACTCGGCGTCGCCCGCATTACCCATACGATCTGAGCGCCATTCGTAAGTATATAAACGTCAACAAGATAGCTTATGGATTCTTTAGTTGCAGGATTACTCAATGCCCATAGTCTCTGGCGCTATGTGGTCCTGATGATGGGTGGCATTGCCATTGGGCGAATGTTAATGGGGTGGATTCGCCAGGACCCTTGGCAGCCACTCGATCAGCAGTTGGGTCGGCTCTTTGTCAATGCGGTGGATGTAGCGGTGGGGTTGGGGTTGCTATTATGGTTGTTAGAGGGGCGCTGGCAAGGCGCGGATCTCTTGCGCAGTTGGCGCCACCCCGCCTTGATGCTGGTCGCCGTCATTGCGGCCCACTATGGCTGGCGCCGGGTCTTGCGCGCACCGGTAGATAACACACGTTTTGGTTGGGGCCTCATCTTTCTGGGCATCACTGGCCTTATTTTGGTGGTGGGCGTTTTGCAGATTCGGGGAGTGTTGTAGATAGTAGGGGCTGGAGACTGGAGACTAGAGACTCGTGCGCTAAAAACTGGTGGGTAAAATTGTACCCATAAAACGCCACGAATTTGGCATTTTGGATCGGTTATGGTATAGTACTTGCTGTTGGGCAGTGACGTAAACTTAGAGGTAGACCGATTTTACGGGTTTACACGAAATCGCTGTTCAACAGCAATAACATTGGGGGATAGTTTAATCGGCAGAACAGCTGACTCTGGATCAGCCAGTTGGGGTTCGAATCCCTGTCCCCCAGCCTATGGGGAGCCCGGTGTGATAACTTCAAGTGTGTTGCTAAAGCACATTGGGAACACTCCTATCAAAATTAGTGTCTTAGCCTTAATTTAATTATTAAGGTACGTGGGGCCCCATTCCAGCGTCGGCGGCCAAACTTTCGCTGGGATGGGGTTATTTTTTGGTCTGTTCTTCTTCTGCTTGGACTTTTGAAAACGAGAAAGTAACCCCACCGAAAGAGGGGTTGAAAAAGAACCTTAGAAAGTGAACAATCAAGCCAAAATCAGGGGGATGAGGCGTCGGTTTTGCCCTCAACAACGACCGGATGTCGTGTGCGCTTAGGCAAAGTCGTGCCTTTGGGCCGCCCGGGTGAAATATTCCTGGGTTTGGGAGGGCGGGCCGGTGTGCCAAAGTGGCGAATAATACGGCCAAAGGCCCGTTGGACGAGCGTAGGGGAGATGAGCCGTTGCTGCATGGCAGGCAGGTTCCGCTCCCAAGGACGGGGCAGGCAGTGGACAAGATGGCGAGCCATCCAGAGTTGAGCATAAGCAATGTGCATGAGTTGAAACCAGTTCTCCTCTCGCTCAACTTCCGGGGTCTGAAAGGCAACCCTAAGCAACTTTTGTTTGCCAAACCGCGCCCAGAGAGGGCACCCGAGTGCTCGATATCGAACCGCGCTGCGTAAGCCTCATAGATATGTGCAAGGGTGAGTTCCTCTCGGCGGTCGCCCATGACGATCAACCAAAGCGGCTTCTTGAAGGCCGGCTTGCCCTCTTGGTCGTAGCGGACAATCCGCACCAGGGTGAAAGGGCACTCATGCATGGGGCGCTTTTCCGGTTTGGTTTTGCCTGTCATCAGTAGGTTGTGCCACGCCTGCACCGCAACGGTGTACACCTTGCCTCGGCGGCTTGTTTCCGGAAAGGTCAAGGTCTCATCTGGGGCATGCCACGTCTCTGTATCGGCGAGGGAAAAGCGTTCGCCATACCAGGTTGGATGTCCCTTTGCTGGCTCTGCTTGTGCTTCCTCGCTTGGCACATACTTGCGATAGTAGGTTCGGTTGCCACGCGACCGTGCGATGGTCACCACATTCGGATACTTGCGATGGGCATAGAGGCTCTCTGGTTTGCTGTAGCTGCTATCGGCGACCTCGACCGTCAGCTCTTGGCCAAAGGGCAGCTGCTCATCCTTCAGCAGCATCTCGATTTGCTCCATTCCCACCAGTTCTTTGTCTTGGTCGGTTGCGGGAGCCCTTGGGGCGCGTTCTGTCATCAACGGCAACACCCAACTCGCTGCGATGCCAACTTCTGGTTCCAACCCCAGTGCTACCGTTGAGTATTGATGCCCGATCGTCACCGGTAGTTTCCCTTTCACTACCTCTGGTTGATAGACCATCCCTCGATCTTCCAACGTATGCGCATACGGTCTTGGGTTTGGCGTTACATCCACCATCAGCAGCCAGAAGGGCCATGCCTTGGGTCTCGGTAGATACGGGTTCAGTTGGTGCGCCAACCACAGCGGCTCCAACTCCATTCCCTCTATCGCCTTATACAACATGGCGTAGCTTCGCCGAAAATAGGGCGACAAGCTATACTCCGCAACTGAGTTGGCTTCTGGTGTGCTGCACATGGCATCCACCAGTTCCATTAGCGTATCGGCTTGATTGGTAAAGTTCTGGTATAATGAGTCCCGGAACTGTTCCAGTGGGTCGGTGTATCGAGTGATGTCCATACACCACTTTCTGGCTCAGTTCCTCTTTTTTGTCAACTTTTTACTTGGCTCTTTTTCCCTTTTTTCAAAAGTCCAATTCTGAGGGTGTTAGGTTCTGAGCCGTAAAAAATGAAGTAGTGTCTGTTCCTTGGGGTAGAGATATGTAGTAGCCGTCAACGGGCTGATCTTCACCCAAGAGAGTGCGCACCTGTTCGTAGGTGGCGTCAGGGACAAAATAGATGTCGGCGGGGGTGGACTGAATGTAGAGTGCGGTGGCGAGATAGGCGACGGTGATGGCAAAGGAAAGCTTGATAAACATGATTCATCTTTCTTTCACTACGTTCAAGACAAGCCTTTCACACACAATGGCGGGAGCACTTGGGCCCTTGGGTGCGATGGGAACAACAGTTGTATATCGCGAAGTGCGGTGATGCTTGGCGGAACCGTCACCCCATATGTGGACGCCATCTGGATTATGGTGTTGCAGTTAGCTGGACGGTGCGAACGCGCCGCCTCTAGGCGTATTGTAGCATTGGACAACGCCGGCGTCAATCCCAGGTGACGGGAGTAGGCCGGTTGTCCGTTGTCAATATCTCACAAAGGGTTGACCGTGTGGTCACAGCGGGGTCACTTGTCACGGCGGCTGACGTGGTCACCGAACTGATTTGATGGTTTAAGCCGCGCACGATGGGCTGGCCTATGACGCTGGGGGCCATGTCTGACGGCAACGATCATTTGCCTGATGGCAGCGATCAAGCGTTGGCGTACAGCCAGGTCGGCGCGCCGGGGATTGGTGCAGTAGAATGGGCTGCACTCGAGAGCCTTGCCTTGCTGCACCCGATGGATCTCAGGCATGCCACGCTTCGCGCCCCAGGGGCAGGTGTCCTCTGGACGCGCTCAGCCGAACCGGAATGGAGTTTCAAGCGCCTGTCGTTGGTCGGCCGCGTCCTCACCTGCTCATTACGCTCGACGACCTTCTTGGGTTGGCGCCTGGAAGGCAACCGAGACTAGTTCCCCAGGCGCGGCCGGCATCGAAACGAGGACTGCGTTGTTACTTTTCCCAAAAACAATCCGATACCTTTTACGCCGGCAGGTCTTGGGTCAACAAGGTCACCTTGCAGGTTGCTCGGTGGAGATGAAGGGCAGGAAGGCAAAGGCGGTGTCGGTGCAGCGGTTATCGGCCGGCGTTTCCCAATTGAATGTACCGGGGATGGGGGCGACGCCCCAAGGTTGGTCATGAATGACGCAAGAGGCGCGGGACCAGATGCAGAAATCACCGCACCACTGGGCGATTTGTGTGGCGTGGTGGAGCCAAAGCTCGGCGTTGTTCTGGTCGGCCAAGTTGGGTTCGTAGGAAGTGAGCGTGATTGCATAGGTGCTGAGGGCGGTGAGGGAGATGGCGGCGCGGCTGCCGAGGGCGAAGCGCTTTTTGTAGGGCTGGAAGCTGAACAGGCTGTAGGTGAAGGGCTCCGGCAGGCTGTTTCTGATGGCGAGGTTGTTGGGGGAAAGAAAGACGCCGGGGCCAAGGGCGGAATTGGTCGAGTCGTTGAGATAGAGATCGGTGTAGAAGACAGAGCGGCTATCGAAACCGCTGGTGTTGCCCCAGGTGAGGGTTTGGGTGATCTGGTGGGCGCTGTCAGCAAGCGTGGCGGAAGTGATGACGCCGGCGGGCGCCCAGTTGGTTACCCGGGGTGCAAAAAAAAATCTTGGGCGTAGGTGAAGAGAACTAACGCGGTGGGGGGGCGAAAGATGTGCTGGATGATTGGGCTGTCATCGATGTCGGCTGGTGCGCCGTAGACGGTGGCGCTGGTCAGGGTGATGGGAGGGCAGTTGTGGCGGGTCCAACAATTGTCCAGGGCGGGATCGTAGTTGGGTTGGAGGTCGCCAGGGATGGGGGTGGCGCCGGCAAGATGCCATTCGTTGAAGGTAGTGGGTAGCTGGCTGGATTGGTGGAAGCTGACGGTGCCTTTCCAGAGCTGCTCGGTAACGGTTTGGTCGTGGGGGGTGGGCAGGGTGAATGTGGTTGGATGGCGGGCTAGGGTGGTGTCGGTGGTGTAAAGGATGTTTTCCGCGGGCACGTCCTGTAGGAGCTGGTCGGCCTGTTCTAGCGTTGTGCCGGGGGTGAAGGTGATTTCGGCGGGGATCCATTGGTTTGCGGCGACGGAAAAGGCAGCATAGAGGGCCACCAGGGCCAAGGCGATTTTTGTGAACATGAGTTATCTTCCTTTCGGCAAGCTTGCGGAGGCTTGCACGGTGGTATGCTAGCAAGGGCGGCGCGGTGTAAACGCGTCATCCCTGCGCGTATTGTAGCATTGGACCGATCCGGCGTCAATCCCAGGTGGCAGGAGTAGGCCAGTTGTCCGTTTTTAATATCTCCTCAAAAGGTGTAGACCGGGCCATCTACGCCTTTGTGCATCAACCTGAGTTGTTGCAGTTTACGGATTTGTCTGTATCCTGCGGATCTGTTCTAGCAGCGCCAATGCCTCTTCATAGGGGAGGTTGGCCATCGTTAGGTTGACAGTGTGGTGGCGGGGGTTGACGGTGGCCGACCAGGTGATGTAGCCATTGGCGCCGCGGGCGATTGATGCGCGGTGCTGCTGGGGGAGCCGTGGCCAACGTTGACGAGCATCTGCAGGATATCGGTGGTTAGGCGTTGGCGCGCGTCCCAGTCGGCGCGCCAGGTGTGGTACTGCTCGATCCACGCGTTGGCCTGGGGAATGAGGCGGCGGGTGATTTCGCCAGCAATTTTGTGCCCGGGCCGGAGCGCGTCAACGGTGATTGTCGGCTCTGGCGCGTAGAAAATTTGGTTGGTTGCGGCTCGGCCAGGTTGGGGGCTGACAATGAAGCGGGCGCGGTTCCAGCGTTCCGACCAGGCGCGCCTCAAGGGCACCCGCTGCCAGCCGTTGGGGTGGTGTAGGTAGGGGTCGCCGGCGGTGGCCGCGGCGCTGTGCTTGCGGGTGTTGGGAGTTAGGGTGAGTTCGGGCAAGTAGGCGGCGATGGCGGTGTACCATTCGAGATTGCGGATGAGAATGACCATCAGGGTTGCTCCTGGAGTTTGGGTGCGGTCGCACCAGGGATGATTAGATAGATTGGGGCAGGGGTGCGCCTAAGGGGCTATGGGCGTCCCTGATGTCCAGAACGGCACTGGCGACGGGGTAGCCTTGGGCGGCGATCCAGTTACGCAGGGCGGCGGCTTTTTTCTCGGTCGTGTCCCAGGCTTGATCGTATTGCTGTTGGGGGCTGGGGTCATTGTGCTCGGTCATGACATTGGCGACGATTTGGGTTGCTAGGGGGCGGTAGCAGATGATCACCTTGTTGGGCGTTGGAGCACGCATGTCCAGGGCAATGGTGTGGGTGGTGGTGGGAAAGTGGGCGCCTTGGACGGTGCGACGTGCGTTGGTGGTAGCGATGCAGATGAGGGGGCGGGGATCGGCGCCGGTGGTACAGCGTTGGTATTCGGCTAGGAAGGCGGCTAGGTCGTTGAAGTGGATGACAGGGATATTCATTGTGTATTTCTTGTTGAATGGCCGCGCAGCGGGTTTGGCGTCGCGCGGCGGAAGGTGGTTAGTGCTGCTCTGCTTCTCTGTTGATGATGTAGGGCGCCATGGTTAGGCCGGAGGTTGCCAGGATGGTGGCGCCGGTGGCTGGGCCATGAGCAATGTTCCGTTGCAGGTGGCCATTAGACAAATATGGCCATTGAGATTGATAAGTGTGGCATCGGTCCAGCCGGCGCCGATGGCGGCTGTGAGTAGGTCAGGCTGGCGCATTGATCAGATACTCCAGGCTGAGATGAGGCAATAGGTCATGATCCTGCGCCTGCATGATGGTGCGGTAGTGCAAGCGGCCTTGGTCGAGCATGACGAGTAAGCGGCGTCGGACGCGGTTGCCGTTGCCGTAGGAATCATCGAGATCGAATAGTTCGGCGCGTGCGTTGATGATGTCGTTGATCTCCACCGCGCGCGCATGGGGGTAGAGCAACTGCCCGCGCAGGCCATCGCGCCAGCGGCGGGGGGTGGCTTGGTCGATATAGTCCATATAGAAAAATGAGACATTGCCGGTGCGTACCATGCGGTCACGCAATTTGATATGAAATGGTATGTTCATGATAGCAAGCCTTTCGCGTTCGTTCGTCCGTTCGTCTGGTGGTAGGGGGGGATACCTACCAGACGAACGGAGGTGGCTGTTCCTGTACGATATAGGCGGCGCGGGTGGCCGCGTTGATGAGATCGATTAGATCCTTGACCAGATTCGGAGGGATCTGGCGTTGGTAGAGATAGAGTGCATCCAGTAATAGGCCGCGCTGGGCCGCGGCACAAAGCTTGCGGGTGGTGCTGGTCAGCTTGAATGTCCTAGCCTGTGGCCGCGGCGTTCCTTGCGGGTGCCATGACCACGTTACCCACGGCTGCGGGATCGCCGTTGCTTCGCCGCGCCTGGCCGCGGGGGCTCCCTGTTGCTGGGGGGGCCGGGGGCTGCGTCGTGCTCCTGGGGGACGGGGGCCGCGGCGTGCCTTGCGGGTGCTGTGGGGCGTTGGCGACCTTGTGTTTGCGGTATTCGGCAAGTGTCTGATCGGGGTGGCCGACCAAACCAACCATGATGGCGCTGATCTCCTCTGGGTCGAGATCGGCGGGGTTGGTGCGTTGGTTGGCGGGTGTATATTTCCGCGTCCAGGCGCCAACTAGCCATGGGCAAGCTTGGGGCCATTCGCGACGGCCAAAGAGCTTGGCGCCGGTGGTGTTGAACTCGGCTTGAGTTTCGCGTCCAGTGGGCCCCCGACGGGGGGGCTCGTCGTCGATTACCTCGCCGGTGAAGGGGTTGGCTTTTGGCGCGTCGGAGTCTTGTGCGTGCGCGTTGGAGTCTTGCGCGTGCGCGTCGCAGGCTTGCGCGTGCTGTTGGGCCGCGGGTTGCGCCGCGTCGGTTTCTTGGAGGGTTGGCGCGTCGCAGGCTTGCGCGTGTGCCGCGTCGGTTTCCTGGGGGACGGGTGACAGTTGGGCGGCGATGGTCTCCAGGTCGGGCGCAAGCTTGGCGGCAATCTCGTCGAGGACTGCGGCCAGGTTGGGGGTGGGGCCGCGCCCTAGGGGCACTTGGGCGGGTTGCGCAAAGGGTTGGCAATCTAGGGCGACCAGGGCGGCGGCGGCGCGGAATAGCAATTCGCGGGCCTCGCTGATGGTGGGGGCGCTGATGCGCACGCTCACGGTTTCATCGGCCGCGGCACCGGGTTTGCGGGTGGTTGAAATTAGGATACTCATGATTTTCCTGCCGGTTATGAGGCGACCGGCGGCGCACATGATGGTTAGGTGGATCAGGCGAAAATGTCCCAATCCTCGCGGTTGCGGTCGCGCAGGTCTGCGACGGGGGCGCGGTGTTTTTCCTCGTTGGTGGTTTGGCGCTCTAGGTCTTGCACTACGCGCCATTCCTGCTCACCCCCAATGGTTTCGTCGTCGGTGGGGAGTTGGAGACTAAAGGCAATTTTGAGACACTTGGCCTCGGCGCGTTTGGCGGCTTTGTCTGCGGCGGTCTCGGTCTCGGCCAGACTGTCCGGCAACCATTTGCCCTGCTTTTTGCTATAGAAGGCGTTTTTGCGCCAGAGGCCGCGGGCCACGGTGGGGTGATAGGGGATGCCCAATTCCTTGCATTCGCGGGCCACATCTAAGCGGTAGAGCGTCACTTCACAGCCACGGTCGGCAGGGTCGTAGAGATCACCGCGATGGTGCTGGACTTCTTCGGGGGTTAGGGGTCGCGGGTCGAGGGTGTAGCGCGCTTGGGTTTGGGCCTTGCGGCGCCAGGCGGCAATGCCGATATGGACGATCCAGTCTTTGGGGTCGGTGGCGGTTTCACCGTAGGGGGACCATAGGTAGAGATCATTGCTGAATGGGTCCAGTTGGTGAAGTGCGGCTAATTGAGCCGCGCGCCAGATCACAACGTCGGGGGCGGTGGATGCGCCGGGCATCATATAGCGCATACGGGCGACCAGACGGGCGATCTGCTCGTCGGTGCTGTAGACGGCGGGGGGTTGGGCGCCATCAGCGGCTGCGGTTGCGGCGATGGTTTGAGGGTCGAAGGCGGGTTTCTGTGTCATAGTAGCGATCCTCCAGATCGTGCCAGGTTTCGGCGGGGCGCTCACTGGTGATGCCAAGTTGGCGCACGGTGCGCGCACCCGTCAAGTGGTAAATAAGTTCGGTGGCTGCCTCGTAGCCTGCCAGGTAGGCGCGCTCCTGGGGACTATCAGGCGCGTAGTACAAGAAGCAACGGGGGCGGATGTCCGACCAGGCGTCTTCCTCGCCCCAGGCGCGGGCGATCTCGCACGCGGTTTCAATGTCGGATTGTTTGAGTATTTGCGACATGGGGCAAGCCTTTTGGCGGCTGGCTGATAGCTGGTAGCTGATGGCTGCTGGCTGCTGGCGGTTAGCTACTGGCTGTTGGGCCGCGGCGCTATGCTTGCGGGTGCCATCAGCTACCAGCCATCACCCACTACGCCAGGAACCAAACCCAGCGCGGGCAAAGTTCGTTGGCGGCGTCGCCGATAGCCAGGGCGGGCAAGGTTTCCGGCAAGTTATTGGCGCGGCACATGGCAAAGATCCAGGCTTGCAAGGGAGTTTGGTTGTCGGTAACAGTAATGCCAAGCTCGGCCAACTTTTCCACTTTGCAGGCGCGGGCAGCGTCTGGCGGCAAAAACATGGTGGCGTTAGCCTGCTCGGTTGATAGGTTGAAATATTCAAGGGTAATTTCTTGTTCCATCGGGCTACACTCCGGTTTTGCAAAATAGGTTGATGGGGCGGGGAACGGTGATCAACCATTCGGCGCCAATTGACTGCTCCTGCTCGGTGGTAGAGAGGGCCATGATTGCCTGCTCCGGTGACCAACCGGATTCGTACCAGTCTAGCCAGGGCTGGGCCATGCGATAGGGCAAGGGCACGCCAAAGGCGGCTTGGCCGTGGTCGGCCACGCGGGCTGCCCAGTAGACAAAGGCGGGGTCGGCGGTGAGTTGATAGTCAAGCATGTTTCAAGCCTCCGTAGGGGTGGCAAAAAAGCAGATGGACGGTTGTTGGTCGAGCAACTGTTTGATGATTGCGATCAACTCCGCCGGCAGAACAATGGTGTCGGGCTGGCCGCCGCGCACCCCAGCCCACTGCAATAGAACCTTGTGGGGGTAGATCGTGATCGTCAACTGACGCTCCTGGACCAGCCACGTTTGCCGGTCAAGGGGCTCAAGGAAGAGATCGGCCGGATCTGTATGGGCGTCGCGTCTGGCATTGGCGGGGGGCAGAGGAGTGGCGACAAGCGCCAGATCGGCGGCTGTGGTAAAGAGTGATTCTTGCATGGCTGTTCTGCTCCTTTGGCCTACGCATAAAAGTTCACGTCGTCGAGAAGGGTCATCTCACCGCGGCAGACCGGGCAAAGGCGCGGCGCCTCTTTGCGATTTTTCAATCGGCGTTCCAGCGTGCGATCGCCTTCCTCCCACACGCGCGCCACCGTAAAATCAATGCCACGCTCACGGGCCACCTGGCAAAGGCGGGCGGCAGCGGGGCCACCGCGGCGCTGGATGGCGATGCGGGCGTAGGATTCGCCGTAGCCGATATAATGCTGACAGGTGTGCTTGGGGCTGATTGGTTGGTGAAAATGGAGTAGATAAACCATTGTGACAAGCCCTCCAACCAGAACATAGATCATTCGACAATAGAGACAGTGGGGGCGTTGACCGTCGCGCGCCGGCCAAGCTGTGTTGGTTTGGTTCCAACCGTTGCCCTGAGTTGCCGCCCACTGGCTGGAACCGTTCCAACCAAACCAACAAAGTGATACGCATAGGGGCCAGTGGGTGGGCCAAATCAACCGCAATTTATTGCGCGCCGCGCTGATGGCGTAGCAGGCGCGGAAAGTCATATCTGATGGTCGGCAAGGACCAGGGCCACGGCTGACGGGTGTCACTCTCACGCTACAACATTTCTTCCAGCGAAATTATTCGCTAAGCATTGTGCTGCACTTTGACGCTTACGGCCGATAGGCGTAAAGGTGGGCGCAATGTTCGTTGACGTTGCTGCAACAGGTCAGGATGGCGCTGGGGATGCGGCAGAGATCAGACAATTTTCTATGGATATTATAACCTAAAACAACCTAAAAATCAAGTACAAAATTCTGTCAATCTTGTTACAAAGTGCAGGCTAAAAGAGGCCCATTTGTTGGGGTCCATTTCGGGGACAATTGAGCTGAGCAGGACGACCCACACGCCAATGGGATGGGGCTGGCGCCGGCGCGCAGGTGTAACAGGTATAGCAGAAGCAATAAGGACGGGCCGCGCCATCGGCGAGGACAAGCGCCCACGCGCCACAGTCGGGGCAAGGGGCGCAGCGGGGCGCGGGCGGCTCGAAGCGGGCCAGATAGGCACCGCCAGGCACAACGGGGATGCCTGGCGGATCTGATGGGTCGCGGATAATCACAGGGCGGTCAATTGATCATAAGTGGCAAGCAGGCCGCGCACCCCACCGCGGACGGGGAACGCTAGCGGCTGGCGCGGCTGGCGGATGGAAGAGAGGGGAATTTCAACAAAATAGTATAGCCCCTGCTGGCCGTGGGCCGCGCCCAATTTATGATCGTTGGCGAGGGGGCCACCGTCTTCTTCTATTTTGGCGGCAAAGCGCAACGCATGGATCTCATCACGAAAGTAGAAGCGACAGGGAGCATATGCGCGCCCCTGGCCACGGTGGACGGTGGCACCGACCAGACGACCGGAGGCAAAAGCTTTCCAGAGCAAGCGCTTAAAGAGTGGTGATCGTGGTGACATGGATAAAATCCTTTCTGATTATAAATTTAAAAATATACCCATATTATAACCTAAAAAAACCTAAAAAACTTGATTCTAACCTGTCAGTTTTGTTGCAATTTCTCTTTGTAGCGTACAAGAGCCACGACGGGCCAACCATGGCTGCAACCCCGCGTCCGGCGGATGAGAACAAAACAGCGGAGAACGGGAAAACCCAAATGGAGACCAAGCGCACCGCTCCCCTATTGCGGCCGACTAGTTCCAAAGCGGGGCATGACTAACATCGGCCGGGGCGGGGGGCAATTCTGAACGTGGCGTAGGTTGGTTTTGGCGTGAGATCCTGCGCGGCGAGAGTAGCCAAACTGTGCTGGGTCTAGCCAACAATTACCTTACGCGCGACCAATAGGCCCAAGCAGACCCCTCCCCCGGTTTCATTCCGCGCTGGATAGCCGATCACGCACCCAAGCGCAAGTTAATTCCAAGGCTCTTTTACTTTTGGCCGTGACTAACTTGCAAAAATTGCTGTTAAGACAGCGATTTTTGCATGAGCCGATCAATTCCAAGTCGCGTTTCTCTCCGCGGGAAGGTTGTGAAAAAGGTTATGCGGGAAGACCGGGTTATGGGGCTGGGGGTGGGCAAGGCTTCCGGGTGCGGGTCGGTGGTTCTTGACAGGAGGGGGTAGGTGCGATAGCCCCGCGGGTCGTGCGATGGCCGAAAAAATAAAACAGTTCTTCCGCTGTGCTTTTGCTGATTGTCTGCTCTGGGTGGTGATTCGTCGGCGACCCAATGTGCTATACAAGCTGAGCCGCGTCGGTACTCCGAGGCGGCGGACCTGCCCATTTGAGCGCAAGGTTGGCATATGGCCGCGCACCCGACTTGGTGAGCCGCGGTGTTTTTTGCCCCTCGCCAACCCAAAAATAAAGAGGGGCGAGGGGCGTAAACACGGCGGCGGTTTGCTATAGCGCGGACCAGGTTGGGTGGCCTTGTCGGGGGTGCGGGGGGCGGCTAGCCCATCCGGCGCCTGACGATCAAGGAGGGCACAAGCGGAAGGGGTAGGGGCCCCGCCGCCCACTGGAGGCGGCTAACGTTGTGGACAGCGCCGACCGTGATTTCTGTTGGGGCGTACCTTGGGGGTCGTTGGTCACCCGAACGGTGCTTGAGTGCGGTAGCAGAGGGGACGATCACCGGCTGTGTTGGGCGACTTTGAGGGTTGACCCAGGGGCAGATCGGGCCGCTTTGTGCCGACACAAAAATAAAAATGGAATAGCCTCGCGTGCCGGCACAATGCGGCCCGACGTTCGGCGATCAAGGTGATGCTGGTCTTTGGATAGCGGGGCGGTGGGTGGCCGAAGGCTGGTCCGAGAGCGGAGCGGAGGTCCAGCCGGAGGCAGCCCACGGCGCTGCGGGGTTGGAGGAACAGTGCCGTGCGGCGATCAAACTTCCCTTTGGTTGATGCGGTAGCGACGGGGGCGATCGACGATCGTTCAACCGTATTCATCCTCGGCGGAACCGGAACCGGTGCGCTTGCGGGCGGTAGCAGAGGGGACGATTACCGGCTGTGTTGGGCGACGTTGGGACGCCCCAAAATGCAGCGTGGGGGTGGTGTTTGGGCAAGGTGAGGCGCGCCAAAGAGGCTTGCGACAATATGCGAGGGTTAGTCTGTGTTATGTTGGTCCTGCTTGGCTTTCCAGCGTGCGTACCATTGCTCGAATTCGGGGAGGGGCATGGACCAGCGGCCAGCGTGTTTGCGAGCGTGGGGGATAGTGCCGTAGGCACAGGCACCATTAAGCGTGGAAATACTAAGTGTGTACCCATCGTCTTTAGCGCGGGCGACGGCTTCAAGGGAAGAGATGAAGGCGACCTGTTGACGCTTGCTGAGATACTCGGTTAGCTCAGTATGCAGCGTGACAAGTTCGGCTAAACTAGGAACACTGAATTGCTGGTTGCCATCGCTGATGACAATGCCATGTTTGTGAGTGTTGGTGAATGTGAACATAGCAGATAGTGTAGCCGAAAAGCGCTGAAAGTGTCAAAGGGGGTGAGTGGCGAGTGGCGGGTGGTGAGTGGTGAGTGATGGATCGGGGAACAAGCATATCTGCTCGAGAGATGCAGTCTAGGTAAATACGCATCTGTTCGAGAGATGTAGCTTAGATAAGTAAGCATCCGCTCGAGAGATGCGATTGGGGGTAAATACGCAATTGGGCGGATAGATTGACAGGAAGTGGGGTAGATGTGTGAAAGTGCTCGTGTATTGGGACGTAAATCAGGTGAGGATTGGAGAAACCAGAGTCTTGCCCAAACTCTGGTTTCTCAGCCGTGAACTAGGTTGATACTAACTGATAGCCACGTTTGAGCCGTTTTTGGACCAACTGGTGGGCGGCCTGGTGAGTGGCTTCGGAGGTAGGGAAGGGAATGGGTGCTAGCGTGTGTTGCCAAACGCCAATGCGCCCGTGGATGCGGATCAGGCAATGGTCACCAAGGAGGGTGGGGGCGACAGCAATGAGATAGAAGCGACGGGCGTTGGTAGCGCTGTCGATGCGGGTTAGCAGGATGGGCATGGTTCATCTCCTTGAATGTCGTGGGTGATATCCTGGCCGAATGGATGGCCATTGATGGTGACGTCAGCTAAATTGATACCGGCACGCTGGAGGCGTTCGCGGGCGCTGAGGGCATCAGGTGTGTCGAGGGGGCTTCCGGCTTGCTCGGCGCGGATCTGCCGGCAGAGGGTCGATGCGACGCCGACATAGCGTGCATGTTCGGCGGGATCATCTAACTCATATTGGGCCATGGCGCGGGCCAACGCGCGCACGCCTTGGGGTGGGTCCTGGTAGAGGCCGGGGTGCTTGGCCATGTAGGCTTTGACAAAGGCGTACCATTTGGGCGGTTGGGCGGCGGCGCTGTCGGGTGCCCGTGGGGCGCGGGTGCTGCTAGCTGGTGGCGCGTCGCGGGCTTGTGCGCGCTGTTGGCTGGTAGGGGACCGCGGCGCTGCGCTTGCGGGGGGCGGCGCGTCGCGGGCTTGCGCGCGCTGCTGGCGTATCGCAGGCTTGTGCGCGTTAGTGGCGGCCGGATGGACTGTGGCTTGGCCGTCAATGGTGACTGTGCCGAGATCAAGGTTGGGGACGGTGGCCAGGAGTTGGGGGGCGACGGTGCGCATGTCGAAGGTGCGAAAGATGTCGCTGGCGTGATGGAAGTGGTAAGGGGGCAGCTTGTGCGCAGCGTGATAGCCCCCCAACTGGCCGGAATGCTCGGGGAGGTGGCCCGTAAAAACGGCGGCAGCGTTGGCGGCGACGCCGCGGGGCCAGCGGTCGCGTTCGGGCACCTGGTCCTCGAAGATCAGGTGGACGCCGGTGGCGGCGGCCTCGGCCATGATGCGTTTGAGGGGCGTGAGGGCGTCGGAGAGAATGCCCTCGGCGTGGGCATAGCTGCAAAGGGTGCCAAACTCGGTAATCAGCGCGATGTAGCGGGCGGGGGGATGGGGCAGCTCGGTGATGTCGGCTGCGCCATGCTGGCCCAAGAGCTGGTCACGCTGGGTGTAGAGTTCCTCTAGCCGTTGGAGGGTGGCCACGAATTGGGCGGGATTGGTGGTGTCCACCAGCTCGGCATGTCCCTGGAACGCACGGAAATTCTTAAAGCGGCGGCGGTCCAGGATGAGCACATGATGACCTTGCAGGACCGCGCCGACCAGAAAGGTCGCGGCCAGATTGGATTTACCCGCGCCTTGGGAACTGCCATGGATGCGGGCGTGGGGCTGGTGGAGCAGGTTCCAGTAAACGAGCTGCCCGGTGTGGATGGACTGGCCGGCGGTGAGCGTGGTGGGGGTGGCGCGCTGGAGGGAACGCAGCGGGTCGGCGGGGGGCGGTTGGCTGCTGGCAGTTGGCGCGGCGCAGGCTTGCGCGCGCTGGTCGCTAGTAGTTATTGGGCTGGTGATTGGGAGCGGGCTGAGCTCTTTGGCCGCGAGCTTGGGGGAATTTGCATGAGCCACCCGAACGGTAGGGTCGAGGACCTTCCAGCCCTGGCCGTTGAGTTTGGGCATTTCGCTCAGGGCGCCATTGCGGGTTTGGCGGGTGTTGTCGCCGGGGAAGATGGCGCGCAGGGAGTTGGTGCGTTCGATGGCCAGACGGATGCGGGCCAGGATGTCCCAGCCGGCGGCGTGGGGCTGTTCTTCGGCGCCGGCGCTGGGGTCAATGATCGTGGCGTGGCCAATCATGTGGTTGGGGTTGAGGAGCAGCCGGCGGCCGCCTTTGAGGCGGAAGTGTTGGAGGGGGAAGGCGCCATCAACGGGGCGGCGAGCGTTGAGATTGAAGCGTCGCCAGACGAGGGTGGCGACAAGCAGGCCGGCGAAGCAGGCAGCGCCGATGAGCAGCCAAAACAGAATGACCGTCATGGCGCCGATGAAGGTAAGCGCAGCAAAGAGCAGCGCCGGCTGGGTCAGGGCGAAGAGCAGGAGCAGAGCAAACAAGAATAGGAAAAAGCTGGGCCAAAAGCCCTGTAAATAGGTGCGCATAGTGTCCTTACCTGGGGATAGAATGGACACGGTGTAAGGTATCTGTGGTATGATACCCATGCCATTGACCGTGTCTTTAAGCTCAAACGGTTCGATGGTAGGAGGGTCAGGGAGATGTCAGCTCCCTGGCCCTCCGTTTTTATGGTTATGGGATTGAAATCCCTTGCTAACAGTGAGAAGTCGCCATAGCGACTGAGAGCAGTTGCTGCGGCGACTGAGAAAGTTTGACGAGCACCTGCCGCTAAGGGAAATGTAGAAGGCGGGTGAGGTGTGCGGCGGTCATGGTGATGCCTCTTGTTCTAGTGCATTGGCCAACTCAAGAATTGCATGAATGGCTGTGGTAAGAGCCTCGCTATCGCGTCCGCTGCGCTCTAGATCGGTGCGGGCGTGATAGAGGTGGGGCAGGGCTTTGCGGAGGGCGAGTGCGGGCGCACTTTGGGTGCTCGTGGCCGGACCATAGGGCAGGCGTTGGGCATGGAGTTGGGTGTCGAGCCAGGTAACAATCTCGTTGAGCGCGTCGGGAGGAAATTGTTGGATGGCGTTGCCCAAACGCGCAACGAGTTGACCAGCGGCGTCGCTGGTAACTGAGGCGCCGGCGGCGGCTAGATAGTTGGGAATACGGATGGGTTCAGGGAGCTGGCTCTGGCTGCCGACGCATGTTGGTTCCAAGGGTGGAGGTTGGGTTGGGAGCGTTGCAGCAGAGATGGCGGAAGATTTGTCCACCATTTGCGTAAGCTCGCGCGCAACGACTTGGGTAGCTTGGTGAAAGATGGTGTCGGACAGGGAAACAGAAGGTTGCAGCGCGATGGTAAAGAATTGAATAGGCGCGCGATTGAGCCAGGCAAGACGATCCTGCGGCGTCATTGGTGCATCTTTGATAATAACACGCCAGATGACGGCCTGTGCTTCCTGGGCAGTGAGTGGCCGGGGAGGGGTGTTGGTGTGAACGGGTTGGGTGGTCGATGTATAGGCTTGGCGGTGACGGGTGGCAATCTCACGGGCAGCAGCTTTCGAGATCGTTTCACCGTGAGCGGCGCGTTCTTGGGCTTCGGTCAGCGCGGAATCGGGTGTGGTGGTGGCAGTGAGTTGGTAGAGAGCCGAGAGGCTGAGATTGGCCGGTAAATTTCCAACGGTTGGAAATTTGGCCGCGAGATTGAGCAAATTGTAGGCCATGGATTTGCTCCAACCGAACTCCTGTTCGAGCCAGGGAAGAAAGTGACCGTGGGGCAGCTTCGCCTGAACCACCTGAAGATCATGGCCGATCTGCACCATCGTAGCAACGGTACGGTGTTCGGCGCGCTTGATAGCCTTGGGCCGCTGTGGTCGAGGCCTTGGCGCCCCAGGCCGTCACTGTCGCGGAGATGTTGTTGACGACCTTACGGAAAAAAGAGGAAAACTTGCGTCACCTACACGCAGCGTTTGTGCAGCACCCCGATGCATCGCTCTTTGCTTCCTTCCCTGGCGCCGGCGACTTTCTCGCACCGGCTTTATTGGTCAAGTTTGGCGAAGATCGGGCCCGCTTTCCCCGCCCCATGCTACTCCAAACCTTAGCCGGCACGGCCCCGGTCACCGCCAAGAGCGGCCAACGCCATACCGTTTTCTTTCGTCGCGCCTGCGACCATCGCTTCCGCTATATCACTCAGCTCTGGGCTCATTACTTCCGCAGCCAGTCAGCTTGGGCTGAAACCTATTTCCGTTCGGTTTTCCAGCGCTCAGGGCGACGCCAACATGCCACCCGTTGTTTGGCGAACCGCTGGCTAGCTATTGCCTGGCGCTGTTGGCAAGATGGCAAACCTTACGACGAAGCATTCCATCTCCAACAGCGCCGCCAACGCCGTCTCCCTAAAGTCCATTAATTTCTTTTCCTTTTGTGTTGACCCGATGCCTTGCCTTTTGCCTTGCTTTGACTTTGTCTCTCATTACCTCCCCCTTACGTTGAGACCATCGTCACACGTTTGTTTCGACGCGTCTAATTGGAATCCCCCTTACTTACAAAGCATGTCCAGAACGCGGTGCGTCTGGGCATCGAGATAGCCTCCTACGAAAGGGCTGCGGCCGCATTTGAAGCATTAACGAGGATGCCTATATCCAAAAGCAGCTTACAGCGGCTGGTCAATGAAACGGGTGCTATTCTGGTAGAGGAGCAAGAAGCAGAGGCAAAAGCGATCTGGGCTTTGGGATGCGGCCACCTTTACCAACCACCACTGGGCCGAAGCTTGCCGCCGCGGTCTGGAAAAAGCCAGCACGATTGTCTGCATTAGTGATGGGGCCTTATGGGGCCCAGGGGGCACCCCGGCCATAGTCTTCCTCTGTTTCAGTACCCGTATCGAAGTCCTCGACTGGTGGCACGCCGTTCAGCGGCTCTGGGATATCGCCCTCGGTACCTACACGCCAGCGAATGCCACACCTTGGTTGCATCAGGCCAAAGGGTGGTTAGCGCGTAGTCAATTGCGCTATCTCTTTCGCCAAGTCCGACGCCTTTATCCCAGAGGCACACCCATCCCTGAACCCGTTCGACAGGCCAGTGGCTATCTTTTCCGTAATCGTCACCGCATGGACTATGCCTCCTTTCGATAACAAGGCTTACCTATCGGCAGCGGGACTATTGAGTCTGCATGCAAGACCGTTGTCCAAGCTCGTATGAAACAAGCTGGCACGCGATGGAGTCGCAACGGCGTCCAATCTATGATTGCTTTGCGCTGTCTCCTACTCAGCGACCGCTGGCGGGAAATCCCTCTTTCCCTTTAACCCCCAAATTTGGGACGCACCCGACCAGGTTCGGATGTATTTCAAGATTTGGGCGGAAAAGGTGACTGTCTGCTGGGCAGGCGTTGGTGAATTTGCCAAAATGGTTGTTGCCTATGGCATTTAGGATGTAGCCAGCAACGAAATTTCACCGTTGCGCAGACAGATCCAACAGACTCTACTTGATCTTGATGATACATCCACTAAGACATAGCGTACATCTTTTGGACAAATGCATCCAATAGCTTAGCTGCTTGGCTGCTTGTTTGTCCATTATCATGCCTCATCTGAAGCCGAGGCTGCAAAGGTATTATTGATACGGCTACACCCATCCATCCACAGGACTATTCTTGACACATTCCGTGAGCCTGAGTAAAATTGACCAACGTGGCATGGGGGCCTATGACCTAGTGCAGTGCATTCATAGCATGGGCACAATTACCATGATCCCGGACAAATAATTGCATACAGCAACATGGCCATGACAACAATCTTTACAGAAAGTGGCATCTGGTCGTGTACTTCTTCCATACGATCTAGCCTATCTGTTCATCACCTTGTTTCGGGGGTCAGACGAAAGCATAGAGGAACGCAATGAAGAGTTAGTCTATATAATCGATTCTGCACCGATTCTACTCTGCGAAAACATGAGGATTCGACGCAACAAGCGCCATACGAATATTTACCTTTTGAGTTATAGAGAACTTCTTGCATCATTCCTGGACACGAAATGAATCTAGCTCAATTTTATCGTCACATTCTTTTATATATTCAGCGTCAAGCAGATGGTGTAACAAAATATTGCATAGAGCAAGTGGTATTGGCGTTGGTGGGGTGGATGCCTACGATCATAGGCATTGCTCTACGATCACTATGTTATCGATTGATCATGGATCTTGACGGTGTTGTGGCCATTGAAAATGGCGTGCGTATTCGTTTTGCCAGCCAAATTCATTTAGGTCGTAATGTTTATATCGATCAAGGGGTATATCTTCATGCATGTCCGCAGGGTGTTACTATTGGAGACAATTCCTTTGTAATGCATGGAGCCGTTTTACATGTATATAATTTCCGCGACTTGCCCCATGCCTTTATCCGAATTGGAAAGAACAGTCTTATTGGTGAACTCAACGTCTTGCGTGGTCAAGGAGGAATTACGATTGGAGATCGTGTTTACACAGCGCCACTCGTCCAAATACTCGCGGTGAATCATGTTTACAATGACACTACGCGACCAATGATGGAACAGGGAATCACCGCAGAGGGAATTGTTGTGGAGGATGATGTTTGGATTGGCGCCGGTGCTATTATTACGGATGGTGTACGGATCGGTAAAGGTGCGGTGGTGGCAGCGGGTGCAGTAGTTACCCAGAACGTGACGCCCTATACAGTTGTGGGGGGAGTACCAGCGCGAACAATCAAAGAGATCAGCGCCGCCGTCAAGGAAGCGCCCAAGCAAGAGATTTATTTTTAAGCAGTCAATACAACAGTTCTATGTTCTGCGACTTTTATACTAGTACTTTGTTGACTTGTGTACTAGTAAAACCTCTTCTGATTTCACTACCTGAGATAGCAATTTGCGCGCTATTAACAAATGGTAAACAACCCTGCAATTACGACTTTTTCTGCTTAACTATTCGCAATCTCAAGCAAAAAAAACCAGAAATTCTTACTATATTGCAAGAAATTAAGCTATTGCATAACAAAATATTATGTGATATAATTTCACTAGTTATTTGATGTAGATATCACTAGTCAATTGTTATGTCCAAAACGTTGACTACCTTTTTTCACTTAATTATGCGTAATCTCACGCAAAAAACCCAGGAATTCTTACTATATTGCAAGAAATAAGCATTGCATAACAAAATATTATATGATATAATTTCATTAGCTATTTACCATAAGGCTAAAACGTTGATTTCTTTGTTCACTACATACATTTTTATTCTACGTTTTCTGGCCTCCTCTTAAAGCTTATCAGCTACATTAACATACTGCTATACTGCGGCTGTAAATTTTGATTTGGCGAATTTAATAGGGGTATATCCCAAAAGTCACACATAACCAGGAATAAGCACGCTCCGTGCGGATCTAGCCTATATTTGTCATCAGTTTATAGAAGCAGCCCGTAAAACATCGCCTAGTGGGCACTCGCTTTAGATTTGGGAGATAAAGGCTTAGGGCGCGCGAAGGGAACCGCCGTCACGAATGTGGTGAGCTTTAGCTCAATGCAGCTTCTGGCCTTCCCAATTGTTACAGTCTTGTAACAAAACTTTCTGCGATCCTGTGTTATGCTGAATGTACTACCTTTAAAAGTCAAAATAGGGGGCTCCTCACACAAATTACTGTGTGGGTAAAACTTTGAGCGTATCAAAGAGCTGTGCAGCAATCAGCGTCAATAGCTGTCTACCTTCGGGGCCAGAGAAAGTTACGCGGGCGAGATATGACCAGCCGTTGGGCGGTCAGATCCCGAAAAGGTGCCAAGCCACGTAACTTGGGCTCCGCCCCAAGGGCCCCGCGTTAGCCTTGAATAGCTCACGCATGTTCAGCCACTTATCAAGTAGATATAGCTATCAAAGGAGAGAGATAACGGAAGGTTTAGACAGAATGCCAAGAGCTGTGTAAACATTGATTCTTCTCTACACGAATCCGAGATTTACACAATTTGTGCATCACTGTAGGATGTAACACCTAAAATCAACTTGAAAAGTACTGGTCTATCACGCGCTAACGTGACAGACCAGCACAATGCGGGCATTAATTTCTGTCACTGTCTTCGCTGGAACGTTCGTCAGTGACAGAAATCGCTGAAACCTTTGTACATGACGTGCACAGTGGCTTTTTTGCGCCCTTTTTTTATTGTAAATCTTTCTTTTTCGAAAGTCAAATGTAATTTGTGGGTGCGTAGCACATTTTCAGGGACGCTCTAACAGAGAAATTGGGGACACTCGATTCGGTCCCCGAAAATGGGACGCACCCGTAATATGTAGCAGCAGTGCCAAATTATGAAGTTCTCTTGGAGAGGCTTAATTCTCTGAGAAAAGGTTCAAACGACCTAGATTCAACACACGTGTATTGGAGTCCAGTAGAATTTAGTCGACAGGAGCAAAAACAATGGCAACCCTTTCGGTTGTGATACCGGCCTTCAATGAGGCGGATGGGATTGAATCAATTATACAACGTACACTTGCGATCAAAGCTGATCTGGTGCGTGTTGGGGTTGATTCTCTGGAGCTGATTGTGGTTGATGATGGTTCAACCGACCGTACGCCGGAACTGGTAGCCGCACAACTGGGAGTGCGCTTGATCCGTCATGCCAAAAATGGCGGCTATGGCGCAGCGCTCAAGACAGGCTTCGCCGCCGCCCAAGGGGAGTGGATTGGCTTTATGGACGCCGATGGCACCTATCCGCCTGAATATTATCCGCAGCTCTACCAGACCGCCGTTGAACAGAACGCCGACATTGTGATTGGTTCGCGCATGGCTGGCGCCGAGAGCCATATGCCGGCGGTGCGCCGCTTGGGCAACCTGATTTTTGCCCGGCTGGTCAGCCTGATTAGCGCAAAACGGATTACTGATTCGGCTAGCGGCATGCGCATCTTTAAAAAAGCAATTTTGCCCCGGCTCTACCCCCTGCCCGATGGGCTCAACCTGACTCCGGTCATGAGCACGCGCGCGCTTCATGAACAGATTATGATGGTGGAGGCGCCGATTCCCTATAGTGAGCGGCTAGGGCGCTCCAAGCTGAGCGTGGTTAAAGATGGCGTGCGCTTTGCCCAGTCGATTGTCTGGACCGCACTCAATTACAATCCGGTGCGGCCACTAGGCTTGATCGGCATTACAGCCCTCTTACTGGCGTTCATCGTCGGCATTGGTTTGGTCTGGAGCCGTATACATGGTATTACCCATGTCTCACCGTTAGGCGCGTTTGCCCTCTTCAGTGCGTTGGTGTTGGCTGTGTCCGGCATCAGCATCGTCATGCTGGGCATGAGTTTTAACTACTTTGTGGCGCTCTTTCACAAGCGGCCGGTGCAGCAAGGGATCTTTGGCAAGCCGCTGTTTAACTACCGCTTGGATCGCCACTTCGGCTGGGGGGGCATTGTCCTCTTTACCCTAGGTGTGGGTGTTGCGCTCCTAAGCTTAGGGCTAGGGTTGCATGGATGGGCGGTCTCACGGCTGTGGCTCTATTACCTAACTAGCGCCTGTTTGGCCTTGATCGGCATTCAACTGGGAATTGCCTGGGTGCAGATGCAGGTGCTCGATATGCTGCGCATTCGCGAGGATTTGGTGGCTGATGATCTACGCGGCAAAGAGCGCATGCCCACTCGCGAAAAGAGCCTTGAGCCAGTGGCGCCCCAGGTCGCGCGCTCGCAAGCCTGAGTCATAATTAATGGAAGACAATCAGTTACTTGTTGTAGCTCAGGCGCCCTTGATAGGCAATGGTGAACAATTAACTATTTTCCGTTTTCCATTAATTGTTGGCTCATATCGGTATGCGACTGAAATTGCCGACCTTAGCTTGAGGGCAAGCAGTGCAATTTCAGTGAGTCGCCCATATGAGCGTAATTGTTACTATCGATTTGCATGGAGAAACCCAATGACAGAAGAAAAAACACAAGAGCAAGCGACCATTGACTCGCGCCAGAGCAAGCTTGCGCTCAAGCGACCGGTTACGGAAAAACCAATTAACCATAAGCCGATTAATATTGAACTTTCTGAAGATATAAAGAATAATCTGGGCACACGGACAATTAAGGAGTTGCGCCCATCGCAATTCCCGGACGCGGGCGCCAGCGTGCAGACCTTGACTTCCTCCACACGGCCCGAAGGGACAGCAGATGTACTGTTGGTCAATCCGCCTACACCGGACGGCGGCATCTGGATTCGCAGTCAACATCGCGTGGGGCGCCGCAGCCGCGAGAATATGATCTGGCCCCAAGTCAGCTTGGCCCAGTTGGCCGCCATCCTCAGCCCGGAATATAGCGTCGAGGTCATTGACGCCAACGCGGCGCGCATGGGTTGGGACGAATTTGAACGGCTGTTGGAAGAGAAGCGCCCCAAATATTATCTGACCCAGGTAACGGCGCCCACCCTAAAAAATGATATGTACGGGGTCTTCCTGGCCAAGGCGCTGGGCGCCAAGACGCTAGCCTTTGGCACCCACGTCACCCCGATGACAATGGAGACAATGCGCCCCTTTCCCGCGCTTGATTTTGTACTGCGGGGCGAGCCCGAAGCCACGATCCGCGAACTGCTGGACAAGTTGGAGGGCAAGCAGCCCAGTAATCCCAAAGTGGCCAAGTTTGTTGCCGAAACCAGCTATCTCCAGAACCACCGTATGGGATCCAAGACCATAACCGATGCGTTTCCCGTGCAGGCGGAAGCGACTCCCTATGCCTCCATTTTGGGGCTGGCGTGGCGCAATGGGCCTGACATTGTCATTAATCCCGACCGCCCTTTTATTCCTGACCTGGACGACCTGCCTATCCCCAAGCATGAGTTGCTGCCGCTCCATAAGCAGCACATGCCGATGATGAAGGGCCCCTTTACCTTCATTGTCACCAGCCGCGGCTGCCCCGCTGGCTGCAAGTATTGCATCAAACATGTTTCTTACCAGAACAGTGTGCGGGTCCGTTCCGCCGCCAACATGTGTGATGAGATCGAATACCTGAACAAACTAGGCATCTATAACATCCACATGTACGCCGACCTCTTTACCGTCAATCGCGACCACGTTGTAAGCTTCTGTGAAGAGCTGCTGCGACGCAATATCAAGATCAAATGGACCTGTAACAGCCGCGTGGATTATGTGGATGAAGAGATGTTGCAGTTGATGGGCCAGGCCGGTTGTTGGTTTATCTCATGGGGAATTGAAAGCGCGAATGAACAGATCTTGAAGCGAGCCCACAAAGGCTATAAAAAGGAGCAGGCGTTCAAGGCGCTTCAGTGGTCAAAAGCGGCTGGCATCAAAAATTGGGGCTACTTTATCATTGGCTTGCCAGGCGAAACCGAGGAATCGATCAAAGAGACCATTGCCTATTCCAAGCAACTGCCTTTGGATATCGCGCTCTTTCACATTGCGGCTCCCTACCCAGGAACACCCTTCTTTTATGAAGTGGTTGAGAACAGTTGGTTCCGGCCCGGCACCAAGTGGGAAGAGGTGGACATGGACAAGTCGACCGTACTTGACTATGAAAACCTAAGCGCCGAACAACTTGAATATTGGCAAAGACTCGCCACGCGTGAATGGTCTTTACGACCTGGACCAATCTGGACGTTCCTTAAAGGGTTGAACAGTTGGGAAGGCGCCAAGAGTGCAATTAACGTTGGCTGGCAGATGTTGCAGTTTGCCCGCAGTTAGTTTGGAAACGAGTTGCATGACATTGACCCTGCAATCGCTGCCTCGCAAAAGTACACAACGACCCTACCAGCCCACCCAGATGACGCCATTGACGATACTAGTTTTTACATCCACTTTGATCTTCTGGTATACGGCGCTTATCGGCGTTTGGGCCGCGTATGATACGGCAACTGCGTTGATTCGTTTTGGTCTTATCACGCTGGGCTTGTTTTTAATGGGTGCCATTGCCTGGCATGGTCGCGTTCATGCGAAGACGGTGCTCAGTCGTGTGGGTTTGGCTTGTGCCACCTTTGCCGCCGGCCTCAGTTTGGTGAACCTGTTAGGCTTGCGCGGCAATAGTGGAATGGTTGCCAGCACGCTCATTGTGCTGCTGCCCCTGGGGGCAATCGGTGTTTGGTGGCAACAAGAGTTAGGCAGGCGGTTGCCAGTTGTGATTGGCGCCACAGCCCTTACCATTGCCGCCTTGGCTTTGCTGCTCAGTCGCGAACGCACAGCCTGGATAGGCCTCTTGGCCGGTCTCTGCTGCGCCGGCTACCTGGCGTGGCGCTGTGCCGACAGCAAAAAGAGCTGGCTGTATTGGGGCGCCGATACTATTGTTGGGCTTGTGATGTTAAGCGGCCTTGCGCTCTATGGAACCATCATCTTCAGCTCTAACAGTGTTCCGATTCCGTGGCTGCGCGATCTCTTTGCCGAACGCAGCGCGCTTTGGCAAGAGAGTCTGGCGCTGATCCGAGATTACCGCTTTACCGGCAGCGGCCTTGGTGCAACTGCGATGGTCTATTCGACTTATGTCTTTCTGTTGCATGTGCCCTATTTATACCATGCCCATCATCTGTTTCTGCAGATTGCTCTGGAACAAGGGGTGCCGGGCTTGATTGCCTTCTTGGGAATGGTGTTACCAATCCTAGCTTCGTTGCCAAACACCTATCGCCAATTGGGGCCTTATTCACGGCTCTTTTGTCTGGCAACGCTAATCGCGATTGTTGCGTTGATGAGTGACGGCTTATTGGATAGCGAACTGTATGCCACAAATGCTCTTCCAGTCATCTTTATCCCGTTGGGCTGTGCTATGGCCTTACATTGGGCGCAGATCAATCGTCAGAGAGAGGGAGATGGCAGAGTATCGATCTCAGGACAGAGGTTGGCTCCGATGATTGCAACCGTCACCGCTGCTGCTTTGCCGCTTTTGGCCATCATCATCTTGTGTAATTGGCCTGGGTCGATAGCTGCACTGCATGTGAACCTGGGCTCAGTGGCACAGACGAAAGCGGAGCTAGGTCGCTATTACCGTTCGATATGGCCCATTCAGGATGCACTGCGGCGTAATGATGCGGTCGATTTGTCGGCAGCAGAACGTCAATACAACCAGGCGTTGGCGCTCGATTCAGCGAATGTGGCGGCCCACCAGCGTCTAGGGCAGATCGCTCTATCACAAGGGGCCTATGCAGTTGCCCTCAACCACTTGCAGTTGGCCTATGCGATTGAGCCGCAGCGCAGCGCAATTCGCCTGCTATTGGGTGAGGCCTATGCCGTTACAGGCCAAACGGAGCAAGCGGCTGCGCTTTGGCGGACCATATCTGACGAAGGGGATGTGTTGGCTGAGCGACGCTGGTGGTATCTGCATCTAAATGCGCGCCAAGAAGCCGAGCGCATCAGTACGGTCATGACCAGAATCAGTAACAGCGTACAGTAGAACCCGGTGACAGCGAGAATTGGCAGTGAGTAGCGGCAGAAAGGATCGATTGTGGAGGAGTGGTACCTGATTTACACAAAACCACATAAAGAACCAATTGTAAATCGCCAGTTGGAAGATCGGGGAGTGGAGGTTTTCTTCCCCACCCTACAATTTGATCGTGGCTATAACCGGGGCATTCGTTTGGAACCCTTTTTCCCCCACTATTTATTTGCCAGATTGGATCTGAGGTCAGCTGGTGTGGGGGACCTGCGCTGGTTGATGGGAGTGCGCACGGTTGTACACTTTGATGCCCGGCCAGCCATTGTGCCCGATGCAGTGATTGAGATGCTGCAGGAGCGCTTGCAGCCCTATGGAGCAAAGGTGATGCGCCGCAGCGAGTGGCTCTTTAAGCCCGGACAACGGGTGACCATTGTGAATGGTCCCTTTGCCGGTTTTGAGGCGCTCTTCCAAAAAGGGTTGAATGGCACTGACCGGGTGCAGATTCTCTTGAACATGTTGGGCACGTGGACGCGGGCGGAAATTAGCAGCCAGGATCTCAAAGCCGCCTAGAGAGCATGGCTCGCACTTTTTATATGTATACCAGGTCAATGTCGACCTTGCTATCAACGGCGGTTGGCGACCTGTATGTGAACAGTCTCTTGTTTGCAAGCGGATGGGTCGCTGGCCTGCTCAAAAAATTTATACTTGTGGTTGCATGAAATTCAGGGCTTCCCGTTGTGGTGCGTCCGGCTTTTCATACTAGTGCCGCGAACATTTAATTTTTAGAAATCACGACTCGAGTACAAGTCATCAGGGATTTCTAAAAATTAAGCGGCCAGACAACTAGCGGCGTTTCGGCCTATGCAACAGATCATGGCAGATGACAACCCATCTACCGCAACACCTGCAGGTATAACAGATTACTTTGTCCTTCGCTTGCGTGAGAACCGAAACGCGCAGGTAGGGCGGAGCATGTTCAAAAACATTCACCCGACGCGCCACTGCAACAAGAAGAACGCGCAGGTGCGGCGGAGCATGCCCAGGTTCAGTCTCATGTAGATGGGATAAGATTCGACAATACGGCGTAAATGGCAGAGGTGATTTTCATGGGATCGTGGTGGCTGATTGCTCTTTCAATCATAACCAGTGTTGCCGGGCAGACAGTGATTAAGTTGGGCGTTCTTGAGCCCCACGCCGCCACGGCTTCAGGCGGTATTGTGACAATGATCGCCCTGATCCTGCGCTCACCGTTGGTGTTGCTGGGATTGGCGCTCTACGGCGTCGGCGCCCTGGCCTGGATCGCGGTGTTAAGTCGCTTTAATTTGAGTCTTGCCTACCCCTTTCTGGCGCTGAATTTCGTGCTTATTGCCCTGGTGTCACAGTTGTTGCTCGGCGAAGCGATCCCTATGTTGCGTTGGGTAGGGATCGGTGTCATTTGTGTGGGTGTTATTCTCGTCGGGCGGAGCAGTTTGTAGTACTTATTAGCCATTGAAATGGTGAATAAGCCCAAAAAAGATTCTTTGTGATTGTCCTATTTTCGTCAACAAATCAGACGGAGAAAACCCCATGGAAATTAAATTTAAGTTCGATGCAATAAGCAACATTTTCTTTAAGATTATTATGGCAAGTTTACTGTGCCTTTTCGTACTGATCAGCTGGCAGCGTGTATCGGCTCAGTCCCCATGTGCAAACCCAATCGCCTGTGAGAATGCCATCCCCGGTAACCCTGCCAGCGAATGGGATATTAGTGGCGCCGGCGACTTGAGCATTCAAGGCTTTGCAACTGACATTAGTGTTGATCAGGGGCAGACTGTTCACTTTAAGGTGAATACGGACGCGTCAGATTATCGGCTCGACATCTACCGCATGGGCTACTATGGTGGGTTGGGAGCACGCAAGATAACGACTATACAGCCGGCAGTTACCCTACCCCAGAGCCAGCCAAGCTGTCTTACCGACCAGGCAACGGGGCTGGTCGACTGTGGCAACTGGTCTGAGTCGGCGTCTTGGGCCGTTCCGGCAACGGCCACCTCGGGGATTTACTTTGCCAAGCTAGTACGTTCGGATACCGGTGGCGCTAGCCATATTGTCTTCATCGTACGCGACGATGATGGCGGCTCTGACTTGCTGTTCCAGACTTCAGACACTACCTGGCAAGCGTACAACTTCTATGGCGGTGCCAGTCTTTACAGTGGTTTCCCCGCAGCTGGTCGCGCCTACAAAGTGAGTTACAATCGTCCATTTCTAACACGCAACGGCACCGCTGAAGATTGGGTCTTCAATTCCGAATACCCGATGGTGCGTTGGCTCGAGGCTAATGGCTACAATGTTAGTTATTTTACTGGCGTTGACAGTGACCGTCTTGGAACAGAAATCTTGGAACATGAGGTGTTCTTGTCGGTTGGTCACGATGAGTATTGGTCAAATGATCAACGGGCTTATGTTGAGACAGCGCGAGCGGCCGGTGTCAATCTTGCTTTCTTCAGTGGAAACTCAATCTTCTGGAAGACCCGATGGGAAAATAGCATTGATGGCACAAATACGCCGTATCGTACCTTAGTCTCATACAAAGAAACCCATGCCAACGCTAAAATTGATCCACTACCCAATATTTGGACAGGCACCTGGGTTGACCCACGCTTCAGTCCACCAGCGGACGGTGGTCGTCCCCAGAATGCCCTCAGCGGCACGCTTTTTAGAGTCACCGCCGGCACGTTGGCCATTCAAGTGCCAGAGGCTGATGGCAAGATGCGCTTTTGGCGTAATACCAGCTTGGCTACGTTGGCTCCAGGGGAGACCGCCACACTGGCTGATGGAACATTGGGGTATGAGTGGGATGAAGATGCTGATAATGGTTTCCGCCCTGCCGGCTTGCTTCACCTTTCATCTACAACAAACGCGGGCGCACAGGTTCTTACCGATTATGGCTCCACCTATGTATTGGGTACAGCCACCCATAACATGACCCTCTATCGTCATGGTAGCGGCGCCCTTGTCTTTAGCGCCGGTACGATTCAATGGCCTTGGGGATTAGATAGCAATCACGACCGTGAGATCTCTACGCCCGATGTGCGGATGCAACAGGCCACCGTCAATCTGTTCGCTGATATGGGCGTCCAACCGACAACTCTCCAATCTGGGTTGGTCGCTGCCGCGCAATCAACAGATGTAACAGCGCCAACATCGGCCATTACAGCGCCCCTCTCAGGGACAGATGTACAAAGTGGGACTGTGGTATTGATCAGCGGCACAGCTGCAGATGTGGGAGGCGTGGTTGGTGGTGTTGAAGTCTCGCTCGATGGTGGTGCAACTTGGCATCCGGCAACCGGACGCGCCAATTGGAGCTACAGTTGGACGCCACAGACGCTTGGCACAGTGACAATCGTAAGCCGCGCCACGGACGATAGTGGCAATATAGGTGCGGCTTCCTCCAGCATCACTTTTGATGTTGTCCCATTGGGGGCTACCTGTCCATGCACGCTCTGGGATGCAACTACAACACCAACGATTGCAGCCCAAAGTGATTCCAATGCCCTTGAGGTTGGCGTAAAGTTTCGCTCGACGTTGGCCGGATATATTACTGGTATTCGTTTCTACAAAGGTACAGCAAACACAGGAACCCACACTGGCAAGCTTTGGAGCAGCAGCGGGCAACTATTGGCAACGGCTACCTTTGTTAATGAGACGGCATCGGGCTGGCAACAGGCCAACTTCGGCGCCCCTGTGCAGATAGCTGCTAATACTACGTATGTCGCTTCTTACCATAGTGATGTAGGTCACTATGCCTACGACGAAAATTACTTTGCGACCAATGGGGTGAGCAATGGTCCTTTACAGGCATTGGCCAATGGCGCGGATGGCCCTAATGGGGTATACCAATATGGCGCCAGCGCCTTTCCAACCTCATCTTACAACGCATCCAATTATTGGGTTGATGTCGCCTTTGCCGTTACGGTGCCGCCGGACACAACACCACCAACTGTGACAAGTGTAAGTCCAACCAATGGGACGACGAATGTTGCCATCAATACCAGCCTGACAATAAACTTCAGTGAGCCAATGGATGGTGCTACCATTAATGGTACAACTATTGAGTTGCGCGATACCACTAACACCATAGTACCGGCGACAGTAAGCTACAACAATACGAATCAAACAACTACATTATCACCTACGGCGCCCTTGGCCTACGCTGCCCACTACACAGCCACGATCAAAGGAGGGGCAACTGACCCGCGCGTGAAAGATTTGGCAGGCAATGCGTTGGCCAGCGACTGGGTCTGGTCTTTCACAACTGTCGCGCAGCCAGGTGCCAATTGCCCCTGTACCATCTGGAACGGTACGGCTACACCAACAATTGCAGCCCAAGTTGATCCTAATGCGATTGAGGTTGGGGTAAAGTTTCAGTCAGATTTGGCTGGGTATATCATCGGTCTCCGTTTTTACAAGGGTGGCAGTAACACAGGTATGCATGTGGGCCATCTGTGGAGCAGCAATGGGGACTTGCTGGGCAGTGCTACCTTTGCTAACGAGACGGCATTGGGCTGGCAACAAGTAAACTTCGGATCGCCAATCGCCATTAATGCCAACACAACTTATGTAGCTTCTTATCACACGGATGTAGGCAACTACGCCTTTGACATTGGTTACTTTGCCACTAGCAGTGTTGACAATCCACCATTACGTGCGCTAGCCAATGGCATTGATAGCAATGGTGTGTATCAATATGGCGCCAGCGCCTTCCCGACGTCATCAAGCGACGCTGCCAATTACTGGGTTGATGTTGTCTTTGCTACCGAGGTTCCCCCCGATACGGTTCCACCAACAGTCACTACGGTGACGCCGAGCAATGGCGCTGTTGGCGTTGCGTATGATGCCCAATTGGCCGTGTCCTTTAGTGAAGCTATCGATCCAGCAAGCATCGACACGACATCATTTCTATTGCGCGACACCGCGAATAATCCAGTAGCTGCCACCGCAAGCTACAACACTGGGACCGGCGAAGCAACTCTGAGCCCAACCAGCCCATTGGCCTATGGTGCTACCTATACAGCCATCATTAAGGGTGGAGGGGCTGACCCACGGGTGAAAGATCTAGCGGGCAATGCCTTGGCTGCTGACTACACTTGGTCTATTACCATTGAAGCGCCACCGCCAGATGATGGACCAGGAGGCCCGATTTTGATCATCAGCAACGGCGCCAGTCCGTTCAGTCGCTATTACACGGAAATTTTGCGGGCAGAAGGGCTCAATGCATTTATTGCCACCGATATTTCGCAAGTCTCAACGGCACTGCTAGCTAGTTACGATGTCGTCATCCTCGGTGAAATGCCACTTACGGCTGATCAAGTGACGATGTTGACCAATTGGGTAACAGCTGGCGGAAATCTAATCGCGATGCGCCCAGATAAACAGCTTGCCAGTTTGCTTGGCTTAACGGATGCCGCATCAACTCTGAGCAATCGTTATCTTCTGATCAATACAACCGTTGCGCCTGGCGCTGGTATTGTGGGCCAAACTATCCAATTTCATAGCGATGCGGACCTTTATACTCTTGCTGGTGCAACCAGTGTGGCAACCCTTTATACCGATGCAACAACACCAAGCCCAATCAATGCTCCAGCCATTACGCTACGCAGCGTGGGTGCTAACGGTGGGCAGGCAGCAGCCTTTACCTATGATCTGGCGCGATCCATTGTCTATACGCGCCAGGGCAATCCAGCTTGGGCCGGTCAAGAGCGTGATGGGTTAGCACCGATTCGTTCCAACGATATGTTCTATGGCAATGCTGCCAACGATCCACAAGCGGATTGGGTGGATCTGGGCAAAGTTGCGATTCCGCAAGCAGATGAGCAACAGCGGCTGCTTACCAATCTGATTCTGCATATGAACACTGACCGGAAGCCGCTACCACGCTTCTGGTATTTCCCTAAAGCTTACAAAGCGGTTCTGGTTATGACAGGCGATGATCATAATAACGGCGGTACGGGACCACGCTTTGATCGCTATCTGCAACTTAGTTCCCCCAACTGTTCTGTAGCAGACTGGGAGTGTATTCGCAGTACATCCTATATCTATACAGACACGCCGCTCAGTGATGCGCAAGCATTTGCTTACAACACGGCTGGTTTTGAGATCGCCTTGCATCTTAATACTGGATGTAACGACTATACACCTGCGTCACTTATTGCTGACTTCAGCTCGCAACTGGCCAGTTTCCGAGCAAAATATACCACCATACCGGCGCCAACAACGCATAGAATCCATTGCGTTGTGTGGAGTGATTGGGCTACACAAGCCAAAGTTGCCTTGACAAATGGTATCCGTTTTGACACGAGCTACTACTACTGGCCCAATAGCTGGGTGAATGATCACCCAGGCTTCTTTACCGGTTCGGGGATGATCATGCGCTTTGCCGATCTGGATGGAACACTAATCAATGTTTATCAGGCTGTGACCCAGATGAACGATGAAGCTAACCAGAGTTACCCCGCGACAGCTGATACCCTCTTTGATCGAGCGCTTGGCCCAGAGGGATATTACGGCGCCTTTACAGCCAACATTCATACTGATTTCTTGGGGGACAATCCCCTGTCGGAAGCCGTGATCAACTCTGCCATCACACGTAACATTCCTGTCGTTTCAAGCCGACAGATGCTCGAATGGCTTGACGGCCGTAACACTTCTTCCTTCGACTCATTGACCTTTGCAAATAATCAACTCAGTTTTTCGATCACAACCGGTAGCGGTGCGCACAACCTGAGTGCACTGTTGCCGACCAGTACTACGAGCGGTCAGTTGACCAGCCTCATCTATAATGGAACGTCGGTCAATTTCACGACGGCCACGATCAAGGGTGTTACATATGCCATCTTCCCAGCCAATGCGGGCAGCTATCAGGCAACGTATCAGAACGATGGGGAAGCGCCAATCGTTACTGTGACTGCTCCCGCCAATGGCGCAACTGTGGAAGGCGCCGTGATTGTTAGCGCAAATGCGAGTGATAATATTGGGGTTGCCGGCGTACAATTTATGGTGGATGGGGTCAATTGGGGAGCAGAAGATACTACAGCCCCTTATTCGGTTTCATGGACAACAACGGCCTATACCAATGGGCCACACACGCTAACAGCAGTAGCGCGCGACGCAACTGGCAATCTTGGAACATCGGCCCCAGTTGCTGTCACGATAAACAATCCAGTTGACACCACGCCGCCCACAGTGACGAGTGTCACGCCTGGGGCTGGGGCCACCCACGTGGTGACGAATACCACAGTGGCGATCACATTTAGTGAAGCAATGGATCCGGCGAGCATCAACGGCACAACCGTCGAACTACGCGATGGCGCCAACAGCCTTGTGCCGGCAACCGTGAGCTACGACAATGCGAACCAAACGGCTACGCTGGCGCCGAACAATCCATTGGCCAGCAGCACCCGCTATACCGTGACGGTGCAGGGTGGCGCGGCGGACCCGCGGGTGAAGGATACGGCTGGGAACGCACTGGCGACCGACTATGTCTTGTCATTCACGACAACCGGACCATTAGGAGCCAGCTGTCCGTGTAGTATCTGGGATGGAACGGCGACACCGACGGTAGCGGCAGCCAACGACCCCTTTGCCATCGAGTTGGGGGTGAAGTTCCGTTCGGAGATTGCAGGCTACATCACAGGCATCCGGTTCTACAAGGGCGCCACCAACACAGGGACACACATCGGCAATCTGTGGAGCAGCAGCGGTGAATTGCTGGCAACAGCCACCTTTGTCAATGAGAGTGCCTCCGGCTGGCAAGCGGTGACCTTTGGCACACCCGTCTTCATTGATGCCAACACCACCTATGTGGCTTCGTATCACACCACGGTTGGTCAGTATGCCTTTGACAATGGCTACTTCGCCAGCAGCGGTCTCAACACTCCTCCCTTGCGCGCGCTGGCCAGCGGCGTGGAGGGTGGCAACGGCGTCTACAAGTACAGCGCCGTCAGCACCTTCCCCACCGACACCGGCAACGCTGCCAACTACTGGGTCGATGTCGTCTTCGCGACAACATTGCCTCTAGGCTCTAATTGTCCATGTAGTATCTGGGATGGAACGGCGACACCGGCAGTAGCGGCAGCCAACGACCCCTTTGCCATCGAGTTGGGGGTGAAGTTCCGTTCGGAGATTGCAGGCTACATCACAGGCGTCCGGTTCTACAAGGGCGCCACCAACACGGGGACACACATCGGCAATCTGTGGAGCAGCAGCGGTGAATTGCTGGCAACAGCCACCTTTGTCAATGAGAGTGCCTCCGGCTGGCAAGCGGTGACCTTTGGCACACCCGTCTTCATTGATGCCAACACCACCTATGTGGCTTCGTACCACACCACGGTTGGTCAGTATGCCTTTGACAATGGCTACTTCGCCAGCAGCGGTCTCAACACTCCTCCCTTGCGCGCGCTGGCCAGCGGCGTGGAGGGTGGCAACGGTGTCTACAAGTACAGTGCCGCCAGCACCTTCCCCACCGACACCGGCAACGCTGCCAACTACTGGGTCGATGTCGTCTTCATCCCGGGCTCTAACTGTCCGTGTAGCATCTGGGATGGAACGGCGACACCGGCGGTAGCGGCGGTCAACGAATCACTTGCCATCGAGTTGGGGGTGAAGTTCCGTTCGGAGATTGCAGGCTACATCACAGGCATCCGGTTCTACAAGGGCGCCACCAACACGGGGACACACATCGGCAACCTGTGGAGCAGCAGCGGTGAATTGCTGGCAACAGCCACCTTTGTCAATGAGAGTGCCTCCGGCTGGCAAGCGGTGACCTTTGGCACACCCGTCTTCATTGATGCCAACACCACCTATGTGGCTTCGTACCACACCACGGTTGGTCAGTATGCCTTTGACAGCGGCTACTTCGCCAGCAGCGGTCTCAACACTCCTCCCTTGCGCGCGCTGGCTAGCGGCGTGGAGGGTGGCAACGGTGTCTACAAGTACAGTGCCGTCAGCACCTTCCCCACCGACACCGGCAACGCTGCCAACTACTGGGTCGATGTCGTCTTCGCGACAACGGTCACGCTGGATACAGTACCGCCCACGGTGACAAGCATCACACCGGCGGCTGGGGCCACCAATGTCGCCAACGACAGTACCGTGACTGTAACGTTTAGCGAACTCATGGATCCGGCGAGCATCAACGGCACAACCGTTGAACTGCGCGATGGCGCCAACAGCCTCGTGCCGGCAGCTGTGAGCTACAATCTAAACACGCAGACGGTCACCCTGACGCCGAATAATCTATTGTCTGCTGGGGCACGTTATACCATGACGGTGCAAGGTGGCGTGGCGGACCCGCGGGTGAAGGATATGGCAGGGAATGCACTGGCGACCGACTTCTCTTCCTCCTTTACCATCACGGTGCCAAGTTTCAGCTGTCCGTGTAGTATCTGGGATGGAACGGCGACACCGGCGGTAGCGGCGGTCAACGAATCACTTGCCATCGAGTTGGGGGTGAAGTTCCGTTCGGAGATTGCAGGCTACATCACAGGCATCCGGTTCTACAAGGGCGCCACCAACACGGGGACACACATCGGCAACCTGTGGAGCAGCAGCGGTGAATTGCTGGCAACAGCCACCTTTGTCAATGAGAGTGCCTCCGGCTGGCAAGCGGTGACCTTTGGCACACCCGTCTTCATTGATGCCAACACCACCTATGTGGCTTCGTACCACACCACGGTTGGTCAGTATGCCTTTGACAGCGGCTACTTCGCCAGCAGCGGTCTCAACACTCCTCCCTTGCGCGCGCTGGCTAGCGGCGTGGAGGGTGGCAACGGTGTCTACAAGTACAGTGCCGTCAGCACCTTCCCCACCGACACCGGCAACGCTGCCAACTACTGGGTCGATGTCGTCTTCGCGACGGAAACAACAATACTGGCTGCTGGAAACGATACCCTGATGGACAGCGCAACTGATGCCTCTCAAAGCATAAAGTTATGGTTGCCCATAATCGCTGTTGATGAGCAGTAAAAGTAACGTCTTAGGCTAAAGACCTATCAAGTCTTAAGATTTGATGGGTCTTTAGCCCCGGAGAAATGAAGAACCGAATCAATCATGTTGCCTCAAAACCCTAGCACTTCTGCTGAAATACCACACAATGTAGTGTTCAAAAAAGGAATAGATTGGAAACTAATTGGCATTGCTGTATCAGTGGCAGCGATTGTCTTCATAGCACTGTACAATCTGGCGGCTTATCCAACAACCTGGTTTGATGAAGGGTCACATCTTCATGTTCCAAAGACTTTAGTACGGTTCGGCGTCTACGCAGATTACAGCAGCGATGGTTTTCGCTATTTCGGACCGACAGTTGGTGTTGGGCCAACGGTCATGCTCCCGATAGCGGGCATGTTTCGTCTGTTCGGCATTGACTTATGGCAGGCACGATTGGTTGTCGCCATTTATTTGCTAGCGACAATCGGTCTCTTATACCTACTGGCGCGGCAACTTGGTGGACGCCGGCTGGCGTTGGTGGCGGTTGTCTTGCTGATCTCTTCGCGTGGTGTTGCGCTGGTAGAATATGGACGCCAGGTGTTGGGCGAGGTGCCGGGTCTGTTCTTTGTAGTTGCAGCGTTTGTTCTCTGGTTCTCGGCTTGGGAAACGGCAAGTCGTTTACGATTGAGTCTTGTCGGTGTATTGTTTGGCCTGGCAATGGTGACGAAGAATCAGTATTTGCTAATTCTGGCGCCCGCTCTACTGCTATCCTGGATCGAAAACATCGTCTACTATCGGAGTGCACCGCAGCGCGTATTCCTCATTCCCGGAATTGTCGCTGCGGGCTGTTACGCTGCCTGGCAAATTTACATGATTATGTACTTAGGGCCAGCAACTGCCAGCGAAAACTTTGCAATGTTACGATCTGCAACGGCGGGGGCCGCGCTTGTTTTTTCGCCTGACTTGATGCGCCGCAGCATGGAAGAGTTGCTAAGCATCAAAGTGTATCTTGGCGCCTTGATCCCTATCCTAATTTACGGCTTCTTCGTGAGCATACCTCGTCATCGCGCAGGCCAACAGTGGGGCATCCTCTTCACCATCATCGCTGTCAACTTCCTGTGGTATGTATTGGCATCGATCAGTTGGTTGCGCTATGCGTTTTTGGGTCTTGTCTTGACAGGTCTGTTTACGGCGCGCTTTTTCTCTGATATAACAGATAACTTTACTTTAGATAGGGATGCGCTGTGGGCGGCCATCCGTAGAGGTCGGACATTTGCTCTAGCGGAGACAGTGCAATGGATGGCAATGGTGTGGTTAGTTTTGATGATTGCTGCACCATTGACGAAGACAGTCCAGCAAATTGTACGACCGGATTTTAATGCGCCCTTAGCAATGGCTACATACCTAAATGATCATGTGTCACATGACGCTATTATCGAGACATGGGAACCAGAATTGGGCTTTCTCACCGATCATAACTACCATTTCCCGCCACCAGGCTTGCTGAACCAAGCCGTTGGTTACGTTTGGTTGGGCGCCTCCTCGCCGAGGAACGATTATGACTATGTAGAGACGCAACAGCCCGCCTACGTATTGGTCGGCGCGTTTTCCGGCTGGGTTGATCTGTACTCACCAGTCATGCTGGCCGAACATTATGATTTAGTCGTAGAAATTGGTGAGTATCGCTTGTATGTGCGGAAGCATAGTAGCTGAACGCGCTGTGAATTATTATACTCCGTCGCAGCACATCTTAACATTTTTGTACATGGGTAAAAGAGTTACTTACGCTCATATGGGCGGCAAACTGAAATTGCATCATTTTCCAGAGAGAAAAAGCGCAATTTCAGCTGCATACCTATATGAGCCAAGCGTTATTGGATGGCGCGGCTCAGGATAACTTTGGTTTTCAGTGCTATCGAACAATAGCGAGAAATTTAAGGAGTGCAGGGCAAAGATTTCTCGCTATTATTCGACAGGTCAATGGTCAGGGGTTAGGGTCCAGCTTCACCTCGAGCAATCACCTCAACTTCTGCAAGGCCAGCAACATCGCCGGTGACTGAGTCAAAACTGATACGGACAGTGCGGGCGCGTACATCCTCAAACACAACATCAGTTCCCGATTCGGCGAGTGGGCCGGAGCTTTTACTGGCCACCTCAGTGGAGGCGCCGACATCGCTGTAGAGCTTCACGGTGGTCTTGTTGACTTGAACGGCATCACTTGCCGGCAAATTATAAAGCCGTACGGTTCGCACGGTGACGGGGACGGGGAAAGTCAACTGCACCCATTGTTGATTGGGCGCCTTACCGCTTTCACTTTGCCAATATTTAGCCCCAGCCATCCGTACGCGACGATCGATTAATCCGTCACTGTTACCAGGAAAGGCACTTAAAGACGAAACCGTAATCGTGGCGCCGGGCGCCAAATTGCTCCATTGGGCATCTTGTGGATTGTCGGGGACAGGAATCATCGAGTGACCGGCATGGCAACCAACACAGCGTTGTACGTCGCCTGGGCGGCCAAAATTTAGCCCAGCTACATGAGCTGCGCCAGTCTTTTCACTTATCGAAAGGGTTCTGCCGCTCAGGGGAACGGTATAGTCCGGCTTAGCCGTGCGAATTTGCTCAAAAAGCGGAACGTTAGCAGGCGAAGTGACGCTAACCGTCCCTGATGGACTTACCGGCACTTCTTGCAGCAGAATCGGCCAATCAAGACTCTCATGTGATCCACGTTGCTGATCCCGTTGATGGTCGATAAAAAAGCGGATTGTGCTGGCCGACCCGACAGGGATAGCGTTGATGATATCAACGTCAACGGGAGCGTTGAAGTAGACATTGAGGGCATCAAAGGTAAAGACGCCGTCAATATCGTATGGACCTTGCGCCAATGGCGGCAGAAGGCTGGCAACTTGTGTCACCTGATCAGGAATGATGGGTGGTAGCGGACGCGGGCGTAGTAAACGGGAACGCAATTCTGTTGTCCCCGGATTGTCATAAAGAAGCGTGATATTGCTGCCGTCAGGGTTGATTATATAAAGGCCATAGTCTTGTTGAATGTCGGGCGCCCAAGAGATAATCAAGCGGCCATCAGGCATCACTGCGGGTTCTGCCGCATAGTTGCCCTTTTGGACCCCATAGGAAGGTGGATTCTCCCGCACTAGACCGTAGAAGTGTTCGTCGCGTTTGATAATACCGATGATTGGGGTATAGCCATGTGGTCCGCGCTGGTAGTGACGTATACCACCAAAGCCCGCTGCTTCTGTGCCGTTGGCCATTGGAAAGAAATTGGCATACAACGTGCCATCGGGCGCAAAGCTACCGCCATAGGCTTGATTGATGTCTTGCCCCAAATACGTTGTATTGGAACGCCCACCCCATTGGGCAAGGCCAGTACCATCTGGGTTAACGCTAGCAAGATGCCAGGAATTCCGTTCCAGATTATAGGAACCGCCAACTTCTTCACCTTCAATACCGGAATGATTGGCAGCAATTAGCCCGTCACGCATAATGTAGCCGCCTGTAGGGTCTACAATCGTTTGGAGGCTGTTGGTGGCAAAACGAAAATTGCGCCACCAGCGTGCGTAGACAATTCTACCCGTAAGTGGGTCTACTAACGGACGATCGGCGCCATTCCGTTCTGCAGTGATCCGGTGTAGATTTGAGCCATCAGCGTTAACTACATACAAGTTGCTGGTACGCGCTGCACCGTACATGCCATGTGATGGCCAACGGGTAGAGGAGAAAACAATTCGTCCATCCGGTAACCAAGCCGGGTCAGTGTCATCATAGGTCTTGAAATGAGAGGCCTGTTCACCAAATTGAGAAAGGTCAAGGTTGTTCTGACTGGAAAATGTGAGTTGGCGCAGTTCCGTTCCATCCGCGTTGATGGCAAAGATACGCCACGCACCGGGATTATTCATTGGTCCTTCTCTGTAACTGCCTGTAGGTAGGCCGGCAAAGATAATTTTCTGAGCATCATACGATACATCAGGGGCATTGACATCGATCAGATTGAGTGAGGCGGCAGTAGGGTTTGAACCATCAATTAGCGTGCGCATGGCACCATCGGGCTCTCTCACGATTAATTTCCCAGGTGCAGCAACTTCAAAACGGCTATAGGGTCCCATTCCAGGTAAAGAGCCGGTCTCGGTATAGTAGACACTGCCATTAGAGGGAATTTGACGTGAAACAAATACGACTGGGAACCCCCCGGTGATTTCACTGGATGTTGGCTGTGCTTGTGGTGTAGAGGTTGGTGTTTGTGTGGGTGTTTGTGTTGGCGTGAGTGTCGCTGTACGGAGAGGAGTTTCTGTAGCCTTCCCATTGTTAATCGTCGGCAGATAAATTGTTTGGCCACCATCTGGTACAGTTTGCTGGCCAGATGGTAGGCTTGGCACAGGTGTTTTCGCTAAATCGGCAGCAATTGTAAGATCATGGAAGATTGTGACAGTGAAGGCCAAAAAACCAAGGAGCATGATCAGACTGATGGTAGTCTGAAACCAGAAGTGACTTATTTTATTCGAGTTACGATGGTGCATTTTTCCCTCCGGTGAATAGGACGCGACTGAGCAAAGTTCCGGCGCTTTGTACCCAAAAACTCAAGTGAACAATATCCAAACGAATTTTTTGCGTTGACTGTCCCTATGGATGGCGCTTCTAGCATAGAATAAAACCACAAAAAGATCAATAGTGCAACGGTATTTAGTGGATATATTGTATGCATTAAGTGGGATGAACGCAGGCTTTGTAAAATCATCGGGTGCATACCACAAATGGGGCGAAGCACCAGCAAGGCCAAATTGGGGCTTCTCGCCCATCGCCCCTAATTTGGGACGCACCCAAAACCATTAGGGCGCCAATATCGTAGCCAACCTGGATCAGCGCAGTTGATTCTTTAGTTCTTGATTATTATATATGCAAAGAATTCTTTTTGGGGGCGTACTTTTGGCGGCTGTCATAGGCCTTATGTGTGTAGATACGAGCAGGAGTCATGCCCAAGTCTTTGGACAGTGGACGCTGCGCAAGCAAATTCACGGCATCCATGAGCTGGCGGATACGCCTTATCTGGTAGCGGATCAGAATCAAACGGTTCATGCCTTTTATTCGCAACCACTCGGGGATGATCCGCAGAAGCGAGCCATTGTCTACAACCAGTGGAACCAAGTACAGGGTTGGAGTAAACCTAATGATATTATGCTGCCCGTTGCTGGTTATCTAGCAGAGATTAAGGGAGTTTTCCTCGATCAAAAGGGCATCATTCATATTATATTCTATAGTGGCAATGAAAATAGCGCTGACATTTACTATACTTGGGCGTCTGCGATTAATGCAGGTCGGGCGCCAGCCTGGTCAGATCCCCAAATCGTTGGAAAAAATGCCATTTTGCAGAATGCTGCTCTCGCCGGTGACGATCAAGGGAATCTCTATGTGATCTATAGCGGTAATTACACCGGCAATGGAATTTACGCCGTTCACTCTATGAATGGTGGCGCTTCTTGGTCACAGCCGGCCCTTGTCTTTCTGACAACAGAATTGTTACCCTTTCTCTCTAATCCTCAAGTGCAGTTGGATAGAGAGCATCAGCTTCATGCCATCTGGCTCCTCAACGATAAAACGGGGACGGGGAAAGCGCTTTATTACGCCAAGCTGGCAGCAGACGAGACGCTGTGGCGTGAACCGGTGATCTTGGCCGAGGTCGGCCAGCCGGATGAACGTCTAGAAGGAGGCATTATCTCCTCCCGTATTACCTGGCCGACGCTCGCTTACAATGGGGAACATCTGATCGTCATGTATACCGTTTGTGAGCCTTGTGAGAAACGGGTTCAACGTTCGCTGGATGGGGGGGATAGCTGGTTGGGCGCCACTGTGCCTTTTGAATCGCGTGGAGATTACGGGGGGCAAGGTTTTACCGTTGACAGTAATGGCGCCGTGCATGTCATCTTTGGCGACCGGCAACGGGGTGGCAACCTGTGGTACAGCGTGTGGCAAGCAGGTCAATGGTTAGAACCAAAGCCAATGATGCCGGCTTCAGAGGTAGAGAATTATAAAGTCGGGAACCCTCTGGTATTCCAACCCTGGGAGCCACGCAGCGTCGTAAGCCAGGGCAATATTCTGCTCGCAACCTGGGTTACCGACCCAGGTGCTGGAGATAATGGCGTCTGGTATTCTTACATGATGTTAGACACGCCTGAATTGCAGCGAATCCCACTGCCTACACTACCGCTAACACCTACACCTACAGCAACCGGGGTGACAACCCAAAGCACCCCGACGGCAACACCGACCCTGATGGCAGGAAAATCGGGGATTACGTTATCCAGATCAAGCCAGAATCCTGCCGGACCGCTACTGATCAGTGTGATGCCCGTTCTTTTGTTGCTTGCCGTAGTGATAGCTGTACGGAAATTACCACGCTGGCGTCGCTACTAGCAAATCCGGACAGAATAAGTAGAGAGATAAATTGGCTGTTTCCCAGAGAGAAGCTCTACTTATTTCTGTCCAGGTATTTACGCCAGACTGTACTAGGAATTATCGTGAGCCAAACAGCCAATGGATATAGGCGAGAAAATTATTTATGACAACCGTGGTGCATTTTGAAGATGTATCCAAACAATATCGTCTGGGCATCAATCAGGCAAGCTTGCTAAAAAGCTTATCGGAAGGCATCAGGAATGCTATCAGACGCAGTGTACAAACGAGCGCTGAAAATCAACTTCTTTGGGCACTACGCAATGTTAGTTTTGACCTAACAAAAGGAGAATCTCTAGCGCTAATTGGCAAGAACGGCGCCGGCAAATCCACCCTCCTTAAATTGCTTGCCAACATTACGCGCCCCACATCAGGCCGGATCGAAGTGACCGGTCGGCTTGCCGCACTTATTGAGTTAGGATCCGGATTTCACCCAGATTTGACAGGGCGTGAGAATGTTTATCTCAATGGTGCTGTTCTGGGGCTCAGGCGTAAGGAGATTCAGCGGCGTTTTGATGAGATCGTGGCTTTTTCTGAGATCGAGCAGTTCATTGATACGCCAGTAAAGCGCTACTCATCGGGGATGTTGGTAAGGCTAGGCTTTGCGGTGGCTTCTTGTATCGAGCCGGACATTCTGCTTGTGGATGAAGTACTGGCTGTCGGTGATGCCTCGTTTCAACAAAAGTGCTTGATGCGCATTCAATCCCTCTTGGCGAATGGGACGAGTATTATCTTTGTGTCACATAATATCAATATGGTGGAAGCGGTATGCGCTTCAGCGCTCTACCTCAAAAAAGGTCAAGTCGTCTACAGCGGCAAGACAGCAAGGGCTATCGAGACCTATGAGCGTGACTTACATGAAGAACGTGCTCGCAAACTTGAAGAAAACCAAGGAGATGAAAAAGCTTTATCGCTGACGGGTGTTGAGATAACACAGGTCGAAATTCTTGCGACAAATGGCGGAAGCACAGACGATATCAATTCGAAATGCCCAGTTGAGATTAGAGTACACTACACGGCGCAACGGGAGATCGACAAAGCCGATGCAGTCATTCGTATTGTACGTAGTGACGGACTAACCTGCACTATGATGCGGACCGCTATTGATGACGAACCGCTATTGCTGTGTAAAGGTCACGGCGTCTTTGCTGTAATTTTAGAACCGCTTCAACTAATCGGTGGGGCATACTTTGTCAATGCCTATCTTAGTACGGAGAACGACTTGGTTCTGCTCGCGACTGGACGCTCGGATTGGTTTTATGTTGCGGGTTCGCCACTCAGCTATGAGGAACAAAGCGGCGTATTTGAGCCCCATAGAAGGTGGATCCATCCATCAGCTATGCAGCACTATATTGCCACGTATCAAGACGACGGTAGCTCTGCAACCGTGGATGGACGAGAATTTCTGGAAGCCAACACCCTCTAAGTGTCTGCCCGTAAATTCTCTGTGCCCAAGTCCACAACTCGACAAAGTACTGGACGCCACAACCGAATTGACGGATAGGTTCTAAATAAGCACCCGTTCAGCAAATGCTGTTGGAAAGGTCAGGATCTACGTTGTGATTGCTATTGTCAGTCAACTCATACAAGCCAAAGAGTTATTATGGGCCTGGACAAGCCGGATCGTGCGGTCACGGTACCAACAGTCAGTGTTGGGCGGCTTGTGGATCATTGTGCAACCAGTCGCGACTGCGATCTTATTCACTGTTGTTTTTACCTTCTTCGTGCCGGTGAATACAGGTGAGATTCCGTATGTTGTTTTTTCTTATACCGCGCTGACACCCTGGCTGTTGTTTGCCAATGGATTGAATGATATGGCGAACTCGTTAGTGGAAAATATGCAACTGGTGACAAAAATCTATTTTCCTCGCGAGATTTTGCCAATCGCTGCCCTATTAGCCCGCTTATTAGATTTTCTTGTTGCGGTCGGGCTACTGTTTATCTTAATCCTCTATTTCCGTGTACCGTTGTTTGCCATTGGGTGGTTTTATTTGCCCGTTATTCTAGCTATTCAATTGATACTGCTCTTGGGGCTTGGTTTGGCCTTGGCAACGCTGAATGTATTTTATCGGGATGTGAAACCCTTGCTGACTCTTATCATTCAACTTTGGTTCTATGCGTCACCTATCATCTATCCGGTGTCGATGGTGCCCGAACAGTTTCAATCATTTTATTTTCTGAACCCAATGGCTGGCATATTGGAAGCGTATCGTGCCGTGCTGCTTGATGGGAATCCACCAGGGCTTCATCTGATGCTATCGGGGAGTATGGCGTTGATTATAGCTGCAGCTGGATATTGGTTTTTTAAGCGAACGGAATTTCAGTTCGCCGATGTTGTGTGAATTGCGTTGGTGCATCTGAGCGTCAGCATTGTAATTAAACCCTACTACTATTGTGCCCATTGAGGAATATCCTTGAACCTTTATTACTATCAAGATCCGATTGGCAATTTCGGTGACGACCTGAATCCATGGCTTTGGCCCCAGTTATTTCCGGCGCCACTTGAGCACTGTTTTGATGACAACACCTTATTTTTGGGCATCGGCTCTATTCTCAATCACAAAATATCCGAGCATCCTGGAAAGAAGATCGTCTTTGGTAGTGGATTTGGCTATGGTTCGCCGCCAACAATTACTAATGACTGGCGCTTTTTCTGTGTGCGCGGTCCACTAACGGCAAAGCTATTAGCACTGCCGGAACAGATGGCGATTAGTGACAGTGCATTATTGGTACGAGAATTAATTGAACCAGCACCGAAGAGTGATGGTGCACCGGCTTTTATGCCACATCATGTGACAACACAGCATCACAACTGGCGCGATGTGTGTGAGTCACTTTCGATTCGCTACATTGATCCGGCCGCCCCTGTTGAACAGACGATTGCGCTAATTCGCCAGAGTTCTGTCGTGATTGCAGAGGCGATGCATGGTGTAATTATGGCAGATGCCCTGCGCGTGCCCTGGATACCGGTGCGAACACGGTCAGGTATTCTGGAGTTCAAGTGGCAAGATTGGTCCAGTTCGCTAGCGCTTGAACATAAATTTGAATGGCTGCCGCCCGTTTGGCATTACGGTCATCATGCACATGCAAAACGAGCCCTCCATCCTGTTGCAACGATAGTAGCGCGTGAGAGACTACGTTGGTTAGTTCGCTTTGGCAGGCGTCGATTGAGCAACGAAGTTGTCTTCCGGCAGGTCTATGATCGTCTTAGGGAAGCATTTTGCCGGTTAGTTGATGAAGCAATCGATAGGGAACATATTTGGGATGAACAGAATACAAGAGTAGCAGATCGCTTATGAACTATGCAAAAAATACAATAGAGTGGGCGGACTTGAAGTTCTTTTGGCTACGTAGAATAGTACAGACTATGCTTTTTAAGCAGTTTGGCAAGTCCCATACTAGTCGTTGGGCCAATGCGAATAATCTATTTGAAAGTTGGGATACCAGGACCAAAATGCTGGCATCATTTATACCCCCCAATTCGACAGTTTTGGAATTTGGCGCAGGGAGAATGATGTTGCGGCATTATTTGCCGGAAGGATGTCAATACACGCCATCGGATATTGTCGATCGAGGTCAGAATACTCTTGTCTGCGATCTCAATGCCGCGCATCTACCGCCATTTCCTTTTCATGATGTCATTGTCTTTGGTGGGGTCTTGGAGTATGTACATGATCTTCAACGCCTGATCGCCCATGTGGCCACCTCTTGTGAGATGATCGTGGCCTCATATGCTGTGGCCGATCTTCCTGACCAAAGCACTACGATCAGCCGACGCCGCCATGGATGGGTCAATGATTGGAATTCACAGGCATTACAAGCGTTATTTTTACAAAATGGTTTTGCTTGCGAAGAGATGATGGTGTGGGAAATGCAGCACCTGTTTAAGTTTGTGATGCGGCGGTCCCGATAGCCGGTTGACGCAGTTTGGAAATACGTGGTTTGGAAATACATCGTTTGGAGAAAAGTCACATGGCTGCCCCAAAAGTTAGCATTATCATGCCGACCTATAATCAGGCGCGTTATATCGGTGCAGCAATCCAAAGTGTTGTTGACCAAACCTTTCCTGATTGGGAATTGATCATTGTCGATGACGGCTCTACGGATGAGACGGCGGCAATTGTCACTCAATTCAATGAGCCAAGAATTCACTACATCGATCAGGTCAACCAGGGCGTGTGCATTGCCCGCAATGTTGGGATTGCCAAGGCACGAGGAGAGTACTTAGCCTTTCTGGATGCTGATGACTTATATGAACGGAACAAATTACAGGTGCAAGTTGCCCATCTTGACCAAAATCCAACCATTGGCCTTACGTACGGTTGGCGCACCGAGATCGACCAACATGGTAACCCCCTCAATCTGGCGCGCTTGCCGGCCACGGCCTCTCTTGAAACCATTGTGCTCAGTTTCCCCTTTGCGCCTAGCGATTTTATGGTGCGACGCACATGGGTTGATGCAGTTGGCGGCTTTCGGCTAGGCTTTGTGGTCAATGAAGATCGGGATCTCTATATTCGTCTTGTTCTGGCCGGCTGTCAATGTGTGAACAGCGAGCAATTTTTGTCCTACCGCCGCTTGAATACCGAAAAGACCTTTAGTGATTTGCCAGCTAAACTCGATGATATGCTCCGTGCGCTCGATACAGCTTTCAGCGATCCGCGCTGTCCTGATGAAGTACAGGTGCTCTACAACGCAGCCCATCGCACAATTTACCTGGATTGGGCCTATCAAGCCGCCATTCAAGGCGAAAGCGCGTTGGCGCAGGCTTATTTTCGCAAGGTGTTGGACTATGATCCCGCCATGCTTGCCAATGAGGGCAAACAGTTGCTGCATTCCTTGATCTATACAGCGACGAGTGATGGCGGCGATCCTGAATTGCGTCTCCATCGCATCTTTGCTCAATTGCCGCCCGAAATGAGTACACTCGCCACGCGTTGTAACTGGGCGATTGCTCACGGCTATTTATTGCGTGGTTTATCCAACGTTCTCTGGGGTCGGCAGGCGCGCGGCTGCGCCGATTTTACCTGTGCTGCCAGGCTAGGGGTAACGCTGGATAAAGTATTTCTACACGAGGCTACCGTCCAACTGTTGAATTATGAAGCCCGCTTTGGCGCCGCAGTGGCCCAAAACACTTTTCAAAAGCTGATTCGTGCGTTGCGACAGAGTAGACTTTCAACCGGCGCACGTTGGCTATATGGCTGCTATTCCATCAATGTAGCCTTCAGGTACTATCGGAATCGGCAATATACTGATGTACCCTTGACAGTTGTGCGCGCGCTGCTGCGCGATCCGCTCTACTTGTTAAACCGTGGCGTAGTGGCCATTTTGGTCCGCTCGACCATTCATCTCCTACGTCCGTCAACCATTCGAACTTGGTGTGGACTTAAAACCTATCCGTAAATTCGGTTGTGGCGTCCATTGCTTTGCTGAGTTGTGGACTTGGGCACAGAGAATTTACGGACAGACACTTATTGTTATGGGGAATCTCACAATGTGCGGAATATGCGGTATTTTGGATGGCCAGAGGAGAGTGGCGCCCATCGGCGCTATGAATCAGACGCAGGCGCATCGCGGTCCTGACGATGAAGGGTACATCTTTATCAACACCACGACCCATGAGTGGGCAATCGCCGGCGGTGCAAGTACACCCGCTGAGCTAGATCTGATCTCACACGACTTGATCACACATCAACAGTACGATCTGGCCTTTGGCAGCCGCCGACTGGCCATTTTGGACCTTTCGCCGGCTGGCCACATGCCGATGTCCTATGCCCACGGCAATCTATGGATCACCTACAATGGTGAAATCTATAACTATCGGGAACTCAGGGCGGAATTGTGTGAACTGGGTCATCACTTTGCCAGCAATACGGACACCGAGGTAATTCTCGCCGCCTATGCAGAATGGGGAACAAATTGCCTTACTCATTTTAATGGGATGTTTGCCTTTGCCATATGGGATGCGCGCCGCCAGCAGCTTTTCTGCGCCCGTGATCGCTTTGGCATCAAACCCTTTTATTACTTCCGGAATCAACAAACATTTATCTTTGCATCAGAGATCAAAGCGCTGGTTGCCCATCCGCTCGTTCCACGCCAGCCGAATGACCAAACAATTTTTGACTATCTCGTCCTTGGCTTATCCGATCATACCGAACTTACCTTTTTTGATGATATTCTGTCGCTGTCGCCCGGCCACTTTCTTGTGTTGGATGTACATGAAGCGCAACTGTACAAGGAACGCTGGTGGGACACAACGATCAATCCCAGCATGGAGATCCCCCCCAAAGCGCGCGAGGAGCAAACCTACCGCGAATTTGCGGAATTGCTGGAGGATGCAGTACGCCTGCGTTTGCGTAGCGATGTACCGGTTGGTTCTTGTTTAAGCGGCGGTCTGGATTCCTCAGCCATTGTCTGTCTTGCCAACCGGCTGTTGTTAAACGAGCAAGTGATTCCCGGTCACATCGTCGGCGATCATCAAAAGACCTTTACTGCCAGCTATCGCGGGTTGGCAATTGATGAGCACAAATATAGCAAATTGGTGATTCAACAGACCGGCGCCGAGGAAAATCTAGTCTTCCCACAGGCCGATATCTTGTGGAGTGAGGTCGAGCGGTTCGTCTGGCAGATGGATGAGCCGGTAGGGTCAACCAGCCAATATGCGCAATGGAATGTCATGCGCTTAGCCAGTGAGCGGGGTGTTACCGTTCTTCTTGATGGGCAAGGTGGGGATGAGGTTTTGGGTGGCTATCATGCCTACTATCTCCCCTACATCAGTCAGATCAAACAACACCGGGGCTCCGTGGCGGCCATGCGGGCAGCCTGGGCCGCTTCTCGTGTGAGCGGGGCGCCGGTGCGCAATATGCTGGTGGAGAATGTCAAACACCGACTGCCCTGGCGTCTACAACAAGCCATTAATGCTATTAAACCGCCACGGCCACCTAGTCAGGGCGGGACAGGGGTTAAATTTGGGCAGCTTACTGAGGAATTTGTGCAACAGTTCTCGGAACGTCACTGGCAACCGTTTTCGGGGGTTGATGCTTCTGGGTTAGTAGGTGTACTCTATCAAGATCTCACCTCGACTAATCTACCCAAACTACTGCGTTACGAAGATCGAAATTCCATGAGCTTTTCCCGTGAGGCTCGTCTGCCTTTCCTGGATTTTCGTCTGGTCGAAATGGTCTTTTCACTGCCGCTCTACTATCGAATCAATCAAGGATGGAGTAAATGGATCTTACGGCGCTCGCTACAAAATCTGCTGCCCAAAGAAATTTGTTGGCGCCGCTCGAAACTGGGCTATCCAACGCCAGAGCTGAGTTGGCTGCGTCAGGGAAGCGGCTACATCCGCCACCTATTCCGGCAACATGAGAGCAGCCCTATCCTTGCCGCATATCTACGCCCGGGCCTCTTACAGCAGATCAGTGAATTGCCGGACAATGAATTGTTGATGACGCCGGGACTATGGCGGCTGATCAATCTGATCATTTGGTTTGATCTCTATTTTGAAGGCAATGCCCGCCCAACTGACGAACAATTTTCTGTCAAACCCCTACCCACAGCGGTCGGATAAAGATTGACGCTCATATGGGCGACTCACTGAAATTGCACTGCTTGCCCTCAAGCGAAGGTGGGAAATTTCAGTCGCATACCGATATGAGCCAAGATTGAAAGTTGTCTGAACAGAGCGGACCTGACAGCTAGGAGCAAAAGGACCCCATAATGGGGAGGTAAGGAATTGGTGTCGCGTGAAGAAAATAGGCTTCTTTGTTGGTGAAAATGGCAAATGGAATTTCTTCCGAGAGATTTACAACGATCTAAAAACTGGCTACACAACGGAAGTGTACGCGGTAAAGGAGTACAATGTCCCCTTACTTTATGGTCGGCTGAATCGCTGGCTCGTTGAGCGCAAGATGCGCACTATGCTAGAGCATAATGATCTTTGCTTTTTTGAATGGGCCAGTGAGTTGCTTGTACCAGCCAGCCACATGCCAAAACGCTGTCCGATTGTGACCCGCCTCCACTCTTATGAACTTAACGTTTGGGCGCCGAAAGTCAACTGGCATCATGTCGATAAGATAATCTTTGTCAGTCAGAATATTCGAGAAAAATTTATCGAGCGCTACCCAGAGCAAGCAAACAAGACCACTGTCGTTTACAACGGCGTCGCTCTAGATAAGTTCACCCCTTCTCTGCAGAGCGTAGCGGCCTTGCAAAGTGCAGCGACTTTAAACTTGGGCATGTTGTGCTGGTTACATCCGGTGAAACGAGTCTATGAGACGATTATTTCCCTTTACGAACTAAAGACCCAGGGTTACTTGGCCCACTTGCATATCGCCGGCGGGATTGTCCAAGGCGGCTACTTCGATGACTATGCCATTGCCACCCATCGTCTTGTCAAAAAACTAGGGTTGGAGAACGAAGTTACCTTTTATGGACATGTGAGCGATCCACAGCACTGGTTTCAAAATATTGATATTTTCATCTCTAACAGCTATTGGGAAGGTCTACAGGTTGCCTTGTTAGAAGCGATGGCTTCCGGTTGTTATTGTCTTTCACACGCCTGGGATGGCGCCGAAGAGGTGGTGCCGCGCGAGGATATATATATTACGGGCGCCGAATTGCAACAAAAAATTATTCGCTATTATCACCTTCCTATCTGTGAGAAGCAGCGACTCAGCTCCCTTTCCCGTACGCTTGCCTGCGAGAAATTTGATCTCGAACAAACGAAGCGACAAATTCGGCAGGTTATCGAAGAAACTGCGGCTTCCTGCTGATCAATTACAATCTAAATCAAATAATTTTACAATTCCCATAGGGGAATGAGGTATGGCAAGACCCTTTAAATTCTATGTCAATGACCTTTTCGCCACACCTCGTGCATGGTTCTCCGGACTGCCGGAAAATTTAGCGTACAATCTATTGCCCCCGATTCCAGATATTGGCCATAGGATGTATAAAGCCGCAAGTTGAGCAGCTATTCAAGGGCGGGAAAATGAATTTTAACAGCAAATTGCAAATTGGATATTTAATGCAAAATGGTGCACCCGATCTGAGCACTACTTCTGGCCCGCAACTCCATACGACTGCTGTCATCACCGGCCTGCAAAAGCGTGGAAACCAGGTGCGTACGGTAGCGATCCAAAAGCCGGGGCTGGTTTGGTCCGATGATTTACAAACATGGCATCCTCCGCAATTTGGTGTAACGAACAGAAACGCTTATCGCCTTGGTGAGAGCGCTGTGCGCCGGGTGCAATTCGAGTTGCAACTACCGTTCATCAGTCTCTTTGACAGCTTGCGCTACGCCGATGCCTGCACGCAACAGCTTAGAGGGTACGATCTCTTCTATGAGCGGCACGGCTATATGGGCTATGGGGGGCTCCTGGCTGCACGCCGCTTGGGCGTTCCGCTGATCATTGAATTGAACGGCAACATTGTCAAAGAGATAGACGAGATTGGCGTCAAAATGTCCGCTACTCAGCGTAAGATTGGACGTTGGCTGACTAAGCGCACGCTCCAGAGTGCCGATCACCTTGTCCTTGTCTCCGATGCGCTGAAACGCGAACTAGTCGCGAGTCTCAACCTGCCGGCAACGAAAATGTCCGTCGTTTTGAATGGTGTCAATGTCAAGCTTTTCGCCAAGTCGTATGACAAAACACAGGTGCAGGACCAGTATCGGTTAGGAGCAGGACCCACCATTACTTTTGTAGGTAGCTTTCAACCCTGGCACGGGGTAGATTTACTGGTCTCTAGTTTTAAACTGTTGCAAGACCGTTTTCCATCCGCCCAACTCATCCTTGCCGGCGACGGGGCCGGCAAGGATGCAGTGGTCAAGCAAATTGCTGAACTCTGCTTGCAAGAAAAGGTTATCATGACTGGGCGCTTACAACAGGAGCAAGTGGCGGCCCTATTGTGTACATCAGATGTGCTCGTCGCCCCCTATCCGCTCAAACATACCGATATTGTCGGTACACCGCTCAAGCTATTAGAGTATATGGCCGCTGGCAGGGCTATCGTCGCCTCAACCGCACCGTTGCATGAGATCATCACGGATGGCGTCACCGGAGTGCGCGTGGCGCCGGCAAGTGCGGAGGCGCTAGCCCAAGGCATTGCCCGGCTGCTGGCAGATCCGGCGTTACGCGCTCAATTAGGCGTTGCTGCCAATCGCCAGGCCCAACGCTACTCGTGGGATGGCGTTGCCGAACAGTTGCATGAGATTTTTGTGGCGGTGCGGGCAGCGCGCAAAGGCCAGAGAGCGATCCATCCGTCAACCGTGACCTCATAAAGTGTGCGTACAATCACAAGGATTTCTAATGAAGCGCATCTTACACGTGGTTGGGGCGCGCCCCAACTTTATGAAAATCGCCCCGATTGTGCATGAAGTAAACAACCATCCGCGGGAATTTGAGCAGATGCTCGTCCACACCGGACAGCATTATGATGCCAATATGTCAAAAATTTTCTTCGATGAGCTTGATCTGCCCAAACCCGACCTGAATTTGGAGGTTGGTTCTGGCTCGCACGCCCAGCAGACAGCCCAAATGATGCAACGCTTGGAACCGGTGCTGCTCGACTACAAACCGGATTGGGTGATTGTGCCGGGCGATGTCAATTCAACCTTGGCCTGCACATTGGTCGCTAGCAAACTAGGCAACAAGGTGGCCCACGTCGAGGCAGGGCTGCGTTCGTTTGACCGTACAATGCCGGAAGAGATCAATCGTATTCTGACCGATCAGATTAGCGACCTGCTGTTTACGCCATCACGGGATGCCGATGAAAATCTGCTGCGGGAAGGGATTGCCCAAGCGAAAATTCACTCTGTCGGCAATGTGATGATCGATACGCTTGTACAGTTATTGCCCAAAGCACATGACCGTTGGTCATCCTTGCAGAGCCGGATGGGGCTAAGCCAGTATGCGCTTGTAACGCTCCATCGACCCTCCAATGTCGATAACCCGCAGATCCTTCGTGAAATTCTGCAGGCATTAGAGAGTATTGCTGAGCAGATTGACATCATCTTTCCGGTTCACCCGCGCACGCGACAGCGGATCGCTGTGCATCAGCTCTTGCCTGCCCAGCATAAGATCACGTTACTTGAGCCACTTGGATATCTCGATTTCTTAGCGCTACAACTACATGCAGCCTTTGTCCTGACCGATTCCGGTGGTGTGCAAGAAGAAACAACCTATCTCGGCATCCCATGCCTAACTGCACGCCCCAACACAGAACGACCGGTCACGATTACAACCGGCACCAATCAACTGGTCGAGAGCAGCTATGGCGCATTGGTGACGGCGGTAGAAAAGATTCTAACGAAACCTGTTGCAGCCCACTGGACGATCCCTGAATTATGGGACGGCTGTACAGCAAAGCGCATTGTCGAAGTTCTGGCCAGTTGTCATGGTTGCGGGTGAAGAGGAGCTTTATATTCATGTGTGGTATTGCTGGCAAGGTAACTTTTACGGGCGCGCCGGTGGCAGGCGAACTCATTCATGCTATGTGTGATGGCATTGCGCACCGTGGCCCTGATGAGTCAGGGGTGTATGTCAAAGGGGTGGTTGGGATTGGCAACCGGCGGTTAAGCATTATTGACCTGGCCGGCGGCCACCAGCCCATCTGTAATGAGGATGAAACTATCTGGATCGTCTTCAATGGTGAAATCTACAACTTTTTAGAGCTGCGCGAGTTGCTGGTTAAAAAGGGGCATCGCTTTAAGACAAACAGTGACACCGAGGCGATTGTTCATCTTTATGAAGAGTACGGTGTCGATTGTCTGCAACATCTGAACGGTATGTTTGCCTTTGCTATTTGGGACGAAGCGCACCAACGCTTACTGTTGGCCCGCGACCGTCTCGGCAAAAAGCCGGTCGTCTACGCATTGACGAAGCAGGCGCTGACCTTTGCCTCTGAAATTCACGCCCTGCTGCAAGATGGAACAGTGCCGCGGCGACTCGACCTGGAAGCCCTGAATCTCTATCTCACTCTGTTATATGTGCCCAGCCCGTGGACAATGCTGAAGGATGTGCGCAAGCTACCGCCTGGCCACTATCTGCTTTGGGAACAGGGCGAGATTACAATCAAACGGTATTGGGATGTTAAATTCAATCCGCACCCCAATTACAGCGAAGCCGAGGCCATTGCCGAAATTCGGGCGTTGCTGGAGGATAGTGTACGACGGCGGCTGATTAGCGATGTTCCGCTTGGGGCATTTCTGAGCGGCGGCCTTGATTCCAGCACCATCGTGGCCCTGATGACAAAAATTACTGGGCAACCTGTGCGCACCTTTTCGATTGGCTTTGACGATGATGTTTATGGCGAGTTGCCCTATGCGCGCGAAGTTGCCCAACGCTTTGGGACCGAACATCACGAAATGCTGGTGCAGCCAAAGATGGTGGAGATCTTGCCCCGTTTGGTCCGGCACTATGGCGAACCCTTTGGTGACGGTTCAGCTGTACCTACTTACTATGTCTCACAACTCGCCAGCCAGTCAGTGAAAGTTGTCTTGAGTGGCGACGGCGGCGATGAGGTCTTTGGCGGCTACCCTTGGTATGTCAACGCCTCGCGGCATGGCGACCTGGCGCGGTCCTATCTTCTGGATGGTTTCCGGGCCGTTGGCACTGCCTGGCAGCAACGTCAACTCAGACCCATGTTAGGCGCCGTAAAGGGCACAGCCATTGGATTGGGCGTTGCCTTGCGTGGCTGGCAAGATGAAGCGCAATCCTTTGAACGTCTCATCACCTTTTTTGGAACGGCCCAGCGTGAACGCCTCTATACAGAAGAAACCAAAAGTGCACTGTTGGCGGGACAATCGCCGTCAGCCTTGATTCGCACGGTCTTTACGCGCCAGAATGGCGGTCACTTTCTGAACCGCATGTTTTACACCGATCATCACATGTATCTGCCGGACGATATTTTGGTCAAGGTGGATATTGCCAGCATGGCGAATTCATTGGAGGTGCGTTCACCTTTCTTGGATTATCGCCTCATCGAACTTTCGGCGTCGCTCCCGCCGGCCATGAAGGTGCAAGGCAGCAGCACCAAGCGGATCCTGCGCAAAGTGGTGGCGGATCTGGTGCCGGAGAGTATCCTGACGCGTCCCAAAGTGGGTTTTGGCATTCCGGTTGACCGTTGGATGCGCGATGAACTTTACCCCATGGCCTATGATCTGTTACAGGATCAGACGGCGCGCGGTCGTGGCCTCTTTGAACCCTATGTCATTGAGAAGATGTTGACTCAACATAAGGCCGGTTATGCCAACTATGGCTATCAACTATGGCTCTTGCTCTTCTTTGAGGTCTGGCACCGGGAATGTCTGGATGCCGTAGCGGTTGTGCCGGTGTGAAGAACAGGGGGAAACCTTGAAACAGCAAACGCCGCAGGTTTCTGTGGTCATTCCTGCTTATAATCAAGCTGAATATCTAAGCGACGCGATCCAGAGTGTACTAGCCCAGCATTATCGGAACCACGAAATCATTGTCGTGGATGATGGCTCTACCGATGATACGGCTGTGATTGCCCACAGCTTTGGCGCCGCCGTTCGCTATGTCTACCAGGAGAATCAGGGGCTAGCAGGCGCCCGTAATACCGGCATTCTTCATGCGCAAGGGGAATATGTTGCGCTGCTAGATGCCGATGATTTATGGTTGCCTTCCTTTTTGACCCAAATGGTTGCGCTCGCAAGCGAGCGACCTGAAGCGGCAGTCTACTACTGCGGCGTCTGTTACATGGATGCCGCGGGACGCGAACTGCCACAACCAGGCGCGGCCAGGATAGTGCCGGCGGGCGAGATGTACATGGCCATCTTGCGCGCAAATTTTCTCATCCCCAGCGCCATCATGCTGAGGCGCTCGGTGGTACAAGAAAATCTCTTTGATGTCGCTTTTCGCCGCCTGCAGGATTGGGAGCTTTGGGTTCGCTTGCTGCGCCAAGGCTATTCTTTCGCTGGGCGCCCAGAAGAATTAGTTTACTATCGTGTCCATGCCACAAGTCTGTCAACCGATCCGACCGGTGGCCAACAAGCGGCCAAAGCCCTGCTGGAAAAACATTTTGGTCCGGATGATGAACAATGGCAATGGTGGCCGGCGGACAAGCGACGGGCCTATGGCGGCTTTTACCGCTTTTGCGCCCTCGTCCCCGCCTTGGTGCGCCGGGGCGACTGGCAAGGCTGTGCCACTTATTTGTGCCGAGCATTTCAGATTGATCCATCGCTTGCTGTCGATCTTGATCTTTTCTATGACCTGGTATTAGGAACCCAACCGCCTGGGCAGCGCGGCGACCTGGATCGGCTGGATCTGGAGGAGAGTGCACGGAATCTCCATATCCTTCTTCATGCTGTCTTTCTGCCGCCCATCCCTCCGGTGTTGATGCAATTGCGCGCGCTTGCCCACGGCACTGCTTACTACGCACTGGGGTTGGTTACTTACAATGCGGGAGAACGATCCCGCAGCCGTGCTTTTTTCTTGCAGGCGTTGCGTCTTCGTCCTGGACTTTGGCGTGATTCTCTGGTCATCGGCAACCTGCTGAAATCCTTTTTAGGCCCTGGATTTCTTACTCAGTTGAAACACTATCGCATCCAGTGGAATTCGCAGGTCAAACAAACAACCAAAACAGAAGTAAGTTAGAATCCATCAAACATGAATATTTTGTTAGGCAGCCACGGCTTTCCGCCCAATCAAGCCGGCGGCGCTGAATGGCGGACCTATCGTACAGCACGTTGGCTGGCGGAACGGGGCCATTCTGTGCAGGTGCTGGCGGTTGATGACAGCAATTGGGGCAACGTTGGCGAGCGCCGGCTGACAGACGAGACCATCGATGGGGTTCGTCTGCGGCGCCTCTCCTATCGGTTAAACCAGAGCTTAGGGGAAGCCGGAGAATTTAATAATCCCATCGTCTATCAAACGATCGCCGATCTGTTGAGTGAGAACCGGTTCGATCTCTTTCACTTAATCTCAGGCGTGCGCATGACCGGCAGCGCCGTACAAGCGGCACACGCCCAGCAAGTCCCGGCAATTGTCACGCTGACCGACTTTTGGTTTTTATGCCCACGCGTCACCCTATTGCGGCGCACCGGCGAAGTATGCCGAATGCCGGAAGAGCCGGTGGAGTGTGCGCTCTGCTTGTTAAATGAACAACGACGTTATCGTTTACCCCACCTGGCGACCAAGGGCGGAACGACCGCAATGCTTAAGCAGACATGGCCTCTCATCGACCGCTTGGGGCTTACTCGTGTCAAACCAGTGCAGGAACTAATGGTTGCCCGTCGTAACTTTCTTGCCAAGACGCTAGCCCTCTTTCACAAGATCATTGCGCCCTCAGCCTTTCTCGCGAACTTATTTCAGGCTCATGGCGCAAGCAGAGAGCAGATTGCACTGATCCGCCAAGGGGTTAACATCAGACCGGAAATGCAACGTCCCCGGTATCAACCGCACTGTCCATTGCGCTTTGGGTACGTTGGACAATTGGCCGCCCATAAAGGAGTTGACATTCTCATCAGAGCCTTGCGCCAACTTCCCTATGGAACGGATCGTGTGCAATTGGTGATCTATGGCAATCCCGCCCAAGCCTGGCCACCTTTTCTGCAACAGCTGAAAGAGGAGAGCGGCGGCGACCCACGTATTATCTGGGGCGAACCCTTTGCCAACACCGAGGCGCATAAAGCCTATGAAGGATTGGATCTCTTGCTTATGCCCTCGATCTGGTACGAGAACAGCCCCAACGTCATTCTCGAAGCCTTTGCCTGTGGTACGCCAGTGATGACTTCAGATTTGGGGGGTATGGCCGAGTTGGTGAAACATGAAGTCAATGGGTATTTATTTGAGCCGAACAGTGTACATAGTCTGAAAAAGGCATTGCAAGCGGTCATTGAAAGACCGGAGCAATTGATCAACTGGCGCCATCAAATTCCGCCGGTGAAAAGCGTGAATGACGAAATGGCCGAAATGGAAGCCATTTATCAACAGGTTTATCAGAGAAGACGAGGTTGAGGTGGATATGAGCAAAATTCTAGTAACAGGTGGAGCAGGCTTCATCGGATCGCATGTTACCGAAGAGCTGATTAAACGAGGACATCGTGTAACTGTACTGGATGATCTTAGCGGCGGCTTTATCGACAACATCGTTGCTGGCGCAACCTTTGTCCAAGGAAGTATTACCGATCTCGATCTGGTCAACAACCTGTTTGACCAGGGACAATTCGACTATGTCTATCATTTGGCAGCGTACGCGGCGGAAGGTCTCAGTCACTTCATTAAACGCTTTAACTATAACAACAATTTGATCGGCAGCATCAACTTAATCAACGCCGCCATCAATACAGGCGTGAAATGTTTTATCTTTACCTCCTCGATCGCGGTGTATGGCGCCACGGCCGAGTTGCCGATGACCGAAGAGACGCCCGCTCACCCTGAGGATCCCTATGGCGTTGCCAAGCTGGCGGTAGAACAAGAATTGAAGATCTGCAAAGAGATGTTTGATCTGAATTATGTGATTTTCCGCCCACACAACGTCTATGGTGAACGGCAAAACATCGGCGATAAGTATCGTAACGTGGTCGGCATCTTCATGAACCAAATTTTACAAAACCAGCCCATGAGCGTCTTTGGCACAGGCGACCAAAAACGCGCTTTTAGCTATATCGGCGATATTGCGCCCATCATGGCCGAAGCGATCGAGCAACCGGCCGCCTACAACCAAATCTTCAATATTGGCGCTGATCAACCCTATACCATTTGTGAATTGGCGACTTGTGTTGCCCACGCCATGGAGGTTACGCCTGTGATCAAGCATATGCCCGCGCGCAATGAGGTACAGAATGCTTATTCGTCCCATGCCAAGGTCCAGCGTGTCTTTGGCGAACGCAAACTGTACACATTGGACGAAGGGTTGCAACGCATGGCGCGCTGGGTCAAACAGCATGGCGCCCGCAGAAGCCAAGAGTTCGGCGGTATTGAAGTGACAAAGAATTTCCCCAAGGCTTGGCTGCCCCAGCATACCAATCGTCAAGTGGAGCTGGTGCAAGTTGCCGGAGTTTAACCTTTGAATGTCCAGAGTGTTGCCCAAGCTAAGGAGCAAGTCCTATGGAGCCAAGAATACCCAAAGAGAGGTGCTTTCCTAAGAGCTGAGCGGCTGCACTTAGCCTTTCTCGATGGATTACGCGGCCTTGCCGCCTTTTACGTACTCCTCTTTCATGTCATTGCGGATGGCAAAGAAGTGCTGACAGCACAAAACTTTCTGCTAAACTTTTTGCGTTTTGGTCATGAAGCAGTGGTCGTGTTCATCGTACTGTCTGGCTTTGTCCTCACGTTGCCCATGGCGCGTGCCCCACGAGTAACATTAGCGGGTGGACTCGGCAAGTTTTTTTTGCGGCGGGCGCGCCGCATTTTACCAGCCTACTATGCGTCGCTTTTGATGCTGCCGCTCTTCTTCCTGGTAATTGAAAGTTTGAAGGGAATGACCGCTGAAGGCGCCGACTGGACGCGCGTCCACGCCATGTTTTTCAGTGCGGATATGTTGGCACACCTGTTTCTGCTGCACAACCTCTCTGCCGACTGGGCTGGCTCCATCAACCCAGTGTTATGGAGTTTGTCTACAGAATGGTGGATCTACTTTGTATTCGCCTTGCTTTTGTTGCCGATTTGGCGTGGTCTGGGCATCGCGTGCGCAGTATGCATTAGCATTTTACTAGGGCTATTGCCAACAGGACTGGCAGTATTAGGTTATTCCACGATTGCCGGTTTCCCACATCTGCTCGGCGCCTTTGGTCTGGGTATGATGAGCGCTGCCTGGCTTTCATTGGACAAGCACATTTCTCAATTTGTCCACTGGCATAAGACGTTGCAAGGTGTTGTAGTGGTAGCATTTTTGGTGCTGGTGGGGATTGTCGTTGCCGCCCCATCGCTTCGGGTAAACACAGAGACCCGTTGGATTACTGACTTGCTCATCGCGCTGATCTGCGCATTGCTGATTCAGCTAATGGCTGCAACGGTGACGACGGCACATCCTGCTTTTGCTTACCTGACAATTGCCGTCCGAATACTCGAATCGCGATTGCTGCTCTTCCTGGGCCGCATTTCCTATAGTCTATATCTTACCCATCTGATCGTTTGGAGCATGTTTGGCATTACACTTGGGTTAGCACCGATTCAACGCTTCATCACAATCTCGCTGGATCCAATGCCAATGCGTATCTTTGTGTTACTCCCTGTACAACTGCTCTTTGCGTACGGATTCTACTTGTTATTTGAAAAACCGTTTTTGTTTCAGCACAAGCACGCAGCGCAAACTATCCCGTCGCGCATGTCGCTTGCAGAAGGCCATAGGGTCGAGTAAATCGCAGCAGTTGGTGACGAATACTTTTATCTGCCCTTATGTTGGAGGTGAATCCACTATGCCGGAACCCTATGTCATTACAATTATCCTCAATACCAATCGGCGCACAGATACAATGGAATGTCTGGCTTCCCTAATGGAGAGTTCCTATGGCAATCATAAGACAATTGTGCTCGATAATCATTCCACCGATGGTTCAGTGGCGGCCATCAGCGCCGCCTTTCCTACGGTGCAGATCATTGAGCTAACCGAAAACCTTGGTTACGCTGGCAACAACAATGTAGGAATTCAAGCCGCCTTCGCGCAAGGCGCCGAATGGGTCTTTGTTTTAAATGAGGATACGGTGCTGCATTCCGATTGTCTGGCTCATCTCATAGAGATTGGAGAAAGCAATCCACACATCGGCATTGTTGGACCAATGGTCTATCATCACGATGAGCCAACGATTATTCAATCCGGCGGTGGCAAGTTAAGTCGCAGTTGGGATTCGGTGCATATTGGCCAAAATGAACCCGATCAAGGTCAATTACATGAACCTCGGCGGGTTGACTGGATCTCCGGCTGTGCGATCCTTGTACGCCGCAAGGTCATTGAGCAGGTTGGCATGATCGATGCGCGGTTTTTCTACTACTGGGAAGAGACTGAATGGTGTGTCCGGGCTGGCAAGGCTGGCTGGCAGATTCTCCATGTACCCCAAGCCAAGCTTTGGCACAAGGGGGTTCAGCGCAACTACCGGCCCAAACCAGCAGTAACCTATTACAGTACACGAAATCGCTTGCTGCTACTGGCCAAACACCACGCCCCCTTAATGGTGCAGGTGGCGGTATGGGGTCAACTACTGCGCACAATGGTAAGTTGGACAGTAAAGCCCAAGTGGCGGGCAATGCGTGAGCATCGTAACGCGATGTGGCACGGCATGAGCGATTTCCTGCGTCAACGTTGGGGCCAGATGCCATCATGAGCAGAACAAAAGCGAAACGAATTTTATTTTTGTCCCGATGGTTTCCTTACCCCACGAACAATGGCTCAAAGCTGCGGATCTATAACTTGCTGCGTGGACTTTCGACGCAGCATGAGGTCACATTGCTAAGTTTCGCCGACCCAATAGACGCACATGCCAAGAGCTGCGAACTCCAGTCAGTTTGTAAAGAAGTTTACGTAGTTCCCTGGAAACCTTTTAATGCACGAGGGTTGCGGGCTCGTCTGGGATTTTTTAATTTGGCTCCTCGGTCGTCTGTAGATACCTTTTCGCCGAAAATGCAACAACGCCTTACGCATCTTCTGCGTAGCCAAAAACCTGACTTGGTCATTGCGTCAGAACTACCTACTCTCAGCTATGGTGCATATTTACATGGTCTGCCCGCGCTATTTGAAGATCCTGAACTTGGTACCCTTTATGAGCAATTTGCGAATGCCTCGTCACTTTGGCGTCGTTGTCGTTATGGGTTGACCTGGCTCAAACTATGCCACTACTTAAGACGGCAGCTTCGTTACTTTCAGGCTTGCACCGTGGTATCTGAAAAGGAGCGGCGCCTGCTTGTACATGCTGTACCGCATTATAAAACAGTTGAAGTAGTTCCAAATAGTATTGACTTGGCCCACTACACCGGTATTCGTGAGGTTCAACAACCTGGCCAGTTAATTTTCACGGGGTCTTTTGGTTATCAGGCGAACTACGATGCTATGGTCTGGTTTTTGCGCGATGTTTATCCCCTGATTCGGGCTAAAATTCCCAATGTTCATCTGACAATTACAGGTGATCATGCAGGCTTCTCTTTGCCTTCAACAGAGAATGTCACGCTGACCGGTTTTGTCGATGACGTGCGACCTTTCATTGCCCGCGCATGGATCAGCTTGGCGCCATTACTTAGCGGCGGTGGGACACGCCTGAAGATCTTGGAGGCGATGGCTCTCGGCACACCTGTAGTAGCGACCGCCAAAGGAGCGGAAGGGTTGGAGCTACAGCCAGGCGAACACCTGCTGATTGCGAACACACCAGAAGCATTGGCGCAGGCAGTGATTCACCTCTGTCAGGATACGGGCTTACACCAACGGCTGGCGGCGAATGCATACAGCCTGGTTAGCGAAAAGTATGACTGGGCGACCACGTTGCCACGTTTCCTAAGTTTAGTTGAGCGGATTACCCATCTGTGAGACATTTGCAATCCTTGGACGCGCTTCGCTCTAATCCCGAAAGTAGATTGCGTTGGCTGCTCGTTGTCGGCATTCTGCTCTGCAGCGTCCTCCTGCCATTACAAGCATCTGCTTACCAACTGCTTTTGGCACTCGGCGCTCTGGCGGTTGTCGGTGTCATCCTGGTCGTTTTGCGTTGGCCACCGGTAGGTTTAGTTGCGCTGGTCTATGTCGCCCTGATCGCCCCTGCCCCCGATCTACCGGGAGGGCTGAACATTGGTGTCTTGTTCCTTGGGTTATTAATTGTGCTCTGGTTGTGGCCTATGATTGTGCAGCGCCGGATCCAACTAGTGATTTCGCCGACGGTCCGGCCATTGCTGGCGATTGTAGGTTCGGCCATTCTTGCCTTTATAGTTGGTCAACTCACATGGTTTGTCGGTACACAACATGCTCCGCTTGATACGCAGCTAGGCGGTTTGGCTATTTTCGTGCTAGCGGCAGGCGCTTTCCTACTGGTCGCCCATCAGATCCATGAAATGAAATGGCTCCAGTGGTTAACCTGGTCGTACGTGGCCCTGACATCGCTACAGACCCTGGGCTGGATAGCGCCCGGGCTTGTGCGGGGCTTAAATGACCGGCTATTGCAGCCCGGCACCACCAACAATAGCATGTTTTGGCTCTGGCTAGTCGCCATCACCTTTAGCCAGACGGTCTATAACAACAAGCTACATATTGTATGGCGGGTAGTGCTTGGCAGCCTATTTTTGGCCACCATGTATGTTGTCTTTTTTATTCAAAATGAATGGAAATCAGGCTATCTACCAGCCTTTGTGGCGATTGCCGCCATTATCGCCGCACGTTCTTGGCGCATTGCCTTGGTGCTAGTGCTCACGTGTATCGTACCAGCACAATTGCTTTCATCACAAGCAGTCGCAACCGATGAATATAGCTATTCAACGCGCCTTGATGCTTGGTTGGTTATCCTTCAGATGATCAAGTTCAACCCAGTCACAGGCTTTGGTCCGGGCAATTACAGCTTTTATACGCATCTCTTTCCTCTTCGAGGCTACAATGCTAGGTTTAATTCACACAATCAGTACTTAGATATTATCGCACAGATCGGTATCTTGGGTTTAATTTGCTTTCTGTGGTTCGCTTGGGAAATCGGATGGTTGGGTTGGCACTTGCGAGATAAAGCGCCCTCTGGGTTTGCCCGAGCCTATATTTACGGCGCTTTGGGTGGGCTGGCTGGAATGTTGGCATCGGGCATGTTGGTTGATTGGTTTCTACCCTATGTCTATAACATTGGGTTAACTGGGTTTCGTACCAGTATGCTGGCTTGGGTCTTTCTGGGCGGGGTAGTCAGTATTGAGCGTATCGTCCGCCACCAGGAAGCAACATCTTCATGACAATTGATAGATCAATAAGGAGTGGCTTATGACAGAAGAATGGATCGGTCTGATTCCGGCCGCCGGCAAAGGCGTGCGTTTGGGATTACCCTATCCCAAGGAGCTATATCCTGTAATCCGGGAGAACCGCTACAAGCCGATTGCCCAGTTTGTGCTGAATAACATGACGGCAGCTGGCATGCGTCATGTCATCTTTGTCATCAATGAAACGAAGCATCAGTTAATTGGCTACTTTGGCAATGGCCAACGCTTTGGCTGTCATATTAGTTATGTTGTACAAGAGCCTATCAACTATCAGAACGGCTCCACCTCGCCTGGCTTGGCCCATGCACTGGATTCTGCCTATCATCTGACTCAAGGCAAAACAGTATTTTTTGGTATGGCAGACACCATTATGCAGCCGGAGGCGATTTTTCGGCACATTTACGAAATTGTCGAACCTGGTGTAGATGCTGTCCTGGCATTGTTCACAACCGATCGTCCGGAAAAATTTGGCATGGTACGTTCTGATCAGAAGGGCCGTGTGCTGGAGATTGTTGATAAACCACAGCAGACTGATCTAACCCAGATGTGGGGCTGTATTATTTGGCGACCCTCTTTTACAGAGTATCTCCATGAGTCGGTTTGCCAAGGTACATCCGATTTCGCCCAGATCATGAATAATGCCATTGCTAGTGGTATGAACTTCCGCAGCCTGCATATTGTGGGCGGCACCTACATCGATTTAGGCACCTATGACGAAATAATGGAAATGGATCGATACCTTCGTCAGGGAGAGTCTTCGTTAGGAATAAATCATGATCAAACAATCGGTCGTAACTGACGCCCTTGCGCCGCTTACTGGTGATGCATCAGTATTGCCGAGCCCGCGCTCATCCAATCCGCATGTACTTCCCGTGCAGGACGCTGTCCCTGACATGTCAATCGTCTTGGTCTGTTGGAATAACAAAACGTACCTGGAGGCGTGCCTGCATTCTCTCTATGCGAAGGAGCTGCACAGCCGTTTTGATGTGGTTGTCGTTGATAACGGCTCTAATGATGGCAGCCAGACAATGCTGCGCGAGAATTTTCCCGCGATCAAACTGATCCAGAATAACCGTAACGTGGGACTGGGCAAGGCGAGCAATCAAGGTATTGAGGCTACCAGTGGACGCTACATCCTTTTGCTGAACAATGACACATTGGTCAACGGTCCATCGTTAGATGCAATGGTAAATTTGTTGGATTCTATGCCGCAGGTTGGCGCTGTGGGTGGACGACTCCTCAATCCAGATGGTTCTTTTCAGGCCGGTTATGCAAATTTTTCTACACTGCGCGAAGAGTTCTTGATTGCAACCCATTTAGGTGAGCTTTTATGGGCCGGTTACCCATCGCACATTGACGATAACCAGGCAAAGTCGGTTGGCTGGCTTAGTTCTGCGTGCTTGCTAGTCCGACGTGCAGCATTGGACGAGGTGGGCTTGCTTGATGAGTCTTATTTTATTTATGGCGATGAAGCTGATCTCCAATACCGCCTACAACAGGCCGACTGGCAGGTCTACTATCTGCCCACCGCTTACACCATTCACTATGGTGGCCGCAGCATGAACCGTTGGAGTCGCCGCAAAATGGTCTACCGTGGCAAATTGCTCTTCTACCGCAAGAACTATGATGCCTTACGCACTACAGCCTTGCGTGCCCTCTTCGGTGGGCTTAGTCTGCTCAAAATGGTGCCTTGGACTATCGCTTGGGCTTTGCCGAGTTGGCGAGAGCGGGCGAAAAAAGAGTTACACTCCAATATAGATGTGGTCAGAATCTGTTTGAACCTGGTGTAGTCGCCGGTCTACGTTGGAAGGTGAAACGATGATAAAGCGCGTGAATCGAATCACAGTTATTGTGCTTGACAGTGTTGGCTGTGGTGACGCCCCCGATGCCGCAGCCTATGGAGATGAGACGGCCAATACACTCGCTCATGTAGCCGGTGCAGTAGGGGGGCTAAAGTTGCCTAACCTGGGCAAACTGGGGATGGGCAATCTCACCACAATCAAGGGGGTGTCTCCCACCGAAAGGGCCGACGGTGTTTTTGGCCGCTTGACCGAAGTGAGTGCTGGCAAGGATACCACCACAGGCCACTGGGAGTTGGCGGGTGTGATCTTGGAACGTCCCTTTCCTACCTACCCCGCTGGCTTTCCAAAGACGTTACTGGCAAGCTATCAAGCGCAAATCGGTCGGGAAGTGTTGGGTAATTACCCAGCGTCCGGCACAGAGATCATTAAGGCGCTTGGCGAAGAACACCTGCGCACCGGTAAGCCGATTGTTTACACGTCGGCGGACAGTGTGTTTCAAGTTGCAGCGCATGAAGCCATCATTCCCATTGAAGAATTGTACCGGATCTGCCAGATCGCTCGTGATCTGCTCATCGGTGAACATGCAGTTGGCCGTGTCATTGCCCGCCCCTTTGTGGGCCAACCGGGGAACTTCACCCGCACCGAACAACGCAAGGACTTCAGCCTGGCGCCGCCGTCAGCTACGCTTCTAGATGCAGTCAACGCGGCCGGACAGGATGTCATCGGCATTGGCAAGATCGAGGATATCTTCGCCCATCGCGGATTAACGGTAAGTGAGCATAGTGGGAACAACATGGCCGGTGTAGATGCGATTTTGAAGTATCTGGCCATGCAGAATCGGGGGCTCATCTTTGCCAATTTGGTAGATTTCGATAGTCTATACGGCCATCGCAACGATCCTCAGGGCTATGGCGCCGCGCTTGAAGCATTTGATCGTCGGCTACCAACAGTTATGCGATCGTTGCAGGACGATGATGCACTCATCATTACGGCTGACCATGGCAACGACCCCACAACAGCAGGCACCGACCATTCACGCGAACGTGTGCCGTACTTGATGTATGGAAGACAGATACGAAAAAACTACGACCTTGGCACGCGCACCAGCTTTGCTGATGTGGCAGCGACTGTGGCCGAGTTACTCAACGTTTCCTGGTATGGTCCGGGCAGTTCATTTGCATCATTCGTTCTTACGTGACGCCCTCCGTCACAATTGCCGTCCCGGGCTCTACGTGTCGAGTCACAATATTTTATACAGCGTTATTTTTTGCGGAGTATCGTATGATTCATCCAACAGCGGACGTATCTACCCACGCGGAGGTTGGTTCTAACACCTATGTTTGGCACCATGCCCATATCCGTGAAGGTGTAGCATTAGGATGTAATTGTATCGTTGGCAAGGATGTTTACATTGACGCTAATGTAACTATCGGCGACAACGTAAAGATTCAAAATGGTGCATTTATTTATCATGGTGTGAGGATTGAAGATGGTGTCTTTGTGGGACCGCGCGCTTGTTTTACCAACGACCGCTTTCCACGGGCGATTACACCAACAGGGCTGCTCAAAAGTGCTGATGATTGGTGTGTAGGGTCTATTCTTGTCAAATATGGCGCCTCGATTGGCGCAGGCGCCATTATTTTGCCGGATGTGATCATTGGGCGCTTTGCAATGATAGCCGCCGGCTCTGTGGTAACCCACAATGTCCCTGACCACGGTCTGGTAATAGGAACACCAGCTCGATTAGTTGGTTATGTCTGTCGATGTGGCCAACGTCTGCAAAAAAATCTAGAGTGCTGGGAGTGCACCTCTTGTCAGGAAACTTTTCACCTAGGAGCAGCAACTCTATGATACCCATCGCACATCCCATGATTCGGGAAGAAGAACAGGCCGCAATTATCGAAGTGTTGCAATCTGGCCAGCTTGCTCAGGGAGCGAAGGTTAGGCTGTTTGAGGAAGAATTTGCCGCTTGGTGCGGCGTGGATCATGCTGTCGCGGTGTCGTCTGGTACGGCAGCGCTCCACCTTGCCCTCCTGGCTCATGATATAGGCGCAGGCGCTGAAGTCATTACAACTCCTTTTAGTTTTATTGCTTCGGCCAATTGTGTCTTATATACCGGCGCCCGTCCATGCTTCGCCGATATAGAAGCGGATTACTTCACCATCGATCCAGTCAAAGTTGCGGAACGGATCACACCGCAAACGCGCGCCATCATTGCCGTCCATTTGTATGGTCAACTGTGTGACATGACGGCCATTGCTATGCTTGCCGAAAAGCATGGGCTGATCCTGATTGAGGATGCTTGTCAGGCCCACGGAGCCAAGCTCAACGGCGAGATGGTCGGGACATGGGGCACAGCTTGCTATTCGTTTTACCCAACCAAGAATATGACCACAGGTGAAGGTGGCATCGTCACAACCAATGACGCACGCATTGCACAGCGGGTGCGCATGTTGCGCAATCATGGCATGGCACAACGCTATATCCATGAAATGCTTGGCTATAATCTGCGGATGACAGACTTGCAGGCGGCCATTGGACTAGTTCAATTGAAGCGGCTGGAGGTGTGGAATCAGAAGCGCCAGGCCAATGCGGCGCACCTTTCAGCACAGTTACAGGGCGTCCCCTCCATAACAACACCAATGCTTCGACCTGGGGCAACGCATGTATTCCACCAATATACAATCCGAACGGCCTACCGTGATCGGTTGGCAGAGCGCTTACAACAACGGGGAATTGGCGTTGGCATCCATTATCCAATACCGATTCATCAACAACCTTTCTATCGAGATTTGGGTTATGTTGATTGTTTGCAGAATGCGGAGTTGGCCAGCCATGAGGTCCTGTCTCTGCCGGTCCATCCACTCTTGGATCACGGTGATCTAACATGTATTGTTGAGGCTGTCGTTGAGGAAGCAGCGCACTTTGTGTAGATCTGCGTGGCAAGAATGTGATGAAAGAGGTGAATCATGAAACAAGTAAAGGTAGGCGTCGTGGGCGCAGGACGGATGGGGCGGAATCACTGCCGTGTGCTGTCACTCCTCCGTCATGTCGACCTCGTTGGGATATCCGATCTGAATGCTGTGGCCGGGGCAACGGTTGCTACCCAATACGAGACGCAATTTTTTGCGCAAGTTGACGATCTGCTGGCGCGGGTCGATGCTGTAACAATTGCAACGCCAACCCCATCGCATTTTGCGTTGGCCTTGCGCTGTCTAAAGCAGGGGTTGCACCTTTTTATTGAAAAACCTGTAACAGAGACGTTGGAACAGGCGGAGACATTGGCGGAGACCGTGGCCTTACACGATCAGGTTGTACAGGTTGGTCATATTGAACGGTTCAACCCAACCTTTACCGAGCTAAAGCATGTTTTAGAAAATCTCACGCTAGCGGCCATTGAATTCCGGCGACTTAGCCCCTATGTTGGCAGCAACACAGATGTTGATGTTGTGCTTGATTTGATGATCCACGATCTCGACTTAGTGCTTGATCTGGTCGGAGAACAACCAAGCACTATCGCAGCTTATGGACTTACCGCCTTTAGCGGTGCGATCGATCACGCTGTCGTCAATCTAGGCTTTGCCCATGGTCCCTTATTCACCGTCACTGCCTCACGATTGACAGAACAGAAGGTCAGGTCGATCGAAGTGACCGCACTGGAAGGCTATATCGAAGGGGATTTACTCAATAAGCAGATTGCTATCCATCGCAGCACGATCGGCGAATATCTGCAACAGAGTTCACGCAGTGTGAAATATCGCCAGGAAAGCGTTGTGGAACGGATCCATGTGCCCACAGCCGAACCGCTTTTCTTAGAGCTACAGCATTTTGTCGCCTGTATTCTTGAAAATAGTCTGCCTTTGGTGCCGATCTCTCATGGCTTGAATGTGCTTGAACTGGCAATGCAAGTACGCAAACTAATTTATGGCAATCTCGCTGATATTGGTTCCTGGCGCGCCTTGAACAATATAGCGCATCCCCATCGGCAAGTAGCGTTAGCGCCAATGGAAATAAACTGAAGGGAAACTATCATGGAGCTTTCGATTATTATTCCTTGTTATAACGAAGTGGAAAATGTCCCCAAACTTCAGAGTGATTTCTTTCCAGTGGTCAAGGATCTGCTAATGACCCCTGTTTCCGAAACAATCACTATTCGGAAGGTGGAAGTCATTTTTGTAGATGATGGCAGTCGTGACGGAACCCTCGATGCTTTGCGAACTGAATTTGGGCACTTGAATCACCCTCAAATCACCGTGCATTTTCTCCGCCACGCAGTCAACCAAGGGCTGGGTGCGGCGCTACGCACCGGGTTTGAAGCGGCAACCGGTAGCGTCATCGTGACGACCGACAGCGATGGCACCTACCGCTTTAGCGAAATTCCCGCATTGCTTGCCTGTCTGACGCCGGATATCAGTATTGTCACCGCCTCTCCCTATCATCCTGCTGGCGGAGTTGCCAATGTGCCGGCCTATCGGTTAATCCTTAGCCGCGGCTCATCACTGATCTACCGCTTATTGGTGGACTGGCACGTGCATACCTACACGGCGCTGTTCCGCGCCTACCGGCGTGAGGTGTTCGAGACGGTCAGCTATGAGGCGAATGGTTTTCTGGGTGGCACCGAGTTGTTGGTGAAAGCTATGCTATCCGGCTTTCGTGTCGCGGAGTATCCAGCAGTACTCCATTCCAGAGCCTTGGGCACATCAAAAGCGAAACTGCTACGCACGATTCTCTCCCATCTGCGTTTTGAGAGAGATATACTGTTGCTGCGCCTAGGCCGCAAATCTTCGCCCCAAAGGATGCAAGTAATAGGAGATAAACAATGAGTTCCTTGCAAATGACTACAAACAGGAGAAAAATAATGATCAGTGTGGCAGTTTCATATATTCTGGTTAGCGTTGTAGTGGGCGCTGCCGGCCAACTCTTATTGAAATATGGCATGAGCACGATGGGCGCGATTACGCTCATCCCCCAGGAATTACCCGCCATCCTGTGGCGGCTCGCCACCAATCCGATCATTGTTGGCGGGCTCGGGCTCTATGCCACCGGCACCGTTTTTTGGCTGGCAGCGCTTTCTCGGGTTGACTTGAGCTATGCATACCCCTTTGCCAGCCTGAGCTATCTTGTCATGCTGCTCGCCTCTTGGGTGCTTTTCAGTGAACACATCACCCCTCTGCGGTTGATGGGTACGTTGATTATTGGTTTGGGTGTATTGCTCATTTCACGTAGTTAATGCTTAAGGATACCCCTATGAAAATTATGTCCATCGTTGGGGCGCGGCCCGAATTTATCCAAGCTGCACCCATTCGTCGTGCCCTGCAAGGGACAAGCGGGCAGCAAGAGGTTTGGGTTCACACAGGGCAACACTATGACTATCAGATGTCGCAGGCATTTTTCGATGATCTGGACATTCCTGCACCCAACTACAATTTGAACGTAGGCTCCGGATCGCATGGCAAACAGACCAGCGAGATCCTCACTCGCTTGGAGGCGGTGTTACTAGAGGAACGCCCTGATGTAGTGATTGTACGGGGAGATACCAATTCGACCGTGGCTGGCGCGCTGGCTGCGGCCAAGCTCCAGATTCCGAGCGTACATATTGAGGCAGGCGAGCGCAGTTACAATCGGCATATGCCGGAAGAGATCAATCGTTTAGTCACGGATTGCCTGAGTGATCGACACTTTTGTGTAAGCCGGACCGCCGTCCAGCAGCTTGCCGCCGAAGGAATTGTCGACTCGGTCTTCTGGGTTGGTGATGTAATGTATGATGCGCTACTCCAACATCGGCCCATTGCCCGCGCCAAATCGACAATCGTGCAGCGCCTTGAGTTACAAGCCGGAGCCTATGGGCTAGTGACAATCCATCGCGCGGCCAACACCGATGATGCGGTGCGCTTAGCCCAAATTGTTGCGGCGCTGAATTCTGTAAGTGAAACGATTGTTTTTCCCGTTCACCCCCGCACACGCAAAGCCCTAGCCGGTATTGATGCAAAATTTGCCGACCATGTGCGTCTGATCGAACCAGTCGGCTATTTCGACATGATGATGCTCGAAGAAAATGCTAGGATTATTGCAACAGATTCGGGCGGCGTGCAGCGTGAAGCCTACTATCTGGGTATTCCCTGTTTGACGCTCCGTGATGAGACAGAGTGGTATGAGACAGTGACAACCGGTTGGAATTTACTCATTGGCGCCAAACCAGAGCGAATAATTGATGCTTGGTTCAACTTTCGGCCGCCAACTGAGCATCCCCCCATTTTCGGTGAAGGCCATGCGGCGCAACAGATCGTGGAATCCTTAATTGCCTCTCCAATACAATTTGGCCGGTGCCGTCAGTCAAACAGCGTCCACAAAGTGGCAGCGCACTTGAGTAGAGCGGAGGTGAAAGCGTGAAAGTCGGCATCATTGGTGGCGGAATTATGGGAATCTCGTTGGGTTATTTTTTATCCCAGCGTGGCGTAAAGGTCGAGATTTTTGAGGCCTCCGCCGCGTTGGGGGGCTTGGCTGGGCCGCTCATACTCGATGATGGCACAGCCGTTGACCGCTTTTATCATGCCATTTTATCGAGTGATAGCCATTTATACAGTTTATGTACTGAATTAGGAATCGCTGACCAACTCCGCTTTCAGCAGACAAGGATGGGGTTTTATTTTCAAGGCCGGATCTATTCGATGAATAGCGTTGTCGAATTTTTACGCTTCCCGCCATTGAATTGGGTGGATCGCTTTCGGTTGGGCCTCACGGTGCTGGCCGCACAGGCGGTGCGTGACTGGCATCGGCTGGAAAAGATTAGTGTGGAGGAATGGCTCCTGCGTTGGAGTGGACGTAACACCTACAACAACATCTGGCGCCCTATGCTCAAAGCTAAATTTGACGGCGGATTTGACAATATCCCTGCCACCTGGATTTGGTCTCGCCTGGTACGCATGAAATCCACACGCGATGGCGCCAATCAAAAGGAAGCGGCCGGCCATTTGATTGGCGGCTATAGTGCCCTGATCCAAGCAATGGTGCAATCCATCGAAGCAGCCGGCGGTCAAATTCATCTAGGTATACCGGTGCGCGAAATTGCCATTGAGCAAGGGAGGGTGATTGGCCTACGCTTGAAGGGGGAGATCCAACCCTTTGACGCCGTAGCCTGTACATTACAGGCGCCCCTCTTTAGCCGTTTGATACCGAGCGCAAGCCAGGAGTATCGCAACGCCCTGGCCTCCCAGGAATATCTTGGTATTATCTGTCCGTTGTTAGTTTTGGATCGACCCTTATCTCGCTACTGGACTTTGAATATCACTGATGAACGTGTACCGTTCACCGGTGTGATTGAAACAACAGCATATATTGACCCTGCCTATGTAGGCGGGTATCACCTAGTCTATTTGCCTAAATATACAGCACCCAGCAACGATTGGCAGACACGTCCCGATGAACAGATTAAGGAGATTTGGCTGGAAAACCTAGAACAGATGTTTCCTGATTTTGATCGTCAATCAATTCGCTATTTTCTGGTACACAGGGAGCGCTATGTTGAGCCGCTGCACGGGTTGAATGAAACCCATCGTATTCCGGCGATCCAGACACCCATTATGAACCTGTTCCTAGCTACGACTGCGCAAATTTATCCGGCGCTGACAAACGGTGAATCAGTCAGCCAACATGCGCATCGAACTGCACAGATTATTCAGGAAAGCACGCAATTAGCACCAGCGTCAGCGCCAGATGTACACAAGCAAGCGAAAATTGCTAGCGCGGAAGTGGTGCTTTAGCGTTGTCCGTTTGTGTTTCATTTCTTTACATACCCCACGCAAGTCCTTTGTATGTAGCAAACATGGTAAAGCACGGACGCGAATCAAAGAAGCTGACATTGCACTCACTTTAAGTCGTGTAGCAGCCCATAGAAAGGAAGAACTTGAATGGGAAACAGAGAACTTATCCAGCTCTCGCGGCGCAATCTCCTCAAAACAGGCGCCATCTTACTGACCGGGGCAACATCGGCGCACTTGTTGAGGCTAGGCGACCACTATCGGCTGTTTTCACAGGAGAACGTCAAACGTTTGTACATAGCGCCCGATGAACATACCGATTATATGTGGACAGCCGACGAAGAAACGTATCGGCAAGCATTTTTAGAAATGCTCGATTACTACCTTGACCTGGCCGATGTAACGGCAAATGAGTTATCTGAACATCAAAGCCGCTGGAACTGTGACGGCAGTTTCTGGATGTGGACTTATGAGCAGAACAGGCCGGCCGCCGACTTTGAAAGATTGATCAATCGCATCCGCAGTGGCCATATTAGCGTACCCCTGACGGCGCTGGTTTCCTGTTATGGCGGTGCACCGGCTGAAGCAGTATTACGCGGCATGTACTATCCCGGCCAGATTGAACGGCGCTACAATGTGCGGTTCACACTTGCTGTGTCCATGGAAAATCAGACGTTGCCTTATGGCTTAGGTGCATTGTGGGCGGGGGCTGGCGCTAAGTATAGTTGGAAAGGCGTCTGTGGCTGTGCGTCAAAAGTTCCGGGGTTGCAAAAGCGGGAACACGAAATATACTGGTGGATTGGACCGGATGGAAGCAAGATCCTGATGAAATGGTATTCTCTGCTCGGCAACCAACTGCTTGGAGGATACGCTGAGGCACGCGATCCGGCTGTGGCTGTTGATCTGCTGGATGCCAAAGCAGCGAGTGCGGATTACCCTTATAGTGTCGCCGGCGCATTTGGAAAGGGGTGGGACGATCTCAAAACGCTTACAGACGAATTTGTAACAGTCGCCAAAAGTAAAACGAATGCCAATCGCCGTGTGATCGTATCAAATGAGGAAGATTTCTTTCAAGATTTTGAAACAAATTATGGCACGAGTTTACCTTCGATCTCCAGCTCTTTTGGCAATGAATGGGAATTATACTGCGCCTCAATGGCTGAAGTCTCGGCCCAAGTCAAGCGCTCCGTCGAGAAATTGCGCAATGCCGAGGCGTTGGCCACACTGGTCACGTTACAGGACGTCAGTTTCATGCATGCTCGAACAACGGCGCGCGATCTGGCTTGGATGAACCTTGGCCTATACTGGGAACATGATTGGACGGCTGATGGTCCTGTTGGCCGGAATGCGCGCCGTGAATGGCAGCGGCGTCTGGCCAGTGAGATTGCCAGCTATGTCGATGGCTTGTCTGCCGATGCCATTACCGCGCTGGGCGGCATGATCCGCAAGAACAGTTCAAACGTACGCTTTTTCGTCTTTAACGCGTTAAGCTGGACACGCACAGACGTCGCCGATCTGCCCTATACGGGAGCAGCACCACTCCATGTGATTGATTTAACCACCGGTTTAGAGGCGCCTTCACAAATTGTAATGCTCAATAATCGACGATATCTTCGTATATTGGCTAACCAGGTGCCGGCGGTTGGCTATAAAGTATTCGAGGTGAGGTCAGGGCCTGGCCAGGGCTTCGCCAACGCGCTCAGTGCAGATGCATCAACTGGGGTGATCCAAAATAGTATTTATCAAGTGACGGTCGTCCCGCGTGGCGCCATCTTGAGCTTGCAAGATAAGACGCGCGCTAACCGCGAATTTGTCAGGGACATAAGTGGCTATGTGATCAATGATTTGCATCGTGTCAACGATCCGGCCAACCCATCGGCTACTGGTGTCCTAAGCGTTGAAAACGTCGGACCGGTCTCTGTGACATTAGTAGCAACAACATCCAGTGCGACCCCCTTGCAACATACAACACGTATTACATTACTGCGCGATAGCAATCGGATTGATATTCAGAATGAAATTACGCAAAATTTCAGTGATGTCTATACGTGGCGTTACGGCTTTAATCTGGCATCACCGGATGTATGGCATGAAGAGGTCGGTGCGATGATCCGTGCGAAGCTATTAGCAGATGGCGGTCACTATTCGCCAAACAATGCCCGATATGATTGGTTAACACTTAATCATTTTGCAGATATGAGCAGCGGCGACATTGGGGTTACGCTCTCAAATGCCGATTGTTACTATATGCAGTTGGGCAATAGCACTGCAGATATCCTTGATACAGAAACGTCACAATTTTCACCACTGGTTGGCGGCCAAGTCGATGGGAGTAGTTTAGGAATTTTGGACCAGGGCGGCGATAGTTATTTTTTGCAGAGATTTGCACTCAAAACTCATGCTGCTTATGATCCAGCCTCTGCGATGATATTTGCCTTGGAACACCAGAATCCATTGGTGGCCGGCATTGTAAGCGGCGGCGACGCGTATCCAGAGACATTCTATTCGCTGCTTACAATATCCAATCCTAATGTACTATTATGGGCGCTTAAACCAGCGGACGATGGGATCGAACAGGGAATTGTCACGCGTCTTTGGAATCTATCCGACGTTCCGGTCGATTTTACACTAACATATTCACCAGGGGACATTGCAACAGCCAAGGAGACGACCCACCTTGAAACGCCGGTCGGAAATGCCACTGTAGACAATGGTGCATTGACAGGATCTCTCGCTTCACAACAACTCAAAACCTTCTCTGTGCAGCTAAATACAGATCCATCAGCGCCAACGCGCACGCCAACGCCAACGTCGGTTGAAGTGGCAACACCAACGGCCACGTCCACCGAGACCGTATTGCCGACGCCGACACCTTGCAGTACGCCAAGCCCGACTTTGAGAGCAACGTCGACGCCCACGCTGATCTCAACAGGCACATCTTCACCCAACATCACACCAACCCGTAATAGCACACCGACATTCGTTCCTTCCGTCACAGCCGAGACAACAGCGGAGTGTGTGAAAGATCTGTTTCTGCCACTGATTCAGAAATAAAGCGGAACGTATTTTGAGACGATTCGCGATCTCCAAGCGAAAAGAGCACAAGATGAAGCATGACAGTTCTGTAATCCGGAAAGAATTAATATCAGTGCTAGAGATTGCTCCTGTATCTACGCTATCCCAACATTCCATCAATGCGATTATGGTCGCAATCGTAGCCGTGGCCCTTCTCCTACGCATTGGCTCTGCCTTTTACCAGGGCAATCTGGTCACAGATCTACCGGGTATCTATGACCAAATCTCCTATCATGAACTGGCGCGCCGCCTGCTTGACGGCTATGGCTTTAGTTTTGGGCATGACCATTGGCCAGCCACCCGCGCTGGCGAACCTACGGCGCACTGGAGCTATCTGTACACCGTCTACTTGGCTGGTGTATATGCGCTATTTGGCACGCAACCGGTGATCGCACGTCTGATACAGGCCGTTATTGCTGGCCTTCTCCACAGCTGGCTGGCTTGGCGTATTGGCCGCCAACTCTTTGGGCAAACCATAGGCTTGATGGTTGCGGCGCTAAGCGCAGTGTATATCTATTTCTTTTACTACGCCGGCGCCTTAGTAACTGAAACATTTTACATCTTGGGTATCTTGTGGACTTTTGATGTAGCGTTCCGCCTAGCAACCGTCGAACCCAAAGTGCGAGACGCTACTGGACCATTAGAACCTTGGCGCCTTTGGTGTGAACTTGGCGTTGCCATCGGTGTAACAGTGCTTTTGCGCCAACTCTTTTTGCTGTTTGTTCCATTTTTGTTCTTTTGGCTATGGTGGTATGGGCCAAATCGACGGGCCGCTTTAATAGTCAGGCGCCAACGATTCGCTCCTTTGAAGGGATGGGTGATGAACGGTTTCACATGCACAACTCTGATCATTGTGCTGATGATCGCGCCATGGACCATCCGCAATTATCTGGTTTTTGATACCTTTGTTCCACTCAACACGAATGCTGGCTTTGCTTTTTTCTGGGGCAATCATCCCATTTATGGCACACACTTTGTCGGAATTTTACCGGCAGATGGCCCTTCCTACTTTGACCTCATTCCCAAAGCTAGCCTAGATCTCAATGAGGCCAAACTTGATCGGGACCTTTTGCAACGAGGAATCGGCTTTATCCTAGATGATCCTGTACGCTTTCTATTCCTTTCGCTTAGTCGAACCGTGGAGTATTTCAAATTTTGGCCTTCGCCGGAATCCGGGTTTATCAGCAATATTGCACGTGTTGGTTCTTTTGGGCTACTGCTGCCTTTCATGTTGTACGGGTTATTATATTCAACAATTCGCTTGCGTCGTCCTCAGGGGTGGAAACAGAGCGCAGGGATTATACTGTTTTATCTTTTCATCGTAGTTTACACGGGTATCCATCTGCTAACCTGGACCTTAATTCGGTATCGACTTCCCGTTGATGCGGTGCTTCTGTTCTTTGCTGCCATTGGACTGGTGCAATTAGGCCAACAACTTACGCCAAAGGTCCTTTGTCACTTACATGGATTCAACTTTGCGGGCACGAAGCGCATCCGTTATAAACAGAATGAAGGCTAGCAAGTGCGCATACTATTCCTGACCCAAGTGCTGCCATTCCCCCTGGATGCCGGCCCAAAGATTCGCGCGTACTACGTGTTGCGCTATTTGTGCCAACATCACGAGGTCACATTGGCTTCCTTTGTACGGCCCACGGACACGGCAGAGGCAATTGCCCATCTGCAACAATTTTGTCGAGATGTTCACACTGTAGCCATGCCCCGCTCCAAACTGTTGGACGTCGTTCATATGCTGAAGAGTCTTGTCACCACTCAGCCCTTTATTATCGCCCGCGATTGGATGCCGACCATGGTTCACTTACTCCAAGATCTGATCGCTCGTACACACTTTGACGCTATTCACGCTGACCAACTCTGGATGGCGCCCTATGCCCTTTGGGCACGGCAAGCAGTGGAGAGGAGAGAGGAGACAGGAGAGAGGAGACAGGAGAGAGGGAACGCTCAGATGAGGCCGCTGACGGTGCTTGATCAACACAATGCCGTCTACTTGATTCCTAAAAGGTTAGCGGAGCACGAGCGCAATCCGCTCAAGCGCGCATTGTTGGCGCTGGAAGCACGCAAATTGGCAAGGTTTGAGATGGGCGCCTGCCGTCAGTTTGATCGGGTAGCCTGGGTTAGCAATGAGGATTACGCTGCGCTTCAGCGCCGGCTGCCCAATAATGCAGCGCCTGTGCCAAAGACGGCTATGATCCCCATCTGTGTCAACCCACAAGACGAACCGGCCATTGTGAGGCAGTCAGCGGGGCGGCGTGTCACCTTTTTAGGAGGGCTACATTGGCCACCCAATGCAGAGGGCATTCAGTGGTTTGTTCAAGAAGTTTGGCCCCAAGTTCATGCGCAGGCGCCCGATGCTATTCTGACCGTTATCGGCAAGCACCCACCAGCTGCTTTACAGGAGGGTGCAGTGCCGAATCTCCAGATCACCGGTTATGTAGATGACCCTGCGCCCTTTTTGGCAGAGACAGCAGCATTCATTGTCCCGTTGCACGCCGGCGGCGGCATGCGCGTGAAAATTCTGGATGCGTGGGCATGGGGATTGCCGATTGTAAGCACAACCACAGGCGCCGAGGGTATCGACATTTGTCCTGGCGAAAACATTCTGATTGCTGATTCAGCTACGGAGTTTGCCCAGGCGCTCATCCATCTACTCAAAGACTCGGCACAGGCCACTGTGATCGCACAGGCTGGACGCGCTTGGGTTGAACGCCGCTATAACTGGCGCATCATTTATCCGGCTTGGGATCGGATCTACAGCTGGCAAACCATAACGGCAAGCGCCATATCTGAATAAGACCAACAGGAAATGGACATCTTATATATCGTTCCCTATGCACCCAATCTGATTCGGGTGCGGCCCTATCAGTTGATCCGGGCTTTGGCGCGGCGCGGCCACCGGGTAACGCTCGCCAGTTTATGGACTTCCGCCCAGGAAAAGGTGGAGCTGCAGCAATTGGCTGAAGCGGGTGTGCGTGTGCTGGCGCAGCCGCAGCCAATCTTGCGTTCGCTTGTCAATTGTCTGCGGACATTGCCGACATCTGTACCGCTACAAGCCGTCTATAGCTGGCAGCCGGCACTGGCGCGTCTGTTGCTCACAACCATCCAGCACGAGCAATTCGATGTAGTGCATGTTGAACATCTGCGTGGCGCCCGCTATGGGCTCTACATCAAGGATTGGTGCACTCACTGGCAGTTGTCGCTGCCGATCGTGTGGGACAGCGTCGACTGCATTTCTCATCTTTTTGCCCAAGCAGCCCAACACAGTCGTTCGCGCCAAGGTCGGTTGATAACACAGCTTGAGCTAAAGCGGACGCGCAGCTATGAAGGATGGCTCGTAAGCCAGTTCAATCAGGTGCTGGTTACATCAGTGGCTGATCAATCTGCCCTAGCTGAACTGGTACAACAGTACGGAAAGGCAATGGCCGATGGTAGAGATGATATTAGATATGAGAGTAACCTCCAGGTACTCGCCAATGGTGTAGACCTGGACTATTTTGTCCCTCGTGATACCTGCCGCGAGCCAGCGATGGTTGTCTTTAGCGGCAAGATGAGTTATCACGCCAATGTTACCGCAGCCCTTTATCTCGTCGAGGAGATCATGCCCATAGTCTGGGCGCAGCAGCCCGAGGTGCAAGTCTACATTGTTGGGAAAGATCCAACGCCGGAAATTCGGGGGCTAGCTGCGCGCGCGGGAATCAACAGCGGTAAGCCACGTGTCGTCGTAACTGGCGCCGTTGCCGATATCCGCCCTTATCTACACAAAGCGACGCTTGCGGTGGCGCCAATCCTCTACGGCGCCGGGATCCAAAATAAAGTATTGGAGGCCATGGCGTGTGGAGCCCCTGTCGTCGCCAGCCCACAAGCAACCACCGCGTTAGCTACTCAAGCAGGGTGCGAGTTGCTGGTCGCCCAGGATGCGTCGTCTTTTGCGCAGGCGATCCTGGCGCTGTTGGCAGATCCAGCGCATCGGGCAGATTTAGGCCATGCTGGGCGCGCCTTTGTCGAGCGCTATCATTCCTGGAATGTAATGGCGACCCAATTAGAAACGATCTACGACCAGGCTCGGCGCGGCTACAGTAAATAACTTATGTTTCGTACGAAGGGAGCGCCAATGCGTATTTATGTGACGGACGGAGCCGACTATATTGGCAGCCGCGCCTGTGTAGCGTGATTGGAAGCCAACTATGAATTGACCGTTGTCGATAACCTGTGTCTTGTCCGATACCTCAAGTGATGACCGCAAGGGTCACACTATGCTTATGTTATGATAATTTTGGAGAAAACCCTCATTATGGCTTCAAACTCAGATCTGTCAATGACTGAAAGTGTCTCGATTCTCAGCAATCTTGGGATCGCACGTTCAACATGGAAACGGCTCTATCAAGGGGCGCTTCTTGTCAGTGATACTTTGGCATTGATGCTGGCATTTGCGCTTGCCTATTGGGTGCGCTTCTATGGCAACATCCCAATTTTTCGAGAAGGCGCCGCATCACTGGAGCATTATGCCTCGTTAGTCTTAATCCTGATCCCGGTTTGGCTTGCTTTGTTTGCGCTGCTCCAGCTTTACGATTTCCATTTTTTGTTGAGCGGCACCAGCGAATATGCCAGTGCACTCAATGGCTGCACCAGTGGCATGATGTTAGTAGTCGTGATTAGTTTTGTCATTCCGGAGTTTGTGATTGCGCGCGGCTGGCTGCTCCTCTCATGGGTCTTATCGACTGGGTTAGTTTGCACAAATCGTTTTGTCTTGCGCCGCGTTGCCCAGACTATGCGTAGTAGGGGGATCTTCGTTGCACCAGCTATCATTGTGGGCACCAACGCGGAGGCAATTTCGCTGGCTACGCAATTGATGGAGAGCAGCTATTCCGGTCTAAAAGTTGTAGGATTTGTCGATGAAAGCGATGCCCCGCAAGGCGAAAAAGGCATGCGAACATTGATCGGCTTACCTGTACTTGGCACGTTGGATACGCTGGCTGACATTCTGCACCAGAAAGAAGTTGAAGAGATTATTATCGCCTCAACAGCGTTAACCCGACCGCAATTGCTCACCACAACATTGCAACTCTCTACCATGCCTGCCGTGGAAATGTCGCTCTCCTCTGGATTGTACGAGATCTTTACCACCGGTTTGCGGGTCAGCACGCGGAACGCGGTGCCGTTGCTGCGTTTGAATCGCTTGCGCCTGGACCCGCTAGAGATGATCATGAAAACGGCGCTGGATTACACTGTCATCCTTTTGGCAGCGCCCCTCTTGCTACCTTTACTGGGGCTTATTGCGCTGCTAATCAAGCTCGACTCGCCGGGCCCAGCCCTGTACCGGCGCCGCGTGTTGGGGATTGGGGGCAAAGAATTCGACGCCTTCAAATTTCGCACGATGTTGGTCAACGGCGATGAAATGCTGGCACAGAATTACCCTGAACTGTTGGCCGAATTGCGGGCCAATCATAAGCTTAAGCAAGACCCGCGTGTAACCAGAGTTGGCGCCTGGTTAAGGAAAATCAGTCTGGACGAATTGCCGCAATTGCTTAACATCTTGCTAGGGCAGATGAGTCTGGTCGGCCCCCGTATGATCTCCCCAGCAGAGGCCGAACTGTATGGGCCAATGAAACAAAATCTGCTGACAGTAAAGCCTGGTTTGACGGGGCTCTGGCAAGTTTCCGGCCGCTCGGATCTGTCATATGCAGAGCGTGTACAGCTTGATATGCACTATATCCGCAACTACAGCATCTGGCTCGATCTACAGATTCTCTGTCTTCAAACATTGCCGGCAGTCTGGAAAGGACGGGGTGCGTACTAAGATGAAAGCGCTGATTCTAGCCGCAGGCAAAGGGACGCGCCTGCAACAACTTACCCTGAATTGTCCAAAACCGATGTTGGCGGTGCAAGGGCAACCGTTGCTCGCCCATTTGGTTGTGTGGCTACGCACCCACCAGATCACGCAGATTGCAATGAATCTGCATCATTGTCCAGAGGTCATAACGGAATACTTCGGGGACGGTCGGCATCTGGGCGTTGCCATTACATACTCCCACGAGCAGACGCTGCTAGGGACTGCGGGCGCCGCCAAGCGGTTGCAAACTTTCTTGGACGAGCCGTTTGTGGTGGTCTACGGCGATCTCTACACCAATCTGGATCTGACGCGTTTAATTGGGTTTCATCACCGACATAAGATGGGCGCATTCCCTGATCTGCTGGCTACGCTGGCGCTTTATCGAGTCCCGAATCCAACCGAATGTGGCCTTGTTGAACAGGACAGCGTTGGCCGTATAACGCGTTTTGTGGAAAAACCGCCGCCGGAGCAGGTGTTCACTGATCTTGCCAACGCCGGTGTACTGATCTGCGAACCGCATATTTTGGAAGCTGTGCCCAACGATACCGTATATGATTTTGGGCGGGATCTCTTTCCGGAACGTCTAGAGGCGGGCTGCCCTCTGCTGGGGCAACCTCTGGCCGATAACGAGTTTTTGATTGACATTGGCACACCAAACGGCTACGCGCGGGCGCAGCAGTGTGCTGCAAAAACCATCGCAGGAAGGTAGGGCACAATGATTATTACACAGACGCCGCTGCGCGTTAGTTTCTTAGGCGGCGGTACTGATTTTCGCGAGTTTTTCCGGCGCGAACAAGGTTGGGTATTAACTTCGGCGATTGACAAATATATTTACGTCACGATCAAGAAGCGCTTTGATCGCAAGATCCGGGTCGGCTATACACAAACGGAACTGGTCGACCATATTGATGAGTTGCAGCATGAATTGGTGCGTGAATGCCTCCGTAAGACGGGTATCACCTGTGGTGTTGAAATTTCAACCATGGCAGACATCCCGTCGGAGGGATCAGGATTGGGCTCATCCAGTACGGTGACGGTGGGACTGCTAAATGCCATGTATACCTACTGCAGGACACCGGTCACCCATGAACAGTTGGCGCGCGATGCATGCGAGATCGAAATTGACGTGCTGGGCAAACCGATTGGCATCCAGGATCAATATATTGCGGCGTATGGCGGGCAGCGCTTTCTGAGCTTTGGCCGCAACGACGTTGTCACGGTTGAACACTGGTGTATAGATGACCAACTGCGCCGCAGGCTGAACCAGAACCTGCTGCTGTTTTATACAAACATTGCTCGCAAAGCAGAGAGCGTATTGGCTGAACAGGTTCAGAAGATGAACGATCGCGTACATGTGCTGCATGAGATGAAGGGACTGGCGCTCAAAGCCAAAGGCTGTCTGCAAGCAGGCGAACTAGATGAATTGGGCTACCTGCTGGACCAGAGTTGGCAGTTGAAAAAACAGTTGGCGAGCGGCATTAGCAACCCACTGATTAATGATCTCTACGCCGCTGCCCGCAAAGCAGGGGCGCTGGGCGGCAAGATAACGGGAGCCGGCGGGGGTGGTTTTTTGCTGCTCTACTGTCCACAGGAAAGACAGGACAATGTACGTGCAGCGCTATCATCCTTGACTGAACTACCTTTTCACCTAGAACGCGATGGCTCAAAAGTTATTTTTGACTATCGCAGAGACTAAGATGCGGTTGTTTTGAAACCAGGCCTTTGTGCCTCCGCACAAAGGCCTGGTTTCAAGAAAATTTGCTGCAAATTAGTTCTGCGGATGCGACAAAGGAAACATTATGACGAATCAATATCAGAACTATGCGATGGATGTCCAGCGCACTTTGGGTACATTGCCCTGGACTGCAATTGAGGAAATGGTTGAGCGCTTACATCATGCCCGCCTGACCGGCAAACAGGTCTTCATCTTTGGCAATGGCGGCAGCGCGGCAACCGCAACGCACTTTGCTTGTGATTTAGGCAAGAATACAGTTGTGCCGCAGCTTCCGCGCATGCGCGTACAGTCCCTAACCGATAACATGGCCTTCTTTTCAGCCTCTGCGAACGATTACGGCTACGAGAGTGTCTTTGCTGAACAATTAGCCAACCTTCTCCAAAGGGGAGATATTGTCATTGCGATATCGGCAAGTGGAAATTCGCCGAACATCTTGCGTGCGATCGAATATGCGCAAGCACAAGCGGCCTTTACTATCGGTTGGAGCGGATATAAGGGCGGCAAGCTGGCAACCTTGGCCGAGTTGCCTATTGTGGTTGTCAATGATTGCATAGAACAGGTCGAAGATATTCACATGATATTGGCCCATATGGTGACCGTTGCCGTTCGTCAAGCCGCGGCGACAGCACTTCTTTCGCTGCCAGCCTATAGCTATAACTAAATTTCATGCGGAAAGAAACCACCATGTTCTGTCTAGTACAGTCTGGCGTAAATACCTAGACAGAAATAAGTAGAGCTTCTCTCTGGGAAACAGCCAATTTATCTGTCTACTTATTTCTGTCCGGATTTATTAGCATCCGTCACGCTTTCATGGAGATTAAGCCCTTGACAGAAACTGATATACAAATCTGTTGCCCATATTTGGGTCTGGATGTAGACCAGACAGTAATGCTGAGCGAACCAGCACTGGAACACCGCTGTTATGTGCAAAGATCGCCATTAGCACCGGATGCTGTACAGCAGCAAAATTACTGCCTTAGTGCTACGTATATAACCTGCCCACTATACACGCCACCTACTCGGCAAACCATTCCCCTGGATTTCACGCAGACAGATTTTTCTCAACCTGTAGAAAAAGAGCAGCAACCGCGCGCCGCGAGGTCAAAAGCCGGTAGCGCTAGCTGGCTTCAGATCTTGACATTTTTATCGATTGGCACAGCGGTGTGTCTAATCTTAGTCTTTGCTATCCGTGATCCAGCCGTCTTCCGCCCGCTGAATGCAATGCAATTGCAAAACAGCAATCGTACCGAAACCAGCCGATCAGTTTCGTCAACAGCGACCAACACAGCTGCTGCGTCAGTCTTGATGGCCACTGCGCCAATTGCCGCAACGACAACACCGACTGCGTCGCCAACACCAACGCCAATCCCGCCCACAACGATAACCGCGGCCGTAGGGCATTTTGTCACACCGAACCCAGAGCCAGGGGGGCAGGTCTTTCTTTTAGGGCCTAAGGCTGGGGATGCTGGTTGGTGGAAGGATCAAGACGATCGGCGTAATCACCTAGGTGATTCGTATCTTTATGCGGGCGCCTATCAAGGCGAGACCTTTATTTCGGCTGTGCGTATCGACTTGACACGCATACCTAGAGGCGCGCCCATCCATCAGGCGCAACTGCGCTTAACCGGCTTGCGGCAGGATCAGTTTCAGCCGGATGCAGAAGGTATTTGGCTGGTACAGTTAGTGCCGGAAAGTTCATTAGAAAACCTAGGACCCGCTGATTTCTTAACGATGTTAAGTGCACCGGCGGCGATTACCCTTTTCCCGCCCCTAACCGCCATGGATTTAGCGCCGGAACGTGTCAATCAATGGGAGTTCGATGAATCGACACGTCAATGGCTGGAAAAGCAACTGCTTGATGGCGTCACCTCTGTGACCTTGCGGATACAAGCATCGATTTCACATGGAGAGGCGCTCTTTGCATGGGACAGCGGTTTAGGGCCGGAAACTGCGGAAAATAGACCTACTCTTTTACTGAGCCTTGGGCCGCCCCCCCCAACGCCGCCGCCCTTGCCAACCAAACCGATGATTGTTGCTACGCTGACGCCCGTTCCAAAAGATGTCTTGACGGTGGTTGCCATTGCCCAGACCGCGACGGCGGTTGCTTTTACAACCGGCACCTATACACCCGTGCCCTACGCAATTGTGACACCAACACCCTTCCCTGCTAATCTGGAAACCGTGCAGGCAGTTGCGTTTGCACAGCAGTTGCCGCCCGTCGTTTTGCACACTCCTGTACCGGCAAATCCGGTGATTGCTACGCGCAATGCAGAATATGCGACAGCCGTAGCACTGACGACTGGCACATTCACGCCAGTGCCGACGGACTATGTTACACCCATGTTGATCGCGCCATCACCACCGGCGGAAAATGTGGCGACGGAGGCAGCGCGCATCATCGCGGCGACCGCCTTGGCAGACAGTGGTGCGCCAACCCCAACCCCCTTACCCTATAATGCAGTGATTGCTGTGTACGTCTATGCAACTTCGACACCGGGTGATAGCGCCACCGCCGCCGCCGAGGCCGTAATCGCCACCGCTTCGGCAAAAGTGAATGGGACGCCAACCCAGCTACCCTGGAATGCACTTGTTATCACACCCATTCCATCCCTGGCGCCGCCAACAGCAACGCCACTGCCCTTATTGCAATCGGTTACCGAGTTTACGCCAACACCGCTCCCGACAGAACCACAGAACGCACCGAACGTATTACCTACATATTTGTCTAACAAGATCCTATTTAAGACCAATCGCAATGGTCCAGAAGAAGTCTATGCGCTGGATCCGACAAACGGAGAGCTTTACCGCATTAATGAAACCTGGGTCTATCCATTGGCGCAGAAGCAACTACCTTTTTCACCCGATGGCAAGCAAGAAGCAATTGTCAAGCAAGCCTCTGACCGCACACTGCAGATTCACATTTATTCGCACGAATACGATTTGCTGCGCCAATTGACAGCATTGACCGGGAAGGATATTAACATCTCTGCTATTAACTACGATCCAGCGTGGTCACCCACTGGGAATCTGATCGCCTTTGTGAGCACCAATAATAGAAATGACGAAATCTATACCGTGACGGTCGATGGTGCGGTTGTCAAACAGTTGACGAACAATCGCTTTGAATGGGATAAGCATCCAAGCTGGTCTCCGGACGGAAGTCAGATTGTCTTCTTCTCAAATCGGGAGACAGGCCGGCGTCAGCTTTGGATCATGAATGCCGACGGCTCTGAACAGCGGAATCTCAGTAGTAATGCTTATGAAGATTGGGATCCGATTTGGATACACTAAGTATCTGCCCGTAAATTCTCTGTGCCCAAGTCTACAACTCGACAAAGTAATGGACGCTACAACCGAATTTACGGATAGGTTCTAGGATTTTAGAGGTGAATGAACAATGGAGACTCTCGAACTACAACGGTTGCTACGCCCGCTACGTCGATGGTGGTGGTTGGTTCTAATTGCCACGATCCTCGCGGCGTTCTCCAGCTTGATCTATTCGTTTCAACAACCGGATGTATACCAATCACGTACAACCTTGATTGTTGGCTCAACCATCAGCGATCCAAATCCAAGTGGCGCTGATGTTTACTTAATGCAACAGTTAGCGCAAGCCTACGCACAGATGGCGCAACGCGAGCCAATCCGTCAAGCTACGATGGAAGCACTAGGTCTGGAATGGTTACCTTACTATGCCGCATATATGGTGCCGAACTCACAGCTGATTGAGGTGCAAGTCTATTCTGAAGATCCGACGCTGGCACGCGATGTTGCCGCTGAGCTTGCCAGACAGCTGATCTTATTCGGCCCCGCTGGTCATGAACAGCAAGAGCGCGAGGCATTTGTGGACGCCCAGCTCGCCGAATTACAGAATGGGATCCTTGATACCCGTAATGAAATTCGACAGAAGCAGCAAGACTTGACTACACTTTTTAGTGCGCGTGAAATTGCGGATACGCAAAGTTTGATTCAAGCATTAGAAAGTAAGTTAAGTTCTTTGCAAGCAACCTATGCCGCATTGCTTGCCACCACCCAGCGCGGTGCTGCTAACACGTTGAGCGTGCTTGAGCCGGCAAACTTACCAACAAACCCGATTGACTCAAATTTGTCAACCGATATTTTAGTTGCTGCTGTGCTTGGCTGTGTTCTTGCCGCGGGTGGCGCCTACCTGATTGAGTTTCTGGATAACTCTTTCAAAGCCGTCGATGAGGCGCAGGAGCTATTAGGGGCGCCTGTGCTTACCAACGTACCGCTGCTGAGCAGCGGCGCCACGGATGGGAAACTCGTCATGGTGCAGCCCACTCCTACTCCTGGCATGGAAGCCTACCGTTTGCTGCGGGTAAATCTGGAATTTACCTCGATTGATAATCCGGTCAAGTTGATCATGGTAGCGGGCGCGTCGGCGCAAGATGGGAAGTCATTAACCGCCGCAAACTTGGCCGCTGCCTACGCACGCGCCGGTAAACATGTCATTCTGCTTGATGCCGACTTACATCGGCCAACGCAACAGCAACTGTTTAGGTTGAGGAATAATATCGGCTTAACGACAGCGTTGCGCAGCAATGAACTCCCGTTCGACAGCCTCCTCCAGCCCACCATGGTGCCTGGGCTGCGTATTCTGACATCAGGTCCCTTACCGCCTAATCCGGCTGAACTACTGGGTTCCAAACGTATGCAGGAAATCCTCGCAAAGTTGAAAGGGATGGCGGATCTGTTGATTGTTGATAGCCCGCCATTAACGACAGTGACTGATGGCATTGTGCTAGCGACGCAAGCCGACGGGATAGTGATGGTTGTGAGAGCCGGCAAAACACACCGCGTTCGTGCGCAACGAGCGTGTCTCCTACTCAGCCAAGTCAAGGCAAATCTTTTGGGAATTGTGTTTAACGGCGTAGCCGTAAAAGATAGTGACTATCGGGCTGATTATGGTTATTATCGTTACTCCAAAAAGGAGAGAGCCGTGCCGGCAAGTAAGCTGCGCCAAGCCGCGCCAGACTATGATTTAACACCCGAACGATCAAACGGCGTCCTGACGCCACAAAGAGTGGGAAAGGGAGGTTCCCCAGATGAAGGCTGAGTTAACCACAGCCACTTGCGCCCAGATAGCAGCGTTGGCAGACAAACGTTTGATAGCCAACGCTGCTTGTTGGGTGGAATCCCCAAAAGCAAAATGTGAGCACCCATGCAAGCAATCCTATTAGACCGCGATGGCGTTATCAACCACGAGCGCGCCGGCTATGTGAAGAGTTGGCAAGAATTCGAATTTTTGCCCGGCGCCTTGTCCGCATTGCAACGGCTGGCAACCCTGAATGTACCGATTTTGGTGATTACCAACCAATCAGCAATTGGACGCGGCATTGTGCCGTTGGAGAGAGTGACAGCTATTCACGAGCAGCTTCACAAAGCGGTGACAGACACAGGTGGGCGGATCGATGCCTTTTTTGTATGTCCACATCATCCCGCTGATGGCTGTTTCTGTCGTAAGCCAAAGCCAGGATTACTCTTGCAAGCAGCACAACAATTTGGTTTTATGCTTGAACAAGCGATTTTTATTGGCGATGCAATAACAGATTTTGAAGCGGCCAATGCGGCAGGTTGTCAAGCGATCTTAGTTCAGAGCGGTCGTCAGGGAATGTCACTGGAGCAGTTACTCGTCGGCGTCCCGTTGCCTCCGCTCATTGTTGCAGATCTAGCTGCAGCAGTCGATTTCCTCTTAAGGTCTGCCTAGAAACTACTGTAGTGCGGTTGTGATGAAAGTCGGAGTTTTTCCTTCTATTCTGGATTATCCGCCTGTTGCGTAGTGAGGCGATTGCGGCTAAGCACCAGTTCATTACGATGGCTACGCAAGGGGGCAAGCGCGCTCGCAATGCCTGTGAAGAGACCAAATTGTTTGAGGATAATAGTGGTAATCAAGCCAAAGTTTGCAAAGTAGACCCCGCCGACACAAAGAACGCAAGGACCAATGACCGCCCAGAAATTGCGCTGCATATTGGTTTCATATTCCCGCGCGATGTCAAAAAGTTCGCAGAGTTCGTCCAGCCCGCCGCTCAGTAGAATGATCTGTGCAGCATCTTGCGCGACGGTTGACGCCCCACTCAGGGAGATAGAGACTTCGGCTTTGGTCAGGGCAATGGAGTCGTTGATCCCATCGCCAATGTAACAGATAGTTTTCCCTTCCGCCTGTAATTGCTCAATCAATTCTGCCTTATTTTGCGGCAGGGTTTCGGCAAAGTAGTGGTCTACCCCTAGTTCATTCGCCAATTTGCGCGTAGGCGCTTCATGATCACCCGAAATAATATAGGTGGCTTTGACGCCACGCTCACGCAATCCTTGTACAATCTCCCTGGCGTTCGGGCGGAGGGTTGGCTGTAGTTCGAGGGCGCCAACCACCTCATCATTTACGGCCACGATGACGAGCGAGTGTCCCTGTTGATGACAAGTCGCTTGGATCGCGTGGATCTCCTGGGGAAGGACAATCGCCTCTTTCGCCATAAAGCGGCTGCTCCCCACCCGTACAAGCCGCTGCTCCATGCGCACCTTGATGCCATAGCCGACCTCATATTGTGCTTCATCAACGGCGGAGAGTGGTAAATGGCGCCTTTGCGCCTCTTCAACAATGGCGATTGCAATCGGATGGCGTTGTCTGCCTTCAGCGGTTGCAGCATAGACCAGGATCTCGTCTTCGGTATAGGCGCGACAGCAATGGATGGCCCGGACATGGGGCAATTCCATTGTCAATGTGCCGGTTTTATCAAAGACCACCGTGTCGACTTGGGGCAATCGGTCGAGTACACGACCATCTTTGACGAGAATGCCCTTCTGCGACAAGATCCTTAAAAAGGTCAGGATGCCGATTGGCGCCACGGCAGACATGCGAAAACCGATGTGCGAGTTGATCACCGAAATAGCGGCCATGGGTCCCAAAATAGGCAACGTAACACCGCCGGCAATCAGGAAAGGGATCACCGTGCGATCTGCCAACGCTTCAGAACGCAGTTGTACTGCCGACTTCATATCAACGGTCTTATTCAAGATGGCCCCAATTTGTGCAACTGTGGTTTCATCCCCAGCCTTCTCCACTTCAAGCTGAAGGGTTCCCGCCAAGACAACGGTGGAAGCAAAGACTTGATCGCCCACTTCTTTCTCGGCTGGCTGCGCCTCGCCGGTTAGAATACGCTGATCCACCGAGGCAATACCGGCGACGACTTTGCCGTCTACGGGAATCATTTCTCCGGTATGGACAACAACAATCGCCTCTTTACTTAAATCTTCTAGCCGAGTTTCAATCTCCAGGCCATCCACTAACGTCCAAACCGTATTAGGTTGCTGCGTAAAAACATCAATAAACTCTTTTTGCGACTGACCACGGACGCTCAGCAGTAACTTGCGGCTGATAAAAAAGACAAAACCGAGCAAATTGCCGGGAATGGTATAGCCCATGACCAGGCAAGTCAGCATCGTAAAGCTGGTCAGGAACGCGACATTGAGCTTTCCCTCTTTCAACGCGCGATAGGCTTCTTTCCACTGTTGAATCAGCAGCAGGATGATCATGGGCGCGCTCAAGACAGCCACCGGCGGATAGAAAAAGGTGCCCACAATCGCAAAGCCGAGTGAAGCCCCAGAAATCACCAACATACGGTTTAACATAACTTCCGCATTTTTAACCTTACGAATGTCACGTAGCATCGACTCCTCTTTGGCCGGCGCTTGGGGGAGAACTTGAGGTGTACGCACAGGCGATAAAACTGAGATCAGCAATTTACGCTGTCGGCCTCGTTTGTAAGCGAGATTCGTGCTGCCAAAAGTGTTGCTACCCAATTTGCCAAACATTTGCTACGACTCCATCTTTCGATTGTATTTGCACCGCTATGTCAACCAAAGCAGCAAGATGCACCGCCCCGCGCCCCAGAGAGCTTAACTGAAAGACCTTGTGGATTTTCAAGATCTGAAAAGTCTTTCAGTTATCCTTTGCTCTGTATGAAACCGGGATTTAGTTCTGTGTAAAGCGATAGTATATACCTTAAAAGAGAACTTTGTCCAAGAAGCGAACTAAGCGTTCGAAGAGTGTCTGTCCATCCACCTGGACCGTCATTAGATCAATCGAGGCAAAGCCATGTCCATACCCTGCGAGCGGATAAAATTCGTAATAAACACCAACCGCCTGTGCGCGCGCCACCACTGCCTCGGCGGCAGCAATCGGGAAGGTCGTATCATTGGTGCCATGTACAATGAATAAGGGCGGCTCTCCTGCCTCCACGGTCGAAGCATCTTGCGAGAACATAAACCCGCCCCATAGGTCAATGACCGCAGCAGCACTAGGCACATTCAAACCAAAATTATTAGCATTATAAACAGTATAAAGGGTTGTGACTGCTCCCGCCGACGCCCCCAATACAGTCAGGTGAGACATATCCAGTAAACGCGTTTGGGCTTGGTCGGAAAGCCACCCTAACGCTGTCAATGCATCATCCATGGCCGATGCCGCTGCTGCTTCATATTGTTCTTCCGGAATCTTTAACATAGCTGCAAATTGGCTTAGATCAAGGGGACTTATGAGCGCTACCAAATCTCGCACACGCGCCGAGGGAACGGGATTATCAAAGGCCATGCGGTATTCAACGGACACGACCACATACCCACGCGCCGCCAATGCAGTGGCAATCGCGACAATCCCTGGATTGGCGCGGCTCTCGCGAAAGAAACCGCCACCATGGATGGCCATGACGACGGGACGCAACCCCGGCGGTGTGTCTACCGGTTGATACAGATCGAGCAAGAGATCTTTTGGGGTCGGTACGCCGCCAACGAACACATCTCCTTGTCCATAGACAAGCGTTTCCATGCTGACCTGATACTGAGGGGCCAGTGCAGGCCGTAACACTTGATCAATTGCATTAGACATGTCTTTCTCCTGATGTTTTCCAGCTAAACTATAATTATTATAACGGGATTTATACACTAGGGCTCAAATAGATCTCCAGAAAAATTTTGTCCCATCCATACACCGGAGGATGTGGTACGAAACTTTTCTGGGAAACTATATGAAATTAGGAGTTGGCGCTATGGTGAAGATCGCGCTTAGCCTACGCTCCTTACGCTTGCTCTTATGACAAAAGTCCGATAAACCCTTAAGAAAGTATACAATAAATTTAGATATAGGCAAAAATTCTTTAGTGTCAAGCATGATTAGCTAAAGCACACTCGCCCTTTGTTTTCAAGTTCTTTTTCCCTGACTTTTGTCCGCCAATCAGAGCATTCCACATTTATTCCACATGAGTTTGCTACGGTAGATAAAGCCATCAAGGGTGTTGATAAATACTGTAAATTTAATTAAACTACCAGTTAGTTTTATTATCTTTTATAACAGAAAACTTGCGTATACAGCAAAGGTATGGTAGCCTTTTTAAGCTATATGATTTACACTGCACCCAATTTGGTCATATGAAGATCAGAGCAACGCTCTAACATGAAATGACGAAAAATGCATTCGCAAAAAAACACCACTTATCTTTTACCCCCTGATCAGTTGGACGATCAAGCAAGATTGGCATACTGGCGCACACAGCTTACGGGAGAATTGCCAGTCCTTAATGTACCAACAGACCATGCCAGGTCAGCCACAGCACTGCTGCAAGGCGAGACTTATACGTTAGACCTTCATCACACCTTAGCCGTATCGCTACGCCAACAAGAAGAAACTCTGGCTCAGCTTCTGTTTGGAACTTTTTCGGTTTTGTTATATCGCTACACAGGGCAAGAACGCTTCTGGGTTGGCACACACACCCTAGCGCCAAACCCTCTTTTACGCAGCAACTATAGTAAAGCGCCCTTCGTAATATTATCGGATTTTGCCAGCGCCTCCACTTTTACAGAGTTTATGGGCAAAATAGATACTCTTTCCCAAGAAAATATCTATCCTGTCCCACCGTATGCAGTGGTAGCAGCCGAACTCGGCGTCGAACGTCAGGTATGGCAGCAACTGTTTCGGGTAATGTTCGATCTTTATACAACCCATGAACCCCCTCGCGAAACCGATGGTGACACAGCACAAGCTTATGATCTGTGGTTGGTCATTCAAGTGTCCGCAACAAAGGTGACAGCGACCTTCAAGTACAATGCGCAATTGTATGAGCGAGCAACGATCGCGCGCATGGCAGGACACTTTGAGTGCTTATTAAGAGCGATCATTGACAATCCTGAGCAGGCGATTAAGCGCCTGCCCCTTCTCACTGCGGCCGAACGGCAGCAGCTGCTCATAGAATGGAATCAGACCGGCGCTGACTATCCTGACTACTTGTGCATTCACCAGCTATTTGAGGCGCAGGCGGTGCGCACGCCCAATGCGCTGGCGGTTATCTTCAATCAACAGGCACTGACTTATGGTGAATTGAATGCGCAAGCAAACCAAGTAGCCCACTATCTGCAACAGTTGGGGGTGCAACCCAATATGTTGGTCGGCATTTGCATGGAACGCTCCTTGGAGATGCTGATTGGCCTGTTGGGAATTCTCAAGGCAGGGGCGGCGTATGTGCCCTTAGATCCGATGTATCCAGCGGAGCGGATCGCCTTTATCTTGGAGGATGCCAAAGTACACTTCTTGCTTATAAAGGGGCAAAGTGGGACAGCGTTCAAGAGCAATGCGCTACGCCTGGTCGATCTGGAACAGGATTGGGCAGAGATTGCAGCCTATGCACCGGAAAATCCAACTAGCACCGTGACATCCCAACATCTTGCCTACACGATCTATACTTCCGGCTCCACAGGGCGCCCCAAAGGAGTGGCGTTAAAGCACCAAACGGTAGTGAATTTCTTATATTCCGTAGGAGAGCGTCCAGGCCTCACAGCTAATGATACGCTTGTAGCCGTGACAACGATTGCTTTTGATATTGCCGGACTCGAACTCTACTTGCCGCTGACGAAAGGGGCAAAAGTAGTCATTGCCAGTGACAAGGTCGTGGCCGATGGGTATGCGCTTGCACGTTTGCTTGATGATGCGCAAGCCACGGTGATGCAGGCAACCCCCGCGACGTGGCGCCTCCTCTTGCTCTCCGATTGGCAAGGTCGCTCAAATCTCAAAATCCTGTGTGGTGGTGAAGCTTTCCCCACGGAGTTAGCACGCAAGTTGTTGGCGTGTAGTGCTTCTGTTTGGAATATGTATGGACCGACGGAAACGACGATTTGGTCCACTGTCTATCAGGTGACCGCAGACGACACGCTGCAACAGGGTGTGGTGTCGATTGGACGCCCGATTGCCAATACCCAAATTTACATTGTGGACGAACAGCAGCAGTTGACGCCCATTGGCGTTCCAGGTGAACTTTTAATCGGGGGCGCAGGGCTAGCACAGGGGTATTTGAACCGTCCCGAACTGACGGCCGAGCGTTTTGTGGCTGATCCCTTTGCTGCTGATCCTGTGGCGCGGCTGTATAAGACCGGTGATTTGGCGCGCTATCGGGCCGATGGCAACATTGAATTTATGGGGCGCATGGATCATCAGATCAAGCTGCGTGGCTTTCGCATTGAGTTAGGCGAAATTGAATCTGTACTCAATGATCATCCCGCCGTTGAACAGTCAGTCGTGACCGTGCGTGAAGATGCATATGGCGAAAAGCATCTTACCGCGTATGTAGTGCCGAATCGCCAAAAAGTGCTGCCGATTCCCGATTGGCAACTGCATACCCTACCCAACCGGTTGCCGTTTTCGGTCATCAATAAGATGGAGGCCGATCACCTTTATGAACTGATCTTTGAGCATCAGGTCTATATGAAACATGGCATCCGCCTACCGGAAGATGCTTGTGTTTTGGATGTTGGCGCCAATATCGGGCTCTTTATGCTCTTTGTGCATCAGCATTCACCCCGCGCCAAGCTTTATGCCTTTGAACCCGTTCCAGATGTCTTTGCACTGTTGCGCACCAATGCTGAGCTTTATCAGGTGGATGCGGAGCTTCTGATGGTTGGGCTGTCAAGTGAAGCGGGTTCTTTTGACTTGACCTATTATCCTAATTGGTCGGCCCTTTCCGGCTTGCATGGAAATATCGACGATGAGGAAGAGCTGAGCCGGGCTTTTATGGCACAGCATTACGGCGAGTTGGCAGAATACAGCGAAGATTGGCTCACAGGACGCTTCCAAGGCCAAACCGTGACCTGCGAATTACGCACCATCTCTCAGGTTATGCGTGAATATAACATCGAAACAGTCGATCTGCTGAAGATTAATGTTGAGAAGAGCGAGCTGAATGTTTTGTTAGGAATTGCCGACGAGGATTGGCCCAAAATCAAACGTTTGGCGGTCGAGGTCCACAAGGGTGAAGGGCGGTTGAGTGGCGTAGAAGATTTGCTGCGTGCACATGGCTATCATACCGTTATCGAGCAAAATGAGGCCCTTAAAGGCACTGTGCTCCACATGGTCTATGCGTGGCAGCCGGGTACAGATGAGTTACCCATATCGTCGCCGCGCGCCGTTGCTGTAGCGAAACCGTTGCTCAAAATGGCCGACTTGCAAAAGAGGTTACAAGCCTATCTGCCTCCTTATATGATTCCATCGTCAGTTATGGCTCTACCAGCCTTACCCTTAACCCCCAATGGAAAAATCGATCGCAACGCCCTACCCATCCCCTCGGCGCGCCATGCCTGGATTCAAAACCAAACCGCCTATGTGCCGCCTAGTCACGAAATCGAACAAAGAATCGCTAACATTTGGCAAGATGTGTTAGGCGTCTCGACGGTGGGGGTGCTGGATCGCTTCTTTGAGCTGGGGGGAAACTCGCTTTTGGCAGCCCAAGTCCATAATCGCCTTACCCAAAGCCTGCCCGCTTTTACCATGTCGCTGATTGAAATGCTCGAGCACCCCACCATTCGCGCCTTGAGCGAGCAACTGAGCCAGACCAAAGAGCAGCCATCCGCCTCGGATATGGGGCAGGCCCGCGCCGCTAAACGAATGATGCGCGGACAACAGCGCCGTGAGCAACGTAGGTCGAACAGAGAGAAAACCCATTGAATACAGTAGGGTCTTTAGTTGGCGGTTGTGGGGACTACAGAGCAAACAAATTACAAGGTATTAGGGGTTACGCACATCTGGGAAACAGTAACTTTCCGGACGATACTCTGCCGCGACGTAACTCCTAAGTTATTCCCAATTAAGTTATTGCCAGAGGTATTAATAGCACTTAAAGGATCTGGGGATGGATAAGACCCTTTTGAACGGTATTGCCATTATTGGCATGGCTGGACGTTTTCCCGGTGCAGCCAACCTTGAACAATTTTGGCATAATCTGCGTAACAGTGTGGAATCAATTCGCTTTTTCTCTGAGCAAGAATTGCTCGAGATGGGAATGGAAACGTCTCTGCTGCGCAAACGCAACTTTGTTCCCGCAGCGGCAATGGTCGATGATATCGAATGGTTTGATGCCAGCTTTTTTAACTACTCGCCCCATGAAGCCGCCATCATGGATCCACAACATCGTCTTCTGTTGGAGTGCGCATGGGAAGCGCTCGAAGATGGCGGCTATAACCCGCTGCATACCTCCGGCGCGACCGGCATCTTTGCCAGTTGCGCCATCAGCACCTATCTGGATTATGGCACGCGCTTTGCTAATCTTGCCGACGGCTTTTATCCGCTCTTTATCGGGAACGCGCAAGATTATGCCACCAGCCGCATTGCTTATAAGCTCAATCTAAAAGGCCCAAGCATTACCTTAAGCACGGCTTGTTCAAGTTCGCTTGTAGCCGTTCATCTGGCTTGCCAAAGCCTTTTAAGTGGCGAGTCGGATATGGCGTTGGCAGGAGGAGTCTCCATCCGCTTGTCTGACTTCCCTGGCTATTTTTACCAAGAAGGGGGAACGGCATCACCGGATGGCCATTGCCGAGCGTTTGACACTGAGGCACAAGGCACTATTTTTGGGCATGGGGCAGGGCTGGTGCTGCTCAAGCCGCTGGCAGACGCGCTCAATGATGGCGACCATATTTATGCCGTGATTCGCGGTACGGCCATTAATAATGATGGCGCAGACAAGATGGGCTTTACTGCGCCAAGCATCCAAGGACAAGCTGAGGTGATTGCGGAAGCCTTAGCGATTGCGGAGGTTGAGCCGGACGATATTTCTTATATTGAAACGCATGGGACAGGAACGACCGTCGGCGATCCAATAGAGATCGCTGCGCTCAGTCGCGCCTTTCGCACGAGTACGTCACGCAAGCAATTTTGCGCCATTGGTTCGGTCAAGACGAATATCGGCCATTTGGATGTGGCGGCGGGCGTCGCCAATCTGATCAAAACCGCCTTGGCCCTCAAACACCGCTGGTTGCCCGCCAGTTTGCACTTCAAAACGCCAAACCCTAAGCTAAATCTACCTGATTCCCCTTTTTATGTGAATGCTTTGCCGTGCGAATGGCAGACCGATGCGCTGCCCCGGCGGGCAGGGGTGAGTTCCTTTGGCTTGGGCGGAACCAATGCCCACCTGATTTTGGAAGAAGCCCCGGAAGCCGAAGTGATTGAGCAGGCGATGGAGCGTCCGTGGCACCTTTTGACGCTTTCGGCCCAAACTGAGCAGGCGCTTTTTGAACAGGCCAAACGCTATCACGCCTTCCTTACGGCTTATCCCGAGACTGATCTGGCCAATGTCTGTTATACCGCCAATGTGGGACGGCGCCACTTCGCCTATCGCTACGCGCTGGCTGCCGAGTCAGCGGCCCAAATGGGCGAGCGTTTGGCCGCACTCATCAACGGCGACCAAGACCCAGGATGCTGCCAAGGACATGTGCCGGCAGATCAAACAGCGCCACCCCTGGCGTTCTTGTTTACTGGGCAAGGTTCACAATACGCCGGCATGGGTCGCGATTTATATGAAACACAGCCAATCTTCCGCGCCGCGCTCGAACGCTGTGATAAGCTACTGCGCCGCCATTTACCGTACTCTCTGCTCGATATTCTGTACCCAGCCTCGCCGGCGCACGCCGGCCTCATCGATCAAACCGCCTATACCCAACCGGCCCTCTTTGCACTCGAGTACGCCCTAGCGGAATTGTGGCGCGCTTGGGGAGTTGAGCCAGACGTGGTGATGGGCCATAGTGTGGGAGAGTTGGTGGCGGCGTGTGTGGCCGGTGTCTTTAGTTTGGAAGATGGTCTGAAGCTCATTGCCGCCCGCGGACGTTTGATGCAAGCGCTCCCGCCGGGGGAGATGGTGTCCGTACTGCTGGATGAAGAGCGTGCGCAGGCCCTCATTGCAGACATGCGCGATAAAGTCTCGCTCGCGGCCGTGAATGGGCCAGAAAGTGTGGTGCTCTCCGGCGAGCCGGAAGCAATTCAGTTCATTGTTTCGTCATTGGAGACAGAAGGGATTAAATATCAGCGCTTGACCGTTTCTCATGCCTTTCATTCGCCGATGATGGAGCCAATTTGCGAAGATTTTCTCGCTGTTGCTCGTCAAGTCCACTACGCCCCACCCCGAAAAACCTTCATTTCGTTGGTGCGTGGTGAGCCTGTGACCCACGAGATTACAAACCCCAATTATTGGGTGCGGCAGTTACGGCAAGCCGTCTATTTTCAGACCGGCATGGCGCGTTTATGCGAACAAGGGGTTGAGCTATTTGTCGAGATTGGCCCCCAACCCGTGCTCTTAGGCTTGGGCCGGCGGTGTCTACCCCATCCCATGGGGGCGTGGTTGCCGACCCTGCGCAAACCCGCAGCTTCTGCCCATCTGACCTTCACGCAATCCAATTGGGCGCCGTTGCTGGAAAGTGTAGGGGAGTTGTATGTGCGCGGCGTTGTGCTCAACTGGGCGGGCTTTGACGAGGCGTACACTCGCCGTAGGCTTTCTCTCCCCACCTATCCTTGGCAACGTCAGCGTTATTGGAAAGAAACCCAGAACTCCGCCAGGCTTGCGCCCCGTCCAGCTTTGCACCCCTTGTTGGACCAAAAGCTCAAGTTACCGCTCTTCCAAGAGACGATCTTTGAGTCAGAATTTAACAGCCAGACACGCCCCTTCTTGCGCGATCATCTCATCTATGAGCAAGTTGTGGTGGCGGGTGCTTGTCATGTCTCGCTTTTGCTTGGGGCGGCAGCCCAAATTCTGGGTCAAGACGCTGCGCAGTTAGAGAATGTACTTTTCCAGCAAGCGCTGGTGATTCCCGCAGGCGAAAGCCGGACCGTGCAAGTCATTCTCACCCCTGAAGCCGAGTTCGCGCGCTACAGCTTCAAGTTGATTAGCTTTACGGAGAACGAAGAGCCAATTATTCATGTCACCGGCATCTTGAGCCGGTTGCTTACCCCAAGCGAGGTCGTGGTTCCTGTCACTCCCCCTTTCCCTGATCGACAGCGCTGCCCCAAAGAGCGTCACCAAGCCGAGTTGTACGCGATTGCCCAAGAGCGCCAGATTACGATTGGCCCCAGTTTTCAGTGGATTGAGCATCTTTGGGAGGGTGAGCGCGAAGCTTATGCGCGCTTGTACGCACCCGCCGCCGCCGAAGCAGTTGACGCCTATCAACTTTATCCAGGCTTAGTGGACTCCTGTCTCCAATTTTTGACCTTAACCGCAGCCTTTGACCGTGGGGAAACCTATGTCCCCTTCCGCATTGAGCGCTTTCACTTCTACCGCCGTCCCAACAGCGAATCATTATGGTGTCATGGGCAGCTTCGTGATGAGCACCGCACAGGCGAGCAAGTCGCTGATATTCGGCTCTTTGACCCGACCGGTGTGCTCATCGCCGAAGTCATTGGCATGGTGGCGCGCAAGGCGCCGGCGGCGTCGCTCCTCCACATGTTGACCAAGGAGCGGCGCGAGTGGCTGTACGAGCTGACTTGGCAACCGCAAGTGCTTGTCCCTGAGCTGGTTTCACAAAACGGCAGGGATCATACGCGCGATTGGCTTATTTTTGTCGATCAAGATGGGTTGGGCGCGCAAGTCGCCAACCAACTGCGCGCAAACGGTGAAGGGGCGCTTCTCGTCACGCCGGGCGCAAGTTTCAAAAAAATTACAGACCAGCAGATCCAGATTAACCCTGCATCACCGGAGCATTACCGACGGTTGCTTGAGGAAATGCAGTGTGATGGGAAGTCGCCATGCGGCATCCTGTATCTATGGAGTCTCCATCACATAGTGGGCGCAACGCGCCATCAAGCCGAAGAGATTCCCCAACAAGCTTTGCAGGCATGTGAGCGCGTGCTCCATCTGGTCCAGGGGGTGACTGGTCTGGGGCTCACACCCCAGCTTTGGTTGGTGACGCGTGGGGGGCAAGCGGTGGGTCAGCCGGCGGCGCTACAGGTTGAACAGGCTGCGTTGTGGGGGCTTGGACGGGTGATTGCGCGTGAGCATCCCGAACTGTCGCCTATCTGCTTAGACCTGGATCCGCTGGGTCAACTTGCGCAAGAAAGCCAACAGATCGTAAGCGAAGTGCAGCAGCGTTTGCACACCGTAGGCGCAGCGAAGCACGAAGAGCAGGTGGCGCTGCGCGAGAACAGACGCTATGTGGCCAGGCTCGTACAAGCATCATGCCGCACGCCAGAGCCGGTAAGCTTGCCGGCCGAGGCCAGCTATTTGATCACCGGCGGTCTTGGCGCATTGGGTCTGCAAGCCGCACGCGCCTTGGTTGAACAGGGGGCAAGAACATTGGTACTGACCGGACGGCACGGTGTGTCAACCACCTTCCAGCAGGAGGCCATCCACGCCTTGGAGCAGGCCGGCGCACAAGTGCATGTGGCGCCAGCCGATATCGCCCAAGCCACAGAGGTGAAGCGGCTTTTGGCCGAATGTCAAGCGCTTGCCCCTTTGCGCGGGATCATTCACGCCGCTGGCCTCTTGGACGATGGCATTTTACGCAAGCAAACCGATGAACGCTTCCGCACCGTCATGGCGCCCAAAGTTCAGGGCAGTTGGCATTTGCACACCTTGACGCTCAATCTACCGCTCGATTTCTTTGTCTGCTTCTCCTCGGTTTCGGCCCTACTAGGGGCGCCAGGACAGGGGAATTACGCGGCGGCGAATGCCTTTATGGATGCGCTCGCCCATCATCGCCGCGCAGCAGGGCTGCCGGGACTAGCCATCAATTGGGGCCCCTGGGCAGAGAGTGGCATGGCGGCGCGCCTGAGTGCGCGCGAACAGGCGCGTTGGGCGGCATTGGGCATTCAGCCGATTGGGCCGCAAGAGGGCTGGTCACTTTTTACGCGCTTGCTCGGCAGCGAGCAAGCGCAAATCGCAGTGCTTCCTGTCACTTGGTCACGCTTTGCCGAGCACCCGGATTGGCAAATTCCGTTGCTGGCAGAGTTAATGACGGTCGCTGCGCACCAACAACCGCCCCACACGCCACGCACAAGCTTTTTACAACGCCTGGCCGAAGCGCCCATTGCTGAACGCGAAGATCTGTTGATCGCACATCTGCAAGCCGAAGTGGCCAAGGTCTTGGGCATCCGTGACTTGCCTGCGCGCGAACAGGGCTTCTTTGCATTGGGGCTTGATTCGTTGATGGCGATCGAACTCAAAAATCGTTTGGATACGACCCTAGAAACCTCGCTACCGGCCACTCTGGTTTTTGAATCCTCCAATGTAGAGGAAATGGGGAAATATATTGGGCGCAAAGTCTTGGGGTGGGCGTCGGAGAAGGCCAACGGCGCCCCTGCTGTTGCCCAGGAGGAAGCTACGCAACTAGAAGTCCAACAGCTTTCGGCCGCGGAGTTTGAAGCATCCTTGGCCGCCGAACTGGCCGAATTAGAAGCGCTCCTCGGGGGGAAGTGATGAGCAACGGATCCGCTAGATACAGTGAACTCTCTGCCGCAGAACGAACGCTGCTGGCGTTGAAAGAAGCGCGCGCCCGGTTGGAGGCCGCCGAACGGTCCAAAAGCGAACCAATCGCCATTGTGGGCATGAGTTGTCGCTTTCCACAAGCCGAAAATCTCGATCGCTTTTGGGCGCTGTTACAGAACGGACAGGATGCGATTACCGAGATTCCCGCAGCGCGCTGGGATGTCGATGCCTTCTATGCTGCTGATCCTGAAGCACCGGGCAAGATGTATACCCGTTATGGCGGCTTTATCGAGCAAGTCGATCACTTTGATCCGCAGTTTTTTGGAATCTCCCCGCGTGAAGCCGCAGGCATGGACCCCCAACATCGCCTCCTCTTGGAAGTCAGTTGGGAAGCGCTCGAAGATGCGAACGTGCCCCCATCCCAGTTGCGTGGCAGCCAAACGGGCGTTTTTGTGGGCTTGGGGGTCAGTGACTATCAGCAATTAAGTCTCCTGCCCGGCGATCCAGCCCTCATCGACCCCTATTTTGGCCTAGGCAATGCCCCCAGTTTGGCGGCTGGCCGTCTGGCCTATACGCTTGGCGTACATGGCCCCACCATGCCGGTCGAAACCACCTGTTCTTCCTCATTGGTCGCGGTCCATTTGGCGGTGATGAGCTTGCGCGCCGGCGAATGTGATCTGGCATTGGCCGGCGGGGTCAACTTGCTACTTTCGCCCCTGACCATGATCTATTTCTCCAAAGTACGCGCTCTTTCCCCCGATGGCCGGTGCAAAACCTTTGACGCCGCCGCCAATGGCTATGTGCGCGGCGAAGGGTGTGGCATCATTGTGCTCAAGCGGCTCTCTGATGCGCAGGCGAACCACGACAACATTCTGGCCTTAATCCGCGGCTCCGCCATCAATCACGACGGCCCAACCAGCGGCCTCACCGCGCCCAACGCACAGGCCCAACACGCGGTCATCCAACAGGCGCTGCAGAATGCCAAAGTCGATCCTGCCGAGGTCAGCTATATCGAGGCGCATGGCACAGGCACTGCCCTGGGCGACCCAGTTGAGATCAGAACGCTGGCCGCCGTCTATGGTGAAAAGCGGACTACCCCCCTGCTGGTAGGCTCGGTGAAGACGAATTTTGGCCATCTGGAGGCCGCCTCGGGCATTGCAGGGCTGATGAAGCTCGTCTTGGCGCTGCAACATCAAGAAATCCCGCCGCACCTCCATTTCAATGAGCCGAATCCGTACATCAACTGGTCCGAACTACCGATCGCCATTCCCACGCAGCGCACGCCTTGGCCGGCCCGAAAAGCCGACCCAGCAGCTGGTCAAAGCGCAGGTGGGCAACTGGCCGGCGTCAGTTCCTTTGGCTTTAGCGGCACCAATGCCCATGTCATTTTGGAAGCCGCCCCACAGCCAGCCCCGCGCCAAACCCAATCTGCTGCGCATACACAGCAACTGTTCTCGCTTTCCGCCAAGAGTGAAACCGCGCTTGCGGCGCTGGCCAGTCGCTATCAAAATTATTTAGGCGCCACAACCGCAAACCTCCAGGATATTGGATTTACCGCGCACACCGGGCGCGCGCACTTCAACCACCGCCTCAGTGTGGTGGCGTCCTCCAAAGCGGAGCTGCGCCAAAAGCTGGCGACCTGGCAGCGCACTCCAGACAAGAGCGGCGGTGTGTTCAGTGGACGCCTTGCAACGGGCGCAAAACCCAAAGTGGCCTTCCTCTTCACTGGTCAAGGATCACAGTATGTGGGTATGGGTCGGGAACTCTATGCAACACAGCCCATTTTCCGCCAAGCGCTGGAGCACTGTGATGAAATTCTGCGTCCGTTGCTGGGTGAATCCATCTTGAATGTCATTTATGAATTAGGAATTATGAATGATGAAAAGGAAGCACGCAACGCAACAATCGTCAAGCATGATTCGGGACGCATCAATCAGACGGCCTACACCCAACCCGCGCTCTTTGCGCTCGAATATGCCTTGGCACAACTGTGGCAGGCATGGGGCATCGAACCTGCGGTCGTCATGGGGCACAGCGTGGGCGAACTGGCGGCAGCTTGTGTGGCCGGTGTCTTTACGCTTGAGGATGGCCTTAAATTAAGTGCAGCGCGGGGCCGGCTGATGCAGGCGCTCCCGCAGAACGGCGCGATGGTCGCCATCTTTGCCGCAGAGCAGCGGGTGCAACACTTGGTAAGGGCATTCCCCAGCGTCACCATCGCGGCCGTCAATGGTCCTGAAAGTGTCGTGATCGCGGGGGAAGCGCAGGCTGTTGCTGCCGTCGTTGCACAGGTAAACGCGGCCGGCATGAGGAGCGAAGCGCTCACCGTCTCCCACGCCTTTCATTCACCTTTGATGGAACCGATGCTGCCCGCCTTTGCGCGCGTGGCGCAGACAATTACCTATACCCTGCCCCAAATCAGACTCATCTCGAACGTGACCGGGCACAGCGGCGGTCGGGAGGTCGCGACCGCCGATTATTGGGTTCGCCATGTCCGTGAGCCTGTGCACTTTGCCCAGGGCATGACGACGCTCCACGCGTTGGATGTCGATACTTTTGTCGAGATCGGACCCAAAGCGACCCTGTTAGGCCTGGGGCGGCGCTCTCTGCCGGCGACGTATGGGACATGGCTGCCGAGCCTGCGCCAGGGCAAAGACGAGTGGCAGCAGGTGCTGGAAAGTTTGGCGCAACTGTATGTACAGGGCGTCCCGGTGGACTGGCCCACTTTCTATCGCCAGCAAGCTGAGCCACCCCGACGCGTCCATCTGCCAGGCTACCCCTTTGAGCGCCAGCGCTATTGGCGCCTCGCCACCGAAGGCTTCCGCCTTGAGCCGCGCCCATACACCGCACAGCGTACAAGCCGCATTCACCCGTTACTGGAGCGGAAGATCCAATCACCCTTGCTCAAAGCGACCCTCTTCGAGTCCCACTTTGGGCCTGAACCGCTACCAGTTTTAGCCGATCACTGCGTTTACGAACAAGTGGTAGTGCCCGCCGCCAGCCATATTTCTCTGCTATTAGGGGCCGCCCAAGCGCAATTTCATGCAGCAGGTTGTGTCTTGGAAAACCTGCTCTTCCCACAAGCGCTTGTGCTCCCGCACGGTGAGGAATGCACCCTGCAGGTGGCGCTCACGCCTGCGGAAGAGGACGAAGCACACGCGCTGCAAATTATTAGCTTTCCGACGGAAGATGCGCAACACGCGGCGACCGACGAAACCGCGTGGACCGTTCATGTTACAGGCAAGCTGCGCCCCTTGCCACCGGCGCAAGCGTCAGTCGATACGCTTCGTCAGCCCGCCGCGCTCTCTGTGAGTGAGGTCCAAGCCCGTTGCCAGGAAGAAGTGCAGCGTGCGGCCATCTATCAAGAGCTGGGGGAACGCCAGCTTCAATTAGGGCCAAGCTTTCGCTGGATGGATGCAATTTGGCGCGATGGCGCTCAGCGTCAAGAAGCCCTATGCCGAATGCGACTCCCCGCCGAGGTGGTGGACGCGGACGCCTATCTGCTGCATCCGGGGCTGATTGATTCCTGTTTTCAGCTGCCCTATACCATCATCACCGCAGATGAGACGGAAACCTTTATCCCCTTCAGTATTGAACGCTTCCACTTTTACCGTCGCCCAACCTCAACCCTGTGGTGCCATGTACGCTTGCGTCCTACTGCGCCGGCTGCGGCTGATGACAGCCGTGTGATTGTTGATATCCAACTCTTTGACGAGGGGGGGCAACGGATCGCCGCAGTGACCGCGCTGGAAGGCCGCAAAGTCTTACGGCATCATTTGCAGGCGCTACGTCCAGCAACGGACTGGCTCTATGCACTGACCTGGCAAGCGCAGCCCCATCCCCAAGCTAGTAAACTAGTTACATCCTTCGGCAATCTCCCCGCCGGCAGCAGTAAATGGCTAATTTTGGCTGGGCGCGACGGCCTTGGTGAACTGGTGGCCGCGCGCCTTGCCGATCTAGGTGAGCAGAGCATTTTGGTTTTCCCTGGTTCCGCTTATCAGAAGGTGGCGCCAAACGCATATGAGATTAGCCCGCGCACGGCGGAGCATTTTGCGCAATTACTCGAAGAAGTGAACCAAGATCAGACGCGGTCTTGGCGCGGTGTCATTCACCTGTGGGGGCCGGAAAGTGGCGCGTCTGATCTTACGCACGCGCAGGAAATGGGCTGCGCTGCGCTGCTACATCTGACACAGGCATTGGCCAAAACCAACACACTGGCGCAGCTATGGATCGTAACACAGGGCGTTCAGGTCATTCCTGACATCCCGTCGTCTCCTGTGGAAATGCTCTTTGATTCCCTTGCGCAGGCGCCGCTTTGGGGATTCGGGCGGGTCATTGCGCTGGAACATCCAGAATTTTCCCCTGTCCTCTTAGACCTAGATCCCACGCACCGCGCGGATGAGCAAACTGTGGCTGCGCTCCTGACCGAACTACTGAGCCCCGACGGTGAGACGCAGGTTGCCTTACGCCATACGCAAACAGAACTGTCCGCTTGGCCAGCAACGACCCGCTATGTGGCGCGCTTGGTGCGCGCGCCTGAGGCAAAGCGCCAAGCGGTCGTCCCGGTCACCGTGCAGGCCGATGTCAGCTATCTCATCACGGGGGGGCTAGGCGCATTAGGCATCCAAATCGCCCAACAGTTGGTCGACCAAGGCGCCCGGCATTTGGTGCTCACAAGCCGACACGGAGTCACATCCGACGATGCAGCCTGCGCCTTGCGCGCATTAGAAGCCGCCGGCGCCACCATCCTGGTCGTCAAGGCTGATATTGCCCAGCGCGCCGATGTCATTCGCCTTTTGCAGGAGTGTCAAACGTTGCCGCCGCTCCACGGCGTTGTTCACGCGGCTGGGGTGTTGGATGATGGGATGGCGCTGCAGCAATCTGCGGCGCGCTTTGCCGCGGTCATGGCGCCGAAAGTGCAAGGCAGTTGGCATCTCCACACCTTGACCCAAGCGTTGCCCCTCGATTTCTTTATCTGTTTTTCTTCGGTCGCCTCCCTATTGGGAACGCAAGGGCAAAGCAATTACGCCGCCGCCAATGCGTTCCTGGATGCGCTGGCGCACCATCGGCGGGCGCTGGGGTTGCCGGCTTTGAGCCTCAACTGGGGCGCCTGGTCCAACGGCGGCATGGCTCGCACGGTTGATGCGCGTCACCAAAAGCGTTGGGCCACAATGGGTGTCGGCGCCATTGCGCCAGAAAAAGGGATCGCACTCTTTACCGAGTTATTAAAGTACGGGCACACGATGCCGGCGCAACTGGGCATCTTCCCGATTGAGTGGAAAAAATATCTATCGCGCCACAGCAGCCCCTTCTTGGCCGCGTTAGCACCCGCCCAAAATGGCAGCCAATCTGCTGCGGAACGTTCTGCCTTCCGGCAACAGCTTGAACAAGCCTCTGCCCCAGAGCAGCAAACATTGTTACAGGAGCATCTGCAAGCGACCATTGCCCAGGTGCTGGCGCGCCATGGTCAGGCGCCCATCGAACCACGCCAACGCCTATTCGACCTGGGTTTGGATTCGATGCTGGCAGTCGAACTGAAGAACCGGCTTGAAGCCACTTTGCAAGCCCCGCTGCGGGCCACGTTGCTCTTTGATTATCCGACGGTAGAGGCGCTGGCAACCTATTTAACCCAAGAGGTCCTGGCCCTGCACGCGCCATCAGCGCCGGTTGCGGAGGAGTTGGATGAGTTCTTGGCAGAGGCGGCGGAGAGAGAAGATGATGATCTGAGCGCCTTTCTAGCCGAGCTGGATCAATTGCCGGATGCAGAGGTCGCGCAACGCTTGGTCCGCAACAAGTAGAAAATACGTGATGAGTAAATTAGCCAAACAGATTGCCCAAATGTCACCGCTCAAGGTGGCGTTGGCGGCACAACAAACCGCAGATAAATTAGCATTGCTCAATGCGGACCCCATCGCTATCATTGGTATGAGCGGCCGTTTTCCAGGAGCAGATTCCCTGGATGATTATTGGCAGTTGTTGGCAAACGGGGTGGATGCTATTCGTGAGACACCGCCCGATCGCTGGGATACGGATGCCTATTACTCCCCCGCCCCGGATGCGCCAGGCAAGATGTACAGCCGGCATGGTGGCTTTTTGTCGCAAATTGACGGCTTTGACCCCTATTTCTTTGGTCTCTCGGCGCGTGAAGCCAGTTCATTGGATCCACAGCAGCGCCTGCTTTTAGAAGTGAGTTGGGAAGCGCTCGAACACGCCAATCTGACACCAGATACGCTTTTTAACAGTGCGACGGGTGTCTTTGTCGGGATATGTGCGCATGACTACTATGATCAGATTTTTCGCGAGCCTGAGCAGATTGACGCCTACTTTGGCACGGGCAACGCACATAGTGTCGCGGCAGGCCGTCTGTCTTACATTCTGGGCTTAACGGGCCCAAATATGGCGATTGATACGGCTTGCTCTTCCTCGTTGGTCGCCTTGCATTTGGCTTGCCAGAGTTTGCGCTACCGTGAGTCGGCGTTGGCCTTGGCCGGTGGGGTGAACCTGCTCATTGGGCCGGAGATGTCGATCAATTTTTCGCGCGCCCGGATGCTGGCGCCGGATGGGCGGTGCAAGTCCTTTGACACTGCCGCCGACGGCTATGGCCGTGGCGAGGGGGGCGGGATGGTCGTCCTCAAACGCCTGGCCGATGCGCTGGCTGCGGGGGATCGGGTTTATGCCCTGATTCGCGGGACAGCCATCAACCAAGATGGCGCTAGCGGCGGGTTAACGGTGCCCAGTGGACCGTCGCAAGAGGCAGTGATTCGGCAAGCATTGGAAAATGGCGGCGTCGAGCCGGAGCAAGTGAGCTATATCGAGGCGCATGGCACAGGCACCGCGTTGGGCGATCCGATTGAAATGGGCGCGTTAGGTGCGGTCTTTGGCACAGGGCGCCGGCAGCCGCTGCTGGTTGGTTCAGTCAAGAGCAATTTTGGCCATCTGGAGAGCGCAGCTGGGATTGCCGGCTTGCTCAAAGTCGTCCTCTCTTTACAAAACCAGGTAATTCCCCCCAATGTTCATTTCAATACGCCAAATCCAGCCATCCCTTGGGCTAAACTGCCCATCAAGGTCCCCACGCAACCTATGCCTTGGCCGGACGGCAGACGGATTGCGGGCTTGAGTTCGTTTGGCTTCAGCGGAACGAATGCGCATATCCTGCTGGAGGAGGCGCCCCCCCCCGCTCCTCTGTCGCCAACGCAGGAAAACATTGAACGCCCACTGCACCTGTTGACCCTATCGGCAAAGAACGAGCCAGCGCTGCACGCGTTGGCGCGGCGTTATGAACAACACTTGGCAATCCATACGCTGGCGGATAGCAGCTTTACCGCCAATACACGCCGCACCCATTTTCATGAACGCCTGGCCCTGGTTGCGCCGTCGGCAGCCGCCGCACGCGAGCAGCTACGCGACTATCTGGCGGGCGCCGCGCCGCGTGATGTGTGGCGCGGTCGGGCCGGCAAACCCAAGGTGGCCTTGCTCTTTACAGGGCAGGGCGCCCAATATGTCGGCATGGGACGGGAGTTGTATGAGACGCAGCCGACCTTTCGCCAACTGATCCAATATTGTGATGAGCAATTGCACACCGGTGACGATTTTACGCCCTCGCTGGTTTCCTTGCTCTACGCTGCGCCTGGAGATAGCGCGTCCGCGCTTTTAGATCAGACCGCCTACACCCAGCCCGCTTTATTTGCGCTGGAGTATGCGCTCGCCAAACTCTGGCAAGCGTGGGGTATCCAGCCAGCGGTGATGATGGGGCACAGTGTCGGTGAATATGTAGCGGCAACGCTAGCAGGGGTCTTTAGTCTGGAAGATGGCTTGAAACTGATCCGCGCGCGTGGGCAGTTGATGCAGCGTCTCCCACAACAGGGCGAGATGGTCGCCGTTGCGGCGTCAGAAGCAGCCTGTCTGCAGGCCATCAAGCCATATCCCCATGTGGCGCTGGCGGCAATTAATGGCCCAGCGAACGTAGTGCTTGCCGGCGAGCGCCAAGCAGTGCAGGAAGTAACGCGTGAGCTGTCCGCCCAAGGGATTCGCTGTAAAACGTTGACGGTTTCCCATGCCTTCCATTCGCCATTGATGCGCCCCATGGTTGCAGATTTTCTCAATGTGGCGCGCGACATCACCTATGCCAAGCCAACGCTCAAAATCGTCTCGAATGTTACGGGAGCGATCGCCGGCCCTGAAATCGCCAGCCCTGACTATTGGGTGCGCCACATTCTCCAGCCGGTGCGTTTTGCCGACGGCATGAGCACGCTCCACCACATGGGCATTGACGTTTTTCTGGAAATCGGACCCAAACCCACCCTCTTAGGAATGGGACGGCAATGTCTGCCGGACGCAGGCGCGGCCGGCGCGTGGTTGCCGAGTTTGCGGGAAGGCAGTTCGGACTGGCAGCAGATGGCGAGCAGCCTGGCCGAACTTTATGTGCGCGGTGCGCCGGTCGATTGGGCGGGCTTTGAGCAGGATTATGCCGCTGCCCGGCAGTCGGTGGTCCTACCCTCTTATCCCTGGCAGCGGCAGCGTTACTGGCTACCGGGAACAGCGCCTGCCAAGCAGCCAACGGCCAGCACTCTATTCGGTGTGCAAGTAGGGCATCCACTGCTCCAAGAACGCTTGTCTTTGGCCGGCTCGAACAAAATTCATTTCGCCGCACAACTGAGCGCCGCGACGCCAGCCTATTTAGGCGATCATCGTTTTCTGGGGCAAGTGATTGTGCCCGCCACAGCCTATGTGGAAATTGCGTTGGCAGCCGGAACGACGCTGCGGCAAGGAGCAGTGGCCATTACAGAGTTGGTGATCCCCCAGCCTTTGGGCATCAAAGAGGGCGCCGCCCAAAATGTCCAATGTGTGTTGGCCCCAAATGACCCCGATTATACCTTCGAGATTTTCAGCCTGCGCGAGGAGCATTGGACATTACACGCCACAGGAAAGCTCATGGCCGTCGATCATGCCACCAACTCGTCCTCAGCGGGGGAAGAGGACGAGTTGGCCCGGTTGCATGCGGCCTTTGCCCGACCTGCCGTACAAGTGTATGACAGGCGTCAGCATTACGAGAAGCTCAAAGGGGAGGGAGGCTTTGATTACGGCCCCAGCTTTCAAGTGCTGGAAAGTGTCGCCTATGGACCAGACGAGTTCTTGGCCGAAATTCATGTTGCAGAAGGCATGGCGCAGGATCATCATCAGTTGCATCCCGCCTTGTTAGATGGCTGTTTCCAAGCCGCCGGCCCTCTTCTTGCCGAAGCCGATAGCCAAAAAGCGTTGCCCGCTGGCGTTCAGCGCCTGGAATGCTATCGGCAACCCGATGCGCGCCTCTGGTGTTATGGGAAAGTTTATACGACGGCGGGGAAGCGTCTGGCGGATTTACGCCTCTTCACGCCGGACGGGGAGCGAATTGCCGAAATTACGGGTTTGCAATTCAAGGCGGCGCCGCTTGAAGAACGGGCCTGGCAACATTGGCTCTATGATCTGCAGTGGCATCCGCAACCGCCAGCGACTTCCCAGTCTGCATCAACACCGGTGCGCGGCAAGCGTTGGCTCATTTTAGCCGACCGGAACGGGGTTGGGACGCAGTTGGCTGCGCAACTCCAAACCCACGGCGAAGCGGTCACGCTGCTTGACGCCGGCGCTGATCTCCAGTCCGTTCTGACTGATGTGGCTTACGATCGGGTGCTTCATCTGTGGAGCCTGGATGCGCCAACGGCGGATCTGGCGACCACCTCTGAACAACTTTGTGGAAGCGTGCTCCAACTGGTGCAAGCGCTGGCGAACCAGATGGCAACGCCACCTCGCCTATGGCTGATCACGCAAGGCGCGCAGGCTGTAAACGGCGCACCCACCGCCCCTGGCGTTTTTCAGTCCCCCCTCTGGGGCATGGGCAAAGTCATTGCACTCGAACACCCTGAATTGCATTGCACGTTGGTCGATTTAGCGCCCGAAGGAACAGGCACAGATGCACTCCTCGCAGAAGTGATGAGCGCACCACCTGACGAAAACGCAGAAGGCCAAATCGCCTTTCGCGCAGGGGTGCGGCATGTGGCCCGCTTAGCAACCTATTCGCCCCTACCCCCAAGCACACCGCAGTTGCGTGGGGATAGCACCTATCTGATTACCGGTGGTGTAGGCGCGTTGGCGCTGCAAGTCGCGCACTTCATGGTGGAACAAGGCGCGCGCCGGCTGGTGCTGGTTGGGCGCAGTGCACCCCGCCCAGCGGCCCAGGCGCAGATTGCCGCGCTGGCAAAAATGGGCGCAACAATTACCGTGCAGCAGGCCGATGTAACCGACAAAGCGCAACTCGCCCACGTCTTCGCCGCGCTGGACAAGACACATCCGTTGCGCGGGATTGTCCACTGTGCAGGGCTGCTGGCCGACGGCATCTTGTCGCGCCAAAACTGGGAAAGCTTTGCCGAAGTATTGGCGCCCAAAGTGCAGGGCGCCTGGCATTTGCATGAGTTGAGCCAAGCACATGAACTTGATTTCTTTGTCCTATTTTCCTCGCTTGCTTCGCTGATCGGTTCGCCAGGCCAAGCCAACTATGCCGCGGCAAATGCCTTTCTGGATGCGCTGGCCGCCTACCGGCAGGGGCTTGGCTTGCCCGCCCTCGCCATCAACTGGGGCCCCTGGTCAGCAGTGGGGTTGGCGCGCCGCGCGCCGGTGAACGCCAATGGGCTAGGACGGATTGCCCCCCAAGCAGGCGTAACGGTCTTCGGGCAGCTACTGACTGCCCCTGTTGCCCAAGTGGGGGTATTGCCAATCGACTGGTCGCAGTTCGCGGCCCATGGCCCGCTCTTCGCTTTGGTGCGTCCCACCGCGGATGCGATCCAGGCCTCCGTCCACACCTTCCGCCAGAGCTTAGACGCAGCCCGGCCTGACAAACGGCGTGGATTATTAGAAACCCATGTACGCGCTCAGGTCACGCAGGTGCTCCGGGGGGATCCTGCCGCGTATGACTGGCAAAGTGGCTTTTTCGCCTTGGGCATGGATTCGCTGACGGCGGTGGAATTGAGAAATAAATTGCAAAGCACTTTGGGGCTGACGCTGCCGGCCACGTTGCTTTTCGATTATCCGACCCTGGAGAGTCTGGTGGATTATTTGGCCCGCAACCTGCTGGTTGAGCCGGCCGCGACCAATTCGCCGGCGGTTGAAGAGCACCTGGATGACGAGTTGGGCGCCTTTTTGGCTGACATTGCCCTGTTACCTGATGATGAGATTGACCAAGCATTTTTGCAAGACAAGCCAGTAACCCGCTAAAAGGAATCGAATGAGCACGTTTGCCCAACAAATCTCTGCGATGTCCCCCTTGCAATTGGCCTATGCCGCCAAAGAAATGCGCCAAAAAGCGCGGCTGATTGACGCCGAGCCGATTGCTATCATTGGCCTTGGCTGTCGCTTTCCAGGAGCGGACAGCCCCGCTGCCTTTTGGTCACGGCTGCACAATGGCGACGATATGATTACAGAAGTGCCGCCGGATCGTTGGCCCATTGATGCCTATTATGATGCCGACCCCAATGCACCGGGCAAAATGTACACGCGCCAGGGCGGCTTTGTCGCGCAATCGCCCTATGACTTTGATAGCGACTTTTTTGCCATTTCTCCGCGCGAGGCGGCGAGCCTGGATCCGCAGCAACGGCTGCTGCTGGAGGTCAGTTGGGAAGCCTTGGAAGACGCCGCCTTGTCCGCAGAGCAGTTGGCAGGCACTTCGACCGGCGTCTTCATCGGCATCTGTAGCAGTGATTACTTCCAGCGCTTGGTGGCCAGGGGCGCCGAACAGATTGATCATTATCTGGGCACAGGCAATAGCGCCAGTGTGGCGGCAGGACGCCTTTCCTATTTTCTGGGCTTGCAAGGGCCGAGTCTAGCAGTGGACACCGCCTGCTCCAGTTCCTTGGTGACGGTTCATTTAGCCTGCCAAAGCCTACGCCGTGGCGAATGTGATGTCGCCCTAGCAGGCGGCGTGAATCGAATTCTGTCACCGGAACTCTCGGTCAACTTTGCGCGCGCCCGCATGCTCGCGCCCGATGGCCGCTGTAAAACCTTTGATGCCGCTGCGGATGGCTATGTGCGTGGCGAAGGGTGTGGCATGGTGGTGCTCAAGCGTCTCTCTGATGCCAGAGCAGATGGCGATGCCATCGTGGCGCTCATTCGCGGCAGCGCCGTCAATCAAGATGGGCGCACAAGTGGCCTCACTGTGCCCAATGGACCGGCGCAGCAAGTGGTGATCCGACAAGCCCTCGACAATGGCGGGGTCTTGCCGGCCCAAGTGGGCTATGTGGAAGCGCATGGGACGGGCACCGCATTGGGCGACCCAATTGAAGTTGGGGCGTTGGGCGAGGTCTTCAATGATCGCTCCCAGCCGTTGCTGATCGGCTCCGTCAAAACCAATTTTGGCCACTTAGAAGGCGCGGCCGGCATTGCGGGGCTCATCAAGGTCGCGCTGTCGCTGCACCATGGCGCGATTCCACCTCATTTGCATTTTCAGGCGCCCAATCCGCGCATTGCCTGGGAACAGTACAAGGTGCAGGTGGCAACCGCAGTACACCCGTGGCCCACCGGTCCCAAATTTGCCGGTGTTAGCGCCTTCGGCTTTAGCGGAACTAATGCGCATGTGGTGTTACAAGAAGCGCTCCCCAAGAAAGCGGTCTCTGTGGCCAGCACGGCGCCCTTGCACCTGCTGACGCTGAGCGCCAAAAGTGAAGCCGCGCTCGATGACCTCGCGGTCCGTTATGAACATTACCTGGCGACCACAGAAGCCAACTGGGCAGACATTTGTCTCACGAGCCAAGGCGGGCGTGCGCATTTCCCCTACCGGCTGGCGATCGTCGCTGCCAATGCGCAGGAAGCGCTGGCGAAACTCCGCGCGCGGCGTGCAGGCGAAGCGGTGGTGGGCGTGTTGCAGGGCCAGGTTCAGCCGAACAGCCAGATCGCCTTTTTATTTACTGGTCAGGGTTCCCAATATGTGGGCATGGGGCGCGCTTTGTACGATACCCACCCTCTCTTCCGCCAAACGTTGGATCGATGTGATGAGCTATTGCGCCCGTATCTTGGGTGCTCATTGCTTTCGATTCTCTACCCTGCCGACAGTATCGGGGCCGACGCTCCAGACTATCAACCTTCTCGGATTGATGAGACCGCGTATACCCAACCTGCCCTCTTTGCGCTCGAATATGCGTTAGTGCAACTCTGGAAAGCATGGGGGATCGAACCCGTGGTCGTAATGGGCCATAGCGTTGGCGAACTGGTGGCGGCCTGTGTCGCGGGGGTGTTTAGCCTCGAAGATGGATTGCAGTTAATGGCCGAGCGCGGGCGGCTGATGCAGCGCGAATCCGCCGTTGGCGAAATGGCGGCGGTTTTTGCGGACGAAGCGATTTGTGCAGCGACGCTAGCGCCCTTTGCCGATCAACTCGCGCTGGCCGCCATCAATGGCCCACAAAACACCGTCATCTCCGGCGCCGGCTCGGCGCTTCAGCAAGTCATTGATAGGCTGGCGCACCAAGGCGTTAAAAGCAAGCGCTTGACCGTTTCCCATGCCTTTCATTCGCCGTTGCTGGAGCCGGTCGTAGCCGATTTTCACCGAGTGGCGCGACGGCTACACTATGCTGCGCCCCAACTCGATCTCGTCTCCAATCTGACGGGCGAACTGGCAACCGGGGAGATTACAACGGCTGACTATTGGGCGCGCCAGATTCGCCAGCCGGTGCGCTTTGCCGATGGCATGACCACCCTGCATCAGATGGGTGCGAATGTCTTTGTCGAGATCGGTCCCAAACCGGTGCTCCTGGGGATGGGGCAAGCGGTTTTACCGGAGGACGCGGGCGCGGCTAGCCTTTGGTTGCCCAGCCTCCGTCCAGGGGCCGAGTGGCAGCACATGCTCCACAGTTTGGCCGCGTTGTATGTGCGTGGTGTGAAGATTAACTGGTCGGGCGTGAATGGGGGAAATGGGGCGCAGCGCTGTGACGGCTTGCCCACCTATGCTTGGCAGCGTGAACGTCATGGTGAACTGCCGCCGGCAACGCATCAACCACCAAGGCAGGCGCCGTTGGCCGCAGCAGAGAGCTGGCGAGATTGGTTGTATGAGTTGCAGTGGCAGCCTCGGCCACGGCTGGGCGGGGCTTGGGCATTGCCGACCGCAAGCCAACTCAAAAGCCAGCTTGCCGCTACGCCAACGGGAATTGCACCGAAACTGGATTTGGCCACCATCGCCCACTTGGAAGCGGTGGCGCTGGACTATATCGTGGCTGCCTTTGCCCAATTAGGGGCAAATCTTCGCCCGGGCGCGCGCTTCTCAACCGCAGAGCTGATTCAGCGCGTAGGCGTAGTCGCCTCCCAACAGCAGTTATTTGGGCGTTTGCTTGCAACGTTAGCCGCAGCAGGCTTCCTCCAGACAGAGGATGACCAATGGACGGTGATCAACAGCCCCGCCAGTCTTGCACTTTCCCAAGCGCAGCAAGTGGTGGCGCCGGACGCGTCAACGGAAATATACTACGCCTTGCTTGACCGTTGTGGCCAACAACTGGCCGAAGTGCTAAATGGCCAATGTGATCCATTACAGTTGTTGTTCCCCGGTGGGGATTTGAGCTTAACCACGCGGCTTTATGAAGAGTCGCGCGAAGCGCGGCTGATGAATACCAAAATCCAACAGGTAACTGCTAAAGCCCTGGAAACATTGCCGCCGGGACAAGGGTTACGGATTTTAGAGATTGGCGCGGGCACCGGTTCAACCACGGCCCATCTCTTACCCAGCTTGCCGCCCGCCAAAACGGAATATACCTTTACCGACATCTCCCCCCTTTTCTTGGCCAAGGCCAAAGAAAAGTTTCACGCCTATCCCTTTGTCGAGTATCGGCTGTTGAATATTGAAGAAGAAGGCGCCGCGCAAGGGTTTGAACTCCATCAGTATGAGATCGTGGTGGCGGCCAATGTCCTCCATGCGACCCGATCATTGCGTGAGACCGTCGAGCATATTCGCCAGTTGCTGGCCCCTGGCGGCTTATTAATCCTGTTAGAAGGCACTGCCCCTACACGCTGGCTGGATTTAACCTTTGGCTTGACCGAAGGCTGGTGGCGCTTTACAGATCGCGACTTACGGCCCACCTATCCCTTGCTTTCGGCCAATGCGTGGCAAACGCTCTTACGCGCTTCCGGCTTTGCTGAGGCCGTGACCATTTTGCAGGCGGACAATGAGCAGGCGGTTATCGTGGCGCAAGCCGCCCCAGCCCCCGCCCCAGCCACAGTTGCGGATGGCCACTGGTTGATCCTGGCCGAACAAGGCGGTGTAGGGCAGCAATTGGCTGCGTTACTCGGAGAAAAAGGGGCGAAACCGGTTCTGGCCTACCTGGGCGATGTCTATGCGCAATTGAGCGAGAGGACATTTAGCGTCTCTGCAAGCCCGGCGGATCTGCACCGTTTGCTGGAAAGCATTCCCAACCTCACGGGAGTGATCCACTGCTGGGGTTTGGCAACCCCAGCAGCGCTCAATCTGCAGAGTTTGAAAACAGCTTCCCACAACGGGGCAGGCAGCGCCTTAGCCATTGTTCAAGCCCTCATGGCCAAGGGAGTTGCTGCGCTGCCGGATGGACTATGGCTCGTCACGCGCGGCGCGCAAGCGATCCACGGCCCACCAACGGCGTCCGGGGTGGCGCAAGCGCCGCTATGGGGCCTTGGTAAAGTCATTGCCCTGGAAGCGCCAAAGCTGTGGGGTGGAATGATCGATCTTCCAGCGGCGTCTTCTCTAAAAGTGGATGCGGCCACCCTTCTACATGAAATCTTAACCCCCAGCGGTGAAGATCACGTTGCCTTCCGCGACCAGGAGCGTTATGTTGCCCGCCTGACGCGGCTAACCGCTGATGAAAGGACGAAACAGGAGGGTGGCTGGCCCATTCATCGTGAAGGCAGCTACTTAATTACAGGCGGTTTGGGGAAAGTAGGGCTCAAAATGGCCACCTTCTTGGCAGCCGAGGGGGCGCAACATCTGGTTTTACTGGGCCGCAGTAAACCCCAGGATGCCGCACGGGAAACCCTACATCAGCTAGAAGCCCAAGGCGTCAAACTGTATGTAGTGCAGGCCGATGTAGCGGATGAAGCGCAGATGCGGGCTCTTCTGGAAAAGCCAGCTTGGCCCCCATTGCGCGGGATCGTCCATTGTGCAGCGGTCGCCGGCGCCGGTGATCAAACGCTCATGACCATGCCATCCGACACCCTGATGGCGGCTCTGCGCCCCAAAGGAATGGGAACCTGGCTATTGCACCACCTGACACAGTCCATGGATCTGGACTTTTTCCTTTGCTTCTCATCGCAAGCGTCCATCCTAGGCAGTAAGGGGCAAGGTGACTATGCGACGGCCAACCACTTCCTGGATACCTTTGCTCACTATGGGCGGGGGATAGGACTTCCCGTTTTGAGTGTGAATCTGGGGCTGTGGGATATTACAGGCCATGGAAAGTTAGGCGCGGGCTTTGCACAGGGCTTGCAACAGATCGGCATGCAACCGTTGCCGGATGAACAGGTATTTGCGGCGTTGAGTTACTTGTTGAAGGCCCACAAAGCCCAGGCCACGCTTACCAATCTCAATTGGGCAATCTATAAGCCAATCTATGAAGCCCAAGGCCGGCATCCTCTGCTTGAACAGATTTCCCTTGGTGCTGAAAGGACGAGCGCCGCAGAGCAAAGTTTGGCGGACGCTGCACCTTCGTTCCGCCAACAGCTAGAAAACGCCCAGCCAGGTGAACGCCAAGCACGCTTAACCACGCAGCTACAGCAACTAGTTGCGCAAGTGCTAGGCTTTCCGCCAGGACGTTCACTGCCAGATCCGCGACAAGGTCTTTTTGACATGGGCATGGATTCCCTCACCGCAATCGAGCTGCGCAACCGCCTGGAGCGGCTCGTCGCCGCCCCGCTGCGCGCCACGTTAGCCTTTGATTTCCCCACCATCACTCATTTGGCTGAGCATCTGGCCAAAGATGTCTTAGGCTGGTCACAAGCGCCGGCAGTGACAGCCTCTCCACAGGAAGCAACCGCTGGGGCTTGGTCTACAATCGAAGCCCTCTCGGAAGAGGCCGTCGACGAATCGTTGACGACAGGATTGGCTGAACTTGAAAGTTTGCTAGGAATATAACGATGAGCCAACCTTCTGAAACAGCAGAGCGCCGCCGCCTGCTTTTTGCCCTCAATCAAGCTGCGGAAAAAATTAAAGCGTTTGAGCGCGCGCAACATGAACCGATTGCCATTATTGGAATGGCTTGCCGCTTTCCGGGCGGGGCCAATGATCCCGCAGCCTACTGGCGCTTGTTAGCCGACGGGGTAGATGCGATTACGCCGATCTCACCGGCGCGTTGGCCGATGGAGGACTATTACGATCCCGATCCTGATGCGCCCGGAAAAATGTACATTCGGGAAGCAGGCTTGCTTGACGATATCGAACAGTTCGATCCCCAATTCTTTGGCATTTCGCCGCGGGAAGCGGCCCGCATCGACCCGCAACATCGTCTGCTGTTGGAAGTCAGTTGGGAAGCGTTAGAACATGCCGGGCAAAGCAAAGAGCGCTTGCTGGCTAGCTCAACCGGCGTTTTTATTGGGATCACCACCAATGAGTACGGTCAGCTGCTGATTCGTGACCCGCGCGCGCAACTCGACAGCCATCTTGTCACCGGCAACACCCTGAATGCGGCCGCCGGACGCCTTGCTTATACCTTGGGGCTCACCGGCCCCGCCCTGGCCATTGATACGGCTTGTTCCAGTTCTTTGGTCGCGCTGCATCAAGCTTGTCAAAGTCTCCGGTTGCGTGAATGCGATCAAGCGTTAGCCGGTGGGGTCAACCTCATCCTCTCCCCCGAAATCATGATTGCGCTGTGCAAGGCCCAAATCTTAGCGACTGATGGCCGCTGCCGCACCTTTGACGCGGCGGCCAAAGGGATTGCGCGCGGCGAAGGTTGCGGGATGGTGGTGCTCAAGCGCCTTACCGATGCCCAGGCCGACGGCGACAACATTCTGGCGCTCATTCGTGGCTCAGCCGTCAACCAGGATGGCCCTTCCAGTGGCTTGACGGTGCCCAATGGGATGGCGCAAGAAGCGCTGATCCGCCAAGCCCTGGCCAATGCCCAGGTCAAGCCGGCGGAGATCGATTATGTGGAAGCGCACGGCACCGGGACTGCACTGGGCGACCCGATTGAGGTGCGGGCCTTGGGCGCGGTGTTGGGGGAAGCGCGCACGGCGCCTTTGTTGATTGGCGCCGTCAAGACCAACCTTGGCCATCTGGAGTCGGCCGCAGGGATCGCTGGTCTAATCAAACTCGTGTTGGCATTTCAACAGGAAGCGCTGCCGCCCCACATCCACCTGCGCGAGCCCAATCCTTACATCGACTGGGCGCGGCTACCAGTCAAAGTTGTCACCGAACGCACAGCCTGGCCGCAAGGCGTAAAGCAGCGCTTGGCCGGCCTCAGTGGGTTTGGCTTAAGCGGCACCAATGCCCACTTAATCTTGGAAGAGGCGCCTGCCCAAGAGCCACCCTCCATGCAATCAGCTTCTCCGGCGCTGCAACTCTTCACGCTGAGTGCGAAAACCAAGGATGCGCTCACCGCATTAGCCCACCGCTACGCGCACCATTGGGCAGAACACCCTGCGCCGAATTGGGCCGATGTGGCTTTTACGGCGAACACAGGCCGCTTACACTTTCCCCATCGCCTCAGTTTGGTGGCGCAAACCACAGCCGAAGCACGCGCAATGGTGGCGGCCTTCGCCGAAGGAACGGATGAGCGTGTAGGTATGACGGTGGGTGCGCCGACAGGACACCCAAAAATCGCCTTTCTGTTTACGGGCCAAGGGTCGCAATATGTGGGCATGGGGCGGCAGCTTTATGAGAGTCAGCCGGTTTTTCGGCAAGCATTGGAGACTTGCGATCAGCTATGGCGCCGGCTCCATTCTTCGTCAGACCAAGGGTTGCCAACGTCTCTGCTTGCGCTGCTTTATCCTGATCAAGCTACGGCTGCGGATGTTACCCAGGGCGCACTCGATCAGACCGCGTTTACACAACCTGCTCTGTTTGCCATCGAATATGCGCTGGCAAAGTTATGGATGGCCTGGGGCATCCAGCCCGACCTGGTGCTGGGCCACAGTGTAGGTGAATATGTGGCGGCCTGTATCGCAGGCGTTTTCAGCTTGGAAGATGGGCTGCGCTTGATTGCCGAGCGGGGGCGGTTGATGCAGGCCCTACCCCCTAATGGGGCGATGGTTGCGCTCTTTGCCTCGGAACCGCAGGTGAATGCTGCACTGCACGCTAAAGCCGAAACAGTTTCGATCGCGGCAGTGAACGGCCCCCAACATGTCGTTATTTCAGGCGCAAGAGAGGCCATTCAGCATGTAGTTGACACCCTTGCGCACCAAGGGATCAAGAGCCAGGCGCTCAAGGTCTCGCACGCCTTTCACTCGCCCTTGATGGAGCCGATGCTGGCCGCCTTTGCGCGAGTGGCCCAGCAAGTGCAGTACGCTGCGCCGCAGATTCCCTTCGTTTCCAATCTGACTGGGCAGTTGGAACGCGCAGCGGTGACGACGGCCAACTACTGGGTGCGCCATGTACGCCAGCCTGTGCGCTTTGCCGATGGGATGCAAACCCTGGACGCGCAAGGCGTTGACATTTTCCTAGAAATTGGCCCCAAGCCTATCTTGTTGGGCATGGGGCGTCACTGTCTGCCGGAAACTCGTTCTGTACCAGCTCTGGCAGAGCGGATGTGGCTGCCTTCGTTGCGCCAGGACAGAGAAGAGAGCCAACAAATGCTCACTACGCTGGGGGCGTTGTATGTGCGTGGCGCAGAGATCGATTGGACAGGCTTTTACCATCAAGAACGGGCCATCCGGCGCAAAGTGGTTTTGCCAACCTATCCCTTCCAACGCCAGCGTTACTGGCTGCCGACGGCAAAGCAAACGCACGCCGCGGTCAGCCATCATGCAGATACACCGGTGCAAGCGCCGACACCTATCGTCGATTGGCTAACGCAAGGACAGCTTGAACCATTGACCAACTTGCTGCGCCCCCATTTGCAGGCCGAACAGATGGCCGCGCTGCCCGCTATGCTGGCCGCTTTAGCCCAAGCGCACCAACGGCAACTGACCGCGGGGTCAATGCCGGGGTGGCTCTATCAACTCGCATGGCAACCCCAGGCGCGCGAGCAGGTGACAGAGGGTCCGTTCTTCCAAGCCAAAGGCAGTTGGCTCATCGTGGCGGATCAAGGGGGTATCGGGCAGACACTGGCGACGCGCTTGACAGAGGAAGGGCAACAGGCGTTGCTGGTTCAGGCCGCAGCGCTTGGCTTGCAGGCCACAGCAGACGATCCGGCGTGGCTCAGCGCGCGGTTTACAGCGCTCCTGCAAGAAGCCAAAGCCAAGGGGCCGTTAAAAGGCGTGCTCTATATGGGAGGCTTGGATGAAGTAGAGCCCGCTGAACAGTCGCCGGCATGGCTGGCGCAGACGCAAGCTGTGTTGGCAAGCGTCTTACATCTCTTCCAAGCGGTCGTAAGCGAGGGCGAGCCTACAACCCGCATGTGGGTGGTCACCGGCGGCGCAGTAGAGCCTTCGCTCCGCATGGTGGCACAGGCGCCCCTGTGGGGCTTGGGGCGCGTGGCTGCGTTAGAGCACCCGGAGCGCTGGGGGGGCCTGATTGACATGACACCCGGAACACCCGTCGCAGCACTTTTGGCGGAGCTTGCCGCTGCCGAGGGTGAAACGCAGATCGCATTACACGGGGCAGCGCGGCGCGTGGCGCGTTTGGTGCGTCTGCAAGCGGCTGCGCCCAAACCAACGGTCACGTTCGCGGCTGATGCCACCTATTTGATTACAGGCGGGCTGGGCGCTTTAGGCTTGCAGATTGCGCGCCTGCTGATAGATGAAGGCGCCAAACATGTGGTTTTAACCGGGCGCAACGGCGCCGCGTCACCGGACGCGCAAGCAGCAGTGAATGAGTTAAAAGCGACCGGCGCAGATGTGACAGTCATTGCGGCTGATGTTGCCAACTGGCAGGATGTGGTCAAGCTATTTCGACAGTTGGATGGGATGCCGCCTTTACGCGGGATCGTTCATGCGGCAGGCGTGTTGGATGATGGCCTGTTGCTCAAACAATCCGGCGCGCGTTTTGCACAGGTGCTGGCTCCCAAAGTGCAAGGAAGTTGGCATCTACATCAGCTCAGTCAAGGGCTGCCGCTCGATTTCTTTGTCTGTTTCTCTTCCGCCGCGTCACTATTAGGCTCACCAGGCCAGGGGAATTACGCTGCCGCCAACGCCTTTATGGACGCGCTGGCTCATTATCGCCGTTCACTAGGCTTGCCGGCCTTAACGATCAACTGGGGACCGTGGGCCGAAGCCGGCATGGCGGTGCAGAGTGGGACGCGTCAGCAGGCGCGGTTGGCAGCATTGGGAGTGACGGCGCTCAGCGCGGAACAGGGCAAACAGGTATTCCTCCAGCTGTTAGCGAGCCAAGCCACCCAAGTAGGTGTCCTGCCCATTGACTGGGCGCTCTTTGCACAAGGTGCAGGTCGTTCACGGCCCTTCCTTGCCCAGGTACTGGATGAAGCCGGCGCACAGGACACAACGCCTGAAGCCAGCCAAACCCTTGGCACACAGCAGGCGGGGACAGCCCTTTGGCAGTGGCCCGCCCAAGCCGAAAAGCGTCAAACCCTGCTCAGCAAGCGCCTACAGGAAGAAGTCGCGCTAGTATTAGAGGCGCCGGCGCTGCCCCCCGTGACCGAAGGCTTTTTTAAGCTGGGCATGGATTCGCTCATGGCCGTGGAGCTGAAAAAGCGTTTGGAGCGTCGTCTCGGCATTGAGCTGCCGGCGACGCTTGCCTTTGAATATCCAACCGTCGCCGCATTGGCAGACTATTTGTACGCGGAAATTTTTGCGGACGTCTTGCCGGAGGAGCAGGCGATCTTGGCAATGGCGCCGCAGGCCCAGGTAGAAGCGTTTGTGGCTGAAGCGACCAATGGGGTGCAAGAGCTTTCCCCAGAGGAGTTGATGGCGCAAATTGCGGCGGAATTTGACAGTTACAGATAACCAGCATGTAGGGTAGGCTAGAGAGAAGCGTATGGCATCCCAAGCCGAGTTATTATCTTCATTACAACAGGCTTTTTCGGTCATCCAAAATTTAAAGAAGGAATTGGCTGCCTATCAAGAGGAGATCGCCATTATTGGCATGGGCTGTCGCTTTCCCGGCGGCGCCAACGATCCTGAAACCTTCTGGCAGCTTTTACGCCAGGGCTATGATGCGGTCCGGGAAATTCCGCCTGAGCGCTGGGATATGAATGCCTATTTCGATCCCGATCCTGAGGCGCCAGACAAGATGTACGTCCGCGCTATGGCGTTGCTTGATGCGGTGGATCAATTCGACCCCCATTTCTTTGGCATTTCGCCGCGCGAAGCGGTGAGTATGGATCCGCAGCAACGTCTGCTCCTCGAAGTCTGTTGGGAAGCCCTAGAGAATGCAGGACAAGCTCCCACTCAAAAGCAGCGCAAGAGCGGAATTTTTGTGGGCATTGGACAAAATGATTACATGCAACTGCTGCGCAACTCGCCGGCGCAGGCGGAACTCGCACTGTATGCGGGAACGGGGAATGCCTTTTGCTTCGCCTCGGGTCGTTTGTCTTATATTTTAGGTATGCAAGGGCCAAGCATGGCACTGGATACGGCTTGTTCAAGCTCTTTGGTCGCCCTCCATTTGGCTGCCACGAGTTTGCGCCGGCGCGAATGTGATATGGCGCTGGCGGGTGGCGTCCAGCTAGTGCTCTCTCCCGAAGTGACGATTAGTTTGTCACGGATGCGCGCGTTGGCGCCTGATGGGCGCTGTAAGACCTTTGATGCAACTGCCGATGGCTATGGGCGGGGTGAAGGCTGCGGCATCGTAGTGCTCAAGCGGCTCTCGGACGCACAGCGCGATGGCGATCAGATCTTAGCCGTCATGCGCGGCGGCGCAGTAAATCATGATGGGCGCAGCGGGGGCCTCACTGTGCCAAATAAACAGGCGCAAGAGGCGCTCCTACACCAAGCCCTGGCGGATGCCAATGTGAAGCCGCACGAGGTCAGCTATATTGACGCCCACGGCACCGGCACCGTCTTAGGCGATCCGATTGAAGTGCGCGCCTTAGCCACGGTGATGGGTGAGCGGACGACGCCTTTGCTGCTGGGCTCGGTCAAAACCAATATCGGTCATCTCGAAGCAGCCGCCGGCATCGCCAGTGTGATTAAAGTGGTGCTCGCTTTGCAACATGGCGAGGCGCCGCCCCATTTGCACTTCCAAACACCCAATCCCCATCTCGACTGGGAACGCTTGCCGATCCAAGTGCCGACGGAAGTCACCCCCTGGCCAACCAGTCACCCGATTGCCGGTGTTAGTTCGTTCGGGTTGAGCGGAACGAATGCGCACATCATCTTAGCGCGTTACCAAGCACCCGCAGCCAAAGCGACCGAAGAAACGACACCATGCCAACCACTCCAACTGCTCACCCTAAGCGCCAAAACAGCCGCAGCGCTTAGGCAGCTTGCCGAGCGCTATGCAACGCATCTGGCGGCGCACCCTGCGCTGTCCCTCGCCAATTTCTGCTTTACCGCCAATGTTGGACGCGCCCACTTTGAGCAGCGCTTGAGTTTGGTGGCCGCAACCCTGGCCGAAGCGCAAGAACAACTGGATGCCTTTTTGCATGAGGGAGAAGCACCAACGCTTGTCACAGGGGAAAGTAAGCCAGCCGCATCACTCAAGGTGGCCTTCCTCTTCACCGGTCAAGGGTCGCAGTATGTAGACATGGGACGGGAACTCTATGCAACACAGCCCATTTTCCGCCAAGCCATAGATCGGTGTGATGAAATTCTACATCCGTTACTAGGCCAGTCGCTTGTGGATGTGATCTACCGAGATGGGGAGACGGAAGATGGGAGATTCACGTCTCCAGTCTCCAGTCTCCAGTCTCCAGTCTCCCGCCTCCCATCTCCCGTCTCCCATCTCCCGTCTCCAGTCTCCCATCTCCTTGACGAGACCGCCTACACCCAACCCGCGCTCTTTGCCCTGGAATATGCGCTCGCGCAACTGTGGCAGGCGTGGGGCGTCGAACCGGATCTGGTGATGGGCCATAGTGTCGGGGAATATGTGGCGGCGTGTGTGGCCGGTGTCTTTTCTTTGGAAGATGGGCTCAAACTGATTGCTGAACGGGGACGCTTGATGCAAGCCTTGCCACCAAACGGGGCGATGGTGGCGGTCTTGGCTGCCGAAGCGGTGGTGGCGCCTGCGCTTGCGCCTTATCGCGATAAGGTCGCGGTGGCCGCAATCAATGGTCCCGACAGTGTCGTGCTTTCGGGTGAACAACAGGCGTTGGCGGAGATCGTAGCGTCACTGACGCGCCAGGGCGTCAAAAGCCAACGCTTAAGCGTCTCCCATGCCTTCCACTCGCCGCTCATGGAGCCGATGCTGGAACGCTTTGCCCAGGTGGCGCAACAGGTCCACTATGCAGAGCCGCAGATCGATTTTGTCTCCAATGTCACGGGCAAGCTGGAGCGGACGCTCTTCACAACACCAGAATATTGGACGCGCCACGTGCGCGCCGCGGTGCGCTTTGCCGATGGCATGGCAACGTTGCGCCAGGCGGGAGCCGAGATTTTTGTTGAGGTTGGCCCCCACCCTACTTTACTGGGGATGGGACGCCGTTGCCTGCCGGAAGAGGACGCGCTTTGGCTGCCGACCTTACGGCAAGGGCGGGAGGATTGGCGCCAGCTTCTGCAAAGTTTAGGGCAATTGTACGTGCGTGGTGTTCCCATCGATTGGGCGGCTTTCTACCAAGGGGGTGACTATCAGCGGCTGCCTTTACCCACCTATCCCTTCCAGCGCCAACGCTATTGGGTGGAGCAGGGGGGCGCCCACCACAAACAACGGACGAACCACCAACTGCATCCCTTGCTGGATCAAAAGCTCTATACGCCGCGACTGCAAACGACGTGGTTTGAGTCCCAATTTAACACCGCGCAGCACCCCTTTTTGGACGATCATCGCATTTACGAACGCGTGGTCGTGCCCGGCGCCACTTATCTTGCCATGCTGTTGGAGGCGGCCGCGCTCACCGGGGAGAACCCAGGCTGTCAACTAGAGCAGATCCTTTTTCCCCAGGCGCTGGTGCTGCCCGAAGAGGCAACGCGCACCGTCCAAGTCGCGCTCCGGGCCGAAGCCGAGCAGAGAGCTTTTGAGGTCAGCAGCTATCCGACCACTGCGGCTGACGCGAGCAACGCAGTGGCTGTTCACACCACAGGTGTACTGACAAGGTTGTCCCACCCGCCTTATGTTGCGCCGCTCGCTATTCACGCCATCCAAGCGCGCGCTCCTCAGCGCATGGATGGTGCAACGTTTTATCAGAATTTGCGCCGGCGTGAGATTCAGTTAGGCCCAGCTTTCCAGTGGATCGACACGATTTGGCTGGGCGAACGCGAAGCCCTGGGCGAGATGCGTTTGCCTGCCCTGCTGGATGTGACCGGCTATCAACTTCACCCGACTTTGATTGACGCTTGTTTCCAACTGTTGAATGCCGTGGCGACCACGTTGGCGGCTGACAAGGGTGATGTCAAGGGTGATGTCAAGGGTGATGTCAAGGGTGATGTCAAGGGTGATGTCAAGGACACTTTTATTCCTTTCAGCATCGACCGCTTTGGCTTTTATCCCACAGGCGCAGCCGGCGCTGAGCATCCTCAAGGGCCGCTCTGGTGTCATGCCCGTTTTCGCCCGGCAGCGCCAGCCGCGCAAGCGCAGGAAGCCTTCATCGCCGATATTCAACTGATGGATGAGTTAGGGCAAGTGATTGTCGAGATTGCCGGCTTTGAGGCGCGCAGAGCGCCGCGCGATCTGCTCCTGCGTGCGTTGTCGGAGGATGACAAGCACTGGCTCTATACCATTGCATGGCAGCCTTCGGCAAGCGCAAGCAACGTTAACGCCGCCCCAAAGGCGCCCGCGGCTGTAGACAAAGGCGCTCATGCCGGGAGTTGGCTCATCTTTATTGATCAAGGCGGGGTGGGACGTCAACTCGCCACGCGGTTGGAAGCCCAAGGCGAACAGGCGATTTTGGTCGTGCGCGGTGCACACTATGCAAGACTCAGTGACCAGGTGGTGCAAGTCAATCCCGCTGAGCCACACGCTATGCAGCGCCTGATCGCCGAGAGTTTTCCGTCGAATGCAAACGGGCCCGCTTGTCATGGGGTGCTGTATCTATGGGGGATGGACGCAAGCGAGGAGCCACAAGAGACGCCCGCACATGCACTTACCCTTTGCGGTGGCATGTTACATCTGCTCCAAGCGCTAACCCAGGCCGAATTGAGCCCACGTTGCTGGCTGGTGACCCAAGATGCGCAGCAGGTGGGTGCTGCCGCGGCGTCCTTGCAAATGGCAAGCACGCCGCTCTGGGGCATGGGACGTGTGCTGGCGAGCGAACACCCAGCGTTAGCGCCCGCTTGCATCGATCTTGAAGGAAGCATGAGTGCACAGGAGCAAGCGCAGTTGCTCTTTGCTGAACTTCGGGCGCCGGATGAAGAAAGACAAATTGCCTTCCGCCAAGGCGTGCGCTATGGCGCCCGCCTAGTGCACGCAGAGGGCGTTATCACCAATGACAGCAGCAGCGCTGACGGCGTCACTTCTGATGCTTCACAAGCGGCAGCCGCCGCGCCCATCCGCGCCGACAGCAGTTATCTCATCACCGGTGGTCTGGGCGCGCTCGGACTGCAAGCCGCCGCTTATCTTGTAGAACAGGGGGCACGCTTCCTCGTGCTAACTGGGCGCCGGGGCATTCAAGATCCGCACCAACAGGCCGCGGTGGCGCAGTTGGAAGCCGCGGGCGCCCAGGTGTTGATTGTGCCGGCCGATGTCGCCAATGGGGAAGAGGTCAACCAACTTTTCCAACAAGCCGCGGCAATGGCCCCGGTGCGTGGCATCATCCATGCAGCAGGGCTTTTGGATGACGGAATGCTGCTGAACCAATCCGTGGCCCGCTTCGCCAAGGTTTTTGCGTCCAAAGTCCAAGGCGCCTGGAATTTACATTGGGCGAGCCAAGCATGCGACCTAGATTTCTTTGTCTGTTTCTCTTCCGCCGCCTCCCTCCTCGGCTCACCTGGCCAAGGCAACTATGCCGCCGCCAATAGTTTTCTGGACGCGCTGGCGCACCATCGCCGGCTGCTGGGCTTGCCTGCCTTAAGCATCAACTGGGGGCCTTGGGGCGAAGCGGGGATGGCAGCACAGGTGAACCAACAAGAGCACTGGGCAAAGCTGGGCATGCGCACCATCGCGCCCACACAGGGCTGGCGGCTCTTTACCAAGTTGCTTGCACAGCACCCCGCAACCGCGGCCCAAACTTGTGCGGAGGCCGGCAGTATTGGGGTGTTCAACATCGATTGGGCGACCTTCCGCACCCAATTCCCCAAGGGAAAGCTGCCGCCCTTCTTTGCGCAGTTGCTGCCCGCGGAGGCGCCGTTACGCTCAACCTTCCGCGCCCAATTGGCCGAGACGCCTTTGGACAAGCGGCGTGCGTTCCTGGTCAGCTATCTGCGCAGCCAGGTGGGCAAGGTGCTCCAGACCTCGCCACAACAGATCAAGAGCAGTGACCGCCTCTTTGATTTGGGCTTGGACTCGCTAATGGCGGTCGAACTAAAAAATCGTCTCGAAGCGGATTTAAATCAGCAAGGCCCAGCGTTGCGCGCCACCTTGCTCTTCGATTATCCGACGCTGGAACGATTGGCTGATTATTTGGCGCAAGGAGTGCTTTTTACCGAGTTCTTTGCCGAGCCGGCAACACCTGACGCAAAAACGGTGCAACCGGTGACCGCGGCGACAGTGGCCGCGGGGATAGAAGAGGCGTCTTTAGAGGATATGGCGCAGCGGCTGGCGGCGCGATTGGGGCTCCAGTTGTGACGATGCGCAGGAGTGCGTTTTACCTTTTACAGTCAATCTAAATGCTGTGTTAAATCAGTAGGCTCTGTTTGAAAGCGATAGTTTTTGCTGCGTAAAGACTACCGCTTTCAAAGCAACCGCATGAGAAGGCAATGCTGCATGACGACAAATGCCGACCGATATGAGCTTTTAATTCGAGAATCCTACAAAAAAATAGAAGAGTTAAGCACGCAACTGGAAGCGGCCCAGCGCGCAGCCTCCCGCTGGGAAAACATGGCCAGCGAACCAATCGCCATTATCGGCATGGGCTGTCGCTTTCCCGGCGGCGCGCACGATCCTGACAGCTTCTGGCAGTTGCTAAAGCGCGGCACCGATGCCATCTCGGAAATCCCAGCCGACCGTTGGAATGTAGACGCATATGATGACCCTGATGTTGATGCGCCGGGCAAGCTGTATGTGCGGCAAGGTGGCTTTCTAGAGCAAGTTGACCGCTTTGACGCGCACTTCTTCGGGATTGCGCCCCGCGAAGCCATGAGTCTTGATCCCCAGCAGCGGCTGTTGTTAGAGGTCTGTTGGGAAGCGTTAGAGCATGCCGGGCTGGCGCCTGAACAGTTGTCCAACAGCCAGACGGGTGTTTATGTCGGGTTGATGAACCATGATTATGAACAGCTATTCGCGCAGAACGGTGCAACCGAGATTGATCTCTATATGGGCACCGGCAATGAAATCAGTTTTCCGGCAGGCCGGCTCTCCTACGTCTTAGGCTTGCAGGGACCAAGTATGGTCGTGGCCACCGCCTGTTCTTCGTCGCTGGTCTCTGTGCATCTCGCCAGTCAGGCGTTGCGCCTGGGCGAATGTGAGCTGGCCTTGGCCAGTGGCGTGAACTTGATGCTCACGCCGCAAGCGACCCTGGGGTTGGCCAAGATGCAGGCGATCTCACCGGATGGCCGCTGCAAAACTTTTGATGCGGCGGCGGATGGCTATGGGCGAGGTGAAGGTTGTGGGGTGCTTGTGCTCAAGCGCCTGACGGATGCCCTGGCCGCTGGGGATCGCGTCTGGGCGGTGATTCGTGGTTCCGCCATCGGCCACGACGGCGCCAGCGGCGGGTTGACGGTGCCAAATGGGCCAGCGCAAGAGGGCTTATTGCGGCGCGCCTTGGCCGCGGCCAAGGTCGCATCCCATGAGGTGGATTATGTGGAAGCGCATGGGACAGGCACCGCGTTGGGCGATCCAATCGAGGTGTTGGCGTTGGCGGCTGTCATGGGGCAAGGGCGTGAGCAGCCGTTATTGCTTGGCTCGGTGAAGACCAATATTGGCCACTTGGAGGCTGCCGCCGGGGTAGCGGGCATGATCAAGAGCGTGCTGGCGCTGCATCACCAAGAAATACCGCCTCATTTGCACTTAAAAACACCGAACCCGCATATTCCGTGGGCGCAGTTACCGGTCAAGGTGACCACAGAATGCACGCCTTGGCCCAAGACAGACAAGGCGCGGCTGGCGGGGGTCAGCTCTTTTGGTTTGAGCGGCATCAACGCCCATGTAATTTTGGCAGAGGCGCCATCCCAGAGCCGGCCAGTGCAACCTGCCGCACCTACCCAAGACGCGTGGCAACTGCTTACCTTAGCGGCGAAAACCGATGCCGCGTTGGCGGAATTGGCGCAGCGCTATGCCGACCATTTGGCTGCGCAGCCTGCTTTGCCTTGGGCCGACCTCTGTTTCACCAGTCATACCGCGCGGTCCCATTTTGCCCAGCGCTTGGCCATTGTCGCCCCCTCACTGCCGGAGGCGCGCACCCGTCTGCTGGATTACCAAGCTGGGGAAATGAAAGGCATTGCGCGCGGCGCGGCTGAAGAAGAGCAGCAGGTGGCGTTTCTCTTTACTGGCCAAGGCGCACAATATGCCGGCATGGGGCGGGAACTCTATGCAACGCAACCTGTTTTTCGCCAGGCCATTGACCGCTGTGATGCGATTCTGCGTCCGTTGCTGGGTGAATCAATCTTGACTATTATTTACGAATTAGGAATTACGAATTACGCAGAAGAGCCACGCAACGCGACAATCGTCAACCATAATTCGGGACGCATCAATCAGACGGCCTACACCCAACCCGCGCTCTTTGCGCTCGAATATGCCTTGGCACAACTGTGGCAGGCATGGGGCATCGAACCTGCGGTCGTCATGGGGCACAGCGTGGGCGAACTGGCGGCAGCTTGTGTGGCCGGTGTCTTTACGCTTGAGGATGGCCTTAAATTAAGTGCAGAGCGAGGCCGGCTGATGCAGGCGCTGCCGCAGAACGGCGCGATGGTCGCCATCTTTGCCGCAGAGCAGCGGGTGCAGCCCTTCCTGACGGCGTTCCCTACCGTCACCATCGCCGCGGTCAACGGCCCGGAGAGCGTTGTAATTTCAGGAGAAACGCAGGCCGTGGAGGCGATGGTGGCCCAACTCGCGGCGGTCGGCATCAAAAGTAAAGCGCTGGCCGTGTCCCATGCCTTTCACTCGCCATTGATGGCGCCGATTCTGCGCGATTTTCTCCAGGTGGCTATGCAAATCCGTTATGCCAAGCCAACCTTGTCCATCATTTCCAATGTGACGGGCCAACTGGCCGGGGCGGAGATCACAACGCCAGAGTATTGGGTCAGCCATGTCTTTCAGCCGGTCCGCTTTGCCGACGGGATGCAAAGCCTCTATGCGCTGGGGCTGGCGCTCTTTGTGGAAATCGGTCCCCAACCGACCTTATTGGGATTGGGGCGGGATTGCCTGCCTGCTGACTATGGGACATGGTTGCCGAGTTTACGCCGTAATACGCCGGACGCAGCGCAAATGCTGCACAGCTTGGGGGAATTGTATGTGCGCGGGCTGCCGGTAACATGGGCGGCCGTTGATCAGCACCAAGCGCGTGCACGGCTTGTAACGTTACCAACCTATGCATGGCAGCGTAAGCGCTATTGGACGCCGGAGCGCCAACAAACGGCTACGCACCATGCCAGGCTGCCACGGCTGCATCCCTTAGTAGAACGGCAAACGGTCTCACCTTTGCTCAAAGAGCGGCTGTTTGAGACGCGCTTTAGCACTACGTCCTTGCCTTTTCTGGCCGACCATCGGGTCTATGGCGAGGTAGTGGCGCCGGCTGCTTGCTATCTCTCTTTGTTGTTGACCGCCGCCGATCTCATGCGCCACGCGCCTGTGTCAGCACCGGATGTAATCGAAGATATTTTTTTCCCGCAGGCGCTGGTGCTGCAAACAGATCACCACGTGCAGTTGGTCTTGAGTCCAGAAGAGCAAAATGCTTATACCTTTCAACTAATCAGCTTCCCTGCCGAGTGCGACCAAGCCACCTGCGTAGCAAACCAGGCGTGGCGCGTGCATACGACGGGCAGGCTCTTGCCGGAAGCAACAGGCGTTGCCGCGGGTGACGAGACGATGGCGCAAATCCAAGCCCGTTGCCAGGAGGTGATCACACCGGCGGCGCTGTACGACACCTTAGCAGCGCGGCAGATTCAGTTGGGCCCCGCTTTTCGCTGGATCGAAGGGATTTGGCGGGGGGAAGGGGAGGCGCTTGCGCAACTGAAGACCCCGTCCACTATCGACGATGCACAGGCGTATGCGCTTCATCCGGGATTGATCGATGCCTGCTTCCAACTTTTGGGGGCAACCCTAAGCGCTGAGCACGAGGAACCCTATGTGCCCTTTCGGATTGAGCAGTTGCGCTTTTATCCGGCACACCGCACACTACCGCAACATGCAGACGGCGCTTTCTGGGGGTATGCCCGGTTACGGACGACACCGGCGATGGACGATGCGCGGGTCATTGGCGATCTGCGACTCTTTGACCAGACAGGAACATTACTGGCCGAAATGAATGGCTTTGAGGTACGCCGGACAAGTCAGGCGGCCCTGGGGCTTCAGGCTTGGCAGGATTGGCTATATGAAGTGGCGTGGCGGCCCAACGAGCGCACCGCAACCCCCGATTATCTGCCGACAGTGACCGCCTTGGCGGAACAGATCCATCCTGAATACCGGCGTTTGCGCACCCAACCAGTGCTGGAGACCTACGGCTCCCTCGTGGAAGAGCTGGAAACGCTCAGCCTTGGGTATGTCCTCCGTGCGTTGGCACAAGGGGGCTGGCAATGCGTGCGCGGGGAACGCTTTTCAACCGCGCAAGTGGCGGCACAACTAGGCGTGCGGGAGCGCTATCAACGCCTGTTGACGCGTATGTTGGAGATGTTGGCAGAGACCGGTATTCTCATGCGATGTGACGGCGCCCTACGCGACCCTGCCCCGAACTCGTCGCAGGGCGCGACTTGGGAAGTCGTACAGACGCCGACAAGGGCCGCGCCTGAAGCTCAGCGCGCAGCGCTTTTGGTTCAGCACCCAATGGGCGAGGCCGAACTGACCCTGCTTGGGCGCTGTGGAGCGCGGCTGCTGGATGTGTTGCGCGGCGACTGCGACCCGCTCGACTTGTTATTCCCTGCTGGCGATGCAAGTTTGACCACACGCCTCTATCAGGATGCGCCGGGTGCGCGGATGATGAACACGCTCATGCAGCAGACGGTTGCAACGGCATTGGCCCATTTGCCAGGTGACCGTCGTGCGCGCATCTTAGAGATTGGCGCGGGCACAGGCGGCACGACTGCACATATTCTGCCCCATTTACCCCGTGCGCAAACAGATTATCTCTTTACGGACATTTCACCGTTGTTTATTGCGCGCGCCAAGGACACCTTCCAAGCCTATCCCTTTGTGCAATATCGCCCCTTGAATATCGAACAGGAGCCGACGACCCAAGGATTTTCTGAGCACCAATATGACATCATCATCGCGGCGAATGTCCTCCACGCCACCCAAGATTTGGCGCAAACCCTGGCGCATGTCAATCAGTTATTGGCGCCAGGGGGAATGCTCTTACTTTTAGAAGGCACTGCACGCCAGCGCTGGTTAGATTTGATCTTTGGTTTAACCGAGGGCTGGTGGCACTTCACCGATACGGACTTACGCCCCGATTATCCGCTGCTGACGGTTGAACAGTGGCAAACCCTGCTGTGCACTTGCGGTTTTAGCGATGCGCTTTCGCTTTCCCCAGAGCCGCCCAAACGTTCGCAGCAAGCGGTGATCGTGGCGCAGGCCGCGCAAAAACCAAAACGCAAGTCGCGCCAGTGGCTCATTTTTGCCGATCAGGGCGGCACAGGCGCACAGTTAGCCCGCTTGCTCACGGCGGAAGGCGAGCACCCCACGCTGGTCTATGCTTGTCCTGACGAAGAGAGGAACAGTGCAGCGTATACCCAACTGGCGGCGGGCGTCTTCCAGATCCAGCCTGACGCGCCGGAGGATTATCAGCGTCTACTGACAGAGACGCTCAGCGCCGGCCAGTGGGACGAGGTCGTCTATTTGTGGGGCCTAGATAGTACGCTGCCCCAGACACCGGCCGCGTTGGCCGCCAGCAGCCAATCGGTCGTCGGCAGCGCCCTACATCTTGTGCAAACCATGGTGACGCTGGCCATTCCGGCTGCTTTGTGGTTGATAACCGCCGAAGCACAGGCGCTTGCCGAACAGGATCTGGCAACCGGCAGGGGATTGACGCCCGCGCTCTTATGGGGCATGGGCAGAACGATTGCTCGTGAACACCCAGAGCTAAATTGTGTACGCCTTGATTTGGACGCAACCGGGGCGGAAACACAAGCGCAAACGCTTTTGACAGAATTGTTGGCGCCAAAGGCCAGCGCCGGGCCCGAAGATCAAATCGCCTTTCGCCAGCAAACGCGCTATGTGGCGCGGCTGGCGCGCTTCCAGCCTACGCCAAGTGATGCGCCGCAGTTCGATCCTGTGGGCAGTTATTTGATTACGGGTGGCTTGGGCGGCTTGGGTTTACTGGTGGCTCGCGATCTGGTGCAACAAGGGGCGCGCCATCTGATCTTGGTGGGGCGCAGCCAGCCCAAAGGCGAAAGCGTACAGCAGCAGTTACGCGCCCTAGCGGGGGCCGGGGCCACGGTCGTGGTGGCGCAAGCAGATGTCGCGCAGCAAGAGCAACTGGCGCGGGTGCTGGCGGCGATCGATGCGGGTCATCCCTTACGCGGGGTGATCCACGCCGCGGGCGTGCTCGATGACGGCATTCTGCTCCAGCAAACTTGGCCGCGCTTTGCGCACGTCTTTGCGGCGAAGGTGCAGGGCGCGTGGAATCTCCATACGCTCACCCAAGCGCTGCCGCTCGACTTCTTTGTGCTCTTTGCCTCTGCCGCTGGCCTTTTAGGTAGCGCTGGGCAAGCCAATCACGCCGCCGCCAATACTTTCCTGGATGCGCTTGTCCACCACCGGCGCGCCCGTGGGTTACCTGGCCTTGCCATTGATTGGGGCGCGTGGTCAGAAATTGGCGCGGCTGCGGAACGGCAGGTCGCAGAACAGAGCCGACGCATCGGGATGGGCACGATTGACCCGCAGAGTGGCTTAGAGATTTTTGCCGGCTTGCTCGCCCACCCGGCGCCTACGCCGCGGCAAGTCGGGGTTGTGCCGATTCAGTGGTCAAGCTTCCCCGATCAAACGCCTTTCTTCGCTGAAATGCGCCTTGCCCGTCCGGCCACTGGCGCAAGCCAAAGCCAGGATTTCCTCCCGCGCCTCCGCACCGCACCCGCCGGCGAGCAGATCAACTTGTTACAGGCGCATGTGAGTCAAACCGTCGCGCAAGTGCTGGGCTGGCCGCCGGATGAGTCAATCCCGCCCAAGCACGGCTTCTTTGACTTGGGGATGGATTCGCTGACTTCCGTTGAGTTGAGAAACCGGCTGCAAACTAGTCTTGAGTGTCGCTTGCCGTCTACGCTCGCCTTTAAGTATTCGACGCTGGAGAGCTTGGTGAACTATCTGGCGGAAGAGGTGCTGGCCCTGGAGCGTGCGTCTGGACCCCAGGAAGGCGCACAGGCGGTGAACAGCGGGGCAGCAGCAAAGATGGCTTGGGAAAAGCCCTCGCCGCGCAACGGCGCCGCGCCTTACGTGGCGTTGGTGGATGACCCGCATGAAGTGCAGGACGAAGAAGCCCTGGCGCGGCAATTTGCGGAAGAATTAGGGCTAGATTGGGATGAATTAGATGAGTGAGCAACGCTACGCAACCTTAATCAAAAGTGCACAGAAAAAAATTAAGCACTTACAAACAGAACTAGACGCTCTGAAGCAGCGTCAGCATGAGCCGCTTGCCGTGATTGGCATGAGCTGTCGCTTGCCGGGCGGCGCCAATGATCCCGAAGCCTTCTGGCGGCTTTTGCAGGCCGGCGTGGATACGGTGCAGGAAGTTCCCCCTGAGCGCTGGGATATTGAGGCATACTATGATCCCGACCCCGACGCCATGGGCAAAATGTACAGCCGGTATGCCAGTTTTTTGGATCAGGTCGATCAATTCGAGCCGCAATTTTTTGGCATTGCCCCGCGTGAAGCGCAGATGATCGATCCGCAGCAGCGCCTGTTGCTTGAGGTTTGCTGGGAAGCGCTAGAACGCGCGAATCTCGTACCGGCGCACTTACGCGGCTCCAACACGGGCGTCTTTATCGGCATGATGAACCAAGATTACATGCAGTTGTTGGGCCAGCCGACAGCGATTGACGCCCATACGGCGGGCGGCAATGCACTTTCGGTGGCCTCGGGACGCATATCGTTTATTTTGGGGTTGCAAGGCCCAACGCTAACGGTGGATACGGCCTGTTCTTCTTCGTTGGTGGCTGTCCACTTGGCCTGTCAAAGTTTGCGCAATCAAGAAGCCGACATGGCGATTGCCGCCGGCGTCAACCTGATCCTGTCGCCCACCACCACCATTGCGGAATCGCGCGCCCGGATGTTAGCCCCTGATGGCCGTTGCAAAACGTTTGACGCCGCCGCCGACGGTATGGGGCGCGGCGAGGGCTGTGGCGTGGTAGTGATCAAGCGTCTCTCTGCTGCGCTGGCGGATGGCGATCCCATTGTGGCGCTCATTCGCGGCTCCGCAGTCAATCATGATGGCCCCTCCAGCGCGCTGACAGTGCCCAATGAACTTGCGCAAGAAGCGTTGATCCGGCGCGCCCTGGCCCATGCCGGCGTTCACCCCAACGAGATCAGCTATATTGAAGCGCATGGTACAGGCACCGCGCTGGGAGATCCCATCGAGATTGGCGCTTTAGGCAGCGTGTTTGGGCAAGAGCGCTCTCAACCATTGTGGGTTGGCTCCGTCAAAACCAATTTTGGCCATTTGGAAGGGGCCGCCGGCGTTGCCGGCTTGCTGAAAGCTATCCTGGCTTTGCAACATCGCCAGATTCCGCCCCACCTGCACTTACAGCAGCCCAATCCCCATATCCCGTGGGCCGACCTCCCGATTCAGGTGCCCACCACGCCCACTCCGCTGCCGGACGCTGGACGATTAGCCGGGGTCAGTTCGTTCGGGCTGAGCGGCACCAACGCGCATATTGTGTTGGAAGCCGCGCCTGAGTTGTCCACCCTCCAACCAGACGCGCCCCAGCCGCTGCTTGCCCCTACTACGCCGCCCCAGGTGCTCACCTTAAGCGCGACGAGCGAAAGCGCCCTCATCGCGCTAGCCGGGCGCTATGCAACGCTATTGGCGGAGCAGCCTGCCTTAGCGCTGGCCGATCTTTGCTTGACCGCGAATACGCAACGCACACAGTTCTCGCACCGGCTGGCCGTAGTGGCCGCAACCAACACGCAAATGTGCGAGCAGCTAACCGCAATCGCCACCGGCAGCCCAAACATATACCTGGGCGACGGTCGGGGGATCGCGCGCGGCAACGCGCCGGCGGCTGGCCGTCCAAAGGCCAAAATCGCCTTTCTCTTCACTGGCCAAGGCTCAGAATATCTCAACATGGGGCGTGCACTCTATACAAGCCAACCCCTCTTTCGGCAGATCATGGAGCAATGTGACGCCATCCTGCGGCCGTATCTAAAGCGCAGCCTCCTGGCACTGCTCTACCCCGATCAGGCCGCTGCGGCCTGCCCTGAACCGGGTCACAACGACGCGCTTATTCATACAACCGCGTATACCCAACCAGCGCTCTTTGCGGTCGAGTATGCCCTGGCCAAAGTTTGGCAAGCCTGGGGCATCGAACCGCAGGCGGTGCTGGGGCACAGCGTCGGCGAATATGTGGCGGCTTGTCTCGCCGGTGTATTTAGCCTGGAAGATGCGCTGCTGCTGATTGCCGAGCGCGGCCGCTTGATGCATGCGCTCTTTGCTTCTCCCGTTCCCGGCGCGGAGGAGGCTGTGGAAGGGCAGATGGTCGCGCTGTTTGCACCGCTTGATCAGGTGCGGGCGGCGCTTGCCCCCTATCACCAAGAAGTTGCCGTGGCGGCGATCAATGGTCCGCAAAGCATTGTCATCTCTGGCCGTGCACAAGCGGTGACAGAGATTGTCGCTGACTTGAATGCGCAGGGGGTCAAGAGCCAAAAGCTGCCGGTCGCCTACGCCTTCCATTCGCCCTTGATGGCGCCCATGCTTGCGGAATTTCGCCAGGTGGCCAGTGCGATCCACTACGCAGTGCCCACCATGCCGCTGATCTCCAATCTCACTGGCAAGCCAGCCACCGCCCAGATTGCCACCGCCGACTACTGGTGCCGCCATATCTTGCAGCCGGTCAGATTTGCCGATGGCATGAGTACATTACAAGAGCTGGGAATCGATACCTTTGTGGAAATTGGCCCCAAACCGATCTTAGTCGCCATGGGGCAGCGCTGTTTGCTGGACTATGGCGCTTGGCTGCCCAGTTTGCGCCCGGAAAGAGAATGGCTCCAGCTTCTGACCACTTTAGGGGAACTGTATGTGCGGGGCGCGCCGGTTACCTGGACGAACGCACCCACGCCTTTGGTTGGCCAGCATCCACGGGGGCGGGTCATTTTGCCCACCTATCCGTGGCAACGCCAATCCTACTGGCTCCCCGCGGCTAGCGGAAGTGGGCATCAGGAAGAGCAGGATAACGCACCAGCGAGTTCCCCTGCTGGCCAGTGGAGTTCAATTTTTGAGCTGTTGCACCAAGGGCAGGTCAAACAAGTCGCGGCGCAGCTTGTCAATGGCGGGCAATTTTCAGCCGCGGAGGCCCAGTTCGCGGAGAAAGTGCTCGGCGCGTTACAAGCACAACATCAGCAACAGTTGCTAGCCCAGCAGTTGGACGACTGGCTTTACACAATCGAATGGCAAGCCAAACCATACGCCGCTGACCGCGCCGCGGCGCCCACACCGCTAGCTGGGCAATGGCTCATTTTGACGACGCAAACGATGGAACAAGCCTTTGCCGAGTGGGCAGCCGCTACCCAGCGTACGGCGCCGGCGCCATTCCAGCCCATTTTTGTCGTCGCCGGCGCGCATTATGCACGGGAAAACACCAACCGGTGGATGGTTGATCCTACAGATCCCACAGCCTTTGCGCGTCTGTTACAAGAAATCGATGCACCTTTACAGGGTGTTATTCATGGTTGGAGCCTACAGAGCCCAGCAATAACGGCGCGTGATGAGCAATCCATCTCCTCTGCTTTTTTGGCGGAGAGCCAAAACTGGGGTGTCGTCAGCATTCTGCATTTGCTCCAAGCATTGGTCACCCAGCCAAGGCACAACAGTCAGACGCTCCGTTTATGGCTTGTGACGGCAGGGGCGGCGCCCGTCACGTCGGCTCCCCTAGCCGTTGAGCAAGCGCCCATATGGGGCTTGGGGAAGGTCATCGCCTTGGAACACCCAGAACTGTGGGGGGGATTGCTGGATGTGGACCCGACCACGCCCCGCGCAGAGCAAGTAGACGATTTACTAGGTGAGATTGAGCAGACAGAACACAACGGTGAAATGGTGGCTTTCCGTAAACGGGAGCGTTATGTAGCGCGCTTAGCCCCCTACCGCTTAGCACCTTTCCAGAGCGACCAGAACAAGTCCTGTGCATTGCGCCCTGATGGCAGCTACTTGATCACCGGGGGCTTAGGGGCATTAGGGCTGCAAGTCGCACATTTCTTGGTCCAGCAAGGCGCCCGGCAGTTGATCTTAACCAGCCGGCGTGCGGCCAATACGGCGGCGCAGGCAAAGATTGACGCCCTACGTGCGGCAGGGGCAAATGTACAGGTTGTGCAAGCTGATGTCGGCCAGCCGCAAGAGGTGGCGCGGCTTTTGCAAGGCGCGCCCTGCCCCATTCGCGGAGTTGTTCATGCGGCCGGCGTGTTGGATGATGGCATTCTGCTCCGCCAATCCGCCGCACGCTTCCAGCAGGTGATGGCGGCGAAGGTCGATGGGGCCTGGAATTTGCATACAGCTTTTCTGCAACAGGATGAACCCCTCGATTTCTTTGTCATGTTCTCCTCCATTGCAGCCCTGTTAGGCTCGCCGGGGCAAGGCAACTATGCGGCCGCCAACGCCTTTATGGATGCGCTGGCCTTTCATCGGCACGCATTGGGTTTATCTGCGCTAAGCATCAACTGGGGACCGTGGGCGGAAGCAGGCATGGCCGCCGGCACGGACGCGCAAGGGGGTGACCTCATTGCGCTTACCCCTGCCCAGGGCTTACACATCTTTGGCCAGCTCATGGTGACCACGCACGCCCCCCAGGTGGCTGTCCTGCCGTTCAATTCAACGCGCTTGCGCCAAGGCGTGAAGCAGCGCAACCAACTCCCTTTATTCGCCGCCGTGGTCGATAGCGCTTCAGCACAAGCCAATACGGCGCCCATAGCAGCCGCGCCGGTCTATCAGGAATGGGAAGAAGCACAGCGTGAAGCGCGGTTGATCGCGCATGTACAAGAGCAGGTGGGCTTCGTGCTTGGCCTGGCCGCGCCCGATTTGGAGCAAGGGTTTAACGAAATGGGCATGGATTCGCTCATGGCGCTGGAGTTAAAGAAGCGTTTGGAAGCGAGCTTAAAGCTTGCGCTACCCGCCACCCTCGCCTTTGAATATCCGACGATTCAGATTTTGGCGAGCCACCTCAATCACGACGTGCTGAGGTGGAGCATTCCAGACGGGGAGACGGTTAGGACGAAGAAGGCAACCGAGGCCCTCTTAGAGGCTGAGCAACTGATGGGTGAAGAGGCAGATGCTTCTTTGGCAGCAGAGCTGGCCGAATTAGAAAGTTTATTACTGAGGAGAATCTAAGATGGACGAGATGTCCCAAAGAGTGTCGCAACTCTCTTCATCACAACGGCTGCTCTTTGCCCTGAAGGAAGCCAAAGCCCAACTCGAAGCCGTTGAACGCCGCGAGACGGAGCCTATTGCGATCATTGGCATGGGCTGCCGTTTTCCAGGCGGAGCCAACGATCCCGACGCCTTTTGGCAGGTGCTGCGCGAAGGGCGAGATCTGATTCGAGACGTACCCGCTGAACGCTGGGATATAAACGCCTATTACGACCCCGATCCTGCGGCGCCCGACAAGATGTACACGCGCCAAGGTGCTTTTTTAGACACTTCCATCTTTGAGTTCGATGCAGCGTTTTTCGGGATTTCGCCGCGTGAAGCGGTCAGCATGGATCCGCAGCACCGCTTGCTCTTGGAAGTCAGTTGGGAAGCTATAGAACAGGCTGGCTATGCACCGCGGTCCATTCCCGTCCAAACCGGTGTGTTTATCGGCATTGGCCAAAATGACTATGTCCAAGTCCAGACGGAAAGCTGCGCCGAATTGACCGCTTACTCCGGCACAGGCAATGGCTTTTCTTTTGCGGCGGGTCGCTTATCCTATTGGTTAGGGTTACAGGGCCCCAATCTGGCCGTTGACACCGCTTGCTCTAGCTCACTGGTCGCGCTCCATTTGGCGGTGATGAGTTTACGCGCCAATGAATGCCCGCTGGCGATTGTCGGCGGCGTACAGTTAATGATCTCGCCCACCGTCTCTGTCGGCCTTTCTCGGATGCAGGCGCTGGCGCCGGATGGGCGCTGCAAAACGTTTGATGCGGCCGCCGACGGGTACGGACGCGGGGAGGGCTGTGGTATCGTGGTGCTCAAACGCCTCTCAGATGCCCAACGCGATGGCGATCAGATTTTGGCCGTGATTCGCGGGAGCGCCATCAACCATGATGGGCCTGCCAGTGGGCTTACGGTGCCCAATCGCCAGGCGCAGGAAGCGCTGCTGCGGCAAGCGCTGAAGAATGCGCGCGTGGAAGCGCACGAGGTCAGCTACATCGATGCGCATGGCACCGGCACCGCGTTGGGCGATCCGATAGAGGTGCGCGCCTTGGCGGCGGTGATGGGGGAGCGCCCAACGCCCCTCCTGATTGGCTCGGTGAAGACCAATATCGGCCATTTGGAGGCTGCCGCCGGGATTGCCGGCGTCATCAAAGTGGTTTTGGCGTTGCAACATGGCTGCATTCCGGCCCATCTCAACTTCAAAACGCCCAACCCACATATTGCGTGGGATCAGTTGCCCTTAGCGGTGCCAACGGGACTCACCCCTTGGCCCACCACAACGCCTTGCGCCGGCGTCAGTTCGTTTGGGTTGAGCGGCGCCAACGCGCATGTGATCCTGGGGCAAGCGCCCACCACTGCAACGCCCGCAACCAATGCCAGCGATCTGGGCGCGCCTGAACAGCAACAGGCGACGCCACCTGTGCAGCTTTTGACGGTAAGCACCAAGACCAAGGAGAGCCTCCAACAATTGGCGGCCCGCTATGATAAATTTTTGGCGACCAATCCTACGCTCGCAGTAACGGATCTTTGTTGGACGGCCAACACCGGGCGCGCACAGTTGGGCCACCGCCTGGCCGTCGTGGCGGAATCAGTCCCACATCTGCGCGAGCAGCTCGCCACCTTTGCCGCGGCCGGGGCAACTGGGATCTATGGCCAGCTTCCGGCCGGCAAAGCCCAGCCTAAGCTCGCGTTTCTCTTTACCGGCCAAGGCTCACAATATGTCGATATGGGCCGCACCCTCTATGAAACACAACCGGTTTTTCGCCGCGCGTTAGAACGTTGCAATGAGATATTAGCCGCCGAGCTGGAAGAGAGTCTGCTTTCCATTCTCTATCCTGGGGGGGAGACGGGGGACGGGAGACGGGAGACGGGAGTAGGGAGTAGGGAGACGGGAGTAGGGAGTAGGGGGACGGGAGATGGGTTGCGGGACAATCAAGCCAAAATTCAGAATCCAAACCCTGTACTGAGCGGAGCCGAAGTATCCAAAATTGATCAGACGGGCTACACCCAGCCGGCCTTATTTGCGCTCGAATATGCGTTGGCTGAGCTGTGGCATGCGTGGGGCATTCGCCCCGATGCGGTCATGGGCCATAGTGTCGGTGAATACGTGGCTGCCTGTGTGGCAGGGATCTTTAGCTTGGAAGATGGCTTAAAGTTAATCGCCCACCGGGGGCGGCTGATGCAACAGTTACCGCCCATTGGTGAAATGGTCGCAGTCTTTGCCGATGAGGCGCAGGTACGTGCGATCTTGGCTCCTTATGCGCGTGAGGCGACGATTGCGGCGATTAATGGCCCGCGCAATGTGGTCATCTCTGGGCACTGCGCGGTGATCGAGCGTGTGGTGGGAATGTTGGCCGAAAAGGGAATTAAAACGCGCAAACTCACGGTTTCCCATGCCTTCCATTCCCCTTTAATGGCGCCGATGCTGCGCGATTTTGAGCAGATCGCACGTCAGATCACCTACACCGAGCCCAAAATCGCTTTCGTCTCTAATCTCACGGGCCGTTTGGAACGCAGCGCGGCGGCTTCGCCCGACTATTGGGTGCGCCATGTGGTGGAACCAGTCCGCTTTGCCGCTGGGATGACGACCCTCCATGCGGTGCTGGGCAGCGAACTGTTTGTGGAAGTGGGTCCGAAACCCACACTACTTAGCATGGGGCGTGAGTGCCTGCCGGATGCCCCGCTACAATGGCTGCCCTCATTGCGGCCACAGGCTGAATGGCAACAGATCTTAACCACGTTGGGCGCCCTGTGGGTCAACGGTGTCCCCATCGATTGGGCCGGCGTCTATCCAGGGGCTACGGCGCGGCGCGTATCCTTACCCACCTACCCGTGGCAACGGCAGACGCACCGCGTTGCGCCCCCAAGCGCGGCCGCTTCTACGCCTGCAGAACCGCGCTTGCATCCACTGCTTGGCAAGCAGGTGACTGCCCCATTGCTCAAAACAACTTTGTTTGAGACGCCGTTTAACACGGAAGCGCTGCCCTATCTGCGCGATCATCAAATCTTCGACGCGGTGGTGGCGCCCGGGGCCTGTCATCTGGCGCTGCTTCTGGGGGTGGTTGACACGCTCAATCCACAATATCAATTGGAAGACATTCTTTTCCCCCAAGCGCTTGTCCTGCCCGACGAGGAAAAACGGACTGTACAGGCGATCATCACCAGCGAAGCAAACAAACGCACGTTTAAAGTGGTTAGTTTTCCCGCACAGCCGGTAGCAACAAACCGGGATGAGCCAGGGAGCGCAGCAGAGGAGGCGCCAGTTAGTCTACACGCCACCGGCGCGCTTGCGCGCCGCCCCGCAGGACAGGGGCGTGGTTGGCTCGCAGTGACAGAGGTGCAGGCGCGTTGCCCGCAGGAAATCCCAGGAGACGAGATTTATCAGACAATCGGTGCACGTCAAATCCAACTAGGGCCTAGTTTCCGGTGGATCCAACAGGTGTGGCAGGGTGAAGGGGAAGTGCTGGGACAGATGACGCCGCCGGCGGGATTAAGTTTGGCAGGCTATCAGCTCCATCCGGGGCTGATTGATTCGTGCTTCCAGCTTTTGGCAGGCTTAGTCTTACCCAGCGCTGGTGGCGATGAAACCTTTATTCCCTTCAGTATCGAGCAGATGCGCTTTTACCCGCCCGTAAAGCTGGGCGCCAGCTTGCACGCGCCGCGCACACACCCTGAGGGCACGCTGTGGTGTTATGCCCGCCTGCGCCCAGGGCTTGAGAAACCCGTTGTCGATATTCAACTGGCGGATGGGCAAGGGCAACTGGTGGCGGAAATTACAGGGTTTGAAGTGCGCAAAGCCTCGCGCGCAGCGCTCAATGTCCGTCCCTGGGAAAAGTGGCTCTATCAACTGGCCTGGCGCGAAGCCGAATGCACCCCAGTGACGGCTGCGTTCTTGACCGTCGATGAGATCAAAGCGGGCGTCAATGAGTGGTTAGCCTGTGCACCACAGTTCCAAGCCCCCTCCGCCGAAGTGGCGCAGTTTGAAGCGCTCAGTAGGGCCTACATTCAACAGGCGCTGCACCAAATGGGATTGCATCAATGGCCAAACGCCGCGCCCACACACCAAATCGCTGCGGCGCTCGGTGTGGCGCCGCAACACGAGCAACTGCTGGCGCGGTTACTCCTTGCGCTGCAAGATGCACCCTTGCATGATGGCGCGCCCCAAGAGCAGTCCCCTGCGTCTGTCGAAGGGTGGCAAAACGCCTTATTGGCGCAATATCCCGGCGCCAAGGTCATTTTGAGGCTGCTGGAACGGTGTGGAACTCGTCTTCCCAAGCTGCTGCGCGGCGAAGCGGATCCCTATCCCTTACTCTTCACCGATCGGGAAGTCAGCCTCGCCGGTGTTTACCAGGCATCCGCCGATGTGCAGATCATGCATCATTGGGTGCAGCAAGCGATGACCGTCGCTTTAGCGCGTCTGCCTCAAAGCCGCCAACTGCGGATCCTAGAGATTGGCGCAGGGACGGGCACGACTGCCGCTTACCTGCTGCCGACGCTCGCCGGCTATCAGGCGCACTATCACTTTACCGATGTCTCGTCGTTGGTGCTCAGCGCGGCGCAACAGACCCTCCACAATGTCACGCTGCCGGCAGGGGTGACGATTGATTATCAAGTGTTGGATATTGAACAAGCGCCAGATGCACAAGGCTTTCCCTTGCACCAATATGATCTGGTCATCGCGGCCAATGTCTTGCACGCCACCCGCGATTTGCAACATACGCTCACCCATGTGCAGCACTTGTTGGCGCCCGGCGGACTGTTGCTGATGATTGAGCAAACCGCACCGCTCTTTTGGATGGATTTGACGATTGGCTTAACCAAAGAATGGTGGAGCTTTACTGACCGCGATCTGCGCGCTGCATCACCGCTTCTCTCGGCTGCCCAGTGGGAAACATTCTTGCAACGCATGGGCTTTGCGGCGGTGGCGGCGCTGCAACATCCTGCCATCGCCCAGGCTGTACTTGTGGCGCAGGCCAATCCTGAGCCGACGCAACTGGGCAAGCGCAGCATGGCAGATGGCCGCCGGTGGTTGATTTTTGCGGACGCCAGTGGTGTTGGGCAGCAGGTGGCGGAACGCTTGCAAGCAGCAGGCGATCTGCCACTGTTGGTCTTCCCCGAGGATGGCGCCACCGGCGAAGATCCGGCAGGGATTGAAACCATTCATATTAACCCCACCCTAGCCGCGGCCTACGAACAACTGTGCCACACCCCTTGGCATGGGGTTGTTCACTGTTGGAGCTTAGATAGCCGCCCTCCGCAGAGCCTGGCAGAGGTTGAAAATGCCGCGCAAAGGGGCTGTGGCACGGTGCTTCCGCTTGTGCAGACTTTGATTGCGGCCTATGAAAAGGCCGCGCTGCCGGCCTTATGGCTGGTGACGCAAGGAACACAAACGCAGGAGGGTCCGAACTTTGCCCAAGCTCCGCTGTGGGGCATGGGGCGGGTCATTGCCCGCGAACATCCCGAACTCAACTGCAAGCTGATCGACTTGGATGCGTTCGATCCGACGCCAGCCGCTACACTCTTTGCAGAACTGGGACGCCTTCCCAACCCGGCGCGCATAGAAAATCAAATTGCATTTGCTGAGGGCAAGCGCTTGGTGGCTCAGGCGGAATCCTTTACGGGCGAGTTGGGGGCTGATCCGCGCTTTGATCATCGGAGCAGTTATCTCATTACTGGCGGCTGGGGGGGATTGGGCTTGCTCACGGCGCGCTGGATGATCGAACGCGGTGCGCAACATCTGCTCCTGGTAGGGGTGAGTGAACCGCGCGATGAAGCCACGCGACAGAAGCTCGCCGAACTGGCACAACTGGCGCACGTCGTGATCCAACAGGCCGATGTTGCCCAGCGTGAGCAGATGGCGCAAGTATTGGATGCGATTGCGCCGGAACACCCTTTGCGCGGCATTATCCACTGCGCAGGTCGGTTAGATGATGGCATGTTGCTCAAGCAAAGCTGGGCGCGCTTTCAGACGGTCTTCACGCCCAAAGTGCAAGGGACCTGGAATCTCCATACCCTGACCCAAGCCATGCCGCTCGACTTTTTTGTCTGCTTCTCTTCCATGTCCTCGTTGCTTGGCATACCCGGCCAGGGCAATTATGCCGCCGCCAACGCCTTTATGGATGCATTGGCCCATTATCGCACGGCGCACGGCTTGCCCATGTTGACCGTCAATTGGGGACCTTGGGCTGAGACCGGCATGGCCGCACGGTTAGGGCGCAGTTTCCGCGAAGTCGGGATGATTCCGCCACCGCGCGGGATGCAAATTTTGGGGCAACTGTTGTCCGTCAAAGGTCAGGTGGGGGTCTTACCAGCTGGCTGGGGTGGCTTCCTGGCCCCCAATGCTGAATTGTCCTTCTTGGATGACTCCGGTCAACCAGCGGAGTTAATCCCCCAACAATCCGAATTTCTACAGCGCTTAGAGCAGCAAGCGCTCCATGAACGGCGCGAACTGCTGATGAACCATCTGCGCGCGACCTTGGGGCAAGTCTTAGGTCTGGTTGACGCCACCGCCATTGAGCCGCGCGCCGGCTTATTTGATATAGGTCTCGATTCGCTAATGGCGGTGGAGTTGACCAAGCGCCTCGAGATGAGTTTGGCCTGCTCCCTCCGTCCAACCTTGATTTTTGACTATCCATCGCTCGAGGCGCTGACCGATTATCTCATCAGCAATGTGCTGCCGGCGACGCTTTTCACAGCAGCCGCGCCCGACGAGATACAGGCGGAAGCGTTTGACGAAGAGATGTTAGAAGCGCTTTCCGAAGATGAGATCGCCGCCCTGTTGGCCGAAGAACTTTTAGCGCTGAAGGAAGAGCAATGAGTAACGCAAGTCAGAACGATAATAAGGCCCTCATGGGCAAGGCCCTCCTTGAACTGCGGGAATTGAAGGGCAAGCTCAAGCGTTTTGAACGTTTCAGTGAGCCGATTGCCATTATCGGCATGAGTGGCCGTTTTCCACAAGCCCAGAATCTCGCTGCCTTTTGGGAACTGCTGCGCGATGGGGTGGACGCGATCGGGGAAATCCCCGCCCAGCGTTGGGATATGGCGGCCTATTACGATCCAGAACCGGGGACGCCAGGCAAAATGTACGTGCGCCACGGCGGCTTCATCGAGTCGGTTGACGGGTTTGATGCGGATTTTTTCAAAATTTCGCCGCGCGAAGCGGTGAGTCTTGATCCACAGCAGCGGATGTTGCTCGAAGTCAGTTGGGAGGCGCTTGAGGATGCCGGCATCGCCCCCGATAGCTTGCTGGATAGTCTGACTGGCGTCTATATGGGTATGATGAACAACGACTATATGTCCTTGTTCGATGACCTGCCCCCCGCAGAGGTCGACTATTATGTAGGCACCGGCAGCGATTTTAGCTTTCTGGTGGGGCGGCTCTCGTATATTCTGGGACTGCAAGGGCCGAGCATGACCGTCACCACCGCCTGTTCTTCGTCGTTGGTTGCGACGCACCTGGCATGTCAAGCGCTGCGTATGGGGGAATGTGATCTCGCCCTGGCCGGCGGCGTCAATCTCATCTTTGACCCTGGCAGCTTTTGTATGCTCTCTCAAATGCGCGCCCTGGCGCCGGATGGTCGCTGTAAAACCTTTGACGCGGCGGCCAATGGCTATAGCCGTGGCGAGGGCTGTGGTGTCTTGGTGCTCAAACGGCTCTCCGCAGCGTTAGCCGACGGCGATGCCATCCGGGCCGTGATTCGTGGCTCGGCGGTGGGCCATGACGGTGCGAGTGGGGGCCTCACGGTGCCCAATGGGCCAGCCCAAGAGAGCGTGCTGCGGCGGGCGCTGGCGGCTGCTGAGGTGCAGCCACAAGACATAAGCTATGTCGAAGCGCATGGCACCGGCACCGCATTGGGTGACCCGATTGAACTCTTTGCGCTAGAGGCGGTTATGGGGCAAGACCGCACGACGCCGCTCTTGGTTGGCTCGGTGAAGACCAATATCGGCCATCTCGAAGCCACGGCCGGCGTGGCGGGGCTGATCAAAGTGATCCTTTCCCTGCAACACCAAGCCATCCCGCCCAACCTCCATTTTAACAATCCCAATCCACGCTTGCCTTGGGCGCGCCTGCCGCTGGTGGTGCCTACAGCCGTGACGCCTTGGCCGTCCGCGATGGCGTCTCCGCAAGAGAAAAAACGGCTCGCCGGGGTAAGCTCCTTTGGGCTTTCGGGCATCAACGCCCACATCATCTTAGAAGAAGCCCCAGCGCCAACCACGGCGCCGATTGGCGATGAACGACCACTGCAGCTGTTGGCGCTTTCGGCCAAAAGTGAAGCGGCTTTACAAGCCTTGGCAGGGCGCTATGCAGCGCATATCAACGCCCACCCGGCGCTGTCCTGGGCCGATATTTGCTTTACGGCGAACAGTGGACGCGCCCATTTCGCCCATCGGCTTACGGTGGTGGCTGAATCTGCAGCCGCGGGCGTTGAGAAGCTCACCGCGTGGCAGGAAGGACAAAGGCCGTTGGGCGTAAGCCAAAGCATCCATGCGCCGCACCAAGCAGCGCCGAAAATCGCCTTTCTCTTTACCGGCCAAGGGGCGCAGTATGTCAACATGGGGCGTGCGCTCTATGCTAGCCAACCCACCTTTCGCCAGGTCATCGACCGCTGTGACGCCCTTCTGCACAAAGAGCTGGGTCGCTCACTGCTGGGCATTCTTTATCCGGAGATGGGAGACGGGGGCCCAGTGGGCTCCCCGGAGGCGGAAGATGGGAGACGGGAGACGGGGGCCCAGTGGGCTCCCCGGAGACGAGAGACGGAAGGCATAGATGGGAATCTTCCGTTGTCGGCCTCAAGTCTCCTGGATGAAACCGCCTACACCCAGCCGGCGCTCTTTGCCCTCGAATATGCGTTGGCCGAACTCTGGCGGTCCTGGGGCATCACGCCGAGCTTTGTCTGTGGCCACAGCGTGGGCGAATATGTGGCGGCCTGTGTGGCCGGCGTCTTCACACTCGAAGAGGGGCTGCGCTTGATCGCCGAACGCGGACGCTTGATGCAAGCCCTGCCGCCGAATGGGGCGATGGTGGCTGTGGCCGCCGATGAAGCCTTCTGTCAAGAAGTGATTGCACCCTATGGGCAAGCGCTCGCCTTGGCGGCCATCAATGGTCCGACGAATGTGGTGCTCTCCGGCGAACGAACGGCTATGCAGGCGGTGGTGGCGACCTTGCAGCAACAAGGTGTCAAAACCACCCAACTTACCGTCTCCCATGCCTTCCACTCAGCACTGATGGAGCCGATGCTGGCTGACTTCCGCACTGTCGCCCAGTCCATCCGCTTCAAGCCGCCTCAACTCCCGCTCATTGCGAATGTGACGGGGCAGGTGGCGGGTGCGGAAATCACCACGGCCGACTACTGGACGCAGCAGATCCGCCAGCCGGTGCGCTTTGCCGATTGCATGTCCACCTTGCACGCCCAAGGTTGCGCCGTCTTTGTCGAAGTCGGTCCCAAAGCGGTGTTGCTGGGCATGGGGCGTCAGCACTTGCCGGCCGACTACGGCCACTGGTTGCCCAGCCTGCGTCCTGGCCCCGAGTGGGAGCAGTTGCTCACCACCTTGGGGGCGTTGTATGGGCTGGGTGCGGCAGTCGATTGGCTAGGGTTTGACCGCGATTACCCGCGTCGCCGCGTCGCACTCCCCACCTACCCCTTCCAGCGCGAGCGCTACTGGGTGGCGCGGTCCCCTGTGCGCCCACCTGTCTCGTTCCAGTCGCGTAGACAAGCGGCGGGTGGGCATCCCTTGCTGGGGCAACGCGTAGCAAGCGCCGCCCTCCGGCAACAGGAGCTTTTATTCGAGGCCGAACTCCAGGCCACACAACCGGCCTATCTGGCCGATCATCGCGTCTTTGGACAAGTGCTCCTGCCCGCCGCAGCATATCTAGAGTTGGGGCTGGCGGCGGGCAGGACGCTCTTCCCAGCACAGACATTGGCGCTGAGCAATGTCTCGTTCCAACAGGCGCTGGTCTTGCCGGAGGATGAAGCGCCAACGACGCTACAAGTGCTTTTGACCCCAGACGGGACGCAACGCTACACCTTTGCGATTTTTACACAAAATGCCGATGAGACCTCACCCACGTCCGCCTGGATCCGCCATGCCCAAGGCGAGGTGGCGGCGAGTGAGCGTAAGACGCCCATCAGCAGCTTGGATCTGTTGCAGAGCCTCTTTACAGAAGAACGTTCCGTTTGTGACTACTATCAGCAATTTCATGGGGGCGGCTTGGACTATGGGGCCAGCTTCCAAGCGATTGACCAATTGTGGGCACAGGACGGAGCCGCCTTAGCCCATCTCAAATTGCCCGCAGCAGTGCGCCAAGAGGTTGGCGATTATCAGCTACATCCCATCTTGCTCGATGGCTGTTTCCAAATGTTGGGGGCAGCGCTGGCGCGTGAAAGCTTGCAAGACGGCGAACCCAAGAGCTATCTGCCCGTTGGCTGTCAACGCCTCACGCTGTTTGCCCCAACCACCACCGGCTGGGAGAGTCTCTGGTGTCACGTGCAAATTCAGGCGGCAACCGCGCCTGGCGCGCAAAACCGGCTGACCGCTTCCCTCCATCTGTTTGATGAGAATGGCGCCCCGCTGGCTGAAATCGAAGAACTGCTGCTGCAAGCTGTCACGCCGGCTGCCTTGCGCCGTCACCAGGCCACGGATGAGGAGAAGTGGTTATACACCGTCGACTGGCAACTACAACCGCCGCAGCTGGCAGCGGAAACTATCCCAGCACAGCATGGTTACTGGCTCATTGTAGCCGAGCCACCGCCAAGCAGCGCACACACAGAAAGCCCTATTGCCCAAAAGATTGCGGCGCGTCTGACCGCCGCCGGCGCTGCCTGTGAAGTACTCTACCCTAGGGATGGAGCAGAGCTGCAATCGCGCCTTGATGAGTTGCTTGCCGCCGTGGCCCAGCCTGTTCAGGGCGTCCTCTACCTGGGAGGGCTGAAGAGTTCATTCGCCGGCGATGAGTTGCCTGATGCGCCTTTGCTCGGCACAGATCGGCTGCTGTATCTGGTGCAGACGCTGACCAAGCAGGCGCTTACGCCCCGGTTGTGGGTGGTCACGCGGGGGGCGCAGGCGGTCACCGATTCGCCCCTCACCCACGTCGCCGGCGCGGCATTGTGGGGCCTAGGCCGCGTGATTGCAACAGAGCACCCTGAGCTTCAGGTGGTTTGCCTAGATTTAGATCACGCGGACGAGCTTGACGCGCAAAGCGTAGCGCTCTGGCAGGAACTCCAGCAGCTGGGCCAAGAGGATCAGGTGGCCTATCGGGGCGGTAGTCGTTATGTGGCGCGGCTCAAGTCTCTCGCCGAACCAACATTACCAGCAAACGCCAATGGGTGCGCATCCGATGATAGCAATCCACCAAAGCTTATCCGCCGAGATGGCAGCTACCTGATCACGGGGGGCTTGGGGGGCTTGGGGCTGCAAGTGGCAGAATGGTTGGCCGCTGAGGGGGCCGGTGAAATCATCCTCGCTGGGCGGCGCGGGGCCGCAGGCAAAGAAGCAGTGATCCAGGCGCTCGCGGCAACCGGTGTGCAGGTCCAGGTCATCCAAGGCGATGTGGCCAACGCCGCCGATGTGGCGCGCATGGTCGGCGCCGCCACCTTGCCCTTGCGCGGCGTCATTCATGCGGCGGGCGTGCTCAATGATGGGTTGTTGCGCGGCCAAACCAGCGCTCGCTTTGCGCAGGTGCTGGCGCCGAAAGTGCAGGGAGCGTGGCATTTGCACAGCCAGACGCAGACGTTGGCGCTCGACTTCTTTGTCTGTTTCTCCTCGGTCGCCGCCTTGTTGGGCGCTCCTGGCCAGGGCAACTATGCCGCAGGCAATGCCTTTCTGGATGGGCTAGCACACTATCGTCGCGCCCAGGGCTTACCCGCCCTGAGCATTAACTGGGGCCCCTGGGCCGAAGTCGGCATGGCCGCCGCTTTAAGTCAGCAGGAAGGGTGGAGCAGGGGGGGCTTGGGCAGCATTACGCCTGCGGCTGGGATACAAGTGCTGGCCAAATTGCTCAGACAGGAACACAGCCAGGTCGGTGTGCTGCCAATGGATTGGGCGCAGTTTGGGCAAGCGTTTGGCCCCAGTGCCACGCGTCCATTCTTTGCCACATTGGCGCCGCGCGCTCAAAATACCCAATCCTCGGCCTTTCGGCAATTGCTTGCGGAAACACCGCCTCCAGAGCGCCGCACCTTGCTGATTCAGCATCTACGCAGCGAACTGGCGGGGGTGTTGCGGTTGGCCACCCCCGAACAGATAGACCTACGCCGCGGCTTTCTGGATTTGGGGCTAGATTCGCTCATGGCAATTGAACTCAAGAATCGCCTGGATGCCAGTTTGGCGTTATCGCTCCCTTCAACCCTTGTCTTTGACTATCCCACCTTGGAAGCTCTGCTCGATTATCTGATTGGCAATGTTTTTGCGCCAGTTTTGTCTTTTGAGCAGCAAAGCACAGATGAGGAAGATGTATTGGACGTGGGCGTAGGTGAGGCGCAGGGCGCAAATGAAGAGCAGGATTTCGCAGGCTTCTTAGCACAAATGGCACGTCAACTCGAACAACAGATCAAAATGGATTGATGAGCAATGAGTCAAGAAAAATATTACGCCAATCTGATGCAGGAAGCTTCTAAAAAGCTGGCGACGTTGCAGGCTACGCTGGATGAACATAAGCGCCGACAGAACGAACCGATCGCGATCATAGGTCTCGGCTGTCGCTTTCCAGGCGGCGCCAACCAGCCGGAGGCTTTCTGGGAGTTGTTAAAAAACGGCGGCGATGCTGTGTGTGAGGTGCCGGCCAGTCGCTGGGATATTGATGCCTATTATGATCCTGAGCCAGGCGCGCCGGGCAAAATGTATACGCGCCAAGGTGCTTTCCTAGATGAAGTAACGGAATTTGACCCCCTCTTCTTTGGCATCTCACCGCGCGAGGCGCTCGCGATCGATCCGCAACAGCGCTTGTTGCTGGAAGTCTGTTGGGAAGCCTTGGAAAATGCCAATCTCGTGCCTGATACCTTGTTTGGTAGCCAAACCGGTGTCTTTGTCGGCATGTATAGCAATGAGTATGGGCAACTCCTCGCTCAGTCGAACCCAGAGATTGCGGCGCATTTTGGCACAGGGAATGCCAATAGTGTTGCCGCCGGACGCATCTCCTACACCTTCGGCTTAACCGGCCCCTGTCTGGTGGTGGATACAGCCTGTTCCTCCTCTTTATTAGCCGTTCACCTCGCTTGCCAAAGCTTGCGTAACCGTGAATGCGATCTCGCCCTGGCCGGCGGCGTCAATCTACTGTTAACACCAGAGTTCACAGTCAATGTCTGCCAGGCCCGGATGCTAGCGCCCGATGGTCATTGTAAGACCTTTGACGCGGCGGCGGACGGCTATGTCCGCGGGGAAGGGTGTGGCATGATCGTCCTGAAACGGCTCAGTGACGCCACCGCTGCCGGCGATCAGATTTTAGCCCTCATTCGTAGCTCAGCGGTCAACCAAGATGGACGCAGTAGTGGCTTGACCGCGCCGAATGGGTTATCCCAGCAAGCGCTCATTCGCCAGGCGTTAACCAGAGGCGCGCTCGCTCCCAGCGACATTCACTATATCGAAGCCCACGGTACGGGCACCGCGTTAGGCGATCCGATTGAGATTGGCGCTTTGCAAGCCATCTTTGGGGTAAATGCCAAAGAGCCGCCCTGGATCAGTTCGGTAAAGACAAATATCGGTCATTTGGAAGCCGCCGCTGGGATTGCCGGGTTGATCAAGGTAGTGCTCTCCCTACAGCACGATCTGATACCCCCTCATCTGCATTTTAAACAGCTAAACCCGAAGATCCCCTGGCAGGAACTGCCTGCGCTGATCCCGACCGCGCCGGTCCCTTGGCCAAGAGGTGAGCAAAAGCGGCGTGCGGGCATTAGCGCTTTCGGCTTCAGCGGTACGAATGTACACATGATCCTCGAAGAAGCCCCGACGCCGGAGGATGAGGTCGAACCGGCGGCTGTGCGCCCGTGGCATATCCTCACCCTGAGCGCCAAAACCGAACCAGCCTTGCAGGCGTTGGCCGCGCACTATGTTGCGTATCTGCAAAGTCAGCCGGAAGCGGCGTTGGCCAACATCTGTTTTACGGCCAATACCAGACGTGCGCGTTTCTCTCATCAAGTGAGCGTCGTCGCCAACTCAAGCGCAGATCTCACGGAAAAGCTGGCCGCGTTTCAGGCCGGACAAAGGCCGATGGGCGTAAGCCAAAGCATCCATGCGCCGCACCAAGCAGCGCCAAAAATCGCCTTTCTCTTTACCGGCCAAGGGGCGCAGTATGTCAACATGGGGCGTGCGCTCTATGCCAGCCAACCCACCTTCCGCCAGGTCATCGACCGCTGTGACGCCCTTCTGCACAAAGAGCTGGGTCGCTCACTGCTGGGCATTCTTTATCCGGAGATGGGAGACGGGGGCCCAGTGGGCTCCCCGGAGGCGGGAGACGGGAGACGGGAGACGGGGGCCCAGTGGGCTCCCCGGAGACGAGAGACGGAAGGCATAGATGGGAATCTTCTGTTGTCGGCCTCAAGTCTCCTGGATGAAACGGCCTACACCCAGCCGGCGCTCTTTGCCCTCGAATATGCGTTGGCCGAACTCTGGCGGTCCTGGGGCATCACGCCGAGCTTTGTCTGTGGCCACAGCGTGGGCGAATATGTGGCGGCCTGTGTGGCCGGCGTCTTCACACTCGAAGAGGGGCTGCGCTTGATCGCCGAACGCGGACGCTTGATGCAAGCCCTGCCGCCGAATGGGGCGATGGTGGCTGTGGCCGCCGATGAAGCCTTCTGTCAAGAAGTGATTGCACCCTATGGGCAAGCGCTCGCCTTGGCGGCCATCAATGGTCCGACGAATGTGGTGCTCTCCGGCGAACGAACGGCTATGCAGGCGGTGGTGGCGACCTTGCAGCAACAAGGTGTCAAAACCACCCAACTTACCGTCTCCCATGCCTTCCACTCAGCACTGATGGAGCCGATGCTGGCTGACTTCCGCACTGTCGCCCAGTCCATCCGCTTCAAGCCGCCTCAACTCCCGCTCATTGCGAATGTGACGGGGCAGGTGGCGGGTGCGGAAATCACCACGGCCGACTACTGGACGCAGCAGATCCGCCAGCCGGTGCGCTTTGCCGATTGCATGTCCACCTTGCACGCCCAAGGTTGCGCCGTCTTTGTCGAAGTCGGTCCCAAAGCGGTGTTGCTGGGCATGGGGCGTCAGCACTTGCCGGCCGACTACGGCCACTGGTTGCCCAGCCTGCGTCCTGGCCCCGAGTGGGAGCAGTTGCTCACCACCTTGGGGGCGTTGTATGGGCTGGGTGCGGCAGTCGATTGGCTAGGGTTTGACCGCGATTACCCGCGTCGCCGCGTCGCACTCCCCACCTACCCCTTCCAGCGCGAGCGCTACTGGGTTTCAGCCGAGCATCACACACCGGCAGCCCAGCCTGTACCGCTCAGCCCGATTGTTTCCCTGCTAAACCAAGGCGCGGTCCAGCAACTAGCCGAGCAGCTTGCGCTGGGCGATGGGTTTTCGGCTGCTGAACGGGAACTGATGCCGAAGCTGCTCGATCGCTTGGTAAAACAGCACCAAGCGTCCAGCACCACCCAGAGTGACACCGTATTTAACTACTACAACGCGTTGGCCCAGGAGAGTTTAGAGGACGCCAACGAACCGTCTGAGCCATTCGAGCAGACCTTCTTAACCTTTGGCCCATTTGCGGAAGTTGTCCCAGGATTTTCCTGGTTGCGCACGCAAACCAAGGCGCACAGGTATCGCTCCTTCACTGCGTTGAGTAAGCTAGCCCAAGAAGAAATGCGCCAAATGCTTTTCGCCGAAGTCGATTTCGCAGCCTGTCGCAAGGTGTTAGATTTTGGTTGTGGCTATGGATCGGATCTAATTGCCCTCGCGGCGCGCTATGATCACCTTGAACTTTGTGGCTACACCATCTCCAGTGAGCAAGCCCAAGTCGCCGTCCAGAAAGTAGCAATGGGCGGCTTGCAAGCGCGGGTTCAAGTTTTCAACCGAGATAGCGCCAGGGACCCATTCCCCGATCAATACGATCTCGTCTTTGGCTTTGAAGTCGCCCATCACATCAAAGATAAGGCGGCGCTCTTCGCCAACCTGGCCAACCATACCACGGCCAACGGATATTTAGTGCTGGCTGACTTTATTTCCAATGCCAGCTTTGCCATCGAACACGAGGCAACCTCATCCTACTTTATCACCAAGGAGGAGTGGGTTGCGCTGCTCTCGCAACATCACTTTGTGCTGAGCCACGGGATTGATATCAGTCAAGAAGTAGCCAATTACCTCTACGACCCGGATTTTGATAAAACCTTAGCCGAACTGATGCAGCCACAGCAGAATCAGGATATCAGCGCAGCCCTTCATTCTTACGACCGCTTGGGACAACTCTTTCGCCAGGGATTGGCCAGCTATGTACTGCTGACCGGCCGCAAAAGTGAGCTGCCCGCCGCTGAACTCATGGACCTAAACCGCAAGGTGCTCGACACGCTCACCTCTTATGCTGAGAGCGCCGAGTCGCAGTGGCTTTATGAAGTGGCTTGGGAAGCCTCCCCCAATCAACCAGATCTCCAAGCCCCAGGAGAAGGCCCAGGAGAAGGCCCATGGTTACTCTTTGCCGACAAGGGCGGCGTCGCCACGGCGCTGGCTGAACGGCTGCAGACCGCAGGTGAGCACTGCATCCTTGTCTATCCGGGTGACAGCTATCAGCCCATAGCCGGGGCGGAGCGCGTCTGCCCCAGCCAGCAAGAAGATTTGCAAAGACTCCTCCTGGAGACGCTACCGGCGGGAACGGCTGGCAACCGTGGGCGCGCTTATCGTGGCATCGTCTATTTGTGGAGCCTAGATGTTGCCCATGAGGCGACGGAAACTCTGTGCACCAGCGTCGCGTCGGGGCAGACCCAGACGCTGCTCTGCGACGGTCTACTCCATTTGGTGCAGTCTTGCGCCGCAATGAACTTGTCCACACACTTGTGGGTCGTGACCCAAGGCGCGCTGACTACGGGGCAAGAGCTGGCAGCCGCCACTGGACAAGCGCCTTTATTTGTACAGGGGATGCTCTGGGGACTGGGTGGGGTGATTGCCCAAGAGCATCCGGAACTGCATTGTGTGCGGCTTGACCTTGACCCTTCACAGGCAGAGAACCCCGTATCGGCGCTGCTTGCCGAGTTGCAAGCCCCGGATCAAGAGAATCAGTTGGCCTACCGCCAAGGCGTACGTTATGTAGCCCGTTTGGCGCCGCGCCGGAATCCAGCCTTGCAGGCGGCGTTCGACGCCGTGTCAGGCGGCCCGCCAACCGACCAGGATCGCCAATCCATGCCCATCCGCGCCGATGGCAGCTACCTGATCACGGGGGGCTTGGGGGGCTTGGGGCTGCAAGTGGCAGAATGGTTGGCCGCCGAGGGGGCCGGTGAAATCATCCTCGCTGGGCGGCGCGGGGCCGCAGGCAAAGAAGAGGTGGTCAGGGCGCTCGCGGCAACCGGTGTGCAGCTCCAAGTCATCCAAGGCGATGTGGCCGACGCCGCCGATGTGGCGCGTATGGTCACCGCCGCCACCTTGCCCTTGCGCGGCGTCATTCATGCGGCGGGCGTGCTCGATGATGGGTTGTTGCGCAGCCAAACCAGCGCTCGCTTTGCGCAGGTGCTGGCGCCGAAAGTGCAGGGAGCGTGGCATTTGCACAGCCAGACGCAGACGTTGGCGCTCGACTTCTTTGTCTGTTTCTCCTCGGTCGCCGCCTTGTTGGGCGCTCCTGGCCAGGGCAACTATGCCGCAGGCAATGCCTTTCTGGATGGGCTAGCACACTATCGCCGCGCCCAGGGCTTACCGGCCCTGAGCATTAACTGGGGCCCCTGGGCCGAGGTCGGCATGGCCGCCCAACGTGATTTTACAGGGATGGGGATGATTCCGCCGAAACGCGGGATACGGCTGTTGGCTGGGCTGTTGGGCGCGGGTGGCCAGGTGGGCGTGTTGCGCGCCAACTGGGCAAAACTACTGGCTTTATTCCCAACGGGTGGTGTGCCCCCCTTCCTTGCTAACCTGGCGCGCCAGGCAGAGACAACGCTGCCCGACGCTGGTTGCTTGCGTGATCGACTCGAAGATCTGCCTGCAACCCAACGGCTAAGTTTTGTTATTGAGGAAATTCAAAAACGAAGCGCGCAGGTCTTGGGGCTTAGGGCCACGCAACTCAATGCACACGATTCACTCAACCAGGTCGGGCTCGATTCGCTGATGGCGATTGAACTGAGGAACCAGTTTAAGAAAGATTTTGATGTGGATATACCAGTCGAGAAACTCATTGAGGGCAGCACCATCGCCCAGTTGGCCGAATTGGTGCTTGAACAGATCATCTGGGGTGCGCTGCTCGAGCAAGAACCTCTTGCGACTGAATTTGATGAAGAAATGGAAGAATTTACCCTATGACCTTATTGGAAGTCATATCAGAGCTGTCACAGCGCGGGGTGAAATTGTGGGTCGACAACAACGATCTGCAGGTGCGTGCGCCCAAAGGCGCCTTGACCCCCGAATTACGCACTTTGCTAGTGAGCCATAAGCATGAGATTCTGACCAAACTATGCCGCAGCCACACCAACACGATCCCGCTCGTCGCCGTCCCACGGGCAGGGGAGCTGCCACTTTCGCTTGAACAGGCGCGTTTGTGGGCTGCGGCGCAGTTGGCACCCGACCAAGCGGCGCATCATCTGGTGCAAGCGATTCGGCTTACGGGGTCACTTGATGTTGCGGCATTGCAGCACAGTCTCCAATCAATCGTCAAGCGGCATGAAACCCTGCGCACAAGCTTTCCGATTGTGGACGATCAACCCATTCAGTTGATTGCGCCAGCTTTGCCTGTCACGCTGCCGATGGTGACCATCGCCGATGGGGTCGAAACCGAGGCAGCCATCTTGAAAATAGCAAGCGAGGAAGCGTTACAGCCCTTTGATCTCGTCGAAGGACCGTTGTGGCGTTTTAAGCTCATCCAAGTCCAGCCACTAGCGCATGTGCTGCTGCTGGTGATGCACCACATCATTACGGACGGTGCGTCAATGGGCATCTTTATCCACGAATTGGCGGAACTTTATACTGCATTCCAGGCAGGCGCCCCTTCACCGCTGTCCAAGTTGTCGATTCAGTATGCTGACTTTGCGAGTTGGCAGCGGCAGTGGCTGCAAAGTGAAGGATTCAAGGAACATCAGGACTACTGGCAGCAACAGCTTGCCCATGCGCCGGCGCTCTTGGACCTGCCGACTGATTATCCACGACCGGCGATCCGTGGCAGCCAAAACACCCATTACTTTTTCAAACTTCCCTTAGCCCTGTGCAATCAACTCGAGCAGATCAGCAAGGAATCGGAAGCGACCCTTTTCATGACCTTGCTGGCAGGCTTTAAACTCCTGCTTTACCGTTATTCAGGGCAGGAGGACATCTTGGTTGGCTCCCCCACTTCTGGGCGCATCCACCCGGAGGTCCAACCACTCATCGGCTTTTTTGCCTACCCAATCGTCCTGCGCACGCACCTATCCGGCGACCCAAGCTTCCAAGAATTGTTGGGACGCGTGCGTGAGGTGACTTTGGCCGCCTACGCCCACCAAGATGTGCCCCTGAGCAAAGTCATGGAGGTGGCCCAGCCGCAACGCAGTACAAGCTACAATCCCTTGTTCCAGGTTCTCTTTGGCTTTGCGAATCAATCATTGCCGGCGATAAAGGGTGATCACCTTGCTTTCTCGCCTATCGATGATAGTCTGCGCACCTCGACCGAGTTTGATCTCTTTTTAACGCTCTTTGGCATAGAGCAAGGCGTATCAGGCATGCTTGAGTACAACCCGGAGCTGTTTGCGGCTGACACCATCACGGCCTTGATGGATGCCTACCAACAGATTTTGGTTGCCGTGGCAAAGTCCCCCCAAACCCGGTTGAGTGAAATCCAACTATCTCCAGCCCTCCAGGCCCAGATCACCGCCGCCCGTGCGCGCGACCAGAAGCAAACGCTGGCGATTACGGCGAATTTTACGGCCGAGCCGTTGCGCGAGGCACTCGCCTTTTGGATGCAGGAGCTTGGGTTGCCAAGCCAAATTGAGTTTGCCCCCTATAACCAAATCTTTCAACAACTGCTTGACCCTACCAGCCTTTTGGCGCGCAATGAGACTGGTGTCAATATCGTTTTGGTGCGCCCCAGCGACTGGGTGCGTTTTGACCCCGACGCCGATGGCTTTCATCAGAAGTTAGAACAGAATGCGCAGCAGTTGGTCGCAGCGTTGCATGGGGCGGCCGCGCGTACTGCGACGCCCTATCTGGTCTGTCTTTGTCCTGCGGCCCCACAAACCGCGGACGATCCCGCACAAGCGCACTTCCTGCAGCAATTGGAAGCCGCTTTAGTCACCGAGTGCAGGGCTATCAGTGGGGTCTATGTCATCACGACGACCGATCTGGCGGCTACGTACCCGGTCACGCAGGTCTATGATCCGCTAACAGACCAAGAAGGCCATATTCCCTTTACATTGCCTTTCTTTACGGCTTTGGGCAGCCAACTCGCGCGCACAATTTATGCGCTCCGCCGCCCGCCGTATAAAGTGATTGTGTTGGATTGTGACAACACCTTGTGGCAAGGAGTTTGTGGCGAAGATGGCGCGACCGGGGTTGTGCTCAGTGCGCCCTTTTTAGCGCTGCAGGAGTTTATGATCCAAAAGGCGGCGGAGGGCTATCTGCTCTGTCTCTGTAGCAAAAACAGTGAAGAGGATGTCTTTCAAGTCTTTGCGCAGCGCGCCGATATGCGCTTGCAACGCCACCACCTGGTGGCTTGGCGGATCAACTGGCAACCAAAATCTGAGAATATCAAAGCGCTGGCCAAAACGCTGGACTTGGGGCTGGACAGCTTTATCTTTCTCGATGATAACCCCGTTGAATGTGCGGAAGTACAGGCCAACTGCCCTGAAGTGCTCACGCTGCAACTTCCTGAAGAGGCCAGCCATATTCCAACCTTTCTGACCCATCTGTGGGCCTTTGATCGACTTAAGGTGACCGCTGAAGACCAAAAGCGCACACGCTTTTATCAACAGAATGCACAGCGTGAGCAGTTACGCGAGCGCGCCCCCACCTTACAAGAGTTCCTGGACAACCTGGCGATCAATATTCAGATTGAAGCAATGACGCCTGCACAACTGCCGCGCGTCGCGCAACTCACCCAACGCACCAACCAATTTAACACCACCACCATTCGCCGCTCCGAAAGCGAAATCCAACACCTGTGCCAGGCCGAAGGCTATACTTGCTTAGTCACGCAGGTCAAAGATCGCTTTGGCGATTATGGTTTGGTCGGGGTGCTCCTCTTCAATGTGACCGGCAACACCCTCAAGATCGATACCTTCCTCATGAGTTGTCGCGTCTTAGGGCTGGGCGTCGAACACCGCTTGCTGGCGCGGGTGGGGGAAATTGCGCAGGCAAGGCAATGTCAGTGGGTGGAGGCGCGCTATAAGCCCACCCGCAGCAATCAACCAATGCGCAACTTTCTGGAACGGGTGGGAGAGCAATTTAAGATTCCGCAAAAAGATGGCTACACCTATCGCTTTCCGGTCGACTTCTGTCAAGCCATTCGCTACCAATCCGAAGCCCCGGAGATAGATGCGGAGACGGGCGTTGCAACGAACACTGATCAGCGGGCAGACAGCCATGTCATCAGCAAGCCGCACGCCAATGGTGCGCTCTTCACGCGTATTGCAACTGAGTTGCATGACCCCCAGCAGATTTTACAGATCATTGAAACTCAGCAGCAAGTGCGCAGTGCGCAGGCGCATCCCTTTGTCGCGCCACGCGATGAACTTGAACGGTTGTTGGCCACCCATTGGGCCAAGCTGTTACGCGTTGACAAAGTGGGGATTCACGATAACTTTTTTGCGTTGGGCGGCGACTCGATCCAAGGGGTGATCTTCTTCAACCAGTTACAAAAGCAGCTGGGCGAAATGGTGCATATCCCTGCGCTTTTCAGCGCCCCGACGGTAGCCCAAATGGCCGCCTATCTGAACCAACAGTATGGTCCGGCCGTGGCGGCCATGCTTGGCGCTGACGCAAGCACCAGGCCAGAGCAACCACAAGAGAGAGTCAATGCCACCCATGTAATGCGCTTCCGGCAAATGCTGCCGTCTGCCCCATCGGTAGCGCCCCAAGGATCCAAAAACCCGCCCGCGATCTTTGTCCTCTCCCCGCTGCGCTCCGGTTCGACGCTGCTGCGAGTTATGCTAAGTGGTCATCCCCAGCTCTTTGCGCCCCCGGAATTGCATTTGCTCTCCTTTACGACGCTGCAAGAGAGGAAAAGCGCCTTCGCCGGCGTCAATCGCACCTTCCTTGAGGGGACACTGCGGGCTATCATGGAGATGAAAGGCTGCTCGCTCGAAGAAGCGACCACCTATATGACTGACGCAGAAGCACAAAACCTCACGGTGCAGCAATTCTACGCCAGGCTACAAGCCGACCTGGGCGAGCGGATTCTGATCGATAAAACGCCTTCCTATGCACTCGATCTTGACATCCTGCAACGGGCCGAAGCCTACTTTGCCAACGCCCGCTATATCCATCTCCGGCGTCACCCTTACGGCAGCATTCGTTCGTTTGAAAAAGCACACTTCGACCAGTTCTTCCTAATGTACCAACACACGTTTTCCCCGCGCCAGTTGGCCGAACTCAACTGGCTGGTTAGCCATCAGAACATCTTACAGTTTCTAAACACGGTGTCGCCGGAGCGGCAAATTGCCATTACCTTTGAAGATCTGGTGGGTCAACCAGCCGCAACGATGCAGCGCTTATCACAATTTATCGGGGTGGACTTTACACCGGCGATGGTGCAGCCTTATGATAACAACAAATCACGCATGACGGATGGCATCCATGCGGTGTCGCGGATGTTGGGCGATGTCAACTTCCATCAGCATCGGGCGATCGATCCAACGATGGCGAACAGTTGGCAAGCAGAGTACAAAGAGGATTTCTTAGGCGAAATCACCTGGGAAGTGGCTGCCACGCTGGGCTATCCGCGCGCGCAGCCGGAGCCGTCCAACGCCACTTGGTCGCCGCTCGTCACCTTGCAGCCGGAAGGAAACCTACCGCCGTTCTTCTGCGTGCATCCCATTGGGGGACATGCTTTGGGCTACCTACACTTAGCCCAGCAGCTAGACGCCGAACGCCCTTTCATTGCCCTCCAAGCCGTCGGTCTTGATGGGCAACAAGCGCCCTTAGCGAGCATCGAAGCGATGGCCGCCGCCTATCTCAAGGCCATCCAGACCGTGCAACCGACAGGTCCTTACTATCTTGGCGGTTGGTCTTTTGGCGGCATGGTGGCCTTTGAAATGGCCCAACAGTTGCAGCGGGCTGGCCAAGAGATCGCCCTCCTGGCCTTAATTGATACACCCGTCAAGCCCATGCCCGTTCCCCAACTTGCGCTTGAGCAGCAAGCACTTCCTGCAGATGAGGTAATGCGAGCTTACATGGTGCGAGATTTCAGCGCACTCGCCCATGGCGATCACGCACAGCCAGATCAAGAGCGCAACGCCTCCCAAGAACACTTTTTTGCACTTTTTAAGGCAAACTACCAAGCGAGGCTGCACTATAATCCTCAGCGCTATCAGGGCGATCTCGTCCTGTTCTATGCACGCGCACAGGTGGTCGATGTCTTGGCCGGTTGGTCTGATTTGGTGGCTGGTGATCTAACCACTGTCGCGCTTCCGGGGGACCACTATTCGATCATGCGCGCACCGCACGTCAAGCAGCTAGCGCAACAGTTAGCACAATTTCTAAACCAGGCGGATGTAAGATCAGTTTGAACTCCATAGTTTGGCTTACCATTACCCACAAATGCCGGGCACCCTCCTCTCCTTTGTTCAGCGCGATGTCGGTAACGGTAAGCCAGTTTGGGGAGGGTTAGCGAGGGGTATAAAACCGCTCATTACTTTGTTAACAAAACACTGCTACAGCGTCAGCAAAGTTTTGCGAGTTGAGTCAACGTGGGTGCGCCGACGTGCGTCTTCCAGGAAGGGGGCGCCACACACTCCCTGTATTTCACCTTCCGCCGCCCCCTTCCTGGAAGACCTGGGTGACCATCTCTAAACTGGCCAAACTTCCCTGACAGTGCACTACTATCCCACTTACCTATGCGGCCCCTTCATTGCTGCTGAGTATAACTGCCCTGACGCGCCGTCAGTGCGGCCAAAGCAGTTGGTCTTTGTTGGGCGCTGCGGTACAATATGTCCAGCCCCATTCCTAAACAACTATATCCTAGTGCTTCCCGGCACTGGCTGAGCAGGATTAAAACCCGCGGCTGAATGCCCTGAGCTTACCTGTGTAACCCTTGGTCGGGAGTCAACAGAAAGGCCACGTTATGAACCGCCCACCGGAGTCATTTATTCAAGTTGAAGAAGCACGGCTCCTTGCCTTTGCCACTGCCTGTTTTGAGCAAGTGGGGCTGAGCCATGAGCACGCCGCCACCATTAGCCGTCTGCTGGTCAATTCAGATCTGCGTGGGGTGCGCAGCCACGGCTCCCGCACTGTCAATGGCTACACGCAAGCCTTTGCCGCCGGCAAACTCAACCCTCAGCCTGAGATTCAACTGGTCCACGAAACACCCACCGCCGTGGTCATGGAGGGGGACGGCACGTTGGGCTACTGGCCCATGGTGCAGGCCACGCAGCACGCCATTGCCAAGGCCAAGGAGGTCGGCATCGGCATGGGGCTCGTGCGTTACATTGGCCACTATGGCTCGGCCGGCCACTACGCCCGCCTTTGCATGGAGCAAGGCTGTATTGGCTTTTCCGTCCAGGGCTATCGGAACCAAGGGCAACAGCGCACCGATGGCGGCGGCCCCAACCCCAATGCGCATCTGGGCTACTTTGGCAACCCCCCCATCTGCTTTGCCATCCCCGGCGGCGAAGAACCACCGGTGGTGCTCGACGCCGCCACCTGTATCCTGGCCGACTATCAGCGCGGCCCCGAGTTTGAGGCGCTTTTTTCCATGATCCCGGCCGCCTTCTTCAAGAGTGTGGGTTATGGCGCGGTGGCCACCTTGCTGGGCGGCGGTCTCACCGGCTTTACGCTCTCGGATGAAAGCTGGCAACGCTGGCCCGCGGCGCGCCACGGCGGCATGGTTCTGGCCATTGACATTGGCAGTGTCGTGCCCGAAGCGCTCTTCCGCGCCGAAAGTGACCGGCTAGCCCGTGACGTACGTGATCATTATCAACCCATGCCCGGCTATGACCGCGCGCGGCTGCCCGGCGCGGTTGAAGAAGAGATCCTGGCCAAACATCGCCAGACGGGCATTCGCTATGGCGAAATGGAACAGGAAAATGCACGCCAAGCCAGCGAACGGCTAGGTGTGCCGCTGCCGTGGGACTGAACCATGCCGACCATAACTGTCATCGGCAGCTTTGTGGCGGCGCTGACCATCCGTGTGCCGCGCGTGCCGGCCCTAGGCGAGAGCCTGGTCGGGAACTCGTTGGATCTGGGGCCAGGAGGCAAGGGCAGCAACCAAGCCATTGCCGCGGCGCGCTTGGGCGCGGCGGTCCATCTGGTCGCTTGTGTAGGCGATGATCTCTTTGCACCCTTGGCCTTTGACCTCTACGCGCGCGAGGGCATTGCCACCGACCATATCCATCGCCTGGCCGGCGCACCCACCGGCGTGGCCATGATCAATGTCCTACCCTCCGGTGAGAATTGGATTACGGTTGATCCGGGCGCCAATCTGGCCATGACCGCGGCCCATGTTGACGCGCTGGCTGGTTACATTGCTCAGAGTGATCTGGTGATGGCCCAGTTGGAGATCGGTGATGAACCGGTAGCCCAGGCCATGAACTTGGGGCGCGCTTACGGTGTACGCACGCTGCTCAACCCTGCGCCGGCGCGGCCTCTGCCTGCCTCGCTGTTGGCGCAAGTCGATCTATTAACCCCGAACGCAACCGAAGCCCGTATCCTGCTCGGGCTACCGCCGGATGATCCAACGCCCACGCCTGCGCTGGCCCAACGATTGCTGGAGTTGGGGGTTAAAGAAATTGTGGTGACGCAAGGCGCAGCAGGGGCGCTGATTGTAACGCCAACAGAGATGCTAGCCGTGCCCTCCGTTCCAGTGCAGGCGGTTGATGTCACCGGTGCGGGTGACAGCTTTAATGCTGCGCTGGCCGTGGGGCTGAGCGAAGGGTTGCCACTCGCAGCAGCCGTGCAGCAGGCATGTCGCGCCGGCGCCTACACCACCCAAACGCTAGGCGTCATCCCCGCCTTGCCCACCCGCGCCCAATTGGCGGCCTTTCGTTAGGCGCGAGGGGCGCACATATGAACCATTTTTTGTCGATCTTGCTGTGGTAAAGACGCCCCAATCATTAATAGAGAATCCTTAATATTTATCAATAAATGATTCTCCATTGATGATTGATTAGACTCTTTTTGACCATTGGTAAGCTAGCCACGGAATGCATACCCGCTGTGTGGTACGATTGATGTAGTGTCTACTTTGCAAGTTGGCCACTATAAAGGCTGTAGATTGGTGCGGCGATTGATGCAAAATATAGCAAAGTAGGCTGGAACAAAACGATTGGCAGATCTGTCAATTGTATATAGTGCGGTTGCTTTGAAAACCGTCGTTTTTGCTGTACAAAACAGTTTTCAAACGAAGCCCACTTTAAATAGAGTGGTATAACTATACCACTCTATAAATATACTGAGCAGCACCTCAACGGCGTAATTTGTATGATGGAAATATTTTTGTGCTGCACGGTATAGACCACTAATTTCCGAGAGAGGAGTTTTCCGTGAAACCGCAAACTTATTCAGCTTCGCAAGCTACAGGTGCGCCGCGTGACATATCAGCACGCGACCACGGTAGAAACGGCGCAGGCTTATCCACCCCACGGGCTGCCCGTGTACGACAGTTTATGCTCTATGGTCTTCTTATTGGCGTGTTATTACTGGGCGCCGGCTGTACCTTACCCAATGAAGGAATTATCCGCGCCCAAGAAGCGCTGGCAACGGTGCGCGCCACCCCCACCATTGCGGTGGCGCCGGCGTCGGGTCTGCCCGGCGCCGAGATTGCCGTGGCCGGCGCCGGTTGGATGCCGACAGATATTGTCACCATCCGTCTGGAGTCGATTGGGATTACCCCCGCCGTCGCCGACAATTTTACTGTGGTAACGGTCTCGGCAGACGGCACCTTTACCGCTTCGTTCACCTTCCCAGAGGACGAAGCATGGCGCACCCAATCATTGGTGCAAGTGGTCGCCCAATCTGCCGCCACCGACGCCAGGGCCGTCACCACCTTTGAGGTGCTGCCACCGGTCACTGCGACCGCGCCTGTCTCTGCCACCGTTGCGCCGACCGCAACCACCCCTGTGGAGGCGCCAACGCCAAGCCCAACTGCGTCAGCCACCACGGCTCCCACAGCGGCCCCTACTACTGCCGCTACTACTGCCCCTACCACTGCGCCAACGGCATCGGCGACTTCTGTGACCGCCGCCAACATTGCCACGGTGCTTAGCGCCGGACTCAATGTGCGCAGTGGGCCAGGCGCGGCCTACGCCATTGTTACCAGTGTGGGGCAGGGTACGCTCTTGACTGTATTGGGGCAAAATGGCGACGGAAGCTGGCTGCAGGTACAGTTAGCCAACGGCACGGTGGGCTGGGTGGCGCGCGCCTACACCAACTATGGCCAAAGCGCGCCGGTTGTATCGACACCCACGCCGACTCCAGTCACAACCTTCCCATCGCCATCGCCTACCTTTACGCCCGCCGCGTCCTACCCCGATTGGCGTGGTGAATATTATGCCAACCGCGATCTGGCTGGTTCACCGGTCTTGGTGCGCAATGATGTTAACCTCGACTTCGCCTGGGGTGATGGCTCGCCGGCCGCCGGTATTCCTAATGACAACTTCTCGGTGCGCTGGACGCGTACAATCTATTTTGACAGCGATACCTATCGTTTCCATGTGCGCGTTGATGATGGCGCCCGTCTCTTCATCGATGATCAGTTGGTCATCGACCAGTGGTCCGATGGCAGCGAACGCGAATTTACCAACGACCGTTATCTGGGCGCCGGCAACCATACGCTACGCGTGGAATATTACGATCATACCGGCGTCGCTCGTATCTTGGTCTGGTGGGAGCGGGCAAACTCTGACAACAATGGGAATGGCGAAGAATTTCCGGATTGGAAAGGGGAGTATTTCACCAACCGGGACCTGAGTGGCGATCCCCGTTTCAAGCGTAACGATCAAGAGATCAACTTCAACTGGGGCAATGGTTCGCCTGACTCGCGTATTCCCGACAATAATTTCTCTGTGCGTTGGACAGACCGCATAGGCTTTGACCGCGGTCACTATCGTTTCTCGGTCCGGGCCGATGATGGCGTACGCCTTTACATTGACGGCAATCGAGTGCTCGACGAATGGCATGACAATGACTATGATAACGGCTACGAGGTCGAGTTGGACCTGGATGGTCGCCATGATGTCGAGGTAGATTATTACGAGCATAATGGCGGTGCGCGCATTCGCGTGCGCTGGGAGCGCATTGGGGATATTGCCACGGCAACGGCAACGCCCGTAACGGCGACAGCCACGCCAACTCCAGAACCGCCAACGCTGACACCGACGCCGGTAACACCGCCTACGGCCACGCCCACGCGGGTGCAGCCCTCGGCCAATGTACAACCAAGCGCTGGCGGTCCGGGCACGAATGTAGTGGTAAGCGGTGGCGGTTTCCCGCTCAATACAACCGTCAACGTGCATTTGGGCGCGTTGGTAGGTGTGCGCAGCGCGGCTACTGAACCGACCACCTATGCCAGCACCACCACCGACCGCACCGGCAGTTACAGCGTTATGTTTACGCTGCCGGCGACCTGGCCAGACGGCTCACCGATTACGGATGGGAAACTGGTCATTTTGGTTGCAACCGATGACTTTAGCGCCCAGGCCAGTGCCGTGCTCGACTATACAGCCGCGCCACCGACCAACACACCGACGCCTGAACCGCCCACAGCCACGCCCACGGGCACACAGCCGCCGACAGCGACGCCAACAAATACACCGCAGCCAACGGCGACACCAGCGACACCGCCAACTCCGGTGCCCCAGCCCTTTGTGAATATCCAGCCCAGTTCCGGCGCACCCGGCGTCCTGGTGCAGGTGAGCGGTGGTGGCTATCCAGCCAACACGCAAGTGGGCGTCTATCTGGCCATCTTTGACGGTGGGATAGGGCCCAATAACGCCGCAGTCACCTATGCCTCGACCCTCACCGACGGCAATGGTAACTACAACATGTCCTTTGTCATGCCAGGGACGACGCCGAATGGTGACCTGCTGCCCTCCGGCAAGATCGGAGTGATCGTCGCAACCACTGACCTGAACCTGCGAGCCTCGGCCACTTTCGATTTTACCGGATTGGAACCGACGGCAACACCGGTTCCAACCGAGACCCCCACACCGGCGCCGACGGAAACGCCAACCGAAGTGCCAACGGAAACCCCCACCGCAACACCGTAAGGTAAAGATTTAACCGAATCAAAATGCCCGGCATCTGACAGATGCCGGGCATTTTATAGATGTTCCCCAAAATATTCGGTGCGTAGGCGCCTAGAAGGCAACCGACCCTTGTGGTTGCCCTGCTTCCGGGCAACCGCAAGGGTTTGCCCTTACAACGAAACATTATCCGAATCTCTACAGATAACTGCCTCTCGATTGCGCAAGCCGCTTAGCGGGTGTCCAAAATCTGCTTCAGACGTGGGTCCAGAGCATCACGTAGGCCGTCACCGAGGAAGTTAAAGCCCATGACGGTCAGCATAATGGCAAGGCCAGGAAAGATGCCTATCCACGGCGCCAGTTGGATAAAGCCGCGGCCTTCGTTGAGCATACGCCCCCAGCTTGGGTCGGGCGGCTGGGCGCCCAGGCCAAAGAAGCTGAGGGTGGCCTCGGCGAGAATGGCAAAAGCCATGCTCAGCGACGCTTCCACAATAATGGGTGCGGCGACATTGGGCAGGATATGGCGGAAGAGAATCCGTCGGTCACGATTGCCCATTGCCTGCGCCGCCTCGATATAGACTTCACTGCGAATAGCCAGTACGCTGCCACGGGTGATGCGGGCAAAGATGGGCGTATAGACCACGCCAATCGCAATCATGGCGTTGGTGACGCCCGGCCCCAGCGCAGCGACAATGGCAATGGCCAACAAGATGGCCGGGAAAGAGAAGAGAATATCGGTAAAGCGCATGATCGCTTCATCGATCCAGCCACCATAGTAGCCGCTCACCAGTCCCAACAGCGTGCCGGCCAACAGGGAAATCCCCACCGCGATGATACCCACATAGAGCGAGACGCCGGCGCCCACCATTACCCGGCTCAACACATCGCGCCCAAAGTCATCGGCGCCAAAGGGATGGGCCAGGGTAGGTGTGTGCAGACGCATGGTCATGTCAATGGCGTTGGGATCATAGGGCGCCAGTTGTGGGCCGGCCACGGCGATCACCACCAAAAGGAGCGTGATCAGGGCGCCACTCAACGCCAGCCGGTTGCGCAGAAAACGACGTAGGATCCGCCACCGTTCGCTGGTCGTCGGCACCGGTGTCAAAACAGATTGGCCAGTGAGTTGGCCAGTAGACTTATTCATAGCTAATGCGCGGGTCCAGATAGACGTAAAGCAGATCGACCACCAGGTTGACCAGGGCGAAGGTCAGGGCAATACAGAGGACAGCCCCTTGCACCATGGCGTAGTCGCGACGCAGCACTGAATCCAACGTCAGGCGCCCCAGCCCCGGCCAGGCAAAGATGACCTCGACGACGACGACCCCGCCCAGCAAGCCGGCCAATTGCAGCCCAATCACCGTAATGACCGAGATCATGGCATTCTTCAGCACATGCAGACGGATGATCGTGCGCTGGTGCAACCCCTTCCCCCGCGCCGTGCGTACATAGTCGGCGTGGAGCGTCTCTAGCATGGCCGAGCGCACAAAGCGGGTGATGACCGAAGCACTGATAATGCCGACGGTCACCGACGGCAGAATCAAATGGCGCAACCACTCCCAGGGATTCGCGGTCAGTGCGCTATAGCCCGACGGCGGCAACCAACGCAGCCAGAGCGAGAAGCAGAGAATCAACATAATGCCCATCCAAAAGTCCGGGATGGCAACGCCCACTTGGCTAAAGAGCATGGCGGCGTAGGCAACCGCGCTGCGCGGCCGCAGGGCGGCAAGGATCCCCGCCGGCAGTGCGATCAACAGTGCAATCACGAGCGCAGCGCCGGTCAAGGTTAAGGTGCGCGGCAGGCGTTCCAATACCGCCGTGGTAACACTTTCACCGGTGATATAACTTTCGCCCAAATCGCCGTGGAGCAGCGCCCACAGCCAATCACGATATTGAACCCAAATTGGTCGATCCAGCCCCATCAGATGGCGCAACTCGGTCACCTTTTGCTGGTCGGCGTTGATACCCAAAATAATGCGCGCCGGATCGCCCGGCACCAGTTGGATGATCAGAAAGGTGATCAAGGTGACGCCGAGAAGAACAATGAGCATGGTCAACAGACGGCGGATCAGATAGGTAGTCATGATTTAAAAATAACTTACGCTCATATGAGCGAATTATGAAAATCACTACGGCTGGCGGCTGGCTGGTAGCTGCTGGCACGTCGCTGCGTTTGCGCGCTAACAGCTACCAGCCAACAGCTACCAGCCATTTTCACCTCAGTTCCTCAGCGATCCAACCAGGTCGTCTTAAAGACAAGGGCGGAATCAGGGCGGGTCTGGTAGCCCTTGACATAGGATTGGTACGCATCGACATTGGCGGGAATGTAGAGATAGATGTAAGGGCTGTCATCAATAACGATCTGTTGCACCTGGTCGTAGATCGCCTTGCGTTGGGTAACATCGGCCTCGACCCGTCCTTGGTCAAGTAGGTCATCGACTTTGGGGTTGCTGTAGCCGGTAAAGTTAAAGACCTGGCCAGTATGCTGTTGGGCATAGAAATAGTCATCCGGGTCAATGTTGCCGATCCAGCCCAGGATATACATGTCAAAGTTGCCGGCGCCCTCTTCCTCCAGCCACGTCCCCCACTCCAAGGTGCGGATTTCAGCCTCAATCCCTACGGCGGCAAATTGGGCTTGCAACACTTGGGCCGTGCGCACCGTCTCTTCATATTCAGAGGTGGGCATTAACTCGGTCTTGAAACCATCCGGGTAGCCGGCTTCCGCCAGCAATTCCTTGGCCCGTTCCGGATTGTACTCATAGGGCTGATAGTCGTTGTACCAGAAGCTGTCAGCCGGCAGCGGGTTCTGACTGGGCACCGCAGTGTCCCACAGCGCCGCGGCGGCCACATCCGCCCGGTTGATGGCATAGTTCAGCGCCTGACGCACCAACGGATTGTCAAAAGGCTCCCGGTTGAGGTTAATGCCGATATACCAGTAGTCGGTGCCGCTGGTCAGATCCACCACAAAGTCGCCGGCATCAGCCAGCAGAGTCACCTGTTCCGGCGGCAGACTATCACTCCAATCGACCTCGCCGGTCTGGAGGTTGGTCAGACGCACGGTGTCATCGGGGATCGGTTTAAAGACAAGCTGGTCGAGATAGGGCAGCCCCTCTTCCCAATAATCGGCAAAGGCTTCCAGGACCACGCTATCACCGGGGGTGTAGGAGACAAACTTAAAAGGACCGGTGCCAACGGGGTTGCGGTCAAAATCGCCGGCTTCAACCGCCTCCTGCGGCACAATCGCCATGCCCTTATAACCACCTAATTTGGCCAACAGGCCGGGATAGGGTTCTTTTAAATTGATGCGGACAGTATAGTCATCAACGGCCTCAATGCTATCAACTGTCGCCAAACGCCAAGCCGCACCGGAGCCAACATCGGGGTCCATGATGCGTTCATAGGAGTACTTTACGTCGGCGGCTGTCATTTCCCGCCCGTTGTGAAAGAGCACGCCCTGGTGCAAGGTAAAGGTCCAACTCAAGCTGTCGTCAGAAACTGCCCACGATTCGGCCAGTGAGGGCGCAATATTGAGGTTGGCATCGACGGTGACCAGAGTGTTGAAGACATTTTCCAGCACTTCAAAGCTGGAGTAGGCACTGGTCAGGTGGGGATCAAAGCCCTGAGGATCGGCGCCAATGGCGGCGGTCAACGTCCCTCCGCGTTTAGGTTCATCCGCAGCCGTTGTGTCCGCTGCGGTCGTAGCGACATTATCGTTGTCGCTGTTCGCTGGGGCCGGTGCTGCCGGCGCAACCGGTTGGGTGCAGGCGCCCAAGCTGATACTGAGAAGGGCCAGGATGGCTATCCAGTAGATCGCTCGCTTCATCATGAACTCCTTTCGAGGTGCTTAAAAGCAAATTTTGAGGAAAAAATGGAGGATTTGCGTATATGACATTGCCAGTATAGCATGAGACAGCAGCGTTCACGAAATATCCGTCTTGCTTACGGGCTGGATGCTGACTGCCTAAGCCACCAACCACCCCTGAAATTATCGGTTTTTACTCTCTGGGATTCTGTGCTACTCTATTTCTACTGATTCATGTAACCTTGTCGAATGACTCACACTTTAACAAGGCAGAGAGATGGCAACCGCAAACCAAACTCAAGTTCATCCCGATCAACGTCCTAATATTCTCTTTATCTGTGTTGACCAATGGCGCGCCGACTGTTTGGGCTTCACGGGTCATCCGGTGGTGGAGACCCCTCATCTTGACCGGCTAGCCCACGAAGGTGTCAACTTTACGCAGGCCTACACCGCCACCCCCTCTTGCATTCCCGCACGCGCCGCGCTACTAACAGGGCTCTCCCAACGCCATCATGGCTTTGTCGGCTACAACGACCGCATTGACTGGCGCTATGCGGTGACCATGCCGGGATTGCTGGCCCAGGCCGGCTATCACACCCAATGCGTCGGTAAGATGCATGTTCACCCGGCGCGCACTTTAATGGGCTTTCACAATGTGGTGCTCCATGATGGCTATTTGCACCGCGACCGCGCCAAACGCGACGATTATACGGGGATGGATGACTATCTGCCCTGGCTGCGTGACCAGGTGGGGAATGCCGCTGCCGACTATATTGACAGTGGCCTTGGGTGCAATGGCTATGCCGCCCGCGCCTGGCCCTATGACGAAATGCTCCACCCTTCGACCTGGGTGACAAGCCAGAGCATTGACTTTCTACGCCGCCGTGACCCGACCAAGCCCTTCTTTCTGATGATGTCCTATCACCGGCCCCATCCTCCCTTGGACCCGCCGGCCTATTACCTCAACCGCTACATGAGCAAGACGCTGCCCGACCTGCCCAAAGGGGACTGGGCGCCGGACAAGCTGCCGGTGCGCGGGCTCGACAGTCCCGTCCCAAGCAACCGAGATGAGATTGACCTGGCACGCCGAGCTTACTATGCGCAAATCTCCCATATTGACCAGCAGCTCAATCGTATGTTTATGGCGCTCCACGCCGCGGGCGTTCTTGACAACACCGCGATCCTCTTTACAGCGGATCATGGCGAGATGCTCTATGACCACAACCTGGTCGCCAAGGCGCTGCCCTTTGCCGGCTCGGCGCGTCTGCCTTTTCTTCTGCGCCTGCCTAAACAAAATGCATGGAGCGCCACGCAAACTACGGTCAACGAGGTGGTCGAGTTACGCGACCTGCTGCCCACCTTCTGTGAACTGGCCGGCGCGTCGGTGCCGGAGATCGTCGATGGGCGAAGCATTTTGCCCCTCTGTCGGGGTGAAAAGGCGGGATGGCGCGCCTATCTGCACGGCGAGCACACCTCTGGTCGAGAGGGGGGCGCCAATCAGTGGCTCACCGACGGCAAGGAGAAGTATATCTGGTTTACCCAAACCGGGCAGGAGTTACTCTTTGACCTGACCACTGATCCCACCGAGTTGCACAACCTGGCGCCGTCAGCGCCGGAGCGGGTGACCCTGTGGCGGCAGCGGCTGATGGAGGAATTGCAGGGGCGCGAAGAGGGCTTTGTTCAAGATGGAGAATTGGTGGTCGGCAGACCCCAGCAAGCCACTCTTTCCAACCCAGGTTGCTATGGGGCGCGCTAGCCCATGCGCTATGTGACGCCCACCACCCCAGCAGAGACGTTGGCCACGGTGCAGCGTCTCTGCCGGCATCACGACCATCTCAAACAATTGGTCCAGGAATATCGCGTGATGCGTAACGAACAGACGCTGGCGCGCCTGGCCGATCCTACCTTTCGCACCGATCCTGTGGCCATGACCGCCGGCGACAGTCAACAGTGGCTACGCACTTCCCTGGTGCTGAAGCTGCCCTATATGCCTACGGCCCCCTTCTTTGTAGATGTTTCTCATGTCTATGCGAAGATCAGGGCATTGGTCAGCGCCTATGACCCGACTGTGGCGGTGGACATCTACTTTGCATCGGCGCACATTACCATCAAGACCATTGCCGAAGATGTGGCACAGCGCCGTGAGGATCTGGAACGCTATGCCGCGCTTATTCGCCCATTGGTGCAGCGCTGGCTGGCCTGCATGGCCGAAACTCGCCTCTATGCACTTGGACTCTTTACCAGTTTAAATCGCGACAAAGGGCTGTCCATCGGTCTCTGCTTTTATCCTTCGTTGCCCTTGCTCCAGATCATGCGGGGCGAAGTGGGCATTGCGCTCTATGATCATATCAGTGAGTTGCCGCTGCGCCCCGAAGAGAAATTTCATACAATGCTCACCCACAGCACCGGCTGTCGCATCCGCCTGCGCGATTTTCCGCTTTCCCCCGAATTTATCACCGACTTTCAAGCTGTTGTAGAATCTTATAATCAGCATCTCTTTGGTCTGATCGACCAGCTACGGCCCGATGATTTTGTCATCCGCCACGGCTATTCAGACCAGTTGATTCCGCTGGTTGAAGTCTCCTGTGCATGAGTATATGAGTAAGATCAAGATAAGGAGCAGATTATGTCTTTTTCCGAAAGCCGCTATGCGACCATGCAATACCGCCGCTGTGGTCGGAGTGGCCTACGGCTGCCGGCCATCTCGCTGGGCGGTTGGCACAATTTTACCGATTTTGAGGCCACACGCACCCTGCTGCGGCGCGCATTTGACCTGGGCATTACCCACTTTGATTTGGCCAACAACTATGGTCCACCCCCCGGCATTGCCGAGGAAATGGTGGGCAAGGTGCTCCAAAGTGACTTTGCAAACCATCGTGATGAGCTGATCATCTCCACCAAGGCCGGCTATCACATGTGGCCGGGCCCCTACGGCGAGTGGGGTTCTAAGAAGTATATGGTGGCCAGTCTGCACCAGTCGCTCAAGCGGCTGCAGCTCGACTATGTGGACATCTACTACTCCCACCGCTTTGACCCCAACACACGGCTGGAAGAGACGATGGGTGCGCTCGATCTGCTGGTGCGCCAGGGCAAGGCGCTCTATGCCGGCATTAGCAACTACGATGGCGCCAACACTTGTGAGGCAGCACGCATTATGGAGCAACTGGGGACGCCGGTGACGATCCACCAGCCCAAGTATTCTATGCTCCATCGCCCCATTGAAACGGATCTGCTACACCACACTGCACGCCACGGCATTGGTGTAATCGCGTTCAGTCCGCTGGCCCAGGGGCTGCTCTCTGACAAGTATCTGAACGGCATTCCCCAAGATTCACGCGCTGCGCAACCGCGCACCAGTGGACTTCAAAATCAGATTACACCGACGTTGGTCGCCAAGTTGCAGCAGTTGAATGGCATCGCGCAGGCGCGTGGCCAGAAGCTGGCGCAGATGGCGCTGTTGTGGGCCCTGCGCGATCTGCGGGTCACAAGCCTGGTGATTGGGGCAAGCCGTGCGGCGCAGATCGAGGAAAATGTGGCCGCGCTGACCGGCGCGCTACTGAGTGAAGAAGAACTGGCAGCCATTGAAACAATCTTAGCGGGGTAAGGGTGAGTAATGCGAATATGACAATCGCGCAAAACTGTGCTATAATGGAAGAAATCCAAGAAAAATACTGATTTTTCAGCTGTACATTATGCAGAGTTACAGGTACTGTTCATGAGGAGGCGCCCGTGGAATATGAAATTGGTCAGAGTATCGTTCACCCCGCACATGGCCCTGGTGAAGTGGTAAAGGTTGAACGGATGGAATTGGTGGACGGCTTCCGGCGCTACTATGTCATTCGTTTTGCCAACAAAGAGTTGACCGTCCACATTCCCTTTAAGCGGATCGAAGATCTTGGTCTGCGCACAATTATGTCTGTTGACAAAGCGAAGCAAGTATTGGCAACATTGCAGTCATTACCCCATGAATTGCCCAGCGACTATAAGAAGCGCCAAAAACAGTTGGAAGAGCTAGTCTTCTCCGGTTATCCACTCAAGATTGCCCAAGCTGTACGCGAACTGACCTGGCGCCGCCAGGACAAAAAACAGTTGAGCATGGAGGACCGGCGGCTATTAGAACAGGGGCGCGAGTTACTGATCGAAGAGATGTCACTGGCGCTTCATACCGACGCCAAGCGAACTGAGCAAGTCATTGATGAGGCGTTAGCGGTCGCGTTGGAAAACGATAACGCGTTTGTTGAAGAGGCAGTTGCCGCTTAGATGGTAAAGGGTAGTGGAGAACGGGCAAGCGTAACTAACTTGTGCAAATGGAGACTAGAGATTAGAGACTGGAGAGAGCACGAGCATAATCTCCAGTCTCTAATCTCTAGTCTCTAGTCTCCAAAGCTACGAAGCATTCCTACGCCGGATACCCCTTGAGCCCTTGCAACCCCTTAAGACAGGCAATTTCGCCGGTATGGCTAAGGGTATTGAGCAGCATGATATTAAAGACCCAACTGACTGTCTGCTTCCCAAAGGGAAGGTCGAGTTCGCGCGTGAGATCACCATCCGAAAGGGTGTCTAGACATTCATGAACTGCCGTAAAGACGGCCTTCGAGTATTCGTGAAAGGCCGGCAGATCGAGTTGGACGCGTTGGCCCCACTCACCCCAAGCGAAGCCTGGCGGTGGCGCTTCGCTCATGCCAGTCTTGCCGGCAAAGCTGCTCGCCATCACCGGCGCCTTACCGGCCACCGCCCCAACCACCAATCCATCTAATGAGGTAATTGTATGGGCCAATTGTCCGGCAATGGGACTGACGTTGCCGGCGGGTTTGTAATTGGCCACCTCCATCGTCACCCCCGCCATGGTGCCCTCTAGCCACTCAAAACATTGGGTAAACTGTGCGCGCAACAAATTGATTGCACTCTGTTCATTTGCCATAAAGGTTTCCTTTCCTTGAATGAACACTAAAATAAACAATCAACCGATAGATCGGGTACTACCAATAGCTTACAGCGCTGAGTCGGGCAAGTGCGCTGAGCTGCCCATATCTAGGACGCCGACGCGACTCCACCGAAGTCGGTCAACGCATCATGCTGGGCCACGCCAAAGAGCAGTTCCAGATAGTGCTTAAAATGGGCCAGATTCCTGCCGACCACGCCAATATCCTGCTGTGCCTTGGCCAGGATCAAAGCACCTTCAAAGATCGCGATCAAATGTTCGGCCACTTCATGGCTGTCAAACTCCCAACGCGGTGTGTAGTGTTGGCGCGCTGTCTCCAAACCCTGCTCAATCTCGGTGGCCCACCAGGCGAACCCAGCCGCACAGACCGCGCCAATGGCCGGCTGGGTGGGGGCCAACTCTTGGGCAAGATTCCCCAACAGACAGCTCTTGGGTACTTCAGGGTGGGCAAACATGGCAGCCAGATAGTCACAGTAAGCATAGAGCCGTTGCAAGGGATCCTCCACCAAGCGATGGGGACCCTGGTCTAACAGCGCGCCAATTTTGACCTGAAAGTGGCGCAACACAGCCTGCCCCAGCAACTCCTTACTGGCAAAGTAGTAGAAAAAGCTTCCCTTGGTCACCCCCGCGGCCTGACAAATCTCGTCGACCGAGGTGGCCGTATAGCCTTTCTGCAACATTAAGATCATGGCGGCATCAAGTAATTTAATTTGTGTTTCTGGATCTGTCTGTTTGCGTCGCGTCATAAACATACCAACTGGTCAGTATAATATCACGTAAACAAATCGTTGTCAAGAACAAATGTTCCGAATTTACTATTCATGGGCCATCATTGGCTTGACCCGAGGCCAGCTATGCAGGGCAAAAGCGACCGTTGCGCCCATTTCGAGCCCGCGCCCTAATACCATAAGGGGGAGCGTAGCAGGCGCCAACGGACCCAGCGCCACCAACCACAGACCGCCGTTGAGGGTCAGGATAGCCAGCCGCGCCCACCCCTCACGCCGCCGTTCACCACCGGGAAAGCGGGGCAAGATCCAGTAGGCTACGCCCATGGCCAACTGCACCGTCCAGCCAAAGAGCAGGAACTCCATGTGGGCGGGCAAGAGCCGCCAAAGCCACGGTGCAAAGGGGATGCCCTTGTGAGCCAGGAGCAGCGCCCCGATAGTAAAACCAAGCAGGAGGTGACACAGGGCCAGGCGGATGGCCCAGACACTTAAGCGCGGCATCTTAACGCTCCTTCACCCGTGGCCAAGTGTTGAGGACAAAGGCCAAACCGCCCAACCATTGGCAGAATGCTGCCGCCACCAGCAGCCACCCCCACACCGGCGACGGCGCAACGCTTTGGTTGGGTTCCGCCACGACCCGCGTCAACAGCCCCAGATTGAGCAAGCCATAAGCGCCCCAGGCCAGCAGGTCGGAGCCACGCGGCCGGGCGCGGCTCACAACGGGGAAGAGCCAATAGGCCACGCCAATGATCAGATGGGTGACCCAGCCCACCATCAACAGATGAAAGTAGACTGGAGTCAACGCAGCAATCCAAGGCGGCAGGGCAAGCAGCGGCTGCAGCACGAGCACAAGGCCGACCACCAAGGCGCTGATAAAGTAGAGTAGGCCAGTTTTGATAAAGGTGCGAGTGACTGGTGGCATGGGTGATCCTCTGTTGCGCGCCCTATGGGCTCCCGCGTGTTGCGTGTTGCGCGCCCTATGGGCTCCCGCGTGTTGCGTGTTGCGTGTTGTGTGTTGCGTGTTGCGTGTTGCGTGTTGCGTGTTGCGTGTTGCGTGTTGCGTAAAATTGTCGAATAGAACCCGGCCTTTGTCAAATGTAATTGTGATACAGTCAGCCATTTTCTATTTGCTGTCTCGGTTTGTGCAATTGAGCCTTTGCCCAATCTACGTTTTTTGATCATCCTATGGTACGCTTGATCATAAGATTGTGATTGGAGTCAATGAGGAGAATAACAATGCAGAGTTACACATTTCACGTTACTTTACCTGGGCATGGACGCACCTGGCGCAAGGTTGAGCTATCCGGTGAAGACACCTTGGAAGCGTTACACCTAGCGATCCAGGATGCCTATGACTTTGATGCCGACCATCTCTACTCATTTTTCATGAGCGGCAAGGCTTGGGATCAGAGCACGGAGTACAATCTGCCCGAGGGCGCCAGCCCCTGGGGCAGCACGGTGGTATTGGATGAGGAAGGTGAGGAATTTGAGGACGAAGAGGATGGCGCAGAAGAAGATGATGAAGACACAGCCATGTCCCCCTTCGCGGGGTTAGAGGGCATGGCCATGCCGAACCCGGAGCAGATCCGTATGATGATGCAGATGTTGCAGAGCGATGCGGAAGCGCGCCAGCAATTTATCGATGCCATGTCTACGCAGATGGGGGTGCCGCCGGCCATGGCGCAGATGATTGTCGGCAACCTGGCCGCGATGACCGAAGGCATGTCCGATGAGGATCTCAACAGTGTCTTGCAAATGGGCAATCCCTTTGGCGCACAGGAAGAGGCGCAAGGCGATGTGCGGGTTACCACCCTCGATTCGCTGCAACTGCGCAAAGGACAAACCTTTCTCTATCTCTTTGACTATGGCGATGAGTGGCGTTTTAATGTACGCGTCCACGCCATCAACCCCAATGCCGACGCCGCGCTCGAATACCCGCGCCTGGTGGAAAGCGTCGGGGAAGCGCCGCCCCAATACCCCGATTGGGATGAAGACGACGAGGAATGGGATGAAGATTGGGACGACGATACAGAGGACGACGAATAGGGCTAAGGAAGCCTATGAGCATAGATAACTGGAGTGAGCCGCAATGGCTCACAGAAGTCAGCACTTGGATCGCCGCTGAACTAGGTCATCGCGGTTTAGTGTTACGCGGAGTGCCGCAGCAGATCTACACTCGGCCCTGGTCTACTATCGTCCAGGCGCCCACCGCCGACGCGACTTACTTCTTCAAAGCAGTGATCCCGCTCCTTGCCTATGAAGCGGCGCTGACAGAACAACTTGCCCAATGGCAGCCCGACCTACTGCCGCCCTTGCTGGCCATTGATGCCGCGCGCGGCTGGCTGCTGATGGCGGATGGTGGCACGCGTTTGCGCACTGTGCTCCAGACGAGCCAGGACATTGGTCATTGGCAAAGGGTTCTGCCCCAATATGCGGCCTTGCAGATTAAACTGAGCCAAGCGCAGGAAAGCTGTCTACAACTCGGTGTGCCAGACCGCCGTGTTACCCGGCTGCCGGACCTCTTTGCTACACTGCTGCAAGATCAGGTTGCATTGGGACTAGACACGCCAGATGGGCTTACACACGCTGAATGGGCTCAGCTTAGTGAGGCCGCTGCTTTGGTCAGGGAACAGTGCAGCCGCCTGGCCGCTGCGCCGATTCCCATGACACTTGACCACGGTGACTTTCACGACGGCAACATCTTTATCCACGACCGGGGGTATTGGTTCTTTGATTGGGGTGACTGTAGCGTCACCCATCCCTTCTTTTCGTTGCGCACCACCTTTGTCAGTGTGGAAAATACCTTTGGTGTGGCTGAAGATGATCCCCTCTTCAACCAATTGCGCGACGCTTACCTTGAGCCCTGGTGCGCTTTTGCCCCACAGGCAGAACTACGCCGCCTCTTTGCTATTACACAACAACTGGCGCCCATTAGCGCCGCCCTCCGCTGGCAAATGGCGCTCTCGACGCTGGCGCCGGCAACACGGAATGACTACCGTGCGGCTGTGCCCAGTCTCTGTCGCGAATTTTTGCAGTTGAGCCGTGTTGGGTAATTGCCATTGATTCAACTGGATTGCAAAGGGGAGTCAAATAAACCCGGAATCTATTGACGATTCCGGGTTTATTTTGACAGTCGTAGGCGTTCACCTCCTCAAGGGCAGAATAAGACCAAAATATAGATTAGAAATAAAGGTTAAAACAATGACAAGCTATCTTGTAACCTTCCCCAATCAACAGACGCTGGCGCTGCCCGACTCCACGATTGCGGCCATTGCCGAAGCCAAGGCCAAATATACCACGCCGCTCTGGCAGTACAGAGGGGAGCGGGTGCTCAAATTGGGCGGCCACCAGTGGATTTACCCCGCGACCGTCGAAAGCGCACGGGAGATCTTTGCCTTGCACCCCACCGGCATCATTGCCACAGCCTGGAAGCTATTCAACCGGGGCTGGCTGGCTGCGGCAGAAGCCTACTTTCTGGACACAGCTACCTATCCCAACCAGCCACGCCAACTGGGACGCGATGTTATACCCTTGGTTGATGAAGATATTGTCGGTGACGGCGGCGTGGCCCAACAGATCGGTTGGGTGCGGATCAACCAAACCACCACCATGGACCACAACTTCGCGGTCTTTGTCCAATTTACGCTGCTCGACCTCTTTACGCCAAGAGCCCTGCCCACAGAATACCAGTAATGGGTAGAGCAGGCCGTGTAGGAAGCACGGGAACCCTTGGGGGGCAGTTGCGGTTCGCCATGCAACGCCGCATCAGAGGATGCTTCCTACACGATCCAGGCCGAGCGCCCAACCCGCAACACGCATTACGCCCTACTCAAACAACCCGGCCACCAGCAGCACGCCGGCCACACCCCAAAATGCCAGTGCGATCACCACGCTGCCGCTGTTATAGAGCAGGGCGCCGGTCAGTAAGGCCGCGCTGGCGACCATGGTTGAATTGAGCCGGTTGACACGCCGCTCCAAACGGTCCAAGCGCCGCATGGCGCCACTATCCTCCAGCGTGCGCACCTGGAGTTGGCCCGTTTCGGCCAGGTGGATCAAGCGCCGGACTTGGGCCGGCACAGCAACCAACGCGCGCAGTTCATCGAGAATGAGTTCAGGCGAAAAGAGCTTAAAGCGCTCATCCCCTACAATCTCCAACGCATACTTCTCCATTTGCGTCCAGAGATTGACATCGGGATGTAACTGTGAGGTTAGGCCAGAGAGCATTCCCACCGCGCGGCCCAAATAGATAAAGTCCTGGGGCACCTGGAAAGGAAACTCCCGCAGCAGATCCTTGAACTCGCTGCCCAGTTCTTGGATTTCTTCTCGATTGGGGCGCGCCATCTCCTGTAAGCTGCGGCCCCAAATGCGTCCTAAGACCGCCTCTTGCGCCGCAGTAATGCGATCGAGATCGGCGCCGGGCAGAAAGAAGCCCATATCACTGTAGATCTGGGTCAACGCGTGGGCGTCACGTTTGGCCACCGCCAACAACACCCGCCGCAGATTCTCGCCCATGAGCGTCTGGATATTGCCCATCATCCCAAAGTCAACAAAGGTAATCTGGAAAGGGGTGAGCACATCCGGCGGCAGATCGGCGGGGCGGGGCAGTGGGTGGACAAAGATATTGCCCGGATGGGGGTCAGCGTGGAAGAAGCCTTCCTGGAAGACCTGCTTAAAGTAGATGTCGAGCAACCGTTCGGCAACAATGGTGGGAGAGACACCGGCTGCGGCCATGCCGGCGACATCATCAATCCGCAGCCCTTCGACATTTTCCAATGTCAGGATACGCCCAGTGGAATAGGCATGGTAGACTACGGGGACGCGCACATCAGCGGCGTCGACAAACAACTTTGCAAAGCGCTCGGCGTTGGCGGCCTCGGCTTGATAGTCAAGCTCTTCCCAAAGGGTGCGTGCAAACTCTTCCATCAATGCCGGTACATTGGCGCGTCGGCGAATGGGCCGATAGCGCATGATCCAGCGTGCCACCACGCGCAAGGCTTCTAGGTCAGTGCGCACAATTGCTTCAATCCCTGGCCGCTGCACTTTGATGACTACGCGCAAAATTTGGGTGGCATTTTTGCCCATGTGTAAACGGGCGCGGTGGGCCTGGCCCAAGGAAGCCGCAGCCAACGGCGTCTCTTCCAGGTCGGTAAAGTGGGTGGTCAACTCCCCTAGTTCATGCTGCAGCGTCGCCTGGATCGCCGGCCAGGGGACCGCGGGCACTTCATCTTGCAAGCCGGCCAATTCATCGGTAATCTCCGCCGGCAGCACATCCACCCGTGCGCTCAGGAACTGGCCCAATTTTATCAACACGCCGCCCATCTCAATGGCCAGGGCGCGAAAGCGGCGGGCAATGTGGCGTAGCCGTCCAGTGCGGCTGGCTCGAATCCGCTGACGCAGGCCGGGAATGCGTCCCAGCAGCAAGTCAAGCACAATAAATTGGCCGATCACCCCAGCAAAAAAGCGGAGGATCCGGCGATAACGGCGCCGATCCTGCCCCGGCGGCTGGCCATTGATTGCAGCATTGTCCGGGTCGTTTGTATCACCAGCCGTTGCTGGTGGCAAGTGCCTATGCTCTAAGGCTGGTTGGGTGACTTGTGCTGTCTCTTGTTGCATAACGAAATGGTAGCGCAGGGGTAAGCGGAAGTCAAGTTTGACAACTTTTGGCGCACCTCTGGCCTGGTGGTAGAATAGACCCATTATTTAAGCAGAAAAGTCAGCGCAAAAGGAACAGACAAAGGTATGAGTGGGCAGTAATCAGTCTTCAGTGACCAGTGTATAGAGAACTGAAGACTGAGCACTGATTACCCCTAGTTGGATGTTGGTTTTGCCGCCACTGAAGCAGAATGATCATGGACAACATGATGGGTAGGACGCAGATTTTCGCGGACTTAAGCGAATTTTTTATCAGCGTTCCCTGAGGACATCAGTAACAGAATTGATGGAGACAACTATGCGTGCGCTCTGTTTAACGGAGCAGGGTCTTGAACTACGACACGATTACCCAACGTCGCAGCCGGGACCGCAGGAGGCATTGGTGCGCGTCCGGTTGGCCGGCGTCTGCGCCACCGATCTACAACTGCTGGCCGGCTACAAGGGCGGTTACCGCGGCGTGTTGGGCCATGAATTTGTGGGGGAAGTGGTGCAAGCGGAAGCCGCCCCCTCCTTGGTGGGCGCACGCGTAGTGGGCGAGTTGAACATTGGCTGCGGTGAGTGCAATCTCTGCCGCCGCGGTCTGGGCAAACATTGTCACAAGCGACAGAGCCTGGGCATCATCGGCCGCGATGGTGCGTTTGCCGATTACCTGACCTTGCCCATTGCCAATCTACAGCGCGTGCCGGACGCGCTAACGGATGAACAGGCAGTCTTTACCGAGCCCCTGGCGGCGGCCCTCCAACTGCGTGAACAACTGGCCTTGGAACCACATAACCGAGTGATCGTCTTAGGTGACGGACGCCTGGGGCTGCTGGTGGCGCAGGTTCTGGCCCTCACCGGCTGTGATCTGACCGTGGTGGGGCGTAATCCGGCCAAGTTGGCTCTGCTCCAGCACTTGGCTGGCGCTGTCACTACGCTGCTGGCCGACTCGCCGGAAGTAGCAGCCTTAGCGCACCAACAGGCGGACATCGTCGTTGAAGTCACCGGCTCCCCCCAGGGCTTTGCCCAGGCGCGGCGCTGGGTGCGTCCCGGCGGCGTGCTAGCGCTCAAAAGCACCTTTGCTGACTGTTCACCGGCAGTCGATCTCAGCGCGCTCGTCGTCGATGAAATCACCTTGCTGGGCAGCCGCTGTGGTCCCTTTGCGCCGGCGTTGCGCTTGTTGGCTGCGGGGCTGGTCCAGGTCGAGTCGTTGCTGCATGGCTGCTATTCCTTGGATGATGCGCCGGCGGCACTTCACCATGCCGCGCAAAAAGGGGTGCTTAAGGTATTAATCAAGCCTTAATACTCATGGGGTGCGTACCACATTTGGGGGCTTGCTCTGGTTAACAAATTTTAGTTGCTCGACCAGTCCCCCAAAATGGGACGCACCCATACTCATGACCTACCTTGACGCACCTAGCAAATGGCGTTAAAATAACCCTTATTTACCAGCTTATGAGTTACAGTTATCATGCGGTTGTGATGAAAAATTTAGTCTTCACACTTTGTTGGCGCGCCGCCCACGCGTTGGCGTTGAAGTTAGCGCCGGCGGCACCGGGTGGTTTTGCAGCCAGCGCTTTGGTGCGTTGGCTCGGCTGGCTTGGCTGGCTGGCTCTTTTGCCCTTTGTCACAGCCTTTGGGCCGCCGCGGCTGGTCGATCAGATCTATACGCCCACCCAACGCGTCCAGGTCGGCGAAGTGGAAGAATGGCTGGCGCAACAGACGCCGGAACTGAGCGCCAGCGCCTATTTGCTCTATGATGTGGACGCCGACCGTCTGTTGGTGACCCACAACATTGAAGAGGCGCTGCCGCCGGCCAGCTTAACCAAATTGATGACTGCCCTGTTGGTGCTCGAGGCAAACGACCTCCAAGCCGAGGTCACTATTGAAGTCAACGACCTTGTCGGCGACTCCAGCATGGGCTTACGGGTGGGTGAGAAGGTAACGGTCGAAGCGCTGCTTTGGGGGTTATTATTGCCGAGCGGGAACGATGCCGCCGCCGCGTTAGCCCGCCATACGGCCGGTTCGGTGGCCGAATTTGTAGCGCAGATGAACCAACGCGCGACAGTCTTAGGGCTGCGCCAAACCCATTTCCGTAACCCCCACGGTCTGGATGCCGGCGGCCACACCAGTAGCGCCGCCGATCTGCTCACCCTGACGCTGGCCGACTGGCGTTTCCCCCTCTTTCGCCAGATCGTCTCTCAAGCGACAGCAACGGTGGCCGGCCATACATTACGCAATACCAATGAGTTATTAGGACAGTACCCCGGCGCCAATGGTGTCAAGACCGGCACAACGGATGCCGCCGGCCAATGTCTGGTGGCCAGCATCCAACCCAATGATCATCAGGTCATTGCGATCGTGCTGGGCAGCACCGATCGCTATCAAGATGTACGTGCGCTCTACGCCTATTATCAGGCTGCCTATGGCTGGATCGATAAAACAAGCGCCGATTTTACAGCCTTAAATCGGCTCCATGTCGCCCCGCCGGATGACGAAAGTGGTGGTGTGGCTGTCGGCGCAGATGGCGCTGATGAGGAACAGACCTGGTATCTGCGCGCCACCGGTGCTGCGCCGGCTTTGCTAGTCCCCAAGCGCGATCGGCAACGGCTGCGCTTTTTCCGCCGGCTACACCTGCCACCACCCAGTCAACCTTGGGTTGCTAATCTGGAGGTAGGTGAGCTTGAATGGCGCTTGGGTGACCTATTGCTAGGCGTACAGCCTTTGGTTTTATGGTAACTATCATGAATGAAGAACGATTACAGAAAGTACTAGCCGCGGCCGGTGTCGGTAGCCGACGCGCATGTGAACAGATGATTGTCGATGGCCGCGTCCAGGTCAACGGACATACCGTCACAGAACTGGGGACCAAGGTGGATGCCGAGCGCGTGCAACTCCAGGTCGACGGCAAGCCTGTTCATCTACCCAAGCGCTATCTCTACTATAAGCTGCACAAACCGCGCGGCGTTTTGAGCGATATTGGCGGCGACACACGTGGACGTGACACCGTCGCCGATCTCCTCCCCGCCGAGATGCGACGCCTTTTCCCCGTTGGCCGTCTCGATCTGCACAGTGAAGGGCTGATCCTGATGACCGATGATGGCGATCTGGCAAACAAGTTGAGCCACCCCCGCTATGAACACCCCAAAACCTATTACGTTTTAGTCGAAAAAATGCCCGCGGAGAGTGCCTTGGCCCAGTTGCGCACAGGCATCGATCTCCCGGATGGTCGCACGGCGCCGGCCAAAGTCCGTGTCGTTGAGCGGCTCCCCAATGATTTACAGTTGAGCAAGGGCCCCGCTGAAGGCGTCTGGCTGGAAATTATCCTGCGTGAAGGCAAGAAACGCCAGATCCGCCATATGACCGCGGCCGTAGGTCACCCCACGCTACGGCTGGTGCGTTGGGCGATTGGCCCGCTGACGTTGGGCGCCCTCAAATTGCGCGAACACCGGCCCCTTTCGCGCCGTGAGGTCACAGAGTTGCGCGCCCTGGTGGAAGGCAACGGTCCATCACCTACGCCGCGGTCGGTGCGCCAATCACCCACCAATCAACCTTTTACCCAAAGAACAACCCGACGAGCACAGACTCGTAGAAATAATTCCAATGCGAACAATAGCCGCTTTACCCGAGGAAAATCTAAATGATCAACTTGCCATTCTAGGGCGCCTACGTCCTGCCATTATTACCATTGATGGACCGGCCGCCGCAGGCAAGAGCACCGTTGGTTATCATCTAGCGACTGTAGCGAACTACCTTTTCTTTGATACTGGAATCATGTACAGAGCCGTTACCATTGCTGCACTGCAACGGAACCTCAACCCCAGCGAGCCGCAAAGTATGGGTGCGTTGGCAGCGCAAATCCAAATTGACATTACCCCCGCCCAAGTGGACGTAACTGCCGTGACCGCGACCAACCACTTTGTCAATGTCACAATTGACGGCGCTGATGTTACGGCCCTGTTGCACACCGCCGATGTGGATCGCACCGTATCGACGGTGAGCATGCACCCTGGTGTACGTCAGGCGCTTAGCCAACAGCAGCGGCGCATTGGTCACTACTACGGCAGTGGTGCGGCAAAGCGGGCCGGCATTATCATGGTGGGGCGCGACATCGGCACGGTGGTCATGCCCGACGCCCCGCTCAAGATTTATATGGATGCATCGGTGGCAGAGCGCGCCCGCCGCCGTTTCTGCGAACGCCGCCGTCAGCGCAAGTCGGTGCGTTTTTCCGACGTGCTTGATGATATTATGCGGCGTGACAAAATCGACAGTGAGCGCGACGCATCACCCTTGCGTCGCGCCGATGATGCGATTGCGATCAATACATCCTTCATGTCCGAAGCAGAGGTCGTGCAGGAAATCTTACTGCTGGCGACGCAAATGCTACAAGAAAAGAATGGTTGATCATGACCGACTATCCTTTAACGCGTGAACAAAAAGTTGAGCTTTACTACTGGATGCGTCTGACCCGCACGCTGGATGAGATGGCCGTTGCGCTCTGGAAGCAAGGGCGTGGTGTCGGCGGTATGTTCAGCCAGCGGGGTCACGAAGCCATTAGCGTCGGCACCGGCTACGCGCTGGCGCCGGAGGATGTGGTGGCGCCCATGCACCGCGACCACGGCTGCTACATGTTGCGCGGCCTGACCCCGCGGCGGATTATGGGCAACCTGTTGGGACGGGCCACCGGCGTCTCGCACGGACGCGATGCCAATATGCACGGCGTTGGCGACCTGAACCTGAACCTGATCGGCTTTATCTCCCATTTGCCTCAGTCCCTGCCCGTGGCCCTCGGCGCAGCCATGAGCTTTACCTATCGCAACGAACCGCGCGTGGCCATGACCTATGTGGGGGATGGCTCCACCAGCGAAGGGCTTTTTCATGAGACGCTCAACATGGCCGCCGTCTTTCAGGCGCCCTATATCTTGATCATTGAGAACAACCAATATGCCTATTCCACCCCCTTGTCACAACAGATGAAGATCGAGGATTTGGCTGACCGCGCCGCGGCCTATGGCATTCCCAGCGTCATTGTCGACGGCAATGATGTGGAGGCGGTCTATGCAGTGACCAAAGACGCGGTCGAACAGGCGCGCGCCGGTGGCGGCCCCAGGGTGATCGAAGCCAAAACCATGCGCATGATGGGCCACGCCATCCACGACGGCGCCGAATATGTGCCGCGCGAGTTGCTGGCCGAGTGGGAAAAGCGCGACCCGGTGGTCACCTACGAGCAATGTTTGATCCAGGCTGGCCTGGTTGATCAAGTGGAGATCGATGAGATCAAGCAGCGCTGCACCGTCGAAATCACCGACGCCATTGAACATGCTGAAGCAAGCCCCTTTCCCGAGGCCGCCACCATTACCGAAGGAGTCTATGCGCCATGAGCGATGCTGCAATCAATGCCTCAAATTTTGGCTTTGCCGCGGCCGAAGCAACCGAAGATGCCAGCCGCCAACTGACCTATATCGGCGCCATCAGCGAAGCGCTGCGCGAGGAAATGGAACGCGACCCCGCGGTTTTGGTCATGGGCGAGGATATAGGGGGCAGCTTTGGTGGCGCCTTTAAAGTGACAAAAGATTTTGAGGAACAATTCGGCAGCCGGCGCGTCCTTAATATGCCCATGTGCGAACTGGGCTTTGTCGGCGCGGCCACCGGCATGGCGCTGATGGGTTTGCGACCGGTGATAGAGATGCAATTTGCCGACTTTATTACCACCGCCTTTGACAGCATTGTGCAATATGCGGCGACTAACTACTACCGTTGGCAGGGCGCGGTGCCATGGGTCATTCGCGCACCGAGTGATGGGGGGCTACGCTCGGGTCCTTTTCACAGTCAAAATCCTGAAGCCTGGTTTGCCCACGCCCCCGGCCTCAAGATCGTGGCCCCGGCCACCCCAGCCGATGCCAAAGGCTTACTCATTGCCGCCATCCGTGACAACAACCCAGTCATCTACTTTGAGGCAAAACCCCTCTATCGTTCGCTCAAAGGCTATGTGCCGCCGGGCGACTATGTCGTGCCGATTGGCCAAGCGAAGCTTGCACGCGCCGGTGATGACCTTTCCATCATCGCCTATGGCTCGCAAGTGCGCGAAGCATTGACAGCGGCAGAACGGCTGGCGGCAGCCGGGACTCAGGCCGAAGTGCTCGATCTGCGCACACTCAAACCGCTGGACACCGCTGCAATCTTGGCCACCGCGCGCAAAACCGGCAAAGTGCTGGTCGTCCACGCGGCCACCCGTTTGCTGGGGGTGGGTGCGGAGGTCGCTTCGTTGATTGCCGAGGAAGCCTTTGAGTGGCTCGATGCACCGGTGCGCCGGCTGGGTGGGTTGGATGTCCCCGTGCCCTTTAGCCCGCCGTTGGAGGATGCCTATCGCCCCAACGCGGAGAAGATCTATCAGGCGGCCAAGGAATTGGCGGAGTTTTAAGGGTGCTCTACTCGTGTTGAAATTAGCGACGCTCTGTTATGTCCGCCACAACGGCAAAACTTTGATGATGCACCGCATCAAAAAGGCCAACGATATGCACGCGGGCAAGTGGAATGGCCTGGGGGGCAAGTTCATCCCCGGCGAGACGCCCGAACAGTGCGCCATCCGCGAGGTCTGGGAAGAGAGCGGCCTGACCATGATCCAGCCGCTCCTCCGTGGCATTTTGACCTTTCCCGGCTTTAACAACGATGATGATTGGTACACCTTTATCTTTGTCGCCAATCAATTCGAGGGTGAGTTGCTCGAATCGGAGGAAGGCGTGCTGGCCTGGATCGATGACGGTGCGTTGCTGGATCTGAATCTATGGCCAGGAGACCGCATCTTTTTGCGCTGGCTCGATGTCGATGCCTTCTTTTCAGGGCGTTTCACCTATCGCGCGGGCGAGTTGGTGGAATATGATGTCACCTTCTACCAACCACAGAGCGTGGTCGTCACTCCCACCAGCCTTACGTCAAACTCACCGGCGACAGCACCGACCAGCCCCCAACCGCTCTACCAACCCAAAGACGACACCTATTGCTGGCTCTGCCAGGGCCCGGTAGTCAAACGTCACTGTAAGATCATCTGTCAGGTGTGCGGGTTCACGCGGGACTGTAGCGACCCGTAAGGGAATGAGAAGATAGAGACGCAGATTCAGGCAGCGCGGATCGTGGGTATGCTTGAGGTCATCCACATTCCCTGAATCCGCGTCTCTATCCATCCTCCCCCATCGGCGGCGCAGACCTGTTATCGATTTAGAAAAATCGGCATGGTTCACAGTTAACAAATTGGATGCTCGTAGGTGCAGTTTCCATACCGCACGATCTGAAATACAGGAGATTGTGCGGTATGGAAACCGCACCTACAATTTGTAAACCTGTCTTCCCGCCAAATGAACCATGCCGAAAAATCAATAGATGGAAAAACTTATGACATTGATGCGGATTTTTGATGTCCCCGGCGCGCAGGCGACGATCTTGCAACGGCAAGCTTGGGATGAGTGGCAGATTCCAGACACTATATTAGATCGGAATCTGGCGCTTTTTGGCGAACGGATTGGGCCGGAGGAAGCGGTGCGCCGTATTTTGGCCGATGTGCGCCAACGGGGCGATGCTGCGCTCATCCAGTGGAGCGAACGGCTCGACCGGGTGACGCCGGTCACGCTCAAGGTTGAGCCTCCCCAGGTGGAGGCCGCCTATGCCCAGGTAGATGCCGAGTTGGTGACGGCGATGCGCTTGGCCGCGGCGCGCATTGAACGCTTTCACCGTAACCAGCCCAGCTTGACCTGGCTGCAGAGAGATCAGGAAGGGGTGCTGGGCCAACTGGCGCGCCCGATTCAACGGGTGGGCATCTATATCCCCGGTGGGGAAGCGCCCCTCTTTAGCTCACTGCTGATGACGGCCATTCCCGCGCGGGTCGCCGGCGTGCCGGAGTTGGTGGTCATTACCCCACCCCAGCGCGACAGCGGTCTGCCCCACCCCACGACGATTGTGGCCGCCGACATTGCCGGCGTCGACGCCCTCTATGTTGGGGGCGGCGCGCAGGCAATTGGTGCGCTGACCTATGGCACGGCGACCATACCGCGGGTGGATAAGATTTGTGGGCCGGGCAATATTTTTACGACCCTGGCCAAGCGGCAAGTCTTTGGCATGGTGGGCATTGATGGCTTGCCGGGTCCCACCGAAACGCTGGTCATTGCCGACGCCGACGCCGATCCACAACTGGCAGCGTCCGATCTGTTGGCGCAAGCCGAACATGATGTATTGGCTTGCGCGATCCTCCTTACCCCCAGCCGCACCCTGGCGGAACAGGTGCAGGCCGCGGTGATGGCGCAGTTGGAAGAGTTGGAACGGAGCGAAGTTTTGGTCGGCTCGCTGACGCGAGGTAGCGGCATTGTGGTCACTCAGGATTTGGCGGAAGCCTTTGCCCTGGCCAATGCCTATGCGCCAGAGCATCTCTGTCTGCTGGTGGAAGCGCCGGAGCAATATCTGGACCAGGTGCAAAACGCGGGCGGGGTTTTTCTGGGCGAACGGAGCTTTGAGGTGCTCGGTGATTATGTGGCCGGCCCCAGCCACGTGATGCCCACGGGCGGCACCGCGCGCTTTAACAGCCCGGTCAATGTCAATGATTTTCTCAAGCTGATCAGTGTGATTGGGCTTAACGAAGAGGCGCTAGGTGGCATTGCCGACGCGGCTGCACGCATGGCTGACGCCGAAGGGCTCACCGCCCACGCCGCCGCCGTCCGTCGCCGTGGGGCAGGCAACAGTTAGAAATTAGAACGCACTTAGACGAATTGAGCAGAGTTAGGCGGATTGTTTTATTCGCATAACCCTGCTCAATCCGCGTTCTACGATTCGCACGCGCCGGACGACTCCGCTTTAGGATAAGGATACCAGGCCGCAATAAAGTGTTTATCCTCTTCCGAAAGCAGTTGATTCCAGCCGACGCTAAAACCACCTTCGGTAAATTCAGGCGGAATCGGATAGAGCATGATCGACTGCGGGTCAAAGGCGGAATGTTGCGTGCTCTCCTCATCATAGCGCCAGAAGAGATTCAACTCCACCTGCTCCTGCGTCCAGTTGTTGGGCGGACCGGCGTAGTAATCATAGACGGCTGGCCGGTTCCACGGGATGGTCGCCACCGGGTTCTGATGTTCATGAATTAAGCCCAATGCGTGGCCAAACTCATGCAGCACAACCCGGCTCACTTCCTCATTAGGCGTGCCGGGGGTAAGCCACCCCAAGTTCATGGTCGCGTCCGTGGCCGGCACCCCCAGCGCATCGGTCCCAATATAGGACCACGAGCCTGGCAGTTGAAAGGAGATGCGGATCTCGGCAATGGGATGGTCGCCAAAGTCAAAGTGAAGGTTGGCATATTGGCTCCACTCCTGGGCAAAGCGCACCACCTTTTGCTGGACCGCCGGATTGCCATCGAGAAAACGCACACGTAAGCTGCGCCCGGCTGGATGCCACATTTTGTTGCGCAGCAGCGCCGCACGCGTGCCCGATCCGGGATCCTGCTGCTGCATCTCATAGGGGCTTTCGCCCGGTAAGTAACGGTCTAGACAAGTTTTGATCATGGTCTTATCGTCAAGCATGATAGACGCCGATTTGGTAGTCGCCGGTGCGCCGGTTGCTGTAGTGGCGGACTTTGAGGGTGTAAACACCTGGTTGCAACGTTGCAATAATGCGCGCATTGAGGCGGCGACCGCTGTCATCATCTTGGTTAATAAAGTGTGTTTCATCATCGGGCCCAAACAAGGACATGACGAGATCAAGATTCCCTTCAGTCTCCATGCGATAGGAACCGGCGGTGGTGACCACAAAGGAATATTTATCCAACTCGCCAAAGGCGCCGATTGACCCATTTTGGGCAGGGGCGTCGATGGTCAGCTCATTTTCCGGCTTAGGCGCGCCCGGATAGAGCGTGGCAACATAGCTCTTGTCAGTGTCAGAGAGCACACGATTCCAGCCTACTTCAAAGTCACCAATCGTAAACTCGTTGGGGATGGGATAGAGCATAATGGAGTCGCGATCAAAGGCCGAAAATTGGGTAATACCGGCGCTATAACGGGTAAAGAGATTGGTGTCGACCTGGCCCTTGGTCCAGTTGTTAGGCGGGCCCTGATAATATTCGTAGACTGCTTCTTTGTTCCAGGGAATGTTGGTGGCCGGGTTTTGATGTTCGTGGATACAGCCAATCGCGTGGCCAAACTCATGGATCACCACACGGGAATATTCGTCATTGGGCGTCGAAGACTTAAGCCAGCCAAAGTTCATCGTCGGCTGATTGCGTGGGATGGTCAATACGTCGGTGCCGATATAGGACCAGGAACCTGGCTGGAGGAATGAAATGCGGACCTCGGAGGCAGGATCTGAGCCAAAGACAAATTTGATATTGGCGTAACGACTCCACTCGTGGGCAAATTGCTCGACCCGTTGGTGAACGCCGGGTTCGCCATCCATAAACGTAACGCGCAAGGTGCGTCCCGGTTTCCATAGTTTGCCGGTCAACGCAGCCAATGCCACCGGCGAATCAATCATAACACCGGGCAGTTGTATGCCACGCGGCAAGGCCGGCGCATTGTCAGGATTTTCTGCAATGGCGGCTTTGCTAGACTCTAACATTTGTTCAATGGGCAGAATGCGGTCGATGCAGGCTTTGATCACAGGGTTGGAACTAGTTGTTTCGGTCATTCTCTTGCTCCTTCAACAGATACAGGGGAAGCACGTTCTTCAATATATACTCCGCCGCAGCACATAGTAACATTTTCACTCGTGTACAAAATGTTACTTTATGGCGCAGCTTAGTATACATAATGCCCGACAGGCAAAAGTGGCACTGCTATAGGATATAGCGTAGCAATACTGGCGATAGTTCCTGCAAGGTTCCCAACGTTTGCGGCCTATGCTGATTATACAGGCGGAAAAAGGTGGCGTCAACCATCAAACTCACACTCGGGTGCGTACCACAAATGGGGCGAAGCACCAACAAACCTAATTTGAGCTTCGCCCCTATCGCCCTAATTTGGGACGCACCCCTCACACCCCAACGCGTTGCGTCTCGCGTGAATGTCCTACGCTCCCTTACCGTCAATTGCGCAACTACCTGTCATACTTTGGGCGCAATTGCCATTTTGCGCTACAATGATAATAATATTGATTGAATGCCAATGGACCGATGCGCGATGTAGTTCAGCTAGACTGTTTATTTTACCGATTATTTTACTGACGAGCACCAAGCAGATACACTTTTTACAATAAAATTACATTAAAAGTGGCGTACTACTTGTGCCACTCGTGAGTATAAACGATTCACTAGACTATTTTTAAGGCATTGGGCTGGAACAGTTTGCATTACGGCTTGAATTTCATGCAGCGCAAGAGAAAGAAAAGAGACTATGAGCGGAATATTATTACCCGGCCAAGATAAAAAGCCGGAACCAACCGGCGGCGGTCTTGAACTGCCCAAGGGCTATTCAAGCCGGCGCGAACAGAAGCAAACACCGACGTCGGCGCCGCCCGCGCCTGAAACGCCGGCGGCAGGCCCCCCTCAACCGGCCCAACCAGCCGCAGAGGCTCCTCCTTCAGGACGCCCGCGTCGTGGCCAACCACAGATTGACTTGCTCTTTCCGCCCACTGGTGCGCAGATTCAATGTCCAGGTTGCGGCACGCCCTATACCGTGCCGGTCTTTACCATTGTGGATCTGGGTGTCAACCCGGAATTAAAGGGCGCTTTGATGAGTGGCCAGATCAATGTGGCAAGTTGCCCCAACTGCGGCATGGGCGGCCCACTCAGTGTGCCATTAATGGTCCATGAGCCGGAGCATCAATTTTTGGGCGTTTTCGTGCCGCCCAGCCAGAATAACAGTGCCAACATGCAGCAGCAGAAGGTCATTGGGGATATGACCCAGACCTTGATGCGTAAATTACCGACCGAAGCGCGCAAAGGCTATATGCTCCAGCCCAAACAATATATGGATTGGCAACGCTTTATGGAGCAACTGTGGGAGTTTGAAGGCGTAACCCCGGAAATGTTACGCCGCCAGCGCAATCAAGGTGAGTTGTTGCAACGGCTAGCTGGGCTGGCCAACGATCCCAAAGCGCTCGATATTGCGCTGGAACGGGGCCGCGATCTGATTGACCGTGACTTCTTTGCCATGTTGGATCGTATGTTGGTGATGTATAGCTCCCAGGGACAACAAAATGGGGTCGCCGCGCTGATGCAGATGCGCAATCAGTTGCTGGAAAAGACCGAAGCCGGCCAAAAGATCAAGCAGCAGCAGGATCGGGTGCGCGCCATTTTAAGCAGCTTGAATGCCAACAGCACACGCGAAGATTTGCTGGCAAAAATCCTCAGCGCTTGGGCAGAAGCCGATGGCGACGAGATCGTCGGTGCGTTGCTGGGCGCCGTTGCCCCTATGCTCGACTATCAATTCCTGATGTTGGTCTCGCAACAGATTGAAAGCGCTACCAATGCCGACCAAAAAGCGCGCTTGGAAGAGTTGCGTCAACATGTGGTCGAAATGCAAGAGCAACAGGCCGCATCGCAACAGGCCATGTTGCAACAAATGCAGCAAGTTTTACAGGAGATCTTGCAGGCGACCGACACCACCGCCAAGTTACGTGAGTACGCCGATATTATCGACGAAAACTTCCTCGCCGTTTTGGCTTCCAATATTCAGGCGGCGCAACGCAACAAGTCCACCGCCGCGGCGCGGCGCTTGCAACAGGTCTATGAGCAGGCCGTCGCCGTCTTCCGCGAACGTATGCCCGACGATGTACGGCTGTTGAATGAACTAATTTCTGCACCGGATAAGGCTGCGCTCAACCAGTTGTTGCAGAGCAACCGCGACAAATTGACCAAAGAGTTTGTGGCGCGTATGCAGGAAGTGGAAGAGCAGTTACGCGAGGGGGGTCGCAAAGAGATCGCCGATCGCGTCAAGTCATTGCGCAGCCAGATTGCGTTGATGATCTAGCAGAGCTGTCATTGGTTATTCGTCGTTCGTCATTGGTTATCAAGTCTGAAACATGGCGTTATTACGAATGACGAATGACCAATGACAAGAAACGGTAAAGTTTAGTCGGTGCTTGATCTATTACAGCAAGTTTATTTTCTCAAACAGTTGCCAAGAACAGGTTGGCTCTTTGCAGGCGTTGTACAACCGGAATCCGTTGCAGAACACAGCTTCGCAACAACCTGGCTGGCACTGTTGTTAACAGAAACGATTAATGGCGATCTTCCTGCACAAGGGCTCACCGCTCCGCTCGCTCGGGCACAGGTTATGGAAATTGCGCTTGTGCATGATTTGGCGGAAAGCATCTTGACTGACCTGCCCAAACGCAGCACCCAGTTGCTTGGCGCGCACCTAAAACATGGCGCCGAGGCCAATGCAATGCAGCAACTGTTCCACGCAATCCCCAATGGCGACCATTACATCCAGAGTTGGCAAGCCTACGCCGACGGTGCAACGCCCGAAGCGCGCTTGGTGCGTGACGCAGACAAATTGGAGATGGTGCACCAGGCGTTACGTTACGAACAGGGCGGGCAGCGCAACCTGGCAGACTTTTGGCAACATCATCAGTGGAACTATCCCATTAGCAAACAAGTTTTTGAACAATTACAGCGATTGCGTTCAGCTTAAGTGGTGAGTCAAACGCGAATTCGTAATTTGCCGCTCACACCTTAGGCCGCGCACGCCGGCAATCTTATGTCCACCCCAATTCAGGTTGGTTGCGTGTGAAACAAACATCTATCTATCATACACTCATTGATCATACCACGAGCGATCACAGACAAAGGTTGCTGTGGCCGCTCAGCATCCGAAAGCGTTTGGTTTCCTCTGAAAAGCAAAGGTCGTTCGTAAGTCTGGCAGTTTTCCAGGTCTTGCTCATCTTGCTAGCCGCCGGTTGCGGTGGCACAGGCGAAACGGGCGCAGGTCAAGCACCGGCTGCCATTGCACAGGCAGCGCCGGCGGTGGTGGCATTGGCCTCACCAGCCACCGCGCCCCCCCTCTCACCACCGGCAGCCTCTGCCACGCCCCTACCGACATCGCTAGCACCAACGGCGACGGCGGCGCCGACAGAACCGGCGCCCACAGCCATGCCAACCACGGACGAACGCTTGCCCCTCAACCGCACATTAAATATCTTGATCTTGGGCAGTGATCGTCGCCCAAGTGAACCCAACTGGCGTACAGATGTCATGATGATCGTGGCGCTTGATCTGCAGGAACAACGCGCCGGCATCATTTCGATCCCGCGAGATGTCTATCTGGACGCCATTCCTAATCATCGGCCGAACCGCATCAATGTCCTTGACTATTTAGGGGAACAAGATGAGCCGAATGGTGGCGGTCCAAAGTTGATTATGCAAATCATTGAGCAGCGCTTGAAGATTTCCATCGATCACTATCTGCGCTTTGATTTTAACTCATTCCAAAAGGCCGTTGATGCCCTAGGGGGGGTGCAGATCGAGGTTGACTGTCCCTTCTATGATGCGCCTGCCCCTAACCAAATTGTGAAATTGGACCCCGGCCCCCATCGTCTCTCCGGTGCGGAGGCGTTACGCTATGTACGTCATCGCAAAATAGGAGGAGATCTAGACCGCGCCCGTCGCCAACAGCGCTTTGTGTGGGCAGTGCGCAATCAAATCCTGGATGAGAATCTGCTACCGCGCATCCCAGCCCTCTATGGCGCCTTGGTGGACTCCATTCAGACCGATATCGGCATTGTCAACGCACTGCGGATTGTGCGCTTTGCCCTGGGCGTTAAAGGGGCGGATGTACATGGCTTTGTCATCGCGCCCCCCAATCTGGTAACAGAAGGATGGCGCCAGGGTATGTTTGTCTTCATACCCGATTGGCCGGCCATAGCTGATGCGGTGCAACGGATCTTTGATCGTGCACCCTTTACCGAAACCAATACACCGACCCGTTGCCCATAGCCCGCAGAAGAGGAGAAGCTTTGCTATGATTGGACATCGGTTTCGCCTGGTAATCGGCGCATTTATTTTGTGCGCCCTATTTTTTGCTATATTTTTCGTAAGCGTCTTTACCTTCAGTACAATCGCCTATGCCGCTTCGCCAGCAGTTGAGCTTCTACCCCAAGCACAACCTACCGCCTTGCCCACCGCGGAGGAGAGCAAAGAGCCGCCACGCCGCCCCTATCCGGTGATTACAGCGCGTGTCATTGCTCCCGACCCCAAACCGACCCCCCCCGTCCGTTCCGGCGGCTCGGTGGCGGCGACACAAAATGCTCCGCTCCTCTGGGAAGAGCCGGTGGGACCCGCCTCCAACTGGCTGCACACGGAGAATTATCTGGTATTGGGCACCGACCGCCGGCAGGGCGCCGGTGATTGGCGTACAGATGTGATTATGGTCGTGGGGCTTGACCGGGCGCAAGGCAAGGCTGTGGTCTTTAGCATCCCGCGCGATCTCTATGTCAACATTCCCAACTATGGCTATGGCCGGATTAACCAGGCAGACTTCCTGGGGGAGCGCAACCCAGGACTCTATGGCAGCGGACCGCAGTTGGTCTCCACCATTATCAGCCAAACCCTGGGCATCTCCACCAACCACTGGGTGCGCTTCCAAATGGATGGCTTTATCAATATTGTGGATGCGATCGGCGGCGTGACTGTCCACTTAGATTGCCCTTTCTACGAGCCCATTTTTAACCTGACCACCCAATCCTGGGATTTCTTTACCCTGCCGGCGGGCGATATTCTGATGGATGGCGACACCGCCTATTGGTTTGTCCGCTTGCGACTACGCGAAAGCGACATTGGTCGAGCTGCTCGCCAACGGCAGTTTCTCTGGGCGCTGCGCGATCAGTTGCTGAGCACCAATCTGATTGCGCGTTTCCCTGAACTTTGGAGCGCATTCCAGGGTAGCTTTGCGACGGATCTCAGCTTATTGCAGTTGATTGAACTGACGCGTTTGGGCACATCGTTCAGCGCCGAGAATGTCCACGCCGGCGGCTTGACCCTGGCGGATCTGCGCAGCTTTACCACAGATCAGGGCGCAGCAGTATTAGGCATCGCTGACCCGGGACGGGTGCGCGCGGTGGTCAATGGGGTATGGGAAGCACCGGCCATGGCCGCCACCAATCGCCGTGCGCCAGAGCAATGTGCGCCCCTCCCCCAAGGCGCCGTGCCCGACCTCAGCAGCGCGGGCATCAATACCGCGCCGACACCAGAAGCCAGCGCCACCGTAACAGAGACCAATGGCGGGCAGTAAGCGCTACCTAACCATTAATCATTAATTGTTTTCCGTTAATGATTAAGTAACGCCTACCCCGCCATTTCCCACTGTTCGCGGAGAATGGCGGCGCTGCCGGTGACCCAACGCCGCTCGCCATCAATTTCCAGGCTAACGATCCCATCATAGCGGAAGCTGCGCAGACTTTGCAGTTCGCGCAAGAGGTCGATGCCGCCGGTAGCCGGTGCACCCAGTGGCAGATAGAGCGGATGGATGCCGTCGTTGTCGCTGATACGCACATGGGCGAGCCGTTCGGCCAGGGCAAAGAGGTATTCACGCGTCATGCTTTGGGCAGTCTGCACATTGCCATGTCCAATGTGATAGGAGAGTTTGAGATCGGGTAGCCGGCGAAAGATCTCGCGGAAATATTTGAGCTGATGTTGATTCTGTGGGCTATTTTCCAGCGCAACCCGCACCCCCTGCGCCTGGCCGTGGTTGAGCAAAATGGTGAAAAGCTGGCGATAATATTCATAGCCGGTCTGCTCGTCTAAATGGGCTGGCCAACCACGAAAGCGTACAGTGCACAGTGTGGCGCCGACCGCCGCAGTGGCGTCAAGGGCGCGGCGCAGTTCATCGACCACGGCTTGCCGGATTAAGGGGGCGGGATTTTCTAATGGCAGATAAGTGGCGGCGCGGCAGATCACCTGCAAGCCGCGGTCGGCAAGGTCCTGGCGCACTTCACGCCATTTAACAGTTTCCGGCGCGGCAAAAGGCGCCTCCAACGCTAGATCGAGCAGCGCAAAGCCATTATCAGCCGTCCAGGCGATTGCGTTCTCCAGCGTGCGGCGCGGGTCGCTTATTACCCCTACTTGCATCAAAGTTCTCCTTCAATTCTAGCCACTGGATCACCGCCACCAGCAGCAGCCCCAGGCTCATGACATAGACGCCCCACCCAAGTGGCAGCGCGTGGTTATAGAGTTCCACAATGGCCGGATGCACCTGGTAAAAGTCACGCAGGGGAAACCAAAGTGCGCCTAGGCTCAGCGCCAGCAATAACGCCGCGATTGGCCCACGCGGAAGCAAGGCCAGAAAGGGGCTAATCACCACGGCGGCCAAACAGACGGCCAGGGCGATTACCTGCTGGTGAAACTCGGGGTTGTGAAAGGTAGCTGCGCTCCAGGCCGGCGGCAAGAGATTGAGTGCAGCAACGACGGCCAATCCCAGCAACAGCATGCGCAGTAGCCAGCCATAGCGCAACCGCGCACGGAACGCACTCATACTGAGCAGCAGACTCACCGTCACCAATGGCAAATAGAAAGCCTCACGCCAGAGCATCACCTGGCCACTGCGCACCACCGGCAAAAACTTCACATACTCCCCCAGATCGAGCCCGGTGATCACCAACCCAGCCACGCGGTGGGGCACCCATGGGCCAAAGTAACCGGCCAGCGTAAGCAGAGCTGCCAAAGGAATGAGCCAGCGACATAGGCGGGCAGTAAACGAGGATGATGGTTGTGCAGAGGAGGTCACGGCCAAACCACGATGATTTTCATACTTCAGAGCAGATCCAGTTCTGAATAAGGTCTTGTACCATGTGTTCCAACAAACGCAATTTTAATCACTTGTCCAATCTCATCTACAGTATAAATAATACGATACTGGTCAATATGCAAACTGTAGAAGCTCTCAAGCGGAGGCGATAATTGTTCAGCATTGTGACCATAGGGTGCGATAGAGAGCGATTGCAATGTTCGCTTGATCCGTTGCCGATAGTTGCCTGGGCACTTCTGGTCAATCCAACGCAGGATTGGTCTGGGAATGTCCAGGTAATATCTCATGCCGCTACCCAAGCATCCAACTCATCAGGTGACATATGCTCGATAGCCCCCTTCTGTTCTGCTTGGTATAGTTGAACAACCGCTTCCAAATTTTCCAGGTGCTCGACCAATTTCCGCCATTCCGCAGCGGACAAGATCACCGCTGCCTCATGCCCACGTTGGGTCAGATGCACTGGACCACCGTTTAATGCAGCTAAAAAGCCACTAGTATCTCTTACCAAATTACTAATCGGTTCGATTCTTGGTGCATGATACATTACTGCCTCCATTCCTAAACAAAGATGAATTTATCATGATTTTAGCACACGATGTGATCCGCAACAACTTTAAATCGTTAAGGGGCGCGTACCACAAATGGGGCGAAGCACCGGCAAGAGCAATAGGCGCTACTTGCGCGTCGCCCCTATTTGGGACGCATCCTCGTTTGGGTGCGTCCCATTTTCGGGGGTCGAGTCGAGTCTCTCAAATTTTTCTGCCAGAGCGCCCCCGAAAATGTGGTACGCACCCTCCTCGTTTAGTCATGTTGACGACAAACGCAGCCCGGTATACACTTTAGCCATGTGACGCTTGGGTGCGTGTGGCCAAAGTGTCGCATTAGTGCTTATTGAATTCAGCAAGTTGACAGCCTGCCACAGCCGAAAGGAGAACCCTATGCCCATACCCCATGAGCCTGTCGATGTCGTCGTGGTGGACGCCGGTATAGGCGGTGCGGCGTTTTGTTATTATGAACAGGACGCAGTGCTGCGCGCTATGGGTTGGTATGTCGATCCGCCCCAGCCGCGCGGCTATCCGCTGCCACTGTGGGATGAGAGCATTTTGGCGCCTGTATGCAAACGGGCCAAGTTGTGGCGTGAGGAGGCTTCCCATGCTTGAGATTGAACGGCTGGACCATCTGGTCTTAACGGTCAAATCCATCAGCGTCACCTGCGCCTTCTACAGCCGTGTGCTCGGGATGGAGGTGGTCACCTTTGGGGTCGGGCGCAAGGCATTGGTCTTTGGGCGGCAGAAGATCAACCTGCACGAGGCCGGCCACGAATTTGAGCCCAAAGCGGCGCGGCCAACGCCCGGTTCCGCCGACCTCTGCTTTATCACCCAGAGGCCAGTGGTGGAGGTCATGGCCCATCTGCGGGCCTGTAGCGTCGCCATCCTAGAGGGGCCCGTGCCGCGCACAGGAGCCTTGGGCCCCATTAAATCGGTCTACTTCAGAGATCCCGACCAGAATTTGATCGAGATTGCTGTATACCCATAAGATAGAAAACCATAGTCTGCACCGAGTGGTTAGTCAACGCAAATTTAGGCAATCAGTGTAGGGAGCATCCTCAGATGCGGCTTTACCTGTCGGAACCGCATCTGAGGATGCTCCCTACACTGATACTAAAAATTAAGTGGAAGAAGTGCCAGATAAAGCCTCTTCATCCTTTAGTGGGAAACCAGAGTAAACGCTGAACTAATCAGCCAATTTTGCACGATTGACGCCACATCATTTTGTGATCAAATTTAAGTGCACTGGAGCGGTTGCTACTTGGTACGTATAGGTTTCCCCACTAAATCGCGAAGAACCATCAACAATTGGCTACAAATTAATTTCACTCTAAAACACCTACCTACACGAGTAAAATGAACATAAAAAGGAAAAAACCATGAACTTCCCAACGCTACCCGACACCCTGCGTCTGGCGCGCTTACAACCGCCCATCGGCAAGGTGCGCATGGTGCTAGACACCGACACCTACAACGAAGTCGATGACCAATTTGCGCTGGTCCATGCCCTGCTCTCGCCCGACCGCCTACGCGTCGAGGCCATCTATGCCGCACCCTACTTCAACAGCCGCTCCACTGGCCCGGCTGATGGCATGGAACGGAGCTACGAGGAGATCCACCGACTGCTGGACAAACTCAACTGGCCACAGCGCGATTTTGTCTACCGCGGCGCCACCGCCTATCTGGACCGTAACCTACAACCCCAGGCCACCGCCGCCGCGCGCGATCTGGTGCAGCGTGCATTGGCTAGCCCCGACGATGACCCGCTCTATGTCGTTGCGATTGGCGCCATTACCAATGTAGCCACAGCGGTGCTGCTGGAGCCCAAGATCATTGAGAAGATCGTCATTGTCTGGCTGGGCGGTCATGCCTTGCATTGGCCCCACACACGGGAATTCAACCTGAACCAGGATGTACCGGCGGCGCGGCTGCTCTTTGATTGTGGCGTTCCCTTTGTGCTCATCCCTTGCATGGGCGTCACCAGCCATCTCCACACCACCATCCCCGAGTTGGACGCCTACGTGGCCGGGCGCGGTGCGATTGGTGATTATCTAGTGGAGATCGTCAAGGGCTACCACGATGACCATCGCGGCTGGTCCAAGGTCATCTGGGACATCTCGACCATCGCCTATCTGCTTGACCACACCTGGACGCCGAGCGACCTGGTCCACAGTCCCATCCTCACCGACCAGGTGACCTGGAGCGTCGATCACAGCCGTCACCTCATCCGCTATGTCAACTACATTCACCGCGATCCCATCTTTCGAGATATTTTTGAGAAGTTAGCGGGCTTTGCGGGGGCATAAGGGTGCAAAAAAAGTTTGTTTGACAGATGTAAATTGTCGATGATACACTCCGCTTGTTGTGGTAGTCCGTTTGTTCGCCTATATCTTTTCGCGTAACTGTTCAGCCGACGTGCCGGGGACAGACCCAATACGCTTGATTTGACCAGCCATCCCTTGGTCTGTCCCCGGCATGTTGGTGTAACCTGAATCGTTACCTTTTCTCTGCTGTTACTATGGACCCGATAGTGCTTCACCCGCATCCTCGCGGGTGAGTTGCTCTTATTCAAAGACGGAGGGCGTGCGCGCCCATTTTTCAGAGGAGGGAGAGTATGGAATCGCGTAGACTTTCGCGACGTTCGTTCTTGCAAATGACGGCGGTGGGCAGCGTCGGCGTGGCGTTAGCGGCTTGCGCTGTAGCAACTGCACCAGCGGGAGAGGCAGCGCCCAGCGGTGCGGCTACCGGACCTTATCAGGGCAAATTTGTCATTATGGCAGCCGGCAATCCGGACCAAAACGAGCCGTTGATCAAGGCAATAGAGGAGGCGCATCCTGGCGTCGAGGTCGAGTGGCGCGGGCTGACCAGTGAGCGCTACACTGAACTCTTTGCCGCGTCCGAAGTAGCCGGCGACCAGATCGATATTATGGATCTCAATGGGCAGGATCTGCGCCGTTATGCCGTGGGCAATAAGTTGGTCGACCTTTCAGAGCTGAGCTACAAAGATCGCTTCCGCGAGGTAGGCTTAAAGACCTACAGCATTGGCGGCAAATTATGGGCGCTCCCCCGTGGCGGCATTAGCGGCTTCCCCTTCCTCTACAACAAGAAGATTCTGGATGAGATTGGTGTGAGCGAAGAACCAGCCACTTACACCGATCTGCAGGCGCTGGCTCCCGAAATTGCCAAGGCCGGCTACGCACCCTTTGTCCATGCCGGCAAGAACATCTACCTCTGGCCCATCTGGCAATTTTTCGCCTTTGCCCAGACCAGCGGCAATGATCCGGTGGAAAAGACCTACAAAGTCCTTACTGGCGATACAAAGTTTAGCGATCCCGAACATGTCGCGGGACTGGAAATCCTTGACCACTACGCGCGTGACAACATGTTTATTGATGGCGTCAACAGCCTGGACAGTGACGGCGCCTGGATTGCTTTCTCTCAGGGCAAAGCCGCCTTTTGGTATGAACATAGCTGGCGCGTCGGTCTTTATCGCAGCGATAGCTATCCTGAATTGGATCTTAACCTGATGCCGCCCTTGCGTTCGGTAGAGGATGCCAACATCAAACGCATGTTGCCCGGCGGCACCGGCGCCGCCACCGGCATCTACGCCAAGATCGCACCGGAACGGCTCGACCTAGCCATGGAGATTCTGGACTTGATGACCTCGGATCAGTGGGTAAAATGGTCCAACGACTTGAATAAGGATCCGGTCTCCACCAACCGCAATGTGGAAGCCAGTGACGATGTGTTGGCGGTCAAATATGCGACTGAGTGTGCAGATAACCAATTCACCTATCTCGACTGGTATTGGCCGCCGGAGATTACCCGCGCCTACCAGGAAAATCAACAGGCAATCGTAGCCGGCACGAAGAACCCGCAGGAAGCCGCCGACGCGATCCAGAAGGTGCTGGATGATCTCTATAAGGATGGTTACAAGTTTGAGAGTTAGGGGTTAGGTGATTGGGTGATTCGTCATTAGTCATTGGGTGATTGGTGAAAACGCTTATGTCAGCAAGGCCACTGGCTTATGGTGAAGTCTCACGCTACGACGGTAATCACCAATCAACTAATCACCAGTCACCCAACCCCTTGGGATAAAAGGAAGCGCCACCATGTCACTCCTCACGACGCAGCGCACGTTGCGCCGCCGACAGAATTTTGCGCCCTATTTGTGGGTGCTGCCGGCGGTGTCGCTCTATACGATCTTTAAGCTGTTGCCCATGCTCGCAGGTTTGTACCTAGCCCTAATCCAGTGGGATGGGATTGAGCCGGCCAAATTTGTGGGGTTGCGCAATTTTCAGCGTATGTTGGAAGATGAAGTGATCGTACTGGCGCTACTGAACAATGTGAAGTATGCCATCGGTACGGTCATCGGCAAGATAGTGCTCTCCCTCTTTTTGGCGCTGTTACTCAATCAGGCGTTGCGGGCGCGCAGTTTCTATCGCACGGCGCTCTTCCTGCCGGTCGTCATGTCCTTTGTCGTCGTCGGTATTCTGTGGACCTGGCTCTATAACGCCCAGTTCGGGTTGATCAACAGTCTGCTGCAGCACCTGGGATTGAACTTCCTGATCCTCGATTGGCTTGGCGATCCCAAGGTAGCGCTCTGGTCGCTGGTCATGGTAGATATCTGGAAGTGGTATGGCTTCCACATGGTCATCTTTCTGGCCGGCTTGCAGACGATTCCCGCTGAACTCTACGAGGCCGCCCGGATTGATGGTGCAAGCCGCTGGCAGCAGTTCTACCACATCACGCTGCCCTTGCTACAGCCGGTAATGTTGGTCAATGTCACTCTGTCGCTTATGGGTGGCTTTGGTGTCTTTGACATTCCCTACGTTATGACCGAAGGTGGACCAGCTAACTCTACGATTGTGATGGCGCTCCACATGTACATCCAGGGCTTTAAGTTCTATAAATTTGGCTATGCCGCGGCCATCTCCTATGTGATGCTTACCCTAGTGACGGTGCTGGCCGCCATCCAAATGCGGCTAATGGCGCGGGAGAGTGTGACATGAGCAAAAGCACGGTAGTTTCACAGCCATCACTGGCTGCAACACAAGCGCCAACCACAGCTGTTAAGACGGGCTCCCTACGCGCTGATGCGCGTCTGGTCACCGTGGGCAGCCATCTAATCCTGTTTTTCTTTACGGTGGTCATTATCTATCCGGTGCTCTGGATGCTCTTTGCCTCGCTCAAGTCCAACAGTGAAATTGTCACCAATGTATGGGGGCTGCCACAGACGCTCCAGTGGGAAAATTACCGTGGTGCGTGGGCCAGCGCCGATTTGGGCTATGCCTTGCTGAATAGTGTGCTCGTCTCAGTGGGGACGGTGCTGGTGGTGACGACATTGGCTGCGTTGGCCGGCTTTGCCTTTGCCAAATTTTCCTTTCGCTTTAGCCTGACCATTTTTTTGATCTTTGTCTTTACCATGCACGCCCCTGCGCCGGTCATTCCGCTCTATGTGATGTTGGTGAAGCTGGGTTTGACCGACAGCCGGTTAGGGTTAATCCTGCCCATGGCGGCCGGCGGCATTCCGCTGTCGATCTTCATCTTCCGCGCCTATTTTCAGTCCATGCCCCGTGAACTGCTGGATGCGGCTAAGGTGGATGGCTGTACGGAGCTGACAGCTTTCTGGCGGGTGGTCCTGCCCATCTCCAGACCGGCACTGGCCACCGTGGCGATTTTGCAATTTGTCGGCGCCTGGAACGAATATTTCCTGGCCCTCATCCTGATTCGCTCTGCCGAGATGCGTACGATTCCGCTGGCGATCCAGGTCTTTTTCTATGCTTGGGGCCGCACCGAATGGGAGCAGGTCTTTGCCGCGCTCTGTATTGGCTCACTGCCGATGATCCTGCTCTACGTCATTATGCAGCGCCAATTTATTCAGGGGCTGACCGCAGGATCGGTTAAGGGGTAATAGGACGGAGGTCAGGGCAAGCGTGAACTTCGTGATAGCATCGGATAAATCCGGCAACTGACAGCGAAAAGCGCCCTCAGGCGCTGCATATTCAGTCGCGGCGGCGACTTTTGGGTGTCAGCGGGAGCCCTTTGGGCGCGGTTTCAACCCTGCTTTTTAAGGTTCGCGCTTGCCCTGGAGCAAAGGTGTATTCGCAAGCTGATTTTGGTGACAAGCCAGGAAGAATGATGATGAACTTTGACGAACTCTATCAACGGGCCAAAGCGGTGCTCAACCCGCGTAAGCTCTCTGAATCGGCGGAGGCAGGCGGCGTGGGCGCGGCGCTACTGAGCGCGAACGGCCAGGTCTACACCGGTGTCTGTATTGACACCGCCTGCTCCATGGGTTTTTGCGCCGAACACGCTGCGGCGGCGGCCATGGTCACCGCCGGTGAGAGTCGCGTGCTCAAGATGGTGGCGGTGGGTAGCGATGGCCGCATCTTGCCCCCCTGTGGCCGCTGCCGCGAATTTATCAGCCAACTGCATGATGAGAATCTCGCCACGGAAGTGTTAGTACATAACGGGGTTATCTTACCGCTAGGGGAGTTGTTGCCCTATGATTGGCGACGGCAAGCATGAACGAATCAATAAGCCAAAAGCGGAGTAGGGAACCGCTTTTTAGGACGGCCGCGCAGATTACGCCAACCCTCTTGACGACTATTTTGCGCGCCCACGCAGCCATTGATCAATCGACCGTCACGGCCATAGCCATTGCGCCTATCACAGGCGACAGCAGTTTTAACGCGCAGTTATTTCGTCTATCTTTGCACTATGATCGACCAGATAGTCAATATCCCACTTCGCTGATTGCCAAGCTACCAACCGCAACAACTAGATGGCATGAGACCAGCGCCATCTTTCAGCCGGGCAAAAAGGAAACCTGGTTCTATCGCCACGGCGCCAAACATGGCTCGGTTAACACCCCACATTGCTATTACAATGCGCTGGATCCAGTCACAGGCGCATCGATCTTAACTATTGGAAGATTTGGCCCCGGCGCAAAATAGCAATCAACTCGCCGGGGCTTCCGTGATTCAGGCGATGGCAGTGCTAGAAACCGCTGCTCATCTCCATGCAGCCTGGTGGGAAAACGAATCAATCCGCACGCTCTTTGATTCTGAAGATCACACGGAATCGGCAGCAAATCTGGTACAGACGCTGTTTCAACAAGCATGGCCTCGCTTTATTGCCAATGCAGATGTGAAGGTACCGGAGAACACGCGCCGTTTTGGCGCCTATTTGACTGAGCATCTGTCCACCTTATCCTCCTGTTTCGATAACACACCGCAAACATTAACCCACGGCGATTTTCGGCTGGATAATATGCTTTTCGACAAGCGCGGCGCCGATTTGCGCTGCTGGCTTATTGACTGGGAAGATATCGGTTTCGGCAGTGCGGCCTATGATGTAGCCTGGTTTATTGGGGGGTGCCTTGACATCAACACAAGCAGCGAAGAGGAAAAGCTACTGAGAGCCTATCATGAGCAGTTGGTGCGCCAAGGTGTTAGGAACTATGTATGGGCAGAATTTCAACGGGATTATCGTTACGCGATGAGCGATGCCTTTGTGCAAGGCATCCTCATGGCAACGACAGACAAAGCCGACTCAACCTATCACACCCAACTGGCGCAGGTAATCGGGCGTCGCTTTATCCATGCTTGTGAACGGTTACACCTCCACCAGTTGATAGAGGCAGACTAACCGCGCATCCATTGCCATCGCGCCTTTTGCAATACCACAGACAGATGAAACAGTTAGCCTGTTCCATCCTTGTCAACAGCATTAGAATTTGCTCTTTGTATGATCTTCTTTTACAATCCCAATAGACTTACGATTCCACAGATTTAACAACAATAATCTCATATTAGTTTACAACAAACTGAATTAAGCAATAAAATATTTAAATTAGGCTCATATAGGTCTCCGGGTGAAATCGTTCCATTCTGCTCTGATAATTGCAACGATTTCACCGCTTCGCCCATATATACGATTATAATTAGAAAACTTGTTACTATTTTACCGAGGATGGTAATGGAGGCAACACCAGTTCGAGTTATAGAGTACTTCAATGGAGAAAAACAAGGTATCATACCCCTGTTCCAACGACCTTACACCTGGACCAAAAAGAATTGGCAAGCCCTTTGGCAGGATATCCTCATCCAGTATGACGCAGCCGATGATTCCAATCACTTTATGGGAGCCATTGTATCGATTCCAGCAAGAACAGTTCCAGTCGGAGTTAACAAACATCTTATAATCGATGGCCAACAACGCCTTACTACAATCGCACTTTTCCTTAGAGCATTGAAAGATGTCGTGGATGAGAGAACATCTGCCCGAATTGAAGACTATCTTATAAACCGTCATCATGATGGTGTTGATCGTTTCAAATTATTGCCGACGCAGGTAGATCGTCCTGTTTTTCAGTCGCTAGTTCTCGGTCAACCACAGGACGAAGATCACCTAATGGTTCAGGCATACAAGTTCTTTAGAAGTGTCATGTGTGAACGCGATCTCAATGATGACCCAATCGATCCTGCAAGACTTTTTAATGTAACAGTTTCTTCGCTACAAGTGGTAATGATTAACTTGGGTGAATCTGATGATCCCTATCTGACTTTTGAGAGTTTAAATTACAAAGGCGAACCTCTTACCCAAGCGGACCTCGTTCGAAATTATGTACTCATGAGATTCCGTCACTCTCTTGAAACTGGTGGAGAACAGGAAGTGATCTACTTGAATATCTGGAAACCCCTTGAAGACTCCTTGGGTACAGCTCTTCCGGATTTCCTGCGGCACTATGCGATGAAGGAAGGCGAAAACATAAAAACCGGTGGGATCTACGCGGCCATGAAAAAGCGTCTTTCCAATTATCATCAAGCATCCGAGGTCAAGAAGGAACTTGAAGAGATATATCGTTATAGTCAGTTTTATAAAATGTTCCTTAAGCCTAGTTATGCACCATCACCTGAGCTTCAGAAACGCTTGGCGACTTTGCTCGTCCTTGATATGACGACTGCTTATCCTCTACTTTTATGCCTCTTTGACGCTCATTCATCAAAACAAATAACCGAAAGTGATCTTGTCATTTGTTTAGATATGATCGAATCATTCAGCATTCGTAGGGCAGTTTGTAATGTGCCTTCAAATTCCTACAATAGGATTTTTCTCCAATGGGCGCGAAACTTTTCCGGTGAACAGGTAGTTGATTGGCTGTCATCGCAAATGGTTAGCGATTCAGGCACACGTCGCTGGCCAACCGATGTGGAATTTCGAGCGGCATTGTTAAGTCAACCTCAATATGGGAAAAAATCTACCCGCTATATTCTTGTAACTCTTGAAGAGAACCATCTACACAAAGAGAAAGTAGATCTTGTTGACGCAACGATAGAGCATGTACTGCCGCAAACTCTTACTCATGCGTGGCGAGTAGTGGTAGTGACGCCGAATTAATTCATGATGAACTAGCAGATACTCTCGGCAATTTGACGCTAACAGCATATAACAGCGAACTAGCAAACCTACCCTTTGCACAAAAGAAGATGCGGTTGGCTACTAGCCACATCGAACTTAACCGATGGATCTGCGAACAGTCACGCTGGACAGACACAGAAATCAAAGCTAGGGCCGAGTTATTAATAGAAAGAGCTCTCCAGGTTTGGCTGCGACCATCGCGTACAGAAGCAACATAAGCGCCTTCTAGCTCAATACCTTATACTCAACTGAATAACAAAGATGCCGTTCAAGTACCTTGACCTCAGACAACCTTTTACACTCTTTTGTATTGGAGGGAACCAATTCTCTATGATCAGCAGCGCGCAATGTGGCGAAGACGGGGCCTAACGCCGCGCCCAATGGGCCCCGTACGCACTGGAGAGCAATGGGTCAGCGCGCTCCGGTCTACTGAGCATGCGCAGAAGGTAGGATTCATGCAAGGTTGCTAAGTTAGATGCAGGCCATGGATATCAATGGTATAATAGAACCACAGCACCCATTGGGAGGGGGTATGGCAAATCCATTTGATGATACTGCGAAAACTCGCTATCGCAATTATTTCGAGCGGCGCGGCATTCGGGCAATCCCACAATACGAAGTCTTTTCACTCAGTCGGGCAACTGACCTGATGGTTGAATGCAGCAAGGAAGACATGGTTGGATTACAGAACACAATTTTTGCCCATTTTCGGCGAATTAATGCATTGGAGTTCAAAGGCATCCATGATCCGTTGACAGCACCGGATCTCAACTTGATCCTGATGCGTGCTTGGGGCTTTGGGGTTGTTGATAAGGGCCAACAAGATGCAGCAGCCAAGTCATCTTCACAGGCAACCTTCTTGAGCACTGAAGAAATCGCCAGGATGCCGCGGCAACGGACGGCTACGGTGGTTTGTGTGACCCGGCCCAGAAATATCTTGGATACTTGGCAAGATGAATTCTGCTTTGTGCAAACTGATGAATCCGGCATTTATTGTGATAATGCCCAAAAGGTTCCAACTTGGATCATTCACCCGACAGAACTAGCGCTGAAACCGACAAATTACGCACTACTCCCGCTTGCGCGCGGCAGAAAATTGGAACAATTTATCGAGTTGTGCTTGGCACAGGGTTTGGTAGAATATCTACAGTTGACGTTGGATATTGGGCTTGTGTCCGATCCAGATGTGATTTGGCGCAAGATCATGGAGGTATTTGGTATGGAACTAACAATTCATGAAGAGACATGGCCCTATATTGATGAATTTTTTCGTAATGTGCCAGAGGCAATGCAGAAGGTGCCAAGCTTTCAAGAGGCACTAGAAGAAAGTGAACGCCAAGGGCAGCGCCGAATGCTACTGCGCTTTCTTCATCATAAATTTGGAGACCTTCCCAATAAGGTCATTCAGTTAATCGAAAAGACCAGCGATGCAGAACAGTTAGATCATTGGATGGACCAAGTTTTTGATGCAGAGTCGTTGGCTGCTATGAAATTCAGCTTTGATGACGAAATTTAAGAGGGTGAATTAGTAGCTGATCACACCAGACTTGAAAGTGAGGGCGCTATGAAAATCACAGCAGTGCGCGTCTTTGAGTTACAAGGCCCGCCCCGCAGCGGTGAGGCGATCTATGAGACGACGCGGGGTGGGCTGGCACCAGGGCAGGTGACCGACCACCGCGGCACTTTCACCCAAATCGAAACTGATGCCGGGATTAACGGCTTAGCCTTGGGCGGCGCCAGCGAGGTGAAAGCGTTGGGGCAGCGGCTGATTGGTCAGGACCCCCTGGCGGTGGAACACCTGTGGGAGCAACTCTTTAGCAGCGGCTATCCCCATCTTCGCCATCTCCACGCCCTCTCTACGCTCGATTTGGCCCTGTGGGATCTCATTGGCCACGCCAAGGAAGAGCCGGTCTATCACTTGCTTGGCGGTCCCTGTCAGCCGCGCATACGCGCTTATGCCGCGTTGCTGGGTTTCTCTACCGACCCAGAACGGGCAGCGGCACGGTCGCTAGAATGGGTCGCAAAAGGCTTTACCGGTCTCAAGTGGTATTTGCCCTACAACGAAGCTGCCGGCGAAGAGGGGTTGCGCCAGAATGAAGCGCTGGTGCGCGCCGTGCGCACGGCTGTGGGAGACGGCATTGACCTCATGTTTGACTGTATTCTCTCCGGCTCAGGGGGCAACTCGCTGCTCTATGCCATCAAGTTGGCGCGACGGCTGGAACCCTATCACCCCACCTGGCTGGAAGAGCCGTTGAACCCAGAAGATCTGGAAGCCTACAGTCGGTTGGCCAAGGCCACCACGATTCCGCTGGCCTTTGGTGAACGGCTGGTGACCCGCTGGCAATTCAAGCAGGCGCTCGACAGCGGTGCGGCGACGGTGCACCAGCCGGAGTTGGCCTCCACCGGCGGCCTGACCGAGATGCGCAAAATTGCCGCGCTGCTGGCGGTCTATGGCGTGCCCCTGGTGCCCCACGCTAACGAAACGAGCCGCAACGCCATCCACCTCCTCTTTGCCCAGCCGCCGCGCCTCAGCCCCCTGGCCGAGTGGGGCGTCAAGATCAACTACAACTTCCAATTCTTCTTCAAAGATTTCTATGCGCCGGTCAATGGCTACTTTGAACTGCCGACCGGGACAGGGTTTGGCTATGAGATTGATCCTGATAAGGTAATCAGCCGCGTTGAGTTATAATCTTTGTAGTTGTAAAGAAAAGGAAAGATGAAACTCAAACCAATCCATAATGATGAAGACTATGAAGCTGCCTTACAAGAAATTGATCGGTTGTGGGATGCGGCAGAAGGTACACCGGAAAGTGACACTTTAGAGATTTGGGTTACACTATGATCAGCATTCACATTACTTCAGACGAACGCAAAACGGGGCAACTGGCGCCCGATACAATGGCGACTGCGCTCCAAGCTTTGGCCGAGGATGGGGTCGTCGCCCTACGCCAGGCCATTGATGTAACCGCTATGGACAATCCCATTGATACCTTGGGCGCCAAAATGTTGGCCGACCTGGCGCGCTATGAGGAGTCCTACGCAATCGACAACAACTTTCAAGGGGTGCGCCCACCGCCCTTTCAGCCCTGGCTCTTTCCAGAGATTGTCTTTAATGAGCCGGCCATAGCCATCAGCCGCGCCCTCTTAGGGCCAGGGGCCACGCTGACCAGCTACGGCGCCAACACGGCCTTTGTCGGTTCCGGCGTCCAGCATGTCCATGCTGATGCCGTGCCATCCCAACCGGGGCCCTATGGCCCTTGTACGCTGCTGGTGGTCAATGTGCCCTTGGTCAATATGACCGAAGAGAATGGCGCCACCATCTACTGGCCAGGCACCCATCACGATACACGGCTGCACAGTGGTAATCGCTTCCCAACGGAGGCGATGATTGCCGAATGGGAGGCCAAACGGCCGGCCGAGCGAGTCTTAGCCAACCGTGGGGACCTCGTTCTGCGCGACATGCGCGTCTGGCATGGCGGCATGCCCAATCGCACCCAAACCCATCGCCCTATGCTAGCGCTAGTCCACCGCCATGCCAAGCCTGAACAGGGCACCTTTGAGGCCGAAGCCGGTAGCGAAGCGTTTTGGGCCAGCCATCCGCGCTTGCAGACCAGCCCCACTTTCCTCCCGAAGCCGATTGACTATTTACGCCAAGGGCATTCGCGGCCAGGGAAGAAGTAGCGAGGCAATCATTATACTCGACTCGCTCATAGATGAGAACCGCGCACTCGTGTAGTTTGTGCGTTTTGATTCTCATCTATGGCAGTCGAGAGTATAACCGCTATTGCTGTACATAGGGTAGATAGACCGCATCGGTCGCGGGCGCTGGATCACGCGTCGCCGTAGGTGTTACAGTAGCTTGGGGCGTCCCAGTCGATGTTGGAGTGACGGTTGGCATGACGGTTGGTGTGGGCGTCGGTTGGGCCGCCTGGCTGGGCATGCCCCAGTCCGGGTGGATCCCTTTGACGCCGAGGGAACGGACATTGGAGCCGTCGATATTCATGATCTGTAGTTCGGCGTCGGCGTCAATCGTGGGGGCATAGATAAAGACCAACTCTGTGCCGTCGGGCGAGACGCTGGGATCGGCGGCAAATTCACTTTCATAGTTGGTCAGATGTTGAACATTGCTCTCGCCATAGGTGTAGGTAAAGAGATTAGCATACTTGGTCTCGAAGCCGGCCACTTCGCCGGCCACCAAGCCGCTGCCATCCGCCAACCAGTCCACGCCGTAGAGGTCACCGCTGAATTCCACCACCCGGGCGACGCTCTCACTGTTGCCGACTGTTCCCAACGACATATAAGGATAGCTAAAGAGCAACACACGGTCATCTAGGGGCGAAAGGGCAACGCTGGTGGCAAAGTGCGAACCCTCGGAGAAGAGCGCCTCCCCATGGGCGCCAATGCCGGGATTCGCTGCAACTTGATAAGCGCTGACAGCGCCCAAGGCAAACCCAATTGCCTGGCTATCACGACGCCAACTGGGGCTGTAGGCGCCATAAAAAGAGAATTTGTTACTGTTGCTAATCGTAAAGTCACCCGCCGTTGCCATAGCGTTGGGTAGAACATCGACAACGGCGGTTGGGTAGATCCAGCTATTCTGTTCCGTCTGGAAGATGACCACCCGCTGTTGTACGCCATCCCCGAAGTCGGCAACGTTGGCAATGATGATCCGCTTTTTCGTGGCCGGGTTGATGATGACCTCCTGCGCTTCCGGCGCGCCTTCTACATAGATAAAATAGATTGACTCCGTCAGCTGATTTTCAACATCGATCGTCACTGACCCTTTGGAATAGGTAGCCAGTTCACTACAGGCAGGCGCGTTTGTCACGCGTTGCAGATCTGTGCCATCAGGTTTGATCGTGTAAAGGTCAGAACGAAAGAGCGAGCAGACCGTTTCATGATCGGAGCTAAAGGCCAGCCGCGTACCATCGGGGCTCCAGGCGACATTACCGATACGATGCAGCTCCGGGTTGGGCGCCCGCCACAGCAGCCGATCATTTGTGCCATCGGCTTCCACCAGGCGAATCTCGGTGCTGTTGTTGTAGAGATAGGCAATGGCGCCCATCGCAGTGGGCGAGGTCAGTGCCGCGTTGGCCGGCGGCGCGGCATGGACCGTAGCCGTGTGCGGACCACCCAAGGCAGTCATCGCCAGCAGCGCAACCACGGCAATCAGCAACCCAATCAGTACATAGAGGGATTGACGTATTCGACAAGTCATCGCGTAGCTCCTTTTTTTACTATACTCCGTTCAAAATGAGATCCGGCGTTTTGTAGAGAGTAGGGATTCGTGACTAGAGATTGCGTATACGAATCTCCAGTCTCCAGTCTCGAATCTCTACTCTCCAGTCTAAAAAGCTAACGTGCCAAATGCAGACCATTTGGCCCTTTTCACCGTGCCAAATCTGTGCCATGATCGGCATCATGGTATAGAATGGATAATTACTATGGCCACACTTATGCTTACCCTCTTTGGCTCCCCCACAGTAACAGTGGACAAGCAGCCAGTCCATATCGGTCGCCGCAAAGCGCTGGCCCTGTTGGCCTATTTGGCCGTGACCCAACGACCGCAAAGCCGCGCACATCTGGCTGCGCTGCTCTGGCCAGAGTATGACGAAGCCGGCGCACGGGCAGAACTACGCCGCGCCCTTTCAACCCTCAATCAAGCATTAGGCTCTGCCTGGCTGGCGGCGGACCGCAACCAGGTGACGTTGGTTGCGAATGAAAACTTGCAGGTCGATGTACTGATCTTCCGCGCCTATCTGGCTGCGGCGCGGCACAAAGCCACCGACCGCCACGCCACACTTCTGGCTGCCGTTGCGTTGGCGCAGGCAACGTTGCTCTCTGGTTTTACTGTGGATGATGCTCCTGATTTTGAGGAATGGCAGCGCTTTGAAGCCGCCGCACTGCAGCGTGAATTAGCCTGGGCGTTGGACCAGCTATCCCAGCCGCACGCCGATCAGGAGCCGGTGCGCGCCATAGCATTTGCCACTCGCTGGCTGGCGCTCGACCCGCTGGACGAGGCGGCGCAGCGCCGTCTTATGACACTCCACGCCTTGGCCGGCGATCCCAGCGCAGCTTATCGTCAATACCAGATCTGTAAAGATCTGCTGGCGCGAGAGTTGGGCGTTCCCCCCGCCGCCGAAACGACCGCCCTCTATGCACAGATCCGCGACGGCAGTTTTCCGCCGACCGCGCCCCACTCTCCACGCTCCACTCTCCAGTCGCCACCCTCCAATTCCCACGCTCCTCTCTCCACCGCTCAATCACCCCCACACAATCTTCCGGCCCCAGTTACGCCCTTAATTGGTCGCAACCACGAATTGGAAAAGTTGCACGAGTTGCTGGCCGACCCGACCCGGCGCCTGGTCTCCGTGATTGGTCCCGGCGGCATTGGCAAAACACGCGTAGCGCTACAGGCGGCGCGGCAGGCGCTGACAGAGCGGGTGGCGCGGTGGCGTGATGGCGTCTACCTAGTCAATCTCACCGCGGTGGACGATTGGTCACAGTTGGCGACAGCGGTAGCAACGATGCTGCCATTGACGTTACAGGGCAGCACCGCGCCAGAACACCAACTACTCACCTACCTGCGCGGAAAAAAGATGCTGCTTGTGCTCGATAATTTTGAGCAGCTACTCCCCGCACTCAATGGCATGATGAACGGGGGTATTCGTCCTGCCATCGGCAAGGACAGGGATGACGAAGACGGCAACGAGCTTGAGCAGGATGATCTGCTGACGGCCATTTTACGTTTTGCGTCCGGCGTTACGCTATTGGTCACCTCGCGCGAGCGGCTGAATCTACAGGGAGAGACGCCCTTCTCGCTGTTGGGCATGCCATTTCCGCCCACAGCCGATGCAACCGCGATGGATTACGCCGCCATCCAACTCTTTGTAGACAGTGCACAGCGCACCGATCACCGTTTTGTCTTATCCACCGAAGCGCTACCCCACGTCGTCCGGATCTGCCAGATGGTGCAAGGGATGCCCTTGGCTATTATGCTAGCCGCAGCCTGGACGCGTCTGCTCAGTTGTGCAGAGATCGCCGAGGAGATCGGGGCCAGTCTCGACTTTTTGGCCACCACCACCCATAACCTCCCAGCGCGCCACCAAAGTATGCGCGCTGTCTTTGAACATTCGTGGCAACTACTCACCGCGATGGAACAACGGGTGCTCTGCAGGCTTGCGGTGTTTCGTAGTGGCTTTCCATTGGCAGCCGGCAAGGCCGTGGCCCAGGCGTCGCTCCCCATTCTTTTATCGCTGCTGGATAAGTCGCTCATCTGGCGTGATGAGCAGGGACGCTATCATCAACACGAGCTGTTGCGCCAGTATGGCGAAGAGAAGCTGCAATTGGAACCCGGCGTGGCCCAAGCGACACGTCACCGCGCCGCGCGCTGGTATGCCACGCTCCTGGAAGAACAGCTACTGCGCTTCAAAGGTGATGAACAGTTGGCTGCGCTACAGGTGGTAACGGCAGAGTGGGAGAATATTCACTATGCCTGGCAATGGCTGACGACGGCGCCAGAGCTGGATCTAATTGAGCGCGCGGCGGAGGGTATTTTTCTCTATTGCTTTATCCGACAACTTATGCGGGAAGGGCTTGATCTGTTCGACGTGGCGCTGCGCAATTTCCCGCGGGCAGCAGCTACCCAGGATGAGCAGAGCGCCGTCGCCCTGTTCCACACGCGCTTGTTGCTCTACCGCACCATTATGTATCTGCGACTGGGCTTGACTGATGGCGCGGCCCTTGTATTACAGCGCTGCCTTGCCCAATGTCGGGCGGCGGGTCTACGCGCCGAAGAGGCGCTTGCGCTCAGTGAATTGGGGCGCGCGGCTTCCACCGTGAGCCAGGTCGAAGAGGGACGCGCCTATCTTGACGCAAGTCTGCACCTTTGGCACACATTGGGCGAACCCTGGTATATGCTGCTGCCGCTGAGCACACTGTGTTATGAAGAGTTTATGCGCGGCAATTTCGCAGAGGCGCAACAACTGGGTGAAGAGATGCTAGCGCTGGCGCGGTCCACAGCCAACCACTGGGGCATTGAACTAGCTATACGCCAATTAGGCCTGATCGAACGAGAGTTGGGCAACCATGAGCAAGCCAGGGCTTATCTACGTGAATGTCTTGCGATGGTGCGGCGTAGCGGCAATCGGGCGGTCGAAGCCTATGTCTTGGAAAATCTAGCCAGTATCTACTTCTATACCGACGAAATTGACGAAGCTGAAGCGCTCTTGCATGAGAGTCTGCGTTTGGGCCACGCCACTGGCCAACTACGGTCGATTGGCTACGCCGGCCATGCGCTGGGCGAAGTCTATCTGCACCGGGGCGAGTACCAACAGGCAATCGTACAATTTCAAACCAGCCGTGATCTTTTTCGCGAGCAGCAATATCGGTGGGCCGAAGCTTATGTATTGAGCAGCCTGGCGCAAGCCTATGCCGGCTTGCAAGCTTTTGACACAGCCTTTGCTTGCGCCCAAGAGAGCATTGCCATTGCCAAAGAGACGGAGAGTACAGCCATTCTCTTGACCAGTATGGCCATCTACGGGGAACTCTTGGCAAAGCAAGGCGAGTTCCAACGCGCCGCCGAACTTGTGCGGACGGTTATGGCGCACCCCAAGAGTGAGGCCGCCACGATCCATGTAGGCAACGCTGTGCTTGCCCTGCTGGCCGACCATCTCCCCGCGGCGGCATTCACCGACACAGATGAATCATGGCCACACGACGATGATGACAGAGGTTGGGATGCCATCATTGAACGCTTCTGCAGAAAAATTCTGACCTAGAAACGGAAATGTACCGTCTCCACAGCCAGGAGCGTCATGCCGAGTTCGCCCATCTTGTGCAGCAATTGCAAGAGCCGTTCCTGATTGGCAAAGTGGCCGGTAAGCGTGGTGGAGCCATCAGCGTTGTGCGTGAGTGTAAGTTGATCCAACCAGGCGCCCCATGCGGGGTCTACTGTTTCAGCCACCCGCAGACAATACCAGCTTGTCATGGTACACCCTCCTTTTTTCATTTAGGCCATTCCAAGAAATTGAGTATACCAGGTAACAGTCACTGTCCGCACAATACTCTGTGAAACGATCGATTGCCGGACAGTGACTGTCACCTGGCGCGCATCGTTATTTCTCTGGGTCGCCTTAGAGCAAAGTATAGCTCTTCAGCGTTGTTATGTGCGAAGTTGTTTTGTGCAGGGCTAATTGGAAGGATAAAGGTGAAGAGTGCCACTAATGTGCCAAAACGGACAATCAAGCGTGCCAAGATCGTGCGCTCCCAAAAGCAACCCGCAAAGAACCCCGCGCGTCTACCCAGGCGATCCCAGCAAACTTGCCGCACCCAGCCCCACGCTTACGGATAGGTTGCTGGGGTTTGTCGCGCGCACCTATGATTTGTCGAATACACAGCCGGTGCGCCTCGGTGGCAGCTTCAACCTCAATGTACGGATTGGCGAGCACGTTGTGCGCGTCTATGGACCATGGGTCACTAGCGAGCGCGTGCAGGAGATTCAACGTGTACGCCGACTGCTTACGACCCGTGGCATCCCCACGCCTGCTTTGCGTGCAACGCGGGCTGGGGCGTTCAGTTGCACCTTTGCAGATTGTGTGATTGAAGTGGAAACGTATGTGGCTGGGACGCCGATGCAAAGTTGGACACAGTTGCAGTTGGGAATGCGTACATTGGGGCAACTGCACACCTACATGGCAAACCTGGACAGCGCCATTCCGCCACCGATTGCCAATCATCTGCCGGAGGAATTGGCCTTTGCCGCCACCGAGGATGTGTTACAGGTGATTGCGGCGTGGGGACCGACCGCGCAGGAAAAGCGCTTTGCCGCCGCCATTGCGAAATTGGCAGTCATGCTGCCGATCCTGGATCTGCCGATCCAACTCGTGCACGGCGATTTCAAAGACAACAACGTGCTCTTCCAGACCAACAATCTTATGGCAGTACTGGATTTTGATTTTATGGGGGTGCGCCCACGCATTGATGACCTGGCGCTGCCCCTTCACACCTTGCTGCAGCGCGGTGAGCAGTTATCCAGAGTACGGACATTGGTTGACGCCTATGATCGCGGCTGTGCCGTTCCTCTTTCTCCCCAAGAACGCCGCGCCTTGCCCTTTGCCATGGCACGAATGGCGCTCTCCTATCTGCAATATCTGATGCTGCCGGGGGATGAGGCGTATCAGGCCCACTGCCGCCAGGAATTCAATACGAGTCGCGGCCCGGCGTGTCTCTGGTGGCTACAAGCTCTACAAGATCCAGCCTTGCGGGAAAATGGCTTTGTGTGAGATATGTGTGGCGCAACAATGTCCTTAAAACGGCAAATATGCTAGAATAGATTTTCTTGCGCGCAGCCAGGCAACGCGAAACGCCCGGCAATAACTCGCAACCGCGCACGCGAAGATCTATAATAAACTATACTTATACTCACGAGCAGCACAGGAAGTACCATTTTACTCCTGTATAAAATGATACTTCCTGGCGCTCGTCGGTATAGTTGCATCGGGACAGACGCTAATGGCTACCATCTCTACCTCATCCAATCGCTATGGGCATTTGCTCACTACCTATCTTGGTCCGCAGCGGGGACGCGTGCTGTTGCTAGCCGGGTTGGTGTTGGGGACCATCGCGCTGCAACTCATTAGTCCCCAGGTGATTCGCTACTTTCTCGACAGTGTGGCAAGTGGTGGTCAATTGCGCCAGTTGCTGGGCGCGGCCGCGCTCTTTATCGCCATTACCCTCGTGCAGCAGGTGGTGCGCCTGGCCGCCACCTATGTCGGCGAGATGGTGGGTTGGACCGCAACCAACTGGCTGCGCACCGACTTGGCCCGTCACTGTCTACAACTGGATATGGCTTTTCACAAAGTACACACCCCCGGCGAGCTGATCGAACGGGTCGATGGCGATGTCAACGAACTGGCCAATTTCTTTTCGCGCTTGATCCTGACCCTGGTTGGCAATGGCTTGCTCTTGCTGGGTGTGATGGTGCTGCTCTGGCTGGAGAGTTGGCAGATAGGGGTGGCAATCACGCTGGTGACGCTGGTCAGTGTGCTGGTGGTCAATCAACTGCGCAAACGGATCACCCCGCGCTGGGAAGCCTTGCGCGCGGCGGAGGCCGATCTCTTTGGCTTTTTGGAAGAGCGCCTTAACGGCACAGAAGATATTCAGACGAGCGGGGCCAAGGCCTATGTCATGCAGGGGCTCTACCAGTTGCTACGTCAACGGTGGCTAGCTGCGCTGCATGTGCTGCACATTGAAGCCTGGCTCATGCCGACGCCGATTTGGGTCTTTGCCCTGGCCTATGTAGGCGCGCATCTGGTGACCGGTCGCCTCTTTCTGGCCGGCAGCCTCTCCATCGGCACCGTCTATGTGATCTTTTACTACATCGGCATTGTCGAAGGCCCTCTATGGCAGACCATCGACACGGTCGATCAACTGCAGCGCGCCACGGCGGCGCTCAACCGGATTGTCAAGCTGCGCCAGATCGAGCCTACGCTGCAGGATGGCCCCGGCATTACGCTACCCACTGGCCCTCTAGCCGTCGCCTTTGAGCAGGTTTCATTTCACTATGAAGATGCCGAGCCGCTGGCCGCGACTGCGCCAACTTTGTCCCAGGGCGCGGCGGCCTCGCTTGTCCATAGCAACGGCCACCAGCGTCCAGAGGACGATGCAAGTACGGAGTCGGACGAAATAACTCAGGAAGTAGTGCTGCACGATCTTTCGTTTCATTTGAAAGCGGGAACGGTCTTGGGGCTGCTGGGGCGCACCGGCAGCGGGAAATCGACGTTGAGCAAGCTGCTCTTTCGCTTCTATGACCCCACCGCCGGTCGCATCTGTTTAGGGAAGGATGAAGCCCTTTTTGACCTGCGCCAGGCGCGCCGCGCCGATTTGCAGGGCCATATCGGCATGGTGACGCAGGATGTCCAGCTCTTCCACGCCACCGTGCGCGACAACCTGACCCTCTTTGACAGCACTATCCCTGATGAGCGGATTCTGACGGTGTTGGCCGAGGTGGGGCTGGCCGAATGGGTGGCCAGTTTACCGGCTGGGCTTGATACGGAACTGAGCGGTGATGACAGCAACCTTTCCGCCGGTGAAGCGCAACTGCTAGCTTTTTCGCGCGTCTTTCTGGCTGACCCAGGTCTGGTGATTCTGGATGAAGCGTCGTCACGCCTGGACCCAGCCACCGAGCAACGCATTGAACGCGCCCTTAATCTGCTGCTGACCGGCGCGCACGGCGCCCGCACCTGCATCATCATCGCCCATCGTCTGGCCACGGTCCAACGCGCCGGTGAGATCATGATCCTGGAAGCAGGACATATTGCTGAATATGGCGACCGTGCTGCCTTGGCCACAGCTCCGAACAGCCGTTTCTATCACCTATTGCAAACTGGACTGGAAGAGGTGATTGCATGATTCACACCTATCAACATCTTTGGCGATTGATCCGTTTTCGTCTGCGCTATTGGTTTATGGATGCCGGTGGCTTTGGCTTGCGACTGACCTTTATTCCCCTGTCGGGTCTGGTCGTGCGCGGCTTTTATAACTTTCTCACCGGTGACCCCGGCACGCGTTTGGGGGTCGAACAGGCGGCGCTGTTACAACTGTTGATTGGCGTCGCCGCGGTGCTGTCCATTGTCTTCGCCCTCTATGGCAACTTTACCTATACCTATCACGCGATGGCGCTGCTGATCCGCAACATGTTTAGTCGCATCTTGGATTTGCCCGGCGCAAAGGCTTTACCACTGACCAAAGAGGGCCGTCCGCAGGCGACCGGTCAAGTGATCAGCACCTTACGCGATGACACCAGGGAGACCTCCTCGCTGATGATCCATGTGTTGGATATCTTTGCCTTTGGCGTGGCTTCCGTCGTATCGCTCGTGATCATGTGGCGCATCAACCCCTGGATTACCTTGGGCACCTTTGGTCCGTTGCTGTTGATCGTCATCGCGGTGCAACGGATGCGTCTCATCATCAAGCGCACACGCGAGCAGAGCCGCGAGGCCACCAGCCGCGTCACGGGGCTGATTGGCGACATGTTCAACAGCACCCAGGCCATCAAGGTGGCCCATGCCGAAGAGCGCATTGTCGCCTACTTTGCTAAGCTCAATGACCAGCGGCGCACCGTGATGGTCAAAGATCGGCTGCTGACCCAAATGGTCGATCTGTTGGGCAACAGCGCCACCGCACTAGGCACCGGTCTTATTCTGTTGTTGGCGGCCCAGGCCATGATCGAGAACACCTTCACCATTGGCGACTTTGCGCTCTTTACGACCAACATCTGGACAGTGACAATCTGGATGCGCACCATCGGTAATGTGATGGCGCAGTCGCAACAGATTGGCGTCTCCTTTCAGCGGATGGAGATGCTCATGGCCGGCGCCCCGCCCAACACCGTCACCGCCCCTCATCGCCTCTACACCAATGGCAACTATCCCCCCTTGCCCTATCAGCCTAAGCAGAGCCAGGATCGGCTGGAATGTTTGCAGGTGCGCAATCTGAGTTATCGCTATCCCACGCCTACCGCTGTGGCTCCCGCCGTTGCTAGCCGCGCAGACGAATCTGCGCCAGACGCGCTTGAGCAAGACTGTGGCGGCATTCGCGGCATTGATCTGGAGCTGACGCGGGGCTCGTTTACGGTGATCACTGGGCGCATCGGTTCCGGCAAGACCACGTTGCTCAAGGCGTTGTTGGGGCTCGTGCCGGTGCAGAGCGGCGAAATTCGCTGGAATGGAGCGTTGGTCACCGACCCGACCACCTTTTTCACACCACCCCGCTGTGCCTATACAGCCCAAACGCCGCGCCTTTTTAGCGAGTCACTCCGCGCCAATATCCTATTGGGCTTACCGGAAGCTCAGGTCGATCTGCCTGGCGCCATCTATCAGGCGGTGTTGGAGCAGGATTTGGCTGCCATGCCGGCGGGACTTGACACCTTCGTCGGTTCCCGTGGAGTGCGCCTCTCTGGCGGTCAAATCCAGCGCACTGCCGCCGCGCGCATGTTTGTCCGCGGTGCGGAGTTGCTGGTCTTTGATGATCTCTCCAGCGCCCTGGATGTCGAAACAGAGCGGCTGCTCTGGGAGCGGGTCTTTGCTGCACAAGCGACCGGCGGCAACGCGCCCACCTGTCTGGTCGTCTCTCACCGCCGCCGTGTCTTACGCCGCGCCGATCAGATTATTGTCCTCAAGGATGGGCGTATCGACGGGCAAGGAACGTTGGAGGAACTGCTCGCCACCAACGCGGAGATGCAGCAGCTGTGGCATGGTGAGGCAGAGAAGACAACAACGGATTAAGGAAGGAACGGATTTATGATCTGTTCAATAAAATTGTCGCGTGCGCCCCTACATTTAGGCTTTTCAAAAAAATAAGTATCCAATGCTGCACAAATCATCATGACCGGTTCACGCAACACGCAACACGTGCGAACGGATATTTATTTTCTTGAAATGGCCTTAACGGATTATATCCTTCACCACAACAACGACTGTTCGGTCTTTGGGTCGAAAAATTGCATTTTCTCCTCATCAAAGCGCAGCCGCACCGACTGGCCGATGGTTAGCCGCTGTTGGGGATTGGCCAGGAGGTGGACGCTGGCATCCCCAATGCGCACTTCGGCCAGATCGTCACGCCCCAATGGCTCCACTATGCGCACCTCGCCGGCCAGATCGTGACGTTCTTCTGGCGCACCCCAATGGAGATCTTCGAGACGAACGCCCATGATCACCGTGCCGGCCACCGCGGTTTTGGCGCCGCGATCGGGCGCTGCCGGCAGATCAAGCTCATTCCTGCACACACAAAAATTACCCTCCTCGCGCATCCCTTGAACCGCAAAATCATCACTGTCTTCATACAGATCTAACCGGTTTTGTAACCCCATCTGTACCCGGTACCCACGAGCAGCACAGAAAGAACCTATTCCCCGGGTAAAGGCGCATCTGTGCAACGAGGTGTATTTGTAGAAAAAACATACCTTACCTAGCGCTCGTTCGCACATCTAGGCAGCAAACGGAAATTGCACCCTTTTCCAGCGAGAAAAATGGCAATTTTAGCCGCATCCCTTGATGAGCCAAATCTTATACGAAAAAGTAAAGAGTATAAAGACGGAAGAGCAGATCATGACTCAACAACGCACCCAACAACCACCGATGCAGAAAAGTGATGAATCGGATCAAAAGCAGTTAAAGCTGGCGCGCCCAGGGTGAAGCCCTTCAACGGGCCGTACGCGAGATGACGCAAGACGAGGCCCACGGTCAAACCAAGCAGACCGGGGATTACTTGGTTGGCGTTGCCGTGGAGGAGGCCGAAGGGCTGTATCACCGCCAAGACGGCCGGCTCGTGTGGCAAGAGCCGCAAGACGAGAATGCCCATATTGAAATTGTGGTAGCCGATGGGAGCGATCAGCGCTTCGTCCCCGGCCTCACTGTCTATGCTACCCTGATCGACACCCAGGGCAAAGAAATTGGCACCCACGAGCAACCTTTCCTTTGGCATCCCTGGCTCTATCACTATGGGCGCAACTGGCAGGTGCCAGGCGATGGCGAATACACATTGCGCGTTCAGATTGATGCCCCTGATTTTTCGCGGCACGACAAGATTAATGGCCAGCGCTATGCAGAGCCGGTGACAGTGGAATTTACCGGGGTGAAGATTAAGGCGGGGCAAAAGCGCAGTTAAGGCCAATCCCCCAAACCCATTGCCCATTAGGCGCACCGGCAAACCAGGAAAGGGCCACAAATCGGCTGGTCCTTTCCTGGCTTGGTATCGATATTGTGGGGGAATTGTATTGGGGGAATTGTCGAACAGCCGTTGTGCGGCGATTATAATGGCCAAAGACATACCCATTCTATGACCGTGCTCTATGAATATGTACGTGATTTCCCTCACCAATCCCTTTACCCTGTAAGCTGTCAGGCAGCAGAGGTAAAAAGCGTAATCTCTATGTCGACTGGATTTGTTTTTTCGCCCTCCATCTTCTGGTGTATGACTCGGTAAGAGAGCCAGTCTGGTGATAGTTGCTCACTTCGCACAGGGCGAAGAACTGTTTTGTTACTCATGTAGTGCAGAAAAGGAGAACCCGAATGAAATTGCCCATGAGATTTTTCGCATTGCTGCTGGTATTGGTGTTGGCGCTAAGCGCCTGCACAATTCAGCAGCCGGAAGTGGTAGTAGCGCCGGAAACCCTTAATGGGACACCGGCAGCGCAAACGGCAGCGCCGGCGTCCGTAGCCGGGGTTGGTAACGCAACCGATGTGTTGGTGACAGCCTCGTCTTTGACCGACTTGAACTTTGAAAATATTGGTGGCCAGGTGTCGGGGAGTATTCAGGATTTGATTCTGGATCTCTCTACTGGCAACGTCCTCTATGCGACGGTCGAATATGGCGGCTTCCTGGACATTGGCGATACCGAATTGCCCATTCCGCTGAGCGCCTTTATTTGGGGCCCCAATGGTCAATTGGTCTTAAATATTGATGAGACAGCGTTAAACAATTTTCCCGATCTAGGCAACAATTGGCCCGATCTGTCTACTCCCAACTGGGACACTGATGTGGTCAATTTCTGGCGTGGTGTTGGTATCGATCCGGGGGTCGATTTTACCCAAGCGACAAACAATGTTGTACGCGTGTCAAACGTCATCGGTTATGGGATTAGTGATGTCGGTTTGGGTACCGGGGATGTCAATGATATGCTTGTGGATCTAGGGCAAAGCCAAGTGGAATATGTGCTGGTCGGCGGCTATGATCCTGGCATCTACGGTAACGATCTGATCGCGGTCCCCTTTAACGCCTTTGACACCACTGCACCGGGTGACCAACTGGTCTTTGCCCAGGGCGTCGATGCTTCCGTGCTGGAAAACGCACCGCGCTTTACCCGCGATGAATTTCTGGCCGGCAATACAACGGTCTACAATGATCTGAACAGCTATTGGTCCGGCCTAGGCTATGGCCCTGGAGCGGCGGACATTCCTATCGTGCAGCCGGGTACTAATCAAGGCGTAGGGACAAGCACTGGTGTCGTTGGTGTGAGTGGCGCTGAGGGGAATCTAGTGCGTGCCTCCACGCTGCTGAATTACAGTGTCAGCAACCTCTCAGGTGATAACATCGGCAGCGTTCAGGATATGCTGTTCGATGTAGAAACAGGGCATATCCTCTTTGCCACCCTCGAGTATGGCGGTTTTCTTGACATTGGTGATCGGGTCGTGCCGGTGCCGCTGAGCGCCTTTAACTGGAACGGCCAGAATGATCTGGTGCTCAATGTGGCCGAAGATCGGCTGCAAGCGCTCCCAGATCTGGGCAACAGCTGGCCCAATGTCGCTGACCCCAACTGGAATAACGACATTGTCAACTTCTGGACCAATGAAGGCGTCGATCCTGGCTTTGCGGCCACCAATACCCAGACAGTCATGTATGCCTCTAATTTGATTGGCTATAGCCTCAGCGATGTAGGCTTTGGTGCGCAGGGTTCCGTTTACGACCTGCTGGTCAACCCGGCGCAGAGCGATGCCACTTATGCCATTGTTGATTACGGCGGTCTCTTTGACAACAACCTGGTGGCCATTCCCTTTAGTGCGGTTGATGTCAGTGTCGTCAATAACGGGTTCAGCTTTACACCCAATGTTGATCTGAACACCCTGCAAACCGCCCCTCGCATTGATCGGGCCAGCTTTGACCAAACGGGACTGTTTAACAGCAGTTTCGACGATGAAATCAACACCTACTGGGAAGATGCCGGCTACAATGTCGGCGTTGGCGCCCCTGCCACCCAGTAGAGACATCGCCGTTGCGCAATAAGGATACGTAGAGCAAACTACCGATGTGTAAATGGCGGGTGGCGAATTACCCACGACTCGCCACCCGCCACCCGCCCCATTTTTATCCTTTAGGGTGCCGTCAAGGCATATGGCCTGTTCTGTGAAACTAGGTGAGGCATGCGCATGCCCTCATGCGCACGCCTCACCTAGTTTCAATAAAAGAGGTTCTTATAATGGGGTGCAGCAGAAGAAGACAAATTCCAGCTTCTTGTCTATCGCCCCGCATTGGGGACGCACCCAGTACACGGCGAGGAAAGGGGAAAGCCCATGCAAGTAGGAAAGGAACTAGTTGCCGGTGCGGCCGGCGGGGTTGTGGGCACCCTGGCGATGACCACCGTGCGAGTCGCTACGGAAAATCTGGGGCTGCTCGAAGAGCCGCTCCCCCACAAGCTCACACGCCGCGCGGCAGAAAAGATGGGCGCTGGCGGATACCTGAGCGCCCTCCAGGAAAATTTGTTAGCGAGCGGAGAGCATTTGATGATTGGCGCCGCCTATGGGGTCGGCTATAGTTGGTTCCATCAAACCATCCATAGAGCGCCCACAGTGGATGGGCCGCTCTATGGCGGTTTAGTCTATGCGCTCAATCTGGTCGGGATTGGCCCTATGCTCCATCTTACCCACAGCCCCTGGAACGAAGCATCCACAACGATAGGCCGACGGCTGCTGGTACACCTGTTGTACGGTCTGGTGACAGGGGTAGTTGCCGGCCAGATCAACCAGCGGGTATTTGACGGCAAAGCACAGATGCATCCGATACGTCCCCAACCCATCATGCCCATCGCCGCCACTCCGCAGCGAGCGGCGGCGCCATGTGTCCAGCCACAACCTCAGTTCCAAGGGGATGCGTTCCGGTGGGCGGCGCGCATGATGACTGCACCGGGCGTACATGGTCAGTTACAGCGCAAGGGAGATTACCTGATCGGGTATACCGTGACGAAGCGTGGAGAAGCGCGAACCGGCGATGGCGCCGGCGGGCCGCCTGAGACGGTCTATCTGGAAATCATTGTCGCCGATACGGCCGATCAACATGCCATTCCTGACCTTCGTGTCCAGGCCAAGTTGGTTGACCAACACGGCGATGAAGTCAGCACCCATCAGCAGCCGCTGCGCACCGACCCATGGCCCCGTCACTATGGACGCATCTGGCGCGTCCCCGGCCCCGGCGACTATACGCTCTATATTCGGGTGGAATCACCTCTTCCTCCACACTCAGGGCAGATGTCGGACAGGCGCAACGGTTGGCGTCAGGTTGAGCCGGTGGAAGTGACGTTTTCTGGCATTACCATTGACACGCATCGGGGCGAAGCAGTGAAATCGTTATAGTCACCAGAGAAGAATGGAACGATTTCATCCGGAGACCGAGATGAGCCTTTTACAACGGTTGTGTCCAGTGTCCCTGGCAGGATTCGGTCTTTGCCCTGCGTGATGGGCGTATCCACGGCCCTTCTCCTTGCCCAGTCCCAAGTTACGAGACGCTCCTGCGTGATGGCATGGTGGAAGTGCGAATAGCCCCGCCCGTGGTGTAGGGAAACGACTATCAGTCCAACGTTTGCAAACGTCGGACTGATAGTATGAGTTGTTAGGGGTTGTCTGGGATTTACCACAACAATGACTGCTCAGTTTTCGGGTCGAAAAATTGCATTTTCTCCTCGTCAAAGCGCAGCCGCACCGGTTGGCCAATGGTCAGCCGCTGTTGAGGGTCGGCCAGGAGATGGACGCTGGCGTCACCAACGCGCACTTCGGCCAGGTCGTCGCGCCCCAATGGCTCTACCATGCGCACCTCGCCGGCCACCCCGTGGCGTTCTTCAGATGTGATTAAATGGATATCTTCGGGTCGGATCCCCATGATCACTGTGCCGGCAATTGCGGCCTTGGTGCCGCGATCGGACGCAGCTGGCAGATCAAGCCCGTTACTGCGCACGTGAAAACCACTCTCCTCACGCACAACTTGAACCTCCAAAAAGTTCATGGGCGGGTTGCCGACAAATTCGGCCACAAAGAGAGTGCTGGGCTGGTTGTAGAGTTCATGAGGCGGACAGAAGGCTTGAAGCCGTCCGCGTTGCATGACAGCAATGCGGTCGGCCATGGTCATGGCCTCCACCTGATCGTGGGTCACGTAGATAGAGGTAATGCCTAGTTCCAGTTGCAGACGTTTGATTTCGGCGCGCATGGTCAGCCGCAGACGCGCATCCAGATTGCTCAGCGGCTCGTCAAAGAGCAGGACATCGGGCTGTTTGACCAAGGCGCGCCCCAGGGCAACGCGCTGCTGTTGACCGCCAGAGAGCTGGCCCGGACGCCGATCCAGCAGGTGACCAATGCCCATCTTCTCCGCCACTTCCCGGGTACGCTGCTCCATGACAGCATTGGGCATCTTTTTGAGCTTGAGTGGAAAGACAATGTTCTCATAGACGGTCATGTGCGGATAGAGCGCATAGCTCTGGAAGACCATGCCGATATTACGATCTTTGGGCGGCACCCGGTTCATCACCTGCTCACCAAAGCGAATCGCGCCTTCAGTGGGTTTGTAGATGCCGGCGGCCATGAGCAGCGTAGTGGTCTTGCCACAGCCGGAGGGGCCCAACAGCGCCACAAATTCACCATGCTCGACCTGCATATCAATGTGATCCACCGCCATGACATCACCAAAACGCTTAGTCAGATTATTGAAGCGCACAATCATTTACGAACCGCCTTTCGCGCCGCCGCCAAAGATGCTCAGCAGATACTCTTGGGTAAAGAAAAAGAAGATCAGCACTGGGATTAACTGAAAGAGTCCCACTGCCGCCACTGTGCTATAGTTGACGGGTGTTGTGTCGCCCATAAGTCCGCGCAAATAGGTGGCAATGGTGCTCTTCTCCTGCGAGGTCATAAAGGTGTAGGGAATGAGAAAGGCATTCCAGCCCGAAATAAAGGAGAAGATCGAGAGCGCAGCAATACCAGGGCGGATCTGCGGCAACAGGATCTGCCGCCAAACCCGGAAGCGCGAGCAACCGTCGATCAGCGCGGCGCGTTCCATATCCCACGAAATATTGTCAAAAAAGCCCTTCATCAGCCAAACGCCCAGCGGTAGTTCGAGCGCAACGCTCACCAGAATCACACCGCCCAACGTATTGTAGCCAAAGCCGCCGATGAACGGCAGGCCCCGCCCCAATATCGGGATGTCGCCGATCCAGCGTAAGACAAAGTAGATGGCAATCAAGAGGGTCACGCTGGGGAAGGCATGGAGGATCAGGGTCGTTCCCAAAAAGACCTTGCGCCCCGGGAAGCTGACGCGCGCGAGGGCATAGCCAGCCAGCGCAGAAACCAATACCACACCAATGGTCAGCCCCAGCGCCAATATAATCGTATTCAAAGTTAGACGCCAGATGAGCGGATCTTCCCAGAGAAAGGACCAGTTGGAGAGCGTCAGCCCCCCAAAGTTCCCCGCCGAATCGACCGGCACCAGCCCATAGGTGCGCTGCGCAAAGGTCGATATCAGGATCCAAACATAGCCTACCACAATCGGGATCGTCAACAACGCCAGTAATAAAAGCGGCAAAAGCGCACGCCCCCGCCGTCCTGTGCCTAAAGTTTCTTCCATCATTTCCTCAGTCTTTTGGGGAGACGGAAGTAGGGAGTAGGAAGACGGGAGACGGAAGTAGGAAGGCTACCCCTCCCGTCTCCCATCTCCTGTCTCCCGTCTCCTGTCTCTCTACTTCCCCTACAACGCCTCAATCTTCGGTTCCTGCACCAGATCGTCAAAACGGAAGTAGCGCATATAGATAATCGCCATAACAATGCCCACTATCACCAGCACTGTGCCGAGCGCCGCGCCAAAGCCCCACTGAAAGTTGCCCCAATAATTATTGAGCGCCCGGTGGTAGGCCCAGAGCGACCACACTTCGGTGTCAAACTGGCCATCGGTCAGAAGCAAGATAAATTCAAACGAGGTAAGAAGCGACAGCGTCTGATAGGTAGTGACGAAGAGCAGTGGCCAGCGGATCATGGGCAGGATGACATAGCGGACGCGCTGCCAGAGCGAACAGCCGTCCACCAGCGCCGCAATCATAAAATCACGCGGCAGTGCCTCAATCGCCGAGGTGAAGATGATCATGCCAAAGGAGGCGCCTACGATCCCATTGACCACAATCACAAAAAACCAGGGCAGCGCAGGGATCCAGTTGGTGGGTTCGATGCCCAGCGGCTCGATCACATGGCGGTTGAGGATGCCATAGGGTGCGTCGGCGGCGACGTAGCGCCACATCATGATGTAAACAACGGAAGGCGTGATGCGGGGCATCAGCCAAAGCGCACGAAAGAAAAAGCCGGCGCGCCGAGGAATGTGCACCGAGAGCAGCGCCACCAGCAACCCCAACCCCACATTAAAAAAGCCCAGTGTCATCAGCACATAAAAGACGGTGTTACGGAAGATCGGCCCCGTCTGTGGGTTTTGAAAGATGCGTATATAATTTTCGAGCCCGACCCAGGCCCAATTCTTAAAGCCGGTGGCCGAACTCAGATCGGTAGCGGAAAGGGCAAAGATGATCAACACGGGGATAAAGAAAAAGGCCACCACCAAAATTGTCGCCGGCGCCATAAATAGAAGGGGCCCCACGGCCCGGCTAAGCGGCGCATACCAGGGATCACGCACGGCAAGGGCGGGGGTCGATTTGAGTGTTGATGGTTTTGCTGTTGTTGTCATGGCTGTTGGCTGTTGGCTGCTGGCGGGCAAAGGTAAACTCAACGTCGGTATGCAAATTCATGCAGATATGCAAAGGTGACTGGCACTTGGCAAGTGCCGGTCACCTGAGATACAACTTACTCTTTGACGATGAGAAAATCACTCAACTCGGCCTGAAGCTGTTGAACGGCGGCATCTGCGGCATCTTGGGGCGACATTTCACCATTTTCGGCCTTGACCATAAAGTCCCACACGATGTCAAAATAGGGCCCATACATGACATGGTTGGGTTGATAGAAGTTGTGATCCAGCATGTACAGAGTATCAGAGAGCAGCTGATCATTGGCATACTCTTCGTAAGTTGCCTGTGACTTGAGAATGCCCAGGTGGGTGCTGCCCACGGCGTGCAAGGTGTTGATTTCGGGGGTGGTCGTCTTGGCCAGTACGGCGCATGCGGCCTCCTGGTTGTTGGCGCCGGAAGCTTCCTGGGTTGTGATCATGTAGACCAGCGGATGGGAAAGGGTGGAGCCAGGCTGCCCTTCAATGCCGGAGGGCTGCAGCGCATAGCCGGCAAAGCCAAAGAGATAGTCCTGGCCGCCGTCATCGGCGCGGTAGTTGGTGGCCCAATCCGCCCACTGCCAAATGCCGCCATTCCAGAAGAGCACATCGCCCTTGGAGACGGTGTCATGCCAAATGCTAAAGTCGGTGCCGATGAAATTCTCTGGCGTAATGCCTTCTTCGACGACACGCCGTTGGAAGGCGTACCACTGTTCGAGCGCCTGTGGGTCGATGACCAGCTTATCCTGCTCGGCGTCGTAGAGTTCGCCACCATAAGCATGATAATATTGCAAATAGTCGCCCCCCTTGGTCGGACGATGCCAATAGCCGTGGGCAGCTTCCACTACACCGGCGTCAATGGCTTGTTTCGCGGTTTCAATCATATTGTCCAGGGTGAACTCGCCCTTCATAATACGATCGGGCAGGCTGTCGATCTCCTCTTGGCTCCAGCCGAGTTCGGCCAATTTGGTCTTGTTGTAGAACATGGGCCGCGCTTCGGTGTCTTGCGGCACACCCCAAATTTGGCCATGCCACGTCACCGATTCCCATAGGCTATCAATCACATCGGCAAATTCAGGATACTTATCTTTGCAGAAGCTAAAATCAGTAATGTAGCCGGCATTGGCCCAAACCGCCACATCTTCATGGCCGGAGAGGACAATATCCGGCGCCTCTCCCGCATCAGCTGCCAGCGTGAACTTCTTCTTATAATCGCCCCAACCGGAATCATCGTTGAGCGGGGTGACAGTCACATCAAAATCGGTCACATTCGCCGCGGCTTGGGCCGGCCCATCGGCGCGCCAATGTTCCACATTGTTGGCTTCGGCCCACACATCAAGCTCGACCGGGCCGCTAGTGCTGCTATCCGCGGCTGCGCTGGTGCCGCTCTCTGCCGCGGGGGCAGGCACAGCACAGGCAGCCACAGTCAAGCATAAGACCAACACAGCCAACATTGTTATCCATTGCTTCATCATGCCTGAGTTTCGGTTCATCATACGCTCCTTGGTTTTCCCTTCAGAAGATTAGAAGTAGCTAGGCAAGTAAATTGTCTGGTGTAGTTTATATGAATGATCGATTTTGGATGGGGATTTTGGATCTTGCTAACGGATTAGCATCTATGTTGTTGCGCCTGAAATGGTTCAGGTAGCGGCACAACAAGAGCCTTCGGCATTCAACATCGACAAAAATTGTCGATGTTTGCGCCCTTAGGGCCTAACGGACGCAAGCCAACTTGTTCAGAGTATCCAATTATATTTAACAAAAAATAGACAGTTTGTCAAGATTAGCTTAACTCACATGCGCGCCTTGCACACCTTCAATGCCATGCTCGATCGAGAAGAGATGGGTTGTAACTTCCTGGTGTGAAAGGCAAATTCGTGAAAGTATCTTCTACACGATCTTTATGCTGCTCGGCCTAGAGATCGCAGCCGAAGTGGCAACCAACACAGGCCGCATTGACGCGGTTGTCGAACTGGTTGATCATATCCTGCTCTTTGAATTTAAGATCGACAAGAGCGCCCAAGCGACGCTGCAACAAATTAAAACCAACCAATACTATGAGAAATATCGCTTGCGCAATAAGAAGATGACGCTCGTCGGCGCCAATTTCAACAGCACAACGCGCGCCGTCGATGATTGGGTTAGCGAGTCGACAGCCTAATGACTGGTTGCTCCTGATCTTCGACAGGTGCGTCCCAACTTCGACTACGCCTGTCAGTAGGCTTGAGGTACAAGGACTTGCTACGCTTCTGTGGAGATAACCATCAATAGATCAAATAAATTCAGCCTTGCCTGATTCATAGCGTTGTGTAAGCCATTGCACTTCTTGGATGCGGTTGAGAAACATCAATCCCCTCTTTATCGATGACTACGAAGCAAATAATTAATGATTATGGTAATTATAATTATACCCATTAACTATAGGGAAAGAAATATGACCATGACGATCACACAAACTCAACAGCCTTGGATGAGCCAATCGAAGACGCAGATGGTCCGGGATTGGCGCGCCAACGGCTGTTGGATCGATAAGATGATCCAACAGCCGTGACAAACTTCCTCTGACAATTTGGTGCAAAACTCTTCTAAAACGGCACTGTTCAGCTACCGAGTGACCACCGGCAGGAAGAGCAGGAAACCTAGTTGCTCCGGCTCGGATGCGATAGGAATATCGGTGGGGCCAACGACTGGGCTACTGACTTCGGCAGAAACGCCGCCCACCTGCTGGTTGCTAATCACGGCGGAATTGATAATGGTTGTCCCGGCAGCGACGCCCAGATCAATTTTGATGGCAAAGGTCACCAGGCCACCTTGCCCGGGCTGGAGATCACCCACCAGCAGGGTGCAGAGCGTACCCGCGGCCGCGCCATCCGCGCAACTCCAGCCGGCGCTACTGGCCTGGGCCACAAAGGTGGCGTGGGTCGAAACCGTCTCGGTGATGACAACTCCGACCGCCGACCCAGTGCCCACGTTGGTATAGCGCAAGGTGTAGGTAATGGTGGCGCCGGGCTGGATTGCCTTGGGATCACTCGCTAACTGCTTGGTCAAGGCCAGTTCCGATTGCAGACGCACAAAACCACTGTCGATGGTGGGGTTGTGTTCACCAGGCTGCAAGGGAGACACGGGCACAGTAAGGCCATCGCTGTCCACGCTATCATCGACGCCAACATTGGGTGTGGTCGGACCAAAACCAGTGGGCGTGTCAAAGGTCACGGTATAGGGCAGGCCGGGCGTCAGGTTGGTAAAGGTATAAATGCCATTGGCGTCGGTGGTGGTGGTCGCTGTACTGCCATCTGCGCCAGTTAAGGTGACTGTCACCCTGGCAATGCCCGGTTCGTCCCCATTCTGTAGCCCATCCCCACTGAGATCCTCCCAGACCAGATCACCCAGGCTGGCCGGCGCGCGCCAGATGCCCATGTCCAGGGTCAGATCTGCGGCGCCACCTGGCAAGAAAGGCGTGGCAGTGGTGCGACCGGTTACATCGGCGTCACTGTCGCTGGCATCATCACCAACATTGGCCACCGTCGGGCTATAGCCGGCGGGCAGGTTCGTAAAGACGACGAAGTAGGCGCTAGGCGGCAATTGGGTAAAGAGATAATTGCCTGCGGCATCTGTCACATCGGTCAAAGGCACGCCATTGCGCAGCACCGGTTGATTGGTGGCCGCAGCAAAAAGGGTGGCAACCACGCCTGCCACGCCGGGCTCGTCAGCAACATCACCCTGTTGCCCATCGTGGTTTTGGTCATACCAGACCCGGTCGCCGACGGTGACATAGCGCACAAAGCCGGCGTCAATTGTCCAGTCATCCTGAGTCTGCAAGGCAACTGTCACCTGGCCGTTCACCGCATCGCTGTCCGTGGTGTCATCACCGCGGTTGGCTTGGGTCGGCGCATAATCGGCAGGCGTGGCAAAGGTGACGACATAGGTGGCATTTGGCGCCAGATTAGTGAAACTATAGTAGCCGCTGGCGTTGGTGGTCGTGGTCAGCGTAAATCCGCCCGCTGTCGTTAAGGTTACCGGCACATCAGCAATGCCCGGTTCATCCGTATTCTGTTGGCCGTTGTGATTCAGATCGTCCCAGACAAAATCGCCCAAACTGATCAGCTTGATCAGGCCAAAGTCCACTGTGCCATTGCCATTCCCATCCTCGCCGGCCTGGGTTAGATTATCGTTAAGGGGTTCTGCACCCACGCTCAACGTGACAGCAGGGCTCACCATTCGGTTGCCGTCGAGCAGCGCATTGGAATCACTGTTAGAGTTGTCATCATCCGGGTCGGCGCCGCCGGTAGTGACGCCATAACCGGCGGGGAGTTGCACCGCCACCACATAGTCACCGGGCAGCAGATTGGTAAAGCTGTAGTAACCAGCAGCATTGGTGGTTGTGGTGGCCACCGGCTGACCATTACTATCCAATAATGTCACGGTCAAGCCGGACACAATCGGTGCAAAGGCATCATTTTGCTGGCCGTCCAGATTGGCATCAAGCCAGACGCGATCACCGACCGCGACTCGTGGCTCCGGCAACTTCACCAGACCAGCGTCAATGGTAAAATCATCAGTTTGGCCCAAGTTGACAACGACTGTGCCAGATGCCGGGGCGTCGCTGTCGAGTTCATCGTTGCCCTGGTTGGGCGTCGTAAAGGCATAACCGGCAGGCAAGCTGAAATGGACGGTATAGGTCCGGTTGGGCTGCAGTTCAGTGAAGTAATAGTAACCGCCATCGCTGGTCACAGTCGCCTGGGCAGCGCCGTCGGGATAGGTCAAGGTTACGGTAACGCCATCCAAGCCGGCGCTGATAGGTTCGTTTTGCGTGCCGTCGCCATCACCATCAACCCAGACATAGTTGCCCAGGCTAACCGGTTTGGGTTGGGGGATCGTGGTAAAACCAAAGTCGATGCTCAGGTTGTCCTTATCTTCAATCTCCACGATGGTTCCGGTGCGGTCATGGTTCTTGTCATTGTATTGGCTCGGATTATTGCCCTGCGCGGTCCAAACCGGCGTGTCCAGGACACCGGCTGGCAGATCGGTGGTTACCGTATAGCTGTCATATTCCGGCACCGGGATGATATAGTAGCCATTGTCATCGGTGACGCCGGTGTAGGCCGTTACGCCATCGCTAGCCAGGGCTGTCACCAGGTGACCAGGACCGATGGGCGTGATCGTGCCGGTGGTGGCGTCGCCATCGTTGTCATCTTCCAACCAGAGGCGATCCCCCAGTTGCACCCGCTTCACGTGATGGTAAAAGGCAAAGTCGATGCTCAGATTGTCCCCATCGGTCATGACCACGGTGGTGCCAGTAGCGTCGTGGTTGCGGTTGTCGTAGGTGGCGGGATCGCTGCCGTTGTCCGTCCACACGGGGCTAGCCATATAACCAGAGATGGGGTCAGCAGTGACCACGTAGGTGTCAAAGGCCGGCACTTCAATGGCATAGAAGCCATAGGCGTCGGTCACGCCGGTGTAGACGGTGATGCCGTCGCTGGCGGTGGCGCGCACAATATGGCCAGCGCCGACGGAAAGCGCCATCCAGGTCTCGGCATTGCCATCATAATCATCCTCTAACCAGAGCCGATTGCCGATGGTTACCCATTGGATTGGTTGATCGCCATTGGTCCTTTGTTGTAAAGCTGCCGCATGAACCGTTGCCGGGGCAAACCAGGCTGCCAGCGCGTTGGCAATCGGCTGGGCAACGGCAGGGGTAAAGAGCTGAACAACCAGGGTGCGTAGGCATTGTGAGGGCAGACCGCTGCTCATGAGAAGCGCAAGCGCCACAGCAACCACTAGCTGGCTTGGCTTATACTTATGCTGATAGCGGGAATTATCAACTTGCGAAGACATAACATCACTCCTATTCACTAAAAATGCTATCGTTCAGATGTGGGGCAATTCCGTTGCGAGTGCGGTGTGTGATGCTAAGGGCAAATGTGGCAATGCCTCGGCAAGGCAAACGAACAAGCGGCCCACTATTTGTGATTGATCCTACGTGGTTCTATTGTAGAAGCAGATCGCTCTATTTGTCCTGTCAGAATCGTAACAACATTGCTCTTTTGGCGATTGTTGCCTACGTCATTTGCTATAACAGAGGAGAGATGAGGAGATTGTTTAGCTTCAGCCAAATTTCGGGGTGACAACACAATAACCCCGGAGTCTTGGGGAGATTCCGGGGTTATTGTGTCGGCGGTTTACTCATTCCCAAAAATATAACGCTCTATATACGCATTACGGAATTTGCCCTGGGGATCGTACTCCTGCGCCAACGCGCGGAAGTCGGCCAGGCGTGGGTAGCGCGCCTGCACCTGCGCCGGGCGTAGGGCAAAGAGCTTGCCCCAGTGGGGCCGGGGCGCAAAGGGGGCCAGTTGCTCCTCGAGGATAGGCAGAAATTGGCGCACTCCCGGCCAATCTTTGTTCCAGTTGAAGTGAATCCCCACGGTGTCTGCGCCATAGGCCATGCTCAGCCAAAGCTTATCGCCGGTCATCGTGCGGATCTCAGAGACCTGGAGAATGGGCGCCAATTGCTCACGGAGGCCAGCCACGACACGCATGGCCGCCACCGCGTGGTGACGCGCCACAAAATATTCGCTCTGGAGTTCATTGCCCTGGCGTTCCGCATCTTTCAGATAGAAGTGAGGCAGCCGCTCGTGCCAGGGGCCAGGCGCGCCCTTGGCCGTAAGGTGGCGGTCGGAGAAGGCATCGACCGGCCGTTCGCGCCCGACTAAGGTAGCACCAAAGAACTCAGCCGGCGGCGTAAATTCCTGGCCCGCGGTCAGTTGCTGCTTGACCCAGACCGTATTGACTGAGTCTTGTTGCCAGTTGGGGAAGAGGCTGACGCTGTAGCCGTGGCCCATGATTGCGTCAAAATGCTCGTCGAGTTGGGCCAGGGGCAGCCGTTCATAAATGTCCTGTTGCATGGTGAAGGCGGGCTGTAGATCAAGGGTCACCTTGGTCACCACGCCCAACGCCCCCAGAGCGACCACCGCGCCATTAAAGCGATCGCTATCTTGGGCGCGGGAGAGGGTCACCAAATCGCCATTGGCGGTGACCATTTCCAGCCCTGCCACCGCCGTAGCGAGATTGCCGTGGGTGTCGCCGGAGCCGTGGGTGGCGGTCATGCAGGCGCCGATGACGGTAATATGGTCGAGTGAGGCCAGGTTGTGGAGCGCATAGCCGGCGGCGTGAAGCTGCGGGCAAAGCTCGCGATAGGTGATCCCCGCGTTGACAGTAGCCGTGCGTTGTTCCTGGTCAATGGTCACCCGGTTGTCCAGATTGGCCAGCGAAAGCAGGTCGCCGGTGGTGTCGGCAATATCGTTAAAGCAGTGGCGTGCGCCAATCACACGCACCTTGCCGGCCTGACGCACAATTTCCTGCACCTGCGCCACAGTGGTCGGTTGGTGGAAGCGGGCCGCGTGCAAAGGTTGGTTGCCGGCCCAGTTGGATTGTTCGATAGTCACAGATTGATCCTTCGGTTTTGCCGCTATTGAACGCGGCGGGAATATAGGTTGATGTTATGAACTAGATTTACACCAGACTGTAATAGTATACCATGTGGTGGGAATTCACTTCCATCACGGCAATAGGTTCATCAGGATTTCGGGTGGTGGAGTCAAAATAATCCCGGAATCTTTTAGAGATTCCGGGATTATTTTGACGGTCGTACACGTCAACCACATGCGATCCAGTTAAGCTTGGAAAGATTCTGACAACGTCACAGGAAAGTGATGGACCGCCATTTACGGACGCGGATCTGGATTGCGCGGATTGAATCCGCGCAATCCAGATCCGCGTCTGGTTTCCCTTACCCAATGGATGGCACGCGTCCCTAATTCTTTGACAGAGGTGGGGACGTGGTGTTAGTGTTGGTGGGGCAGTCCTATGCCGTGGCGGCAAAACCAACATACAAAATTTTCAGTAGACAGTAATCAGTAAGCAGTGACCAGGGTATAGACGACTGTCTACTGAATCACTGAGCACTGATTACCCACATTTGTATGTTCCCTTTGCGGCTACTGATCCTATGAACGTCGAAGGACATCAACATGGCTCTATCACAACCAACAGCGTGGTCGGCCGATACGCTTTTGCCCGACTTTGCGGCCGCCACCTTACCCTTTCCGGCTGACTATGACGGTCCAGTCTACGCCACCTTGGTGCGCCGTAAGACGGCGAGTGTGACCACGAAAGCCTTCCTCTATATCCATGGCTACATGGATTATTTTTTCCAGACCCATCTGGCCGCAGCGTGCAATGCCCAGGGCTATACCTTTTACGCCTTGGACCTGCGCAAGTATGGTCGTTCGCTGGGCCCGACGCAACATCCCAACTTCTGCAAAGATCTGCATGAATATTTTGCTGAAATCTCAGTGGCGCTGCGTATCATCACCGAGGAAGAGGGTCATGATTGGGTCGTGCTCAGTGGTCACTCCACCGGCGGGCTGACGGCGGCGCTCTATGCGAATGAGGGACCCGAAAAGGCGCGCATTGACGCGCTTTTTCTCAATAGCCCTTTCTTTGATTTTAACCTGGATCCCAAACAGCGACGCCAGATTGAGATCGCAGCCCGGTTGGGCGCCATCTTCCCCTTTATGGCCCTGCAACGCAAAGAACCCGTGCCCTATATTGAGAGCATTCACGCTGACCACCATGGCGAATGGCCCTTTGATCTGCGTTTTCGCCCACTCAACTCCTTTCCCATTTACGCCGGTTGGCTGCGCGCAGTGCAGCGCGCACAACGGCAACTGCGCCGCGGGCTGGCCATCCACTGTCCGGTCTTGGTAATGCACGCCGACAAATCGGTCTATGGCAGACGGTGGCGACCTGACTTTCAAGCAGGCGACGGCGTGCTGAATGTAGTGCACATCCGGGAAGGGAGCCGCCACCTGGGCACCAATGTCAAGGTAGTGGAGATCGAAGATGGACTGCACGACCTTATCTTATCACGCCCAGAGGTGCGCGCCGCGGTCTTTACCCAACTTTTTGAGTGGCTCGCCAATGTCGAGCAATCTTCCGATAGGAGGCCAGAATGGCAACTGAGCACGTTGATGTCCTAATCGTCGGCGCAGGTCTCTCCGGCATTGCCGCCGCCTATTATCTCCAGCGCCGCTGTCCGACCAAACGCTATGTCATTTTAGAAGGACGCGACGCCATTGGCGGCACTTGGGATCTCTTTCGCTACCCCGGTGTCCGTTCCGACTCCGACATGTACACCCTCGGCTACAGCTTTCGCCCCTGGCGGGAGGCCAAGGCCATTGCCGATGGACCGGCGATCCTGAAGTACATTCGCGAGACTGCCGCCGTCTATGGCATAGACCGCAAGATTCGCTTCAATCAGCGCGTGCGCCACGCCAGTTGGTCTTCGGCGGATACACGGTGGACAGTCGAGGTGGAACAAGGGCCAGACCAGACCATTACGCGCTACACCTGTAATTTTCTGCTCATGTGCAGCGGTTATTATGACTACGCGCAGGGTTATGCGCCGAACTGGCCTGGGGTTGAGCGCTTTGCTGGGCGCATTGTCCATCCGCAGCAGTGGCCGGCGGATCTTGACTATCAGGGCAAACGGGTGGTGGTCATTGGCAGTGGCGCGACCGCGGTTACGCTGGTGCCGGCCATGGCCACAACGGCGGCCCATGTCACCATGCTGCAACGCTCCCCCACCTATGTGGTTGCCCTGCCTTCGCAAGATGCCTTCGCCGATCGCATCCGCCAGGCCTTGCCCGAACAGCTTGCCCATCACCTGGTGCGCTGGCGCAATGTGCTCCTGGGGATCTATTTTTACACGCTGATGCGGCGCAAGCCCGAAGCCGCCAAACGGTCAATTCTGCAAGGCGTGCGCAAAGAACTGGGCCCCGACTACGATGTCGACACCCACTTTTCACCCCACTATAACCCCTGGGACCAGCGCCTCTGCGTCGCCCCCGATGGCGACCTGTTTCGGGTCATCCAAGCGGGCAAGGCCGCGGTCGTCACTGACCAGATCGAGCGCTTTACGGAAAACGGTATCACGTTGCAATCCGGGGAAGAGCTGGCAGCCGACATCGTCGTGACCGCCACCGGGCTGGTCATCCAACTTATGGGCGGTATGACCTTAAGCGTTGATGGCGCCCCGGTCGATCTGTCTAAGTTGCTAAGCTATAAGGGCATGATGTTCAGCGATCTGCCGAATTTTGCTTCTGTTTTTGGCTACACGAACGCCTCGTGGACGCTCAAGTGTGAGCTAACCTGCCAATATGTCTGTCGGCTGCTCAATTACATGGATCAACAGGGCTATGTCCAGTGTACGCCGCGCCGGCACGATCCCGCCCTCACCGAAGAACCACTCTTGAACTTCACCTCTGGCTATGTACAGCGGGCGCTAGACGCGCTGCCCCACCAGGGCTCCAAACGTCCATGGAAGCTCTACCAAAATTATCTGCTCGATCTGCTGAGCCTGCGCTTTGGGCAAGTGAATGACGGGACTGTGGAGTTTGTCGAAGACGAGGCACATATGCTGCAACATACACAGGGGAGCCAAGCATGAGCCGCCCGATGAAGCTGGCCCAGCGCACTGCGCTTATTACCGGCGCCGCCAGTGGCATTGGACGGGCGATTGCATTGTCCTTGGCGCGCCGCGGCTGCCATTTGGCGTTGGCGGATATTGACGCGGCGGGTCTGGCGCAAACGGCCACATTGGCGGCGCCTCATGGGGTGCAGGTTACTTGTCACCACCTGGATGTTGCCGACGCGGCGGCGGTGGCGGCTTTGCCGGCCGCGGTGCAAGCCGACCATGCGGGGGTCGATCTGCTCGTCAATAATGCTGGGGTAGCGCTCAACGGGACCTTTGCGCAGTTTAGCGACGAAGAGTTTGAGTGGCTCTTTGCCATCAACTTTCACGGCGTGGTGCGCATGACGCGCGCCTTTCTGCCCCTGCTCCAGGCGAGTGATGACGCACGGCTGGTCAACCTGTCCAGCGTCTTTGGCCTGGTGGCGCCACCCGGCCAGAGCGCTTATGCCGCCAGCAAATTTGCCGTGCGCGGCTTCTCCGAAGCATTGCGCCACGAGTTGCAAGGCTCTACCGTTGGCGTCACCGTCGTCCATCCCGGCGGGGTGGCCACCGCGATTGCGGCCAAGGCACGCACAGCCGCGCGCCTTGATCCAGCGGAGGCCGCGCGCCAGATTGAGGAGTTTCAGAAGTTGCTCAAACTCCCGCCCGAGGTTGCCGGCGAGACGATTGTCAAGGGCATGGAACAGCGTCAGGCGCGGGTGCTGGTCGGCTCGGATGCCAAGCTGATTGCTCTGATCGTGCGCCTGGCGCCCGTCGGCTATTGGCGGCTGCTTGAACGGCTTTTGTAGAAGCCTATCATGTAAAAATAGGCCAGCGTTTCTAAGCCGACTCAAAATGCTTTACGTAGCCATCCAGCAAGTGCCAGGGCCTGAAGCCACAGGCTTGGTAAAGGCCGCGGGCGGCTTCATTGTCGCCAAAATGAGCCACAGTTGCATAGTCCATCCCGGCGGCGGCCATCTTCTGCAGCCCATAGAGCATGAGCGCACGCCCAAAACCGCGACGTTGATAATCCTTGTGGGTGCCGACCGGTTCAAAGAGGCCGGTGCGATTCAGCGGATCATACCAGGTGACGGTGAAAGCCACGAAGCTACCATCCGGCGCTTGGATGACCAACTCCCGTTCGGGCGCATAGCCTGGCGACTCCATCACTTGCCGGTACAACGCCGGGGTCCAATTGGTTGGATTAAAGGCGGCGTTATGCACTGCCGCCAGGGCCGCCGCATCTTCCACACCGCGCGCCGACCGCAACGAGTAGCCATCCGGCAGGGTCGGCACAGCAACGGCAGTGATGGCAGTGCGGTTCAAGACATAGGGCAACTCATTGTCGGCTGCCCACCCCAGGGCCAAGAGCAGTTCACTGCGTGCGGTGTCGCCCTGAAAGGCATCGGCATAGATGCAATCACCCTCAATCTCATAGCGACGCATGAGTTCGATCGTGCGCGCGTCGGCGTATTCCAGCACTTCACGTTCAAGCTCACTACCACGCCGATCGGGGCGCACCTGGGCATCATAACTCTTATGGCGCGGGCCCACCAGCAGCCACGCCGCCACCCCTTGCGCATCCTCCCAGATCGTCATGAGTTCTGTGGGGTCATAATACTTGTTGCCGTTATAAATGTGATGGGGGATGTCGCCGGGGTGGAGATAGCCGCAATGGTCGGTTACGGCGATCGCCGCGGCGTTGAAAGCTTGGAGAAGTTTGAGATCGGCTTCTCCGGTATAGGTGCGTTTTATCATAATATTATATTAAGCCGAAATGGAATGAACGCATTTAACAAACCAGGTTTCTGCGGAGAAACCTGGTTTGTTTGTGTCTTATTGATCAGCGGGATTGAGAAGGCCCCAATGGATGACGTCGATGTATTGGCCTCTTATGACAACCTGTTCCTTAAAGACCCCTTCCTGCTTGAAATCTACCTTCTCAAACACGCGTCCCGATGCTGGATTGTCAGAATCATTGTCGCTGATGAGTTTGTGCAACTTGAGTTCAAAGGCGAAGGCGACGAGTTGCTTCAGCGCTTCTGTGCAGCACCCTCGATTCCAGTATTGGCGATCGGTGGCAAAGCCCACAGTTGGATTTATCCAACCGTCTGTTGTTCACCCTCGACCTGCCGGATCGTTGTCGCCAAGGTGTCACCGAGCCAACTATTCAAACTCTTATTCGATATCCTTGCTTGAACGGCAATTGCCCGATGTAACTCAGGTGGAATACGAACCGTGAATGTTCCTGAAAACGGCTTCTCCGGCTCTTCACCACGCTCCGCACAAAAGGCGAGATAATCTTCGACCGAGTCCTGAAAGGCTTGCCGTAATTCTTGCACCGTTTCCCCAGCAAAAGTAATCACATCGCGCAGATTGATCACTTCCCCGTGGAATAAACCGGCTTCATCATCGTATTCAACTCTTCCGATGTATCCTTTGTAATTCATCATGGCTTGATGCCTGCCTCCTGCAAAAAGCGCCGCATCGACTTCACCGCTCCTTTATCAGTTTCTTTCTGCGGATGCGGTCGATGAAACACGGCGCGCACATCATGCAATGCAATTCGCACCCGTGAGCCATTGCCCTCAGAAACTTCAGCGCCCAGTGCAACCAGCAGTGATTCAATATCGCGCCAGGCAATGTCTGCTCGATCGGGCCGTGTAAAAATGGCGTGGAGGGTTCAACGGTGTTTCGCATTTATAGTCAAGCATGATACCACAGATTGATACCGTACTCAACTATGAAAAACCGCAATTGCTTATTTTGTGGTCATGCGTTTCCCTGTTGCTGTGCTCTCGCCGCAAGTGGCTGAACGCCACATTCAGTTGACACAGGCCGGCGTGACTGGCAACATCCCGAATCAACTGATTCCCAAGCGGGCGGATAACAGCAAATCGCGCGTGATTCCTGGGGTCAACTGCAATAGATGTTCGGCTGGATCGACTTTATCAGGGGCAATAAACCTCAGCAAATGGTGAGCTTATGCTACAGGTACAGGACTGGCTGCGCTTAAATGGGCAACCGGAATAGATAGTAGCTTTTCCGGCTGTCTCTTACCAGTTGCAATGGCATGGACTGTGTGTAGAATCTCGGCATCATAGTAACGATTACCACATTGATCACAAACACCAATCGTGATGTTTTCCAAGATGACGAATCCTAGCTTGTGCTTAAATGCCTCTCGCTCAACTAGCTTTGGTCGTACTGTGCCATTGCAACACTCACACTGATATCCGTACATATTTATTCACCCTATAACTCAGTAATCTCATAGACGGTAATGATCAAATAGCGTCCCGTCGTTACAAAGCGGCCAACCACACCGACCGGCGTCTCTCCATCGACAGCAGTTCCTTCGATAACATACTTCGTCCCTCTAGGATCATCGCGTTCGGTTCTGCCGATGAGCCCATTGAGTATTGCTGCTTCGACATCTTCAATATCGAGATTATCTTCGGCCATCTCTTCCATGGCATGGCCCGACATATCATACTGACGAAGTTGGATTCTTTCGCGAATGCGCTCAATATTGCTTCTTGGCATCGAACATACCCGGACTAATTAACGGTTTGAGCAGGTTGGTATCCTTCATTTGTCTGCCAATCCAGCGTTTTCATTGAGGTAATTATAACAGAAAAACAGAGTGCAGTACACTGGCTCGTTAGTTTATCCACACTAACTACGTGATTTATTATCACAGTAACAGAAAAACTGAGTATACTCTATTCAGTTTAAAAAACATCTTTCACTGAACGCAATGAGATGGTAGCCGAACAATTAACTGTGTCGCCGCACGCTTGTTCCAGAGAGGTTTCATGAGCTTCAGTGCATGTCGTCGGCTCCAAGTACTGGTTAGACAGTTGCCCCCGAGGATGACCCGATGATTGCGTCGTGGGCAGCCAAACCCAACGCCGATGCCAGCGCACCACCAAGCGTCGCACCAAGTCCCCATCCAATCGTAAGTGCCGCATACTCGCCAAAGAGCGCGAGCAGACTCTTCGCCACCTCCGCTAGCAGCATTCCTGCAACAATAGCGACGTAGCCCCCTACAAAAAAGCTAAGCCCCCACACTAAGGCTATAATTAGCGACTTAACGTGGTGTTGTCTAGGCGTGCTGACGTAGCTGCTTACTAGTATGCCAACGGCACCGCCAGCCGCCCAACCAAGGAGCGCACCAACGAAACCGGCAGAGCCACTACGCTCGAACCACGCACCCCAAATCGCACCAAGCACAAACGCAAAGCCAAATGCCAAAGCCCATATCATGGCGCCTCGAATAAGCCGCGCTCAATGAAGCGTCGCGGCTCCGGCCGCACTCCAGGCAATCAAGCCAAGCATGACGGCTACTAAAAGAGGCCCTTGTCTTGGTTCACTGAAAATGTCTGCCGTGAAGAACCCGATACCCGCCATGCCCCAGGCAATCGCCCAGGTCAGGATCCGATACCGACTCACCCATGTCACCATAATAGCCTCCAGATTGAATACTACACAATAGCCCAACTATGTTTCTGCCGCTACCACCGCTATAAAGTAGGTTCCGCTGTCATCGAGGATATTACCCCGCAACAGCGGATCACAGATCGCGCGGATGCTTTACGGTTATGCAAGTCAATCCGGTAATGCAAGTATACGAGTCCACGGCTCCGTTGTCAATCACAAGCCACCATGCACGGTCACGCCTTTGGCAAAGCTCATGAGCTTCCTGGCGACCTGTCCCTGATCATGGTACTTGGTCACCACCGCATCAAAGTCGCCAGCTTAGGCGCGCAGCAAGACCGTGTCCGACGGATACCACCTCCAGCAGATGGGTAAAGTAGCGCAGTTCGTCTAGCTATGCATTTCTCACCTTGGCCGTGATAAGTACGTAACCAACATCTAAGATGGAAGCTTTTCAGCGAAAGCCTGCTCTACCCTGTGCGAGCAGACCTTCTTTAATGGTTTATCTTTGCGTCCAGGATCAGCTTAAGGAGCACGCCAAATTGCTCATCACCAACGATGGACAGGGGTGGATTGGTGCGGTGGACAATCACCAGATCCAGATCCGGGATGATGACCAGATAATCGCCGCCCCGCCCCGTGCCGGCAAAGGCGTTGCCGCTGATTTCCACACCTGGGAAGAGCCGATGATTCAGCGTGACCCACCAGAGCATGCCATAGCCGCCGCGACCCCAATCACTGGCATCGGAATAGGGCTTGAGGCTGTCGGCGATCCACGTCTGCGGAATGATCTGCGTCCCCTGCCACTGCCCTTGGCGCAGATAGAGCAGCCCAAAGCGGGCGAGATCACGGGCGGAGAGGCGAAAGCTATACCACGGATAGACAGACTCGTAGCTCCCCCAGACAAGGGCCGTGTCCGTGAGCGCAAAGTCCTCCATGCCCAGGGGCTTGGCCAGTAGCCGGTCGAAATCCGCAAAGAGCGAGCTTTGCATGGTCTGTTCGTAGATGCCGCCGAGCGCGCAAAAGTCCCAATTGTGGTAAAACCAGAAGGTCCCAGGTGGGTGGCTGCCCGGTTTCGGCATCTGTTCGCGCATCATTGGCGTGTCAACACCGGAGACATGATAGACGCCGGAGCGGGCTTGCAATAGATCGACAATGCGCGCTTGCTTCTCGGCGTCGGTAAGGGGCGGCCGCTTATCGTCAACCCCCAATTCGGCCAAGGTGCTCTGGATATCAATTTTGCCCTCCGCCACCGCAATACCATAGAGCGCATTCAGCAACGGCTTCATGACAGAGCGCACATCGATCGTGCGCGTGGTGTCCCCCCACTCCGCCAGAATCTCGCCATGAACGATGATCATGACTGCTTCGGAGCCAATCGACTCGGAGTACGCTTGCGCCAGCTTTAACTTTGCCGATGACCACCCCACGGCTGCGGGCGTCTGTACTTTGCTCCATGTTTGTGCTGGATAAAGAGGCTTGGCCGCAGGCGCACAGGCCGCCAACAGCAACCCGACAAGCAGGTATAGCGCCATGACCCTTGCCTTTGCCTCTGTCGGCGCATTGGACAAACCACGCGGCATGATGACTTATCCTTTCTGCAATAGGGAAAATGCTAGAAATTTGTATTATAGAGTTTTATTTTGCTGATTGATCATGATATACTCCGGTTAGTTGATTGTAAATTTTTTCAGGGGAAAGAGGGCATGAGCGAATTAACACTTGAGCTAGAAGAACAGGAATTTGATGACATGGGTTCATTTAACCACTCAACAGTACAAGGGAATATGGCTCATCTATTAAAGCTCACAGGTAAATATACAGTTCCAATTGAACTAAGCCTGGACACTAGCAGCTTAGATAAAACCAAGTATCATTTTAAAGATGAACTAGTTCCTGATGTATGTGTCTACCCGAAACGTCACCTGATTAAATCAGGTGATATCCTTAAAATGGAAGAGATGCCGCTGATCGCCATTGAGATATTATCTTTTCGACAATTCCCTTCGAGTCTAATCGAAAAATTTGAGGCATATTTCGCACTTGGCATTCAATCCTGTTGGTTAGTAGACCCGTTGACACAGAGTATCCATGTCTATTCCGCCATTGATCAATGGCAGACATTCGGCATTAAAGATATCCTTTTGGATGAAAAGTTTGACATTCAATTTCCAGTCGCTCAAGTATTCGATGAATAACATCTATTGACCTAGTGTTCTGGCCGCTTAATTTTTACAAATCGCACAACGTATCGCACACTGACAACCCCTCAGAACGATTTGTAAAATTAAATGTTCGCGGCACTAGCACTATTTGGTTAGCGTACACAAGAGGGCAACCCCCGTTGTATCACGTGTAAGCCTGATGTCATCTATCCCAAAACCAGCAGCTTGGGCCAACCGCTGCAGATCCGCTTCTGTCCGTTCAATCAGTGTCCAGTTGGTGAAATAGCGTTGCCAGGTTTTCTGCGGATAGTCAGGAGTGACGTTGGTGCAGAAAAGCAGACCACGCGGCTTGAGCAGGCTTTCCAGGCAATGTTTGAAGAGAAAGACAATATGCTTGTCTTCCAAATAATCAAAAAGGCCGCCAACCAAGATTAAATCGTAGGGGCCTAATTTGGCCATTTCGCGAATTTTGCGCAAGACATTGCCCTGAACAATTTGACAGGAGTCGCCCAAAGGAGCCAGCCGCTGCTTCGCTAACACGAGTGCGTCACAATCCATATCATTGAGTGTCAGACGACAGTGGCTTGGTTCGAGAAAGGTCGCGATCGGCGCCAGATCGCGGCAGCCGCCACAGGCGATGGACAAGAGATGTGGCTGCGCCGGCCCGTGTAGCAGCGTCTGCAGCGCCAAGTGAGCTTGCTGGTGCAGCTTGTTGCGATGTTGTTGGACAATGTGTGCAGCAAGGGCAGACTGCTCGCAATAGTAGGCCACGGTGTGCGGTTGGGCCAGGTTGCGCGCATCACACAGGTATTCGATCGTTTCAAAATCGCCAGGATAGCCGCGCGGCCAGCTTTGCATTCTGTGAAAGAAGGGCGAGCGACCATAAACCGCATAGGCCGGGGCAATGGCGGCTTTGATTGCCGCGTCGCTATTTCCTGCGCGCTCTGCGTTCAGGATCTCTATGTTCATAGTGTCAGTAGCAACATTGACTGCCATATAGTCCGCCTGCTGATTGCCGGATAAGGTGGACTCTAGCGCAACAAAACGGTTTACGCTTTCGACTAACCCTTGCATCAAAAAGCTCCTGTCGAATTGTCCAAGCGCTCCAAAGAGCCAAGTGCTAACCGCTCTGCCATCTGGTTGATCAGCATAGTGAACTTTGGGCTTGCGCAACATGGATTGATGTAGATAAATTGAAGTTCATCGCTATACATAGGGACGGCAAGGGGCGCCAAATGGGGTAAGGGCTGGAAGCCGATGCGCATCAGCAAATTCGTCTGTCCATCACGGGTTCCCGTTGAGGCCACCAGAATTTTGTGCTCTAACTGGCGACCGATCGCGATGATGCCGGCGGCCAAACGCATCGCCAACATGGAGGTGCTGCGATAGTCAGGCGCCACGATCCAACGCCCGCATTCCGCGGCCTGGTGATGCGACGCATTGAGAGCCAACAGCGCGTTGTGAAAGGGCTGGCTGCCCGTCAGCGTTTCCGTTACACACCGGGCAACAGCGGCCAGGGGCACGAGACGCACACAACCAACGAGGCCAGTTGCGGCATAAGCGAGCAAGTGATACGCGTCGCGATCGAGCGCGTCTTCGTCGGCAAATTCTCCATTGGCGCGACGAAAGGCGGGGCGTCGTCCTTCTGCATAGAGCAAACGACCACGCATCTCGGATAACTCGGCTAGCCAGTCCGGCGCGGCGGCAGTTACTGAGGGGGGTGGATACAATTTCCAGAAAATGGTCGTGGCCGCATGGGTCATAGCAAGCTCTGCGTCCCAGCCTGGGCAAGGTCCAAGCAATCGTGCATGAAGGTTGCATAAGCCTTGAGCACTTGCGAACCAGCGCGCACGAAGGACTCCACACATTCGGGATGGTCATCGAGCACCCGTTCCAGTTGCCGCGTGTTAAATTGCGTGTGCCCAACATCCAATGTAATATGTTCATCGATAAAGCTCAAACAGGCCAGTATATCCGCACCCAACACCCGCTGGCATTGCGCAATGAGCGGCGGGCCATGCTTCACCGGTAATAGTTCCATCTCATATTCAAGCGCAATCTGGGCAAAGGGCGTGTGGCTGGCAATTGTATCCTCATGGAGCTTTCGGTACATCTGCCCACCGGGTGTCGGCGGACGATTCAGGAGTTGCTCCGCATCGATCCGCGGTGAACGCCGCGCATTCCAGCGTGCTGCCAGCGCGTGGGTATCTCTGATCATCATCAAGTGATGGCCGACCTCTGCTTTGGCATGGGAGCGCAGCGCGCGCCCCAGTTCCCCAAAGCCGACCTCCTCACAACGCTGGCCTGATCGGATCAGCCAACCTTCCACCGGCTCCGTGAGGGCTACACCGCGCGAGCAGAAGTGGATAAAGAATTGTTCAAGCAGCAGTGGGTCAATGTCTGGCGCAAGCAGCGTTGCGATGCCCGATTCCTCCGCAAAGCGCGCTCTAGCCCGTTCAACACCCACTTCGTAACAATGTAATAACCGATTCACCGTTGTCTCACTCATTTTTTGAACCTTTCTCGTTTAGATTACACAGCTGCGTAGCCGCAGTTTAGGCCAGGTCAGCCACAGTTTAGGCCAAGTCAGTTGACCGCGACGGCAGTGCTGGACAGCCCTAGCCGCCGCACATAATGTCGATAGCGCGTACTGTCAGCTTGCGATCCCTTCTTGCCGCTTGCGCGCGGGGTGCATTTCACTTTAAGGTAAAGAGAGTGCGTTGCACCGGCCAAGCGTATTTCCGTTACCCAAACCGCCTGTGGCCGGTGCAACGCACTCTCTTGGACAGCACACAGCATCGCGCTGTGGGGCTGCGAAGAGCAACCCCCTTTTTTGCGAAGATCGTTCGCAGTTGGCGCTTTTTATTGGGTAACAAGAGGCAAATGTGGGTCACCCCGTTGGCGATCTCCTCACACAGCACTTCCGTTCTACATACAGATAGGACTTACGCAGCCGCCTGAGAACGAGCACCTTGCCGATCACTGATTCTTCTCTGTAATCCGTTCTCAGTGCGGAAGTCGTATACAGAATATGCCGCACCGGCGCTGTCCAGATCAAGATGCTTTTCTGTCTAGATCGTGGACACTTTCTTATGCGCGTTGCCATGAACGGAAAGGAGCGCCCCATGAGTCACCCATTCAGAAAAAGATCCGTATCAAGAAACCAGGTTTCTGGCAGAAACCTGGTTTCTCTACCTCGAATGATTATCTGACTTTCTATAGGTTATCAGAGACCGTGTTCCTGCCGTACCGTCGGCTTGATGTTCTGGTTGAGTCGGAAGAGATTGGTGGGGTCTACCTGGTTCTTGAGCGCTACCAAACGAGCATAATTGACGCCAAAGCTGGTACGCATCAGGTCATCGCCCTCTTCCAGCAGGCCGGGGAAGTTGAAGTACAAGCGACCGTTGGAGTAGGGCTTGAGCGCCGCCCAGAAGTCGCGCACCCAGGCCATGTTCTTCTCCGTATCCTGGGCAGCTTGCCAGTTGGCGTCGATGCTCACCAGGAAGGGCGAGCTGCGGTCGCCAAAGGCCGTAGCCGTCGCCTCGACCCGCTGGATTGCCCCGCCAAGATGACGGATGGCGATCACCGAGCGTGCGGATGGGCGACGCTCGTAATAGTCGATGATCAGGTCGATGGCGGCGTCGCTGAATTGGTCGAAATAGAGCGACTTCCAGTAGTGCAAGTACTGTGCCTTGGGGAAAAACCAGTCCAAGGCCGTCTGCACCTGGAGATAGGTCAAAGGTCCGCCCAAATCCAGGAGTGGCTCGCCCAGTGTCCGCAACGGTTGCGTGACCTGCTCGCCGGCGGTCAGGCCGCCACAGTAGAGGCCGGTTGGGAGGTAGATGTTTTTGCCCCAGAGCGGTTCGGGGAAACGGGGATCGGCCGGCCCGGTCAACAGGTTGAATTCCCCGGTAAACTCGTCAGGGGTGGTGACGATAAAGTCACGCCAGGCGCGCAACCCGCGGCGGGCATCCTGCGCCAGGTAGGCGGGCGCAGAGAAGAGAACTTGTGGGCCGACCGGAAAGAGTTGGAACTCAAAGCCGGTGACAATGCCAAAATTGCCGCCGCCGCCACGCACACCCCAGAATAACTCGGTGTTTTTGCTAGCGCTGGCAGTCAGGAATTGCCCATCCGCCGTGACCATATCGACCGAACGCAGACAGTCGCAGCTCAAGCCGTATTTGTTGCGCAGATAGCCATAGCCGCCGCCCAACGTCAGCCCGGCCACCCCGGTCATCGACACAACCCCGCCAGGAACAGCCAGGCCAAAGGCTTGCGTCTCCCGGTCGACATCGGCCCAGATGGCGCCGCCCTGGACGTGGGCGGTCTGCGCCTCTGGGTCAACCCGCACGGCGCACATCGGTGAGAGATCGATCATCAGGCCGCCATCGCAGACGGCATGACCGGCGACATTGTGGCCGCCCCCACGCACCGACACCAGTAGCTCATGCTTGCGCGCCAGGTTGACCGCAGCCATCACATCCACCACGCCGTGACACCGGACGATCAACCCTGGACGCTTATCGACCAGGCCGTTCCAGACCTGGCGGGTGGCGTCATACGTAATATCGCCGGGGCGGATCAACTCGCCGCGCAAGTTGGCCTGGAACTCTTGTAGCAGCGCGGCGTCGAGGACAATAGTTTTACCGCTGGTGGTCATGACGCGTTGTTCTGTCATATGATTTCTCCTTGTTGGTGAGAATAGGAATGATCTGCATTGCTCTACATAGGCAGTTTAGACGAAAAACGTTGGCTTGAAAACGCGGAAAATACGGGACTTTGGGCGGAGACGGTACGCGAATTTTGGCGTGGCAGTACGCGAAAAAGAGCAGTATCCGGATTTTCTATCGCCGGTTATCAACGTAGATGCTTGACAAAAACTCCATTTTGGAGTAATATTTAAGTCTAGTTTTGACTTATAGAGATGACACTTAAACATGGCACAATCTCACGGTGTTGTATTCTGTGGTAGATTGTGCCATGTTTAAATAATGTGTCTGTTAGAACCCATCTAAAAACCAGTTGCGGCTCCCGCCATTTACGCATAGAAGCCGGCTTAGTCACAGAGGGTTTTGGATAGATATTTAACCCAAGTTGCGCCCAATCTCGTGTAGAGCACGAATTTTGTCGGATCACCCCAGTGCAAGAGATTGTGGTCGCAACTTGAACTATTTAGGAGAAGCTATGCTTACATCAAGCGTAAAAAAAGTGCGAGTGCAGGTTGATCTTTCGGAAACAGAAGCGACACTTTTGCACCATCTTGCCAGCCGGCTGGCCGTGCGTTCACGGGCAGACCTGCTGCAACAAGCCTATGGAACCTTCTTGTGGACATTAAACGAACTACTGGCGGGACGCCATATTGTTAGTGTCGATAGCGAAAATTTACAGAAGATCGAGAAATACAAAGAGCTAAGTGTGCCAGCGGTTGAACCCTTGTTGTTCCAACATTACGAATACTTAGCGCCCCGACCTGAAACTGGCTACAAACAATTCTATCTCAAGGGGCGCAATCTGCGCGTCGGACAATTGATTTATAAGATGCGCGCCAACCAGTTAACGGACGAAGAAGCTGCGGCCGATATGGATCTGCCGGTTGCGCAAATTCGCGAAGCCCAGATCTACTATCAAATTAACCGTGAATTGGTCGAACAAGAAGCGACTCAAGAAAAACAACAGTTGCAAACGGCAGGGGTGCGACTTGAGCCTACCCATTTACCTGGATGATTGTGCCTTTTCCCATCGCTTGCGGCAATTGCTTGTCAAAGCCGGTCATCGTGTACAAATTCCGGCAGAGGTGACGCCATCCTTGCGTGGTGCGGCGGATGACATCCATCTTGCCCATGCTCGCACGACGCAACAGAGTATTCTCACCTACAATGCGGCAGATTTTCTGCGCCTCCACAAACAACAGCCCGATCATTATGGAATCTTGACCGTTTACCAAGACAATGATCCCACCAAAGATATGACCTATGCTGACATTGTGCGCGCGATTGCCAACTTAGAGCAAACAGGCGTCGACATAGCGGGTGGCTTCTGGTCGCTCAATGCCTATCGCTGGTAGAACTACGCGGTAAGGAGTTACGGCTTCGTCAACCCTTTTTCGACCGCCCAAACCGCGATCTGGGCGCGGGAGGTAAAACCGAGCTTGCTGAGGAGGTTGCCGACATGCCCTTCGACCGTGCGTTCACCGATCATCAACGCCTCGGCAATGGCGCGGTTGGATTTGCCGGCGCCGACCAGCGCCGCTACTTCCCGCTCACGACGGGTTAGCCCGGCATGGGCGGCTTTGGCCGCCTGGAGCGGTGTGACGGTGCGCGGCGGTGGCATCATGGCCTGGGTTTGGCGTATAAAGTTGTCGCGCAGCGCTGGATCGGGAAGGGTAGCGGCAATTTGGTTGATGACGGTGCGGGCGGCGGCAAAGGCTTGTTCAGCTACACGGGCGCGGCCTTGCGTATGGTAAAGTTGGCCCAACGCAATCTGGAGCCGCCACAAGAGTCGGGGCGCCGCTTGCACCTGCTCTGTGGCGAGGGTGCTTTGCAGGGTGCTTTCGGCCTCAGACCAGCGTTGCAGCGCGGTCAAGGCGCGCCCGCGCAAGTAGGCCAGGTAGGGAATAACGCTGATCGGCTGCCCAGCGGTATGGGGCGCGGCCTGGAAGAAGCGATCAATGGTTGTCAGGGCCAGGTCGGCGTCGCCTTGTGCCAGCGCCAATTCGATCCGCCCGCGCCAGAACAGTTGCTCATTGATGGATTGCCGGGACGGGTCGTCAGGCAACTGGCTACGCAGAACATCCACGGCTTTGCCCCACGCCTTTTGCCCAATATCGACCAAAAGGAGACGACCGACAAGTGAATGGGCCTGCATTGTCGCTCCGATTTGGTTAGCCAGCGCCAACGCTTGTTCCAAATGTTGCCGCGCCGGCGGCAGCGCCAATAGGTCGAATTCCAGATCGCCCAATCCACGCAGGTTAATACACAGCCATTGGTCATGCTCAATCTCTTGGGCAAGCGCACGGGCAAGCTCCAGCCATGTCAATGCCTGCCCATATTCCCCTTGCGACCACAGTACAAACCCGCCTACGTTCTCCGCGTAGATTTCACCGGCACGCCAGCCAATTTCACGTGCAATCTGCAAGGCTTGTTCACAGCAGGCGAGGCACGCGGCGGGAGTGACAGACGCCGGGAACGCCAAATCGTTCTGATGATTCACACCGCAGAGCGGCAGCAGGGCCAAAGTGGAGGCTGAACCTTGGCGCTCATTGAGGGCGGACCACAGGGCAATGGCCTGTTGACAATTGGCGGCGCTTTGCACCGGGTCGCCGTTGAGCAAGTGCGCCATACCCAGCAGATCAAAGGTCTGCGCCAGCCCGCGCTGATCGGCCAACTGTTCAAAAATCGCCAAGGCTTCCTGATGATAACGGATGCCCTGGCCCATCTCGTCTACGTTCACATGCCAGTTCCCCATCCGGTTCAGACTGTAGGCCAACGTTGTCGGCGTCTCCCATGTACGTGCCAGTGCCAGGGCTTGTTGAAAGTGACTGCCGGTTTGTCGATAATCGCGCGCGGCCCACATCTGGCCCAGGTCAAGCAACGCCTGCCATTCTGCCTGCCGGTTTGCCGCGGCGCGTGCCAGCTTGAGCACCATTTCCAGGTCACTGCGCGCTTGGGCGAAGTCACCGACAATGTCGTAGGCCAAACCCCGCGCCCGGTAGAGGTCGGGCAGGCGTTCGCTCTGCCGCACCTGGTGGGCCGCCTGGAGGGCACGGCTAAATTGTTCGATGGCGGCGTGTGGGGTGGCAAGCGCCTGTGCCTGCTCTCCAGCGCGCGGGGCATAGAGCAGCACCTTGTTCCACTCGCCCGCTTCATAAAAATGATAGGCGAGGTCGGCGACATCGATGTCGAGCCGGTCGGCGTAGAGTTGTTCAAGGGCGGCGCCAATCATCCGATGGAGCGCTTGGCGCTCATGCCCCAGCAATTCGGCGTAGACGGTCTGACGGGTCAAGGCGTGGCGAAAGACAAAATTATCGGCGCTGGCTTCAACAATCAACTGCGCGGCCACCAGTTCCCTGAGCAAAGCCAGCAGTTCTTGGTCTGGTTTTTCCATCACTTGTTGCAACAACGGATAATCAAAGCGCTGGCCAATCACAGTGGCGATTGTCAGGAGTTGATGAGCCGCTGCGCTCACTTGGGCGGTGCGCCGTTGCACCGCTGCTTGCACCGTGGGCGGGATGTGTAACTCCTGGAGTGGTTTGCGGTCCCACTGGCCGTCGGCATAAAAAATGTCGCCCGCGGCGATCAGCCCTTTGAGCACCTCCTCGATAAAGAAGGGGTTGCCTTCGGTCAGCCGGTAGAGGAGATTTAAAAATTCCGTGCGCACCGGCCGCTTTAGCGCAAAGATTGCTTGGAGTTGCACCTGTACCTCCTGCTCCTTGAGCGGGCAAAGCAGGATTTCCTGCGCCAACCGCCCCCGTTCCAGATGCAGCAACCACTGGCGGAGCGCCGGTGTCACTTCATCATGGCGATAGGTGGCTACGAGCAGAATCGGCCAAGTCGGTATGCGCCGGGCTAACAGATGGAGAAAGTCGAGGCTGGTCTCGTCGCACCAGTGCAGGTCTTCGAGAATCAGCAACAAGGGGGCGGGTGGTTGTCCCTGCGTTCGTTGCGTAAAAAAGTGCAACAGGGCTTCAAAGAGCCGCCGTTTTTCGGCTTCGGGGTCGAGAGCAGGCGTGGGTTGGAGCGTCGGCAGCGTCAAGGTCAATTCAGGCAAGAGCTTGACCAGTTCCGCCGCTAACACGCCCAGTTGTGTCGCAAGCGCATTGGCCGGTTGCGGAGAGAGGAAGGTGCGCAACGCATCCACCAAGGGGGCGTAGGGGAAGAGCAGATCATCTTCAAAGCAGTAACCGCTCAGAACCATAAAGCCGCCGGCCACCGCTTGTTGGCGGAGTTCACCGACTAGCCGACTTTTGCCGATGCCCGCTTCGCCCGTCACCAGCATCACCTGGCCGTGCCCCTGCTGCACAGTGGCTACGGCGTTTGCCAGGCGCGCCACTTCCTCGGCTCGCCCAACCAGGACCGGTGAAACAATCGACTTGTTGAGCAATGCCATGGCGTTTTGCCTTTTGCACGAGCACAGCGACATGCGGTGTAACTGGATGACGCAAAGTTCAGATTATAGGCGATTATATCACTATGGGCGCGGTTTTTGCTATCCCGCTGCACGCAACGCTTTGCTGTGACCTTCGCTGGCCCAACCTGTTCCAATCACGATCGCGCGTAGTGTCATCTTTCTACCCCTTCTTGTTGTTTGCTCGATCAATCCGTTGTCACGATATTGAAGCTACAAATCACAATTGGTGCAATGAGGTTAGGAATTCTCATTTGTGCTAGAATAGGTTGCGTAGGGTGTCCAGATCAAGGCTCTTTTCTGTCAAGATCGTGGATACTTTGCGCCTTATGCAGCGGATTGTATAGGAAGGAAAGGGAGTAAATCTTGTTAACCCAGGATGTAACGATCAGCTTACCTGAATCATTGTATCTACGCCTGCAACAAGTGGCGCAGGGGACAAAACAATCATTGGCCGAAGTCGTTTTGCGCGCCATACAGGTGGGTAGTCCACCGAGTTGGGAAGAAGCCCCGGCGGAATTTCAAGTGGATTTAGCAGCCCTGGAGCGACTGGACGATGACACGCTGTGGCAGATTGCCCGCAGTAACCAACTTGCCCAAGATACGACGCGTTACCAGGAACTATTGGACAAAAACACCAATCGAACCTTGTCCCCTCTTGAACGATTAGAGTTAACGCAACTACGCAAAAGTGCAGATCGTTTTATGTTGCGCAAAGCCTATGCTGTTGACTTATTACGCTGGCGCGGCCATGCCATTCCACCAGCGCATCAACTCAAACCATTGCCATGAGCACCTACTTGCCCGCAGAATTGCGCACATTGCTTGAAGAGGCCGATAACGGGCAATGTGTCTACTGCCAAACAAGGGTTGATAAAGGAATCCCTACATGAGTCACACGTTTGGCGATCTCATCAGTCAACATCTGCACCGCAAACATGGCTTGAGCCAGGCCAAACTGGCTGAGGGCATCTTGCAAGACCCGTCGATCATCGGCAAGATGTGCAAAGGGCAACGGCTGCATGGCCCGCAGGCGCGCGAACGGGTGCTAGCCATCATCAGTTGGCTAACGCGGCAAGCAGTCGTGGCAGGTGCAGCCGAAGCGAACGCATTGTTAGCCGCGGCGGGTATGGCTCCCCTCAATGAGCGCGACCCCAGCGAAGGCGCGCTGCTGGCGCAACTGCGTCAGCCACCGAATGCTGCTGGATCATCCGTTGCTGTGCTAGCCGCGCCGGCGGTGGTGGCGCCTGCCCGCAAGCCCAATCCACCAGCATCGCTGGCCAGCCTTGTTGGCCGGACGCACGAATGGCAAAGCTTGCAAGCAGCCTGGGAGATGGCGGTGCGCGGCTCTCCGCATTGCGTCCTGCTCACCGGTGAGGCCGGCATTGGCAAAAGTCGACTGGCCGCCGAGTTGCTCAACTGGGTGGCGCAACAGGATGTCGTGACTGCCTACGCGCGCGCCTACGCAGCCGAAGGCGGGCTGGCCTATGCGCCGATCATCGAATGGCTGCGCAGCGCGCCGGTCTATAGTCAACTACACCACCTGAACGACATCTGGCTCGCCGAAGTGGCGCGGCTTCTGCCCGAACTATTGGTCGATCACCCGCGCCTGCCGCGCCCAGAGGCTGTGACCGCAAGCTGGCAGCGCTATCGCCTCTTTGAAGCGCTGGCGCTGGCGATCCTCGCCGGCAAGCGCCCGTTGCTGTTGGTGATCGACGACCTGCAGTGGTGTGACCAGGAGACCTTAACCTGGCTGCATTTCCTGTTGCGCTATGACCTACACGCACACTTCTTGATCGTGGGCACGGCCCGTTCGGATGAAATCGGCGCGGAACAGCCGCTCGATGCGCTCCTGTTAAATTTGCGCAACGATCAGCAGTTGAGCGAGATTGCACTGGCGCCCTTGTCACAAACCGAGACGCTCCTGCTGGCCCAACAGACGATGGCCCGCGAACTGGCCCGTGAACAGGGGACACAACTCTATCAGACCACCGAAGGCAATCCGCTCTTTGTCGTGGAGACGGTACGGGCACGACTGGGCGCGCATGAGGCTGGCAATCTGCTCGTCGACGCGACTACCCAACCGACAGCGGTTGCGGTGCAGAGGCTACCACCCAAAATCCAGGCGGTGATCCAGTCCCGCTTGGCGCATCTCTCACCGCCGGCGCGTGAGCTGGCGCACCTGACAGCCACGATTGGGCGGGAGTTTACGTTCGATGTGTTGGCGCACGCCTACGACAGCAGCGAGGAAGAGCTGATTGGGGGATTGGAGGAGCTTTGCCGGCGGCAAATTATTCGCGAGCAGGGCAGCAGCACGTACGATTTCGGCCACGACAAACTGCGTGAGGTGGCCTATGGCGAAGTGAGCGCGGCGCGCCGGCGCTTGCTCCATCGCCGCGTGGCCCAGGCGTTGGAGGCAGTCCATGCCGGGAACCTGGCGTTGGTCAGTGGCCAATTGGCGGTGCATTATGAGCAAGCCGGCGCCGCAGAACGTGCAATCGCCTATTGCGAACTTGCCGCCCAAGCCGCGCAACAGGTGTACGCTGCCGATGAGACGATGCACTATCTACAACGGGGATTGGCGCTCGTGGCCCAGCGTCCCCAGAGCACGCACAAAATCGAGCAGGAATTGGCCTTGCTGCTGGCGTTGGGATCGGCCTTGGTCGCGACCTATGGCTATGGCTTCGCCCAGGTGCGAGAGGTGTATGAGCGCGTCCAAGCGTTGACGCTTGCGCTTGGGCAACCGCCGAATCCTGCCGTTTTGCGGGCGTTGGCGTTGTATTTCATCGTGCGGCGACAATATGACCGGACCTATGAATTGGGCGAGCAAATCCTCCGTCTCGCCCAGCAAGCGCCGGCAGGAGTCGATCCAATCCTCTTTGTCGAAGGGCACTATGTACTGGGTGTGACGGAATTTTGGCGGGGCGAGTTCGCGCCCGCCAGAGCAAACCTCGAAGCCGTGATTGCGGCTTATGATGTCCAACAATACAAGGCCCATACAACCCTCTATGCCCAAGACCCTGGCGTCATCTGTCGCGTGCGCCTGGCCTGGACACTCTGGTATCTTGGCTACCCGGAGCAGGCGATGCAGCGCGCCGCGGAAGCGCGTCAATTGGCGCAAGCAATTGGTCATCCCTACACAACTGGCTATGCGTTGACCTATTCAGCCTGGCTGGCCTGTGATCAACATGATTGGTCAGCCGTAGCAGCGCTTGTGACAGACTTGGAAGCGTACGCACGGAAATATGTTTTGGCCTACTGGCTTTCGATTGTGCTTGTCTTCAAAGGGCGCCTACAGATTGAACAGGGTGCGTTCGAGCAGGGGATCGCTGCGATCCTTGAGGGGATGGCGGCCCAACAGGCTGCTGACGTCGAGGTGTGTGTGCCCTGCGCGCTCAGCGCGTTGGCCGTCGGCCTTGGTTCCTCAACCCTGGTTGCGGTGGACTGGCATCCGGCAGTGCGCCAGCGTCTGGCGCACTTTCCTGCCATTGGCGGCGCCGTTGACAATGGGGCAATGGGGCTGGCTGCGTTGGACGAAGCCCTGGCAACGGTGGCCGAACGCGGTGATCGCTATTCTGAAGCGGAACTGCATCGTCTCAAAGGCGAACTGCTCCAGGCGCGCGGCGAGCCTGCGGACGTGGTGGCCGCCTCTTTTCAGCGCAGCCTGAGCCTGGCCCGTCAGCAGCAAGCCAGGTCGATTGAATTGCGGGCAGCAATCAGCCTCAGCCGCTTGTGGGCCAACCAGGGCAAAGCGGTTGAGGCGCGCCAATTGCTGGCCGCGATCTACGGCTGGTTCAGCGAAGGGTTTGCGACCCCTGATCTGCAGGAGGCCAAAGCGCTGCTGGATGAGTGGGGTTGACCTCCTGACAGGGCGTGACGCATCATGCCGCGGGCTTGATGTTCTGGTTGACCCGGAAGAGATTCCCCGGATCGTATTGGGCCTTGATCTTGGCCAGGCGCTCATAATTTTGGCGATAGGTGGCGCGAATCCGCTCCTGGCCTTCTTCCATCATAAAGTTGATATAGGAGCCGCCCATCGAATAGGGATGGAGCGCCTGCTGATAGCTCACGGTCCAATCGCGAATCAGCGCGGCATTGGCCGGGTCCGCATCCACGCCGACAAAGACCCCGGCCCACTTGGCATCGCGATAGGCCCAGGCCGTGTCGCTCGATCCGACTCGGCTGGCTGCGCCGTCAATTGGATACAGGTGCATGGTCGAAAGCCCTGTCGGCAGGCGGCTGGCGAACTCGATGTGCTTGTCGATCGCCGCGTCCGGGATCTCCTTAAAGTAGTCGCCGCGCCAGTACCACTGCAATCCGGGCGGATAGAAGCCATCGAACATGGCCTGCATTGCCGGATGTGGGATGGGGCCGACGAAGTCCACGGCGGGCGGACCGAACAGCGTGCGGATTGGCTGGAAGATTCCCTCGGCTTTGTCCAGGGGGCCGGTGTAGCACCAGAAGACGGCGCACATCTTCTTGCCCTGGGCCGGCTCCGGGAACGGGGCCACGGGCGGCACGGTGAGAAAGGCAAACCAGCCACTCAGCTCGTCCGGTGCGCTGGGTAGGAACTCCCGATACCACTGCATGATCTCCTTCGCCCGTTCCAGCGGCCAGATCATCGGGCCGGCATAGTTGGTGTGGATGGGATGCGCCTTGAAGAGGAAGGAAGTGACGACGCCAAAGTTGCCGCCGCCCCCACGCACCGCCCAAAAGAGATCAGAGTGCTCGCTGGCGTTGGCTGTGACAATGCTGCCGTCGGCCAGCACCATCTCCACTTCGAGCAGATTGTCAATCGTCAGGCCGCAGCGGCGCGAGAGGTTGCCGACTCCGCCGCCCAATGTAAGGCCGCCGACACCGGTCGTCGAGATGATGCCGGTCGGCACCGCCAAACCATAGGCATGGGTGGCATGATCCACATCGCCCCAGAGACAACCACCCGCCACGCGCATGGTGCGCGCCTTGGGGTCAACATGCACACCGCGCATGGCTGAAAGATCGATCACCAGCCCATCATCGCAGATCCCCAAGCCGCCGCCATTGTGACCGCCGCCCCGCACCGCCAGCAGCAACTGATTGTCCCGCGCAAAATTGACCGCGGCGATCACATCGGCCACATCGTGACAGCAGGCAATGAGCGCCGGGCGTTTGTCGATCATCCCGTTATAGACTTGGCGCGCCGTCGTGTAGTCGGCGTCGTCCGGCATAATCAGTCGCCCGCGTAGGCTGGCGCGCAACTGTTCAAGGGCAGCCGATGGTAGATTTGGCATGGTGTTCTCCTTTTTTGATTGAAATATTGACAAGTTGTGTAACGATTGACGATAGGTTGGATCTACGCCGTTGCGCCGGCCTTTTTCAGCACATGCGCAAGCACTTCCTGATAGGCCGGATCAGGGCTAAACTCCACAAGCGCGCTATCTTCGGTGAACCAACCGGTGTGTCCCGGCGGCAGATAGTAAACGTCGCCCGCATGGATCACCTCGACGGTGTCATCGCTATAACGCACATGCAGTTGCCCTTTCAGAAGATAGCCCCAGTGGGGACAAGCGCAAACATCGTTGGTCAGACCTGCCAGCAGAGGGCCTAGATCCGTTCCTGCGGGCAGTTCGGCATAGGCCACAGACATCGTGCCCCAGCCATGCGCTGCGCGTAATGTGGTGTTGGGTCCCTCCAATTGGACAGTTAAATTTTTCGTAGGTTCGTGCATCGGTGTTCCTCCCTTGTGTAAAATGGTTTTAGATTTGTATCCGCCACGTTCTCTTGTTTAAGGAATTGCGATCAAACAAGTCGGCTAAAGTGACCGGCACTTTGGAAGTGCCGGTCACTTTAAATCGATGAGTCATTTGATCGTCACTCCTAAACTATTTCTACGCTAGACTATGCAACCGTGGCGCCGTCCAGATCAAGTCTCTTTTCTGTCCAGATCGTGGACACTTTGGGACCAGAGGTGACTGTCACTGGGCAACACGGGGTGGGAGGCATGGCAACGCCCTGCGCCCAGTGACAGTCACCTTCTCGCCACTTGCGTGGGACACACCCTGCGATTAACCTACAATTGCCAAAATGGCTGTTTTGTGGTCTAATGGATTGCACACAAAATATCGCATGAGGGGGCTGCGAAGAGCAACCCCCTTTTTTGCGAAGATCGTTCGCAGTTGTCGCTTTTCACTGGTAACAAGAGGCAAATGTGAGTCACCCCTTTGGCGATCTCCTTACCCATTATTTACATCGCAAACACGGCTTGAGCCAAGCGAAACTGGCCGCGGGCATCCTGCAAGCACCCTCCATCATCAGCGAGATGTGCCAGGGCAAACGGCTGAACGGCCCCCAGGCGTGTGAGCGGGTGACGGCCATCATCGGCTGGTTGCAGCAGCAAGGTGCATTGACCAGTCTCGACGAAGCCAACGCCCTGCTCAACGCCGCCGGCATGGCGCCTTTGCAGGATCGTACTCCTGACGAGATGCGCCTGATCCGTAACCTATCAGCCCAGGTGACACAGCGCCATTCCCTCGTCCTAAACGCACAGCCACCTCAGCCACGCCCGTCATCCGTTCAGCCCCGCCACAACCTGCCGGCGCAACTCACGCCATTTATCGGTCGTGCCGAACAGATTGCCCAACTGGTGGGGCACCTGCAAACCCGCCGTCTGCTCACCCTAACCGGTGCCGGCGGCGTGGGTAAGACGCGCCTATCCATTGAGGTGGCAACACGCTTGCACGCTGCTTTTGCCGATGGCGTCTGGTTTGTCGATCTGGCGCCACTTACCGACCCAGAAGCACTACCCCAGCGCATCCTCGATCTCTGGCGTGTGCCGGAACAGTCAGAAGCCACGCCATTAGCAACACTGATCGCCTATCTGAGCACGAAGCAGACCTTGCTCATTTTGGATAACTGTGAACATCTCATCGGCGCCTGCGCGGCACTGGTCGAAACGCTGCTCCAACATTGCCCCAAGCTTGTGCTATTGGCGACCAGCCGTGAGGCGCTTAACATTCATGCCGAACTGCCCTGGCGTGTCCCATCGCTGACCCGTCCTCGCGCCGAGTCAGGCTGGGACGGACAAGCCGCAGCGACGCAACCACACTTTACGCCTGAAGCACTGTCACGGTTTGAGGCCGTAACGCTATTCGTTGCACGCGCCCATCTCCGCCAGCCCGGCTTTGCCCTGACAATGACCAACGCGTCAGCGGTGGCGCAGATTTGCAGCCGGCTGGATGGCATTCCCCTGGCCCTGGAGATGGCCGCGGCGCGCGTCAATATCTTTACCGTAGAAGAGATGGCGCGACGACTGGACGGCGCCTTCGATAGCCGCTTTCAGTTCTTGACCAGTGGCGTACGCACAGCGCCCCTACGTCATCAAACCCTGCACGCAACACTGGAATGGAGCTATACCCTCTTGCCGATGGTGGAACAACGGCTATTAACGCGTCTTTCCGTCTTTCATGGGGGCTGGACCCTGGCCGCGGCGGAGGAAGTGGCCGGCGCGGCTCTTGATCGGCTCTCCCAGCTGGTCAACAAGTCATTGGTCATTGCCGACCAGCAAGGCGGGCAGACGCGCTATCGGTTGTTAGAAACGGTGCGGCAATTTGGGATGGAACAGCTTCGGCTTGATGAACAGGCGCAGCAGCAGAGTTGTTGGCAACACAGTCGCTATTATCTGCGTCTACTCGGCGAGCAGGAAGTGCGGCTCCAGAGCCAACAGCAACCAGAAGCTTTAACGCTCATCCGCAGCGACTTTGCCAATATCAGCGCCGCTTGGCAGTGGGCGGTTGAGCGGGATGAGTTTGCGCTGCTGACGCCGGCGGTTCATGCACTCTTTCTTTACTGCGATGTCACGGGCACTTTTCGCACCGGCAAGGCGCTCTTTGCGCAGGCACTCATTGAACTCCAGACCAAGCTGACTAATAGTGCCAGCCAATCAACCCTGCAATTGCTTGGCGAGCAGCTACTCGTTCGGTTGGGCGTTTGCGAGGTGATGCTGACTGACATTGCACAGGGTGAACAACATCTGCACGACGTTCTGTTGCTGGCTGCCGCAGATAGAGAGCGAGCGTTGGCCCTACTTTATTTGGGCCTCGCCACTTCGGATCGGGGTGACTTGACATTGGCGCATAGACACCTTCAGGAGAGCTTGGCGATCAGTCAACGCTGCGGTGATGTCGCCGGGATGGCTGACGCTTTGCACCGCTTTGCCGAAGGCTCCTCGGATTACCCAGTGGCATGCAGTCAATGTGCCGAAAGCCTCGCGCTCTGGCGTCAGCTTGGGCGACCCGATCGGATTGCCCGTGTGATCAATTATCTGGCCTGGAATATTTGGTGTGCCGGCGATTATCCTTTGGCACGGGCGTACTGGCGTGAAGGGCTGGCGCTGTGTGAGCAGTTGGATCTGCCGCTAGAAAAAGCCTGGCTGCTGGACTGTATCGGCAACGATGCGTGGATCGATAACATGCCGTTCGCTGAACAATGCGTTCGCGAGGCGCTGGCCATCTATACAGAATTGGGCCATCAAAGAGGGATTGCCTTCTGTCATGCCGAGCTGGGGTGGGTGCTAACAAGCGTTGGTCAAGTAGAAGCGGCCATTGCCTCCGTACAGAAGGCCGTCGCCATCGCGCGCGCAGTCAATAGCCAGATGGTGCTTACCTTGTGCCTTAACTACCTGGGCGTAGCGCTGATGGCTGCCGGTGATTTGGCCGCGGCGCGCACCGCGCTCACAGAAGCTATCCAGCGGGCGTGGGCACATCGCTATCTCTACAATTTGATGAATGCGTTCTACTATGTTGCCGAGTGGTTGGTGCTAAAAATCCATGCCCTTGATCGACCTGGAGCGCTTGAACATCAGGCACTGGCGGTCACTACACTAAGCTGTGTGCGCACCCAGACGGTGACCTGGCAATTTTTTAAGGACAAAGCAACCCAATTGCAGGCGGAAATCGAAGAATCGCTACCTGCTGACCTGTGCACCACCGCCATCGCCCGCGGCCAAAGTTGCACCCTGGAAGAGATGGTAAACGTATTATTGGCGGAGGTAGATAATCACACCAGGTGCAACGCACTTTAAGAGATCTTGCGTTTAACGATTGCCAGCGTAAGGTCGAGCGCCCGCTGGGCCAGGCGGGCGTAAACATAGATTTTTGAGTTGCACATGCCGTATATGCTTATTGACAAACTATGCACTGTTTGCTATATTTGTACTGCTCTGTACAGAGTTGTATCCAACAGTATATCTATAACATCCCTTAATATATTGTAAACTAAACTGAGTTCAACATGAGAACCGGAGTTTTGTAGGTAATGTTCGCTTCCGGCTACCATCTCCTGGGTAGCTGTGTCTCTGCCTGCGATGGATATCCGATAGTTCCCCCTCCGTCCCCTCTCTGGCGGAACGAACGTTGCTTTTGCATATCCGCAGCAACAGAAAGGAGAATTGTTTACTCTCATTTATTTCTACCAGAGGTTCAAGATCTTCCGTACCCCAATTTGGATATGAGTTTTCAAACCCCTACTGATGGTCTGTAAAGCAAACCCAAACCGTACGCATTTTGGAGGAAAGATGAAACCCCATAGGATAATTTACAACATCTTGACTACCACTATCGTTTTGATGATGGTTGCAGGATGCGGCGGAGGCGCCCAGGCGCCGGCCCCGACGGCCGAAGTCTTCAACCCCCCGGTTATCAAGGATAACGCTACGAGCAGCACGGAAGCTACGGCGACCACCGCCCCGGCACAGGACACCGCCGCGGCGGCGCCCGCGGAAGGCTCGTTCGTACTCAACGGCGTGACCCTGCCTTTCCCGCGCTCCGAGGCATTGATTATGGATCAGGGTAACTTCGCCATGGTCGAAAGCTTCAACGACTGGATCCCCAATGGCGAAGATTGGGCGGCTGGGTACGTTCAGATCGCCAATGAGGCCCTGTGGTACGTGAACTATGTCACAGGCGAGGTCATCCCTTGGCTGGCTGAAAGCATGGAGTACAGCGCCGACTACAAGACGTGGACGCTCCACATCAAGCCAGGCATCACCTGGAACGATGGCGAACCTTTCACGGCGGAGGACATTGTCTACACGCTTGAACTGCTCAAGAGCGAACCTAAGCTCAGCAGCAACCCCGATATCCTGGCGTTCGATTCGGTCAGCGCCGTGGATGAACTCACTATGGTTGTAAATTTGACCGAGCCCACGCCGCGTTACCACGAGCTATGGTGGGTCCGCATTTGTACGCCAGCCCTGACACAGATCGTTCCCAAGCACATCTGGGAGAAGGTGGATCCGCTGACCTACAAGAACAATCCGCCCGTCACCACTGGCCCGTACAAGCTCTCCAAGTATTACGTTGAACAGAAGATCTACGTCTGGGAACGCCGCGACGACTACTGGAACAAAGATGTCACCCCCGGCCCCAAGTACGTGATCTACCGCACCGGCCCCGCTGCGGATCAGATGGTGGCCGAAGCCAAGGCGAACAGCACCGATATCTTCGGCGGCATCGATTATACAACCTATACGGAGCAGCATGATACGGAGTTCCCGCAGGTCAATGTGGTCGCGTATCTCGATCCTTGCCCACGCGGCGCCTTCTTCAATAATGCCAAGCCGAACTTAAACAAGCCCGAGTTCCGCCGGGCGATGTCCATGCTGATGAATCGCCCGCGCTGGGCCGAGAATATCTGGATCCCGCCCACAAAGCCGGCCCAGGCGCTCTGGGCAGACTACCGCAACATGGACCAGTTCATTAACCAGGATGCCAATGAAAAGTGGGGCACCCTGGAATACAACCCCGATCAAGCCATGCAACTCCTCACCGAGGCGGGTTACACGAGCGAAGGCGGCAAGCTGCTCGATCCGGATGGTCAACAAGTGGTCATCAAGGTCTCTGCGGTCGGTGGCCCTGGGGCGAATGAGTACTTGTTTGCTCAGGACTTCACGGAAGAATTGAAGCAGATCGGCATTGATGCCTCTCTGCAGGGTTTTGCCGATCAGCCGCCCTTCTTCGCCCAGATCGACAATGGCGACTTTGATATCGGTTTCTGGTGGTTCTGCGGCGCCACGGTCGACCCGGTCGAGTTGTACGCCAGTTTTCAGTGCAAGGATGTGGTCCCGCTTGGCGAGCTGCCCAAGCATGGCAATTCCATCCGCGCCTGCGACCCCGAATTCGATGCCGTGGTAGACCAGCTGAAAGCCATCACCCCGGATGATCCCCACGCGCATGATCTCTATATGCAGGCCTATGATCTGTGGCTGAAGAATGCTTTTGGTGTACCACTCGTGCAGACCATTTACACACAATACTATAACACCACCTATTGGGACAACATGCAGTCTAACGATAATCTGTATACTGTGCCATTCAACTGGTGGATGCAGATCCAATTCGTGCTGTACAACATCACACCTAAAGTCCAATAACCGACTACTCTGCTCTGTTTCGCGGCCGGGTCCGCCCTCCTTTATGAGCGTTGCGAAAATAAACCGGTAAGATCGTAGGTGCGGTTTCCATACCGCACTGGTCTGGTAAATCAGGACGTGTGCGGTATGGAAACCGCACCTACATTACCGAAATAAATAAAACACACTCATGAAGGACGGCGGGCCCGGCAAATCTTCCCTTCTTTCCTATGCGAGGTTGCTGATGTTCAAAAGACATCCTATTCTCAAGTACGTCCTGCTCCGGATTTTCAACTATCTTTTCACGATCTGGGCGGCGGCCACGGTGGCTTTCTTTGCGTTTCGTATGGTGCCCACGAATCCGGTTGATGCCTGGGTGAAGTCACTGGAACGCCAGTATTCTGTGACAGTCCCCAAAGGGTCTGAAATGGTAGCTTATTATAAGGAGCAGTTCGGCTTGAACGGCACGGTGTGGGACCAGTATACCCATTATTTGAACCAGTTGCTGCACGGCAGCTTGGGGCCGTCCTTTATCAACTTCCCCACGCCAGTGGAGGAATTGTTGATGCGCCGCCTCCCTTGGACAGTGGGACTGCTTAGCTTCTCGATTCTGATCGCCTGGGTATTGGGCCTGTTGATGGGAACGATCGCCGGCTGGTTCCGCGATTCGGTCGCTAGCGATTGGCTGACCAATCTGGCCATCGCGCTTTCACAAATTCCCCCTTACCTCGTCGCCATCTTCCTGGTGCTGATCATTGGTTACCAGTTAAAGTTATTGCCAACGCGCGGCTCCTTCGACGGCCAATATGCCATTGGCTTCAACTGGGACTTCATCAAAAGCGTCATTAGCCACAGCATCTTACCCGCCCTGTCGATTATTGTTGTTTCGTTGGCGGGCTGGACCCTCTCGACGCGCTCTTTGATCATCAACATCCTCGGCGAGGATTACCTGATGTACGCCGAGGCCAAGGGGCTCAAACCGTGGGAGATCATGACGCGCTATGCCCTGCGCAACGCCATGCTACCCCAGGCGATGGGACTGGCGCTGACGATGGGCTTCTTAATGAGCGGCCAGTTGTTGATCGAGATCCTCTTTGTTTACCCAGGCATCGGCGAACTGATGTCACGCGCCATTGCGGTCTTTGACTACAACTCCATGATGGGTATCATTCTTCTCTCTGTCTTCAGCGTGATGACGGCCAGCCTGATCGTGGAGCTGGCATTGCCTCTCATCGACCCACGCATCCGTCGGGAAATTATCGCCTAGTAGATCTCGGCGTAAATCGTTACATAGATAGGTAGCCTTGTGCACTCGTGTAACTGTAACGATTTATCACCGTAAGTATCTACGCCTAAGTGTACTAGGAGTAGTGTTATGCTTAAATTCCTGACCAATTGCTGGCGTGGCAGCGGCAAGTTTAAATTTGGCGTGATCGTCCTGGGCATTCTGGTGTTCATTGCCCTGATCGCACCGTTGATCTATGGCCCGATCCTGAAAGGCGCCAGCCCAGCGCTTCCCGGCCAGTTTCGCACCTGGCTGCCGCGTTCGGCGGCGCATCCTATGGGAACAGATGGGCACGGCAGGGATCTTTTGGCTGATTACCTGGCTGGACTGGGCACATCCCTTGAGATCGGCTTTATCTCTGGCCTGGTGGCAACCTTCCTAGGCATCCTCGTTGGTTTCACCACCGGTTATAAAGGCGGCTGGATCGACGCCAGCCTGACCCTGGTCACCAATACCTGGCTGGTCATCCCGGCTTACCCGGTGCTGGTCACCCTCGCCATGGTCATGCCAGGTCTCAGCGTTCTGGCGATGGCCGTGATCCTGGCCTTGTTTAGCTGGCCTTACGCTGCCCGCACAATCCACGCCCAGATCGTTGGCATGAAGCAGCGCGGCTACGTTGAACTAGCCCGGGTCTCTGGCCAAAGCGATCTGGCAATTATCTTTACCGAGTTGTTGCCCAACCTGATCCCTTACCTCTTCATGGGCTTCGCCTTCAGCACGGTGGGCGCCATGGTCGGTGAGGTAGGCCTGGAAGTGATCGGTTTAGGCCCATCCAACATCATCACCCTGGGGTTGATGATCAACTATGCCAACGGATGGGCTGCCTTCAGCCGCGGGCGCTACGAGTTGCTGCTAATCCCGGTTGGGGCGCTGATGCTGATCTTCTTGGCTATTACCATGATCAACCGTGGCATGGAAGAGCAAGTCAATCCACGCCTGCAGCGCAGAACCGAGAAATAAACCATGAATGCTCGAACGAAACCACAAACACTCCTGGAGATCGAAGACTTGCACATCTGGTACTCGACCAGCCAGGGGGAATCGAAAGCCGTCAATGGCCTGGATCTAAAGGTCAACTGTGGCGAAATTTTCGGATTGGCAGGGGAGTCCGGCTGCGGCAAATCTACCTTAATCCAGGGCATATTACGCCTGACCAAGCTGCCCGGACACATCCAGAGCGGGAAGATCACCTTGTATTTAGGCGCTAGAGGCGGAAACGGCGACATCGTTGATTTATTGAGTCTCAATGCTGCCGAAATGAGACAATTGCGGTGGAAACACATCTCCTACATACCGCAAAGCGCCATGAACGTGCTGAATCCCGTAGCGCGCATTGAAACCCAAATGATGGATGCGCTCAATGCGCATATCAAGTTATCCAAGAATGAAGCGCGCGAGCTGATCGGTGAACGGCTGGAGATGGTCGGGTTAAGCAAAGGTGTCGCGCGGATGTACCCCCATGAACTGAGCGGGGGGATGAAGCAGCGCGTCACGATTGCAGCCGCGATCACTATGAACCCTGACCTGCTGATTGCAGACGAGCCAACCACAGCCTTGGATGTCAATGTGCAGCGCGTGATCCTACAGGAATTGGAAGATGTCCGCAACGAGTTAGGCTTGACGATCCTCTATGTCACCCACGATATGGCCGTACACGCGCAGATCGCCGATCGGATCGGCATCATGTACGCAGGGCTGATCGTCGAGGTGGGTACGGCGACCGATGTGCTCAAAAATCCCCTCCATCCCTACAGCAATGCCCTGGCAAGCGCCACGCCAAAGGTGGGCGGAGAACGAAAACGCTTGCAGAGCTTGCAAGGTGTGGTTCCCAGCCCGCTGGCCTGGCCGACAGGTTGTGCGTTCCATCCGCGCTGCAGCCAGGTAATGGACATCTGTCGAGAACAAAAGCCCGAGCTGCGCGAATGCGCACCCGGACGCAGCGTTGCCTGCCATCTTTATACATAATAGAGTTTATATCGATTGGTTGAACACACCTGTGACAAGATGACAGGATGACAAGATGACTAACCCTCGCTCATCCTGTCATCTTGTCAAAACCATAGAGCCAAATTGATATAATGTCTAATGGTGATTCCTATGACAAACAATGACATCATTCTCCAGGCCGATCATGTGACCCGCGAATACGCCGTGCCGGGCAGCGGTTTTCGCTCCGAAAATATTGCCGCCGTTGATCAAGTATCCCTGGAACTACGTGAGCAACCGACGATTATCTCCCTTGTAGGCGAAAGCGGGAGTGGGAAAACCACCTTATCGCGTATGTTGCTGGGGCTGACTAACCCCACCTCCGGCAGAGTTCTATACCGCGCAAGAGATGTTTTTCACCAGTCCGCCCATGAACGCGCCGAATTCTATCGCGAGGTTCAACCCATTTTCCAGGACCCGTACAGCATCTATAACCCATTTTATAAGATCGAGCGCGCCCTCCAGTTGGTGGCCAGGAACTTCAAGCTTGCCGCCTCTAAAGAGGAGGAACAAAGCCTGATCGAAGAGTCTCTACGGGCGGTTGACCTGCGCCCGCAAGATGTGATCGGGCGCTACCCACACCAGCTCAGCGGTGGGCAGTGCCAGCGGGTGATGCTGGCGCGCATCTATCTCATGCGCCCGAAGATCATCATCGCTGACGAACCGATCTCCATGATCGATGCGGCCATCCGCACCATGTTCCTGAACATCCTGATGGATTTCCGGGACGAACACGATATTTCCTGCCTGTTCATCACCCACAACCTGTCCACAGCCTATTACGTGGGTGGTCAGATCATGGTTCTGTGCTTCGGACGGGTGGTTGAATCGGGGGAGATCGACCAAGTCGTCGCGAACCCGACGCACCCTTATACACAGCAGCTCTTACAATCGATCCCGTCGGCGGATCCAACCGAACGCTGGCAAGATCGGGTGAACCTGGAATACGTGGAGCGTCCCCTGTTGCGCGAGGGCAATAAGTGCGGTTATGCGGCCCGCTGTCCGAAAGTGATGGACATTTGCACCCAACAACGCCCGCCGGACTATGTGGTCGGCGATAATCACTATACGGCTTGCTTCCTGTACCGTGATTCCCCGGTTCGAGAAACATCCCCTGCCCTAATCGAATCAACGAAGAGTTCGTGAGCTTTTTCTGGCATGGCTGGAATTACTTGCCCCCGATCTCGTCCGCGGATTTGTCCGCGGACAAAGTTGCAGCCTGGCAGAGAGGGTCAACGCATTGCTGGGGGGAGACAAGATAACGAGGGCGCGGGTCAAGCCGTACGTTAGGGCGGGTGCTCGGTGGTCCCAAAATCCAAACCTCAAGCTGTTCAATGGTGGGGATATGGATGAGCTGGCTCGCCAACAACATAAGCGTTTCCACGGTTATACTGGATCGCCGTCATAAGCTCTGGGGAAACAGGAAATTTTGCTTAAATCAGTACAGACACAATGTCATTAAGTTAAGAAATTATCTTGTCAAAGTTACCAGTAACCAGTGCTCAGTTTTCAGTATGTACGCCGAGACTGACGACTGATTACTGGGAACTGATTACTGGGAACTGATTACTGTTAACTGAATGACATTGAGTACAGACAAGGCGCTAAAGGGTTTCGCCTCCTGTCGGCGAGCAAGTTCGTTCGTCAATTCATGCAATCGACCAATCCTCCCCATACAAGACCATCCCTAGTTTTTGGGCAATGCGCTGGGAAGCCAGATTCTCCCAAGTCGTACCGTACAGCGGGATCAGGCCCAGGCGACGCACTTCGGCGGCCCAGCCGGTGACCGCGGCGGTGGCGTAGCCATGCCCGCGGAAAGCCTCTGCCGTTTCAACGCCGGCGCGCGTTACCTGGTCAGGGATACGCGCACAGTAACAAAGCGCCACCGCCATCTCTTGCACAATCGTCGCTACCAGAGCACCGCGCCTTGGCGGTTGCGGGAGTGGCAAGACCCAAGGAAAGAGTGGTTGCAGGAGATGCGCGTTCGTGGCCGTGATCGGCACGACATTGGCGGGTCTTTCCAGGCCGGGCGGAACCCAGTAGGCTGGCCCCCGGTATTCCTCTTGCAGCGGCGCGTGCGCGGCCAGCACCGCTTTGATCGCCGTAGATTGCTGAGGTGGGCGCGCAAAATCAGCACTAGGCGGCTCGGCCTGACAGAGCCGGTCGAGTTGATCGATCGTCGCCGCCGGCAGATCATAACGAAAGCGCCAGTGATTGCCCACCGCGGTGCGCACCATGTAAAACCGGGGAGCAGGCGGTTTTTCAGGTTCGTTGACCGCGCGCAGCCGGCCATCTGGATCGCAGCAAAATGACACGTTGATCAGGAGTTCCAGGTGATCGAGCATGGCTTGACTGGTGTCTGTGATCACCTTCACCTCAGCATTTCACTGTGGCTTTCACAGCGACTCTAGGAAGTCCATCACGATACGGGAAAATGCAACCGGCTGCTCGGCATGAAGGGCATGGCCCATGCCTGGCATCCGCACGAGCGCACAGTCTGCCAGCAGCGGGGTTGTTGCCATGCCCGTCATCATGCCGACAAACGGTGTTTCGCCAAGAAACTGACCAAGCGTTCAGCCGTGCCTTGCGGGTTGTTCTGGAGCATGGTATGCGGCGCCTTCGGCACGATGAAGTTCTCGGCCTGGGGGAACCACGCCTGAACGGTTTCAAAGCACTCGCAAAAATAAGGTTGTGTATTGGCCCCGCGCATGTTCAGCACCGGCTGGGTGATTTGCCCTGCGCGCTCACGCGTGAAGGTCCACGGTTGCAGCGCCGGCCCATCATACTGCATGAAGGTCGGCCCATCCGCCACCCAGCGTTCAAAGTAGCCGGGTGGCAAGGTCTGGTCAAAGACGGTACGATAATCAGCACCGCCAACCTCCTGGCCAAAGGCATCCATGGCACCCGCCGCGTCGTTTGACGCAAAGAGGGCTGCAGCCTTGCTCATCACCGCACCAAACGCCGGCGCGTTGAAGAGGATCGCCGGCAAGGCGGGTTCCAGCAGCGAAAGCGTTTGCACGGCGGCCGGCATGTCCAGCGCCATTTGAAGGAGAATAATCCCACCGTAGGACTGGCCGACGAGATGCGCGCGGTCCACACCAAAATGGTGCATGACGGCTCTACAGTCGGCGGCCTGTTGTTCAATACTGAGCGGCGCGTGGAGAGGCTCGCTGTTGCCCCAGCCACGCCGATGATAATCGATCAGGCGATAGTGGTTGGCGAGGAGCGGCTCGGTGAGGATCGCCGCACATTCGTCACCCATGGCGCCATGCACAAACACGACCGGCTCGCCCGATCCTCTGGCCCGGACTTCCAGTGCTACGCCGTTGATTTCAGTCCGTTCCATTGCTTGTACGGTCATCTTTTATCTCCTTGTTTTCAAACTTGGGCCAACGACAATCCCCTGCAAGGTAGGCATGAGATTGTATACATGAACGGCGCCACCGATAAGCCGACGTTGCCGGCCATACAAGATGATAGCGCTTAATGTCATCTTGCGCGCACACCCCGCAGTTGTCAAAATGGCTGTTTTGTGGTCTAATCGACTGCACACAATATCGCATAGGCGGGCTGCGAAAAGCAACCCCTTTTTTTGCGAAGATCGTTCGCAGTTGTCGCTTTTTACTGGTAACAAGAGGCAAATGTGAGTCACCCCTTTGGCGATCTCCTTACCCATTATTTACATCGTAAACACGGCTTGAGCCAATCCAAGTTAGCGGACGGCATCATCCAAGCACCCTCCATCATCAGCGAAATGAGCCAGGGCAAACGGCTGAACGGCCCCCAGGCGCGCGAGCGGGTGACAGCCATCATCACTTGGTTGCAACAACAGGGCGCCTTGACCAGCCTCGACGAGGCCAACGCCCTGCTCAACGCCGCCGGCATGGCGCCTTTGCAGGAGCGAACGGCCGACGAGGCGCAGCTCATCCGTACCCTGTCAGCGCAGGTGACACCGCGGCATTCCCTGGCCCTGAACACACAGCCGCCTCAGTCGCGCCCGTCACCTGTCGCGCCGCGTCACAATCTGCCGACACAACTCACGCCCTTTATTGGGCGCGCCGAACAGATTGCGTTTCTACGGCAGCAGTTGCAGACTCACCGCCTGCTCACCCTGACCGGCGCTGGCGGCGTGGGCAAGACCCGTCTGGCGATTGAGGTGGTGACACAGGTGCTTGCCCATTTTGCCGATGGCGTCTGGTTTGTTGATCTGACGCCACTCACCGACGCCAACGCCATACCCCAACATATCCTCGATCTCTGGCGCGTGCCAGAGCAGCCGGAGCGTTCACCGCTGGAGAGCTTGATCGCCTATCTACGTGCCAAAGAAGCCTTGTTGATCTTGGACAACTGTGAACACCTGATTGTCGCCTGTGCCGAGTTAGCCGAAACGCTGTTGCGGCGCTGTCCGCACCTTTCGCTCTTGGCGACCAGCCGCGAGGCGCTCAATATTGGTGGCGAGACTCCCTGGCGTGTCCCCTCGCTGACGCGCCCGCACGCCGGGTCAAGCTGGGAAGGTCATCCCGCAGCAGTACAGCCAGCCCTTACGCCCGAAACATTGGCCGATTTTGAAGCGGTGACGCTCTTCATCGAACGCGCCGCGCTCCGCCAGCCAGGCTTTGCTTTGACGACGACCAATGCTCCTGCCGTTGCGCAAATTTGTAGTCGGCTGGATGGCATTCCCCTGGCCCTGGAGATGGCCGCCGCCCGTATTCATGTCTTTACGGTGGAAGAGTTGGCAAGACGGCTGGAAGGCGCCTTCGATGAACGCTTTCAACTCTTGACCAGTGGCACACGTACTGCCCCCATGCGCCAGCAAACCCTGCGGGCGACGCTGGAATGGAGCTATGGGCTGCTGACCACCAAAGAACAATGGTTACTGGCCTGTTTGTCGGTCTTCAGTGGCGGGTGGAGCTTTGCCGCGGCAAAGGAAGTGATGGGCTGCTCGCTGGATCAGCTTGCGCAACTGGTCAACAAGTCGCTGGTTATCGCCGATCAACAGGGCGAGCAGACTCGCTATCGCTTGTTGGAAACCGTCCGTCAATTTGCACATGCACAATGGGTCGCCTGTGGCGAACAGGACGAAATACGACGACGCCACGCTATCTACTTCCTGGCTCTGGCAGAACAGGCCAGATCTGAGATGCATGGCTTCCAGCAGGCGACATGGCTGGCGCGCTTGGAGATAGAGTACGACAACCTTCGTTCGGCGCTCGAGTGGTCTCCCGCCGGTGGATTAGAGGAAATGGCCACGCGAGCAGCTACGGCGCTGATAGACTTCTGGCTCATGCGTGGTCATCTCATTGAGGGCCGCGCATGGCTAGAACGCGCACTTAAACACCCTACAAAGGCGTCGCCAGCGCTGCGAGCGGAGGTGCTCAACGCAGCCGGACAACTGGCGAGCGAACAAAACGACTTTGTGCGTGCTCGCGAATTGCTTGAAGAGAGTTTGGCATTATTCCAAGAACTCACTGACCGAGATAAGAGTGTGCTGGTACTCACCAATCTCGGGTTTCTGGAACTATTTCAAGGCTACTATACGCGCGCGACGCCTTGCTTTGAAGCTAATTTGGAGTATTATCAATCTCTGGGTGATGTCGGCGGCATTGCATCATCTTTCAATAATCTAGGATTAGTGGCGCTATACAGCGGAGATAGCGCGCAGGCAGCGGCATCATTTGCTGAGAGCCTGCGGTTATTCCATCAGATCGGGGAGACGCAGGCTATTGCTGACGTAATTAGTAACCTGGGGAATCTGGCGTTGAACCAGGGTGACTACCGGCGTGCGACCGCATTACATCGCGAAAGTCTGGCTTTGTTTCAGGAGTTGGACGATAAAGAGAACATTAGCGACTGCCTGAAGGCACTGGCGCTCATCATCATGAGTCAAGGCAATCTTGCTCGTGCAGTTCGCTTATTTGCGGCTGCTGTCAAAGTACGCGATGCAATTGGCATGCTCATGCCGCCGATAGATGCTGTCCGCTATGAGAATTCGATCTCCGCCACTCGTGCCCAACTCGATGAAATCTCCTTTGCTGCCGCTTGGGCAGAAGGGCAGGCGATGACGCTTGAACAGGCGGTGGAGCATGCCTTGGCACAACCAGCAGCATGACCAGCTGATAGGAAAAGCTTTATCTTGTGATCTTGGCAACGCTTGCGATTCGGTCGGAAGAAAGACAACCTAAGAGTAGTGTCAATCTGCAGGACAAGTTCTCGGCTATGTCACGACGGATAAAGCCTGACTGCACTGACTGGCCCATTGGGTGTAGCGCTGTTGGCGTTGGCGGAGATGGTCGAGCAAGTCTCAGGTCAGGATGATTGATTCATCCGCTAGGGGTGTGTTATAATCTTGTCCCATCAGTGCTGTCCAGATCAACTCTTTTTTCCAGATCGTGGACACTTTTTTACAACGTTTGCGACTGTTTACAGAATTCATCGATAGAATCATGACCATCAACCCAAGCCAATTGATGCAACTCATTCAACAAAATGAAGGCCGGCAGATCGAGTTCAAGTTGGAAAGTGAAAAACAGTTCGATCTTGCGGAAGTGCTGATGGCGTTTGCCAATGCCGAGGGTGGCTCTCTACTTGTTGGCGTTACTGATGATGGCGAAATTGTCGGTGTAGAGAATACAAAAGCGGTCACGGATCGGCTCTACACTGCAGGCCGACGACTTGAACCCTCGTTACATGGCGTGATGCAGGTCGAGCTGGTACAGGTTGATGATAAAACTGTCATTGTGGCTACCGTCCCTGAAGCGTTAACCGCGACTTATGGGTTGGCTGGTGGCTTTAAGATTCGGGAAGGTAGTTTCAACCGTCAGATGACCGCTACGGATGTGGTTAGCCATGCCGTACAGCGCGGGCAATTGGATTATGAGCAAACAGCGGTGACGGAAGCCTCGTTGGATGAGCTCAATGAGCAACGCGTCAAGGATTTTCTGGTCAAACGCTTGCGCACCAGTATGCCGGACCAACCCCTCCAGCAATTGCTCCAAACCTTACATGCCGTCACGACCGATGCACAGGCAATTCCGCGCCCCACGGTGGCCGGTTTGCTCTTCTTTGGGGATTGGCCACAATTTCACCTAAACCATGCCACGATTTTGGCCGCACGCCTGGTGGGGCCACGCGGTGTGCAAATCATTGACCGTGCGACCATTGAAGGCCCCATGCCCGAGATGATCGACCGCGCCCTTCAGTTTGTCCAGCGCAACACGCGGCATGGGTTACAGATTGGCAATCCGCAGACCGGCATGGCCAGGGAAATGGATGAGTATCCCAGCGCGGCGGTGCGTGAAGCAATCATCAATGCCTGTTGTCATCGAGATTATCATGAACGTGTACCGATTCAATTGAAAATCTATGATGACCGGCTTGTGATTGGAAATCCTGGGGGGCTATTGCCAGGGTTGCATGTGACGGAACTCGAAGGCAAACACAAGACGCGCAATCCCTTGCTGGCGGATTGGTTGCAGGCCGTGGGCTATGTGGAACGCTTTGGCATCGGCATCCTGCGCATGCGCGAGGCAATGGAGCAAGCCGGGTTGCCGGCGCCAATGTTTAGCAGTCGCCCAGACTGGTTTGAGGTTGCACTACGTGGCCCAGGTGTCAATCCCACCGTCAGCCGGCCGGGCAACGTCGCTTCCGCGGCGTTACCGCGCCCACAGTTCGATATTCACGAAGCGCGTGCCAATCTCCGTTGGTACAATCAGATCTGGTCTTTCCGTTAATCGCCGTAGATAAACAAAGAAAGGCGGTGAGCGTGAGCCACCCGTTTGGTGATCTGATCGCACAATACCTACATCGCAAACACGGCCTCAGCCAGGCCAAACTAGCTGCGGGCATTTTGCAGCCGCCTTCGATCATCTCAGAAATGTGCCAGGGCAAACGGCTGAACGGCCTGCAGGCACGTGAACGGGTGACGGTCATCATCACTTGGTTACAACAGCAGGGCGTACTGACCAGCCTCGACGAGGCCACAGCCTTGCTCAACACTGCCGGCATGGCGCCTTTGCAGGCTCGTACTCCTGACGAGGCGCAGCTCATCCGTACCTATCAGCTCAGGTGACAGAGCGCCATGCCCTGGCCCTGAACATACAGCCGCCCCAGCCACGCCCGTCGCTTGCAGCGCCACGCCATAATCTGCCACCCCAACTCACGCCGTTTATCGGGCGATCTAAACAGATTGCCCAACTGATGGACCATCTACAAACCCACCGCCTGCTCACGCTGACCGGCGCCGGCGGCGTGGGCAAGACCCGTCTGGCGCTGGAAGTGGCGATGCAGGTGCTTGCCCATTTTGCCGATGGCGTTTGGTTTGTGGACTTGACGCCGCTCACCGACCCGGAAACGCTCCCCCAGCGCATCCTTGATCTCTGGCGCGTGCCGGAGCAGCCCGCAGCCACGCCCTTGACGACGTTGACCACCTACTTGAGCACAAAACAAGCTTTGCTCATTTTGGACAACTGCGAACACCTGATTGGCGCTTGCGCCGCGCTGGCCGAAACGCTGTTACAGCACTGTCCGCACCTTTCGCTCTTGGCGACCAGCCGCGAGGCCCTCAATATCAGCGGCGAGACCCCCTGGCGTGTCCCCTCGTTGACACGTCCGCGCAGCGGGTCAGGGTGGGAAAGTCAACCCGCAGCGGTGCAGCCAGCCTTTACCCCCGAAGCACTGGCCGATTTTGAGGCCGTGACCCTCTTCGTTGAACGCGCCGCTCTCCGCCAACCAGGGTTTGCCTTGACGACGACCAATGCGCCCGCCGTTGCGCAAATTTGCAGTCGGCTGGATGGCATTCCCCTGGCGCTAGAGATGGCCGCCGCCCGCGTCAATGTCTTCACCGTGGAAGAGCTGGCGCAGCGGTTGGACGGCACCTTCGATGGGCGTTTTCACCTTTTGACTAGTGGAGCGTGTACTGCCCCCCTGCGCCATCAGACCCTGCGGGCAACGCTGGAATGGAGTTACGCGTTGCTAACACCGAAAGAACAATGTTTACTCGTCTGTTTGTCGGTCTTCAGTGGCGGCTGGAGCTTTGCGGCAACAGAGCAAGTGACCGGCTGTACGCTTGATCATCTGGCGCAACTGGTCAACAAATCGCTGGTGATTGCCGACCAACAGGTCGGTCAGACTCGCTACCGGCTCTTGGAAACCGTGCGTCAATTTGTCGCAGAACAGATCGACGCGGATGGGCAGGAGCAGCGACAGGTGCAGTGGCAGCATAGCCGCTACTACTTGCCTCTACTCGGCGAACAAGAAGAACCACTCCAGAGTCCACGGCAACGAAACGCACTAGACATTCTACGCGTCGACTTTGCCAACATCAGCGCGGCCTGGCAGTGGGCGATTGACCGACATGAATTTGACTTGTTGCATTCGGCAGTTCATGCGCTCTTTCTCTTTTGTGATATCACGAGTCGTTTTCGTACTGGGATCGCTCTTTTTGCTCAGGCATTGGTAGCGTTACAGGCTGAGATAGCAGGCATGAGCACAGCACAATCAATAATCACTTTGGACACAGATACAGGTTCGGCTAGGTGCTTGTGAGGTAGAACTAACCCTTCTATCACAGGGTGAAGAACATCTACTGAACGCGTTGTTGTTCGCCATCACCAATAGAGAGCGCGCCTTGGCCTTGCTTTATTTGGGTTTTGCCATGACAAATCTAGGTGACTTGACATTGGCGCATACACACCTGCAGGAGAGCTTTGCCATTAGTCAACGTTGCGGCAACCTCGCCGGGATGGCCGATGTCTTGTACCGACTTTCCAATGGCAACTCGGATCATCTTGACGCCTGCCGTCAATGCACGGAAAGTCTGGCGCTCTGGCGACAGGTAGGGCGGCCGGATCGCATTGTCACTGTGATGAATTTTCTCGCCTGGCATCTTTGGTGTATCGGCGATTATCCGGCAGCCGATGCCTATTGGCGTGAAGGGTTGGCACTCTGTGAGCAGTTGGCCATGCCGCTTGAGAAAGCCTGGATTTTAGACTGTTTAGGCCAAGCCGCCTGGGTTGAGGACGATCTGACCTTTGCTGAGCAGTGCGTCCGCCAAGCACTAGCCATCTACACAGAAGTGGGCCACCAAAAAGGGATTGGCTTTTGCAAGGCAGAGTTGAGTTGGGTGTTGACACACAGGGGTCAGGTCGAGCAGGCCATTGCTTTAGCACAGGAAGCGGTTGCCATCGAACGGACAGCCAATAACCAAATGCATCTCTCCCTGAGCTTCAATTATCTGGGGGTTGCCTTGCTGGCGGCAGGCGACCTAAAGGCAGCGCGCAAAGCACTGGTTGAGGCGATCCAGCGGGCATGGCAGCATGGCTATCTTTTCATGCTGATGATCGGATTCTACTACGCTGCCGAGTTGTTGGTGCAGGAAAGTCAAACCCTGGAGCTACCCAGCGCGCTGCAACTTCAGGCACTGGCGGTCACTACACTTATTTATGTCCGTACCCACAAGGCGACCTGGCGGTTTTATAAGGATAAAGCGGCTCAGTTGCAGGCGAAAATTGAAGAGGCGCTGCCCGGCGACCTGTGCGCCGCGGCCATCGCCTGCGGCCAAAGCTGCACCCTGGAAGAGATGGTAAACGTATTATTGGCGGAGGCGGATAATCACACCAGGCGCAACGCGCTTTAATTTGTGGCGAGTTGCAATGACCACTGACTGGCCCATTGGGTATAGCGCTGTTGGAGTTGACGGAGATAGTCGCGCAGGTCAGAACGTTGGCTGTTGGAAAGATCGCCTTTCATATGATTAAAATCTACTCCAGCAGGAAATCCAATACGATCTGATTGAACGCCTGCGGTTGCTCCCAAGGCGCAAAGTGTCCGACACCCGCCATCAGGAGCAACTTGGCGGTTGGGATGAGCCCTGCCATTTCCTTTACGTGATTGATCTCAATCAGTTCTTCCTCCTCACCGTCCAGAATCAGGGTGGGCGTGGCGATGGTGGCCAGTTGCGCCGGCGTGTAGTCGGGCGCGGTCGCCCACATCTGGCCGATGTTTTCGAGAAAGGCGTTCCAGCGTAAAGGGTCGGCTGCCACTTGTTGATAATCCGCCGCGGCCTGGGCGATATAGCGGTTGAACTTCTCGTTCTCGTTGACGTCGGCGCGCAAGCCGGATGGATTGTAGTTGGCGCCACAGGCGATCAACTTGTGCAAGCGTTCTGGGTGGTGGAGCGCTAACTCCAAACCAATCATGCCGCCGTCGCTCCAGCCCACCACAGCCACGCGCTCGATGCCTAGCTTATCCAGCAAGGCAATAACATCCGTAGCCATCAACGCATAGCTGATTGGCTCCTCGGTAAACGTGGAGCGACCGTGGCCTCTGCTGTCGATGGCGATGACTTTGTAGCGTTCTGCGAAGACCAGCAACTGATTGTCCCAATAGTCGGCGTTACCCAAACCACCGTGCAACAGTAGCAGCGGTAGACCCGTGCCGAGCGTTCGGTAATAGAGATCGATGCCGTTGATTTGGGCTTTTGCGAAATGAGCATTCATAGGGTTCCTTCTTTGTAAGAGAAAAGGTGTGTCGATTCGTTCGCGATTGCCCTGAGTTATAACGGATTCATAGCGCCGCGCCATGCTTCGTAAGTAGCCGTACCTGGCCAGCCCGTCGTCGTTAAGTCGACGGCGCCGGTCTGACAGGCGGCAGCTTGCGATTTGTAGGCGCCATCAAGTTGCGGATCTAGACTCAGGCCGGAGTTTTCCCAGCCGGGCGCATAGTAGGCTTGTGAGTCAATCAAGGCTTGCGAAGCCCGTAGTTGTGCTACGGTTATAATCCCCAGATGATTCGTGCCGTTCGACATGTGCAGCAAGCGCCAGGGCGATCTGACGAGGGCCGGCAAGGCAAAGTAGTACCAATAGACGTTGCCATCGTAAATCTCGCGGCCACTGGTCGCATCGAAGTCCCGCCCGCCAGGCCGTCCATCCAGCACCACAAAGATGTTGTTATACACTTCATGGGTCGCTTGGCTGATGAGGTTGGCTGGTGCTACTGCGCCAAATAAGGCCCAGCCGACCTCCGGACCGCCGGTGATGCGGCCAGTGACAATGGTGTTGTAATAGAGTTTTCTCGGCCAGGTGTGCGTCTTGGGCGTACCGTGGCTGGAAAGCGGTATGGATTCACGCTCACCGGCGCCAGGCGACCCCAATCGTGCCCAGAACAGAAGGCGCGTGGTGGTGTCGATCACATTATGGTGAATATAGACAGTGCCGGGATCTGGATTCGCTTCACCCGTATGCGTATGATCTACCGATGGACCGGCCCCATAGCAAAAATTGTGGTGAAAGTTAATATGATAGAGGTTGCCAAACATCTGCCAAGCATCGTCCCAAATGTGATTGAAGGTAGTGTGATGGATTTCAACATCATGCGGCGCGGTTGCCAGAATGCCGTCAAAGAACTCGTCAAATAAGCAATTGCTGACTTCCACCTGCGTAGCGACGCCCAGATCCAGCCCAAGTTTGCGAACATGACCAGCGGGTGATTCGCCCACTGGCGACTTGATATCCCCTACCGCGACCCACCATTTATGGCTAGGCATGTGGGCGCGAAACTTGCAGGAGTCAAGCGTAAGCCCAGCAATGGCCGCACAGCGTATCCCAAAGAAGATAGGGCGACCCCCACAATTACGAAGCGTGACATCGGTTTGTCCGGCCGGTCCCATCACAAAGCAGCCACCGAAGTGATTGATTTGGGCAAACCCTTCGATGACAAGATGCGAGCCAGTAATCGTTAGGCCAAAATGCAAGCTGCTGCACAGATAAATTTCGTGATTGCGCGGATCCGGGTCGCTAATTTGGGGCACCGGGCGACCGAGTTGCGCTTGCGCGGTGGAGTTATCGAGACGAATAAAAAGATGTTTGTAATCGGGACTGTCTGCACTTATATTTTGGCTGATGCCGGGGCCAAGATAGTGGGGGTTGGGATAGTCCCACGTATGCGTATCGCTCAAGAGGTCGCTAAGGGATTGGTGCGGCGCCAAGGAATACCATTCGCCGTTGATTTGGATAAACCCGCCGTAAAAGAGATTCTGAACAGGAAACTCGTTGACGGAACGATATACGTTATGGCCTGACGAAAGTGCGCCATACGGTTCCCAGGCCGTGTTACCGATGGCAGTAAATTCTGCGATGGCCCCATCCAATAGGACAGTTTCATTTTGGTACGACTTGAAGGTAATTTTAGCGGTGGCGCTGCCAGAGACCGTAATATTGAATCCCTCCTGGCTACGATAGGCGCCACCGCGTACCAACACTGTGTCGCCAGGCACGATCTGTCCACCCGCACCACTTGCGGCATAGCTCAGGCTCCACGGGGAGTCAATCGTACCGGCATTTGTATTGGCGCCGGTGGTTGAAACATACCACTGATGAGTAGGATTAGGCATGATAGCATCACTCCTTAGCTTTGATCTATGCAGCGTGATATGATAATTCACACGATGCAGAACGGCATCCGTATCACGAACCGCAACATCAACTCTGATTCCTTGAAAAACCTGGCTAATCGTCGGAAGGCCATTTGCAGACAGGGTTAAAAAAGGAGAAGGTCTCCAAGTATCTACCGCAAAACCTCCATTGATGGCTTGATTTTTATCAAAAATTGAACCAAGTGAGGCAAAAGGTGACCATTCTTCTAGTTGAAAGAATGGTGTAATTTGCGATAATCCCACGTTGAGACCTTAATCTCCACATCCGCTCCCTCATTCAAAAGGGAATGCGCAACTGTAAGAAAGCATGGCGTGGAAGAGAAAGGTGTTGCGACGATGTTAATAGGCTGTATAAAGATTTCATCAGTAGGGCAAAGGAAATCAGTCAGCCGAAACAGATTCTTTCCATCGCTTCCGGTTGTAAAGAAACAGGCTACATTGAGCAAGCGAGGAAAGGAGAAACATTGATTCGGTGTTGTCCTTTGAATGGATCTCGGCTATTCATACCAAAAGTTATATACCAACTCTGGACGGATTTCTGTTCCATTTGGAACACTTTTTCAAAAGTTCTGACCGATATAGCGCGAATCCACGCTCGCGCTAGCCAACCTGCGCCAGATAATCCGTGAGACGCTGCTCTTTGACAATCAGAAAGCGTTCCGCGCTAAACTCGATCAGCCCAAGCTCATGGAAGTGGTGCATATAGGTGCTGACCCGTGAGCGCGAGGTGCCGACCATAGCCGCTAATTCTTCGTGGGAGATGCGTTGCTCAATGCGGATACTGCGCGGATCCTGCTTGCCCAAGGTGCGCGCCAGTTGCAATAGGGTTTTGCCGAGCCGTTGTTCGCTGTTCGCGGTCACCAGGTTGGCGAGCATCTCCTGTTGATCAGCCACGCGCACGGCCAGGTATTGGACAAAACCCTCCAGGAGCCTGTCGTCGCGCAGGTGGGCAAAGAAGTGGACGCAGGGCATCACCCTCACCACTGTCTTGGTCATGGCGACCGCGGTCTCTGTGCGTTCGCTCAGGCCAGACAGGCACAACTCACCGAAAATGTCACCCGCGGTCAAGATGGCGAGCAGGCATTCGTTGCCCGCCGGCGAAAGCATCAGGAGTTTAACCTGACCGCTTTCAAGGAAGTAGACGCTCTGGTCTTGGTCGCCGCAGGTGTAGATATGGGTGTGTTTGGCAAACGACGCCGTGCGGCACTGTTGGGCCTCTCGACCCAACGCCACACGCAACTGTTGTTTAAAGTGGTCAATAGGGGGAATCTGTCGGATCATAGTGGTTTACTCCTGCATCGTTGTCGTGCTGGGTGTAGCTTTCCGTTTGTATAAACGACCGTTTTTGACAAATTCCCTTGGCCCAACTCCTTCGTTCACTATGCAGAGTCGATAGAGCGTAATGTCATCTTGTGATCCCTTCTTGGGCGCGGCCCACCGTTGCCAAAATGGCTATTTTGTGGTCTAATTGGCTATGCACAGCATCGCATTGGGGGGCTGCGAATAGCAATCCCTTTTTTTGCGAAGATCGTTCGCAGTTGTCACTTTTTATTTTCTAACAAGAGGCAAAGGTGCGTTACCCTCTTGGCGGGCTCCTCACGCAGCACTTCCCTTGTGGACACAGAGTATGCCGCACCGCCGCTGTCCAGATCAAGCGTCTTTTTTGTCAAGCTCGTAGATACTTTGTTACTCTGTTTTCATTGTTTCATCCTTATTCATTTTCCCTGCGCTGCACCCCGATCAATCAATTTCATTTGTGGGGTACGCACCCCATTGCACCTATAGAATTTTATTTTGCTGATTGATCATGATATACTCCAGTTAGTTTATCGCAAAGCAATCCATTGACACTACCCAGAAAGGATCCCCGATGTCACACCTTTTTGACCAAGGCTATGCGCTGGTGGTCGGTGTGGGGCAAGATCTACCGACGACCGTGGATGATGCCACCGCTCTTGCCGCTCTGCTACGCGACCCGACCCGCTGCGCCTATCCGCCCAAGCAAGTACGGCTATTAACTGCGGATGCGGCCCATCATCAGGCCGTGTTGGATGGACTTGACTGGCTGGCTACGACAGCCAGCAGTAACGCCACAGCGCTAGTTTACTTTTCCGGTCATGGCATGGAAACGCCAGACTACTCTGCTCTATTTTTCGACATGACATTATAAAAAGGAGCTAGCATTGAACCAAGAGATCTTCCGCAATTTACGCGATAGCTTAGCTTCTCTCTATAGCGATGCCACCAGCATTCGTCGCGTCATCGCAGATGCAAGTATCGCTGCCGTTCGTATTGATTTTAATAGTAACGTACTCAACATTTGGCATGCTGTCTTAACCGAAGCCGAGAAAACAGGCCAAGTTGAGGATTTGTTGACTACGGTCGCGCGCGAGTATGGCAGAAATGAGGACTTTCGTAACGTCCGGGATCGCTATGAACAGAGCAAAAGGCAAGACCCCAAACCACCACAAAGTCCTAACTCAACTACCAACAGCGCACAGTTTGAGGCCTGGCAGCGCCAACTCGCCAGCTATCGTCAAAATTTGGCTTTGATCGAAGAGCGCATGAGCGAGTATATTGATTCGACCGATATTCCTTTACAACTACTCAGAAACAAACAGCAGACCGAGGCCCATATCGCCGAATTAGAAGGCAAATTGGGGACTCATTAAAACCTTGCTCGGGTACTTATGCGACCGGTTGGCTCGTAGGTGCGGTTTCCATACCGCACAATCTCGTGTATGTGAGCACGTGCGGTATGGAAACCGCACCTACGAGTTGTCAATCCATATCCTTCTACGTTGTGAACCATGCCAAATTCTATGAAAAGTTCCCCACTTATGACTACACAATTCGACTCTTGGCAACGACAGATCAATTATCTAGAACAGCAACTGCGGGTGATTGATGAGCAGATTGCAAAGATTATCGATCCAGCCCAAGTTCCGCTGCAATGGTTAAACAACAAACTAGGAATCGAGGCTGAACTAGCGGACTTGCGGCAGAAACTCGAATCACATCTCCCCATACAGCCAAGCGTCGCCCTCCCGCCCGAATTCATCAACGTCCCCAACCCCTACCGTGGCCTTGAACCCTTTGAGGCCGAACATGCCGCCAACTACTTTGGCCGTGAGGCCATGGTCGAGAAGCTGTTGGCCAAACTACGTGACAATAACTTTGTCGCCGTGGTAGGGCCTTCCGGCTGTGGTAAATCGTCATTGGTGCGGGCGGGGCTGGCGCCGGCGCTCCAAGCCAATCGGCTGCTCAACACCACGCGCTGGGAAACGGTCTATTTCAAACCCAACCGCGAGCCGCTCTTCTACTTTACCTCAAGTCTGATCAAGAAATTGGAACCGGCGCTTGACCACCTAGAGCGCGCCGCCAAAGCGCGTAAATGGGCCACCAGCCTACAAGCGCGCACCGTGCAGATTGCCGATGTCTTCCAGCTCTGGCGCGATGAGAGCCCGGCTTGGGAACGGCTGCTGCTGGTGGCCGACCAATTTGAAGAGAGCTTTACCCTCTGTGCCGATCTAGAGGCGCGGCGCACCTTTTTTCAGACGCTGTTGGATGTCGCTGCCATCGACTGGGTGAAGCTCGTGCTCACCGTGCGCGCCGACTTTACCGGCCATCTGCTCCAGGAACCGCTGCTGGTCGGCGACCCAGAGCGCCACTGGCTGCTAGTCCCGACCATGACGCCGGCTGAACTGCGCGCGGCCATTACCCGACCGGCCCAGCAATGCGGGCGCAGCTTTGCACCGGGGTTGGTGGAGCAGATTTTGGGTGAGGTGGCAGCCGCGCCAGGTTCCTTGCCCTTGCTCGAAGATGCGCTGACCGAACTGTGGCAAAAGGAAGCCACGGCCACCCTTACTTATGCGACCTATCATGAAGTCGGCGGCGTGCGCCAGGCGATCGCACGCCGCGCTGAGAGCCTCTTTGCCACGTTGACTGCCGCCGATTCTGCGGTCGAAGCGCACCTGGCCGACCTCTTCTGCCAACTGGTGCGTGTGGCCCGCCCCGATGAAGGGGGCGAGGATACGCGCCAGCGCGTCCGTCTGCCCAGCCTGGCGCCGCCCTTGCAAGCATTAGCCCAACGGTTGACCCAGCCCGATGCGCGGCTGCTGGTGACCGACCTGGACCCCACCACCAATAGCGCCACCGTCGAAGTGGCCCACGAAGCGTTGATCCGCCACTGGCCGCGCTTGCGTGAATGGCTGGACGCCGACCGTGAATTTTTGCTCTGGCGCCAACGCTACCAGATCGATGTGGAGCGCTGGCTGAGCCGAGGCAAAACAGACCTGGCCACTCTGCTCACTGGCGGATTGTTGGCCGAAGCCGAGCAGAAATTGGCGGAACACCCAACCGGCTGGAGTGATGAACAACGGGCCTATTTGGCCGCGGCGTTGCGCCAACGCCAAGCCGACGAAGCCCAACGCCAACAGGAGGTCGAAAAATTGCAACGGGCTCTGCGCCTGGCCACGGCCCGCGAGTTGGCGACCTTTGCCCTCACCGAACTGGAACGCCGCGAAGACCCCTCTGGCAGCCAGGCACTCTTGCTTGCTCGCCATGCGGTGCTAACGACTTGGCTGCCTGATGGCTATGCCAGCCCCGAAAGCCAGACCGCCCTGCAACAGGCTGTGGATCAGGCACCGCCCTGGCACCTAATCCTACCGCGCCACCGCCACACAGACTGGGTTTTTTCCGTATGTTTTAGCCCCGATGGCGCCCGGGCCGTCAGTGGCAGCGCCGATAAAACGGTGCGCATCTGGGATGCGGCCACTGGCGCAGATGTACGCCAGTTCCACGGTCACACCGACAGAGTCAGGTCGGTGAGTTTTAGTCCCGATGGCGCATACATCGTCAGTGGCAGCGACGACTGCACGGTACGCATCTGGGATGCGGCTACGGGCACAGAGCTCCGCCAACTCCACGGTCACGCGGCTAGTGTCAAATCCGTATGTTTTAGTCCCGATGGGACGCTAGTGGCTAGCGGCAGCGCCGACCACACTGTGCGCATTTGGAATGCAGCTACAGATGTAGAACTCCGCCAACTCTACGGTCACACCAACGGTATCAGGTCGGTGAGTTTTAGTCCCGATGGCACGCACGTCGTCAGTGGCAGCGACGATGCAACGGTGCGCATCTGGGATGCCGCCAGTGGCACAGAACTCCGCCAGCTCCGTAGTCATGTAGCCAGTGTCTATTCCGTGGATTTTAGTCCCGATGGCACACGCATTGTCAGCGGCAGCATTGATGGAACAGTGCGCATCTGGGATGCCGCCACGGGCGCAGAACTCCGCCAACTCCACGGTCACACCGGCTGGATTTCGTCCGTGGGTTTTAGTCCCGATGGCGCGCTAGTGGTCAGCGGCAGCGCCGATAAAACGGTGCGTATCTGGGATACAACTACTGGCACAGAACTCCGCCAACTCCACGGTCACACCGACAGAGTCAGGTCGGTGAGTTTTAGTCCCGATGGCGCGCACATCGTCAGTGGCAGTGAAGACCGCTCTGTGCTCATCTGGGATGCGGCGACTGGGACGGAGCTGCGCCAACTTCACGGTCACACCGACAGGGTCTGGTCCGTGGGTTTTAGTCCCGATGGCGCGCACATCGTCAGTGGCAGCGACGATGCAACGGTGCGCATCTGGGATGCGGCTACTGGCCAGGAATTGCGCCAACTCCACGGTCACACCGACAGGGTCTGGTCCGTGGGTTTTAGTCCCGATGGCGCGCACATCGTCAGTGGCAGCGACGATGCAACGGTGCGCATCTGGGATACGGCTACGGGCACAGAACTCTGCCAACTTCACGGTCACACGGGTTGGGTCTTGTCGGTGAGTTTTAGTCCCGATGGCACCCACATCGTCAGTGGCAGCATTGATGGAACAGTGCGCATCTGGGATGCGGCCACAGGCTCAGAACTCCGCCAACTCCACGGCCACACCGACTGGATTTCGTCCGTGGGTTTTAGTCCTGATGGCACGCTAGTGGTCAGCGGCAGCGCCGATAAAACGGTGTTCATCTGGGATGCGGCCACTGGCGCAGATGTGTGCCAGTTTCGTAGTCACACAGACAGAGTCAGGTCGGTGAGTTTTAGCCCCGATGGCACGCACATCGTCAGTGGCAGCGACGATGCAACGGTGCGCATCTGGGATGCGGCTATTGGCACAGAACCTGGCCAACTTCATGGTCACACCAGCCGGGTTTTTTCCGTATGTTTTAGTCCCGATGGCGCGCTAGTGGCCAGCGGCAGCGACGATGAGACGGTGTGCATTTGGGATGCGGTCACGGGCCAGGAACTGCGCCAACTCCACGGCCACACGGGGGGCGTCAGATCCGTGAGTTTTAGTCCCGATGGCACGCACATCGTCAGTGGCAGCGCCGACCGCACGGTGCGTATCTGGGATGCGGTCACGGGCCAGCAGCTACGCCAACTCCACGGCCACACGTATAGTGTCTTGTCCGTGAGTTTTAGTCCCGATGGCACGCACATCGTCAGTGGCAGCGACGACCGCACTGTGCACATCTGGGATGTGGCTACAGGCCAGGAACTGCGCCAACTCCAGGGCCACATGGACAGTGTCTGGTCGGTAAGTTTCAGTCCCAATGGCACGCAGGTGGTCAGTGGCAGCTACGACCGCACGCTGTGCATCTGGAACGCGGTCATGGGCCAAGAGCTGTGCCAACTCCACGGCCATACGGATAGCGTTAGGTCGGTGAGTTTTAGTCCCGATGGCACGCAGGTGGTCAGTGGCGGCGACGACCGCACTGTGCGGATCTGGGATGCGGCGACTGGGGCGGAGCTGCGCCAACTCCACGGTCACACGGCCAGGGTCTGGTCGGTGAGTTTTAGTCCCGATGGGACGCGGATAGTGAGTGGCAGCGACGACCGCACGGTGCGCATCTGGGATGCCGCCACGGGCCAGGAGCTGCGCCAACTCCACGGCCACACGGATAGCGTTAGGTCGGTGAGTTTTAGTCCCGATGGCACGCAAGTGGTCAGTGGCAGCGCCGACCGCACCATTCGGTTCTGGCTGGTCGATCTGGAGGATCTGCTGACGCAGGCTGCCGCGCTCATTCAGCGCGAGCCGCCTATCTTTACCGTCGAAGAGCGGCGCCGGTTTTTACATGAAGCGTGAGTGGCCAATGTGCGCCAACTCTTGGGCTGGCCAGGTGAGGTTTGGGGCGCGGAATCGGGTGTGGATAAGCTGGTGGTTGTGAGGTCGTGAAGGCGCAAGGTCGTGAGGTCGCGTTGTCGCGAAGTCGCACTGTATGGACCACACAACTTCACGACTTCACGACCTCATGACCTCACGACCTCACGACGATTTCCAGAACAAAATCAATGGAGTGAACCTTGACAGAACTTTGGCATTTAGACGAGGTAAGCCACGCGGGCCAGGAGCATCTGGACACGGCCTATGTGGCCGGCTACGACCGCAAGGCCCAGTTTGACCCCACGGCGGATATTCAGCATCTGGTGGGGTTTGGCCTTTCTACAGAATCCAATGTGATCGACTTTGGCGCGGGGACAGGTAGCTTTGCCCTGGCGGTGGCGCCCCTTTGCCACACGGTGTTCGCGGTCGATCCGTCGCCGGCGATGGTGGCTTACCTGCACGCGGCGGTTGCGCAGAGTGGGGTGGAGAATGTCACGGTGGTGCAGGGCGGTTTTCTGAGCTATCAGCATCACGCGGCGCCGGTTGACTTTATCTTTACGCGCAACGCGCTCCATCACTTGCCGGACTTTTGGAAGGTGCAGGCGCTGGCCAAGCTACACGCGCTGCTGGCGCCCCACGGCATTCTGCGTCTCAGGGATCTTTTCTACGATTTCGAGCCGACCGAGACTGAGGAGAAATTGCAGGCGTGGTTTGCCGGTGCGGTCGCCGATGCCGCCGAGGGTTGGACCGCGGCGGAATTGGCCGAGCATGTACGCCTTGAGCACAGCACCTTTAGCTGGCTCTTTGAGCAGATGCTGGCGCGCACCGGGTTTGAGGTGATCGACCGCACCTATCAGCGTGAGATTTATGGCGCCTATAGTTGTCGGGTGAGTGATTGGTAATTGGGTGTTTGCTTTGCGGGCGCTATGCGCCATTGGGTGATTGGTGATTGGTGATCGCTTTGCGGGCGCTATGCGCCATTGGTGACTGGGGGATTGGGTGCGTTGTGGGGCGGAGGGGGGATGGTTCTGGTTAGGTGGGTGTGGCTGCTGTGTGCAGGGGTGATCTTGTTGGGCGCGGCATGTTGGGGAGAGGATTATGCTGGCCAGACGCAACTGCAGATGACGGCAGTTGCGCCGACATCGTCGCCCAAGGGCAACCAGAGGGTGAATCAGTTAGCCGCGCCTTTGGTGGCAACGCCCAAAGCCATCACGCCGAGGGTCAACGAGCAGGCGCCGCACTCGACCGTATTGGGCTATTCCGCTGGGGGGTTGCCCATTGCCAGCTACACCTTTGGCCGCGGACCGCAGCGTGTAGTTCTGATTGGCGGGATCCACGGCGGTGCAGAGTGGAATACGATCTTGTTAGCCTACGCCGCCATCGATTACTTTGCCGAACAGCCTGAGACCATCCCGCCGACGCTGACCCTACAGATTATTCCCGTGGCCAATCCCGATGGTCAACTGCTGACAGTTGGGCGGATTGGACGTTTTGCAGCAGACGAGGTCAAGGATACCTCCCTCATGGGACGCTTCAACGCCCATGGCGTCGATCTCAACCGCAACTGGGACTGTAATTGGAACGCTACGGGCCGGCTAGGCAAGGAAGAGATTAGCGGTGGCGCGGCGCCCTTTTCCGAAAAAGAGACGCAAATTCTACGCGACTTTCTGCTTAAGCCCACGCCGGCGCGCGGGGTGATCTTTTGGCACAGCGCCGTACCGGGCGTCTTTGCCGGCGGCTGCCGTACCCGCTATGCCGCGGCCGAGAAGTTGGCAGAGGTCTACGCCAACGCCGCTGGCTATCCCTATGGCGACGCGTTCAGCTACTACCCCGTGACCGGCGACGCCACCAACTGGCTCTCGCTGCAGGGTATCCCCGCCATTGTGGTCGAGTTGCGCAGCCACACAGAGGTGGAATGGGATGAGAATCTGGCCGGCACGCTGCAAAGCCTGACCTATCTGGCCGGGCTGGATTACACGCCTAAGGAATGCGCGCTTGGCGCCTGTCTGCTGCCCTAAGCCTCTTGCCGGGTGTCTCGCAGTTTGGGGGCGAAGTTGTTGGCAAACAGGGGAGCCATGCCGGGGACGAGCGAGCAACCGGTCGGTAGACAAAGCTTCTCACCACTCGTCCCCGGCATGGCCCTCCCTACACTGCGATGCTTCCCTCTTGCAACGCCACTTTTACCCATAAACCATTTCTGTTATACTTTCTGGTACAATCAATCAACCTAATCGCGTTTTGTCCTGTAGGGACAGTCGGTCTTAGATGAAAGAAAGGTTTCCGGCATGATTTTCTTGGGCCTAAACTTCTACGTCCCTGCGCCACGAAACGCGAGGAGCAAAGTGTCATCCAGCAACAGCATCAAGCAAGAGAAGAGGAACGAATCATGGTTCAAACACCCGATATTGTACGCCCCGCCAAGGATCTCATTCAAGGGTTGGCCCATATTGGCAGCGCCACGGCCAGCGGTGAATTGAGCAAGCTTGGCATTCGCGACCCCCAGATCCGCGGGCCGCTGCCGCGCACACCAGGCGCCGTGGTCGTCGGTCCGGCGCTCACCCTCCAGTTTATGCCCAAACGGGAGGATCAATATAACGTGGATGAATATGCCGACCCTGAAAAGCAGCTCCATCGCCATGTGCTCTATCATACGCAGCCGGGCGATGTGGTCGTGGTCGATGCGCGGGGCGAGCTGAGCGCCGGCGTTTTTGGCGAAATGATGCTCACTTACTTTAAGGGCCGCGGTGGCGCCGGCGTGGTGATCGACGGCTGTATCCGTGACTTTCCCAAGGCCAAGGATCTGGGGTTGGGGCTCTGGCTCAAAGGGACGACGCCTAATTTTCACACGCAGACCAATGTCTTTCCCTATGCGGTCAATGTGCCGATTGCCTGCAACAATGTGTTGGTGATGCCCGGTGACATCATTGTGGCCGATGACGATGGCGTGGTCGTGGTGCCGATCAAGTTGGCGCCGGCGCTGCTGGCCAAGGCGAGCGAACATGCCGAATGGGAAGAGTTCTCTAAGCTGCGGCTAGAACAGGGCGGCGATCTGCGCAAATATTACCCGCTCTCGGCCGAGGCGCGGGCTGAATATGAGGAGTGGCGTAAAGCACAGTAGGGGTAGCGGGTGGCGCGGTGGCGAGTGGCGGGTGGTGAGTAGTGAGTGACCTTACCCGCTACCCGCCACCTCACCACAAGTCGTTAGGTTTAACGTACGGCCTTACAAGAGAGTCACAAGCTAGGTAAGATCATGAGCGTCCCTAGGATAGAGACAGCGCGTCTCATTTTGCGGGGTTTTACGCCGGCAGATGAGGCGTCATTACATGCGATTGTAAGTCAGCGCGAGGTGCTGCGCTACTTTCCGCGCACAGAGCCGTGGCCGTTGGCCAATGTACAAAAGTGGATAGCCAGCCAGCCGGAGCATTGGGAGATGCATGGCTTTGGCTGGTATGCCGTTGAACAGCGCGCCACGCAGCAGTTGATGGGCTGGTGTGGTCTTCGGGTGTTGGAAGATACCGGCGAGATCGAAGTGCTCTATCTCTTTGACAAACCCTTTTGGGGTCAGGGCTACGCCACTGAAGCAGCCCGGGCCTGTGTTGAAGAGGGCTTCCGCCGCTACGGCCTTAAGCTGATCATCGGGCTGACGCTGCTGGGCAACATTGCGTCACAGCGGGTGCTGGAAAAAGCCGGTCTACGCTTTCTGGACCAGACACCGTACTTTGGGGTCGAGTGCCGACGCTACATTATTGATCAGGAGCGCTTTACTGAATTTTATGGCAATTTGCACGATTGAAATCGGCTGCTGACAGTGAGAAGTCGCCGCAGCGACTAACGAATCGCCCTTGAACTGTTGACCCTGATATGTTAACCCTGGTAGTTGATCCCTTGATATGTTGACAAAGAGCTTTACTCCAGATCAAACCCAGGCCATTACCTTTTTGCGCCGGGATCCCCTGCGCAATATTGTACTGCTCAAGATGTTAGCGGCCTTTCCCGCCGCGATTGAGACTCACTATGCAGAACATGGTGCGGACGTGGGCGTTCTCTTGCGTTTTCCGACCGTCACCTTTGCCTATGACCGCCATACCTATCCTGACGCCGATTCGGTGGTCCTGATCGCGACCACCAAGCCTGAGTTGGCGGCGGAACTGCTGACGGCCGTGCCACGCGATCGGCCGCTCATCTTTAAGTTGATGGATCGAGGAGTGCAGCAATTGGTAGCCGCGAGCTTCGCGCCATTGCAACGGGTAACGGCTTTTATGTCTTACACAGCCACGGAGGCAGCCTCTTTCAAGCCCTGGTCAACAGTGGTAGTCAGTGCGCAGGTTGATGAGTGTTGCTACCCCCTTTTTGCGATGCAAGGGTACACCCGCGCCGAAGTTGATGCATACTTGGCCGATAGTGGTGCGCGTACATTCACCCTTTACCAAGGGCAGGAAGCCATTGCCGCCTGTTTCACCTATCGCAACTTCGAGCAGATCTTTGAAATCGGCGGTGTGGTGACCCTGCCCAGTGAGCGGCGCAAAGGCCATGCGCGCAAGGTAGTGACCACCGCAGTCGCCACCTTGCTGCAAGCCAACGCCATCCCCCGCTATCAGGTGCATGAAACGAATCAGCCTTCGCTGGCGCTGGCCGAACAGATTGGGCTACAACCGTTTGCGACAATCGAGCATTGGCGCTATCAGCCCTAGTAGTCGCGGGTGGTGAGTGGCGGGTGGTGAGTGGTTCGTTCACCGGGCGCGCTATACTGCGGTTGTGATGAAAATCGGAGTTTTGCTTCTGACTAAAGCACCAAGGAAAAACTCCGGTTTTCATACAGAGCGAAATATAGGTGGGCAGTGATTTCTGTAATTTGTTAGCCCTATAGTTTTCTGGGTGCGCTACTGACTTAATCATTTGGCTATGTTAAACCGTGTAGGAAGCATCCTCAGATGCGACTCGGACAGCCTAAGCCGCATCTGAGGATGCTTCCTACACGATGGGTTGTCGACCCGCCACCCGCCACCCGCCAACTTGTGTTTGAGGCACAGTTTCGTTGTATCGTTACGAAGGAGTTTGTCTTATGCAATTGCCGGCCCATCGCTATCTTGAGGAGCAGAAAATCCCCTATCAACGACTCACCTTTCCAACCACGACGCCGAAGGGAGCGGCAGAGGTGGCGCGGGTGTTGGGCTTTCAGGAACGGCAGATGGTCAAAACGCTGATCTTTGAGGCAGATACGGGTGAGCGGGTGCTGGTCATGGTGGGCGGCGATCAAAATGCGATCTCCGGTCATCTGAAAAAGGTGATAGGCTCACGCAATATTCGCATGGCCAGCGCCGAGCGTGTCGCAGCGACCACCGGCTATGTGATTGGCTCGATCCCGCCTTTTTCCTGGCAGCCGACCGGCTTTCGCTCCTTTCTGGATCGGGCGCTGCTGCAAGAAAGCGCGCTCGGCGTGGGGGCGGGTCAATGGGGCGAAGAGATCATCATCGCCCCGCAAGATCTGGTGCGGGCCAGCAACGCTCAGGTCGTCAACCTGACCGATCGCGAACAGCCAATCTTTGAAGAATAGAAGCGGACGTCACCAAAACGATCCATTGGCAGCCAGTCGTCGCGATATTTACCCATACGAGGAGCGTTGGCAAACTATTGGGATGATCGGACAGGTGATCGTACTTGTAGTGCATACCGCGCCAGAAATGGATATCAACACTGGTGAAGAAGTCGGACGCATTATCAGTGCTCGCAAAGCGACTCCACAGGAAAGGAGAATCTATGCCGAAAATGAATTCTAAGCCGCTTACGCCAGAACAAGAGGCAGAACTGGCTGCGTTAGCCAATCTGCCTGACGAAGAGATTGACACGGTGGACATCCCTGAAACAGCCGATTGGCATGGAGCAAAACGCGGCCGCTTCTTTCGGCCAATCAAACAACAGATCACATTACGTCTTGATGCCGATTTGATCGCCTGGTTCAAACAGCATAGCGAAGGCCCCAACGGTAGCGGCTATCAGACAAGTATTAATCAGGCGCTACGCGAGTATGTAGAGCGGCAGTAAGCATGAAATTATATTAATTACTGGAGTCTAGTGTTTTTCATTGATTACACTGGTGATTGGTAATTAGTTGTTCGCTTGCGGGCGCTGTGCGCCATTAGTGATTTTTCACCTGTGACCGCAAAATTCGCCAGAGTCCAGTTAATTAATCTTCGTTTCCCATAAACCGTTCACTTGCGCCGCCGATAACAACAATAAACTCTCCTTTGAGCGCGCTTCCCTCCAGACCGGCAATGAGCGACGAGAGCGCACCCCGCTGCACCTGTTCATAGAGCTTGGTCAGATCATTGGCAATGGCCGCCGGCCGGTCGCCGTAAACCTCCAGTGCATCTTTGAGAAATTCAACCAGTCGATAGGGGCTCTCGTAAAAGATGAGGGTGTGGGGCGAAGCCTGGTCAACGGCCAGAAAACGTTGGCGCTGACCCCGTTTACGGGGCGGGAAACCTCGGAAGGTGAAGCTGTGCACCGGCAAGCCCGAAAGGACCACCGCCATGATCAGGCCGGTGGGACCGGGGATCATGGTCACAGGTAGATCTTCCTCCAAGGCGCGGCGCACAGCAATATAACCCGGATCGGAGATGCCCGGCGTGCCGGCGTTGGTGACCAGCGCCACCGACTTGCCATCGCGCAGGAGTCCCATGATTCGTGCCACGGCCTGCCGTTCGTTGTGCTCATGAAAGGCAAGCTGTGGTTTCTGGATCTCAAAATGTTTGAGCAGACGACCAGTCTTGCGCGTATCTTCACTGGCCACCCAATCCACCGCGCGCAAGGTCTCCAACGCGCGCAGCGTAATATCTTCAAGATTTCCAATCGGTGTCGCAATTAGGTAAAGCATGGTGGTCGCTTGGTCGCTTGGGCAGGTGGTCGTTTGATCAAAAGCTGTTGCCTCGATTAGCCGGTTTACCCTCAAGGCGTAACAATTAGTTGTTATTTGTTTTCAATTCATTATTACGCGATTAACGTTCCCTTGGTGCTGGGCACATCGCCCCGGCGCGGGTCGGGTTGGGTGGCGGCGTCCAGAGCGCGGGCCAGGGCCTTGAAAAGCGCCTCCACCTTGTGATGATCGTTGCGCCCATAGAAGACCTTGGCGTGCAAGTTCATGCGCGCGTGGATCGCCAGACTTTCAAAGAGGTGGAAGATCAGGTCCGTCCCCAGTTGGCCAACGCTAGGGGTCACAAAGTCGGCCTCAAAGACGCAATAGGGGCGTCCGCCCAGGTCAATGGCCACCAACGCCAGCGCCTCATCCATGGGCACAAAGCTATGGGCCGTGCGCACGATCCCGCGCCGGTCACCCAGGGCTTGGTCGAGCGCCTTGCCAAGACAGATCATGACATCTTCGGCAGTGTGATGGTCATCAATATGCAGATCCCCCTTGGCCTCGGCCTTGATGTCAAAGAGACCATGACCGGCCAGCAGGGTCAGCATATGGTCCAGAAAGCCAATACCGGTGTTGACATCGGCGCGGCCCTTGCCATCGACTTCAAGCGCGACGGTGATGGCCGTTTCCTTCGTCGTTCGTTCAATTTGTCCACGGCGGGAACGCGCAGTATAGGGCATGGGTTCGGTCATTTGGGTCATTAGTTGGTTACCTCGTTCTTTTAGGCTGAGCCAAGAAATTGCATCCCTTTTTTAGGTGACTGTCACTGGCCTAGGCAACTTAGGATTACGCCAGACTTAGTGGCCAGTGACAGTCACCTCAGCGCGGTAATCTATTCCTTGCAACGGCCTTAGCAAAAATGTTATGCTGCCAGTATAGCAGAAGTTGTGATCATTATCTTAATCGCCAGGGACGTAAAATTGGTCTAGTCGCTGAGGCGACTTCTCGCTGTTAGCCAGGGGATTTATCCCCCATGCTAAAACAAACGACAAGCGCCCCTGTCAGCTTGCCGATTATGCCTATTAATTGCATAATATAGAGCCATGAGTAAAGTTGCTTTCAATCACGTCTGGAAAATCTTTGGTCCCAATCCACAACATGCCCTGCGCACGATCGACCAGGCGATGGCGCGCGCCGAGATTTTAGCCAAGACCGGCCATGTCGTCGCGGTGCGCGATGTTTCGCTAGCTGTGGCGGAGGGAGAGGTCTTTGTGGTCATGGGGCTTTCCGGCAGTGGCAAGTCAACGCTGGTGCGTTGTCTTTCGCGCCTGATTGAGCCGACCGCAGGGACGATCACGGTCAATGGCCAGGATGTAACGGCCATGAATGCCAACCAACTACGCGCAATGCGTCGCCATACAGTCAGTATGGTCTTTCAGCGCTTTGGCCTCTTCCCCCACCGCACCGTCTTGGAGAATGTGGCCTATGGGTTGGAGATACAAGGAGTGGCGCCGGCGGTGCGCTTGGCCACCGCGGAGCAGATGGTCAAGTTGGTGGGGCTGGAAGGCTGGGGCCATCACTATCCCCATGAGCTAAGTGGCGGTATGCAGCAGCGGGTCGGGCTGGCGCGGGCGTTGGCGGTAGAGCCGGAAGTGCTGCTCTGTGACGAGCCCTTTAGCGCGCTCGACCCGCTGATTCGGCGCGATATGCAGAACGAGTTGTTGCGCTTGCAGACCACCCTCCACAAGACCATTTTGTTTATCACCCATGACTTTTTGGAAGCGCTCAAATTGGGCGACCGCATTGCCATTATGAAAGATGGCGAGATTGTCCAAGTCGGCGCCCCTCAAGAAATTGTCGCCGCCCCGGCCAATGACTATGTCCGCGAATTTATCAAAGATGTCCCGCGCGCCAAAGTCTTGACGGCTAAAACGATTATGCAGCCGATCATCGACGAAATCCCCGCCAGTGCGGCTGCGCCTACCGTGCAGAGCACCATGACCTTGGAAGCATTGATCCCCATTACGGCCCATGTGGATCATGCGCTGCCAGTCGTCAATGAGCAGCAACAGATCATCGGCCAGATCGATCGGGTAGCCGTTATGCTGGCACTGGCCGATCATATTGGATTATAAAATATCTCATCACATCTTTCGAGCAGATGTGATACCAGGCGCCGTTCAACCACATTTTACCTATGAGCACAACGAACTACCCAACAACGCTTCATCCAGTGCCACCCACGCTACCCTGGTATCGTCGTCCACTGGCGTTGTGGGTCGGGTTGTTGCTGCTCTTTGTCGTTGCACAATTTGTCCCCCAACTTCACAGCTTTCCTGAGACGTGGAACCTGGGTCTGCGTGCGCCACTCAACGAGTTCAAACGCTGGGTGGTGGTCAACCGCACCACACATTGGCTCTTTCTCTACGGGTTTGAGCCATTAAGCGCAGTCATCGACTTTGTGCTGCGCCGCGCCGAAAATCTCCTGCTCTGGCTGCCGTGGCCGGTCATTGTACTGGGCTTCTTCACGCTGGCCCAGCGGATTGGCGGTCTGCGGTTGGCGCTCTTGACCACCGGCTGCCTGCTCCTGATGGGGCTCTTGGGGCTATGGCAGGCAAGTATGCAGACCCTGGCGCTCATGGTGATTGCCGTACTCATCGCATTGGCCATCGGCATCCCGCTCGGCATTTGGACGGCGCGCAATGATCGGGGAGAAGCGTTGTTACGCCCGGTGCTGGACGCGATGCAGACCATGCCGGCCTTTGTCTATCTGATTCCGGTCTTGCTCTTTTTTGGCGTAGCACGCGTGCCCAGCGTAATTGCCACCGTAATCTATGCGCTGCCGCCGGCGATCCGCTTGACCAACCTGGGTATCCGCAGCGTGCCGGAGGATGCGCTGGAAGCGGCCCATGCCTTTGGTTCCACCGAGCGGCAGTTGCTCTATAAAGTGCAGATCCCGCTAGCGATGCCTTCGATCCTGGCCGGCGTCAACCAGACCATCATGATGGCACTGAGCATTGTGGTCATTGCGGCGTTGATTGGCGCTGGTGGGCTGGGCGATGTGGTGCTCAAGGCGCTGCGCCGTTTACAGGTGGGTGCAGCCCTGGAAGCGGGGCTGGCCATTGTGGTCATGGCCATTTTGTTGGACCGCTTAAGCGCGGCGTTGACGCGCATTCGCCGTCAGCAACGCCCCCGCTTTCAAGGCTTCCGCCTCTTTCCAGAGCAGTGGCGCGGCATACGTCTGATTGAAGGGAGTGAGGCCGCCATTGACGGGTGTTATCAGACGCTGGGGCACGGGGCGGCTGCGCTAGCCGGAAGGATTGCCCCTTGGGCAGGCAGGCGCAGGGAGTGGGTGCGCCGTCATGCGCCGGCGGTGAGCACGGGCCTGTTGCTGCTGCTGTTAATGATCATGCTGCCGCTGGTTGGCGTACAGAATTTCCCCAGCAGTTGGAACCTTGGTCTGCGCAACCCGGTGGATGCATTGGTGCAATGGATGCAGGTCAATCTTTATGACATTGGCGGCTCCGGGATTGGCACCGGCTCGTTGCGCGATTTTCTAATCATCTATGTCTTTAAGCCGTCGGCCCAATTTTTGACAAGCTGGCTGCCGTGGCCGGTCATTCTTGTGCTGGGTGCGATGGCAGCGTGGCGCGCCGGCGGCTGGCGCCTCATGGTGGCGGTTGGCGGACTGACCCTGCTGATTGGTCTCTTGGGGATGTGGCCCTTTGCCATGGACACTTTGAGCCAAACCCTAATTGCCGTCGTGCTCTGTATTGCCCTCGGCATTCCGCTGGGCATCGGGGCCGCGCACAATGATCAGGTGGACCAGTTTTTGCGCCCCGTGCTCGACTTTCTGCAGACCATTCCCATCTTTGTCTATCTGGTGCCGGTGATCATGCTTTTTGGGACAGGCAGCGTAGCGGGGCTCATTGCTTCAGTGCTCTATGCCGTAGCCCCGGTGGCCCGTTTGACCAGCCTGGGCATCCGGCAGGTGGATCCGACCATTTTGGAGTCGGCGGAGGCTTTTGGCTCTACCGGCTTACAGAAGTTGCGCAAAGTGGAGATTCCGCTGGCCATGCCCACCATTATGCTGGGGATTAACCAGACCATTCTCATGGTGCTGGCGATGGTGATCATTGCCGGTCTCGTCGGCGCGACGGGGCTGGGCATGGAAGTGGTGCAGGGCTTTGCCAACGATAATCTGGGACGCAGTGTTGAGGCAGGAATGGCGATTGTGCTATTGGCCATCATTATTGACCGCATCACCCAAGCCTGGGCGCATAGGACGGCACAGGCTGCGAATTTGACAGAGAGCAATTAGGTGATTGGTGATTACGTGATTGGGTGATTACGCGGGCTCTTAGGGGGTGCACGATCACTAATTACCAATGGCGCAAAGCGCCCGCCATGCGAACACCCAATCACCAATAGTGCAAAGCGTCCACCATGCGAACACCCCATCACAGGTACACAGCCAAACTCGTTAACTCGTATCAATCAAGAAATTACAGAAAGGAAAGAGTATGCGTTTAGCCAAAGGACAACTTTTTTTGATTCTTATAGTGCTCCTTAGTCTGCTGGCGGGCTGCACCGGCGTTACCGCGCCGGCCAAAGCCACCATTACCCTGGTGGAGAATCCCTGGCCGGCGTCGGAGCTGAATGTGGCGGTGGCCAAGATCATCATTGAAAAAGAATTGGGCAACCCGGTGGAAATCGTGGCGCTGGATGAAAACGCGCAGTGGGATGCGTTGGCAGCCGGCGACGTTGATGCCAGCCTTGAGGTTTGGCCTTCTGGCCATAGCGAGCGCATTGCCGAGTATATTGACAACTTGGGCACGGTGGAAAATGGCGGTGCGCTTGGGCCCGTAGGCGAAATCGGCTGGTATGTTCCAACCTACGTCATTGAAGAAAATCCCGCTTTGGCCACATGGGAAGGATACAAAGATGCCGCAGCCATGTTTGCCACGGCGGAGACAGGGGACAAGGGACGCTTTTTAGGCGGTGACCCCAGTTGGGTGCAATACGATGAACAGATTATCAAAAACTTGGACCTGCCCTTCCAGATCGTCTGGACCGGTTCGGAAGAGGCATTGCTGGCCGAGGTTTCATCAGCCTATAGTCGCCAGGAACCGGTACTCTTTTATTTCTACTCGCCCCACGCCATCTTCTACCGACTGGATCTGACCCAGGTTCAACTGCCGCCCTACAGCGACGAGTGTTATGCCGATCCAGAGAAGATCGACTGCGCCTATCCACCCGACCATTTGCTGAAAATCTTTAGCGCTAAACTCAAAGACAAAGATGTTACAGTGCATAGCCTACTCAGCAAGATGAACTATGACAATGGGGCGCAGATTGAGATGTTGGCTGCGGTCGATGCAGGGAAATCTGTGCCGGAGGCTGCCCAAGCTTGGGTGGATGCCCATGAGGACATTTGGAAAACTTGGCTGCCATAGCGCGTTGAGTAATCTGATAAAAGAATTCGCTCATACAGGCGGCAAACTAAAATTGCATGATTCCCCAGCGAGAAGAATCGCAATTTCAGCCGCATCCCTATATGAGCCAAAGTATTAGACTAAAGCAACAAGCCCTGAATTTGGCAAATTCAGGGCTTGTTGCTTATAGCAAAAGTATAGCGCCGACTACCTAAACTCTTCATAAGGGTGCGTTTGTATAATTAACAAAGTACTAACATTCTGTTAATTATAACCTATTATATTTTACATTTACATCCCCGAAACGGGAGACTAACGATCCAATCACCAGACAATACTTTACGCAATAGTTAGGAGTGAAGCAAATTTAATAGTTCTGTAAGATTTTTTGGGCAAATTTTCTATTGCAACCAACGTATATCCATGATATACTTGACGTATAGTTCTTTTATGATTCTACTATGTTATACACGGGAAATGTTACCTAAGCTGTTTTGTACAACTAGCCACAAAGTTAAAGTGAGCGATCTGTCACCTGCCGTCAACTCAACGAGCTACTATTGGATACAAAATCTACGTTATGTACCATAATCCAAAAGTTTAGCTACTAGACACACATAGTTCTTTGCTTTTCAGCATAACGGCAATATAGTAGTTAGTGAATGACAAAAATTTACACCATCGATCCTATCAATTCAGCCACGATAAGCCACTATTCTTCTGACAGAATTTCTCTATAGGTGAAGATACGCCTACAAGAATATTTCTTGTATAGCGTGCCATACATTTACTCAGGCTGCTTAAGCATAATGTCAATTTAATTAGATATTTCTGACAGCAAACTGAAAGGTAAAGTCTACGAGAAATGTTGTATACTTAGCGCATTGCAAATATTCAAAAAACACGCAGAAAAATCATAAAGAACTAGTTATATCGCAAGTCAATTGACTAGCCTCATTCAACAACAATACTGAGCAGATAACTAGGCAAATTATCGCAAAGCAACAATCAAACCAACCCAAAAAACAATCCTAAATCCTTAACAAGCAAAACAAATGACGTAGTATGTAACATACGGGAATCCATTAAACCTGATACAAAAAATGGGTCAACCACATGTGGTTGACCCATTGGGCTGAATATTAACTGTTTACTGTCTGCGCTGGCAACGACTAGCAGTGAACAGCAATGGCTAAAACCGTTGCAACAGGGTTGTAACCCTGGGTGCAGGATGGTTTTTGTTTGCCCTTTTTTATTATACACATATTTTATTATCATGCAAATTGTAGCAAATAGGCCAATAAAGTAACCCTACCATAACGTTGTCTAATTTAATTTTTCTATTTTAAGAGGGCCTTGTTCTTCTCTAGTCATGCAATCCCCTTTTTGTATTTACGGATATTAGTCTCCTAGTCCAAACAGGAGCGCTAACGGTAGAAATGACCGCTCACTTGCTAACAGGAGTAACGTATGGAACCAACAAAGCCGAAAGTTAGCATCGGCCTGGCAGTTTACAACGGAGAAGATTATCTGGTTGAGGCGATTGAATCCATTCTGCAGCAAACCTTTACTGATTTTGAACTAATTATTTCGGATAACGCATCAACCGATCGAACGGCAGAGATCTGCCGGCGCTATGCCGACCAAGATCCACGTATTCGCTACCATCGCAACGCCACCAACATTGGTGGAGCCAATAATGAAAATCAGACCTTCCGGCTAGCCAGGGGAGAATACTTTCGTTGGGCAGCGCATGACGATGTTTGTGCGCCAGAGTTATTGGAAAATTCAGTAGCGGTGTTGGACGCCGATCCAGATGTCGTGCTCTGTTATACCTACATCAAAGAAATCGACGAGACCAGCCAGGTCACCCGGGAACGCCAGTTGCATCGCGGTTTATCGCCACGGCCTCACCAACGCTTTCGCGATTTTGTCTTTCGTGACCATGCCTGCGAAGCAACCTATGGCCTAATGCGTTCGGCAGTGATGGCCAGAACAGCATTACAGAAGAACTATACCGATTCCGACCGTGTCTTGTTGTGTGAGTTGGCTTTGTATGGTCGCTTTTATGAAATTCCAGAGCCACTATTTTATAAACGCCATCATCAGAAAAATGTTTATCTGGATTGGCGAGCGCGTATGGCCTGGTTCAACCCAGCCTGGAAAGGGAAGATTGCTTTCCCGAACTGGCTTCAACTATTTGACTGCTTGGATACATTAAGACGCGTACCGCTGCCCATGGGAGAAAAGTTCCTTTGTTATTTGACGATGATCCCGTGGCTCATCCGTTACTCACGCCATATGGTAAAGGATTTACTGGTGGCGTTACAAATGGCAATCTATTCACGTGAATGGAGAAGAAGAGATGCAAGTATCTACAACTGGGAATAAGCAAGAATCAAACCACGTATGCCGCTTTTGCGGGGCAGGGCTTCACCACACTTTTGTGGATCTAGGCATGTCACCGCTCTGTGAAAGCTATTTGGCTAGCCCGCAACTCAACCAGATGGAGCCCTTTTACCCGCTGCACGTCTATGTCTGCGAAGAATGCTTTCTGGTGCAACTAGAAGAGTTTGTCAGCCCAGAGCATATCTTTACTGAATATGCCTACTTTTCCTCCTACGCTGATTCCTGGCTCAAACATATGCAGGCTTATACCGATGCCGTGAGCAAACGTTTTCATTTGGACGCCGGGAGTCACGTCGTTGAGGTGGCCAGCAATGATGGTTATTTGCTCCAATATTTTGTGGAGAAGGGTATTCCCTGTTTGGGCATTGAACCGGCCGCGAATGTGGCCAAGGTGGCAGTGGAAAAAGGTGTACCTACTTTGGTGGAATTTTTCGGCAGAGCCAGCGCCAGCCGCTTAGCCGGCGAAGGCAAGCAGGCCGATCTGCTGATCGGCAATAATGTACTGGCCCAGGTCACAGACATTAATGACTTTGTCGCCGGTATGAAGATTTTGCTGAAACCGCATGGGGTCGTCACGCTGGAGTTCCCCCATCTCAGTCGTCTGGTGGAAGGCAATCAATTCGACACGATCTATCATGAGCACTTTTCCTATTTTAGCTTTTTCAGCGTCGAAAAAATCTTTGCCGCCCATGGTCTGACCTTATTTGATGTCGAAGAGTTGCCCACCCACGGCGGATCGATCCGCATCTATGGCCGCCATACGGAAGATGAGAGCCACCCTATCAGCAACCGAGTCTATGCCATGCGCGCTTGTGAAGAGAAGGATGGCATTACTTCGTTGAGTTATTACAGCTCCTTTGCTGAACAGGTGAAAGCCACCAAACGCCGACTCTTAGATTTCCTGATTCGCGCCAAAGCGGAGGGCAAGGTCGTCGCCGGCTATGGCGCTCCCGGTAAAGGCAATACATTGCTCAACTACTGCGGCATTCGCACGGATTTTCTGGACTTTACGGTGGATCGCAATCCCTATAAGCATGGCAAGTATCTGCCCGGCACCCATATTCCCATCTATCCGCCAGATAAGATCAAAGAAGCCAAGCCCGATTATGTATTAATTCTGCCCTGGAACTTTAAAGATGAGATTATGGAGCAGGTCTCCTATATCCGTGAGTGGGGTGGTCAATTTGTGGCGCCTATCCCGGAAGTCACGATCTATGCGTAAGCAGAGCACACACATTGCGCTCTTTGGGCTCTTTGGGGTCAGCAACTTGGGCAACGACGCTTCACTCCAAGCCATGCTGACCCACATTCGTCAACAACGACCAGAGGCGGTAATCTCCTGTGTTTGCTTTGATCCGGAGCAGATCATAGAGCGCTTTGGCATAGCCGCTGTGCCCATTGCGCAGGCGCCAACCGCCGCCTATCGCCAGGAGCCGACCAACCGCCTGCTACGCTTGTTATGGAAAGGTGGACGCCGGGCATGGCTTGAGCCACAACTATGGTACCGGATGCTCAGCTATCTGCGGCAGGTGGATCAAATGATCATTCCTGGCACTGGCATCCTAGATGATTTCGGTGTCCATCCCTTACAGATGCCCTATGATCTGTTTCGTTGGGTTCTGGGTGCGCGTCTTAGCGGCGTCAAGGTCTACTTTGCCAGCATTGGGGCCGGACCGATTCATCATCCGCTCAGTCGCTGGTTTATGAAGTCGGCGGCAGCGCTTGCGCACTATCGATCCTATCGGGATGAAATCTCCAAAGAGTTTATGGATAGCATCCAATTTGATACAGAGCGCGACCCGGTCTATCCCGATTTGGTCTTTAGCTTGCCCCGGCCTACAGCACAGGTTGACGGCGCCAACAGTCACACGCCTAAGGTGGTGGGGCTAGGTGTGATGGAATATTACGGTTGGCGCAATTTGGCCAACAATGGCGAAGAGATCTACCAACGCTATGTTGAAAAGCTCGGCGCCTTTGCGGTCTGGCTATTGGATCAGGGTTACGCCATCAAAATTCTAATCGGCCAAGCTCATGATCAGCGGGCAGTTGACGACATTCAGCACTATATCCAGCAAATGGCGCCACACACCCCCCAGTGCAAGGTTCAGGCGGAGTCGATCACAACGATTGAAGCACTATTGGGTGCAATTGTTGATACGGATCTGGTCGTTGCCACCCGCTTTCATAATGTACTTTGTGCGCTCATGCTCAACAAGCCAGTGGTTTCCCTTGGCTATGCCAAAAAGAACGATGTGCTGATGACAGAAATGGGTTTAGGCGACTATTGCCAACATATTGAAACCTTTGATGTCGCGTGTCTTAAACAACAATTTACCGAATTAGCTCGCAACGCGTCGGTCTTTCACGCGCAGATGCAGCAGAAGAATAGAGAATATGAGCACGCATTACAGGATCAATATGAAAGGATTTTGGCAGGTGCATGAGGAAGATTGCCCTGTAGAATAAAAGTAAGTTGTCCTAGGCGCCGTTGACATTGCACAGCCCTCTAGAGAAAGAGCAGATATTTCTAAACGAATCTTTGGTTGCTAAATGTCAACAAACCTAAACAAATGAATTTCCTGGAGGAAAGCAAATGCGAGTATTAGTAACCGGACATAAAGGCTATATTGGGGCAGTGTTAATGCCGCTGTTGGCAGCCGCAGGGCATGATGCAGTCGGGCTCGATAGCGATCTCTACGAACGGTGCACCTTTGGTGACGCACTAGCCCCAACCCCCACAATCCGTAAAGATATTCGAGATGTAACGGTTGAGGATCTGGAAGGTTTTGATGCCGTGCTCCATCTGGCGGCGCTCTCGAATGATCCACTGGGTAACCTTAACCCGGATCTGACCTACAGCATCAACCACCGCGCTTCGGTGCGGCTGGCGCAGTTGGCCAAAGCGGCGGGCGTGCCTCGCTTTATCTTTTCCTCTTCGTGCAGCACCTATGGTGCAGCCGGGGCGGAGATGTTGACTGAAACAGCCGCGTTCAACCCAGTGACCCCTTATGGTCATTCCAAGGTGCTGGTTGAACAGGATGTAGCGCAGTTGGCGGATGATACCTTTAGCCCCACCTTTTTGCGCAACGCCACGGCCTATGGGGTCTCGCCCCGCCACCGCTTTGACATTGTGCTCAACAACCTGGTCGCTTGGGCCTATGCCACCGGCAAGGTCTTTATCAAAAGCGACGGCTCACCGTGGCGCCCCATTGTACACATTGAAGACATCAGCCGCGCTTTTCTGGCCGTCTTAACTGCACCGCAGGAAGCCGTTCATAATCAGGCGTTCAATGTCGGTGTCAACAGCGAAAACTATCGCATCCGTGAATTAGCGGAAATTGTACAGCAGACTGTACCCAACTGCGTGATTGAATTTGCAAAGGATGCCGAACCGGACAAGCGCACCTATCGGGTGGACTTCAGCAAGATTGAACGCACCTTGCCCAATTTCAGGCCACAGTGGAACGCACGCCGTGGAGCAGAGGAATTGCTGGCCGCCTATCAGCGCTATGGGTTAACCGTGGAAGACTTTGAAGGGCCGCGCTATAAGCGCATTGACCACATTAAATTGCTGCTTCAGAGTGGCCGACTCGCTACGGATTTACGCTGGACAGAGCCTGCCGGTGAACCAGTACGTACGGCTATTCGTGAGGTGGCACGGGAGGCGTTAGATGCTGTTCCGGCCGACTGATCTTGCCGATGCCTATCTTATTGAGTTGCAAAGGTTCGCTGACGAAAGGGGTTTCTTTGCCCGCACCTGGTGTGAACGTGAATTGGGTGAACAGCAGCTCGATACAGATTTGGTGCAGTGCAACGTCTCGTTCAACCATCGTGAGGGTACAGTGCGCGGGATGCACTATCAGACAGAGCCCCATGCAGAGACGAAGATTGTCCGCTGCACACGGGGGGCCATTTACGATGTAATTGTCGATCTGCGTCCCGCTTCTCCCACCTTTTTGCAATGGACGGGGGTCACGTTGAGCGCAGACAACCGGCTCCAACTCTATATACCGAAAGGGTTTGCCCACGGTTTTCAGACGCTGACAGACGAGACCGAGGTCTTTTATCAGATGTCAGCCTTTTATGCGCCCGACTATGCACGTGGTTTTCGCTGGAATGATCCGCTCTTTCAAATTTCGTGGCCCTTGCCGGTCACAATCATCTCGGCCAGGGATCGAGATTATCCCGATTATAGGACTGAGCATAACACTGAGCAATTGTAACCATTAACGCACACATGATGACAGAGATACAGCAACCCACCAACCCTGACCACCTCGATAGTGGTGCAAAGATGCACCAACTAATCACAGAACTCTACCCCATCTGCCGCAGCATTACCGGTGATGGCGTGCGCCAAACCTTGCGCCGGTTGCAGTCCTACATTCCACTCACCGTACATGAAGTGCCGACGGGGACGCAAGTCTTCGACTGGACCGTGCCCAAAGAGTGGAACATCCGGGATGCTTATGTAAAAAATCCATGCGGCGAAAAAGTCATCGACTTTCAGAAGTCAAGCTTACATGTTTTGAATTATAGCACGCCTGTTGCCGCCAAGATGCCGCTGAGCGAATTAAAGCAGCACCTATACACGCTGCCTAAACAGCCGACGTTGATCCCTTATCGTACTTCCTACTACCAGGAAAATTGGGGCTTCTGCCTCACGCATGAAACCTTGCAACGTCTGGAAGCAGCAGAACAAGCAGAGACAGGCGATTATGAAATCAAAATTGACAGCACCTTAGCCGATGGCGCTTTAACCTATGGCGAATTTGTGCTGCCAGGGGAAAGTGAAGAGACGGTGTTGATCTCCTGCCACTGTTGTCATCCGGCGCTCTGCAATGACAATCTCTCTGGCATCGCGCTCAGCACCATGTTGGCCCAACAGATGAGCGCACACCCGCGCCGGTACACCTATCGCTTTCTCTTTATTCCGGGCACCATCGGTTCTATAACCTGGCTCGCCCTGCACGAAAGGGAAGCGCGCCAAATTCGCCACGGGTTGGTGGTGGCCTGTGTGGGCGACGCCGGCGCAATGACCTACAAAAAGAGCCGTCGGGGCAATGCAGAGATCGACCGCGCAGTCCAGCATGTGTTGAAGACCGGCGGCGCACCCTACAAGCTTCTGGACTTTTCGCCCTATGGCTATGATGAGCGCCAATATTGTTCCCCCGGCTTTAACTTGCCGGTGGGGAGTTTGACCCGGACGCCCCATGGCCAGTTCCCGGAATATCACACATCGGCGGATAACCCGGAGTTTGTCCAGCCCGCGACACTGGCAGATTCGCTAATGCAGTATCTGGCGGTCATTGATGTGCTGGAGCGCAACCGGACCTATTGTAATCTGAACCCAATGTGCGAACCGCAGCTTGGCAAGCGCGGCCTTTACAGCGCCTTGGGTGGCAGACAGGAAACGCAGAAGAACCAACTTGCCATGCTCTGGGTGTTAAATGGTTCGGACGGTCAGCAGACATTGTTAGATATTGCCGAGAAGGCTGACCTGCCCTTTACCATCATCGCAGATATGGCGCAGTTGTTACTGGAACATAATCTGTTGGCGCTAGCCTAATCCAGGTTGGCATAAATACCGAAGAAGCAGAACCGAACTTGGGGCTCCCTAACGTTACTTGTTCTCTTGGAAAGGAAATGGAATGAACTTCACACAATCCAAGCAGTTGCAGCAGAAGAGCCACGCACTTATTCCTGGTGGGGCGCATACCTACGCAAAAGGCGATGACCAATACCCGGAGGAGGCGCCTGGCTTTATTGTCCGCGGTGAGGGCTGTCATGTGTGGGACCTTGACGGCAATGAATTTATTGAGTATGGCATGGGTTTGCGCGCAGTCACCCTAGGCCACGCCTATGCCCCTGTGCTGGAAGCGGCTTGCCAACAGATGAAGCTAGGCAATAACTTTACGCGTCCGGCGGCAATTGAGGTGGAATGCGCCGAACAGTTGCTGGAACTCATTCCCGGCGCAGAGATGGTCAAGTTTGGCAAGAATGGCTCTGATGTGACAACAGCAGCGGTCAAGCTGGCACGCGCCTACACAGGCCGCGACAGGGTCGCAATCTGTGCCGATCATCCCTTCTTTTCGGTCGATGACTGGTTTATCGGCAGCACGCCGATGGCAGCCGGCATCCCCAACGCCATTCGAGAGTTGACGGTCAAGTTCCGCTACAACGACTTGACCAGTCTGGAGGCGCTCTTTGATCAATATTCCGGGGAGATCGCCTGCATCATTATGGAAGCAGAAACGGCAACGGCGCCAGCGGACAATTTCTTGCAGCAAGCACAAGCATTGTGTCACCGCCACGGCGCCCTTTTTATTTTGGATGAGATTATTACCGGCTTTCGTTGGGACAAGGGCGGCGCGCAAAAGTGTTACGGCATCACGCCCGACCTCTCCACCTTTGGCAAGGCGCTGGGTAACGGCATCTCGATTGCGGCGTTGGTGGGTAAACGCGACATTATGGAATTAGGCGGCTTGCACCACAAAAAGGAGCGGGTCTTCCTCCTTTCAACCACCTTTGGCGCCGAGACCTTTGCGCTGGCGGCAGCCATGAAGGTGATGGAGATCTATAGCCGTGAACCAGTGGTTGAGTTTCTCCATGTGCAAGGACGCAAATTGATCGACGGCATTAATCAGGTGATTGCCGCGGCCGGCGTAACCGACTATTTTCAGGTATTGGGCCGTCCCTGCAACCTGATCTACGCCACCTTAGACCAGAATCGGCAGCGGTCGCAACCCTTCCGCACCCTTTTCCTGCAAGAGACGATCAAGCGGGGTCTGCTCATGCCGTCGCTCGTCGTCAGCTATTCACATACAGATGCCGCGATTGAGCAGACAATTGATGCTATTGGGGAATCACTCGTCGTCTATCGTAAGGCATTGGATGAAGGAATTGATAAGTATCTTGTGGGGCGACCCGTAGCGCCGGTCTTTCGCACTTACAACTGATACACTGCGAGCCAGGTTATGAGGATCTAGCCGATCCTCATAACACGAAGGATACCTTACTGCAAAGTTGGAGGAATCATTATGAAAGTTGTCTTATTTTGTGGAGGTTACGGAACACGTCTACGCGAATATTCAGAGACTATTCCTAAACCACTAGTCGAGATTGGCTACCGCCCTATTATGTGGCACTTGATGAAATATTATGCGCACTTTGGCCACAACGAATTCATTCTCTGCTTGGGCTACAAGGGCGACCTGATCAAGCAATATTTTCTTAATTATAACGAGTGTCTTTCCAACAATTTCGTGCTTTCAGATGGTGGCCGCACCGTACAGCTCTACAATCACGATATTTCCGATTGGAAGATTACCTTTGTCGACACAGGGCTCAACAGCAACATCGGTCAGCGTCTAATGGCGGTCCAGGATTACTTGGGCGACGACGAGATCTTTATGGCCAATTATACGGATGGCTTGGCCGACCTAGATCTAACTGCCTATATCGATTACTTTATGCCCCAGGAGAAGGTTGCCAGTTTTCTCTCGGTCCGGCCATCACAGTCATTCCATGTTGTATCGATGAATGAGAATGGGTTAGTCAGCGACATTGGGCCCATCGATCGCGGCAGTATGTGGATCAACGGCGGCTTTTTTATCCTCCGACGAGAAATTTTTGATTACATGGAATATGGGGACGAACTGGTCGTCGAGCCATTCCAACGTTTGATCCGGGCCAACCAGTTGGTGGCCTATCGCAATCCCAACTTCTGGGCTTGTATGGATACCTTCAAGGAGAAAAAGCTGTTTGATGAAATGTATGCTCGCGGGGATATGCCGTGGGCGCTTTGGGAAGGTGCAAAGGGTAATCAATGCTTAAATTTGTATTCGACCAACGGCATACTACGGCCAAGCGCGTTGTATGCCTAGGCGCACACAGTGATGACATTGAAATTGGCTGCGGCGGCGCAATTCTACGCCTGACGGAATGCTACCCAGACCTTCAGGTCTACTGGGTTGTTCTAAGTGCCAAAGGCGTGCGTATAGACGAAGCCAGCGCGAGCGCAGAAGATTTTTTACGCCAGGCCGGCCAGGCGCACATTATGATCCAGGATTTCCAGGATGGCTTCTTCCCCTACACCGGCGTTGCGCTTAAAGGCTTTTTTGAGGAACTCAAAGAGACCGTCAATCCAGATCTGATCTTCACACACTGTCGCCACGATCTGCATCAGGATCATCGAATTACAGCAGAGCTAACCTGGAATACCTTTCGGGATCATCTGATCCTTGAATATGAAATACCGAAGTATGATGGAGATTTGCAATCGCCAAACTTTTTTATCCACTTGGATGAGCCAACCTACCGGCGCAAAGTGGACTATTTGATGCAACATTTCGCAACGCAAGCCAACCGCTATTGGTTTACGCCAGAAACATTTGGTGCTGTTATGCGTCTGCGTGGCGTCGAATCACGGGCGCCGGCAGGCTATGCTGAAGGATTTTATTGTCGCAAAGTGGTGATCTAATGATGAACAACTTGTCGCCCAGGCTCTCGGCTTACCCAAATAAGTCGGCCACACACCGTCGCAAACGTCGCACTGTCTCTGCGCCAGTGGTGGCATCTGTCATGGTCTTTGCTGCCATTTTGATGATCACTGTGATTGGGCTTTGGCCGCAACCTTTTGTGCGCATTGTCAACAAGGTGAGCACGCTTTTAACGGAACAAGCGTACAGTAACGGCGCTTTGGCGGAAACGAAGGCCAAAGCTGCCGCTACGGCAATCCACCAGTCCCACCAGACACGCCAAACAGACCAATCAACGCCTATGTCAACACCGAACGCAGCAGCGGTACAGGTCATTAACGGTCCTTTGCATGTCGCAACGACCAACCCGCGCTACTTTGCCGATGCCGATGGCAATATTGTTTATTTAACCGGCTCCCATACCTGGTCAAATTTTCAGGATAATGGGGGCAGTGATCCGCCGCCGGTCTTTGACTACACAACCTATCTGGACTTTTTGGAAACTAATAATCATAACTTCTTCCGCCTGTGGACTTGGGAAGAGTCGCGGTGGACCACAGAGACTGGGGACGATGATTATTGGTTTAACCCTGGCCCACCCTATCTGCGCACCGGACCGGGTATGGCGGTTGATGGCAAACCAAAGTTTGACCTGAGTCAGTTTGACCAAAGCTACTTTGACCGGATGCGCGCCAGGGTCATTGAAGCCCAAGCTCGTGGCTTTTATGTGGCTATTGTGCTCTTTAATGGATGGAGTGTCTCGGCCAGCAAGGGTTGGTTTGACGCCAATAACCCATGGCAGGGTCACCCTTTTAATCCGACCAACAACATTAATGACATCAATGGCGATCCGAATGGCGATAACAGTGGCGAAGAAATCCACACATTAGCCATTCCGGCCATAACAGCGTTGCAAGAAGATTATGTGCGCAAGGTCGTCGATACGGTTAACGATCTGGACAATGTGCTCTATGAGATCAGCAATGAAAGTAATAACGGTTCAGAAGCGTGGCAATATCACATGATCGATCTCATCCATAGCTACGAGGCGACCAAAGCCGAACAGCATCCAGTGGGAATGACCGTCGAATGGCCGGATGGTGACAACGAAGCACTCTATGCCAGTCCTGCCGATTGGATTTCCCCCAATGGCGAAATCTCCTTTCCAGAGGTAGCCGACGGACGCAAGGTGATTTTGCTTGATACCGATCATCTGTGCGGCGTCTGTGGTGATCGCGGGTGGGTCTGGAAAGCCTTTACACGAGGTCATAATCCGATTTTCATGGATGGCTACGACGGCGCCGGCTATGGCGTAGGCGGCGCCGGCTTTAACTTTGACGATGGGGTTTGGGTAACTCTGCGCCGCAATTTGGGCTATAGCCGCGCCTATGCCAATCGTATGGATCTGGCAGCAATGACACCTCATGGGGAATTGGCATCCAGCGGTTACTGCCTAGCGAGTCCCACAGCCCACTATCCTGAGTATTTAGTCTACCTGCCCAATAGTGGCACTGTCACTGTCGATCTCAGTGATAGTACTGGTGAGTTTACCGTAGAGTGGTTTGACCCAAAGACTGGTGAAACAACAACCGGTGCAAACGTTACAGGGGGCAGACAACAAAGGGTAACGGCGCCCTTTGACACGGACGCAGTGCTCTACATCTATACGACGGCTAAGCGGGCAGCGACCACGACGGTCATGGTTACGGCGACAATCACGCCAACACAGTCTGTAACGGCAACAGCAGTTGCAACGGGGCAACAGCCACTGCACAGCCAACAGCATTAAAATACCCTTTGATCCGGCACATAAACGCTATGTGCCATCCGTGCGTCATCTGGAGTAACAGAGTTACTTCAACCAAAGAGAGAGGCATTACCGTGGTTCGCCTAATTATCTTACGTCTGCTAGAAAGTTATTTTCGCCACCGTTGGCTCTACCTATTGCCCTGTGTTTTGATGGCCATTGCCGGAAGTTATTACATTTCGCTACAGCCGCCGACCTATCGCGCGCGGGGAACGCTCTATGTACAGAACCAAACCCTGTTGTCCACCCTTTCCACCCTGCCCAGCAGTGGCTATTCTTGGGTTACACCAGCGCAGGCAACGGTTAATGAACTATATCAACTCCTCAATTCTGATGCCTTTCTGCGGGCCATCATTGAGCGGACTGATCTAGAAGTTCAAATGAACCAGGGTCCAGTTGCGGTAGGCCAGACAATTGCCGAAGCGAAACAAGCGCTCTGGTTTCAATCTTTGGGCAATAACATGGTGTTGGTTGGTGCGGTGCATGAGATGCCCCGTATTTCGCACCAGCTTGTTTCGTCAACCATAGAGACCTTTATTCAGTGGAAGATCAATCTAAGCCGCGATGACAGTGTCGCGGCGCAGGAGTTCTTTAATGATTTGATTGCCACCTACGGGGAAGAAGTCGTACCGGCGCGTCAGGCGTTGGCAGCCTACCTGGCCGAGCATCCTAAACCGGTCCGGGGTGAACGTTCCGAAGAGGAGGTTTCTGAAATTGCCCGCTTACAAGCGGCAGTCGATGTAGCTGAGGAACGGCTACGCAACGCCGAAAATAAGGAGGAAAGCGCACGGCTCGCTTTGGTGCAGACCGAACGCGATGTGCGTCAATCCTTCTCCGTCATCGATGCGCCTGTGCGACCTCTATCGCCCGAACGCTCTAAGAAAGAGATGGCGTTGACGCTGGCTATTTTCTTGGTGGCAGGCATCATGATCAGTGCCATTGGCATTGTCGGCGGCGCGCTATTGGACACAAGCTTTCGTTTTCCCATTGATGTTCAACAGGGATTACGCTTGCCAGTTTTGGCGCTCATTACAGAGAGTAGATCGGCCCTGATCCCAGCGCCGCGCGTGGCCTACCAAACCCCTGACTATTCGATGCCGTACAGCACACCTGAACGTGCGCGAAGCACGGTCAAAGAAACCACTGTCGGCAGTGTCACAGAGAATGGCGACAATATCAACGGTGTGACAGTCAACGGTGCGACAGTCAACAGTACAACCATCAACGGTGCGACAGCCAACGGCACTACCGTGAATGGCGCCACCATCAACAATGTCACAGCCAATGGGACAGCAACCAATGGCGCCAATCACAAAGGGCCGACGCCCCACAGCAATGGCACACGCCGGCGTCGAACCATTTTCGGCTAAAGTTTGCAACTGCGTGAATCGATGTAATTTATGAATCAAACAAGTAAAGTAATTGCGAAGAATACAAGCGTTTTAATGGGTTCACAGTTCATTATGTGGATCCTGACCATGGTGTGGACCATCTTCATGCCCCGCTATCTAGGCGCGGTAGGTGTGGGCAAAATACAGTTTGCCGTATCGCTCTGGATGATGTTAAGTGTGCTGATCACTTGCGGTACGGATGTCCTACTTTCAAAGGAGATTGCACGTAATCCCGAACGCACACCGGAACTCTTTGGCAATGCCGTGGTCCTGCGCTGCCTGGTCTTTGTACTGGTCTATGGCGCACTCGCCGCAACGCTGTACTTTTTCGCCTACCCGCTTACGACGATCTACGTCACCGGGATTATCGGCTTTGCCTGTCTGGGCTGGCAGTTGAGCGGCGCTTGCCAGGCAATTCTTCAGGGTTTGGAGAGAATGGAAATCTTCTCCTTTGGTCAAATCGTCGGCAATGCCGTCCACACGGCGGTGGGTATCATGGTGCTGCTCATGGGCGCTGGCATCTATGTAATTGCAACCTTGACGATTCTTTCGGCCGTTGCCAATTTGATGATCCAACTCTACTTTCTGGGACGCATGTACAAGCTACGCTTGCACTTCAATCGAGCAATTGCCTGGCAGATGCTGAAGGCAGGTGTACCTTATCTCTTTTCTAATATTTTCTTGGTCGTTTACATGCAACTGGATATTGTCATCTTGTCTGCACTCATTGACGAAAAGGCCATTGGCTGGTATGGCACGGCCGACCGTCTCTTTGGCACCTTTCTCTTTATTCCGTCAGCCTATATTACGGCGGCATTCCCGGCCCTATCGCGCATGTTTGTAAGCGACCTGGAGCCGGTCAAGCGCTTGATGTCAAAAAGCTTCGACATGCTGCTGCTGCTGGCCGTACCAATTGGGTTGGGCCTGTTAGCCATTGCCAATCCGCTGGTCGTTTTGCTCTTTGGCACGGATTTTGCCAACAGTGGTCCGGTGCTGGCCGTGATGGGGATTGTCCTTATTTTGACCTATCAGAACATGCTCATTGGTCGTTTTCTCATTTCAGCAGACCGGCAAAATGCCTGGACGATTGTTATGGCCATTGCCACCTTTGCCACCATTCCGCTGGACATTCTGCTCATTCCCTGGTGCGAACGGTTCTTTGCCAACGGCGCCATCGGGGGCGGGCTTTCCTTTGTGATTACCGAGCTAGCAATGGTGGCGGTTGGGTTGTGGCTCTTGCCCAAAGGCGCCATTGGCCGGACGAATCTGTGGACGGCGGTGCGCATTCTGATTGCCGGGTTGGGAATGGTCACAGTGGTCTGGCCATTTCAGCACTACTTTATCGCCATCCCAATCGGGATTGGGATGGTCACCTATGGGCTGCTGGTTCTGCTACTGCGCATTATCCCCCAGGAGGACTTTGCCTTACTTGGAGAGTTAGCGCATGCGCTATCACAACGGTTGCGCCGTACACCAGCAGCAGAAATCAGCGGCTAGCGAGCGAGAAAGAAACCTATGTTTAGAAAACGTCAGCAAAAATCGACTGTCAAAGTAGCGCATCCGCAAGCTTATACTGATATGGCGCTTACTGTCCATGTTGTTCACGGTGAAGTTTCCTATGGCTTCCCCCAAGAGATCGTTCTACAGCTACGTCACATGGTGACCAAGCTAGAGCGGCAACAGCGGCTGCCCCGGAAACTATCGATGATTTCCGCCTTGCGCAGTGAAGGGGTTTCGCTGACCACATTGGCGCTCGCGACCATTATCGCACATGACTTTTCACGTACGGTCTGTGTGGTTGATCTAAACTGGTGGTGGCCAAGTGAGCCAATGCGTCACTTTAGCAGCTTTAGTTCAGGCATTATGCCGTTGCTGCGCGGCGAGGTTGAGTGGGACAGTGCACTGGTGCGGACCAATTTTCCTAATTTGGCGATTCTGCCAGCGGGAACACTTCCCATAGAACAGAGACCGATTATTGCGCGTAATATTGCTCTCAAGGGCTTAATCGACACCCTCAGCGAGCAAGTTGACCACCTGTTTTTGGATGTTCCCGCCATTCTTACGACCAGCGATGCAATTCCGCTGGCCTCATTGGGCGAAGCCTGTTGTGTAGTGGTTCATCAGGGCATCAGTACACGTTCAGTCGTCCGCCATGCATTAGGTGAATTAAATCATCTGCCAACATTAGGCGTTGTCATGAACCGCGTTAAAGTTGCCACACCAAGTTGGCTTTTACAGTGGATTCCACAGGAATAAGAGATGGGTATGGACATGCAACGACCAGTTCGTTGGGGGATTTTGGGCACAGGTATAATTGCCCACGAATTTGCCAAAGGTTTACAAGCTTTGCCGGATGCGCAACTGTTGGCGGTTGGCTCACGCACTCTAACGAAGGCCCAAGAGTTTGCTGCGCGCTTTCATGCATCTCAAGCATATGGCTCCTACAGAGAGTTGGTAGAAAATGCCGAAGTCGATGTTGTCTATATCGCTACCCCCCATGCTTACCATCGGGAACACTGTCTGCTGGCATTACAGGCTGACAAAGCAGTTCTGTGCGAGAAGCCCTTTACACTCAATGCAGCAGAGGCACAGGAGGTAATTACACTAGCCCGCCAAAAGGAGCTTTTCTGCATGGAGGCCATGTGGATGCGCTTTATGCCGGCCATGGTGCGTCTACGCGAGCTGATTGCCCATGAGGCGATTGGCAAAATTTTCATGGTCAACGCCAGTCTTGGCTTTCAGATCCCCTTTGATGCACAGCACCGGGCCTATAACCCCCATTTGGGGGGGGGCGCCTTGCTCGATTTAGGCGTCTATCCTCTTTCGCTCGTCTCCCAATTGCTGGGGATGCCAACATCGATTGCCAGCCATGCCCAAATTGGTGCGACAGAGGTGGATGAACAAGCCGCCATTATCTTAGGCTATGCAGACGGCGCAGTGGCGACCCTGACCACGAGTTTACGCACCTACAATCCAAATAATGCTGTGATCATGGGCGAACGGGGACAGATTGAAATCCATGCACCGCTCTATCGACCTAATGGACTTACGCTGACCCATTACTATGCCCCCATTGCCAATGGGCAGATTGCCAAGCAGTCGGTTGCGAAGCTAAAAAGTATTCCGTTTGTCTATCAGAACTATCAACGCTTTCGTCGCTATGCGGCGCGGCTGCGTGGTGATGGTGACACCCGCATCGCAACACCCTATGCTGCCAATGGCTACCAATATGAGGCTAGCGAAGTCATGCGCTGTCTGCGCGCCGGCGCCATCGAGAGCGCAACGATGCCTCTGACTGAAACTTACCAGATCATGTCACTCATGGATACAATCCGTGCGCAGTGGCATATGCAATATCCACAGGAAATATGGTAGATGAAAATCGCTTTTGTTGGATGCGGCTATGTGGCCGACTATTACATTAATACACTGCCCTATCACCCGGAGCTCATCTTGGCCGGCGTCTATGATTGCCGGGATGAGCGCGCGGCGCAATTTGCACACCACTACGGTGTAGCACAATACAAATCGCTCGATGAATTACTGACGGACCAGACAGTTGACATTGTGGTCAATCTCACCAATCCGGGCAGCCATTATACAGTGACTAAAGCCAGCCTGGAGGCCGGCAAACATGTCTACTCCGAAAAGCCGCTGGCTATGGAGTACGCTAAAGCGCAAGAGCTTTACGCCTTGGCACAACAGCAGGGGTTACAGTTAGCATCCGCTCCCTGTAGTCTGCTGGGGGAATCGGCGCAGACCCTATGGAAGGCCGTACGCGATGGTGTAGTAGGACAGCCACGCCTGGTCTACGCTGAATTGGACGATGGTCTTGTTCACCGCATGAACTACCGTCAGTGGATTACTCAATCGGGCAGTCCTTGGCCTTATCGGGATGAATTTAAAATTGGCTGTACGATTGAGCACGCCGGCTACTATCTGACCTGGTTGACAGCCATATTTGGGCCGGCGCTTACGGTAACGGCCTACGCCAAATGCCTGGTGCCCAACAAAGAAGATGAGAGTGATCAGATCGTCACGACGCCCGATTTTTCGGTTGGCTGTATTGAGTTTGCTTCAGGTGTGGTAGCTCGGCTCACCTGCAGTATTATAGCGGAACATAATCACACCTTGACAATTGTCGGCGACGAGGGAAATCTCTTCGTCCACGAATGCTGGGATTATCACTCACCGGTCTATAAAGAGCGCATCAAACTGAAGCGACGCCGAGAAGAGTTGCCCATTATCTCGACGCTGTTGGGGTACGGCAAACAGAAGTTACCCATGCGCTGTGACCCTAATCCACAACATGGACAGAAGCAGCCACTCAAAACGATGGACTTTTGTCGTGGCGTTGCGGAAATGGCAGCGGCTGTACGCGAAGAACGGCCAAGCCGTATGGCAGCCGATCATGCGCTGCATGTCAATGAAATTACCTTGACCCTACAGAGCCCAGAAGCCATGGGGTCGCCCCGCCGGCTGGAAACAACCTTTACCCCCATCGAGCCGATGCCGTGGGCGCAGGGCTAAAGCGGAAGTACCTGAATGAAACTCTTTTTAGTTTTTCTCTTTGCAAGCTTTATTGCCGGCATGGCAACGGAGAACACAACAGCAGTACAGCGCATACGGTTGATGGCTGGTATCGCTGTAGGTATTGCCGCCCTTTATTTCTTTGCCGACCGCTTTATTTAGGCAATTTACGCAAGGCCAAGGATTGATCATGGATAGCAATCTAACCCTTACTGCAAAATCTATCCTGATAACTATGGGACTAGGCGTCCTCATTTTTTGGATAGGGCTATCGTTGTTTACGCATAGACTGGAAGGTTCGTTTGCCGAGACATTGAACCAGTCGACCGCAACCACACGCGCCGGGAAGCCATTAGAAGCAACGGCGACCGCGGTAGTATCGCCGAATGTGCAACGAGCCGTGACCGTTGTACCAGAACGTACCATTTATACGGATGTACTCGCTGAACAGTGGCAAAATTGGTCGTGGGACACAGAGGTAGACTTTGCGCACACCAGGCCGGTGCAGAGTGGCGCAAGCGCGTTGGCAATTACTTATGCCCAGCCTTGGGCCGCCTTTAATCTCCACATTGATCCCCCTATTTCAGGACGCACCTATGAACTGCTGCGCTTCTGGATCCATGGCGGGAGTTCAGGCGGCCAGCAACTACGTATTGTGCTGGCCGATGCGAGTGGGACTTTTGTGGAAAAGAGCGTTACGGTCGAGGCGCCGGCTGAACGCTGGCAGTTGGTGGAAGTAAAGCTGGATGCGTTGGGTGCACCGCAAACACTTAGCGCCATCGCCTGGCAGGACACTGGGAAGGGAAAGCAGCCCACCTATTATTTAGATGAAATCGCGCTGGTCAAGCGGAGTGGCAGTGCGACTGCGACGCCGTTGGCCGTTGCCGGGCCGGCGCTCCAGATAGATCTAACGACAGACCGGCGCACTATTAACCCAGATATTTATGGAATCAACTATGCGGCAGAAGCGCTGGCGACCTCACTCCAATTGACGGTACGTCGCTGGGGTGGGAATGCCACAACCCGTTACAACTGGCAAAACGACACAGCCAATCGCGCCAGTGACTGGTTTTTTGAAAATATACCGGAAGAGAACGACAATCCTGCACAGCTACCCAACGGCTCAGCCGCGGACCGTTTTGTTGAGCAAGATCAGCGCACCGGCACACAGAGCATGTTGACCATGCCCTTAATTGGCTGGACACCCAAAAGTCGGGAGGTTGCCTGTGGCTATAGTATTACCAAGTATGGCGCTCAACAGCAGCAAGATCCTTGGCGCACCGACTGTGGCAATGGCGTTGATCCTAATGGTGAATACGTGGCCGACAACAGCACCAGCGACACAAGTATCGCCATCGACCCCAGCTTTGACCAGGCCTGGATCGCGCATCTCGTTGAGCGCTTTGGCACAGCAGCAGAGGGAGGCGTGGCTTTTTATAGCCTTGACAATGAACCGATGCTCTGGCACTACACCCATCGTGATGTTCACCCAGATTCGGTAGGCTATGATGAGTTGCGCGACCGCACCATTGCCTATGCCGCCGCGATCAAAGCTGCCGATCCTGGTGCACAACTCTTGGGTCCGGCACTATGGGGATGGACCGCTTACTTTTATTCAGCCTTGGATCAGGCAGCCGGCGCCAATTGGTGGAATCGGACGCCGGACCGTAACGCGCACGGGGGCTTGCCCTTGGTAGCCTGGTATTTACAGGAAATGCGCCAGTATGAGGAGAGCCATGGCGTACGCCTGCTCGACTATTTGGACTTACACTTCTATCCCCAGGCACCCGATGTTGCGTTAGCTGCAGCCGGTAACGCCGAAACACAGGCTCTACGTCTGCGATCAACGCGCGCCTTGTGGGATCCAACTTATGTCGACGAAAGCTGGATTGACGAACAGGTTCAATTAATTCCGCGCATGCATGACTGGATTGACACTTACTATCCCGGCACAAAGTTGGCCATTTCCGAATACAACTGGGGAGCGCTCGATCATATCAACGGCGCGCTGGCCCAAGCCGATCTTTTAGGGATTTTTGGGCGTGAAGGGGTGGATATGGCGCTCTTGTGGGCCGCCCTGGAAGTTGATGACCCCTACGTCTTTGCCTTTCGCATGTACCGCAACTATGACGGCAAGGGCAGCCAATTTGGCGACATCCATATACAGGCGACCAGTACGGACCAAGGCAAGTTGGCCATCTATGGCGCCCAACGCAGCAGTGATCACGCAGTCACGGTGGTTGTCATTAACAAGGGTGATGAGGCGCTACGCAGTTCGCTTGCGTTGCGTGGGTTGGCAAGCAACGCCAAGGCACAAGGCGAAGCGCAAGTCTTTCGCTACAGTGTCGATAATCTAGGTGAGATCGAGCAGGGAGCCAATCAACCGCTGACCCAAGGCGGCTTTACAGCCACCTTCCCAGCCAGTTCGATTACATTATTTGTCATCCCCCAAGCAGCAGAGGGAAAGTCGCCCTCATTAACGTTGAAGCCAACACCAACGGGTCAGGCAAGGTAGGATTACAGAGAAATGATTGATACGATTTTTGTTGAACCGCACTGGGCGAATATTCAGGCCCAACAACGCCGTGCAGCTTGGTATTGGCGTTTATGGTTTGTGGCGCTGCTTGGCATTACGGGCGCAACCATTCTATTCATGCTCTATGTCAAACCTATTCCTGCACCGTTGGGTGGTGTGATCTTTTTGGGTACAGTAATTGCCATCGCTTATCGACCACGTTATGGCATCTATTTTATCGTCTTTTTCTCGCTGGTCGGCGATGCGTCGTTATTGCCATCTTATCCCTTTGTCAAGAATTTCTCTAGTGCAGAGTCGCTTTTATACATTCACAGCGCCCTGATCTTTAGTCCGCTCGAACTCTACTTGGTGTTGATTCTTGTGTTGTGGTTAGGTAAGGGGGCCATGCGCCGCCAGCTACACTTTACAACCGGCGTATTATTTGGGCCAGCGCTCTTCTTTGCACTCTGTTTGGTCTTCGGCATTGTCTATGGGCTGGGCACAGGGGGTGACGCCAATGTAGGGCTTTGGGAAGTTCGCCCCATCTTCTACCTGTTGTTGGGCATGTTCTTGACGAGTAACTTGCTCACAAAGCCGGAACATTTTGACCATTTGTTTTGGGCCATTATGCTCGCCCTGGGGATTGAAGGAATAGTTGGCTGTCACTACTATTTTGTGGTGTTAGGGGGCAATCTGACTGGCGTTGACATGATCAACGAGCATTCAGCGTCCATTCACATGAATACGCTCTTTATCTATGTTATGGCGCTCTGGCTTTATCGCGGCTCCAGGGTCAAACAGGTGGTGCTCCCCCTGTTGATGCCGGCGGTCATGATTACCTATATTGCAGCCCAACGCCGTGCCGCGTTTTTATCGCTCGGCATAGCGCTAGTGATAATGGCGATCCTCCTCTATCGCGAGAACCGACGCCTCTTTTGGATCATTGTACCCATGGTTGGTTTGGTCGGCACACTCTACATCGGCGCCTTTTGGAACAGCCAAGGGGCATTGGGCTTACCGGCGCAGGCAGTACGTTCGGTCATTGCACCCCAGGAGGGCAGCGAAGATGAGATGTCTAACCTTTATCGAGTGCTGGAAAATATTAATGTCAGTTTCACCATTCATGCTGCGCCCCTCACTGGGGTAGGCTTTGGCCAAAAATTTTACATTGTCCGTCCCATGCCGGACATTAGCTTTTTTGTTTGGTGGGAGTATATCACCCACAACTCGATTCTATGGATCTGGATGAAGACCGGCGCCGTGGGATTTATTGCCATGGTCTTTCTGGTTGGCTTTAGCATTATGACGGGGGCGCGTGCTGTTATGCGACTGGAAGATGGTAATCTGCGCGCCATGGCCCTAACGGGGGCGCTTTACATTGTGATGCACTTTCTTTACGCCTATGTTGATATGTCTTGGGATACACAGAGTATGCTCTATCTGGGCGTGACAATGGGCATGCTCAACTGTATTGAAAGCGTGGCAGCCCAACCTGTCAAAGATCCTCAGCCACAGCTAGCACAGGTGGCTGCAGCACACATCTGGGGACAGCGTATAGCCAGACAACCGGTTGCAGAAGCGATTTAATGTCGCTGTGCAAAGGCGGGCACACATGCAACTTTTGTCATAAAGGGGTAAGCAATTTTAGTACCATTCCTCAGTATAATAAGCATACTATGTCAAAAATTTTTCGTGTCCTATCCCAAGAATTAGAGGGAGCGCACCCCCGATTGCGACTTGCCTATATCGGTATGGCTTTGTTACCGCCCTATGTAGGTGGACGCCTACGTACCTATCTGCTGCGTATGAGCGGCTTTCAGATTGGTCATGGCACTGTCTTCTGGGGTGCCCCAACCATTGTCGGCTTTGGCAATCTCTACGAACAGCTACATATTGGCGAAGGTTGTTGGTTTAACATGGGTTGTTTCTTGAACCCTAGCGCCGCGATTACGATTGGTGACCGTGTTGCCCTTGGTCAACAGGTCATGATCTTGACAGACGGCCATGCCATTGGTGACCGTTCGCGGCGCGCTGGGGCTTTGGAAGCCAAATCGGTGGCCATTGGCGACGGGGCCTGGCTCAGCACTCGATGCACCATTCTCCCAGGCGTTACCATTGGAGCCGGCGCAGTAGTTGCAGCAGGGGCGGTGGTCACAAAATCGGTGGCGCCTCATACGTTGGTCGGCGGTGTGCCGGCACGGGTTATCCGAGAGTTGCCAACTGGTGCGGATCTATCAGCTCGCAAAGCAATACTGGACGGATTGGCTGATAGCGTCGTGATCGCCCCAGCCCGCGCCCAGCGCTATGGGCAGACTGTCGCAGCAGGCGAGGAGATGCCGGCATGAAGGCAAGTGCACTTTGGCACAATGGCTGGGCAATGCTGAGGGCGCATTGGTATCTGCGCCAGGCAACCTGTGTCGGCAAAATGGTACGGATTTGGGGCAAACCGGCCATTCAAAACGATGGCGTTATGATCCTGGGCGAACGCACACGGCTGATCTCCACGGTGGCCAGGATTGAACTTGCCACAACAACAGGTGGTCGCTTGGAAATTGGCGAACAGGTTTTTATTAACTATGGCTGCTCGATTGGCGCCAGTCAACGGGTACAGATTGGCCCGCGGTGTAACATCGGGATCTACAGCATCATTATGGACAATGATTTTCATTCACTGGAACCGGAACGAAGAAATGAAAAACCGGCGTCGGCGCCTATTGTATTGGAGGAAAATGTCTGGTTGGGGGCGCGTGTGATTGTCCTACGCGGAGTCACGATTGGCGCCGGTAGCGTTATCGGAGCAGGCAGCGTTGTGACCAAGAATATCCCTCCACGGACTTTGGCCGTCGGCGCTCCGGCGCAAGTGATACGAACACTCTAGGAGATTTAGAATGAGCACAAAAAAAGTCTTAATCGTCAATGCCTTTGGCTATAAGGGTGGCGATATCAATATGCTACTGTTAGGGCTGCCTTACATTGTGCAAAATGGCTATTCAATTCAATGTGTATCAATTCCGCGCGGCGCCGTCTATGAAGAGTTCTGTGCGCTACCGGCTACCCAGGTTGAGGCTATGGAATTAGGTGGTAAAGAGTTGCACCCCCCTTCACGGTTAGGCGCATTCGGACGCATGACAGAGGCATCACTTACGGTCCCGCGTATTGCCGCCATGGCCCGTCGCCAGAAGGTCGATGTGATTTACTCCTTGGATCGCACTGTCGCCATGCACATTTCTTATTTAGTTTCACTGCTGACAGGGCTGCCGCTGGTGCTCAATGCCCAACATACGCACTATCTTACGCATAGCGCGATCCATCGACGTGTAGCCAGCCATGCAACCCGGGTCACAATGAGCAGTAACAACATGCGCGCAAGCTTTTTGCCCTATGTCCAGGATCCAGCCAAACTGGCCGTGATCCCCAACGCGATCAAAATTGATCGCTATAATCCTAACCTGTCCGGTGTGCCAATTCGGGTTGAGTTAGGAACACCGCTCGATGTGCCGGTCGTCTTGTTGGCCGGGCGCATGGACCCATACAAGGGACAGGATGAACTGATTCGCGCGGCGAAGATTATTCTGGAACAACGGTCTGATGTCTATTTTTGGTTGGCCGGTGCAGAAAATGTGCCCGGTTATGAGCAAAAGCTGGCAGACCTGATCCAGGAGTTAGGCGTTGGCCATCGCGTCAAATTGATCGGCTATCGTAGCGATCTACCTGACGTGATCGCCGGCGCAACAGTCTGCACGATGCCCAGCCATGCCGAGCCCTTTGGACTGGTTGCGTTGGAGGCACTCACCATGGGCAAACCGGTGGTGGCGACAGCAGCCGGCGGCGTGCCTGAATTTTTGGTTGACGGCGAGATGGGCTATCTCATTGAAGCGCGCAACCACTGTGCCTTGGCCGACCGTATTCTGTCTCTTGTCAACAATCCAGAACAAGCGCACAGCATGGGCGAAAAAGGACGACGACAAGTCGTAGAAAATTTCAACGAACAGTTGTACGGTCAGCGTATTGCCAATGTGTTAACAGAAGCGATTGCAGCTAAAGGACGTTAACCGAAACCTATGAGTCATGTCAGCGTTATCCTACCCACCTTTAATCGGTTGGCACGTCTTCAACAGGTGCTGACCGCATTGGCAAACCAAAGTTATCCGCTCACCGATTTTGAGGTGCTTGTTATCTCAGACGGTTCCACCGATGGCACGGATGACTATTTGGCGCAACTCACCACGCCCTTGCGGCTAATGCCGGTGCGCCAAAGTAATCAAGGCGCGGCAGCAGCACGCAATCATGGGCTAGCACTGGCTAGCGGTAGGTTAATTCTCTTTATTGATGATGATGTCGTGCCGGCGCCTGAACTTATTGCAGAACATGTCCAATGCCACGAGCAAGAAGGCGGACGGAATGCACAGCTTGTAGTGCTAGGCCCCATGTTAACACCGGCCGATTTTATGATGGCGCCCTGGGTGCGTTGGGAACAGGAGATGCTGTACAAACAGTATGAGGCTATGCTTGCTGAGCAGTGGCAGCCGACCGCGCGCCAATTTTACACCGGCAATGCCTCGGTGGCGCGCCAACATCTGCTGGCTGTCGGGGGCTTTGACACGGCCTTTCGGCGGGCGGAAGATGTAGAGTTGGCCTACAGGCTGGCCGCACGAGGGCTGCACTTTCGCTTCAATCCGCAGGCTATTGGCTATCACTATGCCGAGCGCAGCTTTGCCGCTTGGCTGCAAACGCCTTATCAGTACGGGCGGAACGATGTAATCTTTACACGAGACAAGGGGCAACCCTGGCTGTTGCCGACAATTATGGCTGAATTTCATGGCCGTCACCCGGGGATCAAGATATTGACCAAGCTATGCATTTCACGCCCCCAGTATCAAAAGGTGGCGCAACAAATGTTAGCCGATGTGGCAAAGTTAGGTGCTAGGCGAGGCCAAGGGAAATTGCCGCAGCATGCCTATAGTGCACTTTTCAATTTGACCTACTATCAAGGGGTAACTGATGAATTGGGCGGACGTCAAAAGTTCTTGCAACTGGTTGAACAGGCAAGTCCAACCCATACACAAGCGCGCGGCGCCATACATCTTTCTGAACCCATTTCTTAGATATTCATGTATAAGCTGATTCGATACTCTATCCTATTCCTGATTCTGTTGACCGGTTGCACATCCCGTACCGTGTCGGGAACAGCGGCTGTCGGTTTCTCGCCGACCGTAGTACCGATCTTTCGGGACAACCGTTCAGCCAATAATGGCGCAGAGATCGGCAACACCGACACGCCCATGCCGACCGTGGCCGAAATCTTTCACAGCGAAGGGACACCGCCGATCTTTGCTTTTTCGACGCCAGCCCCTGACAGTGCAGCGGCTGAGCCCGGCACGCCAGTGGCCGAAGAGACAGGTAATGATCGTCCACTACCGACAGGATATGTGGAAACAGTCATCTATGCGGATGAGTTAGACAGTAACTGGACCCTCGACCATAGCTTAAAGATGACCTACAACTTGTGGGATAACTCCCACTGGTTTCAAACCTTGAGTACGGCGCTCAATATAAATAGCGGAGCAACAGCCATTGCCGCAACGCCACAAGATGACTACGGTATCCTGTTCTTTTCGCTGCGCCCAGAGGCAATTACCCAGTATACGCGGGACAGGGTACTCGGCATTAGCTTTTGGCTCAATAGTGGCGATGACATTATTGCTACTGATGATCTAGCCGTAGCCGTGATCGGCAGTAATGAACACCCTTACTGGACCGAGACAGATCATTCTGTCTTCCCGACCGGGGAGGAAACTTTTTCCGAAACTCGGCTCTACTACCTGGACATCAATCGCTCCGTTCCTACACAGACGTGGGTCAACGTGGTTGTCTGGTTAGATCGTCTTATTTTTGACCCTAATTACACTTATGTAACCGGCTTCTATATCAAAAATGATGTAGGGTATCGCAATACCTTCTACGTAGATCAGGTAACGCTGTTAACCAAACCGTGAGGCAACCCAATGATGCAGAGTGGGAACTATCAAATCGGCTTTATTCTTGAACAGACGCTTGGCCACCGCACTCATACGCAGAACCTGCAAGCCCTCGTAGTGCAGGATTCAGCGGTGGATGCGCAGTGGGGGTTGGTGGAATGGGAGACTAAGGGGCTGGCAGCGCGCATTCCAATATATAACAGCAACTGGACGATTCGCGCGGGGCTGCGCGCTCGCCGTCAGATCGAACGGCTACAACAACAACATGCGTTGGATGCGCTCTTTATCCATACCCAAGTGCCGGCCATCTTTGCCGCGGATTGGGTGCGCCGTATTCCTACCGTCATCTCGCTGGATGCAACACCCTGGCAGTATGACGCGCTTGGCGCGCACTATGCGCATAAACAGAGTTTGCCCTGGCTGGAAAGACAGAAGTGGAGACTTAACCGCAATTGCTTTCAGAGTGCTCAGCATCTGGTCACCTGGTCAGAGTGGACCAAACAGAGCTTGATTGCCGACTACGAAGTTACGCCGGACAAGATTACGGTAATTCCGCCTGGCGTCTACGTCGATGAATGGCGACGCCCTACCCCAAGAACAGCGGACGCCAAACGGGTAAAAATTCTTTTTGTGGGTGGCGATTTACAACGTAAGGGTGGGCAGATTGTACGCGAAGCCTTTGAGGTGTTGCGTTGGCAAATGGGTCTGAACAATATTGAACTCCACCTTGTCACACGCGATCCCGTAATGCCGGCGCCAGGGCTCTATGTCTACCGGGATATGCAGCCTAACAGCGCCGCACTCAAGCAGATCTTTTTCGACTGCGACATTTTCTGTCTACCTACCTATGGCGATTGTCTGCCGATGGTTTTATCAGAAGCTGGTGCAGCGGGGCTGCCGTCGGTTTCCACCGACGTGGGTGCGATCACCGAGATAGTAGAGCCAGGGCAGACAGGTTTTGTCACAGCACCAGGCGATGTGAAAGCTGTCGTCGCAGCGTTACGACAGTTGATTGAGCAGCCAGCGTTGCGACTGCAGTTGGGGGCGCAAGCAGCCGAACTGGTGCGCCGACGGTATGATGCACAACAGAACACGCGGCAGCTCCTTACACTGCTCAAACAAAGTGCAGATAAAGCAAAACGACGCGTCACGCAACCGTCAATGCCGACAGTCGAACCCAGACAGATGGTTCTATAGTAAGCGAAGCCAGGACAACAACAATGTCAGATGTCTTACTCACCGTCTCGGGCACAATTGCCCCAGACATTACAACACAAATCACGCAAGGCGCCCGCCCCCAAGCTGATTATATGGCCATGGCGCAGCGCTTTAACGCCGATCTGCTTGACTATACACAAGCGCAGCAACAGGGCGGTCGTTTTGGCCAATGGCTGGAGAAGATGGGCGGGCCCAACTTGCTTTTGGCCTGGTGCGCCTTTCGCCGCCGCCATGACTATCGCGTGATCTTTACCGACGGTGAACAGGTCGGTATTCCCTTTGCGCTGCTCTGCAAACTAGGCGGGCGTCAGGGCATCCGTCATTTGATGATCGGTCACATTTTATCAGTAGGCAAGAAAATGGCGTTGGTTGATCTCTTTGCCTTACAGCGCTACATCGACATCTTTTTTGTCTATTCAAGCTGGCAAAAACACTTTATTGAACAGCGGTGGCAGGTGCCGAGTGAGCGGGTGATCTTTACCCCTTTTATGGTGGACAGCGCCTTCTTCTCACCTAAAGCCGTGGTGGCGCAACCACGCCGCATGATCTGTGCTGTGGGATTGGAATTTCGCGACTATCCCACCTTGCTGGCAGCGGTAGATGGGTTAGATGTAGAAGTAGTCATTGCCGCAGCCAGCCCGTGGTCAAAACGAGCCGATACGACGAAAGCAGCCAATCTACCAGCCAATGTCACCGTGCGCAAGTTCAGTCAGTATGAGTTACGCCAACTCTATGCGGATTCACTTTTTGTGGTTATGCCCCTGTACAACGTTAACTTTCAAGCCGGAGTGACGGCTATTTTGGAAGCCATGTCCATGGGCAAAGCGGTGATCTGCTCACGCACACCGGGTCAGACAGATGTCGTAGTCGATCAGACAACCGGCTTATACGTTGCACCTGAAGATCCGCAAACTTTGAAAAATACGATAAAAGTCTTGTTAGATAACCCACAAATGGCGGCCTCCATGGGTGTAGCCGGGCGACAAAGGGTTGAGCAAAGTATGAATTTGGATTGCTACACAGCACGCCTCAACCACTTTGTACAGCAGGCCATCCAGCAGGATGGTGGCTATGTCTACGATGAGCACTGGAAGAAAGCCTAAAGCAGCATGATCGCCAGCAACCGCGCCATACGCGCCACCTTTGTCATGGAACAACATCTTGGTCATCGTGCTTTCTACCAAAACCTGCGCACTTCGCTCCACAACATGGCCCGGCTAGATGCGCGTTGGGTTGAAATAACCTATGACCAAAGTGATGCCCCCTGGAAAACCTGGACATGGATGCCGGCTCAGGTGCGGGGTGCGTTGAGCGGGCGCGTACAGGTGCGCCAGGGGCTCGGGAAGGGATCACAGGATGTTGTCTTTTTTAATACACAGGCGCCGGCAGTATTGGGGGGCAGCTTACTGCGCACCCAGCCCTATATTATCTGTACGGACATTACGCCCAAGCAGTATGACCGCATGGGTGAGTATTATGGCCATCAAGCGGATCGACCGGGTCTACTGAGCAGCTACAAGCATTGGCGTAATGTACGACTTTTGCGGCGTGCGGCATGCGTCTTGCCTTGGTCCAATTGGGTGCGCCACTCTTTGATTACAGAGTACGGGGTTGCGCCGGAGAAAATTAAAGTCATTCCGCCAGGCGTTGACACACAATGGTGGCAACCACGGCCGCCCCAAGCCCCCTCTGACAAGGTACGCATTCTCTTTGTGGGAGGTGATTTTCAACGCAAGGGTGGTGAACTCTTATTACAGGCCTTTCGCGCTTTGCCGGCCGGCAGCGCTGAGCTAGTCTTGGTGACACGGACACCAGTGCACGAAGGTGATGGTGTCATCGTACGTACTGACCTGCGCCCCAACTCGCCGGAGTTGCTTGAGCTATATCAATCCAGCGATCTCTTTGTGTTGCCTACCCAAGCTGAAGCATTTGGCATCGCGGCGGTAGAGGCTGGCGCAGTGGGCCTGCCAGTGATTGCCACCAACGTAGGCGGCGTCAGCGACATTGTGATAGATGGTGTAACCGGTATTCTGCTCGAACGGCCTGATGTAACATTGTTGAGCGCAAATTTGCAACAACTGCTCACTGCATCAGCGTGGCGGCAGCAGTTGGGAATCCAAGCACGCACCCATGTAGAACGACACTTTGATGCGCAAACCAATGCAGCACGTATTTTTGCAATCATTGAGGAGATTGTAGCCCGATGAATCTACTCGTCCTGATCACCTATGTTTTGCTTTGGCTTATTGGTACGCTACTAGCCGGTATGGTGGGCTATTTGCTGCTGTTGACCGGCGCAGCCTGGTTCGCCCCCAAACGGACACTATTACCGAAGACACCGACACAGCGTTTTGCCTTGCTGATACCGGCGCACAATGAGGAGAAGCTACTGCCGCTCCTGTTGCAAAACTTGGCACAGTTAACCTATCCTCGTCATCTGTACAGCGTTCATGTTGTTGCCGACAATTGCACGGACCGCACAGCAGAGTTAACGCTGGCGGCCGGTGCGACGGTGCACGAACGCTTTAACACGACTGAGAAAGGAAAAGGCTATGCCTTGCAGTGGCTGTTCCAGCAGTTGGAAGAGCAAAAAGAGAGCTATGACGCCGCTGTGATCTTAGATGCCGATTCGCTTTTGTCGCCCAATTTTCTGACGGTCATGGATGCCAAGTTGGCTGCTGGAGCGCAGGCAGTGCAGGCGTACTATGCCGTACGTGATCCTGGACGCACTTGGGCCGTAGGGTTGCGGGCGATGGCTTTGGCTGTCATTCATTACCTGCGTCCACAGGGACGCATGGTGCTAGGCGGTTCGGCAGGGCTTAAGGGGAATGGCATGGTGCTCCATCGATCACTGCTGCGGCAGCATGTCTGGTCGGCTGCGGTGACAGAAGATATTGAGTACCATATGGCGTTGCTCCTGACTGGTGAGCGCGTGTTCTTTGCCCCCGATGCGATTGTTTGGGCGGAGATGCCAGGCGCGCTGCGCACAGCGCACAGCCAGAATGTCCGTTGGGAACAGGGGCGTTTGCAAATGGCCCGCCACTATATACCACGCTTATTGCGGGCCGTATGGATTGCACTGCGTGGCACACAGGGGAGTGGATCGACTTCACCGGCAGCAGGGCGATCGCGCTGGAGGGAAGCCTATCTTTACGTTGATGCCATCATGGAACATCTCATTCTGCCCTTTTCGCTGCTTACGAGCTTCAGCCTGCTCTTTGGTGTGGCTGTACTGCTGGTAGGCACACCAAAGCTGGTCTGGTTGGCGCTTTTTATTTTGGCAGGCCAGGTTTTGTACTTGGCTGCGGGGCTGATTTTGACACAAGCCCCAATGAGGCTTTACATGCAACTTGTTTACGCACCTCTCTTTATGATCTGGAAAGTTTGGCTCTACGTGCGCTTGCTCTTACAACGTGAGCAGCAAGGCTGGGTGCGCACGGCGCGCGATGGCGCTGCGGAAGTGCCGCCACAACCCGTACCGGGCACGGCGACAATCAAGACAGCAAAAGTTTTGGAACGATTGGCCCAAGGGCGCTATGAAAGCCCCCAGTTGGCCTGGCGTCTGCGCTGGCGCCTGGTGTTGTGGGCGCTACGTGTGCGGATTGTCGGCTATGGCAAGCGTATGTTAGACATCACAATGGCGTCCGTGGCGCTGCTGCTGCTATGGCCACTCATGCTCGTAACCGCCGTTGCGATCAAGTTCGAATCGCCTGGCCCCGTCATCTTTCAACAGAAGCGAATTGGCAAATGGGGACGGCCCTTCACCTGTTACAAGTTTCGCTCTATGTGTGTCGATGCGGAGCAACGCAAATCAGAGCTGTTACATCGCAACGAGGTTGACGGACCTATCTTTAAGATGCAGCGTGATCCACGAATAACCCGAGTAGGCGCCTTCATTCGCAAAACCAGCATTGATGAGTTGCCACAGTTGTTCAATATCTTGCGCGGCGATATGAGTTTGGTAGGGCCGCGGCCACCGGTGCCGCAAGAGGTGGATCAATATCACTTTGAGCAACTACGTCGCCTAAACGCCGTGCCTGGACTCACAGGTTTGCAGCAAGTCTCCGGGCGCAGCGATCTGAGCTTTGAGCGCTGGGTGGAGTTGGATCTTGAGTACATTGCCGACCAAAGCTTACGCCATGACATCAAGATTTTGCTCAAGACCATACCCACGGTGTTGCTGGGGCGCGGTGCTTACTAACGACAGCCTGCCAAGGTGCGACTTACACGAGGGGTAAGAGACACAAAGGCAAGCCTTAGCAATTCAAAGATCGCCTTAATGGTGTACACCATTTGCGATGAGGGAGGAAAAAGGGATGCGTAAATTGCTTGTAATTTTGGGAACACCAGTAGACGACATCAACATGGAAGAGGCGCTAGACCGCATCGAAACCTTCATTGCGATTGGTCGTGCGACCGGCAAGGGCCATCAAATCGCCACCATCAATGCCGACTTTGTGGTCAAATCGCTGCATGATCCCGAACTGCGGCGCATTTTGCAGGAAGCAGATTTGGCAACGGCCGACGGTATGCCGTTAGTTTGGAGCGCACGGCTGCTTGATGTGCCTCTGCAAGATCGTGTAACTGGCGCCGATATGGTGCCGGCTTTGGCGCAACGGGCTGCGGAAAAGGGCTACTCAATCTACTTTCTAGGGGCAGCGCCAGGGGTAGCCGCACAGGCTGCGACAATTTTGCAGACCCAATATCCGGATTTGCGCATTGCCGGCATTGCGGCGCCTTCACCCAGTGCAGTGCAGAATGGTGACCCAGCGATCATTGCCGCATGTCGTGCAGCCAAGCCGGACATTCTGCTGGTCGCTTTTGGCAATCCCAAACAGGAGAAGTGGATCTATCATCATGCCCGCCAACTGGGTGTGCCGGTGATGATGGGGGTAGGCGGCACCTTTGATTTCATTGCTGGGGTCACCAAACGAGCGCCCCGATGGATGCAGCAGACCGGCCTAGAATGGCTTTATCGCCTGGTCTGCGAGCCAAGACGACTATGGAAACGCTACGCCACCGACCTTATCGGCTTTGGCGCTTTCTTTCTCTGGCAGTGGTGGACCATGCGCCAACGCACCACAACACCAACAGTGCTACCTTTGTCCGACACGTTGCTGGTCAAGGACACAGTCATTTTGAATGTACAGGGACGTTTGGATCGCAGCAATCAGCGTCCGTTTGCGGAAAAAGCGTTCCAATCCCTGGGCGACACCCCCTGGTTGATTGTGAATCTGGCGCAAGCTGAGTTTTTGGATAGTTCCGCCATTGGGACACTGGTGGCGTTGACGAAACAAGCGCGTGAGGCCGATGGCAACCTGTGGCTGGCCCATGTCCCGCCGACCATTCAGCGGGTATTAGCGTTGCTACGGCTGGAGGAATTTTTTGATATTTGTACAGATGTTGAAGAGGCATTACAAGCACGGCGCGGGCAACGACGACTGAATATTGCAGCCATTCCGCTTGAAGGCAAAGAAGTTTCTATGATTGTGAGCGGTTGAGTAATGGTGAACAGACAACAGCAGTAGTTGTTGGCACTTCATAATTGTCTAAAAACAACTTCCTGATTTGCCAGGAAACAATCCACCAGAAGACGAAAGTAATATTTAGACGGTCACTTAGAATCGTTAGTGTAGTGCAAAGGACAGTACCCGATGTATGCTTTTCTCCTCGCTACGAGCGCCGGGGATCGCCAATCCCCCTTAATCAACGATGTGACATCGCCCATGTTGCCCGTTGCCAATCATCCGGTGATGGTCTATCCGGTGGAGCTTGCGGCGCGCTATGGTTTTCGCAAAATTGTGGTTGGTCTGCATCGACTCGACCATACCTTGGAGGGGTATTTCGAGAATGGACAACGCTGGAATTCGCAACTGAGCTATCGCTTGCTACAGCCCCATGTGGGTACAGCCGGCGCGCTTAAACAATTGGCGGACGAGATGGCGGAACCGTTCATCGTCCTGCCCTCCGATGCCATCGTTGACTTTGCACTCGATGAAGCGTTGGCTTTTCACAAGAAACACAAAGCCAAAGCCACGCTGATCCTAAGCAAAGTGCAGCCAGAATACATGCTGGGTGTGCAACCGCTCTATCTAGATGCCAATGGTGTGCTGCTCACATCGGCCACAGACGGCACAAATGGTGAAGCCTATGCTGCAGTAGGCGCCTATATCTTTGAACCGGACGTGCTGGCGCATATCCCTGCGCAAAGTGCTTATGATTGTCTAACAGACCTACTCCCGGCACTGCTGACTGCCGGAGAGCCGATCTATGGCTATGTCGGTGAGGGCTACTGGAATCCGCTACACTCGCTCCAGGATCTGCAGAAGGCGCAGCGCGATCTTCTGCACAGCGCCGTTCGTGGCAACGATGCGCAGCCAAAACGGGCGCCAAAGTTGGAAGGTCGCCAAATCCAACCGGGAGTTTGGATCGGCAAAAACACGGTTATCGACGCAAGTGCCCAAATTACGGCGCCTGTCTTAATTGGCGATGGCTGTCGCATTGGACGTGACGTCGAATTAGGTCCCAATGTTGTCGTTGGTCAACACACCATCATCGACGATGGCGCGACCATTAGCAACAGTACGATCTGTCAAAACAGCTATATCGGGCAGTTGCTCCATATTGACCAGCGGATTGTCAACCAGACCGAACTGATTGACATTGAATCAAGCGCTACAGTCCAGGTTACAGATCCGCTGCTCCTGGCCGAAAACGCGCCGCGGCTTGTGCGTACGCTCTTGCGCATCAATGTAGAAAAGGCACTTGCCTTTGTACTGTTGATTATTGCGGCGCCGGTCCTGTTGGTTTTGGCCACAGTCAGTTGGCTAACTGCCGGCAGCCCGATCTTTGTGCGGGCGCCACGGGTGGGCAGGCGTCCAAGAGCGGAGCAGAAAGCCGGTGTAATCAATATGGAATCTATTTCCTTATTTCATTTGCGAACTTATCGAGCGGACCATGAATATACGCCTTTGGGACAGTGGCTGGTAGAGACAGAGTTATTTCGTCTGCCGGAATTGTGGAATGTCTGGCGTGGTGATATTGCACTAGTGGGCGTTAAGCCGCTAACGCAAGAAGAGGCTGCGCAACTAAACGAAAGCTGGCAACAAAAGTGCTTTGACCATCAGGCCGGTTTCACCGGTCTCTGGTATACCCAAACTACAGCCAACGATGATTTCGACGAACTTTGTATGGCCAATACCTACCAGGCCGCCCTGCATCGGTGGCAAGACGATCTGCGGCAGCTTCGGCGCACCCCCACCATTTGGCGTAAACGAGTGGCGCGGAACCGAAAAGTACGTAGCGCCATATGTGACAAAAATCAGACAGGAACAGTGCGTCAATCCTATGGTAACCTTAACGATACAAACCTATCAAAATCAATAACAGGGATGCGCACAATTACAAATTATTACCGATCTTGGTACTGATCATTCCCCTGTTTGTAGCTAGAGGAAGCCAACCGTGAACTTACAGTTATTATCAATGGATGACGTTACTGTTGTAGAACTTAGTGGCAACGTGGACACCTATACAAGTCCCCAAGTGCGTCAAGCACTCGATAATGTAATCAATCGCCAATCGGCTCACCTGGTTGTCGATCTGAATCAGGTCACATTTATGGATTCAAGCGCACTGGCAGTGCTGGTGCAAGGCATGAAGAAATGCCGCGAACGCGGGGGAGATCTACGCTTATGTGGTCCGCAGAAGCCAGTACGAATGATTTTAGAACTTACACGCCTGGATCAGGCACTGGAGATTTATGTTCAGCGCGCGGAAGCAGTTTACTCATTTGCCCGCGTAAGTGCGTGAGACTAGGGTTGCCCTGATCACTACGATACAAAGCAGTGCCATATAGGATAGATTTTTCACTAGGAAAATACCTTATGTGCTGCTGCGGAGTAGGGTAGAGGTCAAGAAACTCCAAGCGTTGAGAGGGGAAACACAATGTTACAAACACTTCTGGCCTCCCAGCACGGCCACCTTGATACTTTGGCCCAAGCTTGGCTTGAAGCCGGCGCCAAAACAGTCAGCATTTGGAGCGAAGATCAACTGGTTAGCCGTTGGCCGCTCGATGCGTCGCCGGCGGCAGCCAAGCTGGTGGCGCCCATCCGTATTGGCAACCGCACCGTTGCCGAAATCCGGGTGGATGGGTTCGATAACAGTGCACGCCAGAGCCAATTACTACGTGAGGCAATGCTCGTTGCACAATTGGCCCAATATACGGCTGAGTTGGAATCGGCCAAACAGGTACAAGCCGGCTTTTTTCCCAAAACTATGCCGACACTGCCGGGTATTGACATCTTTGCTGAATCTCGTCAAGCACTTGAAGTGGGCGGCGATTATTACGATTTTATCCGGCGCACCCCCGACTCCTTTGTAGTTGGCGTAGGCGATGTATCAAACAAGGGTATGTCAGCGGCGCTGCTGATGGCTGTGCTGCGCAAGGTGGTACGCACTGGGGTAAATGTTCTTGCGACACCGACGCCCCAGTCGCTTATGGCCTATATCAATAGTGACATGTACGATGAGTTTAGTCAGGTAGCTATGTTTGCCACCCTTTTTGTTGGTGAATTTAATGCGACCAAGCGTTCCCTCTGCTATGCCAACGCCGGCCATTCACCGGTCATCTATCGACCACGCAGTCAGAGGGCGCGACTGGTTGAGGCAATTAATCCTCCCATCGGCGTCTTGTCCGCACCGATCTGGCATGAGCAGACCCTACGGATGGAACCTGGCGATCTGCTTGTGATTGCCACCGACGGTCTGGTCGAAACAGGAAATTATGGCGAAGAACCCTTTGGCTATAAACGGTTGCTAGCACTAGTCGATCAGGTGGGGGAAGCGCCGGCATTGGAAATTACACAAACTATCTTCGCCGAGTTAGATCGCTTTACACCTAACCCGTCCCATGAAGATGACCAGACGTTGTGTGTGATGAAAGGAGTATAACAAATTAAATTTTGACTCCGATTTGTTTTACCTGACGAAGCGCCGTAAAATGTGTAGAGATATCGTCCGGTTACTATCACTTACATGAAGAGTGACAGTCAATAAGTTTACGCGAAACCGGCCTATCGTAAAAAGAAGAACCTATTCATCTGCGGTAATCGCGCCTTTGGTAATCAATGCGGAGTCATCATGCAAGAGAATGCTAGCATTCAACTTACGTTTCCGGCCCAATATCAATTTCTCCAGATCCTTGGCAGTTGTATTCAAGCCTTGTTGGCGTCTTGGGATGCGCTGCCCGATGTAGAGCAGACAAGCTACAGTTTGCGGTTGGCTATACATGAAATATGCAACAACGTAATCGAACATGCCTATCATGAACAGCCAGGTGAAATCAAGCTGATCCTAGCCGCCAACCCACAAAATCGATTCTTTAGCGCCGATATTTATGACACCGGCGTCGGTTTTGAAGTGAAGAATGCGCCGGAGCCAAACTTAGCGCAAGCGCAAGAAGAGGGGTATGGCCTCTTTCTTGCCCGCCAGTTAATGGATGAAGTTTGTTATACTCGACAGGAAAATCAAAACCATTGGCGGCTGGTCAAACAGCTATAGATCCGTCTGCTCACCGGTCGCCAAAGTTGGGTGTCAAAAAGGTAAGGATGAAACTCATTTAGCCTAGTTTCTGTTGCGAAATGCGTTAAACTACCGCAAAGACCGCCAAGCGAGCGAAGCGTCACCAGAGAAAAATCTTAGCGTTCTGCGCGCCCTTCGCGGTAAAAGTGGCTTTCGCAACAAGGACTAGCCTAGAGGCAGAAGTGCGTCAGTAAGGAGAGAGGCTGAGCACTTCACTCGAAGATCCACGTGAGTTCAATAAGCTCTTCCTTTATAGGAAGCCGTATTCGGCCCTTTGGCGAAAGGTTAAATCCACCATGAATCACACCAGTCGCATCGTGATGATCTTTAGCGCGCTTCTTGTCCTATGGCTTTTCACACGTAGCATATTTTCCACCAACCCCGCACTACATCGAGAAATGAGAGAACCGAGCCCCAAAGTGGAAGTGGTGCCCATGGCAATGGCCCCAGTCACACAGGCAACAAACAGTGAGTTGTCAAGTGCGTCGACCTTACCCCAGGCAACGCCAGTTGCTTGTTGGCCCGAAGCAACACCGGCCGGCGCCTTGCCCGAACAGCCGGCGCCCGTCTTTTGTTCTATTATCAACACCGGCGCCGATACCAGCACATATACAGACAATGGCTGGTTCGACAGCTTTGATCACGATCTGAGCTTCGCCGATTTTAGTGGGACATCTTACCGAATTTTTGATGCACTGGATGTCTATCAGAGTGTACACTGGCGACATGCCAACCACTGGATGGTCGATATTGCCTCTGATTCCCAGAGCCATGCCGACGACAACAATGCGATGGGCGGCGCCATGCTGAGCCCCAACCGCACCTTTACCTTTCAGAATGGCAAATTTGTTGTTGACACTGATTTTGCCGCAGGTATTGCTGACTACGAGCCAGGCGCCTGGGGTGAGATTATTGTCTCCACCGGCGACCATCCCGTCTATCATGCGCTTGATACGAATGAAAATGCCCGTAGTGATATGTTTTATGGCTATGAAATGTTTCCTAACCAATGGACGGTTGGGTGTCGGCTGCACTTTGAGAGCCACACCATCTGTGCATTAATGAGAGACAATGAGCGCAGCAGCGGTGACGGTGGCCGCGTTTGGGAGATTTCTTTCTTTCAAGTGGAGGGTGACACTGTCTTTGGCGGCTACAGTGACGGCACCTATTTTCGCTTTTGCAAGCATGGCGATCCCGATATGAAATGCCGGGATCGCTTCCGCCTTGAGTTGACCCGCACATCGCTTACCATCTACGCGAATGGCACTAAGTATTTTGAGCAGACCGGATTACCGGCTCTGCCTGACGCGTTCGTAAACGGCAATCTCCATGTCTATTTGGCCTCAATGGTTAACCAACACCCAGCCGACACCGTACGCTTTCACTGGGATCAGCTAGAGGTCAACAGCACAGCCGCACCGTCGGCTGCGCCTGGCTTTACACCGGATGAACCGTCCGAGCCAGCTGACCCTTCCGACCCGATTGCCGATAATTTTCTGTATCTTCCTATGATTAGTCAGTAGTAGCTCCATCGTTCGGGGCCCATTGGGCGCGGCAAATCAGGCAGTAAAAAACAGAAGACCGAGGCGCGCCCAGGGGGCTCCCGCTGCTACGCCATGTTTCTTAAGAGAAAGGCGCAATTGATGACCAAAGTGATGACCAAAGCTCAGTTTGTCCAAAGTTATGCGTCGTTTGGCCTGCAGCGTTCTCTGCGCCAGATTCGCCACGCCTTCCAAAGTCGGCAGACCCTTGATCAAGGCATGGATTTCTTGTTGAATCTGATCCAAGAGAGTGAATGCAGAATGGCTGCGCAGCTACAAAAGCCGGTGGAAAATCTCCGCATGTTGGAGATTGGACCGGGGCAGGGTTTGGAGCGCGCGCGCTATTTTGGCTTGAAGAATGAAGTAATTGGAATTGACCTGGATATCATTCCCCAGGGATTTGCACCGGGCGCCTATTTGCAAATGTTGCGCAAAAATGGCGCCGGACGGGTGGCAAAAACCTTGGGTCGGCGCTTGCTCATTGGGCGCGCTAACGAAGCAGCCTGGGCGCAACGGCTGGGCGTTACGCGCTTTCGCGATCCCAAGCTGTTGCACGGTAACATCTGCGCCACCTTGCCACCCCTTGGTACTTTTGATGTAGTGATGAGTTGGTCAGTCTTTGAGCATCTGCCGGACCCGCGCACGGCGTTGGCCAACGTGCTTCAGTTACTCAAGCCAGGGGGCATCTTTTACCTCAGCTTGCACCTCTATACGTCACACAACGGCCACCACGATATCAGGGCCTTTACCGGTGAAGAAGATAGCCTGCCCCTTTGGGGCCATCTTCGTCCCTCCACACAAGCACTGCTTAACCCTAGTGCCTACCTGAACGAATGGCGTTTGGCCCACTGGAGGGCACTCTTTGGTGAATTGACACCGGGTTATCAAGAGATCCTGGAGCCATTTGAATCCAAAGCACGCTTTGGGGCGCGCCTAACACCAGTAGAGCGCGCCGAGTTGCAAGAGTTCAGCGATGAAGAGTTATATACGGTTAACGCTGTTTATCTCTATCAACGTCCATTTTAGGGTTCTTCATCCGCATTTGATACTGAAATCAAAATGAAAACCCGACATTAGAGACTGGAGATTAGAGACTGGAGATTAGAGACTGGTCTCTAGTCTCTAATTTCTACAAAACTCCGGAGTGCATTTTGAACTGAGTACTAGCTATCGTAGGGTTTTGAACTGTCGCTGTACGCAAGGGGATGAAGCCCCCTTGCTAGACAACAGCGCCCGATAAAATCGGGCCAACGACAGGTGGCTTAGCCCGCACCCAGGGGGCGCCCGATCGGGCGCTGTTCGTAGCCCCGTGATTCCTCGCAGGGCGGATCCCCGCTGATACGAAAACCCTACGGTAGCTAGAACTGAATATCGTATTAGGGCAGGGCTAAGACATCCTGTAGCCCCTCTCAGGAAAATTGACCCCGGAACGTTAAGTTTCATTTTAATCAGTTAATATTTTTAATTCTGGTGCAAACGCTCCAAACATTACAATAAGAGTCCGCCGGTGACAGTCAAGAACTAGTACGTGCTTCCTGTTAACAATTTGCTTACGTAGAGCTTTCACCTCGGCAGTTTTGAAGCTTTTGCCGTCATCCGAACGTGCTACACAAACGCGCCTGACTTGCCTGCGCGTTTTTTCACAGCTAGCAATTGTAAGTAAATTGAAAGACACAATACTACTACTTTAATACTATAATACATTCCGATAAACAGTGTAGAATGGATAGTTTTTGGCATCCAAAAATATCCAATTTCACATTACAATTTAAAGTTATATTAGTAGAATCACTTTACGATGAATGATTTAGACAAACTTACACTAACAACCGTAATCCATGCGACGCCCGACCATGTGGCGTCTGATCTTGATGGCGAGACCATTGTGCTTAATGCCGAAAGTGGTCAATATTATGGTCTGGAAGGCGTTGGGAGGCACATTTGGGAGCGAATTCAGCAGCCGGTTCCCATTCAGGAACTCTGTATGGAAATTCAGAAAGAATATGGTGTCACCTTATCAGAGTGTAAGGCTGATGTGCTGAGCTTTGCCCACGAACTCTTACAAGAAAATCTTATAAAAGTCATTACGTGAACGCATGAGCAAGCTAACCAGATTTCTGCTGCTCTCGTCCACCGAGCGGTGGTTATTAACGAGCACAGCGCTCCTTACCATCAGCATCAAATTAAGCTTACGTTTTTTGCCCTTTCTGACCGTTCATCGTCTCTTTTCATCTCACACAGCCGCTAACGTTACGCCCCACCCATCACCGCACATAGTTGCTACTTCAACAGTGGATCAGTGGGTTTGGGCGATTAACGCCGTTGGCCGCCATTTACCAGGGATGACCTGTCTGGTTCAAGCTTACGCACTGCACTTCGTGCTGGCACGCTGCGGCATCCGCACCCGCTTGCAGATTGGCATTCTCCGCAGCCGACATGGGCAAATCGAGGCCCATGCCTGGGTTGAACATCAAGGTGCAATCTTAATCGGCAACCTGCCCAACCTGGTTGAATACACACGATTGCCGACCCTGAGGCAAGCCGCACCATGAGCACGGCAATTATGGCCCTGGTGCAGTGGGATCACAAGCCGGTTGATCCACAGATCTTGGCCGCGGCCAACCAAACGGTCCGCCACCGCTGTCCCGATGGCGCTTGGGCCTGGACCCAAGGTCACGTTGGGTTAGCTCAAGCAGATCTGACCACGCTGCCGGAAGATAAAGCCGGCGTCCCCGCGACAGCTTCAACTTGTCACATTGTCGCAAGTTGTCGTCTGGACAATCGTGAAGAGTTATACCGACGGATCGATCCTCATTTGCTCTCACCCATGCCCAGTGATGGCGAGTTAATTCTTGCCGCTTATCACTGCTGGAAAATGGAGTGCGTTCAACACTTGGTAGGCGACTATGCCTTTGTCATTTGGGATGAAGCTGAACAGTTGCTCTTTGCAGCACGCGATCTGGCCGGGGCGCGTGCACTCTACTACTACGCCGACCAACAGCGGCTGGCGCTGGCCAGTGAGCATACACAGATTTTGCAAGATCCCACCATTCCGCTGGTGGTGGATGAAGAACAAGTTGCCGAGTTTCTGCTGCCAAGTTACCAGTGGACTATGGGCTGGAATCTGGGCATGCTGCGCAACTTTAAGGCGCTGCCGGCAGGACATACACTGGTAGCGCAGGATGGAGAGATTAGAATTCAATCGTTTTGGTCTTGGCCAGAACAAAAGATTGCACGTGGCTGTGCAAGCGACCTACGCGCCGAATATCGCCAGTTGCTGCAAGACGCTATCCGCAGCCGCCTACGCAGCAAGACGCCGGTAGCCATGGAGTTAAGCGGAGGGTTAGATTCAACGGCATTGGTCGCGCTGGCAGCCAGGGAAAGCTATCCCGCCCATCGGGAACTACACACCCTTTCGGCAGTTTTCGCGAGCGTGCCGGAGACCGACGAACGCAGCCGCATTGAAGCGCTGCTGGCGTCGTTACCGACTGAACATTGTCATGCCCACCTGCTGGACGCCAGCACGCTCTTTGCGCCGCTCTGTCTCACAGAGCAGTGGCAACCGCGCAGCATTGTAGAACCGCAACGGTTATTGGCCACCGCCGCGCAGACACAGCTGTGCCAGATAGCCCATCAACATGGCTGCCGCGTTATAATTTCCGGTGAAATGGGCGATGCGCTCAATGACGGTTCGCCCTTGGTGCATTATGATCTTTTGCGGCGAGGACTGTGGGGGAAATCCGTGCAACGGTTGTTGACGGACTGGCGAACTTCGCGTCGCCGCGCGCTGCGCAACTATTTCTATCATGGACTGTTGCCTTTTCTGCCTTGGTTTGCATTGGCGCCACTCCTCCAACGGCGCGCCAATGCTCGTCCAACAGCGCTGCCTGACTATTTTCAACCGCAGTTCAGCAAGCTGCTCGGTGAACGCGATGCGGCTGTGCGCCAGGCCAAGAGTACCCAGTGGCCCATCCCATCCCCTGCCATTCGCAGCTTGCTGGCTGAATTTCTTCCGCCGATGCCGATCATTGGTGCACCACAGACGGTAGCTATGGAATATCGCTACCCCTATACCGACCGACGGCTCTTTGAGTTTTTGTTACGCCTGCCACCCGAAATGAAATGGGAGGCTGGCGTGGAGCATCCATTTGCGGCATCACGCCTTCATCATAGAGAGGCAATGGCCGACATTATCCCGGATGCGGTGCGCTGTAACAATATTGGAGTCTACTTTGACCCGGCTATTGCCAATTCACTATCCGCCGCCAAGGTGAGAGCGTGGTTGCAAAGCGCACCGCAAATTCATATTGCCGAGCGTGGGTACGTTAACCAGCGTAAATTGATCGATTGTCTAATGGAGGGTGATGGTATTAGTGGCTATATGAGTACAATGTTGTGCCTGGAAGCATGGTTGCGTGCGCTTAGTCCCGGTGGCAAGATGCACCAACTTGTTCCAGTACGTCACATACCCTGACCATTGGTTGACTCACACAGTGATAGCCGATATTGCTGAGTTTTATGATAGATTCCGTAAAGGAATATAGTTAACCCAAGTTGCGTCCCGGGTGCCCGGTGGGCACGTGGTAGCGCAGTGATTTTACCAGTCACTCCAGAGTGAGAGATTGTGGTCGTAACTTGAACTAGTTAAGAGGAGACTCAAAATGACAAAACGCTATTCAGCACCCAAGTTAAACCGCTACGGAGCCGTCGAGAAGATCACATTACGTCGCGGCGGCGGCCAACGTGACTTTGGCGGGCGCCGCCGCTCAGGCGGCGGTGGCAGCAACACCGGTGGTAGCAGTCGAACCGGTAGCTAACGCAAGGGCTACGTCTAGACGCCACGCTCCGTTGATGGGTCAAGCCAATCTAATCATTTAAGAGAGAGATAGGGTGTGCTTGGTCCCAAAGATGGCTGGGTTACTTGCATACCGTACGCATAACTTGATCTAAGCACTCATCGCACTGTTTTGGCAGTAGTGAACAATCCGCTATTCAGTCTTTATCGGCAGACTGAGTGAGTCATCAGGCCGCAATCATCTACAGCGTTATGCCACCGGCCTTTAGAGTGTCCATCAAAGGCTCGAAAAATCTTACTTTCTATTTGTTGAGGGAAAAGGTCACAATTTCGTTCAAGAGATGGGACAAAACGGGCGATGGGTGCTTGTTCAAGTTTATACAGGGCGATGCCATAATCGTTGCTAAATCAAAGCGAAGGAAGTTTTTCGAGAATGCTCTACCAGGCATTTGGTCTCAAGATCCACTCTGAGTTTATGCTACCGGAGCTGACGCCTGCTACCGGTGTACCAGATGTCACTATCCGACGGACGGTGACAGCAGATGCACTGCCTGCCGCCACTGCTTTTCCCGCTTATCTTTGTTCACCCCAGGCGGAGGTGACGCGCCAATCAGCAAGACAGATTCTGGAAGATTCAAACAACGCCGTCCCGGTAGCACGTCCTTTTTTGCGCTCGCCCGCGGGTGATATCTACCTCTATTGGCCAGAAGTTGGGCGCGCACGCGTTACAGGTGGTTGTGAGATTGCGGTGCAACCAGAGGCTGGGGTAGATGAAGCATTGGTCAGGCTCCATATTCTGGGCTCGGCGCTTGGCGTGTTGCTGCAACAACGCGATCTGCTGCCATTACATGCCAGCGTCGTAGCCATTGGTGATTATGCCGTCGCGTTTATGGGAGAGTGGGGCGCCGGCAAATCAACAATGGCGGCCGCAATGCACGGGCAGGGCTACCCCTTACTAGCCGATGACATTGCCGCCATTGATCTGGCGCAAAAAACTCCCTATGTGCGGGTCGGCTTCCCACAGCTAAAGCTCTGGCCAGAAGCGGTCACGCTCTTGGATGATCAGCCGGAAACATTGCCACGCGTTCACCCAGAAGAGGAAAAGCGGATAAAAATGCTTGCGGCAGATTCATCGGGCAAGGCGCGCCCATTGCGCTGTATCTATGTGTTAACCGGCGGTGAAGAGATTGAAATTGCCCCGCGCGCGCCGAGAGATGCCTTTTTTGACCTGCTAGCCGACTGGTATGGCGCGCGCTTTGGCAACGACTTTTTGGCTCCGAGCGAACGCAAGAGGGTCTTTAGCCACTGTCTGCAACTGACCCAAAGCATTCCCATTGTTGCATTGATGCGCCCCAGCGCCTTGGAACTGTTACCGGCGGTCGTCCAGGCTGTTGCAGCACACGCCGGCACGTTAGCACTCCAGTATACAAGGTGCCAGTCACTGCCCGCCCAGTACGCTGTGAAACAACCGATCTCTGGACAGTGACTATCATCTGGTGCGTACATTGATTGCGTTGGATCCACATTAGGCGCAACAACATAGGTACTGAATGTGTTAAAGCACTTCAAGCAGACACTTGCCCATTTGAAATTCGTCCCGCGCGCACTACACCTGGTCTGGCAAGCTGCCGGAGCGTGGGGTTTGGTGTGGCTGCTTCTTTTAGCTGCGCAGGGTTTTCTGCCGGCCGGCCTGGTCTATCTGACGCGGTTACTGGTGGATGAGGTCAGCGGCGCTCTGTCCCAAAGCAGTTGGAGCAGCTTGCAAGCGATCCTCTGGCCGGCGCTGTTGATGGCACTCCTTGCCTTGCTACGTCTGATCATCGAAAATGGTCTCTCCTGGGTTCGGATCGTGCTGGCTGAACACGTCAGTGATCATCTCGCGGTCCTGATCCATCAGCGGTCGGCCAATGTGGATCTCGCCTTTTATGAGACGCCAGACTTTCATGACCAGCTGCAGCGGGCGCGCGATGATGCACTCTACCTGCCGTTAGAATTGCTGGAAAGTATTGGGACGCTGCTAGAAAACGCCATCACCTTTGTGGGCATGAGTTTTCTCCTGCTCCCCTATGGGTGGTGGCTGCCGTTGGCGCTTGGCGCCAGCACCCTGCCGGCCTTTTTGGTCATTTTGCGCAATCACGCCCTTTTGCACCGCTGGTGGGAAGCGGCCACCGTTCAGCAACGCTGGGCCAAATATTATGACACCGTGCTCACCTTGGAAGATTCGGCTGCCGAAGTGCGTCTCTTTAATCTAGGGCCCTACTACAGCACAGCCTATCAGGCCGTGCGCAAGTCACTACGCGAAGGACGTATCGCCATTGCCCGCCGTCAACATTGGGCGCAATTTCTGGCCGGCGTTTGGGGCTTGTTACTCTCGGCGCTGATTGCGCTGTGGGTGCTCTGGCGCGCCAGCCAGGCGCGCTACACGTTGGGTGATTTGGCGCTGCTCTATCAGGCGTTTAGCCAGGGGCAATCCCTGTTACATGCGCTACTAGGCAGTGTGGGGCGCATCTACCGGCACATGTTGTTCCTGGGCAACCTATTCGAGTTCCTCGATCTACAGCCCCAGGTCATTGAACCATCACGACCGCGTTCGCTGCCCCAACCGCTGCAACAGGGCATCCATTTTGAAAATGTCACCTTCTGCTATCCCGGCAGTACACGTCCCGCCCTACAAAACTTTACGCTCACCATTCCCGCCGGACGCACGGTGGCGATTGTGGGCGAAAATGGCGCAGGCAAGAGCACATTGGTGAAACTACTCTGCCGTTTCTATGATCCCGTTGCGGGCAGCATCACCTTGGATGACGTTGATCTGCGTCAGCTTGCCACCCGCGAGCTGCGCGATAATCTCTCCGTCATGTTTCAGACCCCGGTCCCTTACCATGCCACCGCCGCCGAAAATATTGCAGTGGGCCAGACAAGCCAGAGCCTCGATCCTGCGGCCGTGGAAGAGGCGGCGCGTGCCGCCGGCGTCCATGAGATTATTATGGGGTTGCCCCAAGGCTATGCCACATTATTGGGCAAGTGGTTTGTTGATGGTACGGGGCTTAGCGGCGGAGAATGGCAGCGGGTTGCCCTGGCCCGGGCCTTCCTGCGTCAAACCGATCTGATTCTGCTCGACGAGCCCACCAGCGCGATGGATTCGTGGGCAGAGGCCGAGTGGCTCGACCGCTTTCGAGCACTGGTGTACCAACGCACGGCCATCATCATTACCCATCGCTTTACCACCGCCATGCGCGCCGACCTCATCTTTGTCATGCAGGCCGGCCAGATTGTGGAGAGTGGCAGTCATCACGAGTTGCTGGCCCAGAATGGTCTTTATGCAACCTCCTGGCGGCGGCAAATTGATGATACTCAGCTTTTGTCCAGGAACGGCCACAGTGCTCAGGCGCAGTTATACTGAGCACTGCCATCAATGCCGCTTGCGGCCACAGCGGCCAAGAAGCTGGCGCGCCCGCCCAGAGCATCGGCCATCCCTTGATAACGGCGTAAATTGTAGATGCCGCTAAAGGCCCGATTGGCTAGATCAGTCAACCGACACTGATGGGCCAGCAGGGCAATGGTCTGTAACGTCAACAGCAGCCCCTTGCTCATAGCGGGACGATCCAGGGCAAGCCGCAACATGCGCTGTTGCAACGGATGCAAGTGGGCGTAGCTCCTCAAGACAGTTGCCAGCAGATCCGCGCGTCCCTTCTCCTTTGCCCACCACACACTATTTTGTCCATAGGTATAGGGAATGGCAAGCCAGGCGCCATAGCTGCGGTGAGCATAGTGATAGCCGTAGGCTTGCGGTGCAAAGACAAAGCCGACCTCTTGTGCAGCCAAGCGGTAAGCCAACTCCACATCCTCCATACGCCGGATGGTTGTGTCAAAGCCTCCCGCCGCCAGCAACTGGGTGCGCAACACCGAGGCATTGCCTGTATAAAACTGATGGGGATTGGGCTGTAGATGACCGGCGCGCATACGCGCATACTTCGCATGCAACTGCGCCTGTTCCCACGCCACCCACGGCTGTAAACGCGCAGCGGGCGGCGACCACATGGGGCCAATCACGGCGACAGGCGCAGTCGCTTGGGCATGGGCCTGGAGATGGGCTGTAATCCAGTCGGCATGGGGCGCGACATCGTCATCTAAAAAGAGAATCAGCTCACCGGTTGCTGCGGCAATACCGCGATTACGCGCAGCGCTGGGGCCGGCATGCTCCTGTTCAATGCAGCGGAGTGAGAAGGGAGTCTCTAGCGTGGCCAGGGTGGCGATGGTCCCATCCTGCGAGCCATCGGAGACGACAACAACCTCAAAGCCAAAACCCGAGTCAGGCAACGATTGGCACGCCAAAGCGGCCAGGACCCGTTGCAACGACGCGGCCCGGTTATAGGTGGGGATCACGACTGTGGCTTGGCGGATCACGGGTGCGCTTACACTCCATCCCAGAATTCATATTCGCCGTTGCGCGTCTGTGCCATAAAGCGAAGTTGCCGGCCGATCTGATATGGGCGTAGGGTTGCATAACGCAGGATGGCCGATGACGTTACGCGGCGGCCGAGAAACTTACCGCCCCCGTCACTACGCAAATCCGACGAGGCGGTCAAGGACATGCGCCGGCACAGAAGGCGGAGAAAGGCGGCGTGCAGTGGGTTCACCCGCAGTTCGCGCCAGAGCTGGGCAGGCAGATCCACGCCAAGACAATGTTGCACTACATAGAGCGCCGTGTAGACAATCAGCGCCACATCATAGTCAAGGACTTTGGCCAGGGTGCACGCCCAGTCGAGATTGGGATAGGTGCGCAGGGTCTCGGCAATGTCACAGAGCGCTTTGAGGCGGAAAAAGCGCTTGCGCGCACTGTTGATACAGAGGGTAATCAGCAGATCCTCCGGCGCCATGACATAGACCGTACGTCCCATGTAGCCAAGCGGCTGAGCGTCGCACCAGATGCGCTGAAAGTCCACCGGCAACACGTCATTCATAGTCAGATCGTGGTGGGCAAAGGCATCGCATTCGATACCATATTGCTCATAGCTAGCCAGCATGGTGCGCTGCGCCGGCGTCACCTTGGCACGGGGAATGCCCAGTAATAGGTCCACATCTTCGGGGCTGGTATACCATGGCTGCTGATAGACTAACGCACTTAGGGCGATGCCTTTGACCAGCATTACAGGAATGCGCTGAGCGTGTAGATAATCCAATGCGGCTAGCACCTTTTGCCGCCGCAGCTTATCATGGATGCTATTCTCAACCGCCGCAGCCTTAAACCGTTGTAGCGTGACCGCCGATACAGAGAGCCCAGCACCCTCAGCACAGTGTTGCAGGCTATGATAGACTAACGGAGCAACGAGGTGTTCAACAGAGGTTGCAAAGAGCAGATCCCAGTCTACGGCCGCGTGTCGGCAGAGCGCCGCGACACGTTCCATCTCCACTGCGCCTAGCTCTTGGCGTGCGCAGAGGCAGAGTAAGGTTTCCTCAATCTTCATAAACCATTTATAGCATAAATCGCCCTTTCTTACAACTCGGTAAGTGTCCAGGAGTGCGTACCACATTTTCGGGGCAGAGTCGAGTCTTCCAAATTTCTCTGCCAGAGCGCCCCCGAAAATGGGACGCACCCAGTGTCCAGGGCGCGTACAAATGGGTCGGCGTCTACACTACGGTTGGCGTAGACGCCGACCGTAGTGCTAACTGGCGTCGTCTAGCAAAGAATTCTTCTTTTCCTCATGCCGTTGATAGTAGCGTGCTGGGCCAATCTCCAGCACCAATTCATAGTCGCTGTCTATCTCTCCCATCACTGCGTCGCCATAATCATTGGTAAAGCGTTGTAAGATTACATACTCCGGTTTGTACTCTGTAAAGGCGTCCAACATGGTCTCTTCGGTAATCAGGCCAGACTTGAAACGCTTACTGCTGATGACGGTCATGGCCGGCGTTACCGGCAGTTCGGCCTTGAAGGCGTAAAAGGGACGGTCGGTAAAGACAAAGCCGGGGTGCTGCTTTTCATCCTCTTGCAACTGCTGCACCACCTCCCACACATAGAGTGGACGGTAAATGCTCGCCTGTTCGCTTAGCCTTGTAAAGAGTGGGCTCGGCAGCAAAAGAAGAGCTGCAATCACGGCGGCGGCGCTTGTCGCGAGCAGCGTTACCCGCGCCGGCGCCGTGTACCAAGGTTGCTGAGCTATCAGCTTTAGGAGGAACTGCACCCACGCTTCGACGCCAAAGGCGCAGAGCCAACACAACGGAATGGTAAGGAGCAAGACGTGATGATACCAAAGCGGACGGTGTAACGCCAGCCCCACCACGGCAGTGAGAAACCATGCCAGCGGAAAGAGCACCGCCCGTTGGCGTTGGCGGAGTGCATAGATTATGCCGATCAGCGCAATGACCAGATAGACACCGTGCTGTTGGTAGAAATTGGTGAAAAAGTTAATCCCATCGGCAACCGCGGTGGCCTGGTTGCTCGCCTGCGCCGTTAGGTGGCTGTTGACCAACAGATCAACATTCAAGGACTGAAAATAGAGACCTTGCGCCAGGAAAGCCACGGCAACAATGGCAAACCAACTCGTCATGTGGCGCAAGCGTTGCCGCCATGTTGGTGCGCCCGCGCCCGTAGCGCCTTCTGCAAGAAAATAGAGCGCAAACGCCGGGAAAAGGGCGGCCACAAAGAGCTTGGTCTGGCAGGCAGCAGCCATTACAAGGGCCGATGCGATCAACGACCATTTGCGCCCGTCACCTTGTAAAAGCAGCGTAACGGCCACCATAGCCAGCGCCAATGCTGGCAAACCAATCATGACAGCGCCACTCAAACGCAGATAATATTCACTGAGCATCAGGAGCGTAACCGCGACGGCTGCGGCAAAGAGGGTCACCGAGCGCCGCAGAACGAGATAAAAACTCCACAAAAGTGCGGCCGAAAAGAGTGCAATCAAAACACGCGCTGCCGCCACTGACGCGCCTACACCGCGAAACCACCAGGAGAGCAGCGCAGTCAGCAAAGGAGGTTGGTCATTCCAGATGTCGGCATAAAGTCGATAGCCCAACGTATAGAGCAAACTCTTCATCAAATTAATACCTTCATCATAGTCAAAGTCGCCGGCATCGGTAAAGGGCCTGCGCCACAGCATGATTACGGCAAAGGTCAGCGGTACAAAGAGGCCACTGCGGTGCAAGGAACGCCAGCTATGGTCAAATAGCGCTGTAATCCAAATGAGGATGCGCTGCGGCAATGACTTTGATGGCAACCTATGAGTGGGTGTAAGTAGCGATGGAAGTTGTCTAGTCATAATCGATTAGTCCTTATTAAAGATGATCCAGGGTCTGCCACTCGCGCCCAAAATCCCAGCGCGTATGACACTGGATTAAGTTCCGTTAGTTCTGTACTAGTAACTGTTCAGCCGATGTGGCGGGGACAGACCAGCGAATAATTAGTCAAGACTAGTCCGCTTGGCTTGTCCCCGCCACATCGGCGTGGCCTGAAATAATTATCTGTACTCTTCTACTGAGCCATCCCGTACTGATCCGCCCCCTATTAAATAGCGCCACAAGTTAAACTTTTTATAGGAGCAAAAGCATACTAGGTGCTGCGGCGCAAGATCGTTACGATGAACAGAATTCAGTATACGTTGGAGCATAGCACGCGAGTGTAGGAAGAATTCCAAAATAGTTCATAGTGACTACTCGCCGGCGGGTTGTTGCAAATCATGGTTGACAAAATCGCTCCAAAGGAGTATCATAAAAACAGTTACCGACCGACGGTCGGTCTATTACCCAATCGCAACATGTTATAGACGAAAAACTCGCCGGCAAGGAATCATTTTACTGTGGCCAAGATTGTCAAAACTCATGATGAGCGGCGCGCTGAAATTTTAGATAGGGCGCAACAGCTTTTCTATCGGCAAGGGTATGATCAGACCTCGATTCAGGAGATCATAGACGTCGTTGGCATTGCCAAGGGGACCTTTTATCATTACTTTGGCTCCAAAATTGACCTACTTGACGAATTAATCGAACGTATCTTGGCACAGACGATTCAAAGCGTCACGCCCGTTGTAGAAGCGGCCGACCGTGACGCTTTGACCAAGTTCCAACAACTCTTTCGCACCATTGAGAGCTGGAAGGTCGAAAATAAGGAGTTCTTTCTGGGCATCCTACACACCTTTTATCGTGAGGAAAATATGATCTTTCGTCAGAAGGTAAAAGCTGCCTCGATCCGAGCTATGATTCCTTTGCTCACGCCGGTTATCCGCCAGGGAGTGGATGAAGGAGTCTTTACGACCCCCGATCCTGATGACATTGGCGAAATTATCATGACGATTGTGCACACGTTGGCCGAGACTGCGGCGCTGCTGATCCTGACCACGGCACGCGACCAGGCTGTGTTGCCGACCATTGAACACAAGGCCGCCGTCGCCCGCCGCGCTATTGCGCGTCTACTGGGCGTTGCGCAGGATGACCTGCAAATCTTTGACGTGACGGATCTACGGCGGTGGTTTATATGAGATTGGTGATTAGGGGATTGGTGATTGGGTGCTTGGTTTGCGGGCGCTATGCGCCATTGATGATCGCAAAGCGATCACTTAATCATTCAATCATTTAATCATAGTCAAAAGAGAGGTGGATAGATGGGTAAATCCTTGCAATTGGCCTGGCGCAATATGTGGCGTAATTGGCGACGCACCGCCATTGCCGTAGTTGCAATTGTGCTAGGCATCATCCTGTTACTCTTGTTTGACGGCATGATCAAAGGCTCCGATCAGGCAATCTTTGGCAATGCCGTGCGTCTGTATGGCGGCAATATTCAGGTCCATGCGCCCGGTTTTCGGCTCAAGGCCAATCGGTTGCCCCTGCTGCCGCTGGACAATCCGGATGCCGTGGTTGCCGCCGCGCGCTCGTTGCCCCAGGTAGTGGCGGCGACCAAACGCATCAACACGGGGGGAATGGTGAGCAGCAGCGAAGGCACTTTTCCCGTGGCCATTACCGCTGTGGAGCCCTCGGTGGAAGCACCCCTTAGCATCCAGGCTGAGCATGTGGCCGCGGGACGCTATTTGCACGACGATGATGGTGACGCCATCTTTATTGGACGTGGACTGGCCGATCTTTTGCAGGTAGGGGTCGGTGAACGCATTAAGCTGCTAGGCAAAAGCAAGAACGAAAGTCTCCGCCAGCATACCATGACGGTGGTTGGTATTTATGATCTGGGCATGACCGAGGCGGAAAAGCGCGCCGTCTTTATTCCGCTGGCCGATGGCCAGGTGCTCTACAACCTGCGCGATCAGGTGACGGAAGTGGCCATTTCGCTGCAAAGTGTAGAACAAGAAGGCGCGGTACTCCAGGCATTGCAAGCCGCGCTGCCGGGTGCGGAGGTTGATTCCTGGCAGACATTGCGCCCGGAGATCCGCCAGACCATGGATCAGAAGCAGATCTTCAGCAGTATCTTTGGCTTGATTGTGGTGATGATTGCCTGTATTGGCATTCTCAATCTGCAACTGATGGCTGTCTTTGAACGCACCCGCGAGATGGGAGTGCTGGCGGCATTGGGCATGAAAGGGCGACAGATCATGACCCTCTTCCTATTAGAAGGCTCGCTGATTGGTGCGGTGGGCGCTGTGTTAGGCTGCCTGCTGGGGGCGCTGGTCATTGGCTGGATTGGCCGGGTCGGCATTGATTTTTCCTTTGCTTCCGGCATGGGTGAGATTACGGCGCTCATGGGCAGCCGCCTCTATCCCGTTATCACCACAGCAGGCACGGTAAGCCGTGGTCTGACTGTGACCGTCATTGCAGCAATCGCGTCACTCTATCCGGCCTGGCAGGCCGCGCGCAAAGAACCGGCCGAGGCGCTACATCATGTGTAGGCAAAGCGAACAAGGAGTCTATGATGGCATGGAGTAAATTGTGGGTAATCGCTTTTCGCGACCTGGGGCGTAATCGCCGCCGCACCATTTTGACCCTGCTTGCGGTAGCATTGGGACTAGCATTGCTCATCTTCCTCAATGGCTTCATTGCCGGCGTGACGGAGGATGCATTACAGAACACGATTCGGCTAGAGACCGGCCATGTGCAGCTACGCACGGCCACCTATGAAGAAGACAAAGTGAGCCTGCAACGGCAAGATCTGCTGGCTAACCCCACCCAACTAGCGGCACAGGCTAGTTCACTGAGCGGCGTCAAAGCGGCTGCGCCAGTGTTGTGGGCGGGTGCGCTGATCGACACGCGCGATGAATCGGTCAACCTCCAACTGATTGGCATTGACACCACTTCTGACATCTATGCGCCATTCCAGCAAGCCATGGTCGCCGGCGCCTTTTTAACGCCCGACGACCGCAATGGCATCTTGATCGGCAAGCGGCTGGCCGACAGCTTGGGGCTGGCGGTGGACCGCAATGTGAGCCTGACCGTGATTGATGGCGATGGTACAGCCGACGATGGCGTCTTTACCATTCGTGGCCTCTTTTCCACCGGCATCCCGCGCTATGATGACGGCGCCGTCTTTATGCCGTTGTCCAAGGCGCAAGCCTTTGCGCGCACCGGCGACCGCGCCAGCGCGGTGATTATGCTGCTCCAACAGCAGGATCAGGCGGAACAGGTGGCCAGCGCGTTGCAGAGCCCTGGCGTCACCGCCTTGACCTGGCGCACCTTAAATCAGGTGTTTCTGGAGACAATGTCAACCGCGATGAGCTTCTATACGATTCTCGACGCGATTGTCATGTTGATTGTGGCGGTGATTATTGCCAACACGCTGCTGATGGCCGTCTTTGAACGCATCCGCGAAATGGGGATTCTGGCCGCGCTAGGCATGAAGGGCGGCCAGATCATGCAGATGTTTCTCTTTGAGGCGACGATTTTGGGGCTGGGCGGCATCATTGTCGGTGTGATCCTCGGCTCCGGCGCGGTGGCCTATCTGGCTACCGTGGGGCTTTCCTTAGGGGATGCCGCCGCCGCGGCCAGCAACATTGCCCTTCGCTCGACGATCTATGCCCGCTTTGTGCCCGGCACCTTTGCCATCCTGGCACTTTGGACATTGATCATTACGCTGCTGGCGTCGCTCTATCCCGCCTGGTTCGCCGCCCGCCTTGAGCCGGTGACGGCGTTACATTCATTGTGATGCATATACAATTGGTTGATTAGGTGATCGCGCAGCGGGCGAAATCACCAATGGCGGATTATGCCCCCTGCTCAATGGCGCGGCACGTCTGCTGTGCAATCACCAATCACCCAATCACCAATTATACTCCGCCGCAGCACAAAGTAACATTTTCACCCGTGTGCAAAATGTTACTTTATGGCGCAGCTTAGTATACATAAAAGGAGCCGAACAATGGCAGTGATTCAAGTTGAAAATGCGATCAAACGCTATAACATCGGTGAAGTGGAGACTCGTGCGCTGGACGGTGTAAACCTAGCGATTGAAGCGGGAGAGTTTACCACGTTGGTGGGACCATCGGGTTCGGGCAAAACGACGTTGCTCCAGTTGATGGGCTGTCTGGACCGGCCCACCAGCGGCAGTGTGCAGATCAATGGCCAGGATGTGACGCAATTTAGCGCCAACCAACGGGCGGACATGCGCAGGGAGGTCATTGGCTTTATCTTCCAATTCTTTGCGCTGGTGCCGGTTTTGAATGCCTATGAAAATGTGGAATTGCCGCTACTCTTAAATGGTGTGGCGAGCAAAGAGCGTCATGCCCGCGTCCTGGAAATGTTGGAGGCGGTGGGATTGGCCGACCGGGCCAAACATCGCCCGGACCAAATGAGCGGCGGCGAGCAACAACGGGTGGCGATTGCCCGCGCCTTGGCGCCCCGCCCACTGATGGTGCTGGCTGATGAGCCAACGGCCAATCTGGACACCGCCAACGGCGAACAGGCCATGACGATTATGCAACGGCTCAACGAGGCGACGGGGACAGCCTTTGTCTTTGCCACTCATGACCCGCGCGTGATGGCCTTTGCCAAGCGCGTGGTCAGAATGCGCGATGGTCGGATTGAAGAAGATTTGGCTGCGCCATGAACCATCGCGCCAACCTGACAATGTGATGCTCCGGCTCGTTCAATGGTACACTGTTGGCATAACAGGAACGTAAGCTGAACAATATACCATTGAACGAATAGGAGTTCTTACTATGACCCATTGGCTGGCGCGTCTCGCCACCCATTACACCACTATGCGTTGTCGCTATCCTGACGACGAACTGATGGTGATCTTTGATATTGACGGCACCCTCTTAGATTTGCGCCACATGATGCTCTACCTGTTACGGCGTTATGACCGGGAACATGGCACAGCCTACTTTCGTGAACTCACCCTGGATGCGATTGATGTCCATGAAAATGTTATTGACGAATTTTTGACGCGCTTGGGTTTGCCGGCAGCGGCGCGCGCCGAGGTCGAAGCGTGGTATTTGGCGCGCTACTGGAGCAGCGAGACGATTGCTTCCTCTCACTATGCCTTTGATGGTGTCATGGACGTGATTCGCTGGTTTCAGCTACAGCCACAGACGACCGTTTGCCTAAATACGGGGCGTCAGGAAGTGCTACGTGCGGCCACCCTGGAGTCGTTGAACCGGCTGGGGCAGACACAAGGAGTGCGCTTTACCAATGATCTGCTCTACATGCGTCCCGACGATTGGGAAGAAGGGGTAGCTGCCTACAAGCTGGTTGGGCTGGAAGATTGCCGGCGGCGCGGTTATCGGGTGGTTGCCTTTGTAGACAATGAACCCAACAATCTAGCCACCATCGCTGCCGCCGATCCTGACCGGGAGATCCTCTTGCTCCACGCCGACACCATCTTTCTTTCGCCGTTGACCTTGTTACCGGAGGGTGTCGCCCAGGGCGATCGCTATGCGCTAGACGCCTTGGTGACCCAAGCGATGTTGCCGCCGGCGCTGGAGTTGGTCTGGCATGGGGTCAACGACGAGATCAATTTGCGTCAATTTCTCAGTTCCACCATTCGCTGGGCCGAGTTGGATGTCAACCTGGATCCAACCGGGGAGCAGTTGATCCTGCGCCATGACACCTTTGCCGAACGCCCTTGTACAGAGGGAGAAAGCTGGCTACGCCTGTCGGACGCAGTGGCTGCCCTGGCCAAATGGGATAAAGCCCTCAAATTAGATTTCAAGATAGGCGGCCTCTGGATTGAGCAGGCATTGACCCAGGTGGAACACTATGCCTTTCCTGCCGAACGGCTCTGGTTTAATGGTGACCTGCGCATTCTTGACAAAAGTTGGCAGCGCACGCTGGCCGCGCGCTATCCGGGAGCGGTGATCCAGGCGCCGGTCGGGTTTCTGCGACAGTGGGTCGATCAGCCCGAACGTTTGCGCACTGAAGTAGCACGCCTTGCCGACGACGGGCTGAATCGCTTCTCCCTAAATTGGCGCCAAGCCGAGACACGTCGCCTGTCTGAGCAACTGTTGGCATGGGGGTACCAAGTCAACCTCTATGGCATCACAGACCTAGCTGATTTTCTCCAAGCTACCTTGCAGCAGCCCCATGCCATCACCTGTGACTTTAACTTCCCTGCCTGGGGGTACTACGGGCGCGGTTCCGGTCATAAGGACCACTACTATCGTTATCAGCTTTTGTAACTCATTTGAAATTCCAGCCTGCTATCCTTTAACGCAATGTTTTTGCCTTTTTAACAATTAGTTACTTGGGTCGTCGGCTCTCTAGAACCCAATGTACATGATGGAAAATAGTTAACCGTTAATTATTAACACGGATCCTAATTGTTTTTGGGAGGATGGACAATGACTGTAGCAGTTGAGAATGCCCTTGCGCAAAACTTTTTACCTGAGATTGCCCAACTCTTTCTGGCCGAGTGGAAGCGCCTGCGTGACGAACCGGGGCAAACCCCAGAGGCCAAATTGCGCACCGATCTGTTAACTGTCGAGATCCACAACGCACTGACGGCGCGCGAAAAGAGCATGGCGCAGACCGAAGCTGGCCGCAACGTGGTGACGCGCATGTTAGACCGTTGGATCGAACTGGCTTACCCGCGTCTGGCCAGCCAGATTGAACGCCAACTCAACTGCTACGTCACCTGGACCGGCATTGATGTCGAACCCGACAACGGCTGTGTCCGTGTGCGGATTGGTCTGCGCGAAAGTGCACTCGTCATGTAACCCAGACAAGGCCGGTATCTGCGCAGATACCGGCCTTGTTACAGAAATAGCCAACATCTCCCCTCCGCCCTCACGCTTACCTAGGTTGCATCCACACCATTTTGCGGTATAATTCCTTCTACCTTAGTAACTTGTATAACGCTTTATAGTGAGATTTACAGATCTTTCTTTGGGAGGAATCATGAGTGAAATGACCAGCGTGGCAGAAGCGCCGACTGCAAAAGTTGCCCGTAATGGGGCGGCCCACAAAACCCGTGTCATCGATTGTGATGTGCACCATAATATGCCCAACCAAGAGGCGCTCTTTCCTTATCTGCCCCGTCACTACACTGAATATATTAAAGATTTTGGCGCCATGATGCCAGGGATCGGCTACACCAATATGCCCGGCCACGGCGCTCGCCATGATTTGTGGGACGGCAAAGACATTAACCCATCTACCGATCCGGAGGTGGCCATTGAACGGCACCTGGACAAGTATGACCTGACCGTTGCGGTCCTCACTGGTGGCCCCTACTCTGCCGCAGTGCATCCCGACGCCGACTATGCCGCCGCCTACTGTAGCGCCTTCAACGCCTGGACGGCCGAACATTGGCTAGCTGCCGATGACCGCTTCCGCGCTTCCATCCATATTGCGCCCCTGGATCCGCAACTGGCGGTGGCGGAAATCGAACGGCGGGCCGATAACCCCGCCTTTGTCCAGGTGATGATGCCGGCCGGCGCGCGTATGCCTTTTGGCAACCGTTTCTACCATCCCATCTACGCAGCCTGTGAGCATCATGGTCTGCCCCTCTGTGTACACTTTGGCGCCGAGGGGGCGGGCGTTTCAGCGCCACCCACCGCGGCCGGCTTCCCGACCTATTACCTGGAAATGCGCATGGCGCGGCCCCAAATTGCAATGGCTCACACGGCGAGTCTGATCTGTGAGGGCGTCTTTGAGAAGTATCCTAACTTCAAGTTCCTCTTTATTGAGCACGATGTCTTTTGGGTGCCGGGGCTCATGTGGCACATGGATGGCGACTGGAAGGGTTTGCGCGACTATACACCGTGGGTCAAGAAGCTACCCAGCGACTATCTGCGCAACAACATCCGCTTTGGCTCGCAACCGCTGCCCAACGTGCCCACCAAAGCAGATCTGGATACCTTCCTCCGCTGGATGTGGGCCGACGAGGTGTTGGTCTTTGCCAGTGACTATCCCCATTGGGATTGGGATGAACCAAGCACCTTCCTGGCCGGAGCCGACCCAAAGTTTCGCAATAAAGTCATGTACGAGAATGCGAAAAATCTCTATGGTGCGCGTCTGGCTTAAAGAATGAACTAGCGACACAAGGTGACAGTCACTGATTTTGACGACTCCATTTGACAAACTGACGCACGGTCAGTGACTGTCACCTTAACTCCTTATTTTCTCTTTTGATCTTACTACACCGTAAATTAAGTTTTTTGAGATAAGGATGAGTGTCATTCTGAGCGAGGGCGTTATCGAGCGAAGAATCCTGGCTTCGTATACAACACAAGATTCTTCGTCGCAAACAACGCTCCTCAGAATGACTAAATGTCAAAAAATTTAGTTGACACTGTACTTAAAGTAATAGTACATAGTAATAGTACATGTAGTGAACGCGTGAAAGGAACGACAATGGCGAGTCAACGGGAGCGCCGACATGTGGTCGCCACCACAGAGGAGTTGGCGCCGGGACAGCGTAAAATTGTGACAGTAAACAAACAAGAAATCGGCATCTTTAATCTGGGGGGCAGCTACTATGCCCTGCGCAACTACTGTCCGCATCGGGCGGGGCCGCTTTGCAGAGGACGCGTGCGGCCATTGGTGGTTTCCGAGGGTGGCACTGCCGTTGGTCATGAACGGGAGGGGGAGATCCTCAAATGTCCCTGGCACCAATGGGAGTTTGACATTAAAACAGGGCAAGCGCTCTATGACCCCAAATTGCGCGTCAAGACCTATCGAGTAGCGCAAGAGGGTGAGGATGTAGTGCTTTATCTATAAATACGAAAGTGAGGTAACTGATGCGACGCTTCCGCACGATCACACCTATACTGTTGGTGTTGGGTCTGTTGTTCTGCCAGACGCCTGCTGTGGCCCTGGCCGTCGCACCGGCTACAGAGAATCCCACCACCACGCCCACTGACATGGCAGCCTATGGCATTCACTGTGCCGCCGGTCGTTGCACCTTCCAAATCAAAGAGGCGGGGGTCAGCATTCCTCAACCTGTGGCCGCTGGCGCGACACTGCTGTTGACCTTCCTGCAAGATAAGATTCACCTGCTGCCTACGGGAACGGGGCTCCAGATCACCGATGATGTAACGATAGAGACACCGATGGGTCCCCTCGCGCTCTTTAACACCGACCTGACCCTTGAACTGGGCAATGGCAATCAGCTTGAACGGCTACAGGGTACAGCCGAAGTGCCCTGGCCAACATTGGTGGGAAACGACAACAGCGAAGGTAAACATGCATTGGCCGTCGCCAACCTTGGCTGGGAAGCCGGCCGCAACTTAACCCAGCTGAATCTGCCGCTGGAGGCTGCTCAACACTATCTCTTTCTCCGTTTGGGCGCCGGTGTGCAGACCGACGCCACAGGCGCCATCCAGCGCGAAACTCTCCACGCGGTCGCAACGCCGGTCACCCGCGGCCAATATCTGACCTTGCTCTTTGCGCCCCACGCACTCGATTTTTGGGTGGATGGCAACCTTACCATTGCTCTGCTCGATGAACTACTGACGCTCAACGAATTTCTGACCGAGCAGACCGGCCTACCCTTTGAACTGGCCAGCGAAGCGATCAACCTGCACCTGTCGGGGCGTATGGGCTATGATTGGAGCGCGGCCTATCTGCGGCTGGATGGACTCTATACCCTGGAAAAACGCTTTATCCGCAACTGGTTCCAGACCGATGCCTCGCCTTTGCTCGTCACCGGCTCATTGCAGATCAACCATGAGGGGGTGCTACTCAGCGGCCTGACCCGTTCCAGCGTCTTGCCCGACCGCCTCTTTGACGGCGCGCTGGCCCTAGAAGCCTTCGTCCCCTTTAGCGGTGACCTTGGGCGCACCTATGTAGCCACCACTGGCCAGGCGACGGCGCCGCTGGCGGCCTGGCAACATGCCAGTGAGCAGCGCTTTACCCTGGCGCCCTTGCGTGCCCTTATGAATGAGGCTGTAGCGGTCACGGCGCAACAGGCAGCGCGAGTCCAATCCCTTTTCATGACCGTCAAGGATCTCACCTCCAACACCGTCGTCTATGCCGCCCGTGGCTATCAGGCCTCTCAAACCTTGGCCAGCCACGGTTATGAATGGACAGTGGAGACGGTGATAGACAGCGCGCACAATGTCACGGCGGCGGGGTGGGCCGGTCTTCACTCTGTGCAAGAGTTGGCCAGCCACAGCTATGCCTGGACCGCGGCGCAACTCAGCCGCAGCGCAACCGCAGTCGGGGCCACCGCGGCCCAAGGCTACTATGCGACGCTAGAGGCTGCCGGCGCCGGCTACAGTTGGACGGCCGAGCAAGCCAGCGCCGGCGTCGCGGCATTTGGGACCTTTGCGGTTGCCGGTTACAAAACCTTCTCCTGCAAAGCGGCTGACTCTCTAGACCAGGCCAGCGCCTGGCTTTGGCCCCAGAACCAGCCGCTGGAAGCCGCTTTTTTGGTAGAAGAGTAAGTTCGACAATGTCCCGTTAAGATAATGGGGGCCATTTACAGACGCGGATCCAGGTAGCGCTGCTTTAATCCGCGCGATCTAGATCCGCGTCTGTACCGCTGCATTTCCCTAATTTCACAGCTACCATGCCGGATAATGCTGCGGGTCGCTCTCGTGCATTAAGGCATAGGCTGCCGCAATGACATCCTCGACATTGGGCTTGGAAAAATAATCACCGTCGGTGCCATAGGCCGGACGATGGGGTTGGGCGGTCACGGTGCGTGGCGGTGAGTCGAGCCAGTGATAGCCATCCTGCACCTCCAACACCTGTTGCAGCATATAGCCGGTGGCGCCGCCAGGCATATCTTCGTCCAGAAAGATCACACGGCTGGTCTTCCGCAGCGATTCAACCACCCGCTGCGAGCGGTCAAAGGGCAGCAGCGACTGGACATCCATGACTTCGACATCAATATCCAACTGCTCCAACAGCGTCGCTGCCTCCAACGCAATCCGGCAACAGGCGCCATAGGTAACTAGCGTCAAGTCGGCGCCTGGCCGCAATACCTCTGGCACGCCTAAGGGCACGGTAAGTTCTCCCAGATTCTCGGGCATGGGCTCGCGTAGTCGATAGCCATTCAGCACTTCGACGACAATGGCCGGATCATCGCCTTGTAACAGGGTGTTATAAAATCCGGCGGCTTGGGTCATATTCCGGGGAACCAGGAGATGCACACCGCGCAGCAGATGCAAGAGCGCGCCCAAGGGCGAACCGGAGTGCCAGATCCCCTCAAGCCGATGGCCGCGCGTGCGTACAATGACCGGCGCTTTTTGGCCGCCGCGCGTGCGCCAGTGCAGCGTTGCCAGGTCATCGGCCAGGGCAGGCAGCGCATAGAGGATGTAGTCAATATATTGAATCTCGGCAATGGGGCGCAAACCACGCAGCGCCATGCCAATTGCCTGGCCAATAATGGTCGCCTCACGGATGCCGGTGTCAGTCACCCGCAACGGGCCAAATTTAGCCTGCAACCCGGCGACTCCTTGATTGACATCACCCAATTGCCCCACATCTTCACCAAAAATAAAGAGGCGCGGCTCACGCGCCAGGAGCGCAGCAAAATTGGCTTGCAACAACTCAAAACCACGCACCGCTTGGGGCGAATCCCCATAACGGGGCGGAGTCGGGACAAGTTGGAGCGGCGACTGTGGGGATTCGCTGTAGAGATGGGAGTTGTAACGCTTGCGGTTGGTGGCAAGTTGGTGCTGTTGCCAGGTGACCAGTGGTTGGCGCAACGTATGGGGCTCTTGGTGCAGGTAAAGGAGCGCCTGGCGCGCCGTCTGCAGCAGTTCTTTGCGCAACGGGGGATGCTCATCGTGGTGCAGCAGTTCGCACAAGGCCAGCAAGTCGGCCTGATGGGCGCTTTGGGGAGCGATGGCTTGCAACAGGGCAGCCAATTCGTGCGCTTCGTTTTGCAAGGGGGTAATGGCAGCCTGCCAAGCGTGGTCACGTGCGGCCTCTGCTTCTGCTTTGGCTTCCACCTCAAGCTGGGTGAGTTGTGCCGCGGTAGCTGCCTTTTCTTGTAACAACCAGGCCCGCATCCGTGGCAGTGGGTCGTGGTCCGCCTCCCAGGCCAGCCGTTCATCCGACTTATAGCGCGTGTGGCTGCCGGAGGTCGAATGGCCTTGCGGCTGGGTCATCTCGATCACATGGATCAGGGCCGGGATATGGTGACGACGTGCGTCCGCGGCGGCTTCTGCATAGACCTCGACCAGCGCCGGATAGTCCCACCCGCGCACCTGATAGAGATTGAACCCTTGTGTGCTGCCAGCCTGGCGTCGGAAGCCGGCGAGCAAGGTGAAGAGATCGCTGCCCATCAGTTGATAGCGATTGGGCACCGAAATCCCATACGCATCATCCCAGACGGAGATCACCGCCGGCGCCTGTAACACGCCGATGGCATTGAGTGCTTCCCAGAAGATGCCCTGGGCGCAACTGGCGTTACCGATGGTGCCAAAGGCCACTTCGTCGCCATGATGGGAGAAGTTGGTAAATTGGTGTAGCGCGGCCACCTCACGATAGAGACGTGAGGCATAGGCCAACCCCACCAGCCGTGGCATCTGACCCGCCGTGGGCGATACATCGGCAGAAGATTGGGCATCATTCACTTGGGGCCGCCAGGCGCCGTTGTCATCCAGCAAGCGGGTGGCAAAGTGGGCTACCATAGAACGCCCACCGCTGGCTCGTTCAGCATCGACAGCGGTATGCGCATAAAGTTGGGCGAAAAACGCAGCGGGGGTCGTCAAACCCAAGGCGAACATGAGGGTTTGGTCGCGATAGTAGCCGGCGCGGAAATCGCCAGGTTGAAAGGCATGGGCCAACGCGACCTGCGCCACCTCTTTCCCGGCGCCGAAGACGCCAAATTTGGCCCGACCAGCGGTCACCTCCCGCTGGCCGAGTCGGCTGACCTGGCGGCTGAGGAGGGTCAGGCGATAATCGGACAGCCGCCGATCTGATTGTAGATTGTTGGGTGTTATGCATTGAGCGGGCCCGTCCGTTTGGGGCGGTCGCAGGATAGGCAGTTTGAGCAAAGGCGCCGGCCCAGCGGGAGCAGGCACGCGCGAACGTATGGGAACTTGAACGGTAGAGAGCATCTTTGGCCTCCATTGTATAGTGTGCTATCACTTGGGAGCGATGCCGATTGGGTGATTAGTGATTGGGTGATTGGTGATTTTGCACCCCAAGGGCCCTGCTCAACGGCGCGGAGCGCCCGCTTTGCGAACACCAATCACCCAATCTACTAATCTCAGTAGCATCTCTTTAGTATAGCAACTTCATTGTCCTCCCTTCATTACAACATAGTTTCAAACAAAATACCGTAACATTCTCTACCAGTGGGACAGAGGTAGCGAGTGGCGGGTGGCGAATAGCGAGTCAATTCGCCACCTACGCCACCCGGTGCTTCCCGCGCGCCCCTTATTGGCTGACGTATAATTAATGATTCGCCACGCACCATACGGACGTATCTGCGCCTATTTTATAGTGGCCGGTTGAGTTCAGCCTGGATGGCGGCAATATGTTCCCGGTTTTGCACCTCGGCGGGGTCGGCCTTCTCTTCACTGCGACTGCGGCGCACATCCATATTCCATGCCAATTGATCCTTACGCGCTTTGAGTTCACGCCGCAACAGTTCATGGAAGCGGGTGCGGAGCGAATAGATCGTTTGCTGGACGCTGCCGTCAACTTGCGTGAAGCGGCTTTGTTGCTCGGGTGTAAGTTGACGCTGTTGGGTGCGCAGTCGGTTAAGCCGGGCCAACAGGTCGCCCCCGGACATGGTGATCTTGCGGTTGCCCTGCGGGGCGGGTGCAACCAATGTATGATAGACCTCACCGACCACAATATACGCTTCCAACTCCTTGGCCATCGCCTCTACACGGGCCAGATCCTCAGCTAGCCACTGGGTCTCTTTGTTTTGTACATCGCTCATTGCTCACCTCAACTTGAACTAGATCCTTGCCAATCCCGCTAATGTTATACCTTCGTCATATTTGCTGTGATGACATCGTAGAACAGTAACACATGATACCACGCTTTGCCGCTGTGAGCTAGAGCTTACTTTGTGATGGGGTGCGTACCACAAATAGGGCGAAGCACCAGCAAGGTCAACTTGAGTCTCTCTTCTATCGCCCCCATTTGGGACGCCCCCTTTGTGACGGGTATGGTTCACATTGGGAGTGTAGATGGAGACAGCCAAGGGCAATCGAATTCGAACTTTGCAGATTTGCCAAGAATGTGCAACAGTGGCATGATGCCGCACAAACGTGATGTGCGCAGGACGATATTACCCGCGCCACTCACGTATCCCAAAGTAGCCGGTATCTATAGATGTTCAGAAAAAGATCCATGCCAAGAAACCGGGTTTCTGGCAGAAACCCGGTTTCTCTACCTCGAATGATTATCTGAATCTCTATAGCTTGGAGAAGCGCAATGGCAGCAGATTGGCCGCTGTCCTAATCTGTTTGACTAATTTGAAGGGCGCGCCTTGCTTGCTTTCATCAACCAGCGCTTGATTCCCTTCACACATTCTGGTGAACAACCAAAGGAGGAGCACGACAATGCCCAGTAAAAAAGTAAGCGAATTCAACGCAACTTGGGGGATATGTGGTTTTACGTCAGCGCTCACACACCTCTACGATTCCGATCCGAGACTTAAGTCTAAAATCAAGTGGAGTACCCCCAATACAATCAGGTTGGGCTTGCTGACCGAGGTAGTTACATTCCTCAAGTATGTGACCGTTTCCCGTAGCGACTTGATCAATGATCTGAACAAACTGAACAAGGCTCTCAAGTCCCCATCAATGGATAAGGGAGTCGCTGGGTTTATCCCGCGCGCAGAAGAAGCTGTACGCAACCAGGAGAAGATAGCAAATTCAAATCAGTACCAATGTGCTCTCACCCCGGAAGCATTGACCCTTTATCTTCGAGAGATGTGTGTCTATCCGGGGGCTACATTGACAACAGGCGCCGACCCGGGTACGCAAGGGATCCTAGGCTTGATGAACGCGAAGGGAGAACTGGTGCATTGGGTTTACCGCGATGCCAAGGGAAATGTTTACAACTGGGGCACAGTGATTCCGCCGCAGGAATGGCAGACGCACGAGGATGGGCTCGGGCACGACGAACTTGATCACGTGGGGTGTCACATCTCCTTTAGCTGATCCCAATGGGACCCTAGACATCCCTCTCTAACTGTCACACCCTCGACTACGTCCTCACAGACCACCCCTGGTTCGCGGCCGATGCCGTCTGCCCAGTCGGTGCACAGGCAAGCGTGAGAACGAAACGTGGAAACACAATTAGATTATAGCAATTGGATCCGTTAACAGGCAAAGCTAGAGGAGTAGATATGAGCAGTGAAAATCTCTTTACACCGGCGTCCTCACCGGAAAGTCTGGGCATCCCGTCCCAGGCGATCCTGAATTTTCTGCAGCGGATCGACGCTGAGCGGATCAACATGCATGGCTTCCTGCTGGTGCGGCGCAACCGCATTGCTGCGGAGGGCTACTGGGCGCCGTGGTCAGCGGAGCGCAAACACCGCATGTATTCGGTCAGCAAAAGCTTCGTCGCGTTGGCGGTCGGGCTGATGATTGACGAAGGGCGACTCACCCTTGCCGATCGGGTCGCTGACCACTTTCCGGACAAGCTACCGGCCATGCTGCATCCGTGGCTGGCCACCGCTACTGTCCGCGACCTGCTGACCATGGCGACCGCCCATTCGAGCACCTCCTACACCCGCAACGATCCCGACTGGGTGTGGACCTTCTTCAACCAGACGCCCTCGCATCCGCCCGGCACGATCTTCTCCTACGACACCGCGGCCACCGTCGTGCTCACGGCCACGGTCGAGCGGCTGGCGGGCATGCCCTTTCTCGATTATATGCGCCCCCGTTTTCTAGACCGCATTGGCTTCTCTGCCGACGCCTGGTGCGTCCGCACGCCCGAGGGTGGATCGTGGGGCGGTTCAGGGGTCATCTGCACGCTGCGCGATCTGGCCAAGGTCGCCCTTGCCTGTATGAACGGCGGCCAGTGGGGTACAGAACAGGTCCTGCCGGCGGCGTATGTACGTGCAGCGACAGCCAAGCAAATCGACAACGCCATCCGGGGCAACTGTGGCTATGGCTATCAGATTTGGCGCGAAAAAGAGAACGGCTTCTCCTTCCGCGGCATGGGCAGTCAGTACGCCCTCTGTTTTCCCGACAAGGAGTTCCTCTTTACCTGCATCGCCGACACCCAAGGCGCGCCGGCGGGCAGCGCCATTCCCGACGTAATGTGGGAGGAGATCTACCCTCACCTGGCCGACGCACCACTGCCGGAGGATCGCAACACCCACACCGCGCTCGCCGCCCAGATCGAGCAACTCGCCGTCCTGCCGTTCCCGGGCAGCCCTGACGCACCGGTGGCCGCCACAGTCAACGGCGTCTGGTACGCGTTGACCGAGAACCCCATGGGGATCACGCGCATGCGTCTCTCCTTGAACGGCGATCAGGGCATGTGGGAATACACCAACGAACAGGGCGACAATGTGCTGCACTTCGGGATTGGGCGTGTGCTCACCGGCAAGTTCCCACAACGCAACTACTTTGGCGCGCAGATTGGCGTGGTCTCGGGCCGTGAATACGACTGTCTGGCCTCAGCCGCCTGGGTTGATGAGCAGACCTTCAACCTGGAGGTTTACATCACCGACATTCACCTGGGCGGACTCCGCAGCTCGTTTGTTTTTAAGGGGGAAGAGATCAGCGTCTTTATGACCAAACAAGCCGAGTGGTTCCTGGACGAATACAATGGCTTCGCCGGTGGGCAGCGCGCCTAATATATTGCTCAAGCATTTGCTGCACTTCGGCTTTGGTGAGAACCACAGCCACCCGTTGGTCACGTTTGGTCCACACAGCGTCAATGTAACCGGTGAATTCAATATGGAGAACATGGCGATCGAGAAAAAGCAATGCGCTCAACGTCTGATTTTGGGTGGAAGGAGCCACGTTTAGATTGATGGCCAAATGCATGAGAAAGGCTCGCAAAAATCTGATTGACAACATGACAGATGACAAGTGTACTTTTGTATATTGGAAATGCTCAGGTAGGGACATGTGTTCTCACGGAGAGGGTTTAGCACAACTAGTGGTTTACCAGATATGACAAATCGCTGACAACTCAACTAAATCAATGAGGAAAACAGACAGTGAGACAGACTCAAAGGAGGCCAAAGTGACCAACAGCGGGGAAGTTCCTTATACAAGTAGCAGTTCTTCAACAGGCCATAGTTTAGCAGAAGGAAGTTATTTAGATGCACATTTTGACTGTATGCGTGAAGAATATGAGACGATGCTTAAATCTGCGGGCATCCAAGCAGGATGGTCAATTTTAGATGCTGGTGCCGGCGGTGGAAGCCATCTGCCATTAATGTCACAACTTGTTGGGCCAAAAGGCCAAATTGACGCACTTGATCTTGACCCTAAAAATGTAGAAATGATTGGTCAAAGAGCAGAGGCAGGACAATTCAATTGTTCGGTTACTGCAAAGTCAGGTTCAGTAGTTGATCTTCCTTACGAAGACAATCAATTCGACCTCGTTTGGTGTGCAAATGTCACTCAGTATCTAAGCGATGATGAACTCATGCAAACGTTGAATGAAATGAAAAGAGTTACGCGCTCTGGCGGTTTTATCGTCATCAAAGATACTGACATTGATGGTTGCCGCCAATTCGGCCCATTACATCCCTTGTTATTGCGTAGAGTTTTAGAAAGAATTAGCCATGTTCAACAAGCGGCAGGTGCTTTAAGAACCACAATGTTGCCAGGATGGTTTCGCAGAGTAGGTCTCAAGTCAGTGACATATAAGACCTTTATCGGTGAGCGTATGCATCCGCTCGATTCCGCAAGCGAAGCATTCATTGACACAATGCTCGAATACTGGGGAAACTTAGCCACTAGGCTGGAACTACCGGAAGAAGACATTGCTCAATGGAGAAGACTGTTGGATAAAGACAGTCCAAACTATTTGCGGAAAGACCCAGATTTTTACTGGCGCGAAACATGGGGGGTGGTGCGCGGTCACGTGGCGTAATATCCGTTTGAGGATGTGATTACGCTGGATACATTTAGTTCCGCTCACTTTCCCTTTTGGCTCACGTTTCAACGAGATTTAGGTTTACCCAACCACAGTGTCGCCTTGTATAATATCTCTAACAACACCACATAAAGAGGCAAGGAAATCGAATGTGGCCCAGCGGGATATATACCACAACACAGTGCTTTGCCGAACATTGCGTGGTGCTGACCGGGCTGCTCAGCGCTCGTTTTCAATGTTTTCGGCCCGCTTGGACGTTGTTTCGTTAATAACGTGATCGGTCCGCACACGCCCGGCAGCACACGCGTGCGTTCGGCGCAGCATTGTAATTGAATGATAAGTGACGGGTGAAGATGTCAGATAATAAAACCAATACTGGCGGCGGTACTTATGTTGGCAAAGATGTAGATACTAATGGTGGCTCCTTCATCGGGCGTGACAGTTCAAAGGATTCCAAGCAACATGCACATAATTCAAACACTACAGATTTAGTGCAAGCCATAGCCTAACAATATTGATTGCATTAATTATTTTTGTTCTTGCACTCGTTGTAATATCTGCTAACAATAATTTTTTCGCCAACATCAATGCCTTGAATCCCTTTCAAAATAATGCTGACATAATTAGCTCAGGTACCATACCTACTCCGGTTTTTCAAGGTACAGAAACATATAATTCCGTAGCAATAGAGATGACACGGCTTATCACGGTAGAAGTGACTCGCATAGTGGAAGTTGTGATCAGGCAAGAAGTTACACCTTACCCCACTGACACACTGTACCCTACCTACACTCCCTACCCGACACTTAATCGGTCTGACCCTGATGCAACTACTGGTACACCGTTAGCTCAATCGCGACCATCTACAGTTACAATTCTTTCTTTTACAGACAAATTTGATTCAAACGACAGTGAATGGGCACTTGGTTCAGATAGTAATAGTGCAATTCGAATTTCTCAAAGTAGGTTGGTTATTTCTCCCAATAGTTATAAGGCTATTTGGATCCCAGTACCCAACCTTAGAAATTGATGATAATTTTTATATACAAGCTCAGGTTTCGTTGCTTGAGGGACACTTCTGTGACTCTAATACAGGACTTGTTATGGGTGAAGCTGGAGGGAATTATAACGGTTTTGTGATTGGTGCCAACTGTGGTTCTGGAAACTATGTTGCTTTTTTGGATAGTGGTTCTGTAAAGTTTGAGACCCCTGTAGGTGGTGATACTTTATTACATGTCAGCAGCCCAACTAGAACGTTGGGGCTTGAAGCATCGAAGGGGCTATATACATTTTATATTGATGGTAAGGCTACTGAAAGTTTTCCAATAGAACAAAGCTATGGGAATCAGGTTGGACTTCTCGCTTGGGACAGCGGAGCATATGGTCCTAATACTACAATTGCCTTTGATAATGTGACAGTGCGAGACAAAAAATAGAGATTTTTCAAAAATGTTTAAGATGTTGCCTGAATGATTACCAATTAACCAAACTGTTGACTTTTTCGATTGCCAACCGTTGACTTTTTCATTTGCCAAAAACACAACACCCCATACGCTACGTCACTCCTCGCCCAGAGGGCCCCCGACCCACTTGTTAGAAGCCGGTGTAAATCTGCGGTTGATTCAGACTTATCTCGGCCATGAATCGCTCTCCACGACTGCAATTTATACTCATCTGACACGCCATGCCGAAACGGTGGCCAGTGAAACCATTGACCGGCTGATGGCGCCGCTGATGAGCGTGGTTGAACCGGAACAGAATAGTGCTGTGGTCTCAAGTGAACCATGGTAACGTTGGCGGAGATCTTCCGCCAATATGGACCGGCTTACCGCGCAGCCTATCAAGACGAACTGCTGCCCAGCCACTTGCGCGTGATGTGGTGCATTAAAAACTGCGGGAGCCCTCTGGGCGCTGAGGCGCTGGGTGGTCATGTGTATCAATGTGAAGCCTGTGGCGAGATAGTCTACAGCTATCACTCGTGCAGAAATCGCCATTGTAACCAATGTCAAACGGACAAAGCCGCGGCTTGGCTAGCAGCGCAGCAGATCTTGCTCTTGCCTGTGCCCTATTTTCTGGTCACCTTTACACTACCGGAGGAATTGCGGCCAGTCGCTTTTGGTCACCAGCAAACCGTCTACAATCTGCTTTTTCGTGCGGCGGCGGAAGCGCTGCAAGCCCTCGCTGCGGATCCCAGGTTTGTCGGCGGACAAATTGGGATGGTGGGTGTGCTGCACACTTGGACACGTGACTTGCGCTTTCACCCCCATGTCCATTTCCTCGTACCGGCGGGTGATTTGGACTTTGTCAATGATCGCTGGTTGCCTGTCCATAACCATTTCTTTGTTCGCGTTGAACCGCTGGCGATTCTCTTCTGCGCCAAGTTCAGAGATGGGTTAAAGCAAGCTGGTCTCTATTCCCAGGCGCCTGCTAACAGTTGGCGTCAGCCGTGGGTCGTGCACAGCAAACCGGTCGGCTATGGCGCCAGAGCCGTCGAATACCTCGCGGATTATGTGTTCCGCGTCGGTATCAGCAACAGTCGGATTGTGAACTTGGAAAATGACGCGGTTATTTTTTGGTATCAGGAGAACAAGACCAAACGCCACGTTTACGTTACGTTGCCCGTTTTCCAGTTTATGCGTCGCTTTTTACAGCATGTCTTACCCCAAGGCTTTGTGAAAGTACGTTATTACGGTTTTTATGCCGCGGGTCAGCGCCATCGCTTAGCACTCGCCCGCGAACTGCTGGCGGCTGACCCGCGTCAGTCACCAGCAGAGCAGACGGCAGCATCTGCTTCCTTGACGCTCAACGCCAATGAGACTGTGCGGCCTTGCCCAAAGTGCGGTCAGTCCATGCATTGCGTCCAGCTCATCCGACCATGTAGCCGCTGTCCACCCTAGGACAAACGAGACGACATAGGTGGGCTGCTAGACCAGAATGCGGGTCAAGAGAAGGGCGTCACTGCTGCCCTTCTTTTTGACGCGTTTGGCGCCCGCTTGCTGCGCCGCTTCCGCAACCCGCAGACCTACCACTTCGCGTTGACCGCCTACTTTCCAAGCTATTTTCAAAATAGGGGGTTGCTTTTTCCTGCCTTTGAGGATACAATGGCCTTAATTAACAACCTTTCACGTTAGTTACCGTTACATCATCTGGCGCCTTAAATTCCATAGACAACCTGTTTCTTGCAACCCGGCTTTGTTCAACAAGCGATAAACGGCGGCTCATTATCCGGGGTTACTGGTGTTTTCTCTTTTCGCCGCCGCTTATCGCTTACTTCGTTGGCTGGCTATCCTAGAACCAAGATAGTCGACTCAAAACAAGGAGAAAAGCAATGAGTGATGATCATCGGTTTGACCAAACTGCGGTGAAACAGTATGCGGTCATTTACAAAGCACCTAACATAGCCGCCAGACGCAAAGCTACAATGGATGTTCTCAATCTGAAGGCAGGGGAACATGTGCTTGATATAGGCTTTGGACCAGGCTACTTTTCGTCAGAGCTGGCGGATATTGTCGGCCCCCAGGGGAAAGTGGAAGGAATCGATTTTAGCCAAAGCATGTTGGACATCGCATCAGCAATCTGTGATGAAAAACCGCAAATTAATCTTCAAGTGGGAGACGCCAAGCAGTTGCCTTATGCCGATGAGAACTTTGATGCTGCAATTGCCGTACAGGTCTATGACTATGTAGATGATATCCCACTGGCTTTATCTGAACTTCACCGTGTGCTCAAACCAAAAGGTCGCGCAGTAATTGCTGATACAGATTGGGGAACGCAAGTTTGGCATGCAACCGATACAGTGCGTATGGCGAAATTCCAAGAAGTACTCAAGGAGCATTTTGCGCAGCCGCATTTGCCGCGTCACCTGCTGCCAATGTTGAAAGATGCAGGTTTCACAGTAAAAAATGTCGATGGCATCATCATGATGACCACTAAAATTGAACCTTACGTCATGGGCATTACCAAATTGGCTGGACAATTTATCGCTGGGCGACATGGTATCACAGTAGAAGATGTACAGAAATGGGAAGCTGATTTGTCACGACTTAATGAAACGGGGGAGTACTTCTACAGTGCCAATCAGTATCTATTTTTGATTGAAAAGGGTTGAGATATGCTGCTTGATAGGCAGCATGCCGCCAACTGCTTATAAACGCAACAGCCCGTTCGCAGGAACGGGCTTTCTTTTTCTTTGGTCACATACTGATTGATGAAAGTAGATTGACCAACAAATAGCAGGTGACAAACGTTGCTTGTTGCAGCCGATTGTTTCGGGTACAATACATTATACAAAATGAGAATTTTGAGGGATACAGCTAGATGACGCAGAAACAGTCTATAGGTCACCAATCTGGTGATACAATCGCCATTAGCAACACTGGGCCGTTGATTTCCGTATTTCAGTCAAACAGTTTTGCGATGCTAACAGATATTTTTGTGGAGGTGCGGATTTCAGCCGTTTGTCGTGCGGAATTGATCAGACACGGCTGGGCAGATGCAGTTCAGGCAGCAGGTTCTAAGTTGGTGATCGTACAGCTCACGACCGAAGAAGAGCAAGCGGCGCAATCGATTGCCCAACAAATCGCACAACACCCGGACACGAACGATCCTGTGGCCGAAAATCATCTTGGCGAAGCCCAAGTGATTGTTGTTGCTCAACGCAAAGAATATCAGGGGAACTTGTTGCTATTGGATGAACTGGCAGCACGCGCAATTGCAAGACAACATGGGGTTAAACTTTCCGGCTTTCCAGGGGTTTTGCTCTTGGCTGTACAAATAGGATTGATTTCTGCGGAAGCGTTGAAAGCACGATTAGAGACATGTCGATCACAGGGGACGCATTATGGTGCGGCGTTCATTCAACAGGTCTACGAGATGGCGAAACAAGGTCGGAGGTAATGATGGAACAACAATCAGTACATGAACCAAATGCAAAATTGATGAGCGCAGCCGAGGTGTGGGAAGATGCACAGCAGATTGCAGCGCTATTGCAGCGTAATCAATCGCAAGTAGAGCCGGTAGTTCGCTTGCAGATTCCGCTTTCGGTGTTTGTATCTGCATTGGAGCAGTTTGACAGAGATGAGTTGATGATTGTCCGTCGGCGGATCGAAGAGCGATTAGCCGCTTAACATGGGGAATGGACGCGGCAACCAACTTGGTAGCAATTGCTATTTGCATAGCTGAAACCCGCCAGCCAACATTCATTCCACATCGACCCAGCTACCCACGCGCGATTTGGAAGTTGGTCGCCCGCGCAAAGTAACTCCTTCTAGGACGTGATCCGCGCCGCAGCCGCTGGGCGAGTGAATGTGGCGTTCGCCGCCCAAAGTGGGTTACACGTTTCGGCAACGCTAATACTGGGCTAGCCAAACTCAGTGGTTGAGCAGAAATCAATTGTCAGGTTAAGTGACCTCACTTACTGCTCGGGACAAGGGAAATTAATGACTCTATATAGCGGATCAATATATAGCGAAGGAAGTGTTCGGATAGGTGAACCCGATGTTCCCGCGCTCCGCCAAATCGTACCATCTGAGGATGTAGCGGAAGAATTGCATGGTGGTCTCGCGTGGGCACAAAACGACAAAGATGTACATTACTTTTCTGTATATGATGGTGGTGAAATAGTCGGCCAAATCTATTTGCACGATATTGGTCAACAATCAGCCGAAGCGATGATCGGCTACCATCTGTTCCAGCCTCACTATCGAAGCAAAGGTATCGGTACAAAAGCATTACGCTTGTTGCAAGCCTATGTATTACAGGAAACCAACTTGAAACGATTGATCATTATCACCGGTACAGCCAATGAGGCATCAAGAGGAATTGCCACCAAATGTAAGTTTCGGTTGATCGGTGGCGCAAGAGAAGATCCTGCGAATTTGGTTGTATATGAATGGCTGACTGACCGATAGTGTGCTAATCCCCAAATGAGCCGTTGGCCAAGGCCAGTGAAAAAACAGGAGCTACACGGTCTGTTAGAAGAGGGGATTGAGGAACTCAATAGTAGAAGCAAAGTTGGGTAGGATAAGCCCAACTTTTTTGTTATAATATCAAAGTAACTGTACCAGTACGATGATAACTTTGACACATCGATAAAAACGCAAGGAGTGATAGTGGCTTTACCAGATTTGAATGACCAGGGGGATTTGCCGCCGGGCATTCACTATGCTACTTTGCGTGAGATAATTGAACGATTCGGTACAACGCCGGCAAAACGCTAAGTGTTGGCACTTCGTTTAGAACGTATCTATAAAACTGGCAGTAGGAACGGGTCATGTCGCCCGCTTTATCGTCTTTGGTTCTTTTATCACCGACAAAATGGAACCAAACGATGTAGATGTGTTTATCTTGATGGAAAATTCGTTTGACTTTGACCAACTTACTGGCGAAATGCGTTTGTTATTTGATCATGGCACGGCCCAAACACATTTTGGCTGTAGCTTATTCTGGATCAGACGGCTTGCGGCGTTGGACGGGGAGCAAGCTACGATTGAGCATTGGCAGATCAAACGCAATCGGGAGTTATGCGGGATTATTGAGATTGTAGGAGAAGAATAATGATTGCAAACGACCAAGAATTGCAAACAACCCTTGAACGGATTGAACGATTTCAGCGACAACTAGCCTATTTACGGCAGGTAGAGAAGAACCCAGCCAACTATCATGCCTCTACATCAGGCTTTTTGGCAGAGATTGACCGCATGCAACTAGAAGTACGCGAATACTTGAGTTTTCATCCGGCAGAGTTGTTCGCAAGTCCGGCATTTGCTTAAGTGTTAGTTTCTCCATCATTCAAAGCCCATGCCGAACAAACGTTTCAGGTATCAAGCGGTGATTTTGTGCATATCCCACACGGGACAGTGCATGCCATCAAGAATGGCAGTGCACCAGCGAAGTTACTTGCCACCTTTACCCCTGCTGGCCCAGAACAGGTATTCCTTAAAATCGGGGAACCGGCCGATGCCCAACTGCCCGACCCTTGGACAGCGGAATAGCGGGCCGATTTTGCGTCCTCTAAGCAACAGCAGACCGAACATACGTTGCCCTGGACTCGCTTTACTTGGGGTTGATCTGGACTTGTTTCCTTCAGCTAGGCAATTTCGTCTTTGCTGTTTAGGTGCTTTCATCGCTCGCCAGTTAGCTTTTAGTTTGGCAGCGCACAGGCTGTTGCTGGTGACTTGGAACTTATACCGACGAGCGCCAGAAAGTATCATTTTGTACAGGAGTAAAATGATACTTTCTGTGTTGCTCGTGAGTATAAAACAGTTACACCTGACATACCGACATTTTGTAGTTACACTTTCGCAATGAGATTCACGTGGGATGAGAACAAACGTCAAAGTAACTTGAAGAAACATGGTTTTGATTTCCGGGATGCAGAAAGTGTTTTCGCCGGTGAGATCGTTACCGTTGAAGATACCCGTTACGAATGTGGAGAAGAACGTTTTGCGACTCTTGGGTCTCTTTACGGGCGTATTGTTCTCATCATCCACACTGAAACGGTAGACGTCATTCGTCTTAATTTCCATGCGAAAAGCGACTAATTATGAAGAACAATCCTACTATAAACAACTCGGCTACTGACTGGGATCGAATTGATGCAATGGCTGATGATGAGATTGATTTCAGTGATAGTCTGGAGCTAACACCTGAGATGTTTGCAAAAGCTATTGTACGACACGGCTTAAAGTCACGGCCGAAAAAAGTACAATTCACATTGCGTGTAGAAGAAGATGTATTGGTTTGGTTTCGAGCACAAGGCGCAGGCTATCAAACGCAAATCAATGATCTCCTTCGTGCTTACATGGAAGCACACCTCCAATCAGATCAGAACCACTCACTTCAGGAAAGTCATCGATAAAACTGTTTGAGCCAGGTGACGTTGAAAGCAGTTGAGTCTGGTGTTACCTAAACTTATGGTGCTGGAGGGGCCAATTGCCGAACATTCCCCTGGTGCTGGCCAGCTTTCCTAGCGCGTTTTGGTGTTGTCGGCCCGCTGGGTAGCTCGTTGGTACTGGCTGTTATTGTCTCCGCAGGCGCTGGCCGCGCAGCGTGGTGTTCTGATCTGCCATTGCATTGCAGCTTGGCACTGATGGCACCCTGGCTCCTCCCACCGAATGCGCCGTTCGCTGGCCATTCCGCTTCTCACGCTGCCGTGGGTAATGTGTCGCGAGGGCTTTCTTGCTATACTCAAGCGAAGCATGACAGGACCAGTGTATCAGTGAGCACAGGGCAACCGGATGACGAGTGTGGTGCCGGCGCAAGCGCCACATGAACAAATAGTGTTACAGAACCTAATTATTTGCGCCTTCGTTGGGGGGCTCAGGACGGCGGCGCAAATGAGACCCAACCCATTGGCGCCGATGGACGCTTTAGCCGTCCCGAGACATTGGCTGCCTATTGGGAAGAGCCACAGCGTTATCCCTTCCTGATTCAACAAGAGCGTATGCCCATCGGCTTTGCCCTAGTGAAACGCAGCTCGGCGCTGGCAGACGACCTTGAAGCAATGGATATGGCAGGAAGCAACTATTCATGAAACACGATCAAATGCTCCTACACCATCTCTCGGTCCCCCACCGCGCTGCCGCGGCCTATCGCCAGTTGCTGGCACTGGGGTTTGATGGCGTTCCCATTGCCCAGGCAGGATTGCAACACGAAAGTCCATTAGTCCGGCATTATTGCTGTGCGTTCCTCGATCATTTCTTGGTGGCCGAAGCACTGCCTGAGCTGGTCAGTATGCTGCATGATCCAGATCCTGGGGTTCGACAAACGACCTTGCACACGTTGGCCTGTGACCGGTGTAAAGAAGGTGCATGCCGCCCCGAGGAGGCTACAATATTGCCCGAAGCGCTTCGTCTGCTCCACGAAGATCGCGATGCGCATGTGCGCGCGATGGCCATTGAGGTTGTCGGCCAGTATGTACACACAAACCCGATCGCAGCACAGGCACTGGTTCAGGTGCACACCAGCGATGTGAGTCCCGCAGTTCGCAAAAAGGCGGGCTGGTATGCACCCGGTGGACCGATTTTCAAACGGACCGCACCACGTGAGCCGCGGACTGCAAAAGTGTTGTCGACTGGTTAGTGGTTCTGTTGCATGTTCACCTCGCTACGGGATATTCTATTGGATAACCTTATGGTGCACAAGAAGGCTTGTGGCTGTTCGGTCACGTGACCCAGGAAGACGCGACCGGCCCTGTTATTCCGGCTCCACCACTAACCGTTGCACGGCCACCTTCTCCACTTCCTCCCGACTCCAAGGCATCTTGTGGTAGACGCCCTCGCGCCAGAGCATGATCTGGTCGTCGTAGTTGGGGTGCAGGGGATGGCCGGATTGACCGGTGTTGGTCACCGTCTGGGCGCGGTCCCAGGAGCCGACTTCGTAGATCTGGCGGTAGCTGGCGGCGACTTGCACCAGCCCCAGCGGTAGCTGAGTGGCGTGGCGGGTGACATTGGGCGTGGTGCTGTCGCCGCCCACAGGGATGGGGCCGCGATTGTAGATATTCTTCAGGAGGCGGGCGCTGCCCAAGGGATGGACATAGCGCACCTGATGGGCGCGGCCCCAGTCCCAGCGCCGGGTGCTGTCCCCTACGGCTTCTCGGATCTGGCGCACCGAGAGGGTTAACGCCTCTTGCAGCAGTGTCTCCCGGTCGCGCTGCCGCCCGGTGGCCGCTTCCACATACCAATAGGATTCGTTATACTCATTAAGAATTTCCAGCAGACGCGTTTCGGCGCGCCACAAAAAGCCACAGCCTAACAGCAGCGGCGTGCTGCTAATGCCAAAGTAGGCGTCCTTAACCGACCCAATCTTATCGCCAAAGACCATCTCCAACAGGTTGATCAGCATGTGATGATAGATCAACGCCGCCACGCTGTCGGGGTCCATGCGGAAATTCCACTTGCGCAGCGTTGTCAGTGCTGTCTTCTCCCATGGATCCTCGCTGTTGACGAGGGTGAACCAGGGGGTAAAGGCTTCGGCCAATTTGCTGTGGGTGTCCAGTTGCATCTCTTCCATGTCGCGGATGGTGTGGCGCTCTTTGCGCAGCAGCAGATCCTCAATGCGCGCCGCCCGCCAGCCGGGGTCAAACTCGATTCCCAAAAAGTAAGGGTAATCGTCGCCGACGATGCGGTTGTTGGCCGTCACAATCTTGCCGGCTGGCGGGTTATAGAGACGGGGCAGTTCTGCCGGTGCAATATACGTTTGCCACTCATAGTCGTCACACCAGCCAGGGACCGGCAGCACCCCCAGATTCTGGGTGCGGTGCGGGATCTTGCCGGCCAGGAGATAGCCAATATTGCCGCGGCTGTCGGCAAAGGTCATATTTTGGGGCGGTGCGCTCCAATCTTCCAGCGCGGCAGTGAACTCTTCCCAGGTGGTGGCCTGGTTCACAGCAAGCAGGGCGCGTACATTGTGGCCCGGCGCATGACCGGTCCAGCGCAGCGCCAGCGGTACGGCGCCGGCCTCCCCTGCCGCGTTCAGCAGGCCATTGATCAGGGGACCATGCCGGGTAATGACAACGCGCTCGGTGTACGCCTTGCCGCGCCGCACCTGAATTACCTCTTCAATGATCGTGGCTGTTTCCCACTCATCGTTATAGGCAAAGCGGTCAGGATCATCTGGATGGGGCCGTTCGAGATAGAGATCTTGTACATCGACCAAGGCATTGGTAATGCCCCAGGCGATCTGTTCATTATGACCAATGACCACGCCCGGCGCGCCGGGCAGGGAAACGCCGCTGACGGCAAAGTCCGGCGCGTCCAGATGTACTTCATACCAGGGGCCAGGCATCTGCACCGCCAGGTGCGGGTCGTTACAGAGGATCGGGCGTCGGTTGAGGCTGCTGTTGGGCGCCAGCACCCAACTGTTGCTGCCCTGGCCAGCAGCCGCCACGCCCAGCCATCCCTTGAGCTGCTCATATTGGTCGAGCAAGCGATCGGCGGTCTGCTGGAGACGCTCTACCTCGGCGCCGCCCACGCCCTCCAAAATAATGGCGCCGGCGGCTGGATAGCTGGGGTCCAACGCGGTGGCCATCACTGGGTCAAGCTGCTGCAACAGACGCAGACGAATCAACTCACTCTCCCAATTAAGGCTAAGACTCCAGGCCATGACCTTGGTATAGCCCAGCGTATCTAAGGGGGTCCAGGACGCCGGCGGCACGCGTAGCAGATTAAACTCGCCCCCCAGCCGGCCGGGGCGGTGGTTGATGTAGGCGTTGACTCCTTCGGCATACCACTCCAAGCTTTGGCGGGTTTCCGCATCAAGCGTCTCCAGTTCGGCTTGGGCCGCGCGCCAAAATCCGATAATGCGACTAAAGCGGTCAGCGTCCAGGGCGGCTTCACCAAAGACTTCGGCCAACGCGCCACGGGCAATACGCCGGTTCTGTTCCATCTGCCAGAGACGATCTTGCGCATGGACAAAGCCCTGGGCGCGGAAGAGGTCGGCGCGTGACTGGGCATAAATATGGGGCACACCATGCTGGTCGCGCAGGATTTCCACCGGCGCGGCAAAGCCAGCCACCTTGATCTGCCCCTCCTGTTGGGGATTGCTGCGCTGGATCGACCACCAATACAGGTAGAGAAAAAAGCCGATCACCGGCAAGGCAATGAGCAAGAGTAAAACCAGCAGTGTCACAAAGGGCGTGGTAGACATAAGATTAGGCTATTCTCCAAACATCTTGGCTCATATAGGTTTGCGGCTGTAATTGCGCTTTTTCGCTCTGAAAAATGGTGCAATTTCAGTTTGCCGCCCACATACGCGGACATCTTCTCCGTCGATGCAAAATCGCTTACAGTTATAACATGGCTTTGGGTATAGTGTAGAATCTTGAATCGGGTCGGTTGAATATACTTAGGTGATTGGGTGATTGGTAATTGGGTGATTGGTGATTGGGTGTTTACGACAGCGGCCTCGCCAACTTCATCGGCGCCCACGTCGAACGTTCAATCACCAATCACCCAATCACCCAATCACCCATTACACGAATACTACAAAGAGGAGGAAACCAATGGCAGACGCACAAATTACAGTTTATGGCGCTTATTGGTGTCCGGATTGCCGGCGCAGCAAGCAATTTCTGGGCGAACATCAGATTCCCTATGAGTGGGTGGATATTGAGCAGGACCCAGAGGGTGAGCAGTTTGTCATCGACACCAATGGGGGCAAACGCATTATTCCAACCATTGTCTTTGCCGATGGCTCTTCCTTGACCGAGCCAAGCAATGCACAACTGGCGGCCAAGTTGGGGTTAAAGACGACAGCGAGCCGTAATCACTATCCGCTGGTCATCGTCGGCGGCGGGCCGGCTGGTTTGACGGCCGCGCTCTATACCGCGCGTGAGGGCATTGATACACTGGTGATTGAGCGTGCTGCTTTTGGCGGTCAGGCCGCGGCCACCGAGAAGCTGGATAATCTACCCGGCTTCCCCGATGGTGTGCTGGGGAGTGAGTTTGCCGGCCGTCTGCGCCAGCAGGCCGAACGCTTTGGTGTCGAGCTGCTCCAGGCCCAGGATGTGGTGCGGATTCACAGCCATGATAACTATCACTGTGTCGACACCGACGATGGCAGCGAGTATAGCGCGTGCGCCGTCCTGATTGCGACCGGCAGCCGTTATCGCCGTCTGGGGGCGCCGGGCGAGAGTGACTATATCGGCGCCGGGGTGCACTTCTGCGCCACCTGTGACGGGCCCTTCTACAAAGGCAAACATGTAGCGGTCATTGGTGGCGGCAATAGTGCTGCTGAGGAGAGTCTATTGTTGACGAAATTTGCCGATCAGGTGACAATTCTCGTGCGTGGCGATGGCTTTAAGGCCAGCCAGGTGATTCAGGAAAATGTACTCAACGATCCCAAGATTGAGGTGCAGTGGCACACGGAGGTGAAAGCGTTTCAGGGCACAAACGCAAAGCTAAATCGCCTGTTGCTCTATAATAACAAAACACAAAAGGAATCTGAACTGAGTGTGGATGGCGCCTTTGTCTTTATCGGCCTCGACCCCAATACCGGCTTTCTCCAAGAGAGCGCTATGCGCTTAAACCAATGGGGGTTTATTATCACTGGCCATGATCTGGTGCACGATGGCGATCGTCCCGCCGGCTATACGGAACGGGATCCGGCCCTGTTAGAGACAAGCATTCCCGGCATCTTTGCCGCCGGCGATGCGCGGAGCGGTAGCACCAAACAGGTGGCCAGCGCCGCCGGTGAAGGCGCCACCGCGGCCTTGCTGATCCGTGAGTATCTGAAGACGGTCTAAATGATATAAATATTTAAGCCATGTGTGACGAGTGGCGTATAACGTTGCTGCTAAACCAGCCCATCGTAATGAACGGTTCACGCAACACGCCACTCGCCACTCGCCACTCACCCACCAAGAAAGCAACCTTATGGCGCAAGCAGCAAAACAACGATGGATTGGTGTCACCACCCGGCATGGTGAGCCGGCCTGGGTGCAGCAGAATACACGCAACTATCTCAACATCTTGCAGGAGTATGGCGCAACGCCGGTGGTGCTCTCCCCCGATCAACCGGTGACCTTGCCCGACGGGTCCACCGTGCAGCCGGACGCGGCAGGCCGGCTGCCGGCGATAGTTTTAGATCAATTACACGGGGTGATCCTTTCCGGCGGCGGGGATGTTCATCCCCAATATTTTGGCCAGTCATTGAACGGCGCTGACCCAGATTCCATTGACCTCAAGCGTGATGAGCTAGAGTTGACCCTGGCCCGGCAGACGCTAGCGCGCGATCTGCCACTCTTTGGCATCTGCCGCGGCTGCCAGGTGCTCAATGTGGCGGCAGGTGGCGGCATGGTGCAACACTTGGACGGCCACCGTTCCCCCCAAGGTCAGACAGCTTATCATGATGTGACCATTGCACAGGGCAGCTTACTACACGCAATTGTGGGAGAGGGATCCTTGCCGGTCAACACCTTTCACCACCAGGGCATGGATCTGGCGACGATGGCGCCCCGCTTTACGCCGGTGGCTATGGCCGCGCCCGATTCGTGGTTGGTGGAAGCCTATGAGAGCCGCCACCACCGCTGGGTCTTTGGCGTACAGTGGCACCCGGAGCGGGTCTTTGAACTGGCGCATGGTCATCGCTTGCTTTGGGAGAGCTTTCTGGCGGCGTGCGCGGCTGAGTAAAGGAACCATGCAGACTTCTCTATTTGATTACGACCTTCCCCCTGAATACATTGCGCAACAGCCTGCAGAGCCGCGCGATAGTAGCCGCCTCTTGGTTTTGCATCGAGCGGATGGCCGGCTTGAACATCGCCACTTCTCTGCAATTGGAGACTATCTTCGGCCTAACGACTTACTGGTGGCCAATAACAGTCGGGTGATTCCGGCGCGGCTTTATGGTCATAAGCCCACCGGCGGCGGCGTGGAAATCTTTCTGCTGCGGGCGCTGGATGAGGGCGACCAACGGTGGGAATGTCTGGTGCGGGGACGCAAGCTGCGTGAAGGAGCGGAGGTTGTGCTCGGCAATAAAGATACTAGCGATAAAGATGCTTGGGAAGGTGGGGAGGAAAACGGTGGGGAGGAAAACGGTGGGGAGGAAAACGGTGGGGAAGATACACAAGCCCTGCGGGCCACCATCGTGACCGTCACCCCGACCGGCACACGCCACGTCCACTTTAGCCAGCCACTCCGTCCCTATCTGGCCGAATTGGGCGAAGTGCCGCTGCCCCCCTATATCACCGCCTACACCGGCGACCAGGAGCGCTATCAGACAGTTTACAGTCAGCCGGAGGGCAGTGTTGCCGCGCCGACCGCCGGTCTGCACTTTACGCCGGAGTTATTGGTGCAGCTACGCCAACAAGGGGTCGACTTTGACACCGTAACGCTCCATGTGGGGCTGGACACCTTCAAACCGGTCGAAAGTGCAAACATCACAGAGCATGTCATTCATACCGAATGGGCCGAGTTGAGCAGCGCCACGGCGCGACGCATTAACGATGTCACCCTGCAAGGCGGGCGCGTTGTGGCCGTCGGGACAACCACGGTGCGCACCTTGGAGTGGGCGGCAACAGGCGCGCAGGGCATCGATCCGTATGACAGTGCGGCTTGCCCGTGGCAACGGGTGGCCGCCTTTAGCGGCAATGTAAATCTCTTTATCTACCCCGGTTATCGCTTTCGCGCGGTGGATGCGCTGATTACCAACTTTCATCTCCCCCGCTCCAGCTTGCTCATGTTGGTGAGTGCTTTTATAGGGCAGGCGCATCCCCATGATCTGGATGCTGGGCGGCGTCTCTTACTGGATGCGTATGCGGCAGCGATGGAGGCCGGTTATCGCTTTTACAGCTTTGGCGATGCGATGTTGATTTTGTAGAGGTTGGATAGTGGCGGCTTGTTAAGGAAAGATGGAGATAATGTGGCTGTAGAGATTGGCGAGAATGCCGCTATAGGTCATGGCTGCACTGACCACTGGAATGAGCACCGCCAGGATGGTTAGGGCATATTCTAGGAATCCTTGTCCTTGTTCGTCGCTGATGAGGGCCGTGAATAAGGGATTGAGGGCAGTTGCGAGGCGCTTGGGCCGTAGGCTGTGAAAAACGGACATGGGCTGGTTCCTTTTTTGACTAATCAGATTTGCTACATCTGACGTAACTGTACCATACCTTCACCCGCTTATTGCTGTCATAACTGTGACAAATAGTGTAATTGTCATCTCTGCTTTGCATCAAATGACTGACGTAACCGTGAATTGCGGTCCATCTTATCTATCGTGCCGATTTGAGTTTGGCGCCCTTTACGCTTGTGGGGTCAGATTAACGGAGATGGCGCGCTGGAGGGTAACCTGGCGCTGGGTGAGGATGCAGGTATAGGCATAGATGGCCACGCCGGCGTTATGTGCGGCCACCAGCGCATGGGCAAAGGCCGGATCATTATCCCACTGGGGCTGCAACTGGTCGGCGTCGGGCCGTTGGACGATGAAGACAATTGCGGTCGGTGTGCCCTGTTGGGTCAGTTCCGCTAACTCTAACACATGACGACGGCCCCGTTCGGTCACCGCATCGGGAAAGCGCGCACAGCGGTCGATGACCAGCGTAGCCGACTTGACCTCCACCCAGCACTCGGCGCCGACATTATCATGTAAATAGAAGTCAAAGCGGCTGCGCACGCCATTCTGATTCACCTGATTTGGAGAAGCATGAGGCAGACTCACTTCGCGCCGGAAGTGAGTAAAGTGGGTAAACTGGGGAAAGAAGCCGCTTTCCAATCCCTCCTGAAAGATCTGATTGGGCAAGCGCGTATCCAGGCTGATCAGCTGGCCATGCTCTGGGTGCTCGACAAAGCGTAAATCATAGGCCGTTTTGCGTTCAGGATTGGTGGCGCGGCTGAGGTGAACGGTAGCGCCAGGGATCAGCAGTTCACGCAGACGGCCAGGATCGGGGCAGTGGGCGTGGACAAGGGTGTCGTTATTGTGGAGTTTCGCCACAATGCGGTAACGGTTGGGGCGTTCTAGAAAGGTGGCCGGTTGGGCCGTAAAAGGAAAGATCATAGAACTATATTATACTCCGCAGCAGCACATAATAACATTTTTCACTCCTGAAAAAGTGTTATTTTATGGCGCTACTTAGTATAGCGACTTCGTTCTCTTGTTTCCCAACTGTCCAGCGTGCGGTCGAGTGCGGCGGGTGAATCGATGGTGCGGACAGCCTGTAGGAAGGTGTGTAGATTCGGGGTAAGGGCGCGCAGCCGTTCCAATTTGGGGCCTAGTGGGCTGCTGCTGGCAGGGCTGGTGCCATAGCTGCCATGGAAGGCAAAGTAGGCCTGGTTGAGGACGCGCAGGGGATAGCCATTCTCGACAAAATAGATGCGGCGCGCCTCCATGTACGTTTCGGCATCTTCCACCCAACCCCGCGCCAGCAACTTATCGACTGTGAGCCGGGTCTCGCGCATCTCTGTTTGAAAATCAAAAGGGTGCTCGTCTGCTGCTACCACGCCGCTGCCTGGTTCTAACGCAGCTGGTGGCTCCGTAGCAGGGGGCGGAACAAGATCCGGGTAGAAAGTGACCAGCGCGCGGTCGCCAAATTCATTGCCGACGATTTCTGCCACCGTTTCGTTAATGGTGGTGAGGTCGGAACTGGTCAGGTAATTCATGCCGAGGGGAAAGAGTGACAGATAGTTATGGGTCCACTCGTGGGCCACAGTACTGAGAATCCACTGTAGCCCCGCCTGATCCACCACCATCGTGGGAAAAGCGCCCAGACCGCCGATATTAGTGATATAGGCGCTGAGGTTATATTGAGAGCGGTAGGTGGCTTCGCTCGCCCGGATCTCCTCCAGACTCATTTCGGCGTCCAACATCTGACTGTAGATGGTGGCAATATGATCACGCGGGCTAACCACCAATTTGCGTGGCGGCTCGACAAAGGCAAACTGGACAGGGGGAAAGGCTTGGCCGGCAAATTCAATCCCTTCCCTGCGCAACTCAAAGGCAATTTGCCCTTCAATAGTTTGCTCTACCGTGGGGCGCTCCGCCTGTTGGATAGCCCGCAGCGCTTCCAACTCAGCTTGCAACTTTTGGGTTTCCGCCGTAGCGTCGCCGTTGTTGGCACTAAGAATGCGGTTGATCTCGCTCTCCTTTTGGCCCATACTCTGGGCGCGGTCCAAATAGCTACGCACAAACGAGACCGCTTCTACATAGGAAAGACCGCGCGCAGGTTGCGTCAAGAACGCATCGATCTTTTGGAGCACTGCACCACTTTCCCACCCGACTAGATCAAAATTCCAGGCGGACGCGACCATGCTCCACCGTTGCTGCTGCGCTTCTGTTGCAGTGATGGTGCTCCTACCGTTGAGCAACGCCGTGGCGATGAGCACAAGAGCACAGAAAAGCCAGCTTCGTAACCGCACCCAGCGTTGGGCGCGGCGGAGCGGACGATCAGTTAATGAATAATGGCCAAGGTTGCGGCGTGTTTGGTTAAGTTGCATAAGCTAGGCTAAAATCGGAATAATGGTTAATGGAAAACAATTAATTGTTAAACTACTAAACCAGTGACTGTCGGGAGCCCTGGCATCACACCTGAACTATAAAAGTGACCTTATGAATTCTACCCTAGCATCCGAATCTTCCCTCGCCGCCTTTATTGCAGCCATGCCCAAGGCAGAGATCCATGTGCATCTAGAAGGCGCTATCCAACCGGAAACGTTACTGCGGTTGGCGCAACGCCATCAGCGTGAAGAGACTTTGCCGACCACCGACTTGGCAGGCTTGCGGCGTTGGTTTGTCTTTACAGACTTTCCGCATTTCATCCAGATCTACTGGACGATCTCTGATCTGCTGCGCACGCCCGAAGATTTTGCGCTGATCGTCCATGCCTGTGGCGCCGATATGGCGGCGCAGAACATTCGCTACCGCGAGCTGACCTTTACACCCTTTACCCACACCGATTTACAAGACAAAGGGTTGACCATGGCCGCGATCTTTGCCGGTCTGGAAGAAGGACGCCAGCAAGCGCGGCGCGACTTTGGTGTCGAGATGCGCTGGATCTTTGATGTGCCACGCAATACCAGCTTTCGCGCCGAAGGCAATCTCTACAACCCCTATCCAGCCACCCGCACGCTAGAGTATGCGCTGGCCGGTCTTGACCAAGGCGTAGTCGGCTTTGGGCTCGGCGGTTATGAGGTCGGTGCGCCGCCGGAGCCCTTTGCCCATGCCTTTCGCCGTGCAAAAGATGCAGGTCTACTCTCGGTCCCCCATGCCGGCGAAACGGTAGGACCGGCGAGCGTTTGGGGGGCACTCCAGAGCCTGGATGCCGACCGCATTGGTCACGGGGTGCGCGCCATGGAAGATCCCCAATTGCTGGCCCTACTCCAGGAGCGCCAAACCGTCTTGGAAGTGAGCCCGACCAGCAACATCTGTCTCCACGTCTACCGGCGGCTGGCAGAACACCCCTTTCCTCATCTGGACCGCATGGGGCTATTACTCACTGTGAACAGCGATGATCCGCCCCTCTTCAACACATCGCTTTGTCAGGAATACCAGGTACTGGCCACGGAATTTGACTATGATCACGCTGGTCTAGCGCGTCTGGCGCGCAATGCCTTTGTCGCGGCGGCGCTGCCACCGGTGGAAAAAGCGTCATTGCTCGCTGAGTTTGATCAGTGGTGTGCACAGCATCTACCCGCAACATAACCGATTGAGCGCCAGCGGCACGGACGCATCACGTTACGCCCTTATTGTACGCAGGAGCAGCCGATCTGCCAAGTATTTTCCTTGCCTAATGGTTGATGACGTTACCAGACCGGCGCCCCATGGCCCAGTAGTTTGGCTGCTGTAACGTTCGCGGCTATACTCTGTGTATCATAAATCAAAGTCACCAACGGGAACTTTATGCAATTCACCCAATTTACTCAGGAGATCCAGGCCAATGTCGCCCGTGTCATTATCGGCAAGCAGGCGGCTGTAGAACTCATGCTGGTCGCCATGCTCTGTGACGGTCATGTGCTGTTGGAGGATGTGCCCGGCATCGGCAAGACGACGCTGGCCAAGGCACTGGCGCGCAGCATCGACTGTAGCTTTGCGCGTATTCAATTTACGCCCGATCTGTTGCCCAGTGATGTAACCGGCATTAACTTTTTTAACCAGAAGGCACAGGAGTTTGAATTTCGACCCGGTCCCGTCTTCCATCAGCTTCTGCTGGGTGACGAGATCAATCGCGCTACCCCGCGTACACAGTCGAGTCTATTGGAGGCGATGCAGGAAAAGCAGGTAACGCTCGACGGCGAGACGTTGCCCCTGCCGCGTCCCTTTTTGGTCATCGCCACTCAGAATCCCATTGAATTGGAGGGCACCTTTCCGCTGCCGGAGGCGCAGTTGGATCGCTTTCTGTTGCAGATCAAGCTGGGCTATCCAACTTTGGAAGAGGAGGAGGAGATCTTGGTGCGTTACGAACGACAAGATCCGCTGGCGGCGTTACAACCGGTCACTGACGGCGCCACTGTGGTGCAGTTGCAAGAAGAAGTACGTGCCATCCATGTGAGTGAGGATGTGCGACGCTATGTTCTGGCCATTGTCCGCAATACCCGTGAACACGCCTCCGTACAACTGGGCGTTTCGCCGCGTGGCAGCCTTGCCCTCTACCGCGCTGGCCAGGCATTGGCAGCACTGCGGGGACGGGACTATGTCATTCCCAGCGACATCAAACAGCTTTGCCCTGCCGTCCTCACCCATCGTATCCACATCAGCGCACAAACCCGCTTGCGGGGGCGTACGCCGGAACAGATTGTCGAGGAGATTGTCGAGAGTACACCAGCGCCGGTCACATCATAGTAGGGCAGTCACAAGTGGACACTCATCAGCCGACGGGGGACTGACGGCTGATGAGTGTGATGGGGTTACTTATAATGTTAAGAATTTAATCATGTACGAAACCCCATCCCAGCCCTTCCCGATGTCGGGGAAGGGGTAGGGGGATGGTGTTCACCCGACTACTTTCTTAATCCCACCCTGAAGATCGAACTCCAGAAAAGTCTGGCTACATTCTCGCCTTTGAGAATGTAGCGTAAATTTCTGGATAACTACATTTTTAGATAACTAGTACACGGCGGCGTAAATAAGCTAGTAGTTAGATGAGGCGCCAGAAGTTCGACTTCTCAGTTGGGGTAAAGGTGACAGTCACTTACAATGTCCAGTGTAAGCTGATGTGCAAAGTGGTCGAAAGTGACTGTCACCTAGTCTTCCAATACTAGCTAGAGAAACTTAGCCTTGAATCAGTAAACTAAGCCAGAAAAGTAGACAAATCACAAAGGCGGACACCCCTAGTGATCGTAAGCAGAGGCGGATAGCGCGCTCTAACAGTGGTTCCAATTGACGGCGATGAATTTCTTGGTACTGTGACATGTGAACCTCCTTGCGCTTGTGCAGTCGTGTTGTCGGCGCCTGTTCGTCATGCTATCGTTGGGTTCTTCGATCAAACAATGATCCAGCGATAAATATCAGGCGCAACAGTCGATGAGCAACTCCGTTTGGGCCGGATGCGTACAGCATAGCACAAAAATCGGCGGTTCGATGTCTCAAAAAAGGGGAGCAATGTCTCAATTTTAGGCAAAACGCGTCCTAGGGATAGTGTTTATCACTTTCCCCAAGCAGTGGATGCGTTCCAAATTAGGACAACCAACAAGAAGCGCAAGTTTACTTGCCAGTGCTTTGTCCCATTGGTGGTACGCACCCCAAGCAGGTAATGAGTTGTAAATTCCCAGGAATATGTTGTAAACTATAGTGAAGAAACAGTAGGATCTCGCGGTGACAAAAGATCCTACGAGTGATTCTTCAGACTAGTCACCTGTAGACCCAAGATTTCCCGGGGCGCGCTTATAGACTATTCGTGTTGAATGCATGATTATGATGCCTTTCTTAACATAAAGAGTTCAGACGAAGATTCCAGCTATTGGGCTGATGTGCTGACTTCTGACGATTCTTTGTCACCGCGGTGTGATTGCGTTCTGTACTATATTAATCGTTGCAAGCCTGCCCAATCCTGCGCACGATTTCTTACCAAAAGCTTACAAATGTTGTGTGCCGCTTTTGACAGTGTGTGGTAGCAGATCGCAGGTGAAGCCCCCCCATATACAGCTAGCCGTTTTGCTTTGGCTCATATAGGTATGCGGCTGAAATTGCCATTATTCTCTCTGGGGGATCGTGCAATTTCAGTTTGCCGCCCATATGAGCGTTTGCTTTTGATTTCAAACTTGATACTGCTTATGTCGCACTCTAACCGAAGCCCTGGCAGTCGCAATCGCTTTGATGGCTCCGCACCTTTTTTTGATCAGCTAAAGTTTGCGCTGGAAAATTTCGCGGCGCCAGCAGTGCTTGGCGCCGATTCTCCGTTGGCGCAACCCTACTTTCTGGGACAGACGCTACAGGGAACGGCTGATGGCGCCACCAATATAGGGCGGGGCGACTTGCTCTGTACCGGGTTGTTGCAGGCTGCGCATGCGTTGTGGGAAGGTCCGTTGCCAGTGGAACAGGCGGAACTATTGCAGGCAGCCTTTCAAGCGAAAGATGAAAGGGGGCTCTGCGATCGTTACTACTTCTTGTTGCTGGATCTTACTTATTTGCATCAATACTTTGACCCACCGCGCAATCAATCCGAAATCTATGATGCTGTGCTCCACGTCTCGCGGGCAACCTATGATCGCCATCTGCGTGAGGCGGTGCGTCGGCTGGGGGAAATGTTCCTGTTGCGTATGCAGCCTACGCTGCGTCTGGAACATCCGATGGCCAGCAGTGATGTGGTCGGTCGCGATGTGTTGCGGCGCCACGGCCTGGCAACCCTCCAGGCTGGCAAATCCCTCTATCTTTGCGGCGTAAGCGGCATTGGCAAATCTACCTTGGGCGCCGCCCTGGCTGAACAGTGGTCCAATCCTGCGGTCTTTTGGTTTACCATTCGCTATACGTTGAATGACCAATTGACTAGTCTGCTTTTTGCCCTTGGCCATTTTCTCCATCAACAGGGCTCCTCCCGTCTTTGGTTACAGCTCATCGCCAATGGTGGTGTTATGAAGGATGCCAACTTGGCGCTCGAATTGACGCGCGCCGATCTGGCCGACGTAGCCGTCATGCCCCTGCTCTGCTTTGATGAACTTGATCTGTTGCGACCACAGGATCTGGAGAAAGAAACCGCTGCACACACACAGTTCTTGGCCTTTGTGGAGGGGTTGCAAGGCCATGCGCCGCTCTTATTGATGGGCCAACGCAATGTGCTGCCCACCGATGCTGTCTATACCCTGACGCGTCTGACCACAGCCGAGATTGCTGAATGGCTTAAGTGTGCAGGAATTGCCTTTACACCAGCCTTATTAGCACGTTTAGATGCCTACACGGCTGGAAATCCGCGCCTGCTTGCGCTCTGTCTGGTCCTTTGTCGCACGACTGCCGCCCAGGCAGAAACGGCACGCAGCGAGGCTGTGCCAACAGAAGCGTTACTAAGTACCGTGCTTGATCAACTGCCACAAGTGCCGGCGTTAACGCCCATCTGGCAACGGCTTCAGCGGCGGCTAACCAAGGCCGAACGCACACTGCTACAGGCGCTCTCTGTCTTTCGCACGCCAACCCCACGCGATGCCTGGTTGGATGCCACGCTGAGTGACACCACCCATCGCCAGCCAGCCAGCTATACGGTTTTGCAACATCTGCTCGATTATCGCCTGATCTATGAGGACGGCAGCGGTGGTGTTGCGTTGCTACCGACTTTGCGCGAGGTCATCTATACCCAACTTACAGTAGAACAGCGTGAAGAACTGCACCGACAGGCGGCCATGCTGCGGGCTGTGCGCGGTGAATATTCGGCAGCAGCCTACCATTTCCAACAGGCCGATCAGCCCGCAGCCGCCATTGCCATCTGGCAACCCTACACCGAACAGGAGATCCGCCGTGGTCAGGCCGCCGCCGCGTTAGCAATCTTCGAACATGTCTCCTGCCATCGCCTCTCTGAGGCCGACGCAGCGAAGTTGCGCCTATTACGCAGCCAACTCTATCAACTTTGTGGACAATCGACCCAGGCGTTACAAGAGGTTGACTCGATCCAGCAACCTTCTGACGCCATGTCGATTGAAACCGCACTGGTGGGCGGTGATGCGCTGCGGACGTTGGGTGAAGCAGATGCGGCGCTCGTCAAATATGGTGAAGGACTTGCGGCGGCGGCGCGACTCTTGCAGCAAAATATTTGGCTCCATGCCAAACGGGGTACGGTCTATATCCAACGGCGCGAGCTACACAACGCGCGGCGGGAAGCGCTGTTGGCCCGCTATCGGCTGGAAAATCTGGAAGGCGCCATTCAAGAGACAGCAGGCAACTACAGCGCCGCACGCCAACACTATCTGGCGGCCCTAACCGCAGCCGAAATGCTTGATGACAAGGCGGGGCTCGCCCTGGTGCAGCGTAATTTGGGCGTGTTAGCCACCCACCAGGCCGATGCCGAGAGCGCCATCTATCATCACCAACAGGCGCTTGCTTTCTATGAGCAGATCGGCGACCGAGTGCGAATGGAGGAAGTGCGCAGTAATCTGGCGGCTGTCTATGTTCAGTTCGGGCAATTTGAGGCTGCGCTGGCGCCGGCCCAACGCGCCCTGGCTTTCTTTGAAGCACGCCAAAATTCCTATTGGATCGCCCAAAACACCTCTAATCTGGCCACCGTCCACTTTGAGATGGGCGATCTCACGCAGGCACAACACTATGCCGAACGCACCTTGGACCAGGAAGAGGCGCAGAGCTATCCTTATGCACTCTTTACACTGGGCCAGGTGCGGCGCGCGCAAAAGCGCTGGGAAGAGGCGGGGCTCTTTTTTGACCGAGTGCGTCAGATTGCAGAGCGCAATGAAGATAAGTTTCTGCTTTCCCAGCTGCAGGAAGTTGCCGAAGAAGTACACTGAGGCATGTGGCCTAACCAGACCGCATAAGCTATCAGCATGAAATTTATTTCAAGACGTCACAACGCCGTAGCGGAGCGCAAAGCCACAGGCCAACAGTAGCCAGCAGAGCAAGGAAAGGGTTACTACATCCGGGTTGAATTGCGCCTGGGTAAGATAGGCGCTCATAGCCGCCAGCAAGGTGACGGCCAATTGCTTGGATTTGCGGTTGGCGGCGGAACCTATCATGCCCAACAGGGCACTATAAAACCAGGCCAAGAGCGCGGCGAAAAGCAGTGTCCCGCCTAGTCCTACGGCCATCAGTTGCTCCAACCAGAGATTGTGCGGATCATCGACGATGGCGTCGGCGCCGGTGTAGAGCGTGCCGGCAGGGAAGCGCGCCTGAAAGACCGTCACAAACATCTCCGGCCCATAGCCCCACCACCAATGCCCCGGCAGCAAGGTCAACGTACTACGCCAGATAAGCCAACGGTGTACAATTGACGCGTCGCGCTGCGCAGCAAATGAGGCGCCGCTGCTGACAATCACCGGTTGGTAGGCGGGAGAGGTAGGCGATTGGTTAAACCAGACAAAGAGGAGATAGCCGAGCAGCCAGCAGGCGCATAGACTCAGCGCCAGTTGCCACAGTTGCCGCCGGCCTTGCACCCACCAGAATCCGCTAACCGCCACCGTTGTCCCCACCCCAAATGCCAACCAGCCGGCACGAGCCTGGGTGAAGAGCAGTGTCGCCATTTGGGGCAACAGCAGTACAATAGCCGCTAGAGCAGGAAATAGCCGGCGATGAGCGCTTGGCACAGCCAGCACCCGCGCCAGCAGATAGACCGAGATAGGGAGGATCACGGCTAGAAACGCCCCCAAAAAGTTGGAACGACCCAAGGTGGCGTGTACGCTGGAGATGGAATCGCTCTGCCAGGCAAAGGGATCATAGCCGGCAAATTGGGCAATACCGTAGCTGCTGACAGTGACGCCAGCAAGCAGCGCAAGCAGTAGCTGCTGCTCGATCTGGGCCACCGTGGTGAGCGATGTGTAGAGCAAGCCAAAGTAGAGCAGCAGCGCCCACGTCGTGACGGCGCCGTGGCGATCACTTAACCCCCAAAGGCTTTGGGCAACATTGGTTGATGCGCCGGTGGCCACACCAAGCAGCGCGCCGTACCCAAACACTACGATAACCGGCAACCACAGTTGGAAGCGCTTTGGCGTGGGGGCTTTGTCCTGTACTGTGCGCAAATCTCTGTGGCCCTGCGGTCCGAGGGCCACAGCTGTCACCAGCAGGGCTACAAGGCCCACACCCCAACGCAACAGCGTCGCTTTGACAGGTTCAAAGGGTAAAAGGGCATAAGGGTTAAACGCAATAGGCAAGGTCAGGAGCAACAATCCGCAACCAAGGCGACTAACGCTTTGCCATGCACCCTTACCCATCACACATCACCACGCCACACCATCTTCATCGGTTTCATTTGTGGACGCTGGAACAGTGCTCTGCTTTGCTGCATCTTCATCACCCGTAGCCGTGATAAAGGTGAAGACAGTGGAAATCAGTGCAATCCCCATGAACGCGCCGATACTGAGCAACGCGCCGGTATTGGCCACTTGCCAGCTTTCCGGCGCGCGACAGAGGACAACGCTGCTGGTCGTTGTGGCCGCGCGGCCATTGGCAATCAACGGCAAATAGACCGTCGACGTTGAGGTTGAGGTCGTCGTCAGGCGATAGGCATTGGTCAGCACATAACGTTGGCCGGACCGTAGATCCAGCGGCAGCGGAAAGACAGCCAACAATTGTCCGTTAAGCCTGATGGTCAGCGCTTCTCCCGGCCCAATACCTTCATCTTGGGCCGTCGCCGGATCGTCAACCGGGCAGCGCACTGCGGCAAAGCTGCCACGCGGACTGATGGTCATCTGGCCACAAAGCATGTCGGCATGATAGATGGCGATCGTTCTCCCCACGGTTGCCGGACCCAGGATATTGAGATCGGCGCCCGCAATTTCGACCCATTGTGAGTACTCAGTAGCATAAAGCGGCTGACTGTAGATAAACTGGAGCAGACTAAAGAAGAGCAAAAACAGGAAACGCAGATGACGCAATGAATGCAACATAAGTGGCTCCTTTGTGGGGTGACTTTGAGGTTATATTTCTTCTGCCGCTTGTTAGTATACAATAGCTTGGACAAAATGTCACTTTGCTATAATTCTAGGGGGTGCGCCCCACAAATCAAAGGAAGGCAAATCATAATGACCAATCCAATTCGTAACGACTCCTACCCCCAACAAGCTATCTTCGAGCAATTGCGCGGCGGCTTGATTGTTTCCTGTCAGGCGTTGCCCCATGAGCCGCTCTATGGCGCCGCAATCATGGCGCGCATGGCGCTTGCTGCTAAGGAAGGAGGCGCGGTGGCAATCCGCGCCAATACGCCGGTCGATATTCGCGCCATTCGCGCTGCGGTGGATCTGCCTATCATTGGCCTTTATAAGGAAGAGATTCCTGGCTATCCCGTCTACATTACCCCAACCCTGGCGCATGCGCAACAGGTGGCGGCGGCCGGCGCCGACATTATCGCCATTGACGCCACCGCACGCCCGCGGCCGCAACCAGGGCCATTGGCCGATTTTATCGCTGCCATTCATGCCGAGACAGGGCGACTGGTCTTGGCCGATATTGCTACAGTTGCGGAAGGGGTAGCCGCGGCGGATGCCGGCGCCGACCTGGTCTCGACCACCATGTCTGGCTACACCGCCGATAGTCCGCAACAACCTGGACCTGATCTTCTTTTGGTCGAGCGTCTGGCGGCTCAGCTCTCTGTACCGCTGCTAGCCGAAGGGCGTTTTAAGTTGCCCGAAGAGGTAAAGCAGGCGTTACGCTTGGGCGCAACCGCCGTAGTCGTTGGTGGGGCCATTACCCGTCCGCAGCAGATTACCCGCTGGTTTGTAGATGCGCTATCCCCCACATTATCGCTAGCTTTGTAGAGAGTAGAGGCTAGAGATTACGTACATGAGTCTCCAGTCTCTAGCCTCTACTCTCTTCTGGCATTCACTACCCCTGTGCTTACCGACGCGCCAAATGATGCAGCAACATCGCCCGGTAGCTTTCCAGGGATGGCGTCACCAGCGCAGGTTCTTTGCCCATCTCATCCCACGAACGCATGCGCAGTTTGTCCTTGAAGAGCGGATCATGCTCAAAGGCGGTGACCTCAGCCGGGGTCATAGGCCCACCCTGATGTTGCAGCGTGGCCGTGCTGGCCGGCGAAAGTTGGGCGGCATAGGTGGGGTTGGTGGCGACCAGGTAACGTTTGGCCGCAACATGGGCGGAAACCAAATCGGCGATTTTTGAGGAAAAGCCCCGTTCTAGCAAAAAGCGCGCGCCAATCCCCTCGTGATCGACAATGCCAATATCATCAGCCATCTGCTCTGCCGTTGGATCACAAATATGCCCAATATCATGCAGCAGCGCCGCCAAAATTGCCTCTTCATCATCCGTGACATCGGCGGCAAACTTGGCGCACTGCAACGCATGGGCCAACTGTGTTACCCCCTCGCCATAATGAAGGGCGCCGCGGGGACCCGCGAATAAGTCTAAAATTTCATCAACCACTTGTTCTGGTGCTTTATTCATGCCAAACTCCTCAATTTATTACGGGCTAGCAGTCCCTTAATCGGCTACAGCCGTTGTAGCAAGCCACGCTGCATAAGTTTCCGCCACTGTTTTCTTGTAATCGGCACTGTAGCCAAAGAGGGTTTGGATGGTTTTAGCGCCAAAGCCTTCATCAAGAATCTCAAAGTGGTCAGAGGTGATCAGCGCCGGGTGCGCTACGCCACAGGCATGGCAGAGCCGTAACAATTCTTTGCGTAGCGTGAGGACATAGTTCGCCAGACGCGCCGCCTTGAGTGTCGGATCCAAACCGCGCACCAGCCACGCATTCTGGGTGGCCACGCCTGTGGGACAGTGGCCGGTATGGCAACGCTGTGCCTGAATGCAGCCAATCGATAGCATGGCCTCGCGCGCGACATTGACCAGATCACAGCCCAAGCCAAAGGCAAAGAGGGCGCTTTCGGGGAAGCCCAACTTGCCGGAACCAATAAAGGTTACTTTTTCGTGCAACCCTTGCTCAGCAAAGGCGCGATAGACACGGCTGAAACCCAGTTTGAAGGGCAGCGCCACATGGTCAGAGAAGACCAAGGGCGCAGCGCCAGTGCCGCCTTCGCCGCCATCAATCGTAATAAAGTCCACACCCCGTCTGCCATTTTGCATCTGGCGCGCTAACTTATGCCAGAAGCGTTCCTCACCCACTGCCGATTTAACGCCCACCGGCAGGCCAGTGGCTTCGGCAATCTGCTCCACAAAATCGAGCAGGCTATCGACATCATGAAAGGCGCTATGCCCATTCGGGCTAACGACATCCTTGCCCAAGGGTACACCGCGAATCGCGGCAATCTCCGGCGTCACCTTCGCCGCCGGCAAGATGCCACCGATACCGGGTTTGGCGCCCTGACTCAGTTTGATCTCAATCATGCGAATCTGCGGGCTAGCCTGGACCCGATCGACGAGTTTACTCAAGCTAAACTGGCCATCCGCCTCGCGACAGCCAAAGTAGCCTGTACCGATCTGCCAAACGACGTCGCCGCCTAGGAGATGGTAGGGCGCGACACCGCCTTCACCGGTGTTCTGCATACAGCCGGCAAGCTGACAGCCGCGGTTAATCGCTTCGATAGCAGCCCAACTGAGCGACCCATAGCTCATGGCCGAAATATTGACGACCGACGCCGGACGGAATTTCTGCGCCCGCTGCCGGTGATGTCCAATAATCTTGGCGCAGGGGATTGGGTGAGCGGGATCATAAGCCGGATCGCTCGGATGTAGCTCCGGCAGGGGAAAGACGCTGTGCTTGATGATGAGATAATTGGGTGATAATTCCAGATCGTTATCGGTGCCAAAGCCAAAGTAGTTGTTCTGCTGTTTGGCCGAGGCGTAGACCCAACGCCGCTGATCACGGCTAAAGGGGCGTTCTTCATCGTTATCGGTGACAATGTACTGGCGCAGTTCCGGCCCAATCGCCTCCAGCCAGTAACGAAAGTGACCAATAACGGGAAAGTTGCGCAAGATGGCGTGCTGACGCTGGATCACATCGTAGGCTACCAGCGCAATCAATCCTAACAAGAGCAACCAACCAAACCACCACATGCTATTCCTCCATGGAAGTGCACCTTACCCAGGTAGGCCATCTCCCGATATTATCTTTGATGTGTGTTGCGTATTACGTGTACTGTAGATGAAACACGTGCGAAATTGTATCATTTTTTGGGGAGCAGCGTAACGTCAGCTCATGGCTGGCGTCCATTTGATAACCGCTGCTGGATCATCTCAACCACCTGCGGCAATTCAGCCACACTGTCGATCACAAAGTGAGCGCCGGCGGCCTGGAGCTTCTGACGCGCCCGTTGTGTTAACGATACTCGCGTGGTATCGTCCAATGCCTGTAACTCCGCTTCGGTTAGACCCACCTCATTGCCGCTTTGGGCCACGCCGATGCTCCAGACACCGGCGTTGAGGCCAGCTTCCACATCGACCACTGTGTCGCCAATTTTCAGCACAGCCTGGGGCGGATAGACGCCCAAGATCTCCATGGCACGATAGATCATCCACGGCGCCGGGCGACCGGCGGTAACCTGCGTGGCGCAGAGGTTGAAATCGGTTTTATAGCCCTGCCGCTCGGCCGCGACGACGACCACCGCCAGCGCCTCATCAAAGTAGCCCGTCGTGCCGGCAACGAGAATTTGCTGTTGGCGCAGGTAAGTCGTCGTCTCCAGCACACCGGGGATCAGCGCTGAATAGTCATCAAGCACAGCCAGCAGTAACGGTACAAATTCGGCGTACATGGCGTCAACGTCAGCCTCAGTCATGGTGCGGCCATGCGCTGCCTGCCATTTAGCCGCCACTTCCGGCATGGCGCCGATGATGCGAATGTGGGCGCGCTTTTCCATACCCATTGGCGCGCGCGCCTGCGCCATGCTAATCTCCACGCCCTGGCGGCGAAAGCCTTCAATAAAGACCGCCGCCGGCGCGCAACAGCCATAGTCCACCGTTGTGCCGGCATAATCAAAGACCGCCAGGCGCAATGGCCCGCGGTAAGTGCGTTGGTAGGTGTAGGTCATGCGATGTGCTCCTTGGTTCATTGATGATTAAGTGATTGGTAATTGGTGATTAGGTGATCGAACAGTCGCAGGATCAATCACCAATGGGGTCTCGGTCATCAATGGCACGTAGCGCCCGCAGGCGAGCAACCAATTACTAATCACCCAATCACCTAATCAACCAACTGTATCTCCATCTCTGTCAAAACCGCGGCAATGGCGTCCAGCAGTCGTTCCATGTCGGTGGGATAGAGGCGACCGATGTGGCCGATACGGAAACAGTCGGCGTTGCCCGTTTTGCCGGGGTAGATGGCCAGGCCGCGATCATTGAGTCGTTGATAAAATTCGGTGAAGTCAAAGTTGGGATGGGCGGGATAGCGAAAGGCGGTGATAATATAGCCCTGCTTATCCTCCGGCAAATAGGTGCGAAAGCCCAGTTGACGCATCCCTGCCAGCAGCACAGCATGATTGCGTTGATAGCGCGCCGCGCGCCCCATTACGTTCCCTTCCAGCTCCAATTCCAGCAGCGCTTGGTGAAAGGCCAACATGGTGTGGGTGGGCGGGGTAAAACGGAATTGGCCATTTTGCTCCAGACCACGATATTGGCCCAGCAGATCAAAGCTAAGGCTACGCGCATAACCTTCGGTTGCCAACAGCGCCCTCTTGCGCGCCAGGATAAAGGCAAAGCCCGGCACTCCTTCAATGCATTTGTTGGCTGACGAGACCAGGTAGTCGATGCCACAGGCGGCCAGATTGAGCGGCATCCCGCCAAAGCTGGACATGGCATCGACAAAGTAGATCCGCTGATGGCGCTGCACCACCGCACCTATCGCATCGACTGGGTTGATAATGCCCGACGTGGTCTCACAGTGGGCCAGGCTGACATGGGTAATGGCGGGGTCTTGGGCCAACAGCGCATCGACCGCGGCGGGATCTGGGGTTTGATCTTCCTCAGTCTCGAGGACGAGCGTGGGAATCCGCAATATCCGCGCCATTTGCACCAGCCGCCGACCGTATGCGCCGTTGACAATTGCCAGCAACTTCCCATCGGGCGCCACAGTTGATGAAAGCACCGCTTCCAGGCCAAAAGTACCGCTGCCCTGCATAAGAATGGCGGTGTAGTCATCCTCACTGACTTCGCCCAGGGCCACCAGGCGACGGCGAATGTCCCGCACTAATGCAATAAATTCAAAATCACGCGACCCCAGATCGCGCAACATGGCCTCTTTCACCGTGGCGCTAGTCGTCAATGGGCCGGGGGTAAAGAGCAATTTGTCAGGTGTGCTATTCATGCTGCGGTTGCACCTTTGAGCGTGAGTTCATCGGCAAAGTGACAGGCGACAAAGTGTCCATCCCCCACCGGTTGCCAGGTCGGGCTTTCACTGCGACAGCGATCCTGCACATAGCGACAGCGAGTGTGAAAGCGACAACCGGCAGGTGGGTTGGCCGGGTTGGGAATGTCCCCTTCCAGCACAATGGGTTGGATGGTGCGGTCCGGGTTCACTTCGGGGATGGCAGAGAGGAGGGCTTCGGTGTAGGGATGTTTGGGGGTAGTAAAAATTTGTTGGGTCGGCGCCAGTTCCACCAATTGCCCTACATACATGACCGCGACGCGGGTCGCAATGTGGGCGACCACGCTGAGGTCATGGGCAATAAAGAGATAGGTCAGCCCCAGTTCATCCTGCAAATCCATGAGCAGATTCAAAATATCCGCCTGGATCGAGACATCGAGCGCCGAGACCGATTCGTCACAAACGATGAATTGGGGGCTAGCCACCAACGCGCGAGCAATGCCAATCCGCTGCCGTTGCCCGCCGCTAAAGGCATGGGGGAAGCGGCGCAGATGTTCCAGATTCAGTCGGCAGCGCGCCGCCGTCTCACGCACTCGTTCATCGACGGCTTCGCCTCTGGCCAGATTGGCGGCCACCAGGGGCTCGGCAATAATATCGCGCACCGTCATGCGCGGGTTGAGGGACGAATAGGGATCCTGGAAGATCATCTGCATATTGGGTCGAAAGCGGCGGAGGGCGCGCCCGCGTAGGCGACTCACCTCTATGCGCTGCCCATTCTGCTGAAAAAAGATCTGGCCGGCGGTGGGATCAATGGCGCGCAGAATCGACCGCCCCACGGTCGTCTTGCCCGACCCGCTTTCGCCGACCAGCCCCAGTGTTTCGCCACGGTTAATGCTGAAGCTCACATCATCGACCGCCTTGACATAGTGCTGGGCGCGGCCGAAGAAGCCGGTGCGAACGGGAAAATGGACCTTGAGATTGCTAACCTCTAGTAGGGTGTTGGTTGTCATTTAGGTTTCACCTGCTAGTGAAATCAATGGCGATGAATCTGCAACAATTCTCACGTCAGAAGCCTTTGCACTTCTGCTTCTAGTTCTGTGGGCGAATAATCAATCACCGGAATTTCATGTTTGTCTAACGCCGTTACAAATTGATGCCAATCCATCTTTGCCAATTGAGCAGCTTGCAGCAGTGTTAACTTATGGTTTTTATATAAGTTTAGGGCGGTCCACAAACATATCTGAGCAGTGAATTCCTCTGTACTCTGGTTCAATGTAAATAGGAGATCTTCAGGCACGTCAAGGGTGATTTGCATTGTATTCATAAGCAGCTTTCATCCTTTATAGATCTCCAGAAAAGTTTTGTCCCATCCGTATACAGGGGATGTGGCTTCAGCGTGAGCCGCGCCCCAGGTCTCTGGCATTCAGGCGCAGCCGGTACAAAATTTCCCTGGGAAATTATATGAACAAGCCAGATTACCCAGCAGAAGAATGGGGCGAACTTGCTTGCCCTTCGTCATTACGCATTATCTTGATAATGTGTCTGGCGAGATGGTCTTTAATTTCACGATGGCGCGGAACGGGTTGTGACATTCCCGTATTGGGATTAGTGTACCAATCGTGCTTTGCGCCGTGGCGAACAAGGACACAGCCAAAACGTTCGAGAGTCCTAATTAAATCGACGCGCTTCACGCAATCACCAACTCTTCCACTTTGCGAATGCCTGGAATGAAGCCGCCGATCAGATCGAGATAGAGGTCCTTTAGATGCTCCTTTAGATCGTCAAGCGTTTCGCCTTGTGTCCAATAATCAGGATAGTCTTGAAGATAGCCGAGCCAAGCGCCATCCTCTTCCCAGAACACAATTTTGACTACATTCATCATGCAACTCCCCCTAAGACAACAATCACAATTCATATTCATTGGGTACTGTTTTGCCAAATTCGATGCTTGATCAAGGAATCAGACTTTGGTTTCAATTGTTCAAGCTCATTATACCACTAATCACCCGCTTCATACAGAAAACAATCCACCGTGTGCCGGGGGCCAACGACGGCGCCGGCGGGCAGTGCCACATCACAGCGCCCCTCGATTTTGTCGGGACAACGGGTGTGGAAAGGGCAGCCGGTGGGGCGATTTAAGGGGCTGGGAATATCGCCGCCAATGGCCGTCAGCCGTGCGCTCTGGTTGTCCAGCCGGGGAATCGCTTTGAGCAGGCTTTGGGTGTAGGGATGCTTGGCGTTGAAGATGACCGCGCGCGCCGGGCCTTGTTCTAAGATCCGCCCCAGATACATCACCGCCACCTCGTCGGCCATCTGGGCAATCACGCCCAAATTGTGGGTGATAAAAATGGTCGCCATGTGCAACTCAGCTTGCAGGCTCTTGAGCAAGGCCAGGATCTGCGCCTGGATCGTTACGTCGAGCGCGGTCGTCGGCTCATCGGCAATGAGCAAGGCCGGGTTGGTCGAAAGGGCAACGGCAATCATGGCACGCTGGCGCATCCCTCCCGAAAGCTCAAAGGGATATTGTTTGAAGCGTTGCTCCGGGTTGGCGATACCCACCTTGCCCAACAACTCAATCGCCGCCTGTTCAGCTTCAAGTTTGGTCACGCTGCGATGATGACGCACAGCCTCAACAATGTGGCTGCCGATCGTGTAGACCGGCGAGAAAGAGGCCATGGGCTCTTGGAAGATCATCGCCACTTCGCCACCCCGAATGCGGCGGATTTCACGGCCATTGGTGCGCAAGCGGGTAATCTCAACGCTCTGCCCATCAGGGCGAAAGAGTTGAATCGACGACTCTTTGTCAATAATGGCATTGCGCGGCAGCAGCTTCATGATCGCCTTGGTGCTGACACTCTTGCCGGAGCCACTTTCGCCCACAATACCCAGCGTCTGCCCGCGGTGGACAGTAAAGTTGACCCCTTCAACCGCACGCACCAACCCTTCATCGCTGCGAAAGGCGATCCTGAGATCTTTCACTTCCAACAGGCGGTCGCCGTTTTGGCCATTGGTCGCTTGCATGGTTTTTCCTTTAGGCATAACAATTGGAATCACTTCAAGCAGGAAAATATGGCTCAACAGGATCTCATGTGGTTGATGGGTACGACCGTCAAAATAATCCCGGAATCTCGAAAAGATTCCGAGATTATTTTGACTCTCCCACCCGAAATCCAGATGAACCGAAAATAGATCTGGTCTCTCCCCGGCACGTTAGATGAAGTTTCTTTACTCATTAATCTGATAGGGATCCGCGGCGTCGCGCAGACCATCTCCCAAAATGGTAAAGGCCAGGACGGCCACCACCACAAAGACCGCCGGGATAAAGAGCCAAGGGGCCTGTTGAATTGAGCGGATATTTTGGGCGTCTTGCAGGAGAATGCCCCAACTCATGGCCGGCGGACGCAAGCCCAGACCAATAAAGCTGAGGGCCGTTTCGCTCAAAATCATGTAGGGGAAGGAGATGACCAGATCGACGATGATATAGCCCGTAAAGGCGGGCAGCAGATGACGACCAATGATGCGCACGGCAGTCGAACCGGCGATGCGCGCCGAGACCACATAATCTTCGTTACGCAGCGTCAACAACTGACCACGAATGCGCCGCGCCAATGTCGGCCAACCCACCAGCCCCAGGATCAAAGTCATGGCAAAGTAGACCTGTTGCGTCGACCATTCGCGGGGAAAGGCCGCGGCCAAGCCCATGTAGAGGGGAATGACCGGCACGACACGTACAAGCTCGGTAAAGCGCTGAATCAGATAATCGGGCCAACCGCCAAAATAGCCGGCAATGCCGCCAATGATGAGCGCCAACACAAAAGAGATGAACACGCCCAAAACGCCGATGGAGAGTGAAGTACGGGTGGCATAGAGCACACGGGTAAAAAGATCACGCCCCAGGTCATCGGTGCCAAAGAGGTGGATTGTCCCCTCTTGCACGCCAAAGAGATGGCGATCCCAGGTAAAAAGTCCGAAGTAGCTGTAGCTATCACCCTGTGGGAAAAAGAGTAGATCGCGCCGAACCGAGGGGTCTACCTTGGTCTCCATACGCAGCGTCACCTGATTACGTTCAGAGACTACCCCCGGCACAAAGGGGCGCAGGGTGCAGCCGTTTACATTACAGAAACGGGGCAGTTGCGGCGGGATCAGCACATTTTCATTGCTGCGCGTTGTCCCGCTGTAAGGGCCAATAAATTCGGCAAAGAGCCCCAACAGCCCCATAATGAGTAAGGTGTAGCCCCCAATCAGCGCCAGGCGATGACGACGGAAACGCCACCAGATCAGTTGCCATTGGGTGGCGGAGTAGTAGCGCAGGGCCGCGGCTGATTCACCTTGGGTTGTAGTCGATGGTGTGGTTGGGCCAAGCGCTTTGGCCGATGCAGAAGTGGAAACGGCCATGCGCTCAGCTCCCTTCCAGACGAATACGCGGGTCTAAAAAGGCCAGCAGAATATCGGATAAGAAATTCATAAAGACGATCATAAAGGTGAGCATGAGCAGGATCGCGCCGGCCACAAACATGTCCAGATCCAGATAGGAGGTGATGAGCAATTGGCCCAATTCGGGCAGGCTGAGCACCAACGCCACAATCGGCAACTCAGAAAAGATGCGATTGATGTCAAAGCTCATGGTGCTGACAACGGGGTTAATGGCCAGACGCGCCGGATATTTTAGGAGCAATTTCCATTCGGGAATACCCCTGGCGCGCGCTGCGGTAACCGAGAGTTTGTTCAGTTCATCCAACATGGTGGCGCGCACGGTTTGCAACTGAAAGGCCGTGGCGGACCAGGCCAATACAAAGGCGGGCACCCAGAGATGTTTGAGCAGATCAATAAATTTGTCCCAACTCCAGGGCTGATCGGCATACTTGGGTGAAAAGAGACCGCCGACGCTGGAGTCAAAGACAGTGACGCTGACATAGAGCATGAGGAGCGCCAGCAAAAAGTTGGGCAACGCCAGCCCCAAATAGCTAAAGACAGTCAGGCTGTAATCTTCCACCGAATTCCGGCGCACCGCAGCATAGATGCCAATGGGGATGGCCAGCAGATAGGTGACAATCAACGTCGCCATAAGGATCGCCAGCGTCAGCCAGATGCGCTGGCCGATGACATTATTGACTGAGGTCTGGAAAGCAAAGGCGTCACCAAAATCAAAACGGGTGACAATGCCGCCGATCCACTTGAGATAGCGTTCCCAAGCCGGCCGATCCAGACCAAACTCGGCGCGGATATTTTGAATGTCACTCTCTTTGATCTGCGTCCCCGTACCAGAAAATTTGCGAAAGGCATAGCGCTCAGCATAGTCGCCCGGCGGCAACTCCATGAGCACAAAGACCATGATCGAGACAAAAAACATCGTCACGACCAGACCAACCAGCCGTAGTAGGATAAAACGCAGCATTTTGGACTTATCCGATAATAGGCAAGGGCATTACAGCCAAAATTCAACACGCAAGCCAGGAACACGCTCATAATCACGCCGGTTGCGTGAAACCGATGTGGCATTATGGGCCCTACAAATTGCCGTGATGCGCAGGTCATGCGTGGCTACACGCACCTTCTCACGCCGCCACTGTTGAAACCAAGCATCAGCTTGCGCTGTGTAAGGAAGCAATTTGAACTGTTGCAAATCCATTAGCGCTTCTTCAAATAGATGATATGCCTGTTCAAGGCTAATTTTAGCCTGACCTGCCTCAGCTTTCCGCACAACATCCAAGCGACCACGGACAATTTCTTCGGCAACAATGATGGGAACATGCTGTAGAACAATCGGAATAGCTGTTACACGCTGCGTGTAAGCGAGATTTCCCCGAAAGATTAGACTCAACACATCGGTGTCAAACGCGATCATTCGTCCATCTCAGCTAATTCAGCATCGCGTAGGCGATAGGCTTCCTCACAAATATCTTGCAAAGTTGGATCATCTGCATATTTTCCGGCTAGGCCAGAAACGCCAATCACTTCGTTGAGATCGAGAAAAAGCACCTCACCGGCCAGCACCCGCTGACCGATTATTGTGCGCAGCGCATTAATGGCTTTTTCATGGGTCGGTTCTAACACTTTTATCTCTGGTGCACCCATTAATGATGCCGAATATTTACCATTTACGGATTGAATCAAAATAGGGAAACTCATCCTAAATCTCCTTTGCGAAATGCAACACCCATTCACTCAGATGTAAATATTATATCACATTCCCCAAAGGTGCTGATAACAAGGAGAAGGGAAGGAAGACGGGAGAAGGAAGTAGGGAGTAAGAAGACGGGAGTAGCGCTTGCCGTCTCCCTACTTCCTCCTCCCTACTTCCTTCTCCCTACTCCTGAATAAACCACTGCTGCGGAATCAGCGGGTAGGCGCGATAGTAGTCGTAACTCACGACCGAATAGTCGCCAAAGTTACGAATGCGGTTGTGGTGAATGACTGGGGCTTTGACATTGCCGGCGACGCCAATCTTGATGAGATTGTTGACATGGATATCGACAATCTGCTTGCCCAGTTCATTGCTTTCCGGCGTGCCCAACTGATATTGAAGGAATTGAGGCACAAGGTCATAGAGTTTCATAATCTCTGCCGGCGGCTCAATGCCAGAGGCGCCATCACTCTTGACCCACTCGGCCCACAATAGCGCATTGCCGGGATTGAAATATTCACCGAAGGGCGGCAGCATCATCTCCGTGTTGAGCACAATGATCGAACCAGCGGTGCCGTCATATTTCCAGGAGATCATATCCAGGTCATTCGAGGCAGCCTGTTCACGGTATTCATCAGAGGTGACTTCCTTGATCTGGACATTGATTCCAATCGCAGCCCAGTAATCCTTGGCCAGTTCGTGTTGCTTCACCGAACCGCCCTGATTGGCATATTGCAATTGGATGGTCAGGTTAGAGCCATCGAGCCGCTCGCGCATACCGTCGCCATCGGTGTCAACCAGACCCATTTCATCGAGCAGGGCATTGGCTTGGTCTGGATCATATTCGATAAAGGCATTCTTGTGTTCATCGGTGACAAAGTCCACGGTGTTGGGGTCTGCCGGCGTCGCCTGCATGGGGGTCGCCTGACCCAAGTAGATGAGTTCAACCATCTCCGCCCGGTTCAGAGCCAGTGACATGGCCTGGCGGAAGCGCAGGTCGTTGAAGATCTCACGCAAGCCTTCGTCTTTGTGGTTAAAGTTAAAGCCATAGAAGACCAACTCACCCACGCCATCCCCCAGCGAAACCGTGTAGTTGCCGGCTGCTTCGTTCTCTTTGTAGAGCGGGAAATCATCGATAAAGATCGACTGCACTTTGTAATCGACCTCGCCGTTGGTGATCTTCAGGTTACGCACCTCTTTGTCAGGGACATAGAGTTCGTCCTGTTGGTCAATATAGGGCAACTGCTGACCGGCAGTGTCCACCATAAAGAAGTACGGGTTGGCCACCAGGCGGCGTCCTTCGGTGGTCTCTTCCACCAGGATATGAGATTCCAGCGTCGGCAGCACCTGATCCGACTCGCCACTCAGCAGCGGTGAGGGCACATCTTTCCAGTCGCTATTGCCATAGAAAATCTTTGCCACGTCGGCAAAAGCCATGCCTTCGGCCACCTTGGCATCAAAGAAATGTTGGGGCTGGAAAGGTTGGATATAGGTGGTGGCAAAGAAGCTCAGAATGCCAGGGGTTGGCGCGGGGAAGGTAAAGAGTACGGTGGTGTCATCCAGCGCCTCAGCCTGCATAGCGCCATCACCAAAGACAGCAAAGCCAGGCGTCTCTGGGTAAACCTCGGGGTTCAGTACTAGATCATTCAGCCAAAAGACGACATCGGCCGCGGTAAAGGGCTGCCCATCCGACCATTTGTGGCCGGCGCGCAGAAAGACTTTGAGCTGGGTAAAGTCATCATTCCATTCCCAACCCTTGGCCACATTGGGTTCAATGGTCTGGTAATCATCCCCGTAACGCACAAAATTGACATGGCGGGTGCTCAGGAAGTCAGAGGTGCCGGCTTCAGTGGCATTGGAAAGGGCGTGCAAGGAGCCGCCATAGAGACCGATCTGCTCATAGGGCACAACCACCAAAGGTTCAGTCGGTAGCCGATCAGCCACTGCCGACAACTCGGGATTGCCGGTGATCTGAGCGTTCAGATCGGCAATGTTGGGATTTTCGCTAAAGCTTAATTCACAGCCGGCTGCTTCCTGAAAGTCAGCCAGTTCATACTGGCGCGCATAAGTACCCGCAGCCACTCCCATGCGATCGGCCATCGTCGCGGTTGGGCAACCGCCCTCCACTGCGGGCGCAGCCGGGGCAGCGGCAGCCTGGCTTTCACCACCAGTCGCTTCCTGAGCAGCCGGGGCAGCTTCTTCTGCCGGCGCAGAGGTGCCGCCACCACAGGCGCTTAGCACCATGAGCAAGACAATCATCAGGTTGATGAGCCATAGCCATTGTTGTCGTTTCATCAGCTACTGTTTCTCCTTTTATTTGGGCTTTGGATTGATGGAATTACCTGAAATCAGTATAAATTTCATCATTTCATAACCATGTTAAACGGAAAGAGCTAGATGATTATGAAATTATTAACAAATGATCAACAACATATTTGAGGCTACTATTGATCTGGCGAGAGTTCCCAAGAATGGACAAAAGACTCTGGCGCAACGCCGAGGGTGTCGGCAATACGATTAATGTAGTTGAAGTAAGCAATGACCTGTGTCGCGTCATGGATGGCGCGGTCGTTAAAACCGTGGCGACGCAGTTCATCCAAATCCGCTGCTGTTAGACTGGCAGGTGCATGGGTTATTTTAACGGCAAAGGCGCAAAGTGCATAATCAGCGGCGGCTAGTGGCGCCTGTCGCCAATCGGCGGCAATGAGATGGACAAAACGGTCAGCTTCCGCATCATCGGCCAGACCAAAATCGGCGACCTCAGCCCGGAGGTCGTGGGCATGAGCGCGCCGTCAATAGAGGCAGTGATTCTCGGCGGAAACGACCACCGCCAACATCTCACGTTGACCGCGGCTGAGCGGCGACTCGCCATGCATGAGCGCGCCATACATGTCCATCGAGGCTTTGAGCACGCGCGGATTCTGGCTCATAATACTGACAATGTGCCATATGCGACCGGCGCGTTTGCTCGCAGCGTCATACTGTTGTTTCAAAAAACCGGTCGCTTCTTCGTAAGAAAAGACCTTAATCCAGGGCATGGAATCATCGCTTTCGGCTATTCATCATCAAACGGATCACCCATGACAATAAGCTCTTTACCATCTTCCAGACGCACACGGCGGCCAACCGTTTGTTCTATGTGCGTAATCGATTCTGCACTTTCACCAGATTGGGCCATTTGATCAAAATCGTCTAGGGTAAAGGCAGGTGTATCAGCGTCATCGGGCAAGGCCAATACATGCTGGGCAAAAAGATCGCGCACCAAAACCAGATCACGTGGGAGACGGATATTTTGGGCCTGGTTGCAAGCCAATGCCTCAATCAGCCGTTGTTTGGCGGCGACCGCGTCCAACTCATCTATATCGATGTGCACTTTATTGTTGCGCCATATATCCACAAATTGGGCGACCATGTCGCGGGGTGAACGTTGCGGTAAGGTCATTACATCCTTTACAGCGCCATCCCACGGGGGGTTAAAGTCTATGAGGAAATTTAAACCACGCACGCGACTCTGTTGACGATTGGCGTACCAGAGGATAATGATAAAGCCCTGCGAGCCCAGTTCATCAGCGCCATAAAAGGCAGTGTGAAAGGCATGTTCCTCATCGACGCTAACGGGGCTGACCTCTAGGCCACATGCTTGCAGCAGAGTGGTGGCCAATTTGCTCTCTTGCGGTTGCAAGTTGCCTTGTTCAACCAGCATCGCCAAAACGCTCTCTGTTTTCATTTGCTCCACCCAGGCCGGCAGCAATTCCATCAAGCGCTCATGTACGGTGGGATCAGCATCATTGACCGCCTTTATCACAATAGGCAGATAGTGATCAGGGGAGATGTCCTTGATGACTGCTGCAAGGTCGGCATAGATTGCTGCAGCATCACGAGCTGCCCAGCCGGATTTATGCAACAGCCCATCTAGCCGGAGGCGCAATAGACTTAGCGGGGAGAGATTCGGCCCTCGTTTCTCTTTCTTCTTTTTGGCCATAGACCTATACTCCTTGTAACGCCCGCATCAAGCGGTCACTCTGTTCCGGTCGTCCTACAGAAATGCGGATGCAGTTATCCAACCCTGGCTTGTTATAATAGCGAACCAGAATGCCTTGCTGCTCCAACGTCTGTTTGAGGGAGCGCGCATCACGGGCAATGACTCGGCACAAGATAAAATTCGCCTGGGTTGGGTAGGTCTGCAAATAGGGAATGGTCTGGAGCGCAGCAAAGAGACGATTACGCTCGGCTTTGATCTTCTCGACGATGGCCAGGATCTGGTCGACATGTTGCAAACTGGCTAGCCCCGCCACGCTAGCCGCCACATTGACATTGTAGGGCTGCTTGAATTTCCACAGCGCCTGCATTAGCCACAGCGGACAGATGCCATAGCCCAAACGCAAGCCGGCAATGCCTGCCGCTTTGCTAAAGGTGCGCAGGATGACCAGATTCTCATAGTCCAGCACCCAACTCGCTCGACTCGCATGGTCGGCAAACTCAACGTAGGCTTCATCAAGCACGACCACCACAGGCAATTCAAGCAGTTGGCGTAGATCGGTGTCAGCCAGCCAGTTACCCGATGGATTGTTGGGGGAAGTCAGGAAGAGCAGCTTGACCTGGGGATTGGTCGCTACGGCAGCAGTAATTGCGGCCACATCAATGGTGTAATCCTCGTTGCGCCACACATCAACGACCGAAGCGCCAACTAGTCCAGCGTCAAAGCTGTACATTCCAAAGGTAGGCGGACAGTTGATGATGACATCGCCCGGCTGCAGAAAAAGGCGACAGAGATAATCCAATAGCTCGTCTGCGCCGTGACTGGGCAAAATATGCTCGGCCGGCACACCGACAAAATCGCCTAACGCCGCACGCAACTCGGTCTGTTGCGGATCGGGATAAATGTGATAATAGGGGTATTCGGCCAACGCTTCCGCCACCACCGGCAACGGACCATAGGGGTTTTCATTGGCATCCAATTTGACAATACGCTCAGCCGGAATTCCGAGCCGTTGGCTCAACACCTCAAAGGGCTGAATGGGCACATATTCTTCCAGCGTAGAAATTTCCGGGCGAAGCAAAGCGTGTGGGGTAAAATGATTATTCGTCATAGGGTGTGTAACGGTTCAGCCTGTGTCCGGGCGCCTAGCATCGCCTGACAGCCAAATGACGCCTGTACATGGCTGCGGTCAGAGCTAGGTGTAGGACAAATTGGGTTCGAAAAAGTTACAGATGTTGCAGTTCCAATTGCGCCACAATTGCTTCTAGTTCAGGTGGCAAGGGCGCCACGAATTCGCGTTCTTCATTGGTGCTGGGCAGGCGTAGGCGTAGGCGGTGGGCGTGCAAAAAATGGCGTGTAAGCGGCAGCCGCGGCTTCCGATAGCCATAGAGCGTATCGCCAACCACAGGATGTTTGCGCCACGCCATATGTACGCGGATCTGATGGGTGCGCCCTGTGTGTAAGACCACCTGCACCAATGACAATGGAATCGCCGTCTTACTGCTTGAGCGCGTCCAGCGGTAGTAGCCCTGGACGTAATAGTCGGTAATCGCTTCACGCCCTTGCGCAAGACCGCTCTGTGGATCAATCGGCAGAATCGCCTGACGTTTTCGGTCAACGGGATGGCGACCGATTGGTGCGACAATCCGCCCACGCGCCGGTTCAATATGCCCTTCCACCAGCGCAAGATATTCTTTATAGATCGTGCGCCCCTTGAACTGTGCCTGTAGCAGACAATGGGCTCGCTCATGTTTGGCAACCACCAGCAGGCCAGAAGTCTCTTTGTCCAGACGATGGACGATGCCAGGTCTATGCTCGCTGCCAACGCCTTCAATTTCTGGCGCATAGTGCAAAATGGCGTTGACCAAGGTGCCATCATCATGACCGGGCGCAGGGTGAACAACCAGCCCAGCAGGCTTGTCGATGACCAGCAAATCGTTGTCTTCGTAGACGATTTGTAGCGATATGGCCTCGGGCGCCAGTGTAGGGGCTGCTGGCGCCGGCACATGAATGGCGACTTTTTGTCCCGTTTCCACGCGGTGGCTAGCTTTAGCCGGTGCGTGGTCGATCAACACCGCACCGGCCTTCATCCACCGCTGTATTTCGCTGCGGCTACGGTCCGGCAACTGTTCCGCCAGCCAACGATCCAGCCGCTGGCCATGAGCCGCCGCCGTTACGGTCAAGGTAAGCAACTGCTCAGCAGGACGTACCTGCAAATCCGTTGCCGTTGAAGTACTCATAACGTGAGGTTACACTTGCTCGTTGGCCTGCTGTTGGCGCTGTTTGCGCATATCATCCCAGAGGATATAGACCCCCAGAGCAATGACGCCCACAACAATACTGCTGTCGGCAATATTATAGTTTGGCCAATAGTAGACACCCGGAATGCCCATCTTAATAAAGTCGGTGACATAGCCGCCCTGCAGAATCCGATCGGTTAGATTGCCCACGGCGCCCCCCAATTGCAGACCCAACAGGATGCGGACAAAACGTTGATCAAAGGGCAGATAGCGCACATAGACCAAAATCGCTACCGCCACGACCGCGGCAATGACCACAAAGAGCATGCCCTGGTTCTGTAAGATGCCAAAGGCTGCGCCATAGTTATCGACATGTTCAAAGACTAAATATTCACCCAACGCTGGAATCGGGATCATTGAACCATATTTGGGAATGGTGGTGCGCACCCATTCTTTCGTCAACTGATCCAGAGTAATCACAATGGCGGCTGTGAGCAAAACGACCCACGCATGCTGAAACCAGCTCCTAATTTTCTGCATAAGACTCCTTTCAAAATGTGTTCGATCTATTGTAACGCAAAAATATGTAACACAAAAACATGCGTACATGGTAAATTAGTCAAAGTGTGCTATACTGTTTGGCTATACTAACATTATGGTGTAAGGAAGCGGGTTACGCAGTGGGACAGTGAGTCAGTGGGACAGTGAGTCAGTGGGACAGTGAGTCAGTGGCGGTGCTTGCCTACTGTACTGAGCGACTGTCTGACTGTCCTACTGGGAAGTTTGACCCTTCCTTGCACGACATCCGCCTAAAGGGCAACCAAGCAACTACAGGAGCTATCTATGCCACGAGAAATTACAGTCGCGCTTGTGCAAATGGCGCCAGCCTTGGCCGATCCTGAAGCCAACTTGCGCAAAATGGGAGACTTTGTCGAGCGCATCTGTAGCGAACAGAATACGGATCTGATTATTTTTCCAGAGCTGAGCTACACTGGCGCCGAATTGGGTCTACGCGCCACCGACCTGGCCGAACGGGTGCCAGGCCACGCCACCAACTACTTAGCCAAGCGCGCCAATGATTTTAACACCCATGTGATCTTTGGTCTGGTGGTGAAAGAGAAGGTCGAAAGTATCCTTTATAATGGCCTGGTTTGCTTGGGCCCCGAAGGGGATGTTGCCGGCGATTATCGCAAAGTCCATCTGCTGGGGGAAGAGCGGCAGCTTTACCGGGGCGGCTTTCGTTTTATCAATGTTGAAGCAGAGTGGGGGCGCTTTGGTTTAAGCATTGGCAGTGATTTGGCTTTCCCAGAAACAGCGCGCAGCCTCACTTTGGAAGGCGCCGAGCTTATGGTGGTCAGTGCCAACTGGGAAGAACAATATGCCGAATCCTGGCGCGCCCACATCATCAGCCGGGCCTGTGAAAATGCCATTTTTGTGGCCGCCACCAATCGGGTGGGCGAAGAGCCGACGCGCCGCTTTGCGGGCGATAGCTTGCTGGTAGGCCCATCCGGCGAGGTCTACACGGTACTGGATGAGCCGATTGAAGGCTATGCTGTCGCTACGATTGATCTTGATCTGGTGCGCACCGTGCGCGAAGAGCGCCAACTGATTCAATATCGTGAGCCAGTTGCCTATCGCGCCATTGTTAAGAAATACTGACGGCAAGAAATACTGACGGCAACCAGATATTAGTGGCTAAACATGTTGATTATTAAAAAGTATTGATTGCGGATGGATTCATTAAGAACGATCGTTTACGGAGATTGGCAGCAAGCTGCCCAATTGATCGATTATCGCACCGAGTGGCTGAGCACGGTGGTGGTTGAGCGTGCAACCTGGGATGCGAGCGCCCCCGAGTACCTGCTTGGCGAAACCGTGGTGGCCAAACCCGGCTATGTCTGGTTACGTTTTTGGCTGCTCGAAGAAGAGGTGGTTGTGGAGAAGTACTTTGATGACCAGGGTAACGCTCTAGGCTATCATGTACCGATCTGTATGCCGGTGCAGCGGCGGGACGACCATTTAGAGACTGTGGCTTTGACTCTAGCCCTTTGGATCACACCGAATGACCGAATGACTGTCCTCTTTGAAAAGCGCTTTGAGGAAGCTGTGGCTGGCGGTGTAATCGCACCAGTTGAAGCGGAACATGCCGAGTTTCAGATCCGCGAATTCACAACGGCCATTGCCCGCAGCCACTTTCCTCCTGCGCTGGTGCGCAACTTTGCCATTGATGTCTAAAGTGCGGTTGTTGAGTATAGTTGGATAGGGAGCAGAAATGATTGCGATTATCGACTATGGCGTGGGCAACCTGCGCAGTGTCTATAAATCCTTTGAAGTGGTGGCCACCCCATTACAGATTCCGGTGGATATTGTCGATGCGCCAACCGATTTGACGCGCTGGCAGGCGGTGGTGCTGCCTGGCCAGGGCGCCTTTGGCGACAGTATCGACAACTTGCGCAACCAGGGCTTTGAACAGCCATTGTTAGATGCGCTGCACGCTGGCTTGCCTTTACTGGGCATTTGTGTGGGTATGCAGCTACTCTTTGACAGCAGCGAAGAGATGGGCGACCACGAAGGCTTACACATTATTCCCGGCCATGTACGCCGTTTCCCAGAGCAGATGGCTGATCCGACCCACACTGGCCACACCTTGCGCGTCCCCCAAATTGGCTGGAATCAACTGCACCAACAGCGCACCGACCCTCTGCTCGATGGCGTGCCCGATGGCGCTTACGCCTATTTTGCCCACAGCTACTTCTGTGATGCGACTACACCGGAGGCGGTCTTGGCGCTGACCGACTATGGCATTGCCTATCCCAGCATTGTCCGCTACAAAAATGCCTGGGGCATTCAACCCCACCCCGAAAAGAGCCACACAGTGGGTTTACGCATCTTATCGAATTTTATGCGCATGGTGGTGGGGGGTGGTCAGGAGGCAGTGACGGCATGAGTTCTGCCACAGCGCACCGTCTCTATCTGGTCACCCATGCGCTGACACAAGTTGAGCAAACGGCAGAGGCCAGCCATTGGCGCCTCTCGCCAGCGGGAGAGCAACAGGCCCATACTTTAGCTGTACAGCCCTTCTGGGCAGAGGTCACGCGCATTGTACTGAGTCAGGAAGCCAAGACGCGTTTGACCATTGAGCCCCTGTTGGCGCAGCGCAAAGTGCCTATCCATGTCGATGGTCGTTTCAATGAGTTGTATCGCCCCGGCTGGGTAGAGAACTATGGCGCACGTGTTCGCCAGGCCCTTGCTCAGCCTGATCAACCTGCAGGCGAATGGGAGGCGGCGACGGTTGCACTAGCCCGCTTTCAGGCTGGCATCGCCGATCTATGCCAGCGTTTTCCCGGTGAGACGCTGGCTTTGGTTGGTCATGGCCTGACGTTCAGTCTTTATCGCGCGGCATTGCTAGGTCGCGCTACAGTCGATTACACAGCTTGGCAACAACTAAGCTTTGCCGCCGTCGCCTTGGTGGATCCGGTCGCCCATGTGCTTTTGCAGGATTTCACACCGATTGCTGGTCAGACGCCACGCGGGTAAATGCCCTCAATGTCGGCTCCCTTCAATTTGTTCTTACAAGCTAGATTTTCTAGATTCCAACTAGCGGATGGGATGTTACGTTCAGCAACACGCACTTGTGATACAGTTTGTATAGAAAACGTTTACCAGATGAGCGCACCAGTTTTACAAGGGTGCGTCCCAAATGGGGGCGACAGACGAGTACCATAAATTTGTCCTTTGCTGCTTCGCCCCATTGGTGGTACGCACCCTTTTACAAAGACTGCTTGAGGAAGTTGCACTGTTATGATTATCTATCCCGCCATTGAACTGCACCAAGGTCGCTGTGTCCGTTTGCGCCAGGGGGATCCAACCTCGCTTACGGTGATGAATGAGCAGCCGGCGCAGATGGCGCGTCACTGGGTCGATCAGGGCGCTGAGTGGCTACATATTATCAATTTGGATGGCTCTTTGGGCGCAACCCAGAGCCAATTGAGCACCTTACATCGCCCCCCTAACATTTTGGTGCAACGGCCAGGCGCCGACAAACCAGAACCGCCCCATGTTGAATTGGCGCGGCAGTTGACCGTCAACTTGCAGCAGTTGCGCGCTATTCGGCAGGCGGTCGCTATTCCCATTCAGTTTGGCGGCGGTTTGCGCACGTGGGAAGACATTCAGCTAGCCCTAGAGTTGGGGGCCGATCGGGTGGTGCTCAGCACAGCAGCCATTGAAACGCCAGAGTTGGTCGCTGCTGCCTTGGATAAATGGGGGGCAGAGCGCATTGTCGTAGGAATCGATGTACGTGATGGCAAGGTGGCAACCCATGGGTGGCAAAGGTTTTTGGAAATTGATTTGGTCGATTTGGGTCATCGGATGCATGCAATAGGCGTAAAACGTGTCGTTTATACCGACATTAGCCGCGATGGCATGTTGAGTGGCGTCAATGTCGGCTGTGCTGCGCGCTTAGGCGATACCACCAATCTGCATGTAATCGCCGGTGGCGGTGTAGCCTGTTTGGGCGACATTGAGCGGCTTAAGGCGCATGAACATTATAACATTGAAGGCGTTGTCATTGGGCAGGCGCTGGACAGCGGGGCATTGGATCTGAGCAAAGCAGTTGCGATTGGTCACCAACCCTTGCGCCGACGCAGCGCCGGCATCATTCCCTATCGGTGGCGGCAAGGACAGTTGGAATTTCTACTGCTCTACAATCTCTTCTTTGAACAGTGGCAGTTTCCGCGCGGCGGGGTAGAGAAGGGTGAATGTGACAAAAGCTGCGCCCTCCGTGAATTTGCCGAAGAAACAAGCTTACCGATTGTCCAATTACACGAAGCTTGCCGGGTTGTGTTAGAGTATACAGCGACCATTCGTGGTCACGAGATTGAGCGCACCATTGTCTATTTTCTGGCCGAGGTTGGGCCCCAAGAAGTGCGTCTGGACGAGGAAGATCACTGCGAGGCGCGCTGGCAAGGGATCGACGAGACCTGGGAGCTGTTGACGGAAACCTCACCAGAACAATTGCCCGCGCTGGATTGTGCAGTTGCTTACTTGGAAAAGCTGGAAAGAAATTAGTGCGATGTTAGCCAAGCGGATTATCCCGTGTTTAGATGTCAAAGATGGTCGCGTCGTCAAGGGTGTCAACTTTGTCGACCTAATCGACGCCGGTGATCCTGTCGCGCAGGCCCAAATTTATGACCAGGAAGGCGCGGATGAATTGGTCTTTCTGGACATTACGGCCACCCATGAAGCGCGCAATATTATGATCGACGTGGTGCGACGGGTGGCAGACACGGTTTTTATCCCCTTTACAGTGGGAGGCGGCATTCGCACGATTGATGACATGCGTGCGCTCTTGCTGGCCGGCGCCGACAAGGTGAGCATCAACAGCGCGGCCGTGCGTGATCCAGTTCTGATTACAGAGAGTGCCAAACGCTTTGGCAGCCAATGTATTGTGGTTGCGATCGATGCACGCCGGCGGCAGAGAGCGGAAATCGACGCCCGTGGCCAGGGCTGGGATGTTTATGTGAGCGGCGGGCGTATCAACACTGGGCTTGATGCGGTGACTTGGGCCAAAGAGGTTGAACGACGCGGCGCCGGCGAGATCTTGCTCACCTCGATGGATGGCGACGGCACCAAAGAAGGCTATGATGTTGCGCTGACGCATGCCATTAGTAGCGCCGTCAATATTCCAGTGATTGCCAGTGGCGGCGCGGGGAAACCCCACGATTTTGTCGCGGCGGTCACCGATGGCGGTGCGGCTGCGGCGCTGGCCGCCAGCCTTTTTCACTTCAAAGAATTGAGCATCCTCCAAGTCAAAGAATATATGGCGCAGGCTGGTGTCTCGGTGCGGATGCCGTTAGAACTCATTTAACCAACTTGCTTTACACTCAGTGAGCGTGTGATGACCCACGAAGAGCTACTCCAGACTGTTGTCTACAACGAAGTCGGCCTAATTCCTGCCATTGTGCAAGATGCGGTCAATGGACAGGTGCTAATGCTGGCATGGATGAATGCCGAAAGTTTGCGGCGCACCCTGGCGTTGGGTGAGACCGTCTTTTGGAGTCGCAGCCGCCAAGAATTTTGGCACAAAGGCGCCACCAGCGGCAATACGCAGAAAGTGGTCGCGATCAGCGTTGACTGTGATGGCGATACACTCCTGGTACAGGTCAACCCCGCTGGCCCGGCTTGCCATACGGGCGCTGTCAGTTGTTTTTACCGAACCAACCCCATCACAACCATTCAAACCCACCACACCTAGATCAGGGTATAATTTCTCATGAGCACAGTGATCCAAACATTGTTTGCCACCATTCAGGCGCGCAAAGAAAATCCCCCTCCAGGCTCCTATACGGCCCATCTCTTTGCCAAGGGTGAAAATGAAATTTTGAAGAAGATCGGTGAAGAAGCCGTAGAAGTAATTATCGCCGCCAAAGGTGAAGGCGATGACCGGGTGATCTACGAAATGTCCGACCTGCTTTATCACTGTTTGGTGCTATTGGCCCAGCGCGATCAAGCGTGGTCGGAGATTGAGGTGGAGTTAGCCAGCCGCTTTAAGCAGCCGACACCAAAGTAGTAAACCACTCTTACCTCGTCTCGCCAAAATCACGCGGCTGAAACTTGGTATCATTGAGGATTTGGACCAAGTCGCTGCCAGTGATGCTGACGACAAAGAGGCCGCGGCGATAGGCGTAGCGAGCCACATCCTGGGGGATATCCAATCCAGCAACGGCGCCATAAATGTGGTAGGCGCGGTAAAGCGGAAAGTAGCGGGTGAATTCAGCCAAATCATCTAGGAAGTCATTGACATCTTCTGTGGTCAGGTTGGTTTTCACCTCAATGGCGATCACCTCAGTCTGATCCTCCAGGATGATGTCGATTTCCATCGTTGTGCCGTTGACCTGAGCCTTTGAACGCCGATGCAGGCGACGCACATCATGCCCCCGTTGCTGAAAGAGGCTCAATACCCCAGGCTGGACAAGAGCCTCAATCAAACGTCCCCACTGGTTGCCAAACAATCCCTCCAACTTCTGCAGATTTACGGTGGTGCGGGCCACCTCGGCGCTAGTACGCGCGATTTCGGCGTTGGTTTCAGCAAAGCTCCGGTCCAATCGTGAGTCTGTCTCTTTGAATTTGGCATCTGTCTCTTTGAATTTGGCATCTGTCTCTTTGAAAAGTTGCCAAATTTCAGCGATGGTCTGTTCGGTTGTTTGATCTGCCATTGATAGTCTCGCTTTTTCGCATCTGGCTCATCCCAAGGTGTTTGCACTTTATCGTTCGGCAATAGTTTACCACAGCAACCAACCTGAATCAAGGTTGAAACTGAACGATATTTCAGGCAGGAACAAAAACCACAGGCAGGGATAAATCCCGCAACTTCTCGCTGTTAGCTGCGGGATTTATCCCTGCCTGTTAAAGACCGCACCTGCACGGTGAGGTGCGCATTTACACAAATAATGGGTTACTTCTTGCGCTGCTTGTCGGTGCACTCATAGCAGGTCGGCAATGGCCCCACGCTCTTCCAGCAGTTCGTTGCCACTGGCGGCGAGCATTTGCTGATCGTAGTTGCTCAGTTCCAGCCCCTCTACAATAGAAATTTCTCCGTTACTCACCGTCACCGGATAGCTAAAGATGACATTCTCCGGCGACCCATAAGCGCCGGTGCTGGGAATGCCCATGCTGGTCCAATTGCCGACAGCCGTACCATGATACCAACTTTGTACGTGGTTGATGGCGGCATTGGCGGCACTGGCGGCGCTGCTGGCGCCGCGCGCGGCAATGACAGCTGCACCACGCTTCTGCACAGTTGGCACAAAGGTTTCTTTTAGCCAGGCGTCATCATTGATCACCTGCGGCGCCGGCAGGCCATTGATCTCAGCGTGATGGGCATCAGGATATTGGGTGGCGCTATGGTTACCCCAAATAGTTACCTTTTTCACGGCGCTGACCGGCACGCTCGCTTTTTGTGCTAATTGACTCACGGCGCGGTTGTGATCAAGCCGCGTCATTGCCGTAAAGCGTTCAGCAGGAATATCAGGTGCGTTGCTCTTGGCAATCAGGCAGTTGGTATTGGCCGGGTTCCCCACCACTAAGATGTGAATATCCGAGGCGGCATTGCCATTGAGCGCCTTCCCTTGCACCGAGAAGATCGAGGCATTCGCACTTAGTACATCCTTACGTTCCATGCCCTTGCCACGGGGGCGCGCCCCCACCAGCAACGCCCAATTAGCATTGTGAAAGGCGCGATTTGCATCGTCCGTCAAGACCATATCGGCAAGCAACGGAAAGGCGCAGTCATCCATCTCCATGGCGACTGCTTCCAACGCGGGCAGCGCGGGAGTGATTTCCAGCATTTGCAAAATGACCGGTTGATCTGGACCAAACAGATCACCGTTGGCGATCCGAAAGATCAGGGCATACCCGATATTGCCGGCGGCACCGGTCACAGCCACACGAATTGGCGTTTTCATAAAAACCTCCCGAAAACGAATGACTCATCTAAGCAAATTGTGTAAGTGAAGCATTCTGGCAGAGCGTAGCCATCGGCTTTGCACAATTTCGTCTGATGAGTGAAAAGAATATAGTTGAGGCCCACTACCGCACAACGTTGGCCCAACATCCTAGCCACAAAGCTGGGCATTAGATTAGCACAAAAACTTTGCCTGTGAACCATAGAGAGCCTACATGTTTACAGGGGAACAAAGCAAGGACTACAAACGTTGCGCGGATGAGCCGCAGTATTGATGATACACAACGAACCAATTACACAACAACTTAAGGAGATTAACAAAAATACGTTATTCTGTCATCGAGTTGCTGTCTTTTGACACATCCAACTTTGATGTACAATAACTATGACTAACTATAAATATAGGATACCGTGATTTAGCGGAACAAGCAATGTAACGCGCTCCCGATTTTAGAAATATCTATACTCAGCATGGGCGGCAGACTGAAATTGCACCGCATTCCAGGCAAAAGATCGCAATTTCAGTCGCATCCCATTATGAGCAAATATCTACGCGAAAGGCAAGCTATTATGGCAGTGGCAATCAGGAATGGTAACAGGCGTTCTTTTAAGATCATCTTGGTCTTCGCTCTGTTATTCTCAATGATCCCCTTTTCACCGCTGGCGGTGACACCGGTTCATGCCGAGGTGAGCGCGGATCCCGATTCAGAAATTGTCTATATAGATAGTTCAGGGTTTATCCGCGTTCTGGACTATTTGCAAACAGGTAATAACCCCAAGGTCGATTGGGCCTCCCCTACGGGCGGCTGGTCAGACTTTGCCTTGGGCGATGTAAACAATGATGGTGACGTAGAAATCATCGCAATTAAGAGTGAAAATAATGTGGGTACGCTCACTGTGTTTGACCCTGTAGCGGCAGAAGGGTCGGTGGATAAGACGCCTAACGGTATTCCCTGGGCCACCTTATATACACGCACCGGTATTCCGGGTGAGTTAAAACTGGTGGCAACTGGCAGGTTAGACCCCAATCTGCCGGGGGCGCATATCATTTATATCTACCAAGAAGATTCGGTCAATCAGCGCGCGGTGGTGCTCAAGCCAGCCATTCCCCAACCTGATGGCCGCCAATGGGCAGAACATTATACGCGCAGATTTAACGAACATTGGGATCAAATCTCGGTGGGCAATGTTGATGGCGTCGACGCCGATGAGATTGCATTGGTAGACAAAGATCAGGGACGTATTTCGGTTTTCCGCTCTGATAGCCAATCAGGGGCCATTTTAAAAGACACAAGCAGCAGCAAGCCATGGCGAGCCACCACCATCGCCCAATTTGATGGCGGTAGCAAAAAAGAGGTCATCGGCATCCGTAAGGTCGATCCGCCGCTGGCCAGTTTCTTTGTCTTCAAGTATAAAGATGGCGATAATTTTGATGAAAGCAACACAGAAGCTTTTAGCCCCGAACCTAGCTTTGCCTTTCCCGCCGACATCCAGAATGATGGCAAAGATGAAATTGTCATGTTGCGCAGTGTCAGTGGCAGCAGCGTCCGTATGATCGTGCGCGCCGACAATCAGAGTTCCGTACCGAGTGAGTTGGAACAGCCGCTCGATTCGGACAATGGCTATCGTGTAGGCGATGGTGGTGATGTGGATGGCGACGGCAAAGAGGAAATTGTTATTATGCGCGATAATAACATCCGCATCTATACCCAACCGGAGCGCAATGCCACCTTTAGCAACTTTGGTGAACAGACCAACTCGCGCAGTATTCATATTGGTGATCTGGACAAGATTGGCTTTGTAAATGGCCCTCAGTTTGGTCTATCACAGAGTACGGTAGAGGATACGTTGGAGATTAGCGCCACCGGCTCACAGCGCAATCTTGAATTACGCAATGTGACCGATAATACGCCTATCTCTTTCAAATTAGAGGTCGAAAATGGCGTGAGTTGGTTTGATATCAATCCCAAATTCAGCAATACCCCCAAGCTTTTGACCTATCAATTTAATGCGATCGGACTGGCCCCTGGCGATTATGCAACCAGAGTCAAGATTACGAGTGACACGCAAAATGTCGTTAATCAACCGATCTACATTGAGGTCAAACTAACGGTTACGGCGGCCAACATCGATCCCAGGCCGACCAGTGTCAGCTTTAGCTATCCTGCTAGCCAGGCGCCGGACTCGCTGTCACAGAACGTTAGCGTCTTTGGTACAGATGGAGTCAAATTATCGGCGTCGGTTGCACCAGTGCCAGCTGTTAGCGCCGCGTTGGCCGCACTGCGTGGTGAAGTGCGCACAGGCGCCCGGCAGGCCAACGGTGACCTACTACTCCGCGACGATCTGGGCAATGAAACGATCATTTCAGGCGAGGCTATAGCGGCGAATGCAATTACCTGGCTGAGTGTCTCACCCGACCAAAGCACAATTCCAGTCATCTTGACCTTAACAGCCACGCCAGCCAATCAAAGCAAAGATTATGACGAAGCATATGTAGTGATCATTGGTGACGAACGCACAGGGCAGCCACCACAAAATGTGCGCTTAATCCGCGTGAAAATTTTACGGGCTAATCATCAGCTTCTGTTACCCATGGTCCGCCGGTAGCGGCCAGTCACTAGAGCACGACACCAGGTCCTGTTGACATCGCACAATTGGCCAGTGGTACACCTGACAGGTGTGCACTGCAAGTCTCAACAGAACCTGGCAGATCTCGGCGTAAATATTATATGGCGCTACATCGCAGAGCGACAGGCGCCACTATCCTTTTAACAGAGGCCCTGTCTGTTCACCCAGGCGGGGCTTTCTCTAAGGATCAATTTTAGTACATCTCTGTATGCCAAGTGGGCAAAAGTCTCTGCTGCTTGCTTATTTGACAGAGTTCTTACTCCAGATTACTCGCTATTGTACTTTCGTAGTATACTGTGTATATCAGCTGAGATTCATTCGTTGATGAGTTTTGTGCATTTGATGATCATTTAGGCGAACAGGAAGGCATTGATGCTCTCAAAATATGGACGCCCACTCTTTTTAAATCCGTTAAGCGCGTTGGCACAGCGCTTACATCGGTTGGGCATCACGCCCAATGGATTGACCTATACTGGTTTTGTGCTTACCGGAGTGACCGCATTTTTCCTAGGAAATGGGGCATTTCGTTGGGGGGGAGCGCTGCTCATCCTTGCTGCGTTTTTTGATATGCTCGACGGCGCTTTGGCGCGCTTTACCAAACAGACTAGCACTTTTGGCGCATTTATTGACAGTACATTGGACCGCTATAGCGAAAGTGTTACCTTTTTGGCATTGGCCTATTTCTATTCTCGCCGTTTCAGCACACGCACAGAATTGGCCCTAATTTTGGTGATAATGGTTGGCTCATTAATGGTTAGCTACACAAAAGCGCGTGCCGAGGCGCTTAAGGTTGAATGCAAAGCGGGTTGGATGCAACGACCGGAACGGGTGGTTCTCCTCATTGCTGGATTGCTGACAGGCTGGATGCAACCAGTGCTTTGGGTACTGGCGATCTTAACCAATTTTACGGCACTGCAACGTATCTATGAAGTCTATTGGCGCACCAATCAGCTGTCTGATACGTCGCCATCACCATAGCAAACCCATCATAGCAAACCCGCTTAGGAAATTATGTTTTTGAGAGGAATCGTCGTTTTTACAGGTCCGGCCCGTATGTTCATTACCTTACCTCTTCCATCCCAAAGGGGTCGGACCCTGTCTTTCCTGCGTATATGTGCCAATCTGCATTGCACATGTCCTTCGTTTTGCTCTCTCAACCAACTTACGCCATACTTACATTAACCGAGAAATCTTTGCAGATACATTCTCTAAATAAACCCAAAATTATGCACTTGCCCTGACATAGCCCAAAAGTGACCGTAATTTTCCGAATCAATTCACGTCGTTATGAATAGTAGATCAGGCGCCTTCGTCCAATCAGACGAAACAACACCGATTAATCAAGTTGCTTTGACAGAAGCCACTGAAGAGAGTTTGCTTGCGCGCGCCGCGAGCTATGACGAAAGAGCGCTTGGCGAGCTTTACGATCGTTATGAAGCGCGGATCTATAGCTATATATTTCGGCGGACCGGCAATGATGTAGTTGCAGAAGATTTAACAGCTCAGGTTTTCTTAAAGATGCTAGAAGCGGTGCGCGACCAAAAGGCATGGCACAGTTCTTTTTCCGGTTGGCTCTATCGGATCGCCCACAATGCAGTGATTGACTATTACCGAAAGCGTGACCGCCAACAACATGTGGCTATTGAGGACGCACTGACCGTGCCCACCACCGAACATAACCCCGTTTTGGTCACTGAGATGAACTTAGATGCAGTTCGTTTGCGCGGCGCAATTGCGCGGTTGACCGATGAACAAGCCGAAGTGGTCACGCTACGTTTCCTAGAAGGATACAGCATCAGTGAAGTGGCTATGATGATGGATAAAACCGAAGGGTCGATTAAAGCGTTACAATATCGTGCAGTCTCAACCTTACGTCAGCTTTTGCAGCATGAAGAATTTCATTAAGGCACCTGCGCTGCTTGTTAGTTACACCGAGCGTTTTAAAACCGGTGGTTCACCTAATCAATAAAGTACGATTGACTTTATGAGTAACGATTCTAATTTGTTTGGTAGCACTTTAGACGATATTTTTGCCGAAGCTGTGGAGCGCGCAGAGGCTGGCGAGCCCATCGAAGCGGTGGTGGCGGCCTATCCTACTGTCGATCAGACAGAGCTACGTGAGCTTTTGTTGATTGTCACAGGCGCCCATCATCTGCAGCAAGAGCCAACCCCGCGCCTTGCCCCTGAGCGCCGCGCTGCCAATAAACGCTCCTTTCTGGCTGCCGCAGCCCAAATGCGCGCCGAGAACGAAGAACAGGAGAAAACACCACCACCTGTTGCACCCAGCAAAACACAGCCCAAGATGCGCGCGGACTTAGCGCCAAGCTTGTCTGATCTGTTACAGAATTGGATGCGCGGCCTTGGGCTGGCGGTCCAAAGCGCCTTGGCGCCGGCAGGGCCGCGCTTGGCGCCATTGGCAATGATGCTGTTGGCAGTTTTGCTCAGCACCTTTAGCTTTGTCTCTGTAGCCGAAGCTGCAGTTCCCGGCGACTTTGCCTACCCTGTGAAACAATGGATTCGTTACCAGGAACTCAACTTGGCGGCGCCAGAAAATCGCGACGAGGTTTTTGTCAACATTCAGAAGGAAGTAGCCGAAGATGTTGAAAAAGCGGCGGTGAAGGCTGCCCGTCGCAAAGCGCCTATCCAATCAGAGGCATTGCTTGCCTTTCATGGCACGGTCGGCAATGATCTACTGATTGGTGAGTTACGGGTGAAACCGCGTTATCAGCCAGATGTTAACTCTGATCAATTCGAGCCAATGTCCTTCCCGGCGCTGCCTGGCGAAAATCAACAAGTCTATTTGGTCTATCAGATTGTCCCGGTGATTGGCGAAAATGGCGAAGTGGGACATGAGGTGCAGGGGATTTCACTCACGCTTCCAGCAGAGATTCCTATGCCTGAAGCCGGAACTACGCCGGTGCCGCCGACACCGACGCCGGCGCCGGGCGCGCCTGTCTGTACACCGGCGTATCCCTCGAACTGGGTACCCTATTCCGTCAAACCTGGCGACACTTTGTCCGCGCTTGCAGTGCGCACCAACAGTTCCGTAGGGGCGCTACAGAAGAGCAATTGTATTGTCAACGCGAATCAGATTGGTGTAGGCCAACTGCTCTTCGTACCCATGGCACCAGTAGCAACGCCAACCAATACGTTGGCAGCACCGACGCCAACCAATACGTTGGCAGCAACACCGACGCTAACGCCTCAGCAGCCGACCTTGGAGTTGACCTTGACGGCAATCTCAACGGTGGTCACGGCAACGCCATCTATTTCGCTGCCTATTACACCGGTGGTCCCGCTGACGACGACGGTTATCAGCACCCCTATCGTGACGCCTACCATTGGCGGTACACCGGCGATGACGCCTACCATTGGCGGTACACCGGCGATGACGCCTACTGTTAGCAACACACCGGCAGTCACGACGACAGTCGTTGGGGACAATGACAACCGCAACGGCACAGAACTAACGCCGACCCTCAGCATCAGTCTAACGGCCATAGCTGCCGAAGCTACGGCCGCTGCGCCGGTTGCGACAACCGTACAGACTGTTACGGTAAGTACGACACCGCTTGCCACTGCGATCGACGCCACACCTGTGCCTATCAATACACCGACAGCGGCGACCGGTGCAGCGATTACACCGACCGTGAGCACACCCACTCCTGTGATCCCGACGCCCATTATCTCAACCCCCACTGCACAAACACCAGTTGCGCCGACGCCCGTTGGACCCACCCCGACGACTGTGATGGACAGCACGCCAACGGCAAGTGCACCGACATCCGTTACACCTCCAGCCACAACAGTAGCGCCTTCAACCGCAGAGGCAACCCTACCGGCCACAACAACGGCAGGCGGAGGGGGAGGGGCGGGCAGTGAGCCAGATACCGTAAAAACTGCGCTGCCCACTGCTGCTGGTGAAGGCCCCACAGCTACCCCCAAAGCTGTGGCAACACAGACCTCAACCGCAGAGGAAAGCAGCGCAAATACACCGCCGGCGACGGCTGCCCCCCCGAAGGCAACGCCACTTGCCATGCCAACCCCGACCAGCACACCGTTGCCGCAGAACAAATCGCCACTCCCCGGTGGTGGCTAGCGGACAGAGAAGATAGATTCACCCACAGGGCCGCATATTTGACCAACTGCCGGAGTCACAGTAGAATAGTAGGACTGATTTGCGCCTGTCAGTGTGGTTTGGCACTGGGTTGACCACACAGGCGCAAAATTTTTGCGCGTTAGAGAGCATGACTTGTGTTTGAGAATCTGACAGACAAACTACAGAGTATTTTTGACAATCTAGGCAAACAGGGCCGGCTCAGTGAGGGTGATGTCAATGTCGCCATGCGTGAAGTGCGTCTTGCGCTGTTGGAGGCAGATGTCAATTTTAAAGTTGTCAAGGATTTCATCGAACGGGTAAAGACCCGTGCCGTTGGCGCGGAAGTCATGAACAGCCTCACGCCGGCTCAACAAGTCGTTAAGATTGTCAACGAAGAGCTGATTGAACTATTAGGCAAGCCGGCGCCGCTCAATCTCTCTGGCCAGCCACCACAAGCGCTTATGTTGGTGGGGTTGCAGGGCGCTGGTAAAACGACGATGGCAGCTAAGTTGGCGTTGCGTCTGCGCAAATCCGGCCAACGTCCGCTTTTAGTAGCCGCAGATATTTATCGCCCTGCCGCGATTCAGCAGCTTGAAATCTTGGGCCGCCAAATCGACATCCCCGTACACAGTGAAGGAACCGAAACGCCGGCATCCACTATTGCCAAGAATGCACTACGCTTGGCGCGCGAGAAGGCATATAATGTTGTGATTTTGGATACGGCTGGGCGCCTGCAAATTGCCGAAGAGATGATGCAGGAGTTGGAGCAAGTGCGCCTGGTGGCGCGACCAAGCGAAGTGCTGCTAGTGGTGGACGCTATGACCGGTCAAGAAGCGGTCAATGTTGCCCAAGGCTTTAATGAGCGTGTACCGCTTACCGGCCTGATCATGACCAAAGTTGACGGTGACGCACGTGGCGGCGCGGCTCTAAGCGTGCGCCAGGTAACAGGGGTGCCCATCAAGTTTTTAGGGACGGGCGAGAAGCTGGCCGATTTGGAGCCATTCCAGCCCGACCGTCTGGCAGGCCGTATTCTCGGTATGGGTGATGTTTTAACCTTGATCGAACGAGCCCAGAGCCATATTACCGAAGATGATGCACTGGCGATGGAACAGAAGTTGCGGGAAGGCGAATTTGATCTAGAAGATTTTCTGCAACAGTTGCAGCAGATTAAAAAGCTTGGGCCCCTCAGCGATCTGCTTAACATGATCCCAGGTGTCAATCGGATGATGAAGGATGTCGATCCGAATATGGCGGAAGGCAGTCTGAAGAAGACTGAGGCTATTATCAACAGTATGACACGCCAGGAACGCCAACGGCCCGATGTTTTGAATGCAAGCCGACGGCGACGCATTGCCGGCGGCAGCGGGACAACCGTACAAGATGTTAACATGTTGCTCAAGCAGTTCCGGGATATGCAAAAGATGATGAAACAGATGGGCATTATGGGCGGAGGCAAGAAACGCCGTGGCCGTGGCCTTCCCTCTAATATTATGAATATGTTTGGTGGGGGCTGAATTAGCCCTTTTTCTTAGAAAAGCGAAATTGTTTGGTAAAAGGAGTTATCAACGTGGTTCGGATTCGCTTGCGTCGCATGGGCGCAAAACGTAAAGCACTTTATCGCATTGTCGTGACCGATAGTCGTTCGCCGCGTGATGGACGTTTCATCGAAACGATCGGCACCTATGATCCCAGCGGCCAGGGGGAAGCGGGCTTCAATCTACAGCAAGAGCGTGCTGCACATTGGCTCAAGGTTGGTGCGCAACCGAGTGATGGGGTAGCGCGGCTGCTACGGCGGGTAAACCTGCTCGACGAAGGGGGCAAACCTGTGCCCTATACGCCGCCAGCAACGGAAGAGGCCGTCGCTGCTTAGGTCTGTAACGCTACATCTTGTTATTCAAGTTGCGCTATCACGGGATGGGGTGCAACTTAAGTTCAGTGTAGTAGATAATCTTGGTAGACAGTCGTAGTCGTGTAATCGAGCAAACTTATGGAAAATCTACTTACATTCTTGGCGCAATCGCTGGTTGAAGATCCTGATGCGGTCCATGTTTACCGGAAAGAGACTCGCTATGCAACCATTTTTAAGTTGCACGTTGCGCCGGCAGATATGGGACGTGTGATCGGACGCAATGGTCGTGTTGCCAACGCACTACGCGCCCTCTTGCGGGCAGCGGCGCGCCACGAAAATCGAGAAGTGATGCTCGATATTGACTGACCAAAGATCGCTCTGTCGTCATCCGTCATACCCCTGACACACCCTAGTACAGTTGGGCGTAAATACCTAAATAGACATAGTTAGAACTTTTCACTGGGGAATAGCAAAATTATTTACCTAATTGTTTCTGTCTAGATTTACTAGCATTGTCGTCCAAACAGCGGGAGAGCTTCTTCCGCTGTTTTTTATGGGCCCTCATCAGCTACAGGTTCAACAATGCCCGAAAATTTATGTGCGATCACGCCATAACGGTTTTGCACACATGCCTAAAGTATGATTATATTACCCTGCTTGGGCAGTGTGTAAGTTAGTAGTAAACAGATAAGCCTAAATGATGCAAGCCAATCAAGCAACAACAAACACAAAACCAACGAGCAAGCCGACCCTGAAGGGCGAGCAATACCGCCATCGCAACGAAACAGTCTTTGTCCCCACAGGTTATTTTGCCATTGGGCGCATCTCCACCGCGCATGGACTGCGCGGAGAAGTACGGGTTGAACTTCATACCGATTTCCCAGAGCGCTTTGCGCCCGATGTAGTGGTCTACGTTGGGCGTGACTTATTAGAGACGGTGGTAGAGTATGCCCGACCGCACAAACAGCAACTCCTTATAAAATTGGCAGGTGTTGAAAATCGCAATCAAGCCGAGGCGCTACGCAGCCAGTGGCTTTTTGTGGCCGAAGCGGATACAGTCGAGCTGACCGATGACACCTATTGGGTGCATGATATTATTGGGATGCAAGTCCAAACCGATGTCAACGAACCTTTGGGCACCGTACGTGAGGTGCTCTTTACCGGCGCTAATGATGTCTATGTGATTGAACTGGCCGAGGCTATCAATGGGCAAACGGAACTTTTGTTGCCTGCGATTGCCGAAGTTGTACAAGCGGTCGACCTTGAAGCGAGTATGATGACAGTCCATTTGTTGCCGGGTATCCTCGACTAGGAATCTTTTGTGGCTCTGCGCGGCTTGGGGATGGGTGCGTCCCAAATTCGGGGCGATGGGCGAGAAGCTCCCATTGGCCTTGCTGGTGCTTCGCCCCATTTGTGGTATGCACCCCTTGGGGATCGGTTCGGTAGCGCGCCAGAGAGCTCCCGTAGGTGTACGCTACTCGCCATCCGCCACTGCTTAACCAGGGACACGATGTCGCGCAGAACCTCTTTTGTTTGGTCGAGTGGCTAAACATCAGCTGTAACATAAGTGATTAAATTCGTTGAGTACAATTCCGTCTAAAGCATATTGGCTTGCGTTTAATAAAGTTCCTGGCATTGGGCCCGCTCGTTTAAATGCGCTGCTGGAAGTCTGTGGTTCAATTGAAACGGCCTGGCACGCCTCCATTCAACAGATGCAGACCGCTAATCTCGACAAGCGTAGCCAGGAAAATCTGCTCACCATGCGGCGCACCCTAGATCTCAACGCTGAATGGCAACGCCTACAACGATCAGGGATCACCCTGTTGACCTGGGATGACTCCAACTATCCTGCGAACCTGCGTCAGGTTGAGGCGCCACCACCGGTCCTCTTTGTACAGGGCGAAGTGACAGAACAGGATTTGGCGGCAGTGGCCCTAGTCGGCACCCGACGCGCCAGCGCCTATGGCCGCGAAGTTGCCCATATGATTGCAACTGAACTGGTCCACCACGGCATTACGGTGATCAGCGGGTTGGCGCTTGGTATTGATGCGATTGCACATAAGGCGGCGGTTGATGCCGGCGGACGCACCATTGCCGTGTTAGGCAGTGGCGTCGATCAAGTCTACCCAGCCCAAAATCGTGACGTAGCTCGCGCCATTTGCAACAATGGCGCGCTGGTGAGTGAGTATCCGCTCGGCACCCGCCCAGAAGCAAACAACTTCCCTCCCCGCAATCGCATTATCAGTGGACTTAGCCGTGGCGTCATCGTTGTCGAAGCGGGACAGCGCAGCGGTGCGCTCATTACGGCGACCTTTGCAGCTGAACAGGGACGTGATGTCTTTGCTGTCCCAGGCAGTATTTTACATCCCGGCAGTATGGGCTGCAATCAGTTGATTCGCCAGGGGGCGATTCCGTTTCTTTCTGTCAATGATCTCCTCGATCATCTCGACTTCACCGTATTGCAAGCGCAGCAAACTGTACGCCAAAGTACGCCGACTGATCCGCTAGAGGCGCAGTTGCTAGCCGTTCTTTCGCGGGAACCTTGCCATATTGATGATATTGTGCGACGCTTGACCCTAGCACCAGCGCAGGTAAGCAGTCTCCTCACCTTGATGGAGTTAAAGGGGCTGGTCCGCCAGGTAGGCGGCATGAGCTATGTTATTAGTTCATAAGCACTAGTGAATGCTTTGAAAGGTGTGTCCCAGAATAGACACTGCTGGCGAATTCATCGCTCAGGTTAAAATCTGGGGCTAGCACTGGAAGTCCGCTGAAGCAAGCCTGGCTTCGTGGGCAGTGGTATCAAAGTAGAGGCAATATAAAGTTGAATACTGGCAAATTATTGACACCAGGAGCAACCATCACTTAGCACCGTTTCCCAACCTCCAGCATAAATCGTAGCAAAGCGCCAGTTTCAAGATATAATCCAATGCAAAGGAAAGTAACCCATAGCAGTTGCAATGGTGCAACTGTACATGACGAACTCAGCGCGGATAACAATCGTACGCTCATAGGGGCGACGCAGTGAAACCGTTACGTTTACCAAAGAAGAAGGGGACGATTTCACCCGGAGACCTAAATGAGCTACAGTCATATTCGCAAGGAAAGTCATGTTAGCAATGAAAGCGAAAGGTGAATACGATGTATGCAGTAATTCTAGCCGGTGGCAGTGGCACTCGTCTATGGCCGCGTAGCCGCCAGAAGCAACCCAAACAATTTGCCGACATTATCGGCAACGGGGAAACATTGATTCAGTCAACCGCCAGTCGATTGCAGGGGCTAGTTCCGGAGGATCAGCTCTATGTCGTCGTTGGTGAACAATACGCAGCCTTAACCGCAGAGCAACTGCCGCTTCTAACCCCAAAACAGATTGTCACTGAGCCAAGCGGACGCAACACCGCGCCGGCCATAGGCTTGGCCTGTATCCATCTTTACCAGCGTGACCCAAGCGCAGTCGCGGCCTTTTTGCCGGCTGATCATGTCATTCCCGATCGGGCAAGTTTTCAGCGTGCGCTCAGTTGTGCGGCAGAAGTAGCCGCAACCGGTTACCTGGTAACATTGGGCATTACGCCGACCTTCCCGCATACAGGCTACGGTTATATCAAAAGCAGTCACGAACTCGCCGCCAGCGCGACAGCGGCGCAGCCTGTTTATGCCGTTGAACGATTTCTAGAAAAGCCTGATCAACGCACCGCCGAGGGTTTTTTGGCGGCTGGCGGTTATTTTTGGAATGGCGGCATCTTTGTCTGCCGCGTCGACCAAATGTTGGCCGAGATTGAACGCCAGTTACCTGAGGTTTATGGTTGTCTGCAACAGATTACCGCCGGCTTGGGCAGCACAGACGCAGCAACAATTTTAACGGAAGCGTGGCAGACCATGCCTAGTATCAGTATTGACTATGGGGTAATGGAGGGTGCATGTCAGGTGGCAATGACGCCCCTCAACGCCGGCTGGAGCGATGTCGGCAGTTGGGATGCACTGGCCGACGTTGTGCCCAGCAATGCCGAGCAAAATTGCATTGCCAAAGGTGAAACTTTGACGATTGACAGCCAAGGCAATATCATTTACAGTGAACGTATGGTGGCTTTGATTGGCGTCTCGGATTTAGCGATCATTGATACCGGCGACGCACTCTTGGTGGGCCACAAATCACAAATGCAAAAGGTAAAAAACGTTGTTGAGCAACTGCGCAACCAAGGTCGGGTTGAGTTGCTGTAACTACTGCTGGTTGTAGTACGGCGTGAATGCTTCTGACCTGTCACGACAATAGCGTGCCGATGCAGCAAATCTTAAGGCCGCCACGGTTGAGATCCACCCAATCTGCCGCGTCTGCATTCTATTGTTCATCTTGGTTTTGCAACGGAATTGAAAAAGAGAAGAGCGCTGACTATGAATAATCCCAAATCGCTTCACCCTGCTCTCATCCCACTTGGCATTGGGATCCTGCTTGGCCTTCTGTGCGGACTATTGATCGGTTGGGTCTTATGGCCGGTCGAATGGACCGGCGCTTCAATCAATGAGCTTTATCCAGATGCCAAAGCCGAGTACTTGGCCGCCGTAGCCGATGCTTATGCCGTTTATGACAGCCCTGAAGCCGCCGCGATTGCGCGGCGGCGGCTAGCTGCGCTCGATGCCGATTCACTTGAACAGACTTTTGCCGATGCAATTCTCTATTTCCGCGCCAGCAACCAAGATGACCGCGCCATCCGCATCAGTAATCTGGGGCGGTTGGCCAATGCCTTGAACCTGACTCCACCCAATAGCCTGCCGGTAACAGAGGAGGTTGCGGCACAAGCAGCGCCCACCGTGGCAGTTGCTACGCCTGTAACCTTGCCGGATGCGACATCCAGTGGCACATCCGGCATGTCGTGGCTACGTTGGTTGCTGTGGCTGCTCACCGCGCTCTTGCTGGTTGGTGGCGGACTCTACATCCTCACCCGCGTGGGTCTGGACAATTTGCGCGAAATTTTTAAGTCACTCACCACAAGCCGCACAACCTCCACCAGTGCAGTAGATGAATTTGAGGATGACTATGATCAACGTGCTGCCGGCGCGGCGGCAACGCCAAGAGCGCGACCCAAAGATATACACGCCGATTACCGTTTTGAGGAAGAAGACGATGAAGGGGACTGGCCTTATCCTGCCTTGAATCTGGATGATGATCTAGAAGATGAACGAGCAGCTACCTACTATCAAGCTGGCGGAAATGGACGGCGTCTTGCCCTACAGGATGACTTTGCCGATGAACCTGATGAGCTTGATGAGGACTTTGCTGATTACGACAGCCTGGACAGCGAGTCAGATGAGACCGACGATGCCTACGCACCATTTCGCCCCGTTATTAGCCACATGAGCATTGATGTTGAGCCGCCAGCGGCTAATGTTGATCCGCAGAGCAGACTAATGCTGGATCAGCTTGAGCAACGTCAGCGAGAGATGAACGCAGACGAGGAAAGGACGATTGACATTCGCCAAGATGCGCTTCAGGAAAGTGAGCCTCGCCATGATGAGGCGGAGACGGAAAATGAATCGCCGGCGCCCCAATCGCGACCAACGGCAACGTTACCCTCAAGCCGCATCCCAGCGTCACGACCGGCCACCGCCCAACCTGCGGCGCCACAACGCACGCGCTACAAGGTAATTGAACAACATACCTTCCGCTACCACATGGGCATCGAAGAATATGATGAATCACGCCCGATTGTAGATGTGCCATCGGGCAGGTACATTGGCGAGTTTGGCATGGGCGCAAGCACCAAGAATGCGCTGGTGCAAGCCGGCCCTAACCAGGTTGTTGCGCTGGAAGTTTGGCTCTTTGACAAGACCGATGAGAAAAATCTAGGGCATCAGACGCGCATCTTACTTAGTGAGTATGCCGTCGATCACAATCTGGAGCAGGTCTTTCTGAAAGAACGCAATGACAACCCCCGGCCCTTTACGGCGCAGCCAGGTGTTCACTTCCAACTCGAGAGCCAGTCGCTCCTGCTCGATTGCTCAATTGTCGAGGTGGAATATAGCCACCAGGGCGCTGCGAAAGGGGTTTTCCAGTCGATCAAAGTCGATATGGCCGTACAACAGAAACGATGAAGCCACGCAGATTGTAGAGCTTTAGTGAATGTAGGCGGACAATGTCCGCCTACATTCGCGTCTCATCTAGGCGCGTTCTTCTGGGTCAAAGAGTCGCTTATGCTCCTGGATGGCATAGCGATCAGTCATCCCAGCCAAATAGTCGCATACTGACTGCTCAATGCCTTGGGTTGCTGCGCGCGCTTGAATTTCAGGTGGCAGTTGCAGCGGCTGTTCAATATAGGCGCGAAAGAGATCACATAAGGTGCGCTCCGCTTTGGTCGCCATGCGCACGACACGATAGTGACGATAGAAGTGACTAAAAAGATACTCTTTTAGCGCGCGGTTCATACGCTGGAAATCATTTGAATAGTCTGCTACATTATAATCCATTGCGCGCAGATCAGCCAGGGTTTCAACGCTGGCGGCAGTAAGATTAGCCTGTGTTGCCTGGATCACATCGCTCACTTCAAAGCCGACCAAGCGACGGATAAAACGATAGCGCAGCATGTTGTTGCGCAGATCTATGGTCGGCGGTTCACCCAAATCGCGGATGATCACGCGTGCTACCTCAAGCTCACGCACCGCGCTTGGATCGAGAATACCGCTGCGTAGGCCATCATCCAGGTCACTGGTGTTGTAGGCAATTTCATCAGCCAGGTTGCTCAACTGGCACTCTAATGTACCCCGTTCGGCTGGTTCGTAGTCGCGTGCGTCAACCACATCGTAGTCGGTGTCGTGCTTCACCACCCCTTCGCGCACCTCATAGGTCACATTCAAGCCGGGATGATCGGGATAGCGCTGTTCAAGCTGAGTCAAAATGCGGTAAGTCTGCTTTTGGTGATCATAGCCACCATGATCTTGCATCAGTAGATTTAGGGTCTCTTCGCCCACATGGCCAAAAGGTGCGTGACCCAGATCATGGGCAAGACAGATGGCTTCCACCAGATCTTCATTGCCGCCCAGCGCGCGGGCCAAGGTCCGGCCAATTTGGGCCACCTCAATGCTGTGGGTCAGCCGGTTGCGATAGTGATCACCTTCAGAATAGACAAAGACTTGGGTCTTATACTCCAGCCGGCGAAAGGCCGTGGTGTGGATAATGCGATCGCGATCCCGTTGGTAGGCAGTACGATAGGCATGTTCTGCTTCGGGGTAAAGACGCCCACGGCTTTGGCTGCTTTTCATGCCGTAGGGCGCCAGACAACTCTCTTCGCGTCGTTCTAACTCTTCGCGTGTTACAATCATGCACATCCCTCACTTCCGTTTTGGCTTGTTGTGCCCATAGCGTTCGCCGCCATCGACAGTAAGCACCTCACCGGTGACAAAATCAGCTTCAATCAAATACTTTACTGCTTGGGCCACATCTGTGGCGGCTCCCCAACGATTTAGCAGGTTGCGCTCTGTCATGGCCGCTTGCCGTTGCGCACTCATATTGGGTGGCGGTAGAACCAGCCCCGGCGCGACCGCATTGGCACGAATCTCCGGCGCTAACTCCAAGGCCAGTTGCCGTGTCATGGCGAGCAGACCGGCTTTGCCCACCACATGGGCCATAAAACCGGTCAACGGCTGCCAGGCGGCAAGATCAACAATGTTTACAATCACACCGCCGCCTCGGGCCTGCATAGTCGGGACAAGCATGTTACAGACAAAGAAAGGGCCGTCAATCAAGACGCGTGTCACCTGTGTCCACGTTGCATAGCTCTCTTCGGCGGCAGAAGGGAAGGGCGTCTTGCCAAAAAAGCTGGCTGCATTGACAATGATGTCCACCCCACCGAAGGCAGCACTGATGGCGGCTGTCATTTGCGCCACCGCACTGCGGTCAGCCACATCACACTGGAAAGGAAGAGCCTGGACCCCCAGTGCTTTTGCTTCGGCTACGGTCTGGTACGCAGCGTCCGCGGATGAGTGATAGTTTACCGCGACATTGGCGCCCGCAGTAGCCAACATCATGGTAATGGCTTTGCCCACCCGGTGCGCGCCGCCGGTAATCAGCGCGGTTTTTCCAGCAATCTCCATAGTTCACCTTAACTCTTGCTTTCCATAGCTGATACAAAGCCCCATCATACCACAAAAGTACACGACCGCCACTCGGCAACTGATAGGTGAGTGCGTATCACAAACGGGGCGAAACAGCGGCAAGCAAATCTTCCGCTCTTGTGTGAGCGGACTCAGTTGCCTGATGATCTCTTCACCTATATAACGCGAGCCACGGTATTCTACGCTGTTACCCTCTTTCTCGATCTCACAAAAACCTAAGAATGGATTATAATGGCCCTATTGTAAAGTAGGATTGTTCCAAACGCACATCTGATTCATGAGCTACGCCTTTGCCAATGCCTACTATTCCATTTGCGCTGCGCCTCATTCTCCTACGGCATGTAGCATATTCTATTTTTCGGAACCGCCTAAAGTGGGCTCTGTTTGAAAACCGTGGTTTTTTGCCGAGTAAAAACTACGGTTTTCAAAGCAACCGCACTATAAACAAACATAACCCAAAGGATCCTCAAGCATGACTCAATCACCACCTTTAGACCTACGCCATTGTCAGGTTGGACCCTGGTCGATGAACACCTATGCACTCGTCTGCCCCACCACCACAGCCAGTGTACTCTTTGATCCGGGCGACGATCCAGACAAGCTCCAGGAGATGCTCGTCGGCACTACCCCCATTGCCATCTTGCTAACCCACTCCCATCCCGACCATGTCGGTGCACTGGACGAAATGCGGCGCAGGCTGGCCGTGCCCTTGCTGGCCCACAGCCAGGGTCAAGCCCATCACATACAAGCAGACCGCTGGCTACACGATGGCGACACCGTGCAGGTTGGCGAGCACACACTACAGGTAGCCTATGCTCCTGGCCACATTGACGACCAAATCTGTTTCATATTGCAGGATGATGCGAGAGCGGTGGTGGGGGACACAATCTTTGCCGGTGGACCGGGCAAGACATGGTCGAGTGCAGACTTCGCCACAACCCTGACCACCTTACGCGAGGTTGTATTATCCTGGCCGGATGAGACCGTCTGCTATCCAGGCCACGGCCCAGCCTTTCGCCTGGGCGATATTCGCGCCGCAGTCGAAGCGTTTGTCCAGAAAGATCATGGCGATTTCTTTGGCGATGCGGAATGGGGAATGTAAGGAAATCGAGGATGAAAATAGAATGGGGATTGGACTGACCAGAGCAGACTTCTACCAGCACCAATCAGCCTAATCCCCATTCTACTTTCAAGACAGAAGGATATAGCGTTTACTGCTTGTTAGCGACCTCAAGGGTGCGCGCAATAATTTCGTCTTGGATTGAACGATTCTTCGACCGCTTGCCTTTTTTATTGCGCTTGCCGCTGTCACGGGTGATCTTCAGGCTGATACCTTCAGCCTCCATCGCGCGCTTAAAGGCCATTTCCATGGGCGTCAAGACTTCGACATCGGCAAAATCATCAACCACTTCTTCCTCTGGTTGGGCTTGTGGCTGTGATTGGGATTGTGTTTGCCCTTGTGTTGATGTTGACTGTGTAGAAGTAGAAGCAGCTGAGGATACGGTCTCTGGTGCTGGCGCCACTTCTGGCTCCGGTTCTGGGCGTAAGCCTTTGATGCTTAGATCAACCCGCTGCCGACGCCGGCTCAGCTCAATTACACGCGCCTCAATGACATCACCGACATTGACAACATCTTCAGGGCGGGCAATGTACCGTTCGCTCATCTCACGGATGTGCAACAGTGCATCCCGACCTATGCCGATATCGACAAAGGCGCCATAGGGCAGGATACGCGTAACGGTTCCTGTTACCAGTTCGCCCTTTTCCAGATCGCGAATCGTCTTGGTCTCTGGATCAATCATCGATAAGCTGATCCGATTACGATCACGGTCGAGCTTTTTGATCCAAACCGTAACTTCATCGCCTTCCTTAAGCACATCTGTAACCTTGCCAACCCGCCGTGCGGATAGCTCAGAAATGTGCACAAGCCCATCGCGACCAACACCAATGTCCACAAACGCGCCAAAGTCAGTGACCCGCTTGACTACACCGATCACCTGCTGACCCACACTCAATAATTTTACAACTCGACCATCTTGCTCGACCGTTTCTGGAGTATCAGCCTCTGATGCACTCGCGCTCTCGGTAGCAACTTCTGCTTGCGTGTCACCTGCATCAGTAGTTACCTGACCAGCACCATCTTGGTCAACAACGGATGACGTTTGCGCTTCACCTTCCGGCTTGGTGCTTACCTCTTGGGCTGTCTCTGCTGTTGTTTCGGCTGCTGTCTCTGCTGTAGTCGCGACCTCCGTAGCAACTGTCTCAATGTTTTCACTCATTATCGCCTCCCCGACATTACAGCACTGTATAGATGGCGCTCAGAATCATCTTTACAGAATCATCTTTACAGAATCATCTTTACAGTGCTGCGCTCCTCAATGATTCAATTTGAAAATGTTATACTTCGTCTATTATAAACGGATACACCAGATATGCCAAAGATTCAGCAGCTTGTGAACATTGTAACATACGTGAAATTTGTCTGCTTCCGCTACGCCTATTTGTAGTACACACCTGTTGCCAGCGAGGTGCGTCCCACAAATGGGCGCAGCACCGGTAAGGCTAACCCGAGCTGCTCGCCCATCGCTCCGAATTTGGGACACACCTTTGCCAGTGCACAAAGTTGTTCAGCACTGTTTTCTAACATATAATTTTCTAACATATACTCTAACTTTATGAACTAAGTTTATGAACACAGTATTCACACAGATGACATCACCTGTCAGAATTTATTTTACAAAACCGTACAGACTGATTTAATGGGACAGAAAGTACAACGTTCAGTGAAAATCTCAACGAAAGATCCAAAAACACTAACCCAATGGCAAGAGTTGACTGCACGCCTTGCCGAAATCAACGATCTCAAGGCCGCCAGTGATCTGCTTAATTGGGATCAGACCACCTACATGCCTCCCGGCGGGGCTGCGGCACGCGGTCGGCAACTGGCGACCTTACAACGTCTAGCTCACGAAAAATTTACCGATCCGGCAATTGGTAAGTTACTGGATAACCTGGAGCGCTATACAAACACGCTGCCCTATGCGGATGATGCAGCGGCATTGATTCGCGTTACCCAACGTGAGTATGCGAAGGCGGTACGCGTGCCGGCCAGTTTTACCGCGCGCTTGGCCCATCATACAGCCAACTCCTACGATCTATGGACCCAAGCCCGCCCGGCCAACGATTTTGCCGCGGTTGCGCCCATTTTGCAGGAAACGCTTACGCTGAGCCGACAAATGGCCGACTTTTTCCCTGGCTATCAACATATTGCCGATCCCTTGATCGATCTTAGTGATTATGGCATGACCGTCCAAACGCTACGCCCTCTCTTTCATCAACTGAAGGAAGAACTGCTTGTTCTGGTGCGCGCCCTTGCTCGACAAGAGCAAGTCGAGGACAGCATGTTGCACCATTTTTATCCGGAAGCGCAACAGTGGGGCTTTGGCGTTGAGGTGATCAAAAGCTTTGGCTATGATTTTCGACGCGGGCGCCAGGACAAAACAGTCCACCCCTACATGACCAAGTTTTCCTTGGGCGATGTACGGATCACGACGCGTGTGCAGGAAGATTATCTGGCCGAATATATGTTTAGCACCATGCACGAGGCCGGCCATGCGCTTTATGAACAGGGGATCGATGCGGCATATGAAGCGACGCCCTTGGCCGAGGGCACATCGTCGGGCGTCCACGAAAGTCAATCGCGCCTTTGGGAAAACCAGGTGGGCCGTAGCCTACCCTTCTGGCGTCATTACTATCCACGCCTACAGGCACTGTTTCCCGCACAACTGGGTCATGTAACGCTGCCTGCCTTCTACCGTGCGATTAACAAGGTAAGCCCCTCTTTGATCCGCACTGATGCGGATGAGGTCACCTATAACTTGCATGTGATCATTCGTTTTGAACTGGAACTGGCCTTGCTGGAAGGGACCCTGGCCGTTGCTGATCTGCCGGAAGCGTGGAACCGCGCCTATGCCGAATATCTGGGCGTTACGCCAACAACCCATCAGGATGGGGTCTTGCAAGATGTACACTGGTACGCCGGCTTTATCGGCGGTATGTTTCAGGGGTACACTTTGGGCAATCTGTTGGCCGCCCAATATTTTGCCGCGGCCCAGGCGCACGAGCCCGCTATTTCTGACGAAATTGCCCAAGGTGAGTTTGGCACTTTGCATCAGTGGCTACAGGAAAATATCTACCGCCACGGCGCCAAATTTACTACCAGCGAATTAACCGAACGGGTTACCGGTGAGCAACTGCGCGTTGACCCCTATCTCGTTTATCTACGCGAAAAATATGGGGAGATCTACGGCCTCCCCGCATAGACCGTCGGCTTGATGACAACATAGAACAGTGTCAGGCAAGTTATGCTAGGGTAGAGGGGGTCATCCTGCTCTTCCAGGAAGGGGGCGGCGCACCGTCTGTATTTCACCATCAGCCGCCCCCTTCCTGGAAGAGCAATGTCGCTTCGCTCCTATGCGCGAAAGGAAACCACCGTGAAAAACCATCGTCCAGCTTTGTGGCTCAGCTTCACGTTTATTGTGATGCTTTCTGTCGGTTGGTCAGCATCACCGCTTAGCACCGGTACAAGCGCATTGCCGCTCCTTAGCGATAGCTGCACGGGCAAGAATATTCTCTTTGTTGGCTCATCCTCACCTTTGGAAGCACGGGATCAACCGCTGCAGATCTACCTGACTGCGTTGGGACACGCTGTGACAGTCCGTAGCGCGCGCAATGTAGAAAGCAACGATGGCACAGGTAAAGATCTGATTATCATCTCGGAATCGTCAGAATCCGTCGATGTGAATACGAAGTTGCGGGATGTAGCCGTGCCCATTGTCACTTGGGAAGGCTGGCTGCAGGATGATTTGCAGATGACAGGTCAGAGAGTAGATGAGGATTATGGTGAAGTGCTGCGCGAGATGCGTATCAGCATCATCAGGCCCAGTCATCCGCTGGCTGCCGGCCTGAGTGGCGTTGTCAAAACTGTGCGCACACGTTCCAATAAGTTCCATTGGGGCTTTCCAACCAGTAGTGCTACCATTGTGGCAGTTGATGTCAACAATGGTAACCGGGCCATGATCTATGCTTATGAGCAGGGCGCAGCTATGGAGGGCTTAAACGCACCGGCGCGCCGTGTTTTTATCCATAACGCAACGGGAACGAATTTGACGGCGCAGGGGTGGAAGTTATTTGACGCGGCGGTCGATTGGGCCATGGGCTGTATTGGCGCAGAAGCACCTGCGACAGCAACTTCGACACCCCAGCCTTCCCTCACCGCCACCCTATTGCCGACTCAGTTCGCTACCGTTACCGCAACCCCTAGCCCAACCGCAACCAGTGACCGTAATACAAGGCCAACGCGCACCCCTACACCCACCCGTACGCCAAAGCCAACCAAGACACCCAAGCCAACCACGACACCAACGGCAACTGCCATAAGCGCCGCGCCACAGTTTACCATCAGTAAACGTGATTTTCTCTTTATCGACGCTGACGAAGATGGCCTGGTCTCTACCGGTGATACATTGCTCTATACGCTTGAGCTGGCCAACACGGGAACAACTGCTGTAACCACGCTTGAGGTGGAAGATGCGCCCGACGCCAACACCACATTGGTGGCAGGCACGGTCAGTAGCGGTAGCGGTGTGGTCACGGAAGGCAATGGGTCAGAGGACAGGCGCGTACTGGTTACCTTTAGCGAACTCCCAGCAGGGGAGCAAAGGCGCATCCTCTTTCAAGTAACGGTCAACCAAGGTGTAACTGCGCCGTCGATTCGCAATCAGGCCTTTGTACGCTATGCCACCACGGAGCCCGGCGGCCAGGGCCAACTGACCTCTGATGACCCGGACACACAAACCCCCAACGATGCCACCGACACGCCGATTGGCGCGGCCGGTGCGGATGGCGCCCTTCAAATCTATTTGCCAGTCATCCAACGATGAACACAAGTGAATTTTCAGAACCGATGCCATTTGACACAAACGCAGGCGCTGTGATAGCCTTACTGAGGTTGTGCGGGCTGAAGTTGTTTCGGCCCCAGGTTATCTCAAAAAACTGTTGAACTTTTCGTTTATAGAGTAGTCTCAGTTGTAGCTACCTTTTATAGGCTACACAATTTTGTGTGAGGAGACGCACGCAGTGATGATGAACAGAATGTTCCATGAAATTCTGAACGCGATCAAGGGTGATGTTCCCGGCAAAGGGAGAGGTGCGTCTGCTGCCCACTAGGGCGCCATAAGTTCGCTGAACTTATAGCCGCAGCGCATAACAGATGCCTGCGGCTTTTTTAATTGGGCCCATGCAGCGGTGTTGCTGCTGTGTGGTCCGTGAAAAGACGTAGGCATTGGCATGAAGTCCAGGGTCTACGTCTTTTTATTTTGGGTCAAAACCTAATCATCTATTAGAAAGGGATCTCCCGTGCTTAACAGTGTCGTAGCAAATCATCAAGCCAATTTCGACTTAAAGACAGTCGTGTCCGAGAAGAATAAAGTGCGTCGCATCTGGCGTCTGATTACCGGCTATCATGGCTCTTACCTTGGGGCCACCTTTAGTTTGGGCATGGCCGCGTTGGCCAATACCGCAACTTATCTGTTGATCCGCTACTTTATCGATGAATTTATGGGCGGTAATCCCAATGCATTTGGTCTACCATGGATCTTGACCGGCTTTTTGGGACTGGCGATCTTACAAGCTTTCTTTACCTTCCAGAGCCGGAAGCTGGCCGCAGCCACTGCGGAAGGGGTAACCCGGCGACTACGTGATTATCTATATAATCACATCCAGCGTTTGCCCTTCCGTTATCATGACAAGATGCAGACCGGCGATCTCTTACAGCGCGCCACCTCCGACGTGGACGCCATCCGCCGTTTCTTTGCCGACCAGGCGATTGAAAGCGGACGGGTGCTGATTCTCTTTTTGGTCAACTTTGCTGCCATCTTCTATCTGAATTGGAAGCTGGCGCTGGTGTCGATCATTGTCATCCCACCCGTCCTGGTCGTCTCCTACTTCTTCTTCCAACTGGTGGAGAAGCGCTATGAGAAGTATCAGGAACAGGAGGCGAAGCTCTCGACTGCGCTGCAAGAGAACTTGAGCGGCGTGCGTGTGGTCAAAGCCTTTGCGCGGCAGGACTATGAAGCGACCAAGTTCGACCAGATTAACTGGGGTAAGTACGAGTTGGGCCGCAAGTTGTTGTTGACCCATGCCACCTACTGGCCGGTCACAGACATTATCTGCGGCGCGCAGATGGTGGGCGGCTTTGCGCTGGCTGCGGTAATGGCCATCCGGGGCGAGATTACGGTGGGCGATTACCTGGCCTATGCCGGTCTGGTCATCTGGATCATCTGGCCCATGCGCAACCTGGGTCGGTTGATTGTCCAAATGTCCACCGGATTGGTCTCTTTGGGCCGCGTGGCGGAAGTCATCAGCGCGGAACAAGAGCCTATCCTGGCGAATGAGCAGACGCTGGAGCGTCCGCTACGGGGTGAGTTGATCTTTAGCCATGTCAACTTCCGCTATGGTGCGGACGATGAACTGGTGTTGCACGATATCTCGTTCCATTGCAAACCGGGACAGCGCATTGCCCTGCTTGGCGCCACTGGCTCGGGTAAGAGTTCGCTCGTGAACCTGCTGCCCCGCTTCTATGACTATACCGATGGACGCATTTTGCTGGACGGGGTAGAACTGAAAGATTATACGCGCGCCTATCTGCGCAGCCAGATCGGCATTGTTGAACAGGAGCCCTTTCTCTTCTCGCGCACGATTCGCGACAACATCGCCTATGGCGTCGAGCGCGCGGTAACGCAGGCTGAAATTGAAGATGCCGCGCGGGCAGCGGCCATTCACGAAGTGATCATCAGCAAGTTTCCTGAGGGCTATAACACACTGGTGGGCGAAAGAGGGATCACCCTCTCTGGCGGGCAAAAACAGCGGATCGCGATTGCGCGCACTTTGCTGAAAGATCCGCGCATTCTGATCCTGGATGATTCCACCTCGGCGGTGGACACCGAGACGGAAGCGCTGATCCGCACGGCGTTGGACCGTCTGATGCAGGGGCGCACCACCTTTCTGATTGCCCACCGCATCCAGAGCGTGATGGATGCCGACCAGATCCTGGTCTTTAGCCACGGCCGTATTGTGCAGCGGGGCGTCCATGCCCAACTGCTCAAGGAAGAAGGCTTCTATCGCCGCATCTTTGCTGCCCAGACACGCCTGGAGCAAGAGTTGGAAGCGGAGCTAGATGAAAACGGTCGCCAAAGCGCAAGTGTACTAACCAGGTTGAACTAACTAAGCCGGCAGTGTGACTGCCTGACAAGCTATACTCAGTTCAAAATGAGATCCGGTGTTTTGTAGAGACGGGAGATTAGAGACTGGAGATTGCGTATACGAGTCTCCACTCTCTAATCTCCAATCCCCAAGGTCGGGTTTTCATTTCGATTTCAGCCTAGCACTGCCGGCGCCAGTAAAATCATGCTTGACAACATCCAAGGTTCGGAGGAAATGAACCGTGTCTACAATGATTGAGTTTGAAGAAGAAGAGTTTACAACACAATTTAATGGCCAAACGATCCTGCGCATCATCCAGCAGTTGCGGCCCTATTGGCCGTGGGTCATTGGCTTTTTGGGCGCCGTGGGGTTGGTGGCCTTTGTCGAGTCCTACTTTACCTATCTGAGCAAACGCATTATCGATGAAGGCATTGTGGCCCAAGATATTAACGCGCTGTGGCGGATCTTCACCATCTATGGCGCTTTAATTCTGGTGCAGGCCGCCTGTGTCTTCACCTTTATCTATGTCACCGGTCTGTTGGGCGAGCGGGTGCGCTACGATCTCAGGCGCACCATGTTCAACCATCTCCAGCAACTGTCGTTGTCCTATTACAATCGGACCCCAGTGGGCTGGATTATCTCGCGGGTGACCTCGGACACCGATCGTCTGGCCGAATTGGTGACGTGGGGTCTGTTGGATGTGGTCTGGGGTTCCATGAATGTGGTGGCCGCAGTCTACTTCATGACGCTGATTAATCTGCCACTGGCTCTGATCGTCTTTCTGATCATCCCCGTGATCATTGTGGTGGCGATACAGTTCAAAAAGCGCATTATCGGTGAGTATCGAACCGTGCGCAAGATCAATTCCAAGATCACCGGCGCCTACAACGAGAACATTACCGGTGTGCGGGTGGTCAAGGCGTTGACTCGTGAAGAGCGCAACCTGAACGAGTTTAGCCAACTGACTGGCGATATGTATCAGGCCGGCTACCGGGCCGCATGGCTATCGGGGCTCTTCCTGCCGGTGGTGCAGATGGTCAGTTCGCTGGGTGTAGCGGCGGTCATTTGGTACAGCGGCAGTCAGGGAGTTGGGGACATTAGCATTGGCGGGATCCAGGCCTTTATCTCCTATGTAGTCTTTATGCTCTGGCCCATTCAGGAGATGGCGCGCGTCTATGCGGAAATGCAGCAGGCCATTGCGTCAGGCGAACGGATCTTTTCGCTCATTGATGCCCAAGCCGAGATCGTCGACCGTCCCGATGCCCGCGATCCGGGCGCCTTGCAGGGGGACATCCGCTTTGACCATGTCGATTTCTACTACGAAAAAGGCGAGCCGGTGCTGCAAGACTTTACGCTCCATGTGCAACAGGGTGAAATGATCGCACTGGTTGGCCCCACTGGCGGTGGCAAGTCGACCATTGTTAACCTGCTCTGTCGCTTTTTTGAACCCAAGGCGGGTGCGATCTATATTAACGACACTGACTATACGCAGCTAACGCAACATGCCGTTCAGTCGCGGATCGGTATGGTGTTGCAAACGCCCCATCTCTTCTCCGGCGCTATTCGCGAGAACATTCGCTATGGGCGGCTGGACGCGACTGATGCAGAGGTGGAAAGTGCGGCGCGTATGGTCGGCGCACATGAGTTTATCATGACCTTGGAGAAAGGCTATGACGAAGAAGTGGGCGAAGGGGGTGTGCTCCTTTCGGTGGGACAGAAGCAGTTGCTTAGCCTGGCGCGCGCCGTTCTGGCCCAACCCGACATCTTTATCATGGATGAGGCAACCAGCTCCATCGACACCCTAACCGAGGCGCTAATCCAACGGGGGATGGAAAAGCTCATGGAGGGGCGCACCAGCTTTGTGATTGCCCATCGTCTCTCGACCATTCGCAACGCCAGCCGTATCCTGGTGATTGAAAATGGCCGCATTGCCGAAATGGGCAATCACCATGAATTGCTCCAGGCGCGCGGGCACTACTATCGCCTCTACACCCAGCAGTTCCGCCAGGAAATGGTAGAGCACTACGCCTGGGAAGCGGACGCGTCAGCTGTGGCCTATAGAAATTAATTAAGGAAGAGTGGAGAACGAATAGGTTTCAAGGTGACCGGCATCTGGGAGATGCCGGTCACCTTGTGCATAACGCCGGATTGCAACGAGATTTCGCTGTAGATATAGGCGGCAAAATTCCGCACACAAAAAGTCCTATGAAACCTGCTGATTTAAGGTAAATGTCAGAAAACCGGCATTTTTATGCTTGAAAGCCGCAGAAGGGGCGTAAATTCGCAAAATTGGTGTAAATTGCCCCCTTGACAACCCGCGGCGCTTCTGCTACTCTCCAATTGTCTTCTCCATTGCCCATTGTACAGGTTGGTCACCGACCTCCCAACCTGATGCGGCGTCATGCTGACTTGACAATTGAATTTACCAACTGGCTTTTGCGCGTTTAGTTGCCGCTTGAAGGCTTGGTGTTGGCAAGGTGGGTGTGGCGCCCGCAAGGTTGCCGCAATCACCAACAGCGCACAGCGCCCGCCTTGCGCACACCCACTCCTTCAGGCCACCCGCTGCACGCGCCAATCGCCCACCATCCAACCACTGAAAAAGGAGCTGCCTATGCGTACCCCCCCCCAATCAGAACATTTGCTCTAATCTTCTGTCGGTCTTTGATCATTGTCATCCTGTTGTTGCAGAGTTTGTTGCCGGCGTTGACGCCGACGCCGCTTTGGGCTGCGCCGCCGGCACAAGAAGAGCCGGTTGATCCGGGTGTGGATCTGCCGGACCCGGGCCCTCCACCGCCGCTGACGACCGAGACACCGCTAGAGAGCATCGCTGTGCACTCGTTGCCCCTGCACGTGGAACTGGAGAGCGACCAAGGCTTGTTGCTGGTCGATGTGGGCGCCACCGTTACGGTGACTGTGCGCGCCGAGGCGGCGCTGGAAGCCGGCGCTAACTTGACGCTGGACCTGCCCACCGGCGTCGCCACCGTTGACGGCAAGAGCAAGGTCAAGTGGGATCTGCCGGCGCTGGCGGAAGGTGAATTTTTCCAGGCCGGCGTGGCGCTTGCAATTGACAAGGCCAAACAGGTGCAAAAACGGGGCGTGGCGCGCCTGACGGCCACCCTCAATGCACCTGACTTTGAAAAGCTGGAAACCGAACTGACGCTGGGCGTAGCCACCGAGACACCGGATCAGAGCGGCGTCCAGAGTGACGCGGGCACGGTGGTGCAGAGCGACGACAGCGATGTGTTACTGCTGGTAGATCCCGGCGCCGCCACACCGGGCAGCACCTTCCGCTACACCGAACTCTACAGTTGGGAAAACACGCCCCCCACCACCACTGTCACCACCACTGTCACCACCACCGTCATCACGACGGTCACAACGCCGATCACGACCACGCCCCCCATTACGGTAACCCAACCTGTGACCGCGGCCCAAGCCGCAGGCGTCCTGACCACCAGCACAGCCACGACCCTTTATCTGCCCCTCACCGTCCAAGACGCGGCCACTGCGCCACTCGCCACCGCCGCCACTGCGCAACCCGCCACCGCGCAACCCGCGCCCCACGCCGACCACAACCTGGACGCCTATCGCATCTGGCAGTTGGACGCCACCACGGCGAGCGATACTCCCCTCCACCGCTTTGACGACGAGGTGCTGCTCCAGGTCAGCGTCAAAAAGCTGCGCAAGGCAGGGGTGGACCCGGCCCAGTTGCAACTGTGGACGCGGCCCGATGAAAGCCAACGCTGGACGCCAGTCCCCACCGTCTATCTGGCCGCCCAAGACGCGCTGCGCGCTTGGCTGCCCCACTTTAGCCAATTTGGGTTGGGCGCGGGGCTGGCGCCCAGCGGCGACATGTTGCCCAGCGTCAAAGCCTTTACGGTGGACCAACTCAACGGCGGCGCGGCGGCCAGCATCGGCTTGCAGACGCCGCCAGGGCTGGGGGGCATGAGCCCCAACCTGAGCCTGAGCTACTCGAGCATCCTCTTCGACGACCTCTATCGCGACGCCGGCGACTACACGATTAAAGCCCAGGCCAGTTCCGCCGGCGCAGGCTGGAATCTGGGCGGCGTAAGCTACATCGCACGCACCGACAACGACTATGACGATGAGAATCCCGACATCGACAAGAAATTTGCGCTGGTGCTCAACGGCACGCGCGTGGGCATTACTTGGCAGGATGGCGCCTGGCACACCAACCCGGAGATCTTTGCCCGTATCGTCTGGGACGGCAGCAGCAGCTACCCCAGCAGCGGTGACCCCAAGTTCAAGGCCTATGACTTTGGCGGCTGGACGCTCTGGACGCCGGACGGGACCAAATATGAATTTGGCGACGCCGGGACCTTCCCCAATGCCTTTAGCAGCAGCAGCGCCACTGCTTTTGGGTTGGAGCGCACCTATGGCGGCCACACCTTCCGCCTGGCCAAACGCTGGTATCTGCGCCAGGTGACCGATCCGCTGAACAACACCATGGTCTACAGCTACCGGGACGAACGGGACTGGGAGCAGGGCTGTGTCGATGATGACTGGGAGACGAAAGGTCAAAACTGGTACACCAGCACCATTGACCCGGCCGAGATTCAGTGGAGCAAGAACACCGGCCCGGGCGGCGGCCATCTGCTGCGCGCCCGCTTCACCTACAGCAGCAGCCAACGGAGCGACATCGTGCTGCAAGGCACGAGCCTGACCGACTGTCTACAACCGCTCTATGGCAAAAATAACCAACTGACTGATGTGCTGGTTGAGGTGAAAGAGAGCGGGAGTTGGCAGCAGTTGCGACGTTATCATCTGAACCAGAGCGTGCGCACCTTTACAAAAAGCGGCCAGCCCAACGAATATCGCCTCTACCTGACGGGGGTGGAAGAGCGGGGCAAAAATGATGGGCTGCTCATGAGCTACAGCTTCACCTATAGCTTTGACAACCCCAACATGATCCGGCTGCTGACCGCGGCCAACAGCGCCGGCGGCCAGGTGACCTACGCCTATGTGCTCCACCGCACCTCGTGCAGCAACAGCGTCTGCCCCTACACCAAATATCGCTACGCCGTCACCCAGCATATTATCAGCGACGGGCTGGGCAACAACAGCACCGTCAATCACTACTATGGCCCCACCGCCGGCAACCCCGAATGGTCGGCGGTGGCGGATGATGGCGGCTTTCTGGGCTTTCAGGAGGTGCAGAGCACCTACTATGCGCTCAACTCCAGCAGCACGGTGGTCAAGTGGGAGAAGCTGGTGGGCTACAGCAGCGGCGCCGGCGAAGACCGCGCCAACCCGGATCCACGGCGGGGCAAGCTCAAACGGCAAGAGATCTGGAACAGCAACGGCGGCACGCTCTATGCCGCCACCGACTATCTCTGGCAAGCCTACTGGTGGGAAAACAGCACCTGGAGTGTGACCAGCGATTCGTGGCATTGGAACAGCAACAACACCAAAGCCATCTACCCGCCCACCTGGATCCGGCTGGAAACCGAGACCCAGACGGTGGGTGCGGCGATCAGTGAAAGCCGCTACAGCTTTGCGACCGCCTATGGCAACCAGACCGAGGTGCAAGAATGGGCGAATGGCGCGCTCAAACGCAAAACCACGACCCAATATTACCCCAACAACAATCCGACCGCCGGGATCTACATCGTCAACAAGCCGGCGCGGGTGACGGTCTATGACAGCGGCGGGTCGTGCCAGGCGGAGACGCGCTATGTCTATGACAGCACGAGCAATGTCTACAGCACGCCGCCGACCCAAGGACTGGTGCGGAAGAGCGAGCAGGCGCTGACCGCTTGTTCAACCACCACCTCGATTGGCCTCTATAATAGTGCGTGGGCGATTAGCCAATTTAGCTATGACGCCTATGGCAACCAGACGCAGGCGCTTGACTATGGCGCGTCGAGCAGCCAGGATCTGACCATCAACACCACCTATGATGGGACCTATCATCTCTTCCCGATTACCCAGAATCTCAATGGCAGCAGCACCTATCAAGAGACGGCGACCTACTATGGCGTCAACGGGCTGGCGCTGAGTGACAGCAAAGCCTACTGGGGCGCCCTGCAGGAGCATTGTGGCGTCAATGGCGCCTGTACGCGCCAGAGCTATGACGAATTTGGCCGGCCGCTCCACCGCTGGGAGGGGGTGGCCTCTGGCGCCGCTTGGGGCAGCGACGCCGGCGCCAACGTGCGCTGGAGCTACTATGCGCGCGGCTATAGCGGTTCCCAGACGACCATGGTCTCCGAATGGCGGGCGCCGCGCTGTTATGGCAACTTTGTGCGCAAGCATTACAATGGGCTGGGCCAGTTGGTGCAGGAGCAGCGGCCGCAGCAGAACTGGACCGGCAATGTCGATGGCTGTAATCCGGGGGTGAATGGGGCTGAGGTGGATGTGAACTATGCCTATGACAGCTTGGGGCGCCAGGTGCGCGCCGGCGTGCCGGTGGCGACGACGTCCAGTTGGGTCAACCGCGCCGCCAACTGGACGCCGGGCTACACCGCGACCAGCTATGACGCCATTGACCGCCCCACGTTGGTGACGGCGCCCAATGGCGAACAGACCCAGACCACCTACAGTGGGCGCACCGTCTGGCAGATTGGCATTGGCCGCAATGGCGACCCCAACAAATCTTTGCAGTGGCAGGAGGTTGATGGGCTGGGCTATCTCAAAACTGTGCGCACCTATGCCCTGGTCAGCGGGTCTTGGAGCCCAAAAGAGCAAATCAGCCTGATCCACAATGTCCGGGGCGACCTGACCCAGGTAACCCAACCGACCAGTATCGGCAACACCACCATGAGCTATGACCTGGCCGGCCACAAGCTGACCCTGAGCGACCCTGACCTGGGTTCCTGGAGTTATGCCTATGACCGCCAGGGCAAGCTGACGCGGCAGACGGACGCACGCAGCAAGACCATCTGTCTCTACTATGACAGCTATCAGCGGCTGGTGGGCAAACATTTCCGCACCGACACCAGTTGCCCCAGCAGCCCCACCTATGATGTCAGCTATGGCTATGACGCCAACCACAGCGCCAGCAACCGCAGTCGCGGCCAACTGACCTCGGTTGCCAGCCCCGGCTATAACAAGTCCATTCAATACAACAGTCAAGGCTTGTTGGGCTATGAAGCGGTTAATATCAGCGGCGCTTCGACCTATGGCACCTATTATACCTATGATGCCTATCTCCGGCCCTTGGCGACGATCTATCCTGACAATGAAGTGGTTACCCAATCTTATAACAGTATGGGATTGCCGGCCAAGCTAACCAGCAGCGTGGGTGGTGATCTGGTGGACGGACCCCAAACGATTGGCACCGTGGCCAGCGGCGGCTTGACCGATGCGGTTAGTTATGATGAGGCAGGGCGATTGACGCAGATGCGCTTCCCCGCCGGCGGCAACCTCTGGCACACACAGGGGTACTATCCCTGGACAGGGACGAACGGCAACAGCAATGGCCGGCTCTATTACATCCATGTGGGCACAACCCAAGGGGGACTGGATCGACTAAACCTGGCTTACTACTATGATAGCTTTGGCAATGTCAATCAGCATTATGACAATGCGGGCTATCAGAGCTTTACCTACGACGCCCAAAACCGGCTGTTGACCGGCTATGGCAAGAGCTATGGCTATGATAGTGTGGGCCGTTTGACCAGCTATGAGAACGTGGGGTATGATGGCTATCGGGGGCACGGCGTCACCCACTGGAACGGGGCGCAGCGCTATTATTATGATGCCAATGGCAATGTGGAGAAGCGGCGCTGGGGGTTAGGCAATCAGCAGACCCTTAGTTGGAATCATGAAAACCGCCTGACGCAAGTCAGCGGCAGCAACGGCTACTATGAAAACTATCTCTACGATGCTGACGGTCAGCGGGTCAAGAAATCCAATGCCGTGGGCGGTGTCACCTATTACGTGGGTCCTCACTATGAAGTGACCAATGAAACGGTCTGGGTCGATGACGCCGTGCCAGGCGGGGCGACGGTCGTAGGTGATGCAGATGGTTGGCCGTGGGAGAGTGGCACTCCGGCTTCGGGCGCCGCCTATTTCCGGTCAACGTTGGCAGCGGGCATACATCAGCAGTACTTTTACAATGCCACCGAAACGCTCAGCGTCGGCACCGGGGATGTCCTCTATGTCTATGTCTATCTCGACGCCAACAATCCGCCGACCGAAGTGATGTTGCAGTGGAACGATGGCGGCAGTTGGAATCATCGCGCCTATTGGGGCCAGAACAACATTGACTGGGGCACGAATGGCACAGACAGCCGCCGTTACATGGGTTCCTTGCCTGCCACCGGCGGCTGGGTGCGGCTGGAAGTGCCGGCGGCGCAGGTGGGGCTGGAAGGTGTCACGGTCAAGGGGATGGCCTTTACCCTTTACGGCGGACGCGCCTGGTGGGACCGCGCGGGGTTACGCCGGGCGACGACACAGGCGACAAAGTATTATCGCTTCAACGGTCAGGTCGTGGCCATGCGCAAGAATGGCATTCTCACCTATTTGCATGGTGATCATTTGGGGAGCACTGTCCTCACGACCAGTAGCAGCGGCGCAGCCATCAATGACCAAGCTTACTATGCCTATGGCCGCTCCCGGCGCGGCGGCGAACTAGGCGTCGAGAATCGCTTCACCGGCCAAAAGCTCGATGGCGTGGGCTTGATGTACTTCAACGCCCGCTACTATGACCCCATCCTTGGCCAGTTCATCTCGCCCGATACCCTCGTGCCGGATCCGACGGATTTGTTTGATTACAACCGGTACATGTATGCCAGAGGAAATCCCCTGAAATTCAACGATCCGACAGGCCACTGCCCAACCACACAACCAGACACATCCGATACGGAAGCCTATGCAGAATGGTCTACGTGTTGGGGATATGTGAATACCATTTTGGCTCAGTGGGATACCACGCCAGACTTCTGGAATAATCGCTACACCAGCAAAGAAGTATTCCTGAAGAATGTTGCGCCCATGCCCGGCACCCATGCGGCCGATTTCCAAAATGATATTACGCAATGGCTTGCCAGTGATCAGTACAAAGCTTGGAATGCACAAAGAGATGAAACCATAGAACAACACAGAATTCCTGCTACAGTGTTAGATCCAATAGATGCTGTCGGGGTAGGGTTCAGCATTGGGACTGACATTCCGTTGCTAGGTGCAGCCGGGCTCAATGGAGCAGGAGGCATTGAGATAATAGCTCATACGGATGGTACAGTGGCAATCTATCGTTTTGGTAGTGGCGGAGCATCAGTTGGCGCAGGTGCAACTACTAATCTATATGTAGTGACGGTGCGTAACTTAGACACGCCCAATGATTATGCAGGGCCAGCATTAAGTGCAGATGTAACAGCAAGTTTGCTTGTTGGTGTAACGGCTGGCACCTTTTCAACATCTGAAGGAGGTCCTTATGGAGAGAAGTATGGTTTTGCGCCGGGAGCAAAATTAAGTTATGGCGTAAGCTTATCTAACTATTCTTCTCCTATAATACTCATAGGGCCTAATCCACGGTAACTTATTGAAACTACGACTCACTCTGTCACATGTGCGGACAGATGACAAATAAGTTATTATCATCTGTCTGCACATAATTCGATTTGGAAAATCGACTATGCAACAAAACTGGTCACATGATGAAGAATTTTCACAAAATGCTAAGGGATATTACAGTCTCTGGCAAATTCGTACTTTGGTTTTGTGGTGTTTATGGCATGTCCTTATCTTTGGCACCGCTGGATTTAGTTTAGCATATGGGTTACAAGGTATTTTGCGGATTATCTTATTAGTCGTTACATCTCTGTTTTTACTAACCACCTTTTTTCTGTACGGAAGTGATCTCATCCAAAGCGCTCCAGTATTAGTAGATGGTAAACTAGCAAAACAAATACGAAAGTTCAGAGGGCCTACTCATTATGATGTCATAGTAGAAGAAAGCGACTTACGGGTTCGTTCATTAAATAAAACACAATGGCTAGGAATACAGGATGGAAAGAGATACGAATTATACTATACACATAGAACAAAATGGTTACTATCTTACCGAAAATTAGATATAGCTAACGATTTACCTGACTCTGATGAAGGATAATTAACCAGATTGTGCCGAAATTTTAGGATAAATCTGATACAATCCTGGAGGCTCGTATCAGCGAGGACTTTAGGACAGCCCTATAATATTATGCCTATGACCATGCTCAATGAGCACCCAACAATCGCGGCTCGGAGACACGCTCACTCCTTAGGCCCCGAAGTTCATGGGCTATCCTTCGGCTAGGCTCAAAAACTAAAAACTGGACAGCACCAGCTTGTACTATTACAATGCCCGCTACTACGACCCCGAGATTGGCCAGTTTATCTCGCCGGATACGGTGGTGCCGGATCCGACCAACCTGTTTGCCTATAACCGCTACATGTACAGCTTCGGCAACCCCCTCAAGTACAACGATCCAAGTGGACATGACCCACAGTGTGATGTCGGCACTTCGGAATGTGATGCAGAATGGGCACTCTGGTGGCAATACCTGAGCGTACAAGCGCAATGGCCTTCCTGGGAAGAGTTTCGGCTTGGTTACAATTATTATTCCCAGTACGCCGCTAATCCCGAGTTGCTCTTGAGCGATTTTCACCTGGTCAATGAGTACGATACCGCGGCCCAATATCGTACGACCCTCGCCATGGCCTATGCAAGTTTTGTAAAAAATACGTCCTTGAACACGGTGTTGACCAGCCAAGGCGCCAATCCGTTGTGGGCCATGCTCAGCCAGGCGCGGGATGGCGGGAACGCCGCACTCTTGTTTGATACAGCGATGGCAGCGGCGGCGCCGTTGGGCGCCTATGATGAATTCCTCAGTGATGGACCCTGTAGTTTCAGTGCTGAAACGCCTGTCACCACTAGCGACGGTTCCACGCCCATTGCGACCATTGAAGTTGGCGATCAAGTCCTCGCTTATGATGAAGGGCTGCAACAGACGGGTTACTATACGGTCACAGCCGTTATGGCCCACGAAGATCCTCTCGTGGTATGGGTAACCATCAATGGCGAAACCCTGTCCATAACGCCAGATCACCCCTTCTATGCAATGGCTAGCGCCCCATGGCTGGCGCTAGGCGAAACGATGGGTCGATGGCAAGCAGCAGGCTACCTTGTGGTTGGAGATCACATTCGCCGAGCCAATGGGCAGACCGGTGTCGTCCAGGCTGTGCAGGTGGTGCAAGAGCCCCAGATGATGTACAATCTCACTGTTGCGGAGGTGCATACCTTCTTTGTCGGGGAGCAGGGGTGGTTGGTTCATAATCAGTGTGCACGAGTGCTCCAAACTGGTGGTCATACTCTCAGCAACAGGACAATAAAAGAACTCGGTCTGACAAAGGGAGAAGCCAAAAGAGCAATTGAAGCGCTCAAGGCCGATTTGGGTGAAAGAAATGATTTCCATCCAAAAATCTGGAGCAATGGCGATGTGACACATCCACAGACTGGTGAAGTTCTTGGTAACCTATTTGATTATGTTGATTAGAGGGGGCTATGCAACCAACAGAGTTACAAGAAATCTCATTTGCCGAAGAAGAAAACGTTCAAATTGTGTATGTCGATTTCCGCATTCGAGGGGACAACCTAGATAGTGGCAACGTTTCTGAACGGTTAGGCATTGAAGCGACAAGAAGTTGGTCAAAAGGAGAGTACTACTTAGGCAAAACGCGTGACCCTGCTACCAAACAGATTCAATCAATCTCGCGGAAGCGGCCATGGGGGCTTTGGGCATGTAGCTCAAACAATGTCGTGAAAACAAAACTTGTCGAAGATCATATGGAGTATTTATTGAGCAAGCTTGAGCCAAAACAACAAGAATTACTCTATTATCTTGAATCCCCGGAAGAGTACACTGTGAGTTTCTATGTACATTGGGAACCTCTATCCGAGTACGGGAGTTTTGAACTGTCTGGCAAGAAGATGGCGAGAGCGGGTGCTCTCTGTCATTATACAGAGTTCAGTTGGCTAGAAAAGTAACCGAAGATTTTCCTTGTAATAAAACGGACAACCGTGAGCCTTGATAATCTCACGGTTGTCCGTTTCGTGCTTAACAGCCGTAAAGCATAGTCTAAAATCTTGGTTGGCTTGACTACCCTCAATATTCTACTGTTTGGATGTGGTGGGCGACACGGCCCTTGCCGCCACCAGCAGCGGCGGCCTGAGCACCGACGAGAAGTACTACGCCTATGGCCGCGCCCAATGGGCACCCGGGGATAGCGGGCCGGTAGTGACTGACCACAAATTCACCGGCCAGAAATTGGACAGCACCGGGCTCTACTATTACAATGCCCGCTACTATGACCCCGAGATTGGCCAGTTTATCTCGCCCGATACGCTCGTGCCGGATCCGACGGATTTGTTTGACTACAATCGGTACATGTATTCCAGAGGAAATCCATTGAAATTTGTTGATCCAACAGGCCACTGTGCTGACTCGATAATGGCGGAGACTGAGTATGACAATGCCGACTGTTGGCGTTTCGCCAATACCATTCTCAACATGTGGGATGACACCGACTATTGGAGCAGCCGCTTTACCAGCAAGGATGTCTTTCTCAAGGTAGCCACAGATATAACCAACGGCACCGATTTCTTCCAAGCACAATTTGATTTCTTCTTTCAAAGCGAAGAGGGTAAACAGTGGCTTGGAGGGGATCAGCATAGTTTCCAACCCCCAGAACAAGACTTTGGGGATTATACTAGCTTCAATGGTTCAATGGGGATGTATGATGTTGCGTTTATCATTGATGATTTTGGCAATGTCTATTTTCGATTAGGGCCAGGAGCAGGCACACCCGGGGTTTCTGTTCGGAGAGGGGATGTATTAGTAGAACAATCTGGTGGACTTGGCGCAAAAGATATTGATCAGCTTGGTCTTACAAGAAAGGAAAAGTCTGACCTAATGCAAGAACTAATGCCAGGGGTTTCTGAAGGAGTAGGAGGTGGAATAATATATACGAGTGTATCGGTTTCCGCAAATCTTAGCCCTCCTTTTGCTACGTTTGTGGAAAGTGGTGTCACTGGGCCATTTCCTGTATCTTGGGGATTTGCACCAATTTCTAGAACTTGGTATCTATTCTCACTGTCAAAGTAAAATTGTAGGCATTTGAACAATTGTGGATGATCACAAGCTGAGCTTGTGATCATCCACAATTTGTAATTTCCTGGAAAAACTTTGTGTCATATCTTTCTGATACTATTGGTAAAACTTTTTTGATGCCTATTCGTGAGTCATTTCATAAGGACATGATAATGGAAATTGAGCCACTAGTACTACTATTGATGGGTTTGCTCATCTTTGGTTATAGAACATATGTAGCTTGGTTTATACCAGAACGCCACCAAGCCTACCTGGAATGGATTGGAAGAACATTCTATAATTGGGAACCTAAATCAAGAGCGATTGCTACTTCTCCATTTAGTTTTTGGTTCTTTCGGATTGTATTTCTGGTATTTTTTTTGCTCATTGTTTTTGCAACGATTGTTATCTTGGTAAAGGAAATTAATCCATGAAATGGTAGGACAAGAAGGTGCTACATTCGGCTATATTGGTGATAAGTTTGGGATGATAGTCATCGTTTCAGCCACAACACTGTCTTGAACTAAAGTTCAGGCTGGTAGCTCAAGTCGGCTAAAGCCGACCCAGCGAAATGATCACCGCGGCCAAGTTTGGATTGGTGTTCAGTAAAAATTTATTTAGACAATGAGGTGGTCGCCCAATTCTTACAATAGTTCAAAGAGATCCGGGTAGGCACGACCAATGGCGGGAATAACCGACTGTATCTGCTCTATGGCTATGACAGCTTTGGGAGTGTGGCCGGCCTCTCGGAGCAGTACAACAGCGACACGCTCCTGACCTACAGCTTCTGCTATGACATGCAGAGCCGGCTCGTGCGCGGCTATGCCACCTATAGCAGCAGCGGCAAATGCAGCACCTACACGACTGGCCAAAGCTACGGCTATGATAGTGTCGGACGCATCACCAACTATGAAGGTGCGAGCCAAACGATGAACGCCAGCTTCCCCGCCCATGCCATGTCGCTGTGTGACCGCTTTGCGATCAAGAACAGCGGGTACACCTATGATCTGTCAACGACAATTAAAAAAGGGCGTTGAGCCGTTGGTGGCTCAACACCCTTTTCCTCGCTTACACATCAGCCGGATGCGCCGGCAACGCTGCGGCAAACACCTCCCACGTCTCCGCATCCAGCGCCGGGTTGACCAGGGCGTTCAGTTCGGCCAGCGTGCAGTGGTGCAGCCGCTCGCGGATGGACGCAGGCATTGTGCCCAAGCGCCGCTTGAGAATCTGTTCGATCATCTGCCGTGCAGTCTTCTCACCTTCTTCACGTCCTTCTTGTCGGATCTGCTGTTTTTCCTTTTCCAACGCTTCAATCAACATTGCGCGCACCTCCCGAATCGAATGATACTCCTGCTCCAACGCGGCATAGTCGCTCTCTTGGATGCGGCCATGCACCACCAACTGATGAAACCAATTGAGTAACAAGGAGACAGCCTGTTTATCCTCTTCGTGGGTGAAGAGCGCCACAAACTCCTCAAGCAGCAAGGTGATGTCATAATGCGCTTCGGCCAAAAAGAGTGTCGAGACGATGTTGCGAATCGCCAGCAACTGCTCACGCGTAAAGGCATTCTCGGCCAGCTTGAAATAGCGACAGTGCACGCCATAATCACCCAAGGCTGGCTCGGTTTCCACCAGGTCAGCCAGCCGCTCGGGTGCGGTCCACTTGTCACTGCCATTATAGACCACCAGCGGGAAAACCGCCGGTAGCTTTGCTCCCTTTAGCCTGTCACTTTGGGGCGCATCGCCCTTCTCCTCATCACGCGGTTTAGTATTGGCGATATAGTCCATGTAGAAGGCTAAGGTGTAGTAGGCCACTCGCACGACCATAAAGCGGTCCACACTGGACTGGAACTCCAGCAACAGATAGATGTAAACTTCGCGTTCCTGCAACTTGACCTTGTAGATCAGGTCACTTTCCGTCGCTTTGTAGTGGTCAGCGATAAATGACTTGTCCAGCGTCTCCGCCTGGCTGAAATCGAGGTCAGCCACCCATGGCTCATCGACGAAGGTCTCCAGCAACTGACGAAAAATCGTGCGATTGGAGAAAAGTTTCTTGTAGCCGCTGTCATGGACGTTGTGGATGGCCATTTACCCCGCCTGCTCTGCATCCCTTGCAATCCTACTGATGGTCGTCGGTGGCTTTAGTATAGCCGAACATCCGTGCTTGTCAAATTCGTCCACAATGGGTAATGACAGCCTGGGCCGCATCACCAACTACGAAGGCACAGGCCAAACGATGAACGCCAGCTTCCCCGCCCATGCCATGTCGCTGTGCGACCGCTTTGCGATCAAGAACAGCGGGTACACCTATGATCTGTCAACGACAATTAAAAAAGGGCGTTGAGCCGTTGGTGGCTCAACACCCTTTTCCTCGCTTACACATCAGCCGGATGCGCCGGCAACGCTGCGGCAAACACCTCCCACGTCTCCGCATCCAGCGCCGGGTTGACCAGGGCGTTCAGTTCGGCCAGCGTGCAGTGATGCAGCCGGTTGCCCACAGGCGTCGGTATGGCGCCCAAGCGCCGCTGGAGGATCTGTTCGACCATCTGGCGTGCAGTATGCTCGCCCTCTTCACGTCCCTCTGCCTGACCGGCACGCAGCAAGGTCTGCTTGTAGGCAGGATCCAGATAGGTGTCGAGTTCCTCCGACGAAAGATTGCGCAACAAGATCCGCTTCCATTCTTCACCGATCTCCATGACCCGTTCCGGGGTTAAGATCTCTTCCATGGCTGCTCCTTCCGGCAAAGCCCAAATGGCCTGCAACACCTCCAACATCAACAACAACTCGGCAGACAGCCGCCAAAACTGGCGCAACAGACGAAAGGCTGTCAGTTTCTCCTGATGCCGACTGGCAAACGCCTTCACCAACGCATTGTGCGGCTCAGGACGCAACTCATTCAACAACACCAGCGTGAGATGGGCCACGTAGAGGTTCTCACTACGGTAGACGCCCGGCAGCGCGGTCGCAGCAAAGCCGAAGGTCGCCAACCGTTCCGCCTGGGGGGTCTTGGCGACGAGGATGAACATCTGCACCTCATCCCCACGCAGTTCATGACCGGTGCGGTAGAAATACTCATACGCCAGCGCTTGCCGCACCGCATCCACTGTCAGCGATTCACTGTATTTGAACTCCAACAAAATGGTGGCGGCGTCGGTCTCGCGCACGCCATCCGGCAACATGGCCCGCTGCGCCGCCGTCCACGTGGCCGTCTCCCGGCGTAGCAACACGACATCGACCTTGGGCGGTTCGTTGCCGGTCGGCGCTTCACTCTGCACCAGCACTTGCTCCCGCCCCACCGAAAGATCCAAAGACTTGGCCAGAAAGCGATGCCACGGCGTGCGCGGCCGTTGGCCCCCCGTTTGCTCTGTCATAGCCGTAGTATAGAGCGCAACCCCCCATTTGTCAAGCTAACCCCGATTTGTCCTCACTGCATCTACCCAACTGGCTGACGACCAGTCTCTTCGGCAAGCTGGCGCGTCAGGCGGAAAATGGCGTCAACCGGGACTTTCCCTACGATATGCAAAACCGGCTATTGACCGGCTATGGCCAGAGCTACACCTACGACAGTGTCGGGCGCTTGACCAGCTATGAAAACACGGGCCAAACGATGAACGGCAGCTTCCCCGCCCATGCCATTAAGAACAGCGGGTACACCTACGATAACAATGGCAACATGACCGGACGCAGCGGCAAGACATTGGACTGGGATCACGAGAACCGCCTGCAACAGGTCAAGAATGGCAGCACTGTGCTGGAGAGTTACCTCTATGATGCGGACGGGGTGCGGGTGAAGAAGACGGTCGGCAGCACCAGCACCTACTACCCCAACCAGTTCTACGAGCAGACAGGGGCGACCATCACCAAGTACTATTACTTCAATGGCCAGAGAGTGGCCATGCGCGTCAACGGTACATTGACTTACTTGCACAGTGATCACCTGAGCAGCACCGTCATGGAGACCAACAGCAGCGGCGGCCTGAGCACCGACGAGAAGTACTACGCCTATGGCCGTCAACGGGACAGCGGATCGGTGACAACAGCGCCCAATGGGCACCCGAAGTACACGGGCCAGAAGCTGGACGGCACCGGGCTCTACTATTACAATGCCCGCTACGGCTAGTTGAATCTGCCGAACCAACCACCGGTCACTGCCATTATAGACCACCAGCGTTGGATTGCGACGGCGGACGCAGAGGGCGACTTTTCGTAGCCGCGCTGCTTTCTGCGCCTGCCGACGTGTGATATAATTAACTTGAACAGTAGTACTGCAAAGGAAGCAGAACCCAGGAAGAATGGCTATGAAAAACGGGTAATCTACGGTGAATCAAACTATGCTGCTGTTGTGCGCGATAATGGTTATTTTGTCGACAAAACCACCTATATTGCGCAATTAGATAAGATTAAAAACCCTGTTTTTCTGCGCCCGCGCCGCTTTGGGAAATCGTTCTTCTGTTCGCTGTTGCGTTACTACTATGACTTGAATTACGCCGAACTCTTTGCCGAACTCTTTGGCCAGACCTGGATTGGACGCCAGCCAACGCCCAGTCACAATCAATATATCTTGCTCTTTTTCAACTTCTCCGTTATCGATGTGGGCGAGACTATCGGCGAAATTGCCGCCAGCTTTCGGCGTCATGGCAACAGCACGCTAAGCCTGTTGCGCACCGATTATCCATCCCTGCTGCGGGAAATGCCTGAGATGGATCTGCAGGCGCCGGTCGCGGATAATCTCAACCATCTCTTGAATTATCTCGTCTCCAATCAACTGCCGCCGATCTATGTGATTATTGATGAGTATGACAACTTTGCCAACCAGTTAATTACGGCGAACCGTGATCTGCTCTATCACGAGTTGACCGCGCCCGATGGCTTTCTCAAAACTTTTTTTAAGACATTAAAAGCAGGTCGCGAAAGTGGCGCGCTGACCAATATCTTTATTACCGGTGTCTTGCCCATTAAGATTGATGAACTGGCCTCAGCCTTCAACATTGCCACCTTCTTGACCTTGGAGCCAGACTTTGCGGCGATGTTAGGTTTTACCCAGCAAGAGGTAGATCAGTTGCTGGATGAAATTTATCGGGATCATGAGCTGGATCCCGCCACACGTAATGCGGTCAACGCCGTCATCAAAAATAATTATGACGGCTATCACTTTGTAGAGCCACAAGGTGAGGCGCTCTACAATTCAACCATATTGATCTACTTTTTGCGCTACTTCACCCAGTACAAGGAATTTCCCAAACGGCTTATCGATCTGAACTTAAAGGTGGATCTCTCTTGGGTGCGACGGCTCACTGCCTCTAATCCCCACCTGACAGAAGCCTTTGTCGACCAACTTACCCTGACCAATCGGATCGGTTATGACGAGGTCTTTCTGATCGAGAAGTTTGACATGTCACAATTTTTTGAGCCAGGCTTCTTTCCCATCTCCTTTTTCTATCTCGGCATGTTGACCAAAGAAGATGATTTCCACCTCTGCCTGCCCAACTTGGCCATGCGCCAGATGTTTGTTGAATATTTTAATGAAATACACCGGATCGATGTCTCCACCCGCTATAGCGAGTTGATGCAGCAATTTATCAACAACCCCAATTTGGAGCAGTTATTTGCCGGTTATTGGCGTGAATATATTTCGCAGTTGCCTGAGGTGATTTTTCAACAGGTGAATGAGAACTTTTATCGAACAACCTTTTTTGAACTTTGTAGCCGCTATCTTTCCCGTTGGTTCACCTGGAATGTAGAGCGTTCTTATCCTCAAGGGAAGACAGATCTGGAGTTTGTGGGCAAATATCACGAAAAGTTTGCTGGTTTGCGTTGGGTCATTGAGTTCAAGTATTTGTCCAACAGCAAGGTGCAGCGGGAGAAGATCAAGATCACAGACTTTGCTGTCACGGCCACAGACACCGAACAGATCCGTGGCTATGCGCAGGGTTTGCAACAGGAGTATCCACAAGCACGGATTAATCTCTTTATCATCTACTGTTTTGGCAACCAGGGTTTTCGTGTTTTTGCGCTTTAGCCGTTGCATAAGGCCGATAAGCGCAGCAAAACTATCTACCTCTACTGTGACAGCTATCAGCGGCTGGCGGGCAAACATTTCCGCACCAACTATGAGCCAAAATCAAATGTTCGCGGCACTAGACCACCTCCTCTGATTAACAAAACCCAATTCTACAAATTTTTTCCTTACGGAAATTGAGACATGACCTACCCATTTTGAGACACCGAACTGTGTTAGGCTGTGTTATGCTGATTATATGCTTACAGTAGCACAACAATTAACCGATGATAAGCTATGACATTAGGCCATTGCCTTGCAAGAATTGGGCAAACACAACATTGAAACTGACTAAACAATGCACCGAATTCTTACGTTTCTTTCATCACTTCTGCGCCAAGGCGCGCCCATGCCGCACAAAAAAGAAGCGGCCTATCAAAAACAACTGCGTAAGGGCGATCCAACCGCATGGGCGCAGTTGGTCGATCAGTGGAGTCCACGCATCTACAGCTATGTCAGCTATAACACGACCGATGACCGAGAGGCCGAAGCATTGATGCAATTTATCCTAAGCGAGGTGGTGCAGACCCTCTTGAGCACCCCGCGCCTGGATAATCTAACCACCCTCCTCTTCACGATTGCTTATAAACATGTGCTCCTCTATCGCCAACAGCTTTCTGACTACATGCTGCCAAGGTTGCTGCAGCCCCCCCATACCTTACCAGCAAAGAACGCGCGCGAGCAGAAGTTTACGCAGGCCTTGCGCCAAATTTCGCTTGAAACCCAACAACTTCTTCTGCTCCGTTATCTCTGTGATGTCCCTATGCCAGAACTCTCCCACATTGCCGGCAAATCAGAGGATGTGCTGGCGCATATGCTCTGCCGCAATGAATTATTTTCTCCTCTCCTTTAACCATGCTTCCCAGTAACTGCTCAGCCGCCGTGCGGGGACAGACCAAACCTAGTTTCTTTGACCAATCAGCGCGCAGTCTGTCCCCGGCACGGCGCTGTGGCCTGAGCAGTTACGTCACAGGCAACAGATTGGCGCCGTTGACAGAGGTGGATCTAGATGACGCTGATTCAATCCGTGCGGTCTAGATCCGCCTCTGTAAGATACTATCCTTCCGCAAAACATCCGTTCTAAAATTCTACTTTTGCGGGCTTATGGTGTATACTGTTCTGCATGGCTATTCCTAATCCAACCCTTCGCCGCCTTTTACGTGAACGTTTCTCCGGTGAGTCGCCGCTCCAGGTGACGCCGGAGGCGCGCACATCACTGGCTGAACAGATTCACCAACGGCTGGCAGGGATGAACTATGTGGAGACGGAGCGCACCAGTCATTATGTTGACCAACGAGAGAAGGATCGTTTTGTCTGCGCCTTTGCAATCAACGAACCGGCAGACCGCTACCGCTATGGCAACAGCACCTCCTTTTCACTCAAGCTCAATGAACGAGGAGCGCTGACCATTGCACACTACAGCCTGGACGCGCTCGTCTCTAGCATTGATGAAGTTGTCGCCTTTGTCACTGCGTGTCAGGAAGTCGTGGAACGCAAACATGCGCAAAAGCAACGACGGCAAAAGGTGCGCGACCTTAAGGCCCAAGCAATTGTGGCCAAGGTCAAAAACATGGCCAAAGAAGATCAATTTGATTTTTACACCCAGACCGACACGCAAAAGTTGACGCTCTATGTCCGCCTTTCGGACACGGAGAGTGTCGAGCTACAAGTGCCTTTTAGCAAATTTGAAGAAGTGCTGCCGCACTTACGGGCATCCATCCAGGCTGTACGTGCGCTCCATGCGCGCGGGATCAAATTCAAACTCGGTCAGTTCCAGCCTTCCGGCTGGCGCAGTCAACAGTGGATCCGGCATAATGAGTTGTAAGGGGATAATGGATTTATGACTGCTGCGGAGTATATATCGGTACATTCTAGCTATGACAATTCGCATTAACGCCCAAGAGTTATACGAGCTATTACGCCTGACACCGCCGACCCAGAACATTATGCTTATTGGCCGGCATGGCATTGGCAAATCCGAGATCATTACCCACTTCTACCGTCAACAGGGACAGCGGGTGGTTGCCTTCTTCTTGGGGCAAATGAGCGACCCCGGCGATCTCATTGGGTTGCTCCACAAGGATGAAGCCAGCGGACGTTCCCTCTTTTTGCCCCCCTATTGGTGGCCTGAACCCGATGAACCGATTGTGCTCTTTCTTGACGAGTTGAACCGCGCCCGCCCCGAAATTTTGCAGGCGGTGCACGATTTGGCGCTCAATAAGCGACTGGCCGGCAAAGAATTGCCCGTCGGGAGCATGGTGATTGCCGCGGTCAATGAAGGGGATGAGTACCAACTGACCGAACTCGACCCGGCCCTGGTCTCGCGCTTTAATCTCTATGAGTTTGCGCCTACGGTGGAGGAGTGGTTAGTCTGGGCCAGCGCGCACGCAGTTGATGAACGCGTAGTGGCCTTTATCCAGAAGAACCATCATCACTTGGATGGCGAACGGGTGGGTCAGGAGGAGGCCATGCAACATGCTGGCCTGGTTAAGCTGCCCGACCGTCGTTCCTGGGTGCGCGTTTCGGACTTTATTAAATCTCAGCCGACCCTGGGAGAATTAGCCGTGAAAGCGATTGCGGGCATGGTAGGCGTACAGGCGGCGCTGGCCTTCCACCAGAGCTTGCTGGCCGCCGCCAAATTGAGTGTGGAACAGGTGCTGCTCCACTTCAGCCGCCATCGCGCTAAACTCAAAGAGATGACATTACAGGAAATTGTCCTGCTCAATGAACAGATGATGCTCTGGATCAACAGCAAGCGCTATGCGCCTGACGACGCCGACACCATCCGCACCAATCTGTTGGCCTATCTCAAAGCGCTCAAACAGCTCAAAAACCAGGAGGCCGTCGCCCACTTTGCATCGCTGTTGGAACAACCGCAGTACGATCATGCCAGCAACTTTGTCGCCGAAGCATTGGACATCATCCTGTTCCTGACCGACTATGTTCAGGGCATCCAGGTTTAGGTTATTGGGAGCGTAGGAGCGTGGGTGACTTCGACAAGCTCAGTCACCCACGCTGCCACGCTTCCATGCTGCCACACTTCATCATGTCTACTCGTGACCGCATCCGCCAAATTGTTGAACGTTGGTTCCTGGTCGAGCCGCTACTCTTTGCGGTTTGGACCACACACGATCTTGTGCTGGAGCCGCGCATTGCCACGCTGCGTGTGCGCCAGGGCAAGATTGAGTATAACCCCGCCTTTATCGAGGGGCTGGACAAACGCGCATTGGAAGCGGTTTTGCGCTTTGAAGCGGTGCGGATTCTCCTCAAACATCCCTACCAGCGGCGCAAAGAAAATGCCGCCATCGCCTATCTGGCCAGCAACGTGACGCTGCAAGAGTATTTGCAGAGCGATCTCCCTTTTCCCCGTGCCCGCGACCTCTTTGGTACGGATGAGTTTAACCACCAATATTTTGAGTTTTACTACTATCACTTGCTCGATCAGCTCGATAGTGCCGCCGGTGCGCCCCTTGCCGGGAGTGGGACCACTACAGGTATACATGCAAGCACCGTGCGCGATCATGCCGCAGGAGCGGCATCTCCCGCCGAACCGCCCCCACTGAAGGGCGAAGCTGCGCCAGAAACAGAGGAACTGTCTCCCCTTGCGCAATACGCGCATAGCCCAACGACGGCCCGTGAAAACACGGAAGATTGGGATGAGCATACGCTCTTCGACGAACGGATCAACGACGTCATCCGTATCGCCCAGGCAAGTAACCGTTGGGGCACCATTGCCGGACAGCTACGGGAACAGGTGCTGGCCCTGCTGAAACCCAAGCTCGACTACCGCGCCGTGTTGCGTCAATTTCGCACCTCGATCCTGGCCAACCAACGGGTGCTGACCCGTATGAAGCCCAGTCGGCGCTATGGTTTTCAATATATGGGCAGCCGACGCGACTTTACAACGCGGCTGCTCTTTGCGGTTGATGTCAGTGGCTCCATCCCCAGCGCCGACCTGGAGCGGGGCTTTTCGACCCTTAACCGCTTCTTTCGTTATGGCATTGAAACGCTTGATGTGATACAGTTTGATACGGAAGTTAAAGGCGAGCTGGTCACCCTCAAACGCGCGCGCCAGAGCGTGCAGGTGGTGGGACGGGGTGGCACCAGCTTTGCCCCGCTCATGGCCTATATCGATGAGCACCGTGACTATGATGGGCTGATCATCTTTACCGATGGCTATGCCCCCATTCCGCCCAGACCGCAGAATCGCCGCACGCGCATCCTCTGGCTCTTTAACCACGAAGCCAACTACCAAGCGATGGCACATGGGTTGCGTGACCTGGGGCTTGCCGCGTTCTTAAAAGCGTAATGCACCCAAGAGAGAAGGAGCTTTATTGTGCTGACTCGACCCTTGCAAGCAGCTGATTTCATTGCCTTGGCCACCTATCAACAAGCCCTTGCGCCCCGGGCAGCGCCCGTTACCCCCGAGGCCTTGGCGGAAAAGGAAAGCCAGGCGGCCGCAGAACGTACGACAGGTTTAGTCATAACCTTGCGTGAGGATGCCATTATCGCTACAGTGCGCTACAGCGAGGCGCGTTCTCTAACAGACACTCCCGGCACCTTCTGGCTCTACTTCTCAACCTTACCCGATGATCGGACCGCAGCCATCTTCGATGCGCTCTATCAAGGGGCCTTGACGGCGCTGGCGCCCCACCAGCCAACCCTTGTGCAGGGTATGGCGCGCGAAGATGATCCCGTGTCCGTCGCCTTTTTCCAGCGCCACCACTTTCAAGAGACGCTGCGCAGCTATGGCGCCAACCTCGATCTGACGACCTTTGACCCGGCGGCCCACGCCCCCGACGAAAGCGGCCTGCGCGCCAGGGGCATCGCCATCAAAACCTATGCCGAGCTGGCCGACGATCCCCAACGCGACCGCAAGCTCTACAACCTCCAGCAAAGCTACCTGTTGGAGATCCCAAATATAGGGCACTTTGATGCGCAGCGCTTTGACGAGTGGGTGGAAAGTACGCTGCACAGTGACGCGCTGTTGCCTGACGCCTACTTTGTTGCAACCCATGGCGAGGACTATGTTGGCGTCAGTGAACTCTTTACCGAAGATGAAGCCGGCGTCTTTACAACCGGCTCCACCGGCGTCAAAGCCGCCTACCGTCGCTTGGGCATTGCGCTGGCGCTCAAGGTGCGGGCACTGACCTATGCCAAAGCGCAAGGCGGTGTGCGGGTCAGCACTGGTATGGCGGCCACCAATCTCCCCATGGTCGTCCTGAATCGACGCTTGGGCTTTGTGGCTGAGCCAATGTGGATTACCTTTCAGCGGCGTCTTCAGACATGAGACAATTTCTGCCACTCACCTTTGCCCTCCTCACGAAACTCCGTCATTCAGCCAATCATGCTCCACCATTCTACAGATTGCGCGACCATTTGGCAGTGACAACGTAGTGATCCCTACACCCTATCCAGTTAGCCAGGCAGTAAACTCGCTATGTGGCTGATATGGAAAAGGCCAAAGATTGATAGGATATTTTTGGTATAGTATATTTTGGCATAGTATATTTTGGTATAGTATGTCATATTGAGCATTGAAAGGATAATCACGATGACAACGCCAACCATGGAAAACGAACCCACTGCGGTTCCTGTTGAAAATCATCCGTTAGAAGAGGGGCAAAGCGCCCCCGGCACAGCAGCCCCCGGCACAGCAACCGACGGCAAGCACACTTGGGTGGAAGAATTTGAGATTGCAGGCAGCCAGCTCGTCGAGCGCGTCAAAGAAGCCGTGGCCGAAGGCAATGTGCGCCGCCTGATTATTCGCAACTCAGATGACAAAGTGATGTTAGAAATTCCCCTCACTGCCGGGGTTGTGGTTGGCGGCGTGGTGACCCTCTTTGCGCCACTGTTGGCCGCATTGGGCGCCCTGGCGGCCTTGCTCGCCCGCGTCAAGGTGCAGATTATTCGCACAGAGGAATAGCCGACAACAGCGCGGCTCCATTGTCCCCCGTCATTGGTCATTTGCCTCAGGTGGCAACGCTTTGGGCTGTAACCACACCTACAAGAAGAGTCGCTCTTTAGTGGAGCGACTCTTCTTGTGCAGTTGCTCAAACATCACATAGCGCCTCCCGGCGCGGTATCACTTACGGCAGAGAGATGGAAAGGAATTCTATGGTGAATACGATGACAACAAAACACTTTACATCACGTGCAGAAGTAGTCGAGAGTCTGAAGCAAGAACGGGATTTGGCCGGCGCTAACCTGAGTGGGTTGGATCTGTCGGGCATGAAGCTCACTGCGCTCAACATGAAGGGAGCCGACCTGCATGACGCCAATCTGGCCCATGCGATGCTGGCCGGTGCGGAGATGCGGGAGGTGAATCTGGCTAACGCGAATTTGGCCGATGCACGGATCTTTGGCGCCAATCTCCAGAGCGCAAATCTGCGCGGGGCCAAACTTCATGCCGCGCTGATGGGCGGCGTTGATTTGCAAAGCGCCGATCTGACCGGCGCCGACCTCAGCGCCAGCCGGTTAATGGGGGTCGGCGTTGATGACGCGGACTTTAGCGATGTCGACACGACTGATGCCCACGCCGCCGGGGTTGCCTGGTCCGAGGCCAAGGTGCAGCCGGCGCAACTGCCGGCCGCGATCCAACCGCCGCGCTGGCTGCCGCTGCTCTTTGCCAGTCTTGGCATTGTGCTTACGCTCTTTTTCTTCTTCAGAATGCGCCGGCGCGCCGTCTAACATTCAAAACAGGTAACGTGCCGACGGTGTCGATAATAATAATGGCTGGCAGCCGCTGGTGCGTTGCTGCGCTTGCGCGCGCCAACAGCTATCAGCCAACAGCTACCAACCATTTTCCTATCAACATAGAGCAGATATGGAGAGCCTTTCTATGAAGCCATCAAGATACAGCATGATTGCGATCCTACTGCTTACCGTTGGCCTGCTCAGCGGCTGCAGCTTTGTGCGCGGGTCAGGCCATGTGATCAGTGAAATGCGCAATGTCAGTAATTTTGATCGGATCGACTTGAGCGGTTCCGGTGACGTGATTATTACGCAAGGGGAGGAAGAGTCGCTCACGGTGGAGACCGATGATAATCTAATGCCGCATATTGTGACCACGGTGAGTGGCGGCACACTCCACCTGGGTCAGCGCAATGAGCCGTTTAACATACTAGATCCCACCCAACTCACCTTTCGGGTGCAGGTCAAGGATCTAACCGGGGTGGATATTTCCGGCTCCGGTTCGGTCAGCGCAGGCGCCATCACCACCGACCGTCTGGCGCTTGATATTAGCGGTTCCGGGACCATCAAGCTCGAACAGCTCACCGCCGACCAGGTGACAGCCACGATCAGCGGTTCGGGCAGCGCCCAAATGGCCGGCACAGCCCCACAGAGCACGATTGAGATTAGCGGCTCCGGCGCGACACGATTTGGCGATTTGCGCAGTGACCAGATCGATATTAATGTTAGTGGTTCAGGCACGGCCACGGTCTGGGCCATGGAAACATTGGATGTCCATTTGAGCGGTAGTGGCTCAGTAAGCTACTATGGCAACCCCACCGTCAACAGTTCAGCCTCTGGCTCGGGCACAGTGCGCAGTTTGGGCGCCAAGTAACCTTCAGGTAAAATTGAAGCAACAGATGTAACCATTCAATTTTACCTGAAGGATAGGGTATGCTCTCTCGCCACCGGTGGCTGACGGCGCTCCTGGTCGCAGCCACCAGCCTGCTTTTGAATGCTTGCCAACCGGTCGTCGCCTTGCCCCCGGCGAATGCAATGGTCATCGCCAAGCACGCAACGCAGCTTGCGCAGCTTGAGGCGACGTTGGAAACCCTACGGCAGCAGTTGCAAATTCCCGCCATGTCCGCCGCCGTCGTTAAGGATCAGAAGTTGCTTTGGGCCAAAGGCTTTGGTCAAGCCGACCTCGCAGCCGGTGTTGCGGCCACCGCCGACACCCCCTATCACCTGGCCTCGTTGACCAAACCCGTAGCCGCCGTCATCCTGTTGCAGCTTGTGGAAGCGGGTCTGCTCGATTTGGAAGAGCCGGTCGCCACCTACGGCATCCATCTTGCCGGCCCCGGGATTGTGCGGGTCAAACATCTGCTGACCCATACCTCCGAAGGCGAACCGGGCGCCTATTTCCACTACAGCGGGGAGCGCTTTGCGCTGTTAGGCCGGGTAATTCAACAGGCGTCCGGTCATTCCTTCCAGGAGTTACTGGATGAGCGCATCCTCAAGCCGCTGGCGCTGACCAACACCGCGCCCGATCCGGCCGGCCTGGCACTGCTGGGTGAACAGGGTGATCAAGGCAAACGGAGCCAAGACTTTGACCATATCTATCAGGCGCTGGCCAAGCCCTATCGCCTCGACGCCCAGACCAACCTTGTGCCGGGGCGCTATCCGGACCAGTTCAGCACCGCCGCCGGCCTCATCTCCACCGTTATCGACCTGGCCAAATTTGACATTGCCCTGGACCAAGACAAGCTGCTGCGCCCCGCGACCAAGGCGCGCATGTTTACCCCCACCGTGTCAACCAATGGCGCCGTGTTACCTTATGGCCTGGGCTGGTTTGTCGAAGAGACCAACGGCACCCGCCTGATCTGGCACTATGGTCTTTGGGAGTGCAACTCGTCCCTCCTCCTCAAAGTGCCTGACCAAGGGCTTACCTTTATCATCCTCGCCAACACCGACAACCTGAGCCGACCCTACAATCTGGGTGGCCCCCACGCCACAGTGCTGAACTCTGCCGTAGCGCGGGCTTTCTACCAGATCTTTGTCCTGCCGGCACAAAAGTAGCTTTTGCGCCGGTCATCTTTGTCCAACCGCGTTCTTGCCGACGCCTAAGGTATCAGCAAAGAAATCAACATTCATATTGAGCCACGGAGAGCACAGAGGACGCGCTCCGTATCTTCTGTGGCTGAACGATGACCACATTCATGCCTACCGTCTGCTGCTTGTTGCGGCGAAAGACAAAAGGCGCAATCGTCACCACATAGCCCAGATTGGTGAACTGGGTGGCCAACCAGGCCGCGGCCTGGTGCTCCCCCTCGCTGCCGGCCAGCCGTTCACCAATGGCAGTCGAGAGGTGGGTGGCATGGGCCAGGGCCAGCGCGCCGTCGAAATCGGCGGTGGGTGTGGCGGAAGTCAATGGTTGGGGGAACAGTAGGATGCTGAACAGGAAGACATGAGCGGCTAACCGCATGAGGCGCCACTGTCAATAGGATAGATCGAGTTGTAGCATAATCTCATATTTTGGGCATGATAACTTGTAATGAGGCTTAGTCACATGCCCGGCATCTTCTGAGATGCCGGGCATGTTTTCATCGACCCGCAAGATTACTCAGGGACCAACATACGCAAAGATGACGATGATGTCGATGACACCGCGATCAACCACAATGGTGGCCTCTGGCACGGTCGAATGGACATCCTTGATAAACCAACCTACAAAAACATAGCCATCATTGGCCGTTGCCTGCAGCGTGATGGTCTCACCGCAAAGATAGGCGCCAAGACCGCTCACCGAGCCGGCGGCGGGTGGTTCCATGTCTACAACTTGCACCAGGACAAACGGAGGGCCACAGACCGAAGCAAAGTTGGCCCAGATGGTCTTGTTGCTATCGACCACAAAGGAAGCAGGATTGTCGGTGCCCGTTAGATCGCCCGACCAGTCAGTGAAGAACCAGTATTGGTTGTTGGGGATGGCCGTTAGGGTCGCGGTCTCGCCCCGGTTGTAAAGACCACTGCCTGTGACCCTCCCGAAATGCGGATCGGCAAAAGCATTGACGGTGTATTGCTGCGGCACGAAACGGGCCGTGAGTTGCAGCGGACCATTGACCAGCACCGCGATGGGGTTCTCTGTGCCCGTGGCGGCACCCGTCCAGCCGGAGAAGGTCCAGCCGGGATTGGCGGTTGCCGTCAGTGGGGCGATCTCACCCCAACCATAGAGACCACCGCCGGTTACGCTGCCGCCGCCCGCTGGTTCAACTGCAACGGTAACTGCTGATGCCGGGCGGCAGACTGTCTTGCCATCAGGCAGATTGGTCAGCACCCACTGTTCGGGGTCGCCGTGGGCGCGGTGCGCCGGATAGGCCGGCTCGGCCACCGTAATCACATGGCCAACGGGCACAGCGCCATGACCGAAATCATAGGCGCCGGTGATGTGACAGACGTCGACCTTGGCTTGTCCTGCCATGGCGGCAGGGGTGGTGGGTAGGAGGAACAAGATGCACAAGGATAGAATTGTCAGTAGCTTTTTTATCATGATATCCTCCGCGATTGCTCAACTTTATGAAGTTCAGCAGCTTGATCGTTCCCGTTGATCAGGGATAATTGGTGTAACAAGGTTAAATAGAGGGTCAAAGTCATCGAATAATCCAAACAAGGCCAACACCTTATTCTCTGTTTCTGCATCGTTTGGCGCAATCGTTACACATCCTGCATCAATGGCACGTTTGAGTCTTTGGTCCACATCCGGTCCGCGGATAACACAGTTCAGGGTTTCACGCATTAGGATCAAAGTGGCATCAACAGTCACTTTTTCGCGATTAGCCCGTTCCTCATGATTCAAGACGCCGTCTTCCAGCGTCATGAGGTAACTTTCGGTAACGACGCCATTGCCATTGGTAAATGTCCAAAGGAAATGGAAGACCTGATTCCGGGCCATAGTCTGGAACCCATCTAACCGGATCGCCATATAATCAAAGAGCATATCCGTGGACATAGCGGCAATCGCATCAGGACTAACACTGCCATTTGCTGAGGCGCATTCCTGACCACCGCGCAGGGTAAGGGCGGCCGACAGATAGAAGTTGCGCCACGGGCCAGATTCGGCCTGGTAGCCGAGCTGTTCCAGAGCGGCAGCTTGGAGCTGCTTGGCCGCCACATGATCCGGATTGGCATAGATGACGTGATTGAGAAGCTGTGCAACCCAGCGATAATGACCTGCGTCATAATCCTGTTGGGCTTTGGCGACGAGCGTATCAACGGTTGAAATCCCCGCCGTTAAATACTCCACATATTTGTGTGCGGCAGCTACGCGTGGGTAGGGATTCAGCGTGGCCGGATTCCCATCGAACCAACCCAGATAATACACATAAACAGCTTTGACATTGTGTCTGAGTGTGCCATAGTAATCACGGGTGGCCCAATGGGTATTGAGGCTTGCAGGTAGCCCAGCTTGAACGATCATCTCGGCGATTTCGTCCATATTGTACCCATGATTGGCCAGACGGAGCGTTTGATCATGGATGTATTTGTAGACGTTGTGCTGCTTTTTGAGATAGTTAACAATTTCCTGATTGCCCCGCTCCCATACAGGCCAATGATGAACACCGGCTAACACCTTGGCCTTGTGCCCCCAGGTCTCAATGGTTTCCTGCAAATAGTCGGACCAGGCTTTGGCATCACGCACTTTGGATCCACGCAGTGTATACAGATTGTGCAAGGTGTGGACCGCATTTTCGGCGGTGCAGAGCGCGTTTGCTTCTGCGATATAGAAGTGCATTTCGGCGGGTGCTTCGCTATCGGGTACCAACTGGAAGGTGAAATCGAGACCATCGATCAGCCGCTCCACAAAATGGCCGCCTCCCTTTGGGTTCCCCTCGGCAGACGGACCGCCTATGATCACGGTTGGCTTTACCAAAGTGTTGGTCGCTTTGGACGGGACTTTTAGTCCGAGCCCTGTGCTCACATGCGCGTGAGGATTTGCTGGCAGAAATGCACCATACATGTACATTGCGCGGCGGCTCATGACATTGCCGGCCATGACGTTTTCTTCCAACGCATGGGTCAGAAAGCCGGCGGGGGCGTAAATCTCGATAGCGGGTTGAGGCAACCCCTCGCCGACATAGTCATAGTCCGTGATGCCCCGCGCCCCACCGTAATGATCAATATGGCTGTGGGTATAGATGATATGTTTGACGGCTTTTTTTGTTTTGCCGATGCGGTCACACCAGGTGTAGAACAACTTTAGTGCTGTCTCTGCTGTTTCTTTGCTCGTCAACGTATCGACCACAATCAGCGTGCTTAATGCCTCAATAATGGTCATGTTGGCCAGATCATAGTTGCGAATTTGGTAAATGCCACAGGACTGTCCGTATACCTCGAATGTGGCGACTTCAAACAAGCCAGTCTTCATCACCAGTTCAAATTGTCGCCACAAGCTCGGATTGACGGTGCCAGGCGCGGTATCAGGATATGCATCTAACATGATGCGATAGTCATCCAAATTCCAGGTGCTGACAGGTGGCATAGGAATAGTCTCAGCGTCGGACATGAGCCACCCTTGCTCAGCATCCGCAAAGTCTTGTCTATCGCCGAAGTGAAGAGTTGCCAGTAAATGATTATAGACATCCGTTGTAGATTGGGTTGCTTCGTTGTATTGCTGTGTATTCATTCGATACCTCGGCTTAACAATTAGGTGTCATCTTTGCGGCGATCACGTAAATGCGCACGGTTTGCTGGTTTCAACGCGAGAAGACACGAGTCGCAATGGTCATGGCCCAGCCCAGATTGGTGAACTGGGTCGCCAGCCAGGCCGCGGCCTGGTGTTCCCCGTTGCTGCCAGCCGGGGACCGATGGTGCTGGCGATATGGGTGGCGCGGGCCAGGACGAGCGTACCGTCGAAGTCGGCAGTGGGGGTGGCGGTGGATTTCAGTATATGCGGGCCGACTACGCACCGTTTAGTAAACGGCTGGCAGTTAATTCCTCCCAAATGTACACGATGCGCTGTCGCAGATTCCACCATTCATTGTGCAAAGTGAACATTTTGTTACCGCCAGCAAAGAGACGCGATTTTCACTGGTCGAACCTGAAAAAACGACGAAACACCTAAATGATGCATTGACGGTACATTCCGCCAGCATCTCGTGATTATGTGGCGGTGAAAAGGCTACTGATGCCCACGCTGCCACAAAAAACCTAAACGATGCACCGGTGGTTAGCAGGTATACTTAAGAATCGTCGCTGCAATGGTCCAGGGCAAATACAGTCTCCTCTGTTCGGAAAGGGAAGACTGCTAAGATGCAGCAACCGATGAATTCAGCGGCAACTGATGCGGTAGCCGATCGCTGCTGCATCGGTTGCCGCTAAAATAATTATCAGCGAGCACTTTACTACAATCTTGGCAAAGCTAAATTCAGCTAGAGTAACTCCATAGGATATAGCTTTTATTCAAATCTATTCCAGAGTTGTCGTAACCTATGCTATTGATCTTCTGCAACAGCATACGTAGATTCTGTTCACCACTGACTTTGAATTCACCGATATTGGGATCGAAAAGATATACGTCACTGGACTTTCCTATTAATTTGTAAGGTCTGTGAATGCCAATTGAGTGAGCACCACTACTGCCTTTGACACTCAGAATGAAGAAGCGGGAGACAGCAGACAACACTTTCTCTGCAATCTTTCTTGGCTCATCGTTTGGAAGTTCCATAGCAAAACCTTCTTGAACAGAAGCCGTGACATCATCCTGATCATACTTAAGCCCGGATTTTTCTAACTCTGACATTGTAGCAGGATCAGGAAGGAAACGGGATTCAATTACCCGAGAGTATTCTGCCTGCAGGTCAACAGCATCTTTGAGTTTGTTGACCGCAGCCAGCAACGGCTCCGAAACAGTTCCTTTGCCTTGCCAAAAGTCATTATTATCCTTTTTAGCCCTAAGCCATTCGATAACTAACGCGCGACAGACACCATTATGGATATCAATATGCTCTTTGAGAGCCTCTTCCCCTTGGTCGTACTCTTGGATCCCTTCGCCTGTAATCCTTGATAGGATGCTATCGTAATTCACGATTTGCCTTCCTTTTTATATTTTTCCACAAGCTTATCTACTTCTTTTCGATACTCCTCAAGTCTTTCCTTGAGAAAGGTAATGCGATCTTGATATTTTTGAGTCTCCTCAAAATCTTTATTAGGATCCATCGCCCAGTCGTCTACATTCTTCTGCATTTCGATAATTTTCTCATCAAGATCAGCTATTTCTTGAGTGTGAGCATCCATGTATGCGATATCTTGCTGCATTTCTGCCTGTGCGAATGAGTAAGTAAGGTTAAAGTCAACAACATTCTCAATGATAAATTGATTGTTAAAGTAGTCTTTCCGCTGAAAAGCATCACCGTAGCACCAAGCGTGCAATACCAGTCCAGGAGCAATGGATCTGCTTGCCATATTAGAATGATATTCAGTAGAAACTGTTGTAGTAAAGGCTCCAAGAATCTGTGTTATAAACGCTGTTGCAGCCGATAAAGCGAGCACCTGAAAATCTGCCATTTCAACAGCAATCTTTGCAACAGCTTTGAAATCTTGTAATATGTGGACACCATCTGGAGGTGCCCCACCCATGAACACAGAGTTAGCGACGTTTTGAAGCGATTCATGAATCGAGTCAAGGGAGAACTCTGCGGTCTGGCGATAATCAGTATTAGAACCTTCGCAGATCGGTTGATTATCCCACTTATTCTGACTGTAATACGACTCTATCATCTTATGAAAATCCTCCTCTTCAGGTTTGGCACGTTCATTGAGGTTATCAGTTGCCGATTTGATATAATCTGAAAATTCTGCATCCTGCTTCTCAAGGTCTGCAATCGATGGTGAATGTCCCATTTTAAATCTCCTTGTTTGGCGTTAAAAACTACACAATTAATTTATTATAAACATACAACTAGCCGACAAACTCTATATGTGAGACATCTCAGAATAAATTCACTGGTCGCGGCACGAGATAGATATAGGTTCTTGTTTTTATCAGCTTGAGGTCTTGATATTGAGGGTCTCTTTATATCGACTTTGATACGATATAAGCAATAAGCTGCATCAACTTAGCAGACATAGGATAGTAGTTCGTGCGGCCTATCACCTCTGTGTGTTTTAATGGAGTAGAACAACTTTGTACTGCTCCATAGACAACTTTACGTCAACAGCCTCAATGCCCTTTACCCTAATTGCTAATTTGACAGCCATGATAGAATCTCCAGAAAAGCAAAGAATGAGAGCAGAGAACAGGAAGTGGAGGAAGAATCATGGACGAATTGTATGTAACCACAGTCTATGTGGTACTGGATCAACTGGCGCAGAGCTTTCTGCCGGCGCCGAAATACAAACCCAAAATGAGCGTAGCGGAAATCATCTTGGTGGCCATCGTGGCCGCCCGCTACTTTGAAAATAATCAGGAGCGCGCCTTGCTGCTGATGAGACAGACAGGAATGATCCCCAAACAGCGCTGTTTGAGTGTGTCGCGGTTTAATCGTCAACTCCATCAACAGGGCGACTTTTTGGAGCTCTGCTTACAAACTCTGTTGGAACTGGCCCGTCAAGGGGAGACGTTTATCATTGATAGTATGCCAGTGCCGGTGTGCAAACGCGTGCGCGCCCGTCGCTGCCGTAAAGTGAGGGGGGCTGACTTTTGTGGCGTCTGTGTCGCCAAAAAGGAGAAATTCTTTGGCTGGCGCCTCCATCTGATCTGTACCCCCGAAGGCGTTCCCGTTAATTTCACCCTCTTGCCAGCGGCCTACCATGACTTGACGCCCATCTTTGAATTAACTTACGATCTCCCCCCAGACGCCAAGCTCTATGCTGATAAAGGCTATAACTATGCTGACGGCGAAGCCTTCCTCGCTGACGAGGGGCTGCGTTTACTCCCCCTTCGCAAGAAAAACATGCACCCTCACCCCTGGTGGGATGAATGGGAACTCGAAGAACAACGCGGGCGCATCGAAACCTGTAACAGCCAACTCGAATCTATGGGCGTCGAGCGCCTCAAGGCTCGCACCAATCCTGGCTTTGATATCAAAGTCCATGCTTCCCTGGTTGCTCTTTGGTTCTCTCAATCTATCGCAAATTAGCAATCAGGGTCCTTTGTATAGTCTGCGGTTAAATTGTCAGTGTCAGCTACACTCCTCTAAGTCCTGAATATGGTTGCAGAATCAGACTACAATGCCAACAGCGTCTTAAGATACGTCTCCATCGCATGATTGCTCTCAAGCGTATCGGTTTGGTCGGTAAAGTGGACCGGCACATCGACATGGGTAAAGTAGCCGCCGCCGAAGATGGGCACCGGCACATGGACAGGTAAAGGAATCAAGGTGACCAGATCCTCCGTGTTGACAAGGCGAAAGCTCTGTTGGCCCGGCAACGCGTTATAGGCGGCAGCAAAGGTGCGATCCCCAACTCGTGGGCATCCAAAATTGTAGAGCACCACTTGTTTGACCCGTCCTGTCGCCAACGCATCGGGGAGGGCGAGCAAGCTCAAGGCCGCGCCCAGACTATGCCCCGTAATGTAGAAGTTAGCATCGTGTCCAAATTCCGGCTCTAACTGGGTGAAGGTGTCGGCGCGACAGCGCTCATAGATATGGAGAAACCCTTCGTGAACCTTGCCTCGGTTCGGTAAATAGGGATAATCTACCAAACCAATGTTGGCGTCATAGATCCACTCGCGAATGTTGTGGGTGCCTCGGAAGACCAAATAGCGATTGCCCCCGCGGGTCGCTACAAAGCCCATGGGAATCTCCTGGCCATGGTGCATTTTTTTGGTACGCCCTCCATCTCCTTTTCCACAGCCGTCGCTGTCCCCTTATACAACAACTTGGGCCAAGGCCGGTGATAGTGAACCACACGCACGAGTTCGTAGCCATCCTGTAAGCACCAATCTCGGCCGGCTTTATAAGCATCGAACTGTGCATAAGCCTGTTGGAGTAAGTTGGCCAGTTCAATAGCTAATGTTGGATCAAAGTTGGTTGGGTAATACATAGTTGATTCCCTTCTCATCTCTTGCCAACTGGATAACAGCGCGCTGGGCCTGTCTCAACAGACAGCCGGCACAATGATGTTGCCCCAGACGCAATTGCCCGTTAACTTCTCCTTGTCGCCGTCGTAACGCTTGCCAGCCAGCCTTCGATCAGTGGGATGGCCTCGGGCAACCGGTGAAAGCGTCCCACAATCTCGCCCTGTGCATCGACGATTGTCCCACTATCGAGGCATCCTTGGGGGGCAATGACCATGCGCACCACCAGGAAAACGTGGCGCTTGTTCAGCAGTACCTTTTTGTCGATCAACAGGCGATTATGGTTGTTGTTCACCGGACCACTTCCTTTCGTGCGCAATTGTTGCCATCAGTATCGCATACGGCCTTGGGTTGGCGTTGGGAAATGGTTGGGTTTTGCATCAGATTTCATTGGGATTTCACGCAGATGATAGAAACTTTCCGGTTCAACTGGATTTCGAGGGGCGGAGTCAAAATAATCCCGGAATCTGGCAGATTCCGGGATTATTTTGACGGTTTTACCTGTCACCCCCCTGAATTCCCAAAGAGCCAACTTTCCTTTCCCACCTAAACTCATCCTGTCCCTACGGGACGGTTGGCAGCTGCGTCCGGTATGGTTGCACCGCTGCGAATCTGCTCATAGAGGTGATTGGTGATGGCTTCAGGCGCGATGGCAAATTCGGTGGCGAGGATGCGTTCACAGACGTGATATTGATGGAGCGCGCGGGTGCGCAGCCCCATCTGCACGTAGCAGCACATCAACTGCCGGTGAATATCCTCGCGGTAGGGCTCATACAGCAGGATGCGCTGGAAGTAGCCCATCGCCCCTGGCTGATCGCCGCTTTGGTAGGCGTGGTCGGCCAGGGCGCTCAGGAGGTCGAGCATGGCCGTACGCAGGCGTTCCCGTTCGATCACGGTGTGAATGTTGTCATCGCCACAGAGATCACCCCGGTAAAATTCCAGCGCCTGTTGGCAGAGCTGGACCCCGGTCTGGTCATCGCCCTGCGCCAGGCGCGCCAGCCCGCGGGTGCGCAGCCGGTCAAAGTGTTCAATGTCGGTGCTGACGCCGGCGGCAAGGTTGAAGCCATGATAGCCGTGTTCATAGGTGAGGATATTCACTCGGTTGCCCACTTTGCGGCTGAGTTTATTTAGTTCCGACGTGAGGCTGCTGAGCGCTTGGCCGGTCAGCGTCGGGTCATCGTCCGGCCACAGCTGTTCCAGCAAAAAGGGGCGCGCCACGGGGGCACGGTGAAAGATGGCAACCTGCACCAGCAGCGCTTCCGATTTGCTGCCTTGAATCGGTATCTGTTGCTTGGGTAAAGCTAGGTGCGGTGGTCCCAGCAGTGCAATGGTAGGCGACGAAGTATAGGTCTCCAGAAAAGTTTTGTCCCATCCTAACTCTTGAGGATGTGGTACAAAACTTTTCTGGGAAACTATAGTTGGGCAGGATCCGCGTATGCTTGGCTGGTTTACAGCCATGATCTCCTCCTTGGGGCAGGTTGGGACGTGTGCGGAAGCGAGACAGTAGTTCAGTGGGACAGTAAGACAGTAAGACAGTGACAAACCGACTATCCTACTGATTTACTGGCTTACTGATCTACTATAGACTTATTTAGACCGTCGTGTAGTAGAGCACACGGCTATGTAGCCCCAAGCCCCAACTGCTGCAACATGCCCAGATTGTCGTGATAGCCAAAGCCCTCGGCGATCTTGTCGTCTACCATGTGCAAAACCTCGCAAAAGGGTACCTTTACTGCCTTACCGGTGGGCGGCAGGTTGGTCCAGCGCAAGGGGCCTGTTTGGGCGCCGGTCCAGAAACCGCGCAATACCACGGTTTCACCCTTGATAATGAATTCCTCAACGGTCATTTTGATATCGGGCCAAATGGCGAGCGTGCTGGCAACAAAGTCACGATAGGCCGCAATTCCTTCAATGGTGGGATAGGGTGGTTGCTGACGGACCACATTCGCTGCACAATATTCATCAAGCGCGTCCAGATTGCCCTTGTTCCAAACTTCGTCAATAAAGCGTTCAATTTTTGTTTTCAGTTCAGTAGACATGATTTCTCTCCTTAGGTGTCTTTCTGATTGAGAACGAATTATTACAGCGCAGTTGAAACCCGCGGCTGTCAACAAGAACCTCGGCCTCCTGTAGGGACAGCCATTGGTTCCCAACCGCTGAAGCGGCTTCTCGCTGTCAGCAGCCAGTTTCAACTGCGCTGCGCCCATGTTGCAATACAGCCCTTAATCCCCGCGTAGCTGCTGCAACATTCCCAGGTGATCCACATTGACAAGTTCCTCAACCACTTTGCCCTCCTGAAAATGGAGCACCGTGCAGTACGGCACCGCAAACGCTTTGCCAGTGGCCGGCAGATTGGCCCAGGCCAGCGGCCCAATCTGTTTGGCGCGCCATGTGCCGTGGAGGACAACCGTATTACCTTCGACCACCATCTCATCTGCCGTCATGTGCAGGTCGGCAAAGGTGGCGAAGGTGGTAACCAGAAAGTCGCGGTAGGTGGCCAACCCCGCCACCGCTGGAAAGGGCGGCTGCCGACGCACAATAGTCGGCGCGTAAAATTGATCGATGGTGGCGAGATTGCCGCCATTCCAGAGTTGATCAATCAAGCTTTGTACGGTGATCTTTAGTGCGGTAGACATCATTGCTCTCCTTATTGATCTCCTTGTGGGTCGGACAAGTTATGCGTATGCACCAATGGATTGGCACGCAGTGCGGCGAATACGGTATGGTGCGTGTTTCACATGAACGGGGTCACAGGCGGGGCCAAAGCCGTCAGCGCGCCAACGGGGCAAGCAGGAGGGGCAACCTGGCAACGGTGTGACCAATGGGCGAGGCCAGGTTGCTTACAGGATGAATGGGTGTGGCGGCGTTGTAAGGTTCATCTAATTAACAGTTTATCTGACTTTCTTACAACTCAGATCGGCTAGATGACGAGGGGTGGGACTATCCAAGTGGCTAGTTTTGTCAGCAACCTACACTGTCAACGAAATGATGCTAGTTTCGCCAACGCAGGGGATCTAGCCTTCATCTCCCTGGACAGGGGGCGCACCCCCTGACCTTCACACCCTCAGCCGCCCCTGCCAGAAAGAGCTGGGTGACCACCTCTACCCTGGCCAAGCTTATCTGACAGTGCAACAGTGGTCTGGCCGCTTAATTTTTGCAACACTAGGTAGAGATGAGGAGAATGACGTTGAGCATTAGTAATCTTACATATTTCTATAAGTAGACAAACATAGCTTGCGGTAGTATACTGGTGTCGTATAGCAATGATAACTGGATATCCTGGGGCAATCAGTTGCTGTCCAGCGATGGCTTGCCCAAAAGCGACACGAAAAGAACTCCGACAGAAACACGGAAGAGGAGCGATAGAGAAGCAGGATTATACACAATAGACTACAGTGTACTTGGTATACTCACATGTTCCCTGTTCGCATTTGAGAATGCTCACTACACGTTACGGTCTACTGATACTGAAGAGGAACCGTGATGACCACAACAACGCCGACCTTTTCAGAGCAGAACGTGAGGACGCCCAGCACCACCGTGGCCACAGCGCGCTGCCCCATACCGGCCACCTTGCGTGATTTTTATTGGGGCGACCTCGCTGAGGATGAGGCAGAGCTGGTTAAAAACCATTTGCTCCACTGTCGTAAGTGCGCCAAGGAATTCAAGGAATTGGTCGCGTTTATGCGTGGGCCGCTTTTGCCTGCGACCTGAAACGGGGCTGCTACGCTACTACATTTTACTCTTCATCAACTAGATCACGCTGCCGGCCACGGTTGCAAAGCAGCGCCAACCGGGTGCGGTTCGCGCGGCCGCCAGGGGATGGCGGTGTAGGAGTGATAGCGAACTGCGAGGTGGGGCGTCTCCATGCGCACGCCACCTTGATAGCGCGATTCCAGCGCAGCTTCCAGCACGCCGGTGGTCAACAGGGTGCGTTCGACTGGCCAAGTCGGCTGGCCAGTCAGGAACATCTCTTCGACATTCAGGCTGAGGTAGCTAAAGTGGGCGTGGGGGTCATTGGGCAGATGCACTTCGCAGGCTTGAATGCTTTCGCCCACACGCGCGGCGTAGGCAAAGGTGTTGATCTCCGCGTCCCAACCGCTGGCCATGAGCACGGCACTACGCAGACCATCTCGATGTTCCAGCAAGAAGAGCGCGGGCCGGCCCAAGAGGGTCTCCCAAGCCACCATGGGTGTATCTTGCAGCGCGCCCACTGCGGCCTCGGCGAGTGCCCGTGACCAACGCCTCTCGGCCGCGGCCTGCCACACGGCATCGCCTTCCAGGCAGGTCACCGCCGCTACGCCGCTTTCACCACCGACCCGCCGCTCAACCATGCATTGTAAGGTTTCCAGTGCGTGAAAGCCATAGCTGTCCAATCCGCCATAGCCAATGGCCAACGCCTCCTGGATCGGTGTCTCCAACTCGTGTTCCAGCCACGGTCTGCGCCAGCCCACCGGCAGTGACGAGCCGGCCATCAATGGCGCCCCCACCTGGGCTGCACGTGCGACCATCCACTGGGCGTCATGCCAGTTGTAGGCGAGATGTTTGTCATTAAAGATGGGCGCCGAGCGCCCGCTGGTTGCCATGACACCACAGATCTGCTCCATAAAATATTTGCGCGGATAAAGGTGCTGCTCCTTCTCATTCCAGGCATAGTCGCCATGTTCGCCGATGAGCAATACACCGTCCACTGCCAGTTCGCTTCCCCCCAAGGTCAACGCTTTGACAACGCTGGGGTAGATGGGCGCGTTGAACTGGATGCTGTAGTGGCGGCTCAGATCGTTTTCTGGGAATTGGTCAACATATAGGGAGGCAATCTGGACACGCGGCGGCAGCAGTCCCTCGTCGGTCGGAAAGCCTTTGAGAAACTTGGTGATGATCACATCAGCATGGGAGAAACGGCGGTATTCAGTGGTAATCGCCGCAATTTTTCGTGTGGGTTGGGCCGCAGACATGATTCCTTTTTCCTTCATTGGGATTGTATTTCAGTTAAGTCAGGCGTGCCAGATGCCCCCACCTTTGCCCCCGAAGGTGGGACGCCGGCGATCAAATAACTGATCGATTTCAAATGATCGGCACTTCGGAGTTCCGGTCATTTTCACCAGCTTATTTAATAGCGATTCCTAAATTGCACTCCCACATTGTAGAGCAGTTGACAAAGGCAGGCAAGCTTGTATACTGAAAAGAGCAACCAGGATGAGCGTCTCCTGGTCGTCTCCCCATGATCTTCAGTAGCAGCGCCATCCTGTAGGGGCGTCCCCTTGCGGGCGCCCGCAAGGGGACGCCCCTACAGAGAGATTCTAAATTCTTGGAACAGACTTAAGCAGAATGGAATTACAGGATGACTACAGCACTTTACACAACCTTTGCCGACGCTGTCAAACGGGGCAAATTGGTGGCCCTGGCAACAGTCATTCGCGGGCCAGGCATTGGCAACAAATTACTCCTTTGGCCCAACGGAACCACCCAGGGGGACCTGGGCGCGGCCGAGTTGAACGACATGGTTCGTTCACGCGCAGATGAGGCGCTGGCCCAACAGCAGAGCGAACGCTTTACCGCAACCACCCCTCAAGGCGAGGTTGACATTTTTCTGGAGGTGCAGGCGCCACGGCCCAAGCTCATTATCGTGGGCGCCGTGCATATTGCCACGGCCTTGGTCACCTTTGGTAAAACGCTGGGCTTTCAGACCATTGTCCTGGACGCGCGTTCCGCCTTTGCCACCACCGAGCGTTTTGGCCACGCCGATGAGTTGATCATTCAGTGGCCCGCTGACGCGCTGGCGGAGATCGGCCTTGACGAGTCCACCTATCTGGTCTTTCTCACCCACGATGAAAAGATCGACAACCCGGCATTGGCCGTGGCCCTCAACAGCCCGGCGCGCTACATTGGGGCGCTGGGCTCGCGCAAGACCCACGCCCGCCGGGTCGCAACATTAGAGGAATTAGGCGTCACCGCAGAGCAACTCAGCCGGATCCACGCCCCCATCGGCATTAACATCGGCGCCCGCCGCCCCGAAGAGATAGCGGTGTCGATTATTGGCGAAATTGTCACCGTGATGAATGGTGCGGAGTAGGAACACAACAGCGGATTTGGGAAGTAACAGATTTGTCTCGGAGTGTCCCAAGATTTAGGCGAAAACAGGGAATTACGGCGCAGAGCCAAACTTCTCGATTACTTCCTTTTTCCGTTGCTGCGCCCCTACCTCCTACGTTTTCTCTTAACCGACTGCAAATCCGCTATTCCCTGAATCCGCTGTTGTGTGCTTCCCTTCAAATTGTCCTACCCCTGTCTCCCATATTGTCTCTAGTCAGCCCCACTTTGTCATGGTACAATTGCCCTGTGTTCTTTTTGCTACCCAAATCCACGTTGAGATTCCTATGACAATGACGACGCTGCAATTAGAGCGTGACAGTGGAGTTGCGCTCTACCAGCAGATTGCTGAACAATTCAAAAGCCAGATCCGCGCCAAGCAACTGCCAGCGGGAGCGCGGTTGCCGACCATCCGGCGGCTAGCGCAAGAGCTGGGCGTTACGCGGGTCACGGTGCAGAATGCCTTTGACGAGTTGCAGGCTGATGGCTGGGTCGAGTCCACCGTGGGACGCGGCACCTTTGTCAGTGACCAAGCCCCGCTGACACCGCCAACCGAGGTGCTGCTGCCCCCCTTAGGCCAACCGCTCACCGCCGATACGGTGATTAACGATCTGCTCCAAATTCATCAATTGCAGGCGGAACAATTGAGCGCGGTCCATTCGCTGGCCCTTGCCTCACCTGACCCGCGCCTCTTGCCCATGCGCGATTTCTGGGAAAGTTGCGCCGCCGTACAGCAGGATGGCGCCGCGCTCCTCTGCTATGGCTCGCCCCAAGGCGACCCCCAACTGCGCCGCGTGCTGACGACGCTGCTTGAGGAACGGGGGGTGGCCGCGACACCGGAACAGATCATCATCACCAATGGTCTGACCCATGGCTTGGCCCTGTTGGCACAGGCGCTGGCCCAACCCGGTGACCGTGTATTGGTGGAACAGCCCACCTATCTGGGCTTTCTGAATCTGCTCAAGGCGCAGCGGGTAGAGCCGATTGGCGTGCCGTGGGATGCGGAAGGTCCGCAAATGGAGGTGCTGGATCGGCTAGCGGTGCAATACCGCCCGCGCTTTTTCTACACCATCCCGACCTATCAGAATCCAACCGGGCGCAGTGTCAGTGAAGAACGCCGCTGTGCGTTAGTGGCGTGGGCCGAGCGGCATGGCATTGTCCTCATTGAAGACGATATTTATGCGCGATTGTCCTACAATGGTCCGCCCCCTCTGGCTCTTAAGCGCTTGGACCGCAGTGGACTGGTAGTCTATGCCACCAGCGAATCCAAAGTGCTCTTCCCAGGGCTGCGGATTGGCGTGATTGTCGCACCGCGCCCACTGCATGATCAGATCCTCTCGCTGCGACGGGCCACGGATCTCTGTGGGTCACACCTGTTACAGCGAGCTTATGCGCACTTTATCGAAAGCAAGGGGTTGCAACACCATTTGCGCCGCGTCTTGCCCATCTACCGGCGCCGCCGCGACGCCATGCTGACGGCGCTGCGCCGCTACATGCCCCCCCAAGTGAGTTGGACCGAACCCGAAGGCGGCTACTGTGTTTGGCTGACCCTGCCCCGGCTCAACGCCCTGGGTGACTTGCATCAGGCAGCCCTACAGCAGGGGATGGTGCTGGCGCCGGGCGAGGTCTTTGTCTGCCAACCGGGACCCTATAAACATATTCGCTTGACGTTTAGCTATGAAGATGAAGAGACCATTCGCACCTGTATTCGCATCCTGGGCCAGTTGATTGCGGCGCGGCTCCAACAAGCCGAGCGCGACGAACACGAGCTGATCGACTGGGTGCCGCTGGTGTGATAAATTCGCAGGTGGTTATTGGCGGCTACTTGCTACCCGCCACTCGCCACCTGCCACGAAGGAAAGAAAAGACCATGCCAACCTATCCCTTTATGCAAGTGGATGCCTTCACCACGACGGCGTTGGGGGGTAACCCTTGCGCCATTGTTTTCGACGCCGATGATCTAGAGACGGCCACCATGCAAGCCATTGCGCGTGAAATGAATCTGTCCGAGACCGCCTTTGTGCTGCGCTCCACCATTGCCGATGTACGCGCCCGGTACTTTACACCGGAGGCTGAGATTCCATTGGCTGGCCATCCCACCATTGCCACGATCTATGCCCTGGTTGAAACGGGGCAACTCCCCTTACGCGGCAAGGCCATGACCATTAGCCTGGAACTCAATGAAGGGCCCATTGCGGTCGATGTACAGGGCGCCAACGGAAAACCAACCTATGTGGTGATGACACAGCGCAAGCCCCAATTTCTTAACACGCTGACGGCAGAGGAGGTCTTGCCTGTGTGGGGTCTAGCGCCGGAGGATGCTTTACCCGGCGCGCCGATTCAGGTGGTGAGCACCGGCACACGCCAACTGATGATTCCAGTGCGCGACCATGCGGTGCTACGACGGATTGCCATGAATGAAAGCGCTTACCGCCAACTGAGCAAAACGGCTAACTTCTTTAGCGCCCATCTCTTTTGCCTCGGCGGCGCTACAGCAGAGGGCGATACCTTTGCCCGCCACGTGGCGCCCTTTGAGGATCCCTTTACCGGCTCGGCGACTGGTGGCATGGGCGCTTATCTCTGGCACTATGGCCTGATCGACAAGTCCACCTTTATTGCAGAACAAGGTCATTGGATGGGCCGGCCCGGCAAGGCGACGGTAGAAGTGATAGGCGCGCCTGACGCGATTGAGACCGTGAAAGTAGGCGGGCCGGCGGTCACCGTGGTGCGAGGTGAGTTAGTGCTGTAAAAGTGCAAGTAATGAACATAAAAACGATTCAATAAATCTTCTACTGAATGGTAGATAAAAAGCTACGCAACACGCAACACGCCAAAGGATACAAGATGGTACAGATGACCTTCGCCGCGCGTACGGCCAAAATGCAATTGAATGCAATCCGCGAGATTCTGAAAGTGGTCAACCGCCCCGGCATGGTTTCGCTGGCCGGCGGCATCCCAGCGCCAGAGAGCTTTCCGCTCGATCTAATGCAAGCGTTGACCAGCACGGTGCTGCAAAAGTATGGCGCAACCGCACTCCAATATGATGCAACGGAAGGCTTCTTTCCACTACGCGAAGCATTGGCCGACCATCTGGCAACGAAAAGGGTTGTCGCCGACGCCGAGCAGATCTTGATCTTTAGCGGTTCACAAGGGGTGTTGGATGCGCTGGGCAAGATCCTCATTACACCGGGTGATTATGTCGCGGTGGAAGCGCCAACCTATGTGGGCGCGCTCAGCGCCTTTAACCCCTATGAGCCGGAATATGTGCAGATTGCCACCGATGACGCGGGGGTGATTCCCGCCGCGCTAGAGGAAGTGTTGCAACGGCAGCAGGTGAAATTTATTTATCTGGTGCCCACCTTTCAGAACCCCACTGGTCGCACCATTCCGCTGACGCGCCGGCAAGCCATTGCGGCCATCATCGAACGCTACGGCGTCCTGGTTGTCGAAGATGACCCCTACAGCGACCTGCGTTACCAGGGGGAAGCGTTGCCGCCGCTCAAACATTTTGCACCTGACCATGTGGTCTATGTGAGCACCCTCTCCAAGACCTTTGCGCCTGGGTTGCGCATTGGTTTTTGTGTGGCGCCGCCGGCGATCCACCGCTGGTTGGTAATTGCCAAACAGGGGGTCGATCTGCACACGAGCACCTTTAACCAAGCATTGGCGGCAGAGTATTTGGCCGGCGGCTACCTACAGCAGCAATTGCCCAAGATCCTGGCCATCTACAAGCCACGCCAACAGGCCATGTTGGCTGCGCTCGACCGTTACATGCCCACAGACTTTCAGTGGAGCCAACCAGACGGTGGTATGTTTCTCTGGCTGGAAGGACCGGCGGGACTTGACACCGAAGCAGCCTATTGGCGCGCGGTGGAACGACAGGTCGCCTTTGTCCCCGGCAAATTCTTCTTTGCCGAAGCGGGTGCGGGTGACGCAACCATGCGCCTCAACTATACCATGGCCAACGAAGCGACCATTGACCGCGCCGTCCGCACGCTGGCCGAGGTGTTAGCCGAGGGGCTGGCCAGCAATGAATGAGCTGGTCAGTGTCATCGTCATTGCCACCATTGCGGGCGTGGCTGTCACCTTACAGGGCAATTTTATGGGGGTGATGACCAACATCCTGGGCACGCGTGAAAGCATGTTTATCACCTATGGCAGCGGCGGTCTGCTGATTACACTGCTCCTGCTGGCAACCGGTGGTGGCAGGCTAAGCGAGTGGCGCGCGGTGCCACCCTATGCCTTTACCTCCGGCATTTTAGGATTGATCATCGTCGGCTCGATTGGCTACGCCACGGCGCGCTATGGGCTGCTCGCGACCTTTGCTGTCCTGCTGGTGGCTCAATACATTTCAGCCGCACTGATTGACCATTTTGGCCTGTGGGGCAGCCCCGTACACCCCATCGACGGCACGCGCTTGTTGGGGATGGCGCTGCTGTTGGTGGGTGCGTGGCTCATTTTGCGCTGAGGGGGGATGGTACAGACGCGGATTGGGGTAGCGCGGATCAGCTTACAGCCTTGGCATATTTAGGATGAGCGAGACATCGTTCCACCAACATCATGACTAGGAGGTAGTTATGCTAGCTTTTGAACTAAACGAGATCCAACGACAACATCAGGCAGCGGGTCAGCTCTGGCAGGAATTTCTGCGCGTGCCGGCGTTGAGTATGGGGTTGTATGTTTTGCCTCCCGGTGGTAGCGATCCCCAGCAGCCTCACACCGAAGATGAAATCTACTATGTTGTCGGTGGCCGTGGTCAGATCCGTGTAGCGGCTGAGGATCGCGCCGTGCAGAGCGGCTCTATTGTCTACGTGGCCGCCCATGTTGCGCACCGCTTTCACAGCATTGAGGAGGAGTTGCAAGTGGTGGTCTTCTTTGCGCCGGCGGAGGGGACGGGAGACGGGAGTAGGGAGTAAGGAGTGGGGCGATGAAGCGGATTGGGATTTTGGGCGGGATTAGCCATGAGTCGACGGCGGTTTACTATCAGCGGCTGCACAGTGAGTATTTTGCACGGCATAGGGATTACTATTATCCAGAGGTGCTGGTCTATAGTCTGAATTTCCAGAAGTTTACTGACTACGAAGAGTGTGGCGACATGGCCAGCTACGTGGCCTATATTCTTACCGGACTTGACGCACTGGTGCGCGCGGGGGCTGACGTTGCGTTACTGGCCGCCAATTCACCCCATGCTGTCTTCCCCCAACTGGTTGCACGCGCAGCACTGCCGTTGTTGAGTATTGTTGAGGTCACCGCCCGGGCAGCCAAGGCGCGCGGTTTGCAACGTCTGCTGCTGTTGGGCATCCGTTTTACGATGCAGTCCACTTTCTATGCCGACACCTGCGCCCGCAACGGCATTGAGGTCATTACGCCACAGGAGCAGGAACAGGCAGAGATCAACCGCATCATCTTTGCCGAGTTGGTGGTGGGTGACTTTCGGGAAGAGAGCCGCCAAGCCCTGCTTGCCATCATTGACCGCTACCCCGTTGACGGCGTGATCCTGGGATGTACTGAGTTACCGCTGCTGTTGCGCCAAACCGATACTGAGGTTGCTCTGTTAGACACGTTGACACTGCATGTGCAGGCTGCCCTGGATCAGATTGAAGAAATAACAAGCTCAGTGATAGAATAGCGATAGCGCTTTTAAGGGGAAGAACGCTAGCATGTACAGAGAGCGGTGGGGTGCATTGTGTTAACAAGATTAAAAATTGCTGGTTTTAAAAATCTGGTTGATGTCGATATTCGCTTTGGGCCTTTTACCTGTATAGCTGGCTCCAATGCCGTAGGCAAATCTAATCTCTTCGACGCCATCCGCTTTCTGAGCAATTTGGCCAATGATACTTTGTTAAATGCCGCGTTAGCGGTGCGCGCCGAACAGGGCAGAACGGGCGACATTCGCACCTTATTTCACCGTGTTGGCAATCACTACGCCGACAGAATGTCGTTTGAAGCTGAGATGATCATTCCCAGTGAAGGCGTTGATGATCTGGGTCAGCAAGCCGCAGCAACGATTACCTTTGTCCGCTATCGATTGGAGATCGGTTATCGGGTTGACACAAGATTACCCACCTTAGGTGGCCTAGAGATCTTACGTGAAGATCTCGAACATATCAAACTTAGCGATGCACCGAAGTTTTTAAAATTTCCCCATAATGCCGGTGCATGGCGTCGTTCCGTACTCAAAGGAAGACGCACTTCTTCGTTCATCTCAACGCATGACGAAGGTGACAACCGAATTATTACACTAAGTCAGGATGGTGTACAAGGGCGACCCAAATCTCTCTTAGCTGTCAACTTGCCGCGCACAGTTCTATCGACAGTGAATGCCACAGAAAGCCCAACCGCGCTCTTAACCAGACGCGAGCTTCAATCCTGGCAAATGTTGCAGTTGGAGCCTGCAGCGCTCCGCGAATCCGATCCTTTTACTACTCCCCCTGGTTTGGGATCCGATGGCTCCCATTTACCCGCCACGCTTTATTATCTGGCGCGAGCTGATGCTGCGGAGTCAACGCATGAATCAACAGCAGAGGATTATCCATTATTCAACCGAGTTGCCACGCGACTTTCTGAATTCATTGATGATATTTACGCGATCAACATTGATCGCGATCAACAGCGCGAACTACTAACCCTTCAAATCATGGGACGGGATGGCACAATTTACCCGGCGCGTTCTCTGTCTGACGGTACGTTGCGGTTTCTGGCTCTTGCCGTACTGAATTTTGACGCACAAACTGGCGGCTTGCTTTGTTTGGAAGAACCAGAAAACGGCATTCACCCAGGGCGCATTCCCGCAATGTTGCGCCTGTTGCAGGATATTGCGTGTGACGTAACCATACCGATTGGGCCTGATAATCCACTACGTCAAGTGATCATCAATACGCACTCACCAGCGGTGGTCAGCCAGATTCCTGATGACAGCCTCCTTGTGGCTGAATCAAGAGAAATGGCAAAGAATGGCAGGCGCTTTCAGGCTGCCCGCTTTAGTTGGTTGCCTGACACCTGGCGCAACGAAGCCGAACCGTCCGTTTCTCCCGTAGGCAAAGGGAAATTATTAGCTTATCTAAATCCAGTTGTCATGTCACAGTCCAAGGATTCATCAAACAAGGAATTGCAGCCTTATCCTCCCCGGCGTGTCATAGACCGCAGCGATTTACAACTAACTCTGCCTTACCTACAGGAATAATGCAGGGATGAACGAAATACGGTATACATTGCTCACAGATGGCAGTTCAGACGCAGCACTACTTCCAATTTTAACGTGGCTGCTTGTAGAAAACGGCATCAACATTCCGATCCAGTCTCAGTGGGCGGATTTAGGTCGGTTACCATTCGTGATCGAGACATTACAACAGCGCATAGAGCTAGCTCTCGATTTCTATCCTTGTGATCTACTTTTTATCCACCGCGATGCTGAACGACAGTCAAGAATGGATCGGGTTGAGGAAATCACAAACGCAATTCAGCCCATGAATAACCTTGTTCACCTACGACCCTACATTTGTGTCATACCCATTCGTATGACAGAAGCTTGGTTGCTTCTCAATGAACAGGCGATCCGCCATGCTGCGGGTAATCCGTCGGGGCGCGAACAACTTACGCTGCCAACTTTGGCAACATTGGAATCTCAGGCTAATCCAAAGCAAATCCTACACGATTTATTAAATCGGGCGAGTGGGCTCAAGGGTAGACGACTCAAACAGTTTCCTGTCCATTTCCACGCCAGACGTGTTGCCGAATTTATTGATGACTTTTCACAGCTACGCCAGCTTTTAGCCTTTGCTGCGCTGGAAAAAGATATCCAAGACTTTGTAAACAGATTCATATAAAGGGCTGATATGATTTACGAATACCATAAAGCGCCATATACCATTAGCACCGACCCAGCCCGTCTCGACCTGGCGGTGATCCATGACTATCTCTATCACTCCTACTGGTCGCCGGGGGTGCCGCGCGCGGCGGTGGCAAAGGCGATTCAACATTCGCTCAACTTTGGGCTATACGAAGGGGAGGAACAGATCGGCTTTGCCCGCGTCGTCACCGACTATGCCTCGGTCGCCTATTTGGCCGATGTCTTTGTACTGCCGGAGCAGCGGGGGCATGGCCTGGGGGTCTGGCTCATCGACTGCGTGGTCAACTGCCCCGCCATCGCCGGCATCCGTAGCTTCTCCCTAGCCACGCGCGACGCCCACGGCCTCTATCGCAAATTTGGCTTTGAATGCGCCGACGCCCGCCGCATGATGGTCAAACGGTATGACGTCCCCTGGCGTGATCCAAAATTAATCAGAGAATAGTCATGGAGTCAATGGGTCGCGAAGTCGTGGAGTCGTGGAGTCAGTCAGCTATCGCTCAAGCGTCGTAGACAACCGACTTCGCAACCACCTGACCTCGCGACCCTGTAACTTCGCGACTTCACGACTCCACGACTTCGCGACCCATCAACTCACAAGAAAGGACAAAATCGTGACCAAATTCGCCTATTTTGAAGGCAATATCGTACCCATTGAAGAGGCCAAGGTCAGCATTACCTGCAACACGTTGCACTATGGCACCGGCTGCTTTGGCGGGCTGCGCGCCTATTGGAATGAAGAACAGGAACAGCTCTATGCCTTCCGCCTGGCCGATCACTACAAGCGTTTTCTGAACAGCGCCAAGCTGCTCCACTGCCGGCTTGACTATACGATTGATCGCCTGATTGACATTACGCTGGAATTGCTGGTGCGCGAAGGCTGGCGTGAAAATTGTTACATCCGCCCCATTGCCTACAAGGATGACGGTGTCTACCGCGTTTGGCTACACGAAGCAACTGACAAGGTGGCCATCTTTACCTTCCCGGTCGGTTCGTATATTCCGGTCGATAAGGGCGCCAACGTCCATGTCAGCGCATGGCGGCGCGTGGATGACACCGCCATGCCGGCCCGAGGCAAGGTCAACGGCACCTATGTCAACAGCGCGCTGATCAAAAGTGACGCTCTGCTCAGCGGCTTTGACGACGCCCTTGTGCTCAACCAGGATGGCCATGTCGCCGAGGGCAGCGCAGCCAACTTTATGATGGTGCGCGATGGCGTGCTGATTACACCGCCCATTACCAGCAACATTTTGGAGGGCATTACCCGCCGCTCCATCCTGGAACTGGCCAGCGAGGAATTGGGGATAGAAGTCGTTGAACGCCAGATTGACCGCAGCGAACTCTATCTCTGTGATGAAGCCTTCTACTGTGGCACCGGCGCCCAAGTGACACCCATTAGCACCATCGACCATCGTCCCGTTGGCAATGGCGGCGTTGGCCCCCTGACCAGCCAGATCAGTGACCTCTATTTTCGGGTGCTCACAGGCAGAGAATCTAATTACCGGCATTGGCTGACACCTGTACCGCAACTAGAACTGGCTTAGTGCGCCACAGCGTAAATAAAAGAGTAGGACAGTAGGACAGTAAGTCAGTGGCTGACTCACTGTCCTACTGTCTCACTGGCTCACTCCTATTTACGCCGTTATCTCCTAGTAGATATAGAACAAGCAATGAAAGGATTTGCATGATGGGACGCGCAAAGACGATCCTCGTCATCAGCTGCGGTGCGGTGATGGTGCTGATCAGTATGGGGACGCGCCAGTCGCTGGGCGTCTTTTTGCAGCCGATTACCAACGATCTGGGCATTGGACGGGCGACCTACAGTTTGGCGGTTGCGATTCAAAATATTATCTTTGGTCTGCCGCTGATCGGGATCCTGGCTGACCGCTTTGGGCCGCGCTGGGTGGCCGTGGGCGGCGGTATCCTTTACGCCGTGGGGATGGTGCTAATCGCCTTTGTCAACAGTACGCCGACGCTCACCCTCACGCTGGGGCTGTTGGTGGGGCTGGCATTGAGCAGCACCACCTATGTCGTGGTGTTGGGCGCGGTGGCCCAAGTAGTGCCACCGGAGCGACGCAGTTCGTCCTTTGGGATCATTACGGCGGCCGGCTCCTTTGGCATGTTTGCGATGGTGCCGGTGGCCCAACAACTGCTCTTGAACTTGGGCTGGCGCGGTGCGTTCATCGGGTTGGCCGTTATTGTGGGCCTTACCGCACTGCTGGCCTTTGGCTTTCCGACCAGCACCCAAGCGCCTAGGGCTGGACAGCCACGGGCAAACCAAGCAGAGGAGGAACCGTTGGCCGCGGTCTTACAACGCGCGTGGCGCAATGGCAGTTATTGGCTCTTGATCGCCGGCTTCTTTGTCTGTGGCTTTCATGTCGCCTTTATTGCCACCCATTTGCCGGCCTTTCTCACCGACAACGCGGTTTCGCCCCGGGCTAGTTCGTGGGCGCTGGCGTTGATTGGGCTGGCCAACATTGTCGGCTCTTATCTCTTTGGCTATCTGGGCGACCGCTTCCGCAAGAAGTATCTGCTCAGCTTTCTTTACTTTGCCCGGGCGATTGTGATTAGCCTCTTTCTCTTTATCCCAATCAGCAATGTCTCTGCCATTGCCTTTGGCGCCGCGATTGGCTTTCTCTGGCTGGGCACCGTGCCGTTGACCAGCGGCGCCGTCAGCCAAATTTTTGGCGCCCGCTATTTGGCGACCCTCTATGGCATTGTCTTTTTCAGCCACCAGATTGGCGCCTTCTTTGGTGTCTGGCTGGGCGGCAGGGTGTACGATGCCACTGGCTCCTATACCACCATCTGGCTGGCGGCCATTGCCTTGAGCCTCTTTGCGGCCTTGGTGCATCTACCAATTGTCGAGGGCAAACCTGCGCCGCTACGTAGAGTTGTTCCCGCCGCGGAACCGGCTTAACCTAAAACTTATTCATTCGCAAAAGAGCACAAAATGACCACAAAAGATCTCAAAACCGCAGTTCAACAGCAGTTTGGCCAGGTGGCGGCCAACTACAGCACCAGCACCGTCCATGCCCAGGGCCGCGATCTGGAGGCGATGCTGCGCGCTGTGCAATTGACGGGGGACGAAACGGTGCTGGACGCCGGCTGCGGCGCTGGCCATACGGCATTGGCCTTTGCACCCCAGGTCAAGGGGGTGACAGCCGTCGATTTTACGACAACCATGTTGGAGCAAGGGCGGCGCCTGGCCGCGGAACGGAGCCTACACAACGTTGAGTTTCGCCCCGGTGATGTGGAGCAACTGCCTTTTGCCGACGCGAGCTTTGACCTGGTTGTCTCTCGCTACAGCGCTCACCACTGGCCCCATCCCGGCCAGGCGCTACGCGAGTTTCGGCGCGTGCTCAGACCGGGCGGCGCTTTAATTCTCGATGATATTGTCTCCTATGACGATTATATTTGTGACACCTACTTGCAGACCATTGAAGTGCTGCGCGATCCATCCCATGTGCGCGATCACACAGTGCACCAGTGGCTGGATCTGATGGCCGCCGCCGGGTTTACCCAGACGGAAGTGGTCTACCGCGGTGGGGTCTGGATCGACTTTGCCGCCTGGATCCAGCGCATGGCCACACCGTCCGCCAACGCCGCCATGATCCGCACGCTCTTTGACGGCGCGCCCCAAGAATTTAAGGAAGCGCTACAGATTGAAGCCAACCACAACTTCACCTTTGCCGGCGCCGTCCTACGCGCCTATACGCAGTAACCTCATCAAGTCCAACCTATTCCCCATTTACTCTTCATGCTCCTACGCGGCGAGCTGTGCATCAGGGGCATGAAGAGTGGCGCACACCCGATTCAAAGGCGATGACTGGCTTCATTCGCCATTGCCACCCGCCACTCGCATTTGTTAACTTCACCATAACATCGCCATAACGTTCATCCTGCATCCTACCCATAATCTGCAACAATTGTTTTGGCAATTACTGTTATAGCACAGAGCAGTGGTATAGTACATTTGCCCCATGCTTGTTGTTGCATGATCCTAATTGTTGCACTTTAATGCTTGCAGCTCGTTGTTAGGAAAGTCCGAGCATAATCTTTGCACACTACTGTTCTTACCGTTCTCCCATCCACCGCCGTCTTACATCGTTGCCATTAACTTTATCACCGCGTGCTTTGGCGACCGAAGTTTCGGTGCAGATCAGCCTTTGGCTGCCTTGGTGCGCAAGCTTAATGGAAGGAAACAACCTATGAACACCTGGCATCAACATGCCATCCGCGCCGTCAGCGTCTGTTTGATCTGTCTGTTGGGGCTTGCCGCAGCCCAATCCTTGACGCAGGCGGCGACCAACGATCTCTTGATTTCCGAATATATTGAAGGGTCGAGTAACAACAAGGCCATTGAGTTGTACAACGGCACCGGCGCCCCGATTGACCTAGGCGCCGGAAGCTATCAACTCCAATTTTTCTTTAATGGCGCTGCCATAGATACGACACCTGGTACGACCATCAATTTGATGGGCACAGTAGCAGATGGCGACGTCTTTGTTGTAGCCGATGATGGAGCGGTGCAAGCCATACTTGATGTAACCGATCAAACAAGTACCTCTAACTTTTTCAATGGGGATGATGCCATTGTCCTACGACATAACGGCGCCATCATTGATGTTATTGGTCAGATCGGCTTTGATCCCGGCAGCGAGTGGGGCAGTGGTTTGGTCTCCACGCAGGACAATACGCTGCGCCGGCTGGATACCGTTTGTACCGGTGACCCCGACGGTCTCAATGCGTTTGATCCCAGCCTTGAATGGGAAGGATTGGCACAGGACACCTTTGACGGTCTAGGGAGCCATACGGCGAATTGCGATGGCAGTAGCGGCGACAACGCGCCGGCCGTTACCAGCATTGCGCCCAACGATGGCACAGCCAATGTGCCGGTCAACAGCACGATTACCGTCAACTTTAGCGAAGCCGTCGACCTGAGCGCCGACGCCATCACCATTGAATGTCCTACCGGTGCACCCGTTACCTTCACCGGACTGCCGGAAGCCAATGTGACCTCCGTGCTCTTGACGCCCGCGGCCAATCTGCCCATCAACACCACCTGCACTGTGACCGTAGTGGCTTCCCAGGTGAGTGACACGGACGCCATCGACCCACCCGATCGGCCCGAGGCCGATGCAGTCGCTAGCTTCACCACCGGCGGCCCGCTTTGTGGTGAGGAGGATACGCCCATTGGCGCCATTCAAGGCACAGGGACCGCGCCGGCCATCACCACCCCGGTGACGGTGCAAGGCGTTGTCGTGGGGGATTATGAAGGTCCATCGCCGACACTGCGTGGTTTCTATTTGCAAGATAGTGGCGATGGCAATCCGGAAAGCTCCGACGCGATCTTTGTCTTTAACAACAACAATGATAGTGTCAGCCTGGGCGAGGTAGTCCAGCTCTCCGCTACGCCATCTGACTTCCAGGATCAGACCCAACTGGGTAACATTACCCAGCTTGTCCACTGTGGCGTCACCGGCGCCGTCGAACCGGTCGAGCTTACCTTGCCCTTCCCGGCGTCGGTCAACGGCGTGCCCTATTTGGAACGCTTTGAAGGCATGCTGGTCAAATTGCCGCAGACGCTCTATGTCACCGAATTCTTCCAACTGGGTCGCTTTGGTCAAGTAGTTGTCTCTTCTGGCGATCGGCTCTACCAGCCCACCAATCTGTTTCCGCCCGGCAGCGCCGGCAGCGCTCAGTTGCAACAGGAAAATGATCTAAACCGCATTATCCTTGATGACGATCTAAACAACCAGAATCCCGACCCGATTCTCTTTGCCCGTGACGGTCAACCGTTGACGGCCAACAACACCTTGCGCGGCGGCGACACCGTCGAAAATGTAGTCGGCATCCTCACCTATACCTGGGCCGGCAACAGCGCCAGCGGCAACGCCTATCGCGTCCGTCCTATCAACGCGTTGGGGGGCGGCGCGCCCGACTTCCAGGCGGTCAACGAACGTCCTACGGCAGCGCCTGAAGTCGGCGGTTCGCTCAAGGTGGCCAGTTTTAATGTGCTCAACTACTTTGTCACTGTAGATGCCGGCCCCGATGTCTGTGGTCCAGCCGGAGATATGGATTGCCGCGGCGCGGATTCAGAGCAGGAGTTCACCCGCCAGCGCGATAAAATGCTGCAGGCGCTGAGCAAGCTCAATGCCGATGTGGTTGGTTTGATTGAGTTGGAAAACGCACCCAACGCCGAACCATTGGCCGACATTGTTGACGGGTTAAACACGCTCGCCGGCGCCAATATCTATGCTTATGTCAACACTGGGGTGATCGGCACAGATGCGATCAAAGTCGGTCTCCTCTACAAACCGGCCACGGTCACACCGATCAATGGCCCGCTGGTTGACACAGACCCCATCCACAATCGCCCACCGGTCGCACAGCTTTTTGAAAATGCCCATAACGGATCACACTTTAGCGTTGTGGTTAACCACTTCAAATCCAAGGGCAGTTGTCCCGCTGCCGGCACAGACCCGGCCAACGAAGATAGCGGCGATGGTCAAAGCTGTTGGAATGGCGTGCGCGTCCAACAGGCAACCCGGCTGCTTGCCTTTATCAATGAGACTGTCATCCCCGCCGCCGATGGTGACGCCGACGTGCTGATCATTGGTGACCTGAATTCCTATGCCAAGGAAGATCCCATCACCACCTTGGAAAATGCTGGTTACACCAATTTGGTCGAACGCTTTGGCGGCGCTGGGGCCTACTCCTATGTCTTTGATGGTCAATGGGGTTATCTGGATCATGCATTAGCTTCGCCCTCATTGCTGAGTCAGATCCAGGATGTGGCCGATTATCACATCAATGCGGATGAGCCAAGCGTGCTTGATTACAACGTCGAGTTCAAGAGCGCCGGTCAGATAGACAGCCTCTATGCGCCCGACGAATATCGCACCTCCGACCATGATCCGGTGTTGATTGGCCTGGAACTTACCCCGCCGGCGCTCATTTATGTCAGCGGCGCCACCGCCGGCTACATCAACGATGCCAATGACCGCTTCTTCTTTACCGACGAGGACATTGTGCTCTATGACGAATACAGCAAGAGCTGGTCAAAGTTCTTTGACGCTTCTGACCTGGGCCTGATTCTCAATGACTTGGAAGGCTTCTATCTGCTCGACGAAGAGGGTGCGCTGCCGAACATCCTCATGACCTTTGCGCTGCCCCGCTGGCTGCCCAATGTGGGTTGGGTCTTCCCTAACGACATCGTCAAATTTACTCCCACTTCTCTGGGCAGCAACAGCAGTGGCAGCTTTGCCATCTACCTGGATGGCTCGGATGTGGGGTTGACGACGCTAGGTGAAGGCCTGGATGCAATCAGCATGTCGCCTGACGGCCGTCTGGTGGTCAGCACAGCCGGCAATTTTGCGGTGCCAGGGACAAATGGTGTCCTACGTGGCCAGGACAAAGATCTGCTGGTGCTCAACAATGGCAGCTTTGGCGCCAACAGTAGCGGCGTCTGGAGTCTCTATCTGGATGGCTCCGCAGTTGGTTTGAATACCGGCGCCGAGGATCTGTGGGCGGCCTATATCGCGCCCAATGGGGAGCTTTACCTCAGCACGCTAGGGGGCTTTGCCGTGTCGGGCGCCAGTGGCAATGGCAATGAGATCTTTATCTGTACGCCGGGCAATCAGGCGCCGATCACCAGTTGCGCCTATCGCAGCTACCTCAGCGGCAGCAGCCTGGGCTTTAATCCCAAGATCGATGGCCTCTTTATTGGCGAGAAAGTCTTGAGTCCCGCCGCAGCGACCGGCGCCACCGCCGAAACCGAAGCGGAAGATCTCAAAGCCGGCGACCGCATTAATGACGCCGAAGCGGAAGATATTGCCGAAGGCGCCGATGAGCAGGAATTCATGCTCGAAAACATCTTTATGCCGTTGATCGTGCAGTAGTAGGGCCAGGCAGTAGCAACGGTTTTATACCACTGCTACTCACCCCGTCAGCAATGCTCAATCTGGGGTCATATAACGTCGCATCTGAGGATGCTCCCAACACGAGTTCAGATTGGGCATTGCTGTCATTCCGTAGAGTGCGTCCCAAATTAAGGGCGATAGGCAAGAAGCACAAATTAGCCTTGCTGGTGCTTCGCCCCATTTGTGGCACACACCCCATTCCATAGGGGCGCTTGACTTTAGAATGATCATGAATTCTAAAGGTAAGCGCCCCATGAGACAGTCAGAAAAGCGCCTCGTTTTTAGAAATCTATCCTCTTGTCCCTAACCCGTTGGTCAGTGAAAATTTGTTCTTCTGTTGCGCGTCAACCTCGCCATTATCATATGCTCCCAAAACAGCATAATGACCCTACCATGATATATCTCTGTGTAGGGAGCATCCTCAGATGCGATTTGCCTCCTATATCACTGGCTTAAAGTGCTCCTGTGCATTATCACGGTTATATCTATCCGCCGGAGCCGCATCTGAGGATGCTCCCTACACGGTCAGGATCAGTTTGGAAGGCATCTTAAACAGATAAAGCGCATCCAGGATGTTCCCAATGCAATTCATGCTTCACACCATTTGCAGTGGACATTTGTTTTTTGGCTCATATAGGTCTGCGGGTGGAATCGCTCAATTTCTCTCAGGTATTTGCGGCGATTTCACCTCTTCGCCCATATGAGCGTTGTTCTTTTCCCATTCCCAGCAACTTAGCCACTGCTATGCCCCAATTGGTAATTCCTGCTTTTACCACCCTATGCATTGGATAGCGCGCTGAATCATGGTATACTCCACACAGCTAGATTGGTGGCGAATAATTATCAATTAATTATTGGCTCATATCGGTATGCGACTGAAATTGCCGACCTTATCTTGAGGGCAAGCAGTGCAATTTCAGTGAGTCGCCCATATGAGCGTAATTATTAATTATTTTCCATTAATTATTAGAGATCGTTTAGCATATAAGGAGTAGGTCGCTTGTTTAGACGGCTATTTGGGAAGCAGGAAGAGAAGAGCGAAGACGAGGTCAAATTAGAGGAGAGTCTGCAAAAGACGCGTGCCGGGATCTTTGGCCGCATTTCGACGATCTTCCAGGAAAATGAAATCACCGATGAACTCTGGGATGAGCTGGAAGAAGCACTGATCGTCGGCGACGTGGGGATGAAGGTGACCGAGGAGTTGGTGCGCAAAACACGCGCTCGGGTCGAGCGCGAGAATATCAAAGCGACCAGCGCTGCCTATCTCGCCCTCAAACAGGAGATGGTGCGCCTGTTGCAGACTGAGGAACCGCTGCATATTGATGAGCCGCGCATCCTCACCGTGGTCTTGGTGGTGGGGGTCAACGGCTCCGGCAAGACGACCAGTATCGGCAAAATGGCGAATCTTTATAAGAAGCGGGGACGCAAGGTGATCTTGGGTGCGGCAGACACCTTCCGCGCCGCCGCCATTGACCAGCTCAAAATTTGGGGCGAGCGCACTGGTGTCGAAGTTATCGCCCACGCCCCCGGCGCCGATCCGGGCGCAGTGGTCTTTGACGCCATGCGCGCCAGCCAAGAGAGCCGCAAAGCGGACCTGCTGATCGTGGACACGGCCGGCCGGTTGCAGACCAAATATAACCTGATGAAAGAGTTGGAAAAGATCAAGGCCGTGGCCGGCAAACAAGTCCACCGCGCGCCCCATGAGGTGCTGTTGGTGATCGACGCCTCTACTGGCCAAAATGCCATTTCCCAGGCCAAAGCCTTTGGCGAAAGCGCTGGCGTGACGGGGATTATCTTGACCAAGCTCGATGGCACCAGCAAGGGTGGTGCGATCTTGAATGTGAAACATGAATTGGGTGTGCCCGTCCGTTTTGTCGGCACCGGCGAAAAGGTCGATGACTTCGCCCTCTTCGACCCCGTCGCCTTTGTGGACGGGCTATTGAATGGGTAATCAAAGGCTCATTGGATGAGCGATAAGCAATAGGAGTGAAAAATGAATGAATTAGAAGAACGCTTGCGTCTCTTATTAGAGCGTGTTGATATTATTCGGGGGCGGCTTTGACCTGGCCGGCAAAGCAGAAAGGCTGGCAACCTTAGAAGCAGAATCGCAACAAAGTGGCTTTTGGGATGACCAACAGGCAGCGCAAAAGGTAATGCAGGAGATCAGCGTGCTGCGCGAGCAGGTTGAATCCTGGACAGCCTTTCGACGCCGGGTTGCTGACGCCAATGAACTGTTCGCGCTGGCCGCCGATGAGCCGGAACTGCTGACCGAACTGGAAACCGAAGCCACGGCGCTGGAAGAAGAGTTGGAACAACGGGAAACCACCCTGGCTCTCAGCGGCGAACATGACGCTGACCCAGCCATCTTTAGCATCCATGCCGGCGCCGGCGGCACTGAAGCGCAAGATTGGACGCAAATGTTGTTGCGCATGTATTTGCGCTGGGCCGAACGGCGGCGTTTTAAGACAACGATCACCGATATGACCGAAGGCGAAGAAGCCGGCATCAAAAGCGTAACGGTCGAAGTCAACGGCCCCTATGCCTATGGCTATCTGAAGGCTGAGCGCGGCACACATCGTCTGGTGCGGCTGAGCCCCTTTGATTCCAACAATCGCCGCCACACCAGCTTCGCCAAGGTCGAGGTGATGCCCGTGATCGATGAAGACATTGAGGTGGATATTAACCCCAATGATATTGAGATCGAGGTCTATCTGAGCAGCGGCGCCGGGGGGCAAAATGTCCAAAAAAACCAGACGGCGGTGCGGATTCGCCATTTGCCGACCGGTATTATTGTCACGTCACAAAATGAGCGCAGCCAGGGTCAAAATCGTGAAATGGCCATGCGCGTACTGCGCGGCAAGCTCTATGAAATCGAACAAGAAAAGCTGTTGGCCGAGAAAGCACGGCTCAAAGGCCAGAATGTAGACGCCAACTTTGGCAGCCAAATCCGCAGCTATGTCCTGCACCCTTATCAAATGGTGAAAGATTTGCGCACCGAGGTCGAAACAGGTAACACCGCGGCGGTCTTGGATGGTGACATTGACATGTTCATTGATGCCTGGTTAAAGCAGCAGGTGGGCGAAGAGTAATTTATGGCCTAGGTTCGCCCCCGATGGTCTCGATTTTGCACGGGAAATGTGCTATAAGTCCCACTATGAGTGAGCAAATTACGAACCCGCATGATGCGTTTTTCAAACACTATTTCAGTCAACCGGCGGTGGCGCTTGACTTTCTGCGCCAGCATCTGCCGGCGGACATCACAGCCCTGCTCGATCTGAGCCAACTGCGTTTGGAGAAGGACACCTTTGTCGACGAAAAGCTGCGCAACTATTTCAGTGATATGATCTACACAACCGTCACGCGATTCGACACCCCGATCCGGGTTGCTTTTCTGGCGGAGCACAAGAGTTACCCGGATGACTGGGTCGATTTTCAAGTCTTGCGCTACAAAGTCGGCTATTGGGTGCAGGAATTTGATGCGCTCCATGCCAAACAAGACAAGAACAAGCAAGCGGCGGCGGCCAACCGCACAGCAAGCCACACAAGCCCAGGGCAGAGCACACGGCGCAACACCTTAACCCCAATCTTGGTCGTGTTGGTCTATCATGGGGTGGAAGCCTGGCGAATCCCGTTGCGCTTTGCCCGCCATCTGACCGGCATGGAAGATCCCGACTCGCCACTCGCACAGGCCGTGGGACGCTATGTGCCTGATTTTGAACCTCACTTTGTCAACCTTTCCACCATCGCCGATGAGGCCATCCGCGGCGAGGTGACCACCCGACTCGTTGTGACGGTGTTGAAATATATCTTCACCGACGGGTTGGGCGGTCATCTCGATGAGATCCTGGCGCTGGCAAGCGAGGTGTTGCAGCAACCCAGTGGCATGGAGATGGTGATGGCGCTCTTGCGGTACATCAGTCGCTCCGCCGTCAAGTTGGACAAAGCGGAGATCACCCAGAAATTGTTGGCCCATTTACCCAAAGAAGGAGGCGTACTCATGGAGACCCTGGCCCAAGAATGGATTGAAGAAGGCAAGCTCATCGGTTTCGATATTGGCAAGAAAGAGGGCATCGACATCGGCAAGAAAGAGGGCATTGAGGAAGGCAAGCTTACGGCCCAACGCCAGACCTTGCTCCATTTGCTACAATGGCGTTTTTCGCCCAATGAGGAAGAACTGGTGCGGCTAGCGGCCCAATTGGAACAAATTGACAAGCTTGAGCAGCTGATGGACTTGCTCGATCAACTGCTGGTTACCTCAACACTGGCTGAATTTATCAACCTGCTCCCCATCCCTGCCCCCGCCGGCAAAGGACAATCGTAGCAACCTCCTGGGGCGTCAACGCCTGGCCGGTCAATGGGTCGCGCCCAGAAACTAGGGCAGCCAGGTCGGTGACGGTGTCCAGCCCCACTGCAGCCAGCCCGATGCCGGCCATGAATTGCAAAGGCAGCGATGCTTCCGGCAGCAAGGGGTACTTGGCAAAGACTTCATTGAGCGTTTCCGCGGTCCAGGTCACCGTGTTCAGACCGGAAGAGCCCAATTCGCCAATCAGGCTGTTCATTTCCCCCAACAGGTCGTTGCAGCCTTCGGTGAGGATGCAACGAAAGGTCAACGCCACCAGCACAAAGGCTCCCACCGCGGCCCCCGGCACCAAGGCCGCCGCCGGCACCGAGACCATCAACCCCACCAGAATCTCGGCTTGAGTCGGTGTCGGGCCCTCGGTGCTATAGCCGCTAGGATCTAGCCAGGTGGTAGGGTTGTTGGCCACATAGGCGTACAGATTGTAACCTTGTGTGCCCGGTGCATTGGGCTGCACCGGTTCGGTGCTCAGGAAGCGCCCCAAGGTCGGGTTGAGATCGCGTGCCCGCAGGTGCCATAGGCCACTCTCTTGGGCAAAATACTCACCGCCAAAGCCAAAGCGACTGGCGACGCCGGTCTGGTTGCGATAGGCCCCAAAAACGCTGTAATCGGCCCTGCCGACGAGCGCGCCGCTGCCGTCCGTCACCCCGCGCACCGAACCAAGCCCATCGGTGACCAAGTCATGACGGGCGCCGGCGCCATCGATCTGCGCCATGGCGCCCAGACCGTGGAGATAGGCATAGCTGCCATCGTCAATCAAGCTTGGTAACGCCGTTGCTCTGTCCCAGAGCAGATTGTTGGTCACCCCATTGACCGTCGCGCCCACCCGCACATTCATGGCGTCGTAGCTATAGTTGACGCTCTGACCATTGACGGTGGCGCCGGTCAAACGGTTGGCCCAGTCCCAGCTATAGCTGTCGGCGCCAGCGGTCACCAGATTGCCATTGGCGTCATAGCTATAGGTAGTGGCGCCGTCGCTCAGCAATTGGCCGGCATCATCATAACTGTAGTTGGTCGTAGCGCCGTTGAAGGTCTGGCTTAGCCGGTTGCCGTTGGCATCATAGCTATAGGCCGCGCTGTCGCCATTGGGATAGGTGGCGTTGGTCAAGCGATTCAGTGCGTCGAGGGTGTAGCTCTCCGTACCCGCGTTGCTCGCCATTGCCGTGCGGTTGCCATTGGCATCCAATGTATAGTTGGTAAAGAGCAAGTTGCCGCCCGATCCGTCATGGCTAACGGTGGTCAGGCGGCCGGCATTGTCATAGCCGTAACTGCTGTTGACGCCGTTGTTTCGGTTGAGACTGGTCAGGAAACCATCGGCGTCAAAACTATAGTTGATACTGCCGCTGACCCAATCCGTAATGATGGCCAGGCGTCCCGTGGTATCGTAATTGTAGCTGATGGTGCGGCTATTGGGCAAGGTCATGCCGGTGCGTTGATCGGCGTCATTATATGTATAAGCCACAGTTCCTTGCGGCGCCGTAATCCCAGTGATACGGGAGAGCGCGTCAAAGCTGTAACTGGTCGTGCCCGTAGGGTCGGTGACCGCTGCCAGCTGGCCCACAGTGTCATAGCTGTAGCTGTCGACGCCACTCCGGTGAGTGACGGTCGTGACCCGGTCCATGACATCGTACCCATAGCTCACACTGACGCCACGGGCATCGGTGCGCGTTGTCAACCGGCCCACCTGGTCATAGAGATTGGTGTAGGTGCGGCTGAGCGAGTCGGTGCGCGTCAGCACATGGCCCAGGGCATCATAGGTGAAGCTGGTGCTCTTGCCATTGGCATTGGTCAGGCTGGTCAGTTGGCCGGCCGCGTCATAGGCAAAGCTCACCACCCCAGTCAGGGCATCGGTCACCGCAGTAAGTTGGCCGGCCGCGTCATAGCCATACCAGGTGCTGTTCCCGCGTGGGTCAACCACCCGGGTGCGCTGTCCCACGTTGTTATATTCATAGCTCTCGCTCTGGCCCAACGCATTGGTCACACGCCCCGCCGGTGATGTTTCTTGCACCCACTGACCGACGGCGTCAAAGCTATATTGATGCGTGCGGCTGCCGGCGTCCGTGATGGCTACTGCCCGATTCATCACATCATAGGTAGTCGTTGTGGTGCGCCCCAGCGGGTCAGTGATAGTGGTGCGATTGCCCACGGCATCATAACCATAGCTGGTGATCTTACCCAGGGCATTGGTGATGGTCGCTAAACGGCCGCTACTATCGTAGGCATAGGTCGTGCTCTGGTTGGCTGCGTCCGTCACCTGCATCAACCGTCCACCGTTGTCATAGCTGTAGCCGGTGCTTTGGTTGAGTGGATTGGTGCTTTGTATAAGCAGCCCACGAATGTCATAGGTGTAGCTGGTTGTCGCGGTTGGCGCGGGCCTTCCAGGAAGGGAACATAGCGCGCAGCTTGACGAAATGATCCTGCTCCCGTCCTGAAAGGCGCTTCCCCTAAAGGTGAAATGCACCCTATAGCCTATGACAGTTGACAAGGTGCTGAACGTTCGCTATACTATTAGAGAGTTATTGTAGCAACAATTACAGTCAAGTAGGTTCTAGTAAAAAATGCAAGCAATTTTCTCCACAGTAAAGATTAGCGTTGTAACAGTTAGCGTAGTTGTACGCGTCCTTAGCGAACTTCTGGTCATTGTAGGTGTAGACCGGAAGTCTTTACTGGTTGGAGAAGAGGGATAAGCGTTGTAATACTATCCTGTTTGGTCGTAGCAGACCCTTCCCAACTGGGAAGGGTCTTTTCTTTTTCACCCCATGACGAACAATAGGCGCGAACAATCAACGTTTGGCTCCAATCGTCACTGGGGTAGGATGTGCCGCTGGTGCGCTGCCTTAATTATACTTTGGCAAAGGCTGGTGATGTTCCGACCCTCTTTTGCCAGTTTGCAGCAACTGTAGCAGCCGCTTGAGTTGAAAGATTGAAGGAGATAACAATGGGAAAGCGTAGACAAAATGAAGAATTGCCTCCCAGGCAGAGCGAACCACGCCAGATGACCGGCGCCCAGATGGTGTGGGAGTCGCTTTATCTGGAAGGGGTGGATGTGATCTTTGGTCATCCGGGTGGGGCGATTTTGCCCACCTATGATGCGCTGGCCAAATATGAAGCAGAAGGCAAGATCCATCATGTGCTGGTGCGCCATGAACAGTGCGCCGGCCATATGGCCGATGGCTATGCTCGCTCCACCGGCAGGGTGGGCGTCTGTATTGCCACCAGCGGACCCGGTGCGACGAATCTGGTGACAGGGTTGGCTACGGCGCAAATGGACAGCGTGCCGATCGTGGCGATCACGGGGCAGGTGCCGACCAATCTATTGGGCACCGACGCCTTCCAGGAATCGGATGTGGTGGGGGTGACACAGCCGATTGTGAAACATAATTACCTCGTCACCGATGTGCATGAACTCCCCCTGATTATGAAAGAAGCCTTCCACATTGCCCGTGAAGGGCGCCCCGGCGTGGTCCTCGTTGATATTTGTAAAGATGTCCAGAACGCCACAGGTCTCTTCCGCTATGATTTTGACATTGAGCTGCCTGGCTTTGAACCCTGGCCCACCTACGATAAAGCAGCGTTGATTGAAGCAGCCAGTTTGATCAATCGCGCCGAACGACCTTTGATTTTGGCCGGTCATGGCGTGCATCTGGCCGGTGTCAGCAAAGAACTGCTGGAATTGGTAGAGAAGGCGGAGATTCCGGTGGTGACCACTCTATTGGGCACCGGCAACATTCCTGAAACCCATCCACTAAGTTTGGGCATGGGCGGTATGCATGGCGAAGCCTACGCCAACCGCGCAATCCAAGGGTGTGATGTGCTCATCGCAATGGGGATGCGCTTTGATGACCGCATTACCGGCCGCTTGGACAGCTTTGCCAAGCAGGCCAAAATCATTCATTTTGAATTGGACAAGGCCGAGGTGGGCAAAAATGTGGTGCCCGATGTGCCGGTGATTGGCGACCTGGGCGAAACCTTGCCGGCGCTCTTACCTTTGATTGAATCACGCCGACATCAGGTCTGGGCGCAGGAGATCAACGAATGGCGCAACGACACCGGCGAGACGGATATTCTGAATTTTGAGACCGACCAGTTGATTCCACCCTTTGTTATTCGCCAACTGTGGCACGCCACCAAGCGCGCGACGGATCTGCCGCCAATTGTGGTCACCGATGTGGGCCAACACCAGATGTGGGAATCGCAATATTTTATCCATGAGTTTGCCGGCATGTTGCTCACCAGCGGCGGCCTGGGCACCATGGGTTTTGCTTTGCCCGCCGCGATTGGCGCCCAATTTGCCCACCCGGACCGGCTGGTTTGGGCGGTGGCCGGTGACGGCGGCTTCCAGATGACGCTCCAGGAATTGGCCGTGCTCAAACAGGAACGCAACTTGCCGGTCAAGATTGCCATTATTAACAACGGTTTTCTGGGGATGGTGCGCCAATGGCAACAGCTCTTCTACGAGAAGCGCTATGTGGGTACGCCGATTGTGTCACCCGATTATGTGAAGCTAGCCGAAGCCTATGGCATTCCCGCCCGTGCCGTGCGCAAGCCGGAAGAGGTGGTGGCCGTGTTAGAAGAAGCACACAACACGCCTGGCCCCTTCCTGGTCGATTTCCGGGTGAAGGAAGAAGTGAATGTCTACCCCATCATTCCACCCGGCAAGGCCGTCAACGAAATGATGCGCCGTCCCAAAGCCGGCGTCATGCAAGGATTTAGCGGCGTGGAGCCTAGCTGGTGATTAGTAATTGGGTGATTGGTAATTTATGGTTGTGGCCAGGGAAGTTCACAATCACCAATCACCTAATCACCCAATTACAACTGCGAAATTGGTAGAATTTACAACATCGAAGGATGCAACTATGAAACATACACTCAATGCCTGGATGCGCGACAAGCCCGGTGTGCTGAATCGGGTGGTGGGGTTGCTGCGCAGGCGCAACTTTAACATTGACAGTTTGCAGGTGGGCCATAGCGAGACGCCCGGAATTAGCCGCATGAGCTTTGTCGTCAATGGCGATGAACATATGACCGATCAGGTGATCAAGCAGTTGCGCAAGTTGGTTGATGTCACACGGGTGGAAGATGTCAGCGATCGGCCCACGATTGTGCGGGAGATGGCGCTGATCCGAGTGCAGACCAACAGTGAAAACCGCGCCGAGATCATTCAGATCGTCAATATCTTCAAAGGCGAGATCGTGGATGTGGCGCTGGATAGCATGGTGGTGCAGATCGTCGGCTCTGAAGAACGGGTCGATGCGCTGATCGAGTTGTTAGAGAATTTTGAAATTTTGGAGATGGCGCGCACCGGCCCCATGGCCATGGTGCGTGGCAGCACACAGCGGGTCAAACGCAGCATTGCCGGCTGGCGCGCCAGCAGCAATGGCATCCCAAGTGTAGAAAAAGCCGACCGATTTTCTACGGGCGGCGTATAATTGTGTTACAATAGTGGCCTTAAATTGATTAGGCCCATCGCCATGGTTGATGGGAGACCCAGCTAATAATTAGCTGGGTCTCCCATCAACCATTACAGCGCTGCTAACGCCGCAATGACGGGCAAAGAAAAGCACAAAGAAACAGAAAGCGATATTAGGAAACTTGCCATGAATCTGGACTTTACCACCAACGTCTTTACCAAAGAGAAAATTACCATCGGCGATACCGAAGAATATGTCGTCCGCGGTGGGCGCCACCTCTTCCCCCTGTTGCCCAAAGCCTTTGCTGGCATCAAGCAGATCGGCGTCCTCGGCTGGTCATCCCAGGGGCCGGCGCAAGCACAAAATCTGCGTGATTCACTGGAAGGCACCGCCATTAAGGTCAAGGTCGGTCTACGCGCCGGCTCATCTTCCATACCCAAAGCGGAAGCCGCCGGTTTTACCGAAGCGAACGGCACACTGGGCGAAATGTACGACGTGATTGCCGAATCTGATCTGGTCTTGCTCTTGATTGCCGATGCTGCGCAAGCCCAAAATTACAAAGAGATTTTCCAGGCCATTCGCCCCGGCGCCACGCTCGGCCTCTCCCACGGCTTTTTGCTGGGCTATTTACAGAGCATTGGCGAATCGTTCCCCGATAACATTAATGTAATCGCCGTCTGTCCCAAAGGCATGGGCCCCTCGGTGCGCCGCCTCTATGAACAGGGCAAAGAGGTCAACGGGGCCGGCATCAACTCCAGCTTTGCCATCCATCAGGATATTGATGGCCGGGCCACGGACATTGCCCTGGGCTGGTCGGTCGCGCTCGGTTCGCCATGGACCTTCCAGACGACGCTGGAATCCGAGTATAAATCGGACATCTTTGGCGAACGCGGCATCCTCTTGGGCGCAGTGCACGGCATTGTCGAATCGCTCTATCGTTGGTTTGTGGCCCACGGGCAATCGCACGAGGAAGCCTTTACCAACGCGGTTGAGTCGATTACCGGCCCCATTAGCCACAAGATTTCGAAGGATGGAATCCTGTCGGTCTACGAGTCATTGGATGAAGCCGACCAGGATCTCTTCCGGCGCGCCTATTCCGCCGCCTATCATCCCGCCTTTGAAATCCTGATGGAGATCTATACGGAAGTAGCCTCCGGTAACGAGATCCGCAGCGTCGTGGAAGCCAACCGCCGTCATCAGCGCTACCCCATGGGCAAGATCGATGGTACCGAAATGTGGCAGGTGGGCGTGGGTGTGCGCGCCCAGCGTGACCCAGAGAAGACCCCCATCAACCCCGTGACCGCCGGCGTCTACATCGCCACCATGATGGCACAGGTCGATCTGCTCAAGGAAATGGGCCACCCCTATTCGGAGATTGCCAATGAATCAATCATCGAGGCAGTCGATTCGCTCAACCCCTACATGCATTACAAGGGGGTCGCCTATATGGTGGACAACTGCTCCACCACCGCACGCCTGGGCACGCGTAAATGGGGCCCGCGCTTTGACTATATCCTGATGCAACAGACCTTTACTGCGCTGGACCAGGGCAACCAGGTTGATGAGGAGTTGTTCGACGACTTTATGAACAACAACATTCACCAGGTGCTGGCCGTCTGCGCCGAGATGCGACCGTCGGTGGATATTGCCTTGGTGGGATAGGTGTTATATTCCGATGTGACAGAGCAGACCAAAGCCAGCGTACATCGTCTTGATGATGCGCGTGTCCTGCTGCAAGAACAGCGGTGACCTGGTTTGATGTACCTGGCTGGGTATGCTGTGATAAGACAGTGAGGCAAGTTATGCATATAACTGTAGAAGCAGTCATTGACCCGTCAGGGATCGTCCGTATTTTACAACCCATTGCGATCCCAACGGTTCGACGTGCGCTTGTAACGATCCTTGACGAGCCTGTTGTGGAAATCTCAGAAACAGCCTTATTGAGTGAAGCGGCACTAGCAGAAGATTGGCTACGACCAGAGGAAGACGAAGCATGGTCATACCTGCAGCAGGCGACATCATCGTAGTTCCATTTCCATTTACGGATCTGTCAACAAGCAAAATTCGCCCCGCTATAGTTCTTGCAAATGCCGGACGGGATGATTGGATTCTTTGCCAGGTCACAAGCAATGCATACTCAGACATCGCTGCGATCGAAATCAGCAGAAATGATTTCGCGTCAGGTGGTCTGAGAGTAACGAGTTATGCACGACCAGGCAAGCTCTTTACAGCGCATGAGAGTCTCTTCAAAAGTAGACAGGGCAAGCTAAAGCCGGAGAAATTACAGGAAGTGAAAGCAGCGGTAGCTAAGCTGTTTATCTGATCTACGCAAAACATTTTGACCTATGCCTATACATGTTGCAATGAACTAACGGAAAAGGGGGTGATGTTCGTGGACGATGGTCTTGCCGCTCTTAAAGTACAACCAACGCTAACCGGTTTTATTGTTTGGGAAGGTAGGCAAGTGCGCCTGCACTCCACCAGTCACCGCCTGAAAGGAATTGCAAGATGACTAGTAGTACACAGAACGGCTCTACCTCAAATAGCGCAACCCAGAATGGCAGCGTAGATGGAATTGAAGATTCTGCGGTCGAGAATGTTGACGTAACCCACTTTGCCATCAATGACATTCGCGCCCATGCCCGTGAAATCGCGCACGGCAACACGGTCGTCATCTTTGACACTACCCTGCGCGATGGGGAGCAGAGCCCCGGCGCCACCCTCAACACGCAGGAAAAATTGGACATCGCGCAACAATTGTCCCGTTTGGGCGTAGATATTATGGAAGCTGGCTTTCCGGCCGCTAGCCCCGGCGATCTGGAAGCGGTTAAAATGATCGCCAATTCGGTGGGACGCACTGCGCGCCAGGATCGGGAGGGTAAGCTTACGGCACCGCCGATTATTGCCGGCCTGGCGCGCGCCAATAAAAATGACATTGACAAAGCGTGGGAAGCAGTGCAAGGCGCCGTGCGCCCGCGCATCCACACCTTTCTGGCCACCAGCGACATCCATATGGAGCACAAACTGCGTATGAGTCGCGATGATGTGCTGGAGACGGTGGGCGATATGGTCCAATATGCCAGCAGCCTCTGTCAGGACGTGGAATTCAGCCCGGAAGATGCCGGACGCAGCGACCCAGAGTTTCTGGTCAAGGTGTTGGAGGTGGCGATTCAGGCCGGGGCGACGACGCTCAACATTCCCGACACGGTTGGCTATACCACGCCGGAAGAGTATGGTGCGCTGATCAAGCACCTGCGCGAGAATGTGCCCGGTGGCAAGGATGTCATCTTCAGCCTGCACTGCCACAACGATTTGGGGCTAGCAACGGCGAATACGCTGGCCGGCATCAAAGCAGGTGCGCGCCAGATCGAGGTGACCATCAACGGCATTGGCGAGCGGGCCGGCAATACCAGCCTGGAAGAGACGGTAATGGCGCTCCACACGCGCAAGCCAGTCTTTGACCTGGATACCAACATTGTCACCACCGAGATCCACCGGGCCAGCGACATGGTGAGCCGCTACACCGGCATTGTAATCCAGCCCAACAAGGCGATTGTGGGGGCAAATGCCTTTGCCCATGAGGCCGGCATCCATCAGGATGGCATGTTGAAGCACAAGCGCACCTATGAGATTATGGACGCCTCCATTATCGGACTCAATCAGAGCACGTTGGTGCTGGGCAAACATAGTGGCCGCAACGCGCTGCGTGCTAAGTTGGAGGGCATGGGCTACCATCTGGACGCTGAGGGACTTAAAGAAGTCTTTAAGCGCTTTAAGGATCTGGCCGACAAGAAGAAGACAGTCACCGACGCGGATCTAGAGGCATTGGTCGGGGATGAGATCTATCAGCCGGTGGAGACGTGGGAATTGATTGCGTTGCAGGTACAGTGCGGCAACCATGTAATTCCGACCGCGGTCGTCACCCTGCGCAATAACAAAACGGGCGAACAGGTGACCGATGCAGGGTTTGGCACCGGGCCGGTGGATGCGGTCTACAAAGGCATCAACCGCATTATTCAGGTTGAGAATACGCTGGTAGAGTTTCTGGTGCAGGCTGTCACCGAGGGCATTGACGCAAATGGGGATGTGACCATTCGGCTAGAGATGCCGGAAAGCCGGGGCTATACGCAAACCGCCCAAGGTCGTCTTCGCCGTCGCCTTTTCAGTGGCCGTGGCGTAGACACCGACATTATTACGGCCAGTGCCAAGGCCTACATGCAGGCGCTCAACAAAATGCTGAGTACACTGGACAGCGAAAGTTCCAGCGTAAATATTGCCGCGGATACACCGGTGGCGGTGTAGGTGATTGGTCATTGGGTGATTGGTGATTGGGCGTTCGTAGTACGAGTGTTCACACCATAAGCGCTGGGGCTAGGCAAATCACCAATCACCTAATCACCCAGTCACTTAATCACCCTCTCTTACCGCGAAAGAAAAAGGCACTATGAACCTTGCTCGACAGGTAATTTACTTAGTAGTCACCCTGGCGCTGCTGCTGGAGCCGGTTACCGTGTGGGCTGCGCCCCTGCCCCAAAGCGGTGACACGCTGCAAAACTGTGACAATGTCAGTGAAGACTCACTCCAGCAAGAGTTGAATTCCATCACGCAGGAGGTCGTAGCGGCTGCGGCGGCGCAGATTAACATTGGGCGTATTGTTGAAGCACAGTGGCGCGCGTTGAAGATGGATACCATCATTGATGCGCAAGTTGATCGCGCAGTCGAACAGGTCAAAGGTGAAGAGGATTATTGGAACAAGCTGCTCTCCGGTTGGTCGGCTGATAAGGCCGCGGAATTAACGCGCGCCGTCACCAACTACACCTTTGAGTCGGACATTTTCCAGAACAAAATCAACGAACTGTCGCATGGTGTCGCCGAAGAGATTGCCAGCGAAATCGCCATTCTCTCGGCCCAATCGGTCTCGGCGGCCTTTTTCTGTCTGCAGACCTTTATTAGCGGCAACTACTCCGGCGCCATGGTACGCGCCTTTGAAGAACAGGTGCAAGTCGCGGCCGAGAATGTTAACTTTGGCGGCAATAATGCACTAGATGCCAGCCTGCTCTCGGTCATTGGACAACACAAGACGGCGTTAGGGGGCCTCGGCGTCATCATTGTGGCCCAGGTAAGCAAGCGGATCATGTTGGAGATTGGCGAGACCATTGCTGAACGGGTGGCGGGGCGCATCATCGGGCGCATTTTGGGGCGCGCCGGCTCCACGATTATTCCGATTGCCGGTTGGCTGGTGGGCGCCGGCATGATCGCCTATGATCTCTACAACAGCCGTGACGGCGCGCTGCCGCAGATCCAGGAAACGCTAAAATCGACTGAAGTCAAAAAGGGGATTCAGGGGGAGATTACGGCGTCGATTGAGCCGGAATTGCGCCGCGAGTTACCCCAAATTGCGCGCGATATTTCCAATCAACTTTTTAACCAATGGCGCGATGTCAAACGCAATATCCGCCAGGTCTTAGAATTGGCCGACGCCAACAAGAATTTCCAAGCTATTCTAAATGCCCAGGAGACGCCGGAAGATCTGGCCAAATTGGTCAACCTGGTCGGTGCCACCCTGCCAACGTTGGGCCGTGATGGTCTCTTGCAGGCGGTGGATAGCGGGCTCTTTGCCCAGGTCTTTGCCCAGCCGGAGGCGGCCTTTCAGATTGTGGCGGACACCGGCTCATTACAGGATGCGATTGACTGGTCGGCTGCATCGGGCAATCTACTTGACCAGGTGGTGGCCAATGAAATCTACAAACATCAACCGCCTACAGGGCTCGACGCCGCGCTGCTGGAAAAGCTAATCGCGGTCAATGACAAAAGTGCGATCCAGAAGTTGGCGCTGCTCAACCCTGAGGCGCTTCATGCCCTCTTGGGCGTCTCCACCAACAATCTAGCGACACTGGCGAATCAACTTAATGCCACCGATTTGGAAACATTGGCCGCCTATTTGCCTACCCTGACCCAAAGCCAGGTCAACCAACTGGTGGCGCGCGTGATCAGCGAACCGGCCACCGTCGCCCATTTGCAAGATCCGGCCCTACACGACTATTTGGCCAACAATGGTGACAACCTGGATCAGGCGTTACCTTTCCTGCTCTCACCGAAGGAAGGAACAGCCGCCTTTGTCGATATTAGCAAAGTGCTCTTGGGGGAAGCACCGTGGCGGCTCTTTCTCTTTAAGTATGGCATGGGGCAGACGGCGTTGGTGACGGTGGTGGGCATTGTCGCTGCACTCATTGTGTTGCGTCTGCTCTTTGGCTTGCTCGGCTGGCTTGTTAGTCCGATTACGCGTCTCTTTGGCCGTTGATCGCATCGCGCGGTTATATCTAACGAGTCAAAAGCTTGTTCGTATTGCGGGCACACAGCGCCAACCAAAAACAAGAATTTTTACCGCAAAGAACGCGAAGATCGCGAAGATTTCTAGTTTCTCTTTGCGCTCTTTGCGACCTTTGCGGTAGAAAAGTTTGGTTCCGGCTTGGCCAAGTTAGGATAAAACGCAAAGGATGAAAGGTGAACTGTGTTAATTAGTCTCGATCATTACCCAACCGCCGCGGATATTGAAATTGGCGAGTTGCTCTTTAGCGTCTCGGTGACGGCGGCGAATGTCGTCAACGACATTCGCGAAAATATCCGTAACCTGGTTGGCGGCCGCATGAGCCACTACGAGAAGCTGATCAGCAATGCGGTTGCTTTCGCTTTGCAGGAGTTGGAGGCCAAAGCCAAGGCCAAAGGCTACGATGGCGTTATCGGCGTCAAGATCGCCAATCCACAGGTCGTTGATGGAGGCGTAGAGGTGATTGTCTATGGCAATGGCTTTCGGCGGCGGGTAAAAGAGTAAAACTACCCGAAATTCTACCATACACGGCCTATGCGGTAGGGCAAAAGACAATGAGCCGGATGACAAATTGTTGTCCGAGCATTGCTAACCGGGGTTGCGAGACTCGACTGCAGCGTCAAGGCCCTCTGGTAGGGTGACATTTATCACTATACCGGTTTTCATACAGAGCGAAGTATAGAGGAAAATAGTCAATGCGCACACACTCGTCAATTGATTTACAACACCCAATGCTAGAAGCAGAACGAAGCCAAGCTGAGTGGCAGGCGCGCCGCCAGCAGCTCGAACGCAAAAAAGCACAGATCTACGCCGAGATTCAAGCCTACCCTTTTCCGATTCCGGCCTGTGACCAACAATATAACTACCTGCTGGAGGAACGGGCGCGCGTGCGCCAGGAGTTGCGCAGGCTGGAGACACTCATCAAAGAAAATGCTGCTTGATCTATGATTCGACAATTTTTCGCCTACTACCGCCCTTACATGCGGCTGTTCTATCTCGATTTTGGTTGTGCTGTCATTGTTGGTCTTTTGGAACTGGGTTTTCCGCTGGCGGTGAATCAATTTGTGGACAACTTGCTGCCCAGCGCCAATTGGCCGCTAATCCTGTTAGCGACGGTAGCACTGCTGGCCATTTATGCGCTCAACACCGCGCTCCAATATGTGGTCACCTACTGGGGCCACATGCTGGGTATCAACATTGAGACCGACATGCGCACCCGGCTCTTTGACCACATTCAAAAGCTCTCCTTTCGTTACTTTGACAACAACAAAACCGGCCATCTCATCGCCCGTATTACCACCGACTTGCAGGACATTGGCGAACTGGCCCATCATGGTCCTGAAGATCTCTTTATTGCCATCATGACCTTAATCGGCGCGTTTACGCTCATGGCCATGATCCACTGGCAGTTGGCGCTGCTGACCTTTCTGGTCGTCCCGGTTATTCTCTGGGTGGCCATGTACTTTAGCGGCAAGATGACCGTCACCTTTCGTGCGCTCTTCCGCAGTGTCGGCCAATTTAACGCACGCATTGAAGACGCACTGGGCGGCGTGCGCGTGGTCAAGGCCTTTGCCAATGAAGAGCACGAACGCAAGCTCTTTGCCATTAACAACAACCTCTATCGCGAGACCAAGCTGACTGCATACAATATCATGGCCCGCGCGCTCTCCCTTAGTTACATGCTCATGCGTTTTGTAATCCTTTTCGTAATGGTGGCGGGCACCTGGTATGTCATTCGGGGCGAGCTGACCTATGGCGAGTTTATTGCCTACCTGTTACTGACCAACGTCTTCTTCCGCCCGATTGAGAAGATCAACTCGGTGATTGAGAGCTATCCGCGCGGCATTGCCGGCTTCAAGCAGTATCTAGAGATCCTCCATACGGCGCCGGACATTGAAGATGCTCCCGACGCGGTCGCAGTCGACCATCTGGCCGGCAACATTCGCTTTGCGCATGTAACCTTTGGTTACGAAAGTGGCCGGCCGGTGCTCTGTGACATTAACCTGACCATCCGCGCCGGTGAGACAGTTGCCTTTGTCGGCCCTTCAGGGGCGGGCAAGACCACTCTCTGTAGCCTCATCCCTCGCTTCTATGACATCAATGACGGGGCAATTACCATTGACGACATCGATATCCGCGCCATGACCCGCGCCTCGCTACGCCGCCAGATTGGCATTGTGCAGCAGGATGTCTTTCTCTTTGCCGGCACCATTGGTGAAAACATTGCCTATGGCAAGCTCGACGCCACAGAGGACGAGATCTGGGCGGCGGCCAAACGAGCGCAACTGGATGATTTTATTCGCAGCCAACCGGATCAACTCGAGACAATCATTGGCGAGCGGGGGGTCAAGCTCTCAGGTGGCCAGAAACAGCGGCTGGCCATTGCGCGCATGTTCCTCAAAAACCCACCCATCCTCATCCTGGACGAAGCCACCTCCGCCCTCGACACCGCCACCGAAGTCGCCATCCAACAGGCGCTCAGCGAACTCGCCAAAGGGCGCACCACCCTGGTTATCGCCCATCGTCTCGCCACCATCAAAAACGCCGACCGCATTGTCGTGGTCACCGCCGAAGGCATCACCGAAGAAGGACGCCATACGGAGTTACTGGCCACGGGTGGGCTCTATGCGCAACTGCACAAGGCGCAATTTGGCGCGTATGAGAATGGGGTTGCAACACAGGACGCAAAGGTAGAGATGCCAGTGTACGCAAAGTCAGTGCTACTGGCTTGAGCCGTTGAATTGAAGTCGCGAATAGGTATCAAACCGACCTTCCTAAACATCCAATTTGGCAGTTGACACTCTATTCAGCATATGGTAAACTCCTGGTAATTCAACATTCGGGGTAGTACGAAAGATGGCAGCGACTGTCCCCTTGCGACACGTCACACAGTAGCAGGTCTCTGGTTGATTCCATCACTGCTTCATCATTTCATCCCCGGCAGACTGCTCGTTGTTAGCGGCTTGTCGGGGATTTTGTATTGGGTTAAATTCACATTGTTAGTTCACTCCTGCATAAAATCGCAAGGAGTTTAAGTAGGTAGGCAACACATATGGAAAGTTCTTTGTCTGTTTCAACTAGAGACTTAAATTCATTTATTGGAATTACATCACGAATAGATTGGCTAACTAAAGAATCTAGCAAACTAGAATCTAACTTTTATATTATTAAAGATGCGTATGAACTAGCTCGGACCGCTCACAAAAATCGGTTTAGACAAACTGGTAGATCGTACTTTGTGCATCCAACCGAATTAGCCTTATTGATTTACTCTAAAGGATTTGGCATCGAAGTAGTAACAGCATCCTTGCTACATGACACAATAGAAGATACAGCAGTTACATTTGAAGAAATAAAATCATTGTTTGGTAGTAGAATAGCAAATTTAGTACTTACAGTTCATCGGTTACGCCACATTACCCAAAATCCTAGATGGGTTAATAAGTGCAATGACCAATTAGCTATTGTAGTAAAGTTATGTGACAGATTAGTGAATTTGCGTGATTTGTATGGTCTATCATTTGAAAGGCGAATAAGAATTGCAAAAGAAACATTATTATTTTTCGTACCCATTGCTCAGCAATTAGGCTTACCTGAAATTGCTCCGAAATGAGTGATCTTTGTAAACTTTATCTTGAACCTTCATATGAAGAGCTAATGATGGAATATGCCACATATCAAGAGAATTATCTTGATAGTATCACGTTTCCCTTTGTTGAAAACTTTAGAGAACATTTGTTAGAGCTTTCTCTCACTGTCATGGGGTCTCCACAACGAATAGCACAATTCCCTAGTAGCCCCTATATTGCAAATATAGATGTGCGTCTAGAGAGAATTGAGAAACTTTTGTTGCCTTCACGAGAAGAAATAAACCAGAAGAATATTGAGTCAAATACAAGAAAGTTATCGATTCTTCTTTTGTCAGCTGAACCAGCAGATACATCTCGTCTCAGGTTAGGAGAAGAGCATCGAGAAATACAAGAAAGGCTGCAGTGTTCACAATTACGAGATCAACTTGAACTGAAGTATTACAGTGCAGTCAGAACAGTGGATTTTACTCAGGCTTTATTGGATGAAAAACCATCAATTGTACACTTCTCTGGGCACGGTGCATCCTCGGGGGAGATATGTGTCGAAGATATTTATGGTCATATACATCCATTAAAATCACAAGTTGTTTCAGTACTTTTCAAGCAATTCCAGAGGTATGTGAAATGTGTGATACTAAATGCTTGTTACTCAGAATCGCAAGCATGCGCCATCTCAGAACACATTGAGTATGTGATCGGGATGAAAAACTGGATCACTGATGCTGCTGCAATAGCATTTTGTACCGGTTTTTATCAGGCGTTAGGAGCAGGATGCCCCATCCAGGAGGCTTATGAATTGGGGCGTATCCAAGTTGAACTACAAAATCATGATGCTACTGGCATACTTTTGCTAACAAAATATTCAATGCCCCCTGAATGACTTTAGCCCCTCTTGAGTGCGCTATGCTATGTATTAACGCCCATTACGGCAGAATATACTTTTTAATGTCGCTGTCACAAAGTTGCCGGCAAATGCAAAACCTAGATAGAAATGGTATAATTACCATAACAAGCCTATGTTGGAGGGGAAGTGGCTCAACCGTTTGACGATACAGCCAAGGTCTATTACAGCCATTTTTTTGAAAGGCAGGGAATGCGTGCGGTTTCACAAGTTGAAGTCTTTTCGCGGAGTCGTGCAATTGATCTCGTGGTTGAATGTACAGAAGTAGACCAGGCGAAATTACAGCAAACCACCTTTGAACATCTCCGGCGCTTAAATGCGCTCGAATTCAAAGGCTATCATGATCCACTAACCCCGGTGGATTTGAACCGTATCAAGATGCGTGCTTGGGGACTAGGGGCAATTGATGATGCAGACTGGGCCTCAAAAACTGATGTGGCGCGTGAAACCATCCTTCTGACTGCGCAAGAGATTGCCGAGATACCCAGCCAGCGCACGGTAACCATTATCTGTGTGATCCGGCCTATGAAAATCCTAGATTCATTGCAGCACGAATTCCATTTCATACGGACGAATGAACAAGGTGTATACTGCAACAATGGACGGGAAATTCCCATCTGGATCATTCATCCGACCGAATTGGAATTGAAACCAAAGAATTACCCGTTATTGCCGTTGGCGCGTGGCACAAAGTTAGAACAGTTTATCGAATTATGTTTGCAACAGGGGTTGCTCGAATATTTACAACTGACATTGGATATTGGGTTGGTTACTGATCCCGATGTGATTTGGCGTAAGATACTGGAGGTATATGGCATGGAACTGACGATTCATGAAGAAACATGGCCCTACATTGATGAGTTTTTCCGCAAAGTGCCGGAGGCGATGCAGAAAGTGCCAACTTTCCAAGAAGCGCTAGAGGCAAGTGAACACCGAGGAGCAGTTCATAATCAACAGCAGACATTGCTGCTTGTGTTACGTCATCGCTTTGGAGTAGTTCCCAATCGTTTGTCACAGCTGATTGAAGCAACCTATGATTTAGGGCAGTTGGCGCAGTGGTTGGAACAAGCGTTGGATGCAAATTCATTAGGGGCTATGGATTTTGCTATACAAACGAGCGCCAAGAAGTAACACTTCCTAAAGTAACAATGTGGTCAAAGAAGAAGTTCACGGTGGTGTCCAACAAAATGTAAGTTAAACTACCTATTCCATGGCACAGGCTGAGAGAGGCGACATCCTATCCTTTGGTGATTGGGTCCAGCAGCGGCGTTTGGCCCTGGGGTTGACGCGCCCGGCGTTGGCGCGTCAGGTGGGCTGTTCCGCGATCACCATTAAGAAAATTGAGCGGGATGAGCGCCGCCCTTCCCAGCAAATTGCGGCGCTGTTGGCCGATCAGCTCGTGCTCCCGGAGCAGGATCGTGATCACTTTATGCGCATGGCGCGTGGGGAAGTGGCGGCTGACAGGCTCACCTCTCCGGATGTGATTTCGCTGCCTCCTTTTTTGTGGCCATCCGCCGCGGTCGAACAGGAGACCGCGCCCCCCTTGGTGGCGCGTGAAGATGAACTAAACAAGCTCGCCGCCTATCTAGATGCAGCGCTGCTGGGCAATGGTGGCGTTGTCTTTATTACCGGCGAGGCCGGCGACGGCAAAACCATGTTGGCCCAGAGCTTTGTCCGCCAGAGCCAAGCGCACCATGATGACCTCGTCGTCGCCAACGGCAATTGCAACGCCTACACCGGTATCGGCGACCCCTATCTGCCCTTTCGCGAAATCTTAGAGCTGCTGACCGGTGACATTGAAAGCCGCTGGGCCGCCGGCGCGCTGAGCCAGAGCTACGCCGAGCGCCTGTGGCGACTGGCCCCCTATACGGTGCAGGCGCTGATCGAGGCCGGCCCTGATCTGGTGGATACCTTTGTCTTTGGTCCTGCCCTGATTGCGCGCGCCGCCGCAGTTGCCCCGGCCGGCAGTCCGACGGCTGACCTAGCCCACACCAAGGACAGCGTCGAGCAACTGCACGCTTTGGTCGCCCGCCATCAAGAGCGGCAAGCCCCTGCGCACCTACACCAGAGCAATCTTTTTGCCCAATATTCACGAGTGTTACAGCATCTGGCCCGCCGCCAACCACTGCTGCTCATCATTGATGACCTGCAATGGGCCGATGCCGGTTCGATCAGTTTGCTCTTTCATCTTGGTCGCCAGCTTAAGGGACAGCGTATTCTGATCATTGGCATCTACCGTGCAGCCGAGGTTGCCTTGGGAAGGAATGGCGAGCGCCATCCGCTGGAACCAATTGTGAATGAGTTGCAGCGTCACTTTGGCGAGATTCATGTGCGGCTCAACCAGACGGAAGGACGGCGCTTTATTGATGCAATCCTGGATGTGGAGCCGAACCGTTTGGGTTCAGACTTTCGGGAAGCGCTCTACCGGCAGACTGGTGGTCATCCACTCTTTACAGTCGAGATGGTGCATGGCCTGCAAGAGCGAGGCGACCTGGTGCAAAATGAAGCCGGGGAATGGGTCGAAGGACCAGTGCTGGACTGGATGATCTTACCGGCGCGGGTGGAGGGCGTCATCCGCGAGCGCATTGGCCGTCTACCGCCCACTTTGCAGGAACTCTTAAAGGTGGCCAGCGTCGAAGGCGAGATCTTTAGTGCGGAAATTGTGGCCCATGTCCAAGCGCGTGAGGAGCGCCAGGTCGCCACCGAACTGGGCGCGATGTTGGACCAGCAGCAGCGGTTGGTGAAAATACAGGGGAGCCAGCACATTGGGCCAAAGCAGTTGTCCCAATACCGCTTTCGCCATATTCTCTTCCAACAATATTTGTACAACAGCCTCGATCAGATGAGCCGGGTCTACTTCCATCGCGCCATTGCCAATGAATTGGCCGAGCTTTACGGAGAGCAGACCCAGGTGATTGCGCCACAACTGGCGCGTCACTATGCCCTGGCCGGCGAGAACCAGCGCGCGTTGCCCTATTTCATCCTGGCCGGCGACATGGCGGCCGCAGTCTATGCCCACACCGAAGCCGAGGCCCACTACCGCCGCGCCCTCGCCATCAGCAAAACAGCACCGCCGGCGCGGGCAGAACCGCGCGCACGCGACACACAACTCACCGATCTCTACGGCCGGCTTGGCCGCACGCTGGAGTTAGATGCACACTATGATCGGGCCATTGCGCTCTATGAAGAGATGGAGGCAGTGGGCGCCGCCCGCAATAACCAGAGCATGGTGCTCGCCTCGCTGCTGGCGCGGGCCACCATCCGCACGACGGTGAACTTTGCCCGTGACCCGGCTCAGGGGCAGGTCCTGCTTGAAAGTGCGCGTGGCTTGGCTCGCAAATTGGGGAAACGAGCAGCCGAGGCCCAAATCTTGTGGAATTTACTGATTCTGAGCGCCTACACCGGCGGTGACGTGATGCAACGGTTGGCCTATGGTGAGCAGGCGCTGACGCTGGTGCGTGCGCTGGATCTGCCGGAACAGCTGGCCTTTACCCTCCACGATATCTTTTATGCCTATGCCGGCGCCGGCCAATGGATTCGCGCCCGGTCGGCTTTGTACGAAGCGCGCGAATTGTGGCGTAAGCTAGGCAACTTACCCATGCTCGCCGAAACCCAGATGCGGCTGCACTGGAGCTATCTGGTCACCGGCAAGTATGAACAGGCGCTCGCCCATGCCGCGGAAGCCTATCGCCTGGGCCAGGAGAGTCATAACCTTGACGCGCAAGCCCTGAGCCACTTTATGATCGGCTTTGTCTATTGGGAGCGGGGCGAGATCGAGCAGGCGTTGACCACCATGGAAGAGGACATTGCCATCGCCGCGTCCGTCAACAGTTTGACTCCCTTGACCGGCACACGCGCCGATTTGGGCCTGCTCTATGGAGAGTTGGGCGATCTGGAGCATGGCCTGGCCTTGGCCAACTTGGCGCGCACCACAGCGGAAGAGCAACTCCCCATCTTGCGCTTCTGGCCCCACGCCGTCCAGGTCATTCTAAACTTGCGCCAGGGGAATCACGCAGCCGCGGCCGCGCTGATCGCAACCTTGGCTGATTATCGCACTGTCAAAGAGCAATTTGGCTACATGCCCTTTATGTGGCTCCGCGTCGGCCTGGCCCAAGGGGAATTCGCCTTGCAACAACAGGAATACGCACAGGCCGTCACGCTGCTGGACGAACTCCAGCAGGATCTGGCTGCGACCGGCATCTGGTATCTACGCCCCGATGTGCTGCATCTCAGGGGGCGGGCGCTGCTGGGGCTGGACAACGTGGCTGCCGCGTATGACGCGCTGCTGGAAGCCCGCGCCGCGGCGGAAACACTCGGTTCCCGTCGCGCGCTGTGGCCGATTTTGGCGAGTCTGGCAGAGGTGGCGCGCCAGAATGATGACCCCACCGCGGCTGAGCGACTGCGTGAGGAGGCCCGAGCGATTGTGGAGGAAATGGCCCACCACATTGGAACACCTACCTTGCGGAATATGTTGCTTGGGTTGCCACAGGTCAAAGCCTTGCGTTCAGTCTAGCTGGCGGATGGGAGGATAGCAGAAGACTAGGCTGGCCACCAATGCAGTGACACCGCCCCCCTAGGACGAAGACAAGCGGCGCCCCCCACAACTCCGTGGCCCAGCCGGTTACGCCAAAACCAATGGGCATAAGCGCCATTGAACCTATGGCATCGATACTTGTCACGCGCCCGAGTTTCGTGTGAGGCACCCATGCCTGCAAGGCGTTGGTCCAGGCCAGACCACTGATTTCCATGGCCACGCCATTGAGCAGCGCGGCAACTGCCACAACCGGCAATCCAACGGGCAGCCCCATGAGGAGCAGCATCATTCCCGCCATCGTGATCCCACCGTAGATAAGCCTGCCACGGCGCTGCAGTTGCGCTTTACGTCCCAACCAGAGACCACCCAGCACATAGCCGACGGCAAAGAGCGCATACAAAAAGCCCAAGGTTTGGACATCCGCGCCCAGTTGCTCCTCCACAAGAAAGGGCAGGGCAATGCTGTAGGGACCGCCCAGGGTGACGTTGCCTAAGGCAAAGACCGCAATCGAGAGCCAGAGCCACGGCGCGCCCAGCACCGTGCGGATTCCTTCCTTGAAATCGACGATCACACTCTGACTGGCTGACAATTGCTCTTGCGGGGACAATGTGGTCTCCTTATTTAACAGTGGTATGAGCAAGGCTGCGCCAATGAAAAAGCTGAAACCGTTGAGGGCAAACGCCAGCGCTGTGCCGCCCAGCGCAATCAAGGCTGCCCCCAGCGGCGGACCAACAATGCGCCCAGTTTGAATACTGAGGCTGGTAAGCGCATTGGCGCTCGGCAGATCCGCTTCAGGCACGAGACGCGGGATGACAGCCGCATAGGCGGGCTGAAAGAAGGCATCGACCAATTCCAACAGCAAAGTTAGCCCATAGACATGCCAGATCTGAAGGCTGTCCCACCAAGCCAGCGCGGCCGCGATACAGACAACTCCACCCCGCACGAGGTCGGACGCCAGCATAATATGGACACGGGAATAACGATCAACCGCGACCCCGCCGATCAAGCCAAAAAGGATCGTAGGGATAAAGGCGACAATAAAGACCGTGGCCATCAGCGCAGCCGAGCCGGTCTTTTCCAGCACCCACCAAGCCAGCACAAGTTGATACAAAAAGTCGCCGACGCGCGAAAGAGCTTGTCCTCCCCACAACAACGCAAAAGAGCGATATTTTAAGGCACGGAAGAAAGGGTGCCCGATCAGCCATTTACGCATCATCACCCTCCGCCTGCGCGTCCTTCTTGAATGCAAGCTTCTAGCTGTTGAGCGGCTGCCTGCTCACCCAGCAGCCGCAGCAGATCCGCATAGTTGCGCAGGCAGGTGATGACATGGGGATGGTCTTCCCCCAGCGCGTGGCGAAAGATGGCCAAGCTGCGCTCATAGAGAGAGCGGGCCGCAGCGTACTGCTGCTCGGCCTGGTAGAGCGCGGCTAGATTATTGAGTGTAAAGGCGAGATCGGGGTGGTCGGGAGGAAGCTGCTTCTCTTTAATCGCCAACGCCTGTCGGTAGCGCGCCTCTGCCGTTGCGTAATCGCCCTGGTTGTAGGCAATGGCCGCCAAATTGTTGAGGATGATGGCCACTTCCATGTGCGCTGGCCCATAAAGCCGTTCAAAAATCACCAGCGCGCGCTGATAGAGCGCCTCCGCTTCAGCGTAGCGGCCTTGGCCATCGACCAGCGCGGCCAATGCCGCCACATCCGCCGCTACGTCTGGGTGATCAGGCCCCAGCGCCTCTACGCGGATGGCAAGCCCGCGACGGGCCAATGCTTCACCGGCCCGATAGTGACCACGGGCATGTTCGACGCCGCCTAGATTGTGATAGATCGCAGCCACATCGGGATGATATGGACCGTAAGCCGCCTCCAAGATGTGCAGCGCACGGTCATAGAGTTGCTTGGCCACGTCAAACCGCGCCATGTACTTGTAGAGCACACCCAAATCATTTAGGATCTCAGCAACTTCGACCGCTGTTGGGCCAAACTGTTCTTCAGCCAACGCTAGGGCTCGCTGGTAGCCGATCTCAGCTGCGGCATAGCGCCCCTGTGCGAGATGGGCGTCGGCTTGTTCCCGCAATGCCTCAATTTGTCGGATTGGGTGATCCTCGTTGCGTTGTAATGGCTTGGTCATCATACGAACCTGCTGGAAAAGCCACCAGGTCAACACGGTAACCTAGCTTGGCGTTGACCTGGTCGACTACTGTAGCTCCATTTGCCCCTGGTCACCGACTGCGCACCAAGGTCTGATTGTGATTGAGGCGAATCCCCCGGCGCGCCCGCTGCTTGCTGCGCACGAGCGTTTGGTTGTGATTAAACGCTATCCCCCGGCGCATCGGTTGCTGTTGTTGCATGTTCATTGTATCCTCCAACATCTCATTCGTGAACTACGCCGATCAAAAAATCTTTGCGCTCACGATTTATCAATCAACTGGCATCTTTAGTAAACCACAGAAACTACACGCGTTGGTATCCCTTGCTGATCAAGAAGGGATACAAAAGAGGTACAAATCCTTGTAATTCTGATTGTCGGCGGCGTTCGCCTATCAGTCCTATTCAAACGCTCTTTCGTTTCGGGATCTACCGATGAGCTGTCGTGGCTGTCAGTCGATCAAGAAAAAAGAGCTGGTAAACACCCAGCACCAGCACGGTGATCCCGCTCAGCGGCAATTGAAAGGCGCGGATCGAGCTGGTGATATTAGCGAAGTCGTTGCCTTGTTGGCGATAGAGCATCTGGGACCAAGAGAAGTTCTCGATGGCAGAGCTTGCAAGCACAGGCCAATACAAGTCTTGCAGCATGATCAGCCAGAGTACGCTACCGGCCAACAAAACAAGTGGCAGCGAAGGCAGAAGGACAGCAGAAAAGAACGTTAGTGTCCGCCCTGCTGCTTGATCATGGCCAATCTGATTTTCTCGGTACCGTTGTTCACACCCTTTATAGAAGAGTGTGAGCAAAAACAGGATTGGCACATTGACGAGGATCGGATGGATGGCGCCAGACAAGGTGTTGAGCAAGCCCCATTGGCGTCGTTGTTCAAAGAACGCTTGACTTAACGGCAGCACCGTTGTAAATAACCAGGGGCTAAAGAGCAATAACAACCATTCACTGCGCCGACCGAATGGACGCAAGGCGCCAATGCCAAACGCAGCCAGGGTGCTGACGGTCAGTTGAATGACCATGGACATAAAGGACGGGGTCAGCGTATTGATCCAAAGGCGTAGGCTCGAAACTTCCAGTGTGGCGGCTTCGCTTCCTCCATCACTTCGCAGCAAACCTTGCAGCAGCGGCAGAACAGCGATCAGGCAGATGGCAAAGGCGACCAGGACGAGCGAGAACAGTAGGATGTGCGCGCCCCAGCTTTCTGTGTATGCTGCCGCTGCCGGTTGCTCTTTCACCGTTATTGTGATCCTAAGATTGGAGACGATCAGCGCAATCGTGGCGATCATGCCGAGCAGGCCGACCGTGACCAGCAGCAGCGTGCTGACCGTTGCTGCGTAGCCAAACCGGAAATATTGGAAAGCGTTGAGGTAGTGCCACAACCCTAGCGTAAACGTAGTGTATTGGGGGCCGCCATTGGTTACCACCAGGCTCGGTATCATGCTTTGCAGCGCCAGGGCAATCGCAACGAGTACGCAACAGAACCAGCCAACCAGTACGCCAGGCACGACATTTGACCGCTCTGCTTCCGATTTGCGCAAGACGGCGCCGAACAGAATCAAGCCGACGCCACACGCGATGACAAAACTTATCAGCCCGTCAATCGCACTGAGCACCAACCAGGTTACATCAGTCTTGCCAAGCCACGGTCGCACGGCAAGATTCCAGTTGATCAAGAGCGGAAGCGGCGCGATCAGTGCCAGCGGGAGCGTGAAGAGCAGGCGCACCCCAATGCGGAGGCTACGCCGCGCATCGCTTAACGACCAAGCCAGCAGCCATGGCGCGACCGCAACTGCCGCGACCCGCCACAATACCAGGTTTCCTGTAAATCTCAGCGCCGCTGCGAAGGTGGAGTCGTTTGTAAAGAGCTTGACGTAATTCTCCCAACCCACAAACTGCGGCGGCGTGAGCATCTCATAGCGCTGAAAACTGAGGATACCCGTTGCGATCGACGGGATAACGAGGGTGCGTAGCCCTAGCCACAACGCGGGAAGGAAAAGTAAAATCCCGACCCAGCGCAGTATTGGTGAGCGTATGGGTATCTGCTTGCTGTTTTCGTAAACTGATTCTGTCATCATCGATCTTCTCCCCATAGCTTAGCAGCGGTCAATGCCACAGTTAAATGGGCCGTGGCGAACCACAGGCCCCACAGCTTGTATGGCTTGCTACGGGACAAGCCGGCACAATCTATCAACGTGCGTACTTGCTTGGAACTGATCAGGTCGACAAGCTGTACCTTCAACGAGGTTCGCCGTTGAAGGTACAGCTTCAATCTGTCTATTGAGACGTCCGTAATAGAATGTTCGCAATCCGAGTCGCCATTCAAATCCTCATTGTACTTCCATTGCCGGGACACCCGTCTCGCCATACTGGCGTAGTTCGCCGAGGACTTCGCCGTCGATGATAACGCCGCCTTCAACATTGATGTCATGATCAACTTCTGCAAGCACCTCACCATATGCCGGTAGATGACCTGTGTTCTCAAAGAGAAGGCGTTGCGCATCTTCATCCCCCAAAGCGTACACAAAGTCTAGTGCCTGGCTACGCATCTGGGTATGAGCGTTCATATATGCGCCCTGCACCAGAATTTGCGGTTGGTAGTCTTCTAGGGAAAGTGGGGTCAACTGACTAATCTTCTCCTGCAAACGGACAAACTCATCAGTGCTTACTACCAAGATACCTGCCTTGGCCGGGTCCACATTTGGATCTGTTGATTCTGGTAATGGTACTGTGTCAATTTCAAGGCCGGTTTGGAATTGCAAGCCACGGTTATAGTAGACACCGCCGAATTCGTCCTCCACAGCCCTGCCTAGCTCTTCCAGATTAGCAGGCAACGCATTGACCAACTCTGGATTGACAAAAACGCCCTCGTACTCCCACCATATAGGAATGCCCAGTGGTAAAGCAGTGCCACCAACTAAAGTAGCGAAGGCTCCTTGTGGAATATCCAGTTTGGGATCCAGATCGGCTGCAGCTAATTCACACAAGCGCGGACTACCCACACAGCTATCTGGACATTGACCTAACTTACAAAGAACCTCAATAGCAAAATCCGCGGTAATCCGATAGCTAAAGTCGCCCAAGGCAAGCTGACACCAATTAGGTGGATTATCCCCCTCGCACTCAGGACATTGACCAGGTAAGCAGTAGGCATTGATGAGGTCCTGTCTAAGCAGTTCGTCCGCCCAAGTGTGGTAGCCTAGAAATACATCTGGCCCTGCGCCAGCGGCGGTGACGCTCAGCAGTTTCTGCTTTAACACTGCTGGCGACTCAGATGGTACCAGTTCGACCTCAACCCCTGTCGTCTCTCTGTAATTCTTCGCAAACTCCTCTAACACATCCAGTTCGGCTCCCTGCCAGGCATGCCAGACTGTAAGCACCTCCACTGGTTCTGCAGTCGGCGCAACAGCAGACCCTACTGGAGGCGGACCTCCGGGAGGGCCGCCAGGTGCACAGCCTGCGAAAATCAACATGAAAACTGCAAATACTGCAATAAACCACAGAGTCGATTTCATTTCTTCCTCCATTCTTGTATGGCGATGAATTCATCGCATCAAAAAACGTACTTTACTATCTTATTCGCCGGTAGCGCTGCATAAAAGTGTGAAGAGCGCACGCAGCGTGAAAAAGGCGGAAGGTGGCATGAGCAAGCCGCGTGGCAAAAACGCTAACTATTGGGAAAACGGTGTGCATTGCTTCAATATAGGCGATAGTGGTATCCAGCACATTTGTAACCCAGCTCTAGTCGAACTGCTAGTAGACCGTAACTCCAGGAGTCGCCACGCCCTATGCGGATCGGATGGATTACGGTCTACTGTTCAATCATGAGCACAAATGACATTTGGCTTTGTGAAACAATCCCACCAACGATCCGCTTAAAGAATTGCTTGCCCAGCCTATTGAGACCCCAACTGCAGAAATATGAGGATTTCATAAATGGTCGAATTGGTTATGTCTTTCATGCCGAGTAACAGATCGCCGGTTTGTCCTGTGCCTACGATGTCGCCTGGGGATCAGGACCAATCCCGGCCATCGCTTGAGTTTAGTGCCTTCCTAAATTCAAACCAGTAGTAGCTCGGACTCGTACTTGCCGCTCCTTCAACATTATTTTCTCCAGGTGGTGATACTTCTGTGTCGCCATAGAATTGAGTTTCATCCCACCCGTAACCATCCCAAGTGTTGTTGTCTTTGTCAAGCCAGCCGACATCGCTATAGTCCCACGTGCCTTCATAGGGATATGGCCAAAAATAACCTATATAGACTCCTAACGCTTCTATCTCCGCCTTTGGCACTCTTGCCAGCAAGTAGAGCCAATCTCCATCATTTTTGAACCACCATCTCGAGTGGATCCGTACGGGGCCAGATTTCTCTTTGAACATTGGCAGGTCAAAGCAGCCTGCATCGACCCATTCATCTATATTGGTAATCCTCCCGTCTAACGTTACTTCGTTTGTCCGCCATTGACTTTGAATGTCCGCAATTCCCGACGGAATTGCCACGCAGGATGAATCCAGTGGCTCAAAAAGGATTTCATGGTACTGGGGAATTTCATACTGGTATGCCAATTGAATAATGATGTTCTCGATCTCTTCGATTTTTTGTTCGTCAAATTCAGGGATCGTTTCTAGCGTCTCTGGATTAGAGAGCGCAGGATTGTCTTTGGCATCTATGCGTATGATCCAGTAGTCGCTCGGTCTGCCACCAAGTTCGCCCAATGCTTCCGTCCTGAAGATCACCGCATCAGTCCCTTCCCGTGTATTGATAGGCTCAAACGTCTCGCCACTCTCCGAATTGGGATACCAGCGCAGGTCATCTAAATCAATTTCTTGGCCACCTGCCATTAGTTTTCCATCTAGGAGCACAAAGTCAAGCCCCGGATTGAGCCCAAGCGACGTGACTTTGGCATTTATGGGAATCGGCCCGTTTTGGCCATAGAAACCAAGCCAAAATTCAGTTAACGAGCGATTTGACTGGTTTGGTGGTAGATCTTGCGGCTCAATCGGCACGGCAATAAGCCGATAACGACTGGCCGTATCACTGCCATAAACTGGATTGTGGAACTGATAGAACTGATCGGGATAGTGATGCGCCAAAGAAAATCCCATCATTTCACCCATTGTAAACTCTCCTCGTTCAATCAGCGTCCGCATTTCTTGTTCAACGACGTCTTTCAATGCCGCATCGTAATTAGCAACCAAATCAATCTTGAGAATAACATCGTAAATTGTCTCATAGTCAAATTTGTTGGCGTATTTGGGCAATTCCAATGTCCACATGCCTGTCACCGAATGATCCTCGAAAATTCGCTTTTCGCCCTGTTCATTGTCGGTGTAAGTCAAGCGGCTTTGGGTACTGCCGTTTACCGAAAGGATCATGGTTTCTTCTGGCGATCTGGATAGTCGAAGTTGATAGGGTGATGGTGTATATTGAACCCAATCGGGATATAATCCTTGAGTATCAGCTGGAATTCCCGATGTGTTCACCTTAACGAGCGAGTGCGCAGCCTTTGTCAGCGTGCCGCGAATACCTTCTGTTCCAACGAGCGCCACAACTGCTACCTCCACATTTTTTATGCGACGGTTGAAGGTGCCAGGATAGGCCAGATCAAATTCCTGTTGCGTAGTATCGAAGGTCAATATGCCGGTACGCTTGAGATCTTCTATGGCAACAGAGTTTCTATCACGCAAGGATAGCATATAGGTGATTGGAATATCCTTCTGTTTTTTGAGCGTCAGACGCCTAAACTCAATGGCATCTAGGTCGAGCAACAGTTGGTCAGCCGCCAGCCACTTTTCAGTTGACAAGTAGTCCAGCTTAATAATATTCACGGTTGTTTGGTATTCAAACTCGTAGGCTTGTTCGGCTAACCAAGCTAATTGAATTCCGTAATCTAAATACTGATGTGCCTTTTCGCGTACATCCCGCGATAATTCACTCCAGAATTGCGCGCTCAACGTCTTGTTTTGGGCGAAAAAACGATGTTCCTGTTTGTTTTGCAGATCGAGCATCGCAATATCCACACCGATATTGGCGATTTGCAACTCTTGATTGGCTCTATCAATTTCCAAATCTGCCATTTCTTTGGCGATTTTTAACTCTTTCAACTCTCGTTGCATATTTTGATATTGCAGCCTTTCCTCAGCTGTTCTCTTTGGTTTTGAGAATAATCCTCCGACAATTGGAATGCTATCACCTAATGCTAAGATATCAGCGCCCCATCCCACATAAGAATTATCCATTTCCATACCCTTTGCTGTAGCGATAGGGTGAACGTTCTTAAACTCTGATATCATGGCGACAGTATTTGTAACTCTTTGCGATGCCAAAATGTAATTCTTCTTGGAAATCTCAACCGCTTTGGTCGCTTGTTCTGACTTGGCTTGTTCCAACGCAATAGTTTTCTTCGCAATGCCAATACTTTGCTCAATTAGCATATCCTGTTCAGTAGCTTTTTGAGCAGAGTCAAGAAAACTCAAGGCATCACGTTCAAGAGCTTTTGCATTTCCGATGAAATATCTGGCATTGTCACGCAGATAACTGTAATCCCAGGTTGGAACGTAATCTTCGCGATAGCCGAAATAATTCAAACCCAGAGACATCTTGCTTAATTGGAGATGTGCCCTTTCGACAAGCTCTATAACTTCCGGGTTATATTGAGCTGTGTTTACACCGGATAATTTGATCGCGTTTTCCCATTCGGTTTGGTAGATTCGCAACACTTGCATATATTTTGGTTTGGCCTCGTCAATATTCCCTTGTCGGTATAAGATATCACCCCATTTCAGATAGGTCTGTGCTACCTTTTTACGGATCAGTTGCCATTCTATTCCATGAACCGGGTGTGGCAGCACACCAGGGAGATGCCGGCATTCTCCTTCAGGCTCAATCACACATTGTCCGTACTGGCTAAGCTTTGGTGGGAGCTCGGATAGCCCTGGACCGATACTGGTCCCATAAAATTGTTCCAAACTTGAATTGTGGCTGACTCCCCAAAAATCATCTTCACTATAGATATTTAGCAAACGCGTTAGAGCTTCGTTATGGTTGCCAATAGTCCTTAGGACATCACTAAGAGAAATTGGAATAGTAAACATTCTGAAGTAGTAGTAACTGAATTCTGCAGAGCTGTCACATAGATACGACGGCGTAATAATAGGAGCCTTCGCCAAAGAACGTTCCTGTCCCTTCTTGAGCACTTCATTGGCAATCAAATCTTCATTTGTTGTTCCGTGTGCACGCCTTTCAATCATTTTGAATATGCGGTCTTCTCGCGAGCCACACATATTTGTTTCTACAGACATGACATGGTCAGACCAGTATTCCCAGTCTTTGTCCATTACATCTGAAGCAAGCTGATAGTATGCTAAAGCCAAATCAAAATCATTTTTGCGATAACTCTCATGCGCTTGGGCCAGATATTTCAATGATAGCCAGGGTGTATATGGCCGCTCGGCCGGCTTACCATCTTGGTCAGTATATGGCGGAAGCGAGGCGATTTTATCGCCATACTCCGTCGAAGGTAATTCCGGATACATATACACATAGTAGTTCTCTGGAAATTGTATGTTCTGTTCTGAACTCATGGGCGATTTGGCAGTGTCTGGCGATTCATTATCACCTGGCGAACTGCTGTTGGAGAAGAGTTCCGTGATTTCCGTCGCCGATAATGCACGATCATAGATTGCAACCTCATCCAATGCGCCGTTCAGGGGTTCATCCTGCAAACTCAGAAAGACCCCGTCGCCACGCGCAACAGTGCCCTCCACCTCGTGACTGCCAACTTTTGCGCCATCCCAATACAGCGTCATCGTCCTGATATCATATGTCCCTGCAACATGGTGAAAGGATCCCGGTTCAACGATGTCGTCTACCCAAATGTGTTGTAGCTCATCATTGATCTGCATGTAGAAATGAAGATACTGATGTGGCGGACTAGCACCATCGTAGCGCAGTACAGCCTTTTCGCCACCTAGCGTCACAAAGCGGGCGATCTTCCCAGGCGTTAATGAATCAATCTGCACCCACGCTGCGATTGTGAGTTCTTGCAGGTCGTCGATCCCCTCACCGCTAGCGAAGATATAGTCATCGTTACCGTCAAAGCTGAAACTCTGCCCTATCTTGCCAGCTGTGAACGTCGTGCCGTTGCGCCGTTCTCCGGGGTTGACGCCCATGAGATCACTTGCGTCTCCCTCGCCGGACCACTTGCTCACCAGGTTTTCAGCAGCTACGGGCACATCGAGTGACCCGTCTTGGGCGGGCGGCGCATAGGTGTGGGTACTGGCCGGCAGTTCTAAAGCGCGAGCACTGGTAAGCAAATGATTTTCTGGCGCGCCGGCAGGGAGAACCACCTCATGCGTTTCCGTTGTGTTGCCATAGACCGCGCGCGGCAACAGCACATTGCTCAGCACCAACACGAACGCCAGCAACGCCGTGATCGTGTTGCCAATTCGTTGACTCTTTGTTCGGTGATACACATGGGTGGTCATCGTTGACTCCTTTCTGCCAATCGTGTAAGGTGACGGTTGATTATGATGCGACGAAGGCTCTCTACTCCATTCAAACGCACAGTATTGATATATAGTGACTATACAACGATTGTACCTGCGTTTTTACACCGCCAACCGTTGCACCCACTCATTCGATTATATCTTCAACGCCAGTAAGTGATCTTGTTGACGGCAATGATTTGGTTTTCATTAGGGATAAAGGTAACCCGCTTAATATTGGTATCATCGGATTCAACGCTAATCGGAAATAGGTTGCCTTCTTCTTCAAACTCAGCTCTGACATTTGACTCGCTTATCTGATTGTCATTATCATCGAACGCCGCTAGAACATAGCCAACCGAAGCTCCTGTAAAATCAAGGGTGACTTGCTTTACCGAGTCTGTAAAGCTGATTTCGAGTATGTTCGGTGGGCACGATTGCCTATCTTCCACAGTGAGATAATTCAGATTAGACTCGAGATAACCAATCCAAATAACTGCACAAGATGGATTTGAATTCGGTCCAACTAAGAACCCCCACTCCGAGAACTCATTTCCCTCAAGACTTTGAAGACCTTTATATGGGGGCCGAGGACTGTTTTGAGCAATGCCAGTATTGCCTGTGATAGCTTTTCCATTGGGGAATTTCTCCAATGTGTATTCGTATTTCGTGGGTTCCTCCGGTGGTGTTACTTGTGGAGCAACCGGTGCCGGACAGGCAGCAGCCAATAGCACGAACGTCAGCAACGCCGTGATCGTGATGCCAATCCGTTGTCTCTTGGTTCGATCATATATGCGGATGTTCATCGTTGACTCCTTTCGGCCTGCCGCCACCACTGACGACAGGTAACGACCTGATAAGTATGCTTCGAGATGCTAAAGGCGAATGGTGCCGTTAGCATCTCCTGTAGTTTACACTCCGCTAGCTGGCCGTAAACTCTCATCGAGAATTTTCACTTCCAACTGAATGAGATCTTGGCGCTCTCGCAAGAGGCTTGTTCGATAGGCAGACACAAGTTGACGGACGACCTCTGGTGGCTGTCCGCCATCGATTTCAGCCTGAGCAGCTGCGACAAGCAGTTCTATGTGCTCGTTGATATAGCGCGCAAGATCACGTTCTACGCCGAGCATGTAACGCATTTGGCTCAGCAGTTCATCCCATTTGGCAATGCTCACCTTGCCAGTCAGTTTGTCCTGCAACGTTTCACTCTCGGCCACAGTTGCGCGCAGGTTTTGGCAGAGCCAGATTTCACGCTCAACGCGCAGCCATTCCTCATAGTTGTCCAATGCCTTGACTGCTTTTAGAAACTCGGTGTCGTCTTTGATTGAGGCGATGTGACCCAGCTTTGCAATCACCATATTCAACGTTGTATCGAGCAAACGACATGTCTCGCTCAGGACTTCACGATATTTTGTGCGCTCATCTTTGGTCAGATTCATGAGCGATTGCGCAGCGCTTACAAGTTTTTCGACGATTTCTGTAAATAGTTGGAAACTCATGGTTTATCTCCTTGTGTTATAGTGAAGGGGATTTTCTTCTTCCGCAATGTTATGTCGTTCAAAGGCATTACTCCCTCTTTTCCATACACTACTGGCAAAGGTGGCCCACTGAAAGACATCACTGCGATGGCAAAATGTCAGGACCTGGTGCATTCGGTAGCTTTGAGGCAAAATTCCTATTTACTGCTTCACCTACAGCCTCCACCACAGACTGTTCGATAGCATTACCGAACGCTGTTGTGCCAAATCGAGTCGCAGTTGGCGTAGGTACTGAATCAGATAACCAACCTTCCCAGATAGTGACCCCAGTCCCATCAAACACCTGTAAATAGACATTCCCTTCCGGAGTGTATTGGGCCAATGCATGATTTCCAGTAAATCCCTGCTCTGCACGTTCAGAGAGTTGAAGCAATCCAGCGCGTGTACCACTGGCGGAAGCAGGTTTTACTTCACCATACTCAAAATTAGGAATATTGTTGCCCTGATACGTTCCTGGAACACGTGCCATCCTGGCTACGGCTACTCCGCCCAGTGCCAATCCAACTGTCTCAGCTGCTTCGCCAATAATTTGCGAAGTTCCCAGCACGATGTTTCCATGCTTGATATTTTCAACACCAGCAGACGTACCCTTACCTATCCGCATCACACCACGTGCAATTGAGGCAGGATCTATCGCCCCTGCCGCAATACCGGCGCCAACATCCGCTAGAGTTTGTGCATACGTCACTGCGGTCAATATACTGTTGCGTACAATAGTAGGCACCGGAGCGTCATCACGTGGAACATTCTCAATAACCTCGCCAGCGGCTCTATTTGACAAGTTACTAATACCTTGGGCCACATCCTCACCGGTGAATGGTATGACACCAGCCAAGCCAACGCTGAAACCTAACCTTTGCAACGAATTGGCTAAATCCGATGCAGTTGGGGAATTGCCATCCTTATCTTGGAAATGAGTCGGATTGTTTCGAACATATCTATAGAGGCATACACCATCGGTCAAGGCTCTAGTTTCACAACTCACCCACCGCCCCAACCACGGCGCATAATACCGCGCCCCGTGATAATACAGCCCACTCTCCTCGTCCCGCTCCTTGCCCGTGTAGCGATAGCGTTTCGGCGTTTCGGTCTGGCTGCGCACGGCCTGATAGGAGGTGCTGCCATAGGGCGTGTACTCCTCGTAGGAGATGATCTGCGCCTGCTTATCCAGTTCTAGAACCGCAGAACCCAAATGGTTGCCCAACTGATAACGGATCATGCGTGCTGGGGCCTTGTCCTCTCCCGGTGTGTCGAGCGTGCGCGTCTCCACCAGGGCAATGCGCTGCTTGTCGTCCATGATGTGGAGCGTTTCGCGTTCCAACACCAGCTTTGTCGCTTCCATCCCGTCGTACTTGCGCTGGATCTCAAAACCGCTCAGATAGAGGCGCTCCTCCTTGCGGTTGCCATTCTTTTCGGTCACTTTGCGCATCCGTTGGCCACTAGCATCGTAAACGTAATAGGTGCGTTCGCCGTGGTGTTCTTGGCCGGGGATATCGTCGTCATTGACCGCCTGGCGCTGGGTCATCTGGAGTTGATCCCTGAAATCCCACGCCATCTGCGCCAGTTGCGGCATTTCGGTCATATTGCCGTGCGCGTCATAGGCGTAGGACTCAACAGTTGGATTACCATTGCCGACGGTGGTGCTGCTCAGGCGGTTGCTGTATTGTGTCGCCGGTTCAAGCAAACTGGGTTCGGCATAAGCGTAACCACGTGTCCATGAGGCTTGCTCAGGGCAGGTGGAATGATGGCTCATCACCTCAAAGTTGCCCACGGCGTCGTAGACATATTTCTCGCAGTAGCGCGCCATGGCGTACCCGTCGTTGGGGCTAAAGCGCCCATTGGCGTCGCCGCTGAGCAGACCGACACGCTCGGCATCGTTGTAGGAGTGGCGGATGGGCTTGCCACCCACTTGACCCAGGTGCTCGCGCCCGGTCGCCTCGATCAGTCGATAGATGGCGTCGTAGGTATAGTCGTTGCTTGGATCGACAATCTGGTTCTTGAAAAAGATAGTCTGCTGTGCATCGTCGCGGATGTGGGTGATGTTTCCCGCAGGGTCGTAGGTGTAGTGCAGATCTTGCACGGTCCGTTTGTTCGCTGCGGGATGGTTGGGGCGCGTCGTGTTGAGGTGCGTCAGGCGGAAGGTGTCCGGGTCGTAGCTGTATTCGGTAATGATCGGCTGGTCCGCCGTGTTGTAGCGGATGCGGACACGCTGGCCCCTGGCATTGTAGTCAATGTTGTCCACAAATGGAGTGGCCGCCTCTGCACCGCGCAAATGCACCACCACCTTCTCTAGTAGATTGGCTTCGTTAAAGGTGGGCCGGTAGACGCTCTCGTCTGGCGAGGTGACGGTGAGTGGCCGGTTGAGCGCATCGTAGGTTGTGCGGCTGGCGTAGGTTCCGGCTTCGAGGAATGATGCCAGCGCATTTTCCAACGTTGCGACATCGAACGGCAGGCTGGCATCGGTGGGCAGCACGTCATCCACGTCAACGGCAGACCAATCGAGCGCCTTTTTGTAGTCAGCCGCAATCTGCCGGGCTGCGTGCAGAAGATTGCCCTTGAAATCGTACTGTTCGTTGCTGACGACACCCGCCTGATCCAGATGGCAATAGAGCTGACCGCGCAGATTGTGCTGCTGAGCTGCGGGGTGCTGTTCGCCATAGATCAGCCGCTCGGTCAGCAATTTGGTATTGGGCCGCTCAGGGTCAGCACCTGTCACATATAGGCGCAGCGGGCGGCGCAACGGATCGTACTCAGTCTGGAAGATGTGGTCGCGGCTGTCCCATGCATAGAGCGGATTGCCCAGCACGTCATTCAGCATCCAGCGCGCGCCGGCTTCCATACTGGCCTGGTGGATGCGTTTGCCCAGCAGGTCGTAGTCGTAGCGCATCACCAGACGGCCCTTGGCATCGGTCGCTGCAAGCTGATTGCCTTCGATGTCTAGCTCCACACGGGTGTGGAATTCCTCCTCTGTCCCATCAAGTTTGTGATCCGCACAGACCACGCGGTTGCGGGCGACAGTCAGGAAGGGACGGCCTAGCGTGTCAAAGTGGGCCGTGGTTGGCGTATCCGTATGGGCTGCTGCCCGAGTGGCAGCCGTTTTCTCGTGTGTGCCAAGGCTGCCGGCGATGCGCTGGTCATACCAGGTCTGCCAGGGAGCATCAGGATCGTCGGGGAGCGATTTGAAGTACGCAGCGACGAAACCGCCAATATCCGGGTCTGTCCGTGGATCGCCGGTCTGCGCATTGCGTGGGGCGCAAGTGTCGTTGACGTCGTAGGTAGTCTGTTGCCAGGGATCGAATACGACCTTTTCAAAGGTGTGGTTGGGGTGCAGCGTGGCGATCACACGTTCTGCCGGGTCATAGAAAAGCAGCGGACTAACGCCAATTGTGACGCCGAACTCAAAATGGTGGGTAGCGCTAAAGAAAGGTTCAAATTGCCGGACCGGCTTCCCCTTGTTGTTAAAGATGGTCCAGCCGCTGCCGACCCAGCGTGGGTCGATCTGAGCGCCATCTTCTGCCAGCGGCCCCGGTTCAGCCATGATCTTCTGCTGGATTTCGCGGCCAAAACCATCGGAATAGCTAAAGCTGACCTGGATTTGCGAATGCTCTGCCGGTTCCAGGTCGCTCATATGCGTCTCGCGGGCCAGGGTTGCGGCATAAACCGGCTGCCACTGGTCAGGATCGTCGGGATGTTCTGCCTCTGTTCTGTGGAAACGGTGCAGATCGTAAAGAATCCGGGTGGTGGCATCTGCCAGCAACGCTGTCCCCGGTGGCGGTTCCGTCGAAGTGCGCGGCAATCTGGGCCGCGCCAAGAATTGGTCAAGCTCATCCACGGTCAGATCGGGGCGAAAACCAACCAGAGAGTCACCTTTCCCATTCTTGCCCATCACCGCCGTACCCACCACCATGCCCAGCGCGTCAAAAGCCACGGCAGAACGATTGCCGTTGGGGTCGGTGAGCATGATGGGCTGCAACACGCGATAATCGTTCTGCGCCAGAACCTGATTGCCCAGTGGATCGGTTGCCTGTGTGACCAATAGCCCATAGTCGTCGTAGTCAATCGTTGAGGTGTTGCCAAAGGGATCGCGACTCTGAACTGGCAGATAGAACTTCGCTGGGTCAAACGCCTGCTGCCCCGATGGAACCCACCAGTAGCCATCTATTTCTGGCTCTTGGTGGTAACCGGCCTCTTGTAACATCTCGTCGGTCACGAGCGACGGGTCGCCATCGGTTTTGACAAAGAAGGTCTGTATCAACGCATCGCTCAGTGCGGCTTGATAGCTTTCATAGGGCAGCGCCAGCGATTCGAGCTTGCCCAGTGCAAGCGGGTGGCCGTCTAATGTCGCAGCTTCAGCGTCAGGACGGAAGTAGGTGCGGCTCCACTTGAGGAGCCGCTTCGGTAGGGCAGCGGATTCTTCTGTTTGTTCATCATCACCATTGCCAGCGATCAGACCATTAAAGTCAGATAGCCTGAAGTGGCGCTCACTCTGGTCAGGTGGCCAGCGCAAGTCGGTCACTTCATAAGTACGGCTTTGATAGGGAAGACCAACGTAGTAATAATCGGGCTCTTTACCTGCTTCAGTAAGCTCCGGTGTATTGATGTAATCACTTTGGGTATAGACCGCCAGGATCTTGCCCTGTTCCGGCAAGTTGGCAGGCACCGCGCGCCGTGGATAGGCGATTGCGATCTTGTCGGTGACATTGCCGAACTTGTCGAAGGCCAGCATCAGCTCATGCGTAATCCGCGGGTCATCTGGATTGCGCTCATAGTGATAGGTCAGCGTTTCGAGGGGTCGGGTTTCGTAGACTGCGTGGGGCAATGTCAATATGGAACCGGCAGGGCGTTGTGCCTGGATTGGCACGACTTGGTAGCGCTGCTCTGTGACGGTGTAGGGATGTTGCGCTTGTTCCGTTCCATCTTGCGCATAGACTTCGCTGCGCAGGAGGGTGCCGCGCAATGCGCGGTGCGCCTCGCGATTGGGGTCTACCTCATGGCTATCCAACACAAAAGCAGCTTTGTCTTTCTGCCAAAACTCACGGCGGTAACGCGCCATTAATTCCTGTTCGTCACCGAGATAGGCGCCGGTGTGATACCAGTTCTTTGTCAGCACGGGCGGCGCATGAAAGGCGCGATCGACGTTGTAAAACTGTGCCGTTTCACCATGCAAGCCGGCCTGGCTAAAATCGTCGAATATTTCTGTATCCAGTTGGTCGACTCTGCCAAAACCGCGAAACTCGCGCTCATGGCCATCAAAATAGCCGTGATGATAGGCATAAGTGGTCACCAACTTGGTCTTGCTGATATGGTCGATCACCTCAACCTTATCCACCACCTGCACCGGGAAGGGCAATGGCGTGGCCCACGGTTCGTTCTCTGCCTTATCGCGCAGCCAATGTTGGGTGGACGTGCCATATTTCACCCGCGTGGTGGCGCCCATGTTATTGCTCATCTCGGTCAGCAGCAGCGGTTTGACGCCGGCGCAAAGATCCAGTACCTTGTAATTGTGCTGGAGACGCCGGCTGAGATCGGTGCTCCAGAGCAGGCAGGCCGTGCCATTGCCAAAGAGATCCGTAAATTGCAGATTGGTCGTGTTGTTGAAACGGAGACCTTTGAACGGCTGTGGCGCGCTCCAACCGTTGCCGGACTGGTTAAAGAAAAACTGGATCTTGCTGTCATCCACATAGGCAATATCGGCGCAGCCGGAGCCATCAATGTCAACGAGAAAGAGACGCGCCGGGTCGAAATCATAGCCAAAATGCGGAGCGTCATGCATCTGGATTCGGGGGCCATAATAGCCATAGCCCAGGTTGGGCCAATAGGCGACACCGCCGTTGTGGATCTCGACAATGTCGATCAGGCCATCGCCATTCATATCGGCCAGGCGAATGCGCCCCGACGGGTCGTTGAAGTAGACATCTGGATAGCGCTCACTGTCATAGCGCCGCGAACGCACCTCGGCTGCGGCGTAGCCTTTTTCACCCAGGCTGCGATACCAGAGAAAATGCTCATCATCGGTCAGCAACAGATCGGGCAGACCATCGCCCGTGAGATCGACCTGGCGCAGATTGGGGTCATCCATGACCGTCGGCAGATTGGGGATTGGCCGAAACGCTTTCCAGTCGGCGTCTCCCATTGATTCGTAGATGCCCTGTTGGATGCCATGATTGATCAGCAGATCAACACGACCGTCACCTCCCATGTCAGTGAAGCGAACTCCGGGCGCCGACAGGCTGAATCCCACCGGTATCTGCGCCATGCTGCGCGGGAGACTGAATTGTCCGTTCCCTAGATTCTGCCAATAGCGCACCTGCATTGAATCGGCATAGAGAAAGTCGGGCAGCCCATTGCCGTGGAGGTCGACCAGCGTTAGATTTGCGTTGCTCAGGCTCATGGCGGGTAGTTGATTGCCTTGACCTTGCAGCGTCTGAATCGAGCGCGTATTCGGCGCAAATTCGGAATAGCCAAAGGTGATGGGCGGCATGGCAGCGGTTATATAGCCCGGCTTGTCAGGATCCCAGCGATAGCCTTTGACCGTCGCCGCCTTCAGCAGCGAGATTTGGGTATTGGGATCCTGGCGATAGGTAAACTCAGTCGCTTTCACCAGTGTCGTGGCCGGTTTGTCACCTTCAGCTAGCTCTGGGAAATGATGAACCATGAGGACACGCCGGCAGCGACGTAAGGTGCGAATCTCGAAGCCGGCGCGATAAGTCGAGAACGGATCGGGGCGCAGATACCAATCGTTGGAGGTCTGCTCACCATAGGTGGGCTCTTCACTCGTTTGAGGCGTGACGTATGGTATGTCCGGATTCTCTGCTACATCGCCATAGTCAAAAAGAACCTCGAACAGATAATAACGATTCTGTCGCTTTGGATAGTTTGCATCCGATAGGTCAGTAGATTGCGGGGCGTTGCCGTAGAGAATCCGCCGAATGTATCGTTGACTACTATAGCTGCGATACTCTTCGCTTGGGCCTAACCACGTAACATCGGGTTCTGCCATTTCCTGTGCATATTCGTAGTGTATGTGGTTCCCTTTGGCGTCAAACGTCTCTTCAAGCAACCACTCGAAGATGTGACTTGAACGATCAGGATCAAAAATGCGCGCCTGATCGGTGCGACCATAAACACTCGTCACATTCCCCTTGGTGGTCGCCCGCCAGTGAACATTATCGCCCGCTTGGGTTTGCCAGCGCTCGATGCGGTCAAAGGTCTCCGTGCGCGGACGATAGCGCAGCACACGGTACGTTTCCTCATCGACCGTACGCGATCGTTCATGCTGTTTCCACTGGCCATCGACATTTTCGAGAAACGGCACCAAATCTTCAGCGCCAGAGAGCACAAAGACATCACAATCTGCTGTGTCCAGATCTGTCCCACCTGTCGACAGATCACAATCACGATAGCGGGGCAACCCCTTTTCGGTCTTGCGCGTCACCCTTGGAATCGAAAGCTGCCAGCCCAAACCAAATGGACCGTTGCCGTTGCCCGTGCTGTACTGCAGGGTCAATTGTGGACCAAAACCTGCACGTCCCGGTGACGCTGCGATCGGCACCGCAAAGTTGCCGGTGCCCGTAAAGGAACTGGCGCTAAAGGTCTCACCAATGGATTGGATGGCGCCGCCGCCCTTGGGTAGAGAGAGCACAGCGCTGGCGCTTTGCGCTTGACCTGGCTCACTGGTGGTTGCAGTTTGGGCCAGTGCTGCCAGGGGTTCAATCTGTGCTGCCACAGCGGTGGCAGCTACGGCACCGGCTAGCTGACTTGTGTACTTGATAAATTCACGTCTGGTGAGTTCTGACATGATATACTCCGTAGATATGAGACGTGGTTAAGCATCATCCGCATCGCGCCACTATTCAGTCTTGGCTCTATATTCGAACACGAGTAGCAAGTCCTCTAGCCGATCTACGCTCTACATTTGCCATCCAGAATTCTCGTTTTTCCTTCGGCGCCGACTGAGCAGTATAGGGCATCTCTTGTATGCATATGATCTCGATTTATCGCTACCCTGGTGGAATACGTTATCGAAGTGAACTCTTATAAATGACAATCAAAGTTTATTATTTTATCTACTATGTTGGACTAGTCACGAGCATAGGATTGCGACTCACCATGTGACCAGTTATATTTCACCCTGCTCCCCAAGCTGCCGCACCATCCCTAGCGCATCCCAGTTGAGCCAGCTTTCCTGGATCTGGCCATTGTGCACGCGGTGGATGCCGATGGCGGTGACGGTGGCGCGTTTACCGGACGAGGGAATGCCGGCAAACTCGCTGGCCTGGACACCGCGGAGGGTAAAGCGGGTGACGACGAGATCATCTTCGGCCACCTGCGCTTCGATGGTGATATGGAAGTCGGCAAAGGCGCGGCGGAGGTAGGCGACAAATGCCTTCAATCCCTCCCGCCCTGGCGCTTCACCAGGCGCCGGGTTGTGATTGACATAGGTAACCGCCACCAGTTCGTCGGCGACGCGCAGGTCGCCCTGGTTGTAGATCTCTTCAAAAAAGCGCTGGAGAATCGTTTTGTTGGCTGTGAGCATAGATTCTTTCCCTCCAATATCAATACCCATGAATTGGTTCAAGCGGATAGTGCTGTTGCAAATACGCATGCCACTCTGCTGTAAATTGGTCGGCAGCGATTGAAAAGACCGCGGGCGCGATCTCCTCCCAATCGTCATATGCGCTCAATGCATCGAGTAGTTGAGGGATAGATTCACGTCCATAGGTGACCAAGATGTACTCGACCAACGGGTCGGCAACCGTATTGGCCAGATCATGGTCGGGGTACATCCAAGCGCCAGGTTCATAGCGCAGTTGGGCCGCATTCGGTGCTAGTGTCTGTGCAAAATGGCGCCGCGCTAGCTCGTAGGTATACAAATCCTCCACTGGCTTGGGCAATTGACTTTGCGTCAGGTGGTGATATAGGTAATCAATAACCGTGTTCCATTGGAGCTTAACCTGTCTGTCGCTAAGCGCGCCATCCAGGCTGCGTCGAGCCAGTTGCCCCATGAGTTCATTGTAGAGAAGCTGCGTCCGGTCGCTTGCGCCTATGGTTGCCCGTTGTGCATAGGCTGAGACATCAAGGGTAATTCCTACAAGCTCTGCATAGGGATTGGGGTTGCGCCCATTGGTGTTGTCGGTCACGTAGACCATAAGTTTTTCCTGTCCAGACAAAGGATCTATCCCCAGATCGGCACATAGTTGTTGATAGTCCCTATCAATTTTGAACGCGATCGGGCTAACGGCCGCCATATTTCCCGATTCAACCATAAAGCGCAAGAAGTCCGCCTCAATCACATGCAACACCGGCGGTTTCGTGGACTCTGCACCTACATCGACCGACGTTGTCTTTACATCAAGCAGATTATCTGCAACGGACATTTTGTCCTGCAAGATCTGGATTTCCGCTTCCAGTTGCGCCAACCGGTCCTCTGTCTTTTGCCAGAGAATAGCGGCGGCCAACGCACCAATTACTATAATTAGGATAAAGACTTCGTAGACAACACGTGTGCTGGCGGTCGTAGAGGTTTGCTTTTGCTCTACAGAGGATGAATCACTGTGGGCCGCCACAAACGCCTGCCATGCACGCTCATCTGCTGGATTGCCATCAAAGTGATAGAATGTGTTGGCTGCCATCGTCGTCCCTCCTCTCTATCCGCTGCCATACACGCATCGTATGGCAGTAGCTGATGGCGAAAGTGATGAGTCGCTGTCGCCACCAGCATGGCGCTACGGGTTACTACTCGTTCGAATTGAAGGTATCCCGGTAAATCTTCCACGTTCCGTCGGGCTGCCGGCGGAAAATGGTCGTATACTTGCCTTCGAAGTGCATCGGATCGCCGCCGCTCTTAGCGTTGACGGTGATCTTGTAGATGCCGCGGGCGAAGGCCAGGTCGCCACTCACTTCCACTTCCTCGTTATCGATGATGAACTCACTGTACTCGTTGACCGCGAGATCCTCTCTGTCGCGTGCATCAATGGCCGCTTTGCCCACAACCGGGAGCGAGCCTGGCGGCATCTGCACACCATCATCTGCCCACAGCGCAATCCAGCGGTCGGGATCACCGGCCAGTTGACTCGCCTCGTACTCACGCCAGACTGCATTAATCGCGTCGGTGACCTCATTGACATCGGTCGCCGGGGCAGCAACCGGGGCCGGCGGCACGTTCGAGTTGAAGATATCGCGGTAGAGCTTCCAAGTGCCATCGGCCTGGCGCTGGAGAATCGACATGTACTTGCCATCCATGACTACGGGCATGCCATTCGCCTTGAGTTCAGCATCGACACGGAAGAGACCGCGTACGAAGGCAAAGTCACCTGCGACCTCCACCGTATGATTGGTAATCGCGACATCACTTGCCGTAGCCATTGCCATCCATTCGCGCATGTTGTCGACAATCGCCGCTTTGCCCTCAAGCATCGGTCCATCCGGCGGATATTTGACACCATCATCAACCCACAATTCTCCCCATCGCTCGGCATCACCGGCTTCAATGCTGGCTTCGTATTCATGCCAAAGCGCGTTGACAGCCCCGGTCGCGGCAGCCATGTCGACTTCTTCGGCTGTAGACACCGGCGCAGCCGGCGGCACGTTCGAGTTGTGGATATCGCGATGAATCTTCCAGGTGCCATCGGGTTGACGCTGTAAGATGGTCATGAATTTGCCGTCCATCAGCTCTTGCACACCGGTGTCGGCAATCGTATAGGTGACGGTAAAGGTGCCGCGTGAGTAAGCCCAGTCGCCGGCACTTTGGGTCTCCAAGGGCGTAATCACCATCTCATCTGCTGGTGTATTGATCATGCCTCGTTGTGCTCGGGCATAAATGGCTTCCTTCCCTTCGAGCGCAGGCACATCGGGCGGCATCTTCACGCCATCATCGGTCCATAGCGCAATCCAACGGTCGGGATCACTGGCCATTTGAGCCGCTTCATACTCATCCCAGATGGCGTTGACCGCGGCCACCACATCTTCATCGGTCGCGGGCTGCATCTTTGCCTCCGGTTGCGCCGTAATGGGCTGACAGGCCGTGAACAGTAATGCAGCTAACACCAATAAACTGATCGACCTTTTGTGTAACATGATTGTTGCTCCTCTTCACTTCGTTATCCGTTTGGCTCATATAGGTCTTCGGGTGAAATCGCCTTATTTCTCTCTGGAGCTTGTACCAATTTCACCTCTTCGCCCATATGAGCGTATCCGTTTTATTTGTTGTATCTGCTCCTTGCGCTCCTGGCCGTCCAAGCGTTCAGCCATGTTCTCTTCTTTGCCCTTTCCGGCAACGGTAGCGCTCTAACCCACATTCTCATTCAACCATGAGAATCTTTCTGCTTGGTATCCAGTCGCGCGCAAAAAGGGGTACAAAAGGGGTACAAAACGGACAAAGTTGGGGCTTCGTTCATCGCGAAACCAGATTACGGTCGCATTTATTTGATTCTTGGCGGAAAGACAGCTACAATAGAACATAGCGACTATGCTACGTTCACGCCGCCATCGCTGCCGGCATGTTAAGCAAGCAGGCAGGAATAGTCGCCGTTGCGTGAGGAGTTGTCGTAAATCCAGACAGAAATGGTTAGACAGTTAATTTTTCCAGCGTAAAGTTTTAAATGATGGATGTCCAGGTATTTACGCCAAACTTTAGTAGTTCGCCACTTTACAAAAGATGCCTAAAACTTTTTCCATTTTTCTGATCTGCACCCTGCTCTGGCTCCAGGCGCCGGGGCGGCTCTTAGCCCAAGATGGGCCCGCCGACTATACCTTTGGTGATTGCAGTGCGGTTGACAAAGACCAACTGCGCGACGAGATCCAGCAGGTCGCCCATGATGTGCTCACCGACCAGAGTGCGGGGATTAACATTGACGCGATTGTCATGCGCCAGTGGGTGGGGCTACGCATGGATGACGCGATTGACGCCGAGGTGCAGCGCGCCATTGACGAGGTCTACGCCAACGAAGGCTACTGGAGCCGGCTCTGGTCGGGCTGGTCGAGCGAAAAGGCGCAAGAGTTTGCCACGCGCATTGCCAGCAGCGCCTTTGGATCAGAAAGCTTTCATCAGCAAATCGACGCTCTCTCCATCGCGATTGCCCAGGAGATCTCCCAGGAGATCGAGGCCAACTTTGCCCGTGCGGCATCGGCCGCCTTTTTGTGCATGAAAGCCTATGTGGGCGACAAATATTCGGGCACCCTCTTCAACGCCTTTGAGAGCAAAGTCAGCACCGAAGTGGAGCAGGTTGATATCCAGGCCAACACCACGGTCGATGTCTCGGCGCTTGATGTTCATCAGAAAGCCCTGGGCGGCGTCGGCTTGATTGTCGTCACCGAAATCTCGCGGCGAATTGCCGTTAACCTTGGCGAACAGATTGCCGAGCGTATTGCCGGCAAAATTGTGGCGCGTATTATCGGCAAAGCCGGCTCGTCGCTCATTCCAGTGGCCGGTTGGGTCATTGGTCTGGGGCTGATTGTCTGGGATCTATGGGAAGGGGGCAAGGGCGCGCTACCCCAAATCCAGGATGCACTCCAGAGCGAAGAGGTGAAAGCCAAGATTCGCCAAGAGGTGACCGACTCGATCAAAGATGGCCTGCCGGAAGAAGTCTCCATTGTCTCGCTGGAGATTGCTGTCAATCTGGTCGATGACTGGAATAGTTTCTGTGATAACAACCGGGTGGTCTGCACCCTGGCCCATGATAACGCCACCTTTCAGGATATTTTGGACTACACGCCCTTGGACCAGGTGGGCAAGTTGGTGGCGTTGGTCAATGTCTTTGTCGATAATCTGGGCCGCGCCGAGTTGGACCATACGCTGGATAACGGCCAATTTGAAAAGTTGCAGACGTTGCCTGACAGCGCTTTCACCATTCTGGCCAAAACCAAGTCGGTGGACACAACTTTGGCCTGGGCGGAGTTGGCCGGCGACCGGCTGGACAAAGTGGCCGAGGTGGAACTATACACGCAAAAAGAACCGGCAGACTATAATCAAGATCTATTGCGCGCGGTGCTCAACCTTGATGACAGCGACACCATTAGCAAGGTTGTACCATTGGATCAAGACCAGCTAGGGCAGGTGGTCACCTTTGCCGGTAGCAACTTTGTCCGGCTGGCCCACCGCCTCTCAGCCGATGAGCTAGCGCAATTAGCGACCTATCTCGCCAACGCTGAAACAGCGCCGTCACCGGAGCTTGCGACGGATCTGGCCAGTGGCCGGCAGACGGTGACTGCGCTGTTGGCAGCGGCCACCGCCAACAAGATAGAGGCTATTCCAACGACCACGGCGACGCCTACAGTGGCTGCTGTCCCCCCTCCAATGTCATTGGTCTGGCAATATATCTATGCCAATAGCATTGTGGTTGCCTCTGGGGTTGTTCTATTCGTGGCAATCCTGTTGGGCGCCATTAGCGGCTTGGGCAAAAAACGGGCGCCGAAGCCCAAGGCCAAGCGTAAAGCCAGGCGCAAGCCGCGCGATGTTTATGATATATTTCATGATGAATAATTCAGTCGATCGCGACTACAAACCGGGTTTCTGGCAGAAACCCGGTTTGTAACTGAGCTATGCAGCCACCCGATTGATATTCCCGCATTTTAACCGATGGCAGTCACGAATAAATATGCTAAGATGATGAACACCTCTCTTCACAGCCGAAGAAGCTTCGATGTCGATACTCCTTTACGCAATGATGCGTTTTTTCCCATACCATAGTCATTAGCAATCCTATGAGATTGCCGGCTTTCAGCCGCGCTTGCCTCGTTACCGCCAGAGGCAACCATCCAGCAAAGCTGTACTTCAACCGCATACGAATGAAACGCGGATGCCGCGCTGTCGCGGGTTTCTGCGAATTTTTTGCACCATCTCAATCTTGTGTAAAACTTGTATAAAAGGAGTATATACCCTTGCAGAACGATCAACCGAACCAATTATATAACGAAATCTCAGGGCTTCCCCCCAAACAGGGTCTGTATGATCCTCGCTTTGAACACGACGCCTGTGGCATTGGCTTTGTGACCCACGTGGAAGGGCGCCGCAGCCATCGAGTGCTGGAGATGGCGCTCGAAGCGCTGGCCAACCATGCCCATCGCGGCGCGGTGGCCGATGACCGCAAGACCGGTGACGGGGCCGGCGTCTTGACCCAGTTGCCCTATGATTTCTTTAGCCGCGAGTTGCGCCGTATGGGCATTGAACCACCCGCGTCCGGCGATCTGGCCGTGGGGCAGCTCTATCTCTTTCGCCAAGATGAGGCCGACCGGGAGCATGCGCGCCGGATCATCAGCGAGGTTTGCCAGGAGTTTCACCTGGAAGTTTTAACCTTTCGCTCGGTGCCGGTCATTGATACGGCATTGGGGCGACGCGCCGAAAGCACCCGTCCGTGGATGGAGCAGGTCTTTATCCGGCGCACGGCTACAACCTGCGCTGCCGGCGATGACTTTGAGCGGTTGCTCTACCTGGCGCGCAAAACGATGGTCAACCGCGGGCGCACCGCGGGCGTCCAGCGTCTCTATGTAGCCAGCCTCAGCAGCCGCACCATTGTCTACAAAGGACTGGTCCTGGCCGAGGAATTGGCTCACTTCTATCCGGACTTGAGTGATGAAGATTATCAAACCGCGATCGCGGTCTTTCATCAACGCTACAGCACCAATACCTTCCCCACTTGGGAGCGCGCCCAACCCTTCCGCCTGCTCTGTCACAATGGCGAGATCAACACGCTGCAGGGTAACGAAAATTGGATGCGCGCGCGGGAAAGCGATCTGGCCCATCCGCTGTGGGAGGACAAAGTAGAGCTGCTGCGCCCCATTCTCTGGCACAGCGGCAGCGACAGCGGCAAATTGGACAATGGTCTAGAATTGCTGGTGCGTAGCGGGCGCGATATTCGCCATGCGCTGATGATGATGATGCCCGAGGCATGGGAACGCGCCGAAGGTGAAGTCACGCCGGAGCGCCGCGCCTTCTACCAATATCACAGTGCGCTCATGGAGCCGTGGGATGGCCCGGCCGCGGTCACCTTTACTGACGGGCGTGTGGTGGGCACCATCCTAGATCGCAATGGGCTACGCCCGGCGCGCTATGTGGTGCTGGACAACGGCTATGTCATTAGCTCCAGCGAAGTCGGCTGTGTAGCCTATGATGAAAGTCGCGTCGTAGAAAAGGGCCGGCTAGGACCGGGCCAACTCTTCTGCGTCGATACGACCCGTGGCGAGATTATGACCGACAAAGAGATCACTCGCCACTTTGCCACCCGCCGCCCCTATGATCGCTGGATCAAAGAAAACCTGGTCAACCTGGCCGAACGCGCCCGGGGGGCTCTCGTAAGTAACGAGTGGCGGGTGGCGAGTGGCGGGTCGCAAGTCGCCGACCCGAGCATGCCGAATCCAACACAAATGGTTCAGGATGACCGAAATGGGCAGCACGACGCAACCCGCAACACGCCACCCACCACTCGCCACTCGCTTGCCCAACGCCAAATCGCCTTTGGCTACACCAACGAAGAGTTGGCTGTGATCTTGCGCCCTATGCTCACCGATGCCAAAGAGGCGGTCGGCTCCATGGGCGATGATACACCGCCACCAGGTATGAGTGCACTGCCGCGCCCGCTCTTTCACTACTTCAAGCAGCGCTTTGCCGAGGTGACGAATCCCCCCATCGATCCGCTACGCGAAGAGACGGTCATGAGTCTGCGCATGTTGTTGGGTCAACGCGCCAACCTGTTGAGCGAATTGCCCGAAGCGACGCGTTTGGTCGAACTCAAAAGCCCGATCCTGCTATCAGAGGAGTTCGCATTGCTGAGCGCCATGCCGGAGCCGGAATTCCAGGCTGCCACCATTAACGCGCTGTGGCAAGCGCCTATCTCCCCCTCGCCTACGGCACTCCCCCCAGACTGGGGAGAGATGGAGAGAGGCGCTGTGTTACGCGCGGCGGTGGAACGCCTGTGTTTGGCCGCAGAAGAAGCGGTGCGCGCTGGCGTTCATCTCCTAATTATTAGTGATGCCGACGCTGATGAGCATTCTCTGCCGATTCCCTCGCTGCTAGCCATTGGCGCGGTGCACCATCATCTGATTCGCCAAGGCATGCGCATGAATGTCAGCCTGATCTGCGCGAGCGGTGAGCCGCGGGATGTACACCACTTTGCTACACTCATCGGCTATGGCGCCAATGCAGTTTACCCTTACCTGGTCTACGCCACCATCGATAAGATGATCGAAGAGCGCCGCCATCTGGCCGGCATGACCGAGATCCAGGCCTATCGACACTTTGTCAAGGCGATTGATAAGGGGTTGCTCAAAATCATGAGCAAGATGGGTATCAGCACCATTGACAGCTACTGTGGCGCCCAGATCTTTGAGGCCATTGGCATTGGTCAAGAGTTGCTGGAGAGCGCCTTTGTGAACACGCCGAGTCTGCTGGGCGGCATCGGGTTTGACACGGTGGCCGAAGCAGTGTTGGCGTGGCGCCAGAAGGCTTATCCCGACGCGACGGCCAAACGCCCGCGCCTGGAAAGCTGGGGGCTTTTCAAGCCGCGCCGCGGCGGCGAGTTGCACGAATGGAATCCGCAGGTGGTGCACGCCTTACAGGCAGCGGCAACCGCAGCAGAGCGCGATGAGGGGATGGAGAAGTATCAGGCGTATTCCCAACTGCTACGAGGTATGCGGCTGGCGCCCCGCCATCTGTTGGATTTTCAGCAGGGCTGGCCGGCCATTCCAGTTGAGCAAGTGGAGCCAGTCGAGCGGATCTTGCGCCGCTTTAGCACGGCGGCCATGAGCCACGGTGCGCTCAGCGCCGAAGCGCATGAGACGCTAGCGATTGCCATGAATCGGCTGGGGGGCATGAGCAACAGCGGCGAGGGCGGCGAGGCCAAGGATCGCTACTTTACCGAGCGCGCCAGCAAGATTAAGCAGGTCGCTTCCGGCCGTTTTGGGGTGACGCCCGAATATTTGATGAGCGCCGAGGAGTTGCAGATCAAGATGGCCCAGGGTTCCAAGCCGGGCGAAGGTGGACAGTTGCCGGGGCATAAGGTCAGCGCCGAGATTGCCATTCTGCGCCATAGCACGCCCGGCGTAGCGCTGATTAGCCCTCCGCCCCACCATGATATTTATAGCATCGAAGATTTGGCCCAGTTGATCTATGACCTAAAGACAATTAACCCGACGGCCAAGGTTAGTGTAAAATTGGTCTCGGAGTTTGGCGTGGGCACGATTGCGGCGGGGGTTGCCAAAGGTTATGCCGATGTAATTCACATTAGTGGTCATAATGGCGGCACCGGCGCCAGCCCACTGAGCAGCGTTAAGTATGCGGGGCTACCCTGGGAGATTGGGCTGGCCGAAACCCATCAGACCTTGCTGGCCAATGGGCTGCGTACACGGGTCACCCTGCGCACCGACGGCGGTCTGGCCACCGGACGTGATGTGGTGATGGCCGCCATGTTAGGAGCAGACGAATATAGCTTTGGCACCAGCGCCATGATTGCAGAAGGTTGTCTGATGGCGCGCGTCTGCCACAAGAACAGTTGCCCGGTCGGCGTTGCCACGCAAGACCCGGAGTTGCGGCGCAAGTTTGCCGGCACACCGGAGATGGTAATGAACTTCCTGACCTATATTGCCGAAGAAGTGCGCCAGGTGCTGGCCGAGTTGGGCTATCGCAGTCTAGACGAGATCATTGGCCACCCGGAAATGCTGAAACAGGTAGTCTTTGGGCGCGAGGCCGGCTTTATGGATCTTTCACCGCTGCTCTATGTGCCGGACACCGGCAGCGCACGGCGTAACGTACTGCCGCGCAATGAACTGCCGCGCACAGAGTTACCCCAAAAGACAGGGGTAGGGGATCGGATTGTGGAGCAGGTTTTGGCCAGCCTGCGCGCCAACCCAACCGCCCCAGTTCGCTTTGCTCATAAGATTGAAACCAGCCAACGTGCGGTGGGCGCAAAGTTGTCGGGGCAACTAGCGCTGCGCTATGGCAACCAAGGTTTGCCCGATGGCCAGGTGCAGATTACCTTTACCGGCTCGGCCGGGCAGAGCTTTGGCGCCTTTGGCCTCAGTGGGCTCAACCTGCGGCTGCTTGGCGAAGCCCAGGATTATGTCGGCAAGGGATTGAGCGGCGGTGAAATCGTGGTGCGCCCGCATGAGGACGCCCGTTTTGTGCCCCACCAGAATGTGATTATTGGCAATACCGTGCTCTATGGCGCCACGGGCGGTCGGCTCTTTGCCGCCGGTTTGGCGGGTGAGCGCTTTGCTGTGCGCAACAGTGACGCCACTGCCGTCGTGGAAGGCGTGGGCGCGCATGGCTGTGAATATATGACCGGTGGCGTCGTAGTCATTCTTGGTGAGGCAGGGCGTAACTTTGGCGCCGGCATGACAGGTGGTTGCGCGTACATCTACGATATTGGTGACAACTTTGAACGGCGGTATAATACAGAATTAATTGCTGTGCGTCGTTTGCAAGAGGCCGATGATCAACCCCTGAAAGAGCTAATCGCCACGCACCTGGAAAAGACCGGTTCCCAACGCGCTCGCACCATCCTGGAAGATTGGGAGACCCAGCGCCAATTATTCTGGTATGTGGCGCCGCGTGACAATGTAGTCGCGATTGAAAGCGCCACAGAGGGATCGGGAGAGGTGGAAGGTGAAGAGGAGAAGGTGATTGGGTGATTAGTGATTGGGTGATTAGTGATTGGGTGACTAAATTGGCATTATAGACTTTGGCAATTTTCTGGGAATAAAAAAATCACCAATCACCTACTGGACTCTGACGAATCTCCCGCAATAGGTAAAACACTGGACTCTGGCGAATTTTGCGGTCACAGGTAAAAAATTACTAATGGCGCACAGCGCCCGCAAGCGAGCAACTAATTACCAATCACCAATGTAATCAACAAAAAACGCCAGACTCCAGCAATATATTGAAAGTGGATAACCAATGGCCTACGAAGCATTGGAAGATTTGGAAATTTTTCGGATTGCCGAACAAGTTTGTGATCGCTTTTATACACTGATACAGGCTTGGAAGGCATTTGATAAAGAAACTGTTGGTATGCAACTCGTCCGTGCCGCAGATAGTATCGGCGCTAACTTTGCTGAAAGTTACGGTCGCTATCACTATGGTGAAAAGCTAAATTTCCTCTACTATGCACGCGGTAGTCTTTACGAAACTAAATACTGGATTCGCCGCTGCCGCAGTCGCCAGCTTTTAGACAAAGATGTTTGTGATAACGCCAGCAAAGTATTGACTGATCTTGGCATCAAATTAAATGCCTTTATTAATGATAGACGTGACCGGCGTAGTGCAACTGCGCCAACCAGTAAAACACTTGCAGAATCATCTGTCCCTTATGAAATTGATCAATTGGATGTTGTTGATGAGTGGCTTGATCTCCCTGAGAAGAATCTGGATAATCACCAATCAACCAATCACCAATTAACTAACACCATATTCTAGGAGAAAACGAAGTACATGAGCGGAAAAACACTCTTCGAAAAAGTCTGGGATGCCCATGTCGTCACCCAGGATGAAGGGGCGCCGGCGGTGCTCTATATTGATGCACACCTTATTCATGAGGTGACCTCGCCCCAGGCTTTTAGCATGTTGCGGGAGCGGGGGCTGCCGGTGCGTCGGCCGGATAAAACCTTTGCGACTATGGATCATGCGATCCCAACCCGCATCGGCGTCGGTATTGAGCTGTGGCCCACCGATGCTGCCACCCAGGTGCGCACGCTGCGCCAAAACTGTGAAGATTTTGGCGTTACGTTGTGGGATATTAATGGCGATGTCCAAGGCATCGTCCATGTGGTGGGGCCGGAGATGGGCGTCACCCAGCCGGGCATGACCATCGTCTGCGGCGACAGCCACACCAGCACCCACGGCGCTTTTGGCGCGTTGGCCTTTGGTATCGGCACCAGCGAAGTGGGCCATGTATTGGCCACCCAATGTCTGCTGCAAAAGAAGCCGAAAACCTTTGCCATCAACGTCGATGGGGAATTAGGCTTGGGCGTAACTGCCAAGGACATTATTCTGGCCATTATTGCCAAGAATGGCGCCGGCGGTGGGGCAGGTTATGTCTTTGAATACCGGGGCAGCGCCATCCGCAACCTGAGCATGGCCAACCGCATGACCATTTGCAACATGAGCATTGAAGGCGGGGCGCGCGCTGGCATGATCGCCCCCGACGCCACGACCTTTGAGTACATCAAGGGGCGGCCCTATGCCCCCAAGGGCGCCGACTGGGATAAGGCCGTCGCCCACTGGCAGACCTTGGTCACGGATGAAGATGCCACTTTTGACCGCGAGTTGCAGTTGGATGCAGCCAAGCTAGAGCCCATGGTCACCTATGGCACCAACCCCGGCCAGGGCGTTGGCGTCACCGGCCATATTCCCACTCCAGAAGAGTTAGAGGATCCGTCTGAGCGGCGTGGCCTGCTTAGCGCAATGGAGTATATGGGCTTGACCCCCGGCCAGCCGATGCAAGGGCAGCCGGTCGATATTGTCTTTATCGGCTCCTGCACCAACAGCCGGATTGAGGATCTGCGCGAGGCGGCCAAGATTGCCAAAGGGCGCAAGGTGGCCGATAATGTGCAAGCGTTGGTCGTACCCGGTTCCAAGGCGATCAAGGCCCAAGCCGAAGCTGAAGGGCTGGATCGCATCTTTAGCGAGGCCGGTTTTGAATGGCGCGGCGCGGGTTGCAGCATGTGCCTGGCCATGAATGATGATAAGGCCGGCGCAGGCAAATATGTGGCCAGCACCAGCAATCGCAACTTCCAAGGCCGCCAGGGACCGGGTTCGCGCAGTCTGCTCATGAGCCCCATCATGGCGGCCGCGGCGGCGGTCAACGGCAAAGTGGTGGATGTACGCGATCTGCTATGATTTGGGATTTACGATTTTTGATTTGGCTCATATAGGTATGCGACTGAAATTGCCATTTTTCTCTCTGGGAAATGGTGCAATTTCAGTTTGTCGCCCATATGAGCGTTTGATTTACGCGATTTACGATACGTCCAAAGTCCGCTAGAGTTCGGCATAAATCTGAAATCGCAAGTCGTAAATTGCTTGGGGGTAGACCATGGCGATTCTGCTTGAAGATGTGATGATCCCGGAACGTGGTTTATTAGAGATTGACATTAAACAATCAATTGAGATCAAGGTCACGGCGGAAGAGGCGCGGCGCAAGGTCAACCGTTGGCTGCTGGAGTATGTCAGCTATATGATGCACGCCGATCCGCCGACCTTGGTCGTTGATGGAGGGCGCGCAGTGTGGCGGGTGCCGGCCATTTTAACCAATTCGCGCGTTGGTGATGTCGGGGTGGCTGGGGTCGTCAATGTGGATGTACATAGTGGCCAGATGGATAATACGGCAGTGCGTAGTGAGCAAATTACCCGTTGTGCCTTAGAAATGGTAAAAGATTTACCTCCCTATCAGCCATGTCAGACAGTACCGGAAGAGTTTATACCAAAACACTTGCCACGCGCAAAAATGGCACAATTACCCGAAGATGATGAATAAGAGATAAGGTATGCCTGCTCCATTTCTTGAGATTGAGCATGTTCAGCAGCATAATGATGGCGAGTGTCTGGCGGCTTGTGCGGCGATAGTTTTGAACTTTATCGGTTTACGTACTGCTTATAAACGACTGCTAAGGATATTAGAGATCAAGGATAATTTTGGCACGCCATCGTCCAAAATCCGCAATCTAGAACAACTTGGAATTCGTGTGGTATACCAGCAAGGAAATATTGAAGCATTACGCAAGCATTTGTTGGCTGGACAACCTTGTATAGCGTTTGTCAGAACAGGTGAATTACCCTACTGGAAGCGAAATCTTGACCACGCTATTGTTGTCGCTGGCATTGATGCTCACGTTGTTTATCTCAATGATCCTGATCTGCCAACAGCGCCGGTGCAAGTTTCGCTTGGCGACTTTGATTTAGCCTGGCTTGAACATGACGAAATGTATGCGGTCTTAACCGCTTAAACGCAATTGAATGCTAGAGGATAAAAGTTATGCAACCATTTAAAACGCTAAATTCCACCGCGGTGCCGCTGCGCGTGGAAAATGTAGATACTGATCAGGTCATTCCTGCGCGCTTTCTCACGGCGGTGACGAAAGAGGGTATGGGCGATGGGCTCTTCTCCAGTTGGCGCTACAACGCCGACGGCAGCCCCAAGCCCGATTTTGTGCTCAACCAACCAGAATATCAGGACGCCAAGGTGCTCATTGCCGGGCGTAACTTTGGCAGCGGCTCCAGTCGTGAACATGCCGTATGGGCACTAACCGAATATGGTTTCCAGGCGGTGATCGCGCCCAGTTTTGCCGATATTTTCTATAACAACAGTTTAAAGAACGGACTGTTGCCGGTGCCGCTGCCGGAGGAAACCGTCAACATGCTGCTGGATCTGGTCGAAGAAGATCCCGAGGTGCAGATCACCATCGACCTAAAAAATCAGAGGGTCACCCTACCCGATGGCCAGCAACACAAATTTGAGATTGATTCCTTCCGCAAGATCTGTTTGCTGGATGGGCTTGACGACTTGGGCTATCTTCAGTCCAAAGACGATGCTATTGCCGCCCATGAGGGACAACCGGCGTACTAATGTAACATTGTCCTCCTTTAAATTCGTTGCTCATATGGGCGGCAAACTGAAATTGCACCGTTTGCCAGAGAGAAAAAAATAGCAATTTCAGCCGCATACCTGTATGAGCCAACTTCGTAGAAAGCACATAATCATATGAACGCCAAAATTGTTGTTCTAGGTGGTGATGGGATCGGCCCGGAAGTTACTGCTGAAGCACGCAAAGTATTAAGCGTGGTTGCGCAAAAATTTAGCCATGACTTTGAGTTCTCTGACCAAATGATGGGTGGCCGCGCGATTGATGAGTTGGGCACAAGCCTACCCGATGAGACGGTGGCAGCTTGTAAGCGCGCCGATGCCATTTTGCTGGGCGCGGTGGGCGGCCCCAAATGGGATAATCCCAGCGCGCCGGATCGCCCAGAGCGTGGGCTATTGGCCCTGCGCAAGGCGCTCAACCTCTTTGCCAATCTGCGCCCGGTGAAGCTGCATCCCCAATTGCTTAGCGCCAGCACCCTTAAAGAAGAGGTCTTGCAGGGCGTTGACATGTTGGTCATCCGCGAGCTGACCGGCGGTCTCTACTTTGGCCCCAAAAAGGAGGCGGGAGATGAGGGCTACGAAGCCTTTGACACCGAACTGTACACACGGCCAGAGATTGAGCGCGTCGTGCGCTTGGCCGCCGAGACCGCCATGGGCCGCAGCAAGAAGTTGGCCAGCGTCGACAAAGCCAACGTCATGGCCTCCAGCCGGCTCTGGCGCCGGGTGGCGACCGAGGTTCTGGCCGATTATCCAGAATTAGCGGTCGAGCACGTCCTGGTTGACGCCATGGCTATGCATCTAATCCGCCGACCGGCCAGCTTTGATGTCATTGTGGCCGGCAACATCTTTGGTGACATCCTCACCGACGAAGCTGCGATGTTGGCCGGCTCTATGGGAATGTTGCCCTCGGCGAGCTTGGGTGATCTCTACAACAGCCAAAATCTCCCATTGGGCCTCTATGAGCCAATCCACGGCAGCGCGCCGGACATTGCCGGCAAAGGCATTGCCAACCCGTTAGCGACGATTGTGAGCTGCGCCATGCTCTTGCGCCACAGTCTTGGTCTCAACGCCGAGGCCGACGCCATTGAAACCGCCGTTGACGCGGTCTTGAACGAAGGCGTCCGCACGCCTGATATTGCACATACCGGCACAGAAGTTGTCGGCACCCAGGTCATGGGCGATCTGGTGGTAGAAAAACTATTAAAGTAGGTAATTGGTTGATTGGTGATTGCATGGGGCTCTTGGGGCGCGCAATCACCAATCAACCAATTACCAATCAACCAATCACTAGTCACCAATCCCATGATCATCGACCCACAAGACCGACTCCGTTCCACGATTCGCTTTTTAGGCAATCTGCTCGGTGAAACCATTATTGAACAAGAAGGTCAGGCCATTTTTGACCTGGAAGAAGAAATTCGCGATCTTTCTAAACGCTGGCGCAGCGGTGAACTTGATAGTTTGCGCGCAATTGAAGAAGCGCTTGTCCCCACGTTAATGGAGGACATGCCCAAAGCCTATGCTGTGCTTAAAGCTTTTACCACTTATTTCCAGTTGGTGAATCTGGCCGAAGAACAACAGCGCGTCCATGTGTTGCGCGAGCGGGAACTCTTTGCCCATCAACAAAATACACCTATGTCCGAAACGATCGCCAATGCTGTGCGCCGCCTAAAGGAAGAGGGATTGTCGGCCGACGCAATCCGCGCCATATTACACGACCTTTTTATCATGCCGGTGCTGACGGCCCACCCCACTGAATCCAAACGGCGCACCATTCTGCTCAAACTAAAAAACATTGCTGACGATCTCTATGCGCTCAATTACCGCGCGTTGCTGCCGACTGAAGAAGATGCGATTGTCCAGCGCATCCGCGAAAACATTGTCTTGCTCTGGCAGAGCGATGAGACGCGCGATCGCAAACCCACCGTCTTGGACGAGGTGCGCGAAGGGCTCTATTATTACGAGACCACGCTCTTCCATCTGGTGCCGCGCATTCATCAGGAATTGGAACGAGCGTTAGCAGAATATTATCCCAGTGAAGAATTTACCGTACCTGTCTTTCTCCGCTATGGCTCCTGGATTGGCGGCGACCGTGACGGCAATCCCTTTGTAACGCTGAATATCACCGAAGAGACGCTGCGCGAGCAGAAAGAGACAATCCTCAAGCTCTATAACATTGAGACCGATGCCCTTTATCACCACCTGAGCCCGGCGCTCACGCGTGTCAAATTTAGCCAAGAACTGCTGGACAGTATCGAATATGATTTCACGCTGGTGCCGCCGGCTGAACATGAGGTATTGCAGCGCTTCCGGCTGGAACCCTACCGCCAGAAGCTGATCATGATGTTTCGCCGGCTGCGCGCCACCCGGGCGGAAAATGAAATCCCCTGGAATCAGCGCGCAACCAATGGCACACCAGGAAACCCGCGCGCCTACCAAGATGCACAAGAGTTTCTCCACGACCTTTATCTGATTCGCGATAGCCTTTGCGCCCATCAAGGGGAACGGCTGGCGCGGGGGCGGTTGGCGAGTCTCATCCGCAGCGTGGAAGTCTTTGGCTTTCATCTGGCCACCTTGGACATTCGTCAACATGCCGACCGTCATCGTAGCGCGATGCATGAAATTCTGGCGCGCTATGGCCTCACAATAAATTACAGAGATTTACCGGAAGCCGAGCGCGTTAGCCTGTTGCAACGGGAGATCCAGAGCGAGCGACCGCTAACCGCGCGGTTAGACTTTTCCGAAGAGACCAATCAAACCGTAGGGCTCTTCCGGCTGATCCGCCGCGCCCGCGAGGAAGTAGGGCCGGAGAGCATTCAGACCTACATCATCAGTATGACCACCCAGGTCAGCAACGTATTAGAGGTAGTGCTGCTGGCACACGACGCTGATCTCTTTGGCGAGATCGATGTCACGCCCCTCTTTGAAACCGTCGATGATCTGCTGGCTGCCCCCCGGATTATGACCGATCTCTTTAATGATCCAGCCTACCGCCGCCATTTGGCGGCGCGGGGCAACCGCCAACAGATCATGATCGGCTATAGCGACTCGAACAAAGATGGCGGCTATCTGCGCGCCAACTGGATGCTCTTCCAGGCGCAGCGCAATCTGGCCAAGGTCTGTGATGAATATCAAATTCAGCTCACCCTCTTTCATGGCCGCGGCGGCACATTGGGGCGGGGCGGCGGTCCGGCCAACCGGGCCATCTTGGCGCAACCGCCCGAGTCTGTACGCGGGCGCATCCGCATTACGGAACAAGGCGAAGTGGTCAGCAGTCGGTACGATGATCCCAACGTTGCCCATCGGCACCTAGAGCAGGTTGTCAACGCGATCCTCTTGACCAGCGGGCAGCGTCCAGTCTATCCACAGGAGCAGCTTTGGGCCACTGTGATGGAAACGCTTAGCCAAAGCGCCTTTGCCAAATATCGCAGCCTGGTTGATCGGCCCACCTTTCTTCAATATTTTCATGAAGCAACCCCCATCGATCACGTCGATCTGCTCAACATCGGCTCCCGTCCGTCACGGCGTAAACAAACTGCCGCGATCAGTGATCTGCGGGCAATCCCCTGGGTCTTTGCGTGGACCCAATCACGGGTCAACTTACCCAGTTGGTATGGTGTGGGTACCGCGCTCCAGGATTGGGTCACAGTGCAGGACGAATCGACGAGTGCAGAGGCCCAACTGGGCGTGCTGCAAGAGATGTACAAGGGCTGGCCCTTCTTTCGCACGGTGCTCGACAATGTTCAGGTAGGCCTAAGTAAGGCTGACATGGCCATTGCGCACTGCTATGCCAATCTAACCACACCGGCTTTACAAAGCGACGTTTACGCTGATATTGCAGCTGAATTTGAGTATACCCGCACCATGATCTTGCAGATTACCGAACAAAAAGAGCTTTTGACCAATGAGCAGTGGCTGCAACGCAGTATTCGCTTGCGCAACCCCTATGTTGATCCGCTCAACTTTATTCAGGTTGAGTTGCTGCGCCGCCTGCGTAGTCAATCTACTGAAAGCGATGCCGAGCGGCTGCGGGCTGCGCTCTCGCTTTCAGTCAACGGCATTGCTGCCGGTCTCCAAAATGTTGGCTAACTACAAACCAAAGGTTTTACTGTGACTGACCACCTGTCCTCACTTGAGGGGCTGTTAATTGATATTGAAGGCGTTCTAATTCGTGGCAATGAGGTGATTCCGGGCGCGCCCGAAGCGTTACATGCGCTGCGCGCCCGGGGCATTCCCCACCGCTTTATCACAAACACAACGATCCACTGTCGTCATACCCTGGCCGAACGGTTGCGAGCCATGGGGTTTACCATCCAACTGGAGGAGCTTTACACCGCAACTTATGCGGCCGCCCGCTATCTTCAGGAACAGGAAGCGAAGAGCTTTTATCCGCTGCTCCTGCCCGATGCGCTCCTTGAGTTTAATGGGCTGGACATTGATGAGGAGAACCCAGAATATGTCGTCATGGGCGACATGGGGGCGAGCTTTACCTTTCCGCGACTGAACCGTGCGCTCCGAGCGATCCTCAATGGCGCCAAATTGATTGCGCTGCACAAAAAACGCACGTGGCGCACCGAGGATGGCATCTATCTGGATGCCGGCGCTTTTGTGGTTGCCCTTGAATATGCCGCAGAATTACGCGCAGAAGTGGTTGGCAAGCCAAGCAAAGCGTACTTCCGCCTGGTGCTCGATGACCTGGGCATTGAGCCCAGCAAGGTCGCCATGGTCGGCGATGATGTTGAGAGCGATGTGCGCGGCGCCCAGTTGATTGGCATGAAAGGGTGGCTGGTGAAGACAGGCCGCTTCCGTAAAGAAGATCTAGCGCGCGGCATTTGGCCAGATAAGGTATTCGACAGTATCGCGGACATTGTTGCCTAACCTGGGCAAGCCGGAAGCAAGTAGATAGGGAAATCGGTAGATAGGTAGATAGGGATGTAGGCAGGGATTCGTCGTTATACCTATCTACTGATTTCCCGATTTACTTATCTACCATACAACCGCTGTATGGATACTAAAATAAATACCTACAAGCATGAGATAAAGTTATGACGAAGATCACCCTCTATGATACAACTCTGCGTGATGGCACCCAAGGGGAAGGGGTGTCGTTAAGCTGTGATGATAAATTGCGCATTGCGCAACGCCTAGATGAATTTGGTATGAACTATATTGAAGGGGGTTGGCCCGGTTCAAACCCCAAGGATATGGAGTTCTTTGAACGCGCCCAGCAAGAATTACAGCTTGCACAGGCCAAGATTGCCGCCTTTGGCTCCACCTGTCGCGCCGACATAGACCCGGCGGACGACCCACAGATTCAGCTTTTGATTGAGGCAAACACACCCGTGGTGACGATCTTTGGCAAGAGTTGGGATTTACATGTCACGGAAGTGCTGCGCACGACGCTGGAAGAAAACCTGCGCATGATCCGGGAATCGGTGCGCTATCTTAAAGCTCAAGGACGCGAAGTCATCTATGATGCCGAACACTTTTTTGATGGCTACCGCGCCAACCCAGAGTATGCATTAGCCACATTGCAGGCTGCCGTCGTTGGCGGCGCCAGCAGCGTTGTGCTTTGCGATACCAACGGCGGCAGCCTGCCCTGGCAGATCGCGGAAGCCGTCGAGGCAGTACAGACCGAGATTCCTATTCTCGCCCCCAACTTCAAAGCGCCTAATGCCGCGATGCAACCGGTGCAGCTTGGTATTCACGCCCATAATGACAGTGAGACGGGCGTAGCCAATACGCTAGAAGCTGTACGCCGGGGCTGTAGCCATGTCCAAGGCACCATCAACGGCTATGGCGAACGCTGCGGCAATGCCAACATGGTGAGCATTATCCCTGATATTCAGCTCAAAATGGGCTATGCTTTGGTTGCGCCCGAAAAGTTGCCCCAACTGACCGACTTGAGCCACTATGTCAGCGAGTTGGCCAACCTGAGTCCGGACATCCATCAGCCCTTTGTCGGCAGCAGCGCTTTTGCCCACAAAGGTGGCACCCATGTCAACGCTGTGGTCAAGTACACCATGAGCTACCAGCATATTGATCCGGTACTGGTGGGCAACGAAACGCGCGTTTTGGTCAGTGAGTTGAGTGGGAAGGATAACATTGCCGTCAAACGCCGCGAGTTTGGGCTGGAGGGCTTGACGCGCGAAGAAGAACGCTCGGTTTTGCAACAGATCAAGGAGATGGAAAATGCCGGTTTTGCTTTTGAAAGCGCCGAAGCAAGTGTCAATCTCCTGCTGCGGCGCCAACGCAAAGATTATGTTCCGCCTTATGAATTGATTGACTATACGGCCAATGTAGAACACCGCGCCGGTCGGGGGCTCTTTTCCGAAGCGACGGTCAAGGTCAAGGTCGGTGATGAAATCTTTCATGAAGTTGCCGAGGGCAATGGCCCCGTAAACGCGCTCAACCTGGCGTTGCGTAAGGCCATCCAGAAGTTCTACCCACGCCTGGAGATGGTGCACCTGAAAGATTACAAAGTCCGCATTCTCAACAGCGAGAGCGGCACGGGAGCGGTGGTGCGCGTCCTCATCGACAGCACCAATGGCGAACGCAGTTGGACCATGGTGGGGGCCAGCACCAATATCATTGAAGCCAGTTGGATTGCACTCTCCGATGCGATGGAGTATTTTCTGTTGACCGATGCCGAAGGGCAAGCGGCGTCAGCGGACTAACTTCGGTTGTTTTGGGATGCGCTGGAGGATTGTCTATGCAATCGCAAAATCAAGAACCATTTGTTCTTGCTTCAGAAAATGCTCTCTTTCATTTCAACGGGGTGCCTGTCGTGGTAAAACCCGGTTTCTGGCCGATTCCTATCCTGTTGTTCGGTTTTCTGACCTGGGCTGCTGGCCGACGGCGACCGCAACTTTCCTGGCGCCAGAGACTAGGCGTGGCGTTGCTGGCAATGCCGGTCACCCTGGTGGCCGATGTCGGTCACGCGCTGGCGCACACAGTCAGCGCCCGGATGGCTGGCGCGCCGATGGATGAGATTTTGCTGTATGGCGGGATGCCCCGTACGCTTTATCGGAACAATACGGTCCCACCCAAGACGCATATCCAGCGCGCATTGGGTGGCCCCGTTTTTAGCCTGGTCTGTTCCATGTTGAGTTTGCTGTGGTGGCGGCGTACTGCGCGCGGATCGACCAGCCACGAACTGGCCGGAGCCTCGCTAGTTGCTCACAGCTACGTTTTGTTGGGCAGCTTAACCCCGCTGCCGATAGTGGACGGGGGCGTTATTCTCAAATGGAAATTGGTCGAAGCAGAGCAATCGCCGGAGCAGGCTGAGCAAATCGTGCGGAAAACCACGATCGGTCTGAGCGTAGCTGTTCTTGGGCTTGGCGCGTTATTTGGCTTATTTGGGAAGCGCAAGTTGATAGGCGGCTTGTTAGCGGCGGGTGGTGCGGCAGGAATCGCGGTAGGCAGCGGGTGGTTGAAATAACTTGGCCAGAAGAACATGCGGCGCGTTCTTCCGTATCATATTCGCACTTGACGCTTCCGTCAACAGATAGGGATCAACCACATGAGATCCAGATGAGCCGCGCTATCTTTTAAAAGGGAATCTGTTTATGTCTATTCAATCTGAGGAAGATATTCGCCAGTTGCAGCGTATAGGTCAGGTTGTGGTTGCAGCGCTGCGGGCCATGCAGGCTGCCCTACAAGTCGGCATGACCACGGCTGAACTCGATGCCATTGGTCGCCAAGTGCTTGAACGTTATGGTGCCAAGTCTGCCCCCATCCACTTTTACGACTATCCGGCCGCGACTTGTATCAGCATTAACGAAGAGGCGGCTCATGCCATCCCTGGCCCACGTAGGATTTGCGATGGCGATCTGGTCAATATTGATGTCTCTGCGATCCTCAATGGTTATGTGGCCGATACAGGGGCAAGCATCCCGGTTGGCGCGGTCTCCCCCACGGCAGAAAAGCTCTGTGCCGCCGCACAAGCCGCTTTGCGCGCCGCCTTGAAAATGGCCAAGGCGGGCAATCGCATGGCTGATATGCAACAGGCCATTGAAAAGGTTGCCCGTAAAGAGGGCTTTACCGTCATTGAGAATCTGTGCGGCCATGGTGTTGGGCGTCATATTCACGAGGCACCTGAATATGTGCCTGATTACACCCGCAGCAAGGATCGTCGGCGCTTGCAAAAGGGCATGGTGCTCACCTTGGAACCCTTCCTCTCGACCGGTGCACACATGGCCGTAGAACAGGGCGATGGCTGGACGTTGGCAACCCAACCAGGTCAGTTAACGGCGCAATATGAACACACCATCATTATCACCGAACGCGACCCCATTATTATCACCAAGGGGGCACATGGCGTCGATTTGTAAGAGAGAGCAAACCGTAGGTTGCTAACAAGCAGGCTCCGCTCTAGGGCGGAGCCTGCTTTCTATTATTGAGCCAAGCGGCTTCTTATGGTAAACTCAAGTTAGAACTTTTGTTTGCAAAGGAGCGCGCTATGATTGCATCACCCTTTCCAGGCATGGATCCCTATCTGGAAGCCCCAGAAATCTGGCATGGTCTCCACACACGTTTGATCACCATTTGGGCGGATCAGCTAACAGCGCAACTAGCGCCTACTTATATTGCCAGTTTAGAAACAGAGCTTGTGATCGATTATATTGATTTTGGCGCCAATGGTGGCAATGGCGAAGGCGAAAGCGGGAAAAATGCTGCAATCCCGGATGTCACTGTGCGCAAGCCAGAAAGCGCCCCCCAGAGAAGCACACGCACAGAAGCTGTTGCCGCGGCGCCTTTACAGTTATACATTCCCATGCCAATCGAGCGACGACTTGCGCGAGTGCAGGTCGTCCATCGAGAACGCGCAAGCGTGGTCGCAGTGATCGAATTGCTTTCCCCTATCAACAAACGCCCTGGCGAAGGACGAAAGAAGTATCTTAAAAAACGCGCCAAGTATCTCGAATCCTCGGTTCATCTGGTTGAAATCGATCTATTGCGTAGATGGAAACGCATGCCCTTGGAAGGGGATTTGCCATCCTGTGATTATCTGATCGTTGTCAGTGATGCCAACAGACGTCCTACCGTCGATGTTTGGCCGATCCAAGTTCGTGATTCGCTACCGGTGATCTCGATCCCATTGGTGCGACCCGATCCGCCAGTTCTGTTAGATATCGGGGAAACAGTACAGACTGCCTATGTTCGGGGGCGCTATGACTTGCAGATCGATTATAGCCAACCGCCCAAACCGCCCCTATCACCCCAAGCTGCAGCTTGGGCGGCAGCGTTGATTGCAGAACGACAGCATAAACAGCTGGGTGACTAATCCGTTTGGGGCTTGGCAAACGCAATAGACGCTACAAGTATACATTTTGCACAATCAGATCCAATTCAAGTTTGTTCAATCTCGCTGATGCAGGAGTAGTTCCAGGAGGAATATGCTTGATCCTAGCGGGTCAAACTAGGCTATTTGCCTAAAGCAATGAAGATGTGGAGGATTGTTATCGATTGAAATCACCGTAGCCGCCATTTACAAGGCGCCCTCTTGACTACAACTGAATCAATGGAAAGTGAAGCAGTCGGGCCGCTGCTTTGCCCACCCACCGGGTGGCTTGCACCCTACCGTCCCAAAGGAGTGGTGCAAAAGGGTCGCTTTTGCAGGTAAAGCGAGGTTAACAAAGGATATGTGTTATGGAAGAGCTTAAAACAAGCGTTGATGTGCTAACGGTCAACGCGAATATACTATGGTTACTTTTAGCCGGCTTCATGGTTTTCTTCATGCAAGCCGGTTTTGCATTGGTGGAAACGGGCTTTACCCGCGCCAAAAATGTGGCGCACACCATGATGATGAATATGATGGTCTTCTGCATTGGCGCCATCGGCTACTGGATCTGTGGCTTTGCCTTTCAATTTGGCGCAGTTAATTACACTTATGGCGAGACAACCAAGAGCGCCAGGCAGGCGTCAGCATCCTGGGCCTTCTCGCCCACCACGTTGGGCGCTTGGGGCGATTCGCTCTCCAGCGGCTTGCATTTCGGCCAATGGGGCATTTTGGGACTCTCCGGCTTCTTTCTGCATGGCATCAACCTGAGCTTGGCCGGCATCTTTGCTTTCTTTCTCTTTCAGATGGTCTTTATGGATACAGCCGCCACCATTCCCACCGGCTCCGGTGCAGAACGGCTTCGTTTCACCGGTTTTATCTGTATGGGCTTCTGGGTCAGCATGTTGATCTACCCGCTGATTGGCAATTGGGTCTGGGGCGGCGGCTGGTTGGCCAACTTGGGGCGCACCCTGGGTTTGGGCAATGGTTCGGTGGACTTTGCCGGCTCCGGCGTTGTCCACATGACCGGCGGCGCGGTTGGGCTGGCGCTGGCCATCGTCATTGGGCCACGCCTTGGCCGCTTTAACAAAGATGGCACCGCCAACGCCATTCCCGGCCATGACATCCCCATGGGTGTACTGGGCACGATCATCCTCTTCTTTGGCTGGTTTGGGTTTAATCCGGGCTCCACCCTTGGCATTCAGGGGGCGTTGATCAATCTCGTCGCTGTGGCTGCGGTCAATACCCTCTTGGCGGGTGCGGCCAGCGGCATGAGCGCCATGTGTTACATGTGGTGGTTTGGGCCCATCAAACGACCTGATCCTGCCATGTCGGTTAACGGCGTGCTGGCCGGTTTGGTCGCGATCACGGCGCCCTGTGCTTTTGTCACCTCGTGGGCGGCGGTCGTCATCGGTCTGGTTGCAGGCGTACTGGTCTGTTTGGTATCGGCCTGGCTGGAAAAGGCGGGGATTGACGACCCGGTGGGCGCGGTGCCGGTTCACTTTGCCAATGGCCTCTGGGGCCTACTTGCCGTTGGCCTCTTTGCGGCAGGCAACCCAGATACAGCCGCATGGAATGGAATGGACAGCGCGGTGATTGGGCTCTTTTACGGCGGCGGGATCGGGCAGTTGGTGGCGCAGGTGGCGGAGGTGGCGGCAATCTTGGTCTTTGCCTTTGGCCTTTCCTATCTGTTCTTCCGTCTGCTCAACGGTTTTGGTATCTTGCGCAGCGACCCCGCCGCAGAAATTCTAGGTCTGGACATTCCCGAGATGGGCTCGCGCGGCTACTGGCAAGGCGCACACCCGAACATTCGGACGATGATGTAGGCAGCGGCCCAAGGGAGGATATAATGACCAAAAAGATTGAAGCCTTTATCCGTGAAGAGAAATTTGAGGATGTCAAAAAGGCACTGTATGACATCGGCATTGTGGGGATGAACGTTTTTGAGGTGCATGGCCATGGCCGACAAGGCGGCATTACGATGGCCTGGCGCACCGGCACCTATAAAGTAGATATGCTACCTCGTTTCCAACTCAATATTGTGCTGAGTGACCACAATGTTGAGAAGACCATAGAGACGATCCGGCAAGCCGCCTACACCGGCCAGGTTGGGGATGGGTTAATCTTTATCTACCCGGTGGAGGATGTCATTCGCATTCGCACCAATGAGCGGGGCCGCGAGGCGCTCAGCTATGCTGGGGATATTGATACAAGAGAGCAAGGGGGACAGGGAAAGTAACAAGTTGACTGAGGCCCTTTGTTATTGTTTTTTTGGCATTGCCCCGCCCGAGTAGGGACGCCTGACTTTAGGTGTTTCGGCGGGGCAATGAATAGGGGGCGACGCAGGGGGTAATAGCCAGCACTATGCCGGAATGGCCGGTGTGTCGATCTGGGCAACCGCGGCATCGACCTCGGCCTGGGTCATTTCGTGACGCTGGAGTTTGCCGGCAAAGTAGGCTTCATAGGCGGCCAGATCAAAGTGGCCATGACCACACAGATTAAACAAAATGGTGCGGGCGACGCCTTCTTCCTTGGCCTGGTTGGCTTCGCGAATGGCGGAAGCAATGCCGTGGTTGGCTTCCGGCGCCGGGATGACGCCTTCGGTGCGGGCAAAGAGGACGCCCGCCTCAAAGCTCTCGATCTGGTCAATGGCCTGCGCTTCAATCAGTTGATCCTTGAGCAGTTGGCTGACCAGGACGCCTGCGCCATGATAGCGTAGACCGCCGGCATGGATTTTGGCCGGCACAAAGTTATGGCCCAGTGTGTACATCGGCAACAAAGGCGTCATGCCCACCGTATCGCCAAAGTCATAGCGGAAGACGCCACGGGTTAACTTCGGCGCCGACGTTGGCTCGCTGGCCAAACAGCGGATCTGCTTGCCTTCGGTGAGATTCAGACGCAAGAAGGGAAAGGAGAGACCCGCAAAATTTGAACCGCCGCCAAACGGGGCGATGACCACATCCGGCAGATCACCTGCCTTTTCCATTTGCAACAGCGCCTCCTGGCCAATCACCGTCTGATGCATGAGCACATGGTTGAGCACACTGCCCAGCGAGTATTTGGCATCATCATTGGTGGCGGCGACTTCGACGGCCTCCGAAATTGCAATCCCCAAACTGCCCGGTGAATCGGGATCCTCAGCCAGAATCTTCCGCCCAGCCTGGGTGCGATCCGATGGCGAGGCATAGACGTCGGCGCCCCAAGTATTCATCATCAGCTTGCGATAAGGCTTCTGTTCATAGCTGATCTTCACCATATAGACTTCGCAAGCAATCCCAAAAATTTTACAGGCAAAGCTGAGCGCACTGCCCCATTGACCAGCGCCCGTTTCGGTAATGATGCGCGTGACCCCTTCTTGCTTGTTATAGTAGGCTTGGGGCACTGCTGTGTTCGGCTTGTGCGAGCCGGCGGGGCTAACACCTTCATACTTATAGTAAATTTTGGCTGGTGTATCCAGCGCCTTTTCCAGATTATGGGCGCGATAGAGCGGGGTTGGTCGCCACAGTTTATAGACATCGCGCACCTCTTCGGGGATCTCCACCCAGCGCTCCTGCGAAACTTCCTGTTTGATCAACTCCATAGGAAAAAGTGGCGCCAGGGCATCAGGGCCGATGGGTTCATGGGTGGCAGGGTGCAATGGGGGTAACGGCTTGTTCGGCATATCGGCAGCAATATTGTACCAATGTTCGGGAATTTCATTTTCAGATAGGGTGATTTTATGGGTCTTGCTCATTGCGTTTTCTCCGCTTGGTTTGGATTTGGCACTTGCAGAATGGATAAGGAAATTTTATCAAATGTAATGGAATTCGCCCACTTTTGCGCCGCGTGTGATACACCACCCAAACGCCCATCTTCTGCTCTTGGTATTTCCACCTTTTGTCAGAGGAAAGCAGACCTTGAGCATGATAGCATATACCTATATAACAGTGTGGTATAGATGAGAGAAGAAAGAGCCAAATGCGCCAATCACCGCAAAAGCGTCTTACAGCCGACGATAACCCCAAAGTCATACAACAAGAAGCACTAGTCTCGCCTAAGGGGATATTTCATCAGACAACGGGCCGACCAACGGTTGCGTTCTTGACCGACGATATGGCAAGCATCTACGGCGACGGACTTTGGAACAGCATCCACACACTGGCAGTGGAACGGGATGTCAATGTCTTCTGTTTCACTGGCTCTACGCTAGGGTCAGCCGATCCGCAGGCGACGGCGGCCAACCTGATTTATCAGTTGGTTGATCCGCACTTGTTTGATGGCTTGATCATCACCGGCAATATTATCTCTGATCTCACATTGGCCGAGCAGCAAGTCTGGGTGCAACAATTTATGCCGCTGCCCGTTGTCGTGATTGCGGCCCCTATTCCGCTGGAAGGGATTATTCATCTCACCGTAGACAATTCACAAGGGATGTATAATGTCGTCAGCCACTTGATCTCTGCGCATCAGTGCAGACGCATTGCCTTTGTGGGTGGCAAGCGCGGTAACTTAGATGCACAAGAGCGCTATGCCGCCTACTGCCGTGTGCTGCGTGATCATGCAATTCCATTGGACCTAGAGTTGTATGTAGAAGGTGATTGGGAGATGAACTCCGGCAGTTGCGCCGCAGAAAGGTTACTGGAGCAAACCGACGGTAAACTCGACGCAATCGTCGCCGCCAACGATCTTATGGCCCTTGGGGTGATTGAGCTGTTAACCGCAAAGGGCATAGACGTGCCTGACCAGATTGCCGTGGTCGGCTTTGACAATATGCAGTTAGCAACGTTCGCATCACCGGCCATCACGACAGTCCGCCAACCGATTGCCGAACTCGGCAAACAAGCGCTTACCCTACTTTTGGACCGGCTTGCGGGGCGACAAGCTTCTGCCTACACTAAGCTACCCACCGAGTTGATTTTGCGCACCTCTTGTGGCTGTATAACACCCCCAGTCGAAGCCAAGACACACCAATGTGCAGAGGCGAAACCTACCATACAAGGAGAGCCAGCGCGCTCTACGGCAACACTGGGCCGCCGGCAACAATTGATCGCCACGATTTTGATCGAACTTACCGGGGGATTAGCTGTAGTACCTTGTCAGAGCCAAATCGAACAAGTTGTCACCGCATTGGAACAGAGCATAGATATAGCAACGCCTAGTGGTATGGGCGAGCCCCCCTTCTTGGGCGCATTGCGAGAGCTTTTTGAAGAGACACAGCCGTTACACATTAGTATTGATCAGTGGCAACGCATTTTGGGGCTGCTCTACAACTTCCTTGCACCCCAAACGACAACTGCGGAAGCACTAGAAACATTGCGTTATATGATTCAACAGGGGTGCATCGCCCTCAGTCAAACGCTGCAACAGCGTATTGGACTTAGCCAATTGCGCACACAACGGGCAGCACGAGCTGTTGAACATGTAGGCCGACGCCTAATGACGACCTTTGATCAGGCTACATTAAGACATTTAATCGCCCAAGATTTTACTAAATTGGGTATTAAGCGCTGTCTGATTGTACGCTATGAAGCAAACGCCACGGTTTTGTCGGCACTGCAAAAAGTTCCAGAGCAGGCGCACTTATTGGTTGCGTTTGAGAGAGATAAGGTCAAAGCACAAGCTGTTGAGCTAGCCGAACATCCACCTGCGCTCTTTTCAACAGCTACAGTTGTACCAACCACGCAGCTACCCACTGACCAACGCTTTAGTCTTCTCGTGCAACCACTCCATCTGATCGAACGACAGCTTGGTTATGTTCTCTTTGAAATGGAGACACTGCCGTGGGCATCGGCTGACGCCCTGCACATGTACTTGAGCAGTGCCCTCTATGGCGAGTCGTTGGTCTCCGATCTACGGCAGGCGCGTCAGAACGCTGAAGCAGCTAGCCAGGCCAAGAGCCGTTTTCTAGCCCACATGAGCCATGAAATCCGTACGCCGCTCAACAGTGTAATTGGCATGGCCCACCTCCTCCTCGATTCTTCCCTAACGCCACAGCAGCGAAACTTTATCAGCACACTCCGCCAAAGTGGCGAAACCCTCTTGGCCATTATTAACGACATTTTGGACTTTTCCAAGATCGAATCGGGCAAGATGGAACTGGATCTACAGCCGTTCGATCTACGCCACTGTTTGGATGAGGTGCTCGACGTTACGGCATGTGCCGCGGCCGATAAAGGGCTAGAGTTAAATTACCTGGTGAAGCCGACGGTACCGCCGTTCATCATCGGTGACCAGAACCGACTACGCCAGGTGCTGACCAACTTGGTCGCCAATGCAGTAAAGTTTACGGAGGTAGGCGAAGTCTTCATCTCCATCGACAGCGTCGCGATTGCGCCCAAAACCTATCAGCTCACCTTTGCAGTGAGAGATAGCGGCATCGGCATACCCGCTGAGCGCCAGGGGCGACTCTTTGAGTCCTTTAGCCAGGTTGATGCCAGCACAACGCGGCGCTACGGCGGCACAGGCTTAGGACTCGCAATTAGCAAACATCTCTGCCAGTTGATGGGCGGGGAGATATGGGTAGAGAGCAAACTCAATGCAGGGTCAACTTTCTACTTTACCATCCGTGCTCTGTGCGCGGAAATGGCAGAAGAGCAACAGCCGTCTACTGCCACCGAATTACTGCGGGATCACCGAGTTTTAATTATCGATTCGCATCACTCAACCCAGCTTGTGCTACGCCACTATCTGCAACTGTGGCAGATGAAAGTCTATATCGCCGCCTCTTATGACGAAGCTGAGGTATTGTTACAGCAAAACGCTCCCTTTGATTTAGCACTATTTGATGCCCAATCCGCAGCCATGCCCGCTGAACAGTTGATCAAAAAAGTGCGCGCCTTCCCCGGGCACCGCGCGCTGCCGATTATTCTGTTAACCTCTATGCTCAGCGACGAAAGTCATCAACCGCAGCAAAGGTGGCAACGCACCTCTTATCTTTGGAAACCAGTCAAGCCATCGACGCTTTATGAACAGATTTCACATCATTTTGCCGCCAAGACTGCGACACACCTTCAAGCGAATGTCAACCATTCCCTGCTCCGCAACCTAGGCAGTGATTATCCCTTAGCAATCTTACTCGTAGAAGATAACTCTTTTAATCAGAAAGTGGCCTTTCACATCCTCCAACGACTGGGGTACACCATCGACATCGCCAATCATGGACAAGAGGCGTTGGCGCGTGTCCAGAAACATGCTTACGATCTAATTCTGATGGATATGCAAATGCCGGAAATGGATGGCATTACCGCAACGCGCGCGATCCGTCACCTAGCCACAGTTGACCCCAAAGTGCGCATTGTTGCCATGACCGCGGCCGCTCTCCCTGAAGATCAGGAGCAGGCTTATACAGCCGGTATGGATGACTTTATTACAAAACCCATTCAGATCGGAGAATTAGAGCGTATCATTCGGGAAACAGCAAGCCTTATCGCGACACCCCACGTCAAGTCAGAGCAGCACGTTCTTCAGAATTAGGCACGGTAAAATTAATTACTTGCCGCTTGGGTGCATTGTACCTAGGGAGCAGTGCGCTGAGGGCGGACTGAGCGTGTTCCTGTATACAGGTAGTACCTTGGCCTATTTTCAGCGCGCTGCTCCACCATCTCCTTATTCCTCCCAGAACCTAAAATCCCCCTACCTCCTTGTCCATATAGCCAAGAAACTCAGCCTGTGGTAAGCTATAAATTATTCTTCTCTACAATTAGCATTTCAAGCTATTTCGTGTTACTTTAGGTTGTAGCTCATGGACGTAGACAGAGACGGAATAGTTACAATGTAGGAGCAATTTGCTCAGTTGAGGTGAACTTTATGGCAAATGGTGACGATTTCGAGATTCTACCCGAGGAGTCGACGCCACCGGGCAGGGACAGTCGCCCCTGGCTTTGGGTGCTTGTGGTATTGGCCATTGCAGTCTTTGCCTTTGCCGTCGGCATGGCCTTTTCGACCTTTCGCAGCCGCGTTGGCAATGGCAACAGCGATACGCCCACGCCCGTCGTCGTCGCCGGCGACGCGATTCCAACCTTTACAGCAACATCACCCGCCACAGCTACAGCGACAGCGCTAGGGGCGGAGGCAAACGCGACCTTAACCAACGCCGCCACGGCAGCGGCGCCCACCGTGGCGGCCACAGCGACGCAACCGGCGCCAACGCTGCCGGCGACGGCAACGCCAATGGCAAGTTGCGCCTATCAGCCGGCAGCCGAATTTGTCGCCATTACCAATGCAGCGCCCTTTGGCTGCGCGACAAGCGAGGCCGGTCTGGTCTGGTCGGCATGGGAACCCTTTGAACGGGGGGACATGCTTTGGCGCAGCGACAACGACCGCGCCTATAGCTTTTTTAATGACGGCACATGGATGCCCATTAACGAAAAGTGGGACAATCAACCGCTCCCCACGCGGGGTGACCCGCCACCAGGACTGCAGGCGCCCATCCGCGGCTTTGGGTACGCCTGGGGTGCGCGGGATGAATTATTTCAACGCTTGGGTTGGGCAACGGACCAAGAACGTGGCTTCTGTGCCTTTTTACAAAATTTTGAACATGGCTTCATCCTGCAGAGCAGCGATGTTGAGTTTTGTCAGGATAATCTCTTTAACCAGGCCCGCGCCCCGGAGTGGAAGCCGTTACTACTTGTTGTACACGATAGCGGCCAGTGGCTCAATCTACTAGCGCTGCCAGGGGCGACGCCACCCGCGCCCGGCCCTGTGGCAACGACGGCTACAGAAAACGCGACTGCGACAACGGCGGCAATTCCAATACTCACGCCAACGCTGACAGCAACGCCGGTGGTCACAGCCCGACGTGATCGCCCCGCCGATCACGGAATCTATACCGCGCCAGCGGTAGGCGAACGCACCCTCGACGCCAACTTTGGGGATTGGCCTGACGCCTGGCAGCCTATTGGAACTGTGGTGCAAGGGGCAAACAACTATAGTGGCAGCCAAGATCTTGCCGGCGACTTTCAGGTGGCCTGGTCACGCGATGGGCTCTATCTGGCCGTGCGTGTGACCGACGACCGCTACCGCAGTGGGCCAGAGGGTACGGACATGTGGCAGGGTGACAGCCTGGAGATTCACTTTGATCGAGCGCTTGCTGCGGATTTTGATGCAACAGTGGCTGATGCCGATGACTACCAGATCGGTGTTGGCTTTGGCCCCAACTTAGATCAGCTCCTCTTCTACCGGTGGTTGCCACTTGACAAAGAAGGAGCCCTAGCCGCAGCCGGCGCAGTCGCGGCGACACCGGATGGCTACCGTGTCGAGTTGCTATTACCCTGGTCCACCTTTGATGTAACCGCCGGCGAATTGAGTGGTGGTCAAAGTTTTGGATTTAACCTAAGCATTAGCGACAATGACGCCGATTTTCCCGCCCAGGAAACAGTTCTATCGGCGTCACCCAAACGCACAACCTATAATAATCCAACCGAATGGGCAACGTTGGTATTGGCACAATAATGATAACTGCTCCAGGCACGCGCCACTAGTCACAGCAGGGCTAGCACTCTGCCAATATTTTATTTGGTGAGCTACTGCTGCGCGCTTGTGGCTGAGTGACCAATAATTTTCATACAAAGTAAGAGGAGTTGACCATGATCGATCAAAAACAGGCGGCGTTGAATTATCACAAACATGACCGCCCCGGCAAGCTCAAAATTGTCGCAACCAAGCCTATGGAAACACAACAGGATCTATCACTCGCCTACTCTCCAGGCGTGGCCCATCCTGTGTTGGCGATTGCTGACGAGCCGGCGCTGGCCTACGATTACACATCCAAAGGGAATCTGGTCGCTGTGATCAGCAACGGCTCGGCAATTCTAGGTTTGGGCGACCGCGGGGCATTGGCCTCTAAGCCGGTCATGGAAGGGAAAGCCGTGCTCTTCAAGCGTTTTGCCGACATTGATGTCTTTGACATTGAAGTCGATAGCCACGATCCGCAAGAGATTGTACGCTTTGTGCAAATGATTGCCCCGACCTTTGGCGGCGTCAATCTGGAAGACATTAAAGCACCCGAATGTTTTCACATTGAACGCGAGCTGCAGCGTACTGTCAACATTCCTGTTTTCCATGATGATCAACATGGCACGGCCATCATCTCTGGCGCCGGTTTGCTCAATGCTGTCGAAATTGTGGGCAAAAAGATGGATGAGATTGTCATTGTCATTAATGGCGCCGGTGCGGCTGGTATTGCCTGTGCCGAGTTTTATGTAGCGCTGGGCGCCAAGCAGGACAACATCATCATGTGCGACTCACGTGGGGTTATTTACGAAGGGCGCACCCAGGGCATGAACGAATTCAAATTGCCTTGGGCGGTAGAGACGGACAAACGCACGCTGGAAGATGCCGTGAGTGGCGCTGATGTCTTTATTGGTCTTTCGGTCGCTGACTGTGTGACACGTGAAATGGTATGCAGCATGGCGCGCTACCCGATCATCTTTGCGATGGCCAACCCGGATCCGGAAATCACCTATGAAGAAGCACTGGCAGCCCGTTCCGACATTATCTTTGGCACAGGGCGAAGTGACTATCCCAACCAAGTTAACAATGTGTTGGGCTTTCCCTTTATCTTCCGTGGCGCACTGGATGTCCATGCCCGCATGATCAACATGGAGATGAAGATCGCCGCGGCCAACGCCTTGGCAGCCTTAACCCGGGAAGATGTGCCCGATAGCGTGCTGCGCGCCTATGGGCTAGACACCTTGCGCTTTGGTCCAGAGTATGTGATCCCCAAACCGCTTGATCCACGTGTGTTGATGTGGGTGTCGCCGGCAGTGGCCAAAGCTGCAATGGAGAGTGGTGTGGCGCGCAAGCAGATTGACCTGACCGCCTACCTGGATGAGTTGGCGGCGCATATGGGTAAAAGTGTCCAGGTCATGCGCAGTATGGAACTCAAAGCGCAGAAGGCGCCCAAGCGGGTCGTCTATGCGGAAGGTGAGCACCCCAAGATTATTCGAGCGGCCTATGCCGTCGAAACACAAGGCATTGCCAAGCCGATTCTATTGGGACGGGAAGATCAGATTCGCGCCCAATGTCAGGAATTGGGCTTAACCTATACGCCAACAGTCGTCGATCCCAATCAGAGTGAAAAGCGCATTCATTTTGCCGAAATTTTTCATGAACGACGGCAACGCAAGGGGGTCACGTTGACGCTGGCGCGTGAGATTATGCGTCAAACGAACTACTTCGGCTCAATGATGGTGGAGCAGGGAGAAGCCGATGCATTTATTTCAGGGCTTACCTACAACTATCCAGAAGTACTACGACCGGCACTGCAAGCCGTTGGTGCGCAACCGGGCCGGTGGGTTAGTGGCGTCTATCTGATGCTGGTGCAGGATCGGCTTTACTTTTTCACAGATGCGACTGTGATTATCGAACCAACGGCTGAACAGCTTGCCACCATTGCGCTCAACGCTGCCGATCTGGCGAAGGAATTTGATGTTGATCCGCGCATTGCGATGCTCAGCTTCTCCAATTTTGGCAGCACCCCCCACCACCAATCGGATACCGTGCGCGAGGCCACGGAGATCGTCAAGCGTGCTCGCCCCAACTTGCAGATTGATGGCGAAATGCAGGCGGATGTTGCCGTGGTCACCGAGCTGATGCAACGTCACTATCCCTTTAGCCAGGTCAAAGATGCGAACGTCTTGGTCTTCCCGAACTTGAGTTCCGCCAACACAGCCTATAAATTGCTAAGCCGACTGGGTGGCGCAGTAGCCATTGGCCCGATTCTGGTGGGTATGTGCAAGCCAATCCACGTATTGGCGACAGGCGCCGATGTGCGTGATATCGTCAACGTAACGGTCCTTGCCGTCGTCGATGCACAGTTTCAGTTAGAGCACCGAGGTCAGTAGTCAATCCCAGCGTAAATAGAGTATATCTTTCTGAATCGTTGGTACAACTAAAAAAGGGAGCAGTTTTTGCTCCCTTTTTTATCAATTTAGACATCATACTGACGCAGTGGCTAGGACCTATAACGCTGTGATATGGGCCCGTTCCTCAGCACACTTTGGACAATAGAGCGGGTCACTCAATTCAATCATATGTTTCTGACAAACCGCAAAGGTCACTTCTACACCGTCGCGGAAGAACTTACGTTTTACTTCAGCTTCCAAGACTAAGTCAATGGTATTGCTCGATAATAAAAGTGTTGGTACAGGGCAAGAATCACAAAGTTTGCGTCGCCAAGGGCGTTCGTTGTCTGGATTGGCCTCCAATAAACGACACTCTTCCCGATTTCTACCCCGATGGTAATCTCCGTAAAAATACCGACAGTTGACTGGTTTTTGTTCCATTAGCACTAATTGCGAGCAAATGCTCTTGTGCGCAACAAAATGCAGCGCACCTATATTCACTGATTAATTGGCGTATATAGGTCTAGGTCTGCCGGTGAAATCACTTTATTTCGCTCTAGTGTTGATAGCAATTTCACCGCTTCGCCCAGATACGCGGATTAATTTTCCCAAAAAGGCGGATCTTCATAATCTGGATAGTCAGGCAAATCTTGGTCGCCATCCAGGAGCGTTTCCGGATCAATAAAGAGCCGCTCAATCAATTGATCACGTCGTGCTTGCTGCTCCGGCAACAAATAGCCAAATTCCTGTTCCAACGCGATCAACATTTCTAACTCTGCCTCAAGCAAATGAAAATCAGCATGACAGAGGAGATCATCACCCGATCCTAATTCCTGTGCGCTGGCCATGTATGCTTCATAGCTGGCACACGAATCTGAAAACAGATCTTCTTCGTCTTCGTCCCAGAAAGCCATATCTGCATCCTCTGGTTCAAAGGGGGGATCGGCAGCAAAAAATTCCCATTCCAGCGGGTGCTCTGGCAGCGCATCCGGCGTTCGCATCATGTCGGCAGCAGCCCCATCCGCAGCATAGTCAATAGCCTCTGGATCAAAGGAGTACCCCACGCCATTATGAAAGCGCAAAAGGCTATACTGATGAAGCACAAAATGAAAGTCATCGGGCGGTACGGGCTCATTATAAAAGCCACGCCCAACGATCTTAGCAGCAAGTTCCGCGGTCGGAATTGCAACGCGCGAGCGCCGATCCTCAGTCACCAATTCTTCAGCCAACAAAGCAAGCTGGATATTGCGACCTTGGATGGCATTGAGATCGCGCAATTCACGCGGCTGCAGACGGAAGAGATAGCGCCCCGCCGTTGCGTCAAGCACATGAATCAAGATATCATCGCGGCCTTGACCGCCCAACAGGTCTATCCACTCGACAAATTCTTTGCCCAACCGCAATGACCAGGTTTTGCGCTCAATGTACGCTTCTGCCTCAATTGTCGGTCCGCCAAACAATTCAATCGTTAACTTGCGGCTATCCGGCTGATAGGTCTGAAAGAACTGCGGAAAAAAGATGGCGTGCTCCAACTCATCAAGCATGAGAAAACCGCGCCGTACTTCATCAGCGGCCAAAAGGTGACGAAATGTATTTTGATTCAACAAGAGTGACAACCATCCATAACTACTGGGCGCCACGGGAACAGCCTGAAAGAGCTGCCCAATGGCCCGATATACCGCACTACGCGCACCTTTCGTGATCGGACGATGCTCTTTGATCTGTGCCAGCATTGCATCAATGCTTAGGGGTTGCGGCGATGAGCTTAACACCTGGGCAACACAAGTCAAATAACTTGGATAGCGTCCAGTATTTATCTCAGTATTTACCCCAGTATTTACCATGTGAACACCTACCTTATCACAATTTACTCTATTCGTCCCTATTATCGCGCACTCAAGACTAATTGTCTACTAAGGAAATGTTAAAATTTACTTTTCCGCCCGATAATTAAAGCACGATACTGTTGAAATCTTCAAAAACGACAACACAGGATGCTCTAGACATTTATTTTAGAATGATTGCCACTATAATACATAATTTGTATGACTTGCGCCTTTACAAAACGCTGTCAATTCCCAGGCGCGCTATCTTATTGGGAGTATAAACCACATGTCAGTTCAATCAAAAAATTACCCATCATCCATCCGCGCCTTAAGGTGCCTACGCTGCGGAACAGAGTACAGCCCTGGCTTGCTCACCTATGTCTGTCCCTGTCGGTCGAATCATGGCAGCGATTTGGGCACCCTCGATCTCCTCTATGATTATGCCGCACTGCGTAATACAGTCAACCCACTTCATCTGCTTAATGATGCAGATCACTCTATTGGACGCTACTATCCGCTCTTGCCCATCGACCGACGCTATCTTGCGCCATTAGCGGTCGGCAACACACCCCTTCTTGCCGCGCCGCGCCTAGCAGCCAGCTTAGAACTTACTCATCTTTTTGTCAAAGACGACGGACGCAACCCTAGCTGTTCCCTAAAGGACCGCGCCTCGGCGGTTGCCGTCGCCCACGCACGCCAAATAAACGCGACCATTATCGCCACAGCTAGCACCGGCAACGCCGCAGCGGCGCTTGCCAGCCAATGTGCTGCTGTGGGACAAGCCAATGTGATCTTTGTCCCCCAAAGCGCACCGCCGGCAAAGATCGCGCAACTGTTAGCCTATGGCAGCACAGTTCTCGCCATTGATGGACCTTACGATCAGGCATTCGACCTTTGTATTGAAGCATGTCACACCTTTGGTTGGTATAACCGCAATACCGGCTACAATCCTTACATGACTGAAGGCAAAAAGACAGTCGCCTTTGAGATCGCAGCGCAATTGGCAGCAAGCACCAAGCAAGAGAAGACAGATGCTGCAAACCAGCCCCCAGCCTTTCAAGCGCCGGATGCGGTCTTTGTCTCTGTTGGCGATGGCTGTATCATTGGCGGCGTGCACAAAGGCTTTCAGGATCTACTAGCGCTGGGTTGGATCACCCAGATGCCACGCATTTATGGTGTGCAATCAACGGCCAGCGCGGCGCTCTACGACGCCTGGCGCCATGACCGTGAAGTGCCGGAACCGGTCAACGCCACCACCCGCGCCGACAGTATCAGCGTTAACGCGCCGCGTGATCCGATCAAGGCGCTCCATGCTGTGCGCGCCAGCAATGGCGCTTTTTTAGCGCTGCCCGATCACGCAATCCTCAATGCCATTTTGCCGTTGGCGCGCCAGGCCGCGGTCTTTGCCGAACCAGCCGGCGCCGCGGCCCTGGCCGGCTTGATCGAGGCGCGCCGCCAGCAGTTGGTGCAGCCGGATGAAACCATCGTCGTGATCAACACCGGCAGCGGACTAAAAGATGTTGCCGCAGCCATGCAAGTGACAGGTACGCTCACAGTGATTCCGCCGACATTAGCCGCGGTTGAACAGGCCCTGGCACAGGCACTATAACTATAACGTAACCAGAGCCTGCTGTAGTTTGACGACAGTGTAATCAGTAGTTAAACTGAGAATCACCCTAAAATTCCCAAGAATCAAAAGAGTGAGAACGAATTATGAGCAAGCCCATCATCGCCGGCCCTACTTATGCGGAAATGCGGAATCCACTGTTACTTCCAACCGACCTACGCGCCAGCGCCAATGCCGCACGGTCCAATGAAACCGCAGCAGCCAATCTCTTTAACATTAACTGGAAGAACACCAGCGATCGAGTGGAAAAGATTGTGCTTCCCAAAGAGTTGACCGGCGTTCAGGCCAACATCATTGTGCTGAGTGGACGCACCTTCCCCAGCGGCAGCATGAAAGTCGGTCCGGCCTATGCCACATTGGCGGAAGCGGAAGCGCGACATGGTCTACGCCCAGGTGACAAGAGTGTGATTGGCCCTAGCACCGGCAATTTTGGCATCGGCACAGCCTATATCAGTTTGCTCAAGGGCTACCATGCCATTGTTGTCATGCCCGACAATATGAGTCAGGAGCGCTATGAACGCATCCGCAACTACGAAGGTGCGCTAGATCTGACCCCCGGCACTGAGTCGGATGTAATTTTGACCCTCGAACGTACGCACAATGAGTACGTAGCCAAACCGGAGCGCTATGTGGTATTGGCGCAATTTGAATTGTTGCCCAACTATCGCTTTCACCGTCATGTGACCGGTGATGCCGTGGTGCAAGCCGCCCAAGGGATTGGCAACGGGCGTGTGGCGGCCTTTGTCAGCGCCCCCGGCAGTGCCGGCACGTTGGCCGCCGGCGACTATATGAAATCGATTTGGCCCGACAGCAAGATTGTAGCGCTTGAACCGCGCCAGTGCAGCACCCTCTACAATGGTGGCCAGGGTCAGCATCGGATTGAGGGCATCGGTGACAAGATGGTGACCTTGATCCACAATGTCTTTAATACCGATCTGCTGATGCTCATCCATGATGAAGATACGGTGCGCGGCATGGAAGTGATCCAAAGCGGTGCGCAAATTTTGACAGAGCGTCTGGGCGTCGCCGCGGCCGACTGTAGCAATCTCTATGGAAAATTGGGACCGAGCTGTATCTGCAATATCATCGGCGCCATCAAGACTGCCAAATATCTAGGGCTAGGCCCCGCTGACAATGTGGTGACCATTGCTACCGACTCCTATGATCGCTACCCCTCCGTCAGCGCTGCGCTCTATGAACGCAATGGCGGCCAACCTACGGACGATCAACTTGAGCTTTGGGCAAAGAGTGTCTTTTTGGGCGCCACCGTGGGCGAAATCGTTGACTTAACACAAGCAGGTCAACAGCAACGCCTGCAGCAGATGAAAGAAGATCTTTGGACCCACTTTGGCTACTCCGCCCACTACATTCGCCAAATGGCCGATCAGGATTTCTGGGATGGCGAATATGCCAAGATTCACGCAATCGACCCGTTGATTGCGGAAGTACGGGGCGAAATTGGGTGAGTCCCAAAGTAGGGCGACAGACGAGACCATCAATTTAGCCTTTGCTGCTTCGCCCCTTTGTGGTACGCACCCGAGTGAAATTGGGTGAGTACATAGTCCGATGTTATAATGCACTCTGTAATTCCTTACAAAGTAGATCTAAAGTCAAGACCGTTCAAATAAGAATGACCAGACTGTGTAGGAAGCATCCTCAGATGCGGTTTCGCTGGTGCTAAGCCGCATCTGAGGATGCTTCCTACACCTTGTTTGAAAGGCCTTGGATCCAAAGTCCCGAATAACGTCATAATGCGTAGATTGATTCGCACTTCGTTCCTGCTCTTGCTCATACTCCTGGTCATCATCATCGTGGGCGGCTGGCTCTACTTGCGCACCAGCCTCCCAACCACAAGTGGCACAGTCCATGTTCCCGGGCTTGATGGTGTTGTCGACGTGATTCGTGACGGCGCGGGGGTGCCCCATATTTTTGCCACCACCGATCACGACGCCATCTTTGCGCTTGGTTACCTTCATGCCCAGGATCGCCTCTGGCAGATGGAGATGAACCGGCGCATTGGCAATGGTCGGCTGAGCGAAGTGCTGGGCGAATCGGCATTGAATGTTGATAAGTTTCAGCGCACCATGGGCTACGCGCGGGTAGTACGCCAGAACTTTGAAACTCTGCCCTCAAGCGCTCGTATGTTGCTAGAAAGTTACGCCGCAGGCATCAATGCCTGGTTGGCCGAAAACCATACGTTACCGCCGGAATTTCTGATCCTGGGCATAACGCCAGAGCCGTGGACCGTCTATGACTCCCTGGTCTGGGCAAAAATGATGGCTTGGGACTTGGCCGGAGACTATGATCTGGAACTGCTGCGCGCTCAATTGACAGCAGCAGTGGGTGCACAGCGGGCGGCCCAACTGCTGCCGGCTTATCCCAAGGATGCGTTGACCATTTTGCCAGCAGATTTTACAACGCCGGCCACCGCCGATCTACTCAGGTTGGATACCGAACTCCAGGATCTCTTTCACCTTGGCGGGGCAGAAGTGGGGAGCAACAATTGGGTGGTCAGCGGCCAACATACCCAAAGTGGCAAACCCTTATTAGCAAATGATCCGCACCTGGGCACGTCAATTCCTTCGACTTGGTATCTGGTTGAACTACAAGGGAAGACATTGCACATAACGGGCAGCACGCTACCCGGTCTGCCGGCCGTTGTCATTGGTCACAATGAACACATCGCCTGGGGCATGACCAATCTAAATCCCGATGTGCAGGACCTTTATATCGAGCATATTAACCCCGCCAATCCCAATCAATATGCGATAGGCGACAGTTGGGCGGAGATGGAGATTGCGGAAGAGTTTATCTATAGCAAAGGCGCCACAAAACCGCTGCGTTGGGCGGCGCGCCGGACGCGACATGGGCCGCTCATCAGTGATGTCACGGATACACCTACGGCCATGGCGCTGCGCTGGACAGCCCTGGACAATGACGACACCACGGTAGCGGCCTTTTTTGCCATGAATTCTGCCCGTAATTGGGATGAGTTTCGCACCGCACTACGTAGCTTTGTGGGGCCGAGCCAGAACTTTGTCTATGCCGATATTGAAGGCAATATTGGCTACATTGGGCCAGGTCACATTCCTATCCGCCAACAGGGCGAAGGGATGTTGCCGGCGCCAGGCTGGAGTGATGACTACGAATGGACTGGCTGGATTCCCTTTGACGAGTTACCCCAAATCTTGAATCCCGCCATAGGCTACCTTGTGACGGCGAACAATCGCGTCGTTGGTGACGATTATCCTTATTTGCTCTCCAACGACTGGGCTCCACCCTATCGCGCCCAACGCATTACGAATTTAATTGAGGAAAAGCGTAGCAGCGGCTCAGGGCTTACGGCTAATGATATGGCAGAAATTCAGGCAGATCAGGTGAGTCTACAGGCGCAGACGCTGCTGCCTATTCTCTTAACTTATCAGCCCCAAGATGCGCGCCAGCAACAGGCGCTTGACTATCTGCGCGCCTGGGATGGCAATGCTACGCGCGACAGCGTGGCCGCGAGCATCTATGAAGCGTGGATGATTACGCTGCCGCGTGCACTCTTTGGCGACGATCTGCGCGGTGATCTCTATGACGAAATGGCCAATCGCGCCAATCCGCTCTTTGTCCTCAACACGCTGAAGGACGTTGCTTTTGGACCCATTTGGTGCGATAATGTGCTTAGCGCGCCGCAGGAAACCTGTGCGGAAACAGCGCTGACTGCCTTGGACAGTGCGTTGGATGACTTGACAAGCCGCTTAGGGCCAGAGATGACAGAGTGGCAGTGGGGCAAACTGCACTTCATCCAGTACCCTCATCGCCCATTTAGTCAGGTCGCCGGCTTAAACTGGCTCTTTGATCGTTCCATTGCGAACGGGGGCAACCGTTATACCGTGAATGTAGGGAGCGTGAATATCGGGCAAGCCTACGACCAGACATCAAGCCCAAGCTATCGGCAAATCATTGATCTGGCGGATTTTAATCAGAGCCGCTTTAGCCAGACTACCGGCCAATCGGGGAATTTGCTGAGCGCGCACTACGCTGATTTGGTGGAATCCCATCGCAATGTCACTTATTTACCGATGAGTTTCGGACGCGACGCAGTCGCAGGTGATCTCCTCCATTTGGAGCAATAGACTCAGAGTCAAACTCCCATTTTTGGACAATTTGGGGTAGAATGGTAATGTTCAAATAAAGCATCAAACCATATAGGTATTTTGCAGGTAGTTGTTTCAACTCAACAGCTACTCTTGGTCAATGGTCGAAGAAGAAGGAGAAATTGTGAGCGAAGCAACAGAGGCTAAAGCGCTAGATCGCGGTCAGGAACAACAGGATCCGCTAGTTCAACAGATCGCCGCAACGTTGCAAGAGAACAACGTAGCGCTCTTGCAAGCCGTCGTTTCAACGCTGGGTGTTGAGCGCACGCAGACCATGCTCCAAAAGACCTTGGAGATTGAAGCAGCAGGTGGTCTACTGACCGATGATCAACAGCGAAGGCGTACACCGGGGGGCGTTTTCTTCTATACGATCAAGGGCAACATTACAAAAGAAGAGCGTAAGCTCATCTTTCCACGCGCCCAAACCAAACGTCCGAAGAAAAAGAAAAAATCAAATCCCACACCCGCGGTGGCCGCGCCTACGTGGGACGAGACCAGACAACTTATTCACTGGGGAGTCACCCTGGCTGATGACAAAAAAGGGGAAGCAAGAACTGTGAAACTAACTGTGATTGGTCGTCCCAATCAAATCAAAACGACGCCAACTTGTGCTGTGATCACGATGAAGGCAAAGCGTCCACCGGCGCTACCCAAAGGACTACCGAATCTGCCGGAAGGGGTGGGCGGCACGGTGGTTGTCTTTATCGCCAACAAACAGTGGCAAAAGGTAGCCAAGTCGATTACCGAAAACCCCAACGATGAACTCATCATCGAAGGCTACCCGCTCTTTGACGCCAAAAACAAAGTGACTGCCGTGATGGCACAAAATTGCCTAAGTAAAGTCCAGCAGCGCGCTGAACGCGAGGCCAGGAAAGGCTAGTAAATCCGGACAGAAATAAGTAGACAGATAATTGGCTGTTTCCCAGAGAGAAGCTCTACTTATTTCTGTCCAGGGATTTACGCCAGACTGTACTAGGATGGAGGTAATGGTTAATGGAAAACGGTTAAGTTGTAATTGTTTTGCGTTAACCATGACAGAATCAGCGCAGGCTGTTTGAATCGAATGTTAGGATGCAAGAAATGAATAGCCAACGCGCGCTGCTGGTTGCGCTTCTAGCTTTGCTCATTGCAGCGTGCACCGGCATACTTTTGCGCTTTGGGTTGGTGATGGGCATGCCGGCATGGGCGCAAAACTATACGGCCATTCGTCATGCCCACAGCCATCTCATGTACTTTGGCTGGGCAACCCTGGCGTTGATGGCCTTGATCTGGCGCTTTTTGCCCACTTTGACGGAACGCACACTGCCACGCGCCGTAGCCTGGCAAATGGGCGCTAGCGCCATGCTGGCTTTGCTCAGCTTTCCGGCCTTTTGGGCCAACGGCTACGGTCTCACCACGATTGGGCCGGCAACGTTACCGCTCGGTTCGATGGCGGCTGGTCTTAACGGTCTGGTATGGTTGTTCTTTGCAGCGCTTTATTATCGAGCAACGTGGCGTTTACCGGTGCGTCCACTGCCAATCCAACTTTGGGATTGGGCGCTCATTTTGCTGCTGCTTGCCTTCGGTGGCGCTTTGGGACTGGTGGGTGTTGTCATCACCGGCGCCAGTCATCCACTCTGGCAACAGTTATCACTCCACCTCTTTCTCGACCTCTTTGGCGTAGGGTGGTTTAACCTAGCTTTGCTTGGTGTGTTGTGGGCTTGGCTTGGCGCTTCACACCCACGCTGGTTGCCGACCCAGAGCTTGGCGCTACTCTTGGCGCCCACCTTTCTGTTAGGCACTGCTCCATCCCTTATTCCTACCGACCTGTTTTGGATTGCGGCCCTGGCCAATGCTGGGGTCGCTTGCTTGCTCGGTTGGCATCTCATTGCCTTCTGGCAGCGTCGCCAATACTTCTCTGCCCTGGGCCGCTTTGCGCTCATGATTCTAGGAGTTCACATTGCCACAGCCTTTGTCATTCTCTGGCCTGGTCTGTGGCAGTGGAGCGCCGGCACCCAACTGCGCATCTTTTTCCTGCACAACTTTCTCCTTGGTTGGGTCAGCAGCGCACTGTTGGCGCTGATCCTGGCCGCAGCGCGACAATGGAGCAAACGTCTTTTCTTCATCATCACCTGGCTCTGGATCGGCGGCGTCGCGACTATGCTGCTGGCTTTGTTGAGCGTCGGCCTTGTCCAGTTTCTGCCGATTCGGGCTGTCGATGGGCTGTGGTTGGCGGCGTGGAGTAGTGTATCGGTGGCAATGGCGGCCGGGTTGGGGCTACTGATATTAGGACGTCTAGCCAGCATAGAGTAGCAAAAAGTCTATACCTACTTAATTACTATTTTAGACAGGTCTCATTAAGTCTCGGCTTCGCCAATCTGAGCGGTACACTTATTACTTACTGGGAATTTGCGGGAAATAGTGGATTCTGTCAATACATTTTTTCGGCAAAAGAAAAACCCGCCCCCATTTTCCTGAGACGGGTGTACGAGCTTGCCATTCAATTGCCTTAATTACAGCAGTGATTCTACCAAAAAGTGGCGACGGGTGGACTTGAACCACCGACCTAAGGATTATGAAGCCTTCGCTCTAACCGCGCCCAAAGGGCTCCCGGCTACGTCGCCTTGCCCCCTACATGCGGTATCCCCGTCCATCACGAACACAATATGCTGTAAATCCGTGGATAGCTACCTATCAAACGATAATGTGTTTATGGTAGACAGTATACAGACAAAGAACTTTGTTGTCAAGTCCTATTTTTGACAGGTAACTGTTACCCCGTCCGGCCCTTCAAGATTGTATAATAAGCCGTACTAAACAACTCTTTTGACCGGCTAACGATTGCGTTGCGGCCCCACGCCTTGACCCCTCACCCACTGCCCCACTTTCCAGAGTACGGTCACCCTACGCCCAAAGTGGGACCGGGTGAGTGGCCGAACAGGTGACCGAACATGAGACGGCTAACGCCTGGTAGTAGAAGGGGGCAACCTCAGCTTGAGCCGGTCAATCGTGCCGGCATTCTCAAGCGCTTTGTATGCCGTCTCCAGTGCCAGCAAAGCCGCATCCAGGTCGGTTTCGTCAATGTCATTGTTGCTATAGATCCGCGCCAGTCGCAGCAATCCAACCGCCCACGGCCAACGCCGGCGCGATACACCCATAATCAAGCAGTTGGCGCGGCTGATTGAATAGCCACTGAACCGCCACACGACCATAGCCTTAGCGTCGCGGTATGCCTGGCGCAAGCGCCGCATGTCGCCAGTTGATTCCGGCAGCCGCCGGCGCAAGTAGCGGTTTTCGGCCTGTAGCCGCGCCACTTCGCTCTGTAGTCGCTCTACCTGGCGATCCTGTTCGTCGGGTCGCTCCAATATAATAGGGCTAACGTCTCTCATCATCCACCCCCAACATTTTCAAGTGCGCTTCCAGCGCCATACGTCGCAACTCCTGTTGGTGGCTCATCTCATCGCGCTTGAGGCCGGCCAGCGTATCGACCTTGTGACGCTCCAACCCGTTGCGGCTGAATTGATATTCTTGTCGGTCAAGATAGGCATAGGTGACGCTGGTCAGCCCAGCGAACATAACGAGCACGAACCACCCGCCCATGCTGGCCGCCCACCCTACGCCGATTGACAGCGTCAGCCAGACGGCAGAGAACGGCAAAAGGCGCACCACCAACGCCAGGCTTCGATCCATGCCTGTAGTGCGCTCGCTGCTACCCTCCAGCGTCTGGAGCGCATCGTCAACTATGACCGTTGCCGGCACGTTGGCCAATTCCGCTGCCTGGCGCGCAATCTGTTGCTTGCGGCTTGGCGCCGGCGGCGTCGCGCCCGTCGGTGTTACATAGTTTTCTACTTGATTGTACCGATTCATTTGCACCCTCTCTCTAGCCAATCGTGCAGCCACGTGCCCGGCTCTGCGTCGTTGGGCAGGCTGCAATTCAACTCACGCAGCAAACTATGGCTTTGGTCGAGCCTGTCATTAACCGCCGCCTCACCAAACAACGCAATGGCCAGCAACAGGCCGCCCACCACCACCACAAACAGAGTCAAACACCCGGATTGACAACCGGCGTCAGGGTCCCGGCCCGCTTCGCGTATCGTCTGCCGTGGCCCACGCGACAACCACCAGACGACCACGGCCATGATCAGAATGATAGGGTTGCCAGTGGCCAGCATGAACGCCAGGCCGGCGCCGAACATAGCAAGGTCAAACATGGTCAGCCTCCGGGTAAAAGCTGACATCAACGTTCAGCGCGTCAAACAAACTCAGTTGATAGCGCCTGCTAAGGAACTCACCAGGTGCACCCGGGTGCGAGTACGCCGGCGTAATGACGCCGTTACCGGCGCCGGCAGCTTGGTCATAGGCCCATGCCCCCAGTGCCCCCAGCCAGGCCCTTGCGGCCGCCTCATCGCCGGCGAAGTGGCGGCGGACCATGGCGCGCCAACCACGGCGAGCGATTGCCCGCCGGCACCGTGGTGATAGCGCTGCGGCTCTGGCCCGACCGCCGGCCACACTTACCTGGTTGCCGCGGGTGAAGCGTCCGCGCTGGTCGCGCTCGATGCGCTGCTCAGAGAAGTCGATTAACATAAAGCCCACCTTCCTTTGTGGCTGTGGTGGGCAAACAAAAGCCCACCAAACGGAATTGTTAGTACCGTTGGTGGGCTCTGTGCTACAATAGCTGTAGCCGTATGCCCGTTGCCTATTCCAACGGTTGTATGGTTAGGTGAAGGATAGTGGTGCTAACACTATCCTTCACTGTAAAACCCTATGTCATGTTGTCCACTGGCCCGGCTTTTCTGTGGGCGTCAGCGGTGTCAGACTCTACAATGTCCAGATACTGGCGTAGAATCCCAATGTCAGCATGACCCAGGATCCGCGCCAGCACATGAACGTTCATCCCATTACGCAAAGAGGTAATGGCCATTGTGCGCCTAAACTTATGGGCCGTCACTTCTTCCACTTCGGATTTGGCGGCTAGACGCCGCATAAGCTGCACAATGCCCGACAGGGTAAGGCGGCCACCGCGCTTTTGGCCGACAAAGAGCGGCTCATTATCCGCCGGCTTGCCGCGCTCAAGCAGGTAGCGCAATACTGCCTTGCGCGTCTTGGCGCCAATGTGGGTCACCCGCCCCTTTTGCCCTTTGCCATCTTCCACCGTAACAGTGCCACTATATAGATCAACGTGACCGACATTCAGGCTAATCAGTTCAGAGGCTCTTACCCCACTGTCAAGCAGGAGGAGCAACAGCGCCGTGTCACGCTGCGTTTCGCAACTGTCCAGAATGGCCCCCAATTCTTCATCGGTATAAGCACTTAAGATTTTGTTTTTGATTTTAGGCATCTTGACGTTAGACATGGGCGACTTTTCCAGCAACCCATCTCTAACCGCGTAATTGAGGAAAGCGCGGATCGCCCGCGCTAAGTTGTTTTGGTATTGGGAAGAAAGCCCACGCCCGCGGGCGTCCACCAGGTAGCGCCGAATATCATGCGGTGTCAGCGCTTCCAGATCGGTCACCCCGTGGTCAGTGCACCAGGTAATGAAAACGTCTAGCTTGGATTTGTAAAATGTCTGCGTAGATTGTGTGAGGTTACGCGCCGCGCAATCGAGTAGATACAACTCAAGAACATCAGCTAGTGAGGTTTTTCGCTGCATAAAAAAATCCGCCCCCCTTATTTTTGGGAACGGATTCACAACATACAGGTGTGTTTGTGGCGACGGGTGGACTTGAACCACCGACCTAAGGATTATGAAGCCTTCGCTCTAACCGCCTGAGCTACGTCGCCAGATCGAAGACGCCGATCTGAGATCGGCGTCTTCTAGTTGCGGGGACAGGATTCGAACCTGTGACCTTCGGGTTATGCATACCACTACAGTTTTCACTGCCCACAGCTATTCTAGCGAATTACTGGTTTGTGGTCTGGACTTTCTCTTCACCCTCAGCTTATCTGTTAGGGCGCCTGCCATTAAGTCTCTACACCTTCTTCTTGCACCACTGGCTTCTTACACCACTGGAGCTTAAAGCTTGGCTCGGGATTACCCTGCTAACGGCTTCCCCGAATTTGACAGGTGATCACACATGCGTTTCCCCATGTGCAGCCCATTGTAAAATTAACCCCCAAGCATCACGATATACAGCAGATACTGGCTTTCGCTGACGCCTGTCTGTTTCAACAAGATGAATCTCACTGCCGAAACGGATGAACACTTCTACCGGAAAAACATAAAACAGGTCTAAGTCTGAAATATACACAAGTGCGAAATCAAAATCAGCAGAGTTATAAACTTGACGCACCATTTGCCGTCTGTTGGTCTTTGTTCGTCGATTATCGACAACATAATTACCAACTTTTTCGTAAAACCACGCTGCCTTAACCTGCACCCGGATAAAAACAGAATTTATGTCGAAGACCAGATCATAAGGTAACCGATCTCCAACTGGCTGAAGAACTCCCCACCCTTGTTTTAGAGCATAAAGCACAGCCGCCTGTTCTGCTATGTCACCCTTAAGTTTTGTATCCATTTGTTAATCTTACGGAATTGAGCCCGACGAGCTACCTCTGCTCCACCCCGCGTCAACAAGGAATAGTGTATCATATTCATAGTAGACCGTCAAATTGGTGAGGCACTAAATGATGTACACTGTTGCAAATGAATTCATACGCCTCCTTTTCACCTGCCAATCCATCTGCCGCGCAGCCTTTCACTCAGGCCAGCCACCCCTGGTCGCGCAGGAAGCTGGTTAGGCCGGGAATGGCAAAGCGCTTGCCCTGGTAGGCTTGGTAGCCATAGTAGAGCAACGCCACGACGCCCATCATGTAGGCAATGGGCGAGAGGCAGAGGGCCAAGATGCCCACCAGCACGCCCACCAGCGGAATCACCTGCATAATCGCCGCGCCGATGCTCACCATAATGCCCAGTGCAATAAAGACACAGGTCAGCGCCAGGCTCTGAACCGCATGATAGCGCTGGAAAGGGCGCAATTTGCTGCTCTCGCTGAGCAACACAATCACCGGCATAATCAAGGGCACGACGATCTGGGTCACATAGGAAAGCAACGCAATCAGCCGGTCATCAGCATTGGCAGCGGGATCGTCCATGGCATCACGCATAAACTCGCCCCGTTGAAAGGCCGCCGCGGCCTGAGATGCCTGCGAACGCGCCGTCTCCACCGCTTGTTCAATTGGCGTCCGCTCACTGTTGCCGGCTTGACTATTCACGTCGCCTTTCGCGTCACCTTGGGAAAATTGTTCTTGTTGTTCTGTCATCGCTTTTTCACTACTATTCTATGTAAAGTTACTCTGTACAAATTAGTCGGTCAAATTAGTCGAGCCAACCTACTCTACGTAATCTGGTAATGCAATTTTGCAATACAATCTAGCAACAGAACACACGCGCCGCTTCGACCACCGCCGCCGGCGGGTGGACGCTAAAGCCGACGTCCACCCGCACCGTAGGATATGTTTTAAGCGTATGTTCTACCTGAATGATCTCTACGCACAAAGTTGCCAAAGGTTGCAGATTCCGCAATATTTGCCCGCAAGTTCCATTTCTGATATAAGTAAGGTGGACACAGAGTGCGGTTGCTGTGAGAAGCGTAGCTTTGTCATTCAAAAAAGCTACGCTTCTCACACAGAGCCCATTTTAGATGCAATTCAGTTGCCACACCAACAATGCAATGTGGCGCGCCCAGAAGACCCCCGCGGCGACAACATGTTTCTTAGGAGTAGCGCCATCGCCGCAAATGGCAAATCAAGCGGCAAAAAACAATGCGGCGCGCCCAGAGAGGGCTCCCGCTGCTACGCAATGTTTCTTAGGAGGAGATCAAAATGCTTTCACATCAAGCTTTAGTCGAACAAGATCAACATTATTTGCTGCACCCGCTCCATCACCCTTCAGCCCTTGAAAACGCGCTTATCTTTGAATCTGGCCAAGGTGTGTGGATGCGCACGACCGAGGGCAAAGAGGTGATTGATGGCCTGGCCGGCCTCTGGAATGTGCTCATCGGTCACGGACGCGTTGAGTTGGCTGATGCCGCCCGCGACCAAATGGCAACGTTGGCTTACTGTTCCAATTACGCAGGGTCAGCCAATATCCCGGCCATTCGGCTGGCGGAGCGGCTGGCGGCCTTTGCCTACCCCGATCTCAAGACCACCTTCTTTACCTCGGGTGGCGCTGAATCAAACGAGAGCGCCTTTAAGACGGTACGCCACTACTGGAAGCGCATGGGCAAGCCGGGCAAGGTCAAAGTCATTGCCCGCACCCACGCCTATCATGGCATTACCTTAGCGGCCATGAGCGCCACTGGCTTGACCTCCTACTGGCCGATGTTTGAGCCGCGCGTCCCCAACTTCTTGCACATTCCCTCCCCCTATCCTTATCGCTTTGCCGGCGAGGTGAAAGCCGGCGAGACCATCGGCACGGCCGCCGCACGCCTGTTGGAAGAGGCGATCCTGCGCGAAGGGCCGGACACGGTGGGCGCCTTTATTGCCGAACCAGTGCAGGGCGCGGGCGGCGTAATCGTGCCGCCGGATGACTACTTCCCGCGCGTCCGTGAAATCTGTGATCAATACGAGGTGCTCTTCATTGCCGACGAAGTGATCACAGGCTTTGGACGCACCGGCGAGTGGTTCGCTCTCAATCGCTGGGGCGTCCAGCCGGACATTATGTCCTTTGCCAAGGGCATTACCAGCGGCTATCTGCCCCTAGGCGGCATTCAGATTTCTGACAAGATCCGGGATGTGATCATGAATGCGCCAGCCAACGAACGGTGGATGCACGCTTACACCTATTCCGGCCATCCCACCTGCTGCGCCGTAGCGCTGGCTAACCTGGATGTTTTGGAGCAGGAAGATATGGTGGGCAATGCCGGGCGTATGGGCCAACGGCTGCTGGAAGGGCTCCAGGCGCTCGAGACCGAGTTCGAGGTCATCGGCAATGTGCGTGGGCTGGGTCTCATGTGCGCCGTCGAGTTTGTGGCCGACCGCGCCACCAAAGCGCCGGCCAATCTGGGCGAGAAGGTGCGTAAGGCGTGTGTGAGCCGCGGGCTTTTTACCCGCGCCATTGGCGACATTCTGGCCTTTGCACCGCCGTTGATGATCAGCGCCGAAGAAGTGGACAAGGTGCTGGAAATCCTGGGCGAGTCGATTGCGGAAGTGACCAACGGCTAAATGAGCAGCGCACAGCCGGGCTACTTTGGCATTGGCGTCTATCAGATCAAGCGCGGCGCCAATGTAGGCATGCTCTGGCGCAGCGCCTATCAACTGGGCGCAGCCTTTCTCTTTACGATTGGCACGCGCTACAAGCCGCAAGCCGATGATGTCTTCAAAAGCTGGCGGGAGATCCCCCTCTTCCGCTATGATACCTTTGCACAGATGCAGGGTGCGGCCGCCTATAGCTGCCAACTAGTTGGGATAGAGATGGGCGGTGTCCCCCTGCCCGATTTTGTGCATCCGGAACGCGCCATCTATTTGCTTGGCGCCGAGGATGGCGGCTTGCCCAAAGAGATTCAGACGCACTGCCACCAGGTGGTGTCGTTGCCGGCAGTGCGTCTGGCCAGTTATAATGTGGCGGTGGCCGGCACGTTAGTGATGTACGACCGTATGGTTAAACGTAGATGGTTAAATGTAGATTGTTAAGTGTAGTGAGTGGACTTATTAATGAATCCTTTTTTACAAAAACTTCAAGAACAACCCCTACTCTGCGATGGCGCGATGGGCACCATGCTCTATGCGAAAGGCGCCAGCAGTGAACAGTGTCTCGAACAGTTGGTCATCAGTCGCCCGGGCTGGGTGACGGCCGTACACCAGGCCTATGCCGCGGCGGGCGCGGATGTGATCAAAAGCCACACCTTTGGCGCCAATCGGATCCGTCTGGCCGATCATGGCCTGGCCGACCATGTACGGGAGTTTAATTTTAAAGCCGTGCGCCTGGTGCGCGAGGTGCGCGAGGTTGCCGGGCGCGCGCTCTTTATTGCCGGCAATATCGGTCCCCTGGGGAAACGCCTACAACCGCTTGGCCCGTTGACAGCCACCGAAGCGGCGGAAGCATTCCGGGAGCAGATCTCGGTGTTGTGGGAAGCCGGCGCCGATTTCTTGCTCTTTGAGACCTTTAACAATCTTGATGAGTTGGAGATTGCGGTGCGCGTGGCGCGCGACCTCTGTGATCTCCCGATTGTCGCTTCAGTGACCTACGCCCAGGATGGGCTGACGATGACCGGTTTGCCGCCGCAAGTTGTCACGGAGCGGCTGTTAGCAATGGGGGTCAATCTAGTCGGCGCCAACTGCAGCGTGGGTCCGGCGCAGATGTTGGAATCACTGGCCGCCATGCACAAGGCAACGCCGAATGTGCACTTTAGCGTAATGCCCAACGCCGGCTTCCCCGAACGGGTGGAAGGGCGCTTCTATTACCCCTCCAGCCCCGAATATTTCGCCCGCCATGTACCGCTCTTCCTAGCCCAGAATGCCCGCATCATTGGCGGTTGCTGTGGCACAACACCCATGCACATCCGCGCCATGCGCGAGGCGTTGAATGCGTACCTGACACAACAAAATGGCAAGCGACCCCAGCCAGTTGAGTTCATCGCCGTTAAAGAGGAAACGCCCGAACGCACCCATGACTATGCGATTGAAGAGGAAGCCGCGCCGACGCCGTTCCTACAAAAGTTACGTGATGGCAAATTTGTGATTAGCGTTGAGGTCGACCCGCCCCGTGGCTTTGTGGCCCAAAAGCAGCTCGAAGGCGCCCGCCATGCCAAAGCGATCGGCGCGGACGCCGTCAATGTGGCGGACAGTCCTACCGCGCGCGTCAGTATGAGTGCGTTGTCACTCTGTATCCAAATTCAGCAACAGGTCAACATTGAGACCGTCCTCCACTTTACCACGCGCGACCGTTCCTTGATGGGGCTCCAGGCTGACCTGATTGGCGCGCATGCTTTGGGGGTGCGCAATATTTTGGCCCTGACCGGCGATCCGCCCAGTCTCGGCGACAACCGCCAGAGTACACCGGTTTATGATGTCGATAGTATTGGCTTGGTGCGGATTATTAGCAAGTTTAACGAGGGCTATGACGCCAATGAACGGGAAATGGGGCAACGCGGCGCCTTTACCATTGCCGTAGCTTGTGATCCCACACGCCCCAACCTGAGTGAAGAAGTTGACCGCTTCCAGCAAAAGGTAAGCGGCGGCGCCCACTTCACCATGACCCAACCGATCTATGACCCAAGCCTCTGGACAAATTTTCTGGCGCTTTACGAAGAGCGCTATGGCGACTTTCCTGTGCCGGTATTGATTGGGATCTTGCCGCTCCAAAGTCATCGCCATGCCTCCTTCCTCCACAATGAGGTGCCCGGCATTACACTCAGCGAAGAAGCGCTGGAACGTATGCGCAAAGCCGGCGCCAATGGGCGTCAAGAGGGAGTGAAGATGGCGCAGGAGTTGTTATTAGAATTGAAAGAGCTGCCCTATGTCCAGGGGGTTTATCTCATGCCCAGCTTTGGCCGCTATGAACTGGCCTGCCAGGTGCTGGAAGTATTGCCACCTGCCGAACGTGGAACCCTGGCCAGCGTTCAGGCCTAACAGATTTGATTATACATAGGATGGAATTGTTCCATGGTTCACACAGCCAGGAGCGTGGTCTTGTGTTTGCTGTTGCTGGCCATTAGCGCCTGTGCTTGGGTTGCCGGCGCGCCCCTTTCCTCGCCGGAAGAGGGGCAGGTGCGCGTCTACAGCACGCTGCGCCAGGATGAGATAGATCTCTATCTAGAGGACTTTCAGATCGCCTACCCGGATATTCAGGTGCAGGTGGAGCGTATGACCGCCGGTGCGCTGCTAGAACGGATGTTGGCGGAGCGTGCAGCGCCCCAGGCCGATCTGCTTTGGGGGGTGGGGTTGACACATGTACTCTATCTGGAGTGGAATGATCTACTCAAGCCCTATGCGCCGGTTGGTCTGGCGCGAATTGACAGCCGTTTCCGGGATGCTAACCAGCCCCCCTATTGGGTCGGCAATAGCCTTGCCCTCACCGCCTTTTGTGTCAATGCCGACGAAATTACACGGCTGGGCGCAGACGTGCCGGCGACCTGGCCAGATCTACTCAACCCCAGCTACCGGCGCGCCATTCTCATGGCCAACCCCGCAACGACAGGGACGGGTTTGATGGCGGTGTTGGGTATTTTGGATCTCATGGGCGAACAAGAGGGGTGGCGCTATCTAGATGAGTTGCACCGCAACATTGCCTTCTACCCGCCTGACGAAACCGAGCCCTGCACCTTGGTAGACCGGGGCGAATATGCCATTGCCATCGGGAAAACTTTTGACAACCTGGGCAATGTGCGCATGGTCTATCCATTGGAAAAGTCAGGCTGGGAACTGAGCGTAAGTGCCTTGGTGCGCAAAGATCCCATTACGCCGGCGGCTTACACTTTTCTCGACTGGAGCATCAGCGACCCCGTCATGCGCCTCTACACCCGGAAGAACGCGCTCACTGCCGCGACCACCGGTCTGACACCGCCGCCAGGCTACCCGCCAGACCCCAACGAAAAGCTAGTTGACCGCAACATTCCCTGGTCTGCCGCCAACCGAGAACGGATTTTGGCCGAGTGGGCGCGCCGGTACGGTGATAAGGTGCGCGAGTAAGCGCTAAGGGTGCTCGTATCGACAAAATATTGTCGATGTTGTCGCATCGTAGATGCTCTAATCATTAATTGTTTTCCATAATGATTAATTTAGTCTCTAGCTGCAACGAGGATATAATTAGAGGATAAGATGACCTTACCACAACCCCAATCACACCATACACCCAATATTTTGTTGATTCTCACCGATGACCAAGGGCCTTGGGCCATGGGTTGCGCCGGCAATGGGGAAATTCACACACCGAATCTAGACCGGCTGGCCGCCACGGGGATGCGCTTTACTAACTTTTTCTGCACCTCGCCGGTCTGTTCGCCCGCGCGCGCTTCGTTGCTGACCGGACGGATGCCCTCGCAACATGGCATTCATGACTGGATTCGTGAAGGGAATGTGGGTGAGAGGGCCGTGGAATATCTGGCCGGCCAACTAGCCTACACCGACATTTTGGCCGCCAATGGCTACACTTGTGGCCTCAGCGGCAAGTGGCATCTGGGGGACAGCTATCGCCCACAGAAGGGCTTTACCCATTGGTATGTCCACGAGCAAGGCGGCGGGCCCTACTACAACGCGCCCATGATCCGGAATGGGCAACCGGAACGGAATCCCCGCTATTTGAGCGATCTGATTACCGACGACGCACTAGCCTATATCGCTGCGCAAGCTCAGGCTACACAGCCCTTTTATCTGGGTGTGCATTACACAGCGCCACACAGCCCCTGGATCGACAACCACCCGCCGGAGATTGTGGCGTTGTATGACGACTGTCCCTTTGCCAGTTGCCCGCAGGAGCCCAAGCATCCCTGGGTGAAGCCCGATATTTTGGCTGACGCCTGGGCCAACCCACGGGAAAATCTCCAAGGCTACTTTGCCGCGGTGACGGCCATGGATCGGAATGTCGGACGGCTGCTGGATCAGTTGGAAGCGCTAGGTCTGCGGGAAAATACGTGGGTCTTCTTTGTCAGCGACAATGGCTTTAGCTGTGGCCACCACGGCATTTGGGGCAAAGGCAACGGCACTTTTCCCCAGAATATGTACGACAACTCGATCAAGGTGCCAGCCATCATCAGTCATCCGGCGCGCATTGCCCAAGGCGTGGTGAGCGATGCTCTGCTCAGTGGCTATGACTTTATGCCCACCCTGCTCGATTACCTGGGCTACGCCAACCCGGCGGCCGCACGCCTGCCGGGGCGCACCTTTGCCCCTCTATTGCGTGGCGAGGCGTTACAGGAACATGAACACATCGTCGTCTATGATGAATATGGCCCGGTGCGTATGGTGCGGACCAGGGCATGGAAATATGTCCACCGCTACCCCTATGGCCCCCACGAGCTTTACGACCTGATCAATGACCCAGGAGAGCGACAGAATCTGGTTGACGAGCCGGCCTATCTGCCCCGGCGCGCAGAGATGAAAGAGCGGCTCGAGGAGTGGTTTGTTCACTACACCGACCCGCAGTTGGATGGCCGCGTCGAAGCGGTGACCGGCAAAGGGCAACTGTCTCTTGCCGGCCCCGACGGGCAAGGGCAGATTGCGTTTGCCGTGCACTAAAGCGCCTGTTCAATAAAACCCGCCACTTCCTAGAGTGAAGATTGGCCGATCTAGCTGAGCCGCCGACAGCAATACGTAATGTTTCTGAATCATTGTCGGCCAAGATCGGTTTGTGTACAGGACCGATTTATGAAACACTTTCCTGTGGATAGTGTTTCAGGGAACACAATTTTATAATGCACGAATTTCTTCTGCGGTGAAACCGGTAATGCGGCTAATCAGTTCAACAGCCAATCCCATATCGCGCATCGTCTGTGCAGTCTCTTTGCGCCCTTCTTCGCGCCCTTCTTCGCGCCCTTCTTCACGTCCTTCTTCACGTCCTTCTTCACGTCCTTCTTCACGTCCTTCTTCACGTCCTTCTTCCCATCCCCGCTTCGCGCCCGCCCGTTCTGCTTCCGAAATAGCCTGCTGGTAGCTTTCTTCCCAAGGGAAGGCAAAGTGCCGCTCTTTAGGAGGGTAATCACGCCAGAAATCTTGTTCAGTGTACATGTTCACAAACTCCTCACCATAGTACTCCATGATCTTCTGGAAATAGGTGCTGATCTCAGCCAACAAATCAGTCGTCTGTAAGAGATGCTCATAACCGGCGTTGACTTTCGCCGGATCGCCGGAAAAGAGCGCCAACACTGGATTGCTCGTGACCTGACAAAGAATAAAGCGCACCGGCTGCAAGAATCCCAAACGCAGCTCATACGCTTCACCATCGCTCAATACAGTCACCTGCCCAGTCTGTTGAAATGGCGCCAACAGCTTCTGGGGGAAATGGTGGACAATGGCGTAGAGGTTCACCTGTTCCCGCCGAACATCCCTAATCTTGCAAAAGTTAGTCAGGTGGCCGTAAAACTCCTCCAACGACTGGGCATTGAACGATTCACTGTAGGACTTGAAGGAGATCAGGTTGTACTCATTTAAGTCGCCAAAAACCTGCCAATAGATGGGCGGCAATGGCGGTCCTGGCTGCGGCAAATCTTCCTTGCGCACAACAATGATGTCAACCAGCTGCTTCTGCTGTGCCAGATCAACTTCAACCTCGGTGACGTAACGCAGGCGAAGAAAGATCAGCCGCAGCAGCAACCCTACAAGTCGATGCCATTCGGTTTTATCCGCCTCTACTCCTGCCATACCTACTCCGACCTCCGGCCTAGCTATGATTGTCATCAATTGCCCTATTTTAGCATAAATACAAGCGTTACGGAAATTGCTGCCGCTCGGCCAGGTAGCGTGCCAGGACATGGGGCAGTTTGAATTGCCCCTCCTCCTGCTCAAGCAAATAAGCGTGCTGTAAATTGCGGAGGGCTTGATAGCATTCCTGTTTGTTGATCGCTACGGACAGTTGCTGCCAGATCTGCTGGCGGCAGAGCGCTTGTCCCATTTCGGCCAACACCTGGAGCACTTGACGCTCCATAGGTGAGCATTGGGCCACTTGCTGCGCCAATGTCTTACCAATGTTGCCCATAAAGTAGACCTCCTCCGCCAAAAAGGTGTTCACATCACCGTCAAAGAGGTCATAGATGAGATCAGCCGCCTCGCTCAACAGTTGCGGGTGACCAGCATAGTGCTGGTGAAGTTGTTGATAGACAGGAGGCACTGTGTCTATGCCATGCATGGCCAATAGCGCAGCGCCATCCGCGACGGCGAGCCCCGCCAATTCCAGAGAGTGGATCTGGTGATTGCGTTGCGCCAAGTGGGTAAGCGCCATAGGACGGACGCGACTTGTCAGCAACAGGCAGCCCCGGTGACGCCGCTTGCTAAAGAGCTGGAACAATCGTTCGTAGGCTTCCGCTTCTGAGCGCCCCTCGCGCGGATCGTACTGAAGCACGGCTTCTACACCATCTAGCACGAACAGACAACGTCGCTCTTCCAGCACAGCAAAGAGCGTTGTCACCAACCGATCAAAGTTGGCGGACAGCTCGGCGCGGGGCTGCTGCGTAAGTTGATGAACCCAATCCTGTAGGATTTCCATGCAGGATGGCCGGCGCGCCAGGGAGCGCCAGATCACGGATCTGGTTTGTGCAGTGGTTGGCGGCGTTTGCTTGTTTTGCGCCGATGAAAATTGATCTTGTACAAACCGTGCGGCCAACGCGCTCTTGCCCTGGCCCCCAAGCCCCAGCAGCGCGACAAGTCGACAATCTTCCGCATTGACCCACTGTTGAAGCAAAGCCAATTCCTGTTGTCGCCCGACAAAATGATCGGCGCCAGGCATTGACCCCAGATCGACCTGGGCTGTCGACGCCGGCCGCGCGGCTGCCGTAGGTTGTCTCAGTGCAGCATTGACATCATGCGCTGGGGGTGACGGATAGGGGAGAACGGCCACACGCTGGTTGCGATGGCGCTCAATGGCCTTTTGCCCTAAAAACCATTGACCGGATTTGATCTGTAAATAAAGGGATGTTGTCTCGTCCATAGGCGGTGCATCTAGCTCCTCTTCTAAGATTTGGCAGCAAAGTTCATACTGCATGAGCGCGGCGCTGCGTTGACCGTTGGCCGCCAACAGCAGCATGCGCTGGCGGTGCGCCTCTTCGCGCCAGGGTTCTAACGTGAGTAAATATTGATTGAGCGCCAGTCCAGCCTCATATTCACCATGATCCAAGTATTGTTGTGCAGATAACTGCACGCCATAGACCAGCAAGTCGTGCAACTGTCGTCGTTGGTCAAGCAGCCAGCGCTCAAAATTGAGTGCGTCTTGAATCTGCAAACCGGCCAACAATTCGCCGGTATAGAGATCGAGCACACCTTGAAGGAGTGTCGGCTCAGTTTGTGCCAACATTGATGATGCATTGGGGACCAGCTGCGTCATAAAAACGGTGGCGTCGCACCAATGCGGGAGATCCTGATTGAAGGCAACACTCTGTCCGTCAACCAGCAGATAATCGCCGACCTCTTTTTTTAGATTGCGCAACAGGTAACGCAGGTTATTTTTAGCATCCTGCTCCGATAGATCATACCAAAGTAGGTCCGCCAACATACTGCGGCTGTGTGGCTGACGTGTAACACAGAGATAAGCGAACAAGGCTAGATCGCGACTATTGAGCGACAAGTTCAAGAACTCTGCCCCAAGGGTGAGCTGCGGTATTCCAAAAAATTTTATTTTTAACATGGTGCTGGGTCATTTGTTAACAAGAACACGTAAGCGACAGCAATTCCAAATCTGACATTTACTGCCTACACGGCCTCAGATTTGGGACTGCGGCATAAGCGGAATCGTTCAATCAAACGTTCAATCAAACGAAGGGGGAAATTGAATACCTAAGAGTTCCTCAACTTCACGAATGATATCGGCGTGGGCGCAGGGTGCCGATGTATCACCACTAATTTCCAGACTAAGCGTTGTAAATAGCTGATCGAGACTGGTAAAACCCCGCCGGTAGGCGCTTGCTGTATCTAACAATACATAGCGCCACCGCGGCGGCTTTTGCGCATCTGGCTCATCATTCCACGCCCGCAGAATAAAGGATTTGATATGGGTTGGATTCTGGTAACTCATCGGATAGCTCAATTCATCATCAACAAGCGCCAAATAGCATTAGTTTGTCCAAGAGTACAGATGCATAAACAGCTATGATCTTGGCTCATATAGGTCTCCGGGTGAAATCGTTCCATTCTTCACCAGTAGTCGCAACGATTTCACCTTATCGCCCATATGAGCGATGATCTTTGCTTATAACATTGTTGAAGTAAGGAAACTTTGGTACAATAAAGATCATTTGATATACTGTATATTGGCTAACACGCTACAATTTTACTCGTAATCATTCTTTGGTTTTAGTATCATCTATTATCTAACCGCGTAAGTAGTTATTACATAACCATACGACCCTTACATTTATTCTACATTTCACTATACTCTGCCAGTGGCAAAAAAACGGCAAAAAATGCGGCAAAAAAGTGTAAAATTAGGCAAAAATTCTCCCCATTGGACAGAATCGGGCTTAGATGTAAGGTTACTTGGCAGCTATCTCGTAATGTTGGGCGACAATCCGCCTATGCATCTAGGCAGCCGTAAGGCGCAGGCGCTCTTTTGCTATTTAGCTGTAACCGCCAAACCAGTGGCGCGCGCAAGCCTGACCGTCCTGCTCTGGTCAGAGATGGCAGAACAAGCGGCCAAGAACAATCTACGCACGACGCTGACGATGCTCAAACAGCAGCTTGGCCCTTATATAGAGGCAACCACAAGTGCGGTGACCTTTAACCGCGAGCTTCCTTATCAGTTGGATGTGGAGAAGCTGTATCTATGCCTGGATGCGGCCCTTGCCGCACGCAATGTCGCCGATCTACAGGCGGCAGTTAAACTTTATCAGGGCGAATTTCTCCAAGGTTTTCAGCTTCGTGGCGCCGACCCCTTTGAGGAATGGGTGCTCCAGCAACGGGAGCAACTACATCTGCGTATGTTGCACGCGTTGGAAACCCTGATGACCCTCTGCATTGAGCAGAACGAATACTCGATTGGGTTGGCCGCCGGTCGCAAGGTATTGGAGTTGGAACCTTGGTCGGAGGTCGCTCACCGACAGTTGATGATCTTATTGGCGGCCAGTGGCCAGCGCACCAGCGCACTGGCCCAATATGAACGCTGCCGCCAGATCCTGGTCGCTGAACTGGGCATCGAACCCGCACCAGAGACGACCTTGCTCTACCAGCAGTTGCAGACGGGAACTTTTATGGGGACAGATGGGCAAAAAGCGCTGGCTTCTCCTGCAACGGCCACCGCGCCCCTTGCCACTGGGAAGCCCCCCAGCAGCCCGGTTATCCCTAACAATTTGATTGCGCCGCTGGCTAAATTTATTGGTCGGCAAGAGGAGTTGGCATTTCTTCATGCCCGTATTACAACGACTGACTGTCGCTTGCTCACTATCTTTGGTCCGGGCGGGATGGGAAAGACCGCACTGGCCCAAGCCTTGGCGCGTCGCCTGGTGGTTGCGCCGGAGCCAATCTTTCCTGATGGCATCTTTTTTGTTGCGCTGGCCAATGTTGAAAGCAAGGAACAGGGTGAAGGCAATCATGCTGCGCCCATGCACGCCATTATCACAACGATTGCCGAAGCGATTGGGTGTCAATTGGATGGCAAGCAGCCGGCGGCGGCACAGTTACAAAGTTATTTGCGACCACGCCGGCTTTTGCTGATCCTAGACAACTTTGAGCAACTGGTTAACTATGCCACAGTGATCGTTACCCTGTTAACCAACGCGCCTGGCCTGACGATGCTCATCACTTCGCGCGTGCGCCTAAATATCCGTGGCGAAGCAACCCTGGCGTTGCGGGGACTCTCGCTGGCAGCCACCGATGATGGGGCGACTTTCCAGGCCGCTGCTAACCAACCAGGGAGCGAAGCCATCGCGCTTTTTGTCCATCGTGCGCAATCCCTCAAACCAGATTTTAGGCTTGACGCCGAGACCTTTGGGCCAGTTGTTGCGATCTGCCGGTTGGTGGGCGGCTTACCGCTGGCGATCGAGATGACCGCAGCCTGGCTTACCCTCTTCAGTTGCGCCGAGATTGCGGAAAAGTTAAAGCAAGATGGGCAAGATGGGCGAGATATGGAATGGCTGCGTTCCCCTTTTTTGGACCAAGCGGAACGGCACCGGACGCTACAAAGGGTCTTTGCCGATTCGTGGGTGCTGTTGCCGGCCGCGGCCCAGTGGACCTTAGCGCGCCTCAGTATCTTTACCGGCTCCTTTACTCGCCAGGCCGCCCAGGCCGTTACCAACAGTACATTGGCCGATTTGGCGCACCTGCACGATCATTCCATGCTACAAATCGTCGTTGACGGTGACTATTCGCTACACCCATTACTCAAACAGTTTGCAGCCCGTCAATGGCTTGCGCTGACCGCCGCACAGCCACAGCAGCGCGCATTGTTGGAAGCAGCCCACAGCCGCTACTATCTCCAGGCGTTAGCCGCGCTGACGACAACGGTGCAAGGCGCAGCGGTAGTGGCGGCGATTCAGCGTTTACAGCAGAGTCATGCGGAGATCGTGCGGGGCTGGCAATGGGCGGTCCAGCACAAGGAGCGCGCCCAACTCCAGCAGAGCATGGCTGGCCTGTTGCGCTACCTAGAATTGACCAACCAGGCCATGGTGGGCAAAGCGCTCTTTGGTCTGGCCGCCCCTACGGCGACCGATCCAACCACGCTTTGGTTACAAGTCGCCCAATGCCACTTTATGCGCCGTCTGGCTGAACATGATCAGGCGCGCAAACGTTTAGAAGAGCTTGTGGTGCGCCTGAGAGCTATGGTTGGTGCGCACAGCGTTGATCCTGATCTTGTTGATGTCGAGACCTTTGCCTTGCGTGTACTGGGGTGGGTCTACTATGAACAAGGGGAATACGAGGCCGCGCAGCGCTGTTTCGCTACGGTCTACGCACGGGCAACAGCCGCGGCGGATCAGGTACAGTTGACGCAGGCGCTCAATGGCCTGGGCTCCGTTGCTTTCAGCACAAAGCACTATCCAGAAGCCCGGCAGCACTATCAAGCCGCCCTCACCCACGCTCAGCAACATGCGGATCTGCACTACACCGCCATTATTTTGGGAAATCTGGCGGCGATAGCCCAAGCCACCCACGCGTATGCAGAAGCAGAAACCTATTTGCAGGCGCGTCTACAGCTTGATGAGCAGACACAAAATGTGCGCCAGATGGCGGTCTCGAATCAGCGTCTTGGCCAGTTGGCGCTAGCGCACCAAATGGACAGGAAAGCAGAAGCCTATTTCCGCGACAGCCTGGCCCACTTTACGCAACTCGGCAATAGCCCCGAAATCGCCCATGTGATGCTCGATTTGAGCAGAAGCTTATTGCAGCAAAACCAGCTTCCACAAGCAGAGGAACAGTGTTTGCAAAGCCTACAGTTGGCCATTCAGGCCCAAATGTCGCCGCGTATGCTTGCCGCGCTGACCCTACTGGCCGAAATTCGGCTTGCGCAAGCGCAGTACGAGGCAGCCGCGACGCTGCTACAGATGGTAACACGCCATGGGCCGCTGTCGGCAAACACAGAGAAAATCGCCGAGAAATTACAGGTCACCGTCACCGCCGCGTTGGGTGAAGCTGCCATCACGCGGATCAACCAGGAGATTGCCAATCAATCACTCCAGGAATTCAGCCTGCACCTGCTTACCCAACCGCACGTATCCGTCTCCCGTCTCCCATCTCCAGTCTCCCCTCTTCCGTCTCTAGTCTCAAGTCTCTAGTCTCCCGTTTCCCGTCTCTAGTCTCTCCTCTCCCGTCTCCCGCCCTCAATTTTCAATCGGGGGATCGGATTCGCCATCATCCCGCTTGGATGCTGCCCATCTGTCGCCCATATGCTGGCGTCCGAGCAAAGTTGGCAGCGTTGTCGACAAAGTATCCTTAAACCCATTCATTTTCATAGCTTTTTCCTCTGTGGCACTATTGTTTTGAGCCTCGTGGTTGGTACATTCATGAACGTCGTTTCAATTTACAGCCTGCGGATTGACAAAGCGCCGACAAAGCGCCGACAAGTCAGGTAAGTGAGCGAGAGTCTGCCGGGCAGGGGAGATCACCACGCCTATCATCCTTTCCGCTGTTGCCTCTTCCAAGGAGACACCTTGATGATCCCTAGAGAGCTACACACGTCTTTAATTTCATGAACTAGAAGTTTACTATTTTGTTTTCAGATCTAATAATAAGGGAAGGCAACGAGAATTTCAAGAGGAATAGTGCGTCAAAGTGTGAAAAAAGTGTGAAAAAAGTGTGAAAGATGGACGAAAGCAAAAGACGCATCATCTGCTTACGGTCAAGCCGAGCTGCGCAATCAATTCTCCAATCGCACGTTGGAGCGGAATATTGTTGAGATAGAGTATACTCATCCTTTTTAAAAACAAGAATTTTCTGCCTTTGTCCCTCTATGGTATGATTTTCATGATTCATGGATCATCCGTAGAGCGTAATGCGCGCCGCCCCCCTTGCAGGAAGACCTCAGTCCATCCCTCTAGGTTAGCAAAACTGCGAATGCAGCGCATGAAAGCGTGCTTGCTGCGCACGTTGCGCTCTACTGGTCATCGTTCGTAAACTCTGTTCAGCCGGCAGAGTGCACAGCAACACTGCGCTGCCAATGCACCAGGAAACCATGCTTCACATCAAACTACTAGGTACACCCGCAATCTATCTGGATAGTCCACCCGATCTACGCTTTCGCACACGCAAGGCCCAGGCGTTGCTGATCTATCTGGCTGTCACCGCACGCAGTTGGAGCCGCGATAGCTTGGCTACTCTGTTCTGGCCAGAGACCGATGACGCCAGTGCGCGCAAAAACCTGCGCGATATCCTGCCCTCGTTGCGCCGACAACTCGGTGATTATCTATTGCTCGATGAAGATGTGATTGGATTGACGGCGGTCAAGCCCTATTTCTGCGATGTAACAACGTTTAGCCAAGGATTGGAACAGCCCCTAAAGCACATTGAGACTCAACATCTCGTCGACATATTGGCACTTTACCGTGGCGAATTTCTCGAAGGTTTTGCCACGTCCCGGATCTCGACTGATTTTGAATTGTGGGCCTTGCGCGAGCGGGAATGGTTGCACCAATTGGCGCTCATGGGCTTTACCACGCTTTGTCGGCGGCAGCAGGAAACCGGATCCTATGAAACTGCGCTGACCACCAACCGGCAACTCCTGAAACTCGCCCCCTGGGATGAAGCCGCCCACCGCCGACAAATGTTACTGTTGGCCCAAAGTGGCCAGCCAGCCGCCGCGTTGGCCCACTACGACGCCTGCCGCCAGATCCTGGCCGATGAACTAGACGCCGAGCCAGCTACGGAAACGGTGGCGCTCTACGAGCAGATTAAAGCCGGTCAGCATTATGCCAAGCCGTCGGCAAACGAGGGTAGCACTCGTTTCCTCGTGGCGCCCGCAGCGCAGGCGGCACCACACAATCTACCGCGCCAGTTGACCAGCCTCGTCGGCCGTGAAGACGACATCGCGGCGGTTGTGCGTTTGCTTACGGAAGAGCATATAGCCCTACTCACCTTGGTCGGCCAAGGTGGCGTGGGCAAGACGCGGCTGGCCTTGGCCGTGGCCCAACAGCTACGACAACACACATCTGGTCTCTTCCCTGCTGGCATCTGGTTTGTGCCACTGGCGGGTATTGCACCCGACGAACAGGCCAAGGAGCAGATGGCTGGTGCGATTGCCCAGGCCATGGGCTTGTCGCTCACCGGCGCCGACCCCCTCGCCAAGCAGATCATTCGCGCTTTACAAGAGCAGCAACTGCTGCTGGTGCTGGACAATTTTGAGCATCTGGTGGCAGAGCAGGCTTTTTTGCTGGAGATTGTGCAAACGGCGCAGCACGTGAAAGTGCTGATCACCTCGCGCTCACAGTTGCACCTTCATGCCGAATATCTCTATCCGGTGACTGGATTGCCGGCGCCGGCAGCGAGCGATTTACGCCAAGACGAACACCTTGCCCTGCTGCTTGTCCGTAACCCTGAACAGGCGCAGCGCCCTCAGTTGCCCGTCGATTTGGGGCAATTTGAGAGTGTGCAACTCTTTGTCAGCCGCGTGCAACAGCGCCTCCCCGAGTTTCACCTGTCTGCGCAAAACCAACAGAACATTGGTCGCATTTGCCATCTGTTGGGCGGGGTGCCGTTGGGCATTGAACTGGCGGCGCAACTCTATGTAGAACAAGGGCACATGGTCCTCACCCGGCTCATCGGGGAGATCGAGCAGTTGGATCCGTTGGAACGCCTGATGCAAAGCGACCCCACGGGGTTGGACTATTTACAAACACCGGCCATTGATCTGCCGCCACGACAACGCAGCATCCGCGCGGTCTTTCTCCATTCGTGGCGTCTACTCACCGCAGCAGAACAGGATCTGTTGCGCCACTGTGCCATCTTTCGCGGTGGTTTTAGCCGTGAAGCCATCCTGACCGTTGCCGCCGGTGATGGCACGAGCCTGTTGGCATTGGTCATGAAGTCGTTGGTGCGCCGCGATAGCCATGACCGCTATGACCTGCACGAGTTAATCCGTCAATATGTGATCGACCAACTGCAGCAGGATCCCCTAGTCGTCCACGCGGCCGCCCAGAAACACGCAGCCTATTTTACCGCGTTCCTGGCCGGTCAAGAGGAAAAGCTTTTACAGCAGATCACCTTTCACCAGACGATCCAAATAGAAATCTATAACATCCGCGCAGCCTGGGCCTGGTGCGTCGACCAGACCGCGCTGGCTGCATTAGAAAGCTGCGTCGTCTGCCTCTTTATTTATCTGCGCTATGCCGGGCAAGTCCACGCGGCAATCACCCTTGCGACACAAGCCATCCAGCGCTTGCGATCATTGGGTAGCGGTGAACGCCTGGACCGTTCACATGACCGCTTACTGGGCTTCTTGCTCATCTATGCCGCTAGCGCCGGCATTGGCGCCGGACTCATGCAGGAGAGCGCAGCATGGCTCCAGGAAGCCCAAGCGATCGGTGAAATGCTGGCCGATCCCGCGCTATTGGCACAAATCTATGCCACACTCATGATCAAAGCGTCATTAGATTTAGAAGTTCAGATGATGACACTTTATGCACAGCAAGCCTTTCACTGGGTCAAAGCAGCCCATGCGCCACATCTACAACCTGTCATTTTTCGTGTGCATAGCATTGGTCTGGCCCGGCAAGGAAAAATCGACGAAAGCTTCCAAGTCGCAGCAGAGTTACAGCAGTTGATCCAAAGCCGTCACTATCACTGCGTTGAAGGAGAGTCCTTTTACCTAACAAGCACCCTCTATGAAATTCAGAAGGACTGGGAGGCCGCGTTGACCGCTGCGCAACAAGGCCAGACCCTTTGTCAAGCCAGGGGCCACATGTTTGGCTTTGATAATCTTGAAGGGAATATGATCTGGGCTAATCTCCAGTTGGGCAACTTTGCGCAAGCCTGCGAGCTTGCACAGGGATTCGGGGAACGGGCGCGGAGAACGGGCAAACAGGCCGAACTGCTCTACAGTCTACAAAGTCTAGGGCAGGCCGAAATGGGTCTAGGCCATTGGCAAGCCAGCGCAGCCTACCTGACCGAAGCGCTGAAGCTCGCAGTGGCCATCAAAAGCAATGTGCGGCAGGTGCTCATTTGTTATCAACTAGGCAAGCTCAGCATCTGCCAAGCCGCGTATGACCAGGCGTTGGTTCATTTTCAGGACGCTTTGCAATGTGCGAAAAGTGCTGAACTTTTGGGCCTTCAGACGTTGGCGCAAGCCGGGTTGGCTTTAACGCACCTACGCCAAGGGCAGCCGACACAGGCGCTGACGGAAGTTGAGTCGCTTTTGGCCGCCGCTAAAGCCATTACCCCCGACAGTCCCGATTACTGCTCGATTAGGCTGACCATCTATCAAGTCTTGACGGCGCAGCAAGATCCGCGCGCCGATGCAATCCTCGCGCAACTTTACCAAGAAGTGCAGACACAGGCTGCCAAAATCAAAAATGATACGCAACGGGCGACCTTTTTAGAGAACATTCCAGAGCATCGGGACATTGTAGCTTTATGGCAAAAACATGACGCTGATGGGATTTAATAACTTGTGCGTTTCATTAGAGACTAGAGACTGGAGATTAGTTTGAGGGGGAATTCTACACATCGCAACGAACCCAGCTTAGCCATCAGATTGTTAGGATCTTATTTGGTAACCCTAGGCGACAATTCGCTGGCTAATCTAGGGAGCCGTAAAGCGCAGGCGCTGCTTGCTTATTTGGCTGTTGCCGCCAAGCCTGTGGCGCGCGACACGCTCGTCGCGCTGCTGTGGACGGAGATGCCGGAACAGGCAGCCAAGAACAATCTGCGCACGACCCTGACCAGCCTCAAACAACAACTTGGTTCCTACCTGGTTATCACCACAAGCGCAGTCGCCTTTAACCGCCAGCTTCCTTATCAATTGGATGTTGAAAATCTAGATAAGCAACTGGACGCAGCGCTGGCGACCCAGCATGTTGAGGCGTTACAAGCGGCGGTTGCCCTTTATCAGGGCGAGTTTTTACAGGGTCTTCATCTGCGGGGCGCTGCGCTTTTCGAGGAATGGCTGTTGCAACAACGGGAAAACCGCCATCTACGCCTGTTAGACGTGCTAGAAATGCTCATTACCTTATGCGTGCAACAACATGAATATACGATTGGGATCGATGCTGCACATAGATGGTTAACCTTGGAACCCTGGTCGGAAGTAGCGCACCGCCACTTAATGAGTCTGTGGGCAGCCAACGGCCAACGCGACCAGGCGTTGCGGCAATTTGAGCGTTGCCGGCGCGTATTGGCCGATGAACTAGGCGTCGAGCCGAGCGCGGAGACCGTCGATCTCTATCGCTCGATCCAAGCCGGGCGCTACAGTGGGGCCGATCCCGCGCTCCAGCTATCCTTACCCGTGCCGCCGACGCCGGCGCATCCTCAGCCGCAATCAACCGCCGTTGACCAACCGCCCATCCCCCACAACTTGCCCACGCCCTTGGCGGCCTTCATTGGGCGTCAGCAAGAGTTGGCATGGCTTGACGAGCGGCTAACGAAAACCGCTTGTCGCCTATTGACCATTACTGGACCAGGCGGGATGGGTAAGACCAGTCTGGCTGTGGCCATTGGGCAACACTTCCTGCGTACTCAACATACAACTTTTCCTGATGGCATCTTTTTTGTGCCGCTGACTGACATCACAAATACTGACATCACAAATACTGACATCACAAATATAGTGCAGGCGGATGGGGAACCACGCGTAGATGGTAAGGCAGTTACTGGTGAGGCGATTCTGCGCACCGTTGCCGAACAACTAAACACACAGCTTGACATCCGCCTATCGTCGATCCAACAACTTCATGCCTATTTACGTCCGCGCCGGCTGTTGCTCATCCTTGACAACTTTGAACATTTACTGGCCGGAGTCCAGACGATTGTCACCTTGTTGAGCCAAGCGCCGCAACTCAAAATCCTGGTCACCTCCCGTTTCCGGCTTAACCTCCGGGGCGAAAGTTTGCTCCCCCTCGGCAAACTCTCTTTGCCGCCAGCCGCTAGTCTCAACACCACGCCTGCCCAACCCCCACCAGCCAAGCTGATGCGCAACGCAACCTGGCAAGAGAGCGACGCCATTTTGATGTTTGTCCAGCGCGCGCAACTGCTTGATTCACACTTTGCAGTAACCGCAGAAAACGTCGGTCCGATCAGCCGCATCTGTCAACTGGTGGACGGCCTGCCTTTGGGCATTGAGCTAGCCACCAGTATGTTGCCCTTGTTGGGCTGTGATGAGCTGGCCGCAGAACTGACGACAGGGCTCGACTTTTTGGTTACAGAGACGCGGGACTTGCCCCACGACCAGCGGACGCTGGCCGCGGTCTTTGATCGTTCTTGGCGCTTGCTTGAGCCGGAAAGCCAACAACTGTTGGCGCGGCTGGCCATTTTTCCCGGCTCCTTTCAGCGCGACGCAGCCGCAACCATTGCGGAAGCTTCTGGGCTTCGCCTCAAACGGCTGCTCGACCGGTCCCTGGTGAGCACCATCGGCGCGGATCGTTATATCCTCCATCGTACAATCCAGACGTTTGCCCAGCAAAAGCTCCAGCAATGGCCAGAGCAGATCCCCACCTTGCAACAGCAATACGCCCGTTTTTATCTTGAATTTCTCTCCGCCAGGGAAAGCGGACTGTTTGGCAACACCTATGGAGAGACGGTAGAGCAGATCAACGCTGACTTGGATAATGTGCGTATGGCGTGGCGCCAAGCAGTAACCCATCACATGTATAGCGAGCTAGGTCAAGCCTTTAGTACCCTCTTTTGGTTTTACGAACAACAGGGCTTCTATTTGGATGTGATTGACCTCTATGACGATACGTTGCACCGCTTGCTACCGATTTACGACGGGCAGCAGCAAAAAACGGGGACTGATCTGTCGTTGCTCATCGGGCGGCTCTACAGTACTCTCGGTGTATCATACTTGCGGAGTGGCCAGTTTACGCAAGCCTTGGCTGCCTATGAAGTGAGTTGGTCGATCTTACAAGAGGAAGATAGTCCCAATGTGGCTGTGCAATGCCTGATGACTTGGGGGAAGAGCATTGCTGGTCATGATGTGCAGCGCGCTAAGGCGCTTTTGACCCAATCCCTAGCTTTGGTGCAAAAAACCAATAACGACTGGCTGAGGGCATTAGTCTATCAAGTGTTAGGCGAATCCTCCTTCCTCTTCGGCGATTATGCTGCGGCGGAAAGGCAAGTCATGGAAGGCTATACATTGGCCAACCAAATCGCCTGGCCGCGCGGCCTGGTCAGTGGCCATAAAGCATTGGGCCGGATCAAGCTGACGCTGGGGCGCTACCGCCAGGCAGAAGCACATTTGCGCCAGAGTATTACGCTCGCCCGGCAACATCACCTGAAGCTGTTTTATCTGGAAAGTATGACCACGTTGGGGGAAGCGCTTGCCCTACAAGGCACGTTCGCTGAAGCAAACGTGTGTTTTGCGGAAAGTCGTAAGTTAGCCGAAGAATTAGGCGTAGGCGTACTCGTGGCGCCCATTCTATGGGAAGAAGGTAGTCTGGCCGAGCAGCGTGGTGACTACCAGGCCGCCAAGGCATGTTTTACACAGAGTCTGAAGATTGGCCTGCCCAATTGGTGGGTGCATGCGCTGCCTACCCTAGGCTGGGCGCTCATCGGGCTTGGCGAACGCGTAGAAGCGCAGCACTATTTCCAAACAGTCTTGGCCGATGCCCAGGCCAAAGAACGGATACCCATCCTGCTGGACGCGCAAGCCGGATTGGCTTACCTCGCGCTGCTCCAAGCTGGTAAAGCACATGGGGATGGTGGCGTAGATAGGGAGACAATTGGACAGACGTTGACGACTTTCCAGCAGATCCGCCAACACCCGGCGGCTACCCAGCAGACGCGCGACCGCATCGCCCAACTAGCCTCGACATTGGGTGTGGACGAAGCGATTCTGAGTAGCGAGTAGCGAGTGGCGGGTAGCGAGTGGCGCATCACCCGCTACCCGCTACTCGCACCTTTTCCCGCTGCATAGCCCAATTCCTGGGTAGGTCTACCGTTTACATTGGGCTAGGTAACGGCAGTGCTTGCACTTCAATGATAATCTGTCCTGCTTGGACAATCTCGGTGGCCGTCACCATATCGCCGACCCGTTTGATAGACTCCACAAAGGGCTGCAAATGATGACGCGCCTTGAGTAGGGCGGCGCCTTCGCGAATTACACCAGCAACCGGCGTCATTTCACTGTGCCGGACAATCACCAGATCCCCCAGTTGTACGCTGTGCATGGGCGCCCAAAGCTCCTCGCCATCGCGTTGCAGCCGTACACTTTGGGGCAACGCCCAACTGTCGGCAAGGTGGGCAGCTTGCCGGCGGTGCAACACGGTGCGACCCAAATAGTAGAGGCTAAAGCCCAGTGAACCAACCAAATAGTAACCGCCGGCCAGACAGACGGCCAACGCCATTGTCTCGACCAGCGCCGGCGATGGTCGCCCCTCATAGCGCAAGGTAGCGTAAGCTTCTTGTGTCGGTGGGATGCCCAAATAGACCAACAATGGCACGCTTGCATAGTGGAGCGGGGCAAAAAAGATCACACCGGCTGTCGTTGCCCCCAAGGAAAGTGCAGCCGTGACCAGACCATGTTGATCCAGTTGGCGCGCCTCTTGTACATTCCATGTGCTAGATGGCGCCGGCTGTGCCTCATTTTTGTGCTCACGCTGCGCCTTGTGCGGAATAGGCCACTTTAGGAAAGATGTTTTTTCACTAATGTACTTGAATATTCTGTAGCCACCATAAACTGCGCCCCCGCCAATTGCAAGTGTCCCAACCATCGTTTGACTCCATTCATCCTGGTAGTGTTTTGTCAAATAAGTTCTGATGGATACCGTAGGGGCATCCGCTTGCCGGTGCCCTGGCGCCTAGAAGGCCACCGCCGCAAAGGTCGCGCCCAAAGGGCTCCGCTGCTTCTAGGCGCCTACAACCTATCATTTCTTATTTGACAAACAGTAGAATCAGGGCTCCGGAAAAATCGATACGCCATTTTTATTATAGTTGCTATATGCATCTACGTGTGTGTCGGGCGCAACATAAAAGGGCGTCACTTATTTTGGGAGCAGCCCCCAACAATTTGTTGCGAACAGTATAGAATACAAACGTGGGATAAATGTGGGATGAATGTGGTTTACACGAACTTATTGCACGACGCGTTGGCCCGCCAATTCCACTGTTTCGGTGATCACTTGCGTAACCGTAGGCGCGGCGCTGGTATACAGGGTATAAGCGCCGTGGAGCCTGCCATCATCTTCAATCGTCAACTGGTATGTTTTGTATGGTTGAATAGGTCGCGCCTCTGCACCATCACTGCCGCCAGGCGTACTATTTTCCACTGTGGTCGAAAGTGGTGCAGTCGCTGAAATTTGCACAGTGGCCGAGATCTGGACGGTCAGCGCAGCAGGATCGGTGTGGACAACTTGCCAGCTTCCCGTCAGCACCGGCAACTGACCAGTCGCCAAGGATTGAACACTGCGGAAGCTCTCTGCATCTAGAGCGACGGGACTTTCTAACCATTGCCCATCAAGCAACAGGTCAATCAATTGATAGGTGGGTGGATCACTGGTCAAGGTGAGGGCATAGGCGCCCAGCGCCGCGTCAACCAACGGATCACTTTGGATGGCCAACGGCGCAGGCGGCAGTGTGCCAGGCGCCTGGTCGGCAACGGGGGTAGGACGGCGGACAGGGCGCGGTCCGGTTAGGGGGCGGCTACCAAACCAGCGGCGGTAGATAGTCAGATATTTGCCACTGTTTTTCAGACGGGTCAAGGCTGCGTTGATCTCCAGCAGCAGACGCGGGTTCTCTTTGCTGACCGCAATGGCGCATTGGTCGCTGGTTACTAGCCCACTGACTACTTGCAGACGGGCGTCGGCGCGAGTACGCATAAAGCTCACGGCAGCCATTTCGTCGACCAACGCAGCATCCGCCACCCCGCTAGCGGCCATCTCTAGCGCTTCTGACTGGGAAGCGGCAGTCAGCACCTGCGCTGTACTATTATTATGTAGAAAGGCTTCGGCTGTTGAACCCGCTGAAGCACTGACGCTCATCTCCGGTATCAGATCGCTCAGATCATAGATGGGGATGTTGCTCTCGGCATAGGCCAAAACTGTGCCGGTTGAAAAGTAGGGGGCGCTAAAGTCAACCAGTTTCCGGCGCGTCTCATTGATAAAGATACAGCCAAGGGCCGCGTCATAGAGACGGGTGGCAACGCCGGGAATCAATTGAGCAAAGGGGACTGCTTCATAAGTGACGTGCAGACCGGCCGTACGCGCCACTGTCTTCATCAGATCAAGGTCAAAGCCAACCATCTGCCCATTATCAGCCTGGGCGGCAAAGGGGGGCGAAGCCGCAGCGACGGCAATAATAACAGTGCCCTGCGTTGTGCCAAGCTGGGCATAGACTGCTGCCGTCTCCGGTAGCAACAAAGCGACCCAAAAGAGCAGCAAGAGGAGAGCGGCCCGTCGCCGCCAAGAGCAAGGTAATCTCATGGTTGGTTCTCCTCCTCTGCGCCCTGCTCAGGCTGATCTGCGGGCAACGGTGTAGCCAGGGTTGCCGTCACTGTATCGGTCGTGGGGGTAACTGTCATTGTGTCCGTAAGCGCAACACCACTGCCCAGCGTCGGCGTAACGCCGGAGGTCGCCGCAATGCCGGGAGGGTCCGCCGTTGGATCAAAGTTCGGGGGGAAGATAGTCGAACCATCATAGTGGGCGCCGGAAAGATCGACAGCCGTCAGGCTGCCGGCTGTATTGGTATAGATCAGCGTCGCGGTGCGCAGGTCGGCGCCTTGTAGACGGACACCATTTAAGAGCACGCCGGCCAGATTCGCGCCGGCCAAATCGGCATCGGTCAGATTGGCGCCACTGAGGATCGAACTATCTAGGTTCGCATTGCGCAGCGTGGTTCTGGTAAGGTCGGCGCCCCACAGTCCAGCCTCAATGGTGGCGCCGGCCAGTTCAGCCCGCTCCAAATTGGCGCCACGCAGTTGCGCACCCGTCAAATTGGCGCCGGAGAGATTGGCGCCGCGCAGATCAGCGCCACTGAGATCGGCCCCTGGCTGGCGTATATCGACGCGGCTTAGATTGGCGCCAGCGAGGTTTGCTCCTGGTAAACGCGCGCCGGAAAGGTTGGTGCCAATGAGTTGCGCGCCGCTGAGGTCAACGCCCCACATATTGGCCCCCACCAGGCGGGCATTGTCCAGGATAACCGCAGTCAGACGCACCCGCGTCAGATCGACGCGGGTTAAGACGGCGCTGCTCAGATCGGCGCCGGCCAGATCGGCATCGGTCAGATTGGCGCCCATGAGCGTGGCATTTTGTAAATTTGCGCCATTCAAATTGGCGCCGGTCAAATTCGCCTTGACCAGATTCGCACGGGCCAGATTGGCGCCGGCTAGATCGGCGCCGCTTAGGTTTGCATCCACCAGCACCACATTGCGCAAAATGGCGCGCCGTAAATTTGCGCCGTGGAGATCAATGCCGGTCAGATCACGGCCACGCAGATTTAACCCACTACAGACAGGTGGACAACCTGCCGGCAGCCCCGTCCCCTCACAACTGGTAAGACACAAGATCAATATACTCAAGAGCAGATAACCCCATCTCATCCCACTCACCCAATCTCCAAGAGCACATAGCGCTCGCTCTGCGAATAACCAATCACCCAATGATGCCCAGCACCCGCTTTGCGATCATCAGTCATCCAATCACTGCAGCGCACTCCACAGCAGCCATAGATTCACCGCCACAAAGACAGTGGGATGGAGCACCACGCCCCCACGATTGACCCAACGCGCCCAGCGTTGCCGGCCTTGCCTATGCAGTAGCTTGACCGTTAATACCAGTAGCGCCATAAGGACGATAGCGCCATAGCAGATGAGCAGATAGAGATCCAACAGCGTAAAGGCATCAAGCGGCGGCAACACTTTGGTCAAAATGGCCTGAAAAGCCACCACAATCCAGAACAGAATGAAGAGCAGCCATAGCCGCATGGGCAACGCTTCACCGTCGATCAGCAATACACTGCCGACCAACAGCCATAGACAAGCCAATACCGCCCAGATCCGCCAGATATAACCCGTCGCCACCCGTTTGATCGCCAGATCAACCCGAAATTGAGACCAGGCCGAGTTGTCATAGGGCAAGACCCGGATCAGCTGCACAATGGTGACAGATTGCACCTGCCATTCCGGGTCAACCGCCTTGACATCCACATAGCGGCCGCGTGGCGCCGGCTGGGTATAGGGGATCTCGGACTGCACGATAGGCTCCACCAAAGCAGAAAAATCGAGCAGCAAACGCTCGCTGTCATATTCAGCCGATTCAAACTTCAATGAGACGACCTGCCGGTCAAAGGGAAAGCGGCGCAAATCAAGCTGCGGGGTGAAGATGGCCGTCAGCCGCTGGCGCAGGCGTAGATTGGTCCCTGGCTCAATACTGCGCTCATAGCGGCGCCCTAACTCTTGCACCTGGCTGGCGTTGACCACCTCTAAGGCAGGGTCAAAAAAAAGATCAGCGGTGGCGTTGGCGAGCTTCTCATCGGTCAGCCCTGCTTCTTGCCAGAGCGTGTCAAGATAAAAGTCGACTTCATAGGCGCCGGGCTGATCCGGCGCGCTGCGCAGCGAATTGATATAGAAATTGACCTTAATGTGCTGAGCGTCCAATACCGTGACCGCCGTTTCATTGGCGTTCGTCACAACAGCGGCACGCATTTCATCAGCAACGACGCTGGCCACTTCGGGTGGTTGCAAGGCTGCGGTCCACTGAGTCACGGCGTCATAAGCAAGGCCTTGCATCTCAACATCCCGGATGACGGTGCGCTGCTGAAGTTCATTCAACTCCGCCAAGACGGGATCCAACTGGAGATCGTCCTCGTTGCGTTGGTCGGCCAGCCCGCGCAGCCGACGCAGATCGGCGCCACGCACATTAGCGCCGTTCAGTGTGGCGCCAATGACCACTGCACCTTGCAGACGACCGCCTTCCAAATCGGCCGAGGTCAGTTGCGCGCCGATCAGGCGACTACCGGATAGGTCGGCGCCGCTGAGATCGGCGCCGGTCAGGTTGGTCAAGTTCAGCCAGGCGCCGGTCAGATCGACCTGACGTAGACTAGCGCCGCTGAGGTCGGCACTGCTCAAATTGGCGCCACTCAGACCCGCCTCATCCAGGATGGCGCCGGAGAGATTGGCTTTGGCAAATTGGATGCCGTTGAGATTGGCGCGCATGAGTTGGGCATTGGTCAGCTTCGCCTCGCGAAAGCTGGCTCCTTTGAGCGCCACTTCGGTCAGATCGACGGCGGTCAGATCGGCCTGGTCCAGAATGGCGCCGGTCAGATTGGCGCCGCTGAGCAAACAGCCCCCCAGATCGGCGCCCGTGAGATTAGCGCCAATCAGTTGCGCCTCACTCAGGTCGGCATTGCGCAGGTTGGCGTTAAAGAGATTGGCGCCCGACAGATCCACCTGACGCAAATTGGCCTCACTCAGATCGGCGCCTTGTAGGTTGGCTTCGACAAAGTTGGTGCCTGCTAACTTCAGACCATGTAGATCGCGCCCCAGCAAATTTTCGCCAATACAGGTGGGGACACAGGTAATCGGCCGCACAATCGCCAGCCGCAACCCCACAAAGGTGGCAATGATGACCGCAACGGCAAAGAGCAGGGCCAAGGTCAGCCGCCGCTTGACCGATGAAACATTATCCGCCAGCGCCATACCAGCCCAGCCCCAAGTTGATCAGGATAATTAGGATGCCATAGCCAACGACCGCCAACCAGTTTAGACGCTGCGCCAGATCTGGCCAGCCCCGCCGCTTTAGAATAGCCGTCACCACGACCAGGCCAATGGCCAGCCCCAGCAACAGATAACAGAGCAGCGCCTGGAGATCTAATAGGGTGAGATAGGCAACCCGCGGTGAATTTTGCAACCGGGTAAAGTCAAAGGTGACGGCCGCCAACAGGAGCATAAAGAGCGCCAACAGCCGATAGCGTAATTCTTCGATGCCGATGACAAAGACCGTGGCGCCCAATACCATGAGCAACCCAAAGACCAACATTACCTTGAGCACATAGGCGCGCGCCTGGCGTTCTAGCTGGATCTCGATACGAAATTGTGCCCAACTCGACTTGTCATAGGGCAAGACATGGATCTGCTCGACAACGTTGGCGGCAGTCAGTGACCATCCGCCCAGAGAAAATTCAGGAGAGATATATTTACCGGTGGGCAAGGGAAAGGTAAAGGGTTTTTCTGAGTAGATAATGGCCTGATCGGCGCCCAGAAAATCAAAGAGGAGACGATTGCTGTCGTACTCCTGTGATTCGAGCTGGACCTCCAGTTGCTGGCTGTCAAACGGGAAACGAGATAGATTAAAAGGGGTGGTAAAGACACCAACCAGCCGTTGGCTTAAGTAGACATTGGTGTCCGGCTCAAAGGAATCTGAATAGCTTTGGTAGAGCACCGTGAGATCGTTGGAGTTGAGCGCTTGAATTTGTGGATTCCATAAAGTGGCCGTATCTACTTGATCAACAGTCTTGCCGTCCAGCGCCGGGTCGCGCCAGAAGAGATCAAGCCAAAAGTCGATGGCATAGCTCCCCGTTTCATCATCAATCTGCTGGATCGAATTGATAAAAAAGTTTACCTTCACCCGTCGTACCTGCACATTTTCGGCCGTGACCGCACCAGCCTGATTGGCAGACGCCGGCACACTGTCCGCCGGTTCTTGCTGGGCCAACGCGGTAGGCAGAGCACTTTTGCCAATGTATGCACCAAAGAGCAGTTGGACCACCATGAGGGTACCCACGAAAAGCCCACCGCGCCTTACCGTTATCGGCAATGACACGCGGTTACACTTCCGCACTCTTCTTTTCCAACTCGACCATAAATTACGCTTGCTCACTCAAAACTCCGGTCCAGACTATATCATCTTGTCATCTTGCCATCTTGCCATCTTGCCATCTTGTCATCTTGTCATCTTGTCATCTTGTCACTGTTACAGTCCCCGTCGCCGTCAAAACAGCTGTCGATGTCATGGTCGGCATCGGCGTGATGGTGGGCGGTGGGGCAGGTGTGCTGGTGGGGGGAAATTGCTCCAGATAGGCTTCTTGGCCCAACGCGGTCAGCAAGACTACTTTGGTGCGCTCATAGATGGCTTCATTGACGGGAAAGTTGCCGGCTTCCGCCATCACAGCGTTCATGTTGGCTAGATAGTAGAGCAAAAACGCGGCCACCTGCCCTTTGACATGCAGGGTGGTGTCATCCGCGTAGAGCAACAGCGGATAAGTAAATGGATAGACGCCGCTGCTGACGGTCGCGCTGTCGGGTTGGATGCCATCGATAGCCAGCAAGCGCAGTTCACTGGCATTTTTCTGATAATCCGCGTAGTTCAGGAAGCCTACCGCCGCTGGTGTATCGGCAATGGTAATCGCAATTTCTTGACCATCTTCCAAGAAGGTCGTAGCCGGCGCATTTTGCAAGAGCAGCGCATTCCGATTGAGAATTTTCTCCACAACCAAGGCAAAGGCGATGTTATCTGCTGCCGGCGCCACCCGCACAATATCGACGGCCGGCCAACTGCGCTCCACATCCGACCAGTGCCTGGCAGTGAAGAGCGTAGCCAGTTCTTTTTTGTTGACACTTGTCACGGCAACCGCGTCAACATTGCTCACAACGGCAACCGCATTCAGCGCCACACGTAGCGCCACTGGTTTCCGGTCATGTTGCAGACAGAGTTCCAATTCACTTTGACGCATGGGGCGGTCAGCCATGACCAGATCGGCGGCCGCGCTGTCCGTGAGATCATGGGTACAGTAATGCTGAAAGCCGGCGTCAGAACCAACCTCTTCAATCTTCATGGTATCCCGATAGCCGGCGCTGACAAAGCTTGCATAGAGGAGGCGCGTCAAGGGGGCCAATGCCGGGCTGCCGGTAATTGCCACATCCCCTTCTACATTGAGCGGTTCGACCAAGGGCAAGGGGAGCCCCCGCGGTGTCACGCGGGCGCCGCTGTCATCCGGGGTAGGGGTGGCCACATCCCGCAGCGGCGCCGGCGCACTGGCGAGGAATCGCTGCAACGCGGCATCTTCGGTGACAGGCGTCGGCGTCGCGCGGCCCCAGCCAAAGGGCGTACAACCGGTCAGTAGTATGCTCACGAGCAGTGCAAGAAGGCGCCTATTACTACTATAAAAAGTGTACCTTCTTGGCGCTTGTCGGTATACAATCACGAACAGACTTAAGTATTTCTGCATGGTTACGACCCTATGCCGCAATGTGCGGTCCGCCAGGTGCGGCGCCATTACGGTGGGGTAGTGCCGTGCCATTGGACGTTGCCGTTCCCGATGATGCAGCCTGTACGCCCAACGCCCGCTCGATCAGATTGGCGCGCGCTTCAATAAAGCGATTCATTTCTGTCGCCAGCCGGGCATTGCTTTCGACTACATTGAGTATGGTGGTCCGTTCAATAAAGAGGGTCTTCATATCCTGCAAGACCACTACGCTAAAGGGGCTGGGCCGATCCCGCAGCAAAAGAGTTTCCCCAAAAAAGTCACCGGCGCCCAACTGAGCCACCTCATAGACCAGGCCATCGGCGGTGCGCACACTGAGTTGCACCTTGCCTTCCAGAATGATGTAAAACCCTTTGAAGCTCATTCCTTGTTCAATCAGCCGCTCTTCCGCCCCGTAATATTGAAAGGCCGCCCCGCGCGCCAATTGCGTGTGGGCTGCCGCATCTAGCCGCGCAAAGTAGGGGATTGCCTGTATCTGCGCCACCAATTCCGGGAAAGTGTCGGGCGCTTCCAATGCGGCGCCATCCCGTTGATAGAAGATTGTGGTCTGATAGGGAACGGTAAAGTTGTAGCGTTGGGCAGCGTAGTAGATGCGCGTCAGCACTTCGTCACGAATAAACTCGGTGCGTGCATAATCGGTGGTGTAGAGCTTGATTTCATAGTCAACAGCAAATTTGTCATAGGCGTAGCCCAAAATGCGCACATGGGGCAGTGGCTGATGCACGACGCCCGGCGTGGCCAAGCAGGTCTCCAGCAACATGCGTTTCACCTGATTGGGCGGATGGTGATAGCTGAAACTGGCGTAAATCAGCTCGGCATGGAGTGGATCGAGCAGGGTGAAGTTGACCGCCACCTCTTTGCCCATCAAGCTGTTAGGAATGACCACCACATCCCGCTCAAGCGTGCGCAAGCGCACCGACCGCCAGTTCATCTCAATGATCTGGCCTTGATAGTTTTGATAGCGCACCCAATGGCCCACCGTAAAGGGCTTCTCAAAGGCGAGCAACATGCCGGCCACTAGGCTGCTTAGGGTGTCTTGCAGGGCAAAGCCGATTACAATCGAGCCGACCCCCAGTGCCGTCAGCACCTGATCCATGGGCGCGCCCCACACGCCGCCCAACACATAAAAGGTGACCCCCACCACGGTGATAAGCCGCAGCAACTCACTCCAAACTCTGGGGAGTTGAATTTCCTGACTCTCCTGCACCTCCTCGGCGCCCAACGCCTGCGCCCCTTCCAAGCGCGTGCTGCCAATGAGAACGCCCAGCAGTTGCAGCACGCTGTACATCACCACCAGCCAGAGCAGCGTTTCCACCACGCGCACAGTCAGCAAGGAGCTGTCCAGATGCAGGATAAATTGCATGATCAGGCGCAGGCTGAGCAGGGGCAACAACAGGTTGCGGAAGTTGCTCACCGGTGCGTAGAGACGGCTGTGGCGGCGCCGCAAGCGTTCCAGCACTTCTCCCAGCACCAGTACCAGGAGCGGGATGCCCAATATCAGAATCACCCCCCAGGTATAGAGCGATGACTCGGCCATCAGCGAGCGGAAGAAATCCATTACGCTCCTCCTTCTTGCCTGGCGCCTACCACCACCCAGGCAGTTGGCGGTGTTGTCCCTCGTTGACCGGTGCGTGGGCTGCCGGATTGGTCTTTGACCGGTCGTTGGAAGGTGTATTGCTCTTGGAGACGATCATAGAGGGGCTGGGCCACCAGGATCTGATCGGGCTCCGCCTCTGTGCTCAGTTGCTGGGCGCCGGCCACGATCTCTCCCCACAGTTCATAGCGCATCTTGGCGCCGTGTAACACAGCACCGCTAAGAGGACCACTGTGGACACCGCCATAGATTTTTAACTGACCCTGGTAGCGCGTATTGAGCCGTTGGAGGATCGTGCGCAGAGCCAGGGCAAAATCCACAGTGCGCCGACTATGATCGAGATGGGGCGTGGAGAGGCCGCAGACGGCGATCAGACGCTGGTCAGGCGCCGGCAACTGCTCCAGATCATAGCGACCGGCCGCTTCATTGACATCAGTCATCAGATCTTGCAAAAGGGCAGCCACTTCTGGTGCAGCTTTCTGTTGCGCTAGCGCGGTGACGCCGCCAATGCGGAGGTAGCAGATCGTCACTTGGGGCGCCTGCTCCACGATCTCGGTCTCTCCTTGTTGCATCCGTTGCACGGCGCTCATGGGCAGGAGGTTGTGCAGCAACTGGGTAACCTCCTGTTCCTTGGCCCGCAGCAATACACGCTGCTGGTGAACGCCTTGGGCCATTTCGTTAAAGGTGGTGGCGAGTTCCCCCCATTCATCGTGAGAGTGGATCTTGACCGCCACTGCGCTCAACTCGCTGTCGACAGTTGCGCTGTCCACCGAGCGCGCCCCGGCTACCAGCAGGTTGACCGGTCGCATAAAGAGGTACGCTATGCCGACCGCTAGAAAGGCCAGCATGACAATCATCAACACGGTGGCCACCAGCAATTGGCGTTGAAAGGCAGAGACCGGCGCATAGGCCTCGTCGGCATCCATTTCTGCGACAAGGGCCCACTGCAGCCCTTCAAGCACCAGGGGTTGATAGGAAGAAAGAACGGACCGGTGCAGATAGTTGGTGGTGAACTCTGTGCCTTCCTGATTTTGCAACGCGGCTGTCACCACCGGTGAGTCAATCTCCTGCAGCAAGATAGTGGTGTCAAAGCTGCGAATCAACTCGATGGTTCGCTGTGCAACGCCTAGGTCGGTCAAGGTTGTTTGATAGGCGGCCGGATCTTCAATCCGGGGCCGCAGATCGGAACGCAGCAGCCGATCCGCGCCGACTAGATAAGTTTCGCCGGTTGCGCCCAGGCCCGCTTGCGCCCACTGCTGATTGCTGGTCATGATCTGGTTGATAGTGTCCAGCGAGATCTGTGCGACCAGCACACCGACCAGATGGTTACCGTTATAGAGCGGCGCCGCCCAAAACGCCGCTGGCGCGCCATAGCTTGGGCGGTAGAGTGCGAAGTCAATGAGTTGGGCCGTACCGCGTTCGGTGTTATTACGCACCAGTTCCAGGGCATCGGCCAAATTGCTGCGGCGAAAAGGGCCTTGATCCAGGTTACTGGCATAGTCGGCTTCTTTGGCCACAGTGTAGACAATGTCACCTGTCTCAAAACTGACCAGAAAGAGATCGTAGAAGCCATATTTGCGCATGATGTTACGCAGGCGCGGATGGTAATAGGCATGAACCTTGCTGTAGTCGCTCTCGTCGTCCGCACTGTCCAGCAACAATTTCTCACCAATGTCAAAGCGGTTGGCCACAATGTACTGATATTGCAGATGGAGGCCGGCCTGGTTTTGTGGGCGATACAGGTTATAATCAGCTTGGCCGGGCAGGTTGGCAAAGAGCCGGGGGAAGAATTGGCTGGTATAGTAGGCATCCAGCGCCTGGTCCCACTCCGCAGGAATGGTGCTATTTTCTAGTTGGCGAAAGGCGCGATTGAAGCGCACCATCGCTTCCACCACCATGTCATCCTCGCTCAGGACTTCAACGGTGTAGCGCATGTGGCGAAAGTAGGCTGTAATCTGGTCGGCTCTGTTACGACGCAACGCGGTCATATTCTCCAAAATGGTGCTGCTCAAAGCGGCGCGACTGCTGCGCCAGCCCAAAATGCCCACCACCAGGGCCGAAACCAGACTGACGGCGAGCAAAAGCAACACCAACTTGGATTTTACACTTAAACGGTTTAACATAGCGTAGACTAACAATTATTTGTAATTCGTCAGCCGTAGCCTGAGCCTGTCGAAGGCCACGGCTAAAGTGTTACAATCATTTTGATTCCACGATGCGGATCTGATTGGCGCTGTCGGCAATTTCAACGGCCAGCGTAACACCGCCGCTACGCCCGGCAAACTCAAAGCGATGGACGCCGCTGGCCAGGGTGGCCTCGGTAACGCTGCTCACCTCGAAGTCACGGACATATTTGTCGAGCATCCCAATGACATCCACCGGCACATCGCTCATGGTAATGGTACGGTTAATGCGGTTGATCGAGCCATCCATAAAGATGCCGATCTCCAGCTGCTTATTATCTTGCGTACCTTGCAGTTCATAGAGCGGACGCAGATTATCACTCAGATCCCACTGAAAGCCGCTAAATTGGGCGCCCGGCACGGTGCGTTGGGCCACCAACAGAATGTAGGGGGGCAATTTTTCCAGCGGCTGCACGGAGTTGATTTCTTCTAACAGTGCCGCGGCCTGCGCCGCCGGATCTGTGGGGGTGGGCGTCGGCTGATCACCACTCTGCGCTTGCACCACCGTGACCGTCACACCGACTGCGAGCAGCAGCAGAAGGATAAAAAGCGCCGCTCTTCGATCAATCCACATACTTGATTCTCCTTATTATACTTTTAACGTAACTACTCAGTCGCCGTGCCAAGGACAGACCAGAAAAATCTAGGTCAACCACAGTTCGCTTGGTCTGTCCCCGGCACGGCGAGATGGCCTGATGCAGTCACCTTTTAACTCCAGTAAAGTTACTGGCCCACTGTATTCGATAGGGTGAGCGTGGGTGAGAGCGGCAACGTTACGGATACAGAGGTTGTAATCGACAGGGCTGGCGTTTGGGTCATCTGTTGGGTGGGCTGGACGGTCTCGGTCAATGTTTTCGTAACTGTGGCGGTAACCGGCTCCGTCGCGGTCAGATCAGGCAAAGGCAGGATGAAGGGGGCGTTGTTGGGCACCAGCATGACCTTGATATTGGGCGCCAGCTTATCGACATAGTGATAGGTAACCAGTTCATTGTTCTCTGCTAAAGCCTCGCCAATCAGGCGGAGAGATTCGGCCTGACCGGCGGCGCGGGTAATGGCGGCGTCGGCGTCACCCTTGGCCAGCGTGCGCGCCCGTTCCGCTTCATAATTGGCCTGATCGCGCTGTTCAACGGCCACTTGTTTGCTTTCAATCGCCGCGACAAATTCCGGCGAAAAGGTAATATCGCGCAGCAGGAATTGGTCAACAACCAACCCCTTTTCACTCAGTTGATCGCGCAGCAGGCGGTCTAACGTCGTCTCCAGATCCAGGCGGGCCGAACTGTTGACCTCGCGCGCCGTAAATTGGGAAACCTGGCTGCGCACCTCGCCGCGAATCAATGGACTCACCAACTCCGTAACGTAGCGATGTTGCCATTCGACGTGGAGGGCAACAACCTGTTGCTCATCGACCCGAAAAATAATCGAGGTGTCAAGATAGACTTCTTGACCATCACTGGTGCGGGCGCGAATTGAATCCTGGGGGCCCTCACCCCCGACTCCCCCTTCCACGGCCTCAGCCAGCGTCGAAATACCGGACATGGTATAGGTTTGCCAGTAGATAGGGTAGGTCTCTTTCCATTCCAGCACAGGCACAATCCAGTGCAGCCCGGCACGCACCGGCTGCGGGCGAATCCCCCCAGGCGAAAGCAACGAAATGACCACACCTACCTCTTGGGGAGGGATAAAGATTAACGACATGGTAAAGAGCGTAAAGGCAATGGGGATCAGCAATGGCCCGATAATGCGCGCCGAGATCATTCGGATCAGGGCAATTACAATGCCATAACTGCGCGCAGTCGAGATAAAAATAATCAGCGCATAGAGCGCAAAGGCGCCCCACACCACCTGTGTCGAGAGCCCAAGCAGATCTTCAAAGTTGAAGCTATTGGTTGGCATAGTGGAGACCAGTAAGGCGCAGTTGGGTCATTTTGCTGCCTGAACAGCTTTACCGTTGTTGCTAGGATGGTCATGATGGCTACGGCCATTCTGGGGTGTGCCTGCTGCGCCATTCGGTGCGATGGTCGCTTGCAGCACCTGAGCAAATTGAGGCCAATCTTTGGCCGCGGCCTGTTGGATGGCTTGCAGTGCTTGCTGTTGACGCTCGTTCTCCCCAGCGTTGATCAAATCTGCCACGTTGGGTGTTGGCGTCAAGCCTTGGCTTGCCAGGTTGGCATAGAGGGTGCGGCTAAACGAGCGTTCTTGCTTGCCAGCAGGATTTTTGAGGAGGCGCTGATATTCAGCAAAGAGCTTGGCGTGCTTCTGGGCCGGCACTGCTTTTTGACAAGCCCGACAATAGTCAACCACGACAGCGCGTATGGCGGTTTTTAGTTCCGATGCCGTCAGGGTTTGCTCGTCCACCAACCATGTCAGATCGAAATTCATCTCCTGACAAAACGCGGCGATATGCTCGGTGAGCATGGCGAAGCCAGCTTCCGGCAGTGCCAAAAGCCAGCGCTGTAGTTCGCTTTCGTTGCCCAAATCGCGTGTGACCCAAGCATGAAATTGCTTCACCAGCGTTGTATCTGGCGGCGCCGGCTGCATCATCGTGCGCAGTTGGGCGCTCCACTGCGCGACGCTGGCTGCGATGGGATTCGCACCGGACGGAGTAGAGGTCTGTTCTTTGTTTTCATTCTCTTTAGCAGCACGCGCTTGTTGATAGTTGCGCCAGTAGCGTTCCAGCACAGTGGCCAAAATCACAAGGAAGATCAAAACGATCATAAAACTAGCCAAGATGACTAATAATTTCATAGTTCCTTACTCCAACCCATCTGCGGTAATCCACTCACTGCACATGCAAAATAAATATTCGAGAGGGAAAGTCATGGAGTCGCACGGTCGCATGGAGTCGCGCAGTCGCGCGGTCATGGAGTCGCGCGGCTTGGACTACGCAACCACGCGACTCCATGACGGTTCTCCGACGGATATTAGGCAACCGTATTCATGACGGTTCCAGCCGCGGCCTGTGCGGCATTGGTTACGCCATTGACTGACTGCGTCAGCGCGGTGCCCAGTGTACCCTTGGTGGCGCCGGCAGCGCCCAGGCTGTGTACAGCAGCACTGCCTAAAGTTGCCAGGCCACTCTTGGCCGCCGCCGCGCCTTTGGCGGCGAGTGCACCGGCGGCAACCAAGCCATGCTCGGCCGCTGTCCCGGCCGTAACCAGTCCTTTACCGGCCAATGTTGCACCTTGCGCCACGACTGGTGTGGCCGCAGTCACAAGCTGCTGTGTCGCGGCGGCGCTGTTATTAATCATCGTTGGCAATGCCGCGGCCAATCCTGTGGCTGCGCCCTTTAATGCCCCTAAGGCTTGCACTGCACCTAATGTTTCCAGAACCATTCTATTGCTCCCTTTACTGATTTGCGATCTCTTTGCTTTTGCGAATAAAGCGCCGATCCACCCAAACCGATGTCACACTGACAATGCCTAACAAAACGACTAAATCAACGAAGACCATCGCACACCTCCTCCAGACACGAACTGGTTACAAAGTCGCCTACGCGCCACTCATCGCCGGCGCCTGGCTTTGGCCTAGATCGGCGATACTACCACTTTCTGCAGCAGGTGCGGCTTCTGCAGCTTCTTCAGCAACTGGTTTCGCTTTCTGCATGAAACTCCAACCGGCAAAACCACCGGCGACAGCGCCGACGGTCAAAGCGACCGGCGGATTGGCCAATGTCGCCACGATGGCCAAGACCCCTTTGGCAACGGCCGTAACGGCCAACGCGCCGGCGACAGCGGCGCCACCGGTCACGCCCCAAAGCTGAACATCCTCCGGCTGTGACTTGCCCAAATCGACCAGACGATGCAAGCTTTCCTGCCCCTTACTTTTGATTGTTTCTAACGATTGCATACATTATCTCTCCTTACAATGAGTTTAACAAAGACAGCTCGCAATTTTGTATTATAATCTCACGCAACCTGACTACCAAAACAAGTCGCTCTACAGCGAATACATCTCATGATAGCAGCTAAACGTGGGATAAACGTGGAATAAATGTGGAGTAAATGTGGCCTACCACTGGAAAACCGCTTTTAGACCGTGGCGACTACCCCCATTGCTTGCGCCAACACGCTTTGCAAAAAACGCTGGCATGGAAAGCCAAACTTTTAAAAATCCGCTTTAGGCCGCGGCGCTACCCCGATCCAACCCAATCGCCTTGGCCAGCGCGCCCGCCAGCAGATTGACGCCGATAATCAGCGTGCTAATGGCGGCAATCGGGAAAAAAGTCGCCCAGGGCGCGAGGGCCAGCAGATCGCGGCTGTTGGCGATCATCAAGCCCCAGTCCGGCGTAGGGGGGGTGACGCCAAAACCGAGAAAGGAGAGGGCGCTAAAGGAGAGGAGCATCCACGACCAGCGCAGCGCCCCTTCCACCAACAGAATATCAAGCACATTGGGCAGCAGTTCGCGGAAGATGATGGTGCGCTGCCGCGCACCCAGGGCATAGGCTGCCAACACAAAGTCGCGGGCGACAAAATCCAGCGTGGTGGCGCGCGCAATGCGAATAACCGCCACACCATAGAGAAACCCTAGCGCCAAGATCAACACGCCAATGCCGGAACCAAAGAGTGCCGCCAGCAAAAGCAAAATCAATAACCTGGGCAGCGCCAGGATCGCATCGACCAGCCGCAGCACCAATTCATCGACCATGCCGCCAACATAGCCAAGAGTGATCCCCAGCAGTCCGCCCCATGTCACGGCCAGCGCCGTGCCGACAATCGTCACCAGCAGAGCGATCCGCCCGCCGAGTAAGGTGCGGGTGAGGACATCGCGCCCCAGCTTGTCGGTGCCAAAGGGATGTGCCGCCGAGGGAGCAGCGCGCACGGCCGCCGCATCAAAGGCCATAGGATCATAGGGTGCAATCCAAGGCGAAGTGAGCGCCAACACAAGATGGATTATAACCAAGAGCAGGCCAATCAACCCTGATAGCGAGCGACGCAACCCCTGCCACACAGCCCACACCGGGGACTGACCGGTGTCTTGCTCCATTATTTGAGTCTGTGACAAACGACGGCTTGATAGGGCAATAGTCATGTTAATGCTTTCCTGATACTAGTACATTGCAACGAAATCGCACCCGGAGGGTCCCGCCCTCTGAGTACGGCAGAAATTCAGGTGCTTACCGACTGGTGACAACTGTCGGAGAATTTCTGCCGGGATTTACGAGTAGTGCAGTGTGTCCGAAGTTATGCGAGTTTATCCCACGCGGGTGCGCCGGCGTGGGTCTTCCTGGAAGGGGCAACGCACACCCCCTGTCTTTCACCATCCGCCGCCCCTTCCTGGAAGACTTGGGTGACCACCTCTACTCTAGCAGAATTTCGGTTACAGTGCACTAGTTCACCAAATAGCTGTTCTAGGCTGCCAATTGACGCGCTTCAGCGATCCACTTTTCTGGATCAATCATATGGCCGGAACGGATCGGCCCAATAATCTCCCGAATTTGGTCAGGAGAGAGTTCAGCCAACTGGGCAAAGGTCTGAATGCCGGCATCATGCAAGCGGCCGGCGTAGACTGGACCAATCCCATTGATCGCTTCCAGATCATCCGGTGTCGCAGAGGCGGTTACAACAGCGGACTCCATAACAATCGATTCATCTACCACCGGTTCCGCCTCAGTTGGCGGCGCCGCTGCAGAGTCAGCCTGACTCGTTACCAGGGGAGCCGCGGGCGCGTCGACAACGATGGATTCATCAACCAACACGGCTTCATCTAATGCGCTTAATGCGCTGGCCGCCGGCACTTCAACAGGAATGGTTTCAACGACCGGATCATCGGCCAAGGTCACGCCCGACTCGGCCGCTAACCGGTTATGCATATAGTTCCACCCCAAATAACCACCGCCTACCGCACCGACGGTCAATGCCACCGGCGGCGTGGCCAGGGCAGACAAAATGGCAAGGACGCCACTGGTAACTGTGTTTAGCGCTACGGCGCCCACCACGGCGCCCCCGGCGGTCACCCCCCAGGTTTTGACTTCGTCCGGCCGCTCTTGGACTCTCTCCCGCAAAGAGGCAAAGCTTGCCTGACTTCTGGACTTGATGGTTTCTAACGTTTGCATCGGATCTGACTCCTTTTGAATAAGCAGGAAAAATAGCCAATAGATTCAATTCAAACTGCCTCTTTGGACGCAGGTATTACCAGCAGACTGCAACGCAGCCAAAATGGCTAGGGACTGACTATGGACTACACGACCACACGACTATGGACTACTAATTATCATTGACTTAGCGAACCGGTGTGCGCGCCGACCGCAACCGTGGGTTGAGCACCAGGGCCAGGAGATCGGCCAGCAAGTTGGCCAGCACATAGATCACCGCCATTACGATGGCAATGCTCTGCACCAGCGGCAGATCCCGATCGTGGATGGCGGTGAGCATGAGGGTGCCGATACCAGGATAGTTGAAGACAGCTTCAACGACAAAGAGATTACCAATTAGCCATGCCACGGTCAAGGCGGCGACTGTGAGCGTAGGTAGGAGTGCGTTGGGCAAGGCATGACGTAACAAAATGACGCCAAAGGCCAGCCCTTTCATGCGCGCCACGCGCAGATAATCGCTCCGCAGCACCTCAATCATGCTGGTGCGCATAATGCGCATTATATAGGCTGTTAACAAAATAATCAATGTCAGGATGGGTAGAATGATATTAGGCAGCAAGGCTGCTAACGGCGCATCAGGATTGACTAGCGTCACCGCTGGAAAGAGCCGTAGCTTGATACTAAAAAGATAAATCAGCAGCGTTGCCGTCACAAAGTCGGGCAAACTCATGCCGATCAGAGAAAGGGTCGAGAGCAGCAGGTCGGGCAGGCGATCACGAGTGATGCCGGCAACAACGCCCAGCCCAATCGCCAGCGGGAAACCGACCAGGGCTGCGGTTAGGCCCAACAACAGGCTGTTGCGCAGGCGCAGCCAGAGAAAGCTATTGATCGGCTCCTGCCGCGCCAATGAGACGCCCAGATCGCCGCGCAACAGCCCACCAGCCCAGACGAGAAAACGCTCCGGCGCCGGTCGGTCCAGCCCGAGGGCGATGCGCACCCGTTCCAGCCCTTCTGGTGTGGCGTTGCGCCCCAAGTAAGCCGTGGCCGCATCACCTGGTAGCAGTTCAACCATGACAAAGACAATCAGCGAAACCAGCGCCAGGACAATCAGCGCCAGGGAAAAACGCTGTACCAACAATCTACCCATCGATCAAGCTCCTTGTCCATATTGATGGGGAAATAACCCCGCCTGTTGTTTTTGTTCAGCCAACATCGGCTTCACCGCGTTGTAGATCCCCACCGGCGTGCTGCTCTGCATCAAAAATACACAGACGGTCATCCCCCACCCAAAGAGCAACGTGCCCGCAATGCCGATCACACCGGGGGCCATTGACGCAACCAGATTCACCCGCATGTTAGCGGCAAACTCATCCGCCAGTGTGAAAAGTTCCGGCAACTGTCCCAGCGTGCCGTTCATAAAGACGATTTCCGCCATGTCGGTGGCAATGGTTGTGGCCCCGCGCAGCGAGACCGCCACATCGGCTGTCTTCAACGCAATGGAGTCGTTGATGCCATCGCCGACAAAGCAGACCTTGTGTCCCTCCTCTTGTAATTGGCGGACCAGATTGGCCTTATCCTCCGGCAGCACCTCGGCAAAGTAGCGGTCAATGCCCAGGTCGGCGGCCAGACGCCGAGTCGGCGCGTCGTTGTCGCCGGAGATGATGACTGTCTCAATCTCGCGCTCGTGTAACACATTGATCATCGCGCGTGCTTCGGGGCGAATAGTCGGCTGCAACTCGATCGCACCGACCACTTCACCGTCGAGCGCCACCAGGACCAAGGAGTGCCCTTGTCCGTGGCATGCCGCCTGTTGCGCTGCCACCTCTGGCGGTATTGCGAACCCTTCCATGTCCAGGAAACGAACGCTACCGATGTGGATAGTACGTCCTGTAATCCGTGTCTTCAGGCCAAAGCCTACTTTATAGTCAGCATCTTCCAATGGAGGTAGCGCCAAGCCCTGATCGGCAGCAGCTTGTAGGATGGCGCGGGCAACAGGGTGGCTCTGTTTGGCTTCGGCGGCCGCGGCGTAGCGCAACAACTCAGGCTCGGTTGCCCCGTTGTAACAGTGGACTTGGCTCACGGTAGGTTGCTCCAGCGTGAGCGTGCCGGTTTTGTCAAAGACGACGGTGTCAACTTCCGGCAGCACTTCCAACGCCCGCCCATCTTTGACGAGAATACCCCGTTGCGCGGCAACTTGCAGATAGCTCAACATACTAATCGGGCCAAAGAGCATCATACGAAAGCCGGGATAGTGCCAGAGCATCGCCACTGCCCCTTCGACCCCGGCAATCGGCAGCGCCAGCACACTCAAACCCATAATCGGCACTGCAATGCGATTGAGCCAACGATCCGTACGCGATTCAAGCACTTGCTTGAAGTCGTTGGTCTGGCTCAACATTTCAGTGATTTGGCCGGCCACCGTCGCCTCACCGGCGGTTTCCACAGCAATGCAGAGGCGACCGGAGAGAACGACGGTTGAGGCCAGTACATTATCTCCAACACCTTTCTCCACCGGTTGTGATTCCCCGGTCAACATGTGTTGATCGACGGCTGCCGTCCCCGCTGTGATCCGCCCATCAACGGGAATCATTTGGCCGGCATGAACAACCACAATATCACCGACCTGTACAGTTTCAAAGGGCGCCTCAATTTCTACATCGTCGATCAGCAGCCAGACGGTGCGCACCTGACCGCCAAAGAGATCGGCCACGCTACGTTTGGCGCGCTGTTCGGTTTTGGCCACCAAATACAAGTTGACCACGGCACATAAGCAGCCAAACGCGGTGGACCAGATAAAGCCACCCGCCAGGGCTGCTACGATTGAAACGACCATGATGATCCGATAGTCGATGGTTCGCTCTTTTACCACAGCCCGGTAGATATCCGCATAAAGTGACCGCGTCGCATAGAGTACGCAAAGTACACTTGGCAGATAGAAGATCGGAGCGGCCAGCGCGCCAACGGTGGCGAGCACCAGACCGGTGCCCGCGATGATGAAATTCTCTTGCTGCTGCGCGATCAGCTGCTGCTGCGCCGCGTCTATAGGATCCTTATTCAGCGCCGCTTGTTGCTGTTGACGCGTATCGCCAAAGAGATCACGCGCCAGTTGTTGGGTGCGCGTGATCACCTGCGGCGTTGGCGCCGACAACAGAATGGCTTGTTTTGGTTGACCGTCGAACAGCACATCGATCAAACGCAGGGGCTTTGGTCTGTTGATGGCTGCTGTGCCTATAGCCATTGCGCCGCCGGCAAGGGCTAGTGTTGTAAAAAGAGCCATTGGATTACTTTCTCTTCACGGGAGACAAGGCAATGAGTCTTATTCGCTCTTGCTGATCAGTTCCCATTTCATTTCGCGATAGCTTCTCGCCTCGATTCCACTGACATTTACACTGTAGACATTGGCAAGGTTGACATAGAAAGGAATGAGGTTTCCGCCCTCTTCAAAGAGTACTTGTTGCGCTTGTTGATAGAGTTGATACCGCTTCTCAAAATCCAGCTCTTGGCGCGCCTCGTCCAACAGTTGATCAAATTGTGCGCTTTGATAATGGGATTCGTTCCATTCTGCTGTAGAGCGCCAGAGCAGATTTAAGATGAGGTCGGCAGGTCGCTCGCGCCAGTATGAGGGATAAAAGGGCGCCGTCAACCAGATTTCAGAATAGTAGGTATCGGACGGAATCATTTTTAACATAACATTGATCCCGGCGGCAGCGGCTTGTTGCTGATAGACTTCCGCTAAGGGGATCATCCAGGGCTCCAGCTCTGATGTAAAGAGCGTTACATCAAGCCCCTCGCCATAGCCCGCTTCTGCCAGCAAGGAGATGGCTTGCTCGATATCTTGGGGACATGTCGTGGTCCAGTGATAGACATCGGTCGGTGCAACCGGTGTATCACAAGCCACCGTTCCCTGCCCATCCAATACCAAATCGATCATCGCTTGACGGTCGGCAACCAGGCGCATGGCTTTCCGCACCCGAACGTCATCATAAGGTGGTGTATCCGTGCGCATCACCAAGGTGTACCATTCACCAGTTGGGAATGACTTGGTGACAAACGCAGGATTATCCGCAAATAAACTGGCCTGTGTCGCAGTTGTGCTCAAGAGAACGTCAACTTGACCTGCCAGCATAGCAGCCCCGCGTGCCTCCGCGTCAGCAATGCCAACCAGCTCGATTGCCGCCAGTTGAGGGGCGCCACGCCAATACGCATCATTGGCACGCAAAACGGTGGTGCCTTCCGCATTGAATGTTTCTAACTTGAACGGACCCGTCCCGATTCCCGTTGTCCCAATGGTATCTCCACTCCCCTCCGGAATGATCCGTGCCGTAAATTCAACTAACAGCACAGGAAAGTCCGCGTGGCTCTGGTCCAACTGAAAAACCACGGTATGGGGATCGGGCGTTTCAATGCGTTGGATGAGGGCAAGGGTTGAGGCTAAAGATGATTCCGTCGCCGGATTGAGAATGCGCTCAAACGTATATGCCACATCTGCCGAGCTTAACGCTTGGCCGTTGTGAAAGGTCACATCATCACGCAGGGTAAAAGTCCATTCGGTTGCATTCTCATTCGGCGCCCAGGATACCGCAAGGTCTGGCGCAACTTTCCCATTTTCGTCGATACGCACTAACCGATCGTACAAGAGTGTAACGGCATAGTCAAATACATTCGGACTAGCCGGATCTAAACTCTCTTTGCCGGACATGAACAGGGAATGGGGAATACGCAGTGTACCACGGGTTGCGCTCTCGGTCTTTTCTGTTCCAGTGGCAACCGCATCCTTCACTTGTGCGTCCGTCGATACAGTCGGCAATGAAGCGGGTGTACAGGCGTTGAGCAATGCCAGCAGAACAAGCCCCAGCATGAGAGATGATAATCGTTTGAACATCTGTTTCTCCTTTAAGATTTGTGATTCTGCGCAACGCAGTGCTGTTAACAGATTTTATGGGAAACGAGCAGTGCGCACCCGTGGATACGCAATACTCATGCACCTGGAATTTCTTGCGCTATCGGTAACGTTGGCTGATGTTTTTGTTCATCCAATATGGGTTTGATGGCGTTATAGACCCCAACCGGTGTGCTGCCTTGAGAGAGCAACACACAAATTCCCATACCCCAACCAAAGAGCAGCGTCCCGGCAATCCCCAACGCACCGGGCAAGAGCGAGGCGAGCATGTTGGTGCGCATGTTGGCGGCAAAGTCATCGGTCAATTCAAACAATTCCGGCAACTGTGCCAACGTGCCGTTCATAAAGACGATTTCTGCCATATCCGTGGCAACGGTGGTGGCCCCACGCAGCGATACCGCGACATCGGCGGTCTTGAGCGCAATTGCGTCATTAATCCCGTCGCCGACAAAACAGACTTTGTGCCCTTCTTCCTGCAGTTGGGCGACCAGATTGGCCTTATCCTCAGGCAAGACTTCGGCAAAGTAGCGGTCAATCTCAAGTTCAGACGCTAAGCGGCAGGTCGGTGCGTCATTATCACCGGAGATGATCACGGTTTGAATGCCACGGCTGTGCAGCTTCTGGATGATCTTGTGTGCTTCGGGGCGGAGCGTCGGCTGCAACTCGATAGCGCCGACCACTTCATTGTCGAGCGCAACCAACACGAGCGAATAGCCCTGGGCATGGCTCTCCGCCTGTTGAAGGGCGACCGCCGACGGCACACCAATCCCTTCTGCGGCCATAAAGCGCACGCTGCCAACATGGGTCGTCTGTCCTTCGATTCGGGTCTTGAGGCCAAATCCCACTTTGTACTCGGCATCCTCCAGCAACGGTAGCTTCAAGCCATGCTCCTTGGCCGCCTGCAAAATAGCCCGGGCAATCGGGTGACTCTGTTTGGCTTCCGCGGCCGCGGCAAAGCGCAGCACATCAGGCTCGGCCACCCCATTATAGCAGAGGATACGACTAATGGTGGGCTGCTCTAAGGTTAATGTACCGGTTTTGTCAAAGACAACCGTATCAATCTCCGGCAGCGCTTCAAGTGCTCGCCCATCTTTGACAAGGATACCCCGTTGTGCCGCCACCTGCAGATAGCTCAACATACTCATGGGGCCAAAGAGCATCATGCGCGAGCCTGGGTAATACCAGAGCACCGCCACCGCGCCACTGACCCCCGCCAGTGGCAATGCCAGGGCAGTCAGTCCCAAAAGCGGTAGGGCCATCTGATTCATAAAGCGATCGGTACGCGATTGGAGCGTGCGCTTGAACTCAGTGGTTTGACTCAACATTGTCGTAATTTGGGCAGCCACGGTCGCATGGCCGGTCTTTTCCACACCAATATAAAGTTGACCAGAGAGCACCACTGTGGAAGCCAGCACGTCATCGCCCACGCCCTTTTCCACCGGCTGTGCCTCACCGGTCAACATGTGTTGATCGACGGTGGCGGCGCCGGCCGTAATCGTGCCGTCGACCGGAATCATCTGCCCCACGTGGACCACGACCGTGTCTCCAGCCTGCACCGCTGCAAACGGGGTTTCGACTTCAACCCCATTGATGAGCAGCCAGATGGTATGGACTTGGCCGCCAAAGAGATCCGCGATCAGCCGTTTAGAGCGGTTTTCGGTCTTGGCCACCAGATAGTAGTTGGCGAGGCCAAAGATCAAGCCGAAATTGGCGGCAAACATAAAGCCGCCTGCCACCGCGGCGGGAATCGTAAGCGCCCAGATTGCGCGATAGTCGAGGCGTTTTTCTGCGCGATAGAGTTGCCAAGCGTCCTGAAAAAACATACGGGTGGCATAGAGTGCGCAAAGGCCGCTGGGCAGATAGAAAAGTGGCGACAGCACCATCCCCACCGTTGCCAACCCCAACCCGGCGACGGTGACAATTAGATTTTGGCGTGCGATCACCTCGGCGCGCTGCTCCTCATCGCCCGTGTAGGTACTGTTAAGTTCCTGTTGATAGTGCTGGCGTGTATCGCCAAAGAACTCCTGCGCCAATTCCCGGACATGCGCAATTACCCGCTGCGTCGGCGGCAGCAGAGTTGCTTGCTTGGGTTCGCCGTCGATTAGGGCATCGACTAAATGGGGCGGAGTAGATTTACGCCGCCCCATAGCTCCTGCCACGAGCACACCACCGGTTAAGGCCAGAGACGTCAACAGAGCCATCAACCATCCGTTCCTTCCCTCAAGGTCTAGCTTTACTCGCTCTTGCTGATCGTGTGCCAATCCATATGCTGCCAACTACGGGCTGAGACACCGTTAACTTTGTTGCTAACCACATAAAACTGATTGACGTGGTAGGGAATCAGATGTCCTCCCTCGTCAGCGATCAGCTGTTGGGCTGCCTGGTAGAGACCGCGGCGGGCATCAAAATCGAGTTCCGTGCGCGCTTGGTCCAACAGCTGATCATAGGCCGGATTCTGATAGTGGGATTCGTTCCACTTGGCAGTCGAACGCCACACCTCATTGAGGACTTGGTCGGCGGGGCGCTCATGCCAATAGGAGGTAAAAAATGGCTGTATCATCCACACCTCATTCCAGAAGCTATCCGCTGGCGCAATTTCTAGAGTTACATTGATGCCGGCGGCAGCAGCCTGCTGTTGATAGACCTCAGCGAGGGGAACCAGTTCGGGATCAGCATCTGAGGCATAGAGCGTGACCTCAATGCCATCCGGGTAACCGGCTTCGGCCAGCAACGCTTTGGCGCCTTCAATATCCTGCGGGCAGTCGCCATCCCAGCGGTAGGGGTCATTCGGCATGACTGGCGTGTCACAGGAGATCGTACCTTCACCATTGAGGACTAAATCAACCATAGCTTGGCGGTCGGCAACGAGACGCAGCGCCTTGCGCACGCGTACATCGTCAAAGGGCGGGGTATCGGTGCGCATCACGAGCGTGGTAAAGCGGCCGCTGGGGAATTTTAGCACGGTGGCATCCGCCGCGCCAGCAAAGAGATCGGCTTGGGTGGCCGTCACATCCAACAACAAATCCACCTGCCCAGCCTGCATGGCCAAGGTGCGCGCTTCGGCGTCGGCCATCGCGATCAGATCAATGCCTGCTAACCCAGGTTCACCTTTCCAATAGGCGTTATTAGCGCTGAGGACGGTGGTCCCATCAGTCGCAAGTGTCTCCAGTTTGAATGGGCCGGTGCCAATGCCGCTGGTGGCAATCGTTGCGCCACTCTCAGCGGGAATAATGCCTGTCATGCGATGGGTGAGCAATAGTGGGAAGTCGGCATGGCCCTGGCTGAGCTTGAAGACAATCGTCTGGTCGTCCGGGGTTGCCGTCTCTGCAATCAGCGCTAAGGTTGCGGCCATGGGGGATTGTTGTTCGGGATCAAGAACCCGCGCAAAGGTGTAGGCGACATCCGTCGAAGTTAAGGGTTTGCCGTCATGGAAGGTTACCCCTTCACGCAGCGTAAAGGTCCATTCGGTGGCATCGTCATTCGCTTGCCACCCTGTCGCCAATTCCGGCTGGGGCACCCCGTTTTCATCGAGACGCGCCAAGCGATCATAGAGCAAAACCACAGCGTTCCCAAAATTCGTGGGACTACTGGGATCTAAGCTTTCTTTGCCATTGTAAATCAAGGCGTGGGGTACACGCAGAGTACCCCGTGCTGTCGTTGCACTCTCTGTAGAAGCAGTATCGGCGGTTGTGGCAGGTGCACTCCCTGCCGGGGGAGTGGCAACACAACTGCTGAGTAGAGCAAGTAGCAGCAGGAATAAAAGGAAGTGGGTTGATCGGTGTTTGGACATTTGTTTCTCCTTGTTTGGTTAATTTGTTACTCTGCCGGGGACGGACCACAAATCGGTCGTTCTTCCAGAGTACATCTGGCTCGTCCCTGGCAAAATTGGCCCGTATGTCGCGTAACGAATTGGGTTGATCCATAGAAGTTACGTTCAAGACCATTCAGATAAGGCCGAATGACCGTTTAGGGAGCACGCCCCGTGCGGCTTTTGTCTCGTGCTGAACCGGTACGGGGCGTGCTCCCTGTTCGTTATTTGAATGGTCTTGGGGTTACGTTAACAATTTCTCCCGCTCTTTGCGCTCATCTAAGATGGGTTTCAAAGCATTGTAGATCCCGACCGGCGCGCTACCCTGGGCGAGCAACACACAGAGGGTCATTCCCCAGCCAAAGAGTAAGGTGCCGGCAATCCCAATCACGCCGGGCGCCACCGCGGCCAGAAGATTGGTGCGCATGTTGGCGGCAAATTCATCGGCCAGTTCAAAGAGGGTGGGCAGTTGGCCCAGCGTCCCATCCATGAAGACAATTTCGGCCATGTCGGTCGCAATGGTCGTGGCGCCACGCAAGGAAACGGCCACATCGGCGCTCTTCAGGGCAATCGAGTCGTTGATGCCGTCGCCAACAAAGCAGACCTTGTGCCCCTCCTCCTGCAACTGCGCCACCAAATTGGCCTTATCTTCCGGCAATACCTCGGCAAAGTAGCGGTCGATGCCGAGTTGCGCGGCCAGCTGGTTGGTTGGGGCCTCGTTGTCACCGGAGATAATCACCGTTTCAATGCCACGCGCGTGCAGACGCTGGATAATTTCCTGTGCTTCGGGGCGGATGGTCGGTTGTAGTTCAATCGCACCCACCACTTCATCATCCAACGCCACCAACACGAGCGAATGGCCTTGGTCGTGGCTCTCTATCTGTTGCGCGGCAACTTCGGCGGGTACGGGAATGCCTTCCGCGGTCATAAAACGCACGCTGCCGACACGCGTGGTGCGCCCCGCAATCTGGGTTTTCAGCCCATAGCCGACTTTGTACTGCGCATCTTCGAGCAAGGGCAGATCCAGGCCATGTTCGTGCGCAGCGTACAAAATGGCGCGGGCGATCGGGTGGCTCTGTTTGGTTTCGGCGGCTGCGGCAAAGCGCAGAATTTCCGGTTCGGTCACGCCGTTGTAACAGAGCACACGGCTCACAGTGGGTTGCTCCAGCGTCAAAGTACCGGTCTTATCAAAGACCACCGTATCGACTTCGTAGAGTGCTTCCAAGGCGCGGCCATCCTTGACGAGAATGCCGCGTTGCGCTGCCACTTGCAGATAGCTCAACATACTCATGGGACCAAAGACCATCATCCGTGCACCGGGATAGTACCAGAGCACGGCCACCGCGCCACCAACGCCGGCAAACGGCAGCGCCAGCGCACTGACCCCCAAAATAGGCAGGGCCATGCGGTTAAGCCAACGGTCGGTGCGCGATTGAAGCGTGCGCTTGAAATCGGTGGTCTGGCTCAACATATCCGTGATCTGCGCGGCAACGGTGGCACTGCCTGCCTTTTCGACTTCAATGCAGAGGCGACCGGAAAGCACGACCGTCGAGGCCAATACGCCGTCACCCACGCCCTTTTCCGTCGGTTGGGATTCGCCGGTCAACATGTGTTGGTCGATGGTTGCGGCGCCATGGGTGATGGTGCCGTCGACGGGGATCATCTGGCCGGCATGGACAACCACGGTGTCGCCCTGCTGCACTTGTGCAAAGGGCGCCTCGACCTCTACGCCATCGACCAAGAGCCAGACCGTGCGAAGCTGACCGCCAAAGAGATCGGCCACAGTGCGTTTAGAACGGTTTTCGGTCTTGGCGGCCAGATACCAGTTGACCCGCCCGAAGAGTGAGCCAAAGGCCGCTGCCCAGAAGTAGCCGCCCGCCAGTGCAGCCGGAATGGTGAGTGCCCAGATCAGCCGGTAATCCACACGTCGCTCTTCCATCAGCGCGGTGTAGGCCACGGTGAACCAATTCCGCATCACGTAGAGCGTGCAGAGCGCGCTGGGCAGGTATAACATTGGCGCGGCCAGCGCACCGGCCGTCGCCAAGGCCAGACCAATCGCCGCTACCTTCAAATCCTGTTTGCCGATCGCTTCGGCGCGCTCTTCGGCATCGCTGGCATAGGTGGTGTTGAGCGCTTGTTGATATTGTTGGCGCGTGTCGCCGAAGAGATCCTGCGCCAGTTCCTGAACGCGGGTAAGCGTCTGCTGTGCTTGCGGCGGCAGCAGGGTTGCTTGCTTGGGTTCGCCATCGATCAGGGCATCGACCAAATGGGGTGGGGTCGGTTTGCGCCGCGCCACAGCGCTTGCCATGAGCGCGCCACCGGCTAGTGCGAGCGAGGTTAACAGAGCCATCACCTATCAATTCCTTTTGTTGCTTGTTTTTTGTTTGCCACTGTAGCACACAAACGTGGGGTGAATGTGGGATGAATGTGGTGCACCTCTGGGAAAATTCATGGGTCAACGGGATCTGGAGGGGTTATTGGTTAGTGGGTTAGTTGAAAAATTAACTTAATGTCGTTAAGTTAACAGTTTTCAGTCTACAGTAATCAGTTGGCCAGCCCGCGGATACACTGGAAACTGATTACGGAAAACTGACCACTCTGAACCCGCATGCGCCTAACTTAATGACACTGTCACCCTACGAGACTCGTCAATGGTTGCTGTGCCGCGAATAGGCATAGTCCTTGATGGGGGCGCGGACAACTTCGACCAAGCGCTCCTGCGCATGATCGAGAAAATGGGATTGAGCCATCGTATCCCAGTCATCGCCAAAACATTGTGTCAGATATTGGCGTGCCAGTTGCTCCGTCGGTCCTTGTAGGGTGAGATGGCCAAACTGGATGTCGCCAATGCTGTCCCAAACCGGAAATGGCACCTCTTCATGGGGAAATATCGCGCGCATGGCCGCGGAACAGTACTCCCAGTATGGCCCATCGGCTGATGCTTGCACGACGAGCACATCAACCGCGCCCACACCAGAGCCCACACCGGGCTTTTCCAACGCAATCGCGGACTGCACCTTCCAGCCAACAAACATGGGAATCACCCGGTAGCCGAGTGTTTCAAGCTCCTTGGCCATGTCGAGGAAAGGCAGGGTATACTCTTTCTGTAAAAAGATTCCCCATCATCATCCTAAGGGATGTAGCCACCGTGTCGTAGACACTGTCAACAACGTATTGTTCCACTGGCGCCAGACGGTCGCCTTGGGCTACACCTCATGGGTACTCAGGTGGTGGTGGTAGCCAGATGCCGGGCACGATCTCTAGACTGCCAGGGGCTGGTGAGGTATTGGTAGATGTGTTTAACACTTGAGTTTAGAGCTAAAGCTCTAAACTCAAGACAAGATGAGATGTTACGGAACGATTAGTCCCGCACGTTAACAACGGAAAAGAGAAGTAGGCCAGTTGAAATCAGGCCGCTGGGCGCGGTTTGTGGGATTTTTTAACCACCGGATGGCGTTTTCGGGGTTTTGGTCGGAATCCAGGTAGCCGCCCCGAGCCTTTTCCCGCCGGTTGGGGAGCAGAAGCCGGTGAACCCAATGCGAGCAAAAAGGGCAGGGCGCCACGCTGGACCTGTCCGGGTGTCAAAGGACGTATCCTGCCCCGAACGTAGGTTGGATGCCAACGCGGACGGCGGTCAGCGACCTGGTGACGGATGAGCAGCAGTTGGGTGTAGGCCAGAGCGCAAGTCCAAACCCAGCGCAAACGAGTCTGAAGGCTGGGCGAGTTGGAGGTGGTCAAGCCCAGGTGTTGCTTCAGAAACCTGAACATGTGCTCGATGGCAAAGCGCCACAAGTACATGCAGGCCAGGTCGGCCAAGGCGACCGAAGTAGGGCCGGTCCAGAACAAGTAGAGCGGACGCCTGAAGCGGGGCGCCTTCCGCTTTCAGGAACTGGACGCAGAGCACCATGCCGACCAAGAAGGGCAGCTTGTAGAAATGTAGGTCTTGCCACGCCAGCAGGTGCACCTGCTGGCCCAACAGTGTACAGAACTCGACGCGGTCCGCAGCACGACTCGGGGCCGAGAGTTTGAACTTGTCACCATGTCTACGCGGTCGGCCGCGTTGTCCCGGTTGTCGTTCCGGCGGCTCCTCATAAAGCACTCGATTGCTGCGGATGCGCACCAGCGCCTAGACAGACTGAAGTGCCATGAAGACCGCAAGAAAGGCGACATTACCGTAGAGCGAATCTGCAACCACCACCCTGGAACGACTGCTTTCCTGAGTAGCCAGTGCGGCTACTTGTTCACGGCCAACTTGGCTGTCTGTTCTTTCGGTTGGCACGCGGCGGATGTCCAACGGCATACACCAGGAGGTGCCCTTGGCCACCAGTCGAACCAGCCAGGAAGAGACATGACCCACTTCTACCGGCGTATGGCTACCCTTTTTCGACCGACCGCGGTCAGGCAACGTCTCGGCTTCCGGAGCAGGATCTTTGGTGCAGTCCACCGCATAGACTTCATATCCTGCGCTCGTCTCTGCGTCTTCCGGTTGGTTACGGCACAACACCCAGCGCAGCAGAAAGTACAGCATCCGTCCTGACTTCAGAAAGTCATAGACACTGCTGAACTCGCACCGGAACAACGGCGACTCGCTCAACCCCACCGGCGATTCTACCACCGGCGCACTCGTCAGGGCATCGATCAAGCCCATGCCGCTGTCGGCTCTTTGCTCCAGTACCTGGTATACTTCTCTGCGGAATCGGTTGATCATTGGCGGGAACCCTCTGGATGCCTTTCGGAAAAAAGTATTGACCAATTGTCGCCGATTTCTTTTCAGTTGTTAAAGTTCAGCCACCTTCGGTGGCCATTACACACATTTAGCGCCACGGCTCTAAACTCAAGATCCAACAACAGATTCCCGTACTGGCCCAATTGCAAGCCCATCTGCATACCAAACGGCTGCTGCTGATTCTCGATAAATTTGAGCTGCTGCTGGCCGGCGCCGAAACCCTGACGGCGTTGCTAACCCGTGCGCCGGAACTCTGCATGATGGTTACCTCACGGTTTGTGCTTGGCATACAGGGTGAGACTCTATTGACCTTGGAGAAGCTATCGCTACCGCCGGCTGCGTATTTACCGCAGGCGACGAGGCCAGGCCTGGCTGTGGAGATGCCCCAAAAGGCTGCCGCCCCGCTCAAGGCGGACCAGTTGTTGCTGGAGAGCGAAGCCGCGGCCATGTTTGTCCAACGGCTCCAACACTATGATCCCCAGTTCAAATTGAATACACAAACGATTGGTGCAGTGGCCCAAATCTGTCATTTGGTCGATGGTTTGCCGTTGGGCATCGAGTTGGCAGCGAGCTTATCACCGGCATTGGGCTGCACGGCGTTGGCAACAGAATTGGCACAGGGCCTTGATGTGCTTGCCCTAGAACGTCCTGATTTACCAGCAGAGCAGCGGAGTCTCTGGGCCGTCTTTGCGCGCTCTTGGCAGTTGCTCATGCCGCAAGAACAGCAGCTGCTGGCAAAGCTGTCGCTCTTTCCCGGCTCCTTTGATCGCAGCGCGGCAACGGTGATCGCCAATGCATCTCTGCCGCTGTTGTTGCGCCTGATCAATTATTCCCTGTTGGGGCGGGTCGACGAAGAACGCTATGCCATGCATCGCACGATCCGCACATTTGCCCACAAGCAGTTGCAACAGTGGCCCGACCTTGCCGAAGCCGCCTACCTTCGGTTTGTCCGCTGTTATCTCGCATTCTTCGGTCAACAACTTCCCGTGCTACGGGGAAAAGACCACGCCACTGCCGTGGCGCGCATCTTTGTCGAGTTGGACAATATTCAGGTGGCGTGGCAATGGGCCGCAATCCGCCACCTGAGTGCGGAACTTCTTGGCTATGTGGGCGCGCTGATGCTCTTTCAAGAAGCACAAGGGCTCTATGCAGTCGCCAGTGAACTCTATCACTATGCATTGCATCAGTTTGGGGCACAACATGAGACCGATACAGATCTGCAAGGCGCCGTAACAGACGACCAAACCAACCGCTTGATTGGCTGTTTGCAATCGTACATCGGGACCAACTATACCTATTCGGGGCAGATTGACAAGGCCCAAAAGATCTTTCGTTCGAGCTTTGCCCGCTTGCAACGAGTCGACGATCCGGCTGCTACTTTGTTTTGCCTCGCCTCGTGGGGTGTCTCAGCACGGGGGCTCGATCTGAGCCGAGCCAAAGCGCTGGCGATGCAAGCCATCCCCTGCTTCCCCATGTCAATCCTTACCATGAAACATTAGTCTACACTTCTCTCGGCGAGACCAATCGAATGCTGGGCGCGTATGATGAGGCGGAACGATTCATGACAGATGCCTATCGATTGGCCAAATGCATTGATTGGAGTTGGGGATTGACGAACAGCCACCGCTTGTTGGGGCAGTTGCAACTGAGCCGGGGGCACTATGCGGCGGCAGAATTGCACCTCCGCGATTGCATCCAGCTGGCGCGCGCGCGTCATTTACAAATGTTGTTGGTGGAAGCCACCATCGCTTTGGGCTACGCCCTCCAGTGGCAAGATCGCCTGGTGGAAGCAGGGGACTGTTATGCAGAAAGTCTCCAGTTGACTGAGGAACTTCAAATTAAATCACTCCGTGCCCTGGTGCTTTGGGTAAGAGGGTGTCTGGCCGAACAGCAAAGGGCGTATGCAGCAGCCAGGGTATTCTTCACCGACAGTTTGGCTGCCGGCAATGTAGTTCAGGCCAACAAGGCGCTGCCGACATTGGGGTGGGCACTGATCGGATTGGGGGAGTTGACAGAAGCGCAAGCGTATTTTCAACAAGTGTGTGATGACGCCGAGCAGAGACACGCCCACCCCATTCAACTGGATGCCTAGGTAGGGTTAACTTATCTCCAACGTATCCGCGGCCAACAAGTTATCCAACCGCAGGCCGCTGCGCCGGTGGCGGGCGTCGACATTTTGCATTCTGTCTACACGCATCCCGCAACCACGCAAGAGACGCGGCGACGTATTGTCGCCGTTGCCGCTGCCCTCCATTTACCGATGATATAGATCGCCAGCAAAGTTTTGTCCCGTCCGGCCAGCGGAGGATGGGGGACAAAACTTTGCTGGGAAACGATAGCTCCCGATCCATCTCCCTTCAAACGCGCTTACCCCTCTTCGCTCAAGTGCATTTTGTATAGCCTTCCCCGAACATCCAACGCCCATTCTGTCGCTATCAATGCATTGACAGCCAGCTTTGGGTTATTGCCGCTATCCTGTGAATTCATCTCCGTTGTTGATGAGTGCAATGGTATAGGGCGCTCTTTGCTCCTGGGCAACATCGGATTGCAGAAACCGAGGGCAAACCCCGCTGCGTTGACGACAATGGCTTGAATCAGCGTCATGGGCAGAAGGCCGCGCCAACAAGGGTTAAAGCAGGCGCTTACTCCCGATGCATGGCCAACCCATCGGCCAGCAGATTCACCGCCAAGACCAGCGAGGAGATGGCCAGTGCCGGGAAGACTGTGATCCACCACGCGGTCAGGATAAAGTTACGCCCGTCGTTGACCTGCAAGCCCCAATCGGGCGACGGCGGCTGCACGCCCAGCCCCAGAAAGCCCAGCCCCGCACCGACCAGAATCGCATAGCTAAAGTAGATCGATCCTTCCACCATGATCACGCCGGTGAGATTGGGTAGCAGATGGCGCAACGCAATTCTACGTACTGAGACGCCGGTGGCGTGGGCGGCTTCGATAAACTCTTTCCCCTTGAGACCGAGCACCTCGCTGCGCACGACGCGTGCAATGCCAGGCGCAAAGACGATCGCAATCGTCAAGATCAGATAGATCATCGCCGAGCCCAGCGTGCTGATAATCAGCAAGGCCAACAACAACGCGGGAAAGGAGAGCAGCACATCGGTGGCGCGCATGATGACCTCATCCCACAGCCCACCCGCATAGCCGGCCACCAGCCCAATCGCCACGCCCAGCAACAACGAAAGTAGGGTTGCCACACCGGCCAACATGATGATGCTGCGGCTGCCGACGATGACGCGGCTAAAGATGTCGCGCCCGAATTGGTCGGTGCCAAAGGGGTATTGGAGGGCGGGCGGCTAAAGGGTGTCGGAGAAGTGTTGCTCGGTGTAGCGATAGGGGGCGATCCGTTCACCAAAGAGGGCCAGCGCCAGATAGAGTAACACAATGAGCGCTGTGGGCGGAAGTTGCCACCACCGGCGGACGTGGTTGGTCGGGATTGCTGGGATTGGGTCGGCGATTGTGATTCGGCTGGTTGTGAGTAACTGAGATTTCGTTTCAGTAAGCATTTTGATATCTATTTCTTAAGAACATGAATTTCAACTGAGTTGCTCGATCTCAGCTTGCGTCAACCCCGTCACACTGATGATAAGGGTAATGTCCATGCCTTTGTCCAACATTGTGCGTGCGATCGCACGCTTCGTCTGTTGTTGCCCCTGCTCGATCCCCTGCTCGATCCCCTGCTCGATCCCCTGCTCGATCCCCTGCTCGATCCCCTGCTCGATCCCCTGCTCGATCCCCTGTTGTAGTCCTTCTTTGACTGCATTTTGCCTTGCCTCTTCCCAAGCCGCTTCATCCTTGATATGGCTTAACTCTTCCGGTGACAGGGTGTTGCGCCGCATCCGCTCAATAATTTGTCGGAAGAGATCAGACTCATAGTGACTCTCTTCGACCTGGCTATCAAGTGAATCAGCAATCAGTTCCAGCCAGGGACGCACTTTGGGAGGTGTTTGGTCATTCAGGGCCCGCGGTCCCAGAAAGACCAATCGATGCGGATAAAGTTGAATTTGGTCCCCTGCCTCATTAATAGGGCTCATGTTGCTCACCGCATAACTGAATTGAAGCCGCTTTTCCTGTGGCAAGCTTGTTAACACCACGATGGTATAGACATTGCGGTCAAACCGATAAGCAGTATACCCTCGCACCTGTTCCACCAAGCCGATCAGGTGATAATAGAGAAAGCGATCATAGAAATCGTCTTCGCGGATATGTTGCACCTCAATAATCGTACGCTGTGTCGTATCTTCAGCAAAGAGATCATACTTGATTTTGACGTAACCAACGGTCTCCGGATACTCATATTCGGTATGCACCTGCTCAACTTGAATTGGCATGTCCAGCACATCCGATGCAAATTGACTGAAGATTACCGGGTCGCTAAAGACTCGCTTGAAGGTCACACCATACTTGAGAGGAATCACTTCAATCATGATTGTTCACTCCTGCTTTACATATCCATGTTCCCGCATCCATCTTTCCCTCGAATTGTTGATAAGTATAGCACAGGCCGCGCCAGATGTAGAGAGAATGATGAGTGGATTCACGAATACCAAATCCGCGGATTCAAGCAAAGATACAACAGATCCGCCCCCAGATTGGACAGCCCATAGATCGCCGCGGCCACCAATGCCACGACCTGTAAGACAGGCAGATCACGGCTGTTGATCGCCTATAACATGAGCCGCCCCAAGTCAGGATAGGCAAAGACGCTCTCGACCAACACCACGCCGCGGAGTAACCAACCCACGTTGAGCGCAACCACGCTGATGGTGGGCAGCAGGGCGTTGAGCAGCGCGTGACGCACAATCACCACCCGTGGCGGCATGCCTTTGCTGACCGCCGTGCGCAGATAGTCGCTGCGTAGCACCTCAATCAGGCTGTTGCGGGTATGGAGCGTAATTTGCGCGAGCAAGCCTAGCACCAGTGTCAAGACCGGCAACACCAGATTACGCTTCGCTCCGCCAGCCGGTCAGATTGAAGACCCCATCCGAGCAATAGTCGGCGTTGAGGAAAAAGCCGGGATCGACGTACGAGACGCTCCACGACATGGCAAAGTTGACCGATTAGGTGACGCCACCATTGGTGCTCTTCCAGACGCCGCCGGAGCCGACTGCAACGTACCAGGGGTGGGTCAGGCCAGATGGACCGCAATGTCGGCAATACGCCCGCCCATAAAGGCTGGACCGATACCGCGCAGATTCAGCTCTTCAGCGATTTTGCTGATAGCCAATTGCTCAGCAGACGGCACGTTAGGTGGCTATGGACGACCGTCAAACAATCTCGAAATCCAGATGAACCATTACTGTTTTGACATTGTGCAATTGGTTGGGGGGCACCTGACCGATTTTGGCAACCGGCCAGGTGTGTGCGTCACAAATGTCAACTGCTCCTACTAGGTGAACTTGCCCTGGCCTTCCTGATTCATTGCCAATCCGTCCAGGCAGAGATTCACCCTGTTATTCAGCCTGCTTAGGAAGGAATCAACCCTTGCACTGCGTCGCTTACGCTTTGGGCCGCAGTCGAGACAGCATCTGTGAGTTGATTCCAGAGCGAAATCGCCTGATCGTCAATCTCGTCCCAGGCCAAACCGGCGCGCAAGTCGGTGCGCACAGGCAAGCCGCCCAACTTAGCTGGTTGTTTTGTCGCGACTTCGATTGATTGATGAAGTGGTGCATTCATAGTAAAAACTCCTTTAACAAAATTGATGATAGACATATAGCTCGATATGAAAACAGCCCAGATATCGCCCCTAAGTTGGACGCACCTCTATGTGGAGATCATGCTTGGTTATCCTTCTGTTTCGGATCAAAGATATCCCGCACCCCATCCCCCAGCAAATTAAACCCGACCACCGTGAGCAAAATGCCGAGACCGGGAAAGGTGGAAATCCAGGGCGCTTCCTGTAAATAGGGACGGCCTTCGTTGAGCATAGAGCCCCATTCCGGGATGGGCGGTTGCACACCAAAGCCGAGAAAGCTCAGCGCGGTCGCCGTCAACAAGGCGGAGGGCAGTGTCAATGTCACTAAGACCAGGTTGGTCGGCACCAGATTGGGCAAGATGTGTCGCCGCAGGATATAGGCTGTGCTACTGCCAATCGCCTCGCTGGCCTGGACAAATTCCTGTTGGCGCAGCGCGAGCACCTTGGCCCGCGTGATGCGTGTGAAAGGCACCCAACTCACAAGCGCAATCGCGATCACCGCATTGATCAGATTCGGCCCCAACGCGGCGACAACGCCCAGCGCCAACACCAGCGGCGGGAACGCCCAGACCATGTCGGTCAACGTCATGATGGCAATATCGAGTTGCCCCCGAAAATAGCCGGCGATCATGCCCAACGGCACCCCAATCGCCACCTCAATCGCCACCACAAGCACGCCCAGCCACAGAGCAATGCGCGCGCCATACAAAAGCCGGCTAAAGATGTCACGCCCGAGGCTATCGGTCCCCAGCAGAAACTGGCCGTTGGGGGCCACACGAATATAGTCGAGGTTCTGTTCGTCAAACGCATAGGGAGCAAGCCACGGCGCCAATAGCGCACCCAGCGCGACCACAACGAGCAGCGTTGCACCCACCATGGCCAGACGATGGCGCAGCAGCCGCCGCAGTTGCAGGGCAACCTGGCTGCGCGGCGGCATGGCTAGCAACGCGGCCGCGTGTGACGAAGTTGGCGACGGTGGTAATGGGGCCGTCGCGGAGGCCGATGCCGATGAGGCGAGCGGTGTGGTCATGCCTGTTGAATCCTTGGGTCGAGTAGGGCGGTGACGATATCGCCCAGCAGGTTGGCGAGGACCGTGGTCAGGGCAATCACGAGCAGCGTTCCCTGGATCACGGGAAAATCCTTTTGGGTCAACGCTTGCACCATCAACCGCCCCATGCCGGGCCAGGCAAAAATCGTCTCGATGACGACAGAACCGCCGATTAGCCAGGGCAGGCTGAGAAAGATCATGACAGCCACGGGAATCAGCGCGTTGCGCAGCGCGTGGCGATAGAGCACCAAGCGGGGTTGCAGCCCTTTAGCGTGGGCGGTCTTCATGTACTCGGCCTGCAGCACTTCCAACATTTCGGTGCGAATCAACCGCGCCAGCGCCCCGATCTGGGGCAGCGCCAGCGTCAGCATGGGCAGGACCAGCGCCGCGACTCCTTGATACCCGGAGAGCGGCGTCCAGCGCAGCCACAAGCTAAAGCAGAGAATCAACATCAGCCCCAGCCAAAAGCCGGGGATCGAGAAAAAGAAGAGCGAGCAGAAAGTGATCAGATGATCGAGCCAGCGCTGATGGTTGACAGCGGCCACTACACCCAGTGGTATCCCCACGGCAACACTCAGCACGAGCGCCATGAGCGACAGCCGCAGCGTCAAGGGCAGCCGATCGCTGATCATCTGGCTGACGGGTTGCTTGCTCGCAATGGAAATCCCCAGATCCCCCTGCACCACTCGCCCGAGCCAGCGCGTGTACTGCTGATAGATCGGCTGATCCAACCCCAATTGCGTGCGGATTTCTTGCACGCGTTCTTCCGACGCGCGTGGCCCCGCCATAATGCGCACCGGCTCCCCCGGCGTCAAATGCAAAATCGCAAAGACAATCAGGGTCACTCCGATGATCACGGGCACCGAGAGGAGAAGGCGTTGGATTAGGTACTGTTGCATGTCAATCGTCCTGAGTTAATGACAAGGTAACAGTCGCTTCCACATCTTGTCATCCAGTCATCCGGCGGGAGCCTTTGGCGCGGTCATCTTGTCATCCGGTCATCCAGCCCTGTTTACTCTGTCACCGTCACATCATTGAGAAAAAGGCGGTAGTTTTCCGGGAAGATGACGTCGTGAACATTGTTGCGGGCGGCAATGTAGTAGGCGGTTTGCCAGAGCGGGATCTCGATCACGTCGTCGAGCAGTTGGTGTTGGATGGCGGCATAGGCCGCGATGCGTTCGGTCGGGTCCATGATGTAGCGAGCTTTCGTCAGTTCGTCCATCACGGCGGGGTTGTCGAAGTTGGCGTGATTCCAGAAATCGCTGCCGAGCACAACCGACAGAATATCCGGGTCGGGCCAACCGTAGTTCTCAAAGCCCATGTCGAAGTCACCGGCGGTCTTGGTATCCCAAAGGGCATTGCGTTCCTGTTGGTTGATCTGCAGATCGATGCCGATCTCCTTTAGCTGACTTTGCAACACCTGCGCGGCCTGCGCCTGATCGGTGGCGTCGGTCGCGATCAAGAACTCAATGGCGAGCGGCTCGCTATCTTTTTCCACAATGCCATCGCCATCGCTGTCGCTCCAGCCAGCGTCGGCCAGCAGCGCTTGCGCGGCGGCCACATCATGGGGATGCAACCCCTGCGCATAAGTATCCACCTCCGCACTGTAGGCGATCATACCCGGGGTCACAAAGGTGTACGCCGGCACAACGCCGCTCAGCACTTTCACCAATGCGTCGCGATCAACCGCTTGGGCAATCGCTTGGCGCACGCGCACATCGGTAAAGAGCGGGCGCTCCAGATTCATGACCAGCCCAAAGATGCCCGGGCGCTGCTTTTCCCAGACGGTGATCTCCGGATTTTGCCGCAATCGTTCAATCGCCGAGGCCGGCACGCCGACAATCATATCGATCGAGCCGGTTTCCAATTCGCCAGCCAATGTCAACTCTTCGGGGATGACGCGCACCTGGACTTCTTCCAGGTGGATGGGCCCTTTGTTTTCAACATAGGGCAGGTTGGTCTGGTAATTGGGATTGCGCGCCAGCAAGAGTTCGCCGCCGGGCGTAAATTCTTTGACCATGAGCGGACCGCTGGCGACCGGTGCGGTGGCAAAGGCTTCGTTGCCCACCTTTTGCGCCTCCGCCACATCCCAAGGCCCGCCGAACGAACTGTTGAGCACCGTCAAGAAGGCGGCCGGTGGTTCGGAAAAACTCAATTCCACCGTGGTTGCATCGACCGCCTTGGCATCTGCCAACGCCGCAAAGTCACTGGCATAGGGGCTGACCTCTTTGTTACGCATGAGGGCATCGGCGACGGCTTGGGCATCGAGCGGGTCGCCATTCGAATAGAGCGCGTCCGCGGGCAAGGTTATCGTCAGCGTCAAGTTGTCATCAGAAAAGGACCAACTTTCAGCCAGATCGGGGATCAGTTCGCCCGTTTCGGGATCAAGGCGCAACAACGCTTGGCCAATCAACTCGGTCGAGGTGGGGCCGCCGCTATACGTCTGCTGGCCGTCGAGAATATCGGGAAGACTAGGCGCCCCAATCACCAGGCGCGTGCGGGTTGCTCCCGTTGCGGTGCTATCGCCACTTGCCGGCGTTTGCGCGGTCGGCGCGACACAGGCCGTGAGCCAGAGTGTACATGACAGAATGATAGTTAGAAATAAATTGCCACGCTTCAGGTTGGGCTGCTTCATATGGGGCTTGCTCCTTGTTGGATTTCATGGTGATAGGTTGGCGTTTCGCCATTTGCGCTTTACTGTATTTTCTTTGTCATCGGGGCTAATGAACCGCTCAATTCCTTGCTGCATCAGCTGCTGATTGGTCGTCCTGATATTGCAACAGCGGGCGCATGGCATTGGCAATGCCGGCCCACAGGCTGGCCTCAAAGATCAAGTTGGCCCCCAAAACGCCCAGATGCAAAAAGAAGACGCCGGCCCAGATCCCCAAGCCAGGGACAACCGCCAGCCTGTGGGTTGTCTTGAGATTACTCTCCATCTCGTGTCCGAGCTTGAAGAGTAGCGGCAGATGCTCCAATGTCGTATCCATCAGCACAATCTGGGCCGTGTCCATGGCAACAGTGGTTGAACCGCGCAACGAAACCGACACGTTGGCCTTTTTGAGCGCAATCGAGTCGTTGATGCCGTCGCCGACGAAACAGACTGCGCGCCCTTCCTGTTGTAACTGTTCGACCAGTTGAGCCTTGTTTTCGGGCAAGGTATTAGCAAAGTAGTGCTCGATCCCTAACGCCAGCGCCAGCGCGCGGGTGGGCCCTTCCTGGTCACCGGAAATGATGTAACAGGCCAGATTGCGTTGGTGCAGGGCATCGATCACCGCCTTGGCTTCGGGGCGAAGGGTCGGCTCCAATTCGATGGCGCCGACCAACTGCTCCCCCACCGCGACCATGACCAACGAGTGGCCCTCCGCGTGGGAGCGTTCTTGCAAGGCGTGTACGGCGGGTGACAAGGGGATTGCTTTTAGCGTCATAAACCGATCACTACCGACGCGAATCAATTGCCCTTCGATTTCCGCCTGCAGACCATAGCCCATTTCGTAGCGGCTGTCATCGATCTTGGGCAAGGCAATCTCCTGTGCGGCGGCATGGGCCAGAATGGCGCGTGCAATCGGGTGTGACTGGCGTTGTTCGACCGCAGCAGCGTAGCGCAACACTGCCTCTGCTCCTAGGTCTGCAAAGAGATGGATTTGGGCCACATGGGGTTGCTCCAGCGTCAGCGTGCCGGTTTTATCAAAGACCACCGTATCGATTTCGGCCAGCAGGTCCAGCGAGCGGCCATCCTTGATCAGGATCCCACGGCGGGTTGCCACGGTCAGAAAATTTCTGATCGCCAGCGGGCCGCTGATCCAGAGATTCAGCCCAAACATGGTGCTGGTAATCGCGGCCGCGCCGGCTGGCCCCAACAGCAGAGCGGCCACCCCGGCAACGCCCAATGTGGGCGCAACGGAGCGGTCAGCCAGCTGTCCCGCTTTCGAGGTAATCGAGGTCTGATAGCTGGCAGTCTTTTCCAACATCTCGCCGATCTGCGCCGCCACCGTAGCCTGGCCGGTCTTTTCAACCCGCACTTGGATCTGGCCGGCCAACACAACGGTGGAAGCCAACACCGGGTCACCCACCGTTTTTTCAGCCGGCTGCGACTCTCCCGTCAAGCGATGCTGATCGATCGAGGCATGGCCCTCGATGACCACCCCATCGATCGGGATCATCTGCCCGCTGGCGACAACCAGGACGTGGCCGACTTCCAACTGCTCGAAAGGGATCTCGATTTCAATGCCGTCGCGCAAGATCCAAACGTAACTGGGCAGTTTGCCAAAGATGTTAACCAATTGGGTGCGCGAACTAGCTTCGCTGATGTAAGAGATCTTCTGGCCGACCGTTGTCAAGATAAAGATGATGCCACCGAGGAGGTAAAAACCGCCAAACCAGATCAAGGTCTGATTCACCGCCATCAGCGTGGCAAAGTTCACCCGCCGCTCGTTTTTGAAGGCTAGGTAAGCCTGTTTATAGGCATAGCGCATTAAATAGAGCGCCGGCGGGACACAGATAATAAATTGCAACGGCAGCGCTAACGGTGATGTGACAAGGGCGGCGGTCGTGATTAGACCGGCAACGGCAAGTTTCCGATTGATCTCCCGTTCATAGGGGGTGAGTTCGAGCGCTTCCTCATCTTCGATTTGCAACTCTTTGAGCAGTTCGTGGCGTTTGCCTTGAAAGAGTGGGTCGATCTTGGTTTTGACAAAGCGCTGGTACCCTTCCTCAACCTCCGCTAGCGAAACGGCCAGTGATTGCTGTAACTGCTGGCCTTGTTGGCGAATCACCGTCAGCCCAGTTGGACTTTGCGACTGTACAACCGTTGGGCGATGCTGTAATGTATTGATCAACGTCTTTGGTTGCTGGCGATTGCGCCTATCGTAAAGTGTTGCACCACCGAAGAGTGCTGCACCCGCGGCAGTTAGCGCTGTAAGAGCCGGCATATGGCCCCTCCTTTGGCAAGAATCATTCTTCAAGCGAATTGATATTCAGGAACCGGAATGTCCCAATAATGCGCGTAGCTCTGCTTTGACGGCTCAAGTTGAATGCGCTGCGGCCCTTTCTCATAATGCAATACACAAAGGTGGAGATGGGTCACACCGTCGGCCCGGGCCATGTGCCGTAGGCTCTCCACATCTTCGTTGGCGCCCATCTCTTTCTCTGCCAGTCGATCCATAATCTCGTCAAAGGTCATTAGATATGGATTCAGCAGCACCGTAGTTGAACCGGACAGGCGCTGCCGGACCAGGTCAAGCAAAAGGGTTGGCTCCTGTTGGTTGCCGGGCGCGGCAGTGACAATCTGGGCATGGCCGTCATCAGCCAGGTGCTCATCCAGGCCGGCAAATAGTTTATCTAGGAAATCCAACCCATAAGGGCCGGCGGCCGAGTGATAGAAGTAATTCATGGCCGGCGGCGTTGGCTCAAAGGGGGGATTGGAGATGATATAGTCGAACCGATGTCCCTGGATAGGCGGCCAAATCTCGGCATGGCCGTCCAGAACGGCAACCCTATCTTCCACCCCATTGAGCACAAAGTTAAAACCGGCAAAGTTTTTGGCGCGTGGGTTGATTTCAAGCGCCGTAACCCGTTTGGCGCCGGCTCGCGCTGCGCCAATGGACAACACCCCTGACCCTAAACCAATTTCTAATACCTCAGCGCCCTTAATTTTATCATGCCTGAGTTCATCCAAGAAAAATTGCTGTTCAGCAAAGAGCGGAAAAACTTGGTCAATGGCCCGGTAGTCAAGTTTGTCGGTCAAAACCGGATAGTTATTGATCAGACTCAAACGTTTATTTTGCACAGCCGCGTGCATGGCGGATTGAATGGCATCCATGGCTAGCTCCTTCCTAATCAGCAGACGGCATAGGTTCAAGCCGACCATGCGCTTCTGTGACCTGGACGTTGTCGTGAACGTTGTTGTGAACGTTGTTGTGAACGTTGTTGTGAACGTTGTTGTGAACGTTGTTGTGAACGTAGTCATGCAGAGTATGCTCACGTTCCACAATATAGTCCCCCAACACCAGGAGATCAATTTGGGTTTTGTTGAACGTATTGAGCGCATCCTGCGGCGTACAGACGATGGGTTCACTGTCGTTGAAGGATGTATTCAACACCAGCGGCACCCCGGTGAGGGCATAAAAGTGGGCGATCAACTGGTGATACCTTGGATTCACATCCCTGGCGACGGTCTGAATTCTGGCGGTATCGTCCACATGGACAACAGCCGGAATCTGGTTCATCTTCTCTTCATGCACTGGGCAGGCGTAGAGCATATAGCGATAGCTTTCCGAGAATTTGCCAATCTCAAACCAATCGGCAGCGCACTCTTCCAAGACGCTGGGGGCAAAGGGGCGGAAGATTTCGCGATGCTTGACCTTACGGTTCAACACTTCGCGCATATTGGCGTCGCGCGGGTCGGCCAGCAAAGAGCGATTGCCCAAGGCGCGCGGCCCCAGTTCCATCGCCCCCTGGAACCAGGCGACAATTTTGCCGGCGGCAATCAGCTCGGCTGCCTCTTGTGCGACATTGGCTGACTTACGGAAAGGACGCGACTGCGCCTGTAGCACTTGATAGATCTCCGCGTCGGTAAAGCTGGGCCCAGTGTACGGATGGGGCATGACGTCGCCAACCGCGGTTGATTGCGTCTGGCTGACCGCCGACGGCGGCGACTGGTTATAGTAGAAGTAGAGGGCCGCGCCAATCGCTGTGCCTGCGTCATTCGGTGCGCTAGGAATATAGATCTGCTGATACGGTCCTTCCTCCTTGACGTGCCAGTTGGCTGTGCAGTTGAGCGCCACGCCACCGGCCATACAGAGCGCGTCACATGGACGCTGCTCATAGAGATGGGTCGCCAACGCGAACATGATCTCATTAGTGACCATCTGCAGCGTGGCGGCAATGTCGCGCGCCTTTTGACTTTGGCCGGGGGCATGCTTATCGATTGGGCCAAAGAGGGCAAGTAGGCTGTCAAAATTGGGCTGGCGGAATTGCAACACATCATTATCGATAAAGAAGTCACCAGCGCCATTCCAGTGCAGAAATTCGCCAAAATGCTCCTTGTAGGTCAGCGGATTGCCATAACCGGCCAGCCCCATGACTTTTGCCGCATCATACTCAGAGAAACCCAGGAATTTACTGAGCTTTTCCCACAAAAAGCCCAGTGAATGAGGCATGGGGATGCGCTGTAATGTTTCAATCTGTGTACCCTCCCCATAGGCCAGCAGTGCCGTTGCGTCTTCGCCAATCCCATCGATAACGAGAATGCCGGCCGGGTCAAAGGTGGAAGGGTAATAGGCGGAGGCGGCGTGGGCCAGGTGGTGGGGCACCCAGTGGAAACAGGGCGTCACATCCATCTCGAAGAGATCGGATAACACAGCCGGCACCTTCTGCAAGGCGTTGTAAAAGATCGCTTCGCCCTCAGGATGCCCCCAATCATTGGGCAGCGCATAGGGATCAACTTCCCAACCCCGGCGGCGCAATTCCGGATCAAAGGAAAAGCAGATGGCGTCGAGATCCTGCGGTCGGAGATTGCCCTGCGCCAGACAGTAGCGGATCGACGCGACCGGCAGTTCGTGGGGATTATCGACGCGCGCCTCAGCGCCATGTTTGATACGGTTAAAGCGCTCCTCTTCGACGGCACAGCGCACTTGCCCGTCGACGATCAGCGCCGCTGAATTTTCATGATAGGCTGAATTCAAGCCAAGGATATTCATTGTTGATTCCTCCTCAATGGTTGCTACGGTTGTGATGAAAACCGGGATTGGGAGTCCGGATTGAAACCAGTAACGAACGCCGGTTTTCATACAGAGCAAAGTATAGTAGTTTAACGATTCATCGCACGCTGCAACGTTTGTTGCAGGCGCCGAGCTAGCTGTTGTACATGCGGTTCTTCATTCATGCTCAGATGGTTGCCCGGCACGCTGTAGATCTCGGTGCCCTGCTCCGCTAACCCGAGCCAGCCTTGGGCCGGTGTTTGGGCGTTAAAGGCATCCCGTTCACGGGCGAGAAAGTAGTGTAATTTGCCGGCGTAAGGCGGCGGGACGTACTCCCACATGGCACGTTCATTGGCTTTGAACACGTTCAACATGGTCTGCAGATCGTGCGCCGTTGCAAAGGTCGATCTGCTCTGTTGCAGAAAGAACGCGATCTGCTCTTCCTCCTCCAGGGCGCACAATGTTTCCAACGCAATCTCCGCCCCCTCGCCCACCTTTAACATGTAAAAGAGAATATCAACGGTCTCCGCAAAGGGTTCGGGCATGTGGCCCTGGCTGGGGGTGTCGATCAGCGCTAGATAAGCGACTCTTTCTCCTTGCGCAATGAGTTCCTGCGCCATGGCATAGGCCAACGTGCCGCCAAATGACGCGCCCGCCAAGTAGTAAGGCCCCTGCGGTTGCAATGCTTGCAGGGCGGCGGTGTAGACCTGCGCCATCTCCGCCATGCTGGTGAGCGGTTCAGCCTCCCCTTCCACCCCCTGCGCCCGGATGCCATAGACCGGCAGCTGTGGGTCAAGATGGCGCACCAACGCCCGGTAAAAATAGACGTGGCCGCCGACGGGATGCAGCAGGACCAATGGTTTACGGGCCGAATCACCGGCTTGCAGTTCCACCACCAGTTCCGGCAAGCAAGACACCTTTTCCGGCGCTGTCCGGCGGGCCGTAATCAAGGTGGCTAATTGACCGACCGTCGGCGCTTGCAGCAAGCTGTGCGTATCCAGATCGACCTGCAACTGGTGGCGCAACCGGGTTGCGACTTGCGTTGCCAGCAGCGAATCTCCCCCCAGGGCAAAGAAATCAGCCTCCGGCCCAATTGCGGTGACCCCTAGGCTCTGCGCCCAAATGGCGGCAATTTCGGTTTCCAATGGGGAGAGCGGTCGTTTGCCGTTGACGCCTCCGGTGGCGGATTCTGTGGGGAGGTCAGCGGGCTGTGGCCGCGGTGGTGTTGCCACCAAGGGTGCGGCGTGTTGCACCGGTTGCGGCGCCTCGACCCAATGGCGTTGCCGCGCAAAGGGATAGGTTGGCAGCGGAATCCGCCGCGGCGCGGCCGACGCGCCAAAGCTTGTCAACCCCACATCAACGCCGTTGAGCCACAATTGCCCTACGCTTTGCAACAGATGTTGCCCATCCGCAATGTCCGCCTTGGGGTGGCGCAACGATGTCACAGTGCTGTGGCTGGGTTGCCGCGCCGGGTGGGCTTGGACCAGCGGTTGCAGCGTCTGGCCGGGACCAACCTCCAAGAAAAGGCGGTTGGGTTCCTGCAACAGTTCAGTCAAGCCCGCGGCAAAACGCACGGTTTGGCGCAAGTGGCGCACCCAATACTCCGGGTCCACCGCTTCTTCTGGCCGAATCCAGGTGCCGGTGACGTTGGAGAGAAAGGGTATGGTTGGCGGCGCAAAGCGCACTCTTTGTAAACGGCGGCGAAACTCGGGCAAGATCGCTTCCTGCATGGGCGAGTGGCCGGCAAAGGCAATTTTAACGCGCCGCCAGGCTACCTCTTCTTTGGTTAACTCCTCCGCCAACTGCTCAATCGCGTCCACTGGCCCAGAAACAGTGCAGAGATTCTCCTTGTTGACCGCGGCAATGGCAAGATCACCGGTCAGGCGCGCCAGTAAGTCCGCTTCTGACAGATAAACACTCAACATTGCCCCCGGCGGCATCGTCTCGTAGAGCTGACCGCGCCACGTGACAATCGAGAGCGCATCTTCCAGCGAAAAGACCCCCGCCAGACAAGCCGCCATATACTCACCCATGCTGTGCCCGATCATAGCCACAGGCGCGATCCCCCAGGACAGCCACAACTGCGCTAGGGCATATTCAGTCGTGAAGAGCAAGGGATAGGCCAACGAGGGCTGCTCCAACAGTGATTGGGCTTCTTCCAGTCGCGCAGCCGCAGGAAAGAGCAGCGGCTTGAGATCTAGCTGGAAGCGTGTGCGCAGAATCGCCAGGCAATGATCAACCGCCGCACGGTAGGGTGCCAACGCAGCGCTTTCCGTCGCTTCATAGAGTTCGCGCCCCATGTTGGGGTACTGCGCACCACCGCCAGGGAACATCAAGACAACTGCCGGCGTGGCTTCCGCTGCTTCCTTGGCAAAGAGGCGTTGCGGGTCATGGCTTTCCAGCAGGGCCGCGGCTTCCTCTGTATTATGACAGACCAGGATTTGCCGTTGGGCAAAGTCTTGCCGCCCCACTTGTAGGGTATAGGCCACGTCAGCCAGCTTCAGCTCCGGTTCACGCCGCAGGTGTTGCGCCAAATTTCCGCTCGCCGTTCCCAGCGCGGTCTCCGTCTTGGCGGAGAGGCGCAATAACTGCCAGGATTGCTGCGCGGCATCGGTCTGTGGCGGATCGTCGTCAACTGGTGGTGCTTCAGCGACAATGACATGGGCGTTTGTGCCGCCAATGCCAAAGGCGCTCACCCCGGCACAGCGCCGGCCATCACCCTCGACGGTCCAATCACGCAGACGGTCATTGACGAAGAAGGGGCTGCCGGCAAAGTCAATCTGGGGATTGGGGCTTGCGAAATGTAAACTTGGCGGCAGTTGCCGGTGCTTCAGCGCCAATACCGTTTTGATGAGCCCCGCGATGCCCGCCGCCACATCGGCGTGGCCAATATTGGTTTTGACCGAGCCGATGGCGCAGTAACCGGTGCGCTCTGTGTGGGCGCGGAAGGCCTGGGTCAGTGCCTGGATCTCAATCGGGTCGCCCAACGGGGTGCCGGTGCCGTGCGCCTCGATATAGCTGATGTCGTCGGGATGGACGCCGGCCGCGGCTTGCGCCTCCGCCACCACCGCGCTTTGGCCGCTGACACTGGGCGCGGTAAAACCGATTTTGTCCGCACCATCGTTGTTGACCGCCGATCCCAGAATGACCGCGTGGATGGTGTCGCCGTCGGCCAGCGCCTCGTCGAGCCGTTTGAGCATCACCACGCCCACGCCGCCGCCGCCGGTGGTGCCTTGGGCGTGGGCATCAAAGGCGCGGCAATGGCCATCGGGCGCATAGATCATGCCCTCCTGGTAGAGATAGCCCAGACCCTGCGGCAAGAAAACGGTCACGCCGCCGGCCAGCGCCAGGTCACACTCAAAGTTCAACAGACTTTGGCAGGCCATATGCACCGCCACCAGGGATGTCGAGCACGCCGTCTGCACGGTGACAGCCGGGCCGGTCAGGTTTAATTTGTACGCCGTGTGGGTGGCGAGAAAGTCGGCGTTATTGAGCATCGACAACCGGTAGCCGCCCACCGTGGCCAACAACGTCGCCCGATTGGGGTCGAGATAGTGACGCTGATAGCTATTCTCGCCCACGCCGGCATAGAGGCCGATGCGTGCATCGGTTTTGGCTGGGGGATAGCCGGCGTGCTCGATGGCCTGCCACGCACACTCCAGAAAGATCCGCTGTTGCGGGTCGGCGAGTTTGGCATCGAGCGCGCTCAGCTTAAAGAAGTCGGCGTCGAAACAGTCAACGTCCGGCACGATGGTTCCACTCTTGACATAATCTGGGTGCTGCACCAGCGTGGGGTCAACGCCAGCAGCCAACAGTTCTTCATCCGTAAAGGCGACAACCGCTTCACGCCCCTCTTGCAACAGCGCCCAAAACGCGTCGAGATCCACGGCTTGGGGGAACCGCCCGGCCAGACCGATGATGGCAATGCCAACTGCTTCCGCTTCGCTCATGTTTGGTTTATTCATGCTTGGTTCATTCATCTCTGGCGCACTCATGACCGGACACCCTGTCTCTGCTGGCGGCGTGCGGCCTGTTGCGCCCGCCGTTTGGCACCGCGATCGGCGTCGGCCTGTTGGCGGGTCGCGCCGTTGGTACTGTGGCCCAAATGGTTAGCCAGTGCGTGGATGGTTGGATAGCTGAAGAGATCGACCATCTGCAAGGCCGGGTAGTCCGCACGCAAGCGGCTGTGCACTTGCATGGCCAAGAGCGAATGGCCCCCCACGTCAAAGAAGTTGTCGTGGATGCCGATGGTTTCGCGCTGCAAGAGTTCTGTCCACAGGGCGGCAAGCTTCTGTTCGGTGGCATTGCCGGGCGGCGCATAGGGCGCGCTCGATTGAATGGTACCGGGGGCAGGCAACGCTTTGCGATCCAGCAGACCAATCGGGGTTCTGGGGAAAGTAGCAAGCGGCACAAAGGCGTCCGGCACCATGTATTCCGGCAGTTTTGTTTTTAGATAGTTGCGCAGTTCTAGGATCGCTGTGTCGGACAGGTGCGGCGTCAGATAGGCGACCAGCCGTTTTTGGGCCTGTTCATCCGCCCACACCGTCACCGCCGCCTCCTGCACTGCCGGATGGTGTTGCAGTACCGCTTCAATCTCGCCCAATTCGACGCGAAAACTGCGGATCTTGACCTGCCCATCGATCCGTCCCAGGAAGTCAACATGACCATTGGGCAGCCAGCGGACGAGATCGCCGGTGCGGTAGAGGCGATTGACGATTGACGACTGACGATTGACGATTTTTGATTTCCGTGTTGCGTCGCGCGCGCCGTCTTCGTCAATTGTCAATCGTAAATCTCCAATCTCAATAAACTTCTCTTGGGTCAGTTCCGGTCGCTTGAGATAGCCGCGCGCCGGGCCGATACCGCCGATGTAGAGTTCGCCGGGTACGCCGATGGGTACGGGTTGGCGCTGTGGATCCAAGATGTAAAGCTGTTTATTTGCTAACGGCGGCCCGATGGGGATGCGCGGTTGGCCGGCGTCAAAGTCAGCCGTAATTTCAAAGACAGTGGCCGCCACCGTCGTCTCAGTGGGGCCATAGACATTGAAGAGACGCGCCGTCTCTGCCAACCCGGTTTGACGCCAGAGGGTGACGAGGTCGATGGGCATCACATCTGCTCCAGTGACCACGACCCGCAATGGACTACCGGCGATCAGCGCAGGCTGCTTGAGCCATTCCTGGAGCAATAAGCGCAAGTGGGCACCGGCCAGATCCAGCATCGTGATGCCGTAACGTTGCATGTTCTGCGAAAAGCTAACTGGGGCTAGGTCCCATTCCGGCACAACCACGCTGGCGCCGGTCAACAGGGCCGGAAAGATCTGCTCCACCGAGGCGTCAAAATGGAATGAGGCCAATTGCAGCGCCCGATCGGCCGGAGTGAGGGCGTAGAAGCGCTGATATTGGACACAGTGCGCAGCCACCGATTCATGCTCGATGAGCACGCCTTTGGGTTTGCCGGTTGAGCCGGAGGTGTAGATCACATAGGCCAGGTTGTGTGGCGCAACGGCACTGCTGGGATTGGTCGTCGGATAATTGGCCAGCAAGGCCCCCGCCGTGTCCAATGCCAGGATGGTTGCGGTATGAGCCGGCAACTCGGCCACCAGGTGCGCTTGGGTCAAGAGGAGCGGCGTTTGGGTCTCTTCTATGATAAAAGCGATGCGCTCAGCCGGGTAAGCTGGATCAAGAGGGACATAGGCGCCGCCCGCCTTGAGAATGCCCAACATCCCCACGACCATTTCCAGTGAACGGTCAACGCAGATCCCCACCAGCGTTTCGGGACCCACGCCCTGCGCTTGCAAGTAATGGGCCAGTTGGTTGGCGCGCTCGTTTAGTTCGTGGTAGGTTAAGGATTGGGGATTGGGGATTGGGGATTGGGGATTGGCAGATTGACCGTCTACTTCCCAGTCTCCAGTCGCCAGTCCCCAGTCTCCAGTCGCCAGTCTCCGATCATCGGCAAAGATGATGGCGACGGCGTCCGGTGTGCGTGTGACCTGTTCCTCGAATAGCTGGTGAAGACACTGGTCGGGGGTGGCGGATTGGGTGGCGTTCCAGTCGACCAGGATTTGGTGGCGCTCGGGTGCAGTTAACAGGGGCAGGTCGGCAATCCGTTGCGTTGGATCGGCGACAATACCGGCCAACAGTGTTTGAAAATGACCGACCATGCGTTCAATGGTGGCGGCGGCAAAGAGATCGGTATTGTAGATCACGCTACCATCCAGGCAATCGCCGCGCTCCCACAGATGCACCTCGAGGTCCATGCGTGTCTGTTGCACCGTCAGATCGAGTGGACGCACGTGGAGGTCCGGCAACGTGAAATCGCCCATCGGCGCGTTCTGCAGGGCAAATGCGACCTGGGTCACCGGGTTATAGCCGAGGTTGCGCCGTGGGTGGAGCGCTTCAACGAGCCGGTCAAAGGGCAGATCCTGGTGGGCGTAGGCGGCCTGGGTGCGCTGGCGTACCTGGCCCAACAGTTCCAGAAAGGTCGGGTTGCCGGCGAGATCGGCGCGCAGGGCCAGGTCGTTGACAAAGAAGCCAACCAGCGGTTCAATTGCCTTGTGCGTCCGATTGGCGATCGGCGCATCGACGACAATGTCTTCCTGCCCGCTGTAGCGCGCCAGCAACACCTGAAAGGCGGCCAGCAACGTCATAAAGAGCGTGGCACCGGCCTGCTGCCCCAAGGCGCGCAACCCCTGCACGAGTACGGCGTCGATTCGGAAATCCACTTTCTTAGCCAGAAAAGTCTGCACCGCGGGACGGGGGAAGTCGGTGGGCAGTTGCAGCAGTTCCGGTGCGCCGGCGAGTTGACGCTGCCAATAGGTGAGCTGTTCTTCCAGCACCGCCCCTTGCAACCAGTTGCGCTGCCAGACGGCAAAATCGGCATATTGGATGGGCAGGTCAGGCAGCGGCGAGGGTTCCCCTTGGACAAAGGCGGTGTACAGTGCCGTCAACTCGCGTACCAATACACCCAGCGACCAACCGTCGGCGGCAATGTGGTGCAGCGTTAGGAGGAGAATGTGGTTCTCTGGTGCGTGTTGCGTGTTGCGTGTTGCGTGTTGCGTGGGCGCGCCCAGACGTAACAGGGTGGCGCGCAGCATCAGGTCGCTGGATAGGTCGAACGGACGCAGCGTTTCCGCGCGCGCCAGCCGCTGCACTTCCGCGGCTTGGGCGGCGGGCGAGAGCTGTTGCAGATCGATCACCGGTATGGCCACCGGCGTCGCTGGGTGGATCACTTGGCGGGTCTCGCTGCCATCCTGCACGAAAGTGGTGCGCAGACTCTCGTGGCGACGCACGATTTCAGTCAGCGTCTGCTCCAGAGCCGGCAGGTTGAGTGACCCTTCAAGCGCAAAGGCCGCCGGGATCGTATAGGTGGCGCCGCTGCCCAGTTGTTCCAAAAACCAGAGCCGCTGTTGCGAAAACGAAAGCGGCAGTGGCGTGGTGCGGGGCACGGGTTGGATTGACGCCGCGGTAGGCGCCGTCTGATTGCGTTGCAGAAACGCCACAATCTCGGCCTTGCGCGCTTTGAGTTGGGCGGTGAGTTCCGGCGTCAACGCCCCCTGTGGCGCATTGACCCGCAGTTGATCGTTGTCAAGCCGCAGTTTGATATCTTGTTGATTCAGTTCCGACAAGAACGCAAAGATGCTGTTCATAAGAGGATCTCTTCCCGCGCGGCGGTTGCGGTCTCCGCCGTCTGTTGCAACGCTTGGTTAAGCTGGATTTGTTCGAGTTGGGCAGCAAGCCGTGCAACGGTCCGCTCTTCAAAGAGGCTAAGCAACGGGATCTCCACGCCGAAGCTCTCCCGGCAGCGACTAATCACTTGGGTTGCCAGCAACGAATGACCGCCCAGCGCAAAGAAGTCGTCGTGAATACCGACCTCTGCGCGCCCCAACACCGCCGACCAGATCGCAGCGACACACGCTTCGGTCGGTGTGCTTGGCGGCGCAAAGCTGTCCGGTACAGAACGCTCCGTTGTGACCGGCGCCGGCAGCGCACGGCGGTCGACCTTGCCATTGGGCGTCAACGGCAGGGCCGCTAACTGCACAATGGTCGCAGGAACCATGTAGTAGGGCAAGGTGCGCCGCAGATGGTCGAACAATGCCAGCTCAAGCGTGTCCGATTGGCCGCCCTGCGGCGTGATGTAGGCCACCAGTTGCTTGTCATTGCGCACGTCTCCACGTGCATCTTCGCGTACCATGACCACGGCCTCTGCCACGGCCGGATGTTGGCTGAGGACCGCTTCAATCTCACCCAACTCAATGCGAAAGCCGCGCAGCTTCACTTGGTTGTCGCGGCGGCCCAAGAACTCGATGTTGCCGTCTGGTAGATAACGGGCCAGATCGCCGGTCTTATACAATTTACGATTGACGATTTTAGATTTATGGGCTTTGTCAGGCATGGTATCTTCGTCAATCGTCAATCGTAAATCGTCAATCGAAATGAATTTCTCTGCCGTCAGATCAGGTCGCTTGCGGTAGCCGCGCGCCAAGCCGGCCCCGCCAATATAAAGTTCGCCGATGACGCCGATGGGCACGGGTTGCCCTTGGCGATCCAGAATGTAAGTTTGGGTATTGGCAATCGGGCGACCAATCGTCGGTTCCGTGGTCGCCCCTGGCGCAACGACGGTGAAGGTCGAGTAGGTTGTATCTTCCGAAGGGCCGTATAGATTAAAGACACGCTGCACTTGGGCGCATTGGTAGACCGCTTGCACCAGAGCATTTTTCAGCGGTTCGCCGGCCAGATTGATCACTTTTACACTCTCCGGCACGGCATGATTGCGCACTAGTTCGGTCATCGCCGAAGGGACTGTATTGATCAAGGTCACTGCGGCGGCCGCCGGCAAGGTCGGCAGGTGGAGCGCATTTTCGGCTAGAATCACCGTGCCGCCGCGGCTCAAGGGCACAAAGATCTCAAAGACCGAGAGATCAAAACAGATCGAGGTCGAGGCCAACGTGCCGGCGATCTCCTCCGGCGTAAAGATGTCGCGCGTCCAGTCGATCAGCGCCACCGGGCTGTGGTGTTCAATTTCCACCCCCTTGGGGCGCCCGGTGGAACCGGAGGTGTACAAAATGTAAGCCAGGTTGTCGGCGGTTATATCACTGCTGGGATTGGTGGTCGGCTGTTGGGCGATGGTTGGCCAGTCACGGTCGAGGCAGAGCACCTGTGCCGCCACGGTGGGCAACGTCCCCAACAGCGCCTCCTGCGTCAATAGCACCAGCGGTTCGCCATCCTCCACCATAAAGGCCACCCGTTCCGGTGGATAGGCCGGGTCAAGCGGCACATAGGCGCCGCCGGCTTTGAGAATGCCCAACAACCCCACGACCAGGTCAACGGTACGCTCCAGACAGATGCCAACCGGCACATCCGGGCCAACGCCCAATGTTTGTAGGTGATGGGCGAGTTGGTTGGCGCGGGCGTTTAGTTCCCGGTAGGTGAGAGATTGGAAAGGAGTGATTGGTGATTGGTGATTGGTGATTGGTGATGCTGCCGGGTCTTCAGTCTCTAGTCTCCAATCTCGAGCGATAAGCGCCTCTGCCTCCGGCGTGCGCGCGACCTGCGCTTCGAAGAGTTGGTGGAGGCACATTTCACGCGGATAAGTGGTTGCCGTGTTATTCCACTCGATCAGCAATTGTTGGCGCTCGGCGGCGGTCAGCAGCGGCAGCGCCGCGATGGGTTGATCGGGATTGGCCACAATACCGGCCAACAACGTTTGGAGATGACCAGCCATCCGCTCGATGGTAGCGGCGGCAAAGAGGTCACTGTTATAGTTCAAATGCGTCTGCAAGCCCGTTGCGCGTTCCTGGATCGAGAGCGTCAAATCAAAACGGGCAACCGTGCTGGCAACGTCAACTGGTGTGACCTGCACTGTACCAAACTGGTCGAAGTCCAGGGCGGTGTTGTTAAAGACGAAGAGCACCTGAAAGAGTGGTGTGCTGCTGAGATCGCGCTCCGGTTGCAATTCCTCAACCAGTTTCTCAAAGGGCAGATCTTGGTGGGCCAGCGCATCCAAGACCGTCGTGCGCACCTGGCGCAAGAGCGTGCGAAAGGTTGGGTTGCCGGCGAAGTCGCTGCGCAATACGAGCGTATTGGTAAAGCAGCCGATCAGCCCCTCGATTTCGGGCCGGTTGCGGTTGGCAATCGGGGAACCGACCACAATGTCGTCCTGCCCGGTGTAGCGCTGCAACAATGTTTGAAAGGCGGCCAGCAACGTCATAAAGAGACTGGCGCCCGCTTGCTGACTCAGCGCCCTGAGCGCTTCAACCAAAGAGGCCGACAACTCAACTGACTGTTGGGCGCCGTGGTAGCTTTGCTTGCGCGGACGGGGATGGTCAAGCGGTAGCTGGAGGGGCGACAACGCAGCCAGTTGCGCTTTCCAATAGGCCAACTGGGTATCAAATGCTTCACTTTGCAACCATGCGCGTTGCCACACGGCAAAGTCGGCATACTGCACTGCCAATTCGGGTAGCGGTGATGGCTGATTCTGCAGCAAAGCACGATAGAGCGCGCCCAATTCGCGATAAAGGATTGTGGCCGACCAAGCGTCGATCACAATGTGATGGAAGGTCAGCAACAGGGTGTGCTCCTGCGCCGCCAGTTGGAAGAGCGTCACGCGAAACAGTGGCCCATCTTCCAGGTCAAAGGGCTGTTGGATTTCTGACCTTGCCAGGCGTTCCACTTCATCCTGCCGGGTTTGTGCCGGCAGATGTTGCAGATCAATCTGATGCAGCGGCACGGCCAACGACGGTGCGATCCGTTGCTGCGGCTCGCCATCGTGCACGGCAAAGGTCGTGCGCAGGGCAGCGTGACGACGGACAAGTTCTTGGAGGCTCTGTTCCAACACCGCGCGATCGAGCGCGCCCCTGAACCGCACCGCGGTCCACTCGTTATAAAGCGGGTGGCCCGGTTCCAACTGTTCGAGAAACCAGAAACGTTGCTGCGTAAACGAAAGCGGCGCAGATGGGCGCGCTGCATGGCGGATCGCGCTCGGTTGCGTGTCGGCGTTTTGCAATTTCGCGTTGAGTCTCAACTGGAGCAGCGCCCGCTTTTCCGGCGAAAGGTGGGCAATCTGCTCCATCAAATTGGCTGGCATGTTTGGCTGCATGATATTACCTGTAAGTGACTTGTCTCTGATCTAGCTACCGTAGGGTTTTAGATTTGAGCGGGAAACCGCCCTGCGATGAACGGGTACCCTGGTATCGTGCCTTTCGAGCAGGCACGAAAGAATCTCTGGGGGGCTACCAACAGCGCCCAATCGGGTGCCCCCTGGGCGCGGGCTTGGGCCACTGGGAAAGCCCGATTTTATCGGGCGCTGTTTCGTAGCCAGGGGTCTTCAGCCCCTGGCGTACAGCGATATTTCAAACCCTACGCTAGCTAGGTCTCTGATTACCGGGTGCGTCGACCGTCCTACTGTCCACTGTCTCACTGTCCCACTGTCTACGCGGCGTCAAACAACTCCCACGCCAGCCCGCGCGTCCGGTATTCAGCGGCGATTGCTTTCAAATTGGTCAGCAAAAAGGGGATCAGGGTGGGCAGATCTTTGCCCCAGGCTTCACGCCACAGGTGGCCGGTGAGCTGGCCCAATTTTGCCGTGTGGTCCAGGATAGAGCCGGTGGGTAACTGACTGCACTCCTCTTGCCTCCAGCTCTGCATGAGTTGGCCCATCTCCCCCTGCAATTCGGCCAACTCGGCGAGCAGACAGTGGGCCGCTTCGCTGCCGAGGTAGTCATAGAGCGCCCCAGTAAAATTGCGAACCACGAGGACCATGGGCGTGATGAGGGAGACGAAATCCCAGACCACATGGGCCGCGGCCACGCGGGAGTCGCCCAGGCAGGGATAGATCGACTGAATCGAATCAGTCACCAGCGCAAGAATCCGCCCCATGCTTTCGGTGAGCCGGCAGCAGGTCTCTGCGTCCAGGGTGCCGTTCCGTTCGCGACGAATCGTCTCGACAACAAGCAGATTGGCCAGCGAGATCATGTCGCCGCCGGGCGAATAGAAGGGATCGGCAAAGCCCAGCGCTTCACCGACCAGCGCCCAGCGCTCGGTCGACACGAAATCAGTCGCCGGGTACGAATAGCGACGCATGACGCGAAAGTCGAGCATTTCGCGGTTTTCCACGGCTGCGAACACCGCGGGTTCATTGGTCGCTAGCCAATCAAGGGCCCGTTCGGCGGTGTTATACGATTCAAAGGGGATAATCGATTCATCGGCCACAATGCCCACGCTCATCCCTTCATCCGGCAGCGGAATCAACCAGACCCAGTAGCCCGTGTTGCAGAGATGGTTGGTCGAGTTGACGCGCCCAAAGCGGATGCCGCGCGGGTGCTGTGGTTTGACACGTTCGTGCCAGGTGACGTCGGATGTGGGTACAAAATCATCAACATCAATCCAGCCCATCACGCGGAACCAGGCGGCGCTACAGCGACCGCTTGGGGCCACAGGGTCGTGCCGTTGTCGATGCAACAACCGCCGGCGACCGCTGGCATCGACCACCCACTGGGCGCGCACCGTCTGCTTTTCACCACTTGTCCGGTTGTGCAGGTGGACGGTATGGTCGGCGCAGCCCTGCCCCAATTGGACATCGGTGGCGTGGTAGGGCAACCAGGTGACGCCGCGCGCGGTGGTCATCGCCTGGAGATCAGCCTCAAGCTTGCCGCGGTCGAACTGGTATTCATAGATCGGGAATTCGGTCACGGCGTGGCGGGCGCCGACTTCGGGGCGCGCGGCAAAAGGGCCAGTCGTATCGCCAAAGAAATAGCGCGTGCCAAACTTCTCAACGTGCGCTTCATTCATATATTGTTCAAGTTGCAGCCACTTAACAAGATAGGTGCCCTGGGGCCCCAAGCTCGATTCGCCGACCTTATGTGCAAAACGGGGCGGGTTGGGATTGGGTTCGACCACGGCCACCGCAAGCTCCGGCAGGTGAAGAGCCAGGTGAAGGGCCAACGTGCCACCCGCAAAGCCGCCACCCAGGATGACGACATCAAAGTGATTCTCTGCACCGGAATCGGTCTCAGTGAATGATGCGTTTGTAGGATGAGTCATAGCATGGTTTCCTTATTTCCGACAGACGATGCCAATAAAGGGGGGATTGTTAAGAAAGTTTTGCCAAAAGCGCTCGCCATATTCCGCAATTCCCTGGGGGGAGCAGCGCAGATCGTGCATTTCGACTGCTTGAAAACCGGCCGCGGCAAAGGCCATCTGGTAGGTTTCTTGCGACCAGTAGTAACCGTCAAAGTGCAGGTCTTCGGTGCCGGTGGACAGGGTGTAGGTGATGACCCCACCTTCCCGGTAGGGTTCAGCCATGGTTTTGGCATAGCCGTAGCGCGCATAGCCGTGAAAGTCCTGTGGCGATTGGTTGAAATTCTCATTGAGCGCAATAAAGTGGCCGCCAGGCTTGAGGTTGGCAGCGATGGTCCGGCACATGGCAACCAGTTGTTCTTTGCTTTGCGCATAGTTCAACAGAAAAGACGAAACGACCAGGTCAAATTCGCCGATGGCGCCCAGGTCCAGCACATCACGGCAGAGATACTCAATGCCAAGCCGTTCGCTGCGCTCTTGGGCTTGCGCCAGCTTGATCATTCCCGCCGAAATATCGACCCCCACGACGCGCGCCGCGCCCCGTTGTTTGAGGATGCGACAGTAGCGGCCTTCCCCACAGGCCAGGTCGAGCACCGCTTTGCCTCGGGCGCGCTCACCAATCAGGGTGAAGAAGGTGTAATCGGTAATATGGGTGTTGACCGGTGAATCCTTGATCTGGCGGAATTGGTGCGCAATCCCGTCATATTGCGTAGATTGGGCGAATGCTGGTGCGCCTTTGGTCGCCAACCACTGGTCGAAGAGTTGCACATTCTCGGCGCGCAGGGTCTCTTCGACCAGTTCGATGGGACTGTTGCCCAGTTGCTTGATGGCCTGGACGGGAATCGTGTTGTAGCCCAAGCCGACTTTTTCGGCATCGTCGCGCCGCGCGCCGTAGACAATGGTGTCAATGTTGGCCCAGTGGCTGGCGCTGAAACACATTGGGCAGGGTTCCAGCGTCGAATAGAGCACACAGCCAGTGAGATCGATGGTATTCAAGTGGCGGCAGGCCGCGCGGATCGCCCCCATCTCGGCATGGGCAGTCACATCCATATCGTGGGCGACCGAGTTGTAAACGCAGGCGATCACTTCCCCATCTTTGACAATACAGGCGGCAATCGGCGTTTGGCCGGCGCTGATAGCTTCCCTGGCCTTGGCGATGGCCAGGCGCATATAGTGCTCGTGTTGTGCCGTTTCCGTGGCGGATGTTTGCGCCGCTGGGATAGAGGCGACTTCACGATCCGGCTTTTGCGCTGTGTGCTCTGCCAGCAGTTGTTGCACCTCTGCATCGGAGATTTCTGCCAAATCGGCCAGGATATCCGCCAGGTCATCACTTGTCACCTGGGCGGCCTGCGCTTGGGTCACCAGTGTCGCGAGACCGGCCACGGTGCCCGTGTCCAGCAGTTGGCGCATGGACAGATTCACCTTGAATTCATCATTCATGCGATAGAGAATCTGCGCCGCCAGCAATGAGTTGCCGCCCAATTCTAGAAAGTCATCATGCAGACCAACGTTGGCCCGCCCCAGGAGCGTTGCCCAGATCTGGGCAATCGTCTTTTCCACCGGCGTCTGTGGCGCGGCGTCAGCGGCTGTGGTCAGGCCATTTTTGCCTGCCATTGCTGTATGGGGCGTGGTTGGCATTGCGGGCGCAGCATCAAGCCCCCACAGTTGGGCCAGCAGTTTTTCATCCGCACTCTGTGCCACATAGCCACTTTGCAACGGTGGCTCATCTAGTGACTGCCCCTGATCTGGGTGGGGCAACTGTTGCCGGTCCAGCTTGCCATTGGGCGAACGGGGCAATTGATCCAGCTTGACAAAGAGACCGGGGATCATGTAGTCGGGCAATTCCGTTTTCAAATACGCCTGTAGCGCTTTGGTCGTTAGCGGCGGCGTATGGCCATTCCCCGTAAGCGATAACGGGGTGGCTTTGGGCACCACATAGGCCACCAGCCGCGTGTGGTTCGGCGTATCGGTGCGGGCAACCACCGCCGCTTCGTGAATGGCGGGATGGCCATGTAAGAGGGCCTGAATCTCACCCAATTCCACCCGATAGCCGCGAATTTTGACTTGGTCATCAGCGCGGCCCAGAAACTCAATCTCGCCGTTGGCTAGGTAACGGGCGCGGTCACCGGTGCGATACATCCTTGCTTGCTTCTCTGTACTGAAGGGATCATCCAAAAACTTTTGGGCGGTTAACTCCGGGCGGTTGAGATAACCGCGCGCAACGGCGCGGCTGCCAATGTACATTTCACCCGGCTCGCCATGCGCAACCGGTCGCCCTGCTTCATCCAGGATATAAATTTGCACATCGGGCAGCGGCACACCGATGACACTGCGTGTGGCCTGCGTCAAGTCGTTTGTCGTCAGCCGCTGATAGGTGATCTCGCCGGCGGTTTCGCTGATGGCGTACATGTTGATCAACTGCGGTTCTGTGTCACCGTGGCGCGCCATCCAGGATCCAAGGAGGGTGGGTTCCAGCCGCTCGCCGCTAAAGACGATATAGCGTAACGCAAAATCAACCCGCTGTTTGGCGGCGCCGTCCGCCAGCAAGAAGAGGCTAAAGGCCGAGGGCGTCTGGCTGAGCACGGTGATTTTTTCCTGGCAGACCAGTTGATAGAACTCATCCGGCGCTTGACTGATCGCCGGCGGCACAATCACCAATTGCGCGCCATGCCACAGCGCGCCCCAGATCTCCCAGACTGAAAAACCAAAGGAGTAGGAATGGAAAAGGCTCCAGACGTCGGTTGCATCAAACGATAGATAGGGCTGCGTTGCCGGAAAGAGACGCGTCACGTTGCGGTGCGTCACCATGATGCCCTTGGGTTTGCCCGTCGAGCCCGACGTGTAAATCACATACATCAGGTGATCGGGTGACAGCGCGACGTCAGGATTTGCGGTGGACTGTTGGGCAATCACCGCGCGATCATGATCGAGATGGACCAGCGTTACCGCCTGTTCAGCCAACACCGATTGCAGGGTCGCCTGCGCCGCGCTGTGGGTAATCAGCACCGGTGCTTGTGCATCTTGCATCATGGAGAGCAGGCGCTCTTGGGGGTAGGCCGGATCGAGGGGTAGATAGGCGCCACCGGCCTTGAGAATGGCGAGCATGCCGATCATCGCGTCCATGGAGCGTTCCACCGCCAACCCCACCAACACGTCGGGACCAACCCCCAATGTGCGCAGGTGATGGGCCAATTGATTGGCGCGGCGATTGAGTTCGCCGTAGGTCAGCGTCGCGGTCCCACAACGCAGGGCGACAGCGTCGGGCGTGCGCATGGCGTGGCTTTCAAAAACGTGATGCATGCATCCGTCAGGCAAGTGGCTTGGCTGCGGTGCGACCACTTGCGCCGGCGCAGCAAGCGCTTTTCGGTGCGGTCGTCTTTCGATCGTGCTCTCTTGCACAGACATAGGTTCGTCCCCTCAAATCCTTTCGCTCATCAGACGGAATTGTGCAAATCAATGATTTCACCAGCGGTAAATTATTGGGTTTGCACAATTCTCTTAGGCGCTTTCAAAAAATAAAATATCCCGTATCCGTAGGCGCCTACGGATACTTATTTCTTTGAATGTGCCTTAGATGAGCCAATCCTTTTAAACAGTTAGTGTTCTATTGCTGCCCAACGGCCAACAGTTGCGCAATGATCATGCGCTGAATCTGGCTGGTGCCTTCGACGATTTGCAGAATCTTGGCATCGCGCATCCACTTCTCCACCGGGTAATCACGCATTAAGCCATTGCCCCCCAAGATCTGAACGGCATTCGTCGTCACTTGCATGGCCAAATCGGCGGCGTAGGCTTTGGCCATGCTGGCCGCGGCATTGGCGCTGCGCTCTTGGTCGATCAACCATGCGGCTTGCCAGATGAGCAGGCGCGCCGCCTCGATCTCCATGGCCATGTCGGCCAACAGAAAGCTGATGGCCTGGTTGGTAATAATCGGCTTGCCGAATTGGACCCGTTGCTTGGCATAGGCCAAGGCGTATTCATAGGCCGCCCGCGCCACGCCCAAGGCGAGTGAGGCAATCAGGGGCCGGTTGTACTCAAAGGTTTTCATGGCGATGTAAAACCCTTGCCCCTCTTCGCCCAGGCGGTTGGCAAGCGGAACATGGACATCTTCCAGAATGACGTCGCAGGTCGCCGACGCGCGCATGCCCATTTTGCGCTCGTGCTTGCCGGCCGTCAGACCGGGCGCACCCTTTTCTACCAGAAACGCGGTGATGCCGGCGGATTCGACTTTGGCAAAGACGAGATAGAGATCTGCCAGCCCGCCAAAGGTGATGTAGCGCTTTTGTCCCTTCAACACATAGCCGTCGTCCGTGCGGGTCGCCGTTGTGCGGAGGGCCGTCACATCGGAACCGGCCTCCGCTTCCGTGAGGGCAAAGGCGCATAATTTCACCGTTTTTGGATCACAGAGCGGGGAAATAAAGCGCTCTTTTTGGGCCTCTGTTCCGGTCAGCAGAATGGGCAGGGCCACGGTATCACAGCCCAAGATGACGTTGGCGATGCCCGAACAGCCCCAACTCAACTCTTCCGTGATCAGGCAAGCGGTCAACAGGCTTTCGATGCCACCGCCACCGTACGGTTCCGGGTAGCGATAGGTCGTCAGTCCCACTTGGGCTGCCTTTTTGAGCACAGGCCAGGGGGTCTCTTCGCTTTCGTCATAGTGGGCGGCGACAGGGCGGATTTCGGCCGTGGCAAATTGGCGGGCCACCTGCTGCATCTGCGCTTGCTCTTCACTGAGTTGAAAGCTAATCATGGGGCCGAAAGCCTGCTACTTTGATTGACAATCTGAATAAACTCAGCGCGGATCGTGGCATCTTTGCCGAATACCCCTTTTGCCGAAACCGTTGTCATCTGTCCGGTCGATTTGACCCCGCGCATTTTCATACAAAGATGCTCCCCCGTTGCCAGCACCATGACGTTTTCGGTCTCGGTCACTCTAGAGATTTCGTTGGCGATTTCATGGACAAGTCGTTCTTGTACTTGTGGCCGATGGGCAAAGCGGTTGGCGATCCGGGCAAATTTGGAAAGTCCCAAAATTTTGGTTTCGGGGACATACCCAATGGAAACGTCGCACCAAAACGGCAGCAGATGGTGCTCACACATGGACCAGACCTTCATGCCCGATACAATCACGAGTTGCCCTGTGTCAATTAAATCAAAATCAACTTCAATGTTGCCGCAGTCGTGTTCAATAAATTCTTGCCAGTAGGAAGCAAAACGGCGCGGCGTATCCTTGATGCCATCGCGTTCAGGGTCTTCGCCGATGGCAACGAGCAAATCTTTGCCCACTTGCAATAACTTTTCATAATCGACCATCATCAATTCTCCTGATAGGTTGCCCAGGTTTTGGGTGTTTCACTGACACGCACCGCCACGGTTTCCGGCCACTGCGCTTTGCAGAAATCAAAGAGATGTTTGGCCAGATTTTCCGCCGTTGTGTCGAAATCGCAGACATCATTCAGGTGGCGATGGTCAAATTTGGTATCAATATACTGTTTGAGGGGAGCAAGCTCACCATAATCGACGACAAATGAATGTTGATTCAAGTGGTCGGATTGCAAAACCACTTCCACAATATAGTTATGGCCATGCAGCCGCGCACACTGGTGCGTGGGCGGGAGCGTGACTAGTTGGTGACTCGCACTAAAATCAAAGCGCTTACTGATGATATACATGAGGTGCATTCCTGACTTTGCATGGTAGAGATTAATAATTTCCGCTCGGGTCATTAACTGCTTGCATCGTCCCCGCCGATTAATCCACTCAATGCATTGGTCAGATTATTGAACAGTTCCTGGGCTTTGTCATCCAAATCATCCCAAGCGAGTCCAGCCCGCAGGTCGGTGCGGACAGGCAGACCACCAGTCATGGGGCGCATTGTTTCATGGGCGTGCTTGGTTAGAGCGCTTTGGCGGTTGGTGGTGTATGGTGTGTGACTCATAGTGGTTTCCTTTTGGTTAACAATTCTGTTTGAGTTCTGCCTCATTGTTTACAAAACATTTACATCACAACTACATTAGGTTGACACTTCGTCCATATTTGTCTAGAATTTCTACTTGACAGTGAAAAATGCGCGAAAGGCAAGCGCGAACAAGCGCATGTCATGTGCAGTTTCCATTGTCCAACCGGAAGACACCGCAGGCCGTCAATCCTACGCGGTGTCTTCTTTTTATGTTTGAAGCGAGTAGTACAAGGTAATTTTTATAAAACTAACTAAAAAAATTATACTCCCTACAATTGCATTACACAAAACTACGTAGATTATGGCACATCACCTATGACCACGCGCTCCTCAAGATCTGGCCACCCTGAGTATAACAAACCAATGTGGAATAAATGTGGAATTCGTGTGGCACGGACGATTCCACCACGAAAGTACACTGATGTTGCTGTTACACACTGTGATTGGCAGGCCGAGATCTGGAGGAAGACGCGATCTTCCCGGCAGTCTTGTAACGAGTATCAGTGTACCAAACAAACGTGGAATGAACGTGTGATAAACGTGGAATGAATGCAGCCACCTCTGGTAAAACTTGTTTGCCACGGCCCTATTGCCCCGCGTATCGACACGCAAGCCAAACCTTAAGCGGCATGAGCAGGCTTGCGCCGCCAGCCCGGCATGCCACGGGTTCAGCGTTCGAGGTACAATGCTTTAGGGCATATGCCGTTAGCTGTTGGTAGTGGTCGTGGCGTCTGGCGTAGCCGAGGCTGTCGACGTCGTTGTCACCCCCCCCAGCGCATCCGTCAGCGTTTGCAAGGCGGCTTTGACCTCATCATTCACATCGACACAGACGCCACCGCGCAGGCCGGTGCGCACCGGTAGACCACTCAGCTTGGCCGGTTTCGCAGGACGTGATTGTTCCGACTGCAGAAGCGATGTATTCATTCTCTAAATTCCTTACTGTAACTTTATATTTGGCTCATATAGGTCTCCAGGTGAAATCGTTCGATTCTTCTCTGGCGTTCGCTACGATTTCACCGCTTCGCCCATATGAGCGTTATATTTTGTCTGGAAAAGCAATCATGATGAGGGTTAGCTATAGTTAATATAACCTATTATCAATATAAGTTACAATTATCTATGTTTAGTAAGCATAGATGGGCTAGCTGCGCCCATTAGCACGAATACCAATGGCAGCATAGCGTAAGAACGTGGGATAAATGTGGAATGAATGTGGGCCACCTCTGAGAAATTTACGATCTTTGAGTTGCGATTTTCGGTTCTCTATGCAAGCGCGGCCACATGGCAACACCCAGGCTGACGGGAAAGACGGTCATGTTGATCATTGTCACATGCCAAAGGCCAAAGCCGAGGAAATAGGCGCCGCTCAACCCTGCGGCGGTCCCCAAGAGCAGCGTGCCGGCAGTGGCGCGCAGGTTGCGCGTGTAGCGGTTGGTTAGCGTCAACAAGGTCGTCAATTGGGCCAGGTCGGCGTCCATCAGCACAATGTGGGCGGTGTCGGTGGCGGCGGTCGTGGCGCCGCGCAGGGAAATTGCCACATCGGCCTGTTTCATGGCAATGGTGTCGTTGATGCCGTCGCCGACAAAGCAGACCGTTTTGCCGGTCGCCTGCAACTGGGCCACCAGTTCGGCCTTGGCTTCGGGCAGGACTTCAGCAAAGTACTGTTGGATGCCCAATGTTGTGGCCAAACGCTGCGTTGGCGCTGCGTGATCACCGGAAATAATGGCAACGGCCACCCCGCGCGCCTGTAAGGTTTGTATCAAGGCTTTAGCTGCCGGGCGCACCGTGGCGTGTAGTTCGACCAGCCCCATGATTTGCCCATCAGCCGCCACCAACACCACCGAATGCCCTTGCTGCCAGATCATCTCGATCTGTTGCTGCATAGCTGGAGCGATGGCAACCCCTGCTTGCGCCAGAAAACGGGCGCTGCCCACCTGCACCACCGCTCCATCCACCTGCACCGTCAGTCCATAGCCGACGTGGTACTGCGCCCCATCCAGAGAGGGAAAGGCAAGCGCTTGGTCGGCGGCGCATTGCAAGATGGCGCGGGCAATGGGGTGCTCCTGGCGCGCTTCGGCGGCCGCAGCATAGCGCAAGACATCGGTCTCGCTGTAACCGGGGGCCGCGTGGATCTGCGCCACATGAGGTTCATCCAGCGTCAGCGTGCCGGTTTTGTCGAAGATGACAGTATCCATCCGCTGCAATAGTTCCAGTGCGCGCCCATCTTTGACCAGTAGTTGTTGGTCAGCAGCCAGCCCCAGATAGTTGAGCGTGCAGATCGCACTGCTGATGACCATGCGCCGTTGGGGATGGCTATCAATCACCGCTTGCGCGCCATCCAGGCCGGTCAGGGGAATGCCCAACGCGCCCAGAGCTACCAGGGGCAACACCGTGCGGTCCCCCAGCCGCTCTGCCCAGAGTTTACGCTCGGCGGTCGTCGCCGTTGTTTCGGCCAAGATGGCGCCGATCTGGGCGACAATGGTCGTGTCTCCCGCTGCGACCACCTGGATATGCAGCCAACCGGACAGGACAACCGCAGCGGCATAGACCGGCTCATCCACCCCCTTCTCGGTCGGCTGCGCTTCCCCCGTCAGGCGTTGTTGGTCAACCGTGGCCAACCCGGCCACAACGATGCCGTCAACCGGAATGGTTTCCCCGGCGCGCACAGCAATCCAGTCGCCAACCACGACCTCACTCAGTTCGCAGGCAATTTCCTCCCCATCTACTACTTTGTGGACCGTGGTGGGGAGTTGACCAAAGATCCCTTCCAGTTGCAGCCGAAAGCGATCTTCGGCCATGACCAAGAGTTTGTGGCTCAGGAAGTAGTAAAAGGCGCCCAGGTTGGCCGGCAGCAAAAAGCCACGCGCGGCCACCAACGTTTGGGTGAAGACATAGAGCACATCGACGCCAAAGTTGCCGGCGCGCGCCGCACGATAGCCATCGCGATAGATGGGGATCAGACTATAGATCACGCTGGGAAGACCGAGCAGCCGCAGCGGCGGATAGAAGAGCGTACCGGCTACAGTCACTGCCAACGAAGCGCTAGCAAAGAACAGCTCTACGTTGAGCCGCTGTTCAGCCGGTGTGATCGAGACACTGTCGAGGCTATCCCCCAAGCGTGCCAGTTGGGCATGGCGCTCGCTCTGCCCCTGGCGTTGGAACCTTTGCACCATGCGGGTAAAGAAGGTCGGTGGCGGCGCTGCTTGCGCAGTCAGGGATGACAACCATGAGGAAGTGCGGTCAGTGGTGGCCTCCTCTGTGATCGAGAACCCATACTTTGCCCGTAGAGCGGCAATCAAAGTCATTGCCCCCCCGCTTCATGTGTCGCTTGGGTCGGCAACTGGTAGGCGCCGCTCTCCACCTGATCAAGCGCCCAGGTAAGCAGATGGCCCACCACTTCGTTCTGGCTCATGTTATGCTGGGCGCCCACCGCGGCGATCCGATCGAGCAGGCTACGCGCAACGGTATAGGCGGTGCGGTCAGACGTTGGTGACGGTGTGGGGGATGGTGTGGTCGCTGCTATCGCTGCAGCCGGTTGGGTGCGGGTCAGGGTGGCCTGGTCGGTCCAACTGCCCAGCTTATTTTCCAGATTTTGTAATTTCTTAGCCACGGTATAACTCCTCTGCTAGTGCTTGATAGGCCAGCGCACCGGTGGAATTGGGGGCATAATGCGCCACCGCCGCGCCATCTAGGGTCGCCTCGGCCACTGCCACATTGAGGGGAATGGTCGTCTGCGCCACCAGATCGCCAAAGCGCTGGCGCGCCGCATTTTCCACCGAGCGGGTCAAGGTCAGACGCCGATCAACCATGGTCAGCACAATGGCCTTAATCCGTAGCCCAGGGTTGCCCTTCTGCACCAGTTGGATCAGTTGCAAAGTATTGTCCACCGCCCGGTAGGCATAAGGCTGGCATTGGAGCGGGATGAGCGCCTGCGTGGCTGCGGTCAGCGCATTAAAGGCGAAAAAGCCCAGGTTGGGCGGACTGTCGATCAGGATATAGTCATAGTGATCCCTAATGGGCGCCAGTGCATCCTTGAGCTTATCATTGCGATCATAAAAACCGGCAAAGCGCTGTTCCGCCAAGGCCAAATCCAGGTTGGCCGGCAGCAGAGCCAGATCCTGGGGCAAGGGGATGACAGCGTTGGCCGTTTCCCGTGGTTCACTCATGGCGTGGTAAATCGTGGGCCGTTCGTCACTGGGGTCGAGACCCCAGCCGATGGTCAAATTGGATTGAGGATCTAGATCCACTAACAAGACCCGCTGCGCCTGGCGCGCCAATTCAAAGCCCAGATTCTGTACCAGCGAGGTCTTACCCACCCCGCCTTTGTGGCTGACGACAGCAATGATTTCGGTCATAGGAAATCTTTCAGGTTGCGGGTTGCGTGGTCCGTGAGTAGGCGGCAAAACGAGTGCATCCTTCCCCAATCACGCAGCACGAGTTCCGGTTCATTGCGTAGCCAACGCGCGCGCGGCGACGATCCAGTCCGCCAGTGTGCGCTCTGGAATTGAGGGTTCCGTGCCGAGCAGCGCCTGTAGCTTAGCCGGTGTTTGCCCTGCCAGGTCGGTATAGGTGAGGATGCCGGCCTGGTTCAGGCGGGCGGCAAGCGCCGGCGTGATGCCGGAGATGGCTTCCAGCCGATCGAACTGAAGGGTGGTGCTGGCCTCCTCAGTCGCTGCTGTTACTGGTGCAGCGGGGGCCGCGCCGACAACTTGCTCCGGGTTGAGCAACTGGCGTGCTTGCTGGATCCAGTCAGCGGGCTGGGTCATGCTGCCGGCCCGGTTTGTGCCGATGATGTCCCGTAAGCGTTCGGGCGTCTGGGCGGCCAGATCGGCCAGGGTATAGATACCGGCGGCGTTGAGCTTTTGGGCAAAGACGCGGCCAATCCCCTTGATCTGTTCCAGTCGCTCCTGCACCGCAGGCGCTGTTGTTTGGGGCGCCAGCTTGCTCTGCAATTCACTGAGCGTGCTCTGAACTGCGGTGAGAGCAGTAGCCAAACGGCTGTTTTCGGCCCGGGCCGCGGCTGTCTGCGCCGTCTGCTCGGCCAGTTCATCCTTTACCTGGCTCACCTGATAGCGAGTGGCGCCCACACCGGCCGCGCCACCGCCAACCACACCAGCGGTTAAGGGCACAGCGTTGGTCGAAATTGTATTGAACAGGGCCGTAACCTTATCGACCAATGCGCTGCCGCCGGCAATCGAATTGTTAAGTAAAGTAGCTGCATTTTGGATGGTGGCCGTCGTGCCAACGGTGCCTTGCGTCGCCAGCACTGGCGCGGCGCTGCTCGCTTTGGCTACGGCTGCGCCCTTGGCCACCAAAGCGCCCTTAGCCAGAAGAAAACCGCCCGTTCCACCGATCAGAACGGCAGCGGTTACCAGGCCAGTTGTCTTCACAAGTTCAGGATGCTCTTTCGCAAAACTCTCGACCTGCGCAACTGTGTCAGCGCCTAACTTTTGGATATTGGTCACACTTGCACTCACTGCCATAGCGTTTTCTTCCTTTATTTCAATACATTGTCATCATGCAGTGGCGTATTCACTGCCGACATCGTTGCAATCAACAGCCAACAGCTAACAGCCAACATTGGGTACATTATACCATCTTCAGATTGAACAAACACAAAAGTAGCTTTCTCAATCATTGCTGCGCGTGCGCCAATGTCTCAGCTTGGGTAATCCACGATTCCGCGTCAATAAAGTTGCCGGCGCGCCCTGGCGCAGCAACTGCTCTGATCTCCGCCGGTGTCAACTGGGCCAGCGCCGCAAAGGTCGTTATCCCGGCGGCATAGAGACGGCTGGCATAGGTGGGGCCAATGCCGCGAATCTTGGTCAGATCGTCGCGCGGGGCGGGTGGCGTGCTCGTTGGTGTCGTCGTTGGCGTGGCGGTGGGCAAAGGCGTTGCCGTCGGTGGCGGTGTGGCTGTGGCCGATGCAGGTGCATCTGTCGCGACACAGGAAATCGCCAATGGGGCGCCACCCAGGATAGCCCAATCGGCGGCAAAGAGATCGGCCATATAGACAAACGCCTCCGTCGAGGTCACCTGGAGGCCGGTCTCGCGGTTCTGTTTGTTGGCATTTTCAGTGCCATTGATGCTGCTGATATTAACATAGCCCTGACCACCGGCGCAGACGGCCACTTCTTTAATGTGATAGGTGCCACCGGTCGGGTTGCCTTTCAGGCAAGCAATCGTGCCACCGCCGGCAATGGATTGGTTGTTGATAAAATCACAGGTGCTCTGATTGGACCGATTGCCGTCGAGGATAACGCGCACGGTGGCGCCGCGTTGCGCCGCCGCGATGTAAGCCAACAGGCGCGGATTATCGCGTGGCGTCGAACTGGTGCCCCACGGTTGCTCCTCGGTGTTCTGCGCCGCTAGCACCCAATCCCCGGCGCCGGCGCGCGCGACCATGCCCAGCAACCCCCGATCTGCGCCCGGTTTGGTGCAAGCAGCCAACGCGTTATCCGGCGATTGCAAGACTTCAAACTCATACTCGCCGGCGGGCAGGCTGAGCGCTTCTGGCTTGACAATGGTATAGCCGGTGCGATCGGCGCCGCCCAAGCGAGGCAGCACAAAATCGGACGGTGGCGTATCGGTGATGATGGCGCTGTCCCACGCCCGCACGTCAAAGTGGTTCACGGGGTCGTTGTCGTTGGCAAAGAGGGTGACAAAGTGTTGCACCACCGTCGGCGCGTCGGTGACGATATAAACGCCGCGGTTGCCGCTGGCGCCGTTGGCCGGTTTGGTCTCATAAGGAATGGAGGAGCGGTTGGGGTTTTCCGTGCCAACCATGACCACCTTATCATCAATGATAGTATATTTGGCGTGGTGAAAGCGATAACGCCCGATCAGCCTCTGGGTGGGGCCGCTGGTGGCAAAGCTGTCGTCGATCCAGTCACAGCCACTGCCATTAGTCCGGGCGGCGAGTTCCTGGCAAAGATATTTTTGTTCGGGATCCAACCCTTCCACCGGCGTTCTTTCAAAGAGAATCTGCACCGGCAGGGTAGCCGATTTTTCAAGTAACAGGGTGATAATGTCGGGATGGGCATATTCATAGCCGCCGATCTTGATCGACTGCTGGGCGGCCTCGATTTCGGCATAAAATTCGGGATAGCTGTTGTCGGGCGAAACCAGAAATTTGAGCTTGGTCACCGGCTCTGTCACCTTGAGGGTGGTGGCGTAGAGGGGCAGATCCTGGCCGGGGCGGAAGAAGCGGCGACCGGCAATGTCGTCCTCGGGATCAGTCGCCCAATCGGCAATGCTGTTGGTATCAGCCACCGGCAAACCCGTACAGGCGTCAATCTTGCGACTGATAATCTGAAAGAGGCTATAGCGCGGAATATTGTTGACCAGCGGGCCATAGCCGGCCGTCGGCGCAACACCACCGGCTTGTGGCCATTGGGCGGGGTCGATGTAGCGGTTGCTCTTACCATAGGGCAATACATCCAGCAGTGCACCATCCGCCGCGGTTAATTTGATTGTCTCGGTGCCGTTGCTCAGGGCGAGTGGTCCGGTGACGCTGCCGGTGAGCGTCATGGGTTGCACACCGTTGGACTGCGCGTCGGTGGTTGGGGCCGCACCGTCATAGGCAAAAGTCGGCCAGACGCCAAACATTGTTTTGTACATGGCCCCATCGCGCGCCGCCCAGACAACCGCGTGCGATGGCAGCAGATAGCTGGGAAAGGTCGCTTGATGGTTGGTCTTGTCACTGAGCGCACAGCCGGCCAGATCGATGGTGTCGTCCCCCATGTTGATGACAGCGATCGCTTCGTCCAACTCATCGTTGCCTGCCAACGGTGAGTCTGCCGGCAGCCAGGTGTCTATATAGGCGGCCCAGATGAGCAATTGGCCTGGTGCGGGTTGGCAATCTGCTGCCAATGCGCGCGCCGGCCACAGACAGTAGAGGCCCACTAGCAGAAATAGTAGATGGGTAAGAACGTAAAAAGCGCGGCGCGGCAAGCTAATTTGGTGCATGGCTATTTTTCCGACAAAATAAATGGGCTAGATATGGTCGGCAGGAGGATTCTCCGGAGAAAGAAAACAGGCTCTGGTCCCCACAACCTTGGTCAGAGCCGATTGTGGTGGACCAAAGCCTGTTACTTCTAAGCGCCGATGGCAATAAAGGTAAATTCCGAATCCTGCGCTTCACCGGCGTTGTCCACATCTTTGGACTCGACATCAAAGGTGCGCACCTTGACGCCGTTGGTGGTAATCGGTCCCACAGAGAAGGTGTTGTCGCTGGCCGCACCGCCCTGCTCTCTGGGGATGTAGCCACTGGCCACAACAACCGGCTGGGCGGCGAAGGGGGTGGCAAAGGTGATTTCATAGACACCGGCGGCGACTCTCGTGGCGCTCCAATTGCCGGACCCGGTGATCAAGGTGCTACCGTTACGATTCACGGCGCCAAAAACTTGGGTTGACATCATTATCTCCTTGTTTCAAATCAATGGATGGCTCATATAGGTCTCCGAGTAAAATCGTCTTATTCTTTTCTAGTATCGCAACGATTTCACCGCTACGCCCATATGAGCATAAATTGGTGTTTTGAGCATACTCTATGGCAAGCCACTATAAAACAAGCTTCCGTAAGGTAGACCCCTATCCTTAGTATAGAAAACAAATGTGGGATGAACGTGGGATGGATGTGGCCTACCTCTGGGAAATTCATTTTTACGTCCGCCTTGTGCAGCCCTAGAGAGTTCGGGCTGAACGCAACTGCGTTTTGTCAACCTTGCCAGTGGATGTTTTGGGCAATGCCGGACACAACTCAATGGCATGAGGCACCATGTATTTGGGCAGGTGTTTAGCACAGAAGGCCATTACCAGATTGCCTGTCAACGCAGCACCGTCATCTGCGACGATAAAGGCATGAATTTGGTTGCCGATCTCATCGTCGGGCACAGGAATGACGGCGGCCTCCTCAATATTCGGGTGACTGTAGAGCACTGTCTCGATCTCGCCCAGTTCGATGCGATAGCCGCGGCTCTTGCTCTGGTTGTTGCGGCGACCCAAATAGGTGTAGTTGCCGTCGGCTTCTTCCCGCACCAGGTCGCCGGTACGGTAGATCGGTTCCGGCCCCAAATGAGCGTAAACCATGTAGGGCGTCAGTGATTGCGCGCAGCTTTCAACAATGAAGGCAATGCGTTGGACCGGGGAGGCGGGATCGAGCGGCACGTAGGCCGCCCCCGTTTTCATGATGCCAAAGAGCGCAGCGACCGCTTGGAGCGATTTGTCCAGATAGAGGCCGACGCGGTCACCCCGTTGGACGCCGGCGGCGAGCAAACGATGGGCGAATTGATTACTGAGGCTATCCAGCCCCTCATAGGTGAGTTGGCGCTTGCCGTCAATGATTGCGATCTGCTCCAGTGTGCGGTAGGCACTTTGGGTGAGAAGCTGTGAGACAAGATGCATCGTCATTGATCCTTGCAGCACTCTTGTCGATCCAACTCGCTCACGCCACTGCTCAGCTCTTTTTGCGCAAAGCGAATGGCTGCATTTTTATAGTGAAGTTAATTGTCACGCCAGGAAAATTTACGTTCAGTAACGTAGCACCTGGGCATGACTTTTCTGAAATTCACCGGAAGCCGTGCCTGTGGGCCATTTGTCCGTTAGACGAAATAACGTAATCAGTATGCCTACCTCATCTTTTGATAATTGATGGGCGTGTTGGGTTAGCTCTGCTTGCGTTTGAATCACGGTATCCGACATCATATCCTCACTTTATAATCACCAAGACCACGAACAGGGTTCGCAAACGATGTTTGCGGTGGTCTATCTCTCGTATTATAGCACAGTTCACGCCCCAAAGTCGGTTGCCGGCCTCCACAAGCATCTACTCCTTGTTGATCAAATGCCACTCCATGTGTGCTCTGCCCGGGCCTGAACGCCGGTGACATTGTTGCTAACCACCGTGAATTGGTTGACATGGAAAGGGATCAGATGACCGCCTTCCGTTATGCCCAATTGTTGCGCCTCTTGATAGAGCGTGCGTCGTGTTTCAAAATCAAGGGTGCTACGAGCCTCATCCAACAGTTGGGCCAAGCGTTTGGGTTTACGGCGGGCAGCACTTTGTATCCACCGCCTGATCACGCTCAGATCAACAATGTCCCCTGAAAGATCGGCACGGCTTGTCCACTGATGCTCATACACCCATTGGCGTTTTGTTGGACACGTACCATGCCGCCGCGCCCCATCTCGACGCCTTGCCGTGCGAAAAGGTGATCACCTTTTGTCATATACCCCTGTTCAATCAGATACCCACCCAACGCACCACTGGCGGTGCCGGTGACCGGGTCTTCGACAATGCCATATTTCGGCGGTGAGAAAAAACGACCTTGGGTGTAAATCTGTTTTCCGGGCAGCGCAGCTTGTGATGGCGTGGGAGGATCTAAAAAGGTAAAGGCGTAAATTCCTGTCAATTCGTCATTTCCCGGCCAGAGTTGTTCGATCAGCTCGCGCTGAATCTGAATGGCCGCTAAGGCCGCCAAGTCTTTGACAGGGGCGAAACAGGCCCAAATACCGGTGGTGCAGCAACCAATCGCCGGCGCTTGCGCCAATGCAGCGACAGGCAAGCCAAGCACTTGCGCCGCCAAATCGGGCTGGGTTGGCAGCGCCGTCTGTGGAATCAACTGTTCCATTGTCGCCCACTGGAGTTCGCCACCGGCAAAGGTGACCCCCAGTTCCAATAACCCCACGGGGGTTTCCGCCATCAAGGTTCGGGTTTCGTTGTTACCGCTGAGCTTGCCGCTCCAGGCCAGTGTAAAGAGCGCCGCAATAGTAGCATGTCCACAGAGATCGACTTCGGTGGTCGTGGTGAAGTAGCGCAGGCGGATGTCAGCTTTGGGATCTTGGGGCGTGCTGATAAAGACCGTTTCTGAAATATTGTTGAGTTCGCCGGCAATCTTTTGCATCAATTCAACGGAGAGACCATCGGCATGGGGTACAACCCCTGCCGGATTGCCGGTGAAGGGGCTGTCGGTAAAGGCGTTGACGCGCCAGATATCGACGCCAGCGCCCGATTGGTGATCGCGTTTGTTCGGTTTAGGCATGTTTGACATCGAGTAGCCTTTCGTGGTTCAGCGCGCTGTTGTTATTATCTGTGCCATTGCTATGTGTATTGTCATCGTCCGCAGTAATCATGGCCAGTGGCTGTGAACTATTGAGCAATCCCGTAAGCAGCCCAAGATTGTAAATCAAAAAGGCGGAGAGCAATCCCCAGTGCAAGACAAAGACACCGGCGACACAAAAGACTGCCGGAATGATCGAAAGTGTTACATTGCGTTGCATGGTGGTATGAAATTGCTGACTAACAGAAAAGAGCAGTGGTAACTTTTCCAGTGTGCCATCCATGAGTACAATTTGGGCCGTATCGGTAGCGACAGTGGTGGCACCACGGAGTGAGATCGAAACATTGGCCTTTTTCAACGCAATCGAATCATTGATGCCATCCCCAACAAAGCAGACTGAACGGCCGGCGGCTTGCAGATCGGCGATGATCTGTGCCTTGTCTTGGGGCAATGTATTGGCGAAGTAGCGATCCATGCCCAGCCGCTCTGCCAACTGTTTGGTGGGCGCTTCTTGATCACCGGATAGAATGTATGGCGCCAGATTGCGGCTACGCAACGCGGCAATGACCGCTTCCACTTCTTCCCGCACGGTGGGTTGTAGTTCAATCGCTCCGACACATTGCGCGTCGACTGCCACAAAGACCAACGAATGGCCACATGACTGGCTCTGTGCTTGAATTGTTTCTGCTGTGGCTGAGAGTGGAATTTGCAACTGGCGCAGGTAACGCTCACTGCCCACTTGCACCAGGGCGCCATCTTGCATGGTCGCCTGGATGCCAAATCCCACTTCATAGTGGAGCGTATCAATGGCGGGCAATGATAGCTGCCGTTCCGCGGCTGCCGCGCGAATCGCCTGGGCAATGGGATGGCTTTGGCGATGTTCGGTGGCCGCCGCATGGGCTAGGATTTCATCGGTGGACCAACCGTTGAGGGTGTGAATCGCGGCGAGCTGCAACGTCTCAATAGTCAGTGTCCCGGTTTTATCAAAGACGACCGTATCGACCGTATTGAGCAATTCCAGCGAACGGCCATCCTTGACCAGAATGCCCTGCTGCGAAAAACTTTGGAGGAAGTTGAGCATACTAATGGGACCGGTCAGGCGCAAGTTGTAGCCGGCAGAGCAAGCGAGCACGGCCAGCCCACCGGAGAGACCGGCGACCGGCCACGCCAGTGCACCCAGCGCGAGGGTTGGCAGGGTGGCCGCATCGGTTATACGCAAGCTTCTCGCTACAATGAGTTCCTTAAAGGCCGTGGTCTGATTCAGCACTTGGCCGATTTGGGCAGCAATTGTCGCCTGACCGGTTTTCTCGACGCGGATTTGGATCTTGCCGGATATCACAATCGTAGAGGCAAAGACGCCTTCGCCGATGCCACGCTCCACCAGTTGTGATTCACCGGTCAGCATGTGTTGATCAATCGCGGCCGTGCCGGCGACAATGGTGCCGTCCACGGGAATGGTTTGGCCCGAATGAACCAACAGGATATCACCGGTGGTAATCCGTTCAAACGGCACTTCGACTTCCACGCCATCAGCCAATACCCACACGGATTGGGGTTGATCGCTAAAGATGTTGACAAGCCGCTTGTGCGTGATATCTTCTGTGCGCGCCATGAGTTTGCGCGCAAAGGCATTCAGTGAAATGCCTATCGCTGCAATCGTAAAGTAGCCGCTGGCGGTGACGCCGACCGTCAGCAATACATCCAAGATATCGGCAGTCAAACGGCGCTGTTTCCACAGCGACGTGATTGCATAGCGGAAAATTTCCGCAATCAAATAGAGTGTAATCAGGCTACCAACACCCGCCAACGGCGCGAAAATAAGCCTGCCGACCGTCAGTAAACCGAAGGAAGAGAGACCAAACGCCAGCAACCGATCCGCCCGTTGTTCGGCGGCGCTCTTTTGGCTCCCCTGTGTGAATGTTAAAATATCCACAATCTGTTGACGGTGTGCCTTGGTTAGAAAGTTAGAGGGCTTTCGTTCCTGCATATTGCTAATCGGCATCTCCGTTTGCTCAGCCAACGGCATACGGGGCGCTTGCTGTGTCAGAGCATCGATCAGTCGTGGTCGCTTGCGTTGGAAAGGTTGTATCATTTGGGTTTCCCCAATCTATCGGTTCTATGCTGCACTTACTGTTGTCCCCCAACTTGTCGCCAAAGCCGGACTGCGGTCTGCCGACTGTTCTTGTGCGTGTAGGTGTTGCAGATACTCATAATTGCTTGGTAGTTGCGCTAGCCATAGTTGTTGCTTCTGTTTAATTTCGGCAAAAATGTGCTGCGCCGCTTCTCTGGCATGAAGTTGGTTGGCCAGCGAGGCATAGGGTTGCTCGGGCAATACCCCCATACCGGAGAAAATACAGTAGTAGTTGCCATCTGTCCATAAGTTACGAAATTCGTTTTCGAATGAACTGTAGTAAATATCGAGTGGCAATGGTGGGTTGACTGGGAGGCCCGCTTTGTAGAGCGCGAATTTTTCTTGAATACTGTCACTCAGCGTGAGATCATACCGATTGGCGAGCCAAAAGGGTGAGTCATCACGCGTTGTCGTAAAGTAATGTGCTTGAATGAAATCACGGTTATCATCATACATATATTCAATAGCACGATTAAAGCAGTCCACAAGCTCGGGTTCAAAGGCTCGGCTTGGAAAATACTTGGCCAGTTGGTAGATTGCGGTTGTCACAAAATAGATGCCCGTTGATTCAAGCGGTTCCAGGAAACAGGAAGACAAACCAATACTGACACAATTTTTCACCCAAGCGCGACGATTGCGACCGGTACGAAAGCGAATCCGGTTAAGGTTAATCTTTGCCGCATCAACACCCCAAAGTTCACAATAATCACGAATTGCCTCTTCTTCCGTGGCGAATTGGCTGGAGTAGACATAGCCTGATCCAAAGCGCCCCAACATCGGGATTTTCCATGTCCAGCCTGCTTTCATGGCAATCGCCGACGTGTAAGGTTCAATCCCCAATGTTTCATCATCATGCGGAATCGCCGCCGCCACAGCACTGTCACACAGCAGATGATCCTGCATATCAATGAAGGGTTCCTCTAAGGCTTGGTTGATCAAGAGGCCACGGAATCCGGTGCAATCGATGTAGAGATCGGCGGTGAGAACGGCGCCACTGGCGACATGTACGCCACCAATCGCCCCTGTTTCATCCAGGGTAACATGCCTTACTTCATCCAAAATCTGCACAACACCACGCTGCTTAGACCACTCTGTCAAAAAGTCAACAACTAGGTGTGCGTCGAAATGCCAAGCCGTTGGAATCACGGTTGTGCCATCCATCAACCGGGGCGCACGTTGGGCATCCATCAGTGGCGGGGAAGCAAAACAGGCATAGTCTACCGGTTCACCCTTGCCTAAGGTTTCATGGAACCAATATTGGGGCAAAGGCGTATCGTCCACATTGGGAAGCACACCAAAGGGATGATAAAAATGATGGGCCGGTGCGTTGGCCAGACGCTTTCGCCAATTGATAAACTTGACTGCTGTTTTAAACGAACCATTGACCCACATCATCCATTCCCGCTCAGGGATTTCAAGAAAATCAAAAAACACTTTCTGGAGATTCGGCACGGTCGCTTCGCCGACACCGATCTTTTTAATCTGCGGTGATTCAACAAGTGTAATCTGGGTGGTTGCGCCAAACGCTTTGACGAGATAAGCAGCTGTCATCCAGCCGGCAGTGCCGCCGCCAACAATCAAAACGTTGCGGAGCGGTGAAGCAGAACTGTTATGCATGGTAACTGTCTCCAAGTTGCGTAAATAATCAGATAAGTTTTCTGGCCGATTGTGCATGGTCCATACTTGTTAGATACTGGACACTAAACCACTGCTGCTCATCTGTCCACACCTTCTTCACCTGCCAACCGGCCTTGGCGGCAAGGTCGGCAAATTCGTCTACTGTATATTTGTAGACATCAGAGTGCCAGAGCCGTTCACCCGCGGCAAAGTCAATCTCCGCATCCCCAATTTGCACGGTTTGATCGGTCAAGCTGACCAGCGAGACCTCCTGTCGTCCAGCTTTGCTGTTGTAGATGGAGAGAAACTGAAATTGGTCCAGCACAAAGTTGGCCTGCCAGACGCGGTTTAGATGGCGCAACACATTGAGGATAAACTCAGCGGTGATGCCAGGCACGTTGTAGGCGCGCAGAATGGGGGCCGGCTCTTTTTTCAGGTCCACGCTGATCAACAAACCACTTTCTCCACCGCAGAGCTGACGGACCTGCGCCAGAAACGCGACGGCCTCGTCCGGCGGCATGGTGCCGATGGTGGAGCCGGCAAAGTAGGCGACGGTCTGTGCCGCCGGTTGGGTGGGAATTGGCAAGGCAAACGGTGTGTTGTAATCGGCGCAGACGGGCAAAATCTCGATATGGGGATACGCTTCCTGCAATTTCTGGGCCGATTCGATCAAAAATTCTCTAGAGATATCAATCGGTACATAGCCCGCTAGCTGCGGCAACGTATCCAATAAGGTGCGCGTTTTGGCGCTGTTACCGCTGCCATATTCCACCAGCAGCGCTGACTCGCCAACCTGCGCAGCAATGTCGTCGGCATATTGTTGCAAGATGGCTAATTCGGCCCGAAACAAATAATACTCCGGCGCGGCGCACATCTGCTCAAAGAGCTGTGATCCACGCTCATCATAGGTTACCATATAGGGCAGCGTCTTTACCGGACGGGCCAGACTCTCCAAGATCTGCTGCCGCACATCGTTTTGCACAGGCGCATAGTCATAGATTTGTATCGTCATTTCAATTCACCTTGTGTAGTCTGTGGCAACATGTAGTCTACGACAACCTCTGCTTTGCGTAATGTTGAATAGTATCGACAGAAACGCCCGTATATTTCTCTTGATCGCCAATACTCGTCAAACGGTATTGCCAATCTGATAATTCGGCATAGCTCAGGTGGTTGGTATTCACGCTCGCCGTCCAAAAGCCGGAATAAATGATCGGATCATCAAAGACCAATAGCCCTGATTCACGAATTTCAGCGGCTTGCGGTGTACTAGGAATGGGCGATATGACAAAAGGGGTTAACATGAATTGTAAGTTAGGATTTACAGACTTCACCTCTGCATAGACTTCCATCAGTGCTTCTTCAAGCCGGAGTAAACTTTCGTGTGTATCGGTCGGGAAGCCGATAATCACCCCATAGCTGATAATCGGAATCCCTGATTGGACAATGCGTTTCAGCAGGGTAACGTGCTCGCGCCAAGGCAACAACTTGGCATAGGCACCGGTCCCCTCAATCGGGCGTTCCGCAGGGATATACGCGCCGTAGGCGCCTTTCACGCCGTCCCAGCCCCAAAGCGCATCAATCAATTCTTCATCGGGCGATAAATCTGAGCCTGTCCGGTTGAAGCCACGCCCCAGCGTTGTTTTACGCAGTTCCAATCCATTGGGCCAGATAATCGGCATCTCTAGCGCTCTGACGCCACGCATGATCTCCAAGATTTCATCGCGACCGTCAGGCCATAGGGTGCGCCCCAAAAACTGATCAGAAACAAACATAACCGAACCGGCACCAGCATCTTTTTGTACTTTGACCCATTCCAACGTCCGTTCCGGCGTCATGCTCTGATAGCCAAGACGATAGGTCGGCGTTTGGCAGAATGTACACTTGCGGTCGCACCCGATATCTGGAAACACAGAGCCAACGGGCAAGTATGCTTCCGGATAGGGCTTCATCCACGATTCGTCCCCCATGCAGAGCCGGGCGGTTTCTAAAGAAGGTAGCGGCCAGTCATCAGGGCTCATCAATTGATGGTAGCTCGTATTGATCTTCCCATCCGGGAAGAGAACCCCGGTCGGTCGCTCTTGGGTGGCACGCTGCTGAATAAAATAATCAAAAATGGCGGCGTTCGCTGCACCGGACTTATCCTTGACAATGGCCGAAGCGCCTGCCTGAAAATAGATTGCCGGCTCCGCCACTGCGTCTGAACCACCGACAATCACAGGTTTTCCACCCGCCGCGAGCCGTTGGATTACCATGCATGCAATTTCACGATGCAATGTGAAATTCACTGTCAGTCCCCAAATATCAAAATCTGCCGGATCGATTCTTGCGAGATTCCAACCCGTATAGAGTTTGCGCAAAGGAATCCCGCGCCATGCAATCTGATCAAATTCTTCTTCATACTCACTATCTTGCATATTCACAAGATGAACAGTAAAGCCCTCCGCCTGCAAACCAGCCATGAGGACTTGCTTACTAATCAGTGGTTCGCGTTTACGCGGCGGCAATAAATTATTGCCGTTCGGATCAAGGAGTTTGAGTTCCGGTAATTCGACTAAAGCAATTTGTACATGATTTCGATGGTTCATCGATTATATCCTTTGATAAATTTGGAAGTCTTCGATTGCCTGTTCGGTCCAGTCGATTAGTTTACGCAAATCGCTATCCGGCGTCAGCCCGCCGCTGCCGATCTGGCGGTTCTCATCGCGCATGGCAAAGCTGTCGATGGCGATCTTGCGGTGGGGATAGCGAAAGGTGCGAATGCGTTTGAGTAGCGTGACAATGCTTTCGATGGATGTAGTCGTCTGCGCAGCATCAACGGCCATCGACTGGGCATGGGTACTGCGCACAATGTCCAACAGCGAGACATCAGCACCATAGCGTTTGGTATGCCATGCCATGATCTGCCGATGCTGAGGCCGCAAATGCTGGGCAAGTGAATGGAAAAAGCGCAGATAGGCCGGATAGGATTGGCCATAGAGCAGCCAGTCGATCACCAACATCTGCGTCTGGTCCGCGCTGGGGCCATGATAGGGCGCACCCCCAACAAGAATGGGCTGAAGGTTCCGCGTAAACTGATTGGCAAACCAATCCGGGTCGACCCCGGTGCGCGTCGATAAAAGCGCATCAATCACCCCCTGGAACGTCGCTGTGGCCGCTGTGGCCGCCGCGGAAAATTGGGCGCTGTGCAATGGATGCTCTAAAAGAACACACAGCTCTACAAGGGTGCGGTCCATGGTGATCATGCTATGGCCCACAGCTTCGATAAAGGCCCGTTCCGAAGGCGCGCCGGTATAGGTACGCATCCGTGCATCGTTGGGATTGGCCACGGTCAACGTAAAGACATTGTCGCGCGGGTGCAAACAGTTTGCTTGCGCCGCCAATGCGAGTAGATAGCGAGCCAGCGCCGGTACAACCGCAGTTGGCTCGCGGCCCCACCGTTTGATCGCCCCCATTACAAAGCCCAAATCGCGCAGCGCGGCCCAGGCTTCCGGCGGCGTCAGGGTAGCAGCGTCCACTCCCGCAGCAACCAGTCCACACAACAGCGCGCACAACCCATCCACATCTTGTGCTCGATTCAGGCGCGGCAGGTCATCAACCAGACGGGCGTCCGCGCCAAAGGGATCCGCGGCCTGTGCCTGTTGATAGTCAGCCTGAAGCGTGGCAAAGAGCGCATCGGCATCCAATCCGTTGGCCGCGCTTTCATTCAGTGCTTGTATCGCGAATGAAGCTGTATCAATCATGATCGTTTTCGAGAATCTCCATTGCAACTAAAGTGAAGTCACTTTTCATTAGCGTGGTTGCCATAAAGCTGAATCAGATCATAGACCATCGCAGCCGCGGTCGGCGTCGGTTCGGTCTGGGTTAAGCTCACCATCATCTCGCCGTTGATATCGGTCTGCAAGCGCAGGCCAACTGTGGTTTCGGTCAGGCGGGCCAACGGATGACTTTGGGCTATGCGCCGCGGTCCCACACTAAGTTCATAGCAACCATCTTTGGTACGGGTGGCTGAGATCACCAACTTAATCACGTCGCCGGCTGCCGATGCCGCCTGTAGCTCGGCGGGTGTGATCTCGGCAATGCCCTGCACCGCGACATCTTTGGTGGTGGCCGGCTGGTGCAGCAGCGTGTTCGAGAGAATAATCAGCTTATTGGCTGCGTCCCAGCCGCTAATATCCAGGGTTGGATCGGCTTCGGCCAGTCCAGCCGCTTGCGCATGGTGCAATGCATCGGCAAAGGGCAGGCCGTTGGTCATCTGAGTGAGAATATAGTTGGTCGTGCCGTTGACAATGCCTTCCAGCCGTTCGACCGTGGCATGGGCCAGGTGATGGCGCACCATGAGCAAGGGCAAACCCAGGGTGCCGCTGAACGAGATGGTGCCGCCGTATCTTTCGGCCAGGGCCGTCAGTTCCGGAAAGCCGACGACCAGTGGTCCTTTGTTGGCCGTGATGGCGTGCCCGCCCCGCGCCAACACCGTTCTCATCGCCACCAATCCCGGGCCGCCCGTCTCTAAATTCACGAGCGTACTTTCCATGAGAACAGGCACATGTTGGCTACGCGCGAGGCACTCCTCGATCGACAAGCCCATTTCACCCCCGGCACACCGCCCCACTGTCCCTGTCGCCTGCTTGGCGTGCAGCAATGTCTCGGGACAGATGCCCGCTTCGGCCCACACCCCGCCGCGCGAATCAACGGCCCCGATGATGCGCGGCTTGAAGCCGTGCCGCGCACAACGCTCTTCATCACGCAACAATGTTAGCAGGGCGCGTCCCACATGCCCCACCCCATGTAGTAAAAGATCAACGGTTTGCATGGCTTGTTTCCTTTACGATGCTTCTTTTACGATGCTTCCTTTGTAACCAAATGCTCTTGGGTCTCTTTGCGTACCTGGCTGAGAAATGGAACAAAGGGCGTGCCACCTGTCCCCAATGCTGCCGTTTTCGTCTGTTGTGGTGCTTGCTGGGCAATATATTGCACCGCAATCTCCAGATGCTTCTTGCGAAAGCGCACCAACGCATCCACACAGGCGTTATAGCAGTCACAGAGGGTCGGATAATCCGCGCCGTTGGCCGTGACATAATCACGCACGGATGGCCCTGTGGCCAGAGTTTGGATAAAGCGACGATGACCCCGTTGCATGTAGGGGCGTACCCTTTGCAGATAGGCGCTCTTTTCGTCGGTGTGGGCAATGTCCAACCCCGCATCGATTGCCTGTAAGAGTGGGCTCTGCGCGGCACTGCTCCCGACATACGAGTGGGGGGTTGTGCTGACCCCTTCGTAGATCACGCCCTCTTCCGGCCAGCCGCCGATAAATTGACGGATGCGATGATAAAAGATATAGGGGTGGCACTTTTCAGGCAACCGCAGGAGAATGGCATAGGCGCTGGTGAGGGCTGCATGAATTCGCTGCAAGGACGCCACCAAGTGGTCGGTGCGGTTGTTGACGACGGCACGTTGCGCGGTCAGTAGCGCGGGCAGGGCAGCCGCGCCCGCGGCCTCGATGGCAACTGAAATTAGATAAAACCACTGCTCATCAATGCCGCCCCAAAAACAGTGTTGGAGCGCCAGCTTTTCCAGCGTCAATCCATTGGTTGTTGGGGAATCGACAGGATCGAATCGATCTTGCACCGCATCGCTAACCTCGGTATCACCGAATCTACGCCAGTTATGCAAGACGATCGAGGTATAGCTTAAAATTGGTGGTCGGTCTAGCTTGGCAGCCACGGCCCACAAGGGCTGTGCAATGTTATGGGGCAGGACGAGCTTGGGCGCTTTGCCTTCCCAAACATAGACCGACGCAAAGATGGAAAGGAGGAGCATGGCGCGCTCTACCTGCCCAGCTGTCTCCAGCCGCTCGACGCTTAATGGGGGCAGCCGTTTCAACGTTGCACTCGCGCTGCCGGTAATTAACAACGCGGGCAAATGGGCAATGGCCGCTTCCCACGCTGTATAGTACGTGGGTAATTGCGTGACGGGATCTTGTGGGGGGAGAAAACCGCGTATCGGATCCACGTGAAATGCGGTAAGTTCCGTTGGATGATCTGATTTGTCACTACAATGGATGGTACTGGGAATCGTACTAGGCAACATTGTTTTCATCATGGGTAGCGATCCCTTATGCTGCAATGGAATAAAGCAATTCTTTCATTCTTGCCAGGCCGACATCCAGTCCCGCCGCGGCCCCACCGCCCACGCCCAAACGGATATGTTGCGGGTAGTTGTAGACATTTCCGGACATGACAAAGGTGCGGTAGGGGGGATCGAGCAGACGCTTGGCAAAAGTATCGGCATCAATCGGCAGATCGATGCGGCAGAAGCCGATTAGCCCGGCTTGTGGACGGTGCCACGCGAGCATGGGCATCTCGGCGATAAATTGATCAAGCAACGCAATATTTTGTGCCTCTGCGGCCCGTACCTGTGCCACCTTGGGCGCAAAGCGATCTTCCCGCAACACAATATCGGCAATCGCCTCGCCCATGACATTCATGATCTCACTGGTGTTCTCGCGCAGCACCATCGCCTCGAGGATCACGTTGGGGTCGCGGCAGACCATCCACCCAGTGCGTAGCCCTTGCATGCCAAAAATCTTGGAGATACTGCCCGTGCTGATGCCACGCTCATAAAGATTGGCCACGCGCGGTGTCTCTGCTCCATGCCATTCCAGCCCCCGGTAGACCTCATCACAGAGTACATAGGCGCCGACACGATCAGCCAGCGCTACAACCGCTTTGAGTGTATCCTCATCCAGGACATGGCCAGTTGGATTGTTAGGATTACAGAGGTAGATTAGTTTGGTCTTGTCGGTAATCAGACCAGCCAGTTCATCGACTTCAAATTGCCAGCCTTTTTCCTCGTAGCGGGGCAATTCTTTCACCACCGCACCAATTGCTGCACCCAACGCCAGCGGTTGCGGCCACCCTGGCACATCGACGATCATCTCATCGCCCGCTTCAACCAGTTGCGTAATCGCCAGAAAATTGGCTTCATTGGTGCCGGCTGTGATCAGCACATTGTCTGCGCTACAAGCCGGTGCATATCCCATGCGAGCCACGACTTTCTCTCGCAGCGAGGGCATGCCCTGGAAGGATTGATCCGACCAATCCAGCTTCATCTCCGGATCGAGATCCGCCAAGTACTCGCCCAGATGGGCAGGCGTCGCCAGTGAAAAGACGACGGACGCTTCGGGTTGTAATGCATGAGCATGGAGGAATGTCTCGAACAATTTATGCATATTGACGTGCATAACATCCTTCTTTGGTTTTTGGCGTCTACCTTAAGAATAGGTGTAGTACTATGGAAAACAAGTAAATCGGTAAAAGTTATTGCAACCAAACTACCGAAAAACTTAGTGGCTCAGATAGGTATACGACTGAAAGTGCGCGTTTCCGTTCTAGACAATCGTGCATTTCAGTTCACCGCCCATATGAGCGTTGTATGCCGACAACAGGTTATCACACAAACATGGGATGAACGTGGGATGAATGTGGGATGAATACGGTTCACCTTTTGTCAGGCGAATAGCATAAGAGGGGGAACGCGCCGCGGAAGTGCCGCGGCTTTGCTCACAGAGGAGGTCGCGTGGGGTCCGCCACCGGCGCGCTAGCAATAGTGTTTCGCACTGTTGATGCCTGCAGCCGCGGCCCCAGCGCGTTGAGGACACCGGCCACGGAACCGCCATAGTCTACCAAGAGCGCGGTGACCACATCAAAGCGGAAGAAGTAGATGCCGCTCAGGTTGATCAAGCTAGGCGCCAGGGCCAAATAAAAGCCACGCTGTTGATTGACGGCGACGGCGGCGGCCATCTCAAAGCAGCGGCGGAGTTGCGCCACCTGGTTGCCGGTCAGGATGATATCAGCTTCAGGGACCAACACATCCCCGGCGGCAATGAGAATATCCGCCTCGCTTGCGCTCTTTTTGGTGGCCAGGTCAGGGCTCAGGTAGGCCACCACCCGCCCGTTGGCCTGCAGTTCTCTAATCAAGGTCGCCAGCGCGGGGCCTGTCAAATCATGTTCGGCTATGCGAATTTCCAGCGAATCATCAAGCTGTAGATCAGCGATTGTGGTGGCGCCCCACGCCCCATCCAACACCAGAAGATCGACTTGCTGCAACTTTTCCAAGACCAGCCCATCCTGCAACAAAATCCCCTGTTCTTTGGCCATGGCAATATGATTTAAGGTACTCAGCGGCGCCATGACCCGGTAGTCATAGCCGAAATTCGCCAGCAGGACAGCCAAGGCGCGTTTGAGCCCCAAAAAAGGAATGCTCACTGTGCCCAGGGTGAGTAGCGGCAACGCACCTTGATCGACCCAGTGCTGCCACCTGGGCCTAGGTGCCTTGTCGATTGCTGACGACGCCAAAATAACCTCGTCGTGCTCTCCCTCATCCGCCATCTCGACCATGCCCATTTTTTGACGGTCACGGCGATTTCGTTTGGGCCAGTAGTGCGCAAGGTGCTCTTGGGTCTTGGCCTGCAGTTTGCGGCTAGCAAAGAAGAGGGTGGCAAAGAGCGAATCGGCGCCCCATTGACGAGTGGCCAAGAGACCAGTCGCCAAGACAGCATCACTGACGGCAATTCCTATTCGGTCCTCGGCTTGCCACTCAATATAAGCTGCGCGCAAGAAATAGAGATCCAGATAGAGCAGCCCCGGTACACTCAAGAGGCGCAAAAGCGGGATGCCAAACCAGCCAATGGTTGTCATCCCCAGCAGGCCCGTAGAGAGCGCCAGATTGCGCTCTACTGGTATCTCATCCAAACGCGACCAAAGGGAAAGATTGAGTGGTGTTGATTGCGCCAACTCTGTACTTGAGCCAACCAGCAACTCGACCAACGGCGGCTTGGCCGGACGACGCGATTGGAGGCCCAGCCAGACAAAGCCGCTACTTAACGTGAGAGGCAACAGGTGAATCACGGTGTTCCTATTTATTCTGATTGGATTTGATCAACTTGAATGCGAATGCGGCCTTCGGTCACAAAGGCGCCTTTGTAGACCCGCTCCCCGGCACTGACAGTCATAGGGGCGCCCGAACGCGTCAACAGAATCAGGTTAAGCGTGGCCTCGCCGGCGGTAACCACGCCGTTGATGGGAATAAACTCACCCCGGTTGGCCACCAAAATATCACCGGTTTTGAGATCGGCAAAGGGAATCTTTACCTCAACACCCTGGGCATCACTGCTTTCGCGTACAACCCAGACGGTCTGTGGTGCGCCGCCCATGGCCTGACGTAGCAGATCACCTACCTCATTTTCCATCTCTGTCGCCATCCGTTCGCCGGTTGACTGCAGACGTTGCCCCACCTGTTTAAAGGAATGGTGCAACCAACTGATGGCGGCGGCGGGCAAGTAATGATCTGTCACCAGGGTGCTCACCAACAGAATCGAGTTGATCACGGAGGGGCGCAACTTGCCTTCACTATAGAGCGAACGACCGGCCGCCTCAAAGATGGAGACCGAACTGTAAATAGTCAGCGGCACACCAACGAGGGTTAACGGCGACCAAAAGAGGCCCCCAATGCCCAACCACATGGCAGTCGCCGCAGCGGTCTGCTGCCGCCGCTCCTGTAAAGTAGGGGCGCCGGCAACGACGTGCTCCTTAGCGGTGCGTGTTCTTTCGGTTGCGGCTGACGGCTTAGATGACGGCTTAGATGACGGCTTGATTGGCGGTGTACTAACAACGTAGCTGTGACTTTCGTCGGTATGTTCCGCTTGAACCAACCGGCGATGATCGATTAAGGTCTTGACACCGGCATACGCGACCGTGCTGCCGACCAATAGATTGGTTATAAACATAATTTAATCCTCTCCACAAGTTATGGGTGGCATACCACCAATTATGCGGCTGCACCTAATGGCCCCAGCCTAAGGCTGCTCGTGGCTTGCTGCTTCGCTTGGGCCACAGTGCTCGCTGCCTCCTCAGCCAAAACTTCTTTTAGCAGCTCCATGGCACGCGCCGGATTATGATCAAAAGCACGTTGGATCACTGTAATCTGCTCTTTACGACTCAACGACTTTTGTTTTGTATTCGCTTTTTGCTTGGCGGAAGACCAAGGCAACCAGGATAGTTTACTGGACGCAGCGCGCGCAGGAGGGGCTTCAGCCTGAAGCTTCGGGTACAGCTTCTGGACCAGCGGCCGTTGTTTACGCGCCGTTGGCTTGCGGGCAAAGGCCAGGTAAGCCTGATAGGCGCGCACATCTTCTTCCATTTGCAGACCTGTCAAAATAGCCCGTGCATAGGCGATTACGCTCTCTTCGAGCGCCTGTTTTAAGGTAGGTGCACGCTCAATTTGAGGGGCAAAGAGCCACGCCAGTTCCCAGTTCAGACTGGCGCAATAGCCGGAGAGCAGATCGACCAAGACGGCTGCTTCCGGTGCGGGCAGGCGCTGAATCCACTGTTGCAGATCCGGCTCCAATGTGGGGGTTTGGCTAGCCCAGGCATAGAGTTGTCGAGTCAGAGTTTGTTTACGCTGCTGTTGCTGTCGCCGTCGCATGAGATAGCCAAGCCCCAACAAGAGCAGAATCAGAATGAGAAAGAAAGACATAAAAGTGCCTCCGGATATTTATACACGCAGTGCGCGGATGGTCGCTTGTCCCAGGGCGGGCCGGGGCGTCAACCCGACCGGAACACGACTTTGCCAAGGGCGCGGGCGCGACAAAGTTGACTCCTCGTCCATCTCGACAGCTGTTGCATTGGTTTCTGCGGCTACAGTTACATCCGCCGGGGCATCCTCCGCCACTACCGCAGCGGACGTTACAGGCAGCGCCGCAGCGTTAAGCTGCTCTTCCCCTGCGTTGGTCACTGTTTGTACTTCACTACTGGATGGTTCATTCTCCTGCCCACTTTGGACAGTTACGCTGGTTGTCGTTGGCAGCGTAGGGAAAGCGGGCTGCACTTCAGCCTGTTCGACCACTACGTCTTGCACGGCCGGTAGTGTGGACACAGCAGTTAGCCCACGCGGTTGCGCTGCCGGCGCCGCCTGTTGGCTGCCGGGTTGACGATAGAGCCTAGCACCGGCCCCAAACGCAGCCGTCAACACCATTACCAGCCACGCGACATTGACACTGGCCACCGCCCAGGTCGCCCCCAACACGCACAAAAAGAGCAGCGTTTGCAGGGCAATGACCAACACCCAGCGCGCCCAGGGGCTACGATTGGGGTGGACAAAGCGTCTAACCGTCCACAGTAAGGCGATAAGCAGGACGGTAAGGCCCAGCGCCAGGGCAAGCTCAATCGCAAAAGATGGCAAAAATGCTTGTAATGTCACGATCAATCGGATCTCCCTCATTTAGCCTATATGGGGTAAGGCCATCGGCATTGGTGGCCAAACCGGTCAGGTTTAAATTTACCAGGTATACGTTGCGCTGAATAAAAACCGGACTTTCCCGCATGGGGATTACTCAAGAAACAAAGTCCGGTTTTCATCACAACCGCAGGATAATTTTTGACGCTCACTCCACCTTTGGCAGCTTGTTTTCACTTTGTTGCCAGGCCGCCAACCGCGGCCGCATCGCAATCCCCGTGCCGATCGTAAGGCTAATTTGGTCAAGAATGGTCAGGTGACGCAGATCAAAGCCCAAGGTATAAATACCGACCAAGCCGATTGCGCCGGCGCCGACGATCGACAGCATGGTCTGGCGGTTGGTGCTGTCAAACGCTTGGGCCATGGCAAAGAGGGGCAGGAGTTGCACCAGACTCTCCTCCAGCAAGACAATGTGGGCAGTATCGGTTGCGGCGGTGGTGGCGCCACGCAATGAAATGGAAACATGGGCCTGTTTAAGCGCCACCGCGTCATTGATGCCATCACCGACAAAGCAGACCTTGCGCCCGGCCTTTTGTAGCTGGGCCACCAGTTCAGCTTTGCCCGCCGGCAAGACCTCGGCATAGTAGTCGTCAGCGCCAATTTCCTGGGCCAGGCGTCGGGTGGGTGCGGGCTGGTCGCCGGAAATGACGATCAAGGAGCGAATCCGCCGGGATTGGCGCAATTCGGCGAGGACCGTTTTTACCTCTGGCCGCAACACGGTTTGCAATTCGAGCACGCCAGCCAACTGCCCATCCAGCGCCACCATTGTCAGCGAATGACCTTGGCGCTGGCTAGTCTCCTGCAAGTAAGCGATTTCCGGTGGAATCACAATCTCGGCTTGGGCCATGAAGCGTGCACTGCCGACGTGAACATTGCGCCCGCCCACGTTGACCCGCACACCAAAGCCGGCATGATAGCTGGCATCGTCCGTCATCGCACTGGTCGTGGGAATGGTCAGGCGCCGCGCGGCGGCCGCGGCGACAATCGCCCTGGCAATGGGATGGCTCTGGTGCGCCTCGGCCGCGGCAGCATAAGCCAGCACTTCATCTTCACCATAAAGAATGCCCTGGTGGCGCATTCGAGCAGGACCACCCGTCAGGTGAATGGCAATGATCTGCGGCTGTTCCTGAGTCAGGGTGCCGGTTTTGTCAAAGACCAGCGTATCGACCTGGCCCAACATTTCAAGCGAACCACCATCTTTGATCAGGATCCCCTGTTCGGCGGCATAGACCAGAAAGTTGAGCAGGCTTAAACCGCCCAAGATATTCAACTGCCGGTGAGGATGAGCGTCGATCACTGCCGCCGCGGCGCTAAAGCCCAACCAAGGCCAGGTGACCGCCGCCAGCCCAACAAAGGGCAGAATCAGCCGATCGGTGAGACGCTGCACAAAGAGCTGGCGCTCAGAGCGAAAATCGACCGTCTGGGCCAGAATCTGGCTGAGCTTGCCCACCGTAGTCTCCTGACCACTGCGCTCCAACACGATATGCAGCGCGCCAGTCAATACAATCGTGGCAGCCAGGACGGGATCGCCCATACTCTTCTCCACCGGGCGTGCTTCACCAGTCAGCACATGTTGGTCGACGTTGGCCGCGCCGGTCGCGACAACGCCATCGACAGGGATGAGTTCACCGGCGCGGACAATGACCACAGCGCCGACGGCAAGCTCATCCAGCGGCTGTTGCACTTCTTGGCCATCGACCAGCGTCCAGACCAGCAAGGGGCGTTGCATGAGTGCGCTCTCTAAATCACGGGCAAAGCGATCTTTGATGCTGCCCAGCAATTTGAGGCTAAAGAAATAAGAGGTGTTGCCCATGGCGCCCAGGACCCAGTAGCCGCCAACAATATAGGCACTGTTAACAAAGGCTGTGAAGACGGTAATATCGACGGTGCGCTTTTCCACCAAACTTTCATAGGCGCGCTGATAGGTGTGCCACGAGGCATAGATAATACCGGGCAAGCTCAAGAGCCGCAGCGGTGGAAAAAAGAGCGCACCCGCCGAGGCCAGACCAAACGAAAGCACCGACACATAAAGGCTGCGATGAATTTGTCGCTCGTCCGCCGTCAGTTCGCTCACCGTGGCGGTGGAACTCAAACTTTGCTGTTGCTCGCGCCGTCGATCTCCCCACAAGGTAAGCGTCCAGTCGAGCAGCGGATCCAACTGTTTGCGCTCAATGGTTTCCAACAAACTTTGGCCGCGCGCGATGACAGGCTCCAATCCGCTCAAACGCGAACGCACCTTCTCCCACCCGTTGTGATACTTACCGGCCAGCGTGTCCGCCAGCGTGTCTACCTTCATGACCATTACACTTTACTCTTTCCAACAATGCTCGACGATACGGCTTCACGACCCCGCGATCGTCACTCCACGCAGATCCACCCACCCGGCCGGATGGGGCCGAAAGCCTTGGACATGGTTGCGCTGCGCCACAATAGTCGGCTGAAAATACGGAATGACAACGGCGCCGTCTTTGGCCAACAGTTCAGTAGCTTGGTGGTAGAGTTCCTGACGCTTGGCCGGATCGGCGTTGCTCCCTGCCTGCGCCAATAGATCATCCAGATCCGGGCTCGACCAACCGGTCTCATTCCAGGGTGACTCTGATTGGTAAGCAACCGCAAAGGTCTCATAGGCGCTGGGGCGAAACTCCCAGGCGCTAACATAGAAAGGCACACGCCCCCAATATTGGCTAAAATAGATATCTGATGACACCTTAACCTCAATCACTTCGATGGTAATGCCGGCGTCTTGGGCCATGGCCTGTACGGCATAGGCCAGATCCACCATACCCGGCGCGACATCTGCGGTGATCAACTGTAATTGCAGACCGTCGGCGTGACCCGCCTCCTCCAACCATTGGCGAGCTTGGGTGGGATCGGCTGGTTGGGCAGGCTGGGCAACAAATAAGGGACTGATGGAAGCTAACGGATGGTTATAGCCCACTTCGCCTCGTTCTTGTAAAATTTTCTGCTGCAGCACACCATTATCTAGACAGGCTTTGAGCGCCTGGCGCACACGCACATCGTCAAAAGGCGGTTCGATCACGCGCATAGCCAGGTTTTGATAACGTCCACTTTTTGTCTCAACGACAGTAGTCTCTGGATGTTCGTTAAGGGCATCAATGTGTTGGATGGGAACATCCAAAATCAGGTCGACTTGACCTTGCACCAGCGCATTCACCTGTTCATCAAACGAAGCAAGCTGCAGATGAACCAGTTCATCCAACTGAATCTGCGCAGCGTCCCAATAATCAGCATTGCGGACATAGGCAATATGGCTGCCGGCAATCTGCTCAACAAAGCGAAAAGGACCAGTGCCCGACGGCTGTGTCAGCAATTGTTCAACGGGATAGTCACTGGCCAAAATGCGCGTCTGCGGTGCGGCCAACAACAACGGGAGATCGGCATTGGGCGCCTTCAATTGGAAACGCACCGTGTGGTCATCAACCGCTTCTACAAGATCGATAAAGCTCAGGACCGGCTGCAAGACAGAACCCAGCTCCGGATTCAGCAAGCGTTCGACGGTGAAGACAACATCCTGGGCGCGCAACGGTGAACCATGATGAAAAGTTACATCAGGGCGCAGCTTAAAGCTCCAACTGCGCTGATCCGGCGCCGCTTCCCAGCTTTCAGCCAGCATCGGTTGAGGGACCAACTGTTCATCAACCCAGACCAATCCATCATAGACCGCAAAGCCAAAGGGGTAAGCTTCTATGATTTCGAATAAGGCAGGGTCGAGCGTGGTCGGCAAGGTGAAGAGTGCGATCCGCAGCGATTTTGTCTGTGCTTCACCATTGCCGCTCGCGGCTGTGTCCATATTCGTTGGTGTAACCGCGGATCCGTCAGCCGGGACACGAGAAGGCGCAGGCTCTGTACAGCCAGTCCCCCACCAGGCAGCACCACTCGCTGCGAGTTGTAACAGACGCCGACGTGTGAATGGCCGCATGAAACGATGCATGGATATAGAGCTTTCGTCTTTCAATTTCCCAGATAGATCGTTGTATTGGGTGGGGCAAACCCTTTGGGCCATTGTGTTGCATTGTCGTAACGAGCCCCGGTGAAATCAGCGCCGACCAAATTTTCACCCAACAGGGTACTTTGGCGCAGATCGGCCCCACGCAGATCGGCACCCTTGAGGGAAGAGCCCAGCAAATTTGCCAACATAAGGGTTGCGCTATTCAGATTGGCACCGTCCAGCAGAGAGTTCTGTAAGTTTGCCCCGCGCAAATTGGCGCGCTCGAAGATGGCGCCCTGCAAATTGACCCCGCGCAGCGTCACCCCAGAGAGTTCAGCATGGTCAAAAATAGCCCCACGTAAATTAACCCCCCCCAGGCTTGCGCCGGTCAAGATGGCGCCAGTCAAGTTGGCGCCGCGCAGATCCGCACCAGGATCACGTGGATTTTCCGCGGTCAGATTGGCGCCTTTCATATACGCCCAGCTCAGATTAGCGCCGCGCAAATCAGCGCCCCCCAAATTGATGCCCCGCAAATCGGCCCCACGCAGATCACAGCCAATTAGGATGGCCTTGACAAAGACTGCCGCCGTCAACTTCACTCGGGTCAGGTCAATTCGGGCCAAGCGCGCTTCCGTCAAATTGGCGCCGCTCAGGTCTGCTTCATCCAGGAGAACGCTGCTCAAATTGGCGCCCTGTAAATTGGCGCCAACCAACCGGGCGCCGCGCAAGTCGGCGCTTGCCAGATCGGCTTGGGACAAATCCGCGCCACTCAGGTCTGCATTGCGCAAATTAGTACTATCCAGTTGCGCTTGGATCAAGACTGCATTGCGCAAATTGACGCCCTCAAAGTCAATGCCGGACAGCGCACGCTTATGCAACAGGGCGCCCAGACATTGAGGTGGGCAGCCGGATGGCAAGCTGGACGAACAGGCCACGCCGATGAACAGTGTTATGCACAGGAAAACGCTTGCGTACTTAGGCATGAGAAAGCCCTGCCTGTTGCTCCTCTAGGATGACGTGTTTTAACACTTGCAGAAAGCGCTCGCTGTCATTGCGGGCCGCGGCTTCGATCCCCAACATTATCTGGGCATAACGCTGGCCGGCAGAGAGAGAGGAATAATCTATTTTAGCATAAGAGAGCAGCTCCTCATCTACCAACTCAGCAAAAAGCTTCTGTCCAAATGCTTGTTGACGATGCTCTTGCGAATGGTGGAGAAAACTTTGAAAGACAGCAAAGACAGCAATATCTTCTTGGAGTGCGGTGGCCTGTTGATAGGCGCGACAATAGTAGAGGATAGCTTCTGTTATCAGCGCGTATACAGGTGCACCACACTCCTCCTGTTGCTCTAGCACCAACTGCAACTCAATCTTCCACCCATCACAAAAAGCGGTTAATTGTTCAGCCAATGTCAACAAGGTTGCGTCATCCACCGTGGCACACCAAGCCGACAGCACAGGGTCAGCGGTCGTCGCGCTCACAAGCCAGCTACGCAAGCGTTGGATCAACCGCCGTTGGCGACGAATACGCCAGTGCTGGCGCGTTTTCTGTGCCTGCGCAGCCACTTCTGCCGCGACCAAGTTGCCGGTAGAGATAGCTCGTTTGGGCCAACCGGATGACGAGGCCACAGCTGCCCCTGATAGCTGGCCGGCCAAAGGAACCTCCTCAGCAGATGAATCAATATCCTGAGGGGAAAGGGTATTAGACGCCGAGGCATTTTCATCTTTGGTGCGATTTTGCCAAACCTTGATGCCGGCGACAAGTATGCCCAGTTTGACGGTGACGGAAACTACGGTTCCCGCCAGCAGCATTGTAATTAGCGGTGGCATGTTCAATCACCTCGTCATCATCTTATCAATTATCCTTACAAGCAGCACAGGCAGTATTTTTTGGCTTTCGGATAAAAGATACCCCCTGGCGCTCGTCAGTTACCTTCACCAGTTGTACTCTTCTGGCTCTCTTCCACAAATTTCCGAATCTCTTCCGCCCACGGGAATTGGGTCAGGAAAGGGTCTGGCTTGATAGGCTGGTCGGAATGAAAGATCTCCTCAATGAGCCCATCGCTACGGATCCGGCCAATCCGGGCCATTTTATAGAGATGTTGGGTGGCGCTGTCAATACGTACTGGCCCTTCCGGCGCAGCAAACTCTAGCGTATCAGTGGCGACAACGGCGCGCAGATCATCGGTTGCTGTGGATTGGGCCTGTTCGACCATTAGCTTCCAAAGATAGACGGCAATATAGCCTGCCTCCACCGGATCCGACGTGACCCGTTCTTCGCCATAAGCCGTTTTATAGGCAGTGACAAAGGCAAAATTTTCCGGTGTCTGGACTGTCTGATAGTAATTCCAGGCAGTCAACTGCCCCGTGACCATTTCAGGACCAATCGCGCGCACCTCTTCTTCAGCCATACTCACACTCATAACCGGCATGTTCTCTGCGGTAAAGCCGGCTGCTGCCAACTGTTGAAAGAAAGCCACATTGCTGGCGCCATTGAGTGTGTTGAAGATAGCTTGGGGCGGCGCAGCCTTCAACTGCGACAGAATACGGCTAAAGTCAGTCTCATCCAGCGGCACATAGATCTCACCGGCAATTTGGTAGCCAGCTGCGGCCAACTGCGCTTTGACAATCGCATTCGCCGTGCGTGGAAAGATATAGTCAGATCCAATGAGCAGCGTATTGGTATAGCCCTGGCTCACCAGGTAATCCACTGCGGGCACAATCTGCTGAGAAGGTTCGGCGCCCAGGTAGATAACATTGGGTGAACTCTCGAAGCCTTCATATTGCAGGGGGTAAAAGAGCAGCCCATTCAACTCTTCCAGCACTGGCAACATGGCCTTGCGGCTATCACTAGTCCAGCCGCCAAAGAGCGCCACAACCTGATCACTTTCCAATAATTTGCGCGCTTTCTGGGCAAAGACTGTTGGGTCGCTGGTGCCATCTTCCACCACAGGCTCAATCTGTTGCCCCAAAACACCACCGGCGTTGTTAATCTCCTCAATGGCCAGCAGCATTGCGTCGCGTACAGCCATTTCACTGATCGCCATCGGTCCTGTTAGCGAGTGAATAATGCCCACCTTGATGGTTGGCGCATCTTCAAGGGCAGTCGTGTCGGCTAAGGTTATATCAGACGTCATGGCCTTCGCGATCTCAGCATTGGGCCAAACGGTCTGACCATTGGAGGTAATACCATCCAAATCAGTATCGACCAGGATACGGCTCCGCTGCAACTCGTTCAAGCTCAGCAAGGCTGGATCGATCTGCAGATCGCTCGTGATTAGGTCTGATTGTTTAATCTTGGCCCCATGCATATCGACGCCGTTGAAATTGGCGCCGGCCATGTTAGCCCCTACCAAATTAGCCCCCACCAAGTGACTCTCACTTAAATCAGCCGAAGCTAGATCGGCGCCGATTAAGCTGGCGCCAGAGAGATCGGTGTTGGCCATATCGGCCCCAATCAGCAACGCAATATTCAACCAAGCGCCACTCAATTGGCTGCCACTCAGACGGGCGCCGCTTAGATCGGCCTGGCTGAGGGTGGCGCCGCTCAAATTGGCGTTGACCAGCCTGGCGCCGTTGAGCTTGGCGCCACTCAATTCCGCCGCAGCAAGTTGCACACCGGTCAAATCTGCCCCCACCAATTCGGCTTGATTCAGACGGACGCCCTTCAAAAGTGTCTGTGTCAGGTCTACGCCAGTTAGATCAACCGCAGTCAGATTGGCGCCGCTCAGGTCAACACCCGCCAAATTCGCACCGGCCAGATTCGCGCCTTCCAGATTCGCGCCCAGGAAGTAGGCGTCTTGCAGATCCGCACTCTCCAGGTTGGCGTAGGAGAGGTCAGCGCGACTGAGATCGGCGCCGCGCAAGTGTGCTTTCGCTAACGTGGCGCCATTCAATTTTGCATCGACAAAACTGGCATTGTTAAGCCGAAACCCACTCAGATCCCGCCCAACCAGGCTGGCGCCCACACAGTGGGGAATACAGGCAACGGAGCGCACCAGCCAATAACGCATGCCGAAGAGCGCGCCGCCCACCACCAGCACAATTACCAGGACGCGCCCCAACAACTGATATTTCACACGATCCCACTGCTCTGCCACGACAAAGGCCAGGCCAAAGAGGAAGAGCAGGATTAACAGCAAGAAAAGTAGGTAAAACATCAGTTGGTGAGTTCCAAAATTGGTCAGCCACTGGCGCCCTTAGCCACTGACGCCATTAACCGCAGGCTTGGTCTTGCCCTGCGGTTCGGTCACCGGCACAGTGACAACTGTCTCGGCGCTTGTAGCACCATTGCGCTGGACGACAACTTCCTTGAGCACGCGATTAAATTCGCCAGGCTTCTCAGCTGCGACTTGTTGAATTGTCATGGTGATCTGTTGCCGACGCTTGGGATCAGGCAGGGATAAGTGGTCGGCAATGCGAATCGAAGTCAGCTTCTGTTCCATTAGCTGACCAAAGAGCGCCTGCCCAAATTCGCGCTGAAGGCGGCCATCCGGATGCTCCAAATAGTTGCGCAATGCCTTGTACATCTCCAGATCGTCTTGTGCTCTCACCGCATGTAGACAGGCGTTGCAGTAATTGCTGATCACCCTGGCCAGCGCTCGCTCTAAATCAGGCGATGGTTGCAATTTTTGGTCTAGCAGCCAACTTAGCTCAAAGCCCATCTCATGAGCGAAGGCCGCAATATGCTCAGCAAATGCTTGTAGTTGCTCATCATTCAACTCGGCCATCCAACGTTTCAAAGTCGGATCGCCAACAAAGGCTGTCGCCATCCACGTGCGCAACTTTTCTATCTGATCAGGTTGCTGTTTACCGGCCAAGCCAGGCAAGGCAGTGGTAAGACTTTTGCGCAGGCCAGAGAAAAGACCTCCGGCGGAAGTCGACGTGGCCGCGCCGCTGTTGCCCTCTTTAGTAGCTGTCGGATCGGTTGTGGCAGACGGCTGGCCCGCTTCCCACCTACGGCGCAGCCAAAGGCCGACCACAAACAACAAACCGATGAAAAGTAGCCAAGAAAAAAATGTCATCTCTATCTCCTTCGGCAGAATAAATAAAGTAAGGTTATGCTCTATTGTACATTGGTGGCCTGCGGCGTTGGCGCAATCGCTGGCGGCATGGTGGCGGTCATGGGCGCCGTTCCCGTGACCGGCGCTGTTCCTGTGATTGGCGCGGTTACTGGCGTTGCCAGATCCAGGTCTGCTGCTAACTCTTGTAAAGGCAGAATCAAGGGCGCGTTATTGGGCACCAACATGGCCCGAATATTAGGCGACAACTTTTGAATATACTCATAGGTGAGTAGATCAGGATTTTCTTTAAGCGCTGCAGCAATCAGTTTCAACGCTTGCGCCTGGGCATCAGCTTTAAGCAAAATGGCTTTTGCTTCACCCTCCGCTTCGGCAATCATCTTATCTCGCTGCCCTTCGGCCTCGGTCTTTAACTTGTCACGCTCGCCTTCAGCCAGGTTGCGGATCTGCTGTGCCTCATGCTGGGTGCGCTCCATGCCTTCCTGGGCAATCTGCTTCTCTTCAATGGCTGCCGAGTATTCATCGGTAAAGGTAATGTCGCGCAATAAAAATTGGTCGAGAATCAAACCTTTGTTGCCCAATTCTTCGCTCAAAAGGCGATCCAATGCAGCCTCCAGATCGCGCCGCGCCGAACTGTTGACTTCGCGCGCTTGGAATTGTGAGACCTGGGTGCGGACATAACCGCGCACCACTGGCCGCACCAAATCCTCAATATAACGGCTCTGCCAATCGATGTGGATTGTCACTGCCTGTTCTGGGTCTATGCGAAAAATAATCGAAACATCCAGGCGCACCTCCTGGCCGTCACTGGTGCGGGCGCGGATGGAATCATCACCTTTTTTGGCGCCTTCATCCATTTTGCTGGACATGGTGTAGGTCTGCCAATAAACAGGATACTTTACCTCAGCCTCCAGCACCGGCACAATAAAATGGAGACCAGCACGTAATGGCTGGGGGCGCACACCGCCAGGCGAGAGCATTGATACAACCACACCGACTTCGGTTGGCTGGACAAAGACCAACGCGGCGCTCAACAGACTGACACAAACTGTAAAGAAGAGTGGTAACAGAATCTTTGCTGAGAGTAGCTGTAAAAAAGCCAGGACCAAACCGTGGCGCAGGAGGGTGCGCACAAAGACGACAATGGCATAGATCGTAAAAAAGAGCCAACTAATATAAGAGATTATCTGTAATAATCGATCAAGATCGAGTATATTCATGCTATGCCATTTGCAAGCTTAGTAGTAAGATTAATGATGCAGCATCAAGCCACATAAATTCAGCGACCGCAAAAGAACGACAAATCGTTAACCAACTTGCGATATGATTGATTTACTGCCCATTTTATTTAGATTTCTTGAAATTGTCCATAATGGCACTGCCCCGCGCCACCAACGGCCCCCTTACCATATAATCCATCCTACAGGATAGCAAAGCAACGTGGGACAAACGTGGAATAGACGTGATCTGCCCCCTAGAATTAGGGACGCATACGCAGGTGAGACAGTAGGGCAGTAGATTGGTAATTCATGTTACCCAGGGTTTCAGCTAACTCGTGTAGGGAGCATCCTCAAATGCGGCTTTTTTGCGTTGGAGCCGCATCTGAGGATGCTCCCTACACGAGGACAGAACTTATGAAAATTTGAAGGTGCGTAACATGAGTTAGTAAATCGGTACATCGGTAGAACGGTCCTGTATACCACTGTCTTACTGTCCCACTGTCTTACTGTCCCACTGTCTTACTGTCTTACTGTCCCACTGTCTCACAGTTATCCGCCATGCTCACCGGCTACCTAGTTGCATAAGATAATTAAAGGGAGAACGCTTATCGACATCCACTGCCGCTTGTCCACCAGCAAGGGGCAGTGAGGTGACCGGGATGTAATCACCGGATAGGTCCAAGTAGATGTCATAGCTCTCGTCACGACGCTGGCGAATGTCGGAAACAGTCACAGGGATCAGCGTTAGCTGTTCACTCCCCGGCAGTCGTAAGCGTAGCCAGGCATCATCGCCCGCTTGCAGGTTGGGGAGATCGGCCAAGGTGAAGTTAGCAACGAGGGTATCTTCGTCATCGACGGTGAGTTGTTGACTAACTTCTTGCACCGGCAGATCGGCGGCAAAAAACCAGACCAGCCAGGCGATAAAGAGGGGCAGCACAAGCAAAGCACAGATCAACGCTGTGCGGTAATCATCGGTTTGGAGTGAACGCTCAGAGCGAGCAAAGGGTAGAGACATAATCTTTTTGCATTCTGTTTTAAGGATGCGCAATCACCAGTAAGGTGGGGGCGCGCTTTAGTACACAGGTTATGGCCCGTTCCAGATTCACAGGATCGAGCGCGGCAAAACTTTCATCCAACACGATCAGATCTGCTTCTTGCAAGAGCGCACGGGCAATAAAGAGCCGACTCCGCTCTCCATGCGAGAGTTGCCAACCACTCTCGCCCACCATCTGCATCATGCCCCCCGGCATCCGCGCCAACAGATCGCCCAAGCCCAATTCGTGACAAATTTCCTCGGCAGCCTCTAGATCGGCTTGGGTGGCTGGCCAGCGTCGCCCCATCAACAAGTTAAAGCCAAAGGTCTCGGTAAAGATATGGTTCTCATGAAATTGGGGGGCGGAAACAACCCGTTGCCGCCAGCTAGCCAGGCCCAGTGTCGGCTGATCCAAGCCATACAAGAGCAATAAACCACTACTGGGTTGCTGTAAGCCCACCAAGAGACTCGCCAGCGTTGACTTGCCGCCGCCTGACGGTCCTTCCAAGAGCAGCCGGTCACCCGGATAAATCGTCAGATCAATCTTATCTAATGTCAGCGGTCCATCAACAAGATAGCGAAATTGCAGATGGCGCGCCACCAACAAAGGGCGCACAACGTTTTTTGGGGTTGGCGCGCGTGCTGCGCTGACCCCATTAGACAGAGTAGATGTCTCATCCGCGCCTAACTCGTTTGCAAGGGCGGACTCTTCACCCCCTCCTAACCTCCCCCAGTTTGGGGGAGGAACCGTTTCCCCGTCAGCCTGATCACGGCCCCCTCCTCTAGCAGGGGAGGGGGCCACAGGATGCCCAGGTGGGGTAACGAATTTCCCCAGCGACGGCGACACTTCGGCCGCATGAAAGATGGGACCGACATCGCGCCAGGTGGCAGCAATATCGACCAAGGTGACAATGGCCGTGCGCAACGCGGCAAAGGCGCTGCCGGCCAACAGGATGCCACCAATGCTAATGGCCAGGGGTACAGGATCATCCACGCCGTTGATAAACGGAAGGGCAATCCCGGCCAGGCCAACGAGAAACCAGCCCCGGTTTAGCAGTGCGTTCAGCAGCCGTTGCAGACCATCGAGACGACGTGTGCGCGCATGATGGTGATCAAGCTGCAGATCTTCCTCCCAATGCCAGGTCGCCTTATTTTCCTGGGCCAGACGGGTGCGGTGCGCCACCATGCGTTCGACCAGGTCATTGGTCAGGGCGCGGTAGCTGTCACGCCACTGGATAAAGCGATACGCATACCAGAGCGACAAGCCCACCGTCAACAGGAGCCACACCAGCAGGAGTGCACTATGTACATTGCCGCCCACCCCCAACCGTAAGATGACGCCGGCGACAATGAGTTGCAACAGCGCATTAATAACGCCAAAACCGCCGCCGATGAGCAAGCTCTGCAATGACTCCGTCTGCATGACACGCTCTAAAAATTGACCCGCCCCCCAATGGCGAATATCCGCTGGGTTCAGGTTGAGAATGCCCTGGAGCAGGCGTGTACGCGTAAAGCGACTAAGGTTGAGCGTAACGTTGATCTGCGCCCAGTTGGCCAACAAAGTGAGTGGGATGGCCGTGAGCAACAGTAATGCCCATGCATTGAGACCAGCGTTGGTAAATTCGCCTTGGAAGACCCCCTGGCCAATGTAGCGCCAACTGATGAGGGTCACAAGCTGTTGCACTAAGCTCAGCCCCACCAGTAAGAGAAGATAGCGCGGCAGGCGGTTATAGCGCAGATGTTGCCAGGTAGAACGATGTGCAGCCACCTTGAGCAACCAGCAGCCGGCAAAGCGCTGACTTCCCATCTGTTCGGCAATGAGCGCGGTTTTGGCTTTGGCAATGCGTGTGGCAGCGACTCCTGTATTGACCAGCAGCTGTTCGACTGCTTCGCCCAGGTTGCCGGCGGCTTCGGTTTGGAGCAAGGCCGTAAGTTTGGCTGTGCTGACCCGAACCGGCCGACGGTTGGGCGCAAGCAAAGTCACCCATCGTCGCCCGCCTTTGAGCAAAAGCAGAAAATGGGCCTCCGGTGCACCAGGAACTGAGCCTGTCGAAGTTTGGCGCGGAATACGCAGAATGGCCGGCGCAGCCCGCTGTATGAGCACACGGATGTCGCTAAAGTGCCATGTGACCGCCTGCACATCGCAGCCAAGTTGATGGGTGGCCACGGCCAGCCATCGGGAAAGTGTCGCTTGATCAGCCGCCGCGGGGGCAGGCAGTGGCTGCGCCTCATCGTCTGCTGGCTTAACCGCTGCCAGCCCGGCTTGTTGCGCCAGCAGCGCCACCCCTTCGTTGAGTGCAGCCACTGACCACGCCAGCGTAGCCAGCTCTCCGGCTGCTTCCACTTTATTTTCAGCACCGACACTCTTGCCGACAAGATCGGGCAAGAGTGTGCTAGTTTGGGTCATTGGGTCCGCCATGATTCTTATCTTGTCAACTCGCGCAACTCGCCCTCTTCCAGCCACAGACGGCGCCAGGTGGTGCTCTCCCACAATCCGCGCCGGACAGCATCTTCCCCATTGAGCAGTTGGCGATAAGTGGATGTGGGTTGCGCGGCCAGTTGGACCGGTGGCGCATCCTCGACAATTTGACCATTTTCGATCACCAACACCCGGTCAAAACCCTGAGTATCGCCGACATCATGGGAGATAAAGAGCAGGGTCGCATCGCGCCAATGCTCACGCACTTGGGCAAGCAGCGCCTGGCGCTGGGGCCGATCCAAGCCCCGGAATGGCTCATCCAGAATGACCAGCCGCGCCGCAGTGCGCATTAGCCCGCGCCCCAAACGCACCCGCTGCCCCTGCCCCCCCGAAACCAAACCGCCCCCTTCCCCTAACTCGGTCTGCAGACCATTGGGCAGATATTGGAGTACATCATAGAGATTAGCTTCCTCAAGGGCGTCGCTCAGAAGGAGATCGCCGGTATTATCAGCAGACTGGTTGCCATAGTGCAAATTCTCCAACAGTGTGCGATTCCACAGATGGACAGCAGGATCAACCCAGACCGTCTGGCGCCGCAAGGCTTCCAAGGCGTCATCCTGCAATGGTTGGCCATCGACCAACAGCGTGCCATGAGCCGGCTTGTGCCACCCCAGCAGCAGCCCGACTAAGCTTGATTTACCAGCGCCCGACGCCCCCACAATGGCAACGTGTTCACCGGCGCCAATGGTCACGTTGAGGTCGCGTAAAATTGTATGGCCGCCAGCGACGACATTCACCTGATCTAGTGAAATCATGGCTGCGCCGGGGGTAGGAGTAGGGAGTGTCGCCGTGGGTGCGGCGTTCTCATTGGGTGCGCCTAGCGGTTCGAGAACACGCAAGACACGGTTGCGTAGCGCTGGATACTGTAACACCGTGTCGGCCAGCGCCTGCCCCAACAAGGGCAGGTTGAGCGTCCAGTAAAAGAGCAAAAGCACATTGGTCAGTTCGCCCCCTTGTTGGATGTAACGGGTCAAAATGAAAATGACACTGGCCGTACTGAGCAACACCTGCACGCCACGCAGCCAGAGGTTAAAGGTGTAGAGGTTGCGTCCCGCCTGAAACCACTCGGTCAGCAACATTTCGTGGGCATTGTGCAAGGACTTTTCTGCCGAATGGGTGCGTAACGGGATCAGCCCCAAGAGCCCATCCAGGTAAAAGCGACTTAAACCACTGCTGTGGGTGCGGTAGCGCAGATCTTGCTCCTGGAGCAAGGGGCGCGCCACCAGCGACGGCAGCAACGCCAACAGTAAGACCAAGAGCGCCACGCCCGCCAGATTGGGCACAAAATAGATGACGCCCAGCGTCGTCAACACCAACTGCATAGCGAGGCGCAAAAATTGCACAGCCATTGTAGGAAAGCCCTTAACGGCAGCTAATTCGTGAGCGCGCATCGTCATATCGGAGACAAGCCGGCTTTGGAAATAGCGGTCACTCAGGCGCGGGATCTTTTCCAGAAAGGCAATGCGCAGGCGCAGATCCAGGTGGCGTCCCATACGCGCCAATGCGTCGGCCAGGATAAATTCGATGAGGAGCATAAGGCCGCCAAAGAGCAAGATCAACAGCAGTGCATTGGTGCGCTGTTCGACGCCAATGATCTGATCGCTCGCTTGCAGGATACCACGCAAGATCAACGCTTCCACCGTCACCCCAAGCGCCGCCAACACCGTGGCAATCAGCAAAACGAACAGCGCCAGCAGCCCATCCTGACGCAACAAACGCCAGATCGCCCAGAAGGGTTGAACATCCTTTTCGGTAAGCGCGGCGACAAGTTCGGGCGGCAGTGGCGCAGGCGCTGTGGGTGTCTCATCTGCACCCTCCCCACCCTCACCCGCGGCTGCGCTGCCCGCTGGGTTCTCATCCTGGCCAGCGGTAACAGCCGGCCCGTGCACGCCGGCGACCGTTACCAATACGGCCCCACGCATGAGCAAGAGCGGTGGGCGGCCTTCAGCGTTTGGCGTTACCGCGTTGCGCACAGGCGTGGCCACCCAAAAGGAAGGGGGAATCCGCGCATAGGCTTGGGCCGGCTCTTGCGCAACAGCCTCGGTCAACTGCTCGATCAGCTTGGCGGTGTCCCGCCCGCGATCCAGAGCATCGGCCCGCACCAGGCTATCGACCAGCCGGGTCGCGGCATCTAGCGTTGCCAAACTCCACCAGCTTTCGTCTTGCTGCGCCTGCACCAGCAACGCCGCACTCTGTGCTTGCGTCACCCCTACCTGTTGCAGGCGACTGGCCAGCGGTTTCAGAAAACCATCCCCCCCAGCCCATACGCGCCACGCCGCGGCGGGCACTGGATGGGTATGGACATAGAGATCGTCAAGGAGCGCTTGGCGCCGCAGCCAACGGCGCCCGGCAGCCGGATTCATAACCTGCACAAAAGGGCCAAAGATATTCCAGATGACGATAAAATGGAGCGCGCCATTGGGCAGCCGCACGACAGCAATGGCCGGAAGGGCATTGGCATCCTCTAGGAACAGAAAATCAGCCGGCAACATAACTTGCTGGGCATCCAGCCCCAACTGTTGTGCGACCTCCTCAATGGTGTCAATCGAGGTGCCATCGACACTGGTCTGACACGCCTCGCGCAGGCGGCCATAGCTGACAGGAATGCCAAAGCCTTCGAGCATTGCCTTAAGCGCGGCAGGGCCACAATCCATGGCCGAGGTCTGAACCACTTCGGGAGCGAAGAGGCGACGATCTTGCGCAGTGCGCTGGTTACGTGACATATGGGTCGGAAAGTCGGCAAGTCAGAAGCGCGGCAGAGTATACGGTTGGTAGCGCGCGGCAATAGCACCTACCTAAAACGGCAAACGGCTGGTGCATTGGCTTATCGACCTGCTGGCAAGGAATGACTGTTGGCAGTGTATAGGGTTTGCTGGCGCTCGGCCGACAAAATTTGTGTCATGGTCGCCAACAAAGGTTGCTGCTGTTCGTTGAGATAAAAATGGTCGCCGGGGAAAAGGTGGAGGTCAAAGTCACTTTGGGTTAGCTCACGCCAGGCGCTTAACTCGGCGTAGGAGGCGCGGCTATCATGCTCGCCGCCAAACGCGTAAATTGGACAGGGCAAGGGTCGTTGCGCTGTGGCTTGATACGTTTCCACCAGGGTAAGATCAGCACGAAGCAGCGGGACAAAAAGTTCACGCAACTCTGCATCTTGGAAGATTACAGCCGGAATATTGTTGTAGCGTTGCTGTAGCTCGGTTAGAAAGCGTTCATCATTGGCCAGAGTGTGCAGTAATCCTTCCGGTTCGGGCAGAAAGGGGGCGCGCCGGCCGGAGACGAGTAGAGATATAGGCGTCTGACCATAGAACTGATGGAGTTGTTGCGCCACTGCATAGGCAATGAGTGAGCCCATACTGTGGCCAAAGAGAGCAAAAGGCCGGTCTAGATAGGGCAAAAGATTGGGAAGTAACGCCTGCACTAAGGCCGCGACATTGGTAAAAGGACGCTCGCGTATCCGATTTTCCCGCCCAGGCAACTGCACAGCACAGACTTCAATTTCCGCCGGCAAATGCTGAGACCAGGTGCGATAAATAGATGCGGCGCCGCCGGCATAGGGAAAACAGAAAAGACGTAATCCGGCATCGGGATTGGGACGGCCGATCCGTAGCCACTGGTTAACGGTTTGGGCAATATGGGTCATGGTGATTCGTATAAGCGTTGAATCATGGATGGAGAATAATTAATCAGTAATTGATAATTATTCTCCATCCATGATTTACCTGTTTTTTCTTATTATACAGCAACCTAACTTACTGCGCACAATATTCATCGTTACCGTAGACCTTGGCCACGCCTACGGTCGAGCCGGCATAGATCACAAACTCGCTCAAGCCCACTTCGCTCTCTGGATTGCCCCAATCGTAGGTGTAGCCCAAGCGTGTCCAGGGGTAGCCATTTTGTGCATCATAGGAAAGGCTGACCTGAAGATTGTACCAATCGCGATGGAACTCGTAGTCCTGTTCTGAGGCAAAGGCGCTGGCGTCGGGCAGTTCGAGACCGGCCGTGGTGTCATCAACCTCCGGGTCAGGACTGGGGCGGAAGAGCGCGTCAAGCGGAACCCACATCTCTACAAAGCGGGTCTTGCCATTATGGGGCGGCAAACCCAACAGTTCCTCCAGCCGCAGATCGCGCGGGGTCGCGTCAGCCTGGTAATTCTGGCAGAAGGTGCGCACTTCGGGCACGGCTGTCACCCAGACTTCACGCTGCAACTTGGTATCCTGGCCGACCAGGGTGTCATAGCCATTCCACGAGGTCCAGGTGACCATGAGCAGCCGGCCCGTTCCTTCCTCGAAGACCAGATTGGTGTTATCCGGTGTCAGCGCGGTCAAGGTATCAACGATCTCTGCTGGCTCAGCATCTTTGGCATCGACCACGGCGGTGCGAAAGTGTTGGATGAGTTCATCATCACTGGTTGCAGCCGGCGCGTCAGCTTGCGCCGCCGCCTCAGCTGCGGGCTGCGGTGTCGGCGCTTGGATAGGCTGGCAGCCTAGCAAGAGCACCATACTTGCCAACACAACCCCACCCACGTAAGATTTCCACTGCATAGATTTGCTCCTTTTGTTCCTACACGAAAATACCGCAAGAGTGCGGCGCTTGAGGCAGCAAGGATAGCAAACCAACGTGGGATAAACGTGGGATGGATGTGGCGTCTGGTGATTGATCCTTTGTCATTGGTCATTAGTGACAAACTGCCACTGGCCAATGACAAAGGACCAATCACCAATCACTCTATCTGAACGCTCGCCTTCATCTCGACCTTCCCCCTGAGCGAGTTGGTGATGAGGCAGTTCTGTTCGGCCTTTTCCAGCAGGCGTTGGGCCTTCTCGGCCTCGGTTCCTGTAGGCACACTAAGTATGACAGTAAGCTGCATTTCAGTAAACTGGGTCACACGGTCAACGCGGTCGAGGATGCCGGTAACATCACAACTCAGGGCATGCCACTCAAACTTAGAATATTGGGCAATCGCGCGGAAGGTCAAGATAAAACAGTTGGCCACCGCGGCCACGAGCATCGTCTCCGGCGACCACTGATCGCCGGGTCCGTCAAATTCAGCCGGCGCATTGGTGGGCAAGTCGGGCAATCCCTTAGCCGACACAAGGACAACACCGCTAGCCTCACCGGCCGCGTTCACTCGATAATGATGGGGAAAACTTTGCATGGTCTCTATTCCTTATACGTAATCAACATAATCGGGCTGAAACATCACTGATTCGATATACGCCAGCAAGTCAGCCGGGTGCGGGGCGTGGGCCAACTGGCGTGCATAGGCGACCTCGGCGACGGCTTTGGCAATGTGAGCCGAGACGGCACGGATGCGACTTAAGGGTGGATAGATGCGCCCCAACGCCAGGTCGGCCTCTGTCACTTGGGCTGCCAGCGCTTTAGCAGCCACAAAGAACATTTCGTCCGTCACACAGCTTGATTCGACAGCGACTGCGCCCAGGCCAATCCCAGGGAAGATATAGGCGTTGTTGCCTTGGCCCGGCACAAAGGTGCGCCCATCTAGATCCACCGGCGCAAAGGGGCTACCGCTGGCAAAAATGGCGCGGCCACCAGTCCAACCATAGGCTTGTTCGGCCGTACATTCCGATTTTGAGGTCGGGTTCGAAAGTGCAAAGATGATCGGTCGTTCGTTGATCATGGCCATGGTTTCCAGCACCGGGCGCGTAAAGGTCATAGGCGTGCCGGAAACGCCAATCAGACCAGTCGGTCGCAACGTCTCAAGCGCGGCCAGGAAATCAGCGGTAAAAGGATGGTCATGGGCATAGGGGCGTTTGTGGTCGGCCAGATCGGTGCGGCTTTGGACGACCAGCCCTTTCGAGTCAAAGAACCAACAGCGCCGGCGCGCCTCGGCTTGTGAAAGTCCTTCAGCCATCATCGCCGCGACGACCACATTGCCAATGCCCACCCCCGCTTCACCTGCCCCCAGGAAGAGGAAACGCTGATCGGCCAACTTTTGGCCGCTAATACGCAACGCCGAGTAGATGCCGGCCAACGTCACACTGCCGGTGCCCTGGATATCATCATCAAAGAGACAGGCACAGTCACGATAGTTGGCCAGCAAGCGAAAGGCATTGGCTGTGGCAAAATCTTCTAACTGAATGACCGCGCGCGGGAAGAGGGCGCGCGCCGCACTCATAAACTCGTCGAACAGTTCATCATAGTCATATCCTCGCAGTCGGGGTTGGCGCAACCCTATGTACAGTGGGTCGTGCAGGAGTTCCTCGTTGCTCGTGCCGACATCCAGCGTGATAGGCAGACAACTGGTGGGGGGAATGCCGGCGCAGGCAGTGTAAAGGGCGAGCTTGCCAATGGGAATGCCCATGCCATTTGCCCCCAGATCGCCCAACCCCAAAATGCGCTCGCCGTCGGTGATGACAATAATGCGTACATCTTCATGGGGCCAATTCGCCAAAAGGTTGGCAATGCGTCCTTTGTCATTGGCCGAAATGTAGAGCCCCCGCGGTCGACGGAAAATATGTCCAAAGCGTTGGCAGGCCAGGCCTACGGTGGGGGTGTAGATAAGGGGCATCAGTTCCTGGACATTATCCATGACCACGCGGTAGAAGAGCGTCTCATTGCGATCTTGCAGTGAAACAAGAAAGATGTACCGTTCCAGGTCCGTGGTTTTGCTGCGTAGATTTTCTAAGATGCGCACGACCTGTTCTTCCTGGGTGTGGACGCGTGGCGGCAAAAGCCCACGCAGCCCCAGCGCATCGCGCTCTTCCTCTGTAAAGGCCGTTCCCTTGTTGCGCACCGGATCATGAAGGAGCTTGACGCCGTGCGGCAACTGATCCAAAGAATCTTTTAGAGTCTCATAACGCATTTCTTTGATCATCGTTGTAACCTCCCGCAAATGTGGTATGGATGAAAACCGCACCTACAAATCTTCAATATCAGACACAAATCGGATAGCGCCCATATTCATAGTTCGTGTCGCACATTGCTTGGACACAGTCCACCTTACAGAAGCTCGCGATAGAGTTGCCCGAGGTGAGCATATAGCCACCCCCAGGTGCGACGTCGCGTAACAGCCCTAGCGTTGTCTCCCGCACTGCCGCCGGCGTGCCTTCGGCGAGCAGGTGCACATCTACATTGCCAGAAAGAACCACCCGGTTGCCATATTGCTTTTTTAATTGCCGAATATCCAGGCACGTGGGCTCAATTGGGTTGAGCCCGCGGATCCCCAGGGCCAGCAGATCTTCGAACACCGCGGTCAGGTTGCCGTCGGAGTGATAGACCCAGTGGATGCCCATATCGTGAACGCGCTCGGCGATCTTGCGGATGTGGGGAACCATCAGTTCACGGAACATCTTGGGGGAAAAGAGGGTGGCCGTGCGTGAGGCAATATCATCAGCCGTCCAGAAGATGTCGAAGCCCAGCTTGGCGGCCTGTTCGACCACATCCGCTGCATAATCGGTGTAGCGCCGCATCATTTCCTCAACCAGCGCAGGATCGTCGATCATCGTGTAGTAGAAGTGTTCCATACCCATGGCCAGATAGGTAGCGGAGATGCCGACGCGGCAGGAGCAGATCGTGGCATAGTCGCCGCGCTGTGCGATAAACTGGCGCATAGGAGCGAGCACTGCCTCACTGGTCAGATCCGGGAAGTGCAGTTGCTCTAGATCCGCCCAATCTTTAATTTTACCCTCCTCGAAGAAGAGGATGCCATCATGGCCAGGGATTTTCACCGCCGGGATGGGGGGCAACATGCTGTAGACCAGGTTGTCGCGATGGAGGATCTCATTCACCTGCATCTGAATGGCGATAGGCGCGCTTGCGTACTCGCCCGATTCAAAGAACTGGCCAACGGGAATATCCAGATCCAGCAGTCTGCAGATAAAGGGAAAGTCGATGCCCATCTCCACATAGGGCACACGGTCGGGGATCTCCCCATTGAGGACACATTGTACACGTTCCTGCGAAGTCATTTCTGTCATGTTAGATCTCCTAAACTCAACCGTCCCTACAGGACGCGCGAATCTGTCGCAATTTCATCGGCACTTACGATACGCGCGGCCCGGCATCGATGATCGCGTCGCTGCTGCCTTCCCGATATTGCTCAAAATTTTTTCTGAACAGTTGTGCAAGTTTATTGGCCTGGGCATCATAAGCATCCCTGTCATACCAGGTGTTACGCGGCATGAGTATCTTATCGGGCACGTGCAGACAGGCCGTTGGCATCGCCAGGCCAAAGATCGGATCGGTGACGGTAGGGACCTTATCCAATGAACCATTGTGAATGGCGTCGATGATGGCGCGCGTGTAGCGTAGGCGAATGCGTTCCCCTTCTCCGTAAGGGCCGCCGGTCCAACCGGTGTTGACAAGCCAGGCAGTGGTGTTATTCTCTGCCATCTTCTTAGCCAGCAACTCGGCGTAGACACTAGGGTGCCAGACGATAAAGGCCGCACCAAAGCAGGCGGAGAAGGTCGCTTGCGGTTCGGTAACCCCCATCTCCGTGCCGGCCACCTTGGCTGTGTAGCCGCTGATAAAATGGTACATGGCCTGTTCACGCGTCAGCTTGGCCACCGGTGGCAAGACGCCAAAGGCATCACAGGTCAGCAGGATAATGTTTTGGGGGTGGCCACCCATACAAGGGATCTTCGCATTAGGGATGTATTCGATGGGATAAGCAGCGCGTGTATTTTCGGTGATCGAGACATCGCTAAAGTCCACCGCATGAGAACGCTTGTCGTAAACCACATTTTCGAGCACTGTGCCAAACTTGATCGCGCCATAGATCTCAGGCTCGTTCTGGGCCGAGAGGTTGATGACCTTGGCATAGCAGCCTCCCTCAATGTTATGGACGCCTTCTTCTGTCCAGCAGTGTTCATCGTCACCGATGAGCTTACGCTGTTCATCTGCCGATAGCGTAGTTTTGCCTGTCCCAGAGAGACCAAAGAAGAGGGAGACATCCCCGTTAACCCCTTCATTGGCAGAGCAATGCATGGAGAGCACCCCTTTCTTGGGCATAATGTAGTTCATGACCGTGAAGATGCCCTTCTTCATCTCGCCAGCGTACTCCGTGCCCAAAATCACAATCTCCTGCTCTTCAAAGGAGAGATCGACACTCGTTTTGGAGGTCATGCCCAATGTGTAACGGTTGGCGGGGAATTGGCCGGCATTGAAGATCACATAGTCCGGTTCGCCAAAGTGCGCCAGCTGCTCATCGGTGGGCCGAATCAGCATATTCCACATAAAGAGCGCGTGATAGGGCCGCGTGCAGATCACGCGAATCTTGATCCGTTCATTTGGATCCCAACCGCCAAAACCATCAACGACATAGAGCTGTTCACGGGTGTTCAAATAATCGATGGCACGCTCGCGATTGATGGCGAAGGTATGTTCGTCTACTGCGACGTTGACAGAGCCCCACCAGATGTCACTCTGTGAGTCATGATGCATCACAATCCGCTTGTCGCTTGGGCTGCGCCCGGTCTTCTCGCCGGAACGCACCATGAGGGCGCCTGAATCGGCAATGGCAGCGCCTTTTTCAAATTTGATCGCTTGTTCGTAGAGCAGAGCCGGCATGGCGTTACGGATAAGGGCTGGAACCTCAATTTTGTACTGTTTCAGGCTAAAATTGGTCAACACAGTTTACTCTTTCTTTAATCTACAAAAAAGATCTAACCACGCCATTGATTATACACCCATGAGTTACAAGCTTGGATGGGTCTGGCAGGTAACCACATCCTCATCATAGGACATGGCAATCTGCGCTCCGGGCTGCACGACCAGAAAGTCCTGATCCCATTCGCCATTGAGCAGACGGCGGATCAGTGTCAGGTTGCCGGTCAAGCGTTCATAGCGCCACTGACGATTGGCAGCCTCCCGTTCGGTTTGGACTTCCAAGGCCGCACCGTCGCCAATCCCCAGATCGATATAGGCGGCGCGGTTGTAGTGGCTTTGCCAGGCGCCCATGACCTCCATCAAATATTCAGCATTGTCCTCACCATACTTTTCGACATATTCTTCATACCTGGCCTGAATGTTGGTGCTGTCGATACCAGAACCTAGGGCCACAAAAGTGCCCGACGCCTCTTTGCGCTCAATATAGTCGAGTGAATACCAGTAGGTGCCGGGGTGACCTTCAAACTGCTCCTGGTAACGGGCGCGGCTCCCCAAAAAGAGGGTAATGCAATCATGGGCACGCGGAATCACCACCGGAATTTCGCGCGCGACCAGCCCCAAGGTCGCCTGGCCACAGAGGCCATAGGCCAGCACCACTGCGTCAAAATCCTTGCTATTGATGGCATCGATCTTCTGCTGGAGCAGCACGTGTAAGTTGAGCGGCTCATTGTGCAGCCCAATCCGCACCAACTCGACATCAACCAGATGAGGGGACTGGGCGGCGCACCAGTAGACCATCCGGGTCAACGCTTCACAACTCAGACATTTGATGCGCATAAATGATTTTCCTCTCCGCAAAGTCCAACTTCTGAGAAAATGTACTGTGCAGCCGTTGCCTGAGCATGTCGAAGGCAACGGCTGCACAGTCACGGGAAAAGTTAGACTGTTGGCTCATTGCAAATACCCCAAATATTCCTGCTGTAGGTCAAGCATCGTCGCTAGTAACTGTTCGGCCGCAGCGACCTGATCCACCACCGGATCGACCAGCAGCGCCTGGAGGGCAAGCTCACGGGAGCCAGCCAAGGCCGCTTCGACGGTTAGATCCTGCACCGCCACCTGGTTATTGAGCAGGCCCGCAATCCCTTTGGGCAGCGCGCCCAGCTTGATGCCATGAACTCCTTGCCGATCGACCACGGCCGGCGTCTCCACCACCAGGTCATGCGGGAGATTGTCAATCAAGCCCTCATTGAGAATGTTGACGGCTAATTCCTCCTGACCGGAATCGCTGAGGATGCCCTCCATTATAGGGACGGCGCGCCAATATTCTTCGGCATAGGTGCCTGCAATGCGCGATTCAGGCACTTGCTCCAGGCACCACTGGTGATAGAAATTGTAGAAATCGATAATCCGCCGGTGATCAGCCACTGCATAGGCCCACTGAATGTACTCGCCAAAGTGGCTGTCAGTGGTAATGGGTAGGTAGCCAAAGCGTTCCAGGATCACTTTGAAGAGCGTGCGTTCTGCCCAGCGCGGCCCCTTCAGTTGCGGCGGCCCGCTCGCAGGATCAAGCACCGCGGTCGCCAGGGTGGGCAGGTCGGGCATATTGGCGAAGTAGGCCGGCGCTTTGGCCCGCACATCGGGATAGGCATCTTGGCCGCTATCTTTGTAAGCAACCTCAAGCAGGACACTAAAGTGATTCAAACCACCGGCCCGAAAGGAGAGGTTGGCTAGGGGCGTCCCCAACAACAGAGGCAAATGCATGGGCAAGGAGGCCACTTCATGACAGAGGCCAATCAGCTCCAAGGCCGGGTACTTCCGTTTGACGGCCAGACAGATGCGGCTCATGGGGTTGCTAAAGTTGAACACGGTCGCATCCGGGCAGAGGGTAGCAATGTCTTCACAGATTGCCAGGATCGGTGGAATGATACGTAGGGCATGAAAAAGACCGCCCGGGCCACCATTTTCGCCAAAGACTTGACGGATGCCATATTGAAGCGGAATCTTCCAATCCTGCTCCCAGAGTGCAAAGCGGTTGCCTACTTCAATCGCGTTGATACAAAAGGTCGCCCCGGGCAACGCTTCCTGGCGCTTGGTAGTGGCCATGAGCGTAAAAGGCAACCGCTTTTCGTCAATATAGCGCTGGGCGATCTTGGTCACCCGCGCCAGTGCCGCGGGGTTAATATCATGCAACACAATGGTGCTGCCGGCCAGCGGCTTACTTTTAAGAATATCGCCAATCGTGCCCAAGCCAAAATTGGCACTGCCGGCTCCAATCAGGACAATGCGGTTGGTCATGTGGGTCTAGCTCCTTGTATTCTTGGCTCATATAGGTTTCCGGGTGAAATCGTTCTATTCTTCTCTAGTAATTGCAACGATTTCACCTCTTCGCCAATATGAGCGGTATTCTTTAGCTTTGCGACACGGGTCCAAATGCCGCTACTCGCCGCTTGATCTCCGTCAGCCGTTCCAGCTTCGCATCCGGGGGGACGTTATCAGCGACACCCAAGATGAGATGATCGCCGGCGCCGATCGACGCAAAGAGATCATCCAGGTAATGCATAAAGACCGTGTCGGTCATGGCGCTCTCCAGCAACGCCACCGAAGGAATGCCGCCAAAGACCGTGCTGTTGGGGCGCAAGCCTTGCAACATCTCAGCCAGCGTCGTCTTGGTCATGGGCGCCGGACAGAACGATTCGGCCACGTCGAAGCCACAGGCTGGGTAGAGCGGCAGTAGCTTCTTATTCTCGCCATCGGTGTGGGTCAAGACCAATTTACCGGCGGCGTGGAGGCGGTCGCTGGCTTTTTTGAGCCACGGGATAATCTCCTTAGCAAAGAAGGGCGGCCAGGTCAGATCCTGGTCATAGTTGGCGCCCCAGAAGACCACCTCGGCCGCGCTGGCACAAAGTGCGTCCAGACAGGCGTCAAAGTAGGGTTCCATGCGCGCGGTCAACCGGTGCATGGCGTCGGGTTCATCATGGTAGAGATAGAAGAACTGGTCCATGGCGACCAACTCATGTAGAATCAGATGCATGGGCGAAGCAGCCACCGGCCCCCGCGCCACCGCAACGCCCCGGTCGCCGACCCGCTGGTGAAAGGCGCGATAGGCGTCAGGCGTCGGAGTCACCACCAGATGCTCAAAAATCTGGGCCACCGCCTCAAAATCAGCGGCAGAATGAATGGCATAGGACTTGACAAAGGGCAGGGAGATGCCGTCGCGCGCCATCGACTGCGAGCGGTAAAGGTGCATAAAAACCTCTCCAGCCGGCGTCTGTATCCGTGTGCGCAGATTCTCGCCATCGTCGCTGGATGCCAGGGGCAGCCCCTGCAACTCGACCCGATAGGGGAAATCTTGATGATTGTCGATGCCCAGACCACGCAGGCTGTTATCGCGCCCGCCGGGCAGCGAAAAATCCGCGCCAATCGAATGGCAGGCAACATCAAGCGCTGCCGCGACCTCGACCATATTCATATTGGCAAATGGGGCCGGCACACTCCCACGGGCGCGTTGGGCAATGTACCAGAGATCCATACGTGGCGCCCAAGGGATTTGATCCGTCGGCTCACCACGCATGGTGGCCAACATACGGTCATGGTGATTCATTGTTCGCTCAATAACGCTGGACATAGTTGGCCTTTCTCGTCATACCACCCGTATCGCTTGCGCATCTCCAAAATAAGCAGGTAGCGCTCCAATGGCAGCCCCTTAAAGGCCACATTGGTCGTGCCATAGATGTAGCCGCCGCCGGGCATGGCATGACGCAACACATACTTACACTGCTCCTGAATCTGTTCTTCGGTGCCGGTCTGAAGCAAGCTGCACTGCACCCCGCCCAGCAAGCAGACCTTGTCGCCCGCCAGCTGCTTGATCACAGCAATGTCCATATCCTTGGCCTGGCAATCGATCGAGTGCAACCCATGCGGTTCGCTCTCTAGGATCTGGTCAAGCACTGGCATCAGGTTGCCGTCGGTATGTTTGATGACATAGTAGCCCAGTTCCTTGTAGCCGGCCACCAGTTCCTTAAGGTAGGGTGTGATGAACTGGCGGAACATGCGCGGCGAAAGAAACGGACCACGGTTAAAACAGTAGTCGGCGCAGAGGGCAAAGCCATCCAGGCCACATGCTTCGCGCAGGTATTTGCCCCGTTCCAGTGCTTGTTGCACACGCGTCTGCGCCAGTTGATGCATCTCCTCAGCCCGTTCAAAAAAGGCCACCGCCATCTCCATCATCTCATTGCCGTCGGGGATAGCAAAGGTGGCGTCGCCGTGACAGATGAGCAGATAGCGGTCGCCGACGCGGTCGCGGATATAGTTGGCCGTTGCGGCGATCCCTTCTGGATCATGGGGACCGACGATCATAATGATGGCATAGTCGAGCCGCTCCGCCACCTCAATGTAGAGGTCTGCGTTGTGCCGGATCATACGCGCGCGTGCCGCCGGGCTAGCGCCATCCCACACTTCAGCACCGCGGTAGAAATCCCGCCCCAGCAACTCATTACCAAGCTGAAACTCCAACTCAAAGGTTGGTACAAGGCCAGGCAAGGGTGGTTTGCGTTCCAAGGCCCAAATGGCCCGTTCTTTCGGTGTGTAGTCACGACCAACCATGTTGATACCCCGTTTCATAAAGCGCCACAATGTTTTCCGGCGGACTGACCACCTGAATATTGTGGCAGGGCGCCAGAATGTAGCCACCACCTTGACCCAACGTGGCTATATTTTCCAGCACTTCGCGCTGCACATCCGCCACTGTGCCAAAAGGGAGCGTCTGCTGATTGTCCATGCCGCCATGCAAGACCAGCTTATCGCCAAAATCGCGTTTTAGCGCGGCTCGTTCCATACCGGCGCAGCGCCACTGGATCGGGTTGAGCAGATCAATGCCGATCTCGATCAGGTCGGGGATGATCGCACGGATGGCGCCATCGCTGTGGTGGAAGGCGTAGACACCGGCGCTATGGGCCAGGTCGATCATCCGTTTCATGCGCGGCAGCAAAAATTCCTGGATCATCTTGCGCGAGAAGAGTAGCCGCTCCTGGCCACCAAAATCTTCCGCCACATAGGAGAGCAGGATCTGCCCCGGCAACTGTTCGTAGAGGCGCACGGTGTTCTCGTAGCAGAAAGCAAAGAGCTTGTCGAGACAGTAGTGCAACAGCTCCGGGTTGAGCGCCAGGTCCATGTATGCCTGCTCCATGCCGCGCAGATTTTTATAAATCAAAAAAGGCTCGGAGCCACCACCCTGGATCGGATAGCGTTCCTTGCCCTTGATCTGTTGGTGGACTACCGAGTAATCAAACCACGCCACCGTCGGCCAGGTGTAGTTGTGTTCGATCTCCTCCACTGTATCGTACTGCGCCAGGGGATGAAAGATACATTCGCGGTAGCGACCGCCTTCATGTTCCACCCAGCGGTAGCGCATGCCGTACATATCATGGTTGCGCCTGAGCGATGGCCCCACATACGCTGGACGCACCGTTACGACCCGGTCGATGTGAAGTTTTTGAAACACTTGCCATTGGGTGGCGCAGCCCAAATAGTGACGCAGCTTACGTGTCGCCTCCGCCGTCCCCCAGTAATCCATGGGCAGGCGGTCCGGCTTTTCACGTGTTAGCACAGCTTGCCAGCGTTCTTTGGGTGTCATGGTTTCGTGCATGGTGATCTCCGTACTTCATTGTGAAGGGGTGCGTACCACAAATGGGGCGAAGCACCAGCAAGGTCAACTTGCGTCTCTCGTCTATCGCCCCTGATTTGGGACTGCCGTCTTATTCTCTCTATTTTGGGACACACCCATTGCGAAGTGGGCTCGGTTTAAAAACCGCACTATAGAAGTACTTTTACCACAAAGGAGGGGCAGAGGAAACAGCCACAGGAAGAGCCACAAACCTGACCAAATGGCCAGGTTTGGTGAGGGGTAATGCTTCATTCTTTTTCAAACATTAAATCTGTCAATCAATCAGCCAGTTTTAGGGTAAAAGCATCGAATTCTTCATTCAGGCTGGAATAGTGTTGTTGAAGATCCGCTACCATATAATTAATTCCTTGATCCAGATTGTTGAACTGCCATAAACCATCATTTGGATCAAGATAGAACCATATATTGTTGCCATCGTCTCGATGCCACAATAGCTCATGACCACTATCGGGTCCCATAATACCAAAAACAGTCGTACCCTGTATATTTGTGATCGTGTTCACAACTTGGGTAAAGTTTCCCTTAAAGTCGGTCAGGCCGATTAAACTCACAATTCCCATGCTTTGTGCTTCAATCAACGTTTCATCATTTGATGAACTATTTATCTCATAAGCGGATTGCACAATTGCCCACTTCCCAGGCTCTAAGTCACTCTTAACCGGCAGCCTTTTAGGACGACCTTGCTGCTGAAAAGTCAACAGCACCTTTGCCATATCAAGGCACATAGCGAAGCAATAACCCGGATCCAGAGTAATGTTGAAGACTGCGCCGTTATGGGTTGGTAGGATATTTGTCGTCATAATAATATCTCCAGTTGCTAACTCTTTAAATGATATGATGGTAGACGAGAACCGAAAGCTACAATATGTTTTAGCATTAAAAGGCGTTCACTAAGGCAGGCTGACGGTAGTGGTTCTTCCGCTCCCGCTGGTCAACCCAGTTGGAGAACATGCCGTAGATCGTTTCCCTGGATAGTGACTGTTGATAGAGACAATTCAGGAAAACGATCTCACTTTTGCAGATGGGTAAGGATCTTTTGCTGACTACATTGACCTAGGAAGCAGGAGCGCCGTCCGCCCATGTACCATCGGCTGTATAGGTGATAATTTTCGTCTGTCCCCCCTCTAACTGAACTTCTTTGATGTTAGAGCGATTGTCAGCAATAATCGTGCCAGTGTCTTGCTGGCTACCGAACCAGACCTGATAGGTGTCGATGGGTGTTAACGTTGCATCTCCAACATCCATACCACTCGTAGTGTTGACGAAAATCGGGTTGCCGTCTTGATCCATTAACACTTCATGGGGATTTGCTTGAAGTTGATTGTGAATTACAATCTCAGTTGACTTTCCGTCACTTTGCACAGTCTCAAATAGACCGTCTGCGTTCAGTATGACCGTTTGCCCTAACTCGATAGATTGTTTTTGCCCGCTGGAAGTGAAGGATGAACCGGCAGACAAATCTACAGGGTTATTCACATAATTGACGCAGAATGAAAGAACGCTCAGATCAAATTTGTTCTGATATTCGTAGGATGGTTTATTGGCCGCTGCTTGTGCTCCTTTTGATTGCCAAACAACAGTGAATTGGCCGTTAACCTTCTTAGCAAGAAAGAGATCATATTTATTGTCTTTTTGTGCCTTGATTTGGTCCGGATCAATGTAGACAGTGAGTTGTTCATCTGACATGAGGTTTCTCCTTATGGGTGAAATATGTGAAATTACAACCGATTATTGAAAGAGTACACAAAATAGGTATTGCTGCTCGCTTCTCAAGGACTGTTGGAGTTGACCCAAGAACAGTCATTCAGAAGCTCTTGACCTTTAGCTAACTACATTGCTATTTCTTTATTGATTTACTTACATATCCTTCCCCTTTATTTGCTTTCATACTTTCGGATAACCGATACGGGAGTAACATTGGGTGAATCACCGTTTTTTGTTGCTCACTTATATGTCGGTGTCATGGCGCCGTTTCTGAAATTTTCGACTTTTACCCTTGTTCTCTTATCTTCAGCACCATCGCATCGACGCGCTCAGTAGGCGTGGCGGTCAGCGCCAAGGCTCGTCCATACGCCGCAACCGCATCAGCGCTTTGGCCTAGCGCCTGTTTGTATGTCACCCTTCACGGTCACCTTTCGAGCAATGTCATCACTTCAGCAGACATAACAGCGGTTGCATCTAAGAGCAAAGGCTCCATTCATACGTCGCAAACGAGTAAGTCCCCTTAACTTAACAGCAGTGAGTGTCGCCCTGCCCCAACGCTTCATAAATATACGTCATCTGTAGCCGAGCATTCATTAACTGCGGCTGTTTTGCCAGCACTTGCTCATACATGGCTAGCGCCTCCGCCAATTCATTCATCTTGCAAAGCTGATCGGCCAGTTCTAGGCGTTTTTTCCAACCGGTGGGATGCCGTGCAACGTAGGCGCGCAAGGTCTGTAACTTCTGCTCTTCCCGTTTGGAGACATGCGGCAGCACCGTAACACGCGGACGCAGTGAGTCCACGGCCTTGTCTGCTTGCGGGGCTGGCGGGAGCGTTGGCTCCTCATACAGGTCATCTAAGGGAGGCGCGTCCGGCGCCGGCCCTTCCAATCCCGCCTGATAGAGCTGCACCTTATGCAGCAACAGGGTGCGCGCTTCTTGAACTCGTTTATAGACATTGTCCACCGAAAGGTGCAGGCGTGTGGCGATCTCTTCACAGCTTTGCTCTTGATAAAAGCGCAAAATGATCACGGTGCGCAGTCGTGAGGGCAGGGCATCTATCGCCTGGCTGAGATAGGCATACTTTTCGCGGCGGAGCAGGATCGTTTCGGGTGAATCATTTGCAAAGGTGCGGTGAGAAGGCGTTGCACTCTCCACCACGGCATCAAGCTCAACCGCTCGGCAAGCCGCTCGTTGGCGGGCGCGGTGGAGATCGAGACAGACGTGACGCAGCAGACCGGTCAGCCAGCCCATGGGATTGGCGATGGGTTGCGCGTTCTCCTGCTGTTTGCGCCAGACCAGCACAGCCGCGCGGTTAAAGGCGTCATCGACGTCGCTCTCGTGGTTGTGCAGCCAGCGACGGCAGAGGCGGTAGAAATGGGGTTGTTGATCGAGCCACAGTTGCCAGCAATCTGCGGTGGCGCCTGGTGAAGCAGCCTGGCTTGACGACGATTGACAACGCTGGGCAACGGTCATCTGCGGCTGAAGTGGTTCACTGTTAAGATGAGCATGGCGGTGGTGCAACATGGGTAAACTCCTTTTGCAATGGTTGAGATCGATTTTGTGATGCCGGCGTGGTTACGCGGTTGGCTGATCGCTTGGTAGCGCCACATTGGTTTGAATTTTGAAGCTGTCGGCGCTGTAGGTTAGGTCGATCATCTTTTGGATGATCTGCGCTCGGGTTTGTTGCTTGGCGTCGTTCGCCAAGCCTTCACAGATGCTGTTGGCAAGAAGGAAGCGCTGTGTTTTGTCAAGCCGGCCTTGATACTCTGTCATCTGCCAGGCGGCGCGGCTATAGAGATAAAAGTTGATGGCAGAGATAAACGCGGTCAAGGCGCCGCCGGTGGCGCTGATCAGCGCGCTGTTGGCAAGTTCCTGATCAAGCGCCAACCCAATCGCCGCGACAAAGAAAGCAAAGCCGGCGCCGGCGGCGACAAGCGCCCACTGAAAGCTGGCGTCGGCCTGCCGCAAGGTCTCTTTGTAGTAATTACTCAACAGCTCAATTTGCGCCGCGGCGATTTGCTGAATATCGGCCGGATCGGCCTGCGCCATCCGCTCAATCGGCGTGTGTAGTGAATGCAGTACCTGTTCCTCAGGTTTTGTTGCATATGTGTTTTTTGTATACATGTTTGTTGCAGTGGGGATAGTGCCGTTAGTCACTGTCATTGTTTTTCTCCTTTACCAAGACCCAACGGTGTTGCGGACACTCATTGGATGGTTATTGCGAATCTGTTTGCTTGTTGGGTCAACCGTTTCCGAGCCGGCGATTCATTGGACAGCGCTATGTCCGTTGAATTGCGTTGGCTGGTTTGAGTTTAGCCGGCGCACGCCCAGGGTTCGCCCAGCCTTTGGGCGCTAAACGTCCAGAGATCGTCCAGAAATAGCGCTTTATGGGTTTACCGGGTGGACGATGCGTTGGCCCGTGGGCGAGGAAGAAGAGGACAGCCTGTATTGGGGCGGATCAATTAGCGTGGGAAGAAGGGGAAAGCGGGCAAACAGGGGGTGAAAACAGGAGCAGCAACCGAAATCGCAGTTGTTCCAGAAACTTTTCCGGTTTATAATAGAGGCGACGCTCTTAGTCAACGAACGACCTTCGTCCCCCTTCTACAACTGTGGTTAAACCTTCCATCAGCAAAAAAACAGACGCGACGCCAGGGTTGATTGCCTGCGGTGAATCATTTCACTCGCCACAAGGAACAGTCTCTGGACGATCCCTGGACGTTGCTCTGTAACAGTAGAGTTATCCCCTTTCATCGCAAACGACCATCAATTGACCAGGAGGCCTTATGCTCTACTTATCACGCAACGTAACCGACAATAGCGCCGCGCCGGCGGGGTCCGCACCGCGGCACTGTCTGGGCCACTGCCGTTGGTGGCTCGCCCTCTGCTTGGCCGCCCTGTTTGCGGCGAGCTATGCCCCCCATCTTGCCCAAGCCCAAGAACCGAGCTTTACTGAACGCCCCTTTGGCACTGGTGCCACAAGCATCGCAATGGGCGACATGGACGGGGACGGCGACCTTGATCTGATCGTCGGGAATGATGGACCTGGCGGGCAGGTGGCGATCTATTTGAATGATGGCGCCGGCAATTTTCTACAGATCAGGTATACCGCTTCGGCACAAATAAGGGATCAAACGATAGCATCGCAGTTGGCGATCTAAATGGTGACGGGTTCCTCGATATTGTTACGGGGAACCAACCACGTGTGGATGAGATTACTTCCAATTATGTTGGCGGCCAGAATATGATCTATCTGAATGATCGCACTGGCCGCTTTCCTGCGGATAGGATGCACCCCTTTGGTACGGGCCAGGAATGGACCACTAGCCTTGCACTGGGGGATATGAATGGCGATGGGTATCTTGATATCGTCATCGGAAACTGGCCGCAGTGGGAGAGCAATGGGCGAATTTCTGCCTATGAGCCAAGCATGGTCTATCTAAACGATGGTGCTGGTCACTTTCCCACAGACAATGAACATAGTCGCTCCCTCGGCACAGGTCGTGAATGGACCAATTGTGTCGCCGTTGGCGATCTTGATGGCGACGGGTTTCTCGATATTGTTGCGCAGAAGAGCGTCTACTTGAATAATGGCGCCGGCTACTTCCCAATGGATGATGCGCACAGGCACTCCTTTGGCGTTGGCAATGAAGCGACTCAAAGCGTAGCAGTGGGCGACGTAAATGGTGATGGACGCCTCGACATCATCACGGGCAATGAAACACATTGGGATATCGAGACGAGTACGTCCGTTGATGGACAAAATATGGTTTACTTAAATGATGGTAAGGGCAACTTTATTATCGATGAAGAACATAACCGCCCTTTCGGCACCGGCCAGGATAATACGAAAAGCGTGGCGGTAGGCGATCTAAATGGCGATGGCCATCTCGACATTGTGGTGGGTAATGGCCCAATATTAGATGATGTTGGCGGGGTAATTCATATTGGGGAACAGGCGATGGTCTATCTCAATGACGGTCACGGCAACTTCCCGACCGATGAACAGCACAGCCGCCCTTTCGGCACTGGTCGTGATTATAGCCAAAGCGTGGCGATAGTGGATATGAACCGTGATGGATGGCTTGATATCATTACGGGGAATGTAGGGGCGCCGAACATGGTCTATCTGAATGATGGCACCGGCAACTTCCCAATGGCGACGGCGCGTCCCTTTGGCACCGGCCGCGATGCGACGGCCAGCATAGCCGTAGGGGATATGAATGGCGATAGTTACCTTGACATCGTTGCAGGCAATAGTAGTCAACAGAACATGGTTTATCTAAACGATGGCCGTGGCAACTTCCCAACAACGCTGGCGCATCCCTTTGGCACCGGCAGTGATAGCACCACAAGCGTAGTGGTCGGGGATCTAAATGAAGATGGCTACCTCGACATCGTCACGGGCAATATCAATGGTCAGCCAAACCTGATCTATCTGAATGATAGCACCGGCAACTTCCCAACAGGACCACGCTTTGGCACCGGTAGTGATAGCACTACTAGCGTGGCGGTGGGTGATCTGGATCGGGATGGTAACCTCGATATTATCAGCATGGACTACGATCAACCAAGCATGATTTACCTGAACAAAATGCAACGTGGGACAGGTCTGGTCAACCAGCCACCCCGTCTCGCCATCAGTCATCCCGGCCCTACCGCCAATGCCGACTTCTTTGTTGCACCGGACTTGCTCAGTAGCCCCACTATTCCGATTACCTATACGCTTTTTGATCCAGAAGGTGATGAGGCGGGGCGGGTGGCAGCCTTCTATTCACCCGATGGAGGCGGCTATTGGTTGCCCGCCGTGGCCGCCCGCGGGACAATCACTCAGCACTTGTCGACCGCACCAACCGGGGAAACACACACCTTTCTCTGGGATACCTTTGCCTCCGGCTTCTTTGGTCAGTCGGACAATGTGGTGGTGCGTCTACTAGCCTACAGCCAACCCCTGACAGCAATCCAATCTATCAGTGACAGCTATCGTTACACCAACACGGTGCCGGGCCCGTACCAGTGGCCCTATGCCAGCGCTGTTACCTTTCCGCTTCGTGTACGTGGCACCCAGGTGCGCGTAGTTGATCAGGCGGGGCAGCCACTGGCCGGTACCCTAGTCTATCGTTTGCCGGCGGGGCAGTTCACCGGGGCTGAGCCCATGGCCGACAACGCCGGTCAGCCGTACCGCACCACGCCCGGTGGCTATCTACCGGGGCGCGGCGAATTACAGGTGGGCGATAGCCTTGTGGCCCTGTTGCCCGTGACGACCACGCAATTGCTGACCTTTACGAACCAGTATAGCTACTTTCTCACCAGCGCCGCACCGATTCCCAGCGGCCTGGCGCTGACCGAGCTGCGCGAACCCGGCGTACTCACGTTGACGGTGCCGACCGCGCCAACGACTAATACGCATCCACTCTTACTCTATCATTTGCTGGTTGCGCTTGAGTGGGACGCCCGCGCCGATGAGCAATTTATGACAGCGCTCGAAGATAATTTTAAACAGGCTTCTGAATTGCTCTTTCATGTCACGGCGGGGCAGATGGCGCTCGGCCAGGTCGATATTGTGCCGGCCAAATCGCTCTGGAAACGGGCTGATCTTTTGCTCTATGCAGCCAATGATGTGCGCCCTTCGGCGGCAATCGGTGGCTTGGTCAACCATCCACTCACAGAGACGGTGCTCATCCCTGGCCCGACATTGACTCGGCCTGAACCCAACGCATATACACGCGGCCAAGTACACATGGGCGTCACGTGGGATCCGTTTGGCGAAAATACAACGGATCTTGGTGAACAGTGGTGGCGCGCGTTGGCACACGAATTGTCACACTATCTTCTCTTCCTGCCCGATAATTATCTTGGTCTCAAACCAGATCCGATCAATCCTGCGTCCGGCAAACGCTTCTTGGGCAGCATTGACTGCAAAGATAGCTTTATGACCACGACGCGCGACCCCAACTACGCCGAGTTTCTGACAGCGGCCAAGTGGCATGCCCCCGTTGGCGATCCAACAGACGGGCAACAACAGAACCCATGTGAATGGACATTGGCCGCGGTAACGACAGGGCGCAGTGACTGGGAGACGATTACAACCTTCTATCCAATGGTACGGGCGCCGCTAAAGCCGGCAGAGGCGCCCGCCATCTTACCACTCAACGTAACCACTGTGGTGAACTGGCTATTGGATGACAAACAACTCCCGATCCCAACCCGTTATTTTGAGCTGCGCGATAATTATGGGAATCGGACGCGTCATCCTAATGCCCAAGTCTTCCTATATCAAACCCAGAATACCGCGGACCCAACCGATGACTTGGTTGTGCCCTTTGGCTCACCAACGGGTGGCGGTGACCGCATTCGTGTCCGTGGCGCGCATCGTGGTGATCGGCTTTGTATGTATGATTTTAGCGATTCTAAAATCCCCTACTTTAGTTGTCTCAACAAACTTACGGGTAATGAAGTTACCTTGCCCATCAAGCGGCTCATGCCAGCACAATGGCCGCCCAATCTGCAGGTAAGCGCGCTAACAACGCGTACCCTGGCAATTAGCGTCACAGAGGTTATAACATCAATCCCTCTCAACATACAAATCTTTCCCGGTGGTTACCCCGCTACGGCTAGCCTTGCACCGACAGGCACCCTTGTCTATCCCACTAGTTCCACCATTATCACCGTACCCTACCCCACCGAAGATGTCTTTATACGTCTCTGGCAGGGCGATAGCATACAACCGCGCGCCGAGGCAATCCAGCGTTTCTTTCTCCAACTCCCGTGGCAACCCCATGAAACAATTGGCAGCGTTCCCGAATTTCCGCTGCACGCCATGGCGATGGATTGGCATTCTCTAGCCTTGATCCCCACCGCCATTTCCGCCACTTCCCGCATGGGCAACGGCGGTGGGGATAAGATGATGCTCGGCGGTGGCGACAAGATGATGCTCGGCGGCGGTGATCATATACAGCAATTTGCCGCCCCCATTCTCTCGCCTGACGCCCAAGTCGATATTTACAGCCCGGATGGGCTTTTTGAGCCGAATGGGATTAAAGCCATACAAGCCGTTCCTGCGCCGCCTGAGCTCACCGACGAATCGTGGCTGACGCCTGTCGGTAGTGCTTTTTATGTAGAGCCAGACCCGACGATCACCGCCCCCCAGAAGATGACCCGTGCCATTTCCTTTACCTATTTGCAACGGAATGTGCCTGAGGGCTATGAGCATACCCTGGCCATTTATTTCCTACCAACCGGAGAAACTACATGGATCCGCTTGGCCACACAGCAATTTGTCGATAATCGCGTCATTGCCGATTTGCGTCCCGAAGCAGGGTATTATGCGATTATGTCAACCATCATGTTGCCACCACTGGAACCAGGAGTTCTGAATCCGTTTATCTATCCCTTGCCCGATTGTCGAATGGTACCTGACGCCCTGGCTTCGCTACAAGGGACATATTCAGCCATCTACCGCGTGGAGCCCAACGGCGCCATTGAGACAAACGTCGACAGATTGGAGTTTGGGAAAGCCTATCTTCTCAAAATGGATAGTAAGGAAGCGGTGACACCGTTTTTGGCACCGCCGCGTCGGTCGCCGGAAGGGGAGTTGATCTCAAGTTGTCATTGAACGTGCCAACCAAAGGGTGTGTAACTCACGGTTAAATGGCAGGTTGTTGAGAAACTGTTGTTGTAATTGTTCCGATCGAAGGCGGTTGGCGCGCGCCATCAGCAGCGCGTGGCCAGCCGCCAATACAGTCGCCGCTTGTTCGACCGTATGCTCACTGCGCTGGGTAATGGCATTAAGCACCAAATAACAGCGTAGATAGACTTGGATCGGGAATTCTATCCCGTCCTCACCATGTTCTGCCAGGTTTGCCAGAATCTCTTTAACATGCTGATGAGCCGCTCCCAATTCGCCCTGGATAAAGTGTAGATGGGCAAGCGCGGCCAATGTATCTAAGCGGAGCGCCTGGGCCTTATCTTCGGTACGGAGGGTCAGTGCTCGCTGCAGCAAAGCAAGCGCCTGATCGTTTTGGCCCAAATCGGCTAACACATGTCCCAGATGCGTAAGTGTATAGCCCTGGCTACGGCGATTATTTTGCGTTTGAACAATCGTTAACGCATTTGTGAAGTAATTTTGAGCGGTATTTAATTGTCCTTCTGCAAAGGCAACTAATCCCAACATGTCCAGTGTTGAAGCCACTGCCGCCTGATCGTCTATCTCTCGACAAATCACAAGGGCGCGTTCCAGTCGGTGGCGACTGGCCACTAAGTCACCGAGTTGCAGCAAATTATCGCCACTCTGGTTGAGTAGCCGTGCTTCGGCATAGCGCCAACCAACCACCTGGGCTAAATGCAAGGCTTGGTCGTACTGCTGCAAGGCATTGCTATGGTCCCCCCAATTATCGAGCACGCCGCCAGAAAGGCTTAGGCAACGGATCTCTCCTTGGCGATCCTGTAAATTTGCGTAGATTTTTGCTGCATTTTCTAGATAGCCTTGCGCAGTTGCGTAGTCATCAATATAGTAGGCAACGGTTCCTAAATCATAGAGGCATTGAGCTTCAACCAATAAGCTTTGCTGCGTCCGTGCCAACAGCAATCCTCGTTCTAAGTGCCGTTGGGCACTCGTATAGTCTCCCGTTTCCCAGCCAACTCGCCCCCAACGATGATACGCTTGCGCTTCAAGTAAGGGAGTGCCGGCGCCGCTAGCATGGTGAACAGCGGTTGCTGCTGCGCTTAGCGCCATTGGGCGTTGGCCAATTTGTGATGCATAGGCTGCACGGCGTAGTGCAACAGTCGCCAGTTTTGTTAGGTCCGCCTGGTGCGTGGTTAATACTTCGAGTTCCTCTATAGTCTGTAGCTGCGCAGCCCGATGGCCCAACCAACTTTTAGCAGCCTCAGATCCCAAAAGAAGGTGATAGCGCGTGTCGCCATCAGTTATTGCCGTTAAGTCAAGGGCGCGCGTGAAATAGCGTAACGCTTCTTGATTAGAATAGAGGTCGAGCGCTTTTGTCCCTGCCAGACCATACCAATGGATCGCCTGCTCAACCACTTCGGCCTGGTCGAAATGATAGGCCAGGGTTGCATAATGGGGGGTCAACTGCTCCTGAAAAACGGTACGGATCGCATCCCCCGCCTGCCGATGCAACTGACGCAGCCTCGCCCGCAATTGCATCTCATAGGCGGCTTCGCGCAGCAGCGCATGGCGGAAGAGATAACGCGCCTGGCTTATGGCGGACCAGATGGCTGCCGCATCGGCCACCGCCAATTTATCGGTTAACTCGGCGTCATTGACCAGCATTTGGGCTAGTATCGGTGTATCAAACTCGCGCCCCAAGACCGCCGCCGTCTGCACCACCTCCTTGACCGGCTGCGGCAGGCGATCCAAACGGGCAACCAACAGCGCCCGTGCGCCTTCAGGCAATAAAATGGCGGTGGCTTGCTCGGAGCGCAACTGCCAACCGTTGCGACTCTGTATCAACAGATCCTGTTCTTGCAGATAGTGCAGCAGTTGCTCGGCAAAAAAAGGATCCCCTTCCGCCCGTTCCCATAGCAAGGAAAGCAACACCGGCGTCGGTGGCCCTTGCAAATGTGCGGTCGCTAAGGTTGCAACTTCATCCACAGTCAGCGTTGTCAAGTGGATGGTCAACCGCGGCTTTACCAAGAAGAACCCCGCTTCGTTATCAGCCGCCATTCCCACTTCGTTTGGCCGTAGCGTGGCAATGATCACAAAGGGATAATCCTCGCCATTGCGCAGTAACTGTCCGAGAAACGTTTGCGAATCACCATCAAGCCAATGCGCATCTTCCAAGTGCAGGACAACCGGTCGCCGCAGGCTTTCCGCCTGAATTAGGCTTTTCAGCGCCAACCGCGTGTTTTCAAAGCGCAGTTGCGGCTCCACCTGGGCATAGAGCGAGTTGGGCCAATGGAGATCTACCAGCGCGCCCAGGAAGGAGCGGGTGCGGTCGAGTTCAGCCACGAGACCAGAGGCTGAAGACTGGAGACTGGAGGCAGGAGACTGGAGATTGACCGAAGTCACATACGCAATGAGTTCGTCCAATTTGGCCGTGAAAACAGCTTTGTTGGTCGCTTCATCGGCGCTGGTGGATTGGTTGAAATAGCGCCGCAGCCAGTAGCGAAATGGATTAAGTGGCTGGCGCAGAATTTCATCGGTTTGGCAGAGAAACCATTGGGTGGCAGGTGGCGGGTGGTGAGTCGACACACCCGCCACCTGCCACCCGCCACTCGCAACTCGCAACTCATGGACCAACCGGCTCTTGCCCATGCCGGCCTCGCCGCTGATCGCGAGGAGACCCACATGGGCGCCTTCCAGCAGGGGGGCAAGCGCAGCGTGCAGTTGCGCAAGCTCGGCGGCGCGCCCGACGAGTTCACCGGCATAGTGTTGGTCAAGCGCCGTTACCTGTTGATACAGCAGGCGATAGACAGGCTGTTCCTCGGCAAAGCCTTTAAATTGTCTTTGTCCTTGTCCTTGTATAACAAACGCTGGGCCGGCCAGACGGGCCGTTTCGTCATCCAGCCAGATCTCGCCCCAGCCGGCCATGACCATCTGGCGGGCGGCCAGGTTGACATGGGCGCCATAACAAGTGTATTCCTCGCTCAAGGGGGAACCGACAAAACCGGCGTAGGCCAGGGCGGTGGTGACGCCGATGCGCATGGGCGATGGCGCCGCAGCCTGCAAAGCTAGGGCAAAGTGCAGGGCGCGGGTAACATCATTTTCATGACTAGCGGGGGCGCCCCAGAAGAGCAGCAATGTACCGCCGGGGTCACGTTCCCCGATTTGGCCGATTCGGCAGAGGTAGCCGCCATATTGCGCAAGCAATCGAAAAAGATCGGCGCCCCAATTGATTGCCGTTGCGCCGGTGGGTAACCCCTGGAGGTTGACAAAGACCGTTGTCACCTGGCGAAATTCTCCCTGTGTCTGCTGTTCGATCAGTTCGGTGGGGAAGAAATGGGTGGCGCGTGGCGCGTGGTGGGTGATGGGTGGCGGGGTAGATGAAGTAGGTTGCGACCAGGCACACAAACGAAAATGGGACGCAGGAGCGCGCCCAGGTAATTCAAATTAAAGATTGTCTCCGCCTCGGCCTGCATCTGTTGGAGGTGGTGCAAGCTCGTTTCCAACAGCCGGCGGCTCTCGGCATAGCGTCCCAGATGAAAGGCAAACCACCCCTGCCGCGCTTGGGCTTTGGCCTGGAGGCGCCAGGCCGCCTGCCCTGTCTTATCTAGGTCAAGCACAGCAAGCCCTGGCTCAGTAGCGGCAACGGTTGCCAGCGGATGGGTCATTTGCCCCAAAACTGTTTCCCCTTCTTGAAACCAACTGCGCATATCATAGAAGTGAAAGAGGCTATCCAGCCCTTGGCTGAGCGCGCTTGTGTGCGTTGCCAATGCCACCTCGCCTCGCGTCAGGTGGCCGATCCACCAGCGCCAGGCAGCGCGCACATTTTCAATCTCACCGTGAATGAGGTGCAACGCGGTTTGTTGGCGGGTTGATTCCAAATCAGAACGCTGCTCGGCGAGCCATGTAATCATATAGGCGGCATGACGCGCCGCATATTCGTCGGTCTCTTGGGCGGCGGCCAATTGTTCGGCCGCATATTGATGGATCACCGTGTGCAGTCGGTAATGCGACTGGGCGCTACCAGCCTCCTGCGGTAAATCGTCGGCAATGGAGCTGCTGCGCTGGATCAAAGATTTGTCGCTCAGCGCAGCCAGCAAAGGTAAGGTGGCACCGGTCACTTGCATGGCGGCAGTGCGGCTAAAGCCCGCGCGAAAGACCGCCAATCGCCGCAGCACTTGTTGTTCAGTGGGCGAGAGCAGGCGCCACGAATGGGTAAAGACGGCGCGTAAACTGCGTTGAGGATCAGACGGCGCGCCTACAGTCGTATCGAGAAAAGCCAAATTCTGCTGAATCTCCGTCACGATCTCGGCTAATGATAAAAAGCGCACCCAACTGGCAGCCAATTCGATGCCCAATGGCAGACCATGCAAAAGTTGACAGATCTTGGTTACAAGCGGGGCGGTGTGACGATCCAAGACGAAGTCGGCCTGCACCGCCCGCGCACTTTGTACAAAGAGGCGGACAGCATCACTCTCACCGGTAGCGCCGAACCCCGCCGCCGTGGCCTCATCTGACGTGGCTAGGCCCGACAAGCGCAGCAGATGTTCGCCATAAACATTGAGCCGGCGACGCGAGGTCACTAAGCACTGCAAATGTTGTGTTTCCTGTAAGAGCGGGGTGAGCAAGGGGGCTATGGGCAAATGTTCACAGTTGTCCAGGATCAACAACAGATCCTTATCGTAGAGCGCTTGGCTTAGTTGGGTGGCCGGCGCCGTTGCGCCACTGAGGGGAAGTTGCAGCTGCGCGGCAATCGCAGTCGGCAGTTGGTGTTCAAATTGGGCATCCGATTCCAGCGCCGCAAGTGGCATAAAGTAGATGCCATCTTTGTAGGTCGGCGGCGGCGCAGTGACGGGACGATTGGCCAGGACATGACCAGTGTGCAAGGCGAGGCGTGTTTTACCCACACCGCCCATACCGGTAATGGTCAGAAGCCGACAAGTCGGCTCGGCCAGGCGCTGCTGCACCTGGGTGATTTCTGCAACGCGCCCAACAAAGCCAGTGATTTCGGACGGGAGGACAATAGGCGGCGTTTGCGCCGCTGCCACTGGAATCACGATCAGCGGTGTTGACCCCGCCTTGCGCAACTCACCAGCCTGGATACGCCGATAGAGTTGCTCGGTTTCAGTGTCTGGGTCAACACCCAGTTCGTCTTGCAGAACCTTTTGGCAAGTGCGGTATTGGGTGAGGGCCGCGCTTGTTTGCCCATCGAGCGCCAGGAGCTGCATCAGATGGCGATGGGTCTCTTCGCGCAACGGGTCGAGTTTGAGCAACTGCGTGGCGTAATTAATCCCTTCCAGCAGTTTCCCCTGTGCACCACTACCGACCACCAACTCATGCAAAGCTTGGATCGCCAGCAACCCAAAATGCTCACGTTCGCTGCGCTGCCATTCATCAAACGCTTCAGCATCTGCAAGCTGAAAGCCATCCAAAAAAGGGCCTTGATAGAGGGCGACCGCCGCCGCCAACCGTTCATGCCGTTCACTTTCCGTTGCCGCCTGTTCCGCTTGTTTAAGAAGCGCCATAAACCGGCGGCTGTCCACTCCCGCGGCGGACATTGTGGGCAGGCTTACGGCGTCGCGCGTGATCGCGATGAAGGGACCCACAAGTGCGCGCAAATTTGACAACACGTTGCGCAGATTCTTTTTGGCATAGGTGTCGGTCGAATTGGTCCACAGCAGCGTGGCTAATACCTCGCGCGCCTGCGGCTGTCCCATCGCCCCCACATAATAGATGGTGGCCACCGCTTTATTGGAGATAAATCCTGTTACTGGCTCTCCAGCTACGGTAATTGTCGGCGCGCCAAAGAGCTTAAGTTGTAGATGAGCGAGCATAGGCTTATCATCGCACATAGGCGATGCAACGGTTGCTGACAATATTGGATAGAAGATACCTGCACTAGGCCAGCAGCAAGTCTTGGGCTTTCGCTAATCAAGCTGAAGCTCTGCGGTAATTATACAATAACTTCCACCAATTCGTCCTATTCCCTATACCTATGGGTGCGTACCACATTTTCGGGGGCGCTCTGGCAGAGAAATTGTGGAGACTCGACTCGGCCCCCGAAAATGGGACGCACCCTATGCTTATCAATGCTACATTACGCAGAAAAAAGCGCCCTTCTTTGCAAACGAGATCTTTACCGCGCCAGATGGTGCATGGGTCGCAAGTTCACGCCATGCCCCCACACCTCGCGCACTTGTTCCAAATAGAAGCGGTAGTTCTCCAGCGGCACATCGGGCGGCACGCGATGATCACAGAAGCCGACATAGCCTCCTTCTTCCACCAACGGGGCCAGCCGCTTGACTTCGTTTTTGATGCCGGTCTTGTGACCTTGCAGTAGATGCTTGTCAAAGCCCCCCATCATGAGCAGGTCTTTGCCATATTGCTGGCGGTACTTCACCGGATCCGCGCCCCACGCACCGATTTCCAGGGGAAACATACAATTGACGCCGGCATCCAACCAGTGGGGCACCAGGAGTGAAATGTCACCGTCACAGTCGAGCCAGATAATGTCGACGCCATGCTTATGCAGCAGATCGGTGATACGCCGATATTGGGGCACCAGGAATTGTTTGAAGTGCTTGGGGCTGATCAGCGGTCCGGCGCGATAGGCCATATCTTCCCACATGCCACAGGCGTCAAACTTCACGCCAGACGCCAAGGCGCGCTGCAGCGTGCCGATGATACAGTCGGCGACGGTGACGACCATCTCCTCAAACCAGGCTGGATCATCGTAGAGGACATAGGAGACATTTTCCACGCCCATCCAATTACGGATCCAGCCATAGAGACTGCCGCCCGGCAACACCACCAACTCAGAATGGTCGGGATTTTTCCAGCACTCTACCCGTTCATCCCAATCAGCCGGCAGTCGTTTACGAGTGGTCGGATCGAGGCGCGGTTTGTAGTGCTTTTGCCAACTCTCCCGATCCACCAGCAAATGACCCTGATGTTGGGGAATTGACCCCATAAATTTGCGGCGCAACACCCGCACGCCATCACTTTGCTGCACAATCTCATGGTCGCCGTGGTCTTCCAGCACCTTGTGGCGAAAGGCCGGTGTTAGCCCAATACGGATGTCGGTGGTCCGCGAGATAGCATCGATCCCCCAATCCATGCCAAAGTAGGTCACATGGTTGGAGTTACTATACTTAAAGTGAATGGCTTTGGGCAGCCCCTGTTGATGCCAGAGCGGAATCGTCTCTTCCCAAAAGCCAAAGTCCACAATGGGGGACCGATCCCGGGGTTGATAGTGCATGGTCGCCCAAAAGCGTTCACGGTTATTCATGGTGTACTCGTTTGTAGGTTAGGTCATTCGTCATTGATCATTGGCCATCAGTTCGGCCAGCAGTTCTTTACAGCGGTCGGCGCCGGTCGCGGCATCGACGGCAAAGCCATCGGCGCCAATTTGGTTGGCCCAATCTTCCGTAATCGGGGCGCCGCCGACCACCACCTTGACCTTCTTGCGCAAGTCGGCCGCTTCCAATGCCTTGATCACCTCGCGCGTGTAGGTCATGGTTGTCGTCAGCAAGGCCGACATGCCGACCAACTGGGCGTTGTTTTCCTTAACCGCATTGACAAACTTTTCGGCTGACGCATCCACGCCCACATCCACGACGCGAAAGCCGGCGCCCTCCAGCAACATGCCGGTCAAGTTTTTGCCGATGTCATGCAGGTCGCCGCGCACTGTGCCCAATACAATGGTGCCGATGGGTTCGACGCCGCGCTCGACCAATACTGGGCGCAACAGATCCATGGAGCTTTGCATAGCGCGGGCAGCAATCAACATTTCGGGCACGAAGTAATCACCGCACTTAAAGCGCTCGCCCACCTCACTCATGCCGGCTATTAACCCTTCATTGAGAATCTCCTGCGGGCTCACCTTTTCCGTTAATAACTCTTGAGTGAGGGCAACTGCTTGCGGTTTGCTGCCGTTAATGATGGCTTCTTGTAAATCAAATAGCTTATCTTCCATGACCGGCTCCTCTTGTTGGGTAACTTCAGCTTTTGTGGTGTTTGCTATAGTTGTCGCGCAACTTGGCGCCCAAGAGAACGGCCAGGTGGAGAGGTAAAAACCTGGCCAGGTGGACAAGGAGCGGGAGGAACGAACAGGCGGCCTGCCTGCGGCGCAACTGGTAGCTGCTGGCCAACAGCCAACAGCCAACAGCCATTTTCCTATCAGTTTGACGACGAATTTCCTAAGTTGCTACCCTGGCAGAATTTCGCGCAGATAGCCGGCCACGCCACGCTCGGCGCGCCAATGACGGGGGTAGCCCAGCGAAACTTCTTCAAAGCGGACGCCATCACGCCACTGTGTGCCACGGATATGCAGATGCCCATAGACCACCGTCGCGACGGGGAAGCGGTTGTGCCAATTTTCGGTGCGCGTGGTGCCACACCAGAGTGAGAAACGGGGAATGCGGGGTAAATAGGCCAGATCATAGCGCAGAGGAAAGTGGTTGACCAAGACTAACTCTCCTTGACCGGCCACAGCAGTCAGACGTTGCTCCGTATAGCGACAGCGCGCCGCACACCAGGCCATGCGCGTTGGATAGGGGTCGGGGTGGAGGACCACTTCATCAGCGCAGATCGTATCGTGTTCCGCCGCCCAGGCCAATGCATCCTCCGCCGCAATATGCTCTGGACGAAAGCTGTAATCATAGAGCAGGAAGAGGGGCGCCAATAGATAGGGCGTCGTTGAGCCCGGCCAGAGGACATAGGGATCCTCCGGGGTTAAGACACCAAAATCACGGCAAATTTCGACCAGGCGGCGATATTTGGCTTCGCCGCGCAGGGGGTTGGGCTCATTGGGGAGCGTCCAAAGGTCATGATTACCCGGTGTCCACAACACACGCGCAAAACGGCGGGTCAGCAGGCGCAGCGCGTCAATCAGATGCGCTTCAGTCTCCCCTACATCGCCTCCTACAATCAGCCAATCCTCCGGGTAGGCAGGCAGTTCTGCCAATGCCTGCCGATTGGTGGCATGGCCCAAGTGGAGATCGCTAATGGCATAGAGTTTCATAGCAACTCCTCGCTGTTATGCCAGGTCAGTTGCCAGCCCTGGCCGGCAACCGCCAGCGCCGCCACCCACTGTTCAGCAGGAGACCACCCATAGAGGGACCAGCGTTGGGCTTCGGTCGGATCAGGGCGGGTGGCGACCAGGCGTACAGGCTCATCCGGGGCCAGTGTCACATCAAAGTCGGCCAGCGGCATGGAGAGCCCTTGACCATGAGCCTTAATATAGGCCTCCTTACGCGTCCAACCATTGAAAAAGGCGGTCGCCTGTTGAGCAACCGGCAGGTTGTGTAGGACGGCCTGTTCGTAGGGTGAAAAGACGGTGGCCGCCATTGCCAGATAATCAAGCGCGCGCATTTCTTCCAGATCAATGCCAATGGCGTGACCATAAGTTACGGCGCAGAGTGCGCGGCCGCCACTGTGACTCAAGTTAAAAGTCAGCCCGGCTGGATTTTGGTTTGCCAACAGGCCAGGTTTGCCATAGGAGTTGTAGACAAAGCGGAGGATAGTGGGCGGCATGCCCAAGTAGTGGCTCAAGATCAGACGCAAGGTCGCGCGGCCCACCGTGTAATGTTGGGCATCACGGGCAAAGTAAAAGCGCGCCGCGCGTGCAGCTTCATCGGCACTGAGCAATTCGGCAAAACGACCACTCTGCGCATCTTGCTCAAGCTTAATGGACCAGATATGGACTTCCTTCAAGGCAATGCAATCCTTCTTTGACTAAAATTTAGGCTCATAATAAAGCCTAACCAGTTAGCTAAAGATACCAAACAAATGTGGGATAAACGTGGCTTGAATGTGGCCTGTAAGGAATAGCGATTAAATAAGTCGGCCAAAGTGACCGGCACTTGGCAAGTGCCGGTCACTTTAAATCGATGAGTTATTTGATCCCGAATCCTAAACAGCGCTCCAGCCCCCATCGGCAGTAACGGTTATTGTCTTATCCACCGTGGCTGCGATACAAAACCGTCCGCACCTTGCTGGGCAAGGAATGTTTCGCCTGTGGATTGACCCAGACGATTGGGGGTTCGGTGGCCGGCCAATCCGGCCCACGCACAATAATTTCACTCAGCCGCTGATAGTGGCGAAAGAAATCTCCGCGATTGCGCAGGCGATAGCGGCGCAAGAAATCGGCATCATTGCCTTCCACGCGTTGTTGAATGTAGAGCATGGTGGCGCGGAGGTCATCTTGCGTCAGGCGCAGCGCCTCTGCACCGATAAGCAACACATTGCTGTGTTGGGGCAACAGTTGGCCCAATTTGCTACAGATGGTATCAGCCAGGCGCTCATCGACCAGGGGGGCGGCGGAAGCGGCATTGGATGCCAGTACGGTGGAAGGTGAAGAATCTGTCTCGACTGGGCTCTCTTTGGCTTCGGCGCGCAACCGGGTGACCTCCACCATAAAGGTCAGGCTCGTGGTAAAGGTCACGGCAAAGTCGGGCGCCCGTGCTTGCCCAGGTGGCAACGGTTCATAGACCAGACTTAGGGACCGTTCTTGCAGCAGTAAATAGGCCGTCTCCAATTCAAGCCGCAGATCAAGTATATTCTCCGGCTCCTGCGTGGTCCGCACTTTTTTGCGGATTTTGTCGCGGAAGGTGGTGGCAAAGGTTACGAAGCGCCGCGAGGACGCCAGCCACGTTGCCAGCGACTGCTCCAGCAGATGAGGCTGGCCATCGAAAAGGTAGGCGAGAATTTCATCAATTAACATTAGACCACATAATACCTAATTAATAATTAATGGAAACAATTAATTATTAAGGCATCTACGATGCGACAACATCGACAATCTTCTGTCGATACGAGCACCCTTAGCGCCTACACATCTCTACCGAAACTGCGAAAAAATCTCCTCGGCAAAGAGACGCATCCCATGTTGATGGGGTGCATCCATAAACCAAAGCATAAAATGGGTGACCCCCAGATCAATGTATTGACGCAGTCGCGCCGTCACTTCAGTCGGCGTGCCCACAATAAAACGTTCTGTGAGCGAGGGTGGTAAGTTCTCGGCGGTTTCCTCCACATAGGCAACGACATCCGGCGCATAGGTGTCGTGAGGAGCCAGTGCCATCATATTATGCAGCCGTTGGCGCAGACTGCCCGCATCAGGCGCAATCAGGATCTGCGTCTCCAGACTACGCTCAATCTCTGCCAACGGTCGCCCCGCCGCCGCACAGGCTGCCGCCAATTCAGCCAGCCGGCGCTGAAACTCATCCAAAGGGACTGGGGTGGTGTTCCACCCCTGGCCAAAACGGGCACAGGCGTCTAAGATTAGCGGATGATTGCGGCCAAACCAAATAGGTGGATGGGGTTGTTGCAGCGGCAGGGGCAACGCGGTGGCATTCTCCAATTGATAGTAACGCCCTTGATAGCTGACCGGCTCACGCGCCTGCCACAGCGTCAGGGCAATCTCTGCCCCCTCTACGGTGCGTGCCATGCGCTCATCCAAATTGGCCGGGAAGGGCAGCCCATACGCCTGATGTTCGGCCTGACCGGAAGCTGGGTCGATAAAGAAGTTAAAGCGTCCGCCGGAGATCTGGTCAAGGGTAGCAGCCATTTTGGCAGTGAGGGCCGGGTGGCGAAAGAAGTGCGCTTGATGGATGAGACCCAGCCGCGCTTGCTTGGTCGAACCAGCCAGCGCTGCCAATGTGGTCCACCCTTCCAGAATGGCGTTATTTTTGCCCAACATCAAATGGTCGGCCACCCAAAGGGAATCATAGCCCAGGACATCCGCCACCTGCGCCATTTCCATGGTAGTGGCTGTATCCAGGGCTACGTAATTGGCCGTGCGAAAGAGCCGCCCCCCAGGAGAAGCAAAGACAGGCACACAAAAGCCAAATTGAATGGGGTGCATAAGATTCTCCTTTACCACCGGCGTTGAGACTAGATTGGTGATTGGTGATTGGTGATTGGCTCATCTAGGTCTCCGGGTGAAATCGTTCCCTTCTTCTCTGGTAATTGCAACGATTTCACCGCTTCGCCCATAGGAGCATTGGTGATTTACCCCTCCGCCAATGACATTCAGGACGGGTCATGGGTTAACAAAGGACTAATAATCAATCACCAATCACCAATCACTCCCCCTACTTTTCAATCACCAGCGCCGCTTTGGCCTTGAAGTCATCAGGAATGGTCAACCCTTGTTCGGCAGCGGCGGCCAGGTTGATAGCCAGGCTGCCTTTGCGTTGGCGCTCAATGACAGCGCTGGCAATGTCCAATTTCCCTTGCAAAATTTCCGCCGCCAATGCGCCGGAGTCGAGACCGTCCTGATAGTAGTCGAGACCGAGCGCCACGGCGGCGCCACGTTGTGCGCTAGCAGGGTCATTGGCAAAGAGCGGTAGATCGTTGTCATTGGCGACTTTGATCAGCGCCTCCAAACTGGCGACGACCGTGCTGTCGGTGCTGACAAAGAAGGCTTGCACCCCGCGCGCCGCCAACGCTTCGGCAGCCGTCTGCACCTCACTGCTGTTGCTGATCTGGGTCACTTCCAAGGTCAGCCCCAACTTCTCGGCCGCAGGCTGCGCAATTTCAGTATTGACTACCGAATTGGCTTCCGATGGGTTATAGATGTAGCCCACACTTTTGACTTCGGGCATTAACTCCGGAATCAGCGCCAGCGCATCCTCCACCGGGGCCAGCGCCTGAATGCCAATCACCCAGGCCGGGTGATCGTCGGGAGCGTTGGCGATCCCGGCGGCATAGGGGCTGGTGACGGCGTTAAAGACAATAGGCGGCCCCGCCAGATCTTTGGTGGCGTTAAACGCAGCCTGGAGCGCCGGCGTGCTGGTCGTCACAATCAGATCCACGCCATCGTCCACAAATTTCTGGGCAATGGTGGTCAGGGTGGGAATATCGCCTTCAGCGTTGGCTTCTTGAAGCGTGACTGTCTCGCCATCCACAAAGCCGGCTGCAGCCAGGGCATCTTTCACCCCCTGCTGCTCAGCATCTAACGCCGGATGGCTGACCAGTTTCATCATGCCCACCACGGGCAAATCGGCGGGTGCGGCTGCGGCGGCATCGCTGCTTGGGGTGGCGCCGTTGTTGGTCGCCGGCGCCACTGGCGCCACACAGGCCGCCAGCAACAAGAACGCCAACAGGCTGCACCACCAAGTTGTACGAACTGTTTTAAATTTGTGCATAGTGATCTCCTTGTTGAAATGATAGTTTTGATAAAGGATAGTGTGTTGCGTGTTGCGTGTTGCGTATTGCGTGACCCACCCGGGTTGGCGTAACAGGCAACACAGCAACGCTAGTAGTTCGCCAAACTTAGATTGACGGATGCTAGAAACCAGGTTTCTTATCCCGCAAAAGAACATTGGTAGAGTACTAGAATTATCTGCTGGAGTCTGGCGAATTTGGAGACTACAGGTAAAAAATTATCAATAGCGCAAAACGCCCGCAATGCGAACACCTAATCACCAATCACCTAATCACTAATCACCAGTGTAACCAATCAAAAACGCTAGGCTCCAGTTACCTGGATAACAGCAGTTCATCCTCCAGCAACTGACTATGACGCACCTGGCTAAAGCGGTCGATCAAGCCTTGCACCGTCATCTGCTCGCGTTCGGCGCCGGCCAGGTCCAGGACAATTCGGCCACTGTCCATCATCAAGGTGCGGTCACCAATGGACAGTGCCTGCTGCATATTGTGGGTGATCATGAGCGCAGTCAGTTGTTGGCTTGCCACAAATTGGCTGGTCAGGGACAGGATTTTGGCCGCCGTGGCGGGATCCAACGCCGCTACATGTTCATCCAAGAGCACAATCTTGGGGTGCGCCAATGTGGCCATGATCAGGGTGAGCGCCTGGCGCTGTCCGCCACTCAACAGCGCCACCCGGCTTTCCAGCCTTTTTTCTAAGCCCAGGTCCAACGGCGCCAACAGCTCGGCAAAGGCGCGCCGCCGCGCTTTGGTGACGCCGGTGCGCCACTGCAAACGCTGGCTACGCAACATAGCCAGCGTTAGATTTTGGGCAATGGTCATGGAGGCCGCCGTTCCCAGCAGGGGATCTTGAAAGACACGCCCGATCCAGGCCGCCCGCTTGTGTTCCGGCCATAAGGATACGTCAGTCCCGTCGATGATCACCTGTCCTCGCGTCGGCGCAAAGAGGCCCGCAATCACGTTAAAGAGCGTAGATTTGCCGGCCCCATTACTGCCGATGACAGTGACAAATTGGCCCGGCGTCAGCCGCAGATCCACCCCGCGCAGCGCCCGCACCTCATTCACCTCGCCGGCGTGAAAGATCTGTTCAATCCCCTTGAGTTGCAGCATCCTCTCTCCTTGTCATCTTGTCATCTGCTTATGCTACCGTGGCTTGCGCACATGGGTCAGCCAGAGCGCAACCAGTACCAACAGCGCCGTGGCCAGCTTTACATCCTGGGCGTCCAGGGTGAGAGAGCCGCTGGGCAGGGGAATACTCACGGTCAAAGCCGCTGCGATCGCGATCCGATAGATGACCATGCCCAAGATGACCGCCGTTGACGCTGCGCCAAAGTGGGTTGGGCGGAAAAAGGTTTCGCCGAGAATCACGGCAGCCAATCCGGCGATGATCAAGCCTAGCCCCATGTTGACATCGGCAAAACCTTGGTATTGCGCCACCAGCGCCCCCGCCAGACCAACCAAGCCATTGCTGAGCGCCAGCCCCAGCACAAGCATGCCATCGGTGTTCACGCCCAAGGCTCGGATCATCTGCGGATTGTCGCCGGTGGCGCGCAGCGCCAGGCCAATCTCGGTGCGCATAAACCAATCCAGCAACCCCTTCATGGCCAACACCAGCAGACCAAAGAGCACAATGGCCAACAGGTTGCCGGCCAGGCGCGTCATGCCCTCACCGCCAAGAGTAACTAGTCCTTGGCGAAAGGAAGCGGCAAAGGGGGTAAAGATGGTCTCCACGTTGAGCAACGGAATATTCGAGCGCCCCATGACGCGCAGATTGACACTGATCAAGCCGGTGGTCACCAGAATCGAGGCCAACAAGCTGTGAATACGCAGCCGTGTAGCGATCACCGCGGTGGCGACCCCAGCCAGCGCGCCCCCCGCAAAGCTAACGGGCAGCGTCCAGTAAGGGTTGACACCGGCGGTAATCAGGGTGGCGGCCAATGCCGCCCCCAAGGGCAGACTGCCATCAATGGTCAGGTCGGGGAAATTGAGCACACGGAAGGTGAGATAGACCCCCAACGCCACCAGGGCAAAGCTCAGCCCCGTAGCAATTGCCCCCAGCCAGACATTGACAGCCAGCCGCAACAGGCTGGGGGCGAGGAGCAGTAGCAACAGCACAAGCGCAACCCCGGTGCGCAGCCAGCGGCTCGGTTGTACTTGGCGTACGCTCTCGGTGTGGACCATGACACCGATCCTTTCCTTCTCTGTGTTTAGGAATGGGAATTTAATAACTAACCTAACACATCCCCTTGATTGCTAATCAGCGTGCCCACATCTTCGCCGCGACAGATCTGCCCCATCACCCCTGTCGTGTCAAAGTCAAAGACATGGATGGGCAGATTATGGTCGCGGGCCAGGAGCACAGCAGCCTGATCAAGTGCACGCAGGTTCTGCCGAATCACCGTGTTGTAGTCAATCGTGCGATAACGTTTGGCTGTGGGGTCGCGCCGGGGATCGCTAGTGTAGATACCATCGGTGCCATTCTTGGCGGCCAGCAGGGCGTCGGCGCGCAATTCCAAGGCGCGCTGGGCGGAAGGGTAATCGGTTGTGACATAAGGGTTGCCGGTGCCGGCGGCCAAGATAACAATATACCCATGTTCCAGATGACGAATGGCGCGCAGCCGAATAAAGGGTTCAGCCACCGTGTTCATAGGAATCGCGGTCATCACCCGCACATCTACATCGCCGCGGGCTTTTAACACACCGCGCAACATGAGGCTGTTGGTGACGGTGGCCATCATACCAATATTATCCGCCTCCGCCCGTTCAATGCCCCACTCTTCGCCCAACTCGCCCCGAAAGATATTACCCCCGCCGACCACAACGCTGACCTGTACACCTAGCCGATGCAGGCTCAAGACTTCATCGGCAATATGATTGAGCGATTTAGGGTCAAAGCCCCAATCTTTATCACCGGCAATCGCCCCGCCGCTGAGTTTAACCAAGATCCGATTGTAGCGCATTTGCTCTCCTGTTTTTAGCTATGCCTCAAAATACTCTTTCAGGCGCGCCAGCCCGGTCTGAATATCTTCAACATTAATGCCCGAATAGGCCAACCGAATATAATGATCCTGCTCGCCGGCCAACGGTCGCCCAAAATGCTTGCGCGTGCAGAAGGAAACATCGGTCTGCTCCAACGCCGCGCGCATGAGCTGATTGACATCAGTAAAGCCTTTACGCGCCATGACCTTGGTCACATTGGGGAAGAGATAGAAGGTGCTCTCCGGCTTGGCGATCGCAACGCCGTCGATGGCATTAAGTCCGGCAACGGCCGCGTCGCGCCGCTCCATCAACGTTTCGACAATCGCATCGGGGCCGGTCGTGTCACCGGGGATAGCATCGACCATGGCGCGCTGGATAAAATGGGGGCTACACGATTCGACGTTGGTGTTGAGCTTGTTGATGACATCAATCACATTTTTTGGGCCAATCGCCGCGCCCAGTCGCCAACCGGTCATGGCAAACCGTTTGGAGCAGGTATAGAGAATGACCGTGCGCTCCTGCATCCCAGGGATGTTGACAATCGACTCCGGCTTACCGCTGTAGAGAATCTCGTAGTAGGCGTCGTCGCTCATGACCCAGAGATCATGCTCAATTGCCAACGCGGCCAGCTCTTCCATCTCCTGGCGGGTCGATTGCGCGCCGGTAGGGTTTTGATAATTATTGTAGATCAGGGCCTTGGTGCGAGGCGTAATTGCGCGCTTAATGGCGTCCATATCCAGGGCAAAGCCAGTATCCGTTTCGATATAGCCATAGGGAACGGCGACACCGCCCTGGTATTCAATCTGCGACTCGTAGATGGGATAGCCGGGGTTGGGATAGAGCACCTCATCACCACGGTCCATCACCGCCGCAATAAATTTCCCGATGACCGGCTTACCGCCCGGCTGCACCGACACATTTTCGGCACGATAGGTTACCCCCCGTTTGCTGCCGACATCCTCGGCCAACACGGTCCGCAGTTCGGGGATGCCGGCAGCAGGGCAGTAACCGGTGTAGCCCTCTTTGATCGCCTTGTAGGTTGCTTCGGTGATGTTGGCCGGTGTGGGCAAATTCATATCGCCCAGGTGAAAGGGATAAACTTTATGACCTTGGGCAGCCCACGCCGCCGCCGCGCCGGAGACGGCAAAGGCTGTTTCGGTGCCAAGTTTTTCCAATTGTGTTGCCAGTTGCATGGATGCTCCTCATTTCTTTACACTCTTTTTATTATAGTCTTTTATAGGAAAGGAAATCAACAATGGCGCCATTATACCACAACCCCGTAGTAAGGCAGGGTTTTGATCTGGCGAACGTGTGATCCGGGTGTGTTTCCCGTTGATTGGCGGTGTTACCGGGATCAGCGCAGCAGAGAAGCGCTCTTTCCCGTCGTTGGGGCAATAGAGGAATGATACACAGAAGGGCGTCTGCCATTTTGGATACCGCAGCGGTATCACTTTGGGGAGCAGAGACACCGGGGCCAGGCGGGGAGAAGCGTTGCTCGCTGACTCGTCGCGCGCCCATCCTCGGCGCCTCTGCCAGGCGAGATCATGCATGTAAACTTAAGGAAAAACTCGTTCCACGCGGAGCGTGGAATGCCCTATGAGACGCTCCGCGTCTCGGGACACAGCAGACTCCAGTTCCTTATGCGGTCAGCGCATAAGGGCTTCGAGTGTTGCGGTCGCGGTCAACAGCCGAGCGCTCACCAGTTGGGCGATTGCACAATGAAAGGTTGCGGCCAGTTCAGGATCGGTGACGACCAACTGCGCCAGTTGGTTGGTGGCGAGATAGTAAACGGTGCTCGGTTCATCGACCACCACCGAGGCCGAAGCCGCGGCGCCGGTGTACAGCCCTAACTCGCCGACAAAGACACCCGGCTGCATCGTGCGCAAGCGGACAGTGCGTCTATCAGGCAGTACAAGTTGCGCCGTAAGTTGCCCCGCTTCGATGAAGTAGACGCCGTGGGGCGCTTCACCTTGGCGAATGATGGTTTGGCCGGGCTGCAACTCGCAGCGGGTCATCTGTGCCAGCAACTGCGCGGCTTTTTGGCGCTGTGACGTGGTCTGGATGGGTGCGACGCCTGGTTCAGAGGGCGCGCCAATGTGATCGCTGAGCAGTACGGCAAGTTGATCGAGCGTACTACAGCTGTGGGTTGCGTCTGGTGTCTCTGTATGGATGAGCTGTTCCTCGCACCATTCCACACCGTGATCCAGATCGGCCACAATGCGCCAGTGCTGACAGTCCTTGGGAACGAGCACTTCGGCGCGCAAGCGCGTCTCATCCATCGGCGCCAGATTGGCAAAGATCAGAACAACATCGTGGGTGATGGCCAACTGCTTCATCTTCAAAAAGCTTGAGATTGCCGATGCATCCATCCCGTTGACATGACGAAAATCAAGTAGAACAAAGCGAGGCGTCGGCAATGCGCGTGTCTGAATACGGCTCTGTACTTGCCCCAAAAGGCCATTGACTGTACCGAAGAAGAGAAAGCCTTGCAATTCAAAGATGTGAAACTGCTCGCCTTGGGCCGCCAATAGTTGACGCTGGTAAGGCGAACGATCCACGTTACTGCGGTAGTGCGCGCCAGAAAGGGCGTGTTTCACTACATGAACGCGGCTGTAGTCCACCACAAAGATGATGACGGCCAGCGCCAGCCCCAACCCCACACCCGCCAACACCCCAATACTATTGATGGCCACCGCAATCAGAACAATCACCAGATATTCGCTCTTGCTAAGCCGCGACCGCGTATCAAAGAGCCAATCGCCGACAAAACTAAAGCCTAAAAATAGCAACATGCCATCTAACAACAGCGTTGGGATGTACGCCAAGAGGGTGGAGCCAAAGTATAAGGCTGCACCGAAGACCAATGCAACCAGCAGCGTAGTTACCCTTGTGGCCGCGGCCATGTGCTCACCCAATGTCGAGATGCTCATGGCCACGTAACCAGGGTGACAACCACTCAAGCCGCTCAAGAGATTGCCGATGCCTGTCGCACGCAGTTCCTGGTTAAAATCGACGTCACAGCGGCGGATCAATTCCAGCCCGCTGCTGTTTAGCAACAGCGATATAGTGCAGATCACAGGGATGGCAACGAGCGCGTCTATGTGCGCCCACAGCACGGACCAGTCAACTTGGGTGACAGTGGTCCATGTCAGGGGATGCCACAGCGCAGCCATCGGCATTGTCGTTAACAGCCAGCCTTGGGCGCGTGCACTTGCCACGGTTATGCCACTGAGCATTAGGAAGAGATAAAAGAGGGCGACCGCCGCCAGCAAGAGGCCCGGTAATAACAGAAAATGGTTGGAGCGCCGCAATCCCGTCACCAGGATAAGACCCAGCACCAGACCCGGCAACCACTGTAACACATACTCCGAACGAACCAATATAGGCAGCGCGGCCAAGGTGAGATCCAGATCCGTCATGGAGCGGAACGCCCCGCGCAGCAGGAGCACACCTGTGCCGGCCAGAAAGCCACCCACCACGGGATAGGGCAGATAGCGCACCAGGTTGCCCAGCCTGAGCACACCAAGCAGGGAAAAGATCAGGGCCGTTAGCAACGTTGAGAGCGCACTCGCGGCCACGACGGTAGCAAAGACACGGTCAGGCGAAGCGGTGATGGACATGGCTCCAGTGATGCTTGCTGTGACCACCGCTAAAATGGCCGCCGGACTATCCTGTGGCACAATCACTCCGCCAGGAATTGAAGTGGCCAAAGCAAAGATCGCATTAGAGAACATGGCGCCCAAGAGGGTCAAGCCGACGCCACGGGCTAGCAGACTCGGTGGGCCACCGGCATAGACAAGCGTACCCAGGGAAATGGTAACGACCACGGCAATGAGCCCAATCACAACACCGGCGATCAGGCTGTGTAGAAGTCGCCTTACATGGATATAGGGAAACGAACGGGTGCTCTTTTGTTCTAGCGCGAAATAGCTAAAAGCTCTTTTTTCAACTGACGTCATCATTTTTCTCTCCCCCCTTGGCATGGCGCCGCCTGTAGCAAGTGGGTGCGTCTCATTCTTTTGGAATTGCAGCAACAGACCACCGAAAACGTCTGGGGCAATTCCAAAAATGTGGTACGCACCCGTAGCAATTGGTATGATTTAAAAATCACTCGTACACAAACTCAGCATAGCGCGCGAGCGTGTGTAAAGCGTGTGCTGAGCGTGTGTTCTATTGTTGTAGAATTGTGCTGTCGTTGATAAAATGAATATCTTGATTCACTGATCATATAGTTGGCGGCATTGAGCACGGGTTGATTACGGCGGTGGACACGGCGCATCCTGCGTCGTATGGGGGGGTGCAGTTTCTTCCATCATTTCCAACAAGCAACAGATGAGGGCGTCCAAATCAGCAAATCCGCTGCGTTTGCCCGACCCAATCTCCTCTAAGCTGAACCGCCAGATGGGGGTGTCGGCAGCCGTATATTCGACCCACATGCGCAACAGTTGGGAACGATAGGAAGGTAATTTAGTCGATTGTGACATGAGCTGCTTCTTATCTATTGTGACTATTTTTTCTTGCTTGCTCAAGCTTAGCAAGGGTGCGTGTTCGTAGCGTGTGTTTGAGCAGCAGAAAACGTGGGAAAAGTAGCGAGGCAATACTTGTGGATTCCTTATCCATTACATTTTTGGGAGGCTTCCACGTGACGTGGAAGGACAAACCAGTGACCGCGTTTGAGTCAAGCCGCGTCCGCGGCTTGCTTGCCTATTTGGCGGTGGAAGGTCATATAGAAGCACAACCCCATCAGCGACATCGACTGGCACAGTTGCTTTGGCCCGACCACCCGCCACTAACGGCGCGCACCAATCTGCGCCATGTACTGCGCCAACTACGCAACGCTCTGCCTGATGATCCAGAGACGCTCTCCCTACTCCTGACGACCCGCGATACCATTCAGTTCAATCCCGCTGCCGGACATTCCGTAGATGTGGTGCGGTTTAGTCAGCTTTGCCAGTCATGCGAGCATTGTCAACACCAGGCGCTGCAGCACTGTGCCGCGTGTATTGCGCGCTATCGAGAGGCCGCAGCGCTCTATCAGGGCAATTTTCTAGATGGTTTTTTCCTTGATGGAAGTGCGAATTTTGAAGAATGGATTGTGGTGCAGCGGACAACATTGCAGCGCCAGGCACTTGAGATCGTCTACGCACTCACCACCTATTATGAAGAACAGGGCGACCATCACCAGGCGCAACACTATGCGCGTCGCCAGATCGAGTTAGACCCCTGGCGCGAAGAAAGTCACCGCCAGTTGATGCGGAACTTGGCGCTCGGTGGCGAACGCACGGCGGCGCTCATGCACTTTGAACAGGTGCGCCAGATTCTCGCTGATGAGTTGGGGGTTGAACCAACCCGCGAAACCACCACCCTTTATGAACAGATTCGTCTTGGCCATTTTCCCAAATCATTGTCCAGTGGCACAGGCTCCGCTGCACAGCCGCTCGACGACGGGCAAATCGCCGTGCCACCTTCACTGTTATCAGCGATCCCATTGTCAGCGAGCAGGGGGTTGGCAGCGGATGCACCATACGCTGACCGTCGGCCTGCGAGCTTAGCGGGGGAACCACGAACAAACCCAGTTGACCGGTTGCCTACGCCCCAACAGGATTGGGGGGAGGCGCCGATGGTGGCCTATTTTTTTGGTCGCGAGGCGGAGTTGGCACAGTTGCAGCGTTGGCTACTCGGTGAACGTTGTCGGCTCATCTCTGTGTTGGCAATGGGGGGGATGGGCAAAACAACCTTAGTCGCCAAAGCGGCGCACCAAGTGGCGGCTGACTATGAGTTTGTTTTCTGGCGTTCGTTGCTGAATGCCCCCCCCTTCCCCGAATACCTGCGCGATTGTTTGCGTTTTCTGGCGCGCCAGCAACTCACCCAACTGCCGGAAAGCTTGAACGAACAGGTTACATTGCTAATCACCCACTTGCGCCAGGCCCGCACGCTGTTGGTGCTGGACAATGTTGAGAGTATTCTGGATGCCGGATCATCCGATCACTACCGTCCGGGCTATGAAGCGTATCGTCAGTTGATCGAACGGATTGCCCAAAGTGAACACCAAAGTACGCTTGTGCTGACCAGTCGCGAGCGACCGCGTGGGGTAGGGCGCTTAGAGCAAGATTTCCCTTGGGTGCGCTCTTTGCTCTTGCAGGGGTTGGAAATTACTGCCGGGCAAGCGCTCCTCAAGATGCGCGGGCTGGGGAGCAGCACGGCATTAACATCCTTAGTCGAACGCTATTCGGGCAACCCATTGGCTCTACGGCTCGTTGCTCGCACCATCCAGGAACTCTTTGACGATGATATTACCGCCTTCCTCGCCGATGAGACGCCAATCTTTGATGATATCCGCACGGTCTTGGACCAGCAATTTGCCCGGTTGATGCCCCTAGAGCGTGAGATCTTGATCTGGCTGGCGATTGAACGCGACGGAATTTCGTTGACCCAATTGGCCGATAACTTTTTCCAGCCGCCGCCGCGTCGCGATTTGTTAGAAGCCATTCGTGGACTGCAACGGCACTCGTTGTTAGAGAAAATGGAGACCGGCTTCACGCTGCAAAATGTGGTCAGCGAATACGTGACTGACTGGCTCATTGCCCAAATCTGCCGCGAAATTGAGCGGGGCACGCTTGACCGGTTGATTCACCATGCGCTGCTAAAAACGCGCGCCAAAGAATATGTGCGGCAGAGTCAAGCCCGCCTCTTGTTGGCGCCCATTGCTGCCCGTTTGGAAGCTGCTTTACCCCGCAACAACTTGGAAAAACAACTGTGTGCCCTGCTTGATTCCTTGCGGACCCCAATGGCGGCTGCACCGGCGCAAACCTTCGGGTATGCGGCCACCAACATCTTGCATCTATTGATTCAGCTCGGCTTCGATTTGCAAGGGTATGATTTTTCGCAGTTGCGCGTTCGGCAGGCGTTTCTGCGCGGTGTCGCGCTACCCGCTGTCAACTTTGCCCAGGCCGATCTCACCGGTTCGATCTTCACCGATACCTTTCGCTCGATGACCTGCGTTGCCTTTAGTCCGCAGCGTGATCCTGCCCAACAACTGCTGGCCGCCGGCAGCGGTGACGGTACCATTCGGCTCTGGCAGGTTGCCGATCGGCTGCCCTCCGGTATCTGCATCGGCCATACTTCCTATGTCTGGGCCGTCGCCTTTAGTCCCGATGGTCAATGGCTGGCCAGCGCCGGTGAAGATGCCACCGTGCGCCTGTGGAATGCGCAGACGAGCCAGCTACGCCACACCTTCGTTGGGCACACACTCTGGCTCAAAAGTGTTGCCTTTAGCCCGGATGGTCGCCTCCTCGCCAGCAGTGGCGGCGATGGGACCGTGCGGCTATGGGATCTGCAGAACAACGAACCGTGGCAGATTCTCCACAGCCAGTGCGGCGCGATCTGGTCAATTGCGTTTAGTCCGGATGGCCGCTTATTGGCCGGCGCCAGCGAGGATAGCGCCGTTCTCATCTGGGATGTGCAAAGTGGCGACTTACGCCATACATTGCTTGGCCACAGTGGTCGCGTCACCGCCGTGGCCTTCCGACCGCGTCCCACCACAGACGCGTTTGTGGCAACCACGGCAGAGGATACAGAGACCTGGTTGGTGAGTAGCGCCCATGACAAAACGGCAAAGTTATGGAATGTCGAGCGCGGCCGGCTTCTCCACACTTTTTCCGTGGCGACGCGTTGGGTCAATTCAGTTGCGTTTCACCCCGATGGCACATGCTTTGTCACGGGGGCAAATGACATGACGCCCCGTGTGTGGAATGTACAAGCTGACGCTGATAATCCTCAGCAGGCCCTGCATGGTCATCTGTCTCCGGTGGCAGGCGTTGCCTTTAGCCCCGATGGACGGCTGCTTGCCTCAGCCAGTGAAGACCATACGGTGCGGCTTTGGGATGCGCGCAGCGGTCAGGCGATTGATGTTCTCCATGGCTATCCACAGAGTGTGTTGACGGCAACGTTCTGTCTTGGTGGCGCCTTTGTTGCTAGTGGTGGCTGGGACCGGTTGGTGCGGCTCTGGGATGCGCGCAGTGGAGAAGAGATCTTCTCCTTGGCCGGTCATAGTAATGCGATAACCGCCATCACCGCCACGCCCCATCCGGATGGCGCGCATCTATTGTTGGCCAGTAGCAGCCTCGATCGCACGGTGTGCCTCTGGCTTGTGCCCTCCGACGGACAGACACTGGAACGGGGTCGGTTGCTCTACAAGTGTCATGGTCACACCCTCGACCTGACAGCGGTCACCTTTAGCCCAGACGGTGCACTGCTTGCCAGCGGCGCCAACGACCGCACAGCGCGCATCTGGTCATTACAGCACCTGGATCGACGATTAGGGCATATGCAACCGCTTCACACCTTGACAATGCACAGCAATGCCGTCATGGCGGTTGCGTTTAGCCCCAATGGCAAGGTGTTGGCCAGTGGTGGCCGTGATCGGCTAATCTATTTGACAGACGTCAATACCGGGGAGACGGTGGGCAAGCTAGAAGGGCACACCAAGTGGGTGAAGGCCGTCGCCTTTAGCCCCGACGGCCGATTGTTGGCCAGCGGCAGCGATGAAGATCTGATCCGGCTGTGGGATGTTGAGCAAAGGACATTGATCAAGACCTTGCACGGCCACACCAATGTCATCGAGTCAGTAGACTTTAGCCCGCATGACACAGACACAGATCTGTTGCTGGCCAGCGCCAGTTATGATGGCACTGTACGCATCTGGAACATCGAAACCGGCGAGGCCATGCGCGTACTCCAAGGCCATACCAACTGGGTGCGCTCGGTCCGGTTCAGCCCGGATGGGCAATGGGTGGTTAGTTGCAGCGATGATGAGACGGTGCGGATCTGGTCGGTGGTGACGGGTGAGTGTTTGCACACACTGCGTGCCGCCGGTCCTTACGCCGGCATGAACATTGCTGGCGTGATTGGCATCAGTGAAGCGCAGCGGTCCGCGCTCAAAGCGTTGGACGCGGTTGAGTAAGCAATAGTGTAAGGAAAATATCTTGGCGACGCTGTCCATCTCCTTATTGGGCGAGTTTTCCATTGCCGTGGATGGTGAGGTCATCACCACGCTAACATCGAACAAGGCGCTGCTGCTGCTTGCCTATCTGGTTATGGAGCCGCGTCAGCATCAGCGTTCTGAGTTGGCCGGTTTGCTCTGGCCTGATCATGCAGAGAGTACGGCGCGCACCAACCTGCGCCATATATTGCGCGTGTTGCGCCAAAGTCTGCCTACTGTGGACGGGGCGCCCGAGTTTTTTCTGACCGGTCAGCAGACGCTCCACCTCAACCCAGATGTAGACGTCTCGGTGGACGCATGGCGCTTTCGCGAACTGCTGACGCGTTGTGCAGAATGTGATCATGCTGCGCTTGAGCACTGTTCCGCCTGTATGAGGCGCTACAACGAAGCCGCCACCCTCTATCGGGATGACTTTCTCGCCATTCACAAGGTCGATGAGAGCGATCTCTTTGCAGAATGGGCCGTGATTCAGCGCGAGGGTTTGCACCGACAGGCGTTGGATCTCTTCTTTTTGTTAACAACCTACTACGAAGCACAAAATGACAATGAGCAGGCGCTTCGTTACGCCTGGCGACAGATCGAATTGGAACCGTGGCGTGAGGAGGCCCATCGTCAATTGATGCGTATTTTGGCGCGCAGCGGTCAACGTACGGCGGCGCTGGCGCAATATGCACAGTGCAAAGACATCCTGGCTAAGGAACTGGCGGTTGAGCCGGATCGTGAAACAACCACTCTTTATGAGCAGATCCGCACGGACCAATTCCCAATTAGGCCGGCACAACAGGTGAGCAACCCACCCATTCGTACAGAAGGTGGTGCCGAGCGTCTGCCAGGCGCCAGAACGCAAGATTGGGGGGAAGCACCAATCATCCCCTATTTTTATGGGCGTGAAATCGAACAGACCCACTTGACGCAATGGTTGCTTGGTGAGCGTTGCCGGGTGCTCGCCATTTTGGGTATGGGCGGTATGGGCAAAACGAGCCTGGTGGTCGCCGTCGCCAAAGCCGCCAGCGCGCAATTTGATCTGCTCTTTTGGCGCTCGTTGCTCAATGCCCCACCACTGGCAGAATTGCTCCCCCCGCTGTTGCAGCGACTCGTACCCAGTGGAGCAGTACAGATCCCCACGACATACCATGAACAGATGACGCTGCTCTTGGCACAGTTGCGTGCGCAACGCTGTTTGATCATCTTTGATAACTGGGAGAGTATTCTGGAACCGGGCGGCGCCGGCCACTACCGGGTGGGCTATGAAGCATATGGGCAACTGCTCCAGCGCTTTGTTCATAGCGATCATCAAAGTTGCTTGCTGTTGACCAGTCGCGAGCGGCCGGAGAAGCTGGGGCAAATGGAGGATGATCGCCTGCCCGTGCGTGCGCTGCGCCTGGATGGGCTGCCAGTGGAAGCGGGGCGCGCCCTGCTGGGGCGACACCAACAGGATCGTGACGCAGCCCAGGTGGCCAACCTGGTAGCCCACTATTCAGGCAATCCCCTGGCGCTCAAATTGGTCGCTCGCACCATCGACGAACTCTTTGACGGCGACATCGGTGCGTTTTTAGAGGATGATGCGCCGATCTTTGATGATATTCGCGCGGTGTTGGATGAACAGTTTAACCGTCTGACGCCACTGGAACAGGAATTGTTGCTCTGGCTGGCCATTGAGCGTGAGGCCACGCCTAGGGAGTTACTGGTGCAGAATTTGGTGCGTAAACCGTCGCGGCGTGAATTAATTGAAGCACTACGTGCCCTGGAACGCCGTTCGCTGCTGGAGCGCAACGACCGGGGCTTTCTCCTGCAGAATGTGGTGACTGAATACCTCACCGACCGCCTGATCGAGCAGATCTGTCAGGAAATTTTGGGGAATGGGGCGCAGGGTAGGCAGGATGGCCAGGTCAATGCTGCAATCGAGCACGAGACGGCCCCGCTCTCGTTACAGCATCCGTTTACCGAGTGGTACCTCAACCGCCACGCACTTTTTAAGGCGCAAGCCAAAGAGTATGTGCGGCAGAGTCAGGTGCGCCTGATCGTGCAGCCCATTGTTCAATATTTGACAGCAACGCTGGGACTCCCCACGCTCATTACCCAGTTGGGCAAAATTCGTGTGGCTCTGCAACAGATCACCGCTGGACGCGCCGGAGAAGCCCCCGGCTATTTGGGTGGGAATCTGCTTAATTTGTTTCTATACATGAATGTCGATCTCACCAACTCCGACTTCTCCCATCTCTGTCTGTGGCAAGCCTTTTTGCGCGGCAAAGCGACACCAGGGCTCGATCTCACCGGTGCTGATCTTGCCGGTGCAGCCTTTACGTATATCTTTGGCAACGTGCAGAAGCTCCAGTTTCAGGCCGAGGATGAGTTGTTGGTCGTTGGCACAAGCGGGGATCGGGCCTGTGTGTGGCAAGCCAAAGATGGCGCACTGCTTCATGCCGTCCCCATACAGGACCCAACGTATAGCTTTATCTGCTTTCACACAGAAAGTCGCATCGCTGCACTCGGTGGTCCCGACTACACAATCGTGTTGGTGGATATGGTTACAGGACAGATACGACATACACTCGTGGGCCATGCCGCTCCGATTTGGTGTCATCTCTTCGCTGCAACGGGTAGCTGGTTTGCTAGTGGCGATGCTACCGGTCAAATCTATTTGTGGGATGTAGCCAGTGGCGGTCAGTTGGGGCGCTTGGAGACCCATGCGGCGCCGATTACTGCACTCACCTTTGCTCCCGGCGCCAACCTGCTGGCCAGTGGTGATGTCGATGGCGTAGTCGTCATCTGGCGCGTGCCGGACGGAGAACGGCTGATCGCCTTTCAGGCGCACGCCGCCGAGGTGGGCGCGTTACAGTTTGTGCTGGGCAGCCGCGCCATTGCCACCGGCAGCCATGACCATACCATTTGCCTGTGGGATCTAGCAAGCGGGGAGTTGTTACATCGCCTACGCGGGCACACACAACCGATCCGCATAATGGGAAGTGACGCGGCCGGTGAGATTCTCGTTAGTGGTGGGGAAGATCACTTTATTGCGGTTTGGGATACCACCAGCGGCCAGACGCGTTATCGACTACGCGAGCACGCTGCCCCGCTTTGGCACTTGGGCTGTCGCAGCGATGGGCTGCGTGTCGCGGCGCTGGATACCAGTGAAACCCTCAATGTGTGGAATCTGGCAACAGGTCAGCGCACGGAAGCATACCCGATCCATCACAATGGAATTGAAACGCTCGCTTTCAGCCCAGATGGCAAGCTGCTGACCTCGGGTGGGACAGATGGCATAGTTTATATTTGGGAAATTGGTGATCCCACTGCCCCCATGCTGCGCACCCGCTTGCAAGGTCACACTCGGCGTGTGAAAAGCATCGTCTTTAGCGCCGATGGCACAACGCTGGCCAGTGGTGACCGGCGCGGCGAGCTTCGTTTGTGGTCCATTGCTAGCGGGATGAGCCGAATCTTGCACGGCAATCAAGAGGGGATCATGGCATTGGCCTTTCATCCCTCCGGCCAGATCTTGGCGAGCGCCGGTGCGGACGGTAATTTGCATCTCTGGCATGTTGCCAATGGTCAACGATACAAAGATATGATTGGGCATACCAATGCAATCACTGCTTGCGCCTTTAGCCCAGATGGCCGCCGGCTCGTGAGTTGCGGCTTCGACCGCACTGTACGGCTGTGGGATGTAGAAAGTGGCGTCGAGCTTTTCACCATGCAAGCACACACCAACTCTGTGCAACATGTTGCCTTTTGCCCTGACGGTGAGCGGATCATCAGCAGCAGCTACGATGAAACGATCTGCTTGTGGCGTGCCGCCGACGGGAAACTTCTGACCCGCTGGTCGGCCTCCAACCTGGCGTACATCTCGCTGGATTTGCATCCCGCCGGTGCGTTGGTGGCTGCGGGCAGCCACGACAACGCCATCCATCTCCTCGCATTAGAGACGGGCCAGTTCTTGGGTGAATTATCCGGACACACCCGCTCAGTGGAGACTGTACACTTTAGCCCGGTTGCCGTTGCTGGAACGCAGCTACTGGCCAGCGCCGGTTTTGATGAGACGATTAGGCTGTGGGCCGTGGAGAGCAGCCAAGCAGAGACGGGAGTGACTGTGGATACCGCAACTTGCCTGGCCGTTCTGCGCGCCCCTGGTCCCTATACCGGCATGAAAATCCGCGATGTGACAGGGATTAGCGACGCGCAGATCGCGTCGCTAAAAGCCCTGGGTGCAGTGGAATGAGCAGATGAGATACTGCTATCCTTACCGCACAATCAATGGGAGAAATAGTTGGCTCTGTTGGACCGACACAGCCGCACTGCTGACAGTTTCTGTCGAGTCATAGCGCGGGCCATCATCGACCGCTACACCCATATCGTCCTGGCTTTTGGGTACACTGACCTGGACAGTGCCGCTACAGAAGCCACCGTTGCCATCACCGGCGGTAAAGCCAATGTGGTAGTAGCGCCCATTGCCGTTGCCATCGCGCTCGACGCGCACCTGCGCGGTGTCGGCGCCGATGCCCTCGCCGTCGGGGTCGCCGGCCACCGGTTCATCCTGGAAAATGGTGTCGATGGTAATTGCAATGGCGTCGCCCTCGACATCGCTGATGCCACTGATGGTCACGGGTTCGAATCTGTGGTTCGGTGGCCAGAAGCTGGTGGCGCTGGGAATGGCTGCATCACAGACTGGATCATCATTGACCGCCGTGACCGTGATGGTGACCAAAGCGCTAGCACAGAGATTGTCGCTGTCGCAGATCTGATAGGTGAAGCTCTCCAGCCCGTTTGCATTGGGGGCTGGGGTGTAGGTGAAGCCGCCGTCGTGATGGTTGGTGAGCGTACCCAGGCTCGGCTGGGTGAGGGCGGTGGCACTTGCCGATGCGAGATTCCCATCGATATCGCTGTCGTTGGCCGCCACGTTGAAGGTCAACGGCGTATCTTCCGCCGTGGTGACGCTGTCGTCGGTGGCGACCGGTGCATCATTGACCGGCGTGATGTTTACGGTTACCGTCGCATCATCGCACAAGCCCTCGCTGTCACAAATCCGATAATCAAAGCTGTCTGTGCCGTTGACATTGGGCGTTGGCGTGTAAGTGAAGCTCCCGTCGCCGTGGTTGCTGATGCTGCCATTGGCCGGCTGGCGCAGCGGCGTGACGCTGTCCGGCACCAGGTTCCCATCGACATCGCTGTCGTTGCTCGCCACATTAAAGGTCAACGGCGTGTCTTCTGCCGTGGTCACAGTGTCATCGGTGGCGACCGGCGCAACATTGACCGGCAGCACGGTAATCGAGACCGTGGCGACGTTGGAATCGGCAAAGCCATCGTTGACAACGTAGCGAAAGCTATCCGTGCCAATGAAATCAGCATTGGGTAGGTAGTCAAAGATCCCGTTGGGGTTTAGCGTCAGCACACCGTGAAGAGGTGGCGTAACCAGTTCAACCGTTAGGGCATCATCATCGGGATCGCTATCGTTGGCGAGCAGACCGGGCGATGACGTCAATAAGGTTTCCTCATCGGTCGAATAGGCATCATTGACCGCAGTCGGCAGCCGGTTATCAATCACCGTATAGCTGGTCGATGCGCTGCTGCTGTTGCCGGCATCATCAGTTGCCCTGCACTTCACTGCATAGGTGCCTGGCGGACCACCATCTATGTCATACCCTACACTTGCCAGGCCAGATAGTGCATCTGCTGCACCACATATAACCTCAACCTGCTGCCCGATCGACGCTGGATTGGGGATGACCTTTGGATTCAGGGTTGGTGGGGTCGTATCGCGGCGGACCTGGAAACCTTCGCTCGCGGGCTCTTGACCATTGGTGGCCGTGCAAAAAAAAACAGTACTGGCGGTATCAGTTGTCACCGTGTTGGTCCCGCAACCGCTGACAATCGTACCGTTTATCACCTGCCAACTCACGGTTACATCGCTTACAAACCAGCCGTTGTCGCCCCCTACTCCGCTGATCATGAGAGTGATGTCCGGCAACGGTTGTTGTGCGTACATACGATCAGGCGCGAGCAGAAACATGATCATCGTCACCAGTACAAGTTGTGCCAGCGTACAAGCGCGCCCACGATGTGTTCGTTTTTGTGTAGAAGTGGCGTTCATGGTTCGTCCTTTCATAGTTCTCTGGTTATTACCGGCTGACCAACGGTAAGAAAACTTGCTCCGTCCGTTGGGCTTGTACAGCGCTGCTTTGCACGGCGACCAACGAATCGTAGAGTGGACCGTCATCGATCGCAGTGGAGTTCTTGGCATGGGGCACGCCCACTTGCACGGTCCCTGAACAGGCATTGCCAAAGCCATCATCGGCAGTGAAGGCAATGTGATAGACACGGCCGTTGCCGCTGCCGTTGCGTTCGGCACGGACCTCAACGCCGCCACCCATGATGCGCGCGTCGGCTTCCGACGCATCAACCGGCTCATCCTGCATAACGCCGGTAACGGTCAGCCGCAGGCTGTCACCATCGGGGTCGGTGGCGCCGCTCAGGGTAATGGGCTGGAATTTGTGGTTGGGGGGCCAGAGGGAAGCTGGCGTGGCGACCACTGCAGAGCAGTCCGGCGCCGCGTTGATGATTTCGATGGAACCGATCTCACAGCCGGCGCCCTGGGGACGCTGGGTGCGGATCTGATCGTACCCACCACAGATGTTAGCAGGGATGCGGTTGATAATGGGGCTACCGGCTTGCGGGATATAGTATTGAAGGTTGCCGTTGCTGTCTTGCACCGCTTCGAGAAGGGGATCGGCGGAAAAGCTCGTGGCTGCGTTGAGACACCCATCGTTCTCACTGATGAGATTGTATCCATTATCCGTGACAGTCCCTAGATTTTGGCACTTGCTGATGATGGACATTTTCATATCAACGATGCCTGGATTGTAAAGATCTGGGGTGGCCGGATCACCATTGTGGACCATTGTGGTGTTGATAAGCGAAGCACGGTTCGCATTGAAGATGCCGTCGCCTAATGTCCCCGTATTGCCGGCGATCGTGGTGTTGTAGAGATAGCTGCCAGCTTGGTTATAGATCCCGCCACCCTCAGCCACTGCATGGTTGTTCGTAATGACACTGTAGTATGCGAGCGCGTTGCTGGCAGCAAAGAAGCCACCCCCACGGTTTGCCGTGTTTTGGCGGACGACGCTGTCGAATAGATCCAGTTGGTTCTTATTCCATGCGCCACCACCGTCACCGCCTGCTGTGTTACCGGAGACGATGCTGTTGTGGAGCACCAAGGTGGCATCATTCCATGCGCCACCGCCGTCACCAGCTGCGCTGTTGCCGGAGACGGTACTGTCATAAAGATTTACAGTGCTGCGGTTAAAGATGCCGCCACCGTTGCCGGTTGCGCTGTTGCCGGAGACGGTACTGCCGTAAAGATATATCGTGCTGCTATTAAAGATACCGCCGCCATTTTCAAACCCGGACCCCGGTTGGCCCAACGCTGCGCCGCCCGTAATCGTGAGATTGTTCACTGTCAGAATACCCTCATTGATGAGAACGCGGCTTTGGGCGTTACCATCGATGGTCGCGCCATTGCCGTTGATAGTCAAACTGTTAGTTACTTCAAGCGCTGTGCCGGTTAGTGTATAGGTGCAGTCGGCGGTGAGGTGAATGGTATCCCCTGCACCGTTGCCGTTCGCCGTAGCAATGGCAGCGTAAAGCCCTGCTGTGTCACAGGGTACGTTGATCTCTGCGGCGTAGGCGGGCTGCACACTCAGTAGACCCCACAGCAACATGGCCAGTACGAGAGTACTCCAGCCGCGCCGACCGGGGAAAAGCTGTGTCTTCTGGATAAAGTGTAGCAGTATGTTCATTGTCTTGTCTCCTTGAAATAGGCTTGACACATCAATAAGAATAGCCGATTTGTTCACGTTGAATTGATAAGCGACTTTGCGGGTAAAGCTTTATTGCAATCTCAGCATAGCGTGTGACCGTGTGCAGCGCGTGTTTTTTGAGCGATGAAAGCGTGTGGAAGCGTGTGACCAGCGTAGTGGATTGGTTTGAGATAGTTGGCAAAACAAACCGTGTCCAACATTACTGCGATGAGCACAGGGCATGTTGGACACGGATCGATATCGATCAATGGCTCCTATAGATCTTCGGGTGAAATCGTACCAATTCTCGATGAGAATTGGTACGATTTCACCGCTTCGCCCATAGGAGCAAGGTTGAAGTTTCAAAACCTTACCGAGTGACGAGCGGTAAAAAGATCTGCGTTGCCGCCGATTCTTCCTCAACCGCGGCACCTTGTGCACCTTTGCCCTTGAACTGGAAGAGCGCACTTTGCTCGGTACCGTCGGCAAATTGGATCATCAATTGGCGACAACTGGACCCCCATGCCTTTTCCGTCTTCCAGACGTAGGTATAAATCCCCGTGTCGGGGTCATATTGCAACGTACTGCTGCCGGGTGTACTCGTCTCTTCAATGGGATCACCGCTGCCGCTGTTGCCACAAGCCATCGTCTGCGAAGCGGGATACCCTTCGGCAAAAATCGCAAGACCGTAATCCCCACCCAGGCTGAACTTTATCGGCACGGATTGTCCAGCATTGACTACATTGACCGTTGGCGCATTCTCAGCCGGCGCAAAGAAGCCGCTAAAGGCGTAGACAACTGCCAGGTCGAACGTTACTATGCTCACGCCGCCGTTGCCGTCATCTGCGGTGATGGTGACTGTCTGACTGTCAACCGGCCCGCCGGTAGCGAAGCTCCACGACCAGGTCCCATCGCCGTTGTCGACCACCGTGCCGACCGAGGTGCTAAGGGTTACCGTGTCGAACTCGGCATCGGCAAAGGTGCCGCTGTTGGTAGCGGTTGTCCCTGCATTCACCGTCACAGTCGCATTGTCGGCAGTGATGGTGGGGGCTGTGTTAGAGACTAAGCCCAAGGCGCCTGGGTCAACGATGACGCCGTTGGCCGCCAGGTCGCTGTCGCCGCGGCCACCGTCAAGCAGGTGCAGGATGATGCGGTCGCTCTGCCGTTCGGCGCCGGTTACGCCATCATAGTTGAAGCCATACCAATGCTCCGTTGGCTCATCGATGGTGGCGCCATATTTATAGTAGCTGTTGTAGGCTGGTGCATTCTCCAGATAGAGCACCACATCAACGGCGGCGCCAGGCGTCAAATCTTCCAGTGTGAAGCCGACCGTACCGATGATCAGCAAATAGCTAGGTTGGATGATGAACAACTGATTTTGTGGCGACACCGCACTGAGCGTTGTGCCCGTGGGCGCTTCCACCGTGACATACCCGCCATTGACCAGACTGATCAACGAGGCGACATTATTCTGCAGGCTGTCGGCGATACCATCGTGGTTGCCGTCGCCGCCATTGGGGGCGACGTTTTCGATCTCATCGGCAACGCCATCGCTGTCTTCATCGGGCGCCTGCCATTCAACAGCGCCGATATCACAGGCCAAATCCTGGGGCCGCGCCACGCCGCGTTGGTCAATCGGCAACGGACAGGTGGGCAGTGCAGGAATCACATCACTGGCTGGGCTGCCCGTTAGGAGTGCATGGGTCAGCGTGGGGCCGCCATTGTCAGCCAGCGGACCCAGTTGTGGGTCGCCGCCACTGCTGCTGCTCGCACTGATACAACTGCCGTCTTCGACCAAATTAAAGCCTACATCGGTCACGCTGCCACCGTCATTGGTGCAGTCGCCATTGGTGTGGTTGGCAATGATCGTGCCGGCGAAGTCAAGTGTCCCGTTGTTATAGAGTCCACCAAAGATCACCCCGCTGTTGTCGCTGATGGTGGCAAAGCGCAAGGTGGCCTGGGCGCCGGCCATGATCCAGAGTGCACCGGCCCCGCCTGCTGTGGCCTGATTGCCGCTGATGGTGCTGTTTTCGACCGTCAAACTGCTGCCATCGAAGCTGATAATGCCGCCGGCCGCCGGGGCGCGGTTGCCGCTGACCGTGCTGCGGACCAATGTTAGGATTCCGCTGTTGGCAATGCCGCCGCCCGCGGTGCCCGAGACGGGGGAAACCGTGTTGTTGTGGACCGTGCTCTCGACCAGGGTCAGGACGCCGCCGTTGCGGATGCCGGCGCCACCGTTGCCTCCCCCGTTTTGGATGGTAAGCTGGCGCATTTCCACGGTTGTGTTCGCCGCTATCACAAAGACGGAGTCGTGACCACCGCCGTCAACGCTGTGGCCGTTGCCGTCGATGAGGATGGTTGTGCCGCTGGGATTGTTGAGCGCCGTGGTGGCTGTGCTCAAGGTGATATCGTTGACCAGTGCGATGGTCTCTGTCCCGCCGGCGGCTGCGTTGGCACAGGCAATGGCCGTGGCTAATTCACTTTCATTGCTCACGTCGGCTACGCAGACAAGCAGCGTGATCGACGCTTCGGCTGTCGTTCCTTCGCCACTAGTGACCTGTGCCGTAATCGTGTGGACGCCGACGGCCAGATTGACGTTGATCGTTGCACCACTGCCAAGTGCGCCGGCCAGATCGGAATGCCACTGGATGCTGTCGGAGAGATCGCCGTCGACGGGGTGGTTGGCGCTGCCACTCAAGACAATGGCGGAACCTGCACTAACCCGTGTGTTGTCCGCCGGCGTGTCGATGGTGATGGTCGGCGCGGTGGGGGCTTCAATTTCCACGGCGCCGATTTCACAGCCGGCGCCAAATGGCCGCGGCAGACCGCGTTGGTCACTGGTTACCGTACACTCGCCGGCTGGGATGGCGTCGATGGCCGGGCTGTTGGCCAGCGGCGCCCGCGTCAGCGTGGGACCGCCATTGTCCTGGAGTGGCCCCAACCGGATAACGGCATTGAGGTCAGTTGCCCCACCTAGACAGTTGTCATCGGTTAGGTTGTAGCCCAGGCTGGTAATGGCGCCGCCGCTCCGCGCACAGTTGCCATTGGGCGAAGCCGAGTTCGGATCCAGATTGTCCGTCGTCAGAATCGTGCCGCGCACGTTGACCTGCCCAGCCACCGCCGTAATATTCACGGCGTTGCCCAACGCACGGACTTGATTGCGCCCAAAGGTGCTGTGGGTAAGGGTTGCCTGTCCCCGATTGTGAAGACCGGAACCCGTGTGCGCCTGGTTGTTGACGACAGTGCTGTTGGTCATGTCGATGACACCACTGTCGTTGTTGAAGATGGCGCCGCCAATGCCCAATCCCGGAAACTCCGGCAGAAACGGCGGTTGCGTGTTATTAGCAGTCAAGGTGCTGCGCCGCAACGTGAGTTGGCCATCGTTGTAGATGCCGCCACCATCCGTGGTTGCTGTGTTATCGCGCACCGTGCTCTCTTCCAGCGTCAGCGTGCCGCCGGCGCCGTTCCAGATGCCGCCGGCTTTGGCATTGGCGCCATTCCCGGTGACGGTACTGTTCTGCAACGTCACTGTGCCGCCTTGGTTGTAGATCCCGGCGCCGCCAGTGGCGCTCGCCGTACCGGTGGCCGTATTGAGCGCGATCGTGCTGTCGATCGCGGTCAGATTGCCGCCGGCAGCATTATAGATGCCGCCACCTGCCACAGCAATGCTCTCGCGCACATCAACACGCGCCAGGGTGAGCGTGCCACTATTGCGAAGGGCGCCGCCCACGGTAGGGCTGTCGCCGCTAATGGTCATATCACTGATGGTGACGGTTACAGCGCCAACACTGAACGCACTGGCGCTCTCATTGATGTTGGCGGCGGTGTTGGTCACAAATGTCGTGCCAACCCCAGCGCCTGCAATCGTTACATCACGGTCGATCGAAATGGAAAGTCGATTGCCTAGGGTCGACAGCGTGCCGTGGTAACTGCCGGCGGCCACCTGGATGGTGGTGCAGCCGGTGTCGGCCAACGCATCCTGGATTGTTGCATAATCAGCCGGCGCGTTGTCATCGACGGTGCAGATCGGCCCCGCCGCTTGGACGCGATCTGGCATCGCCAGGGACAGACCGGCAGCGAAGAGCGCCAGCGTCAGGATTTGGAAAATTTGCCGGAAACGATTGAGATAGGAAGTATAGGTCATCATATGGCTCCTCTTTGTTTGAGACTCATACAGGTATGCGGCTGAAATTGCGCTTTCTCTCTGAGAAGAGATGCAATTTTAGTTTGTCGCCCCTATTACTACAACGAGATTTCGGCAGGTTGCAGGTGACTGTCACTGCCCGCAGATCGATCATTGCGATCCGGCTTCTCGTGGGCAGTGACAGTCACCTTTAAGTCTCGTTGTAGTACTATGAACGTTGTATGAATGTGGTTGCAGGGTTTTATCCCTAGCTTCAATCTAATCTAGTTAAGGGAGATCCAATCTGTGGATGCAGGTGGGGAGGTCGGCAGAAAACCGTGGATGTTGCCGGCAATCGGCAGTTGCAGCATCTCCAGTCCCTGCTCCAGCACATGGTCAGCGTGCGCCAACCAGCCGCGCGGTAACACCAGTTCATCCAGCAGATCAGCGTCGTCCAGTGCATCGTTCTCGGTGGTCGGCAACCGTGCAGCATTCCAGGCGCGCATCCCGCCGATCACGGTAAAGACCTGTTGATAGCCGTGGTGACGCAAGATGCTGGCTGCAATGCTGGCGACGGCGCCATGGTCGCAGACAACAGCAACCGCTCTCTGCTTGCTCAGGGGCAGGGTGGTGATTTGCGCCGCAAGCGCTTGCGCATACAGGTGGTGCGCGCCGGCAATGTGTTCGCTTTCCCAGGCAGCCCGTTGGCGCACGTCAAGCACTTGTAGACGCGATTGTCCAGTATGGTTTTGGGCATGACCGTAGAGGCGCTTGTGCAGTTGTTGCGCCGTGAGGCGGGGCAGTTGCGCCGGGACAATCCCTAAGCCGGTCAATGCGCTATACCCACCGCTGACAATGCCTTTGACCTGCCGATCGAGACCCAAAAAGGCTAGCTTATGCAAGGCCGCTTTGGCCTCGGCGTCACTCTCGTTGACCAGGAGCAAGGTCTGGTCCGGGGAGACTGCGCGACCCACCCATTCGGCAAAGTTGGCAGCATCGATCGGAACATGATAGGAGCCAGGCATATGACCGGCTGCAAAGCGTGCCGCTATACGCGTGTCCAGCAGAAGCACGCCGACGGCCAGGGCTTGCACAACCGCAGCGGGCAACAGGGCGGGCGCCGTCGGCTCACCCATGGTCAAGGGCTGTTGGCCTTGGTTGATGGCGACAATATTGGTCGCATTGGCCGGTAACCGCAGCGGTTGAAGGGTGATCTCGTCCACAAAGTGGGCAGCGTGACGCAGTTGAAGCAGCCAGTTAAAGCGCCGCTCGAAGCCAGCGGTGGTGACTGTCTTGCCGCCGGTAACCCGACCAGGGTAAATCTCGACGTAATCCTCTAACTCGGCCAGCCGCGCGAGGGAGCGGTCAAAGAGTTGCTCCGCATCGTCTGCCGCCGTTGCCGCTAGCTCTGGCCGTCCCAAATCACCAACCAAGCAAAAATCACCGGTCAAAATGCACCAGGGGTGAATGCTGCGCATCCGGTCGGCAATGAGCAGGCTCATCATTTCGGGACGGTGGCCGGGCGTGTGCATGACCTGCAACGCAACTTCCCCCAAGGTCAGCGTATCGCCGTGTGCAAGGCGGGTCGCTGCGTAGTTGGCGTCAGCCAGGTGGTGGAGCAGCAATTCCCCACCACACTGCGCTTGCAACCGCCGTGCGCCCGATACGTGGTCGGCGTGAATGTGGGAATCGATGATATAACGGATGGTGCTGCGCTTTTGTTTGGCCATTTCCCGATAGGGCGTAATATCCCACAGGGGGTCGAAAACCAGACACTCGCCGCTCACCGTAGAGCCAATCATGTAAGAGATGCAGCCGCTTGCTTGATCAATGATTTGTTCAAACCACATATTTTTTTCCTCCAGAGCAATGTAGAGCCGAAAAATGTTGTGCTACATTCAGCATACAAAGATTGCGTGTGTGAGGCGTGTGGAATTGTGTGTCAACGCGTGTGGCGAGCGTGTGATCGTGGTGTTGTCACGACCACACGTTCATTTAGAATTGGCAGCTAATCCTATGACGCGATTCGGAAGCTTCGAGGTGACTGTCACTGCCCAAAGATAGATCATTGTTATCTGGCTTCTCGTGGACAGTGACAGTCACCTCGGTTAGCCCTGATAGCTCTTCACCACCGGCACGCCGATGCTGCTGCCCCACTCGGTCCATGAGCCGTCGTAGTTGCGCACGTCGGGATAGCCCAGCAGATATTTGAGCGCAAACCAGGTGTGAGAGGAGCGTTCGCCGATGCGGCAGTAGGCGATCACCTGTTTGTCGGCGGTGACGCCTTTGCCCCCGTAGATCTCCGCCAATTCCGCGCGTGATTTAAAAACGCCATCTTGGCCCACGGCGCTGGCCCACGGAATGTTGGCGGCGCCAGGGATATGGTTACCACGCTGGGAGCCCTCTTGCGGAACGTTAGCCGGCGCCAGCAACTTGCCCGAATATTCATCCGGCGAGCGCACATCCACCAGGGCCCGTCCCTGGTTGTTGACACTCTCTTCCACAAAGGGACGCAAGGCGCGCAGGTGGTTGTGAATTTGACCAATGGTGTACTCGCTACGTTCAACCTGGGGCACAGCAGTGGTTAGTTCGCGTCCTTCGGCCAGCCATTTCTGGCGTCCCCCGTTCATCAGACGCACGTGATCGTGACCATAATATTTCATCAGCCACAAGGCATAGGCAGCAAACCAGTTGTTGTTATCCCCGTAGAGCACGACCGTCGTGTCGTTGCTAATCCCCGACCGCTCCAATAACGCCTCATAGTTTTCGAGCGAAGGAATATCGCGCACTACCTGCTCCTGGGTGTCTCTCTGCCAGTTCCAGCCGATCGCGCCGGGGATGTGCCCCTGATCGTAAGCGCTGGTATCAACATCCACTTCCACCAGACGGACGTTGGGCTGATTAGCGTGATTCGCCACCCAGGCTGTGTCAACAAGCATTTCGGGATGTGCATAGCCGTTATTGGCGCCATTCGTGTTCATCGTCTCTCTCCTTAAGTTTGAATTGAATATATAAAAAACGAACTGTACAAGCTACAATCTAGACTGAGCGATGCTGGTAAATCACATTTCATAGTGAAACAAGCGCTACGGAGGGTTTCCACTGTCTTGCGGGTAGCCGATGTCTTCGATTCCGGTCAGCAAACCGCCGTATTGTTCGCACATTATCTGGGGACAGTAGTTCTACTTTGTGATCGCCTACATGATTCTCCTCCTTTGTGTGGGTAGGGGTGCTGCAACACGCGCCGTTGGGGGCAGGCGTATGGCTCATCTCCATCCAGTACGGCAGATCTGTGTTGTGCAAATCGCTCTCCATTTCTACCATTTTGGATGAAGCTGGTCTCTTGCCACGCGGGGCTCGTTGGCGCACTTCCTTGCTGCACTTTTCATCAACTGTCGGCAAACCAGCCGCACACCACGCTTGGTAGCCGCCGCTCAAATTGGCAACATTGGTGTACCCTTGACTGCAAAGCAAGGCCGCGGCGAGGCTGGAGCGAAAGCCGCTTTTACACTGGACGACTACGGGGTGATCGCGAGGAATTTCGTGTATGTAATCTGCTAGTTGACTCAGCGCTATGTGGCGCGCCTGCGGCAGGTGACCGCTCTTGAATTCGCCACCGTTGCGCACGTCAATCACCAGTAGGTTGCCCTCCTGTATCTGCGTTGTCACCTCGTCCACTGTAACTTGCTTGATGACACCCAATGGCAGACCACTCTGTCGCGCCCACTCATCGACCACCCACGGCAAGAAGTAGCCGGCGATTTGATCGAGTCCAATGCGCACCAGGTCACTGACTGCCGTCATCACGTCCGCACTATCGATAATGAGATAATAGGGCGTTTCTTCGTCCAAAAATGAACCGGCATTGGTGATAAAGCTGCGCTCGCAAAAGGGCACATTGATAGAGCCGGGTACATGACCGGCGGCAAACTTCGTAGGGGCGCGTGTATCCACAACAGTGACGCCAGTGCGTTGTAGCGCCACGAGGCTGTCGGTGCAGAGGCAGGGCGGCTTGGGCAGTTCGGCCAGCAGGGATGGACCATCGCGGTTGACGCGCTTCATGACGCTAAAGTAGCGGGGCGGGGTGGGCTGGCCATCCAGAATGGTCTCTATAAAGTCCGCTTCCTTGTTGACCTGGAAAGCCCAATTCACCCGCCGCTCATAACCAACTGTGCTGGATGGTACGGCGCCCAGTGCTTTGCCACAGGCGCTGCCGGCCCCGTGCGCCGGCCAGATCTGCACATAGTCGGGCAGTTGTTGGAAGCGCTGCAGCGCCTGAAAGAGCGTGCGGGCGGCGCCCTCTTTGCTCCCCTTGACGCCAACCGCCGTTTCCAACAGATCAGGACGTCCCACGTCGCCGACAAAGACAAAGTCCCCGCTAAAGATGCCCATTGGTAGATCGGTTGCCGCGCCATCGGTCAACAGGTACGACATATGTTCCGGTGTGTGGCCGGGCGTATGCAGCGCCTGCCAGCGCAGATTGCCCAGTTGCCAGCAATCACCATCGCGCAGCAGACGGTGTGGATAGTCGTTGACGTAGCCATACTGCCACGCTGCACCACCTTCAGCCGACAGATAGAGCATGGCGCCTGTGCGGGCTGCGAGTTCGCGGCAGCCCGAGACAAAATCGGCGTGAATGTGGGTTTCTGTCACGGCCACAATGCGAATCCCCTCTGCAGCAGCGGCTCGCAAATAAATCTCCACATTACGAATTGGGTCAATGACGATGGCTTCCCCCGTCGCCTGGCACGCCACTAAATAGGAGTTTTGGGCCAGCTTTGCATCAAAAAAGCTACGCAATAACATGAGATCCTCCTGAACAATCACTATCTGATTTCTATAGTTACATGTTTGACTTGCACCTGATCTCATTATATGAACCTATCGTGTGCTGAACGTGTGGTTTTGCGGCAAAAAGCGTGTGTTGAACGTGTGGTTTTGTGGAAAAAGCGTGTGTTGATGGGCGCGAAAAACCAGGTTTCTCAGAGAAACCTGGTTTCTTATCCTGGGAAAAATATGGGCAAACTACTAACGAAGCTTCGTCTCAAAGCGACAAGAATTCGGGCGCGGAAATTCGTATTCAGAAAAAAACTTGCTCTGAAACTTCAAATTTTTAGCTACCAAATGAGCTAGAGACGTAGCGGCTGTTTGCGGCGGGTCCGGAGTGGCGGCAGCGTTCTAATCTGCGGATAGAGCGTGGTTGGGGTGGGGTGGGTCAACAGATCTGCCAGGGAAGTTACAATCTGGACGGTGGCTTGAGGGCGTCCCAAGCGCTTTGCCTGTTGGCGCATCTGTTGTAGCTGATCACGGTCAGTGGTGAACCAGCGCCGCACTTGGGCGCCAATGGCGGCTGGTTCATGTAAAAAGAGACCAACGCCATTTTCCACAACAAAGGGAATATTGCCCTCTTCTTGCCCCGGAATAAAATCGCTTAGGAGCAGCGGTAGGCCACAGATGGCCGCTTCGGCAATGGTCCCCGGACCGGCTTTGGTAATCAGACAGTCACTGGCCATCATCCACTCGGCCACATTATCCACAAAACCTAAAATCTGCGTGGGGATGGGCCACGGGCGCGCCGCCAGTTGCTCATACAAAGAATGGTTGCGCCCTGTGATCACCGTCAATTGCCCCTGGGGCTTACCGGTGATACTGAGTCGGCGGGCTACCTGGTGGGCAATCTCGGCCACTGGCCCGATACCATCGCCGCCGCCCATGAGCAAGGCTGCCGGCAAGGTGGGGTGCATCTGTAATTGGCTGCGCAGCGTTGTGCTGGACGCCACTGCCGCAGTGGCAAACGAAGGACGCACAGGCAAGCCCAGTTTGTGCACCTGGTCGGGCCACAGACCGGACGCCAACGCATGGAAATAGGCCGCATCGCTGGCGACATAACAGGCGCGCACCTGGGGATGGAACCAGAGCGGATGCGTCGAAGCCAAGTCGGTGACAACAGTAGCTACGGGAATAGGGCGTCCTAGCCGACGCAGCGCACGGAAGGTCAGTTCATGGACTAGCGGATGCACCGACACGATCAGATCCGGCGCACGATGGGCAAAGAGGCGAGTCACCTTTTTCTCGGAAAGCCAAGCCAGTTCATCCATCAGCCGGCGCGTGGCGCTGGGATAGTTGCCCGTCGCCCACAACATGCGCCACAGCCACTGCATCCGGTTGGCCACAACGCCATAGGTTTTGGGCAGTTGGTTGAGCGGCGGCACCAGGTGATCGATCAACAGATCGACGGTGTCGATCTGGAAACGCCCAGGGAATTGTTGCTCGAAGCCCAACTTCAGGGCCTCGGCGCTGGCTTTATGACCGCCGCCGGTGCGGCTCATCAGAATCAGAATGCGTTGCATAGTTCGCTCGCTATTAGGGTCCTGCGCGTGATGTGACATAGTTGAATGGCGCATAGAGGCCGCTGGGTGAAACCCCTTGTCTTTTCTTTAGCATTCGCAACGATTTCACCTCTTTGCTCCTATGAGCGTAGTTAAATTCTATATCATTGAATTCTAAATTGCCATAATTTGTTTATGCTTTGATTTAGCTTATGTAAGCATTGTGGTTTTTGACCGATTATTGTGTTAATCTATTGTTAATGTAAGCTTGTTAGGATCAAACCGCAATCAGGCTGATAGTGTATAGCATCGCTCATATAACCAGTACGTTGCCCTCAAGGCTAAGTTTCAAAAACTATTGTCAAAACCAATTATTTGTTACTCATCCTACCATTTCCCGATTTTGTTCAAGCAGGGCAGAAGAACATCGACAATTCGTCCGTTTATTTTCAAACAAAATACGTCCATACTCATTATAATAAATTCAGAATATCTTGCAATACTGCAGTATCCCGCTTTCTACATGCAATAAGGAGAAGCTGGCGCTCTGCGCCATTGATACAGGAATCGATCCTCTCCATCCTACCCGAAATTGCCGACATCAACAGCGCCGACCACAATATCCATGTCATTCGCCAGACCGTGCTCGACTATCTGTCCGAAGCGCTCCAGAACTATCTGAACCTGCCGCCGGCCTTTGCCAATCTGCACCCGGTCAAGAATGGCAAGACTGCGCGCCAACTCCTAGGCGAACAGCTTGACCTACTTGACAAAGAGATGCAAGAGATTGTCGAAGACATCCACCGCGACGACGCCCAAAAGCTGATCATTCATGGCCGCTTCCTGGAAGACAAATTCAATGACGCCGACCTGCTCTTTGGCCTCAATCAGCGCGAGCCGGCGCGGGTGAAGATGGAGTAAAGACAAGGGATGGTTTTGCGCGTTGAGTAGAGCACTATGTCTGCTGAAAAGGCGAGACGTTCGCAAAATTCTAGTTGACAGCGAATTGAAAACCAGTATACTGATCAACAGGCAAATTGCAAACAAAATCAGAATGTCTGATATGTAAATAGCTGCTAGCTGTTGGCTGAAAGCTGTTGGCCAGCCAGCAGCAGCGATTTTCATCGTTATCGGTGCCGCTAGGCATGTTACCTGTTCTAAAAATAGCTGATATCCGACATGAAGTGCGCCTGAAGCTGGCGTTCGGCATTAATTAGGCGGTTCCAGAATTTAAATTACCCAGATCCGTAGGGTGCATCCCCTTGCGGGCGCCCGTAAAATCGCAAGCGCCAGGTCCTGTCAATGACCTGGCCCGACGTGGCCCAAACCATTAGCACACGCTATGCGGAGACGCCATGGCAAATCAGATGCGAGTGACGCTGGAAATCGGACCGAAGGGCAAGAAGGTGGTGGCAGTGGCGCCGGACTGGCCCGGGCTTGAGCGCGGAGCAAAGACCGAAGCGGCTGTAGAAACCATTGAAAAGCTGCACTGTCCGTAGCGCCAGCATCTGAGAATCCGTAGCTGCTGATGGTGTATATAAAGGAGGAGTGATGCCAGCAGTTACCCTATTCGAAGCTCTCGGCGGCGCCGAAGGTGTTCTGAATCTTGCGCGCGCCTGGCACGAACAGGTCATGGCCGACGAGATCGTCGCGCACGCCTTCAGCCACGGGTTTCATCCACAACACACGGAACGGCTTGCAGCTTACTGGGGCGAAGCGTGGGGTGGTCCGCCGACCTACAGCGCACAGTTCGGCAGCGAGTCGTCGGTGGTGCGGATGCACAGCGGTAACGGAGTTCATGAGGAGATGGACCGCCGCGCCATCGAGTGTTTCGACCGTGCACTGGATGATGTCAAGCTGCGCGATCCGCGGCTCCGGCGCGCGCTCCATGACTATTTCGCATGGACCACGACCAATACAATGGCAGCGTATCCCGAAGACGCAGGTGACGTACCCGAGGACTTAGGCATCCCACATTGGTCATGGGATGGCTTGCAGGAGTAATTGGTCAGGCTATGGCGACTTGTGTCTGTGAGGATGCGCTCCGACACTCCTTTGCAAGCGTGCGCGAGGCCGTGTACAGTGCACAGGATAGGGATGTGATCATTGCCAATGCCGAGCTGCTCACCCAGTCCGACGAGAAGTGGATGCGGCTCTACCGCTGCCGCACCTGCAGCACGCAATGGGTCGAAGCCTGTTATAGTTCAGGCCACATGGACGTCTATTACCTCTTCCCCGCGTCGCCAACTGGTGATACCGTGCGCTGGCTGCACGAGCAAGCCACCGGGCTGCCCCTGTCATGAGGCAAGGTCTCGCCCTGAATGGTCGATTTGCCGACCAACAGGGCGCTGGAGCCGCGCCGCTTTGCAGCCCCGAGATCATCACCATTTTCGAGGCTGGATTTGGCGTAAATACGCGCCCATCTATCGCTGCGGTGCAGTTCGGGGCGATCTCCGCAAGAAATTGAAAGGGCAACTATGTCACCACGCCAATCGACACCTTTTGCCGTGACCTGGAACCAGGTCGTCGCTTTTCGACTCGCACGGCATCACCTCTCGGCGCGTGCGCCGAGGGAGGCGCTCACAGCGGTGGTGCGTGACATGACTGGCGCGCAAGCGCAACTGCTCTCGGCCGCACAGATCGCGCTTTGGACAAGGGTCGGGGATTTGCGGCTCGCCCATGTCGAAGCAGCCCTCAGCGAACGGCGCTTGGTCAAAGCGTCTGGCATGCGTCGCACCTTGTTCCTGGTGCCTGCCGACCAGCTGGCGATCTTCGTTAGAGGCTCTGCCCGGCGTGCTGAAAAGGGGATCCGCTGGGCCCATGGCAAGGGCGTGCCCGCTCACACCGTGGACGCGGTCATCGCCGCGACGCTCGACGCGTTGGATCAGCCACGGACGCGCCCGGAAATCGCCGAGCGTGTGAGCCGGACTTTGGGCGTACAGATGCAGGCCACCCAGGGCGGTGGCTGGGGCAGCCGCCGGAAAGTCGCTGCGGTTCCGGTTGGTGATCTAACCTTCCCAGTCGTAGATCTCCTGCATTTGGCGGCCGCACGCGGGGTTTTCTGCTACGGTCCCAATCGCGGGAACGAACCAACTTTCGTCCGCGCCGACGCGTGGGTCTCGCAATGGCAGGATGTCCCGCAGGAACAAGCCGAAAGCTTACTCTTACGCGGGTATTTGCGGGCTTTTGCACCGGCGACAGCCGCAGACTTTGCCATGTGGAGCGGCATAACCCTGATCGAGGCGCGTGAGATTTGGGCGCGTGAGCAAGAGGACTTGGCGGCGGTCAATGTGGAAGGTTGGGTGGCTTCAGCCCTGCGGGGGGATCTTGATGAACTGACTCAAGCTAAGTTTGAGCGTCCCCTGGTCCGCCTCTTGCCATACTTTGATTCCTTTCTCCTTGGGCACAAGGCGCGGGCGCACCTCGTGGCTATAGCGAACCAACCAAAAGTTTACCGCCCGCAAGGATGGATCGCCCCCGTCGTTCTAGTAGACGGCCGCGTCATTGCGGTTTGGAAACACGCGCAGAAGGGGGATCGCCTCCATATTGAGGTTGCGAACTTTGAAACTCTACCGCAGCTCATTACTGATGAAATACATGAAGAAGCGCGGCACCTGGGGCACTTTCTCGGCGCCTCAAACGTGGACGTCCAAATTGGCTAAACCCAGTAATCCGCGCTTTGTCTTATAAAGTTATCCGTTAAACTGGGAGGATAGCGAGCGAATTGACGAGCATCCGAGGCGAATCTAAGTTTTAGGAGGTCATCAGCTATGCTTAATTATGCGCAGGAAGCAAAACAAACGGAAGCGACGCGTGAAGCGATTCAACGCTTCAATGATGCCTTTGCCCGCCATGATGTTGACGCGGTCATGGCGGCCATGACAGAAGACTGCGTATTCGAAAACACATCCCCGCCGCCAGATGGTGAGCGGTATGAGGGACAAGCCGCGGTGCGGGCTTTCTGGGAGCAGTTTTTTGCTGCTTCCCCGCAGGCGACCTTCACCGCTGAGGATACCTTTGCGGCGCAAGATCGCGCAGTCGTTCGCTGGCGCTATCAGTGGGTTGAGCAAGATGGCAAGCGTGGCCATGTCCGTGGCGTTGATATCTTCCGCGTGCAGGATGGAAAAGTCGCGGAGAAGTTGTCTTACGTCAAGGGATAGCAGAAGGCTGACAGCAATCGCAAAGGAAGGATAAGATAATACGTCTCTGGCCTGGCTTGGAGCAGGGGTCGGCTGTGGTACGCACTCTCCTAACAACGGCTTGCGGCAGGCGCCAAAAGTGCGGTATATTGAGGTCTATGGGGCAATATCAATATCGGCCTTTACAAACAAAGTGATCCACATATGCAACAGCACTGAACGGGAGATCATCATGTCGTCCAATATCCACTTTGCAATGGGCGGCGCCATTTTCGGCGCCTTCACCCTGGAATCCATCCAACTGATCGCCAAATACGGTCTACCAGGCGTTGAGCCGTACCGCGGCCACCTGACCGCTTGGCTCGACAAACCGCAAGCATTAAAGGAACTCCTCGATGAGTACGGAATTCGGCTCATTACCGCCTCGAACGGCGGACCTGGTCAATCGACGGAGTTCATCGACCGATCAAAGCGAGAGGAAACCGTCGCCGATCACGTTGCCTTCTGCCGCGATTTTCTGAAGGTCTTCGGCTGCACCCACTTCAAGATCAACATGGGGAGCCGACCGGATCACGGAACAACCGCCGAGGATATCAAAGCAATTGCAGAAACCGTGACCGAACTCGGCAAGCGCACGCTGGAGATGGGGGTAACCATCGCACCCCACCCCCATATTTGGGGACCAATCGAGCGGCCAGAGGAAGTGCGCGCCCTGCTCGATCAGACCGACCCGGCGATCGTCTCCTGGATTCCCGACACCGCGCAGCTCAACCTCGGCGGCGGCGACCCCGTGCAGCTGATCGCCGATTACTATGACCGCCTGGCTGCCATCCACTGGAAGGACTCGAAGGCGTCCTATCGCGGCTATACCGGCCCGACACCGACCAAGGAGATGCACGCCGCGGAGATTCTCTACAAGGATCTGGGGGCCGGTGGCGTCGATCATCCCGCGATTTGGACCCTGTTACAGGAGCGCAGTTACAACGGGTGGATCACCCTCGACCTCGATCCGCCCCGCCCGAACGAAGGCGAAGGGTCGGTTGACGACAAGATCGGCATCAACTGCCGGTATCTGACGGAAACGCTGAAGGTTCCCCACTTTTAGTGTCACCTGGTCACCCTAACAGGCACTTGAAGGAGTAAGGATCATGAACCAACTTTTGCGCTTTCCCAGTGCGGTTAGGCGCGATCCAGTAATTGAAATTTGGATGCGTGAGCATTCAGGTGAATTGGGCGAGATTGCGCAGTACTGGTTTGAAATCATGCGCGGTTGCGGAGACGATGTTTGCGAGTTATTACATGATGGCCATCCAACGGTGTGTGTCGATGATGCCGCATTCGCTTATGTCAATCTCTTCAAAGCGCACGTCAATGTTGGGTTCTTCCGTGGTGCCGACCTTGCCGATCCAGATGGCTTGTTGGAGGGCACGGGCAAGTTTATGCGGCACGTGAAACTCAGACCCCAAGATGAGATCGATGCCAAGGCGCTGGTGAAACTGATCGAAGCCGCGTACATCGATATGCAGTGCCGTCTGCAAGCACGATAGCACGTATACGCGTTCAATACATTTATAAGCTGCTCTAGCCGAAACAGGAATTTCTGTTGGATAGAAACTCTTGTTTTGATTGCAAGCGCAGGATAAGTTCTTGTCGTCAGTTTAGCGGAACTTGGGTGTTTGGCAGCTCTCGGCAGTCTGGATTTGCTAGATAGGGACGATGTCAGAAGGATGGTCAATAAATGATATCAGCAAACAGTGGATGCCTTCATTTTTGCTGAACAGAATATTGTGACCGAAGGGGCGACGCTCTTACACAGGGATGTGCACAGTGACAATGTGTGCTTCCGTGGATCTTGTGTCGTCTTTGTCGATGGGCAGAAATGAGTCAAGGCATAAAACAATAGGGGGTGCGTACTACAAATGGGGCGAAGCACCCGCAGGGCTCGTTTGTGGCACGCACCCAACGATAGGACCGCAGATTGATGAACAACAGATTATCTGGCGCTGCTACACACAAACCGTTTAACTGGCGGCTTTGGGGTATTTTAGTGGCGGCCATTTTGGTGAGTGTCATATTCGTTACCCCTTATACCCTGTCCTTACAGGCGCATAGTCTGCAGAACATGCAGTTGCCCTTGCCGTTGTCCGTTCTGCTGCCGCTGCAATGGGCGCAGACCACGGTCCTCTATGGGATCATCGCTGCCCTAGGGTTGCTCATTGCTGGGCGGATCGGGCTGGGGTTGCCATTCCTGGAGAGTTGGTTAGCTGGCCAGCCGGATTGGGCGCGGGTGCGCCGCTTTGTCGCACCCGCTATTGTTGTCGGCCTGCTTGCCGGCATCGCGATTGTACTGCTCGATCAAATGGTCTTTGCCCCCCGGCTGGCGACGGAGTTGGCCCGATTAGGCCAGAGCGAGCCACCGACGCTCGCCGCGCCGGCGTGGCAGGGCTTCCTGGCCTCGTTTTATGGCGGCGTGACTGAGGAGATCCTGCTACGGCTCTTTGTGCTGTCGCTGTTTGCGTGGATCGGGCGCTTCGTCAACCGCACCGCCACGGGGCGCCCCGGCCTGACGGTGCTGTGGATTGCCAACGTTATCGCGGCCGTCTTGTTTGGGCTTGGCCATTTGCCGGCTACGGTCGCGGCTGGCTTGCCGTTGGATACGCTGGTGATCACGCGCGCAATTGTACTCAATGGGCTCGGTGGCCTCGCCTTTGGCTGGTTCTACTGGACCTTTGGCCTAGAGGCGGCAATGCTCTCTCACTTTAGCGCCGATCTTGTGCTACATGTTGTCTTACCCTTGCTAGCCGGACGCTAAGGTGTTGCCGGACTTTGCCCACAACTGGAGTGATCGCCTCCTGGCCCAAAATCTCATCGGCAAACAGGATCTCACTGCGCTCAAACGCGCACTGAAACAACATCTGCAAAAACCGGAAACGTTGGTGCTGATTGGTCCCTGCATATATACTCGACTCGCTCATAGATGAGAATAGCGCGCTCGTGTATTTGGTGTGTTTTTATTCTCATCTATGGCAGTCGAGAGTATAGTAGAGTTTATTCCGATTTGTTTTGCACTTGTGTGACAGGATGACAGGAAGACAAGATGACCGCTGTCGTTTCATCCTGTCATCTCGTCATCTTGTCGCATACTCTGCTAAATCGAGATAATGTCTATTACCCGGCGCATCAGAAGCGAATGACGAGAACCGCTCCGATCGCCACCAGGGCGGCCCCAACGAGCTTCGGGACGGTGATCGGGTCCACGGGCGATGCCAGCCACCCGTAGTGCGAGATCACCACCCGCACCGTAGTCTGCGCGAAGACGGTGAGGACGAAGACGTTGACTGCGCCAAGACGCGGTATCAGGAAGGTGCTTGAACCGACGACCAACACACTAATGGCCCCTGGCACCAGATAGAGCCACATCGGCACGCGCCCTAGCTGGTAGATCGTCTCCCGCTCGGTGGTCAGCAGGGTGACGACAGCGATGATCAGAAAGGCGACCCCGTAGAAGATGAAGGTTGCGACGGCCGTCGATTGAATACGGACGGCCAAGGCGCCGTTGATCGGGACGTGGATGGCGCCCAGCGCGCCGGTAAAGATGGCGATTGTCACATAGAGGGCCATGCTGTTGGACATCTTGTTTCTCCTCAAGTTGTGTTGCTGCGATCCAGCGTGTGTCGATGGAAGAGACCGCGCCGGGGATAACGCTTTTCTTCCTATACTCACGAGCAGCACAGGAAGTACCATTTTACTCCTGTACAAAATGATACTTCCTGGCGCTCGTCGGTATAGTTGATCAGTTAGAAGGCCTGGCCACTTAGCCTGCAACGCGCCCGGCAACAATCACCCCTAGCACGCTGCCAAGGGTGAAGACGAGATTCAAGATCTGAAGCTGTTCCTGCAGCTCGCAGAGATCAGCTTCCACCGTTGAAGAGCGCCAGGGCACGGTCGTAGGCCCGCCTAGTGTAAGGCGAAGGCCAGCCACAGCGTCCCGAAGGCGTGCATCAGTCGAGCTGGCTTCCTGGCGGGCGGCGCGCAGAAACGCGCGCCGTTCGGCGTTGGCTAACGCCGGCACATCGGCGAGTTGGGCGGCGAGCTAGCGCGAAGGTCGGCGCTGGCCGCCTGCCCCGATGCTTCCTGGGTCAAATCGTGCCCTCGCCGCAGCCGGTGGAGCAACTATCCGAATTCGCTCTCGTTTCGCTCATCGCTTGATGGCCTCGCCGAATCCTCTGATCTCCATATAATAAAGCGAGTATCACGCCGATCCATTGGGATTGGTAGGGATCGATAATCGCAAAGGTGCGCGCCCTTACCTCAACAACACCATCCGACATTGTTCTGCCACAATCTCTTCTTCCCCTGCCTGTAACATATGGGGGTTGATCACCACACTGTCGGCCGTCTGGTGTTGGCCGACCACAATGCGGGGTTCGCCGGCCAGCAGGGCTACGGCAATTTCATCGCGACTCAGGCCCAGCGTCGGCTCTGGGCGGATGGCAAGCTGGGGTACGGTATAGGTCTGGGTGAGCGGCAGGCGGCGTAACGTGATCTGGGGGATGTCGGCTAAGGCGGTTTCGATCACGCGCAACTGACTTTCCCAGCGCGCCTGATCCGCCGTGTGATCACGCGCCAGATAGAGTTCCAGTGCCTTGACAAAGGCAACAATCTCTTCCCGGCTCACCTTCATGGGCCGGCCGACTGCGGCAAAGGGCACACCATTGGCCGCGCAGGCCGCGACCAGATCTTTGCGCCCCAGGATCATGCCCGTCGATTGGGGGCCCATAATGCTCTTGCCGCCACTAAAGATGACCAAATCGGCGCCGGCCTCGGTAAAACGAGTGAGGGTGCTCAGTGGCGGACATTCGGACGCCGCATCGACAATCACCGGCACATCGGCGGCATGGGCCATGGTCACCACCTGGTCAAAGGGGATCGAAGCCGGAGCGTCCATCACGCGGGCCAGGTAAAAGATGGCCGCAGTCTTGGGGGTGATGGCGGCTTGCATGGCGGCCACCGGCGGTGTCCCGTCATCGGTGATCTCAATCAATTTGGCGCCGGCGACGCGCATGGCCTGGTCGTAGGCAATGCGATGGCCGCTCTGGATAAGAATTTCGTGGCGCATACCGGTGGTGTCAGGCAGTTGCGTGATCTTGGCCGGGTCACTGCCGCTCATACAGGCTGCGGCGGTCAGCACCAGCCCGGAGGCCGCGCTGGAGGTGACATAGGCCGCTTCAACGCCCAACAGCTTGGCAATGCGTTCACCGGCCTTTTCGTGTAGTTCGTCCAACAGACAGAACTCTTGCGCCGCAGCACGCATCGTCTCTAGCACCTCCGGCGCCATGACCGAACCACCATAGCGCGTCACCGCACCGGCTGCATTGAGAATGGGACGTACACCGAACTCTTCGTAGATGCCCATATGCGATTTTCTGCTACCTTTCTTGTGTTCAAATGTGTGCAAATCCTATCAAATGAAAACAATAGTCGTTCACGCTTCAACCAACATTGCCACTACGGATGACGAGTCACCCGCCACTCCTGCTTGCGTGCAAACAAGGAGCGAAGCGCGGTCTTACATGTTGTCCACGTGCGTTTAACGTCTCAACGTAGCCACTGCTGCGACGACGCCTGTTAAAGTGAGGCCAGGCGTAGCGCCTCGCGTTCGATATTCACGGCGGCGTTGAAATCCCGCTCATGGTTGGCGCCACAGGCAGGACAGTGCCATTGTCGGTCTTGGAGCGTCAAATGCGGGTTGAGTGCGCCACAACTGCTGCACAATTTGGAGGAAGGGAAGAAACGGCTGACCTGCTGTACAGTTCCCCCAAGCCAAGCTGCCTTGTATTGAAGTTGACGCACGATTTCGCTCATGGCCGCATCTGTGATAGACAGTGCCAGCCGCCGGTTGCGCACCATACCAGCGACATGGAGATCCTCTACTCCGATCAGCCGATAAGTCCGCGCGATGCGCGTGGTCATCTTGTGGAGGAAGTCCAGTCGCTGGTTCCGAATTCGCGCATGCAGGCGTTGCAGCTTCCGTTTCGTCTGCCACCAGCGATTGCTGCCCGGTTGTCTGCGCGCGAGTTCGCGGTTGAGCCGCTTGAGCTTGTTCAGCATGGCACGCAGCACGTTTTGGTTCTCAACGTGTGTGCCATCCGACAGCGTCGCCAGCCGCCTCACCCCCAGGTCAATCCCAACTGCCGCAACGGTGGAAACATCGCGTTGCCTTTGTAGCGCAGCCTCCAACTCCACTGTAATCGAGATGAACCACTGCCCCCCCTGTTCCGACACCACACCCGAAAGGATGCGCCCTGCGAAACGCAATGCTTCTGCCATGTTGACCAAGGTAGCGAGCCGGGGGACCTTCAACCAGTGCCCATCGACCCGAAACTTGTCATTGTTGAGGCGAAAGCTGCTCTTACTCCGTTTCTTCGACTTGAAGCGGGGATAGCCCAGCTTGGGGCGTTCCCCTTTCACCCCAGCAAAGAAGTTCTTGAACGCCTGTCCCAGATTCGCAAATGCCCCCTCCGCCACATCCTTAGGAACCTCCAGCACAAAGGGGAATGCCTCTCGTTTGTACCCATTGAAGCGCGTTTTGAGCAGCAATGCCGTTGGCTTCTCCCCCTCATCATACAAGCGCTTCCATTCGGCCAGCCCATGATTGTAGACAAAGCGTGCGACTCCCGCACACCGCCGGAAGAATTCGGCTTGTTCCACCGTTGGATTCAACCGAATTTTATGGGCGCGTATGACTTTCATCCACACCTCCCTCCGTGAACACATTTACGCACAATTAGACACTTATTCTCTGTCTAGACTAAGCTCCTCTGAAAAAGCTAAAGATGATTACCCTGTTCGTATTTCGGTGGGTGATGAGCTACTATGTTTTAAACCAGTCAATAATTCGGCTGTTTGGCAATATTCGCACAGATAGTGTGCACGCTCACGGACATATTGATGTTGCGAAGGTGAGATAGAGGTCGGCATAGGTTACATCAGTGTCTGTAAAAGCTGTTCGTCAGACACTGTGTAACCGCGCAGTGTCAAAATCGCAAGCGCCTGTGCTCTGCGCAAAATAGAACTGGTGTGCGAGGAGGAGTAGCCTCTGTTCTTCAAGTTCTACTTCTGTAAGTTTCCGTTCATTTGACCATTCATTGAGTCTCTGTAGCCGATCCCGTTGAGCCGAAGTTACAAATGGCCTAAGCGCTTCCCATAGGAGACTGTCTTTTGCCTGGTGCATCGCAGCAAGCTCATTTGCTAACTCAGTTGGAAGGTTAGAAGGGGCAACAAAGGCGGCATTCAGTGTACTCGCAATAATATCGTCGACTGTGCGGTGGGTATGGTTTGCCGCACTCTGCACTTTTTGAAAGACAGGCTCTGGCAATTTGATCGAAAGCGTTCGTTCCATCGTGGCGCATTCCTTCTAGAATTCTTAATTTCCTGCTATATACAAGTATACCACATACCGCCTGTATTATATGGGCTAGTCAAAATGTCTTTCGATCCAATCGAGCCAACGCCGGTACACATCGCGCTGGTGAACGGGGTCGCCGGGGAAATGGCCGGCCAGCGGGTACGCGATAAACTGGACGGCGACGCCCTGCGCTTTGAGAATGTGGTACAACTTGTAGGATTGGGTAATGGGTACGCGCAGATCGCCGGTGTTGGAAAGGATCAAGGTTGGTGTGGTAATCTTGGTCGCATAGGTAATAGGTGACTGTTCGCGCCAGATCTGCGCCCCCTGCTCGCTCCACGGCGGTTCGTGAAAGCCACCGCCAAAGATCACATTCAAATCGGAGAGGTAGTAGGAATCGGCATAGTCGGTGACCGCCGCCCCGGCCACTGCCGCGGCCCACCCAGAGTAATGGCCAATGAGCCAGGTGGTCATATAACCGCCATAGGACCAGCCCGAGACAGCAATGCGGCTTTCATCGACGATGCCCAGTTGCTTGACCGCGGCCAAGCCCGCCATGACATCACGCCCTGGGCCATCGCCCGCATCCTGGATGACCGCGGTCTGATAGGCGCGGCCTAAGTTGCTGCTGCCTCGATAGTTGGGGCTAAACATGATCCAGCCGCGCGCGGCCATGAGCTGAGCAAGCAGATTAAAGGCCTCGGTCGTGGCGCCCATGGGGCCACCATGCAGCATAAGCACCAGCGGATATTGTTTGCCTTCTGTGAAATCCGACGGGTAGATGAGCACGCCATCTTCAGTAAAGCCATCCGGTCCCTGCCAGGTAAGCGAGGTCACCTGGCCCAATGTCAACGCCGCAATGGCTGCATTGAAGTCGGTGAGCTGGCGTGGCTGTGCGTCGGTAGAAGCCATGTAATAGAGTTCAGCCGGTCGCTGCGCCTCTTTGCCGATAAAGACGATTGCGCCATCGCCGCCCACATTCGCGGAACCCTCGTTCGGGTGGATAGCACCAAGTTCCAGCCGACGTGCATTTCCTGTCAATGGCTGTTGCCAAAGCGAGGTGCGCGTATGGTCGACGCTGCAGAGCAGCAACGCCTGGCCATCCGGTAGCCAGCGTGCTTCATAAAAGGTGCGGTCAAGTGCATCGGTTATACTTGACCCTGCGTTTTCCTGCCCTTCACCAATCGGGGCGACATAAATGGCGTGGGGATGCCATGCCTGGCTCGCGCCTTGCGGACGGGCATAAGCAAGATACTGACCATCGGGTGAAAAGGTCGGTGACGTGGGATGGGTAGGTCCCGGTACGAGTGTTTGCACGCGTTCGTGTTCAACCTCAAGTAACTTGAGCGACCCACGACCGACCTCACCTGAATGGGGACGGGGTTGGCTGGTGTAGGCCAGCCGCGTCCCATCCGGTGCCCAAGCCAGTGGCTCGCGACCACCTGTAGCAGCGCGCATCACCCCTTCCGTCCCAGCCGTCAAGCGCTTGGTAGCGCCGTCGTCCAGAGAGATAAGCCAGATGTGCGCCGGCTGCGGTGCGGCTGTGGCCAGATAGTCATGGTCGCCCACCGCGAAGGATTTGTTATGCTGTTCCCCGCTAGCGTCTGCTTCCGGCGCTTGTTGCTCTGGCGCCAGTGGTTCATCTTCTGTCACAAAGGCTACTGCCTTGCCATCCGGCCGCCACACAAACGAACTAATACCTTGTTTTGTGGCCGTGAGACACCGTGCTTCGCCGCCCGCAAGTGACAACAGAAAGATCTGGGTCTTCTCGTTTTCCCCTTTGGCGAGGAATGCAACACGATCACCTTCCGGCGACCAACGGGGATAGGCCACCTCCGGGCGGTGATAGGTCAATGGCTGCTGGTTCCCTGTGGCAATGTCAATCAGGATCAGCTTGTTCTCATAGCGATTCTGGGCAAAGTTCGGCATAGAATGGACAAGCACAACCTTGCTGCCATCCGGTGAAATCTGCGGATCGCTGAGGTTGACCAACTGGGGCAGCATTGACAAATCCATGTGTTTGACCGACGTTTCCATCCTTCACTCCTTCTGGACCTTGTAATAGGGGTGCGTCCCATTTTGGGGGCTGGTCAAGCAACTAAAATTCATTAACCAGAGTAAGCCCCCAAATGTGGTACGCACCCTTGTAATAGAGGGTGATTTACTCGCTAAATTGTTGCAGGTAGCGGTGACTCATGGCTAAGCTTTCAAAGGGGTCGCGGCGACAGCGGTCCTGTTCCACCACAATCCAGGGCACAGCGGTCTCTTCCGTGGCCGCCACAATGGCCGGCCAGTTGAGATTGCCCTCGCCCACTTCAGCAAAAACTTGCGCGCCATCGGGGAGGATGGCCATATCCTTGTAATGGACCACCGGCATTCGTCCAGCCACATGCCGGATCCACGCGGCCGAATCGCCGCCGCCATGTTGCACCCAGTAAGTGTCAAGCTCGGCCTGGAGATAGCGGGGCTCACTTTCGTCAAAAATAATGTCAAGGCCGGTCTGGTTGCCAAAGCGGGTAAACTCAAAGCTGTGGTTGTGGTAACTGAGGGTGATGCCAGCGGTGGCCAATCGTTCCCCAATGGCGGTGGCCGCGGCGGCGAAGCGGCGGTAGCCGTCAGCGCCGTCAGCGTGATAGCGCCGGGGCATGGCAACAATGGCCGTCTGGTTACAGCCCCAAATCTGCTGGCGTTCGATGATGGCGTCCAGTTCAGTCTCAAAAAGATCATAGCCAAAGTGACTGATGCAGATGGTGAGGCCGGCGTCAGCACAGGCGCGTTGGATGGCCGCCGCCGGCACGTCGGGGTGATGCTCCAGATCGAGTTGGACGCCGGTGTAGCCAATTGCACGCACCTTTGCCATACTGGCAGCAAAGTCACTGGCGGTTTTGATAAAATCACGGATCGTGTAGACCTGGGCGGCCAGGTTGGGTAGGGTCATAGATTGTCTTCTCTTGCTGTGACAGTGTTTTTTTACAAGCATACCAGGAGGTGTAAGAAATTTGCAAACCCTTGCTCGCGGACGCATCCGCCATTTTGGGGTGCGTACCATTTTGGATACTACCGTCTTATTCGCTCAGACGATTAAAATCGCCTGCTGACAACGAGAAGCCGCCTCAGCGGCTGGGGGATTATTCAATTAGAGGGCAGTATCATTTTGGGGGGTCGAGTCGAGTGTCCCTCAATTTTTCTGTTAGAGCGTCCTCGAAAATGTGGTACGCACCCCTCATTTTTAGACAGGTTGTAAAAGATTTTGTCCCATGCTATACTAACCGCGCCCCATGCTCCACAATCATGCTCTGATCGGCGCAGTAACTGAAATTGAGTTTTCACAGTAGACAATATAACAAGATGAAGTCCGACCGCAGTTCTAACTCTCTCATGCTTTCAGGAGGCATAACCGATGAATACGCTGCATAGTCCACATTCAGACAATCGTTACAGCCGTCGTGATTTCCTGCGTTTTACAGGCGTAACCCTGGGGGCTCTCACCCTGGCAGCCTGCACCCCTGTCGGTCAGCAAGCGCCGGCGGGTGCGGAAGGCGGTGAAGCAGCCGCACCTGCCGGTGAGGTCGTCACCTTGCGCTTCCAGAATTGGTTTAATGAGAGCGATATGCACACTTGGCAGCTTGGTCTGGATCGCTTTAAGACCGAACATCCCGAAGTGGAAATGAAGTTGGAATTCGCCGATTGGGGTGATACTGTTACGACGGTGATGGCCGGCGCGGCGGCCGGCAGCCTGCCTGATATTATCATGGCTAGCGACTCCCATGTCCCTCCGATGGCCTCTGAATTATTGTTGATGGATCTCAACCCTTTTATTGAAAAAGATCCCGATGTCAATGTTGATGACTTTGCCAAGGGGGTTTCGCTGGGCTTCACCGTTTGGAATCGCTGGTGGGGGTTCCCCTACGACCAGTCTACCTATGGCATCTACTATAACAAAGATCTCTTTGACGCCGCTGGTATTGATTACCCGCCCAGCGAGGATGGTAAGCAGTGGAGTTTGGATGATTTTGTGGAAATTGCCAAGGCTCTCACCAAACCCGATGGCGAACAGTGGGGCATTCTGACCGACGGTGGTGACTACCTGGCCTCGTCCTTTATCTATGCGGCTGGTGGACGGCTCTATGATGACGAAGGGCGCACTTGTCTGATCGATTCACCGGAGGCGGCAGAAGGCGCACAATTTATGGTGGATCTGGTTCATACGCACAAGGTCGCGCCCACAGCCGCCGAATTGGCGGGTGGCGGTATCAATTACTTTACAGCTGGTCTAGCGGCTATGCAATTTCAGGGGCAATGGGATCTGCAATCGAAGAATGCCGAGGTTGAATTTGGCTTTGATATTGGTTTTCTACCCTTGGGCAAGAACAAGATCACGGTGACCGGTGGTTCCGGCTTCTGCGCCAGTGCACAGAGCGCCCACCCCGACGAAGCATGGGCCTTCCTGAAGAGCTACACCAGCGGCGAAACATTGGCCGAAATGGTAGGACGCCCGGGCCGTGGCATTCCCGCCCGTTGGAGCGCAACGCCGGCCTACCTCGAAGCTGGTGGCAAGGCTGCCCATCCTGATGTCTTTATCAAACAACTGGAATGGGCCTTTACCGACCGCTCCACGCTAGCCAGTTTTGATTTTGAAAATTCCTGGAGCCGCCACTATGGCGCAGTCTATGAGACAGGCGAAGGTGATGTGGCGGAAGCGCTGGCCACCATTGCCGCCGAAACCAATAAGGCGTTAGAAGAGAAATGGCCGAATGTGAAATTGGATATTTAGCAATAATTAATGGAAAATATAACGATTAATTATTGAGACGCCAATGACTTCCATACGATGCTGGGCTAGCCTCCTACCTCGCTAACCTACCATTGTATGGAAGCCATATATATTTTGGATAGGCCACTTTGCTTATGACTCTTGCCATGTCGCCGCGCCCGCTGAAATCACGCGCCATCACCAATATTTTGGGCACTCTTTTGCTCCTGGGGTTGGGGCTGTTGGTCAGTTTCCCCTTTTTGTGGATGATTCGCACCGCTTTGCTCAAGGAAACCGATGCGCCCAAATTCCCGCCGATTTGGATCCCCGACTATTTTATCCTGGATAACTTCGTCGGTGTGCTGACCATTCAGCCCTTCGCGCTCTATCTCTTGAATAGCTTGTTCATTGCGCTCATGGCCGTCTTGACTCAACTCTTGACAGCGTCGTTAGGAGCATATGCCTTTGCTCGATTACGCTTTCCCTGGCGTGATCGGCTCTTTTTGCTCTATTTGGCCACGATGCTCATTCCCGGCCAGGTGACGATTATTCCTGCTTATGTGCTCGTCAGCCGTTTTGGCTGGGTAGATAGCTATATGGGACTGATTGTGCCGGGGATGTTCAGCGTCTTTATCACCTTTTTGTTACGCCAATTTTTTTTGTCGATTCCTATGGAACTAGAAGATGCCGCCAAGATCGATGGGGCAGGCTATTTCCGCATTTATGCCACGATTATCATGCCCCTCTCCAAACCGGCGCTGGCCACGGCCTCGATCTTTATCTTTACCGGCAGTTGGGGCAGTTTTCTTTGGCCATTGTTGCTGATTCGCACGCGAGAGTTGCGCACTGTTCCGCTGGGGTTGGCAGCCATGCAACTAGAGCAAGGACACACCAACATCCCACAACTGATGGCCGGCTCGACGATGGCCATTGTGCCGATTATTCTGGTCTTTCTCTTGTTGCAAAGGTACTACATTCAGGGCGTTACCCTGACCGGTTTGAAAGGGTAACCCGATGACAATACAGGCAAATGTTCCGGCTACACCGGTAACAAAACGCAACTGGTTCAAATCCACGAACAGCCGGCGCGAAGCATGGGTGGCGCTAGCCTTTTTGGCCCCTAACCTGCTTGGCTTTCTGATTTTCACGTTGGGGCCGGCCATCTTTTCTATGGTCATGGGCTTTACCAACTGGTCGGGGCTGAGTAGTGGCAGTTGGGTTGGGCTGCAGAATTACTGGGATCTCTTTGCTGATCCCGTTTTCCGTAAGACATTGTGGAATACTTTGATCTACACCATCGAGTTCACCCCATTGACTATGTTGGCAGCGTTGGGGTTAGCGTTGCTCTTCAACCAACGGCTACGCGGTACAGCGTTCTTTCGGTTGCTCTGTTTTCTGCCCATTGTGACTGACTTTATCTCGATCGCCTTTGTGTGGTCGTGGCTATATCACTTTCGTTTTGGGATTATTAATTATGGACTGAAAGGGATGGGGCTGCCGCCACAAGCCTGGTTGGGCGATGCACAATGGGCCATGTTTGCCTTGGTTGTTATGTCGATCTGGCGTTGGATGGGCTATTACGCGGTAATTATTCTGGCTGGTCTACAAGACATTCCCCACTCGCTCTATGAAGCCGCCACGATTGATGGGGCCAACCGTTGGCAACTTTTTAGCCGGATCACACTGCCGCTCCTCTCCTCAACGCTCTTTTTTGTGCTGATCATTTCGATTACCTCCAGCCTGGCCGTTTTCGAGCAGATGTACATTATGACCCAGGGTGGACCGCAAGATGCCACCATTAGCATTACCATGTACCTTTATCAGCAGGGCTTTCGCTTCTTCCGTATGGGCTATGCCTCGGCGATTGCCTGGATTCTCTTTCTGCTGACCTTTCTCGTGACAGCCTTAAATTGGAGCTTCCGCAAGCGGTGGGTCTATGAGGGGTGATAAGATGACAAGATGCAGAGGTGACAAGATGTGCCGGAATCATCAAGGATGGTTGGTCAGCCTGATCATCATACTTTTGCTCGTGGCCTGCCAACCCGTTCAACCGGTAGTAAATCGGGGTGAAGCTCCACAGGGCGCCACAAACCCAGTAATCGATCTACAGATTGAACCGTTGGCAACGCCATCACCGTGCACAGACAGCTTTGTGGCGCATAAGTTGGATCATATCACGACCATTGAGGGCCAGGTGGTGCGCCTTTTTGAGAGTAACGGCGCGGGGCTAGCGATCAACGATCTGGACAACGACGGGGATCTAGATTTGGTGTTGGCCAACCTGGCGGGACCGAATGCCATCTTTTGGAATGAGGGAGATCTCATCTTCCGTAAAGAGACGCTGGCGCATGGCGACTCGCGCGCCGTAGCGATTGTCGATGTGGATGGCGATGGCCGGCAGGACATTGTCTTTACTCGACGCACTATTGCCCCGACGCTTTGGCGCAATCAACCCGGCGCGCAACCAAACATCCCCACATTTGTCGAGACCTTTTTGTCCGGCGTCAACAAGCAAGCGTATGCCATGACCTGGGGGGATCCCGACGGTGATGGTGACCTGGATTTGGTGACCGGTTCGTACGATCTGACGCTGCAAATGGCGCTCGGGGACAAGTTTCGCTTTGGGGAAGGCGCTGGACTGCACTACTACGAACAAAGAGAAGGTGTCTTTGTGCGGCACTTTCTGGATCGCCATGCGCAAACGTTGGCCCTTATCTTCTTTGATGTGAACCAGGATGGCCGACCGGATATTGTGGCGGGTAATGATTTTGATGTACCCGATGAGATATGGCTCAACACGGACACTGGCTGGCAGGCTGCGCCCCCCTTTACTGCCACCACGCAAAACACCATGAGCTTTGACGCGGGCGACATTAACAATGATGGCCGTTTTGAACTCTTTGCTACCGATATGATGCCGTATGCACACGATGCAGCGACCATGGCAGCCTGGCAGCCAGTGATGGATCGGATGCCGCATGAGATGCACGAAGGCGATCCGCAAATGATGGAAAATGTGTTACAGATCGCCGATCCAACCGGTTTTATCAACGGCGCACTGGCAGCCGGCATTGCTGAAACCGGTTGGAGTTGGTCCTCTAAATTTGGCGATCTGGACAATGATGGTCTGCTCGATCTCTATGTGGTCAACGGTATGGCCGCACTTGACCTCTTTGCCCATCTGCCGAACAACGAACTGGTGGAAGAGAATCAGGTCTTTCACAACCAGGGTGACGGTCTGTTTCAACCTGCGCCGACGTGGGGACTCAACAGCACCGCGGGTGGCCGTGGCATGAGCATGGCCGATCTAGATCAAGATGGTGACTTGGATATTGTGGTCAATAACTTGCTTAGCCCAGCCATGATCTTTGAAAATCAACTCTGTGGCGGCGCTGGGGTCGAGGTCGATCTCTTCTGGCCCACCAGTCGCAATACACGCGCCGTCGGTGCTCAACTTGTGCTCCACACCGACCAGGGCGATTTCTATCGCGAGGTGCGCGCCACCAGCGGCTATCTTTCTGGGGATCCAGCCCGTGTTCACTTTGGCTTGCCCGCAGATGCCACACCGCAGCAAGTAGAAATTCTGTGGCCTGATGGCAAGCGATCACAGGTCGAGCTGTCGTCAATGGGGGTGCTGCTTCAGGTTACACGCGGTTAATGTACGCTTATATAGGATCACTAGAGAAAGAAGGAACCAATCAATGTCTAATCTACCTGGTCGTCCCGTTCGCATTAGTAGTCTGAGCTTTTACGACAAGCCTTTGGCAGAAATTGCGGCACTCGTCGATCGTGAAGGAGCGCAGGGCGTCGATCTGATTGCCCTGCCCGAAACCTGGAACATGCAGTACAAGAATCAGCCGGAGAGGCTGGATGGGCCGACCGTCAGCACTATGGCCGAGTTGGCGGCCCGCCATCGCACCTACATTGTCTGCCCGCTTGACCGGCAGGATGGTGACCGCCGCGTTAACTCTGCTGTGCTCATCGACCGATTGGGGCGGGTGGTCTGCAGCTATGATAAGGTCTATCCCTATTGGTCTGAGTTTGATTTGTCACCCTGTGTCCAACCAGCTTTGACCACGCCACCGGTTTATGAGGCAGACTTTGGCCGCATTGGCATGGCGATCTGTTTTGATGTGAATTTCCCCTCTGTCTGGCAGACGCTGGCCAATCAGGGCGCAGAGCTGATCATCTGGCCCAGCGCCTACTCAGCAGGGACTTCACTCCAAGCTCATGCCCTCAACCATCACTACTACATTGTTACATCGACCTACACCAAGGATTGCGTTGTCTATGATATCACCGGTCAGGAGATCCACTATGCCAAGAGTGACGAGATCAACATGAGCCGCGTGACCCTGGATCTGGATCGGGGCATCTACCATGAGAATTTTAATATAGCCAAACGGGATCGATTGCTAGCCGAGCATGGGGATGACGTTGAACTGGAACAGTGGCTGGCGCGCGAACAGTGGTTTGTATTGCGCGCCAAACGACCTGGGATCAGCGCACGCCACCTGGCGCGGGAGTATGGTTTGGAAGAATTGCGTGACTATCTCACACGGAGTCGACAGGCGATTGATCAGTTGCGCAGCCAGATTTTGTCCCCAGTTATCCATTGATGTGATTTCTATTGATTGTCTATCAGGTTCACAAAAGGAGACCGATATGAAGAACCAATCACCAGGATCAAAAGCTATCTCCACCGTCAGCCGTCGTGATTTTTTACGTCTGTCGGCGTTAGCCGCGGGTGGCGCGGCCCTTGCTGCTTGCGCTCCCGCCGTAGGACCGGGTGCAGGTGGTGAAAGTGGCGCGGCCGGCGCGCCGGCCGCCGAACAAGTTGAGTTGAGCATGTGGATGTTCTCGCTGGCCGATCCCCAGATGATCGATCTCATCGAAAAGACCGCGGCCCCAGCTTTCCAGGCCGATCATCCGGAGTTTCAGTTGGCGCTTGAATTTGTCCCCTACGAAGGCTATCGCGAAAAGATCGCCACCAATTTGGCCGGTGGCACGCTGCCGGATATGCACGAGGCGGGGACGCAGGAGGCTGGCCGTGTGGCCACCAGCGGCATGGGTTCACCGCTTGATGACTACATGGCAACCTGGGATGATTTCGATGATTATTTTGCACCGAACATTGAGGGAACGCGCTATGGCGGTTACACCTGGGGTATTCCTTTCTTCTCACAACCCTCCTGTACACTCTACTGGAAGAGCGCTTATGAAGAGGCTGGTCTTGATCCGGCAGTCGCACCCAATACGGATCGTGAATATCTAGAGAATGCCATTGCCCTACAAAAGGTGGAAGATGGCCGCACGATTCGTCTGGGCGGCTGGACGCCGTCGGATTGGCGTGGCATGTTTCAGGAATTTGAGGTGGGGGTGCAACGACGAGGTGGTGAAATCACTGACGACGGTTACACCGAAGTGCGCTTTGGTGGCGCCGAGGGAGAAGAGACGCTGGCCTTTTTGGTCGAGGCTGCCAAAGCCATGTATCCTCCTGATGTCGCACGTCTGCCCGATGGTTCACCGATTCCTCACTTTTCACAGAAGAATATTGCGCAACATGCCCGCGGCCACAACACCGATGCCAATGATGTGCTCAAGTACAATCCCGATGCCTGGGACGATCTGGCCATGGCCCCTTCACTTATGGCGGCAGGACATGACAAGCGGGTTTCCATCATGTGGCGCAACTTCTATATTGTCAGCCCCACAGCCGAGGATCGTAGTTTGGCGGCGGAATTCCTGCATGTTTTGACCAATACCGAAAATAACGGTGAATATTGCCGAATTGCCGGCTATGCACCGGTGCGAAAATCGGCGATCGAACTGGATTGGGTTAAAGAGTCACCCTTTATGGGCTACTATTTGGAGAACGCCGCACCCTACGGCTATAAGGTGATCAATCCACCCCAATATTTCGAGTTGCGGCAGACTGGCGGCGCATTCTTTGAGGAAGCGGCGCTGGACAAAATCTCAGTCTCTGAGGCGTTGGCCAAAGTAGTCGAGGTTTGGCAAGAAGGGCTGAAAGATACACCGGCGGTCAAGGTAAATTAGCCCAATACAGTGTGAAGGGGTTGTCTACAATGTGACAGGCACTTCGGAAGTGCCTGTCACATTTACCCAGAATCTTGCTAGCGTTGGGCAAGTCTTGTTACTGACCGTTGTCGCTGCCTGTTTGCAAAAAAGGAGCCACGTTTGTGAGCTTAAAAACAATCCGTTGGAGCCTGGCTGACTATCGCTCGCCCATGCGTCGGCACGAAGCCTTCTACGGCATTCTCTTCACCACGCCCTGGATCATTGGTTTTCTCGCCTTTGTTGCCGCCCCTTTTGTGACTTCCCTGGTGCTGAGCTTCACCAGCTATAAGGTTGGCGTCGATTCAGAGTGGGTTGGTTTCCAAAATTATGTTGCAATGTTTACGGATGACGACTTATTTTGGAAATCGCTCTACAACACAGGCTACTATGTCCTTTTTGCTGTACCGCTGGGTATTATCGGATCACTGCTGGTTGCCCTGCTCATGAACCAAAAGGTGCGTGGCATTCCCATCTTTCGCACCATGGTCTATGTGCCGTCGATTGTATCGGGAGTTGCCGTTGCCTATCTGTGGATGTGGTTGCTGGATCCCAACATTGGTCTGGTGAATTATATTTTACGCTCCCTACATTTGCCAGCTCCGCTTTGGGCGCAAAGCGAAGCCTGGGCCAAGCCAGCGCTCATTGTTGTCAGTCTCTATAGCATTGGCGGCAGCACCATGGTCATCTTTCTGGCCGGGTTGCAGAATATTTCTGAAGCGCTCTATGAAGCCGCGGCGCTGGACGGGGCAGGAGCTTGGCGTAAATTTTGGACCATCACCTTGCCCATGTTGTCACCGATCATTCTCTTTAACTTTGTAGTGGGGATTATTGGCTCGTTCCAGGTCTTTACCCAAGCCTACGTCATGACCCAAGGGGGACCAGCCAATGCCACCATGTTTTATGTGCTTTATCTCTACAATGTCGCCTTCTGGTATGGCCGCATGGGCTATGGATCGGCGCTGGCCTGGATTCTTTTTATCATTATTCTGGTCTTCACACTCGTTCAGCTAAAAGTTTCCAATCGATGGGTCTACTATGAAGAGTAAAACCTTGTCCCAACCGACAACCTGGCGCACAACGGCTACACCGACACGGTCAAACGGTCAGCGTTTGTTCTTACATGGGCTACGCATGCTAGTTATTTATCTGGGTTTGCTCGCTGTGGGCTTTATCTTTATGATTCCACTCCTGTGGATGCTCACTACTGCGCTCAAACCACTGCCCGATATTTTCAAGATGCCGCCGGTCTGGTTGCCCAATCCACCCCAATGGCAGCAGATGTGGGAGCCCTGGATTCAGCGCAGTTTCACTCTCTATTTCGGCAACACCTTGGAGATCGCGCTCCTGTCGGTCATTGGGACGACTCTCAGTTCCTCGCTGGTGGCTTATGCCTTTGCCCGTTTACGGTGGCCAGGTCGCGACCTCTTTTTTCTGTTGACGCTTAGCGCCATGATGTTGCCGATTCAGGTGCGATTGATCCCCCTCTTTTTGATCTTCAAGCAACTGGGCTGGATCAACACCCACTTGCCCTTGATTGTGCCCCACTTCTTCGGCGGTGCGTTTGAAATCTTTCTCCTGCGCCAAAATTTTCGCGGCCTCCCCCGCGATCTTGATGACTCGGCCAAAATCGATGGCGCCAGTTACTTTCGGATTTACTGGAACATCTTGTTGCCACTCGTCAAGCCGGCCCTGGCCGCGGTGGGCATCTTCACTTTTATGAATCAATGGAACGCGTTTCTCACACCCTTAATCTATCTGAGCGAGCGCAAAAAGTATGTGCTGGCTATCGGGCTGGCGGTGATGCGCGATGAGTTTCAGGTGGACTGGTCGGACCTTATGGCCATCTCGTTTCTGGTCACACTGTTGCCATTGGTAGTCTTCTTTGTGGCGCAAAAGTATTTTATTCAGGGTGTGACGATGACTGGGTTGAAGGGATAAGCTACGACCCAACACCAATAAGGTAGAGTAACTGCGGATTGCTGAAAAGGGCCGGTTGGAGCGTCCGCTGCAATGCTCAAAGTGTGGTGCGCATTTTCCAATCCCCAATCCCAAGCTGTTTAGAGCAATCGCGAACCTTAAAAAAGCAGGGTTAAAACCCGCTGCTGACACCGAAAAGCGCGGGTACCCTTTGGGTGCAACCGCTCGGAATGCAGCCGCCGGATGTCCCCTGGGCGCGGCTTTTCGTTGTTAGCTGCCGGATTTATCCGACGCTATGTCAAGGTTCGCGATTGCCCTACCAAGCTGTTTGACATTCGTAATAACCTGTGCTATTGTGGCAACGCTCCACCAATTCACAACATTTGAAAGTGAAAACGGATTTGCAACTCATGCGTCTGTGATCCCATGTAATCAATCATGCGTGTGTTTTCATGAAAGATGAACTTCGAGTCACCGTGTGTTTCACTTCAAATTAGTAAAATTCTTTATCAACTATACTCACGAGTAACACAGGAAGTAACCCATCCATGCTGTAAAAAGTGTTACTGTCTGGCGCGCTCCGGTATAGAGCCATATCTTATTCAGCCACCATAGGAGGATGCAATGATGCCTTATCTGATATCAAGGCGCGTGTTTCTGCAACAGTTGGGTCTGGTTACAGCAGGTGGTGTGTTAGCCGCGTGCGCGGCGCCACCCGGCCCGACAAGCGGACCGGCTGCTGCTGCGGAAGCAGCCCTTCCCGGTGCCGGCGCCGGTGAGGTGGCGCCGGGTGTCCCGCGTATTGAAACATTGATTTTAGAGAATCCAACCGGCCGTGTCGTCCCTGCGGATGACTTCAACCGCTGGCGCCCCGGCGTCCAAACCTCTTCGACCGGTTTGCAGCAATTAGCGCTGGACGCCCTCTGGTATATTGACCCCGACGCCGGCATCGATGGCGTATGGGACAATTCGCTAGCCGCGGAGAAGCCTATTTACAACGAAGACTTCACCCAGATGACGGTAAAGTTGCGTCAAGGCATTTACTGGAGCGATGGCGTTGAATTTACCGCCGATGATCTGATCTACACGGTAGATGTACAGAAGAACACCGAAGGTTTAGCCTACACCGGTCAATTTACCAAATATGTCGCCAGTATGGAGAAGCCTGATAACTACACGGTGGTGTTCAATCTCAATGAGCCCAACTCCCGTTTCCATGGCCTTTTCACCGTTCGGTGGAGCGCCTGCTTTATGATGCCCAAGCATATCTTTGAGCAGCAGGACGATGTAGTAGCCTTTACCTTCAATCCGCCGGTCAGCTTGGGCCCATATGTCCTCAAGGAATTTGACCCTAATGGCAACTGGTATCTGTGGGAGCGGCGCGAGGATTGGGAACGCACCTCGTTGGCTCGCTTTGGTATGCCGGCGCCCAAGTTTGCCATGTACGTTGCGCCTGGCCCCAGCGACAAGAAAGTAATGGCGCAGACGGCCAAAGATCTGGATGTGATCCATGACATTGCGCCCGAAGGCATGATCACCCTGGCCAAGACAAACCCCACTTCCAAAGGCTGGTTCAAATCCTTCCCCTGGGCGCACCCGGATCCCACGCTGCCCGCGGTGATCTATAACAACGAGAAGCCAGGGTTGGACAACCGGGATGTGCGTTGGGCCTTGACATTGGCGATTGACATTGTGCGCGTGGCCATGGCCTCCTACCGCGGCGCGGCGACCATTTCGGCTATCCATGTGCCGCCGACCGGGCTCTACCCAGGCTATTATTTTGATCCGCTGCAGGATTGGTTGCAAGACTTCTCACTGGACATTGGCGGTGAAGCCTACAAGCCTTATGACCCAACTGCTGGTGGGCGCATTGCCGAGGAAGCGCGCAAATCGCTCGGCGAGATGGTCCCCACTGACAGCGAAGAGATTCGCAAAGCAATTGGCTACGGCTGGTGGAACTATGATCTGGACGCCGCCGAGAAGCTCATGCTCCAGGCCGGCTGTACTCGTGATTCAGGTGGAAAGTGGTTGCTGCCCAGCGGCGAACCTTTCAAAATCGCATTGCTGGCCGAAGGCGACACGCGCCCGGTGATGAACCGCGGCGCCAGCATGATCGTGGAGAATTGGGTGGAGTTCGGCATTGACGCCACCCTGGATGTGCGCGATAACGCCTCGCGTGGCACCCTGGCCTCCACCGGTGATTTTGACGCCGAGTTCGGCTGGACGATTGAGACCTGGGGCGGTCATCCCGATCTCTTCTTCTTCCTGGAATCGTGGCATTCGTCCCTCTACCGGCCCTCTGGCGAGCGGGCCGTTGGGCGCAATCGCATGCGCTGGAAACACCCGGAACTGGATCCGATCATTGAAGGCATTCAACGGATTGACTTTGACGACCCCAAAGGCATTGAGTTGGGGATCGAATTTATCAAGCTGGCGGCGCGTGAGATGCCGATCACGCCGATCATGTCCTACAATGTCTTCTCGGTCTGCGACGAGACCTATTGGGAGGGCTTCCCCACCGCCGAGCATCCCTATACGGACCCCGTCGCCAACTGGGCCAATACAAAGTATATGTTCGTGATGATCAAGCCGAAAAGCGCGTAAGGTGTAATGAGTTGATTGGGTGATTGGGTGATTCTGTCAACCATTCATCCAGTCACCTTGTCATCCCTTCATCTTGTCACCTTGCCAGAGGATTTGCAGTGCGTAGATTTATCCTTTCCTACCTGCTCCCACGGATTGGCCAATATTTTATGGTCATCTTCCTGGGGGTCACCTTGACCTTTGTGATTCCCCGCCTCTCTCCTAACGACCCGGTCGAACGCCAAGTCAGCCAACTTATGATGAGCGGTTCCCAGGTTAGCCCGGAGGCAGTTGAACATTTGCGTGTGGCGCTGACCGAGATGTATGGCCTTTCCGGCAACGCCTGGGAGCAGTATCTCTCCTTTTGGGGCCGCCTGCTGCGCGGCGATCTCGGGCCATCGCTTTCCACCTTTCCTACCCCAGTGACGCACCTGATTGCAACCGCCATGCCCTGGACACTGGGGCTGCTCCTGGTTGCGGTCTTGATCTCCTGGGTCATCGGCAACGTGCTGGGCGGCTTGGCCAGCTATTATACCGACAGCGCCATCATGCGCACTATTGATGTCGTAAGCCAGGCTGTACGGCCCATTCCCTATTACATTATGGCATTGGTGCTGCTGGCGACCTTTGCCTACTACCTGCCCATCTTTCCCTTTAGCGGCGCCTATCCACCCGGCACGCGCATTGCGTTTAGTGTGGGCTTTGTCCTGACGGTGATCAAGCACTCGATTTTGCCGGCGCTCAGTTTGGTGCTGATTGGCATTGGCGGCTGGTTTATCGGTATGCGTTCCCTGGCCTCTAATATTATTTCCGAAGATTATGTGGTCTATGCCGAAAACGCCGGCTTGCCCGAACGCACCATCGTCTTCAGCTATGTCATCCGCAATGCCCTCTTACCCCAAGTCACCGGTTTGGCGCTGCAACTCGGCCTGATCTTCAATGGCGCACTCATTATGGAGGTGGTCTTTGGCTATCCCGGCATGGGCACCTTGACGCTCCAAGCAGTCATGGCCAACGACTACACCTTGATCATGGGCATCACTATCTTTTCGATCATTGGTGTGGCCACGACTGTGCTCATTTTGGATCTCATTTACCCGCTCTTTGATCCACGGGTTCGTCATCAATAAAAGAGAAAGTTATGCTGACAACTGTTCGTGATCTATTAAAACATGATAGCCGCTTTCGGATTGCTACGCTCTTCTTGCTGGCGGTCGTGATCCTGGCAATCCTTTCGCTGGTTTCACCCTATGAGCCGGGGCGCACCTTTCTCGTGCCGGCGGATATGCCGCCTTCAGTTGAACATCCTTTTGGCACCAGCTCACGCGGGCAAGACATCTTTTGGTGGATGGCCTTTGCCGTGCGCAATTCCTTGTTGTTGGGGCTCATCACGGCTGTCGTCTCGCGCATCATTGCCATTCTTGTCGGCTTGACGGCCGGCTATCGAGGCGGCCTGATTGACCGTATACTTATGTCCATCAATGACAGCTTTGTCGTCATGCCGGTGCTGCCCATCTTGATCCTGCTGAGCTTCTTGATGCGCGGCGAATTGAACCTGGTGATGTTGGCGGTGATCATGGGGCTTTTTGGTTGGCCGTGGGATGCGCGGCTCATTCGCGCTCAGGTGCTGAGCCTCAAGGAGCGCCCTTTTACGCGTACAGCTGTCTATTCCGGTACAGGCGCGTTTCGCATTACCCTGAATGAACATCTGCCCTTTGTGTTGCCGGTCGTCTTTGCCACCACCATCAACAACCTGATTTGGGCCATCGGCATGGAGGTCACACTTAGTGTCTTGGGCCTTTCGGACGTAACGCTGCCGACGATTGGCACGACGATCTTCTGGGCCAATCAACATCAGGCGCTGGTGGCCGGCGTCTGGTGGTGGCTAGCCGCGCCGGTCTTGGTGGCGATCATCCTTTTCCTCGGCCTCTATCTCTTCTTCTCCAGCGTGAACGAATATATCGACCCACGCACACGCCTGCGGCAGATTGGGGGTTGAGCAATGGCGCTTTTGGACGTACAGGATCTGCGCGCTTACTACCGCACCGAGGTCTATGGCATCTCGCGCACCGTGCGCGCCGTAGATGGCGTCTCCCTGCAACTACAACCAAATGAGATTTATGGCGTTGCCGGCGAATCCAGTTGTGGCAAAACGACACTCATCAAGGTGATTTCCGGCACGATCAAGCCGCCGCTCAAGGTGGAAAACGGCCATGTCCACTATACCTTTCACGGCCTACCGGTCGATATATTGCATACGGACACGGATGAACTACGCACCAGCGTCCGCTGGAAAGAGATCTCCTATGTGATGCAAGGCTCCATGAGTGTGCTCAACCCCGTGCGCCGTATCATGCGCACCTTTGAGGACATTGTCAACACGCACCAAGGCATCCCCGACAAAAAAGCGTTCCGCGAGCGCATCCGTGAACATGTGCGCACCTTGGGGCTGCCGCCCGATGTGCTCAATCTCTATCCGCACCAACTTTCGGGCGGCATGCGCCAGCGGGTGGCCATTGCCCTGGCGACTGTCTTTAGCCCTAGCCTGATCATTGCCGATGAACCGACCACGGCGTTGGATGTGGTGGTGCAGCGCGGCGTGCTCCAACTGCTCAAGGATATTCAAGCCGAGAGCGGCAATACCGTGCTGCTGGTCACCCACGATCTGGCGGTGCATGCCAACGTGGCCGATCGGGTGGCGATTATGTATGCCGGGCGCATTGTGGAGGAAGCGCCGACACGGACCATTTTCGACGCTCCCCGCCATCCCTACACCCAACATTTGATTCAATCGCTGCCAGTGATTGGTGATAAGGGGGATAAAGCGAGCCTCAGTGGTGCGCCGCCCAACCTGGCGAATCCGCCCAGCGGCTGCCGTTTTCATCCCCGCTGCCCCCTGGCCATCGATCTTTGTCAAAGCAAAACGCCGGCCATGCTGACGGTGGCCGAACGGCACCGCGTCGCCTGTCACCTGGTCGGGGAGGCCGCGTCATGAGCAGCAACAACACCCTTCTCGATGTTCAAAATGTGCTGGTCGAGTTTCAACTGGGCGGCTTTCTCGAACGTACGCGGCTGGTAGCGGTCAATGGCGTCTCCTTTACCCTGACCACTGACCACCCGGAGATCTTCACGTTGGCCGGTGAAAGCGGTAGCGGCAAGACTACCCTGGCGCGCCTTTTGCTCCATGATCTGGACCCGACCAGTGGTAAGGTGCTCTTTGAAGGGCGCGACCTGGCCGCGATCAGCGGACGCGCTGAGAACATGGACTTTATGAAAAAGGTGCAGCCGGTCTTCCAAAATCCCTTTGAGACCTTTAGCCCGCTGCGCCGCGTGGAAGAGTATCTCTTTGATACCGCGCGCAATTTCCGCGGCGCCAGGAATCGACGTGCCGCCACGCCGATTGTCGATGACGCACTCCAGCAGGTAGGGCTGTCGCTGGAAGAGGTAAGCCGTCGTTACCCCCATGAACTCTCCGGTGGCCAGATCCAGCGCGTCTCGGTGGCGCGGGCGCTGATCCCCCAGCCCAAGCTCATCCTAGCCGATGAGCCGGTCTCCATGGTCGATGCGTCGCTACGCATGGCAATTGTCAACGTCTTCCGCAAGCTGCGCGACGAACAGCAGGTGAGCGTCATCTATATCACTCATGATCTGGCCACGGCCTATTACATCAGCGACCGCATTGCGATTATGCAGCGCGGTTATGTGGTGGAAGCGGGCACAGTGGAAGCGGTGCTTGACCGTCCGTTGCATCCCTACACCCAACTCTTGCGCGAGTCAGTCCCCCAACCCCATCCCGATGATCACGCTTCGTGGGCGCAACACATTGACCTGGGCACCTTGGAGGTCAAAGAGTACAGCCGCGTCGGCTGCAAATTTGCTGGGCGCTGTCCCCATGTGATGGATATCTGCCGCCAAGCCGATCCGCCCACGGTGGAGGCCGAGGGGCGGATGGTGAAATGTTACTTGTATGTGTAGGGGATAGGTAGATAGGTAGATATTTGGGACAATGACTTATCTACCTATCTACCTATCTACCTATCTACCCCTACAAAACCAGAATGAAATGAGCACACCATGAACGAAATTACCCTAGACACCCGTCTTGCCAAGACCGTCATTGATCGTAATATCTATGGTCACTTTTCGGAGCATTTAGGGCGCTGCATCTATGAAGGCTATTGGGTGGGCGAGGAGTCGGCCATCCCGAATGTGCGGGGGATCCGCAGCGATGTAGTGAATGCTTTGCGCAAGATCAAGGTGCCGGTTATGCGTTGGCCGGGGGGCTGTTTTGCCGATGAATACCATTGGATGGATGGCATTGGCGCGCGGGAACAGCGCCCATTGATGATCAACACGCACTGGGGCGGCGTGGTGGAGAATAACCACTTTGGTACCCATGAATTTATGGACCTATGCGCTCAACTGGAGTGTGAACCCTATATCTGTGGCAATGTGGGCAGTGGCACGGTACAGGAGATGGCGCAGTGGGTGGAGTATCTGACCTTTGACGGCGAAAGCCCCATGGCGAATTTGCGCGCCGCCAATGGACGTGGCGATCCGTGGCAGTTGAAGTACTTTGGCGTCGGCAATGAGAATTGGGGTTGTGGTGGGCGCATGGAGGTCGAATACTACGCCCATCTCTATCGTCGTTATGGTCTCTATGCCCGCAACTATGGCGCCAACAAGCTCTATCGCATTGCCTGTGGCCCACGCAACGATGACTATCACTGGACCGAGGTGATGATGGCCAAAGCGGGCGATCCGACCCTGCTCAATGGTCCCTATATGGATGGGCTGGCGCTCCACTACTACACCTCTGTCAAGCGCTTGCCTGACGGTAACCGCGTCGGTTCCGCCACTGAATTTGACGAGCTGCAGTGGATCGAGATCCTGACTAAAGGGCTCTTTATGGATGAACTGGTGCGCCGCCACGCCACGATCATGGACAAATATGATCCGAACAAAAAAGTGGCCATGATCATTGACGAGTGGGGCACCTGGTATGCCGTCGAGCCGGGCACCCACCCGCGCTTCCTCTACCAGCAGAACACCATGCGCGACGCGCTAGTGGCGGCGACCTCGCTCGACATTTTCAACCACCACTGTGACCGCGTGCGCATGGCCAATATCGCGCAAACGGTCAACGTGCTCCAAGCTATGATCTTGACCCAGCAGGAAAAGATGCTGCTCACGCCCACCTACCATGTCTTTGAGATGTACAGCGTGCATCAAGATGCCACCATGACGCCGGTTGATGTGCAGAGCGAGCGCTATACCCTGGGCGACTATGACATTCCCGCGCTCTCGGCCTCGGCTTCGGTCGATAGCGGGGGCAAACTGCACATCACCATGAGCAACGCCAATCCCCATCAAGCGCTGGATGTTCAGATCTTCCTGCGCGGGATGAAAGGCAGCCAGGTGACGGGACGTGTGCTCCAGGCCGGGGCGATGAATGCGCATAATACGTTTGACCAACCGAATGTGGTCGCACCCAAGCCCTTTAGTGGCGCGCAACTCACGGCTGATGGCCTGACGGTTGATCTACCGGCGATGGCGGTGGTGGCGCTGGAAGTGAGTTAAAGTAAGGAAGAGGATTGATTGGCGCACTATAAAATATGACCGGCATCTTTGGAGATGCCGGTCATATTTTATAGTGATTGGATCGATTACGCCAGGGCATCGACTGCAATTTTCGTAAGCATCGCATGGTAGAGTAAAATACTCAAGCTTGATGAAGCGAATGGAAAGTGTGCCTTATCGAAGAAGCATTTATGAAGCGCATATAGGCTATGGAGGGCATCTACTATGACGAATTCACTGGATCGCCTGACAATAAAGGCTTTAAGTCGATTCGCACGCTGACCGACTTTGAACTGCAACCGCTCAATATCTTCATCGGCGCCAATGGCGCGGGCAAGAGCAATCTGCTCGACTTCTTTCGCCTTTTGCGCAACATTGTTGACGGTAATTTGAACGACTATATCCGCAATAGTGGCGGTATTAGCGATTTGCTCTTTAATGGCCGCAAAGTGACGCCCCGTATGGAATTTGAAGCCCGTTTTGGACCACGCGGTTACCGCTTCCAACTTGAACCTAGCCCATTGGAAACAGCCGCCTTGACCGGTGAAGCACGCTACTATCAGCATGGTGCAACTGGCTGGTGGGAATTAGGCGATAGTCCAGATGGAAAATCACTCCTAGTGAAAGAGATCGAGAGCAAGTCAAAGGAAAGCCAATATAGCCGACCGGTCTATAACGCCATTGCTTCGTGGCAGATCTATCATTTTCACGATACCAGTGCCAATGCACCTATGCGTCACTATGAGATCGTGCAAGACCATCAACAGTTACGCTATAATGCCGCCAACCTGGCTCCCTACCTCTTGCGATTACGCACCCAAGCGCCCGCTGCCTATCAAGAAATTCTCGCCGCAATTCGGCTGGTTATGCCCTTTTTTAATGACTTTTTGTTGATGATCGAAGAGTTTGGCGAAAAGCGCATGGTCAATCTGGCGTGGCAGCAGGTTGGCTCCGACTATCCCATGCAACCCTACCATCTTTCCGATGGCTCCATCCGTTTTATCTGCCTGGCCACCGCATTGTTACAACCACAGCCACCGTCTGCGATCATCATTGATGAACCAGAACTCGGTTTGCACCCCTATGCCATTGAAATCCTGGCCGAATTGCTGCAGACCACAGCCACGCGCACACAAGTCGTTGTTGCCACCCAATCACCAGCATTGGTTGACCATTTCCGGCCAGAGCAGATTGTTGTTGTCAATCGTGAGCAGGGCGCATCCACTTTCAAGCGGTTAGATGCAGACAATCTTGCAGCATGGCTGCAAGATTATTCATTGGGTGAACTGTGGCGCAAAAATGTGATTGCGGGAGGCCCAGTGCATGAGTAGTGCAGAAGTTATGTTGGTAGTGGAGGGGCAGACCGAACAAACTATTGAAGAGATTACAGCCAAATTTGATAATCCTGAGGAGATCAATGAAGATCCCATGTCCGCGCCCTCCAAGCGGCTAGCGCGATTGTCGCCCGGCTATAAAAAAGTGGTTATGGGAACAGTAGTGGCAGATCATTACTACAAGAAAGGGTAAGCAACCAACAACCTATGCACCAATACTTCCGCCCCGGCGGGCGTTTCTTTGCCGGCGACGCCATGCCATTTTCCCATGCCGGCGTCTTCCATCTCTTTTATTTGCTGGATGAAGAACATCACCAAGCGTTGGGTGGCTTAGGTGGGCATCAGTGGGCCCATGCGACAACGACCGATCTGGCGGAGTGGGTCCACCAACCGTTGGCCATTGGGATCACCGATGCCAGTGAAGGCTCCATCTGCACCGGCTCTGTCTTCTTTCACGACGGTGTCTATTATGGCTTTTATGCCACACGCAACCGCGATCGCACCCAACACCTGAGTCTGGCCACGAGCCATGACGGCATCCACTTTACCAAGCAGCAACCCAACCCGCTGGCTGTGCCGGGGCCGGGCTACTCACCCTACCATTTTCGTGATCCTTTTGTCTTTCGCAATGAAGCCACCGGCCCTTTTCATATGCTGGTGACGGCTAAGTTGGAACCGTACCCAGTCACCGGCTATGGCGGCTGTCTGGCCCATCTTGTTTCCTCGGATCTCCACCAGTGGGAGCAGGTGGAACCGTTTGTAATTCCGGGCCATGCTGATGTGCCAGAGTGCGCCGATCTCTTTGCCTGGAACGGCTGGTATTACCTGATCTTCAGCAACTCGCTGGTGGCGCGCTATCGCATGGCGCGTCATCCCCTGGGGCCGTGGCAGACGCCGCCGGTGGATATATTGGATGGTCGGCTGGCGCGTGTGATGAAGACCGCCGCCTTTACCGGCAACCGGCGCCTAGGCGTGGCCTGGCTAGGAACCCGTGAGGGAAATAGAGATGATGGGCGCTTACAGTGGGGCGGTCACCTGCTCTTCCGTGAGTTGCTGCAACAGGAGGATGGCACGCTGCATATACGCTTTGCGCCCGAATTGGCGCTGCCAACGGGGCCGGTGCTGCAGCACATATTGACCCCTTTGACAGGTGGTGTCATGGCCGGCGATACCGCACTGCGTCTTGACGGTGACCAAGGGTTGGCAGTCGCCATGTTGACTGACATCCCCCAAAATGTGCGCATTACGCTGACCGTAGAGCCGACGACAGGTACCGGTGTCTATGGCCTAAGCTTGCGCAGCACGGCAGACTTTGCCGACGGCTATGAACTTCTCTTGGATCCAATTGCGCGCATGGTTAGGTTGCATGAGGAAGCAATTTATGCCGTAGAAGGGCTGGATCGGCCTTTGTGTCTGGAGATTGTGTTCTATGAGGACATGATTGATGTCTGTGTAGACGAGCGCCGTTGTATCATCAATCGCTGCCCAGAACGGCGTGGCGATCGGCTGTACCTTTTTGCGCACAACAGCGCCATCACCGTGACCGACCTACAAATTCGACCGATTAAGCAGGAGATGAATGCATAATAGAGTTGCCAACCTGATCACCGCAATCCAGCCATATGATGCCCTGGAAGAGGCTCACATTCAATCCGCTCTTACCTGGATCGCATCCGGCGCGCCCCTTTTCCGTAGGCGGAAACCGGCGACGCCGCCCCAACATCTGGTCGCTTACTTGGCGGTGGTCGATGTGGCAGAGCAAAAGATACTGCTGGGGGAGCATAAAGATGCCGGCTTGTGGTTGCCCAATGGCGGCCATGTGGAACGACGAACATCCGAGTACAACAGTAGTGCGAGAGGTACAAGAGGAATTAGGCTTGGCGGCGCACTTTGTCTGGCCTGCCCCAATCTTTCTGACGGTGACAGAGACACAAGGGCAGAGTGCAGGACACACCGATGTCTCGCTCTGGTATGTCCTGCACGGGAAGGCCGGCGCGGACTTTGCTTTTGATACCGGCGAGTTCCATGCATTGGCCTGGTTTGCTTTTGACCGACTGCCGCTGGAATGCACTGATCCCCATCTGGTGCGCTTTGTGGCGAAAATGCAAACGATGTTATGACATTATTTGGGCCAATGCCTCTTCCCAGAAGCGTCGGCTGCCGTTGCGTAGGGTAAACACCTTACCCCCGTCAACAGCGCTTTCTGCACCTTCCGTCATTTCCGGTCCCGCCACAACCGGCAGTACGCGATAGCCGGCTTTCCGTAACAGTTCAGCACGCTGTTGGGCGCGTGTTACATCATGCCGGTCAACAACATGCGAAACTTCAATGGCCAACCAGATTTCCGGCCGTTCTGGGTGGCGGCTGACCTGGCCACGCACCAATAGATTTAGCGGCCACAATTCGTCAATTTCCTCAATGGACAAATGTCGTTCCAGGTCATCGACAATGTCTTGGAGCGCAACAACCTTAACCTTGCGCATAACCGGCCCCAAGTAAGCAGCGATCTTCTCCCGATAGTTGCGCTCCAAATTGTCGCCACGCAGGTGACCAAGCGTCACATCCATTTTGTCCTGGCGTGCAGATATTCCATCCAGACGTATGGACATTTCATCCTGGCGTGCAGATATTCCATCCAGACGTATGGACATTTCATCCTGGCGTAGCAGGATTTGTTGTACCCTTTCTTCGGTGCGCTTTTGTGCTTCGGCCAGTTCTGTAACCGCGGTTTCCAAACGTTCTACGCGTGCTTCGGTGCGCTTTTGTGCTTCGGCCAGTTCTGTAACCGCGGTTTCCAAGCGACCCACGCGTGCTTCGGTGCGCTTTTGTGCTTCGGCCAGTTCTGTAACCGCGGTTTCCAAGCGACCCACGCGTGCTTCGGTGCGCTTTTGTGCTTCGGCCAGTTCTGTAACCGCGGTTTCCAGGCGACCCACACGTTCTTCCGTATGCTTTTGTGCCTCGGCCAGTTCTGTGACAGCCGTTTCTAGTCGACCTACCCGTGACTCTGTCTGTTCCTGCGCTTTGGTTAAACCAGTAACTGCATTGTGAAGCGCGTCAAAATCCTCACGCCGCACAGCCAGGTCGGCGCGCATTTTTTCATCCAGCGCCTCCATAAACTTGAACATATGGAGTTGCCACTCTTGCGGCATTTGTTCAATTACAGATGAAACACTCACTGAAAAATCCTCTACAACGATTGGCCACGGTGGATCTAGCGGATGCAGACACAGAGCCTGCCGTGAAACACTTATCGTGATCCATTTTAACTCAAATAGGCTTGTTTAGCAAGAAAATTGAGAATATCCAGACAGTTTGACATTGTCTGCATATTCTCAAGCAATCGGGTGACGACAAGCAGCCGCCTCAGCGGTGAATATCTGCTCATCATCTAGCGAATCGACTAATGAAGCAGGCGCACCCGCAGATCTCGAAAGAGGGTCTTGCCCTGCCACACATTCAATCCCACCTGTCCGCCCAACCAGGTGGCGTCGGTGAGCTGGTTGACCAAGGCGCCGTCAATGTAAGTGGTAATGGAGTGACCACGGGTGGCAATGCTCAGCGCATAGTCGCGGCCATGCTCCAACGGGTAATCGACCACGCTCAGTTTGACTAACTCGGTATGGCCGTGGCCGTCAAAGGTCAGCCGACTGACGGCCAGCGCCTGCCAGCCCATGAGCAGATCGACCAGATACCAACCTCCCCCTTGGTCACCCGGTTGTTCATTCATACGAAAGAGAATTTGCGCGTTGCCACCGGCCAGCGGCGTCACCAGCAGCGAAAATTCGAGATCATGCCAATCATTGTCACCATAGGTTAAGAGGGTGCCTTCGTCATAATCTTCGCCGGCTAATCCATTTGTCCCAATCACCTCCCAATGATCAGGTGTGGCGCCGGCGGGGATAGGTTGCCGATTGGCCCGCCAACCGGCGAAATCACCGCTAAAGATCGGCTGCCAGGGAATTTCACCACCGGCGCCGGCAATCGTCTGGCGGAAATCGGCGGGAATATGTTCGGGACGGGTAATACCTTGCTTGCTCATCTGGAATAGTTCCTTTCGTAACACTTGGCGTGCGTGATAAAGACGACTTTTGACTGTGCCGGCTGGAATCGCTAATAGCCGGGCGATGGTCGCCAGTGGCGCGCCGCTGTAATAGTGCAGCGTCACGACGATCTGATCTTTGGCGGAAAGCGCCTGCATGGCCAGGGGCAAACGCGCTAGATGCTCTACGGTTGGTGCATCCTCTTCTTCCTCCGGTTGGACAAAGTCTTCCAGCAAGGCCAGATCCGTGGGGTGCGCGGCCCGTTGCTGTCGCTTGCGCAGGGCAACGTTGGCGACGATCCGGTAGAACCAACCGCCAAAGCGCGTGGGGTCCCGTAGCGCCTCCAGCTTCTGCGTTGCCAATAACCACGCATCTTGCAATGCATCCTCCACATCTTCCTGGTTACCCAAAATGGTGTAGGCGACACGTTTGGCTGGCACGCGGTACTGTTCCACCAACGCCCGCCAAGCCATCACCTCACCAGCTTGCGCCCGATCAATAATTCGGCTAAAGTCATCCATTATCACACAACTCCTGTTATCACATTTGTGGCCGCAACTGTTGTTGTGAACGCGTTCACTTATATAGATACAGGGAAGGCAAAAAGGTTCGACGAAAGTTAGGTGATTGGTTGATTGGTGATTGGGCTTGCCGAAATCACCAATCAACCAATCACCTAATCACCTAATCACCCACTTGTGGCTCTTATTTATAGGAAAGGAGTAACAGATGCAATCATATGAATCATTTGTCATAGTGGCCTGCACACAACAGGCGGAACAGGCTCAACGTCATGCTGCATTTGCCCAGCTTGTGCGCCAATTTCGGGGGATGGCGCTGACCTATGCCTACCGTGTGTTGGGGGATGAGCAACTGGCGCAAGATGTCACACAAGAAGCCTTTTTGACGGCCTATCAACAATTAGCGCAACTACGGGAACCGGCGGCCTTTCCCGGCTGGTTGCGGCGCATTGTCCATACCCACTGTCACCGCGTGACGCGTCGAAAGCAGCCGGACAATGTCCCCCTTGCCTGTCTTGACCGCACCTTGCCGTTCGACGACGATCTGGCCCAGCAAATCGCCGACGCGGATGCGACACAAGCCTTGGTCGATTGGGTGTTAAACGCGGTCGCCGATCTGCCGGACCATGAACGCACAGTGGTGCGCCTCTTCTATTTGGATGGCTACTCAATTCGGGATGTAGCTCAGGCGCTTGATTTGCCGGTGACGACGATCAAGAAGCGCCTGCAATATGCTCGCGACCGGTTGCGCAAACGCCTGCTGGATCACTGCAAGCAGGGCGGCATGACGCTCCAAAGCTGGTCAATTCAGATCGCGCAGGTGATTTTACCGCTCTTTGCGGTAATGACAGCCGCACCCGTCCTTTGTCCTGTGCCTGTAACCCAACGGAGGTTGCCCCGATGATCACCCAACCCAAACAGTTCAGTGTGGAACATTCCTCCATCTTTCAAGACGTCAGTGTGGTGGCCGCCTATGCCCATCGCTCGCCCTATCCCCCGAAAACCTTTGATCTGTTAGCTGGACTGATCGATAGAATGTCATCACCGATACGAATTTTAGATGCTGGCTGTGGCACAGGCCAAATGACCCAAGGACTGCTGCCCCATGCCGACCGGATCGACGCGGTTGACATTTCCGCGGCCATGATTGCGGCGGGCAAACAGATGGCCTATGGTGCCGATCCGCGCATCCACTGGATTGTCGGCAGCATTGACGAAGTAGCGTTCAACCCACCCTATGCCTTGATTGTTGCGGCGGCCAGCCTGCACTGGATGCCCTGGGCCGTCACCCTGCCTCGCTTTGCTCAAGTGCTCAGCAAAGACGGCTATCTGGCGTTGGTCGAAGTGCGTTCTGCGCCCAATGCCTGGAATGATGCTCTTACCCCCATCCTTGCCCAGTATTCAATGAACCAAGATTTTCAACCTTACAACATGCTCACCGTCGCGGCTGAGTTACAACAACAGGGTCTGTTCCGACAACTCGGCGTTACGGAGACCGCATCTATCGCTTTTCGTCAATCGATCACTGACTGGGTCGAAGCGTTTCATGCCACGAATGGCTTTTCACGCGACCGTATGGATATTGCACGCGCAGCTGAATTTGATAAACACGTGCGGCAGATTATCACCAAGCATTGTCCGAACGGTATGGTTGAACAGCAGATCGGCGCCAGGATCGTCTTTGGTAAACCACTGGCACCGGTCGCCGTGTAAAGTGTATGTCCGATCTACCAGGGTTGCAAGCGTTGCTGCACCATGCCTATGGCTTGGCGACAGCAACCCTAACCCCACTACACCTATTTCCTCAGCCCGGACGTGGCGTCTATCGGGTGGATGCGCCAGGGCAAGGGTCGTTTGTCCTGCGCGCTTATCAACAGCCTCTCACGGCCGTTGCCTGGCTAGCCGACAGCGCGGCGGTGTTGCGCTTTTTGGAAGCAGCCGACTTTCCAGCCCCACGTGTGCGCCGGACAAACGACGGTGGGCTGCTTGGTCATCATCAAGGGTGGTCGGCTTTACTCCTCACCTATATTGCCGGTGAAATGACAAGCGGTGCGCTGGCTGACTTTGCACAGCTTGGTTCGTTGGTGGCGCGGCTCCACACCTTGGCGCTCGCGCCTGCTGTGCCTCGGTCGCCACTGCCCTTCTGTCGCTGGCAACCTCAGCAAAAAATCACCGATTGGCTTACCCAGCTTCAAGCGGTTGCACCCACCGTGCCGACAGAACTGCACGGTCTTTACACCTTTAGCGTAGAGATTTTGTCACAACTGCTCCAATGGCCCGCCATGCCCACGGCTCTCCTCCACGCCGACCCCAATTCTTTTAATACAGTCCGCACAGTATCAAATGGCGTGGTCCTAATCGACTGGGATACCGCCGGCATTGGTCCAGCGATTTTGGATCTGGGCTACCTCTTGCTCACCGCCCACGCAGTTCTGCCGGCTTGGCCACAGATCGAAGCAAATGCTGCACTAATCACCGCGATTATGCAAGGCTATGGCGCGGTCCGGCCACTCACACAGCAAGAACAACAAGCCCTACCAATTGCCGTCTGCTTGAATGACGCCGTGTGGGCCGCCCAAGCGATGCCGCAGGTCGTGGGCCGCGCTTGGCGTGAAAATCGCACCTTGACTCGCTTTGGTGCACGTTACCCGTCGTTAAAACGCATTGGTCAGATCGCGCAAAGCCGACTATAATTGGGTGGATGTTGATTGGTATAGCCTACAACCGTTTTCAGTTTTTTGTTTTCCATTTTAAGTTTTCAGTTAAAGAACAAGCGCACGCCGACGGATGTCCTGATAGTCCAAGAACAAAAAACTGAAAACTCAAAACGTTATGGTTCAGCGAAAATCCAGATCAAGGAGAATCATCCATGCGACCCAAATTTAAGCAACTGACCGACTATCTCGTCGCCCTCGGCACGGCCGATATTGGCCACACCGAGAAAACTTACCTAGCCCACGCCATTGGCGTCTACACCGATATGGATGCCTGGGGTGGCTCGGATGACCTTTGCTATGCAGCCCTCTTCCATTCGATCTATGGCACTCAACAATTCCAGGGCTTTACCCTGCCGTTGGAGAAACGACCGGAGTTGCAGGCGCTCATTGGCGACTATGCGGAGAAGATCGCCTTTGTCAACTGCTTTATGGATCGCGCCACGCTTGACGCTCAGGTCCGTGAAGTCAAGGAGAGCTATCCCATCCGGAACCGTGTGACCGGCGAAACCATGTTGCTAACCAAGGACGAGTACGATGATCTAGTCTGTCTGCACCTTTGCGATTTGCTGGAGCAAGTAGAGCGCTCCAATGCCTGGAACGCACGCCGCGCCGCCTACCGGGGCATGGCCGAACGATTGGGCGGTGTCGCGCTCGAATCCTATGATCGCGTCTTTGCCAGGGAACCGGTTCACAACTGAAGCGGACGACGAGAAGTTCGACTTTTGCCTAAAGTCGAACTTCTTAGGCACATTCAAAGAAATAAGTATCCGTAGGCGCCTTAGAAAGATCATGGGGAATATTGTTAGTGAACGTTGGGGAGGTAGCGATGAAAGTTGCAGAACAACTACAGGAGCCACAAGCAGAGCCGGCATGGGAGATCGCGCATCTGTTTCCACTTCAGGGAGAGTGGAGTGTGGACGATTATCTAGCCCTGGAAACCAATCAGTTGGTAGAATATGCCAACGGCCATGTGGAGGTTTTGCCGATGCCGTCGCCAAGACATCAAGATATTGTCTTTTTTCTGCAGCGGATGATCTGGAATTTCATTGCTGGACGCAAACTGGGAAAAGTACTGGCCGCGCCGTTGCCGATTGAGTTGTGGCCCAAGAAATACCGTGAGCCTGATCTTATTTTTATCTTTACCCATAAATTAGATCAACAAGCCGCCACCCATTGGCGTGAGGTAGATCTGGTCATGGAAGTGGTCAGCCCCGACAATCCCAGCCGCGACTACAAAACCAAACGCCGGGAATATGCCCAGGCCGGCATCCCCGAATATTGGATCGTCGATCCGCAACAGGAAGTGATTACCGTGCTTGAACTCCATGGCACGCAGTACCAGCTTCATGGTGAGTTCAAGGCAGGGCAAGCGGCGACTTCAGTGTTGCTCGCCGGCTTTACGGTGGCTGTGACCGACGTTTTTGATGTAGCTTAGTGATTCCTGCAGCACAGAATTTTCAGCACAGAAAGAAGTCCTTGATGCAAAACCAAATCGCTGTCTTTGTCAAACCATGGAAAGCGTTGACACTCCCCGAACTCGGCGCGCATGTGCGTAAGCTGGGCTTTCGCTGGATCGAACTGCCCGTGCGCCCTGGCTTTCCCTGTCAACCCGCAACGATTGAACAGGATCTGCCGCGTGCGGTGAAAATTTTGGGTGAGCATGAGGTCCAGATCCTCAATGTCACCGCCGCCCTGCCGCTCGATGATGAACGTCTCTATGCCGCGTGCGCCGCCGCCGGCATTGGCATGAACCGGGTCATGTTTGGCACCGGTGGCAAATCCTACTGGGAAGCGGAACGGGCGGCGCGCCAGCAACTGGATGCTGCGCTGCCCTTCTGTGAGCAATATGGCATTCAAATCGGCATTCAAAACCACTCGGCCAAATTTGTCGGTGTCCACGAGTTAGGCTTGCATAACCTGGTCAAGGATTATGACCCCAAACAAGTAGGCATTATCTGGGATGCAGCCCACAACGCGCTGGAAGGCATGGAGCCGGAGTTGGCGCTCGATGTCGTTACATCTCACCTCTGTTGTGTTAATCTGAAAAATGGCTTCTGGCGGCGGGTCAATGGCCCTGAGGCGGAAGTGGCCGAGTGGAAGGTCTACTGGACCTCGGGACGGCAGGGGCGCGCATCGTGGCCGCGCGTGGTGGACCGGCTCAAGACGATGAATTACGCCGGCCCCATCTGCCTGACCGCAGAATATAGCGATGAAACCGCGGTGGATCGACTGATCGCCGAAGATTTAGCGTTTGCAAAAACATTACTACGGTAAGAGGGTTTATTACAACATTGTCAATACCTTTTATGATCTGGAGATCAAAGAGCACCGCGGCGCCAGTGTGACCAAGTCGGTCGGCGGCAAGGACTTGAGCGATCAAAAAATCCTACAGCAAGATGACCGACACTTGGCAAGTGCTGGTCATCTTAAGTCTACGCATTATGTAAATATCCCTCTGAATTTTCTTGGAGACAATCTATGTATGATTTACAGGGCAAAGTCGCGTTGGTGACCGGTGCGAGCGGCAAGCAGGGCCTGGGCCGGGCAATCGCCGTACGTCTGGCGGCAGAGGGGGCTGATGTTGTCGTCAATGATGTGGTCGCCGACCGGGGGAGTGAGCCGAGCTGGCGCGGTCTGCCCGCGGTCGTAGACGAGATTGAGGCGTTAAGTCGGCGCGCCTTAGCTGTGGTGGCGAACGTAGCTGAGGCGTCACAGGTGGCGTATATGGTCCGGCAAACGCTGGATCACTTTGGGCGGATTGACATTTTGGTCAATAATGCCGGCGCTCCCGCTGGTCGCGACCGCGTGCCGGTCGTTGAATTAGAAGAGGAGGCCTGGGATCTGGTGCAGCGGGTTAATGTCAAGGGAACATTTCTCTGTTGCCAGGCGGTCGCCCGCACCATGATTGCGCAGGGACAAGGGGGCAAAATCATCAACATGTCTTCCGTGTCGGGGCGGCGTGGTGTGGCGCGCTTTGCTGCCTATTGTGCCTCTAAGTTTGCTGTCCGCGGCTTTACCCAGGCACTAGCCCAGGAACTGGCCCCCCATCGCATCAATGTCAACGCCATCTGCCCCGGCCTCATGGAGACGGAACGGGTCAACGACATGGCCGCCGCGCTGGCGCCCCAAGGCATGGAGACCGCAGAACAGCGTCGTTTGATGATCGAACGCGCCGCTGCCGCCACGCCCTGGGGACGTATTGGTCAGGCCACCGACGTGGCCCAGATCGCGGCCTTTCTCGCTTCCGCTGAATCTGATTTTCTGACCGGCCAATCGATCAATGTGGCCGGCGGCTCATATATGGACTGATACAGCGCGGCGGAGTGGGACAGGAAACCGCCCTGCGATTAATCGCAGGGCGGTTTCCTGTCCCACTGTCCTACTATTACACTCTTACACCGTCGGCAGCGCTGGAATCACTTCATGTTTCAGCAGTTCCAGTGAACGCACCCAACGATCCTTGTCATCCCAGTCATGGCCGATCATGAGCAAGGTGCCAAAGCCACCGGTTAAATCCCACAGCGCCTGGAGTTGACGCGTCACTTCCTCCACATCACCGACGATGGCTACATTGCGCACAGCATATTCTGGCGTGACCTCGGCATCGGGCATAGCGGGATCGATCTTAAAGGTGTCGAGCCGTCCCGGTCCAATCAGCTTGATGAGATAGTCAAAAGAGCGGGCAAAGGCGCTGTTCAGGGCGAACGCCATGGCCTCTTCGGTGGTCTCGCCGATAAAAATGTTGCGCGCAATGCGCCAGATCGCGCGGTCGGGCGTTGGCCGCCCTGCTTCAGCCGCGCCGGCGCAATAGGTTTCCCAATGTTGGGCCACGATCCAGGGCGCGATCAGATTGCCACTGAGCGGAATGAAGCCCCGCTGACCGGCCATGCGCGCCGCCATGGATTTGCCCTTAATAATGCCCATGCCAACGGGCGGATGGGGTTTTTGGTAAGGCTTGAGAATCACACCGCGACTCGTGGTCGGATCCACTTCGTCGATGTGGATGTGCCAGAAGTCCCCCTTGAAGTCAAAAGGCGCATCCGTCTGCCATAGCTTGAGCACCATGTCTAGACCTTCGACGGTCATCAGGCCCAGCTTTTGGGGATCATTGGGCAGATCGAAGAGGGTGAGATCAGTGGAGATGCCGCTCTGGCCAAAGCCAGCCATGATCCGCCCGCGTGAGAGGTGGTCGAGCAGCGCCAGCCGCAGGGCTACATTGACGGGATGATGATATTGGACAATGCTCACGCCGGTGCCCAGCTTGATATTTTTGGTGCGCGGTAGGACATTCGCCAAAAAGATGTCATTGGCGGGAATCGGCTCCCAGGCCACGGAGTAGTGGTGCCCAACCCACGCTTCGCTATATCCCAGATCATCCGCCCGCACAATTAACTCCAGATCCTCTTCAAAACATTGCGTCCGATCCTTTTCCGGCGGATGGACCGGCATCATAAAGAGACCGACATTCATTGAAGTGCTCCTTTGGGTTCGTAGTAAGTGAAGGGGTGACAAAGTGGCAGGGTGACATCAATATGGTTTTACCTTGTCACCCCTTCATCTTGTCATTTTGTCATTTCGTCATCTTGTCATCTTGTCACACTCTCGATCCACGCCTCGTCGATCTCCAGTCCAAAGCCGGGTGCATCACTGGGCACCAGATAGCCATCTTTGATGACCGCGGTGCCGGGGAGCTTGACCATTTCGGCCAAGGGCACGCCGGGCGCCGAGACCCCTTCGGACTTTTCACCCCAGATGACGGCGGGCATAGCAAAGGAGAGGTGCTGGCCGTAGGGGTAGTTCATGCCGCCGTGGCAGATGACGGCAATGTTGTGCGCCTCGGCAATGTGGCAAATCTTCATGGCGGAGGTAATGCCGCCACACCAGAGCACATCGGGCTGGAAGATGTCAACAAGCCGCTTGCTGGCCGCGGCGGCAAAGATGGTGGGCAGATACCAATGTTCGCCGGTAGCCAGCGTCTGCCAGGGCACCCGTTGGCGCACCGCTTCATAGCCCATGAGATCGTCGGGCTGGATATAATCCTCCATCCACTTGAGCTTATAGGGGCGCAGCCGCTCGACCAGTCGCACGGTGAACTCCGGGTCAAAGGCGGTCCAGGCGTCAAGCATCAGTTCGACCTTGTCGCCAATCTTCTCGCGCGTGGTGGCCACCATCTCTTCCAGCTTGAGGATACCGTCCAGCCCATGCTCCGGCCCCCACGGCGCAAAGAGTTTGGTCGCCTTGAAGCCTAACTCCATGTACCACTCCTGGTCAAAGCCTGAGGCGTAGCAGAAGATCTTCTCCTTCTGGGGCCCGCCCAGCAATTCATAAACCGGCCGCTGGAGCAGCTTGCCCTTGAGATCCCAGAGCGCACAATCGATGGCGCTAATGGCATAGCTGGCCAGCCCCGTCGCGCCAAAGGCCGAGGAGAGGCGCACCATCATATCCCAATGCTTTTCAATGGCCATGCAATTTTCGCCAATGAGATGGGGTGCAAAGTGGTCCTTGATCAGGCTCACCACCGGCGGCCCATAGAGCGAAATGCCAAAGCCCCACGTGCCATCTTCGGCAATGATGATACAGGCCGGGCGCGTCCACGCCGAGGAGGCAAGCTTTGCTCCTGTCTGCTTATATTGGGCGTAACGGTCAATTGGCCGGTTCATCTTGTAGGACTCGGTCCAGCCGGCGGTGCGCGGGGGTGTGGTCGGTTTGGGGACGAGTTCAATTTCAAAGGCGCGGATTTCTTTGATCTTCATGGTGGCTTCCTCCATTGTGTGCTTAGGTTATCATGGATGGTGAAGCGCTTCTAACAACGCTTCTTCAGTCGTCATCTGTTGGCCGGCCAACCAGGCTACTCTGAAGATTGTATTATCCACCGTTGTGCGTAAAATGGCAAGGCTTGTTTCTGGGTCTATCTGCACCCAGTTTACCCCTGGATATCGTGTAGAATGCGTTCGGCCCATTGGGCAACTTCGTCATCCAGTTTCGGTATCGGCGGCTGTGTGTAATCAAGCCGTAAGTGATAACTTCCTTCATGATAAACCTGCCGGAGTAACGCACCGATATCGATAAGCGGCTCAGCGTCGCCGGCTTGTAAGGGCAGGGCAAAAATGGGGATCGTTTCCTGTACATTGAACGGGTAAAGACGCGCCCTTGACCCTTCTTCCCCGCGACGCACCAAGATTCGATAATGACTCTTCTCCGTCGTCCCCGCGAAGGGCATGGGCGACCAAGCACGCAGCAGATCAATTTCGACCAAATGCGTATTGGTCGAAAAAATCTCCAGTCGTTTGCGCAAATATTTTTCACGTCCCGCGCCTGGCCGTTTGTTGAGCGGCGAGAGTAACTCGATCGCCGTAATCACATCACCACTGATGGGCTCCCGCACCTCTAAGTAGGCTTCCTCAACGGTCTCCGGCAGTGGCACCTCCACCATAATCGGTTCGGCAGCCATGATGCCTGTATCTGCTGCAACCGTTTGGACAATACCGCTTGGTTGTGTTTCAACAACTGCCACGTCAGGATAACGGATCCCTGGCGTTTGTGAGATAGTGGTCACATAGGTATGTGTACCAACCGCGACATAATAGTGCGGCGCTAGGCGCGGGCTCAAATAACCGGCCAACGCAGCGATCAAGCGAAAATGTACATCTCCCCAAAGGCTTGGGTGTTCCAGCCAGGGATCCATACCGGGGAAAGGATACGCAATTTGGATTTCCATATGCGACTCTTTTACTCTATGCAAAAGTATGCACGCTCAGGTTTGTCTATTCTAACACAAGATTTTTCTGTATATACTGACGAGCAGCACAAGAAGTAACCTATTACTCGTGTAAAAAGTGTTACTTCTTGGCGCTCGTTAGTATAGTTAACGCATTCACTTTATTGACAACCTACAGTTGAAACTTCGGTTGATACAGATCGCCAGCCAATGCCACAACACTTTGCCAGCTTTGGGTCAACTCTTGCACCGTCTGGGCCAGTGCTGCGGCTGTGCTGCCTGGACAGGCAAGGAGCTGTTCGATCTGCGTGCAATAGGTTGGTGGCAGAAGGGAGAAGCTTGCCAACATCGTCATGACCTGCTTGTCACGCATGAAGTACCGTTCATTGAGGGCAAAGAGGGCCTGGGTCAGATTGGCGGTCACACGGGTGAGACAGCCGACCGTGTTGTAGATGTCGCCTTTGGCTGCGAAATCGCGTGCAAAGAGCAGGCTAAATTCGGCGGCCCAGAGGGCGCCGCTGACAAGCTGCTGTTTGAGCTTGGGTGGATAGACAGCAACCTGCTGCTTCAATTCGGCGATCAGTCCCTTTGGGTCATAGAGCGGCACACAGATCTGGGTCTCGGCCAGGTAGATGACGCTGTAGAAGCCGTGGGTGGGCTGTTGGTCATAGTCATGCTGGGTGATGCCCTGGGCAGCCTCGCGCAGCGTGCGTTGCACCTGATCCAGATTGCGGTAGAGAAAATCCACTTTGCCCTGTGCGGTGTGAATCCAGGCGCCGCCGTTGACCCACGCGCCCCACTCGTAGAAGTCCGTCACCGTCGCCGATCCCTGGTTGGAGACGCTGTCGGCAATCTGCCGGACCGCATCAAGGGCAAAGGGTGCAGCTTCCCAGTAGTAGAGACCAATATCGAGGTCGGACGCGGCGTGCTGCGCGCCGCTGGCATAGGAGCCGCCCAGGACAACAGCGGCCATCCCCGGCAGCGTGCGTAAACGATCAACCAGTGTAACAAGCAAGCGACGCTTTTCTGTGGGAACGTGGGGAAGAACCGTGAGCAAGTCTGGCATAAGATGTTCCTGACCGGCTGCTGCATTCATACATGCGTGCCAAAGCGCAATTGATGACCATTCGGTTCGCGGATGGTGAACTCGCGCATGCCCCAGGGCTGTGTCTTGGGTTCAGCGATAATCTCAACGCCGGCGCGCTGATATTGGGCAAAGAGTGCATCAATGGTTGCATCGACCATGATGTAGAGGTAGCCGGCCGGTTGTAGTTCAGCCTCCGTTGGCGCCTGGCTCAGTTGGAGCGTCACCATGCGCCCGGTCCAGTCACCACGAGAGACGCCACCATGGGTGGGTGGGTCACCGTAAAGAAAGTCAATGCGAAAGCCTAACCGTTCGTGGAAATAGGCGGCGCTAGCTGCAACATCCCGCACCAGGAGCACTGGCTGCGCGCTAAAGAAGGTCGTCTCTGTCCCGGAGGGCGCGTTACTTTGCCATTCATGCGCCCACAGTCCATAGACCTGCATGATGTGGTGGTTGGACTCATGCTGATAGCGCAGCGGCAATGTGCCCTTGAGCCGAAATCCCAATTTTTGCGCCACCCGCTGCGAGGCAAAATTCTCCTCATTGATCCAGAGTTCCACTCGATCCAGTCCCAAATTGGCAAAGCCGTACTCTAACGCAGCCCGGCACGCTTCAGTGGCATAGCCCTGTCCCCATGCGGCCCGTTGCAAGATATAGCCCATGCCGGGCAGCAATGTCTGCCCCAGATAGTTAACCTGTCCAATCACGGCATTGTCATCACGGCGACAGATCGTCCAATGCACCGCACCCGGCACGCTTAACTCCCGTTTTAGATGTTGACGAGTCTCAGCAACACTTTGATGCGGTAACGTCGGCATAAAGCGCATGGCTTCCAAGTCACCATAGGCTTGATGTAGCGCTTCAGCATCCGCCAGTGTTAACGGGCGCAGCGTTAACCGCTCTGTGGTAAGTGGACCATGCATCATGCTGCTTCCTCAAAGAGCGACTGGCGTTGGTGAAAATAGGGTGGTTCAAAGAGCAGTCGCTGGCGGTCCGTCAAAGGCACCCCCGCGGGCGGCTGAATGTGCGTCTTCGACCAGGACTGCTGGGCCGGGCTATATTTGTAGAGCAGCGAACGCCGTTGGTGATGGGCGGTCCAGGGCGCGGTGCCGTGAGTGAGCGCTTCGGTAAAGATGACCACAGAGCCGGCCCGTGCTGCGGGAATCACCACACAGCCCGAATCGATATGGGCTTCCCGGATCTCTGGCGGGCAAGGGTAGTTGGCCTTGTGGCTGCCGGGAATACAGCAGAAGCCGCCAGAATCTGGCCCGGTGTCGGCTAGATTCCAGGCCACGACCACCAGTCCGTTGTACATTTGTCCATTGCGGAAGTGATAATATTCGGGTGGGTCATAGGGTGTGTTGCCACCGTGCAGGTTGAGCCGCTCAGTTCCCTGGCGCATGTAGATGCCATAGTAGTGATCCAGCCGAAAGCCATCACCCAGAATGACCTTGAGATAGGGCATCAGCGCGGGGTGATCGAGCAGATCGCAGAAGGGTTGGCCCCAGGTCAGATAGTTGCCAAAGCGGGCGCTGGTGGTCGTTGCGCCCGGCTCCGGTAAATGTTGGGCATCGATCAGACGATTCAATGTCGCGACTTCGGTCGCGCTGAGCACATCGGGCAAGATCAGATACCCTTGCACGTCAAAGAGATAGGTTTCCACCGCGTTCATCGTTTCCTCACATGGTTTTTGGGCAGCGCCAGCAAATTCTGCTTAGGGGAAAAGTGCAAAGAGGGCTGTATCGCTGCGGCGTTTAGCTGATTGGCAACTGCTCTCTAATGTTCATTCCCATCCTCGTCAACCTCACGATCAAATTCAAACTCTATTTCTTCCAAAGAATCAGCATCAAGTGTCTGTTCTAACCACTGATTTAATTGTTTACGATCATCGGTCGCTTCAATGACTTGTACTATCCCTTCTGGAATTTCCTCGAATTTATGACGGAGTATCAGAAGTAAAGTTTGTCGTACGCCACTCTGTTCGCCACTTTTTTTACTTTTTTCTAAAGCCTCTTGAAATGTCGGTACTTTCCGCATCGCCTCTCGCACGCTACGGAAAAATTCATCAATATACGGCCATGTTTCTTCATGGATTGTTAGTTCCATACCATATACCCCCAGTATCTTGCGCCAAATTACATCGGGGTCAGTCACAAGCCCGATATCTAACGTCAACTGTAAATATTCTACCAGACCCTGCTGCATACACAATTCGATAAACTGTTCTAACTTTGCACCACGTGCTAAGGGCAATAGCGGGTAATTCTTTGGCTTCAATTTCAGTTCCGTTGGATGAATAACCCAAACCGGAATTTCTCGGACGTGGTTGCAGTATATACCTCGTTCGTCCGTTGGCTCAAAATGAAATTCGTGCTTCAACGTATCCAGAATCTTCGTCGGACGGGTTATACAAACAATGGTCACCGTGCGCTGGCTAGGCATTTCAGCAATTTCTTGGGCACTCAAAAGGATGGCATCGTCAGATGCACTTGATGCATTTGGCCGATCCACGTCATCTATCGCGCCTAAACCCCAGGCTCGCATTCTAATGCGATTCAGATCTGTTGTAGTTAGCGGATCGTTAAAGCCTTTAAATTCCAGCGCATTTAACCGACGGAAATGCTCAAAGACTGTATCCGCCAGTTTGGCGTAATCGTTTTCTGTACATTCGACCACAAGATCAATCGTGCGACTGCGTGAGAAGACTTCATACTGTTATACTGCCCGCATTCCCTGTCTTTCAAAAAAGCGGCGATAATAGGTTTTGGTTGTATCGTCAAATGGTTGCTCCATTGCACCTCCCGTATCTACTTTGTGTGTTTATTATAGCATTCTTGCTTGCATTATGCACTTTATGGCGCAAAATCACATCCCGCGCCGTACAACCTTCGCCACCGGTAGGAAGTTTTTGTGTTGGAGTGTGCCGCGTCAACGGAAGGGCGCTTTTTCAGGGCAGTCATTAACTGAACCACCGTAAGCATGTGTGGCAGTGGTGGTCTGGAATTCGTCTGAGCAAGAAATACCACTCTCTAGCATCCACTCGAGCGTGAGAGGCTTGCTAGTCTCACTCAGCTGGTAGTTCCGCACACCGCCCAAGCACGGGCAATGAGGGAGATCGTGCCGTCTGGCCGGCGTGGCAGGGTCTGGTCAAGCTTTCCTGCCAAAGCCGTGTGGTGTTCTGCATCCAGCGAAGCGATATACGCAGGTGCAGGCCCCGTGCCACCGAGGAAGGGCTTCCAATAGTCGTCAAAGTCAGAAAACTCGGTGGGAATCTCGATGGCGTCGCAGTGAATGTCCTGCAGCCCCACCTCGCGAAACAGGTCGATGAGGGCGTCGCGCTGACAGATGGGAAAGCGCTTTCCTTCGTCGAAGGTGTGGGCCTTGGGGTCAATCGCCACAGCTGCGTCCCAGAAATGACGCAGAAACTCCATGCGCCCCCCATAGTCCCAGACGCAAGCCGAGATCTTCGCCCCACGGGTGGCAACAGAACGCATCTCCTCAAGGGCAGCCTCAGGTGCAGGGAAGAAGTTGAGGGCGAGCAAGGAAGTCACGCTGCCGTAACCATCGGGACGGATTGGGAGTGAACCGACCCCTGCCACTACAAAGGAAACACGGGAATCCTGGGCATGCGCTTGGGCATATGCAATGAACGGCGCTGCGGGATCACAGCCCACTGCCGACGCCGGATCCGCGTTCTGGCAGATGGCAGTCGTGAGGGCGCCAGTCCCGCAACCCACGTCGAGCCAGTGACTGCCCGCAGGGACTTGCAGCCACGCAACAAAGTGCGGTGCGAGCTGCCGACTCCACCGCCCCATGAAGTCCTCGTAGGTTGTTCCCGCTACCCAGCGATCACCTATGTTGGCCATGATTGCGACTTCTGTGTTTTGTCTGTTCTCATCTCACCGGTTATCAAGCAGATCTTGTTGCCTATCCTCTATAACGCTTATTTTCTAATCCCTATTGTACCTGATAAGATCGGCCGAAACAAGATATGGTTTGGCAGCAAAGTTGACAGCTACCGAATCGATCGAGTGGGTGATGACAAAGAGACCGAAGAGGACGTAAAGAATGCCCATTGTTGTCGTTGTCATGATGTTCTCCTTTTGTTATGGAACATAGATGCGATGGAACAAGCCAATGGCTTGCCCTGGTTCGTTACTCCCGTAGTAGACTTCGTTAGCGGTGCTTACGACGATTGTTGCAATGGTCGCACGCGCCGCGGGTGTGGGTACGCGCAGCAATTCTTCGCCTGTGCTCAGATCAAGCACCACAAGGTGATCGCGTCCATCAACAAAATCCGTCGCATAGACCATCTCCCGATCAGAAACAATCACCGGGCGTGCGCTGGTTGTGATATTTACCTGCCAAAGCCGTTCGATTGCGTTGTCACCGACAGCGTGTTCCTGCACTGTCAGCCAGCGAGCCAGCAGCAGGAGACCGATCAACAGCAGCAAGGTAAGCGCGCCAATGAGCGTTCTTTTTTTCACAGTTTGTCCTTTCGTTCCATCGCAGTGAAATCACGAATTCTATGGCGCGGGATAGTGATCGGCGGCAAAGACATATTGATGATAGCCCTGGCCGAGATTGTCCCGTAGAACGTTGTGATAACAGTTGTCACCACCGCCAAAGGGGAGGATTTCCAAAGGCGCATCCAGTTCCATGCGCTGCAGGGTCCAGCCATCGGGCAACGCCGGGTTCAGGTCGGGTGTACCAGTCGCAGTGGCGTGCATCACGTATAGGTTACCTGCCGGATCAGCCAACTGGTAGATCTCATCTGTGTAGATAATCTGATGGCATTTACGGGTGACCGTCACTGAAATTGCGCCGGCATCAACCCCAGATGGCGAACAGGACGCACCCTCGTTGGCGAAACAGTCCTGTGATACCACCGCCGATAGCTCCATCCATGTGTATCCATCGACCTCACGCATGATGCTGCACGACTCACCTGCGCAACCCACCGGTGCATCCGGCGAACGGTAGAAGCAATGGTCACTAAAGAGCGTGTCGCGGTTGAGGTTCTTGCGGTAAGGTGAACTTGGCGTGTAATCTGCCCACGCGGCATCGGAGATGGGGTTATTGCCATACGCGAGGGAGACTACAAAGTCTTCGGTGCTGATCATTTCCTTGGCAATGCCTTCCTGTTCCCCTGCTTTGTTCACACAGGTACTCCCTTCGGGGCGTACCGAGGCGACCGTTTCAAAGCTGACCCCTGCTTCTGCTGAGGTCGGGAAGCGAATGGTGAGACTCTGTAAGACAAAATATGCGACAAGCGCAATCACGGCCACAACGACCACGGCGCCGATGATGATGTTCCTTCTGTTCATAGAATGCTCCTTAGAGTCAGAACGTGATAATCCACCAAATTACCGTGCTCCACTATAAAGTAAAATCGTCATAGCTTGAAAGTGACCGTTGTCATAGGTTTGTCATAGAATAACTTAACCTAAGTTGCTCCCCTTTTCGTGGTAGCGCGAAAATTTCTCGAATTCGCCCTCGTGTAGAGAAGGTAAGTAGCAACTTGAATAACTTATGACAGCAGTCACTCTCAGGCTATGACAAAGCTGTGTTAGGATAAACGGATGATGAAAAACATGATCACAAGCAGTTACCGCCATGAAGGCGGGCCTTAGTAGAGTAAGTTCTGATGCATTTCCACCACAACCATATTCTTCAATATGTTTATAAAAGGGTTGACAAAAAACAAGTTATAGGATATATTTACTAAGTCGGCTGAGTAAAATGAGTTGAATATGAATAATGATCCCAAACCTATCTCGAATACTATTAGCTTTTTAATTGCGCGAGTTGGCACGGCACACGGCTACCGCGCCGGTAAGTTACTGTCCGATATTGGGTTGTACCTGGGGCAAGAAATGGTTTTGCAATACTTGTGGCAAGAAGATAAATTAACACAATCCCAGTTGGCTAATAAAATTGGTGTACAACTACAAACCATTCATAAGATGGTTCGGCGTATGGAAAGGGCGGGGTTGGTGACCAAGCATGAAGATGAAGCGGATCGCAGGGTCTCCCGCATTCATCTCACATCCAAAGGTCGCGAGATGCAAACGGCGACTGAAGATGTATGGGCGCAGCTTGAACAAGAGACGTTGGCTGGTCTCACCGTTGAGGAACAATATATACTCAGACGCTTATTACATAAGTTAGAAGCAAATCTTTGGCAGGAGAGATAGTTTTTTTTACCGTATTACTCAGCCGGCTTACAATGCAATCTTAAAACAAGGAGATCTCAATGAGTTCTAGAGTAAAACCGGAAACAATAAATTCAATCGGCCCCGTCATGCTAAAAGCGTTAATCGCAGGGATTGTTGCGGCCGTCATCAACGTGATTATCTTTTTCATTGGCCGTGCCGTAGTAGGTGGCATTGATGTTGATATGGGTGGCATGGGTACGTTTGCACCCATGCCTTTCTTCTTGCCCATTTTGGCATCGCTGCTGCCTATGCTCGTCGCAGGATTAGGCTTATGGATCGCGCGGCGCTTTATCCCAAGAGGGAATCAGGTCTTTGCCATTGGGGCGGCTGTTCTTGTGTTGCTTTCACTCGCCTCCCCATTTAATGGTCGAATTGCAACTGTAAGTGCATCGATCGTATTAGTCATCATGCATCTTGTCGTCGGCGCCGTGATGATTGGATTTCTTGGGCAAACGGAAGGCAAGATTTCCTATGCAGCAATGGTTGCTATCAACGCCCCGCCTGAAGCAGTATGGTCAGTCATTACTGATGGAGCAAGGTATACCGAATGGGACTCTGGCATCACGTTGCTCAAAGGTGAGGTGAAGCCTGGCGCAAAGATCACGATTGCTTCAGAAACCAGTCCGGGCCAGACATTTCCGGTTACGGTCACAGAATTCGCTGCACCACAGTCCATGGTATGGGTTGGCGGGTTACCATTCGGCTTGTTCAACGGCGTCCGTTATTTCTTAGTGCATCCAAATGGCGCCGGCTCGAAATTTACAACCGGCGAGGATTTCAGCGGCCCTTTGCTGAAACTGATGAATGGGATGGTTCCCGATTTACAAGCATCGTTCGAGAAGCTCGCGGCAAATCTCAAAGCCGAAGTCGAGCGAAGCTAAATCAAGCGGAGAAACATGGCAAATGACCGGTACACACCGCGTTGTGCACGTCCAAAAATAAGGAGAAACAATGAGCGACTGGAATAAGAAAATAATCGAAGAGTTTCGGGCCAATGAAGGCAGAGTGGGTGGGAATTTTGCGAATATGACGCTGCTTTTACTGCATACAACAGGTGCCAAAAGTGGGCTGCCACGGTTGAACCCGGCCGCATATACAGAGGATAGGGGCCGATTGGTCATCATTGCGTCGAAAGGTGGCGCAGAATCGCATCCGGATTGGTATTACAATGTCCTTGCCAATCCGAATGTGACCGTTGAAGTTGGATCAGAAAAGTACGATGCAATCGCAACCGTTGCAGAAGAACCAGAACGAACCCGTCTTTATGACCAGATGGCCGCCCAATATCCCGGTTTTGAAGAATATCGTCAAAAGACCTCGCGCGTTATTCCGGTAATCACCCTGCGGCGCAAAGATTAGTTGCGTTACCAAGTCTACAGCCAATATGTTCGCGAAGAAGGCTTAGCATACAGATAGCAAACCCGACCAGACTAATGGACAAATCATTTAAACATGGCACACATGAGCTTGAATAAGACCAACCTGCATTTGTGCCATGTTTAAGGGTGATCTCTATAAGTTGCGGGTAAGGGACATTATGCAAATTCAATCCTATGGACAAAAAAGGAATAATCCCATGCAAAAATCGTCTCAAATGATGAAAGCTGTCGTTCTTGACGCACCAGGTCCAGTATCCAGCTTACAGGTTCGAGAGGTGCCGATTCCCGAACCGCGCCCAGGCTGGGTGTTGTTGCGCGTGATGGCTTTTGGGCTGAACCGCTCGGAGTTACATACACGCCTGGGTTTGGCAGGACCGGATGTCACCTTTCCCCGCGTTTTGGGCATAGAAGCGACGGGGGTTATTGAAGCTGCTCCCGGCACAGACTTACCAATAGGAAGTAAAGCTGTGGCCATGGTGGGTGGTATGGGACGTGAGTTTGATGGTGGGTATGCTGAGTACACTTTAGTGCCAGAGTCAAGTATTGTGCGCGTCGAAACTGAATTGGACTGGGCGCGGCTCGGTGCGCTCCCCGAGGTATTGCAGACAGCGTACGGATCCATGACGGTTGGTATGGGGGTAAAAGAGGGCGACACAATCCTCATTCGTGGTGGGACATCCTCTGTGGGACTCGTGACGGCCTTGCTTGGCAAGCAGCGTGGCATGCGTGTGCTCGCTACAACCCGCAAAGCTGATCGTGTCGAGGAGTTACTGGCTTTCGGGGTCGATGATGTATTGATCGATGATGGTGAAATCGCGGATAAGGTGCGAGAGCTTGTTCCCGAGGGTGTAGACGGTGCACTTGAATTGGTCGGTGCACCGACGCTCCGAGACACCCTTGCCTGTACTCGGATCGGCGGAACGGTTTGCTTTACTGGCATGTTGTCCAACAAGTGGATCGTGGAGCAGTTCTACCCGATCGACTTTATCCCCACTGGCGTGCGGCTGACTGCGTACGGGGGCGGAGCCTCAAACCTGCCATCCACTGTCTTGTCTGACGTTGCCAATGCAATCCATCGGGGCGAAGTGTCACTGCCCATTGTGACATATGAAATGGAACAGATCCAAGTCGCTCACGACGACATGGAGCACAACAAGGTCGTTGGCAAGCAGGTGGTATTGACGAGTCGGTAAGGCTTTTCTGTGCTCATTTGGACGCAGGGATAATAGAGAGATGTTTCGTGAACTAGACGAGTTTAGAAAGTCCGGATAATTTACTGATGAGCTTGCACAGGAGCCAGCCGCACTCTCTCTAATTCGTCTTGCATCGGCTGCTGCAGCAAGTCGCTGTTACAAAGGGAAAGATGGCAGATAAGCTAAAACTGGGACTGGTTGGCGCAGACGCAGCCGGCCAGGGTTGGGGACCAGCAGCGCATATACCTGCGCTGCGTGGGATCGAGCAGATTGAACTGGTGGCACTTTGCACAAGTCATCCCGAATTGGCAGCAGCCGCAGCAAAGGCATATGGCATTAATATCTAACGAGTCATTTTCTTGAACAAAAGACAAGAATTTTACCGCAAAGGTCGCGAAGAGCGCGAAGGTTTCTTGTTTCTCTTTGCGCTCTTCGCGTTCTTTGCGGTAGAAAATTTGGTTCTGGCTTGTCCAGGTTAGGCAAGTACGTGAACTTTATCCCGACGGGGTCGATCGGGTGCTGGAGCTTATTGGCACCAAAACCCTCCTTAATTCCTTGAAAGCAGCAAAGCCAGGCGGTATTGTTTGTATGACCGGCATCTTGGGCGGTGAATGGACCCTCCCCACCTTTACACTCATGGCGGATATCCCAACTGGGGTCAAGTTAACCGCCTATGCGGGTGAAGCCGGCAACTCAGCCCGGAGAGTCTACAGGCTTTTGTGGATAATGTTGCTTCTGGACGGCAAACCTTGAACCTGGATAAAACCTTCAAGCTTAAAGACCTTCCTGAAGCCCATCGTTATATGGAAAGCAATCAAGCTGCTGGGAAGTGCGTTGTTTTGGTTGATAAAGTATAACGTCTGTGTGAACTGCCAGGGGAAAGGTGACAAACCAGAAAAAGGCTAGCCCATCCCCTGGTCAGTTCCACACGATGTTCGGCCCACCTTGCCGAAAGGACAGACCAGTTGCCCACTTTGTCACGGATAACAAAGTGATCTACAAGTAGTTATACTAAGCTGCGCCATAAAGTAACATTTTGCACACGAGTGAAAACGTTACTATGTGCTGCGGCGGAGTATAGTTATACAGCAGGCTGATGGAGTTCCTCACGCAAGACGCGCCGCAAAACCTCCTCAATCGGTTCATGACGCTGTAAAATATATTCGCGCAATGCCTCATTAATCAAGGTTTGATAGCTCCCGCCACCCGCCGCATGAACTTGCGCGCGAAACCAATCGAGAATTTCGTCGTCCAGACGAATTGTAATTCGTGTCTTGCCTAGAGGTGTAGGGGCAATCGCACCGCGCCGACCTTGGCTGAAATCATACTCTGCTTTCATAGTTCACCTGTGTAGAATGTTTGTTCATGGCAGGTTGCCTTCCGTGCCGAGATAAGTCGGATGCGGAGACTGCGCCAAGTATAGACAATCTGTCTTTCTATTTGGTCACGGAAATTTAACTCCGCAGAAACTGCGATGCTAACGTCCGGCACCGACTGACGCAGACTAATGCGCCTTGTTATCAAGCTGTACTAGTATTTATTCCGATATAATTTCCACCCTGGTGGCATTCCTTTGACAGCCTGACGGCTACCCCAGTGAAAAAATAAATCGGAATAAGGTCTACTGAATAGAAGTTACGCAGTTGACCCAGAAGTTCGACTTCTCTCAGAAGTCGAACTTCTCCTGAACGGCGCGAAGTGCGTAACTCTTACTGAATTCAAACATATGAGATGGCCAATACAACACGCCTATCGCCTATCGTTACTATTCTTTCCCTTTATTCGAGATCTTGCTATCGCTGTGCCGATTAATGAAAGGGACATACCCAATCCTGTGAATCCCGTGTTTCCCTGGCCAGGAATGCTTAGGATGATTATGGCGATTCCCAGAAGTACAAATAGCAGCGGCAGCAAAAGCTCTCTGACGCTTAATCTGTTTTTGATAAAATAAAAAGTCAACAGTGAAGGGAAAAATGGCCGTCGAAAAAGTCAACACCCAATAGAGAAATCCGCTATGATAGCAAGTAAAAACTAAGGACTTGCGAGCATGGCGGAGGGAAGGATGATAAGTGTGGAGAAGTGGGAAAGTATTCGACGGGGCTATTACGTGGAAGGGAAGAGCATCCGGGAACTGATGCGAGAAACCGGACACTCGTATCGGACAATACAGCGAGCGCTGAAGGGAAACGAAGCCGGGAAGTACCAGAAGAAAGGGGAGAGAAAGGCACCGGTGTTAGGACCCTATAAAGGGGAAATAGAGGCGATGCTGGCGGCGAATGAGACAATGCCGCGCAAGCAAAGGTACACATCCTCGCGCATCTATGCGTTGGTGCGGGAGAAGGGCTTTACCGGGGCAGAATCCACGGTGCGCCATTATGTAAGTGAGATGCGCAAAGAGAAACGGCGACCGGCAGTCTATTTGCCGCTGAGCTTTGAGCCAGGGCAGGATGGGCAGGTCGATTTTGGGGAAGCCGAGATTATGCTGGCAGGGAAACGGGTCACGGTGCAGTTGTTTGTAATGCGGCTAAGTTATTCGCGGCGACTCTTTGTGATGGCCTTTCCCAGCCAGCAGCAAGAAGCGTTTTTTCTGGGCCATGTGGAAGCGTTCCACTACTTTGGCGGGGTGCCACAGCGGCTGAGCTATGACAACCTAACCGTGGCGGTGCAAAAGATCTTGGAAGGGAGAGCAAGACGCGAACAAGAGCGATTTCTGCGCTTTCGGGGGCACTATCTGTTTGCCAGCCACTTTTGCACGCCGGGTGCGGGTCACGAAAAAGGGAGTGTGGAACACGGTGTCGGCTATGTGCGACGCCAATACTTGGTGCCATTGCCGGTGGTGAACTCCTTTGCCGAACTCAATGCTGATTTGCGCAAACGCTGTCTGGCCGACGACGCACGACAGGTGAAAGGCCAACCGGCGACCATCGGGGCAATGTGGCAGACAGAACAACCCCACTTACGCCCCTTGCCCGCTGCCGATTATGACTGCTGCCGGATCCTGGAAGCGACGTTGACGCCGTACAGCCAGGTGATTGTGGAGACGAATCGCTACTCGGTGCCTGTGGAGCAGGCGTGTGCGCGGCTGGTAGTAAAACTCTATCCCTTTCAGGTAGAAATCTACCGGCTCGACCAGCCGACCGTGTTAGCGATCCATGAACGCTGTTATGACCGCGAGCAGGATGTTTTTGACCCACTCCATTATCTGCCGTTGTTGCAGCAGCGCCCTGGCGCCTTTGAGTACGCTAAACCGTTACGTCAGTGGCGCAGCCAGTGGCCCCCGGTCTATGAAACCTTAGTGGCCCACCTGCGCCAGCAATGGCCAGACGGGCGTGGAGTGCGCGAGTTTGTGACCATCTTGCAACTGCATCAGCACCATCCCGCCGACCTGGTCGAGCAAGCGATTACCGAAGCGTTAGCCCATCACTGTGCGCACGCGGACGGGGTCCGCCTCTGCCTCAACCAACTGCTGACGCCGGCGCCGGCCACGATTACACTGGACCTGCAAAGTCGTCCCCAACTGCTCGGTGTCGGCGAACAGCCGGTCAATCTGGCCCAATATGACAGCTTAGTCGGAGGTGCAGCATGTCCGTAGAAACCTTATTGCTCGAAAGTCGGCTCAAACAACTCGGCTTGACCACTTTTATCCGCAACCATGCCCCTTTTGCCGTCGATGCTGCCCAAAACCAGTACAGCTATGCGCGCTACCTGCTGGCCTTGGCCGAACAAGAGGTGGCGCAGCGTGAAGCCAACAGTCGCCAGCGGCGGCTCAAGGAGGCCAAGCTGCCCATCGTCAAACAGTTGAGTGACTTTGACTTTGCCGCCATCCCCGCCTTAAACCAGCAGCAGATTTTCCAGTTGGCCCAAGGCGACTATATCCGCCAACGGGAACCGATTATCTTGGTCGGCAATCCTGGTTTGGGCAAGACTCACATTGCCACTGGGTTAGCCATCGAAGCTTGTCGTCAACATTACCGCGTCCGCTTCTACAATACGGCCGCCTTGGTCAATGAACTCTTGGCGGCACAGCAAACCCAGCAACTGGCCAAGATGTTGGCTGCGGCCCAACGTCATCACTTGCTTGTGCTGGATGAACTTGGCTTTATCCCCCTCACCGCCACCGGCGCGCAGCTCCTTTTCCAGTTCTGTTCCGCCCTTTATGAGCGCGTCGCCTTGATTGTCACCACCAACTTGAAGTTTGCAGACTGGGCGCAAATCTTTGGGGATGAGCGGCTTACTTTGGCCTTATTGGACCGCCTGACACATAAGGCCCATATCCTTGAGTTTACTGGAGAATCTTACCGTTTTCGCCAGCAGCGCCAACGCGTCAGTCCACGCACTGAGTTCGGGGGGACAATCCCCCAGGTCAAGGAGGCTTAAATGGCTTATATAGGCGGGGGCCCACTGGGCGCTGTTGTCCGCCAGCAGCGCTTATGGCTGGACCGTGTGGCCACTGACATTTTCCTGGACACCCCAGCTTGGTTTCTCTGGTTGCAAACTGCTACCCATTTTAGCTATGCGCTGCGTTCCCCCTCTTACTACAGCTTGACCTTGCGCAAAGAAAAACGTCGCGGTGGTTGGTACTGGTATGCCTACCTCAAAACCGAGGCGAAGTTACACAACGCCTATGCCGGCCGCTCTGAGTCCCTCTCCGCTACTCGCCTAGATGCTGTGGGCCAAATCCTATGGGCCAAAACCCGGCGCCAGGCCGCTTTGGCTCATGAAAAGAAAAAGGTGGCGCCTTCATGACCATCTTCACGCGTTGACTTTTTTGACCGCCAACTGTTGACTTTTTCGATGATCTTTTTTTTACCAATTAACCAAAGTGTTGACTTTTTCGATTGCCAAACGTTGACTTTTTCATTTGCCAAAAACATTAATCTTCTTCTCTTAGCTACAATCATTGTTTTTCTCCTTTTGATGAAAACGTGACACTACAACGAGCGAACGACCAACATTCCGCCGCGCCGCCACTTACTGATAGCACCAATTATTGTAGCAGAAACAGCACTCAAAATTGCGACGACCTTGTGGACGCACAGCGGCGTTGCGCGGAAATGTGCTGTTTGGCGCGTGCGACGACGATTGGTCTGCTACTGCAAGTGTCTCTGGAAGAATACATCCCACGACTCAGCTTCTGGCGCTGGAATGTCTGTGTGACCGCCTGGATTGATATGCATTGATTTGTCGGAAGCGCCAAATGCGTTAAATAATGCAATCCCATACTCGCGGCTGCGAATTGGGTCGTCCCATTGAAATGCGAAACGTAGCGGTATTTCTATTCGCTTGGCAGCTTCCCCAAACGCGTGATGCTGGGGATGTAAATGAGCCAGGCCCAGGACCGCACACTGAAAGCGTTGCTCTTTCGCCAGAAGCGGCACACCAATCCACGTTCCTTGCGAGACGCCCCAATACCCAATCGAAACAGCCTTCGGCGCAAGAGAGGCGAGCGTGACATCGAGCGCTGCTTGCCATTCGGGCACCGCTTGTGCCGCCAGGGCATCGAGAAACGTGATTTTCTCTGACGGGCTGAGTGACGGTGCGTTCGCGTCACTGGCGAGACGCCGTTCGATGGTGCGACGTTCTGCGTCAGCCAATTCGCTTGTCGTACGTTCACCATGACCGGGCGCATCAATCGCAAGGCAGCACCAGCCGAAATGTGACGCATAGTGAATAGCCCGGTCACAGATAGTTTCAGACTTCTTGTGTTGTGAGCCTCCATGTCCCAGCGCCACGAGTGTTTGAGGTGTCGCCGGGGTGTCAGGTTTCCACACAACGCACGGAACGACTTCGCCAGCCACCGTGATATGAAAATCAATTTGGAGCACGCTGGTAGTGACTGCTGTTATTTGGATAATGCGTGGCGGTTGAGGCATACGAATTTTGTGCACCCTTGCTTCGAACGGAATGAGCGTCGCCCAACGGCATGCGCTACCTGCGCTGGGGCGGAGGACGGCGAAGCCGTCCGAGCGATAAAGGCTACAGTGTGTGAAACTGCTGGGGATGTGCGCAGAATCCCTAGCGTCAGGTGCACGCTTTGTTAGTCCGCTACCATGCACCTGACCTGTTCAAGTCCATCAGGCAACTTTGTAAGAGGCAGTTTTCTTGAGGCGCAGAGTCGTGCTCAAGAAAGCTGCGAATAGCCCAATTCCAAGGACTACCGATAATACCCAGTCCCACCACGCGAAGAAACCCGCCGCTACTACTATCATGACTATGCAGTAGGGGATGAGTAGGATCGAGGTAGTAAGAAGCCCTGGGTTGTACGATGGTTTTCGACCTTGGAACACAATCGTGTGCGTGAGTCCGTTCATTACGAGTTGCGCCACTACTACCGACATGCCCAGCCAAGGTGCAATATTCCCCAAGAGTGCGCCAAGGATGACCAACAGCCAGAATGTACCAACGTTCACTAGGAAAGTGTAACCCTGGCTGACTGGTTTGTCTGGGTCAGTGCCAGATCCAAGTACGGTCTTCAGGTTGACGAATGTGACAAAATCCATGGGGGCGAAGACGTACTCCTCAGCCTCATGGAACCAGAGTAGCGGCAGATGAAGCCATAGTAGCCAAATCCATAGTGACATCTCCCCCTTGAAAATGATTAGCAATGTGATTGCTATCGGACCCAACAGAAGGGTAAGTGACTGCCAAAACCTGTTAATCTTGCGAAAATCCATAGAACTTTCCTTTGTTGGTTTTCACCGAGATAGATTGACTTGCAAATAGCATAAATGCTTTGTTGTGATTTGCACGAGCGGGCTAACGCAGAGCTGTGCCGCCAGGCGAGTGCGGGCAGAAAACGCCGCTGAAGAATCTACTTCCCAGCGGACGGAAAACGCTGAAAACGCGCTAGGCAAGCCTGGTCGACACCAGCGGATGTTCGACAGCGGACTCATCAAAGCACAACGAGTTTCGAGTACGAAGCGCCGCCACTTTATTAGTGGCATCCTGTTGCGCTGAAAATTTCACGCCAACAATACATGCATCAACGCCACTGACAAAGCTTTTGATTTCAGAGGATGCTTCTCAATACAACGTAAGTACGCCTATAGAAGTATCGTCAGCGAATTGAATAATTGTCTCATAATTTCCACGAAGAATCGATTCGATATCACTGGTCGAACAGTTTCCTCGGCGAATCCAGACGATCTGCGGTGGAATCCCCCATACTACGCTGAAGTCACCAAAATCGGCATCTTTGGTCACAATGACGTGATCATGGTCCCGTGCATATTCCCAAATTTCTTTGTCTGATGCACTATCGAGTCCGAGATGAAAAACATGTGCTGAATCAGGATATAGGTCAGCGAGCCTACGGACTAACTTGGGTGACAAATTGTGATCAAACAACAATCGCTTCATGCTGCCAAGCTCACACGCATGTGCTTTTCCCGTTCGGCCGCGTAGCTAAGCGAAGCAAGAACATCAGCTTGGGTTAAATAGGGAAAATCATCCAGAATTTCCGGCACGCTCATTCCTGAGGCAAGGTATTCCAGAATATCGTATACAGTGATTCTCATACCGCGGATACAAGGCTTTCCGCCACGCTTACCGGGTTCAATTGTAATAATATCTTGATACTTCATAAATTCCCTACCATTTTTGTCAAACGTTCAGGTTTAGCACGACAATTTTGTACAAAGCCAGTATAACAAAAAAGTCATATACTATCCACTTAGATCAACAGCGCTAATCCTGAAGTCACCGGCGTACTATACGCAAAACCGACTGGCATCGACCACAAGCGCGGTCATTCCTTTGGTGGGAACATTTCCATAAGCCACGTGTCGCTAAACTCGCCTTCCTCCGTCACGCTGGCAGGAATGAACCTTGATTTTTTGAATCCAGCTTTCTCATAGCACCGAATGGCACGCTCGTTCGATGCCTCGGGATCGATGACAAGCCGCGTCGCCTTCCGCTCCTGAAATAGATGTGCCGCGACAACTTTGAGCATCTGACAACCTAATCCTTGATTTCTGTCTGCTGGCGAACCAACGAACACGTCAATTCCTCAGGGGCGTTCATCGGAGGAATCTACATAAACGTAAGTCCATAAACGGCTTAGATAAAATTCGATGTAACCAACTGCCCGTCCACCATACTCGGCAATACAGCAAATCTCTTGCTCGCGTTCATGGAAGTAATTTTCTAGTGCTTCTCGTGTATTTCGCCTGTCAAAGAAGTCCAGATTGGGATCTCCATTGATCCAAGCCGCTAACTGATCCAAGTCGGCTGGATTTGCGTTGCGAATTACGAACCCATCCTTAGCTATTGACGTGGTCATCTCAGTCTCCAATCAGCCGCCGAACGAAGAAAAACGAAGAAAGGGATAAGCGGCGGCAAAAGGACGAAAGAAGCACTTCCTGGTAACACCGAGCCGCCGCTTATCCCTTGTTGGACGAAGCCGGGTCTGCGTAGGAGGACCTCTGTTATATGGAAAGTAAGCAACAAGTGAAAGTGCCTGAACGAATGAAAGCTGGTGAAACTATCAGGATTATACTAGGGATTTGCTGAAAAAGCAACCCTTTTTGTGGTAGAGTGAGGAGTGAATCGAACAGCATTCCCAGCAGGACGGTAAATCGCCAACGGTTAGGGCAGTTGTTGGGCAACACAAAATCGGGTGCGCAAAAAAGTCGCACCCGTGAGGCAGTGTGAATGCAGCTAGGCTCCTCCTTATCCAGGTGGACAACGTGCGCTGGGGCGAAGCGGCTCAACCAAATGCAAAACGCCGCCACACCATGGGCATTGGCCCACCTGCCGATAGCCATCCGCATCTATCCCCGCTGGGGTCTGTGACGCTGTACAGTGGTCAGCGGCAAGCAGTTCTCGTGCGAGTGCAAGCCGCTGACGGTTACCCGCTGCCAAGAAGCCATAGTAACGCACTTTGACAAAGCCTTTGGGCAGAACATGGTGCAAAAAGCGGTCGACGAAGGTGAAAACCGGTAGCGTGACATAGACACGACGCTTGGTCTGCTGGTTGGTGTACCAGAAGGTGACCTCGTCATTTTCTAGCTTTACAATGCGACTATTGGAGATGCCGACGCGGAACAAGTAATCGGCGAGATAAGCAGCCGCGGTCTCGCCATGGCCTACCGACTGACTGGGTACCACCCAATCTTGTTGCCAGGCGGTTGTGGGGATCTGGTGATAGAGTCCTGCTTTCTTCAGTCCATCCCGCATCTTGGCGCGGAAGAGTTTCGACAGCGGCTCTACACGCACAAAGAAGTGGTTGTGCGTTGGCAACCAACAGTCGTTGACAAAGTCAAGCCCTCCGCCCGGCACCAAGAAATGCACGTGAGGATGATACCCCAAATCCCGTTTCCAGGTGTGCAGAACGCCAATTGCGCCAACCTGACCACCGACAAAGCGTGGATCCGCCGCCAGTTCCTGCAACGCCTCTGCTGCAGAACGGAAGAGCAAGTTGTAAACAACCCGCTGGTTAGCATACGCCAGCGTGCGCAGCTCTTGGGTAGAGTGAAGGTGACGAGAAAGTAGGGAACCGGCAGCAACAGCGCCTGTTGTTGTGCTAACCATACCGCTGCCTTGTCCGTTTGGCACTGATTGCAATGGCGGTTCCTACATGAGTGATAGCTGTAAACAACCTCGCCACATGCTTCACACTGATAGACATGACCACCCAGTTCTTCTGTTCTGCAATGCTCAATACACCACATCACCCGTAAGTGGCTGGGAAGAAGTCGTTCGCCCTTTTCTGCTCGGTACGCCGGACCATATTGTTGGAAGATGGTCGCCAGCGTTACCATTGTGCGGTTGGCTCTTCATCGACTGGCTGCTCTAGTGGCTGCGCAAATGGACTCATCAATTGGTCGATGAGTTCACCCGCAACGGTTTCCGCATTGCGCGTCAGATGGGTGTAGCGCGCCGTTGTCGATAAGGAACTGTGTCCCAGCCATTGCTGAATCAGTCTGAGGTTAACGCCTGCTTCCAGCAGGTGCGTGGCCCACGAGTGGCGCAACGTGTGAATCGTTGCCTGCTTCTGAATGCCACTCGCCCTGACCGCCTTTTTCATCGCTTTCTGGACAGTGCTGGCATCCATCGGCTTTTCGGCTGTTGCCCAACTTTGTCCGGAGACCGGCTGCCTTGGAAAGAGCAGCGTTGGATGGCGGTGGGTTTTCCAGTGGGTGCGCAGTAATTCCAGTGTAGACTGTGGAAGAGGAACGTACCGGTCTTTCGCACCTTTACTTGGGCGAACCGCAACCGGCTTCCGGTCACTGTCAATATCGCCAACCTTCAGCCGCAACCCCTCTTGTAGCCGTAAACCACACGAATATACTGTACTCAGAAACGCATGGTGCGTCGGATTCGCAACCTGGGCCAGGATGCAATGCACCTCTTCTCGACTCAGCACAACGGGCAGTTTCTTCTCTTTGCGCACCCTTGGAATTTCATACGTTGCCCACTCCCGTCCCAGCACCGTTTCGTAGAAAAACTTCAACCCGCAAATTGCCTGATTCACGCTACTACGCGAGAGCCCTTTTTCATTGGTCAAATACAAAAAGTACGTACGCAATTCTTCTGCTGTAACCTCGTCCGGTGCTTTCCCCACATGACGTACCAACTTCGTCACCGCTTCCAGGTAACTTCGCTGCGTCCGTTCCGCATAGCGCCGCAGTTGCATCTCTTCGACCATGCGTTGACGTAATTCACTCATCGTTCTCTCCTCTTTGCTATCACTTACACAAATCCCAGGAGAGAATCGTCTATCACTTTCCCCTTTCTTTCAACTCCAGGCAAACATCCAACGCCGCTCTTCTTCCCACACAAAAACAGCGGGGTGCCAACTGTTCTTTCCGTCGCTACCCCGCTGCCGCTAGGCTTAGTTCAACGCCACATTCAGTTGCCTCAGGATTGCATGGCCGATAACAACCCGCACCAACCGATTCCCAAGCGGGCCGGCAATGTCGAATTCGCGTGCGGTTCCTGGGGTCAACGGCAATGGATGTTCGGCGGCGCACTCTCACACAAATTCCGAGTCACTGTTTTCTCCTGTTAAGCCTCACGCAAGTACCAATGTTCTGATGTGCGTCACGTCATCTTCAATGAGCTGCGCGGCCTCCCATAGATCAACGGATCGCTGGGCATTAAGCCAAAATTCCGGCGTGTTACCAAATAACTTTGCCAGTCGCAGCGCCATTGCTGGGCTGACGCCACGCCGCTCACGTAGCAGTTCATTCACTGACTGACGCGAAACACCGATCGCTTCTGCTAAGCTGGATGTAGTGAGACCAAAGTCGGGAAGAAAATCCTCCCGCAGCATTTCACCCGGATGAGTTGGCCTACGGTTTATGGGAATATTATTTAGGATGCTCATAGGTTATCTGTTCCCTCAATGATAATCACAAACTTCAACATCATACGCGTCACCATCGCTAAACCGAAAACAGATACGCCACTGATCATTGATTGAAATTGAATGTTGCCCCTTTCGATCACCTTCAAGTGCATGTAATCGATTTCCAGGCGGAACCTTCAAATCATCAAGTTTTGTAGCAAGGTTGACATATTCCAGCTTCCGAGCTGCCCGTCTTGCCACATCAGGCGGAAAGTGTCTAGCCTTTCCGTTGATATATAGTTCCTGTGTCCGGCGATCAGCGAATGACTTTATCATATACAGAATTGTATGCTGTCACGTGACACATGTCAACTTCTACTTGCATTGGTACGTCACGGGCGTGTTCTATGCGGAAGCCGAACGCTAGCGTGTGCTGTCGGGCGGCTGCGGGGACATCACATTGTTAACGAAACAAGGACAAAGCGGGCCGAAAACGTCAAATACACGCCGGGATAGCCCGGTCAGCACCACGCAATGTTCGGCGGCAGATTGCGAGAGGATTAGCGCAACGATGAGCCATCAAGACGTTATAGCGCAACAACTTTTTCAGGATCGACATCCGACTCGACCAGGTTGAAGGATAACTGAGGACGCATCGCGGTGAAAAACTGTTGAAGCGAGAGTTCTTTCTCAAACATTGCTACATCTTGTTGATCACATAGCGTAAGGAGGGCATGCAAATCATCCACAGTACGCACCGTTTGAAAAGATTGTGTCGGGGCAAAGTAGACCAAGATTTTCTTTTCGAGGCGTAGTAAATTGAGTACGTTGTTGAGCGTCCCTTTGCTTTTGGCATCCCAAATCATAAAGCCATAGGTTGCTTCCTTCGCCATTTGCAGATCTTTGAGCACATAGAAGCTAAACCCTTTGCTGCGCTTATCCGTTTCTACATTGCGCGTTTCCCATTTACCGACATTATTGCGACAACGATTCCCCGTGCAAAACACAATGACATTGGCGTAGTTCTGCGCAAATAAATATTTTTGTATCTGCAAATCAACACCACTGGCATCACCCACTAACACTGTAAAGTTGTTGCTGGCAATATTATCGATGCGTTGTTGAACCGGTTGCGCAAGTCGCGCGATTTTTCTCGATCCGCCAATAAAAATGTTCGTCATACGTTGCTTCTCGTTTTCGTCAAAGCGAATGCATAGACATTCGCTACCTGTCCTTGTGCATACAAAGCACCCGCAATGGCATTCATCGTGGCGCCAGAGCGGTAGAGATCATCAAAGAGCAAAACTGTCTTTCCCTTGAGCAGTGACGGTTGCTGTATCGTATACGCGCTTTCCAGCAATTTCGAGCGTTCATTGAAATCAAAGACATTTTTCAGTTGTGGCGTCTCTTTCACCTTGTCGATCAGATCGTCACGATAAGCAACGCCCAACTGCGTGCCTACACCCTTTGCAATTTCTAGAACCGGTTGAAAGACCCTCGGCTTTGAAGGCGGAACGGGTAGGATATAATCAAGCGCGAGACGGCGTGACGCCAGAAATTGAGCAGCCGCTTCTACCAATGACGCAAAGGCGCTGCGATCCGATTTATACTTCAAGCGGTAAAGCAGTTCACCGATTTCAGTGCGCTTGGTTTCAAACTGCGGGCGGCCATATTCATCATAGCCTAAAAATTCGCTACTCAGCGTGTGAAAATCGAGTACATATCCCTGTCGCCAGTTACCAGGGATTCTGCGCGGATTGATAGCCGCCACTTGTTTCACTCCGTTGGTTTGACCAATTGTCTCAACACTTTGCCTATACTATAGCGCGTTTTTCTGAATTGCTCAAGCCGATCGGATAAGCGGTCGCGCTTGCAAGTTCAGTGGACTTATGGGAATTCCTCCCTTCCCACAGCGTTCTTAAAGTGCAATCCTCACTTGCCGTTCTACGACGCACACCAGCCGATGTTCAGCAGCCCATCTTGTCCTTAAATTATTCTCTATATTTCATCAAGAATTTCAAGCCGGCGTTTTTGGTATTCCGCCTCCGTAATTAGCTCTTCTTGGTAAAGTTCTAGCAATCTACTAAGCCGTTTTTTTACATCATCATTCGAAATGTCCTTAACTATTGCCCTATCCGTGGAATCAACAGATGGAGATGATCTATCCTCTGCTTCCCATATCTTTTGTATATCACCTGTCATTGCCATCCTGAAACTCGCTAAAATCATCTCATCACTGGGCGTTCGCTCAAAAATTTAGGAAAAAGAGAGATGAGCCCCGGAACCAACAAGCAATGGTCAAAGAAGCGACGTCAGGCCCGGCGCCAGGCCAGGCAAAAGGAAGGAAGGAGCGAGTCGAAGTCCAAGTGAACCCCTTCCCAACCCAATGAGAGGTGATGGCGCTATAATTTCATACTCGTGCAGCCACCGAGGGTGCAAGGCTGCACGGCCGGTGGTGGAAATCAAAACGGAATCAACCCGACTAAACAAACAACGAGCCGATGCCCCCGGTCAAGTGGCCTGGAGGTTGGCAAAGAGTGCCGGCGCCAGACCAAGCAAGGGCAAAATCTGCGCATGAAGCTGGGTAAAAGCAATGAGCAGAGTGGGACAGCGTTCCCCTTGGGGCAAGATGAGCAGGGAAATCCCCGCAAAGGCATTGAGCATGCGTTCGGTGGTTGGGCGCGCGGTGCTGCGGTTGGCGTTGCCGGCATAGACGCCGGCGAGCGCAGTCTCCGTGTGGGCTAAAGCTTTCCGTGCCAGGTAGTCGCCCAAGGCCAAAAAGCGTGCGGCGATGGTCAAGAGATGGATCAACCCTTGCGCATGGTCCTCGCGCTGGACATAGAGTGGGGTGAGGGAAAGCGCTTTGCCATGCAGGCGACGGAAGATATTCTCGTGCACAATCTGGTCGCGATAGGTGAGCACGGCAGTCGTCAGCGAAAGCCGTTCGGCGGGGGCATTGGTGGCATAAATGCGCCAGCCACAAGCTGCCTCTACATCCGTAATGGCTGCTTCATGCCGCGCCACGGTTAAGTGGTAGCGCACACGGCGCACCACATGGGCCGGCTTGCCTTTGTAGGCGCGCACCGTCCGTTCCGTGACCTCCGGGTGATAGGCATAAAGAAAGCAGCCGTGTACGTCATAGCGCTGCTCGATCTGGGCAATGGCCGCGCACAACGCACTTTCACTCTCGATTTGTCCCTTCCCGCGTTGGCGCGGTGGGGTCAGCGCCACCAAGGCTTCTTCGGCCTGCGCTAAGCGACGGCGCAAAGTGGCCAACGTGCTCTGGAGGTAACTGTACGAGCGCACCACCCTTGACGAATTCACTACTACGAAGTACGCCGACATATCCATCGAGGAAGTCCGCTAACGTTAATGGATTTTCTTTCACCTCCACAGGTGCAGGCACAAACAATTTCCGCAGACTTTCAAGAGCCAATTGTTGCGGTGTCATCCCTCTCTGGTTAGCCTGTTGCGTAATCGCATTTTCGATTTCCGGTGTCAGTGTTAATTCCATGTTTTCACCTCATTCAGCTAATTCGTTTCTCCTGCCGCCATTATAACAGAAAAACCGAGCAGATTCTACCCGGTTCCAGGACTGCCTACTTCACTTGCCCAACGAGATAAGCGCCAACAACTATATGGATCGCTACCGTTTTTTCCCTGGCGTCGCTTTACTATACACCTATCACGATTGGCGACTTGTCATAGTAGACGGTTGCCAAGCCAAAATTAAAAAAACGGTTACCACCCATCCCCTCAAATTCATCTTAAAAAACTGCAACCAGCTAATCCGCTAGCACTGTCAGCCTTTTGTCACTTCCCAACAACTACAAGTTGTGTTATACTTCCCCAGTAAGAACGGACGTTCTAGCAGCTTACAATATGCATTGTTTGCTAGTATACTGGTTTCCCATTGCGTTGTCAACTAAAATTTTGCGAGCCTTTTAGAGATGGAACCCAAACCCAAAAAACTCCTAGACCGGGTACGTGACGTCATTCGTCTGAAAAATTATTCGATTCGGACAGAGAACACCTATGTTGATTCGGGTGCCCACTGGGCGTGAACGGTTTATCCGCTTTCACAAACTTCGCCACCCCCTAGAGATGAACACACCAGAAATCGAGGCATTTCTCACATGGCTAGCGGTCGAACAAAATGTCGCACCAGCTACCCAAAATCAGGCGCTGAGTGCACTGCTTTTCCTTTATCGCCAGGTGCTCAATGTGGAATTAACTGGCAGGGTAGATGCTATCCGCGCCCAAAAAGACAAACGCTTACCCACTGTATTGACCAAAGATGAAGTACAACAAGTACTCGATCGTATGACCGGCATCCACCAACTAATGGCCCAGTTGCTTTACGGTAGTGGAATGCGTCTCATGGAATCGGGAGCCCATTGGGCGCGCCTACGCGTCAAAGATGTGGAATTTAGCCATCACCAAATTCTTGTGCGCGATACAAAAGGTAATGAAGACCGGGTCACCTTGCTACCCAAACGCGCCGTTCCGCTGCTTCAACAGCATTTACAGGATGTCAAAAAATTACACCAGGGGGACTTAGCAAGCGGCTATGGCGAAGTTTACTTACCCTACGCCTTGGCGCGTAAATATCCCAATGCTGCAAAGGAGTGGCTGTGGCAATATGTTTTTCCGGCGGATCGTCTGTCTGTCGATCCGCGTAGCAAAGCGGTTCGCCGTCATCACGCCGACGAAAGTGTGTTACAACGCGCTGTTCGTCGCGCCGCGTTAGATGCCAAAATCAACAAACACGTTACGCCCCATGTCTTTCGTCACTCGTTTGCCACTCACTTGCTAGAAGCTGGCTACGATATCAGAACCGTCCAAGAACTGCTCGGGCACAAAGACATCAAAACCACCCAAATCTACACCCATGTCCTCAACCAAGGTCCGATGGGTGTGCGCAGCCCGCTCGACTAAAACCGGATCGGTCATCTAGTCCCCTATCAACGCAATCCGCGCCCCATGCGCCAACGCCAAATCGGGTTGCTCCGCCTGCATAGGTTGCTGCGTGCGCAGCACCAACTCGTAGGGCGTTTCCCTAAAGCGCGCCAGGTGTTCCGCCAGGGGCGATGCGTTGTCGGTCGGCCGAGCCAGCGTGAGGGTGTAGCCGGCCATCGGGAAATCTACGCAATCCATCTGATCTTCCTGACGTTTGGGCTGGGGCGCCTGGTCGAGAATGGCGCGATAGCGGGCGGTGGCCGCAGTCAGATCGGTCACAGCGACGGTCAGGCGTGCGATCCCCACCGCACCATTGGCATGGGTAATCTTCTCTGCGTCATCAGGCACACGCAGCAAATGGGGCGTAACGTCAGCGATCAAAAAGGGCGAGCGGGTGCCGGCCAGGTTCACCGCCTCCCACGCCACCGGCACCCCATCATAGCGGCTGCGGTGGCCGAGCGCAATCTCACTGACAGCAATGCCCGCCGCTTGCAAGCGCGCCCGATCCTGAGCTAGGTCGGTCGAAAGCAGGGCATAGCCCGCAAAGCCCTCGCCCTGCGCCAGGAGGCCAATGGTCCCATCAATCTGCGTCGGATCCACCGGCGCCAGCAACTCCAGATAGCTACCGTCGGCCAGGGCAATCAGCCCGTTGTGGGTTGCTTTGTGGGTGTGTTTGCCGCCATAATAGGTGGTAAAGCCCAAGGCGCGGTAGTCCGCAATCGCCGCGTCCAGATCACGCACGGCAATAATAATATGGTCAAAGCCCAATGGGGTCGTCATGATTTTCTCCTTTTATCGCTAAAGACACTATGCAGCATCCCCATTCTATGCTAGAATGTCAGCAAATCGAAAAGCACCGCGTGCACCATCGCCACTATAGCCCAACGCGGATACGGTAAGCGCAACATGCAATACGCAACACACCCAAAAGGAAGGTGACGATGAACCTCGCCTCTTTCTTCGACTATCCAACCACAACCCAGCCCGCTACGCCAGAGCTAGCGCCCTTTTTACACCATTGGCAGCAGCGCCAGTGGCAGAAGCTGTTGGCGTTGACCCAGGCGCGCCGCTACAGCGCCGGTGATCTTGTGCTCCAGGCCGGCGCCACAGAACGGGCGCTCTATCTCGTGGCTTTTGGTGAGTTGGAAGTGCTGAACGGTGCGCCCACTGCCAACGGCTTAACGCCCGGCCTAGTGATTGAGCAGGGCGGCGTGGTCGGCGAGCAGAGCTTTTTGGACGAAATGCCCCAGCCCTATGCTGTGCAGGCAGTGACAGAAAGCGAGGCGCTGCGCCTGAGCTTTGACGCCTTCACCATCTTCGCCGCGCGTGAACCGGAACTGGCCCGTGAACTGTTGCTCGCTTTGGGCCGGTTGGTTTCGCGGCGGCTACGCCAGCTTCAACAGTCAATCACGGCAACTCGCGATTATACTAAGCTCTGAATGAAAACTGGAGTTTTGCTTCTGCCTAATATACTTGGCTCTGTACCAAAGTAACACTTCACACACCTGTAGAAATGTTACTTTGGTACAACCGCTGGTATACATCGGAGGGAAAACTCCACTTTTCATCACAACCAGTATAGAGGTGACTATGGAATCCAATCCACCGTTTCCCAACTATATGCAGATGCGCCAACGGCTGCCCCTCTCCCTTTGGCATGGAGTACGCCTAATCAGCGTAGGGGTGGCGCTGGGGCTGGTCATGCTGCTCCTGGTGCGCCCGACGCTGGGCCTCTTTCTCTTCTGGCGCGGGTTGATTCCCTTTGTGCCGCTGCTCTTCTTCCTGGCCCCCGGCATCTGGCGCAATATCTGCCCCATGGCCGCGCTCAACCAGACGCCACGTCTCTTTCAGTTTACCCGTGGCCTGATCACACCGGCGTGGTTTAAAGAGTATGGCTATGTAATTGCGATCAGCCTCTTTCTGATCCTGGTCTCCAGCCGCAAGGTGATCTTTAACTACAATGGGCCGGCACTGGCGCTGCTCATCCTGCTCCTGCTGGTCGGCGCCTTTGTCATGGGCAACTTCTTTAAGGGCAAAAGTGGCTGGTGTAGCAGCATCTGTCCGCTGTTGCCGGTCCAGCGCATCTATGGCCAGACGCCCTTTCTTACCGTGCCCAACAGCCACTGCCAGCCCTGTGTCGGCTGCACCAAGAATTGCTATGACTTCAATCCCCGCGTCGCCTACCTAGCCGACCTCTATGACGAGGACCGCCACTTTAGCGCCTATCGCAAATTTTTTGTCGGCCTCTTCCCCGGCTTTATCCTGGCCTTCTACACCTTGCCCGACCCGCCGGCCATCTCCATTAGCCAACTCTACAGCGGCTTTGCGCTCTACAGTCTGGTCAGCGTGGCAACCTTCTTTCTCTTGGACTCCTTTGTCAAGGTCACCAGCAACAAGCTGACGGTGCTTTATGGCGCACTGGCGCTCAATCTCTACTATTGGTTCAACGCCGTCACCATTGCCTCGCTCTTCGTGACGCCACCACCTGCATGGCTGGTCTGGCCGCTGCGCCTTGGCGTGTTGCTCCTTACGCTGCTCTGGATCCAGCGCACCTATCAAAAGGAGCAGACCTTTATTGAGTTGAGCCTCGCCCCGCAACGCACTGGCAAAGGGGGCAATGAATCACTGGCCACCTATCACGCCACCATGGCCGGCAACCCAGAGGTGCTCATGGATGGTCAGCGCATTGTGAGCGAACGGGGTCGCACGCTGCTGGAGATTGCCGAGGCCAATGGGCTCTCGATTGAAGCAGGCTGCCGCATGGGCGTCTGTGGCGCCGACCCGGTCTGTATCCGCAAGGGGATGGAGCATCTTTCCAAAATCTCCAGCGACGAACGCACTACCCTGGAGCGGCTGGGGTTAGCCGATAACACACGCATGGCCTGTGTCACCCGTGTACGCGGCAACATAGAAGTTGCCCTGAAGCCGGAGAAAGCCAAGCAATTTACGCAAAGCGTGGTGGCCGGCTTCCGCTACGACCAAGGGGTGCAGAAGGTGGTCATCATTGGCAATGGTATTGCCGGCGTGACCGCGGCCGATCACGTGCGCCGCCGCCATCCCGCCTGTGAAATCCATCTCATCGGCCGTGAGCGCCACCATCTCTACAACCGCATGGGCATTACCCGCCTCATCTATGGGCGCTCGGCCATGCAGGGGCTCTATCTCCTGCCGGAGAAGTGGTACGACGACTATAACATTACCACCTGGCTCAATACCCACGTCACCGCCATTGATTCGGCGCAAAAGGCCGTGACCTTGGGCACCGGCGAGACGTTGGGCTATGATCGGCTCATTCTCACCACCGGCAGCCAGAGCTATGTGCCCGCGATCGAGGGCTATGGCCTGCCGGGCAGCTTTGTCCTGCGCGAGGCCGAAGACGCCATGGCCATCCGCGCCTTTGTGCAGGAACGCATCTGCCGCCAGGCCGTGGTGGCCGGCGGCGGGCTCTTGGGGTTAGAGGCAGCCTATGGGCTCCATAAGTTAGGGATGGAGGTGAGCGTGTTGGAGCGGGGAAGCTCGCTCTTGCGCCGGCAGTTGGATGCACGGGGCGGTGAATTTTTGCGCACTTACTTGGAAGGGCTAGGCATTCACATTGTCAGCGCTGCCGAGGCTGCTGCGTTACAGGGCCAAGGTCGCGTACAGGCAGTGACCTTACGGGATGGACGCACACTGCCCTGCGATCTCTTCCTGGTGGCGGCGGGCATCCGTTCGGAATTGACGCTGGCCCGCGCCATTGGGCTAGAGGTGAAGCGGGGTATCGTGGTCGATGCCCAGATGCGCACCAGCCACCCCGACATCTTTGCCGCCGGTGATGTGGCTGAGTTCAATGGGCAGACGCCGGGTCTCTGGCCGGTGGCGGTGAGTCAAGGGGAAGTGGCCGCGGCCAACGCGGTGGCGCCGACAGGAACGGCGCCCCAAAGCTACCAGGAGATTATTCCGGTTACTATGCTCAAGGTGGTGGGGGTCGATCTGACCTCGATTGGTCGCATCGAAGCGACGGGGCCGGACGAACGCGAGCTTGCCCTGGAAGAGCCCGACGCCCACCGCTATCGTAAGTTGGTGCTGACCGGTGGCAAAGTCGTCGGCGCCATCCTGCTTGGCTACCCACTGGATGCGTCGGCGGTTGCCGAGGTGGTCAAGAATGGCGTTGATGTAACAGCCCAACTCCCGGCGCTGGAGGCAGGCCGGTGGGATGTGCTCAAGGCGTTGGTGGAGTGATGCGGATGGCGGGTGGTGTGTTGCAGGTGGCGGGTGGCGTCACTCCTTACTGGCTTGCAACCGAGCCCAGGGATGAGACCTTGGTACAGGTGAATAATTACCAATAACCCAATCACCAATCCCTTTAACAAAACCGTTAGCCGGCAGAAATAAAATTAAAAACGGAGCGAGTGATTATGCCCGATCTGATCGGACGAAAACTTGGCAAATATGAATTGCGCGAGCGATTGGGCCGGGGCGGCATGGCCGAAGTCTACCGCGCCTTTCAGCCCGGCGTAGATCGCGATGTCGCGGTCAAGGTGATGCACACCCATCTGGCCGACGCCCAGGATTTTGTAGAACGCTTCAAGCGAGAGGCCCGCAGCATTGGCCAACTGCAACATCCCCACATTGTCCGCGTCATCGACTTTGACGCCGAGGCCGACATTTACTACATGGTCATGGACTTTATCCAGGGCGGCACGCTGGCCGACTACCTCAAGCAACGCGGTCCTTTGCCCATGCCCGAAGCGCTGACACTGGGCCGACAGCTTGCTGATGCGCTGGCCTATGCCCACGACCGAGGCATGATCCACCGCGACATTAAACCAGGCAACATTATGTTTATGGATACGGCCCACACCCACGCCCTGCTGACCGACTTTGGTATTGCCCGGCTGTTGGGGGATGGCAGCAACTTGACCATGACCGGCGCGATGGTGGGGACCCCCAACTATATGAGCCCCGAAGCGGCGCGCGGTGAAGAGTGCGACGCCCGTTCTGATGTCTATAGCCTGGGGGTGGTGCTCTATGAAATGGTCACCGGTCGCACACCCTATGCCGCGGAGACGCCCTATAGTTTTCTGATGAAGCAGGCCAACGAACCGCTGCCCTCACCGCGGTCGCTGAATCCACAGGTGCCGGAGCCCTTAGAAGCGCTGCTGTTGCAAGCCCTGGCCAAAGAGCCGGACAAGCGGCTCCCGAGCGCGGCGGCGCTGAGCAATGCCCTGCAACAACTGCAACAAGATCTCCAGAGCAATGGCAGCACACAGTCAAGACGTATCTCGCAACTACGCGCAGTCCCAGGTGGATCGGGCGCGGTGCGCCGGCAACCGTGGCTGCCCTTGGCCCTGGCCGGCGGCGGTGTGGTAGTGATTGCCCTACTCACACTGCTGCTTTTAACCCGCCTGGGTGGTGAGGATGCTCCAGTGGCCCCCGTTGCGGTCGCCAACGCGACATCCACGGTTGCCGCCAATGTTGCGGTCAGCACAACTGCACCCACCCGCGCCGAGCAGGCCGCGGCGGTGACGCCGGTCACGAGCCCCACGAGTGCGCCCCTGGTAGTCCCTGCGCCGCTGAGCAGCACAACCGCTATTACCCCCCCAGTGACGGCTATAACCGTGACGACTGTAGCGGTGACGACGGCCACAGCCATTACGGCGCCGACGACCGGCGAACTGACCACTACTGTGGCCGTGACGCAAAGTGCGCCGATAACCGTAGCAACGACCAGCGCCATTAGCAGCACAGTGGCCACTACTCCCACCCAGGGAAGCGCTGAATCTATCGCCACCAGCGCTCTCGCGCCGCAATTTCTCCCCCGCGGCGCCCTGCAATTGGGGGTAGACGCAGCCGGCACGGCGAATACCTTTACACTGTCACTCAATGGCATGGCGCTGCCGCCGCCCGCTCACCACTACGAACTCTGGTTGACCGGTCCAGAGCAGAGCGCACTCAAGCTGGGCAACGCACCGATAGTGGATGGGCGCATCCAGCTTCAGGGTGTAGCCGACCAGCCGCTGCTGGCCGCCTTTACGACGGCAGAGCTGCGTCTGGTGGCAGGTGGGGAAAGTACAGGTGCGGGCACAGTTGTCTTGGCCAGCGCTCAACCTACCGCCTTGGTAGCTGCCCTCCGCCAGTTGTTGGTTGCCGGAGGCGAGCCAGGACAGGGTGCGCTAGCCGGTGCAGTAGGCCAGCTGCAGATTGCCATTCAACATGGCGGCTTCCTGGCCGACGCTTTTGCCGCCAATGATTTTACCGAAGCCCGTCGCCATGCCGAGCACATTGTCAACATTCTGGATGGCGCCGATGGCCGTCACTTTGGCGATCTCAACCGTGATGGACAGCCACAAAATCCCGGCGACGGCTACGGCGTGCGCGCCTACCTGACCGACATCCCCGCGGGGCTCCAGACGGTGCAGGCTGCATTGACCACGACCACGGCGAGTGCCGACGCCGCCTATATCACAAAAGTACAGAGCGCGGCGTTGGCCCAGGTGGAAGAGGCGATTGAGCTTACGCTTAAGATCTTTGCCGCCGACACGGCCCAGGAGGCGCAGCCCTTTGCAGCGGAGATCAACCGCCGCTTGGCGGCAATTCAGCAAGGCACAGACAGTGACGGCAACGGCATCATTGACCTGCAACAGGGGGAAGGGGGCGTTGCTGCGGCCTATGTGCGTGGGATGCATCTGGCCGAATTTGTCTTTTATGATCCAACCCAGCGCGTCAGTCAGGACATTGCGTTGCTCACAGCCCCCCCACTGGCCGTGCTGCGTTTCCAGGCAGAGGTTCCGCTCACCACAACGAATACACTTACCACAACAGGCGCGACGAGCGGTTATGGCGGTGACGCGTCCATATACAACTATGGCGGGGCTTCCGCCACCAGCAACGCAACCAGTAATGCTGCCGCGCCGCCCACGCCGGTCAGTCGTTTCAGCTTTACGGTGGGCACGCTGCCACAGCTGCCGCCAGATCATCACTATGAACTCTGGCTTGCCGGCGCCGGCATGGAGCCACTGTCACTGGGGAGCTTGACCCTGAGCGCCACGGTAGCTTTAAGCGGCACCACCGACCAGAATCTGCTGCTGGCCTATAATCGCGCGCTGGTCGCACTCATGCCGAATGGGGCCACAGCGCCGCCGGTGGCTGGCCAGATTGTGCTCAGCGGCGCCCACAGCATGGCCTTGCAGCAACACCTGACACAGGTGCTCTTTACCAGCGAAGCTTATGCCACCGGGCTATTGGCCGGCGCGCACGACCAGATGCAGATTGCCGTGGCCCACAGTGGATTTCTCCAGGATGCACTCGACAGTGACCTGGCCGAAGCGCGCCGCCATGCCGAACACATTATCAACATTTTGGAGGGCAAGAACGGCAAGCACTTTGGCGACCTCGACGGCGATGGCATGCCTCAAAATCCAGGCAACGGCTTTGGCGTGCGCGCTTATCTGGAAGCAGCCCACGCACAGATGATCGAGGCTAGCGCCACCATGACCCACACAGGAGAGAGCTATCTAGCGCTGGCAGACTATCTGGCCAACAGTGATCATGCGCTCCAGCTACTGGACCTGGCCTACGAAAAGGCGCTCCAAGTCTTTGCCGCCGACACCGCCGACGAAGCGCGCCCCATTGCGAATGACTTACGTGCGCTATTACATGCGGCGCTGGCCGGCGAAGACATCGACAACAATGGCGCTATCGACCCTGTCATGGGCGAGGCAGGCATTGACGCACTTACAGCCCTTGGCCTGAAGATCGGCGCCATTCCACTTTGGACCAGTGGGTCAGGGAGCCAGTAAATCGGCCATAACTATGCAGACCACGCCGACGTGCCGAGGACAGACCAAGCCGACATTCTTTGACCGGTTAGTTCCTGGTCTGTCCCCGGCACGTCGGCTGAACAGGATTAGGTACATCTCGTCCGTATAACTATGAAAGGAACAACCACATGAAACATCTTTCCATCGTTGTGGCTTTGGCTTTACTCCTGCTCACAGCCTGCCAGCCGGTTCACCCAGTGACAGACACGACAGCCGCTGGTGCGTCAGATACGCCCATCGCGACACAGCATCTCCCGTCTGGCGTGTTGGCGCTCGATCCTGCCGTGCGTTCCGGCGTTCTGGAAAATGGTTTTACCTATTATATTCGGCACAATGAGGAGCCCCACCAGCGCGCCGAGTTGTGGCTAGCCATCAACGCCGGCTCTCTGTTGGAGCAGGAAGACCAACTTGGGCTGGCCCACTTTCTAGAGCATATGCTCTTTAATGGCACACGTCGCTTTGAGGGGCAGGCGCTCATTGATTTTCTGGAGAGCGTCGGCATGGAGTTTGGGCCAGACGTGAATGCCTACACTTCCTTTGATGAAACGGTCTATACACTGCAAATTCCCACTGATGAACCAGAAACGATCAAAACTGCCTTCAATGTGTTGGAAGATTGGGCCGGCTATGCCAGCCTGACGTCCGAGGAGATTGACAAAGAGCGGGGCGTCATTGTGGAAGAGTGGCGCCAACGGGAGCAGAATGCCAGCGGCCGTCTGCGCGAGCAGATTATCCCCGCCCTCCTTGGCGATTCGCAATACTCCAAGCGGCTGCCGATTGGCGACATGGAGATTGTACGCAACGCCGCGCGCGAAGCCTTTGTACGCTTCTATGAGCAATGGTATCGACCAGATCTCATGGCGCTCGTCGTCGTGGGCGATGTGGATGTTGACCAGATGGAAGGCTTGATCCAAGAGCATTTCTCGACCTTGTCCACGCCAACCGACCCCCAGCCGCGCCCCACCTTTGACGTGCCGGAACATAGTGAACCGCGCTATTTGATTGCCACCGACCCTGAATATCCCTACACCGTGGTGCAGGTGGAGCACAAACGCCCGGCCCACCCACTACAGACGGTGGACGATTACCGCATCCGCCTGGTCAACCACCTGATCGACACCATGCTCAATCAGCGGCTGGATGAGTTGCGCCGCCAGGCCGATGCGCCCTTCCTCTTTGCCTTTACAGGTGATGGTAACTTTGTGCGCCCGGTCGATAGCTATTCAGTGGCCGCCCAAGTGCAGGATGAACAGATCCTCACCGGCCTAGAGGCGCTCCTGACCGAGGTGGAGCGGGCCCAACGCTATGGCTTCACCGACAGTGAGCTGGCGCGCGCCCAGGATGACCTGTTACGGGTCTATGAGAATCTTTACCAGGATCGCAACAACCGTGAGAATTCGCTGCTAGCCCAGGAATATCTCAACCTCTTCCTGGCCGGCACGGCTGCGCCGGGAATCGAAACCGAATATGCCCTGGCGCAGGAGCTGATTCCGGCCATTACTTTAGAAGAGGTCAATACCCAGGCCCAGACGCTGGTCAGCGCCGAAAACCGAGTGGCGCTGGTCATCGCCCCAGAAAAAGAGGGGCTAACCCCGCCGACCGCGGCGGAACTGAGCGCAGTCTTTGACACAGTGCTGGCCAAGGAGCTTGAGCCCTACGTGGACCAGACGGCCGGCCAAACCTTGCTGGCTGAGATCCCTGAAGTCACACCGATTGTGGCAGAGCAGACCTTGCCCGATCTGGAAGCCACGGAGATCGAGCTGGCCAATGGTGTCCATGTGGTGATGAAGACAACCGACTTCAAAGATGATGAGATTCTCTTCGCCGCCACCAGCCCCGGCGGCTCATCGGTCGTGGCGGATGGTGACTATCTGGAGGCGGCCAATGTGGTTCAGATCATTACCGAAAGTGGCGTCGGCGCCTTTAACCAGACCGAGCTGACCAAGTTGCTGGCCGGCAAGCTGGTTTCAGTCAGCCCCACCATCGGCGAGTTGCATGAAGGTTTTACCGGCAGTGTGGCGCCGGCTGATTTAGAAACAGCCTTCCAGCTTATCTATCTCTATGCCACCCAACCGCGCGCCGACGAGGCCGCCTTTGCCGTCTTTATGGAGCAGCAGCGTGCTTTTCTCAAAAATCGGGAGCTTACTCCCACCAGCGCGTTGCAAGATGCACTGGAAGAAGCGCTCTGTGGCGAATCCATCCGCTGCCGCACGCCCACCTTAGCGGAAGTGGAGGCATTTGACTTTGACCGTAGCATGGAGATCTACCGGGAGCGCTTTGCCGACATGGATGATTTCACCTTTCTCTTTGTGGGCAATTTTGAGCAGGCGCGGCTCCAGGAATTGGCCCAGCGCTATTTGGGTGCACTGCCCACTACACCACGCACAGAAACTTGGCGTGATGTGGCGCCCGACGCGCCCGAAGGCGTCATTGAGAAAAATGCCTATAAGGGACAGGATGAACAAAGCATTGTCTACCTTATCTTCACCGGCCCAATTGAGCCCACACCGGCCAATCGCTTGCAGGTGAAGGCTGTGGAAGGGGTGATGGATATTCTGTTGCGTGAAGAGCTACGCGAGAAATTAGGCGGCGTCTATTCACCTTTTGTCTTCTCCGATGTCGCACAGGAGCCCAACCAGGAGTACACCATCGGCGTTGGCTTTAGCTGTGATCCACAGCGGGTGGACGAGTTGGTCAATGCGGTCTTTGCCCAGATTGCCGATCTGCAGGAGAATGGCCCATCCGCTACAAATCTAGAGAAGGTGCAAGAGCAGCAGCGGCGCAACCTGGAAGAGAATCTGGAGCAGAACAGCTATTGGCTCAACCAGTTGACCTTCTATGTCGAACATCCCGACGCCGACCCCCATACCTTGACGGAGCAGCAGGACGCCATTCACGCGCTCACCGCGGCGGATATCCAGGCGATGGCACAGCAGATCTTGAACAATCAACGCTATGTCAAGGCCGTGCTCTATCCAGCGGCGTACAAGCCGGAGTAGAGAACTAGGAGATTGGAGACTGGAGACTGGAGATTGGTAATTTTTTGGCATCAAAGAATTTAGGTTGAGAGACGTGCCGGGAATGGGCAAGCAACGGGTGGTAGCCAATACATCTCCCTGCTTCTCCCCGGTGCGTCTTCCTAGCCAACCCGGCTTCACCTCCAACCAGCATATACTGACCACTAATCTCTCTTGCCTGAGGGCATACTCTATGGTAAAGTAACATGGAATGAACGAATCACCTACACCGCATCGACGAAGGATGTCAGCACTGAAAACATTGTGGCATCGACTCCTGGCCAAACTGCTGGAGATTCTTCTCGCCGAGGCTGGGGTCACCGTCTTGAGCGAGTTGCCGGCCACGAGCAATCCGCCACAAATTGATATTCTCCTCTTGCGCCGGGAGGGTGACCACTGGACTGAGGAGCAACAAGCGCGTTTGCCCGATGGGGTGCGTGACCGTACGGCTGGGCATCACTTGCTGGAGTGCAAGCTTACCGAGTCAGTCACCGAGCAGAGCTTCCAACAGGCGCTGACCTATGATTATCTCTATCGCCAGAGCCAACAACTGGCCGCAGCAGAGGTGCAGACCTATATTGTCAGCGCACGCACGCCGCTAACAGGGCGGCTGACCGAGTGGGGCTATACGGTGGAACAGCCTGGCGTCTATGTCAGCACTTTACCACTCTTACACAACGTGGTGCTCTTGGTGCTCAATGAGTTGAGGAATACGCCGCACAATGACTACTTCAGGCTCTTTGCCAGCCGTCAACAGGTGCGCCAATCGGCTTTTGCCACATTTTGGCGTACGCCATTGGCGAAATGGCCGGCAGCGCTGTGGGCGGTGTTGTTTGCCTTGCAGAAGGCCTATGAATTGGAAGGAGCGGAAACGAAGATGGACGTAACCTTAGAAAGTCTGTTGGCCATGGGTGAGGAGATGCGTAAACAGGTCATCGCTAGCGCCGCGCCGGAGGAGCGCCTAGCCGGCTTAGGACCGGAGGAGCGTCTAGCCGGCTTAGGTCCAGAAGAACGTCTAGCCGGCTTGGAACCGGAGGAGCGTTTAGCCGGCCTAGGACCAGAAGAGATCGAACAGTTGTTGGCCCACAATGAGCAGTTGCGCAAAGAAGCGATTGCCCATGCCCAACCGGAAGAACGGCTGGCTGGTCTGGGACCGGCAGAGTTGTTAGCGCTCATGAAGCAAATCGAAGCATATCTGCAAAACCAACAGGCTGCGCCTGACAACCCCAGGGATGATACGAAACCGCAGTGAGTCTGCCAGTGGCGCGCGTAGTACGCTATGTTGAGTTTTCACAAAACCAATCATCCTCCGCATTAAAAACTACAGAAACGGGAAGTTTTTACGATGAGCACAGTTGCAGAGGTGCTGGTTGATCAATTGGCTGCGGCGGGGGTGGAGACTATCTTTGGTCTGCCCGGCGGAGAAGTGGTGGAAATCTTGGATGCCATTCGGCAGCAAGGGTTGCGCTTTGTGTTGGTGCACAATGAAGCATCGGCGCTCTTTATGGCTGATGCCACAGCGCGGCTGACCGGTAAGCCCGGCGTTGCCCTCACCACCCTGGGGCCTGGCGCAACCAACGCCGTCTCCGGGGTGGCCCATGCCTATCTGGACCGCTCGCCCGTGATCGTCATCACCGCCCAAAAGCCGGATCACCTGCTGCCCGACTACACCCATCAAGTGTTGGATCTGCATGCGCTCTACCGCCCCATTACCAAAGGCTCGTTCAAGGTGACCGGCGCTAATGTACAGACCCTTGTGCCTCAGGCGCTGGCCTTGGCGCAGGCAGGTCGTCCCGGCCCAGTGCACCTGCAAGTGAGCAATGAAGCGGCCAACGAAACGGCGGTCGAACATAAAAGTGATGCCAACGCATCGCTCTTGTCGGCCACTGACCCTGCAGCAGCCCTTACTAGGTTCCGGGTCGCCATTACCCAAGCGCGTCAACTGCTGGCTCAAGCGCGCCGTCCCCTTATTCTGGCCGGTTTAGGACTGGAGCCCGAAGGCCCCTACACTTGGCTACACGAATTTTCCACGGCGGCCAACGCCCCAGTCATTGTCACACCCAAAGCCAAGGGGGCGCTGGCTGATGATCGACCGCTAGCCGCCGGCGTCATCGGTTTGACCCGCACCGACCCCGTCTACAGCCTGCTCGACGAGACCGATTGTATCGTGGCGCTGGGCTTTGATGTGGTAGAGTTGGTCAAGCCCTGGCAACACCCGGCTCCGCTCATTTGGGTCGCGCCGTGGGCGAATACCGACCCGGTCGTGCCCGCAGCGGTCGAGTTGGTCGGTCCGCTTTCTGAAATCCTGCAGCAACTGACAGATAGCGACTTTGCCACTGCGCCGGAATGGGGTGCGTCGCGCGTGGCCTCCTTCCGTGCTCAGCAGGCGCGCCATCCCTTGCCCGTAGCAGTGTCGGGTCGGGTGCTCCCCCAACAACTGCTGGATGCGTTACGGGAGGCACTGCCCCGCACCACGTTGATGGCGGTTGATGTGGGCTCACACAAGATCTTTAGCTCACTCGAGTGGCCCACCTATACGCCTAACCGCTTCTTGCTCTCCAACGGCCTTTCGTCCATGGGCTTTGCCCTACCCAGCGCGATTGGCGCCAGTTTGGCTCTGGGTGAACCAACCGTCTGCCTGACCGGCGACGCCGGCATGGCCATGGTGCTGGGCGAGTTGGGCGTCCTGGCCGAATTGCAGGCGCCGGTGATCGTGGTGGTGCTCAATGACAGCGCCATCGACTTGATCCGCTCTCACCAAGTGCGCGCCGGGAAGCCAGTCTATGGCACCGAGTTCAGGTCGCCTAACTTTAGCCAGATCGCCGCGGCCTATGACATTAACGCCCAGCGCATTGAGCACGTTGATGCTTGTACACCCGCGATCGAGGCGGCGTTAGCCAGTGGCGGTCCAGCTTTGCTCGAAGTGATGCTCGACCCCAGCAGCTACCCAACCACTCCGGCTAGCCATCGATAAACCAAGCTACCCACGACAAAGAACCATGACCGACCCGGCCGACCTGACCCCACAACTGCTGCTTTACGCCTATAGCACGGGTATTTTTCCCATGGGCCACGATGACGGTGAAATCTATTGGTATGACCCCGATCCCCGAACAATCATGCCACTGGATGAATTCCACGTGCCGCGCTCGCTGGCGCGACGGATTCGCAAAGGGGACTTCAGTGTGCGCGTCGACAGTGACTTTCGTGGCGTGATCAGCGCCTGTGCGGAAGTAACCCCAGAGCGGGAAAGCACCTGGATCACGCCGCCGATTATTGATATTTATTGCGAGTTGCATGAAATGGGCTTTGCCCACAGCGTGGAAACCTGGATCGATGGCGTCTTGGTCGGCGGGCTCTATGGTGTGGCGGTCGGCGGGCTCTTTGCCGGCGAGAGCATGTTTAGCCGGGCAACGGACAGCAGCAAGATCGCATTGGTGCATCTGGTGGAGCGGCTGCGCGCCGGCGGCTTCGTCCTGCTCGACTCGCAGTTTATGACGGAGCATTTGCGTCGCTTTGGCGCGATTGAGATTTCACGGGCTGACTATCAGCAGCGCCTGCGCCAGGCGTTACAGGTTCCGGCGCAATTTTGATTGTGGCGCAATATTCTCTCTGGGCGCTATATGTGTTTCCCTAGTCGCTGAGGCGACTTCTCGGTGTTAGCAAGGGATTTAAATCCTGAACATAACCAATATATAATTTTTAAGACAAAGATTAGTGTTTTGTAAAGTAAGTTCTGATGGATACTGTAGGGGCATCCGCTTGCCGGTGCCCTGGCGCCTAGAAGGCCACCGCCGCAAGGGTCGCGTCCAAAGGCGCCCAAGAGGCTCCCGCTGCTTCTAGGCGCCTACAGCCTATTATTACTGATTTGACAGAACATTAGAAACAAGGAGAAACAAACTATGCAGGCGCTGCAATTCGGTTTTTGTGTTCCGATCTTTGCCGCTCCAGGTGGGCGCCTCTTTCGCACGCCCAACTATCCTCGGCTTGATGTGGCGGCGACCATGCAACTGGCGCAGTTGGCCGATACACTTGGCTATCATTCCTTGTGGGTGGCCGATCATTTGATGTTGGGTCATGAGAACGCCATTATGGAGGGCTGGACCACGCTGGCCGCGTTGGCCGGAACAACACGCCAAGCCAAGCTGGGCATGATCCACCAAGGTCATTTCTTCCGCCATCCCGCACTGGCCGCCAAAATGACGGCCACGCTCGACCAAATCTCCGGCGGTCGCTTTATCTACTTTATCGACGGGGGGTATGGACGCGCTGAGCATCTGGCCTATGGCCTGCACTACCCAGAGACGATGGAGGAACGGGTCGCCGAGGTGGTGGCCGGCCTGGAGGTAACGCTGGCACTTTGGCAGGCGGAACAGCCGCTCACCTTTGACAATGGTCGCTATCACCTGACCGAGGCCACCTGCACGCCACGGCCACAGCAGCGTCCCCATCCGCCGGTCTGGTTTGGCGAGGCCCACCCCGCCTTGCTAGCGGCCTGCGCCCGTTATGGCCAGGGCTGGAATACTGTGCCGGTCGGTCTGGCTGCCGTGCAGGAACGGCTCAGCGCGTTGGCCGCGGCGTGTCAGGCGGAAGGTCGGTCGATTGATGAGTTGGAACGTAGTTTGGAAATTCAGATCTTGATCGCGCCGGATCGAGTCACTTTGCGGCAACGCCTCCAACAGATGATCGCCCTGGCGCCACCGCCAACGTTGGATCCTGCGCTACAAGCATTTCTCAACGGCGCCACCGATGAACTGCCGGCAACGTTGACGGCTACGAACCTAATCGGCACGCCGGCGGAGGTCAAAGCTCAAACCCAAGCCTATGCGGCGTTGGGCATTACTCATTTCCTACTCTGGTTTATGGATGCACCGGCGGAGGATGGGCTGCGATTGTTTGCGCAAGAGGTGTTAGATCATGTCTTATAAATGCTTTAATAAACGATCATACTCATCATGGGGACCTATCCAAAACCAGAGCATCATATATCCATCAAGTATTCCAAGCGCACGATATCCTCTACCAATACGAACTGAATAAATTGGCTGCTGTTTACCTACCCGCTTAAAATAGAGGCCGTGAGCATGAGGATTGATCTGCCAAAGTTCCTATGCTTTGTCTGCTCGACGTTGTACTTCCTCTGGTAACGCATAGTAAAGCGCCCAGAATTGTGCAGATGTAACCGATTTCATCCAGGTATAATCCGTCCATCCTCATTGAAGGACATCAGTCTTGTTTTACCGGCGCGATGCTCCACCCTCGACTTTGGCCATTTTGGCCGGAAGGGAAGTGGGGCAAGCGTCGGCAAGCCGTTTAGAATAAAAGGGCGACCAAACCCAATCAAATCTAAACGGAGAATGCGATGCCTACCCCACCAGCCGAGATTGTACACGTAGTATCGGTATGTGCCCTAGCCTTCACGGTGCCGACGTTTCGCAACATGGAAGTGTTGTTGTATGGCACGATTCTGAACCCTGGTCGTCGGACGGTGACAGGTGCGCTGCGTGCGGTGGGGTTGAGCCAAGAAACGCACTTCACGAATTATCACCGTGCACTGAATCGTGCACGGTGGTGTCCACGGATGCTGAGTAAAGTGCTGTTGAATTTGATCGTGACGACATGTTTGGCGGCGAACGTACCCCTGCTCATCGTTGTGGATGAGACACTGGAGCGCCGCCGTGGACGTAAAATCAAGAACAAAGGCTGGTTTCGGGACCCGATTCGCTCGACGGCCAAGCATGTCAACTATGCCCTGGGCATCCGCTGGATCGTAATGGCCGTGTTAGTCCCGGTCCCGTGGAGCCAGCGGCTATGGGCGTTACCTTTTCTGGCCGTACCCGCCCGGTCGCCCAAGACGGCGGAGAAGCTGGGCAAGAAGCGCCATTTCCCGCTGATTCGCTGGACGGCAAAGATGATAGGCTGGGTCAGAGAATGGCAACCCGAGAGAGAAATCATGCTGGTGGGCGATGGTTCCTACGCCGCCATTGCGCTCATCCAAGGCTGTCAGCGTTTCAAAAAGCCCGTCCAACTGGTTTCGCGCTTGCGTCTGGATGCCCAACTCTATGATGCGCCACCGACCGAACGTCCGCCAGGCAAGCGGGGGCCCATGCCCAAGAAAGGCGCACGTCAGACCAACCTGGCGGACCGCCTGCTTGACCCCGAGACCCAGTGGCAGCGCATGACCGTCCTCTGGTATGGCGGTGAAGCCAAAGAGGTCGAGTTCATTTCTGATGTTTCGCTCTGGCACACGCCAGGTCTCGACCCGGTTCCACTGCGATGGGTGCTGATACGATGTCCAGATGACTCTTTTGAACCAGCTGCTTTCTTTGGCTCCGACCACCATCTCTCGCCAGCACAGATTGTCAACTGCTTCATTTTGCGCTGGAATCTCGAGGTCACCTTTGAAGACATGCGCGCCCATCTTGGCTTTGAAACCCAGCGCCAATGGTCGGATACCGCCTTGGCGCGTACCACACCTTTGCTCTTTGGACTTTTCACTTTAGTCGTCTTGATGGCCATGCGACGCTTTGGACCACATCTGACCACTCAACAGGCCGCATGGTATCATAAAGACAATGCTGCCTTTAGTGATGTCTTGACTGCCGTGCGACGAGAACTCTTGGGGGTACACAATCTCAACAGGTCGCCGCGTTGGCTCGACATGATTCTATTTCCCGCCAGGAGGCTCGCCTCTCTGGCCTATCTCGCCTCCACTGCCGCTTAAACGGCCAAAGTGGAGTATATCATCCATTCCGTGAACACTTTACTCTATGTTATATCCTTGTTACTATACTGAGCTCTGTTTGAAAACTGAAGTTTCTTTCTCTGGTAGAGTTACCTAAAACTTCAGTTTTCAATCCAACCGCAGTATAAAATCCAACTTTTCTCCTAACCCTTCTCGACGCTTGATGACAATATCTAGTAAAGCCGATAGTGTTTTGGCAGACGCTTCTGTCGCAGATATTGCAATCCTAAGTAATTCATCTACTGTATATTTATGCTCACTGCCTCCTCCAAAAGATATACTCTTCCCATCTTTAGAAACTCTACTCCTTCGGTCATATTGAATCCCTAAACCATGTATTATTGGAGGTTTCTCATGAACCCAAGCATTTCGATAAGATATGGCTTTTTGCCAACTCTGATCTTTGTTGAGAGCTAAAATTGACTCAGTAATGGGAGCATTAGGATACTGACTCGTCATGAAAATTCCGACCTTAGCAGCAGTACTAAAAACGTTCTTACGCTTCAGTCGTGGCTCATTATCTTGTAAATAGTTTTTTAACTGAGCGTCAACACCTAAAAAGTTAATAATAAATGCAGCAATATCTTCTCCCATTGCATAAAGTAATAACGCAGCATAGTCAGCATAAAACTTTCCGGTCAGAACAGCCTCCCCTTCCAAGGGGGCTTTGGGTGATTCATTCCGATACCAAGTAAGGCATGCTAGAGCTTCATACAATGAAAATCGAACCAAGTTAAAGCGCTCACCTGCGTCTTCTAAACAGACCAGTGCAACGCCTAAACTCTCACCTTTTATTAAATCGTTGATGTCTATGCTTGGTCCCCGGGATGTTGCGATGAGAAATCGATCATCAAGAGTAGGGAGCGAAGTATTAATTTCTTCCAATTTCTGTTGTGATAGCATGCCTCGCATTTTGGCTAACCTTTCACGATGAAACCATCAACGTTCCAGCAACACCTATATTCTGTCAACAATTTCAATACTTCAGTAGACAATAATCGTCATCTGAGCCTGCATTTGGGCGAAGAATCTCGGACTGCTACTCAGAAGATACTTCGGCAAAATGCCGCCCCAGCATGACAATTCCGTATAATTGCGGTCTACTCACGATTGGTCTATTTTAAACACGCCCAGCATCGACGCCCAATCTACCCAAGACCCACGCCGTCACCAACCCATATCCCAGCCAGCTCACGCCACCCAACACGGCGCCAACGGCCACGGCGCCGCCCCATTGGGCCAAGGGCGTGCAGTAGGAACGACAGACGGTGGCGCCCAGACCGCCCACCACCACGCCGCCAATAATGTTGAGCACAACCCAGAGCAGACGCGTGCGCCACCCCCGCAGCCCCACCAGCGCTTGTACGATCGCCAGCGGCGCCAGGATGATCGGTATGCGCGTGGCATTGAGCCAGAAGACCTCCCAGAGCCAGCCGGTGGCGATCAGGGCATTGACCAAGAATTGATAGCCATCGCGCGTAGAGAGCCAGAGCAGATTCGACAGCGGCCAGCCCAACACCAGGATCAGCGCCCACCAGATGGGGTGGGTGATGACACGCCAGAGCACGATGCCTTGCACAAGGCCAATGCACAACCCCACCAGCACCAGTGTGCCAAGGAACTGCAGGCGCTCCTCCAGGATACCCGCCACCGCGCCACCGACCAAATGGGCGCCGAGCCAACTCCAGAAGAGCGTTGTATACATGACATTGTGTTTCACTTGTTGTGACATTGGTTTCTCCTTGACACAGAGCGCCGTTCAAATAATCCCGGAATCTTTGGGAGATTCCGGGATTATTTGAACTCTTCGGTAAAAAGCTACCTTCACCGAGAGACAAAAGGCAAGAAAATCCTTCGGCTGAGCGACCCATCTGCTTCCAGGTAGTCGGGCACGCCATTGTTGTTGGCATCGCGTGGGTGGAGCGGATCGGGGCCAGCTTCATCGCGGTCAGTGAGGCCGTCGTTGTCGGCATCGGGATCAAGAAAGTTGGGCAGGTTGTCCTGATCCGCGTCGCCGGCGCCCTCTACATTGTCGGGAATCGAGTCTTGATCCTGGTCGTCGGTGGCGCCGGAGACGGTGACCGTGGCCGTATCCTGCACGACATAACGCAGCGGTGCGGTCGATATACTACCATCGGGCAAGGTCGGCTTATAGACCAGGGTGGCTGTCCAGGTCGCCACATTGGTCACACTTACGCTGAGGCTAGCCGTGGTGCTTGTCGCATAGCTGGCGCCCGGCGACAAGACCAGCGGCAGATCGTCCAAGATCACGCCGAGCGCGCTGTCGGCCAGGGTATGGCGGTTCATGGTGATCGAGCCCTCACTCTTCACACGATAGCAATATTGCACAGTTGTGCCCACCGGGACATGGAGGGACTTGGCGCTACATGCAGGCGTAATACCAACAATGCCCACGGTCTCGGCAAAGAGCAACTCCACATCGAGCAATTTGACCTTGGCCTGTGCCTGTCCGGTAATCAGGTTGTCGCCCACCGAGCGCCCTGTCACCGTCGTACGGTTGAGCAAGGGACCAGGCAGATCGGCCAGTGTGATCAGATGGGTCAACTGGGCGTGGGCCTGTTGACCCGGCGCCAGGCTCGTGACGCCGAGGGGAATGGCGCCAAGCCGATCATCCATCGCGGTAATTGCACTGATCGACACAGTGCCGCTATTGGTTACCTGATAGGTATAGGTAACTACATCCCCAATTTCCACCGATGGCGCCAGAGCCGTCTGCACGACAGTCAGTTGCGCCACCTCGTCGTCCTGATTGACCAGGTTAATCGTGACTGGGGCCAGCGCGGCAAAGTCTGGGTCGGCGCTGGTAATGGCAGACTGTAGTTTATAGGTTACATCACCGTCATCTACTGCGTCATCCACGCCCGTCACCACGATTGTCTGTGACACATTCCAGCGCTCCGGCGCAAAGTAAAGCTGGGCGTTGACGATGCCTTCGCTGCTATCGCCGCTAGTAAAGGTGACGGTCACGCCTGCGCTGGGCTGGGCCGTCAAGGTGGCAGTCAGCGTGACTGTGCCGCCACTTTCGCTGGTCATCCCGCTTGGTGGCGTCAACGCCAAGCCGGCCACATCATCATCGACAATGGTGATGGTGGCGGTGCTACTTTCCAGCTGCGCGCCCAGCACAGCACTGAGCTGCACCTGGAAACGCTCGTCGCTTTCGATACGCGCGTCATCCACGATCTGCAGCGGAATCTCTACACTCGCGGCGCCAGCAGGAATGGTCACGATACCCGTGGTGGCCAGATAATCGACGCCCGCGGTGGCGCTCTCCGCCACCGTCGTATAGCGGACCTGCACGGGGGCATATGGATTCGCGCGATCAATGACCGCGGTCAAGGGCTGCGGTGCGCCCTCAGAGACTTGTAGGGTCGTGGCGCCTAAGCGCAGCCGGGGCACCGTGACAGCTATCGTCGCTGCTGCCTGATTGTTTGTCGGCTTTTCATCATTGACGGCGCCAACACTCATTTGACTGGTAAGCTGCTGGTCGCTACTCAAGGTCGGGCTCACGATAGCGCCAATGGTAATCAGCGGCGCAGCGTTGACTGGCAAATCACTCAGTTGCCAGATCGAGGTTGGTCCGCCGTTGACGGTAATCGGAGTCAGGGTTGCTCCTGCGGCTGTGGCCGAAATCACCGTGAGGGCAGAGGGTGTGAGATCGGTAATGACGACATTGCTGGCAAGACTGGGCCCATGATTTTGCACGAACCACTGATACAATAGCGGTTGTCCGGGCTGCGCGGCAGTCGGCACTTCCACCTTGCGCAATTCCAGATCAGCTGGCGGCAGCTTTAAATCGACGGTGATCGGGATCGTGTACAAGGGGGTAATCGGGTCGTTACTGGTCAAGCAGAGCGCTGCGGTGTAGAGACCAGGGGTGCGTCTGTTCAGATCCAGGAGCAGACCCAGGGAATCTGTCTCCCCTGCGTCAACGGCGCCATTGGGGGCGCTAAAACCAGAGATCCAGGGCACATTGCCGGTCGTGGCGCAGTCCGTTTGTAGGGAGGCAGCCGCCTGCCAGATGAGCACACCGTCGCCCCCATTGTGTAATTTCACGATTGGCGCCAAGTCAGCATCATTGTCGGCCATCACGGTCACAGCAGTGGGGGTGATCATCAGCTGTGGAGGCAGTGTGCAGGCATAGGTGCGAATATCGTCGACATACCAGCCAACCAGGCCATTGCATTGATCGACGCCTAGTTCAAAACGCAGCTTAATCGTATCACCCGCCAAGACCAACCCACTCAGATCAATCTGCGTTTGCACCCAACTGCCACTGACGCTGCCGCCATCGCTGCCGGTAAATGCATCTTCACCCCTTAATGGATTTGTGGCAAGCAAGAAGTTATTGTAGGGGTTAAAGAGCATTTGGTTGGTCGGAATCGAGAGCCAAATGCCGTTGCCATTGCGTTCAACCTTGACATTGCCGCCATCATAGCGCGCCTCCGTCGCCACCCAATGGGTAAAGGCCAGCCGGGGCGCGGTATGGGGTGGGATGGTAACCGAGGGGCTCTCGACATAGGTCACGCCCGATGAGTCGAGCGTGTTGCAATTGTCGCCATTGAGCAGAGGGTCAGCGCCAAAGATGGCATGGCCCGCTTGTGCATCCGGCAAGGCATCCACCAACGCCCAGTTGGGGATGTCAAAGGTAGCCGGCGCGGCGACAGCCCGGCTTCCTACGCGCCAGCCGCCCAGACCATTTTCCCAACCTTGGAAGAGAAGCGTGGTGGTAATTGCTGGCGCAGTGCAGAGGGGAGGCGCGTTCGGATCGAAGAGCGGCTGGAAGTTACACTGAGAGGGTGGTGTGCGCAGTTCAACCGCGGCAATTGCATTGGCCACTGCGGTGCAGGTGGCTGCCGTGACTATGTCGGGTGCGATTGCGCCCCAGTTGGTGGCGCCTGTGGTCAATACAAAGAGGGGTTGACCAATCAGGTCAGTACAGGCCGCCAGCAGCGCGTCAGCATGGTCATTAAAGTCGGAAACTGGCGTTTCATAGACACTTTGTGCGCGCCAGTGGATATGCGCGGCGCGCGTCAGACCAATCGCGCCCACGCTGACATTGTTGTACGCACCGCCATCAACCAGCAGGGCAAAGAGATGGTTGGGAATGCCTGAATTGGTGTGGACGCCGCCATTATCCAGTTGGTCGGCATCGCAGGCGTAGAAGTTGTCCGACATTTTGCCCGGATCGTTGTAACACGTGGGATTCCACATGTCACGGATGGCGCCGCCAAAGGCCGTGTCATCTTCGCCGGCAAGCCAGCGATAGCTGTTATCGACGGCAGGATTGCCTTGGCCCAAGGTGGAACAACTGCCGCTGGTGCGCGGTGTAGCCGGGCTATCCTTCCCGCGGCCGTTGAGCAGATCGGCCACTTCGCCCCAAATGTCGGAGAATGATTCATTGAGTGCGCCCGGTTGCCAGGCATAGAGCAAGTTACTGGTGTGTTCGGTGTAAGCATGGGCCCATTCATGGGCGACGGTGTCATCGCCGGTGACGCCGTTGCAGTAATTGGTGGAAACACTGTTCCAATTGGCGTTCGGACATTGGATCGTGGGGTCATTGTTGACCGTGTGCATGACGGCTTCCTGGCTGTCATAGGAGAGCCAGTTACCATTGGTCAGGCTGGCAAAGAGATTATAAGCCTCTTTGGCGCCCGCAATTTCATCATTCCATGCGGTACGCTGTGCGGCACTGCTATTGGGCCAATTGCTGGGAATCGGTTCAGGATCACCATTGCCTTCATCCCACACTTTTTCATTGAGCGAACCTTCGTAGATCTCCCGTTCCAGTTCATGAATGCCGCTGATGGAGAGCAGAAGCTTACCGGTATGGGCGTCGACAAAGACAAATTGGCGCACCGTATAGGCGGTATTAACGACTTCCACCACATAGGCTAGGTGTAACGGGCCATCCATGCTCTTGAGCAAGTTGGGCTGGACAATGTATAATGGAGCGGCAACCGCCTGCAAGGCATCAACCTTTTCACGATAGCGCTGCTGGACCTCGGCTTTGGCCACCGCCTCTGCGGTGGCTGGATCGACGGTTGGCGTAGGGTCGAGTTTGGTCACCGCTAGGCCCACGCCATTGACGGCGCTCAGGCGACCAACCTGATCAAAGTGTACGCGCAGCAAGGCGCCATAGACAGGCACGCCCTGGTAGAATTGGGCGTAATTCAACGTGGTAAAGCCATGTTCGTCGGTGGCAGAGCCGGTGGCGACCAACTCTTGTAAGGGATCGTGTAGCGCAAAGAGCACCCCATAGTTAGCGAAGAAGGCATCCGCTTTGGCCTGGAGTTGTTCAGAACGGGGTGTTGTCGGTTGATAGACAAACGTGGGGAGCAGATCGCCATCCTTGGCCACCCGCACAAAGCGCACGGCGCCGGTGGTCGGATGGACAGAAACCGTCACCACGCCGGCCGCGGTTTGGGTCAACTGATCGGCCGCGCGCTGAACCGTGGGCTGCGTCACCGGCCCTTCCGCAGCATAGAGCAGTTGCGCCTGGCCGACTAGTAAAAGGACGGCGAGGAGCAGGCCTGCCACCCTTACCAAGAACTTCAGCGCACACCAATGTCGAGGGAATCCATTATCGTTCATTGTGCTTCCTTTTTTGGAGAAATGACCTTACTCAGAGATAGACTCAATACACCTTCAGGTAGGCCAATAACCACTGAACTATCAAGATGGTGGCTGAGCTACTGTCTCACTGATTGACTGTCTCACTGACTGACTGACTGACTGTCTCACTGTAACAACAAGGAGCATATTATGCCACAAGCCCCGATTTTCGCCCTACTTGTGGGGATTAATACGTATGCTAGCCGGGTGGTGCCGGATTTGGCTGGTTGTGTCAATGATGTGGAAGCGATGGCCAATCTTTTGCAAAGCAATTTTGCCATTCCTCAGGCACAAATCAAAATCCTGACCAACGCCGCCGCCACCCACGCCGCGATTGAGGCCGCCTTTCAAAACCACCTGATTGCCCCGCTGCAACAGTGGGATACCGCTGGTCGTCCCGGCGAGAAACCAGGCATCCTCTTCTATTTTAGCGGGCATGGCAGCCAGGCCCCCGACCCCACCGGTCGCAAGCCATCCCGCCTGGATGAAACGCTGGTGCCCCATGACAGCCGCGCCGATGAGGTCTATGACATTAAAGATTGGGAGCTAGGCCAGTGGCTGGCTGAGGCGGCGCGCTACACCGACAATGTCAACGTCATCCTCGACTGCTGTCACTCCGGCAGCGGCACACGGGGTGATGAAAAGGTTGTGACCGACGTGCGCGGCTGTGACATTGACGCACGCCTCCAACCGTTACCGCCAGGTTTTGCGCCAACACCGAACCCACCGCAACCCGCCGTTGTCTACCGCGGCGCCTTGAATCTGAACCCGCATACCACAGAGCCCGACTATGTGCTCCTGGCCGCTTGCCGCAATGACCAGAAGGCGCGTGAAACCTATTTAGGCACACAACAGCAGCGTCATGGTTTGTTGACTTATTGGCTCATTACGACTGTGCAACAGATGCCGGCCCAGCAGCCGCTGCGCTATGGCGATCTCTATGAACGGGTGCGTCATCAGATTGTCAGTCAATACAAGGATCAGACGCCACAATGTGAAGGCGACCGCAACCGTATCTTTTTGGACGAACGGCGCGCCCTGCGCAGTGCACGGCTTAGCGTTCTCGCCACCCGTAATGACCAGATTCAGGTCGATGCGGGGCAAGTGCATGGGTTGGTCCAGGGCGCCATCCTTTATCTCTATCCGCCTGAACTTGATGAGTTGGCAGGGGTGGAACCGACCCTGGTGCTGGTGGCCGAGACGGTTGCGGCAACCACGGCGTGGTGTCGCAGAGCGGAGGGCTATACCAACACACCACTGCCTGAGGGCGCCCAGGTGATCATTCATCAGTTGGGGCCTGCCGCCCAACGCGTTACTTTGGCGCTGACCCCGGCTGAAGGGTGGACGGCCAACACGGTGCGCGCCCGGCTGTTGCAGGAAGACATTGCGCCACTCATTAGCCTGGCTGCGCCAGGGGGGGGCGCCGCGCTCCAGCTTATCCTCCAACCCGACATCATTACTCTCCAAAATGGCGCCGGGCAAGCGCTACAGCACTATGCGATCAACGAGTTAAACCGCTTTCGGCGACCGCTGCAAGCCAAAGATCTCGACCCGGTAATTGCGGATCTGCTTCACCTGGTGCGCCAGGAACAGTTCCGCCAGTTAGGCGCGGCCGCCAGCGCCATCTTGCCAAACGTGCTTGAGGTGACGGTGCAGCGGCAGCAGGTACGTCAAGATGTGAACGGGACCGCGGTTATACATGAAGCCCTGGCCACCGATACCGAAGGCCGTTTGGTCGCGCCAGTAGATCAACCACTGACAATCATACTGACCAATCGCTCCAAAAAGCCGCTCTATTGCTACCTATTAGAATTGGGCTATCGTGGTGATATTATTCGTATCTACCCACCGGTTGCTGGCTTGCACGAGGCGTTGGCAGCTGGCGCCTCGTTGACCATTGGTGCAGCAGAAACTACCGGATCTTTGATTATGAGCCTTCCAGATGGTGTGGATGAGGTGGATGAGACTTTTAAGATCATTGCCACCACCGAACCGACAGATTTTGACTATCTATTACAAGATGAACTATTGCAAGATAGATTGCCTCAACGCCCAGCACCCACTGGCCCGGTCATGCGGAGTGGACAGCGGGTGCCCAGCGAAGAGAATACGAAGACGTTTCGCACCTTCCACACAAGCCCTGCCAGCAGCACCGCGGGCAGGTGGCGCACCATCGATCTCAAACTCAAAGTGGTGCAGGGCGGATAGCACTCTTCGCTGGATTCAACGTGACCGGCATCTCGCAGATGCCGGTCACGTTCTAATGCCCCTCCCCGCCCGCCACCACCGCCTCCGGCTGAAACTGGGTTTCATAGAGGTGGGCATAGAGACCGCCTTGGGCCAGCAACTCATGATGACGACCTTGCTCCACCAGCCGCCCTTGATCGAGTACCAGGATCTTGTCGGCCTTGAGGATGGTGGAGAGACGATGGGCAATGACCAAGCTGGTGCGACCGGTAAAGAGCGGCTCCAGCGCGGCCTGGATCAACGCCTCGCTCTGTGAGTCGAGGTGGGCGGTCGCTTCGTCCAGAATCAGAATACGCGGATCTTTGAGGATGACCCGGGCAATGGCAATGCGCTGCTTCTCCCCGCCGCTCAGCCGATAACCGCGTTCCCCTACTGTGGTCGCATAGCCCTCCGCCAGGCTCATGATAAAGTCATGGATATTGGCAGCGCGGCAGGCCGCTTCCACATCGGCCTGGGTGGCATCGGCGCGGGCGTAGAGCAGATTGGCCAGGATGGTATCGTGGAAGAGATAGGTCTCCTGCGTCACCATGCCGATCTGGCGCGCCAGCGATTCCAGGGTGACATCGCGCAGGTCATGACCATCCAGCGTAATGCGCCCACCGGTGGGGTCATAGAGACGAGGCAAGAGGTAAGTAATTGTAGTCTTACCTGCGCCACTCGGCCCTACTAACGCTACCAACATGCCCGGTTCCATCGCGAAGGAAAGATGGCTGAGGGCATGGGTGCGCTGGATAAAGCGCATGGGGCTCTCGCCGCCCTCAGCATCGCCATTGCGTTGGGCATGACCATTAGCCCCAGGCTGGCCGTTATGGCCATGCTGACCATTAGCGACGCCGTTGGTTGTTATGGCCCCAGACGCGGAGGACAACACCTGACCAGGGGGAACCTGCTCCGGTTGGTAGCTAAAGGAAACGTCCTCAAAGCGCACCTGACCGCTGACCGTCTGTAGGGTCACGGCGTCGGGTTTGTCGGTAATTTCCAACGGCTTGTCAAGATATTCAAAGACCCGTTCAAAGCTGACCATGGAGCTGGCAAACTCGACTTGGACGTTGGAGAGGGCGGTAATGGGACCATAAAGACGGAAGAGATAGGCGACGAAGGCGACAATGGTGCCGACGCTGATCGCGCCACTCAGCACCAGATGGCCACCCACCCAATAAATGAGCGCGGTGCCCAACGTGCCGGAGATGCCCATCCCCATAAAGAAGAGCTGCCCCACGCGCGCGCGCCGGATGCCAATGTCGCGCACGGCCCGGTTGGCTTTGCCAAAGCGCCCCAGTTCATAACTCTGGCGGCCAAAGGTTTTGACTAAGAGCGCGCCATTGATGGTCAAGGTTTCGTTGATCACATTGCTCATCTCGGCATTCTGTTCGGCGGCCTCCCGGCGAATGGCCCGCAAAATACCGGCCACACGCCGCGCCGGCAGCAAGAAGAGCGGCAGGACCACCAACGCCAACAACGCCAATCGCCACTCAATCGAGATCATGACGACCAACGTCGAGAGGAGGGTGACGGAGTTAGTAACAATGCCGGGAATGGTGCCGGTAATGGCATTTTGCGCGCCGACCACGTCGTTGTTAAAGCGTGAGATAATCTCGCCGGCTTTGGTATTGGTAAAGAAGCGTAGCGCCATGTTCTGAAGGTGATGGTACATCTGCTGACGCAGGTCGTGGATAATACCCTCCCCGGCGCGGGCGCTGAAGTTGCGCTGAATGACACTGATCAGGCCGCTCATGATGGGAATACCGACCATACCCAGGGCCAGCCAATTAAGCCGGCTCACATTACGGTTCGGCAGCACATTATCGATCAGATCGCGGTAGAGCAGCGGCGGCACCAGGTCGAGCAACGAGATTGCGACAATGGTGCTGAGCACAATGCCAATGGCCGTCCAATGGGGCCGTGCATAAAGCAAAATGCGGCGCAACAGTTGCCGATCAATCTGCGGCTTCCCTTTGGATGGATCATAGGCCAAATAACTCCACATGCCATGATGATGCAAGGTCTCTCTCCTATCTATTTCAAGTAAGGCTCATATGGGCGAAAAATTAATTATTTTCCATTCTCCACTAATTATTCCCATTGCTTCTCAATGGAAAGCGCTCCGCCAGGTCCACCGGCTGGCCATCCGCAATCGAGCGTTTAAGCGCTGCTTCAAATTGAAGTTCGGCCAGGCCGGCCAAGCCTGGCACAGGCGGTGGCGCGCCCACGGCGACGGCATCCAGATAGGCGTTAATCGCTTTGCCAAAGGAGGCGCGGTATTGATCCCAACGGGAGATGTTGCGGCTTAGGCGGTGGACCACATGGCGCTCACTGGCGTAGTGGATCAACTCCAGATCACCGTCCAGATCGCGCATATGGATGCGGCCGCCGGCAAAGGCCAGCGTCAACTCGTAGAGCGGCAATTTAAAGTCAACGCTACAGGTGCCGATTACCGTGCCCGTGGCGCCATTTTCCAGCGCGACCGCCGCCGTTATATCACGAACGTTGTCGCTACCCATACAGGGACGCGCCTCCGCCGCCGCCAAGGCTGTCACAGTCGCGGCCGGCCCCATCAAGGCCAAAATCAGATCAATGCAGTGGCTCCAACAGGCATAATGGACCAGGGCGGTAAAGTGGACAGGCTGGCCCAGGTCATAGTCCGTAATCAATTCACGCGCCTTCTGGGTCTGTTCAAAGAAGCGGTAGTTAAAGACCATGGCCGTTTCAACGCCCAATGCCTGTGCCTGTTGCAGCAGTTCGCGCCCTTTGTAGAAATCATCTTCCACCACATCGGCCTGACCCCCTTGCGCCACCAGTGGCTTCTCAAAGAAGAGACGCCGTGGTCGCAGCGCCAACAGATCGCGGGTGACAGCATAGCGGTCGGTTTCGCGCGTAAGCACCAATACCGTGTCCGGCTCATCCGTCAACAGATCAGCCAACGAAGTGGCAACGCGGCCGCCAAATTGCGCCGCAGCATCAGCCGCCTTTTCCGGACTCCGGTTGTAATAGCTAAGTTGGACATTAGGGCGGGCAACGATATAAGGTAGGTAGTTCTGGGTGGCGACTTTGCCGACACCAACAATTGCAATCTTCACGGGTAGATTAGCTCCTCATTTCATAACCATTCAGCAAAGTCTGACGGGGAGAAGGACGCGGCTTCGCGCAGAACTACGCGGATTTGACGTTAAATTGCTCCGCATGAATCCGCTTCCTAGTGTTTGATAGCGAAAATTCGGCCGGGTTCATTTGCTCCGGAACGCTCTTTACAATTTCCACGTGGAGGAGACGTTCTCTAACGCCAGTTGCGCTTGTTTCGCCCCCGCATTAGGCGGTTCCAGAAAAATAAATATCCAGCCTACGGGCGCCCGCAAGGGGATGCACCCTACGGATCTGGGTAATTTAAATTCTGGAACCGCATTAGAGAATGCTGGCTCCGCGATTCGTTGTCAAGATGATGAGCGCCCAGGTGAACCATGCCGAAAATTCTTAACAAACAGAGCAAGTTTTGCACCGGGTGCTCCGCAACTCGCCACCTCGCCACCCGCAACAATTTAACGGTTTAAGGCGTAGTTTTGTTAGTAATTTACGCTGTTTGCCAAGTTTTTTCAGTATCAAATCGCTCATTTGCCTCAGGATCGAGTGGGTAGATGGGGCGCGGCACGTGACGCCACTCGAACTGCTCCAGGTGGGACATGGTGGGGCCGGTGGTGTCGACGCGAATCACCTCGGCAGTCATATCCTTGTAATATTGAAAGTTGCTGGCGGTCTTCAGAACAGCCATTTTGGCGGTAGCCGGTTCAATGCCAAAGTGGCGATAGAGCACCGGATGATTGCCGCCGATGCCCTCGCGTTCGCTGACGACCATCTTAATTGTGCCCTGCTCCAGCAAGACTGCCCGCCCCATGTCAAAGGATTCCATGCCCACCACTTCGGCTTCGATCCGGCCGCCCCCAATGCGAGCCACAGTGGCGTTCACCTCGACCGGCGCGAAAAAGTCGGTGGCCAGTTTGCCCCCCAGCGGCGTGCTTATCTGGCTGCCGACGCCGGCGCGGATCGCCAGGTCGACCACGGCTGGGTCCACAATCGGCACCAACGCCGGCTGGTCAACTTCCTGGCGTAGCAGTTCACGCAGGATATGGGTGCTGTCACCGGCTGCGCCGCCAAAGACGCTGTCGCCCGTATCAGAGAGAATGATGAGGCCCTTGGGCGCCGCCACTGCCCGGCGCACTGCTTCGGCGACAGGGATGCTTTCATATTCCCAGAAGCGCTCGCGCATGGCCCAGACCATCTGCGCATGTTCAGCGGCCAGCCGTTCGGCCAGGGCCTGGTCGTCGTTGGTGATTACCACCGTGGCCCAGCCCCCTTCGGGCACATCCAGCCAGGGCTGCATAGGGAAAGGCGAAACGCTGACCACGCCAGGCTCACGTTCATAGGCGCGGGCGTGGGCGAACCATTCCTGCATGGGACCACGGCTAGTCAGAAACTGCTCCTGATGGGCCAACATGGGGATCTTGCGCCAAGCCAGGGTGGGCTTGATGGCGCCGCGCAGGATGGCAAAGAGTTGGTGCGCCGCCAATTTGCCTGTCTCAAAGGGAAGATGGGGTTGGGTTCGATGGGCCACCAAGCCATCCAGGTGCTCGACCATGCGCCGGGTCAGGTTGCCATGATGGTCAAGCGGCGCCACAATGGGGATCTCCGGTCCCAGCACACGCCGGACCGCGGCCAGCAAATAACCTTCCACATCCGGTTCATTTTCCGCGGCCGCTGCCCCGTGCAGGCTAAAGAAGAAGCCGTCAATGGGCAAGCTGGCGCGCAGGCTGGCCACCAGTTTGTTTTCCAAAAAGGCTAGCGTCTCCGCAGTCAAAGGACCGTTGGCGCCGCCCCAGGCTTGGAGCAGGGGTAAGGGTGTGTAGGCTAGCTCCTCCTCTGCCGCCGCGGCGAGGAAACCACCAATCGGCCCAACCCCCTGCATCTTATGCAGAATTTCCTCCCCTTCGTAAAGGCCAAATTGACGAAAGGTGTCAAGGGTAGTCCGTGACGGGGTAAAGCTACAAGTTTCCTGCCCAATATGGGCAATAGCAATACGCATGGTCTTTTTCTCCGTTTGGTTGCTGTGAACAGACACGGATCAAGGAAGTACGGATTGTGATGAGGCTAGCAAGCATTCGCGTATGCTTGATCTACGTCTGTTCCCTACCTGCTTTTCAATAGCCGCGCTTCCCCAATCTGCGTCTGCCCCCTATATCAAATGCTTAAAGATCGGCAGCGGGCGATACGCAGGTGCGCGGTCCGAAGACCACGGTGCGATGGGGGCCATAGTCAGCGTGCAAAGCCCCAGCAGCGCCTTATCATAGTTGACACGCCAGCCGGCAAAATCGAGCCACGCTTGGTCGAGATCGGCATAGAGCGGCACCCCCTTTTCCTTAAGTTCGCAACAGAGCGCGTCAAATTCTGCACGGGTCACGCTAATTGGTTCAGCGGGATAGAGGGGTTGGCGTATAAAGGGCAGGCTAAAATAATCGGCCACCCGCCACAGCGCCAGATAACCGGCCCGGATGCAGAGTTCCGCCTGTGGTTCCCTGGGCAAGTCCACCACTGCGGCGATCAAAGCCGCGGAGTCTAGCACTGTGCCGGCCGCAGTAATCCACGAATGCGCTGGCTCGGGCGAGCGAAAAAAGACCAGCGCGGCTAAGGAGCTGTGGCTTTCCTCCACGTCCGAAAACCAATTTTCCCACTGGATCCAAAAATCGCGTAGATTGCCTAAGGCGCCGATGCGATGGGCGCGCCGGATAAACTCCGAGGCCGAAGGGGGCGTCCCGGCGCGCACGGCCAGTTGACTGACGGCCATCTCCCGCCGGGCAAAGGCGCCATACATGGTGGGCAGATAGGCGATTAAGAGGGCAACCAGGATCAGGCCAATGGTCGCTTCGGCAAAGGCCAGCAGATCATGGACAGCGGTGTGACCGCGGGCAAAGCCCAGCGTCAGCAGTGAAGAACCGCTCAGCACAAAATCTTCCAACGAGGAATCGACGCTAATGGCCTGGTACATGGCCATAAAGCCAATGGTGACAAAGGTCAACCAGATCGGCAACAGAAGCACCAACGCAACCGGGGCATAGAGCGCCATGATGCGGTCCCGTTCCACATAGGTGCTAGTCCACTTCATGCGCAGATAAAAGAGCCATAGTAAAAGGCGAAACCAGAGCCGGACAATGACATCTCTGGCCCCTCGCGGCAGGACAAAGGTTTTGATAGCAGAGCCCAAAGTCAGGGCAACAAGCGCCAATCCCAAAAGAAAGAGCAGTGTACGCAGCACAAGCATAGATTAGACCTACGAATTTCAGTGGACCGCGGATGAGGCGGATTGAGCAAATTCAAGCTGATATTTTTAGGACTTACGTGGGCTTCGACAAGCTCAGCCCACGTAAGTCCTAATTGTAACAAAGCTCAGCCCCAATTGGCCTAATTCACGTCATCTGCGTTCCACTAAAAGCTGCTTGCTGCTGTCTAGGCCATGGCCTCGGCGCGCCGGTATTGGCTCATGTATAGGTCATAGTAGAAGCCCTGCTGCGCCAGCAACTCATCATGGGTGCCGCGCTCAATGATGCGATGGTTGTTGACCACCAACACCTGATCGGCGTTGCGGATTGTGCTCAAGCGGTGGGCAATGACAAAGGCGGTGCGTCCATGCATCAGGTTGAGGAGCGCCTCTTGTAGTTGGATTTCCGTACGTGTGTCAACACTGCTGGTCGCCTCATCCAAAATCAGGATGCGCGGGTCGGCCAGGACGGCGCGGGCAATGGCCAATAACTGTCGTTGCCCCTGGCTAAAGTTGTTACCCTGTTCCGAAACCTGGGTCTGATACCCCTCGGGCAGCAGGCGGATAAAGCGGTCGGCATTGGCCAGCGTGGCGGCTTCGATGACCTCGGCGTCGGTGGCGTCGAGCCGGCCATAGCGAATATTCTCCATGACGGTGCCGGAGAAGAGATAGGTGTCCTGTAGCACAATGCCCAGTTGTTGGCGGATTGACTGCTGTTGCACCGTGCGCAGATCCTTGCCGTCAATCGTAATCGTACCGGCAGTGACGTCATAAAAACGACTCAAGAGGCTAATAATGGTCGTCTTGCCGGCGCCCGTCGGGCCAACCAACGCGATCGTCTGCCCTGGTGCGGCGGTGAGCGAAACATCCTCCAACACCGGCTTGCCGGCCTCATATTCAAAGCTGACATGGTCAAATTCCACCGTACCTCGAATGTTGGCCAGCGGTTTGGCGTTAGGCGGATCCTCGACCGTAGGTTGGGCGTCGAGAACTGCAAAGATCCGCTCGGCGCCGGCAAAGGCCGATTGGAGCTGATTATAGAGCATGGCAATGCCGCGCATGGGGCGGAAAAAGTTCATAATATAGATGACAAAGGTGGCGATGACACCCACCGGCACAATGCCACGCAAGGCCAGCCAGCCACCCAACCAGGCCGTTACCGCAATCGTAATGGTCATCATGGTGGTGAACATGGGCCCCAACACAGCAATGACCACATCGGCCTTGACCCCCACCTGGCGATAGGCCCAACTAGCCTCACGGAATTGAGCAATGGAGCCGGCCTCTTGGGCAAAAGCCTTGACCACACGAATCCCGGCAATATTCTCCTCCATCACGGCATTCATGCCCCCCAGATTACGCTGAACCTGGCGGAAATAGGTGCGGCTCAGCTTGGTGACCTGCCCGGTAATATAGAGCATGATCGGCAACACAATCAACGTGCCAATTGCCAATTGCCAGTTCAAGAAGAACATGGAGATCATGATGCCGCCCAAGAGCAGAATGTTGGAGGTGAACTCGACCAGGCCGTCAGAGAGGGCACGGTTAATCGATTCGGTGTCATTGGCGACGCGGCTCATCAGATCGCCAACGCGGTGATGGTCATGATAGGCCATGGAAAGAAGTTGGAGATGGCCAAAGAGTTGGACGCGGATATCGGCCACCAGCCCTTGACCGATCCCCACCATCAGTATACCCTGAATAATACCGGCCAAACCGGCGCCCACATAGACGGCCAGGATCATCAGCGAGTAGCGTGTGAGCCCTTGCGCGTCCATGGGAATGACAAAGTTATCGATCACACGGCCTAACATAATTGGGCCCGTGAGATTGAGCAGCGTGGAGATGAGCACCAGCACCCCGACCACCATCAGTCGTGCGCGGTAGGGCGCCAGGTAACCCAGCAGCCGGCGAAAGGTTGCGCGTGTATCCTGGGCGCTTTCGCCGGTAAGATTGCCACCGCCGCCGGCGCCGAAGCGCAGGGCCACGGGGCGGGAAGTCGTTGTCTGTCTGCTCATAGCAATGCTCCCATCTGCTTGCTGCCTGCACCATTCATATGCACCGTCGTCGCGCCTTCGCCAATCTGCGATTGATAGATCTCCTGATAGATGGGGCTGCTCTGTAACAACGCTTGATGGGTGCCACGGGCAATGATCTTGCCTTCATCCAAGACGAGAATTTGATCAGCCTTAAGGACACTATTGATGCGCTGGGCGACAATCAACGTCGTGCGCCCAACCATGAGCTGCTCCAACTCAGCCTGCAACTTGATCTCGGTCTCGAAATCTAGCGCGCTGGTGCTGTCATCCAAGATGAGAATCGCAGGATCGATAAGCAGCGCACGGGCAATCGCAATGCGCTGCTTTTGGCCACCGGAGAGGTTGGCGCCCCGTGACTCGACAGGGCTATCATAGCTATCAGGCATGCGGCTAATAAAGTCATGGGCCTGAGCAGCTTTAGCCGCGGCCATAACCTCCTCCAACGTCGCGTCCGGGCGACCATAACTAATATTGTCGCGTACGGTGCCGCTAAAGAGCGTGTTCTGTTGCAAGACCATACCGATCTGGCTGCGCAGGAGATCAGGCGCCCATTCGCGCACATCCACATCGTCAATGCGGATGGCGCCGTCGGTGACATCATAGAAGCGGGGCACCAGGTTGACCAATGTACTCTTGCCGGAACCGGTCGCGCCCAATAGCGCAACTTGCTGGCCCGGTTCCACCGTAAAGGAGACCTCGCATAACACTTCTTCCCGGCCTATGCCGTAAAGGTCTAAATCGGCGGCAGAGAGCGAGGCACCGTCTAATAGATTGTGACCCGCGCCGTTTGCTGCGCCATTGGCTCCCTCCACGGCATAGCCGTTCGCGCCCTGACCATTCCGACCGTTGCTGTGCTGGCCATTATGCGCCCCAATGGATGAGGCGGGGCGGGACAGTGCGCCCGGTCGCGCACCATTTGCCTCGCGCTCGGCGCCCCGCTCACGGCCACCGGCGTCATAGGCAAAGGAGACCTTGTCAAAGACGATCCGTCCGTGCATCACTCGCTTGTGGGGCTGTTGATCGGCCTGCGGACGATAGGGCGTGGCTGCGGTCTGGATGCGGGGTGGTGTGTCCAACACTTCAAAATAGCGTTGGGCCGACGCTTCTGCGCGCGAGATCATCATCAACATATTGCTCAGCAGCATAAGCGGCGCCATCCCGATCAGCAGGTAGTTGTTAAAGGCAACCAACTCACCGACCGAAAGACGCCCGCCGATGGTGCTCAGCCCGCCTTGCCAAATAATAAGGACGGCGCCTACATTGGTGATCACAGTTAAAGTCGGCAACGCCATTGCCATCAGCCGCCCGACCCGGATGTTTTGGTCCATATAGTCGCGGCTGCTGCGGTCAAAGCGGTCAATCTCATAGCGCTCGCGTACATAGGCTTTGACCACCTGCACACCGGCCAGATTTTCCTGGACAATGGTGTTGAGCCCTGCTAATTTCTGCTGCACAATGTAGAAAAGGGGCTGGGCAATGCGCATAATGGTGCGCAAGAGGATGCCGGCCAGCGCCAGTAGCACAAAGACAATCAGGGTCAGTTGCCAGTCAGTAACCAACAACATAATGACGCTGCCAATGATCATACCCAACGCCCGCAGGAGCAACGCCAAGCCGGCGCTGGAGAACATGCGCACGGTGTCTACGTCACTGGAAATGCGGGTCATCAGTTGGCCAGTCTGAAGCTGATCGAGGTTGGCAAAAGAAAGCGACTGAATGTGGGCAAAGAGTTCGTTGCGCATATCAAAGGCAATGCCCTGCGAGAGATAGGCGCGACAGTAACCTTGGGCCAGGGTAGCCAAGGCGCCAATGACGGCGGCCCCTAACATAAGCAGTGCGCCACGGATCACCACCGACTGACTTTGGGCGCGAATCCCCTGGTCAATGATGTACTGCAACATACGGGGCGTCACCAACTCCATAGCCGTCGGCAACACTACCATCGAGAGTCCCAATATAACGATGAGCTGATAAGGGCGCAAATAGCGCACCATACGACGCAATGATTTCATAGATCTTTGACGCCTCCTTCTGCGGGAACTTCCATCAGTTCCATTAAATCGGCCAGCGCCTCATTCATACGCGCCAACCGTTCTGGGGACAAGGTGACCAGGCGACGCCGGAGCAGGGGAATGCCGCCCATGGGGGTTTCTTGCGCAATGGTGCGCCCACTGGGGGTGAGTTGGACAATCACCACCCGGTTGTCATCGGGTGAACGCGTGCGTGTGACATAACCGGCCTCTTCCAAGCCGGAGATGATGGTGGATGCCACGCTAGCACTGCGGTAGAGATATTCCTGAACCTGACCGACCGTCGCCGCTTCGCGCTCGAGCAAAAAGCGCAAGACGGAAAATTCGCGTGGCCCAATCCCGCGGCTGTCCATTTGGCGGGCATACTGACGTAGATAGCGAGTAATGAGGAGAAACTTATGAATTGCTTCATTAGCCACAGCCTCGTGGGAGTCATTCAAGCCGCCACCACCTTTGTTCTGCAAAGAATATTTCTGAACCAAATATTTCTAAACCGAAATAATAAAGGATGTGAAGTTGGCTGTCAAATTGCAACGTTCGTAGAGCAAGAGATGCGTTTTTGTGTTGCGTGTGGCCTATTGCGTGGATTTTTCGCAAGGGGTTGCTAAGTACAGTAGGCAAAATAATCCCGGAATCGCCCATTGATTCCGGGATTATTTTGCTTCACTGCAATCAGGTTAACGGAATGAAACTAGTAGACCGTGTTCAAAATTCTGCTAGAGTAGAGGTGGTCACCCAGGTCTTCCTGGAAGGGGCGGCGGATGGTAAAAAACAGGGGGTGTGCGGTGCCCCCCTTCCAGGAAGACCTGGCGACCCTCTATGATCTAGCCAAACCTCGCTGACAGTGCACTTGGGATGAGAAGTTCGACTTCTCAGAATCTGAGAAGTCGAACTTCTGGCGCCTCATCCAACCTTTGGTTAATTCACACCGCTGTGTACTAGCGCCTGTAGCGGGCAGGGGCGGCGGGGGTGCTCTGCGGACGTTCGCGACCGTTTTCAGTGGCGTTGGCGGCATTGGCGACGGGGTCAAGCGTCTCCCCGGCTGCCGCAGTGCGGACGCCGGCAGGACAGCTAGCGCCACTGAGCAGCGCCGCATCATCGACAAAGAAGCTACTGCGCAGCCAGTAGTCAGTGGTGGCGACAAAGCTCAGTTCTATCTGTTGACCGGCATAGTCACTCAGATCAAGTTGCGCCTCCTGCCACTGGGTGGTGGCCGTCGTCGTACAAAGGTTGATCTTCTGCACCACATGCGCAACACCACCAACTGTCGCCAGCACATAACCATAATCGTAGCCACAAGTATCTTCCGAATCGATCTGATACCAGTAGTTCAGCGTAGCCGGTTGTCCGGCCGGAACGGTTACAGCCTGATATACCTCGGCGTATTCGCGGTTGACACCACCCAACCAGGCAACATAGGCGCCGCTATGGGGTGTCAGCCCATCTCCACAGGTTGCGTTATCGCAGATCAAGGGATAACCGCGGTCCGAGACCTCGGTCCACGCCGAAGGACCACTGTCAAAGTTGCCGTTCTGCAACTGATCGGTACAGGCAGAAGCATCTCCGGTCGGCGTAACCATCGGCGTCGCCGTCACGGTAGGCGAGGTTGTCGCGGTGGCAGTGGCTGTTGCGGTGGGGGTCGCGGTGGGGGTCGCGGTTGGCGCCGGTGTATCGGTAGCAGTTGGCGTGGCCGGCGGTGTAATTGTGCCGGTAGTGGTGGCTATAGGTGTGGCAGTGGCTGTCACCGTCGCGGTGGCGGTAGCTGTTGCCGGAATGACTGTCGCCGTCGCAGTAGCCGTCGGTTCCGGCGTAGCGGCAATAAAGCCCATGTAGAGCAAGCGATTGGGCGAACCTGTCCCCACATTTGACAATTTATTGGCAGAGGCATTGTCAAGCAAGGCGCTAAAGACGGTGGCAGGATCGGCCTCTGGGTGCAGCCCCAGGTAGAGTGCAGCAACACCGGCCACATGGGGTGAAGCCATAGAGGTGCCGCTGTACGTAGCGATGGCTGTGTCGCTTGTATTGATTGCAGAGAGGATCGCTTCACCCGGCGCAAAGATATTCACACAAGTGCCGAGATTCGAGAAGGAGGCCCGCTGGTCGGTGTCATTGGAAGCGCCCACCGTTAGCGCCTCGGCCACACGCGCCGGCGAGCTGGAGCAGGCGTCGGTATTCTCATTGCCGGCTGCTAGCGCGTACGTTACGCCGGCAGCAATCGAATTACGCACGGCGTTGTCCAGCGCCGTGGACACAGAACCGCCCAGGCTCATATTCGCCACCGCCGGCTTGACGTGATTGGCAGTCACCCAGTCGATGCCGGCGATCACCTGCGAGTTGGAGCCGCTGCCCTGGCAATCCAAAACACGCACTGGATGGAGGGTCACCTGTTTGGCCACGCCATAGGTGCTGCCGCCAATGGTGCCGCTGACGTGGGTGCCATGACTTTGGCAATCGTCCGTGCCGCGGCCATCGTTGATGGCGGAAAAGCCATCGCCGACACGCCCGGTAAATTCATGATGGGTGCTGCGGATGCCGGTGTCGATAACATAAACATTGACGCCGGCGCCGCTGGTTGCATAGGTATAGTCGCCGCTCAGGGGCAAGTCACGCTGATCAATGCGATCGAGCCCCCACGGCGCCGGGTCCTGCACATCATCAATTTTCATGATCTGGTCAGGTTCGACAAAGGCAACATCCGGGTCTGCCGTCAGGGTTGCCACGGCATCATCAGGCAATTTGATAGCAAAGCCATTGATGGCATGGTCATAGGTGTACAGGAGTTCACCGCCTAGGCTTCTGGCCAGATCCGTGGTGCGGGCCAGGACCGCTTGTGTGGCGGCGCGCCCCGGGCGCGTACTCTCGTCACGCAGAACGACAATATATTGACCCGGAATAATCTCGCCGGTAGTTGCTTGATTGTCACCGGTGGAAACCAAGGGGAGGAAGATATTGGACACATTGTCCTGCGCCAAAGCCACGGTCAAATTAACGCAGATTACGCCGAGAAGAATCAGCACAATCGTCAGAACTATACGGGGGTGCTGTTGCGCCGGGCGTCGGGTGCGGGGCGGCCCCGGCGCCCTTTTCTGCGCCGGGAGACGAAACTGTGTCAAGAGAATTGACTTGATGCGAGAAAACATAGATCCTCCATTTGGGTTAGGTGGGGGCGAACTGCGTCTCTGGGTCAACTGTAGAGCAGATACAGCTTCGCTGCTGCACGGCTATTGGCTGATCCCGCAACACGCAGAACACAGTAGGACAACGTTGATGGTGCGTCAGGTTGTCCTACTGTGTTGACGTAGTAAAGATGGAGGAGATACGCTGGAACTTACGTTTTTTCTCGACTTAGGCTGATCCAAGAAATTGAATTCCTTTTTTAAGTGACTGTCACTGGCCTAGGCAACCTAGGATTACGCCAGACTTGGTAGCCAGTGACAGTCACCTCGGCGGGGTCATCTATTCCTTGGAACCGCCTTAGTCGAGGGCAACAACACGAAAGCCGAGGTCGAGATAGCGTTGCGTGTGCAGATCCCAGGAGCGCGCGGCGCAGCGGACAAATTCAAAATCACGGAAGCCGCCGCCACGTAAGACGCGGCGCAAATTAGAGAGATCACTGTTCGCAATCTGGCGCGCATAATTTTCATAACTATCCAACCAGACCGAGGCAGTCCATTCCCATGTGTTGCCCACCATGTCCAATACCCCATAAGGGCTGGCCCCTGCAGGATATTGCCCCACCGCAACAGGCGCGCCCACCTGCATATCATAATTGCAGTAACGGCTGTTGGGTGCCTCATCACCCCAGGGGTAGATCCGTGCGTCGGGGCCACGGGCGGCCTTTTCCCACTCCGCTTCGGTCGGCAGACGCACCCCTGCCCATTCGCAAAAGGCATTGGCATCGCGCCAGCTAATGTTGACCACAGGATGAGCGTCCAGCCCATCGGGCGCCTGGCCGTCAATCCAGTGTGTTGGGCTCCGGTGGCGAGTTGCTTCAACAAACAACCTATACTGAGCATTCGTGATGGGCACGCGTGTAATCCGGTAGGTCGGCAAATAATATTTGAACTGCGGCTGTTCATCTTCAAAGGCATGGATGTCATGGGCGGGGTCGCTGCCCATCCAAAACTCACCGGCGGGAATTGTAACCCAGTCGAAGTTGAGCAGTGAAAGGTGATGCTGTATCCCACTCTGCAATAATTCCGAAAGCGTCACTAATTCGTCGGGAGTTTCTAATAGGAGTGGGTGTGCAGCGCCCTCGCGTTGGCTGGGCGATGGGTGCGACGTCGCTTGCGGCGCGGTTGCCAAGCCGGATAGGTCCGCTTGCGTGTTTGCTTCAGCACCGGAAAATTCTAGATAGGCGGCCTGATGTTTGGCCGCATTAAGTACTGCCGCCACATCAATTTCTTCTTCACCTTCTGCGCCTGATTCCTCGGCAAATTCATCATCGTACCAGTGTGCACAAAGCTCATCTTGCAGCCAATCAAAATTGTTGGCCAAATTATTGGCTAAGTCGTCTTCTTGCACAGATAAGACTTCATCCTCGGCTGTGTTTGTTTGCGGTCCGGCTGAGTGCCCCGGCACATAACTGCGATGCTGTACATTATCAAATGGTTTGGCAGGGACGTCTTCTGCACCCATTGCAAAGAGACGACCATCAGCAGCTCGGGAATGGAGCACGGGAACGCCCCATTCAAGCGAAGTAGCATTGTTGAAATTAATGGCGTTGCGAGCTTCGGCAACCGCGGCGTCAACCGGCAGATTATCGGCCAGCGCCTCATAGAAGGTACGTGCAAATTCCACGGCAGCAGCATCGGTAATACCATATTGCATTGCCAATACGGCCGGTATGCCGCTGTTGATAAGGGTGACTGCAGTGCCGGAAAGCAGGTCGAGTTGTCCCGTGCGCGCCCCTTCACAAGCGTTAAGCATGACCAAACGTAAGGAAGAGCGCTGACGCGCCAATAGGCGTGCCAATTGGGTGGCATAGAGTTGATGCGCCTTGCCCTGCTCGTCGGCGAGCATGATGTACCCTTCGTTGCGGATTTCATCATAGCCGCCGTGTCCAATAAAGTGAAAAATATGCCAAGCACAGCTTCCGGTGCGCATCGCGCGCTGCAGATCGCGCCAGGTCTCCCCTTCCAGCCAGGTCAACTGCACCACACCCCGTTCTTCTAACGAGCGGAGCGCTTCGCTGACGCGCTTGCGTTCTTCGGCTACATCCAACCGGGCGTGCATATCTTCAGGATCAGCAATCACCCCTAAAATCCGCAAGGGCGCCTCCACCGCCAGCGGTGGCGAAGTTTGAGGCAGTTCGGTATAGCGCACCAAGGGCGTGTGAGGATCCAGACAGACATAATCACGCTTTCTTGGATCAAACAAAAACTCCCACGGCAACGTTGCTAGTTGCGGTGCATGGATGCTCAATTTCAGACGCACGCCACGGTTACGGTGAACAGCCTCGCGCAAAGATTCGTAGTAGAGCGTACGTGTTTCTGAAGGCAATAGAAAATCGAAGAGCGTGCGGCCAAAGTCTTGCACACTTTGCATTGCGGCAGAAGCTTGCGCCTGCTTTTGAGCGACAGAGCCGGTAATTGCTGCTTCTAGCTTGTGCAACCCTTGTACCAGTGCGCTAGCATCAAGCGGAAACTCACTGATCTGGCGCGCCTCACCGGCATCTGAGCGCGCAGCGATCATATAGGTATGCTCACTCATGGTGGTAACATCGACAACAAAATCCAGATACGATGGTAAATTCGTCATATCGCCCCTTATCCCTTTTCTACATCACCTATGACAGGCGACAAATTTTACTGTTTCTTACCAAACGTCCAGGTTAAATGCAGCGGTTCTTATATACATTACAAGTTTATGACAAAATGTAGAGATGGAAGTTTGCCAACTTACGAAGCAACCAATCCTATTTCGGGGGAAAGTCATTACCTTGTTAGTTTGAACCTACAATACTACCTTAGCTATTACATTTTAACGAGGATAGCATCGGCTTATTGTATTAAGGTTAACGTAATTTAGATGGGGATCGTTTCGGTAAACTAGAAGCAATTTTATCAAATTATAGCGCCAAGCACTATCATTCTTTACCCGTGGCGGTAGAAGCAACCTACGAGGTTATCAGTGGACAGTTTTCAGTGGACAGTCTTCAGTGAACAGTTTTCAGTGGACAGTTTTCAGTGGACAGACGACTGAACACTGTCTACTAAGCACTGAACACTGTCCACTGTCTACTCTACTCTTCACGGCGGACGTAGTATGGGCCACCGGCAGTGTGTACTTGAAGGCGCGTTCCTGGCGCGGCTTGCGCTGGCGCCGCGACAATGACTCCATCCTCACGCTGTACAATGCTATAGCCCCGTTGTAAAACACTGTGTGGGCTCAAGGCCTGTAACTGGACAGCAGCGGTGCGCAGTTGGCTCTCTTTGCGCTCCAGGTGACGGCGCAGCAGTTCGTGCAAACGCCGGCTGCGGTCATCCAGGCGTTGCCGGCGGAAATCAAGTTGGCGCTGCGGTGCGATCTGGCGTAGCCGCACCTGCATATGTTGGATCTGCTGTTGTAGGTACGCTAGCTGATGCATTGCTTGTGCAAGCAGGGAGCGCCGCAATTCGTCCAACTGCGCGCCAGCTTCCTGCCGATCAGGCACGACGGCAGCCGCGGCGGCAGAAGGCGTGGGGGCGCGTAGATCGGCAACAAAGTCGACGATGGTAAAATCGGTTTCATGGCCAACCCCCACTACAATTGGGATCGCGCTGGCCGCTACGGCATAGGCGACTTGTTCATCATTAAAGGACCAAAGATCCTCAATACTGCCGCCGCCGCGGGCCAGAATAAGCGTATCCAGGCGGGCCACGGCTGTGCTGTAGCCGTTGGCCTCTTGCAAGGCTGCAACAATCTGTGCTGGCGCTTCACTGCCCTGCACCAACGTTGGAAAGAGGATGATCTCTACCAATGGCCAGCGCGCGGCCAGCACACGCAGAATATCACGCAGCGCGGCAGCATCTGCACTGGTGATAACCCCAATGCGCTTTGGCTGTTGCACGAGCATTCGCTTGCGTTCGCCATCAAACAATCCTTCGGCGGCCAAACGCATTTTTAGCGCCTCAAACTGTGCGTAAAGCTGTCCGCGCCCCGCCGGTTGGATTCGATTGACATAAAGTTGGATTGACCCACGTTCAGGGTAGACGCCAACATAACCATGCGCTATAATTTGATCACCCTCATTGGGCAGCCAGCTATGGGCAATGGCGTGACTTTTCCACATGACAGCGGCAATGGTAGCGCCGCGGTCTTTGAGACTAAAATAAACGTGACCACTTGCGGCGCGCTTCCAATTGCTCACTTCGCCAATGACCCACAGATCGCGCAGTGTGTCGTCACGCTCAAAAAGTTGTACAATATAGCTACTTAACGTAGAAACAGTAATTGGTTGTGTTGTCATTGATCCTAAAGATATTTTTTATGCAAAGGGAAGACCCTAGGTTGGCTTAACAATCGTGTCTCGGATTTTAGCACATAAATGGACAAGCAGTAGAATTAGGGAAAACCTAAATCTTGGGATTTGCTCTCACCAGTCGAGAAGCCTATTTGGATCAGGCGCAGTGTGACGGTCGTCCCCAAAACCGACACTCAAAGGAGGATATATCAATGTTGCACACACTGCAGTGCGCCCTTCGCATTCCCATCATTGCGATTCTTTGGCTAACGATGCTGTTGCTGTTGATCAGTGCGGTTACTTCACCCGCTTATGCAGTCTCCTTTTATCAGCAGGCGGCCCCCTTTTCCCCCCATTCTAGATCTTTGAACCTTACTCAACCCCAACCAGGGGCCTCTCAGACCATCAAGGAAGAGAGAAGCGCGCCTTTGCGGACCAAAATGGAACCATTGGATCCCAAAGCGTTGGCGGCGCTTGTCAAGACACAGCAGGTCCAGGACAGTACGCAAGAGGCAGGCATTCTCTTTCAAAAGATTGTGTTAGCCGGCAATAGCGACTGTTCCCAAAGCGGCGAGAACAAGGTAGTAGTGCCGGCAGGCGCAATGGTGACCTATTGCTTTATGGTTGTGAACACCGGCACAGTGACTTTCACTACGCATACCGTTGTCGATGAACAGTTGGGGACGATTCTACAAGATTATCCTTATATACTCACCCCGCGCGGTACGGCGCGCAGCACCGCCTTTATTCGGCACCAGGCGAATGTGATGAGCACCGCCATTTTTAGCGCCACCTGGTCGGCTTCCAATGGCGAGGAGACGGTCAGTGACAGCGATACGAGCCAGGTCATTGTGCCGACCGGCGTTCTCAGCGCAACCGTGAGCAAAGACCTACAACAGTGCAGCAATGCCGACACTGTTGTCACATCCCTCCCTACCACTTTGCGCTATTGCTATAAGTTGACTAACACCGGCCTTGTTACGTTGACTCGTCACACCCTGGTGGACAGCCAGGCGGGCATCTTACTGGATAATGAAACCCAACCCCTTGCACCCGGCGCCACCATGACCGTTACACAAAATGTGGCTGTCGCTCACGACGGCATCAGTACAGCCACCTGGACCAGTTCCACGGCTGAGGATATTAGCGCTACAGCAGTCGCAACGACAACAGTAATCACCCAAGCTTTTCAGCTTAGCGCAACGGTGGGTCTTGATACCAATGACTGTGCGCAAAGTCGCGCAATTACAGTGCCGGCCTATACGACAGTGGTCTATTGCTATGTGATTGAAAACCTTGGCAATAGCACGCTAAATTATCATGAGATTTTTGACGCAATTCTCCCCAACTATGAGTTTACACGCACGGTGAATGTGGGCCGCTCCGTCGGGATAACCTACGCCACGCTCATTACCGAGACAACGGTTAATCCAGTTACCTGGCAGGCCCATGCGACAAATGGAATGGACTTTAAGGCCAGTACAACGACAACGGTAACTGTCTCCGGCTGGAACAGCGCCAGCGTTCTTTTGTACTATGATGTAGAAACCAATAAACGGCATGATGAGGGGGAACAGGTTTACCCTAATGTGAAAGTCACGCTTCGTTCCCCCCAGAACCATTTCTTCACCGCGACGACCGAACGTGACGGGGTTGCACATTTTACCAAGTTGGCAGAGCCCGGAATCTATACGCTCACCATCGATATGACCTACTTGCCGAAGAATTACATGGCCCCTAGTCCAAACCAAACGATCAATGTGAATGCAAACGATAACAACGTTTACGCTATTGGCTTGATGGCTCCACCAGGGACTGATACAGATGGGGACAGCGCGCCCGACAGTGTCGAGGGTCTTGCCGATGATGACGGTGATGGCATTCCCAATTATCTGGATGCGGAAAAAATCTATGCACCAATCATCACTAAAGAAGCCTGAGTGTTTTGTAAAATTAATTATGTTGGATGTCGTAGGGGCATCCGCTTGCCGGTGCCCTGGCGCCTATCATTACTTACTTTACAGAACACTACTACAGTGTCAGCAAAGTTATGAGTAATTAGAACGTGTCATTTCGAGGAGCTTGCGACGAGGAATCTCTGCTTACGAAAGAGGAGATTCTTCGCCAAAAAGCAGGCTCAGAATGACAACCCTAAATACTCAGAACTTGCTTTACACTGTACTACTGCAGTGTAAAGCAAGTTCTGATAAATTAGAGACATAGATCGTAGGTGCGGTTTCCATACCGCACAGATCAGAAATCCCCCAGATTGGTCGATTGTGCGGTATGGAAACCGTACCTACGTCTAATTCCTCAAAATTTCGTTTACAGTGCACTACTGCACTGTCAGCTAAGTTTCGATAGATTAGAACCCCACCCGCGCCTAGTGGGCACCCGCTCCCCAGCTTGGGGAGGCACCCAAGGGGTTCCCGGTCACGCCACCGCTAGAGTTACGGCTCCTCCCCCAACCTGCTTACCGTTACCCTATCTTTTTCGCCCAGAGGTAGGGCGTGGGTTTAAGGTGACCGGCATCTCGGAGATGCCGGTCACCTTCTAGAGCGACACTCGTCGACTAACTGACTTGTGGGTAATGGTAAGCCCAAGCTGGGGGAGGCTAGGAGGGGGTGAATCTAAACTAGCAGAATTTTGGTGCGCCGGCGGGCGTCTTCCTGGAAGGGGGCGCCGTATACCTCCTGTTTTTTACTATCAGCCGCCCTTTCCAGGAAGACCTGCGTGACCTCCTCTAACTCTAGCCAAACTTCCCTGACAATGTACTGAGTAACCGGCGTTTAAAAGTGCCTCTACCACCCAATAGTGAGCTGCTGACAATCGTGAACAGTTATCCATTAACCATTAGCCGTTAACCGTTAACCATTTATTAGCCCTTTGTGTTCTTTGGGGCTTTGTGGTGTAATTTTAGGACTGGCTTGTCCAGAGTATGCATATCAACAGCATTCACGGCAGATAACCGAAGGAGCAATCATGGCTGATCCAAAAATTACCCGCATTGAAATCCACGAATACAGTTGGTCACTACCCGACATGGGGCGTGACTATAACGGTTTTAACCTGGTCTATGAACCAGGCGGCCAGGCAAAAATGGGTGGACGCGTCTTGCGCGTCTTTACCGATGCCGGCATCGTTGGCGAGTATGCCGGCGGCAGCGCGGCCGAGTATTCCACCCTGCCTGGTTTTTGGCACTACCTCAAAGGCCACAGTGCACTAGAGCGGGAGCGCATCTACACCGAAGTACGGCGCTCGCTGCGCCAGGTGGCGCGCATTGGCATTGCACCGATTGATATTGCGCTCTGGGACATTGCCGGCAAACTCTACAACCAACCCATCTATAAATTGCTCGGCGGCTACAAGAGCGAGTTGCCCTGCTATGCCAGCACCTACCACGGCGATCATCAACCCGATGGTCTTTCCACTCCCGAAGCCTTTGCCGACTTTGCCGAGCAATGTCTTGACTTGGGTTACCCCGCCTTTAAGATTCACGGCTGGGGCCGCGCCCCCATTAGCCAGGAAATTGCCAATGTTCATGCGGTGGGCAAACGGGTGGGCGGCAAAATGGATCTGATGCTTGACCCGGCCTGTGAATATCACACCTTTGGCGACACGGTCAAGGTCGGCTGGGCCTGTGATGAACAGCAGTTCTTCTGGTATGAGGATCCCTTCCGCGATGGCGGCACCTCTCAATTTGCCCACCGCAAGCTGCGCCAGTTGATCAAGACGCCACTCCTCCAGACGGAGCATGTGCGCTCGCTGGAGCCCCATATCGATTTTGTCATTGCCGACGCCACCGACTATGTACGTGGCGATGTGGGCTATGATGGCATTACCGGGGTCATCAAACTGGCCCATGCGTGCGAAGCGTTGGGGCTTGACATCGAATTCCACGGCCCCGGCCCCGCCCAGCGCCAATGTATGGCCGCCATCCGCAATACCAACTATTACGAGATGGGATTACTGCACCCCAAAGCACCGGCCAGCCACGACCCCAACCTGCTGCTCGACTATGCCGATGAGCTGGACGCCGTGGACAGCAACGGCTGCGTTCCCGTGCCCCAAGGGCCAGGGCTCGGCGTCGCCATCAACTGGGAATGGGTGGAACGCAATCGTACTGGCCTCGTCGTCTATGAATAATCGGTGAGGAGCGCAACAGGCCAACGCAAAATAGGGCAGGCGTCATGATTGCTGGTATAATCTTAACCGTTTAAAATCGAGGCTCATATAGGAGAGTAGAGATTGGAGACTTGTCTACGTAATCTCCCATCTCTACTTTCCAGTCCCCAAAAGTCGGCTTTCATTTCGATTTCAGTATAAGATCAAACCAGAGCAATTCATGCAGCGCGCACAACCGGTGACAGTCATTCGTATTCGTAAAACTATCCGCCAAGGATTATCATTTCTAACCTTATTGGCGCTCATTGCCCTGTTGTGGGAAGGCGCTAAGTGGTTGGGTGGTGATCCCTGGCGGCCAGAGAGCAATCCCTTTGCCCTTACGCATGATCCACCGTTCCGTTGGAAGGTTACTTCGGATCTGAATTTGCCCCACATTTGGGAGATTGGCAGCGCGTTCAGCAACCCAGCACGGCGTAACGGTCCGCCTTTGGGCAGTGTGCTGGTGAGCGCAGCCTTTTATACACTGCGCGAAGCGGTGGTTGGCTTTGGCTTTGGCGCTGCATTGGGGCTGCTGTTGGGTACACTCTTTGTGCACTACCGCCTGCTCGAACGCGGCTGCATGCCCTATGTCGTCGCCTCACAGACCGTTCCCATTTTGGCGATTGCCCCGATGGTGATCATCTGGCTGAAGGCGGGCTGGGTATCGGTGGCTGTCATCGCGGCCTACCTCACCTTCTTTCCCGTCACCATCAACACCCTGCGCGGGCTGCGGTCACCCAATCCCATGGCGGTCGAGTTGATGCACTCCTACGCCGCATCACCCTGGGCCATCCTCTGGAAATTGCGTTTCCCGGCCGCGTTGCCCTACCTCTTCACTGCCTTCAAAATTGCGGCGACATCCAGCGTGGTGGGCTCGATCATTGGCGAGTTGCCTTCCGGCATTCGCGATGGGCTAGGCGGCGCCATCCTCAACTTTAACCAATATTATATCTCTGGGCCTGAACGGCTATGGGCAACGATCATTGTCAGCGCCGTTGTCGGCATTACCTTTTATCTCATCGTGATCCTGGCAGAGTTCGTTACGCTGCGCAGGCGTCAGAGCACAAGTGAGCTATAACCGCTTATGGCTGAACCGATTGTAGCGCTCACCAAAGTGGGCATGACCTTTAAAGCACAGCGCAACAACGCCACCGTTGCGCTGAAAGACATTAGCTTGGCCATTGCGCCAGGTGAGTTTATCTCCTTCATTGGGCCATCAGGCTGCGGGAAATCCACCCTTTTACGGTTAATTGGCGATCTGCTGACGCCCACCACGGGTGACATTCGGGTCAACGGCAAAAGCGCACGCCAGGCGCGGCTTGATCTGGATTATGGCATGGTCTTCCAGGCGCCGGTGCTCTTTGAGTGGCGCACGATTTTGAAAAATGTCATGTTGCCCCTGGAATTACGTGGTCTGAACCGGCCGGAGCAGCAGCAGCGCGCCCGCGCTCTCCTGCGCCTGGTCGAATTAGAGGGCTTTGAGCGCCACTATCCCTGGCAGCTCTCTGGAGGGATGCAGCAACGGGCGGCGATTGCGCGGGCGCTAGCCATTCAGCCCAAATTGTTGTTGATGGATGAACCCTTTGGCGCGCTGGATGAGATGACGCGCGAGCGGATGAATCTGGAGTTACAGAAAATCTGGCAACAGACGGGCGCCACTGTCATCTTTGTCACCCACAGTATCGCCGAAGCGGTTTTTCTATCTACGCGCATCATTGTCATGTCGGCGCGGCCAGGAGAAGTTATCTATGTCGTTGACGTAGATCTGCCCACACCACGCACGCTGGAGACGCGCGAAGATCCCCGCTTCTTTCGTCTGGAGACAGAAGTACGCGAGTGGTTGCGCCGCGCCAAGGGCTACGGAGGTGAGGAGCCGTGAGCAGGATGAGTCTACGCGGTTTACAGCAGAATTGGCCGGCCATTCTCCTCTTTGTCGCGATACTGGCACTCTGGGAGGGTGCAGTCTGGCTCTTTGCCATTCAGCGCTTTTTGTTACCGGCGCCCTCGGTGATCTGGGCCGCCTTTTATGAAAATCTTGAACGCCTGATTTACATTGGCTGGTTTACCACCAAAGAGGCATTGGGCGGTTTTGCCATTGGCTGTAGCGCAGGCATTCTGGTGGCATTGGCGACTGCGCGCTGGACCCTGGCCAATGAAACGTTCTTGCCGTTTGCGATTGCCGCCAACTCGGTGCCCATTATCGCCTTTGCGCCCATTCTTAACAACTGGTTTGGCGTTGATAATCCCTTTTCCAAAATGATGATTGTGGCGGTCATTGTCTTTTTCCCGATGATGATCAACACTGTACGCGGCCTGACCACAGTCGATCCGGCAGTGCTCGAACTGATGCGCTCCTATGCTGCCAGCGAGATGACAATTTTGCGCAAGGTGCGCTTGCCCAATGCATTGCCCTATATGTTTAACGCCTTTAAGGTGGCGGCTACCCTGAGCATGATCGGTGCGGTGGTCAGTGAATACTTTGGCGGCAACCGTTCGGCGCTCGGGATCTTTATCACCCAAGAGGCGGCACAATTTCGTTTTCAGAATGCCTGGGCGGCCATCATCATCGCCTGCATCGTCGGCATCGCCTTTTATCTCGTCGTCTTGCTGCTCGAACAGATCACCATCCCCTGGCACAGTTCAATTCGTAATGTGGAACGGGAGGGATAAGTGGTGATTGGGTGATTAGTGATTGGTGATTGATGACTTTGACACGCTTGACCCCATTACCAATCACCCAATTCACTTGCGATAGAAATTCAACCTGTAATCTCGTTTAGTTACTATTCAGGCTTTTCAAAGCGTAATTGGCGTCTAAACTATGATGTAAATGATTAGGTGATGAGCTATGATTTCGTATTGCGGATAGGGAGAAAGAAATGACAATGAATCTCTGTCGGCGGAATCATAGCCCTCATAAAATCATAAAAATCATAGTACAGACAAGGTTTTTCTGTTACCCACGGCGACATCCTGAATAGTAATCTCGTTTATCAATATTCAAGAGGAGAATCATATGTCGAAACTACGATGGTTGCTATGGGTGGCAATAATCGCCTTGGTCGTGACAGGCTGCACCATGCCACAAGCGGCGCCCGCGACTGCGGGCGGTGGGCAGGGCGAGACAGCCGCGCCGGCGGCAGTCGCGGGCGCAACGCTGACGCCTGTCCGCTTGCAGTTGCAATGGGTGACCCAATCGCAGTTCGCCGGCTACTATGCTGCGCTCAACCAGGGCTACTATACCGATGAAGGGCTGGATGTGACCATTCTAGAAGGTGCGGTGGAGATTGTACCGCAACAGGTTGTCGCGGCCGGCGACGCCGAGTTTGGGATTGCCTGGGTGCCCAAGATGCTCGCCTCGCGCGAGGCCGGCGCCGATTTAGTCAACATCGCCCAGATCTTTCAACGCAGCGGCACCCTCCAAGTGGGCTGGGCCGACGCCGGGATCACGTCGGTACAAGAGTGGGCCGGCAAGCGGGTGGGCACCTGGGGCTTTGGCAACGAATGGGAAGTCTTCGCCGCACTGCGCCAGGCCGGCATTGAGCCCGATGATCCCAGTCA